>CAVVBS010000001.1:5000-496032 GCA_963746595.1 uncultured Acidobacteriaceae bacterium
TCGGTCCCACGGCACGCCGGGGCAGGCGGGATGACAAGGGTGGGGCGGTGACTTTTATTCAAAAGCCGTCAGATCGGATGGACAGAACAGAAACAGCTATTGGAATTTGGCGATCAGGCCCAGGTCGGTTAGACCGTTGATGAAGAATTGCACTGCGAGGGCCACCAGCAGCAGGCCCATGATGCGGACCAGGATGCGGATGCCTGTTTCCCCCATGAAGCCGCGCACGCGGTTGGCGCCGTTCAGGATCAGGTAGCTGACCCAGGCGGTCAAGACAATGGCTCCCAAAACTACCCCCAGTTCCCAGGGCTTCAGCGCTTGCCCTACCAGGATCATGACGCTGGAGATTGCGCCTGGGCCGGCCAGCATGGGAATGCCCAGAGGCACGATGCCGGCGTCGTCCTTGGAGGTTGCCTCCGCGGTCTCGTCGCTCGACTCCTGGGTGGGCGAACGCCTGGCCTCGATCATGTCGATTCCAATGAGCAGCAGGATTACACCGCCGGCTATTTCGAAGGCCGGCAGCGTGATGCCGAACATGCGGAAGATCAGCTTGCCGGCAAGGGCAAAGGTCGTCAATACGATCAGGCAGGTCAGCGCTCCGCGACGGGCCATGCGCTGTTGCCGCTTACGATCAGCACCGGCGGTGATGGCAAGAAAGGCCGGGATGGCGGCAAAGGGATCGACGAGAAAGAAAATGGAACTGACGGCCAGCACTGAGAATCGCACATAGTTCGAGTGCAGGGTGTCCATCGCGATGCTTGCTGGTCCGTACATGCACTCAACTTACAACCGCAGGTTCATCGGTTGCGACAGATATAATCGAAACTTCAATCGAAGGGAGCTGTTGTCGATGCCCATCACGCCTACCGCCAAGATATGGCACAACGGAAATTTAGTGCCCTGGGATAAGGCCCAGATCCATGTGATGAGCCATGTCGTGCATTATGGCTCGTCCGTTTTTGAAGGCATTCGCTGCTATGCACAACCTCAGGGAGCGGCCATTTTTCGCCTTCCCGAACACATGCAGCGACTGCTGGATTCAGCCAAGATCTATCGCATGCCACTGCCCTATTCGCTGGAGCAACTGTCGAGCGCAGTGGTCGGCCTGGTGGAGAGCAACGGTGTCGCACCTTGCTACATCCGGCCCATCGCGCTGCGCGGTTATGGAGAGATGGGCGTCAGCCCCAAAGGCACGCCGATCGAAGTGTTCATCGCCAACTATTCGTGGGGTAAGTACGTGGCCGGGGACGAGGGCGCGGATGTGTGCATCTCCTCCTGGAACCGGATGGCCCCCAATACGCTTCCCGCGCTGGCTAAGGCCGGCGGCAATTACCTGAATTCCCAGCTGATTCGCATGGAGGCCGATAGCCAACGGCTACTCCGAAGGGCATCGCGCTCGATGTCTTCGGCAATCTGTCAGAAGGCTCGGGGGAGAATCTCTTCGTGGTGCGCAATGGTGTGATCTACACCACGCCTCTGGCCAATTCGGTGCTCTCCGGGATCACGCGCGATTCGGTGCTCACCATTGCCCGCCATCTTGGCATCCCCGTTGTGGAACAGGCTATGCCGCGCGAACTGCTTTACATCGCCGACGAGGCGTTCTTCACCGGCACGGCGGCCGAGGTGCACCCGATTCGTTCGGTGGATCGCATCCCCATTGGGGACGGCACCATCGGACCGATCAGCAAGCAGCTCTCCGAGGAGTACCTGGGCATCGCCCACGGGCTGCGGCCGGATCGCTTCGGCTGGCTGACCCACGTCAACGTCAACACCAGCCAACCCGTCACGGTTTAGTTCCGCCGAATCGCTACTTCACGGCAGCCCTTGGCTCCTCCATGGGAGCCGGTGGGCTCATGGGTGTCATGGGCGGCCTGGGTGATGTCAGGTCCAGGGGAGCGTCCAGGATCTGGGGGCGAATGCCCTCCTGCTGACCCCAACCGGGCAGGATTGGACTGCCGGTGATGAGGCGCGCGCCGCGGTTGAAGGTCAGATAGGTCCAGGCCCAGGAAAAGAAGACCGCCAGGCGATTGCGAAAGCCAATCAGGAAGAACAGATGCACCGACACCCAGGAGAGCCACGCCAGGATGCCAGACCAATGCGCCTTGAAGGGCCAGCGCACGTTGGCGACGGCTGCATGGCGGCCGATGGTGGCCATGTCGCCTTTGTCAAAATAGTGGAATTTGGTTCGCGGCTTGCCGGCCATGTCCTGGGCGATCATCTGCGCGGCGTGGCGGCCCATCTGCATGGCAGGCTGGGCTACGCCGGGGATTTGACGTCCGTCTTCTTCCACATGGGCCAGATCGCCGCAGACAAAAATCTCCGGGTGGCCGGGCGGATTCAGGTAGATGTCGACGATGGCGCAACCACGCTTATCCGTCGGCACGCCCAGCATTTTGCCCAGCGGGCGAGGCCTGGACGCCGGCAGCCCAGAGGGTGACCACTGCGTCCACCCGTTTTCCGCCGACCACCACATAGCCGGGCTTCACGTCGGTCACACTTGTTCCGGTGCGCACTTCGACTCCTAATTGCTGCAACTGCTGGACCGCCTTTTTCGACAGATCCTCCGGATAGGCGGCCAGAATGCGGGGCGAACCCTCGATGATGATCACCTGCGGCTTTGGAGGGATCGATGTGGCGGAAATCGTGGCGCATGTAGAGCTTGGAGATGTCGCTGATGGCGCCGGCTAACTCGACTCCGGTTGGTCCTCCCCCAATGACGACGAAGTTCAGTACCGGATGGGCGCCGGTCTCTACCATCTCCCGCTCTGCCAGCTCAAAGGCCAGCAGCACCCGGCGGCGGATTTCGGTTGCATCCTCAACGGTCTTCAGGCCGGGCGCGTTGCGGGCCCAGTCATCGTGGCCGAAGTAGGAATGGGTGGAGCCGGTGCCCAGGATTAGATAGTCGTAGGAGAGCTTCGCGCCACTGTGCAGGTGCACGCGCCGGTTATCGGCCTCGATGGCGATGACCTCGTCCATCAATACTTCGATATTCCGCTTTTTCGAAAAGATGGAGCGAATGGGCTGCGCAATATCGGCCGGGGAAAGGACGGCCAGCGCGACCTGATAGAGCAGGGGCTGGAAGGTGTGGTGGTTGCGGCGATCGATGAGGGTTACGTCGACCGCCATATCGGCCAGCGCCATACCGGCGCTCAAGCCGGCGAAACCGCCGCCGACCACGACCACCCGGGGACGGGCTGGAAGATTCTTCACCGAAGGGGGAAGGGTTGAAATCTCGGCCATTCAGACACTCTCCACTACTAGAGTAGATGAGATGCGCCGGTCGAAAGATCCATGTCCGTAAACGCAGGTGGTGCGATCCAAGGCTAGATTTCGGGATAGAAGTCGAAGAAGGCCTCGATGCTCTGCCGCAACTGATTTTCGATTTCTTCCCGGCTGCCCTCCAGCACATGCATGGTCACGTGCGCTTGTTTGCCGTTTTTGAGCGTCACCAGGGCGTCGCCCACCTCGATCGCCTCCTCGGAAGGAAGCAGCCTCATGCCGTAAATCAAAGTCAGATTTGCCATGCCGCCATCTTACTTCCGCAGCTCGCATCTTTCGGGGACGGGTAGGTTTGCGTACGCGGCTTTCTTCACAGAAAGGCGCATGAGGCTTCACTTCCGCCTTGGCCGCTCGCTGTGTGACCGGTTTGATCTCAGCGCGTCGATTCAGCGCTGCAGAAGGCCAGAAACGAATTGCTTTCCAGCGGCTTGGCAATGAAGTAACCCTGTGCCACATCACAGCCCGCCGCCTTCAGCACATCCCAGTCTTGCTGTGTTTCCACGCCTTCCGCGACGCTGGTGATGCCAAGGCGACGCGCCATTTCCACGCTCGACTCGACGATGGTGCGCGAAGAGGGGTTGGTCGCGCAGCCGCGCACAAACTCCTGGTCAATCTTGATTTCGGTGAAGGGGACGCGGGTTAACTGCTGCAGGCTGGAAAAACCGGTCCCATAGTCGTCGACCGAAAGCCCGAAACCTCGCATACGCAGGCGAGTAAGATTTTCCAGGGCGACGGCGACCTCAGTCATAGCCACGGTTTCCATTATTTCGAATATCACCTGATCCGGGTCAAGCCCGGACGAGCTCACGGCCTCTATGAGGCGGTCGGCAAGCGTCGTGTTGGCCAGCGAGACGAGCGACAGATTGACCGAAACGGTCAACGCCCATCCGCTTGCACGCCATGCGCGGCAGGCATGCACTGCCTGTTCCAGGATAGGGAACGTGAGCTCATCGATTTTTCCGCTCCGTTCGAGCAAGCTGATGAACGCGTTCGGGCCGACCAAGCCATGCTCGGGATGACGCCAGCGGACGAGCGCCTCGGCGCCAATGGTTTGGCCCGTTGCCATCTTTACCTGGGGCTGGAAGAAGGGTTCGAACTGCTTCTCTTCGAGGCCGCTGAGAACCTGGTCGAGAGTGAAGCTGGTGACGCCGGCGGCACTGCGCGTCGACGGCAAGGCAAGTTGACAGCCTGCAATCAGGTCCTCGAGCCTATCGCGGGTCACGGGCTTCTCAATTGCACCCAGTAGGCGGACGCCGTAGGCATGGGCCATTTTCTCCACCGAGACCAGCAATGACCGCTCCTGCGCGCTGCAGATGATGACTGCGGCGTTACTGTGCGCCTGCCCCAGATGACGGAGGAATTCCATGCCGTCCATTTCCGGCATATCCAGGTCGCAGAGCACCACGTCGACGCAAGCGGGTCCTTGAAGGACGGTCAACGCCTGCTTGCCGTCACCCGCCTCTACCACCTTCAACGCGCCCATGGAGCGCAGCATGCGGGCGACGGTTCGGCGCTGGAAATCATCATCTTCGGCTACCAACACGGTCAAGCCGTCGGCGGCCATCATTTCTGCTCCGCAAGGACGAGAGTGGTTTGGGCAAGATGCGCTTCAAGCCGCGCCATGGTCAGGTCCATCGCCGCCAGGGCTTCGTCCGCAGGTGATCCGTGCGACGGCGCGCTCCATTGCTTCACAGGCGGCGGCCAGGTCACGCGCCCCCACCATGCGGCTTGAACCCTTCATGCGATGGGCGATGCGCACCCGGGCGGGAAGATTCTGCATCGCCACGGCCGAGTGGAGTGCGGTGAGATCGGATCGGGTCTGGGTGATGAAATCCAACAGGATCTCCGCCCGGTCGGTGGCAGTTGCAGCAATCTTATCCAGCTCCACAAGGTCGATGGGGACGGCGCTCGCTTCGACATCGACGGCACCGTCTGGCCCGTCGGGCGGGGGCGCGGTGAACGGTAACCACTTGGACAGGGTCTTCTTCAGGGCGGCCAAGCCGGCGGGCTTGGTCAGAATATCGTCCATCTCCGCGGCGTGACATAACGCCACAGCGGCGGGGAGCACATTGGCGGTCCAGGCAATGACGGGTGTCCGCGGCCGGCCTTCCCTGGCCTCAATCTCGCGGATAGCCCGTGACAGGCCATAGCCGTCCAACTGCGGCATGTTGCAGTCGGTGAGCACCAGGGCGATGGCGCCGCGCTCACTGCGCTGCCACATGGCAAGTGCCTCCTCCCCGTCGACCGAGGTCTGCACGCGAAGCCCCAAGGCCACGATCTGGCGCGCCAGCAAGGTGCGATTGGTCGAGTGGTCGTCCACCGCCAGGACCAGTGGACCTGCACCCGGTGCAGGGGCCTCGATCAGGGGTGAGACGGTCTTGATTGCCTTGCTGTCAAGTTCGGGGGGCGCGGTTTGGGAGACCGGCAGCGTGAGCGTCACGCTCATGGTGGCTCCTTCGCCGAGCGCGCTTTTCACCTCGATGGTGGCGCCCATCATCTCGGCCAGGCGGCGGCTTATCGATAACCCAAGGCCGGTACCACCATACAGGCCCGCGGTAAACACGCTCGCCTGTTCGAAGGGTTGGAACAGCCGCTGTTGCACTTCCGGCTCCATGCCGATGCCGGTATCCTTCACCGACAGGCGAACGGTGTCGGCGCCGTCTTGCCGCCCGAGCAGCTCGGCCCGAACTTCCACGTGTCCCTCGGTGGTGAATTTGAGCGCGTTGCTCACGAGATTGTTGAGAATCTGCGACACCCGCATAGGATCAGCCAGCAGCGACGGACTGATGCGCGGGTCCACGGTCTGTTTCAGGATGAGATCCTTGGCGCTGGCCACTGCATGGAAGGTATTGATGGTCCGGCGCAGGAGTTGCTGAATGGACACGGGGCTGGTCCGGATTTCGAGTTTCCCGGCGGCGATCTTGCCGAAATCGAGGATGTCGTCGATGATGCGGACCAGGCTTCGCCCGGAATCTCGCGCGATCTCTAACGTCTCGCCTTGCTCGCCATCGAGCTCCCATAGGGAGAGCAACTCAAGCATGCCCAGCAGTCCGTTGAGGGGGGTGCGGATTTCGTGGCTCATGGTGGCCAGGAAGGCGTCCTTAGTGGCCACCACCGCCTGTTCGGCTTCTCTTACACCGGTGACGTCGCGTGCGCTGCTGAAGGCGACTCCGCCTTCATAGAGCACCGATCGCCAAGACAGCACGCGGACTGAGCCGTCTTTGTGCAGATAGCGGTTTTCGAATTGCAGGACGTCTTCTCCGGTGCTGGCCATCTTCTCTATCTCGTGAAGGGTGGCAGCGCGATCGTCGGGATGTACGAACTCAACGAGGGGCCGGGACATGATCTCTTCAGCGGTCCAGCCCAGGGTCTTGGAGAACGCCGGGCTGACGCGTGTGAAGTAGCCATCCATTGTCCAGATACCCAGTATGTCGAGCGAGAGGGTAAAGAACAGGTTGAGTTGTTCCTCAGCCTGCTTGCGCTCGCTGAGGTCGCGCGCTATGCCGGTATACCGGCGTTCACCGCCCAGCCTCATCTCGTTCAGGGCAAGCTCGAGGGGAAAGGTGCTGCCTTCCTTGCGCCTTCCCAGGAGTTCGCGTCGAACGCCGATGACGCTGGCCTCGCCGGTTTTGCGGCGATGTTCGAGATAATCGTCGTGTTCGGTGTGGCAGGCCTCGGGCAGGAGCATCTTGATGTTGTGCCCCACGACTTCGCTGGCCGCGTACCCGAAGATGCGCTCGCCGGCCGGGTTGAGTGTCTCGACGTTGCCATGCTCGTCGATGGTAAGGACGCCGTCCACCACGGTGTCGAGAATGGCCTGCAGCCGCCCGGTGCTATCGCGCAACCGTTGATCGAGGAGCGCCTGCGCCGCCTCGACTTGCTTGCGAGCCGTATTGTCGGTGCCGATTAATAAATAGCCGATGATGTTTTTTTTCGCATCGCGCAGTGCGGTAACGGAGACGATGGCGGGCACGCGGCTGCCGTCCTTGCGGATGTAGGTGAGCTCATAAATATCTTCGATGCCGCGCGAGGCCTTGAAGACCAGCGCCTCAAACCCTGGCGCGATCGGGGTATTCAACTCCAGGCTCAGGCTCGCCGCCCGCGCGATCAGTTCCCGCGGATCAGAGATGTCAGCAGGTGTGACCCGATTGACGACGTCGAGTGCGGCAAATCCGAGCATCCGTTCCGCGCCGGCATTGAAAATCTGAATAACGCCTTTTTCATCCGTGGCGATACTAGAGAAATAGGCGCTATTGAGAATGGCGTCCTGTAACGCGCCGGTCTTGAGGAGCGCTTCCTGGCGTCGAGATTCTGTGATGCCGTCAGGGCCATCCTGCTGTTCTCTGCCCCTATGACCAGAGCCGGTTCCCGGCTTAACCTTGTTCTTGAGATCGATCATCGGAATGCCTGGGCAAACATCGTTTTCACCGCAGTTGTTTTACTACTTATGGCCCGGAGGTATCTCCTAGAGCGATAGGCGAATGAACCTGAGCCGTGACTTAGATCGATCGACTCGATCGCTTTGACTATGGCGCTGAGAAGAGCAGGCCCTTTGTTTGTTATTGAGCCACCTCCCTCGATCGTGAGTAAGTGAGAGATTTTCCTAGTTATCGGCCAAAGAGCAGATCTTCATGAGAAGACGCTGGTGCTAGAACTCCATGATGGCTGGGAATCACTCGAGAAACGGGAGCTAACGCCGTCCAATTTTGGGACGGTGTCCTTCGGTCTCCTTCTTGTGCAGGCGCGCAGACTACCGCGCCTAGCCAACATCGGAAGCGCGGTTGTTGCTGGCACTGCTATGAGTGCAGTAAGGCGAAGTGAAGTCTGCCGAACGCGATGCCCTGGTTACCCGGCACGGCTATGAGGTCTGCAGCGTTCACGAGTCTTAACCGTCTGCACCCCGTCGACGTTTTATCAACGCTAGAATATTGATCCGGTTTCCCGGCAACCTCTTTCGCGGGTACCTCCTAATGACAAACCTGAAGACTGAGGCGTCGAGTGCTGGGTATCCCACTCGAGCCCCCACTCCAACAACATCACCGATGCCGCCGTTCCCGCTCGGGTGGGGGATTTAAGTGGAGAGGCTGTGCGCAACAAGCCCTGCGAGACTATCGGAATCACGGCACTAGAACGGATAATGACGGGCGCCCGTCTGAATGGTAATCCAGCGGAGCATAGTGAACTCGTCGATAGCAGCCTTACCACCGAAGCGGCCATAACCCGATGCCTTGACCCCGCCAAATGGCATCTGTGGCTCATCGTGCACAGTGGGCCCGTTAATATGGCAGATTCCACTCTCCAAGCGCCGAGCCAGGCTCCACGCGCGAGCGATATCACGGCTGAAGATCGCCGCCGACAAACCATACTCCGTGTCGTTTGCAATACGAAGAGCCTCTTCATCGTTCTTCGCCCGAACCACTGTTACCACGGGTCCAAATGACTCTTCAGCGTAAATCTGCATCGCAGAGGTCACGCGATCCAGCACTGTCGCCTGCATGAGCGTGCGGTCACGCTTGCCTCCGGCACAAAGGCGCGCTCCGTTCTCCACCGCATTCTCTATCAATGCGGAGATCTTATCCGCCGACTGCCTATCTACCACCGCACCCAGGACCGTCGGCCCCAGGGCCGGATCCTTGAGCGGCAGCGCTGCAGCCTTCGCAGAAAGTCGCGCCACGAAGTCGTCCGCCACGCGCTCATCCACAACGATCCGCTCTGTAGACATGCAGATCTGCCCTTGGTTCATAAACGCGCCGAATGCTGCAGCATCGACTGCTGCGTCGAGATCAGCATCATCCAGGACTATGAGAGGAGCTTTGCCTCCCAGTTCGAGCAGCACCGGTTTCAGGTGTCGCGCGGCGCGCTCTGCGATCATCCGTCCCACGCGCGTAGAGCCGGTGAAGTTGATGTGCCGCACAACAGAATGATCGATCAATGCGCCGACAACCTGCGCGGCATCGCTGGGAGCATTGGTCAGGATGTTCAAAACGCCGCTGGGTAAACCAGCCTCCTCGAAAACCGTCCCGATTAAGCAATGCACCGCGGGGCACGCCTCCGACGCCTTGAATATGACCGTGTTTCCACAAGCCAGAGGCATGGCGATGGCCCGAACGCCGAGAATGACGGGTGCGTTCCAGGGCGCAATGCCTACGCACACACCGAGGGGCTGGCGAATAGCCATGGCGAGGTTGTCGGGGACGTCGCTCGGAATGATCTCCCCGGTCACCTGCGTCGTCATCGCGGCAGCCTCGCGCAGTACGGAAGCGCCAAATGCAATATTGAAAGCCGCCCATCCTTCCGTCGCACCCGTTTCAGCAATCATGTTTGCGATAAATTCGCGTTGGTGCGCCGCCAGGACATCCGCGGCCCGTAGCAGCAGGTCGCGACGCATCCCCGGCCCTGTTGCCGCCCACGCCGGAAAAGCTTCGGCGGCTGCCTTCACCGCCGCCTGCACATCGGCCACTCCACCCGCTGCAGCTCTGGTAACTGGTTTATCGCTGATGGGATTCAGTCGATGAAAGAACCGGACGCCATTGGATACGGGGGCCGCGTGCACCCACTCTCCGCCAATCAGGAGCAGTGTTTCGTTCATGTTCGTTTCTCGTTTCCTAACAGCTTCCTTCACGTGATTTGGCCACGCGGATCAGTGCGTCCAGTGCAAGAGTGCCGCACCCTTTTGGGTAAACCACAAGCGGATTAATCTCAACCTCGGCAATCTCAGGATTCGCTCGTACCAGCTGAGCCAGCCGATACAACACCTCAGCAACCGCCGCCACATCGAGCTCCGGTGTGCCGCGAAAACCGCGCAACAACGCGCCGCAGCGCAGCCCATGCAATGCTTCTTGAAACGCCGGCGACGGAAGATCTGCCGGCAGGATCCGCACGTCCTCGAGGGCCTCCGCAAGCACCCCACCAGAGCCCACCAGCAGTACTGGCCCCCAGTCCTGGTCGTTGCGTGCGCCTACAATCAGCTCCAGGCCTTTGTCGCCCATGCGCTCCACCAGCACTCCCTCCAGCATCAGTCCCGGCCGCAAGCGCTCGATATTGTTCTGCAGCAGAGACCAAGCCTCAGCAACCGCTTCTTCCGACTCCATTCCGAGCAGCACGCCGCCCGCATCGGATTTGTGCGGCAGAGCAACAGCCTGCGCCTTCAACGCCACCGGAAACCCCAACTCGCGCGCAACACTTACAGCCTGGTCACTTGACGTGACAAGCCGTCCTTCCGGGATCGCGATTTCGTAGTCCGCGAGCAATCGCTTGCTCTTGTATTCAGGCAAAATTCCCGGAGGCAAATTGAGAACTCTCCCGTTCTCTTCCTGGAGCACGCGTCCCGCGCCGTCGTGCAATGCAAGCCGGGTTACATACGCCAGGGCGCGAATGGCTCTTTCCGGCGACGGGAAGCAGGCAACGCCTAGCTCGCGCAGCTGGTCCAGTTCTGCGAATTCGAACGGCGCCCCTTCGTCCAGGGCGGCAAAAACTATCGGCTTGCTCGGCCGGAGCGCGCGGATTGCGTCGACGATCGGAGGCAGCTTGATGGCGGTCGTCCCCGGGTCCGTCAGGATGATTCCGAGCAGCACACTTCCGAAGCCATCGTCCTCCAGGACTGCAGGCAGGGTACGCCGATACAGGCCTGGATCCACCAGCCCCTGCGCCGTAAGGTCCAGCGGATTCGACGGTGGGATGAACGCAGGCAAGGCCTGGCGCAGCGCACGCTCCGCAGCCGAGGAGAGAGCCGGAAGCCGGAGGCTCACCTGCTCACACAGGTCCAGGGCCAGCGCTTTGAACGCGCCGGACTCGGTGAAGATCGCCGGTCCGCCTGCGGGCAACTCGGGGCAGCGCACGAGTATCTGTGCAACGTCGACCAGCTCTTCCATGCTCTCCACGTGGATCACGCCGGCATGGGTCACAAGCGTGTGCATCACTGCCGTAGTCGCCGGCAAGCGCGCCGGTATGCGTGGCCGCCGACTGCTCGAGCCGCCTTGCTCCGGCCCGGGTGCAGCAAAACGATAAACCTGCCGGCCGCCCGCGCTCTGCGCGCCAATTCCAAGAAACCGCTTCGGCTGCCGGAATTGTTCCACCACAAGCGCAAAGACGCGGGTCGTCTCATCGCCGAATGAGATGTTCGAGAAAGTCCTCCACACCGGTCGCAGCCTCGTTTCCGGTAGAGACCGAATACGTCAGCGGAATCCTGTGTCGGCGCATGTTCACCGCGATCACCGCGGCCAGCGCGCCGCTCTGCGAGATAATTGCCGCACCCGATGCATGCGGGCCAGGTTGCGGCGGAGTTGCGACAAACGTTAACGGGATGCGATCGACGTAGTTCACCATCCCCAGGCAATTGGGCCCCTCGAGGAGCATCCCGTGCTCCGCGGCAATTCGCGTCAGCTCGCGTTGCGCCTCGCGTCCCTCCTCGCCGCCCTCGGCAAAGCCCGCCGAGAACACGATGAGGCTGCCTATCCCCCTTTGCGCGCAGGCGCGCGCCGAGGCAAGAACGGCGCCGCCGGGAATCGCCAGCACCGCACAATCGATTCCCTCCGGTAGTTCCTCGATGGAGCCCAGCGACACGCGCGCCCCGAATTACGGGCCGCTTCGGGTTCACCAGGTGAAGCTTCCCTGCGTACCCGGATTTCTCCAAATTGTCGAGAACACATTCTCCCAGCGAACCAGGGCGTCGCAGAAGCGCCGATCAGCGCGATGGAGCCCGGCCGAAGCAGGCGGTCAAAATCCACCTGGGTGCCCCGCACCTGTTCTAGCTCGATCAAGATAGCTGTCTCCCGCTCCGCAGTTCAACGCCGATAGCTCTCCAATCCCGGCTTGATGCTTTTTTCGTCCAGGAACTGCTTCAACCCCTTCTCGCGGCCGTGCTCCGGATCGCGCAACTGCGCCTGATCCAGCTTTGCGTAGAGATAGTCCTCGCTCTGCTCCCAAGTGAGTTCACGGCAGCGTTTGAAGCCGTGCTTGGCCGCGCGCAAGCACTACCGGATTTTTCGCGGCGAGCTTACGCGCCAGAGCAATCGTTTCGTCACGAAGCTGCGCCAGCGGAACGGCACGGTTCACCAGCCCCATCTCCGCGGCCTGCGTTCCCGGTGAAGGTCTCGCCGGTCATGATGTACTCGAGCGCCTTTCGCTGTCCCACCGTGTCCGCGAGCGCCTTGCTCACCAGGTTGCCCGGGGGAATGCCCCAGTTGATCTCAGACAGCCCAAACACCGCGGTATCCGCCGCGATCGCCAGGTCGCACGCCACAGCGGCGAGAATCCGCCGCCGAAGCACCATCCGTTCACCATCGCGATGGTCGGCTTCGCGTACATCCGCAGCAGCTTCCATTGCCACGTGGACGCATCGCGCCGCATCCTTTCCTGCACGATCTCCGGCGCCTGATCGACTTCACGGAAATATTCCTTCAGGTCCATGCCCGCGGTCCACGACTCCCCTGCGCCCGTCAGCACCAGCACCTTGACTTCTCCATCGAGTTCCAGCGCCTCCAGCACCTCGCGCATCTCGCGATTCAGCGTGGGACTCATCGCGTTGCGCTTCTCCGGCCGGTTCAGCGTCACCCAGCCGATGCCCTCTTCCACCTCGACGCGTACGGTGGTCCAGCGTCCCTCGTAGTTCGCCATTCTTTCGTCCTCTCTCTATCTCGCATTCGATCCACTCCCGCTAGACCTCAAGCGGAAGTCCCACATAGTTTTCCGCAAGCGAAGTTGCAGCCGCCCGCGAGCTGATCACATACTCCAACTCCGCCAGCTGCCGCTTGCGGTCGAATGCAGAGCTCATTCTCAAACCGATGCAGCAGCGATGTCATCCACCAGGAGAAGCGCTGCGCCTTCCAGATCCGTCGCAGGCAAGTCTCCGAGTAGTTTTCCAAGCTTCGCCCATCTCCATCGCAATAAAACTGCTCCCAGCGCTTCGGCCAGATAATGCACATCCGCAAATGCAAGGTTCATGCCCTTCGCGCCGGTTGGCGGCACAATATGCGCTGCATCTCCGGCAAGAAACAAACGGCCATACTGCAGCGGCTCGGCCACAAAGCTCCGCATCCCGGTTACACCCTTTTGCAGAATGCGGCCCTCAGTCGGCCGCCACCCATCCGTGCAACTCAAGCGCGTTTGCAGTTCGCTCCAGATCCGGTCGTCGCTCCACTGCGCAATATCCTCATCCGGGGCGCACTGCAGATAGAGCCGCGTGATCCGTCGGCGAGCGCATGCTGTAAAGCGCAAAGCCTCGCGGATGATGCATGTAGACAAGCTCTTCCTGCGACGGCGCCGCCTCAGCCAGAATTCCCAGCCACGCAAACGGATAAGCACGCTCGTAGATGCTCAGTGCGCCTTCGGGAAACGCACCGCGGCAAATTCCGTGAAACCCATCGCAACCCGCAATGTATTCGCAGCGAATCTCATCTCATATGTCCATCCCGGTTCACACGGATGCGCGGCTTCTCCGACGCGATTCCTTCGAGCGACACTTCTCCGCACTCGAAACGCAGATCGCCTCCGTCCGCAATTCGCCGCGCGATCAGATCCTTGACAACCTCCTGCTGGCCATAAACCGTCACGCACTTGCCCGTGAGCTCCACAAATGGAATTCTGTGCCGCACCCCATGCAGCCCCAGTTCGATTCCCTCATGGCGAAGCCCCTCGCGCTCGAGCCGTTCGGCCCACCCCGGCTTCGCGCAGCATCTGCACGCTGGTGTGCTCGAGGACCCCGGCTCGCACTCGTTCTTCGCAATAGGCGCGTGACTTTGCTTCCAGCACAATCGAGTGGATTCCTTTGAGATGCAGGAGATGCGAGAGCATCAGTCCCGCTGGACCCGCGCCCACAATGCCGACCTGTGTCTCGAACCGCGCCATGTTTCGCCAATTACCTCGCCGTGGGCGCTCGTTCAGGATCTCTCGGGCCGCGTGGAACGCCGAATTCGCCGCGGGAACTCCGCAATAGATCGCGCAATGCAGAAGCACCTCGCGAATCTCTTCCGCGGTTACTCCGTTGTTCGCGGCAGCACGCAGGTGCAGACGCAGCTCTTCGCCCCGGTTCAGTGCGACCATCAGGCCAATGGTCAGCAGGCTGCGCGTATGCCGCGGCAGGCCCGGACGCGTCCAGATCTCTCCCCATGCATAGCGCGTGATCAGATCCTGAAACTCCGCATCCAGATCGCTCTTCGCCGCTTCCGCACGATCCACATGCGCATCTCCCAGCACGCTCCGCCGCACTTGCATGCCCGCCTCGTGCCGTTCTCGCTCATCCATCGATTTCCTCCCCTGCGGTAAGATGTTGCACTACTGCTGCGGCGAACTCCTCCGCACACTCCCACGCCGAGAGGTGGGAAGCATTCAACTCCACGTAGCGAGAATTCCGCAGGGCTGCATGCAGCGCACGTCCATCGCTGGGAGGCGTCGCCGGATCGTGCGTCCCGGTGATCACCAGGCTCGCTGCTTCTACCGCCCCGATTTGCGCGCGAAGATCGGCATCGCGCAGCGCTGCACAACACGCCAAGTAGCCGCGGGGATCGGTCGCTGCGATCATCTCGCGGATGTGCTCCATCTCCTCTGGATGGTGCGCACGATAAGCTGGCGTAAACCATCTCTCGAGCGTCGCCGCGGCCAGCGGAGCCATGCCCGTAGTCGCGCACCGTCGCGATCCTTTGCTCCCACATCTCCTGGCTTCCGATGCGCGCCGCCGTATTGGCAAAGATCAACCGCTGCAAACGCCCCGGCGCATGAATCCCAAGCCACAGCGCCACGACCCCTCCCAGCGACAGGCCACACACACTCGCTCGGTCCGCCTCCACCTCATCCAGCAGCCGCAACACATCGCGTCCCAATTGCTCGATAGTGAACGGTTCGGAGCGAAACACTGCTCTCACCGTGACCGCGCATGTCGAAGCGCAGTACCCGGTACCTGCTCTCGAAGGCGGGCAGCACCTTGTCCCACATGTGCAGATTCGATCCCAGCGAATTGGCAAGCACGAGGAGCGCCCCACCTGGGTTGCCGCTCACCTCATAGTGCAGGCGCACACCGCCGCTCTCAGTCGTTGGCATGATAGTCCCCTAGTAACTCGTGCAATGAAACGCTGTGCGCTGCCCAGGTAGTTGCGTGCATCGAGCAACTCATCGATCTCCGTATCGCTCAGCTGCGCCTTCACCTCGGGCATCTGCTTCAACACATCGGATAACCGACGATTTTCCGTCTGCGCCCGATCCGCGGCCCTGCGAAGAAGATCGTGTGCCGCAACCCGTCCCATCCTGGGCGCAAGGGCCACACTCACCGCCTCCGACAGCGGCAATCCCAACGTCGCCTCCATGTTCGCCTGCATGCGTCCCGCATCCACCTTCAGCCCTTCTCGCAATTTCGATCGCATACGCGACCGAAGCAGATGCCAGCCGGAACGCCTCCGGCACGGTATCCCATTCCGCCTGCCACAATCCCGGCCCGCGCTCATGTTCCTGCGGCATGGCGTGCAGCAACGTAGCCGCAGGCCCGGCATCTTCGCATGGATCGCAATCAACGCTGCGCTCGCCACCGGATTGTGCTTGTGCGGCATGGTCGACGAGCCGCCGCGTCCCTCGCCGGCGCCTTCCGATACCTCACCCACCTCGGCCTGCATCAGGAGGGCAACATCTCTGCCAAACTTCGCCAGTGTCCCGGTCAGAATCGCAAGCGCCTGCACCATCGCAACCAGACGGTCCCGCTGCGTATGCCAAGGCAGTTCGGGCTCAGCAAGATCGAGAAGCCGCGCAAGCTCCGCCGAGATCGCGCCTCCCGCCGTTCCCAGGGAAGCCAATGTGCCCACGGCTCCGCCAAACTGCAGCACAAGCACTCGATTCGCTTCTGCACGGATGCGCTCCCGGTCGCGCCGCAACGCAGCCAGAACTCCCGCCAGCTTCAAACCGAGCGTGGTCGGTGGACCTGGCTGCAGCCAGGTTCTGCCTTGCATCACCGTGTCTCTGTGCCTTCTCACCTGGGCCAGCAAAGCGTCCTCCAGCCGCGTCAGCGCGTGCCTCAAGCAGATCCAAGGCCTCCCGCATCTGCAACACCAGCGCAGTGTCGAGAACATCCTGACTGGTCGCCCCCAGGTGAACCGATCGCGCAGCAGCTTCGCTCCGCGCCATCACCGCCGCCGTAAGCTGCCGGACAAAGGGGATGGCGACGTTTCCGGCGTCCTTCGCCTCATGCAGCAGAGCACCCATGTCGACAAAATCAGCGTTGAGCAACTGCTCCAGCACCGCTCCGGAACCCGCCTCCGCCCGCCCGTTGCTTTCCAGCGCGCAAGTAAGCGCCCACTCGAAACGAGTCATGGCGCGCAACTGCTCCGCCGACGAAAACACACGCGTCATCTCCGGCGTCGAGAAAAGAAACGAGTTCATTCCGTCATTGATCATGCGAACAGACCCGGCTCGCTACCACGCAAAGAAGACCGTCTCACCGGTTCCCTGCAGGATGATGTCCCACCTGTACAGGTTCGCTCGACCTTCCTCCGGCTGAGCGATCAAGGTAGCGCGCCGCTCTTCGGAAATCCTCATAAGCACCGGATCGCCCTCGTTGGCGTGCTCATCTCCGAAGTACACCCGCGAGATCAGGTGCCGCAAGAGCCCGCGTGCAAACACCAGCACCAACATGTGTGGCGCCTGTGCACGCTCATCATCCAGCCGCGCCGTTGTGGTGCGCTCCATCACCACGGAGAACCTTCCCTCCCCGTCCGTCGCCGCGCGCCTGAATCCTGCAGGAAAGCCACCGCCTCCGCATCGCCGTCGAATTTATCCGCAACCTTTGCCGGCACTCCAAAACTCCAACATCGCGTCCGGCACCGGCGCGCCATCACGGTCCAAAACCCGGCCGCGGATCTCGATCGTTCCGGGCGTCTCCAGCGTGAGCGCCGGAGTTCGCTCGATCAGGTATTCAAGCCCGATGCGGAAGTAGGGCCCGACCGTCTGTGAACCGGCTGGAATTCGTACCGAGCTGCTGCTCATCGATGCCTCTCCTCAAACGGCGTGTCGCTTCTTCCCCGCAGCACAATATCCCAGGCGTACGCCAGCATGTAATTGGGCTCTGACCGGTCCATATCGAGCCGCGAAACCAGACGCTCTCTCGCGGCTGCATCGGGAATGCTGTTGAAGATCGGATCCAGCGGCTGCAAGGGGTCTCCCGGAAAATACATCTGGGTTACAAGCCGCGAAAGAATGCCCGCTCCGAAAAGCGAAAAATGGATGTGCGCCGGCCGCCACGCGTTGTAGTGGTTGCCCCAAGGATAGGAGCCCGGCTTCACGGTCTTGAACCAGTAGCGCCCGTGTTCGTCGGTTAGCGTACGCCCCGCGCCGGTGAAGTTCGGATCAAGCGGAGCATCGTGCGTATCCACCTTGTGCTGATAGCGGCCCGACGCATTGGCCTGCCACACTTCAACCAGGGCTCCGCGTACCGGCCTGCCGTCTTCATCGAGCACACGGCCATGAACGAGGATCCGTTCTCCGATCGGATCGCCCGCGTGCTGCGCGGTCAGATCGTTATCGCGCTCGCGAATGAAACCATGCCCAAATACTGGCCCCGTCCTCTCCGTCAGCGTCTCTGGCAGTAGAACCAGCGGCATGCGCGGCGAACGCGCAATCGACGACACGTAGGGAGGAAAATGATACTCAGGCTGCGTGCCCGGCAGCGCCAGTTCCACTATGGGCGGGTCACTCATGTCTCTCCTCAAACGCGCTCCATTGCCAGCGCAATGCCCTGGCCCACTCCGATACACATCGTTGCCAGCGCAAGCTTTCCGCCGGACCTCTCCAACTGATGCGCGGCCGTCATCACCAGCCGCGCGCCGCTCATTCCCAGCGGATGCCCCAGGGCAATCGCGCCACCCGTCGCGTTGACATGCTCGGCATCATCGGGCAAACCCAATTGCCGAAGGCAAGCAAGCGACTGGCTCGCGAACGCCTCGTTCAACTGAATCCAATCGAAGTCAGCAATGCGCTTCCCCAGGCGCGCGAGCAGCTTCCGGGTCGCCGGCACGGGCCCAATGCCCATCACCCGCGGAGGCACACCGGCGGTCGCCATACCCAGAATCCGCGCGCGCGGACGCAGTTGGTATCGAACGGCTGCCTCTTCTGAGGCGACAATCATCGCAGCCGCCCCGTCGTTCACACCCGAAGCATTCCCCGCCGTCACGGTGCCGCCCGGAAACAGCGGCTTGAGCGCGGCCAGTTTTTCAAGCGTGGTATCCGGCCGCGGATGCTCGTCCTGCGACACGACTGTCTCTCCTTCTTCCCGGGCGTCTCCACGGGCACGATTTCTTCCGCGAAGAATCCGCACTCCACCTGCACGGGCTGCGCGCATCTGGCTGCGCCAGGCAAACGCGTCCTGCGCGGCCCGTTCCACCGAGCAGTCGCGGGCCACATTCTCCGCTGTCTCCGGCATGGAGTCCGTCCCGTACGTCTCTCGCATCCGGGAATTGACAAACCGCCACCCGATCGTCGTGTCGAAGATCTCCGCCGACCGTTGAAACGCCGACTCTGCTTTGCCCATTACAAATGGCGCGCGCGACATCGACTCCACTCCGCCCGCAATGATGAACTCCGCCTCTCCGCAGGCGATGGCACGCGCCGCCGTACCCACTGCATCCATGCCCGATCCGCAAAGCCGGTTCATGGTCGTTCCCGGAACACTCTCAGGCAGGCCTGCCAGCAGCGAAGCCATGCGCGCCACATTCCGGTTGTCTTCACCGGCCTGGTTGGCGCATCCCAGAATCACCTCATCCAGCGCACTCCAGTCGACACCGGGGTTGCGCTGCATCAACTCGCGAATCGGGATCGCAGCCAGATCATCCGCGCGTACCTGCGCCAGTGCGCCGCCATAACGGCCAATCGGCGTGCGCACCGCATCGCAGAGGAACACCTGCCTCATGCCTCGTCTCCCAGCACGCCATGAGCCGCGGCGGTCCGTGCCTTGAGATCGCGAAGCACGTCAAGCTCAGCGGTTCTCGGAGCCTCTGTCTCTCCGCACTCCTCCGAGAATCGAATCTCCCACCCGGTGCTCTCTGCAATCGTCGTTCGATCCACTCCCGGATGAATGCTCGCAACCTCCAACTCCCGTGACTGGGATTGGGCCGCAGGATGCACAGATCGGTAATCACCGCCGCCGGTCCCTTCCCCGGCAGGCCTAGCCTTCTCGCGCGCATCCCCTCCGGTAAGAAATCCGACCGAAGTAACAAAATCGAGCTTGTCCACAAGCGTGCGCTTCGAGTGCTTCACGATGATCAGCACTTCTTTGGCCGAGGAACTGATCTCCGGCGCTCCGCCCGCTCCCGGCAACCGCACCTTCGGTTTCGTGTAAGAGCCCACCACTGTGGTGTTGATGTTCGCGAAGCGATCCAGTTGCGCAGCGCCGAGAAATCCCACATCAACGCGCCCGCCCTGCAGCCAGTAGCGGAAGATCTCCGGCGTGGACACCACTGTGTCTGCCGTCTCGGCCAGGTTGCCGTCCCCAATGGACAGCGGCAGCACCGGGGGCTTCGCGCCGATCGGACCCGACTCGTAGATCAGCACCACATCCGGCGCATGGGTCAGCCGCGCAAGATTTGCCGCGGTGGACGGCAGCCCGATCCCGACAAAGCACACCGCGCCGTTGCGCAGCATGCGCGCCGCGGCCACCGTCATCATTTCGTCGGCAGAATACAAAGCGTTCACGGGTACACCGCCCGCACATTTTCGTCGTTCTGCAGCATGAGGTACTCGGCGAAGCTCTGCGTGTTGCGAATGTGCTGTTCCACCCACGCGTTGAAGCGCTCGCTGCTGCGGGAAATCTCGTCCCAGGCTCGATAGAACACGTTGTCGCGCTCATAATACCCATGCGCGTAGGAAGGCGTCGCCCCGCGCGGCACTTCGCACACAGCCGTCACCACCCAACTAGGCAAGATGCAGGCGTTCGGCGGCCGCATCCAGCGAGCGCACGCGCTCCTCCACCGTGACAATCGCCCGCTTTGCGGCCAGCACTGCCTCCTTCTGCACGCCCAGGATTCCCCACAACAGCACATTGCCCTTCCAGTCCGCCTTTTGCGCGTGGATCACGGTTACATCCGGCCGCACCGACGGCGTGGCCGCCAGCACCTCTCCGGTAAAGGGACACGTAATGCTGCGTATCTGGTCGTTGACCTTAGCAAAATCCGATCCAGCGTATCCGCGCAAAACCGCAAACGGCAGATTTGCGGCGCCGGCGACATACGCATTGGCCAGATCGCTATGGCTCCGCTCTTCGATCTCGAGCGGGCCAGGCCAGCCATTCTCCACTGCGTCGCGAAAGCGGTGCAGAGAACCAACTCCGGGGTTTCCGCCCCACGAAAACGTCAGCTTGCCTGCGCATCCGGCCCCGATCAACTGGTCGTAGATGAGATCCGGAGTCATGCGGACAAGGGACAGGTTCCGCCGGCCCTGGCGGATGATCTCGTGGCCGGCCGCAAATGGAATGAGGTGGGTGAACCCCTCCATGGCAACGCTGTCGCCGTCGTGTACATGCGCAGCAATCGCTTCGGCTAACGTGAGCCACTCCGCCATCCGCCGCCCTTTCACTGACCGCCGCATTATTACGCAAATATCCGATCTTGTACAAGATGTGCGATAATCGCTCACCGATGGAGGCCTTCCAAAAGGCGCCGGAACATTCCCGATGAGCCCGGTAAAAGCCACACCTGCCGCTCTATCCGCAGTCTCGGCTTCTGCCGACGAGTTTGCCTCCCAGGCAGGAAACCCCGACTTCGTTCTCTCCCTCGCTCGCGGGCTGCGCGTCATCGAAAGCTTCGAGGGCCATCACGAGGGCCGCAGCATCGTCGAGATCTCCCAATCCACGGGCCTCTCCCGCGCCTCTATCCGCCGCATCCTGCTCACTCTCGAACTGCTCGGCTACGTGGAGCGCAGCCGCCAGGTTTACCGGCTCAGGACCCAGGTCCTGCGCCTCGGCTTCTCTTACCTCTCGTCCTCATCCGTGGTGGAAGCCGCCCAGCCCGTCCTCGAACAGATCTCCGAGGAACTGCACGAGTCGTCCTCGATGAGCATGCTCGACGGCGGTCAGATCGTGTACGTCGCCCGGTCCGCCGCCAGCCGTATTCTCGCCGCCGGGCTCTCCGTCGGCAGCCGCCTGCCGGCCTATTGCACATCGATGGGCCGCGTTCTGCTCGCCGCGCTGCCCGATGAGGAACTTGCTGCATACCTGCGCGATCTCAAGCCCCGGGCCTACACGCCGCAAAACCCTCACCCGCATCCCGCAAATCAGGAAAGCGATTTTACAGGTAAGAAAGGACTGTTATGCCATCGTAGACGAGGAGCTCGAAGCCGGCTTGCGCTCCATTGCTGTTCCGGTTTTCACGCGCGGCAATCGGGTAGTCGCGGCCATCAACGTTGGCACTCACATTTCGCGTGTCGATCGCGCCACGCTCATGCGAAGCTGCCTTCCCGCTTTGCAGAAAGGCGCCCGAACTCTGCGCAGCATACTCATCTGATCCCCTCACCGATGAACTCTCAGGACTCGCATATGTCTTCTACTCTTCGCGCCGACCATGTCGGCAGCTTCCTCCGCCCGGCGGAACTGCTCCGCGCCCGCAGCTCGCACATCGCTCCCTGGGAACTCGAAGCCGTCGAGGACCGGCACGTTCTGCGGGTTCTTGAGCGCCAGAAGGAGATTGGGCTCGACATCTTTACCGACGGTGAACTGCGTCGCACCAACTTCATGAGCGATTTCACCGACGCCGTGGAAGGCTTCGATTTCGGCGACGCCGTGCTGCGTCAATGGAAGGACGATGACGAGAAAGCGCAACACTCCGCCGCAACGGTCAGCAGCATCAATGGCATCGTCGTCTCGACGCTGAAGCAGCGGCAGTCGCTTACCGGACGGGAGCTTCCCTTCCTCAGAGAACACGCCCCCGGGCCCATCAAAATCACCCTACCCAGCGCGACGCAGTTTCCCGCGATCTCGTTCAAGTACGGCATCACCGACGCGATCTACCACGATCCCTACGCACTGCTCAGCGCCATCACCGCCATCATGGCCGAAGATGTCCGCAACGCTCGCCGCCAGCGGCATCTCCTATCTGCAGATCGATGCGCCACGATACAGCTACTATCTCGATCCCAAGTGGACTGCATGGATGGAGAAGGAACTGCGGGTCGATCCCGCGCAGATGCTGACCGCCTCTCTCCACGCCGACAATGCCTGCTTCGCGGCCGCCCGCCACCCCGGCGTCACTCTCGCCATCCATCTTTGCCGCGGCAACAATCGCAGTCACTGGTACGCGGAAGGGGGTTACGATGCCATCGCCGAACGTCTCTTCCACGAACTGGCCGTCGATCGCTTTCTGCTCGAATACGACGATGAGCGCTCCGGCACCTTCGAGCCGCTGCGACTTGTGCCAAAGGGGAAAGTCGTAGTGCTCGGACTGGTCAGCAGCAAACGGCCTGCACTGGAATGCAAGGAAGATCTGCTTAAACGGGTCCATGAGGCAGCCCGGTTCCTTCCACTGGAGCAACTCGCCATTAGTCCTCAATGCGGGTTTGCGTCTACGATGGAAGGCAACTTACTAACCGAGGAAGAACAGTGGGCCAAGCTGCAGCTGGTAGTTGAAGTGGCCCGCGAAGTTTGGGGCTGAATACACGCGCCTTGGGGGAATGACATGGTCGAAGCAAGGGTATCCCCGCACCTCGAGTTCGCGCTCGAACTGCGCGTAAACATCGGTCCGGTACTCGAACTCGGGTGGGGTTCCTTCGGGCTCGGGCGCATGGTGCCCATCACTGGTGGGATCGTTCGCGGGCCCGGGATTTTCGGTCGCGTGCTGCCCGGAGGAGCTGACTGGCAGTTAGTCGACCGCGACGGACTTACGTTGGTGGATGCACGCTACGTCATCGAGACAGCGGACGCGGTCCGGATCGAGGTAACCAATCCGGGAATTCGGCATGGCGCACAAGACGTCCTGGATCGCATCGCCGTCGGCGAGCCCGTCTCCCCCAACCAGTACTACTTCAGAACGACACCACGTTTTCACCCTCCGGATGGAAAGTACGAGTGGCTCAAGAAGTCGATCTTCCTCGGCGATGCTGAGCGGCATGCCGAGCTGGTCATAGTGAGAGTCTGGAAAGTGGCTTAAGCGGTGCTGTCGCTTCGCAATCGAAACGACTGCAGAGGATGGACCAGGGATGCACGAGATTACAGATCGAAGCCGAGGAGGTAGTTCCGACAAATCCGCGGGCGCGCCCCAGCCGCCACAACCCTGTTTAGCATCGTCGAGGTTACCAGCAATTTAAGCGCAGAACATGTGGGGGTCCAGATTTCGCGTCGATGATGTCAGTCCCCACTACAGCCTCGAAATTCGATTTCCCGCGGCACTGAGGTTCATTTGCAACTGTGGCCATCAAAGCACCCGATGTGATCGATTCGCTTGCTGCAAGGCTCCCATCGTTACCCAAACCGGCTTCTATAAGCACCGGAACCCCAGTAGTCCTGTCGTCCAATCTGGCCACGATCGCGTAGTCATTCTTCCACTCAGACATGGGGATCGAAAAATCTATCTTCCACAAATCACTAGCGGGCTGCTCCGCATCCACAATCGACGCGATTGGTTCTTTGTTTGCGCCCACAGGGTGCACTACTTCGATGCGATAACGCAGATCTTGCGTCAGCCGGCGCGTCCACTTGTTATCTACCGCGCCGATGAGGATGACCGGCTGCATCCGCAGATCGGTGAGTGAAGTTTGTTCAGCTCCAGCAATCCGGAACGGAATACCCTTTTTTCCCAATAAACTCGCCATTGAGGTGAGGACAGTAGCATCATCGATAGGGATTACCTGCCTGTGCAGAACCAGATCGGAGAACTTATCGGCTTGGGCAGGCGACACCACGGTTGTCGCATAAACGTCGTGCGCCCCCAAGCAGATAAGCACGGGCACTTTCGTTTGCAGAAATCCATCCCAGACCTGGGGAATCTTGTTCTCTGATCTGGTTCTCCAAACCCCAAAAATGCCGGCAACGATACCGAGGAGACAAACGGCGAGCGCAGCAGAGAGCCAGAACTTGCGAGTAGATTTTCCGCCTGTCTTTATCCCTGCGATTTTTGATTGGTCACCAGGAGTCTCATCCGATTTAGCAGGGGAGGCAGAAGGACTCTCCAAGGGCAAAGTGGTCTCCGCCGCCCAAGGCGCGTTGCTCAATGAATCCGAGACCGCAATCTGTTCAACTCCGTCGCCTGATAGTGCTGGGCGAATTCTGAATTCCGGTACATAGGCTCCCTTCGGAAGCTCAATTTGAACTGGATGAGCGACTGGGGACTCTCGATAGAACTGGCCGATTCGTTTTCGCACCTCGTTCGCGGTAACGCGTACGATGGAGTCTTCGCCAGTAGCGTAATCGTTTGCGCGATCAAAAACGCTGACTCCGATGGTGCGCTCCTTAATATGGCTGGCATTCCCCGAGAGCGTCTGCAGAACGACATAGCTCAGAAAGCTCTTGCACCGATTGCTTTGAGCAAAAATAGGGGCCGTGAGCATCATGTTCAGCTCCGATCGGACCGCAGTCTGAATCTCTACGCTAAATTCGTTGCTTGCAGATTTAGTTGTTTCGCTTCTGTTTGTATCGACCACGTGGCAGTTCACCTCTAAAGCCTTCCAAAAACATAACGTTAAAACGTTAGCAGATGGCTAGCTCAGCGTTTAGCCTGGCACTTTTAAACTACTCATCCTTAATGGCTTATTACTTATACAAGTCTTAACGTTTACTTCCGGAACGGTTCCGAACCTTGTGTGCTGGCCATAACACGCCTATGGTTGGCCCGATTTTTATTAGAAACGGTTTCTCGTTTGAAAAACAAGCGGGACATTTTTTGGAGGTCGGCGGATTGTTGGTCGCTGGATCGGGGGAAACTCCTTGCCGAAGCCGTGCTAAAGCAACTACATGCGGGTGTGAATTTCGCCATTCTCGCAAAGGAGAAATTCACGGAAGCCACTGCGATTCGAACCTCAATCACGGGTACATTCGTTGAGCCGGGTGCGGGCCCAGCAGTTAACGTCAGCACACCAAACCCTTATTCCATAAGGGTTGCCGTCTTAACGCCTATCCCTTAACTGTTCCGAACCTTGCACGTCGGACAAAAGTGCGTCTATGTTGATTTTTTCCGAAGAAGACTGCGGATGCATCAGCTCTGGAAGGCCCGCGTGGCGACCGTAGAAGTGAGTGAGTTGGGCGATGCTGGGATGGGCCGTCGTTCTCAGCGCTCTGGGGCGGGCGCCCGCCGCGTCAAGAGCAGCCCCCGACTTTGTTCTGCAGCCTTACACCTCAATTCTCGACCCCCCTTATGCCCTAGTAATTTCAAGGTGCTTGACCCAGATCTAAAGCCAGGTTGTGCCGAAGCCTGCACAGATGCCGGGATCGTCAACCGAGTGGAGGAAAAACATGAGTCCGTTCTTTGATCGTTCTTTTTCGAGGCTAACCCGGCGCGAATTCGTAGCCCGAAGTGCGGCAGCCCTTGCCTGCGCTGTTGCGCTTCCACACGGCCACGCTTGGGCAGAGTCAGGGAAACCGGAGTTTGTTGAAGTGAACACAGCCTGCGGGCGCCTTCGCGGCACGAAGAGCGATGGCCTGGCGACCTTCAAAGGGATCCCGTACGCCGGTTCTGTCTCGGGGGCGGCCCGCTTCAAAGCAGCACCTCCGCTTCAGCCCTGGGCAGGCGTCCGTGATGCTCTGCAACTCGGTGCACCCGCTTTGCAGCCTGGCGGCCAGCGCCGCAACGAGCCTTCGTCAGACGAAAACTGCCTCTTCCTGAACGTCTGGACTCCCGCGACCGACGGGCGCAAACGGCCAGTGATGTTCTACAGTCATGGCGGCGGCTTTGTCGTTGGATCGGGCGGCGCGGCCTATCAGGATGGCGCGAGCCTGGCGCGGACCTGGGATGTGGTGGTTGTGGCCACCAATCATCGTCTTGGCCTGATGGGCTTTCTCTTTTTGGGCGACCTGGGCGGCGAAGAATACGCCACCTCCGGCAACCAGGGCCTTCTGGATATTTGCGACGGGCTGAAGTGGGTGCGCGAAAACATCACGGCGTTCGGTGGCGATCCGAGCAACGTGATGATCTTCGGCGAGAGTGGCGGGGGCGCCAAAACCTCCTGCCTCTACGCCATGCCTACCGCCGAGTCACTTTTCAACAAGGCCTCCATTGAAAGTGGGCCGGGAATTCGCATGATGCCTCGGGACGCAGCCACCGAGACCACGATCATGACTCTGAAGCAACTCGGCCTCGGGAAAGACGATTGGCGCAACCTGCTCGATGTGCCCGCCGGCAAGTTGTTGGATGCGCAGGTGGAGTTGGGAAAGCAACCCGGCGGTGGTCCGTTGACCATGACTGGCGGGCGCAAGGGGATGGGAGGGAATGGTCGGCCAGGCGGATTCGGACCTGTGGTCGATGGCGCCATCCTCCCCCACCATCCTTTCGATCCGGAAGCGCCGGCCATCTCCAAAAACAAACCTCTGATCGTTGGCTCAAACCGTGATGAAACAAACTTCTTCTTCATGCAAAACCACAGTACCGACGTGTTCAATCTGACCGACGCCAGCTTAGAGGAGAGGCTTCAAAAAGAACTTGGTGCGAACGCCCAAACGGTCCTCAACGCATACCGCAAGAGCCGCCCTGGCGCGTCGGCTCCTGACCTCTACATCGCCATCTCCACTGCGCGGATGATCGGTATCGGAGCGATCACCATCGCCGAACGCAAGTATGCGCAGCATGGCGCGTCAGTCTACATGTACATCTTCACCCACGAGTCAGACCTCATTATTCCCGGAACACAGCACAAACTCGGGGCCGCCCACGCGCTTGAGATTCCTTACAAGTTCAACAACATTCAACCAGCCACGCAGGATGCAGCGACCAGCTCCCAACAGGCCGGTACGAACATGATGGAGATTTCCGGCCCGGACAGCATAAAGGCCGCACATAACATGAGCGAGCTGTGGAGCAGCTTCGCCAGAACGGGCCATCCAGCAGCGAAGGGCCAACCAAATTGGCCAGCCTACGATACCGAAAAACGCGCGACCATGGAAATCAATGCCCAGTGCAAAGTCGTTGACGACCCATACCCGCTGGAGCGGAAAGTGTGGGAGAGCCTGGAACCTTAGAACGGAAAGGGCGATTGCTCGACACTTGCGCGAGAATCAGGGCTCTGGAAGTGTGTGCGCATTCGCACCTTTGAATTTTGTCAGATATGCAACAGGATCACCAGATGTGGAATTTTCTCGGAGATTGGGTGACTCCGAAGGGAAGTTTCGGAGGAGCCAGCGCGGATCCCAGGCCGGCGCAGCTGATCAATAGCATTCATTACGTCTACCAGCTCGAACTCGCCTCGAAGATCGCGAGGGTGCTGGGAAAGGAAAGTGACGCGTCGA
The DNA here is from genome assembly GCA_963746595.1 of uncultured Acidobacteriaceae bacterium. GTDB lineage: Bacteria > Acidobacteriota > Terriglobia > Terriglobales > Acidobacteriaceae > PALSA-350. The sequence continues at coordinate 32,668 of CAVVBS010000001.1, forward strand.
CGTATAGCGCAAGGGCAGCCGCGGTTTCCAAGGCCATCAACCAACGTTTCTACAACGCCAGTGAGCATGACTACCTGAACGGTGACTCGGCCCTGCAGGCGTTCCCTCTGCTTACCGGCATAGTTCCGCCGGAATTGCGCGCAGGGGTGAGTGAGAGCCTGGAGAATACGATTCGCGTTCGGAACGAAGGTCATCTCGACACCGGCATGCATGGCACGTATTTCCTGATGAAATACCTCACGGACGTGGACCGTAGCGACCTGGTCTACCTGATGACTAACACCAGGGAGTACCCGGGCTGGGGTTACATGCTGGACAATGGCGCCACTGCGAGTTGGGAGGGCTGGACCGGCCAATCCCACATCCATGACACGATGATCCCGATCGGCGCATGGTTCACCGAGGGCTTGGCGGGAATCAGAAGTGATGGAGAGTCCCCCGGCTTTCAGCACTTCATCGTCAAGCCCGCGGTAGTTGGCGACCTTACTTTCGTGAAAGCAAAATATCGCTCGATCCATGGTGACATCGTGAGCGACTGGCGGATCGAGGACGGAACCTTTCAATTACGCGTTACCGTTCCGCCAAGCACAACGGCAACCGTGTTTGTGCCTGGCGACGGTCCTGTGCGGACGGAAGCGCAGCCATCGCCTTCCGCGGGGAATCGCAGCTTTCAGGTAACGCCGGGGACGTGCTTGTTCCAGACAGCGTTGCAGCCAAACCGATAACCGCAAGCGTCCACGGGTTCGTGTTCGAAACGGCGCCGATGTTTGCGTACTGATGGTCTTCAAACAGGAGTTCTTGCATGTTGCTGCACGTTCAGAAACCTGTCTTGCACTCGCTTGTGCCCTAGCCCTCACGCCCAGCTGCACGCTCTCACTGTTTCAGAACACAAGCACCACTCCCTATATCTGCCTTGACTTCTGGGTTTCCCTCTGGGAGTTCCTGAGCGGAATTCACTTTCCCCTCAAGGCGACTTGACACAAACGATTGAAGACTGAGAAAGCCCAACGAAGCCGAGGCACTCGACTTTATGTGCTGGACTTGTGGGGATGTGGGCTTGGTAGCGTCATCGGGGATCGAACCCGAACCCTCCGCGCTCCCGAGGTCGATCCGTTGGCGCATCTGTCACCGACATGCCTTTCGTCTTGACGATGCCGTGACTTTTTCAAATTAGAAGTGGTCACTACAGACGCTTCCCCCGACGCGAGAATTTTCATGGCGTAGTTCGACCTTCCATTGCCATGGAACGATCCCGAACGCAATCCTCTACCAGATCCCAAGGAGGGGGCTGCCGCGAAAGACTCCTACACTGTGCCCGGGTTGGGATTCGAACCCCTGTAGAATCAACATGAATCGAAACGATCATGAGAGAATCAAAGACTCTACCGCTATGACAGCAGACATTCGCGATACCGTTATCCTCGGCACCGGCTGCGCCGGTCTCACGGCCGCCATCTATGCCGCCCGCGCCAACCTAAAACCACTAGTGCTCGAAGGTCATGAGCCGGGCGGGCAACTCTCCATTACCACCCTGGTGGAGAATTTTCCTGGGTGGCCAGAAGGCATTCAGGGCCCGGAGTTGATTGAGCGGATGAAGCTGCAGGCAACTCGTTTCGGGGCTGATTTGCATATGGGTCACCTGGTATCAGTCGACTTCTCCAAGCGGCCGCTCAGCCTGAACCTGGGGAAAGAGACGGTGCATACCCGAACGTTGATCATCGCCAGCGGCGCTTCGGCCCGCTGGCTGGGGCTGCCCAGTGAACAGGCGCTGATTGGGCATGGCGTGAGCTCCTGCGCCACCTGTGACGGCTTCTTCTTTTCGGGCAAGGAGATCGCGGTGATTGGGGGCGGTGATTCCGCGATGGAGGAGGCCCTGTTTTTGACGCGCTTTGCCAGCAAGGTCACGCTGATTCATCGCCGCGAGCAATTCCGCTCTTCGCGCATCATGCTGGAACGGGCGATGGCCCACGACAAGATCAAGTTCCTGACCAATACGGCGGTGGAAGAGGTGTTGGGCGTTGAGCAGAAAGAAGTGAGCGGGTTGCGCCTGAAGAATACGCTCAACCATGAAGAGTCGACTCTGCCGGTAAGCGCCATGTTCCTGGGGATCGGTCACATTCCCAACGCGAAGATGTTTCGCGGGCTGCTCGATCTCGACGACGACGGATACATTCGCACCACGGACCAGGTCTTCACGCGAGTTCCGGGGGTTTTTGCCTGCGGAGACGTGCAGGATCGCAGGTACCGCCAGGCCATTACGGCCGCCGGCTCGGGGTGCATGGCCGCCCTGGAAGTGGAAAAATACCTTGAAGAACACGGCCATTGAGGATGACCGGGTGAGCGATGCGAGCGGGGGAAGTTTCCCTATGCTGAGGGAAAATCTCGAGCGCATCGAAACCCAGATCGCCATGGCCTGCCGAGAAGCTGGACGGCCACGGGCCGAGGTCAGCCTCATGGCGGTCTCGAAGGTGCACCCGGTTTCTGCGATCCTCGCGGCAGAGGCTCTGGGCATCCGGCTCTTCGGCGAAAACCGGGTGCAGGAGTTTCAGGAGAAGAGCGTTCAGCTCGGGCCAACGACTGGGGCTGAGTTCCACCTAATCGGTCACCTGCAGTCGAATAAGGCCGCGCGCGCCACCGAACTCTTCTCTTCTATCGACACGCTCGATTCCCTTTCGCTGGCGGAACGCCTCAACCAGGCTGCGACGCGCTTGGGACGGCGGCTGGCGGTGCTGATCGAGATCAAGCTGAGCCATGAGCCTTCGAAGGCGGGCATCACGCCGGATTCAGGTGAGCTTCCCCTGCTGCTGGAGCATCTGCCAGGCCTGACCGCGCTGGAGCTTCGCGGGTTGATGACTGTGCCGCCTTACCTTAACGATTTGACGGCGGTCCGCCCCTACTTCGCCCAGTTGCGCAAGTTGCGCGATCGGCTCGCGGCGGAGCATCCGCGGCTGTCGTTTGCTGAGCTATCCATGGGGATGTCGCATGACTTCCCGGTAGCTATCGCCGAAGGCGCGACCCAGGTGCGGATTGGCACCGCGTTATTCGGGGCACGGAAGTACGCGAAGTGATTTCCATCAACGACCATCCGCTGGGAGCGACTTTTCCGGTGCGGGTTCATCCCCGCGGTGGGCGAACAGCCATCACCGGGACCGTAGGCGACGCGCTGAAACTTACGCTCTCGGCGCCGCCGGTCGATGGACGGGCGAATGTTGCGTTGGGGGAATTTTTTGCCGAGGTTTTCTCTGTGCCCCGCAGCGCGGTGCAGGTGGTGACTGGCGAGCGATCGCGCAATAAGGTGATTCGCATTGCCGGGCGGACGGCTAGTGAACTGCAGCAGATGCTGCGGGCGCACTTTAGCGTTTAGAAGGCAAGTTGGAGCGGGCTAAGGTAATCGCTGATCAGCATACGCTTGGGGTCCGGGTTCAGAGCTGTCCAGATTAGCGAACGAATCGGGCTTGGTGTCCAGGTGACTCCCCTGCGCAGTTGCGTTCGGGAAGGGCGCACAGCAGGTCCCCGTTCGACTTCGCTCAGGGCAGCCTCTCGGCTTCCTCCGGATTTCCTGTCAAGCTTCGTGTTGTCGATAGACCTCGTGCGGCTTTCCTTACTGAAAGCCGCATACGTGGCCGTTGATTAGCGCAGCGTAGTAGGAAATCCGGAGTTCGCTCCCACGGCACGCCGGGGCAGGCGGGATGACAAGGGTGGGGTTGCGCTTCCAGGAGGAATTGGCTAGCGGCTGAAAGAATCACTGGAGTAGCCGATTTGGTTTTCAGGGAGTGCTCCGGAGGGCCGATCAGAATTTGGACAAGATTGACTCTCAGCCGTCCCTCCGGGACTGAGTTTGTAAGCGGGGTTTTCACACGGATATTGAAGCCAGTACCATTCGGAAAGAACGTACCTCAGGGGCTAAAGCCCGTCGTATTCTCAATCGTTAACGGCCGACTAAAGTCGTGCCCTGACACAAAACATGAGTTTTTCCGCGGCCTGTAAATCCGTGTCCTTCGTTGCTTAGAGGCGTGGGAAGAGCAGTGTATACTCGGGCGACCCGACCGGAACCTTTAAAGATGCAGAAGAGCAAAGCTATTTCAGTCGCGCTGTTGCTTGTGGGAGGTGGGCTCGTCTCCCTGGTTGGCGCTCAGAGCGTTCACGACCAAAGTGTGTTGGTCGTGCAAGGCGCGCAGATCCTACCGATCACTGGGCCGCCGATTGCGCGGGGCGTCCTGGTTGTCAAGGGTGGAAAAATTGCCGCCATCGGCGCGGTTGGCCAGGTGCAGATTCCGGCTGGAGCGACTATTCAGGACGCTACCGGGAAAATCATCATGCCCGGTATCGTCGACTCGCACTCGCATATCGGGATCGATGGCAACCCGACGGTCGCGGATTCGCAAGACGCGAACGAATCGAGCGGGCCGGTGCAGCCGGCGCTGCGCGCGCTCGACGCTATCGATCCGGCGGACCCGAATATCCGTATGGCCAACGCAGGCGGCATTACGACCGCTAACATCATGCCCGGCAGCGGCAATGTGATGGGCGGGCAGACGGCGTATGTCAAACTGCGCGGATCCACCATTGAACAGATGCTGATCCCGGGCACCATTGGCGGCATGAAGATGGCCAACGGGACCAACCCTAAGGGGTATGGGGCGCGGGGACAGGCGCCAATGACGCGGATGGAAGAGGCTGCCCTGGCCCGTGGGATTTTCGAGAAGGGGCAACAATACAAGGCCAAATGGGACGCCTATAGGAAGGCAGTTGCCTCCGGCGATAAAACGGCCAAGGAGCCGGATCGCGACCTCGGACTCGAAGCGGTGGAACAGGTGCTCGACGGCAAACGCGTGGTGCACAACCATACTCACCGTGCCGACGACGTGATGACGGTTCTTCGCCTGGCAGATGAATTTCACTACCGCGTGGTGGTGCACCATGGGACTGAGTCGTGCGAGGTGGCCGATGAGCTGGCAAAGCGCCATATTGGTGTGAGCTACACCATGATCGATGCGCCGGGGGGCAAGCCGGAGACGATCCACCTAAGCATGAGTTGTCCGGCTCGGCTGGAGAAGGCGGGGGTGAAGGTGGCCTTCAACACCGACGATCCGATCACCAACTCGCGGCTGTTGCTTCGCTCGGCGGCACTTGCTGTGCGCGGCGGCATGAGTGAGGATGCGGCGCTGAAAGGGTTGACCATCTATCCCGCGGAGATGCTCGATCTGCAGAGCAGGGTGGGCAGTCTGGAGGTGGGAAAGGACGCGGACTTCATCGTCCTGAGCGGAGCTCCGCTGAGCGTGTATACCCATGTTCTTCAGACCTGGATTGAGGGAGAAAAGGTATTCGACCGGAGCAATCCGTTGGACTTGCGCTATGCAACCGGGGGCTTTCAAGTAATCAGCCGGTATCCGCAATCGCAGGCTGGTGCGCAATGAGGATGATGCACACTTCCCTGCTGCTGACGGCGGCTTTGGCGGTCACCTCTTCGCTGGGGGCGCAAAACGTCGCCCTGGTTGCCGAACATCTTTACACCATGGACGCCGGGCCGCAGGGCGGACCGGGGATGGTGCTTATCCGCGACGGCAAGATCGATGAGGTGCGACAGGGCGCGAATCTGCAACCACCCCAGGGCTATCAGGTGATCCGTGGGGCGTACGTCACTCCGGGACTGATCGACGCGGATACGACCACTGGAATTTCCGGCGCATACAACATCGCGGCTGATCAGGATCAGGAGGAGGCGACTGACCCGAATACCGCGGATGTGAATGTGCGCGATAGCCTGAACCCCGAAGACCTGCTGTATCAATACGTAAATAGCTACGGGGTCACGACGCTCCAGGTCGCTCCGGGGCCGGGGAACCCTATCGCAGGGCGCGCGGGGATTTTCAAGACGGCCGGGCCTCTGTCTCCTTTCCGGACAGCGGATCAACTTATCGTCCGGCTCAACTCGGCGATGGTCTTTAATCTCGGCGAGACACCCAAGGAGATCTATGGCAAGAGCCACAAGGCTCCAGTCACGCGCATGAAGACGGCTGAGATGATCCGGGACGCGCTCACCCAGGCGAGGGCATATCAGGAGAAGTGGGACAAGTGGAAGAAGGACGGTAGCGATCTCTCGAAACAGCCGGCGATAGAGCCCAAGACGGCGGCGGTGGCGGACGTTGTTTCGGGTAAGACTCCGGCGATCTTTAATGCATATCGTGCGGACGATATCGACACCGCGATCCGCCTGGGCACGGAGTTTCACTTGAAGTACATGCTGGCTTCTGTGGCGGAGGGATACCTGATCCGCGAAAAGATCAAGCAAGCGGGAGTGGCTTGCCTGGTGGGGGCCGTGATGCAGCCGTTCGAGAGCCTGGAGACAGCGAATGCAACCTATGAGAACGCTGCTCTGCTGCAACAGGCTGGGATTCCTATCGCGATCATGACCGGCTACGAGGCTTATGTTCCCAAGAGCCGGGTTCTGTTATTCGAAGCGGCGGTGGCCGCAGCGAATGGACTCGGCATGGAATCGGCCCTGCGCGCGATCACACTCTCCCCGGCAAAGATCCTGGGTATCGACGATCGGGTTGGCTCGCTGAGCAAAGGCAAGGATGCCGACGCGGTCGTGTTCGATGGCGATCCCTTCGAGTACACCAGCCACGTCCAGCAAGTCCTGGTGCAAGGAGCGGTCACCTACAATTTGCTTCATCCGTAAGGCGCACTATTCTGCGTTCAAGGAAAATACATGTCTATTGCTCCTGCCCCGAGTCATCTTTTGTATGCCTGGGTGCTCGGCGTTATCGTTCTCACCCTGCTCACGGTTTCGCTTTCGCGGCTGAAGAAGACGAAAACCAAGGCCGATTACCTGGTTGCGGGGCGTTCCCTGCCGACTTTCGTGCTGGTGTTTACGCTTCTGTCCTCGTGGATCGGTTCGGGTTCGCTGCTGGGCGGCGCGGAGAATGCATACAACCATGGCTTTGCCGCTCTTTGGCAGGGTGGCGGCGGATGGGCCGGGTTGCTGCTGATTTATTTCATCGCTCCACGAGCACGGAAGTTTGCCCAGTTCACGATTCCTGACTTGCTGGAGGCTCGTTACAACCAGACTGCTCGGGTGTTGGGGGTCATCGCCATTCTGTTTGCTTATACGGCGATCACCAGCTACCAACTGATCGGCGGAGGCGATATTCTCCACCTGGTCTTTCCTGAAGCCATCACCGCGGATTTGGGCAAGTACATCATTGCTGCCTTCGTCATTGTGTTCACCGCTATCGCCGGGATGGCTTCGGTGGCGTATATGGATGTGGTGATCGGATCGCTGGCTACGATTAGTTTGCTCACGGCCTTGCCGTTTGTGCTGCACGGGGCAGGAGGATGGGGTGGCGTCACCCATGCTTTGCCGGCTACCCACTTTCAGGTTCTGGGAGACTTTGACCTGGCCCAGGCATTCGAGCTTTTTCTGCCCACGATGCTGCTGATGTTGGGCAACCAGTCGATGTATCAGAAGTTCTTCTCCGCGAAATCGGAGAAGGACGCGCGCAATGCGGTTGTGGGATGGATTATCGGGACCGTGATACTCGAAACTGTCATCGTTGCACTTGCGGTATTCGGGTCGGTGCTGTTTCCTACGGGAGAGGTTCATCAACGCCCGCGAGAGATCATTGCTTATACGGCGTTGCATGGATTGCCCGCGTGGCTGGGTGCGCTGCTGATGGGAGCGGTGTTCGCCAAGATCATCTCTACGGCTAACAACTACCTGTTTTCTCCTTCTACGAATTTGGTCAATGATGTGTTTACTCGTTACATTTCGCCTGGGGCTTCGAATAAGAGGGTGCTTATTGTTTCTCGCCTGGTGGTGGTCATGCTGGGCATTTGGGCGCTTTACCAGGCGCTTAATACCAGCTCGGTGCTGGCGAAGACCCTTTACGCGTATACCATTTACTCCGCTGCGCTCACTCCGGTGATATTGGCCGCGTTTTATAGCCGGCGCGCGAACGCACAGGGGGCGGTGAGCGCTATCGCGGTGGGGACTTTGGTCACTTTTTTTTGGGATGTCGATGTGGTTAAACGGAATCTTCCACCCATGCTGGCGCAGCGCAGCGCTATCTTCCCGGCTTTGATTGCTGCTGTGCTTTGCCTGGTGGTGGTGAGCGGGCTGACGGCTCCGCCGAAGGCGTCGCAGGTGGCTTTGTTTTTTCCTGAGGGCTAAGGGTGATGAGGAGCGGGCTCACCTGGCGACAAGCAAATCTCCGTGACAATCATCTGCAACCCGCCTAAAATTTACTCGCAGCCCGTAGAATTAGCTGGACGCATGATTCACAAAGCTAAAGACCTCTCACCCGACCAGAAGATGGCGATCGAAAGCCTGTTGGGGCGTGTGGTTGCCGAAGACGAGGCAATCATCATCCGGACGGTGAGTTCTGCTTCTGTCCCGGAATGGCTCCATGAGTCGTGGGACAGCGCCAAGGAGCGAGAGTTAGATAGGCTCTCTATGGCTGAGATCGAAGCCGAAATTGATGGAGCACGGAAAGCACGGCGTGATCGTCGGCAACCCGTGTAGTAATGATCCGGGTTGTCCTGGACACTAACATCCTGATCTCCGCCGTGCTGACTCCGCAAGGACCGCCTACGCAAGTATTCCTGATGACCATACTGCAGCCAGACACACAGCTCTGTGTGAGCGGAGATATCTATGCCGAATATGAGGAGGTCTTACACCGTCCGCGGTTGCATCGCACGGACAGCGAAATTGAAGCAGCTCTTCTCGCCGTTCGTGAGAATGGTTTATGGGTAATACCGAAGGACAAGGTGCGCGCCTGTTCTGATCCGGATGATGACATTTTCCTCGAGTGTGCGCAGGCAGCATCCGCGCATTACATCGTAACGGGTAACGCGAAGCACTTCCCGGCTACATGGGGCAGTACGAGAATCGTGACCGCTCGCCAGTTCCTTGCCGAAAATCCTAGTGCGTACTGAGGGCCTCTAGTTGCGGACGGGCAGCCTCGTAGGTCAGCGCAATGCCTTCTGCCAAAGTGGTCCTGGGCTTCCAGCCCAGCTGGTGAATGCGGCTTACGTCGAGAAGCTTCTGTGGCGTTCCGTCGGGCTTGGTGGTGTCGAAGACCAGCTCTCCTTTGAAGGCTAGGACGGCGCAGACTTGCTCCGCTAATTCTCGTATGGTCACGTCCTTGCCGGTGCCGATGTTGATCAGAGGGACGCCGTGCAGCAGGGAGGAATATGTGTCTTCTGTTAGGTTCATGAGATAGACACAGGCTTCGGCCAGGTCTTCGCTAAACAGAAGTTCACGGCGCGGTGTGCCGGTTCCCCAAACGACAATTTGCTTGTGGCCCAGAGCTTTTGCTTCCGCCACCTTGCGGATCAGTGCCGGCAGAACGTGCGAGTTCTGAGGATCGAAGTTGTCTCCCGGACCATAGAGATTGGCGGGCATGGCCGCCAGATATCGGGTGCGGAATTGGCGGTTGTAGGACCAACACATCTCGATGCCGGCGATTTTGGCTAAAGCGTAAGGACGGTTGGTGGGCTCGAGCGGGCCGGTGAGGAGATACTCTTCCTTGATCGGCTGCGGGCAGAGCTTGGGGTAGATGCAACTGGAGCCGAGGAAGAGCAGGCGATCGACGCCGGCACGGTAGCTGGCGTCAATCACGTTGGTTTGAATGATGAGGTTTTCGCGGATGAAGTCTGCCGGGTAAAGATCGTTGGCGAGAATGCCGCCGACCTTGGCTGCGGCGAGAAAGACGTGAGCGGGACGCTCCTGTTCGAAGAAGCGCCGCACGGCGAATGCGTCGGTGAGGTCGAGCTCGGCGCGCGATCGCAGCAGGAGCCGGTCAAAACCGTTCTTCCTTAGATTGCGGCAGATCGCCGAGCCCACCAGACCGCGGTGCCCGGCAACGTAGATGAGGCTGTTCTTCTCCACCGCGTTTGCTCCCGATTAAGATTCGTGAAAGTTGTAGGCAGCGTAGCCGTGCTGAGTGACCAGGGCATCGCGCTCCGCAGCCTTCATGTCCTCAATGGCCATCTCTTCGACTAAAGTTCGGAAGTCGGTCCTGGGGGACCAGCCCAGTTCTCTGCGCGCCTTACTGGCGTCCCCCAGCAAAGTCTCCACCTCGGCAGGCCGGAAATAACGCGGATCGACCGCGACCACGGCTTTGCCGTGCTGGTCATAGGCCTGCTCTTCGACGCCGCTGCCCTTCCATTCCAGATGGATGTCGAGACACGCCGCCGCCATGGTGACAAAATCACGAACGCTGTATTGGACCCCGGTGGCAATCACGTAGTCGGTCGGGCGCTCCTGCTGCAACATGAGCCACTGCATCTCGATGTAATCGCGGGCATGACCCCAATCGCGCTTGGAATCAAGATTGCCGAGGTAGAGCTTCTGCTGCAGGCCGAGCTTGATGCGCGCCATGGCGCGGGTCACTTTGCGGGTGACGAAGGTCTCGCCGCGTAACGGCGATTCGTGATTGAACATAATGCCGTTGCAAGCATAGATGCCGTAGGATTCCCGGTAATTGACGGTGATCCAGTAGGCATAGAGTTTGGCGACTCCATAGGGCGAACGGGGATAGAAGGGAGTTTTTTCCGACTGCGGTGTCTGCTGCACCAGGCCATACATCTCCGATGTCGATGCCTGATAGAAGCGCGCCTTCTGGGTAAGGGAGAGAATGCGAATAGCCTCGAGCAGCCTGAGGGTTCCCAGGGCATCGGAGTTGGCGGTGTATTCGGGCTCCTCAAACGATACCTGGACATGACTCTGGGCTGCGAGGTTGTAGATCTCGTCGGGCTGAACTTTCTCCACGACATGGATCAGGCTGGTGGAATCCGTCATGTCGCCGTAGTGGAGCACCAGGCGGCGCTTTTCCTGGTGGGGGTCCTCATACAGGTGGTCGATACGATTGGTATTCAACAAGGAAGTGCGGCGCTTGATGCCATGCACTTCATACCCCTTTTTGAGCAGGAACTCAGCGAGATAGGCACCATCCTGACCGGTGATGCCGGTGATCAAAGCTCGTTTCAAGAAGGAGCACTCCTCTTTGGCAGACGGTGAAGCTGATCTCATTTTATGCCAGATGGCTCTCCGCACTCGCCCAGTTCGGGTTGCGAACCCGGCTGGTATCTTGACAGAGACTATGGCTGCACACGAATCCCCATCGCTGCCTAAGCGGCTGCTGCATGTGGTGGCACTCGCTCGCGCCGGCAGCGGGAGGAACCACCGAGGGCATTCGCAAGCTGGCCGAGAGCGGCGCCGGCGTGTCTGCAGTGGAAGTGGTTTGCCTGGATGATCCGGGGGAATCTTATCTGCGCGGGCAGAGCTTCCCGGTGCACGCACTGGGTCCGGCCCAGGGTAACTATCGCTATACGCCGCGGCTGGGGGAGTGGCTGGGACAGAATCTCGCGCGCTTCGATGGAGTGGTGATCCATGGCTTGTGGCAATACCACAGCTACGGCAGCTATCGCATGGTTCGCGGGCGTATTCCTTATGTCGTATTTCCCCACGGCATGCTGGATCCCTACTTCAAGCGGGCGTTTCCGCTGAAACACCTCAAGAAGCAGGTGTATTGGCTGGCGCGGGAGTATCGCGTGCTGCGCGATGCCAGGGCGGTGTGCTTTACGACGCCGATCGAGCGTGACTCCGCCGCCGGAACGCATGTGGCCACAGCGATGGAATCCTGCCGTGGTTTCGTTTGGAACCTCGCAGCCTGCGGGTGATCCGGCGAGGCAGCGGGAGATTTTTTTGAGCCGGTTTCCTGCTTTGCGCCAGCGCAGGTTTTTTCTCTTCCTCTCGCGCATTCATAGCAAGAAGGGATGCGATTTGCTGCTGGAGGCCTTGGCGCGCGTGGCGGAGGCGCATCCGGATCTGGACCTGGTTATGGCCGGACCCGACGAGGAGGGGCTGCGGCCACAACTGGAGGCGCAGGCGAGGCGCCTGCGGATCTCGGCCCGCGTTCATTGGACGGGGATGTTGGAGGGGGATTTGAAATGGGGCGCATTCCACGCTGCCGATGCGTTTGTGCTGCCGTCACACCAGGAGAATTTCGGGGTCGCGGTGGTGGAGGCGTTGGCCTGCGGCCTACCGGTGCTGATTTCCGACAAGGTGAATATCTGGCCGGATATTGCCCACGATGAGGCCGGCATCGTGAACCCCGACACAGCCGAAGGGACGTACCGCTCCATGACCAGTTTGCTTGCAATGCAGGCGGAGGAACGGCGGCGCATGGTGAGCAATGGCGTGGCGTGTTTTCGCGCGCGTTACGAGATGAAGAGAACGGCGCGAGGCGCTGAATGAGCTTTTTTAGGGCGTTCTTCAGGGTTCCCACGTCCTGTGACATTCTCAGCCAGAGCTGTCCAAATTAACCGGTTTGATGTGCAGGTAGTCCGTTGATGGTATGGGTCTCAAAGAGAATCCGGGTCCGCTCCAGTTGACAAAGGGGAGGGCGATGGTCCACCTGGGCATGAGTGGAGGTGGATGGGCAGAGCTGTAGGGAGTTGTTAGAGGGAAGGGCGCACAGCAGGTCCCTCCACGGCACGCCGGGACAGGTCGGCTACGCTCCCACGGCTGTGACTTTTTAATTTCCCTTGTGGTCTGTGGCCGGAAAGCTCCGAAGAGCATCTGCCAATAAGCATCGCCGGGGTTCCTTCGGCTACGCTCAGGACAGGCTCTTCGACTGCGCGCATAAAGCCCTCTGTTATGCGATAGATCTGCGAGGCGCTTCGCTAGGCACCGGATGACGCCTTTCTGGAGGGGATTGAAAAACATCTGGTCGGTGCAAAAAACACGAAAAGATCAAAAAGTCACAGACTCTCCGGATGACAAATTTGAGGGCGGTGGCCCACCTTGGCGTGGGTGGAGGTGGATGGAAAGAGTGGCAAAAAGCTAATTTGACAAGAGGGTTGCGGTTCAGTAATGCGGTCGTTGGGGCTACGCTCTCGGCGTAGCCCCATTTTTTGGCCCACGTATGCCTTGGCGAACTGGTTTACCCGCCTGTTCTTATTGGGGTTTTCTAGGTTCATGCTCTGAGGGCATGGGCCGCGGTTTTCTCTGCCGGCTCATTTACTGTTTCGTAGACCATGTGTTCGTAGACTTGGGCGTGCTCCAAGGTGGAGCCGGCTAGATCTTTGGCGGAGAGAATGGCCCGATTGCCGCGCGGCCACTCAATCTTTAGCGCCGGATCGTTCCATAGAAGCGTGCGTTCATGTTGCGGAGCATAGAAGTCTGTCGCTTTATAGAGCACTTCCGCGCCTTCCGAAAGCACCATGAAACCGTGCGCGAAACCGGGAGGGATCCAAAGCATTCTGCGATTGCTGCTACTCAGAATCTCACCTACCCATTGGCGGAATGTGGGCGAATGCCGCCGGAGATCGAGCGCGACGTCGAAGATTTCTCCGCTCAGACAGCGGATCAGCTTTCCCTGAGGTTGGTGAATCTGATAGTGAAGACCGCGTACCACATCCCGCCGGGAGAAGGACTGGTTGTCCTGAACGAAAGGACCCTTAATACCCAATTCCGCCAAAGCCCGTTCGTTGTAGCTTTCAAAAAAAGTACCGCGGCTGTCGTCGAAGACCCTGGGTTCAAGCAGCTGTACATCAGGAATACTGGTCGCTAACGCCTTCATCGATTCACTCCCCTCGCTCAATGCGAGTTTAATTTTTGGTGGAAAGAGACTTCAGCTGGCGACCTGCATCCCGGTTAAAACGTCTTGCAGCTGCTGCTGCCAAGGGGGGAGCCGGAAACCAAAAGCGTGGGCAAATTTGTCGTTGGAGAGTACTGAGTTGGCCGGCCGTTTGGCCGGAGTTGGATAGGCGGAGGACGGAATCGCCTGCACCCGCGGGGGAACACTAAGAACACCCGCGTCGAAGATAGCGCGGGCAAAGCCATACCACGAGGTCGAACCGGCCGCTGTCATGTGATAGATTCCCGCCGGAAGCTTTGTCCCGGGCGCAGCGTATTGTTCCACTAAAGTTGCAGTAGCGGTGGCGATTGCAGCGGCTGAGGTGGGAGCACCCACCTGGTCATCCACCACCCTCAATTCCGACCGCTCGGCGCCCAAACGGAGCATGGTGCGCAGGAAGTTCTTGCCTTGCGCGGAGTAGACCCAACTGGTCCGGAGCACCAAATAGCGGCTCGCGGTTTCTGACAATCGCCGCCTCCCCTGCCGCCTTCGACGCTCCATAGACACTTACCGGGTTGATCGGATCGCTTTCCAGATAAGGCTCCGGCTTTTCTCCGTTGAAGACATAATCGGTCGAGTAGTGAATAAGGAGCGCATCCAACCGGGCCGCCTCCTCAGCCAGCACCCGGGGCGCGGCAGCGTTCACGGCGAAGCAGAGCTCGCGCTCGGCTTCCGCCTGGTCCACAGCGGTGTAGGCGCCGGCGTTGATGATGACCGCGGGCTCGACTCGCCGAACCAGGTCCCGAATGGACCGTTCGCTACTGAGATCGCATTCCGCTCTACCGACCACGACCACATCGCCAGGGGAATGGTACAAGCGGGAGAACTCGCCCCCTACCTGTCCGTTTTTGCCGGTAATCAGGATTCGCATGCGTCTCGATAAGTGTAGAGGAACTTGACCAGCGAACGAGCAAAATCGTTACCCTGGGCCGCTATTGCCTTATGAGACGCTGGTTGAACCGTCAAGGGAGAGGGTCTCTTTAGTAACTTATGCATGCCGAGGCAATGGGCTAGAATTCATCCACCATGAGCGAAGTGAGCGAATCGACGGATCTTCCGAAAATCTCCGGGCCTGGACCCAACATGGCCCAGGTCGATCCGCCACATCCGTTCAAAAGTGCGTTGAAGACCCTGGTGATCGCGGCCATCGTGGTCAGCATCGCCCTGGCACTCTATGTGTACCTGGGACAGAAACCGCCCGTGGCTTCGGGAGAGGTTTTAGCGTCAACCGTCTACCCCGTGCATGCGACGATCAACAATGGCGCCGGCGGCAACGATGGGATGGCGGGATCCAGCGAATCCATTGATCAGGTGATCATCCTGACCAAGATCAAAATCAGGAATCAGACCGACATTCCGCTTTTCATGCAGGATATTGGCTCGGCAATCAAGTTGCCCGACGGCTCCGAGCAGACGAATGTGGCGGCCAGCGACCAGGATATGAACCGGGTCTTCCAGGCCTATCCCTCCTTGAGTTACCTGCGCGCGGACCCGATCCATCGCGATATCACCCTGTCTCCCGGTCAAGCGGCGGAGGGGCTGGCAATCTTCAACTATCCGATTACCAAAGAGCAATGGGATACGCTGCAGACGGCCAAGGTGGTGATTCAGTTCATGCACCAGAAGAATCTGGAATTGAAGATTAGTCGGTGAGTGGGGTAGGACCGCCAAGCTCCTGTCGCCACGCGTCTAATGACACAGGTGCGAATGGGTCTAGGTTTAGTGCCGCGCCTACGGCGCTCGACCATCTTTGGGATTTGCCCCCAGCCCTCCCGGGCTGGGCTCACGTTTGGCGGCCGGCCCTCCGGGCCTCCCATCCTTGGCGGTTTTGCAGTGTTATTTCTTCCTCAGCTTGCCACAGGCAAAAGGGGGCGGCGCTCGCCTCAATAGCCGTTACCGAAGAAGGAGAGAGCCGCCGGGTTGTCGCCCCGGGTTAGGGGTTTAAGGGTGCGGGCGCGTTCTTGGGCGTCGCCAGGTAGCCGATTACCTGATTCTTGTTGATGGTGTTGATGACCAGCTCATAGAGGAGCTTGTCTTTGCCGGTGTAGAACTGGACGGGCTCGTCCAGGCTCTTGTCCTTTTTCTCGATCTTCTTATCGTCCGACTCCACGACCAGGGTGTACTTGGAGTGTTTCTCGTCCGCCTTTTTCAGTTGCAGACTAACGCCCGAGATCGGAGTGGGCTTGGCTCCCTTGGTCAAGTTCAAGTCGTAATAGTTACGATCGCCCTTATGCTTGAGAATTTCCAGCTCTTTGCGCATTGGTCGCGACCAGCCCGCTGGTCAAGCCCAGATCGCCAGTCACCCTTTGCAACTTGCTCTCGGTATTTGCTAATTCAGTCTTAGTCGCGGCAACGTCTGTTTTCACGCCGCCCACATCGGTCTTGACCGAAGAGACGTCGCTCGAGACCGCACCGATCTGTTTCTGGGCTTCGGCCTGGGCTGCCTGCTGCTCCTTCTCCAGGCGGCTGGTTTCCGCCTGCTGGCGCTTGAGGAATTCACTGGCGCGCGCTTCCAACTGGCGCTGCGTCAGGCCTACGCTTTGGCCCAAGGTTTCGGAGGTCACGCGCAGCTTGGCGTTGGTCTCATTGAGGCTCTCGGCCAGCTTGTCATTTTGCTGTTGCGCATTGACCAGGGCGGTCTGCGATTTTTCCAGCCGGGTCTCCAGCGTGTAGCTCCAGATGAGCGCGGCCGCGGATGCCAATGCGGCAAAGCCAAGAATGGCGATAAATAGTCCCGATTGGGTTCGTTCAGCTGTTTCGTAAGTGTCGTCAGTGTCGTCGCTCATGCGATCTGCCTCTTTCGCCCGCGGGCATGCTCTGCGCTCCGCAGTATTTTCTCATCCTACAATGGACGAGTGGAGACTGTAGATGTCATCGTCGGGGGAGGGGGTATCGTTGGCCTCACCACCGCGCTCGAATTGGCGCGAAACGGATTCCGAGTCCGCGTCATCGAGAAGGGCCGTGCCATGGCTGAGGCTTCGTGGGCCGCGGCGGGCATGTTGTCGGCCTAACGATCCCGATCACCCGGCGGAGCTGGCCCAGCTGGCCGCCCTGAGCATCCGTCTTTACCCGGAATATCTCAGCACGGTTGAGCGGCTCTCCGGCCGCCCTGTACCCCTACGCACCCAAGCCGCTGTTGTGACGAGCCGGACCGGGAGCGAGTTTCACCCCAACGAAACCATGGTTTGCCCTGGCCTGAGCGCACAAGAGGCTGAAAGGCGCATACCGGGGCTGGCAACAGACGGGCGTTCGTTCTGCTGGATGGAGGAACCGAGCCTGGACCCGCGGGATCTGTGCGCGGCTCTCCCTCTGGCCGCCGCCGCGGCGGGGGTGGAACTGCAGCAGGAAACGGAAGTGCTCGCGGTTACCAGCCGGGACAGCGCCGTGGAGGTGAGAACACAGAGGGGAACGGTGAGCGCGGGCGCCTTCGTGAACTGTTGCGGGGCATGGGCGGCGGGCGTGCGGCATTCCGGGCAGGAGCACCCACCCGCTGCGGCGGTAGAGCCCCGGAAAGGGCAGATGATTGCTGTCCGTGTTCCCCCGCCGCTTGACCTGCAATACGTTCTGCGCTCGCCGGAGATCTACCTGGTACCCAGGGGAGGGGGTCTGATTGTGATCGGAGCCACGGTGGAGCGGGCGGGGTTCGATCGCCGGGTAGAGCCATTGGTGGTGGAACGGCTCCGCGCCCAGGCAGCGGAACTGTGGCCTCCGATCGCTTCCGCCCCGGTGGTGGAAAGCTGGAGCGGGATTCGTCCGGGGACCAGCGACGGGTTGCCTCTCATTGGCAGCGCTGGGCTACCTCATTGCTGGATAGCGACGGGGCACTTTCGTAATGGGATCCTGCTGGCGCCGGCAACCGGGTTGATCGTACGGCAACTGCTGCAAGGCAGGCCGCCCGAGGTACCGCTGGCGGCTTTTCTTCCTGGCCGGTTGATGGAGTCGGTTATGGGGAGCTGCGCTGATACCAGCCGTTTCTAATGCACCTGCGACGGTTCCGGACATGCAGCCTCCCGTGGCCCGAACCGGCCCTGCCGGTGTTGGGAGGTTTTGGCCCAGTCCGCCTAGCCTAAGGGTGCGTGGGGGCTTAAAATGGCTCCCAATGCGCGTTGGGCAGAGTGCTGCGCTATAAAAGGAACAGTGCTGAGGGCCGGGGGCCTGACCGGCGAGGTTGAGAGATCAGAGGAGCGTTCAGTATGTCTACGGCGGTGGTGGGCAAGGGACTTGCAGGCGTAGTTGCAGCCAATTCGGGCATCTGCTGGATCGATGGCGACGCTGGAGTGCTGGCATACCGCGGGATAGACATCCATGAATTGGCCGAGCAATCAACCTTCGAAGAGACCACCTATCTTCTATGGTTTGGACAATTGCCTCGGCCGGCGGAGCTGAAAGAGTTCAACAAACGGCTGGCGGATGCTCGCGTGCTGGATCCCAAGGTCATCGATCTGCTGCGGTCGTTCCCCAAAAGCGCGACGCCGATGGAAGTGCTGCGTACCGCGGTTTCCGCGTTGAGCTTTTACGACCCGGACGAGAGCGACAATGAGCACGACGCCAACGTGAGCAAGAGTTTTCGCCTGACCTCGCAGATCGCCATGCTGGTGGCGGCCTACGACCGGCTACGCAAGGGGAAGACCGTGGTTGAGCCAGACCCCTCGCTGAGTCACGCCGCGAATTTTCTATGGATGCTGAACGGCGAAAAGCCTTCCGCGACGGCAACCAGAACCTTCGACCTGGCCCTCATCCTCCATGCCGACCACGAACTGAATGCTTCCACCTTCGCCGCCCGCGTGATCGCCGCCACTCTCTCCGACATTCACTCCGCTATCACCGGCGCTATCGGCGCCTTGAAGGGTCCACTGCATGGGGGAGCCAACGAGGCAGTGATGCGCATGCTGTTTGCGATCGACAAGGAGGGCTCCGACCCGGTCGATTATGTGGCTAAGCTGCTGGCGCAGAAGAAGAAGATTTCCGGCTTCGGCCACCGCGTTTACCACACCGAAGATCCGCGAGCGACCCACCTGCGCAAGATGTCAGAACAGCTGGGCGAGTCCTCGGGGAATGACAAGTGGTTCAAGATGTCGCGTGCGATCGAGAAGTACGTGCTTGCGGAAAAGAAACTGAATGCCAATGTCGACTTCTATTCCGCTTCGACGTACACCATCCTGGGCATCGACCTGGACCTGTTTACCCCGATTTTTGCGGTGAGCAGGATCTCCGGTTGGGCCGCCCACGTTATCGAGCAACTGGATGACAATCGGCTAATCCGGCCGCGGGCCGAATATATCGGTCCCGAATACCCTTCCCCCTACATTCCGATCGAGAAGCGCTAGAACATTTTTGCTAATGGTGTAGACCCGGAAACTGAACTCGACGCGGCCATTCCGCTAAAGAATGGCCGCACATAACTGATCCCACCGGACCACAGACTTAGCAAAAATGCGTTAGCCACTACGGCTTGCGGCTGGCCGGGGGGATGATCTTGTTCATGCGCAAATAGACGACCATTTGTCCGTAGTGGTCGTTGGTATGGGCCAGGGCCATCGCGGCCAAACCGGCGCGGGTGGTCTTGTGGTCACCGAACTGCTGAAATGCGTTTTCCGCGGTGATGGTTTCGATCGCCTGATGGGCGAAGGCATAGGAATCTTTTAGCGCCTTCACGATGTCGTCTTTCTTGGTCAATTTGTCGATGGCGTCGGAATCGACTCCTTTAATACCGAAATTGCCGAAGAAATAGTACTGCGAGGCAGCGATGTGGGTGACTTGCTGGGCAAATGTCCGCACACCCTCAAAGGTGCCATCTTTGGGCGCGAAATTGTACTTATCCGCGGGCATGGCTTCGGCGGCAGAGACGACTTCCTCTTCCTGACCGCTAAAAAGCTTGCCGTAGATCTGTGCCGGTGACGCCTGGGGCTCGGCGAGGCGGACGGGGGTTTTCGCGGGCGCGGGCATGGATTGCGCCGTCGATAAAGCTGGTGAGATGAGCAGAGTGGTTACCGTACATATAGCGAGTGCAGCTAGGTTGTTTCTCACGTTCAATCTCCATCAAGTGGGTTTAGCAGAAGAAGCGTAACAGGTTTTGATGATGAGGCGGCGCGGTGTGACGAACGAACGGTTGCGCGGTGACGAATGGAGTTGAGAGCGGTTGACGGCCTTCGGCCGGTCTTTTTCGGCCCATGTACGCTCGGGCGAACATGGGGCACCCGTCCATTTCCTACGGAGGTTTTTGGGACCCGGAAGATAGGGGTTAGGGTCCGTGGAATCCCACATCTCGCGAAAAACGAGCAGGATGCCCGGATTTTCTGTAGGTTGTTTCAGCCATCGCCCGTGCGGCTTTCATCAAGGAAAGCCGCATGAAGTTCGCCGACCTCACCAAGCTTCACAGGAAATCCGGGTGTGGGGCGCCCGTCGTTCCTCTTGAAGGACAAATCCCCTCGGTCTATGCCGCGGTTGGCGCAGGGGCCCGCTTGATGCCTGTTCCCGTAGAATAGGATTAGGAGTTTTTGTGCGGCGAATCTACCTGGATGCGAATGCCACCACACCTCTTCTTCCCGAGGTGCTGGAGGCTATGCGCCCGTTTTTGCTGGAACGGTTCGGGAATGCTTCGTCGATCCACCAGGAAGGGCAGCATGCGCGTTGGGCCGTGGAACAAGCTCGGGCAAGCGTTGCCCGATTCCTCGGTTGCCACCCGGCGGAGATTGTTTTTACCAGCGGCGGGACGGAGAGCGATAACCTGGCGATTTTCGGCTCGGTGAAGCCAGGGGATCATGTCATCACCAGCACCGTGGAGCATCACGCAGTTCTGCATGCAGGCGAAAAGCTGCGGGAGCGCGGGGTCGAGGTGGATTTTCTGCCGGTCGACGGCCAAGGGGTTATGGCTCCCCAGGACATTCGCCAGGCGTTGCGGCCCAATACCCGGTTGATCAGCGTGATGATGGCCAACAATGAGACCGGGGTTTTGCAGCCGGTGAAGGAGATTGGCCAGATTGCCGCCGAGGCTGGAATCCGATTCCACGTGGACGCGGTACAGGCGGCGGGCAAGTTGCCGTTGGAGATGGATGCAATTGGCTGCCATTTGCTAAGCATTTCCGGACATAAAATGCACGGGCCGCAGGGAACGGGAGCACTGTTCGTGCGACGCGGGACGCGACTGGAACCGCTCTTTGCCGGGGGCGCCCATGAACGGCAGCGGCGGGCCGGTACCGAGAATGTAGCCGGGATCGTGGGCTTGGGCAAGGCGGCGGAGTGCGCGATGGAAGGACTGCGCAGCGGAGCGCCGGAGCGTATGGGCGCCCTGCGGGACCGGTTGGAGTCAGGACTGCTGGAGCACACGACCGATCGGGGCGTAAACAGCGGTGCGGCTGCCCGGGTGCCGAACACCACCAACTTCTGGTTCGACCACCTGGAGGGTGAGGCGCTGGTGATCGCGCTGGACCTCAAAGGTCTGGCGGTATCGAGCGGCGCAGCCTGTTCTTCGGGCGCCAGCGAACCCTCCCATGTGCTCGAGGCAATGGGCCTCTCCCCCGAGCGGGCGCGCAGCAGCCTGCGTCTGAGCCTGCACCGGCAGACAACGGAGGAAGAGATCGATCGGGCGATCCGAGTTAGTCTCGTCGCAAGTGACGAGACTGCGGGAGGTTTCCGCAGTAAGTATTCGGTAATTTTCCATGAGCAACGAAGAGCACAAGACGATAGCAGTGGCCATGTCCGGAGGGGTGGACTCATCGGCCGTGGCGGCCATGCTCAAGGCGGAGGGACACGAGCTCGTCGGCCTGACCATGCAGCTGTGGAACCAGCGCCGGCTCGCAGGCCAGGACGGAATGCCGGACCAGGTGCAGGGACGGTGCTGCTCGATCGACGACGTGTACGACGCACGGCGGGTGGCGGAGATGCTGTCGATTCCCTACTACGTGGTAAACCACCAGGAGCGCTTCGAGCGCGATGTGATCCGGCCGTTCGTCGACGAGTACCTCGCAGGGCGGACGCCCATTCCTTGCAGCCTATGCAACAACCACCTCAAGTTCGACCAGCTGCTGCTGACCGCAAGGCAGATCGGGGCGGAGCAGATTGCCACCGGCCACTATGCGCGCAATGAGTACGATCCCCAGCGAGCGCGCTGGATCCTGAAGCGGCCCGCGGATGCCAGCAAGGACCAGACCTATTTTCTATTCGGGCTGACCCAGGAACAGCTGGCACACACACTGTTCCCCTTGGGGGGCTTCACCAAGCCGGAAGTGCGCGAACTGGCGCGTGGATACGGGCTGGCGCTTGCGAACAAGCCTGATTCACAGGAGATTTGCTTTATCCCCGGAGGCGACTATAAGCGCTTCATCGATGCCTATCTTGAAGAGCAGGGCGAAAGCGTACCTGACACCGCGGGAGAGCTGGTTTCGGTGGGCGGGGAGTCCCGGGGAACGCACGATGGGGTGCACAACTTTACGGTTGGACAGCGAAAGGGACTCGGTTTGGCTTCCCCTTCTCCGCTCTACGTGATCTCCATCGATCGCGACAGCAAGCGGGTGACGGTGGGCGCGGAGCCGGAGTTGATGCGCGATTCGCTGCGGGCGCGGAGGCTGAACTGGATCTCGATTGCGGGATTGGATGGGGAGATGCGCGCCCAGGTAAAGATCCGGCACCGGCACGAACCGGCGTGGGCTACGCTGCGGAAGACCGGTGAGGATGAAGTCGAAGTGGATTTCGATGAGGCGGTGCGCGCCGTAACGCCAGGGCAGGCGGCTGTGTTTTATGCAGGCGATGAGGTGATTGGCGGCGGCTGGATTGTGTAAGAAACCGCAGGTCCCTCCACTGCGCTTCGCTCCGGTCGGGATGACAATTCTGTTGCAGGGTCAGCGCTAAACGAAGAGATCGTCTTCGGGTTCGCGGTGGTTACTGATGTCCTTCTTGCGCAAAACGTCGACCCCCGCGCGAAGACCGTTGAGAATGCCGTTCACCTGGCGGACGGGCACCGCAACTCCATGCTCGAGTGCCTGGACAGCGGAAGTGAGGTGGTCGAGTGTGCCCTTGACCATGCCGTCTACCCTCGTAGCTTGAGCCTGGGCTCGATCGGTTACGTCTCCCACGAGTCCGCCAACCTTGTCCGTCTTGGCGCGCACAGTAGTGCTGATGGCGGTCAGGTTCTCGGTGATGGTTCTTAGCTTGGGTGTAATGTCCTGGATAACTTCGCGCGAGGCAATGATCGCGGGCAGGGCGTGCAAACGAACGTCATCGGCCAGCCCCATTAACTTTTTCTGGGCTTTGCGCGCGCCGATGAACATGGCTACCGTGAAGCCAGCCTGCATCAGAATGCTGATCGCGGCCACGGCAATGAAAACGAGCAGTAAAGTCTGCGTGGGTTTATCCATTTGCTCTTGCTTCAACCCTTCGCTTACGCATTTTCACTTCTATTCTGTACAGGCGAGTATAGCGTGCGTCTTTTCTTGAAGGAGAAAGCCGCGCCGGCATCGTCCCTGTGTAAACGCCAGAAGCGAAAATGCCTTCAGCCAAGGCCCGACAGGGTTCATGGAGGGCGGTTCATGCCGCCGCGAGCGGGCTGCCCGAACCACCCTCCCTAATCTTTTGATCTTCTGATCTAGGGTCGCTCGAAGAATGCTCTAGATTTGCCCGTCAACAGCCGTAGTGGTTGCCGCGTATGCGTTTTTTCCCGCATCCACTGCTGCCGAAACCTTTTCGGCATGCTTGGCCACTACTTTACGCCCCTGCTCGACGTAGGACTGCACCTGGGAACGGCCACGCTCCACCGCTTGCTTGCCTTTCACTACATATTCGCCGAACTGATCCTTGCCAGCATCGACATAGGTGTTGACTTGGGCGGCCGCATCCCTCGACTTTTGCTTCAGGTATTCCGCGCGCTCGCGAGCGCTCTCGGCCAGACTCTCCCGAGTCTCTGTTCCCGCCTGAGGAGCGTAAAGCACACCGATTGCCGCGCCAATTCCCAGTCCGACAAGAAACCAACCAAAACCACTTCCGCTTCCGCCTTGCTCTTCGTCTGTCATGGTTTTCCCCTTAGCTTGCTGTACTCGTCTCAATATACTGCGTCTGCCTGCTTTGCCGGGTTTAGCACCCGGATACCAGTAGAAGATACTTTGCCAAGCCACTGGCTAGTCGTTAACAATGATGGGATGCATGATACTCCCTTGGCGCCGCCAAGGGAGCCTGACAAAGAGAAGCTGCCGTGTGTGACCCCGATTTCCTGTACGCAGCACTAGACAGGACCGCGTGTGCGGCTTTCCTTAAGGAAAGCCGCATGAAGTGCATCGAAGCCGATACGCTGCACAGGAAATTGGGAGGCGGGCAAATTTAGAGCCAGCGCACGAGCCTGTCGCAGGTTTACAGCGTCAAAAGGTAAAGCAGTTTCGCACCCGTTGAGCAACCGCCCCAGCCAGACACGGGAGGGCGAGCATTCGATCGCAAATGAGCGAAAACCGAGGATTTCCCCATGAAGACAGATTTTCTGATTCGACGCAGCATTCCGCTGACCGTTCTGACTGGTTTCCTGGTCCTGGGGGCGGGCTGCAAAAATCCGTTTGTTACCGAACAGCCCGCGCCGGCCGCGCAGCAAGCTGCGCCGGCTGCGGCCCCACCAGCAGCAGCGGCCGCACAGCCGGCCCCCCCTGAACCACGAAGCGACCAGCAGATTGGCAGCGACATTCAGGCCAAGATCGGTGCCGAGTCCGCATTGAATGGCCAGAATATCCAGGTAAGCGTGGCCAATGGAGTGGCTACCCTGGACGGCAAAGTAGATAACGACGCTTCCCGTGCGCTGGCGGCTGCCGATAGTGCTTCGATCGATGGCGTGCGGACGGTGGTGAACAACCTGGTCGTGGCGCCGGTCGAAGGCGGCGAAGCCGGCTCCGGCGCCGAAGCGGCATAGGGAAGTGGCCGAGGCGGCGCCCCCGCCCCCTCCTCCGCCGCCTCCTCCTGCCTGCCCAGGAGCCGATGCAGGTCGTAGCTCCGCCGCCACCACCACCGCCGCCTCCGCCGGTGGCCAGGACGGTGACTCTGCCTGCCGGGACGGTGATTCCTATTCGCATGACGGACACGCTGGATAGCGGGAAGACTCAGCCCAACACGGTTTTCCATGGGTCACTGGCAGGCGATCTGATCTCTGACGGCATGGTGGTCGCACGCTCGGGCGCACCGGTGACGGGACGGGTGATCATAGCCAAGGATGCAACCCACTTCTCCGGCAGCTCGGAATTATCCATCGAGTTGACGCGTAT
Organism: uncultured Acidobacteriaceae bacterium; assembly: GCA_963746595.1. Classification (GTDB taxonomy): domain Bacteria; phylum Acidobacteriota; class Terriglobia; order Terriglobales; family Acidobacteriaceae; genus PALSA-350. The sequence goes on from CAVVBS010000001.1 coordinate 57,548, forward strand.
CGATACGGTGGATCACCCGGTGGATGTGGTGACCGACGCATACGACAAGCAGGGCGCCGGCCGGGGAAAGAACACGGCGATTAAGACCGGAGGCGGGGCTGCAGTGGGAGCCATTCTCGGAGGCCTATTGGGAGGCGGTAAAGGCGCAGCCATTGGAGCCGCCAGCGGCGGCGGTTTGGGGGCAGGCGTCAATGGGGTTACCAAAGGACAGCAGGTGCAGATTCCCACGGAAACCCTGGTCAGCTTCCATCTGCAGACGCCTATTAGTGTGACCACCTCGAAACAGATAGGGACGGTCGCAAGGCGGGGACGGTTTGCAACAACGACAGTAGCGATTGCGTGGAAATTGGATACCGGTGGAGGGAAACTGGTGGTCCTTGGCGTTGGTTATTTGGATGGACAGTGTTGAGAGTGGTTGCGGCCGAGAGGCGAACTGCAGGTCCCTCCACTGCGCTACGCTCCGGTCGGGATGACAAGGTTTAGGGTCGGGGTGGACCTTGACGTTCTGAGAGTGGTTGCGGCCGAGAGGCGCCTCCGTTAAGTCCAGACTCCGTATTCCACCAGGTGGCGGGCGATGTCGCGCGAACGGGCGTAGACATCCTCGGGAACATGCCGGGCCAAACGGCGGGCAGATGGCCAGTTGCACTTTCAAGGTGTCGCCCTCCGCGACGGCAGCGACGATGCGCCGGGAAGCCAGCTCGACAATGTCCATCGCTTTGGCCGCGTAGAGCTTGACCATCGCCGTAGCAGTGTCGGCGAGGGGCAAACTGCGAGCCCTCAGCTTGCGGGCACGCAGCAATGCTGACTCAAGCGCATAGACCTGAATGATGATGTCCGCCAGGTCCGCCATTACTTCCTGTTGATCGGCCAGAGCGTTCATGTATTTCTGAGAGGCCGCACCGGCGGTGAAGAGAGCCAGCTTTTTAGCGCCGGCCAGCATCTGCGCCTCAGCATATAAGGGATCGGCAGAGTGGTCAGCGTCGTCGTCAAAGGAGGGCGGCTCCAAGACCTCATCCATCAATTTCTTGATGGCAGCCAGCAGCGGAAGCTGGCCGGCCATGGCACGCTTCATCAGCCAGCCGGTGATGATGAGGCGGTTGATCTCATTGGTGCCTTCAAAGATGCGATTGATGCGGGAATCGCGATAGGCCCGCTCGACCGGGTACTCTTCGACATAACCGTAACCGCCATAGATCTGAACGGCGTGGTCGACGACGGCATCGAGCATCTCGGAGCCCCATACCTTCAAAATGGAGCACTCGACAGCGTACTCCTCGATGCGCTTCTGAATGTCCCGCGCGTTTTCCGCGGCGTCTCCTTCGAGAGTAGACAGCGCGTCGTCAATCATTCCGACCGTGCGGTAGGCCATGCTTTCGACGGCGAAGAGCTGGGCCGCTGAATCGGCCAGCTTTTGCTGGATGAGGCCGAAGTTGGCGATCGGCTTGCCGAAGGCCTGGCGCTGCTTGGCATACCCAATCGCGTGGCCGAGCACTGTACGGGCAGCGCCCACGCATGCAGCGCCCAGCTTGAACCGGCCAATGTTAAGAATGTTGAAAGCGATGTGGTGTCCCTTGCCTACTTCGCCGAGAAGATTCTCGACCGGCACCTTGCAGTCGGAAAGCACGAGCGGACAAGTGGAGGAACCGCGGATGCCCAGTTTGTGCTCTTCCGCGCCGATGGAAAGGCCGGGGGTGCCTTTCTCTATCAGGAACGCAGAGAACTTTTCGCCATCGACCTTCACGAAGACGGTAAACAGGTCGGCAAAGCCGCCATTGCTGATCCACATTTTCTCGCCGTTCAGGATGTAGTGGGCGCCGTCGGCCGAGATAACGTGGCGCGGGCACGGATGTTCATTGCGTCCGAACCGGAGGTGGCTTCGGAGAGCGCGTAGGCGCCAATGCAATCGCCAGTGGCTAACTTTGGCAGAAATTTCTGCTTCTGCGCGTCAGTGCCGTACCAGACGATGGGCAGGGTGCCGATGCCGACATGCGCGCTGAAGGCAACAGAGAAGCTGCCCAGCTGGGAGAGATGGTCGGCGACGATGGCGGAGGTGACCTTATCCATGGCCAGCCCGCCGTACGCCTCGGGGATATCGACGGCCATCAGGCCGAGATCACCGGCCTTTTTCAGCAGGGCCCGGGTGACGTCGAAGTGCTTGGCCTCAATCTCTTCGGCCGCGGGAAGCACTTCGTTGCGAACAAAGTCAGAGGCGGTGCGCGCGATCTGGCGCTGCTCTTCGCTGAAGTCTTCCGGGGACATGATGTCGTCCGGCGTGCGACTCGCCAATGAGGAAGTTGCCGCCGGGAACCGTGCGATGCAGTATCTCCGTTGCTGTGGCCATTGTTTCCCCCTAGTCTCTAGTGGATAGATTCGAAAATGCCCGCGGCGCCCATGCCTCCACCGACACACATGGTCACCAGTCCGTACCTTAACTTGCGGTCGGAACATGGCGTGTAAGAGCGTGGCCGTCAGCTTGGCGCCGGTGCAACCGAGCGGGTGGCCCAGAGCGATGGCCCCGCCGCTCACGTTCACTTTGGCCGGGTCCAGATGCAGCTGCTGTATCACCGCCAGCGATTGCGCGGCAAAGGCTTCGTTCAGTTCGATGAGGTCGATCTGGTCGAGGGTTAGCCCGGCCAGCTTCAACGCTTTTGGGACGGCGTAGACCGGGCCTACTCCCATCTCTTCGGGTAGGCATCCGGCGGTCGCGAAGGAGACAAAACGCGCCAGGGGCTTGATGCCTAAAGCAGCGGCCCGTTCTTCCGACATGACCACTGCGGCCGCGGCGCCATCGGAGGTTTGGGATGAGTTCCCTGCTGTGACTGTTCCCCGGGCATGAAACGCAGGCTTGAGGCCTGCCAGAGCCTGGAGCGAAGTTTCTGCGCGCGGACCTTCGTCGGTAGTAAACGGCTTGGTTGCAAGCTTGACCTTGCCCGCGCCGTTGGTGGAATACGTCACGGTTACCGGCACGATTTCGTCGCCGAAGCGGCCGGCTTCGATGGCAGCCAGCGCCTTCTGATGGCTGGCCAGGGCAAAGGCATCGGCCTGTTCGCGGGTGATTCCGTAGTGCTGCGCCACGCGCTCGGCGGTGAGGCCCATGGAGAGGTAGGAATCGGCATAGTGGTCGATGAGCCATGGATTGGCGCTGACTTTGTTGCCTCCCATGGGCACCATGCTCATGGATTCGGTGCCGCCGGCGACAATGACTTCGGCGCCGCCGCCGCGAATCCGCTCGGCGGCCATCGCAATGGATTGCAGGCCGGAGGCGCAGAAGCGGTTGACGGTCATCGCCGAAGAGCTGACCGGCAGGCCGGCGCGCAGAGCCGCGATGCGGGCGACGTTCATTCCCTGCTCCGCCTCAGGCATGGCGCAGCCGAGGATCACGTCTTCGATCTCGTTGCGGTCAAGGTGGGGCAGACGGGCAAGTGCGCCTTCGATCGCGGTTGCGGCCAAGTCGTCGGGGCGCGTTGTAGCCAGCGCACCTCGACCAGACTTGCCGACGGCGGTTCGGACACTGCTGGCGATAACGGCGTCTCTCATATTCGCTTCCCTTCCCCCGGGGTTCCGCAGCTGAAATCCAGGACTACGTCCTTGGAATTCTCAGCCGTCCCTACGGGACTGATCCGTGCTCTCAAATCCTACCCAGGACTACGTCCTGGGCTACTCTCAGCCGTCCCCTTTGACAAACTCAGGGCAGGCTCTTCGGGACTGATTCCCGGACCGGCAGATTCTCGCGCTGACTCTAATGCCACCCGTTTTGCAATGGTTTATGCGCGGTTAAAGTCCGAACCTTCAAAAAACATACTCAGGGGCTAAAGCCCTCTTCATCCCGATCTTTACGGCACGACTAAAGTCGTGCCCTGATACAAAGCATGAGTTCTTCGACAGCCTGTAGAGTCGTGCCTTGATACAGACATGAGTCTTCAGCAGCCGTGAGGACGTGCTGATACAAAACATCAGAGCGATAACCTCGAGCCGCGCATTCCGCAGATTTGGATCTATCTCCCCTCTCTGAAATGTAGAAACATTGCTCTTAGTTCCTAAGTGGTTTGCCGGTCTTTGAGAGTGAACGCAATGCGCTCCTGGGTTTTGCGTTCTCCGCAGAGCGACAGGAATGCCTGTCGCTCGAGATCGAGGAAGTACTGCTCCCCTACGACAGTGCCGGCAGGTATGGCGCCTCCGCACAGAATGTTTGCGACATGGTTGGCCACTTTCTGATCGTGGTCGCTGATGTAATCAGCCTGGCGCATGAGATGAACACCGAGTTTGAGTGTCGCCAGGGCGCTTTCGCCGGCTGCAGGAACTTCGCGCGGCGCCGGAGGCCCATAGCCCGCGCCGGCGAGGGTCGTTGCAGCTTGGCGCGCGTCATTCAGCACGCGATCGCGATGGGCGGTGATGCGATCGGAGGGGTTTAGATAGCCGAGCAGGCGTGCATCGGCGGCCGAGGTCGAGACCTTGGCTAGCCCAATCAGTTCAAAGTTGCGCTTGAGGGCGTCGAAATACTCGGTCGAACCAGCCAGGCGAGCCGTCGCGTCGCGGCCGGCAGCAGAAAGAATGGCAGCGGCGGAATCGACCGCGCGAAGGACCATTTCCTTGGTGCCACCACCACCAGGGACGACGCCGACACCGGTTTCCACCAGTCCCATGTACAACTCGGCATGGGGCTGTCGACAGGCGGCGTGCAGCGCAATCTCCGCTCCCCCTCCCAGACAGAGACCAAAGGGCGCCACCACGACCGGGCGGGGACAGAACCGAATAGCGGCCGTCATGCGCTGAAACGCTCGCACAGCAAAGTCAAGATCCTCCCACTCCCCTTCCTGAATGAAGAGCAGCACCTGGAGCAGGTTCGCGCCGACAGAGAAGTTGGCGCCGTCGCCGGTGATGACAAAGCCCTGGAAGTCGCGGACCGCATCGCTGCCCGGGTTCAGCGTCTGGGTCACGAGGCGGGTGATGTCTTCGCCCACCGCATCTTTCTTCGAATGCAACTCGATGGCGGCAATGCCGTCGCCCAGATCTATCAGCGATGCGCCAGAATTGCCTTTGACGATGCCGTGGGATTTGCGAAAGTCCGCCACGGTAGCGATCCCGGCAGGTTGGAGGATAGGAACATACTCCCCGCGCTTGGGGTCGAAGACCTGCTTGCCTGTTGGTTCGTCCCGGTACCAAGTGGACGCTCCGGACCGCAGCAGCGTCTCTGCATTGGGAATGGCGGGATCACCTGCCTCCCGCATGCGGTCCACGGTAGCGGCCACGCCCACCGCATCCCACATCTCGAAGGGGCCTAGCTCCCAGTTGAAACCGGTGCGCATGGCGCGGTCGATACTGGCCGGCTCCGCGGCAATCTCGGGCAGACAGTTGGCGGCGTAGGTAAAGAGGCGGCTGAGCAATTGCCATTGGAAAGCGGCTGCCTTGTCTTTGCGGGTATCGGCGGCCATGAGCATGCGCAGCCGCTCGGGAAGCGATTCGGCGTTCTTCGCCAGTTCCAGCGAGGGGAACTTGGGGCGCGTCGCGGGACGATAGGCGACGGTTTGCCAATCGAGCGCGAGCCGGAGCTCGTTGCCTTCCGCGTCTTTCTCCTTCTTATAGAAGCCCTGGCCGGTTTTGTCGCCCAGCCAGCGACGCTCCAGCATGGTTTGCACAAATGACGGCAGCTGAAGAGCTTCGCCGGCGCGGGATTGGGAGAAGTTCGCCACCACATGGGCGAGGATATCCAGGCCAACCATATCCGACAGCCGGAAGCTACCCGTACGCGGCCAACCGATGGCGCTTCCGGTGAGCACATCCACCTCTTCGATGGTCAGCCCTTGCTGCTGCATCAGCTCGATGGCCTGGACCATGATGTAGACGCCGATGCGATTGGCGATGAAGTTAGGAGTATCGCGGGCATAGACGACCGTCTTGCCGAGGCGGCGGTCGGCAAAATCGGCGATCGCGGCAACGGCCGCCGGATCGGTCTCGGGCGTGGAGATAAGCTCGAGCAGCCTCATGTAGCGGGGCGGATTGAAGAAGTGGGTACCGAACCAGGAGCGGCGGAGCTCAACCGGCAGTGACGCGGCGATGCTGGCTATCGGCAGCCCGCTGGTGTTGGTGGTGAGGATGACCCCAGGCTTGAGAAAGGGTGTGATTTTGGCGAGAAGTTCCTGCTTGATGGCCAGATTCTCGGTGACCGCCTCGATCACCCAATCGCATTTGGAGAGCAACGCGAGGTCATGATCGAAGGTACCGGGCTGGATCAGACGGATACTGGCCGGGTCGTAGAAAGCAGCCGGCTTGGCGCGGCTGAGGCTCTGCAGGGCAGCTTCGGCCATGGCCGCCGGGCCCTTGGCCGGGTCTCCCGCCAAGTCGAGCAGCACCACCGGGATGCCGGCGTTGGCCAGGTGCGCCGCAATGCGGACCCCCATCGTTCCCGCTCCCAGCACCGCGGCCTGATGGATCATGGCGGGGCGCGGACGCGCAGGGGTGGGGTCGGCGGAAGCTGCGGAGGCGCGTTCCATGGGAGAGGCAGGCGCTGAGCTCATGGTTCTGGTTCCTCCCTTTCATCAACGGTACGCTTCTCGATACCATCGCGAAAAACTGTAAGCGTGAATATGGAGTAAAAAACCCGGAACGTCGATCACCCAGTATCGACATTGCAAATGTTCGGTGGTGATGCGTGCGGTTCTGTCGGCCACGCTTTGGCTATATCCTTGCCAAGGGCCAAGAGAAGCGGAACACTTCAATTTGATCCTTAAGTATTGGATGCAAATGTAAGCATTTAAAGGAGAGTGACCGATGCAATTCGCCATCGTGATCATGGCTGCGGGAAAAGGCACGCGGCTCAAAACCAAGCGTCCAAAGGTTCTGCATGAAGTCGGCGGCAAGACCCTGCTGCGGCACGTAGTCGATGCGGCGAGGCAGATTGTTCCGCCGGAAGATATCTACGTGATCGTGGGCCATGAGGCCGAGCTGGTAAAGGCTTCCCTCAGCGGCCTGGGGGTGCAGTTCATCGAGCAGACCGAGCAACGGGGGACGGGCCACGCCATCCAGGAGGCACGCCAGGCGGTTGAGGGATATGCAGACTTAATCGTGCTTTCCGGCGATGTGCCGCTCATCCGGCCGGAAACGATCAGGAAGATACGCGATTTCCACCTGGAGCGCAGGGCGGCCATGACGGTGCTGACGGCTGCGCCAGCGGACCTGCATGGCTACGGACGAGTGATCCGCAAGTCAAGCAATTCCCACGAGGTACAAGAAATTGTTGAAGCAAAAGCTTTAACTCCGCAGATCGGCCCAGGCGCGAGAAATCAACTCTGGAATCTACGCCTTTACCTGCAAGCCGCTTTTCGCCCACATCGGCAGCCTGGGAACGCAGAACGCCCACGGCGAGCTCTATCTGACCGACATGGCTGCGATTCTCAGGGGATCCGGAGAACGGGTTTTGGCGCTGGAGGCGGAGAACTCAGACGAGGTGCTGGGCGCAAATACGATCGCGGAGATGATGACGATCGACGACAAACTCCGGCTCATTACCGCCCGCAAGCTGATGGCTGAAGGAGTAACGATCTTCCGGCCGGAGACCTCGGTGATCGATGCCGGCGTGGTGGTGGGAGCAGACACCGTGATTGAGCCCTTCGTGCAGTTGCTGGGCGAGACCAAGGTGGGCAAGGAGTGCCGCATTCGCTCCTATTCCGTATTGGAGCACGCTACGTTGGGCAACCGGGTGCTGGTTCGCCAAGGCTGCATCATCAGCCAATCCCGGGTGGACGATGGCGCCTTGATCGGCCCCTATGCGCACATCCGCCCGGAGAGCGAGATTGGCGAGGGGGCGCACGTGGGCAACTTTGTCGAAACCAAGAAGATTCGTTTGGGTAAAGGGTCCAAGGCAAATCATCTGACCTACCTGGGGGACGCGGAAATCGGCGAGGGCGTGAATGTGGGAGCGGGGGTCATCACCTGCAACTACGACGGAGTGAACAAGCTGAAGACAATCATCGGCGACCACGTTTTTGTGGGCAGCGATTCCACCCTGGTAGCGCCGGTGACGCTGGGGAATGGCTCCTATGTCGCGGCAGGATCCTGCATTACGGAAGATGTGCCGGAAGATGCGCTGGCGCTGGGCCGGGCGAGACAAACCATCAAGGAAGGGTGGAGCGCCGCACGGCGGAGCAAGAAGTAAGCCGGTATGTCCGGTCAGGCAGCTTCGGTGCGGGCCTGCTCGGCGAGCACCTGGCAAAGGCGAATGCGGGCGGAAAAGCAAGTGCGTTGCACCTGCGCCTCAGGAATATCAAGCAGGCGGGCGATGGCCGCCGGCGCATAACCTTCCACGTCACGCAGCAGGAACAACAGGCGCTCATTGGCGGGCAGGCTGCGCACCGCAACCTCAAGATCGGGACGGCGCACATTGCGATGACTCAGGCCAATGCCCGGAGAAATTACCGCGGCGGCCTCTTCCTTTTTCAGAGGAAATCGCTGGCTCAGTTCGTTGACCAGTGCTGAATCCACAGCGAACCCGTCAGGCTGCTCGTTTTGTTGAAAGGCACGGATGAATGTAGTCGCGAGAATCTCTTCCGCTTCTATTTCATTGCCGGTCATGTAAAAGGCGAGCGAAAAGGTACGATGACGGTGGCTTTCATAGACATCGCGCTGCTGCTGCTCACAGGATTGTTTGGCAGCCTGCGAGACGACCGGGGTTCGATTCAGCGGAAAACTCGCGCTCAAAGTTGAACAAGGCTACCCCGGCAAAGTCCCTTCAGCCTGAAAGAGCGTTGCATGACGCTAGACTGGAGTATACCAGTTCACTCACAGGCGATGGTTTTCACTTCTACTCTGCTGCATCGTCCAGTTGACGCGAGTGCTCGCACTTTGTATACACCATGTATACACCACGAGTGAACTGCCGAGGCCAAGATTTCACACCATTGGTATCGGTTAAAGATAGACTTAGAGGGAGAGCCTTTTTTTTGCTCTGCACTGCTGGATGGTCACACTCCGCGAGAGCGGCCTCCAAGCGGAACAAATCTCGCCCTAACACCGTAGCTGTGGACACGCTACGCGCCAAGCAGGCGCTGGGAATCTGGTTTCCAGGTGCTCATACAGGTAGTATCAGACGGTAAGAAGGAGCCTTCCGGGGAAACTCGGGCGTCCAGCAAGTATGGAGACAGCACGCATCCCAGCACGGGTCCTGGTGGTCGATGAGCAAACACATTGTCGAGCCGAAATCGACGGCATGCTTGAAAAGGCGGAGTACTCCACCGTGCTTTCCAGCGATCGGCAAGAGGCCATAGCCCACATCGAGCAAGATCCTCCGTATGACCTGGTTTTGTCTGACCTGATGGCGGCCGGGGTTCACGGCATGGGCCTGCTGGAGCGAATGCGCCAGGTGCAACCCGAGACTCCCCTGGTGCTGGTGACACCGGGCCGCGATGAGGGGGCGGCGGTCGCTGCAGTGCGCCAAGGGGCCTATGACTACCTGCTGAAGCCCTTCGAAAAGGATCAGCTACTGGCCACGGTCAAGCGGGCCATCGACTATCGGCGCCTGGTGCAGCAGAACGCGATGTACCGGCAGGATCTGGAGCAATTGGTAAGCGCCCGGACGGGGATGCTGCACCAGGCGATCGCGGACCTGGAGCGTTCCTACGACATCACGCTGGAGGCGCTGGGCGACGCGCTCGACCTGAAGGATGCGGAGACGGAAGGCCACTCGAAACGGGTGACCGCCTATACCATTGCGCTTGCCCGGGGAGCGGGAATCCCCTCGCAGCAGATACCGGTGGTTGCGCGCGGAGCCTTTCTGCACGATATCGGGAAAATGGCGATTCCTGACGCGATTCTGCTCAAGCCCAGCAAGTTGCAGATGGATGAGCAAAAGGTGATGCGGGAACATTGCGCGCGGGGCTACCAGATGCTGCGCAAGATTCCCTTTTTGCAGGAGGCGGCGGAGATTGTATACAGCCACCAGGAACACTACGATGGCAGCGGCTATCCACGCAAACTGAGAGGCGAGCAGATCCCGCTAGGGGCTAGAATCTTCGCCGTGGCCGATACGCTGGACGCAATCACCTCGGACCGGCCGTACCGCAAGGCCGCCACGTTCTGCGGCAGCGCGGCTGGAGATCAAGCGCTGCGCCGGAACGCAGTTCGATCCCAAGGTGGTGGAGGTGTATCTTAGCCTGCCCGACCAGTTGTGGGAGGACCTGCGGGCGGAGATTACGCAACAAGCGAAGAAATTTTCACCCCTGCAGCTGGAGCCCAAGGACCGGGCGAAGCCGCGCAATCCGTTCCCTTAAAGGATAGGGAGGCGTACCGATGAGCATTTTGACTCCGGAAATGGTGCAGGAAGGTTTGCGATCGCTTCCCGAATGGAAGCTCGAGGGCAAGGAGATTGTCCGCCACTACCAATTCCCCGATTTCGTTGCCGCCATGGTCTTCGTCAACCAGGTGGCAGAAAAGGCAGAGGCGGCCGGGCATCATCCGGACATTGATATCCGCTACAACAAGGTGAGGCTGGCGCTGGTATCCCATGACCAGGGCGGCCTTACCCAGCGCGATATGAAGATGGCGCAAGACTCTGAACTCGCTGTCGTAACTACATTCCGCAAATCACTGGCTCCGAATGACGAACCGGAACTGGGGCGTTGATTGCCGCGAGTCAGCTTGCCAGGGGATGACGTCTTCTCAGAGATCCCTCGGCGGGGTTTGCTGGCGCATCTTGGCCAGGGTTCTGCGGTTCCAGATCGCGACGGCGATTCCGCCGAAAGCTGCCGAAGTGGCGATTAACAGGCCTGAGCGCCAGAAATTCCGGCTTTCGGGGGCAGAATGAGCCTCGTCCGGCTCCTCGTTGGAAGGGGAGACCAGCTCTAAGCGAAATTTGCGGAGCGGCATGGATGACCTTAAAAAGAAAAATGTCGGAAAAGAGTCGGCTGAGAAACTTATTTTTCGGAACTGCGTCTATGTGTGGGAAGGGTGAAGTTGAGCCCGAAAGATACAGTAATCGGGATTTAGAATTTAAAGAAATATGTTTTTTAACGAAATTCGGCATTTGCAGCTAGAAGTTCACTGGATGCATCTGCTAATATAAGTTCAGTCGCGATTGAGCTTTTGCTCTCGCGGCGAGGTTTTTAACACAAGTTGCGTCACTGGCCTCCCGGCACGGACAATTTACCGTTCGTGCCGCCTTTTTTTTGTTCTTCTCGCTGTCTCCGTCGCAAACCCTACATTTCCTGTCTTGCAATCCTGTCGCCGAACCTCGAGAGCGTGGCGATTCCCTTTTGGTTCGCGCTACACTGCTCTTTTAAGCGATTGCCGTACCTCGTCCGGCCTTAGAGAGGTGGGGCTTTTCCTGAGGAAGAGTTCCGTGTAAAAGCATTTTCAGCGGTTACACCTATCGTGGAACCGCTATAGGAGCATGAATGCGACGAATACTGGTGTGCCTGGCGGTCGGGATGTTGACAGTAGGAGCGTATGCGCAGTGGGTCAGCGACGCAGATGTTCCCGCGTACCATCCGGCGGCGCCCGCGCACGGAGCGAAGCTACCCGCGATTCTTTCCGGCAAGCAACTCGAGGGGCCCCTGTTCCAGTACCCCTGGCAAAAGAAGGTATATGAGGATGCGGCCAAGGTCCCTAATGTGCTTTACCAGCTTCCCTGCTATTGCCACTGCGACCGGGCGCTCGGCCATGCCAGCCTGCACAGTTGCTTCGAGGGCCTGCACGGTGCGGAGTGCTCGACTTGCGCACAGGAGGGGTTTTACGCCTACCAGATGTCGCTGAAAGGCAAGACGGTGAAGGAGATCCGCGATGGCGTCATGCGCAAGGAATTCCAAAGCATCGATCTGAATTCGATTGGCATGTAGGGGGGTATACTCAGGATGGGCAGCGGTTACGAGCTGCTTTATTCTGACAAGAGGGGGCGTCACGGTTTCGACGGGATCGATTAGGTTGAGAGGCATGCCGGGGTGTGAGCACCCGTAATCGCTTGCAAAAACAATAATTGCTAACAATCAACTAGCACTTGCTGCTTAATTAAATAAGTAGCCGTTCTTCGTGGCTTCGCCTGTGGGCTGCGAAAGAACGTCGCACAGCAGGCTGGTTCCTGGGACGCGGTCCGAGCCGCAGGAACGAGATCATCGGACTAGCGTTACGCGCATCTTGTCGGTTCTGAGCGCGTCGCGCGAAATCTCCGGAACTCGACTAAGCATGGAGTCTCTCTGCTGACATGGATTTCGGACGCGGGTTCGACTCCCGCCGCCTCCACCATCTTTAACCTCGGCCCGGTTGGCTAAGAGGTCCTTCCCTTCGCTCAGGATTTCGCCTGCGGGCTCCGACGCCCGCAAAACGGCTCAAGTTCGACTCCCGCCGCCTCCACCATCTTTAACCTACGACCCTGTGGCTAAGAGGTCCTTCCCTTCGCTCAGGATTTCGCCTGCGGGCTATTTCAGGCCACAGCTATCGAATACCGGGCGCCGGCCTCGGTCGGCACACTCCACAGCTCCTTCTGTCGCTGGGCATCAACCCGTTTACCGTCGCGTGAACGAGCGACTCGCACGACTTGATTTTCTGCCCATGGACTCGCGAAAACGAACATCCCGGCCTTTTCGCTCAGGACCTCGAATCGGGTTACTGTTGTGCCGTCATGGGTTGCACTTACAAGAAATGCCCCGACAGCACGCAGATTTTCAAAGCTCGCTGGACCAAGGTTCAGCGTGTTGGGAAAAAGGCGAATCGTGCCCGTGTAGCTTTGCAACATGCATTCATTGAGCACCACCGGGACCGCGAAATTCTCGCACCACAGCCCCATGCGCATCATGAAGTCAAAGTCGGTGGTGAGGCTGTAACGGCCCCCGCTCTCACGGACGCGATCGTTCGATACGCCATCCGGGAGCATGCAATATTCGATCTGCCGCTTGAACCACTCGAGGTCAAGCAGCCCCAAACGAGCCCGGATGAGCGGCTGGGAGACAAGGTCATTTCCGCCTTCGAGGCGCATGGTCTTAGCAGTCCGAGTCGCAATTTCGAGGGACTTCGCATCGCTGTCGAGGCCAACCTGTTCTCCGGGAAAAACGGGCGCCAGCGTGATTGGGACGTTGTAGACGTGTTCGGGCGGCGCGTTGCTGATGTCGATCCAAACTTCACCAAAAGGGCCCTGTGCCTTTGGATAGGGGGCCAGATTTTTGCTGATTTCCTGCCAGTGCAGGCGTTCAGGCTCGTCTTGTCCCAGAATTGTGGAGGCACGAAACACCGCATCGAGCAGGAATCTGACGAGCGCGAGATCCAGGATGGAGTCCTTGTTGCGCTTGAAGTCGATCGTAAATCCCCAGTTCTCCGATGAGACCGAGGGGAAGACGTGATAAAGCCCATCGTCTTCCCTGGTGAGGTATGCAGCCAGGAAACGCGCGGCCGCGCGTATCGCCGGATAGGCTCTCTCGAGGTACTTCTCATCGTGCGTATAGAGGTACTGCCACCAAAGGCTTTGCACGGCCCAGGGCGTCATACATATCTGGTAGCCCCAAGGCGGAACGGGATAAGGGACACTCTGGCTCGGTACGGGATAGGCCGACAGCGGAAAAAAGGCGCCGGGTAAATGGAAGCTGTCACGGGCAAACTTCTCCGACATCGGCATCAGATTCTCGACCAATTCCAAAAACGGCTGATGCATGTCTACGTGATTACTGGAGAACACGCCCCAGTAGACCTGCTGGCAGTTGTAGTCGAGGTGGTAATCGCTGTGCCAGGCGGTGCCGATGTCTCCATACGACCAGTTCGCAAATAGCCCGGGAGCCGTTCGATGTTTGCGAAGGCAGCATGCCAGGAAGTATTGATTGTGATACCAAATGCGCTCCAACGTCTGGTCACGAAAACTCACCGCAGACGCTGACCAGAATTCACGCCAGCGGTGTTGGGAACGATGTTTCCAATCCTCGAAGGAAACTTTGGACGAAGCAGCCACGCTTCGGCTGGTGAAACCCGCGGTGTCGAGATCATCGGAGCTGTAAACGTGGGTTTGAGGAATCGTGATCCAGGACGCCGGTTCCTTGCCGGCAGCAGGCTCGGCCTCAAGACGTTGCAAAAGAATGTCGCGGGGGGTGGCCACAGCGACATCGAGCCGAAGCGCGCGGCTCTCTTTTGGGGTAAAGACGAGGCTGCGGCTGGATGCATTCTGACTGGCAGACCAGGCTCCGGCAATGCGTCCATGCAGAGCGAAGTTGCGATCGCTCTCCGAGCGCGGCGGATTCGGATTGCCTTCCCCCGGCCCGATGGCGGGAAAGTATTGGAAGCAGGAGAACTCACCCTGATCTCCGTCGACCCGCTGATTCAGTTTTGGATCTGGTAGCCGATCAGGCTGGACCTCCACATGACCCGCCTCGAAGGCATCGGAGCGGAAACCGTCGATTTGGGGAGAGTAAATGACGGAGAGGTCCGGCACGGGTGCATCCGTACTGACAATCAGCAACCCTGAGTCCCAGTCAACAAAGGCTGTCAGCCGGACAATACGCTCTGCATCGTCCAATTTTTCTACCGTGAGATCGAGAACAAAAACGCCGTTGGCTGGATTAAGGGAGTACGTCTTCGGCTCGACCCATCGCGCATCCCACTTCAGCCAGACTGTCCCGCAAGGCCACGGGCGCGGCCAAATCTTTTTGTAAGAAGCTCCGACCTTCTCGCAGTACGCGTGGAAGAATTCCGCACCCTCTATCGACAACGAATCTCCCTTGCCTTCCCGCTTGAGTTCCTCACTGGCCTTGCGCCACATTTCGAGAATTTCGGAAAACGGCCGAACATCCTTGTCGGTTCCTTCGGTTACCCGGATGTCCCAACAATCGGTCTTCGAGATGTGCAGTCCGAGAGCGTCAGGCCGGACAACGGCACAGACGCCTACGTCGCCGTTGCCCAACAGCATTCCCTCGAAGTAGGTTGGCCCCGGTTTGGTTCTCACCAGAGGATGACGGGCAGCAAGTTCAAAGGCGTCGAGCTTGTGATGATCTTCCTGCGGCAATGACGGCGCATGGGGAGCGATGGTGTGCGCCGGTGCGACAGACGCAAGAGACGCCATGGCGGATGCTTGAAGAAATTCGCGGCGCGTGGTGTTCATGATGGCACGAAATCTTTTACCGCATTCGCGGGCTCGAAAGGATAGCGGGTTATTTTCCGCTCCTGCCGTCGCCCAACGTCGCGGACTTGAGCCATGGTACAGGACACGCGCAACGCGTCGGATGCACGCAGCTATGAAAGAAGAAGAACAGTAACGCCCTCAAAGGGCACCTGCATGTCGACGGCGCCCCCCTGGATGTTCTGTCGCTGATTGTCATAGACATTCGTCGCCGTCTTGTAGCGGGATGGCACTTGGACCTTTACGGTTTGGTCGGTGATCTGGTCGTTGAAGACAGTAAGAAGGCTGCCGGCCTGCGATTCGATCAGGCGAGGGCGGACCTTCTCCGCTGTAACGGCTGGCTGAACCACCTGACCTACGATTGCGCGCACGAGTTCGATACCGGCCTGTGAGCCCTCTTCGATGCTGGCACCCAGGTTGGTGCCAACGTAGTAGACCTGGCCTTTGCCCAGCTTCCTGGTTGCGGCGACGGGGGTCGATTCGTATGTCGCGATCACTTTCGCTGAAGAGACCGTGATCGGGGTCAGGAAGGTGTGAGCCTTGATGGTTACGGCGACAGGTTCGGTGAATGTGAGCTGACCTTCGATATAGACCCGCTCGGATGGAGGAAGATCCTCGGGTTTTGGATTGTCCCTTAGGTCGTTCTGCATCATGTACAGGCTTTCCTGTTCGCGGTAGCCAAAGGCTTCAGCGAGCCCAAAGGCGGGGACGATGGGGTTGTACACCATGTGCTCGTCGTAGGCAGCAAACCCTGTTTCCAGCAGGAGCGTGCCTCCAGCCTCGACGAATTGCCGCAGGCGATCACAGGTTTCCTGCTTGCCGATCAGGTGCCATGGCGCAATGATGACTTTGTATTTCCCGCTGTTATGGAGGCTCTGAGGCTCGATGAAATCTACCAGCACATCGCAGTTCCACAAGGCTTTGTAGTAGCCGGCGAATGACTTGGTCGATGCATCTTCCTTCCCGCTCATGGCAAAAGTCAAAAGCGCATTGTCAATGTCGACGAGCACGGCTAC
Source organism: uncultured Acidobacteriaceae bacterium (assembly GCA_963746595.1). GTDB lineage: Bacteria > Acidobacteriota > Terriglobia > Terriglobales > Acidobacteriaceae > PALSA-350. Next base: position 73,643 of record CAVVBS010000001.1, read on the forward strand.
TTCCGGACTCGGCTGGTAGTCCTTGATGATCTCCCACTGCGCCTGGATGAGCTTGTGATCCTCCGCGGCTTCGAGCACACGCTCACTTGGCGAGCCGTCGCGCTCGACCAAGCCGAAGCCGGTCGACTCCGTTCCTGTCGCCTCGGTGAGGTAGCACCAGTAGACGATGCCTTTTCCGCCCATCGTAACCAGCATCCAGTTCCACAGCCGGATGTCTCGGGGGCGCATCTGCCGGCTGCGGCGAATGCCGTTGCTTCCGTGGCCGCCCTGCAGCTCAGTGATCCAGAATGGCTTTCCTGCCGCGGCTGCGCGCGTCAGCTCGATTTGCGCGGCGCCGAAGTAAATGGGGGTTTCCTGCCACCGGGGGAAATACGAAAGACCCCATGTTTCCATCAACTCGGCCAGACGCCAGGGATTGATAGCCTGGAGCGCCAGGGGAAGAACCGCGGCCTGGCTAAAGACGTGGCTTTCCAGAATGCTTCGTGTGTCAACAGCGCGCAGCGTCTGGACACGGAAGCGCATCTCTTCCGTGCTTCGCTCGATCATGAAACGCCGCCAGTCAACCCAATCAACATAGGAACCCGGGCCACGCGGCGGATCAATTACCTCCCAACTGGGATAGCGCCTGACCCACGCGTCACTGAGTTTCTCTAGAGTTCCGTAGTGCTGCTTAAGCCAACGCTGAAAGGACGTTATGGTCTCTTTGCAGTAACAGTAGAGCTTCTGGTCAGTCGAGGCGTTGAATTCGCGGCCGCCCGACGGCTCAAGATGAGGTTCGTTCCACACGTCGTAGGCGTACATCGACGGGTGCCTGGAAACGACCTTGGCCAGTTCGCGAAGAAATGTCGCTGCTGCATCGCGAACTGGATGCCAATCCATGCACAAGCTGGGCCAGCCGCCACTCATGTTGATGGAGGCAGTCTGCAGACGCTGCGGTTCTCCCAGTGCGTCGACAAACCGCGACTCCGGATGCGCCGCTTCGAGCCAGTAGGGAGCTTCCTCGATGACCGCGCCCATCAGCACTTTCAGCCCGAGCCGGTCGCAGTCGGTGAGTACCTCTTCGATTTCAGTGAAGTCGAATTTGCCTGGCTCGGGATTGAGGTATACCCAGGAACAGTAGATGCGAATGATATTGAACCTGTACTCGTTGGCGATCGCCTGCAACATTTCATGCCGGAGCGCGCGGGGCGGATTCGGCGGACGGAAGAACTCCGTCCCATAGATGAATTCCTGGGGCGCGGGCTGAGAGCCATGCGAAGCCTGAGCTAATGCGGACGAGGGGCCGGCCAGGATGCGCAGCCCTCCCCAATGGGCAGAGATCAAGCCGGTGGCAGTTCGGATGAACGTTCTTCGCGACAGCTCTCTCAGCATCGAAATCTTCCTCCTGAATGGCGAGTGCGGCAGGCCCAAAGCGGACTGCAGAGCAGCGGCCGGCTGACGGTTTTGGCTTAGGGATGCAACGCCGCTTGTATCTTCTGGTCACCGAGTTGGTTGAGCGCATCGGTTTTGTTGGGGGCGAATTGATGACCCAACTGCGCGAAAAGCGCGTTCGCCTGATCGCGTTTGCCAAGAGCGATATAGGCCCGTCCCAACAAATAAGTCGTATTGCTTGTATCCCGTTGAGGGTCGGGGTCGAGGTCGCGGGCAATCTTCAAGTCAACGACGGCATCCTGTGGGCGCCGGGCCGCAAGCAGTGTCTCGCCACGAAGAATCCTGGCCGGGACGGACTTTGGATTCAGTTGAAGCGCCCGATCAAGTTCGGAGAGAGCGGCGCTTGCATTCGATGGGTCGATGCGAAGGACGCACTCAGCCAACATGTAGTGGAGATCGGAATCCGCGATTCCCGACGCGATGGCATCTCTCAGCACCTTCGCCGCTTGATCGAACTTCGATTGCCGATAGTCCACCAGCGCCATGAAGAAACGTGGATCGGCAGAGTGAGGGGCAAGCTCCGCAGCGGTGGAGAAGTCGCGATAGGCTTCGTCTGTTTGATTTCTGTACAGCTCGATCGAACCACGCATTGAGAACGCTTCCGCATTCTGAGGCAGCGCGGCAACGGCCTTGTCGGCCACCTGGGCGGCTTTGTCCATCTCTGAGGTATCCACGAAGAGCGCGATGAGGTTGAAGTAGGCGTACGGGTTCAATGGATTCTGCCGGATGTTCTCAGCCATCACGGTGTAGGCATCCTGGTATCGGTCGAGTTTGGAATATGAGACCCCGAGCAGGTCTGCGCATTTGGCGTCAAAAATCCCCTGGGCTTGAAGCGCAGTGAGGGTATCGATGGAAGCCTGAAATTTTCCCAGCTCAAAGTCGGCTAGAGCGATGGCATAGGCATGCGTAAGCCGGTCGGGCACGCCCGCTTGCACGGAGTGGAAGATCCTGAGAGCGTCTGGCGAATCGTGCGCCCTGCCGTAGAGCCATCCAATATTGAATCGTTCAAGCGGTGCGAGGTGTGGACACGATTCAAGGCTCTGAAGCAGTGTCTTCGCGCGCGAATAGTCTTGCTTCTCGAGAAGCGCTCCCACGTGGGCGAAGGTTTTTGCAGGAAGGCAGGATGATTCTTGCTGGGCCGCCGCGCTGATGCTGGGCCCGACGAGACACAATGCACCGGCGAGGAGTAGCTTCAATCCTCTGGCTCCTCGCTCCTGCGCGGTAAAAGATATCTTCGGCTGAACACTGATTAGCAAAAGGCTGCCATCTCCTGGAAACTTTTACTCTCGTCGCGTACCAAGACAGCGTTCGCTGCCCTGGTACGCCTTGGCCTAGAACAGTAGCTTCAATCCGAATTGAATTTGCCGGGCCGGAGCACTGGTTGAAGTAATGCTGCCGAACGCGGAAGACTGAACGTTGTTATTGGGCAACCCAAGTTGGGTGCGATTGAACAGGTTGAAGAATTCAGCCTTGAATTGCACGGTGAGCCGTTCAATGGTGAAGTCCTTTCGCGCGTTGAAGTCTACGTTGAGATAGCCCGGACCTATGAGGTCGTTCCTTCGTTCGTTGCCGAATGTGTACGCCGTGGGCACAGTGAACTGCTGCGGGTTGAGCCACTGCTGTCTTGTCTTTAGAGCAGTGCCCGATGCGTCTGGGTTTCGCTCAGCTCTCTGCGGTCCGCCGCCCGTGTTCGCTACGTCGCCGCCGGCCATGGCGCTGAAAGGCAATCCGGTGTCGGCAGTGAAGATACCGCCGATATTCCAGCCGCCGATGATCGTGTTGAGCAACGGATTTGGATTGGCCAGGAATGTCTTACCGTGCCCGACCGGGAGCGCATAGGAAGCGGCGAAGGAGACCATGTGCTTCCGGTTGTAATCGGACGGACCGTAATCCCGGCCCAGATCGTAGAAGTCGGTGAGGGTATCCGCCTGCGGATCCGATGCGAGATCCATCGACTTGGCATAGGTGTAAGAGAACAGGTAGTAGAGTCCGCCTGCGAGTTCCTGCTTCAGCTTGACCTGGAGGGCATGGTAATTTGCTGTTCCCTCGTTGTAGTCCCAGGGAATGGGTCCCCCGTACTGGGGATACGGTTGCCGCGCCGAAATGGGGCCCGCCCCAGGGACGGTTGCAGTATTGGCAAGTGGCTGCAGGAACTGGTGCCTGCTTCCCGCGCCCACATAGTGCATGCCGAGGACGAGGGTTCCCGTCAATTGCTGTTCCAAACCAAAATTCCATTCCATCGAGTACGGAATCTTTGGGTAGGGGCTGCCGCCAAAGCTTGCCAGCGGCTTGTTGGGATCGAGGAAGGTGGATGCCGCGGGAAGAGTGTTGATGAAGACGGAAGGATATGCGTCGTCCTGATTGTTGATGGTGGTGTAGATTCCGCTTGGCCAGGAGAGGCGAATATCGGATTGCTCTTCAATCAAGGTGTTGTTGTGATCGTCAATGATCACGAACGCGCCCTGTATTGCGGTCCTGCTGCGGGGTTGGTAGACGAAACCGACACGGGGCTGCCACCCGTTTGTCTGAGCATAGTAATAGCTGCTGGGTCCGACAGCTTTGGGGAAGAGAGGCAAAACGGGACCTGTGACATGGAAGATTCCGGTAAGCACGTCCAAGCCGGAATTGATTTTGGAAAACGTTGGTGGACTGATGTAGTCGTAGCGAATGCCATAGGAGAGAACGAGGTTCTTCCTGATGCGCCATTGATCCTGGGCATAGAACCCGTACCAGTTGATTTTCTGGTCTTCTGAGGTGTCGCCGACCCAGGGGGTGTAGCTGTCCGGAGTCCCGACAAGAAGGCTGGCCGGACCATATCCCGTGCTCTGCGAGGCGTCCACAGAGGTTCCGTTCTGAGTAAAGTTCATTGTGTACTGCCAACCATCGTCAAAGCTATGGATCCGGTAGTACATGCCGCCGACGCCAATGGTGTGATTTCCCACAATCTTGGAGAGGTCCGCGTGGTAGTCGCTGTTTTTCTGTGGTCCGACGGGAGCTGCAAACTGGCTCACCCCGGTGTACCCGTTGGCGACCCCTACTCCAGGGCCCAGGGGTAGGTCGTTTTTCACCGGAGCGGTCAAACCAAAGTTCAATGCGCTAAGGAAGTCCTCCCCGGCAGGCTGATCGAAAATGCTAAACGAGGTCTGTGTGTAACCGTAGCGGATATTCAAAATCGTATTCGGGCTGAAGATGTGGGTGTATCCGCCCGCATATGCCAGCGCATAGTTGGACTTGTTCCCCACATAGCCCGGGAACCCTTCAGGGCTGGTTACGTTATTGTTTGAACGGTTGAAGCGGAAGAAGGCCGTGTTGTTCTGGTTAAACTGCTGGTCGACGCGCACGCCGACCTGATCAGCCTGGGTTGAGGTATTTCCGTTGAATGCGTAATTTGGAAGTACGCCGGGTGCGACATTCAAATTCGGTTGAGGGTAGTACTTGCTCAGAATGGCCAGCGATGCCGAATTGATCTGATCGGTTGGGATGGTGTTGTTGGGATACGGATTGCGAATGATCTTTGCCGGATTCGTTGGATCGGCGGTCGTGGAATACGGATCGTAGATCTCATTTGCATATTCCGGACGTCCCAGGTCATCGGTTCCGATCGGCGTCGTACCCAACACGGCTGAGAAATCTCCGTTGCGCATGTCATTGGTAAGCGTAGCCGCAAGGTAAGACTGCGTCTGCTCGGAACGAAATCCCTCCCAGTATCCCGAAAAGAAGGTGTGGTTCTTGATCACGGGTCCGCCGACAAAGAGCCCGTACTGATTCTGCTTGTAGGGTGTCTCGGAGGTTGCCGGATAGGTCCTAGCGTCTAGCACATTGTTGCGGATGAACTCGTAGACGGCTCCGTGGAAGCTATTAGTTCCAGAGCGGGAGACGAGATTGATGTTCGCTCCAGAACTGATCGCAAATTGCGCGTCCGTGATATGCGATTGGACGTTAAATTCCTGAATCGCGTCCGGGGGCGGGCTGATGGCAAAGGTGTTGGTGAAAAGTGCGTTGTTCAACACTCCGTCCATGGTGTAGTTATTTTGCTGCGGCCGCTGCCCGTCGACCGACGGGCTCACGGAGCCGGCTCCAAGCTTGACGGTGAACGCCCCCTGTTGGCCGCCCTGAATCAATGGGACGGCTCCGGGAGTGAGGAGCGTGAGCTGGTTGAATTGGCGTCCATTCAGCGGCAGCTCTACGATCGCCGTGTTGCCGACGACCTCAGCCTGTGTCGCGGAAACCGTGTTGATCTGCGTTACGTCCGCATTGACCGAGACGGTCTGCGTGGATGCCGACACCGACATCTTGAAGTTCAGTGCTTCGCTTTGGTTGACCTCAAGATGAACGTTCGCCAGTTTCTCGGTCGCGAAGCCCTGTTTGCTGACGGAGACATCGTAGACGCCCGGTTGCAGCTCGGGTACAGAGTAGTAGCCGCTACCATCGGTTGTGGCTTGTCGCTCCACACCGGTGGCCTGATTCGACAGTTCCACTCGAGCGTCTGGTATCACTGCACCGGATGAGTCGGTGACGGTGCCCGTGATGAGTCCAGACGTCGTTTGAGCAAGAGCCCCGCCTGCAAGTGCCAGTACAACGATTCCGACCTGGAGCGCGAAAACAAAGAGTCTCTTAGCCATGCCACCGACCTCCCAAATGAATCGAGATTGAGATTTAGAGAAGCCATACACTTTCATGTTTGCTTCCTCTGAATGCGTGGTCGTGAACCTGCGGATGGTTGTCGATGTTTGAAGCCGGCGCACGAACATTCTTTTTTGCGAATCGAATTAAAGCACTTAAACGAAGAGCACATTAGATAAAAATATTTATCACTGTCAAGATAAATTTTTCATTCATTTATTTTCAATTAGTTACAGGATGAACGTATTTGATTTGACATGCTTCTCTACCCATATAAGTGCTTAAAATCATTCAATGCGGAAGGCCAGATTGCACGCGCCCGCCAATGGATCCTCTGGGCCGGGTCTTCGGATGGCCCAATGGAGAATGCCGAAATGCGGCTGTGAGTCTTGTTGCTGAGCAGCCTCCGCGCAGTCTCTGCCGATGGTTGGCAAACGGAGAGATGCTAGCAACGGGTGGAGCAATGGCGAGAAGTTCAAGTGCTTCAAAGGCTATTGACAGGCAAAGAGGGCAGCGCTTAGGATGACGCAGATCCGTTTAAGCACTTACATTCATGCCGACCCCTTCCTCGCTCGCGACCAACGGCCTCGTCAAGAAGACGCTGGCTGAAAAGCTGTTGGCAGAGATCATGAACGGCACTCTATCCCCAGGCACCCGCATTATTGAGGGCAAGTGGGCACAACACTTTGGCGTGGCGCAAGGAACGATCCGCGAGGCCATCAACCTTCTTGAGCGTGACGGGTTCGTCAGCAAGGAAGGGGGGCGAAGCGCTCGCGTCATCCATCTGGCGCAGCAAGATGTCGTCCAGCTCTATCAAATGCGTAGTGCGGTCGAAGGGCTCGCAGCAAATCTTGCAGCGCAGGCGCAGCCGGACTTTTCCCATCTACAGTCCATCGTGGATGGAATGCGGCGGGCGGCCAAGGCAAAGAGTGCGGCGAACATGCTCGACTGGGACCTGAAGTTTCATCTGGAGCTCTGTAACCTCTCCGGGAACAAACACCTTTTCGATTACGCCCAACGTATGCTGACGCCGTTTTTCGCCTTCGTGCGCTTGCGCATGATTTCCGGAGGACGGGGAACGTCGGTATGGGACAAGGACCTCGATTCGCATCAGAGGATCGTCGATCTGCTGCGCGAGGGCGACGGAGAGATGGCTGAGCAATACGTTAAGAGGGCAATGGTCCGGTTTGCGAAAACCGCATACGACAACTGGGTCGCGCATGGGAAACGATCTTGAAGGCAAGGTAATCCTGCTGACTGGCGGGGCCAGCGGGATAGGCCGCGAATGTGCGCTCGCCTATGCGCGCGAAGGAGCTACGATAGCAATTCTGGATCGAAATTTCGAAGAGGCTGAAGGTACAGCGCAAGAATTAGGCAATCGGAGTACCGCGTATCACGCAGATGTTTCGAACGGAGCAGAGATCCAAGCTGCGATAACAGGTGTGTTGAAGGAGTTCGGACGATTGGATGCGGTGCACAACAATGCAGGAATCGTAGGTCCATCGTGCCCTCTCCATGAGACGACCGAAGACCAGTGGGACGAACTGCAGCGTACAAACTTGAAGTGTGTTTACTGGACAACGAAGTTTGCCTTTTTCAGCCTGGTGGAAAGCAAGGGCGCGATTCTGAATACTGCGAGCATGGTTGGACTGCTCGGACAACAGGACCACGCAGCCTACGTTGCTACCAAGGGCGGCATGATCTCCCTCACCAAGGCGATGGCCGCCGACTACGCAAAATATCACATCAGAGTGAACGCGGTATGCCCCGCGGGAGCATGGACGCCGATGCTGGAGCGATGGGCACTCGATCAGCCCAATCCCGCCGGCATTCGACAGTACCTCGATGACATTCACCTTCTCGGGTATTGCCCTCAGGGGGACGTCATCGCAGACGCAGCCGTGTTTTTACTTTCCGCGAAAGCCCGATTTATCACCGGATGCATCTTGCCGGTAAGCGGCGGCGCCGAGCTTGGTTACAGACGCTAACTGGAATGGAACATGCCCGAATACAAAATTGACTCTATCTCTACGTATGATGCCCGGTTTGCGCTGCCTCCGGGTGCGGGTACAGACTCGATTCACGCCACCTCGGAATACTGCCTGGCGATGACGCTGTTGTCGACGCAGGACGGCGCAAGGGGATCAGGTTTCGTCCTGACGCTGGGCGACGGCAACACGCTCGTTTGCAAAGCAATCGAGATGTTGGCGAAGCCGCTTGAGGGGATGCCTATCGAAGCTGTGATGGCCGATTTCGGGAATATATCCCGGAAGATCGCGGATCACGCCGCTCTGCGCTGGCTTGGGCCACACAAGGGCGTGGTGCAATTGGCCCTGGCGTCGATTACCAACGCGTGCTTCGACCTATGGGCGAAGAGCCGCGGTGTGCCCCTCTGGAAGCTGTTGCTGGACCTAACCCCGGAGGAGTTGGTCCGGGTTCTTGACTTGAGCTATCTCGAAGAGATACTCAGCCGAGAGAAGGCGCTCTCGATGGTGCGCGAGCAGCTTACCAGCCGTTGCCAACGGGAAGCCATCCTGAAGAGGGGTTATCCCGGCTACGACACATCTGTTGGCTGGATGGACTACGACGACGAGAAAGTCACGGAGCTAACAAAGAAGGCCTTGGATCAAGGATTCTCTGCTTTCAAGCTGAAGGTCGGGTCCCCGGAAGAGAGCCGGGATCTGCGGCGCGCGGCCATGCTACGTAAATTGATCGGAGAAGACAGCACGCTGATGTTCGACGCTAATCAGCGCTGGCACCTTCCTGACGCGCTTCGTATCTGTGCAGAACTGGCGAAGTTCCGCCCTCACTGGATCGAAGAGCCGACCCACCCGGACGACATCCAGGCTCACGTGAAACTATCGCGTGCGGTAAGCCCGGTGAAGATCGCCGCCGGCGAGCACATCGCAAACCGCGTCCTGTTCAAGAACTTCCTGGAGGTTCGAGCGCTGTCGTTTCTCCAGGTCGATTGCACGAGAGTTGCGGGGGTGAGCGAATTCCTTACGGTCAGTTTGCTGGCCAAGATTTTCGATCTTCCCGTGGTGCCGCACGTTGGCGATATGGGGCAACTGCATCAGCACCTGGTTCTCTTCAACCATATCGGGTTGGGGCTAAAAGCAGAGTTCCTTGAGCACATTCCTCATCTGCGGACGCACTTCGTTCATCCGGCGCAGGTGCAAGACGGTGTGTACCGCACACCTCAGGCGCCTGGGGCTTCCGCAGATCTGAAGGTGCTTTCTCGATCGTAGTGGATTCTTTCGCATCCGCTCTCGAATTCGTTCTCAGGGGATTCTGTTGATATGGGTAACGTATGCATTGACGCACACCAGCACTTGTGGCGCTATGTCCCTCCCGGGCCGGGCTGGATGATGGCCGATGGAATGGAGGGCCTCCGGCGAGATTTCCTGATTGATGATCTGCGCGCGGTCACCGCCAGCTGGCCGTCTACGCCGAAGACCATATAGTGGTCGCGGCCGGTGGTATCGCTCTTGCCGCATGAAAGCCGAGGCGTCGACGCCGTCGATCGGTCGATCCTTGGGCACGAGTTTTGACGCACCTGCCATCGCGGCCGGCGTAGGAAACCAGTCCACAGCGGCAAACGTCTCGTTTGTGACCACGCCGGCAGGGATATGGCCCGGCCCGCGGATGATGGCAGGTACCCGCATACTTCCCTCGAACGGCGTTTTGCAAGAGGTTCCGACTCACGTGAGGGACAGGTAGGATGAAGCGATGGGTTCTGTGGCGCGCTCTACTTTAATTCTGATGGCGATGTTCCTGGTTGTCTTCAGCCTGAATGGACAGGAAACATGCGCTGAGGAAGTGAAACTTCTCCTTTCCCCGACACAGGTTCAAGCTGCGATTCTGGACCTTCGGGCCCGGGGAGAGTCTCATAGCCGTGTCTATTTTTATGACGTACCGGGTCTTGATCTGCTCGCGAAGGGCGTGATTCTTCGTTTAAGGGAGGGTGTGGAAATTGACATCACAACAAAATTGCGACCCCTCTCCGGCGAGAAATTTCTCGACCCATCCGGGGACCGCGAACGCTACAAGTGTGAGGTGGACTTGAACGACGGCGTCGAGAATCAGTCGTTTTCGGTACAGAGGAGGGATGTTTCTGCGAAGGTACCGGAGACGGGCGAGCAATTCTTTCAACTGCTGAGCGAGGGACAGAAAAAACTTCTGGAGGGCTCGAAGGTCCAGATTGATTGGAAGCGTGTCAAGCGTATCGCCGATATTCAATCAACGAGCTGGACAACGCGAGCTCAGCCGCAGTTTGGCAAGTTGAGCCTGGAGCTTTGGGAGTGGCCGAGTGGCAGCGTTCTCGAAGTCTCAACGAAGGTGGCACCGGATGCCGGGCAGTCCACCTACGTCAAACTACGTGATCTCGCCAACAAACATGGGCTGGTATTGAGCTTGAATCAACGTTCCAAAACAGCGATCGCATTGGGTCAGATCGCCGCCGCGCATCGACAGCAGTGATTTGGCGACCACCCAATGGGACTCAACTTGTGTTTAGCGTGACCGGGATTTTGCCGCGACCCATGACCGGAAACCGTTGTGATGAACACTCTTAACAATCCCAACCGGCTTATAATGCCTGGATGCCCGGTGGAGTTGCGCGGGTCGTAATTTCCGCTGCAGCTTGCCTGTTGGCTGAAAAACTGCACGTTATCGCGCGCCGGTTGTGACGATGCAGCGATAGTGTTCGGGAGGACGGAATCGTGTGGTGGATCAGCTATCGGGGGGAATCGAGGCACGGCGTCGACAACATCGGCGTATTCGAGGACGACGGCTCCCGGCGCAAGATGCATCCGCTGCTCCTCGATCCATCGCCGGCCGCGCAGCCGCTGCACATTGCGCGCGGCTTTGCATTGGTGGGCGACGACCTCTACATCGCGAGCGCGTGGCGCAAGGATAGCCACATTGCGCTCTACCACCGGCACGGCGACACCTTCCGCTTCGAGGAGGTGCTCGCGACGACCGAGCAGGTTGCGGCGATGGTGCACCCCTTCGACGTGGAGTTGGGGGATGATGGTCGCATCTACGTCTCAAGCCAGGATACCAACACCGTGGTGTCGCTTGTGTCGGAGACCCGCGAACCGGCCCCGGTGGCCGCGCACCTTCGCAAGCACTATCCCAACGGGAAGTTTCTCCCCGGCACGCTCGTCGCATCCAGCCAGGGGAGCCTTCCCGAGTACGGTGACCGCACGTCGATCGATGTGCCATCGCCTCTCGGCCTCAAGGTGGTGCTCGACCAGCGCGGCAAGCCACGGCACTCGGTGCGCGGCATCGTCGTGCACCGTAAGCACCTGTACGTAGCGGACGAAGCCGGCGACGCAGTGAAGGTCTTCCATGTGCAGTCCGGGGAGTTGTTGGCCCACATCACAGGGCGGACGCTTAAGGCACCCGTGCACTTGATCCTCCACGGCGAGACGCTCTACATCGGCGCCTCGGGCACCGGCAGCATCCTGGCGCTGGACCTGACGTCCACGCCGCCGAGCGGAGAGCTCAAGGCGCGCGTGGTGATCGACGGAAAGCTCGACAGCCCCTCTGGCTTCGCCGTTGGCCCCGACGGCGATCTTTACGTGGCCGAGCGGAAGAAGCTACGGGTGCGGCGCTTTTCCTCCGACGGGAAGAAAAAAGGGACTTTCATTAATAACCTTCCGGACATGCCGGAGTTCCTCGTCTATGTTCCCTGAGAGATCCCAAAGATTGCGCGGCCATCTGTTGACTTAAGAGGCGATTGCTGACTGAGGAGATGGTTGCGATGGAAATCACACCGGAGTCTGGTGGCGTTATCGTTGCCGCTCCCCTTCCAATCGGGACTGCTTCCCGAGTTGGAAGTTACCGGAATCTCGGAAACTTCGACAAAAATGTCGGCATTCAAAAGAACCGGAAATCTGCAGTTTGGAGATGACCTCGATCCCTTTGCATTGCCAGCTTATTTCGCAGCTTTAATCGGCGCTTTCTGATTCCGCTCATCCCCAGATCATTCGGCAAACTTTCCGTCCCGTGCCCGAGTTCCCCGTTGTATTTTCAGAGAGATGAAAAACGCATGGTAGTCTGCCGAGTATGCCAGAGAAGCGTAGGGATCGTCACCGCATGGAACCAGGCAAGCACGAACCGCAGGGGCACGGTGAGGCGCTCGACCGTGAGCAGCAGGGGCACGGCAAAGCAGACCATCCTGCTAAGGAGAACAAAGACCAGCCTGAGGATAGTGGCCATGCGCATCACAGCAGGCACGCCGACCATCGATCCGAAAACGGCCCTTGGCACCCTTACGGGGCGTTGCATCAGGCCGAGCCTGGCTCACGTGGGTTCGACCTGGCACAAGCGGCCGTAGAGGAGCTGCACGAGGCCGGGTTCAAGCCGGAATTTGGCCGGGACGTGCAGGAGCAGGTCTCAGAGATCGAGCGAGGCATCGCGCATTGGCGTGATGCTAAGAGCGCGGCCGGTCTGCGTGGTCTGGGCTGGTCGTCGATTGACAACGACACGTCGAAGGATCTCGACCAGATTGAGGTGGCAGAGCGTGTGCCGACGGGGATTCGCGTGCACGTAGCGATTGGGGACGTCGCCGCAGCGGTCGAGAAGGGGTCGCCGATCGACGAGCATGCACAGAATCAGACGCAGACGATCTATACGGCGGTGAAGAACTTTCCGATGCTGCCATTTGAGCTTTCGGCGGGGCTGACATCCTTGAATGAAAACGAGGATCGCCTGGCGATCATGATGAGCTTTACTGTGGCTTCGAATGGCGAACTGTTGGACGAAACAGTTTCGCGATCATGGGTGAGGAACCGCGCGCAATTGGCGTATTCACGCGTGGGACCGTGGCTTGACGCGGGCGGTCACGACACAAAGAATGTCGTAAATCTACGCTCTGACAGCGCGCGCGAGCATGACAGTGATGAAGCTGCGTTGAACAAGATGGATGGCAATAGCAGCCTGCCTGCAGATTGGCTTGCGGAGCAGCTTAAGTTGCAGGATGAAGCCACCGAGGCACTCCATCGCATGAGGATCGCTCGAGGAGCCTTGGACTTTCATAAGGCGGAAGCTGAGCCGGTGTTGATGGATGGTCACATTGCGAGCGTGCGCGAGGTGACACAGAATCGCGCGATGCACCTGATCGAAGATCTGATGGTGGCGGCGAATGGCGTGATGGCCCGTGCGCTGCGCAAGGGCGGACGCAGTGGATTGCAGCGTGTGGTGAAGACGCCGGAGCGTTGGAATCGCATTGTCGCGCTGGCGCAGCTAAAGGGGAGGACTCTGCCGGAGCAGCCGGATTCAGTGGAGTTGAATAAATTCCTGCAAGCGCAGCGGGAGAGTGATCCGGATCATTATCCGGACCTGGCCGTGGCGGTGATCAAGCTAATGGGGCCGGGTGAATACATGCTGATGCGCGCCGATGATGATCCGACGGGGCACTTTGGTTTGGCGGCGCGCGACTATACTCACTCGACAGCGCCGAATCGCAGGTTTCCGGACCTGGTAACTCAACGTATCCTGCACGCGATGATGGACGATGCGCCTCCGCCCTATACGGATGGGGGGTTGGCGGCGATTGCGCAGCACTGCAACGAGGCAGATCAAGTATTGCGGAAGATTGAGCGCAGGATGCAGAAGCGCATAGCTGCGGTGGCGATGAGCGGCCACGTGGGCGAAGACTTCAAGGCCGTGGTTACGGGCTCGAGCGATAAGGGCGTTTATGCGCGAGTGATCGAGCCTCCGTTTGAAGGGCGCGTGGTCGAGGGAGAGGATGGGCTCGATGTGGGCGACGTGGTGCGGGTGAAGCTGATCCGCACAGACCCGGCGCGAGCGTTTATTGATCTTGCCCGAGTGTAGTTACCGGCACATCGAATGCAGCGAATCCCGATGCAAGGAAATCGTCGTTCCTCTTAGCCGTCCGTTGTCTACCACTTCCGCCCGGCAGGTTCAGGGGGCAAGTCGAAACCCTAGAGCCTCGCAAGGCGTGACCCGCAACGCGGCGCTCGTCCGGCGAAGAAGTCACGGCCGGGGCGGGGAGCGTCCGCCCTCAATGATTCAGTCCTGAATCGGCGGCAATTGTCCTTATAGAAGTGAGCTGGCCTTGTTGCGATCGGTCCTGGGGCCCCACGATCCCACCTCTGGCGTCCTAGCGGGATTCCGCGGAGTCTTGCGCAATCATGCATTGGCCGATTAGCGGCAAGTCCACCGAAGGATTGAGTAAGGTACCCATCGACAGGTGCAGGACAATCTTTAGCTTAACCATTACTGTTCATCCATGCATCCGGCAGAGCATTTTCTTTCCCTGAGTGTGAGCGGACCCTTGCTGCTGGCGTTCCCGGCCACAATTCTGTGATTTACGGAGCCTTGACGATGCGGCACGTTCTCTGGCGCGCATGTCGCTGCGATCCATTTCAACACGGGATCACACGAACTACCGGCGTCACTCTATTTGTCGCGCCAAATTTTGCAGGAGACTCGAAAACAACATGAACATCGTTCGCAATGTGCTGGCCTTTGTAGTGCTTGCTTGCCTCAATTCCTCTGCGCAGCAAATCACGGGGAACGTTCGCGGAACAGTGACAGACCCAAGCGGCGCCGTCATTTTGGGCGCCGAGGTAACAGCACAGCAGGCGGAAACGGCCCTCTCGCGCACGACGACCACCGATCGCAACGGTAGCTACGTTCTTCTGGAACTTCCAGTCGGACACTACCGCCTGCATGTCGCAGCGAAAGGCTTTGAGGAATACGTGCAGGATGGCATCACGCTCAACGTCAACGAGACGGCTTCGGTCTCGCCACGTCTCGCGGTCGGATCGGAAAAGCAACAGGTGCTGGTGAGCGCCGATGCCGAGCTGATTGAGCCAACCGTCACCAGCATGGGCAAGGTTGTGCAACAGCAAGAGTTGGAGGATCTGCCGCTAAACGGGCGCAACTTCTCGCAACTTGGCTTGTTGCAGCCTGGGGTCGTTCCCTTGACGCCCGGGATAGCCGAAGCGGGTGGATCGCTGCGCAATGGACAGGCCTATGCGGTCAATGGCCAGCGACCCGAATCCAACAACTTTCTCATCGACGGCGCGAACAACGTTAACGGCGTCGACGGTGGATTCGTCCTCAAGCCGCCGGTGGACGCGATCAGCGAGTTCCGCATCATTACGCTTAACGCGAATGCCGAGTTCGGAGACGCGCTGGGATCGACGACGAACATCATCACGCGCTCGGGCACGAATCAGGTCCACGGGACGTTGTGGGAGTTTCTGCGCAACGACTACCTTGACGCCAACAATTATTTCGCGCAGACCAAGGAGCCGCTAAAGCAAAACCAGTTTGGCGCCGCGGCCGGTGGGCCGATCAAAAAGGATAAGACGTTCATTTTCGGCTTCTATGAAGGCTTCCGCAATCGCCAGGGCGAGACAGCGCTCACCACAGTTCCGTCGCTGAAGCAGCGTACCGGCGACTTCTCTGAACTGTGCCCGGAGGGCTTCACGGGCGGCTTCTGCAACAATCCGGCGAACCAGCTTTTCAACGTCTTTGCCAATGCGCCGTACCCGAATAACCAGGTGCCGCAGGCTCAGTTCGACCCGGTTTCACAAAACCTGCTGAGCTTCTTCCCGCTTCCGAACGCCGGGACGAATCTGTTCTCCATAACGCAAACCTTCAGCAATAACACCGATCAGTTCGGCATCAAGGTCGACCATTACCTCGATCCGAACGACACTCTGACCTTCCGATACATGTTCAACCAGCTTTCCCAGGTTGATCCGCTATCGCCGGGCGGCGCCAGTGTGCCTGGCTTCCCGGTGGGCGAAAACCAGCGCGCACAGAACTTCGTCGCGCAAGAAACACACACGTTTTCGCCGGCCGTCATCGCAGTTGCGCGATTCTCGTTTCTCCGCAATAAGTTCCTCTTCGGCGAGCATGAGAACCATGAGTTGCCCTCAGAGCTTGGATTTAAATACACCCCGAGTCTCGATATCGCTGCCGGACCGCCATTTATTCAAGTAAACGGCTATACCGAGGTGGGTGATCCGATCACCGGCCCGCGCAACACCTATGAAGATGTCTACGACTTGTCGGGAGCGCTGACCTGGGTGCGCGGCAAGCACGAGCTGAAATTCGGCGGCGGATACCAGCGCCAGGAGATCAATGTGCTGCAGGGGATCGCGACCAACGGCTTCTTCGTATTCGCGCCGTTCCCGATCACAGATGCCTTCGCCAGCTTCCTCACTGGACAGCCGGTGGTCTTCCTGCAAGGGATCGGCGATTTCTCACGCGGTATTCGCGGCAACAATGGGTACGGGTACGTGCAGGACACGTATAAGGTCACGCCGCATTTCACCGTCAATGCTGGACTGCGTTACGAGTTGCCCGAACCCTATACCGAGATTCATAACCGGCTGTCGTTGTTTGAACCGGGAAAGCAGTCCCGGGTTTTACCGGATGCGCCGGTGGGGTTGCTCTATCCAGGCGATCCCGGTGTGCCCGCGGGCTTGATCCCCACCGATATGAAGGCATTTGCCCCGCGCCTTGGCGTTGCATGGGATCCCAGCCGTAATGGCAAGTTGCTGGTAACCGCGGCGTACGGCATCTTCTATGAGCCTTACTACACCGGCCAAGGTGGACCCTTGCAGGCGCCGATCAGCGCGCCTCCCTTCCTGGGAACGCCGCAAGTAAGCTTGCCGGACTTCGCGGATCCGTTCAATGGCAATCCTCCGGCCCCAGGGACGTTCTCCCCTTCACTCACGAACCTGACTCTGTCGCCGTCATTGAAACTCCCTTACACGCAGGATTGGGACTTGAATGTGCAACAATCGTTCGGGTCCGATTGGCTGTTTGAGATCGGATACGTCGGTACCAAGGGCACGCGCCTGCCGCGCTTTATTGAAGGGAATCCAGCGGTATTCGTTCCCGGATATGTGGACGGCCAGCCGATTTCGAATTCGAGCAATGCCGATCAACGGCGGCTCTATTCCGGCTGCACGCTCGCCGATTCGCCGAGCAGTTGCGTGTTTTCCTCGACCGGCGAGATTGCGGGCATCGCCAACTCGGAATACAACGCGATGGAAGCGTCGATGCGCAAACGGATGAGCCACGGGCTGTCCTTCCTCCTGTCGTACACGTGGTCGAAGGTGATCGACGACGTTTCGTCGTTCAACATCACCGGATCGGCGGCGAAGCCAGTCGCAGGCGAAAATGATCTTGCCCAGGATCCGTTCAATCTGGGAGCAGAGCGTGGACTCTCGCTGTTCGACGCGCGCAACCGATTCGTCGGAAGCTATGAATGGGCGCTCCCCTTCTGGACGCAGGGGCATAACTGGTATCAGTGGGCGCTGGGTGGATGGCAGTTGAATGGCATTGCCACGCTGATGAGCGGCACGCCATTCACCGTTTTCGACTCGAACGACGTTGCGGCGCAAGGCAGCGCGCCGGAGATCACCGGATTCTCCGCACAGCGGCCCAATCTCATCGGCAACCCCAACAACGGGCCGCGCTCCGTTGGCACCTGGCTCAATACCAGCGCTTTCCAGCGACTCGATCCCACGGCCAACGCGGGGCAGTTTGGCACGGAGGGCCGCAACGTGAATGTCGGCCCTGGTTATGCCGACTGGGACTTCGCAGCACTTAAGAATTTCAAGGTGACCGAATCGACACAGTTGCAGTTTCGTGCGGAGCTGTTTGACATTCTGAACCGCACGAATTTCCGGTTACCCGACAGCGACATCAGTTCACCGACGTTCAACCATATCCTTGAGGCGGAGTCTCCGCGCCAGGTGCAGTTTGCGTTGAAGTTCATGTTTTAGGAGGCGTTTGCCCCGCCCCCTTGACCGTCGTGTGGCCGGCTGGCCGGTGGAGGTCGTCTGGATTCACTGCCCAAGCGACAGTAAGGCATCGGGAGGTTAGGCAAATCCCGTTTCACGGAAGCTACGTTGCATCCATGTACCCCAGTGCATGGCGGAGACTGCACTGCACTGCGGCGACGCTCATCGGAGAACAATCTCAAGCTTAGTGACGGACGCGGCAGGAATGCTAACGTTCAGCAGGTCACCACCCACCGCCGTTGCGAGAGTTGTGGGCATCACGGCATTCGGATGGTCGAAGGTGTTGTGCGCGTGCATGTCGCTGGCCGCCAGAACGGTACCAGATGCGCCGGCTACCGCGGCGCCTCGAAGGGCGATCTGGGTCTCGATCGTCTTCGACAAATCGGGATTGACTATGGTGAGCGTCACTACCTGATCTTTTCGCGATGCTGAGCCGTTGAGACCCCAGAAACTGGCCGGCCGGTCTTCGCGCATGTACTGCACATTCGGTGCCGAGAACTCGGCCCGCAGAGCCTGCCCGCCCTGGTGTGCGGCGTACATCGCGAATACATGAAAGTTCGGCGTGGCGAAGAAGCGGTCCTCATGCGCCATAAATAGCGCATTGATGTTGTTGATGAGTTGTGCGCAGGCGGCCATGCTCACTTTCTCCGGATTTCGGTTGAAGGTGTCCAGAGTCAGCGCCGTGGCCAGCGCATCACGCAACGTTATCTGCTGGCCGAAGATGTGGGTGGGATCGAGTTCGGTTCCCTCGCGATACCACGGACCGTATTCATCCACCACCAGTTTGACGCGATGCTGCGTATCGTACTGCCCCATCACCGCCCACTGATCGTGAATGATCTGCTCCATGCGATCGCATTCGCGCAACAGCTCATACCAGTCTACGGAATCAAACTGCAGCGCGTCGCCTTTGCCGGCCAGCCAGTCCTTCGTCTTGCCGCGGCTCAAGTTCCAGGCGTAGTGATGTACCGACCAGCCCGTAAAGCCAGGGTTGTTGTAGGCTCGGCCGGAGTAGATCTGTTGGAAAAAGCGATGGGTCCAATCGATATCGTTATCGTTTGGACCGGACCCGATCAGTTGCAGGTCTAGGCCGTATCGCGGTATCCAGTCCGAATAGCGGCGGAACTCGGAGGCATAATCTTCCGGGGTAAAATCTCCGCCACAGCCCCAACTCTCGTTGCCTATGCCCCAGTAGCGGACGTTGAACGGTTCTGGAAAACCGGCGGCTGCGCGCAGCTCGGCCAGGGTTGTGCTTCCGGCGGGAGAGTTGCAGTACTCGACCCAATGATCAAAATCAAGCGCGGGAAGA
Organism: uncultured Acidobacteriaceae bacterium; assembly: GCA_963746595.1. Classification (GTDB taxonomy): domain Bacteria; phylum Acidobacteriota; class Terriglobia; order Terriglobales; family Acidobacteriaceae; genus PALSA-350. The sequence goes on from CAVVBS010000001.1 coordinate 92,807, forward strand.
CTCCGTAGGTTCGCTGCGAGATACGGTTGGGCTTCGGTCAGCTTGCAAAACCGGATGAACTCATTGGTGCCGAATTGGTTGGTTTCGAAGAGCTGGGGCCCTTTGTCGTGGAGTCTGATCGCATCGTGATCGACCTCCCAGAAATTGGTACGGCGCGGCCGCTTCGAAGCTTCACCGATCCCGTCTTTCCAGTCGTAGCTATCCGCGAAGCAGCCTCCTGGCCAACGAATGATCGGAACATGAATCTGCTTCATCATGTCCACCAGTTGAGAACGGATGCCGTATTGGTTGGGGATTTTCGATTTTTCTCCAACCCACACGCCGTCGTAAATCACACCACCGATATGTTCTGTGAACTGACCATAGATATTAGGCGAAATCACTCCCAGCGGCTCGTCCAGAAGGACCTCAATGCGAGCGTCGGCGTCCTTCGCCCAAACATTCGCACTGGAAAAAGCGAGCACAGTGCCTGCGACCGCCGAGCCCTTGAGAAACTGTCTCCGTTTCACGGTAACTCCCTGTCATTTCAGTCCGCAAATTGCGCAAACACATTCGCGCCGAACCATTCCGCTAGACTACACCGGCGTCAAGCGTCGCATCCCTACGAATCAACTATGGCCGGCCACCGGCTGTCTGGAGGATCAATCGCGGCGCCTTCATCCGGATTGTGTTGTCATCGCTGTTCAACACGAATGACTCGCGCATTGCGGCACGATCATAATCACTTGTTACCGCTCACGCGCGCGCGACCTAGTCTTAAAATGCGAGCCGCTCGGCTGGGGCCATACGCCGAAGATACTGCCAGGACTCCACCAGTAGATCCATGACTACAATCACCAACACGATCCTGAAGCTCACGTTCATCCAGTAGTTGATCTGCGCCAAAGCGTGAAGATTCGCGGCCGGACCGATCGGGACGAAATACACCTTGGTGAACGCCAGGAGCGCCGTGGGCGCGGCTCCAAGAACCTTGATTAGTAGCTGGACTGGCGTCTCCCAGCGGTCGCTGTCACGGGCAAGAGCCATGATTTTGATTGCGATCTGTACCAGCAATAGAACTAGTATCGCGACATAAAACGGGCGCCACACCGGGCCGAATCCTGCAGACAGCTTGGTCAAGAACCCTGCTCCCGGGCCTAGAAGCAGAAAGAGGTGCTGCGGAATCGCAAGCACATACAACATCCAAAGACAGTGCACCACGAGGTCTGCAATTCGGCTGGCCAGCGATTTCTGCTTCTTAGGATGCGTGAGTGGCGGCAACTTCACAGGATCCCACGCGTTCCAACTCGCACCTTCACCATACTGCCTGTGGACAAATTCCAGGGCCGCGAAGGTCAACGTCATCGCACTCCAAAAGATCAGTAGCACGGGCACAAGCTGCACGAAGCTTCTTACAATGTTCGCCGCGAACGCGCCTGGACTCGGAGAAAAGAGAAACGTGCCCACGCGCGCCAGAAAGTAAAGCAACACCACGAAGGGCGCCGCCTTGCGCAGGGTAAGCAGATAGAAAGGAAAGACCGCAGGCCCGATCAGATAGTGCTGCGGCAGATACCGCGCCGCGACCACCATTGGCCGGCCGTGCGCTTTTAAGATCGCCGCGACCTCGTTCTCGCTCAGCGGCCTTCCTATCTCTTCAGCACGAGCGTCCATCTCCGCCAGCAGATTCACGCGCAGTTCTGCCAACACATCCTCCCTTGTTCCTGCTGCAAGATGCTGGCCCACGGCCTGCAAGTAACGCTCCAGTAAGTCCATAATGCTTACCTCCTTGTCCGGTCCTTCAGGATTTTGTGTAGCGATTCATTAATTCCGTTCCACTCCGCCAGCAGCTGGGCCAGGATCGCCTCCCCTTCGCGCGAGAGCCTGTAAAATCGCTTGTTTCTCTTGTCTTCTTCGCGCCATTCGCTCTTCAACAACCCCTGCGTCTCCAATCTCCGCAGCAAGGGGTAGAGCGTGCTCTCCTCAATCGCCAATCCTTCGTCGGCCAGCGCTTTGCGTAAGGTGTAGCCGTAGTGCTCCTCGCGCAATTGGGCCAGGACTGCGACGATCAGGCATCCTCGTCTCAGTTCGAGCCGGAGGGATTCGAACATTCCGTTGTCTGAGCTCGCGTTCATACTGTATGAAACATACTGTATGGCACATAGTGTGCGATGTCAAGTATTAATTCCAGCCGCATGGCGTACCTGTTGTCGCGTCCGTTCTCGGCCTTGAACCGTACACATAAGCGTGCGATCCTTACACATCGAGGGCTCCGCCCGATGCGTACAAATATCGAAATCGATGATCAATTGTTGAGCGAGGCCATGCGCAGTAGCGGCGCTCGCACCAAGAAGGCTGCTGTGGAAGCGGGCCTGCGGCTATTGGTGAAGACACAATCCCAGGCGGCGATTCGTCGACTCCGCGGTAAAGTGCAATGGGAGGGAGATCTGAACGAATCCCGTCTGGGTCGCAATCAGGGTTAGGTGCGAACCATGACCATAGTGGATACCACGGTCTGGATCGACTACCTTGCGGGAAGAATAAATCCACACACCGATTGGCTAAATAGAGAGCTGACGCAACAGCGCCTCGGATTGACGGATCTTATTCTGTGCGAAATTCTGCAAGGAATCCGTGAAGACTTAGCGTTCGGCCGCGTCCTGCGGTTACTGTCCAATTTCGAGGTGTTCGACAGCGGAGGTGAGGCGCTGGCTGTCTCCTCCGCGCGAAACTACCGCGCTCTCCGGGCACGTGGCCATACGGTTCGAAAGACGATCGACTGCCTGATTGCTACTTTCTGTCTAACTCAGGGCCATTCTCTGCTTCACCGAGACCACGACTTCGATCCGTTTGAGAATTTTCTCGGCCTTCGCGTGGTCCATCCTTAGCCTGCTACCGCGCTCGAGTACAGAAGGAGACTCCCTGGTTGACGGCTGAGACGAGCGATCCCAAGCTTCGACGCAATTCTCTGGGCCTTCCGGAACTGGTGTTTCAGGGAATTACGCACATCGCGCCGGCGAGCAACGTGGTGTTCACGTTTCCGATCATCGCCCTCAAGGCGGGACCGGATATGCCGCTCTCCTTCCTGCTGGCTACGATCGTCTGCTTCTTCATCGGAAATACAGTGTCGCAGTTTTCCCAGTACATGCCGTCAAGTGGCGGGTTCTACTCCTTCGCCACGCGTGGACTGGGGAGCCGTATCGGTTTCATGGCGACCTGGAGCTACCTGGTCTATGAGTTGCTAGGGTCGGCCGGGTCTGCGGGTTTCCTTGGCTATCTGATCTCGGACATGCTGCGGGTGGGGTTTGGCGTGAATGTCCCATGGTGGCTCATCGCGCTCGTGACCTTTGCGGTTGTCTGGATACTTACCCACAGGGGAATTCGGATTTCGGCGCACGTTACTGCGATCCTGGGCGGTCTTGAACTGATGATCATGCTGGCGCTCGCCATCACCTTCCTAATCCACCCTGGACCTGGATCAAGGTACTTGGCGCCGCTCGATCCCTCGTTATCACCACACCATTTCGGAGGCATTTTAGCGGGGATGGTCTTTTCTATCCTTGCGCTCAGCGGGTTCGAAGGTCCCGCGCCGCTGGCCCAGGAGACCCGCCGCGCCGGGACCTTCGTTGGCCAGGCGGTCATGCTTTCGCTGGTGGCTACGGGCGTTTTCTACATCTTCACTTCCTATGCAAGCGCGATTGGATGGGGCACGGGCGATATGGCGGCTTTCGCCAACCATGCAAATCCGTACTACGCTCTTGGCCACGCGTTGTGGGGAGGCGGGTGGTGGTTCGTGGTGCTTGCCCTGATCAACAGCTCGGTTGGAGTCGGCCTCGCGAGCACCAACTCGGCGTCCCGTGTGTTGTACACCATGGGCCAGGCGGGCACGCTTCCTGCGCGATTCGGCGACATCGATCCCATTCACCAGACGCCCACCTTCGCCATCGCCATTGTGCAGATCGTTGGCATCGTGGCAGTCCTGCTCATCGGGCTGCTGCTACAGCCCGCATATATCTTCGGTTTGCTGGAAACCATTGCCACGCTCGCGGTGATCGTGATCTATTGCACGGCAAACCTGGCGCTCACGTCGTATATGCGCCGGGAGCATCGCGAAGATTTCAGCGTTTGGCATCACGTCGTGTCACCCTGGATCGGCACACTGGCGCTGCTGCCGGTGCTCTTTGTCACCATCTATCCCGTACCCACGTGGCCGTACAACATCACGCCTTACTTCTTCCTGGCAGCTCTGATCGCCGGATTTGTTTATATGCAGGGGCTTGAGTCGCGCAAGCCTGGGGCGCTACGCAGGGGCGCCACCATGATGGTGGGCAGTCGAAGCACAGCGGAAGGCGAAGTGGATTGGGATAAGCCGATTGCTCCACTGTAGGGTGCCTGCTCAACGGACAAAAAGCATCGGGAAAAACCATTTTCGGCCCATGTACGCTCCACGGCAAGCTCCACGGCGAGCCGGGACAGGCGGGACAGGCGGGGCAGGCGGGGCGACCCGGATTTCCTGTACGTGGCTCTATCGATGACTGGGGTGCGGCTTTCGGTAAGGAAAGCCGCATGAGGTTCGTCAACGCCACCAACCTTCGCAGGAAATCCGGGCGAATCATGGGTCACCCGTCCAGAGCCTTAGAATGTGGTTAGGAGACTCAATCTGCCAGAGTCTATCCGAGCCTTCACGCAAGGTTCGAGGTAAAGAGGACGCCATGAGCTTTGGTTCGCTGGTTTTTACGCCCCTGGTCAAGAAACTGCAGGAGCGCTATGGCAGCCGGCGGCAGTACGAGCGCATGGAGAATTCCGGCGGCTCGCAAGATCGCTTCACTCCCTTCGAGACAGAATTCCTGGCCCAGCGAGACAGCTTTTACTGGGCGACGACGGGCGCGACCGGGTGGCCCTACGTCCAGCATCGCGGTGGCCCCAAAGGTTTCCTCAAGGTGATCGACGATCACACCCTGGCGTTGGGGGATTTTCGCGGAAACAAGCAGTACATCAGCACTGGGAATTTGCTTACAGACAACCGTGTCGCGATCATCATGGTCGACTACCCGCGGCAGGCCCGCCTCAAGATCCTCGGACGGGTCGAAATCCTCGAGGGCGAGGCGGCAAAGAGTTGGCTGGACAAGGTTCGCGTGCCGGGAGAAAAGACAGTCATCGAGAGAGTATTCGTAATCCATGTGGAAGCGTACGACTGGAACTGCCCGCAACACATCACGCCACGCTACACCGCGGACGAGATCCGCGAAGGGATGCAACCCATCGAGAAGCGTGTGGAAGCGTTGGAGCAGGAAAATAAAGCGCTGCGCAAAGAGCTGGCAGAGTTTCGTGCCAGCTGATCTCGATGCAAAAGATAATTGGCTGGCCTGAAAGGAGCTGCCTCCATGACCTCGCGTCCACCACTACCCCCGTTCACCCAAGAGACAGCGGTGCAAAAAGTTCGTCTCGCAGAGGACGGCTGGAACACGCGCAACCCGCAGAAGGTCTGTCTTGCCTACACGGTCGATTCCTATTGGCGAAACCGTGCCGAGTTCATAAGCGGTAGAGAACAAATTGTGGCATTCCTCGCCAGAAAATGGACGAAGGAACTCGACTACCGGCTTATCAAGGAGTTGTGGGCATTCACCGGCAATCGCATTGCGGTGCGCTTTGCCTATGAACATCACGATGATTCCGGGAACTGGTTCCGCGCTTACGGAAATGAGAATTGGGAATTCGATGACCAGGGGCTGATGTATATGCGGCATGCAAGCATCAACGACTTGCCGATCAGTGAAACCGAGCGCAAGTTCCATTGGTCTTTGGGGAGAAGGCCCGACGAACATCCGGGATTAAGCGCGCTGGGCTTGTAATAACGAAAACGCAACGGTCAAAGATCCGATAGGGCCTTCAACCTAATCCGATCAAGAGACGATTCCGATGCCTTCAACGATGGAAATGTAGCGATCGACCGGCAGGTCGGTGAACGTCTCTACGAGAGTACTCGGAAAGGGCCAGCGAATCTCAAGCTGGTCGATTTTGGTGTGCGGGCCAAGGCCAAGCACCATGCGAGGGTCGTGACTGGAGAGATAGCTTCCGCCTCCCGACTTGAGTCTTGCGCGTTTCAGGGTGCCGGCCTTCCAGGTTACGCGGGCCCCGATCGCGTCGATGTTGGCTTTCTTCCCCACGAGTTTGAGGCCCAGCCAATGGCTCCCTTTTGCTGCTTGATTTCGCAACAGCACGGGCGCGCCATTGTTGGTCGAGATCAGAACATCCACGGCTCCATCGTTATCGAAATCGCCCAAGGCCAACCCGCGCGCAGCGAGGGGCACAAGAAAGATGGGTCCAGCGGATGCGCTGACGTTCTTGAGGATCCGGCCATCGTTGTGAAAGAGAAGCAGAGGTTCGCGATAGGTGACGCTGCCGGAGTGGACTTCAATCTGATCGTCGGGATGCCCGTTGGCAATGAAGAGGTCGACATTGCCGTCGTTGTCGTAATCGAAGAACCGCAAGCCCCAGCCGCTCATCGACCGAGTCGCTTCTCCGATCCCGTTCGCGGGAGAAAGGTCGTCGAAGGTTCCGTCCTTATTGTTGTGATAAACGGAGTACATTTCCTGATCTACGTTGGTCACGCTCAGGTCTTGCCAGCCGTCCTGGTCGAGGTCTGCCGCGTCGACACCCATCCCTGACCGGGCGCGGCCGTCAGAACTGTATGCGACTCCGCCCTCGACGCCCTCGTCCTTGAACTTACCCTGGCGATTCACCCACAGAAAATTGGCGACGGTATCGTTGGCTACATAGAGGTCCATCCAACCATCATTATTGATATCGGTTGCCACCACACCCCAAGCCTTGCCCAGCGCTGAGCTGATCCCGGTCACTGCAGAAACGTCTGTAAACGTGCCGTCGCCGTTGTTGTGAAACAACCAGCTGTGGGTGGGTGGATAGATGCGGGGGATGCAGTAGTGGCGTTCCCCTGTTCCCCCATTACCGCAGAATTTGTTGGCCTGCTTGTCGAACTCGACGAATCGGCAGACGAAGAGATCGAGGTGCCCGTCGTTGTCGTAGTCGAACCAGACGGCGCTGGAGGCCCATCCTGGCGTGGCGATTCCCGATTTAAGTGTGACGTCGGTAAATGTACCGTCACCGTTATTGTGATAGAGCGTGGACCGGTTATAACTAGTTACAAATAGGTCGGGATAGCCGTCTTTGTTGTAATCCCCTACGGCGACGCCCATGCCGTAACCGGTGTGAGCCACCCCTGCCTTGGTGGTCACGTCGGTGAAGGTTCCATCGCGGTTGTTCCGGTAAAGCCCATTGCACAGGGGCCGGGCAGGAGTGAAGAAATCGCATGGACCGCTGTTGACGAGGAAGATGTCCATCCAGCCGTCGTTGTCAAAATCGAGAAAAGCACAGCCAGCGCCTGTGGTTTCGGGCAGGTAATAGTCAGCGGACCGTCCGTTGGAATGCGTCCAGGTAATGCCTGTTTGTGTGGATGGAAGCGGTTGAAAGAGGGGCGGCGGTGTCCCTGCGGGCGGAACGGAAGCCGAAGGGAACGCCTTGCGCAAAATGCTCAGCGGCAAACTGGCAGCCAATGCGGAAAGGAATTCTCTTCTGCTTGGTTGACGCATCGATTCATCTTACACACGGCTCTTGGCCACACGGATCCGGGCGAGAGGTCCTCTGTCAGTCCTCGCACCCTGGGTTTAAATGAATACCATTAAAAATGGTTGACATCCTTGTGCGCGAACACTAGAGTTCGGCTGTCGCTCTCGCGAATAAGTTAAGCACACCTGAAACCGCTTACGCGGTTTCCCCAGGGCCCCGGTGCATGTTGATCTTGCCTGGAACGGTTGTGAATTTGCTCACATCCGTCGAGGCAGTAAGACGTCAACGCGTTTAGCCAACCACGGTGCAGGGTCGAACGGAGACGTTATGCGAGCCAGTCTTTCAAAAGCTACGTATCTTTTGGCAGTTCTTTTTGGGATACTTCTACTGACCTTGAACCAGCAGGCCCTTGGACAGGACGTCAACGCCTCACTCGCAGGATCGGTAACAGACCCGGCCGGGGCGGTCATTCCTGGCGCCAAGGTCTCGCTCGTCAACCAAAAATCCGGAGCCCGGCAAGACTTCCAGACGGATGCCAGTGGCGAATACAACTTTCGCAATCTGCCCCCCGGAATCTACGATCTTTCTGTAACTGCGCCTGCCTTCGAGTCGTTCGTGCACAAGGGAATCGAGCTGGCAGTCAACCAGGCTGCTCGTGTCGATGTACCCCTGACTGTGGGCACAGCAGATCAGACCGTCACCGTCAGCGCCGACGCTTCGCTTATCAATTATGAAAACCCCACCCTCGGAGGAGGCGTGAGCCCGGAAACACTACAGGATTTCCCCCTGGTTATCTCCGGCGCTCCTCGTTCTTCGGTGACCGTTGCCATTCTTCAGCCCGGCGTAACCACCGGCGGCGGCGGCAATGCCTACAATTCCCGTACCAATGGCGGCATCGTGACCGGCGACGAAGCGTTGGTCGATGGCGCCACGGCGTCGGAAGGCTTCATGAATCAGTCCGGGATGGTGAGCTTGCAGACGGACTTTGGCATGTCGCCCGATATCACGAGCGAAGTCAAGATCTTGTCCTCGAACTATGACGCGCAATACGGAAACTCGACATCAGGTCAGCTCATCGTCCAAACCAGGAGCGGCGGCGAGAGGTTTCACGGCGCGGGTTACGAGTATCTCCGCAACGACGCCCTCAACGCCAAGCAATACGGCGCAGCCAGCAAGACGCCAGACAAGGAAAACGACTTTGGCGCCAACGTTGGCGGCCCGATTTGGATTCCCGGGTATCATCGTGCCGACGCCTATGTAAAAGGCTACTTCTACTTCAACTGGGAGGGCTTCCAGGACCACGGAGGCGCAAGTTCCTCCACCCTCTCGATCGCCTCGTTGGCTGCCCGTGCTGGAAACTTCAGCGGCGCCGGCAGCCAACTTTACTATCCCGCTGATCCGGTCAAGTATGGAGCTTTGGCGGGTGCGGCCATCCCCGGCAACCAGATCAACCCCGTCTTCGAAGATCCGATCGCCGAAGCCTTTATGGCAGAATTGCCGACCCCCACCAATGGCCAGGAAGTCAACAACTACTTCATCCCCAGGTCAGGCCAGGGATCGTTAACCAACAGCGAGAACGTGTATTTCTTTCGCATCGACACCAACGTCGGCCAAAGAGATCACTTTTACTACACCTTCTGGTGGCAGTTCAGTGGTGTCAATGCGCAGACCGATCTCCCCGTCGCCCTCTCGACCGCGAGCCCGGCAAACCCGGAGAATGCGCCGATCCAGCGCCTCAACTGGGAGCACACCCTCAACAGCCTCATGACCAATCACGCCACCGTCGGCTACCTGAGCCGCAACGAAGGTTATTACGCGTTGAACGGCAAGGCAAAGTTGCCTACGGTGCCGGGAGTGGCCGACGAGACCTACCTGCCCACGATGGCTTTTGGCGGGGGCTACTCGCAACTGGGAAGCAATAACCCGCCCGATGCAGTTGACAATCTGACCACGCGCGGAACCTGGGCGGTCAACGACGTCTTCACGAGGATTCAGGGAAAACACACCCTCAGCGCCGGCATCGAATATAAGCTCGCAGGCATGAGTATTCATAGCGGAGGAAATCAAGGCGGCACCTTCAGCTTCGACGCCGATACTACCGGGAATGCGGGTTGCGCGAACTCGGCTTGCCCTGGAGATCCCATGGCCAGCTTTTACCTCGGCGCTGTCGCGAGTGCCAATGTGGCCTACATCAACGTCATTGCCAAATATCCACGGCAAACCGGGTGGGCCTTCCACGTCGGCGATTCATGGCGCCTCACGCCAAAGCTGAACTTGTCGTACAGCATGCGTTGGGATTACATTACCCCGTTCGTCGATAAGAAAAACAACCTATCGTTCATCGACCCCGTCGGGGGGAATCCGGACGCGGTCACCGCCTCCGGAGTTGAGCTTCCCGGGCGGCTCGCCTTCGCAGGAAATAAGTTTGGAGCCGCCAGTTACGGCGCACGTTATCCCGAGATTCCCTTCAAGAAGGGCTGGGGTCCTCGTGTCGGCTTTGCCTACAGCATTAACGACAAAACGGTCATTCGTGCAGGATACGGGATCTATTTCGGACAGGCGTTCTATCCGGGCTGGGGCGGTGGCCTGGCGCAGGATGGATTCAACAAGAATCTCACTCTGAACGAAGCCTCGGTGGGAAACTTCAAAAACCCGGCTATCTATCTTCAGACCGGTATCTCTCCCAGTCAGGTTGGACCGACGCAGAATATCAGCGGCGGCTTCGATAACGGGCAAACACCCTCCCTTTACCGTCCGCAGGACGGCAACCGGAGGCCCTATTCCGGGCAGTGGAACTTGACCGTCGAGCGGCAACTCCCCAGCAACACAACCCTGAGTCTCTCCTATGTCGGAACCAAGGGGACCCACCTGCCTTCCGCGCTGAGCCCCATCAACGTGTTGAACCCGCTGGATCCAGGAATCACGGCAATCGGTTCTGATCTCGCAGTCAACTACAACGACCCAGGTGGCCCTGCGGCCTTCGCCCTTCATGGTGTTTCTCAGCCGTACGTTGGTTGGGACGCCCAAATGACGGGATGCGCACCAACACTCGCTCAGGCTCTTTTGCCGTTCCCGCAGTATTGCGGTGTCCTGCTTGGTCTCAACGAGCAACACGGAAACTCCATCTACCGCTCATTCCAGGCGAGTGTGAACCGGCGCTATCAGGGCGGCTTTTACCTCCTTGGCGCTTTAACGGTGCAGAAGCTGTTCACCAACGCCTCCAACAACGTTCAATCCGGAGCCAATAACGGCTTAGGTGCCGGCGGCAACAGCGGCGCTTTCAGCCCCTACGATCAATCGCGCGCGTATGCGATCGCTCCGGACAACGTCCCCTATACCATTTCGCTTGCGGCCGTCTATGAGCTGCCGATCGGGAACGGCAAGCGGTACCTCAACTCCCCCGGGTTGGTCAATACCCTGGTCGGCGGTTGGCGGGTGGGCCCCATCTACCGCTATGAATACGGCATCCCATTCTCGTTCTACTCCTCGGCGTGTGCCACGAATACCCAGGTACCCGAATTCCGCGAATACTGCATCCCCGGGTCTCTTGCCGGGCAACAACCCTTACTGCATGGCCGCAATAGCTTCAATCCGGTTACGGACAACAATCAGCTCATCAACGGCAATGCGTTTGAACATGACTTCTCCGCCTTCGGCTATACCGGTTTCGGAAAGGCAGTTCAGCCCATCTACGGGCCGAGCTACCGGAACCTGGATATATCGTTCATTAAGGATACGCACATCACGGAGAGGCTGAACTTCAGGTTCCAGGCCAACTTCTTCAATACCTTCAATAGCCACTATTTCATTAGCCAGGGCGGCTCCAATGGCGGTCCGGGATATGCGTTCGTCACCGACGTCGCAGCTTCTGGCAACTCCTTCGGCACCTGGAACGGGACGGTCACCACTCCGCGAACCATCCAGTTCGTGGGGCGTCTCGAGTTTTAAGATCGTAACTTTCTTAGTGACTCAAACTCCATCCGGGGGGCTGTAACACTCACCGGATGGAGTTTACTTTTTCGTGGGCGTGATCGCTTGTCGGCATTTGCGTGCAGTCCAAGTTCGCCCCGGACTGACCTGGATTTCCTGCACGCTACTCCAGGCAGGCCTGCGAAACAGTAGATCCCTCCGGTACTCACGCAAACTCTGAAGCTGAGAGGTACGGCCTTCCAGTGTGATTCACATCTTACGGATTCGCCTCCGTTGGCTGGCGACCGCGATCGTTTGCGTCCGCGTGCAAACGGAGATAGATCTCAACCTCTTCCTGGGCGGTGGCTTTTCGCCCCAGTTGGCTGTAAATGCGGGCCAGCGCAAGGTGTGGTTCCGCGTATTTTTCATCGAGGCGCACCGCCGCCAACTGTTCTTGCACGGCAGCGTCGAGCTTACCTAACGCTTGAAGCACGTTGCCCAGGCGGTAGTGTGCCGCCGCGAGCCGAGGATCAAGCCGGAGAGCTTCTCGTAGATTCGTTTCCGCCTCCTGCGTGTGGCCCACGAACTGTAGGGTCACTGCCAGATTCAAATAAGGCCACGCGGAGGGATGCTGCGAATTCCGCTCCAACTCGATGGCTCTATCGAAGTTCTTGACTGCAAGTTCATTCTCATTTTGATAGAAGTAGCAGAGCCCCAGGTTGTCGTAAGCACGCGCCATGGTCGGATCCAGGGTGATGGCCTTTTGGAAATGGTGGATCGCCTCGGAATAATGTTGTGCGTCGTAATCGAGCCGCCCAAGCCAATAGGGATACAGCGCGTTTTTCGTGTTGTGCGCGGCGAGGGATTCGATTACCGGCCGGGCCCAGTCCGGATGCGAGATCCGGATGTACGCCATCGCCAACGAGAATTGAAGGTCCGAAGCAAGTGGCTTGATGGCATCGGATTTCTTCCAGGCAATCGCGGCGTTCAAAAAATCATGATTCAAGAAATAAACGCTGCCCAAATAGGCGAGCAAGGGAGCTGCCCGCAAGGCATGAGGATCTTGCTCAATATCGTTGAGCAGCAACTTTTCGGCGGCAATATAGTCGTGGTCAGCGACCGCCGTCTTCAAGTGAGATACTTCTTCAGGAGTCAGATCCAGCGACGAAGGCGGAACGATGAGCGGTGCGTCGTTTTTGCTCTGAGCCCATGTTAGGGGAACCCAGGCGTCGTAAAGGAGGAGAGCCAGCGCGACAGCGGCAATCGCTCTACCCCTGGATAAACTCATGAGTAGTAGTTTAAGACATTCGGCATTTGTCGAAGAAAAGGTGCGTCGGGATTGGTTGCTCTGGATACACCAGAAGTGAAGCGCGAAGCGAATAGGAGTGGAAAGGAATAGTGCTCAGCTGCCTTTGCCTTCGTTCCCTTTGTACCCGCCGCGTAGACTCCGGTCGCGGACGAATCATCTTTCTGACGCTTAGCCTGCTCTTGCTCACGCAGACAGTAGCCGCACAACCATCGCAAGAACAATATCGCGCGCTGGTACTGGAGATTCAACAACACATGGAACAAAACGACCTGGAAGGCGCCCGATCACTGATTGCCGCCGCCCAGAAAAGGTTCCCGGCGAATGGAGGGCTGGAGAATCTTCTCGGCGTCATAGAGATCCAGGAGGGGCATGCGGATCGCGCCATCCAGGAGTTCTCAGCTGCGATTTTGCACGACCCAAGCCTTGCAAGTGCATATCTGAATCTGGGCCGGATCTACATGCAAACAGCCGGGAGCGATAAGACGGCCAAAGCTTCTGCCCTGCATGTGTATGACAAGCTTCTGCGGATTGAGCCAAATAATGCTGAGGCAAACTACCAGGTTGCCACGCTGCTCATGTGGGAGCAAAGTTACGAGCGTTCTTTGGAGCATCTTAGGAGGTTGAGCCCGGCTGATCAGAGCCGTATCGGTGCACAGATCGTGCTTTGCGCCGATGAAGCCGCTCTCCATCACGCATCTGCGGCAGACGACGCTGCGGCCGCCATCGTTGCCGCTCCCGATCTTACCGAACAGGACGCAATGGAAGTATTGCCTGCGCTTCAGGCAGCCCGTCGCGCCGATTTGATCGAGTCGATCTTTGCAGCGGCGAACGGCAAAAGCCCTCTCTCTGCTGATGGTCTGCGCATACTTGGTCTGGCCCAGGAAGGAGTAGGCAAGCTGGAGATCGCGCGTAAAACGCTGGAACTTGCGTTCGCCCAGAGTAACTCTTCGGTCCCGATCCTTGTGGATCTGACGCGGGTCGCCAAGGCCAGCAAGGACTACCAGGGAGCGCTTGGATATCTGGCCCATGCTCGAGATCTGCAACCCAACGATGCAAGCTTCGCCTATGAGTTCGGCGTGATCTGCCTCAGGATGGGTCTTCTCGGCGAATCGCGCAAGGCCATGGGCGAAGCGGTCAAGTTATCTCCAGACAATCCTGAATACAACTACGGCATGGGAATCATTTCCTCCTTCGCCCAGGACGCAACCCAGGGGCTGCCCTATCTGCAGAAGTATCATGCTTTGCGTCCCTCCGACCCGCTCGCGCTGCTTGCTATCGGGACCACCTACTTCCGAGCGAAGAATTTCGAGTCCGCGCGTGTCTGGCTGAAACAGGCTGTCGGCCACGAAGCTACCGCGGCAGACGCACACTATTATTTGGGCCGAATCGCGCGCGTCGAGAACCATCTTGAAGAAGCAAAGCATCAACTGGAGCAAGCGAACACACTGACCCCGGATCGACCGGATGTTCTCGGGGAGCTCGGCCAAGTCTTTGTCGCGACTCGTGAGTATCGCGAAGCACAAACCTACCTCGACCGCGCTGTCAAAAAAGATCCGGATAATTATGGAGCCAACTTCGGCTTGCTGCAGCTCTATGCACGAACCGGGGACTCACGCCGTGAGGAACAATCAAAGCGCTTCGACGAGATCAAGAGCAAAGACGAACAACATTATCAGGAAATGATGCGAATCCTCGATGTTCGCGCTGAGAGATTGCCGGACAATTAAGAGAATGGTTGCGCCGAAGCAGGAAATCTCGCCAAGGCAAGGTTAGTTGTCTATGAAGCCGCGCTTCAAGGCGATGGTGACCGCGTGAGTGCGGTCATTTGCGCCGAGTTTGGCAAGAATACTCTTCATATGGCCTTTGACGGTAGCCTCTGAGAGGTTGAGTTCTGACGCGATGATCTTGTTGGAGCTTCCCATCGCGACTTTGCGAAGCACAGCGACCTCCCGCTCGGTGAGCGCATCTTCGGTCATGTGGTCGGCGAGTTCGGCAGCGATTTCGGGGGGGACGCGCCGCTTACCGGCATCAACAGCTCGGATCGTATCCAGCAATTCCTTGCGCAGCATGTTTTTTAGAAGGTATCCGGAGGCCCCCGCCTTGAGAGCGCGTAACGCCTGAACATCGCCCTGGTAGGTAGTCAACACGATGAAGCGCGCGCTCGAAAATTCTCTGCGGATAGCTGTGATTGCCTCGATGCCGTTCATGCCGGGCATCTGCAAGTCCATCAGAGTTACATCCGGATGATGGAGACGGAAGAGCTCGATAGCCTCTTCTCCAGTGGTCGCTTCGGCCACTAGCTCGATGTCGTCCTCGCCGTCAATGACTGCTGCGATTCCCTCGCGCAGAAGGGGATGATCGTCCACAGCTAGAACTCTGATTTTTTTCATCACGGGGTTCTTCCTCCTTGAAGGCAGGTCCGAATCGACCTCGAGCAGTGGAGCCTCCAATATAGTTGACCCCGTCGCGCAGCGCAGGCCCCAGAAGGATAGGGCCACACACCTCCTTTCGAGACCGTCATGCACCCTTCGGATGGTTAGCCCTCAACGTTTACCCCAGCCACCTCCGCCCGGCGTCTCGAGGTGCAGTATGTCTCCTTTCGCGAGACGATGACTGCACTTTCCAGGCAGCTCCGTCACCTCTTGGCTGCCGGCCTTGGTGAGCCACGCGCATCCCGCCGCGCCTTCTTCTCCGCCCTGCAATCCGTAAGGCCGCAACTTTCTGCGCTCCGCCAGCAGCGTCACCTGCGCATCGGCGAGCAGCTCGACTTCGCGGATCAGTCCATCGCCGCCACGAAATTGTCCCTCCCCGCCCGATCCGTAACGATAGGCGTAACGGCGAACCCGGAATGGATAGGCATACTCCAGCGCCTCGATGGGGGTGTTCAGCGAATTGGTCATGTGCGTCTGTACGCCAGAGATGCCATCGAGTCCGGGGCGCGCGCCCATGCCACCTGCCGCTGTCTCGTAGTAGGTGAACGGCTCGCCGGTGCGCGGATCCAAACCTCCAATGGTCAAATTGCTCATGGTGCCGGCGCTGGCTGCCGGCACGCGCGCTGGAACCGCCTGCGCCAGAGCCCGCAGCAGCACGTCCACAATCCGCTGCGAGGTTTCGACGTTGCCGCCGGCGACCGGCGCGGGGGGCAAGCGCATCCACGATGCTCCCCACCGGAGTATGCAGAGTGAGCGGCCGCAGGATGCCCGCGGTCGCGGGCGCATCTTCTCCTAACAGGCAGCGCAGCATGTAGAAGCACGCCGAGAGGGTGATGGCGCGGACGGCGTTCACGCTGCCCGCAACCTGGGCGGAGGAGCCGGCAAAATCCACATCCAAAGCCGCCGCCTCGGGGTCGAAGCGCAGCCGCACCGCAATCTTGCGCAAGCCGTCGGTCACGCCATCGTCGTCCAGCCAATCCTCCGCGCTGAAATCACCGGCCGGCATGTTGCGCAACTCCGCCCGCACCAGTCGCTCGGAATAATCGAGCAGCTCTTCGATCAATGCTTGCAGCTTCGCTTCGCCGTACTTCTCTACTAACTGCAGCACGCGCTGTTCGCCGACGCGGCAGGCCCCGATCTGCGACTCCAGGTCGCCTTCGCGTTCTTTCGCGGTGCGGACGTTGAGCAGAATCAGGTTCAGCATCTCGCGATCGACGCGGCCGCCGCGCACAATCCGTACCGGCGGAATGCGAATGCCCTCCTGAAAGATTTCGTTGGCCGGTCCCATCGATCCGGCGAACGTTCCTCCCACGTCCGCATGGTGGGCGCGATTGGAAACATAGAAGGCAGCCTGATCCTGCCCGGGCAGAAAGACCGGCAGCACCATGGTGATATCCGGAAGATGGGTTCCACCGGCAAAGGGATCATTGAGGATGGCGATGTCGCCGGGCGCAAAGGCAATCGCCGCAACAGCTGCCTGCACCGACATGGGCATGGAGCCGAGATGCACCGGCATGTGATCGCCCATGGCGATCACCCGCGCCTGGGCATCGAAGATGGCGCAGGAATAGTCGCGCCGCTCCTTTATGTTGGGGGAGAGCGCGGTGCGCCGCAGGGCCGCGCCCATCTCCTCGGCGATGGAGTGCACCGCGCTTTGAAAGATCGCCAGCTCGACGGGATCGGCGGCGGCAAAGCTCATGCGCGATCCTCCTCTGCAATCGAAATGACGAGATTTCCGAAGCCATCCACTTGCGCACAGCAACCCGGCGGCAACGCGGTCGCCGAAGTATATTCGGTGATCATCGCGGGCCCAGTGGATGGAGTCCCCGGGCACCAGGCCTTCGCGGCGATAGTGGCGCGTGGGCAGGAATTCGCCCGCGAAGTGTACCGGGCGCTCCGCATAGCAGGCGGCACTTCCATCGCCGGGCACGGGCTCACGATATGCAGGCGCGTAGGGCTCACCGGCCGCAATCATGCGCAGCCGCAGATTCACAATCTCTACCGGTTTCGATACATCGCAGAATCCGTAACGCTGCTGATGCAGGCGATGAAAGGCTGCGATCGATTGCGCTGGAGACTGCTGATCGAAAGGGACATTCAGTTCGTATCCCTGCCGCCGGTAGCGCACGTCCACGGTGCACTGGGCCACACCCTGCAGGCCCTCGGCAGCGAACTCGGTGACGCCGCGCTGCTTCAGTTCCGCAAAGCTGTCTTCAAGAGTCTCGATCGCATCGCCCGGCAGCATCACCGTGCGGGAATAATCGCGCACCGCATCCGCGAGCAAAATACCGATCGCCGAGAGCGCGCCGGGCATGGCGGGAACCAGCACAGTGGGAATGCGCAGTGCGCGGGCCAGCGAGCAGGCATGCAGCGGCCCTCCACCGCCGAAGGCCACCAGGGTGAATTGCCGCGGGTCGTGGCCGCGCTCGACAGAGATCACGCGGATGGCTTTCTCCATTTGCGTTTCCACGACGCGGAGGATTCCGGCTGCGAACTCTTCGCCGCTGGCCAGTGGCCCCTTTTCTTCATGCATGATTCGCGCAGTCCGCGGTTGATCGAGGCGCACTCCTCCGCCCAGAAAGCTATCCTGGTCCAGCCGGCCAAGCAGAAAGTTCGCGTCGGTAACGGTGGGCAGCGGTTCCGCGGCCAAAACAGATCGGCCCCGGCTGCGCTCCCGCCGACTCAGGTCCTACGCGCAACATGCCGCCGGCATCGAAGCGGGCAATCGATCCGCCTCCAGCCCCGGCGGTATGAATGTCAAGCATGGGCATGCTTACCGGCACACCGGCAACCATCGACTCGCGCGTTAGCTGCGCGCCTCCGTTGGCTGCATCGGAGAGGAAGACATCGGTCGATGTGCCGCCCATATCGAAGCCGATGATGCGCTCGAAGCCGGCCCAGCGCGCCACCTGGCAGGCGCCGATGACCCCGCCCGCGGGGCCCGACAACACCGTGCGCACCGGCTCCGGCGCCGCGCTCCGCGCCGAGATGATGCCGCCTGAGGACTGCATCACATCCACGCGCCCGCCGCCGTGGTGGCTGGCGACGCTCTGCTCCAGATGCAGCAGATAGCTTTGCATTCTGGGCGCGAGATACGCATTGACAACCGTGGTCGATGCCCGCTCATACTCGCGGAACTCGGGCAGAATGCGGTGCGAGGCGGAGATGGGTACACCGAGACGGCCCAGGGCTGCTTCCACGCGCCGTTCCGTCTCCGGATTGGCAAATGAAAATAACAGCGAGATGGCTACCGCCTCTGCCCCGCTGGCGCGTACCTCGTTGACCAGGGACTCTAACTCTTCTTCTGTCGGCGAGCGCAGGATTTCCCCTTCGGCGCTGACACGCTCCGGCACGCCGAAGCGCAGCTGGCGGGGCACCAGGCATACCGGCAAGGGCACAAACCAGTCGTAGAGCTTGCTTCGTGTCTGGCGCCCAATGGCAATGGTGTCCTCGAAGCCCGCCGTGGTTACAAACGCTACCCGCGCACCTTTCCTTTCCAACATGGTGTTGGTTCCCACGGTGGTGCCGTGGCGCACGTCGAGCGCTTTGCCTGCGCTGATGCGCGCCAAGCCATCGAGCACAGCCTGCGAAGGATCGGTGGGCGTGGAAAAGACCTTCAGGACCTGGAGTTCTCCGGCTGCGAGATAGACGCAATCGGTAAAGGTGCCCCCAGTATCAATCGCTACTCGCAAGTGGTATCTCTCGTCGCGCTGTTTGATTCTCGTGTAGGTTACATGGAACACCACTCGGGGGTTCCATGCATTTATCCCGCCGCGGCGTTCAATCTGGGCACTTCGGCGCGCAGTTGGCTCACCGCACGGGACATATCTTCTACAGGCGTGTTGCCAAATCCCAGGACGAAACCCTGGCGGGGAACCTGGCTTAAATAAGACGGGGAGAGAGGCCAGAGCCAAAGTCCCTTGCGCGCCGCCCTGGTGGCAATTTCCCGATCACTCAAACCTTTGGGTAGCGTCACTGACAAATGCATGCCGGCTTGCGTGCCGTGAATCTCTAAACACGACCCGAATTGGTCGCGGATATTCTCGACCAGCGCTGTTCTTCTTTCGCTGTAAAGCAAGCGCATCCGCCGGATGTGACGGGCGAAATGTCCCTCGCGCATGAAGTCTGTGATTACTTCCTGATGCAAGTAGGGCGGGAAGATGTCCATCGCGGTGCGAACGGCAATGAAGTGGTCCACCAAATCTGGCGGGATTACGATGTACCCGAGTCGTAAGGAGGGGAAGAGAACCTTGCTGAAGGTTCCTACATAAATAACGCGAGCATTCCGGTCCAGCCCCTGCAGAGACGCGATCGGCATGCTTTCAAAACGGTACTCACTGTCATAGTCGTCCTCGATGATCCACGACCCCGAACTCTGTGCCCAGTTCAGTAACTGCATGCGGCGCGATGCGCTCATCGTCGATCCAAGAGGATATTGATGGGAAGGCGTTACATAGGCAGCCCTCGCCTTTGGGCATTGCTTGATTCCGGCGGAGACATTCATGCCGTCATCGTCCACTGGAACGGGAACCAGACGGCAACCCGCGCCTTGGAAGACACTACGCGCAAGACGGTAGCCGGGTTCCTCCATCCAAACAGGGCTTCCGTTCCCAAGGAGAACGCGCGCCGAGATCTCAAGGGCTTGCTGGGAACCGGCAACCACCATTACCTGGCTGGGATCGCAGCGAACCGCCCGCGCGGTTCGCAGATAATGGCAAATGGCCTCGCGACAACTTTCAGAACCCCGCGGATCGGTGTTGTGTATGGTGCTTAGGAGCGGGCTTTTGGAGTGACGCGTGATGAGGTTCGACCAAATTGGAAAGGGAAAGCGGTCAAAAGCCGGCTGGTGCACACCAAACGCTCCCCATCCCCCAATCCACGGCGGCCGTTCAAATTTGGTTAGAAGCAAAGCACGCCGTGCAATGGGACGCGGGCCTGACCCCTCCTGCACGGGAGGTGGCGTTTTCTCTTCGCAGACGGTGAGGCTTTCCGGCAGAGACTCCGACACAAAAGTTCCTGCGCCTTTACGGCTCTCGAAATATCCCTCTGCCAACAACTGCGCGTATGCATTGAGGACCGGGATGCGAGAGATCCCCAGTTCTACACTGAGCGTGCGCGAGGACGGCACGCGCTGCCCCGGTCGTATATTGCCATCGACAATGGCTGTGAGGAAACCATCGTAGATCTGCTTGTGAAGAGGTTTTGAAGCTTTCCTGTCTACGGCGATAACCGGCGCAATTGCTTCGGATACTTTAGCCATGCACTCATGCTAGTGGCTATAACGATCTACGGGCAAGGGCTTATTTATTTAGACCACTTTTCTGCTCGGCCAGGATGCAAAACGGAGGCCAGCGAGCACTGGCAGATAGCTTGGGAAAAAGTCGGGTGGGCGCCAGCGGCTTCTAAGCAGGAGCTGTTTGCAACTACATACGTACGGGCATGTCTACCCAGGACTAGCGTCCCCGGGCTACTCTCAGCCAGTGCTGTCCAAATGAGCGGAGCAACGGCCGTCTGACGGCGCAACTTGCTGAATGCGTTAAAGAGAACGTCGACAAGCGAAATCAGGTTGGTTGCTGCAGTTGTGTGTTCTGTCCATCCACCACCACTGCTGCTGCTGAGGTAAGCCACCGTGGAAGTGGATGGACAGAGTCAAAAAACCTAATTTGGACAAGTCTGACTCTCAGCCGTCCCGTCGGGACTGGGTTTGTCAGTGACGTTCACGCAGACTCCGAAGCCCGAAGCCCTTCAAGGACTAGAGTTTTTCCGCTAGGTGCAGAGCAGACGACTTATATTAAGCTCTACTCCACCAAAGGCTCATCGTTTGAACGGCATTTACGGCTGGCTGGCTGAAGCCTCGGGCGAACAAAAGCGTACGCTGCTTGCGGCGTTTTTAGGCTACATGCTCGACAGCATGGACGTTATGCTCTACGCGTTGGTACTGGGCCAGGTGCAGCGTGAGATGCACCTCTCCGCTGCGATGAGTGGGGCCATGGTGTCGGCTACGCTGATTGCCGCAGCAGCCGGCGGAGTGGGCTTCGGCTGGTTTGCCGACCGGTTTGGCCGGGTGCGTGCGCTGGTTTGGAGTGTGCTGGTTTATTCCATCGGCACTGGGCTTTGCGGTTTCACGCAAACAGCCGCGCAGCTCATGTTCTGCCGCGTGCTGCTTGGCCTCGGCGTAGGTGGGGAGTGGGCCTCAGGCGCTGCCCTGGTTGCCGAAACCTGGCCGGCGCGGCATCGCGGCAAAGCGCTTGCGTTGGTGCAAAGCGCGTGGGCGGTTGGCTACGCACTGGGCGCGGCCGTGGTCGCGCTGGTGATGCCGCGCTTCGGATGGCGGGCCGTTTTCTTCGCCGGAATTCTCCCCGCCTTGATTTCGCTGTGGGTGCGGCGCGGGCTGCGAGAACCGGAAGTCTGGCGCCAGGAACCGCGGCCGCAGGTTGACATCGGCCGCCTCTTCCGCGGCACGTTCGGCTACAGCATGCTGGTATGCGCCAGCATGAATGCCGCCGCGCTCTTCGCATGGTGGGGACTCTTTACCTGGCTACCTCGTTTTCTTTCCATGCCGGTCGCCGAGGGCGGCCGTGGTCTCAGCATTATCCAAACCTCCGGGTGGACAATCGTCATGCAGACCGGCACGTTCCTGGGCTATCTCTCCTTTGGATATCTGGCAGACCGCTTCAGCCGCAAATACACCTATATTGGCTTTCTTGTCGTGGCCGCGCTGCTGGTGCCGCTCTTTGCGTTCGTGCGCAATCCAAATGCACTGCTCCTCATCGGCCCATTGGTTGGATTTTTTGGCACCGGCTACTTCAGCGGCTTCGCAGTGATTGCCAGCGAACTCTTCCCTACCGCTCTGCGTGCTTCTGCTCTGGGTTTTGCTTACAACATCGGCCGGGTGTTGAGCGCCGCCGCGCCATACCTCATCGGCCGGGTCTCGGAACACGCAGGGCTCAGCTGGGCGCTCTGCATTACGTCCGCCGCCTTTCTTGTAGCTGCCCTTATTGCCACGGCTCTCCGTCCGCCAGCAACGCAGGTGCTCACTTAGAGGAACTTTGAGTTGATTTGTTGTCAGCGATGCTGGGCGCCATCCGGCAGGTGGCAAGGGTTGCGTTCATGCGTGCTGCGTCGGTGATAAATCTTCCGGCGGCAGCGCCTTCGCCCGTTGCTCCCGCAACAAGCAGAACCTGGCCGTGACGCGAACGATCGCGTCTTCACCCGTATCGTAGGTTGGGGATCGGCCAAAAAGCTCTATGCCGATGACGCGTTCTTTCAGCGATTCGAAGTGACCCGCAATTGCCTGATCGACGATGTATTTAGAAATTGCCCACTTCGTTGACTGGCCTTAGAAGCAGCGCCTTCAATCACTTCTCTCAGGTGCTGCTGAAGAAGCTCGATATCCAAAGGTGTCTATTTCGAGCCCTTAAGCTCCACTTTGTATTTCTTGGCGGCCGACTCGATCCGCTTCCATGCTTCCCGGCGCTCCGCCTCGGTGACACCCTCCACCTGGTCGAAGCGGGCGGCAGCGTTGCGCACATGAGAGGCATTCTCCAGCGGCTCTTTGCGTTGTTTGGGAAATGCGAACTTGGTTGCAGGAATGCGATCGCGCGACGCCTCATTTAGTTTTGCCATTTGGATTCCTCCCTCCATCTACATCTGGCTTTGACGCAAGCCAGGGCCCCTTGGTTGGATGTTACTGGGCGCTCTGACCGCTATTCGAGGCGCAGGTTATCGAAGGGACGGCCTAGCTCCAAGCAAAGAGCTTCCACTGCCAACTGATGGTCGGCGCGGTCCGGCAGGCCGGAGACGGTAACGGAACCGATGACACCAGCGCCCAATACGCGTAGCGGAAAGCTGCCGCCATGCGCAGCGTAATCGGCAAGCGGTAGCCCGTAACGCTCGAAGAGGTTGGATTTTTTCTCGTCCATCTCCAACCGGATTGCGTAGGAACTGCGATGAAAGCGAGAGGTGACATTGCTCTTGCGGCGAATCCACTCCGGATTGTCGGGAGTGGTCCCAGGCATCGCGGCATAAAACAGCGGCTGGCCGAAACGCCGTACATCGACCACCAAACCAAGCTTGCGCGCGACCGCGAGCGCGCGGATATGCGAGCCTATCCTCCACGCCGTCTCCTCATCAAAGTTGGCGAACTGGAGCTCCTGTTCCTGAAGTGCGATGCGTGCGAGATCTTCGGCGATCAGCATTGTTTTGGGGTGATACTTAGGATACTTTAGCACCCGCAGTAGCAAAGCCAAGAGAAGCGGGCCGCAATCATCATGAGCAATCACTCGAGCCGGCAATTATTTTTCTCCGCGTGGATGGCAGTGGTTCTGGGAGTTGCCGCCGGGGCGCAGGCGCAGACTGACGTGCGCAGGCTGGAAACAACCTTCCAGTCTCCCCCCGACGATGCCCGGGTGATGATGCGCTGGTGGTGGTTCGGGCCCGCAGTCACCAAGCCTGAACTGGCGCGCGAACTGGAGCAGATGAAGGCAGGCGGGTTTGGCGGGTTTGAGATTCAGCCGGTGTATCCACTCGAGCTGGATGACCCGGCAAAAGGATTTCGCAATCTGCCTTATCTCTCAGACGAATTTCTTGATGACGTCCGCTTCGTGAATAACCAAGCCCATGGGCTGGGTTTACGCGCCAGCCTCACGCTATCCAGTGGCTGGCCCTATGGCGGCCCCCATACACCGGTCACGGAAGCAGCCGGGCAACTACATCTGATTCGTACGCCCGCGCCAGTGGGAACCGGGTCCGTTGCTGTCCCTCACTTGAGCAATGGAGAAAGTCTCATCGGCGTGTTTGTTGCCGATGCACGCTGGGGCAAAGGAGGCGCAGAGCAAAAGCCTATGAGGCTACCGCTGCCTGCCGGCAGTGATTTGCGCATCACCCTGCCCGCAGGTGGCGACCGAACCGTGTTATGGTTCGTCTCCAGCCGCACGGGGCAACAGGTAAAACGCGCGGCAGTGGACGCCGATGGTTTTGTGCTGGATCACTTCTCTCGCCAAGCGGTGGAGGATCACCTTCACGATGTGGCAGACAAGCTGATCACGGCATTTGGCAACCAGCCTCCCTACTCCGTCTTCAGCGATTCGCTGGAGGTCTACGGTTCGGACTGGACACCGGGTTTGCTGGAGCAGTTCCGCCGGCGGCGCGGGTATGACCTGTTACCCCACCTGCCTGAACTGTTTTCTTCCACGCCGGATGACGAGGCGTTGGCGGTGCGGCATGACTGGGGCGAAACACTGACCGAGTTGGTCGACGAAAATTATCTGAAGCCCATCAACTCGTGGGCCGCAGCGCACCATACTCTCTTCCGCTCGCAGACCTATGGCGATCCGGCAGTCTCGCTGGCCAGCAACGCACTCGTGGGTCTGCCCGAGGGCGAAGGCCCGCAGTGGCGCCAATTCTCCTATACGCGCTGGGCGACCTCGGCCAGCCACGTCTTTTTGCGTCCGATCACATCCGCGGAAACATGGACCTGGCTGCACTCACCTGCATTTGCAGCAACCCCGCTGGATATGAAGGCCGAGGCCGATCGTTTCTTTCTGCAGGGCATCAATCAGCTGATAGGCCATGGCTGGCCCTATTCTCCCTCTTCCGCAGGCGAGCCGGGCTGGCGCTTTTATGCTGCCGGTGTCTTCAACACGCATGATCCCTGGTGGATCGTGATGCCGGATGTTACGGGTTATCTGCAGCGCGTGAGTTGGATTCTGCGCCAGGGCGAACCAGCCAACCAAGTCGCGGTATTTCTGCCGGAGGACGACGCCTGGGCCGCGTTTACACCGGGCAAGGTTTCTCTTACCGAGCTGATGCCGCGATGGATCACGCCGGCGTTGACCCAGGCCATTGAAGATGCGGGATACAACTTCGATTACATCGATAGCGCCGCAATCGAAAGCCGCGGAATCCACTACCCGGTTTTGCTCATGCCGGATGTGGATCGCATCTCTCTGGCTACCCTCCAGCGTATCGCGGAGTACCAGCGGCATGGAGGCAAGATTATCGCAGTGGGACGCACTCCGGCGCATGCTCCGGGCTTGGGGGATGGCCCGCAGGCATCCACGCAGATTGCCGCAGCCGCGTCCGCGCTCTTTAAGACATCCGGTGGCAGCGGGCAGTTGATTGCCAATGTTGCCCAGCTCGGAGCCGCGCTGCAGCGGGCGTTGACGCCCGACATGCAGCTTTCCACGCCTGCTCCGGCAGTGGGCTTCATCCACCGCAGGCTGCCGGCGGCCGATATCTATTTCGTTGCCAACACGGGCAACGTGAAGGTCGAAACCAGCGCGCACTTCGGCTCCGCGCACCGCTTGGGTGAGTGGCTGGATGCGGATACCGGCGAAGCTCGCGCGATGAGAATCGCTGACGGCCAGGTGCTACTGGACCTGGCGCCTTATGAGTCGCGTATTGTACTGCTCCACGACAGCAGCGGTGCGAGTGCGGGAGAAGGCGTCGCAGGCAACACCAAAGTAGTGGCCGACTTAAGCAGCGGATGGCGAGTGCTCTTCGCAGGCAAAGGCATCGAGAAGCAGATGGAAGCATTGACCTCGTGGACGGAGAACCCGGAGACTCTTTACTATTCGGGCGTCGCGACCTATCGCAAAAACATTCAGCTGCCGCCCTCCTACCCGCGCAACACGCGGTGGATCCTCAGCTTCGGCGTGGGGAAGCCGCTGGCCGAAGCTGCCGAAGGCGAGAATCATCCCGGCATGCGAGCTCTGCTCGACGCACCCATTCGTGATGCCGCGGTCATCTACGTCAACGGCAAACGAGCGGGGTCGCTATGGCACCCTCCCTACGAATTGGACATCACTTCCCTGCTGCGGGCAGGTGACAACGCAGTGGAAGTACGTGTGGCGAACACTGCGATCAACCTGCTCTCCGGCGAGGCGCTCCCGGATTACGAATTGCTCTGGGCACGCTACGGGCAGCGCTTCGTTCCACAGGATATGAATCATTTGCAGCCGGCTCCTTCCGGACTTCTTGGCAAGGTTGAGCTGATCAGCAGGATTGAGCCATGAGCATTTCAGGACAAGCGAGGTCTGTGGAAATGAGAAAAGCATTCCACGAGAGGTCCGCTGAACTGCAGATCCCTCGGCTTCCTCAGGATGACAAAGTTGAGGACGGTGAGTTTTATTGGGACCCATGAGATCGGATGGACAGAAAAGAGACAGCAGGTCCCTCCACTTCGCTACGCTCCGGTCGGGATGACAATTCTAATGCAGGGTCAAGTATTTCTCGCTGAAGCTCTTGGCGGGATGCAACAGAATTGTCATCCCGACCGGAGCGTAGCGAAGTGGAGGGACCTGCTGTCTCTTTCCCCGTACACATAAACCCTCCAACGGCCCATGGCTCCTCCGGTTCCGAGGCAAGCGGGACGACAATTCTGTCGGACCATTTCATTGAAGATGACTCGTACCGCAGAGCGGAACAGGGTAGGTTTTTGCCAAACCTCCCACTACATTTCTGTTGATTAAGAAGTACATAGTTTGATAAACCTTGGGCCGGCTCTTAAGGAGAGCTTTTGGGAGGCGTTATGCAGTCGTTTTTCAGCGGTATATTTTCAAGCGCGAAGCTTACCAGGAAAACCTGGAAGCTATCGTATCTATTCCTGTTTCTTCTCAGTTTTCCTGCAACACATCGGTACGTACAAGCACAGGCTATAGGCGGCGGCCAAGTACAGGGCACCGTCACGGATGCGAATGGTTCAGTCGTGGCCGGGGCAACGGTGGAAGCCCTGCAAACGGAATCCGGACTTCACCGCACGGTGACCAGCGGCGCTGACGGTGGTTACAACTTGCCCAGCCTGCCGGTAGGACCCTACACCCTCAAGGTGACAGCCACTGGCTTCAGCACCTACGACCAATCTGGAATCGTGATCCAGGTAGGCAACGAGCTGCGCGTTGACGTGAAATTGCAAGTCGGCGGCGTCTCTCAGACGGTGCAGGTAGCAGGCTGCCGCCTCGATGGTGCAGACCGAAGATCAATCGATATCTCAGGTCGTCGACCGGCAACGCACTGTCGATCTGCCGTTGAATGGCCGTCAGGCCACGCAGTTGATCCTGCTGACGCCCGGAACGGCCAATCGCGCCTGCAACCGACTTGGCCTCGAGCAAAAACTATCCCAGCGCCGTAACATCTCTGTTGCCGGCGCCCAAGCCACCAACATCAACTACCTGATGGACGCCTCGGACAACAACGACGCGTTCACCAACGTCAATCTGCCGTTTCCGTTCCCTGACGCCATTCAAGAATTCAGCGTGCAGACTTCCGGTTTGTCGGCGCAGTACGGCATTCACCCAGGCGCCGTCGTGAACATCGTTACTCGTGCAGGCGGCAACTCCTTCCACGGAACAGCCTTCGAGTTCTTCCGCAACGGCGACATGAATGCGCGCAACCACTTCTCCACCAAGCAGGACACGCTCAAGCGCAACCAGTTCGGCGGGGTTCTCGGTGGACCGATCCGCAAAGACAAGTTGTTCTTCTTCGGTGGCTATCAGGGCACGCGCACCCGGCAGGAAACCAACGCATTCACCAGTTTTGTCCCCACCCGGCCATGTTCAACGGTGACTTCAGCGCTTATGCCAGCGCCGCTTGCCAAAGCGGCGGCGTGGCCAAGCAATTGATCAACCCCGCAACCGGCACCGGCCTACCCCAATAACCAGATCCCGACGTCACAGTTCAACTCTTCGGCGCTCGCGCTCTTCAAGTACATCCCGGCGACGACCAGCCCTTGCGGCAAACTGGTGTACGGCCTTCCGCTGCCGCAGAATGAAGATCAATTCATCGGGCGCATCGATTGGACTGCGACCACCAAGCAGACCGTTTTCGGCCGCTACTACCTCACCCACTTCACGCAGCCAGCTAGCTTCGGCGGCAATTTGTTGAATACGCAGAATCCGGTCGCTCGATGACCGGGTCCAATCTTTCACCCTGGGCCACACCTACACCCTCACCTCGAGTCTGGTCAGCTCTTTTCACCTGGGGTGGACGAGAAACATCGTCAGCCGCAACGTCGCTCCTGACGTCATCAACCCCAACACGCTTGGCATCCAAAACTACTCGCCCATCAAGAACTACCTCTACATGAACATCTCGAACGCATTCACCGTGGCTTGCGGCACGTGCGAGCATCTCCTGAACAGCACCAACGGTTACAACGTGCTCGAAGACATGTTCTGGACCAAGGGTATGCATCACTTTTCGTTCGGCGTGAATTACCTGCGCAACACGCTCGTTTCTGACGGCGTCAACAACGCCAACGGCCAGTTCAACTTCACCGGGCAGTACACCAAGGACGGCCTGGTCGACTTCATGATAGGCCGGATTCAATCGCTCTACCAGGGCAACAACAGCGGCGTCGACTTCCGCAAGAACTATGCCGGCCTGTATTTCCAGGACAGCATTCAGTTCAGCCCGCGGTTTACGATGAACGCAGGTCTGCGTTGGGCCACCGGGCTGCCGGCGATTGAAACCACGGGCCGCGGCGCCCAGTTCTCACTGGCGGGCTATACCGCTGGGACCAAATCCATGGTCTATCCCACAGCTCCAGCAGGAGTGTTCTTCTATGGCGACCCCGGGGTTCCGCACGGCTACTACCACGGCAAATGGAACCGGCTTGAACCCCGCTTCGGCATCGTGTTCGATCCGCGCGGCCAGGGAAAAGAAAGTATTCGCGCTTCCTACAGTCTCGGTTTCCAGGAGCCGCCGCTCTACTACAACTCCCGCTACGCATCGATGCCGCCGTGGGGCGACTCCGTTACTCTGACGCCTCCCCCGGGCAACCTCACTACACCCTACGCGGGCTATCCTGGCGGCAATCCTTACCCCAAGCCCTTTCCGCCGACAGCCACCAACGCATTTTTCCCGACCTCTGGAACCTACTTCGTGCTGCCCCCGAACCTGCAGCAGGCTTACTCGCAGAACTGGAACTTGAGCGTGCAAAAACAGTTTCTTAACGACTGGGCGTTCACCGCTACCTATCTCGGCACGCGGGTACTGCATAACTCCTACGGTAACGAGCAGAACCCGGCGGTCTACTACCCCGGAAAATCGACCGGCGCCCCCGGCTCCTGCGGAACGCTCGCGACGGTGCCTGCGGCTGGAACAAACTGCTCCACGACCGGAAACACCAATGCCCGCCGCGTGCTGACCGGCATCAATGCCGCCCAGGGAGCGTATTTCACCCAGGTCACCCAGGCTTATACCGGAATGGGATCGAACTTCAACGGCCTCCTGGTCACTGTGCAGCATCGCTTTTCCAGATACTTCACGCTGCTCAGCAACTACACCTATTCGCACTGCCTCTCCGGTCCTCCAGAAAACGGAGACAATGCCGGAGACCAATTTCAGGATCCCGCTCACCCCAACCGCGATTACAGCAACTGCGGCTCTGACCTGCGTCACAACTTCGTGACTTCGGCTATCATCCGCAGCTCCGCAGGCGGAACCTATACACGCCAACTGCTGCTGAGCGGCTGGCAGCTTGCGCCCATCGTCACCGCGACTACCGGCGTTCCCTTTACGGTAACTACCGGCACCGACGCCTCCCTGACTGGCGTGGGCAATGACCGGCCTAACCTGGTCGGGAATCCCCGCGCTCAGAACACTAAAATCACAACATGGCTGAACCGTGCATCCTTTGCCGCAAACACGGCTGGAACGTATGGCCAAACCCGGCCCTATGAGTTCTACGGGCCGCACTACACCAACGTGGACACGGCTCTCAGCAAGTTCATCCCTGTGCATGAGGCTTTGCAGCTCGAAGCCCGTGCCGAGTGCTTCAACTGCTTCAACCACACCAATTATGCCAACCCGGGTGGCGCCATCAACGGCAACGGCACCGGCGTCACCAACCCCGGCACGGCTCTTAGCGCCAGCACCTTCGGAACCATCACTGCTGCGGATCCTCCGCGAATCCTGCAGCTCAGCCTCAAGATGGACTTCTAGGAGCAAACGCATGCGAGCTGTTACTTCGGTCGCGCTGCGCGCGATGGTGTTGGGTTGGCTGATGTGTTCCCCCGCATTCAGCCAATCCTCCGCCCGCGTGGTGGTGGACGCCTGGTTTAACAGCCAGCAGCGGACCAACGCGGCGGGGCAAATGGAGTACTTCCACTACAAATGGAATGATGTCAGCAATAGTGGCTTTTCTCTATTGGGCGACGTCTTTCACAAGGCCGGGGTGACCACGGATACCCTGTACACCGCGCCAACTGTGGCCAAGCTGAAGGGGGCACAGATCTACATCATCGTGTCCCCGGACATCCCGGTCAAGAATCCGCACCCCAACTACGTCCAGCCGGAGGACGCGCGGCAGGTGGCCGAATGGGTAAAGCAAGGAGGGGTGCTCCTTCTGATGGCGAACGATCCGGCGAACGGAGAGATAGAGCATTTCGATCTGCTTGCCGATATCTTCGGCATTCACTTCAACCCGGTGCTAAGCCATCACGTGATCGGTGACAACCATGAACCCGGCCGGATCCCGGTGGCCGGCAATGGTCCAGTGTTTCAGCATGCGCACGTCTTTTTCATGAAGGACACGTGCACCATCTCGGTTAAAGCGCCCGCGGGGTCTGTGTTGCAGGACCGGGGAGATATCTTGATGGCCACGGCGAAATATGGCAAAGGCACGGTTTTTGCAGTGGCCGATCCCTGGGTCTATAACGAATACACGGATGGCCGCAACCTTCCTCCCGGAATACGACAACCTTGCCGGAGCAGAGGAGTTGGTCCATTGGCTGGTGAAGCAGATCCCGCATGGAACTGGCCCAGCGGTTGGAGCAGCGGCGCGGTAATGCCAGCAATTTGCTGGCGCTTTGATCCGTCGATGAAGTTGTGTCTTCGCGGGACGATGAATTGTCCCGTGGTGAAGGAGAATGCATGCAGACCTATCTCTTGGCCGACCCCACGCGCTATCCGCAGATGACCACGGCTCAGCTTCGGGAGACATTTCTGATGGACTCGTTGTATGAGCCGGGAGGCGATCCGCCTGGTTTATGTCGATCTCGACCGAACCATCGTGGGCATCGCGGCGCCAGTATGGGAGCCACTTGCTCTGCCGGCAGATGCCGATCTGCGGGCAGAGTACTTCACCGAACGGCGGGAGTTGGGTGCCTTGAACATCGGTGGAAGCGGCTCTATCAAGGTTAACGGCAAATGCTATTTCCTGGAGAATCTTGACTGCCTGTACATCGGCAGAGGCAACGCCGAGATCAGCTTTGAATCGAAGGACCCCGCGTCACCGGCTGTATTTTATCTTGCTTAGCTACCCCGCACATACGGCGCTATCCGGTAGCCTTGGTAAAAAAAGAGGAAGCCAGCCCGACGACGATTGGCAGCGCCGAGACATGCAACTTGAGGACGGTCTCGAAGTACATCTACCTTGGCGGCGTCAAGAGCTGCCAACTGGTGATGGGGGTGACCCATCTGCACGCCGGGAAGCGTCTGGAATACGATGCCGCCCCATACTCACATGCGGCGGTCTGAGGTTTATCTTTACTTCAATCTTGCTCAGGATGCGGTGGTGTTTCACTTGATGGGGCCGCCGGAAGAGACACGCCATATATTAATGAAGGACTTTCAGGCCGTCGTTTCTCCTGGGTGGTCTATTCACGCCGGCGTGGGCACGCGCGCCTACAGCTTTTGCTGGGGGATGGGTGGAGAAAATCAGGACTACGCGGACATGGATGCCGCTCCGATAGCCAGACTGCGCTAGGCTGCGTTCTCTCCGCGTCGCCGGTCGAAGTTACCGAAATGTCCTCCAATTTGTGGGCAGTGTGGCCGGGACGGACGCGTGTGTATAGCCCTTAAACTTGGCGTCTGTCCGACCCTCGATGATAGGAGGCGTCCATGTCCGTAGAGGCGTGGGGGATGATCGGAACGGGAATCGCCGCGCTGGCGGCAGGGTTGTTTCTCGTCCGACCACGGTTGGCGGCGGTTTCCGGCCTCAGCAAAATTTTGCTGCTTGGGCCCGTCTTTGAAGCCGTCGCGCTGGCGATCTTTGCCGCAGAACATTTTCTGGCAGCACGCGATCTTTCGGTTATCGTTCCGCGCTGGTTGCCGGGACCTCTGTTCTGGACCTATTTCGTGGGCGCTGCACTACTGGCCGCGGCGATCAGCCTGATCGCCGGGCGGTATGTACGCTGGTCGGCATCCTTACTGGCGTTATTGTTCTTGACTATCGTCGCCACAATCGACCTGCCGAACTTTTCGGCACACGTCCATCAGCGCCTGTTCTGGACGCTCACGCTGCGCGAAACCTCCTTCGCTGGAGGAGCCATGGTACTGGCGGGCAGCCTGTGGCCACGCGGGCGAGCAACAGGCACCACGCTCCTCATCCTGGGCCGGTTCTTCGTCGCGTTTACCTTCGTGTTCTATGCGGTCGAGCACTTTCTCTTTCCCCGATTCGTGCCCGGCGTTCCGCTGGAAAAGATGACGCCGGCCTGGGTGCCGGCGTCGACACTGCTTGCGTACGCTGTCGGAACAACGTTGCTCGCCGCAGGCATTGGGCTGATGTTTCCTCGCACTCGGCGCACCGCCGCAGCCACTGCGGGCACACTGCTTCTGCTGCTCACGATCTTTTTCTATGTTCCCATCCTGGTAACGGAGATTCGCTCTCCGCTCTCGGTGGAAGGGGTCAACTATGTGGGCGATACCTTACTGTTCGCAGCAACGGCTTTGTTGGCGGGCTTCGATGCGGACGAGCCAAGTGTGTCACAGCTTGGGCTCTGATACGTGACTTGGTCGCTCGCCTTGGCTTCAATTCGTTAACACCTGTGCTGGCGTATCGGCAAGGTCAGCGGCGACGCTGGCGGCCCTGGCGGCCGATTCGAACACAATTTCAACTGCTCAGGTTTTCGGTCGGACGCGATACCATTACTCGTCGGGTCAACTAATTTCGTTGGGGTTCCCGAACCGCAGTTGTCAGATCGTGAGCAACTCCTTCCCCGCCATTCGTATAGTTGAGCGGCAATTACCCGACTATCCCGGTTTCGTCCAACTGGTACCTGACGGTTGGCCGGTCATCACCCTTTAGAGCCTTGAGCGAAACTATGCAGCACGTACTTGTTCCGGCTTGTCTCTTGACGCAAGAAACCACAGTGTAGTCGCTGTTCCGATGAAATATGGAAAGCGCAGAAGCGTACTCCATGTTCCAAAGCTCTCAATCACACCAAGCACCGTGAGGCTTCCCCAGTGCTCTGCATGGCTGGCAGGCTGCGGATAGTGGATATCGATCGCGATCTTGCATGCCTGCGCCAGCGCGTATGCCACTACACCCCACAAGAACCCCTTCCGGACCGATCGGAGGGAAAGATTGCCGTGTGCAAGAAGATGGAAAGTCGAATAGACAGCAACTCCGAGCCAGATGAAGAGCATGGCAATCACCGCACCAAATACCAACGCGCAAATAAACGACCATGGCCAGGGAATATGCGAGGTATCGCCAACGACGCTGTCCAAGCTGAAGCGCACTGGGAGCAGCAGCCAAGCGGGGGAGAAGACCGACCATAGAGCGGCAAAAAGCAATGTGACGCGGTGGTGCCACACGTTCCGGCCCCAAGCTATTGCGATTGCCGCAATGACCTGATACCAATACCAGCCCCCAGAACGACCTGTGCGAAATGCTTCCAATAGATCGCCCGAGAGCGCCTCGTTGGTCTCCCGCGACCTCAGATGATCCAACATCCATGTCGCAAGCGCAGGTGGCTTCCTGTGGTTCATCTCTCCTCCAGATGGAATTCCAGTTTGAAATCCGGGATTGTTCGCCAAAGTCTCGTCAACACGCGGCGCGTCTCTTGCACTTGGCGCAGCCCCTCTTTGGTGACGCGAAAATATCGCTTTGCTTTACCACCGCGTTCTGGCGTGGGATCGCCCAGGCTCGAAGTAATCAGGCCCTTTGCCTCGAGCCGTTCGAGAGCCGCGTAGACGCTTCCCACAGACACAATGCGGCCGCGATACTGCTCGAGTTCATGGGCAACTGGTACACCATAGGCTTCCTCGCCGAGATGGATCACAGCGAGAAGAAGCATTAGTTCAAACTCTCCCAAATAGCTTCGAGTCCGCATTACTTCAATAATAGAGAAGAAATCACGCATGTCAACTCTAGGAGGGGCTTCGATCTACTCCCAAATACTGAAGTGGCGAATAGAAGTCCTCGACGGTCGGCGTTATCTCCCTTTTGGAAAGAAGAGAAGACGTACTTATTGCCAGGGTTGCGGTCGAGTGGTCCGTTAGCCGCCAAACGTGCCCCTCTGCCCGATTGCCCGGAAAGTCGCATTTCTAAGTAAGTTCCCCGTGGCCTTTCGGACGGTATGTTCACCGTTGCGACGGGGCGATCGAGTCTGCGTGAGAATTAGCGAAACAGCAGGTCCCTCCGCTACGCTACCCCGAATTTCCTGCCACGCAGCACTGGACGCGCCCGCGTGTGCGCCTTTCCGTAGAGAAAGGCGCATGAAGTCCGCCAACGCCACTAAATTCCACAGGAAATTCGGGGTAGCGTAGCGGAGGGACCTGCTGCCGGCTACTGAACAAACCCTCTTTTAGCTGTTGTAGTGGCGCTCGAATGCCGAAAGGACACGCGGCCTCTTTTTTGCGTGCGCACCGAGAGAGACGGAGATGTCGCGACAGCAGCGGAGCAGGTGCTCGGCGATCTCAGGCATGGTGGGCGCCGTGATCCGCGATGCGGGGCCGGAGACACTTACGGCCGCAATTGCATTGCGCTTTTCATCGAAGATGGGGGCTCCGATACAACGAACGCCCACTTCGATTTCCTGATCGTCGATAGCATATCCACGGCGCCGGACCCGCTCCAGCGCCTTGAGCAGCGCATCCCTGGATGTGAGCGTCTTGGGGGTATAGCGCACAAAGCGGATCTTCGAAACGATCTGATCGATCACCTCAGGGGGCTGAAAGGCCAGCATCGCCTTGCCCATCGAGGTGCAATACACAGGGTTGGAGGTTCCCGTTTTCGAGCTGACACAGACCCTTCGGTTCGGTTCGACCTTGTCCAGGTAAACAATCGAGGTTTTCTGCAGCACACTCAGGTGCACGGTTTCTCCCACCTGCGCCGCAAGCCGGCGGAAGTAAGGATGTACACGGGCGCGCAGATCGACCTGCTCGACCGCCCGGTTGCCGAGTTCATATAGCTTTAAGCCGAGCCGGTAACGATTTTCAGGAGTGCGCTCGATCAAGGCACTGCGTTCTAACACCATGAGCGAACGATGGGCGGTACTTTTGTGCAAGCGCAGCCGTTGGCAAACTTCCGCAAGACTGAGCGCGGTATCGCTTTCACCCAACATCTCCAGAACGGCGACCGCGCGATCCAGACTGTGCAACTGGTAGAGACTGGCGGCCTTGGGCAGAGTTTCCGTAACTGGGAGAGCAGTTAGCGAAGCTTCCATGGCATGACCCCTCAAGTTTTAGCTAAATCCCATAGTTCCAGCGTTCCGCTATCCGCACCAGGGTCCCGCTCTGCGGTACAGTACGCCGCGTTCGGATAGGAACTATTCCGACAAGAATGATTTTCGCTCGAGGGTAGAGTTGTCAACGTTTGCGTTGCAGAGAGGCATGAAAAACCGTGTATCGTCCCGCATAGCGAGACGACTGATCCACCAGAGGTCTGACCACCGGGAAGGCAAGCTCAAGAGGTCTGGAGGGCGGCGCGAATATCCCCGATCTCAAGGATATGTTTGGGGTAGCCACGCCGGGCCACGATCAGCATCGCCTGTCCAATTTCCTCCGTGGTGAGGACGTGATTGGGGAAGATGCGCCGGAGCAAGAAGAGCAGCGGTTTGAGGATGGAATAGAAGGCTTGATAGACGGCGGCCTTCGGCCTCTCTCCGTGCATCGGCACAATCATGCCGGGGCGAAACATATATGCCGCGGCAAACGGTAAGCGCAGGAGCGCGTTTTCCGTTTTTCCTTTGACCCGCGCCCACATGCTCCTGCCCCGTTCGGTGCTGTCAGTGCCCGCACCGGAGACGTAGA
This sequence comes from uncultured Acidobacteriaceae bacterium, assembly GCA_963746595.1. Taxonomy (GTDB): domain Bacteria; phylum Acidobacteriota; class Terriglobia; order Terriglobales; family Acidobacteriaceae; genus PALSA-350. The sequence continues at coordinate 128,999 of CAVVBS010000001.1, forward strand.
AGAATCTCATCTGCGGGTTCAGCCGGCATAGCGTCTCCGCGGCAGCCATGGTGATTCCGTAGGTTACGCGCTCGTAGTCTTCTGCTTTCATTCCCGCGGAGGAGACGCCGAGTGAAAAGAAGCAGGCATCGAAGCCCGAGAGCTCGGCCTCGATGTCCGCGTAGTGCGATAAGTCGCGATGCACGAGCTCCCGCAATTTGGGATGATGAATGCCGGTGGAGCTTCGGCCGACTGTTTGCACCTGTTCCACATCCGGGTCCAGCAGGCACTCCCGCAAGACACCCTGCCCTACCATTCCGGTCGCACCAAAGACCAAGATCTTCATGGCTATGCTTCTCGCTTCAGGGGAAAAGTAACTGTCTCGGAGGCTTGTTCCCCGGCCGGCCATTTTACCCCGGTGAGTTGCTCTGAGACTTCCCATAGTTTCCGCGCCACTGCGTTATCTTTCGCCTGAGGTAAGACCTTGGCGGGCGCGACCGGCCCCTTCAGTTCATAGAAGCCGTTGGGTCCGTAGTAGCCATTCGGGGCGGCCTCCGGAGCGGTCGCCGCGAAGAGTGTGGGCAGTGCTCCGGCTGCGGCGGAGTGGCTCATGAAGGATCCAAGTACCTTCATCCCGACTCCTTTCAGGCCGCCGGTGCCCGGTCCGTTGGGGATCAGCTCGGTGCGCGCGAATCCTGGATGCGCCGCGTTGGTCATTAGTCCCCATCCATAGGCATCACTGCGGCGCTGGAGCTCGAAGGTAAAGAGCAGAGTTGGCCAACTTCGATTGCTGATAAGCAGCCCAGGAGTTGTACTTGCGCTCGGCCTGCAGATTGGCGAAATCGATCTTGCCGCCACGATGCGCCAGGCTGCTCACATTCACGACTCGCGGCGCCTGGGCTTTGCGCAGCAACGGCAGCAGCAAAGCGGTAAGAGCAAAGTGGCTAAGATGATTGGTTCCGAATTGCAGCTCGAAGCCGTCTTCGGTCAGGCGCCTGGTGGGCAGATCCATGACGCCGGCGTTGTTGATCAACAGATCCAACGGCCGGCCGTTCGCGAGCATGCTTGCGGCAAATGTGCGGACGGACGCGAGGTTGGCCAGATCGAGCATGGCGAAGCGTACCTTCGCGGAGGGCACGGCGCGCTTGATCTGCTCATATCGCCGAAGTGCAACGCGGCCCTTCTCTGCATTTCTGCCGGTGACCAGAACTTCGGCTCCGGCTCGCGCCAAGGCGAGCGCTGTTTCGTAGCCAAGTCCTCCGGTTGCGCCGGTGATGACCGCGAGCTTGCCGTTCTGGGATGGTATATCTGCGACTGACCATGGATTCATTGGTTGGGCTCCTTCTCGTTATATGAGTGATTGCTCGCTCATTCGGATTCACAAAAACTACTTCTTGCGCGTGACCCCAGCCCACAGCATCTCAAAGCCTTGCTTGCGATACATCTCCGCTTGTTTCGGGTCGCGCCGCATAAAGTCCATGGTCGTATCCGCCAGCGCGCTCATGGCGGCGGCAATGAACTCCAGTGGGCGGTCGAGAAAGACGTGCTGCGCCACTGCAGCTTCGGCCATCTTTTCGATTTCGAGGAAAGGGGCGACGCCGGCATGCTTCGACTCCTTGGTCAGGCCGCCCCAAACGGTCATCTGCTGCAGAACCTTTTGCTGGCTGGGGTTCTTGATTCCCCAGGCCAGGTAGTGATCCCACACATGCTGCAGACGGTCGCGGATGCCGGCTCTGCGGGGGAATTCGGACATCATGGCGTCTGCCAACTCCAGCTTGATCTCACGGTAGAGGCCGTTGATTAAGTCGTCCTTGGTCTTGAAGTAGGTGAATAACGTGCCCTCAGCCACTCCTGCTGCGCTGGATATGGCTGAGGTCGCGGCGCTTAAGCCTCGTTCGGCGAAGACTTCGGTGGCGGCCGAGAGGATCGCGTTGCGTTTGTCTTCACTTTTGGGGCGGGCCATAGTCGTTAACCTATAATGAGTATACACTCATTATAGGTTATTGTTGCGGCGAGAGCTGGAATTAGCTTCGAAGCCTGAAGGGAAAAACGCAGGTCCCTCCACGCGCTACGCTCCGGTCGGGAGCGGCGTGGAGGCTGACGCTTTTCCGGAGCAGCTGATCGGTGAGGTGCACAACAGACGGTGCCCCCGTGACGCTTGCTACGGCTCGTCATGAAGGAGGCACCGTCCTCACGCAGGATGGGCAGGGCGGCGATTCACGTAAGGGGTGGATGTGACTATTGGAGTCGAGCAGCGCCCTGATCTGGATTGCCCGCGGCCAAGTATGATGCGGAGGATGTTCAGCCTCCAGGCCGATGAGCTTAACGAACCGGTCAGACGCAAGCACATCCTGGTGCGTGGAGTCGTGCAGGGTGTGGGGTTTCGGCCGTTTGTTTACAAGATGGCCACCTCTCTCGGGCTGAGTGGGTATGTCTTCAACTCCTCCTCTGGCGTCACCATTGAGATCGAAGGTCGCGGGCCTGCGCTCGATGAATTTTTCCAGACGCTGAAGGACGATCCTCCCAAGTTGGCGGAGATTAAGGAGATTAGCGTCTCCGACGTCGAGGTTCGGGGAGGCGTCGGCTTCTCGATCCTGGGCAGCCGGGAGGAAGCTGGTGCATTTGCGCTGGTACCTCCCGACGCCGGCACTTGCGACGAGTGCTGGCGCGATTTCGGAGACCGGCGAACCGGCGCTTCGGATATCCATTCACCAATTGCACCCATTGCGGGCCGCGGTACACCATCATCCGCGACATACCCTATGACCGCGCGACCACGACCATGTCCGCCTTCACCATGTGCGCTGACTGCCAGGCGGAATATGAAGATCCCGGCGACCGGCGCTTTCATGCCCAGCCCAATGCGTGCGCGGTTTGCGGACCTTCGCTGGCCCTGCTGGAAAGTGCGGGCGGTTCATTAAAGGCTGTATCTTTTGCGGCCCGGGATTCGCTGGCGATCATTCGCCAGACACGCGCGTTGCTGCGCGCGGGCAAGATTGTTGCGGTCAAGGGGCTGGGCGGCTTCCTGCTGGCGTGCGATGCGACCAACGATGCGGCGGTCGCGGAGTTGCGTCGACGCAAGCGGCGTCCGCACAAGCCGTTCGCGCTGATGGTGCGCGATCTGGCCGCAGCCAGAGAAGCTGTGCCGGCTGACGGCAGAGGACGAGGCTGCGCTGCTGCACCCGCGGCGGCCCATCGTGGTTCTTCCGCGCCTGCCCGGTGGGCCGCTCTCCGCGGCCTTGCTCCGGGGGACAACACCTTGGGCGTGATGCTGCCCTATACGCCGCTGCACTATCTGTTATTCAGCGATTCGCCGGAGGCCCCGTCCGAGTGGGCTGCGCTGGTGATGACCAGCGGCAATTTGAGCGAGGAGCCGATCGTGGTCAGCAACCAGGAGGCGATGCTGCAGCTGGGCGGCGTCGCGGACTGGTTCCTGCTGCACAACCGCGACATTTTCACCCGCGTGGATGATTCGGTTACGCGCACCTTCGAGGGGCGGGAACGAGTGCTGCGCCGCTCGCGCGGCTTTGTGCCCCAGAGTATCGATTTGGGAATCGAGATGGACGAGGTGCTCGCGTTTGGTGGGGAGCTGAAAAACACTTTCTGCCTGACCAAAGGCCGGTACGCGATCCTGAGCCAGCATATCGGCGATCTGGAGAATTACGAGACGATGCGGTTCTTCGAAGAAACGCTTGACCGCATGAAACATGTTTTCAGGGTTGCTCCGCGCGCCGTTGCCTACGATCTGCATCCCGGTTATATGAGCACGCGCATGGCTTTGGCTTCAGGGATTGCACGCCGGATCGGCGTGCAACATCACCATGCGCACATCGCTAGTTGCATGGCGGAAAACCATCTGCGCGGCCGTGTTCTCGGCGTGGCGCTGGATGGCACCGGATTTGGTACAGACGGCAGGATCTGGGGGGGCGAATTTCTGGTTGCGGATTTTGCCGGCTTCACCCGGCGAGCCCATCTGCGCAATGTGCTTGCTGCCCGGCGGCGACGCGGCGGTGCGGCAGCCGTGGCGCATGGCGCTCAGCTATCTGCGAGATGCCTTTGGGGCGCAGATACCCGGCCAACTGCAGTGCTTCCAAGGTATAGATGAGAAGCAGGTTGCACTGGTGGACACGATGCTCAGCCCGGCGCATTCAGACGGTGGAGACATCGTCCTGCGGGCGGCTCTTCGACGCCGTCGCCGCGATGTTGGGGCTGGCATCGGAGGTGACCTTCGAGGGCCAGGCAGCCATTGCCCTGGAGGCGGCGGCAGAAGCGGGAATCGACGATCGCTACGAGTTCGAGATCGAGGAGGGCGAGCCGGCCATCGCTCGACTTCCGGCCGGTCATCGTCGCCATCGTGAAGGATATTTCTTCGGGCCGGCGGGTGGGGGAGATTTCCGCGCGTTTTCACAATACTTTGAGCGCGGCCATCGGCGAAGTGTGCAGCCGCATCGGGTCACGCGATGCGGTCAACCGGGTTTGCCTGAGCGGTGGAAGTTTCCAGAACCTGTACCTTCTAGGCCGGACGGTGGTAGAGTTGCGGCGTCGTAGCTTTGACGTCTTTCTGCACGCCCAAGTTCCGGCCAACGACGGCGGCCTTTCGCTCGGACAGGCTATGGTGGCGAACGAGCATTTGCGCCGAGGAGAATGACATGTGCCTGGCTATACCCGGCAAGGTGGTAGAGACATTCGACCAGCGCGGCATGCGCATGGCCAAGGTTCAGTTCGGCGGCATTGTGCGCGAGGCCTGCCTGGAATACGTGCCTGAGACGCAGGTCGGGGAGTATGTTCTGGTGCACGTTGGCTTTGCCATCAGCCGGGTCGATGAAGCAGAGGCCGAGCGCACCTACCAGGCGCTGAGGGATCTGGATCAGCTCACGGAACTCGAGTCGCCCGTGGTTGAGGAAGTGGAACCCGGAGGTTATCGACAATGAAATATCTTGACGAGTACCGCGACGGTGACGTTGCCAAAAAGATTGTCGGCGAGATGCGCCGTGTTCAGACGCGTCCCTGGGTGTTGATGGAAGTGTGCGGCGGGCAAACGCACTCCATCGTCAAGAACGGAATCGATCATCTGCTGCCCGAGGGGGTGGAGCTGGTTCATGGGCCGGGCTGCCCGGTTTGCGTAACCCCGCTGGAGATGATCGACAAAGCCCACGCCATTGCGCGGCAGAAGAATGTCATCTTCTGCTCCTTCGGCGACATGTTGCGCGTGCCGGGCTCGGATGGCGACCTGTTCACCATCAAGTCGCAGGGGGCGATGTGCGCGTGGTTTATTCGCCGCTCGATTGCCTGAAGCTTGCGCGGGCGAATCCGACCAAGCAGGTGGTCTTTTTTGCCATCGGCTTTGAGACCACGGCTCCGGCCAACGCCATGCTGGCGTGGCGTGCGCGCGAAGAGCAGGTGAACAATGTATCGCTGCTGGTTTCGCATGTGCTGGTTCCGCCGGCGCTGGAGGCGATCCTGCAATCGCCCGATAACCGGGTGCAGGGCTTTCTTGGCCCGGGCCACGTGTGCGCGGTGATGGGGTATCGCGAATACGATCCCATCAGCGCTCGCTACCATGTGCCGATTGTGGTGACGGGTTTTGAACCTCTCGATATATTGCACGGCACGCTGATGACACTGCAGCAGCTGGAACAGGGACGGGCGGTGGTGGAGAACCAATACTCGCGCATTCTGGGCCGCGACGGCAATGTGCCGGCGCAAAAGCTGATCCAGCGCGTCTTCGAGGTGGCTGATCGCAAGTGGCGCGGCATCGGCAACATCCCCATGAGCGGCTTCCACCTGCGCGATGAGTTCGCGCTGTATGACGCGGAGAAGTTATTCGACGTGGCGGAGATCGCCACGCTCGAGCCGGAGATATGCATCAGCGGCCAGATACTGCGGGGCATTAAAAAGCCCCACGATTGCCCGGCGTTCGGCACGCTGTGCACGCCGCAGCGTCCACTGGGGGCGACGATGGTATCGGCGGAGGGAGCTTGCGCTGCCTACTACGCGTACGGGCGGCATCTAAAACCGCAAGGAGCGGACGTGGTGCAAGTCGAGGTCATGACGCACGCCAATGGCTAGTTCTCAGATATCCGCGCAAGGACGAAGAAAAGCCGACCGAAGAACGACCGGCCGGGTTTGGGTCTTGTCCGTTGCCTATCTTTCAGCATCCGCAGATTGTGCTGGGGCATGGCAGCGGTGGCAAGCTTACGGCCGATCTGATCGACCAGATCTTTTTGCCTGCATTCAAAAATCCTATTCTAGACAAGCTCGATGACCAGGCAGTGGTCACGATCGGCGGCGCTCGCCTGGCTTTTACTACGGACTCCTTTGTGGTGACCCCGATATTTTTTCCTGGCGGCGACATCGGGCGGCTGGCCGTGCACGGGACGGTGAACGATCTGGCGATGAGCGGCGCGCGTCCGCTCTATCTTTCGGCCGCGTTCATTCTCGAGGAAGGCCTGGCGGTCGACGATCTGCGGCGTGTGGTGGAATCCATGCGTGCCGCTGCCGCGGAGGCCGGGGTATAGTTTGTGACCGGCGACACCAAGGTTGTGAATCGCGGCAAGGGCGACCAGATATTTATTACCACCACGGGCATTGGCGTGATCGACAGCGGCGTGAACATCTCGGCAGACCGTGCGCGGCCGGGCGACCAGATCATTCTGAGTGGTTATATCGGCGACCACGGCATGGCCATCATGTCGCAGCGGGAAGGCCTTGAATTTGAAGGCGCGATCGCGAGCGACTGTGCCTCGCTCAACGGGCTGGTGGCGGCCATGCTCAGCACACCAGCGCAAAGGGACGGAGTTCCTCCATTGTTTGCGCGATCCTACGCGCGGCGGCGCAGCCACCACCTTGAACGAAATCGCCAAGCGGGCCGGCGTGGGAATGTTATTGCGAGAGCAATCGATTCCTGTGCGCGATTCGGTCAAGGGCGCGTGTGAAGTGCTGGGGCTCGATCCGCTTTACGTCGCCAACGAGGGAAAGCTGCTGGCGATCGTTGCACCAGAGATGGCGCAAGCCGTGCTCGGGCAAATGCAACAGCACGAGTTGGGCCGCGACGCTGCCATCATCGGAGAGGTCGTCGCTGAACACCCAGGCATGGTGCTGATGAAGACGCAGATCGGCGGAACGCGCGTGCTGGATGTGATGTTCGGTGAGCAATTGCCCCGCATCTGCTAGTTCCTTTCCACAAGCGGCTCCGGGATTCCTGCTAATGGAACTCGGGGAAATCCCGATAGCAAGTCATCGGATGAATCATTCGCTTCAGCATGTGAACTGCGAGCGTTTGACAGTGATGCTGACTGGGCGTAGTTTTCAGCGGTCGGCGATTTCACCAGAACACTGGCGTGAAATGTCGCTCAAATAACGCTCCGGGGTAACAGGCTTGTCCTGCTTCTACCAACCCGATTTACTGCACCATCATCACAAGCAGTATGCGTGTTTCGCGCGTCCATCTTTGTGGGCTTCGCTGGTATTCCGAGCGTAGCGCATCGTCTTCGTAAGTCTTACGGGTGAAGGAGAATTTCATGGCTGAAAAGGTAAGCAGCATCACCAAAGCTCCCGCCGTCTCTGATGTTCACATTCTCTGGATCACAGCGGGCCTCAGTTGCGACGGCGATAGCGTTTCCGTTACCGCGGCGGAACAGCCAAGCATCGAAGACGTTCTGTTGGGTGCGATACCCGGTTTGCCTAAAGTTCATCTGCACAACCCTGTTCTCGCCTATGAGAACGGCGATGAATTCATGAAGTTTTTTTACGAGGCAGAAAAGGGTCTGTTAGATCCCTTTGTGCTGGTCGTGGAAGGCTCCATTCCCAACGAGAAGATCAAGAAAGAGGGTTACTGGGCGGCGATGGGGACCAACCCCGATACCGGCCAGCCGATTACTACCTGCGAGTGGATCGATCGCCTGGCGCCCAAGGCGCTGGCCATTATCGGCGCAGGGCACGTGCGCCACGTACGGCGGCATTCACGCCATGGCAGGGAACCCGACGGGTGCGATGGGGCTGGCCGACTACCTGGGATGGGATTGGCGTTCCAAGGCCGGGTTGCCGATTGTGAATGTACCAGGCTGCCCGGTGCAGCCGGATAACTTCATGGAAACCGTTCTCTACCTGCTGTACCAGGTGGCAGGCCTGGCGCCTATGATCCCGCTGGACAAGCAACTGCGGCCGACATGGCTCTTCGGCAAGACAGTACACGAGGGTTGCGATCGCGGCTCGTATTACGAGCAGGGCGACTTTGCCACCCACTACGGATCATCGAAGTGCCTGGTAAAGCTTGGCTGCTGGGGACCGGTGGTCGACTGCAATGTAACCAAGCGTGGCTGGATGCGCGGCATTGGCGGCTGCCCGAATGTGGGCGGCATCTGCATCGGATGCACCATGCCGGGATTCCCGGATAAGTTCATGCCCTTCATGGACGAACCGCCGGGAGCCAAGCTTTCATCGAATCATCATTGGCACCTACGGGCGTTTCATCCGCACCATGCGCAGCATCACCAATACGACGGTGAACAAGGAACCGAAATGGCGGCATCCCAGGCCGCAACTGACCACCGGCTACCGCCCCACAACTTACTAAAACAGCGCTTCGCTCAAAACGGAAAAATTTCAACCCAAAAAGGAAAATCCATGGCGACTTATCCCGACACAATCTCTGAGGTCGATAAGAAGAAGCGCAACCTGGTCGAGATGAACTGGGATCCGATTACACGGATCGTGGGCAGCCTCGGCATCTTCACCAAGATCGACTTCGCCAACCGGGAAGTCGCCGAGTGCCACAGCACATCCTCGATCTTTCGCGGCTACAGCATTTTCATGAAGGGCAAAGACCCGCGCGATGCCCACTTCATCACCAGCCGCATCTGCGGCATCTGCGGAGACAACCACGCCACCTGCGCGGTGTACGCGCAGAACATGGCGTTTGGGGTGAAGCCACCGCCTCTGGCTGAGTGGATCATCAACCTGGGCGAAGCCGCCGAGTACATGTTCGATCACAACATCTTCCAGGACAACCTGGTGGGCGTGGATTTTTGCGAGCAGATGGTGAAGGAGACGAATCCCGGAGTCTGGGCCAAGGCGCAATCCACGGCTTGCCCGAACGGAGACAAACACGGCTTTCGCACCATTGCCGACATCATGACCGCGCTCAATCCCTTTACTGGCTCGTTCTATCGCGAGACGCTGGCCATGAGCCGCATGACGCGAGAGATGTTCTGCCTGATGGAAGGCCGCCACGTGCATCCTTCCACGCTGTACCCCGGCGGTGTGGGCACGGTGGCCACTATCCAGCTGTTTACCGACTACCTGGTTCGCCTGATGAAGTATGTCGAGTTCATGAAGAGGGTCGTGCCTCTGCATGACGACCTTTTCAACTTCTTCTATGACGCCATGCCCGGTTACGAGAAGGTCGGCCTGCGTCGCACGTTGCTGGCTTGTTGGGGATCGTATAACGATCCCGAACAGTTGCGATTACACCTACAAGAACATGGCGGAGTGGGGCCGGAAGATGTACGTGACGCCCGGCGTGGTGGTGGACGGAAAGCTGGTCACCAACAGCCTGGTCGACATCAACCTGAACATAAGGATCTTGCTGGGCAGCTCCTACTATGACGACTGGCAGGGCTCAGAGACCTTTGTCGCGAGGGATCCGTTGGGGAATCCGGTGGACAAGCATCACCCCTGGAACCAGACGACGCTTCCCCGCCCGCAGAAGCGCGATTTCGGCGGCAACTATACGTGGGTCATGTCACCGCGGTGGTATGACCAGCGCACTGGAGACCATCTGGCGCTCGACACCGGCGGCGGACCGATTGCGCGGCTCTGGTCTACGGCGCTTTCCGGACTGGTCGATATTGGCTACGTGAAGGCTACCGGTCACAGCGTCCAGATCAATCTTCCCAAAACGGCGATGCTTCCCGAGACGCAGTTCGAGTGGAAGATTCCGCAGTGGAGCAACACGCTGGAGCGGGACCGGGCTCGTACCTACTTCCAGGCCTACGCGGCAGCGACGGCGCTCTACTTTGTCGAAAAGGCGCTGGGCGAGTTGAACGCGGGCCGCACGTCGACGTGGTCTGACTTCAAGGTGCCTGAGGAGGCGATCGGGTGCGGCTTCCACGAAGCCGTGCGCGGAGTGCTTTCACACCATGTCGTTATCCGCGAAGGCAAGATCGCCAACTACCATCCTTATCCGCCCACGCCATGGAACGCGAACCCGCGCGATGTCTACGGAACTCCTGGTCCTTACGAAGATGCGGTGCAGAATACACCGATCTTCGAGGACAATGGCCCGGAGAACTTCAAGGGGATCGACATCATGCGCACGGTTCGTAGCTTCGACCCATGCTTGCCCTGCGGAGTACATATGTACGTCGGGGACGGCAAGGTGATCGAAGTGAAACACTCACCCATGTTCGGGGCGGCGGGGCCCGAATAATGGCGGCCAGCGCTGAGCAACCGATAGCCGCACCGCGGCGCGGAGAGTTCCGCGCCCAAAGTGAACACGTAGAGAAACTGGCAGCCAAACTCGATCAGGCGGGCGACCCGGAGGTTCGGGCCGCCGCTCTGGAGCTGGTACAGTCCGTGGTTGAGTTGCATGGCGCTGCGTTGCAGCGGCTGATAGACAGGTGCGTGGAAACGGCGGAGGGCGAGCGGGTGCTCAGCGCGGCCCTCGAGGACAATCTCGTCGCCGGCATGTTCCTGCTCCACTCTCTCCATCCTGATGATATCGAAACCAGGGTTGTCCGCGGTCTCGAGGCGGTGCGGCCTTACCTTAAGTCTCATGGCGGAGACTGCGAGCTGGTCAGCGTGCGCGACGGCATTGTTCGGCTTAAGCTGCACGGGACCTGCGGTAGTTGTCCCTCCTCTTCCCTCACCTTAAAGAACGCGGTGGAAGAAGCGCTCTACGAAGCGGCTCCCGACATTCTTGAAATTGTCGCGGAGAATGCTCCGGCTGAGGCTTCCCACACTTCCAACCTTGTCGTGCTGAAATAAGGAGCGACGCGATGGCGCATCTAGAGACAACTCGAGTCAGACCTTCCATTTCTGAGACTCCACTTCGCAAGCCAGTCGATCGCGAGGAAGACGATGCGACGGGCATCAATGTCGAGACGCGCAAGCCAATACACCCCAGCATGCCCCATATGCCGCCTGCGTAAGCATGCTGCGGACCTGTGCTGCTTCCGAGGAAGCTGTGTCCTCAGCGGCTAAAGCCGGGCTGGTTCGGCGCATTTAAGTACGTCCTGATGCTCGCTGCGGCGAGGTTGGCCGTACCCTTTCAGAAAAGCTTGGTTGGACAGGACGGCGATGGCACCAGGAACACTTCCTTTTCTTAGGCAGATAGCGGCTCGCAAGGCGCCCACGGCGGAACGCTGTGAGCTTTGCAGCGCGGCGCTGGGACCCGTTCACCAGCATCTGCTCGATCCCAAGAAGCGCGAGATTTTGTGCTCGTGCGATGGCTGCGCTGTTCTCTTCTGCGGACAGGCAGGGGCGCACTTCCTCCGCGTGCCGCGGCGCATTCGCGCGCTCACTGACTTCCAGATGCCTGACTTGCAGTGGGAATCGCTGATGATTCCCATCAACCTCGCCTTCTTCTATCGCGATAGCGCAGCGGACAAGGTGATGGCGATGTATCCCAGCCCTGCCGGCGCGATCGAATCGCTGCTCAGCCTCGAATCCTGGTCAGAGATCGCCGGCGAGCACCCTGCTTTGCAGAAGATGGAGCCGGATGTCGAGACCTTTCTGGTCAACCGCGTTGGCGCGCCGGCACAGTACTACATCGCTCCTGTCGATGAGTGCTATCGGCTGGTGGGCCTGATCCGCATGCACTGGCGTGGGCTCTCCGGGGGGACCGAGGTGTGGAAGGAAATCCACCACTTCTTCGCCGACTTGAAGACGCGAAGCGTCGAGGTGAAGGGCCAATGCCTGAGCTGCATTTCAAGATCGAAGCTGCCGAGGCGGTGCCGCATGCTGCCGCTCCGCTGATCGCGTTGAAGCTGCGCATCACGAATCTGCCGGCATCGGAGGCGATCCACACGCTCACGCTGCGCTGCCAGGTGCAGATCGAGCCGTCAAAAAGGCGCTATGTTCCCCAGGAGCAGGAGAAGCTGCTCGACCTTTTTGGCACACCCGAGCGATGGAGCCGCACGGTGCGACCGCTGCTGTGGATGAATACCACGGTGGCTGTTCCGGGCTTTACCGACAATGTGCTCGTCGACCTGCAGCTTCCCTGCACGTTTGACTTCAATGTCGCAGCGACCAAGTATTTTCACGCGCTGGAGACGGGCGAGATTCCAGTATGCGTGATGTTCAGCGGCACGGTCTTTTACCAGGGCGACGATGGGTCGCTTCAGGTGGCTCAAGTGCCATGGGACCGCGAGGCCAACTACCGCCTGCCCATCTCCACGTGGAAAGAGATGATGGAGATGCACTATCCCGAATACGTCGTGGCTATGCCTGCGGCGTGATGTATTCGAGCAGCTCTACGAGTACAAGGTGCGCCACGGTATCCCCACCTGGGAGCAGGCCATCAGCCGGGCGCTGGCGGCCGAGGCTAAAGGACGAGGTTAAGGCATGAACTTCGACGGCGCGGAAAAGATTGCGGCTGCGATTCTTTACGAGGGATACATCCTCTATCCCTATAGGCCAACCGCGATCAAGAACCGTCAGCGATGGAATTTTGGAACTCTCTACCCGCGCGTTTATGCGGAGGCGCAGCGTCCCCAGGAACCCTTCCGCCTGATTGCCGAGTGTCTTGCGGTGGCGGATGCGAAGGCTAGCCTTGACGTGAGGATCAGCTTTTTGCAGCTTGTCCCGACGCAGAGTGCGGATAAGCTCACGGACCCTTCCCTGGCGTGGGATGAAGCGGTCGAGCGTACTTCAGAGCATGCGGGTTGCGGCTCAGCGACCTTGTTATTCCCCGATGTCGCTTGCGATCGAAATAGAAACCGCAGGTCCCTCCACTACGCTACGCTCCGGTCGGGATGACAATTTTCACGATTGCGACATACCGCAAAAGCTGCGGATCGAGCTGAGCATCGGCGCGGAAATGTTTGCAGGATGGCGTGTGCAAGCTCCGCCTCGAAATGCAGAACGTGAGCCCATTGCCCAGTGGCGCTGGAGCAAAACGAGACGAGGCGCTTCCCTTATCTTTCGTCTCTGCGCATCTGCTGCTGGGTATCAGCGGCGGAGAGTTTGTCTCCCTGCTTGATCCGGATCCGGCCTATCGCGAAGCGGTCGCGGCTTGTTGCAATACCGGTGTTTTCCCGGTGTTAGTGGGCGAGGAGCCGGATCGACCGTCCCGGCATGCCGTGAAAGCATGATGTTTTGCTCGCCGATCATCTTGTACGACTATCCGAAGATCGCACCGGAAAGCGAAGGCGACTTCTTTGATGGGACGGAGATGGACGAGATGCTGACTCTGCGCGTGCTCACCCTCACCGACGCCGAGAAGCAGGAGATGCGAGACGGTGATCCCCGCGCGCGCAAGATTCTGGAACGCACGGAAGCTCTCACCTCGGACTCGTTACTGAAAGCGCACGGCGTGATCCGCGGACTGCGTGAAATTCGAGGCGATACACGATGAACCGGGATTGGAATCCTTTTGAGGAAGCAGCAGCCCCGCCTGAGAGCGTGCGCGTCTTCGGCATCGAGCTGCGGGTTGGCGACCGGGTGCGCATAAACCCGAAAAAGAAGGCCGATATTCTCGACATGGCCCTGGCGGGCAAGATTGCGGTCATTGAAGCGATTGAGCAGGACTTCGAAGACCATGTTCAGCTGGCGTTTGGTGCTGGACGACGACCCGGGCCGGGAGTTCGGCATGATGCGCCAGCCAGGACACCGCTTCTTCTTCTCTCCCGATGAGATCGAGCCTGTGCTGAAAGGAGAGCCCACATGACGGCAAGGATTCTGGTTGCAGGCGTGGGCAATATCTTCCTGGGGGATGACGGGTTCGGGGTTGAGGTGGCGCTTGCGCTCAGCAAGCGGCAATTGCCCGAGAGCGTGCAGGTGAAGGATTTCGGTATCCGGGGTTTCGACCTGGCGTACGCGCTGCTCGATCCCTGGGATGCGGTCATCATCGTGGATGCGCTGCCGCGCGGCGAAGCGGCGGGCACGCTCTACGTGGTGGAACCGGATCTGGCGGCCTTGTCCGGTGGAGCAACGGCGGAGACGGAGATCAATCCCCACGGCATGGATCCAGTGCGGGTATTGCACCTTGCTGCTTCCCAGGGCACGATTTCCGCACAGGTGCTGGTCGTGGGCTGTGAACCGCAGGACTTCGGCGATGAGTTGGAAGGGCGCATGGGTTTATCACCGCCGGTGCAGGCGCGGTGGAAGAGGCGGCAAAGATGGTGGTGGAGTTGGCGGCCCGCATTGCTACTACCAAGCAAGTGAGCTTAGTGTAATGACAGAAAGTAGAGAGGTGACATCATGAACGCAAAACTCGTCTTAGGCGCACTTGGTTTGGTACTCATCGGTCTGGCGGTTACGGTCGCTCCGGACCTGCGCCGCTACCTCAAGATCCGTTCGATGTAGTGGCTCGCAGGCCGCGAAAGTGCCGTTTGGGGAAAATCGTGCCCTCAGCGACTAAAGCCGAATTGATTCACTACATTTACGTACAGCCTGATGCTCGCTGCGGCGAGTTAGGCCGTACCCTTCAAAAAGCGAGAGTATTAGTTACGAGCTGAACGCCGTACCCTTCAGAAAAGTGAGTTTTTCTGCAGCCCGCCAGGAGGAAAGATGCACGAACTCTCGATCGCCATCAGCATGATCGACCAGATCACCGAGGAGTCGGAGAACCGCGGTGGGCTGGATGTCGAGGCGGTGCACCTGAAGCTGGGGGCTTTTTCCGGCGTGGATAAAGAGGCTCTGCTCTTCGCCTACGAGCTTGCCTGTGAAGGCTCGTTGCTGGAGGGATCGCGGCTGGTGATCGAGACCATTCCACTGGTCATTTACTGCGATACGATGTCAGAAAGACCGGGTCCCTCCGTCGCTCTATCAACTCAGTTGCCCGGAGTGCGGGAGCCCGGGGCAGAAGATCGTCTCTGGCCGCGAGATCGAAGTTGCCTCGTTGGAGATTGCGGCATGAACACGCGCATGGTGGAAGTCAGGGCCAAGGTTCTCAAGCAGAACGATCTGCTGGCCCGCGACCTGCGCGAGCGCTTTCGTAGAGAGGGTACCTGCGTCGTAGGCCTGGTCTCAAGCCCAGGCTCGGGAAAGACAGCCTTCCTGGAAAAGCTGCTCGCGGGGCTGGCGCAGGACTCTCGTGTGGCTGCCCTGGTGGGGGATTTGGCCACGGAAAACGATGCCGCCCGGCTACGGCGCGCGACGCCGAATGTACGACAGATCAACACTGGAACGGTCTGCCACCTGGATGCGCAAATGGTGGACAAGGCGCTTGAATCGTGGCATCTGGACCGGATCGATTTTCTCTTCATCGAGAATGTGGGAAACCTGGTTTGCCCCTCCAGCTACGACCTGGGAGAAGAGTTGCGATTTGTTCTGCTCTCTGCCACCGAGGGTGAAGACAAGCCGTTGAAATATCCCACCATCTTCAATAGTTCCGACGTCGCGATTATTACCAAGATGGACCTGGCTGAGGCAGCGGAGTTTGATCTTCCGGCGGCTCGCCACAATATAGAGAGTGTTCGTCCCGGAATGCAGGTCTTTGAAGTGTCCGCCAAAACGGGATTCGGGATGCAAGCTGTTTTTGACTTACTGCATGCTCAACTCGCGCGGGCGCGGCAGTCGCAGGTTGCATCCACTCGATAGGTATGTTGCCGCGCTTATGGCGCTCGTTCATCGCCTGGTTTAGTTCCGGCCCTCCGGGCATTGACTTCACAGATCAAAATTTGAGGAGCAACGAGCATGAGCGGTGTTCTCGATGAAGTTCTGGAAGCGAATCGGCGGTACAGCGCTTCTTTCGGTGAGAAGGGCAAGCTTGCGCTTCCTCCGGCGCGCCGTTTCGCTATCCTCACTTGCATGGATGCGCGTTTGGACCCGGCTAAATTCGCCGGGCTGGCCGAGGGAGATGCGCATGTGATCCGCAATGCGGGCGGCCGGGCGAGCGACGATGCCGTTCGGTCTCTGGTCATCAGCTATAAGCTGCTGGGCACGCGGGAATTTTTCGTCATTCATCACACCAACTGCGGCATGGAGTTCTTTACTAACGAAGTGATCCGCGGACTGCTCGATAGCAGCCTCGAAACCGCCGACCTGACGCCTTCTGGCTTCCGCGACATCGGCAAAGGGCCTGGATCTCGCGCGGGCGAGTTCATCGAATGGCTCACCATCGCTGATCCGATGCAGGCGGTTATCGACGACGTGAACCGCCTGCGGAACCATCCCCTCATTCCGCGATCCATTCCCATCTACGGCTACGTGTATAACGTGACCACCGGCGAGTTGCTCGAGGTGGAAGGCGCCAAAAAAGCGGGTGCGGTTAAGTAACCTTTCGCAGCCTGACTGGTCTCCACCTTTTGGCCGATGCTCAACACATGCCAGCGCGGGTAGTGTTGTCCTCAATGGATCAGCACAGGCGCATGGGTCTGCCGGGAACGATCGCCCTGGTTATGGGGCAATCGATCGCGCTCGGCATCTTCCTAACCCCTGCCGCCATGGCGAAGTCGTTGGGCGCGCCCTTGCTGCTCGGCGCGGTATGGTGCGGGATGGGGCTCATCACCCTATGCGGCGCTCTCTGCTACTCGGAACTGGCGGTCCGCTATCCCCTGGCCGGTGGAGAATATGTCTATCTCCGCGAGGGATACGGCAGCCGGGTCGCGTTTCTTTACGGATGGATGTCGGCCGCCGTGCTGGACCCGGGACTGGCAGCCGCACTGGCGGTAGGCGCCGCCCCGTATGTGCTCTCTCTGACCGGCGGTTCAGCCCGGCAGGCCTTTTGGATTCCGGTCGTCATTCTCATCTCGCTGGCAGTGCTCAATAGTGTGGGAACGCGTCTCAGCCGGAGCATGATGGCGAGCGCAAACCTGCTCAAGATTGGGGTGCTGCTTTGCCTGGTTGGATGGGCCTGTTTCTCGGGCCACGCCTCCATCGCAAATCTGCTGCCGCTTAGCGGAGCGGCGGCCCGGCTCCGAACCCATTTTCGGCGCCATTGCCGGGGCCACCGTCAGCGCGTTTTTCAGCTTTGGCGGCTGGTGGGAGGCGGGCAAGATTGCCGGTGAGGTGCGCAATCCGCGGCGCAATCTTCCCCTTGCCTTCACCGGAGGTGTGCTGCTGGTGACCGCGGTCTACCTATTGCTCAGCTTCGCTTTTCTCTCCGTGGTGCCGTTGCAGCGCATTGCTTCGAACACTGCTTTCGTCGCCCAGTTCGGTCAGGCACTCTTCGGCAGCTTAGGGGGAAAGATCCTCTCCGGCTGCGTGCTGCTGTCGGTGTTAGGCGGGCTGATGGCTCTTACCATGGCGGCTCCGCGGGTCTACTACGCGATGGCGAAAGACGGCGCGTTTTTCTCCGCCTGCGGCCGGCTGCATCCTCGCTTTGGAACACCCGCGAATGCCGTGCTGCTGCAAACCGGGCTCGCCCTGCTGGTTCTGTGCTTCGGAGCCTTCGATCGCATCCTCTCCTTCATCATCTTCTCGGCGGTGTGCTTTCTCGCTCTTTCGGCGGCTTCTCTCTTTCGCTTGCAGGAGCGTGTACGTGCCTGGTGGTTCCCGGCGGCGCCGATTGTTTTTCTGCTGGGATGCGCCGTGATCAATTTGATGATCCTGATGCACGATCCCATTCCCGCGGTTCTCGGTCTCGCCATCGTGCTCTGCGGCGACCCCATCCGGCGTTTCTTCTTTTCCAAATCCAAGGTTGAAAAATCGACCGTGCCCATCTCTTCCTGAAAGGACTTACTTCCCATGGCTCACATTCAACTACCCGAAGGTCTTCCTGGAATACGCGGCGCGATGGCTTTCCGGCCGGAGACCGCGAAACCGCTCAACGAATTGGTCGAGATCCTGCTGCACGGGCCTAACTCGCTTACTCCCGGTGAGCGCGAGCTGATTGCGACCTACGTCTCCTCAGAGAACGATTGTTATTACTGCCAGACGATCCATGGCGCGATCGCAGCGGCCAGCTTGAATGATGACGAGGCGCTGGTGAAGAAGGTGAAGCATGATTTTCAGAACGCGGATATCTCGCCCAAGTTGAAGGCGCTGCTGGTCATCGCGGGACATGTGCAAAAGGGCGGCAAGCATGTCACAGCCGAAGATGTAGCGAAGGCGCGGGCGCAGGGCGCTACGGACACGGAGATCCACGATACGGTGTTGATTGCGGCTGCATTCTGCATGTACAACCGCTATGTCGATGGGTTGGGCACGACACAGCCGCGGGATGAAGCGATGTATCGGGAACGTGGGAAGCGCGTTGCCCGAGACGGGTACGTGAGCGTCAGCAAGGAATATTTGCCCAAAGAAGTGGGTGTGTTAGTCGAGCCCTGACACAGGGCATCAGAGACATGCTTGCCTGAGAATTGGGGCTGCTCACGGGCTTCGAAATCCTCAGCGCGACTTCGCCGCTTTCTTGGCGTGGGCTGAAAGCGCCTTATGAGAGACCGTCGATTTGGGCTCCTTTTTCAGGGCATCCTCGGTCGCACGCGATCGCTTGGCTGACGTCTTCATTTTTGTCGCTGATTGTCCTTTACGGAAATCTCGCTCTGCGCTCTTTCGCGTGGCCTCTTTGGTTTTTCCGGCCTTGGGAGGAGCAAGCGGAATGCCGGCACGGCGAGCCTTACTCAGGCCTATCGCGATTGCCTGTTGTGGCGAACGTGCGCCGTGCTTCCCTTCCCGTACGTGTTCGATCTCTTCGTGGACAAATTCTCCGGCTGCCGTCGACGCCGACTTCCCTTCCCGCAGATCTTCTTCTGCCCTATCGACTACTTCTTTTTCTGGCATAACTCGCCTCCTTCCCCTGAAAATATAGGATGCGGGACGGGACCCAAGGGGCTAGCCCACGAATGCAAGCAGGTCGAGCCGGTAATGTGGCTGACGTGTTTGATAGATAGGTTGCAAGGTGGGAGCGGCTGCTTTGATAAAGCATGAGGCGGCTGTATCCCCGCTGAGAGGATCATCCGTCTCTTCCGTATAGTTCACCAGAAGGACCTGCCCCCCCGGGCGTAGAGAACCCAGGGTATGGGCACAGGTTTCCATCAAATCGCTTTCATCGAGAAAGTACAAAACCTCAGAGAACAGAATCAAGTCGAAGAAGCCCTCGGGCCATTGCCGGGGCACCTGCATCTGCTCAACCCGCACGCCCGGATAAGGGGCACAACGGGCGCGCGCCGCTTTCACCGCAGAAGGGGCGAAATCCAAGGCAAGCAGGCGATCGCAACGCCGAGCTAGCCGGCTGGTGAGAATGCCGATCGAACAACCGACCTCCAACGCAGACTGGAAATGCCTGGTCCCCAGTACTGACAAGGTCGCTGCATACTTCTGCTGTTCGTAGGGGCTGGTGGCAAAGCTCCACGGATCAGGGTCCGCGCGATAGAGACGTTCGAAATGCTTCGCCTGCCGTGAATTCTCACTCATGGGCGAGGAACACTTCAAAGGGGCGTTCGAAGACGGAGAGGAGTTCTGCTGGCAAGTCTGAATCCGTTGGGTGAATCGTCGATCAGCGTGGAGTATTGCGAGGCATGCGCGGCAACGGCGCTTCGTTTCACCTGCAGATGCGCTGCAATGGGCAGCTTGTAACCCGCTACCCGCTCCAGGGGCAGGGGCTGATCAGGGGGCAGAAGCCAGCCCCATACCGGGTACGACAACAATCTGCATCGAGCGCGCCGGGCCGCGGCTCGCGCCAGAATGGCCGCCGCCTCGTGGTCGCAGTGTGGGTCATGAAGCCAGGGAGCGAGCATCACGGTGCAGCCGCGATCTCGAGCAAGCATGGCCACCTGTTCACTTACTGCCTGGCTGCTTGGCAAGGCCGTATCGGGATAGTTGAAGAACACCAGGTTCTCCGATGACAGTCCTAACGTGGCCACGGCCTGCAGCGCTTCTTGCGCGCGAAGCTTGCCGCATGCCGCTCCGGCGGATATCGCTTGGACCCCGGATGGGATGCTGCGCCATCGGTAAGGATAGCTACGACGGGCTGTTGCCCGCGTTCGCAGCACGCGGCGATAAGGCCGCCGCAGCCCAGACTTTCATCGTCTGCGTGGGGCGCTAAAATCAGCGGCCGCTCTCCGCCAAGTATGGTGTGGAGCTCTGCATCCGGCAGGTGCTCCATGGCAACGATCACATCGCTTGCGTTCATAGCTTTCGCGCATCCTCACGGATAAAATATCCGGCCGCCTCGACCAGCGCCTCATCGGGCGCCGGCTGGCGCAGATAGGTCGCGAGATCGCGGGCAATTCGCTCGGCTTTGCTGCCTTGCATGAATGCGGAGAGGCCGAGGCTGCGCTGGATGTGGCGCAGGGCGTCGAGGCATGCGGCTTCTACCGCAGTGCGCGCCAGGTTAACGTACGCCACTGCTTCGCCGCCGGCGCCTGTCGCAGCGTCGACTCGCTTGACCACTTCCAACATCCAAAGGCGCCCGGTTTCATGCGCCATAACGCTCTGCCCATAACGCATTCGTTGAAATGGGTTATCCGCACGGCCGCGCGAGCACAACTCATCCTTTGCCGTATCGATCAGCGCAGCCAGGCCACCCAGTGCAACCGCCGAGCTGCGCCAGGCTCCAGTAGAAAATACCGGCTCCCGAAGATAGTCACCTGGCTCTCCGATCAGCGCCTCTTCATTGACCACGACGCCAGTAAAATTGACACTTCCGGTTGCGGCGGCTCGCATGCCGGCAAGCTTTACTCCTCTGTCGGTTACACCGGCACCCGGGGTAATCGGCACCAACACCATTTGGCTGCCAGCTTCGGTCTGAGCAGTAATGAGCGCCTGTTTCGCTGCGCCTGCAGCCGAGCAAAACCATTTTTCTCCCGTCAACGTAAAGTCCCGTGACAAGTGCACCGCCAGTTTAGCGGGGTCGGTCACCCAGAGCGCGAAGAGATCCCCTGCTTGCGCCGCCAGTGCTGCAGCTTCCATCTGGCGGGGTGTTCCATAGTGTCGTATGAGCTCAAGGGCGTTCACATGCGCTTCGAAAATTCGACCAAGTGAAAGATCGGCATACCCTAACAAGTGAAGTAACTGGAAGAGGTCTGGCGAATCGCCATGACCGTGCAGGCCAAATCCACCGAATTCCACCGGCACCGGCGCCATCAACAAACCCGCCTCTCGCAGTCTTGCTACCGCGGCGAAGGGGAAACAAGCTGCGCTGTCGGAGTTCGCTGTCTCTTTGGCTAATTCAGGCGCCAGCGCGGTGATGTTGGCGAAAAGCTCCGCCGTTCTTTCCGATAGTTGTGCTTCTACAACGTTCATCCAATAAACCTCGGGGTTACGCCGCTGTAAGCTCCGCAGCATATTGAGTCGACAACCGGCTATAGATGCCTCGTGCGGTTGCCATTTCACGCGGCAGATCCACAAAACGAACTCGCCGTTGTGACAAAATCGAAGAGACTCGTTCGATCCGGGACCACGCCAGGCCGAAGTAGGGAGTGCTTACCGCCTCCATGAGCACGTTCGGTGCAAGCGCGAGAAGTCTTGCTGATCGATAGAGCCGCACGTCGATTGGCTCGCGCCATAAAAGGCTGAACTGCCGTTTCATCCGGATGCGGTAGAAAGCAGACCAGGCCGGCTCGACACGATCATCGACGAATTCGTCCTGTTTCACGATTCGCCTGCGCATCGTATCGGCCATGCCTCCTTGAGCTCGCCCTTCGATGCGTCCAGAAACAACGACGCTGATTTTGGGATCGTGCCGCACCCGGGCATCGATCGAGCGAAGCCTTTCAATCAACGCGCGGTCTTCTCCCGAATGCAGGCAGGGCATACCGCCAACACGGCGCAGCACCGAAGCTCGAATTGCGATGCTGGCGCCAGAATCTTCGGTGTGCCGAGGCCACGGGTCCGCAAGGTCCGGCAGGACGAGCGTTGCGATTTCGTCCAGGAGCCGTCCATAGGCTACCTCGCGAGCATCATCCTCATGCAAATGTCGCGGGATGAGCAGAGCTTCGAGGGGGTCGATCACCGCCATGCCGCACACTGCATCCGCGCCCTGCTCGATGGCTCGCAAATTTGCTTCAATCCAGTTCTCCGGCACCTCGGTATCCGCATCGGTAGTAAGAATCACTGCTTCTTCGTTGCGTGTAGAAGCCGCCACTGAAGCAGCGTGTTTCATCGCCAGTGCCCGCGCGAAGCCGGCACTGGCAAGGGGCTCATCGAGGTTGCATTCGATGATGTGGATCCGATGGTGTGCCTGGGGTAATTGCTTAATAACTTCCGCTGTGCGATCCGTGCAGTTGTTCAATAGCAGAACGATGTGGTCCGCTGGAACGGATTGACGCGCAAGCGCAGCCAGGCAGCGGCCAATCCGCTCGGCCTCATCCCGCACAGGTATTGCAACGACCGACAGCTTGGGCATTCAACTACACTCCGTGTGCGGAAGACTTGCGGGGGAAAGCAGCAGTATTCCTTCAGATACTGGAAAGGCGCGGATAGTTGTCTAAGGGATAAGCATCTGATTTGCTGCAGCGATCGTGATGGCTTCCGCAACGTAATAAACTCTGGGTATGACATCGAAGCCGGATCCGAAACAGCAGCTTCAAACCCTCAGCATCCATTCCGGGCGGCATGTGGACCCGGCCACGGGCGCGGTCACTGCGCCTCTCTACACTTCCACTACTTTTGAACGCGATCCTGACGGAGGATTCTCCCGCCACTTCTTCTATAGCCGGATTGACAACCCCAATCGGAAGTCGCTCGAAGAGTGCCTGGCCGATCTCGAGGGGGGCGTGGAGGCGGTTTGCTTCAGCACAGGCATGGCGGCGAGCCTGGGCGTGTTTCAGGCCCTGGCGCCGGGTGACCATGTGGTTCTCCACCGGGATTTATACTTCGGCGTTCGCGAGCTCGTCACCGGACTCTTCTCCCGGTGGGGATTGAAGCATTCATTCGTGGACATGCGGAATATCGAGGAGATCCGCAAGGCCTGCCGGCCGGAGACCAAGCTGTTCTGGCTGGAGACCCCGACCAATCCCCTGGTTGAAGTGGTCGACATACGCCCCGTGGCTGAGTTGGCGCGCAGCCTGAAGGTGCCGCTTGCCTGTGAAAATACTTTCGCCACTCCGGTGCTGCAACGCCCGCTGGAACTGGGCGCGGATTTGGTTGTCCATGCCCTGACCAAATATCTTTCCGGACATAGCGATGCTTTAGGCGGAGCGGTGATCTTTGGGCAGAAATCCGATCTGGCAACCCGCATTAAGGAGTTCCAGCGGGTTGGGGGCGCGGTGCTCTCTCCTTTTGACTGCTGGCTCATTCTGCGTGGGCTGCAAACGCTGGTTCCCCGCGTGCGCCTGCATTGCGAGAATGCCCGCCGGGTCGCGGAATTCCTGTCCACTCACCCGGGGGTTTCGGTTGTCCACTATCCTGGCCTGCCCAACGATCCGGGGCACGAGATCGCCAGCCGACAGATGAGGGATTTTGGGGGAATGCTCTCCTTCGAGGTGCATGGGGGACGGGAGGAGGCCTTTGCCTTCGCATCGCGGCTGAAGCTGATCGTGCGCGCCACCAGCCTGGGGGGCACCCATAGCCTGATCGAACATCGTGCTTCCATCGAAGGCGTCTTTTCACGTTCGCCGGAGTCGCTGCTCCGGTTCTCGGTCGGGCTCGAGGGAGCGGAGGATATTATCGCCGACCTGGACCAGGCACTCCGAGGGTAGAGCGGTTGGCTAAGCGGTTATTGTGCAGTAGGATGGTAGGCGGCCTCCGCAGGGAGATCCGATAAGGGGGAAAACTATGACGCGCAGACTGACCATGGCACAAGCCATTATTCAGTTTCTCAAGTCCCAATCCGTCGCACGCGACGGCCGCGAGCAAACGTTTTTTGGCGGATGCCTGGGGATTTTTGGCCACGGCAATGTGGCCGGCATCGGACAAGCCCTGCAGCAGAACCCTGACTTTCCTTACTACCTGTTCCGCAACGAGCAGGCCATGGTTCACGCGGCAACGGGTTTTGCCAAAATGAGCAATCGCCTGCGTACCCTGGTCTGCACTTCGTCGATCGGGCCCGGGGCGACCAACATGGTCACCGGCGCGGCCCTGGCTACGATCAACCGGATCCCTGTGCTGTTGTTGCCCGGCGACATCTTTGCCCGACGCAACGTTGCGCCGGTGTTGCAGCAACTGGAATCGAATGCCAGCCAGGATGTCTCCGTGAATGACTGCTTTCGTCCGGTCTCTCGTTACTGGGATCGTATCCAGCGGCCGGAACAGATTCTCACTGCCCTGCCGGAGGCAATGCGCGTATTGACATCGCCGGCGGAGACGGGCGCCGTGACGCTCGCTCTGCCGCAGGACGTGCAGACCGAGGCTTATGACTATCCGGAAGAGTTTTTCGAGCATCGGGTTTGGACCATCGCCCGCTCGCGCGCCGATCGCGGATTGCTCAAGCAGGCTGCCGAGTGGATACGTTCCTCGCAACGGCCGCTGATCATCGCCGGCGGCGGCGTCATCTATTCCGAAGCAACGGGTGAATTGTCCCGCTTCGCCAGCCGAACCGGCATTCCCGTAGCCGAGACGCACGGGGGGAAAGGCTCTCTCCACGCTGATCATCCGCAATCGGTCGGTGCTATGGGGGTTACCGGTACGTCCGCCGCAAATCAATTGGCTGTGGGCGCGGATTTGGTCATCGCCATCGGCACCCGGTTCAGTGACTTTACTACCGCTTCGAAGACGGCCTTCCAGAACCCTGCGGTGCGGTTTGTGAATATCAACGTCGCCGAGTTCGATGCGTTCAAGCATGCCGCGCTGCCGCTGACGGCGGATGCTCTGCAGACACTGGAAGAGTTGGGCGGTGCGTTGTCATCGTGGCAGGTTCCGCAAACGTATCAAAGTGAGATCGCCCGCCTACGCACCGCGTGGGACCAGGAAGTCGACCGGATCTACGCGCGCAGGCATGGTCCGCCGCTTAGCCAGGGCGAAGTGGTCGGGTTGCTCAACACCACACTTGGACCACGCGACATTATCGTGAATGCGGCGGGAAGTCTGCCGGGCGATCTGCACAAACTTTGGCGGACGCGCGACCCTAAGGGATATCACATGGATTATGGCTACTCCTGCATGGGGTACGAAGTTGCCGGGGGGCTGGGCGTTAAGATGGCCGATCCCAGCCGCGAAGTGTATGTGTTGGTCGGGGATGGTTCGTATCTCATGATGGCGCAGGAGATCGTCACCAGCCTGCAGGAAAAAATCAAACTCAACATCGTTCTCTTCGACAATCATGGATTTTCGAGCATTGGTGGTTTAAGCCGTGCCGTTGGCAGTGGAGGATTTGGCACGGAGTATCGGTATCGGGAAGAAGGACTTACGGGTCCTGTGATTCCTGTCGATTTCGCGGCCAACGCCGCCAGCCTGGGCGCTTATGCCGTTAGCGCGCGCACCTACGAGCAGTTGGGCGCGGCTTTGGCGGAGGCGAAGAAGCAGGATCGCACCTCTGTGGTCGTGGTGGAGACGGATTACAACGATCGCGTGCCTGGATATAACTCCTGGTGGGATGTGCCGATCGCGGAGGTGTCCGAGAGCCAGGCTGTGCGCGAGGCGCGGGCCGCGTATATCGAGGCGATCAAGAAGGAGCGGTATTTTTGGCCGGCGCCAGCGGAGAAGACGGAACCGGTCGCCGCTGAACAGGTACAGCTAGCGAAGGGGTAGGCAAGCGTAAAACATTTCTACGAGAGGTCCATTGAACTGCAGATCCCTCGGCTTCGCTCCGAATTAACAACCGGCTTAGCGACCCAAAGCGGAAGTAAGCATCATGCGTTGGTTGTGCGACTGATCTCTCGCTTGCCACCAGCCTTGCCCCCTGGACGGGTGCCCCATGTTCGCGGACTTTCGCGTACATGGGTTGAACAAGATGGGCGAAGCCTCTCCTCTTTCTTTCCTGTAAGTAGGTGTAAACCGATGGTGAAAGCATTGGAAAAGGGGTCGTGTTCAACCCATGTACGCGAAAGTCCGCGAACATGGGGCACCCGTCCAGGGGGCAAGGCTTGGTGGCAAACCGGGAAAGCGGAGGACTAAATGACAGCCAATCCCCGAAACAGAGTAAAGTGTTCATTTCTCTTGTAACTCGCCATCGGCGAGTCATTTGCTCCTCGGGATGACAAAGGGGGAGAGGGTAGCTCTTACCTCAGCAGCCGTTACAGGAGATGGACCTAGTCGCGGGTTATCCGCGATTCTCATCCCGTTGGGTCGCCATAGACCATTCCACCCATTTAGTGGACGTTGAGATAACGGTCCAGCTCCCATTGGCTGACGCTGTTGTGATAGCTCTCCCACTCCTCTGTCTTTACCTGGATGTAGTAATCCGCATACTCCGCGCCTAGCGAGTTGCGTACCACTTCATCCTGTGCCAGAGCTTCGACTGCCGCCTGCAGGGTTGGCGGCAGATGGCCGATGCCCCTTGCTTGCAATTCGCCCCATGGAACTTCGTACAGATTGTCATGGCTTGGCGCTCCGGGATCGATGCGGTGATCGATGCCGTCCAGACCGGCCGCTAACATCGCCGCACAGGCAAGGTAAGGATTTGCCGCGGCATCCACCATGCGGTTTTCAATGCGCCCTGGACCGGGAACGCGGATCATCTGCGTCCGATTTGCGCTGCCATAGGTGATGTAGACCGGGGCCCAGGTGGCGCCGGAACGCGGTCCCCTGCGGATAAGACGCTTGTAGCTATTCACCGTCGGCGCCAGGATCGCGCTGAGTGCCGGTGCATGCTTCAGGATGCCGCCCATGAACCAGCGGCCCTCTGCGGAGAGGCCGAGAGGATCGTCCTTGCTGTCGAAGAGATTTTTCTTGCTCCCAGGATCCGCGAGGCTCAGATGGCAATGCGAGCCATTCCCCGTGAGGTTGGCAAACGGCTTGGGCATAAAGGTAGCCAGGTGCCCATGCTCTTCGGCGACGATCTTGACCATCCATTTGAAAAAGATCTGCCGGTCGCAGCTGGTGAGCGCATCGGCATACTTCCAGTTGATTTCAAATTGGCAGTTGGCATCTTCGTGGTCGGCTGCGTAAGGCTCCCATCCTAGCTCCTGCATGTAACCTAATAGCTTGGTCAGAAGGTCCAGGTTGCGGTGCAGCGAGCGCATATCGTAACAGGGCTTGGCCGCATTATCCATGGCATCCCAAGGAACGCAAGTGCCATCCTGGTTGCGCTTCAACAGCATGAACTCCGGCTCCGCCCCCACCATCAATTCGTAACCGCGTTGGCGGCTAATCTCCAGTTGACGAGCGAGGATTCTGCGCGGGCAGAATTTGGACGGCTGGTTCTCGACCTGGAGCATCCCCGGAACCCAGGCGACGTTTTTTCGCCAGGGCAGCACGATCATGGCTTGCATATCCGGGATAGATACCAGGTCCGGGTGGTGAGGGCCCTGCCCCACGTCTCCCGCGGCAAAGCCGGCAAACCCGGCGCCTTCGCTCACCATGTCTTCCAGCGCGCTGGCAGGGACGAGCTTGGCCTTGGGAATGCCGCTCATTTCCACGAAAGAGCAGAGAAAATATTCAATGCCTTTTTGCTGGACGAGTGCCTTGAGATCTTCTGTCAACTCTGTGCCTCCGTTGTTGAATTTACTGCGAAACCGCAGCCGCAGCTTTTTCTCCCAACAGCTTGCCGCTGGCGAAGCGGTTGGGCGAAAACGGCTCCATCAGCGTCGCGGCCTTGCCAGTGGCAATCGTCTCCGCCAGGCATTTGCCGGCTATCGGGCCGGCCTTGAAGCCCCAGGTGCCCCAGCCCACATCCATAAAGAAGTTATCCAGTTCGCCGGCCGCTCCCATGATAGGAGCATAATCCGGCGTCATGTCACAGACTCCGGCCCACTGGCGAAGAATCTTTAGGCCGTGGAGCTGGGGAAACAACTCCAGCGTATAGGTCGCCATTTGCTCCAGTGTGGGCAGCGTGGATCGTGTGCAGTAAGTCTGGTAAGGATCGACCTCGGAGCCAATCACCAGCTCGCCCTTGGCGGTCTGGCTCACGTACACATGCAGGTTCGAGGAGACGATCACGTAGTCCAGAAATGGTTCGATCAGCTCGGTGACGCAGGCCTGTAGAGGCTGGCTCACAATGGGTAGCGGGACGCCCGCCATATCGGAGATGGTTGTGGCCCAACCGGCTGTGGCATTCAGGATCGCACCAGCGGATAAATCGCCCTTCGTCGTTTGTATGCGGATGACCTTGCGCCCCGCGACTTCAAGCCCGGTGACCGCGGTGAACTGATGCACCTCAATGCCCATGGCATCGCAGGCGTGGCCGTAACCCTGCACCACTTCGTCATGCCCGATGGTCCCCCCCGGCGGATGGTAGAGCGCCGCCAGTATGGGGAACCGCGGCCGATCGGACATATCCATCGCGGGCACCATGCGCCGTAGCTCGTCCCGGTCGACCATCCGGCTGTCAACGCCCATCAGCCGGTTGTTCTCTGCGCGGATGCGCAGGCCGGTAATCGAGGAGTCAGTGTGCGCCAGCGTGAAATGCCCACTCTGGTTGAAATCCAGTTCCCAGTCCAGTTCCTGCGCGAGACCTTCGTAGAGGCGCAGCGAGGCGTCGTAGAAAGCGATGCCGGGATAGGTGCGGTAGTTTGAGCGCAAGATGGCCGTGTTGCGGGTGCTGTTCCCGCAACCGATATAGCCCTTCTCGAGCAACGCTACTTTGCGGATGCCGTGGATTTTTCCCAGGTAGTAAGCCGCGGCAAGCCCATGCACGCCGGCGCCGATGATGGCCACATCGTAGGTGGGCTTGAGGGCATGCCTGCCCCACATGACCGGCTGGCAGGCTATGCACTTTCATGACTGCCCATCCAATTCTGCTGTGCAACCATACCGAAGGGGTGCGCGCCTACGTGCAGCAACGCCTGCCACACATACTCTGCGACGTCGCGGGTGTTCAATATGAAAAAGCCTTTGCTGCGCAGGATAGTGGCGTTTACGTGCGCCAGCCGCGTCTGGCGGGCGGCGCCTTCGGGCATAGCCTTGTCGTTCACGTTGAGCGTGGTCAGCTTCTGCAGCACTTCCCGCGACTTTGGGCCGGCCAGCAGAATTGCGCTGTAGATGGAAGTAACGTCGGTGACGGATGAGGAGGCGACGAAGGCTATGGGCAGCGGAGACGTAACCAGCGCGTGTGCGGGGGTAAGCTTCCACAATCGGGCGGGCGGGGGAAATTCAGCGGCTGGACCCCGGAGATCGAGCTTGGAGAGATAACTCACATCGGAAATGCCCGCGGAGGAGCGTACGTGCTCGAGCTCGCTCGACGGGTCTGTATACCAGGCAGGGAGCTGCCAACCCGAGAAGGTCTTGAGTTGAGCGTGAGCCTCGAGATGACAACGATGCAATGCCGATTGCCGTTCCATCACATCTTTAACCGCTGACCCGCAGGGTCGTAAAAGACTTCCTCAACCACATTGCGCGGAGTAGTCGACGGCGTCAGAGCGCAGAGTAATGCGCGTGCCCTGCTTCGCTTCCGCAGGCGTGACCCATGCCATGCCGATCACTTTCTTTTTCTCCCAGGAGAAGCGAACACTGGTGGCCAAACCAACTGGTTTGCCGTCAACCAATACCGGAGAACCGTCGGGAGGCGCGATGGCTCCCTCCAATTCAAACCCGACGAGCATGCGCTCGAGCGGGCTTTGCTTCATGCGCGCGAGCGCGGCGCGGCCGATGAAATCCGGTTTATCAAGTTTGGCCACCCAAGCCATGCCTGCTTCGTAAGGGTTGCTGAGAGCATCGGTATCCACGCCGACAATGATGTGCTTCTTTTCCAGGCGCAGGACGCGCTGCGTCTCCACCCCAAAGGGCAGCAGGTTTACCGAGGCGCCTGCCTGCAGCACCTGCTCCCAAAGATGGCTTCCATACTCGGCAGCGACCACAATCTCCCAGCCCATCTCGCCCACAAAGCCGATGCGCATCATGGTGGCCGGCACACCGGCGACGGTCGCTTGCCGCCAGTCCATGTACGGGAAGGCTGGAGAGGATAGATCGCAATCGGTCAGCTGGGCCAGCACACCGCGTGCCAGCGGGCCGGCGAGGTTCATGGAGGCGAGTCCGGCGGTCAAATTAGTAATGTTGACCTTCAAGCCCGCTGCGGCCGCCCACCATTCCAACCATTGCTGCACAAAGTCCGCGTTGCCCGTGGTGGTGGTTAGAAAGTAGCGCTGCTCGTCCATGCGCGAGATGGTCCCGTCGTCGACGATGGTTCCCAGCTCATCGCAGAACACCGAGTAGCGGACACGGCCGACGGGCAGCGTGGAGAAGTTATGGGTAAAGACAAGGTCGAGCAGGCGGCCGGCATCGCTGCCCTTCACTTCGATCTTTCCCAGGGTGCTGACGTCGATGATGCCGGCCCGTTCGCGCACCGCGCGGTATTCCTGTTCGACGCACTGGTCTTGATTTCCGGTGCCGGCAGGGTCGTAGTAGCGCGGCCGCTTCCAGTCCCCCATGTCCATCCACACAGCGCCCAGCTGGTCATGTTGATCGTGCATCGGCGTGCGGCGTACAGGATGATGTCTCATGCCGGCGAGCACGCCGAGCGTCACCGGAGGAGCGGGAGGCCGGGCCACCGTGGTTCCCACCTGCGCGGTGGTTTGCCCGCTGATCTGCGAACAGAGACTCACAGCAGCCATCTGGCACATGCGGCCCTGGCAGGCGCTCTTGCCCAACTTGGTAAAGCGCTTGATTAATTCGATGTGGCCCATGCCACTGGCGATGGTCTCCGCCACATCATGGCCGGAAACATCCATGCAAAGACAGGCAATGGCATCCGTGGATTGCGCGGAGGGCGGAGGAATATAGGCCTGATTGCTGAAGCTCTCTCCGGCGGCAGCTCCCACCAGGCTCACTGACTGGGGTGAGGTCCCGGCGAGAAAGCCCAGGTCCGGAACCAGGGGCCCGCACATCACTACCAGATCCGCGTCATAGGTAACTGTTTCGGTTGCCACTCCGCGAACATGATCGTCTCCCACGGCGCTGACGACAGAGCCGATCGGCAGGCTCGCCACTACTTCGATCCCTGCCGCCTCGAGCTCGGCCTGCAGCTGCGAGCATCTGGCCGCGTCGCCAATTAGAACCGCTCGCTTGCCTGGGACGATCTTGTATTGATGCAGCAAGCGCAGCACCGCGGTCGAAAGCATTACGCCCGGCAGATCATTATTGGCAAAGAGAAACTGCGTCTCATAAGCACCCGTGGCGACAACCACGCGGCCGGCGCGCAGATGCAGCAGCGTCTCCGCATTGGGCCGGTCATAATCGATTTGCACTGCACCCAGCAGATTGCCTTCGTACAGGCCAAAACAAGTGCAGTTCACAAAGGTCGTGATCATTGGGTGGGCCTGGACTTCTTCCACCAGCACAGAGTCTCCACCAAGCCCAGGCTGTTTTTCCAGCAATGCCACCTGCATGCCTCGTTCGGCGGATGCCAGAGCAGCTTCTATCCCATGCGGACCGCCGCCTACCACAACCACATCGAATTGCAGGTAGGCATGCTGGTAATGATGTTCTGACTCGGAGAGCGGCGGAGCCGGCGGAAAGCGTTTGACGGCAAGCGAATCGAAGCCACGATAGACATTCTGGTTCTGCGCCAACACCGACAGGCCATTACGCGCCGGCGTGGTACAGCTGCGCACGTTCGGCACGCCGTCGATGTTCACCATGCAATTGGGGCAAGAGCCGGTGAGGCAGAGCAGGCCGCGTGGACGGCCATGTTGATAGCTGTAAGTGAAGGTGCGCACCCCGGAACGATACAAGGCGGAGGCGACGGTATCGCCGGGCTTTGCCGTTACGGAGTTGCCGTTCCACTCAAAGAGGATCTCCGGCTGATCCATTATCCGCGCTGCTCCTCATCCTGCGGCAGCAGCGTTTGATGGACCTCGTTGGTCAGCGTATTACGACTGGCCTTGAACCACTCGCCACAACCGCCGCGGTGGTACCACCACTCCCACTGCACTCCGGCGATGTTTCGCTTGTAGAGTGCGTAGGTCACAAAGGCCTCGGGCTCGGCTTGGGGAGAAGGTCTTTGCCGGATCTCTCCGCCAAAGCGAAATTCGTAGACGCTTCGCTCGCCGCAGTTTGGACACTTCAACAGAAAAGACATCCGCTCTATCTTCCGAAGACCTTGCGCGTGCCGGCCAGGGGAACGCCGCAGATGATCGACGCTTCCATGGTCAACGCCGCCATGTCTTCCGGCTCCAGGTGGTGCACGTCGGACTTGCCGCAGGCGCGCGCCAACATCTGGATCTCGAGCGTCATGGCTCGCAGCAGATTCAACGCGCGCTCCGCTCCCTGCTCGATATCGAGCCGTTTCATCAGCTCCGGATCCTGCGTGGTGATGCCTACCGGACAGCGCCCGGTGTGGCAGTGATGACAATGGTAGGGCTCGGTGCCCAGCGCGTGGTAGTCCTCGACATACAGCGGCTTGTTACAGTTCAGGCTGATCAAGGCCGCGGTGCCGATATAGACCGCGTCGGCGCCCAGGGCCATCGCTTTGGCCGCGTCCACGCCGTCGCGGATGCCGCCGGCAATAATCAACTGCACTTCGCCATACAACCCGCAGTCTTCCAGCGCTGCGCGCGCCTCGCAGACCGCAGCCAGCGTGGGTATGCCGGTGTGCTCCTGCAGGATCGCGGGCGATGCGCCGGTGCCCCCCTCCATGCCGTCCACCACCACCACGTCGGCGCCGGCCTTGGCCGCGAGCTTGACGTCGTCGAAGGTACGGCTGGCGCCCAGCTTCACGAATATGGGCACCTGCCCGTCGGTCGCCTCGCGCAGCTCTTCAATCTTGATCACCATGTCATCGGGCCCGAGCATGTCCGGGTGCCTGGCCGGACTGCGCTGGTCGACCCCCACGGGCAGATCGCGTTGATGGGCGATGGTCTCGGAGATTTTTGAGCCCAGCAGCAGCCCACCGGTTCCCGGCTTTGCTCCCTGGCCAATGGTCAACTCGATTGCGCTCGCCCCGCGCATATCGTGCACGTCGATTCCGTAACGCGAGGGAAGCACCTCATAGACGTAATCCTTGGCAAACTCCCGCTCTGCGGGAGAGAGGCCGCCATCGCCCGTGGTATTCGAGGTACCCACCTTGGCTGCGCGCTTTGGCCAAGGCCGCTTTGGCGTTGTAGGAGAGCGCGCCCCAGCTCATGCCGGTAATCATGATGGGGATTTCCAGTTCCAGGGGCTGCTTGGCGAAACGTCCGCCGAGTACTGTCTTGGTGGAGCACTTCTCGCGATACCCTTCGAGCGGAATACGCGTAAGCCCGCAGGGCAGGAAGGTCAGGTCGTCGAAGGTGGCCCAACGCCGCTGGCGCAGTGTGCCGTAGCCGCGAATTTCATAGATGCCGGTCTCCGCCTTGGTGTGAATGCCCTGCATCACATCTGGCGAATAGGTGCCGCTGGTTTTGAGCAGTGGACGCGTAGTGTCTGGGTTATTCATCTAGAGCGCATCCTGCCAGTCTTTCCAATTGTGCTTGTCAAAGTTCCAGAGTTTTCGCCCGGCGACCACCTTGGTGAAGTCGCGTCCGGCCGGCTTTTGCGCGCGCACCGCGGACGGAAGATGTTCCGTAAGCAGACGGTCGAGCAGCTCCGCCTCTTCCGGCGCCAGCGGCTCAACCACTGCATCCGTGCCCAGGTTGCCCATGGTGCCGCCGACATAACAGGTGGTGGCGTACATCGAGTCTGCAAAGGCGTGGCCGGTGTTGCCGCATACCACCAGTGTTCCCTTCTGCCCCATGAAGCCTGCCATGTAACCGCAGTCGCCGCCGACCAGTACCAGGCCGCCCTTCATGGAGACGCCGAGGCGCGCGGCCGCATCGCCGTGGATCACCACCGTGCCGCCGCGAATCGCCGCGGCTGCTCCGTTGCCCGCTCCTCCGTGGACGACTACGTGGCCGTGGTTCATGGATTCCGCCAAACCCCAGCCCGCACTCCCCTCTACGTGAATCTCGGCGCCATCGATCAGGCCGCCGCAGTAGTAGCCCACGCTGCCCTGAAAGCGCACTCGTCCCGGTTGCAGCAGAGCGACCGCCCAGGTTGTGACGGGCATTGGGATTTTTGACCGATATCTCGGTCGCTCCGCCCTGCAAGGCGGAGCGGATCAGCGCATTGATTTCGCGGGTGGAAAGCGCCGCGGCATCGATGCCGACGTCTGCTATCTCGACCACACCCGCACCTCCTCTACCTGGGCTTCGGAGACTTTGTAATCTCCCGGAATCGCCGAGCGGATGGCAATCTCCTCGGTGGCCACGGCAACGAAATCGTCGGTCTCAGCGACTACCAGCGGTTTGAAGGCGTAGGGATCTTTGACGAAGCCCATCTCGGTCGCCGTCACGGCTAGGCAGGAGAAAGCGCCATCCATATCCCGCAGCACTCCATCCAGGCCCTGGCGCAGGTGTGGCGCCGCGATTCAGCGATTCAGCCAAATAGACGGCCAGCACTTCAGAATCGTTTTCGGTGACAAAGCGAATGCCGCGCTGCTCATACTTGCGCCGTAGCTGATGGTAGTTGGTGATGTGTCCGTTGTGGACGATAGCCACATCCGCGGCTCCGCGTCCCCAGAAGGGTTGAGAGTGGCTCAGATCGACGATCGACTCAGTACAGAGGCGAGTATGTCCAATGCCGTGGGAGCCGGCAAACGCCGAGATATGGTGCTTGCCCTCGAGCTGATGTGGCGTTCCCACTTCTTTCGAGAGCTCCATGGCGTGACCGATGCTGAGCACTTCGATGCCTTCGCCCAGAGACTCAATTGCGGTGGTCAGCGCGGGCAGGTCGACCTCTCCTGCGAGCACAAAAGCGCACATAGACGCCGCTGCTGGAGAGATCGTAAGCATCGTTGAGCGTCCGGGCGAAGTTCTGGATTGCTCCCCGGTTGGCCTCGATGGCGAGCTTGCTCATCTCCAACTCGTCGCCCGCTTGCACGCGCACGATATAGGCGGCCCGGTGCGCTGGACCAACCAAGGCCACGCCGGCTGAATCAGGGCCGCGGCGGCCCAGAGCCTCCAACATGCTGAGCATGGTGGCGCCCAGGTGGTGGTCCGTGCCGGCGGTTTTTCGGAAATAGCCCAGGATTCCACACATGGAGCGGCACCAAGATACTTCTCGTATCCATCTAGTATACCAAAGGAGAAAGACTGTAACAGAAAGTTCCCACTGGCTGCGCTTTTTCGACTCTTGTCCATCCGCCTCAACCCATGCCAAGGTTGGCCGCTGCCCTCCAATTTGTCATCCCCGTGGCAAGTTAACGGAGCAATGACCGGGCTCCTGCACCGTAACGAACGTTGGGCGCCCCATTTGCCGCGGTTTCCTGCGGAGGATTGTGGCGTTGATAGACTCCATGCGCCTTTCCTTAATGAAAGGCGCATCACGTGGATCTCTCTAGCACAGCGTGACAGGAAATCTGGGTCAAGCCCTGTTTTGCCTGACCCGGCCAGCCGTGCGGGCTTGAGTGGGACACGCAGCACTCAACGCCCCAGTTTTTCATTTGTCATTAGCAGAGCGGAGCGACCTGCAGTTTCGCTTTCGGCACAAGCGAATGTGTGTGGGCGAATCGCCTCCGAGTTCCGTTTTTCCATCAACGCAAACCGCAGGTCGCTGCGCTCGCCCGGGTTTTCCTGTCGAGCTTGGTGGCGTTGACAAACTTCATGCGGCTTTCTCGAATCGAAAGCCGCACACGTGACCCGATAGGTCTCTAGCCAACCCAAAGTAACCTCCGAAACGATAACCGGCGACTGAAGAAAACAGTCTCTGCGACTAGATCCGTTTCTGCAACGCGCTGTACCCTGTTCGTAGACGATTTCGGCACAGCGGGCGGCCTCTCGTCACCCTCCCGCTGGTCGGCAGTTGCCGGTAGTTTCGGCCTAAGGCGAGCGAAGGACAGTTTTACCGCTGTCCGGTGGCACACCCGATCCCTGTCTCAAAATAATGGAATCCAAGCATCCCGCCGCGGCGGGATTTTTTATTCGCCCCACTCGCCCTCCAGGCGCAGTGGTAAACCTCTGCCCCTAACTTCTCTCAAATTACCGGAGCCACCTATGCCCAAAAATATAGTCAGCGACCCCATCACTGATCAGGAAATGGCATTTGCCCGCCTGGTCCTCTCTGGCGGCATGACCGACCGTCAAGCCGCCGAAGCCGTCGGCCTCAACCCCGACTCCGCCGCCTACACCAAAGCCAAACCCCGTGTCCGCACCTACATGCTCGAGCACCGTGCCGCCGTGCAGCAACAGCTCGTCCAGCAAGAGGTCGAAGGACTGCGCCGCCTCGACCTGGAACGCGAACAAGTACTAAAACGCCTCTGGGAACTCGCCAACCTCAGCCCCGAAACGACCCGCGGCAGCATTACCGGTCAGCTCAAGTGCCTCGGGATGATCGCGGCCATGCAAAACTTCATCCCCGATCGTCGCGCCGTTCCCTCGGAAACGAAATCAGCCCCTGCGCCTGTCAACGCGGAAATCTATCGATCCGAGTGGCTTCGCAAGCAGCAGGCCACAACCCAGGCCAGAACCCATGCCACAACGAATGACCCGCAGCCAGGCCCTGCTGCCCCAGCCCAGGAAGAAGCCCAGCAAGAAGATTCGCCTGCCTGCCCCGCCTGTCCCGGCTTGCCGCGGAGCGCGCCGTGGGAAGTCCTCGAGCCCGAACTCGCTCCCGCCCCGGTGGGAGAGGCGCCTCCGCAACCCGTCCCCAGTCAGCCCACCTTCGCCCATCGCGTTCCCCTCGCGGACGGCCAGCCACCTTATGTTCCCCTGTCCCCTTCTGTTCCAGAGCTGAGAATCCCTTTTTCCCTAAAAAAGAACCTCTTTAAACCCTTTGTCCGCCCCCGCTGAGCAACTAATCGCAAAAAGGACCCAGAAATATCGAATTTTACAAATAACTGCCAGCTAAGACCGCCCGACTTGCTGAATGCGTTGAGAAGATCGCGGGCTAGCAAAATCGGTTGGTTGCGTAGCGCGATGTAAATCCACCCCAGCCATGCCAAGCTGGGCAAGGTGACTTCGGCAGTCCCTGCGGAGCGTGTGTCATACAGGCCCAAGTGGATCAGGACGGGTGCGCCTCACCAACCTGCCCCGCCTTGCCGTGGACCTTGCCGTGGAAGCGTACCTGGGCCGAAAAACGATGGGCGTCGCCCAACGATCACATTCGCTTAATCACCCAAATTTTTGAGGAGCCTCTCGAGCCATTCTCCTGTCACTGTTCATCGGACAACGTGCTCCAAGAATGGTACTTTCCCGGTCGAGCCTTGTGGGCGATGATGGACCTTCAATGAATCCAACTCCATGCGGTCATGAAGGGGTGAGAGGCTCCGCCTATCTACGTCTCCGCGGATCGATCACACTGCTCTTTCTGCTTGGGTTCCTGGCAAGTTTCCCGCTTCAAGCGCAAAATCCTTCGACTGCTCAGGAGAGCGACCAGAAACCACGAGCGAAGATCGGCTTGGTGCTCGAAGGGGGCGGAGCCCTCGGCCTGGCGCACATTGGCGTGCTGCAGTGGCTCTATCAGCACCATGTGCCCGTGGACCTGGTCGCCGGCACCAGCATGGGAGGGCTGGTCGGCGGCATCTATGCGACGGGCCGGACTCCCGATGAGATTCAACAGCTGATCCAGAACGTGGACTGGGACCAGACACTCAGCGGCCAACTGCCATTCCGAGACTTGTCCTACCGGCGTAAAGAGGATGCTGTCGAGTTTCCGACCCGCCTGGAGTTCGGGCTGCGCAAAGGCATTAAGCTACCTGAAGGTTTTAACGCCGGCCAGCAGGTGAGCTTCATCCTCGATCACGTGGCGCTTCCCTACTCCCAGATCAAAAGTTTTAACGACCTGCCCACCCCTTTTGCCTGTGTCGCAACCGACCTGACCACGAGCAAGCAACACGTCTTTCATGATGGCTCGCTGTCTCTGGCGCTGCGAGCCACCATGTCCCTGCCCGGGATCTTTACCCCGGTGCACTCCGGCAACCAGTTGTACGCTGACGGCGGCTTGCTCAATAACTTGCCGGTCGACGTTGCGCAGAATATGGGCGCCCAGCTCACGGTCGCGGTCTATCTACAAACGGCTAGCTTCAACCCGAAACAACCGCTCAGCACTTTTTCTGTTCTAAGCCAGTCATTGAGCGTGATGATCGCCGCCAACGAACTCAAGAGCATGCAGATGGCGGACGTTCTGGTCACGGTGCCCCTGGATAAGTACACGGCGCTCGATTATGACAAGGCGGCAGAGATCGTCCGAGCGGGTTATGAAGCGGCTGAGAGCAAACAAAACATCCTGAGCAAGCTTGCTGTGGATGATGCGACCTGGAAACAATACATTGCCCGGCGCGAAGGCCGCACAGTAGAGACCCCCGTTCCTCAATTCGTGGAGGTGACGGGCACTACACCCGCTTTCGAGAACAAGATACAAAAAAGACTCAACCCGGATGTGGGTAAACCAGTCGATACCGTGAACCTGGAGCAGCAATTCACCAGGATCGCAGGCAGTGGACGTTTTGCTACGCTGAACTACAGCATGACGGAAAAGGGTGGGCAGCCTGGCCTGCTGGTCTCCGTGGAAGAGAAGCCTTACTCACCGCCCATCGTGCGTCCATTGATCATCATCGATGGAACCAACTACAACGAGGTCCTCTTCAGCGCAGGGGCGCGTATTACCTTCCTGGACTTTGGCAGCTTTGGCTCAGAGCTGCGCAACGACGTGATCGTGGGTTCACTCTATGAGTTGCAGTCGGAGTACTATCATCCCTTCTCAGCCACGACCCACTTTTTCATCGCTCCACAGGTCGCCCTCTATACCAACAAATTTTATTTCTACTATGACAATCACATCGACTCGCAGTATCGTAAGCGCCAGTTTGGCGGAGCCCTTGATGTCGGGTACACCTTCGGCAACGTCGCGGAAGTCCGTTTAGGCTATCAATCGGCATATCAAAGATATTCTCCGGTGATTGGAGATACGGTCATCTACCCCGTTCAGTCGGGGCGTATCGGAGTTACCCGGCTTCACTATAACCTCGACCTTACCGATGATAACGTCCTGCCAATGCGCGGCATGGCCGCAACCTACCGCGGAGAATGGTGGGACGCCAATACAGGAACTACTAAGCCGTTCCCTGTCACCGAACTTCGGACCCGCTTTCTCTTTCCCATCAACGCGAAGTCCTCAGCCTATTTGACTGCTTCCGGGGGAACGACCCTGGGCTACGAGGAGACGGGGATCCCTCCATTTTCTCTGGGGGGCGGACTCCAGCTCTCCGCCTTTGGCGAGAACGAGCTGATTACCAATCAGTATTATCTTTTCCAGACCGGATATATTCGCCGGCTGGCTAAGCTGCCTCCCTTCCTGGGAGACAGCATCTCCCTGGTTACCACTTACGAAGTTGGTAAGACTTTCTTTGTGCCCAACGAGCCCACCGTGCCCATGGATGGAGTGGTAGGCCTCGTAATTAAGACCGCGGTCGGCCCGTTTGAGATTGCCGGAGCCGCCGGCAACGGGACGGGCCATAGGAAGATCTTCTTCCAGTTAGACAGGTCCTTTTGAGTACTACTTAGGCTGCGACGAGAGCCATACGCAAGCTTCTCGAACCCTTGCGCTTTGTACCGGATCCACCTTCAGCAAGTATCGCTTTCCTTGTGGGTTGGGTTGGAAGCTGGTGGTACCAGTCGCCGAAACCAATACGTCGCCGGGTGGGGAGACACCAAAATATCCGCGATCGGGCCGCAGATCGTAGAGGACCGTGGTCAGATCCCAGCTGGGGCGGTCGTACGGCATCTTGGCGTATAGCCGATATGCTTCCGCAACGGGATTGTCCTTGGGGAAGTCGTTCTCGATGCTGACCGCGGGATACAAAATTGCTGCTCCCACCTCGAAGCCGCTTATGTAGATGTCGGTTGGCCAGGTGGCAAAGAGTTTGGTTGCGGCGGGAATGTCGATCATTACGTTGTACTCGCGTTTCGGCTCGGCAAAGTTCCCCGCCATCACGGTGAGCAAGCGAACTTTTTTCTTCACCAGATCCATCCCGTTGAGCTTGCTGTAGCGGTCGGGCGCGGACTCGAGCAGCCGGGCCAGATTGGTGGAGAAGCCCACCTGGATCATGGTGACGGCGCCATCGCTTTCGCCGGCCAACGTCTTTCTCAGCAGTTCTACCGCATCTTGTACGGCTGCCTTATCGAGGTGACGGCCATGCAGTTCGCAGACTTGCCGGACGTACATGCCATCTTGCTTTTCCTTGCCGTCGTGGACGATACCGACCGGGATCGAGCCTCGGCCATAGTACTCGTCGACCAGGCGGACGTATTCGGCAGCCCAGGGATTGTCTTTGCTCACGGTAACGGCCAGCAGGTTCACTTCGCCTCGGGAAGCGAGGGCATGCAGCATCGCCAGCGCCAAGGCGTCGTCGACATCGTTGCCCATATCCGTGTCAAAGATCACGTGGAGCGGGGTCGCTGCAGTCGCGGGAGCAGCGATCGCCAAGGTCAGCAGAATCGCGAGTAAAATCTTCATCATTCAAGGGCCTCCAGAGGGCTTCGCGGGAACCATGCGATAGAGCGTCAACAAGTCTCTCTCATCATGGTCAAAGACGCGAAAGGTCGCAACCTTGTCCAAGCGGAAAGCGGATAGGGAGTCAACGTTGTCCTGGTCGAGCTCATTCCAGCCCACGTACCAACCGGGCTGATAGCGAGAGGCTTTTTGAGCCAGGTCTTCGCTGCTGTATCCATCATTGATCGAGGGAACACCGGTCATGAGTGACAACTGGTCGCCACTCGAACCAAGCAACAGGCGGTGTGCGTGCGGGTCCGCATTCACGATGGCCTTGATAGATTGTGCTGCGTTGTAGAACTGGTATTGGCGATGGCTCAAGAATCCGAGGACGTGCGCCGTATCGAGCACCAAGGCAAGCGCAAGGGTGACCGCAAGCAGCGATGCCAGAGTGCGGTTGCGAGTCTTGAGTTCCTGCAGGGCAAGCACCAGGACCAGGATCAACGGCACCAGCATGGCCAGGAAATATCTGGGAGCGTAATCATCCTGGCGGCGGAGGATATAGACGGCGTTGCCCGCAAAAGCGATCCAGGATGCGGTGAAGAGGGGGTTCCTCCATAGCTGCCGCAACCAAACCAGCGACAGCAGAAGCACGGCCAGCGCGGCCGGATACAAAATGGGGTCGATCCACATGCAGTGACGCAATAACTGCCGGAGGAAGAAGGCGGTGCGCCCCCATTCGACATCCGCCAGCGCATTGATGTCAAAAAAGTAGCGATAGTCGTCGGCGTATCGGGAGTGTAGGACCACGAACAGGTAAATACCTATCACTACGCCTGCCACGGCAGCCACCCGTAGGGTCGACAACAGGAATCTTTTCTTCGTTGCCATCCATAGCAACCATAGAGCCGCCGGCACTAAAACAACTGCCGTGGTCTTGGTGAACAGCATGATGGGGATAACGATGCCAAGCAGGACTGATGGCCAGATCCGTCGTGGGTTGGCGTAGGACGCGATCCACAGCAGCAAGGAGAACTCGAAGTCCACCATAGTGTCTAACGTGGCTAGCCGGCCAAAAGCGAATGCGAAGGGACTGGCGGCCAACAGTAGCGCCGCAATAGCCGCTGCTGTCTCCGAGGCATAGCGTCGAACGAGAAGGTAAATCAGGCCCACGGTCGCCACGGAAAAAAACACATTTACCGCACGCGCGGCCACGATACTGACGCCGGTGAGGTGAAAAACCGTGGTGAGCAAGACGGGCCAGACTGGAACCGCAATCGCGGGATTGTAGTCCCCCGCGACTTGCCAGTGCCCGATGAGGGAGTGCCGGACCGCTGCGTTTGCCCACCAACCTTCGTCGGTAAACTTCGCTTGGTCCATCATCCAGGGCGAGTGGTTAGGAAAGTCAGCGCGCAGATAAGCGAAGCGTAGCAGGCATAGGACGAGCGCCAACGACAGAAAGATGTTATGCAGCCGGCGTTCCACTACACTCGGCGAACCGGCCCAGCGTACTGCGCCAGCAAGGGATCCGTTGTCAGCAGCGTGATGCCTTCCACCATCGCCTGTGCGACGAGGATGCGATCGAATGGGTCTTTATGAAGGCGAGGCAGTGCATCCATCGCGATAGCGTGATCGCTGCCGATCAGCAGCTCACTATAGTGGTTGTCTAGCAGGCCGCAACGCAGAGATCGAGGATCTACTTGAAAATCGTCGCGGCCAAGCCCCCGCTTGATCGCAATCTCCCAAAAGCTGGCTGCGCTGAATATGAGTTCATTCCCCGCATCCTTAATCAGCCTACGGGCGACCGTCGACAACCGGTCAGGTTCCCCTGCGGCCCAAAGGAGCAAGTGCGTATCAAGCAGCAGTTTCATGCCTTGTCTTCGAAAATCCGCTCGATCTCGGAGCGACCCATCGCGTCGAAGTCGTCTGGAACGACAATCTGGCCGGCCATAAAGCCCATGCGCCGCACCTGGGTTGGAGCCGGGGCATCGATCGCGGTGACTCTAACAAGCGGCTTACCGGCCTTGGCGATAATGAATGGTTCTCCCTTCGAGGCTTGATCGACTAGCTTTGAAAGCTGCGTCTTGGCTTCATGGATATTCACGGTACGTATTGTCTTCTTCATGGACTAAGTCTGCTTAGTTTAGTCTATTCTAAATCCAATTGCGAACGACGGAGCAAGGTATTTGAGCGGTGGTCAATAGCAATTCTGTCATCTCGCCCTCGAGCTGCTTCCCCAGAGTCTGCGGTGTAGCTCTTTGAACCTGGCGATAATCTCCTCCTGCAGTGGGTGCCGTTGATCGCGAACTACCCAGCGGCCGTTCACCATCACATCGCGAATGGCGGACCGGCTGAGTGAGAAGACGGCCAAAGGCAATAGATCGTTGCCGGAGTTGCCGGCGATCGACACATCATCCAGATCCACGGTGAAGAAGTCAGCCGGGAGACCTCCAGTCAATTCGCCGGCGGGGACGCCGAGCGCACGGGCCCCGTTGACCGTGGCGCAGTCAAAGAGACGCGAGGCCAGGGCCTGATCTCCAATCTGATCCAGGATGGCGCGCTGTTGCCGCTCCAGCCGCAAGTGGTATTCAAGCTCGCGGGCGTCTTCCAGCGGATCGATCTGCGCCTGGCTGTCCGACCCGAATGCAATGCGGATGCCCTCGCGCATGACCTGGTCGGCGACGATCACGCCATCCCCAAGGTTGCGCTCGGTCGTGGGACACGAGCACACGCTTGC
This sequence comes from uncultured Acidobacteriaceae bacterium, assembly GCA_963746595.1. Lineage (GTDB taxonomy): Bacteria > Acidobacteriota > Terriglobia > Terriglobales > Acidobacteriaceae > PALSA-350. Next base: position 172,233 of record CAVVBS010000001.1, read on the forward strand.
GTTGGCCCGGGCAAGCAGCTCGATCTCATCCGCCGTGATATGAATCGCGTGCACCGCAGTGAAGCCGGGAGCAAGAAGACCTTCCCTGCCCAGCAGCGCGACCGGAGTCAACCCATACTCGCGCAAGCAGGCTTCATTCTCGCCGATCTGCTCCGCAACGTGCATGTGGAGCGGCAGCTTCCGCTCGCGGGCCCACGCAGCAATCTCTTTAAGCTCGCGCAGCGGCACGGCGCGCAGGCTATGGGGCGCTACACCGAAGCGTACGTCGGGGGAATCGGCGGGATACTCTTTCCTAAGCGCCTCTATGTTGTCGAGAAACTGCGAGCCAGACTCGAAGAAGCGGATCTGGCCCGGATCCGGCGGAAGTTCATATCCCGAGCGCAAGTAGGCCGAGCGCAATAAAACGATGCGTATCCCTACCGATTGGGCGGCTGCGATCACCTGCTTGCTCAACAGGTTTGGATCGTCATAAGGCCGGCCGCCGGGAGCATTGTGCAGATAGTGGAACTCGCCCACGGTGGTGGTCCCACTCAGCAGCATTTCCAGAAATGCCATGCGCGCTACGTCGTAGACATCCTGAGGATCAAGCTGTGCGGCGGCATGGTACATCGTCCCGCGCCATGACCAGAAGTCGCGGCCGCTCGTCACCCTGGACTCCGACTTGCCCCGGATCAGGCGCTGAAAGGTGTGAGAATGAGCATTCACAAACCCGGGAAACAGTGCTTTCCCCGGCAAATTGACAACGGCGGCGGAGGGTTTTGTATCAGCCGCTGAGACACTTCCAGCTGGGCTGACCAAGAGACTCGCGCCCTCACGCGAACTGTCCCTGGGAATAGAGCAGTTCGGGGCGATAGAGCGTGCTCACAAGCGACGCGCCTGCTGCACCATTTCAACCAGCACCTTCCTGGTTTCTACGGGTGTGCTCACTTCGCTGAGGAAGGCTATGCGTGCGCCTTTCATGCCCTCTTCTGTCTTTATGCGCACGTGGAAACCGAGGCGATCCACCGAAGTCATCACCGCCTCCTGGGCTTCGATCCCGGCATGGACACGTGCCAGCAGGATAAGCGCATCCTGATGATCGGCATTCATGTGTTGCAGGATGCCGGCAGCCGCATCCGCCAGCGGATCTGGTTGCGCCTGGCTATACTCCTGCGCGGTGATCCATCCCATCACCCCGAAGCCGCCGACGTAGTAAACATCGACCATGTCCATAGCGAAGAAGGAGAAATCATCGAAATCTACCCAGTACTTGCTGTTTTGGTGACGTTCCAGATAGAGACGGCGTGCTTCCTCCCGTTCGGCCGCAGCGATCAGTGCGACGTTGCCCACCAGGGTGACTCGGCCGGCCCCCAGGGGATCGCCGCTCGCTTCGGGCTGCGTGACCAGCAGGCTGGCGCGGCCATCCTGTTGCAGATTTTGCGTGTGCATGGCCATGGTGCTGATCAGGAAGACTGGCCGTCCTGTGCTGTCCAGGGCATAGGGCATCAAAGAGCCGAAGGGAAAGCCCGGACACTTACGGGAAAGTGTTGAAAGGCTGCCGACACGGCCCAAATGCAACAGCGTGCGCGCGCGCTCCGCATATGACGGTTCAGGAATGGGCGGCTGTGTCGCTGATGCCCCGGTACTCGCGTGCTTGTTAGTCGATGACGAAGCCATGAAGCCCTCTGAAGAAGTCTAAATGGTATAAGACAGGTAAGCGGAGGCGCGTATGTACACTCCCAAAGCCTTTGAGGTAACCGACCTCGCGCTGCTTCATGCGGCCATGAAACAAAGCGAGCTGGCGACCCTGGTCACCATGACGACCCAGGGGCTGGTAGCCACCCATCTGCCGTTGCTGCTGAATGAGACCAAGGGTGTATACGGGACTCTGACCGGACATGTGTCGCGCGCCAACCTGCAGTGGCGCGAAACTGACACCAATGCTGAGGCTCTCATCATCTTCCTCGGTCTCGACACCTATGTGACTCCTAACTGGTATCCCGCCAAACAGGAGACAGGCAGAGTAGTGCCGACCTGGAACTACGCGGCCATTCATGCCTATGGGCACTTGACCTTTTACGAGGATCCGGAGTGGCTAAGGAATATGGTCACGGAGCTGACCAAGCGGCATGAGGCTTCGTTCCCTGCTCCGTGGCAGGTGACGGATGCGCCCGCGGTGTATATCGACTCCCAGCTGAAGGCGATTGTGGGTTTCGAATTTCGCATTCTTCGCCTCGAAGGCAAGCAGAAGTTCAACCAGAACCGTTCCGTTGAGGACAGGCTCGGAGTTATTGAGGGACTGCGCGAACTCGGCGACGAGCGCAAGACTGGGGTCGCCGAGCTGATGGAAGAGATCGAGTCGCGGCGCGGGCCGAGCGAAGGATAAAGGACTCGAAGGCACCAAAAACCCTGTGGTAGGCTACTGTCAAGTCTCTCTCCTCTATTTTTTCTGGTGCATGCAGTGCAGGTTCTCTTCATCTTTGGGGAGATGCTCTTTTTATCTTCAGCCGCCTGTAAAGGAGATGTGCACGCGTGAAATTCGCCCGCCTGTTCGCCATCATCTTTGCCACTCCCTTGCTGGCCGCAACCGCTTACGCCGCCTCACCTGCCAGTGCTGCCAACGACTCATCCAGCGCATCGCCCACGACATGGAACCAGGCGGCCGCCGCTCACTACCTCGACAGCCGTGAGGTATGGTGGCAGGGTTGGCCTGCGGCAGAGCGAGATCATAAGACGGTTTGTGTTTCGTGCCACACCGTAGTGCCCTACGCGCTCTCGCGATCCAGCCTGCGGCCCGCCTTGGGTGAAGATGCTCCCACCGAGCAGGAGCACATCCTGCTGAACAACGTGCTACGGCGGGTCACCTTGTGGAACCAGGTTCAGCCCTTTTATGCCAATAGCCCAACCGGGCCCACCTTGGCAGCAGACTCGCGGTCTACTGAATCGGTGATTAATACTCTTATTTTGGCGTCTTACGACCAACGAAAGAACCATCTCACCGACATCACGCGCAGTGCCTTTGACAATATGTGGGCACTGCAAATCAAGTCTGGCGACCAGGCCGGCGCGTGGGGCTGGCAGAACTTCCACCTGGCTCCCTGGGAATCGAGCGAGTCCCAGTATTGTGGCGCCACACTGGCGGCAATCGCGGTGGGGAGAGCTCCGGACGACTATCGCAACGACCCGAAAATCCAGGAGAATTTGCGGCTGCTGCGCGGCTTTCTGCGCAAGGAGTATGCTTCGCAGCCCTTGCTGAACAAGGTCTATCTGTTGTGGGCTTCCGCTAAGCTGCCTGGGCTGTTGAACGAGAAGGAGCGCGCTGCCCTGGTGGCGGAGCTCGTTTCCAAGCAGCAGCCCGACGGGGGTTGGAGCCTGAGCGATATGGGTACGTGGAAGAGAAAAGACGATACTCCCGAGGAAACCAAGAGCGACGGATTGGCTACCGGCCTGACGGTCCTGGCGCTGGAACAATCAGGCGTAGGGCATGCCCCAGCGAAGCGCGGGCTGGTCTGGCTGGCACAGAATCAGAGCCGGGAGCAGGGGAACTGGTCCGCCTGGTCACTGAACAAGAAGCGCGATCCTGCGACAGATATCGGCCGGTTTATGAGCGATGCCGCGACTGGATTCGCGGTGCTGGCGCTGGAAAATAGTCACTGAGAGAACTTGCGCGCCTTGCAGATCGTCAGCGACCCCCAACAGAGGGTTCTGCGTCGGGTAGCGAGCCGTCCTCGGCTTCAGTCAATTGTTTATTGCCCTTCGCGGCTTGCTTGGGACTCTTGGCTTTGGTGGCGGCTCGGGCCTGTCTCTCCTGAGCGCCTGCGACCACGGCTTCCATGCTCTTGAGAAACTCCGGCAGGTTCATCTTTTGACGAAAGCCCGCCAGGTAAGGCTGGATCTTTTCGAATTGGAAGTACATCTCCTGGCAGGTGTCCAAAATCAGCGACTCGTCGAGCGCCCCATGCACCACGAAAGCGGCGACCATGTCCCAATATCCGTAGACCTGCAGTATGTGCCCACTCGGCTTACCACCGTCCTTAACCAGGTTCACAAACTCATCCACTGACTTGGGCTGGAACTCACCACCAACATAGTCGCGCGACGTCCGCAGCGCTGTCTCCCGGCGAATCTCGTATAGCTTGAGAATGAGTTCTGCCTGCTTTAGTGCGTTCTTGGTCTTCAACTTGCTCTCTCCTGTGTCAGTGCCGGTTTACACATTAGACGACTGTTTGTAGCACAGACGATTATTTGCGGAAGAAATTTCGGGCCATGAAGAGCAGGTTGGCCGGCCGTTCCGCAAGGCGGCGCATGAAATAGGGATACCACTCGGTCCCAAAAGGAATATAAACCCGCACGCGATACCCCTTCGCGACCAGAGACCGCTGCAGATCGCGGCGCACGCCGTACAGCATCTGAAATTCAAACCGATCGGGCTCGATGCCGCGCTCTTTCGCGAAGCGGCAGGTGGCCTCGATCATCTTTTCGTCGTGCGTGGCAATGCCGTGGTACACCCCGCTGGGGAGCAAAACCTGCATCAGCCTTACGAAGTTCCGGTCGACGTCGGCCTTGTCAGGAAAAGCCAGATTAGGCGGCTCCTGGTAAGCCCCCTTGCATAGCCGTATACGAATCCCCTGGGCCAGCAAGCGGTCGATGTCCGCTCCACTGCGGTAGAGGTAAGCCTGAATGACCACGCCCACGCGGCCACGGTTTTCTTCGATGGCATGCAGCTTGCATACCAGGTCGATGGTGGCCTGGGTGTATTCGGAACCCTCCATGTCGATGCGTACGAAGGTGTTGGCCGCCACTGCATGTTTGACCAGAGCAGCAACCGTCGCAAAGGCCAGTTCGGGGTCGAGATCCATGCCCATCTGGGTAAGTTTTACGCTTACGTTGGCATCCAGTTGGCGCTGCTCGATGGAGTCAAGCAGGCGGTGATATACATCGGCCGCCTCCTTCGCCTCCTGGGGAGAATGCACGTTTTCTCCCAGGCTATCGAGCGTGGTCGACATCCCATGGCTGTTCACTGCCGTGGCCGCGGCCAGTACTTCTTCGACACTCCTGCCGGCAACGAAGCGGGCAGACATCCGCCCACCAAGAGTAGAATTCTCGGCGAAGTTGCGTAACGACGAATTGCGGGAGAGCGCGATCAGAATCGAGCGCAGTATGGGCATGGGAACTGCTTATTCTCGCACACGGGATCCTGGCCGTTGGGAGGAAACCCTTTGTCGTTTATCCGCTCTTACCAATGGGGAGTTTCATGGTTAATCAATGTGCTAATCCAAGTTGTGGCAAACCGCTTCATTATCTTCGCGAGGGTAGAATCTTCGTCTTTGATTTGCCGGACTCACACACGCCCGTGCCTGCCCCAGGCGGCCGGGCTCGCCGCCTGCAACACTTTTGGCTCTGCGGGACCTGTTCGGAAACGATGGTGATGGAGCAAACCAGCGAAATGCAAATTCGCGTTGCAGTGAAGTCACGGAAGTTGCAAGCGGAGACGGCGGATATTCTTCCCGGTTCCCTTGCCTTATAAGGTTTTTGAGGAGAAGGAGCTAGCTTTTAACGACCGGCCACTCGGGCGTGCACTCCGCAACCCGCCGGTCGTATGCACCCGCGAAGGCTTCCCAACGGATGTAGGCAATTTCTTCCAACATCTTCACCCCATCCTTGAGGTAGCTGAGGCGTGAGCGTTCGTCGTGTCCCCAGGTAACGGGGACTTCGCGAACCGTGTAGCCCCGCTTTAATGCGATAAACAGAAGCTCCGGATCAAAGCCCCAACGCTCGATGCGTTGCAATTGAAAGATGGTCTGGGCCACCGGCCGGTGCAAGGCTTTGAACCCGCATTGCGTATCGGCAAAGGGCAATCCCATGACAAGGCGTGTAATGGCATTGAAGCATCGCCCAAAAAACTGGCGGTAGAGGGGCTGCTTCAGGGTCTGCCGCTTGCGCTCCAGCCAGCGGGAACCGATGGCAATGTCGGCGCCGTCGCGCAGCGCCTCAAACAGCCGCTCAGCTTCTTCCATCGGGGCTGACAGATCGGCATCGGTGAACATCACCATGTCGCCGACGGCGTGCAGCACGCCATGGCGCACACTGAAGCCTTTTCCCCGATTCTCGGGATTGCTCAGCAGCCGTACCTCGGGATGCAGCTCAGCCAATTCCTGCACGATGGCGGCAGTGTGGTCAGTGGAGCCGTCGTTAACGACCAGGATCTCGGCATGCCAATTGCGCTCATGGACGCAGCGCAGAACCTCGCCCAAAGCTTTGCCGATGCGGGCGCTTTCGTTGTAAGCGGGAATAACGATGCTGATTAAAGGTCGTTCCAACGTAGTTCCATTGATACGCTGTAAATTCTACGCTACTCTGCTGCAAACTGGTGCATCTGTAACTCATACAAGGAATAACGCCCGAAATCGAGACGAAATCTCATCGCGCCAACTTAATTTTTGACGAAAAGGAGAGGAATTGGATATCAGGCGGCTACGATCCACAGGCAAAGCGTAGTTGCAATTGTTTCCGATGTACCATCAAGTTGCTGCATCTACTATAGCTGACACGGGTTACCTTTATATTTTGAGGAAGATAGGACCATGACCAAAGCAGACCTCGTTGAGGAAGTGACCCAGCTGGGCGATCTGACGCGCCGGGATGGGGAAATGATCGTGGATACCATTTTCGATTCCGTGATTCACGCATTGCGTACCGGCGACAAGATCGAAATCCGCGGTTTCGGCAGCTTCCGCATCCGCCAGCGCAAGCCCAGGACCGGGCGCAACCCAAAAACCGGGGCCAAAGTGGACGTCCCCGCCAAGCGAGTTCCCTATTTCAAACCCAGCAAGGAATTGCGCGACCTGGTCAACCCCAAGGGAACGGCCCGGACCAGATGAGACCAAGCCCGGCAACGGAGAAGGACACTCGGCCGCGTAGAAATTCTTACTGTAGACCCGCCACGGGCGATGCCAATCACGCTCATCATCCGCCCGGTAAATCCCCGTTCGATGCGATGGGAGAAGAAGCGATCCGTGTGGCAGCCGGTGCACTGCCCGGTCATAAAGATGGCCGACTCTTTGACCCCGGCGGCGAGCAGCTGCCGCCGGTTCGCTTCCGCCAGATCCAGATGCATGCCGGGCCCGATTGGCGCTATGCCCAGGAGCACGGGCGGTGAGAAAGAGCATGGGGTATTTATTCCTGATCTGGTCGGAGTCGTATACCTCGCGGAAGAGCTCGGACGCGTAGGCAAATTGCGATTCGAATTGCTGCTGCACTTCTTCCCCGACGGCATAGCAGCACTGCCCTATGCCCGGCCCGATGGAAGCGATCAGATCTTCTGGCCGGGAGCCAAACTCCAGCCGCATGCGCCCCACTCCGTTTTCCACGATGCGCGCCAGGGTGCCGCGCCACCCCGCATGAAAGGCCGCGACCGCCCGCTGCTTCCGATCCGCCACAAGCACGGGGATGCAATCCGCAGTTTGGATGCCCAGTAAGACCCCCGGCTCGTCGGTCATCAGGCCATCGCCCTTGAGCAGCTGCGGACATCTCGTACCCTTGCACGTCTTTCGCCTGGACTCTCCGGATGAGCGAGGAGTGGATCTGGCGCAGCGTAACCAAGCCCAGGATGTCCTTGCCTTCAGCTACCGCGCTGACAAACGACTCCCGATTTGCAGCCACGATCTTCCGGTCATCAGAATCGGTAAAACCCAGATTGAGGTCGAATTTCCCGGTTTCTCCGGGTTGGTAGACGGTTGTTCTCCCGCCGATACGGGTACTGAATCCATGAATGAGCCAGGCAAGCTGGATCTCTGTCCTGCCCAGTCCGGTGCGCGGAGGAACTCCAACGCGGGGCCTCGCCGACCCGAAAGGCCGTCCCCCCTGCGAAGCGCGGTGCGGTTAGGCTTGGAAGGTGTCATCCCCGCTATATTATGTCGTCCCGGAGGGTGGCGGACACGTGGCGTGCGGTTTGACCCGTTGACCGTTAGGTGCGCCGGATGAAACAAGAGTCGCTGACATTTGAAAAGTACATGGGCCCGCCTTCCGGCGGGCCCGTTCAAGAGGCCTGTTAGGGAGGGGCAATCAGGGATTTATTTGAGGAGAGCTCGCCGAGGCGGAGCTTCAATGGGGTAAACAACTGCCTAGGTTGGAAAAGGTTGAAGTAGCCTCTGTCGTTACCTACTCAGATGCAACTTCAGAATCAAAGTTGTCCTGCTTCTTAAAAAAATTTTAATGGCATCGCCCCGGGTTATTTGAGGCCTGCCGGCCGGAACAATCGCTCGACTGCGCCAGTCACCACCCGACGCGGAACGAATCGCTGGGCAAAGACCTGCAAGCGCCCAGCGAGGTAGGGAATGACCCAATGTTTCCCCTCGGCCAGCCCCTCCAACCCGCGCCGTGCCACCTCCGCCGCCGATTGAAGTCTCCGCATGTCCCCCGTGCGCGCGCCGGCTACCTGGCTGAACTCCGATTCTGTCGGTCCGGGACAGAGGGCGCTCACGTGCACTCCATGGCGCTTCATTTCTTCGGCCAGGGCTTCGGCCAGCATGCGATCGAAGGCCTTGGTCGCTCCGTAGGTCGCCAGGTACGGTACCGGCTGGTAGGACGCGGTCGAGGCCACAATCATCAGCCAGCCCCGCCGGCGCTCGACCATCGCGGGCAGGAACAGCCGGGTGAGATGGACCACGGCTGCGCAATTCACCTGCACCATGCTCACCTGCATCTCCAGGTTGGAGCGCAGAAACTCGCCATACTCCCCGAAGCCGGCGTTGTTGACCAGAACATCCACCTGCAGGCCGGCTCCCTCGGTGGCATCGAAGATCTGCTGCGGCGCTTGGGGCTGGGTAAGATCGGCAACGATCACCTGCGTCTGAATCCCATGCTGCGTGCGCAGCCGCTCCGCCAGCAGGTCGAGCCGCTCGCGGCGGCGGGCGGTCAGCACCAGGTTCACCCCAGCCTCCGCCAACTCGACCGCGATCGCTTCGCCGATGCCGGCGCTGGCGCCGGTCACCACCGCCCACTTGCCCTGCCATGCCTTACGCAGAATCGCCGACGCCATCGCTCGTCTCCTTCTGATCGTTAATCGTTGGAGGAGCCGGCGAATTCCTCGCCCACCCACTGGGCAAAGGCATCCATCTTCTGTTCGCGGCCGAGAAAATCCTCGATCAGCTGCGTGCCCGGCTTGGATCCGCCCGGCTCGAGAATGGCCTGGCGGTAGCGCATCGCCGTAGGCCCCTCCAGCAGATTGGCGCGATCGAACTGGCCGAAGAAGTCGAGCGCAATCACCTTGTCGAACATGTAGGTGTAGTAGTTCGATGAGTAGCCGATGAGGTGGGTAAAGCTGGCATACATGCGATTGCCGTCGACCCACTCGTAGGGCAACATGCGCTTGTAGCCCTGCTCGAGCATCGCATCGGGATCCAGCTCCTGGGCCGGCCGGTTGTGCACATCGAGGGAGTAGCTGGTGTAGAAGAGCTGGGTGCGCACTCCATCGGCTCTGCCAAAGGCGCTGGCCCGATTCATCCGTTCGACCAGAGCCTCCGGGATCGGCTCGCCGGTCTGGTAGTGGCGGGCGAAGGACGCGAGGAGCTTGGCGTCGTGGAAGAACTCTTCCAGCATCTGCGAGGGCACTTCGACAAAGTCGCCTTCGGTGGCGATGCCGCTCACGCCCGCCCATTGCTGATGGCCGCCGAGAATGGCATGCATCAGGTGGCCGAACTCGTGGAAGAAGGTGACGACGTCGCTGTATTGCATCAGTCCTGGGTCATCCGTGCGATCTCTGCCGCCGGGGAAGTTGCAGATCAGCGCGGCCTCGGGAAGCTGACGGCCTTCGATCCCGGGAATCAGCGGCGCGGCGCTGAACCACTTGTCCTTGCCCTCGCGAGGATGCATGTCCAGGTAGAAGCGGCCGCACAGCCGTCCCCGGTCGTAGACGTCCCAGGCGCTTACCTGGGGGTGCCAGACGCCGGCATCCGTGGTTCCTCTGGAAACTGACGTGGAAGAGCCGCGCCGCGGTTTCGAGTATGCCCTTCTCTACCGCGTCATAAGGAAAGTAGGGACGGACAGATTGGGAGTCGAAGTCGAAGGCTTCGCGGCGGTACTGCTCATACCAATAGCCGCGGTCGCTGCTCTTGAGCGCCGCCAGTCCGGGCTGTTGCTTGCGGGCAAAGGCGAGCACCATCTCGTATTCCCGCTCGGCTCCGGCGCGCGAAGCCTGCTCCAGCTCGCCGATAAACTTCTTCAGGTTGGCGGCCGATCCCATCATCTGGTTGGCGGTCGCCAGATCGGCCCAGGAGGCAAAGCCGAGGATGGAGGCAATCTCCTGCCGCACCGCGAGCAGATCAAGCAACAGCGGCCGGTTAGCCGGGTAAGCGCGGGTGTTGTAGGCGCGGAACATGCGCAGGCGCAGATCCGCGCTGCGCGGCAAAGGTCATCACCGGCTGCATATCGGGATAGTCGGTGGTGAGCGTGATGACGCCCTGGGCGTCCGGCAGGATGGTTACGGATGTAGTCTTCCGGGCAGGCCCGTCGAGTTCGGAGGCGTCCCGCACCTCCACCCGGTTGACGTTCTCCTGCACATTCTTGGCAAAGGTGAGCGATATCTCTGTCGCCTGGTCGGAGAGCTGGCGCAGCTGGGCGCGCGTCGCTTCATCTTTATCTACGCCGGCCAGCCGGTAGTTCAAGAGCGTCTGGCTCACGTAGTGCGCGGTCGCCGGGTCAGCGCTGGTCATATCCACGGCCACGAGGGCGCGGTAGACCTCCTGATTGAGGGACAGGGCGGTGGCCGCTTCGGCCACCGCTTGCGTCAGTTCCCGGGCTTTGTCGCGCACCGCTTTGTCCGGGTACACGCTGTCCAGCAGGGAGGCCAGGGAGCCTGCCGCGCTCAGCGTGGCCACGGCATCGTCGTAAGGACGAAGGGTATTTTCCAGGGTCTTCTGGCCCTCTACGGCCAGGAGCTGGTCGATCTGCCGGCGCTGCCAAGCCAGGCGTCCCTGGACCCAGCTTTCCAGTCCAGCCGCATCGATTTCTCCACGTTCACTCCAGGGATGTAACCCGGCCGTTTCCTCAGTCGATAGATGATTCAAGGTTGCTCCTTACCCATCCCAAGGGTACCCCAGCCCTGTAACCTATTCCAGGGCATGGGATACGGTCCTTGCATCCGGCGGGGTATGGCCGGTACAGCGTTCTCACTTGTGCTGTATAAAGAGGAGCGCATGCTAGAGCATTTTCACTACTGCGCTGCCCAGCCGGGTTCAGCGAAGTACTGAAAATGCATTAAGATGTCCAGATTGTCACCATGAACTCTGCCGCTCCATCTCTGTCGCAGCACTACTTGCGCTCCCGTATGGGCAAAGTGTGCGTGGCGATCATCGGTTCCACTGCCGGCGAGATGGTGGATCGCGCCACCGAGGCCATGCGCGACAGCCCTTTTTTGGAATTCCGCCTGGATTACCTGGAAAAGCCTCTCCTCGCGTTACCCAAAGTTGAAAGAGTTTCTCGCGGAAAACACCGTGGTAACGGCAATCGCCACCTGCCGCCGCGCCGCCAACGGGGGAAAGTTCAAGGGCGCGATTGCCGCTGAACTGGAGGTGCTGCAGAAGGCCAGCGCTTCGGGCTTCCATCTGATCGATCTGGAGTTGGAGACGGCCGAAGCCATCAAGGCGTCTGACCTGGAGAAGCTGCGCACGCGTGGCGTGGCCCTCATGGTCTCGTACCACGACTATCAGTCCACCAAGGATCTGGATGGCATCTTCGAACGTATCCGGCCCTACGAACCAGAGTTCATCAAGATCGTATCCACCGCCAAGTCGCTCGCCGACAACGTGGTGATGATGCACTTTCTGGAACGCACCGGCGACATGGCCAACATGGTCGGCCTGTGCATGGGCGACCAGGGAATCATCAGCCGGGTGCTGGCCATTCGCGCGGGCAGCGTCTTCACCTTTGCCGCCGCCACCCAGGGCGAAGAGACGGCTCCGGGACAGATTGCCGCACGCACACTCACTGACACGTATCGGATTAGCCAGATCGATGCGGCGACGCGGGTCTACGGTGTGGCGGGCAACCCCATCAAGCACTCGCTCTCCCCGCTGATGATGAACACGGCCTTTCACCGCGAAACGGTGAACGCGGTCTACCTCGCGTTGCAAACCAGCAAGCTGAGTGACCTGCTGACGCTGGTTCGCGAGCTGCCGCTCTCCGGCTTGAGCGTGACCATGCCGCTCAAGCAGGAGGTGCTGAAGCATCTGGAAAACATGGACCCGATCTCGGCGCAGATTGGCGCCTGCAACACCATCGTTCGCGCGCACGATGGAAAGCTTTACGGCTTCAACACCGATGTAGGAGGCATCCTGCGTCCGCTGGAAAAGCGAATTTCGCTGGCCGGCGCAAAGGTCCTGGTATTAGGGGCGGGTGGCGCAGCAAGGGCGGCGGTCTTCGGCCTGGTCGATAAGGGAGCCGAGGTTTTGATTCTGAATCGTACTCCGCAGACGGCGCAGAAGCTGGCGCGTGAAGCCAAAGCCAAAACCATTCGCCGCGAGCTGGTCGCCAAGACCAACTTCGACGTCATCGTGAACGCGACCGCCGTCGGCATGCACGGGGTTAAGCCACAGCACATTCTGGAAGCGAAAGAGATCAACGCGCGTTTGGTCTTCGACCTGGTTTACAACCCCGTGGATACTCCGTTCCTGCGCATGGCTCGGCAAAAAGGAATTCCCGCGGTGACCGGCGTAGAGATGTTTGTGCAGCAGGGCGCGCGCCAGTTTGAAATCTGGACGGGCAAACGCGCTCCGGAGGAAGAAATGCTGCGCGTCGTGGTCCATGCTTTGCGGCAACGGGCGGAGGCGTCGGCCGCGGAGCCGGCGCGGCACTAGGATTTCTTCTTTGGACAAGGATGCGCAGTACTGGATTAACCACCTGGACCTGAGCCCTCACCCTGAGGGTGGATACTACCGCGCCACTTATAAGTCCGACCTCACCATTGTTCGCAGTGCCTTGCCTTCCAGCTACCAGGGAGACCGATCTGCATCGACGGCGATTTACTTTTTGCTCGATGAGGGAAATTTTTCCGCGTTCCACCGCATTGCGTCGGATGAGGTGTGGCATTTTTATACCGGGAGCTCGTTGGTCGTTTATGTAATCGACCCTGAGGGGAATTATTCCGAGTTGCACTTGGGTGCTGGTTCTGACGAGGTTTTTCAGGCAGTGGTGAAGGCAGGGTGCTGGTTTGCCTCGCGGGTGAAAGATGGTGCGGGGTTTGCGCTTGTGGGTTGCACGGTAGCGCCGGGATTCGATTTTGCTGATTTCGAGTTGGCTGTGCGGGCGGAACTGATTCGCTACTTACCCGCCGCATCAGAAACTTATTGAAGAGCTGACTCGGGTGTAGACGCGTTTCTCAAACACGAGCATCTAAGTGTTCATGAGTACCATTGATCGCCGGCGTTTCAACGCCATGATTGGCACACTCGGCTTGACGCCCGCTGGATCTTTATTTGCAGGCATGATTGGGAAAGGCAAATCGGTTCCCTCGCCAGAGGTACTGCGGCTGTCGCGTAATGGCTGGATGCCCAACAATCCGGATCTTCCGGTTTTGATTTATCACGCAGTGGCTGATGGACCTGCCGAAGAATTGGCTTCGCAAATGGAGGTCGAATTCCGTCAGAACGGATGGCCCCCGCAGTGGCGGAATGGTGTGTATAACTTTCATCACTATCATTCCACCGCTCACGAGGTTCTCGGCTTCGCCGGCGGTCGCGCTCGGCTGATGCTGGGAGGCGAGAACGGCCACGAGGTTGTGGTACTGGCGGGAGATGTCGCGGTACTGCCAACCGGCACGGGCCACTGCTGCCTCGAAGCCAGCTCCGATTTTCTGGTCGTGGGAGCCTATCCGCTGGATCAGAGTTGGGATATCTGCCGCAGTGAGCCATCGCCGGCAGCACTGGCGCGCATGAAGCAACTTCCCTTCCCTGCATCAGACCCGGTCAGCGGACAAGCGGGGGCGTTGAGCAGGATGTGGGTAGACGGCAAGAGGAAGTCGTAAGCGGGTTCCTTCGCTGCGAAGATTGGAAAAACTTGTTTGAGAGTTTCAATTGTCAGCGAACCTTGGGTGCCCCGATCGACGCATTGCGCAGTTGCGTGGGAAGAGGCGCACCGCAGGTCCCTCGGCTTCGCTCGCGGATACTGTGGTCTGTGGCCGGAAAGCTAGAGCGATCTGCCAACAAGCATCGCCGGGTTCACTGCGCGCTACTCTCTTGCTGATAGCTGCTGAGGACGCGCGCTCGTTGATTGAAGAACAGTCGGGTGCAAAAAACACGGATCAAAGTCACGACTCTCGGAATGACAAAGGGTAGAGTGGGCTCCCAGGAGGCGTCCGAGCGCTGAAAGAATCCTCCTTACTTGCTGCTTCAGCTGTCTGAAGGGAGACTCACTGAGGTTAACTCCAGAAGCTGCGGTCTAGCGTGCGGTATTGGATGGCTTCCGCGATGTGGCCCACTGTGATCCCAGGCTGGGCATCGAGATCTGCAATGGTGCGAGCGACCTTCAGTATCCGGTCGTGGGCGCGCGCGCTCAGGCCCTGCTGTTGCATGGCGCGCTCAAGCAGGCGCTCCGCCTCCGGCGAGAGCTCACAGTAGGTGCGGATCTGCCGGGTGTGCATCTGCGCATTGGTGTAAATGCGCTCGGATTTGAAACGCTGGTGCTGCCGCTCCCGCGCCGCCAGCACGCGGGCGCGGATTTCCGCCGAGCCCTCGCTGGCGGCGCCGGAACGAAGCTCACGGTACTGCACCGCAGGAACCTCAATATGGATGTCGATGCGGTCCAGAAGCGGGCCGGAGATTTTTGAGATGTAGCGCTGCATCATGGGCGGCGTACACAAACACTCGTGCGATTTATCGTTGAAGTAACCGCACGGACAGGGATTCATCGCCGCCGCAAGCATGAAGCGGGCGGGAAAGCTGAGCGACATCGAGGCGCGGGAGATGGTGACGGTTCCATCCTCGAGCGGTTGGCGCATCACTTCCAGCACGTTCCGGGGAAATTCAGGAAGCTCATCCAGAAACAACACGCCATTGTGCGCCAGCGATACTTCGCCCGGACGTGGAATACTTCCGCCCCCAATGAGCCCGCGTCAGAGATGGAGTGATGCGGCGAGCGAAAGGGACGCTGCGTGACCAATCCTGCGTCGGCGTCGAGCACGCCGGCAACCGAATGAATCTTGGTGGTCTCGAGCGCCTCTTCCAGGCGGAGCGGCGCGAGGATCGACGGCAGCCGCTTGGCCAACATGGTTTTGCCGGAGCCAGGCGGACCGATCATGAGGATGTTGTGACCGCCGGCAGCGGAAACCTCCAGGGCGCGCTTGGCCGTCTGTTGCCCGCGAACATCTTTGAAGTCGAGCGCGAAGTTATGCTGCTCGCCCAGAAGATGATGCGAGTCCACACGAATCGGCTGGGCATGGATGCCGCCGTTGGCGGCGGCGTTCAGCAGCTCGCGTACCTGGGTCAGAGTACGGACCGGATAAACATTCAAGCCCTCAACCACCGCGGCCTCGGCAGCATTGCGCTCCGGGACGAGAAGATTGGCGATGCCGCGCGCACGCGCGGCAACCGCAATGGGCAGCACACCAGGAACGCCGCGCAGTGTCCCATCGAGCCCCAGTTCACCCACCAGCAGGAATTGTCCGAGGTCTTTCAACTGCCAGCGCTCCGTAAGCGCCGAGAATGCCGATGGCCATCGGCAGGTCAAAACCCGATCCTTCTTTCTTGAGATCGGCGGGAGCCAGGTTGATCGTAATCTGCGTGGGTGGAATGTTGAAGCCAGAGTTCTTGATAGCAGAGCGAACCCGTCGCGGCTCTCACGCACCGCAGCGTCCGGCAGGCCCACGGTGTGAAACCAGTCTTCCAGGGTCTTGACGCCGGAGTAGTCGACTTCCACATCGATGATGTGAGCGTCGATGCCGTACACCGCCGCACTCAGTGCCTTAAAAAGCATCGCGGCTCCAGTTGATCCGGTGCCGCGAGTATAGCAAGGCTGAACGGTCGCCTTGCCTATGCGGAACATTAAGTCCTGCTAATGATTGCCATCGCGCTAGCGCGTTCCACGCGCCATGGCGACGGAATTACCACCTCCGAGACAGAGGGCTGCGACTCCCTTATGCACATCGCGGCGCATCATTTCATAAATCAGCGCCACCAGAACGCGCGCGCCGCTGGCGCCGATGGGATGTCCGATCGCGACCGCTCCACCGTTCACATTTACTTTTGCCGCATCCAGGCCAACTTCCTTCATCACGCCCAGAGCCTGCACGGAGAACGCCTCGTTCAATTCGTAAAGATCCGGCTCCTCCTTTGACCAGCCCGCTTTCGCCAGCACGCGTTGGATTCCCAAAACGGGAGCGAGCATCACCCATTTAGGATCGATACCGCTGGTGGCCTGGGCGCGGATGTGAACCATGGGTGTGAGCCCCAACGAGGCAGCTTTCGCCGCCGACATCACCACCACCGCGGCAGCGCCATCGTTTACCCCGGGGGCATTGCCGGCGGTCACGGTTCCGTCTTTCTTGAAAGCGGGCTTGAGCGCGCGCAATGCCTCCAGCGAGGCGTCTTCGCGCACGGATTCGTCCCGATCGAAAAATGTCGCGGGCTCGCCCTTCTTCCTGGCCGGGATTTCGATGGGCAGAATCTGCGATCGCAAGTAGCATGCGCGCCAGGCAGCGGCAGCCTTGCGGTGCGAGTTGAGCGCATACAGGTCTTGCTCCTCGCGGGTGATGCCGTGTTTCTCGGCAACGTGTTCTCCGGTGATGCCCATGTGGTAGTCGTTGTAGATCTCCCACAGCCCGTCGTGGATCATGGAATCGACGACGGTCGCATTGCCCATGCGGAAGCCGCTGCGGCCCTGGGGGAGGAGATAGGGTGTGTTGGTCATCGATTCCATGCCGCCGGCGATGACGATCTCCGCGTTGCCGGTCTGGATGGCCTGCGCCGCCAGACTCACCGCCTTCAACCCGGAACCGCAGACCTTGTTGATGGTCATGGCGCTGACTGAAGGAGAAAGGCCGCCGTGGATCGCTGCCTGACGTGCTGGATTCTGCCCCAGGCCCGCGGAGACGACATTGCCCATGATGCACTCGTCCACCTGATCGGGATGGAGTCGCGCGCGGCTGAGGGCTTCACGCACCACCAGCGAACCCAGTTGCACAGCAGAAAAACTGGACAGCGCACCCTGAAATTTTCCAATCGGCGTGCGCACTCCGGCGACAATGACTACATCTTCCATAACGGGCGGCCTCACTTTTTAGATGCCGAAGCAACGCAACACGATAGCAAGAGCTACCCGGCGCAGGCAATGTGCATCGCATGGCGAGGGCCAGGAAAGCATCGCGGGAGATGAAAGGCACTGAGGGCATGACGACAATCGAGCCTCCGCCGGCGGCAAGCGGGCGAGCATATGAGGAGGGCGGCCTGCTGGCGCCCTGGTGGCATACCGCACTGATGGTTTTGCTGATCATCGGGCTTTCGGTGGCCGGAGTGAGGCAACTGCGCAGCTTTGGTGATCAGCCCTTGCGCCTGGTCGCCAACTACAGTCTGACCATCGTGTATGAGTGGATTCTGGCCGCCCTGGCACTGTGGGGCATACATATGCGCAAGGTCCCACTGCGGCAACTTCTCGGAGAACAACGTCCCGGAGCTCGGGGGTGGTGGAGCGATATCGGTGTGGCGCTCGGCTATTGGGTGGGTGCGGTGATCGTGCTCGCGGTGCTGGGCGAAGCGCTGGTAAAGATCTCGGGATCGCACATCGATCCGCAGAAGATCGGTGACGTGACCCAGAAGCTCACGCCGGTCACCGGCCTGGAGATGATGCTGTTCCTGGTTCTGAGCATCTCCGCCGGATTCTGCGAAGAATTGGTCTTCCGCGGCTACCTGCAGCAGCAGTTCGCTCGCATGGGGCGGAGAATCTGGGCCGGCGTTGCGCTCTCCGCGTTGGTCTTTGGCGGCGCGCACGGTTATGAAGGAATTGCGGGAATGTTGCTGATCACCGCGTATGGCGCTATGTTCGGCGTGCTCGCGCTGTTGCGGAGAGGACTGCGGACAGGAATGATCGCGCACGCCTGGCACGATTCCATCAGCGGTCTTGCGCTGGTGTTGTTGCGACATTATGGTCTCCACGCCGCAGGAAAGTGAGCGCGTGGGGAAGTTGGCGGTTGGCTTCAGCGATTCCGATTGGTGAATTGATCTTCACGAAATGCTATTTTTTTCTTGACACTATTTTTTTAGGATTCTATACATTCGTTAACTGCAAAGTATCTCTTGCAGGTTCGATGTCGACTCGACAAAGGGAGAATAGAAAAAATGGCAACCAAGAAAGCAGTAGCAAAGAAGCCAGCGAAGAAGGCAGCCAAGAAAACAGCAAAGAAGAAGTAAGCAGGCAACGTAACAGGCAACACAATCGGGGGACGCCAAAAGCGTCCCCCGAGGTGTTTTTGGGCGACGCTGGATCGCCAGTGTTCATGCGGCTTCGGCAGCCATTCTCAGCGAGATTCCCGGATCTGAGTTCAGGAGTTGTTCCCGGCAATGATGCGGTCCTCTCCCCGCCGCCGCGGGTGACGGCAGGGTGGAAGAACGGACTTCTGGCGTTTGGCGCTGCGGCTTTGGCGGGAAAGAAGCGGAGCGCGGCCCGGATTTCCTGCACGAGGCTCCAAAGAAGTTCGCGTGTGCGGCTTTCAGTAAGGAAAGCCGCATGAAGTTCGCCAACGCCAACAAGCTCGACAGGAAATCCGGGGGGCGGACCCGGACGCGCATATGCTTACCAAAGTGGTACCGGGCCATGCCACCTTTTGAGGAGACGGTCGCGCCATGACGCGAAGACGGTGGATTGCCGACGAATGGGACGACACGCAGCGCTTCCCTCAGGGGCGAGCAGGCGGCTCACTTGATTCGTGTGCTGCGCGCGCAAACCGGGATGGAGTGTGACATGGTTGCGGGGGACCGGGTGTGGCGTGCCGTCATTTCCGGGGTCAGTGGAGATGCGGTGCGCTTTGCGCTGCTCTCTGAGGTAGAAGCAGAGCCGGCACTTCCGGTAACGCTATTGCTCTCGGTGTTCAAGTTCGACCGCATGGAGTGGATCATCGAGAAAGCGACGGAGCTGGGAGCCGAGAGGTTCATTCCCATGAGCGCGCGGCGCAGTGAGAAACATCTGGTCCAGGCTGCGACGGCCCGCGTGGAGCGTTGGCGCCGGGTTGCGCGCGAGGCGGCGAAGCAGTCGCGCCGATCGGATGTGCCGGTGGTGGAAGATCTGGTGCCGTTGAAGTCGGCGGTGCACATCAGGCCTGCCCACCCGGATTGAGTCTGCTGCTCGCCGAACAGGAGCGCTCGACTACCTTGTATGCGACGGTGCAATCGGCAGTGCAACAACCCACCGTGGAAAGACCGGCGGTGCACCTCGCAGTGGGACCGGAAGGCGGATGGACGGCGGAGGAAGAAGCCCTCTTCGCAGCGAGAAGGTTGGCAGCCGGTGAGTTTGGTCCGAGAATCCTACGCGCCGAGACGGCAGGAATCACGGCCATGGCTGTGGTTGCAGCGATGCTCGGCTGAGGCAGTGGTTGGTGGTTCCACCGTGAGTGTGGGGACTCAAGTTGCTTGCCCCTGCCCATCCACCGACACCAACGCCGAGGTGGGCCACCGTCCTCAATTGTCATCCCGACCCGGATTTCCTCTACGCAGCTCCATCCATGTCTGCGTGTGCGGCTTTCAGCGAGGAAAGCCGCATGAGGCTCGCCAACGCCTACAAGCTCCACAGGAAATCCGGGGGAGTGAAGCCGAGGGATCTGCAGTTTCATTTCGGGCACAAGCGAATGAGGCGTGGAGAATCGCCTCCGGGTTCCGTTTCTCCATCAACGCGAACAGCAGGTCCACTCTGTCGAAAACATTTCCAAGAGGGACCATCGGTGGAGAAAGAGAACAGCGGGTCCCTCGGGTGACAAAGGGGAGGGTAGCGCTCACCTCAGCAGCCGTTACGGGGATGGGCAGAGCCGCAACGGTTACCGTTGGCTCGAACAGACGCGTTCGGGAAAGGCGCACAGCGGGTCCCTCGGCTGCGCTCCCACGGCACGCCGGGGCAGGCGGGATGACAAATTTGAGGGTGGTGGCTCACCCCGGGATGGGTGGGGTGGAGGTGGATGGGCAGAGCCGAACGGTTACCGTTGGCTTGAACAGATGCGTTCGGGAAAGGCGCACAGCAGGTCCCTCGGCTGCGCTCCCACGGCACGCCGGGGCAGGCGGGATGACAAATTTGAGGGCGGTGGCTCACCCCGGGATGGGTGGGGTGGATGGACAGAGTCAAGCACTCCATGTGCGGCTTTCAGTGAGGAAAGCCGCACACGAAGATTGTCGGATACCACCGATAGTGTTTCGGAGCTCAGCTGAAGAGATCCTTCATCTTGCCCAGCAGACTGCGCGAGGTGGGCTTGTTCTCGATGTGCATGGTTTCGCCGAGCTGGCGAAGCAGATCGCGCTGCGCCTTGTTGAACTTCTTCGGCGTCTGCACCACAATCTGCACCACCAGGTCTCCCCGGCCGTGCTCGTTGAGATGAGGCACACCCTTGCCGCGCAGACGGTATTCCTTGCCGGACTGCGTGCCCTCATGGATGCGCAGCATGGTGTCTCCTTCAAGCGTCGGCACTTGAATCTCGTCGCCCAGCGCAACCTGCGGAAAGGAGACGAAGATGACGCAATGAAGGTCATTGCCATCGCGCTCGAAGAACTCGTGCGGCTTTACCGACAGCACGACATAAAGATCGCCCTTACCACCACCGGAACGCCCCGCATCGCCTTCGCCCTGGTAGCGAATGCGGGTTCCATCTTCCACTCCAGCCGGCACGCTGACACTGATCGTGTGGCGCCGGTCGGTCAGCCCTGCACCGTTGCACTGGAGACAGGGGTCGGTGATCACTTGCCCGGCTGCCGTTACAAATTGGGCAGGTGCGGGCGATGGAGAAGAATCCCTGCTGGTAACGTACTTGCCCACGGCCGGCGCATTGTTTGCAGGTTTCAGGGCCGCGTCCGGCAGGCGCGCCGGTTCCGCGGCAATCGGCGCAGATCTCCGCGCGGCGGAATTGGATCTCTACCTGCTTGCCGAAGACCGCCTCTTCGAACTCGAGCTGGAGATCGTAGCGAATGTCGCGGCCACGCTGCCCGCGTCCATTGCGACGCCCGCCGCCCATGTTGAACATCTCGCCGAAGAAGTCGCCGAAGATATCGCCCACATCGGCGTTGGCAAAACCCTCGAAGCCCGATGAACCCGCGCCGCTCACTCCCGCGTGCCCGTAGCGATCGTAGGCAGCGCGCTTTTGCGGGTCGGATAGCACCTGATACGCTTCGCTGGCCGTCTTGAACTTATCTTCCGCTTCCGGAGACGGGTTGCGGTCGGGATGATACTGCATGGCCAGGCGGCGGTAGGCGGTCTTGAGCTCCTGATCGTTGCAGTCGCGGGAGACGCCCAGAAATTCGTAGTATTCGACTTTGGTCACGTTGGATGCGCTACTCATGCTTCTTTCTGTTGCGGATTATTGACGATACGAACCAGGGCTGGACGGAGCAGCCGGTCGCGAATGCGGTATCCCCGGCGAACCTCTTCCAGAACCTGGTGGTCGGGTAAATCATTGCGATCGACACTCTCCAGTGCCTCATGCACGCGGGGATCGAAGCGGGCTGCCGACGGACTCCACCGGCTGCACGTTGAGCGTGCGCAGAACATCTTCCATTTGCTTCACAATGAGTTCGATGCCGGCACGCAACTGTTCCAGTGAGCCGGCAGAACCCAGAGCGAGCTGAAAATTGTCCAGCACGGGAAGAAATTGCTCGACCGCACCGGAGACAGCAAAGTCGCGGAAGTCTGCGCGTTCCCGCGCTTCCCGCTTGCGCGCATTTTCAAATTCAGCCTGCAGGCGCGCCAGCCGGTCGACCAGCTGATCGCGTTCGCCCTTAAGGCGATCGATCTCGCCCTGCAGATGCGCTGCAACGGCTGTCTGCGCCGTTGGTCTCGACTTCGGCGGTAGCCGTCTCCACGGAGTCTGCAATCGGATCGTTGTTCTGTTGCGCTTCGTTGACGGGATCAGTGACTTTGCGTGCTGTTGCCATAGTGGATTGGGTGAAAAACCTTTCGCATAACTTGATGCAGAATCGTGAATCAACGATGCAGAGTGCTCCGCGCGGGACTCTGCACCTATAAAGAGGAAGTGCGCTATTGCGTCGGCAGTATCCGATCCGAGAGCTGCGCGATGAAAGACACTGCGTTGATCGTCTCCTGATAAGCGATGCGGGTGGAACCAATCACCGCCACCGTTCCCAGGCTCTGTGTGCCCAACCGCGCCGGCGCGCCGATAAGAACCAGGTTCCGCATCTCCGGGATGGTTTCCTCCAGGCCAACCACCACGCGCACCGACTGCTGCCGGGCGTCCACGTACGCGTCCAGCAGCTCGATCAGCCGCTGCTTGGTTTCGAGAGCGTTCAGCAATTGGCGCAGCTGCTCGGCGTCCGCCTCGCCCGCAACCAGGTTGGCAACTCCCACAATAAAGATAGATTGCACCGCGCTTTCCTGTTCCAGTGCACCTTTCCGGCAGAGCTCGTCGAGCGAACGCATGAGCTGGTCATATTCGCTGCGTTCCTGCTCCAGGCGGCGGGCAAGCTCGGTGCGGATGCGCTCGATCGACCAGCCGCGGAAGTTCTGGTTCAGAAATGCCGCCGCGCCCTCCAGCTCGGCGAGCGAAAGGTCGCGGTCCAGGGTAAGAATGCGATCCAGAACCATTCCGGACTTGGTCACCACCACCGCGAGCACGCGGCCGGTGGAGATTCTCGAAAAATGAATATGGTCCAACCAGTAAGTCTCCGCTTGCGCCGCCATGGCCACGCCGACTCCGCTCGAAATCAATGACAGCACGTGCGATGTTCTTTCCAAAAATTGCTGCGGGCTGCTCACGCCGGCAAAGCTATCTTCAATTTGATCTCTGCGCTCCTGGGTGAGTGCGCTGGGAAAAATTCTCGTACCCCCATGAAGCTGCTCGACATATAAGCGAAATGCGCGAGCTGTCGGGCAGCGACCGGCCGAGGTATGAGGTTGCTCCAACAGACCTGCTTCTCCCAACGCCGCCATTACGTTGCGAATCGTCGCCGCGCTCATGCCATCCTTATTGTCTAGTTGGCGCGCTACGGTCTGGGAGGCGACAGGCTCCCCGGTCGCAATATAAAGTTCGATGATCGCGTTCAGGACCAGCCGGTCGCGCGGGCTGATCCGAAGGTCGGAAGACATTGTCCACCTGCCCTAATGCGCTCATTCCACACTGGTTTAAATCAACCAACAGCGCAGACTTGCCAACACGGATTCTAGAAGCTTGAGTGTTGCACTGTCAAGATCGCAGCGGGCTGCGAGGGTGGCGCGTTGGTTGAGCGCGGCTGAAGGGTACGGCCTTCAGGCCGTGAAGGGTAAGCGGCCTCAGGCCGTACCCTTCAGGCTCAAGCCCGTGACTACCCTTCAGGCTCAACCCCTACCCTGCAGGCTCAACCCCTACCCTTCAGGCCCAACTCCAGGCAACTAAGTTATTTCCAAGATGTTCTCGTCTTTCGCCGACACTGGCGAGCGCGCGTTCCGCAACCTTGCGCGCTACCTCGAAGAATTGCCGGGCGTGCGCGTTCCCTTCTCCGGCCAGCACAATGGGCAAGCCATGGTCGCCTCCGTGGCGTATCTCCGGGTCCAATTCGATGGAGCCCAGGAATGCCAGGTTGGCTTGCTTGGCCAGGCGCTCCGCGCCGCCGCGGGAAAAGATGTCGATCACCTGGTTGCAGTGGGGGCAGGTGAACTGGCTCATGTTTTCTACCAGGCCCAGCACTTCGACATTGACCTGATGGAACATCTCCAGCGCCTTACGCGCGTCCTGGAGCGAGACATCCGAGGGGGTGGAAATGATGACCGCTCCGGTAAGCGGAACCGTCTGCACCAGCGAGATCACGACATCCCCGGTGCCCGGCGGAAGATCGACCAGAAGAAAATCGAGTTCGCCCCACTGCACTTGCTGCAGGAACTGGCGAATGATCTGGTGCAACATCGGGCCGCGCATCACCAGCGGCTTATCGCCGGGCGAGATAAAGCCCACCGAGATAAGTTTGACGCCATGGGCGACCAGAGGCTCGATCTGGTTGTTCTCGAGCACGCGCGGCTGCTGGCCGATGCCCATCATGAGAGGAACATTGGGTCCGTAGATGTCGGCGTCGATCAGGCCGACGCGAAAGCCCAACTTGACCAGTGCGGTAGCCAGGTTCACTGCGAGCGTGGTCTTGCCCACTCCGCCTTTGCCCGAACCGACGGCGATGATGTTCGATACTCCCGGGAGGGTTTGCGGCCCTGGCGGCGTTTGCATGTGTGCCATATAAAACCCCTTTAAGAACTGTGTGCTTGTGACCGGCAGCAGCCAGAGTCTCTGCGCGCGCGCTCTGCTTGCGCTCGCGCTCGAGTTCGCCTTGTTCGCGGCGCCGCCCTGCGTCATGGTAGCGGCGTTTGTCCTCTTCGGTCTCGGGTTCCAATGGTGGCACCCGCACCCGGCCTCCCTGCGGGTCGACCGCGACGAAGGTAAGGTACGCCGACGCAACATGACGCAAGGTACCGTCAATGGTGTGTTCCACCCACACCTTGACGCCCACTTCCATGGAGGTGCGGAAAGCGCGATTGAGGGAGGATTTCAGAATCAGCAGATCCCCGACATGCACCGGCGCAATAAAGTCGATATGGTCCATCGAAGCGGTGACCACATGCGCCCGGGCGTGACGGTAGGCGGCTATCGCAGCCACCAGGTCGATGTAGTGCATGAGCCGGCCGCCCAGCAGGTTGCCCAGCGTATTGGCGTCGTTGGGCAGGACCAGTTCGGTCATCTCAGAGCGTGAGTCCGCAATCTTGCGGGGCGGAAGCAGAGGATCGGCCATAGGGTTGTGCCTCATAAAACGGATAGCTCAGTGCGCTGGTCTAAACCTAAGTCTCGACAATTGCGTCCATGAATGCAAATCCCCTGCCAGGCGCGGCGGTCGCGACGAAAGGCTTGTAGAGTAGAAAGAAACCTATGGACAAGATAGCAATGCTTACCGAGATACTGACGCAAAACCCAGGAGATGCCTTTGCCCGCTACGGGTTAGCGATGGAACATGCCAACCAGGGGCAGACGGATGCCTCGCTGGCGGAGTTCGAGCGGCTGCTCTCCACCCATCCGGACTACACCGCCGGGTATTTCATGGCGGCGCAGACGCTGGTGAAGGCAGGGCGCACAGATGAGGCCAAGGCGCGGCTGGCTCAGGGCATTGCCAGTGCGCAGCGGACCGGCAATGCACATGCGCTGGGTGAAATGCAGGCATTGCTCGAAGAGCTGGAGTGAAGGATTTGTGGTCCCAATGTTCAGCTCCTGAACGATGATTCCCGGTGGAAATAAAAGGGGCCGCGCACCCGATTAAAGTAACTAAAGTTCAATCCCCGGATTTCCTGTAGAAGTTGTTGGCGTTGTGGAACTTCATGCGGCTTTCCTTCATGAAAGCCGCACACCCGGTCGTCTCCAGCGTAGCGTACGGAAAATCCGGGTCGCAGGGGATCAAAACCAGGGTCTTGACAACGGGCCGCAGCGACGAGAAAGACGAGCATAATAGCAGCAGAATGAAGATACCTTTGTTTCCGCTCGAAGTAGTGCTGTTTCCTGAAGCAGCACTACCGCTCCACATTTTCGAAGACCGCTATAAGGAGATGATCGGCGTTTGCCTGGCAGAGAAGATCGCTTTCGGAGTGGTCTGTGCCCAGCGCGAAGGCCTGGCCGTGGTCGGCTGCACGGCCGAGATCGTTCGCGTTCTGGAAAAGTATCCCGACGGGCGGATGGACATCCTGTGCCAGGGAGCGAAGCGTTTTGAGATTGAGAACCTGGATAACTCACGCAGCTTTCTGCAGGCCGAAGTCGATTTCTTTGGGGACGAGGGCCTGCCCGCTTCCCGCGCCATGCGCGAGGAGTGCACGGCACTGCATTTTGAAGTACTGGAGCTGATGGGCGGTGAGAAGGCGCACCGGGCTTTCGATCTGGATGAACCGGTTGCCTTTCGCCTGGCGTGGGCGTCGCCCACCGACCTTGCCTTCCGCATCGAATTGTTGGCGATGCGATCGGATGGCGAGCGCACGGAACGATTGATCGCCTTCTACACCGCGATGCTGCCAAAATTGCGCCGGGGCGTGCAGGCAAGCGCAACGGCCGGCCGTAACGGGCATGTCATGTAGCTGCTTTAATACCCGAGTCTCCCCATGGTGTAAGGTGACAATAGGGGCCTGAGTCCGGTTAGGAGAAGTGTTCTCGCACTCTCGTTGCGTACATCGCAACAGGAAACTCGCTCTAAGGAGCAAAATTATGTCCTCGTCGAGCCGTCTTCCCCAGACTCTGGGTGAGCTACAGAGCAGCAAGGAATTCTACGAAGCGCGCTTGAAGAAGCGCAGCGTAAAAGACGAGTTGCGCGAGAACCTGATTGCCCGGTTGAAGAGCCGGCAGCCGATCTTCCCCGGCATCGTCGGCTATGAAGATACCGTTGTCCCGCAAATTGTGAACGCGGTTTTGTCGAAGCAGAACTTCATTCTGCTCGGCCTGCGCGGGCAGGCCAAGAGCCGGATCTTGCGCGGGCTGACCGAATTGCTGGACGAGCAGATGCCCTACATCGCGGGCTGCGAGATCCGTGACAACCCCTATCACCCCTTGTGCAAGCGATGCCGCGATCTGGTCGCGGCGCAGGGCGCGGCCACGCCGATTGCCTGGCTGCCGCGCAAGGACCGTTACGTTGAGAAGCTGGCGACACCCGATGTGACGGTGGCTGATCTGGTAGGCGATCTTGATCCCATCAAAGCGGCGCGCGGCGGCCAGGATCTTGTCCAATGAGCTGACCATGCACTATGGCCTGCTGCCCCGGGCCAATCGGGGGATCTTTGCCATCAACGAACTTCCCGATCTTGCGGGGAAGATCCAGGTGGCGCTGTTCAACATCATGCAGGAAGGCGATGTGCAGATTAAGGGATATCCCGTCCGCCTGGAACTGGACATCGTTCTTACCTTCAGCGCCAACCCCGAGGACTACACCGCACGAGGCAAGATCGTCACTCCGCTCAAGGACCGGATCGGGTCGGAGATTCGCACCCACTATCCTGAGACCATCGAAGAAGGCATGGCCATTACCGCCCAGGAAGCCTGGAGCGAACGGGGCACGACCAAGATCACGATTCCGCAGTACATGCGCGAGGTGATCGAGCAGGTGGCCTTCTCCGCCCGCGAAGACAAGAAGGTGGATAAGCGCAGCGGCGTCAGCCAGCGTCTGCCCATCTCGACCATGGAGCTGGTGGTTTCGAATGCCGAGCGGCGCGCGCTGATGCATGGGGAAAAGCTGGTGGTGCCGCGCATGAGCGATATCTATGCCGCCATGCCGGGCATCACGGGAAAGCTCGAGCTGGAGTACGAGGGCGAGATGCGCGGCGCCGATGTGGTGGTGCGGGATCTGATTCGCGCCGCGATCGGCAAGATCTTCGACAAGTATTTCTCCGGCACCAACACGCAGCAGATCGAGCAGTGGTTCAACCTGGGAGGGGCGGTGCGCATCGACGACGATCAGCCGTCGCAGGCCATCCTGGAAGAGCTGAAGCAGATCCAGGGTCTGTTTACGCAACTGTCGCCGCTGTCCGTCAAGGGCTCCGACGCGCCGGAGATTGCGGTGGCTGGGGCGGAATTTTTGCTCGAGGGCATGTACGCCCACAAACGCCTGAGCCGCAGTGAAGAACGCGGCTTCAGCGCGCAGGAGAAGGCCACGCGCAAGCAGGAGCGATTGGAGCAGGATCGCGATTACGACGACTTCCAGGAGCAGCGGCGAACCCGCCGCGGCTTTAACTAGACTGCCGTTATTTCTCCGCCGTCATTCTCCGAGGATCTGTGGATGAAACGAATTCGCTACACCAAATACACCGGCGACCCGGCCTCGGAGATGAGCATGGAAGACCTGCTCAAGGCGCTGTCGGAATATCTGCTCGATTCCGGTTTTCAGGATCCGTGGTCGCGCTTCGCGGAACTCGACGGCGAGCACACCATGGACAACCTGCGCGAGGCCTTGCGGCAGGCTCTGGAAGCGGGGGATCTTTTCGATGGCGAGATGCAGCAGCGCATCGACGAGATGGTCGAGAACGGCCAACTGGACGAGCTCATCGACAAAATCATGCAGCGCATGGAGCAGGAGAACTACATCTCCACCCAGGGACGGCAGGATCCAAATCCGCAATCGGCCGGCGGCCAGGCCGGCATGGCCGAGGGTCAGGTGCGCTTCGAGGTGACCGACAAGAGCCTGGACTTTCTGGGATTCAAGACGTTGCGCGATCTGCTGGGCTCGCTGGGCAAGTCAAGCTTTGGACGCCACGATACCAGGCATTTTGCCACCGGGATTGAAGCCAGCGGCGCTTCCAAGATGTATGAGTTCGGCGACGTGCTGAACCTGGATACGACCACTACTCTGAGCGCGGCGATTGCGCGGGAAGGCATCTCCATGCCTCTCAACCTGGAGTACTCCGATCTGCACGTGCACCAGTGCGAGTATCAGAGCTCCTGCGCCACGGTGGTGATGCTGGATTGTTCTCACTCCATGATCCTGTACGGTGAGGACCGCTTCACGCCGGCCAAGAAGGTGGCGATGGCGCTATCGCATTTGATTCGCACGCAGTATCCAGGCGACTCGCTTTCGCTGGTGCTGTTTCATGATTCGGCAGAGGAAGTGCCGATCTCCCAGATCGCTCGGGTCAAGGTGGGACCGCACTACACCAATACGCGCGAGGGGCTGCGCGTGGCGCAGCGGATCCTGGAGCGGCAGCGCAAAGACATGAAGCAGATTGTGATGATCACCGATGGCAAGCCTTCCGCGCTTACGTTGCCGGATGGGCGGATTTACAAGAATGCCTTCGGGCTGGATCCCCTGGTGGTGAGTGAGACGCTGGAGGAAGTGGCTCGGTGCAAGCGGTCGAACATCATGATCAATACGTTTATGCTGGCCTCGGATCTTGGGCTGGTGCAGTTCGTGCAGAAGATGACCAAGATGTGCCGCGGCAAGGCGTACTTCACTACGCCGGATACGCTGGGCGAATACTTGCTGATGGATTACATGTCGCGCAAGATGAAGACCATCCACTAGACTCACAAAAGCCAGTTGAACTGGACGGGTGCCCCACGTTCGCCTCCAGCGTACGTGGGTTGAAAACGACCGGGCGGAGCCCGACGATCGCCTTGTATCGGACGCGCAACAGCACTTTCGACAAATGAGTCTAGTTGGACGACTAGCTAAAAGCATTCGAAAAAACCATTTCGGCCCAGGTACGCTGGTGCGAACCTGGGGCAACCGTCAGTTCCCTCAGCAGCAGTGGGTTGGAATGGAAAGCCGAAAAGACGCCGTCCAGTTTCCTCAGCAAGCAGCGTTTAGTTTTTTGCCATGTAGATGAAGCGCAGGATGAAGAGAGCCGCCAGGGTGAAGAGCATCCAGTCCTGACGGGTGGCTCGTCCACGCAGGAGGCGCAGTATCGCAAAGGACGTAATGCCGAAGGCCAAACCATTGGCGATTGAAAAGGTCAGGGGAATGGTGATCAGGGTGAGAAATGCGGGCACCGCCACCATGGGGTCTGCCCATTCGATCTCGGTGACGGCAGAGATCATCAAGGCAGCCCACCAGGATCAACGCCGGCGCGGTCGCCGCGATGGGAATGCTGGCAACCAGCGGCGCCACAAACAAAGCCATCAGGAACAACAGGCCGGTGACGATCGAAGCGACGCCGGTCCTGCCGCCGACTGCGACTCCCGCCGCGCTCTCGATGTAGCTAACCACGGTACTGGTTCCGGCCATCGAGCCGGCCAACGTCGCCGTGGCGTCGGCAAAGAGAATTCGGTTCAAGCGCGGAATCTCGCCGTCCGGGTTCACCAATCCTGCCTTCTTGGTAACCGCCACCAGCGTGCCCACGTTATCGAAGAGGTCGACGAACAGAAATACGAAAATAACTTCCAGTAGCCCCGCGCCGAAGCTTCCTCCCAAGTGCAGAGCCCCGCGGATGTCTGAGCTGGAATGCGGTCGCGGTCAGGTCCTGCATGCGGTAGTGGACGGGATGCCACTTGACGATACCCAGCGCGAAGCCCGCAGCCGTGGTGCCCAGAATGCCCAGCAGCATTGCGGTGCGCACCCGCCACGCCTGCAGCACGGCAATGGTGAGCAGGCAGACGCACGCCAGGGCGGTTTGCGGCGCGCGCAGATTGCCCATGCCCACAACGGTCGCGGCGTTGGGCACAATGATGCCGGCATCGCGCAGGCCAACAAAGGCAACGAACAGCCCCACCCCCGCAGCCACCGATGCAAACAGCTCGCGGGGTATGGCATTCACAATCAACTGGCGAATCCCAGCCGCCGTCAACAGCAAAAAAACGCAGCCGGAGATGAAGACGCAGCCCAGCGCGGTCCGCCAGGGAACACCCATGCCCTTGACGACGGTAAAGGCGAAGTACGCGTTCAGGCCCATGCCCGGCGCCAGGGCAATGGGGTAGTTGGCAATAAGGCCCATCAGGATGCAGCCGATGGCCGCCGACAGGCAGGTGGCGGCGGCAACCGCGGGCACTGGCATGCCGGCCTCGCTCAGTATGCCCGGGTTCACAAATACGATGTACGCCATGGTGAGAAACGTAGTCGCCCCGGCGAGAATCTCCGTGCGCCAGGTGGATCCGCGTTGCTGGATATGAAAGGTTCGCTCGAAATAACTGAGCGTTCGCGTGCTGTGTCCCGGCACCATCGTGCTCATGGTTTCTCCTTTAGCTGCGAACCCGGTATGCGATTCTGGTAGCGGTCCCAATTCGTAACAATATCTGAGACAACGACATTGCCCACGCGATATGCGGCCTCAAGCGCCGGCAGGTAAGCGCTGTAACGGCGCCCGGAGCTGGCAGCCAGGCTTTCGGCAGCCGTTAACCCCATCGGTGGTTGATCGAAGTTGCTTACGGTGCGCAGCACCATGACTCGATCCAGATCAACGCGCCCGGCGTGATGAAGAAAGGTCAGCGATTGCAAGATGCCGGTGTCTTCCATCGCGGAAGTAACAAAATTGCCCTTGCCATCGGTATGGTAGCTGACCCATTGATTCGCCCACTGATCGAGCAGCTTTCCATGCCAGAAGGTCGAAGCAGAAAGGGTATCGCCCTTAAGCACGAATGGCGGGCGGCGGGCATTCGCTCCCGCAAAATGCCCGCGCGACGCCTCTAGCTGGGGCGAATCGTCGAGCTTGACCGCTTTCGTTTGCTGGTAAGCCCACTCCCTCAGATCCGGGTTGAGATGAAACATAGCAAAGTGCTCGTCGTCACGCGGCTGCTCGTAAGGCTTCGTCTTGTTCAGTGGCACATAGCCCGTGGTCCATTGTGGAGGAATCTCCCGCCCGTCGATCTCGTACGCCAGATCGCCATCCACCACCCACTCTGCCCAGACAGCGGAGCCCAGGGAAGCATCTTCGGGGTCGGCCCCGGCGATGCCGGCGATCAGCCAATAGGCCTTGCTGAAATCAAAGCGAGGATCAAGGCCGAGGGCCATGATGGAGGCGGCGGCTCTCGCCGTGCCGACCCCCGCCAGCACTCCCAAGACACCTTGATCGTTCATCCGCAGGTCGTGAAAGCCCTGGGGAAAAGGAAAGACGCGATCAAGGTGTTCGCGTTCGACCCAGTACTGATACTCGCCCGGAGTGTCGCCCACATCGGCTCCAGGCTCAAAGAGCGAGATGACCACGACTCTGACGGGAATCGGAGCCGGAGCGGCCGCAAAGGCGCTGGCAGCAGACAAGATGCAAACCAGCAAAGCCAGAAATCGAGTGCTCATACGGGAGCATAGACGGAAGTCGGCTTAGGGACCAATAGAAAAGAAACGCAGCCTAATACACGATCTTCGACTGGTGTTCCTGCCACGCGCGAAAGTTCTCGATCGCGAGCTCCGGCAACAAGCGCATCATGGGTAACTTGCGTTTACCGGGCGGCACGCTAAGTTCCTCATAGATAAAGTGGTCGTCGAATCCGACTTCAGCCGCGTCATGACAAGTATTGCCGTAGACAACCGAGTCCAGCCGAACCCAGTAGATCGCGCCCAGGCACATAGGACAGGGCTCACAACTGGTGTAGAGCACGCAACCCGGTAACTGAAAGGTCCCCAATGCTTTGCACGCCGCGCGAATAGCGTTCACCTCGGCGTGCGCGGTTGGGTCATTGGATGAGGTCACGCGGTTGACGCCGGTGGCGACGACTTCTCCGTCCTTGACGACGACCGCGCCGAAGGGGCCGCCCGCCCCGCTGCGCACATTCTCCGTGGCCAGCCGGATAGCCAGTTGCATGAAGTCATTCTCGCTCTGCATGTTCATCCCTCGTCGGCGATTTCGCTTGCACTCTCAGAAGGGCAGCCCGAATATTCGAAGTATGACACAGGCCTTTGTCTCCAGCCGCGTGGTAACACCCGAGGGGGTGCGGCCGGCAGCAGTGATCGTAGAACAGGGGCGCATTGAGGCAGTGCGCGAGCCTGGAGACATGCCGCACGCGGCGCTGGTGCATTCATTCGGCGACCTGGTGCTGCTGCCCGGCCTGGTGGATTCGCATGTGCACGTGAACGAACCGGGACGGACGGAATGGGAAGGCTTTGCCACCGCCACTCGCGCCGCCGCGGCCGGGGGCTACACCACCCTGGTCGATATGCCGCTCAATTGCCTGCCGGAGACCACCACGGTTGTCGCGCTCGAAGCCAAGCGGGATGCGGCCGCCGGAGAATGTCGCGTGGATTGGGTGGCCTGGGGTGGATTGACCGGCCAAAATCAGGAACACATTGCTCCCCTGGCGGCAGCGGGCGTGGCCGGCTTCAAATGCTTCCTGGTCGATCCCGGTATTGAAGGTTTGGCCTTGATAGAACCGCAGGAACTCGAGGCCGCGTCGCCTGCTCTCGCCCGTAGCGGCCTGCCTCTGCTGGTCCACGCAGAGTTGGCAGAGTATCTCTACCATGGCGGAGAGAAGGATGACTGGCGGCAGTACACGACCTGGCTGCACTCGCGTCCTGATGAATCGGAGTTGGCCGCGATCCGTCTGCTCATCGGGCTTTGCCGCAAGTACCGGTTTCGCCTGCACATTGTTCATGTAGCCAGCGCACTGGCGCTCGAAGATCTGCGCCGGGCCCGTGCTGAGGGCCTGCCGGTGACCGCGGAAACCTGCCCTCACTACCTGCATTTTGTCGCCGAAGAGATTCCCGCCGGGGGCACGCTGTTCAAGTGCGCGCCCCCCATCCGCTCTCGTGCTAATCGTGAAGCGCTGTGGCAAGGGCTGCGCGATGGCATCATCGATTTGATCGCGACCGATCACTCCCCATGCCCGCCGGGTATGAAGGAAGGAGACTTCCGCAGCGCGTGGGGAGGAATTGCCAGCCTCAGTGTGGCCATCTCCGTCATTTGGACGGAGATGCGCAAGCGCGATCTCCCCATCCAGGACCTGGCGCGATGGATGTCCGCGCAGCCGGCAAAGCTTGCCGGGCTCGAGGGACGCAAAGGAGCAATTGCCGCGGGATGCGACGCGGACCTGGTGGTCTTCGATCCTGATGCCGAGTTTGTCTTGAGCACGGCAGACCTGCACTACCGGCACCCTGTGTCCCCTTACCTTGGGGAGCAGTTACACGGCAGGGTGCAAGCGACGTTTGTACGTGGCGTCGCCGTGTTTAAGGACGGCTCATTCCCGGATCCCCCCATCGGCAGGGAGCAGCCGCCGCGGGAAAAGCTTGCGCAGGCGTGCGTACAGGTTAAGAATTGAAGGTTTAGGGTGAAAGAGGGAGAGGAGGTCCTTTTGCAAACCCGCGTCGTGGGCGTTTCTGTTCCTCGGAAAGAGGGCGTCCCGAAACTAACCGGCCAGGCTCGCTATATCGACGATCTCTCGTTGCCGGGCATGATCTTTGGCGCAACGGTACGGAGCTCGATCGCCCGAGGCGCGATCGAAGAGATCAAGTTCGGCGAGGGCATCGCCTGGCACGAGTTCACCATCGTCACCGCCAAAGATATTCCCGGCCGCAATGTGGTTTCGCTCATCATGGATGACCAGCCATGCCTCGCGGATGGAGTGGTCAATCATCCGGAAGAGCCGATCCTGCTGCTTGCTCACCCCGACCGCCATGCTCTGGCAGCCGCCGTGGCGGCAGTGAAGATCTGCTATAAGCCTTCACCCTCGATTCATAGCATTGAAGAGAGTGAACGCCGGGAGCAGATCATCTGGGGCAAGGACAACATCTTCAAAAGCTACCTGATGCAAAAGGGAGATGTGGACCAGGCATGGAAGGACGCGGCCTGGATTGTCGAAGGAGAATACAGCACCGGCGCTCAAGAGCAACTGTACATCGAACCCAACGGCGTGATCGCACAGGCAGGCGACACAGGAGGACTGACCATCTGGGGTTCGATGCAGTGCCCATTTTACGTACATAAGGCCCTGGTGGCGCTCACCGGCTTACCCGCAGAAAGCGTGCGCGTGATACAGGCCGAGACCGGCGGTGCTTTTGGCGGCAAAGAAGAATATCCCTCGATGATCGCCGGCCACGCCTCACTGCTGGCCATGAAATCAAAACGTCCGGTGAAGATTATCTATGACCGCATGGAGGACATGGCAGCGACTACGCAAGCGGCATCCTTCGCGCACCCGGCACCGCACCGCGGTCAGCGCAGACGGTAAACTGCTCGCCGCCGAGATCGAGTTCGTCACCGATGGGGGCGCCTACGCCACCTTGTCCTCCACGGTGTTGTCGCGCGGCACCATCCATGCAGGCGGCCCCTACTTCTGGCCTAGCATTCGCGTCCACGCCAAGTCGTACGCCACGAACACGCCGCCGCACGGTGCCTTCCGCGGCTTCGGCGCTCCGCAGAGCCTGTTTGCGATGGAGCGGCACATGGATCATGTGGCGAAGACCATCGGCATGGCTCCCGACGAGTTCCGCCGGCGCAACCTGTTGCACCAGGGAATGACGACGGCGACCAATCAAGTGATCCATGACCCGATCGTGCTCGATCAGATGCTGGAACGCGCACTCAAACTCACCGATTATCACGCCAAGGTCGAGCAGTTTGCCGCGAATAACCCAGACAGCACAAAGAAGAAAGGCATCGGCATCGCGGCGTTTCTGCACGGCGCCGGTTTTACGGGCTCAGGGGAACGCTATCTCAATGCGCTGGTCGGGCGTGGAAGCGGCGGCAACGGGCGGCCTGCGCGTGCTGGTATCGAGTACCGAGTTCGGCCAGGGAACCAACACCATTCTTTGCCAGATTGCCGCGGAGACGCTGGGATTGGAGTACGACGACGTCAGCATGGCGCCGGTCGATACCAGCATCAGCCCCAATAGCGGGCCTACGGTGGCTTCGCGCACGGCGATGATCATCGGCAAGATTGTGCAGACCGCGGCTTTGAAGATGCGGCAAACGCTGATCGACAGCGGCTTGCTTGAGCCGGACGCGCGGCCGCGAGCAGTTCCTCGCCGCTTGCCAGGCTTACCGCAAACAATTTGGTGAGCTGCAGTCCTTCAGCCGCTATGAGGCGGCGCCGAATATTTTCTGGAATGATGAGCTCTATAGCGGCGAGGCCTACGGGGCCTATGGCTGGGCAGTCTACGTGGCTGAGGTCACGGTCGATACTTTGACTTACAGCGTAACCATCGATGACTTTGTCGCCTTGCAGGAGATCGGCAAGGTGCTGCATCCGGTGCTCGCCGCCGGACAAATTGAAGGCGGGGTCGCCCAGGGCATCGGCTACGCGCTCTACGAGAAGGTGCAGTGGAAAGACGGGCACATGATCAACAACCAGATGACCAACTACATCATGCCCACCGCGGAAGACATACCACCGATTCGCGTGTTCTTCGAGGAAGTGCCTTATCAATACGGGCCTTATGGAGCCAAAGGCATCGGCGAGTTACCCATGGACGGGCCCGCACCCGCGATCGTGAATGCCATCGTCCATGCGACCGGCGTTAACTTCAACTCGATCCCGCTGCTGCCGGAAGATATCTATCGCGGCCTGACGGCAGAACCTGAGCGTCCGGCGGAACCTTTGGCTGCTGCGCTGGCGGCGGAGGGAAGCCAATGAGCGCTCGCCAATGCGAGGTTTCCTTTACCGTGAATGGCGCCGCACATACGGTGTCGGTTTATCCCATGGAGCGGCTGCTCGACGTCTTGCGCACGGAGCTGGGGCTTACCGGAGCCAAGGAGGGCTGCGGCGAAGGAGAGTGCGGTTCCTGCTCCGTGCTGATGAATGGTGCGCTGGTGAATAGCTGCCTGGTTCCGGTGCTCCAAGCCCAGGGAGCGACGTTGTGCACGATCGAGGGGCTTGCCTCGTGACGGCGTCTTGCATCCGGTACAGAAGGCGTTTCTCAAGTGTGGAGGCGCGCAGTGCGGCATCTGTACACCGGGCATGGTTATGGCCACGGTTCATCTTCTGCGCCGCAATCCTTCACCCACGCTGGAACAGGTTCGCGAAGGGCTGGGCGGAAACCTGTGCCGTTGCACCGGCTATACGCGCATCTTTCAAGCGGTGTTGGAAGCGGCACAGACAGGCATCAGAGAGATGAGGGCCCAGCCATCGGAGTACGAGCTGGTCGCGCCCGGCAAGCTATCCGCGGTGCTCGAACTGCTGGCGCGCGAGCCCGGGGTGTGGCTGCCGATCGCCGGCGGCACCGAAGTGATGGTGCAGTACGGCGCGGGCAGGCTCGCAGCGCGCAAGCTGGTTAGCCTGTGGGGACTGCCGGAGTTGCGGCGCATCGAACGCACCGAGCAGGAGCTGATCATCGGCGCTGGATGCACCTACAGCGATCTGAGAAATCATCCCGTGGTGGCGCAGGAGTTCCCCTTGCTCGCCCGCGCGGCTTCCTGGACCGGCAGCATTGCCAACCAAAACCGGGGCACGCTCGGCGGCAACATCGTGAACGCATCTCCCGCTGCCGATTCCCTTCCCGCCTTGCTGGTCTACGAGGCCGAACTGCTTCTGATTTCTGCGCGCGGCCCACGGCGCATTCCGTACGGCGAGTTCCATACCGGCTACAAGCAGACCAGGCTGGCGCCCGATGAGATCATCTCCGGCATTGCGCTGCAACCGCGATTTGCCGCCTACCACGCCTATTCCCGCAAAGTCGGCACGCGCAACGCGCAAGCCATCGCCAAGCTCTGCCTGGCCGGGCTGGGCAGAGTCTCTGACAGACAAAATCGAAGACGTGCGGCTGGCCATCGGCAGTATGGCGGTCACGCCGTTGCGGCTGCGGCGCACGGAAGAAGTGCTGCTCGGCCGGGCGTGGAGTCCAGCCCTGGTTGGCGAAGCGCGGCAGGCGCTTGGAAACGGAAGTCGCTCCCATCGACGACATTCGTTCCAGCGCAGGTTACCGGCTCCATGTCGCGGGCAATCTGCTGCAGGAGTTTCTCGAGGGCCTCTTCCAGTGAACCCGGTATTGGCGCGTTGGCATGCGCTGCCGCGCGATGAGGCGGCGCTGGAAGTCCTCTCCTGTTGCGGCTCTCGAGCCTGGGCTGCGCAGTTAGCGGCGATGCGTCCATTTGCCGACGAGCCGAGTCTCTTCGCCGCCGCTGACCGCTGCTGGCAGCGTCTGCCCGAAGCGGATTGGCTGGAAGCATTCCGCAGCCATCCGCGGATTGGAGAAAAGCACGCGCAGAATAAGACCACTGCAGCCTCTGCCGCGTGGTCCAGCTCAGAGCAG
The DNA here is from genome assembly GCA_963746595.1 of uncultured Acidobacteriaceae bacterium. Classification (GTDB taxonomy): domain Bacteria; phylum Acidobacteriota; class Terriglobia; order Terriglobales; family Acidobacteriaceae; genus PALSA-350. The sequence continues at coordinate 209,987 of CAVVBS010000001.1, forward strand.
AGCCAGATGAAAGAAGCCGATGCTGCTATCCTACTGCGGATGCAACAGGGTCATCGCGAGTACGAAGAGCGTTTTGGGCGGATCTTTATCGTATGCGCCAGCGGAAAACAGCCGGCGGAAATGCTGCAGATACTGGAACGCCGCCTGAGCAATGATCCCGCGGAGGAGTTGCTTGAATCGGCCGCGCAACAACAGCAGATCATGCAGCTAAGGCTGCGCAAGTGGTTGGCTGGACCGGGGGCTGCGTGAGCCGCATCTCTACCCATGTACTCGATACTGCGCTGGGCCGCCCGGCTGCCGGCATGATGGTGCATCTGGAATACGCCGGCCCCTCTGGTGAGTGGGAAAAACTTGGTGCGCACGAGACCGACGGCGATGGCCGATGCGCCAACCTTCTACCCCAGGATGGAGCTTTGCGGCCAGGGCAATACCGGGTACGCTTCGAGACTGGTACCTATCACGCGGCACAAGGGGTCAAGGGGCTTTACGTCACGGTTGAGATCATCGTGACCGTGCGCCCGGACGACACCCATTTGCACGTTCCGTTACTCTTGAGCCCGAATGGCTATACCACCTACAGGGGGAGCTAGCCGGTGATTACCCTGGCAGAGAATACTTACGGAAAATCGAGCGTGCGCGTGATGAAGGTGCAGCGCGATGGTCCGTTGCATACCGTGAAGGAGTGGAAAGTCGAAGTACTGCTCTCGGGCGACTTCGAAAGCTGCTTCACTGTGGGCGATAACAGCGAGATCCTGCCCACGGACACGATGAAGAACACGGTGTATTCGCGGGCCCGCGAGAGCACGGCCGAGTGTATCGAGGACTTTGCCCGGGAGTTGGCTGAGTTTTTTCTCGCTCGCAACCCGCAGGTGGAGCGCGTCGTCATCAGCATTGCCAGCACAGCCTGGGATCATGCGTTGGTTCAGGGTAAGCCGCATCCCTCAACCTTTGTTCGCGGCAGCAGCGAGAGCCAAACTACCGCGGTTACATATGTTCAGGGGGGTGGGGTTTCTGTCACTTCTGGCCTGGACGGCCTGGTGGTGCTTAAGACGGCGAACTCCGCCTTCGAGGGATATCTGAAAGACTCGCTTACCACTTTGCCGGAGACGGCGGACCGGCTTTTCGGCACCTCGATGCGTGCGCAATGGAAGTATCAGTCCGCGGTTTTGCCTTTTGAACAATTGCGTAGCAAGCTGCGCGAGACGCTGATCCAGGCCTTTGCCGAGCACGATAGCAAGTCGGTGCAACACACCCTCTATGCCATGGCGCAGGCTGCGCTTGAGGCTGTACCGGAGATTATGGACATAGAGCTGGCTATGCCCAATAAGCATTGTCTGCTGGTGGATCTCTCCCGGTTTGGGCAGACAAATCCGAACCAGATCTTCGTGCCCACGGATGAGCCGTATGGCAACATTGTGGCCCGTATCTGTAGGAAGTGACTTGTGCCCAAAAGTCTTTCGCGCTTAACCAAACCTTGAGGAAAGGGACGGGTGCCCCAGGTTCGCCCTGGCGTACCTGGGCCGTAAACGACGGGCGAAGCCCCACGACCGCTTTGCTCCGTATTGGAGCGAGACGGATCCTCGGTAAGCTCCGATTAGCGAAACAGGCAAAGCATTCGAAAATAACATTTTCGGCCCAGGTACGCTGAGGCGAACCTGGGGCACCCGTCCCTTTCCTCGGCTTTACTTAGCCCTCGACGAGTTAATCTAACAGTGGGGCTTCCCAGATCCCGGATTCGTGGTTAGGACAGAGTTTTGATGCAAAATGCAATTGCGAGAGCAGGCGGATAAGGTCATTGCCCGCTGCCGCTACCTCGCCCAATTCACCGAAGAGCCGGGCCAGATCAAGCGCACCTTTCTTTCCCCCGCGATGCGCGAGTGCATGCAGGCTGTGCAGGGCTGGATGGAGGCTGCGGGCATGCAGGTCGTTACCGATGCAGCCGGGAACCTCCGCGGACGGTATCCTGGCTCCTCGAGGACGTCCCTGATGATCGGTTCGCATCTCGATACAGTGCCTAACAGCGGCGCGTTCGACGGCGTCCTGGGCGTGATGATGGGGCTGGCCCTAATCGAGGCATTGGAGCTTGAGAAGTTGCCCTTTGCCATCGAACTCGTCGGATTCTCAGAAGAGGAGGGGGTGCGTTACAGCCTTCCCTTCATCGGCAGCCGGGCGCTGGTTGGACGATTGGATGCGGATCTACTGGCGGTCAGCGATAGCGACGGAATCTCCCTTGCCCAGGCGCTGAAGTCGTTCGGATTAGATCCGTTGAAGATACGGGACTGCCAGGTATCCGATGACGTCGCGGCCTACCTTGAGTTCCACATCGAGCAGGGCGTGCTGCTGGAAAGCGAAGACAAGTCACTTGGGGTCGTGCAGGCGATTGCCGGCCAGAGCCGCGCAGAGATTACCTTTACCGGCCGGGCCCGTCATGCCGGCACAACGCCGATGCGGCTGCGCAACGACGCCGTCGCTGGGGCGGCGGAGTGGATCAGCGAGGTGGAGCGCGTGGCCCTGCGGACATCGGGCATGGTGGCTACTGTCGGCGATCTGCGTACCCACCCGGGAGCGGGGAATGTGGTTGCCGGCCAGTTGCGCGCCAGCCTCGATGTCCGCCATGGGGAAGATGCTGTGCGCCACCAGGCGGTGGACGACCTGCTCGCTGCGGCGGCGGTCGATCGCCACACGGCGCGGCCTCACGACGGTGAGTAAAATGCTGATGGACCAACCCGCGGTGAACATGGATGCCCGGTTGTGCGCGCTGGCGACGGACGCAATCCGCAGCATAGGGATCGAACCGATCTCCATGGTGAGCGGGGCGGGCCACGATGCCATGATTCTGGCGGAGCGGGTTCCCAGCACGATGATCTTTCTACGCAGTCCCGGCGGCATCAGCCATCATCCCGACGAGTCTGTCCGGCCTGAGGACGTTGAAAATGCACTGGCCGCGGGCCTGGCATTCTTGCGCAACTTCGATAGCTGCTACGCGCCACCCGTATAAGGAGCAAAGCACTCCGCATGCATAACCTGGGACTTACCCGCAGCGATCGCCAACCCACGCACCTGCTGCAAACGCCGGATACTTTTGTGGGCATGCCCCTGCCCGGCTTCGATTCTGTAACCGTCATTGTGCACACAGCGCCCGCCATCGGAGCCGCCTTCACGCAGTACACGGCGGAGTTCGAGCCGGGAGGTTCGCTGGGGCCGGCTCATGGCCAGCGCTTTCTCTATCTGCTGGAAGGCGCGGTATCGGTGCTTGTGGGCGGCAAGACGCAGCAGCTTACTCCAGGTGGGTTTGCCCATTTGCCCGCCAACCAGCCGCACACCGTGAAGGCGTCGACGCGAAGCCGCGTCGCGGTGATTGAGAAGCCGGCTATATCGCTGCTGGATGAGGCCCCTGCGTCGCGCTATTTTCGGCAGCGAGGATGCCGTCGACTCGCAACCCCTGGGTGGGGACGAGGCGCTCCAGGTAAAGCAGCTGCTGCCTACCGTGCCGGGCCTCGATTACGCGGTCAACACGATGACCTACCAGCCCGGCGCTGCACTGGCCCAGGTGGAGATCCACGTGATGGAGCACGGGTTGCTGATGCTGCAGGGTGGCGGTATCTACCGGCTCGGGAACTCCTGGTACCCGGTGCAGACGGGAGATTTTATCTGGATGGCGCCCTACTGCCCGCAGTGGTTCGGCGCGCTGGGCAAAACTCCGGCAAAATATTTGATTTACAAAGATTGGAATCGCCACCCGCTCCCCGGAAGGTAAATCCATATGGAAGTGCAAATAGATCGAGATCGATTGCTCTCCGACATTGAGATGCTGGCCTCTTTTTCTGACGACACGCCGCCCGGCATCTCCCGCCTGGTCTTTGCCGAGGCGGACCAGGAGGCGCGCGTCTGGCTTAAGGCTCAATGCCGCGATGCCGGCTTGTCGGTGCGCGAGGACGCGGTCGGCAATATGTTTGCCCGCTGGACGGGCGCGCGGCCGGAGCTCGGGGCGATCGGCACCGGCTCGCATATCGACGCCATTCCGCACTCGGGAAAGTTCGACGGCACGGTGGGCGTGCTGGGCGGTCTGGAGGCGATTCGTGCTTTGCGGCAGAGCGGATTCCAACCACAGCGCTCCATCGAGCTGTTGCTCTTTACCGCTGAGGAGCCCACACGCTTTGGCCTGGGATGCCTGGGTAGCCGGATGCTGGGCGGCGGACTGGACAGCGCCGCGGACGCGCGCCTGAGAGACTCCGAAGGCAACACGCTGGCCCAGCTGCGCGCAGCTGCCGGCTTCCATGGCTCGCTCGACCAGGTGCGCCTGCACGATGGATACTATGCGGCCTTTGTCGAATTGCACATCGAGCAGGGTCCGCTGCTGGAGAAGGAAGGTTTGGCGGTGGGTGTGGTCACCAGCATTGCTGCGCCTGCGGCTTTACGCATTCGAGTTGAGGGCGAGGGAGGTCATGCTGGAGGGGTGCTCATGCATGATCGCAAGGACGCCTTTTGTGCCGCCGCGGAGATCGTTCTCGCTATCGAAGAACGTGCGCTTGCGACCGGCTCTGTGGACACTTGTGCCACCGTCGGCAAGTGCCATGTCTATCCCGGTGCGGTAAACAGCATTCCCAGCCGGGTAGAGATGGAAGCCGATATCCGCGACACCGATGAGCAGCGCAGAAACCAGGTGTTGCGGGAAATCGAGCATGCCTGCGCGCGGGTGGCGGCCAAGCGCAATGTCCAGGTGCAGGTCACGCCCATCAACGCCGATGCTCCGGCGACATGCTCACCGCGGATCATCGATGCCGCGGTGAAGGCTGCGGCTGAGAATGGGCTCGCCTACAAAAAGATGGTCAGCCGCGCCTACCACGACTCTCTGTTCATGGCCCGCATCGCGCCGGTTGGGATGGTGTTCATCCCTTGCCGTGGGGGAGTGAGTCATCGTCCCGACGAGTATTCCGCGCCGCAGGAGATTGAGAATGGCGCCAAGGTGCTGGCGGGGACGCTGGCCAAGTTGTCGGTATTAGAGGGGTGAGAGCGGACAGCAGGTTGCTAGTGGAGAGCGCTGCAGGTCCCTCCACTCCGCGACGTCCTGTCACCACGACCGGTAGGCGGGATGACAGTTCAATTTGGACATTGAGTAGCTCCGTCAGAAACCGCATCGTCGATCCCGACCTGCTCCGGACCGTGGGTTTCTTTCTACGCTTGGCCCTCTACATCGGGCATGACGAGATAGAGCAAAATAATGCCTGCAATCGCGAACATGTGATCGGCCCCGGATTCGCCGCTCCATTCCTTCGATTGCCACATCAGAAACCACTCGTTGCCTACAGTCAGGAAGGCCGACAGCCACATCAGCAAGCTGAGCGTGAGGGCCACAACTCCCAGCTTCTTTGCGGCATTGAAGGTGGCCGCGCTCGATCGCAGATTGCGGATCAGCAGGAACCCTCCCGAATACAGGAGCAGACCAGTCACAATCTCCCAGCAGACGATGGATCCGAAAAAGAGCCAGGGAACCGTGGGCGAGTGAATGGAACGCCACATACCGTTGTTTCCCGGAAAAGTGGTGTCCATCAGCAGAACATGACGTACGAAGGTCAGGTTGGAGTTGTAATCGTTCGTGTTGTTAAACACCACCAGCGTGTAATAGAAGCCAAGTGCAAAGAGAAGAAGGGCCTTGGAGGCACGAATCGTCATTTTTGTTCTCCTGATGCAAAGGTGGCAAAGTAGGCGCGCAGCGCAGCGATGGTCTGGTCATCATAGTCGGGACTGGCGGCCATTCTACTGTGCGGGTTCAGGGCCTGCGGATTGCGTACGTACTTGGCAAAAAATTCCGGACTTCCCGTGGCCATCGCGGCCAGCACGGGCCAGGCAAGCGATGCCATGTGGCCGCCCTCGGCGCCCATGTTGTGGCAGCGATAGCAATTCTGTTGTGCGATCCGGTAGCCGTCCATGACCGGCGAGCCGGGAGGCGAAATTGCCGCGCGGCGCAATGGGGCCGAAGACTTCGCTCTCGTTGCGGAAATCGAGGCGCACGACCTGAAAAGGAATCTGCGCTTCGTCGTTGTGGGAAAGCACTTTGAAGGAGGGAGTAAAGCTGGGGTTCGCGACCACATACGGTCCCAGTTCGCCGCCGTTCTCCGCCTTGGGCCAGCTCTCCTGTGATTTGCCATTCACCGTCAGCACCAGAACGGGATGGTGGGCTGCGAGATAAGAGGCCGGGTAGTTGCTACGATATCCGTCTCTGCATATCGCCACCACCATATCCCCGTGGGCGTCCAACAAACGACGCAACTGATCGAGAGCGACGCCGCCCAGACGCGCAGGTGCGGGAAAGTTCGAATCATTGGAGGCCATGAAGCTGACCTGGGGTAGTTGGAGCAGGTCCTGGTAGGAGATAAATTGGCCTGCACCTGAGATCGCTCCGCCTACCTCGAGGTCTGTAGGGGCTTGCCGGGTTGCGTGCAAGAGTGGACTGTGTGAAGCGGTTTGCGCGGAAAGCAACAGCGTGCCGGCAACGATCAGGGCGGCAACCACTCTTTTCATTGGCATATGCTAATGCATTTTTCTCCAGGCAAATGGAAAAGTGACTGCGATTGCGACTTGGTCTATTTGGAAACCGCCGGCGTAGTATTGGGCGCCTCACCTTTGCGCACGGCGGCAACACCTTTCCAATCTTCCAGATCCTGATCCGGTTTTTCTTTTCGGTATTTGGCATAGAGTGCAATGCCTTCCGGATCCTCGAGAATATCTACCTGAACGCCCTTTTCCCGCATCATCTGCTCGGTCCCGGAAGCATTGGTGACATCGCCGACGACCACCCTTCTGAACTGGCGCATGTAGATGAGCGTTGCGCAGATCTCACAGGGAGTAAGGGTCGTAAATATCGTCGTCTTGCCGAAGTCCAGACGCCCGGCATCGCGCGCTGCGGAAGTCTCACCGTGATTGTAAGGGTGGTTTTCCTGGACCAATGTGTTATGCCCTTTGCCCACGATCTTGCGCGTTTCATCGTCAATGATCACGCCCCCAATAGGAGAGCCGCCCTCTCCATACCCTTTGAGCGCCAGCAGGACTGCGATACGCATGAAGTCCCTGTCGGTCAGTTTCTTGAAGAATCCATCTTCGACAATCGTTGCCAGGCTCCTGGTCGGAAGATGAGCAATGGTGTTCAGAACCTCTTGGGTAACAGGAGTGTCGCTGGTAATAAACGCTTTCATAGGCTCCTCAGGCAGGGAGTTTCATTCTCCTAGGAAAATCGGAAAAAGGAAACCCGGAAGTGATATAGATTACGAACACATGAGTGCTGAGAAGCGACTGCAGGAGCTGGGAATTGTCTTGCCGGAAGGACCCGCGCCGGGAGGCAATTATCTTTCCGCTAAGGCGGTCGGGAATCTGGTCTATCTCGCGGGTGTGATCTCCATGGGCGCGGACGGTGTGATCACCGGCACCGCCGGCGCCGATCGAAGCATTGCCGAGGGCTACGCCGCGGCCCGCGCCTGTGCCTTGACCCAACTTGCGGTGCTGAAGCACACGCTGGGTTCGCTGGACAAGGTTCGCGAAATAGTCAGCGTGAACGGCTACGTGAACGCCGTTGCAGGTTTTCCGGATTCGCCCGCGGTCATCAACGGCGCCTCCGATCTGTTGGTGGCCGTGTTCGGCGAGCAGGGCCGCCACGTGCGCGCCGCCATCGGCGTGAGCGCCCTTCCGCGCAACGCGCTGGTTGAGCTGCAGATGATCGTGGCGGTATAAGGAGCACATGGCCGAACACCGGTTAACCGCTGAGCCCACCCATTCGCGCTGGAACCGCGCGCTCGAGCCGCGGCTCACCATCGCGTCCGGAGATACCGTGCACATGAGCTGCCTCGACTCGAGCGGCGGCCAGGTAACACCGGCCTCGAGCGTGGAGGATTTTCTGGCCATCGACCGAGGCAGGATTCATGCCTTGACCGGGCCTATCCGCATCGACGGCGCCGAGCCGGGCGATGTGCTGCAGATCGATGTGCTGCAGGTGGAGCACCGCGGCTGGGGTTGGTCGAGCGTGATTGCCGGCCTTGGTTTTTTGAAGGAGCAGTTTCGTGAGCCGTATCTCTTTCATTGGGCGCTCGACCCCCAGGTAAGCCTTTCGCTGGGGCCGGCTATTGTCCCACTGCGTCCTTTCTGCGGAGTGATGGGCGTTGCCCCGGGCGAAGATGGCGAGTTCCGGACTCGTCCCCCGGGCCGTTTCGGCGGCAACATGGATGTGCGCGAGCTTTGCACCGGAGCCACTCTTTATCTGCCGGTGCTGAACCCGGGCGCGCTCTTTTCCGCCGGAGATGCGCATGCCGCCCAGGGCGATGGCGAAGTCTGCATCAACGGCATCGAGTGCCCGGCAGACGTGACTCTGCGCTTTCGCGTACACAAGCAGCAGCCACTCGCCGGACCGCTCGTCGAGTCGGCCGAGTCGCGCTCCCCGGACGCGCCTTCGGATGCATGGATCGTAGTGGAGTCCGATGCGGACGCCTTACAGGCCGCACGCTCCGCTACCCTGCGTATGGTGGAGCTGCTGATCGCCCGATGGTCGTTTGCCCCCATCCACGCCTACCTGCTATGCAGCGTGGCCATGAAACTGCGGCTTAGCCAGGTGGTCAACGAACCCATGATCACGGTGAGCGCGGCGATGCCCAAATGCGTGCTGCCCGCGAGGAAGATGTTTTGAGGGAAATGGTAATCAACGACCCCGCCACCGTTGCCGAGCTGCGCGAACTTTATCCTCGCTACGAGCAAGCCCTGGTCTCGAACGACGTGGAGACCCTGATGAGCATGTTCTGGGCCTCGCCCTACGTGGCGCGCTTCGGTCCCACCGAGAGCCTCTACGGCATCGGCGAGATTGAAGCTTTTCGCAAAGGACGTTCTCCGGCTAACCTTCAGCGAACCATCAAACGGCTCGATATGGTTACTTTCGGTAAGGACTTTGCCAGCATCACGCTGGCCTTCGAGCGGGAGATCGAGGGCCGGATTACACGCGGGCGCCAAAGCCAGACTTGGGCCCGCCTTCCCGAGGGATGGCGTATTGTCTTCGCCCACGTATCGCTACTGCCCTGAAGGACTTCCCTGAGAGCCGCCTGGAAACCGAGTTTTTGCCCTGCATTTTTCCTGGTGCAGCCAGCGTCCGGTTTCAGGTCATCGCCGTCAATGCAATTTTGCTTGGCTCGGCAATCCACTTTAAGCTATCCTCAACACAGTCCCGCGAAATCCACCCCGGTTGAGTTTTTGGGCCGTCACCCTGTCGTGACCTTTCTGGTTACACCGACCTCGTAGTCGCATAAAGAAAAAATTCAGAGTCTAGTCTCCAGCTTCTCTCTCATGCGAGGCACAGCCACATGTATTTGAAGTCCAGAAAGTTCTTTTCGACAGCAGTAGTACTGTTGTCAGTCGTCCTCTTGCAGCCGCTGGCAATGCAGGCCCAGCAAACCCTCGGCGGAATTACCGGAACCGTGGTCGACCCTTCTGGAAGCGCCGTTCCCGGCGCCGAGGTGAAGGCCATATCGGAAGATACAAAGCTGGAACGCACCGCGCAGAGCAATGCGCAAGGGAGCTACGCATTCAACGATCTGCCGATCGGCAAGTACACGGTGACGTTTACGAAGGACGGCTTCTCGAGTGAACGCTACCCGGGCATCCTGGTGCAGGCTGACCGCACCGTCCAGGTGCAGGCGCAGCTAAAAGTGGGCACGGTAGCCGACTCGGTTGAGGTCGATGTGAACCCGCTGCTCAACGCCGTCGACACTACCAACGGGTATGTCATGGATAGAGCGCAGATCGAAGCCATCCCGCTGCCCACCGGCAGCTTTACCGGAGTGGCCATCTTCACCCCCGGCGTCAATGCCGAATTACCTGGCGGAACCGGCGTCAATTCCGGACTGGGCAACGCTCCCATCTGGGCCAACGGTGAGCGCGACACCAGCAACAGCTTTCTGCTGAACGGCGTTGACGCCAGCAACCTGTTCAACGGCAAGAGCACCAGCCAGGTAGCGTCCGCGCGCGTGGGACCAAGCACCGGCGTGGGCAACACGGGCGGCGGCGGCGTCATTCAGTCCAGCGCTTCTGTGTATCTCTCCATCGGCAATTCGCTTCCCTCTCCCGCCCCTGAAACCATTCAGGAGGTCCGCGTCAACGCATCGATGTATGACGCACAGCAAGGTGCAACCAGCGGCGCGCACATCGACCTGAGCACCACCTCGGGCACCAACGATTATCACGGAACGCTCTATCTGCATCGCGCCACCAACTGGTTGAATGCCGCGCCCTTCTTCTTCAACCAGGACAATGCCGTACCAGCGAACGATAAGGTTCCGCAGCTGCACCGCTACACTCTGGGCGGCGCCGTGGGCGGCCCCATCATCAAAGACAAGCTCTTCGGCTACCTGGCCTATCAGCACCTGCACGTCAGCGATGCTGAGATTGGCGACGGTTTCCTCGACGTGCCCATCGGCCTTACCGACGATCGCAGTCCGCAGACGCTGGCCGCTATCACCAATAGCTCCTTCGGCGACGGATCGGCGCCGGGCGCTATCGATCCAGTAGCACTGGCTCTCTTTAATGCGCCCGCTGCCAAGGGCGAACAAGGCAAGTGGCTCATCCCCAATGCGCAAAACGTCACCCTGGACCCCACCCATATTTTCAATGCCTTCATCCCCGGGACGGCCTACTTCATCGGCGACCAGGCGGTCGCCAACCTCGACTACAACGCCACCAGCAAAGACACCCTGGCAGCCAAGTACTACTATCAGCACGACCCCACGGTCGCACCTTTCGCTTACTCCAATGTTCCCGGCTTCACGCAAAAGCTGGACGCGGGAACGCAGGTCTTCTCCATCAACAACACGTATCTGGTCGGATCTAACCTAAGCACCCAGCAGACCCTGGGCTTTATACGGGAGAAGCTCTACAACACCAATGACCAGGCTTTCGGGCCGACGAATATCCCCAGCGGAAGCTATCCCTCTCCCTCGATTGACACCTTCGGGTCAAGTTACTTCCCCGGGGTTTCTATCATTCACGTGCTTGGCGACAGTAAGGTATCGGGCATCGGCGACTCGCTGAATATCGGTCCCGGCGCGGGCGACCAGGGATCGTTCACCGGCGTCTTCCAGAACCGCTTGCAACCCTCCGGAAACGCCATCTGGGTGAAAGGAAAGCACAGCATCGGTTTCGGCGGCAGCTACAGCTTCACGCAGCTCAACATCAGGGATCGCCGCACTGGCATCGGCAGCGGCGTTGCGAGCTCCGACCTTGGCCAGTTCATGCAGGGATTAGTCACTCCTAACGACGACTATAACGTCACCACATTCATGCAGGGCAACGCCAACCGCTATTACCGGGCCAATCAGCTGGGGCTCTTTCTGCAGGACAAGTTCCAGATCAAACCGAACCTAACGCTTACCGCCGGGCTCCGCTACGACTGGGACGGCGGATTGACGGAGAAATACGGAAACATCTTCAACTTCGATCCCTCTCTTTACTCTTACATCTCGCCCACTGGACCCCTGCCGGGTGGTGAGACCGCGGGAACTCTGGGACCGGATCAGAGCGGCTTCATCATCGCCGGCAACAACAAGAATGGAACCGCCAGGCATTAGCAAAACTACGATGACGGGTCGCCAGTGGGGCTTCGCCCCTCGCATCGGCGCGGCATGGGAGCCGACCAAGTTTAACAACAAGGTCGTTATCCGCACCGGAATGGGCTTGTACTACGACCGCGGAGAGCTGTTCAGTTACTTTTCGCCTGGCTATGCCATCGGGCTGGTCACAGGAGGACCGTTCGGCGTCAACCAGCAGGTTCCCTTCGTCACTACCCAGACCTGCCCGGTCACAAGTTACTACGATGGGTACATCCCGACTTGTGCCGGTGGCACCGCGGGCTCGCTCGAATACCCCTACACGAACGTCCAGAGTCCCGCACCTACCAATCCCAAGGCCTCGGATTTTGCGAAGTATCTGCCCAATGCAACGGCCATCGAGAACGGAGCCCAACCGGTTTCTCTCGGTGTCTACGACCGGCAAAACAAATTGCCTTACTCGATTAATTACACGCTGGATGTCCAGTGGCAGCCGCGCAACGATCTGGCCTTCGATTTTGGCTACGTTGGCAACCTGGGCCGCCATCAGGTAGTCCCGGTCCCATTCAACCAACCCAACATCGCCTCGCCGTCAGCTGCAGTTCACTCGCAGAATTACTCTTACGGTTACACGCCAACGAATGCCGATGGCAGCTTCCTTCAACTGGGAGATGGCACCACAGCGCTGCTGAACTTTGAAGGCGGCAACATCGACCTTCGCGTTCCCTACATCGGCTACGCTGCTGAGTCCATCACTTATAAGGCAGCGGGCGTTTCGGCTTACAATGCCCTGCAGGTCCATGTCGATAAGCGCATGAGCCACGGACTACAGGTTGGCGCGTCCTATACCTACTCCCATGCGCTGGATGAGCAGAGCGCATTGGGCCTGTTCTACAACGGCAATAATCCACTCAATCTGCGCGACGGCTATGCCTCGTCCGACTTCGACCGCACGCATGTATTCAACTTCAACTACGTTTACCGCCTGCCAGACTTTTACGGCAAGAACACCTGGGAGGGCCGCGCTGCCGATGGATGGTCGTTGGTCGGCGCGACCATTCTGCAGAGCGGACAGCCTTTTAGCGTAGTTGACTTTAGCGGCGCCGTCGGCAGCCTCTATTACAGCGTCTACGACGGCATCACCAATCCCATCGTGCCGCTGAACTATGCCGCTTGCTCGCCGAAGAAGGCTGAGACCGGGCACTCCGGAGCGTTCGGAGTGAATTATCTTCCCGCCCTCAACCCGCAATGCTTTACTGTCCCGCTTGTAACCGCGTCGAGTCCTCTGGCCGCCGCGGTGCCCGCAGGCGATAACGTTGAGACCAGCTTCACCACTGGCCAGCGCAATATCTTCCGCCAGGCGTCGCAAAAGCGCGCGGATATCTCGCTGGTCAAAATGACCAGCATCACCGAACGCTTCAACCTGAAATACACCTTCGACGTGTACAACCTGACCAACACCACCAGCTTCGATGTCCCGGGCAATGAGGTATTTCAGAATCAATATTTTGATCAATTCCCTGCCGTCGGCGGAGCTGCTTTACCGACCGGATGCAACTCCCAGGGCGAACAGACCAACACCAGTTTTTACAACTGCCCGGCGGGGCTTGGCTATGTCACCCATACCATTGGCGCACCGCGGCAGATACAGATGTCACTGGCACTCACCTTCTGAAGCAAACTGAGTTATCGTCCTATCAAGCCGGATGGCGGTAAGCCATCCGGCTTTTCTTTGGTCCGAGGGGAGCGCTCTTCACAAACGGTATCGCGCCACGGGAGTTTGTTGGCCCGGTTACGACGCATCAGATTCGCTGATCCGGCCTTCGTGAGTGATCATTGCCGGGAGGCTCCATACTAGAGTATGACCTTACGGATGTTCCATCCCTTCGATCAGCTGACAGCGAACCTCCTAGATGCCTCTGGGGACGATGAAGACGGAGCGCACGATCTATCCCACATCGTGCGCGTTTGGCGTAACGCGAAGTTGATCCATCGGGACGAGGGTGGTGATCTCGAAGCGCTGGCAGCCGCCGTCCTGCTGCATGACTGCGTTCAGGTTGCCAAGGATTCTCCTTTGCGCAGCAAGGCGTCACTACTGGCGGCGAAGGAAGCACGTGTTCGCCTCGAAGCACTTGCGTGGGAGCCATCCCGCATAGACATCGTTGTCAGCGCGATCGAGAGTCACAGCTTCTCTGCCGGGGTCGCACCGACGAGTATCGAGGGCCGCATCCTACAAGACGCAGATCGTCTGGACGCCATCGGCGTTAGCGGTATCGCACGCTGTTTCTATACCGCAGGCCGCCTTGGATCGCGTCTGTATGACTTGGCCGATCCAGAGGGCAAAGCACGCCCGCTGGATGACACCCGAAATGCGTTGGACCACTTTCCTAAGAAGCTGTTGACTTTAGAGGGGAGCTTCAGGACCCGCAAGGGCCAGGAGCTAGCGAAAGTGAGACATCGGCGGTTGGATGAGTTTTATCGCGCCATGCTCTCCGAGGTGCAAGAGTAGACTCTCTCCTCTCAAATTGCCGTGCCCACCAGACTCTTACGGATTGTCTTCGCCGGAGGCGGCAGGGTCATAGTACTCACGCCAGGAGGCGATCTTGCCACCAAGCAGATCAACGATGATGGCATCGTGCGAGACGCCGCGTTTGCCGTCTTTTTTTCGCGTGATGGCCCAATCCCACTCAATGGCTAGCTTCTTGCCGTCGGGAGAGGCGAAGACATTTTTTATGGTGACGTGCAGGTCGCTGAAGTCTTTGAAGTAGTCCTTCATGGAGGCGGCCATTTGGGGGGCGGGTGTGTTTCCTTCGGGTGACATCAATACCGCACTGGGCAGCCAGTCGGACGCGGCCAGGGTAAAGTCCTGTTTCTCCCAGGCTCTTGCCTGACGTTCCACTAACTGCCGGGCTGCACTTTGCTGTGCCATCCCCAATGCGGACGCGAGCAGCACCACTGCCAACATGACGTACTTCGTTCGCTTCACTGTCTTCCCCCTGTAGTTAGCGCGTGATCGTGACCGGCAGCTGAACCGGGGCGGTGGCGTAAAATTTTTCCTGGAGTTCCTCAACGTTGTCAAAGTGTTTGCCTTCGACGTGGCGCGCGGGCAACTCGAAGACCAACGGCGACTCGGCGAAGGGATAAGGTTCGAGTCGAAGGTGACGCTCGCCCAGCCGCTCGACCGCTATCCGGCTCTCGCCGCCTTCGCGCTGAGGCAGCGCATGCAACAGATCGCCTGGTTTCGGGTAGTCGACGCAACTCAGCAGCGAGAGGTTGTCGCAGGCTTGCAGGAGGCGGAAGTGGTTGTCAATACGCGACGGCGAAGTCTCGTCCGGGGCCAGATGCTTGTCCTCAGCCAGGCGGGCTCGCAGCTCCTCTTGAAATTGCGCCTGCCTTGCCAGGAATGCGTCGAGGAGCGGGAGCTGTTCCGGTTGTATGGTTGTGCGGTCGGCGCGGGCTGTCAACAGATTGTAGGTGTGCATGGAGACCAGCAGGGCGGCATAGGGATCCCGCTCGGCTACCATGCGGACGGCGCGCTCGCGCACGGCTAGATAGTCGGCCAGGTCGATTTCTTCAAACGCAGAGTATTTGCCTACCAGCTCGACGGAAAATGCACTGGGTTTTCCCTGACGGGTGATTTGTGGTTGCTGATCGCGCGCCGCCCAGCCGTCGTCGTGGGCGGTGATGCCGCGTAACACCTGTTCACGCGGCTCGGGTGCGAGGAAGAGGTTGTTGCCCCACTTTTCCGCGAAGGCTCCCGCCAGGTGAGCATGGTCCACATGGGTTACCAACCACCAGCCGGTTTTAGTTTCCAAACGAAGCATTGTTCCTCCCTTAGCGGCTTCTAAAGCCGGACCCGTTTATAAACACTTGCGTACGGAATGAAGACCGTACCGTCCAGAGTTGCGAAGAGGGAAAGGCGCACAGCAGGTCCCTCGGCTACGCTCGGGATGACAAAATTTAGGATTGCTACATACCTCAAACCTTTGTTAGTGGGATGGAAAGCGTGCCGAGACGTCCCTTTCCGCAACTTGGCACTTTCAAGGACCCAAATACGACTATCTTCTGTCGGCCTGAAACTGCGTAGCCCCAGCGGCTGAGGCCGCACCCTTCGTTCAGGTCTAGTCGTCCGTCATGGTGCGGGCGGATTCATGCCAGTTGTGCAGAAAATACCATTCCAGAAACATGACTAGGAAGAAGAAGGCAAAGCCCAACACGGTTGCGGCCAGCACCAGGGCGAAAAGGTAATCCGTTTGCAGCTGGGCACTGGCGTAGAGGATAGAGTAACCCAGACCGCCCTCGCCTACTCTGCTGGAACCGGCAAAGAGTTCCCCGGTAATCGCGCCAATCACAGAAATCCCGGCCGCTATGCGGATGCCGACAAAGAGCGAGGGTACGGCGTGCGGCAGACGCAGCCGGGTGAGGATCTGTAAGCGCGAGGCATTGTGCATGAGGAAGAGATGGATGAGATTCGGCTCCACGCTGATCAGTCCCTGGGTGGTGTTGGCGATGATCGGCGCGAGGCAGATGATGAAGGCCACCAGCGTTACCGATAATGCGCCCGGACCTACCCACATCAAAATCAGCGGCGCCACGGCGACGATGGGGACGGTCTGCAACAGGATGGTGTAAGGGTAGAGCATGCGCCGTATCCAGCGGGATTGCGCGAAGAGCAACGCGATCAGTACTCCCACAACGATACTGGCTACCAGTCCACCTGCCGCCTCCTCGGACGTGATGGCCAGTGACGCCACCAGCGATGGAAAACGAGCGACGACTGCCCTGCCCACGGCCAGCGGCGGGGGCAGCATATAGGGCGGCAGATGCAAGACCACCCTCAGACCCTGCCAAAGCAGCAGGAGGCCGGCGAAGACCGCCAGCGCGTTGAGCAGGGTGACGGCGTACTTCTTCATGCGCTGTGCACCCCGCGCAGTGCCCGGGAAACATGGGTCACGTAGGATTCGAACTCCGGGCTCTCTCGCGTGACGGCGGTGCGGGGAAAGGGGAGGTTAATCTTTATTTCTTGCGCGATGCGACCCGGCGAGGGCGCCAGCACGATGATGCGGGTAGAAAGAAAAACAGCTTCGGCAACAGAATGAGTGACGAAGACAGCGGTCCAATTTTGTTCCGCACGCAGGCGCAACAACTCTTCGTTGAGACGATCGCGGGTCATCTCGTCGAGCGCGCCGAAGGGCTCATCCATGAGCAGGAGTCGCGGTGTGGTGGCGAGGGCGCGGGCAACGGAAACGCGCATCTTCATTCCGCCCGAGAGCTGCCGCGGGTAGGCGCGCGCCACGTGGGTGAGACCGACCAACTCCAGCAGCGTGTCCACTTTCTGTTTCCTGCCTTCACGGCTGACGCGCTCCAGCTCCAGCCCCAGACCTACATTGCTGGTTACCGTTCTCCAGGGCAAGAGAGTGGCGTCTTGAAAGATGTAGGAGATGGTTTCGCGGGCATTCACGGGGGTCATACCGTCGACCAGAATGCTGCCGGACGTGGCGCTGGTAAGGCCGGAGATCAGCTTGAGCAAGGTAGACTTGCCGCAGCCGGAGGGGCCGATCAGGCTGACAAATTCGCCCTTGGCAATGGTGAGGTCGATCTGTTGCAGCACCGGCGGATTGCTCCCGTAAGTCTTGCTTACGCCAGAGAGCGCAACCTGCGGTGTTCGCACTTCCTTGCTCATGAGGTTGCCACCAATGGCAGTTCCAGACGGGATGGATGCTCCGCGTCATGCAGCACCATCTGGGTGGAGCGCTGCCAGCTCCACGAATCCGCAAGCCAGGGCTTCACCTCTGTGGATGGATTGCGGTCGTATAAGGGAAAGGCGCTGCTGGCTATTTCCAGACGGATCGCATCGCCGGCGGCAAAGACGCATGAAGTTGGCTCGAGCTCGATTTGCCAGCAGTGAATGGTGTCCGCGCTGTAGCGTTGCTCGCGAAAGAGATACGATGAGCGCGCAATGCCAATGCATACAAAATCGGCTTGGCCATTGGGCCGCACGCGCACCAGTTTGCCGGTGAAGTCGGCGTGGACGGCAGAAGTGATTGCGTAGAGCTTGAGCTGCGGCGATCCGAATATGTGGAGGGGTTCAACCAAGGGTGGACCGGTGTAGACCAGGAGGTTGTTGCCTAATTCCATCTGGGCTTGGTTGAATGGTCCCGCGAGCGCTGCTACGCCCCCTGGAGCGAGGACCGGGACTTCCGGATCGTAAACAAAAACATCGCGCGATTCGTCAGAGGCGGGAGGTGCGGTCGAAAGTGCGCCGTCTCCCTTGCGCGAGTCGGCACGGCCTGCGCTGTGCAGATAGAGAGAGAGGCTGGTTGCGGGAAAGCTCTCTGCATCGCACCAACGATTGGCGCCCAGCGCGAAGTGGCGAATGCGCGGTTCTTGGGCGAATTCCCCGCTGTCTTTAAGCCAGTGATTGAACCACCGCAGCAGGAGCGCATCGGTATCGAGCAGAGCGTCGGGCCCGAGGTTGTGTTCGCCGATTATTTCTCCCCATGGGATGTGGACCCAGGGACCCGCTACCAGGTATTGATCCCGGCGGGCGGACATGGCTCGAAAGCCATCTACGCTGCCACCCAGATAGGTATCGAACCAGCCGGAGAGGTGGAGTGCAGGGATCGTGATTCGATCGAGCGATTCGCTTACGTCGAGGGCGGACCAGTAAGGGCCGGGGGAATCGTGGGTGAGCCAGTCGTGCACGTAGGTGGGCAGGCCCTCGTGTTGCAGTTGCGGATGCAAGCCGTAGGGCGTGACCAGGGCCTGGCTGCGTAGATCGGCCCATGCCCTTTCGAGGCCGTCGCTGGCGGCGCGGAGTTTGCGCCTGCGTGCGTCGGCTTTCAACATCTGTAGACCCCAGCCCAAGCTCGAGGCCAATCGCAGAGCTCCCTGACGATAGAACCAGCCGTGATAGAGATCGCATGCGGTCTGCGCGGGGGCGATGCAGATTAGGCCTTCCGGTTGCTCGGCCGCAGCGAGGAGCTGGGTCAGGCCCTGGTAGGAGAAGCCGTACATGCCCACCTTGCCGTTTGATTCGCTGCGCGTGCGCAGCCAGCGGATGGTCTCGGCTCCGTCACGGCCTTCGGTGCGGAAGGGATAGAAGTCACCTTCGGAATCGCCGCGCCCACGCACATCCTGGATGACGACGTTGTAGCCGTGCGCGGCGAACCAGACGGGGTGGGCGTAGACCACGGTCGAGGCTATATCCCTACCGTAGGGTTGACGCATGAGCAGAGTTGGGTGCGGTCCTGGCGTGGACGGGTAGTAGTGATCGGAGATCAGCGCTACTCCGTCCGGCATGGCGCAATGCACGCCGCGTTCGAGGCGAACTCCGGAGCCGCAGTCGATCATGGTTTATGCCCGTTCCGTATTTCTCATCAGGAGTGACGGTCGCACAAAAATTTTGATACTAGCTCTTGGTTATCCCACTCAAGCCAACAGCGGGTTTAAATGGGGCACCCAGGATTTGTCGTGATACTACGTACCCAGAGTCAGGGTTTGTGCCAGTTTTCGTAGGCGGCCATGGCGGTCAAGGCTGCTGCGATTCTTGTGGCGGCTTCGTCGATCCAGAGTGCGCCCTTCTCCGCAGTAGCGGGGTTGGGATCACCCATTACCCCACTGGGCGCAATGTCACGGGTGAGCCAGGCGAAGTTTGCGGGCGAATTCTCCGGACGCAACAGCTCAGGCTTTTCAATATCCGCAATGTAGTTCACGGTGTATTCGCTGGTGTGGACCAGCTCCGGTATGGCGCTGAGCAGAAATGAGGTTTCTACTTCACCTGCGTGGAAGCCATAGGCACGCTCCTGCGCGCCGAGCCCGGTGAAGGGCGCGCCTCCAGAGCCAAAGAGCGAGAAGAGACGCAGGCCGAACTCTGCCCGCAAGTCGCGCGCCATCACGTCAACCAACGACGAGTTGCCGCCGTGAGTATTGAAGAGCGCCAGTTTCTTGAAACCGGAGGCGGCAATGCTGGCCCCCAGATCGCGTAACACGGCCATGAAGGTGGTGGAAGAAACGGAGAGCGTTCCGGGAAAACCAATATGCTCGTTGCTCTTGCCGTAACAGACCGCGGGTAGGGCGTAGACCGACGTCTGCTGCGGCAGCCGCGCCAGCGCGGCGCCCAGAAGGATGCTGTTGATGAGCGTGTCGGTGGCCAGGGGAAGGTGTGGGCCATGCTGCTCGATGGCGGCCGTGGGCAGTACGAGCAGCGTCTTATCGCGGGGTAGAGCGTCCACCTGCTTCCAGGTGAGGTAGGCGAAGTTGCGGCTGTCGGGGATCCAGCTCTTCATGCGATCGAGGCTCCGGCGCGGGCCTTTTCGAAGGTGACCATCTTGCCCGGGTTCAACAATCCCTTGGTGTCGTACTTGTGTTTGGCCAGCAGTTGCACATTGTCGCTGCGATAGCGGCCTCCACCCTCGACATTGTTCACGTGGGGGTTGGCGACGCTGACTCCGATCTCGCGGCAGTAGTCGATCATTTCGTTCAAACGCTCCTCGGTGGTAAAGCGGACTACGGGAATGGAGCCGGGAAAGACCACGCCCTGCGCGTTCTTCATAAATTCAAGGTGGAATAAAAATTCGTCGCCAAAGCGCTTCTTGAGCCGGGCAAATTGGCTGCGGGCGGCGACTGCGTCGAAGCCGCATTGCAGGTAGGTGTACGCAGGATCAGCCTTCATGGCCCAGAGCGTGGTGTGGTTCCAGGTGTAGTCAGAGAGCAGGGGCACGGTGCGCAGACCGTTGTAGGGTGCGGAGTGAGTCATTACTCCTCCAGCCTCGCGGACCGCTGCTTCCAGGCTGGCCCGCTGAGCTTCCGCGATCAGGAAAAAAATCAGCGCCTTGCCCTTGGGGGCGAGTGCGCTCACCGGGCTGAAGAACGAGGGGATGGGCCACTCGAAGGTGGTGACGAGACGCTTGGTCCAATCGTCCAAGGTGGCCACCCGCTCACTGAAATCAAGTGCCTGGTCGAAGGTATCGAAGGCCACGGCACATTGGCCCCAGTCGACACTCGGGGTCAGCGCCAGCCATGCGCGGGTAATGATGCCATTGGTGCCCCAGGCGTGCAGGATCTCGTGAATTTCTTCGCCTTCATGATGGACCAGGCGGGGTTCCTCTTCCATGGTGACTACGTCGAGCGCACGCACGGTGGCGAAGTCTCGCAGGCCGCCATGCGTCACCGAGCCGATGCCTCCCGAGCCTCCAGCCAGAAAGCCTCCCACTGAGGCCTTCACTATGGTGGAGGGGTAGCAACGAAGCTCCCACCCCACCTTACGTGCCTCTGCCTCCAGCACGCCCAAGCGCACGCCGGGCTGGCAAACGGCAACCCCGTCGGGGGTGATGGATTCGATCTGGTCCATGCGCGAGAGGTCGAGCAGCACTCCGCCGTGAAGCGGCACAGCCTGGCCATAGTTTCCTGTCCCCGCGCCCCGCGGGGTGACCGGAACGTCGTTGGCATAGCAGTAGCGAAGGACATCCTGAATTTCGCTGACGTTCAGCGGGTGAACGACCACGTCGGCTACTTTGCCATCCAGCCGCTTGCGCAGCACGGGAGAGTACCAGTAGAAGTCGCGTGACAGGCGATTGACTACCTGGGGAACGGTCGAGACACGCGCAGGGTCGCCCAGGATGGTAGTTAGGGACACTTCCAGCGGCGTTGTCATGTGGCTGCTCCTTTCTCTTATGCCTTACGGGTGCTCCAGGTGGCGAAGGCCTCGAGCATCCGCGGGTGGGTAAATAGGGTATAGCAAAGTTCTCGTAGGATGGGCCCGGTTACGACGCATTGCATGTCGCTGCGCCGGGTAAGCTCGGCAGCTGGAATCTGAATCTGGCGGCAATGGCGGTTGGCATCCTCAATGGTTGCGCCGTAGACCACACGATCAAGTCCCGCCCAAAGAGCATTGGCCATGCACATGGGACAAGGCTCGCAGGTGGAATAAAGTGTATAGCCCTGGAGCCCGTAACTCTTGCGTTTTTTGCAGGCGAGGCGCACGGTGCGCAGCTCCGCGTGCGCGGAGGGATCGTTCTCTATGGCCACCGCATTGCGTGCACGCATGAGCGTCTCTCCGCTCTGGCTATCAACGATCAGCGCGCCAAAGGGCACCGGCCGCGGGGTCTTGAAACTGAGACTAGTAAATTTGACCAGTGCTTTGAGATGGGCTTCATCCGCCGCGGAGGCGTCACGGGCAGAGGAGTTTTCAACGGTCATGGCGTAGTTTAAATCATTTTACGGTGATCGGGTGTAGGCGGGGCATGGTATACACAAACCGATATGTCTCCCTCCCCACTGCAAACAGCCTTGTCTACGCGCGAGCCACTCTTACAGACGCAAGAAGCGCTGACGCGCGCCAACAGCAACGCCAGCCGAAATGTATATCTCGCACTGGATCGCGAACGCTTGCTAGCGGAAGCGGAGGCCCTCCCTGTCCGCTTCCCTGACTCGGCGCAGCGGCCGCCGCTCTTCGGCGTCCCCATCGGAGTTAAAGATTGCTTCGATGTCGCGGGCTACCCTACCACTTGCGGCTCTCATTTTTATGCGGAGAAGAATGGCATCGCGGCTGCCGACTCCGCCGTGGCAGCGCGGCTGCGACAAGCCGGCGCAGTGATTATGGGCAAGACTCATCTGCATCAGCTGGCCTATGGCATCACCGGCGAGAACAGCGAGTATGGCGATTGCGTGCAGCCTGACAATCCGCAGGCGCTCACTGGAGGCTCTTCGAGCGGAAGCTCGGCCAGCGTGCAGGAGGGCTCGGCGGTTGCCTCGATCGGCACCGACACGGGCGGGTCCATTCGTGTGCCGTCGGCGCTGTGCGGGTTAGCCGGCTATCGCTCTTCCCTCGGGCTCGGCGGCGCCCAGGCATGGGAGGGCGGCTTCCATCTGGCTGTCTCGTTCGACACCCTGGGATGGCTTTTCCGCGATCTGCGCGACGGGCCGGCGCTGGCGGCCGCGCTGCTCGATGTGCCGGTGGTGGCGGCTCCGCAAGGCGTGACCATCGCGGCTGTGGCCGAGCCTTTCATGCACGACTGTGAACCGGCGGTGATGGAGATGTACCGCGGGTGGCAGAGGGAGCTACGCGAGAATGGCGCCCAGATCCGCGTCTTCGAGCCCGATTTCTGGACGGATTCACGGGAGATATTTGGGGGCATCCAGGCACACGAGGCAGCAGCCGTGCATCGCGGATACTTCGAACACTTTGAACCGACGATCAGGGATCGGCTGGTCTGGGGCGAATCGCTCTCCGCCGCCACCATCGAGGATCTGCGTAAGCGCCACGTGGTGTTTCGCGGGCTCATGGATCGGTTGCTGGAGGAGCATGACTTTCTCATGCTGCCGTGTGCGCCTATGACCACGCTGCCAGTGGGCGCGGACCACTCGGCCACACGGCTGAAGATCTTGCGTTACACCACGCCGATCAGCCTCGCTGGTACGCCTGCGGTCACGCTGGCGGCCAAGGGAGGCGGAGTGCAGTTGGTTGGGGCGCGGGGTAGCGATGCGCGGCTGCTCGCGTTCGCAGCTAGCCTGGGCGAGAAAATTGCTCTCCGGCAATGAAGACGAGGGTGCTACGCTGCAATGCATGAGAGCCCCTTTTCGACTTACCGTGTGCTTGCTGTGCATGTGCCTGGTGCTTGGGGGCTGCGAGCGGAAGCAGGCCTCGAGCGGGCTCACGCCGGTAAAGCTGCAAACGGATTGGTATCCGCAGCCGGAACATGGCGGCTTTTATGACGCTCAGATTCGTGGCTACTACAAAGACGAAGGCCTGGACGTAACCATTCTTCCCAATGGTCCCTACGTGAACTCCACGCAGGAGGTCTCAGTCAATGCGGTGCAGTTCGCTATGGGGTCTTCGGATAATGTTCTCGAGTCCGTGGGCAACGATGCGCCGCTGGTTGCGGTGATGGCGACCATGCAAAGCGATCCGCAGGCGGTGATGGTGCATCAGGATTCGCCTGTGCATAGCTTTAAGGATCTGGATGGTCACGCGGTGGCGATCCGGCTCGGCGCATCGACCTGGTTTGAGTATCTGGTTAAGCGATACCAACTGAAGAATGTGCGGGAGATTCCGGCGACCTACAGCGTCGCCAATTTTCTTCAGGACCCCGGGTATATCCAGCAGATCTTCGTCACGTCTGAGCCTTTCTTCGCGCGCCAGGCG
Source organism: uncultured Acidobacteriaceae bacterium (assembly GCA_963746595.1). GTDB lineage: Bacteria > Acidobacteriota > Terriglobia > Terriglobales > Acidobacteriaceae > PALSA-350. The sequence goes on from CAVVBS010000001.1 coordinate 233,705, forward strand.
GGCGTGCCGGTGCGCACCATGCTCATCAGCGAGACGGGATACAACCCTTATCGCGTGGTGGTGACTTCGCGTGCGTTCCTGCAACAGCATCCGGAGACCGTGGCTAAGTTCGTGCGTGCTTCGGTGCGGGGGTGGCGCGATTATCTGAAAAATCCAGATGACATCAATGCGGCGATTGCCAAGCTCAACCCGGCGATGAGCGTGCCACAGATGAAGTTCAGCTATGAGGCGCTGCGCGATCAACACTTCATCGCCGGCGAGGGTCCCAACGGAGCTGACCTGGGCCGGTTCGATCCGGCGCGGTGGACGAGCATGTATCAGCAGCTTTTGGATCTGAAGGTGATAACGAAGCCGTTTGATCCGGCGATTGCTTACACCGTGCAGTTCTTGCCTAAAGGGAGCTAGGGGGGCCATGCTATCCCACTCAAGCCCCACGGCAGGCCGGGGCGGTTGGGCGATCCGGATTTCCTGTACATCCTAGGATCTTCGCGGTATTCCCCATCCGGCCATCAGCAGCAGCATGATGTAGATGACCTGCATCGCTAAGCGAACCGGCACGCTGGGCAAGTGCAAGCCGCCGACCGTCTGATTCGCTCCGTACACATTCGCCGGGAAGATCGCGATCATTAAGATGGCAAGACACGCAGATGCGAGGCGGGTGAACCTGGGCCATAAGATACCCACAGCTCCTGCAAGCTCCACCACTCCCGTGAACAGAACAAGCTGCGGACGGTGGGGAAAAAACGGCGGAATGATCGTCGCCAGCAAAGCGGTGCGGATGAAGTGAAGCGGTCCAGAAGCCAGCAACGGCAAGGCAACCAGGACTCGAAGAGCCCACTGCTTCCAGCCAAAGGACGACAGGCCTCTGCGCCCCAAGAGGATACAGAGGAAAAGCGTAGTCATCAAACTCGCGGTGGTAACGAAATAGACCATTTGGCTCCCCGTCTGCGATCATAGCGGGCTGGGAGGGTAGGTGCAGATAACGGCTTCTGAAGTTGCGCATTCCCGGCCGTCCCGTGTCCGCCGGATGCGTTTTTTTGCCGTCTCCTTCCTGTTTCTTGCCGGCATCGTCAACTATTTCGACCGCACCTCATTCTCGATTGCCAATACCAGCATTCGAGCCGACCTGGGGCTCTCCGGCACCCGCATCGGAGCACTGCTCTCTGCCTTCGATGAGGGGCCCGCAGCGGCTTAGTGCCCTGACCTTGCCATGGGAACCGTCTTTTCCCTAGGACGCAGACGGCATGGAATTTGATTACAAGAAATGCCCGATTTTTTTGAGGCTGCGTTTTTTTTAACCAAAAAGGATCCGTCGAACTTGGGCATCAGCGGAGCAGCAGAAATTTTCCCTGACGCATCTAGGATCGTGGCGCTGGGTTTAATGTAACTATTGCAGTGACTTTGCAACAGCCGCGAAAAATGACAGGTCGTCCACTGGGCTGAAGGCGGCGTCCGGCTTGGGACGCGCGCTCAGCACAACGATGACCAGCTTCTGTTGCGGGTTGATGTAGAGGTGCTGGCCAAAGATTCCAATCGCCTGGAACGCACTGTGGTGAATGGCGTCTCCTGCCGGCACGGGCCACCAGAGATAACCGTAGTCGACTGATTCCCCGCCAATGATGTGCGGGCTGCCGGCCTGCTGAAACCATCCCGCGGGCACAACGCGCCGCCCGTCGATGACGCCGTCCTGCTGCACCAGGAGGCCAAAACGTCCGTAATCGCGCAGGGTTGCGCCCAGACCGCTGCCGGCCAACCCCATGCCTCCCGGGGCTTCGACCCACCAGGTAGCATCCTGCTCCATGCCCAGGCGTGACCAAAGAGTCTGGGAAAGATAGGTGGCGAGCGGCTTATGGGTCGCTGCCTCCAGCAATGCTCCCACCAGGAAGGATTCCCCCGTGCTGTAATTCCAGATCGACCCCGGGGGCCCGGCCTTGGACAGAGTATTCATATAAGCCACGATGCTGCCGGGCTTGCGCTCTAATTGTTTCTCCAGCAGCTTCCTGCGGTCTGAATGCGGATCGGTGTATGTTTCGTTCCACTTCACCCCGGAGGCCATTTGCATGATGTTGCGAATGCTCACGCCGTCGTAAGGACCTGTCTTGAGCTGGGGCAGGTAATGGGTGAGAGGCTCATCCAAGCTGGTGATAAGGCCCTGTTGGAGCGCTGCGCCCACCAGCGTCGAGGCCACGGACTTGGCCATGGAGAAGGAAATCCAGCGGGTTGCCGGCCCGGCGCCGAGTTCATAATCCTCGAAGGCCACCTTGCCGTCCTTGAGAACGAGCAAGCCGGCAACACGATTGTCCGCGAGATAGTCGAACAGGTCGTACTCGGCGCCGCGGGATTGGAAGTGAACGTTTCGCAGCGGCTTTGCTGCGGGCAGGAGGGGTCGGACGGCTCCGCCACGCAGTACTCGATTGACCGGAAAGAGAGTATCACTGTGCTCGAAAGTGACCACCTCTACGCCGGGCAGCATGGCGCCGTCAAATGCCTGACGGGCCCCGACAGGCTGCTGCGACAAGGCGGAGGTAGCGGCGAAGAAGAGCATCATGCCAAGAGCGGTTTCGCCCCGAGGCGGATTTAGGTTCATGGTTGCGAGTCTATGGGGTGACCCAAGTGAGGACAAGCAGAAAGCCACGCGATATACGACGGTTAGGGAATACCGTCACGATAGAACGCAGCGGATATGATGGACATGATGCGGAATAGGGATCGAGCATGAGTGTGGTCACAAAAGTTGATTCGCTGCGATCGCGGCTGAACTATGAACCCCAGGTGTTGGGATTTGGAACCAGCGGCCGGCGGGGTAAGGTGGTGGACCTCACGCAACTGGAGATCTATCTCAATGCGCTGGCGGAGTTGGAATACCTGCAGTCGTTGCCGCTCTCGGAGGGCGGCATCCGGCGGGGCGAAGATCTTTATTTCGCCTATGATCTGCGTCCCAGCTCCAGCGAGTTCGTTGCTCAGGAGGAAGGCCGGGGAGAGATTGCCCAGGCCATCGTCCGGGCGATCGGCGACGCCGGTATGCAGGCGGTGAACCTGGGCCGCATACCCACGCCCGCGCTGGCCAGCTTTGCGTTGTCGCGCAACAAGGGCAGCATCATGGTGACCGGCAGCCACATACCCTTTGAACGCAATGGTTACAAAACCTATAGCAGCCGGGGCGAACTGCTCAAGCAACAGGAAGCACCGATCAACGAACGGGTGCGGCAGGTACGGCAGAGGCTGTACGAGCAGCCCTGGGGGCAATCGTTGTTCAATGAACGCGGCATGCTCAAGTGCGGCCATCAGGAGCTTCCGGCGGAGCAGGACGAAGCGCGCGCCGCGTACATCGAACGCTTCACCGATTTTTTCAAGGGCTCGACGCTCAACGGCAAGCGCATACTCGTCTACCAACACTCGGCAGTGGGGCGGGATTTGCTGGTGGAGATTCTGGAGCATCTCGGCGCTCAGGTGTTGAAAGGCGGACGCAGCGATACCTTTGTTCCCATCGACACGGAAAATATCGATGCGGCGCAGTTGGCGGTGATTCAGGGATTGGCCGATGCGGCCGCCGCCGGCAGCGGGCCGCTCCACGCCGTGGTCTCCATCGACGGCGATAGCGATCGCCCGCTGATTCTGGGTGTGGACCCGCTCACCACCCAGGTGCATTTCTTTGGCGGCGATCTGGTGGGCATGGTGGTGGCTGAGTTTCTGCAGGCGGACGCGGTCGTGGTTCCCATCAGTTGCAACGACGCCATCGACCGGGGGAAGCTTGCGTCCGTAGTAGAACCGAAGACGCGCATCGGCTCACCCTTCGTAATCGCCGGCATGGAGGCCGCACTCACCAAGGGAAAAAAGCGCGTCTGCGGGTGGGAGCCGAATGGAGGCTTCCTGACCGGCTCGCCCATCGCCCGCAGCGGCGCTATCCTGCAACCGCTGCTGACCCGGGACGCGGGCTTGCCTATCCTGGGCGTGCTTTTTGCCGCGGAGCAAAGTGGGCTCTCGCTGGTGGATCTCTTCGCCCGCCTGCCCAAGCGCTTCAGCCGCGCTGCCCTGCTGAAGCAGTTCCCTCGCACGACGGCGTTGAAGATCGTGGACCGATTCTCTCCCTCCAGCGGCAATGCGGAAGCGATCCGAAAAGATCTGGCCCAGTTTTTTACGCCGGCGCTGGGCTTTACCGGCATCACGCATCTGGACTACACCGACGGCGTGCGCATTCTCTTCGCGAACGGAGAGGTGGCGCACGTGCGACCCTCAGGGAACGCGGATGAATTCCGCATCTACGCAGTCGCCGATACGCAGAGCCGCGCCGACGAGATCGCCGCTATGGGTGTGGCCGAACCTGCAGGGATCTTGCGCAAGATGGAGAAGGCTGTCGATGGATGAAGCAGGCGTACTGACATTGCAAGGCGTGGTCCAGCACTATGATTGGGGCGGCCACAACTTCATCCCCGATCTGCTGGGCGTGGAAAACGCAACCCGCAGGCCGTTCGCAGAGTTATGGATCGGCGCCCATGCGAAGGCGCCATCCCTGGCCGATGTCGCGGGCGGCCAGGAGCCTCTGGACAAGCTGATCGCTGAGGCGCCCGATGCCATTCTGGGACAGGCTGCGCATGCGCGTTTCGGCGGGCGGCTGCCCTACCTGTTCAAGATTCTCGACGTGCACAAGATGCTCTCCATTCAGGCGCACCCCACGCGGGCCCAGGCCCGCCGCGGCTTTGCGCGCGAAAACGCCGAGGGCATTGGCCTCGACGCCAGCTGCAGGAACTACAAAGATGATAACCACAAGCCAGAAATCGGCGTGGCGCTGACGGAGTTCTGGATGCTGCATGGTTTTCGGCCGCTGGAGCAGATCGCACAGACCTTTCGTGAGACCCCCGAGTTGGGTGCGCTGATGCCCGACTTTCCCAAGCGCTTGGTGGAGGCAGGTCACGATCACGAGGCTCGCCGCGGATTGCTGCGCGAACTCTATAGCACGGTCATGACCACACCCCAGGAGCAAGTGGACCTGTTGCTCAATGGGCTACTTGCCCGGCTACAGGCAAAGCCAATCACGGATAAAAACAGCGCGGACTTCTGGGCATTGCGGGCGGCAGAGAATTTTCCCTTGCCGGGTGGGCACCGCGATCGCGGAATCTTCAGCGTTTACCTGCTGAACCTGGTTCATCTGCTGCCTGGACAGGCCACCTTCCAGCCTGCAGGAGTTCTGCACGCATATCTTCAAGGGGTCAATGTCGAGCTTATGGCCAACTCCGACAACGTGCTGCGAGGGGGGTTGACGACCAAGCACGTCGACGTCCCGGAACTACTCAATATCCTCACCTTCGAGGGCGGTACGCCGAATGTCTTCGGTGGAGAGATGGTGAGCAGCCAGGAACGCGTCTATCGAACCCCGGCAGAGGAGTTTGAGTTGAGCCGCATCGCGCTCACCCCGCACAGTCGATACGCGGGCGACGCGCCTTACGGCCCCAAAGCGCTGCTGGTATTGCATGGCTCGGCTACGGTGACTTCGGCTGGCCAATGCACATCTCTCCGCCATGGCTCCATCGCTTTCGTGCCGTGCGGCACGCAGTTTGTCATAGAGACGCGGGCGGAGGATTTAGTGGTCTTTGAGGCTGGGCTTCCCCGCCACGCCCGGGGCGCGTCGTGATGGGGGAGAGACCGCATGGTGGAAAATAGTTGGCTTCAGGGTTTAAAGTCCTCGTCAACCCAGCCATGTGCGGCACGGCTGAAGCTTTGCCCTTCGTGTTGATACTTTTAACTCTTTCATTGTTTGGCAAGAAAGGTTTCGACTTCTGCGGCAGAGGGTAGAGACGGTTGAGCGCCGGCTCGAGTGACCGATATCGCTGCAGCGGCGGCCGCATAACGGGCGGCCGCCGCGGGTGCTTTCCCGCGCGTGAGGGCAACCGCGAAGGCGGCATTGAAGCAGTCCCCGGCCGCAGTGGTGTCGATAACCTTTACCGCGAAGGCGGGAATCTGCTGCGCAGCGCAATCGCGTCCGGCCAGAAAGACTCCCTGCGACCCGAGCTTGAGGGCTACATTTCGCGCTCCCATCGCCAGCAACTTTTCGGCGGCGGCAGGGGGATCGAGAGTGACGCGACCCAGCAGGATCTGCGCCTCGGTTTCGTTGGGCGTGAGCCAGGTGGTGCGCCTGAGCAGAGCTTCCGGCAAGGGTATGGCGGGAGCGGGGTCCAGCATCAAGGGGGTCTTCGTCTCCGCGGCTTGTTCCGCCAGGCGGATGACCGCGTCCAGCGGAGTCTCCAGCTGCACCAGGATCATTTTTGCTTGCTGCACGATCTCCAAGTGGGTATCGATATACGCGGCAGAAAGCAAACGGTTCGCACCTGAGACCACAATGATGGAGTTCTCCCCATTGTCGGCCCTCGAGATGTGGGCCACGCCGCAGGGTCCGGCCACCATTTGAACCGCATGGGTATCGACACCGGCGGTCTTCAGGCCAGAGAGCAACCTCTCGGCAAAAAGATCCGTTCCGAGAGAGGCAATCATGTCGACCTGCGCACCCAGCTTGGCGATGGCCACCGCCTGGTTCGCGCCCTTGCCTCCGTTGAACACATCGAAGCTGCTACCGAGAATCGTCTCGCCCGGAGCCGGGAGGCGGTTTGCACAAGCCACCAAGTCGATATTGATGCTACCCACTACCAACAACTTTTTCTCCACGCTCTTTCTCCCGTCCATGCGCGATCATAGAGTCCGCCGCTGGGAAAGGATATCGCACGAGAGAGAGTGGAGGCGCGGGCCGGAATCGAACCAGCCATAAAAGGCTTTGCAGACCTTCCCCTAACCGCTTGGGTTCCGCGCCATTCTGAAGATGGCCCGCTTTACAGGCGTTCGGTTGCTAATGGGTGAGGTAACTTTAGATCGATCGTGACGTGGAAAACTACACCATTTGGCCAGCGCCGTTACCCATGGTAATGGGAATGGCCCATCGCGGTACATAGCCAGTCGAGCAAAGCTGTTGCCGCCTGGGTAATCATACCGGCTGGCGAAGGCCTGCAAGACGATCGAAGGCGTAGTCTGCTCCGGCCGGATAGTCGTCTAAGGAAGCACCGGGCGCGGGATCAAGATGCTGTAGCCAGATTCTCGAAAGACCCCGTCAAAGAAGCCCGATTAGGGAAGGTTGTCCGCGGCCCCGCAGTCTCTGGCAATTCATCGAAATCAAAACCGGGCAAAGCAATCGGACGATTGGCACCCCTCACAAGAAACTACTTTATTTGCCGGGCCTTAGAGGAGATACTCTTATCCCAGATTTTCATTTCGCTGGGAGGATGGGATGGTTTGGGAGAGAGATAACAAGCGCAGAGAGTTCCTGAGGCTAGCGGCATTCGGCCTGGCTGGACTTACGACAACTTCAGCCCGCGGGCTGTACCAGGCACCGCGTGACGTGATCCAGCGGCCGGAGACTCCGGAGCGCGCCATGCAGCTGCTAGTCGAGGGCAACCAGCGTTACGTTGCACAAAAGCTTATCTCATTCCAAGAAGATCTGGATATTTTGAAGGCTGACACGGAGGAGCACCAGGAGCCGTTCGCGGCCGTCCTCTCCTGTGCCGACTCGCGCGTACCCGTCGAGTTGGTTTTCGACCAGAGTATTGGTCATGTCTTCGTGGTTCGGGTGGCCGGCAACGTTGCCACTCCGGACACCATCGCCAGCCTGGAATATGGTGCGGCCGTGTTGGGAGTGAAAGCCATTCTGGCGCTCGGACATACCAATTGCGGCGCCGTCAAGGCTACCATTGCGGGCAAGGCGGTACCGGGACAGATCAGCACACTTTATCAGTACATCCATCCAGCGATCGCTGGAGCCAACGGCGATCTGACGACCGCCAGCCGGCAAAACGCTGCTCTGCAAGCGTCGGTGTTGCGTGAGACTTCGCCTGTTCTCGCCGACCTGGTAAAGCAGAAGAAGCTGGCTGTCCGTGCCGCCATCTACGATATAGGCAACGGGAAAGTCACTGTGCTCTAAGCCTGAGGTGTTTTCCTCCCGTGGTTGCTGCGGAGCCGGAGCAATCATGGGCTTCGTTCCACCCAAGGTAATGAAAATCGAGGCTACCTCCGGCTCTCTCCATCTCTCGTTAACGGCTCTGAGGTGAGCGCTGCCCTCCCGTTCGTCATCCCGCCTGCCCCGGCATGCCGTGGAGCGTGCCGGGGGACCCGCATTTTCTACACGCTGCACCAATTAACGGGCACGTATGCGCCTTTCTTTAAGGTCAGCCGCACGAGGTTTGCTGACACCACTAAGCCTGACAGGAAATCCGGGGGAAGCCGACCTGTCCCAGCGTGCCGTGGAGGGATCTGCAGTTTTCATTTGGGGCTGGTTAGCACGCCGGGCATACCCGAACGTTGTATGACCAACAAGATAATTCATGCTCTCAGATGGTCAGCCGATAGCTCTATGGATAACGCTGAATGGGGTGAGCGTATCCACATCGAAACGATTGGTCACAGCGAAAGCGACAGAACTCTCCCCCAATCGAGTGAGTGACAAACTTGATCCATCGGAGTCCTGCCTACCAAAGATAGGTGTGGGCACAACCAAACCTTCCCAGCCCACAGTGATCGCGCAAGTAAGAGCTGGTGGCGAGACATCCGTGTGATACCAGATGCCACCTCGGAGACCTGCAGCGTAATGTTACTCGAGCGCTAACCGATATCTTTATAGTAGCGCCGCATCGGTTATCTATTCTACGTTGGTGCCTAGTAACAAAATGTGCTCGATCTGTAGGAACGAACCGATAGCGGTCAGAAATTACGACTAGATGGCGACCCGCTTCGGATCGGAATCCGAGTGTCAACAAGCTCCCTAAAGAGCGAGCCAAGGACTGTTTGATGTGGAATTTATTTTCTTCTGCCTGTAGACGAGTTGCATCCTTTCGCCGCCGGGCTTGCAGCCTGCTGCTGGCGGTTGTCTGTACCGCCGCGACGGCGGCGCAGGCGGCTCCATTAGAAACCACGACGTCACTCAAGCTTTCTGCACCATCGCTTGCCTGGCACACGCCGTTGACTTTGACGGCTTCGGTCACCGCGACGGCGAGCGGTGCGCCGGTGACAGCCGGCACAATCACCTTCTGCGATGTAATACCTCCCTACACTCGCTGCGAAGGGGCGACGGTCGTGGGCAGCGCGCAGTTGAACGCAACAGCAACCGCGACGTTCACCTATATTCCGGCAATCGGCTCCCATAACTATACGGCGATCTTCAACGCTACGACGCCTGCCGCGACCAGCACTTCGCCGGCGCAGACCCTGGTGGTGACTGGCCTCTATCCCACAACCACGGCGATTGCGGCAACCGGGAATCCAAGCGGGTATGGACTGACAGCGACGGTAGTCGGTTTCGGCAATCATCCGCCGGTACTGGCAGGCACCGTCTCTTTTGAGGACACAACCGACGGCAACTACGTGCTGGGAACGGCAGCCCTCGGCACTCCAACCTACGCCCAGAGCTTCGTTCCGGCGCCGAATTCCCCAATCCCCAGCGGCAACCAGCCGACAACCGCCGCCGCAGCCGACTTCAACGGGGATGGAATTCCAGACCTTGCCATCCGGACTTCGGCCGACAGTTCGATATACATTATGCTGGGCAACGGAGACGGCACGTTCAGGGCCGCCCACAACTCGCCCTTCACCGTAGGAATCACTCCTTGTATCAATCCAAACGCAAATTCGAATTGCTCCGTCGCGGCGGGGGATTTTGATAATAACGGGACGGCTGACCTGGCGGTCACCAGTGGCTACGACAACAGCGTAATCATCCTACTGGGAAACGGAGACGGCACCTTCACGCCCGCCCTCCCGATTCCGATCAACTTTCCCCAATCGGTAAAAATTGGAGATTTCAATAACGACGGCCGTCTGGATCTGGCGGTCACGGATGCCACCGACAACACGGTAAGCATTCAGTTGGGCAACGGAGACGGCACTTTCACGGCGGCCTCACCGGTTCCCGTGGGTGGGTTTCCATACTTCACGGCAATTGCCGACTTCAACAAAGATGGCAACGCAGATATCGCGGTCACCAACAACACCGACAACACCGTGAGCATCCTTCTGGGCAACGGAGACGGTACATTCACGCAAGCCTCCGGCTCACCGATTTCTGCGATCAACTACAACCCCGTGGGAATCGTCGCTGCAGATTTCAATAATGACGGTGCTGTCGATCTTGCGGTGACCAATTACACCGGAAACGGTCAATACGGCCTGGGCAATGTAGTCGTCCTGCTGGGGAACAACGACGGTACGTTCATACCTGCTCCTGGCTCCCCGATTACGGTAGGTTTACGCCCCATCGTGCTGGTTGCCATGGACTTCGACCATGACGGCAACACCGATCTTGTGATCGACAATTTCGGCGTAAACACGGACTACGGCCCAGGGGTAAACCCGTCGACCCAAACTCTGGCCATCCTGAAGGGGAACGGAGACGGCACCTTCACGCAACCCTATCCGACGACCCAACTGGGAAACTCGCCGAGCGATCTGGCAGCGGCAGACTTCAACGGAGATGGCAACATCGACGTGGCGATTCCCAACGTCGGCGAATTCGACACCACCATCCTGCTGAACGAATCCACCCAAACGGCAACCGCGAGTGTGTCGAATATCACCATCTCCGGAATTGGCACCCACTACGTAGACGCCGTTTATCCAGGAAATACTTCCTTTAGCCCGAGCACCTCTTCCACCATCCCGCTACAGGGCTCGACCGTTGCTACCGCCTTGACCCTGACCGCCAACCCGATCCAACAAATGATCACCATGCCGGTGACGTTTACGGCACAGCTTGGCGCTGCTTCGAGCCAGCCTTTCTTTGGGATTCCGACCGGAACCGTGACCTTCTATGATCAGAGCGTCGGCGCCCAGCTGGGAACGGCGCCCATGGGTGCAAATGGGCAGGCGGTTTTGACCATCAGCACCATAGGCCCCGGGGTGCATAGCATTACCGCGAGCTACGGTGGGGCTCCTGGATTTCTTCCCAGTGCCTCAAATGCAGTAACGGTCACCATCGATGAGCTGCGCATCACTCGCGTGGGCAACAACAACACCACCATCCTTCCCGGCACCACCGTGGTGTATACGCTCCAGGTGGAACCGCAGGTGGCGACCACATTCCTATACAACGTGAGCTTCACGGCAAGCGGTCTGCCTGCGGGCGCAAGCGCCAGCTTCTCTCCCGCGATCCTGCCGGCCGGAGGCAAAACGACGAATATCACCATGACGGTCACGACAGCAACGACGGCCTTGAACGCGCCGCCACCGTCCCCCTTCGAGCGCCTGCCGCTTGCGTTGGGACTTCTGCTTCCTCTCTTCGGAACGCGCGCAGTGCGAAGGCGGTTCCGGCAGCTCCCCCATTCCTTGCAGTCGCGCTGTTTGCCGCGCTTAGTTTGGCAGCAGTCACGGGACTGAGCGGGTGTTCGGGTGCGGGCCTTTTCGCGGCGCGAAAAGTTCCCTACTCCATCACCGTTACAGCCACCGAAGGCACGGTTCAGCGCACAGTCGAGGTGCCCCTTGCGATCCAGTAGGCGGTGTACGGCGCGCGGCGCGGTAGAAGGTATGCGTAGATCGTTACCTTTGCTATTTATGGCAACGATGCTGGGATTCGCGCCCGGCCTCCATGGCCAGATCGCGCCGGGAGGCAGAGATTTTTCTTTGCCGCGGGCGGAGGTCTCGCTGGCCTACAGTCCGACAGAAGCAAACGCCGGGCCCGGCCAATGCGGTTGCTTTTTCATGAACGGGGCAAGCGTAGAGGGAAACTTTCGCACCTATCGCGGATATACCACGGTGGTCGATGTGACCGCAGCACATACCGGGCAAATCCAGAACACGGGTCAGCCTTTCTCGCTGCTGATGGTGACCGCGGGGATGCGCCTCAATTTCAGGCTGGGACATCAGCGGGAAGACGGATGGGATTCATACCACCGCATCAAACCGTTTGCGCAAGGGTTGGTGGGATTCGCTCATGGCTTTGATTCATCTTTTCCCGACAAGGCAGGATTCATCCAACCCTCGGCTAATTCCTTCGCGTTGCTGGCGGGCATTGGGGTGGATTTGAAGTACAGAAAGCATCTCTCCTTCCGCTTAATCCAGGCCGATTACGGGTATACTCGCTTGCCCAACCTCGCCGGCAACGACCAGAACCTGCTGCGGATCTCTTCCGGCATCACGATCCACCTCAAGTGAGCGCGCCTAAAGCTAACCATATCGGCAGGAAAAAGTCCGGTTTTTGAAGGATACGCGCTCAATTCTTCCGGATTCCAGCGATTAGAAGTTGAAGACCGCCTGGAGGAAGATGCTGCGGTTGCCGGCTGTAGCGCCGCCAAAGAATCCGCCGCTCGCCAGGGACTGCGATTTGCCGAAAAACTGTGTAGAGGAAAGAACTCCGTTGGGTGGTCCCAGGTTCTGGTGGTTTAACAGATTGGTCCCGTAGGCGGTCAGCGTCAAGTTATACCTTCGCGAGGTAGCTTGATCCAGCCGTCCTGGGCCTCCACGGCTTCCACTCAGGCCACCCGGCCCAAGCCCCCCACCGCCGCCGCGCCCGCCGCCACCGCCGCCGGTTCGTGCCGCCCGACCGCCTTCCACCTTCGGTCCAATTCCAATGACCTTACTTACGCGCATATTCAAGCTGGCGTTCGATGGACCCGTGCCAATGCCATAGGGAATGATTTTCTCGGTGGTGCCGAATGGCGTGGCATCCAGACAGCCAAATGGGGTTCGGTAGATGGTGCGCGCCGGATTGGTGTCGGTGCAACTATCGGCGAAGGCCGGTCGCGCATTGAACTGGTTATTCCGCGTAAGATCGGCGCCGGTGGTCACGTTGTAGGGCGCCCCGGAGTTATAGCCGAAAAACGGTGTCAGAGAAAAACCATAGGGCGCAGAGAAGTTGCCCAGGAGCACAAAGCGGTCATGAACGTCGAAGCTGGATCGTCCATAATCGAGACCAGGGTTTTGGGCCACGGAAGGCGTGTAGGTGACGCCATTCGTATCTGCTTTGGCGACGTTATAAGTGTAGAAGGTAAAGAAGCTAAAACGAGGGTAACTGGCCCGTGCGGAAACGATGAGCTGGTTTTGCCGATAGACACCTCCGGATTGATATTGGAGGTTGTTCTCTTCCGCCGGCGGCGGTTCTTCGGCCGGATAGATGTTGAGATCCGCGGTGGGGAAATCCGGCGCGCCAATGTTGTTGGTGTAGTACTGGTGAACGCCGCGCCCGTAGAGATAGGTCACGTTCGCGGTAATCCGCTTGGCCAACTGGCGATCAAGGCCCACCGCCGCCTGGAGATCGCTGGCGGCATGAAAATGCGAGTCAACGGTGTAGAGAGTTTGCGCTGTATCGGCAGTTGCGACCGCGACCGGGTTGACCGGAAATGTGGGGTTGGTGATGGTGGAAACCGTCTGGTTGATTCCATTCTGGTGAATGGCCTGGATGATATAGGGAGTGCCGGCATTGGAGCCGAAGCTGTTGGGCACCGTAAATCGCTGGTAGAACCAGCCATATCCGGCGCGCAATACAGTTTTCGGGGGCTGCTTGCGATCGCCATGGCCGAGCGCGTAGGCCAGGGACACCCGCGGCGCCCAATCGCTCTTATCGTTGATACGATTCTGCGTTTCCCAGCGCAATCCATAGCTGAAGGTGAAGCGCTGGTTCACTTTCCAATCATCCTGATAAAACAATGCGGCATCGAACAGAATTGCCCGCGCTGTGTATTGATGCACCTCGGTGACCTGGTAGGTCTGCGGTGTATTGTCGAGATAATTGGGCAGGTCCTTGAAGATATATTGGCCGTTCGTGCCGCCGGTGGTGTAGTCCGCATCGCGATAAGCACGCAGGCGCGCGCCAAAGTTCAACGAATGATTGCCTTCGGCCGCCGCGAAGTAGTTCTGTAGCTCATAGATGTCCTGGTTATCGCGGACCGTTCCACCATTATTGCCACCGGCATTAAACGAACCCTGCACGGTGACGGTGGGCGAATCATTCTGGGCAATGTTCTCGTAGCGGAAGCGGCGATATTGGAAACGAATGTCATCGACAATATTCTTGCTCAGCACCAGGCTATCGCTTACCTGCAGCGTGTTCTCCATACTTTGCGTGTTCGTAGCCTGGGTAGGCAAGGACAGCTGGCCGACTCCACCATTGGTGGTGACGGCGCGGTAGAACTCGTAGCGCAGGGTCAACGTATTCGCTTGTCCCAGCTGCAGATCCAACCGCGGGCTCACATCAATGCGCGAGCTGGGATTGGGATAGGCTTCATTCAAAAACGTGCCGGTGGGGTTTTCCTGCGTGACGCTGGTTGGATCAATGGCATCGATTACGCTCACGTTCTGGTTGTTGCGCCCGAAGGCGCTCACAAAATATGAGGCATTCTTCGATATGGGGCCACCTACGCTGCCCTGGACGTTATAAGAGTAGTAAGAGGGTTCAGCCGACTGCAGAATCGGATTGCGCGAGTTAAACGAGGAGTCGTTGCCGCGGGCTTCGATCTGACCGTGGAGCTTATCCGTGCCGGGTTTGGTGAGGATTTCTATACGCCCATAACCGAGACGATCAAACTCGGCGGAAAAGGGGTTCTGGTTGACGCGTATCTCCCGAATCGAAGACTTGGGCGGAATCTGTCCCCCGGTAAACCCGTCAATGTAGATCTCGCCGCCGTTGGGACCAGCCGCGGGGCCAGCCAACGCCTGCAGTTGATTCTCCAGTTCATCTGGATCGTCGGACAGCGCATCGAGATCTTTACCCTTGAGCACTACCGCGTTGGCGTTTGAGTCCGGGCTGGTATCGACCGTCGGCGCGTCGGCTTCGACCTGCACCTGCTGCTGTTCCATTTGGATTTGCATCGCGATATTCAGCGTCTTCGTTTGGCCGCCGCTGACGGTGATGCTGGAGGTGAAGGGAGCAAATCCCGCCGTAGTGGCATTCACTGTGTAGGCGCCGGCCGCCAGACCCCGCACCTGATAAGAACCGGTGCCATCTGACACTGCGCTGGCGCCTTTTCCAGAAGCCGAGGTGACTGTGACCTGTGCATTGGGGATGACCGCGCCGGTTGGATCCAACACCCGGCCCTGGATTGTCCCGGTCGACCGTTGACCGAAAACCGTCGCCAGCGACGCGACGGCGCCCAGCAGGACCGCGATCACCATCAATGAGCACTTTGCAGGTTTCATCATTATCAGGTTGCAGCTGAACCGGGAAGATTCCCGACAAACGGCACCACAGCTTATGAGATTGACGCGCCGAGCGCGCCGTAAGTTTCCTGGGCATACTAAGCCCAAGTCTCATAAACGTCAGCTATTTAGATGCTTGTTTGAGGCGAAGTCAGAGGCAAACGAAAGTTTTATTTAGCAAAGAAACGGTAGCGAATATTCCATTTACCCGTCTCGCCGGGCTGGACATTCACATGAATATAAGCTTCCGGGCATATGGTCGTATGGATCGACCAAAAATTAAACTGCGCGATAGGAGAGTCGGACGTTTGCTCGACGCCGACCCCGGTATTTCGGTTCTCCACCGTGAAATCGTAATCGGACGGGCTAGCGGAATAACCTGTCAGAAAGCCGGCAACAGCCTGTCCTGGCCCAGTACCCAGCTCCTGCAGGTAGACAATGTCTTTGCCGTCAATCTTTGCGCGCGGTTCCCAGGGCTGTTTTGCCTGCGGCTCAAAGGCGAAATGAACCGTCATTCCAGGGCCCGTCGGAACACCATCGAGCATGAAGAAGTCATGGTCGTAGACTTGGGTGTCGATCGCCTTGGTGCCCGTGTTCTTAAGGTGGTGCTCCAGGGTGAGGACTGGCTGGTGTTTATCAAGTTTTAGCGTCTTCTCGTAGACGTACGCAAAGCCCAGCGGTGATTGCAAAGTCTGGGTAAAGGTAACCTGGTCTTTCTTGACACGAACCTTCCATTTTCCCAGGTCCACGATGGGGTAGCGGAAGCCGAAGTTATAGGGCGAATCGTTGACCTTGCGCAGGACACCGACTCCAGGCTTGATAAAGAGTTCGCCTGGTTTTGCTTCGTTGTAATGAATGGAGCTGAAACCGTCGCTCGACCGGAATTCTTCTACCGGCCCGGCGATCGCATCGTTGATCAACGGATCGTAGTGTTTGAACCAAATTCCAAAATAGGTGTGGCCCTTGTAGGTGAGGCAAGGAACTACGCCGGACCAATCGAAGCGCGTCGAGCGATAGTAGCCCTTCTGGGTATCGGGCAAATAAACAACCGCCTGGACCGATCCGTTTGAAAGAACAGCTTTGGGAAAATCGCTGTTGATAAACGAGGCGCAAGGGGAAGAAGAATCTTTAACCGCCTGGGCTTCTGCCGACGGGAAAGCGACGACGGAAATGAGCAGGGTGGCCAGGAGCAAAGACTTCTTGTTTTGCAATGCAATCTCCGTCAGCAGATCTTTTGTGGTCTCCCATCCTAACCTAGGGGAGTGCAAAGGCGACATAGACGCCGCCGGAGGGCTTCTTGCTGGTTTGCCCTCCACTGGCGGCAATCACAACATACTGCTTGCCGTTCACCATGTAGGTTGCGGGTGTTGCCAGGCCGGCAAAGGGTAGCTGCGTTTCCCATAGCAGCTTGCCTGTGTGGCTGTCGTAGGCATGGAATTTTTCATCGAAGACAGTGGCTCCAATAAACAGCAGACCTCCCGCGGTGACAACCGGACCGCCATAGTTATCCGATCCGGTGTTGCCCATACCTTTGGAGACCAGCTCGGGGTATTCACCGAATGGAATCTTCCACAGATACTTGCCGGTGTTCATGTCGATCGCGCTGAGTGTTCCCCAGGGAGGTGCTGTTGCCGGATAATTTTCGGGATCAAGAAAACGGCGAAAGCCGATCGTCTTGTAGGGCATGTCGTTCTTGGCGCCGTTGTCGGCGGCCTCCGCGGCTACCGGCTCAGCAGAGCGACGGCGCTGCTGCTGCTGGGGAGCCCTGGTCAGGTAGTGCACAACGTCCTCCACCTGCTGGTCACTCAGGCTATTGAAGGGCGGCATGCGCCCTTTACCGGAACGGATGGTGGCGGCAATCTCCTGGTCGGTGAGGATACCCTCGATGCCACGCAAGGCAGGGACGGAAGGCGGCGAGCCGGCCCGGTTGATGCCGTGGCACATGCTGCATTGGTTCTGATAGATCTTTTCACCCGGGCTGCCCGGCGGAGGAGGAACAGTCAAGCCAACCAGCCACGCAGTATCGTTGGCGTTGACGTAAAAGACTCCTGTCGTGGGATCGACGGCGGGTCCGCCCCATTCGCCACCACCGGCAAATCCCGGCATGTCGATGGTCAGCTTGTCCACGCTGGGAGGAACGAACTGGCCGCCGGCGATGAAGGTTTTGAATTGCTTAAGCGCCCAGGCGTGCGCTTCTGGTGTGCGGTTGGTCAGGGTATCTTCGGTGACGCTCTGGTGCGTGTATGGCTCAGGCGCGGTGGGTAGCCACTGCGTGGGCGAAGTAACTTCGCCTGGAACATTGCTGGCGGGATAGGCCGACACCTTGAGCGGGAAGAGCGGCTTCCCCGTCGTGCGATCGAGAAGGAAGACAAAACCCGACTTGGTCGTCTGGGCAATGGCGTCCACCCGCTTGCCGTCGCGCGTGACCGTCAACAGCGCTGGGGGCGCAGGAAAATCGCGGTCCCAAAGATCGTGGTGCACTCCCTGAAAATGCCAGATGCGTTTGCCGGTCTCCGCGTCGAGGGCGAGCAGCGTATCGGCAAACAGGTCGTCGCCTACGCGATCGCCGCCGTAGAAATCGAAGACGGCAGACCCGGTAGGGACATAGACAACGCCGCGCTTGGTATCGACCGTCATGCCGGCCCAATTGTTCGCGGCGCCGGCGGTTTTCCAGGCGTCTTTGGGCCAGGTGTCATAGCCGAACTCACCGGGATGAGGGATGGTGTGAAAGGTCCAGCGCACGGCGCCGGTGCGCACGTCGAAGGCGCGAATGTCCCCCGGGGGCGCAGGGTGGGTCTCAGGATTTTGCCCACCCACGATGATCAGGTCTTTGTAAACCGTTCCCGGCGTGGTGAGCGAGACGGACTGCTCTTGGTAGGGCTCGCGGAGGCCTTTGCGTAGATCGATGGATCCATTCTCGCCGAAAGTCGGAATCGGCTTGCCGGTGGCCGCGTCCAGCGCAAACAGAAAGTTGCGCAGAGGAACAAAGATGCGGCTCTCGTGGCCGTCGGTCCAGTAGGAGACGCCGCGCGATCGGGCAAAGCCTGGAACGGTTGCGTCCCACTTCCAAAGCAGTTTGCCCGACGCTGCGTCGAGCGCAATGACTCCGTGCGACGGCGTACAGGTGTAGAGAACCTTGCCGACAATGATGGGCGATGATTCCAGGTCTCCGCCCTGTTCACCGGTGTCATACTTCCACGCCACGACCAGGTTCTTCACATTGCTGCGAGTGATCTGGGCAAGGCTGGAGTAGTGGTCCTGCGCATACTGGCCGCCGTAGACCGGCCAGTCTGCCTGTTGCGTCGGCCCATCCGCGCCGTACAAGGTGGAGGGCCCGGCGATGCATACGCCTATGCCCAAAGCGATCGCCGCGAGTACCCGTATTTTGTTCATGCTAGCCGCATTTTTGCTAATACTGTGGTCCGGTGAGATCGGTTATGTGCGGCCATTCTTTGGCGGAATGGCCGCGTCGGGTTCAGTTTCCTGGTCTACACCATTAGCAAAAATGCTCTAGCCGTGGCCCTATGCTCCCCCGGATTTCCTGCGGAGCTTGGTGGCGTTGGCGAGCCTCATGCGGCTTTCCTCACTGAAAGCCGCGCTCGCAGTTATGGATGGACCCACGTACAGGAAATCCGGGTCAGGCTTCCGCTTGCGCTCGATTCTTCAATGCCTTCATATACGCGAAGCCGTAGGCTTGTTCAGGAAAATGGCCGCCTACCACCTCCGGCGTGTGGTCGAGGATCACGATGCCGTCAAACTTCACTTCAACCAGGGCGGTCATAATCTTGGACATGTCATAGTATCCATTGTCCATAAAGGTCTCGACGAAGTGCGGCAGCGGTGCGCTGACATTGCGGAAATGGATCTTCCAGATTTTCTCCGGGCCGAAATAGCGGATCATCTCCGCTGGGTCCTTGTGCATAAGAGCAGGGCCGCCTTCGTTCCAGCATCCGCAACACAAACAGATGCCGACGTTGGGGCTGTTGGCGATCTCCATCGCTCGCTTGTAGCCTTCGAAATTGGCGAAGATGCAGCGTGGAACCCCAGCCAGTATGGGCTCCGGTGGATCATCCGGGTGAATGCCAATGCGGACACTGTTCTCTTCCGCTACTGGCGCAACCTGTTTGATGAAGTAGGTGTAGTTCTCCCAAATCTCGTCCTTCGAAAACACGCGGCCGTGGGAAAGAGGCTCGTAGAACTTCTTATCTCCCCAAACACCCACCTTGTTGGGGCTCGCCATATCAAACTCTCTGGCGGAGGCGCCGCGGATGGTGGCTCTACCGCTACTCCAGATGCCGTTGCCCATGTGGGCGTAGGTGGTGTAGTAGATGCCCGCTTTGCCAAGGTTGCGAATGTATTGCTTGTACTCCTCGATCTTTTGATCGCGGCCGGGCAGATTGAGCGTGACCTCGGGCATGTTGTGCACGCTGGAGTTGCCGATGTTCCACACCGTGATGCCTGCATCCGCATAGCGCTTCTTGATCTGCAGGAAGCCGTCCGCGGTCCTCAGGTCGGGGGTGGAACCCACACTGACATATTCAGCACCCATCTGCTTGAGAAAAAGCAGATCATCGTCGCTGGGCTTGGCCGTGGATTGCGCGCATAATTTGATGCCCGGTGCACTCGGATGCACGGTGGCTGAGGCGGTTCGCGCCGACGCAAAAACCCCCGCGGCGCTGAGGGCTCCGCCGACAGCCAGTTTGACAAACTCTCTTCGGTCGGGCGTAAACGCAGCATTCGCTACATCAGATGTCTTCTGATCGGTTTCCTTGTTTCCCATGTCACCTGTCCTTTAGCACACCGCAGCCATGTTTCTCACCACTATGCATAATAGCGCTTTCCCGATGGTCGTCGACTGCCCTTGGGGGAAGAGGGTCGAAATGCCCCGAAAGGCGAGAAGAATGCGCGGGTTGGCCCACTCGAGATCTCATCGTGCTCCATGGCAGGGAGGATGGCCATCCCATAAGATAGATCTTTCATGAAATTCGGCAATCAGACAACGCAAGGAAGATATAAGAATGGAATGCTTGACGCGCAGGTCGTTGATGAAAGCTTCCACCCTTGCTCTTGCAGCCGGCTTCCTACACGAGAGCTCTGAGAGCATCCAGATCGGACGAGGGCGCGCAGATTCAAGCCTAAAGGCAGAGTCTTCCGAGAGCCCGTCAAAGCGACATCTCACGGTACTGGGAGCGCCCTCAAATCTTGGGCTGAAACCACCCTCAACCGGGAAGGAACCGGGCGTGCGATCCATGGCTCAGGTGCTTCGTGAGCATGGCGTTGTCTCGCGATTACAAGCGGAAGACGCCGGGACTGTGGTACCCCCAACGTATGGGTCAATCATCGATCCGTCTACCAAGATACGAAATGCTCCAGCGATCCGTGAGTACAGTATCCAACTTGCTGACCGCCTTGGATCCTTACTCGATGAAGGACGATTCCCTGTTGTGCTCGGCGGCGATTGCAGCATTCTTCTGGGAAGCGCCTTGGCACTTCGCAGGCGGGGACGATATGGGCTTCTCTTCGTAGACGGACATAGCGATCTGCTCACTCCAGAGACGTCTCAGACTGGAGGCGCAGCGGGAATGGACCTTGCACTTACGACTGGTATTGGGCCAGCATTACTTACGGAGATAGAATCCTCAGAACCGTATATCCAGCCATCCGATGTAGTCGTATTCGGCTATCGCTTGCCCGCACCCTATGAAAAGACACCGTACACTCCACATGCGCCGATGACTGCATTTTCATTGGAGAAAATACGAGCTGAAGGCGTAGATCAAGCGGCAAACGCTGCGATCACGCACCTTGAAGGCTGTGGGTTGGGGTTTTGGATTCATCTAGACCTCGATGTCCTCTCTCCAGATTGGATGCCCGCGGTCGATTCACCCGATCCAGGCGGAATGAAGCCGACTGAACTGACAAGTTTGCTTAAAAGTGGAATCAGGTCGAGAAAGTGCGTGGGCATGGAACTGACCATCTATGATCCGGAACGTGACCCTACAGGACGATGCGCCGAACTCATCTTGGATATCTTGTCTGATGCCGTTAAGCAGAGCGAATTCAAAGTCTGATAGGAAAGAGGAACGGCCAGACAAGACGGCTTCGCAAAAGTCCATATTTCGCTCCTCAGGGCTTATCTTCCATGCCGAGGCTTATGGAACAAAAGGCGCGTAATGCAGCGTTGCGATAACTTGTTCGAGGCTCAACGCAAATGGGCACCGGTGAGAAGAAATTTTGTGTAGGATGGTGAACCATATGCCCCTTCAACCCGTTCTAAGAGCCGTTGCCTTGCTCGCCGGCCTGGGAGGTAGCGCATTTCTGCCGTTCTTGGCGGTGGCGCAGTCGTCTACCGAACCGACAGCAGCGAACACCGCCGAGTCCCTGGCTGAGGTTTGGCAGAAGGCGAGCGCAAAGTATGATGCCCCTCGGAACACAATTCTGGCGGACGTAGAGCGCGGAGCCAACCAGGGACCGTTCCGTCCGGATTGGAATTCGCTGTCGCAATACCAGGTTCCCGACTGGTACCGGGATGCGAAGTTCGGAATCTTCATTCACTGGGGCGTGTATTCCGTTCCTGCCTTCGGGAGCGAGTGGTATCCGCGCCAGATGTATCTCGCCGGGTCAGAAGAGAACAAACACCATGTGAGCGTTTATGGTCCGCTGACAAAATTCGGGTATAAGGACTTCATCCCGATGTTCAAAGCCCAGCATTACGATCCGCAAGCCTGGGCGCACCTTTTCAAGGAATCCGGCGCACGATACGTGGTCCCGGTTTTCGAACACCATGACGGCTTTCAAATGTACGACAGCAATCTTTCGGACTGGACCGCCGTGAAGATGGGACCGCATCGCGACCTGATGGGCGATTTGGAGAAGGCGACCCGAGCCGAGGGTCTGCACTTTGGAGCTTCGTCACATCGCATCGAGCACGACTGGTTTATGGACGGCGGCCGCAGTATTCCCTCCGATGTGAACGATCCGCAATATGCCGCCTTCTACGGACCGGCCCAGGTACAACTGGAGGACAAACAGGACAGTCTGCAGGATGACTGGACCTATGTCAGCCCTGCTTATGCCAACGATTGGCTTGCCCGGGACGCGGAAATTGTCCAGAAATACCACCCCGACATCATCTTTTTCGACTGGTGGATCGGGCAACCGTACGTACGCCCCTACTTAGCCAAGTTCGCCGCCTACTATTACAACGAATCGAGCAAACGTGGTCCGGTTGGCATCATCACTTACAAATGGGTGGATATGCAGAAGGATTCGGGCGTACTCGACATTGAACGCGGCCAGTTGGACAGCTTGCACGACCGCGTTTGGCAGACCGACACCTCGGTCAGCAACAAGTCGTGGGGATATATCGAGCACGACACCTTCAAGACGCCGGAATTCATCGTGCACCAACTTGTCGACGTGGTGAGCAAGAATGGCAATCTCCTGATGAATATCGGGCCGCGTTCCGACGGCACCATTCCAGACGAAGTACAACAGGTGCTGCTGGCCGTGGGTGGCTGGCTCAAGGTCAACGGCGAAGCGATCTACGGAACCCGGCCCTGGGTAACCTACGGCGAAGGGCCCACCAAGGTCGCGGCAGGGTCGTTTCAGGACACCAAAACGCAGGAATATACGGCAGAGGATTTTCGCTTCACGACCAAGGGAAACAATCTATATGCGATCGAGCTGGCGTGGCCTTCCGGCAAAGAGGCGGTGATTCATTCGCTGAGCGAAGGTGCGCTCAAGGGCAAGCAGATCCGGAGTGTTGCGCTGCTTGGTTCCGACGCTAAGCTTACCTACGATCTGCGGGCAGACGGGCTGCATATCGAGCTTCCATCGCAGCCGGCGGAAGGGTACGCTTATGCGTTTCAAATCGCGCTTGACGGCCCGGCCCGGTAGGTAACCGTGGAGGCTCTTTATTCAGACGGGCTGATCGGTAATGTTCTGGTTCTTCTCGTCCCAGTACAGCCTCTTGCCGCTCCAGTAAGACTGTGCGGCCATGATGCATACGATGGCGTGGGAAAAACCATTGTCCACAGTGGCATTCGGCTCTTTACGCGACTGCATCGACTGCAGCCAGTTCGCCAGGTGAGTAACATCGTCATCGTCTGGACCAACCGAATTAGGGGCTGGTGCGTTGGGAACCCGGACAATCTCTTCGCCGTCAGCGGGCGGTCCAACGATAGGTAGTTTGGAGTAAACCGGCCCCACGTCGAACGGATCAAATTCGTTTCTGCCCCCTTCCTTGGTGACGGTGAACAAAGACGCACCCTCGCCCCCGTAGTTGTCGATCGTGCCATCGCGGCCTTGAATGCGGGCAAAGCTGCGATAGCTGTTGCCAAAGATCGTCTTATAGGTATAGAGAAATCCCTTGGGATAGGTGACGGCCGCAACGGCGGTATCGGGGTTCTCGCGGCCATCGGGCCAGGTGAAGATTCCGCCGGTAGCCATCACGCTGGTTGGATAGGCTTCATCTGTCCAAAGATGGACAAGGTCGGATCCGTGGCTTAGCCACTGATCGAAGATCCCCGAAGAAAAATCCTTATAAAGCCGGAACTCCAGATATACGTGAGGATCGAAGGGACGAGCCGGCTTTCCCAGGAGCCAACGGTTCCAATCCGTGTCTTCTTCGCGAAGCTTTGATTTTCGTCCGTAGAGCCATTGCTTCCACTCCAGGTTGACATCCATCAGCATCTCACGGGTTTGGCCGGTATCGTCCGGCGTGAACCTCCAGCGGCCTTCATTCACATTCCATTCCTGCTCGATGTGGACGACTTTGCCGATTCGCCCGGAGCGGATGATGTCGCGTATGGCCAGCGGGTAGGGTTGGCTGCGATGCTGGGTGCCCACCTGCACGATCTGCTTCGATTGCTTCACGGTATCGCGCGCCTCGATAGCCTCCGAGAGCACATTGGCAAAGGGTTTCTCCACATAGCAATCTTTGCCCGCCTTTACCACTTCCGTGCACAGTTTGGCATGCTGAAAATCGCCGGTAGCGATCATGACGCCGTCGATATCCTTGCGGGCCAGCATCTCTTCCGCATACTTGTAGGTTTGCGGCTCGAGGTTGAAGGCACGCTTTACCTGGGCCGCGCGGTGCTCCCGGGCTAAAGTCCAGAGGTCACAAACGGCAACCGTTTCAACCGGCATCTGTTTGGCCGCTAAGTGGACCATGTGGACGTGGCCTTGACTACGGTCGCCACAGCCAAGTTGACCTATACGGATCCGGTCGTTCGCTCCCAGCACCCGCGCATAGGAGCGGGCGTCCATTCCTGTAGCCAGCAGCGCTCCCGCCGCCTGCTTCACAAATGTTCGCCTATCGATTCCCAGGTTCTCCTGGTCCGTCATCTTGTCCTCCGGTACCGGCAGACTCACACAAGCTCGATCAATCACTGCTTCTTTGCAGTGAAGTCTCCCGACGACTCCGACGGGTCCGCGGTCACTGTGCCTTTGATCGATGTATCCGAATCCAGTGTCCCGATATACGTAAGGGTGTAGACCGAACCCTCATACTCCTGATCGTACTTCCAGGTCACTTGCTTTTCCTTTACGCTTCCCTCGACGCTAAGAACGTGATCCCCGTCCACTTTACAGCTTCCGGAGATCAGCTTGTCCGTCTGCTTCAGCGTGCAGGTTGGAGTAATCGGGTGGTCGGCGATCGATCCGTTGACCACCCACACACCAGAAACATCATCGGCGAATGCTGGGAGTGAAGCGAACAGGAGCAAAGCAATAACGCTCTTCATGGTCGTACCCTGACTTTCGTACTCGTTCACGGCAAAGCCTAATCCCCTTGTCGCCAACGATGGCTGGAAGGTGAGCCTGACCGCGCCTTGGAAGATTCTAGCTCCGTAATTGCCGTCCGGGGAGGGCCGCGGTTGATGGGTTCGCGACTGTATGGCTTGGGATACGTAACGGCCACGACACAGGTATCCGGATTCTCGCGCCCCATCTTTCAAGGCATTCAAGAGAAACTTCTCCCACTGTTAACAATTTTTTGCTGAGGCATTCCCAGAGCCGTAAGTACTGGCATCGCTGGTTCGGAGGAAGGTACGGCAGAGTGCCAGATACAGCAATGAAGCGTATCAGATGGCCCGCGATCCGCCAATGCTTTGTAACAGGGATTTCTCGCGCCGGGAACGGGACGGTTTGAAGGGAAAAGAGAAATCGACTGAGAGGCGACGGCGCCGTTATTTTTTCTTGTCACATGTGAAAATTTTCTTTATGGTTTATCTTGCCTGTAGAGAATTGATCACAACTCTGCTGAAGGCCGTCCCTCGCTCTCGGACTTCGATCGGATCCACGACTACGAGACTTGATCCATGATGGCTCCGAGGTTCGGTTCCAAGCGCATGAAGAAAGCATCTCCTAAAAAAGCGCAAAGTAGGGCTGCGAGAAATCGCAGCCGCCGCGAACGTGAGCGTAGCCACGGCTTCCCGAGTTTTGAGCGGAAACACACGCGTCGATCGTGATATTCAAAAGATGGTCTTGGAGCAGGCGAAGAAACTCGGGATCGATCCTGCTCAGCGAAACAAAACCAAGACATTGGCTTTTCTGCTAAGCAATCGCGCGATGCTCCATGCATTCCACTCACGGATTCTCAGTGGCGCGGAGGCACACTGCACCGCGAACGGCTGGGACATGGTGTTTCTCTCGTTCAATTACTCGCCTCACGTTCCCTGGACAGAGCTTCACTTGCCAAGAGTGCTGCAGCGCCACGATGTGGTCCGAGCAGTCATCCTGGCAGGTACAAACTCGGAGAATCTCATCAAGCTGCTGGTCCACAAAGGAATCGCCTTCGTCGTTCTGGGCAATAACGTGGTCGGAGAGCAGCAGGATCTGAAGAATAGCGACGTGGTCTTTGCAGATGACATTCAGGGCGGCCAGGATGCGACCCGCTACCTGATCGGTCTGGGCCACCGCCATATATGGTTTGTCGGCAATACCCGCCTGCCGTGGTTTGGGCGCTGCTTTGAAGGATATCGGCGCGCCATGGAGGAGCAAGGGCTCGTCGCCCGCGAGAGCAGCACCGACTCCGAGGATGAAACAGAGATCGGATATCTGGGCACTAAATCCCTGCTGGCCCGGGACGAACCAGTAACAGCAATCCTGGCCGGAAATGATCCTACGGCGCACGGCGTCTACAAGGCACTCCGCGACAGGGGCTTGAAGGTCCCCGACGACATTAGCGTCGTCGGTTGCGACGATACCGTTGGCACGTGGCTGTCTCCGGCGTTGAGCACCACCCGTGAATTTCCCGAGCAGTTGGGAAAGCAACTCGTGGAATTGGTTCTCAAGCGGATTGCCCAACCCGATCAGGACCCTCAATGCGTCATGATCCCGACCGAATTCATCAAGAGAGACTCGTGCGGACCACCCCGTGCTTCTCGTAGCAAGACCGTGAGCGAGACCATGCAGAGGGCCACAGTCAAATGATCTAGACCTGCGTTGGCTTGCATGCATGGTGATCGCCTAGGAAGAGTCTGCGTAGGGATTGGTTCCAGACGAGAAAAATCTATGAGGATCGAACCTATGGAAGTGAAGCGCTTTGAAGTGGGAAGCATAAAGCTGGAGATTCACCAGGACAAGAGGGCAGCCGGCGAGGCGGCGGCGCGCGCTGCAGCGAAGGCGCTGGAGCAGATGGACCATGCCCAGAATGAGATCGGCGTTATCTTCGCGACCGGCGCCTCGCAGTTGGAAATGCTGCACGCGTTGACCTCCATGCCCGGTCTGCCCTGGAAGAAAGTTCACGGTTTCCATCTGGACGAGTATGTGGGGATCGCGGAGGACCATCCCGCTTCCTTCCGCCGCTATCTACGCGAAAACCTGACCGAACGCGTGCCGATGGCAGAATTCTTTGAGATTGACGGAAGTACTTCCGATACCGAACGCGTGCGCCGAGACTATGTGCAAAAGCTGGATGAGGCCAACCCACAACTCTGTCTGCTGGGGATCGGAGAAAACGGGCACTTGGCGTTCAACGATCCCCCCGAGGCGAACTTCCACGACCCCGACGCGATGAAAGTGGTCACCCTCGATGCGGCCTGCCGGCAGCAGCAGCTGGCAGAAGGATGGTTTGCAAGGTTTGAAGACGTTCCAGAACAGGCCCTCACGCTGACCATTCCGACGTTATTCAAGGTGCCTAAATTGATTGTTTCCGTCCCAGGCCGCCGCAAAGCTCAGAGCGTCCGGCGTACACTCGAAGAGCCAATTTCGACAGCTTGCCCGTCTACCATTCTGCGTACGCATCCAGACGTGACCCTGTATCTGGATCCGGAGTCCGCGTCGGAATTGAACGGCTTGTCGCCATCGAATTGAGAGACGGAGCGCCAGTGAGACGCATACGATGAACGGGATGCATCCGGAGACCGTCGTAGTCCCGCGGAGACTTCGGACTTCCGGCAAAACCCGTTGGTGGATCGTTTGGACGCTCTTCTTTTCGACGGTTACTAATTACATCAGCCGGCAGACCTTCTCTGTGCTAGCTCCCATGCTAGCCAGTCAGTACCACTTCAGCCATGCGGATCTGGGGAGGATTCTCGGTGCTTTTCAGATTTCCTACGCGATTATGTGGCTGGTGGGAGGCGTCTTTCTCGATGCTGTGGGCACCCGGCTCGGCTTGGCCCTGGCGGTAAGCTTCTGGTCGGTGGTGAACATCTTTACTGGCTTCGCCAGTTCTGTTTCCGGCTTCGCCGCATTTCGATTTCTGCTTGGGATGGGAGAGGGCCTCAACTGGCCTGGCGCCAGCAAGACGGTGGCGGAGTGGTTTCCCAGCCAAGAGCGCAGCGTCGCCGTGGCTATCTTCGACAGCGGCTCCAGCGTAGGAGGGGCACTGGCGGCCCTGATCATTCCATGGACAGCCATCGCCTTTGGCTGGCGCTGGTCGTTCGTGTTTTCCGGAGCTCTGGGGTTGGTTTGGCTGGTGATGTGGCTGCGCGTCTACCATCCGATTGATCGCCATCCGAGGGTCAGCCCGGAAGAGGTGGCTCTTATTCGCGCCGGCCAGGAGCCGACGCTCAAACTCAAGAAGGGAGGCGTTGCACGATGGCTTGAGTTAGCCAAGAGCTCCAATGTTTGGGCCATCGTGCTTGGCCGCGGGTTGACTGATCCGATCTGGTGGTTCTACGTTTTCTGGCTGCCCCAGTACTTAAGCGACGCGCGAGGATTCAGCCTGAAGAGAATTGCCCTCTTCGCATGGATACCATTTGTGGCCGCCGATCTGGGTAACTTCACCGGGGGCTTCATCTCGGGTTATTGCATTCGGCGTGGGATTCCCGTGATCCGCGCCCGCATGTGGGTGTGCGCCATCAGTTGCCTGCCCATCCTCGCCGGTATTCCAGCGGCTCGCGTCCACAGCGCGTACTCTGCTTTGGCTTTGATTTGTGTGGCTCTATGGGGCTACGCAAGTTGGTCCACTATGGGCCTTACTTTGCCCTCTGATCTGTTTCCCCAGGAAGTGGTGGCCACGGTTACTGGTTTAAGTGGATTCGCGGCGGGCTTGGCGAGCGCAGTTTTTACATTCGCGGTAGGGTTCCTGGTAGATCGGTTTTCCTATAGACCCGCGTTCCTGGTGGCTGGGCTCCTTCCCATCGTCGCCACCGCCTGCGTGTTTCTGCTTATCTCTCCGCCAGCCGCGGCCCCTTCGAAGGCCTGAAGCAGTCCGCTGCGGGTACTCGTTGGTAGAGCCGAACGGGACGCCTCAGACACGATGCCCGGAGTGCCGAATAGATCGCAGGAATTTGCGCCTCGACCCATGGCCGGCCGTGGAGTTGCCGCATTTCTCCGGGTAGCCAGGAGAAGCCGGGGCACAATGGTTCTGTCCCAAGTTTGTCCTGGAGTGGCGAAGCGAGGGCCGGCGATGCCCAGGTTGGCCGGCCCCCCATCCCGAAGGAAGAGTTGGGAGGTGCAGTGGTTGAGAAAGATCTGTCTATCCGCCCCTTGGGGCGTGCCAGGGGCGGCGGCCCTGGGTTGAGGTTGGGTTTCAGGAACGTGATGGGCGCGTCCTGGCTGCGGCTAAGTCCTTTGTTTCACGAAGGTGTCCAAATTTTATTTTTCCCGCCCCCATAAGTTGCTTAGGGGAGGGTACTGCATTTCAGCCGGCTGATTCGTTTCGCGGCAGGCCCAATGCCATGCGCCGAGGATGCTCTGTTCTGCCGGGTTACTTCCTGCGATGGTGCGGGGCGCGTCTTCATTGTTGAACACACCTCTCCGTTCCGCGTGGCGCGGTTTTTAGTGAGTGAGTGGGGCTCTTAGTTAGGACGGTATTACGGGTTCAGCCCTGGCGTCCAGAGTGGTTGAAAAAAAAGATGTGGATGCAGGGTAGGTAATCTAGTCTGTGTTACCTGGCGTAGCTCCGGTGGATAGGATGTGGATCCGCTGCTTGCTTTGGGTTGATCGCTGGGTGAGTTTCGGAGCACGGGGTGAAGCCGTGACGCCGTTCAGTGGTACTCTCGGTCGGAAGAGATAGCAGCGGGAGGCGCCCTTCATGAAGTTGTTGACCAAGTTCAATCTGATACTGCTGGTGATTTTTGGGGCGAGCGGCCTTCTCATCTGCCAGCTCGCCTACCGCTTCCTGATCAACAACGCCCGCCGCGAGGTCCTCGCGCAAGCCGAGTTAATGGTGGCCGGCACCAGGGCCGTGCGCGACTACACCAGTGACGATCTCTCGCCTCTACTGCAGCAGAATCCACGCCACAAAGTAAGATTCCTGGCCGAGACGATCCCCTTCTTTGCGGCCACGACCACGTTCAACAAGGTGCGCAAGACCTATCCGGAATACACCTACAAGGAAGCCACACTCAACCCCACGAATCCCGAAGACCGTGCCTCTGATTGGGAGGCCGACATCATTCAGGAGCTACGCGATCATCCCGAGCAGCAAAGGGTGGTGGGCGAGCGTTCCACCCCGTCCGGCCAGGCCCTTTATCTAGCCCACCCGATTAAGGTCGATCCCACCTGCCTTGAATGCCACAGCACTCCATCGGCCGCGCCGCGCGCCATGCTCGCGGTCTACGGTTCTGCCAACGGCTTTGGCTGGAAACCGAACGAGATCGTCGGGGCGCAGATCATTTCCGTGCCCATGTCCGTGCCGGTGGCGATCGCAAACCAGGCGTTTCGGAGTTTGCTGGTGATGCTTGTTCTCACCCTGCTGCTCGCCATTCTCGCGCTCGATGCAGGTGTTTACTGGCTGGTGATTCGCCCGCTCCGGATTGTCTCCGAGAGTGGAGACCGCATCAGCAAGGGTGAAAAGAACGTGCCCCCCTTGGTGGTTTCAGGAAAGGATGAGATTGCCAGCGTGACCGCGTCTTTCAATCGCATGCGGGTAAGCCTCACCAAGGCGCTGGCGATGCTAGAAGAGAGTTAACTTAAGGCAGTTTCGCAATTACTGCGGCTTGATAAAGATCGCGAGGTGTGGTTTTCTTTGGGAGAAAACCACGAAAAGGCTATCGCTTCGCTCTGCACCCATTGCGAAACTGCTCTAGAGGATTTTCACTTCTACTCTGCACATTCGAGTTCAGCGAAGTGCGGCTTTTCTTGAGGAAAAGCCACGTCGGGGGCGACGGCTCTGTATGCACCAGAAGTGAAACTGCGCTACGCATTTTCACTTCTACTCTGCACATTCGAGTTCAGCGAAGTGCGGCTTTTCTTGAGGAAAAGCCACGTCGGGGGTGATGGCGCTGTATGCACCAGAAGTGAAACTGCGCTACGCATTTTCACTTCTACTCTGCACATTCGAGTTCAGCGAAGTGCGGCTTTTCTTGAGGAAAAGCCACGTCGGGGGCGATGGCGCTGTATGCACCAGAAGTGAAACTGCGCTAGCGCCGGCAGGACGCCAGGAACTTAGCCCGATCCGCGCTCGACTCAATCTCCTGGGAAACGATGGCACAAAGATCCGTGACCGAGGCGCAGCGCTTGCTGGCGCGCTTTACCACAATTTCAGCGATGGGGCCGATATAGGCCGCAAGGTCGCGACTGACGCGATCGATGATTGCCTTCTCAATGGCGGTGGAATTCGCGGGCGGCTTGGCTTCGACAACGGGCTTCTGCGTCAGGCCCGCCCCCAGGCGCGTGTCACCGGAAAATGCGTCTGGAACGTTTTCTCCCGGGACTTCCAAATAGGGCCGCAATGCCTGGATCAGCACCTGGACATCCGATTTCCAGCGCGCATGGGTTAACTCGACCGCGTTTCTGTAAGCCAGTTCGCGCAGGTCCGCGGGAAGCTGCTCCGCTCTTGGCATCTTCGCACCGCGAACCAAGACCGGAACGACAGGAATATCCCGCCGGAGAGCGGAAGCGATCTCGAGCCGGACAAAGTCAGTTTCATCATCAAGACGTCTGCTGCCCGATGCGTCTTTCGATTCCAGCCAATCCCGCCCCACGATCGCCAGCAACACACTGCACTCGTGTATGGAATCGTCAATTGCTTTGCGAAAATCGCGGCCCGGCTGGATCGCATTCACATCCATGAACACAGATCCTTCGTGGAAAGTCTGTGCCAGGTCGTCAGAAAGGCGTCCGGCCTCACCCTCAGAATCATCGCGTCGATAGCTGATGAAGATAGCGCGCAGGGCAAATCTCCTGGGGAGTATCCCCTTGGCTTTCCGTGCCAATAGCCGTTGCGGAAGCCTGGTTGAGTTTACCCCCAGTGCGCTGGACGGCGTAAGATACCTGGATTGGTACGATTTTGCCGGCGCCGGCGAAGAGGCGGTACCGGCTCGCTCGCACTTTCAGCCCTCGGCAACCGGATCGCTGCGCGGAGCAAACCTACGGGCGCTGCTTGCTCCTTGCTTGAACCTTTCGCGATCGAAGCTGGCAGGCGGCTCCCTGCACGATCAGGTCTAAGCCTTCTTTGTACCTTCGTTCGAACCGCTCAAAAAGGATCGGCCCTGCCTGTCGCATGAGCGGTAGCGCCTCCTGAGAGAGTTCCTCGTCCCTCTTTCGCAGGTCATATTGTTCGGAGCGCTTGCCTGGGACGGGAAAGACGGCTTGCTCTTCCACGACGAAACTCAGAGTGTAGTTATAGACAGTCGCCAGCAAGACTACGGCCTGCCGGAGCGTGAAGCCGGTCTTAACAAGTTGAGCCCCGACAACTTCAGCCGCCTTCATAAATTCCGTGTTTGTGAGCCTGGAACCGGCGACCATGCGGGCTCCATCACGGTATCGAAGCAAGGTCTTGCGCAGACCCTCTCCAAAAGCCATCACCCACACCTTCCAGTCCGATTGTTTTCGGACCGGGACGAGATTGGAGGCACCCTGGGCGAGAACCATGGTGGCCATCTCATCGATCAGTTCCTCCTTGCTCTTGAAATGCCAGTAAATGGCGGCCGCCTGAACTTTCAACTCGATGCCCAGGCGCCGCAGGGTCAATTGTTCCAGCCCGACCTCGTTGAGCAGCTTCAACCCCCCACGGAGCAGAATTTCGCGATTCACTTTCATGCATCCAGCATATCAAGCCTTGCATCTCATACTTGAACGTTGTTTAATTTATTGAACATAATTCAATTCTACCCTGGCCTGGAACTCGTAATCCTGTTGCCGGGTGAGCGACGGAGGAGCACTGCAGATGAAAGCAGCCATTATTAAAGCCGCTGGAAGCAATCCAGTTTATGGAGACTTCGATGAACCCATCGCCCAGAGTGGGCAAACGATCGTCACCGTGACTGCCTCTGCCCTCAGCCAATTCACCAAGTCGCGTGGGTCGGGCTCCCACTACAGTGCGGACGGCAGCTTTCCCGCGATCGCCGGTATTGATGGCGTAGGCCGCACAAGCGAGGGGCAGCGCGTCTACTTCGTGCTCCCGGAGGCGCCGTTTGGCGCCCTGGCAGAGAGATCGCTGGTCAAAACGCGGCATTGCATTCCACTGCCCGCCGAACTTGGATGACGTCACGGCCGCCGCAATCGCTAACCCCGGGATGTCCGCCTGGGCGGCCATGATGGAGCGTGCGCAGCTTAAAGCCGGAGAGACCGTGTTGGTGAATGGGGCAACAGGAACGGCAGGCCGGTTGGCAGTGCAACTGGCAAAACACCTTGGAGCGGCAAGAGTCATTGCCACCGGACGCAATGAGGAGGAGCTTGAGCAAGTGAGGGCATTGGGTGCCGACGTGACGATTCCGTTCATGCTGGGTACCCTTCATCCCTTGGGGGCGAAGCGATATGAAGAGGAACTGACGCGAGAGTTCGCAAACGGTATCGACGTAGTGGTCGACTACCTCTGGGGCGAAAGCGCAAGAACGATCATCGTAGCCATCGCGAAGAGTGTGGAGGATGCCAGGCCCGTTCGTTTCGTGCATGTCGGCGGAGCAAGCGGAGAGCAGAGTATAGACCTGCCAGGTGCAGGTTTGCGTTCCTCGGCAATTGTGCTCATGGGGAGTGGGCTCAAGAGCGTGCGTTCCTCAGCACTGTTTGAAGCCATCAAGAGCGTCTTCGGAGCGACCATCCCAGCCAAACTGCAGATAGCCACGAAGACGGCTCCCCTTTCGCAAGTGGAAGAGTACTGGAGCGCACCCGGTAAGCCGCGCGTGGTATTTACGCTTGGCTGAATTGCCCGCGGCGGGGATAGGTATCCTGTCCCCGCATCCTTAACCTACCAACCGGGGACAGGTCGATCAGTTTCGTCGACTCGATGTAGAAACGAGGTGAACGTCCCCAGGTTTCCCCCCGTTATCGGTTGCTTCACCGGTCCACCCGCCGTGAATGAATTCACTGAAAATCGCGTTTCACGGGAATTCGGCATCATTGCCAAACGGCCACCTGTCCGGATAGCCGACTTGAACGAAGCCGCTGGCGCGGCGGACACTGCCTCGGCGTGGAGCAGCCAGCGGCGGTAGCTGAGGTAAGGTTGGGTCACAAGGAAGGAGGTTCCTGTGACCCATTTACGCAAGAGGATGCTGGAAGAACTCCAGCGGCGCAACTATTCCGAGGGCACGACTCGAGCCTATCTGCAAGCAGTCCAACAGTTCGCCGTACACTTCGGAAAATCTCCAGACAAGTTGGGGCCAGATGATCTAAGAAGCTACCAGGCGTATTTGCTTGTTGAGCGCAAGCTGGCGGTGGCAAGCGTGGTGGCCCGCGTTGCGGCGCTCCGGTTCTTCTTCGTGCGAACGCTCAAGCGACGCGAGTTCCGGGAGGAGTTGCCCTACCCGAAGTCTTATCGTCGGTTGCCGACGGTGCTGAGTCTGGAGGAGGTTGGCAGGCTTATCGATGCCGCCGGCAACCTCATGCAGCGTGCTCTGCTGATGACGCTTTACGGCACGGGCATGCGGCGGACAGAAGTGTCGATGCTCAAGGTGCGCGATATTGACAGCCGACGCATGATGATCCGCGTTGAACGCGGCAAGGGCGGCGACAGTCGAGATCTACCACTCAGCCCGGCGCTATTGGAAACGCTGCGTGAGTATTGGCGCTGGAAAAAGCCTCGGATCTATCTTTTTCCCAGCAGCATAGGTCAACGCGATCAGGACAGACCCATTTCTGACAAAACCGTTTGGTATGCCTGTAAAGAAGCTGCCCGTCATGCGCGCATCACCAAGCATGTAACGCCTCACACCTTGCGCCATAGCTGGGCTACCCATTTGCTCGAGGCGGGAACGGACCTGCGGACGATTCAGGTTCTGCTCGGCCATGGAGACCTGGAAACCACCGCCAAGTACCTTCATCTGTCGCAGCGGCACTTACAAACAGTATTCAACCCGCTGGAGAGTTTACAACTCTCCAGCGTTAGCCAGGCAGGCCGCAGCTATCATCGGAAAAAGTGTTAAATGGTGCGGCCTGCCGTAGAGCTGGCTGACATCCTTCGGGCTCGGGGAGACTGCTTCCGGGAACAGAACCGCTCCTGGCTGGGCTACCAGCAGCTCAACGTGTTGAGGGCCATCACCGCATGTCGTACGGCTGCACTGGGAGGCCATCTGGACGCCTGCTCACGTTGCGACCACCAAGCCATTTCTTATAACTCCTGCCGCAATCGCCACTGCCCCAAGTGCCAAGCCCAGGCACGCCAGCGATGGCTGGCACGGCGCGAACAAGATCTGCTCAGCGTGCCCTACTTCCACGTCGTCTTTACCTTGCCCCACCAGTTGAACCCGCTCTGTCAGCGCCATCCACGGCTGCTCTACGATCTGCTCTTCCGCGCCAGCGCTCAGACCATGCTCGAAGTTGCGGCTAACCCCAAGCACCTCGGAGCCAAGATCGGCTTCCTCAGCATTCTGCACACCTGGGGACAGAACCTGCGACTGCATCCTCATCTCCACTGCGTCGTTCCCGCCGGCGGTTTCGATCCAACCTACTCTCGCTGGGTTCACCCTAAGTATCCCTTCTTCCTTCCGGTCAAGGTCCTCAGCCGCGTCTTTCGCGGCAAGTTCCTCGATCTCCTTCAGCGAGTACCCCGTCAGTGTCGACCCGACTTCTCTTCCACCCTCGTGCACACGTTGCTAAAGCATGATTGGGTGGTCTATGCCAAGCCCGCTTTTGGCGGGCCTACTCACGTCTTGCGCTATCTTGGCCGCTACACCCACCGCGTAGCCATCAGCAATCAGCGCCTGCTCAGCTTCGATGGTCACAGCGTGAGCTTTCGATGGAAAGATTATGCTCACGGCAATAAGCAGCGCATCATGGCTCTGAACGCTAGCGAGTTCCTGCGCCGTTTTTGCCATCATGTGCTGCCTCGGGGCTTTGTCCGCATCCGCCACTTCGGCTATCTCGCCAGTGCTCATCGAACCGCTCTGATAGCACTCGCTCGCCTGCAGATCGCCGGCCAACCTAGACCCGATCCACGCATCGCCATCTCTCAGCTAGCCACTTGGCGCTGCCCACGTTGTGGAGCCAATATGTGCATCGGCCCCAACCTTACCCCGCAACAACTGGCCTTCCGATGCAAACTCTCCGATACCTCATGAGCCCTATTCCATCCAGTCGCTCTCAAACGTGGGCCCGCACGTCTGCGCATATCTACGTCCTAACCGCAAAACCACAGCCTTATCACTGGTTCCTGACTGCATGCAGATCGCCAAATTACCCCTTCCACGCATCCCTACCTCGCATAGCACCCTCTCCCGCCTCTCACTTCCACGCTCCTACCCGCCTTCACCGATGCCGAGTCTCGCCCTCAGCTCCATAGCAGCGCCCACCACTGCCAGCGTCTTCCTTCAAGTCTCCTTATCGAAAATGCCTCGGAGCAATTCGTCGCTCCCGCAGCACCCGGCCCCGAGGCATTTCCGATCAAGGCTAACGACCATTCGGCCATGTGACGGAATGAGCATTCCTGTGGGTTTGTGTCGTCGCCTGTCGGCGGCTATTTCGTCTGACCCCAATTTCTATCCACCACGCAGTTCCGGTACGACCACAAAGACAACATAAGGGGGCTCCTGCCCCACGCTGCAACCTGGCCGCAGAAAACGCGGTCAGCTTTCCGCTACCCCCTCTGTCGGGCCTGTTCCTGCCCAAACCGCCCCTTAACCCCGCTCATATCGAAGGGTCACAGCCACCGGCAACGCCGGCAGGACCGGCCTTGCCGAAACGCACGCGGCTCTAGCGAACAGTTCCCTACCTTCTGCTAACGGCCTGTACTCTGGGTTACATCTACATCGCAGTGAAAGGTGATACAGGATGCCGATGCTAACTCACTTGGCTCAATGGTTCATGAGCTGGAACATGACGGCTTTTCTGGCCGTGTGGGGCGCACTTTTGTCATCGATGACGGCTGGCTGGACGCTCTACAAGGATCTGCGCGACAAGGCAAAGATAAACCTGACGGTGAGCCTTCGCTGCATTGGACAACGGGAAGGCGACGGAGCCACTTTCATGGCCGCCCCAGGACTTAACATAGCCGGGATGAGCGATCAGCTTTATGTTGTGGTTTCGGTGACAAATGTTGGACGGCGCCGAATGCGGTGGAAGGGTTGGGGCGGAAAGTACCGTGAACCAGTGAATGGCAAGGACGGACTCCTTGTGAGTGCGCGCTTCCTGCCAAAGATGCTGGAGGAACAGGAATCGCTGGACGAATTCACGGAACTTGATAAGCAATTTGTCGCTGAAAATGTGAAGCGGCTCTACATTTGGGACGGCGCGGGTCGAGAGTGGAGCGTCTCGAAGAACGACATGACGAAGCTGGCCGCTGACATTAAGAAATATGCAGATGTACCAAAATGAAGAGTCAGAGGCACAATGCCTTGCTGCACGCGAAGAATGCACATGGGCATCATCGGCGCGGAAGCGTGATTCGCGTACCCACCACAACAACACAGCCACCGCCGCGAACACCGGAAGGTCCAGAGCCGTCGAATCGTACAGGGTGGATCGAATCAATTGTGTGATTCTGGCACTGACTGCCGACCCGAGCGCAAGCCCAACGAATGCAGGCCGCAATCCATCCATCAAGATTAGCCGCAGCAGTTGTTCCCGCCGCGCCCCGAGCGCAATGCGAATGCCTATCTCGCTAGTACGCTGTGCAACGATGTAAGACAAGACGCCAAACAGCCCGGCCTCTGCCAACAGCAAGGAAAGCCCGGCAAAGGCAGACAGCAGCGAGGCGTCAAAGCTTGCGTTCAGCGTGTTTCTACTCACCACTTGGTCCATGGTAAGCACGTTCGAAACAGGAACGTCGGGGTCGAGCTTCCAAATGACGCTCTGAACCGGCATCGCAGATTGCAAAGGGCTCTGTTGCAACTTTTCTGTCCCGGGGTGAATCCGAACTGTTCGTCCCGTTTACCGGTTCTGTTGCTTTCCCAATGGAACTGTGAGATGCTCCTGTTGGTAGCCCAAATGTAAGAGCGACGGCGCGCCAAATTTTATGAAAACGAAAAAGGACGTACAACCGGGAACGCTGGCGCTGATGGTGGTGAAGACCCTAGATGTGATGGGGGAACTCCACGGATATGGCATTGCCCGGCGTATCGAGCAGATTAGCGGAGACATCCTTTTTGTCAATCAGGGAACACTTTATCCAGTCCTCCTGAGACTAGAGCAAGAAGGGGCGATTGCATCGGAATGGGGCCCTTCTGAAAACAATCGTCGTGCCCGGTTCTATCGGCTAACGCGGGTGGGGGCTAAACTTCTTGAAGCCGAGAAGCGCGATTGGGAGCAGACGGCGGCGATCATCGCCCGCTTCTTTGAAGTGAAGGCCGAGGACCTGGCATGAAGACTCTCAATCGATTCCTGATCCGTCTGCGCAATCTTGTCACTGGCCGGCGCGGCGATCAGAGGCTGCGTGAAGAGTTGGAAGACTACGTGGCGCGCGAGGCGGAAGCCAATATACAGGCCGGAATGAGCGAGGAAGAGGCGCGGCGGCAGGCGCGGATGAAGCTTGGCGCCGCGGAGGCGATCCGAGCGCAGTACCACGCAGAGGAGGGACTGCCCTTGCTGGAATGTCTGGCGCAGGACACGCGATTTTCGCTGCGACAGATGAGGCGTTCGCTGGGGTTCACGCTCGTCGTGGTGTTGACGATGGCACTGGGGATTGCGGCGACGACAACGATGTTCACGCTGGTGTATTCGACGCTGCTCAGGAGCTTGCCCTATCCACAGTCGGAGAGAATTGTCGCGATTCACGACACACGGATTGCCGGGCGGTCGGCTGGGGGGCTGATGACGGGTCCGCGATTCTATGACATTGAAGCGCGAAACCGGAGCTTCTCCAGTCTGGCAATCTTTTACTTCGACGAGAGCACCCTCATTGCGGGAAAGAAGTTGCCTATCTATGTGAAGGGAGCGGGAGCGAATGCAGGATTCTGGGATGTCTTCGACACCGCGCCGATGCTAGGGCGGGTATTCAATGCGAGAGACGACGTGCCCCATGCCCCGCGAACCGTGGTGTTGAGCTATCCCGGATGGCAGCGGCTTTTCGGAGGCGATCCGAACATAATCGGAGAACAGGTGAAGCTGGATCAGCAGACGGCGACGATTGTGGGCGTGATGCCGCAAGGTTTTTCTGCGCCGGGAGGCGTGGACCTCTGGCACGCGGCGCAGTTTACTCCGAATAACTGGGGCAATGATCGGGGCGACGGACTGCGGGACACCAATGTATTTGGGAGGTTGCGGTTGGGCGTGACCCTGGCGCAGGCTCAGGGCGATCTGGATCGGATCGGGGAGCAACTCAGGAGGGAGTATCCGTCGAGCGACGGCGCGTGGCGGTTCACGAGCGAGACGCTGCGCGAGGACCGGTACGGTCAGGTACAGTCGGCACTGGTGGTCTTGCTGATCGCGTCGGCGCTGCTGCTGCTGATCGCTTGCATCAATGTGGCCAACCTGCTCTTGTCTCGGGCGACGACTCGGCAGCGGGAGGTCGCTCTGCGGCGGGCGCTGGGTGCCTCGGGACGGCGCGTGGCTTTTCAGTTATTAGTGGAGAGCGTGCTCCTTGCGTTGGCAGGCGGCGGTACGGGAATCCTCCTGGCATTCGTCCTGACTCGCACCGCCGCTACTAGCCTGCCGGGGATTCTGGGGCGGCCGGGCACGATTCACATGGACGGGATTGTTATTGGGGTCGCTCTGCTGATTTCGGTGGCAACTGGAATCGTGTTCGGAGTGGTTCCGG
The DNA here is from genome assembly GCA_963746595.1 of uncultured Acidobacteriaceae bacterium. GTDB lineage: Bacteria > Acidobacteriota > Terriglobia > Terriglobales > Acidobacteriaceae > PALSA-350. The sequence continues at coordinate 273,384 of CAVVBS010000001.1, forward strand.
TGCTGGAAACACGGAAGGTGCAGTTGCATTCGGCGCTCAAGCAGGGTGAGACACGCCTCGGAGGATCATCGGGCAACTGGTTGCGCGGCGTCCTGGTGGGGGTGCAGGTAGGTCTGTCTCTTGTGCTGCTGGTGGGTGCGTCGCTGCTGGCGGAGTCGCTGTGGAACTTGATGAAGCAGCCACTGGGATTTGAGCCAGAACACCTGCTGACGGTTCGGGTGGTGTTACCGTGGAACACGAGGCCGGAAGCGGTACGCAATTTCTACAACGACGTGCAACAACGAATCGAAAATCTCCCTGGAGTAGAGGCTGCGGGACAGATCAGTTCGCCGCCGATGACCGACTTTCATGTGCGCGGCAGCTTCGACGCGGACTGGCTGCCGCAAGTTGCCAATCAGCCGGCAATCAGCGCGGAAAACCGGAATATCGCCGGGAATCTGCTGGCGGCGATCGGGACACCACTGCTGGCAGGGAGAGCGTTTGCCGCAGCGGACCAGAGCTCGACAGTGCCACCGGTACTGGTGAACGAGGCCTTGGTGCGGGAGTTTCTGCCGAAGGGAAATCCGATCGGACATCACCTGCTCCTGGATGGACAGGCGCACGAGATCGTGGGGGTGGTTGCCGATGTGCGAGGGGTATCGGGAGCGATCGCGGCGGAGCCTGGACCGGCTGTCTACTGGCCTGCGAACGCCAATGGCGGTTGGCATCGCTACTTTCTGGTGCGGACGAATGTGCCGCCGGAACAAGTCGCAAAGTCGATCCGCGAGCAGGTATACCAGGCGGACCCGCGGCAGTCGGTAGGCGAGATCGAGACGATGGATCAGCTACTAAGCGATGCTGTGGCGCAACCACGGCTGAACGCAGCGGTGGTTGCGTCATTTGCGGGGATCGCATTGCTGCTGGCCTGCGTTGGAATTTATGGAGTGGTATCGTATTTTGCTGCGCAGCGCACACAGGAGATTGGCGTCCGGATGGCACTCGGAGCGACGCGGGGTGACATTACACGACTTTTCGTGCGGCGGGTGATGGTCCCGGCAGCGATAGGCCTGGCGGCCGGTACTGTGGTCTCGCTGGCGGCGAACAGGCTGTTACGCAGTCAGTTGTACGGGGTGCAACCGGATGATCTGCGGCTTTACCTTGCATCCCTGCTGGTCCTGCTGGCGCCCCTGCTGGTGGCTATCCTCAGGCCGGCGATACGCGCAGGGAAGACAGAGCCGATGGAAGCGCTGAGAACGGAGTGAATACAGGGCCATCGCATGGAGGATCTAAAACGGAGGTTCGCTCGCATCCATAACCTGATGACGAGACAGCGCCACGATGTACGGTTCCGCGACGAGATGCTGGAACTAGCAATCCAACTTTGATCGGCGGAACGATTCCCTCGACGATCTTGCCTGTCGCCGTTGCGGCCAATACCGGCATGGCGAAACCTTCTGGTCGATTCCCTCCAGACTGAGTGCAGAGAGAATGAAAGCCGGCCGCAGCGCGCGGCTGCTGGATATAAAAACGCGAAGCCCGTGGGTTTCAGGCTCCGCGAGAATCTGCCGCTGGTGGCGAGTACGCAGTAGGCTTCTTTGCCGTCTTTGCCTCAGGCTTGTGGGCGGGCTTTGACCCTCGCGGTGATGGCGTACCATCGCGGTAAGCCGCTGGGCGAGAAATAGCAGGTCGCGCTTCATGAGCCGGACGGAAACCGCATCGGCGATTAGTGGAACAACAGAGTGATTGACTGCAGAGCCGCGACGAAGAACTATGCCACTAAACCCGTTCTCCGAGGCATACACCTCGTTGTAGAACCTGGCATTTGTGCCTTATTAGGGGCCAACGGTGCCGGCAAGTCCACGCTGCTACGCCTGCTCTCAGGATTAGAGGAGCCAGACAGTGGTTACGTGTTCATCGGCGGACTGGGTTTCCGGGACCATGGAGTTGAAATCCGGCGGAATTTGGGTGTGCTTCCCGAGGGGCTCGGGCTGTTCGAGTCTTTGACGGTCATCGAGAACCTGATGGCAGTTGGACCTATTTATGGACTCACGAAGAGCGAAACTGCAGCTCGAGCAGCGGACCTGCTAGGACTGCTCGATCTTACACAAGGACGCGACACCGTTGCACGCAATTGTTCGTTCGGCATGCGGAAGAAGACCGCTTTGGCCATGGCCCTCCTGCACAAGCCGAAGGTTCTGCTGCTGGATGAGCCGTTTGAAGGTATTGATCCCGCATCGTCCGCGGTCATTGAGATGCTGCTCGGTCAACTCTCCAGCGACGGCGCTACGATCTTGCTCACCTCTCACATTCTGTCGATCGTGCAGAAGATAGCCACCCGCGTAGTCATTCTTCACCAAGGTCGAGTTGAATCAGATTTCGACCCGTCCACGGCAGACGAAGGAGTTGAGGAGGTGTATTTCAGCATCGTCGGCGAACCACAGCCGGAGGTGCTGCATTGGCTCAGACCCTAGCCCTTCTGTTGTTGTTGAAGAAACTGATGTTGAAGGAACTGAGCAGCTTTTCTTCCGTGCGTTTCAACAACTTCCTGTTCTCCATCCTTTTTATTATGGCCGCGGGTTTAGAAAGCAGGGCACCGAAAGCAGCATTCTGGAGTACGCTCTTCTTTCAACTTGTCCTCTTTGCGCCTCTGCTTGTTACTTTTTCCGTCGATACGCAGCATAGGTTGCCCCCGGAGCGAGTCGCTACGTGGCCGCTGACACGTACACAAAGACTCTTGCTCAGTTCCGTAAGTTTTGCGTTGAATCCATTACTTATATTGTTGTTTTTTGGCTACCTGTTCTGGATGGGCCTAGCCGCGGGTCTCTTTTTTGTTCTACTGGCACTCATCGTCCATGGGACGGTATACGCCGTTGGCCGTCACCCGTTCAAGCTAAGGACGCCTGCAGGTCTCAACATCTCAAGGACGCCCTTGAAGGTCGGTGGAATCGCGCAAGAAATGTGGCGGGAGCTGCAGGGAACCCTAGACTTTTGGACCGCCCTGCTTATAGCTGTTAGTGGAACGCTTTATCGACTGTTCGGGCGGCCACCAGAGCCCGAAGCATTTCCGATGCTGTCTTTATTCGTGGGTATCGCAATGAGCACGGTTGGGCAACGCATGCTGCGTCTGGATGAAGGGCGAGCGTTGCTGCGCTATCGTCTCCTACCGATAGCAGGGTGGAAGCTGCTCGTCACGCAGGACATGACTTTCCTGATCCCGCTTGCCGTCATGGTTTCGCTCTTAAGTCTACGAACAGGTGTTGCATTCGGCTTGGTCGCTATCGCAGTCGGACGATACCCGTCGCTAAGGCAGCAGGCGAACCAGCGTAGATGGCGTTTCGTCGGAGGAGATCCACGTTTCGGGGTAGCACAGGTTCTCTTGGGTGGATTAGCTGGAATCGGAGCGGCAAGGACGGGACTCTGGGTCCTGGCCGTTGCCTTCGCCATCTATCTGGTTTCCATATTCTGGGGCGAAATGCTCTGGAAACGCTCCCTGGCTGCTTAGTCTAATTCTGGAATGATGCAAAATCGCCAATGCGCTCACCGATGCCGATTACTCCTCAAGTCGGCTTGTGGGAAGTAATCCGCTGAAGACTAGCCCTCAGACGGGGTTGGCGCCTTTCGAAAAGTACCACTCCCGTCTGATCACTAAATTCCGGCGAGGAACCATGGATGTGAGATTGGAATTGAGGCGAACCATCAAGTTGGTTGTGCCGTCCCCTAAAGGGGACTTGGTTTCCGTTGCTTTCCTTTCCCGGCACTTCCGTGCCGGGCTCTGGATTCTTCCGTCCCTCCCGGGATTGGTTTGCGGAAATGATTTGTGGCCGGGACGATGTGAAAAAAATGATTTGCTAGAGTGTTCGCGATTTTATTTTCGATCCCAAACGCCTGCCGATACCCCAGCGATCGCCTATAGGGCATCCTCTTTTAAACGCCGAGTTCGCTGCAAATTTTAAAATCGATTTTTTCACATCTTCCTGACGAGAAAATTTGAGCCCGTCCCGGAAAAGGGCCCGTCCCATAAATTCTATTTAACGCGCCTTTCAGCCGAGGCTTAGACGGATAAGCCAGGATAGTGTGAAGGTACGCCATAGTGGCCTGCTCGTATGTGAGTCATTACGTTCATATCGTGTTTGGTACGAGAGACCGCGTGCACTCCATTCAGGAGGAGCTTCAACCGAGGTTATGGGCGTATATGGCAGGCATTGCAAAGGGCCACGGCATCCACGCGGTGGCCATCGGGGGCTTTGCCGATCATGCTCACGCACTGATCGACCTGGGGGCTATCCTCGGGATCGCAAAAGCAGTCCAGGTGCTGAAAGCTAACTCATCGCGATGGATGAAGGAACACGGTAGCGCGCGTTTCGAATGGCAAGAGGGATATTTTGCCTGTAGCGTCAGCAGATCGCAGGTGGCCACCATCCGGCAATATGTTGTGAATCAAAAGGACCATCACCGCAAAATGGATTTCGCGAAAGAGTTCGAGTTGTTAGCGAAAAAGCATGGATTTGAGATTGGAATTGAGGCGAACCATCAAGTTGGTTGTGCCGTCCACTAAAGGGGACTTGGTTTCCGTTGCTTTCCTTTCCCGGCACTTCCGTGCCGGGCTCTGGATTCTTCCGTCCCTCCCGGGACTGGTTTGCGGAAATGATTTGTGGCCGGGACGATGTGAAAAAAATCGATTTTAGAATTTGCAGCGAACTCGGCGCTTAGAAGATCGCTCGAGGATGCCCTATAAGCGATCTTCTAAACGCCGAGTTCGTTGCAAATTTTAAAATCGATTTTTTCACATCTTCCTGACGAGAAAATTTCCTACGCCACGAACCTCCGGTTCAGCCAATCGAAACCTGATACACGTTCGTCCGCGAAACTCTCGGCCCCCTGACTCCCTGGACTGGGGGAAGTTACCGCAAACGAGTGCAGGCAATTGTCCGTGTAGCCGATTCGTTGAAGTGGATAGTCAACTTCCGGATTGTCGATTTCAGATTTTCGATCGCCGCGAAAAGCCTCTTGACATCTCATACAAGTGTAGGTGATATTCCTACACTATTGGGAGATCTAGATGGCCGTGCGCAAACTGTCCAAACTTGAATTTCAAATCATGGAGACGCTATGGGTTAGTGGTGAAGCCTCCATCCGCGAGATTCTCGATTCACTTCCTGCTAAAGGCAGACCGGCGTACAACACCATTCAAACCATGATTTACAGGATGGAACCAAAGGGCATTGTGCGGCGCGTGAAAAAGGTGGGCAATTTTCACGTCTTCGAGGCAGTCATAACGCGGGACGCGGCGCAGCGGCGGGTGATCGATGATCTGCTTAGCTATTTTGGCGGGCAGAGCCAGCTTCTAATGGCGCATTTGCTCGAATCCGGGAAGATATCGCTGTCCGATGTGCGGCAGGCCGAGCAAATTGTGAAAAACCATCGGCGGAAGGGAGTTTAGCAATGGAATCCTTGGTTTGGGGACCGTGGGCGGCTTCTCTCCTGCGTCATTTGTGCCAGTCGACCGTTTTCACCGTAGGAGTTTGGCTGTTGACATTGACGCTGCGGCCCAACGCTGCGCGGTTGCGGTACCGGTTATGGGTGACTGCATCCCTGAAGTTTCTTCTCCCTTTCTCGCTCCTGATCGCCGCGGGTGCAAGGCTGTCGCCGCCAGGGCACTTTGTTCGCTCTCAGCCAAAGATCGTGACGGTGGTCGAAGGAGTAGCGCAACCTTTGCTCGAAGCGTGGCCGGCGTATGCGACCACGGCTGTTTCCGTGGCTGGAATTGGTACTCGCGGAACGACAGCACCTGCTTCCAGAGACTGGTTGCCGCTCCTGCTGCTGAGTGCGTGGGCGGCGGGAACGCTGTTACTCTTGGCGCGTTGGATGCGCAGCTGGCAACGTTTACGTGCGACCGTGCGACGCGGGGAGCCTATGACGCTGGCCGACGGAACTCCGGCGGTGACGGTCGCAGAGAGAGTGGAACCGGGAGTTTTCGGAATCATTCGGCCGGTGATGGTGCTGCCGCGGGGCATCGCGGAGCAGTTAAGTGCTGAGCAACTAGACGCGATTATGGCGCACGAGCTGTCGCATATGCGGCGGCGCGACAACCTGACCGCGGCGCTGCACATGTTGGTTGAGGCGGTGTTTTGGTTCCATCCGATGGTGTGGTGGCTGGAAGCGCGGCTGGTGGAAGAGCGTGAGCGCGCATGCGATGAGGCGGTGCTCGAATCGAGGCGGCAGCCCGTTGCGTATGCAGAGGGAATTCTGAATGTCTGCAAGTTCTACGTGGAAGTCCCGCTGAGCTGCGTCTCCGGCGTAATGGGATCGGAGCTGAAGAGGAGGATCGCGCGGATCCTCTCCGGGCAGGCTGCGCGGAAGCTCGACATGCGGCAAAAAGCGCTGCTCGGTCTGGCGGGCGCATTGGCGCTCGGAGCGCCGCTGGCGCTAGGCGTTGTGCATGGCGGCACGGATGCATCGCAGGCTGCGGCGCAGGCGCCAACCCCAAAGTACAACATCACAGGCACGTGGCAGGGGACGGGGCACGCACCCGGCGGCCACAATCTGCGTCTGGTGCTAAAGATCGCGAAGGATGAGAAGGGCGGGCTGAGCGCGACGCTCTACAACCTCGACCAGAGCGATCCGCCGATGGTCGGCAGTTTGGTCAGCTTCGAGAGGGGAACTCTGCGGTTCGTGAATGATTTCCCGAGGCTGACCTATGAGGGAAAGTTGTCGGCGGACGGTAATTCGATCAGCGGGACCGTGACCCAGAGTGGCTCCTCTGCGCTGGTACTGGAGCGCGCGACGCCGGAGACGGAGTGGGCGACTCCTGGTCCGCCACCGCGGACTGTGCCGATGGCGGCGGATGCGAAGCCCGGTGTGGAGGTGGCGACTGTCAGGCCGACCCAGCCGGGAACTAAATTGTTCATGCTTAACGTGCGAGGAGAGAATTTGGTGGTTAAGAACCTCCCGCTTACCTTTTTGATGAAGTTTGCCTATCCGACCCGGCCTATCGTGGGCCTCACGGGTTGGATGGACACGGACAAATGGGACATCGAGGTGAAGTCAGATACGCCGGGGATGCCTAGCCTTGACCAGGAGAGAGACATATTGCAAAAGCTGCTGGCGGAGCGCTTCGCTCTGAAGGTTCACGAAGAGAAGCGGGAGATGCCGGCCTACACCCTGACCGTGGGCAAGGACGTGCCGAAGATGACGAAGAGCGTGGACGCGTCGTTAAAGCCGAGCTTTACCTGTTTCCCTTCGGGGATGCTGCGCGCGCAAAGCGCCACGATGGACGACTTCGCGCGCTTGCTGCAAACCAACGTTCTCGGCCAGCAGGTGGTAGACGAGACGGGCCTGACGGGGAAGTGGGATTTCGCGCTGCAGTGGACACCGGATGAAACGCAGTTTGCGGGGATGAGGGGGAACGCGCCGCCGGCGGCGGATGACGCGAACGCTCCGCCGCCGCTGTTACCGGCGATCCGGGAACAATTGGGACTGCGACTAACGTCAGAGAAAACCCAGGTGCCGGTGGTGGTGATCGATCATGTCGAGCGCCCCTCACCGAATTAGGGTACCGTCAGAAAACGGACAATAGAGCACTTTGAGAGCGGGCCCATTCTGCACCTACTTGTGGAGATGGGGACGGACGAAATAACTCCCTAATCGGCGGCTGCCGAATTCAGTGGTTATTTCGTCACCGAGCTCTTCAGTCCATCTCGTCACCGATCTCGTGTATGGGATCGTCAATCGCTCTGCGAAAATCACGGCCCGGCTGGATCGCATTCACATCCATGAACACAGATCCTTCGTGGAAAGTCTGTGCCAGGTCGTCAGAAAGCACTCGTCGCCGTGGATATGGTTTAGCGCGAGTGTCAGGTTCAGAGAGATCAGCGAGCAGTAATCAAGAATCGCAAAATTAGCAGTTGACATTGGCGGACAATCCACTACCATTTGGTTGTGGATAAACTGAATACAACGTTTGCGGCTCTGTCTGATCCAACCCGGCGGGCGATGATCGAGCGGCTCTCCCACGGGCCTGCCTCTGTGCATGGGTTGACGAAACCGTTTGCTCTGTCGCAGCAGATGATTTCAAAACATATTGCCTACCTGGTGCGGGCACGGATTGTGATCAAGACAAAGCGTGGACGGGAGAGCGTATGCACGCTTAGGCCCGAGGCGATTAAGACAGTCAGCGACTGGGCGATCAGCTATCGCCGATTCTGGGAAGAGAGTTTCGACAAACTGGATGTAGTGGTAAATCAAATGAAGAAAGAGGAGGTCAGAGATGACAGAAAACACGGTTAGCGAAATCGAGCGGATGGTCGTTACAAGAGTTTTTGATGCCCCACGCGAGTTGGTTTGGAAGGCGTGGACAGACCCGAAGTACGTGATGCAGTGGTGGGGACCGAAGGGCTTTACTGCGCCCGTTTGCCAGATGGATTTTCGCGTTGGGGGAAAATCTCTCTACTGCATGAAGGCGCCGGATGGGCAGGAGTTCTGGAATGCGGTTGAATACCACGAGATTGTTCTGCACGAGAAGATCGTTTCCTTGATGTACTTTTCGGACTCGAAGGGAAACAAGGTTGAGCCTGCGCAATTAGGAATAGAACATGAGGCCATAGACGGTGCGTACGACGTGACCATCTTTGAGGATCTCGGAAACGGCCAGACGAAACTCACCTTCATTGGAAATGAACCCATGGAGAGCGCGAAAAATAGCGGTCAAATGGAGGGCTGGAACCAGATACTCGATAAAGTTGCTGCGGTTATTGCGGAGTTAGCGCAGGCGAAATAGAAGTGGGATTTTTGATGATCGTGCTGCGTTAGATACAGCCAAGACTGGCGGCGGAGGCCCGGTTAGACCGGGCTTCTCGTCGCGTGGCCGAATCATGGCCCTTCATCACTAGGCCGTCCAATCTTTCCTGCCGCGTTTTGATCCACGGGTTGTAAAACTTTTCAGTCGTCTTTATAGACCCATGCCCGAGTGCTTTGCTGACCTCTTCCATCGGGACACGCCTCTCTAACAGGCGAACAGCGGAGGTGTCACGGAGCATATGAGGGTGCCCGTCAGGCATGCCAGAGGCGCGGAAGACTTCCCGAAGATCATGCTGCCAGTTGGTGACAGCACTTTGGGACTTCCGTTCCCCTTTCCGAGGTGGAAGCGTATTGGAACGCAGCCGGTAAGCCGCGAGTGGTCTTCACGATTGGCTGAATCACCCAGCACCACTGTTGTTAGCGGCGCTTCCGGGGGCGAAGTGTCCATCTTTCCTATTCAGGAGGCCCATCTCACGGGAGCTAAATTCGCTTTCACGTTTCCCCAGAATTGTTTTTCTAGATTGCAGACAGAGGCCCCCCCCGAGATCTTTATCGAAACAGAAAAGGGCCATCTAGACATCGGGGCAATCGGAAAGCAGGAACGGGGATCGCAGACGGGCCACGGCGCCAATTCAGTCCAATCGGCCTGCAGAGCACAAGTGAAATTAAGGCGGGGGTAAAAGAGGGACGGCCTGATCGGCGTGATTTACGCGTTGAGGTAGAGGAAAATCGCGCCGATCAGGCTGTCCCCCATTCCCCCATTCCCCCCCCATTCCCCCAACGACAGGGGTCCATCTCATTGGAAGGCCACCCCGTGAACGACTGTCGCAGAATCTTGCGGGTTATAACACGTCGGGGTAGAAGGTGTTCCTGCCGTGTTAAGTAGTGCAAAAATACTTGTGTTCGTAGGAAGAGGTTGATCGAACACGTACCAGGGTAGAAACTGGCAGGTTTCAATTCCGCCAGTATCACCCATAGCTTGAAATATGACGTCGTTGGTTCCTGAAAGCGTAAGGGGTTGTAAGGCCGGAAGGAAAGATGCTGTATTTGCTGTTGCTCCATCTGTGTCAAGCACCCAGCTACCGGACGTTCGATGGACTTCAAAAATTGCAATGCCGGTGGCTGAAGAACTGCCGGCCATCGTAATGGAAAGTGACGTGGTGCTGCCTGTGGCTGAAAGCGTGTAAGCACAACTAACGTTGAGAGTGGAAGGAGTCGTTATTTGTTTCTGACACCCAGTCGTTGGGACCACCCAAGTGCCACCACCCGAGATCGAAGAGATGTAATCACCGGATACCTCTGTTGAGGCTTCCACATAGAGCAGATTCCCTGCCGTGGTGGAGGGTATCGTAATCGAGCAAGTCGGGCTGCAATTATATTCGCTAGCACCATTGGGAGAGGTTATATTCGCAAAGCTGAACACAGGAGCAGGTGTGGTGAAACTACCTGCAGTGCTCTTGAATGCAATTTCTGCTCCTACAAATCCTGTTACTGGCGACGAAGTTGCTGATACAGACGGTGCTGTGCCTACTGTGCAATTGAGGCACAAGCCGTCACCAGTCCAGTCGGCAAACCAGGAGTAGTCAGTCCCTCCGGTGATGAAGTTCCACCCGTTCCAGTTCGTCAGGTAATCAGTGGGCATGATAATGGCGTCGTTGCCCGAAAGCGTAAGGGTAGCGCCAGTGCATGTTGTGGTGCAGGTTGTGCTCGCGTTATAGCCGCCAGTATCGTAGGAAGCCGTGTAGCCCGACGGGGGACTGATCTCGATGAATTCGGCAAAACTAGGCGTACTTGGAGCACTGGAATAGTTCACGTCGATTGTTGACGTACCTGCTGTTCCTGACAAATTGTAGTAAATATCAGTTGCAAAAAGCCCTGAAGTGTAACCTTGACAGGCGGTGCAATGGACCCAAGTTCCGCCGCCTAAGCTGATGGAACTTGGCGAGATATTGGAAGCGTTGGTTGTGATTACGATCCAGACACTGCCTGCAACTGTAGGAACAAATTGCGTCAATGGACAAGTGGTAGAAGCGCAGGTAATTCCGGGCGCCATAGCTTGGACATAAGTCCAGCCGGGGTTGAGATTCGGAATCCCAGTGTTAACGCCTCCGCTGACAAACTGAGGAGGCGCCGAGCAAGATGTGCAAAGCGACAGGAGCACTAGCAGAAATCTCTTCATTGACTGGCGGCCTCCACCGCGAAAGACCGTCAGAGATCTATCAGATCCAGCCGAAGAACGTCGTCCACATCGCCGAAGGATATCTGTTCAACCCGTTCGGCAAGACCAAGGCAGCAAAGAGGCGCATCGCGCTTACTGCGGCAGCCAAGATCGTTCTATTTAGGCGCATGTCTGAGTGTGACGGGCCCTACTTGTTCCCCCATGATACCGATCCGAACCGGCCGGTTCCGAAGGTGAACAATGCTCATGACCGCACCGTGCGAGACTCAGGCATCGCACCGGCCCGACTTTACGATTTGCGGCACACGTGGGCTACCCGCGCCGTTGAAGCTGGAATCGAGCTCGTGACGCTCGCGGCAACCTTGGGGCACGGCAAAATCAACACGGTTCTCCGTTACGCGCACCCGTCACAGGCTCATCAGACTTCAGCGATGGGCAAGTTGGAGAGGTTCGTCGCGGAACAGCAGATCGAGTCCGCGGCCCAAACGCAGAGAACACCCGAGGCTATTCAGTAGGGAGGTGGGGAAAACTCCCTACACTTTTCCCTACAGCGCTTTAAGTGAATCCTTCCGAGGGAAGCTAAGTTATTGAAGGAGTGGAGGCGCGGGTCGGAATCGAACCGACGCATAAAGGTTTTGCAGACCTCTCCCTTACCGCTTGGGTACCGCGCCATCTTGGACAATTGTAACCGCCCGGCTGGATTAGAGCCCAGTCTGGCAGATGCGACTTTCAGATCACCACGGCTCGCTTCGGAGCCAAAGAACCGAGATTTCCACCATGCCGGCTGCGCCGCAACGATTTTTCGCTTGATCCTGGAGGAAATCCGGCGGTTTCACCCCTGCCGCTCCTCAAAAAGCCGCGACAGCTCGGAAGGTAGCCATCTGGAGCGGGAGACGGGACTTGAACCCGCGACCCTCGCCTTGGCAAGGCGATGCTCTACCACTGAGCTACTCCCGCATACGTCCTGAGGCAGTATATCGGGCGGCTCGCCGCCGGGTCAACGCGGCCCCCTATTGGTCGCCCGCGAGATAGCCTTCAACCGCCCCCAGCTGCCGGTCGATGCCCAACGTCGTATCGACCTCGAACTTGGGCTGCAGAATTGGCTCAAAGTGCTGTTTGATCCTGCGGTAGAGCGCCGGATCGCGATTTTTTGCCGGATGCCCCGGATCGTTGCGGGCCAGGCGCTCTTCCGCGACCGTATCCGCACATGTCACGTGCAGGATGCGCCAACGCGCGCCGGCTCGCTTGGCCGCCTGCAAAACCTCCTCAATCTGCCCTCGCGTCGAGAAGGTCCGTCCATCGAAGAAGATGTATTGCACCCGCCGGCGCTGCGTCAGGTAGACGGCTGCCTCCAGCATCGCGCGCATGCACAATTGATCCTGCTTCGGGCTGTAGTCGGTCAGCGCATCGGGAAACAGCGCCCCACGTACCCGGTCCTTATCGAGAATAGCCGCGCCCAAGCGCTCCGCCAGGGCCCTGGCAAGCGTGCTCTTACCTGTTCCAGGCAAGCCGGCAAAGATTACCCAAATGGTCGATTCTCCAGGCAAGGGGCAGCCTATTCGTCCAGCATCCGGCCGTCGCGCATGTGCAGGATGCGGTCTCCAATCGCCGCCGCTTCGGGGTTGTGCGTGATCATCAATACCGTTTGCTTGAACTCCTGGGCCGAGCGCCGCAGCATCTGCAACACCGCATCGGAATTGGCGGTGTCGAGATTGCCGGTCGGCTCGTCGGCAAGAATAATGGCGGGACGGGTAATGAGCGCACGGGCAATCGCGACGCGCTGCTGCTCCCCACCGGAAAGCTCCGACGGACGGTGATCGAGGCGGCCGGCAATACCAAGCAAATCGGTGAGATGATGCAGCAACTCTTCGTCCTGCGCGCTGTGGCTGCGGGCGATCTCCCGCGCGATTTCGAATGTTGCCCCGCGCCGTCAGCGTGGGCAGCAGGTTGAACTTTTGAAAGACAAAGCCGATCTTCGTCTTGCGCAATACGGTACGCCGGGAGTCGGTCAGCTGGGCAAAATCGATGCCATCGATCAAGACGCTTCCTGAAGTTGCGCGCGTCAGGCCGCCAAGGATGTAGAAGAGCGTCGATTTGCCGCTACCCGAAGGGCCGACGATGCTGACGAACTCGCCCGGAGGAACGACAAACGAGACATTGCTCAGGGCGGGAACGTCTACCTTACCCGCCCGGTAAATCTTGCTTACATTTTTTGTCGCAATGATCGGCTGCACTGGTTGATTGTAGCTGGCTTGATAGTAACCGGCAGAGGCCCTGTTCAAGGGCCTCAAAATCCCAACTCTCGAGCAAGAGCCGTAATCAAGCACCGACCACAAGGGCTTCGTTGGGCTCCGCCTGATGCTGAGCAACCTCCTCCGCAACCAGGGGACGCAGGCCATGTCCCTTCTTGGGACCGCGCTTGCGGGCCACCATCACCCGAATGCGCTCCAGCATCTCAACCGGTGAGCAGGCGCCCTTGGGCAGAAAGGCGTCAGCACGGTTGGCGCGATCGAAGGCCTTCACGCTGCCGCTGATGAGAATCGCCGGCACTTCCGGCGCCAACTCCTTCATGCGGCGGATAAGCTCGTTCCCGTCCATATAGGGCATGATCAGGTCGCTCAGAACCAGATCGATGCCCCCCTCGCGAAACAGCTCCAAGGCCGCTTCGCTGCCGGTAGCTGTCAGCACGCGATAGCCCCGGGTTTCCAGCATGAATTTGCGCACGGAAAGTGCCTGTTCATTGTCGTCAACACACAAAATAGTTTTCTTCGGCCTCATGGGGTCCTAAAATTCTCCTTTCAAAGGAGCGGTGAAACGCGGGCGCACATTGAATGTGCGTGGCCGCTGGGTTGGGGGAGAACGGAATAAGCCGCGTTGATGAATAGCTGCGGCAGCAACAGATCCCGCTTGCGGTCAACAGCCACAAGGTGACAGCAGGTTCTGCTCAGCAGCAGCGCGCATCCAAGCGCGTCCGGTCTGAATTCAGTTGTCAGATTTAATGGCCGACAGTTGCGTTACCTGGAGGGGAAACGCTTGGACAGAGTACGAAGAGGAAAGCGATGTGTAAACGGAGAAGATGAAGCGAAATGCGGCTTGCTTTTTTGCAAAAGTTCCACCGCGTAACGGCGTCTTGTTGCCAGTGTTGCCTATGGGCCTTGTCAGCCCTGTTGAAAGCATGTGAATCGTTCAAGGAAAAACTGCTCTTTTGCAGCAGGATCAGTGCTGCCGCGAAAAATAAATCACAACATATCCTCATCAGCGTCTGCGCGATTTGAATTCTCTCGCATGTTGCAGAGCGCTACGGCCGGCACGCGCGCCCTCAATTCATGACTGTGCTCTATCGAAAATCATCGCCCTCAGGAGCTAAAGTGTCTGCGAGAGAACCGCCAGTTCCGAATTGGGCCTCAGTTCTCTTCAGCCCATTTCATCGCCTTGGGTGGGTCGCAGGCCCATCAGCTCTCCTGGCTTGTTCGCGCAGCAGTTTGACACCTCTTGCCGCGGGTTCTATGCTTGTTTCAGTCGAAGCGTTCGCGACTACCAGAATAAGCAAATGGCACTCACCTCTCACCACCCCGGCTCCCTGTGTTGCAGTTGCTGTCGCTGCTGCATGCTGCGGGTGTGTGTCTAGATCGAATCGCAAGCTTCGAATCCTGTCATACGAAAGAGTCATCCACCCGCAGCCGGCTCCCGCCGCGGGTTCCCTCGTGCTTGGAATCAAGCCTGGAAACGACGCGGATGGCCATCTGCCAACCAAGTCTCGACGAGGAAGAGAACATGAGCACCACAACGGAATCACGCATCCCACGCATCCTTGAGCAGGCGCCCGACTTCAAGGCGAAGAGCACCCATGGCGTCATCCAGTTAAGCGATTACACAGCCAAAGGCAAGTACGTATTGCTCTTCTCCCATCCCTCCGATTTCACCCCCGTGTGCACCACGGAGTTCATCGAGTTCGCGCGCCGCTCCGCTGATTTTGAAAGACTGAATGTGCAGTTGATTGGCGTTTCGATCGATAGCATCTACTCACACATCGCCTGGGTACGCGACATTGAGCGCAACGCGGGCGTGGAAGTAAAGTTCCCGGTAGTTGCCGATCTCGACCAGAAAGTATCGCAGGCCTACGGCCTGGTGCATGAAGCAGCCTCCGACACAGCCACGGTGCGCGCTGTTTTCGCCATCGATCCCAAGCAAAATATCCGCGCGATTGTCTACTACCCGATGCAATTGGGGCGTAATGTAGATGAGTTGATCCGCATCTTCGAGGGGCTGCAGACCATTGACGGCAACGGTGTCTCAGTCCCGGCAAATTGGAAGCTGGGAGAGCCTGTGATCGTGCCCGCGCCGGCAACGGTGGAAGACGCGCGCAAGCGCACCAACGGTGGCGGAGCCGGGCTCACGGTAGAAACCTGGTATCTGGCAAGGAAAGATCTTGCCACTCAGGGCAAGTAGCTAATCTCTGTGGGGCGGTCTCGCCGGTGAGACTGCCCGCAGAGCGATGAGATGAGCACCGGTGGCGAAGTGGCTAACGCGCTGGTCTGCAAAACCAGTATTCGAGGGTTCAATTCCCTCCCGGTGCTCCATAAAATCAGTATCGAAAACCCTAATCCAGCAAGACCCTTGCGAATACATCGTGATCCACGTTGCCGCCGGTAGCCACGAGGCCCACGCGCTTTCCCCGTAGCGCGTGTTTCTCTTTGAGCGCGGCGGCCAGTCCGGCGGCTCCCGCTCCCTCCACTACGTTGTGCGTGTCGGTAAAGTAAAACTTCATAGCCATGCGGATCTCTTCCTCGCTCACGCGTACCACCCGATCGACATTCTCGAACACTACTTCAAGCGCAGCATCATCGGGCACGCGACAGGCCATCCCATCGCCCAGCAAGGTGCTTACCGGAGCGGCGATCTTGCGTTTCGCCTCAAACGAGAGGGCATAAGCGGGCGCACCTTCCGCTACCACTCCCACGATCCGCGTATTCAGGTTCATTCCGTTGCGAACAGCGCTGCAGGAGCAGATACCCGATCCCTGCCCGATGGGTACGTAAACAACATCCAGATCGGCCACGGCGGAGAAGAACTCGAGCCAATAGGTAGCTACTCCTTTGACAATGTCGCGATGATAGGGCGGTACGAAGTGCCAGCCGTGCTCCTGCGAGAGCTTCTGCGCATGCTCTTTCGCTTCCTGGAAGTCGCTGCCAAACTCTATGAGGTCGCCACCCTGTGCCCGCATGGCGGCGTTTTTCTCTGCGCTGTTACCCCGCGGCACCACTATGTGTGCCGCCACCTTGAACCTGCTCGCCGCCAGCGCTACCGACTGGCCGTGATTGCCGCGAGTGGCGGTAACCAGCGCGGTCAGGTTTTTCGATTGACGGAACAGTTCTGCCGCATAAACCACCGCGGTGCGAGCCTTAAACGCCCCGATCGGCGTTTGGTTCTCATGTTTCACCCACACTTCGGCTCCAAGACGCTCACACAGCAGAGGCCAAACAAACTGTGGTGTCGGGGGCATCACCGCGTACACCAACTCCTGCGCTGCTTTGATCTCTTCGATCGTTGGCAAAGTTGTAGCAGCTAACACTTCTTTGGTCATGATCGGTTCGCCTCCATGTCTCACACCAGTCTAAATCGCCCTCCTGCTACGATTGCATTCTTCTGCGTCAAGGTCGCTGAACGATGCTGATAGATTGGTCTCGTGAGCCTTCCCACTCAGTTTGCATCGCTCCTCACTGTTCTGCTGCTGACGCAGATGGGCTGGGCACAATCACCAGAGTCCGCGACGCCGTCCGGCGCGGCAACCATCCATGTCGACACCCAATTGGTCCTGCTCGATGCCGTGGTGGAGAACAAGAAATCAGGACAAGCGGTCGATACACTTTCGGCGAAAGACTTTCAGCTCGCGGAAGATGGAGTACCGCAAACGATCAACTATTGCAGCCGGGATCAACTGCCTCTCTCCGTGGTGCTGCTCTTCGACATGACCGAGACCGTGCATGCCGCCCTTGAGCCCCTGGCGCGAGCCGCCATGGAAACCCTTGGTCACCTGAAGCCGGAAGATGAAGTAGCGGTGATGATCTTTTCTTCTCGCACGGAGCTGCTGCAAGACTTTACGAAAAATCGCGCGCTGGCGGCGTACGCCATCAAGACTGCGTCGTGGATGGCGGACGTGGAGGGGACCTTCCTTGATGAGGATATGTTTGAAGCCGTGGACCAGGCGATGAAGGCTAGAGCGCCTGGGAACCGGCGTGTTCTGGTTTGGCTCACAGACGGCACGGCAAACGAGCAAAACTCCATGACCCAGGCGTCCATCGGTCAGCACTCCGCCGCGCATTTACATTCGCAGCAGGAAGCAATGACCAAGCTGCTTCAATCGGGAGCGGTGGTCTCGGCTCTGATCGACAGGACTGCGGAGACCAACCGTGCGATCATGGAGTCGGCGATGGGCGGGACTCGACTGGGTGACATCGATCAATATGCCAAGGCTACGGGTGGCCTCGTCATGAGCACCGGTACCAGGGAGGCCGCGGACCGTCTCGCCCTTTTAATCGATCGGATGCGAGCGCGCTACACACTTGGATTTAAGCCCACGCGTGTTGAGCCACAGGGCAAGTTCTGCAAACTTAGCCTGCAGCTCAATCCTGAGTTTCTCCGCGATCATCACGAACTGCGCAAGTCGGATTTCGTCGTTCTCACCAAATCGGGCTACTATCGCTAGATCAACGCACGCGCTTATCGTTTCCGTGGCATGGATAGGTCCAGATCGGCGCCGGTGAGCTGCTTGGTAAGCATAATGATTTGGCCCGTGTGCAACTGCAGATGGCCGGTTATGCGACAAATCGCTTCGAGAATGGTCGTGGGCGGCCAATTTCCAGTCGGCTGAGGATTGATCGTTTCAAGCAGGCGCGCTGGTGGAAGCGATGCGATTACTTTGCGGCTTTCATCCAGGGTTACCGCGAAGCGGCTGCGAATCTCCGCGCAACGCTGCGACGGCGAGAGCGCGAACTCTGAGTCGCGGCTGCGGACGTCGGGCTGGCCGTCAATTCCGTGAAGGAACCACTGCCGCAGATTGCCTTCAAGATGAAGGAGAAGATTGGCGACAGAATTTTCGTGGTCAGCCCCGCGGTGCCACATCTGGTCATCCGACAGCTTATCGATACAGCGATTGATCGCATCTTCGGAGAGCTGCATTCCCTTCACCGAGGCGGTAAGGAATAGATGGGGTATCTGGTCAGCCATGAGGGAACATCATAGACGCCTACGGGCAAGTTCTTCAAGCGCAATGGCAAGCTGGTGAACCCCGCGCCGGATTTCCTGTGGGTTCACAGCGGCGAAACCCAGCTGCAACCCTTCTCTCCGCATGGCGCCGTGGCTGTAAATACTGAGGGGAGTCACTTCCACCTTGCGGGCTTGCGCCACCCGCCTTGCTGCCGCACCATCGATTCCCTGGCACAGCCAGCCCACGGTCTGGAGACCCGCTTCGACGCTAGAGAGCTCCAGCAAGCCGGTGAGTCTTCTACGCGCACTCTCCATCAAGACCGAGCGGCGCTCGGCGTACACTTCGCGCATGCGCCGCAGGTGCCGGCCGAAGTGGCCCTCAGTGATAAAGTCGCACAGCACAGTTTGTTCAAAGGGCGCTGCATGCCGGTTGAGGACAGATTTCGCCGCTGCGAAAGAATCCACCAGATCCAGCGGAACCACCAAATAGCCAAGACGCAACGAGGGAAAGAGCACCTTGCTGAAGCTGCCGGCAAAGAGGACCAGCCCATGTTGACCCGGATTTCCTGTACGCGGCACCAGACAACGGCCACGTGTGCGGCTTTCATTAAGGAAAGCCGCATGAACTTTATCAACGTCACCAAGCTCCACAGGAAATCCGGGATGATCCAGGCCCTGCAATGCAGGCACTGGCCGCCCGGCGTAGCGAAACTCGCTATCGTAGTCGTCCTCGAAGATCAAGGCACACGAACGGCGAGCCCATTCCAGTAGTTGCAGGCGCCGCGCCAGGCTCATGGTCATGCCAACAGGAAATTGATGCCCAGGGGTTATGTAGACCAGCTTGGCTTTCCGCGCCCGCCGCCCAGGCAACTCGATTCCATCGCCGTCCACGGGCACCGCACATATCTTCGCTCCAAGGGCTGCAAAGGCCATGGCAGCGCCGGGATATCCCGGATCTTCCAGACACACCTGATCGCCAGGGTTCAGGATCAACCGCCCTGCCAAATCGAGCGCCTCCTGCGTTCCGGAAACGATCATCACTTGTTGGGGAGTACACCGGGTTCCGCGCGAGGTGTTCAGATAGTCGGCAACGGCAACACGTAGCGGCAAATAACCCATTGTGTCGCAGCCCAGCAGTTGCGGTATGGAAAGGCGCCGCAGACGCCGCTCCGCTATGCGTGTCCAGATTCTGGTGGGGAATAGATCGAGGGCGGGCAGATTGGCGCGGAAGGCTCGCGTTGGCCGGCTCTCGAGGTTCGAGAACGGCTGAACGCGCAGTGCGTAGCCGGAAAGCCGGCGCGGCTGTTGCTCGATCGATGAGAGTCTCTGCCTCGCCTCCGGCGCCACCTGCAGCAAGTTTTCGGGTAAGACGCCGCTTACATAGGTCCCCGACCCTCTGCTTCCATGCAGATATCCCTCCGACTTCAACTCTTCAAATGCGCTCACCACGGTTCCGCGGGAGAGTCCGTATTGCGTGGCTAAATCCCGAGTGGCGGGTAACCTTGAGCCAGGCCGGAGGCGGCCGCCCAGAATGTCACCACGCAACGCCGTGTAGAGCCAGCGAAATGCGGGCGTCTTTGCTTCCCGCGGTGGCAGGACAAGGTTGAAGGGAGCGCTGCGCCTAGCCATAGCTCGCTATCCAAAGTGGTACAGCCAAGGCCATGACATGTGGCCCTACTCGACAGTACCACTTCTTGCTAATTTGAGACATGCGGAAACGACTCCATATTTTCGGACTGATACTGGCTCTGTTGGCGCCGGCTGCACTTATCGCCATCCAGGCCACGAGTCCAAACCTCTCTTCGCCGCCCGGGGCTCACGTCCGTCCCGTATTTTCACAAGCGTTGCCGCAGTTAGATGGAAGCCAACTGAAAGTGACGACGGTCGAGGTGACCTATCCGCCGGGTGGGTCGTCGGCGCCTCACAGCCACCCATGCCCTGTGATTGGCTATGTTCTCAAAGGGGCAGTGCGGATGCAGGTCAAAGGTGGTGCGCCATCCGTCTACACAGCGGGTGACAGCTTCTATGAGGCTCCCAACGGCGTTCATCTGGTTTCGGAGAACGCAAGTGCAAAAGAGCCGGCAACCTTCCTGGCTTACTTTATCTGCGATCATGCCGCCCCGCTCTCGACCAAAGTGCCGCCGACAAGAGACGTCCAGCCATGAACGACGAACGTCAGCATCGCCGTCTGTACTGGGCTTTTCTCTACGCTCGGGTCACGCTCGGCATCGCATTTCTCTCTGGTATCGCCGACCGGTTCGGTCTGTGGCGTGGCAGGAATGTGGGATACGGAAACTTTGACGGCTTCATTCGTTACACGGCCAAGGTGAACTCCTTCATGCCAGCGTCTTCGATTCCCTTCCTCGCCTGGAGTGCCACCATTGCGGAGTTGGTTCTGGGCATCTTCCTATTAATCGGCCTGTGGCTGCGCTGGACGGCTTTCGCCAGTGCGCTTCTGCTGATTCTTTTCGGGACTGCCATGGCTATCTCATTCGGACTCAAGTCGCCCCTGGATTACTCGGTATTCTCTGCTTCCGCGGCAGCAGTTTTGCTGGCACTCAATGAACGCAGCGCACCAGGTACGCAGTTTTCGGCCTCTGGTATCGGAACCAGTCCTGAAGAGCCTGCCCTGCCTGCCCCGGCCTGCCGTGGGAGCTTGCCGAAGGGGACGAATGAGAATCAGAGCTGTCCAAATTAGTGAACAAATGGGGCTTGGTGTGCCGGTAATCCGTTGAATGTATGGAACCGCATTGGTGTCAAAGAGAATCGGGTTGGCTTTGGAATGATAGCCAATCAACATTCGCGTGCGGTCCGGGTTCAGAGCTGTCCAGATTAGCGAACGAATCGGGCTTGGTGTGCAGGCGACTCCCTTGCGCAGTTGCGTTCGGGAAGGGCGCACAGCAGGTCCCTCGGCTTCGACGGGATGACAAGGGTGGGGTGGTGCTTCCAGGAGGAATTGGCTAGTGGCTGAAAGAATCAGTCGTGGACGGAGCAACGAACAGGAAATCCGGGTCGGGATGACAAGGTTGAGGACGGCGGCCCAGCTTGGCATGGGTGGAGCTGGATGGACAGAGTCGAAAAAAAGCTAATTTGGACAAGTCTGACTGAGAATGCCCAGGACGTTAGTCCTGGGTGATCGCCGCCCGCAGGTGAATGCTGACTGGCGATCACCAAAGCCAACCGAATCTCGTTGAGACGGAGGAAATATGCATCGCAGATTCTTAGCCATCGCCGTTGTCATCCTGGCTGGATGGAGCACAACAGGCATCGGCGCCAACACTGATGAGAGTTCCGCTCTACTCAAAGTGCGAGAGGCAGTCTGGCGATCCTGGTTCGCCAACGATGCCAAGACCCTCAGAGAACTCGTGCCACCCGAAACCATCGTCATCAGCGCCGGCGAAAAACAGTGGAAACATCAGGCTGCCGTGCTCCAATCTGCCGCTGACTTTCATGCTCAGGGAGGCAAGCTGATCCGCCTTGAGTTCCCACGCACAGAGGTTCAGCAATTTGGCGAAGTAGCAATTCTATACAGCGAGTACAGGCTTGAAACGGAGATGCACGGCAAGCACTCGGTCAGTGCCGGGCGGGCAACCGAAATCTTCGTGCGTCATAACGGCCAATGGACGAATCCCGGTTGGCACACTGATGCGGAGAAGTGAGGCCGCCTACTCCAACACGCGGTCAATCGCCTCGACGAGAGATGCAAAGTCATACGCACCATCGTGCCTCTGTCCATTGATGAAAAAGGTCGGGGTTCCATTGACGCCGCTGCGGACTCCTCCACTGAAATCGGCTCGCACACGAGGTTGAAACTCCTTCGTTTCCAGGGCCTCTTGCAACTGAGCGGGAACAAGATGCAGCTCCTGAGTCAGCTCCACCAGGAGCTCGTCTTCCAGGCGATCCTGATTCTCATAAAGCAGGTCATGCATTTCCCAGAACTTTTCGTGAGCGCCGGCGAACTCCGCGGTCTCGGCCGCCGGCTCCGCATACGGATGCAGTTGGGTCAAAGGAAAGTTGCGAAAGACAAACGACACGCGCTTACCAAAATGCTTCTGCACACGTTTGACGATCGGATAGGCATGCCCGCATGAAGGGCACTGGTAGTCTCCATACTCTACCAGCGTGCACGCCGCATCCATATCTCCCTGTCGATGATCCTTGGCGCTGACTGCCACCGCGAGCTTAGTCATACCAGGCCTCCTATTTTTCCAGTGCTTCCAATGCCTGCAGTATTCCGTCTGCGCCAGGATTGACCTGGATGGGCGAGCAGTAGCTCCAGGTAATGACCCCGTTCTTGTCGATGACGAAGAGTGCGCGTTCGGAGAACCCCTCCTTCTCGCGGTAGGCCCCGTAGGCGCGGGAGACCGCGCCCTTCGGTTCGAAGTCGGCGGCTAGCGGAAAATGGAGATTGTGATCCTTGGCATACGCGGCGTGGCACCAGGCCCCATCGACTGAAATGCCCATCAGTTCCGCCCCGAAGTTCTGAAACTCCGGCAGCACCTCGTTGTAGAGCGCCATTTGATCGCCGCAAACCGGGCTCCAGTCGGCGGGATAGAAGGCGAGAATCACCGGCTTTCCGCGCAGATTCGCTGAGCGTAATCTTCTGATCGGGTGTCACGCTAAGGCTAAAATCCGGAGCCTTGGCGCCGGCATTCAAAATTGCAGACATGGATATCCTCCCTTGTGGGATGCACGAACTGGAGATAAGCCTCTCCAGTTTCTATCAAATAAAGAAGATGCCTCGCTTGTCCTTGCGCCACGGAAAGCCTCAAGTGTTGAGGCCGAAGCGAGTCAGCATTTCGCGTCGCCCAAGACTCGTGATGGCAAGGGCCCTGCAATCGAGATCCTGGGTCACCCACTTTTTTCTCAGCGCCAGTTTCAAGAGGGCCGCCCCCAGCGCCCCGCCCACATGAGGGCGCCTCTCGCTCCAATCAAGGCATGCGCAGGCAAAGCGCCGTCGCAGCCTTCGGGTTGCTTCGAGATCGATGCCCAAACCCTGAATCGCCTTGGTTCCCGCGGGCGTAAGCTCGTATGCATGGTCGCTGGCCGCCGCACCGGTTGACAGCCAGCCGAGGGCCTTGAAGCGATCGTGCAGGGCCACGGCTACGCTGCCTGCCATGTGGTCGTAGCAGGTCCGCGCAGCGCATAGCCGGCTGGGGGTCGTGGGCACAAACTTGTCCCGGCGCGCGCCGGCGAGGACGCTCAAACCTTCAAGCAAGTGCGCGACATCGGGGCCTTGCAGGCTGTAGTAGCGATGCTTTCCCTGCACCAGGACTTCGACCAAATCCGCCTCTTTCAGGCGGCTTAGGTGCGCGCTTGCGGTGGAAGGACTCACTTCGGCCACCACTCCGAGCTCGGTGCTGGTGCGCGCACGTCCATCCATCAGGCAGTAGAGTATGCGCGCTCGCGCCGGCTCACCGATCGCTGCCGCAATTCCCGAGGCTACCTCGTGATGCTTAACATTCATATTTCGCCCGCTAACGAAGTGTCGATGTCAAGCAGCCAGCATACTACCAATTATGCAGTCGGCAAAGCCCAGGCAATTGAACCGGCGCCAAGCGATCGTGGGGATTGCGGGAGCGGGTGCGGCATTGACCCTTTCTTGCG
The DNA here is from genome assembly GCA_963746595.1 of uncultured Acidobacteriaceae bacterium. Classification (GTDB taxonomy): domain Bacteria; phylum Acidobacteriota; class Terriglobia; order Terriglobales; family Acidobacteriaceae; genus PALSA-350. Next base: position 297,151 of record CAVVBS010000001.1, read on the forward strand.
ATGCGCTGCCCTCAGTCGCGACCAGGAGGAAATCCATGGCTATTACCTGCGTCATCCGCTACCAGATCGATCCCTTCCAGCGAGAAGGATTTAAACTGTACGCCGAGAATTGGGGCCGCATCATTCCTCGATGTGGCGGCCACCTTGTCGGCTACTTCCTTCCCTATGAAGGGACGAATGACGTGGCGTGGGGGCTGATTGCTTTCGACAGTCTGGCTTCCTATGAGACCTACCGGGCCCGGTTGAGGTCAGACCCGGAGGCGCGCGATAATTTTGCCATGGCGCAGAGCAAGCGACTCATCCTCCGCGAAGAGAGAAACTTCGTGGAGGTAGTCGATGGCACCTTTGGCCTTCCCTCGAAACTCACAGGATCAGCGTAAGCACCCAATGAGCACACAGACCGAAAAAGGAAAAGCCTTCCGCGCACTCCACCAGCGCGACCACGCATTCATCATCCCGAACCCGTGGGACATCGGCACCGCGCGGATGCTGGCTCACCTCGGCTTTGAGGCTTTGGCCAGCACCAGCGCCGGTTATGCCAACTCCATGGGCCTGCTGGACGGCTCAGTTGGCCGAGAAGCGATGATCGCGCACGTATCGGCGCTCGCCTCCGCCACTGACCTGCCGGTCAGCGCCGATCTTGAGAACGGCTTTGCAGACGCGCCTGAAGCGGTTGCGGAAACCATCCGCCTTGCGGCAGCCGCGGGCATTGTTGGGGGCTCAATCGAAGATGCAACCGGGCGCGCTGAACAGCCCATCTATGACCAAACGCTGGCGGCAGAGCGAGTACGCGCGGCGGTCGAGAGTGCTCGTGCCCTGGGCTTTCCCTTCACGCTAACGGCGCGTGCGGAGAATTACATCAACGGCCGCCCTGATTTGAGAGACACCATCCAGCGGCTCCAGGCCTATCAGGAAGCGGGCGCCGATGTTCTCTACGCTCCAGGCCTTACCAGCCAAGACGACATCGCCACCCTGGTCCGCTCCGTGGATCGCCCGGTGAACGTCCTCATGGGTCTTGCGGGCGCGTCGCTGAACCTGGCGGCACTCTCGGCAATTGGAGTCAGGCGCGTCAGCGTTGGCAGTGCACTGGCACGTGCTGCCCTTGGCGCCTTTCTGCGCGCCGCACGGGAGATGCAACAGCACGGAACCTTCCGCTTCGCCGAAGAGGCCGCGAGCAGTCGAGAGATTTCCGGCATGTTCGGGACGACAAAATAAACCTGACGCGGACTTCGCAGGTCAATGCGCTTGAGGGAGTGAATACGCGAAGTCGTACGAGTGTTTGCCATCGGCGATGATGATGGTCATCGTGCCCGCGAGCCCCACCAACTCGCCCGTGCCCGAATCCGGCACGACCGTAACATTCAGTTGTGGGGCGCCTCGCACCATGATCCCCAAGTGGTGCAGGATGAAGCTGCCGCGGTGCCCGTTGAGTGTTCCAGTCACGCGCTCGATGGCGACGTAAACGCCCGAGCCTTGCACTGCCGTCATTCCGGTGAGCATCTGCCCATGGCTGACAGCATCCAGCTCGCCGTGGAATTGCTTCTCGATTAGCATGCGGCCGAGGGTTGAACCTTCGCTTTTGTCCTCGGGCAACTGCGGGGTCAACTTCACCTCAAACGTCCCCTGGGCATGTACTGTCATAGCTGAGCCTTCTCCACTGCATTGGTTGAGGGGAGACCGACGACCAGGCCAACGCCTATGGCCAGCCTGGTGCATGGGCCGATCTTTCTGAAACCATTCCTCATACACGCTACTCTCATGGAGAGTAAACGTGAGACGCGAAGGACATGCAAGAACAACAGAAAGGAACGTCAAGATGTCGGAGCAGGCATTGGTCACGGCGGCCGTGAATTCCTGGAAATTAAATATCGAGAGAGCCGATCGGCTATTTTCCCCGCTAACGGAAGAGCAGCTTCTCAAGGAGGTAGCGCCCGGGAAGAACCGGCTGATTTATCTTTGGGGACACCTGACGGCCGTTCATGATCGTATGCTGCCGCTGTTGGTCTTGGGCGCGCGGCTCCATCCGGAGTATGATGCCCTCTTCCTTACCAATCCAGACAAGACGGCGCCCACACTGCCGGCGGCGGGGGAGATAAAGAAAGCTTGGGACGAGGTCAACGGCACATTGCTCGCAGGCTTTGAAAGCCTTTCAGCGGCAGACTGGCTGCAGAAGCATGCCTCTGTTTCGGATGAAGACTTTGCCAAAGATCCGCTGCGCAATCGCTTTTCCGTCTTGCTGAGCCGGACAACTCATATCTCTTTCCATCTGGGGCAGACCGCGTTGATCCCGAAGTGAATTGGGTGGGTCCGGGCTATGCGGCAGGCTGCAGTTTTAACGTGGCCATCAGTTCTTGAAAACGCTTGTCGCTGCGGCATCCGTCGAAGAGAGGATCGATGCCGAGAATATCCACACCCTTATCGCGGTTGACATACGCCCTGTTCAGCCAGTGCATTGCGGCGTCTGGCTGGCGAAGTGCGCAATAGATTGCGGCGACATCAACGCCGGAGACATAGTTATGCGGCGATTCGGTCTCCAAGTGCCGGGCAATTTCCATCGCCGGCCCTGACGCGCCCGCGAGAGCGAGGGCGTGGGCCTGCAAAGCCTCCACGTTCGTACCGCCGCCAAAAAGCATCAGCGCGCTCTTGAACTCGTGCAATGCCTGCTCATAATGTCCTTGCTGTTCGTAGATCTTCCCACTTACCAGGTGGGCTTCGGCAAAATCAGGATTGCGTGACAGAACTTCATCGATCCGCCTTCTGGCCTCGTCAGGCTTGCGCGCCCAGTACGCAGTCTCCGCAGCATCGGTGCTAATGATCAGTGATAACGGATCGAGGGCGCGAGCTCGCTGGATCTCAGCCTCGGCCTCCTGCGTCCTTCCCAGGCGTGAAAGGTGCAGGCTGTACCAGTGGCGTGCAGTCGGGTAAGAAGGATTCAATTTCAGCGCCTGCCGATACTCGGCCTCGGCCGCAGGCCAATCCCAGTCCCGGTCTGTTCTCACCGCGCCCAAAACCGTATGAGCCTCGGCCAGGCCTCCTCCGAGCCGCAATGCATGCTGTGCAGCTTCCTCTGCTTTTCCCAGCGCAGCCGAAGGACCCTCCCCGCCATAGCTACTAAGGAGCACATACGCGTCTCCCATGGCGGCGTAGGCTTCCGCGAATTCAGGGTCGGCTTTGATCGCCTTATGGTAGTACTCGATCGATCTTTCCATGCTTTCGAGCGTGCGCTTGTTCCACAGGAAGCGCCCGCGCAAATAAGCATCGCGGGCCGTGACGTTGACCGGACGCAGCCTGGAAGCGGATACGCCGCTACCCAGCGTCAGAGCGACTTCGCGCACGATGTCATTCGTCACTTGCTCTTGCATGCTCAGCAGGTCGTTCCCACTTTCTTCGTAGACTTGCGCCCAGAGGTGGCGGTCGTCTCTGGCGTCAATTAGATTTGCGGTGATGCGCACCTGCTTGCCAGTGTGCAGGAATGACCCCTCCAGCACCGCGTCTACGTTCAGAGCATGGGCAAGCTCCCGCATCGGCACCTGCTTCCCTTTGTAATGCATCATGGAGCTACGGGAGATGACACGGAGGGGTGTGCTGCTGGCCAGGTCGGTGATGAGCTGGTCGGTCATTCCGTCCACGATGTAGTCCTGATCCGAGTTCTGCGCCAGGTTGACGAAAGGTAATACCGCAATGGAATGGAATCCGCCGGCCACGCTTGCTGGCCGCTGCACGGGCGGCCAATGATGCAACCAGACGCCGGCTGCCGTAAGCAACCCTGTAACCAAAACCAAGCCGATGAGAAGAGCCAATAGTCGTCGCCTCCGCCCAGCCGGCGCCGGCTCCTTCTGCTGCCCTATGTTCTCTATTGGAAGAGCCGGCGGCGAAGACTCTGGGGGTAGAACCGGAGGGGTGCTTGCCTCCGCCACCTTCCACTCCAGGCCTGGACTGGAACCGTTGTGCCCAGCAGGTGGCGTGTGTTCTCGTTCCCGGACGACCGCAGCCGGGGCAACCGGATCCGGCCCAACGGCTACCTTTGCGATGAAGCGATAACCCTGACCGACCACGGTTTGAATAAAGCGCGGCTCCCTGGGGTCATCACGCAGAATAAAGCGCAGCTTATTTACTGCTGTGTTAACACTGTGCTCCGTATCCTGGAGAGCATTCTCGCCCCAAAGCCGACGGTTGATTGCATCACGGCGGACAAGCTTTCCTTCGCTTTGGAGCAGCAGGATGAGCAGCTCCATAGGTATTCTCTCGAGCTTGACCGTGCGGCCAGACCGGCGTAGTTCGTAGCGCTCGACGTCTAAATCAAATTCCCCAAAGCGGAGTGGTTCGGGCACGGACTAGCTCACTTGCTCGCGGTCGTTCTACCCTCTGGCCCATTCCAACCAGGCAAGGCAAAATCTCTGGTCTTGATCGGTGACGCCAAGTCTACCGCGCATAGCACTCTATCTGCAACAACGGATCTCACGCATCTTGCACATATAGAGAGGTTTGCGGGGTTACACAAACTTTAGATTGAGGGATAAAGGTTTTAGATGACCTCTATTGACTGAATCCCTTGGTGAAACGATGATTCGCCACGATTACCGCACCGGAATCTCCCCTCCTTCGCAGCGGTCTTCAGTGGGCCCTTTCTTCCCCAAGCAATCTTCGGCTATGCCAAACGTCGGCCCGGCTACTAATGTTTCTCGGGCCACCCATCCGTCTTAGGATCCGCCTCCCTTGTTTGGCGGAAGGAGCAATCGCTTATGGAAAGACTACGGAATATCATCGAATTCAGAATCCGCGCTCACAGCCATCTCCCATGGTTTGTTTGGTTGGCCGCAGGCGCACTGCTGGTTTCTGCAGCCCAGGCGCAGGGCCCTCTTGGAGCCAAGATCAACGTAACTCCCCTTGCCAGTTACACCGGCAGCAACCCCTTGCCAAAGCCAGAGAAGATTCTGGTCTATGACTTCGCCATCAATCCTGAAGATGTCCAGGTGGACAAGATACAGTCACTTCGTCCCCGCCATCTGATTACCGGAGACCAGAAGCCGGATTCCATCGCGGCCAGCGCGAGCAAGACGTACTCCCAGGAGCTGGTGAAGGCCCTGGAGAAGACTGGTATTCCCGTGGAGCATGTAGCGGCAGGCACGCCACCCTCTGACAACGCGATGGTTATTCAAGGCTCGTTTACTTCCCTGAAACAAGGGAATAAGGCGGAGCGTGACACCATCGGCATGGGAGCCGGAAGCGCAGATGTGCAGACCAAAGTCGATGTCCACATCAAAACGCCTTCGGACTCAGTTTTGCTCTCCCAGTTTCAGACCGATACCAAACCGGCCGAGAACGTTGGCTCAGCAGTACCCGTTGCTGCCGGTCTGAACCCGGCGGCGGCCGTCGCCAAGTCGACTGTAGGCGACCGCAGGAAGACGGCGAACGCCTACGCCTCAAAAACAGCGGATGCTGCAGCCAAGGAAATCATCAAGTCCATGGCTGCCCAGGGTTGGGTCAAGACCAACGACAAGGGCGAAGTCGTCGTGGCCTCAGCCAAATAGAGACTCACGTGGCGCTCGCGGTTATTCAGTGAAATGACAACAGCAAGGCGGTCAAAAAGGGTCGCCAAGAATTCTTCATGAGGAAGCAGGAAATATGAAAAGGAATCTATTTGTTCTTTCGCTCTCCCTTGTTCTGGTGGCGCAGTTGCCCATGGCCTTCGCGGCTCCCCAGGCCAACGACTCTAATCCGGCTACAGACAAATTCCATCAGGATATTAAGGCTGCCGTCTTGAACGGCAGTATAACTATCCCGCAGCTCAAAGAATTACAGACAAACGCTGAGGCCCTGAAGGCCTACAAGGCGGCACAAACACCCGGCGGCCCCGTCGATTACCTCACACCCTGGCATGCTGTTTCCAATATGAAAGCAATTATGGCCACCGTGAAGCCGCCAGATCGTGAAACCTTGGAGCAGGATCTGGAGGTAATGATGGCGAATAAACAGTCGACCACCATCTCCAGCGAACCTCCGAATCCTGGCGCAAAACTCGGCAAAGATATATTTACCGCTATCATGCACGGTCAACCGACCGAACCCCAGGTAAAGTCACTGCAGGATAGTATGAATGGGCTGCAGAGCATCAAGACCGGCGGCGAAGGCAAGCTGCAGCAGCTCATGGCGCTTAAGAAGGCAAAGTCTGAAATTGAGCAAACCATGGACACGGGACAGTTTCGTCCACAGGACCGGCAAGCGGTGCTGAGTGACCTGAACAGCCTTGGACCGCAAGGTGGTGGCGGCGGCCTCAGGGGAGGCCGCTCCTAAAAGAAATTATTCTGGCTCCCAGGTTGATTGGGATTTGAGGTTGATGCGAGTGAAGTACACCAAGCAGCTGGGCTGGGCGATTGCCGGGACCGCGCTGATGGCCGGGGTGTTATTGCGGGGGGAACAAACCTCAGCAGATGCCCCGGTCCTCTCGCTTTCGCGGGCGGTCGAGATTGCTCTCGAGAATAACCGGCCGGTGCAAATTGCCAAACTCGACATAACGAAAGCGAATTGGGAGGTCGCGCAAACCAAGACCAAGCGATTCCCCGCGATCACCACCTACCTGTTCGCCTCAGGAAATATCACCTCGCCCACATTCAATTTTCCCGCAGGGAGCTTCGGCCCCGGGTTGCCCACAAGCTTCGCCCTTTCCCACGGCATTACCGGCAATGCGTCCGTGCAGGTAGCGCAGCCCCTCTCGCAGCTGTACCAGATCAATCTTGCGGTCCATCTGCAGCAATTGTCTGCCGACCTGTCCAGCGAGCAATACAAGGGCTCGAGGCAATCGCTGGCTGCGAATGTAAAGCAGGCTTATTACGCTGCGCTGCAGACGGAGAGCGCGCTGGAAGCCGAAAAGGCCATGGTCAAGCAATACGAGGAGACGGACAGGGTGGCGAGCGATTACCTTTCGCAGGAAGCAGTCCTCAAGTCTGACAGTCTGCAGGCAAAAGCCCAGCTGGCCAAGGCGCGATATCAGATCGTCCAGTTGCACGACACCCTCGAGACCCAGAAGGAGCAAATCAACGAACTTCTGGGGCGCGATCTCGATATCCCTTTTCGTACCGAGCCCGTGCCTCCGATCACCCCCGCGGAGATGGACATGAAGGTAGCCCGGCAAACGGCGCTGGCGCAGCGACCCGAGGTTAAGGAAGCCGCGATCGATGTCAGCCGCGCCGATTATGACCGCAAGCTGTCCAGGGCTAAGTACATTCCCGACGTAGGCGCGGCCCTCCACTACCTCGAGCCCATCAACACCGAGATTCTGCCGCAGAATATTCTCTCCGCCGGGCTGGAATTGAAATGGGACCCCTTCGATTGGGGAGGGCGCAGGGACGAAGTACGGCAGAAAGATGTGAGCGTACAGCAAAGCCACTATCAACTGCAGGAGACGCAGGCCCAGGTATTGCTCGATGTCGACAATACGTTCCGCAAGCTGGAGGAGAGCCGTTCCATGCTCGAAGTGGCCCAGGCCGGCCGCGACGCGGCCGATGAGAAGCTGCGCGAAGTGAGCGATCAGTTCAAACATTCCGCTGTGCTGCTGCGCGATGTGCTGCAACAGCAAGCCTCGGTCGCTAACGCCGACCACGAGTATGAACAGAGCCTGCTTTCCTTCTGGAACGCAAAGGCTGCCTTTGAAAAGGCTCTTGGGGAAGAGTGAACCGATGAATCCCACAGCCGTTAAATTTTGTCTCACTGCGCTCGGCACCGCTCTCACGCTGGGCGGCATCGCATGCAAACAGCAGAACTCCGCCGAAACCCTGCCGTTACCGGTACACACGGCAATGGTGCAAACCATAGCCGTAGGCAACGGCGCCAAGTACTCAGCCAGCATTGTTCCTTATGCCCAGGTTGATCTTGCTTTCCAGTCCGGGGGATATGTGGACAGCATCCGCCAGGTCAAGAGCCCGAGCGGAGGCATGCGCAACATCGATCAGGGAGACTGGGTACAAAAAGGAACCGTGCTGGCCGTGGTGCGGCAACAGGATTACAAGGACAAACTGGAACAAGCCAATGCGCAGCTCGCGCGCTCCCAGGCAGAATACGAGAAGGCAAAGCTTACCTTCGATCGAACGTCTGCCCTCTATGCGTCGCACAGCGCAACCAAGCCGGACTACGACTCTGCCACAGCACAGCTGGCCAGCACGACGGCCTCCGTTTCCGGCGCCAAGGCACAGGTCAGCGAGGCAAACGTCGCGCTCGCTTATTGCGAGTTGCGGGCTCCATTTAGTGGCTGGGTGGTCAAACGCAGCATCGATCTCGGCAGCCTCGTCGGACCGGCAACCAACGGCTTTACCCTGGCAGACACGGAATCGGTAAAAGCCGTCTTCGGTGTGCCCGATACCTCCATCAGCCGCGTGCGGTTGGGCCAGCATCTTGCCATCTCCACGGATGCGCTGCCGCAGCAATTCGCTGGACGCGTAAGTGCCATCTCTCCCGCAGCCGATCCCAAGAGCCGGGTTTTCTCTGTGGAAGTGACCATTCCCAATCCAAAGAATCAGTTGAAATCGGGAATGATTGCTTCGCTCGCGCTGAACGGTGCGCAGCTGCCGCAGTCCGTACTGGCGGTTCCTCTGTCGGCAGTCATACGGGATCCGGCTCGCGCGGACAACTTCGCAGTCATGCTTACGGAGGGCAGTGGAGATTTTGAGACAGCGCGATTGCGTGCCGGTCGAACTGGGCGATACCTACGGGAACATGATTGCCGCAAAAGGCGGCCTTGCGTTTGGAGAACGAGTCATCACGACAGGCGTAAGCCTGGTCAAGAGCGGCGATAAGGTTCGCGTCATTCCCTGAGTGCACAACTACGATGAGCCATAAATCCGAAGCCGAATACATCGAAAAAACGCACAATACGGCGCGTTTCTTCACCGAGCACCGCCAGGTCTCGATGGTCCTGCTCATCGCGGTCTGCTTGTGGGGCTGGTATGGCTACATGCACATGCCCAAGCGTAAAGACCCCAGTATTCCGGTGCGGGTAGCTGTGGCCTCCACCAATTGGCCGGGAGCAACAGCGCAGGAGGTGGAGCAGTTGGTGAGCCGCCCAGTGGAGCAGACGATGGCGCAAAACGCGTTCATCAAACCTCCCTTGGCCTCAGACTTTGGTATCCGCTCCATCAGTTTTCCCGGGCTTTCTTTGGTCTACGTTCAACTGGACGACACGGTAACCGATCCCAAGAAGCAGTTCTCCGATATCAACCTCAAGTTAAATGCGCTGAATAGCAAGCTGCCCCAGGGTGCAGGTCCGATCCAGTTCAATAGTGATTTTGGCGATACCGCGGCGTTGATGCTGACCATAGCCAGCCCTCGAGCAAGCGACGTAGACATTGCCCTGCGCGCCCGGTCCATCCGTAACGCCATTGAAGCAACGCGCGCGGCAGAACCGCCGAAGGCTCCGCAGCCGCGGGTCAGCATTGTTTACGCCTTTCCGTTATCCGTCTCCCCGGACCTGGTGCGCGACGCCTTTGTTGCTGTCTTGCAGGCGGGAGGGCAAAACAAGTATGTCTCCGACCCGCACTTCTTTTCCGGCAGTGGCTTCATCGGGGCCGACGTGAGCTCGCCTTTAAGCGACGATGAGCTGCGGGCTTTGGGCGATCGCCTGATAGTCGAGAAGTTGCATCAATCGGAGATCCACCCGGATAGTTGGCCGGCGGCATTTATCCGTAATCCAGCAGACACTGAAGCTCGTCTGGCCGCGGTGGCGGGGGATAAGTACTCCTATCGGGAGCTGGACGACTTCACCGACCTGATTGGACGAACCCTGCAGGGCGCCGCGGCCGTAGCCAAGATTGAACGCAAAGGCGTGCTGCCGGAGCAGATCTACCTGGATTACTCGCAGCAGCGGCTGGCTGAGTATGGCATGACGCCTTCGAACCTGAAGGACATTCTGGGCGCCCGCAATAGCACGCTGCCCGGCGGCCAGCTTGAGGTCGGCCCGCAAAATATTCTGATTGACCCTTCCGGAAAATTCACCAATCCGCAACAGATCGGTGATGTCATCATCGGCTCTTCCTCATCGGCGGCGCAGAGCCCCGTCTATCTGCGCGACCTGGTAGACATTTCCCGCGGCTACCAAAGCCCGGCCAAATATTTGAACTACCTCACCTGGGCAGACAAGGATGGGCACTGGCGCCGCAGCCGCGCCGTAACGGTCGCAGTGCAGATGAAGGATGGCGAGCAGATTGATGCCTTCGGCAGAAGCGTCGACGCCAAGCTTGCGGCAGTAAAGCAGTATCTTCCTGAAGACCTGATCATCGCGCGCACCTCCGACCAGCCCTTGCAGGTGAAAGAGAACCTCAGCCTGTTCATGGATGCGCTCTACGAGGCGATCGTGCTGGTGGTGCTGGTATCGTGGCTCGGCTTTTGGGAGTGGCGCTCCGCTGTACTGATGGCCCTCGCCATCCCCATCACCCTGGCAATGACCTTTGGTGCGATGTATCTGCTGGGCATCGATATCCAACAGGTTTCCGTCGCCACCCTGATCATTGCCCTCGGTTTGCTGGTGGACGATCCGGTGATCGCCGGCGATTCCATCAAGCGCGCGCTGGCCGAGGGCCACCCCAACATCATTGCTGCGTGGCTAGGCCCCACCAAGCTGGCAACCGCGATCATGTATGCCACGGTTACCAATATCGTCGCGTATCTGCCGTTCTTATTGGTGACCGGCAGCACGGGAGAATTTCTCCACAGCTTGCCCATCGTGATGACAGTGTCGCTGGTGGCCTCTCGCCTGGTTTCGATGACCTTTCTTCCCCTCCTCGGCTACTACCTGCTGCGCCCGGAAAAGAAGGTGGAGAAAACGCTCGAGGAGCGGCGCAACAGCGGCTTTTTTGGCCTGTATGCGCGGGCAGCGAAGTACTCGATCGAACACCGCTGGAAGTTCTTTATTGGTTCCCTGGCCTTCCTCGCCTTGGGGGTCTTCATCTTCTCCCGCTTGAATTCTGCGTTCTTTCCCGAGGACGTCCAATATTGGTCCTATATCGATGTATGGCTCCCTAACGACGCCACCCTGGAAGCCACGAACCAGACCGCCCGCCAGGTGGAGCAAATTGTCCGCGAACAGGCGGAGCGGTTTTCTAAAGAGCACGCCGGAGGATGGACATAGCGGGGATGTATTGCGTTACGTCACCTCCTTCGTAGGCGGAGGCGGGCCGCGTTTCTGGTTCTCGGCCTCTCCACAGCTGCAACAATTGAATTACGCGCAGGTATTGATCGAGGTCAAGGATAAGGAGATCACTCCGCAGTTCATTAAGGAGCTGCAGCCGGTGCTGACGGCATCCATCCCAGGCGCGCGCATGGATGCGCGCCAGCTGCTTACCAATCCCATCGACTATCCGATCGAGATTCGCATCTCCAGCAAGGCCGACGTGAACGCCAAAGACGAGCCAGCGGATATTCGCGGCCTGCGCAGCATCGCCGCCAAAGTAGAAGAGATCTTCCGGTCGATTCCCATCGCGGAGCGCACGCGCAATGAATGGGGAGACGAGAATACACAGATCGCGTTAACCATCGATCCGGATCGCGCCAATCTGGCCGGCATCACGAATATGGATGTCGCCAACTCCTCCACGGCAGGCATGAGTGGAACGCACAGTCAGCGCTTTGCAGGAAGGCCAAAAGCAGATCCCGATTGTAGCCCGGCTGCGCATGGATGAGCGATCGCAGCTCTCCGACATCCAGAACATGTATGTCTACGGCTCGCAGGACAATAACAAGATTCCGCTGGTGCAGATTTCCAATATCGATCACGATCTGGTAACCGGCCGTATCGTGCGCCTGGAACAATTCCGCACCATCAATGTACGTACCTTCCCGGTTGCCGGGCGCTTGAGCTCCGAGGTTCTGAAGCAGGCGATGCCGCGCCTGCAGCAGCTGCAGGCTGAGCTTCCTCCCGGCTACGAGATGAAGATCGGCGGCGAGTACGACAAGACCAAGAGTGGCTTCAAAAACCTGGCGATGGTGATGCTGATCTCGACCGTCGCCATTTACCTTGCTCTGCTCTTCCAGTTCAAGAATGCCATCAAGCCGTTGCTTGTGCTCGCGGCCGCGCCTTACGGCATGATGGGTGCGTTTGCCGCGTTGTGGATTATGGGCGAGCCCTTCGGGTTCATGGCGTTCCTGGGAGTGGCCAGTCTGATCGGCGTGATCGTAAGCCATTCCATTGTTCTGTTCGACTTTATTGAAGAGCGGCATATTGCGGGGGATGACTTCGAGCTGGCCCTGATCGATGCTGGCATCCTGCGCCTGCGTCCGGTCCTGATCACGGTCTTTGCCACCGTGCTGGCGCTGTTGCCGCTGGCATTGCACGGCGGCCCGTTGTGGAAGCCGCTCTGTTACGCACAAATCGGCGGCCTGCTGGTGGCGACCGTTGTGACCAAGTTGCAAGTGCCGGTGATGTATGCCATCTTTGTCCTCGATTTCAAAATCCTGAAGTGGGAGAGTCCTGAGGCTGAGCATGCTGCTCCAGTGAACCCTCCAGGGCTCCCGAAACCTACTTTTACCTAAGAGAATTGCATGTCCATCGGAAAATGTTTTGCGCTCGCATTCGTAGGCGCTGTCTTGTTGCAACCCCTTTACGGGCAGACGGATCCTGGGGCAACGAACGCCGGGGCTGGCGCCCCATCACAGGTTCTCCAGCAATACGACCAGGCGATTGATCAGGTTGCCGAGCGCGCCATGCAGTCGGTGGTGGAGATCGAGGTTACCGGCTACGGCGCCCCCGAGAGCGACAAGGGCATGGCGTTGGACCAGGGGCAGCAGCAACAGTCCCAGCAAACCTTGGAACGGCAGCGCTCTATCGGCTCAGGAGTGATTGTCGATCCCGATGGATACATCATCACCAACAATCACGTGGTTTCCGGCGCGTTGCGTATCCGGGTGATCATTGCCCCCACCACGGTAGAGCTGGTGATGGGAAACACGAATCTTCACAACCCGCAGCGGGTGTATGAAGCGAAGCTGATTGGGACCACACGGTATGCGGATCTGGCGCTGATCAAGATTGAAGAGAAGGGTCTCCCCTATATTCCCTTGCCTGAGCAATTCCGGTTTCGCTTAGGGCAAACGGTGGTTGCGATCGGCGCGCCCGAAGGCCTGGATCATACGGTCACCAAGGGGATCATCAGCGCAGTCGGCAGGCAGCCCGAGGTAGACCGGCCCATGGTCTATGTGCAAACCGACGCCCCCATCAATCCCGGGAACAGCGGCGGCCCGTTAATCGACCGGAATGGCAGCCTGGTGGGAATCAACACCTATATTGTTACGTCTGGCGGAGGCAACGAGGGTCTTGGTTTCGCCATTCCCGAGCCGATCGTGCGCTTTGTTTACAACGAGCTCAAAACGCATGGCATCGTTTCCAGCGTGACCATCGGCGCTCACCCGCAGACCATCACGCCTGCCCTGGCTGCCGGCCTCAAGCTGCCACAGGATTGGGGCGTCATCCTATCCGATGTCGACGCGGGTGGTCCGGCCGCAGCGGCGGGCTTACGACAGAAAGATGTCGTCACCGCGATGGATGGAGGAAGGATCGACTCGCTGCCCAAGTACACCGCTTTTCTTTACGTGCATAAGCGCAAAACGCCCCTGAAAATGCAGGTACTGCGCGACGGGAAACCCCTCACAGTCTCGATTACCCCGGTGGATGCGTCCTCCTGCGGTGGAAAACCTATCCGACCTGATTGATCCCAGGAAGGATCTGATTGCCTCTCTGGGAGTTTTCGTGATCGACCTCAAAGCCTCCTCGCTGGGATCCATGCTTGGACTCCGTTCCCAGAGCGGAGTCGTGGTGGCTGGTCTGCTCGGCGGGGAGCCTGCTACGGCTGCGGACCTTGCGGCCGGTGACGTGATTCGCGCCATCAACGGGAAGCCGTTGGACGATACGCAGCAGTTGCGACAGACGCTCGCCAGCTTGAAAACCGGCGATGCAGTCGTGCTTGAAGTGGAACGGCAGGCTGTTCTGCAATATGTAGCGTTTGAGATTGAACGATGAGCGAGATAACTCCAAAGGGAAATGGTGCATCTCTCCTTACAGGAGATACAACCATGCCCAATCAAGCCACTCCAAACCTGGGAAAGACTGAAAAAACCTCGACTTTGGATGTTCACGACCCAAAGGCCGGCGAAGATAAAGAATTAGATCGCGTGGCCGATCAGGCTGCCGAGAAAGCCGGAAAGACTGAAAAACGCTACGACAGCGACCACGGCATTTTCACAAAATAGCCGGCGGAAGATTCGCCGCATATTGTGTTGCACAAGCGAACAAGCCGAGAAGAAAACTCCGGGGTTAAGGTAACGGCTCGCCTCCAGGTTGCGTTTTTCCATCAAGGCAAACCGTTAGTCCCTCCGCTGCGCTGCCCCGGATCTCCTGTCGGATTTAGTGGCGTCGGTGACCTTCATGCGGCTTGCTTTAGGGAAAGCCGCACACGTGGCCGTTGGTGGGGGCCGTGTAGCAGGAGTTTGTGATTTATTGATTTTTACGCTGTTTGGCAACACCTAATCTTTTTGTTTTCAGCGCCGGTTTTGTGTGCAACCAATAAAGTCACAAACTCTCGGGATAACAAATTTGAGGGACGGCGGCGGGAGTTGTTAGAGGGAAAGGCGCACAGCAGGTCCCTCCACGGCACGCCGGGACAGGTCGGCTACGCTCCTAATGACATAGGTTCGATCGAGCCTAGGTCTAGTGCCGCGCCTACGGCGCTTAGATCATCTTCGGGATTGAGCCCCAGTCCTTCCGGGCTGGGCTCACGTTTGGCGGTCGGCGCTCCGGGCCTCGCATCCATGAACGAATCGCAGTGTCATTCCTTTCTCAACTTGCCATAGGCAAGTCGGCTACGCTCCTAATGACACAGGTGCGAACGGACCCAGGTGAGTGCCGCGCTTACAGCGCTCGGATAATCTTCGAGATTGGGTCCCAGCCCTTCCGGGCTGGGCTCACGTTTGGCGGACGGCCCTCCGGGCCTCGCATCCATGGCGATTTTGCGGTGTCATTTCTTTCTCAACTTGCCATAGGCAAGTCGGCTTCACTCCCACGGCTCGCCGGGGCAGTCGGGATGACAAAGTTGAGGGCGATGGTCCACCTGGGCATGAGTGGATGGACAGAGTCGAAAAGAAGCTAATTTGGACAAGCCGTCCCGGCGGGACTGAATTTGAAACCCGATGCCGTAGCTTGCAGCAGGCTCCAGTGCGTGCCAGCCCGGGACTTTCCAAACCTGCGGAAACGGCTTTATCTTGCAGTGACCGGACTTAAACAGGCTGCGGGAAACTTACGTCTTTTTGTCAGGGCTCAACCGATAGACGGTTGAAAAGCAATCATTCAAAGAATTATCCCGAGGCACCGTCACTTCGAGTAGCGTGCGCAGAAATGTGCGAACTATGCGAACCAAGCAAACTAAGTCCCGGCGGGAGACCGACGGGATGGTAAAGAGCCGGAACCCCCAAATTTAAGTGCGCTAAAAGCGCCATAAGCGCTATAAGCCCCCCGATTTTAACCTTGGTGTCTTCGATTGCGACCCGAGGGGCTTGACGGCCCCTAAGGGCGGGTCTGCCGCCGCGTCAGCAGCAACCGCTTCTCCTGCCCCAGGGCTGGCGCGCTCAGCCTCAGCAGCAGAACCATCGCCAGGCCACAAAGCCGCACCATCGTTCGCAGATGGAACAGTACCCCCGTATGCACCCCGCCGTTCCAAACCCCAGTCGCCCATACCCCAGACCCTGTTCTTTGCGCGGCACATGGTATTCGCCGAAGGAGCGACCGGGAAGCATCCAGGGCGGTGATGATCCGCGCGAGTGTCTTTGATTGACATCTATACTAAGATATCTATATAAAGACATCTAAATATGGCCAAGACCGATGCTCTGCAAGGTTCACTCGATTTGCTCGTGCTCAAGATATTGTCGCGGCGCCCGCGACTTCACGGATACGCCATCATGGCTGCCATCGCCAGTACATCCGGCGAAGTGCTGCGCGCAGAGGAGGGCTCGCTCTACCCCGCGCTGTATCGGATGGAGGAAGCGGGCTGGATTCGCGCGGAGTGGATCAAGAAAGACACCGGTCGCCGCGCCCGCGTCTACGAACTGACCGCCGCAGGCAAAAAGCAACTGGGCGCGGAAGAGTCGCGCTGGCAGTCAGTCAGCCTGGCCATCAATCGGGTTCTCCGGGAGGCATGACATGTCTTTGTGGTCGCGTATCTCGAATGCCTTGCACGGCGAGCGCCTGAACCGCGAGATCGAGGAAGAGCTGCAGTCGCACATTGAAGAAGCCATTGCCTCGGGACGCGACCCCGACGAAGCACGCCGCACCTTCGGTTCGATACTGCGCCAGCGCGAGGCGAGCCACAGCATTCGTGCTGCCGGATGGCTTGAGTCGCTTCTCGCCGATGTAAGTTTCGGCTGGCGGCAGCTCTGCCGCAACAAGGTCACGTCCGTGGCCGCTGTGCTTTCCCTCGCCCTCGGCATCGGCTCCTGTGTCGCCGCCTTCCGTCTTATCGACGCCCTGCTCTGGCGCCCGCTGCCCATCTCCAATTCCAGCAAGCTCTACGTCCTCTCCCGCAAGATGACCGGCTTGTACGGCAAGCCTGCCGAGGACGACGCACTGGGCCACGCCGGACTTCAAGCTCATGCGCGATGCCGTCAAAGGACCAGGCCGACCTCATCGCCATCAGCGACGCCGACCGCACGGACATCACCTGGTCCACCGACGACGACATGGAGAAGGCCCACGTCGTTTATGCCTCCGGCAACATGTTCCCGCTCTTCGGCCTTGAGCCCGCGCTCGGCCGCCTGCTCGCCCCCGCCGATGACCGCGGCCCCGGTGCCGGTCCCTATGCGGTCCTCTCCTGGGACTATTGGAATCACCGCTTCGGCCGCGATCCCCACGTCCTCGGCCGCTCGCTCCACATCGGCGACCAGACCTTCGAAATCATCGGCGTCGGCCCTCAAGCGATTTCACTGGAACCGAAAAGGGAACTGTCACCGACATCTTTCTGCCCCTCAGCATGAACAGCTTCGCCACCCAGGACAGACATCGCCTGGCACCGCATCTTCCTGATGTTGAAACCCGGCGTCAACCCGGCCACCGCCCTCGAGCCGCTCCGCCAGCACCTCTCCGCCGTCAGCCGCGCCTTCGAGACCGAGTGCTCCAAGTGCTTCCGCGGCATGACCCAGGCGTCCATCGACCGCTTTCTCAATCAGACGCTCGTCTTCTATCCCGCCGGCGCCGGCATCTCCGATCTCCAGAAGGACTATCGCCGATTCCTCGGCATCCTCGGTCTCCTGGCCGCTCTCGTCCTGCTCATCGCCTGCGTCAACGTCGCCAACATGATGACCGCCCAGGCCGCCGCCCGCGCCCAGGAGATGGCTCTCCGAATCTCGATCGGCGCCGGCCGTCGTCGCCTCGTCCAGCTCATCCTCTCCCAGAGCGCGCTGCTCGCCCTCCTGGCTTCCGTCCTTGGCGCATTCTTTGCGGCGTGGTCGGCGCCCTTTGTGCTCAGCCTCGTCAATCCGCCCGACAACCCTGCGCGCCTCGCCCTTCCCGCCGACTGGCGTGTGCTTCTCTTCGGCTTCGGGCTCATTATCCTCATCGTTCTATTGCTTGGTTTGCTTCCTGCTCTCCGTGCCTCTGCCGTCCGGCCCGTCGCCGCCCTCAAAGGTGGTGAAGATCCGCACTCGCCACGCCGTCTCATGCGTGGAGCCATCGCTCTTCAGGTCGCTTTCTGTTTCCTCGTCCTCTTTCTGTCTTCGCTCTTCGTCGCATCCTTCCAGCGCCTGCAGAACCGCCCCCTCGGTTTCTCCACCGACCGTCTGCTCCTGCTCGAAACCGTTGCCGGCAAAGGCCAGCTCCCCGTCGTCTGGAATCAAACTGCCGAGGCGCTCCGTGCCGCCCCCGGCGTCAACTCGGTCGCCATCTCGCGCTGGCCCCTTCTCGGGCGCATCGCCATCAACAGCGACATCTCCATCAACGGCGCGCCTCCCAGTCCGACTCCCGCCTGGTTCCTGAACGTTTCCCCGGGCTGGCTCTCGACGATGAAGATCCCCCTCGTTTCCGGCCGCGACTTTCGCCCTGAAGACAACTCGCCGGGAGCCGCCATCGTCAACGAAACCTTCGTCAAGACCTTCTTCCCCGGCCAGGACCCCATCGGCCGCACCTTTGAACGCGGCGCCAATCAACCCCTCAACAAGATCGTCGGCGTCACCCCCGACGTCCCTTACCGCGACCTGCGCGAGCCCAGCCGCGCCGTCTTCTACATCCCCTTCATCGAAATCGACGACAAATCCGCCCCCAAGGCCGTCGACTTCGCCACCTTCGCCATTCACACCGATGCCCAGAACCCGCTCGCCCTCGCCGAGTCCCTTCGCCAGTTCATCGCGCAGCGCCACAACGGCCTTCGCGTCTCGAACATCACCACGCAGCTCGATCTGGTCCGCGACCAGACGATTCGCGAGCGCCTGATCGCCATGCTCGCCGCCTTCTTTGCCGCCGTCGCGCTGCTCCTCGCCGGCATCGGACTCTACGCTGTGCTCAACTACTCCGTCCTCCAGCGCCGCCGCGAGATCGGTATCCGCATGGCGATTGGCTCGACTCGTGCCGGCATCGTGCGCATCGTGACTCTCGATGTCTTCCTGATGATCGTGCTCGGAGGCAGCGCGGGCGTCGTGCTCGGATTCGGCGCGGCGCGCTATGTCGAGTCGCTTTTCTACCAGGTGAAAGCAACCGACGCGGATATGATCGCGCTGCCGGCGTGTGCCATTCTGCTCACTGCCCTCGTTGCCACACTCCCTGCCGTGCTTCGCGCGCTGCGCACTAGACCCCACCGAGATCCTGCGCGCGGAGTGAGGGACAGGGTCCTACTCATTACGAAATTGCAAATGGTGATCAAAGAGAACAGCGACCGGCTGATCACGGTGATACGTTATCCGATGCCGCTGTTCATTCGAGACGTACTAACCCGTGCTACGTACGACGCCATTAGGCTTGTTAGCCCGAGTCGGCCGCATCCATGGAGCAACTCGGGCAGATCCGGTGGAAATAATCCGATCCGACCCGCCGGATCCGCAGTAACGTTGTCTCTGCGACATGCCACCTAGACGCTAGTTGCCACTGCTTAATTGGCCAGTTAAGATGCTGTCCCGTCGCCAAGTTTCCCCACGCTATTGAAATGCGCAGCGAGTTTTTTCATTGCCGCATTTTCGAGGGTAACCTCACCAGCCTCTCGATTATGCAAAGCTATCTCTGCGGCGATTGAGCGGCCGAGAATTCGCTGATCAATATTGCCAAACGGCCCAGGCACGAGGCTTCCTAACCAACCGGCCCAGGCCGGGGTATGAGCGTTGCCGACAATGATGCCGGGGCGAAAGATTGCGAGGCGGGTAAAACCGATGCCGCGCACGGTATCTTCCTTCATGCCCATTACACGGACATAGCGAAAGCGGCTGCGGGCTGTGCTTCCTACCGCAGAAAGTAGGCAGAACTGGGCGATTCCGGCGTCATGGCAGCCACGCGCAAAGGCACCGACGACGCCGAGTTCAAGTCTTTGCAATTCTTCTTCGCTCCAGCGCCTCGATCCAGAACCGACACCCACACAGCTCACGGCGCTAACGGGGCCTTGGCTCAAGACTTCGCGGGCAACGGCGGCAGTGCGTTCGGCGAAGTCAGCAGCGCCCGTATCAAGAACGACGCTGCGCACCCGCGATCTCGCCGCAATGGGCTTTCTGGTGACCATCACAACTTCCCGGCATTCCGGAATTTCCAGCAGCTCCGCGACGGCTGCACCACCGACTTGTCCGGTACCACCGAGGATAATTGCGGCGAAATTCTGATTCATATAAATAGGACCTCTGCTTAGGCAAGAATGCGACAGCTCTATTCACCCAAGAGGAAGCATACTTGGTCTCGGTCGCCTCTTGCGGGAACGGATGCAGCCGCGTCTAGAGCAGTTCCGCAATTACTATGGCTGACAAAGATCGCGGTCATTTTGGCAGTGTGCATCACTCGTTGCGCAGCGCGACCATGGGGTCGATGCGACATCGCCCGCCGAGCGGGGATCGAGCACGCGACTAGCGCCACGAGCACAAGCAGGATGCAACCCCCCACAAAGGTGGCAGGATCGTAAGGGCGCACGCTATAAAGCATCGCGGACATGAGCCGTGTAACCGCCATGGCCGCGCCTGTGCCAATGACTGCGCCGGCCAGCGCCAGAAGAAGTCCGCGCCGCACCACAAGCCGCATCAGTTCGCGCCTTTGCGCACCAAGGGCCATGCGTATCCCCAGCTCGCGGGTGCGCCGCGCCACTTCGTAGGAGAGCAATCCATACAAGCCGATGCACGCCAGTATCAGGGCCAGGCATGCAAAAAAGCTCGACAGGCGCGACATGAGCCGCTCCTGATAGAGCGCTTGCTCAATCTGCTGTGACTGCGTGCGCACATCGAAGAGGGGCAGGTTGTTATCGGCCTGCG
This sequence comes from uncultured Acidobacteriaceae bacterium, assembly GCA_963746595.1. Taxonomy (GTDB): domain Bacteria; phylum Acidobacteriota; class Terriglobia; order Terriglobales; family Acidobacteriaceae; genus PALSA-350. Next base: position 317,608 of record CAVVBS010000001.1, read on the forward strand.
CAACCATGGCGCGTACCTGTTTCACCAATGCGGTGGGGTCGCCGGAGGCACGCAACTCGAAGTGAGCGCTGTTGCCCACCATGGGTAGAAACATGGTGGGCGTGATATCTCTCCGCAAGCGAGAGTATTTGGTGTCTCCGGCAATGCCTACGATGAGATAGCCAGGCTGCGGACCCGTTGCCGGCTCATCGCCTTGCGCTATTGCCAATATGCAGGCCCACAGGGATTCTGATTGGGGAAGTACTTCCTGGCAAACGCTTGATTGATGAGAACAGGTTCGGGAGCCGGCTGCGACTCGTCTGTTGGCTTCGCGGCCTTGGCTGGACGACCAGATGCGGCGGCCTGCTGCCGCCGTCTTCACCACTGCGTTCGTCGCCTCCGCCGAGGCAAAGTCGGCCGGCGTGAATACGCGGCCGGCAAGCACGGGAATGTGCATCGTCCGGAAGAAATCCAGCCCCACTCGAAGCGTAGCGGTGTTGACATTCGACGTTGGGGGCGCACCGTCGAGGTGCACATCGCCGGCCGACCAGCTTCCGCTCAAGAGCGCGTCCTCGGAATAACTGGCAGACACCACGCCGGGCAGCGCTTCGAACCGCTCCTGCAACTGCCGGTAGAGCTCGACCGTTTGGCGGTCTTTGTATCCCGCCAGGCTGGGGTTAATGCCGAAGAGCAGAACGTTTTGCGTATCGAAACCCGGATCGAGTGTTTGCAGCTTATGCAAGGTGCGCACCAGCAAACCCGCGCCGACCAGTACAACTACCGAGAGCGCCACCTGCGCCACAACCAGCGCGTCGCCTGGCCGGAGACGCAGGCCGCTCTGCGATGCGCGACCCGAGATGGACGATGCATTCTCCCTCAGCGATGGTGTAAGGTCGGCACGCGCGCTGCGGAAGCTGGGGGCAAGACCGCACAGGATGCCTGTGGCGACGGTAACGCTGCCCGTGAACGCAAGCACACGCCAGTCCGGGGCAATGACAAACGGAAAGGGCCGATCGAGGCCGCTGGAGATCAACCTGGTGAGCGCGTGCACACCCCAGACGCCAACCAGGATGCCGAGCCCGCCGCCGGCGGTTGCCAGCAGCAGGCTCTCGGTCAGGAGCTGGCGAACAATCCGCGCGCGTCCGGCGCCCAGCGCCTGGCGCATGGCCAATTCCTTCTGCCGGTTGGCAGAACGAGCAAGAATCAAGCCGGCCACATTGGCGCAGGCGATGATCAGCACAAAGCCCACCGCGGTCATGATGAGTTCGAGCATGGCTGCAATCTGGCTGCTCATGCCATTCAAAGCCTCGCGCGCCGGCAAGAGTCGAAGAGTGGGCGCATCGCCCTCGCTGAAGATCGGCTTGGCGGCGTGCAGCACCTCCGCGTGGAAAAGTGTAGTTGTCTCAGCCTGTGCCTGCTGGATGGAAACGCCCGTCTTGAGGCGGCCAGCCAGGACGACCCACCAACTTGCCGCATCGGATAGCCGGTCCTGCGTCCGCCACCGTTCGCTTTGTACGCGCTTTTCGAGTGACAACGGCATGAAGAAGTCCTGGCTCTTGCCGGGCGTCAGGCTGGTGAAGCCCGGCTCAGCGACGCCCACGATGGCGACATCCACGTTGTTGAGGCGGACGGTGCGGCCCACGGCGGAGGGGTCGGCGCCAAAGGCGCGCTGCCAGTAGCCGTAGTCCAGCACAATAGCCGGCGAAGCGGAGGGCACATCGTCCGCAGGGCTCAATGGCCGGCCTACGATTGTCTTTGCGCCGACGGTCGAGAAGTAATCGCCCGAGACATACTCGCCGCGCGCGATATTCGCGGGCCCGTTGCCGCTGAAACCCACTTCGAGAGGACCCGCGAACGCCGCCACGCTGGAGAATGCGACCGTGCGGCTGCGCAGAGCCTCATAAAACGGCACGGAAAATGCGCAGTCCCCCGTGTGGTTATCGTCGTCGCAATCGCCAAACATCGCTGTGTCCATGCAGCTTCGGCTCGTGATGTGAGCTCCAACTCAAAATCACCAGGTGCTGCGGGTCTTCAGCCGGCAGCGCTCGCAGCATCACCGCATCAATAACGCTGAAGATCGCGGAGTTGGCGCCGATGCCAAGCGCCAGTGTAAGAATCGCTACGGTGGCAAAGCCCGGCGATCTTGCCAGCATACGCAGCGCATAGCGCAGATCCTGCATCGTCTGCTCGATCCAAAGCAGAGATCGTTCGTCGCGATGCGCCTGCTTTGCCTGCTCCACGCCGCCGTAGGCGCGCTTCGCGGCCAGCCGGGCTTCTTCAGGCGACATGCCGCGGCGTTCGAAATCGTCGGCCAGCAGCGTAAGATGCGACGCCACCTCGCGTGCAAGCTCTTCTTCTGCACGATTGTTGCGGAAGAGATTGTTCAACTTTGACAGGTTTCGTCTTAAACGCAGCACGATTATTGCTCCTCCGCCAACAGTTTTTCGACCACGCCCGACATCTGACGTCAGCGCGCGGTCTCTTCTTCAAACCCCTTCAATCCTGCCTTCGTGATGGCATAGTATTTTGCTTCGCGGTTGTTCTCCATCTTGCTCCAGGAGGCGCGTGTCCATCCATGCTGCTCCAACCGGATATGGGCCGGATAAATGGCGCCCTGGTTCAGGCTCAACTGGTCCACTGAAACCTGTTCAAGCCGGTACGCGTGCTGAGGACCCATCGTGGCCAAGGTGCGGAGAATCATCAGGTCGAGTGTGCCTTGCAATATCGGAATGGGCTTCTCTTTCACTTGGTATCCAAGTAGAGATCCACCTCACTTGAATGTCAAGTGGAAATTGCGGAGGTTCTTTAATGCATTTTTGCTAATACTGTGATCCGGTGGAATCAGCTATGTGCGGCCATTCTTTAGCGGAATGGCCGCGTCGAGTTCAGTTTCCTGGTCTACACCATTAGCAAAAATGCTTTAGGCTCGTTAGCCCGAGTCGGCCGCAATAATGGAGCAAACTCGGGCAGATCCAGTGGGAATACTCCGATCCGGCCCGTGGCACACAAATCGTCAGTCAAATGAGAGTTCTTGCTGATCTTTGGGAATGTTGCGAACATGATGCTTCCCACCGATAGAGCGTTAAGCCCTTGCCCTAACCGCGCCGCAGAAACTCCCCTAGCCGTAGCATCTTGATGCCTTCATAGCTGCCCATGCGGAGTAAGTCCTTGTCTCCGGTGATAATGGCTTCGGCATCCGCCGCAATAGCGCAGCTCACAACGTCGTTCGGATCGTCCCTCACGGCTTTTACCTGGATGACTGGCTCTACCATCCGGGCGGATGTGGTCATGATGAACAAGGCGCTTTCTAGCACTATCGGTTTCGCGTGGAACTTGTCCTTCATCACGCGGAGCGTTTCGTCAATGATGGATTGGGAGACCGCAATATCGACTTGGCGATCAAGCCCCATCTCTACCAGTTCTAGGGGCCTTCCGCGAAATATGAAGGCGCTGATCCAAAGATTGCTGTCTAAAACGACGGACATCTACCGGCCACGGTATTCGTGAACGGCATCAACTGCGGCCTGAATCTCGCGATCTTCAGCCATGCCGCTCGGCTTACCTTCCCGCTTGAGGTTCGCAATCATCCGACGGGCAATATCCCGCTTTACGGCCTCTACCATAACTTCATCAACAGTCTTGCCTTCTTTGGCGGCAAGGGCCTGCACCTGCGCGAGCAGTTCAGCGGGCAACATTATGTTGGAGTCGCTGGCCATGGTTACTCCATCATCGCGCGTTTTACCGTAATTCTGCCACGTCAGCCGGCGATCTCTTCCGCGTACTCCGTCCGGCGAACCGCGCAGCCTGGACACACATCCTGCGGCCCTAGGTGTCCTTTTGCAAATTATTTGGCGGGAGGGGCGTGACACAGAGCTGTCCAAATTAGCGAATAAATCGGGCCTGGTGTCCAGGTAATCCGCTGATTGTATGGAACCGCATGGCTCTCAAAGAGAATCGGATGGGATTGGAAAGATTGCCAATCAGCATTCGCGTGCGGTCCGGGTTCAGAGCTGTTCAGATTAGCGAACGAATCGGGCTTGGTGTGCAGGTGACTCCCTTGCGCAGTTGCGTTCGGGAAGGGCGCACAGCAGGTCCCTCGGCTTCCTCCGGATTTCCTGTCAGGCTTCGTGGTGTCGATAGACCTCGTGCGGCTTTCCTTACTGAAAGCCGCATACGTGGCCGTTGGTTAGAGCAGCGTAGTAGGAAATCCGGAGTTCGCTCCCACGGCACGCCGGGGCAGGCGGGATGACAAGGGGTGGGGTAGTGCTTCCAGGAGGAATTGGCTAGTGGCTGAAAGTAGAGATCATTTCACTTGAATGTCAAGTGGAAATTGCGGGACGAGGTTCCGGGTCAAAGAGCCTCCTCACGAGGAGGAAGATGGCTCTTCCTCCTCAGCGGTCCCCTAGCGCGGGAAATTTCGTCACGACCGCAAGGGTCCGGACAGAGCTTAACTCCTGATGGTATTGACTGCGCCTTACTCTCCATGCAACTGTTAGAGAGTTCATCTGAGACATGCCCGGTGCAGATCGCTGACCTTATCCTACCTGTATTTGCAGTGATGTTAAGTGGCTGGATCGTTGGCTACACCGGCTATCTGTCGCGGGCGTTGTCTGACGCATTGATTCACTTCGCCTATAACATCGCAATGCCGGCATTGCTGATCGTCACCATTGCACAAGAGCCAAGCCATTCGCTGATCAATTGGCGCTTTCTTGTTGCGTTTGGTGGTGGCTCCCTCCTTTGCTTCATCCTCGTATTCGGCGTCATGAGCATTCATGTTTCCCGAAGCCTCGCAAGCCGAACGATGCATGGCATGGCGGCATCGATGACCAATACCGGTTTCGTGGCTTTACCCGTCCTGCAGGCGATTTATGGTCCGCGCGCCGTGTTGCCAGCGGCAATCGCCACGGTATTCGTGGCCGTTGTGATGTTTCCAGTAGCCGTGATCCTGCTCGAACTTGGTCAGCGGGATGCGCATGGCTCGCGCACGGCCCCACTGCTCACAGTTAAGCATGTCGTGCTTAACCCGATGGTCCTATCAACCCTGATCGGCATGCTTTGGTCGGTCCTCGGTCTCCGCATGCCAGGGCCAGTCAGCGCTTATCTCGGCATCTTGGCAGACGCGCTCACGCCTTGTGCTCTGTTCGCCATCGGACTGGGGCTGTCGATCGATGGGTTGCGCGCCAACATTGGGCGAGCCTCGCTGCTCACGGCCGTCAAGCTCGTCATTATGCCTCTGATCGTGTACGGATTGAGTGTGTCGTTGGGGCTCGACCCCCTCTACACCATTGCGGCCGTAATCTGCGCCGCAGTGCCCACGGCCAAGACAGCCTACATTCTTGCGGGGGAGTATCACTGCGAGGAAATGATGGTAGCGTCCACAGTCTCGATGACAACTCTAACGTCCATATTCTCGCTCGTGATCTGGCTTTATGGGCTGTCCGGGCTGGCAAGACGCATCGCCGTCAGATAAGGGCAGTAAGCGTCAGACTGTCCCTGCGCTGTTTCCCCGCGATAGGAGGAGGCCCGTGCAGCAATCGCTCCTGAGCTATCGTCGCGTCTCGGTAAGCGCATCATTGCCAATGCGCTGTCAAATTCCATAATTTTCCAGATTGCACCGATTCAGTTTCAGTCGACCGATGCTGGCTCCGGGACGATCGCCGCAACTATGATGAGGAGGCAATTGCAAATCCGATGGGGGCACATACACCATGCTTGGGAACACGGGGTCGCTGAGAATCCTTATTGTCGGCTGTGGAAACATGGGTGCATCGCATGCACGCGCATTTCGCAACATGCGCGGAGTCGAGATTGTCGGCTTGGTATCGCGTGGCGAAAGCAAACACCACCTTGCCGCGAACCTCTCGCTTCAGGTGCCATTGTTCGACGATGTGGGCATTGCGCTGGCCAGTCTCGCACCTGACGCGGTCTGCATCTCGACCTATCCAGATACACACGAAGCTTTCACGCTGGCCGCGATTGAAGCCGGGTGTCATGTCTTTGTGGAGAAGCCGCTGGCCCCCGATACGGAAGGCGCCCGTCGCATGGTTGAGGCGGCACAGCGCGCGGGCAGGAAGCTCGTCGTCGGATATATTCTTCGCCACCATCCGACGTGGCAGAAGTTCATCGGCATCGCGCGAACGCTGGGCAGTCCGCTGGTTATGCGCATGAATCTTAACCAGCAGAGTTCCGGCGCGGAGTGGCAGGTGCACCGTGGCCTGCTCGCTTCGTCTTCGCCCATCGTTGACTGCGGCGTGCACTATGTGGACGTCATGTGCCAGATGGTCGCAGCCAGGCCGCTGCGAGTTTCTGCAATTGGAGCCTGCCTCGACCCAAGCCTCCCCGACGGCCGGTGTAACTACGGCCAACTGCAAATCGTCTTCAGCGATGGCTCGGTGGGCTGGTACGAGGCCGGATGGGGACCGATGATGAGCGAAACCGCATTCTTCATCAAAGACGTGATCGGGCCTCGCGGTGCGGTATCGATCCAGAACATTCACTCCGACTCGAACGGCGCGTCGGCCAAGGTGGAAGACCACGTCCGCGCCAATGCCATTCGCGTGCATCATGCGGAGCTGACATCATCCGGTAGCTTTGTGCGCCCCGACGAATGGCTAACGCAAACTGACGAACCCGATCACGACGAGCTCTGCCGGCGCGAACAGGAGTTCTTCGTACGGGCCATTCGCGAACCACTCGACCTGACCTCGCACTTGGAGGACAGTCTCGCGAGCCTGTCGATCGTGCTCGCCGCCGACCAAGCCATGCGAACCGGACAGTCGGTCGATCTCTCCGGCTGTGAATTCTCCCTTCATCCCACCGGCGCCTAGTCAGGGCGACAATCATGAGTAAGAGATGCCAGAAGGCGAGGCATCGCGACTGTCATGCCGGCAACTGGCCTCGCCGGTCAGGACAGCCTAAAAAGAGGCCGTAAGTCCCATTCTCAGGTGATAGACATAGTCGGCATATTAGCCAGCGCTACTACATACATAGGTCTGCTATGGTCGCCATCTAATGAGAATCGCCGTCAAGCCCAGGCTGAGCTACCCTACGATTTTTCGTCAGCGCTACGGCGACTGAAACCATCCAGATCAAGCCCAGGTATCGGGTAATGGGAATAAAAAAGTTTGCCGGGTAGGCGATAAGACTCAACGAGGACAGTTCTCCTGTGACGGCAAGAAGCATTCCAAAAGCCACCAGCCACCGCGGAAGAAGGCGCACGAAGTAGCTTGTAACGGACACTCCCGCAGTCAACAGACCAAATCCGACTGCGAAAAGAGTTCCGCCGAACAGGAAGCAGAGAAAAAAGATGGCCTTCACCATTGGCGCTGAGCCCGATACTTCGGGCACAGATAGCACCCAGCCGAAGGCGCCGGAAAGAAGCAACGCCATCGTGGCCGTCAAGCCGCCGAGAAGAGCGATGTTCGTACCCGCAGCACGGACGCCCATGAAGCGCAGTCGGCTGACGATAGTCACTGCAAAGATCCCAAAAGGCACGGCAGAGCCAAACAGGAAGAAGTTGCTGACGCGTACGGCCGCGGGGCTCTGCGCAAAGAACAACCGCACTTCCTCGGCTGGCGCAAAGGGGGTTACATAAGGCGCCCCGTGCCGGAGCGCCGCTGCTGCTACCAGGCCGGCCACAAAGACCAGGATGTGAACGGTCGCGAGCAGAATCAGGGAGGGACCACGGAATCTTGGAGTCAATTTCATAATGTAATCATTTATTACATAAACGATTATCACTATGCAATAATTATTTCTAATATGAATCACAGCGAGATGGAAAAAGGACAGCCGGCATTCCTGCTGGCCCAGCTTGGAGCGCATGCCGCGGCGCAATTTGCGGAAAGATTACGAGTTCTCGATCTCACGCCGCCAGACGCCGGAATTCTGCGACTGCTGCGCACTGCGGCCGGCTTGAGCCAGCAGGAACTCGCAGCAAAGCTACAGATTCATCCCAGCCGGTTGGTGGCGATACTGGACAATCTTGAGAAACGGGGATTCGTGGAGCGGAGACCAAACCCGGATGACCGGCGTTTATATTCCCTCCATCTGACAAAAGGGGGCGGGGAAATCCTGGAAAGGCTCGGCAAGCTGGCCCGGGAGCATCAAGACGCTCTACTCTCCGCTCTCAACAGGGAGGAGCGAAACGAGCTTACCACTCTATTACTCAGAATCGCTGACCAGCAGGGACTAGCTCGCGGGGTTCACCCAGGTTATCAGCGACTGGCAAGCCCCAGGCGCCCTGATATCAATGTCAGGCCCTGATATAAGGCACCAGCGTGGAAACTTTTTAGAAGCTCGCGCGCTCCGCGGATTGGGGTTACTCACCTTTTTTGGGATTCATGGACACCGCCGCGGCGCGGGCAGCTCCTCTTGCGTTCCCATACGTGTCCTTATATAGTTTTCCTATTGCTTGCCAATAGGGAGAATACCTTGGGCGAAAAGACCGATGTTTGGCAGGGCACGCTTGCGTTGATGGTTTTGCGCACGCTGGAAACGCTGGGCCCGCAGCATGGTTACGGGCTGGCTCGCCGGATCGAGCAGACCAGCGGCGATCTGCTGCAACTGAATTACGGCACCCTCTATCCGGCCTTGCTCAAGCTGGAGCAGGAAGGCTTCATCCGATCTCGCTGGGGCTTCTCAGACAACAACCGGAAGGCGAAGTATTACGAACTCACCAAAGCAGGTCACCGCCAGTTGAAGAAGGCCGCCGCGGAATGGGAGCAGACAACCGCGATCCTGGCGCGCTTTCTCGCTCCGACGGGAGAAGCATAAGGAGGAGCGGTGCACACACTGCGAGCATTGGGTCTTCGTCTTCTCGGCTTCTTCCGGTCGCGCCGGCCGGAAGACGACTTCGCCGCTGAACTCGAATCTCATGTGGCGCTGCATACCGACGACGGCATCGGCGCAGGATTATCGCCAGAGGAAGCCCGCCGCCAAGCCCTCATCCTGCTGGGCGGCGCAGAGCAAACCCGCCAGGCTCATCGCGCACGCCGTACCCTTCCCTGGCTCGATTCCCTTCTCCAGGACACTCGCTATGGCCTGCGCACACTGCGCCGCAGCCCCGGCTTTACCATCACCGCCGTACTCACGCTGGCCCTCGGCATCGGCGCATGCACCGCAATCTTCAGCCTGGTGAATGCAGTGCTCATTCGCTCGTTGCCCTACGGAGATCCAAACCGCCTGGTCTATTTATTTACTCCCAATCCCCACATCCCGGTCCCGCCCGACGTCATGTGTCCCAGCTATGCGGACTTCTATGACATAAAGCGACAGAGCCACTCCTATAGCGACATGAGCGTCTTTGAGCAGGCAACCTACAATCTTTCGTCGCAGGGATCGGTGGAGCGGGTTAGCGCAGCTCGTGTCGACGAGAGCTTTTTCACCACACTCCAGTCGGCGCCGGAGTTTGGCCGCGCGATTGGCGCGGATGACAACCAGCCGGGTCACGATAAGGTGGCGGTGATCAGCCATGCGCTTTGGCAATCGATGTTTGCCGGCAGCACGGACGTGCTGGAGCGCTCGCTGCCCCTGAATGGCGTCAGCTACAGGATCGTTGGCGTCATGCCGCCGGCCTTCGAATACCCGCTCGGCTCCGACCTACCTTACGGAAACGTGGAGAAAGGGACACACATCTGGATTCCGCTTGCGCTCACCTCCAAACAGAAAGCGGAGCGCGAACCGGGAAACGTTGCCGGCGCACTCGCTCGCTTACGACCAGGGGTTTCGAGGAGCCACGCGCAGTCGGAGATGAGCACCATCATGGTCCGCTTGGACAAGCTCCACGGCGTTTCGATGTTTCCGGAGAGAGGTTGGGGTGCATTAGTAAAAAGTTTTATGGACTACGCTGTCGGCCAGGTCGGCCGCCTGCTGTGGCTGCTGCTTGGCGCGGTGACCATCGTACTGCTGATCGCCTGCGGAAATGCGGCCAACCTGCTGCTGGCAAGGGCATCGAACCGCATGCGGGAGCTCGGCGTGCGCGTCGCCCTGGGTGCGGGCCGCAGACGCATCATTCGCCAACTACTGACCGAGTCGCTTCTGATCGGCGTGGCCGCGGGAGTCATCGGTGTTGGGCTCGCATCGATCTTCCTGCGCTTCCTGCCGCTCCTCGATCCCGGCAATATTCCGCGGCTCAATCAGGCGTCGCTCGATATTAGGGTGATGGTCTTCACGATCCTTGTATCTCTGCTTACGAGCATCTTGACCGGCATCCTGCCCGCATTGGCTGTATCGCGAGTCAGTCCTGGCGTGGTCCTCGCAGCCGGCAGCAGCGGCAACGTGGCCGGGGTGCAGGGCCGATCGCAAAGCATCCTGATCGTGGTGGAAGCGGCGCTTGTCGTGGTGCTGCTTGCCTGCGCCGGTCTGCTGATTCGGAGCTATATCAATGTCGAATCGGTCGATACGGGATTCTCGCAAAACACCATCACCGTGAACATCGGGTTGGACCCGCGCTATAGCCAACCGCAACAGCGTCGTGCGTTTTTCAAGAATTTTATTGGCAAGGTCGCTGCTGTTCCGGGCGTTAGCGCGGTGGGAGCAGTGAGTTACCTGCCTCTTAGCAACTCGGAAAGCCTAGGCTATATCTGGGTAGATGGCTTCGCAAACAGCAAAGACCAAATGGCAGAAGGACGCGGGGTCACACCACAGTACTTTGCAGCAATGAGCATTCCGCTGATCGCCGGACGCTACTTCACCGAGGATGACGACTCCAACGCAGGAAAACCGATCATCATCAACCAGCGATTTGTCCAGGTATATTTTGCCCATCGCAACCCTCTCGGAGGGCGGATCAGACAGGAGGACAACCACTGGAGCACCATTGTCGGCGTTGTTGCCGATGTGCGCCACTCCAGCCTCGAAGAAACCCCGCAGCCACAGATGTATGGTCCGACTTACGATTTGAATGGCGCATATATCGCCGTCCGCTCTCTGCTTCCACGCTCCACCGTTGCTTCCGAGCTTCGATCGACGTTGAAGTCTCTGGATCCCGGCCTGCCCTTTGGCGATGTTCGGACCATGGGTGACCTGGTATCCGAGGCAACCGCGCGTCGCCGGTTTCAAACCTCCTTGCTCACCGTTTTTGCGGCTATCGCTCTATTGCTCGCGTTGGTCGGCCTCTACGGTCTCATGGCGTATTCCGTGAGCCGGCGTACCCGCGAAATGGGCATTCGTATGGCCCTCGGCGCGCAGAGGACGGACGTTATGCTGCTGGTGTTAAATAGAGCAGCGCTCCTGTTGGGGCTAGGCCTGGTCTCCGGACTTGCCTGCTCATGGATCGCGACGCGGGCCATCAAAGCCTTCCTCTTTGGTGTTGGCGAACACGATCCAGCCACGATTCTGTTGGTCTGTATCCTGCTTGCGGTATGCGGTCTCGTCGCCGCGCTGATCCCGGCCCGCCGCGCCGCCTCCATCGATCCCATGCAGGCTCTTCGGACGGAATAGGGGATGGATCAAGCATCCGGTACCCAAGGTTAGCAAACCCCCTAGCTCACCTGGTTTCACGTGGGTCGTCGGATTTGGTGGGCTGGCAGGTTGCCCCTCCGCGGTGGTTTTGTAGCCGTTCAGCACACTGCGCATCATCGCCGCGTAATCCCGGTCGAGAAAGCCCACGCGGAAGAGGAACCCGCCGAAGCCGCCGAAGTTACCAGGAAATATGTCGCCCTTGAGCTTGAACGAGTAGGTCCAGGTCACACGGGTACGCATCTTCTCGATCTGTACCGAACGGAATTCGCCGACGCCAGGTCTGCGTTTGCGTTTTCTTCACGGAAAGCGGCACGAGGCTCCTTGGTTCCACCAAGCTGCACAGGAAATCCGGGTTCGTCCTGGGCTACTCTCAGCCAGAGCTGTCCAAATTAGCGGTCAAATGGCCTTCTGGACGGCGCAACTGGCTGAATGCGTGGAAGAGCACGTGGACAAGCGAAATCGGGTTGGTGCTGTGGCAGTGCTTCCGTTCATCCACTTCGACCCATGCATGAGTGGAGATGGATGGAGGGAGCTGTAGGGAGTTGTTAGAGGGAAGGGCGCACAGCAGGTCCCCATTCGACTTCGCTCAGGGCAGGCTCTCGGCTACCTCCGGATTTCCTGTCAGTCTTAGTGGCTTCGGTAAACCTCGTGCGGCTTTCCTTAAAGAAAGCCGCATACGTGGCCGTTGGTTGGTGCAGCGTGTAGGAAATCCGGAGTACGCTCCCACGGCACGCCGGGGCAGGCGGGATGACAAAGTTGAGGGTGGTGGCACACCTTGGCATGAGTGGAGGTGGATGGACAGAATCGAAAAAAACTAATTTGGACAAGTCTGACTCTCAGCCGTCCCTTCGGAACTGGTTCCGATACATACTGATAGGTGATTTGCTTTTAGCGAGTTCTGTACCTCAGCACGCTGACTTAATGGTCAGCGAAGCATTGTCCCAAACTACAGGGGTCTTTCGAAAATACGATTCATTCGCAAGGTGGCAGCCAAGCGCGGCATGGTGTCCGAAAACCACGTCCTGGACGACCGGCTGGCGTGACCGAACTGACTGGAAGAACTTCCACAGATGCGGCCGCAGGTCGTCGTAGTCATCTCCTTCGTAGCTTAGGGTTTCGAGGGTCGGCTCTTTGCCTGGGGGAGGGTCATGTTCCTCGTGCCACTGCTTGACATAGGCAGCTCTGAGGGGGCCTGGGTAGGAGCTTGTGTAGTAGCTTGGGGATTCGTCTACGCCTGTTTGCGGGATATGGGTAACGCTGGTCCCGCGGAGTTCGATGATCCCCTTCGAGCCCATGAAGCGGGTAACCTCGTTCGACTCTGTGCCTAGCGTTAGCCGCATGTACACGGGAACGTTATCGTACTCGAAGAGAACGGCTTGGACATCGGGCATGTCCCGCCCGTCTTTCCAGCGGTAAATGCCGCCAAAGGTCGACACCTTCTTGGGAACTTCGTTGATGCCGAGCACGAACAGCATGCCGCTGATCAGATGTACGAGCAGGTCTCCGGCAACGCCGGTGCCATACTCTCTCCAACAACGCCAGCGCGCAAACAGATTAGGATCGAGAGGCCGTTTCGGCGTGTCCAAAAGCCACGTGTCCCAATCCAGGTTCGCGAGAGATAAGTCCGGGGGAGGGGGATATTCCCAGGCGCCGTTGGGAGTGTTTCTGCCCATGGTGGCTTCGACCAGGCTCAATTCGCCGATAGCGCCCTGCTGGTAAAGCTCCTTGGCCTTGGCACACAGGACGGAACTGGTCCGCTGCGCGCCTACTTGTACGATGCGGTCTGTCTTTTTCGCCGCCGCGACCATGGCCAGGCCATCGGCCGGACTGTGCGACATGGGTTTCTCGCAGTAGACGTCTTTGCCTGCGGCCAGGGCATCGACCACTACCTGCTTATGCCAAAAATCGGGGACAGCCACGATGATGGCATCGATCCCTTTGTCGTCCAGCAACTCCTTGTAACGGCGAGTTGTCTTGATCGGTTTGCCGACGATTTCGGTGGCCAACTCATGACGGCCGTCATAGAGATCAGCGGCGGCTACACACTCGACGCCTTGCAGTTTAACTGCCGTCGTGAGCAGCCCGGAACCCTCCATGCCGACGCCGACAATCGCAAAACGAATTTGGTCACTGGGAGCAGTGGTTTGCGCCTCAGCAGCCGAAAGGTTGGAACCCAGAAACATGGAGCTCCCGGTCAAGGAAGCTCCTGCAACGCCGGCGGTGGTCTGCAGAAACTCGCGGCGCGAGAGGTAGGGCTTAGCCATCGGTTCGATTCTCCTGCTCGGCACATTGTATCTTCTGCGTGCAATCGAACGCCAAAGGTGCCCTAAAAGATGAATCGAAAGGCGAATTGCATTTCCTTTCGTTCGTGCAAAGTGGCAAGCTGAAGTGAAGCAGAGGAGATAACAATGTGGCGATCCGCTGTAACGAGGCTGCGAAGGAGGGTCTTACCCCTGCTCATGGTGGCAATCGGAATTTGCACCCTCGTATTTGATCTCAGTGCTCAGGATCTTAGCGGACCATTCTCTGGACGCTGGGACCTTACGCTAAAAGGAACTACAAAGGATTTGCCATCCTGGATCGAGGTCTCCGACGACGATGGTCAGCTTAAGGTAATCCTGGTGGGCCCAACCGACCACGCTACGCCACTCAAGCAAGCTGCTATGAAGAACGGCGAACTTGAATTCGTTTCGCCCAAAGGCGAGTCAGGTTTTGATGCCGACACGACGTACAAGGCCAAGCTGGCCGGAGGGCGACTGGTGGGAACGGTTACGAATGCCCATCACACATGGCAACTGCTTGGCCGGCACGCTCCGGCTCTCAGCGAGACAACGAGTCCTCAATGGGGCAGGCCAGTCAATTTGTTCAACGGCAAAGATCTTGCGGGATGGAGGTTAAGCGATCCCAGCAAGAAAAGTTGGGAGGTCGTAGATGGAACTCTGGTGAGCAATGGTCATGGATCAGAGCTGATCAGTATTCCGAAGTTCTTCGATTTTAAATTACACCTGGAGTTCAATGCCGGACACAATTCGAACAGCGGCGTTTTCTTGCGGGGCCGTTATGAGGTGCAAATAGAAACGGAATCAGCGGCGGAGCCTCCAAGCCATCACACAGGCGGAGTTTACGGATTCCTGGACCCAATACCCGAACCGCCGCGCAAGGCCGATCAATGGCAGAGCTTCGACATAACCCTGGCCGGACGCACGGTCACAGTCGTTCAAAATGGCGTGACGGTTATCGATCATAAGGAAATTCCTGGGATCACAGGTGGAGCTCTCGACAGTAACGAGGGATTGCCCGGGCCCATCTACCTCCAGGGCACCGAAGTAGGACGCGTCGCTTTCCGCAACATCGTGATCACGCCAGCACAGAAGTAGTAGAAACCTTCAGCGAAATCGGTTGGTTGCTGTAGTGGTGTGTTCTGTCCATCCACATCCACCCATGCCAAGGTAGGCCACCGCTTTTAGAGTTGACCGCAGGTCCCTCCACTGCGCTACCCCGGATTTCCTGTCGAGGTTGGTCGTGTTGGCGAGCTTCATGCGGCTTTCTTTACGGAAAGCCGCACACGTGGCCGTTGGTGAGGGCCACGTAGCAGGAAATCCGGGTACGCTCCGGTCGGGATGACAAATCTAAGGGCGGCGCCTACCTTGGCATGGGTGTGGATGGACAGAGTCAAAAAGAGCTAATTTGAGACGAGTCTGATTCTCATCCGTCCCTTTCCAAAAGCTCCCACGGCACGCCGGGGCAGGCTGGGCGGGCTCTGCGGGACTGGTCTCGACCTAGACCGATAGCGCTATTCAAGCCATGCTCCTGTCGTAGTCTGCTAGAGTGCATTGCTATGGAATATCACGCGCGTTTCGCCATCTCGCGCTCTTGCCGAATCTCGATGTTTGTCCTGCTGCTGTGCGCGGCACACCACCCACTGGATGCGCAAGTGCCCGCCGTGCCGGAATGGGCGCAGCCGGGCTCCCCTACACATGTCCAGGTCCCGCCACCGGCGGATTTTCATCGGCCGAGCACGAATTTTGATACGCCGATCGGCGTGTTTCAGGGCCAATCGGATATCGGCAGCGCGGTGGTGCCGGGGAGCGCCAGCTATGATCCGGCGACCAAGCAGTACACCATCAACTCTGCCGGTTACAACATCTGGTACTCACGCGATGAGTTCCGTTTTTTGTGGAAGAAGATGTCCAGCGATGTTTCGCTAGCCGCGAACGTTACCTTCCCTGACCCGAAAGGGTACGGCGACCGCAAAGTGGTCCTGATAATTCGCCAGAGCCTCGAAGACGATTCCAAAGAAGCGATGATCGGCGAGCACGGGGTGGGCATGATCCACCTGGCGTGGCGTCCGGACAAAGGGGCGTTCATCAAGGACATGCAGTATCGCTTCGGGGGCACACTCGCCGGGGTCAAAGCCAAGCGCATCGGAATCGAAAAGCATGGCGATGCCATCGCGATCTTCGTCAGCCTGCAGGGCGAACCCATGCACCAGCTTGGCCCTCCAATCAACTTGCACTTCGACCAGCCGTTTTACGTGGGCGTGGGGTTCTGCTCGCATTTACCCGCCACGACGGATACCGCCGTGCTCTCCGATGTTGTTCTTGAGCATTCCGCGGGCAAAGTGCGCTAGAGTATTTCAGCATCGGCGATAGACACAGTACTGCCCTGAGCCCCTGGAAGGACATTCGAGGTCTTGGCAATGGCAGATCTCATCCGCTTTGTATTGGGAAATTTCACTCTTACGTTCCTGGTGATCGGCTTGATTGCATCCGGGGTGGCGCTGCTCCGCAAGCCAAACCTTTGACTACGCCGGCCTTCACTAGCCCCACCACACCTCGCCTGGCGCCAGATGGGCGCGCACGTAGTCAGGGTTCGGTTCCACCCCCAGGCCCGGCTTATCCGGCACTTGAATTCTGCCGTCCTTGACCAGTGGTCCGTCGTGCAGAACAAATTTTTCCCAGGTTACCGAGGGGTCGCCCTGGTAAGAGCCCCAGGGAAGTTCATGGGTCTTGGAAGCCTGAAGCCCGAGCGGCGGGCTAAGGGCCAGTTCGTGCGCTTTGAAATCGCGGATGGCCGCTGCGCAATGTGCCGACGCAATCGCGCCCAGAGGACCGATCGCATTGTGCGCCGACACGGGAATGTTGAAGATGTCGGCCAGATCCGCAATCTTCTTCGATTCGAGTAACCCACCGGACTTTGGGATATCGATCTGTACGATCTTGCAGCCCTGGTGAACGATGAACGGCATAAAGCCGCGCCGCGTGTACAGGTTCTCGCCAGTAAGGATCGGTACAGGAGATTCTTCCGTGAGCTTGACCCAGGACTCGGAGAAGTCGGGATCCATGGGATCCTCAAGCCACATAGGCTGAATGGGAGCAACCGCGCGGGCCAGATTCAGCGCATCCGACATGTCCAGCTCCCAGTGGCAGTGGATTGCGATTTCGAAGCGGTCGCCAAGCGCCTCGCGCACGTTAGCAAAGCCTTTGGCGTTGATTTCCAAATCGTGCAGGCTAAGTTGGCGGCTGTTAAAGCGGGCGTCTGCGGGGAAAAGGCCGTAGGGATCGCCCGCGCGCCGAATATCGGTCTTTACCGCTTCAAAGCCGTAGCGGTGTTCCTTGACCATGGCCGCCCACTCGCGGCAGGAAGCAGGGTCAAGAAAATCCGTCGGGCTGGTGGTGAGGTAGGCGCGCACGCCGCTGCGGTATTGGCCGCCCAACAGCTTGCAGACAGGCACTCCGAGAAGCTTTCCGGCGAGATCCCAAAGCGCAATCTCAACCCCGCTGATCGCGGTGATGGTTACACCACCAATCGCGCCGGCACCCCCGGTACGCAGGATCATCTCGGTGTATAGCGGGTCGATGTCCAAGGGGTCCTGGCCCATGACCGCATCTCGCAGATATCCCAGCATCACGTCTTTGATGCCAAATCCCCAATAGGCCTCACCGTATCCAGTGATGCCCGCGTCGGTATCGATGCGAACGAGGGTATTGCCTCCAGGCTTGCCGACGACCAGCACTTTCAAATCGGTGATCTTCACCTTTTTGCGCAATGGAGCCGCAAACGCTGTGTAGTGTGTCAACACAGAGGACGCAGGAACCAACGCCGCGAGCCCCTGCAGCAAATCTCTTCGTCTTCATCGGCTACCTCTGATGGCATGTCAATGTCACAATCAATGGACGCCTGACCGTTCATTACGGAACTACGAAAATGGAGTAGCTCTCGACCCCATTTATAGTCGCAAATGATGAAGTTTTGGGGTGACGAATCGTCTTCTCCGGCGGATGAGTTCTTTAGGGAACTTGCCTGCCGAGAAATTGAGGAAACAGATGGAACATGATTTGCAGAACACACTTTCACTTCTCACCCGCACCCCCGGCGCCCTCAATGCGCTTCTGCGTGACCTGCCGGAAATGTGGACGTCGCGAAATGAAGGCGAAAACACCTGGAGCGCGTTCGACGTGGTGGGCCATCTGATTCACGCCGAACGCACGGATTGGATGCCACGGGTCAGGATGGTGCTGCAGTTTGGAGAGGCCCAGGCGTTTGCGCCTTTTGATCGCTGGGGAATGGCTCGAGAAACGCAGGGTAAGTCCCTGGGGCAGTTGCTGGATGAATTTGCTCACTTGCGATCAGAGAACCTGGGGCAACTGCGGGCCTTACATCTGCAGCGCGCAGACCTTCAACTGCGTGGCCGACATCCTGCCCTTGGAGTCGTTACCCTGTCAGAGCTGCTGGCCACCTGGGCAACGCACGATTTAACTCATTTGCATCAGATCTCGAGGGTCATGGCCCACCAGTATCGCGAAGCTGTGGGCCCGTGGAGCGCATACCTCGGCGTGCTGCAGTGCGCCGGGCACAGCTCTTGATCGGCAACGCCTCTGCTGATCTAAACCGTGGGGACCAGGATCTCGGTGATCAATTCTGCTTCCGGTGTCGTTCTCGGATCGTTCCGGTAGTTCTCAATGAAGTAGTCATCCCGTAGCGGGAGCTTGGTCTCGGAAATAATCTGCATCACCCGGCCGCTGGCCGGCACCCAGGTCCGAGTAAGGACCAGTCAAGACAAAGCGGCTGAACTTGCCCCCGCTGAATTGGGTATAGCCGAGGCCTTCGGGCAACACTGCAGGATGGGCGGCGACCGAGACTCCAGCCCGGTATATCATCGGCCCCATTTTGTAGAGGCTCATGTATCCCGTGATCTGATTATGCTCGGCGATCGTGGGGACGAATGCATGTAGGTTCTGCCAAGCCTGGGGCGCATTTGTTTGGAACGGTCCTACTTTCTCCACAAAGACATAATGCGTTTGAGGCCAGGTTACTACTTCGGGCTCTTCCGTTAGTTTCATGGCTTCTCCCTCGGTGATCAATCCTTGGGAATCCAGAATACGCGTTTTTTCGCCTGTCAGAGCGTGCACGGGATAGATGCGGAAGCCTTGTTCACTGTCTGTTCAATCGTTCCGTATCTGGCGAGCGATCTCAGAGTGGATACTGCGCAACTTCGCGGTAAGGTATTGCCTGCACTACATATCAGGGAACATCCGCTTCCATTCACCGGGCTGTGCTTGTGCGCAAGGCCAACGTTCGCCAGGGGAGCGTCATGTGCGCAATCTGCCAAGTCGAGCGGGTCCTTGGGTTCTCGATCAGAAAGCCGCTGTTGTTGGAGCTCGTGATTTGACCGCACGCGGGCTGATAGGTCGCCGTACCGGGTTAAGCTCCCACCCCTAACGATGTTGGACAGATTATTTGGCGGATCTTGGCGAAGCTGCCTTGCGCAATTTTTGCCGCGAGGGGCTGGTCGATTCGCGGACAATCAGTTCAGGCTCGACCGCTACCTGTGGCGGAGCCTTGGTCTCCGATGGGCGGAGTTGTTGCAGTAGTAGTTCGACGGCCAGTTCGCCCATGTGATGAAGGGGTTGGCGAATCGTAGTCAGACTCGGAGTCTGGAATGCTGCTTCCTTGATGTCGTCGAAGCCCACTACAGAGACATCCTGTGGAACCCTTAACCCGGAATCATGGAGTGCACGAATACAACCGATGGCTGCCACGTCGTTGAACGAGAGAACCGCGGTAAAGCTGCGATGGTGAGTCAGGAGCTGCTCAACGACGGGGTAACCCAGCTCAGGTGACGTCAAGTCCTTTTCCAGCTGGATGGTCAATTCCGGCCGGATAGCGAGGCCAAGATCTTGCGCCACCTGAACGATGCCTTGCCACCTTGCGTCGGAATCGGAGCTGTAAGGCTGCCCGCGCATGAAGGCGATCGTACGGTGCCCGAGGTTGTACAGATGACAAAGGGATAATTCCGCAGCGCGGCGATGATCGAGCACGACGTTCGTAACTCCGCTCATACGTTTGTGGCCGGCGATCGCAACTACCGGCAGCGGAATCTTGTGAACCAAATTGGTGTCGATCGCTATCAGACCCTCCGCACCCCGGCTGATGAGCATGCGGGGATACTGCTCGATCAGGTCGGGCCGGTGCCGGTGATGGGCGATGAAATAGAAGTACTTTTCGTCGAGAAGCCGTCTCCAATCCCCGTCATTACCTCTGCGTGGTAGCCGTCGGCGAGGACAGGAACCAAGATACCGATGGTCATGGTGCGGCGATTTCTCAAGGATCGTGCAAGGAAGCTGGGCTCGTAGTTGAATTTGAGCGCCGCCTTGCGGATTCGCTCCCGCGTAGCTTCGGGAATGGAGCGTCCTGGAACATCGTTCAGAACGACCGATATGGTCGTCGGATCAAGATTGAGATAAGCCGCAAGAGTCTTGAGGCTGACGGGTCCAGGACGCTGGCTATCGTCGCGCGTGCGCTTTCCCATCGCTCGAGTAACCTCGTTCGTGCAAGTGCCGATTAGGCTATAAAAATAACAGCCGCGGCACTTCTAAACAATAGTTTGTCTAGATACTTTGCCGGCACTCACCTGCACGGCCGTCGGGTCAGGGGCCGCCCGCACCTCGCGGCTGCCCCGCAGCGCCATTGCGCACGGGAAGAATCCCTTCGCCTTCTTTCAGGATGTAGAAGTGATCTGCCCCCAGATTGCTCAACGTTTCCACCTTTCCCGAGGGCCAAAAAATCTCGAGTTTATCCACCTTTTCGTGTGCCCCCAAGCCAAAGTGAATCCTCAGATCGCTCTGGGAGAGGTAGCTTCCCCCGCTCTGGACCTGATCTTCCTGTACAAGGTCGCCTGCAGTCGCGCGTAGCCGGGCATTGAGGGCAAGCCGGTTGCCTTTCGACCCCTCCAGTTCGAAGCTGACCCAATGGTTGCGAGGTCCTCCCTGCGTCTGCAAGATCATGGGTTCGCCTTCGAGGTTCTCAATCACGATCTCCAGGTGCCCATCATTGAACAGGTCGCCAACCGCGAGGCCGCGGCTTACCTGTGGTATCTGAATCGCTGGACCGGCAAGCTTGCTTATGTCGCGGAATGTGCCGTCGTGTTGGTTGAGATAGAGGAGCTTCGGCTCGCGAAAGGTGGTGCCGATGTCCTTCGTATCCACCTGCGGATAGACGTGCCCGTTGACCATGATCAGATCAGGCCAGCCATCGTTATCCAGATCGAAGAAAGCATCTCCCCATCCCACGTACGACGTTGTGCTACGAGCAATACCGGAGGCGTAGGAGACATCGGTAAAACTGAGGGCGCCGTTGTTACGGTACAGAGCAGCGTACTCCTCGCTGAAGTGAGTGATGGCGAGCGAGAACAGGCCCTTGTGTTCATAGTCACCGAGCGCGACGCCCATGTTGGCCTGTTCGCTGCCGTCGACGTTTACGGCGACTCCGGCGTCAAGCGCGACGTCGGTAAAGTGGCCGTTACCGTCGTTACGATAAAGGTAGTTGGGCTCTCCATCATTGGCTACAAACAGATCGAGCCGTCCATCCTTGTTGAAATCGCACCAGATGGCCGTCAGCCCAAAAAACTTCTGGGCATCGTCCACCCCGGCCGCTTTCGAAACGTCGGTGAAGGTTCCATTGCCGTTGTTGTGATAAAGCGCGTCAGGGGATCCCTTCAGGCCTCGGGGACCACACTGTACGGCTATGCCATGGTACTGACAGGTCTGCTTGGAACCGAATTCCGGGAGATCCTTAAGGTCTAAATCCACGTAATGCGCGACAAAGAGGTCTGGCCAGCCATCGCCGTCGTAGTCACCAAAAGCCGCACCCGTCGCCCAACCGGAATCCTTGTCCAGGCCCGCCGCAGCGGTTACGTTGCTGAACGTGCCATCGTGGTTGTTGTGGTAGAGGACAATCCCGCCGAAGCAGGTGACCAACAGATCGGGCCAGCCGTCATTGTCAAAGTCTCCAATGGACGCGCCCATAGCCCAACAGGGATAGCCGACACCGGCCTTTTCCGTGACATCCGTAAACGTGCCATCGTGGTTGTTATGGAAGAGCGCACTGCGCGCTTTGCGGCCGGCTAGCGCCATGTCGATCCCGGGGGCATTGGTGAAGTAAATGTCGGGCCAGCCGTCGCGATCATAGTCGATGAGCGCCACTCCACCGCTCATCGACTCCACGATGTACTTTTTCGCGGGAGAAGACAGATGATCGAATTGGATCTTCGTGGAGCGCGTGATGTCGACCAGTTGGGGGATTTGCGGGTTGGGCGATGGTGAAGGCGCCTGCTTGGCTGGTTGGGGGGCAGGGTGTTGGGCTCCACTGGCGCAAGGCGGGCAGAAGATTACGAGCGAGAGGCAGAGAAGAGCCAGCTTTCGCAACATGCGGGCTCTTGTCATCCATATCTCCGTTGGGCTGGTGCTGACGGTCGTTACTTGCTCTCCTCCTCGGTGGACAGTCCAGCCGGATGGAGCTGCATTTCTTTAAAGACCGCCTCCAACTTTTCCTTCATCAGCTTGTATCTTTTGTACTCCTCGACCTCGTGTTGTGAGTCAGCGGTGCGCCCCATCTCACGATAGATGGTGCTTAGGCGAAAGTGGGCAGCGGCGTTGGTGGGCTCAAGCTGGACCGCGCGCTCAAGAATCGGTAATGCCTGAGCCTGCTCGTTCATCGCGATCAAGGTTTTGGCTAACCCGAAGTTGGCCTCCGCATCTTGCGGCTGCAAACGGAGCGCGGTGTTGTAGTACTGCAGGGCCTGGGCAGAATCTCCTTTGCGGCTGGCCAAATCCCCCAGCTTGGTTTCCGCCTTTTCGTCCAGGGAGTTCTCGGCGATCGCCGCCTTGTACTCCGGTTCCGCTTCCGCCTTGAGTCTTTGGATCCTCAGAGAGGCTCAGCAATTCTCCGATTTCAAAGTGGATGCCGGGCAGTTTGGGGTCGATTTCGAGGGCCTTCTGGAATTGCACGCGAGCACCGGCGTTGTTGCCTTGCCTTGCCTCTTCATGCGCCATCACCTGATGCATCTGGGCTGAATCCGGGGCTGCCAGTGCCAGGCTTAGCATGGCTTCCCCGGAGAGGTCGGAATACACGCGATAGGCAGCGTAGAGCACCGCCGGGTTGGCCGGGTCGGCCTGGCGCATGGCGTTCACCACCGCACTGGCCTTATCCAGTTCCTGGCTAGCTGTATACAGCTCAACGAGTTCCATGCCAATTTGCACTTTTAATTTTGTTTCGTCGACGGCGGCAAACGATGTTCTCCAGGTGGGTACGTGCGTTTGCGATCTGGCCGGTGCGCTTCTCCGCCATACCCAGCAGGGCTTGAATTTTCGTCAGGTTCGGCTGCATCTCCAGGGCCGCGCGCAGATGGGGCTCAGCCTTGACATAGTCGCCCTGAAAGAAGAGCAGAACCCCAAGGTTGGCCTGAGCATCCAAGTTTCGCGGTTCCAGGGAGACAAGCGCCTGGAGTTCCGGAATGGCGAGGTCGGGCCGCCGCTGGTTCAGGTATTGCTGGGCCAGCCGGGAATGCGCAGCAATCTGGTCCTGGTTGTTAGCCGGCATGCCTGGGCCAGGAGGGGGAGGGTGGGGAGGGATGCCAGCAACAGGGTACAGAGTTTTTTTTTACGCACATCGCCTAGGAATGATACCGCGCCATACCGTACCAGAGAAAGGCTTGGACCCAAATACCCGCCTTGGGTTACTGAATAGCGGGGCCCCGTTCTATGCGAGCCGGACCCCGAAAGTGGCTATCTCCGAGATCGGATAATTGGTTTTTCTCCTTAAGACACACGGTTGTCCTGTAACTTACACACTTTTAACGGGTGCAAGATAATCCTTGACAACTTTAGGCGGCATCCTGTTATATTGCTCGCGCGCGCCAAGGTGGCGATAGACAACCGTTTGTCTTATTGAATTCTCGCGCGAAGACGATGTACGAGAACCAAGACTATATATAGCGGCAACAATTTTTTGGAGGTAGGTATGAAACCAGGACGATTGGCCTTACTGGTCGGAGTTCTTCTCACAGGATCATTCGCAGCAGCTTTCGGGCAAGCAGTAAACCAAGGCGACATCAGCGGTACTGTAACCGACACTACAGGCGCTGCGGTGCCGGGTGCAACGGTGACGGTTATAAACATTGACACCGGGATTACGAAGGACTACACCACAAATGATTCCGGCGTATACGACACGTCTTCCATTGTTGCCGGCAACTACAAGCTCACCTTCTCCAGAGACAAGGCTTTAGCACGCTAGTCCGGTCTTCGATCACGGTCCCCGTTGGACCCACAACCGTCAATGCCCAGTTGGCAGTGGGTACCGTGAGCACGCAGGTGGTTGTGAATACCGATGTTCCCCTGCTGAATACAGAGAACGGAGCGATAACGCACCACCCTCAACTCGGAGACCCTGTCGCAGCTGCCACAGGTAAGCTCGATTGGGCAGGATTGGTCAAGCTTCAATATTCTGCAGGCAGGGGCCGCTGGTGCTCCGATGGGGAACCAGGGAGTCGTGGGTTCAGGTACTTCCAATGGCACCATGCTGTCCGTGAACGGCAACTTGCCCTTCAGCACGGTACTCGCAGATGGAGCGGAAACCACTCTGCCGGCAAGCGCGAACTCCGATATCACTGTCCAGGAGGATATTCAGGAGGTGCAGACCAGCAGCTCCGCCTTTTCTGCGCAGTACGGCGTGGGCGGCATTCTCTACAACCAGATCAGCAAGGGCGGCTCCGATCGTTTTCATGGTTCGGCGTACGAGTACTTCCAAAACACAGCACTGAACGCGAACAATTACACCTTCGGCGCGAATACGCCGACGCCGATCATCCACTTCCACGAGTTTGGCGGTACGGTCGGCGGCCCGATCATCAGGAACAAGTTCTTCTTCTTCTTCAACTACGATCACATCATCGATAACGGAGGCAACGCAGCGAGCTTCTATCACCGTCCCCACAGCTGCCGAACTGAGCCGGCAATTTTGCCGGGCTGCCCACCATCTATGACCCTGCGACCACGACCGTGATCCAGCAGACAGGCACGTACACCTATCCAGGGGCGAGCTCTCCGACCACATGCCCTTGCATCAGCCGCACGGCTTTCCCGGGAAACGTGATTCCCGCTGACCGGTTCGATGCCGTCTCCAAGGCTACACAGGCTTATTTCCCTGCTCCCAACACAGCCGGGACCGTCTCCAACGGACAAGCGATCAACAACTACACCTATACTGCTCCGAATATCAATCCGTTCACCAAGTTTTTCGGGCGTTTGGATTACAACGTTACCCCTACCAACAAGATCAACGGCTCGGTGACAGAAGGAAATAATCCAGGCAAAAGTTTCGGCTGGGGAGGCTGCCCTATCGGCTGCCAGAGCGGTGATGTGAGCAGGATCAACAGTCAAGTGACGGACGTGTGGAGCATATCCCCGCGCGTGACCAACGAGGCGCGGTTGGGCTATACCAACCAGCTTAACTTTTTTGTGCCCTATACGCTCAACGGGGGATACCCGGCCAAGCTTGGATGGCAGTTCGCCAAGGCGGATAACTTCCCCACCATCAACATCACAAATTTCAACAGCTTCAATGACAATACCGTACTGTCCTCGCAGATCAATGCGGTCTACAAGGAGCATGCGTTCGCTCCATCCGATGTAGTTACCATGATCGTCGGGAAACACGTCCTGCATTTCGGTGGCGAGTTTCTGATTTATCAGAACAACTCCACGGCCTGGGGCAATATTAATGCCGGGACAGTTGAGCTTTACCGGCCAATATACATCGCAATTTGTCGGCAGCACGACAAGTGGTGCGCCCTATGCGGACTTCCTTCTTGGGACAGACGCAGAACTGGAATGCGGGGGTAACGCCGGAGTATGGCGGCCGCGAGAAGCTTCCGCAGATGTTTGTTCAGGATGATTACAAGATCCGTCCCAACCTGACCCTGAATCTCGGCCTGCGCTACCAGATACAGACCGGATGGAGCGAGGTCAAGGGCAATGAGGCCTCATTCGATCCGACCGTGCAAAACCCGGTATCGAATACCCTGGGCGCCATCTGGTTCGGATCTACCCATGCAAATGGCCGCACACACCTGCAAAAACCCGTCTACGACACCTTTCTCCCCCGGGTTGGATTCTCCTACCTGCTCAATCCGGTGACCACGATAGGAGGCGGCTTTGGCCTCTTTTCCTATAACTGGAGTAACGACCAATACGGCGGCGGAATGGGTCAGGCTTTTGGATCAAAGGGCAGCGTTACCGATGAGACAAACGGCATAACTCCGGTGGTTAGCTTACTCCGGATCCGGGTCGAACCTTCCGTATGTATCAAACTCGACCGCTCCCGGCGCATACAACGGACAGAGCTTCAACTACAACGCGTACCACGAACCTGTCGGCGGCTCCTATCAGTGGAACCTCCAGGTACAACGCCAACTGAGTACCAACTTTGTGGCTTCTCTCAAGTATGTGGCAACCCATGGTCATAACCTTCCCTTCCCGGTTGACATCAACCAGGTACCGGAGAACCTGCTCTCAGCCAACGATCAGGGATCGCGGCCCTTCCCCCAATTTGGATCGCTCAATACCTCCGGCACTCCAGCGAACGAGAATGCAATCTCAAACTACAACTCGCTGCAGGCCATCATCGAAAAACGCATGAGCCAGGGTCTCAATCTTCAGTTCAGCTACGTCTGGTCCCACTTCCTGGATGATATGGACTCTGCCGGTTGGGGAAGCCATGGAGGCGACCAGTTCATCCAGAACTCCTTTGTTCCTTCTGCGAACTATGGGAACTCCAACTTCGATATTAGAAACGCATTCAGGGGCTATGCCATTTACGAGTTGCCGTTCGGGAGAAACAGGCAGTTCCTGAACAACAACACCCTGCTCGATGAAGTCGTCGGCGGTTGGCAGCTTGCCACCACGATCATTGTTCAGAGCGGTCAGCCCTTTATGCGCAATCATGGCGAGCGGCACTAACTCGTACTCGCTGGGTGGCAATAATTTTCAATGGTTTCCCAACGTGATCGGCAACCCTAAGCTGCAAAACCGCGGTCCGAACCAGTGGTTCAATGAGGCTGCCTTTGCCGCCCCAGCCCCTGGAACCTTCGGCGACGAGCGCCGGAATCAGACTGACCGGACCTGCGTTCGAGCGGGTCAACCTTTCACTCGGCAAAACGTTCGCACTTCACGGAAGGGATCCAATTAGAGATGCGCGCCGACGCGAACAATGCCTTCAACCATCCAGGCTTCTAGTTTGCCTAACACGCAACTCACGGTTTGCCCATCATCCGGCAGCGTTGACTGCTGGATGCAGTGGATACGGTGCGATTGCGACAGGTACGTCAACGATCACGAGCCCTGACTGATCCCGGCCGTACGGTGCAGCTCAGTGCGCACGTAACGTTTTAGCACACCCTACCTTGTAGTAGGTCCTCCGGGGTACCAGGATTTCTGGTACCCCGTATTTTTTATTATTCAAATCTTGGGTGTAGTTGTGCGCGTGAGAACCCGCATTTGTAAACTCTGTCCCGCCAGGGACACAGCTCTCACTGTAGGACTGAGGTTGGATATTAGAGATTAGCTTTTGGCCTTACCGTTTTTGCTAAGCCTTCTCCTGGCTGGGCCGGTTGATTCGCGGACGATCAACTCAGGCGCCACGGCTATTTGCGGATGCTCGCGGTTGTCCGAAGGGCGGAGTTGTTCGAGCAATGTCTGGACCGCCAAGGCTCCCATCTGGTGAAGAGGCTGGCGAATGGTCGTGAGGCTCGGTGTCTGGAAGGCTGCTTCTTTAATATCGTCGAATCCAACCACAGATACATCCTGAGGTACTCGTAAGCCTACATCATGGAGTGCACGAATGCAGCCTATGGCAGCAATATCGTTGAAAGAGAGAACCGCGGTAAAGCTGCGATGGTGAGCCAGTAGCTGCTTAACTACCGGATAGCCCAGTTCCGGCGATGTCAGGTCTTTTTCGAGCTGGATCGTCAATTCCGGGCGGATCACGAGGCCAAGATCCTGTGCCACCAGGACGATGCCTTGCCATCTCGCATCGGAATCGGAGCTATACGGCTGCCCGCGCATGAATGCAATGGTGCGATGACCCAAACCGTAAAGATGACGAAGCGATAGCTCCGCGGCCCGATGATGGTCGAGGACTACGTTGGTAACTCCGTTCACGCGCCGGTGACCGGCGATGGCAACCACCGGCAGAGGCAGCTTGGCTACCAGGTTGGTATCGATCGTAATCAACCCCTCCGCGCCACGGCTGATGAGCATGCGAGGATACTGCTCGATAAGATCGGTCCGGTGCCGATGATGGGCGATGAAGTAGAAATACTTTTCCTCGAGCAGCCTATCTCCAATTCCGGTCATCACTTCCGCGTGATATCCGTCGGCAAGCACCGGAACCAGGATGCCGATCGTCATAGTGCGGCGATTTCTCAAGGATCGGGCGAGGAAACTGGGCTGGTAGTTGAATTTCAGCGCTGCCTTGCGGATTCGCTCCCGCGTTGCTTCAGGAATGGAGCGTCCAGGCACGTCGTTCAGGACGACCGACACCGTGGTCGGGTCGAGATTAAGGTAAGCCGCAAGCGTCTTGAGACTGACGGGTCCAGAAGGCCGGTCTAGCGTGCGCTTGCCCATTGGATTGCATGACCTCTTCCATTGCGATTTCTGTTGATACGAATCTTATCGCCGGGAGGTTCGATAGACAAGGGCTTGTCTAGAGCATTTTCTCTATAAGTTTTCCTTGAACAGAGGAGTTGCGATCGCTAGCGCGGCGATGCTGGAAAACGATATGACGTCTGGAGCGGCAATCGCGTTCTTCGGCGTGGCATGAGGAAAACACCGGGAAAGGATGAGCACTCGCGTTTGCTGCAGGATCCGCCTACGACACGTGAGTTCGCTACAGCATTTTTGCTAATGGTGTAGACCAGGAAACTGAACTCAACGCGGCCATTCCGCCGATGAATGGACGCACATAACTGATCCCGCCGGACCACAGTATTAGCGAAAATGCGTTAAAGGGTGCGTTTAAACAGGGGCGTCGCAATCAACAGGGTAACGATCCCAAAGCCGGACAGGAAGAGCAGGTCCATGCGGATCGCAGTAAAGCCACCATCTTTGAGAAGAATGCTCTTGAAACCATGTACGGCGTAAGTAAAGGGATCGAGGTGCGCGATTACCTGCAGCCACTTTGGCAATCCTGAGACGGGAGAGATTGCTCCGCTGGGAAAGAAGAGGAGCGTATTCAGTACTCCAAACATCATGCGCGGCACCAGGGGATCCTCGACCCGCACCATCATCAGAAACATCATGCCGTTAAACGCCATGGAGGTTGCGATGATGAGCAACAAGAGCAGGAGAGCGGATTCCGGGTTAAAGATGACGCCCAGGCCGGCCAGCAGGGAGCCAATGACGGTGATGCAGATGCCCGACAACACAGCCTTGATGGTGCCGGCGAGGTTCAGTCCCATCACCAGTTCGAGACTGGTGATGGGGGTCACCAGATAGCCTTCATGCACGCCCCGTGCTTTGTCGTCGATATACAGCATGCCGCCGCCGATCATCACGGCCACATACATCGCGAGCGCCACGGAGCCGGCGAGCAGATACTTCATGTACTCGACATAGGGATAGAGTTCGACGATCTGAAGCGCGATCTGCTGCACCACCTTCTGTTGAATGACGGGTGCATTCAAGGCGTCGACCAGCGATTGCATCTCTGCTTCCAGGCTGCTGCTCATGGTCTGGTCGCTGTTGTCGACCACCAGGCCGATGGCCGGAGAATCGCCGGCCAGTACACGCCGCGAATACTGCGCCGGGATAATCACTGCTCCGTCGATCTTGCCCGTGCGCACGTCTTCCCTGGCCTCTTTGTTCATCGTTATAGGCCACGGTGGTGAAGGTGCGGATATTGACGGCGATGGAATTGAAGGCCTCTTCGATCTTGAGCGCCTGCGAGCCCCGGTCGTAATCGACCACGCCCATCCGGGCGCCGCGAATCTTGCCCCCGAAGGCGTTGCCCAGGATGACCAGTTGGACCAGCGGAAGCGCCATCGACATGATCATCAACGTCGGTGAGCGGAAGAACTTCCGCATCTCTCGTTCCACAATTGCCATCATTCGTTTCATGGTTGCGCCCCTGGGCGCGGCGGCATGACGAAGCCCAGCGCCTTGACCTGTTCATCACGAAGCGCGCGCCCCGTGTAGTGCACGAAGACGTCATCGAGCGTGGTGTTCTGGACGGTCAATGACTTGATGGTTTCGCCATTTTTGTTCACCATCTCCACTAACTGGGTGGTGGTGAGCGAGCCGTTGGAGGTGAGCAGCCTGTACATGCCGGCGCTCTTGGATTCGACAGCGGTCACACCTGCCAGCTGCTCCAGCCGCTCAGACCATTGCGGAGATTCATGGGTAAAATGCACCTCGACCACGTTGTCCCCGGGAACACTTTCTTTGAGCGCCATAGGGGTATCGAGCGCTACCAGCTTTCCGTGGTCGACGATCGCGATGCGGTCGCACAGGCGATCGGCTTCGTCCATATAGTGGGTAGTAATCAGCATGGTGAGATTGCGGGTGTTCTTGAGGTGGTTGAGCATCTCCCACACGGCCACGCGTGAAACCGGATCGAGCCCGGTAGTCGGTTCGTCGAGAAAAAAGATACGCGGATTATGAATCAGGCCGCGCGCGATCTCGAGGCGACGCCGCATTCCGCCGGAGAGCGTCTTGGTCTGTGCGTTGCGCCACTTGAGCAGATCGACCGCCTGCAGCAGATCGTTGATATTGCGCTCGCGTTCCGCTTTGGGAACCTCATAGAGCTTGGCATAGATGGAGAGATTTTCTTCGACCGTAAGATCGATGTCGCTGGTAAGTGCCTGAGGGATGACACCGATGGCGCGCCTGACTGCATCGGGCTCGCGCGAGACGTCATGGCCGGCGATGATCGCCTTCCCTGCGGTGACCGGCAGCAGCGTTGTCATCATGCGGATGAGCGTGCTTTTGCCGGCGCCGTTTGGCCCCAGCAGGCCGAAGATCTCGCCTTCGGCGACCTCGAAGGTGATGCCGGCGACGGCTTCGAAATCACCGTAGCGCTTGACGATGTTTTCGACAACGATCGCCGGCTGCGGCTTGCCGGCATTCATCGCGCCACCAGCTTGTCCTTCGGGATATAGACTTCAGCCAGCATTCCCGGCACGTAACGCATGCCGGGGTTGTCTATCAGGAGCTTCAGGCGGATTGTCTTGATGTCCCGTTTACGGCGGCTCACGTCGCGTTGCGTGGCAAAGTCCGCTTCTGCGGATTTGGCGATCACCTTGCCTTGAATCGTGGCGCCGCTCGGCATCACGACTCGCAGGCTATCCCCGAGCTGCACGGAGTCTGCCTCGGTCTCGGGAAGGGGCGCATAGACCCAGGTCTGCGTCAAATCCGTGATGGTTACGATCGGCGTTCCAGCCGCAACCACCTCGCCTTGCCGCGCCGCTCTCACGTTGACCTTGCCGGAGATCGGCGACAGCACCCGCGCATAATCCAGTTGAACCTGCGCCTGCTCCAGCAGGGCTCGCGCATTCTCCATATCACCACGCGTCGCAGAGACCGTCTTGGCAGCCGCCTGGGCTTGGATGGTGTTCGCTACCGCGACTTTCAGAGATGCTTGCGCGGCCGCGACATTCGCCTTGGCGGAGTCGACCGCCGCTTGTGCGGCGTGCAGCGCCGTGGCCGCTTCATCGCGCGACTGGTAGCTCATGATGCCTTGTGCCGCCAATGCGACCGTACGCGATGTATCGGCGTTCTGATGCTCGTACTGTGCCTGCGCCTGTACCAGGGCGGCCTGCGTACTGCGCAGTTGCGCTTCGGCATTCGTCACCTGGCTTGAGGTGTCACCTTTTGTCTGCCGCTCGGTGTCGCTGGCTCCCTGCAGCTTGAATTTTTGACTGGCCGCGGTCGCCTCAGCAGCCTGCCGGGCCGCCTCCAGATCGTCACTTTGAATGGTGGCGATCAGTTGCCCGGCGCGCACGTCGTCGCCTTCATCGACGGTAAGGGTCTGGATCCTGCCCGGGATACGCGAGCTGATGATCACTTCATTGGCATCTACCGTGCCGATGAGCTGCAGATCGTCCGACCGCTGGGCGGTGAAGAAATACCAGCAGAGCGCGATGACCAGCAGAACTCCGAGCAGGATAAAGACCCGGTTGCGTGCATTCATAAACACTTTCTCCAAACTCGAGGGTTCCTGACCTTAGGCATGGGCATATCGGCAAGGACCCGCCTGGCCAGATTCGCTCCGTGAGCGCGGTCGACAAAAAGTGCGTTGCCGAGAAATTGCACTGCGGCCTTGCGGCGGCATTCGATCGCGGTTTTTTCGAGCGGGTCGAAGGACAGCGTGAGCCGCATCATGGGCGCACTCAGAAAATAAAAAACGTTTGCGCCCAGCGCGGAATAGACCACCTGCAGCCAATCCACTGGGCACAGTTCTCCGGTCTCGATCCCCTCCTGGACAACTTCCTGCAGCTTTTCCATCAGGGGTTTAAAGACGTGCTTCGCCAGTAGTGGCACGGATTCGCTCTGGCCGCGCCGCAAGCGAACCATCTCCTGCTGCATCAGACTTTGGAATTCGCGCTGGGTGAGAATCCGGTCGAAGTGATTCAACGCTGTCCTTAGCAGGCGGTCGCCCGCGCTGCGTGCGGGGTCAAGAACGGAGAGAGCGCGCTCTACCACCGCAGCCGAGGCCTCTTCGAGCGCTGCCGCGTAGAGGCCGCTCTTGCTCTTGAAGTAGTAGTAGAGAAGTGCCTTATTGACCTTGGCCGATTCTGCGATGGCATCGGTACGCGCGCCCGCCAGGCCGTGCTCACTGAACTCGCGAATGGCCGCGCGCAGGATGTTTTTTCGCGTGCGATCGGCGCGATTCAAATTGGAAGCTTTGCTCTCCATTGATTAACCAGTTAGTTAAAGTATAGCAGCCGGACAAATGAGTGGCGGCAGACACAAGTCTGGAGCGGACTAGCTACGTCGCTTTGTCTTAGCGGGGGCTTTGGCGCTTGATTTTTTCCGGGATTTCGGCACTTTGCCGATACGAGGATCCCGTGCGAGGATCAGGTCACAAGCGTGCAGTGCTGCTTGCTCGAAGTCCGGGGCGTCGGCGGGAAGAACCTGCCAACCGGTCACTTCCTTCCCAAATAACTGAATGGATCGCATGCTTGGGAACTCGCGAGCCAGGCTTTCGTGGTGCTCCTCCGTGGTGGCAAGCCATACACCGTTGTCCGCAGGAGGGTCCCGCCGGTCGCGAAGGATGAGCACAATCTTGTCTCCCAAATAGATAGCGAGACAGCCGAACATGGTGCGGGATTCGGTGGGAAGGTCAGCGAGGGCATCCAGCACAAACTTATAAGGGACGGCCTTGCGCTGCTTTATGGGGAAAATCCTGTCGTCCGGCGGCAGAAAGGCTGTATTGGGACGAGGTTTTCGCATCGCACCCATTTTGAGGTTGATCCTTCGAATGCGCAACCTGGACCGGCAGCCCAGTCGCGACCCACATATACTCCTTGCACATATAGCCAGATCGCATATAGTATCGCGGCATGGCTGATGCACGCGTCACGTCTCTCCTTCCCCTGCAACCGACAACCTTTCATATTCTTCTGTCGCTGACGGATGAAGAGCGGCATGGCTACGCGATCATTCTCGAAGTAGCCCGGCGCACCCAGGGAGAACTGAAGCTGAGTGCAGGCACACTCTACCGTTCTATTCAGCGGATGCTGGAATCCGGCCTGATTACGGAGACGCGGAACAGGCCTGCGCCCGAGATGGACGATGAACGCCGCAGATACTACCGCATCACGCCGTTGGGAAAAGCGGTCGCAGAGGCAGAAGCGGGACGCCTGCGCGATCTACTCAAAATGGCGCGTTTGTGCGGAGTCGCGCCCAGGACAACCTAATGAACTTCTATCGATTGCTTCTCCATCTTTATCCCTCCTCGTTCCGGGCGGAATACGGCAACGAGATGAGCGCCATCTTCGCGCTGGAGCTTGGCCGCAGCAGCGGAATGGCGCGCGAGATGCGGGCTCTGGCTTTCTGCAGTGTGCCGAGATCGTATTCAACGCGGCCATGGTCCATTGGGAAATCGCCCGGCGGGACCTGTTTCACTCCGTGCGCTCACTGCTTGGCTCCCCTGGATTCACCCTGACGGCGATTCTACTGATCACCATCGGCATCGGCGCCAATGTTGCCGTGTTTACCCTGGCGAATTTTGTGTTGGTAAGGCCGCTGCCCTTTCCCCAGCCGGAACGCCTGATGAAAGTTTGGGAAAGGCACGCGGGCTACTCCAGGATGGAACTTTCTCCGGCCAACTATCGCGATGTGATCGCATCCAGCTACTTCGTTCACCGCTTTGGCAGCTTACAACGGCAACTCGATGAGCCTGGTTGGTCAGGGCGAGCCGCAAAGAATCGAAGGCGCCTCGGTGACTGGCGAATCTCTTTCCGACCTTGGGAAGGCCGGCCCTGATTGGCCGTTACTTCAACGAGAAGGACGACCAGGCGGGAGCCCCCGGCACGGTGGTATTGAGCTATGCGCTCTGGCAGACAGCCTTCGGAGGCGATCCAACCATCGTCGGCAAGCCCGTATCGCTCGACAATCAGCCCTACACAGTCATTGGGGTGATGCCACACGATTTTCGTTTTCCCGCACGCGAGACACAGTTCTGGACTCCTTTTCGATTCAAGGAAGCGAATTACCAGGACCGCAATGACAATCTTTTGGCGGGAATCGGGCGGCTCAAGCCGGGTGTATCGCTCGCCCAGGCGCAAGGCGAACTGTTACTGATCGCCGCCCGGCTGCGCCGGCAATATCCAAAAGAGAACGAGGCGGTCGACTTCTCTGTCATCGCCTTGCGCGATGAGCTCACCACTGAATCTCGCCTTCTGCTCAAGGGCTTGTGTGGAGCGGCACTGTGTGTGCTGGTCATCGCCTGCGCTAACCTGGCAAATCTTCTGCTGGCGCGCTCGCTGGCGCGGCAAAGAGAGCTCTCGATTCGCCTGTCGTTGGGCGCTAGCCGCCGTAATCTTCTGCGCCAGCTCCTTACCGAGAGCCTTCTTCTCGGGCTGGCCGGAGGCGCCAGCGCAACCGCGGTCGCCATAGCAGCCTTGCCACTGCTCTCACGATTGGTGCCCAACGCACTTCCTGTTCAGCAGGTGCCTACAGTCGACTCCCAGACGTTACTCTTTGCTCTGGGTCTGACCCTGATTACCGTAATTGCTTTTGGTGTCTCTCCCGCACTGCAGGCGTGCAGGGATGCGGGCTTGAGTGGGCTTCGCGTGGGCGTGCGCACAGGAGGAACGGGCAATCATCGAGCAAGATCCGCGCTGGTGATTGCGGAACTCGGAGCATCCGTCGTGCTCCTGGTCTTGTCAGGATTGTTGATTCGCGCTTTGTGGAAGGTGCAATCCGTAAACCCTGGCTTCAGAACCAGCGGCATACTGTCGCTGCGCACCGAGTTGCCATTCCCCAAATACAACAAGACCAGCACTCGCGATCAGTTTTATGGCAAAGTGCTGGCCGATGTACGCAGCCTGCCTGGGGTGACCGACGCCGCATACATCACCGAATCTTCCCATGACGTGGGGCGGTGGAATTTGGCCGGTCGCTCGTGGACGGGCGCAGCCAGATTCGCACCGAAGGCAATTCGGCCAGCATGCGCTTTGTGACCCCCGGATTGTTTTCCACCCTGGGCATTCCTATTAAGTCCGGACGCGCCGTCAGCGAATCTGACACTGTGGATCGGCCTTGGGTTGCCGTGGTGAGTGAATCCTTCGTGCGGCGATACTGGCCGAATGAACAGCCGATCGGACGGCATTTTAATTTTGCTTGGCACGATCACGAGGTGATCGGGGTTGTTGGGGACATCCGGGCACGGGGCCTGGAGAGGACCAGCGAACCCCAGGTGTATCTCAGCTCCAAACAAGATGTCGACGATGGGTTCACTTATTACGCGCCCAAAGATCTGGTGATCCAAACGATGCAGCCGCCAGAGCGTCTGCTGCCGGCGATCCGGGAGATCATTCACAAGGCTGACCCCGAGCAGCCGATCTCAAACATACGAACGATGGAGGAGGTCCTCGCCGGAGAAACCGAATCGCGAACCATCCAGATGCGTGTATTGATGGTCTTTACCGGGGTGGCGATTGTGCTGGCCGGCCTGGGCTTATATGGGTTACTCGCGTTTACGGTTTCGATGCGGCAGCTGGAGTTTGGCATCCGGCTGGCTCTAGGCGCCGGCCCGGGCGACCTCTTCAGAATGGTATTGCTGGAGGGGTTCAAACTGGCGGTGGCAGGTTTGCTGCCAGGGCTGGTCCTCGCCTACATTGCAGCCAGGCTTCTGGAGAACCTGCTTGCCGGCGTGCAGCCAGCCGACGCACTTACGTTCTCAACCGCAGCAGCACTGTGTCTCATCACTACGCTGTTGGGCACCTTGTTCCCGGCGCTACGTGCTGTTCGGGCGGATCCTACGGCGGTGATGCGGGCAGAGTAGGTGGGACAGCTAATCCCTGGAGTCCTCCGAGGAGTTTTGAAAAACATCCTAAACAGGTTAGCGCTTTGGGGGCGAGGCCCCAGCGTTTTCTGCTCCCCCTTTCGCAGTTGAGGCGGCTGGCGGTCGTCGGGGCTGCGGTTTACCTGCCTCTCGCCGTGGCCTAGAATGAAGGCATGGTGAATTTTGGGTCCCAAGGGTGCCGATGACCTTTCCTGAGCACGAGCTCCATTTTTTCCAGAAGTTTGGACTGACCGGGCGGCTGATCGAACGCTGCCTGGGCGAGGCGCTTTCAGCCGGCGGTGATTTTGCCGATCTCTATTTTGAATCCATCTCCTCGACCGCGATCTCGGTGGATGAGTCGCTGGTCAAATCCGCCAGCCAGGGCGTGAGCGCAGGCTGCGGTATTCGCGTTGTCTCCGGAGATCGCACCGGCTATGCCTACACCGATGACCTCTCCGCTGAACGGCTCATGCGCGCCGCGCGCACGGCGGCCCTGATCGCCGATGGACCCACCAAGCAGAGTGTTGCCGGGTTTCGCGAGACGCCAAAGGCAAGCCTCTACCCCATCTCCGCCGCCGATGCCGATCCTGGTATCGCCCCCAAGCTGGAACTGGTTATGCGCGCCGACCGCGCAGCCCGCGCCTATGACCCGCGCATCGTGCAGGTGCGCGCCGGCTACAACGACGAACTTCGCCACATTCTCATCGCCGCCTCCGATGGCACCTTCGCCAGCGACACCCAGCCTCTTGCCCGCTTCAATTGCTCCGTCATCGCGCGCGATGGATCGAAAAACTCCCGCGGCGGGTCCGGCGGTGGCGGCCGAGTGGAACTGAGCTTCTTTGAAGGCGATAAGTCTCCTGAGCACTTCGCCACGGAAGCGGCCCGCCAAGCCATCCTGCAACTCAACGCCGTTGCTGCTCCGGCGGGCGACATGGAAGTGGTTCTGGGACCCGGCTGGCCCGGCGTTCTACTGCACGAGGCCGTGGGCCACGGTCTGGAAGCCGACTTCAACCGCAAGAAGACTTCAGCCTTTGCCGGACTCATCGGGCAACAGGTCGCCAGTTCCAAGGTGACCGTGGTGGACAACGGTACGATGCCTTCGCGCCGCGGATCGTTGAATGTTGATGATGAGGGCTCGCCCACCCAGGAGACCGTGCTCATCGAGAACGGCATCCTCAAGGGTTACCTCAGCGACAAGCTTTCCGCGCGCCTGATGGGCATGGCCGACACCGGCAACGGACGCCGCGAAAGCTATCAGCACATCCCTATGCCGCGCATGACCAATACCTACATGCTCTCCGGCGAAGACAGCCCGGAGGATATTCTGCGCAGCGTGAAGCGAGGACTCTACGCGGTGAACTTCGGCGGCGGCCAAGTGGATATCACCAGCGGCAAGTTCGTCTTCTCCGCCTCGGAAGCCTACCTGATCGAGGACGGCAAAATCACCGCTCCGGTGCGCGATGCCACACTCATCGGCAACGGCCCGGAAGCGCTCAAATATGTATCCATGGTGGGTAACGATCTCGCCCTGGACGAAGGCATCGGGACCTGCGGCAAAGACGGGCAGAGCGTGCCGGTTGGCGTGGGTATGCCAACCATCAAGCTGGACCGCATGACCGTTGGCGGCACAGGCCGATAATGCCGACAACCACACCCCTCCCCGCGACACAGAACAAAACGGACCTGCAGCAACAGGCCGCCGATGTGGTCGAGCGCGCGCTGCGTGCCGGAGCCACCGAAGCCGAAGTAGTGATCCGTGAAGGCGACGAATTCTCCACCCTGGTGCGCCTGGGGCAAGTGGAGACGCTTAAAGAGTCTGGCGCTCGGGGCATTGGTCTGCGCGTCTTTATGGGCCCGAGCGGGGCTCATCGCACGGCTAACACTTCCACCAGCGACTTCTCCGAAGCGGGACTGGCCCACCTGGTCTCCGGCGCCATCGATCTGGCCCAAGGTCACTTCTGAGGATCCATTTGCCGGTCTGCCCGAAGCGAGCGCGATGGGCCAGCTATCGGGGGATCTCGCGCTTTACTATG
Source organism: uncultured Acidobacteriaceae bacterium (assembly GCA_963746595.1). Taxonomy (GTDB): domain Bacteria; phylum Acidobacteriota; class Terriglobia; order Terriglobales; family Acidobacteriaceae; genus PALSA-350. The sequence goes on from CAVVBS010000001.1 coordinate 355,932, forward strand.
AAGACGTCTATGGGCTGCCCGCGGCGCAGCGCATTGAGTATGCACGGCGCGCCGAGGCAGCGGCGCTCTCGGCCGATCCCCGGCTCAAAAAGAGCGACGGCGGCAGCTTCGACGCAGCGACGGGGCACAAGGTGATGGCCAATTCGCGCGGCTTTGTGGGCGAGTATCGCCGCTCCTATTGCTCGCTCTCCGCTATGCCCATCGCGGAGACGGAGAAGGGGGGCATGCAGCGGGACTATTGGTACTCCAGCGCGCGCACGCTGACCCGGCTGGAGTCTCCTGAAAGTATTGGCGCCGAAGCGGCTCGACGCACGCTGCGCCGCCTGGATGCACGCCGCGTCCCCACCCAGTGCGTGCCTATTGTCTTTGCTCCGGAGATTGCGCGATCGCTGGTCGGCAACATCTTTGAAGCCGCCAATGGAGACAGCATCTATCGTGGCGCCTCCTTCTGGGCCAACCAGCTGGGGCAGCAGGTCGCCAGCTCTAACGTAACCGTCATTGATGACGGCACAATGCCCGGCCTCTTTGGAACCTCGCCGTTCGATGGGGAAGGGCTGCCCACTCGACGAACGGTCATCGTCGAAAATGGCATCCTGAAGAATTACCTGCTGAACACCTACACCGCGCGGAAGCTCAATATGCAGAGCACCGGGAATGCAGCACGCGGGCTGGCAGGCACTCCCGGCATCGGGGGCGGGAACCTCTTTCTGCAAAAGGGCGCGATTGCGCCACAACAGCTGCTGGCCGACATCAACGTGGGTTTCTATGTCACGGAGCTGATGGGATTCGGCGTCAACATGGTGACCGGCGACTACTCCCGTGGCGCTGCGGGTCTTTGGATTGAGAACGGGGAGCTGACCTTCGCCGTGGAGGAAGTCACCATCGCCGGCAATCTGAAGGAGATGCTGAACAACATCACCGCCATCGCCGACGACCTGGAATTTCGCGGTTCGGTTGCCTCACCTACCCTGCGCATCGACGGAATGACCATCGCCGGGGAATAATCATCTCGTCGGGCGAAGACTGCCCGGCGAGTGAGCCTTCCGGGGGCCTATGAGAGCCGGTCTAGCCAACTCCATCCGCTTCGATCCGGCTGATCCCCGCGGCAGCCTGGGCGGTCTTCCTGAGGCTCCGGCGGTTTTTGCTTTGTGCGCAGCCGATCCGGCGGCCGAGCCTTACCTGAGCAAAACACCCAACCTGCGCCGCCGCCTGATGCGTTTTCTGCGCGGACCGCAAACCGCCGAGGGGCAAAGTGAACGCGCCCCGCACCAAGCGTCTGCAACTGGCGCACATGGTCGACCATATTGAGTTCACGGTCACCGGCTCCGAGTTCGAGTCCTCTTTGTGCCTCTACCAGGCCTCCCTGCGCGCCTTTGGTGACCGGGCGAAAAAGCGCCTGCGCCTTCGTCCTCCGATCTTTTTGCGGATGTCGGTCGACAACCCCTATCCGCGCGTTTACGTGACGGCCAAGATCAGCAAGACTGCGGCCAACGCTCTTTTCGGTCCGTTTCCCTCGCGCGCGGCGGCCGAGCGATACGCGGATGAGATGCTGAACCTGTTTCTGTTGCGCCGCTGCACCGAAGACCTGAACCCCGATCCGGCCTTTCCCGGCTGTGTTTATTCCGAGATGAAGATGTGCCTTGCTCCCTGCTACAAAGGGTGCTCCGATGAGCGGTACCGGCAGGAAGTCGGCGGATGTGTTTGCTTTTCTCTCCACCCGCGGCGGCTCCATGCTCGCCAAGCTGGAGGGCGAGCGCAACGCCGCCTCGGAGGCGATGGAGTTTGAACGGGCTGCCACCATCCATCAGCGAATGCAGAAGGTGCAGACCGTAGCCCACCTGGCCAGCGAGGCCGTTCATCCCCTGGCACAACTCTCCGGCATCCTGGTGCAGCCGTCGGCTGAGCTTGACGAGGTCGCGCTCTTCGCCCTGCGCCGCGGGGTGTGGAGTGGGCCGGCGCTCTATTCCATCGTTGGTATGCGGCTGGCGAATGAGCGCTCGGGGTCCAGTTCCCTGTTTGCTCATCCCTTCGCACTGGAGCCTGTTCCCTTGGAGGGTACGCCTGTCATAGCCGCGAAAGATCGACTGGAGGCGCGGCTCGAGGAGGCGTTGTCGACGCTCGCTCAATCCGCCCCGAAATCAGTATCTTCGCAGACCTTATCGGACCACGTGGCGCTGTTCACGCAATGGTTTTACCGGCCTTCCGCGCGGTCTACCGGGGAGATGATCTTTGCCGGTGTCGATGGGGAGGTGGCCCGCAAGCCGCTGCTGCGCGCCATTTCCCGGGTTGCCGCTAAAGCCAATAGCGCCAACCCGGAAGAGCTGGCCAAGCCTCCGATCCAATGGCACGCGTAGGCGGTGGTAAAGCAGCACCTATTTAAAAGGCATTACGCTGCTTGAGAATGCGCGGGATATCTCTCTTGCCGTGTATAACAGCCACGATCCGAAGTGGGGCCTTCTCTGGCCAATACACAACGATGTAGTTGGGATACCGGCTCAGCGTCCAGAAACGAAGCGGACGCGCTGTAAGGTCTGGACGGGAATGGCCGCGCGCGAGAGCTTCCGCAAGGAAGGCGCAAGCATCGAAGATGGCTTGCTCCACGCGATCGGCGGCGTCCTGGTTGTGGTCCGCAATGTAAGCCCAGATGTCGAAAATATCGGCTTTGGCGCGAGGCGTGAGAACATAACCGCTCATCGTTTATGTAAACGCCAACCGTCTTTCATCTCCTGAATTTCCCGGCGAACCTGTGCGCCGTCGGTTAGTTCGCCACGCTCGGCTTGTAGATAGCCTTCCTCGATGTGAGCCGATAACGCTTGGCGTTCCTCATCAGTCCAGCTTTCTTCGGCGTCCTGGGCCTCAAGGGCGCGACGGAGAACATCCTCGGCGTCCGTATAACCGCCGCTGGAAAGGCGCTTCTTGATAAGCGTTTCAAGGTCGGGGGGAACGTTTAATTGCATGGCGGTTCTCCGTTGAACGGGGCGTCATCCGTGGCTTTAGGGTAGGGGAAACCGCCGCCATGGACAAGTCTGCTCGCGTGCTATGGCCTGCGCGTCCGTGCGGTCAGGTCGCTTTGTGACAGGCCGGCCGTGACCGTAGAACCGGAGTGAACCGGCTTTCCGGTTCACGGAATCCTGCTACACTGGGGGCATCTTGAGGGGTAATCATGGTTGAATTGGTGCCATCCATCCTCTCTGCCGATTTCTCGAAGCTGGCCTCGGAAATACAGGCCGCCGAGCGCGGTGGCGGCTCTGTTATCCATATCGACATCATGGACGGCCATTTCGTCCCCAACCTAACTATGGGGCCTCCGGTGGTCAAGTCGCTGCGTAAGGTCACCAATCTGCCGCTCGACTGCCACCTGATGATCGAAAATCCCCAAGACTTCATCGCCGAGTTCGCAGATGCTGGGGCCAATTGGATCAGTGTCCACTACGAGGCCTGCCGTCACCTGCATCGCACTCTGGAGCTGATCGGCCAACACGACATGGAACCGGCCGTGGTCATCAACCCGGCCACCCGGCCTGATCTTTTGGTCGAAATCCTGCCTATGGTTCACCACGTGCTGGTAATGAGCGTAAATCCGGGCTTTGGCGGCCAGAAATTCATTCCCTTCTCCCTGGACAAGATCAGACGCCTGGTCGAACTGCGGGCCGAGCTTGACCTCAATTTCAGAATCGAAGTCGATGGGGGCATTGCTCACGAAACCATCGCGTCCGTGGTCGAAGCAGGCGCCGACCTGCTGGTGGCCGGGAGCGCGGTTTTTGACTCCGGACACCCCGAAAAAGAGGCGCGGATACTGCTGAACCTGGCGCTGGAGGCCGAACAGCGCCGCCAGGGGCAAAATTTCCATTCCGCACGGGCTGCCGCCATTTAACATATTTAATAATAGGTAATACGGACTGCGGTGGCAGGGCACCACTGCCGGTCAAGACGTCGGCTCCTTATCCGAGCATCTGCCCATGAGGTGCTATGCAGCGTTTCCTATTCCGGCTTTTCACCCTGTGTCTGCTCTGCGCGCTCCCCGCGCCCGCTCAGTTCGGCATCTTCAAACCTTCCAAACCGGCGACTAAGCCGTCGCCCGACAACCCGCTCGCCGGCCGCGCTTCGAAGCAGCCGGATAAGGAGCTCTTCGACAAAGCCATGGTGGCCATGAAGAAGGGCAAGTTTGACGTCGCCCGCCTGGATCTGCAGACGCTTTTGAATACTTACCCGGAATCCGAGTACCAGATGCGCGCCAAGCTGTTGGTCGGGGATAGTTGGTTCAAGGAAGGGGGCACCGCCGCGCTGACCCAGGCGGAGGCTGAATATAAGGACTTCATCACCTTCTTTCCCAACCAGCCCGAAGCCGCCGAGGCACAGATGAAGGTCGCCGACATCTACTACATGCAGATGGAGAAACCCGACCGCGACCCTAAAAATGCCGAGCAAGCGGAGCAGGAATACCGCACCATGATCCAGCAGTTCCCCGATTCGACCTTTGTGCCCCGGGCAAAGCAGCGGCTGCGGGAAGTGCAGGAGGTGCTGGCCGAGCGCCAGTACCAGGTCGGGAGCTTTTATGCCTCGCACGAGAACTGGGCAGCGACCATCGCCCGCCTGCAGACCGTTACCGATAGCTACCCGCTCTATAGCCATAGCGACCTGGCGCTGATCGGCCTGGGAGACGCCTATGCGGCCGAAGCTCGCTACGTTCAGGGCCTCGCCCAAATCAATCCCAAGGCCAAGCAGGAACTGATGAAGGCCTACGATGACCAGGCCGCCGATGCCTACGCCCGCGTGGTCACGCATTACTCCATGGCTGCACACGTGGAAGATGCCCGGGAACGCCTGATCGCGCTCAATCGCCCGGTGCCCGAACCTACCAAGGAAGAACTGGCGAACAGCGAAGCCGAAGAGCAAAGCCGTACGGGTATCACCTTTAAGGATCGTGCGCTCTTGCTGGTAAAGCGCGGTCCGGTCACCGTGAATGCTGCGCGTATTGGGGAACCGACGCTGACCGACCCTCCGGCCATCACGGCGCCCGATGTTCATAAGCGGGACACCGCGCTGTTTACCGCGGCTCTCAACAATCAGCCACTGCCCGCTCCAGCTCCGCTTGGGCCGCCGGCGGCCACAGCTGTGGCCAATGGAGCTGCGGCCGCGCCCGAACCAGCCGGCGGCTCTACGCTGCAATTGGAGAATGTGCCCTCCGCTGATAATGGAGCACCCGCTGGCGGCGGACCGGGTATCGGAGCCAGCATCGTCAGCACTGGCGAAGGCAGCACTGGCGCGGCCCCAGCCCAATCGGGACCACCCACGTCTACGCCACCACCAGCGTCTGCGCCGGTAGGCCCGCCGGTTACCACGGAAGGCGCAGCCACTGCGGCTGCTGCAGCAGGGGTCCCAGGCGCGCAGAACCAGGGCGGATTAGCGACAGTCGGCCCGACGAACAACCAGCCGCTGCCTCCGGTGGAAAAGCCGGCCGAGGCGCCGGCACAGACCAACGATGTCAAAAGCGGAAGCGCTGCGCAGGTGCAGACCGGCACCGATGCCGGCGCCACCAACGGCAAATCCAAGAAGAAGACGCCGGCGCCCAAGTTTGATTCGAGCGACGAGTCTTCCAGCAAACACAAGAAAAAGAAGGGCCTCGACAAACTCAACCCATTTTAGGGACTCCCTCCCTCAGGGGATCTACAGGACCCGTCAATGGTGCTTCCCACGGCCTGCGCCACGACGAACGGCAGGTCCCTCAGTACGCTTCGCTCGGGTCGAGATGATCACTTCTAGTGGCTAAAGCCAAGATTCATTGCAAAGCATTTACGTACGGCCTAACAGAATTGTCATCCCGACTGGAGCGAAGCGTAGTGGAGGGACCTGCGCTGTACCTGTGCCCTTCAGTAGCACAAATGAGTTTTCCCGCAAGCCTGTGAAGCCCGTACCCTTCACTGGTGTTGAAAGAAAACGCCCATGCCTCGTGACCTGCCCAAAGCCTACGACCCGGCTGCCATCGAAGATCGTTGGGCAGCCTACTGGGTCGAAGAGGATCTCTTTTCCGTGCCTCACACGGAAGCCGCCTCTTCTGCGCCCATCTTCACCATGTTGCTGCCCCCGCCGAACGTCACTGGGCGGCTGCACATGGGGCACATGCTGGAACACACGGAGATGGACATCCTTACCCGCTGGCGCCGTATGTGCGGGGATCTGGCTCTTTGGCTCCCGGGCACCGATCACGCCGGCATAGCCACGCAGTTGATGGTCGAGCGCCAGCTTGCCGAAGAGCACAAAACACGCCAGCAGCTGGGCCGCGAAGCCTTTGTCGAACGGGTCTGGCAATGGAAGCAGCATTACGGCGCCGCCATCCTCGACCAGATGCGCCGGCTGGGTACCAGCGTCGACTGGTCGCGCGAGTACTTCACCATGGATGCGCCCCGCTCCGCTGCTGTGCGCGAGGCCTTCGTCCGGCTCTACGAGCAGGGGCTCATTTATCGCGGCGCTTATATCGTCAACTGGTGCCCACGCTGCCAGACCGCCATCTCCGACATAGAGGTGATCCACGAGGAGCAGCAGGGCAAGCTATGGGAGATTCGCTATCCAGTCGTGAGAGAACCGGGGTCCCCGGCAAGCTTGCTTGCTGGGGTGGACGAAGCCGGCTTCGTCACCGTGGCCACCACCCGGCCCGAGACGATGCTGGGCGACGTGGCGGTCGCCGTTCACCCGGACGATGAACGCTATGCTCACCTGCACGGCAAGATGCTGCAGCTGCCGCTGACCGGCCGCGAGATTCCTATCGTGACCGATACCTGGGTGAGCCGCGACTTCGGTACCGGCGCGGTTAAGGTGACACCTGCGCACGACCCCAACGATTTTGCCTTGGGACAACGCCAGGGGCTGCCCTCGATCAGCGTCATGGACGAGACGGCGCACATGAACGCCGCCGCCGGCGCGTATGCCGGTCTCGACCGCTACAAGGCGCGGCAGCGTGTCCTGGCCGATCTGGAAGCGCAGCAGCTGTTGGCAGGGGTGCGCGACCACGTGAATTCCATCGGCAAGTGCGACCGATGCAAGACCGTGGTTGAGCCCTTGCTTTCGACGCAATGGTTTGTCCGGATCCAGCCGCTCGCGGACAAGGCCATCGCCGCGGTGGAGCAAGGCTTCATCCGCTTTACGCCCGAACAATATTCCAAGACGTACTTCGAGTGGATGCGCAATATTCACGACTGGTGTATCTCGCGCCAGCTCTGGTGGGGCCATCGTATTCCGGCCTGGCACTGTGCTGCCTGCGGCAAAATTACCGTGGCTCGCACTACACCTGAGGTCTGCGCCCACTGCAAGAGCGATCGCATCGAGCAGGAGAAAGATGTTCTGGACACCTGGTTCTCCTCCGGGCTCCTGCCCTGCTCCACATTGGGCTGGCCCGAGCACCCGCCGGATCTCGACTCCTTTTACCCGACGCGGTTGCTGGTCACGGGCTTCGACATCCTTTTCTTCTGGGTCGCGCGCATGATCATGCTGGGCTGCCACTTCATGCTGGAGGAGCCGCTGGCCGACGGCAGCAAGCGCACCCTGAAGGACGCGGTGCCGTTTCGTGAGGTGTACATCCATGCGCTGGTGCGCGATGCGGACCGGCAGAAGATGTCGAAGACCAAGGGCAACGTAATCGATCCCATCCAGGTGGTGGAACGCTTCGGAACGGATGCGGTGCGCTTCACATTAGCGGCGATGGCCGCGCCTGGCACAGACATCGCTTTCAGCGAGGAGCGCACCGACGGGTATCGCGCCTTCGCTAACAAGATCTGGAATGCCGCGCGCTTCATCTTCATGCAGATGGAGAGGGCCGCGGAGGCCGGCATCGTCATCGATTTAAGCCAGCTTGCGAAGGGACCGGCAGACGATCCCGACGCCCCACTCGAAGCTCGATGGATAGTCTCCCGATTGCATCGCACTGCGGGTGAGATCAACGTGGCACTGGGGGAGTATCGCTTCCACGAGGCGGCCAACACGCTCTATAGCTTCTTCTGGGGCGATTTCTGCGACTGGTACCTCGAGGTGGTCAAGCTGCGTCTCGATTTCAGCGGCCCTCCCACCCCGGTGCGGTCGGCGCTGGCTACCCTGCTTAACGTTTTCGAGTCGGCCCTGCGCCTGCTGTCTCCCTTTATGCCCTTTATCACCGAGGAGATCTGGCAGGCGCTCCACGAAAATCGTGCTCCCAACAAGTCGATCGCGCTCACACGCTATCCTCAGGCCCAGCCAGATCTCATCGATGGCGCTGCCGAGCAACAGATGAAGCGGATACAGGAGCTGATCGTCGCGGTGCGCGATATGCGCCGCAACGTTGGGGGTGGAAGAGAAGGCCTCGGTGCCTATCTTGCTGCGGGTTGCATCCTGCCGAGCGGGCGGGCATCGAAGCAGAACAGCGACATCATCGGCCGCTTGGCCAAGGTCTCGGCCATTGAGTTTGTCGATGCCATGCCGGAAGGCGCGGGGGTGCGCTCCGCTCCGGGATTCGACGTGGCCGTCATCTATGAGCGTACGATCGATGTTGCGGTGGAATGCGAGCGTCTGACGAAAGAGCTGGCACGCTTTGAGAAGGAAGTATCCAATGCCGATCGCCAGCTGGCCAATGAGGGCTTCCTGGCCAAGGCTCCAGCGAGCGTGGTAGAAGGACTGCGGCGCCGCGCCGCCGAGTTGAGCGTGCTGATTCCCAAGACCCGCTCTGCGCTCGAGAGCCTCGACTGCGACACTAAGGCTCCAATAAGGAAGGCCAATGGATTGGAAGAGCAGGCGCGTTGAGGCCACCCTGGAACAGGCGCTGGTAGAAGATCGGGCGACCAACGACGTCACCACCGCGATGACCATCGAACCCGGGCTGCGGGCGTCGGGTACTGTCTTCGCCAGGCAGGATTGCGTGATCTCCGGCCTGGGTTGTATCCCCCGCTTTCTGGAGATCTTCATCCGGCTCGACAAGAAGAGCCTCGAGCCGTTTTGAGGTCATTAATCACCCCGAGATGTTCGACGGTGTCCGGGTCAAGAAGGGTCAGGCGGTGGCCGTGATTCGGAGCAACGCTCGCGTCATCCTGGCCTGCGAACGGGTCATCCTGAACTTGATGCAGCGGATGAGCGGCATCTCCACCTGCACCCGGGAGTATGTGGACGCGGTAGCCGGCACCAAAGCCAAGATATTGGACACGCGCAAGACGGTTCCTGGCCTTGCGCGTGCTGGACAAATACGCTGTCGCGTTGCGGCGGTGGCGAGAGCCATCGGCTCGATCTTTCCGACGGCATTCTGATCAAGAGCAATCACATCGGGCTTGGCGGCGGCATTCCCAAGGTTCTGGCCCGCGCCTTTGCGGCGCGCACGCCCGGCCAGACAGTGCAGTGCGAGGTTCGCAATCTGGCGGAGTTGGAGCAGGCCTTGGACGGCGGCGCGGAGTCTCTGCTGTTGGACAACATGTCTCCGGCCGAGACCAAGAAGGCCGTCGGCATCGTGCGCGCTCGCGGTCTTACCATCCCACTCGAGGCCTCGGGGGGCATCATCACGCTCGAAAATATCCGCAAATATGCACTTGCCGGAGTGGATTTCATTTCGATTGGCGCCCTGACGCAATCCGCGGCTGCGGTTGAGCTGAGCATGCGGGTAACGACGGATATTTTCTAGGAGAGTATTGAACCGCAGGTCGAAAAACATTTCGACCTGCCCAGTTGAGGGCGGTGCATACTTGCGCAGTTGCGTTTGGGAAAGGCGCACAGCAGGTCCCTCCACGGCACGCCGGGACAGGTCGGCTTCGCTCGGGATGACAAAGGGGAGGGTAGCGCTCACCTCAGTAGCCATGAGCGGGGATGGACAGAGCCGCAGGTGTTCCGGCGACTTTCATACTCTTGGGTGGGCCCAAAGGGCCTTGATGACAATTCTTTTGCAGAAATGGCTTTAGAAGCGGTCAGAGGAATGGCGGTCGATGGTCCCACTGGATTGTCATCCCGCCTGTCCCGGCCTGCCGTGGAACCGGAGCTTAGCGCAGTGGAGCGACCTGCGGTTTTTTCCCGATTACGCGAAACACCAGGACTTTCGATTGCTTAATCCCGCTCAAGATGACGCTTACGATTTGCCCGCGATGGACGTGGCCCTGGCCGGGATGCCCTTCGCCGGCAAGATTCGCTACTTCCCTTCCATCCACTCCACCAACGTACTAGCCATGCGTGAGGCCGACGAAGGCGCTCCGGAAGGCATGGTCTACCTGGCCGACGAGCAGACCGCGGGACGCGGCCGGGGAGCGCACAGCTGGCACTCCGCTAGCGGAGCCGGTCTCTACGTCAGCGTCCTCCTGCGTCCGCGCGTTGCGCCGGCGGACATCCTCTGGCTCTCCCTGGCCGGGGGCCTCGCAGTGCGGGAGGCGGTGCGCCAGGTTACCTCGCTCGAGGCCGATATCCGCTGGCCCAACGACCTGCTCTTCGGCAAGAAAAAGTTCTGCGGTATTCTGACCGAGCTGAACGCAGAGGTCACGCGCGTGCGTCACGCTGTGGTGGGCATCGGCATCAACGTTCACCAGGAAAGCTTTCCCGGCGAGCTGGCACTCATCGCCTCCTCCCTGCGCAGCGAAACCGGCAGGTCGTGGGCACGGCAGGATCTGCTGATCGCTTTGCTACAATCGCTGTACCGGGAGGCACAAGCGCTCAGTGCGGACACAACCAGCGCGGCCTTGAACATCCTAAGCCGCCTGGAAGGCGCTTCTACCTGGATTCGCGGCAGGCGCGTGCACGTAGACGAGGGCCCAGGCTACTCCGGCGTCACTGCCGGCCTTGACGCGCGCGGTTTTCTTCAGGTGCGCACAGCCCAAGACCTTCGCACCGTACACTCCGGTGGCGTCCGGGATGAATGACGGAAACTCTATGCTGCTCACCCTCGACGTAGGCAACACCAATACCGTCCTCGGCCTTTACCGCTTCGCTTCCGATGAGTTGATCACCCACTGGCGCGTCAGCACACTCAGAACCCAGACAGCCGACGAATATGGCGTGCTCTTTCTCAACCTTTTCGCCATGCGGAAGGTGGAAGCCACAGAGGTCTCGGCCATCATCATCTCTTCCGTGGTGCCGCCGCTCGAGTCCACTCTCCGCCAGGTGTGCGAGCGATACTTCAACCTGAAGCCCATGTTCGTGGAACCCGGCATCAAGACGGGGATGCCCATCCTGGTCGACAACCCCACCGAGGTGGGCGCTGATCGCCTGGTAAATAGCGTGGCGGCCTTCGCGCGCTACGGTGGTCCCTGCGTCGTGGTTGACTTCGGCACCGCCACGACCTTCGACATGGTATCGGCTAAGGGTGAATACATGGGTGGCGCGATCGCTCCGGGTCTTGCGATCTCGGCCGAAGCCCTCTTCGCGCGGGCCGCGAGATTATCCCGGGTGGATGTAAAGAAGCCAGCCAAGGTGGTCGGCACAAATACCGTCGCAGCACGTCCAGAGCGGGCTGTACTACGGTTACATCGGCCTGGTGGATGGCATCCTGGAACGCATTGTGAACGAAACGGCGGCCCCGGACTCGACCGGCTCCGAAGATCATTGCCACCGGCGGCCTGGCCCACCTCATCGTCGACGATTCAAGGTTTATCCAAACCGTCGATGACATGCTCACGCTGGAAGGGCTGCGCCTGATCTACGAACGCAACCGCGTGGCCAAGGTCAAACACATCCACAGCGAAGCTGCCGGAAAGCACGCCTGACGTAGTCGTGCAAAATTACTTCAACTACTTTACTGAGATCGAAGAACACTTCCAGCGCCGCCGGGGATCGCTGCTTCTGCTTTCCACGATCGACTGGGCGCTGATCGAAACCTGGCGCGAGGCCGGCATCCCCCTGGCAGCGGTGATCAAGGGCATCGACGCCGCCTTCGACAAATACGACGCGCGGAAGAACAAGGCCCGCGTGCGGCGGGTAAACGGCCTGGCTTACTGCGCCCAGGAAGTGATCTCTGCCATGGAGGAGATGAAGGAAGCTGCTGTTGGAGCGGCCCCTGCCCGGACAAGCCCCGCAGACCAAGCCGCAAACCAGGGCTTCGAACAGGAGCGGATCGCGGCCCATCTGGAAGCAGCAGCGCAGCAGCTCCGCGCCGCTCCGCAAGGCGTATCACTCGCCGAGATCGCCGATCGTCTTCAGGCGCTCGCCGGCGAGGTGAGAGGCAAACTGCCCCACCTTGAAGAACTGGAGCAGTCTCTCACCGTGCTCGAAGAAAAGCTCTTCGCCGTCCTCCTCACCACTACGCCGGAAGCCGTGTTGCTGGCGCTGCGCCAACAGGCCGGCGCCGAACTGGCTCCTTACCGCAGCCGCATGCCCGCGATGCAAATACGCCAGGTGGAGCAGCAATTTCTGCACAAGCGGCTGCTGGAGAAATTCAACTTGCCGCGGCTCAGCCTGTTCTATATGAGCCAGGCATGAAGCTGCGCATCGAAAAGGCAGTCTACGGCGGCGACGGCTTGGCGCGCATTCCTGCGGACGAGGCCGCATCCGGTGGCAAGACGGTCTTTGTTCCTGGAACGCTGCCCGGCGAACTGGTCGAAGCCAGCATCGCCACGGACCGCCGCAGCTTCTCGACCGGCGAACTCGTCTCCATCCTCGAGCCCTCCCCGGAGCGAGTCGTACCCGGCTGCGAATACGTTCCCCGCTGCGGCGGCTGCCAGTACCAGCACGCCAGCGCAGCTGGCCAGTTGCAGATGAAGCTCGACATTCTGAAGGAGACCCTGACACGAGGGCACGTCCCTTTCCCCGCCGAGATCGGCGGCCTGGCTGGGCCGCCCTGGGGCTATCGCAACCGGATCCGCCTGCACGTGATGAAGCAGGCGGGCATAGCGCTGGGCTATCGCCGCCGTGGATCACACGATCTGCTGCCGGTAACTCACTGTCCAATCGCCGCTCCCCTGCTCGAACAAGCGGTCGCAGCGGTCACGCGCATTGGCGCAGAGGCTGGCCTCGAGAGCCTGTGCGATGAAGTGGAATTCTTTACCAACAATGAGCAGGATCAGTTGCTCGTCTCTCTGTGGCCGGGAGCCCGCGCACATCGACAACCGGCGCGCTTGCGCGAGCAGGCCCTGGAAGCGTTCGCTGAACTACTGCATGCGCAGCTGCCCGTACTCACCGGGGTGGGGCTCTTTGCACAGGGCGAGATGATGCATTGGGGGGAGCGCTCTCTCACCTACACGGTCTCCGGACACTCCTACCAGGCTAGCCTGGGCGGCTTTTTCCAGGTCAATCGCTTTCTGCTGCCCGGGTTGCTGCAGCTGGCGGTGAAGAATAGCGACGGCGAAAAGCGATCGGGCCGCCTGGCATGGGATCTCTATTCCGGCGCCGGGCTGTTTGCCCGGGCGCTCGATTTTGAAAACGTAACCGCGGTAGAATCCGCAGGGTTTTCCGCTGACGACCTGAAGCATAACCTTGCGGGCCATGCGCACCGCGTTGTCCGTTCCAGCACGCTCGATTTTCTGCGCGGCCAGACCCGCGGCCCGGCGCGGGCAAAGCCCGAACTCATTTTGCTCGACCCACCCCGCGCTGGCCTGGGCAAGGAGATTTGCGATCACCTTGGAAGTATCGGCGCGCCCGACATCGTCTATGTTTCCTGTGATCCGGCGACGCTCGCTCGTGATTTGCAGTCACTGTTACAGTTTGAGTACTCCGTGCAGACGATTCACTTAGTGGACCTTTTTCCACAAACCTTCCACATGGAAACTGTAACTTTCATTAAGCGTAATTAATGTGTAGCTCACTGGAAGCTTAGTAGATCCTACTAAAAATAGGACGGGTGCCCCACGTTCGCCAAGGCGTACGTGGGCCGATAACGATATGTTTCGAACGCTTTCCCTATCCCTCACGCGATTTTCTGGTCGATATAGTAGAAGCGATCGTAAGGGCTACGCCCATCTTTTTCGGCCCACGTACGCTTGGGCGAACGTGGGGCACCCGTCTCAGTCCCGACCCGTCTTACTCCCGACCTGTTTCTTTGTGGTTCTAGCTGGGCTGCTATGACACAGGCTGCGGTGACGAGAAGTCGAAGCCTCGAACGGCTTTCCTTCGCCACCGCGCCCGCGCTCTACGCCGCATTGTGGCTCTCCGCCGGCATCATCCTGGCACAACGAAACTGGATTGCCCCCGGCGAGCTCATCTTCGGCACTCTGCTCTTCACTCTGCTTTCCCTGCTGGCCGCGCAGAAAGCCCTCCGCGTCGCCCTGCTGCCGTTGGCCTGCACCTGGGTTCTGCTGGGCGTATTGCTCAGCGAGATCGAGCCCGTGCCCGACCCACAGGCACAACTCGGCCTTGATAGCGGACGCTGGCGGGGCCACCACGATCGATGGTGAAGTTACCCGCACCACACCCATCCGGCTCACACAATCCGCTCTGCCGTTTGGCAACGCCACAAGGGAAGAACAGAGCGAGAGTCTGGACCTGCGTGTCACTTCCGCGGATGGCCGCCCGGTTGCAGGTGGTCTGCGAGCTACTCTCTACGGCCCAGCCGATCAAGCATTCCCGGCGATCCACTGCGGGGACCACATCCATACCCTGATCGCTATGCATCTGCCTGAGCGCTATCTCGACCCCGGGAGTGTGGGATGCCACCGCCTGGCTGCGCCAGCAAGGCATCGGCGTGGTGGGTTCGCTGAAAGCCTCCGCCGTTACGTTGATTCATGAACCTGCCAGATTTAACTTTGCCTGCTGGCTGCATTCCGTGCAGCAGGCGGGCAGCCAGCGCCTGATCGATTTCGCCGGCTCTACGACGGCATCCCGGCTGCCGCGATGGCTGCTGCTCAGCCATGAGGACGCGGGCATGCTGAGCGCCATGATCCTTGGTGACCGCACCTACCTGGATCACCAGGCCCGAGTGGGCTTTGAACGCACCGGCTCCTTTCATCTGCTGGTCGTCTCCGGCATGCACCTGGCGATCTTCGCGGGATGCATCTTCGCCCTGGCTGCGCTGCTGCGGCTGCCCCGCATTTGGTCGACGACCGTGACCATCGCGTGCTCCTTCTGCTACGCACTGCTCGCCGGCTTCGGCGAACCGGTGCAGCGCTCCTTCTGGATGGTGACGCTCTATCTGCTCGCGCGCCTGCTCTTCCGGGAACGCAATAGCCTCAACGCTATCGGCTTTGCGGCCGTCTGCCTGCTCGCGCTCGATCCTCGATCGCTTGCCGGGGCGAGCTTCCAGATGACGCTGCTCTCGGTGCTGATCGTCGCCGGGGTCGCGATTCCTGTCGCCGAGCACACCTTCGGCCCCTACCTGCAGGCGGCGCGGAACCTGGGGCTGGTCGCCATCGACCCCAGCCTGCCCCCCAGGCTGGCGCAGTTTCGCGTGACCCTGACGGCTCGTCGCCGACCACCTGCAACCGTTTATCGGCCGCCGCCTCGCCCGGTTCCTGCCTCCCGCGCTCGTCCGTCTCACGCTGCGCAGCTTCGAGCTGCTGCTGGTCTCGGCGTTGATCGAACTGGCCATGTCCCTTCCCATGGCCATCTATTTCCACCGGGTCACGGCGCTGGGTTTACCGGTCAATCTGCTGGTGGTGCCGCTGATCGGGCTGGCGCTTCCCTCCGCCCTCATCACCTTTTCCACCCTGCTTCTGTGGCCCTCTCTGGCCATTGTGCCGGCGGCGGTTACAGCAGCTCTGCTGCATGCCATCAACGGAATCGTGCAGCTCTTCAGCACCATGGGCGCGGGCGACATTCGCCTCTCCAGCCCGGGGAGCCTCGCCATCATTGCAGGCATGCTACTGATCGGGCTGGCGGTATGGGCGGCACGCAATAGCCGCTTCCCGGTTGTGGCACCGATCGTTGCGCTGGCCTGTTCTGCTGCTTGCGTCTTTTATCCCCGCGCGCTCGCCTACCATCCCGGCGTACTCGAGGTCACCGCCATCGATGTCGGCCAGGGGGATTCTCTGCTGCTGATCTCGCCCCAGGGGAAAACCCTGCTCATCGACGCCGGGGGCCCCATCGGGGGCGCCCAGGCTTCGAACGCCAACTTTGAAATCGGCGAAGACGTCGTCTCCCCTGTGCTGTGGTCCCGCAATATCCGCCGGCTCGATGCCGTCGCCCTCACCCACGCACACAGCGATCACATGGGCGGCATGCCCTCCGTATTGCAAAATTTTCGTCCGCGAGCGCTTTGGGTGGGCAACAACCCGGGCATTCCGGCCTATGAGGCGCTCCTGGCCGAGGCTCACCGGCTCAACATTCCAGTCGAAGCCATGGCTGCGGGCGACCGTTTTGCTTTCGGCGGCGCCCAGGTCGAAGTGCTTGCTCCACCAGCCGGTTACGCCCCCGGCCCTGCCGCCAGCAACGACGATTCCCTGGTACTTCATGTCGCCTACGGGCAAACCTCGGTCCTGCTCGAAGGCGATGCCCAATCGGCCAGTGAGCAGCACATGCTGGCTGAGGCGCTTCACTCCGATTTGCTGAAGGTTGGCCACCATGGCAGCAAGACGTCGACCACTCCCCGCTTCCTGGCTGCGGTGGCGCCCCGGTATGCCGTCGTCTCCGTCGCCCACCACAACCCCTACGGCCATCCCAAAATGGAAATCCTCCGCCGCCTGCAGGACGACCATGTCCGCACCTTCCGCACCGATGCCCTGGGCGCTACATCCTTCTATCTGGATGGCAGGTCGGTGACGGCACAGCCCCTGGCGGCAAAGGAGGCTAGCCCAAAGTAACCTGCACGGGCACGTCCTCCGGGCCCAGAAAGACAGCTTTTTGTGTTTCCCTGCCGCGGGTTCCGTTATACGATTCGCAACAAAGCAAGCTTTTGCATTTTCACTTCTGAGGCATGCAGAGCAACCAGTCCTGTCGCTGGGCAGCTCAGAAGTAAGAATGCTTTAAAAATCGGAGGAAGGGTTTCCCATGGGGTCACGCGAGTCCGGTCGCAACGAAGAATCTTCCCCCCTACCGCTCAGTTCCAATCAATCCGCTCAATCCGCGCAGGAGAAAATCGAGGAACAGCGCAAAATCCGCCGCCTGCAGATGATGATGGACATGGTTATGTCGGTGATCAGCCAGGATGGAAGCCTTACCGTAGACCAGGCCGCGGAGCTGGTAGCCGACAGCAAGAGGGCCGCGCTGGCCATGTTTCCCGATAAAGAGCTGGCTTACAACATCATCTATAAGCCGAGACTGCAGCGGTTGATGCGCGAACGCTATCGCATTCAATAAGGCTACTTTCAGTGGGCTTACTTTGCCGCCATGCTTACCAGGCGCATGGTGATCGTCCCCCAGAAGAGCCGGGCCCGCATCTGCACCGGCATGCGACGGTCGTCGTCGGTATACCAGATCCAGATATTGCCGCGGTTTTTGACCACGCCCGCATCGGCGATCGGCTGCACCCGGATGGTCTGAAACGTTCCAGCCAGGGTCACCACCTGTTCCTTTGCCTCGGCTTTCATGGTCACATCGACCACCCGCATGGCGTCGGCTACCGGCATGTGGAAGGACCCTCCCGGCTGCAACGGTTGCGATCCGCCATAGAAGATAGCGGACATCAGGTCGGTCACGCAGTGTGGAATCGGCGCTTCCTGATGCTTGCTCGTTCCCGTGACCAGATTCTTCTCTTCCAGAACCTGTTTGCCTTCGCTGGGAAGAAATCGCAGAGTACTGACCAGCTGCCGCCTGCCCTCCTGGAGCTGCTTGGCAAAGCTGGTGGAACAGCCGGTGGTGCGGTTGAAGTACGACTCAAAGCGATCATTCACGCGAAAAAGCAGGTTCACGGCGCCGATCGACTCGCCGGTGGCGACCACGTGCTGCATCCCTCCCACCTGCTCCAGGTGGAAGGTGGCGGTACCCGCAGGGAAGACGCGCCAATCCACGGCATAGGTGAGCGTTTGCTTGGTGGGGAAAGAGAAATTTGCCGCCGGGGGAAGCAAAGGAGGAAGCGTCTGCCCCACGGCGATCAGCACCGCGCAAACACCTGCCATGGCCGCGACAAGTCTGGGATACCGTATCACCGTCAAACTATCTCCAGGGAATCAATGGCGGAGCCACAGCGTGGCCACCAGTACAGCGTAAACGGCACAGGCACCCAAAAGTGAATTGTACTCGCGGTGTTGGCGATAGAGCGTCCCAGAGAAGCTACCCTCGCCGCCCGGGATTCGCGCCGGTGTCAGCCGGGGCAGCAACCGGGGAACGCGTTGAGAGTAGCTGGCAAAGGCGGGAAAGGTGGCGCGCAGAAATTGTTCCTCGGAGTAGATGGTGGGCACGTAAATGATGGTGAAGAGGAGCGCCAGCAGAAGCGTGATCCACAGGCTGCGAGAGGCAGCGGCAAAACCGAAGGCCATCAGAACTGAGCCCAGGTACAAGGGATTGCGTGTGTACGCATATGGGCCGGTCACGGTCAACTCCGCGTTCTTCTTCACGTAGCCCGAGGCATAGGCGCGCAAGAGGAGCCCGGGAACAACCAACGGCAGGCTCCACGCTAGCGAAGCCACGCTCGGGCGGGCTCTCCAAAGGTAAAAAGCGGCAAAGAGAAACCCAGTCGGCACGCGAATACGCCGCGCCACTTGGCTCCAGTTCCCTAGCATTGTTGCTCCAGCAGATATTTCGCTGCCTCCACAACGTGGTGCGGAGTAATCGTCAGCAGACCGGCCTCCGGCTCAGCATGCCGGGAATGGTCGCGCTTGCTCTTCGGGTGGCGCAGGACCCGGAACGGCACCCCAAAGGGACCGTTCCGTTTGGGATCGGTAGGCCCATAGATACCCACCACCGGCTTGCCCAGTGCGCAGGCCAGGTGCAGTGGTCCCGTGTCTCCGGCGATGACGAGGCTGACCCGGCGGGTCAGAGCGATCAGCCGTTCCAAAGTGGAGCCGGGCGTCGTAAACTCGGGCGCCTGGGCGACGCCGCCACTGGCGCGCACGACCTCGGCGGCGATTTCTTGCTCGTTTGGGCCGGCATTGACCAGCACCGTGAAGCCTAGGGCGTGCAGTTCCGCCGCCACTGCTCCGTAGCGTTCGCTGGGCCAACGCTTCGCTCCCCAGCCTGCGCCCGGGCTCAACAGAACGACTGGCTCAGCAGCTCCGCGGAGCACCCCATCGGCCCATTCTTCTGCGGCATGATTGATTGGTAGCGGGGGAAGAATCGGAGAAAGCCGCTCGCCAGCGGCGGCTGCACAGACTTCCACTGCCTGCTCGATCACGTGCACGCCGTGGGTCGTAACCCGTTCGCCAAAAAGCCACCGCGCAGCCCACTCGCGGGGCCGGTCTTCTCCGATCATCCGCGGCGCGCCGGCCAGCCGTCCGGCGAGCGCCGAACGCACCGCACCCTGCAGATCGATGCACAGATCGTAGTGCTCAGCCTGCAGTTCGTGGCGTAAAGCGGCGACCTCTCGTAGCGTCTCTCCCCGCAGCGGCGCGCGAGCCCATTCCTTGGCTTTTACCAGGTGCGTGCGATCCACTAGCGGCATCTCGCCGCCATCTCCGACCAGAAGAGCGTGCCAGCGAGGCTCGACCGCCCAACCCAGATGCCAGTTTGGATGGACCCTGCGTAAGGCAGCAACCGCCGGCAGGGCATGCAAAATATCGCCCATCGCGCCCAGCCGCACAATCAGGACGCGGGTTTGTTCAGATTGCTGTGACAAGAAGTCGATTTTCTCATAAACCGGAAAGCACTTGCCCGCCCTCCCCTGCGCTCTGCTCAGGTCCTAATGAACAAGAGCGGTCGTTGGGCTTCGCCCGTCTTTTTCGGTCCGCGTATCCAGCCGCATGCGTGGTCGTGGTGAGTGCCGCATAGTAGGAAATCCGGGCAACGCTGGCGCGAACATGGGGACTGGTTCCCGGGCACTGGGAAGGAGACCTCATCATCGGCAAGGGAAACCTTTCTCAGGTAGGCACTCTGGCCGAGCGCACTAGCCTCTTTGTCGCCCTGGCGAAGTTGAACAATGGCAAAGCTGAAGGCTTTTGACGACTTTTCTATGCAGGCTGCGGATGCCCGGTCTTATGCGCCTCGTACGCTCTGCAGCCGAATGAGTGCAACAGCTCGCCGTGTTCTTGATCGGCGGCAAGTCAATCACCGGATTTTGATCAAAAAAGCCTGACGGCGCAAGTGTGAAGCCGCACGCAATGCAAGACTGCACTGGATGATCTTCCGGACGCGGCAGATGATGTAGTCCGAAACTATGCCACAGAACCAGATCGGTGTTCTCGATTGGCCGATCCTTGGCTGTCCACGCCGGCAGGCCATCATCGCCCGTCGATTGGTTCACGAACTCGCCCGCGGGGTAACGCTCGTTCACATCGTAAGGCGTGACCCATAGCTGATGCTGCAGGAACCGTCCCCGTCTGCCCGACGGACCGTCCGGATGAGTAAAAGGCCGCACAGGTGAGCGTGCCTCCAGCTTGTACGCTGTTGGCTTGCCAACCCAGTTGGTGGTGCTGGGATTGGTGATTCTCCAATAGCGCATGGTTGAGAAATCGAAATCGCGCTGCGCCTGAAGCTCAGTTTTCAACGCTGTCTCTTGCACAAAGTAGGCGTTGCCGTGCGGGTTCTCCGGCCCTATCGGCAGCGCAATGGTGTCGCATTCGGTGACTGTATTATTCGGTCCGTCCACTTCCATATCAAGCCGGGCCGAAAAGATGTGCTGGTGGATGTGGCCGACGATACCCGGCGCGACCTCGGTGCCGAATTTTCCCGGTTCTCCTGGACGGCAACCCGCGGTATTGATGATTCCGGTGGCCTTCATCTCGTATTCAATCCGCCCGTCCTGGTGCAGATACCAATAGGACGCATATTCGTAATTCCCGATGGTCGATATAGAGGAGATGACCAGCTTCCGCGCTCGGCGCACCTCGGTGCGACCGGTACGCATATCGAAATGCTTCCACGACATGCCGGCGTCTTCCTCATGCAGGCAGATGCAACGTTCAATGGTGCGTGGCTGGCCGAAAACATCCGCGACCACGGCGTCAAAATAATGGATCACCCCCAGGCAATCGCAGCCCAGGGTCAGAGAGTTCGCCATGCGGCCGAAGCCCAGTTCGCCGCTGTCAAAAACATTTTTGCGATAGTGGCTTCGCTCGGGGGTGCCGTAAGGGACCACCATCTCTGCAATAGACGCGCGATAAACGATGGGACGCCGTTTGGCGTTCTGCGTATAGCCGATGGTGTAAAGCACCAATCCTTCGCGGCCATTGAAGCCCACGCGGAAGTCCCAGTTTTCCCATGTCACCTGGTTGCCCTGGACCACGAAACCAGCACCATCCGGCTGCACGATATCGAGCCGGGAAGACGGCTTGCGAAACTCCGTAAGAAGATCCGCGTCGTAATTTAAGGGTAGACGCGGAACCGGAATGTAATCGCCGTCGGCTTCGAAATGGTCGTGGACCTCCAGCACCTCCAGCGTGCTTACATCAATCAGGGCATGCAGCCCCTCGACCGGATGAGCGTAAAAATTGTCCAGGGGAAACATGCGCATCCAGATGAAGCAATTGAGCACGCGGCGCCCTTGCTCGATGGGGATGTCGAAGTCGCCGGTCGTCCATGGATCAACGCACATGTATTCGAGCTCAGCGAGTAGCCCCCGGCGGCGCAGTGCTTCCTGAAAGCGAGCGTCGGCCTTAACCGTCTCTTCAATCTGCAGGACTTCCGCGATGGCAAGCATCGGTCGAGCCTTCTCTTTGAAAATCGCCGAGATGACTTTGTCTCTGCCCAGATCCACCAGTCCATCCCACACGCCCATCGCTCCCCGCCGATATACATGGAAGCGCGCCACCCGCGCCGGGGCAGTCTCGGGGGTGTAGTGGCGCACCTTGTCTCTGTCAGGCTCTTGAATATCGATCGTCTCCACCCGCAGGTCCTCACCCCACTGGAAGTGGTCCTCAAGGATGCGCGTGACGGCTACGATCTCAACGGCGGTGAGCGGATCAAACGGATGGCTAACGGCTAGCCCCCCTCCGCTCAAGGAAACTCCTTCTACTTTCGAACCCATGACTACTTCCTCTCAATCACGGGACAGGAGGTTGAAGACTCCGGGCCCGTGGTTGGGTCTACCACTTCAGTCGAACGGCGGCCTGCAGAATGCGGGGATCAAAGGCTGTGCTGATCACCATGAGATTGGGCGAGCCCACGGTGTTCGTGGGATTCTCGAGGTTGCCACGGTTGAAGGCGTTAAAGGCTTCAAAACGGAACATCAGAGAAAGCCGCTCCACAAGGTGAAAATCCTTTTGCAGCGCGTCGTCGGTGCTGGCGAAGCCGGGCCCGTAATAGGCGTTGCGCCCGGTATTTCCGAAAGTGCCAAGCGCGTTTACAGCAAAGGCGGCAGGATCCAGGTACTCCGCTACCTTCGCTGACTTGCTGCGACCGTTGCCCAAATAGGGGCTGCTGACCAGATCGGCACGATCGTTGCCGACACCGGAACGCGAGTTATCCACACCGCTATATACAGAGAAGGGCTCGCCACTGGTCAGGGAGACAATGGACGAGAGCTGCCAACCTCCGAACGCTGCGTTCGCGAACTTATTTTCTGGATGGATGGGTAGATCCCAAAGCCCGGAGAAGCTAAAGACCTGGGGATGATTAAAGTCGGAAACCGCTCGATCGAAGTTGAGGTTAAAGGGATCGGTTGCGGTTTGTCCCGTCTGCTTGTTGGCGGAAGTAATATCTATTGACTTAGCCCAGGTGTAGTTGGCCAGGATAGTGATGCCGTTGAGGAAGCGACGTTGGATAGTCGCCTGGAGCGCGCTGTAGTTGGAGTTTCCATTGGCCTCAACCAGCGTGCTGGAACCAAAGTTTGGATAGAGGGGCCGGCGCTGGTCGGTGGTAGAAGTCGTGGCGCCCTCGGAGTAAATTGCCGGGTTCCCTTCGACCAGGTTGGGAAGGTGAGTGCCTTTCGATCCCGCATACGCAAGGCGCATAACCAACTGAGCCGGTAGTTGTTGCTCAACCGTCAGGTTCCAGCTGGTTAATTCTGCATTGCGCATGCTTTGCGTGTATCCGAAAGCAACATCGGGAAGCAGAAAGTCGACATTGTGAGGCGGGTTCGGGCTTTGAGGAAACGGATTGGTGTTACCTGCGTAGGGACTGGTGAGGCTGTTCGCCGAATCGCCGCTGATTTCGACAACCGTTCCGAAGGGAGCCTGATCTGCCTGCGAATTGGTGGAAATGGTGTTGGGTGTGTCGTAGTAGATGCCGAAGCCGCCGCGTACCGCAGTGGTGCCATTACCATACACATCCCAGGCGAAGCCGACGCGAGGACCAAAGTTCGTCCATTCGCGGTTATAGCCCCCGGGAGGAAGCCCGGGGTCTCCAGCGTAGAGGATTCCCTCCGGAGCATTGGGATAGACGGTCGATTGTTGGCCAGGCCGCCACGCAACCACCTTGCCGTTGGCGTCGGTGTAGGGGAAGAATGGATCCCAGCGGAGGCCGAGATTGAGCGTCAGCCGCGGGGTGACGCGGAAGTCATCCTGGGCAAACAGATCAACGTGGTTAAATATCGTGTTTTTGTATTCGCCGACGCCTTGCTCAAGATTGGAAAACTTGCCCACCAGAAAATCTGCCAGGGAGTTTCCGGTAAAAGGAGCCGAGCTATCAAAGGAGAAATAACCGTTGGCGCGGTAGTTATTGTTGATGTTGCCTACTCCGTGACCAACGTCTCCGCCAAAAGTTAAGGAGTGTTTTCCTTTGGTCCAACGGACCGTGTCGCTGTACTGTTCCTCGCCGCGGAAGAAGGAGTTTGTATCCTGAGTGTCGAGCAGGAAATATCCGCTCACGTCGTAATAGATCTCGGGCATCTTGTCGTTGTAGTAGTCCGACCCCAACGCGGCAACACCCTTGGGAGGATAAATGGGAGCGTTGGTGTTGTTGGTGCGGTTGTAGGAGACGAGCGCCTGGTTAAGGAGATTGGGGCTGATCGTATATGTCCATGAGCCGGTTACGGTGGTGTTTTGCCAGATCGCCCCGGGCAGATTAGCAAAGTAATTGGCGGGAGCGAGAAAGGCGGGCTGATTGGCCCTGGACAGGAAAAATCTTCCCATAAAACGATGCTTATCGTTAACGACTTCGTCGCCGCGCACCAGGAACTGGTTATCGGTGAGGTCATTAGGCAAGGCGAAGGAGACGGTCTGGGCTCCAGCTGCCGGCGCCGGGATAAACGTGTTGAGCGAGGCCACGCTGACGGGATTGAACTCCGAAGCGGGAATCTGATTATTCGGATAAGGCGCGCCATTGTTGAAGGGGTCGTGTAGCTGAGTTCCCAGCGCGGAAAAGTCCCCTGCCCGTTGCGCGTTGGTAGGCACTACCTGTTGTTGGGTGGTTGGAGCGATGACCGTAGAGGTTCCCTGGTAGGAGAAGAAGAAGAACGTGCGGTCCTTGCCGTTGTAGATTTTCGGGATGCGCACCGGGCCACCCAGCGTGGCTCCGTACTGGTTGCGCTTAAGCCCGTCACTTTGTTTGCTGCCATCGGGGTTGAGAGGGGCAAAGTAATTGCCTGCGTTCACGGCATTGTTGCGGATGTATTCAAAGGCCGACCCGTGGAGCTGGTTGGTGCCGGAGCGGGTGACGGCGTTCACAATGGCGCCGACGTTGCGGCCATATTCCGCGTTGAATGAGTTGGTCTGCACACTGAACTCTTGCAACGCGTCGGGATCCGGCATGGGATTGGGCGCGTTGCTGTAGTGGTCGTTATTTTGCGCGCCATCGAGGATGTAGTTGGTGGTGTTGTCGCGGCCTCCATTGACCGAGACAGGGAAGACGCCGGGATAGGTGGTTCCGGAGGTGACGTTTGAGTTTTGCGGATCGTATTGCACCCCGGCAACCAGCTGCATCAACTGAACGGGATTGCGGCCATTCAGAGGCAGGTCTTCAATTCGCTGCTGATCGATAACGGTCTTGAGGGTCATGGACGTGGTATCTACCGTCTCCACTGAGCCGGATACGTCCACGGTTTGATCGACACTTCCAACCTGGAGGTCGATATCCACGCGGGCCGCTTCATTCACCTGCACGCGGATGTTGCTGGCGGAAAACTTCTTAAACCCCGGGGCTTGCACCGATAGCTCGTACGCTCCGGCATCCAGGCCGCGGACGAAGTATTCACCGCTGGAATCTGTTTTCGTATGGAAGACTGCGCTGGTTGCCGTATTGGTTACGGTGATGTCAATTCCTGGGGCAACCGCCCCGCTTGCATCCTTCACGACGCCGTTAATCGAGCCAGTAACGTCGGCGGCCTGGAGCACCGTGCTCACTCCGAGCAGTGCAAAGAGACAACATATCGTCCATTTCGAAATCATGCGTGTGAACCTCCGAAAGATAGTCCAGGGGAGAAGCGCCCCAGTTTGGGCCCACTGTTTGAAAGGAGCGTGAATTATTGAAAACTTGGCACAAAGTACCATGAAGTGAAACACTATGCAATATGCATAACTGAATTTATTTTTTGGAATATAGTTTACGTCTGAAGAACCTCACCAAATCAGGGCAGGACACTCTGCTAGCCCAGGGCCAGACATCTTGAAGGAGGCCGTGTGAAGACAATTCTTTTAACCGGGGCCAGTGGCCGCATTGGACGGCACGTCGTTCCCCTACTGCTCGAACACGGGTATCGGGTGCGTGTGGCCATGCGCCGCCCAAACTCTACGGAGAAGTGGTTCAACCAGGTCGAAGTAGTGCAGGGCGAGCTACCGGGACGTGAGTGGGTAGAGGCAGCAGTGGCAGGCACGGACGCAGTGATTCACCTGGCCGGAATCATGCCCCCGGCGGGGGACGATCAGGTGTTCCACACCAACATCGAAGGAACATACAACATCCTGCAGGCTATTTCCGCCATGGAAAAAAAGCCACGATTGCTCTTTGCCAGCTCCGACGCCACCTATTGCACCGGATGGAGCCTGAGCGCGTACTCAGCTCCGATTCTGGAGGATGCTGAACAGCATCCGTCCGTGTTTTATGGCCTCTCCAAGGTGCTAGGGGAACGGATGTGTCTCTATTACGAAGAACTGCACAAGCTCCCAATCGTGCGCCTCCGGTTTGTCTGGACACTCGAAGCGGAGGAGATTCTCGACTTGTTTGTGAAGGCGCCGTATCGCGACTATCTGGTCGAAGAGGATCGGAAAGTCTGGGATGACGCAGGCGTCATCGCGGTGCCGTGCGAAGAGGATGGCGCCCCTTTCACCGAACATGTATGCGATGTCCGAGACGCAGCCGAAGCTGTTTTGCTGGCGTTGAAGAGTGACGCTGCGCTTGGGGAGGCTCTCAATATCGCCGGCCCGGAGGCATTTCGTTATGCCGATACCGGAGCGGATCTGGCTGGGATCACTGGCATGCGTACAATCACGGGCCGCTGCAAGGGTATTCACTCGTATGCGCTGAGTATTGAGAAGGCGCGGAAATTGCTGGGGTATCGACCGCAATTCAAGGTGATGGATTCTTTACAGGATGGACTCGCAAAGCGAAAGGAATCGGTTTCGTGATCCGGTACGGATTGCGCGACGGCTTTTGGAGTCTGACCGGTCTGTTTCGTCCCACGTACGCTCCACGGCACGCCGGGACACACGGTGCGAAATGCGGGGCAGCAAGAAGGGTTCCAGAAAAAAAACTGAAAGATATGGCGGGGGAGCTATGAGGAGCATTTTCGCGGTGATGCTGGCAGTACTTTGCGTTTCGTTTGCTGTTGCGCAAGCGGCCGAACACACGGACGTCGTTTATAAACAGACAGGACACTTCGCGGGTTGGCCGGCGAACTACGGCGTCTGGTCCTGGGGCAACGAAATCCTGGTGGGCTTTGAAGCCGGATCGTTTCACATGCGGCAGCCCAACGAGCGAGAGCATTCGATCGACTACACGCAACCTTCGCAGCATCTGCTGGCTCGCAGCATGGATGGGGGCAAGACGTGGACGATCGAAAGGACAGCCAGCCTGCTCCCGCCACCGGGCACCAAAGTGGCCGGCGTGCCCACAGAACCCGGGGGAAAGCAGGTCACTGACTGCCCTGGCGGGATTGACTTTACAAACCCGAACTTCATCGCGACCTTCCGTATGGCCGACGTCGATATCGGGCCCTCACGGTTCTACTATTCGCTGGACCGGGGAAAAAACTTCGAGGGACCTTATCGAGTTCCGGACTTCGGGCAACCGGGAATTGCTGCGCGCACCGATTACCTGATCGACGGCAAACACGACATGACGGTCTTCCTGACGGCGGCCAAATCGAATGGCCACGAGGGGCGAGTGATCTGTGTGCGCACACATGATGGGGGCAAGACTTGGCAGTTCGTCGCCTTCGTAACCCCGGAACCGGAGGGGGATGATCACGCCATCATGCCTTCGTCAGTGCGTCTCTCGGCCGAGTCCATCGTAACCGCCGTTCGCTACAGACACTGGATCGATTTGTACCGGACGGACGATAACGGGAAGACGTGGCGATATGTGAGCCGGCCGGCGCCGGATACTGACAATCCGCCGAGTTTGGTTCATCTGAAGGATGGACGCCTTGCCCTGACGTACGGCCGGCGTACGGCTCCATTTGGAATCCGCGCGCGTCTCAGCGCCGACGACGGCGCGACCTGGGGAGAGGAGATTGTTCTGCGCAGTGATGGGGGTAGTTGGGATCTCGGCTACACCAGGAGCGTGCAACGCCCTGACGGCAAGATGGTTACTGTCTACTATTTCAACGACGCGCCGGATCATGAGCGGCAAATCGATGCCACGATATGGGATCCCAAGTCGCCCAAAGGCAATTGATGCGGTTAGCTGGTTCGCAATTCCGCGGTGATGGCGCCCGCGGCATCTTTCACTGCGGCGATCAGGCGCTCCTGGTTGGTAAATCTCATTTTAGGCGTGGAGACACTGATCGCAGCTACGGCCTGGCCGTCTTTGCCAAAAATGGGGGCGCTGATACAGCATCCGCCCAGCGTGCTTTCTTCGAGATCGCTGGCGTAGCCCTGGGCACGCACCAGGTGGAGTTCCTTGTTCAGGGTGACCTCTTCGACGATGGTGCCGGGCGTGAACCGGACCAGGCCAAAGGATCGCAGCAGCATGTCGCGCCGCGTATCTGATTGGAATGCCGTAATACATTTACCCAGCGAGCTGGCATGGGGAGGAATAAGGCCTCCCACCATGTTTCCCATACTTACGCGGTGGGGACTATCAATAACCGCGATGACCTCGATATGGCTTGCGAAGAGAAATGCAAGGCTGATGGTTTCACGGAATTCCTGGCTCAGATTCTTCATCCAGGTGCGCGAGGCGTCAGCTACCTGCTTCAACAGGTGATTTTGCATGAAGCCGGCACCCGGAACGATGGAGAAACGCTCGCCTTCGAGCCGTTGAAGATAGCCTTCAATTTCCAGCGTGCGCAAAATGCGGAAGGCCGAACTCTTGGGAACGTTCACCTGACGGGACACCTCGGTCAGCGCGAGCGGTTCGTGGCTCTGCTGGAGCAGTTCGAGAACGCGCAGCGCATTGGCGATGGCTTGGGAGTAGTAGCGATACGACGCGCCGGAAGCGCCGTTAGCGCCGTTGGTTGAAGGCTCTACCGAAGTCTTAGTTTTGCTCTTCCTGCTCATGTAGAAGTTTCAAGGATAACTTTGCGATCACTGGTGCGAACAATATGCCTTCACAGGTCATTCACGAAAAATTCGACCGCGTAACCCTTCATCCCTTTCTGAAATGGCTGAATCCGCCCACAGCGTGGGAGATCGACCACGCCCACTCGCGTCTGCTGCTTAAACCGGATGCTGCCACCGATTTCTGGCAACGAACCCACTATGGGTTCCGAGCCGACAACGGCCACTTCCTCTACGCCGAGATTTCCGGCGACGCGATCGTCACTACCACCGTTCACTATGACCCTGCGCACCAATACGATCAAGCCGGCCTAATGGTGCGATTCTCTGCCGACTGCTGGTTGAAAGCATCGAACGAATTCGATCCCCCAGGACCAAGCCAGCTGGGAACGGTTGTAACCAACTTCGGTTTTTCGGATTGGTCACTTCAGAATTTCCCTTACGGCGAGACGTCTTCCTATTCTCTGCGTGTACGCCGCGAAGGCATGGACTTCCTGGTAGAACACGCGCCAACGGAAACCGGGCCGTGGACCTTGATGCGTATCGCTCATCTGCATTCCGCTTCGGAGCCGGTTGCACTGATGGGGCTTTATGCGTGTAGTCCAAAAGACGGAGGGTGCCTGGTAAACGCCCAACTTCTGCGCATTGAGATACCCTGATCTGCGACCCGTAGCAGGCGTAATTGTAGCATCCCTTTGTAGTCTAAAGATTTGCCAGTGAAACAGCGCGTGATTTGATTTACTGCTTTAGGGCTCGGCCTGAGGGGCTAGCGTTTCTAATGTTGAACGACGTTTTAAAAATGTTGACTTGACGTAGGTCAAATGGTACGTTGATCCAATTCTCTACCTTGAGCGTACTCAATGAAGCTTGCACTCTCTGGTGTCTTTGCGGCCCTGGTGACCCCGATCGACGATCTCGGCCGCCCCGACTTTGCTGCTTTTGATCGCGTGATCGATTTCGTTGCAGACCGCGGTGTCGATGGTTTCGTCATTGGAGGCGGCACCGCCGAGTATCCGCATTTTGACGTGAGTAGCCGCGCTGCTATCGCTGCGCATGCGGTTCGCCGGATAGCGGGCCGAGGGCGGGTCGTGGTTTCCGTTGGAACCTCTTCCATTCACTCCACCCTGGCCCTGACCAGGAGCGCTGCCGACACGGGCTGCGATGCGTTGGTTTTGCCGATGCCCTACTTCTTTCAATACAGCCAGGATGACTTGGTCGCGTATTGCGAAACTGTTTGCGGCTCGGTGGAGATGCCT
This sequence comes from uncultured Acidobacteriaceae bacterium, assembly GCA_963746595.1. GTDB lineage: Bacteria > Acidobacteriota > Terriglobia > Terriglobales > Acidobacteriaceae > PALSA-350. The sequence goes on from CAVVBS010000001.1 coordinate 385,666, forward strand.
TTTCTGCTTTATAACCTGCCTTCGTTTACCAACAATCCCATCGAGCCGAAGACCGCCATCCGCCTGCTAAACGAGGTGCCAAATCTAGTTGGGATGAAAGACAGCAGCGGCGATACAGCCTACCTCAAACCCATGGCAGATGCGCGCAAGCAGACCAGCTTCTCGATGTTTGTGGGCGACGACAGCTTGCTGCTTGGCGCCCTGCAGGCGGGCTGGGATGGTGTTGTTTCGGGCATTGCCTGTTTCGTTCCTGAATTGATTACCTCGGTATATCGAAGCTATCGCAACGGCGACGAGGCCCTGGCGACGGCTTACCAGGCGACCTTGGACGCGCTGCTCGAACCGGTGGTGCGTCTGCCCATTCCATGGGGTGTTCGGGTGGGCCTGGCCGCGCGCGGCATCGCAAATGGGCCTTTCCATTTGCCGCCCTCGAAGGAGCGCTTACGGCAGGCTGATGAGCTGCGCGGTTGGCTGGCCAAATGGACCGCGGATCACGGCCTGAGCTTGAACGAAATTTGGAAACACATTCCAGTCGAACGGGAAGGGCGGGGCACGGTATGAAAGTATTGGGTGTGATTCCGGCGCGCTATAAGTCCACTCGCTTGCCGGCCAAGCCGCTGGCGGATATTTTGGGCAAGCCGATGGTGCAGCACGTCTACGAGAACGCTAAAAGAGCAGTACATCTGGATAGCGTTGTAGTGGCCACGGAGGACGAACGTATCTTCGCGGCGGTGAAGGCATTTGGCGGCATGGTGGTGATGACCAGCCCGGACCATCTATCGGGCACCGACCGGGTAGCGGAGGTGGCTGCGGGGTCCGATGCCGCGATCGTCGTGAATATCCAGGGAGACGAGCCCCTGCTGGAACCGGCAATGATTGACGAGTGCGTTCAGGCGCTCAAGGGCGAACTGTCAGACAGCACCGTCGGCATGTCAACGGTCGTGAAGAGAGTCGGGGAAGAGGGCTTTCACGATCCCGGGGTGGTGAAGCTGGTCAAGGATGTCCGTGGGCGAGCTCTTTATTTTTCCCGATCGCTTATTCCGTACCCGCGAGTTCGCACCGAAGCCTTCGGCGTTTTCGAGCATGTCGGGCTCTACGCGTACACAAAAGATTGCCTGCGGAGACTTTCCCACGCTGCCGCCGGGTTACCTGGAGCAGATCGAAAGCCTTGAGCAACTGCGCGCCCTGGAGAACGGTATCTCTATCCAGGTGGTGGAAACCAAGTGCGTGGGCGAATTGGTTTCAGTGGATACCCAGGCAGACCTGGAACGAGTGCGCAAGATTCTCTCAAATGGAGTGAAAGGGTGAGACCTTCTGCGGCTACGGTAGCGGGACTTCGAGCATCGCTGCCAAGTTCTACCAAAGACCATTTAGAGCAGGCAATCGCGAGCATCGTGCAAGCTAAAGAGCGCGGTGGGCGAGTGGTTGTGGTTACGGGCAGTGGTCCGAATCTCCATGAAGGCGTGACGACGCAGATCGCGGAGCTGATTCGCCACGGCGTGATTGATGGCGTCATCACCAGCTCCGCGGTGGTCGCCCATGAAATGGCGGGCACGCTGGATCGCGTGCGGCGCATCCGCATCGAGCCGGAAGATAGCTTCGAATTGCCGGTTCACCTGCTTCCGCGCGGCCGGGTTTTTGAAATCACTGTTTTATCCGCCCAACAGCGTTTGGAGATGGAGAAGGAGTTCTCCACCGGGTGGGATATGTACGATCGTCTCGCGGCCCGCGCTGGGAGTTCAGTGATTAAGGCGGCGGGAAACATGGCGTGGCCGCTGGGGCTGCGCACCGAGCGGCTCGCGCAGGAACTGCGGGACGCTGCCAGTCAGTACGGTGTGCCACTTGAATACTTCGCGGGTTTGGGCGCCGACCCTATGACCATGATCGGGGCCGGAGCGCGCAAAGGAGTTCCGGTGCTGGTTTCCATTCCGCAGCTGGTGGGCGGAGGCGCAGCCGGCATCTCCATTGGAGACTCGATCCCGATTGCCCGGCGATCCCGTGCGATCGCAGAGATGCTGGGCAGCGCGGACGTCATCATCGAATCGGCGATCGCGCTCTCGCAGGAGATTCATGACGGTCCGCTGGAGACATATACCGGACACGGCATCTGGGCCGCCTGGGATCAGTTGAACACCTACAGCCTGGAGAAAAAGACGCTTATCCGAATGGACCTCGACCCCAACCTGGAGCGCGCCTGGCAGATGGAGCGCCAGGACGCGGAAGTGCAGGAGGCAATCAATCGTGGGTTGCCGAAGACCAAGATCACCAAGATTCCGTTCCGCATGGAGATGTCGGGCTTTGCGCGATTGGAAGGGAGTATTCCGGTCACCGGAGACATTGGCGCGCTTTGGCCGGTATTGACATGCGCGGTAGAAGAGCGTCTCGGGCTCAAGCTGGACTTTGTTTCTGCTCCGCAGGAGAGCGAAGAAGGAAAGCGAATGCGTGATTGGATCGCGGATGAGGTTTCTTATCTCGACCGCGACGCGACCTATAACGAGGCGCGGCGCAGGTTGACGCCGTTTTCTGGTTCTGTCACTGGTGCCTCCGCTACTGGCCAAGGATCGGCAGCTCAAAGCCACCCCAATGAACTCGTCCGCTAAACATTACAAGTGGTACGTGGTAGGCATGTTGTGGTGGATTGCCTTCTTCAACTATGCCGACCGGCAATCGATCTTCTCTGTTTTTCCGCTCCTCCAGCGTGAATTTCATCTGAACGATACGCAATTGGGACTATTGGGCTCCTCCTTTGCATGGGTGTACGGGCTCTCCGCCCCATTGGCGGGCAGTGTTGCCGACCGCATCCGGCGCAAGACTGCGATTCTGAGCGGCCTGAGAATCTGGAGCCTGGTGTGCATGGCGACGGCGCTATCGCGCAGCTTCGCTCAGCTGCTTTTCTTCCGTGCTGCCGAGGGGTTGGGCGAGACCATCTATTTTCCGGCGTCGATGTCTCTGATCAGTGACTACCACGGCAAGGCCACGCGTTCCCGGGCCATGGGAACCCACCAGACGAGCGTGTACATCGGCGTGATTGCGGGTGGATTTTTCGCCGGGGCAATTGGCCAACGCTACGGTTGGCGTTCCTCGTTTGTCGTCTTCGGGGGATGCGGCCTCGTGCTCAGCCTGGTGTTGAGCAAATTCATCGTGGAACCGGTACGGGGGGCGGCCGACCGTGCAGACCTGGGTCCCGACGCGCCGGCGCAGGTTGCTCCCAGGCGCATCTCGGTGCGCGAGTTTTTCAAACTGGTGCGCACCACGCCCACGCTGTTGTTGTGCATGGCGGCCTTCATGTGCGAGAACTTCACCGCCATGATCTTGTTTACCTGGATGCCGACACTGCTCTACCGGAAGTTTCATTTGAGTCTTGCCATGGCCGGGCTTACCGCGACGCTCTACGTGCAATTGACCAGCATGCTGGGATCGCCGGTTGGGGGATGGCTGGCCGACACGCTTCGCAAGCGCATGGCCGGCGGAAGGATCCTGGTGCAGGCGATCGGCATTCTGTTTGAAGCTCCCTTTGCGATGTGGGCCGCGCTTACCGGTTCGATGAAATGGCTCATCGTCAGCCTGCTGCTGTGGGGAATCTTCAAGGGTTTTTATGAAGCCAATATCTTTGCCTCGGTGTTCGACGTGGTGCGGCCGGAAGCGCGTGGCACTGCGACCGGATTCATGAACATGATGGGCTGGCTCGCCGGCGGCGGGTCGGCTCCGGTGGTGGTGGGGATTCTGGCAGACCGATTCGGTTTAAGCCACGCCATGGCCTACGCCTCAGTCTCGTATGTAATCGCCAGCATTTTGCTGTTGACTTGCGGCAACGAGGTTCGCACGGCGCGATACGCAGCGAATGCAAGCCGAGCTCACCTACGACATAGTGGGTGCTGCTTAAACTTTCTGGAGGAAAAGATGAACCGTCTTCCGTTTCTGGTCCTGGTTGCCTGCTTTGCCTGGAGTGCGGGCCTCAACGCGCAGAGCGGCCTTAAGCTGGGCGAACCCGCTGGCCCGGTCACGCTTGTTTCGCCGCAAGGCCTGCAAATTTCCATGAACAATTATGCCGAGCGGCTGGGCACGGCGGTTCTGTTTCTCTCGACGCGAGACGACGGCACACTGGCCAACGCGAATGCGATCGTCACCCTGAATCAAAAGAACCGTCACCACAGGATTCTGCTGGTAGGCGTATATCCCGCAGCCGACGAGTCAGGCCCCGAGGTAAGGGCATTCAGCCAGGCTCACGGTTTCAATTTCCCGGTCTACCGGGACCCCGGCGGAACCGCGGTCAAACGATTCGGCGCGCAGGTAACCCCGGAGGCCTTTCTCCTTGATAAGGAAGGCAAACTGGTCTATAGCGGCTCCATCGATGGCTTGGCCACCGCATTAGCCGCGATGGACTCGAGCGCACCATTCCCGGCTTCGATGACTAATGTTCCGGGTTCCCCCATCGGCAAATCTCTTCCCGAGCGGCCGATTACCGATCCATTCGGTGAAATCAAATTTTCTTCCGAGCTGATCTTTGACAAGATCCCGGGTTACCCGGTCTTTCACTGCTCTTCCATCACCATAGCGCCCAATGGAGACTTGATCGTTATTTGGTACGGAGGTAGCTATGAGTCTTCGGATGACCAGGTCTTGTTTCTTTCGCGCAGAAAGAAAGGTTCCAGCGAGTGGTCGAAACCGGAGATTATTGTTCGCAGCCCAGGACGGCCCCCAGGGAACGCCGTGCTGTTCACCACCCGGGACAATCGCGTATGGATGGTATGGGGCCGCATGGACGGCACGCAACCGATGTTGCGCGGCACGGGCTGGAAAGACTGCACGCTGTTCTTTCGGACTTCTTCGGACAACGGCCGTACCTGGACGGAGGATAAGCCTTTCTTCCACGACACGCTGGGCTGGCTTCCGCGGAATCTGACGATATTTCTTGCGGACGGAACTTTGGTTCTACCTATCAGCGACGAACGCAATGGCCATGGCGTCGACCTTTCCTTTTTTCTGTCCACTAAAGACAACGGAGCCACCTGGACTCAAAGCGGCATCATGCGCGGCGGCGAGCAGCCCACGTTCATTCAGCGTGGCGACGGTTCGATCCTTGCGTATTTGCGAGTGCGGCCGAATATTGTGAGTGGGGAGTCACATGATGGCGGCAAGACCTTCACTACCCCGACGCCCACGCAGTGGAAAAACCCCGATTCCGGCATCTCCATGTGCCGGCTGAAAGATGGACATGTGCTGCTGGTTTTCAATAACCAGGATCACTCTCGGTCACCGTTGCATATTGCGATGTCGGTCGACGATGGCCGGACGTGGAGCAAGCCGCTGGAGCTGGAAAGCAATCCTGGAGAGTATTCGTACCCCTCAATTTTCCAGGCACCCGATGGCAAGATTCATATCATTTATACGTTTCGGCGCTATTCGATCAAGCATATTGAAATGAATGAGGATTGGCTCACGAAGCTGGAGCGGCCGGACTGAACAAAAGCAGTCGTTGGGCTTTCCCCGGACTTCCCTAACTTGCCCTAGGCAAGCCCGTTGCCTGAGATGAGAATTTTGGAGGAGAGGTGGGCGAGCACTTCACCTTCGTCTTCCATCTCGACCACAAGCGACGCAATGCGCAGAGGCGCGACCGCATTCAGCCGCTGATGCATGGCGGCGTCTAGCTTCACCTCGTCCTTAGCCGTAGTTACAAATGCGTCACATCTATGTCGCCGGCCGAGTTCGGCCAAGCGGTCGATATCAGCCGCGGAATAGCGATGATGGTCGCGGAAGCTCATCCGCTCCACTACCTCAACACCAGCCGCCGCCAACGAAGCAAAAAATTCCGCGGGACGGGCAATCGCGCAGAAGGCTAGCGCCCGCCTGATGCCGCCGGAGATACACATCGAGCGCCGCAAGCGCCAGAAGCAGCAATCCTTTGCCGCATAGACACGAAGGGCAGACTCCAACTCTGCGTCCTCCTGACGCAGCACAATGACGCCGGCGCGTTGCAGCGAGGACAGCGGCTCGCGCAACCGTCCCGCGGGCAGCAGCCGCTCCCGCAGGTCGCTCCGGTGCACGACCACAATGTCTACGTCGCGCGCCAGCTGACGATGCTGAAAACCATCGTCCAGAAGATGAACGCGGCGCCCTTCTCCTCCCAGCTCGGCTTCCGCCAATAAGCCCGCCTCGTATCGGCTCGCGCCCACGTAGACAGGCACCCTTGCGGCACGCGCGATGAGCAGGGGTTCATCGCCAAATCGCTCCACATCCCCCGCGCTGTCGACACGCTCAATCTCTTTGCTCGATCGCCCATAGCCCCGGGACAAAACGTCGGGATGCCAACCCGCGCGCTCCAGCAGCTGCGCCAGGCAGATCACTAGCGGCGTTTTGCCTGTGCCTCCCACGGACAGATTGCCGATGCTCACCACTGGCCAGCGCAGACGCTGCGCGGCTGCGCGGTCAAAGCGCGCATTTCTGGCCCGCACCAGCGACCCATATACCAATGAGAAAGGAGCCAGCAGCGGGGTCATCATGCTTGCTTCTGGGGCAGCAAGCCCAAGAGCGCGGTGATCGCCCGCCCCGTTGCCCCGGATTGATGATGGAAGACCTCGAGCGCTCGCACGCCCAGATTGTTGGCCGCCTCGTCATCGGTGAGCAGATTCTCCAGAATGGGCACCAGGGTCTCGACGGTGGCCAACTTCAATGCTTCGGCTTGAATCAAGGTATCGATGATAGAGCGGAAATTGTGCATAGTACGTTCCCATGACAATGGGGACGGCGAATTGTGCCGGTTCCAGCGGATTATGGCCTCCCCACGGGATCAGGCTGCCACCCACGAAAGCGACGGTGGCCAGCGCGTAGACAGACGCCAGCTCACCGATCGAGTCCAACAAAATCACCGTGCCGGGTTTAATCTTCGACGGGCGCTTCATCCAGTTGGAACGGCGCACGCTTTGCTGATTCCGGTTTTTCAGCAGCTGAGCGACTTTCGCAAATCGCTCCGCATGGCGCGGGGCAAGAATCATGACGCAGCCGGGGATGGTCTTGCGCAACTGCCCGAAGGCATCCAGCAGCATCTCTTCTTCACCCTCGAGAGTGCTGCCGCAGACCAGCACTCGGGTCCCGGTGCTCAGCTTCTCGCGCAGCGCGGTGGTAATTGCGGCCGGCTCAGCACTCCTCACATCGAACTTGAGATTGCCGGCGAAGGAGACCCGTCCCGCGGGCGCCCCGATCGCCTTCATCCGTTTTGCATCTTCTTCGCTCTGCGCCAACACGATGGAGACGCCGGACAGGATTTGCTTCCACAAGAAGCGCAGCCGCAGATAACGCGGTAATGAGCGATCGGAGATCCGGCCGTTGACGACCGCCACCGGGATAGCAGAGCGACGGCAGGCGGTCAGCAAATTGGGCCAAAACTCCGTCTCCACCAGCACCAGGAGCGCGGGATCCAATCTTTTCAGGTAGCGGCGCACAATCCAGGGAAAATCCAGCGGGAAGTAGAAGGTGTGGTCGGCACCGGTGCGTTCCCTGGCCAACCTCTGCCCCGTCCGGGTGGTGGTGGAAAGCAACACGCGATACTGGGGCGCGCAGGCGCTCAGCTCATTGACCAGGCGGCTGGCGGCCACGACCTCGCCCACCGAAACCGCATGCACCCAGATGGTCTGCCGGCTATCCCCTTCTCGAAGACGTGCAGGCACCCACCCCAGACGTTCGCTGAGTCCCTCGCGGTACTTGCCGTTAGTGGCCATGGCCAGCAAAAAATAGGGCAGGCCCAACAGCAGCACCACGAACAGCGCGAAGCTATAGATGAGGAGCGGCATGGCCGGCCTCTTTACACACCACAGCTTTACTCGCGATAGCAGGGAAGCTCATAATCGAAGACGGGAATGCCTCGCCGATTCGTTCTGTCTGCATTGCTTGCCGTTGCGCTGCTCTCGTGTCCGCTGTTGCTCTTCCGGGCCCGCGCCGGCGAGCATGCACCGCCTCCTGCGGGAGTAGCGACCAGCTATCCGGCTTTTGACCAGCATCCCAACGAGCAGGTGGCGATCGCCGCCGATCCCTATAACACCAAGGAAAAGGCATCGATCTTCCGTTTCAAGTACCTGGAATATGGGTTTATGCCCATCCGCATCATTGTTACCAATAACGGAGATAAGCCTATCTCCCTCATCGACGCGCGTATCAACTTCATCACTGCCGCGGGCGACAAGATTCCGGCAGCCGAGCCGGAGGACGTCGAGCGTCGCATCGGGGTCAAGCGCCCGGACGGTGGCTACAAATTGCCCGGCCCGTTGCCGCGCGTCGGAAACAAGTCCGGAACCAAGAACAAAGACGTCGATGAGGACTTTCATACGTTTGAGTACTCGGCAGTGGCCGTTGAGGCCCACACCACGCGTTCCGGATTTCTCTTCTACGATGTGCAAGGGGTCGCCAATCCGCTGGTGGGCGCCAAGCTCAATCTGCGCATGCTGCGCAATTCTGAAGGCAAAGAGCTCTTTTACTTCGAGATCCCCTTTGACAAGTACCTGGCGACCCAGGGCGCTACGGCGACGAATTAGAGCGGCTTTACTCGTAGTAGGTGGCTGTGGTAGCGTCCGTCTCCCAGATGGTGCAGTTCTTTACCACCACACGGCCGCCGGTCATCTCGCTTAACTGGCGGTTGGTTTCATCGTAGAAATAGCGTGCCAGGTTTTCCGCCGACGGGTTGAGCTCGATGAAAGGTTCGAGATCATTGAGCATCTGGTGGTCGATGCGGTCGATGACCGGCCGCATCACCTGCTTGAGCAGCTTGAAGTCCAGCAGCAGCCCGGTGGCGTCGAGTTCCCTGCCGCGCAGCGTCAGACGGACTTTGTAATTGTGGCCGTGGGGGTTCTCGCACTTGCCGCGGTAGTTGCGAAGGTAATGCCCGGAAGAGAATCCCGATTCGACCGTAACTTCGTACATGGCCTGTATTTCCCTCTGTTCGATTGTAGCTGGTGTCTATTTGCGGGCTTTGTTGCGGCTGAGGCGGGCCAGGTCTTCGTTCAGCTCCCGCCGCATGCGTTCTTCGCTTCCTGCGCTCTACCTGCTCGAACATCGCAGTCAAGATGCCTGCGAGGGCGGAAAGGAGGGAGGCCAGGAGGAGAACCAGGCCGATCGTCTTCCACACCGAGCCGTTTACCGGCAGGCCCGGCTGCAGGGTGTTCGGGATCAGGCTCATGCCGCAGGAAACAACCGAAAACAGCAGCAGTGAGGCTGCCAGCAGATAGAGGTTGCGGGACATTGCGCCTTTCATGCGAGAAACCTTACTCGAAGAAGCGTTCCACTTCCGCGATGTCGCGGGTTAGCCGGTAAGGTGGCAGGCTCTCCAGAAAGACCTTTCCGTAGCGTTGCCGCTCGATGCGCGGATCCAGCAGCACCAGCACGCCCCGGTCTTCGAGAGAGCGGATCAGCCGCCCAAAGCCCTGCTTCAGCGTGATCACCGCCGCCGGCACCTGGTAGTCGAAGAACGGATTGGCTCCGCTGGCCGCGACCGCCCGCATGCGCGCCGAAACCACCGGGTCCGTCGGCACCGCGAAGGGCAGCCGGTCGACGATCACGCAGCTCAATGCCTCGCCTTGCACATCCACCCCCTGCCAGAACGAAGAGGTTCCGAAGAGCACGGCGTTGGGGGTGTTGCGGAATTCCTCCAGCAGCGCCTTGCGCGGCGCCGTCCCTTGCAGCAGGCAGGGATAATCCAGCTCCGGCAGCAGGCGCTCATAGAGGTCGCGCATCTGCTGGTAGCTGGTAAAGAGACAGAAAGCGCGGCCGCGCGTGATATCGAGCACGCGCCGGATGCTGCGCGCTGCCTGTGCGCCAAAAGTGGGCTCACGCGGGTCCGGCATCCCGGCGGCAGGTAGAGCAGCGCCTGCTCCTCGTAGCGGAAATGAGAAGGCACCACCAGCTCCCGCGCATCGCGCAACCCAAGCCGCTTTCTCAGATGCCCAAAGCCCGCCCTGCACGGTCAGCGTCGCAGAAGTGAGAATCACGCTGGGATATTGCTCGAAGAGCAACTCCGAAAGCAACTCGGAGACATCGATGGGCGTCGCCTGCAGGTAGGTATTGCGTCCTCCCTGACGAGGGGAGCCGCCTCTGCGCTCGATCCAGAAGACCGTGTTGACGCTTTCCGCTTCCATCAAGAAAGCGCAAATGCTCGCGAATGTCGGCCACGCGCTTCTTCAGCCCCAGCGCCTCTTCCACGCCGCGCAGCCTTTCCAGCTCGCCTTCCATGCGGTGCAGCGCGTTCATCACCGCCGAGGTAAACGTCGCCGTGTTCCTCCAGAAACTGCTCGCGCTGCTCGAAGGGCATGCGTCCCTCGCCTTGCCCACCGCCGCGCGGCAGCGCCGCAAAGAACATCCTCGCCCGCTCGCGCAGCATCTCTCCGCAGCCCTTCAGCGCGCTGGAGTGTGCCTGCCTGGCGCGCAGCACCGTCTCCATGTCGCGCACCAGCTCTTCCAGCCGCACATTGCTCAGGCTGATGCCGAAATAGCTCGACGCCACATCTTCCAGCTCATGAGCCTCGTCGAAGATCACCGCCGCCGCTTCCGGCAGCACACCCGCATCCGGAGCGGCCCGGGCCTGCTGCTTGATGGCCAGGTCGGCAAAGAAGAGATGGTGGTTCACGATGATCACATCGCTTTCGAGAGCGCGCCGGCGCATCTCGGTGATGAAGCAGCGCTCGTAATCGGGACAGCTCTGCCCCAGGCAGGCCTCTCCGCGCGCGTCGACTTTGGACCATACCTGGCTCGCTTCGGGCAGGGCGTCGATCTCTACCCGGTCTCCGGTCTGGGTCGTCTTCTCCCAGGTCGCGATCTGCTGGAATTGGTCGATCTCTTCCAGGCCATTCAGAATCGGCTGGTCGCGCAGGGCATATAGCTTGTTGCGGCAGAGGTAGTTCGCCCGGCCTTTCATGTAGCAAACGCGCAGTGGTCCCAGCAACGACTCCAGAAAGGGCACGTCGCGGAAAAAGAGCTGCTCCTGCAGGTTCTTGGTCCCGGTGGAGATAATGACCCGCTGCCCGGTGCGCAGCGCCGGCAGCAGGTAGGCCAGCGTCTTGCCTGTGCCGGTGCCTGCTTCGACGATCAGGTGTTTGCCTTCCTGCAGGCTGCGTTCCACCGCCCGCGCCATATCCAACTGCCCGCGCCGGAACTCATACGGCAGCGCGGAGTGCGAGAGCATGCCTCCGGGAGAGAAGAAGTCGTGCAGCGAAGGCAGCGGCTGGGCGGAGATGGATGCGGTCGACAAGGCAGTGAAACTCTAAGTCTAGAGCAGTTTCGCAATTACTGCGTCGTGCCAGGGAGCGCGAGGGGTGGTTTTCCTTGGGAGAAAACCACGACAACGTCCTACAGCTTCCCGGATTCCCTGCAGCGTGGCACCAGTTGAAAAAAGCGATGTGCGGCTTTCTTCGCGGAAAGCCGCATGCAGTTCGGTGGCCCAACAAACATCCACAGGAAATCCGAGTTCGGTCGATACCAATTGCGATACTGCTAATGCTATACGGTGGGCTGGGCGATGTATGAAAGACTGAAAGAGAGCTTTCATTCATGAAACCCCTAAAAGGAACCAAGGCGAGAAAGCCCAAGCCGCACTCCAAGGGAGGCAAGCGCGCCGCGCGTGGCGAAAGCCGCCCGCCGGGCCTACGCCCGCCACCCGCGGCCAGCACTCGCGCGCCGAGGTCAAGCGCGGAACGGCTGCGAAGGCGGCCGCCGAAGCCAGCGCGGCCGCGCGCCTGGGTAAGATCCGCAAACGTCCGGTGCAATCGATCGGCCAACGCCAGGGGCCGATGCGTCGCATAGAGGCCGAGTTACCCGATCCGCTGGTGCTGGAACCGGCGGCGCCGGCCATCCGGCGCGAGGCGGCGGTAGACACTTCGAAGTGGCCGGTGGTGGCCATCGTCGGCCGTCCCAATGTGGGCAAATCCACTCTCTTCAACCGTCTCACCAGTTCGCGGCGGTCGATCGTGGGCGATGAACCGGGCATCACCCGGGACCGGATCTATGGCGAGATCGAGTGGGCCGGCCAGCATGCGCGCGTGGTCGATACCGGCGGCATCCTGCCCGACGACCCGGAGCTGATTCCATCCGAGATCTTTCGCCAGGCCCGGGTGGCTTTGGATGAGGCCGAATCCATCGTGATGGTGGTCGATGGCCGCACTCCCTTGGCCGCGCCCGACTATGACCTTGCCCGCCTGCTCTTGCGCGGCGGCAAGCCTCTGCTGCTGGCGGTCAACAAGATCGACACCGAGCGCATGGAAGAACAGATCGGTGAGTACCGGCGCCTGGGCATTCGCGAGGTGCTCCCTATCTCCGCCGAACATGGAGTCGGCATCGGCGATCTGCTCGATCACGTCTTCGCCACGCTCACTTTTCCTGAAACGAAAAGCACCGTGGAAGCGCCGACGGAAGCAGAACCTGAGGAGGAAGAGGGCAAGCCGCACCACCGAACCCACGGCGAGTTCCAGCAGCACGAGACCTCCATCGCCATCATTGGCCGCCCCAACGTCGGCAAGAGCACACTGCTCAACGTCCTCACCGGCTCTTCGCGGGCCATCGTTTCTCCCGTCGCCGGCACCACGCGCGATGCGGTCGATGAGGTCATCGAGTACGACGGCGGCCTGCTGCGCTTCGTCGACACCGCCGGTATTCGGCGCAAGGGCAAAACCAAAATGATGGCGGAGAAACTCTCCGTGGTCATGGCGCGCCGCCATCTGGAAGCAGCCGACGTCGCTCTGCTGATCATCGATGCCACCGAGGGCGTCACTTCTTCCGACGCCACCATCGGCGGCTACGCGCATGAGAGCGGCCGCTCCGTGATCCTGGTGGTCAACAAGTGGGACCTGGTGACGACCGGAAGAACGGACGGCAAGCCGCCTGCCGACAAGGTGATTTTCGAAGAGCAAGTTACGCAAGGTACTCAAATACCTGGCCTATGCGCCCGTGGTCTTTATCTCCGCCGCCGAGGGCAAGAACATCCACACCGTGCTCAAGCTGGTGCAGGAGGTGGCCGCCGAGCGGCGCAAGCGCGTCTCTACCGGGCAGATGAATCGCTTCCTGGAAAAAATCGATTTCCAGCGCGCCACCGTTCCCGCCGCAAACAAGATGCGGATCTTCTACATGACCCAGGCTGCCGTGGCGCCTCCCACCTTCATCCTGTTTACCAACAGGCAGGTGAAGCTGCATTTCGCCTTCCAGCGCTTCCTGGAAAACCAGATACGCGCCGCTTTTGGCTTTCGCGGTTCCCCAATCTGGTTCAAAGTCCGCGCCCGCGACAAGTAAAGCTTTCTCCCTGGGCTCACGTGCACCTTTCTTGCTATTCCCTGCCCCTCTTTTTCATGGGATCGTCGATGAATTCGCTATCATCGTTCGTCCAATGATGAGCAAGGAGTAAGGGCTATGTGGAACTCAATCGGTTCTTGGTTTTGTATTATGGGCCTCATCATCGGGCCTTTCTCTGTCGGCGTCCTCTTTGAAGAAAAGCTGCAACGGGCGAACCGTGAACTAGGCTCGCGGCTGCTGCGCAGGTACTAGAAGCGACTACTTGGCAAGCCGCCTACCTGACTGCATCCTTCGCGCCTCTCCGTCGCTTAGTTTCCCCTAAGCCCGTTCCGTAGTACGTTTGCGTATGGAAAAAAATGCGCGCCCATGCGCTTTGGCGGCGGTGCTTTTCTGCGCCTTGTTACTCGACCCACCCAGCCTGGACTCAAACCGCAACCCCGCCTGACAAATATCCTGATCTGCCCAGCGAAACCCCAGCCAGGCTGGAGACACCCACAGCCGGCGTTCGACTACCTACGGCGTGAAGTGATGATCCCCATGCGCGACGGGGTCAAGCTGCACACCGTCATCCTGGTGCCGAAAGGGGCCAAGGGCGCGCCCATCCTGCTTACCCGCACACCTTACGATGCAAACGCACTCACTACTCATGAAACCAGCGCCCACCTGGGGCCCAGTCTCCAGGGCTACGACAACGCCACCGAGGTGATCGTCGAGGGCGGTTATATCCGGGTGGTCCAGGATGTGCGCGGCAAGTATGGCTCCGAAGGCGACTACGTAATGAACCGCCCTATGCGCGGTCCATTGAATCCGACGCCCGTCGACCACGCGACGGATACCTACGACACCATCGACTGGCTGGTGAAGAATATTCCGGAGAGCAACGGCAAGGTCGGCATCCTCGGTATTTCTTACGATGGCTTCACGACTTTAACCGCGCTGGTCAATCCTCACCCCGCTCTCAAGGTCGCCGTGCCCATGAATCCCATGGTCGATGGCTGGATGGGCGATGATTGGTTTCACAATGGCGCCTTCCGCGAGCAGAATCTCCCCTACATCTACAACCAGGAAGCGACGCGCGACGGTAAAGCCAAGTGGTGGAGCGACCACCTGGACGACTACGACACCTACATGCAGGCCGGATCCGCCGGGGAACTAGGGCGCCAACACAACCTTGAACAAGTCGGGTTCTGGCGTAAAGTTCTCGCGCATCCGAGCTACGACAGCTTTTGGAGCGACCAGGCAATGGATAAGATCCTGGCCGCCCAGCCACTCAAAGTACCCGTCATGCTGGTGGACAGCCTGTGGGACCAGGAAGACATCTACGGCGCCATGGCCGTGTACAAGGCCATCAAGCCCAAGGACACGGATAACAACAAGGTATTTCTGGTGATTGGTCCCTGGCATCACGGGCAGGAGATCGACGACGCCAGCACCCTGGGTGTTTTGAATTTCGGCGCCGACACCGGGCTCTACTTCCGCCAGCAGATCCTTCGCCCCTTCCTCGCCCGTTATCTGAAAGATGAAACGCCTAAAGGAAGAGATTGCTCCCGTCACTGCGTTCGACACCGGAACCAACGTCTGGCGGCGCCTGCCTTCCTGGCCGGCCGGCTGCACCACCGGTTGCTCCATTCAACCTACGCCGCTCTACCTCACAGAAGGTCTGAAAGCTGAGCTTCACCGCGCCCAAGGCGGGTGACGCGGCATTCGAGGAATATATCTCCGACCCCGCGAAACCTGTTCCTTACCGCGCACGGCCCATCCAGTCCATGGGCTACTCGGCGGGGATGACCTGGTCTGAATGGCTGGTCGACGACCAGCGCGAGCAATCCGGCCGGCCGGACGTTGAGGTCTTCGTCTCCGATGTCTTGAGCGCGCCCTTGAAGATCAGCGGGCAGCCGATCGCCAATCTCGTGGCCTCCACCAGCGGCACGGATTCCGACTGGGTGGTGAAGCTCATCGACGTCTATCCCGACGAGGTGGCCAGTGATCCACGCTTGGGCGGATATCAACTGATGATCTCCGCTGACATCTTCCGCGGACGCTATCGCGAGAGCCTGGAGCAGCCTAAGGCCATCGCGGCCAACGAGCCCTTGCTCTACCGCTACGCGCTGCCCACGGCAAATCACGTTTTCCTTCCCGGGCATCGCATCATGGTGCAGGTACAGTCGAGTTGGTTCCCTCTCTACGACCGAAACCCGCAGACCTTCGTGCCTAACATTTTCTGGGCCAAGCCGGCGGATTATCAAAAAGCCACACAGCGTATCTATCACGCGCCCGGCCACGCCAGCTTCATCGAACTGCCGGTGGTGAAGACACCTTAGTGGCGGAAGCAACATCCAACCGGACGAGGATTCCATGAGCACAGCAAAGTGTACGCACGTAAAAGATCATGTGAAGAAGGTGAAGCCGGCGACCAAGGGTTGCGAGGAGTGTCTCAAGATCGGAGATACCTGGATTCACCTCCGCATGTGCCTGGAGTGCGGCAAGGTTGGCTGCTGCGATTCCTCCAGGAATCGCCATGCCACGGCCCACTTCCACGAAGCCGGGCATCCGGTCATGCGATCCGTTGAACCAGGAGAAGCATTGGCGTTGGTGCTACATCGACCAGAGGTATCTCGACTAAGTTTGACCTCTCATCGCTCTGATGCGGCTTCAGGGAAGGACGGGTCCAGATTCGCTCGTAATATCGCGGGATGTCAGCCGCATCAGCGCTACTCTGTTCTAGGATGTTCGATTCAGAACAAGATAGCGCTCATGCGGGCGAAGGGGTACCCGTCGCTTTCCTTAGACGCAAATTCAGAAGTCAACGTGATTACGGTCGCCGCCTCATCTGCTTTGTCTTTAATGAGGATGAGCGCGACGCTGGCAACAATCAGCGCGGTGCCGAAGAGCATCCGCGGGGTGACCAGCTCGCCGGCAAAGAAATAGCCGAGGGCCACGGCAACCACAGGATTGACATAGGCATGGCTGGCGACACGTGTGGCAGGCATGCGGCCGAGCAGCCACACGAAGGCGCTGAACCCCAAGAGCGAGCCGGCCACCACCAGGTAGCCCAGTGCAAGGAAGGCCTTGGTGGAAACATGCGGGAACGGGTGCATCTCCCCAGTCAAAGCCGAAAGGATGAGCAGGATCGCGCCCCCAAACATCATCTCCGCCCCGGCGGTAATTCCCTTTGACTTGGGCAGCACCATCGAACGGGTCAGCACGGCTCCCAGTGACCAGGCCGTTCCACCCAGCAGGATGGCGGCGCAGGGCAGGATAGCAACGTGCTGCGCATTGTGCAGCAGTAACAAGAGGACGCCCACGAATCCGAGCGCGATCGAGACGAGCAGGCTCCAGCGGAATCGCTGTTGACGAAAGACAAAGACCTCGAGGGCGATGGTGATGAGCGGCAGCGTCGCCTCGAGAACGGAGGTGAACCCGGAAGGCACATACTGTTCTGCCCAGAACACAGCGCCATAGGTCACCACGAACATCAGCGACCCGATGGAGAGAAGACTGCCCCACTCTTTGCCCACGGGACGCGGTCGCCCACAAAGGCGCATCACCGCATAAAGCAAAGTGCCGGCAAGAAAAAATCGCGTCCCTGCGGCAAAGAGGGGCGGCACCTGTTGTACCGCGATACGAATCGCCAGGTAGGTCGATCCCCACAAGACGTAAATGGCCGCAAAGGCGAGATAGACGCGCAGGTCGATCTTGCTCTTCTGCTTCGCGGCGCTACTCTCAATAACCGTTGTAGTTGCCATCACTGGTTACAGTGTAAACCCGTTTTTGCTAACCCCTAAAACTATTTTTAAGAGTTATACTGTCCATTGTGAGTAGTTCCGTTTCCAAGCCGTTCAAGTTGTTTGCTGAACACCCCGCCCTGGAGCTCGTCAACACACTTGACCTGCGCTTCTCCGCAAACCCACAGGATCTGCTTCCCACCTATGCGGATCTGCTCCGCTTCGCAGTGCAATTGCGCCTGCTGCCGGCGGAGCAGGCGCGCAAACTCGGCCGCACCGCCGCGCCCATGATGGCCTGCGAGTGCTTGCATCCACTGTCGAGCTGCGCGAAGCGCTGGCGGCGGTTCTCTACGCCTGGGTGGATGGCGGCAAGCCGGCTGATCGGCAGATAGAAATACTCGAAACGCACTTCCATGCCGCGGCCCTGCATCGCAGCCTTCGCAGTGGCGATGAGCGCCTGGTTTGGAGCTGGTCCGGCTCGGAGCAGCAAGCGGAGCTTCCGCTGTGGATGCTGGCCCAGACGGCATCCGATTTGCTGGTCTCGGAGGACGCGAAACGGGTGAAAGGCTGCGGCGATCCAACCTGCCGCTGGCTGTTTCTCGATCTGAGCAAGAACCACACCCGGCGATGGTGCGACATGAAGACGTGCGGTAACCGGATGAAGGCGCGACGGCACCAGGCGCGTCTCCAGGAAACGCCGTTATAAACTGGATCTCAGACGATGCATTCGATCCGCGCTGCTACTCCCGCTGACATTCCTTTGATTCTTGATCTTATCCGCGCTCTCGCCACCTACGAGCGGGAGCCCAACGCAGTGAAGACGACTGAGGCCGATCTGTTGCGCGATGGCTTTGGCGAGCATCCATGCTTTGAGTGCCTCATCGCGGAAACCACGGATGGTAAAGAGCCGGAAGCGGCGGGCTTTGCCCTTTTCTTCTATAACTACTCCACCTGGCGGGGCCGCTCCGGCATCCACCTGGAGGATTTGTTTGTGCTGCCCCGCTTCCGCGGGCAAGGCATTGGTAAAGCGCTGCTGGCGAGGGTCGCCGCTCGCGCCGCGGAGCGTGGCTGCGTCCGCCTGCAATGGGACGTTCTGGAGTGGAACCAGACCGCGATCGACTTCTACCAGAGCCTGGGAGCGCAGTTTCTCGATGAGTGGCGCATCATGCGCGTTAACGACGATGCCATTCACTCCCTGGCGTCTTTGGAGGCCGGTCGAGTTGAGCCAGCGCGTATTACTGTCATTGGGGGCGGTCTGGCCGGTCCGGAGGCGGCCCTGATGGCGGCCCGGCGCGGATGCGACGTTGATCTTTATGAGATGCGCTCGGTTGTAGACGGCACGCTGCGCTCCACGCCGGCTCATCAGACGGCCGACTTTGCCGAGTTGGTCTGCTCCAATTCGCTCAAGTCGGAGAGTGAACACAGCGCACCCTGGCTGCTTAAGCAGGAAATGCGCCGGGCCGGCTGCGCGCTGCTCTCCTGCGCCGATGCTAGCGCCGTGCCCGCCGGACACGCTCTGGCTGTCGACCGGGTGGAATTCTCCCGCCTGGTGGCTAGCGCCATCGAGCAGGAAAGCCGCATCACGGTTCACCGGGAAGAGATAACCGCGCTCGATCCCGAACAGCTCACCATCGTCGCCACCGGCCCGCTCACCTCGGCCCCGCTCTGCGCGGAGATCGCCCGGCTCACGGGCAGCGGACAGCTGGCGTTTTACGACTCCATCAGCCCCATCGTCGAAGCCGATTCGATCGACATGGAGCGCGTCTACTTCGCCGCCCGCTATGACAAAGGCACCGCCGATTACATCAACTGCCCCATGTCCAAAGAGGAGTACGAGCGCTTCTACGACGCCCTGATCTCAGCCGAGGCAGTCGAGAGCAAGGAATGGGAGAAGCTGGAGTACTTCGAAGGCTGCCTGCCCATCGAGGAGCTGGCGCGGCGAGGACGGGAGACGCTGCGCTTCGGCCCCATGAAGCCGGTCGGCCTGCGCGATCCGCGCACCGGCAAAGTGCCTTGGGCGGTGGTGCAATTGCGCTGCGAGAACCTGCGCGCCGACTCCTACAACCTGGTCGGCCTGCAAAACCACCTGAAATTCGGCGAGCAGGCGCGGGTTCTGCGCCTGATTCCTGGCCTGGAGAAAGCCAAATTCCTCCGCTTTGGCCAGATTCATCGCAATACTTACGTCAATGCGCCCCGCGTGCTTACCGAGACGCTCTCGCTCCGTGACCACCCCAATATCCTCATCGCGGGACAGCTATCGGGGGTGGAGGGCTACACCGAATCCATCGCCACCGGCATGCTCGCCGGCCTGTATGCCGCCCAGCTGGCCCAGGGGCATCCGGCTGCCGCCGTACCTCGTGGAACCGCACTGGGTTCGCTGGTGCACTACATTACCCATGCCCAGGCCAAGGACTTCCAACCGGCGAATATCACCTTCGATCTCCTGCTGCCGCTGGAAGAGTCGCTGCGCAAGCAGGTCCGCGACAAGCGGGAGCGGCACCGTCTGCAGTGCGAGCGCGCCCTGGCGCTATTTGACGCGTGGTGGCAGCAATATCCTGCGCTTTCCCCGGCCTGAAGAGCCAAGAAACGGACTTTTTTTAGACGGCCTTGGACTAAGACACATCCAAGGTGATGCAGGGGAAGGCGTTCCTATCCATGCACAAGGGCGTCGGGTGCGCCTCGGCCTTGAATTGTTGTTGCCTTCCATTTAACTTAATTCGTGCTATACGGGCGGACTATCCGTTCGTCACAGACCCGGCAGCCGGTCATTCGGGCAGCAAGCCAGTCAATCGCTGCCGCTTTCGAGGAGATAAATCATGCGTACGAAACTCATTCTTTGGCTCGCGGGTGTCATGCTTGCCCTCGTTCCGGCCCTCGCGGCTGCACAGGAAGTGCCGGCCAAGATCCACGGCCACGTGCAAGACCCGGCCAACGCCCCCATCCCCAACGGCCAGGTGATACTTAGCACAGACGGTAAAACCGCCCTATACACCTTCACGACCGATCAGAACGGCGACTACAAGGGCGAAGGCATCAAGCCCGACACATACTACATCACCCTTTACGCGACTCCCGGAAAGGCCGTCGATCGCTTTGATAACGTCAAGATCAGCGCCGGCGAAGACGTCCTGCAGGATTTCGATCTGAGCCGCGCTGAGTACGTGAATAAACTGCCTCCGGAGCAAAAAAAGGCTCTAGAGGAAGCCAAGAAGAAGAACGCGGAAATCAATAAAGAGAACCAGAACGTCGGCAAGCTGAACGAACTGCTCAAGCAGGCGCGTGCAGACAACGCGGCCAAGAAATACGACGATGCGGCAACGGCAATGCAGCAGGCCACAACTCTCAAACCAGACGCTGCTGTTCTGTGGCTGGAGCTGGGTATAGCGCAGACCGGGCAAAAGAAATACGACGACGCCATGGTTTCTCTCAAGAAGGCGCTGGATCTCGATACCAATTCAAAGAAGCCTAATCCTGATGTGGAAGCAGCAGACAACAACGCCTTGGGCGAGGTGTACGCCAACACCAACAAGATCCCTGACGCAACCGCAGCGTATGACTCCGCAGCCAAGCTCCAACCTGCCAACGCGGGTATGTTCTATACCAATGAGACCATCGTCCTCAGCCGAACGGGACAAACCGACGCCACCATCGCCGCCGCGGACAAGGCGATTGCTGCCGATCCAACCAAGGCGATTGCCTACTACCTGAAGGGACAGGCGCTTATCTCCAAGGCTACCGTCGATCCCAAGACACAGAAGATCGTCGCGCCCCCGGGTACCGCCGAGGCCTACAACAAGTACCTCGAGCTCGCCCCCACCGGCCCCATGGCGCCGGAGGCAAAGTCGATCTTGGCGGAGATCGGGGAGAAGGTTAACACCAAGTACACGGCCAAACACTAATCTCGTTTGGAAATCAACAAGAGGGGACGCCACGTTAGGGGCGTCCCCTCTCTTTGCGCATTCTTGAACAACTCCGCTCCATCCCGGGTGGTCAGCTTTGCCGACGCCAGCCGGATCGTCCGGGAGCATGCCGATCGGCTGACCGGAACGCCGCAACATCCTCCGCAGTTCACTTCTCTCCTCGATAGCCTTGGCATGGTGCTCGCCGAACCGGTGTATGCGGATCGGGATCAGCCGCCTTTTCCCCGCTCCACCCGCGACGGGTTCGCCTGCCGGGCCGCCGATCTTGCGGCCGGCCTGCCGCTTACGGTGGTTGGGTTGATTCGCGCCGGCGAGATAGGTCCGATGGAAATCTCTGCCGGACAAGCGATCGAAATCATGACTGGCGCGCCTGTGCCCGACGGCGCTGACTGCGTGGTCATGGTGGAACACGTGCAGCGTAAAGGAGACGCGCTTAACCTCGCTCATGGGCGCAGCATCGCTTCCGGCGAAAACATCGTCCCCAGGGGAGCCGAGGCCCAGGCCGGAGACGTAATCGTGTCCCGGGGCACGCGTATCTCCGCTGCTCAGGTCGCCGCAGCCGCCGCCTGTGGTGCCGCCCAGCTTAACGTCTTCGCCCGGCCGCGCGTTGCCATCGTCGCCACCGGCGACGAACTGGTCGAAGTGGATCAGCAGCCTCTGGTCCACCAGATTCGCAACTCCAACAGCTATTCGCTCGCGGCGCAGATTCTCGCCGCTGGAGCCCAGCCAGTGCGGCTCCCGATTGCGCGCGATGAACGCGGCGATCTTGAGGCCATTATCCGTAGCGCGCTCCAGGCCGACCTGCTGCTGCTCTCCGGCGGGGTTTCCATGGGCAAGTACGATCTGGTGGAGGAAGTGCTGCTCGATTTGGGCGCCGAGTTCTTCTTTACCGGCGCGCTGATCCAGCCCGGCAAGCCAGTCGTCTTCGGAAGACTTGCTCTCAAAGATCGCCAGATTTACTTCTTTGGACTTCCTGGCAATCCTGTATCTACCATGGTTACGTTCTCACTTTTTGTCGAGCCGCTGTTGGGCGCGCTCTGCGGCGATCCCTATCGCGGACCCCGTTTCGCGCAGGCCCGCCTGGCCAGAGACGTCCATGTGAAGACCGGCCTGACGCGCTTCCTCCCCGCCAGCATGCGCTCTGTGTCCACCGATGTGACGGTAGAGCCAGTCACCTGGCAAGGATCCGGTGACATAGCCGCCACAAGCCGCTCCAATTGCTTTCTTGTGGTGCCCCCAGACCGCCCGCATCTCGCCGCTGGTGAGACAGTCGCGGTGCTGCTAACCTGACGAGACGATGGATAAGCTATCCCATTACGACGCCGAAGGCAGCGCACATATGGTCGACGTGAGCGCCAAGGCCTCCACCCGGCGCGAGGCCGAAGCTTCCGCCTTCGTCGTGCTCTCTGACGCGGTGCTTGCCGCATTGCCCAAAAACCCCAAAGGCAACCCGCTTGAAGTCGCGCGTTTTGCCGGCATTCAAGCGGCCAAGCGCACTGCGGACCTGATCCCCATGTGTCATCCACTACCGTTGAGCTTTATCGATGTCTCGGCGAGTGTGGTCGCAGGCGGCATTGAGATCCGCAGTATTGCTGCGACGGTCGCGGGCACCGGCGTCGAAATGGAAGCATTGACCGCAGCCGCAGTGGCCGCGCTCACCATCTACGACATGTGCAAGGCTCTGGACAAATCCATCGCCATTCGCGAGATCGTGCTGGTGAGAAAATCAGGGGGAAAGAGTGGAGACTACACGCGCCTTGAAAAGGGTAGTGGGTAGGTGAAAGGGAAGAGAAACCGCAGGTCCTCCCCTGCTCTCCGCTCCGGTCGGGTTGACAATTCTCTCGGAGATCGACAACCATTCCTCTGACACCCTTCTAAAGCCATAACGGCAAAAGAATTGTCAACCCGACCGGAGGAACCATGGGGCTGAAAATCACGGACAACCTCCGGCTCTGTCCATCCTTAGAATGGCTGCTGAGGTGAGCGCTACCCTCTCCTTTGTCATCCCGAGAGTCTGTGACTTTTTGATCTTTTCGTGTTTTTTGCACCCGACCAGATGTTTTTCAATCCCCTCCAGAAAGGCGTCATCCTGAGCGAAGCGCCTCGCAGATCTATCGCATAACAGAGGGTTTTATGCGCGCAGTCGAAGAGCCTGTCCTGAGCGTAGCCGAAGGAACCCCGGCGATGCTTGTTGGCAGATGCTCTTCGGAGCTTTCCGGCCACAGACCACAAGGTAAATTAAAAAGTCACAGCCTCCGAGCGCAGCCTGAGGGACCTGCGGTTCAGCGGACCTCTCGTGGAAATGTTTTTCGACAGAGCGTACCGCAAGGGGAGCGTAGTGGACCTGCGGTTTCTCTTCCTTTCGTATTTGCTCACGTTGGCCAAGCTTATTAGGCGTTGCGACGAAAGCAGCGCAGCTCGTGATCGTTGACCATCCCCGACGCCTGCATCCAGGCATAGACGATCACTGGACCGACAAACTTGAAGCCACGCTTTTTAAGCGCGGCTGAGATCTCCTCCGACAGAAGGGTCTTCGCGGGCAGAGTGCCAGTCTTATTTTTGATAGGCTTTCCCCCGGCCAGCTTCCAGGCAAACGCGGAGAAGCCTTCACCACTGCTTTCCATCTCCTGATAAATCCGTGCGCCCTGGATCGTCGCCTCGATCTTGGCGCGGGAGCGAATAATCCCAGGGTCAGCCAGCAGCCGGGTAATGTCCCGCTCGCTGAAAGCTGCCACCTTCCCGGGTTCGAAGCCACGGAACGCTTTGCGGAAGGCCTCGCGCTTGCGCAACACCGTGATCCAGGCCAGGCCGGCCTGGAATCCCTCCAGCATGAGCAGCTCCCAGAGTGCTCGGCTGTCGTACTCGGGCACTCCCCATTCCTGGTCGTGGTAGTCGCGGAGAAGCGGATCGCTTTCAGCCCATGCACACCGATGAGGCTTGCTCATTTGGTCACTCCTGCATTCACCGAGAGTTCCTCGCGCACCATGGGGGCAACATGAGTCCCGAGAATTTCGATGGCATGCATCATCTTGGCGTGCGGCAGCGTCGAGACTCCCATCTGAAACGTAATGCGCGCAATCCCGCCAAGAGCCTCGTTGATATAAAGAATTTTCTCCGTGACTGTTTCCGCGTCACCGATAATCAACGCCCCGGTAGGCCCACGCGTGGCGTCGAACTGGGCCCGCGTGGTTGGCGGCCAACCCCGCTCCTTGCCAATCTCCGTGAAGGTGTGCGCATAACCCGGGAAAAAATCATCAGCCGCCTGCTGCGTCGTGTCGGCGAGAAAACCAATGCAGTGCAGCCCCACGCGCAGCTGCTCAGGCTTGTGGCCTGCGCGGCGGCCCGCCTCGCGGTAGAGTTCGATGTGGGGACGAAAGCGGTGTGGTTCGCCGCCGATGATGGCGACCATCAACGGAAGCCCTAGCATCCCGGCACGCGCGAAGGACGCAGGGGTTCCCCCGACACCCAGCCAGATCGGTAGCGGATCTTGCACCGGGCGCGGGTAAATACTCTGCCCGTTGAGCGCAGGACGAAATTTGCCCGACCAATGCACCTTCGTGCTCTCGCGAATCTTGAGCAGCAAATCAAGTTTCTCGGCAAAGAGCGCATCGTAGTCGTTCAGGTCAAGACCGAAGAGGGGGAAGGACTCGACAAAGGAGCCGCGGCCAGCGACAATCTCCGCGCGGCCCTGCGAGATCAGATCGAGGGTTGCAAACTGTTGAAAGACACGCACCGGATCGGCCGCGCTCAGCACCGTGACCGCGCTGGTAAGGCGAATCCGTTTGGTAAGTGCAGCGCCAGCGGCGAGAATGACCGGAGGGGCGGAGTCGAGAAACTCTGGCCGGTGATGTTCGCCGATCCCAAACACATCCAAACCCACCTGGTCGGCCAGCTCAATCTCCTGGAGCAGATGATGCATGCGCTCCGCAGGGCTGAGAGCCACACTGGTAACAGGGTCTGGGATCGATGCCGCGAAACTGTCAATGCCGATCTGCAAAGCCGACTCCTTACAAGCGACGAATCACCGTCATTGGATGCTTTGATGTTCCAATAGTTGCAGACTCGGGCTGGGCAGCGCTCCCCGGCGATATATAAGTATGTGACAGGAGATTAAACGATGCCGGCGATCGACGAAATAAAGCGACTACAGGATGAGATGGTGAGCTGGCGCAGAGATCTGCATGCCAATCCGGAACTGGGATTTGCCGAGACCCGCACCAGTACCTTTATTCAAGAACGCCTGCAGTCGTTTGCCGTCGACGAGATCCATACCATTACGGGGACCGGTGTAGTCGCCGTCATTCACGGCCGGGGTGGCGACGGCGACCAGGCGATCGGCCTGCGCGCGGATATTGATGCTTTGCCCATTCCGGAAGAATCTGGAGTGCCTTACGCTTCCAACAATCCAGGCGTGATGCATGCCTGCGGCCACGACGGGCATACCAGCATGCTGCTTGGAGCAGCCAAGTATTTGGCTGCAAGCCGCAAATTCAAAGGGACAGCCTACCTGATCTTTCAACCCGCCGAGGAGATCGGCGGCGCCCGCCAAGTCGTAGCGGATGGATTGTTCGATCTATTCCCCATGCAGCGAATTTTCGGCATGCACAATATGCCCAGCATGCCGCTGGGAGAATTTCGCTGGCGTAACGGCAACATCATGGCCGCAGCCAACTTCTTCGAGATCAGGATCACCGGCCTGGGTGCGCACGCCGCCGAGCCGCACTTCGGAATCGATTCCATCGTGGCCGGCAGTTCCCTGGTAAGCGCGCTGCAGACGATTGTTTCCCGCTCGGTCGATCCCAAGCATGCGGCGGTGGTCACCGTCGGTAGCTTCCAAGCAGGCGTGGCCGCCAATGTCATCCCCAGCGAAGCAGTGCTGAAAGGAACCGCACGATGGTTCGATGCCGGGGTCGGCGAGACCATGCAAAATGCGATTGTCAGATTAGCCAAATGCGTTGCCGAGGGCTATGGCGCCAACGCCGAAGTGAAGATGCACATGGTGGCGCCGGCCACGGTCAACGACGAAGCCGCCATGAGCCTTGCCTGCAAGGCTGCAACTGCCGTTGTGGGCCAAGCCGGAGTGGGTGAATTGGAGCACCCGATCATGGGCGCGGAAGACTTCTCCTACATGCTCGGCGTCAAACAGGGCGCTTATATTATGCTGGGGGCGAAACGGCCGGGACAGCTCAACCCGATGTTGCACCACCCTCGTTACGATTTCAACGACCAGATCCTATCTACCGGAGCCGCCTACTGGGCCGCCCTGGTCGAACAACAACTACCGATCTAGTCCTCGTGAGTGGGAGGAATGCAGCGCGGGGTTGTAATCGGACCAAGTTGTCGTAGATTATACCTAGTGCGAATAGTCGCAACTAGAAAATGACGTTGAAACGCTGTGAGCTGTTGAATGAGGTAGAGGCGAGGGGGGTTCGATTGACCGCGCAGAGGCGTGCGTTGATCGAAACTATCCAAGGCGCGGACGCCCACCTGGATGCAGCAACCCTTTTGTCGCGAGCCCGCCAGCGGGACCCCAATATCGATCGTGCGACCGTATACCGGACCCTGGAGCTGCTGAAGCGGCTCGGGTTGATCGATGAGCTCGACCTGATGCACCTCAACGGAGAAAAGCATTATTACGAAGTCAAGACGCAGAAGGACCATCTGCATCTTGCGTGTTTTCGTTGTGGAGAGATTGAAGAGTTTGACAGCCCCACGTTCCAGCGGCTGAAGCGGGAGATCGCGACACAAAATGATTTTGAAGTGCAGGTCATGCGTCTCGAGGTTGGAGGGTTGTGCCGGCGGTGTGCCGCGCAGCAAAAAGTTTCCTGATGCGAATTTGAACGAATAACCAGCATCGATGAGCCCGACTACAGCGGTGGGCCGCTCCATCTGAGCGGGAATCCCCGGAAGAACGGAAACAATTATTTTGCCGCCTCCGCCTTCTCGATGAATGCGCTGGGCACTGGAGGCAGCGCCAAGAGGCGATTCTTTTATGGGCCCGGCGCGGATAACTACGATATGGCTGTCGCCAAGCAGCTGCCCCTCAAGGAATCAAAATCCCTGCTCTTCCGGGTGGAAGCGTTCAACGTCTTTAACCATACCCAATTCAACGACCCCACCGCGGTCGACGGCAACATCGGCAGTTCGACCTTTGGAAACGCCATCGGCGCGGCGCCTCCGCGAATCCTGCAGGGAGCGCTGAAGTTCAACTTTTAAACAGCGTTCATTCCCCCCCAAAGAAAATACCGCGGAATCAATCGAAGAATTCGCGCTATGATTTCTTGCACCCATAAACCACGGTCACGTCAACGAAATATTAAAAACGTTTCTGAAACGAAATCCCGTGTCATGGCACTATCGACCTGAACTCGGGCCTCATAAGCACTAAATATTTTGGCGAACGGAGATGTAGACATGAGTGGGAGAAGGTTTCTGTACCATGCACATGGATCTGCCATTGGGGGTACGATCACTCAACCTTTCAAGGCGGACATCGCCAGTAGCTCAGCAACGTCTCTCCCGATCATTGGCGGTTTTGGTTGCGCGAAGGATGGGCCCTACCAGCTAAAGGACGTTATCTCCTACGAGTCGGCGCGTACCTATGTGTCCGGCATCCAGACGGACGACGGAGCGTACAATTCCGTAGTCACTTGCGTCATCGAAGGTTTGAACATTCTTCATGTGATTACGGCGGATGCGGTCATTGGCAGGGTGTCCTCAAACCACAAGGATGGCGAACAACCGGAAATCATTCCTCTGGGTAGCTCATTTGAGAACCTCAAGATCGCGGGTCAACCGCTGCAAGTGGACCTTAACCACGATCTTTTTATGCAATATCCCACCCATTCGGCGCTCTTAAGCCATTACGAATCCGGAAGCAAGGGTAACAAAGGCAGCGCAAAGAGTACGAATGCGCCCAAAGCCAGATATCATTGGGGGCTCTCCAGCGAAAAGATGCCGCCGGCCCTTGCGAAGGGTATGCTGATGGAACCGGGTGCTGGCTGGAGCAAATCCAATGGAGTGTTGCACACCAGTCTGGTAAAACAGGTTCGTCCGGTAGGGCTTGGCAACTCTGCAGAGGAGCTTCCGTACGCGTACGCAATCCATATCCCGCACGTTGGCAATCTTTACCTCGCGGAGCTATTTTCGTCAGCGGATACCAAGCGGCTCACCATGCTGCGGGTTGAACTTGGAAGCCCTTTTGCCGGTGTTGTGGCGGCTGCGACCCCGGTTACCAACGGCTCTTGGTATCCGTAGGCTGGCGACTCCCCTTTCGTTCGGCCTCCTGCTATGTGTAGCTTGTAGAAAAGAACCTCCCCGCCAGGTCGCGGATACTGCATATCAGAAGGCGGAAGTCAGCTTTCAGCATGGCGATCTCAAGGACGCCCTGAGCGAAGTAGACGGCGGTCTCCGTGTAGTCGGGAATGGAGATCTGGATACATTCTGGCGTCTTCAATTGTTAAAGTCTGAAATTCTCATCTGGCAAGGTCTCAGCCAGGATGCCCTCACATTGCTCCAGCGCGGAGATTTCCCCGAGCCCAGAAGCGCCGTGCTGGCCGCCCGCAGGAGCGCGCTGCTAGGGATCGCAGAGAGCAACCTTCAGCAACTTGCCCTGGCCGACCGGACATTCCAGGCAACGGAAAGAATGCAGGGAGCGGACTCACCCGAGGTGATGGGTGATTTGTTACTGGGCGAAGGCAAGCTCGCAGCCTTCCACCGTGATCCTGCCAAATCAGAGCTGCTTTTCACGCGCGCACTCCAAATCGCTCAGCAACATGGCCAAACTTTTTTGGCCAGCAAAGCGCTGGGGAACCTGGGGATGCTACAGATGCAGCAATATCACTATGCAGACGCGGTCGATCTCTTCAACGCAACTTTGGCTGCAGCCCGGAAGCTGGGGGCTCAAGCCTCCATCGTAAAGACAACTGTCAATTTAGGTTGGGCCTACCTGCGTATGGGGGATCTTGATCGGGCTTCAGATCTATTCGAGGAATCTGAGAAGAGATCGGAGCAGCTGGGAATGATCACTGATCAAATGACCTCGCTCACGAGTATTGCTGCGATCCGATTCGATCAACATTATTTCTCTGAGGCGTCACGAGACTTTCAGCAGGCTTTGCAATTGGCGCGGCGTCAAGGCAATCAGCAGGAGGTTGCTTTCAACCTCAGCGGCCTGGCGCAAACAGAGATTGAAGAAGGCGACTTCGCCTTAGCGGAAAAGTACAACAACGAAGCAATAGAGCTCGAGCATGCTAGTGGTGATCGCGACACGGAACTCTATTCTCTGGTAAACGAAGCGCAGATCTCTTTTTGGGGAAAGGATCCCAGGACCGCCGAACGCGTACTACACGAAGTCGTTCACGACTCTGGAGCAAATTTAGTTCTCCAGGGCGAGGCTTTGTCAACGCTCGCCAGGATTGATGATCAACTCAACCATACCGAGGACGCGCAGATGCACTACAAAGCTGCGGTTGTGTCGCTGGAAAAGGGCCGCAAATCGCTCGGACGCGACGAACTTAAGCTCGCCTATCCAACGAATACGAAGGATATTTACAGCGACTATATCGACTTTCTCGTGGAGCACGGCATGGCTGATGAAGCGTTCCGTGTCGCGGAGTTGCACAGAGCTCGAACGCTCACCGATGGGCTGGGCCTGAACGAACTCCAATCACAGGCTTTTAATGTGACAGAAGCAGAACATGCCGCGGCGCGTCTTGGACATGTGATTCTGTCTTACTGGATAGGCGCGAAGCGGAGTTATCTGTGGATTTTGCTACCCAATCACTCACAATTATTTGTACTTCCCGGTGAGGATCGGATACGCCCCTTGCTTGAGCGATATCATGCTCACCTGGTTGGGGCGTTTGACGCCAATGATCTCGGCAACGCCGACGGACAGGAACTCTACAGAATATTGATTGGTCCCGTCGAACAATGGATAAAGCCGCAGTCACAGGTAACCATAATCTCCGATGGAGAATTATGCGGATTGAACTTTGAGACTCTACTGGTTAGCTCGCCCAAGCCACACTATTGGATCGAAGACGTCTCTGTCACCAACGCCAGCTCTGCGTTCTTGCTCACCCTTGGGATGCATTCGGCTGTTCGGCGCTCAACAGAGTCGGCGAGGACGTTGTTGCTGATCGGAAATCCCCAATCACCTGCTAATTATCCGGCACTCTCGCACGCGGGCGAAGAAATCCATTTAGTTGAGGGGCATTTCAGCCCCAAGCAGGAAACTGTGCTATCCGGGAAAGATGCGACCCCGCGGGCTTACTTCAAGGCGAAGCCTGAGAACTATGCCCTCATTCACTTCGTGGCCCATGGTACCGCGAGCCGTATAAGCCCACTCGATTCGGCAGTCGTTCTTTCAGAGGATGGCAGGTCGTACAACCTCTACGCGCGCGACATCGCACGCAACAAACTCAATGCCAGGTTGGTGACCATTTCGGCATGCGACAGTGCGGGCAGCAGAATCTACTCCTCGGAGGGACTGGTGGGCCTTTCGTGGGCATTTCTTCGAGCAGGCGCCCAACAGGTGATTGCGTCACTGTGGGAGGTGAACGACGCGTCGACCCCGCAGTTCATGGATCATTTGTACTCTGCTATGGCCCAGGGAGAGGATCCCGAGTCCGCGCTGCGGGAGCGAAACTCGCGCTTCTGCGGTCGGAAACCGTCAATAGACGACCCTTCTATTGGGCTCCCTTTGTTCTGTATGAGGGCATTTGAACCCCTCTTCGCTGCCCCCCAGCTTGCTTAAAATCATATACTTAGCGCGGCAGTGAAACGTATCCTGCACGAATTACACTACTGTAATATGGAAAGGCTTATGGATCATGCAGAGGCGCTCCAAACCCAAGCTGTGGAGAAATACCTGCTGGGAGAGCTTTCTGCTGCGCAAGCGGATGAATTCGCAGAGCATTTTTTCGACTGCGAAGAATGCGCAAACGATTTACGAATGACGTCTGTATTCGTCGATACCACGAAAAAGGTTCTGGCGACGGATCGCGCGCAGACACCGCGATCGACTCCCAAACGGTGGAGCAGCCACTGGCAGCCCGCGCGATACGCTATTGCAGCGTCCGTCGCCTTGTTTGCGTTCATCCTCTACCAAAATACGGTGACGATTCCCAGGCTTCGTAGCTCCTCCGCCCCGCAGGCGCTCGCCTTCTTTTCGATGGCCGATTTGGGCGCGCGCAGCGCTGTTCAACCGGTCATCCATCCAGTCCAAGGCAAGCCGTTTATATTGTTTCTCGATATCCCGCCTCACCCGAACATAGCTGAATATCGTTGCCAGATCTTAAGCCCAAATGGGAGCCAGGTAGTATCGATCGACGTTCCTGAGGCGGCTACAGACAAAACTGTTCCACTGTACATTCCTGCCTCCGCTCTCGCCCATGGAGACTATCTCTTCACCATCTCGGGCCGAACAGGAAATGAGGCTTCCTTTACGGAGCTGGAACGACATCCGTTCCAGGTAATGTAACTCCAGTTAGACGCTTAGCGCCGCGCGGACGGCCACCACCGGAATAATCCCAGGTTTGCGACCCTAGCGTAGTCAGCTGTATCCCGGCGCTGCGATACTGTAGCCGATGCGCAATCTCTGCCGGGCCTCGGCTTTTCTCCTGTGCTTCCTGCTTGTCTGCCGACCCGCTGGAGCTTACTCGCTGCTGACCCACGAGCAGCTGATCGACCTGACATGGCAGAGCTCCATCGCGCCACTGTTGCGCAGCCGTTATCCCAACATCACGCCCCAGGAACTGGAACTGGCACGGTCCTACGCCTATGCCGGCTGCGTCATTCAGGACATTGGCTACTACCCCTTCGGCGACCCCTTTTTCTCTGACCTGACACACTACGTCCGCTCCGGCGACTTCGTCGTCCACCTCTTCCGCGACGCCAAGAATGCCAATCAGCTAGCCTTTGCCATTGGGGCGCTCTCCCATTACATCGGCGACAACATCGGCCACTCCCAGGCCACCAATCTGGCCGTGCCGGTGGAGTTTCCCAAGTTAGCCGCGAAATATGGCCCGTTCGTTACCTTCGGCGAAGACGAGCATGCGCACGTGCAGACCGAGTTCGCCTTCGACATTAACGAGATCGCGCATCGCCGCTTCGCGCCCGTTCACTACCTTCGCCATGTCGGTCTCAATGTGCCCACCGAGCAGCTCGCGACCGCCTTCTACGAGACCTATGGTCTCAGTGAGGACTTCTCCAAAGCCCGATCACGGCGCATCAACGCCGGGGGCTTTCGCTTTGCCGTCCGCAGCTTTATTCCCCGCATCGCCTACGCGGTCGTCCTTCTGCATCGCAGCCGAATGCCGGCGGACTCCACCAGTCCCGATCTCCAGAAACTCGCAGACGAGGTTGCGCGGGTGGCTGCTGAAAATAACTGGGATCAGTACCGTAAGAAGGCAGGCATCGGAACCTATTCGCTCGCCGGGCTTATTTTTGTCCTGCCTAAGATCGGCCCACTCAAACTGCTGGCGATCAAGGGACCTACTGCTTCCACTGAAGAGGAATACGTCCGCAGCGTCAATCAATCGACGGATGCACTAAGCTCCGCGCTGGGCCGGTTTGGCAAGCCGAATCCGACGCTTCCCAACCGCGACCTGGATACCGGCGCACCGGTTCGGCCTGGGGCTTATCGCCTCACAGATGAGCACCTATGCCAAGCTTCTTGACAAGCTGGTTGCCGATCCCCGCCATACCGTTCCGCCCGGCCTCAAATCGGATATCGTGAACTACTACGCCGACCCAAACGCTCCCATTCACACCAAGAAGAATCCTGAGAAATGGGCCCGCGTTCAGTCCGAGCTCCAGACTCTCCAGACCATGCCCGTGAGCGAACAGCCCATCGCCAAGGAAACGGATTAGATGGGCTGCAGGCGCAGGAGAGACTCAGCATTACGGTGAGTGAGTTTGGCCATGTCTGCAGGGCTCAGCAGGCCGCCAAGGCTATCCAGGAAAGAGCGTCCGCGCATATTTGAACTAAAGGGGTAGTCCACGGAGAAGAGAAGGCGATCGAGCCCGACGACCTCGATCGCACAGCGAAGAGGCGGATGGGTGAAATAACCGCTGGTGGTGAGATGAATATTGCTTTGGAAGTAGGCGGCGACGGGTTGCCGAAGGTGTGGGGCGGCCGCCGAAAGGATGCCACTGGAGCGAGCAAGCGCATAGGGTAAGCCTTCGCCCATGTGTCCGATGATGAGTTGGAGCGCGGGAAAACGATCAAATAGACCGGCAACAATCAGCCGCAGCGTGTGAAGACCGGTTTCTGCATGCCAGCCCCAGCCGGCGATCGAGAGCAGGAAGCCAAGATCACCGGGAAGACCGGAGAAATATGCCTGGCGGACGGGTTCCGGCGGCGGCGCAGGATGGAGATAGATGGGAACGTTCAAGTGGGCTGCGGCTTCGAAGACGGGGAGGAACCTGGGATCGTCAAGGAAGATGCCTCCCGTGGTGCCATCCACCAGAACTCCTGGGAATCCGAGGCGAGTGACACAACGATCCAATTCCGCGGCAGCGGTCTGAGGATCCTTCAAGGCAAGGCTGGCGAACCCGGCGAAGCGGGTGGGATGGGTCCGTACTGCGCTCGCCAGCTCATCGTTGACGTCGCGGACCAACGGCGTCGCGGTCGCGGCGTCGAGCTCATCAATGCCAGTGGAAACCAGGGACAGTACCTGGAGGTCGATGCCGGCCTCGTCCATATCTGCGATGCGGCCGGCGGTGAGATCGAGGAGTTTGGGTTGGAGCTCGGCGAACCGCGTGGCTCCTGTGGTGCGAACGACGGATCCGGTAGTGAAATGCTCTTCAAGAGTAATGACGCGCATGAGTGATTAGACGTTGCGACGGCTTACAGCAGAACGAATAATTTTGCATGGCGTGTCGACGGATTGAGAGATCCCATTTACTTCGCTAACCTCCCGCCAGGA
Source organism: uncultured Acidobacteriaceae bacterium (assembly GCA_963746595.1). Taxonomy (GTDB): domain Bacteria; phylum Acidobacteriota; class Terriglobia; order Terriglobales; family Acidobacteriaceae; genus PALSA-350. The sequence goes on from CAVVBS010000001.1 coordinate 419,506, forward strand.
TTCTTTCCTGGTTCGTTTCAGCCTTCCGTGCTCTTCTGCGCCTTCTTCTGGGCGACGTGCAGAATGACAAGGTTGTGTTTGCGGATGCGCCCGCCGGGAGAAGCTTGAATGAGGCGCCGCATTTCGTTGAACAGCTGCTCACGTTTTGCCGGCTGCATCAGTTGATGATCCGATGCCGTGCTCATCATTGCGACATATTCGTCCGCGGTAAATTCCTCGACCCAGACACAGCGGGTCACGCGCGCTTTCTCAAAGTATCCGCTCTGCTCGATCTCTTCGCACGCGTCGCAAATCTCTTCCGGCGCCGGGGGAGGCCACTCTCCCCTGGCTTCGCCAATCGCTTCATAGCATCGTTGAATGTCCGTGAAGAACGGATCGAAACCAGGAGGAAACACGTGACCGCCGGTGGTGAAAGCCAGCACGCCCGCTGACCGCAGTGCCACGGCGGCTTTTGCATAGCGGAGTCGGGGATCGAGCCAATGCCACGATGTCGCTGCAAAGACGATGTCGAAAGATAGATTGCCCGGGTTCCAATCTTCGAAGCGAGCGTTGTCGACTCTTACCAACGGGAAGTCAGCCAGGTTGCGGCGCGCGATTCGCGCAAGGTTTGCGCCCATCTCGACACAAACGACATGGCACCCACGGCGAGCGAGCGGTAGTGTTGCTTGTCCTGTGCCGCAACCGATCTCGAGCACGTGCGCGCTGGATGGTTCCATGCCGGCTTGGGTAAAGAGGTCGTCGAAGATGGGATCGGGATATCCCCGGCGGCCCCGGTCGTAAAGCTCCGCAATTTTGTCGAAAGTATGCGCACGCCGAATGCGCGTCTCTTCGTCCATTACATGTCGAGGAAACCGCGCTTCAGCGCGATCATGACTGCGTGCGTACGATCGGTGGCGCCGAGTTTCGAGAGGATGCTCTTGAGATGGCCTTTGACGGTGTGCTCCGAGATGCCAAGCTGTTCGGCGATTAGCTTATTCGAACTGCCACTGGCGACCCCACGAAGCGTTTCCAGCTCCCGGCTGGTGAGAGCGTCATCCGCGACATGTTCGGCCATCTCGACCGCGATTTCCTGGGGGATGCGGCGATGGCCTGCGTGCACCAACCGAATGGTGTCGATCAACTCCGTCCGCAGCATGCTCTTCAAGAGGTATCCGGAAGCTCCCGCTTTGAACGCGCGCAAAGCCTGTACATCTCCTCCGTAAGTGGTCAGGACGATGATGCGAGCGGTCGGCCACTCTTTGCGAATCGCTGTGATCGCATCGATTCCGTTGGCCTTAGGCATGCGGAGATCCATGAGCGTGATGTCGGGCCGGTGTACGCGAAATAGCGCGATCGCCTCGTCCCCATCGGTCGCCTCAGCCACCACGGTCATGTCGGGCTGCGCCATAATTGCGCCCGAAATCCCGCCCCTCAGGAGCGGATGATCGTCTACGGTAAGTACTCGGATCGGCTGTTGGTTACCCATGATCGCCCACCTTCTAGAGCGATTCCACGATTACTGTGCCCCATCCGGGCTCGGCGAGGTGGGTCTTTTCTTGGGGAAAAGCCCCGTCTGAATCATCTTCACCGGTTACACCCATCGTGGAACCACTATAAACGCTGGCGCGGGCGAAGCCCGTTCGCCGGCTATCAACTCCACCGCGGGAGAATGGGCAATTTTATCTCCGCGCCTCCAGTTGGGAGAATCACTTTCACGAGCAGGCCCAGAATATTCTTCCGGTAACCCGTAACCCCGTCAAAAGGGTCGCTTCTTTGGCCCCCTTTTCGCGTTTGTCCGGCCCCAAAGAGCTGGTTAGAGTCTGTGCAATGCAAAGACTCTTCTCCATGTTTCCCACCGGGGCGGCGGGCATTGCGCTAGCTTTGTTGAGGTTGACGGCTGCGGCAATGTTGCTCATGATCGCCTTCCCGCGCGGAGATTTCATCGTGCCTCAATGGGCCTTTGCCGGTCTCTCCGTGCTTGCAGCCTTTTTCTTCCTGGGAGCATTTACCCCCATCCTGTGTACGCTCTGTTGCTGCATCGAGCTTGCAGCGGTATTCGGCTTACGAGGAGTCGATGCGCTGCACATGGTCTTCTCGATTGTCGATACCGCTGCGCTAGGATTGCTCGGACCAGGAGGCTATTCGCTGGACGCTCGCATGTTTGGACGAAGGCGCGTGATCGTGTCCACCGATGACAACTCCGACGTGAATTAAGGGAATAGACTTTCAGGCAAGTGAAAGGTGCAAGGTGCAGATTTCGTGGCATCCATCGTTCGGCTTGATGCACTTTGCTCGAACACCTAAGCGACCATTCGGCCGCAAAGCCATCCTGCACGAGCGGAGTCATCTACCGCATCATCGTCTCGACGAGACAAAATTCGCTACTTCTGTACTGAGTCCACCGTCTGGCCACACGGCTCCTTCGCCGGAGGAAATCCTTCTTGCCGATGCAACGGGCTTGGCGACGGTCACCTGGTAAGACTGGTATTCGATGGTCAGGGTCGCCACGCCTCCCAGCCGGACGCTGGTTACTGTCTTGTTCTCCTTGGGCAGATAGAATCCATTGTCCACTTTCTGATAGGTGTGATGGATCTCGGACTTCGTCGTCCAGAACGATGGGTTCCGGGCAGGTTGCGCCTCGATGCGCGTGACTGCGAAGTCGTGCGCGTCCACCCAGATCTTGCCTCGATAAAGGAACCGGCTCTCTTCTTTCGGCTCAACATTCAGCACATAGTTTGTCCCCTCAATCCCGGCAAGAGAGAAGGTGTAGTTATCCGGACCAAGCTCGGTGTGCTTTCGGTTGCTCGAGTCGCCGGCCTGCTCTTCGCTATCCAGCAGACGGTGAAAGACGCGATTCTGGATCAGCTTCGACCCGGTAGCACTGACCACGGTGAATCGCTTGGAAGCGGGTGCATCAAAATTCACCTCCACTTCCATCGTCGCCTCGGCAGAGCCCGGGAAGCCACGATATTCCAGCCGATAGCTGCGTTGCCCAATGTAATGCTGCAGACTGCCCGCGCGTTCCTTGTTCTTCTCCATCAAACGCTGCACTACCTGGTCGGCGCCTAGCGTCGGCAACGCCGGCTGGGCCTGCGGCCACGCAGCAGGTGCGCATACCAGCATCGCCAAAATGGGAAACCACGCGCTCGATGCTGTCCCACGCAGCGACGCATGGTTCTGAACCTGTCTATCCCGCCAGCCGGTTGTTTGCATGAATGCCCCCTGCGGTTACGCCATCGGTTACAGACCTATGATGCGGCACGCTTTTTCGTGGTGCCGGCCTGCCGGGACCACTCCTCACGTTCTTTTCGGGGGCAGCGTAATTGTGAGACCGCATTTAGTCTGCCCTTATTGGATGCAAAATGTCCTTCTGCTTCTCTTCCCCGGCGGTTACGGATGGCACTTCTTGTAACGTAACGGGGAGGTAAATTTTCCCGCCTCAGCCTCCATTTGCCTGTAAAACGCACTGGCGGATGAGCGCCTCTGCTCGCAGTATCGGCGGTGCCGCTCCTCGAGAGCGTTAAAACTTGCCTAATCGATGGACCAGGGTCCCAAGTTGGCAATGCTATGCATCCTCCGGTATACAGCTACAGCAGGGAGGATTTATGTCGAAGCTGCAGTATCAATCGGGGTTTGCCAACGAATTTGCGACGGAAGCGGTTGCAGGTGCTTTGCCCAAGGGCCAGAACGCACCCCAGAAGTCGATCCTTGGCCTTTACACCGAACAGTTCAGCGGAACCCCCTTCACTGCACCACGAGCCACCAACCGCCGTTCCTGGCTCTATCGCATCCGCCCCTCGGTCACCCACAGGCCCTTCGTCGAACTCCCGCAGAACAACCTGCGCAGCGGGCCGTTTGACGAGGTTTCGGCTACTCCCAACCAGCTCCGCTGGGATCCGCTGCCCATTCCCACCGCACCCTGTGACTTCCTCGACGGCATCATTACCATGGCCGGCAACGGTGGCCCGGCCGGCCAAACGGGTTGCGCGATGCACATTTACGCCGCCAACCAAAGCATGTCCGGCCGTTTTTTTTCCAATGCCGATGGTGAGATGCTGGTCGTGCCCCAGTTGGGTAAGCTGCGCTTCTTCACCGAGCTGGGTATTCTGGAAGTCGCGCCCGGTGAAATCTGCGTTATCCCCCGCGGCTTGAAGATGCGCGTCGAGCTGCTGGAAGAGTCTGCCCGCGGTTATATCTGCGAGAACTACGGTCTCGCTTTCCGCTTGCCCGATCTAGGCCCCATCGGCGCCAACGGGCTGGCCAATCCTCGCGACTTTCTTTCCCCAGTCGCCGCCTTCGAGGATGTGGACGGCAATTTTCAGAGCCTGTGCAAGTTCCAGGGCAAGCTGTGGTCCGCAGGGATCGATCACTCGCCGCTCGACGTGGTCGGCTGGCATGGCAACTACGCGCCTTACAAGTACGACATGGCAAACTTCAATTGCATCAACACGGTTAGCTTCGACCACCCTGACCCCTCGATCTATACCGTGCTCACCGCGCCCACCGCTGTGCCGGGCTCAGGCAACGTTGATTTTGGGATCTTTCCTCCGCGCTGGATGGTGGCCGAGCATACCTTTCGTCCGCCCTGGTTCCACCGCAACGCAATGAACGAGTTCATGGGCCTGATCTTCGGCCAATACGATGCCAAGGCCGAAGGCTTCATTCCCGGCTCCGCCAGCCTGCACAGCTGCATGCAGGCACATGGGCCCGATGCGGAAACCTTCGAGCGGGCCGAGAAGGCCGAACTCAAGCCACACTATCTCGCAGATACCCTGGCCTTCATGTTCGAAACCCAGTTGGTGCTTCACCCAACCCGCTTCGCGATGGAGACGGAATGCCTGCAGCGCGATTACTTCCAGGTGTGGCAGGCGCTCAAAAAACACTTCACCGGGAGCCCCATCCGATAAATGCAACCATGAACGCTACACATGATCCTCAGCGGCGAAGCTGGGTAGCTTCAGCCAATCGTCCTGGTGGCGCATTTCCGATCCAGAACCTGCCCTTCGGTATATTCCAAGACGCAGGGCTGCCCGCCATCGGCGTAGCCATCGGCGACCAGATACTGGATCTCCGCGGCTGCTGTCACGCCGGCCTGTTAGCGTCGCTCGCCGCGGAGACGCAAGAAGCTTGTGCCGCCGCTACGCTCAATCCACTCATGGCGAGCGGCCCGGAGTGCTGGTCGCCACTGCGCGCCCGGCTCAGCGACCTGCTCCGTGCCGATCATCCCCATGCTGCCGATCAGCAACGCTCCGTGGCGCCTCATCTGCGCGCGATGGCAGAAGTCACCATGCTCAAGCCCGCATGGATCGGCAACTACACCGACTTCTATGCATCGATCAATCACGCCACGAATGTGGGCAGGCTGTTCCGGCCGGAGAATCCCCTCCTGCCCAACTACAAATATGTGCCTATCGGCTATCACGGGCGGGCCTCGTCGATTGTTATGAGCGGCACAAGGGTGAAACGCCCGCTTGGCCAGATTTTGCCTGCTGCCGGCGCACCACCTCACTTCGCCCCTACCCAGGCGCTTGATTACGAGATCGAAGCCGGCTTCTTCGTCGGGCCGGGAAACAACCCGGGAGAAGTTATCGCCATCGATCGCGCTCCCTCACACCTCTTTGGCGTGTGCCTGCTGAATGACTGGACGGCGCGGGACGTCCAGGCCTGGGAATACCAGCCTCTGGGGCCGTTCCTCGCCAAGAGCTTTGCTACCACCATCTCACCCTGGATTGTCACTATGGAGGCGCTGGCTCCTTTTCGTGCGCCGGCGTATGCGCGCCCCCCTGAGGACCCGCACCCCCTGCCCTACCTGGACTCGGAGCAGGATCGTCATCACGGCGGAATCGACATGATCCTCGAGGTTTACCTTCGTTCCGCACGCATGCGCGCGACCGGGTGCGATGCCGTCCGGCTTAGCCGCGGCAATTTGGGTTACCTCTACTGGACCGTCGCTCAGTTACTCACTCATCATGCGAGCAACGGGTGCAATCTTCAGCCTGGCGATCTGCTGGGCAGCGGCACTGTCTCGGGGCCAATGCGCGAGTCGCTCGGATGCCTGCTCGAACTCACCCGGCGCGGTGTTGAGCCCATCACTCTACCCACGGGTGAGCAGCGCGGCTTTCTGGCGGACGGTGACGAGATCACTTTTCGCGGATATTGTGAGCGGGCGGGATTTGTGAGCATCGGGCTGGGCGAGTGCTCCGGCACCATCGCGGCAAACATTTGAAATGGACCGCGCGCCCCACGTTCGTGGGCCGCACATGACTTGTCTCGATTGCTTTCACCAGATAGCTCAGCCGCGGTTGTTTGCCAAGGAGAAGCGCTCCGTTGCCGATACACCACCATAGCTGGTACTGCCATGCCCGGACTATGGGCTGATCAGAGCTGATTTCGTGTAAATTTGGGCAATGGACATCGGCGCGCCCGTGGCTGATCGCGCCATAACGAAGAGATTGCCAAAAAATCAAGATGGAAATCAACAAAATGGATGCGCGAACGTCTCGCCTTGATGAAGAAGTATTTGCGAGCGAATCGGCACCCCCAAAGCAGGAGCGGCTACTGCAATGGAACGTCGCCTTGCCGATCATCGTTTTGGCTGCATACTTCGCGGCCCTGATGGTTCACTTTGCCTATAAAGGCGACTTGTACCTTTCCTTCTTCGTCGATGACTTCTTCTACTATCTTGTCGTCGCAAAGAACCTGGTGCTTCACGGCGCTTCCACCTTCAACGGCCTGCAAGCGACCAACGGCTATCATCCACTTTGGCTGTTGACGATTGCTCTTCTCTATAAAATCTTCCGCACCCAATTGTCATTCTTCGTCGCGCTGAGCGTGCTGATCTGGCTGTTGGTCTGCGGCAGCTATCGCGCGCTCCGCCGTACTCAGTCATCCCTCGGCATCGGAGGGGACGCCGGTCTTGCATGGGCTTTGCTCTCTATCACCTGCATGGCGGTTCTCTCGCGAACCGGGATGGAGATCGGTCTCGCTCTCTTTTGTCTCTCACTTTTCTGGGAACGCATGGCCACGCGGCCTTTGGAGAGCCAAACACCGGCCGCGGCTTTCGTGAGCGGGCTGCTCGCTTCTGCCCTGGTGCTGAGCCGGCTCGACGCATGCCTGGTGGTTGCCGCATATGGTGGCCTGACACTCATTGCGCCGTCGGGCGCGCGGCGCACAGCCGTGAAGCAGGTCTTCTACTTCGGCGCGGGGCTCTTACCCGTGGCTATCTACTTCGCTATCAATCGAATCGAATTTGGGACGATGCTGCCGATTTCCGGCATTGCCAAAAATCTCAAGAGCACATGGTTCCCTTCGGCCAGCACAGTCTCAATGCTTGGCCTTCCTCGCCTTCTCAATATACTTTTTACGTGGCCTTCTCTCACGCTCTGCGCTCTTTTCCTGCTGCATGTGCTTCGTGGAGCTCTCAATGCAGACAATGCGCTTCCAGCAGACCGGCGCAGGGTTCAGCTTTGCGTCGCACTTCACCCAATCATTTTCTATAGTGTCCTCTCTTTCTCAACCGATTGGCCGATGTGGTGGATTTGGTATCTCTATCCCTTGGTTCCCGTCTTCGCGCTGTTAGGGCCAACATTGATCGCACGATGGATACCGCTCACCCGCTCGGCTTCGTTGTGGCTCGCTGCAGCAGTCACTTGCTGTTCGCTCGTGATCATCCTGGACCGCGTGCGAACCGAAAGGCCGGCAGTGTTTGCCTTGCAACGAGCTCTTGGGCTGCAGGAATTTGCTGCGGCCCATCCCGGCCTCTACAGCATGGGTGATACCGCGGGATTGCCGTCGTACCTGATGCCGGCGCCTGTCCTGCAATTGGAAGGGCTAATGGCTGACAAGCCCTTTGTGGACCGCATTCGCCGTCAGGAGCCTCTTCTGCAGGCGCTCAATGAACTTGGAGTGGACTATTACGTAACAGTTCGAGCCCAGCCGAACCATGACTGTTACGATGTCCGGGAGCCTTATTGGGCTGGGGCGCACAGTCCCGCGATGCAGGCGCGCCTGTGCATGCATCCAGTAGCGGACATTGGTCCCCCGGGCGACCCCCACCATGCGCTGGTATTTGATTTGCGCCCATTACGACCGGCGGGTGCAACCGCCAAATCAAATTAAACAAAGTGCACCAGCACCCTAAGGCAACGCCGGCTCACCGCGCAACATGCGCTCGATGATTTCATGAATGCGGATCCCGTCGAAGGGCGCCTTAATATCCCGCTCGGTTTGCTGTCCGGGATAGTGGATCATCAGGACCGGCCGCTGGTCGAAGCGGCCTTGGCTGGCGATCTCTTCTTCCTTACTCCACTGCGGGGTCGGGCGCCACAAGGGCACGCGCCAGGAGTGATCGGAACAGACGATGACAGCTGTCTTGTCAGCCAAGGCAGTGGCATTTATTGTCGCCATCAACTGGCTCAGAGTATGGTCGGCCAGCGCCAGATTATCGAGGTACGTACCGTAAACGCGATGGTGTCCAGGTCTACGGTCATAAATTCCCGGAGGATGCGGCACGGACAGATGGATGAAGACGAAGCCGATGTTCTGGTCGCGGATCAGCGCCTCAGCCTGGGGCATAAGCGCCGCCAGATCGGATGCATGCTTTTCTTCCGCCGGGAAGCCACGCGTACGCTGCCAGCCCTGCAGTATGTCTTTTAGCGGTGCGGCGGCATTCTCCAGGGCAGACTGATCCGGGCTGGTTCCCGTCCAGAGACCGTCTCCCACTCTCCAGTAACAATAATCGAGTGTTCCCGCGAGAATTCGGCAATAGGGGTTGTACCAACCGACCACCCCGGTGGTCCAGCCAAGGCGCTGCGCATCTGCAAACAGCGTTTCCTTGGCATTGAAAGCGTGCCAGCCTTTTTGTCCGGCCAGCGTAACCCTGGGCTCTCCATCCAGATTGCTGGCGAGGTTCTCGATAACATGGCCGAGAAAGAATGAGGGAATTACCCGCTCCGTGGTATAGCCCGCCGGCTTTATATCACTGAACGAGATGCTCTCGCTTTTTAGCTTGTCAAACGCGGGCAGGCTGAGGCCGGCATAGCGATGATCGAAGACCTGGTTATAAGAAAGCTCGTCGAAAAGGAGCCAGACGATCCGTCCACCGCCCGGCGCGTGATTTTGGGCAATAGGCAATCCAACTCGCGTCACCGGCACCGCAACGTCGTGCGGCTGCGCTCGCAGGCAAAAATACAAAAGCTCGGGAAACATCCACGCCAGACCACACCCTACCAGTAGCAACAGGACCCCAAATCCGTGCACACATCGCGTGTAGAGCAACGGTCGCATCGAGCGCAGAGCAAGAGCCGCCAGGAAAGTTCCCCAGAACAGAAACTCGATGCATAAACGAGGAACCGGCGTTTGCCACACAGCCGCAACATCGCTTACAAAAACCGGGACCAACTCAGCGATGACCAGGGCCCAGAGGAACGTGCGTGCGCCGCCTTCATTCTTCCTTAGAAACGCGAATAGGGCTGCCAACAACAGGGAGAGGGCTATTACGTCGATCAGCGTGCCCCAGACCACGCTCTGCATAGGTAAGAAGCTGTGATAGAAGGCAGAATGGTGAGGCGAAAGCAAGGGCCAAACCCGCAGGAGCAAGACCAGCATCGCCGCTCCAAAGCCTTGGACGATGGTCTTGAGGTTCATTTTTTCTCGAATAGAAAAAGTACCCGGCCGTTGCTCAATTGCTCACGAACGACGATCGTGAAATGGCGAGTGAACTGCTCGACGAACAGATCTTCATCGAGATGCTGGTAGAGTTCGTCTCGCCCACGGCAGAGGTCGATGTAGCGCACGTCGGTCTTGGGAACCCACTCAACGATGCTGGAACGGCGCGTGAGCGATGCCAGGAGCACGGCCACGTCGGCCATGGGAATTTGATCGGCAAGCAGCAGATGATGCAGGATGCCCAGCATCATGACGCAATCGAAGCGGTCGCGCGCCCGCTCCAGCAGTGTGACCGACTCGTTGTTGCACCATCCCACTGCAGGAGTCGGCCTGGCCACATCAGCGACGAGCGGCAGTATCGGCAGACCGGCAGTCCTGGCTTCTCTCCAGTTGAGGTCCGAAGAGGCGACGTCGGTGTCCCAGGCGACGACGCGTGCGCCCACACTGGCGGCAATGCGCGAATATTGACCGGTGTTGCCGCCGATATCGAGCACCGAGCCGGGGCGCAGCAGTTGCATGGCCCGGTCGACAAATTCCTGCTTGTGTTGCCGCTCCTGATCTGTGTAGTGATCCGCGGCTGTCTGGTACTCACTCCAACGGGAATCACGTCCTTTTGGTTCCAAAGCGTGCAGCGCTCGAGAAAAGCCTTTGAAGTTTCGTTCCAGAACGGCGGTCGCGATTTCCGGCGCCTGTTTGAGCTTGGGCGGTGCGCCGCCTCGCCCTTTCCGTTTCTCGAATAGATACGGAAGGGTAACCAACGAACGAAGGGGCGCGCTCCAGCGCTCCACGGCCGAAAGGTACGGATACAGGTCGACGGGTTCATAGCCGTCCCGGCGATTTTGGGTAGCTGCCAAGGGCCAACCGAGCTGCTTATACGCGGCCAGAGGAAGTAGAAAGGTGCGGGCGAATTGTCCGTAGGCGAGCCACAGGGGGCTGCTGGGATCGCGCCGCTCGATCGACAGCAAATCGACGAAAACCGGGCGCGAGCCCTCAAAGAGGATGTTCAGCGGGGTGGCGTCTTTAAGGATCCAGCCTTCATGGAGCAACTGGCTACAGAGCTCGAGCGTCAGTTCCCCAGCCGCGACCCACTGTCCGGGCGTCCATTCCCAGGGGTAAGAAGGAAAGAAGACCCGTGGATGCTTCAACAGGAGAGGCTGACCTGCTTCAGCAGACAGGACTTGGCTCTCGACCAGAAGGCCCTGTTCTGTCCAGCGCCTGGCTAAATCGGACTGAAGGAAGCGCAGCGACTCTGCCGCGTAGAGGGGATGAACCGTTCGCAGAACCTGTTCGCCATGGATGCGCAGCGATCCGGCTGGATCGCGAAACGTCGCAATCTCTTGCGACGCGCCTTGGCTCATGGTTGGTTCTCTGCGACCTCTGTCGGGGTATCGGCTGAAGAAGAAATTTGGGGGGATCTGCGCGTCATTCCGAAGAGCCGCTTCAAGCGATGACGCATATAGTAAAGGGCGCCGGCGAACATGGAACCAGCAACCTGGAGGAAGACGAAGCCGGATCCCGGGTCGACATAGGCTCGTGCCGGCCGTTCAAACGCGACCAGTAGCGCTGCGATCTGCAGAACGCCGAGCAAGAAAGACAAAGAACCTATAACGCGGGGGGAGCGACACGATCTCTTCACGAATCTCCTCGAGGCGCGAGTTTACATACACTCTCTACACGTTTAACCCTACTGGAAAGTTGCCATGGTTTCATCTTTTTTTCACCGCTAATTTATGTTGCAGTGAGCTTATTCACGGACGCAGCACGGTCATAGTTTTATAGACGCCGTTTATTCGGCCGGGTTTACGATGATTTAGCCTTGTCCTATGCTTCCCGCGGGCGACCACCAACTGGTGCAAATCCTTGACGCAGCGCTCGCCGACACCGCGCGCCGCAGTGGCGACTGGCTTGTCTGCAAGCCGGGTTGCACACAATGCTGCGTCGGCGTCTTCGCAATCCATCAGCTAGACGCAGCCCGTCTGCAGCAGGGACTCGAGGAGCTTATCGGCAGTGAACCCGCAAGAGCCCAATCTATTCGCGAGCGGGCGCGGAGATCGGTCGAGCGCCTCGCCGCAGGCTTTCCTGGCGATCCCATAACGGGACTGCTGGATCCCTCGGAAGAAGCTGAAGCCCGTTTTGAGGACTTCGCCAACGACGAGCCTTGTCCGGCTCTCGATCCCGCCACCGGCCTCTGTGACCTGTACCTGGCCCGCCCCATGACCTGCCGCGTCTTTGGACCACCGGTTCGCTCGGAGCAGGGCCTCGGCGTCTGCGAGCTCTGTTATCACGGCGCCACCGAGGAGCAGATTGAAGCCTGCGAAATGCCCGTCGATCCTCAAGGTCTCGAAGGGGAGCTGCTGCAGGAGTTTGAGCAATCGTCCGGCAGGAATGGCCGCACGCTGGTTGCCTTTGCACTCGCCCGATAGGCCGGCCGAGGTGGTCCAGTGCGACGCTGGACGCCCCCCGGTACAATCAATTAGACCTACGCAGGAAAGTCGAACCATGTCCACGAAAGAAGCCCTGAGTTCCGCCCTCGGCACCGCTGCCGCCAACGCCGGCCTGGCCGTCCTCTCCTCCGAAGAGGGGATCGATTTCAACGGCCGCCCCACCACCATCTTCCGTATCGGGCTCTCCACGGATGCTCCTGCCGAGCGCACGCTGCGGCTGGAGCTGAGTGAGGATTTCGACTTCAATCGTCCCGAGCTATTGCCGGAGATGACCTCGCACTTGCGCGACGAGGCCAAGCGACTGCGCAATCCGCGGCCTGATGCCTACGTGACTATGGCCGGTATGCCGATCATCTTCAGCGACTTCCGTTGGCCCTTCCACCGCTCCGTGTCGGGCGCGGATACCTACATTGTCCACGGGGTGGTCCACGTGGCCGACGGCACCGATTCCCTTCTCCACGCCAAGATTTCCGCCAGCATGACCGTGACCTTCGCGGAGATCGTCCCGGCCCCGGAACAGCCCTATGCCGAGACCTTCATCTACAGCGCAATTCGCAAGACGCTGGACCAGGGGCAGCTCGAACTGCTCAAGAGCGGCAACCGGCAGCCCGTTCCCGTGACCACGCGCTATTACAGCCGTTGGCAAAAGAAGTTTTTCTTTACCGACACCGATGACGAAAGCCGCCAGCAATTTTTGCTGGCAAAGGCCTTCTGGCTCTCAGGCGTGCTGGGCAACTCGCAGCCGGTATGGATCGCAGACCCCCGCGATGCGCAATACCTCAACACTACTCCGGAAGAGCTGGTCCGTATGGCAGCCGCGCTGGCCGCCAAGGGGTTGTTGACCTTGAGCGCGGAGAAAGACGGTGGCCCGGAGTTTGCCGCCGCTACCCCCGCGCTGCTGGCGCGCGAAGCCGAGTTCCGCGCCCGCCTGCAGCAGGCTCTCGATCTCACAAAGCCGGCATTTAATGAGGAGATGCGCGCCGGACACACGAACATGTAGGAAAGCGCGGGGAAAGTGTGCGCCTTAAGCGCCCTATGCGCCCTAAGTCTCCATCCGGCCAGTTTCCGGGGCCAACTTCCTGGCAAATGCCTCGCTCGGTTCCCAATCCGGCCCAAAAGCGCCCTAGGCGCAGAAGGCTTGTAACTCTCCCCCAGGGTGTGCGTCTTATGCACAACTGAGGGAACGATGTACAGACAATCCAGACGAATTGCCGCAGGAATGGCCCTGGTTCTGACCATGGGCCTGCAGGCACAGACGGCAGTGGACGCGCCGGCGCAGAAGGTGGTGCTGGTGGAGCTGTTCACCTCCGAAGGGTGCTCCAGCTGCCCTCCCGCGGATGCTTTGCTCCGGCAGGTGAACGGGACCCGGACCAGCGGGGACCAGTTGGTAGTCGGCATCAGCGAGCATGTCACCTACTGGAACGGGCTCGGCTGGTCCGATCCCTTTTCCTCGCCGGCCTACACTGACCGGCAAAATGCCTATAGTGAGCGATTCCACCTGGAGGGTGTATACACTCCGCAGATGGTGATCAACGGCGCAGAGCAGATTGTCGGCAGCGACCGCGGTGCGTTGCTGCGGGCGGTGCAGGCTGAGCAAGCGCCGCATCCCCGGGTCTCTCTCCGCATTCTCTCGTTGAACGTGGTTGGAAACACCTTGGCGGTGAATTTTTCCATCAGCGGTGATGTGCCGGCCCATGGCGCTGATCTTATGGCGGTCCTTGCCGACGACTCCGATCGATCCAGCGTCCTTCGCGGCGAAAACTCCGGGTCAGACCCTGGCGCACGTCGCTGTTGCGCGATCCATCTCCCGTGTGGCCAAGGTGCGCAGTGCAGGGGAGCGGACAGTGCAGGTCCAGATCCCAGCCACGTTTGAGGCGTCGCAGAAACATCATGTGATCCTGTTCGCGCAAACGCCGGGGAACGGACGCGTGCTGGGCGCGGATACCAAACCGCTGTAGAGAGCGTGCATGGCGGCAACGACCGAAGTACGGGATGAAGCACAGATGATCGCTAAGATCCTTGCCGGCGACTCTCAGCTCTTTCACGAGCTGATTCGTCCCTATGAACACAGGGTCTACGTGATGGCTCTCTCCTTTCTGCACAATGAAGCCGATGCGGAAGACGCCGCCCAGGAGGCGTTCCTCAAAGCCTTTCGCAACCTGTCCAGCTTTCGTGGGGAATCCAAATTTGGAACATGGCTGGTGAGCATTACCCTGAACGAGGCACGAACCCGTATCCGTCACCGGGATAGGATCAAGATGGAGTCGCTGGACGAGCCCCCGGACGAGCAGGGACATACGTTGCCGGCGATCTTACGAGACTGGAAGGAGATACCGTCGGAGGCCCTGGAGCGCAAGGAGATCAGGTTCTTATTGCAAAAGGCCATCACCGCTCTGCCGCTGATCTACCGCGAGGTCTTCCAGCTGAGAGACATCGAGCAACTGAGCGTCAATGAGGCCGCTGACCGCGCTGGGCATCAGCATAGCCGCGGTGAAAGTCCGCTTGCATCGCGCGCGCATGATGCTGCAAAAGAAACTGGCGCCCGAGTTGAAGCAGGTAGCTCCGAAACGGAGGTGGTGGGCGTGGTCATAGAGTGCAAACACGTTTGGGACCACATCTCCGGCTATCTGGACGCGACTCTCCCACCGGATGTGCTGGAGCAGGTGCAAAAACATCTGGAGCATTGCGAGATTTGCTCGGCGATTCTGGATTCAACGCGCAACATCCTGATCCTGACCGCGGACGAGCGAGTCTTTGAGTTGCCCCTTGGCTTTAGCGAACGCCTGCACGCCCGTCTGGAAGAGGAGATACGAGGGCTTGCTCCCTAAACATTGTGCACGATGCGGTGAGTGATCCATTCCGCCAGGACGAGTGCGAGGGTTATAACCGCAAGCGCAATCTGGAAGGCTTCGGCGCGCTTCTGTTTGGGGGTTGCGGGGCTTGTGCGCCACTGCGAGGACGGCCGGGCACGCAGGCTGCGGATCCGCCAGATCACGTACAAATTGACGAATGAGCCGATGAGGGCGATCGCCATCATCGGAATACGAATCGCGTCCGCATGAAATCCGCTCGCTGGCCGATGGAGTCCAGCCGCGGCGGCCAGCGCGGTCAGCCCGATCACTACGCGCACCCCGCTGATAGCCATCACCGCGGTGCAGGCGCTTTGCAGCAGGATAAAGAAGAAACTGGTGAGGGCAACCGCCCAGGAGCGGCGAGTGGTTGCGGGGCTACCTTCCATGGCAGACATGTCTCTTTCACGGTAACACCCGCTCCCGGTATTTCCTGTCGAGCCGGATGGCTCGTTGTCTAGAAGGGCATTTGCTCGGGCACAGCTTCTCCGTCAGCCCTGGGATCGGTTGCTCCGTAGTGAACCGGTGTTGAATCGTTTGCCTCCACCGCATTGCCCCGGCCCATACCCTGGAAATAGCGCGGCCACACTTTTACGTCGTGGCCCTGGCTTCGTAACCCTGCGATCACGTCCGGGGATATACCGTTTTCGACCCACACACCACAGCCGGCGAAGTCGCGCTTGGTGAAGCGCGCTGCTTCCACGGCAGCTTCAATGTTCATGCCGAAATCGACGACGTTGGACACAAATTGCGCGTGCGCCTGCGCCTGGTTGAAGCCGCCCATGATGCCGAAGGCGATCCGCCGATCGCCGCTTTGCATAAATGCGGGAATGATGGTGTGAAGCGGACGCGTGCGCGGGCGGAGCGTATTCGGGCGGCCCGGCTCAAGGGTGAATCCACCGCCGCGATTCTGCAGCGGGAAGCCGGTGCCGGGGGCCACCAACCCACCACCGAAAGCTCCCGCATTGCTCTGGATCAGAGAGACCTCGTTGCCGTCACGATCGACCACGGCAAGGTAAGTGGTGTCGCTCGACAAACGAGCAAGCCCCTGCTGCACATCGGAAGGCAACACATTGCAGGCAGCCTTCTCCGTAATCAGCTTCGCCCGCTGTGCCCCTAAATCTTTGGAGATGAGCGCTGCTGTCGGGATGTGGGTAGCACGGGGATCGCCCACATACTGCTGAAGGTCGGCGTAGGCGAGTTTCTTGGCTTCGATCTCCACGTGCAGGGATTTCTGGCTGTTGTGCCCCCACTCCTTGATGGGAAATTGTTCCATGATGTTCAGCATCTCGAGCGCGGCGATTCCCTGCCCGTTGGGCGGCATCTCGTACACGGTCCAGCCGTGATAGGTGGTGCTGACTGGGTCAACCCATTCCGGCTGGAATGCCGACAGATCCTCGGCTTCCATAAAACCGCCAAGCTGACGCTCGAGCTTCAGGATCGCAGCCGCCGTCTCTCCCTGGTAGAAGCCATCGCGGCCATGTTCTGCGATCCGCTCGAGCGTCCGCGCCAGTTCCGGATTGCGAAATAACTGCCCAGCGACGGGCGCTTTGCCGCCAGGAAGAAAGACCCGGGCAAATTCAGGATCATTGCGAAAGGGCATTCCGTAGGTATTCCAGTTGTCCGCATCCGTCTCTGTTACGGCAATGCCTTTGTCCGCAAGAGCGATGGCGGGCGCCATATCCTCGGCTAGCGAGAGCTTTCCCCAGCGTCGATGCAAAGCATCCCATCCGGCGACAGCTCCCGGCACAGTAACCTCGTCAATGGTGCGCATCTTCGTCAGACCCTTGGCCTTCAGTGCTTCGGGGGTGAGGTTTTTCGGCGCCCATCCGCTGGCGTTGAGACCATAGAGATGCTTCGCTTTCGTATCGTAGACGACGGCAAAGAGATCGCCGCCCACTCCGTTCATCATGGGCTCAATCACCGACAAGGCGGCGTTGGCCGCAATGGCCGCATCCACTGCGCTGCCGCCCCTGGCCAGAATGGCTGCGCCCGCCTGAGAGGCGACTGCCTGCAGCGTTGCCACCACGCCGTACTGCGTCATGACCATGGAGCGAGACTGTTCCCGGGCAGGGTCTTGCGCTGCCTCAATCGGTGGCGCAGCTAACAGGCCAAGCAGGGCGATGGATACTGCTTTCTTGATGAGGTCGCGCATAGACTTCAAGAGACTCTCCCTATTCTCTGGTAAGTGTATGACTATCATCTTCCCCTTATCCTTGTTCGCGCGAATGGGTAAAATGCGGAACCTGATGATCGGGAACCAGAACGCGGGCCGCCGAAGTTCGCAACCGCCGATGTAGCTTATCCATCAGCACTTCCTCCAAAAACTACTTTGCTGGTGCAAGGATCATGTCCAGCCGATCGGGCGATCGCTTCGACTTTCTCCAGGTGCGCGTAGCGCATGCCGCCGTGGTAGTCCAGAGAGACGGTAACAAAGTCATCGCCACGCTTAAGCAAAAGCTTGATCGGCTCTTTACTTTTCTCCGCTGCGAGCACTGTTTCGCGCAGACCCGCAGCAGTGTACTTCTCATCGTTGACGGCTTGCAGTTGCATATCGGGAGTGATGCCTGCTTTGAAGGCCGGACTGTCCCACCAAACGTCCGGTTGCCATGGACTCCGCCATCCGGCTTAATCGAGAAGCCCAGCGAAGTCGCGAAGCTCGCTGCGACGAGAGCTGTCCTCCTTCTTCATCCACTCCGGTTCTTGATCGTTGTACACCAGCCGGTAGCCGCCCTGCGTGAAGCCGTTCTCCGGTACCTTCGGGTTGACTTCATAAACCCGCGTGCGGAAAAATCCCGCCCAATCGTATGGCTGCACGGTGTTCAACGCTTTCACCAGGTCATCCAGGGTATAAGTAACGGTGACGTAGCTCCCGTTATCGATCCCGAAAAAGAGCTTCGCGAAATCGTCAAGAGACTTGCTTCCCGCCGCTCAGTTCGCGGATCTTGGTGTCGGCATCGAGCCAGATGAGGTCTGACTCCGGGTAGTAGTCGTAGGAGCGCTGCCAGCTCGGCCAGGGCTCCGGCGTACGCGCCGTGCGAGGAAATAATGGGCTGGTTGGTGGTGTCTTCCAAAGAGCGCCAGGTGCGTCCCGGGCTGATCTCGAAGGCGGCGGCGATTTGTGCGAATACATCGCGCGCCTGCTCGGGTGTCCGCATGCCCGAGCGCGCCGTGAGCACGTTGCCGTAATAGTCGGTCAAGCCCTCATAAACCCACAGCAGGTCGTTGCGCATCGGCACGTTGAAGTTGGGCGTCCACAGGTCGGCCGGCCGGCGGAACTTGCCGTTCCACGAATGCGTGTATTCGTGCGGCAGCAGAGCCCGTCCGCCAACTCCCGCACCCCAGTCGGTAAAGTAGTTGGCGCGGGAACCGTCCTCGCTCGATTGGTGATGCTCCAGTCCTTTGCCGCTGACGATGTCGCTGACGGAAAAGAGAAAATCATAGTGATCGTAGTGATGCGAGTTGAAAAGCTTCTGCGCTTCGATCACAAGGTTCTTGTGGATATTGCAGCTCTTCCGGAGTGATCTCGAGATCCGCCAGGCTTGTCGGCGAAGACATCGAGATAAACCGGGTTGTCCGGGCCAGTGGAGAGATCGAAACGCTTGAAATTGGGCCTGCATAGAGCGGCGAGTCGACCAGCGTATTCAGCGTGGTCTCTTTGAACTGAACCTGGTTGCCGTTCTGCGATTTCACGTCCAGCGCGCAGGCGAATTTCCATCCCTCGGGCAAACGGAGCGCAGTTTCAAATTTGATATCGCGCGAGAAGTATCCCGCCGGATAGAGCAGCACGCTGTTCCACGTAACGTCGGCGAACTTTGCGGAAATGCGGCTTTGCTTTGGGATCCATGCGGCGCCAGGTATTGGAAGTTTATGTCCAGCGTCGTTGCACCCTGCGGCGCCTCGACATGGAAGGCATACATATCCACGCGGTCGCGCACCCAGGGGATGCGTTTGCCATTCGCCGTGACGACCAGACCGGCAAGTTGCGGCAACCGGGTTCGAGGGCGAGTGCGTTCCCGGGAAGCCACTCAGGGTAGAGCAGCGTAATCTCGCGGCCTTTGACCGGGATCGTCTCATGCACGTTCAGCACGCGATCGGTGACGTTCGTAATATCGACGAGCAGCGAAATGGTGCCGGAATAAGGCGTGTCGGCCGGCGCAACAATGGGCGGAGGCATCGGCGCCGGTTTTGGGCCCGGCGCATTCTGGGCCCGCGCGCCGGCGGTGAGAACGATACTTAGAGCTGCGAAAACTGCCGCAGGGCCACGACGACGGAGAAATGAGCCAGGCATGCGAATCCCCTCAAATGTCTGAGTTTGATTCTCTACCATGACAGAGGACCGCGTCAGCAGATAGCCGATTATGGAGGACGTCACTTGACGATTCAAACGAAGTCGAGACGTATCACCGAGAGTCAGGCCCCGGTATCAGAACTTCTCCAGGCGAACATGCAACACTTCCGGTTCCTGATGGAAACATAAGCCGCGATCCGTCTCGTCGCCGTTCCACAGGCGAAGAGGTTTCCACACGCCGTTTTCATAGGCGCCCTGCTCCGCGGCAACCAGCTCGCTGCGGATCCAGGGAAGTTTGCCCGGCAGATGAAAATTGACGCTCGCGTCGACGCCGGTCACGAGGAACTCGTTGGGACCAAGGCGGGCTACGAGCGCGGATGCATGGGCGTCTTTGGTGCCCGGGGCCCTGCGCCCGTCCGGCTGAGGGAAGCCGAAGGCCACCGTTGCCTGCCAGTCACCAAAATCGATCTCCTTGGTGGTGACGCCCGGCTCTTCGACCGCGGTTTGCAATTTGCCATCGAATTCCAGTTGCGCGATCTCGCGGCTCATGGGCCCGACAAGCGCGAAGTTGTGGGCGTGCACTTTGAAGGGCTGATCGCCAAGGATATTCCAGCCGCTACGATCCACCCCGAACGGAGAAAAGCCGATCGCGCCATCACCCAGCGCGTAGAAGAAGAATTTGGCGAAGCTGTCATCCCTGCCCGTTTCCGGAATAAACAGGGGATTATCCGGCCGGTTATAGGCGCGTAGTGTCTCCAGGTAGAACGTGGAGTCATCGGAATACATATCCGGTCCAATCAGGTCGATCGCCGGAGCCAGCGCTCGCCAGACGCCGACGAACTTCTGCACGGGACCGCCGCTCGGATAGCCGATGCCCGGCAAATCCATTTGCCGCTGCGGCAATTCGGCGGCGGGGTAGTCAATCCAGACGTTGACATACATGGGGATTTTGAATTCGGCTTTTCCCGCCGCTGCAATCTCGTTGACGTACTTCGCCTGGTAGTACATCTGGAACGTCTCATCCGCTTCCGCGCCGAACACCTGGCTCCAAGTCCCGGGCTGTTTGTGAGTAATGGCTAGTAAGTCGGCGGGCACGGGGCCGTTGAACAGGTGGTTGGCCTGGG
The DNA here is from genome assembly GCA_963746595.1 of uncultured Acidobacteriaceae bacterium. Lineage (GTDB taxonomy): Bacteria > Acidobacteriota > Terriglobia > Terriglobales > Acidobacteriaceae > PALSA-350. The sequence goes on from CAVVBS010000001.1 coordinate 439,859, forward strand.
GCGAGTTGTCGCGAACGCTGCCGATATTGCCGGTTTCGTTTTCCACCTGCACCATCAGCACCGTGTGTTGCTCGCCATCTATCTCTTTGAGGTGGCGCATGAGCGCAACAAAGGCGGCCTTATCGGCCTGCAACGTAGCTTGCGAAAGGGGCGAAAGTACGTCGATCGGCTGCCCATCGGGGCGCACGACACGGGGGAAGCGGCTGGAATCGCCCTTCACCCATGCCGGCGCGTAGTGCATGTTGCCATTTTTCCAGGTGCCGAACCACGTTAGAACCACATGCAGATGGTGAGCGCGCGCACCCGACACGATCTGATCCACGTTGGTGTAGTCGAAGTTACCCGGCTGGCGCTCGAACTGCTCCCAGTAGACGGGCGCCTCGATGGTGTTGGCATGCAGAGTTTCCATCGACTCCCATACCTGCGGCAATTCGCTGGGCCAGGCGCTGGAGTTGTGGATTTGACCGCCGAGAATCAAGAACGGACGGCCCTCCACCAGCAGAGCGTACCGGCCGTCTTTCTGCTCGATCCGGGGCGCTTCTACGCCTTGTGAAAAAGCATGCAGCGAAAGCAACACGTTGGCCACGAGGCCAACAACAAAGAGCTGAGAACGGGTAGGGTACATGTTCGTTTTTGCTCCGCGACAAGGGTAGCATTTCGGGCGCAGATCGACAGTCCATCGCTCTGCAGAACGATTGCGCCCAAAATGGGCGCATAGTAATCTAACGCATGCGCGTGATTTCCCGGAGGACGCTAAGGGAGTACATCGACTCCAAAGCAGGTCGCCGGGATCAGAGATCCCGGAAGAACGCTCTCGATGCATGGTTCGCTGAAGTGCAGAAGGCGGATTGGAAGAATACAAACGACGTCAAGCGAAACTACACATGGGCCAGCATCATTTCATCGGACCGGGTTGTTTTCGATATCCTGACCAACCGCTATCGGTTGGTGACCGCGGTAGATTTCGAAAAGGGCATTCTCTGGATCAAGTGGATTGGGACGCACAAGGAATACGACAAGACTGACGTAAAGAGGGTGAAACATGGCAGACGTTAGGCCCATTCGTTGCGAAGATGACTACGATGCCGCGCTGTTGGAAGTCGGGCGCCTGTGGGGCGCTAAGCTGGGTACGCCAGAAGGGGACCGGCTGGATGTCCTCGCGACGCTGATCGATTCCTATGAACAGACACACCACCCGATGGACCCGCCGGACCCGATTGAGGCCATCAAGTTCAGAATGAGCCAGAAGAAGCTTACGCGCAAACAGCTAGAGCCGATGATCGGGACGAGAACGCGGGTCGCCGAAGTTCTCAACCGCCGACGTAGCTTATCTATCAGCATGATTCGTCGTCTGCATGCAACGCTCGGTATTTCTGCCGAAGTGCTCATTCGACCATCTCGCACTGTGACGGCTGGGAAACGCCAGTAGCCGGTTAGAAGCATTGAAGGCGTGGTGTTAGGGGATATTCCGTCCGTCCCCGCACGGAGCTTAAGATGCCACAGGTCGAGGTCATCATGCGTTGGTCTATATGCTTCCGTGATATAGTTTTTAACAAATGCCGTCTATATTGATCCAGCTGGACGAACCGCTTTTGCGATCGCTGAATAAGGTCGCGCCAGCCGCCAAGCGGCAGCGCGCTGAATTCATCCGGCAGGCCGTAAGAGACGCAATTCGGAAACGCGAATACGAAGCCATTCGCGAAGCATACCTGCGGCAGCCCGATTCGACGGATGATGCCGACGACTGGTCCAACGCGGACGAGTGGAAGCCATGAAGCAGTACGAAATTTGGTGGGCGGACCTGCCGAAACCGGCCGGACGCCGGCCGGTGCTTCTGCTGAGCCGTGATGACGCTTATCCGGTTCTTAACAAGTTCGTTGCGGCTGAAATCACGGCGACCGTTCGCCATATTCCGATCGAAGTTCCTCTGGGCTCGATCGAGGGCATGCCCAAGCCCTGCGTCGTTAACTGCGACAACTTGCGAACGATTTCGAAAGTCCACCTGGTGAAGAAGATTGCAAAACTCTCGCAAAAGCGGGTCCACGAGGTGAAGCGCGCGGTTGGCTACGCCTTGGCGTGGGAGGAACTGATCGCTGCCGGAGAGTAGCGGGCCACCACGCCGAGCCTATGTGCGACTGCTCGTCAATATTGACAGCGTCCTTGAGCTTCATCCTATCTCTCACGGCGAATTCGAACTCGTCTTGAAGGACGGCCACCGCTCACGCGTCAGCAGAACCTATCGGGTACAACTCGAGAAGCGACTGGGCCAATCCTTGTGATCGCAGCCTATTTGATCGGGAGGGACCGATTGAATTCGAGCGCCGCTTTCACCAATCTCTGACGCAGCGCGTCGTTGCCGTATACCACCGGAGCGGCGAAACCGGCTTATCGTGTGCCAATTGCACGGCCTTGCAAATCAGAGCTTGGAGCTAGCGAAGGTTCACCGGATTGAAGGGTGAAAGCTGAGCCTGGAACAAGTTCCTCCCCGGTCTCCACATCAAGTCCTAACCTTCTACGAACTGTCTCTTTCAATTGCCTCTTGGCCGCCAGAAGCTCAGGATACTGCGTATTCCAAATGTTATCGAACTCGCCTTGTTTGAGGCTCTTGCGCACGCGATCGAATATAGTGTCAATCTCCTGAAAATGACCGCCAATCTCGCTGCCACACAGGATTTCGATTGCTAATTGCGTTCGCCAGAAACTGTTGAGTCTCTCAGCATATTTTTCGTTCGCTTCTTTGCGTCGCGTCTCCCACCCCTGCGGCCGATCTTTCGTATCCACGAATGTTTGTACCAAGCGCACCAGAAACGTTTCGGCGGTAGCAAGGTCTTTCAAGCTGTCTAAAAGCGCTGTCTTTTGAATATCCCAGCGTTGTTGTTTTGACCATACGCCGATGGAAATTCTTGCTTCGATCTCTTTTGTCGTTTGGGTGAGTATCCTCGTTTGCCTGGCGAGCTCTTGAATATCTTCCTTTGTGGCAAGGTTCTTGCCTTTCTCTCGCATGTAGCCGGGCAGAAAAGACCAGCTAAACAGACCCACTACAAAGGCAAGAATGCAGTAGAAGGCTATGACAAAGAAATGGTCCATGTACGCCAGTTTCTCATTGTTAGCCACTGGCCGAAAGCATCTCATTGGTTACTGAAGATGCTGCCTTCAAGGCTATATCCCTCAAAGCCATCAGTTCCGGGTTGACATGAAAGGTTCCCTTTGCCGCCGGGTTTCTCAGGAGCATACCCGGAGAGCGAAGATGTCAGCCGGTCTTGGTCTTATGTTCGCTGCACTTATGGACCATTTTTGCGGCACCGGGACGCCGAATTCTCAAATGGGGTTGGTCAATACCCGCAACGGACTACGGCAGTGTTTGTCCCCGATCTAGTGTGAAGGCACTACTCGGCAACAGGTAATCCGGACACGGAGCGCCGTATTTCTGCTCCGGTAGATGGGACGTCCGGGGCTATAGTGAATCGTGCGCTCGGGAGGAACAAAAGTGGGCGGTTACATTGGCATGCTGGTGCTGCTGCTTCTGCCGGTGGGGGTGCTCGCCGGGCAGGAGCAGGCCGCCGGCACGCAGCCGCAATTCCACGGGAAGTATGAAGAGCTGAGACCGGCGCAAAAGCAGCTTATCGACGAGTGGTATGCGGACTATAACCGCATGACCAATGACCACTCGGAGCCCACCGAGTACAACCAGTTCTCGCTTTCGACGCGCACTACGTACGAGGCGGTGACGCACGCGCTGATGACCACGAATCTGACGGACAAGTCGGGGAAGCCGGTGGGAACAGCGCTGGATTTGGTACAGGCCATCGAGGCGATCAACGGCAAGGTGCCACGTGCGCGCGGCGATCAGCAGTTTCGCATGTACGTGCTTCTGAAGCCGGACGCCCTGCAGAAGCTGAAGGACTCGAGCGAGTTCTTCCGCGACCGCGACAACACGATCTATCATCACGGCTTTCCGCTGAACTACCGGCAGGATGGCACGCCTTCGATACAATTCTCGATGGCAAAAGACGGCCGGCACGCCGACATCGACGTCGACTACCGCTCGTCTGGCTTCCCTGCGGGGCTGTTCAACGGTCACCTGACATCGGCGAATTCGGATGTACGGGCAGGAAACAACACGCAGATCCACTTGCAACGCTGGCAGGGGTTGCCGGACTGGTGGCGCAGTTTGTTCGGACTGCCGGGTGTTGTGGACGACCCAAATGCCGATTTGCTGCCCGGCGATGTCCCCCCGATACCGCGGAAGGCCGAGGGAAAACTCGAAGATGCGGTGCAGGATTTTCTGCAGTCGTGGCTAGTGGAACGGAAGCCGGAGTTGTCGGCGTCCTATCTTTCGGTGCGCTCGTTCGCCTGCCTGGAAGAATACGGCCCGCAGGCGGGCAACGAGATCAACGCGGGGGTGGCTCCCTATGTGGCCGCGCGCGGCCTGGCTGCCACCAGCCGGGCGGTGGGCACGGTCACAAGTTTGCAGGCTGCCGTGCAGCCTTCGAGCCTGGATGAACGAGACATCAAGCCCATGAAGCAGCCCTTTCAGGCGATGTTTTCGCTATACCAGGTGCCCAACGGAGTGGCTGCCGACTTTGAGTGCGATCCGGCGAAGGCTTTTGACGATTTTGACTCCTCGCGGGTGTCGGGGACCGCTGCGAAGTATGGACGCTACTTCGCAGCGGTTTTCCGGCTCAAAGCACTCAGCGGCAAGAACGACGCGATCACCCTGCTGTGGACGAAGGAAGGCAAATACTGGAGGGTGGTGGCATGGGAGATTGAGGCGGAGGAGGCCAAGCCGGGTGTGATTCCCGATACCCGGCGACGCAAACGGTTGGCTGCGGCGCCGCCGCCGGCGAGAGCGCGCGTCACGGCCGATCCCGCATTGGTGGAGGCGTCGCATGACTTTCTGCACACGTGGCTGGTGGACGACAACTTTGACCGCGCGGCCACGTATCTTTCACCACGTTGCAATGACTGCGTAAATTTTTACCTGGCGGAGGGGGAGAAGCCGCCGGCGACGGCGGAGGAGTACTCGGCCTACATTCGCAAGGCGCTGAGTACCGTAAACAAGGATCTGGGCAAGGTGCCACACTTGCAGGACGCGCTGGAACCGGTGCGCCCGGAGCACGAGGATCTGCAGGTGGTCGAGCACGCGGGAGAACACGCTTACACGCTGGTGGCGGTGCCCGACTACCTGGTGGGTTCGTTTCTGTGCGACAAGAGGTCGTCGAAGAACCCTTACGCACCGGCTGACGCGTCGGCCCAGCAGAAGGAATATGGAAATTACTATGCGACTCTGTTTACGTTGCGCGCGCCGGGGGATCATCCGGCGGCGCTGACGTTGCTGTGGGGAAAAGAGAACCAGAAGTGGAAGATCATCGCGTATGAAGTGGTGGCACCGTAGGGGAGGCAGGAGTTTCGTGGACGGAGCGGCCACTTTCAGGGAAGTTTCGTCGACAAGAGTTTCTGAAAGTGTCAGATCCGTCTTTTCACGAACCTCGTCTCCGATTTCATAAGCGCCGTGGTTTGCGGTTACACTTCCGTCTTCATATTTTCCCCCTGTGCAGGGCCGCACAACTGGGTCATCAGGAAAATTTCATCGGAAGGGGCCTTCGGCCCGGCTGATTCAACCCATGTACGCGACAAGCGCGAACATGGGGCACCCGTCCAGGGGGTGAGGCCGGTAGAGTAGTTCGATCGTAGTCACTCCACTTGCATACAGGAAAAGGCCGCGATGGCTCGCGGCCTGACGTAGCCGGCGGAACGTAACCCACGATATTCTCTCGCGGCACAGGTGAGCGTTCCATCTGGCCACTGATTTCTGGCCACTAATTTTTGCGATGAGAAAGATCGATTGATCTGCCCCTTGGGGCGTGCCTAGGGCGACAGCCTTGGGTTGCGGTTTGGTTTCAGGAACGCGGTGTTCCCGTCTTGGTTTCTCTCGAGGTGGCGGCTAAGTCCTTTGTTTCACGAAGATGTCCAAATTTTTATTTTTCCCGCCCCCATAAGATATTTAGGGGACCAATACTTGCCGGCTGCTGACGGCCATCTACAGGGGATGGGGCGATCGTGGGGTGTGTTTCCATCGCGGTCCCTGTTGTTGGGAATTCGAGCATCTTCATGGAATGCCTATCTCTATGTACAGGATGGCGTCACGGCACGATCGCCGAAATGCGCCTTCCCCGCAGCGAACAATGTCCGTTACGCTCCATGCTACCGATGATTGTTTTGCTGTAGATATAGATGCGAGTTTTGGGTGGCTTCGGTTAATTTTCTCGGCGAATTTGGGGACTGGAAACTTTGCTCATGCTCTGTCCGAACGTTGACCGTGCCCCGATCTTTTGAGATCAATGATCTCATGGAGGACAGATGGCCGGAAATCTGCATGTGCGCAATCTTGATGACGATCTCATTGCCCGTCTGAAGCGCCGGGCTGCACGGCATGGGCGGTCCACCGAAGCCGAGCATCGCGAGATCCTTCGTCAGTCTCTGGCGACCGAGGTTGAACCATCCTTTGATCGGCTGGCAGCCGATCTCCGTAAGCTGACCAGCAGGCGACGTCAAACGCCGTCTGAGGTTCTTCAGCGCGAAGGGCGAACGGAGCGTTGAACACCCTGGTCATCGACGCCAGTATCGCCATCAAATGGGTAGTCGAGGAGGACGGCACGGACTTGGCGCTAGCGCTGCGACAGAAGGCTAGACTGATGGCTCCCGACCTGATTGTCGCTGAATGTGCCAACATCCTGTGGAAGAAGGCCCAGAGGAAGGAACTCAGCAACGACGAGGCGCTTATCGCGGCTCGCCTGCTTCAGAGCGCGGAGATTGAGTTGGTCCCGTCTCGGGCGCTCATGGAGTCCGCAACACGGCTGACAATTGAGTTGGACCATCCGGCTTACGATTGCCTCTACCTGGCTTTGGCGGTTGAGAACGGTTGCCGATTTGTCACTGCCGATGAACGTCTCGTCGACAAGATTCGGCGGGATAAGAAAAGCCCATTTCATGATCGTATTGTGGGCTTAGCGGAATCGCTTTCGCGCAAGACTTGACGACTCGCGGTCTCGTGACGAGTAATCTTCGTCCCGTTATCTTCGCAATAGGTATGCCCTTCATCTCTCGGGATGAGCCGACAATCATGGCGACCGATTCAGGATCGTTAGAACTGGAAGCGCGCCAGGAAGGTGATCTGGCGCATGGGCTGGAACGCGTCTATCTGGCCGTTCGAGGTGGAATCAAACTGGGTGTTCACGCCCGCATATTGCACGACGTTGAGGGCGTTGTTCGCGGTCATGCGGAGCTCCAGGGTCTTCCCCTCGGGCAGAGCAATGATTCGTGACAGCGACAAGTTCAAATTATCCACGCCAGGGCCGGGGATCGAATTTCGTGCAGCCGTACCGTATAGCTGGCCGGGGGCAAAGCCGGTAGAGAAGGCAGCGGTATTGAACCAGCGGTGCAGGTGGCCGCCGCCTGCGCGGATGGAAACGCCGGGAACCCGGTCCGGCCGCACGGAACCATGGGTACCCCGCTCCACCTCAGTCGCAGAAGCCGCGATCATGGGCGTTAGAGGCACGCCGGTGGCGCATAGAAAATAGCCGGCTAACGTCCAGCCGCCAAGAAGGCTGGACGCCCAGCCGCTATTGCTCATATACAGCTCATTGCGGCCAAAGGGCAGCTGATAGAAAAAGCTGCCAGCGACCTGATGGCGTATGTCGAAGCTGGAATTCCCTTCCTCCGCGCGCAGGTCTTGCCAGTTCTGCGCCACCACGGGGGCGCCCGCGTTGATTGAAGAAGCATCGTCAATGGAATGGGAGTAGGCATACGTGGCTTGCAGAGCGAGACCATGCAGCAGGCGCTTGTTGGCGCGCACAATGAGCGCGTTGAAGTTCGAAAAAGCAGTTGAATCCTCGAAGTTGAAAAACGCACTGGCAAAGGGCAAGTTGTTGTAGAACCCGGGGGCACTGATCACGTCGAGCCGTGTGCCCTTAGCTCCGCTGTAGCCCACATTCATTACGATGTCGTGGGGGAGCGCCTGCTGCACTTCCAGATACCAGACCTGCGTATAAGGGAGCCGGTAATTCCTGCTGATGGAATAGTTCCCATGATCGGCGCTGTTACCGAAGCCTCCGCTGAGCGGAAAGAAGGTCAGATTGGGGGGGAGATTCAGATTCACCTCGACGTGCGCAAAGGGCGGCTGGTAGGCGAGGTCCTGGGTGAAGCTTCCATAGAGGCCGACGGTGTAGTTGATGCCGTAGGCGGACCGAATCACAGTGCTGCGAGATGCCTGCCAGGCGAGGCCGACATGCGGAGAGAAGTTATCGCGGTCCGGAGAGACGAGGGTGCGGGGATATTTCACGCCTGAGACGCGGCCGATTTCGTTTGGCCGAACGGGAGCGACCCGGGTAAAGCCGGAATTGTAGTCGAGCGTCGAGAGGCGGTCGTCTTTCTCCGCATAGGGAGAAAAGTAGTCATAGCGCAGCCCTGCGAGCAGGGTGAGGTTGGGGAGCGCCTTCCAATCGTCGCGGATGAAGCAGTCCCAATTGTTCTGACGCATGTAGGCTTTTTGGCGCGCAGACTCGATGTTGGTTTCGTGGGGAAGCCCGAGCAGGAAATCGGCAAACGACGAGCCGGTGACCGCGACGGGATTTGTCGCGGCTACCCCGGGCTGTTGGGTGTACACCCCGGTAAATATGAAGGTCCCGGTAGCGTTCGTGCCGCCAAACAGATTGAATTCGATGCGGCGGATATCCCCGCCAAAGCGAACGATGTGCGCGCCGTGCTCCCAGGAGGAGGATGTCGAGATGCCGATTGCCTGCGTGAGTTGATAGTTTGGCTGCGTCTGGCTGAGACTGGAGAAGTTGTTGAGAACCAGGTTAGGCAGGCCATAGTTGAGTGGATTTGTGTTGAGGCGGCGGTTGGATGTCGTGTCCAGAAGAACACCGGCTTCGGTGGCGACATCTTCGACATTGGTGTAGTGATTGCGCAAGTCCGCGTTGTTGCGGTTTGAAGTAACGCTAAAGTTGCTGAACAGATGGGTTGTGTTGACCGCGTACGCCGCAGTGAGCGCATATCCTTGAACTACCCGCTTGCCGCCGAAGGCAGGAAAGACGTTAATGACGTCGTTGGCGACGCGGTTGAGGTTGAAGTTCACAGTGAGACTTTGACTGTTGCCAGAAGATGCGGCAGGTGATGCAGCGAAGCTATGGGTATAACCAGCGCCTATGGTGTTGGTGTGTGTTCCCTGGGGTGTGATCAGACGATAATTCAGGCCCGTGCTGTCCAGGTTGGCCAGGGGCAGGTATTCGAGCAGGGCCAACGCTACGGGATCCAGCGGCTGGTCGATGGTGTTATTGGGGTAAGGTGCAGAGCGACCTGGCGGATAAATGGGGACCAGTGCACCGGTGGGCCCCCGGAGTTGGGAGAAGTTGCCTGTACGCTCCAAATCGGCCGGCACGGTAGCGTAGTCATTGACCAGAGTGGACGCGATTTGACCAGCGAAAGAGAAAGAGACGGAGTCTTTATTGCTGGGCCGGGTTATGCCGGGAAGAAACGGATGGCCTGTGATCACAAGTCCGTAACCGTTACTGTCGTAGCTGGGATTGGGACTGGGCTGCCCTGCCAATAGAAAGGGGTTGGCATTCAGTATGGAATTGCCGCCGTTCCAGAAAGCCAGGCCATGAATCTGGTTAGGACTGCTGGAAGTTACCGGCCCTGCAGTACGGACGTCCTCGTCCGATCCAACGGAGGTTGCCTGAAGCTCGTGCCCGTCTTCGAAGGACTGGCGCATCAGGTCATCCATTTGAAAGAAGGGATTCACGATCGAAGGCTGCCCGTCGACGGTGAAGGAATCCCCGGAGAAGTTGGGGTCGCCGGGAAAGGAGGGGACCTGTGCGCCGGAACTGGCCCCGATCGTGGAGAACGCGGGTTGCAGGCTAACGCTGCTGGCGGTTACCGGGGGTAAGAGCGCGGCCTCCCACAGCGATGAAAGGCTGTCTCCCCCACTTTTGAGAGAGAAATCCACTTGTTTCGTGCCGACGTTCAGCAAAACTTCTGTGCTGGAAGGGGCATAGCCAAATCGTTCTGCTCGAATGAGGAAACGCTCACCGCGCGGGAGAGTGAGGGAATAAGCGCCGTTGCCGTCTGTAGTGGTGGTAATTTGTTTTCCGGTGCGGGCGTCGCTTGCGATCACACGCACACTCTGAAGGGGCAATGTCCCAATTTTCACCGTTCCATGGATGACCGATTCCCGTGTTGTTGCTCGATCATCAGGCGGCCGTGGGGCTGTTTGTGCGCTCGACGCGATTCCGCCGCTCGTGGCTAGCCCAAGGCCCAAGGCGAGCGAAATTACCCAGGTCCATCGTGAGCGCAGTCGTCTACGTGCAGCCATTCAGAACAGAGCCGTGTGCGGAACTAGACAAGGTAGAGAACCGTAGTTTGCACGAAAATGGGAACACGCGAAGAGAGTTTACCAAACGAATGTTTTACCATCCGCGGAAATATCGCGGTGCAGGGTGGTTAGAGACTCCGTAAACACAGGGCCGTCCGGTTTGGCTCATGAGGATTCCACGGAGCCGCGCTTTGGCCGGTAGGCACCGACCAGCCTTGAAATCATCACCGCGAGATACAACACCGCCAGAATGGATTCAAGCATGGACAGCGAGCGGATCTGCGGCGAAGCGGCTTCAATGCCAACCGCGCCGGCCGTCGTCATGCTTCCAAAGCTATAAAAAATGAAATCGAAAACCTCAGGAACACCATGCGGATAGATGGCCGGATCGAGATAGAAGGCATGGGGCCGGATGCCGGCAATGATGGCATAGAGGCGTGCGAACGAAAATCCAATGATGAGATAAATGCATACCGCGCCGAAAAGCGTTTCGGTGGTGGGCTCATCGCGTGCAAAAACGCGACGGAACATAACTACAACGATGAAAACGTCGAATACGAAGCTGAAAACGATGGTGAAGACCGACGCAGGAACGATCGTGGGGCGAAAAACGATGGCACGCTCCACCAATGCGGGAGCGGCAAGAATGAGTGCGACAAGGACGAGGCCTCTGCGGAAGCTCACCGCGTATACGCTCATCAGAGTGACGGTAACGCCGAGTATCCGGAACACCGGATAACGGATGCCGGTCTCACCCATGTAAGGGTAGAGGACCAGGTAGGCAAGCAGAAACAGAAATAGCAAAAAAAACTTGTGCCGGGCGACAGACTGAATCCGTCGGGCAGGATTATTAGCCGTAGGTAGCGTTACCTGAGCCATGGCAGAGACAATTGATCCTACACTTTTCGTCTTCGAGGGGGTGAAGGTTTGGACGGCCGAGCATCTGCTTCGAAATATAAGCTCGTATACATAAGATCGGATAGAATGGGCCGGTTCCAAACGCGGGTCAGTCTTGGTTGCGAAGGAGAGTCATGTCTACAAAAGGAAGCACAATTGGGCGACGTAAGTTTCTGGGTATGGGTATGGGCGCGGCAGCCGCGGGGCTTGGTCTCTGGGCCGACCTGGAAGCGTATCCACAGAATGTCAACCGGAATTCGATTGCGTCGGACTTGAAGATCACGGACATGCGCATCGCCGTTCTGAGAGGGCCGGGAGGCGAGGCAGTCCGGGAGGGCAATGGCGGCCCGAGCAGCGTGGGCGGCTCCGGCGGCGTGGGCGGCCCCGGCCGTAGCGGCCCTCCCAGGGGGCCGATGCCTCCTGCGACTCCCGGAGCGGGAGCGGCCTCTGGCGGCACGATCATCGTCCGGATCGATACCAATCAGGGAATTTCGGGTTACGGCCAGGCGATCGGGGACGGCCCCCAGCCGAACTACATTCTGATGCACAAGGCCCGGCTACTGGGCGAGAATCCCTGCAACGTCGACAGAATCTTCCGCAAGATCAAGATGCATGGCGGATATAACCGTCAGGGGAGCGGCGTGAACGCGATTGAGAACGCGTTGTGGGATCTGGCCGGCCACGCTTATGGCGTGCCGATCTACCAGATGCTTGGCGGGAAATTCCGCGACAAGGTCCGCATGTACAGCGAGGGTGACCCGAAATCGAACTCCATCGCAGACATCGCCGCCGATTATAAGGAGAGAGTCGCCTCGGGGTTTACGATGCTCAAATACGACCTGCCCGTAGTTCCCATCCTGCGAGGCAAGCCGGGCACGATCTATGCTCCGAATGGCTATTACGGGGAGCCGGGGGGTGTCCCCCCCGAGAACTACTATGAGGGATTAGAGATCAGCGACAAGGGATGTGAACTGGTAGCCGACCACGTCGCTGCGATTAAGGAAGCCATGGGCGACGCTGGTGACGTTCCCATGGGTCACGACCATTTCGGGCACCTCACCGTGAAAAGTTGCATCAAGCTGGCGAATGCGCTGGAGAGGATCAATCCCTCGACTTTGGAAGACATGGTCCCGTGGTTCCGGGTAGAGGAGTGGAAACTCATCACCGATTCGGTCAAGGTGTCCACCTTAACCGGCGAAGACGCCTACCTGGTGGAATCGCTCGAGCCGCTTTGCCGGGCGCGTGCAGTCGATTACATCCACCCGGATCACCTTGTGATCGGCGGCTGTCTGGAATTGAAGAAGACCTCCGACATGGCGGCCGAGTATTCGGTGGGGATGATGGTCCACAGCAACGCTACGCCGATCGGCTACGCGGCCGGCGCGCAAGCGATAGCCGCCTGCGAAAACTTCCTCGCCATGGAATGGCACCAGCCGCAGCCAGCCTGGCACAAAGACTTATGCGACAAAGGGGACCTCGTGGTTAATGGTTACATCCCCGTTCTGACGGGGCCGGGCCTGGGCATCAAAGTCAATGAAGAAGCGATGCGCAACCTCTGCAGGCAGGGTGAGTTCTTCACCGATCCTACGACGTATTGGGATTCGCAGGTCGGCGGAGAGAAGGCGTACACGTAAGGGGAGGGCGTCGAGGCGACGCCTTGTGGGCCCGCGTCGCTTCCGGGCGCGGGTCAGCTTTTCACTTGAACCTGCCTGCCGGAACTTCGAGCGAATCAATGTTGTCGCTCGGATGATAGTTCCGGAATACCCTAGCTGGCCTCAGCATTTTCTGCGCAGGACCCGGCGTCAGCCATACTTAAGATCGGTGCTTTGCCCCACCTCGATGATATAACCGTCAGGATCGCGGATGTAGCATCGGATCTCGCCGTACTTGGGCTGCGGCTCCGTGATGAACTGGGCTCCTCGACTTTTCCATAACTCATAGCATGCGTGAATATCCGCAACCCGGAAATTCATAAAGCTACTGATGTGATTCGGGTCGGGGACACTGAGCGATACCGTCGGCTTGTCTGGAGTCGGACCTCCCCCTACATTGAGAATCATCCAGATATTCGCTAGCAGAAGGTACCCAGGCGCGTTGCCGTCGCCCAGGCTCAGAATGCGAGCGTCGAAGACCTTTTCGTAATAGCGAGCCGATCGCTCGATGTCCTTGACGGTGAGAAACTGCGCGATGCTGATCCCGTCCCGCGGGGGCATCTCATAGATCTTCTGTTCAATTTGTACGCTGTCCATTGGCGACCCCCAAGTCCGCTCAATCGTGCTCACTTGCAGATTCATTTCATTCGCATCGAGAACACAGCCACAATTAGGCCTGAACGAGGAAAGGCAAAGCAATTGGACCATGGTATTGGTCCACAAGCCGGCATCGTTTGCCCGTTGTCAGAACGCCGTTTCTAGAAAGGAACGGGGAAAGCAGACGGCGAAAAGAGGTCATATTATTCTGGTCATATCGATAGGGGCATTGTCATGCAAAAAATGGCTGCCGCGCAGTTCAAAGCTCAATGCCTCGCTGTGATGGATCAGGTATCGCAAAGTGGCCGCCCCGTCGTAATTACCAAGCATGGCAAACCTGTGGTGAAACTGGTTCCTGCAAACGAAGGCGAGGATGAGATCTTCGGGGCCTTGGCAGGCATCGCCAGAATTAAGGGCGATATTGAGAACACGGTTCCAGCCGGCGATTGGGGAGTGGAGTGATTCTTCTTGATACTCCTATTCTCGTCTGGCTTCTGATCGCCCCTGAAAACCTTTCACCAAAAGCAAAGAAGGCAATCCTGGCGGCCCGCAAACCCGGGCCGCTTGCTCTTTCTGCGATCAGCCTGTGGGAAATTGCATGGCTGGCAGTGAACAAGCGAATCGGTATCGATGTGAGCGTCGATTCCTTTGTGAAGAAATGTGCTTCCTATGTGCAGATTCTCCCTATCACTCCGGAGATAGCGGTTCGTTCTGTTCAGTTCCCAAAATCCTACCCAAACGATCCGCAGGACAGAATCATCGGAGCGACCGCGATTGTTGAGGGCATTCGCCTTCTGACGCATGACAAGAGGATCGTGAAGTCTGGTCTGGTTCCTCTGGCAGCGTAACCTGGCGCGCTTAATTCATCGGATACTTTTCGTCTGCAATGGGTAAGCTGTACCGTATTACCGCTCGAAACCTCAAGAAATCTTTAGCCATTGCGACTGTTTGCCCTTTGCGCATCCACAACAACCTCACGCATGCGCGGAAGCTCATCCTTGACAGTGTTCCAGATTATTTGGTCGTCAATTCGGTGATAAGCGTGTCGCAGGAGGTTCCCCATCCCGCGGAAGCCTTCCCAATCGGGCCCGGGAGCGATCCTTCCGGCATCCTCGCCAAGACGAACTGCTGCCTCAGTCATAATCTGCATTCACGTTGGATGCTGGGATTGCCTCCGATCCTCTTCGGCTTATTTCACCTGATCGGCATTCGCGTCTTCGCGACCATCGTTCCGCAGTGGATGGGGTTTGGATATTTTTGGGCGGGGCTGACCGGAGTCGCCTTCCTTCTCGCGGGCTTGGCAATTTGCTCAGGAATCAGGGATGTTCTGGCACTCAGGCTGCTTGCCTTGATGCTGTTGCTGTTTGATGGTCTTGTGGAAATGCCTCCTATTTTCATCCGCCTGCACGATCAGCCAACATGGGGAGCCGCGGTGTACAGCCTGCCTGCGAGAGGGCTTGCTGGATATTCGCAGAGTTCCTCGTAAGTCGCGCAGGTCTCGTAAGGACCGGGGATGTCCCTGACGCCCCATCTGGCAGTTATCAATTCGATGTTGCTCGGTAACAAGCCGATGAAGAGCTGATGCCTAGCTTTCTCATTCTTAGAGGCGTGATGGCGGGCATTGCCGCTGGGTTTGCGTCAGGATTACTTGGTGTCACCGACCCGGCGTAATTCCCCGGGTTACACCTCAGAAACGAGGTGACCGTCCCCGGATAACAAGTGCCCGTTCAGTGCCCTTGAAGCGGATCCAAAAGGCCGCAGGAACAGAGCCAGAATTGCTGCTGTAGTGGACCCCTATCTCCCATTACCCGCTAAAAGGCCGGTTACCCTCTGCGGCCAGTTACACGGCCACCGCGCTTGGCCGCCGCGACGTTGGCTACGTTCCTGGGTGTCGGTATGTTCGCCACTTTCCTGGGCTTGGTTGCAGCCGCAGCGGCAACTTTCCTGGTGTCGACCACTTTCCTTGGCCTACCACCCTTCGCACCATTCGCCCGTGAAGCGATTTGCTTGGCCTCGGTCCTGGCGCTGCCGCCCCGCTTGCCCAGCTCTGACATCCAGCGACGATTGCCATATACGCCCTCGATGAGCGAAGGCACATAGAAACCCGTGTCGATATCGGGGAAATTGATGCCGGTGCCCCGACCGAGTATCTCGATGTTCTGAAGCTGCTTCGCTGTAGCGTTCTCCAGGCCCTGCAAGTCCTCGATGGGAAGCACCAGTCGTCGACCGTTGGTCAGTCCCACCACGAGTACTTTGAGGCTCGGGATGTACACGGCCGTCTTGGCCAGCGGTTCTCCGTTGAGCAGTTTTGCCCGTTCAATGGCCGCATCTATCTCGGCGTCAGTGGTGATCATTCGCGCTTGAGTCATGATTATTTCTCCAGGAGAGCTAGCAGCTCATCGAAGTGTTTGCTGGCGACGGCGAGCACGTGACGCACATCGGCCTTGCTGCCATTGCGAGGTCTCACCGCATCCTTCCGGCCGGCCAGTAAGACCGTTCCATCCCGCCTAAGTTCAACGATCGCCTCGACCTCCGCGTAGAACCCATGGACGTGCATCGGATCATGATCGTTTGAGTAGGCCGCGAATCGAACACCCTCAAAGCTGATCGAATCCATACCAAATATTAACCCAATCGGTTTAGGTATACAAGGATACTCCTGCCCTCTTTCGCGAACATTTGTAACCTTCAATGGTTTAAATAATGGCTGTCCCAGGCTGGCTCGGTTAATTTGAAAACAACAATGAAAGAGAACAATAGTGGAGGGGGACGAAGCGACAATTGCGATTAAGGCGGCTATCAAGGAGCGCAAGCTGCGTTCGAGTGCGGCAGCTTCTGACTGAGCCAGTGGGCCAGTATGAATCGACCCACCCGGATGAAGTTATCGAAAAAGTAAGATCCGCAGAAGGGGGGAGAGACTGGACGATTACTCCTTGTCGTCATAAATGACTGGTGATCGTCCCGTCTGTCACGCTCTTCGTCACGCTCTTCTTCGTCACGCTCTTCTTCTTAAATCAAACAAGACAATTGACGTTCGAGTGATGAAAGCTCTGGAGGATCGCGGCTAACACACACGAGAAAAGCCCGCGATTGCTCGCGGCCTTTGTGGTTCGTTTGATGACGTTGGGTTACTCGGCTGCCATTTCTTCGGCTTCGC
This sequence comes from uncultured Acidobacteriaceae bacterium, assembly GCA_963746595.1. Lineage (GTDB taxonomy): Bacteria > Acidobacteriota > Terriglobia > Terriglobales > Acidobacteriaceae > PALSA-350. The sequence goes on from CAVVBS010000001.1 coordinate 456,534, forward strand.
CTTCCTGCCGCATCAACTCCAACTCGCGCTCGGCTTCCTCGAAGGCGGCCGTCACAACTCGAAGAAGCCGCCCGCGTGCCGCTCTCGCGGCACAGGTGAACGTTCCGTCCACTAATTTCGGCCGCTAATTTCGCGTGATTTACGGGTTGAGGTAGAGGAAAATCGCGCCGATCAGGCTGTCCCTCTTTTCCTTCCTCTTTCTCGAACGAGCTAGTGCTTTCGGCATTTGAATGGTCCAATAAAAATAGGGGAAAATGGCTCTGTTCGATGTACCACTCCTGACCTAGTATCGATTCTGATATCGACAAACGCAAGCATCGGCGTTGCGTTTTGGTTGCGACTCGTGGGAGATCGACAGATGAAAATTGGCGTTTGGTTCTATGGTTTGGGCACCCTTCTCACCGGCATTCTGAATATCGCCTGGGGTGGGTTCGATGCCTCTCATCAACCCATCAAAGTCCTGGTCACCAATGTTGCTGGTCAACACATACTGGCTTACATCGCGGGCGTGTGGCTGATCGCAGCCGGTCTTGCCATGTTGTGGCGGGGCAGCGAAAAGATCGGCGCCGCCGCGGCCGCCATCCTCTACTCGATTTTTGTGGCATTTTGGCTAACCCGGTACTATACCGGAATTCACACGCTTGGCTGGCGAATCGATGTCATACTCGGCGTTTCTTTCGGGCTCGCTCAACAATTAATGCTGGTCGCTGGGGCAGCACTCATCTACGTGTCCAGCACCTCACCGGATTCCCTGTTGCAAAAGAGAGTGCCTATCGCCGCACGTTGGATGCTGGGATTGCCTCCGATCCTCTTCGGCTTATTTCACCTGATCGGCATTCGCGTCTTCGCGACCATCGTTCCGCATTGGATGGGGTTTGGATATTTTTGGGCGGGGCTGACCGGAGTCGCCTTCCTTCTCGCGGGCCTGGCAATTTGCTCAGGAATTAGGGATGTTCTGGCACTGAGGCTGCTTGCCTTGATGCTGTTGCTGTTTGATGGTCTGGTGGAAATGCCTCCTATTTTGATCCGCCTGCACGATCTGCCAACATGGGGAGCCGCTGTGTATAACCTGCCTGCGATCGGGGCATGCTGGATATTCGCAGAGTTCCTCGTAAGTCGCGCAGGTGTCGTAAGGACCGGGGATGTCCCTGAGGCCCCATCTGGCAGTTATCAATTCGATGTTGCTCGGTACAAGACGATGAAGAGCTGATGCCTGGCTTTCTCATTCTTAGCGGCGTGATGGCGGGAGTTTCGTGGACAGGAGTTTCGTGGACAGGAGTTTCACGAAACGTCCGCGTCTTTCCACGAAACTTCACGAAACTTCTGCCCACGAAACTTCGTATAAACGGGAATGTCGATGATCAGGGTCTTGTGTATCAGAGCTATTGTCCTTGCGCTATTCCTGGTCGGTGCGGTTGCTATTGGCCGAGCACAGGATCTAGCGATCACGCGCGCCACTGTCTACGCCGCGCCAGATGCGCCGGCGCGGAGGGACGTAACCATCGTGATCCGTCATGGAGTGATCGCGGGGGTTGGGGAGCATCTGCGCATCCCCAAGGGCATGGAGACGATTTCCTGCCAAGCCTGCGTTGTGCTTGCCGGTTTCTGGAATGCGCATGTCCATTTCATGGAGCCGCGGTGGAACGAGGCCGCGAACCAGCCCGCAGATAAATTGGCACGCCAGATCAGCGAGATGCTCACGCACTCGGGCTTTACGACAGTGGTAGATACCGGCTCGGACGGGGAGAATACGATTGCACTGCGGCGGCGCGTGGACAGCGGCGAAGTCCTTGGACCGCGCATCTTTACCGCGGGCATCCCTATCTTTCCCGCGCATGCGTTGCCGTACTACTTAGCGGAGCTTCCGCCAGAATTGAAGGCAAAAATGGCGCAGCCTGAAACGGCTGCAGACGCAGTGACCATTGTCGATAGAAACCGAGCGGCCGGATGCGACATCGTAAAGCTCTTCACCGGTTCGATTGTAAGCCCCGGCCACATCACTCCGATGCAAGTGGCGATCGCGCGTGCCGCGGTCGATGAGGCACATCGACACGGGCAACTGGTCTTTTCGCATTCCTCAAACCTTGAGGGGACGAAAGTGGCCATCGACGCTGGGGTGGACGTTCTGGCGCATACGCCGGAGGCTACCAGTGGAATCGATGAGGCGATGCTGCGGCGCATGATTGCGCAACACATGACGATCATTCCGACACTCAAGCTGTTCTCGCGCGACGACAATATCGCGGACATTCGCGGGCTCGACTACCGGTTTCACCAGCTTGGGGGAAGGCTGGTTTATGGCACCGACACCGGGTTTCTCCCGGATTACGACCAGAGCGAGGAATTTCGTCAGCTGATGCAGGCTGGGTTTGGATTTCGCGAGGTGCTGGCCATGTTGACGACGGCTCCGGCGGAGCTGTTTCATCTATCGCAGCGCGAAGGCAAGGTGATGCCCGGAATGCGCGGTGATCTGACGATTCTGTCGGAAGACCCGGCGTCGGGGAACCCGGAGGCGTTCACCAAGGTCAGATATACAATTCGTGGCGGCAAGGTCATTTGGCGCTCGAATTAGGCGGCGCTCCTCGCCTTCTTCTTCATCGGCCTGCTCCATTTTGCCGAGAAGTGTCACCCATTTCTTGCCCTCGCCGTGTCTCACTTTTGGGGTGCATTACAGCATACCCTATTACACCTCAAATGCCTTGTCGAGGGGGATAGGTGGCATGTCGCCGTATTTCGCCAAAATCCCCTGCAGAAATATGCAAAATGTGAGAGATAAGAGAGATAAGCCCCCCGGGATGCAGTGGAGCCTCTCTGCGTAAAGGGAGTAATGGGTGAAGGCGGCTCTTTTTTAAGGGACGTGGGGATTAGGCGCCCTATCTTTCCGGAGCAGCCTAATTTTTAAAATTCGATATTTTTGGGTCTTTTTTGAGCTTTGGCAGCTTAACGGGGAGTGGAGAGCCCAACCAGTCCTTTGTTTCACGAAGAGGATCAAGCCTGGTGGCAAACGGGCGGTATGAATTCCTCATTCATCAAAGGAGTGCCCGTTCCTCGACATGCTCCCACGGCACGCCCGCGGCACGCCGGGCAGGCGGGCAGGCAGGGCAGGCTCCAGGGTAGATTTCTAGGGGATGTTTTTGCCAAATATCAGCGCTAAAAGCGCCATAAGCGCTATAAGGGGGGTGGGTCGACCAAAAGTCCTGGAGGACGGTCGATTCGACGGGATGGATATCCGGGCTGCTGCGGCTACGTAGCCCGGACCTACCCAGCGCTATGCAGACTTGAACGTCCGCTGTGGTGTTCTGCTTCCCAAGTTGTCAAAAACTGCTCAATCAAGAGCGCGCACTAAGCGCACCCTGCTCGCCAGCAGGCGCCCGCGCGGGGCGCAGGAACGCTACGGACAGGCTTGATCCGCCGCTTGGACGGTCACCATCACTGTATGCGATTACCGATTCGTCAGATCGACAAGCGCTCATGCTTTTTCGGTGTTTGGGCGGCAGTTGCACGGGTGGAGCGCACCGGTGCGAGGCCAAGCAGAGCCGTCGTGAAGAGGGCGCCGACGTATGGGTTCTTACTTCCAACGTAGTACGGTTTTCTGGACCTTGTCCAGGGCAATAAAAATAATTTTGGTAACCATGACGGCGCTCTATTTAGCTCAATATCGCGCAAAAAAATCACCGCCGATCTTGGATGCGAGACGGGAACGGCGTTTGTCCTTACTATCCTTGCGGGTAAACGACAATGGCCTTCTTCTATGATGGAGGGTGGAGGAACGATGGAATTCAAACAGTACGAGGTCCCTGCGAATGGCATCTCTTTGTACGTAACTGAGCTCGGGGAGGGGCCGGTTGTTCTCTTCTGCCACGGGTTTCCAGACACCTCTTATACATGGCGAGAACAGATGAAAGCCGTGGCGTCAGCCGGCTTTCGCGCGATTGCTCCAGACATGCGCGGATACGGACGCAGCTCAGCTCCATCCGACCCAGCTTTGTACACACCGCTGCATACGGCAGGTGACTTGGTGGGACTGCTCGATGCGCTGAATATTCCCAGCTCCGTAATCGTCGGTCACGACTGGGGCGCCAGCCATGCGTGGAATGCTGCGATGATGCGTCCTGACCGATTCAAAGCGGTGTTCTGCCTGAGCGTCCCTTATTTCCCCCGTGGTGATGTCAGCGTCTTCGAGCGTATGCGAACCACCGGGCATGAAAGCGACTTCTACATGTTCGAGCAGATCAAACCGGAAGCCGATCAGATTTGGGCCGATGCTGCCGTTACGATTCCGGGGATTTTGTATTGGGCGTCGGGTTCTGCTCCGATGGATAAGCGATGGAACCCTCTGGACCCTGCGCGAAGCCTTCATCGCCCCGCACCTGGGGCGTTGCCATCATGGGCAAAAGCGGATTACGTGGCTCACAACGTGGCGGAATTCACGCGCACCGGCTTCCACGGTGCATTGAACTACTATCGCGCGGCCGAACCGTATTTCTATCTGTCCGCCGCATGGAAAGGGGCGAAGATTACCCAACCTTCGTTTTATATTTCGGGAAAAGCCGACGGGCTGGCAGCGCTCTACCCTCCTGCCGAAGAGCTTCGCGCTGGGCTTCCGGGCCTTGTCGGGAAGCTTGAGCTCGACAATGTAGGCCATTGGGCACAACACGAGGCCTCAGCCGAGGTCAGCGAACAGCTTGTCAAGTTCCTGCGCACGGTCAACCCGGCCTAGGAGCTCATGATGGCAAAATCTGACACACTCACCGACTACACTTTCCGTTCGCCACGTCACACGACGCACTATTGGCAGGCCGGACCAGCCGACGGGCCTCTGATGTTCTTCCTGCACGGCTGGCCCGAGATCGGCCTGGTGTGGCGCGCGCAGATGGAGGCCTTCGCAGCGGAAGGCTGGCATTGCATTGCGCCAGACATGCGCGGCTACGGCGGTTCGTCTGTGCCCGACGTTGCGGAAGCCTATGCCATAAAAGAGATCGTTGAGGACATGGTCGAGCTACACGATCATCTTGGCGCCAGCCCGGCCATCTGGATCGGACATGATCTCGGAAGCCCGGTTGTCGGGGCGCTGGCCGCGCATCACGCGAAGCGAAGCCGTGGCCTCATCTTTGTTTCCGTTCCATATACGCCGGAAGGCTTCGCGCTTCCCAGTCTCCTGCCGTCCATCGACCGCGAGCTTTATCCCGTCGATCGGTACCCGGACGGACAGTGGGACTACTACCGTTTCTACCTAACCCATTTCGACCAGACGGTCACCGACTTCGATGCCGACATCCGCGCAAGCCTGGCGGCGATATTCCGGAGCGGAAATCCTGAATCAGCGGGCAGGGTCTACCGGTCAGCCATCATCACGCTCAGTGGCGGTTGGTTTGGATCGGAGCATCACGCTCCTGCGATAGAGCCTGATACGGCACTTTGGCCGCAGTCTGACTTTGAGGTTCTCGTCGATTCGTTCCGCGTGCACGGGTTTCGCCCTGGGAATTCCTGGTATTTGAACGATGCCGCCAACATTGCCTTCGCTCACGCAGCGCCGGAGGGTGGACGGCTTCTTAGCAATACGCTGAACGAAGTAGGGTTACAATAACCGTTACGTATTGCTCGATGGGGTCGCCCGCCAGGTTCTCATGTTCCAGTTGCACGCTTGTGTACACGCGGAAAATATACGGGAGCTTTCTTACCGCTTCCGCCGCTATGTCTTCGGCTTCCGCCAGCGCCGCGTGTTTCTCATCGCAGCAGTTCTTGATCCAGATAGGGCCCTTGTTCCGAGCTTGCAAGGATCCATTTGCCCGGTCCGTATTTTTCGGTGAGGGCTCCGTCGATGGCCCGAGACACCTCGGCCGCTGAGAATCGGCCGGCCGGAATTCCGCGCTTCGTCAGCTCTTCGGGCTTCGGCGCAACGCCATGATCTGAGCTGAACACCACCACGTAATTTCCCGCGCCCGCTTCCGCGTCCAGCGCACGCAATAATCGCCCCAGCACGCGATCGGTCTGGAGGCACATGTCGCGGACCTCCGGGGAGTCCGGACCCATTTGATGCCCGAGCAGATCGTTGCTCGAAAAACTCACAGTCAGCACATCCATTCCCGAATGCCGGCCCAAGTGCTCTTCTTTGAGCGCGTCCTCGGCGAAAGCCTCCAGCATGTCGTTGCCGTAAGGTGTAGCGATCATCGCTTCGTAATAAGGTTTTCCGAGCACCGCAGGCAGCGTACGAAAACCCTCCCACTTCGCCGAGGCATATTTTTTCGCCGCGTCGCTTTTGTTGAACGCCTGCACCCAGGCCGGCAGATCTTTCCTGTAATACGTGCTGGTGACGAATTGTCCGGACTCATGGTCGAACCAGTAAGCCGCATTGGCGGCATGGCCGGCCGGCAAAATCGCGGCGCGATCCTTCAGCGAAATGCCGATCACCTCGGTATCCGCGAGGCTGGTAGCCTTGATCTCATCGCCCAGCGTGGTTACAACCAGGCGCCTTGGCGACGACCCCGCGCCGCCGTTGCCGCCCACCAGTTTCGTCGTATCGTCCGACACGCTGGTCACGTCCTTTCCCGTTTTGCGGTCGAACCACTCGTTGGCGACAATGCCGTCAATCGCGGGAATGGATCCAGTGAGGAACGCGGCGTGTCCCACCGCGGTCACGGTCGGAAAATGCGCCTCATGGCCATCCGTGAAGAACGCGCCCGAATCGTGCAGCTTCCGGAGACCCTCGTGATAGTCTCCATCGAAGCGCGTCATATAGTCGTAGCGGAACTGATCGACGATAATCGCGACCACCAGCTTGGGTTTCGGCGCGCTCGGCGGGCGGCCTGGACCGCGACAGCCAGCAAGAGGGCGATTATGCAACTTCGCGCGGTTTTCACTTGGGTTTGCACTCCGCGCAGGGGCAAATCTTGCGCAGATGGTCGAACGAATAGATCCCCGTATTGTGCCCGTCGCTCCAATCGATCCGGATCGCGTAGTGCGCCCACCGCCTCCACGTTCAGCATCTTCAGCGTCGGCTTGTACATCTGAAAGGGACTCGTCGGGCGGCGCCGCGTAGTTGGTCTTCTGCGGCTCCGTGCCGTGCGCGCCGGTGCAGGTGGCGCAAGGGCACTCGTCGCGCAGATAGGCGAGCGCATAATCGCTGTGATGGCCGTCCTTCCAATCGATCTTGATGCCTTTCGATTTGGAAATGGCGATGTGTTCGGGTTCCGCTTGTGATCTCAATCATTGTGTGTCACTACTGCGTCCGCTCGATGTCGCGCACGCCGGAGATGCGGCGGATGGCCGCGGCCACGCGCTCCAGTTGCTTCTTGTCGCGAACCTCGACCGTCATGTCGATGATGGCGCCGTCGCCGCGCTTGTCGTCCGTGCTCGCTTCCAGGCTGCGGATATTGGTCTGCTCGTTGAACAGCACGGAGGTGAGCTGATTCAGCATCCCCGGCCGGTCGTCGGTATGAACCACCAGCTTCACCGGGAATGTTTCGGTCGCCGCGCGCGCCCATTCCACGTCGATCTTGCGCTCCACTTCGTACATCAGGTTCTGCACGTTGGTGCAATTCCTGCGAATGCACCGCGATGCCTTTGCCGCGCGTCACGTAGCCCACGATGGCCTCGCCGCGGATCGGATTGCAGCACTTGGCGCGATACACCAGCAGATCGTCGATGCCCTTCACCTTGATGACCAGGTCCCTGTCGGTCGCCCGGCGAGCCGCCGGGCGCGGCCGGCGTCGGTGTCGCGCGGAGGCGCCGGCTTGGGCGCTTCCGCGCGGGCACCTGCGTCCGGCGCCAGTTTCTGCAGCACCTGGCGCGCGGAAAATTTGCCGTAGCCGAGCGCCGCGTGCAGATCCTCCATCTTGCCGCAGCCGTACTCGCCGGCCACGCGCTCCAGATCGCGCCTTGGTGATGCGCGCTCAGTTGCACGCCCAGCCGGCGCGCTTCGCTTTCCAGATACTTCTGCGCCGATCTCGATCGCCTTGGCGCGCTCCGTGGTGTTGATGACGTGCTTGATCTTGTTGCGCGCGCGGGACGTCTTGACCAGCGCCAGCCAGTCCTTGCTCGGCAGATGGCCGGTCTGCGTCAGGATCTCCACCACGTCGCCGTTGCGCAGCGCGTACTTCAGCTGCACGATGCGGCCGTTCACTTTCGCGCCCACGCAGGTGTTGCCGACGTCGGAGTGGATCGCGTAGGCGAAATCGATGGGCGTCGCGTCGCGCGGCAGCACGATCACGTTGCCCTTGGGCGTGAACGTGTAAACTTCCTCCGGGTACAGATCCACTTTGAGCGTGGACATGAACTCGCCCGGATCGCGCATGTCCTGCTGCCACTCCACCAGCTGGCGCAGCCAGGCGATGCGCTGATCGTCCGCGCCGGGCCCTTCGCGCCCTTCTTTGTATTTCCAGTGCGCCGCGATGCCTTCTTCGGCGATGCGATGCATCTCCTCGGTGCGGATCTGCACTTCGAAATGCCGTCCGCCGGGCCCCATCACCGAAGTGTGCAGCGACTGATACAGATTCGGCCGGGGAATCGCGATGAAATCCTTGATGCGGCCCGGAATCGGATGCCACTCGTTGTGGATCACGCCCAGCGCCGCGTAGCAGTTCTTCACCGAATCGGTGATGATGCGCACGGCCAGCAGATCGTACACCTGATCGAGCGTGATCTTCTGCCGCTTCAGCTTCTGGAATACCGAGTAGGCGCGCTTGACCCGCGCCTCCACGCGCGCCGGAATATTCTCGCGCGCCAGATTCACTTCCACACGTGGCTGCATCTTCGTTCAGAAACTCTTCGTTCTGCAGCCGCTGCGACTCGATCTCGCGCATCAGATCGCGCCGAGGCCTCCGGCTCCAGGTAGTGGAACGCCAGATCCTCCAGCTCGCCGCGGATTTTGCCCATCCCGAGGCGGTGCGCGATGGGCGCGTAAATCTCGATCGTCTCCTGCGCGATGCGCTAGCTGCCGCTCGCGCGGCAGGCACCCAGCGTGCGCATGTTGTGCAGCCGGTCCGCCAGCTTCACGATGATGACGCGGATATCGTTCACCATGGCGAGCAGCATCTTGCGGACGCTCTCCGCCTGCCGCTCCTCGCGCGAGGAGAGATTCAGCTTGCTCAGCTTGGTGACGCCGTCCACGCAGCGCGCCACTTCGTCGCCGAAGTTCTTTCTGATCTCTTCCAGGCTGAGCGCTGGTGTCTTCCACCACGTCGTGCAGCAGCCCGGTCTTCAGGCAGACCATGTCCATGTGCATGTCGGCCAGAATCATGCGTGACAAGCAGCGGATGGATCATGTAGGGCTCGCCCGAGACGCGCAATTGGTCCTTGTGCGCGTCCGAGGCCCGATGGAAGGCTTTTTCGAGCAGGGTGAGGTCCTCTTTGGGCCGCAGCGCGAGGATCTTCTGTTCCAGCTCGGCGTAGAGCTGTTCGACTAAGCCTGGGGCCGGGACGACGTCTGTGGACACTCTATTTCTAGGTTACTTGGTTTGGGGTTGGTGGCGCACGTACTAGTCTTGTCTTATGCAAGATGAGACTGAAGCGGGAGTTAGTTTCTCACACAAGATGAGCCTGAAGGGGAGGTTCCGCATGTGAGCCGATTTGCTGAACATCAATCCAAACTGGCAGTACTCTGTGACCGGAACTCGACTCACGAAGTCTACGCTTCGGCAATCAGGCGACGTTCGGCAATAATTGTCCTTAATACCGTAAACGCGTCACTGGTGGCATTCCCTCTCGTGAAGTGAATAAAGTAGTCGCTGATATCAAAGCGCGTCGCCATTTATCTCGTCGTCTTCTTTGACGTTGGTTTCGTCGATCGCTCGTCATTCAGCGCGCGCCCAAGCAACGTTTTGATTACGGCCTGTCTGCTTATGTTGAGCCGCGCCGCTCGCGCATCGAGTTCGCGCAACATACCTTGCGTCAGGTCGACGTTGACCCGCTTGACCGGTCTGATGACAGTAAACTTGTTTGTGAAATAGGCGGAAACATCCTCGCCACGCGTCGCCATCTCCGCGATTTCCTCTGCCGTTCGCGAAGTGCTGCTTGCTTTAGACATTTTCGGCATAGATTTGTTCTTCCTGCTGGGTCGCTTTCCAGGCTGTGATTAAGTGATAGTATTCGCCCTCGGAGTCATACCTGATTTCGTAGATGACGGAACAGAGCAGACCGCCGCACCAGCCGATTGCACGGAATTGTTGCGGATCGTCGCACTTTTGATCCATCAGGTAGGCTTGGTCAAAAATCTCCTGCGCCTCTCTTAAGCTGACACCATGTTTCCGCGTTACGTCCCGGTTCTTAGCCTGCTCGAAGTAGAAGCGCGTATATAAGTCTTATACCATACAGTCTTCGGCGCGATTTCATCCGTCCACAACGATCCGCCGCACATCCTTTAGCAGTACGAACAAATGCATCGGATCGCTCGGCGACGGCACAAAGTCAAAATGCTCATAAAAGCGTCGGGCGTCGTCATCCTTGGCATGGACCGCCAGCGCTCGGACGCCCGCAATGTCGGCGGCCTGTAAAGTGCGCAGCATCGCGTCCTTCAGTAGCGCCTTGCCAACGCCCTGGTTTTGCCAGCGGCGATCCACGGCCAGGCGAGCCAGCAGCACGATCGGGACTGGATGTCTGGCTAGTCCTTTAGTCAGCCGCTGCGGCGCGTCCTCGTACATCACTTGCCCCACCGCCAGAGTATGAAAGCCGACGATGGCACTACCCACTACGCCGACATAAGTTTGGGCCGCACCGGCTTGCTGATTCTGCCAGGCGTAGCGCAGAAGATATTGGTTCAGTTGCTCGCGGCCACAGTCGAATCCTTCTACCGCATGATCACGTCGAAGCTTCTCGACGCGGCGCGATTCGCTCACCGATCTGCGCCGGCCTCAAAGAATCCTGGCTCTTTCAGCAGACGCTTCAGGCGAGGCAGGGAACGCGGGGGAGAGTCGAGCGCCGCCATGAATGCCTTCCATTGAACGGCGTCGAGAACAAACGTCCGTCGATTGGCTAGAGCTTCATCGGCTTTTGCCAATGCGCTTTCCAAAACAAAATCACTCACTGAGCGATTAGACGCGGCAGCTGCCTCTTGCAGGGCCATTTTGGCTTTTCGCGTGAGCCGCAAGTCTAGTTTTTCGCTGCGAATAGGTCGTGACGACATGAGTGGCTCCTATCCCTCCAGATTCCTTCCCATGCCTTGATGATAGCGAACGATGCCAGACAATGTCAAGACATATTGCGCGCGCTGTGAATCACGGGATCGTATGATTCGGAGCCGGGCCGATTCCGATATACGGATACGCGAACTGATCCAAGCGAATATCCTGTGCTTCGAAGTCGCGGCGCAGGTGAACCAGCGGCTCTTCCACGATGATGGTGACGTCGCGCACGTTGGGTGTGGGTCCGGCTGCGTAGGCCGAGGCCCAGCGCGTCTCAACCGGATCGATACTTAGACTGGCGGGAAACGGCGAGTAGGAGACGAACTGCGTGAATGAATTAGCGTTGGTATGCCCCAGTTTCGCGTAGACCAGGCGCGCAGGCCATCGAAATGCCGACCGGCAGTAGACGTCCCATTCCGACTTCACCACGTCGGTGTAGCATTGCAGGCCGTCAAGCGCGTTGGATGGCTGATCGGAAAGCGGAATGCTGCGGGATTGCGCGTTGCCGAACAGCGTGAAGTAAAGGGAAGCGCGGAGTGTCACCGGCCGTTGGTGCTCCTGGAAGAAAAACGCAGGATCGGCGAAGCACTTCACGGACATAACCGCAGCCTGCGCGGAAATGGAACCGCGCTGGAGGTCCCCACAATCGTGCAGGCTCAAGTTTGTGGCGCGGCCGTCCGAGCTTTGGATCGAAATGCTGAGAGCGTCGGCTAGAATTTCGGTTCCCTCGGGAATCCCTTGCACCGAGATTGGAATGTGCAGCGCGACTTTCGGATTCGTCTGGGGGAACCAGAATTGTTCCTCGAAATGTATGGCTGAGTGCGATCTGTATGGAGGATCCGAGGGCGGGCTCTTTGGAAAAGTGCGTCTGCAGGGCTAACGCGGCCGGCCACGGCAAAGCGACGAACACACCAGCGCCCAGTACGATTCCGCCCAGCGCGCATCCACGGCTGAAAAGCGTGCGGCGGGTCTTGTATTGAGTCAAAATCACTGGAATCGCGATGGCTGCCAAGGCCAGGAGCGCGATCGAATAGCGTACCCATAACACTCCGCTCAGGCGCCCCGTACTGGTGGGCACCAAGAGTTCCCAAATGCCGAACCCGGCGGCGAGCACGATCAATTGGGAAAAGATGAACGAAGCCATGCTGGAGTTGAGCGAGGCCAGCGCGGCAAAGGGCAGCGACGACACACAGAACAGCAGGACCTGCGACCAGAGCAGGCCGGGAAGGCTGGAGGCGAGCGGGAAGCCGTCCAGGATCAGGATGAACAGATGCGCCACCAAAATGGGCAAGTTCACGAAAGCGACAATGAACAGGAGTTTTGCGCCTAGCAGGCTTTGCCAGCGATAGGGACGCGTAATCCAGAACTGGCGATCGCCTGGGATGGCCTCGGCCAGCACGAGACGGCCGATGAGAAACGCCGCAACCGCCAATCAGCGCTAACTCCGCCCACTCAGGAATCGATATGTGCCGTGGGCCTGCGGCGTGCATGGCGGCGAAGGTGATGGCGATCAGGAGGATCAGCGCGATCTCGTGCCTCAAATAGCGAACGTCTTTCTTGAAAATATGCAGCGCCTGGTGCATCGCGGTTCTCCTTTAAGCCGCTTTTGCTTGTGCACGCGCCAGAGTGACAAAGATGGCGCGCAACGGCATGGGATGCGCGGAAATGTTGCGCACGTCGCCGAACAGGCGGCGGATTTCGTCCGGTCGTGCGTTCGGCGTCGAAGTGCGTCTCGACGAAGCGCACCAGCGCGGGCGCAGTTTCGGGGCGCAGCCAGTGAGCCGGCCACGGGCGATCAAGCGGCAGCAGGGGCGGCGAATCCACGGCTACTTCCACTTCGCGGAAGCGCGCGGTGAGCGACGTCATTTCTTCGGAAAACTGCAGACGCCCGCCATCCAGATAGCCGATGTGGCTGGCGAAACTTTCGATTTCGCCCAGATCGTGCGACGAGATCAGGATGGTGGTTTCCCCGGCGCTTTCCAGCAGCCCATCGATCAGGTCTTCGCGCACCAACGGATCCAGGCCGCTGAAAGGCTCATCCATAATCAGAAGACTGCGGGCGATAAGCCAGCGATGACGCGAGCGCGATCTTCATTCGCATGCCACGCGAAAGATGGCGAAGCTGGCGATCCAGCGGAAGGTCGAACTGGCGGACCAGTTGCGCCGCACGGGCGTCGTCCCAGGTAGGGTAAAAGGGTTTCAGATACGCGAGCAAATACTCCACGGTCATCCATTCCGGCAATTCCTGGTTTTCGGAGACGTAGCCGATATTGGCGAGAGGCTGTCGGCGCGAAGCGCCGCGAATCGATGCCGAGCACTTCGGCGTGGCCGGAGTTGGGCTGAAGAATATTCATCAAAATCTTGATGGTGGTGGTTTTGCCCGCGCCATTCGGTCCGGCCAGGCCGAACACGCTGCCCTCGGGCACCGTGAGATTCAGACCGTCCAGCACCGCCACGCTGGCGAAAGCGCTTGACAAGATCGCGTGGCCGAGACCATAGTCGCTCATTCTTTCCTCCGCGTGCCGCCCGCTGCCGACTCGCTCCCTCCAGTCCGGTGCCCCAGCCGTCCCAGTGTCGAGCGACGGCGTCGGTGACTTCGTCCAGATCCAGGCCCAGGCGTCTTGGCTTCCACGACCAGCTGCTTCCACTTCTTTCTTCAGGAGCGCGCCACGCTTCGGCGGCGGTGGATGCGGGCAGTTCAGCCACTACCGTTCCCAGGCCCGGGCGGACTTCGATCAGGCCCTCCGATACCAGCTGGGTGACAACCTTATGCGCCGTGTTGGGATTGATCTTGAGGGCTTTGCTCAGCGCGCGAACGGACGGAAAGGGATCGCCCGGGCGCATCTGGCCGGAAATCATGGCCTTTTTCGCCGCGTAGACAACCTGTTCATACAGCGAGATGCCGGGCTCGAAGGAGAGGCGGAACGGGATCACAGGTGTACTATAACAGATAATACAGCGCATGTCAAGGAGTATGATACTGGGGATTAGGGATTAGGGACCAGGAAGTGTTGAGGAGAACGACGTGAAGCCTTTCCTGTTAGTGACGGGCGTGATGTTCCTGCCGCTGGCCGCGTGTTGGCGGCCGACAACTGCGCCGGCTCCCGCGATCTGCGCCTGGTGAACGGCAAGATCGTCACCATGGACGCGCGCAATTCGATTGTGTCGTCGGTCACCATCCAGAATGGGCGCTTCGATTTTTCCGGCGGCAAAGCTCAGCCCCTGCACCAAGACCATCAACCTGCACGGCCGCACCGCGGTGCCCGGCCTGATCGACAATCACAATCACATCGTGCTGCTCGGCCTGCGCCCCGGCTACGATACGCGGCTCGAAACGGCGGCTTCCATCAAAGACGTTCAGGCGGCCATCGCCGCGCGCGCGAAATCGGTTCCGGCCGGGAAATTCATCACGGCCATGGGCGGCTGGAACCCGGCGCAGTTCGCCGAAAAGCGCCTGCCGACGCTGGCAGAACTGGACGCCGCCGCGCCCGATCATCCGGTGCTGCTGTTCCTGTCGTTCACCGGTCCCGCGGCGACCAACACGCTTGGGCAAAGCGTTTTTCGCGGGGAAGGGAATCGAAGTGAGCGCGACTGGCGCCATCGCCGCGAACGCACCCTCGCTGGCGGCATTGAATGCCCTGCGCTCCATGCAAACCTTCGAAGACAAGAAGCGCGGGACCATGGATGCGCTGGCCTATTCCGCCAGCGTCGGCGTCACCACCGACGTCGACATGGGCGCGTTCGTAATCCCCGGCCTGCCCGATATTCAAGATTCCTTCGTGTTCGACGGCCTGGCCAGCGCCGATCCGTTCCACATGTACGATGCATTGCTGGCGCTGCATCGCGAGAAGAAGATGGCCGGCGCGGCTGCGCATTTTCTTCCTCAGCATGGACACGCGACCCAATGTTCCCGCTGTTGAGCGAGCGCGTGCGCAACGCGTTTGATGGCTTCGGCGACGACATGCTGCGGATCTCCGGCATCGGCGAGTTCGCCACGGCGTGGCCGCTGTTCGGAAAGGTGACGCCGCCGGCCAACTACGAAGCCGCGTTGCAATTGGTGGCCAAGCAGGGCTGGCCTTTCCAGCAGCACAGCTTGTCGCTGGCCGAGGATCAACTGACCGCCGCGACGTTTGAAAAGGTGAACGCCGTTACGCCGATCGCGAATTTGCGCTGGTCCATCGCGCACGTGCCGCACATCGATCAGGAGACGGTGAATCGCTTCAAAGCTCTCGGTGCGGGCATCGCCGTGCATCCTTTTGAATATCTGGCGGGAGCGCCGGGCGCCGGCCCGCCCATGCGCATGATCGTCGATAGCGGAATTCACGTGGGAGCGGGATCGGACGCGGCGCAAATCTCCACGCTCGATCCCTGGCTGATGATTTACTACATGGTGACTGGAAAGAACGCGGCGGGAGCATTGATCAACGCCGGGCAGACACTACACGCGCATGGAGGCGCTGCGGCTGTACACCGCCAATAACGGATGGTTCCTTCGCGAAGAGGATCGCCTGGGATCGATCGAGCCCGGCAAGCTCGCCGATGTCGTGGTGCTGAGCGACGATTTTCTCGATCCCGCCAAGGTGCCGGACGAGGCCATCAAGCGCGTAAAGTCCGTGCTCACAGTGGTCGGCGGGCAAGTGGTTTACGACAAACTCAACTGACTGCGTCTGACAAACCCAACCGACTCCCTCACGGACGCCGATGAGAAATCGTCGCGTCCTGTGGCCGTCTGCCGACACGAATGCCTAACCAGAACATCGCGCATAAGCCGCCGAGCATGAACGTCACGGCCAGGTTCGGTAAGATCGGCACGTAAAGGAAAAAACCTCCCAGGCTACCAACCAGCGCAACTGAAAGAAGAATAAATACGCAGCGTTCGATCATGACCTAAGCAGTGCAATTGACTGCCCATAAGATTTCTCGGCTTCGCGGGCTTTGGCCATTGAGGTGCTCCATGCTTCGCGAAGGTTGAGGTGAGACATTGAAAAACTTCTTATTATACGGTGCACATGGCGGTGTTAGTGGGCGGGGTGGCCGCATCCGGGCAGGAAAAAAGTGCCGACCGCAAGTGGTGCCGGCCAGTTTCGTCGCTCGCACGCGTCCTATTCTGCCAATGACATCCAGGTGCTGGGAACGCTGAACAGCGGCCAGACCAGCAAGCCTGACGAGTATTCGCGCACGCCCAAGTACCGGGCGTTCGTGTTCGAGGGGAATGGACACGATCAGGTGGAAGTAACCGTGACGGGCGGCAATCGAAGGCCTACGTGGCGTTGGCGGATTCCACACTGAACTCCGATCGCCAGCGGCGTGGGGCGGCTGTCGTGGCGCTGCCTTATCACGGGCCGGACACGGAAGCGTTCTATATTCTTAGTGAGAAGGGCTACGTTACTGCAGCCAGCCGCGCGCGCTCGTCCGGTTCATCTCAAAAAGAGCCGCCGAGGCTCGGCCGCAGCCGGCTGACTGCTACGCGCTAACGGCTTGGGGCTCATCTTTGTTCGGGAAAACACGCGGCCGACAAAGCGCGTCGAAGCGGGGGTCTTCGCGAAGGTTATCTAACCGGGGATCCACTCGCAGGGCGAAGAGAGCGGGCGATTTTTCGTGATAGGCGCGCTCCAGTTCCTGAAAAGCCTGGTCGGTATCGCCCAGGGCATCCAGCAGCACCGCCATAAAATAGGCATCGACGTATTGGGTTTTGCGGATCTGGATCAACTCCGCCAGGATCGCTGCTGGCTTCTTTGCGGCGTCCATGTTTCGCCAGGCAGGCGGCTTCTACGGCCCGGAGCCACGGCAGATCCGGAGACATGATCACCGCCAACCTGTATTGTTCCAAAGCCTGGCTGGGCTTTCCGCTTCGTTCGAGCGCTTCGCCATAGAACAGACGGCCCAAATATAGATAGGGATGCAGTTCCAGCGCCTTCTTTCCGCACGCGACGGCGGACTCGAATTCGCGGCGGAAAAAACGGACCAGGATTTCATTGGCCGGAACCGTGGGCCACAGCGAATGCGTGGTGCGCGCTCGCAGCAAAATGTTTAGCGCGTCGTCCAGCCGGCCCTGGCTAACATAAAGCATGGTCAGGCGGACATATACTTCCGGCGATTCGGGACTCTCCTGCTGAGCCTGCAGCAGTTCGGTCTCCGCCTCTTCCAATTTGTGTTCGAACAGATGCAGGCCGTGCGCGCGGTCGGCGCGGCGCTCGGGCGTCAGTCCGCACAGCTCCACGGCGCGCCGGTGGGCTTGCTGGAATCCGCTATACATCTCGCGCGGCATGCGCATTCCATACGTGCCCAGCAGCAGATAGCACAGCGAAATGCCTTCGAACGCACGGAAATCCGAGGGATTCTCGATGGCGGCCTGCTGGAAGCAGTCCAGCGCTTTTTCGAATCCTTCGCGCGTGCGGCGGCTCCAGAAGTGCCAGCCCTGCTTCACCAGGTCGTCGGAATGGGGCACATCCAGACGGTAGCCCAGCTTGGGCCGGTAGCGTGATCCACAGGCCGAACTCGCCCCAGGATCTTTTTCACCTCGCCGATGGTCACGGCCACGGTGTGCTTGGAGACCAGGTTGCCGTCCCAAGCTTGATTGATCATCTGCGCGTATCCGACGTAGCGGCCGCGGTTGTGGATGAGAGCCCTGCAGGGCATGAAACGCCTGTGGCCGGAGTTCCAGCTCGTGGCCGTCTCTCAATAACGTCGTAGTTGTAGTGTCGAGCCGAAACGGCCCGAACGTTATTTGTTCCATCTAGCGCCTTCCCGTTACTTCCCTATCAGACATTGACGCGCTTTTGACTTCAGTTCAGCGAATCATATCACAGATTCGTGCACAGCGCTGCCAATTTATGGCCAGTTAGAGGACCGGGGATTCTGGAAGGCCGGGCCGGTTCGCCGCTAGACGTCCGAAACATTGGCGTTGCATCTGTTTCGAACTGTCCGAAGCAAAGTCCAGCCAACTCAAGCTGCCTCGAAAATTTGCCGCTGTTTTGACTTGCTCACGGTGAAATCTCGAATACAATCCCAGTAATGGAGCGATGGGGTGTATGCAGTGTGTCTGGGGTGAACTGCGATCCGGCCTGCGTTTTAGGTCTCCGTGCCGCACTCTATCCAACTCGGTTCCAGCAAGCTTTTAGGGAGACTATGAAAAATACGACTTTGCTTCGTTCGCAAGTCACTGCCGTGCTGGCTCTGGCTTGTTGCTGGCCTTGTTGTTCCGGCCTCGTTTGTTCCGGAATGCTGGCCCAGTCGGCCGGAACCTCTGGCTTGGCCGGAACAATCTACGGACCCCATCCGGCGCAGCCATTCCGAACGTGACTGTCACAGTCACCACAATGCAACGGGGCAAGTGCGCACCACCACAACCGGCACCGATGGCGCATACAAGTTCTCGCTGTTGCCGCCGGGCGACTACAAGGTTCGATTCTCGGCCGAACGGATTTAAGACCTCCGAGATTGGCTCGGTGACGTTGAACGTGACCGAAACGCCCGAAGTGGACCGCATGCTCGAGGTTGGCGCGCAATCCGAGCAGGTTACCGTGGAAGCGACGGCTGAAGCGTTGCAGACCGCAAAGTTCGACGCTCGGAACCACGGTCGGATTCGCAAAGCGGTGGTCGAGTTGCCGCTCGCAACCGCAACTACACCCAGATTCTCGGTCTGTCGGCCGGCGCGAACGCACGGTGTCGCAACGCTACGGCGTTTGGAAAAGGCACGGCTGGACTATCGGCGTGAACGGCAACGATCCCGGCCAGAACAACTTCCAGATGGACGGCGTGGCGGTCAACAACATGCGCGAATAGCGGGAGTGCCAATGACTCCGGCATCTATGCTGGCATCGGCATTCCCAACCCGGACGCGATTCAGGAGTTCAAGATCCAGACCTCAACTTACGATGCCAGCTACGGCCGCAACCCCGGCGCCAACGTCAACGTGGTCACCAAGATCGGCAGCAACACGTTCCATGGACGGCGCGTTCGAGTTCTTCCGCAACGAGGATCTGAATGCCAACGACTTCTTCTACAACCGCGAAACCGGCGGCGGCAAGACAAGCAGATTTTGCGTCAGAACCAGTTCGGCGGCGACATCGGCGGTCCCATCAAGAAGAACAAGATATTCATTTTCGGCAACTATCAGGAGACCCGCCAGCTGAATGGCGTGGCTGCGGCAGGCGCCAGTTCATTCTTTGAG
Organism: uncultured Acidobacteriaceae bacterium; assembly: GCA_963746595.1. Classification (GTDB taxonomy): domain Bacteria; phylum Acidobacteriota; class Terriglobia; order Terriglobales; family Acidobacteriaceae; genus PALSA-350. The sequence goes on from CAVVBS010000001.1 coordinate 475,824, forward strand.
CCACCTATACCGTCGGGCGACCGCTCCACCCCCGCCTTTCAGGCAGCGCTGGGAGCAGCCAATTGCCCAGCTTCCCGACGGCGTTCGCCTTTGCCGGCGAGATGCAGGTTGCCTGCGACGGCTCCAATATAAGCTCAGTCTCCATGGCAATGCTCAATTTAAAGCTTCCAAACGGACAGTACTACATCCCGAGCAATGACGGAATTCCGTTTAGGAACGTCTTCCTGAGCAGTCCCGCCATCTATCACGAGCACCAGTTGATCACCAACATGGATTATCTGATCAACAGCAAGAACACCTTCTCGGCCAAGTATTTCTACTCGATGAATCCGCAGACCATTCCTTTCAACGGCCCCCAGCCGTTCGGCACTCCGGTTAGCAACTATTTCTCCAATACAAACGCCGTTCTGAAACTCACGACCATCGTGACCAATACGCTGGTGAATGAAGCCCGCATTTCCTTCCAACGGAACAACGCGGTGGGGAGCGACAGCACTCCGGGAACTCCACAGGGAGTTGGTCAGACGCCTATCGTTCCGACGGAGCACGAGCTACCGGTTACGGTCATCGCCGGGGCGTTCAACATGTTCGGAACCCTGGCTCCCAGCGTCAGCCCCACCAACCAGATGCAGGTCGCGGATCAGATTTCCTGGTCGCACGGAAAACACACCATTCGAGCGGGCTTCGAGATGCGGAAGGGACCCGCTGGCCCATTTCTTTCCAGGGCCTGGAGAGAGGCTTCTTGTTCTACTTGTCCTTCTCCGACTGGCTGGTCGGACGAGGAGGATGCGATCCCAGCAACCCCGCTTGCAGTCCTGCTAATCCCGGTAACACCACGGGGTCGGCTTTTAGCAACATTACCGCATGTTTGTTCTGCGTTCGTAGCGGGCCCACAGGTATTATCCACAACTACGGCGAGCACAACTACAGCGCGTTTGTGCAGGACGATTACAAAGTCAGTTCCCGGTTGACGTTGAACATTGGCGTGCGCTGGGAATTCGATGGCACTTACAACGACAAATACGGAAACCTCACCAACGTCTGGCCCAACTTGATGGGTACGGTTCCCGCGCCGACCGCGCCGTCACCTACGGGGGCTGGTCTGATTGGGTACGTGGTACCGAACAATTTTGTCGCACACTATGGACAGCCGCCGGCAGGCGTCAAAATTAACGATAATGGCACCCCGATCGATGGCCATCCTCCGCTCAGTAACTTTGCTCCTCGCCTCGGGTTTGCGTGGCAGCCCACCGATAACGGTAAGCTAGTAATTCGAGGCGGGGTTGGCCTCTTTTATGACCGCATCGCCGGCGACAGGTTCGTACACGGCCTAGAACAGGGATATCCTTACTCGATAACGCTGGACTACCTGGCGCAAAACACTTACAGCAACCAGAACCCCTATCCCGACACCCCGCTGAGCTTCCCTCCTCGCTGGTACAACACCTCAACCCTCATCGGCTCGGGCCTGAACCAAGCGTTCCTGGATCCTTCGATCCACACTCCGCTGGTTCGCCAGTACAACGTGAACGTTCAGTATCAGTTCGCGCCCGCGTGGATTCTGGAACTAGGCTATGTGGGATCCAGCGCAATTAACCTGGTGGATACGTACCATCAATACAATATTCCGCTACTGGCCAGCCCCAGCAACCCGATCAACGGGGTAATAACAACCAACACCCTGGCGAATGTGAATGCCCGAGTACCATATCTGGGTTATCTCCCTGGCGGTCTAACTGGAACTGCATTTGACGGTATATCGAACTACAACAGCTTTCAGGCGACTGTGCGGAAGCAGTTCTCGCATGGTTTCACGGCGCAGGCATCTTATACCTGGAGCAAGGATCTTGGCGATCTGACCGCCAATGCCGGCAACAGTAACAACCCCAGCTATCTGGCCCAGCAGTACGGGCCAGTCGCGTTCGATCGTCCGCACCGCGTGATCATTAACTATGCGTATAATCTGCCCTTCGGTACCCACCAGGGGATCACTGGATTCCTGCTCGGCGGATGGAATCTGTCCGGTGTCACCACCATTCAAGATGGCACGCCACTCACCCTCACCGATACCGCCGGCGGGACAATCTTCGCTTCAGGCACCTCACGAGCCCAAATGTGCCCCGGAGCGAGCTATGGTTCTATCGTGACGCCGGGTGGGGTGGAAGCCAGACTTGGTGGGGTCAGCGGTGGCCCCGGATATCTGAACAAGGCCGCGTTTTGCAGTGCGGACATGCCGAAGATCGGAAACGGGACGGGCTATGGAAACGCCGGTCTTGGGATTCTTCTTGGCCCTGGGCAGTTTAACTTCGACCTTAGCTTGGAGAAGACTACCCACATCACCGAGCGGCAAACAGTCATATTCCGGGCGGAAGCCTTCAACCTGTTCAATCACCCGCAGTTCCTCAACCCAGGAACTCTTGCAGTTTCCACGCCGGCTACTTTTGGCCAGATTACCGCCAGCTCTGTAAACCCGAGGATATTGCAGCTTGCGCTGAAATATATTTTCTAGTCAAACAGTTCGGGGCCGATGCTCTCGGGGCGTCGGCCAACCCTTCGCTCTTGCCTTTCCTTCGATCCTCCTAAGCTAGTCTAGGTAACGTCCGAAGCAAATTTTGACGCTATTTTGACGCTGCCTGGACGAAATCTCGCATACAATCCCAGTTAATGGTCTGGTGGGGTTGCATGCAGCGTCCGTCTAGGTTGTCTGTCCAGTGCACCCAAAGACATTTTGAGGATCCCCGTGTTTTTGACGGGTTGCTGTCGACGTAACTCTTTACAAGTAGTGGATTTACAAAGGAGAAGGGGATAATGAAATCCAAGACGCTGCTCTGTTTGCGGCTCGCTTACGTAGCGATTTTGACCTTGTTGTTTGCGATTGGCTCGCCATTGCTCATGGCCCAATCGGCTGGGACCTCGGCCTTGGCGGGAACGATTACCGACCCCTCAGGCGCGGCCATCCCGAACGTTAGCGTCACCATCACCAATACCAACACCGGCCAAAGCCGCACCTCGGCTACCGGATCGGACGGCACCTACAAGTTCAGTCTGTTGCCGCCCGGAACGTATAAGGTAGCGTTCGCGGCCGCTGGGTTCAAGACGTCGGAAGTTGCCGTCGGAGACGTTGAATGTTACCGAGACGCAGCAATTGGACCGAGCGCTCGAAGTGGGTGCGCAAAACGAGCAGGTCACCGTGGAAGCCGCGGCGGAAACACTGCAGACGCAGAGCTCCACTCTGGGAACCACGGTCACATCGCAACAGGTGACCGGACTTCCGCTCAGCAACCGCAATTACACGCAGCTCCTGACCATGGCCGCCGGCGCCAATGCGAGGGTGAACAATGCCACCCAGATCGGTAAGGCCACCCAGGACATCGCCGTGAATGGCGCCGATCCCAGCCAGAACAACTACCAGATGGACGGCGTGTCCATCGTCAACACCGCCAACACCGGGTCGTCCAAGGACTGCGGCATTTATACCGGCATCGGAATTCCCAATCCAGATGCGATTCAGGAATTCAAGATTCAGACCTCCACCTACGACGCCAGCTACGGCGCGCACCCCGGCGCGAATGTGAACGTGGTTACCAGGTCCGGCACCAATCAGTTCCACGGCAGCGTGTGGGAGTTCTTCCGTAACACCGATCTGAATGCCAATGGCTTCTTTGACAACCTCAACGGCGGTGGCGTGAAGCAGGCTTTGAACCAAAACCAAGTGGGCGGTTCGGTGGGCGGTCCGATCAAGAAGGACAAGCTCTTCTTCTTCGTCGACTATCAGGAAACGCGCCAGAAGAACGGAATCGCGGCCGGCGGATCGAGCAGCGTCTTTTTGTTCCCGTTGCCGGAGGATCGCTCCGCGGCGAATCTCGGCGCGGCGCTTTGCCCCGCCAATCATCCCGGGAACTCCGCCTACAATACCTTCCTCTATCCGATCATCCCCAGCGTGCAGATAGCCTGCGACGGATCCAACATCAATCCCGTTTCGCTCGCGATGATGAACGTAAAGCTTCCCAACGGCCAGTACTACATTCCGGGCAATCCGACCGGGCAGTACGGGCCAGTTGAGTTTTCCGAGCCCGCCTACTTCACCGAACATCAACTGATCGCCAATGGCGACTATATCATCAACAGCAAGAACACTCTCGCTGTGCGGTATTTCTGGACCGCCGACCCCGAAGTCGCTTGCCGTTTGCCAATGCAACTCTGCCCCCCGGAACTCCCGTTGCGCCTGAAATACAACAACACTAATGCCGTACTGAAGCTGACCACGCTATTGACCAACAGCCTGGTTAATGAACTGCATGCCGTCGGGGCAACGCAATGGGCAGCACGGTAGCTGACTCTACGCCTGCTACGCCCCAGTCCATCGGTCAGGCAACGATTGTGCCCACGATAACCGAATTGCCGGTGACGGTGATTTTCAACGGTCCTAGCTTGAACGGATCGCTTTATCCCAGCAACAGCCCGACTGATCAAACGGAATACGGCGACCAGCTCTCCTGGTCTCACGGGAAGCATACCATTCGCGCCGGCTATGAGTTCCAACACGCGCAGTGGCCCATCACATTCGCGGGCCTGGAGCGCGGCTTTCTGTTTTACGGAACTTTCGCGGACTGGTCGCTCGGCCTGCCAGGCTGTCAAGGCGCGGCTGGATGCAGCCCCACCAATCCCGGTAACACCAACGGCGGCGGTGGAAACATCTTGCAATGCTTGTTCTGCGTCCGCAGCGGACCGAACGGAATCGTCCACAACTACCAGGAGAACAACCAGACCGCTTTCGTTCAAGACGACTGGAAAGTCAGCTCGCGCCTGACCTTTAATCTGGGTGTTCGTTGGGAATACGACGGCAGCTATAGCGATAAGTACGGCAACCTGACCAACTTCTGGGAAAGCCAAATCCAAACCGTTCCTGTTCCGCCCACTGGACCGACAACTTCAGGTCCCGGTTTGGCGGGATATGTCGTGCCCTCCAACTACACGGCCCATTATCCGGCGCCACCCGCGGGAGTGCTCCAGTCCAACCGCAATTTCCCCATCCAGTCCGGGCCTCCGCTGGATAACTTTGCTCCGCGCTTCGGATTTGCCTGGCAGCCCAGCAAAGATGGCAAGCTGGTGATTCGCGGTGGCGTGGGCATGTTCTATGACCGCATCGGCGGCGGAACCTTCGTCCATGGCTTGGAACAGGGCTATCCTTACGCCGTGACGCTCGACTATAGCGGTTCGGCGTCGGCTTCTCACGACAACCAGAATCCGTACCCATCCACGCCGTTGGGCATGTTCGCCTCTCGCTGGGTGGATTTCGGCGGATGCCAGCCGTCGTGTCTGAACGGCGCGCCGAATTCCAACTTAAACACCCCGTCCCTGGATCAGAATCTGCACACTCCGCTGACCCGCCAGTACAACGTCAACGTTCCAGTACGAATTCGCGACAGTCCTGGGTATTAGAGGCGGGTATCGTGGGATCCAGCTCCATCAACTTGCTGGATCAGTATCACGACGTCAACGCTCCGTTGCTCGCCAGCCCATCCAATCCCATCAACGGCATCACGGTGAATACCGCGGCCAATGCCGCTCTCCGCGTGCCGATCCTGGGCTACGGAACATCCGGATTCCAGGTGACGCGTTTGACGGCATCTCCAACTACAATAGCCTGCAGGTGACTTTGAGAAAACAATTCACCCGTGGCTTCCTGATGCAAGCATCCTACACTTACAGCAAGGATCTAAGCGACATCCCGGAAGTCTTAAGCGGCAATGGAGCAAACAGCAATCTACCGACCGCGCTGGCACAGCAGTATGGTCCAGTTGGTTTCAGCCATCCACAGCGCTTCGTCATCAACTACGCTTACAATCTGCCCTTCGGCCAGCACACCGGGGCCCTCGGCATTCTGGCGAACGGTTGGAACGTGTCCGGCGTCACCACCATGCAGGACGGAGCGCCGATGACCATCACCAATCAAAATAGCGGCACGGTATACAATATCGGAACTTTCGATCAGGCCCGTGCGCAGATGTGCCCGGGATCCACTTACGGCCAACTTGCAACACCGGGTAGTGCCACGGACCGTATACACGGCTATTTCAATACCGGCGCGATCAATTGCACCGCGCCCGCCGCTGCGAATTCCGTGGCGGCGTTTCCTGGCGGACCGCTTCCGACCATGTTCGGCGATGCCGGCGCCGGTATCATTCTTGGCCCGGGCAATTTCAACTGGGACATCTCCATCGTCAAGACCTTCCACATCTCCGAGCGGCAGCAGGTGATCTTCCGGTCTGAGTTCTTCAACACATTCAATCACCCGCAGTTCTCGAATCCGGCGGTCGCCATCGACAGTCCGGCCACCTTCGGACAGATCACCTCAACGTCGGTGAACCCGCGTTTGGTTCAGTTCGCGCTGAAGTATCTGTTCTAGAGCAGTACAATTCGGGCGGGCCGCGATCACAAAGGTCGCGGCCGGTTCCATCCCTAAAGTCCATCCTCCGTCCTCCCTCTTCTGCCCAAATTTGCCGCCGTTTTGATGCTCTATCGCTTGAGATCTGGAATACAATCCCTCTAACTAATGAATTGTCCGGGGTTGCATGCAGGTCTGTGGGGTAAGCTACTCGCCTCTGCAAGTCACTCTTATCATCCAGCACTCGTTAAGGTTTAGCACCAAGTAAGTGTCCGACTTTGAAATAGTTGCAAAGGAGCAGAGGACCTATGAGATCGAAGAAGCTGCTTTGTTCGCAGCTCGCTATCGCAGCGCTTTTGACCTTGTTGTTCGGGATAGGCGCGCAGCCCTTGATGGCACAATCGGCCGGAACGTCCGGTATCACCGGAACCATCACCGATCCTTCGGGCGCAGCTATCCCGAGCGTCACCGTCACCATGACCAGCAATGACACACGACAGAGCCCGCACAGCCACCACCGGACCGATGGGCATACAAATTTACGCTGCTTCCGCCGGGCAGCTACAAGATTCGCTTCTCGGCCAAGGGATTTAAAACAGCGGAGGTGGGTCAGTGAAGCTGAACGTGACCGAGAATCCAACCCTGGATCGCACGCTCGAGGTCGGCGCGCAGTCCGAGCAAGTCACCGTGGAAGCCACGGCGGAAACCTTGCAGACCGCCAGTTCCACTCTGGGAACCATGGTCAGGCGGCAGCACGGTAACTGAGCTGCCGCTGGCCAGCCGGAATTTCACGCAGATTATCGGCCTGTCGGCTGGTGCAAGCGTGGCCGTGAACAACGCGACCCGTTCGGCAAAGGGACGCTGGATATGAGCGTCAACGGCGACACTCCCGGCCAGAACAACTTCCAGATGGACGGCGTGGCGATGCATAACATGGCCAGCAACGGCAGCGCCAATGACAACGGAATCTATGTTGGCATCGCCGTCCCCAGTCCGGATGCCATTCAGGAATTCAAAGTCCAGACTTCCACTTACGATGCCACCTATGGCCGCAACCCCGGCGCAAACGTGAACGTGCTGACCAAGTCGGGCACCAATGCCTGGCATGGCACGGGCATTCGAATTCTTCCGTAACGCCGACCTGGACGCCAACGATTTCTTTTACAATCGGGACGATTGCCGGAACAATTTGCCGGGCAATCTGCCCCAACAGGTTTTGAACCAGAACCAATATGGCGGCGTGATCGGCGGGCCCATCAAGAAGGACAAGCTGTTCATCTTCGGCAGCTATCGAGGGAACCGGGTTCAAAAAACGGCGTGAACGTCGGCGGGCAACTCCGCGGTTCGCTGTACCCGATTATTCCTGCCGGGGACCGGACCACGCAGGCGTTCGTCACCGCAGTTGATCGCCGGCAACTGCCAACTTTCCTCGCTTCGGACCTCCCGGCCCCAACGGTGTCCTGCCGTGTTCGTCCACCACGGTCAGCCCGGTGGCCTTGCGATGCTCAACGTCAAGAACGCGGACGGCAGCTATTACTTCCCCACGCACCCACGTTCGGATTCCGGTGCAGCTTCAGCGAGCCGGCGTTATTCCATGAAAAGCAAACTTGGTCGAATGGCGACTATATCATCAACCAGAAGAACACCCTCGCCATGCGGTTCTTTTACAGCCCCGATCCGCGAACCTCGCCAGTTCAATACGCCCATCGGCGGAGCGTTGCCGGGAGCTCCGGAGACTGGAGCAATTCTCCAACACCAACGCGCGTGCTGAAGCTGACCACCATCGTTACGAATACTTTGGTCAACGAGGCTGCGCGCGTCCTTCCAGCGCCTGTTCTCACAATTGTCCGACGACGCTGCCGGCCGGATGGACGCCGCAGAATCTCGGCATCACGCCCATCGTCCCCAGCCAGACCCAGGGGCCGGCCCTTTCGTTTCCTCATCAACGGCTTCGGCGCTGGTGGATTCCTGGAGCCCGCCTTCAGCCCCACCAACCAATATCCAATGTGCAGGATCAGATCTCCTGGTCGCACGGAAGGCACACCATCCGGGCCGGCGTTGAGATGGAAAAGGCAGAGTGGAACCTCGATTTCGCGGGACTGGAGCGCGGCTGGCTGTTCATTGGAAGCTTCACCAACCTGCTGGCCGCGAAAACCCTGGCAACATCTACCAGTGCCTGTTCTGCGTATCGAGCGGCCCGGGCAGGCGGGGCATCATCCACGCCTATCGCGAGACAAACCTGAATTCGTTCGTTCAGGACGACTGGAAAGTCAGTTCGAAGCTGACGCTCAACCTCGGGAGTGCGCTGGGAATACGACGGAACCTTCGGCGAGAAGTACGGCAACCTGACAAACACCTGGCTGAGCCAGTTGGCTCCGAATTCGCAAGTACCAACCTCGGCGCAGGGCCTGCCCGCCAACTACGCGGGCTGGGTCACCGCCGGCAACTATTTGGCCCATTATCCGCAACCGCCCGCCGGCGTGCTGGTCAACACCAGCGGCACCGGAGCCATTCAGGATCATCCGCCCCTCAGCAATTTCGGTCCGCGCCTGGGGTTTGCTTATCAGCTGAACAACAAACTGGTGATACGCGGCGGCGCGGGAATGTTCTATGACCGCATCGGCGCGGATCGCTTCGTCCACGCCGTGGAGCAAGGCAATCCATACGCGACCACGCTCGACTATAGCGGTAGCGCCGCGGCGCCCTTCACCATCCAGAATCCTTTCCCCAACTTGCCGCTTCGGCCAGTTCGTGCAGCGCTGGGCCAATCCCCGCCACGCTGACCAAGTCCTCCAACTTGAACGTGCCGTTCCTGGATCCAGATCATCCACACGCCGTTGGTCAGTCAGTACAACTTGAACTTCCAGTATGAATTTGCTCCCCGCTGGGTGCTGGAAGTCGGGCTACGTGGGTTCGAGCGGCATCAATTTGCTGGACTACAATCACAACTTCAACACGGCTCTGCTGGCCAGCGCCAGCAGATCCGATCAATGGTATCACCACCACCACCGTAGCGAATGACGCTTTTCGCGTGCCTTATGTCGGTTACGCTCCGGCCGGTCTGCAGGCCACCGCGTTCGATGGTATCTCCAACTACAACAGCTTGCAGGTCACGGTCCGCAAGCAGTTTTCCCACGGTGTTTACGCTGCAGGGATCTTACACCTGGAGCAAGTCGCTAACCGACCTCACGGTCGACTCGTCCAACAGCAACAACGCGGGCGACCTGGCATCAGCAGTACGGCCCGTCGTATTTCAACCGGCCCACAGCGGTTCATCCTCAACTACAGTTGGGATCTTCCCTTCGGCAAGCACGAGCGGAGCCGTCGGCAAGCTTGCTGGAAGGCTGGAACATCTCCGGGGTGACCACCGTCCAGGACGGCGCGCCGCATGACCTTCGTCGACGGCGGCGCCGGTACGGCTTACGGCACACAAGGCACCGGCACCACCTCCGGTGTTCGGCCGCGCTGAATTGTGCCCCGGGATGACGTATGCGAATATCGCGACCCCGGGCGGCATCGAATCGCGCTTGGGCGGATACAGCGGCGGCCCCGGATACTTCAATCTGAATGCCTTTCTGCCTGCGCCGGCCATAATGCCGGACGGAGTCACGGTAACCACGCAGGCCGCCTGCCCCACCTGCGCCACGCTGTTCGGCAATACGCGGCCATGGGCATCCTGTCTCGGACCTGGGCCAGTTTAACTTCGATGTCTCGCTATCTGAAGACCACCAAGATCACGGAACGGAGCACCTCCAGTTCCGCGCGGAGTTCTTCAACCTGTTTAACCATCCGCAATTCTGCCAATCTCGATCCCGAGATCGGGAACCGGCGGGACGGTGTCTGCACTGCCGAACGTTTTCGCCGCGGGCGTCGGGAACGGCATCGTGGCCACCAGTGTGAACCCGCGCGTGATTCAGCTCGGCGCTGAAGTTCATGTTCTAACGCCGGCTTGCGGTAGGCTGCCAGGCGTAAAATCCTGGCGGCCCGCCTGAAACCTCCCGCCATCCACGCCTGATATACTGCACGGTTCATGCACTCTCCGATGGATTTTGACTGCTGGCCGTGGCTGCGTTGCCGATGGCCGCCCAAGTGGCTCCGGCCGACTGGCCCAATTACGCGCGCGATCTGGCCGGCACCAAGTATTCGCCGCTCGATCAAATCACGCCCCGGAACGTCAGTAAGCTCGTTCCCGCGTGGACGTACACTCTGCGAGCCGAGCCGCCGCGCGCGCCGATCGCGGCATCGGACGACCCGTTTCCAACACCCGGGCGCCGCGCGTGGGACCACGTCGGCCGCAACGCCCATCGTCGTCAAAGGCGTGATGTACTTGCCCGAAGGCACTCGCGTAGTGGCGCTGGACGCCGTGACCGGCTCCGAAATTTGGAGCTATTCGTTGCCGGCCGGACTGGCATCGCAACGGGGCGTCGCTTACTGGCCGGGCGACAAACAGAATCCGCCGCGCATCCTGTTTACCGCGGGCCACAAGCTGATCGCGCTGAATGCGAACACCGGCAAGATCGATCCCGGATTCGGCAACGAAGGCGAAGTGGACATGGTGGTGCCGTACTCCGGCGTCCCCACCATTTACAAGAACGTCGCGATGATCGGCGCCACGGTCGGCGAAGTCCCGGAGGGTCCGGCGGGCGATTCGCGCGCCTACGATGCCCGCACCGGCGCGAAGCTCTGGGATTTTCATTCCGTTCCGCGGCCGGGCGAACTGGGTCACGAAACCTGGCTCGACGATGGCTGGAAGGGCCGCTCCGGCGTGAACGTCTGGGGCTGGTACATGACCGTGGATGAAGAGCGCGGCATCGTCTACATGACGTTCGGCGGTCCCGCCGCGAATTACTGGGGCGGCGACCGTCCGGGCAACAACCTGTTCGCCAATTCCGTGGTCGCGGTGGATGCCGTCACAGGCAAGTACAAGTGGCATTTTCAAACCATCCATCACGATCTTTGGGATTCCGACCTGCCGCCCGCGCCCAGCTTGATCGACATCGTCAAAGACGGCAAGAAGATTCCGGCGCTGGCGCAGATCGGGAAGGCCGGCTGGATGTTCATTCTCGATCGCACCAACGGAAAGCCGGTGTTCGGCGTGGAAGAGCGTCCGGTTCCCAAGGGCGATGTGCCGGGCGAATGGTATTCGCCCACGCAGCCGTTTCCGTTGAAGCCGCCGCCGCTGGCGCGCGTCAGTTTCAAGCCCGAAGATATCGTCACCGCCGAAGACACCACGCCCGAGCATGCCAAAGCCTGCCAGGAAGTTTACGAGAAGAACGGCGGATTTTACAACGCCGGCCCGTTCACGGCGTGGCTGTTTCCATAAGGACGGGACGCCGCCCAAGAGCAGCATCCAGTTTCCGGGCGGAACCGGCGGCGTGAATTGGGGCGGCACGGCGGCGGATCCGAAGACCGGCTACGTTTTCTTGAACACGCACGACGGAGCGTTGACGGGATGGATCGAGAAAAAGAAACCGGGCGGAAACTACGGCCGCGGCACGGAAGGCTCGAATCAGCCTTACGATCGCGCCAGCGTGGACGGCCCGGGTCCCTATCACGGATTCAGCGCGACGGCGAAGGATGCGAGCGGCCACGTGCTCGGAACCTGGCCCTGCCAAAAACCACCGTGGGCGCGGCTGGTTGCGGTGAACGCGAACACCGGGCGACATCGCGTGGCAAACGCCGCTGGGATTGGTGGAAGGGTTACCGGAGGGTAAGCAGAACGCTGGGCAGAGCGGGAGCGCGGGGCCGCTGGTAACTGGCGGAGGGTTGGTGTTTATCGGCGCCACCAACGATCACCGCTTCCGCGCCTTCGACTCGAAGACCGGCCAGGAATTGTGGGCCGGGAAGTTGTCGAAAACGGCGAATGCGAATCCGATGACGTATCAGGGCAAGAACGGCAAGCAATACGTGGCGATCATGGCGACGGATTCACTGGTCGTTTTTGCGTTGCCGTAAAGACGCTCGTGCGGTCGCGAGCGTGAGTAACGCGGGCGGCTATTAGCGCCAGGCCTGCAGGCGCGCGGTAATATCGGCTTTCCACTGCTCGTAGTCGTCGCCCATACGGGCGCGCGCGGCTTCGGGCAGATGTTCGAGCGCATATTCGATGGAAGGAGCTTGCGCGTCGGCCAAGACCCCGAAACCCAGCGCGTCGGCCAGCCGGTCCGCGCATTGCACCAGGTGCACCATGCGGAAGGAATCGTGATCCAGCTGCCGGTGATGGCCGGCGATGATGTCTTCCAACTCCGGCGGGAAGGGCAGCTGCTGCATCAGCCACGAACCGGCCTCGCAATGATCGATGTCGAACAGCTCGCGCTCCATCATCAGGAGATCGAACTTCTGCTCGCCGGAGACAGCCAGCAGGTTGGCATAGGGCTCGGGATATTTGACCAGCAGTGCCAGGCGTCCGATATCGCGCAGCAGGCCGGCCACATAGGCGAAATCGGCGTCCATTCTGCGCGGCGCGCGCCAGCTTTTCAGACAACAGCGCCACAGCCAGGCAGTTCTGCCAGCATATCCGCAGAGCTTTGATGCTCAGCGCGGGCGTGACGAAATCCTCCAAGGCGCGGGTGAAAGTGATGGCCTTCACGCGATCCAATCCGAGCAGAATGATGGCGTGCGAAATGGTCCTTACCTGCCGCTGCAACGCGAACAGCGGTGAATTGGCGAGCTGCAACACGCGCGTTGCAAACACCGGCTCGGCGGCGATCAATTTGCCGACTTCGTGAATGTCGACGTCCTCTTTCGATACAGTCGCCATCAATCGTTTGGCCACCCAAGGAAACGGCGGCAACTCATCCAACGCCCAGGGCGTGGGTTTGACGGGAGTTTCCTTCGGCGGGCTCAGTTTGAAGTTCGGTCATACTTCTCCTTGCTGGCGGGAGGCCCGTGCTGCGTCGAACGCCGGCCTGTCCCCTCCAGACTTGCTTATCGGTCGAAACCGGAGTGGAGCTTGAGAAACTGGCTTGAGACTACCCTGCCGATAAGTCTCTCAATGGAAAATCTCGAACTTGATTCTCCCGCCGAAGCCGGACGTGCGCTTTCTGGGCTACCGTTTGGAGGTGATCAGCCACTGGCCTCCTTCGCCGCGCAAGGTGGCGGCCGCCGAGGCCATCTCGCAACGTCTTACCACCATCGCCCGAAGCGCTCTGGTGCGGCCCGGATATCGCAGACTTGCTGCACTTAAGCTGTCGTCTGTTGGACGATTTCTTCGCGGCCGGCGATGGCGAGCGCATCCAGCATGACCCGCTGAACGAGGAGACAGTGCACCAAGCTCTGGACGTGTATTAGAAGTCGCCGCTATTAGTTGCCGACCTTCCCGCGCGGCGCGCCTTCAGGCTGGATCCGATGGTGGCTTTGAGATACGAATAAGCGTGATCCGGCATGCTCAATCCGAATCGGTCGCTTGAGTACACTAGTTCCATGACCACGCCCGCGCCGCCCGATCTCTCACCGGATGCGCCGCTAATCATGAATCGTTCCACCGAGGCGCTGTTCCGGCCGTTTCAATTGAAAGGTCTGACGCTTCCGAATCGAATTGCGATGGCGCCCATGACGCGGTCCCATTCACCGGGTGGTGTGCCGGGCGCGGATGTGGCTGCTTATTATCGGCGTCGCGCCGAAGGTGGTGTTGGGCTGATTATTACAGAGGGCACTTACCCCGATCATCCGGCGGCGGGCTTCGATCCGAACGTCCCGCGCTTTTATGGCGAGCAGGCGGTTTCGACCCCTGGTGTCGGATGGCGGCGAGTGGCCGACGAGGTTCACGCCGCTGGGGGCCTCATCTTTCCACAACTTTGGCACGTCGGCATGGTGGTTTTGCCGGGACTGCAGCCGCGCGAGGGACTGCGGCCCATCGGTCCTTCAGGATTTTCAAAACCGGGCGAGAAGACCGGTGAGTCAATGACGCAGGCCGATATCGACGCAGTGATCGACGCGTTCGCCAAGGGCGCCAGCGATGCGCAGGCGTCAGGCTTCGATGGCGTGGAGTTACACGGCGCGCATGGATATTTACTCGATCAGTTTTTCTGGGAAGGGACCAACCAACGCACCGATCGGTATGGCGGCGATCTGGTGTCGCGCACGCGTTTCGCGGCCGACACCATCGCAGAAGTGCGGCGCCGCGTGGGGCCCCAGTTTCCGGTGGTTCTTCGATTCTCCCAATGGAAATTGCAGGATTTTGAAGCGAAGCTGGTGCGAACTCCCGAGGAACTGGAACGATTTCTGCGGCCGCTGGTGGATGCGGGCGTGGACGCGTTTCATTGTTCGACACGGCGCTTCTGGGAGCCCGAGTTTGCCGGCAGCGATCTGAATCTGGCCGGTTGGACGAAGAAGCTCACGGGCAAGCCGGTGATTACGGTGGGATCGGTGACCTTGAACGAAGATGTGATGACGTCGTTCGGCGGCACCGGTACAGGCGGGCGTAACGAGTATCGACAGTTTGCTGGAGCGGCTGGACCGTGACGAATTCGATTTGGTGGCAATTGGCCGCTCGTTGATTGTGAATCCTGCCTGGCCCGGGATTGTGCGGCGGGGCGCGCTGAGCGAGTTGCGGCCTTTCGATCGCGCGATGTTGGGCGAGTTAGTGTAGCGAATAGCCGCAAGCGCGCGCCACGTGAGTACTGCAGCCGCACCTTCGTGGGCTGGCTAGAATAAACGTAATGGTCAAAATCTCAACGGGGATCGCGTTTCTATTCGTGTGTTCGGCGCTATGCCAGCAGCACGATCACAGCGCCGCAGCGCCGGACACAGGGCCTGCGCCGCTGCTGGTTGGCCTGGGCCATCTGCATCATCCCATCACCACGTCGAATCCTCTCGCGCAGCGCTATTTCGACCAGGGCCTCACGCTGGTGTATGCGTTCAACCACGACGAAGCTGCGCGCTCGTTTGAGTATGCCGCGAAGCTGGACCCCAAGTGCGCCATGGCGTATTGGGGCATCGCGCTGGCACGAGGGCCCAATTATAACGAGTGGGAGATCGATGCGAGCCGCGAAAAGATCGCATCGGAGGCGATGAAAAAGGCGCAGGCTTTGGAGCGTGGCGCCAGCGCCAGCGAGCGGGCCTATATTCACGCGATGGCCAAGCGCGTTTCCGCACAGCCGAAGGTGGATCAGAAAAAGCTGGGGACGAATTATCGCGACGCGATGCGCGCCATGATGAAGCGCTATCCCGACGATCTGGATGCGGCGGTGCTGTTCGCCGATGCGGCCATGGAGCTGCACGCCTGGATGCTTTGGAAGCGGGACGGCCAACCTGAAGAGGGCACCATGGAAGCCGTGGAAGCGCTGGAGTCGGTGCTGAAGCGCGATCCGGACAACATCGGCGCGAATCACTTTTATATTCACGTGGAGGAAGAGTCGCCACATCCGGAAAAGGCCATGGCCAGTGCGCGGAGAATGGCGGACCTGGCTCCTGGCGCGGGCCATCTGGTGCACATGCCGGCGCACATCTACATTCGGACGGGCGACTATCATGCCGCGTCGGTGTCGAATAAGCAGGCCATGGGCGCGGATCAGGGCTATATCAACAAGTACAACGTCCAAACCATGTACTCGATGATGTACTACACCCACAACATGCATTTCCTGGTAGTGAGCAGCAGCATGGAAGGCGATTTTGCGGACGCCAATCGCGTAGCCGCGAAAATCACCGAGGGAATCACGCCGATGATGAAAGAACATCCGGAGGCACAATCGTTTTTGCCGACGCAGACATTCGTTCTGGTGCGCTTCCACCGTTGGGCGGAGATCGAACAGCTTCCCGAGCCGGACAAAAAGTGGGACCAGGCACACGCGTTGTGGCGCTTCGCGCGCGCAATGGCTTACAACGGCCAAGGCCAAGCCGAGAAAGCGGCCGCTGAACGCGCGGCGTTCGTAGAGGAAGTGAAAGCGATTCCCGCCAAAGAAGGCTTCGGATACAACACTGCCGGGCAGATTTTCGAGATTGCGACTTGGATGTTGGATGCCAGCATCGCGCGCAGCCATCGCGACTACCAGCAGGCAGCGTCGCTATTGACCAAAGCCGCCGCAGGCCGAGGATGCGTTGAACTACGATGAGCCGCCGGATTGGTACTTGCCGCCGAGAGAATCGCTGGGAGCGGTTTTATTTCTCGACGGCCGCGCCAGGGACGCGGAACTCGTGTTTCGGCAGGAACTGGAAGAGCACGCCAGAAATCCGCGCGCGCTCTTCGGGTTGGCCGAATGCCTGCACGCGCAGGGCAAGAGCGCTGAAGAGGGCGAAGTCCGCAAAGAGTTTCAGGAAGGATGGAAGCACGCCGACACCCAACTGCGGATGGAGGACTTGTAAAACCTAATACATCAGTTGACTTACGCGCGGGGGCCGTTATAAGATTCGCTCGGTAGCAGCCCGTGGCAGTAGTGCCAAGATACGCTTACTGACGTGCGCGGTTCAGAAGATTCCGCGACCGTTAGGGAGCGACTTGTTTGACAGAATGTATTTTGGAGAGTTTTCGTTATGAAGGTGAAGTCCGTGGTTCTGGGTGCGGGTCTTGGATTTTTCCTGGCGGCGCTGCCCGTCCTGGCGCACCATTCGTTCGCAGCCGAGTTCGACGTGAGCAAGCCCGTCACGCTCAAGGGCAAGTTCGTCAGGATGGACTGGGTGAATCCGCATTCGCAGATCCTGATTGATGTCACCGACGCGGACGGCAAAGTGACAACCTGGTCGTGCGAAGCGCTGCCGCCCAACAGTTTGTACCGGCAGGGATGGCGCAAGGATTCGCTGAAACCCGGCCAGGAGATCGAGATTGAAGGATTTCAGGCCAAGGACGGAACCTCCAGTATGTGGACGCGGTCTGTGAAGACCGCCGATGGCCGCCGCATGTTTGCGGGCAACGCCGACGCGCTACCGCCCAGCGGCTCCAGCGCCGCCCAAAGACAGCAATAGCATCGACAGGGTATCGAGGTTTTTTCGACAGGAGAATGATGAGAAATTCGTTGGTGGATTCGACTGGCAGCTGGCGTTCCTGGCGCTATCTTGGGGAGCGCCGCAGCCGGCGCAAGCGCAAAATTCCATGGCGCGTGCTGCGTACAAAGTGCCGCGCACTCCCGATGGGCTGCCCGATCTTGCAAGGCATTTGGCAGGTTCGCAACACCACGGCCGCGTTTGACGTGCAGGATCATGCCGGCGCACTGGGGATTCCGCCGGGGAGAAGCATCGTCGTGCAACCGGCGGATGGGAAGATTCCCTATAAGCCAGAAGCGTTGGCGAAGCGGCGAGGAAAATTTCAAGAATCGGGACGCGCGCTGGACACGCTGAATAAATGCTACATGCCGGGCGTTCCCCGTATTACATACATGGATTATCCTTTTCAGATCTTTGAAACTCCAAAATATACGCTGATTGCTTACGAATATATTCACAACTATCGCACCATTTTTACCAATGGCACCCAGCATCTGGATGGTCTGGATTGGTGGAATGGCGACTCGCGCGGCCATTGGGATGGCGATTCGCTGGTGGTGGACGTCACCGACTTCAACGACCAGACCTGGTTTGACGCCTCGGGCGATTATCACAGCGATAAACTGCACGTAGTGGAGCGCTACACGCGCACCGGGCCGGACACGCTGCAGTACGAAGCCACCATCGAAGATCCGGAAGTGTTTACGCAGCCCTGGAAAATCAGCATTCCGCTGTATCGCCACACCGAGCCGAATTTCCGCGTTTTGGAATATGAGTGCCAGGCTTATGCGGATGAAGCGCGAAGGGCGGTGGCAAATGAAGATGCGGCCGTTTTCTTGGTTTCGTGCTCGCAGTCACGCTGTTGCCGGGTGTATCGTCTTCGCTCAGCCTCCCGCGCCGCCACCAGGCGCTCGGCAGCGGCGGGGTGCCAGTCGTTCTTCGGCGGTCCGCCGCACAAACCAGGCGGACCGGTGCAACATCTTCCCGATGGCCATCCCGACATGCAGGGTTTCTGGAACGCCGCGAACAATGGCGGAGCGGTATTTGAATTGCAGAATCATCCCAACGGCCGGCGGCCTTTCTTCGGTCCCGGCAAAGGCGCGATCGTGGATCCCGCCGACGGATTCATTCCGTATACAGCCGGCGGCCAAGGCCAACGCCCAGGACTTGTTTGAACACCATCTGGCGGACGAACCGGAGCTGCATTGCTACGAATCGGGCGTGCCGAAACAGATGTACGTGCAGTTTGGATTTCAGATTTTCCAGCCCGCGAATTACGTCGTGCTGACTTGGGAGTTCATGCACGCCTATCGCATCATTCCCACCGATGGACGGCCGCATATCCCCGCCAGCATCAAATTGTTCCAGGGGGATTCGGTGGGGCACTGGGAAGGCGACACGCTGGTGGTGGACACCACCAATCTGAACGATCGCACCTGGTTCGACACGGTGGGCAATTTTCATAGCGACGCCGAGCACGTGGTGGAGCGCTTCACTCCCGTGGATTCCAACACCATCAAATACGAAGCGACAGTGGAAGATCCGAAAGTGCTGACCAGGCCGTTCAAGATGGAGATGGAACTGTATAAGTCGAGCGATACCAAGTACGAGCAGATGGAGTTTGGCTGCATCGAAGGCAATCAGGACGTGAAGCACTACACCAAAGACAAAGGTGGCGCCGCCGACGTGAAGGTGAAGTAGAGGCCGATGGCAGCTCAGCTGAGAAAAAAGCTCTTGGCCGTGGCCGGATTCGCTGGACGCGATGATCGCCGCGCCCCAATATCACCGGCTGGTGCTCGAAAACGATCGCGTTCGCGTGCTCGACACGCGGATTCCCGCGGGCGATATTGTGCCGGTACACACCCATCGCTGGCCGGCGATTTACTACACCATCGCGGCAGGCGATTTCGTGCGCCGCGACGGGGAAGGCAAGGTCCTGTTCGACAGCCGCAGCGTGCCGGGGATGTTGACGGCTTCGGCTGGAACTTGGATCGAATGTCTTCCGCCGCACTCGGTGGAGAACGTATCGGGATCTGAGATTCATCTGATCAGCGTGGAGCTGAAGAGTTCCTGACGCGCGTCGCGTTACTGCTGGTCGATGCCCTTTAACGAAGCCAGGTAGCTGACAACGTCGGCGATCTCTTGAGGCGAAAGCTTGTCTTTATAGGAAGGCATCGACGACTTGTCGAGAACGGTAGACTCGCGCAGGTCCGCTCTAGAAAACGAGCGAAGATTTTCGTTCGAATCCAAAAGCTGGATGGTGAAGGTGTCGATGTTGAGCAGGCGTCCGGTGACCGTAGTTCCGTCTTTAGTCACCACGCGGACGGAACGATTCTGCGGCGCTGCTTGAACGTTCGGATCGATGATTGAATGCTCCAATTCCACGGTGCGGCGATTCGCGCCGATGAGGCTGAGGTTGGGTCCTAATCGCGAGCCCTCGTTATTAACCCGATGGCAGGCCAGGCATCCGCCTTTGCGATCGAACAGTTCTTTACCGCGAACCGAATCGCCCACTAAGCCCGATCGATGGGACGGGTTGTCAGCGAACGAGTGCAGGTAGGCGACGATAGTGGCTGCTTGGAAATCGTTGAACGATTCGTTGGGCGGCATGGCCGTGCCGGGGATGCCTTTCTCCATAATCGTGATCAGTTCGCTTTCGGTGCCGTTGGGTGCGTGACGGAACTTGCCCTTGCTGAGATCGGCGTTGGGGAGGGCGTTGCCATCGGCGCCATGACAGTTAACGCAATGGAGGCGGTAAAGTCGGCTGCCGTCTTCGATGTCGGCGGCGGTGTAGCTGTGTTGTGCCAAGAGCGCGCCGGATGCCAAAAGAAATACCAATACCGGCCGCATGGCGGCCATCATACTACAGCCGGACCTCAACTTACAGACGAACATCCACGGTGA
>CAVVBS010000002.1:0-202653 GCA_963746595.1 uncultured Acidobacteriaceae bacterium
AGAACTTTGCACGCCGGTTGTTTTCCGACTCGCCCCATTCACCCTTGATCCAGCCGCGGCTCTCCATCCGGTAGATGGCGGGATAAAAGGAGCCCTGCTGGATCTCCAGGCGATCTCCGGAAATCTGCTGAATGCGGAGCAGGATGCCATATCCATGCAACGGCCCGAGAGAAATCGCTTTGAGGATGAGTATTTCCAGCGCGCCCTGCGGCAGATCGACGAGATTGGGCATCCTCTCTCCTAGTTGAAAAAGGAGAGTACACCCGCGTCTCCTTTCCGGTCAAGGAGAGCCTTTATGGGGCCGGACTAGGTGGCGTCGAATGGCTCCCATCCGTCTGTTGATTTTTGGCCCATTTGATGTAATCGAGCGTGGGTGGCTTTCCGCCGTTCTCGCGAATCTTGGTGAGGCACTGTCCGCGATGGTTCTGGCTGTGCATAACGACCTGCGTCAGGCCCTCGGCAACAGTAGGACGTGACTTCAAAAAAGTTAAATCGAATCGCCGCTCAAGTTCGCCTTCCGTCAACCCGTCGACGAAGGCGAGTTCCTCCCTGTGTGTGTCTCGGAAGAGCTGCACTAATTGATCGAACGATTCGGGGAGTTGGGACTCTTTCGCGCGGTCGAATGGCCGCTCATGGAAGAAGGCCAGGAAGACTCTTTGCACCATGACGATATGGTGCAGAACTTTGTACAGGTTTTGATCACGCAGAGATTCCGCATGGGCTTGTACCGCTTCCAGCAGGGCCTCATCTGCCCACACCTGGTGGCGAACGAGGGAACGAAGCAAATCGATCACGGTGCAATTCATGGGCAAAGGATAGCACCGGATGCCGCGGCCCTGAGTGTTCAAGGCCGCGATGGATTGTTCGGCCTTGCCAACGCATTGTTCGCCGGGTAACGAACGCAGTACGATAAGCTCCTTTGCGGGGCAAGCTTGCAGGACGCCGTGGTTCGATCTGTCGTTTCGTAAGCTGTGGTTAAGTGATACCTATGTGAAGACCCCTGCGGGATGGAAATATGTCTTCGGGCAAGCCTCGTGCCATCTTCCGTCAGCGCCGTGAGTAAATCAGGAAGCAAACAAGGCGGTACGATGACCCAGAATATCTACGATGTCCAGGAGTTCTTCGAAGGTTATAGCCAGCTCAGCCGATCGGTTCAAGGTCTGCTTGGGGCGGTGGAGTGGCCGGCGCTGCGGGCATTACTTCCTGACCTGCGTGGCCTGCGGGTTGTGGACCTGGGCTGCGGCTTCGGTTGGTTTTGCCGCTGGGCCCGCCAGCAAGGGGCTGCCTGCGTACTCGGTCTCGATGTATCCGAAAAGATGTTGGCGAAGGCCAAGGCCGCCACGTCGGATGCTGGAATAACCTACACCAGATCGGATCTGGAAGTCCTCGAGCTGCCGGCAGCGTCCATTGATCTGGCTTACAGCTCCCTGGCGCTGCATTACATCGAGAATTTGGGCCGGCTGCTGGCCACGGTACACCAGGCCCTCGTTCCCGGTGGTCAACTGGTCTTTTCGATCGAGCACCCGATTTATACGGCGCCCACGAACCCGGGCTGGCTGGTTGATGGAAGCGGTCGCAAAACGTGGCCTATCGATAGCTACAGCGTGGAAGGTCCCCGCACGACGGAGTGGCTTATTAAAGGAGTCATCAAGCAGCATCGAACGATCGGGACCACTCTGAATGTGCTCATCCAACTCGGCTTCACGATCAGCCATGTCGAGGAATGGGGACCGACGGCCAACCAAATCGAGATCAGGCCGGAGTTGACCGAGGAACGCGAGCGGCCGATGTTTCTACTGGTGGTGGCTCGCCGGTAGAGGTCCTTGTCTTTCATTCTCTTGAACAAAAGGAACGTAACTTGGCTGCTGCAGGGGCACCATGGCTCTCACAGTCTGGTTACAGGATGAGACGCTTTCTCTCAGCGCTCGTCGGCTGAGGGACCGTACATGCCCGGGATCGGAGCGCCGAGGGTACGTAGGTCGCGGCCCAACTGGGCACGGTGATGGATGAGGTGGTTAAGCGCCCAGGTGCGGAAGACGACATAGCGCGAATCGTCGATCCATACCTGGTCGCCGGCCGTCATCTTCCAGTTGTCTGTCCATTTGGCTGGATCGAGATTTGCGAGAATCTGCTTTGCTTTTGACGTATCTTTGTCGAACTTCTCCAAGATTTCAGCTTTGCTTGTTGGCTGCCAGGGCTTGTAGCTGGCCATATCGAAGTTCAAGCCGTTTTGGGATAGAGTGTTGACGCCCCATTCTCCCGCCGTTTCTGCGACGTGAGCAGCAAGACGGCCCAACGTCATGGATTTCGGGTTGGCCTTCCAGTTCAGATCGGCGTCGGCTGGGATCGAATCCAGCATTTTTCGTGTCGAGACAAGTTCACGATCGTATTCGGCTATCAATTCATCTTGTATGTACATCGGGCAACCTCCGGAATTCGATGCCCGACAAGCATACGGGAAATTTTGCATTAAAAGGAGATGGAAAAACGAATGTCATGCGTTGAAGAGGTCAAGAGTTCGCGATGGGTTTCCAGGTGCGGAAAGTCCTGGCCTCTACCCTCCGCCCAGGTAGCTGCCATAAGTGATAAAAACAACCGCGATGACCAACGCTGCGAAGGAGCTAAATAAGGCCAGGTGAGTACTACGGCGACAGCCTTTCCACTCCTTCAAGAAAACCCCCACGAAGGCGCTAAAAAGCACCAGCATCGACATGTGTAGAGCCCAGCTGGTGAACCGGTACAGCCCCATGTAGGTGTGTGCCATGCCATAGAAGAAGAACTGCCCATACCACAGCAAGCCCGTAACTACGGCAAGCCCGAAATTCGCGGCCAGAAGGTTGCGGGCCGGGCCGTCGGCAAAAGACATATATTCGCGCAGCGAGCCGTGTTTCCAGTGAAGGTATAGGCAAAAAATCGCAGTGCTGACAAAAGCTCCTCCGCAGGCGAAGATCAGAATGACATTACCCTGAAATTTTCCGGCACCATATTTTGCAGCGACATCTGCGATGGGCTGTCCCGACGCCAAAGCCAAACCGAAGACTGCAGAAAGCACACCGGCAACCACGGCGAAAAGTAGACCCTTCGCCAAGCCAGGACGTTCCGCAACAGCTACTGTTGTCGATCCCGCCTGATCCGTGTCACGCAGTTTTCCAGCGATTCCAGAGGCAAAAATGCCAACCGTTGCGATCGCGATTCCAGAGAAAACCCATACGCTTCCCGTCCGCTGCAACAGGCCGCCAAGTTGGCTTGCCAACAGCGGAGGTAGAAGCGTCCCCAGGATGCAGGAAATTCCGATCGAGAGCGCGTACGTCATCGAGAACCCGAGGTAGCGGATCGCTACCCCAAAAGCTGTTCCCCCGACCCCATAGCACAAACCGAGCAAAAATGAGCGCACCATGGCATCGTGCGGAGATTCGCGAAGCACCGAGCGAAGATGAGGCGTAGTCAAGGCGGCGACCACGACGGGCAAGATCAGCCAACATACCGCCGCCTGAGCCATCCAATAGGTCTGCCAAGACCAGGACTTCGTCTTCTTCTGCGGGGTGTAACACAACGCGGAGCTGAACGCGCCGATGCTGTGCAGGCCCGCACCGAGAATTGGGTTCGTCATGGCTACAGCTTACGCGCCCGTCTGCCGCGCCGACACGGTATAACGCCGTTACTCCGATGATGGTGTGTCAGGCAGCAAGGCTGCGATCTGGTCCACCTGTTTCACGTGCGGGGTGCACGAAAACCTGAAGCTGGTGAAGCGCGTTCCCCCGAGAATCGGCCATGTCCGCATGGTAGGCCTGTCACCGAGGTTGCTTCGGCCACGCGTTCATTCTCGATTCGCAGGAGTCGCTTCGAGACTACCCGTGATCCGTCCGGAACCGGAAGACCGGAAAGTCTCCAACGCGCCTGTCCAGCTCCATAGGCTCTAGCTCTACACATGCAAGGGCTTCCGCCAGACGCGGTCGTCGTCGACGCGGTCCCCTAGCTTGAAGGTGCAATGCCCCACTTCAGAGAAACCGTGGCGGGTGTAGAAGCGCTTTGCGCGGGCATTGTGATCGAACACGGTCAAATAGATTTCGGGTGCGCCTTCAGCGCGTGCTGCATCAATCGCCCAGCCCATCAGTTGCTCTGCCACACCCCGTCCGTGCCATGGTGTAAGGACGTAGATCTGCTGCAACTCCATCGCCCCTGGTTGCGGCGCCGGGGCAGGAGCTACCAAGGGAGAGAGCTTGGCATACCCGATTGGCTGGTTGTCGATGGCTGCGACTCGCCAGCGAATGGAAGGATCGGCGAAATCGCGCTCCATCTTGCCACGTGGCCCATAGGCTTCATCCAGGAATTGCAGGAATGGAGCCGGATCGTACAGGTGCGCAAATGCGTCGGAGAACGCATGACGTGCCATCAAGCCGAGGGCAGAGGCGGATTCTTTAGTGGGGGTAAAGAAGTGAATAGTCTCGTTCATCATTTTCTCTACCAATCGTAAACCGGCAAGGCGATGGATCTTTATGGATCTGACGGCGTGCGTCGATTCATTCATCCAGCATTACTACCTTCAGTTACTACAGGTCCCCTCTCGATTACTCAAGATCTATAGCAGCGCTCGTCGCAGGCAGTATGCTCTTTTCAAGCCGCGATTCTTCAGGATCTTTTTCATCGATTCTTTCGGGGGAGGGACTTTATGAAATGGAACACGGAGAATCGCAGCTCGAATTTGTTCTACCCCGCTTGCAACTAATATTGTGAGAGATGGCGCGGAACCCGAAACGAAACGGGAAGGGTCTGCAGAGCCTTACTTGGTGGTTTAATTCCATCCCGCGCCTCCATCCAATCGCATGTGTGGCAATCTCATCCTGAAATGGCAGACTGGGCTCACGCAGCCGCACCTAACGGCTTCGCAGTGGCTTCGCTGAATGCCAAACTGCGGTGATCAAACACACCGTTATGACGATTGAGAAAACAATAGGGATGATGAAGAAGTATCTCCAGCTCAAGACCGTGAGGGCGGCAAAGCAAAGGGGGAGCGCCCACGCGACGCCGCGCATCATCGCCAAAGTCTCTGCCGGAAGGCCGCCTAGTTGCCACGCTAGTACCACCGCGAGTAGAAGAAACACGGTGACAAAGAGTCCGAAGCCGATGTAGAAGTCCCAATAAGTCCGGCTAAATCCCAGGATGTCGAAGTGAGTTGACCGCATCGAGCCTAGATCTACTCCCCATTTGGGATCAGACCATGGAAAACCAGCGGTGTGTCCGACATCAAAAAGCAGCATAAGAACAGCGGCGACTCGATAAAGCACAGACGCTTTCATATTTTGCCTCCAGACGTCGCCAGGGTTGTCGGCAATTCGGACATAATGCTGTCTTGGACCTGGTCAGGGATGACGAACTTTTCTGCCCAGCCTACTCTAGCTTCTAACTTGAGGCGATTGGAAGCACTTTCTCCATTCCGGTGAGCCTGAACAATTCCTGAACACGGGGGTTCACGCCTGTAATGATCAGTCGGATCCCTTTGCTCTGACACCGGGCGTAATGGCTGGCCAACATGCCCAGGCCGGTCGAATCCATATAGGGAACTCCATTCAGGTCAAAGGTGTGTGCCGGTGGGGGCTCATCGCCCGGCGCCGATTCGAAGATGTTGCGAAAGGCATCAGGAGACAGAGAGCTGTACATATCCCGCGTGGTCAACGGCCCGGAGAATCGAAAGACCGTGCCGTGCGTTTCGTTTTTGCCGCGTTCGATGGTGAGTCTCGCGCTCTTCCAAATCTCAGGTTCGATCGTTGGCATCGTGTTTTCCCTCCGTTGAGAGTAGCTATGCGCAGGCGTTCTTTGTTGGAACGCCTGCACATTACAACATGATCGGGAGCGCTCTAGCTCGGCTGGGCAACGAACCGAAGGTAGGGCTTAGGCGCTTTCCAGCCGCCGGGATATTTCTGCTTCGCTTCCTCGTCCGATACCGCCGGAACGATGATCACATCTTCGCCGTGCTTCCAGTTCACCGGTGTTGCCACCTTGTGGGCAGCCGTGAGCTGAATCGAATCGAGAACCCGCAAGACTTCGTCAAAGTTGCGTCCTGTGCTCATGGGGTAAACGAGCATCAGCTTGATCTTCTTGTCGGGGCCGATCAGAAACACGGTGCGCACCGTGGCATTGGTCGCCGCCGTGCGACCCTCGGACGTGGTTCCCGCATCCGCAGGCAGCATGTCGTAGAGTTTTGCGACTTTGAGTTCCGGGTCGCCGATCATCGGGTAATTCACGCGGTGGCCTTGCGTCTCTTCTATGTCGGTTGCCCATTTTCCGTGACTGCTCACCGGGTCGACACTCAGCCCGACGATCTTGCAGTTTCGCTTGGCGAATTCGGGCTGCAAACCAGCCATGTAGCCAAGTTCGGTGGTGCAAACCGGAGTAAAGTCCTTTGGGTGGGAAAACAGAATGGCCCAGCCATTGCCGATCCATTCGTGGAAGTGAATAGCGCCCTGGGTGGTCTCAGCGGAAAAATCAGGGGCTTCGTCGTTAATTCGTAAGCTCATTTCTTGTCTCCTTTGGTGATGGAACGTTGGTAATGCTAAGAATCAGTGGGCAGCAGGAGCGATGTTGGGGGGAGCGGCGTCCCAGGCCGCGAGGCCACCTGCCATCTCGATCAAATGGGTGATTCCATATTGATGCAGGATGCTGGCGGCAATCGAAGACCGGTAGCCGCCCGCGCAATGCACGATAATCTGGCGGTTGCGTGGGATTTCGGCGATGCGCTCCTGCAACTGGTTGAGCGGCACATTCACGCTGCCGTCAATGTGCCTGGTCGTCCACTCGCGCAAATTCCTGACATCCAGCAACAGAGGCGGATCGGTGCTCGCCATCTCTTCCGCGACCATGGCGGCGGTCATCCGGTCGGTCTGCCACACCAGGTCCGGTCTGCCGGTGAGCGCTTGCATGCCCCCTTGCAGATAGCCTTTGACGTGATCGAAACCGATCCGGCCCAGACGCACGGTAGCTTCATGCTCGCGTCCGGGCTCTGCGATGATGGCGATGGGCTTGGCGCGATCAAGGAGCGTGCCGGCCCAGGTGGCAAACTGCCCGCCGAGCCCGATGTTGATGCTGCCGGCGAGGTGTCCGTTGGCATATTCGGCGGCGTCACGCACGTCGAGGATATGAGCGCCCGCATCCCCCATCCGAAGCAGCTCGGCGAGATCGACGGGGTGAAGAACCTGCTCGAGATTCTTGTCCAGGGTTGCGTGCTCACGAGTGTTGAGGATGGCATCGTAGGTGAAGTATGGTGGGGCGTCGGGTTGGTCGGCCGTGACGAGGCGAATGAATTCCTCTTTTGACATCGGCTGCAGGGCATAATTCAAGCGCCGCTGATCTCCAAGGGAAGAGACGGTCTCCTTGGAAAGCTTCTTGCCGCAAAGAGAGCCGGCGCCGTGCGCAGGGTAGACCAGGGTTTCGTCCGGAAGCGTCAGGAGTTGGCTGTGGAGTGAGTCGTAAAGGTGGGCGCCGAGGTCGCTTGCCGTCCATCCGAGCGAAGCGCGCAGGTCGGGGCGGCCAACATCGCCGATGAACAACGTGTCGCCCGTAAGCACGGCGTAAGGTTTTGCCCGGTCCTCCCGGAGATCGAACACCAGGATCGAGATGGACTCGATGGTGTGGCCGGGGGTCTCGAGGACCTGTAGGCGCAGACCCGGGAAGTCGAGCGTATTACCGTCCTGCATGGCTACGAAGGCGTATTCCGCCTGTGCGCGGGAACCCAGATGGATGGTCGCGCCGCAACGGTCGCGCAGTTCCAGATGGCCGGCGACGAAGTCGGCGTGGAAGTGGGTTAGGAAGACGTGGCGGATCTGAAGGCCGAATCGCTCGGCGTCGTCCAGGTACTGCTGAATGTCGCGCTGAGGATCGACAATGATAGCGGTCGAACTGGCCTCGTCTCCAAGCAGATAAGACGCGTGGGCCAGGCATCCCAGGTAGTACTGTTTCAGAATCATAGATTCTCCATTGGTTTACCGCGCTGCGCTTATGGTGCGATCCATCGCCCTTTCTGAATTGTCAGTCCCGCGCGGGAAATACACTCAGCAAACCTCTCACCTCGAGGAGGTTGTCTTTAAGCACATACCCACATGCGCCTGCATGCCGCGCGCTCTCACGCATGGCGGCGTCGTCATAGTCGGAAACGAGAACAATCCTCGCCCCCGGATCCATTGCCTTGATCTGCCTGCATGCTGCAATTCCATCCTGGTCCTTCCTGCCGATGTCCATAATCACGAGATCTGGCCGGCTGGCCACATAAGCTACTATTGCGTCAGAGCTACCGACGCACTCCTGGATCCAGGTCCCGGGCGACGCCACCAACTGCCGGATGAAGCCACGCACGGCACTATTTTGTTCTACCAGAAGGACCTTCATCGCCGAGGGATCACCATGGCTCGAACATTAAGCTCTGTGCCTGCAAAAGGAAATAGCGGCAAACACACAATTCGTCTGTGTGCTAGCGCACGGGTATTCCGGACTGTTTAAGGCCAAGACAGGGTTACTGTGGGGTATCCGGCGGTCGTTACGGGGGCTTTTTCTTGCGGAAAATACGAAGGGCACGGCTTGAGCCGTGCCGCACAGAGCCGCAGTCAGTGAGGGTTCTCACGCAGACTCCATAGCCTCCTGGGCTATAACTCGGATTTGTGATGAAGCGCAAATCGCAGCAGGCTATTGGTTCCCCGGAGGCCGAGCTTCTGGCAAATATTAACCCGGTGGTTCTCGACAGTGCGGTAGTGAATGAAGAGTTCTGCGCCGATCTCTTTGCTCGATTTATTTTCGGCGATCATATGCAGAATCCTGCGTTCGGACGCCGTTAAACCTTTGAGCCCGGGTTCAGTTTCCAGCAAAGCCTGCGATCGGTTGCGGCGATGGAGCAGGTAAGCAACAAGCGGGTGGCTCACGTAAAATTGCCCCGCCGCAAGGGTGTGGATAGCTTCGGTAATTTCGATGAGGGCACTGTCCTTGAGGATGTAGCCCCTTATCCCCAGATCCATCGCGGCATGGAAGATAGCCTCCTCTTCGTGGATGGTGAGAAAGGCCACATCGACGGGAATTTTTCTTTTGTGGATTTCCTTTGCTACCGCGAAGCCGTCTTGTTTGGGCATGTCGATATCGACGATTGCGATTTGGGTCCGGCTTGGTTCAATCTGCGAGAGCAACGCTTCGCCATCGCCTGCCTCCAGGACCACTTTTATGTTCGCATCGGCTTCAAGTACCTGGCGGAGCCCCTTGCGTAGAAGTGGGTGATCGTCGGCAATCGCAATACGGATTTCAGCGGCCATCGTGCAGCCCCTTAGTATCGATGTCGATGTTGATTGTAGCGCCCTTCATGGGAACCGATTGGATTTCTAATTTGCCGGCAAACAATTGCACCCGCTCGGAAATATTGATCAGCCCGAAGCCGCCCTTGCGCCCCTCAGTATTAGCTCCGCTGGTCGTGAAACCCTTGCCGTTATCACTCACCGAGAGTTGGAGACGAGTGCCACTGCGCCGCACAACAACATTAGCTTCACTGGCATCTGCGTGCTTGAGAATGTTACTAAGACATTCCTGCGTAATCCGATAAAAGCCGATCTGAAACTCGGGCGTAAAGAGATCGTCGATGTCGTCGATCGAAGCCGAAAATACTGTTGTCGAAGCCTTGCCGACGCTCTCGACCATGGAGCGCAGAGCCTTGGTCAGGCCCAGGCGGTCCAATTGATAAGGCCGCAAATCATGAGAGATCTCTCGTACTTCAGTAATGGCCGAAGATGCTTCGGTGCAGATCTCTTCGACCTGTTCCCGTTCGACCAGGTTCCCATTCAAATTCTGCAGCCGAAGGAGAGCCAGGTTTTTGATCACGACCAGCCGTTGTCCGATGCTGTCGTGTAATTCCGCAGCGATGCGTTTTCGTTCACGCTCTTGAGACGCCAGCAACTCTCGCGAAAAGGCTCGCTGTGTGGCTTGCCTCCGTTCCCACTGTGCGGTCCTTTGCCGCCATATCAAGTAAACCAACGCGACCAGGATGAAAGCGCTCAACAGGCGAAACCACCAGGTGCTATAGAACGGTGGCAAGACCTGCACCGACAGGCGTGCCCCTTCCACATTCCAAATTCCATCGCTATTCGCTGCGATCACACGGAAGGTATAAGAGCCTGGAGGAATGCGGGAATAATAGGCTGTACGCCGGCCGCCCGCATTGATCCAATTGGGGTCTAAGCCATCCAGCCTGTAGCGAAAACGAATCTGCTGCGACTTGACCAGGCTTAGCGCCGTGTATTGAATCTCCAGATTCTCCTGTCCCGGCTTGACCTTCACGCCGGCGTGAAAATTCGCCGCATGCCCGTCCACGGTCAGTTCTTCAATAACGACTGGGGGCGGCTGCCGATTGAACTTAACTGCTTTCGTATCGACCACTGCTAACCCCTGCGTGGTCGGGAACCAGAGTTGGCCATCGCGTGCTCTGAAACCGGTGGGCTGGCCTTGACTGCTGCACTCAACGCTAAGCAGGCCATCCCCCTTACCAAAATGGGAGGAGGTGATGAGGGAAATACGGCCAGCCGAAAAGTCGTTCAAGTCCTGCTTCTTGATACGGTAGATGCCCAGGTGACTGCTCAGCCACAGGAAGCCCTGGTCATCTTCCAGAATCTGAAATACTCCGTTGTTGAAGAGCCCGTCCTTCTCGGTATAGCGGGTGAAAGTTTCGCCGTCCAGCCTGGCCAATCCGGTATCGTAAGTCCCGATCCAGAGCACCCCAACCGCATCTTCATGCAGCGCCGTGATACTCAAACCCGCTGCCGCGGGGAGCATGGAAAAGCGTCCGCTATCCAGGCGCTCCAGGCCGCTTGCGGTTCCGATCCAGAGGGTGCCAAGGTGATCCTCAAAGATCGTCTGAACATACGGACTATCGCTCGCCAAGCCATCGGCGCGTCCGATTTTCGTACAATGACCGCCGTGAATTCGATACAAGCCCTTTTCGCCGCCCACCCATAGATCACCGGCCCGGTCGCGAAGGATGGCGTTGACGCGTCCCTGGATCTCCGCGGCGGTTGGGTCCGAGACGAGGTGTGAACCCTCTCGTTTGGAGAGGCCATTCCATGTGCCGGCCCAGATCGTTCCGTCCCGATCCTCATAAATCGCGGATACGATGTTGTCCCAGGCCATTCGCTTGAATGCCTGATCGACGTGGTAGAAGTTCTCGTACTTGCCGTTGTGCAAGCGAAAGAGTCCCAACCGGCTGCCGAACCAAATGCTGCCTTCCCGATCTTGCAGCACGGGTTCGACCACGTTCCATTGCGAGCCATTTGGATGTTGAACCATGGCGATCGCTTGCGGGTCTGCGCGATACAATCCTTCTTTCGCCGTACCGATCCACAGCGTTCCTTCGCGGTCTTCCAGCATTCTGAAGATAAATGGAGTGGAAAAACCGGATAGGGCCGTGGAATGTCCGTCCTTCCAAAGCCTGCTGCGTCCGGCTGGATTTGTTGCCCATAGGTTACCCAGGCGATCTTTGTAAGTGACAAAGTCTTCGGGAGAAACGCCCGCGTACTGGGTTAGTACGCCGCCATCAACGCAGTAGTACACGTTTGGGGTGTCGGCCAGTTTGTACCAATACCTGTGTTGGGAATCTTCGATGCTCGATAAGATATGCAGTTTTGCGGGATCCTTCAATGGGAAGGGAAGGGGGAAGTGCGACCAGTGCCCGTAAGCGAAACGCTGCCATCCATGCGCTTCCATGCGCCAAAGGCCGAATAAATAGCCATCCGCGCCAATGTTGTAATTGGACGCGGTTAGGTAGGGGTTGAAGGGTGAACCAGGTTCCGGAGCCACACGGATCAAACGGCCATTCTGCCATTTGGCGAGACCGGGATTCGTGAAGATCCAAACCGTTCCTTCCTCATCTTCATCGATCCGCACCACCGTGTTATTCGGCAGGCCATCCTTTACAGTGAGTGAAGTAAAGGCGCCGTTGCAATAGCGGATCGCGCCGCCGGTCAGTGTCCCGGCCCAGAGGCAGCCTTGCCGGTCTTCCAGGAGAGCGAAGAATGAGAAGCCGTTGGTTGTGAGGGCGGGGGTATTTTGCCGGTTAAAGATTCGAAAATGGAGCCCATCGAAGCGCACCAACCCGTCCAGCGTAGACATCCATAGATAGCCGTCGCGAGTTTGCAGTAATGCCTGGATTGAGTTTTGGGGAAGCCCGTTTTCCGTGGTCCAGGAGAAGAAGCGATACGGTGGCTGGGCCGGAGAAGCGCAAACCAGAAAGAGCAATAGGTACGCGAACAACGCTGTTCGGCGCGCAAATCTTAGAAAGGTGCGGCACATACGCTTCGCTTTCTCTTTGAGCCTATGTGGGATTACACCCTGCACTGAGCGCAGGCGGGTTTTTTCCGTTCAGCTTGGATTCGATTCTACCTAAGCTAATACGTGCCAGGGTGAGTTTACTTGGCAGAATCTCCTGCAGTAGGCCGTCGACGACAACCTTGGCATCGAGCTGGACCGCGGCCGGCACGGAAACAGGGGACCGTGGGGCCCCCGTTTCCAAATTTAAGTGCGCTAAAAGCGCCATAAGCGCTATAAGCCCCTTTCTCACAGAATCGCGATCTGATGGTAGTCCGCGCACTGTTTCATGCCCGATCATGTTTATCTCGGGGCTGCAGCTCCCGTAATGTGATGTTCGCCACTTTGCTAGACTTGCGCCCAAGCGGATGAGAGAGCTAAGCGACCAACTTCGATGTCTGGTGGATGCCGCGGAGCCAGGGCTGCGACAAATTCCTGAATCAGAAAGCATGCGGGCCGCCTTGCCCGGGGGATGGTCCCGGAAGCAGGTCCTTGGACATCTGATCGACTCGGCCTCCAATAACCATCAGCGCTTTGTGCGTGCGATGCTGCAGCTACGCCATCATCTCCGTCAAATCGGCGTGCCAGAATGATGTTTGCCCTAACTACGGGCACCGTATTAACGTGTCTGACTTGTAAGTTCGGAAGTCAATTCTAACCTCAAGAGCGCCGATTAGGCTGCGGCGCGCGGCTGCCCTCCTCTATATCTGTCCCTTTGTCTCTCCGATCTGTGGCTCCTAACTACGCACGCTGGTATTGACATGGGGAGAGCGATCGGTGCTCCCTTTTCGGCGTGTTTTTAGTGGATTAAGGGGATAGCAATTGTCCAGCAGCCCGCTTATTGTCGGACCACTCTTCTCTGAAGGGCTGCTGACTGCCATCGCCAGGCATATTAGGCGAGCAAACCGGAATCGTTTGCGCCACCCTCGCAGTCTGGCATCCTAGCCGGGCCGCACTGGTTAAGTAAGTCACTGCCGCGGGCAGCCTTTTCAGATGCCTCGCGAGCCAGTTTTCATGAAAGGCCGGAACCTTCGATGAGACCGCCCGAACAAAATGTCACGCTGGTGCTCTACCAATTGGATTGCCGCGCAACCAACGATTCAGGCGGCGATGAGCCCTACATGTGGATTCTAGGATTCAAGGTGGATGCCGATACGATCTCGCCTCAGGTCGGATCGTTGTTGCCAAAGTTGGACGTCAAAGTGTTCGTGGGCGCGCCGGCCTCACCTTTTCTTCTCGGTACGGGCAGCGTCGATGCGCCCGCAAGCATAAAAATTCCTGCCGCCTTGGGTACTCGCGGATTCAGGCTTCGGCCCGATTTATTGGCAACGGGAGACTGGTTCAGCGGCTTGGCGGGCATCATCGCGCTGTTATGGGATCAGGATGCTTTCGCACCCAGCACGTCGGAGGCTGGGTTCAACGCCTTCGAGAAGGCTTTCGGCCCGGCACTTTCAACGGAGTTAACCAACCTTATTAACGGAAGCTACGACACCGAGCTATCTAAAGACGCGGGTGGTGGCGTGGTTTCACCACCTGACACAAGCTCGATACTTTCCTGGCGCCTGGCCCGTTTGGGGAACACTGCAGCCCGGGCCAACGCAGTCAAAGCGATCACAGCCAACGTCAAGGGTCAGATCAGCGGCGCGATCAGAGATGCGATGAAATCGGCTGCCGGTTTAGACGAGATAATTGATCCGGATGATCTGTTGGGCACAAACGCCCAGGTTTATCTCGGCGAGGAGTTGTCGTCCACGGCGCAGGATTTCTCCATGGACTTCACGGACGACGATGCGGATTACACCGCGCGAGGCCATGCTTTTGGAATGCGCGTCCGTCTTGCCCGGCTTGATTCGGCAGTGACCAGCGCCATCAAGACATTCGACGGGATGACGGGACTCTGGATGCGTGTGTGCTGGTTCCCGCCCAAACTATATTCAGCCTTCGCCTTCAAGGTTAAAACCACCACCCGTTTTGAATTGCTGAATCTCGGGCCAGAGCCGCCCAGCGGGGTTCGCTGGTTCCTTGACAACAATCCTCTTCTGGGCGCACAAGGAACCGTCATGGTGACTTATGAGGCGGCTGATAAGTTCTTCGGGCCTCCGCAGGATGCGCTCGCCGCCGCGTATCCGGGCGGAAACGGCCCACTTACTTTCAAAGTGACCGGCTCGGTACTCGAAATCTCGAATCAAGGGGGTGAAGGCGTTTACTTCGGCACGGTTACCGCCCTGTATGCGTACCCGGGAGACCCGCCTCTTTTCCCCTCACCCGATTTGCCGTTCAATGAATTGCAAAAGCAGTGCTATCAGCAGACGTCCGACCTGAGTGTGATCGCCGTTGAGCTCACGATGGACGGGGCTTACAAGAGCGATGTAGGGAGTTGCAAGCGGATCATCCACGAGATCGATCGCAAGCATATCGCTGTTAATTTTGGCCGCGCGGTCATCGATCCTGGCGATCCGCCGCGCGACAGGCAGGCACTTCTGGATCGGGTGACGGCGGACGCAAGAGTCGCGAATGCAGTCGGCCTTCGGCTGGGAGCGGCTCCACAAGTGACGAACATCCACGAAGAGGACTTTTGACCAGGCGTACCTTCGCCACTAGCCGCCGAACGCCTGGAAGGACATGAACCGGTCTCCAGGAGGCAGGTTCTTCGTCTTTACTTTGCTGTAGCCGGCCTGGCGCAGTTGGTCAACGAGTTTCTCCTCCGCCGGCAGCCGACCAGCGCCGGGTACGCTCCGGTCGGGATGACAAATCTAAGGGCGGCGGCCCAGCTTGGCATGGGTCGAGGTGGATGGACGGAAGCACTGCCACAGCACCAACCCGATTTCGCTTGTCCAGGTGCTCTTCCACGCATTCAGCCAGTTGCGCCGTCCGGCCGTCCCCTTCGACAAGCTCAGAGCAGCCTCTACGGGACTGAATTTGGAGAGGGTGGAGTTCTCACGCAGACTCAAAGAGCCCTGGAACACGCTCTACTCACGGGTTTTCCTGGTTTGAGTGGCTTGATCGCGTGATCCCAAGAGGGCGTCGAAGATCGTACCCAGAATGGCTCTCATCTTCCGCTCAGGAAGGACAGCAGGTTCCAAATCGGCCTCAAGCACGAGCGCGGAAAAGATTCCCCCGAGGGCTTCTCCAGCCGCTCGAGACCCGCTGCCGAAAAGTCCGGTCAATGCCCCCTCGATGCTCTCTCCAACATGCTCGTCAATCTGACGAAGTCTTTCTTTTGCCTCTGGATGACGCCGAATAAGGAGCTTGACCTCAAGGATGATGAGCGCCCACTCCTTCTCCTTCGACAGATCGATGTAGAAGCTTCGGAAGGCAGCGATTTTCCCCTCGCGAGTTGGGGTGCTGTCCAGGGCGTGGCGAAGTTTCTCCTGGTAACCGGTTGTTTTCACCTTATATAGCGCCAGAAACAGGTCTTCTTTACTCTTGAAGTGAGCGTATAAAGCCCCCTTGCTGAAGCCCGCCACTACCGCAATCTCTTCTACTTGCGCTTTTTCATAGCCGACTCGGGCAAAGACCTGCTCTGCAGCGCTCAAGAGGAGGTCGCGGGTCACGGCTGTTCGTTCCTGCGGCTTTCGTGCTTTTCGTATCCTCACGCTAGCCAAAATAGCATAAACCGACCAGGCGGTATGTTTTAAGTTGTAAAAACCGACTGGACGGTATATTTTAATATCTCTCTCGAGGACGAGAGAGGCCACGATATGAGCAGGCTTACGGGAAAAATTGCGCTGGTTACGGGCGCTTCGAAGCGAATCGGCGCCGGCATTGCGAAGAATCTGGGCGCTGAAGGTGCGACTGTGGTTGACCGGAAATTGCAGACAGGCTGCGACACGACCGGCCGGGCACGTGTCTTCTTTCCCGTTGTCCACTCTGAAAGGAAACACTTCAAAGCATGAAACCCGCACCAAATCAATCCATTTACGATGTCATCATTTCCGGCGCAGGGCCTGTAGGTCTATTCCTCGCCTGTGAGCTGGCCTTGGCCAAATGTTCCGTCCTGATACTGGAAAAGGAGGGGAATCCGCGCTCGCCGTTGAAGCAACTTCCTTTCGGGATACGGGGACTTTCGGCACCTACGATCGAAGCGCTTTACCGTCGTGGGTTGCTAAAAGATCTTGAGGTACACAAACGCCTTAAAAACCCCCACAAAACTTCAACTCCCGAAGGACCACGCCGTCAGGGAGGACACTTTGCCGGCATTCCATTTCTTGACGGCAATATCGACTCCTCACAGTGGAGGTATCGCCTGCCCAGCTCGACTGAGACTAATTTGATTTCCGAAATGGAGGAGCTTGAATCTGTGCTGGCTCGTCGCGCAGAGGCACTGAGTGTCGAGATCAAGTGCGGGCTCGCGATTACGGGCTTTCAGCAAACCGGGGATGGGGTGACGGTTCAGTCAGGCGATCATTCTTTCCGAGCGAGATGGCTGGTGGGTTGCGATGGGAGCCGCAGTGTTGTTCGCAAGGCGGGCGGTTTTGAGTTCGCCGGAACGGAGCCGGAATTTACCGGCTACTCGATTCAGGCCGACATTGCCGACCCGGAAAAGCTAAGCCCAGGCCGGAACCTGACACCAACAGGCATGTACTTCCAATCGCAGCCAGGCTACCTGGTGATGCTGGAGTTCGATGGCGGCGCCGCTCACCGCGCAGAACCACCCGCGCTCGAAGATGTACAGGCAAGGCTACGCCGCGTCTCGAACACCGACGTGACGATTACCGCCCTGCATGCAGCAACCACCTGGACTGACCGGGCACGGCAGGCCACAACCTACCGCAACGGACGGGTACTTTTAGCCGGCGATGCCGCGCACATTCATTCGCCGCTGGGAGGCCAAGGGCTCAACCTTGGGCTGGGCGATGCCATGAACCTCGGCTGGAAGCTCGCCGCAACCATCCGCAAGAAAGCTCCGGAAGACCTGTTGGACAGTTATCAAGCGGAACGGCACCCATTGGGTATGCAGGTTCTGGATTGGTCGCGAGCCCAGGTGGCCATCATGAAGCCAGATCTACCCTCCCGCGCGCTGAATGCAATCGTTCGCGACTTGATGGATACACGCGATGGCGCCACCTATATTGCAGGAAGGGTGTGGGGCGTTTCCACACACTACGATCTTGGTGGCGGCCACCCGCTCATAGGCCACAGCGTTCCCAACTTTGAGTTCGAAGACAGTGCAAGAATTGGCGAGTTCATGCACGATGGCCAAGGGGTGCTGCTTGATTTCGATGGGAATGCTTCGCTTAAAACTTTGGCGAGTGAACATGGCGATCAAATGAAGTATGTTTCGGGCCGGTCGAAAGAACCATTAGGCTTGAGCGCTGTCCTGATCCGCCCGGATGGGATGATTGCCTGGGCTTCTGACAACGACCCAGACTGCCGTGAACTCGAAAAGGCTGCCGCTCGCTGGTTTGCTGGTTGAGGGCGTCAACGCCGCGGTGAGTGAATACCTCTGAGGATGAGATCGATTCCGGCGAGAAAATCGACACGGTCGTCGTGAACGCGCAACTGTCCGGCTACGCTGCGTGCGAACGGGTACTCATCCGGATCGAGCTGCGACCACGCGGTCGACACCGCTTCCAGGAAGTCGGATCTGTCGAGGCCTTGCGTCCGAGCGAACTGCCCGTTGGCCGCGTTCTGCCCACCGACGCCAAGGATGTAGCTCAGCAACGCGGACACCGTTGCCCACTGTTCTTCGTCCGGCACGCCAAGAGCGCGAACCTGCTGGCCTATGCGTTCGAAAATGCGCACCATCGGCAACTGCGCCGCGGGGCACGCGTCAGCGCCGAGCCGACCCACGGATGCGCGTCGATCGCGTCGAACATGCCCAGCGCGAGGGCGCGAATGGTTGCCTCCGGCGTCGCGCCGACCAGGGGCGCGTTCATCGTGCGAGCGACGATGGCGTCGCATGCGGCGGTTAGCAGCTCGCTCTTGTTGGCGATGTGCCAGTAAATCGCTCCAGGGCCGGTGGCGAGCCGCTCGGACAGGGTGCGGAAGGTCAGACCGCTTTCTCCGCTGCGGTCCAGAAGCGCGATCGACGCCTCAATGATGCGATCCCGCGAGAGCGATTCTTCACGTCGTTGGCGGCTACGTGCTTTTTTGACCATGCCTCATCTTGACATAAATGGAACGCTGTTCCAAGATTACTGGAATGACGTTCCATAGACCGTCGCCGGAGATCTTGGCGGCGGCCGCCAACCACGGAGGAATCAGGATGAATACTCCAATCGCGATCATCGGTGCCGGGCTCGGCGGGCTGACACTTGCCCGCGTCCTCCACGTTCACGGTATCGCAGCGACGATCTACGAAGCGGAAGCCTCGGCGAACGCGCGAGCGCAGGGGGGCATGCTCGATATCCACGAATACAACGGGCAGCTCGCACTCAAGGCAGCGGGACTCTTCGATGAGTTCCTCGAGATCATCCATCGCTGGTGGTCAGGCATACGCGGGTACTCGACAAGGACGGCAACGTCCTGCTTGATGAGCCCGACAACGGCACACGGCGGTCGACCTGAGGTACACCGAGGAGACCTTCGCCGGATTCTGCTTGACTCACTTCCTGCCGACACGGTCCGCTGGGGACACAAAGCTCACAGCGGTGTCTCCGCTCGGCGGCGGACGGCACGTGTTGACCTTTGCTGACGGCTCGACGGTGACTACCGACCTCCTCGTGGGCGCGGACGGCGCCTGGTCGAGAGTTCGTCCACTTCTTTCCGAGGCGAAACCGGCGTATGTCGGCACGTCATTCATCGAGACGTACCTGTTTGACAGCGACACCCGTCACAAGGCAAGCGCGGAAGCGGTTGGCGGTGGCACGCTGATGGCGATTGCGCCGGGAAAAGGCATCCTCGCGCACCGCGAGCCCAATGGCGCGCTGCACACGTACGTGGCGTTGAACAAGCCGGAGGACTGGATTGCCCGCATCGACTTCTCCGACCCGGTGACTGCCTTGGCCCGCGTCGCCGAGGAATTCGACGGCTGGGCTCCGGAGCTGACAGCGCTCATCACCGACGGTGAAACTGACCCTGTGCCTCGCCCTATCCATGCGCTCCCGGTCGAGCACAGATGGGATCGCGTACCCGGGGTGACACTGCTCGGCGATGCAGCGCACCTGATGTCGCCGTTCGCTGGCGAAGGGGCCAATCTCGCAATGTACGACGGCGCTGAACTCGGGAAGGCCATCGCCGCCAACCCCGGTGACGTTGAAGCCGCGCTCATCGCGTATGAAAAGGACCTCTTTCCCCGCAGCGCGTCCGCTGCTGCGGAGGCGGAACGGAACCTCAAGCTGTGTCTTCGACGACAACGCGCCTCAGAGCCTGGTTGACTTGTTCACCAATTACCAGCCCGTCAAAGTAATTGCCCTGCACGCGAAGGAAGAGGATTGATCTGCTGCAATCCTTCAGGATTGCAGCCACACTGCGGGTAACGTCGAGGTCCGTCGTTGCCCATGAGGACACGCTGATTCGCATTGCTTTGCGCCCTTTCCAAACGGTGCCGCCACACCAACAGGTTCCATCTGCTTGCACAGCGTCGATGACCCGAGTGTTGATTTCGTCGTCTCCGAAGGAGACCAGCACTTGATTCAGCACAACGTCGTTAAGAACCTCATACCCTCCGGCGCGAAGAGCCTCAGCGAATGTTGCAGCGTGTTGACAGCAACGCTCGATGAGGTCGACCACACCTTGTTTTCCGAGGGAACGCAGTGCCGCCCAGATTTCAACTGCTCGAGCGCGACGCGAAGATTCAGGCCCCAGTTGCATTGGCTGCCGTTTCGCATCAGCGTCCGGAGGATAATAAGACGCTGCAATCGACATCGAGCGACCCAAGGCTTCTGCGTCCTTTACGATTGCGATTCCGCTATCCTGCGGCACATTGAGCCATTTATGCGCATCCGTCGCCCAGGAATCGGCCCGCGCGACACCCTCCACCAAATGCTTTCGATGATGGCTGACGGCAGCCCAGAGACCGAAGGCGCCATCGACATGCACCCATGCACCCATTTCGTGCGCAATGTCGCAGATCTCACCGATCGGATCGCAGGCGCCAGTATTCACGTTACCGGCCTGGACACAGACGATCGCCGGCCCGGATACGCGAGGCAGAAGCGATGGCTTCATGCGTCCCTGAGAGTCAGCGGGAACAATATGCACACGGCCCCTTCCGAACCCGAGCAGCGCCAAGGCTTTGAGCATCGTCGCGTGAACCTCCTCGCCGACGATTACTGTGACCGGAGGAGCTGAGAATAACCCATCCCGTTCGACATCCCATCCCGCGTTCCGCAGGACGCTGCTCCGCGCCGCGGCGAGAGCGGTCACATCAGCCATCTGTGTGCCGGTTACAAATGCTCCGCCACAGTCTGGCGGCAGGCCGAGCAAATCGAGCATCCAGGAAAGAACGACGTCTTCCAGATGTGCAGCGACGGGAGAAATATCATACAGACAGGCATTTTGGTCCCAGGCATCTGCCAGCCAGTGAGCCGCAACGCTGGCTGGCAAAGCGCCGCCAATTACCCCTCCGAAGAAACGCCCACCCATACTCGCCACCGTTGCCGGTGAACCGGCGTCGTCGAGCAGTTTAAGGATTGCCAGTGGATTCTCTCCCCGGGCGGGCAACGGGCCGCCGAGCGCACGTCAAGCCTTTGATCGCTTCCGGTAGCACCCCGGCATGGCGCTCTCGAATCGTTCGCAGATAGCGCCGAGCCTGTGCCGCCGCCTGCGTTAGAACCTCTTCATACAGATCGTTTGAATCCACTCTCTCTCCTCGTTTCGCGTGGAGTATTCCCATTGGCTTTGATGAAAGGCAACGGCCTTTTTATAACCACCTTAATCGCTCTTTGATGGTTATAATTTATAGACAGCAATCTAACCTGTCAAAAGGCATGAAGACGGTTATAATCACGCGAAGCCTATGGCAGACGAATTTCAGCTCGTTGCCGGTCATTTGGCGCTCGATTTCGCCAATACGCTGGACTATCGTTACGATCCAGATCGCCTGATCGATCTTCTCCCCAGCTATGAGCGTTTCCTTGCGTTTTGCCGTCAGTCAGAAGTTATTACAGCGGCACAGATGCGCAAACTTCTGGACGGCTTGAGTGAGTTTGACTCCCGACGCGTTCTCAAAGAGGTCATCGAGTTGCGCGAAGCCCTTTACTTCTTAATTCTGTCTGCGGTGCATGGTCGAAGTCCCGACGAATCGCATTTGCGAGCGCTCAACAGGTTTCTCTCCGAAGCTCGAGCAGTGGACGAGGTTGCGTGGCATAAACGCAGGTTTGTCCGCAGCCTCTCGTGACGTTACGGAGAGACCTGATGGGCCCCTTCGGCAGGTCGTAGATGCCGCAGTGGTTCTGATTACCTCATCGGACATTTACAACGTTCGCGAATGTAGTGAGAATACCTGCCGATGGTTCTTCCTGGATCGAAGCAGGAACCACTCTCGACGATGGTGCGACATGCAACTCTGTGGCAATCGTTCCAAAGCTAAGCGATTCTATGCTCGAACGCGCAACGATGTGGGCGGTAGCAGGCCAGTGGGCTAACCCAGCTTTAGTTCGCGGTATCCGAGCCGATCAAACGCGCTTCTCTTTCCTAACCAGATCGCGCTGCCTTCGGACGGCATGGAAGGGACAGAGAGCGCGGAGCTAAACCGGCACATGGTAGGGGATGCTTACTTCTCCACGGGATTCTGCTGGGATTGGTTTGATTTTTGCCGCTGCGCTGATCGAGTCGGAGACGACCCAACTGGCGCCGGCCAACGCGATGCAGATCGCGTTGCCTGCCCAATTGAAGTGATTGCTTGGCGCGGCGGAGAGATTCGGGACCCAGACTAGCAGCTCGAAGATCACAATCTCCGCAGTGAGGAGGCGCGCGGCCAGCGGCGCCATTGTATCGGTGAGGATGGCGACGGCGGCCCCGAAAAAGCCCATGGTGGTGGCGTAGGCCCAGAACATCCTGGTCGGCGGTAGCCAACCCGGAATCCAGCCCAACAGGCCGGGCATGTCGATGATGTGGACGATGCCAAAGGAGATGGGGCAAATACCGAAGAGGAGCACGAAGAAGGGCCGGCGGCGCGCAATGAATGAACCGGCAGGCGAGAAGATTGCGCAGAGGACCAGGCCGGCGGCGACCAGGGAGAACTCCTCAAAGACATTGCCGATGGGGTCGAAATTGCCAAGATTCACAAAGGCCTTGGGCACCCAGATGAGCGTGAAAACAGAGTAGACAATCGTCAGGGTCAGTGCGCCGGCACGTGCGGTGCGGGGCAAGAGAAGCGCGATCCCGCCGGCGAACTCAATGACCGCTGTGAGATAGGCAAGCGGTACGCGCAGAGGGACGTGGGGCCCAACGTTTTGCCAGGCAGCGGCGAAGTCCCCGGAGACCAGGCCCAGAAGGCCGAGAAAGATGGCGGCTCCGGCGTAGACGTAGATCCCGAGATTTGATGTTATGCTGCGTTGTTTTGCCATCGAG
This sequence comes from uncultured Acidobacteriaceae bacterium, assembly GCA_963746595.1. Lineage (GTDB taxonomy): Bacteria > Acidobacteriota > Terriglobia > Terriglobales > Acidobacteriaceae > PALSA-350. The sequence goes on from CAVVBS010000002.1 coordinate 22,780, forward strand.
AGGGAATTCAGTATCTCTCGGCGAGGTGCGGTGGGCAATAGCCACTTTGCGCGATTTGGACAGGACCAGTGCGGTCGGTTGAGGGAAGTTTCGAGGACCGGGAGGATTTGAGGAACGAGTGACAAAGAAACGAGTAACTGGACGTAACCGATACCAGTTCGTGTCCGGGACTTGCGTGGAGCTGCTTCGAGAGCGGTAAACGCCCCGTCTGTTACTTCCTCCACTTCTGTCACTTCCTCCTTCCTCCGATTCGTTGTTTGTCCTTCAGCCTTCGGGAACCCCGGCCTTACGAAAGACAGCGAGCGCGCTATCGAGGCCGGCTTTCGCGGCTGCTTCCGGTGTCATGTCTTTCGTTCGCCCGAAGACTTCTACGCTGAGCGCATCGCTGTAGTGGATGTTTTGGAGCGCCTGCAAAAAGCCGGTCAAGTTGATGACACCTTCGCCGGGTAGCAGACGCTGATTATCGTGGATCTGCTCCGGAGGCAAGTTGGGCGAGTCGTTGAAATGGACGTGCACGATGCGATCGCGGCCGGCGGCAATGATGTCCTCTGTGGTGGCTCCTGCGTGGTGCCAGTGCCAGGAATCGAGCAGCAGTCCGACGTTGGGCCCACATTCCTTGGCGAACGCGAGCATCTCGTTCATGTGCCAGATAAATTCGTATTTGTGCGCTTTGCGCAGTTCGAGCGGACCTAGAAACTCGAGGCCGAGGCGGACGTTGGAGCGCGCCAAAATGCGGGCACTTTCTGTAAACCGCTGCTTATAAGTTTGGCGTAGTTCGTCTTTTGGCGTATCGCTCGACGGCATGATGTAAGTCATCATGCGCGGGCAGTGGATAGCAGCAGCGAACTGGGCGGCTGCGTCGAGTTGGGTGAGCGAGGCCTTGAAGGTCGCGTCGTCTTTGCGGAATTCGACTGGAAACTCGATGACGGCTGGCCTGATCTTGAGCCCGGCGAGTAGGTCGTTGGTTGCGCTGAAGCCGGCTTGCATGGCCGGGCGTAGCATGATGTCCGTTCCGGGAAAGCCAATTTGCGCGGCCAAGCGCGCGAAGTCAGGCCAGTGAACACGACCCTGCAGCAGGACGCTGTTCAACGAGAGGAACATGTTGCGGTCTTTGGAGGACGCTCGGGCGAGCGGGGCGAAAGCTCTGGCGAGCGGGGCTGCGACGAGCAGCTTACCAAATGACCGTCTGGATATCAAATAAGGCACGCGAAGCCTATCATATCCGAGTAGCATAAAGTTGAGGAGGCGGGAGCCATGAATAGACGAGAGATGTTGGCCACCACGGGTGCTGCGACGCTTGGGGCACTTGTCATGCCCAAGCTGATGAGGGCCGAGGCCCCGGCGAGCCAGGTTGCGATCGTGCGTTGCCGCGATTACGCGCAGTATGGGCAGCAACTCTCGAAGGCGTTCGATCAGATCGGCGGCATCGATAAGTTGGTGCGCGGGAAGACCGTTGCGCTCAAGCTGAATCTCACGGGGAATCCGAAAAACTGGCCCCTGACGCCTGAGCTTCCTTATCGGACGAATGCGCAGACGGTGGCCGCGACAGTGCATCTATTTGCCAAGGCGGGTGCGCGGCGCGTTCGCATGATTGAAAGCTTCTTCCCGGCCGATCAGGATCTCTCGCTGTGGGCACGCTACGGCCTGGACGTAAACGCGATTAACAACATGGGCGTGCCGGTGGTTTGGGAAAACGTGCAGAACCTGGGCAACTACAAGCAATATGTGCGGATGAAGGTGCCCTGGGGCGGCTACGCCTATCCGGCATACCACCTGAACCCGGCGTTCTATCAGTGCGATGTATACGCTTCGATGGCGAAGCTGAAGAACCATTGGATCGCAGGCGTGACCATGACAATGAAGAACAACTTCGGCAACACGCCCTGCTCGCTCTATGGCGGGGACTGCGGACCTAGCGGGAACGAGCGGCCGACGAAAGAGCGCGGTGAGGTGCTGCACAACGGGACGACGCCTGCGCCCTCTGGAGTCGATGCCGAGTTGCATCCTGATTCGCCGCGCGATCCGGGCTATCGGGTTCCGCGCATTCTGGTTGATCAGAACGGTATTCGGCCGATTGATATCGCGATCATTGATGGCGTCGAGACGGTGCGGGGAGGGGAAGGTCCGTGGCTTCCTGGCCTGGAAAAGATGACACCGGGCGTGATCATTGCCGGCCGCAACGCCGTCAACGTGGACGCTGTCGGGATGGCAGTGATGGGCTACGATCCGTATGCGGAGCGCGGCACTTCGCCGTTCATCCGAGGCGACAACTCGCTGCGTCTCGCGGAAGAAGCCGGGATCGGCACACGGGATCTGAAGCGTATCGAAGTAGTCGGACTTTCGATTAAGGACGCTCATATCAATTTCGGACCCGGCGCGGTTGGTAAGAAGCTGAGCGAATTGAACTCGTAGACCGCACCGGTGAAGCGTGACGAGGCCCTTACAGGAACGGTTTTGATTCTTGTTGGAGGCTCAGCAAAAGATCGACCTGGATCGACCAATCAACGATTATCTTCGTTCGGCAAAACTTCAGAGTCCGATGCGGGATGTATCTGCCGCGAAATCGAACGAGAACTCTACCTGCGTCACGGTGTGCTTGTCGTGCACTCAAGACATCCGTATAGAGGATCATGCGATGTTTCTCGCAAGCAACGGTCCGGGACATTTCCATCCGGACGCAGAGCTTAAGCTTTTGTCAGTCTCCAGCCATAAAGGGGTTGCTTGGGCTATCTGGTAAGCCTGCTCTGCGATCTGCCCGAGCGCCCTTGCGATCACCAAGGTGTACCTGGCTTGTTCGTCAGATTTCTGCATTAGCAAGGAGTGGGTGCGACAGAGCGCCAGTTCGCACCCTCGCCAGCCTAGATGGTCGCGAAGGATCGTTCGGGCGTGCAGCGGGTCTTTCTGGAACAAAGCGACTGTGCATAACCGCACGCGGCGATTTATATATGGGGCGAGCTCTCCCAAGCATCCGGAGGGGGTTTGTAATTCGCGTTCGACCATCTGGGAGGCAATGTGCGCAATTTCGCAGGCTGCCGTATAGGTGACATACAGCGCACTGTAAATTCTCAGGGCGGCGCCGGCGCCCGTCGAATCCGCATCGACGGGCATTCCGGAGGCGTATAGTCTGCGCCCCCGTTCGCCAATGCAACGTTGCAGGCTGCGCCACTCTTTATCGTATATACCAAAGCGCCGGTGAACCTCAGATGCGCCTAACACCTGCGCCTTGATTGCGAAATCGACCGCTCTCTGCGACAACATAGCCATTCGGAGCAAGTGTGTTCTTAATAGATAGCTGTGACGTTGATTTTTCATGGCTGGACCAATCCTCCTGAATCTGTGGCAGCTTTGACCGCGAGAACGCGGGGACTTTTCCCACCCCGACCTAATCCTGGAACCAGCATCGGGACCTGCTCTCGATAGTTTGCATATTCCGGGTGTACCTTCATCAGATCGCGCTCTTCCAGTTGGATTGCGAACAAGATGTACGCTGTCGTGACCAACGCAAACAGCAGGTGGGTGACGGTCATGTTTGGCGTGCACCAGAACGCAAGAAACCAACCCACGTAAAGCGGGTGGCGGACAATCCGATAGAGAAAAGGTATCTGAAACCGCAGATTGGACTGTGGCTGTCCCAGCAAGTGCCTCCAAACCTGGCGAAGACCAAACAAGTCAAAGTGGTTGATGACGAAAGTTGAGACCAACACAAGGATCCAACCAGATGCGAAGCCACCATAGAGCACCGACCGGCCAAACACATTCTGAATGTCCCAGACCTTGCCTCCTAACGGCTTCCATTGCCAGAACACGAACAGGAGTGCAACGCTACTGGCAAGAACGTAAGTGCTGCGCTCGATTTGGGCCGGAAGCGCCCGGTTGACCGCGCGCTTGAACGCGGGACGCGCCATCACACTGTGCTGCACGGCGAACAACGCCAACAATCCCAGGTCAACCAAGAGCGCCGTCGGCCATGCGCCGCCGGCGACCGAGTCCAACGACTTGTGAACGGCGAAATTGCCAACGAATCCGATGGCATACAGAAATGTTGCGAAAAACAAAGCGTAGCTCAACGCTCCGTAGATAAAAGTGAGTACTCGATTTGTCATAGTCGTGCGGCTCCTATGTGCCTGTGACGTTGCGTGGGTTTGAAGCCCACGCTAGAATTGTGCTGCCCTGCAGCAGGGCGAACCATGCTTTGGCGTCGCCACTTCTTGCTCCAGCGTCCAGAGCAGGCAAATTGGTTTGCATGGCGTCCGGAAAACTTTGCCGATAGTCGCAGAAGGGGATTCGATGGACGCGTTCTCTGAGATTCTGAGCGGCGTCAAACTAAACGGCGCCTTGTTCTTCAACGCGCATTTCACGGCCCCATGGGGCTTCTCTGCTCCAGCCTCAAAGGCGCTTGCTCCCTCCCTGGCTCCCGAAGCGCCTCACTTGGTGATCTACCACCTCGTCATCGAAGGGCGTGCAGTCGCGCGCCTGGGAGTTGAAGAACCGATCCAGCTCGAGCCTGGAGACGTTGTCGTCTTTCCGCACGGAGACCCACACCTGATTACCAGCGGGGCAGATTCAGCCGAACCGCAGCAGACATCAGCAATCATTCGTAAAGTGATGACACGCGACTTGACTGTTCTGCGCGCCGGAGGAGGGGGCACGGCAACACGTTTCGTATGCGGATTCATGTCGTGCGATCCGCAGGTGAGCCGGCCGATCCTTGATGGATTACCGCACATGTTCAAGATCAACGTGCGTACCGATCGCTCGGGCCAATGGCTTGAGAGCTCCATCATGCATCTTGTCGAGGAGGCAGCCTCCGGCACAGTCGGGAGTGAAGCCATGCTGGCCAAGCTGTCTGAAGCCCTGTTTGTCGATACGTTACGCCGTTATGTGAAGAGCCTCCCCGAACGAGAGATGGGGTGGCTCGCCGGCACGCGCGACTCACTCGTGGGGAAGTGCCTTGGCTTGATGCACAGCCGGGTTGATCATCCATGGACGATCGCGAAGTTGGCCGATGAGGTTGGCACGTCACGCTCTGCATTGAGTGAACGCTTCACGAGCTACCTGGCGGAGCCGCCGATGACCTACCTGACCCGCTGGAGACTGCAACTGGCCTCACGCAATTTGACGAGGACTCCGAAGGGTGTGGCCGAAATCGCATCCGAGGTGGGTTACGAATCGGAGGCAGCGTTCAATCGCGCGTTCAAGCGACAATACGGTGTGCCTCCGGCACGTTACAGGCGTGAGCAAAGAGCGTCATTGAACGAGCCTGCCGAAACGCCGGTTCCAACCACGTAGTCTTGGGGGGATTAGGGACATCGATTGCGGCGATTGGTGTCGTGTCCCCGTTATCTCAGAGGCACTTCATCGCACGACCAGTCAAAGACCTCATTTGGAGTCGCTACCCAGGGCGCGAGGACCACTTCGCGGGGTTCACCGCGAGCCTTGCCATCGATGTCCAGTTCGAGCAGATAAATGGTTCCCCGCCAGTTGCAATCTGCATGCCCGCGCCGGAGGGCAAGAGTTTTGCCGTCCGGAGATACCGCCGGGCAATGATCTCCGATCATCCCGCTGGGCGGTATCCTCTCTTTTCGGCGCGTTTTTGGTGGCTTTAGGGGATAGCAATTGTCCAGCAGCCCGCTTACTGTCGGACTGTTCTTCTTCTGAAAGCTGCTGACTGCCCTCACCAGGCACGTTAGACCAGCAGACCGGAATCGTTTGCGCCGTCCTCGGCTCGCATCCAGCTTGGCTTGTCGAGGACGCTTTAGTTGAGCTCTATCGAACCGCAAATGCTCGGGTCCCTGCGCTGAGACGCCGTGAAAGGAAAGTGGATGACAGCGGCGATTTTGATCGTGGGTGATGACCCGGTACTACTGGAGACACGATTCGCCTCGTTGAAAGCCTGGCAGGTTTCAACCACTACCTCCCAACATGCTGTCGAGGAGTTTCGCTCAAAGTTTTACGACCTGATTATCTTCTGCCAGACGATTCCAGAGGAGACTTCACGGACGCTTATCGATCAGGCACACAAACTGGATCCCACTGTTAAAACCCTTGCAATCCGGGTGTCAGGACCAGAGCGTCATGCGGACGCAGACCTGGGTGGAGTTCTGCTCCAACAACCAAATCGTCTGCGAGGCCTGGTTGCGTTGCTCCTGCAAATGAGTCTTCCCGATCGTCGACGGATTAGACCTCAATAACGACTTGCCCCCAATCATCGGCTCGGCTGCGAGACTACCCACGATGAGACTTTCGAGGCAGTCGATGAGATGGACCGTTTGGAGGTTAACCGATCAGTTGCGAGGAGCTGACTTTGATCGTTACTGATCTGCCCTCAGGCAGCCTTTTCACTTCGCTTCAAATTGGACGGGGCTCGTTTTGGGTATGGATTCTGTCCGTTGCGTCAGAACCCGGATGGCCACAATGGCGGCAGCAAACCCCGATGCAGCACCGACTCCAAGAGCCCAGCGCGGACCAAAGTGATTGGCGACCCAACCCACGATAGGTGCGCCAATGGGTGTACCGCCGAGTGCAACAGCTAAACGAAGAGCCATGACTCGCCCGCGCATTGCAGGTTCGGCAGAGAGCTGCATCATGCTGTTGGTCGTGTTTGTGAGCGTCAAAGCGGCGACACCAATCAACACCAAAGAGCCGGCAAACCACCAGTAGCCGGGAGACAGCGCAGCGAGCGTGCATCCGATACCGAAAACGGCCGCGCCGATGAATAATGAACCGAATTGGGGTTTGTCGCGGCCAGCGGCGAACAAAGCTCCCGAAATCGTACCAACCGCCATGATGGAGGAAAGGAGCCCAAATGCTTTCGCGTCGGAGTGAAATACCTTAACGGCCATCGTTGAGATGAAGATGGGGAAGTTCAATCCGAAGGTGCCGATGAGAGACAACATGATCATGATGGCTCTGAGGTCTGCGCGCCCCCAAACATAACGGAAGCCTTCCATGAATCCACCTGGTGCGCGGCTGGCCCTAATGCTCGGTTGTAGCTCTGAGACACGGAACAAAGACATGGAAATCAGCACGCCGGCGAACGATATTCCGTTGATCAGGAACGCCCAACCAGTACCGGCCTTCGCGATAAGCAGACCGGCTAGCGCGGGGCCAATCATCCGAGCGGCATTGAAGGACGTGGAATTGAGCGCCACTGCATTCGGAAGATGTTCGTCACCTACCAGTTCCGCTACAAAGGTCTGTCGTACCGGGGCATCAAGGGCCGAAGCACAGCCAAACAAAAATGCAAAGACATACACGTGCCACAGCCGTGTGACGCCTTCGATCGTAAGCACGCCCAGGATCAGCGCAAGTACGCCCATCGTCGCCTGCGTAAGCATCAGGAGTTTGCGCTGGTTGAAGCGATCCGCCGCGAGGCCTGTCCACGGCAACAGAAGCAGCTGCGGAGCAAACTGCAAACCCATGACGATACCAACGGCGGAGGCGTCGTGGTTCGTTAGCTGCGTGAGCACGAGCCAATCCTGGGCAATGCGCTGCATCCATGTCCCAATGTTGGACACCAGGGCGCCCGCGGCCCACACCTTATAGTTGAAACTACTCAAGGCTCGGAAAGCGCCCGTCACAGGATTCTTCATCAGCTCCCCGATGTGTTGCCCCCATGAAACCGGCCGAAGTGCCGGGCAGAAAGAAGGCTGATAAGCAGTGCACCCACTGCAAGCACGAGGACATCGCTCGTCGATCGCACTTCAAAGTGTCCGACACGCAGCACGAGCATGTAGCCGATGACCGCGTTGAAAAATCCCCATAGAACGTTGACGGTCGAGGAAGAGAGCCCTTGACCCGGGGGCTTTGCGAAGGGGCTCTGGAAGGAGCGTCCCATCATGCCGCTGACAAAATGCGGAACCGCGTTTGCCAGAAAGATGCCACTGAAGAAGTACGAAACGAGATGAAGCCAGTTCATTTGCTAGAGCTCCTTTTCGCCAGCAGATCGATAATTTCTTGGGTCGTACCGGTTTCTCCGAGACGAGGGAAAACATGAGAAAGACTGTACGCGTGAGACTCAGGACGCGTATCCGTCATGGCGTCGACGGCAAGCGTGACATGGAAGCCATGCTCATATGCCTGACGTGCGGTGGCTTCCACACCGGTTCCGGTAGCCACGCCCACAAGGACAACCTGCGTGACGCCTTTCGCTTTCAGTTGGCTTTCGAGATCCGTGCTCGGAAATGCGCCCCATGTCTGCTTGGTCACGACGATGTCGCCAGGCTGCTTGTTCAGTTCCGGGAGTAAGTCGGTGAATCCCTCGGGGAACGTGGCATGACGTCGCGGCTGTTCCGTGCGCCCGGGAGCACCGCCTGCCACATTAACGAGTACAACTGGGAGACCATGCTGCCGGAAGGCATCGATCAACACGCAGGTGCGCTCGATGACACCGCTGATCGGGTGGATAAAGGGCGAGTTGACGATGCCCTTCTGAAGATCGACGACGATCAGTGCTGTTTCGGTGTCGATGGTTGTGACTGGCATTCGGCTCTTCTCCTCGGAAGCGGTTAAGCAATGGGCACGGCCTCACGAAAGAGGCCCATCTTCGGTAAGCCGGTTAAGAAGGTCGAGAGCCGCCGACAGCTTCTGCTGCTCCTGGGCGGAGAGCTTTTGCAGGATTGCGGTGGTGAGCCAATCCTGCCTCGCTGCTCGGGTCTCCCGAAGCAACTTCTCGCATTTGTTGCTAAGCGACATCAGAGTCTGGCGGCCATCGTTCGGGTCGGGGAAGCTGCCCACTAAGCCAGCATCCTGCAGAGAGGTGACAATGGAGCTCATCGATTGAGGGCGCATCCCCTCTGCGCGAGCCAGGCCCGACACCGTGTCAGCACCATCCTTTTCAAGACGAAGAAGGACGGAGACCTGAGATGGCGTCAGATCACCTCCCCCTCCCTGCTCACGCAGTCGACGCTTCAGCCTGCTCAGGATGGTCCTAATTTGTGCAGCGAGATCTGACGCGATTTCGGACTCGGGGACCGGCGACCTCTTGCTCATCGTGTGAGCATACCACATATACAGTTAATCTGTACAGGTTGGCTGTATAAATGGGCCTGGTCAAACTTCATCCGCGGCCGCGCTCTACATTGCTGCAGACATCGTCTGCGTCTCGCCCGCGAGCTACCATTTACTCGTCTGCAAGGGCCACAGGTTCGGAGGGGCGGTCGTGTAATGCGTCCGCCACACAGTGACAGCCTTTGACCGGGGTACCTGCGTGGCGCAAGGGCGCAAGTATGAGCAGAAGCGGGATGGGCAACAGGAGCTGCTTCTTCATGCCGGCGCCATGATTCGGGTGATCACCAGCGGCTTCGGTGCCCGCCGAGGCGAATCGGATGATTCCTTGAAATTGCCAGGCCATTGTAAGGCGCGTGAGAGTGAGGTTATGCTTCGATCCATGAATAGTATGGGGAATCAAACGAGTCTTGTTCGCGCAATCGCTTTTGTCTGTCTTGCTTTCACGTCTGTTGTGGCCACTGCGCAACTGCGTCAAGGTGAGCCGCCTCTTCATACAAGCGGTCACGACATTCTCGATACGGCAGGTCATCGAGTGCGGTTGACTTCAGTCAATTGGTACGGCTTCGATCAGCAGGACTTTGTTGCTGGAGGCCTCGACCATGCTCCGTTGGCTACCATTGTGAAAGAGATTGCCGACCTGGGCGTGAACTCCGTGCGCCTGCCGTGGGCCAATGAGACGCTGGAGCGCAATCCTCAGGTGCCGGATTATGCGGTGAAAGCAAACCCACAGTTCAAAGGCAAACACGCGATGGAGGTTATGGACGCGGTCGTGCGCGCTCTGGCGGACGCCCGTATCATGGTGATCCTCGATAACCATGTAAGCAGAGCGGACTGGTGTTGCAATGACAGCGATGGCAATGGCCTTTGGTACAACGCTGAATACCCAGAGTCCCAGTGGCTTATGGATTGGCAGACGATCGTCCGCCGCTACAAGAGCGAGCGGTGGGTTGTCGGCGCAGACCTGCGCAACGAACTCCGTAACCACGCGACTTGGGGAGGAACGAATCCCAAGCTTGATTGGCATGCCGCGGCGGAACGCGGAGGCAACGCGGTGCTTGAGGCTAATCCCCTCCTGCTGATCATGGTAGAGGGCCCGGAGTACTCGACCAACTTCGTCGGATTCGACAAACTTCCGGTGCGGCTCAACGTCGCGGACCGTCTGGTCTATTCTCCTCACGCATACAACATTTCCAATCATCCATTCGGGAGCTACGACGAGTTGAAGCGGATCTATGACGCGCATGCCGGATTTCTGCTGCATACCGAGCCTGGCGTTCCCCTGTGGGTAGGTGAGTTTGGCACCTGCCAAACACTAGACTGCGGGGCCAACTCGGATTGGTTCGTGATGTATATCCGCTACATGAAAGAGAATGATCTTGGCTGGAGTTATTGGGCGCTTAACGGCGCACAATCGAGCGGTGCCAGCCGCAAGTACGATTCAATTGAAGACTACGGGTTGCTGTCGCCTGACTACCAGCACATCGCAGCTCCCAAGCTCGTCGAGCTGTTGCGGACGATCCAGAACTAACGTCCGGTTTTTCTAGTGCTGTTTTCTGTCCATCCGCCTCGGCTTAATGCCCTAGGTCGGCCACTGCCCTCAAATTTGTCATCCCCGAGACGGAGAGTCTGTGACTTTTTGATCTTTTCGTGTTTTTTGCACCCGACCAGATGTTTTTCAATCCCCTCCAGAAAGGCGTCATCCTGCCTGCCCCGGCGTGCCGTGGGAGCGAAGCGCCTCGCAGATCTATCGCATAACAGAGGGTTTTATGCGCGCAGTCGAAGAGCCTGTCCTGAGCGTAGCCGAAGGAACCCCGGCGATGCTTGTTGGCAGATGCTCTTCGGAGCTTTCCGGCCACAGACCACAAGGGAAATTAAAAAGTCACAGCCTCCGACCGGAGCGCAGCGTAGTGGGGGGACCTGCGGTTCCACTATCGGGCACCAGCGAATGTGTCGTGGGCGAATCGCCTCCGGGTTCCGTTTTCCATCAATGCAAACCGCAGGTCCCTCCACTGCGCTACGCTCCGGTCGGGATGACAAAGTTAAGGGCGGTGGCCGACCCTAGGCATGGGGTGAGAGGGATGGACAAGTCGAAAGAGCTAATTTGGACAGGAAGTGCCACCGCATGCAGCAGATTGCGCCGTGCACCAAGCCGTTGCTCATTTCGACAGCTCTGGGCTCAGTGCACATCGGCGTCGAAGACGCCCGTCTCCACCGTGTTCGCGTGCTTCATCTGAATGAAGATGCGATAGCGGCCCGGCGAGGGGAAACCGTAAGGGAATTCGACTACCGGTGGGATGTTTTTTGCGGCGGCGGATGCACCCATGTCCATAGCTGCCATCGAGCCGCTATCCGCCATCTCATCGGAGCCGCCATTGGCGAGCGACATAGCTTGCATGGCAGCAGAGCCCTCCGGATGCGTGTGGGCAAACACTGTGCCGTCCGTTTTGACGAACGCTGCGTGCCCGGCCATACCCAGGTACGGCCGCGCATCGGCGGCAGGCTGGCCCGCCGCGTCGAGCAGGCGGAAGCGAAAGCTGTAGCCGGTATTGGCACTGAGTTCGGCGGGGCGATCCCAGACCATGGTGTAGCCGTCGGGCAGCTTGTAGGTCGTTCCCAGCTCACCCTGTGATAGCGCCGGCGGCGCGCCCGAGGCGTCTTCCGCCGCCAGCGGAGCGGGCGGCAGGTTGGGCGGAACGATCAGCTCGGCGGTTAGGGTTTCCGGGAAGCCGTTGGCATGAACAATGTCTGCGTAGAGCCGGTAGGTGCCCGCAGGCATCGCGGGCAGGGTCATCCGCAAATCGCCAGGCGAGACCATCGCCGGGTGCAGGTGAAAGACGGCGTCCATCTCCGGCTGCCGAATGGCGTACAAGTGCATCAGGTGGCCGTGATCGGGCAGGAGGTCGTTGTTGGAGCGCGCACGGAAGGTGCGCCGGCCGCCGGTGTCGTAGCTGCCTATCTTCAGGTCCAGCGTATTGCCGTGGAGCACCGGGCTCAGGCTCAGCGGATGGTAAATGTCCGCGGCATAGGCGGCGGCTTCGACGTTCCACCACTTGTAACCGCCGTAGACAAGCAAGGCTGTGACCGCCAAGGTGATCAGGCCGGCGACAAGTGCCCGGCGGCGCGAGGGTGGGCCACCCACCATGCCAGGGCTGAGACGCGATTGACCAACAGCGGCCGCGACAATGCCTACGATGCCGATCATCAGCAGGACGCCGAGCAGCGCGAGCATGATGCCCAGCGAGCGCTGCATGGGCAGAATGGAAAGCGGCATCGCGGGCACGGGAACGCTGGCGTCGATTTTGCCCGACGCCCCATCGATATCAAAGTGCACCTCCCACGAGCCGGGAGCCATCAGCCAAAGCGAGCCGGTAAAGAAGGCCGGATCGCCCGCCGTTGGCTTCATGGGGTCAGAACTCGGCGGGTGTTTTGAGGCTTCGCCGGTGAGCGGGGTGGGGGTGATGCGGATGGAGCTAACCGGCGCGCCGGAACTTCGGACCTCAATGGTGGCTACGCCAGGAATTACGTTGGGCGTCCGAATGGTAACGAAGAGCTTGTACGGTCCCGCGTTCACTTGCTCGTATACGTCCTTGCTCCCAATGTGCGCGTGCGCCGGCAGAGCCAGGGAAAGAGAAAGCAGCAAGGTAAAAAAGGGGCGCCACAGCTTCATCGCTGCACACCACGCATCCAGCGGCCGAAGAGCAGACCCAGCCAGGCGGAGATGGAAGCGTAGATAGCGGCCCGCAAGAGCCCGGCGTACAGAACCAACCCGTGATCGGGATGAAACCACTGCCGTAAGCGGTCGAAGCCGTCGGCGCGCGAGTTGTACTGGAAATACATGGTGCCGAAGAAGCGGTTCTTGCTGGCATCGGAAAGCAGGAACTTGGCAAAGTTCCATTCGACAGCGGTGAGGACGGCGATAAAGAGGACGCCCGACACCAAAGCAATCTGCCACGGTTTCCAGTTCTTCGTCCGCTGCCACAGCAGATCGAGCGCCAGCGCCGGGACCACGATGAGGACAGGGAACTTTGCTGGAACAAGATGCGTCACTGGATAGAAGACCGGTCCGAGCTTGGGCTGAGCGGGGAAAAGGGGAAGGATGAGGATCTCGGCAATGACGAATACGGTATAAACGGCAGCCGTCGATGTCGCAGCCCAAGGCGATCTCGAGGCCTGCGAGAGAAAGGCAAAGAAGAAGGGGAGACCGATCCCCACGGCTATGTAGGCAGCCGCCTGATGCAATTCCACGTCCCAGGTGTACTCCTGCAGAAAGAACATCTGGCCCAGGATCGCGAGGCCTCCGACATAAAGAAAAAGCAGTTGGAGGCGTTTGAAGCCGCCTGCATCGGCATCGGCGGCACGATTCATCGCCGCCAGGATGAGGAACATCACGCCGGTAGAAATGCCGCGCAGACCGAGGATGAGCAGCGCATGAGGCGGGCTGACAATCTTGACGTCGAGGCCATAAGCGTTATGCCACCAGTTATCAAAAGGAGCCGAGGTGAGCATGGCGATGCCTCCCCAGCCGGCGAGGAAGACGCCCAGCGGGGCGCGGAGACCAAAAACGCTGACCGAGGCGGGCGTGAGCTCAGGGTCGCGGAAAAAAGTGCACTTTACCACCAGCCACGCGCAGATGATGGCGGCGACCACACCGCAGGCTTGGATGGCTATGTGCGCCGGGGTCCAGAAGGTATCGCGGCCGATGGACCGGTGCCAGGAAACGTCCCAGGCACCTCCAATGGAGGAGGAGGTAATCGCAAGTACGCCGGCCCAAATATACCAGGGGATGGTGGCGCGGGAGGTGAAAACGGCCGGGTAATTGCCGGCTGTGGACATGCTTTCTCCAATTCAGAAGTACACAAGGCCATGATACGACGCCGCACATCGTCGGGTTTCCCTAGCGCTTTGACACATTGTTTCCTTATTGATATTGTTCCCAGCGTGAAGGTGCTTTCTCTAGTGGCACACATTTGCCTCGGTTTGGCAGCTTCCGGGCTGACCGCGGTCGCGTTTCAAGCCCACGCCCAATCCACCGGCGCTGCGGAATGGCCGACTGGCAGTTACGACCAGCAGCGCGACGGGTGGCAAAGAAACGAAACCAAAATTACCGTCGACAACGCCAAAAACATCCGCCTGCTTTGGAAGCTGAAGACTGACAACAAGGCGATGGGGATGCAGTCGTTTCGCGAGCCGATTATTGTGGCTGGCGTGAATGCGGCCGGTGGGCCCAAAACGCTGGCCATCCTTGCGGGCTCCTCCGACGATGTGTATGCAGTCGATGCCGCGAGCGGGGCGCTGGTCTGGCAGAAGCACCTGAAGTGGTCCTCAAACAAGCCTGAAGAGCCGGGGCAGGGTGCGGGTTTTATTTGCAATAACGCCTTGACCGCTACCCCGGTGGTCACTCCCGCTGGATCGGCCCAGCGGTTTGTGTACGTGCTCACCAACGATGGCTACCTGCACACCATGGACCTGACGACGGGCGACGAGCCGGACGCGCCTATCCAGATGCTGCCCGCGCCTTATGGCAAGGCCTACGGCCTGAACCTGGTGAACCATGTTGTCTACACGGTGAGCGGGCAAGGTTGCCACGGCGTTCCCAATGAGCTGTATGCTGTCGACCTGGCTACCAAAAAGGCCTTTCATTCCACGCCACCCCAAGGCGGAATCTTCGGCACCGCCGGTCCCGCGATCGGCGCCGACGGCACCATCTATTTCGAGACCGGAGATGGCGCTTACGACGTCGCAGCCGGCAAGCTATCGACCACGGTGCAGGCCTATACCGACTCAAACGATAGCTTGACGCTCAAGGACTACTACACCCCCAGCAACCACGAGTGGCTAACCAAGCGAGACCTGGATATGAACACCACGCCCGTTGTTTTTCCCTACCAGGGACGGGATCTCCTGGTCGGCTCGGGCAAGGAAGGCCGCTATTTCCTGATGGACAGCAAATCGCTGGGTGGAGCGAACCACGAGACACCGCTTTATCGCAGCCCGCTGGTTTCCAACAAGAACGTGAACTTTCAAACCGAAGGCACCTGGGGTAGTTTTGCCAGTTGGGAGAGCCCGGATGGCACGCGCTGGGTGCTGGCGCCCATTGGCGGGCCGGTGGCCGTGGACTTTCCCATTTCCTACGGCCCAACCCCAAATGGCGGCGTAATCGCGCTCAAGCTGAAAGACACCGCGGGAAAGATGGAGCTGACCCCGGCGTGGCTTTCACGCGACATGATGACCGCCGAGCCTCCGGTAGTCGCGAATGGCGTCGTCTTTGTGCTCGCGGCGGGCGAGTTCACCGCCCAGGCGGATGATGTCTTGGGCGGCCTGTTCAGCTACGAATCGCGGATCAAGCATTCCATTCCGGCCAAGCTCTATGCCCTCGACGCAATGACAGGGAAGGAGCTTTACTCCAGCGGAGACCAGGTGGCTTCGTTCTTGCATCAAGCGGGCATCGCCGTCGCTGGGGGCCGGGTGATCTTTGGCACCTTCGATGGGACCATTTACTGCTTTGGCCTGGAGTAAAAACTCCATGAGACTCGGGGAAGAGAGACTGATGCGTAGATTGCTGGCCATGCCCATGACCCTTGGTTTTGCAGGCGCCATGTTGATGTCAGGTGTGGCTGGCGCGCAAGGCACCCCGCGCGGGTTCTGGACCGTGCCTGATGCCACTCCGGCGCATATCGGTTGGCAGAAAGCGGAGACGGAAATCAGCACCGCGACCGTCCAAAAAGATTTCAAATTTCTGTGGAAGCTTAAGCTCGGAAGCGGGTCAGCGAAAGCGTCCTCATTCAGTGAGCCCATTCTCTTTCCCGGCCTGATTACCGGGAAGGGCTTTAAAGACCTGGCGCTCTGGGCCGACGCAAACACGTTGTATGGTGTGGATTCCGAGCTGGGCGAACTGGTTTGGCAGAAGGAATTCAAGATCGCGCACCAGACATGCGCGGGCGCGAACATTCAGGTGGTCGCCGAGGCGCCACAGCCGATTCATTTTGGCGGCCCCAGGCCGGCTACTCCTCGTCCGGCAACGCCTCCTCCACCTGCTGAACCGCTCGCTCCTTCCGAGCGCCGCCTGGGTGGCGCCGCGGGAGGCGGATATTTTGGGCTGAGGGGCGTCTATGTTCTGACCGGCGATGGCTACTTGCATGAACAGATCATGGCCACCGGGCTCGACTTTGCGCCGCCGGTGAAGTTTTTTCCTGCGCCGGGTGGCAGCTCGTTCGGGCTGAACATCAACGATAAGTTCGTCTATAGCGCAGCGGGCTCCGGTTGCAAGAATGTTGCCGATGCTATTTGGTCCATCGACTTGAACACGACGGACTACACCGTGAGCAGCTATAAGGTTCAAAAACTGAGCCTGGCTGGTTTAACCGGGCCGGCCATCGGCCGCGACGGCACAGCGTATATCACCACCGGGAGCGGGGCGGATGATCCGGCTGCGGGCCTCTATGCCAACAGCGTGGTGGCGCTCAACCAAAAAGACCTGAAGGTGAAGGACTGGTATACCCCCGCAGACGCCGCAAAAAGCAAAATTCTTAATGCCACTCCGGTGGTCGTCAGTCTGAAGGATAAGGAATTGATTGTCGCTCCCGGCAAAGACGGCAGTTTGGTTTTGCTGGATAGCGCATCCTTAGGCGGATCGGACCATCACACCGCTTTGGCGCAGACGGCTCCCGTGGCTAAGCCGGCAAAACGCGGCGCTTGGGAGAGCCTGGCCACCTGGCAGGATAAAGCGGGCGCCACCTGGGTGTACGCGTCGATTGCCGGAGGGGTGTTGCCGAATGCGAAATTTGCCACCACCAACGGAAGTGCGCCGCATGGCAGCATCGTGGCCTTCAAGGTGGAAGACAAAGACGGGCACCCGGTGCTGACCCCCAGTTGGATCTCCCGTGATCTCAAAAATCCGGCGCCCCCGGCGATTGCCAACGGAGTGGTGTTTGCTCTCGATGGTGGCAGTAGCTCCGCCCACGCCACGCTGTACGCACTCGATGCCGCTACCGGCAAGGAGCTCTACTCGAGCGGAGACGCAATCGGAACCTATACGCGCCTGGCCGGCATGTCTGTTGGCGACGGTCATGTATTCTTCACCACCCACGACAACACGCTCTACTCCTTCGGCATTCCGCTGGAGCATTAGTAGGAAAAGGCGAGTCAATGCGGACCAGAGCCCAGATAAAAGAAGCCATCGACGCCGGAGCCGGCATCTTGCGATTGGAACCCTGCTGGGTGCCGCGATCGTTCATGATTCCCGGACGCAGGTTGAAGCTGCACCCGGACGATCTCTACGCCTTCGGAAGCCATCGCGGCGGCATCAACGAGCGCTGGTTCTCCTCGACCACCAAGGCATCGAATGGAGCGGACACGCTGGCCGACGAGGGACTGAGTTACGTCCGGCCCAAAAGCGGCGGCAAATTCCTGCTAAAGGAGGCGGTTGAGGTTGCCGGAGACCTGCTGCTGGGCGCAGACGTGATGGAGCGCGAGGGCGGATGGAACCTGCTGTGCAAGTTTTTTGACAACATGGGACCCATTCCGCACCACATGCACCAGAGCGACCCCTTCGCGAAGCTCGTGGGGCACAAGGGAAAGCCGGAAGCCTATTACTTTCCTCCCCAATACAACCAGATACAGAACAATTTTCCCCACACGTATATGGGCCTGGAGCCGGGGACGACCAAAGAAGACATCCGGCGCTGCCTGGAAAAGTGGAACCAGGGCGACAATGGAATTCTTTTTTTCGCCCGTGCCTATCGTCTCGAGCCCGGCGCAGGGTGGCAAGTCGACCCCGGCATCTTGCACGCTCCGGGATCGCTGGTGACCTATGAGCCGCAGGTGAACAGCGATGTATTTGCCATGTTCCAGTCCGAGGTGGAAGGCCGCATCGTGGGTTGGGACTTGCTTACCAAGGACGTCCCCGAGGAGCATAAGAAGGATCTCGACTTCCTGATCAGCATGCTCGATTGGGAGGCTAATGTGAATCCGCGGTTTGCGGAGAGCAATAAGACCTTCCCGCGCCCGGTGAACGCGGTCGAATCCATGAATGCCGAGGGCTACGTTGAGAAGTGGATTACCTACGGCACGCCTTACTACTCGGCCAAGGAATTGACGATCCTGCCCAAGCGGAGCGCGACCGTCGTGGATAGCGCGGCCTACGGGGTGATTGTGACCCAGGGCTACGGGACGCTGGGTGGCCAGGCGCTGTCGACTCCCTCCATGATTCGTTTTGGAGAGATGACGGAGGACGAGGTATTCGTCACCGCGGATGTTGCTAAGGCAGGGGTACGCATCGAGAACCCCAGCGCATCCGATCCGCTCGTTATGCTCAAGCATTTCGGGCCCGGCAATCCGGATGCAAAACCGCTGATTAAGAAATAGGCTGAGGAATCATGAGCACACCCGGTCAGCACAAACAGCCGGCAATCCATAACGCGATGTGGCCTGGCCTGGTGGGCAAGGGACCGGAGTCGGAACCATTCATCGATCTTGAAACCATGCTGGACCTGACTGCGCAAGCTGAGGTCGATGGCATCCGTTTCGATGGCGTCGATCTGTTTTTGTCGTTGCCGCACACTAGCATTGACTCCACGGATGACGAGTTGAAGCAGCTGGTCGACAGTATTGCGAAGCGCAATCTTGTAGTGGGCTCGGTGGTTGCCCCCGTGTGGCCGCCGACAGGCGGCGGATCTTCCATGGGTTCCGAGCAGGAGCGGAAAGCATTTCTAACCCAAGTGAAGAAAGCCTGCGGCATTGCCAGGAAGCTGCGCGAACTTGGCATTCGCCGCTACGGGGTGATTCGTATTGATTCCGCTGCCTCGCCGGCGGAGTGGGACAAGGATCCCGCGGGCAACACCAAGCTCATCGCGCAGACGTTTCGTGAGGCCAGCATCATCGCGGAAGGCTACGGGGAGCGGCTCGCCGCCGAGGGAGAGATCTGCTGGGGTGGTATGCATAGCTGGAAGCGAATGGTCGAGCTGCTGGAGATGGTGAACCGGCCCAAGACCCTGGGCTTTCAGGCGGACATGGCGCATTCGCTCCTGTACACGCTGGGGTACAACGCTGAGGAAGATCGTCTGCTGCCGGCGAACTTCGATTGGTCGGAACAGGACGTCCTGATGGAGGCGTTGCGCAAAGTGACCCATGCCCTTCGGCCCTGGACGATCGACTTTCATGTGGCCCAGAACGACGGCACCGTGAGCGGCTCTGGTTCGCACGATTTGACCGGACGCCACTGCGTGGTCGGCGATCCGAAAGGAAGGATGGACATCATTGCCGTCGCTGGCCTATGGATGCGCGATGAGACGGGAACGCCGACTCGAGCCTATGAGCACATCTGTTGGGACGGTTGCATGTTTCCCAATGCAACCATGATGGCTCCGAAGACCTGGAAAGATATCCTGGGAACGCTGATCGCCGTGCGCAACGCCCACGGCTGGGATTAAAGGGCTATGGTACGGAAGAATCTGAATGTTGGCCTGATCGGATACGGGTTGATGGGGCGCGCGCACTCCAACGCGTTCCTGCAGGCGCCACGCTTTTTCGATGTACCCTACCAGCCCGTACTCAAAGCCGTTTGCGCGCGCAACGCAGAGCGAGTGAAAGGCTTCGCGGAGAATTGGGGCTACCAATCCGTGGAGACGGATTGGCGCACCCTGATCGAGCGGAAAGATATCGACTTGGTCGATATTGCCAGCCCTAACAATACCCACGCGGAGATTGCCATTGCCGCCGCCAAGGCCGGCAAGATGGTGATGTGCGAAAAGCCGTTGGGACGCACCGGGGCGGAAGCGAAAGCCATGACGGAAGCCGTCGAGGCAGCCAATGTTCCCAACATGGTTTGGTACAACTATCGCCGCGTGCCGGCGGTCACCCTGCTGAAGCAGCTGCTCGAGGAAGGACGCTTTGGGCGCATCTTCCACTATCGCACGAATTTTCTTCAGGATTGGACCATCTCGAGCGATCTGCCGCAGGGCGGTGAGGGATTGTGGCGGCTGGACGTTTCCGTCGCCGGCAGCGGCGTCACCGGTGACTTGTTGGCCCATAACATCGACATGGCCTTGTGGCTGAACGGGCCTATTGTGGAAGTGACAGCCATGACGGAGACGTTTATCAAAGAACGCAAGCACAACCTGACCGGCAAAGTTGAGCCGGTGGGGATTGATGATGCGTCGGCATTCCTATGCCGCTTTGCCAACGGATCGATGGCTATCTTTGAGGCCACGCGGTATGCTCGCGGTCACAAGGCGCTGTTTAGCCTGGAAGTGAATGGTGAGAAGGCCTCGGCCGGTTGGAATCTCCATGACCTGCACCGGCTGGAGTATTTCGATCATCGCGATGAAGGCCGGCTGCGGGGATGGAAGAGCGTGCACATCAGCGACGGCGATCAGCCCTACATAAAAAATTGGTGGATACCTGGGGTGCAAATCGGCTGGGAGCATACGTTCATTCACCAGGTAGCGGATTTTCTTCAAGGGGCCGGCAAAGGGGAAAAAGTCGCACCTACCTTTGCTGACGGCGCGGCCACGGATTACGTAACCGATGCAGTGTTGAAATCGGCAAAGACCAGGCAATGGGAGAAGGTTGTTGGAGTGTGAGGAGGAAGTATGATACCCGGATCCGCAAGACCGCCCGTGGTGGCTTTGATCTGTTTGTTAGCGATGTATCCACTCGCCGGATACCAGGTCGCTGCCCAGCAAGCTCCGGCCCATCGTGCTTTTCCCGGCTTCTCGCAACCGGAGCCGATCGACTTCAACGATCACGATGGATTCACGCAGATCTTTGATGGCAAGACTTTGAACGGGTGGGATGGATCCCCGGAAATATGGCACGTTGAGGATGGCGCCCTGGTGGCCGAATCGAGCCCCGAGCATCCTTCGGGCACGACGAACATTATCTGGCGCGGAGGCCAGCCGGCCAACTTCGACCTGAGAGTGGAGATGAAGCTTGAGGGCACGGGCGCCAATGGGGGGATCCAATACCGCAGCCTCAATGTTCCACCGACACCGCAGCAACTGAAGAACCCGCTGGCGCAGAAGTTTGCCAAGTGGAATATGAAGGGCTACCAGGCCGATTTCGATTATGGGAATAAGTACACTGGGCAGCTCTACGAACAGAGCAGCCCGCGCGGGATTGTCGCGTGGCGAGGCCAGATGGTCGAGACCAATCAGGGCAAGAAGCCGCGGCTACTGGCCACTTTGGGGAGTTCCGACGATCTCAAAGCCTTCATCAAGATAGGCGATTGGAATCAGTTCGAGGTGATCGCCGATGGAAACACGTTGATCCATATGGTCAACGGACATGTGATGGCGATTCTTGTGGACAACGACCCGGCGTTCAGCCAGTCCAAAGGGCTGATAGGCTTTGAGATCGAGGGCCCGGGAGTGGTGAAGATCTTGCACCGCAACGTGTGGTTGAAAACATTGCCTTAGCAGCTGCGGGGAAATTCGCTGCACGAAGGGCACGGGTTTAGCCGTGCCGCATCCAGTTTGCGATAGGAGAGGGCTTCAGCCCCTGAGGTACGGTTCTCCAATGATTCACGGGGAATTCTTGAGGAAGCCCAGGACTACCGTCCCGGACTACCGTCCTGGGCTACTCCCAGCTGTCCCTACGGGGCTGAGTTAGTGAGCGAAGTTCTCACCAGGCTAAAGAGGGGCGTGAGAACACGCCGGTCGAAAAACATTTCCGCAGTTAGTTTTTCAGCTGGATGTTAAAGGTGGGGTCTACTGTGTCTGCGACGATCTTTAAAGGCCGCCAGGCGGCGGCGATTGAAAATGAACATCTGCGCGTCACCGTCTTGCGAGAGGGTGGCCACATCGCCGAGATTTTTGACAAGGTCGCTGGTGTAAGTCCCCTCTGGATTCCTCCGTGGCCTTCGATTGAGCCTTCCAGGTATCAACTCAGCAAACATCCGGAGTATGGATCGGATTCAGAAGCCAAGCTTCTCGCCGGCATCATGGGCCACAACCTGTGCCTCGATTTTTTCGGCGGACCGTCCAAGGAAGAGGCTGCTGCCGGCTTGACCGTGCATGGAGAGGGTTCCGTAGTCGAGTATGAGATCACGGAACGTGCCGGAACCCTCGTAGCAAAGGCTCACCTCCCGCTTGCCCAAATTAATTTCGAGCGCTCGATCGAATTGCGCGATCGCTCTTTGAAGATTTGGGAATCGGTGGAGAATCTTGCTGCGTGGGATCGTCCTATCGGATGGACGGAGCATGTAACGTTGGGTCCGCCATTTATTGCCGCGGGAATAACGCAGCTGCGGGCTTCTGTAACCCGGTCCAAGGTCTCTGCGATTGACTTCGGGGCCAATATGCATCTGAAACAGGCTGCGGAGTTCGATTGGCCAATGGCTCCTCTTTCCGCGGGAGGCGTCGCGGATCTGCGCACCCTGAGCAGTGCCCCGGCTTCGAGCGAGTACACCTCACATCTCGGCGATAGACAACGCGAAGATGAATTCTTTGTTGCCTTTTCACCTAAGTTTCGTCTGGCGCTCGCCTACATCTGGAAGCGTGAGGATTTTCCCTGGTTAGGGATGTGGCAGGAAAACTGTAGTCGCAACACCCCACCCTGGAACGGCCGGACCATTACCCTGGGACTGGAATTTGGGGTGTCGCCGGTGCCCGAATCACGCCGTGAAATGGTAGAGCGGGACCGTTTGTTCGATGTCCCCGGTTACCGCTGGATTCCCGCCAAGGGACGATTGGTGGCGGAGTACTGGGCTCTAACGCAAAGTGTTGACCAGATTCCGGAATCAATTGTGTGGCCGGGTTGAACGACCCCGCTCCCTCTTGTCATCCCGCCTGCCCCGGCTTGCCGTGGGGCCCAAGCGAAGCCCGTCGAGGGACCTGCGGTTTTTTTTGCCCATCCGATCTGACGGACTCTTGATAAAGGTCACCGCCCCACCCTTTGTCATCCCGAGAGGTTGTGACTTTTTTCATTTTTGTGTTTTTGGCACAGCCACCCAGAATGCTTTTCAAACTCCTCACAAAGGCGTCATCCTTGAGCGAAGCGCCTCGCAGATCTATTGCTAACAGAGGGTTTCTGGCGCGGAGTCGAAGGACCCCGAGGATGCTTGTTGGCCGATGCTCTTCAGAGCTTTCCGACACCAAACCTGAAAGAAATAAAAAAGTCACGACCTCCGAGCGCAGCCAAACATGCCTATGGCAATTTGAGAGAGAAATGACACTGCAAAATCGCCATGGATGCGAGGCCTGGAGGGCCGACCGCTAAACGTGAGCCCAGCCCGGAAGGGCTGGGGCCCCAATCTCGAAGATGATCTGCCTGCCCCGGCGTGCCGTGGGAGCCCTGTAAGCGCGGCACTAACCTGGGTCCGCTCGCACCTGTGTCATTAGGAGCAGCCAAACATGCCTATGGCAATTTGAGAGAGAAATGACACTGCAAAATCGCCATGGATGCGAGGCCTGGAGGGCCGACCGCTAAACGTGAGCCCAGCCCGGAAGGGCTGGGGCCCAATCCCGAAGATGATCTGAGCGCCGTAGGTGCGGCACTAAATTTGGGCACGCTCCTTGTGTGTCATTAGGAGCGCAGCCGACCTGTCCCGGCGTGCCGTGGAGGGACCTGCGGTGCGCCCTTCCCAAACGCAACTGCCCATACATTTCACCCCGCTCCCTCTTGTCATCCCGCCTGCCCCGGCTTGCCGCGGGACTCAAGCGAAGCCCGTCGAGGGACCTGCGGTTTTTTTTGCCCATCCGATCTGACGGACTCTTGATAAAGGTCACCGCCTCACCCTTTGTCATCCCGAGCGCAGCCGAGGGACCTGCGGTGCGCCCTTCCCAAACGCAACTGCCCATACATTTCACCCCGCTCCCTCTTGTCATCCCGCCTGCCCCGGCTTGCCGTGGGACCCAAGCGAAGCCCGTCGAGGGACCTGCGGTTTCTCTTCCGGTTCCCATGCAATCTCTGAGGTCCAATTCCTCGAAACCCAGTGACCTTTGTTAAGAGCCGGTTAGATTGGATGGACAGTAAAGAAACTCCTGCGCGAAAATGCAGGTTAGAAAGCCAGGCGATCCTTCTTGGCGTCCAGTTTTTTGGCATCCACATTGGGAACCTTCTTGAGATCGTCGAGGGACTTGAAGTCGCCGTTCTTCTTTCGATACTCAAGGATGGCTTCTGCCTCAGTCGTAGACAGTCCCAGCCCGCTCTCTAGCTGCGCCGCTGTGGCCTGGTTCACATGGATGATCGTTGCAGCAGGGAAGTTCTTTTCCAGATAGTCAAGGATCTGGGTGAATTCGTCATCGGTGGCGACTGCGCCGAATCCCGCCATCTTGGTGATGGTATCTTCCCAGCCGGCGCGGTCTTGCCCGTTGGCGATCACGTTGTCCGGGGAGTGACACTTGCTGCATACGCGAACCAGGGTGTCTTTTCCTGGGCCCGCAGGCAATTCGGGATACTGCGGGTGCTCCGCCGGTTGTGGGGGAGCCGCTTGTTGCGGGGGAGCCGCTTGTTGCGCGTACGACGGCATTCCAGCGCAGCATAAAAACATTCCGCAGACCACGGCCTTAATCAGAGCGTTTGCATCCCGTTTCACAAATACTCCTGCGCTTCCCGGTCCAGTATATTCCGTTTCTGCGCGTGATTGGTTAGGGCGCCACGCCAAGTGCTGAGTAGAGCTCTTGCGGCTTGTAGACGACGCCGTTCTTCACTACCAACGCCGTCTTTCTGATATCGCTTATGTTCTGCACGGGATCACCACTTATCAGCGTGAGGTCGGCGAGTTTGCCGGGTTCGATCGAGCCCAGATCGTGGTCCAGCTTCATGATGCGGGCGGCGTTGAGGGTGGCATCCTGCAAGACTTTGTTGGCAGGGATGCCGGCCTGCACGTCGAGCTCGAGTTCACGGTGAAGAGCAAAACCAGCCATCGTGTCGGTGCCGTCTTCGATGGGAATTCCGGCTCGATACATCATGCCGATCAGCTCCATCATTCTGGCAAAGGACTGCCGGTATCGCTGCTCCATACCCGGAGGCGGCGTCAGTCCACTGGAGAGCAAGCCGCGCCGCACCTGGGGTGGAAGGCGTCCGGCGATAGGTTGGTACCCAAGCGGTATCTTTCCGGCCGGCGTTGTTATCATCTCTTCGAAGATGCTGAGTGTGGGATCAAGCACGGTGTGATGGTCCAGTAGCAGTTTGATGAAGGACTGTACCTGCGGTGAAGTGAGGTCCAGATCGGCGCCACGCTTGGCCACCTCGGTGAGGCGCGCGGTGGTGTTGGTATTCTTCACGTCGGGCATGAAGTTCAGCATCAGGAAATTGGCATGCTGAATTTCGTCATAGCCCAGCTCGACACATTGCGCGGCGGTCATCTCTGCCGGAATATGTCCGCTGACGCGCAGGCTCAGCTTGTGCGCCTCTTGGATGATGGCCGGCACCAGATCAGGTTTCACTGAGCTGTAAATCTTGATCTGGACGTAGCCCAGGCGAGCGTAATTATCCACGGCGGCGCGCGCCTCGGCTTCTGTCGAGACCAACACTTTGGTTGGGCCCTGGTATGGCCCAGGCCCATCGATGACTCCGGCGAGGACGATGCGGGTCCCGATCTCCTGGCCGTCTTCGATGCGCTTGCGGCGGGCCAGCAGGGTGTCGATATCATTCGCCAGGTCACGGACCGTGGTGACGCCGGCGGCTAGATTCAGCAGACCGTCGTTATCCCCAACGTGGGCGTGCATGTCCCACAGTCCAGGCATCAATGTCTTTCCCGTGCCATCGATTACCTCTGCTCCAGGAGGAGCGGAGACTTGATCGGAAGGGCCGACGCGGAGAATGTGATTGCCGGCGATCACGACCGTACGATCTTTCAGAATCGCTGCAGTCTGAGCATCGAAAAGATTGACATGGGTGAACACGATGCCGCCGGGCGCCGGGTGGCTTAGCTTGCTTACCAGCGCCGCACTGCGCGCGTGGACGGCGTTATCCTGCGCGGCCTGCAACGGCTTTATTGTTTCTTCCCAGCCTTCCGGGATAACGGTTTGCCAGGGGTCTACGTAGGCGAAGAAGCTGCGGCGATCATCGAGCCACACGTAGGTTGGGGCGAAGTCCAGGCCGGTGATGGCGTAAAGTGTGACGTTCTTTTTCTGGCCGGGTATTTCCAGGTTCAGCCCTGCAACGCGGTCGACTGTGGCCTGACCGTCCGGCAGCAGAGCTATTTTTCCCGCGTTCGCCAGTGCTGCTTGTGCCAGGATACCCAGCTCCGACGGTGCGCCGTTGATGGAAAAATATACGGCGGGGGAGGCGAGTTTCTTCTCGCCATCCTCGACGCTGCTCTTCCAGCGTGCCGTACCAGACGCGAGCGCGTAGCTTTCGTCAACTTTCGACTTCAAGTAGTCGTTGCCGCGAACGCTCTCTTCTATCGGAAGACCATTCGCATTCAGCTTGAGAATACTGGTGGTTTGCGGTCCACGGCCGCGGTCGTTGAATTGAAAGAAGATGTGCAGCTGTCCGTCCGGCGCGGTCCAAACCGCCTGCTGCCCGGCACGATTTCCCATCATCAGCACGGTGTAGCGATCAGCCGTGGCGGGAACCTCCGCCGGCAGCGCGGGCACCGCGCTCTGTGTTTGCGCCCGGCAGCTAAGCAGCAGCAAGAGGGGCACCAAGGTGAGACGGGTATAAGTGCGCGCAAGAAAATTGCCTGGCATGAGAGTGCTCCTGTTTAGGTCGTTCCCCAGATTTCGCCGCACACGCGTTGGAAATTCGCCCCCAGCACTTTTTCAATCACGGATGAGGGCTGGCCTCGACGGGCCAGTTCTGTGGCGATGATCTCCATGTGATTTGGTCCATTCAAATCGGGCACATAGGGAAAACGGTCCTCCCCTGGCGCCCCGATGCCGAGTTTCTTGCGCTGAGCGATATCCGCCTCGAAGTCAGCCTTTTGCGCGGCGGTCAGGACCGTCTCCTGAATCGAGCCGTCGGAGCCGATGCCGACATGATCGGTGCCGCATACATCGATGGCATGCACCAGGTGGTCGAGCACGTGCCGGCGCGTGGGCACTGTCGGAGAGGCAACCAGGTAGGGCATCAGATAGACGCCGAAATACCCTCCGCGATCAGCCAACGCCTTGAGAATCTCGTCGGGCTTGTTGCGGGGATGCGCATACACGGCCGCGCAGCCGGAGTGCGAGATCAGCACTGGCTTGGCGGAGGCGGTGATGGCTTCGGAAGTGGTCCGATAGCCGCTATGGCTCAGATCAACAGCTACTCCGATCTCATTCATCTTCTTTACCGCCGCGACTCCGGCTCTGCTCAACCCTGCATTGCCCGGCTCCAGACAGCCATCGCCAAAAGCCGTGCGCACGTTATAGGTGAGCTGCATAATGCGTACGCCGAGATTACGGAAGACCTCGATGCGCTCGGGCTTCTCCTCAAGAAACGCAGTGTACTGGAAGCCGGGAATGATGCCGACCTTGTTCTCGCGCTTGGCATGTGCGATATCCGAGTATCTGCGAATGATGGTGAAGGCGTCGGGGTATTTCTCCACGAACGCGTCCAGCCAGGCAAGCATGTGGATTGTGCCCTCGAAGGTCGTATCCGAGACCGTGTAATTGACGGCGGTGATTCCCGATTGCTGAACCGCAGCAACTAACGCCGGGCTGGGAGCGGTCTCCTGGTCGAGAAACGGCGAACATAGCGAATCGATAACGATCGCACGCTGGTAGAGTGTCGCGTTGTCCGGGAAAGCACTTGCATCCGGACCCCGCAAGAGGCGCGGAGCGAGCACCACTGCAGCGAAGTACTTGAGAAGAGTAAGTTGAAATTCCCTGCGGTTCAAAGTGGTTCCTCGTTAGCTCGAATGAGCGGCCTCTTCTCACGCCATTCGTCCGCGGTAATCTCCCATATCTCGGTGAGCATTTTGCCCGAGACATACTCGCGCTCCTCGATAGCAACCACGCGCATCCCGGTCTTCTCTGATATACGCCGCGAGGCAATATTCACAACGGCCTTAGGAACCCGAAGAATGGTGAAGCCGAGAACGTCAAAGCAATAGTCATTCACAGCGATTGCCGCCTCCGTCATCAGGCCGTGGCCCTGCCAGGGTAATCCCAACCAGAACCCGCGAGTGGCATGCCCATCTTTGGAGATCAGGCCAATGGATCCAATATGTTCTTCCGGCGGTGGCCGCAGTCTCAAGGTCCAGTGCCACTGCTGCCCGCGCTCGATTGCGGGCAGAGCGACATCGCGATAGTAGGTGAATGCTCCATTGGCGGGATAGGGCCATGGAATCTGCGTGCTCAGGAATTTGACCATCTCCCAATGGGGAAAGAGCCGTTGTGTCTGCTCGGCATCGGTGAGCTGGAGCGGTTGGAGCAAGAGCCGCTTGGTGTGGAGAGTGGCGATCACAACACCAAGTTAACAACTGTTTGAAGCAGAATCACTTAATTCGACGCGGGGTAGCCCCGCGTTAAGATGAACTGGGATGCTTCTGTCTGCATCGCGGGTGGTGGAGAAACGGCAGGCCCCCCCGACGTCCTAGTGACAAACTGGAGAGTGGGGGTAGTGCTGCGCGTCCCACTCAAGCCCAAAACAAGGTTCCCTCCACTTCGCTCCGATCGGCGCAGACGTGGTCGTTGCCGGGACAGGCGGATGACAATTCGATTGCCCAACAATTTCGCCTTGCATCGAAAGAGTAAAGCCAGACATCTGATAAGACGATGAAGCGGACCCGCAAAGACCTGGATCTTTCCGAAGAGCAGTTTCACGCGATTTGCCGCGCACTCGCTGATCCTCGCCGCTTCGCCATTCTGCAGCAAGTGGCGGCCGCGGATGGACTAGCCTGCAGTTCATTGCAGGAACACGAGGTTATCAGCCCGGCGACGATCTCTCATCATCTCAAAGAGCTGCACGAGGCTGGATTGGTGGACATGAAACGCGAAGGGCGAGGCTCTAATCTTTTTCTTTGCCGGCCCGTATTCGACGCTTACCTGAAGCGCCTCTCCTCCCTGTAGAGTCTGCAAGGGACCCACAATCGCTTTAGCCCGAAAGTGAAACCGCCAGTCCGGCTACACTCGATCGAAAACATCGCCACGAGAGGTGGCAAGCCGGGGCAGGCTAAGCGAACCTGGGGCACCCGTTCTGTTTCTATTAAATTCTGCTGTGACACAGACTCCATACGGCAAAGCTCTGAATCTAATCAAAAGCGGCGGACATCTATTCGATGTATGTCGAACTATTCGACAGGGATCATATTGAGGTGAAGAGATGGGAAAGCTGACTGGTAAGGTGGCGGTGGTTACGGGCGCATCGAAGGGTATTGGCGCGGGCATCGCACAGGAACTTGCGGCACAGGGGGCGTCGGTCGTGGTGAACTACGCTTCGAGCAAAGAGGGGGCCGATAAGGTGGTCGCCGGCATTACCAAGGCCGGCGGCAAGGCGATCGCCCTGGGTGGCAGCGTAGCCAAAGCCAAGGAGATCGATAAGCTGTTTGCGGAAACAAAGAAAGCCTTCGGCAAGGTGGACATCCTGGTGAACAATGCAGGGGTCTATGCGTTTGCGCCGCTGGAACAAATTACAGAAGAAGAGATCGCACGCATGTACGGAACCAACGTAACGGGGCTGCTTCTGGCTACCAAGGCCGGCATCGCGCTGTTTCCGCAAGAGGGTGGAAGCGTGATCAATATCGGCTCGGTTGCCAGCGAGCAGACGCCGCCCATGTCGGTGGTGTACAGCGGCACCAAGGGCGCGGTCGATGTGATTACACGGGTACTGGCAAAGGAGCTAGGGCCAAAGAATATTCGCGTGAACGCGGTGAACCCCGGCCCCGTCGCCACTGAGGGCTTTAAGTCGTCAGGCGTTGAAGGGAGCGATTTCGAAAAGCAGATGGTGCAAAGCACACCGCTGGGCAGAGTCGGGACTCCTGAAGACATTGCAACGGTAGTCGCCTTCCTTGCCTCTGACGATGCGCGTTGGATCACCGGGTCGTTGCTTCAGGCCGCGGGCGGCATGCGCTAATGCATTTTCACTTCTACTCTGCACCTTCAGGTTGAGCGATCTGCGGCTTTTCTTGAGGAAAAGCCACGTCCGGAGCAGTTGCTCTGTATGCAGCAGAAGTGAAAGCGCTTTAAGCCTGAGCCGCGGCAGCCGCTGCCTTGCGGGCGATGAGACCGAAGCCCTTGTCGCGTGCCATGTGTTCCACCGAGGCCAGCTGCTGCTGTGCGGTGGCCTTGCGCCCGGATCGAATTTCTAAATCGGCCGTGGCCACCATGGCTTCTAATTCGACACCCAGGAGTCCGTGCGCGCGAGCTTCCCTGGCAACTTGTTCCAACCGTGGTTTGGCTGTGTCGGGATGACCCGAGGCCAGCAAAACGCGCGCGAACTCCAACTCATACTCAAGGCTCACCAGGAGATTCTGGCTCTTTGCCGCAAGATCCTGGGATGATTCGATTTCGGCCCGGGCTTCCCCCTGCTTGCCCTGGGCCGCCAGAGCCCGGGTTAAAGCGGTGGAGGCCGCGAGTTCATCGTCGGCTTGCCGCTCCTGATGGAACTGTTGCTTCCACTGCCGCAAGGGTTTCTCCACCTCGGCCGCGTGTCCTTCTTCTATCGAAAGCTGCGCCAGCCCAACCTGGGTCTCCAACGCTAGCTGCTTCTCGCCTACCTGGTTGCGCAGAGTCAATGACTTCTCGTACGACGCGCGAGCCTCTGCCAGTTTCCCTTGGTCAACCAGAACATCCCCAAGGCTGCAGAAGACATAGCCGGCCGCGGATTTATCGCCGGCCTCCTGGGCCGTGGCCATGGCTTGCTGGTAGGTAGTCTCCGCGACCTGCAGCTTTCCGTTCTGGCGGGACAAATCCCCCAAAGTATTGAGACTGAGCGCCACGCCGTCTTTGTCTTCAACTGCCTTATAGTTGGGAACGGAGTCTTGCAGCAGCTTTCTGGCTTCGTTGAGATTTCCTGACGTCAGAAGGGCGGCACCAAGGTTGCTCATAGCGGCTCCAACACCATCCAAATTTCCGACTTCCCGGAACTCTTTGATGGCCACGCGAAACATTTCTCCTGAACGCGCAACTTCACCCTGTTGGTAGTAGAGGGCTGCGAGGTCGGTCGACATCATCGCCTCGGCATTGCGATCTTCGGCCGCCTCGGCGCTCTGCCGGGCGAGCTCGCAGTCGCTGATGGCGTCATCCATGGAGACACCAATGCCGACACCCTGTTCGCACAGAAACCCGTAGGTTCGGGCTACGAGGACGGGGCGTCCCTGGGCGCGGCCTTTTTCGATCGCCGATTTAGCAGCAGCGCGCGCCTTGGTCAGATCCTGACCAATCCACGCGGAGGCCTCCGTCATATCGATGCGCGCATCCTCCCCGGCGGGCGCGGGCAGGCGGCGAAGGGTGGCAAGCGTCTGCAGGGCGCCCGCCGGTTGAAAGCCGATTTGCGCGGTAGCCAGCAGGAGGCCGTAGTCAAGACTGTCAGGGAATAGCTGGAAAAGTGTGCGATAGGCTTGCACCGTCTTGGCCCAGTCGCCCTTCGAGCGCCAGTACTGACCTTCGATCAGAAATCGGTCCTCTTCCGGTAGATCCTGTGAGAGTTCCCGTGCCCGCTGTGCCTCCGCACGCGCTTTGGTTTGATAACCCAGATGCCACCAGGCTTCAGACAAGGCAGAGTGCGACAGGGGGTACTCGCTGTCAGCGGCTACCGCCTTGAGCAGCAGGTCGCGAGCGCCAAGAAAATCAAAGGCCCAAAGTTTGGCACGGCCCTCGACGTACAACCGTGCGCTTCGTTCATCAGACGGAAGCGCCACCCGTGCCTGGTTGGCGTCTCCCAAGGAATTGGCGGTGAGGCCCAGCCGACGGCGAAGCCGGGCGCCCGCCTGGGAAGCGAGAGCGAACAGATGGTTCTGGTCGCCTGTAATGGCCTCCTCGGCGATGGTTTCTCCGTCCGCTGTATCCTGCACCCGCAGATCGAGCCGGATGCGCCTGTCGTCCTTGCCCGGCAATGGGGTGTAGGAGCCGAGGACTACCACATCCGCTCCCGGGTTCTGCCGCAGCCGTTCCAGGGTACCTTTGGCCAGGGTGCCTTCGCCGGTGGGCGGCAGGTCATGCTTGACCCTGGCAATATCTTCCGCGGAAACCATACGTAAATCGCCACGCGTGCCCAATTCCGTGTCCAGCATCTCGGAGAAGACAGGGGAGAGCCAATCGTCCTCATGGCGGCCGGGCAAATTACGGAATCCCAGCACCGCTACCGAGCGGCGCAACCTTACGGGCTCAGCTGTGCTGGCTTGAGGCGATGGCGACGTAACCTGAGGCTTGGGATAGAAACGGAAAAACAATCCCGTAGCCACCAGGAGCAATGCCAATCCTGCCGCCAGCCAGTAAATCTTGCGCCGGAGAAAAGCGGGTTTCGCCGCAACCGGTGAAGTGCTTGCCGGAATAGGAATATACGTTGGCGGTGGGTTTGGTGGCCGTGGTGGCAACCCAACCTCTACCGGCTCCGAGCGCGTCTCAACTAACATCCCCCGGGTCTCAACGATCACGGGCGCTACGAATCGATATCCACGGCGCGGGATCGTCTCTACGTATTGGGGCGCGTCTGCGTTGTCGTTGAGCGACTCACGCACCTTGCGGATGGCGACCCCGAGGCTGTTGTCAAATTCGACAAAGGTATTTTGCGGCCAGAGATGTTGCCGCAGCTCCTCCCGGGTAACGACTTCACCCGACCTTTCCACCAACATGACCAAAAGCCGGTAGGGCAGGTCCTGGAGCCGCACGCGTATCCCGTGGCGCGCGAGCGTGCCTTCTCCGGGGTCCAGATCGAAGGGACCAAAGCGATAGCGGGCCAATTTAGACGACGACTCCGGCATACCCTCTCCCGCGGCGAACCCCTTAGCACGGCTTAGGGCCATTGTAGTCAGTTAATGAAAGGGTACAAGTGACTCCAGGTAAATGACTTTTGGGTTAATGGAGACTTAAACGCCAGTTCTGTTGACCAACCCATTATTTTCCCGCAGAGTCGCGGGGAAATGCAGCCACAACCACAAGGAAGAAGGTCGTTATCGCGTTCCTGGCGGGGAAGCGGAATGCGTAAGGACCTTTTACTGCGGGCGGCAGTCATAGTGGCCTGCCTGCTGGTGATCAGCGGGTGCCAGCAAAAGCGTAGCGGCGACGAGACCAGTGGACTGGCGAATCCCAGGGCGTGGCCCGGCTTCGCGTCTGTCCCGGGACCGATTCTGGTCGGGCACCCTCTCAAGCTCAGTGAGATGACCGAGACCGAGCGGCGATGGGGGATGGCGCCCAAGCGCGGCGACGGCATTGTCTACCAGGACGACATCATCCTCATGGAGCACGGCGACCAGGCGATTCGCTCCTTCGCCGCGAATGGCTTGTCGTGGAACTTCGATACGAATGCTCCGCAGGTGAATGAAATCCAGCCGGGCAAGATTGTCTTTGCCACGGGACGCGCGGTCGGCAGGGTGCTCGCGGTGCAGCGCAATGGTGACCAGGTTTCCGCCATTCTGGGGCCGGTGCAGCTTACCGACCTGGTGAAGCAGGGCAAGTTCATGTACGACCAGCCACTGGATCTGGACTCGGCGATTGCGATTGCCGCTCCCGACTATCCAGGTGCGGTCAATTCAACAGCCATGCAGCACCGCCCCCCGGGACCGCAGTCCTCCATCGAGAGCGGTTCGGGTACGTGGCATGTCGCGGAGTACTACGTGGTCTCGGATACCGGCAAATGGACGCCCATGAGGACGGTCACGGGCTCGGGCGCGCGTGTTCGCAAACCAACCTTGCTGCGGAGCGGTTTTCATCCGTCAAACCGGTTAAGGCCCATGCAGGCCGGGCCGAACCTGAGCAACCTCAACAACTTCAATCCCGGGCCGATTCCGACTCCACAGATTCCGATGATTCCGCTCAATGGTCTGCAGGCAACGCCCTGCGTTGATTGCGGAGGCCTGGGGCTGAAGATGTACCAGGAAAAAGACGGCCTCCGTGTCTGGGTTACGGTCGTCTTCCATCTCATCCATCCGCATGTCGTCTTTTGTGCCTCGATCGACAACGGCAGCATTGAGGCCAATCTTCAGCTGGCGGGGGGCGCGGGCGTTACGGCGACCCTCGATGCCGCGTCCAGTCAGGATTTCACCGGGGGCAACATTAAGGAGGTCGGTCTTATCCCCCTGGATATCACTGTTCCGATCGGTGGCATTTTTCTTCCGCTGCAAATCGACCTGAGCCAGTCGATCGATCTTGAGAGCGCCTTCAGCGCCAGGACGTCGCGCCTGCACGGCGCAGGGGGCATCGACCTCAGCGGAGAAATGGCGGCCGACTACCACAAGGGAGCTTGGGAAATTACCCCGCCGCAAGGCCAGGTAACGCAAAACCTCGCCGGCATGGTCACAGGGATTTCTGTAGGGATCAACGCGCTGGTATTCGCCATCAGCCAGCGACTTATGGTGGGCGTGGGCGCCTTGAGTTTTGCCACAGGACCCTATGTGGACCTGACTTCCTCGGTCACATCGCTTAAGGGGTCATCGATTGGCACCACGTTGTTGAGCCGGACACCTATTTGCGCCCAGGGAACCTTCAACATGAGTCTTGGCGCCGGAATCGGCTACAGCATGCCAAGGGTCGTGGCAAGTGTACTCAACACTGTGCTCGGTTGGTTTGGGGTAAAGCCTGTTCCTCCGTGGGGAAGTATTGTTGCGCTTCCGCACAGGAAGACCTTGATTGATCACAGGGATGAGATACCAGACGGCTGTTCAGGAAAATAGTCGATGCTGGTCATCGATGGAGATTGACAAGTGCGATTGGGTGGAAATTGTTCTCGAACCGCGTGGTCCAGATCTAAGTGGGGCGCGAAGCAGTGATTTTTTGCACCAAATGCGGCCAGAGGCTGGAAGCGGGTTCCCAGTTCTGCACGAGTTGCGGCGCGCCGGTGGCAGCGACTGCCCAGCCTGCGGCGCCTGTGAGCGTGCAGCCGCCAGGCGCGCCTTCGTGGCAGCCGGCACCCGTGCCTCAACCGCAAGCGTTCGCTCCGGTTAAGAAGCGCAGCGGCCTGGTGCTGGTGCTCATCTTTCTAGGCATTCTCGGGTTGATCGCTGTGCTTGGCATCGGTGGGGTGGTGTACGTCGGCTACAAGGTCAAGGAAAAGGTGACTAGCGTCGCCAAGGCGGTTACGAATCCCGCTCCGAGCGCGGGCGAGAATAAAGAGCCCGGCAAGAGCGACAACGGTGACCTATCTGCAATGTTGGGCAACCTGGGCAGCATGCTCGGGAAGGGCGACGATGAGGGCGACCCGGTCGAAAGTATTTCCGTGCATGACCCGGTGACGCCCTGCGCGCCCGCTTCCTATCCTCCACAGACCGCGGCGCGAATTCCTTTACAGGAAGGCACCGTCATCACGACTGCCTGGGGCATCACCAATGGTGATGTCGAAACCCGCAATTCCATCTTGTCTACCAGCCCGGCTTCTTTTGACATGCAAGACAACGACGTCAAATGGAAAGATGAACAGGGTCACGACCACCACTCGCCCAGCTCCACCCACAGCACGTGCAACGAGGATCTTTTGTCGGCTGATGCGTATGCCACGGTGGAGGGAACCATCATACCTCGCATACTCCATGGAGTAACCAGGGTGAGGCTCTCCAGCAAGAGCTTCGATGAGATCAAGTCCCAGGGCAAGACTTCGATTCGCTACTTCCATGACTTCGACGTCGACCAAGCGATCAAGCCCGCTTATGTGGGTGGTTTGTTCACCAGGGTCGAGCCGCAGGACGTTCCTTACCCCATGATCGTGAATGATCAACCGCTCAATCTACCCACGATTCATCTGAATGGAATCATGGAGCCGGTGGGGAAATACCCCTTCCCGAAAAGCATGCGCCCCGCCCACAGTGAAGCCGATATCTACGTGATCGACGATCCTCTGAATCCCATGGTTCTATTGCTCAGAATCAAAGACCCCAAATGGTACAACGGCAAGTTCCGGATCGAAGTCACCAAGATCGACTACCGTGTGCCGCACCCGGTCAATCTGGTCGAGAAGCAACTTGCCGAACAGAAGCGCGCCGTGACCTGGGGGATTTATTTCGACTTCAACAAGGACACGATCAAGCCGGAATCCGCGCCAGTGCTGAAGCAAATCGTGCAGGCGATGACAGACAACCCGGACTGGAAGCTTACGGTGGAAGGGAATACAGACAACATTGGCGGGGATGCCTATAATCTCGATCTTTCGAAACGCCGCGCCGCCGCAGTCAAAGAAGCGCTGGTGACGCAGTACCACATTGCGGCGGATCGTCTATCCACGAATGGATTTGGCGCGTCGCACCCCATAGAAACCAATGACACGCTCGAAGGGCGTGCGCGCAACCGGCGCGTGGAGTTGACTCGTGAGTAAGGGGAATCCATGAGTTTTTGCACCAAATGCGGTCAGAAGATCGAAGCAGGTTCTCAGTTCTGCACGAGTTGCGGCACGCCGGTTGCAGCGCCTGCCCCGCCTGCGGCTCCGGTGTACGTGCAGACGCCGGCCGCGCCGTCATGGCAGCCGGCTCCAGCTCTGCCTCCGCAAGCGTTCGCGCCGGTGAAGAAGCGCAGCGGCCTGGCGTTACTGTTCGTCATTCTCGGCGTGCTCGCTCTGTTA
The DNA here is from genome assembly GCA_963746595.1 of uncultured Acidobacteriaceae bacterium. GTDB lineage: Bacteria > Acidobacteriota > Terriglobia > Terriglobales > Acidobacteriaceae > PALSA-350. The sequence goes on from CAVVBS010000002.1 coordinate 59,359, forward strand.
GCCGTGATCGGCATCGGCGGGGTAGTTTACGTCGGCTACATGGTCAAGGAGAAGGTGACCAGCGTCGCACAATCCGTTGCGCGTCCCGCTCCCGTCCCGGGAGCAAACAAGGCTGCATCACCGGGGGCAAATAACAACGACGACGGCAACAAAGACGTGTCAGCGATTTTGGGCAACCTGGGCAGCATGCTTGGTGGCGGAGACGACGACGGTGATCCAGTCGAAAGCATCTCGGCGAAAGATCCAGTGACGCCCTGCACCGCGGCTCCGTTTCCCGTGCAGACCGCGGCGCTGGTTCCTTTACAGGCGGCGACGGTGGTCACAACTGCCTGGGGAATGAAAAACAGTGATGTGGAAACCCGCATGGCGGTCGGCTCCACAGACCCGACGTCCGTTGCCCTTGTAGCTACCGCCGACGCTTTCAAGGACGATGACGGCCATGATTGGAAGTCTTCCAGCTCCCCGCACACCATTTGCAATGAGGATTTTGCAACTTCCAACACCTACATTACCGTTACCGGCAAAAGGCAGCCTCCCTTGATTCATGGCCTTACCCGGCTCAGGTTGTCAGACAAGTCGTTCCAGGAAATCAAGTCCACTGGCAAGACCAACCTTATCTATTTCGACACTCGCGACAGTGGGCAGGACAGCTCACAACCTGACCGCGAGGGCGGTTTGCTCACCCGGGTCGAGGCGCAGGATGTGCCTTATCCCATGATCGTCAACGATCAGCGCGTCAACCTGCCCACCATCCATCTTGCGGGTGTTATGGAGTCGGTAGGAAAAGATCCCAGGCCGAAGAAAGACCGTCCATCGCATACCGCAGCCGATGTGTATGTGATCGATGATCCTGTGGACCCGCTGGTTCTGATGCTTAAGCTGAAGGACCCTGTATTGCATGACGGTAAGTTCAGAATTGAAGTCACGAAGATCGAATACCGTGTGCCGCGCCCGGTGAATCTGGTTGAGAAGCAACTCGCCGAACAGAAGCGCGCTGTGACCTGGGGTATCTACTTCGACTTCAACAAAGACACGATCAAACCGGAATCCGCGCCGGTGCTGAAGGAGATTGTGCAGGCGATGACAGACAATCCGGATTGGAAGCTTACGGTGGAAGGGAACACCGACAATATTGGTGGGGACGCCTACAACCTCGATCTCTCGAAACGCCGCGCCGCCGCAGTCAAAGAAGCACTAGTGACGCAGTACCATATCGCGCCGGATCGCCTATCCACGAATGGGTTTGGTGCTTCGCACCCCATAGAAACGAATGAAACGCTGGAAGGGCGTGCGCGCAACCGGCGTGTAGAGTTGACGCGTGAGTAGGCGGGCGAGTCAGATCGCCGGCAAATGAACGAGAGAGATAGATCCACTGCATGAAGGAGAAAGACAATGGCTAAGTTCTGCGGTAAGTGCGGTTCGGCATTGAATGATACGGCGATCTTCTGCGGAGGGTGTGGAGCGAAAGTTCCCGCCGCATCTCCCGTGGCCTCTGCCCCGATGCAAACGGCCTGGGCGCCAGTAGCGTCCCCGGCGCCGGCGCCGGCGTCAACGCCTACGTCAGGGGCGGGTGCGTTTACACCGGTGCAAGGGGGGGTTCCTCCCGGATCCCCAACCACTGCTCCGGTGCAAAGCGATGCTCCGGTACAAACGGCCTGGGCGCCGGTAGCGTCTTCCTTTGACCCGGCGCCAGCGACATCAACCCCAGATAATGCTGCTTTTAGCCCAGTGGCGGGTAGCTATGCGCCAATGGGGTCGACGCCCCCAGCGCCAGCGTCAACGCCTGCGCCAGAGGCGGGTGCGTTTACGCCGGTGCAAGCGAGTTTTACTCCCGTACCTCCAACCACTCCGGTGCAAAGCTATGCTCCGGCACAACCTGCCTGGGCGCCGGTAGCGTCTTCCTTTGACTCGGCGCCAGCGACACCAACCCCAGATAATGCTGCTTTTAGCCCAGTGGCGGGTAGCTTTGCGCCAATAGGGTCGACGTCCCCAGCGCCGGTGTCAACTTCTACGCCACAGGCGGGTGCGTTTACACCAGTGCAAGGGGGTTTTACTCCCGTGCCTCAAACCCCTGCTCCCGTGCAAAGCTATGCTCCGTCGCAGCCTTATACTCCGGCGCAACCTTATACTCCCCCGCAACCGGCCTATGCACCCATTGCGGCAAGTTACACACCAACGCCGGGGGCTTCCGCACCGGGCAATGCTTACCCAGCCGCTGGGCAAAAAAAATCGAACACTCTGCTGAAGGTTATTGTCGCGTTGGTGTTGCTCCTTTTTGTCGGAGGCGCGCTTGCGCTGGGCGGACTTTGGTATGCGGCACAAAAGATCAACGCAAAGGCTCGCTCCGCCACGGCAAAGGCGTTGGCTGGCAATGGGCCGGGGAGTGCTGGAATGAACGAATTTTTGAAGGGCGTTTCAGACCTCAAGGGAGATTCCGGCAGTGATGGCAGTGCAGGCGGTTTTAAAGGAGATCCTTGCCGCTTCCTGAGCAAAGAGGAGGTCAGCAAGGCCGTGGGAATACAGGTCATCCGCGTCGAGGCGCAGAACGGCGGTTGTAGCTACATCGCCAAGGGGGATCCGGCAGACGTGACCTCCAAGCACATGGCCTCCATGGTTGGTGGACTTTCAGGAGCCGATGCCAAGACGCAGAAAACCATTCAACAGTTGGCAGGCGGTTTCTTTGCGCAACAGGAAGCAAGTGACAAAGACCTCCGAGCGCAGGCTGCTACCGGGGAAATTCCGGTTCTTGTTGTCAGTTTCACCTCAGGCAACGCCCAGGCGGAGATGAAGATGAACCGCGGCGCGTTCAATTACGTTACCGGTGGCCAAGGGTCGGCAGCGAGTAGCGGAAGCGGCAATTTGGACGGCATCGGCGATGAGGCGTACGTGGCTGGTGGGAGCATGCTCATCTTCCGAAAGGGAAATTCGGTGGCTCACTTCATGTACACCAGTTGCCCGTGCAACACAGACAATATCAAGCCGCTGGCCAAGCTGGTGGCAAGCCGGTTGTGAATGTTCTGATCTCAGTTACAGAAAGGAAATAGCTATGAGCTTTTGTCAGTCGTGCGGAGGCGCTTTGGCCGACGGTGCAACCTTTTGCCCCACTTGTTCCGGGAGGGCACAAGCAATGGCCGCGCCGGCGGTTGCGAATTCCGGCCTTCAGGCCAATGCTGCCGGTGCACTGGCTTATCTTGCCGGCATCATCACCGGCATTATTTTCCTGGTGATTGATCCATACAAGAGCGATCGCTTTGTCCGCTTCCATGCATTCCAGTCGATCTTTTTCAACGTTGCCTGGATTGCGCTCTGGATCGTGTGGACGATCGTGGGGCTCGTGTTGAGCGCGGTTACCAAGGGACTTTTCTTTTTCCTTCAATTGCCGATCGATCTGTTGCTTATGGTCGGCGGCTTTGTGCTGTGGGCGTTTCTTATGTACAGCGCGTACCAGGGCAAGATGACCAAACTGCCCATAATCGGCGCGCTGGCGGCAAAGCAGGCGGGCGTTTAGTGTGCGAAAAACGTTGGGGGCGGCTCAAGCGGCTCAGGCGTCCCCTTCGACAAGCTCCCACGGCACGCCGGGGCAGGTGGGGCGAACATGGGGCATCCGTCCAGAACCACTGGCCGTAGTTAGGGAACCCGTTGCGGGACTTAGCTGAAATGGGCTATCGCACAGGCTCACTTCGGCCGGAGTTATAGCTAGATTTTTGGGGATTCTTCGCCTTGCCGGAATTACTCCGTCCAGGATTGAGCCCCCTCACGTTTGAACGCATACGCAATAGATACAGAAACAGTTACTTAAGGAGATCGCAATGAAGACACCCTGGTCAGTTCTTCTCGCCGGCAGCTTGCTGCTACAACCTTTCGCCTTCGCCGATGTCAGCTATCAGGAGACCACCCATGTAACGGGCGGTTCTATGACGGGGATGATGAAAATGGCGGGCGCTTTCAGCTCACAAGCCAAGCAGGCCCTCGCGCCCACCACCGAAACGGTCATGATCCATGGCAGCCGCATGGTGCGGTCCAATCCACACAGTACGGAGATCATCGATCTCGATGACCAGACCATCACCATGATCGATCACGATAAGCGCACCTACTCGGTGATGACATTCCAGGAAATGCAGAAAGCGATCGCCGACGCCGCTGCCAAGGCGAAAGGAGCAAAGCCTACTCCTGCAGGTGGCTCCCAAATGAGTTTCAACGCGCATATTTCTAATAGCGGAGCCACTCGCCAGCTGGACGGCCAGACCGCCAGCGAGGTGTTGCTCACCGTCACCATGACGCCAAACACCGGCGATCCCAATGCTAAGGGAGGCATGGCCGCGACGAGCGAAATGTGGCTGATCAAGGACGCACCGGGCATGCCCGAGATGCGCAGCTTTAATGAACGCATGGCGAAGGAGCTCTCGGTCGATATGGCCGGCTCGGCGATGAATTCTCTGATAGCCGCTGAACCAGGAGGCGCCCAGGCCTTAGAGGAACTCCGGAAGGAATCCGGCAAGGTGAGTGGACTCCCCGTGTTGCAGGTGACACGCGTAGGTATGACGCTCGATGGGCAGCCACTGGCCGCTCCTTCGGTCGCACCTTTGCCGCAAAGCCAAAGCCAGGGCCAAGGGTCGGCGGCCGGCGCCATAGGCAAGGAGGTGGCTGCGGGGACAGCTACACAGGAAGCAGACAGCCAGGTATCTCGCTTGGGCACATTTGGACGCGCGCTTGGCGGCTCGAGCATGGGTGCTCTGTTGCACCATGCTCCGTCGACCTCGGCGCCGAGCCAGGCGGCGAACACTGACCCAGCCACGGCCGGGGTGCTATTGGAAAGTCAAACGGAGACCTCCGGCTTTTCGGTGGCACCGGTCGATACCAGCAGCTTTCAAATTCCAGCGGGATACAAGGCGGTGGCTTCTCCGCTGGAGCATAAGTAGGGGATTGTGGCGGGTCCCCCGCCACAAATCATAGGGTGGCCCCACATCCGGGGGGGATGTGGGGTACTCCATGATTCGTCTCAGATCCCAAGGCCCGGAGGGCCGACTACTAAACGTCGGCCCAGCCCGACAGGCCTCGGAATGTGGATCGATGACCCCGACCACCGTAGGTGCGGCAGCCGTCTCATCCCATCACAGATCTGCAGGCCTGCATGGTGCCGCGCCTACGGCGCTCGGATCATCATCGGGGTTCATACCCGGCCCTGCTGAGTCTGTGTCAGAGCTGTCGAAAGGAGCCGTACGAAGGGCAAGGCTTCACAGGCCGCGGGAGGGCACCGGCTCACAGGCTGCGGACTCTATGAAGGGCAAGGCTTCACAGGCCGCGGAAAAAACTCATGCTTTGTGTCAGGGCACGACTTCAGCTTTAGCCGGGCCGTAATTCAGGGGGCCTGATGAGGGCTTTTAGAGTCTGCGTGAGAACGAAAGACACGATCCCTCCGATCGTCAAGGCCCAGAGGGCCGACCGCCAAACCCTCCCAGCCCGTAAGGGCTGGGATAGCAACCACGCGATGACGAGCACCGTAGGTGCGGCACCCGTCTCGTCCGATCACATGCAGGATCGCGGGGCACGCATGGTGCCGCGCTTACGGCGCTCGGGATTCTCCTTTGGATCGAAACCCAGTCCTTACGGGCTGGGCTGACGTTTGGCGGTCGGCCCTCTGGGCCTTGGCGATCGGAAGGATCTGCCGTGTCTTCTAATTCTCACGCAGACACTAAAGCCCGTCGCATTTCTCAACCGTTTACGGCCCGGCTTACAGCTAAAGCCGTGTCCTGACACAAAGCATGAGCCTCTCTGCAAAGGGGAAAGTAGTGCTCTATAGAAATATTAGTTTTTTCCGCGCCGATCTGTTTAGACGGGCAGCAATACTCAACTCTCTGGCTGGCCGTCCAACCCGGGCAAACCGCCGACACACTTACGATAAGTAGGTCTTATCTCGCTTATCGCTCAATCTTTTTCCGCAGGAAAGCGCCGGCTTGGGGGCTTATCTCTCTTATCTCTCACAAAGTGCATTCTTTTTTCGAAACCTTTGCGGAGTCGAGGGTCTGCCCTGAGCAAAGTCGAACGGGGGCTTGCGGTTTATTTTCCAGTTCTCACGCGGACTCTAAAGTCCCTGAGGGATTGCTTTTCTGCTCGGTGCAGAGTTTTCTGCAGCCTCTTCGGCTTTACTAGCCGAGGTTAGGAACGAGGCGTGTGCCCCTCGCCATCGAGGGCCGACCTCAGCCGTGCTCTGCCGACTCTGGGTGAGACTGTCCAAAGGAGCCGTACGAAGGGCACGGTTCAACAGGCTGCAGATTCTTATGAAGGTCACGGGCTCACAAGCTGCGGACTCTAATGAAGGGCACAGCTTCACAGGCCGCGGAAAAACTCATGCTTTGTGTCAGGGCACGACTTTAGTCGGGCCGCAAACCGCGCGCCTGATGACGGCTTTAGCCGCTGAGGTACGGCTTTTAACGCAGTTTCCGCTACCAAAAAACAGAGTGATTTCGGTCTCGGTGTCTTGAAAAGACATCAAGGTCATCGAGTTTCGCTGGAGCCTTATTGGAGTGGAGATCAGTTTCCCACTGGATCTTCGATGGCTCCTACTTCCGGTTGGGGAACCACTCCGCTCGTCTGCTACACTCTCCGCCGGGAAACACATCCAGGTAGGATGTGTCCCACCCAGGGGAGCGAACGATGAGCTTTTGCACGAAATGCGGAACCCCTCGTCTGGCTGGAAGTAACTTCTGCACGGTTTGTGGCGAGGCACACCCACCCACCGAACCACTGCCTCAACCAAGTGTTGCGATGCCTGCGCCTGCCGTAACGCCCGCCTATACGCCCGTTCTGGGGGCCTATACACCGGGCAATGCTCCGGCGCTCGGTCCCAAAAAGTCCAACACACTGCTCAAGGTGATCATTGCGGTAGTCGTCATTCTTTTTATCGGGGCAGGACTTACCCTTGCTGGACTTTACTGGGCGGCGCAAAAGGTGAAAGAAAAGGTTCATTCGGTGGCGTCACAAGTAATGACAGGCATGCCGCCATCGGCCGGCGCTCCTTCGAACCCGAGTGGGACCCCACCCCCGCCGGCAGCATCTTCCTTTCCCGGCTGGAGCCCCGGTTCGTCGAATAGCAATAGCCCAGCTCCGCCGAAGCCAGGCATGTTGGTGGTCACGGCCATAGCAAGCCCGCGCGGCGATTACGAATCAATGAAGCAAATTGTCAGCATGGACAGCAGCGGAATCACTCTCTCTTACCGCGCGGAAAGCCCTAAGGCCGCGGCGGCGGGAGCGAGTAATGCGTTGTCGGTCGAGCGTTTGGTGCTGGCGCAAGATCTGAATACGGCCCACGATTATGCCGAGGTCTTCAATAGCAATGCCCCTCGATCTTTCCCCGGCACTACGGCGATTACCGCTTCCCGAGAGGTGCTGGCGGAGCTCAAGCAGAAGGGGTCTACCGCGTTTAGTTTTCGCCCGCAGGGGCTCGCAGGCACGCTTGGCTCGCTGGTGGGTACACTTTCTGCCCTCACGGGAACGGACACTAAAAACGTGGGCGGCGCGTCCCTCGACAAGTTGGGAAAGCAGGAGTGCAGCCTGCAAAGAGAAGGGAGGTTTGTACGCATTTCCGGTTCTCTTGAATGCGCAACCGGTCACGCTGCCTGCTCTGCGTGCTACCTGCGCGACAAATGATGGCCGTGCGGACTTCTATATCCTCGATCAGCCTGACTATCCGCTGATGCTTGCGTGGAAGCTGGGAGAAGGTTCGCAGCTGCAGGTGATCAAGATCACCTATCCACCAACGCCGGCAGCGCAGAAAAGCAATCAGCCTGCGCCGCCGAGCACGATCGAGCAGCAACTGAAAGAGAAGAAGAAGGTCGACATTTACGGCATCTACTTCGATTTTGCCAGTGACCAGCTCAAGCCCGAATCGACGCCGGTACTGGAAGAGATTGCCGGCGTGCTTAAGGACAACCCGGACTGGAAGCTTACCGTTAGCGGCCACACGGACAACGTGGGGGGAGATGCCTACAACCTTGATCTCTCGAAACGCCGCGCCGCGGCGGTGAAGGAAGCCCTGGTTACGCAATATCACGTTGCGCCCGACCGCCTTTCGACCGATGGTTTTGGCGCCTCGCGGCCGGTCGATACCAATGGCACGCTGGCTGGCCGTGCGCGCAACCGCCGTGTGGAGCTGACGCGGGAATAGATTTTGCCTTGCCGTGCCCTCCTTCGCACTGCATGATAGTTGCGTGCAAGAACTGAGTACAGGTACGCTTCTTGGCCACTATCGGGTCGTCCGTCCGCTGGGCCAGGGTGGGATGGGTGTCGTTTATGAGGCCGAGGACCAAAAATTGGGCCGGTCTGTCGCCATTAAGCTACTGCCCGAGGCCACACAGCGCGACCCCGCGGCGCTGGAGCGTTTCTGGCGCGAAGCACGCACCGCGTCTTCTCTTAACCATGCCGGCATCTGCACGATCTATGAGCTGAACGAAAGCGGCGACCAGCCCTTTATCGTCATGGAGTTGCTGGAAGGCCAGAGCCTGGACAAACTCTACTACCGGCGGCCGATGGCGTACCCCAAGCTGCTGGACCTGGGAACGCAGGTCGCCGATGCGCTGGATGCGGCGCATCGCAAGGGCATTCTGCACCGCGACATCAAGCCGGGAAATATCTTCTTGTCGCCCACAGGGCAGGTAAAGATTCTGGACTTCGGCCTGGCCAAACTCGAAGACGGATACGCAACCCAAGGCGCGCGGACCGACGCAACCCAGGCGGGCAGCGATTTGCTGACCAGTCCGGGGTCGGCGGTGGGCACCATTGCCTACATGTCTCCCGAGCAGGCGCGGGGCGAAACCCTGGATGCACGCAGCGACGTTTTCTCGCTGGGTGTGGTGTTGTATGAGCTGTCGACCGGGCAACATCCGTTTAGCGGTGCTACGACCGCAGTGACCTTCGATCGCATTCTCAACTACGCTCCTACTGCGCCGATCACCCTCAATCCTGAGCTGCCGCCGGAGTTGGAGGAGACACTCAACAAGACGCTGGACAAGGACCGGGAGCTGCGCCTGCAATCGGCCGCCGAGCTGCGGGCCGAACTGAAACGCTTGCAGCGCAAAAGTAGCGGAGGCTCCGTAGCACGGCCGATTTCGGCGGGCGGAGCGAGCTCTAGTTCACCGGCAAGCGCTGGTGGGCCGGGTTCTAGTCCGAGCGGGGCGGGGAGCGGCGGCGCTCCGCCCCCGGCCGCTCCTTCGAGCCGAAGCGCGGCCGGCGCGGGAGGCTCCGGCTCTGTGCCTCCAGGCTCCGCTCAGCACGCAACGGCGGGGGTTGTTTCCGCAGGCGCCGTGCCCCCTGCTCCCGCGAAGAAATCGCGTGCGTTGCCGATCGCACTCATTGTCCTCGCGCTGCTGGCCGCCGCGGGATTCGCGGCTTGGCGGTTGTGGCCGCGTCCGGTGCCGTTTACCACGGTGGCGCTCAGCCAGATCACGAATACCGGGACGTTGGAGCGGATTGCCTTATCCGGCGACGGCAAGTTCCTCGCCGAGATCAAGAACGATAGCGGGCAGAGAACGCTGTGGGTCCGCAACATCGCAACCAATACGGATACACAGATTCTGACTGCGTTCCCTAACGAGTATGTCGGGTTGAATTTTTCGCCGGATGCGAACTACCTCTACTTCACCCGGGGAACAGCGGACAATGTCGCTCTGCATTCTCTTTCTGTGATGCCTGTGTTTGGCGGCACGCCACGCCAGCTCATCCACGATGTAGACAGCGCCCCCAGCCTGTCGCCGGACGGCAGCCACTTTGTCTATCTGCGCTGGACGCCGGGTCGCAAGGATCAACTTTCCGAGGTCCACACCGCGGACAAGGATGGCGGCGACGACCAGCTGCTCTACACCTCCGCCAACCAGGTGCAGGCCCCGGTCTGGTCGCCGCTTGGCAACCAGATCGCGTGGATCGAATCGAGCGGACCTGGCGATGCGGCCATCAAGGTCTTCGACATCGCCTCGAAAAAGACAGTAACCCTGGCTCAGCCGAGCGGCATGATCTATGACTCTAACTTCGACGGCTATACCAACCTGGCATGGTTGCCTAACGGGAGGCATCTGCTCGTCCTGTATACCAAGGCCCATTCCGACCGTGGGCAAATCGGCATTGTTGGCGTTCCTGACGGCGCCTTCCATACGCTGACGAACGATGTGAACGCCTATAGCCAGCTGGCCATCTCCGCCGATGGAAAGACCATGGCCACCGTCCTCACTAACGTGGACTCGAGTATTGCCTACTATAAGGGCGACGGCGGGGCCATGATCTCGAGTACACCGCTGCGCATCAGTCCCACCTCATTGGCCTGGGCGGACGAGGACCATTTGTGGCTGGTCACGCGGGGTACGGGCATCAGCAAACTGGATCGTGCATCGGGAACCCTGCAGCCGATCGATACCGGAACACTGGATATCGGCTCGTTCATTAACACCTGCCCGGATGGTCATGTTCTATTTATCGCCATCCCCAAGGGTGGAGGGGAGTCGCGCCTGTTCCGCATGGATGGAGATGGGAGTGGTATCACTCAGCTGACTACGTCGGGCATAGCACGCGCACCCTATTGTGCTCTGGACGGCCAGACGGTTTATTTCACTATCCGGCCCGAGGGGAATATCCTCGGGGTTGCCCTCTGGTCTGTTCCGCTTTCGGGAGGGACTCCCAGGAAGGAACTCGAAGTGGAGAGCTTCGGCGTCATCCCGCTCTCTCGTGACACAAAGTCTGCCATGTCGATGTTTAACAAAAACTTACTTTACTTCCTTCAGATTTGGGACGTTTCGACCCGCCAGGTGCTGCGCCAGCTTCCCTGGGATACGAGTGCCATGCTGGAGGGTGCCTTCCCCAGCTTTTCTCCTGATGGGAAAGCAATAGTTCTGACCGTCATCTCCAAAGGCAGCTATGCGCTTGAGTACCAGCCCATTGACGGCTCGCCCACGCATCTGCTCACCGACCCCACGCACGAGATGCAAACGGGTTTGGCCTGGTCGCCGTCAGCCGGCAAGCTGTCCGTGTTGCAGTCGCGGAGGAGTTCCGATGTGGTGTTGATTACCGATCTTGCAGGAAAGCAGCCGCATTAAGTCATAATGACTGTATTGAATCTTCGACGCTGGTTCCGTGATCCACTTTTCCTGCTAGCCTTGGCCGCCGGTCTCATCGCCTTCGTGGTGCAGTCGGGTGAGCTGGGCTCTGCTGATACAACCCATCGTCTGCAAACCGCGCATTCCTGGTGGACGGGCGAACCGGAGGTGTTTCCTAACGAATTTCCCGAGTTCGGCGTCCACGGCCGCGGAGGGAAGTTGCAGAGCTGGTATAGCATCGGCCAGTCGCTGCTCTTGTTGCCCCCGGATGTGGTGGGCGCGTATGTCGCGCGCCTTCCCATTTTTGCTAACTACGACGACACCGATCCCAGCGTGCGCGACATCATCGTCACCTACAGCATCAACATCCTGGTAACGGTGTTGACGGCGCTGGTCTGTTTCCGCTTCCTGCGGCAGTTGAACTTCGCGGTGACCCAGTCTGTGGTGGGTGTTCTGGCTCTGCTGCTGGCGACGACACATCTGCATTACACGCAGAACATGATGGAGAACAACTACATCTTCCTGTTGACGATGACAGGATTCTCCTATCAGTACGAGTGGTTACGCACCGGCTCCCGGCGAGCTCTATTGGTCGGCTCAGCCGCGTTCGGCCTCAATCTGCTGACCCGCCTTCCGACGGGCTTAGATCTGCTGTCGGGAGGGTTGTTTCTTCTGCTGGTGCTTTGGTTCGAAGGGGTGCGACGGAGGCTTCTCTGGGAACGTTTTCGTAGCTACATCGCGACCGCTCTGCCGGTTTATCTGTTTTTTGGATTGCTCGATCGCCTCTATCAGGTCTACCGCTTTGGGTTTAAGTCAGTCTTTGTTACCTACATCACGATCATTGGCCGCGAAACCAGGATGCGGAATCCTTCGCTGCCTCCCAATTATCCCTTTGAGACCCCCTGGCATGTGGGGTTTTTCGGGGCGCTCTTCACGCCGGAGAAGTCGATCTTTCTCTTCGATCCTTTGATCGTGTTGATGATTCTGCTTTGCGTTGTCGCCTGGAAACGATTCAGCCCGGATGTGAAGGCGTACGCCGTCATGAGTTGTCCACTGCTATTGGCGTACCTGAGTTTTTATGCCCGATATACGGTGTGGAGCGGCGACTTCGCCTGGGGCGATCGCTACGTCTCGACTGCTGTCGAGTTGGCGTCGCTGCTCGCGGTTCCTCTACTACTGCGTCATCGCCTCCAGTTGGCAAAGCCGGTGTGGTTCATAGGATTGGCATTGTTGGCAATCAGCACGCTGATTCAAGTGATGTCGCTGGCTTTCTGGTTGCCGCTCGAGATCTACCAGATGGAGACGCTCGGCCATCCGACGTTTGTGATTGCCTTGCGCATGAAGAATATCGTTGCGTTCGCGCTGGGGAAGATGGACGCCTGGGGCCTGAACAACCACGCCATGACCGAGGATCCATGGGACTACGCCCACATCACCGAGTGGAATTTTCTGCCTTTCGTTCTGCGGCGAGTCGGCGTGGCGCCCATGTGGGTAGTGCATATTGCGTTCGTGGTGTGGAGTGCCGGTCTCGCGGCGTTGGCAGCCACCCTATGGCAGATCCGCAGAGTGCTTGGCCGGTTAGGTCAGGGGACGTCGCTAGCGTCCTGAAGCAGTTCCCAGCGCTGCAGCGCGATGGGCACATTGCCGTTGTTCCAGACAAAGTCATTGAACTGCAGCATGGAAAAGTCTTTGCCTTGGGCGCGGCGGGCATCGGAGAGCAGCTGCGTGATCTGGAGCTTGCCGATCTGGTATGAGATTCCCTGGCCCGGCGTACTGGAGAACATGGCCGCCTCGCCGAGGGCGGTTGCCCGATCCATGGGGACGGTGCGAGCGAGATAATCAGCGCCCTGCTGCAGGGTGAACTCACCCAACGCCAGCTTCACGTCCACCTCCACGCGCAGCGCCCGCAGACGCATGAAGCTGTAGATGGTCGCGCGGGTATGCGGATTGTCGTCGAAAAATCCGGCCTGCAACATCATCTCTTCGGCATAGAAGCCGAGGCCTTCATTGGCGCCGGAGTCGTAGTAGTGGCGGCGGATCGGGTCGGGGTTGTGCCAGCCGAGACAAAGCTGGAAGTAGTGTCCCGGCACGCCTTCATGAACGAGGATGGGCCGCGGATCGTGTGCCTGGGAAAGCTTAAAGAAGCCCAGGTTCGGCCCGGGCACGTGAATGTAGCTGGTTCCATCCTGATCGAGGCGCGAAGGTCCGGTGAGGTCGTCGTTTTCTCCCATGTCCTGGAAGGGTTCGAGGTAGGCCGGCAGCAGCAGGTTGCGGTAGTGCTTCATCCACGCCGGCACGCTGAGAATTTTCTGGTCGACGAGGAAGGCGCGGACTTTCTCTTCATCGATCTTTTCGGCTTGTATCTGTGCCTCCGCACTGGGAAAGAAGGGCGCGGGTGGGAGCGCCGGCAAGGCGAGCCTGCTGGTAGGTTTCAAACGCGACGGCTCGGCTCCACTCCTGTTGGCTCATCGCCAGCAACTGCTCGGGTGTGTAGGGAAGCAGCGCGACATTGCTGCAGGAAGAAGATGTAGTTGTCGCGTCCAATGGCCGTGTCTTTGCGCGCGGTGGGCAATTTGGCCTCGAGCCACTCGCGGTATTGCGTGAGCGCTGTCATCGCGGCGGGGGTGACCTGTTGTAGCGCCTGTTTGTTGGCTGGCGTGAGTTGCGGTGCGAGTGCCGTCTCGGTGCGTTGTAAGCGGTCGTCAACCTGGTCCAGGGAGTCGATAGCCAGTTGCGCAAAAGGCTGTCGCAGATCGGTCAGGTTCTCCTGGGCAGCCTGAAGCGTGACTGGGATTTGCTTGACGCGGTCGATGATTGCCTGCTGCCGCGCTTCGGTAAACGGTGGCGGCGGTAAGAGCAGGATGAACACTGAGCCCAGCGTCTGGTCCACGTAGAATTCCGGGTTGCGCTTCCAGCTCTGTTCGATGGATAGCTCCCAGCGTACGCGGGCCACGGCTGAGCCGAGGAGCCGGTAGTCCACCTGCTCGTGAATCGGGGTTTGCGCTGGGGGAGCGAGGGCTTTCCATCGTTGCTCAAAGACTTCGAGCTGCTGCAGCCGATGGGTGATGGTTTGCGGCGACCAATCGACAATCAAGCCGGCGGGGCGTTCGATGCGCGGAATGTCGTCGTCACTGAAGGGCTGTTCCTGCGCTCTCCATTGCCAGAAGCTATCGCTCAGCTCGATCAGGCTGTCGGCGCGTGCAAAGACGCATTGGGCAAACAGCAAAGACAGAACGGCCAGATAGCGCAAGAATGACAAGAGAGGCTCCTTGGTTCGATAGGGGCAGTGTATCCGAGGAGCGCCTTCGTGCCTTCCGGCCCTGAGACAAAACATGAGCGCTTCCGCAGCCTGTATATGCCCCTAAGATGCAGCTCGCTGGTCCCCGATCAGTCCCGAAGGGACGGCTGAAAGTCAGACTTGTCCAAATTAGCTTTTTTTCGACTCTGTCCATCCACTCCACCAATGCCAGGCTGGGTCGCCGTCCTCAACTTTGTCATCCCGAGCGTAGCCGAGGGACCTGCTGTGCGCCTTTCCCTCTAACAACTCCCTACAACTCCGTCCATCCATCTCCATCAATGCCAGGGTGGAGATGGATGGGCGGAAGCACTGCCACAGTACCAACCCGATTTCGCTTGTCCACGTTCTCTTCCACGCATTCAGCAAGTTGCGCCGTCCAGAAGACTATTGTTCCGCTAATTTGGACAGCTCTGGCTGAAAGTAGCCCAGGACTCACGTCCTGGGATATTCTCAGCAATTCTCAGCCGTCCCTGACGGGACTAGTCCTGGCCTCGTATCGACTCAGGACTGACGTCCTGGGCTACTTTCAGCCGTCCCTTCTGGACTGGGTTTGGTGGAGTTCGCACGCAAACTCTAAAGCCCGTCATGCTCTCATGGGTACAAAACACCAGGGGGTTCGAGCAGGCTATTTGGACAAGCGTGATACTTTCAACCGTCCCTAACGGGACTCGATCGATCGAGTGCGCGTGTACCGGCGTGTGGTTTGACAGAAGTTGGCTGGTCCCTTAGCGTTTGGCATTGGTTGGGACGAATAGAACTGAGGTCAATATGGAAACACTCAAGGGACGGACCGCGCTGGTTACCGGCGCTTCGCGTGGGCTGGGCGCGGCGATTGCTCTCGAACTGGGCGCCAGAGGGGCGAAGGTCGCGGTCAATTACTTCGCCAAGCGCGACCGCGCCGAGCAACTGTGCGCACAGATCAAGCAGCAGGGCGGGGAAGCCACGGCCTACTATGCCGATGTGCGCCTGGAAGCGGACGTCGCGCGCATGATCCAGGCAGTCAATGAAACGTATCAACAGATCGATATCGCCGTGATCAATGCCACTGGTCCACAACCCTTCCTGACCATTGAAGAGCAGACGTGGGAACGATACCTGGACCAACTGGAGTTTTTTTTGAAGTCGCCGCTGCTTGTTCTGCAGCAGGTCGTAGCCGGCATGAAAAGCCGCGGCTTCGGAAGGATCATACAAATCGGAAGCGAAGTTTTCGAGATCGGCAATCCGATGTTCGCTCATTATGTGGCGGCCAAGGCCGCGCAGTTGGGTCAAACGCGGTCCTGGGCCCGCGAACTTGGTCCAACCGGCATCACGGTCAACCTGGTCGCTCCGGGGTGGATTCCCACCGAACGCCATTTGGGCTCTACCCAGGCGGAGATCCATTCCTATACCGAGAAGGTTCCGATGAAGCACATGGGTACTGCCGAAGACGTGGCCAATACGGTCGCTTTCCTGGCCAGCGATGCGGGCAGATTCATTACCGGGCAGAAGATCTCAGTGAACGGCGGCAATACCGTCGAGTAGCTTCAGCTCATGGTGCGGAGCGTTGGGCTGAGGATCAAAGGAGCCTCGGTCGCTGCCTGAACTTCGGCGACAGAAACGCCTGGAGCAATCTCATCGAGCACCAGTCCATCCGGGGTTACGCTGATCCAGGCCAGCTCGGTGGCGATGGAATCGACCACACCGACCCCGGTTAGCGGCAATCGGCAAGCGTTGAGGATTTTAGGGCGGCCATCGCGCGTGGTGTGCTCCATGGCCACGATGACGCGCTGCGCGCTGGCCACCAGGTCCATCGCGCCACCCATGCCCTTGACCATTTTGCCGGGGATAATCCAGTTGGCCAGGCTCCCGTGGACATCGACCTCCATGGCGCCCAGGATGCTGAGGTCGATGTGGCCTCCGCGGATCATGGCGAAGGCATCGGCACTGGAAAAGAAGGATGTGCCGGGCAGCACCGAGACCGTCTCCTTGCCGGCGTTGATCAGGTCGGGGTCCACTTCTTCTTCCAGAGGATAAGGCCCAATTCCCAGCATGCCGTTCTCCGATTGCAGGACGACTTCGACACCGGGCGGAACATGGTTGGCGACCAGCGTGGGCATGCCGATGCCGAGGTTGACGTAGAAACCGTCGCGCAGCTCCTTCGCGACCCGCTTGACGATGCGATTACGCTTCTCAATCTCCTGCATTCGGTTTCCTCACTGTCCGGCGCTCGATGCGCTTTTCGCAGGACGACGCACTCAAAAATGCGTTTGACGTAGATGCCCGGGGTCACAATCGCGTCAGGATCCAGTTCTCCTGGCTCTACCAGCTCTTCCACTTCGGCGATGGTGATGCGCGCGGCCGTGGCCATCATGGGGTTGAAATTGCGCGCCGTCCGGCGGTAGATCAGGTTGCCCTGCCGGTCTCCCTTCCAGGCCTTCACCAGCGCGAAGTCTGCTTTGAGCGCCCTTTCCAGGACGTATTCGCGCCCATCGAAGGTGCGCTGCTCTTTGCCCTCGGCGACCAGCGTGCCAACGCCGGTGGGCGTATAGAAGGCGGGAATGCCCGCCCCGCCGGCGCGGATCCGTTCCGCCAGCGTGCCTTGCGGAACCAATGACACCTTCAGGGTGCCGGCGATCACCTGTTTTTCCAGCAGCATGTTTTCGCCCACGTAGCTGCCGGTGTGAGAGGCGATCATCCCTGCCTCCAGCAGCAGGCCGAGGCCGAAGCCGTCGATACCCATATTATTGGAGATGGTGTGCAGGCCGGTCACGCCGCGGCGCACCAGGGCGGCAATGGCGTTTTCTGGAATGCCGCAAAGCCCAAATCCCCCCAACATTACGGTTGCGCCCGGGGGAATGTCGGCAACGGCTGCATCAGCGGTGGCAAATACTTTATTCATAGCTGCACGGCGAGTCTACCCAATCCAACACAAAAATGTCTCGCCGAGCCAAGCGTGGCCTCAACCATTGAAAGCGGTTTCGCAATTACTGTGGTCTGTTAAGGATCCAGGAGTGGTTTTCTTTGGGAGAAAACCACGAAGAGCTCTTTGGCTTCGGTCTACACCAATTGCGAAACCGCTGTAGGATTTAGCTTGTCACGAAGGGAATCACGTGGGTACTGAACGTCAAGCCTCGCCGGGAGAGCGCTTCCGGTCCGCTGTGCAGCAGGAGCATCCTCTACAGGTGATCGGCGCCATCAACGCCTACACGGCGCGCATGGCGCAGGCGACGGGCTTTCGCGCGCTCTACCTTTCCGGCGGAGGCGTGGCGGCCAATTCGCTGGGCATGCCCGATCTTGGTATCAGCAGCATGGAAGATGTGCTGATCGACGCCCGCCGCATTACAGATGTCACCACCTTGCCGCTACTGGTCGACATTGACACGGGTTGGGGAGGCGCCTTCAATATCGCCCGCACCATCCGCTCGATGGAGCGTGCTGGAGTCGCCGCGGTGCACATCGAAGACCAGGTAGGCGCCAAGCGTTGTGGCCATCGGCCGGGGAAGGAAGTGGTTCCTGCGGAGGAGATGGTCGATCGCATCAAGGCCGCGGTCGACGCGCGCACTGACCAGGACTTCGTGGTCATGGCGCGGACCGACGCGCTGGCCGGCGAGGGCCTGGCTGCTGCGCTCGATCGCTGCGCCGCCTACGTTGCTGCGGGCGCAGACATGATCTTTGCCGAGGCGGTCACGGATCTGGCGATATATCCGCGCTTCAAGGAGAGGGTGGGCGTGCCCATCCTGGCCAACATCACAGAGTTCGGCCAAACACCGCTCTACACCACGCAGCAGCTGGGCGCCGCCGGGGTGGACATTGTCCTTTTCTGCTGCTCCGCTTACCGGGCGATGAATGCCGCGGCACTCAAGGTGTACCATGCCATCCGGACGGAAGGTACGCAGAGCAATGTGCTCAGCCTGATGCAGACCCGCGCCGAGCTCTACGAGTTTCTCGGCTACTATGCCTACGAGCAGAAGCTCGACCAGCTATTTGAGGCAAACAAGCGCAGTTGAACCCTGGGAGAGGCGACGAATCATGGCCACCACTGTTGACCCGCAGCAAACAGCTTTCAAACCGAAAAAATCTGTTGCGCTCTCCGGAACGCCGGCCGGAAATACGGCCCTGTGCACAGTGGGACGAACCGGCAACGACCTGCACTATCGCGGCTATGACATCGCCGATCTGGCCGCCCAATGCGAGTTTGAGGAGGTGGCCTACTTGTTGCTGCGGGGCAAGCTGCCCAACGCCACCGAGCTGGCGGCGTACAAGCAAAAACTGAAGCGGCTGCGCGGCCTGCCGGCCAACGTATGCATGGTGCTGGAACAGCTGCCGGCCGCGACCCACCCCATGGATGTGCTGCGCACCGGTGTTTCTGCGCTGGGCTGCACGCTACCGGAAAAAGATGACCATAACCCGGCCGGCGCTATCGAGTGCGCCGATGTGCTGCTCGCCACCATTGGGTCGATGCTGCTGTACTGGCACCACTTCAGCCGCAACGGACGGAGCATCGATGTCGAGTCGGGGCAGGACACGCTGGCCGGGCACTTTCTCGAGTTGCTTCATGGCGAGGCCCCGAGCAAGCAGTGGATTCGCGCCATGCAGGTCTCGCTCGTCCTTTATGCGGAGCACGAATTCAATGCCTCTACCTTTACCGCGCGTGTGATCGCCGGCACCGGCTCGGACATTTACTCCTGCATCACCGGGGCGATTGGCGCGCTACGCGGGCCCAAGCACGGCGGTGCGAACGAGGTTGCCCTGGAGATTCAGCAGCGCTACGCCTCTCCCGATGAGGCTGAGCGCGATATACGCGCCCGCCTGGAAAAGAAGGAAGTGGTTATCGGCTTCGGTCATCCGGTCTACACGGTCAGCGACCCGCGCAATGCCATCATCAAAAAGATCGCGCTCGAGCTGGCCGAATCCACCGGCGACTTTGCCATGTACCGCATCGCGGAGCGGCTCGAAGCGGTGATGTGGGAGGCCAAGCGCATGTTCCCCAACCTGGATTGGTTCAGCGCTGTCTCGTATCACCTGATGGGTGTCCCTACCGCGATGTTCACTCCGCTCTTCGTTCTGGCCCGGACATCCGGTTGGAGCGCTCACATCCTCGAGCAGCGTGCCGATGGAAAGATCATCCGCCCGGCGGCCAACTACACCGGCCCTGAGGATCTTCCATTTGTCCCCATTGCAAAACGAGCCTAGTGATTTCTATCGGAGATAAGAATGTCCACGCATGCCACGGGGGAGCGACCCCCCTATGACCAGGTTCTGGTCGATATCGCCGATTACGTCAGCGGCTACACCATCGAGAGCGAACTTGCTTACGTCACCGCGCGCAACTGCCTGATCGATACCCTGGGCTGTGGCCTGGAAGCGCTTGAGTATCCTGCCTGCACCAAGCTGCTGGGGCCGGTTGTGCCAGGGACCATTGTGCCCAATGGCGCCAAAGTTCCAGGCACGGCGTTCCAACTGGACCCGGTGCAGGCCGCCTTCAACATCGGCGCCATGATCCGCTGGCTGGATTTCAACGACACCTGGCTGGCTGCCGAGTGGGGGCACCCGTCTGACAACCTGGGCGGAATCCTCGCCGTCGCCGACTGGCTCTCGCGTACCGCCGTTGCCGCCGGAAAGGCTCCGCTCACGATGCGCGCGGTGCTGACGGCGATGATCAAGGCTCACGAGATCCAGGGCTGCCTTGCGCTCGAAAACTCATTTAACAAGGTTGGCATCGACCACGTCATTTTTGTCAAAGTAGCGTCGACTGCGGTCGTGGCGCAGATGCTCGGCCTCACCCATAGCCAGATCCTCGATGCGCTATCCCTAGCCTGGGTCGATGGCCAGAGTCTGCGTACCTACCGTCATGCGCCGAATACAGGCTCCAGAAAGAGCTGGGCCGCCGGCGATGCAACCAGCCGCGCCGTTCGTCTCGCCCTCATGGTACGCGCCGGCGAGATGGGCTATCCCTCAGTGCTGACTGCGAAAATCTGGGGGTTTTACCATGTGCTCTTTCGCGGCCGGCCCTTCGCGTTCCAGCGGCCTTACGGCTCTTACGTGATGGAAAATGTGCTTTTCAAAATCAGCTACCCGGCCGAGTTCCATGCGCAGACCGCGGTAGAGGCGGCCATGGCGTTGCGGGCGAAACTGCTCGCCGCAGGCAAGTCCGCGGACGATATTACTTCCATCGAACTGCGCACCCACGAGGCCTGCTTACGCATCATCGATAAAAAAGGGCCGCTCAATAATCCTGCCGATCGCGACCACTGCGTCCAGTACATGGTTGCCGTCCCGCTGATCTTTGGGCACCTTACAGCTTCGGATTATGAAGACTCATTCGCCGCTGACCCGCGCATCGATGCATTGCGGGAGAAGATGCTCTGTAGCGAAGAGCCTGCCTTCACGGCTGACTATCACGATCCGGAAAAGCGGTCGATCGCCAATTCACTCACGCTTACTCTCAGCGATGGCAGCACGTTCACGGAGACGGTCGAGTATCCGCTGGGCCACAGGCGCCGCCGAACTGAGGGCATCCCTCTGCTGGAAGCAAAGTTCCGCACTAACCTCGGCCGCCGGTTCGCGTCCCAGCAACAGCAGACGATCCTTCAGGCCTCGCTCGACCAACAAACACTCGAGCGCATGCCGGTGCAGGAGTACGTGGACCTCTATACGATCTGAGGCTGATGTTAGAGGAGCCTGCGATCGTAGAGGAAGGGCACGAGCCGACGCTGGCGGACCATTCTGGCGGCATCCGCGTGTAATGGATTGAGCAGGACGTTATTCTCCTGCGGGACCAGTGCTGAAGGGATAAGCATCATCGCACCCCTGGCTTCCGCAATGAAGCGGTCACCTATTTTTCTGAGCGAGGCCGGCGCCGGATATTCTTTCCAATTCTCGGGGAGTGCCGGGGTGGTTGTAATCGAAACATCGTCTGGGATCTCGAGCGTTGCGATGACGAGGTCGTCTGGCATGAGCGCCAATTCGATATGTGCCCGATATTCGAGAATAGCGAGAGAGCGGTGTGTTGCTGCGTAGCAAAGGCGGGTGCCGATGCTTGACCAGCGGCCTCCAAAGAGAAAGGATCCTTCCCCATCAAACGGGTTCTTGCCGGCAAATTTCCGGCGAGTAAGCCGGTAGACCTCCACCTAACTGACACCGCCGTAGGCGATGCGGCCTAAAATCTGCTCCACGCGGCGCACGCCGATCTCGGTCTCCAACGCTCGCAGTGGAGTCTGCTTGCCAAGAGCCTGATTAGCTTGCCTGAGCCAGCGCTGGGCCTTCTTGCGGTCACCGATCGCTATTTCCGCTAAGGCCAATATCGAGGCCAAACGATAAACCCGATCGGAATCTCCTGGGGCCATTCGGTTGCGACTTTCAAGCATGCGCATCAATGTGCTTCTGGGGATGGCAAGACTGCCTGCTAATTCCATGACAGTGAAGCCCCAGTTCGCGCGAAAATTTCCCAGGACGGATGCGGGAAGACCTTCGCGCAGCAGCCGGTCCATTTCGCTTTCCGAGCGAACCTTCGCTCCGAAAGCCGCTTGACCTCCCAGCTGCTCGTAGACTTGATCAACGGTCGCCTGCATCGTTTCTCCGCGTTTCCTAAATGAGACTATTTATAGTCCTAAACGGGAACTATACGCAAGACAAGAGCGCACCCCTTGCGTGGGTGGCTATAATCCCGAAATGCCCTTGAGCCGAAGAGCCTTTGTATCTGGATTGCTTGCCACTCCACTCGCGGCAGCCTACTCGTCGTTTGCCGCGACTGCTTCGCCGATGAAGATCACCCGGATTGAGACGGTTTACTGGAAGTCTCCGGAAGATGCTCCTTTTAGGCCCAATTGGACCTGGCTAAAGATCGATACCGATGCGGGGATCTCCGGCATAGGAGAGACCTATCCACGAAATGCGGTAGAAGCTGCGATGGTGCATACCATCGCCCCTTCACTGATTGGCCGAGACCCCCGGGATATCGAACGAATTTGGGCCGACTTGTATCGGGCATTCGATTTCCAGATTGCCGGGGGCACAGAGATGCGAGTGCTGAGTGCGCTGGATCTGGCCTTGTGGGATTTGCTGGGAAAATCGTTGAACGCGCCGGTCTACCGGCTGATCGGCGGCAAAGCGAATCCCCAGATCCGCTTGTACAACACCTGCTTCCCCTATAAGTACGATTTCAATCTCGAGCCGGACAAGATCATGCGCGAGCTGATCGATACGCGCGGTATCAAGGGCATCAAGATATGGCCCTTCGATGGCGCTGCCTTGCGCAACAGAAACGAGTACATTACCTGGAAGGATATCGACCAGGCTCTCATTCCGGTCAAAAAGCTACGTGACGGCTTCGGCGATGAGATCGAGATAGCTATCGAGTTTCACGGCCAATGGAATCTTACTTCCGCTATTCGCATCGCCCATGCGCTCGAACCTTATAAGCCCATGTGGCTGGAGGATATGCTGATGCCAGGTAACTTCGATCAATATCACCAGCTCGCGATTGCAACCTCTTTACCGTTGACAGTCGGCGAACGGATGGCAGGCAAGATGCAGTTCGAGCGCCTGCTGGAGTCGCGAACACCCAAATATGTAATGTTCGATGTGACCTGGTGCGGCGGCTTGACGGAGGCGCGCAAAATCGCTGCCCTCGCCGATGCCCAGGAATTGCCGATTGCTCCGCACACGGCAGGGGGCCCGCTATTGTTCTATGCATCGACTCATCTAACGACTGCGTCGCCCAATGTGTGGATCCAGGAGAGTTGCCAGAGATACTATGAGCACGACTGGCCTCTGATGCTGGAAAATCCTATCGTTCCGAAGGACGGTGCCGTGCAGGTTCCGGAAGAGCCCGGATTCGGCATGCGGATCAAACCCGAAGCCTGGAACCATCCGGCCTCTGTTCACCAAGTCACAGGCCACAGCAACCAGAACGAAGTCGATGATAGCTGCCTAATGTCGACTATTTGGAGGAGAAACGTGGGCCGAGCTGTCGCTGCGTTACTTATCTTCACGCTTACTTCTATTCTCACGGGGCAGCAGGCTGGCTCTCCCCTGGCCGGTTTTACAGCTCAGAGTGAGCCCGGCGAAGCCAGCCTGGAACAACGCTTCAAAGCATTGCCCGATCCTCAGCGGATGCGCGCCAACATGGAGCGCCTCAGCGCGCGTCCCCATCATGTCGGTTCGCCGTATGACAAAGAGAATGCGGAGTGGATCCTGGCGCAGTATAAGCAGTGGGGATGGGATGCCCACATCGAGGAATTTCAGGTTCTCTTTCCTACGCCGAAATTGCGGTTGCTGGAGATGGTCGCGCCCACCCAGTTCACCGCCAAGCTGGACGAGCCTGCGGTAGCCGTCGATCCAACCTCGAAGCAAAAGGATGAGCAGCTACCCACGTATAACGCCTACTCCCCCGACGGGGATGTGACCGCGCCCCTGGTCTATGTGAACTACGGCCTGGTTGCCGACTACGAGGAGCTTGCCCGTCATGGCGTCTCCGTCAAAGGAGCCATCGTCATTGCCCGCTATGGAGAATCCTGGCGAGGCATCAAGCCTAAGATTGCCGCGGAGCACGGCGCCATTGGCTGCATCATTTATTCCGACCCCGCCGATGACGGTTACAGCGAGCAAGTGGTCTTTCCCAAAGGACCCATGCGTCCGCCTGAAGGGGTGCAGCGGGGCAGTGTGATGGACGCTCCGCTCTACCCGGGCGATCCGCTCACCCCAGGAGTGGGGGCGACGAAAGAGGCCAAGCGGCTCAAGCTCGAAGGATGCCCAATCCATTGCCAAGATTCCCGTTCTTCCTATCTCTTATGCTGACGCGCAACCGCTGCTTGCTGCTCTCGGAGGTCCGGTCGCGCCTGCGAATTGGCGTGGAGCACTGCCGATTACCTATCGCTTGGGACCCGGTCCGGCCAAGGTTCATTTGAAGCTGGCGTTCAACTGGGACCTAAAACCCGTTTACGACGTGATCGCTACCATGCGTGGAGCGGAGGAGCCCGACCTTTGGGTGCTGCGCGGCAACCATCACGATGCGTGGGTGAACGGCGCGGATGATCCGGTCTCCGGCCAGGTGGTATTGCTGGAGGAGGCGCGTGCGCTTGGCGAACTTGCCAAACAAGGATGGAAGCCGAAACGCACCATTATCTACGCCTCCTGGGATGGTGAAGAGCCCATGCTTCTCGGTTCCACCGAGTGGGTAGAAGAGCATGCGGACGAGCTGCGGCAGCATGCCGCCGTTTACATCAACAGCGACGCCAATGAGCGGGGCTATCTTGATGTGGAGGGATCGCATTCCTTGCAGTCGTTTATGAATGGCGTTGCCAAAGATGTGGAAGATCCTGAATCGAAGGTTTCCGTTTTCAAGCGTCAGCAGGCTTATCTTCTGCTGCATGGCACGCCGGCGCAGCACGCACGGAAGCGCGGGCCGGCGGCAACCTGAGCATCGGCGCACTGGGTTCGGGTTCGGACTTCAGCTCATTTATTGACCATGTCGGCGTGGCCACGATCAATCTTGGATTCGGTGGAGAGGATCCGTCGGGCAACTATCACTCGATCTATGACGACTTCTACTGGTACTCGCATTTCTCCGACTACGATTTTGTCTATGGCCGTGCGCTCGCGCAGACCGCGGGCGTGGCTGTCCTGCGCATGGCTGACGCCGACATCATGCCCTACGAATTTGAGGGCCTCTCGCAAACTGTTGCGCAGTACATCGACGAAGTGAAAGCGCTGCTCGAGAGCCGTCGCAAGGAGGCGGAAGAGATCAAGCAGAATCTGAACGATGGCGTATACCGGGCGACGAACGATCCGCGAAACCCCACCGTCGCGCCGCCAGCGGAGGAGATTCCGCCGTACCTCAACTTCGCGCCGCTCGATAATGCAGCCACTGCTCTTAGCCAGGCGGCCGCGCATTACAGCAAGGCAATCGCTAGTAGCCAGGGCAAGCCTTTGCCGCAGGATCGGCTGAATACGCTGAATCAGAATCTTGCGCTGGCGGAGAGGAAGCTTATCAGCGCGCAAGGTCTGCCGCGTCGGCCGTGGATGCAGCACGTGCTCTACGCCCCTGGTTGGTACACGGGCTACAGCGCCAAGACGTTGCCCGGGGTGAGAGAAGCCATTGAGCAGGGCCGCTACGCGGAAGCAGATGAGCAAATTGTGCAGGCCGCCCGCGCGCTCCAGGATGAGGCCGCATGGATTGAGCAGTTAGCCAAGGAGGCTGCCGCACCTTAGCTTCTTCATCAGACCAATTGCTGGTCGCGCATGATTCGCCTGGCGTAGGTCAAGTCTCTGCGCATGGCTGCAATCAATTCCTGCTTTGGAATGGTGAGCGTCTTGTTGCCGTTCTCGGCGCCCCCGAGCCCGGAATACTCAAAGTGGAGTTGCACCGGGCCGGAAAATCCGTTTGCTTTGACGATGGCAAAGAACCCCGCGAAATTGACCATGCCGTCGCCCATCGGGCACCAGTGGGGAACCCAGGCATTTTCGATTCCGAGCGACTTGTCAAACGGGTCGTGATGGATATTCTTCCCTTTATTCTGCTGCCAGGTAAAGTCCTTGAGCGCGATGCCGCGCATTTGATTCTTGACCAGGCGAGAACTAGCGATCCATCCGCCATATCCGCCTTCGACCGTCGCGTGGCCGATGTCGTAGTTGACCCCAATCCATCGTGGATCGAGGCCCTGGAAGATCGTCCAAAGATCCCAGATAGGCGCGCCGACGAGTCCTGGTCCGGAGTGGGTGTGGTACATGCCGCAAATCTGGTGTTCCTGGTTTAGTTCAGCCAGCGCTTTCGCCTGCGGTTTCAATTCATCGAGCCTTTCGCCGATGCCCTGATCTGCCGGGTACGTTAACCCTCCCCAGCGATATTGACGGATGCCCAGCTGGCTGGCCGTTTTCAATATGGCTTCGGCATGGGGCGTTTGCACGCTGGCGATTTCCGTCGAGATCATCGGGAACCGTAAGGCCGGCACGGCGAACCGCCTCGACCGCGGTTGGAAGATCGGCCTCCACGCGTTCAGGCAAAACGTGACCACCGGCGCGCACCGTCAGGTCAACGCCATCGAATCCAATGTCTCGTGCGATGGCAGCCGCCTCAGCAACGCTGGTCCACTGCAAGTGTTTGGAGAAGACACAAATCTTCAGTTTCTCCGGCGCGCTGTCTGTTGGTTGGACAGTGTCTTCGGCGAGCGCACGGAAAGCTCCGGACATTGCAGCACCGGCCAGCAACGTGCGGCGCGACATCTTACTTGGTTGGGAATCGCTCATCAGGTCAACTCCTCTCGGAAACAGCGCGTCAGCAGCAGAGGTGTATAAAACATATGGAGTATTATCACTATCCAAATTTACATGGCAACGGCGGGGTAAAGAATGCTTGTTTCTTTAAGCGGCCAGGTGGTCGTGATTGTAGGTGCTTCGAGCGGTTGCGGCCGTGCGGCGGCGGTGCTCTTCGCGCGCGAAGGGGCGAAGGTCGTGGCAGCTGCGCGCCGAGAGGACCGGTTGCAATCTCTCAAGGAGGAACTGGCGAGTGAACAGCGCGATATCACAGTGCGGCCGCGCTGACGCCTCCAAGGTAGAAGACATGCAGCAGTTGGCTCAGGAGGCGCTGGCAAAATTCGGAAGAATCGATATCCTGGTCTTCGCCAGCGGGACCAATACCAAGGATCGCTCGATGGAGCGGCTCACTCCGGAAATATGGAACTCGCTCATCGATACAAATCTCAACGGAGCCTTCTATGCCACGCATGCAATTTTGCCCTCCATGCGTAAGGCGGGTTCCGGCCATCTGATCTACATTTCGTCGATCAGCGGACTATTGGCGGACGTATCCGGCGCTGCGTACCAAGCATCCAAGCGCGGAGTTGTCGCGCTGGCCCATGCGATTCGGATGGAAGAGAAGCAGAACGGCATCAGAACGTGCGCCATCTGTCCTGGTCTCATCAATACCGAATTGCTGGACAAGAGGCCGGTGAAGCCGCCCCCCGAAGTGCTGGCGAAGGCTTTGCAAGCGGAAGATGTTGCGGAAGTGATTTTATTTGTCGCGAAATTACCAGCCCACGCTTCGGTGCCTGAGATGCAGGTGTTGCCGACTTTTCAGTAAGCTCAGTTAGAAAAGGGCTCCCATGGATTTGCAAGGAAAGGTTTGTCTGGTTACCGGCGGTACCAGCGGTATCGGAGCCGCCACTGCGCTTACTCTTGCACGGAAGGGTGCTCACGTTGCCATCGTTGCTCGAAGGGCTGTGCCGATACCGGAGGCCCTTCTCTCTGCCGTTGGTCGGCACGGCAACCGAGCGTGCTTGCTCGAAGCAGATGTCGCTGATCCTGAGGCTTGCCGTGAAAGTGTCAAGCAGGTAATCGAAGACTTGGGCCGCCTCGATGTGCTCGTACACTCGGCAGGTGGGCCTGTGCCGGGAAGTATTTACGCAGTCACGGATGAGAGCTGGATGAACGCCTTCGCGGTACACGTGCACTCCATCTTTCACCTGACACGGGCTTCCGCGCCGCACATGGCGCAGCAGGGCGGGGGAGCGATCATTCTGCTGGGATCGGCCGCCGGTCTCCGCGGTTGCCTGGGGGCGGCCGCCTACGGCGTGGTGAAAGGCGCGTTGCCACAATTCGCCCGCGTGCTGGCGCGTGAACTTGCCGAGCAGCGCATTCGTGTCAACTGCATCTCTCCGGGCGTGATTCGCACTCCCTTTCATGATTCTCTGTCGCCTGAACAGGCGAAGAACAACATTGAGAATCGCATTCCTTTACACAAAGAAGGCAAGCCAGAGGATGTTGCGGAGCTGATCACCAGCGTGATCGAAAACGACTTCATCACGGGCGAGAACATGGTCATTGACGGGGGAATGACGATGCGCATTGTTTAGGGCGTTGCGGGTGCGAGTTCTTCGGTTTTCGGCAGCGTCCAAACCAGCCATGCGGAGATCAATGGAATGATTCCGAAGAGTACGAACGTCGGCTGAAAGGAGTATCGCTGCACCAGCCAACCGGTCACCAGGCTGAAGATCATGCCTCCAAAGCCAGCTCCCATGCTGGCGAAGCCCCAGATGGAGGCCACCGCTCCTTTGGGAAAGACATCTCCAGGAACGGCGAGCAGGTTTGCGAGTGCTCCGGTATAACCGAAGGTTGCCACCGATATCAGCGCGATGCACCCGGCGGCACTCTTGCTTTCGCCCACGAAGACGGCAGAAGTCATCAACAGAGAAAAGATAAGAATGGCGAGGCGGCGTGTGGTGGCTGTTGTTCGGCCTAAGCGCAGCAGCGCGGTGAATACGACTCCTCCTGCCAGGTTGCCGATGGCGGCGGTAAGGAAGGGTATCCAGGCCGTCTCGCCAATCCGCTTCATGGAGAAGCCGTGGACAACCTTCAAGTATTGTGGGACCCAGAAAATATAAAAGTACCAGGCGGGATCGCTGAAGACCTTGGATAGAGTGAACTGCCAAAGAAACTTCGATCGCAGTAGGGTCTTTAGCGGTAGACGGTCTGTCGCGGCAGGCGCGCCCACGGCCTTCACGCCTGGATAAAAGCGGAGCCACGCGGCCAACCAGATGAAGCCGAGAAAACCCACGGAAAGAAAGGCTGTCCTCCATCCCGCAGTTAGCAGGATCAAGGCGAGCAATGGAGGTGCAAGAATCGCTCCCACGGATGAGCCGCTGTTGAAGACACCGGAAGCGAGTGATCGTTCTTCCGCGGGAAACCACTCCGCGACCAGCTTCACGCCGGCCGGATAGTTGCCCGCTTCTCCCATGCCGAGCAGGAAGCGGAAGATGCCCAGGCTGAGGGCTCCAGTGGAGAGTGCACAGAGCGTCTCTGCCGCCGACCACCAGGCAATCGTTAATGCATAGCCGGTCTTGGTTCCCAGGCGGTCCAGCAGCCGGCCGGAGACTCCATTGGCCACCGTGTATGCGAGCATGAACGCTGAAACGATGTAGGAATAACGTTCTGCAGAGATGTGGAATTGTTCGAGCAGTACGGGCGCCATCACCGACAAGGTTTGCCGGTCGAGGTAATTGATGACTGTCGCTAAAAACGCAAAACTCAGTACCAGCCACTTGGTTTGGTCTCTGGCAATGGGTTTCTGCATCTTTTGCAGTTTTACCGCACGTCCCTGCCTACCGTCCAATGCCGCGCCTGCTCACTCCGCCCGTAGCGCGTCCGTGGGGTTCACAGAAGCCGCTTTTCTTGCGGGGAGCAACGCCGCACCTAGAACGACGAGAAGAGTGAGCGACATTGCCGCGAGGAAACTAACGGGGTCAAGAGCGTTGAGGCCATAGACTTGCGTGCGCAACAGGCGCGAGACTGCAAAGCATAGGGGCAACCCCACCGCAAAACCAGCCAGCGCTATCCATAGACTCTCGCGCAAAACCATTCCTAATACCTTCGCTCGAGTAGCTCCCACCGCGATGCGCACACCGATCTCTCCTCTCCTACGCTGCACGCGATAGGCGAGCGTTCCATACAGGCCGGTGGCTACCAGGAAAGCGGCTAACAGGCCAAAGCCCACAGTAAGGCGCGAAAACAGCCGGGGAGTGAGGTAAGACTCTTCGAACTGCGCGGCCTGGGTCATGGGCTTTTGCAGCGGCATATTGGGGTCCAACTCGCGCGCGGCGCGCTGCATTGCAGGCAATAACGCTGTCGGGGAACCATGGGCGCGCACCTCGACCGTGAGCTCCCCCGTCATACCGCGCTGGGCGAGTGCGTAGAAGACCATCGGCACGGGATCTTGATCGACTCGAGCGTATTTACTATTCTTTACTACGCCTACGATCTCTGAGCCTGGATGACCGTCGATCCGGTGTCCTAACGCTCCGCCTTTGAGAAAGCGCCTGACGAACTCCTCATTCACCACCACAACACCAGGTCTGTCCGCGGTGTCTGCGTCGGTAAAGCCACGGCCTTGCAACAGCGGGACGCCCATGGTCTGAAAGAATCCGGGGCTCACATCGTTGTAGTGGGTCTCCATGCGTGAGCCGGAAGTGTCGCGCGGCTCGACTCCGTCCAAGGTAAAGCCTTCCGTGCTTGTCCAACCCAAGCCCGGCCGGCTGCGCACAAGCGATGCGGCCTGCACGCCGGGAATCGCTTCTATGCGGTCCAACAGACGGCGGTAGAAGAGGACTGCTTGCTCATCGCTGGAAATAGTTTGCGGAGTAACGTCGAAGACCAATAGGCTTTGCGCCTGCATCCCGAGATCCTGCCGCTCGTAGTTCAATAAGCTGCGCACGGTGAGGGACGAGGCCGCCAGCAGCGCGAGGCACATGGCGATTTGCAACGCCATGGCCGCGTTGCCGCCACGGACACGTCCCCGGCTTTGGCTCATGCTCTGGTTGTTGCTCTTCAGTTCCTGTTCGATGGCGATGCGCGTGGCGCCGCGCAGGGGAACAAGCGAGAATGTGAGAGCCGACAGCGACGCGACGGCAACGGTAAAGCAGAGCACATGCCAGTCCGGCGAAAGGCCGGCATCGATACGGGCCCATGCTGCTAAAACCCGCGTTGCTCCCACGGCCAGCACCCAACCCAGCACGCCACCTGCGCTTACCAGCAACACACTTTCGGTAAGCAGTTGCCTGAAGATGCGCGAGGCCCGCGCGCCCACAGCCATGCGGACCGCAAACTCACGCTGGCGAACGCTGTTCCTGGCAATGACGAGCAGTGCCACGTTGGTGCATGCGATGAGAAGGACTAGCCCAACCAGGGCCATCATAATCTCGAGCGACGTTCGATAATGGTCGGCAGCGCCGAGAATTCCACGGACAGGGTCAAAGCCGAGATGGGCTGGCCAACGCTTGGCGTCCAGCGTGCCGAGACCCTCGCTGGCTGCCTGCCAGAAGGTTGGTTGTAAGATACGCCGCGCCTGATCCGGCAGAATACCGGGACGTAGCCGCGCCAGCATTGGTATATCCCACCATTTCGGTGATCCGAGCCGCGCAGTATCGGTTGCGGGCTCTCCCCACGCGTTGAGCTCCGGGCGGGTCTGCAGGGGAATCCAAAAATCCATGGCCCCGCTGTAGCTGACTCCAAGGAACGAAGGCGCTGTGATGCCAACGATCGTAAAGGGGACGCCCTTGACATACAGTGTCTTGCCGATTGCTTGCGGGTCGCGTGCGAAGGCTTCCTGCCAGAAGCGGTAGCTGATAACAGTGACCGGGCTATGCTCGCGCTCCTCCGCTTCGGTCAAGCCCCTCCCCAGCGCCATCGGAACTCCCAAACCGGAGAAGTAGTTTCCGCTGACTTCCTCTCCGGCCTTCTCAGTGGGCGTGTCACCCAGGCGAACCGGAACTTTGCCGTAACCCAACGGAATGTGCGCAATCACATCGGCTAAAACATTCGTGTTTTGCCGTAGCGCCTGGAAGACCGGATAGGAAAAGGATGTGTTGCCGTGGCCTGTGCCCTGAGTGTTCGGGGGCTGTGTTCCACCGTTTATCAGCAGAACGGTATATAGTTCCTGCGGATCTTGGACGGGAAGCATTTTCAGCAGCGTGGCGTTCAATGCGCTGAATATCGCGGTGTTGGCGCCTATGCCGAGCGCCAAGGTCAAGATTGCCGTCGCGGTAAAACCGGGAGTGCGACCCAGTTGTCGAAGGGCGATGCGGAGATCCTGAGCGAGCTCGGCCATTTTCAAGCCTCTCTTTCAGAAGTAACTATAAAAGATGCCAGAGAATGCCCGCACGCTTACGGAAGAGAGTTCTCTTGGCCTAATGACGGGTCTACGGGAAAACTTGTCATAGCAGAGAAAGCCAATAGGAACTGGACGGGTGCCCCAGGTTCGCCAAAGCGTACCTGGGCCGAAAATGATATTTTGCGAATGCTTTTCCTATGCTCGCCCTGGATTTGCTGGTCAATAGAGTGAAAGCTGTGGTGGGCTTCGCCCGTCTTTTTCAGCCCAGGTACGCTTGGGCGAACCTGGGGCGCACCCGTCCAGTTCCTATTGGCTTTTGTTATGAAACAGTCCCGCAGGGTGACTGAGACTCATTTTGCATAACCCATGCCCGCCAGCACCCCTCGCATATAGGCGAAGCTGGCGATCACGCCGGGCATTGGATCGTCACCATGAACCTCATATTCCAGATCGACAAAGCCTTTGTACTTTATCGCGATCAGTGTTTCAAAGATGCGCCGCATGGGCATTGCGCCCTCGCCGACAGCTACCTGGCTATCCTTGGCCGTGAAATCAGTAAGGTCCTTGGTGTGCATGTTGAACAGGCGAGGTCCCACCTGCTTGATGGCTTCTACTACATCAGTGCCGGCCCGCACCGTGTGCCCAATATCGATGCAGCATCCCATCCGCGGATCCATATTGCTTACAGCCTTCAGCACGTCTAACGGCGAATGCCACAACTTATCTTCCGGCCCGTGATTGTGGATCGCAAACCGGATATCGTACTCCTTCACAAATTTCTCAATCCGAGGAAGAGTAGCGGGGGCCGGGTCGCCGGCAACAATCACCGAGACACCCGCTCTTTTGGCGTACTCGAATTTGCTGCGGATGTCGTCATCTTCGTCCTTAGTAAAGTAAACCGTCCCGACGGCATGCAGCTGAATACCGGCGGCATGGTAGTCGTCGAGCGCCTTCGCCTCTCCCGCCGGATCCATCGGGAGATGGTCTTTGACATCCTTCGCATTCAGCGCAAGCACGTTGAGCTGCTTCATAAAGCCGATCAATTGTGCGCGGTCGAAATTGCGAAAGGTATAGCTGCACAACCCCAAATTGACCGGCGATGCGGCCTCATGCGTGGGTGCCCCCAAGCCTGCTGCCGGTACAGCGCTCGATGTTGCATACGCAGCCGCAGCAATCGCACCAGAGCGAACAAAATTACGACGGGACAGGACATTTTTCATAAGTGAATCGGCTCTCCAGCGTAGTTTCGCAGTTGGTATAGACCGAACCCGGATTTCCTGTTGATGTTGTTGGAACTACCGAACTGCATGCGACTTTCCGCGAAGAAAGTCGCACATCGTTGTTCCCGGCCAGTGCCGCGCAGCAGGAAATCCGGGAAGCAACGGGCCTTGTCGTGGCTTTCTCCCAACGAAAACCACACCTCGCGATCTTCATCACGCCACGGTAATTGCGAAACGGCCTTAAATGTGCGGAGCCCAACCCTTCTCATACTCTCGGCCCCACAGCTTCATGGCCTCGGGATCGTCCTTAATCTTTCCGTCTTTCTCGTCGAGCAGTAGTTCGCGATTGACTTCCCAGGCGATGTTCGAGAGCTGCAGTATGGTCACGGAGATGTTTCCAACAGCAATCGGAGCGTTCAGTTTTTCTCCCGTGCGGATGCCGGCGATGAAGTTAGCGAAATGGGCATCGGTCATTGAATCGCGGCCGATCAGATCAGAAGACGATGTCTTGTCCCCGCTCTTCTTTTCGCTGGTCTTATTTCCCTTGAGATCGTAAATCTCGTAGCCATCGCGATCCACAACCACCGTGCCCGTGGTGCCCATAATCGCCGCGCCGCGGTCGCGATTGTAAAACTTCATGCCCTGGCAGCTCTTTCCCTCCCATGAGAGCATCTTGTCCTTGTAGTCGAAGCTGGTCACCAGGGTGTCGTAGAACTGCCAATCATCCTTGAACTGGTATCTTCCTCCGGTGGAAGTGACCCGCTGCGGATAGTCGACATCGAGCGCCCAGCGGCACACATCGACTTCGTGGGTTCCATTGTTGAGCGCCTCGCCGGTGCCATAGATCCTGAACCAGTGCCAGTTATACGGCTGCACGTTGTCTGTGTATGGCCTGCGCGGCGCAGGGCCCTGCCACAGATCCCAATCCAACTGGGGCGGTACGGGCGCCGGCTTGCCATAGCCAATCGACTTTCGCGTGTTGCTGTACCAGGCTTTGGCGTAGTAGGCGCGGCCAATCAGGCCGTTGTGAATCTTGTCGACAATCTCGATGGTGTGGGGCGATGAGCGCTGTTGGGTGCCCATTTGCACCAGCTTGCCGTATTTCTTTTGCGCCTCCACCAGCAGAGCCCCTTCGGCCGGGTTGTGGCTGCAGGGCTTTTCTACGTAAACATGCTTGCCCGCCTGTAACCCGTCGATAGCCATCGGAGTGTGCCAGTGGTCGGGAGAAGCAATGCTGATGGCATCCACGTCCTTCTGGTCGAGAATCTTGCGAAAATCCTTTTCCGCCGCGGGCGCTGACCCCATCTCCTTTAGCGTAGCGGCAGCAAACTTATTGAGGATATTGCTGTCTACGTCGCAAACATGAGTGATGCAGGCGGCCTTCTCATTAGCCTTGAGCGACGACAAGTGGGCATAGCCGCGACTGTTGAGGCCAATGACAGCGAAGTTAAGGCGGCTGTTGGAACCGAGAATCTGACCATAGCTCTTGGCGTTGGCCCGGATAGCCAACCCTGCAGCCCCTACTGCAAGTGCATCGAGAAACTCACGTCGATTGACCATTGTTCAACCCTCGTACAAAGAGTGATTTTGATCTTATACCCGCGTCCTCGCGGTCGTCGCCCGGCCCTTTCCAAACACGTTGATTTGGCGGGTTGGGCAGCATTTGGAACGTTTTTTTTTGCGGCGCCTCTGCGTTCTTCCGTCCCGGAGCACGAAGCTATGGGATATCAATGGCTTAGGGGGCCATCTGGAGGCGCTTCGATGCCGGGGTTCGATGCGGCGAACAATCCGCGTTTGACAGTCGTTAGCAGCGGAGACTAGCGTTAAAGGTCCGACCTTTTGCTGGGGAGTTTCTGCCGCTTGGCCCGGATCATAACCTCGTTGAATCCGACGTTCTTTCGTTGGGCTGGCTCATTGGTAATGGGCACGGCCTTGCTTGCCACCGCCGCGGGTTGCAAGGGCAAGCCCTCTGGCCTCGCTTCATCGCAGCAACATCTTGATTTCAACCAGGATGTTCAGCCAATCCTGGCCAGCAACTGTTTTAGTTGCCACGGGCCCGATCCGGAGATGCGGAAAGCCAACCTGAGGCTCGACCTCGAAGAGTCCGCCTTTAAGAAGCGCCCAGGGAAGCCGGATGCCATCGTGCCCGGTCATCCCGAAAAAAGCGAATTGATCCGAAGGATTGAATCCAAGGACCCGCACTACCTTATGCCGCAGACTTCGTTGGGCGAAGCGAAGCCGATGAAACCCCAGGATATTGCCATTCTTAAAGAGTGGGTGGCGGAAGGTGCGCACTACCGGCCGCACTGGGCGTTTGAGAAGCCGGTACGTGCCGCCGTCCCTCAACTGAAGGCAGCGGGTTGGGCACAAAATCCGATCGACGCCTTTGTTCTACGCCGCATCAACAAGGAGGGGTTGCATCCCTCTCCCGAGGCGGATAAGCACACCCTCATCCGTCGCGTTACCCTCGACCTCACCGGGTTGCTGCCTACTCCGGAAGAAGTTAACGCTTTTGTCGCCGACAATTCGCCGCAGGCCTATGAGCATCTAGTCGACCGCCTCCTCGCCAGTCCAGCTTTTGGCGAACAGCGGGCGCGTTACTGGCTTGACTATGCACGCTATGCCGATACCTATGGATTGCACTACGACAATAACCGTTATATCTGGGCCTATCGGGACTATCTGATCAAGTCGTTCAACACCAACAAACCTTTCGATCAGTTTGCCAAAGAGCAGATCGCTGGGGATCTCCTGCCTCCGCGTAACCTCGACCAGGTCATCGCCAGCGGATATGTCCGCTCCGGAGTGAGCAGTAATGAAGGCGGGACAATTCCCGAAGAACTCCGAGTCAATATTGCGAGGGAGCGGACAGAGGCCTTTGGGGCAACATTCATGGGCCTGACCGTAGGCTGTGCCGTTTGCCACGATCACAAGTACGATCCCACGACGCAGAAAGACTTCTACCAGCTGAGCGCCTTTTTCAACAATATCGATGAGCAGCCGTTCAATGGCGATAAGCCGAATTGGGCGCCGGTGGTCCATATTCCTAAGCCGCAGAATGTGGAAGCGTACAACCAGCTGATGGCGAAGCGGGCAGACCTTCTCCAGCAGTTGGATGCCGCGCGCTTTAAAGAACGTGATTTGGTAGAGCATTGGCTGGCTTCGAAACAGAACCCGGCCCAGCCAGTCTCGACGGAAGATTTGCGGCTTCGCTTGCGGCTCGATGAAGGCGGCGGCGAGGTGCTGAAGAACAGCGCGCCCAATGCCAATCCGAAGAGCTTTTCCCATCGGCAAATTCAAGCCGCAGTGGGGAGAAACAACCTGGCTGTGGCCGGATTTCCGTATGGACACCAGCACGCGGGTCGTGCTGGGGCAGACCGGAGACTTTGAATGGAACCAGCCGTTTTCCAGCGGTGGTTGGTTCATGCTGCGCTCGGCTCCGAATTTTACTTCGTCGAGCGTGTCAGGCGTGTTGGTCTCGAAGATGGACGCGACCCAGCATAATCGCGGGTGGGACCTGACGGCAGAGAAGGGAATCATCAGCGTGGAATTGGCCGACCAGGCGCCGAAGGAACAACCGGTTCCCGATAAGCCTAAAAAAGGCGCCCCCAAGAAGAAGGAAGTGGCAAAGGCTGAAGCGCCGAAGGAGCCCAAGGATCGAACGCCGATGCGGGGTATCAAGGTCGCGACCGTCGCTCCTCTGCCGACGGATGGTCACTGGGATTACCTCTTCTTTACCTATGACGGATCAGGCAAAGCAGCGGGGGTCAAGATCTACATTGATGGAGCCCCTGTTGTCACAAAAACCGTCTCTGACACCCTTGGCCGCAAAAGCATTCGCACAACGGCGCCTCTGCAACTAGGGAGGGAATCACCCGATGAGCAACCCGCCCGCGATACGCGCTACCAGGATTTCCGCGTTTATGCCCGGGCATTGAATGCAGACGAAGCCAAGAGACTTCCGTTTGAAGACTACGTTGCGGAAATCACCAGCAAGCCCGTAAGCCAGTGGGATGAGGATCAATGGCATGCGGTGAGCGAGTTTTATTTCACCAACGTCGACGAGAAGTCCAAGGCCATCCGCGGCCAGCTGCAGCAAATGGATGCCGAGCTGAATAAGCTTGCCCAGGGCGGCCCTATTTCACTGGTTGCCGTGGAGCGGCCTTCGCTCGCCTATGCGGATGTTTTGAACCGCGGCATCTATACCGCGCGCAAAGAAAGAGTCGAGGCCAATACACCGCATTTCCTCCCGCCTCTGCCCGCCGGGATGCCGCACAATCGCCTGGCGCTCGCGGATTGGACGGTCAGCCCGGAGAATCCTTTGACGGCCCGGGTCACAGTCAATCGCATGTGGAATGAGCTCTTCGGCACCGGCCTGGTCGAGACCACAGAGGACTTTGGCATCATGGGCCAGCGCCCATCCCATCCCCAGCTGCTCGACTGGCTGGCAGTGGAATTTCGCCAGAGCGGATGGGACATGAAGCATATGTACAAGCTCATGGTGATGTCCGCCACCTACCGCCAGAGTGCGAAATCGTACCCCGACCAGTTGGCTCGCGATCCTAAAAATATTCTTCTGGCCCACGGCCCGCGCTTCCGCATGGACGCCGAGATGCTGCGTGACATCGCTCTTGAGTCCAGCGGATTGCTGGTGAACAAGATCGGCGGCCCGAGCGTCAAGCCATATCAGCCCGAAAATGTGTGGGAGTCGGTTGGGTATCCCACCAGCGACACGACGCATTACAAACAAGACCACGGAGACGCCCTCTACCGGCGCAGCCTTTACACCTACTGGAAGCGGATGGCGATGCCGCCGGACATGGATGCCTTCGATGCCCCCACGCGCGATACCGTGTGTACCAGGCGGCAACGAACCGATACTCCGCTGCAGGCATTGGTCACCATGAATGATGAGCAATGGGTGGAAGCGTCGCGTGCCCTGGCCCAACGGCTCATTGAACAGGGTGGCAAGCAGCCGGATCAGCGGATCAAGTATCTCAGCGACCTGGTGCTTTCCCACGATCCATCGCCGCAGATGGAATCTGTATTGCAACAATCTCTGAACAAAATGGAGCAGCACTACAAGGCCGATCCCGCTGCCGCGCGTGATCTGGTTGCAGTTGGAGAAAAGCCTCGCGATTCCGCAATTCCGCCGCCTGAGCTCGCAGCATGGACCATGGTGGTCAGCGAGGTACTGAATCTGGACGAGACTTTGAATAAATAGGAGAAACAAGGTGAAGCAACATCCACTGTGCACCGATCCTGATAACGGTCCAACCATCATGGACCTTCCCATCGCGGAGGGGCTGAAGACGGAGTGGGCCGAACTCGAGACCCGCCGGCACTTCTTGGGCAAGGCAGGGAAGGTGCTTGGTTGGGCAGCGCTAGCCAGCCTCTTCGGCGACCGCGTTCTTACCGGCAATGCGCGCGCCGCCAATGTCGCTGGTCCGCCTTCTCCGCAAAGCCTCAGGCTGCCCAATTTTGCTCCCAAGGCCAAGCGAGCGATCTATCTCTTCATGTCCGGCGGCCCACCGCAGATGGACTTGCTGGATTACAAGCCCAAGCTGGCCCAACTCTATAACCAAGACATACCGGACTCCGTCCGCGGGGCGCAGCAACTCACCGGCATGACTGCAGGCCAGGCGCGCTTTCCCATAGCGCCTTCCCACTGGGCGTTCAAGCAATACGGCAAGTCAGGCGCGTGGGTAAGCGATCTGATGCCATATACGGGTCGCATGGTGGATGACCTTACCATCATCAAGTCAACCAACACCGACGCCATTAATCACGAGCCGGCCATCATGCTCCTGAACACGGGAAATATGAACGCCGGCAAACCATGTCTCGGAGCGTGGCTCTCCTACGGGTTGGGTAGCATGAACGACAACTTGCCCACCTTCATGGTCCTGCTGAGCAAGTTGAATCCAAAGGAAAATAACCAGCCGGTATCTTCACGGCTGTGGAGCAGCGGCTTCCTCTCCTCTGAATACGCGGGCGTCGGATTGCGTTCCGCGGGCGATCCCGTTTTGTACTTGACTAACCCCAAGGGTGTGAATGGCGATGTCCGGCGCAAAATGCTCGACGCAGTAAACGAGATCAATCACCAGACCTATCAGGAGCTGGGGGATCC
Source organism: uncultured Acidobacteriaceae bacterium (assembly GCA_963746595.1). GTDB lineage: Bacteria > Acidobacteriota > Terriglobia > Terriglobales > Acidobacteriaceae > PALSA-350. The sequence continues at coordinate 98,666 of CAVVBS010000002.1, forward strand.
GGAAACCAATTCGCGTATTTCTGAGTACGAGATGGCGTACCGGATGCAGACCTCCGTGCCCGAACTCACCGATACCAGCAAAGAGCCGCAATCCACCTGGGATCTCTACGGCCCTGACGCCAAGGAGCCGGGAACCTTTGCCTACAACTGCCTGATGGCGCGCCGCATGGCAGAGCGTGGGGTGCGCTATACCCAGATCTATAAGCGCGGGTGGGATGTGCACGCGAATGTCACCGGCATACTACCCGTTCTGTTGCCAGGAAACCGACCGCGGCGCCTACGCGCTGATTACCGACCTTAAGCAACGTGGTCTGTTGGACGATACGCTCGTGATCTGGGGCGGGGAGTTTGGGCGCACTGTTTATAGCCAGGGCGGCCTGTCGCCGGAGAACTATGGCCGCGACCACCATCCTCGCTGTTTCACTACCTGGATGTCGGGCGGAGGCGTGAGGCCGGGAATTACCTATGGCGAGACCGATGAATACAGCTACAACGTCGTGAGAGATCCGGTGCCGGTGCGCGACTTCAATGCCACCATCCTGCATTGCCTGGGCATTGACCATAACAAGCTTACTTACAAATTTCAGGGATTAGATCAGAAGTTGACCGGCACCACTCCTGCCAGCGTGGTCAACGGTCTGCTCGCATGATGGATAAAGGCCTCGGCATTGCGACTTGGTAAAGTTCTTTTCGAATGGCCGGGCGATCAAGCCGGTCTGGGTTGCGTCGCTCCTGGCTAGCATCTTACTGTTGCTGCTGCCTTCGATCTTCCGGCTTGGATGGAAAGACGCATGCCGACTGGCAGCAGTTCCTGGGCCGGTTCCATCCCCTGGTGGTGCATCTTCCCATCGGCTTGATCCTGCTTGTTCCTGTACTTGAGATTGCAGGAAAAGCCCGCCCAGCCTTGCTGGAAGCGGCCTCTTTCGTTTTATCGTTGAGCGTTTTCAGTTGCCTGCTGGCATTGACCCTCGGCTACCTGCTGGCTTACGGCAGCGGGGACGCCGGCGGGGGCGTAGCGCGCCACATGTGGGGCGCCATTACGCTCACCATCGCCGTATTGGGCTGCGTGCTGCTTCGCGGTGCGTCCGGAAGCTTGCGTGCCGGATACCCCTGGTTGCTGGCGTGCGTGCTGCTTCTGCTGGCATGGACGGCTCACCAGGGCGGCTCGCTCACCCACGGAAGCAACTATCTGACCGAGTATCTCCCCGGGCCCCTGAAACGGTTAACGGGCACGGTGCAAGCTAAGACCTTTGCTTATCCCGACTCGTTCTATGCCAAGCACATCTACCCGATATTCGATGCCAACTGCGTTGCTTGCCATGGCGAGGGGAAGGTCAAAGCAAATCTTCGCCTTGACTCCTACGAACGCCTGATGCGGGGTGGAGAGGATGGCGCCGTCGTCATGCCAGGCGACCCGGCAAGGAGCACTTTGTTCAAGCGCATCACCCTCCCGCCGGACGATAAAAAGTTCATGCCCTCCGAAGGCAAGCCCCCGTTGAAGGCGGAGGAAATTGCCTGGATCAAGGCCTGGATCGCCCAGGGGGCGTCTCCCGAACTAAAGACCCTTGCCGGCATCACCGTGCGCGAGGAGGAACCGCCTCCGCCGCCGGTGCCTGATTACAGTGGAAAGATGCCGCAAATCTCCCAGGCAGCCAAGGCTATTGGGGTTACACTTGTGCCGGTGTCAAAGAACCTGAGAGACGGCCTTATTTTGAATACCATCGATGCGGGCACGAAGTTCGGCGATGCGCAACTCGCAGGCCTGGAGAAATATGCGCCTTATATCGTCGAGGTAGAACTGGGACGCACGTCAGTAACCGATGCCTGCTTTGCTACGCTCGCGAAGTTTAGTCAATTGCGCGCGATTCACCTGGAAGGAACCGCGGTTACTGGAGCGGGTTTGGCAAAGCTGACGCAACTGCCGCAGCTGCGCTATCTCAACCTGAGCGGGACGCAGGTGACGCAGGCAGCGCTTGCTCCACTGTCTTCGATGAAGAACCTGCGCCATATTTATCTCTACAACACACCGGCTCAGCCTGCGTTAACCGTGGCAGATGGGCAGTCCACTGCGAGGAAAGAACCATGAAGCGTCGTGATTTTTGTGCCATAACATCCGTAGCCGCGCTGGGCAGCCTGCTGGGTTCGCAAGCGCACGGGGATACCACATCAGAGGAGCGTCCTTTGGACTCATTACAGCTTCAGACCGGAAATGGCGAATGGACCTATCACGTGGTTTCAAGCTGGGGGCAATTGCCCCAGGGAGAAGCCTTCGGCGGAACCCACGGCGGCATCGCCACCGACAAAGCGGGACGTCTCTACGTCAGCACGCAGAGCACGACCGGCGTGCTGGTGTATGACCGCGACGGCAAGCTATTGAAGACCATAGCCAATGAGTATCCGGAGGTGCATTCACTGGTCTACGCCGTTGAGAACGGCGAGGAGTATTTCTACGCCACGGTGCAGAAGGGCACGCCCAAAGAGAACTGGCTCTTCGTCAAGATGAAGACCGATGGAACGGTGGTGCAGAAGATCACGGCTCCGCCTGAGGCGGGCTTTCACGCGCCCAACGAATGGCGCCTGACCGCAGCTTTGCCGGGACCCGACGGCTCCATCTACATTGCCAACGGATACGGAGACTCACGCATCTTCAAGTTCGACAAGGCCGGCAACTACAAGGCGGCTTATTCCGGGAAGGGAACCGCGGACGGCTTGTGCAACTGCAGCCACGGGATGGCCGTGGACATGCGCTACGGGCAGCCTCTGCTGTTGGTGTGCGATCGCGAAAACCGGAGGCTTACCCATTACGATTTCGATGGCAAGTTTGTCAGCAATGTCACTCTGCACCTGCGTCGTCCTTGCCAGATAAGTTTTTGGGGCGACTACGCCGTGATCTCGGAATTGGAGGGGCGCGTCACCATTCTCGACAAGGACAATGTGCCTGTCGCCTTCCTGGGAGACAATCCGCACCCGGATCAGTGGGCCAACTACAAATTATCTCCGGGCGACATCGCTCTCGCCAACTTCAGCGCGGCTCACGGATGCTTTATCGATCAGGATGCCAACATCTACGTGTCGGATTGGAACCAGTCCGGGCGCGTGACCAAGCTGGCGCGGGTAAAAGCCTAGAGCATTAGCGAAGCAGTCCGATTCAATAAGAGGGCGCTGAGTAGACGCGAATGCGCGTCCAGAAAGTTCCGTTGTCCCAGTTGATTCGGTTGCCGTCGGGAGTGACGGTTCCCACGATGCTGTTCCCATCCCAGTTGGTCGTCAGTTGCCGTTTTCCGGTGAACTGGCCGCTCGCGTGGTCACCTGATTCGTTGCTCAACTGCAGACTACTGCCGCGCTGACGGATGGAACATGACTGGGCGCGGTTCCCTTGCGCATACCAGGTCCCGGTCAGGTTTAGCCGCCCGCCTCCTCCTGTATTACACCGCGCCCAGAACGTACCGTTCGACCAATTAATCTGGTTGCCGTTCTGGTTGAGCGTGCCGGTTACAAACTGCCATCCAGGCGCAACAATGGCGTTCTGGCCCTGGTATTGCCCGGGGGAGGTATCACCGCTCTCATTGGTTAAGGTGAGAAAGGCGCCGTTATCGGCGATGGAGGCCTGCTTCGTGGGGTCTCCCTGCGCGCACCACGCTCCGGTGAAGGCAGCGGACTGCGGGTTGGGCGGAAACTGGGCGACTGCATCTTTCACGCTGAAGATAAGACTGATCGCGAAAACTGCAACGAAACTTCTGCCATGTTTCACGGGTTTCTCTCCTGTAACGAATCAGTCGCCTGGACCACAAAAGGGTACATGAGAAATGAGCGCTGTGGAAAAGCAGGTGGAAACGTTCTTCAGCCGGCCCTCCCAAGGCTTGGAATTTGCTTCTAAGAAGAGATTCGGAGCATTCGTGATTTGCAGCCGGGAGCTACGCCTGATGAATGTGCCCTATCTCCAGTGCAGTTACGGCGAAAATCAGGCAAGTCTAATTCGTATCGGCTCTGCGTCGCTCGCATCGGTACGCGGAGACTATTACCATTGTGATGTGGGCCGTTTGATCCTTCGAACGGGCCACTTAAGAGAAGGACGGTAATGCGATGACTCTCAAACCAACGGACATGCTGGAGATTCAATCGGCAATCGATGAGTACGAGAGAAAGTTCCCCGGCCGCCCGGCGCCCTCGGCGGAGGTGGCGCTGGCTTGGCGCCTGGGGAAGCGGGAGGCAGCGAGGATCCTCAGATCACGGGAGGAAGAGAAACCCGCGCCCACGAAGGCTGAGGAAGCTGAGCCGGAATTCGCACAGCAAGAGTGTGGGCGGCTGGCGTGGGCCTGGGAGAGGATTACGCTTCAATGGCAAATATGGACCGCTCCCAAGGAAGACGATTCCGAGCTCGACTCGGGCTTGCTGCCCTGGGTCAGGGGCGTGCTCTTGGTAGGTTGGTGGAGTGTAGTTGCAGTGGCGGTCGCCTCAATCTTTTTCTTCGGAGCCTTCGTTGGTGGTCTTAAATGACCTCAAGGCAGGTTTTGTGGCGATCAGGCTGCGCGCTTGTTTTCGCCGGAAGCCTGTTGGGGGTGCTTTACGCACAGCGGCCGTTTCGTGAATACCCTTCGGTCGAATATGGCGAAGCCCTTCCGTTGCCGCAGGATTGGCAGCGGCAGGCCGAGTGGTCCTTTGCTCGCTTGATGTATCCACCAGGTCCTCTGGACGGCTACCGGGGCAGATTCGATGGCGATTGGCGGCAGGGGCTTTCGCTTTGGACGCAGGACTATCCGCGCGCGGACCGGGCGTTCGCGAAGGCCGTGAGGCGTCTGACTCGTGTGGATGCCCGGTCCGTGGAGCAATCCGTGAACCTGGACGATGGCGATGAAGTTTACAACTGGCCTTGGCTCTACGCTGTCCAGGTAGGGGAGTGGGGCCTGACGGAGGCGCAGGCAAAGAAGCTTCGCGATTATCTGCTGCGTGGCGGCTTCTTCATGGCGGACGATTTTCACGGCCACGAGGAACAGGCCTACTTCGAAAAAACCATGCGGATGGTTTTCCCTGAACGTCCCATTGTTGATATCCCCAACAACGACCCAATTTTCCACACTGTCTTCGATCTGGATGATCGTTACCGGATTACGGGCGCTGAGCACTTGGCCACTGGATACAAAAAGGATGGCGTCGTCGCGCGCTGGCAGGGCATTTATGACGATAAAGGCCGTGTGATGGTTGCAATTTCCTTGAATTCGGACATTGGTGATTCCTGGGAGTGGTCAGACACTCCGGAATATCCCCTGAAGTTCTCCGACCTCGGCATGCGGCTGGGCGTGAACTACGTCGTTTATGCGATGACCCATTGATCCGGTACTGGATGTAGTTACTACAATTCATCCTTCTGTTACTCAAGAGCAATGGCTTATTTCTCTAGACCGGTTATTCTCGTCATCAAGCGGCGATTCTCCGCGGGACATTTCATCGATTCTTTCGGGGGAGGGACTCGATGAGGTGGAACAAGGAGAATTGCCGCTCTTACTTTGGTAATCCTACCTCTGGCTTCGCTCTCCTAAAGCAACCTGGCGATTGAATTCCGCGGACTGATTCTTTGCCACGCTAAGTGGTTGCCAGCGATCCCGCGCGAAATGCTTGGCCAGCATCACGATCTGCCCCACATGAAGCGAATAGTGCGCCACCTGGCGGTTGATGGCCTGCATCACTGAGTGGGCTTCCCCGCGGATCGTCACTGTGCGTGCAAGGTCAGCGTCCGAGAGCGGCTCAAGGGCCTCAAAGACGCGAGCCCAACCATCTTCCCATGCATCCATCAACGCCTGACGAGTCGCCGGCGGATCGACAAATTCCCGGTCGCGGTTGCGGCTCGGCTTCTCCCCATCCGTGGTAAGAAAATCGGTCCAGCGGGAGCGCATATTGCCCGACATGTGCTTGACGATGGTCGCGATCGAGTTTGTTTCCGGATCGAGCGCGGCCAGGAGTTGTTCGTCAGTGACCTGCCCCATCGCACCTTCTGCGAGCCGCTTGTGCTGACGGAATAAGGCCACGGAATCCTCGATGTACGAAGTGGTGAACTGGAGGGCCATGCATCCAGTTTAATCGCGGGCGGAATGCCGGCCAACTCGTGCAATAGTTCGGACTTTACGAATTGCCGGAGAACTGGGCTTGGCCAAGTTAGCTCTTTTTCGACTCTGTCCATCCATCTCCACTCATGCCCAGGTGGACCATCGCCCTCAACCTTGTCATCCCGAGCGTACTCCGGATTTCCTACACGCTGCACCAACCAAGGGCCACGTATGCGGCTTTCTTTCAGGAAAGCCGCACGAGGTTTACCGACGCCACTAAGACTGACAGGAAATCCGGAGGTAGCCGAGGGACCTGCTGTGCGCCCTTCCCTGTAACAACTCCCTACAACTCCGTCCATCCCCCTCCACCTGGGCATGAGTGGAGGAGGATGGACAGAGTCGAAAAAAAGCCAATTTGGACAAGTCTGACTTTCAGCCGTCCCCTTCGACAAGCTCCCACGGCACGCCGGGGCAGGCAGGGCGTACTCTGCGGGACTGGTCGCGAGTCACCCCGAGAGCTGATGCCGTCTTCAGCGGGTGCTCCACTAAATCGGCCGATTTGCTCGCCAATTCATCGCATCGAGTCCTAATCCACTTTGATATCTATGCGCTTCCTGCCGAAGATGTGGGCGTCGATGGACCACGCGCCGGGACCGAGCAGAGCAAGGCTTATGCTGAGGATTGCCAGCAGCACATGCGTCGTGCCGCCACCCGATTGCGAAAAAGTAATCAGCAGCTCGATAAGGGCTGCGACGCTTCCCATCACCGGTGTCCAGAGGCCACAGAGCAGGGAAATCCCTAAGCAGACAAGGACGATGCGCACCTCGAAACCGAGCGATTGGGGAATGACCCAAACCACTGGGCTTCTCTCAAGAATGAGAGAAGCCCCCACAGCGAGACGCAGCAGGAGGAGACCTGCTCCCGGCCTCCCGGTGGGAAAAGTGGAAAATAAACGCTGCAAGACACGACCTCTGTTTAAACGGTATCTGCGCTTTCTGAAAGAAGAATGACCAGAGAGAGGGAGTAAAGAGCGACCCTTTGGGGGGACCGCTTTCTATAGTTGAATGATTCCGCGTTTCAGTCCGAGCATGACGGCGTGCGTCCGGTCACTCGCGCCCAGTTTGGAAAGGATGCTTTTGACGTGTCCTTTGACCGTATGCTCCGCAATCGAGAGCTTATCGGCGATGAATTTGTTCGAGTTGCCGCCGCCAATCAATTCCAGCACCTCGACTTCCCGCGCGGTTAAGGAGTCGTCTCCGGCATGGTCCGCCAAGTCATAAGCGACCTCAGATTGAACATGCTTGCGTCCGGTGTGCACTGCCCGGATCGTCTCCAGGAGATCTTTTCGCACCATGCCCTTCAAAATGTAAGCACGCGCTCCTGCCTTGAGTGCGCGGTGAGCGAGTACGTCGCCGCCATAGGTCGTTAACACGATGATGCGCGCATCGGGGAATTCACCGCGAATGGCGATAATCGCATCGATGCCGCTCATATCCGGCATTTGTAAGTCCATCAGGGTGATGTTGGGGCGGGTGCTCCGGAATATTTCGATGGCCTCACGCCCCGAGGTAGCCTCTCCCACCATGGTCATATCAGTCTGGGTCTCGATGAGCATTACGACTCCTGCGCGGAGGAGCGGATGATCGTCCACGCACAGAATACGAATTGGCTCGGAAGCGATGCTCATGAACGCGGCGTCCCCTTTCTACCTGCAAAGCGAAATCTGCTGGACGTGGAAAGCCCACCGTAGGCAATCGAGCCCGGTATCGTCAACTCTACCTCAGTACCGGCTCCGCCTTCGCTCCACACTTCCATTTTGCCGCCAAAATTTTTAGCCCGTTCGCGCATGCCCGGTAGCCCCCAATGTCCTGCGCGGCTGCCTAAGAAGAGTACTTTTGGATCAATGCCGGTGCCGTCATCCCGAATGCGCAACACAAAGCGTAGATCCGCGTACGTGATCTCCGCTTCTATATTGTGCGCGTGAGCATGGCTGTATGCGTTGCGCAATGCCTCGCGGGCGAAGCGATAGACTTCGTCGCGCAGAATTGGATCAAGGTTGCGCGGCTTGCCCTCGACCAGGACACGGAATTTTACCGAACCATTTTGCACAGCAAGTTCCTCCGCCGCAACTGCCAGCGCTTCTGACAGGTCGTCATGAACTGTGGTTGAGGAGCGCAAGTCCTGCACTGCATTCCGAGCCTCGGCGAGCGCCTGGTCGCCCTGATCGAGAACAGTGTCGAGTGCTCGCTTTGCATCCTGCGGCCGCTCCGGCAGCATGTTTTGTGCAGCCTGAAGATGGAAGAGCAGTCCCTGGAAGCCTTGCAACAATGAGTCATGGAGTTCGCGAGCAATGCGAGTGCGCTCGCCGATTCGTTCTTCTACTCGCATGTCAAACTGCCTTGACACCTGGTACAGGCGCAGGCGATACAAGAGCCATGTGACGCATGCAAGAGCAAGTATAGACGACAGCTGAAACCACCAGGACTGCCAAAACGCCGGCTCGATATGGAAGGATACGACCGCTTCTGAGCCATTCCACAGACCGTAGCTGTTGGACGCTACCACACGAAACCGGTAGGTGCCCGGTCCGAGATTTGTGTAGATGGCCCGGCGGGACGACACTGGTTCGCTCCAGCTCTGGTCAAAGCCGTCCATGCGATATCGGAAACGAACACGATCCGGCACTGCGAAGCTTAGCCCCGTGTAATCGATCGAGATGCGTCGATGGGATGGAGGTATATGAACTGCAGGCGTCATCGCAACAGGATTGCCATCGACCGAGACGGTCTCGACATGCGCGATCGCCGGCACCGCTTCTCCATCTGCGCGGCTGGGAACGACGACGGAAAGGCCTCGATTCATGGAAAGCCAGATATTTCCATGCTGATCCGCGGCAACCGACCGATCGCGCCTTACCCCTTCCGTTCCATGCAGGCCATCCGGAAGACCATATTCGCGAATATCCTCATCGCGTATAACGCCGCGCAGAAGCGCTGCCCGGCTGACCCTTAACACATGGTTCAAGGTAACGACCCATAACGATCCGTTATGATCCTGGGCAATGCCGAGGACTGATTCGCGTAACGAATCCCGCGTTGCGCCGCCCGCATAGACGTGATCCGCTTTGAGGTATGCGAGCCCGCTGGTAGTACCGATCCATACAATGCCCGCCGAATCTCGCAGGATGCAACTCACGTCGTTCGCAGGCAAGCCGTCCCTGGTTGTATACGTTCGCCATTGGTCTCTTCACCAATTCGCTCAAACCGCCCGAGGTGGCAAACCACATCGTGCCGTCGGGAGCATCCGCAATCGAAGCGATAGAGTTGGCCCCTAGCCCATTGGCCACGGTATAGGTCGTGATCTTTCCGTCTTTAAGCCTGCTGACGCCGCCGCTAAGGGTTCCCGCCCACACTGTTCCATCGGCACTTTGATGAACTGTGTAGACACTGTTTTGTGCCAGCCCATCTCGCTCGGTATAGGTCTTGGCAATGATCGTGCCGCCGATGTTGCGGAGGTTGGTTAGTCCGCCCTGCTGCCTGCCGATCCAGAGTTCATCCGGGCTCCCGGTGATGGAGTAGACCACATCCTGGTTGAGGAGATCGCTCCTTACGCTGGCTACCTGTCCGGCACGCATCCAGCTTAGTCCGCCTTCGATAGGCCCGAACCATAACCGATCTTGCTGGTCTATGTAGATCGGGCCGCTACTTTCGGATGTTTGGCCAGGGACTGCATAGGTCACGAATGCGCTGTCGCGAAGACACTCAATGCCGCGTGGAGTTCCGACCCATAAATTTCCTTCGCGATCTTCAAATAGCGCCGTGATCGTCCCCTGGTTCTGAGCGTTGACTCCTTTCGCAGGAACTCCATTGGCGGTTACCCTAACCAATCCGCTGGTGGTACCGACCCATAGGTTCGAGTCACGGTCGCGGATCATACTAATAATCTGGCTGTGAAGAAGTGAGGCCGGTACTCCTTCCAACGTGATTTCGGTTCCGTTCCAATGCGCAATGCCTTTGTCCGTCCCGATCCACAACTCTCCCTTCTCCCCGAGGAGCAGGCAATTGACCTTGAGATCGGGTAGTTTCATCCCGCTTGGGTAAACTTGCCCCTTGCTCATGTAAAAGAGCCCTTTATCGCGTGTTCCCAGCCATGTGATGCCGTCGGGGGTCTCGGCCGTCGAGATGACCGCTGAGTTGGGTTCGGCGAAGCGATGCGTCGCCACACCCGTCGCCCAACTGAGGCGGCTGGAAAGGTTGTCACTGGTCGCGCTTGTCTGATTCGCTGTTGGGCTTGTTGAATAGGCGGTGGGAGTGAGACTTTGATATTTCCCCGCACGGTATTCGAGCGCCCCATAGGCGAGGGAGGACAAAAGTACCGTCCCGTTCCTTTGCCTGCTCACCGAGGTGATTCCGAACTCTGCTTCCTCGCGGCCGAGTTCAAATTTTCCGTCGTAATAGCGTAAGATCTTGGTGCTCTGTAGAAGTACCCACAGGCCGCCGTCCCCGTCCACCACCAATTCCTGAACCGCGCCGATAGAGAAGGTAGTGGGAGTAGCCTGCGGGAATTCGCGGAAAACCGAGCCGTCGAAACGAATCAATCCCTTGTCGGTCCCAATCCAGAGGTAGCCATCTCTGGTCTGAGTAATCGCGGTTACGGAACCACCTGGAAATCCCCGGTCGATGCCCCACTGGTCGCTCATATATTGAGCCATGGTTCGGCCTGGATCGAGGGCACAGGCCCGGGGGGCCCAGAAACTACAAGCAAGCCCGGCAATGACACTGATGACTAACTGCCGCAGCACGTGTCTCCTGTCAGGGGAGGTATTGGAATTTTTCAACCACTACTTCATTCTCGTGTTGCAAGGGGTTTTTGTCGCTGCCAACGACGTAGAACAGGATTTGAAATTTCTCCTCGCCCGCGGTCGGCACGCCCGAAGTGAAAACATGCTCAGAAACGACCGGTCCCCCAGCACGAATCGAAGTTCCCCGCACGGTCCTAAAACTCGCGCTCCCATTTACCCAACGAAACGAGTGCGTCAAGGTACCGGCAGGCTGCCTAAACGGGGCTAGATTACCGGGTATGTAGAACGGTTGAATAGCGAATTGAGCGTTGTTCTTGTTGTTTGCGTCGCCCCATCGGCTGGTCTCGACATCCAACTCGCGGAAATGTTGGTCACCTCCCCAATCATCGAAGGTATTCAGGCTTAAAACCGCGGCGGGTTCTAAACGAGAGGTGTCACGCACGGTGATGATGTAAGTTCCATAGCCCAGGCTTCGTGAAAGCTCCAGCTCCGCGCATGCCCAGCGGTCGGCGCGTTTCTTTATTCGCAGGTGAAGGGCTCCGCTCGCATCGGTCCACGCATTATCTGCGTCGTAGAAATTATTCAGGCCGCCTCGATCGCTGGCAATGGTGCGAATATTCCAATCGTATCCGCTGAATTTGAGCGGCTTTGTCGGAGCAAGCTGGATGGTGCCGACGCCCTTCACTGTCTGAACCATCGCCACAGAGCCGCCTGCGGTGGGGGCCACATCCAAGGTCGAGGGCGGTTCATAGCCGGGATCGACCAACAAGGCCGCATACTCAAATCCAAGGTGCGTGGGGGTGCTCCAGGTGTGGTCCGGCTGGATGGGAATGAACGGCTTTTCAGGCCAGGGCTGTACCCACCACGGTCCTGACCTGGCATAGACGACAATGCGCTGATTGGGGCCCGCACCCACGACGCGGCCTGAGATGACATCGGTTCTTTCCCGGCCCCCTTGGGCCGCCGGTGGGATCCTGGTGAACTCAATTGCTGGACCATGGGATGTATTCTGCGAGCGGCAACCGGCCAGAAGAGCGACCAGAAGCACCACAAGAGTCGCTGTGGAGGCGCTGAAGATTCGATAGAAGCCGGTGCGTTCGCCGATTGTGAAGATGTCGTTGCTCAACAGGCTTCCTCAGATTTTCCACGTGTATTGCGACCATCGCGCATAAGCCCGGTGGGCACAGCTATTAGACAACTAGTCCGGCATTCACAATTATGGCCAATCGCCGCCACGGATGTCTTCCCTCACGGCAGGTATTGAAATTTCTCAATGACCACTTCATTTTCTTGTTGTAAGGGACTTTTATCGCTAGCAACGAGATAGAACATCAACAGAAATCTCTCTGTTCCCGGCGAAGGTACACCCGAGGTAAAGTCATGTTGGAAAACAACGGGTGCGCCGGGGTGGATCGAGGATCCCCTCACGGTCTTAAAGCTCGCGCGCCCATATTGCCAACGGAGCGAATGCGTCAGGGTACCGGCAGGCGCCGCAAACGGGGTGAGATTGCCGGGAATGTAAAAAGGTTGAACACCAAATTGGGCGTTGTTCTTGTTGGCGGCATCGCCCCATCGACTCATCTCGATATCCAATTCTCGAAAATGTTGTTCTCCGCCCCAGTCATCAAAGGTATTCATACTTAGAACTGCGGCGGGCTCCAGAGCCAGAAGTATCCCGCACCGTGACGATGTAAGTTCCGTAGCCGAAGCTTCGGGAGATCTCTAATTCCGCACACGCCCAGCGGCCTGCCCGCTTCTTTATGCGAAGGTGAAGAGCTCCGCTCGCGTCTGTCCAGGCGTTATCGGCGTCGTACAAGTTGTTCAGCCCGCCTCGATCCCCTGCAATGGTGCGAACATTCCAATCGTATCCGCTGAAACTAAGCAGTTTCGTGGGAGCTAGCTGGACGGCCCCCACGCCCTTCACCGTCTGAACCATGACTACAGAGCCCCCTGCCGTGGGGGTCACGTCGATAGTCGGGGGCGGATCATAGCCAGGATCGACCAATAAGGCCGCATATTCAAATCCAAGGTGCGTAGGCGTGCTCCAGGTGTGGTCTGGTTGGATGGCAATGAAAGGTTTGTCAGGCCACGGCTGCACCCACCACGGCCCCGACTTGGCATAGACGACGATCCGCTGATTGGGACCAGCACCCTCGGCGCGGCCTGAGATGACATCGGTTCTTTCGCGGCCCCCTTGCGCTGCCGGTGGGATCCTGGTGAACTCAATCACCGGGGCGCCGGGCGATTTCTGGCTGTGGCAACCGCTGAGAAGAGCGGCCTGAAGGAGCACAAGAGTCGCCACCCAACCCGAATGGCCCCTACGGACGATCGGACGGATGCGGGGGAGTTCACCGAATGGGAAGGCGTCCTTGCTCATCAACTGAATTGCCTCCTGACTTGCCCTTGGCTGCGTCTTTGATGCTGTGGCCGGCCAACAGTCTCCCCCCATTGTGCGGCTCGATTTAACCTCTAATGGGGGTATCGAAATTGCAGTCGAGGCTTCAGGATCAGAATGACCGGGAGCTAGCTGGCCAGTGGCACTTAGGAGTGTTGGAAGGATAACCGGGAGGGGTCTAAGCTCCCCCTAAAAGGGGGGTGCGAAGCAGACTCCCGCAGAAAGTAGGAGAGCACATGAGTGCGACACTTTCGAACCAGCCCCACGGAGGAGGCGCGGCGGCGCCTGCCAAGGGGGGCTGCGAAGTATGTGCTACCGCCCCGGTACATCCGACGCCCATATCCGAGACCGTGGCCGCGTTGCGCAACGTCGAAGGCCTTCAGGACCTCACTGAGGATGAGTATTACTGGCTCGCCACCCACGGCAGTGAACGCATCGCCGCCGACCCGGCGGTCGTCTTCCGGGAAGACGAACCTGCGCACCATCTCAACATCATCCTCAAGGGTGAAATTTACGTTCATAGAAGAAATTCGGGCTCGGTATCGCTGTTCATCGGCCGTACGGGGCAGATCACCGGCAAGCTGCCCTTTTCGCGGATGACTGCATGGGCCGCGGAAGGTAGCAGTTCCGGTTGCTTGTGGGTGCTCGACATTCACGAAGACCTATTTCCGGAAATGCTTCTTGCGATCCCTTCGATGGCCCAGCGCTGCGTGTGGATACTGCTCGATCGAACGCGGGACTTCACGCGTGCCGATCAGCAGGCGGAGAAGCTGGTCGCGCTAGGAAAGCTGGCGGCCAATCTCTCCCATGAACTCAACAATCCGGCGTCTGCGGCCCAGCGAGCGGCGCTTAGACTGTCATCCATGATCGACAGAGACCAGGAACTATGCACCCTGGGCCGATTGTTCCGCTCCGATGAAGAGCTTTCCAATTACGTCGCATGGAGCAGGAGAGCTTTGTTGGCGATCAAGGCGGAAGCCGCCGCGAAATCTGTCGCTCAGGGGTCCTTGTCGGAGGGCGATCGCGAGGAGGCGTTCATCGGCTGGCTGGAGGCGCATCGGGTTCCTTCCGCGTGGGCCGCGGCTCCGGCGTTTGCGCGAGCGAATCTGCCGATCCGATTGCTCGATGAGCTGGCTTCCATGATCAGCTCCAGCGCCCTTCCAGCAGCCGTGACCAGCTTCTCTACTTCTCTCGACGCCAGCCACATGGTGGATGCTGTCTCTGAGTCATCCGCGCGTATCTTCAGCATCGTCAGCGCCATCAAGGACTATTCCTACATGGACCAGGCGCCCATCCAGGAAGTCGACCTGGCCCAGTCGCTGGAGAACGCTTTGGCGCTGCTTCATCCACAATTGCAACAAATGGTGGTGGTGCGCGACTACGACCCGGCAATACCGCTGGTTACCGGATTTGGAGGAGAAATGAGCCAGGTCTGGACGGCGCTCATAGAGAACGCCATCGATGCCACCAATGGAAAGGGCACTCTTAAGGTGACCACTCGATCGAGAGGAGAAATGGCGTTTGTGGAGATCTGGGATGACGGCGTGGGCATTGATGCCGCACTTTCTACGCGCATCTTTGAGCCGTTCTTTACTACCAAGCCCCTGGGGCAAGGGCTTGGTCTCGGCCTGGACACGGTACGCCGAATCGTAGGTAAGCATTTCGGCTCAGTGTCAGTGCAATCGGTACCGCATGCGACTTGTTTTCAAGTGCGACTCCCGCTGGATCGTCCCCACATCTACTAAGCGCGGTTTGCTCGGAGAATGCTCTTCGAGGAGGAAGGCTTGAGCGACACGCTAAGATTCGAGCATAAATCGAAGAGTTTCGCAGCAAGAGCAGCCTGCCGGAACTGTTTCACAACGGGCAATATCCCGTTGCCCTGATAATTCTGTCCTTCATCACAATCAGTTCTCTCGACAAACGGGTCGAGGCCATTCTTTTCCAGCGGCTCCCCGCTCAGCGCGGCTGCACCTAATTGGGCAGCTCATGGCTGAACTCAGCCATGAGCTCGTTACCACAAAGCTACAATGGGTAGACCTCTCGGAGTTACTCATTCGTGACGACCGTGTTTCAGAAGGCAAAGAGTGGGCAAAATCGGGATTCCGGCTCCTCTCCCCGCATCTTCTATGGCTGGTGGATTGTGGCCGCGGCGTTCCTCAACCTCTTTTTCGCGGTCGGCATCATCTTTTACGGCTTTCCGGTTTTCTATCCCGCGTTTGTGGCCTCTCTCGGCTTCACACGGGCACAGGTCACGCAAGGATTTTTGCTCGGCTTTCTCGTGGTTGGGCTACCTTTCGGTTTGCTGGCTGGAGCGTTGATCGATCGAATCGGCGCCCGTTGGGTGATTCTGTCCGGCGTAGGCTTTATCGGGCTGCCGCTGATTTTGATGAATTGGATGACCAGATTTTGGCAGTACGAATTGCTCTGCGTCGCGGAAGTACTGGGCTACACACTGGCGGGACCGATTGCCAACCAGGTTCTTATCGCACGGTGGTTTCGCGTGCGGCGCGGCCGGGCGATGGGTTACGCGTACTTGGGACTTGGCCTGGGTGGGGTCGTTTCTCCTCCGCTCGCCAATTTACTGATTCGGAATTTTGGATGGCGGCACGCACTGGAAATTACCGGAGTGCTCATCCTGATCGTGCTCTTTCCGGTTGGATTCTGGATTACACGCTCGGCTCCAAATGAGATGGGTCTTACGCCGGATGGGGTTCTACCGGAATCCAGCGAGAATGCCGATTTGGCCGAACCCGCGTCCAGCGGAATCTCGGCTGCGGTTCGCACCGCCAACTTCTGGCTCATCTTAGTGGGAGCCGCACTCGTTATTGGCGCCATCAACGCCGTGATTCAACATTTCATCCTGTTCCTGAAAGACCAGGGGTATTCGACAACAACCGCTACGCGCTTCCTGTCGATTCTGCTCGCATCGAGTCTAGGTGGCCGTGTGGTGGTAGGCTATTTTGCCGACCGCTTCAAAAAGAAGAACACCATGGCGCTGTTCTACCTGCTGCTCGGCGGGGCGATCCCATTATTGTGTATCGCGCGCCAGCCCTTGGCGGCCTTGGCTTTCACCGTGGTTTTCGGCTTTGCCATGGGCGCCGATTACATGTTGATTCCCTTGGTGACGGCAGAATGTTTTGGAGTCGCCTCGTTAGGCAAGCTATTGGCCTTAATCATCATGGGATATTCCATCGGACAATGGATCGCGCCGTGGATCGCCGGAAGAGTTTTCGATACCTATCATGGCTACAGCTTGGCATGGGCCATCCTGAGCGGCGCAGGCATAATGGGCGCGGCCGCGATCTATGCAATTTCTGTTCCGTCCAGAACGGGATCTGTGAGCACATCGAATTGACAAACTTCGCGTGCTTGGGCTAATTTCTACAGAAATAGAACGGGTTCTACCAGAAAGAACATCAAATCCACCGCGTTGAAACTTCGAGTAGTGTGAACGATTTGATAGCGAGGTGCTTTCGCGTGTCTGAAGATCCTCCAGAAAGTTCCCTCAAACGTGAGCTCCTCTCCAGGCGAGAAATGGCGCGAAGACTTCTCGGAGTGACTGGAGCATGGTCCTTGGGCGGATTGCATCCCATCTGGGGTCATCTCTTGAACGGGACCCCGCTTCTTTGCCACAGCGATATCGACCTCGCCAGTGCGAATTGGAAGCCACTGTTCTTGGCCCCCGAACAGAATGAGGCGCTGCAATCCTTCTCCGAGGCGATCGTTCCCGGATCCAAAACTGCGCTGGTGAATCGCTTCATTGACTTGTTACTAAGCGTGGACAGTCCCGCCCGTCAGCAAAAATTTCTCGCATCTCTTTCTGCCATGCAGGCGGAGGGAGATCGGCAATTCGGTAACGCTTTTCAGGGACTTTCTATGTCACAGCGAAATTCCCTTTTGACTGTTGTTTCCACTTCCCCGGAAAACAGCACAACTCGAGAATCCTTTGAGGATCTCAAAGAGTGGATTGTCGGTGCGTACTATTCTTCTGAAACGGGAATGAAAGAGCTTGGCTGGACCCCCAATCGCTTCTTTCCCAGCTTCCCCGGATGCACGCATCCGGAAGAGCACCTCTGATGAATCTTCCTGTCAATCAGTCCAAGCGACTCTATGATGTTCTCATCGTGGGTTCCGGCGCATCCGGCGGGTGGGCCGCGAAGCGATTGGCCGAAGCAGGCCTGAAAGTTGCATTGGTGGAAGCCGGGCGTCCGCAATCGTCCAGGAATTTTTCCGAACACACCCCCAAATTCGCACTGAAGTATCGCAACATGGCGCCGGAGATCATGCGTAAGACGCGCCCGATTCAATCCAAGCTTTACGCCGCCAGCGAGTACAACTACGACTGGTTCTGCAGTGACATAGACGAACCCTACACCACGCCTGCCGACAAGCCTTACAACTGGCTCGGCCGAACGCGCATGGTTGGCGGCCGCACAAACGTGTGGGGCCGCATAAGCCTGCGCTTTAGTGATTGGGATCTGAAAGCTGCCTCACACGATGGCTATGGTGAAGATTGGCCCCTAAGCTATAAGGATCTCGCACCGTACTACGACTTGGTGGAGAGATATATCGGCGTCACCGGCATGGCCGAAGGCCTGGAAGAGCTTCCGGACGGGCAATTTCAGCCGCCGATGCCGCTCACCTGCCAGGAAACCATTTTCAGGAATCGCGTAAAACAGAAGCTCGGTCGCACGGCCACACTCGCCCGTTCGGCCAACCTCACCCAACCGCAGAATGGCCGTAGTCCCTGCCATTATTGTGGCCCTTGCGAACGCGGGTGCATCACGCATTCGTACTTCAATTCCGCTTTTACAACGGTTGCTGATGCTATGCATTCGGGGAACTGCACGCTAGTTACGAATGCCATGGTGCACAAGGTCTTGATGGATCCGGACGGAGGGCGGGCACGCGGTGTTTTGTATATTGACCGGAACACCAGGCAGGAGCGAGAGGTCTACGGACGTGTGGTCATTCTGTGTGCGCAGGCGCAAGAGTCGGTTCGCATCCTGTTGAATTCGGAAACGCCGCAACATCCAGGTGGCGTGGCCAATTCCAGCGGCGTGCTCGGGCACTACTTCACCTCCCATGCTGCGATGGCCGGCGGAGCCGCGGAATTTCCTCCGCTGGATTCGACGCCCAGTATGGGAGGGCCTGTGAGACCGGTGGGCATTTACATCGCTCGCTTTCGTAACACGAAGAATCAGCCGGCCTCCAAGAATTTCCTTCGAGGTTACGGATATGAAGGGTACTCCAGTACGCAGTTCAACTGGCATGCCCCTGGGTACGGCGAAGCGTACAAGAAGGCGCTGTATGAGCCGCAAGTTACGCTCAGCATTACCGGCTACGCTGAACTCCTCCCTCGCTGGGATAACTTTGTGGAGATCGATCGCACTTTGAACGACGTCTACGGCATCCCCGTACTGAAGATTCATATGTCGAATGGTGAAAACGAAGCGGCCATGCTAAAAGACATCGGGGAATCGGCAGTCGAGATGCTGGAGGCGGCGGGAGCTAAGAATATTCGTAAGCATACGATGCCACCTGTGCCCTATTGGGCTGCACATGAGGCAGGTATGGCGCGCATGGGCAACGATCCAAAAAAATCCGTGCTGAATCAATTTCAACAAACGCACGATGTTAAGAATCTCTTTGTGATGGATGCGTCGAGTTTTACTTCCAATCCCTGCCAAAATCCTACGTTGACGATTATGGCCTTGTGTGTTCGCTCTTGTGATTACCTCATGGACGAGTTGAAACGAGGTCAGGTTTGATCCTCATAGCGACGAGCGACATCACATTGGCCGTGCTAGTGACACCCGCTAGCGCGGTGTGGATCATGGCCCATGACTGACACCATTACCGACGAAAACCAACTGGAAGAGCGTCTGACGCTTCCTTCCGAACGGGATGTTGCCGCTGCTTCTCAGCTCGAAGGCGATGTGATTATCCTGGGTGCCGGCGGAAAGATGGGGCCGAGCTTGGCTGTGCGGATGGGCCGGGCAATTCAGAGAGCTGGACTAAAGCATAGGGTTATCGCCGTCGTGCGCAAAGATAGGGATGGTATCTCCGGCAGACTTCCCGGCCGCGTAGAAGTTGTTGAAGCCGACCTGCTTAATCCGAATGGCTTCGATGCTCTGCCGGATGCACCGAACGTGGTCTTCATGGTCGGCCGTAAATTCGGATCTGTGGGGGATCTGCCTCTCACCTGGGCCACCAATGCTTGGATCGCCGGATTGGCGGCCCACCGGTTCCAAGGTTCGAGGATAGTTGCGTTTTCAACCGGGAATGTCTACCCATTTGTCTCCGTGGATAGCGCGGGCGCCAACGAGTGCACAGCCGTCGCTCCAATTGGTGAGTATGCTCAATCGACTCTTGCCAGAGAGCGTATCTTTGAGTATTTCTCGAACCTTAATCGAACGCCGGTTCTGCTGTTCCGGCTCAATTACGCAATTGATCTGCGCTATGGCGTTCTGCTCGACATCTGCGAGAAGGTTGTTTCCGGAGAGCCAATCGACTTAACAACAGGCTTCGTGAATGTCATCTGGCAAGGTGATGCCAACTCCTATTGTCTCCGCTCGTTTGCTCTCTGCGATTCGCCTGCGCGGATTCTCAATGTCACGGGTCTGAAGACCCTTTCCGTTCGCGCAGTTGCGGAAAGATTCGGCCATCGCTTCGGCAAGAAGCCAAACTTCATCGGAACGGAATCGAAGAGCGCTCTACTCAGCGATGCATCTCGATGCGCGGAACTGCTAGGTGCGCCTGACATCAGCGAGGAGCGATTAATCGAAATGACAGCCGATTGGTTCGCTGCTGGGGGGGTGACACTTGGAAAACCAACCAGGTTTGAGAGACGCGATGGCAACTTCTAAGATCGTAACCGCATTACTTGGCGCCGTCACTTTGATCGCATCCTATGCTGTCTTCGTGTGGCCAGCACCCGCGTATAGCAACGCGCGAAAAGCAAGCTTGTCCATTCAAGACGACTTCGACTCAGGCAACTTGAATGCCTGGGAGATGCCCTTCGCCGAAGACTGGGAAATCCTCACGGACGGAAGCCTTCATTATCTCCACATGAAACGCTCTCGGCCGCCTGGGGTTCCTCGCCGCCCGCTGCAGTTTGCACGGTTGAAAGGCGTGAAGGCCGGCAGCTTTACTCTCAACGTGAAGGCGCGCCGTGCAGGTGGTTCGATGATCATCGTTTTCAACTACGTGGATACGCTTCACTTCTACTATGTTCACCTTTCTAAAGATCCTGGAACTCGAGTAGCCGTCCATAACGGCATATTCATTGTTGACGGGGGAGATCGCCGGCGGATCGCCGGATTGGATGCATCTGCGGCGTTGCCGGACCCCTCTTGGCACGACGTAAGAATCGTTCGCAATGTCAGCTCAGGTTCCATTCAAGTCTTTGTGGACAAGCAAACGACGCCACGATTTTCGGTGATAGACCACACCTTCACAAGTGGCCAAGTTGGAATTGGTTCCTTCGACGAAACTGGCGACTTTGCTGACTTCCGCCTGGATTCAGATGACGCACAGCGTTCCACTGCCAGAGCCTTTCCCTGAGGTTCGCAATGACGTCAGCTGACAAGCTCTGTCCGATAGCGTTGGACGCAAGCTGGATTTCCCGTGCTCTGCTCTTGTCAGGGGAGGCTGGATGGAACCAAAATGCGGCTGACTGGGCAGTCTTTTTGAGGCATGGTACGGTGCTTGGATTCTCCATAGATGATCGGCTGCTGGCAACTGCGGCGGTACTCCCGTATGGCGACGACGTCGGATGGATATCTATGGTGGTGGTCAGCGCCGAATGGCGCCGGCAAGGCCTTGCTACCCGGCTCGTCGCAGCCTGCACGTCACTCCTGCGTGATGCGGGTCGAGCGGCTCTTCTGGATGCAGCACCGGCTGGGACAGCCATCTACGCAGCACTCGGCTTCGTGCCCCTCGGCACGATGGAACGGTGGGAAGGTCACGGCGGCGGGGAGGGTCCGGCTGCGGCCGTTTCCCCGAACCTGGTGCTCGACCAAGTGGCGTTCGGGGCTGACCGTTGCTTCTTGTTCCAGGATTTCCTGTCGCGTCCCGGCAGTCTCGCCTTTAGTTCTCCGCACGGTTTCGCGATCTTGCGCCACGGTTCCTCAGCTTGCCATTTAGGCCCCATCGTTGCTCCACCCTCGGAAGCGCATGCACTGGCGACGGATGCAATCCGCGCAGCTTCAGGCCGTGTCGTGGTGGATGTGCTGGAAGCAGGGAGCGTGCTCATTCCGACGCTCATCGCGTGTGGCTTTCACCTCCAGCGGCCGTTCACCCGAATGGCCCTTGGCCTCGCGGCGCTCCCTGGTAATCCAGCACAAATGATGGCTGCCGCCGGACCGGAATTCGGCTGAGTGGACGGCGCGTCAGCGACTGCTAAACTGACACCGGAAACCAACCAGTGGCCGCAAAGAACCATATCGACCTGGTCGTCAACACCATGGCAGTTCTTGAAGCGCTGGCCAATAGCGAATATGGCAAACCACTCAAAGAGATCGCCGAGGAAGTTGGCCTCGTCAAGAGCTCTGCATTTCGAATCCTGTTCACCCTGAAACAGGCCGGCTACGTGGAACAACCCGAGACGAATGGAGTCTATCGGCTCACGCTCAAAACCGCAGCCCTCTCGCGGCGTAATGCCAAACGCTTGGGACTGGCGACCGTTGCGCGGCCCCACCTCAACCGGCTTCGCGAGAAACTGGATGAATCGGTGGCCCTGGCAGAACGTCAAGACGAGGCCGTCATTCTCATCGATGTCCTCGAGACCTCGCATCCTCTTCGGCTGACCTTTCATATCGGAGACGATTGCCCTATACACGCAACGGCGCTCGGCAAAGCCGTGGCTGCCTTCCTCTCGCAGGAGGATCTTGCGAGGTTTCTGGAAAAGTCGAAGCTCGCCCAGTACACGGAAAAGACCTATACCAAAATGCGCGACCTGAAGTCGGACCTGGAACGGACGCATAAGACGGGGTATTCCTTCAACGATGAGGAGACCGTGGTAGGCGCCTTTATCGTTGGTGCTCCCATCTTCGACTCCCAGTCGGCCGTCAGCGGATCTGTCAGCGTCAACATCCCCACGGCCCGTTGCTCGGCGGCACGGAAGAAGCTGCTGCTTGCTTCGGTGGTTGATGCCGGCAAGCGAATTTCAGCTGACCTGGCTAGCATTGGCTTCGTCCGCTAGAACAGCCTTCGCTGAGGAAGCAAGTAGGTGCTCTTTCATAACAACCAACGATCCAGGTTTTCTTGAACGAACTGGTCGTCGATCAAATGCGGATACTCTGCTGTCACGCGATCGAGATCCTCTGCCTGGCCGGGCGACAGATCTTCCGCCGGATCCAGGCACCACCGGCCGGCCAGAAGCCCCTGTCGCCGGAGAATCTCGTTGACCCCTGCGATGCATCCATGGAAGTGATGTGCAACGTCGAAGAGCGTCGCATTCATGTCCGTCACCTCTGCGTTTCGCAGGAACCACTTCGCATCGATCGGCTCCCCCGACTCCACAACTTGATGGAGTTCTCGCTGCAACTCCACTGCGCGAGCCGTCCACACCGCCCAATGTCCAAGCAAACCGCCGGCGAATCGAAGCGTTTGTCCACTAAATTGGAACTTGGAGAGTAGGTCCAGGACAATGTGGTCGTCATTGCCTGTGTAGAGAGCAATCTCGCCAGCGCGGCCGGACGCAGCTACCCCACGCAGAACATCTTGGGTTGCATAGCGATCGAAGGGAGCAATCTTGATCCCGATCACGCTCTCGATCTCGGCGAACGCTCGCCAAAACTCAAACGGAAGAGACTGGCCGCCAACAGCCGGCTGAAGATAAAAGCCAATGACGGGAATGATCTCTCCCACCGCGCGCACGTGGGCGATAGATTCTTCCATCGATGCTCCGGCTAAAGCACTTAGGCTTACAAGTGCCGCATGGTAGCGAAGATTGCGGGCGATCGTGGCTTCCCGTAGGGCCTGCGCCGTTTTCCCGCAGACACCGGCAATACGAATCACATCGCTCCCAAGCAGCTCTTCAGCCGCCAAAGTTAGCACGGGCTCATATAACCCAATCTTGGGGTCGCGGATCTGAAACTGGGTTGTGTGCACACCCACTGCGACGCCCCCGGCCCCCGCTGCGAGATAGTACCTGGTGACTGCACGTTGACGCCGCTCGTCCAGCTTGCGGTTCCCGGTGAGCGCCAGTGGGTGGGCCGGAATGGCCGCGCCGGTCTTGAACGAGTCCTGCCAGTTGAACGCAGAAGGTACCATCGCGGCCTTTCCAATTCCAGCGGCAATTCGCAAACCGAGAGTGCCTTCAATGCCGGTGACGTTCAGAATCCCATCAAGCGGAACTCGAGCCTATTCGCTAATCGAATGCATTCTACTTTATTTATCACTGGCGTTTCAGCAGATCCACGTTGGCAAGTATCCTGCGCACCTTTTTAGGGGAGATGGAGAGGCGCTCAGCCACGCGAGATACCTTTCTGCCTTCTCTGATCCATACTTTGGGTATCACCAGTTCTGCAAATTCTTCTGTAACCTCCTGAAAGGTTTTTTCTCCCGTAATCCCTTCCGACCAGGCTCGCAACAGCTCATCGACTCCTGTTGCCCTGATGATTCGGGCCTTCAGCACAATTAGTTCTTTCGATAAATGGTCGAGATCATCTTTTCCCAGCAGCTCGCCGGCCAGCGCGGCGAAGGTCTTTGCCGTTTCCCAATCCTGAAAAAATTCATTGGCAGCCACTGAGCTACGTGCGATGTAGGCCCCCGCGAGCAGGCGATTGTTTTGCGTCAGTTTGGCCAGAGCAATCGCATCTTCAGAGTAGGTTCGGGCCAGGTGACCATGCAGGGATAGATCCGTCGATTCGCCGACCTGCTCTTCCACTCGTTCGTTCTGAACCGTAGCTTGAAGAATGCGCGATCGGGCCATCAATATGTGATCCTGCCGTTCTTCCCCCAGGCGGTAGGCTTTAGCCGCCTCACCCTCTGCTCGATCGATGTCCCCGCTATCCAGGTGGAGATGTCCGGCATTGACCAGGACAGATCCGGTTCCAGAGTGATGATGCTGGCGAGAGTAAATTTCACCCGCCCGTCTGAGCAGAGCCAGCGCATCCTGACAAATCTCCAGGTACCGGGCGTGGTCGGCGCCTCTCGCCTTACCTGACTTCGACCGATGGAGTAGATCCAGTGCAATCAATCGCTTAACGTAAGCAGCATTGACCAATGCGCGGGCCAGGTTGGGGTGGTCCGGGTAGGCGCCAGAGTAAATGGCAACTGCTTTCTCAAAGTGAGCAAGAGCTTTCGTGTATTCGCCCGAACGCCGTACAAACCTCCCTCTGGCAGACTCAATGTTCCCCAGGGACAGAGCGTGCCCAGTTGATTTCAGCTCACTCTCTGCTAAATCCAGCAGGCGCATAGCCTCTCGCCGTTCGCCGCGCTGAAACAGCAGCCAGCTTTCGTGAATATTGGTAACCGCGACAAGCTTTGGAGCCTTCATCTCGCGGGCCAGCCTCTTTGCTTCCCGGATATGGTGCAGAGCGGGCTCGTATTCTCCTTGCCTGCGGTGCGCCCGGCACTTCCAAAAGTGTGCCACCACCACGAGATACGGCTCCATAATTGTGGTTTCGGTCTGCAGTACAAAGCTGAATATCGATATTGCCTGAGCTGCATCTTCAGCAAGAAATGCCAGGTGTCCCTCAACCATCCTGAGGTATAGGTAATCGCAGATGGGCATCTGTCCTCGACGCACGTTCATGAATCGCGCGGCGATGCCGTTGAGATAGTCGACACTGCGAAATCCCAGATCAACCCACTGTGCTATGCAGAGCAGATAGGCTGCGGCATGGGGGTCCTTCGGCTCCAGAGCCTCTAGCTCTTTCTCTGTCCGGGCGAGCAACTGGAAGCCGTCTGCAATACGTCTGTCGACAAGCGCTGCGTTCAGTTTGTCCAACAAACCGTGGGAAAGCGTCATGATTCCATCGTATTTGAGCAGAGACATTCTGGACATGTAAAGACAATAGTTAGTCATGCCAATCGTCTTGACGCGCCGGGTAAAGACGTCAAATGTTCGCTTTTTTCAACACGATTCCGAATATTACTCATCGATTAACACGTCCAAAGAGGACACGTCCGAATCGGACTACCTCTGTTTGTTTTGTGCAAATCCGCCCGGTACTGTGGTTTCAGGCCAACCGGAAAATGCTCTCGGCGGACGACACGGTTGACCTCCTTCCCCAAGTCAATACAAATCCAGTTCGCGAGGTAAAGCAGTGACGGAAGCCTTGTCAGGTGATGCGTCTTTTCCGGCGGCGTCCAGCCCCTCAGCGCTGTTCGCGCTCAACAACTCGATCGTGCTTGCACGGCGTCTCATGGAAATCGGCGCGCTGGCTACGAATTGTTACGGGCAACTGCAGACAGCCGAAAGCGTCGATCGCTCCCCGCGCACATTGCTTTCCATTGCCGAGACGGTGCGCAGGTTGAACGCTGCACGGGAAACTGCAAACCTGCTCGAGCACCCTCTGCACGTGCTCGCTTGTACAGAAGCACGCGACGCGGCGGCTTTAGAAGACGATGACGACGTGCGCGACCGGAGATTCCTGAGTGGGATGAAGACCGGAGACAACTCGTATGTTTATTGTGGAGGTCTCGAAGCGGCCATCTCTCGTGCGCTGGTGTTTGCCCGGTATGCCGAGGTCGTTTGCTTGCGCAGCCACAGTATCGATCTTGCAGAAGCGGCACATTTCGCGTCTGAGGTGCAGTCTTCGTTTCCCGGCAAGAAGCTGGGCTTCGGTCATGTGCCGATGCCGGATGGAGTCCGCTGGAACGAACTCGACCACCGGGCCTTCGGTGCGCGACTGCGCCAGCTTGGATACGACTTCTACTTTGTAAGCCAGTTTGGGCAAACCACCTTTCCCCATGCTCCGGCGTTCGGGGCGTGGGTCCTTATCGATGACGCGCTTAGAAACCAAGCGATGGAGAATGAGGCACTGCCGGCTCCTACTGCCCATAGAATGCGTGTTCCTTTGGGGAACCCTCATTCTGTCAGTCACAGCACGACGTTTGAAAGATCACGGCGCAAGGCCGCATCCCTCAGGAAGAGCTTCTGAACTCGCCACGCGGCGGCTTCATATCGATTTGAGTGGCGTTTAGAAAGGTCAATCCGATGATTGGGAACGGCAAATATATTTATCGCTTCGGCAATCACGCCATTGATGGCGACGGTTCGATGCGTTCGGAATTGGGAGGCAAAGGCGCGGGTTTGGCCGAGATGACACTGCTGAATATTCCTGTGCCGCCCGGATTCACTATCTCCACCAGCGTCTGCCGCTACTACCTTGAACACAAGTCCCTGCCACCTGGCTTTGAGAAGGAACTCGCAGCCGCAGTGACCTGGCTTGAGGGTGCGGTGGGCCGCGCATTCGGCGACGTTGCCAATCCGCTCCTGACCAGCGTGCGCTCAGGTGCCGTTGTCTCCATGCCAGGAATGATGGACACCATTCTGAATGTAGGTCTCACGCGAGAAAACCTGCAGGGGTTGGCGGCGCAAAGTGGCTCGCCCCGATTTGCGCTCGACTCCTACCGCCGCCTCCTGCAGATGTATGGGGCTGTCGTGCTGGAAGTTCCCAAAAAGAAGTTTGATCTGGTCATGGAATCAATCAGGCCTGGCCATCTATGCGAGGACTTTTCGGAAGCTGAACAGCAAGCAATGGTGGAAGGATTTGAGCAGGCGATTAGAAGTTATGCGATGAAGGACCTTCCATTGACCGCCGAACAGCAATTGTCGATGGCGATTAACGCAGTCTTCGAATCCTGGGGGAACGAACGCGCCCAATACTACCGACGGTTGAATGGAATCCCTGATGATCTGGGTACCGCGGTTACGGTCCAGGCCATGGTCTTTGGCAACGCTGACGCGCGCAGTGGAACCGGCGTAGGTTTCACCCGCAATCCGTCGACTGGAGAAAACACCATTTTCGGGGAATTTCTGGTCAACGCTCAAGGCGAGGACATTGTGGCGGGATCCCGGACGCCGGTTCCCATCTCGGCGCTCGCAAACAGCATGCCCGAAATATACGCAGAGCTAAGTTTCATCACGCGCCGTCTTGAGCAACACTATCGCGAAGCGCAGGATTTCGAGTTCACCGTGGAAAAGGGGAGACTATACCTGCTGCAGACGCGAACCGCGAAGCGGAGTGCGTTGGCTGCGGTTCGGATTGCCGTCGAGATGGTGTCAGAGGGGCTTATCACCCGTAAGCAGGCAGTTGCCCGGATCAAGCCGGCCAGCGTGACGGAGATAACGGCCCGGCAACTCGACTTCAGCCTCGGAGTTCCCGAGGTGATTGCACATGGCTTATCGGCTTCTCCAGGAGCGGCAGTCGGCAGAATTGCGCTTTCGGCAGCTGCGGCCGTCGCCGCTGCCGCCGGGCGCGATAGCGATCCGGTCATTCTCGTGAGTCAGGAGACGACCGCAGACGACATCCACGGCATGGCCGCCGCCATCGGTTTCCTCACGGCTCGCGGAGGAGCTACCAGTCACGCTGCCGTGGTGGCGCGCGGCATGGGCAAATCCTGCATCACGGCGGCCAAAGACGTCCACGTGGATTCTGACGCAGGCATCCTGACGATCGGTAAATTCGCTTTCCGGGAAGGAGAATGGCTCTCTCTTGATGCTTCCACGGGTCGTGTCTTCGCAGGAAAACTGCGACTGCAAGTTTCTGAGGCAGAGCACAAGGCTCTCGATACGATCGTAGGATGGGCCATGGAGCAAGGCCCGGTCGCAATCCGCGCCAACGCCGATACTCCGGAGGATGCTTGGAACGCGCGAGCGTCGGGAGCCCTTGGCATAGGGCTTTGCCGCACCGAGCACATGTTTTTCTCGCCCCAGAGATTGCCGCATATGCGGGCGATGATCCTTGCCTCTTCAACCGAAGATCGGAAACAAGCTCTCGAGAAACTGTTGCCTATGCAGCAAGACGATTTCGAGGAGCTTTTCCGGGAGATGTCCTCGCTGCCGGTCACTATCCGTCTGCTCGATCCACCACTGCACGAATTTCTACCTTCGTTGAAGGAAACAGAGGCTGAGCTTTTTCTGGCGAAAGAAGCCAGGGATTTGCCGGCCATTGAGAAGCTGGAACAATTGGCAACGCGCATACAGAGTTTGAGCGAAACCAACCCCATGATGGGACATCGCGGCTGCCGCCTGAGTATCAGCTACCCGGAGATCCTGGAGATGCAGGTGAGGGCCATTCTGCAGGCTGCGCTGAAAGTGGCGGCTGAAGGGTTCGTGCCAGTTCCGGAGATCATGGTGCCGCTCGTTGCCAGCGCCGAAGAGATGCGATGGCTTCGCCGGCGGATCGACGAAGTCGCTGCCGAGGTTTTTACGAATCACCGTGCCAGCATCGACTATAGCGTTGGTACCATGATCGAGTTGCCGCGGGCTGCAGTTTGTGCCGGGGCGATTGCGCAATATGCCGATTTTGCTTCCTTCGGGACCAATGACCTCACCCAGATGACATTCGGCTTTTCACGCGACGACGCCGGCAAATATATCGACCGTTACCTTGAAGAGGGAATCTTGAAGGTAGATCCCTTCGTCACTCTTGACCGTGAAGGTGTCGGCGCACTCATTGCGATGGCTATCAAGCAAATGAGGGCGGTCAAGCCGGGAATCAAGATAGGTGTCTGTGGCGAACATGGGGGAGATCCCGCTTCCATCGAGTTCTTCGTATCAGCCGGTGTGGATTATGTCTCCTGTTCTCCTGCGCGATTGCCTGTAGCCCAGATCGCCGTGGCCCAGGCAAAAATCGCTCGCGCACCAGCGCAAAACGTCGTGCTCATGTCGGCTGTCTAAATTCTTGCGAACTTCGCATCGATACGTGGGGAGGACACGTGATGATAACCACCTTTCAGCAACATATACTGCAACAGCAGCGTGAAGTTCCATACGCTTCGGGGGACTTCTCCTGGCTTCTCTCAGGAATTACCCTTGCCGCGAAAATGATTGAAGCCAAGATCCGCTGCGCGGGGCTGTGCAATATCGTGGGGACAGCCGGGCAAACCAATGTGCAGGGCGAGACACAGCAGAAGCTTGACGTGTATGCAAATGAAGCGCTGCTGCACTGTCTTGGCGTCCGCGACTCGGTCGCGACACTGATCTCTGAAGAGAACGACGAGCCAGTCACTTTCGGCAGGGAGCCCGACACGGGGAAATACGTCATCGTCTTCGACCCGCTTGATGGATCGTCCAATATCGATGTCAACGTGAACGTCGGTACTATTTTCTCCATTTATCGGCGCAAAGGCGACTTCTCTCCCGCCGGCGTCGAGTCCGTCTTGCAGCCTGGGAGCTGTCAACTTGCAGCCGGCTACGTCCTCTACGGTCCCTCGACTGTTCTCGTTTACACAGCTGGCCGCGGAGTGTACGGGTTTACGCTGGATCCGACGATTGGAGCCTTTGTCCTGAGCCATGAACAGATGAAGATGCCGGCCAAGGGCAAATACTATTCATGTAACGAAGCGAACATCAATCTCTTTCCCGAGCACTATCGCGCGTACATTCACGCATTGCGGGCGCCCGAAACCGGAGCGGCATATAGCTCGCGCTACATTGGCTCGTTGGTTGCCGATTTCCACCGAACGCTCTTGAAGGGCGGCGTGTTTTTGTATCCTCCAACGGAAAGTCACCCCAGCGGCAAACTGCGTTTGCTCTACGAAGCGAACCCACTTGCCTTGATCGCGGAACAGGCCGGCGGAATCGCCAGTAGCGGCGAGCAGCCGATTCTCAACATCGTCCCAAAGGCCATACATCAGAGGACCCCGCTGGTGATCGGTGGGCGCTCTGAAGTAGAAGCGTTTTCGGCGCACGTGCCCGCTCGCAGCCTTTCAGCCGTTTGAGGTACTTGTGGGTGCGGATCGTCTCCCGGACAGAGGAGTTGAATCTATCCAATCCTGACGGGCGGCGTAACGAGCGTTACTTTGCGAAGTCGTTGCGCACTACGGCGCCGCCTTTCATCACGAATCGCACGTGCTCCAGTTGCTTGACATCTTCCAGCACATTCCCGTCCACGGCAATCATGTCGGCGAATTTGCCTGGCTCGATGGCGCCAATCTGATCTGCCCACCCCATCAAATCAGCAGCATTGATGGTTGCGGATTGAATCGCCTGTAAGGGAGACATCCCGTAGCGCGTCATCCATTCGAATTCGATCGCCTGTGTACCGTGTGGAAAAGGCCCAGCATCGGTGCCAAAAGCGATTTTCACTCCCGCCGCAAGGGCTTTCTTGAAACTGACCTCATGGATGGCCATGCGGCTTGTTTTCCCTCCAGACATGGCGAGGTCGGCCTTCTCCAGCGCGCAACAGTAAACGTAGAGCGTGGGAACGAGATAGATTCCTTTAGCCACCATCTTGCGAATCGCATCGTCATCCAGTTGGATTCCATGCTCGATCGAGGCCACGCCCGCATCGATGCAGTAGTGAAGTCCCGGCCCATCGTAAGCGTGGCATGCAACCTTGATGCCCTTCAGCCGGGCCTCATCCACAATGGCTTCCATCTCTTCGCGGCTGAAGTCGGCGACGCTGACCTCTGTTCCGTCCGGCAGAAAACGATAGCGATCTGTTCCATAAACCTTGATCAGGTCCGCACCATAATTGAATTGTTCGCGAACGGCTTTGCGCCCTTCGAAGGGACTATCGATCGTTTGCACGCCAACGGGAACCGTGACTTCCGGCGAATAGCCTTCGAGGCCATACCCGCCGGTGGTGGAAATTCCTCGCGTGGCGACTTTGAGGCGTGGACCTGGAATCAGCCCTTGGTTGATTGCGTTGCGCACATCGACGTCGCTGTACATGGCGCCTTCGGTTTCGACGTCGCGCATGGCTGTGAAGCCGGCTTCGAGATCGCGCTTCACGTTCAGGGTGGCGAGAATCGTCCGGTATTGCCAGGATTGTTTGAGCAGAATGTCGTCATAGTGCGAGTCGTCTGTATCGGTAAGCATGATGTGCGTATGGCAATCGATCAGCCCAGGCAGTACGGTGGCGCGGCTCAAATCCACGGCCGTTGCGCCTGCCGGAATCTGCAGCTCGCGGCTGCCGGCGATGCGCTCGATGCGGTCCCCGCGTATGACAATCACTTGATCGGTGAGAAGTTTCCCTGAGCGAACATCCAGCAGCTTGCCCGCACGAACGTAGGTTACGGCTCCTACTTCCGCCGCTCTCACGCTGGTGACCACGACTGCCGCGCCAATGACCGCTAAAAACAGAGTTCCCGCAAATCGACGCATCTTGACCCTCAATTTCGCTTTGGGTGTCCTGACCTAAGATAACGGAACCGGGACCCTGGGTGTGGCGCTGGCCGCCGCTGAGATCCCTTTGCACCGAGGGTCCACCCGGCCCACTGGCGACCGCTCCTGTCTACGCTTCGGCGGCTCGCGTCCGGAAAAAACACACTTATGCCTGCCAGACTAAGGTGCTGCGGCGTTCAACCGATTACCTAAGTGCGAAGGCAGGTACATCGGGATCTGCGGCTCCTCCGATACCACACTGCTGCTTCCGTTCTGGAGTCTCGGTTGAGAAAAGAGGCAGCCTTTCGTGTCATTCGCTCTCTCCCCCGGTGTTGGCCATCAGGAACAACACCCTCTGCCGGCAAATATCTGGCTTACGGTTGCCGATACGCCGTTTCTCTCCCGCGCTCGACTTCGATTTTTCCCGACTGTTATGCACCCCAATCTATGGCGCAAAAGACTCGGAGCTGCCCGCTCTCTTTCGGGCATCATCCAGGAGGTAGTTTTGTGAGTTTGTCTGTCCGGTTTCGCCAGGCCCTTTGCGGTTTGCTGGGCGTTTTCTTCCTCGGTGTTTGCGAAAACGCCCACGCCAGTTTCAGCCTGACGTTTCAGGGCTTGGTACGAACCGTGCCCAGCGGCGCACTCAGTTCCCCAGCCGGCATCGTTGTCGATTCCGCCGGCAACGTCTTCATTGCCGATACCGGCGACAACAGAATCGTCGAAGTCAACGCTCAAGGCGCGGCCTCGGTCTTAGCCATCAGCGGGATCGGTGCCCCCCTGAGCTCTCCTTCGGGGCTCGCACTCGATGGTGCGGGCAATCTCTATATCGCCGATACCGGCAACAGCCGCATTGTGAAAGCCACCTCTTCCGGAGCCGGTTCTGTTATCCCGACGGGAAGCGTGACGCTCAGTTCCCCGCAAGGCGTCGCACTGGACCAGCTTGGGAACATTTTTATCGCCGATACCGGCAACAGCCGCATTGTGGAAGTGCCCTCTGGTGGGGCTGCCGCTGTACTCACGATCACCGTTTCATCAGGCACAACGACGCTGAGCAGTCCAAAGGGATTGACGGTGAACAACGGTGGCACACTCTACATCGCCGATTCGGGAAACAATCGTATCGTGACCGTGGCCGCGGGCAGCCCCACGGGTCTGGTGCTTTCGATTCTTGGAGGGGTCACTCTTTCTAATCCGTCGGACGTTTTTACCGATAGCGTAGGCAACGTTTATGTGGCGGATACGAGCAACAGCCGAATCGCTGAGATTGACCGGAGCAGCAATGGCACTGTGTTGTATACCAACTCCGAAACGCTCAATGGTCCGCTCGGAATAGCCGTGAACCAGTTCGGGACGGCGTATGTCGCCGATACCGGAGGCAACCGTGTCCTGGTGGTAGACCCGCCGGTAAATGGAGACTTGACCCCAAGCGACCCAACGTATTCCCTGAACAAATCGGTCGTCGGGTTCGGTCATGTCCAGCTTGGTTCTTTGGGCACCGTTACGCTGACCTTGCCATTCACCACAGGAGCCGTTGGTTTAGGTGCGATGAAGGTATTTACCTCTGGCGTTCAGAACCTCGACTTCACCTCCGGCTCCGACACCACCTGCACCAGTACGACCCCTGCAAGCACCTACTGCTCTGTGCAGGTCAACTTTCTTCCCACCGCTCCCGGGTTACGGACCGGAGCCGTGGTTCTGTATGACGCGGACATGAACCCGATCCTTACCCTTCCCCTGTATGGATGGGGCGATTCCCCGGTGGCCGTCCTGGCCCCGAATACCGGAACCGTGATCTCCGCAGGAGAGGTGGTCCTAAATTTCCCCTTCCAAATTGCTCTGGACGGCGCGGGAAACATCTATGACGCCAATGACGGAGGCAATCTGGTCAAGATTTCCGCCGGTGGAGGCAGTGCATCCGTGGTGTCCCCCAGCGGTTACACCTTCGGTAGCCAAGTCACCGGCGTCGCTCTCGATGGCGCCGGAAATTTGTTCGTTAGCGACCATGTAAATAGCCGCATCATAGTGGTGACGCCGGGCGGTGTTGCATCCGTATTGTCCATCAATGGCCTGGCTTCCGCATTGGGTTTTCCTACTGCTCTCGCCTTCGATGGCGCAGGCAATCTGTACATCTCCGACTACCTGAAAGGCCGTGTCGTCGAAGTCTCGACTCTCTTGGTGGCCGGATCGACTTCCACGGGCATGGGAACGGTGATCGGGACGGGAAGTTACACCACCAGTGTAGATGGAATTACCGGGGTAGCGGTCGACTCGATGGGAAACATCTATATCCCAGACGGGTACGCCGGCGCCGATCCCAGCCGCGTCATCAAGGTGACGGCAGCCGGGGTGGTTTCGCTGCTGACTCCGACTGGGATTACCTTCAACCATCCTAGAGGCGTCAGTGTAGATGGCATGGGCAATATCTACGTCGCCGATGGAGGCAACAACCGCATCGTCGAAATCACCACGGCAGGCATGGCCTCGGTGTTGGCAATTGACAGCCTTCCAACCCCGGCAACACTGGGCGCTCCCTTCGGGGTCACGGTGGATCCGTCTGGGAATCTGTATATTCCGGACTCGGGCAACAATCGCATCTTGTTCGTAAATGTTTCGGGGAGCGCCCTGACATTTCCAATTACGGCTAAGGGGGCCACCAGCACGGCACGGACAGCAACTGTGACGAATCTCGGCAATCAGGCTTTGGACTTTTCTACCAATCCCACCTACACCGCCAACTTCTCGGAAAACGCCGGCGATACAAATCCGTGCACCTCCTCCACCTCCCTGTCTTCCAGTGTGTCCTGCGACGTGTCGGTGCAATTTACTCCGCAGTCCGTTGGCAGTCTAACTGCCGGTATCACGGTGACAAACAATACACTCAACGTTGCCGGCAGTACCCAGCAGGTGTCCGTCAGTGGGACGTCCTATAGCTCGGTCGACACCACATCGACCACGCTGACCATCAGCCCGGCGTCCCTGGTGGTCGGGCAGACGGCGACGATGACCGCCGTCGTGAGCGACACGACCACGTCCGCGACTGTCCCGGCCGGCGGCGTCAGCTTCACCGACACTTTGGGCACCACGGTGGTCTCCCTGAACGGCGGCGCGGCGGTAACGCTCGTTGCCGGAAGGGCGACGTTGCAGGTGACCCCGACCGTTGCAGGCGTGCATACGATCACGGCAAATTTTGTCGGCTCCGCTCCTGCACCCACTGTCCAGCTTGCGCCGAAGGTTGCCAACAACACCTTTGCCTCCAGTAGCGCTTCGGCGACGCTGACCGTCACGGCTATTGCGCCAACCCTGACCTTCGCGCCGATCGCAGCCCAAAAAAATGGCAACCCGCCCTTCGCGGTGAGCGCCAGCTCGCCGTCAAGCGGAGCAGTGACCTACACGGTAGTCAGCGGTCCTGCGACGATTGCGGGCAACATGGTGACGCTGACGGGAGCGGGCACGGTAGTGCTGAGCGCCAGCCAGGCAGCCAGTGGGAACTATGCGGCGGCAACGGCCACCATCAGCTTCACCGTGGCGGCAGCGCCAGGGGCGCCGGTGCCGACCCTGAGCTTTGCGCCGATCCCAGCCCAGACGTATGGCAATCCGCCCTTCATCGTGAGCGCCAGCTCACCATCGAGTGGGGCGGTGACCTACACGGTAGTGAGTGGTCCTGCGACGATTGCGGGCAACATGGTGACGCTAACGGGAGCGGGCACGGTGGTGCTGAGTGCCGGCCAGGCAGCCAGTGGGAACTATGCCGGGGCAACGGCCACTATCAGCTTCAACGTGGCCGCCGCGCCTGCGGGGTTCACGCTCACCACCAGTGCCGGCTCTGGCGTTGAGACTGTGCTGCCGGGTGGATCGGCCGCCTTCAACCTGACGCTGGCGCGTGGTTCCGGATCAACCTATCCCAACGCGCTGACCCTTAGCGCAACTGGTTTGCCTGCGGGCGCGACCGCGGCCTTCTCTCCGGCCTCCATTCCGGCGGGCAGCGGGGCGACGCCGGTCACCATGACCATCCAGACCGTCAACCAGCAAACGGCGCACGGTGAGACGCCTCTTCTGCGCGGACAGCTGGGCTCGATAGCACTGGCATTCCTGTTGCTGCCGGTGGCGGGCATCAAGCCGGTGCGCAGGCGGCTGCGCTCGGCGCCGGGGCTGCCGGCGGTGCTGGCGGTGGCAGCGTTGGCCTTGGGTGCAATGGTGTGCCTGAGCGGTTGCAGCAGCAACGGCTTCTTCAACCAGGCGGCCACCCGCTACACCGTAGTGGTAACTGCAACAGATGCGGTTACCGGTGCCCACAGCTCAACCAACGTAACACTTACCGTGCAGTAGACACCAGTCGGAGAAAGCAATGTATAGAGTTGTGGGAGTCGTCCTGATGATCGGAATAGGCTGGATGTCTGCTGCAGCACAGCGGGTGGAGACAGCAGCCCCGTATGCGCCGCTGGAGATATCGTTCAACTACAGCTATGCGCGCTCCAACGCCGCGCCCGGCCAGTGTGGCTGTTTCAACATGAACGGCGGCAGCAGCGAACTCGCCTTCCACGCCTTTCGCGCGCTGTCAGTGGTGGCCGACTTGACCGGCGAGCGTGCGAGCAGCATTGGCCCGGCGGTTGGACTGTCGTTGGTTTCCTTCACTCTCGGGCCGCGCTTCAGCCACCGTTTCTCCGGCGGAAAAGTCACCCCCTTTGTGCAGGGGCTTGTCGGCGCTGCTCACGGCTTCGACGGGGTGTTCCCAAGCGCGAGCGGTTCGGCGTCCGGCGCCGCCTCCTCGCTGGCGGTACTGGGCGGAGGAGGACTTGACCTGAAGATGAACCGGCACATCGCCATCCGCGCCATCCAGGCCGATTACCTGCGCACGCAACTGCCCAATGGCAAAGGCAACGAACAGAACCTGCTGCGCCTCAGCGCGGGCATTGTCCTCCGTGTCTGGTAGAGGCGAGCACACCCGACCCCCAGCAACGCGTCGCAGGGCATCGTAGAGCGTTTCTCCAATATCAAGGCAGCAGAATGAGGCTGCCTCTCATTTGCTGACCGGTGGCTGATTGCTGATCGCAATGTGCCTTGAAGTAACTGGTGGAATGATTGCCCGTGATACCTCCGGTCAACCACGTTCCCGGAAAGCGATCGACTATCTGGGGGGAAGTAATCGCCGATCAGCTGGGCTACGGCGTCGGGTTGCTCCCCTGAAGAGCGCGGAAAAGGCCCACCAAAGTGGGCCTTTCTCATGGATAAAAAGTGGACGTATCTTTAAGGTGTCATGGTTCGCTTTAACTTCGCCTCTGAGAGCTCTTGCGGAAAACGCTAGAAGTAATTCATTCGAAAAGGGGTAAACTTTGGTGGACCTGATCGGGATCGAACCGATGACCTCTTCCATGCCATGGAAGCGCGCTCCCAGCTGCGCCACAGGCCCACAAAGGGAGGAACATCCTTTATTCTGCTGGAGCATGCCTAATCCGTCAAACGCTCCGCATGGGACCACCGCTCCTCCACCGTCTTCTACGGGAGAAAGAATGTTCTGTCCCCCTTACTCGGCTCAATTGGCTCTTTTGACCCTGTTGTTCATCAGCGGCTCCAGTGCCGCGAGTGCGCAAGCAGCTCCACCTCCCGCCGCCCCAGCCCAGGCGCCCGCGCCAACCACCTTTGCGATGAACAACCTGCGCCCGGCCCTGACCAACGTCCAGAACGCCATTACTAACCTCAATGTTTCGCACTGGAAGGCCCCCAATGACATCCGCGTCACAACGCAGCAGGATATTAACTCCATGCAGCGAGACCTCAACACCACGCTGCCGAACCTGATGACGCAGGCAGACGCCGCCGCAGCGAATGGTCCGGTCGCGCTTTCCCCGGCATTCGCCGTGTTTCGCAATCTCGATGCACTCTATGACGTGATGCTTCGAATCACCGAAACGGCCGGGCTGGCCGGCTCGGCGTCCGATGCGAGCAGCCTGGAAGACGCGCGCGCTGGGTTGGAGGCTGGCAGGGCTAACCTTGGTGCCTGGCTGCTGCAGGCTATTGGGGCCCAGGACGCCAAGGTTGCCCACACGCAGGCCACCGTCGCCCAGCCGCCCGCCGGACCGCCGCCGCCACCAACCAAGATTGTCGTCAACGATGGCCCTGATACTACGAAACCGCACAAGAAAAAACCGCCCCCTACCACAGCACCTCAGTAATCTCTTTTCCCCAACCGCTTACTCCCCAGGCGGTGTCTAAAGTAAAGAGAGAGCTTAAAACTGGCGTGGCGTGGGTGCTCGGCTCCTGCGTCGCCGGTTCAGTGCGCAATTGGGAGACGCAAGTGGACGCTTCCTGTTATGTTATGGAGAACTTTCGCATGCAGGCAGGCTTAGCTTTGGGAAATATCGCCAGCGTCCTCAGTGTACCGTCAGAAGAAGCCGGAATTATCTCCGAACTGAAGGCCGGTTCTGAGGAGGCGTTTGCCTGGTTGATCGCCAAGTATCATCAGCCCATCTACAGCCTCGTTGCACGCACCATTCCAGACCACGCGGACGCCGCTGACCTGACCCAGGACGTCTTCATTAAGATTTACCGCGGCATTGGCAGCTTCAACGGAGACTCCAGTCTGCGCACCTGGATCTATCGCATTGCACTGCGCGAGGCCAGCAACCAGCGTCGCTGGTGGGGGCGCCACAAACGCCAGGAAGTTACCATCGAATCCGAGTTCGGCCAGTCCAACGACGGGCACCCCCTCTGCCTCAAAGACACCCTGATCGACGCTCACGAATCGCCCTTTGACCACGCCGCCCATGAAGAGGTGCGTGCCCGGGTGGAGGAGGAGTTGCGTCAGATTCCCGAGCCCTTCCAGGCCGTCGTGGTCTTGCGCGATATCGAAGGCTTTTCCTACGAAGAGGTGGCGGAGATTCTCGGGGTGAATCTCGGCACCGTAAAGTCGCGTCTTATGCGTGGGCGCGCGCATCTGAAGGAGCGTCTGACAGGTTTCGCGGAGGCCGCGGCGAAACGCCCAAGCTCCGCTTTCCAACCGATAGAAACGCTTTCGATGAGTGTCAAGGGGGCCAAGTGAGCAAGTGCACTGACTTACGCAAGCAGTTCTCCGCATATCTTGACGGCGCTGTGGCTGGCGCAGCCATGCAGGAGATCGCCGGGCACCTTGAAGCTTGCTCAGGTTGTGCGGCTGAATTCGCGCAGTGGCGGACTGCGCAGTCCCTTCTCAGCTCCATCGGGCCGGCCAAAGCTCCGGAGGACTTGGGTCTCCGGCTTCGTGTTGCCCTATCGCAGGAATCCGCCAACACCGCTAAGGAGAAGTTGGCCCGCGGTCGCGTTCGCTGGGAAAACACCTTCCGCCCCCTGATATGGCAGGTTACTGCTGGTTTCGCCAGCACGGTTGCGCTGCTGGGCGGGGTCGCCCTGCTCACCGGGATGTTTGCCTTCCCGCCGCCTGCGCTGGCGCGCGACGAACCCCTTGGCATGGCTTCCAGCCCCCGCTTCCTTTACACCTCAATCGAGCCCGCCGGAGGCGTTGCCGACGGTAACAACCCACTCGTTGTCCTGGCTTGCGTCAACGGAGAAGGCCGGGTGTACGACTAT
This sequence comes from uncultured Acidobacteriaceae bacterium, assembly GCA_963746595.1. Classification (GTDB taxonomy): domain Bacteria; phylum Acidobacteriota; class Terriglobia; order Terriglobales; family Acidobacteriaceae; genus PALSA-350. Next base: position 137,752 of record CAVVBS010000002.1, read on the forward strand.
AAAATCGTCTCCGGAAACGCGGACAGCAAAACCCGTTCCCAGTTGGAAGATAGCTTGGCTTTCAGTGTTTTTGCCCCGGCGCAGGTTTTTGGACAGCCCGTGCGGGGCACCGTACTGCTCTCCTTCTCAGGAGTTTCGGTACCTGGCTAGGGTGCTTTCGGACAGTGCTGAGTCGCACAGTCTCCATTTCTGCCACAAGACAGTCCTAAAGAGCCTGCCCTGCCTGCCCCGGCGTGCTGTGGGAGCTCGTCGAAGGGACGGCTGAAAGTCAGACTTGTCCAAGTTGGCTTTTTTCGACTCTGTCCATCCACCTCCACTCATGCCCAGGTGGACCATCGCCCTCAACCTTGTCATCCCGCCAGCCCCGGCGTGCCGTGGGAGCGTACTCCGGATTTCCTACACGCTGCACCAACCAACGGCCACGTATGCGGCTTTCTTTAAGGAAAGCCGCACGAGGTTTACCGAAGCCACTAAGACTGACAGGAAATCCGGAGGTAGCCCGGGGGACCTGCTGTGCGCCCTTCCCCCTAACAACTCCCCACAGCTCCGTCCATCCATCTCCACCCATGCCAAGCTGGGCGGCCCACCTTGCCATGGGTCGAGGTGGATGGACGGAAGCTGCGGCTGAGAACAACCCGGACCTGGAACACGTTGGCAAAGTATTGTCGGCTCTGTTTCCCGCATCGTTTCCGGGTTTGACCCTCCCTCATGCCAGTGCATAGACTTGGAGAGGGCCACTCGCCGCACTCTATGCAGTTTCACAGCAAGCATTCCGACCTCCAACCAACAAATCTGCCTGTGCGCCTAGCGGCCGCCTCGTTGGCGCTGTTGGTCTGCTTGTGCGTTCCGGTCGCGCAAGCCCAAAACTCTTCCGACTCCCAGGCCTCAGCCGGCGGCAGGGCCGATTCCACAGCACTGGTGAACGCGGCAGGTCCCGATATCAGCCTGCAGAACAGCGAGGCGCTCTTCGACATCGCCGTAGCGCTGAACGCATGCGGCTATGATCAGGGACTTGCAGCTTCTGACCCGGTGCGCGAGCAGGTCCGGGAACAGGTCAACCTGGCGCTCCAGGCTTCGAGCGATGCGCGGGATGCGCACGAAAAAATCTGCACTTTCATCGTGCAGCATCGGCTTTCCGACAGTGGCGCTGATCTGGCGCAGTATATTTCGCTTTCCCTATTTATCTCGCTGCCGCCGGATCTTGCGCCCAGCGCCCAGGGCGCCGACATGCCGCCGGACGCCAGTGGAGTAGAAAACATTCTGCCCTTGTTGCGCCGCTTCGCCCAGCTGGTCGATCTGCACGTGATCTGGCTCCATGTTCGCCCGCAATACGATAAGCAACTGGCCCAGTTACACGACTCTTTGACCAAAATGATCGACGATACCGGCATCTACCTCAAGACACCTGGCGGGGCCAACAACGGCCGGCGCTTTCTGATCGTGGTAGAGCCGCTGCTGGACCCTGCGCAAACCAACGCCCGGGTCTACGGAGCCGAGTATGTGGTGGTGGCCTCGCCCGTAAATGGAACCATCCACATGCGGGAGGTTCGCCATGCTTACCTGCATTACCAGATTGAGCCCCTCTTGTACGCCCGTGCTACGGCCTTGGATAGGCTGCTTCCGTTTCTAAAGACCGTTCACGATGCACCCCTCGATTACACCTATCGCAGCGACATAGTCGCCCTGACCATCGAGTGCATGATTCGCGCGGTCGAGGCGCGAACCATGGATACCGGCGTGACCATCTATAAAATTCCGGCCGATGTACGACGCAGCGATCTGGAAGCCGCCACTCACCAGCACAACGCCTCGGTGGACGCAGCCGAAGCGGTCCGCCGCCACCTGGTCCAGGAGGATATGGCCGACGGCTACGTGCTCACGGAGTACTTCTACGACGCCTTCGCCGCCTTTGAACGAGCGCCGCAGAGCTTTAAGGAAAGCATCGGCGAGATGGTCTATGGCATGGATGTAAGCGCGGAATTGAGCCGCGCGAAGCATATTACCTTCAACCAGCAGAGTTCCTCTGATGTCGTGCATCGGTCGCCGCGCCAGCCGAGAGGCCTCGACCTGGCGGAAATGAAGCTGATGAAAGGCGACACCGATGGCGCAGGCGCCCTGGCCCAACAGTCGGTGGAAGATAAGTCCGGCGATCTCGCGCGGGCCAACTTCATTCTTGCCCGGGTAGCCATCATGCACCGCGATGTGCCGGTTGCCCAGCATGACTTCGAAGAGACGCTACGGCTCTCCAAGGATCCCCGCATGCTGGCCTGGTCGCACATCTACCTGGGAAGGATTTACGACATCCAGGACCAGCGTGACCAGGCTGTCGCCGAGTACCGGGCTGCACTGACCGTGCGCGACGGCGAGCAGGATACCAGGTTGGCGGCGGAAAAAGGCCTGAAACAGCCATATGCGGTTCCGCATCAGGAGCATACCGAGCCTGCTGGCGACGATGATTCCGCCCCGGACACTCCGCCCCAGGCGGGCACCCAGCCGTCTCAAGGCACTCCTCAGTAACGGCATGATTTCTCTCGCTATGCAATACAGTAGGAGAAAGGGCAACGACTTTGATGGCACAGGCGGCTCCCAATACGCTACAGGCAGCGTTGGGTCACACCTTCCGCGAGCAGGCACTGCTGGTGAAGGCGCTGACCCATAGCTCATTGGCGTACGAGCAAACCACCGAGGGCCGGCAGGCCGAGGGAACCCCTTGCGCACGCGAAGAAGATAACGAGCAACTGGAGTTCTTAGGAGACGCAGTTCTGGGCCTGGTCGTCGCAGAGATTCTCTTCCGTCGTTTTCCCGATCTCCATGAAGGCGAGTGGACTCGCCTTCGCGCCAGCTTGGTCAGCCGGCGCCATCTGGCGCAAGTCGCCGCGGCACTCGACCTGGGGAGTTATCTGCGCCTGGGGCGGGGAGAGGAACGAGGCGGGGGGCGGAAGAAGTCTACTCTGCTGGCGAATTGTGTCGAGGCCGTGATTGCGGCGCTCTATCTGGACGGTGGCCTGGTGCCGGTAGAGGCCTTCGTCAACGAGCACGTGGTCGCGCCTTATGTGAATGATCTACGCCAGGCGCTGGATCGTGGAGTATCTCTGGGTGACCACAAGACAGCCTTGCAAGAGTTGCTGCAGGCGCAGAAAACCGGGCCGCCGGATTATGTTCTCAAAGCGGAGAGTGGGCCCGATCATCGCAAGCGCTTTCTGGTAGAGGTAAGAGTGGCGGAGGGAAGCGGGCCCAAGGCACTTGCGCGCGGCGTAGGCACTACCAAAAAACGGGCCGAGCAGGAGGCCGCACGCCGGGCTTTCGACAAGCTTAGAAAACAAAGTCCTGCGCGGGAACCGTTGGCAGATGGTAACGGTTCTTGACCCACCAACCACCAGCGGAGTTCTTCCGTGTGACCACGGAAGAAGCGAGTGTGGCCACAGCGACTCCTGCGCCCGCTGTCGCGCCGCGCGTAGTCCACCTCAGTCACACCCACCTCGTCTTTCCCAACCTGCTCGACACCTTCCGCTCGCTGCTGTCGATCATCGTCATCGCTCTGTTCGTGCTCACCTTTGTGGTGCAGCCTTTTCGCATTCCCTCTGAATCCATGGAGCGAACTCTTTTGGTGGGCGATTTCCTGCTGGTAAACAAGTCCGTTTACGGGCCCCCGGGTGCATGGCGCTGGCTCCTGCCCTATGAGCAGGTGAGCCGCGATGACGTGATCGTATTTCATTTTCCGCTGGACCCATCGGATCACGTCGTTAAGCGCGTCGTGGGGGTTCCCGGCGACCGTATCCGTCTGCAAAACGGCGTGGTCTGCATCAACGGCCAGAAACAGAGTGAGCCCTTCGCGATCTTTGAAGGCACGTATCAAGATAATTTCCGGGATCAGTTTCCCGCCAAGCTTTACACCGACCCGGGCGTGGATACCAACTGGTGGATACAAATGCGCCACGATGTCCAGAATGGCGAGTTGGTGGTCCCCCCAGGCTTATATTTCGTGCTCGGCGACAATCGGAATCACAGCCGCGATAGCCGCTACTGGGGTTTTGTTCCCCGCGCCAACGTCGTGGGTTTGCCCTTCATCATTTACTTCTCGCTCCACGAGCCTTCGGCTACCGAGGACCGCACGCTCCCGGATGATAGACTCGGACACGAGAAGAGCCCGCTCGATACCGTCATGGACTTTGCACGGTGGAGCCGCACCTTTCGCGTCATTCATTAGAGAGTTTGTTCCCCATAATCATGGAAGCCACAGAAACTGAGATCAAAAGCCAGCAGGCAACGGAAGAGACGCCGCTGGAAGCATTTGCTTCCATTTGTACGGTGCTGGTCATCGGGCTCTTTGCCCTGACCTTCATCTTTCAGAACTTTGAGATTCCCTCGTCCTCCATGGAAAAGACTCTGCTGGTAGGCGACCACGTGCTGGTGGACCGCATCGCCCTGGCGCCGCGCACCACGTGGGCCCCATTTGTCTACTATCGCGATGTTCGCCGCGGCGACATCATCGTCTTTTTCAAGCCGGGCGAACCGGACCTCTATCTGGTGAAGCGGGTCATCGGCATTCCCGGCGATCGTATCCACCTGCGCAACGGCGTCGTCTTCCTCAATGGGCAGCCGCAAAAGGAACCCCAGGCGGCCATGCCGGACTACGGCAACTACTTTCCCTATCGCGATGATTTTCCCGCCGTCTCCCCATCGCAGAGTGGGGATGTGACGCCTACCTGGGCCCTCGACCTCCCCAATTACATCCAGGGAGAAGATCTCGTGGTTCCCCCGGGCCGTTACTTCGCCATGGGCGATAACCGCACCGTCAGCCTCGACGGGCGCTATTGGGGCTTTGTCCCGCGGGCCAACATCGTTGGCCGCCCACTCTTCGTTTACTGGTCTTTTATCGAACCCGACAACCAGTATGAGAAAGAAGGATTGGGGGACAAGCTCCAGTTCTATACCCACGTAATTCTTCACTTCTTCGACCAGACCCGCTGGCGCCGAACCTTCCATTTGGTCCAATAGCATGGGTGGCGAGGAGAAGCGTCCTTCGCCCAGGCGCTGGATTCTGCTGGCTGTCGCGGTGCTGTCAGTGGTTGCCTTTGTGTTGCCGCCGCTGGTTAACATCAGCCGGTATCAGCACCGAATTGCCGACAGTATCAGCCGCAGCATCGGGCGGCAGGTACATATCTCTTCCGTCAAGCTGCGATTGCTGCCCCTGCCCGGCTTTGAGTTCTCCGACTTTTCCGTCGAAGAAGATCCTCAGTTCGGCTCCGAGGCCATCCTTCACTCCGACAGCGTGGTTGCTTATCTGCGCCTCTTGTCGTTGTGGCGGGGCAGGCTTGAAGTCTCCCGTATCCATTTCGACGACGCTAGTTTGAACCTTGTCCGGGATCGGAATGGCGGTTGGAATTTTGCTTCGGTTTTGGTGCAGGCAGCGCACATTCCAAATGCCCCTACGGGACAGCGTCACGCCGGCAGTGCTCCACGCTTTCCCTATATTGAAGCGGAAAACACGCGCATCAACTTCAAAGAAGGCAACGAGAAGAAACCGCTATCGTTCCTCAATTCCGACCTCTCCATCTCGCTGGCTCCGGGGGATGCCTGGGAACTGCACTTTCGCGCCCAACCGGTAAGAACAGATCTCGTTCTCGACCTCTCCGACACCGGCATGTTGCGCATCGACGGGACATTGCATCGCGCGCCCTTACTGGGCGAGATGCCATTGCAGCTAAAGGTGGAGTGGAACGGGGTGCCCCTGGGCCAGTTGAGCCGGCTCACCCTGGGTCGAGATATAGGCTGGCGCGGCGGCCTTGATGTTGAGGCCATGGTGGGGGGTACCGCTGATCTGGCACAGGTCAACACCAAGTTGAAGGTCGCCGGGCTGCACCGATCTGAATTCACACCGGCTCATCCGATGGATGTAGAAACCTCTTGCCGGGCCTCCTTCCGGAGAGAGTCAAGAGCGCTGGATGGCATTGCCTGTAACTCTCCGGTTGGCGATGGAGCGCTGCGACTCGCCGGCTCGATTCAGGAAGTGCAAACCCAGCCCCATGCGCAACTCACACTGCAGATCGATCGCGTTCCCGCTGCCGCGGTGTTGGCCGGACTGCAGGAGGTGCGCAGCGGCCTGGGTGCCGGGATCCAGGCCACCGGGGTCCTCAATGGGCATTTCCAGTACGCAAGCCAAAACGGACGCCAACCCCTGATTGCGGGCCAAATGGCGCTGGATTCGCTGAGCTTGACTCCGGATTCTGGCAAGCCGTTTCTTCTCGGCCCGGTCCGGCTCCGCTGCGAGAGCCCCGAGGCAGAGGGCGACTCGACAGGTTCTCCCGCGTTGTTGCTGCAGCCAGTGCGCCTGTCGATGGGTGCGCCGGTTCCGGTGACCGTGGACGGCCGGTTTACGCCTGCTGGATTCGATCTGCACTTGGGTGGTGTCGCCAGTCTTGCCCGGCTGAAGGCGTTCGGCAAGACCTTCGGATTGCTTGGCGGCGCGGGGACTGCGGCTCTTGACCTGGGCGTGCGCGGTAAGTGGTTGCTGCCCGTGCCCGACTCCGAGCATCCGGTGACCGCGTCGACGGCCGAGGGGAGCATCGCTATCAAGAACGCTGAGCTCACTACGTCCTACTTGTCCCAGCCCCTTAAAATCGCCTCTGCCCAGGCAATTCTTAGCCCAACTCAGATGGAATGGACGAACGCGTCCATTAGTTATGGAAAGCTCGAGGCCCAGGGAACACTGGAGTACCTGACGCTTTGTGCTTCCGGCACGACGTGCGCGGGGCATTTTTCGCTGGTCTTCCCCGCCCTGGATCTGGCCGCACTTCAATCGACCTTGCTGGGTACCAGCGAAGGCGGTCAACTACTGCGGCAGATTCTTGATCGTATCGATCGCCACTCCGTCAAGTGGCCCGATCTCACTGGTACGGTCCGGGTCGGTGCCCTCTCTACCGGCAAGCTGGTGGTGCATGACGCGACGGGCGCGCTCGACATCAGCGGAAACTCGATCGAGATCCGGTCGCTGAACGGCCATCTTGCGAACGGAACGATGCACCTTGCCGGGCTGGTGGACGCATCCGGTGACCAGCCGGAATATCAGCTTGATGTGCAGGTGACCAACGCCGCACCCAGCGCGCTTGGCAATATTTTCGATGAACATTGGGGCACTGGACTGGCTAATTTTTCCGCCCAGATCACCATGTCCGGCTTTGACGCGCAGGATCTGGTACGGTCTGCCGCCGGTACCCTGCGCTGGGATTGGACCAAAGGCGGATTGGCGGCGGAGGAGCCGTTGCCCGTAGCCGCGCAGCCCTTCCTTCATTTTGATCAATGGAGCGCCGATGCGGCCATTGCGGAGAGCACCATCAAAATAACGCACAGCCTCCTTGCTCGCGGTCAGGAGGCGATTCCACTGTCGGGCACGATCTCATTCGATCGCGAAATAGACATGAAAGGCGGATCGGCCGAGCACCCTTTCGCCATCACCGGAACCCTGCAACACCCCGAAGTGAAAGCGATTCCAGAGCAAGTAGAGAACTAATCGCCTGTTGCTGAGGGCGCAATGAAGGCTGTGTGCCCCATGCAAGCCTTGTTTTGGCTTGAGTGGGATACAACAGCACTCAATGAGTAAGCCTCTCTTCTGCCGCTAGGGCCGGGTGCGCAGCTATTTCGAGGCTGCAGGAACGGCCAGCGTCTGCCTGTGCACACTGGCCTCCACTTCGGGAACCGTGCCATCGTTCACTGCGACCTCCGCCGGTTGCCCCTGCAGCAGGAAGCGATGGCTTATCCTCGATTTTGCAGGGATGCGCAGCCTCTCAGTCACCGTGGTTGTGCCCGAGGAGACAGAGACCGGGACCTCCGCTTCGGCCGTCCCGCTATTGGCCACATCCACTGCGACGATATAGGAGCCGGGTACGGTAGCCTTGTTGGGATACACGCCGGCAATCGAAAGGTCAGGAAGACCACGGTCGTGGTAAACCCAGTCTTCGAAGAACCACTTCAAGTCTTTACCGCTAGTCCGTTCGAGCACCTGCTCAAACCCGCTGCCTGTCGTATCCGAGCCCGGTTGATACTCATGCATTGCGCGCGCCAGGGCATTTTCTCCGGCCAGCTCGCGCAGCATCCAGAAAACATAGGTCGCCTTGGTGCGGTAGTACACCGGGTCTCTAGCCGTTACCAAAGCCTCTGACACCGAAGCAGTATCGCCCGGCTCGGCCAGCGAAAGCGCGCCGCGGGCGTTATCCAAATGCTGAATAGCAGCGTCCTTGCCAAGGTTTTGTTCCACCCACAGAGACCCCATGAATGAGGGCACGCCTTCCTGTAGCCACGGGTAAGAAGAGTGGAAGTAAAGATGGGTCAGCGAGTGGATAAGGGTGTCGCCCAGCTTATACGGTTCGATGCTCTGCACACTGGTGAAGAGCACAGAGCCATCTTCGAACGGGGCGTCGCCCTTTTCCGGCAGATCGACGATATTGAGAGCGCCTCGAGGCTCCGTGCCCAGCCAGCGATGGATCAGCGGGATCACCATCGTCGCTGCCGTCATGTAGGCCTGAGCATTCACGACATCCTCAGTCCGCGCGAATACCGCCACCCCATTTCCCTCCTGCCGGGTGCGCGTGACCAGAAAGAGACTGGGTGAGGCAAAGCCCAACCGCGTTGGCGGCAGCGTACAGGTGACGATTCCGGGCACCGAGGCCGCAGGTTGGGTAGTGGGCGTCACGGTAAAAGTCTCGCCGTCCAATACGGCCAGGTTTGGTGCTTCGCCAAAAAACTCCTCGGTCACCTTCATGGTCACCGTGGCCTGGCTCTGGCGTTGCCGTTCCTCCGCTGCTTCAGAAAAAAACTTGGCTCCGTCGCCCAAAGCCACCGGGACGGAAGCGACCGGGTACCAGGCCACGTTCCCGAAGCCTCGCAAGCCCACAAATTCATCCGCAACCCGGTCCCAATCGGAGGACTCTGCCACCTCCGTAGGGGTACCGATTTGCTCCAGCCGGGTCGAGGCAACAGCAGCTGTTCCCTCGTAGGTAAGGTCGACCGCGATGGTCTGCTGCGGGGCAAGAGGTTGCGCCAGGGGGATGATTGCCTCACGCAGAGCCCCGGTATGGTCAATATCGCTATTCACGAGTTGCTGGGAGAAAGTGGCCGGAGCATCGGCTATGCGAACGCTTGTCCACTGCAACGTAGAGGAAATCTGCAAGGGCAGACGGTGCAGGGCGCTACTCGAATCATTACGTAACAGGACGCGCGCGCGCACCGCCATCGCGTGCTCCGTGGGCCGCAGGTGAACATCGAGATCATAGGAGAGGAAGGTGATCGCCTGCCGTTCCGGGTCGGTGGCCGCCTCTGCCGGCTTGGCCTTTGGAGTTGCCGGCACCCCTGCCGGAGTGCTGCCGCTGTCGTCGACCGACCGCGACAGGATCACCGTGCCGGGATGCTCCGCGGGTATCTGGGAGGGAACCACTGGGGGAGAAGACGCTTCCTGCGCCCCGGCACAAGAGGCCAGGACAACAACAACCACCGCAAACCGCAAAAACCTCATGAACCCAAACCCTTCTGTTTTTTCGTCCGCGCCGGCGCCGGCACGGAACGGTCGGCCTGTGCGGCCTTCCGCCGCTGCCGCGCCGCCTCGTAGAGCACCACGGCGCCTGCGGCGCTCACATTCAGGGAATGCACCCGGCCGGCCATGGGGATACGCAACAGGTGATCGCAGGTGCGTCGCACCAGGTCGTGCAGTCCCGCGCCTTCTCGGCCGAGCACCAGCACGCAACCCACGGAGAAATCAAACTCGTCATAGTCCATGGTTCCGCGCTCGTCGAGACCGATGCACCACAGCTCGCGCTGCTTCAACTCCTCCAACGCCCGCACCAGGTTGACTACCCTGGCGATCTTCACGTGCTCGGCCGCCCCGGCTGAAGCTTTGACGGCCACCGGGCTGAGCGGCGCCGATCGCCGCTCCGTAACCACCACTCCGTCGACCCCCGCGCCCTCGGCGGTTCGCAGCAGTGCTCCCAGGTTCTGTGGGTCTTCCACCCCATCCAGCGCAAGCAGCAGGCGGTTTTGTCTTCCGCCCTGCAGCAGGTCGTCCAGGTCAAGGAATTGACGCGCCCTAACGATCGCCACGACGCCCTGGTGCGCTTCAGTCCTGGCCAGCTTGGTGAGCTGGTCGCGGGTGTCCATGCGCATCTTTACCCCCGCGTCCCGGCAGGCCTGGATCAGCTTTTCCAGCCGCGCGTCCTGCCGCTCTCGGGCGATGCAAATGTGGTCGAATTTCCGCGTCCCCGAGCGCAAAGCCTCCTCTACAGGATGCAGGCCGAACAGGATCTCCATGTCTTAAGTTTAGACGCTACAGCGGAAATAGGATTGCTGTGCCCTGAACAGCTACCGCGCTGGGCCTTTTTCATCAGGAAAAGGCCGCTTCCCGGAATCCCTCGCAGCCTCGTATTTCCGGTTTCTGCTCTAATGCCAGAAAAGGTTCCCGGGCCTTCAGAGTGGCTTCAGCCGGCTGATTCCTATATCCTTGTACGGACTAGGTCGTCCTGGCGCAGCTGCGGGATGGAGAACTGTCTGATGGTCCTTGCCGCTAAGCTCAAAAAAGTGGTTACCCAAAGGGTCTTTGGGGAAGCAGCCCACGTCTCAGAGGGAGATATGCGCGCTGCCTCGATAACCCTTGCCGACCAGTCCTGCAACGAGAACAGCCTCGTCGCTCAAGGGTTAAAGCGTCACGATCCGGAGTTGCTCGATCAGCTGATCGTCCAATACCAGCATCGCCTGCTGCGCTACCTGCTCTACCTCACCGGCAACCGCGAGACTGCCGAAGATATCTTTCAAGAGACCTGGATGCGCGTGCTGAAGCGTGGCGACCAGTTCAATGGCAAGTCCCGCTTTGATACCTGGCTCTTCACCATCGCCCGCAACCTGGTCATCGACGTGCGACGCAAGCGAACCATGAGCAGCCTGGAAGCCATGCGCGAAGCAGGAGAAGACGGCCGGTCTTTCGATGTGGCCGCCGACGGGCCCTCCCCCTTTGAAACTTACCAGACCAATGAAAACGGGCAGCGTGTCGCCGAGGCTTTGCTGACGCTTGAACCGCTGCATCGTGAAGTGCTCGTACTCCGCTTCCATGAGGAGCTGTCCCTGGAAGAGATCGCTCAGGTTACGCGTTCGCCGCTTTCCACGGTTAAGTCGCGACTCTACCGTGGGCTCTCTGCCCTGAAACCTCGCATCGCAGCACGGGAGGGAGAAGCGCGATGAACGGGAAGCAAAAAGGGGGCCCTGACCGGGCCTTGGCAGACGTGGTGCGCTCCATTCCCTGGCTGGATTGCGACGCCAACCGGGCGCTTACGCAAAAGACCCGTCGCGCGGTGCGCGATGCCGTGATCACCACCCAGGAGAAGCGCACCTTGCAGCGCCGGAATGTTGGTTTTGCCATTCTGGGCTTCGTGTTCATGCTGATCTTGCTCGGGCCGGTCGTCTGGAACGGTGTGGAGGATCTTCTGGAAGAGGAACATCTCTTCGATCTGCCCACCCAGCTAGGCTTCCTCATTGCCATGCTGCTGCTTGCCATGCTGGCGGCGCTCATCGCCGTGTGGAAAGAACAACGCCACGTCCACCATGATCGGCGCGGCTTTGAAACCTTTCCTCCAATTGAAAAATGACGAACAAGGTAAACAACGCTGAAGCTGTCTCCTCCATCACGGAGGAGGTCAAGCTCATCCCACGCTGGTCGATCGCCGCGGCTTCCCTGGTCTTCGTCTTCATGCAGTATCTTTACTGGGTAATCCTGCCGGCTTATCGGGTCGCCCACAAGATGCATCCCATTGCCGCTCCGTTCGGCGTCCGCTTTTACTTCGCTCTCTCCTGGAGCACGCTGGCCGCGTTGTACGTGCTCATGGTTGGTTATGTGAGCCGGGATGCACCGCGCCGCAGCATGAGCACCCGCCTGTGGGTGGTGATCTGCCTGGCTATGCAGGGCGGCATCGGATTGGTGCTGTACTTCCTCCTCCGCCAGCCGGTCGTCGCGCGCTGCCCGTCCTGTGGCACCAGTATTCATACAGAGTTTCACTTCTGTCCCCAGTGCGCCTACCAGGTCTCCGCGGCCTGTGGCAATTGCCACCGCGGCGTGCGCATTACTGACGTCTACTGTGTCTATTGCGGACATAGTTTGGCCTCGGATAACATGCCCTCCCGCCTGCGCGCCTTCCAATCCTGAGCTTGCCGGCAGGGGTAGCAACGAACCTCGAGCGCCACGTGGAAACGGCTTCCAGCGCCTGCGGTGACTGGGGCATCCCCCGCTCCCTATATACTCAAAGTCGCTACCGAGATGTCTCTGCTGGGGCAAGCCAGGGCAGCCGGGGCTGGCGAGATGACAAGCTTCCTATGGCAATGACTGCTTTGATCGTCGACGATGAACGGCTAGCGCGCGAAGAGCTCAAATACCTTCTGGACGCGGCCGGAGGAGTCGAAGTCATCGCCCAAGGTGAGAATGGCATCGAGGCCGTCCACCTGATTCGCACCCACCATCCGGATGTAGTGTTTCTGGACGTGCAGATGCCTGGCTTGGACGGCTTTGCCGTCCTCAAGAAGCTGCTGGAGCGAGTCGATGCCGACCGCATGCCGCAGATCATCTTTGCCACCGCGTTCGACCAATATGCCGTGCGGGCCTTCGACGTCAACGCGATCGATTACCTGCTCAAACCATTTGATCGTGCCCGTGTCTTGCAGGCTCTCGAGCGCGCACGCCAACGCTTGCAGGAGATGCACCAGCTCGACGACGAGCCCCCTGCGGAGAACGGTGCGTCGAGCGATGTCAAGCCGTCGGATGCGCGGCTCGATGCGCTATTCCGCCTCATCGAACAGCAGCAGGCTGGTGTGCGTCCCCGCAGCGGGAAGATTATTCTTCAGGCCCATAACCGGCTCTTGCTGGCCGATCAGAAGGATATCTGCTTCGCCGCCATCGAGGAGGGCATCATCTCTGTGGTGACGCCCACCCTGGAAGGACATTCCAAGTGCCGGACGATCGAAGAGCTCCTCGAACTGCTGGATCCATCCATTTTCTGGAGAGCTCACCGCTCCTATGTGGTGAATATCAACCACATCAAGGAAGTCGTACCTTGGTTCAAGAGCAGCTACCAGCTGCGCATGGATGATCGCAAGCAGACCGAGATTCCGGTCAGCCGCGCGCAGACCCGGCGCCTGCGCGAACTTTTCAAGCTCTAGCTCTTAACGGAAAGCCGCACACGTGGACGTTGGTGATGGCCACGCAGCAGGAAATCCGGGCTCGCTCCGGCCGGGATGACAATTCTGTTGTGCCCGCAAGACCTTCAACTAAAAATACTTGACCCTGCAATAAAGTTGTCATCCCGACCGGAGCGAAGCGTAGTGGAGGGACCTGCGGTTTCGCTAGTTCTCACGCAAACTCCTCAGCCCATACCTAAATGGTGGTAAGCAGGTGCGGCTTCCCCAGCTTCTTAGCACTCGTGCGCAAGCGGCATCACCCCACTTCTTCATAGGCACGCCGCAGCATCTGCCGCATCGCGGAAACCATATAGGCATTGTCGATGCGCAAATTGGCGTCGCTCACGATACCCGGATAGTGATCGGGAATCAGCGAGGCAGTGCTGCGTACCTCCCGCAGGGCTTTCATCAGGAGATACATGTCTTGATAGCCGTCGTCCTGGAACGTCTCATGAAATCGCGGCAGGGGGGAACTGACATTGCGAAAGTGGACGGTGAATATCTTACCCCGGCCACCGAACTCCCTGATCATGCTGGCGGCGTCCTTACCCATAGTGTTGCCGCCTTCTAGCCATGTGCCCAGGCACAAACAAAGTCCCCAGTTCTTACTGCCCTTCGCAACTACCTCTTCGGCGTGCTTATAACCCGCATAGTTGATAAAGACCTTGGCCACGCCGTTCATGGGAGAGATTGGAGGATCGTCGGGGTGGTGAGCCAACTTGATGCCCGCCTTTTCTGCAACCGGCAGAACAGAGTCGAGAAAGTAGGCATAGTTGGCCCAGATCTCCTGTGCCGAGTAGTCCCGGTCGAACATTTTCTTTTCGACCTTATTGCGAAAGTCGGCCACGCTGAACTCGCGTGCGGTATAGCCGCGATGGGTCGTAATCATGTTGGTGGTGTAGGTATTTCCTGGATGGAAATCGATGTGCGAGGTGCGGATGCCCAGCCGCCCGCAATCCGTAAGGAAGGTATTGAATTTCTCGATGTCTTCGTCTCTGCCCGGTTGCCCCAGCTGGATCCTCGTCGAGCGATAGGCCTCCATCAGCGCGCAGTCGATGGTGAGCCCGTATTGGGCAAAGCGATCTCGCGTGGTCTTGATGAAATCGTAGGATGCTGCGTCACCGAAGTCAGCGTGCAGCCAGCGCAATCCAATCTGCTTAAGGAAGAGCAGCTCCTCGTCCGTAGTACGTTGGGCGGTTAGCTTGACGGCAATCTTTGTGCCCTCTGGATCAGCCTCGTCGAATGGCGCTCCCGGTGAAACAGGGAGCGCCATAGCAGAACGTGGAAGCAGACCATAAGCAGCGGCCATAGCCGGTAGCTTGAGAAGCTCACGGCGATCCAGCAACGCCGGCGCAGGAAGCTTTTCAGGTTCCGATGCTGACACTACCACCTCCCGCGCTTACTGCTTGATGACTGTGCCGTCGCGCTTACGTATCTCTCCCCATCCGCCATTAAGGTTATTTCTTCCCGGAGTAAATGGAGCCTTGGCCGCTGCCTGCTCATCGATCTCGATGCCCCAGCCCGGGCTTCTCGTTCACCCAGAGGTATCCGTCTTTCATCTCTGGACAGCCGTGAAAGATCTCCCGGGTTCGTTCGTTGAAGGGCGAGTATTCCTGAATGCCAAAGTTATAGCTGACAATGATCCAGCGTCACGTTGGCCATGTGGCCTACGGGCGAAACATCGCCCGGGCCATGCCAGGCGGTCTTTACTCCATACTGTTCGGCGAGGATCGCGATCTTGCGCGCCGGGGTGAAGCCGCCCGCCTGCGAAACATGCACGCGGATGTAGTCGATGAGCCGTCCCTCGATCAGACGGCTGCCACTCGTGTGGGTTATTGAAAAGCTCACCCATGGCGATCGGGGTCGCACAGTTTTGCCGGATCTGCTGGAAATAGCCCAGGTCTTCCGGCGAGAGCGGATCTTCCAGGAAGAACATGTGAAACTTCTCTGCTTCTTTGCAGAACTGCACCGCCAGGTTGGGTGTCAGTCGCTCGTGCATATCATGGAGCAATTCAATTTCATCGCCCAATTCCTGGCGGCAAACCTCCAGAAGCTTCAACGAACGGCGGAAATCATAAGCCGGCTCGTAGAGTGGTTTATCGGTGAGTGCCTTGAGCGTGCTGTCTGTGCCTGTTCTCGAGCCGTAGCCTGACATGCCGGGAATGCCAACCTGTACTCGAACATTGCGAAAACCCTGGGCGATGAACCCTTTTGCGCTCTCGACAACCGCCTGAAAGTCAGGACCGTCGGCGTGCGTATAGGCATCGACTGCCTCCCGGCACTTGCCGCCCGCAAGCTGATAAACAGGCATACCTGCCTGGCGCCCTTTGATGTCCCAAAGTGCCTGATCGACGCCGCTGATGGCATTGTTCAGCACCGGTCCGTTCTTCCAATAGGAGCTGTCGTAGCACGATTGCCAGATATCTTCGATCCGGTCCGTCGTTTTACCGAGCAGGAAGGGCTTCAGATATTTTTCGACCGCCGGCTTCACCAAATCGGCGCGTTGGGTAAACGTGGCGCAGCCATAGCCGTAGAGTCCATCCTGGTCGGTGGTGATTTTGACCACCGTGAGCCGCGTGCCGGCAGGCTCACACTCGATCACGCTTATATCCTTGATGCGCGGCGTTGCCATGCCGCGCGTGGCGCGCGCAACCTGCTCCTGCGCTCGCAAGAAAGGCGAACCAAGACCCAGCAACCCTGCACCCCCGATGGACTTCAACAATTCACGACGTTTCATGGAGCCCTCTCAATTAGTTTTATCCCCACCAGTGTTCGCCCTCTGCCAGATGAGCCTTTACCACGTCCGGGTTCAGCTCCGCGCCGAGGCCCGGCTTGTCGATGACGTGGATATGCCCGTCTTTGATGTAAGGACCATCCAGCAACAGCACCTGGTCCATCCAACCACCCATGCCAGTGATGGTCTCACAAGCAATATAGTCGCGGATCGACGCCGCCCACTGGCAATTGGCCCAGGTATGCAATTGACTGCCGGTATTGTGCGTCGCCATCGGCAATCCAAAAGTATCCGCCATATCTGCGATGCGTTTCGTCTCCAGGAAACCACCGCTGTTGCGTAAGTCAGGATTCAAGATGTCGCATCCCTGATAAATAATGAAATCCTTAAAGCCCGGCCGCCGTTCCAGATTCTCACCCGTACAGATGGGCACACGAGAACTGGCGCATAGCCTTCTCCACGATTCGGAGTAGTCCACCGGAAGCGGATCCTCCAGCCACAGCGGCTTGATCGGCGCAACCGCGTCCGCCAATTGAATGGAAGTGCGCAAGTCGTACTCCCAGTGGCAATGAACCATCAGGTCATGGTCCCATCCGATAGCCTCACGGCAATTCTCATACCCCTGAGCAATCTCCATCAATTCTTTCGTGGTGAGCACTCGATTGCCCAAGTCGCGCGCGCTATCAGTTGCCAGGTCCGTATGGCGAAACCCAATCTTATGCGCGGTAAAGCCGCTGGGGTCTGCCTTGATCTTGTCTGCCCATTCGCGGCACGAGGCTTTGTCTAACATATCTCGAGGAGCAGCGTGGTCGTAAACGCGGACTTTATCCCGGAACCTTCCTCCCAGCAGTGTGGTTGTGGGAACCCCGAGGCTCTTTCCCGCCAAATCCCAAAGAGCCATTTCAATGCCGCTGGCCGCTCGCATGAGTGAGTGTGCAGAGCCATCTGTCCGTGTGCCTGAGAGCTCCGGGCCTCCGATGCCCAAGTAGGTATAAATGACATCGATCTCCAGAGGATTCTTCCCCACCAGCAACGGTTTCAGTGCTTGGATCTGTTCCTTTACACCGATACTCGGGGTTCCGTAAGCCTCAGCGATTCCGTAGTGCCCATTGTCGGCAACAACCTTGACATAAACATAGGTACGTTGGCCGGTCAGCGTCATCGTTTGAATATCGCTGATTCTGGTATGCGCGGTCTCCGCGCCGGCGAGAGGGAAGAGTCCGCGGAGAAATGCCGCGCCCCCCGTAACTTTGAGGAATTTACGCCGCGACCAGTTATGCCCACTTGCCTCGACCACATTCACCCTCAATCCCCGGCAACTAGCTCTTGCTGTTGCGTCAGGAGTTCCTGAGCCACAGGTTGAACACGATTCTTCTGCTCCGGCGAAAGTTCTGAAACGAAGGGTGGAATAGGCCCGGTGGCAGCGACGCCGGCGAGTTCCAGCGCATGATGCAGAACGCGGGCTGGTCCCCACGTATCCCGCAGGTCTTCAAGGTCCAGGAAACAGGACCGGACGTGTTCCGCTTCCCCATAATTCGCCGCACGGCAAGCGGAGAAGACGGCTGCGCTCAACGCCGGAGCAAGGCAGCCTGAACCGGTCGTGAATCCCGACAGGCCCCATTGGCGAAGATGGTTGATCGCCGGACGCTCGCCGATACCGCTGATCACCTTGCGCCGCTCTACCCGCTTCAGCAGTTGGTCGAGATAGCGATCCTGCGACGGATCTTCCCGCACCACCGCATACTTGATTGCGATGCAGATGCCTTCGTCGACCAATCGCGCGACGGCATCCAGGCCGGCCATGGGATCCGCGCCCATGTTCGTTTCTTCTTTGAGATAGAGCATTAGGTGAGTGTCCGCCGCCTGGGCAAACTCACGCAAGCCTAGTTCCAGTCCGGCGGCATCGCGCGGGTCTCCGCAAGGAAGCGTCATCACGCAGGGAACGGCAAAGCGCCGCAACAACTTTGCTTGATCCATTAACCGGCCGTACGACGGACCCGCGCTCGGAATAAACCAGAGCCCGTCCTCTTTGATCCCGGCCTGCCATGCCAGCAGCTGCTCATATTCATCCAGCGGTAGATGGTAGAGAAAGGCATTGCCTCCGTAGATGAACCGGGATATTCCGCCCTTGCCGATATGACGAACGATGCGCGAGCTCTCTTCGAAATCGATAGCGCGGACTTTCCCGCGTGCCCGCGCCAACGGGGGAACAGCGAACACACCGTCCAGCGAAAAGAGATTTTCTGTCATCTGATCTGGTTCCTCTCCAGCTCCTTTTCGTTTACATCGACCCCGGCCCAGGGCCCTTGGGCAGCGCGCAGAATCCATCATGCAGTGTGGCGGATCTGGCGCCCGTGGGAACCAGTGGCCGAAGCGCCTCATAGGCCAATGCGACCCGCCCCAGGACTGCCTCGCTCGTCGCCTTTAGTAGCCGGTTAAGCGCGATTGCGTTCGGAGTTGCTGAGCGACATAGGAGCTCCCGGTACCCCAGATAGTGGTACAACATAGGCGCGCACCTCGGAAATCGCATGCGGGCCAACAGGAATAGTAGCCGCCAACGGGTGCTGCCCCAAAGCAAGGAGGGCTTTTCTCCTCTCCATCTTGCTCTTACCCATCCTCAGAAACCTCGAATCCTGCCCACTGAGGAGCGTACCATCGGGGGAGCAGGTGCCTCCAATGCAACAGTATTGGCTACCTCGCACTCAGATCGACAGATCATCGAATCGCATGGAACCGTTTACACTCACTCGCAACCGAAGCGAGAGCGCCACTGTTCAGAACTTTTTCTTTGCACTGCAAGGCCTCGTTGGAATACTATCCGCCTGCCATAAATAGTCAATGATAGATCAACGTCAAAGGGGGTTTTCGTGAATCGGATAGGGAGCCGAGCGCTCTTTGTATCAGTCACTGTTCTGCTGACGGCGGTCACCCTAACCATCGTGGCCCAAACGGCCCAGACCGCGAAGCCAAAGCGCATCAACCAGGCGATCGAGCTTCTGGCAGAAGGTCAGCCTATCTACTACACCGGCTCTCACTCAGGAACCAACGGGACCTATGAGCAAGGTGTAAAGGACGCGCAGACTTATGCGGATTACATCAGCTACGACATGGAGCATGCTCCCTTCGATGTGAAGGGGTTGCAGGAATACATGCGCGGCCTGGTGGCGGGCGGCCCCAGCAGAAGCGGTCATCGGACTCCGGCCGTGATCGTGAACGTGCCCGTGAATGGGATGGACGCCGAAGCGGTGCACGCCAACGCCTGGATGTTTAACCAGGTGCTCGCTACCGGCGTGCACGGCGTCATGCTTACCCATGCGGACGATCCCGGCGCGATTCGCGCCTTCGTCGAAGCCGTACGCTTTCCCATCCACCAGGAAGGGGTAGGGGTCGATGGACTTCCCGAGGGACGCCGCGGCGTTCACGGGGTAGCGAACGCAGCTCAAATCTGGGGCGTCTCTCAGGAAGAATACGAGGATAAGGCGGATCCCTGGCCGCTCAACCCCAATGGCGAGCTACTCCTTGGCGTAAAAGAAGAAGACAAGTACGCGCTCGCCAATGTCGACGAGAACCTGAAGGTGCCTGGCATCGGCATGGCGGAATGGGGTCCTGGGGATATGGCAATGTCGCTCGGTGTCCGTGCGCAAGGCGGGGCCGCCATCCAGGATCCGAAGATGGTTGCGGCACGCAGCAAAGTGCTCGCCGCCTGCAAGGCCAATCATATCTTTTTCCTAAACTCGTTCAGCGCGAAAGACGTGATTTCCATGATCAAGGAAGGCGTGATGGTAGGGCCAGCCAGCCCTGAAACTGCAGCCATAGGCCGCAAGTACACCAATAGGTCCCTGCCCTACTAGCGAAATGCTGGGGCTCTGGGAGTCACCTTTAGCAGTTCAAGGAGGGCTGGAATGAAAATCAAGAGAAGAGATCTGCTCACGGCGGGCGTCTCCATCGGGGTAGGGATGGCAGCCACGGGTGTAATGGCGCAAGACGCTCCTGCGGGCGGCGGTGGTCGCCGCGGGCGGGGGACGGCTGCATCGGTCAATAGCAATACTCAGCCTTCGTCGGTCGACTTCAACTACAAGCCGCGCCGCATCAACAAGGCGATTGAGCTGTGGGAAGACGGCCAGCCGATCTACTACGGCGGCTCTGGCATGGGACCCGGCGTGGACAACTACGCACAAGGCGTCAAAATGGCGCGGACTTACATGGATGCGATCAACTGTGAAATGGAGCATGGGGCGCTCGACTTCGCAGGTTTGCGCGAGTTCATGCGCGGTCTTGTCGACGGCGGCCCGACGCGAAGCGGTCATCGCACGCCGGCCGTATTCGTGGAGACGGGCATCATCGGCCTCGACCCTGCCTACATGCGGGCCAACACCTGGGTCCTGGAGCAGTTACTGGATTGCGGGGTTCATGGCATTCACATGTGCCACGCGCGCGATGCCGGCGCGGTCCAGGTCGCGACCCAGATGGCGATGCGCTATCCGTTCGATTATCCGGGTGTTCCCAAGCTGGAGATGCGGGGTCTCCGCGGCTCCAGTGCCGGCTTTGCCGCAGAGGTCTGGGGTGTCAACCACAACAAGTATCTGCACGTGGCCGATCTGTGGCCGCTCAATCCCAAGGGCGAGATGATCTTCGGCGTCAAGATCGAAGATACCTATGCCGATGTGGATGTCGACAAGACGATCGCGTTGCCCGGCATCTCGATGGCGGAATGGGGACCGGGCGATCATAGCTTTTGGCTGTATGGTCTTTCCATCTTTCCTGAAGACGGCTCCCAGGTGGATGTAAGCACACGGCCGGAAATGGTTAAGGTAAGGCAGGCGGTTCTCGACGCGTGCAAGAAGAACAAGGTCATGTTCCTCAACGCAGGAAGTGCAGATCAGAACAGCCCGGATTATGTCGTCAAACAGATCCAGGACGGCGCCATGGTGCTTGAAGCGCCTGAGTCGGCAGCTATTGTCGGCCGCGAGTATAGCAAGCGGAAAATGCCTGTCTGATGACTGAAGAGGGGCGAATGCGGGATCTGAGGAAACAAAATCGAGTTCTGGAACGTCAGGATACGTTTGCTCGACAAATAATTAAAGATATGCGCATTGGATAGCCTACGACCGCAGCGAGTTTTGCCGTCCGCGGCAGGAGAGTCTCATGAAAAAAGTAGTCATGGCAGCGATCATCTTCAGCACAGTGTTGGGAGCTTCGGCAGGCTTTGCTCAGGTGAAGATGACGAAGGACCAAATGATGTTTTACACCTCGGATTGGAAAGGCGACCGCTTTCCTGATGGGCGCCCGAAGGTGCCGGACGATCTGCTCAAGCGCGCCGTGGACTGTACCATCGAGGATATCTGGGGCTATCTGCGCCAAAAGGGATACGCCAATCAGTTTGAGGGTGACTGGCAAGCTCTCCACATTGAAAAGCCTTTCGCCGGCCGTGCCCTCACGGCGCAATATATGCCCACTCGGGCGGACATGGCGAAGGCCATTGCTGCGGAAGGCAAGGCCGAAGGCCGCGTCAGCGGAAACAACAGCTGGCCCATTAATGAATTGCAGATTGGCGATGTGTATGTCGCCGACGGCTTCGGCAAGATCATTGAAGGCACGTTGATCGGTTCCAACCTGGGCAACGGCATCGCTGCGCACACCCACACAGGCTTCGTTTTCTATGCCGGCATAAGAGATCAGGAAGAGAACCGGGAAATCCCAAACTTCAACGGATTTTACAAAGGGTACGATCCCTCCGCCTGGGCGCAAATGGAGTTGACCGCGATCAACGCGCCGATTCGTATTGGCCGCGCCGTAGTGTTGCCGGGAGATCTTGTCCTGGCCAAAACCGACGGAGTGATCTTTATCCCCGCGATTTTGGCGGAAGATGCAATCAGTCACGCGGAATTTACCAGCCTTGAAGACGATTACAATTTCGAATTGAACAAAGAAGGCAAGAACGGCGCTGAATTTGAAGGCGGTTGGACGCCGGAAAAATATCAAGGCCTCTCCAAGTGGATCGATGCTCATCCCGAGAAGCTGAAGATGCCGCGTTCAGAATTCGATGCGCTCATGGCTGAGAGACTCAAGCCCCGTCCACCGCGGACCCCGCCCGCGCCCTAGCGCTCCGATGAGAGGAAATATGAGAATCGTCACAAGCTATCGTTTAGTTCTGGGGATGGGGCTGGCTATTTTGGCGAGCGGCGTTGCGGCCGCTCAGGCTTCGCCCAACACGCTTACATCTAAAGAAGCGGCGCACGGTTGGAAACTGCTCTTTGATGGCAAGGATCTGGATGGCTGGCAGCCCTACAGCACGTCGAAGCCACCGGCGACCGGCGATTGGAGTGTGGCCGACGGCGCGATTCTCTGTCCTGGCACCAGCGCCGGATGGTTAGCCAGCAACGACTCCTATACCAATTTCGAACTCAAAGTACAGTTTCGTGCCAGTGAGAAAACAAACAGCGGCGTCTTCCTTCGCTCGACCAAGGAGGGCGCACCGCACAAGACTGGTTACGAATTACAAATCTGGGATTACCAACCTGCCGGCTACAACACCGGCAGTTTGGTCGACTCCCTCAAGGCGGCGCCCACCAAAATTCTCGACGGTCAGTGGAACGACTATGACATCAAGGCCGATGGCGACCACTACCTGATCATCCTCAATGGCAAAACAATCCTCGACGGCCACGATGCGAAACACACCGAAGGGGTCGATCGGATTCCAGTGCCAGCCAGGAAACAAGATCGAGTTCAGGAACGTCAAGTTACTTCCACTTAAGCAGTAACTCCCTCAATGGTCAGCACAAGCGCCTGTCGTTTCGGGAAATACCCCGAATGATATCGTGTTCCAGAGCAGGAGACTTCTATGAAGAAAACGATTGTGGCTGCGCTGATGATCTGGACCGTGTTGGGGGCATCGGCTGCCTTCTCTCAGGTAAAGATGACCAAAGAGCAGATGATGTTCTACACCTCGGACTGGAAAGGCGACCGCTTCCCGGATGGGCGTCCAAAGGTGCCCGACGATCTGCTCAAGCGAGCTTTGGATGTGTCGATCGAGGATGTGTGGGACTATCTGCGCGAACACGGCTACCACAATCAATTTGAGGGCGACTGGCAAGCTCTGCATATTGAAAAGCCGTTTGCCGGGCGGGCGCTCACCGCGCAATACATGCCGCTCCGGGCGGACATGGCCAAGGCCATTGCTGCTGAAGGCAAGGCCGAAGGACGCGTCAGCTTTAACAACAGCTGGCCAATCAATGAACTGCAACTCGGCGACGTATATGTTGCCGATGGCATGGGAAAGATCATCGACGGTACGTTGATCGGCTCCAACCTGGGCAACGGCATCGCCGCACACACTCACACCGGCTTTGTTTTCTATGGCGGCATAAGAGACCAGGAGGAAAACCGCGAAATCCCGGATTTCAATGGCTTTTACAAAGGCTATGATCCCTCCTTCATCATGCAAATGACGTTGACGGCCATTAATGCTCCCGTCCGTATCGGACGCGCCGTTGTGCTTCCGGGAGATTTGGTCCTGGCCAAGACAGATGGCGTTATCTTTATCCCCGCGATTATGGCCGAAGGGGCAGTGAGCCACGCGGAATTTACTAACCTTATGGATGCGTACAACTTCGAACTCAATAAAGAAGGCAAGAACGGCGCTGAGTTCGAAGGTGGGTGGACACCGGCTAAGTTTCAAGGCCTGTCCAAGTGGGTGGATGCCCACCCGGAGATGCTCAAGATGCCTCGCTCTGAATTCGATCAGATGCTGGCGGATGCTGTAAAGCCGCCTCAACAACGGCCTCCGGCTGGCACACCTGAACCCTAGCCAGATCACATGGCCGATGCGATAACCGGTCAAGAGGAGAAATTTTTTATGAGTTCTGATTTCTCGAGAAGAGCCCTGATGAAGGGAATCTGTTCGACTGCCGCGCTGTCGGCAGCTTTGCCCGCTGCCGCGGTATTGCCCGCTGCCGCTAACGGAACCGAGTACAAGGGTCCCCACGGTCCGGGGATGCCCCAGGAAGGCCCCAACACGCCCAAGATATGCGCTCCCATCGGCGGCCGCGAGATCACCGATGAATCGATGCGGATGGTTAAGCAAATCGGCGTGAACAATGTGCTCATGGGCGGCCCAAAGATGCCCTGGCAGGAGGCCGACCTGCAGGCCACCGTCGATAAGCTCAAGACCGGCGGCCTGACGGTGGGCAACATGATGATCGCGGGCTTTCCCAACTGCATTTACGGGCGTCCCGGAGCCGCTCGCGATAAGGAGATCGAGGACTTCAAGAGTTCTGTGCGCGCCGCCGGCAAGGTAGGTCTGCCCGTCATCGAGTACAACTGGTACGCACATCGCGCGATCGAAGGTTACTACCTGGAAGAAGGACGCGGTGGAGCTGGATACACTGCGTTCAACATCAATAGAGTAGAAAACCTGCCCCCAGTGCCGGAAGAGGGTGTCCATTCCGACGAGGAGCTATGGAAGAACATCACCTACTTTCTGCAGGCGGTCATCCCCACCTGTGAGCAGTCGAATGTGCGTCTGGCGCTGCATCCCAACGATCCTCCCATTGCCGTTACCCGCGGATCGGGACAGATTATGGCCTCCCTGGAAGGTTGGAAGAAGTTGATCACGGTGGTCGACAGCCCAGCCAACGGAATTACCTACGAATGCGGCGTATCGCGGGAAATGGAAGTCGATCCAGTCGAGGTCTGCAAGTACTTTGGTACCCGGGACCGTATCAATCATGTGCATTACCGCAACCCGGTCGTCAGAGTCCCTCATAACGACTACACCGAGACCTTTATCGACATGGGTGAAAACAACATGCTGGCCGTGATGCGGGAGCTGATCAAGGTGAAGTACACCCGCCTGATCTATCCCGAGCACGAGCGCGCATTGGACTACGACAAGGCGGTCGGCATCCACAACCAATACCCGGGCGGCGGCGGATACACCGGCATGGTGTATGACATCGCCTATGCGCGGGCAATGTTCCAGGCCTCCATCATGCTGGAGCGGGGCACCGAGTGGAAGGAGTTCTAGGGCAAGACTAACCTTCTAGGCAACACTAACCATGGTTGCTGTGGTCTTCCTCGGAAAGACCCGCATTCATTTCCGAAAGACACGCAACCAAGGGCGCGGCTTCACAGCTTGCGGAAAGACTCGTCGAACGAAGGGCAACGGTTCAGCCGTGCCACACTGGGCAACGATCGATGAGGGCTTTAGCCCCGGAGGTACGTCTTTCTACTCCCACGATGGAGTCCCGCAGAGCCTGCCCTGCCTGCCCCAGCGTGCCGTGGGAGCTTGTCGAAGGGTACGGCTGAGAGGCAATCTTGTCCAAATTAGCTCTTTTCGATCGTCCCTCTGGAGCACTCGCTGAAAACCAAACCCCTGTGATTCTTTCAGCCACTAGCAAATTCCTCCATGGAAGCACCACCCCACCCTTGTCATCCCGAGCGTACTCCGGATTTCCTACACGCTGCACCAACCAACGGCCACGTATGCGGCTTTCTTTAAGGAAAGCCGCACGAGGTTTACCGACGCCACTAAGACTGACAGGAAATCCGGAGGTAGCCGAGGGACCTGCTGTGCGCCCTTCCCGAACGCAACTGCGCAAGGGAGTCACCTGCACACCAAGCCCGATTTATTCGCTAATTTAGACAGCTCTGGCTGAGAGTAGCCCAGGACGTAGTCCTGGTTATAAGTTGACAACCTGATGCACTCCCGCAGAGCCTGCCCTGCCTGCCCCGGCGTGCCGTGGGAGCTTGTCGAAGGGGACGGCTGAGAATCACCCAGGATGCAATCCAGGGTCTCACTGAAGCTAGCTCTCACGCAGACTCTTTAGAGGGGAATGACGCAGACCCCTGCCGGACTCACCCGCGTTATTTTGGTGTCCTCGATTGTGCCCCCGCTCCATCGCTGTCGGCTCCTCATCATCCTGTAAAATCAGGCGATCCCACGCGAAGGCCGGAAGTCCCGGCCAAAAATGCCAGCATGGCCCGACGGGCGGTAGCTGGGTAGGACAGTTTTTGGGGTCGAGGTTGACGAGCAGATGGGGATGTTCAGCGCGGCGGCAGTAGTAGCTTTGGGATTGGGCCTTCTTACTACCAATTCATTCATGGCGTATGGCGCCGCGCCTCCTGAACAGCAGGACTGGCCGGCCTACGGGGGCCAGGACGGGGCTCACTACTCCGATCTGTCGCAGATCAACCGTAGCAACGTGAAAAACCTTGTGGTGGCGTGGAAGTACGACACCGGCGAAAAGGGTGGAATCGAGGCCAACCCCATTATCGTCGGCAAAGTTCTGTATGCCACCACACCGCGCCGCAGTGTCATTGCTCTGGATGCAGCATCAGGCAAGCTGATTTGGCGCTTCGAGTTTGACCTTCCGGGCCAGGTACAGACACGAGGTGTCTCATATTGGAGCGACGGCCATCAAAGCCGCATCTTCGCCGGCGCCCGCAACTATCTCTATGCGCTCGATGCGGCCACAGGCAAGGTGATCACCAGCTTTGGCGAGAACGGCAGAATCGATCTGCGCAAAGGATTGCGCGAACCCTATCAGCAGCAGTCGGTCGAGCTCACCACGCCGGGCAGCATCTATAAGGATCTGATTATCGTCGGCGGGGCGAACCCTGAAACCCATCCGGCGCCCCCTGGGGATATTCGCGCCTTCGACGTACGCACCGGCGCCTTGCGCTGGACCTTCCACACCATCCCGCGCCCGGGAGAGTTTGGCTACGACACTTGGCCCAAGGACGCCTGGAAAAATGCTGGCGCTGCCAACAACTGGACTGGTATGACCGTCGATGCCAAGCGCGGAATCGTTTATGTGCCCACCGGCTCGGCCGTCTTCGACTTTTACGGCGGAGACCGTATCGGCAACGATCTGTTTGCGGATTCACTGATAGCGCTCGATGCCTCGACGGGCAAACGCATCTGGCATTTTCAGGGCGCGCACCACGATCTCTGGGATCGCGACTTTCCTGCGCCGCCGGCGATGGTAACTGTGACCCGCGATGGCAAGCGTATTGACGCTATCGCGCAGACGACCAAGTCCGGCCTTCTTTTCGTTTTCGATCGTTCGACCGGGAAGCCGCTGTTTCCGATTGAGGAACTACCTTTCCCTCCCAGCAAGGTTCCTGGCGAAGTCACTTCACCGACCCAGCCGATCCCCACCGCTCCCGCGCCTTATACACAGCAGAGCACAACGATAGATACGTTAACCAACCGCACCCCCGAGGCGCATGCCTGGGCCGTGAAGCAGTTCAACAGTATGATCGGCGGTGGCCAGTTCATTCCGCCCAGCGTGGACAAGCTCACCATCGATATGCCGGGATTTGCCGGGGGAGGGGAGTGGGGTGGCACCGCTGTCGATCCCTCCACAGGAGTGCTGTACGTCAATGCCAACGACACCGCGTGGCTCGTCGGTCTGACGGTTCCGCCACCGCCGGGCAGTTTGGGTGAGCGCGTTTATCAGAACCAGTGCAGCGGTTGCCACGGCATCAATCGAGCGGGCTCCCCGCCGGCGATTCCAGCCTTGTGGGGTATCGAGGGGATCCTCACCGAACAGGAGATCGCAGGCATCATCCGGCAGGGAAGAGGCCGCATGCCGCCCTTCAACAGTCTTAGTGACGATCAGGTGCAAGCCGTGGTGCGCTACCTGACCAAGGCTCCGCAGCAAGAACAGGACCCACCGAAGCAGAAGGCGCACGCGGCCGCACCTTCCGCCGATAAGGTGGCTGCCGAAGGCGCGGCGGACGGCCATGCCACTGACGACATGCCGTACAAGACCATTGGCTTTCGCCGCTTCACCGATCTCGAGGGTTATCCTGCAACCGCGCCGCCGTGGGGCACTTTGAGTGCGATTGATCTGAACACCGGCAAGTACCTGTGGAAGATTCCGTTTGGAGAGTATCCCGAGCTGGTAGCCAAAGGCATGGCGAACACCGGATCCGACAACTACGGCGGTCCGGTCGTCACCGCGGGTGGGCTGGTCTTCATCGGCGCGACCGTCTTTGATCAGAAGTTCCACGCCTACGACAAGACCACCGGAAAATTGCTGTGGGAGACGCAACTACCGTTCTCCGGTCTGGCCACGCCTTCTACGTACATGGTGAACGGAAAGCAATACGTAGTGATTGCCGCCGGCGGAGGCCAATCAAGCAGAAAGCCCTCCGGCGGTGTCTACGTAGCCTTCGCACTGCCGTAGACTTGAGCCCCGTCGGACGTTCGTGCTATAGCAGAATCCAATGAGAACAGGACGGGTGCCCCAGGTTCGCCCGAGCGTACCTGGGCCGAAAATGATATTTTTCGATTGCTTTTTCTAGCCCCACCCTGGATTTGATGGTCGATAGAGTGAAAACTGTCGTGGGGCTTCGCCCGGATTTCCTATAGAGTTTGATGGCGTTGTCGAACCTCATGCGGCTTTCCTTACCGAAAGTCGCGCACGCGAACCTGTTTGGTGCCGCGTGCAGGAAATCCGGGTCGCCCGTCTTATTCGCCATGGATGCGAGGCCCGGAGGGCCGACCGCCAAACGTGAGCCCAGCCCGGGAGGGCTGGGGGTCAATCCCGAAGACGACCCGAGCGCCGTAGGCGCGGCACTAAACCTGGGTCGGCTGCACCTGTGTCATTAGGCGCGAAGCCGAGGGACCCTGCAGTTCTCTTTCCCAACCTACGACACTTCCTGGAAGAAATCCATCAGTCGTAACGTTCGAAGATGATCTGCTTTCTCTCCCAACCCAGACCCTTCAGGCAATCCCGGTTAGCCGCAACCATTTCATTCAATCCGCAAATGTACGCGTGAATGTTATAAATGGATTCGCCTATGGGCCGAGGATCCACCGCGCTTTCGCGCGCGTGCTCCTCGGCGATCCGCTGCACCAGTTCCTGCACATAGCCACGTTCGCCTTCCCAGCCATCTTGAGCGCGGCTGAGCGTTTTGAAGTAAAAGAAATTCGGCTGCCTGGCAGCGACCTTCTCGAAGTAATCCTCATAGTAGAGCTCGGACTCGTAACGCGTCCCATACACCAGCCAGATCTTTTGCCCCTGGCTACGATCCTCGCCATTCTCCGGGAAGAGGTGTTCGACAAACCCCCGCATGGGTGCGATGCCGGTTCCGGTGGCGATGAAGATGCTGTCGGTCAACGGCGCGCGCAACAGGAACAACCCATGCGGCCCGTGCACCTGGATGGTCTGCCCCACCTCGAGATCGCACAGCAGGTTAGAGAAGAACCCGCCCTCCACGCGATTGACGCACACGTCAAACTGGTTGGCCGCGCGGCGCCGATGCGATGGAGTAGGCCCGGGTCTGCTGCTTTCCCGCAGGGTCCAAAGCCACGGCGGAGACGAACTGGCCCGGCTGGAAATCGAACTTCTCCAGCTCTTCGATGGTGAATTCAAGATGGAAACAATCCGCGCGTTCTGAAAGCAGAAGTCTGCGCGTTAGCCGCGCAGTATAGAGTGGTCGTCCCAATATCCCTCACCTCGGATGAAATACAACCTTGCCTATCAACTACCTATTCGACGGTCACGGACTTGGCCAGGTTTCGTGGTTGATCCACGTCGCAGCCCCGGCGCACCGCGATGTGATACGCCAGCAACTGCAATGGAATCACTTCAAGCAGCGGCGCCAGCAATTCAGGCGCGTGGGGCACGAAAATCACATGTTCCACCAGTTCGCGAATCTGCTTGTTGCCCTCGGTAGCTACCGCAATCACGCGGCCCGACCGCGCCGTCACTTCCTGGATATTCGAGAGCGTCTTCTCATAGCGCAGCATGGATTCCGGACTGTCCGCATCGCTGGTCGCCAGCACCACCACCGGCAACGCTTCATCGATCAGCGCATTCGGTCCGTGCTTCATCTCCCCTGCCGGATAGCCCTCGGCGTGAATGTAAGAGATCTCTTTGAGCTTCAACGCTCCCTCGAGCGCGATCGGAAAGTGAATACCGCGCCCTAAGAAAAGAAAATTCGACGCCGAGGCAAAGACCTTAGCCAGCTGCCGGCATTCGCCATCGCGCTGCCGCAGCACCTCTTCGATCTTTCCCGGAATCCGGCTCAGCTCATCGACCAGCGCCGCGCTTTCGGCGCCCGCGATCGTTCCTCGCTTCTGGGCCATGTGCAGCGCAAATAGGAACAGCGCCGTCAATTGGGCGGTAAAGGCTTTGGTCGAGGCCACACCGATCTCAGGTCCGGCGTGGGTATAGATCGTGCCATGCGCTTCCCGCGCCACCATGGAGCCCACCACGTTGCAGATGGCGATGGTCATCGATCCTTTGGCGATCATCTCCCGCTGCGCCGCCAGGGTATCCGCGGTCTCGCCCGACTGCGTAATCAGCATGCCCAGCGCGTGCGGGTCGGCAATAGGATCGCGATAGCGGTATTCGCTGGCGTAGTCCACCTCCACCGGAATCCGCGCCAGCCGCTCGATCATGTATTTGCCCGCCAGCGCCGAATGCCAACTGGTCCCGCAGGCCGCGATGTTTACCTGTGTCGCCGCGCGAAAGTGATCGTCCGTGATCTTCATCTCGCCCAGAAAAATCTCGCCTGTCTCGAGCGAAATGCGCCCCAGCGTAGTGTCGCGAACAGCTCGCGGCTGCTCCCAAATCTCCTTCAGCATGAAGTGCTTGTAGCCGCCCTTTTCCGCCTGGATCGGGTCCCACAGAATCTTCTCCACCTTGCGCTCGACGGGAGCGCCGTCGAGATTGGTGAACTTCACGCCCTGCGGGGTCAGGATGGCCACATCGCCATCGGCCAGAAAGTACATCATGCGGGTGTGGTGCAGGATACCCGGCACATCCGAGGCGACGAACGATTCCCCCTCGCCCACGCCAATCACGGCCGGCGGCCCATTGCGCGCGGTCACGATGGTGTCCGGCGCATCGGCGGAGATCACGCTGATGGCGTAAGCGCCCGTCAACCTGCGCGCCGCCCGGCGGACGGCGTCGTCCAGCATCATCGTCTTGCCCGAGCTCTCGGCCGAGCGCATTTCCTGTTCGATGAGGTGGGCGATAACCTCGGTATCGGTTTCGGTCACGAAGGTGTGACCCTCACCCGCCAGCTCGCGTTTCAATTCCAGGTAGTTTTCGACGATGCCGTTATGCACCACCACGATGCGCCCCGTGCAGTCGCGATGTGGATGGGCATTCTCTTCGGTCGGCCTGCCGTGGGTCGCCCACCGGGTGTGGCCGATGCCGTAGGTGCCCTTGAGCGGATGCTGCCGGATTACCTCTTCCAGGTTACGCAACTTACCCGGGGCCCGGCGCAGTTCCAGCCCATGTCCCGCACTCCCTACCGCGATACCGGCCGAGTCGTATCCGCGGTATTCGAGCCGCCTCAAGCCTTCCAGAATGACCGAGACCACATCCTTAGGGCCGACATATCCCACGATTCCACACATAGACTCTTATTGTACGGTCGATGGCCAGCGCGGCTTATTCTTCGAGGCGATAGGTAAACTCTTCGATCACCGGGTTGGTCAGCACGTCGCGGGCAATACGCTCCACTTCGGCCTGGGCATCGGCGGTCTCCATCGCGCGCAGGGTGAGTTGGAAGTACTTTCCTTGCCGTACATCCTCGACCGCGGTGTATTGCATTCGTTTCAGCGCGCCATGGATGGTTTGCCCTTGAGGGTCAAGGACGGTGCGCTTCAGCGTGACGTAAACATGCGCCTTCATAGATGCCGATTATAAATGGCCACCTGCCGGCCCATCCGCCCCAATGCCGGCTGATGCAAAGTAACCAGCTGAAAGTAGACGAGATGAGCCCTTTTCACTTGCTCGCCCCGACGGCCTGTCTCTTCGCTTCGATGGTCTTCTTCAGGGATTCTTCCGCAAAAGATTGCAGGATAGGATCGACGAACGCTCCCAATCCAAAGGGCACATCTCGGCTGAGCGTGACTGCCTCACACTCTACATACACGCCGCCATCGCGCTCTTCCATGCGCCAATACGAGTTCATCGCCCACAGAAACCCGCTGCCCTCTCCCTCGGCGAGGTCTCGCTCTGAAGGCTTGCCCGCGTCCTCTACTTGCCGCACCGATTCGCTTCGGGATTGGACGGCCATCCTGGTTGGGCTCAGTGGCATATAGTCGATCGCATGCACGGTATCCATTACGGCGGTCAGGACCTTCGTCTTGGTAATGCGGTAGGAAACGACGAAATGGTTTCCATCGTGAGAAAGCACTTTCACCCGGCTAACATCGGGCCCGTATATCTTCCCGTAGTCTGCATAATCCTGGTCCAGTCGCTCCACCTGCGCAAGGGTCGCACCAGGGAGAAATACTCCGCCGATCCAGTGCTGAATCATGCCGTCGGGTACGGCCAATGATTTCACTTTTTGGGTGACGATTTCCCCCCTTCGCACCGCCTGTTGGCGGGCCGGATCGCGGTCGATCCACAGGAAGCCGCTCTGCGAATGATCTTGCGCCGCCATCTGTGTATCGAGCGCTGCAATGTATTTTTGGTACGCCGCAGTCGTTTCAGGCTTCAACTCTGCATGCGCAGCGAGCGCCGCCAACAGGAGGCAAAGCAACGCGCAAAAATACCTGGTGCTGACCCGTGTCACTTTGCTGTTGGCGGCTTTCATGAATTTCAAACGTCAAACTCGAGTCTAATTCAGCAGCCGCAGTGCATTTTCCCGGTATACCTTCCGCAAAACATCCTCCGGCAGATGGATCCCATGGATCTGCCATCGGCCTTGACGCGAAGCATGGGAAGGATAGTCGAAGTACTCGTCCGCCGTTTCAAAAAACCGGAAGTAAAGGCGATACATGGACTCCTCCGGCACCAGGTCGGCGCCAAAGAGGATGCGGTCAGGAAAATCCAGAAAGAGAGCCCGCGAGGAATATGGCTGCCGCCCCAGCTCCGAGACCCGTGCGCTGATGTCAATCACTACATTCGGATGATTCTCCAGCAGCTGCCGTGCGCGACCCAGGTTTTCTCCGCATTCGGCTACATGGGCTGCGACAAATGTAGTCTTCGGATGGCGGGCAATGACTCGATCGCGTTGATCAAGCAGCTCTCGCTTGGAAAAATGAGCCCCATAAAAACCCCAATCGGGGTGCGCCGCCAGTTCCTCATAGCGCTCATTGGTTCCGTCAATGGGTAAGAAGAAGGCATCGGGGTCCGCGATATGAAACATGACAGGTATGCCCAAATCCGCCGCTTTATCAAAGACAGGCGCGAGACGCTCGTCGTCCACTCGCAGCAAATTTCCGTCTCGATCGCGCACGCGTCAATCCAAGGTCCTTCCAGAACTTGATTCCCTTGGCGCCATGCTCCACCAGCTTCTCCAAACGGTCTAAAGTGACCTTCACGAAGTCATCGCGCTCCACATCGGACCAGTCCATCCAGCCGATGGTGGCAAAGCGCGCAGCGTCGGCAGAATGAAATTTACGCATGATTGCGATGGCCTCATCGCCTGTCTTCATGGTGATGTTGACGATGCGTTCGATGCCACAGGCGTCCATGATGCGCAGAACTTCGACCGGGTCGAGGGCGTCCAGATGATTGTGGTAGTCAATCACCGGGAACCGCGCGCGCTGCAGGTGATGTTCGGCGGTCACCAGGGTCGATTTAGGCTGAAATTCGCCCAGGGGAAGAGTCACCTGGGCTTTCGCCGTGACCATGGTCATAAAATTGTCGTTGATGCTCTTGCCGGGCTCACTCACTGCAAACTCCCCTAATTCGATCTAAATGATTCGATGCAAATCCTCGCATGATTGTTCCCCTGCGAGGAAGCCTCTTCATTCTCGCCCCGGGAAAGAATGTTGCGCAAGAAAGCGTTGTACCAGACCAGGATCCCGGAATGCTTCCGTCCCGCCCACCCCGAGCGTTGAAAGCGCGCCGGTGACGTTGCCCGCATAAGCACATTGCTCCGGAGGCCAGCCTTTGAGCCAGCCGAAAAGAAATCCGGCATTGAAGCTATCACCCGCCCCAATCGTATCCACCGGAGTTACAGACACGGCCGGGGCGGAAAATGTCTTTCCGCCAACCCGAACGATAGAGCCTCGCGATCCGCATTTGACAGCCACGCAAGGCACCCGCCGCCCGAGTTCCTCGATCGCCTCGTCCACGGTCGCCCTCTTTGTCATGCGGCAGGCTTCCATCTCATTGGGCATCAGAATATCGACGTATGAGAGCAACTCCTCGAACACGCCACCCCACTGACCGCTGGGATCATCGTTGGTGTCGAGCGAGATGGTCAGGCCTGCACCCTTCAATTCTTTAAACAGTGCCGGCACGTCGCGCTCGAGAGAATGCTGGAGGAAAAGCGACGAGAGGTGAAAGTGTTTCGCCGACTTCAGATAGTCAATGTCCAGATCGCGAAGGTGCAAGTTGGCCATCGTTCCCGGATAGGTGAGAATATGGCGCTCCCTTCCATGGGGAAGGATCAGAGTGACGCCGGTGGCGGTGCTATCTTCGCTCATCCGGACCCGGCTTAGATCGACGCCGCTCGCGCCCAGCCGTTCCAGGGCAACCTTGCCCAACGCATCCCTCCCCACTAGACAAATGAATCCAATGTGGAGACCCAATACGGCAATGTTGTGCGCAAGAATAGCCGATGAGCTGCCCAAGGTGAGCTGGAAGTCCGTGCCCAGCAGCTCCCTTTCCATCGGCATGACCTCAGGCAACCCATACATGATGAGGTCAAGATTAATTTCACCCGCGATTGAGATGTCCAAAATTCTCATAGAGGTATTTGCCGTCGGGATCGTTTGTCGGAGGGGCATGAGATTTGAGAATATCCCATGCCGCAGCCAGGACGGCAAAAACTACCCTTCGCGTTTCAGCACCTTAAACCAGCACTCGGTCTAACAATTGATTCACCGCCCGGCTGCTTTCCATGAATGCGTTCCGATGATCCATGGCGCCGGCGAGATCCGAGTGCGAGAACGCAATTCTTCCAAAGGTGCCGGCGCGGAGCGCCTGACGCGGAGCAGGATTGCCGTTTAGCCCGAAGAAAAAGCCCGGCTGCGGATTAATGAACGGGTGGCCCCACCGGTTGAGAACAATTCCTGCGATGTCCCGCTTTGCGTCGAAACCCGAAGCAGCGAACATGTCCGTCATCTGCTCACGTATCTGCCGTTCGTATTCCATGAAAGGGGTCGACAGCAGCTCTGCGCGGCCCCGCATACCCTGCTCGGCCACCGGAAGTCCCGGCTTGGCAAAGTCCACAAAGAAGGTGAGCACGGTGGGAAGATCAGGGCCAACTAGGGGCGTATCCACACCGAACCGAGCATCTTTACGTACATTGACAAAGCGGCCGAACCCCTCGAACCAGCCGCCACCAGAGATCCCCAGATCATAGAGAAAGCGCCAGTTGCGAACTGCAACGTTCGCGACCAGGTAGGGCGAATAGTGGAACTGGGCGTACGCATTTCGCCGTGATTCGTCCAGATCCCGCACCACATGCTTCGTCATCCAGCCCCCTCCAGCCATAACCACCGTCCTGGCCTTGATCCGTTGCAGGCGACCGTCCTTTACATAAATCAGCGAAACAAACTCCGACTTGTTTGGCTCTCCCATGTGCTCAACCCGCGCTACCGTCGAGTTCAGTCGCAACCGGACGCGCTGCCCTGGCTGATCCAAGGCGCCGAAGTTGACCGGGTTTTTCCAAACTGCCTCCATGGTCCGTGGTCCATCGATGGCTGTTGGAATCAGCGTTTTGACCAGCAGCCGCGTCATGCCAGAGTTTCCACCGGGGAACATCTGGATGCCTGTCGCCATACTGTCATCGACAGTCGGAATTGTTTTGTTCCATTCGTAGATTAGAAAAGCCGACAGCACGTCGGGCCCGAGACCGAATCCCCCTGAGGTCTCGTTCGTAGTCAGCAGGCGTATGGTCTCTCGGCTCACGCCGAATGTGCGCACTTGGTAATCTTCAATGGTCATGCTGTCTAATTGGCGTGAAACCGCGTCGCCCGGATAGTCGTAGACCAATGGAGGTGCAACATACCGTTCATGTTGCAACGCCAGCATCTCTTGGCGGGTGGTCTCTGAGAACGGGGTCCCCTCTAGATTCTTTCCCCAAGGGTCCTTAACCCAAATGCCTGGCCGATGACCGAACTTTGCGCCGAAGAAGAAGCCATACGCAGCTTTGCCATTGATGTTGCCTTCGCCGTATGGGCTCCTTGATAAGGCGATCTCCGGAGAAGGTCCCTGCCACTCCTGGTACGACTTGAACGCGCTCCAATCCAGCCCCATGGATTGGTAGACTCCGCTTAAGAAGCTGTCAGGATAAGGCGGCTGGAAGTGCACAGATGCCTGAGGAGCATAGAGACGATGCCCATCGACGAGAAACTCGTTGCGCTTTGCCACACCGCCAAAAATGCTCGCGTTGTCGAGGACGATACAGTTGCGATTGGCCTGTGCTCGTTGCTGGAAAAATAAGGCCGCAGACAAGCCGGAAAAGCCCCCTCCGACGATGGCACAATCGTAGATCTCGCCGGTGTCAGTGACTTGGGAAGGGATGCTGTCATAACCACCGTCGCGAACTGCGTGAGCATTGTGTACTACCTGCTCGCTGTTGCCGGCGGAGGTTTTGTAGTCGCCCTCGCCGGTGTATCCACTCCAGGCGGCCGCCTCGGCCACGTTTCCTTGAGCAAGAAGTTGGAGGGGAGAAGAGGCCGCTAACAAGCCGGTTGAGGCAACCAGCGCCCCCTCTAGAAAGTCGCGTCGAGAAATCGACTCACTGAGACCAAGAACCTTGTCCAGGTGCGGGCAGCGCTTTGACACGAGATTCTCCCTTCTCTTAACGG
The DNA here is from genome assembly GCA_963746595.1 of uncultured Acidobacteriaceae bacterium. GTDB lineage: Bacteria > Acidobacteriota > Terriglobia > Terriglobales > Acidobacteriaceae > PALSA-350. The sequence goes on from CAVVBS010000002.1 coordinate 174,435, forward strand.
GCGAACCCCCTTGAGCGGTTTACGAAGGCGTCCGCCACGGCGATTCTGGGTTTGCCGCAAATTCGGACGCCCTGTCCTCAATAGTAGATTTTGAGCGCGAATTGGATTTCACGCTGGTCATTCTGACCATCGCGCACCGAAGTGATTTTTCCGAAGTTCGTCGTGTTGAGGAAATTAAGTGCCCCCGGGGCGGCTACTACGCCGTTACCCGCAAACCCAGGCAGTGAAAAGTTGGGATGATTGGTCAAGTTAAAGAATTCCGAGCGGAACTCTACCCGGACTCGCTCCGTCACAGCAAACTGCTTGAACAACGAGAAGTCGAAACGATGGAACCCGGGTCCGCGGAAATTGCTCGGCGACCCGCCCAGTGGGCTGAAATCTGATTGACCAATGGTCGTGGCTATCGGAGGGTTAGTGTACGCATTCGGATTGAGCCACTGATCGACATTGTGTGGACCTGAATAAATATACTGGCCAGGCACTTTGTCTGCATAGCAGCCAAAGCCTGAAGTCGTGGTGATCGGGCAGGGGACGGTTCCGGGTTGTCCGTCCTGGAGGGTCAGAATCCCGTTGGTATCCCAACCTCCGAGAATGGCGTTCACCACCTTGCCCTCGTTGCTCAGGAAGCGCCTGTCATGGCCAATAGGCAACTCGTAGGTCCCACTCACGTGAAGCACCTTCTGGGTGTCGAACTCGCATCGCCCGAAGTCGCCATGCTTGCCGAAGCCAGGCAGAAACGGTGCCCGATATCCAGTTATCGCGGTCTGATTTAGAACGTCCGCGGCGTCGGTCATACAACTGGACCACGTGAGATTACCCAGAACATAGAGCCCTTGACTAAACCGGTGCTCATAATTTGTTTGCAGCCCGTTGTAGTGGCTGTTGGTGCCAAAACTTGTGTAGGTCATTCCCGAAAAGTCGGGATACGGCGAGTAGGCTAATGAATTCAATCCAGGAGGCAAAATCTCTCTCGGTGTGTTCGGGTTGACGTAGCTCCCGAGGTGATGCACTGTGTTTCCTATATAGCCGACCTGGAGGGTGTCATTGGTCGTGAGTTGGTATTGCAACGTCAGGTTATAACCCTGGGTATTAGGGGTCTTCAAGTGGTAGTCCTCACCGAGGAATCCTACGCCTCCGGGTTCGACTTGCGCTGAATTCAACGAGATCGCGGTGAGGCCTGTGGTGAGGGTACCAATCGCCCCATTGGAGAAGGTGATCGGCGCATTCGGCGTCATGTAAGGGTAATTCAGGTTGAATTGGAAAGGGAAGTCAACGTAGGTCTCTACCACTGAATTCTCGAAGCCCCCGTAGAAGATTCCATATCCGCCACGAGCCACTAACTTCGGCGTAACCTGGTACGCGAATCCGACGCGAGGCGCAAAATTGCCCTTTTGCGATACCCCAAGCCCTGGTTGACTCGAGCAGACTATGTTTATGTTGTCCAGGGCTGCCGCCGCGCGAAAGTCTGGAGAGAGCGGTGTGCTGCAACCCGCCTGAGCTATCAGAAAATCCGATGACCCGTTGGCTCCCCCGCCAGGTAGAAAATTGGACTGTGCCCCATACTTTGCAATCAACTGTCCAAAATATTCGTATCGCACACCCAGGTTGAGAGTGAGCTTTCGCGTGACCTTAACATCATCCTGGAAATAACCCGCGAGGTAGTTATGTTTCATGGAGGTATTCGCGACGTTAGAATCACTTATGCTGTCGGCACCGCCAACATAGTCGGCCGCCCCGGCTACGGTTCCGGGGATCGGCGTAAGCAGCATCTGGGCCAACCCTGTGTTGCCTCCCGTAGTGGTGGGCACTTCGGTGTAGAGGCCGCTGAAGGACCAGCTGCCTCTGCCGTTGGGAGGTTGAAGAATCGCGAATCCCAACCGTTGCCACTGGAATCCTACCTTGAAGGTTTCGCGTCCCATCGTTCTGGTCACGTTGTCCGAAATTTGGGTGTTGGTGCTTAGTTCGATCGAGGGTAAGTATCCACTGCTGCCAAGGTTCCCAAGTCCTGAGGGGAAGATACCGCCCAGGCCACCGTTTGACTCGCCTTCGGGCACTCCCGGAATGCCGTACTGAGCGGGGATGCCAGGAGTACCGGCATTGGGTTGCAGCCGCGTCACACTGAGCCGGTTGTAGCCGAGGCGAACCTCATTCACTAAGTTCGGTGAAAACACGTGCGTCTCGCCCAGTGCCGCACTGTAGGTCGTCGCTTGTTGGTTCCCGCTAGAAAATGATCCTCCGTCCGCTATCCCGCCGAACGGACCGGGAATGAATTGTGGATTGTCCACGTAACTGAAGCGCCCGAAAATATTATCTTTGGTGCCGAACGCTTGGTCGACGCGAGCATCCATCTGGTCGACGGTATTCGTCGAAATCGGATTCGATCCATAGTTATTGAAGAGTCCCGCGTTGTTTGCGGCAGGATAGAGTTTTGCCAGGGCGATTGAATTGGCTTCCAGCCGGCCCGCAGGCAATATATTGCCGGCAAAGATCTCGCGCGCATAGCCTATGTTCGATCCGGTCGTCGTACCCGAAGGGCAGGGAGCGGTAATCCCTGATACCGGATCCTGAACGCCGCAGGAGATAGCGCGCGTCGTGGAAGGGTCGAAGATTTGACCCAGCGCAAAACTCCGGCCCAGTATGTCCGTTACTGTGCCTCCCTGACCCAGCAACTCCGAAAAGTTTGTAAAACCACTGCTAACCTCGGTTGGGGTAGGAACAGTGCTGGTATAGGGGATCGCCTGGTTGGCACGCGTGCCTTCGTAATCTACGAAGAAGAAAGTCTTGTTATGAATAATCGGGCCTCCCAGCGTGGCCCCGAACTGGTTCTGCTGAAACCTGCCTTTCGCCAGCCCATTCGCATTTTCAAAATAATTAGCGGCGTCCAGGGCATCGTTGCGAAAGAATTCCCATGCCGCCCCGTGAAATTGATTCGTACCTGACTTGATCGTGGCATTCAAAACGGCGCCGGCGGAACGACCGGTATCCGCGCTGTAATCGTTGGTTGAGACTTTGAATTCCTGGATCGCATCCACCGGGGGCTTAATGGCATAATTCGTCCCGTTGAGAAAATCCACGAGGTTGGAATTGTTGTCAATTCCGTCGAGCAAGTAATTATTTTGCGCCGGACGCAGACCGTTGGCGGAGAAAGCTCCGCTGCTGCCCAAGCCCCGCGTGTCTTGCTGGCCCTGGTTAACACCTGCTGCAAGTTGGGCCAGAAAGGTATAGTTGCGCCCATTCAATGGCAGGTCGTTAATCGCCTGCTGCCCAATCACCTGTCCCACCGATGCATCCTGCGTTTGCAGCGCGGGGGGCGCAGCGTCCACCGTCACCGTCTCGCTGGTCTTTCCCAAGGTCATCAAGAGGTCGACTTGCACCTTTTCTTGCACGTCTACGTTGACATTGTTCTGTTGTATCTTTTCAAAACCGGTCATTTCCGCTGACACGGAGTAATGCCCGATCCTCACCGGTGAGAACGTGTACTCTCCAGCCGATTTGGTCGTCGTCGAAATCGACTGCCCGGTGCCTGAATTCGTAAGGGTCACGTTGACGCCGGGTATCACGGAACCACTGGTGTCCCGTACCGTTCCGGATATGGAACCCGTATCCACCTGACCGAGGGCCATTGCGGGCAGAATCAGAACCAACGAGAAGAGGGTACAAAGACGAGCCACTTTGCAGTTGATCGGACTGTGTGACATGGAGCTCTCCTGAAACCCTTGATGGATTGTTTGTGCAAAACACTGAACTGCGTGTCCCGGGGCTTGGTGCGCTAGGGTAGGTGCGGGGCCTTACGAATACTGCCGTGTGAATTACGAAATATATCGTTTCGTAGGGTTGCAGTATTGATCGCTTGTTAATCGGAAGTCAAGAAGATTTTCAGATACAGGGTAGGGCAAGCAATCGAAACCGGCTCGGTGCTGCGGTCATCGCGGAGCCGGCGCATCCTGCATGGGTTTGCGAGCCCATTGGGGCACCCGATTTCATCGAATGAACTGCGCTTAGAGTCGCGATGGGGATCGTCCAGGCCGCCATCTTCGATAGTTATCAATTAAGGGTTTGGTGTTTACGGATGCTTACGATATACTTCCGCAGCAACTCAGGGTGGATCGCTAACGTCTGAATGCCCTCTGACAGAATAGTCATGGAGTTCCCGAGCAATGCCAGAATCTCAATCAGTGGCCGCTGCAGTTGGCCGCCCCGACGAACCCGCATACACATTGCAGGAAATTTTTCAGCAGCCTCTCCTTTGGCCCTCAACTGTGGCTCGCGTTCGCGCAGCTTCCGGGCAGCTGCATCTGGATTTCGAGAAGGCTCACGTATTGTTGACGGGCGCCGGGAGTTCGGCCTACGCAGCGTCCGCCGTGGTTTCCGCGTGGCCACGCGCCGTTGCCGTCCCTACCACTGACCTTCTCATCGATCCCGAGCGATACCTGGTCGATGTAGATGCCGTTATCTCCCTTGCCCGCTCCGGCAATAGCCCGGAGAGTGCTGCAGTCGTCGAGCGGGTTCGCACCCTTCGTCCGAAAATTCTTCAGCTCGCCATCACCTGCAACCAGGAGAGTTCATTGGTGCAATCCGGGTTGAATGGGCTCATCGTCCTGGATCCGCGCACCAACGATCGCAGCCTGGTGATGACTGGCTCATTTTCCAATCTTGTCCTGGCCGGACTGTCGTTAGCGCAGCCCCAGATCGCGGCGCGCACCGCCGATTTGGCGAGTGAGCGTGCCCAGTCGCTGTTGCCTGCCATAGATAAGGAGTGCCATCGCATAGCCGCTCGCGTGCGCGACCGCATCGTGGTGTTATCTTCGTCTCCCTTGCTGGGCTGGGTGCGTGAGGCCGGGCTCAAGATACTGGAAATGACCGGCGGGACATTTCCCCGTGGTTACCGAAACCTATCTCGGTCTTCGCCACGGTCCCATGTCCTTTCTCAGAGGCGATACGCTTGTCCTGTGCCTGCTCTCGAGCGACCCCGTGCGCCGTCTCTACGAGATAGACCTGATCCAGGAGCTTCGAACGAAGCGGCTCGGCTATTCCGTAGGCATCGCCGGCACGGTCGAGGACGGCAGCCTGTTTGACGACGTTATCCCTGCCGTTCTCCCCGAGGCGCCAGACGATATGCGGACCCCTTTTGAAATCCTGATTCCGCAGCTCCTCGGATACCACCTGAGCCGTGGCTTAGGCCTGAACCCTGACAACCCGAGTCCTGATGGCGTGATCACCCGCGTGGTTCAAGGGGTCACGATCCACGCTGGCCGCTGAGCATAGGAATCGCGGCAGAAGGCTGCGGAGAAAACTCCGGCTGTTCTTCTATCCGATACGGACCCGCGGGGACGACCCTGCAGTTCTCACGCAGACTCTTATCGCCCTATTGGTTGAGTGCAACTCTTTTCGCGAGCTGAAGCGTCGATCTCCTGCGAACAGGGGGCTCCCACTTCCGTAGTTCCACTACCCTGCATCCACATCTTTTTTTCCAAAACCCTGGACGGCAAAACGGAGCTGTAATACCGTCCAACCAGGACCAGCAGTTGGCAAATACCTTTCCCCTGAATCGCTTATGGGGGCGGGAAAAATAAAATTTGAGCACCTTCGTAAAACAAAGGACTTAGCTGCCCACCTCTACGGAAACCAAGACAGGAACATCGCATTCCTGAAACCAAACCTCAACCCAGGGCCGCCGTCCCTGGCACGCCCCAAGGGGCGGATCAATAGATCTTTCTCATCTCAACTCTTTCGGCAGGATTCGGGTCACTGGTGCAGAACCCCCACATTTTGGGCAGACCCCGCCCTTCGCTTCAAGCTGTGCCCGCCCCTATCTCGCCCCAGCAAGCTATCGGGCCATCCATAAATGCTTTGTCATCCGAGAGTCTGTGACTTGCGTAGCCGCTGAATGGGATGCCCTCCTCCTGCCCGGGAAGCAGCAGTTTCCGCAGGCACGGCAGGCTCTGCGGGACTACCAGGCACTCAACAGTCTCTTTAAGCCCCTGAGGTATTGCTGAGCTAAACCCCTATCCCATCACGCCAAAATCAAATTGCAACCCATGCCCGCGCACCTTCTCTTGCATCTCTTCGCGCAGGCCGGTGTCGCTGATCACTGTGTCGATCTCTGAAAACGGCGCGATACGCACCATGCTGCGTTTGGAGAACTTGCTGGCGTCAGCCACCAGGATGATTTCCCGCGCGATGCGCAGCATGGCACGGTTCACCATGGTCTCCTCCAGGTTTGCGCCGCTTACCCCGAAGTCCGGATCGCAGCCTGCGCCGCTGAGAAACAGCTTGTCGGCGGAGAATTGCTCGAACATCTCCTCCGTTGAGCGCCCGACGATCGAGGCCGAGTCGACGCGCAGTGTGCCGCCCACAATAAATGTCTGCACTTCCCGCGCATCCAGCAACTCGGCCGCGATGTTCACTCCGTTCGTAATCACCTGCAGGCCCTGCTTATTCTTGATCTGGCGGGCAATCTCCAGGGTGGTCGTGCCGGAGTCAAGAATGATGGTTTCGCCATCGTTGATGAGGGTGGCCGCAATCGCGCCGATACGCCGCTTCTCTTCCGAGTGGGTCTTCAGGCGCTCGTGCACCGGCGATTCGCGCAGAATCGTGTCTGGAAGGACCGCGCCGCCGTGGGAACGCAACACCAGCCCGCGCTGGTGCAGTTCGTTGAGGTCGTTGCGGATGGTAACCGCAGAACTGCTGAACCGGTTCGCCAGTTCATTCACCCGCGCCCGGCCCTCGGTGCGCACAATCTGCAGGATCTGCGTCCGCCGCTCCTCGGCCATCATCCCGTCCTGGGGACGCGGCGGCGCGGAGTCCTCCGTGGCTAAGCCGTGGGGAAGGGTTTCTTCAAGCGCGGTTCGATACTGAGCGGCCCTTCGCCATGTTCGATTTCGCATGCCTTTCGCTGTCTTGCGATTCAAAGACAGTCTATCTTAAGCGTCAACAAGCAAAAGTGAAGTGCAGCAGGACTTAAGCTCTCAGAGCGGCCTACCCGTCGGCCATCAGCGCCCCATCGTAAACGCAGCATAAAGTCACCCTAAGTGAAAGAAATAGTTGACAAACCGTAATTAAACGATAGGATCATAGCTCATATCGACGGCGCATTGCGATGGCCCTGCTCGAATCTCGTCCGTCCGGCGCCTGCGCCGCCATCCCGCCGACTGCCTGCATCGGCGTATGGCGTAAGAACATCGGTCAGGCATGTTACGCGGAGCCTACGATGCATCAGGTATTGCACGCGCAAGAGGCCACGGTAGCAAACCCGAGACCGTTGTTACCACCAAACTCCGTCCCCTCGACAACGTCACTGCGGTGCGTAATCTCGCCGTGGACGCATATCGCGGCTTGGTCATGTTGCTGATGATGGGTGAAGTGATGCAGTTTACGAAGGTCTACGGCATACTACCATGACAGCCTCTTCTGGAGGATTCTGTGCCTTCAACCAGAGCCACACAGAATGGGCTGGCTGTTCCGTGCATGACATGATCCAGCCCTCCTTCTCCTTCCTGGTCGGCGTGGCCCTCCCCTACTCCATCAGGAGCCGGCAAAGAAAAGGTGCTGGATTTCCCAAGATGCTGGCCCACACCATCTGGCGATCCTTTCTGCTGATCGCGCTCGGCATCTTTCTCCGCTCCATCAACCAGCACCCAGACCAACTTCACCTTTGAAGACACGCTCACCCAAATCGGCCTGGGCTATACCTTCCTCTTCCTGCTGGCCTTCCGGCCTACGCGCGACCAGTGGATCGCCTTTGGCGCCATCCTCTTTGGCTACTGGCTGGCGTGGGCGCTCTATCCTCTTCCGGGTCCGAACTTCAACTATGCCGCGGTCGGCGTTCCCGTCGGATTGGCATCATCTGTACACCGGCTTCCGCGCCCATTGGAACAAGAACAGCAATCTCGGCCAGGCCTTCGATCTGTGGTTCCTCAACCTCTTTCCGCGCGCCCACACCCTTCGTCTTCAACGATGGCGGCTACCTGACTCTGAGTTTCATCCCCACGCTGGGCACCATGATCCTCGGCCTGTTCGCGGGACAATGGTTTGTGGCTTCGGCGCCCAAGCAGCCGATCCGCAAGTTCGTCATCGCCGGCGTCATTCTGCTCGCGGTCGGCGTTTTTCTTCACTTCACCGGAATTTGCCCCATCGTCAAGCGCATCTGGACGCCAAGCTGGACCCTCTTCAGTGGAGGCATATGCTTCCTCGTCTTAGCCGCGTTCAGCTGGGTCATCGATGTCGAAGCAGCGGCGCGGCTGGGCCTTTCCCCTCATCGTGGTAGGCACAAACTCGATCGCCGCCTACCTCATTGCCCACATGTGGGAGGAGTTCATCAAGAGCAATCTCCTCACCAACCTGGGACCAAAGCCGTTCTATTCTGCTCGGCCCAGGATTGCAGCCCTTGCTGCTGGGCGCCACTATTCTGTTCATCTACTGGCTCTTTCTCTTCTGGATGTACCGGCGCAAAATCTTCCTCCGCATATGAGCATTCACTAACAAAGGAACTCTCGTGAAAGACGACTCATCCGACCTTTCTCTCCCGCCCAACCGGCGGCAGTTTCTGCAGCTTGGCGCCATGGTTACCGCGGCCCTCAAGCTCGATAACTATGCCTTTGCGGATACGCCGCATCCGTCTCCTGGCCAATCAATGATCGGTGTCCCGTTCGAGGTCACCAAGAATCCGCGCATTGGGTTCATCGGCGTTGGCGGCAGAGGCACAGGTCTGCTCGGTTGGTTCCTGGCCCAGAATGCGCAAGTGGTTGCCATCTGCGATGTTGTGCCGGAGAAGGCAGAGCATGCAGGCCAGTTGACGGAGAAGGCCGGGCAGAAGGCGCCTCAGCTCTATACCAAGGGTCCCCATGACTACGAGCAGCTCACGGCCAGAAACGATCTTGATCTGGTCGTCATTGCCACCCCGTGGAATTGGCATACGCCGATGGCCCTTTCCGCCATGGAGAATGGCAAGCACGCTGCCGTTGAGGTGCCCCTGGCCTACACCCTCGAAGACCTGTGGAAGCTGGTCGACACTTCGGAGAAGAAGCGCCGCCACTGCATCATGCTCGAAGAGTGTTGCTACGGCTATACCGAGACCTTGGTGCTCAACATGGTGCGTCGCGGGATGTTGGGGACTCTGCTCAATGGCGAGGCGGCCTACCTCCACGATCTGCGTGAGGAGATGTTCTCTAACAAAGGGGAGGGCCTATGGCGCCGCGCATTCCATACGCAGAGCGATGGCAATCTCTACCCCACGCATGGATTGGGCCCGGTAGCCAACTACATGAGCATCAACCGCGGCGACCGTTTCGACTACATGGTCTCGATGAGCACTCCGCCCCGCGGCCTGGCTGCCTATCGTGAAGCCCACACGCCGCAGGGCGATCCCAAGTGGAAAGAGAAGTATGTGAACGGCGATATGAACGTCTCCCTGATCAAGACAGCATCCGGGCTGACCATTACGCTCAAATTCGATACCTCCAATCCTCGACCCTATGACCGTATCAACATGATCAGCGGCACTAAGGGCGTCTTTGTCGACTATCCGCCGCGCATCTATCTTGACGGTCAAGCGGGTGGGGAAGCGTGGGGAACCCTCGACCAATATAAGAAGGACTATGAGAGTCCCTTGTGGGCCGAGCAGGGCGAGATGGCGCGCACGTCCGGTGGCCACGGCGGCATGGACTTCATCATGATCTATCGCTTGCTGCAGTGCTTCCGCGAAGGGCTGCCGCCCGATATGGACGTGTACGACGGCGCCGCCTGGTCCGCTCCGGCGCCTCTCAGCAAAGTCTCTGTGGCGCAAGGGAGCGCGCCGGTCAAGTTTCCCGACTTCACGCGCGGCTTATGGTCCAAGCGGAGCGGCTGTTCTATCGGAACCTAAGAAGATCAAAGTGAGCCAGGTCATTGGGTTTCGATCTTGACAATCTGTTCACGCAATCCTGACGCCTTGGCCAGAAGAGCGTCAGCCTTCTGCCGGGCGGCATCATACTGTGGATGATTCTTCAGTATCGCTGCGATGTTCAACGCTTGCCTGCCCTGCTGCTCTGCCAGGCCTTCTTCGTCTCTTAGCCGTTTCAAGGTATGCGAATCGGTCACAGCCATGTGGTCTCCTCGTTCTGTGTCATTCTCGCTCCGTCTTTGGAAACGAGCAGAGCTGGTCTGCGTATCCTCACGGAGCAGGATGTGATACTTCGCGTCTTGCTATCTCATCGGCTGCAAGGTGGAAACGGTGACCGGTGAATCCTGCGGCTAGCGCACCATAGTAAGGCGTACATCCACATGTGCGACGAATCACGGGGATGGCTTCCCACGAAGACCGAGCAGTGCCACGCGTGGCGGGGCAGCCCTGAAACTCCCAGTCCTGAAACTCCCAATCTGCCTGAACAAACGCAAGCAAAAACTCCAGCGCGTTGCCGGTGCACCTTAACTCGCACCAAACCGGCTTGTATAGCACGACTTGAACGACTGCCTGGCACGGTGTAACAACACTCTTAAATAGTCGCGGGTGATGCCGAACTCGGCACAAACCTCATCTTTGTTGCGTTCTTCCAGCAACACCGACTGAAGCAGACGCCGGTCGCGATGAGGCAACTGGTTGAGAATCTGGCGAACCACTCGCTCGGTGTCCTTGGCTTCCAGCAGACTTAGCGCACTTGGTTCGCGGCCAGCAATGGTGGCCTCCACTTCGTTGCCGATCGTCGCCTCTGTTCTTTTTTGCGAACGATAGTGCTCGAACAAGACATGGTTGCAAACCGAATTGACGAAGGGTCCCAATCGATCCGGCTGCCGCAGGCCACCTTTGCCGCGCAACAGTGTCAGTACGCGCATGAAGGTTTCCTGCCTGACATCTTCAATTGCTTCCTTGGAATTCAAGCGCGAGCGTAGCTTGAGACGGATCAGCTCGCTGAAGTAGTTCACGAAGTGTCCCTCTATATGCGCATCTCCCGCTCGAAGTTTCTCGACGTAAGACGCATCGAACGCAAAGAATTCCAAGCCCTGTTCCCCGGTGACGACAGCGAGCGCGTTCATGTGTACATTTCTCCTTGTGGAAGGCGTCTCACCAACCGCCTCACTCATATAAGCGCAATCGCCTGGCAGAAAGGGCCAGATCGCCAAGAATTATGCGGCCTTCACGACTCAACCGGGCCGATTGCCGGCGGCCTGCCTTCATGGTTCCTTCGCCAGCTCCCGAACGGCCAGCTTGGGTCGCCACCGCAACCCCTGGGTTTGGACTAACCCGCGTGCGGAGGCGGGAGCGAGACAGTTCACGAGAAAGCCGAATCTTCAAGACATGTACGGCTCTGTCCAGCGGTCCGCGGAGAGCGGGAAACGCTATTCAGCGAGACTACGAGTATTCGCTACATTGCTAACGAGCAGTGGAGGGAAGCAACTCGAGTATCTGTGGTATTGGGATTATTTCTATGCGACCTGGGTTTCCGCTATTTGTTGCGTTGACATAGGCATCTACCAATCCTATTATTCGCCCACTCGTATTGATGAAGACGGGCGCACCGCTGTCACCATGATTCACGCCAACATCGGCTAGATAGAAAGTTCTGCCTCGAGCATCCTTGAAGATTGAATTGGACACAATTCCTGTATTTGTTGTCAGGTATCCCGCGTCAGGTTCGCCTGTTGTTGGAAATCCAGTGACCGAAACTGAGTCCCCGGAATGAGGGGCGTCCTTCTGAAACTCGGGTAGACTGCGCGGCGGAATTAGGTCCGAAAACCTGTTAAGCAAGTTCCTGCGGCAGGTTAGTATGGCGATGTCAAGCCGTTCGTCTTGTTTGAAGACCTTCGCCGCTTCATCGTATGACTCATTACCGTGGGCGTGCTGCTCAATGTGCGGACCTTGCACGAAAATCGTTATTATGACGCCATGGAATGATCCTGGTACTAATGTTCTTCCCGCTTTCTTTAGGGCATTTTCTGCCGCTTGCTGATTAAAGCGCGGGCTAATCACATGGTTCGCCGTAGCTATGTGTCCATCGGAGTCGATCATGAACCCCGTTCCTCCGGTCGTCCAGGTGAGTGTCTCGTTTGGACCTTCGTGCATCGGGGCTGAAAGGTCGAAGGGGCCCCTGCGAAGGTCAGATGTCTGATTTGGGTCTTCTTGTTCCTGATATGAAAAGGTGGCTGTAACGCGAACAATCGAAGTATTGATCTTCTGGACTACATCCGCCAATGCTAGCGGCTGGGCCGGAGGCGTCATAGTGACGGAGTTCTGACCTAGGGTCGCAAATCCGTAGCTAAGAAGATAAATGACTACTTGGTATTTGAGTTTCACCGTAGGCGGCTCCGGGAAAGCAGATGGCCTTGCCAGGGCCGAAATATCATCCCTCTGCTTAAGAAAGTCAAGAAACAAGAAACAAGCGAGGGTCCGGTCTGCTAGCGAGTAGCAATCGGGCAAAACTCCGAGCTCAAACATACTCCTTCGGGCCAAGCGTACTCCCACTTCTCGATTTCTATGCCCTAAAGAGGACCTTCAGCGCGGCAATGCCGCGTCGCTTCATCCTGGAAGGTGATGCTGAGCGCAGCGTCCTGCCCAGCTGCAACATTGGCGAGCAGAGGTAGGGCGCAGGCCAATCTCCAGCCCTCCATTTCCCTACAGCAAACGCCACAAAATTGATCATCAGATGAATTGATGAATTTCTTGCTTAGGGAATTGTCAAATGGCTTCAAGCTGGATCCGGTTAGACCGTCTCATTCCTTGGGGGTTATTTCTGTCCTGAAACTCTTGGAGAAGACCCAAAAGACTGGTGGATACAATCGGCATCCGTGTCACCGTACTTGCAGGGCATAGATTTCTTCGGTGTCAAGTGCGCGTGTCAACACGGGAGAACCGTCCGGGGCGACCCGAAGTTGAGTCCAGCCAAAATTCGAGACGCCGGCAAACTCCTTCAGGCTAACAATGGTTTCCACCTGCCGGTCGCTGACTTGAACCCTCTGAATACTCGGTTCGGTGCCACCAGTTGCGATATAAACAAATTTTCGATCAGGCGAATTGATCCAATGCACGAACGTCCCGGCTAGAAAATCGGTCCATTTCTTAGTGTTGAGATCGAACCTCAGGAGTTTGGTTTGTGTTGCATTGCAGGCCAGCAGGGTTTGTTGGTCGAGCCAAAAAGCGCCGCCCTTATGGTCCGATACTGGAACCAAGGAGGCCTTCCCTGTCCGTGTATCGATAATCTGCATCGAGTAATTGTTGCCGGTAGAAGGAATGGTGACGACAATGTTCTTGCCGTCAGGCGACCACATGGGATTAATACCCGCCTCGAAGATCTGCTGTGGCGACCCTCCGTCCATATCAATCAAAAAGGAGCCGGAATCAGTTGTGTAAACCACCCTTGTAGCGTCCGGCGAAATGAAAGGGGTTTGCGCTTCTACTGGGGGAAACGTCAGCTGCATACGATCGCTTCCGTCGCTGCGGCTGCGCCAAACTGTATGGTCCGGGTACGAGAGGTACGCTACCCACTGGCCGTCATTAGAAAAGGTCGCATCTGTCGCCGAAATCCCAGACAGGAGCGGCAGAAATTGATGCAGGTTCAAGTCATAGCGGAGCAACTCGCCATGCTGCTTTGAAGCGATTGCAAAGATTTGCTTATTATCCCGACTCGCAATGGCACCCCTCGAGAATGACAGAGGTCCCATTGTGACGCGGCTTGGCCCTGTTGAATTGCTAAAAAGTTCTGCGTCAACAGGAAGTGTCCAAATGTCCCACCGGCTTCCGGCCCTGGCTGAGTACAGGACAGACGTTCCATCCCAACTCCAATGAAAACAACATTCATCCCGGCTGGCGGTGCGGATCTCCCGGACTCCGGCGCCGTCGGCGGCCATTTCGAAGGTGTCGAAGGTGCTGTCGTCCTTGGTGTCGAGTTCGAGAAGAACTCGTTGACCGTTAGGCGAAGTCTCGATAGACGCAACTCTTCCCGGAAGCGAGCTCAGCTTTCGCGGATTGGAGCCGTCTTCGTTAGCAATAAACAGGTCCTTGCCTACCGCGAACAAGACGTGGCCGTCTTGCGAAATACCGGCCGCATCGGCTTCCACACTCCCGAGGCGGCGCGGCTCGCCGGCGGGGAGAGGCATTGCCCATAGAGGATAAGCAAGATTGGTGCCACCGCCAGCCTGGACTATGAGTTCGGAACCATCTCGCGTGACTGCCGCAATCGAAGGGTTAACGAGCCTGGATTCAACACGTAAAGTGGGGCCACCTTTAATGGATACCTGACCAATCTTTTGGCTCAGCGGCGGCCCTTCGTTGAAATAGATCCGTATGCCATCGGTCGCCAATCTGCCACTCTTGATTTGGCCGTCGTCGGTGAGTTGCGTAATGGAATCCACAACTGGGCTCGATCTCGACGAATGCCACCATGCAATCAGCAGAAATGCGGCGAGCAAGGCGCCCGCTATCGCAAAAGCTGGCAACCAACGCGAACGCATGATGGATTCTGAATTGGCCCTCGGGCCTATCGGCATCGCTTCGACACTGCTATCGGCTGTCATAGTATTCGGAGTGGCCGGGGAGTCTTCTGCCACTTCTACATGACAAACGAAGCGATACCCCACGGTCGGCACGGTGGCGATATAGCGCGGTTTGTTGATGTCATCTCCCAGCCGGCTACGCAGCAGCGAGATGCAGCGCGTCAGGGATCCCTCTGTTACGGCAGCATCGTCCCAGACGGTATTGAGCAGTTCTTCCTTCGAGATCAGCCTTTGCGGATTGTGCAGCAGGAACAAGAGGGCGCGAAACGCCTTCGGCTCGACTGTCAACACCTTGCCCGCCTTGAGGAGCGTGAACTCCCGCTCGCGAACCTCCACGTCGTCGAAGCGGAAAACAAAGGACTTACTAACCATCACAAATTCATAATCCTCCCTAGGAAGCTCTTCATCAGCGCCGGGAAATTAATCACCAGCCCATCGAGACCACTTAGAACCACGCGCCCAGAGTTCCTTCAGCCAACGCGGCTGAGGAGCTCTTGCAATGACAACCTTCAGGTGGTTCGCTTCCTTGGTTCTCGCCACAACCATCGTTCCCGCGCCTGCAGCAGAAACCCATTGCCCCGGAAATAATGCCGCCAGTGTACCCTTCCGCCTCGTCAACCGCTACCAGATCGTTTTGTCAGTATCCGTCAACCAT
Source organism: uncultured Acidobacteriaceae bacterium (assembly GCA_963746595.1). Classification (GTDB taxonomy): domain Bacteria; phylum Acidobacteriota; class Terriglobia; order Terriglobales; family Acidobacteriaceae; genus PALSA-350. The sequence goes on from CAVVBS010000002.1 coordinate 189,553, forward strand.
GCCGGACCCTACAATTTCCTGTTGGATAGCGGTACCCAGATCACGATGATCGATCCCACTCTCGCCACTGAACTTCATTTGGATACTCAGGGGGCGGTCCTGGTCGCAGGCGCCGGATCTAGTGAGTCCGCTTCCCTCGCCCAACTCGATCTGGTCGAAGCCGGGTCCCACACTGTTGCCCGCCAGAAGGTGCTCGTTTATGACCTGCTGAACCTCCGTTTCTCCGATCTGAAAATTAAAGGCATTCTCGGTGAGGATTTCCTTGAACACTTTGACGCATTGATCGACAACGCGCACAGCGTGCTCTGCCTCGACAACTCGGCCGCGATGCGCACAGCCGTGAAAGGGCCGCATATCCCTCTGGTTGCCTTGACTAAGCCAGAGGACGTCGTCGCGCTGCCCGGCTTACTCATCATTACGGTCCGTCTATCCGAAGGGGTGCGGCCCATTCGGATGCTGCTCGACTCCGGTACGAATGCGCCAATCCTTTACAACACCGCTGACTACATGGCCCTGCCGCCGTCCCAAGACGCGGTTTTACGCGGCCACGGTGTGATTGGAGGGCAGCGGATCTTTTTTGCCTTGCCAGCACAGGACGTGAAGATCGGCTCGCTCGAATTGTCTCGCGTGCGCTTCTTTAGGCTCGCTGGCACCCAAAAGGATGCCCTTGTAAAGGGGTTCGACGGTGTCCTGCCTACGGGGCTCTTCCGGAGCGTCTTCATCGACTACGCCGATCACTTCGCCGTCCTTGAGCTGAGATAGTACCGAGGACCGAAACTCCTGATCCTGAAACTCCTGATCGCGTTTCTAATTCTTCCGATCGTCTGCCGTGGCTCCCGATTGTTTGCGGTTCGTCGCCTTGGGCGCAAAAAGACCCCCGGCGGGTCTGCACATCCAGGCCGTGTTGGTCGACCTTCACTTGCAAGCGGCGATACGTGCCTGTGGGCTTCACGTCCTCGAGCGAGACTTGGAGCAAATACAGATACTGCGGCGCGGCCGCCAAACTCTTCAGCCCGTTCTCAAGATCATTATTGTTGTGGAAGAAAGTTCCGCCGGTTCCGTAGGACAGTTCTGCCATGAATTTATGACGCATAAATTCTGCGGTAGTCAGCGAACATCCCGGTTTCGACGCCCGATTTCGGGTTCTTCAAGGCCAGCCCTCTCTTTGGGCCGCATTGGAGACTAATCTTGTGCGGGTATAGAGTGATGCTCATGAACGATGAGCCACTTGTCACCGTCTTTCCGAAGCCCCATCGTGAGGCGGAATTTCAGATCAGTCTTTTCTCCTAACTCCATATGGCCACAGTGTCCAATGGCTGTGACAAAAGCGACGTCTTTGCCTGCGGTAATCTGGGTCTCTTCAAAGCGGAATTCAATGGGTCTGGCTTGACAGGGAAAGAAGAGTTTCCAGGTCTCCATATATGCGTCCAGACCTCGAGAGGCAAACGGTAGCGGGACGTCGTACATCAACATATCGGATGCATGATTGGCGCGAATTCCGGCAAGGTCTTCGGCTTGAACTGCGCTCACCCATCGCGAAAACAGGTCGTTGATTTCGGTTTCTGGATTTGAGTTCAATGATGGATCTCCTGTTTGTAAGTGAATAAGGAACATCGTAGCGATGGCGCGGGACGCAGTTGTCACTCGATTGTGAAACGTGGGTCACATCAGTCCCGAGAAACGCGGATGGGACATGCCAACGAGCCTGTCCAACTCGGTTCTGGAAACCTGGACCCTAGCCGTCATTCCGGTACTAAAAATTCGAGACGAGATGGATTCCTACCGGGTTGTTACACAAGTAGTAACTGACGGTTAGGCGGTCACTCGCCCGGAATTATGGATTGCGGCTTCCAGGCGCTCAATGCGTGCATTGGCGATCTCACAGAAACTGAACGCATGCCGTCTATCGCTATTTGAAGATTCCTTCGACGTAGTCAGCGTGTGAGGCTACTCCGTGCGCAGAGCCGTTGCCGGATCGATTGACGCGGCGCGACGAGCAGGAATGAAAGTAGCTAGCAGCGCAGACAGCGCAATCACACACACCACCAATATCGTCGTTCCAGAATCTCGCTGACTGACGCCAAAAAGCATAGTGCGCAGGAGGCCGTTGGTAGCAAAGGAGCAGAGTATGCCGCCTGTGATGCCGAGAGCTGTCATCCAGCTCGCCTCAACCAGCATGAGCCGGTAGACAGATGCCCGCTGTGCACCCAGGGCCATACGTACCCCTATCTCTCGCGTGCGTTGACCGACAGTGTAAGCAATGACTCCGTAGAGGCCGATCGTTCCGAGGAGTAGCGCGAGTGCAGCAAAAGTTCCGAGCACCAAAGAGGCAGAACGATGCATGTAGGCCGATTGAGAGTTGTCAACGCGTTCTGACATCGTCTCTTCGCCATCCGCTATCAGCCCCCGGTCAATATCGCGAATCGTCTGGGCCATAGACGGGAGAAGGCTTGATGCAGACCTGTTGGCCCGCACCGTGACATAGAAATTGTCCGATGCGGCTTGGTTGTAGGGCAAATAGATACCCGCGATTGGCTTAGCATCGAGCGGCCCTTCCTTGATATCGCCGATTACACCGATGATCTCCATAGGCTTATCCCCGGCGATTACTCCGACCAGCCGCTTTCCCACTGGATCTTCACCATTGAACCAGTGCTTTGCCATGGTCTGGTTAATGATTGCCACGGTGGGCCGAGCGTTGTCGTCCTGTTCGGTGAAATACCGACCCTCGAGAAGTCGTGCCTGGAGGGTTTCCAGATACCCTACACCTGCGCTTCGCTGGGTCGCCTCGTTACCGCTGCCGATGACCGGCCTGCCAACGATGCGAAAATAATTGACATACGATACGTAAGCTTCGCCGCTCGCAATAGCGAGCTGTGAAGAAACACCCGCCGAAGTGACCCCGGGGAGGGCCAGCATGCCTGCTATGACTCTTCGCGCTAGGGAGACATTCTCCGAATCTGTTGGAGAGCCTGTTTGGGAGACCTTTAAGATCGCAAGATTGTCGGTCGAGATGCCAATGTCTTCATGCAACAAGCGGTAAAAGCTCTTGGCCAAGAGGCCAGCGCTTACCAACAGCACCACTGTAATGGCAAGCTCGACCACCACCAGGCTTTTACCCACCCGCCGCCAACTTCTGCCTGCGGCTGTGCGGCCGCCTTCCGTCAAGCCTTCTTGCATGTCGGAGACCCAGAGCTGCAAGGACGGGCCTGCGGAAAAGAGAAGACCACCGACGATGGAAACTCCGCAACCAAAGGCTAGAAGATGCAAATTGATATGGAGGTTTTCCAGATAAGGCATAGTGCCGAATAACGTTGTGGGAATCAGCCGGGGTAGAACTCTGAGTAGGCATCCTGCAAGTAACAAGCCAATACAGCAACCTAAAACTGCCAGCAGGAAGCCCTCTACGACAAACTGAAGAACGAGTCGGGTGCGCCCAGCACCTAGCGCTTCACGTACAGCAATCTCACGTCGGCGCCCTTCCGCCCGCACCAGAAGCAAATTCGAGACATTGACGAAGCCAATCAGTGACAGGAGCCCTGATCCGGCCAGTAGTGCAACGAGGATCGGCCGGACATCTCCCAGGATCGCATCAACGAGGGGTATTACCATTGCGTTTCGATCGCGGTTGGAGTGGGGATATTCAGCCGCGATGTGTCCCGCGATAGCAGTAAGGTCTGCGGAAGAGGCCGCACCAGACACCCCGTCCTTAAGACGGGCAATGCCATAGAGGCCGTGACAATCGTGAGGCATAGTTTCACAGAATCCGTGTAAGGTGGTCCAGAATTCCGCTGGCTCTACAGGTGCAAAATGAAACCCGCGCGGCAAGACACCAATCACAAGTGACGGAACCCCGTCGATCGTGATACTGCGGCCCAGCACAGTCTTACTTGCCGCGAAACGCTTGTGCCATGTTGCGTAGCTCAGTATCACTGTAGGTTGAGCGCTCTCCTGGTCCTCACCCGGTCGAAAGTCCCGGCCCAGAAACGGGACTACACCCAGGGTGCTGAAAAAGCCGTCGCTGACCCTTGCTCCTGATACGACCTCCGGTTTGTCTTGGGAAGTGAGCGCGAAACTATCGGGCCGATACGCATCGAGCGACGAGAAACTGTGGTTCAACCGCTTCCATTCAATGTAGTCAAAGTTTGAGAGATGGTACCGATCGCCAACCGGGACGCGCTCGTAGAGAGCCACCAGCCGCGTTGGAGCGCGATAGGGCAACGGTCGAACCAATGCGGCGTCAACAAAGGCAAAGATCGCGGTGCTCGCCCCGATGCCCAATGCGAACACAATGACCGCGGTTAAAGTAAAGCCCGGGTTCTTCCGCAGCTGACGCATCGCAAAACGAAAATCCTGCAGGATCGTTCCCATGGCGTGAGTTTGCCACAATCAACTATTTGTCCTCCAGCGAATTGTCGGCACGATCATCAACCGGCAACACGCCGATCATTGAATCACGGCGGGACATCCGACGGCGTGGGCGCGGTTGATTCATCGCAGTCCTTGCTATCGATAGGCGACTAGGGCTCAATTGTCCGCCAATGCGCTCATCGAGCCGGATAGAGGGCGATTTTCAAATTCCGGTTGGATTGTCGCCTAACCGGACAGAACCCACTTGGGCGTTACTTGCGGTTCGGCGGTGACTCGCTCAGAACTTCATTTTTCATCCCAAAATTCTCGCAGCGCGCTTCGGCGATGATGCCCGAATTGAGAGCCGATGAACGGGGAATCAAGGTGTTCTGCTAGGCAACCCGTGACCCAGGGATGCCCTTAGCCGAAATCCGGACGGGCCGGGTGATCTACAACAATCAGGCGCCCGGCAGTGAGCGCTTTGACGGAATGACGGGCGTTCGGCGGCACGATGGCAACGAGGCCTGGCCTCACAATCGCAGATGTTCCGTCAATCGTCACTTCCAACTCGCCCTCAAGGACTTCATAAACCTCTTCCTCGGGATGGAGGTGCTCGTGAATTGATGAACCAGCCGTGAATTCGTAATGCGCAAATGTCATGCTGGCGGAGTGAAAATAGCGCCCCTTCCACCCCGGCAAGCGTTCGATGACTTTGAAGCGGTTCACATCCACAAAGGGCATTGGCAGTTCCTTTAGTAGCACGGTCGATCACCGTGTGACATTCTATCTTGTCTGCCTTTCAAGAATTGTTGCCGCATTCCCGATGCAAGAAGTTTACGTTTTGATTGGATTGTTGACTTCAGGCTAATGCACATTTCCAGCCGCGACTCGCCGCAATCTTTGGAGTTCTGCGAGAATGGCCAGCTATCCGGAGAGAGCCTCATTTTGAGGATTACTTCCGGATGGTCATCCTCTCAGAACTAGAGAGTCCCGCCTACCATACTCTACCGATAAAGGCGCGGGGTACGCTCCACCTATAGTTCCAGGGGAGGAACCACTCTCCTGAGCCCAACAGACTATGTGCAGCAAAATCCGGCATCGGCGGCACAAAGCGCTCATAGACTCCGGTCAAAACCTCCCGGACGACGGGCGAGGTGGACTGATCACTTTCGAGAAGATCGGACCACCGACACCCCGGAAGGGCATCATTCGTAGGCAATTCACCGAATCGAAGTACCCTCGACTCGATGTCGGTGATATGCTATCAGCGAATTTCTCCTTAGCGGAGGTTACTATGCGCCGCCCGCCCTCCAGTTCGATCCATAGTGACTCACTTGATAGTGTCGGCTGTTCTCACGATGAGCAAAGACGAAATTCCCGCAAATCACTGTTTCATGCAAACGAAATTGGATGCATCGTCGATGCTGCCTGTCCCCTTGTACTTGGCAACTCGCGGATAAGCGCACAGGGGCCGGGTTCTGTCCGGAGTGTGTGCGGCGGGGCCTGGCGGTAAGTGTGCGGCTACTATCAGCTCAGGTGCTTTGTCGTGCTCGACCCATTGCGATAAGGCGTCGTCCTTGTCGAAGGCAAATGGACCCTCGCCACCGCCGCAATGATCCATGCCGGGAGCCATGAACAACCGTATGGAGGCCTCAGCCTGATTGCCGCTGGATTTAAGGACGTCTTTGTAATAGCTGATGGTGTTCTGCGGCGGGATCAACTGGTCGCTCCAGCCGTGATACAAGATCAACTTACCGCCATGCGAGAAGAATTTCCTCAGGTCGGGATCGGTCGCGGCGAACACACCATTATTGAGCTTGTCGGCCAGAGCAATGTCGGCATCAAAGTTCAACTTTCTAAAGTCCCAGGCCGGGTCATGGAAGACGAGATATTTGAAGTAGGATGCGACGATCGGAGGTTCGGGAAAAGAGCCCATGATGAACCATCCCAGTTCGCTTCCTGGTTCCAGGCCAGGAAAAACCTGCTCCCCGGTTCGCGGATTTGTGGGGCCAGCATAGATCTTCTCGGCCGCCTCAACCTGAGGGTGAGTGAGACACGCGGATCGATCGGCGCCTTTGCATAGCAGTTTGCCTGGGTCGAAATGACAAGCGGACGGATTGGATATTAACCCGTCCTTGAGTCCGTCGAGCAAATCGCAGGAATCGAGCGCTGCCCTATGGAGAAGGGCAAAGTCATCGTTCGAAAGGACAACAGCCTCCCCGTTATGATTCGATTGCGCTATCCAGACACCGCTGGCCATACTATGAGTCAAGTTGTTTCCGGGAGCGCCCGCGATGATGCCGTCATAGTCACTCGGATATCGCTGCGCCTCTTTCAGGCCTTGTGCGCCACCTTTGGAACAGCCGTCCCAATAGGAGAATTTCGGCGGCCCTCCGTAATAGGCCGCAATGATGGCCCTTGCCTTGATCGTCATCTCGTGGACCGCTCGATATCCGGAGTCCACTACCTTTTCCGGGTGGCCTATGGCAAAACTTGCATCTTCGCCTCTGCCTTGGTGACCTGTGTCGGTAGAGGCCGTTGCGTATCCTTTTCGCAAAGCCAGACCCATGTAGGGGTACCAGATCCTCCCCGACCAGGCGCCATTGCCTACCCCTTCAAACTTGCCGTTCCAACCGGAGACTGGCATCCATACCTCGATCTTGATGTTCGAGTCTGGGGTTGGCTTTATATCCGCAGCCACGCGACAGAAGGGGGGCAAATCGTCAGTGGAAGGGGCCGGCGGACCTTCTTCGTCCCAGGCCGGTGGACGATAGCTTTCACTGGTTTCGGATTTGGCAAGAGTAATGGTTGTGTCCGGCAACTTAAGTTGAAGAAGACTCTCGCACGGTGTATTCGGAGACAGGGGAGCCGCGAAGCCCAGTGACGCTACACAAAGGCTGGGCGACAGAAGAAAAATACACGTCGAGACTCTGGCGGCACGGTGCACCAAACCTAGATACATGCAATATCTCCTTTGCTTTGTGAATTGTTCGCTTGCTGGTATTCCGGGTGCTCTAAGCTGTTGTGCCGCTCAGTTTCGGTTAGCATTCCGGATCCGCCTTTGCATGACGAATCGATGTCGTACGTCCAGGTATTCCAATTCCCACAACCGTCGACTCGCGGGTTGTGAGTGGTCTTCACCAACGACAAGTTCTTCGCTAATCAAACATCACAGATATTTCACACCTTCTTCTGTTAAGACTCATCCTCCTACGACCCCATCCGACGCGCCTAGAAGAAACGCGACATCAAGCTTGAAATCCGTAGTCACGAGCCTAGAATGACGAGCAGCAGAAGGGGCACTCCGTACCTGACGGCCTAGGGGGGACTATCCGAACCATTCAGTCAGTGATGCCGAGACCAGAGCTCCGCGAGTTCGTCCGCATTTTCGTCCAAAGGGATATATCTTCTGACGAGCCCGAATCTAGTCAGCCCAACCCTGCCCTACTGCAGCCGGTGCTTTCCTTCGAGATCAGCGATCGCATGCTGCTCGAGTATCCGGGCCAGCCACATCGCAATTGCCCTGCTATCAACGTCTGGGGCTCTCAAAACCGGCCTTTCGGCTATCACCGATTTCGTGGCCACATCGTCGGCTTTGCCCTGTTTCTCAACCCGCACGCCCCGTGGCAGCTCTTTCACATCCCGCCCGCCATCCTCGCAAATCTTCACTACGATGGGCAGGAGGTTCTTGGCCGCCCTCTTCAGGATCTCTGGCATCTTCTAGCTGAGAGCAGATCCTTCGCAGAGCGCGTCCGCCGAGCCGAAAACTATCTCCTTCCATTAGCAATCCGCGCTCGCGCACCCACTTCGATCATGAGATCCGCAGCTTATCTCGCTGGCGGCCACGGCGTAACTCGTATAGAACGACTCGCCCAGCACATGGCGATTGGGGTCCGCCAGTATGAACGTCGCTTCCTCGATGAAATCGGCTGCTCACCAAAGCTCTATGCTCGTATCGCACGTTTTCAAAGCGCTCTGGACGCCAAGCGCCTCTTTCCTCAACGTACGTGGCTAAAAATCGCTCACCAGTTTGGCTTTGCCGACCAGATGCATATGGTGCGAGACTTCCACAGCCTCGCCGGCAGCCCTCCGACCCAAGCTCTCGAGCAGAGCAACGACATTCAACCATGGTCACTCGCCGAGTTCACAGACCTTTCTTGCGGGTCCATGTGATAAGGGGACGGGGAAAAAGTGGGACAGCCTGTGCCGCACCCCTAAGCTGAGACACGCCGCGGTCCGATAACTAGGGACACTTCAGCGTTTGTCTTCGTCATTTTATCGATAAGCAGCAGCCGCACCGGGTGAGTGTGGAAATCTTGGAGGGATTTCCTAGGCCTGTGGGAGCGGTGGGAAACCTGCTTTTGGTTTTCCACCGCTCACGTCAGCGCCGTTACTCCCTGTAGCTTCGCTCGCCTGCTCAAACTCTTCCGGGGTCAGATAACTTAGCGCTGAATGCAGCCTTTGTCGGTTATCTGCTTGCTTCAAGAACCCGCCGATGCGACTGCGTGCGTCTTCTAGATCTTCGTAATCCCTTCCGTACACCTCCTCTTCTTTTAGCGTTCGCATAAATCGCTCTGCGAGTGCGTTGTCGTATGGATTACCGCGACGACTCATGCTGATCAGAATCTCCCGCTGCTTCAGTATTTGCGTGTATTCAAGCGATGCATACTGCACACCTTGGTCGGAGTGGTGAATCAACTGACCGGCCTTCCAGTTGCGTTCCTTGAGTGCCATCTGAAAAGCTCCAATTGCCAGCTCCACCTGCAAGCTGCGCCCCAATTCCCAACCGATCACGCGTCGCGAATAAGCATCCAGAACCACAGCCAGGCGGACGAACTCGTTGTGCAGTCGAATGATTCGGATAGATCGGCAGATCATGTCGAGAATCCGTCGTGAACACATACTTCGTTCGCCGCAAGCACAGCAGATTGTGTTCTCGCATCAAATTAAGTTCACCGAGCCTCGGTCGATGTAAACCAGCTGAGTCACTGGCGCGGTTTGGGGTCGGGTTCGAGGTTCCGAGTGGTTCGCCGCCGATCCGGACAGAGCCGAATTTTCTGGGGATTACTTCCGAATAGGCGGTGATTCGCCCGGAACCTTGCCGTTCCAGCTCGAAGGTCGAAATCCGTTGGCTTCCGTAGCTTTGACCTGAGGTTTCTGCTGTCTCAATCTTGCTGGGCCAAGATATCCTTTCGGCATGTTTCCCTGCAGATTAGCCACTATTCTTGTGCTGCTGTCCGCCCTTGGAGCCATGGCCGAGACCCACTCTGTTTCGGCGCAGGGAAAAGGCGGCGAGCCCCATGCGATGCAGGTCGAATCGTTCGACGGGCCTTGGCGGGTCCACGCCGGGGATGATCCGCAAGGGGCCAGTCCGACACAGGACGACAGCGCCTGGCAGCAGGTGGAACTCGGCTCCACGGAAAGCAAGAACCTGAGCACAGCAGAGGGGGTTCTCTGGTTCAGAGCGCTCATTCCGTGGCAAAACATTCCCGCAAATTCCGCACTTCTGATCGCTCCGAAGGCGACCGGGTGCCAGATCTTTGTGAATGGGTCGAAGGTTTCCGACTGTAGCCGGCTGCCTGGCCCCAACTACTACACACAGCGCGGGATTCTTATCCACCTGACAGGGGCTTCGCCCGGCTCCCCGTCCCTGCTTGCCATTCGCCTCGATCAGGCCGGCAAGACAAGGTCTGGCGCTGTTGGGCTGGGAAAAGGCGACGTGCTGCTCGGTACATCGGCGCTGCTGTCCGACCGCCGCACGGCCTTGGATGCCGCGCGCTTTTACCGGGTTCTGCCGGAGGTTCTGCTTTGCCTGGCCGAATTGCTGGGCGGCGCGGTTCTGCTTCTGGCATTTGCCTTTGACAGGGGCAGCCGCGAATACCTGTGGTTCGCAGCCTTTTTGTGGCTGGACGGCTCGACATCGTTGATGTCGTGCTTTGACGTTGTTTACCCGATCGTCGGCCCGGCGTGGCAGCGCTGGCTCAATGAATTTGGGCAGATTGCGCGGTACGCGCCGTTGATTGGATTTCTGGCGGCCTTTACCAAGGTGCGGATGAACTGGGCGCTGCGGGCTTACCAGGTAATTCTTCTGCTCGTGCCGGAGGTGCTGGCAGCCGCGAGTTTCTACGGGCTGGGCCGATATCTCCCAGATTTCGCCTATGTGTCGTTGGCTGCGCAACTGCCGTTTGTGGCAGGTTCCCTGGTGTTCCTGGCGATGCAATGGCGACGAGGCAGCCGGGACGCAGCCCTGCTGCTGCCTTCGTTTCTGCTGGCAAATGGCTTTGAGCTTCTAGGCCTGACCAGGCTGGTGGGCCGGTTCCACCTGGGGACACGATTCAGCTACGACTGTGACGATCTCTCGATGTTCTTCTTCCTGATTTCCATTGCGCCGGTGATGATCGCGCGCCATCGGCGGATCACCATGGAGCATGCACGGACCAACGCAGATCTGGAAGCGGCGCGAGAGGTGCAGCGGCAATTGGTGGTTCCGGCCGCAGACGTTCCGGGATTCAGGGTCGAGAGCGCATATGCACCAGCCAAACAAGTGGGCGGAGATTTCTTCCGCGTAATGCCGGAAGACGGCGGCCTACTGGTCGTGGTAGGAGATGTGAGCGGAAAAGGGTTGAAGGCCGCAATGACCGTCAGCGCGATTATGGGCTCTTTGCACGACTATGCCTCAAGCCGGCCCGCTGAAGTGCTGGCACATCTAAACCGGGTGCTTCATGGGCGAATGGACGGGTTTGTCACATGCTGCGCTGCGCACATTGCGGCAGATGGCACTATGACTGTTGCAAACGCCGGCAATCCAGCTCCCTATCTCAATGGCGAGGAAATGGCGGTCGAACCCGGCCTCCCGCTTGGCATATTGGGCGAAGCCAGCTATGCAGAGACGCGCTACCAGATCGCTCCCAACGACCGGCTCACGTTTGTCTCGGATGGCGTGGTTGAGGCGACCAACCCGCAAGGAGAACTCTACGGCTTTGAGCGCACCGAGGCCATCAGCAACCAACCAGCGAAGGCTATCGCGGAAGCAGCCACCCAGTTTGGCCAAGAGGACGACATTACGGTCCTTTCCGTAACCCGTACAGTCAGTCTGAATCCTGCGCTGGCATAATTCGGGGGGCTCTTTGACGCCTCAATTGCTCGTTCCGGTCGGATGGTCGCCAACCCGGACATTACACGCGTTTTTGGGGTAACTTCCACGAGCAAAATGAAAGGTATGGAAGAAAGGTCCGAAATTGCCAGACTTCAGGAGCCGCTCTCCTTCATACTCCCCAACTCTGCACCAGTGTGCAAACGCATGCCAGGGCGCGCTTGGTCCGATAATGCGGGTGAACTGCCCCATAACGATCAGAAACAAACTCCCCACATCGTCGCTCGATGAATCTTGTGCGTGGACCACAAGTCATATGCGGCAAGCAAGAGAAGAAAAGCATACGTGGCGGCATAGGCTGGGTACACTTGACGGAACAGTATTGGTACGTGCCAGCGAAAGAAAGCGGCCCGTGTGAGACAAGCGGTTGCGATGATGATGAGCCGCTTGTGCGCTGCCGCATCCCTCCGCAGCGCGTATGCAAACCCCGCAAGCACAGCAAAGTCAAACGCATCTGTAAACGTGACAGCGAGAAGACCGAGCACCAGTTCCATGGACGGAGCGCCCTTCACCCGCACGGCAAGGCCCGCGGCAGTCAGGACCACCATCACCACCATTACAATAGCAAGCACGAACCCGGCCATGCCGAGCTTGCGGTGCCAGTCAACCCGCTTGGCTGAGATAAGGCCCGTCTGCACCAGCAGCAGAATCATCCAGGTACTGAATACTGCTGCGTGGATGTGTACAATCCGCGATGGCAACGGAGCTAGAAAACTACCCGCCAGGTAGTACGTGGGTGCAAAACCGATCGCTACCACTGCTGCCAGGAGGACGGTCATCGCGAATTTATGCGTCAGAATTTATGCGTCAGACGGGATTGGTACTTTCGAGAAGTTCCGCTCCCGTCTGACGCATAAATTTTGACGCATAAATTTTGACGCATAAATTTGACGCATAAATTCTGCGGTAGTCAGCGAACATCCCGGTTTCGACGCCCGATTTCGGGTTCTTCAAGGCCAGCCCTCTCTTTGGGCCGCATTGGAGACTAATCTTGTGCGGGTATAGAGTGATGCTCATGAACGATGAGCCACTTGTCACCGTCTTTCCGAAGCCCCATCGTGAGGCGGAATTTCAGATCAGTCTTTTCTCCTAACTCCATATGGCCACAGTGTCCAATGGCTGTGACAAAAGCAACGTCTTTGCCTGCGGTAATCTGGGTCTCTTCAAAGCGGAATTCAATGGGTCTGGCTTGACAGGGAAAGAAGAGTTTCCAGGTCTCCATATATGCGTCCAGACCTCGGGAGGCAAATGGTAGCGGGACGTCGTACATCAACATATCGGATGCATGATTGGCGCGAATTCCGGCAAGGTCTTCGGCTTGAACTGCGCTCACCCATCGCGAAAACAGGTCGTTGATTTCGGTTTCTGGATTTGAGTTCAATGATGGATCTCCTGTTTGTAAGTGAATAAGGAACATCGTAGCGATGGCGCGGGACGCAGTTGTCACTCGATTGTGAAACGTGGGTCACATCAGTCCCGAGAAACGCGGATGGGACATGCCAACGAGCCTGTCCAACTCGGTTCTGGAAACCTGGACCCTAGCCGTCATTCCGGTACTAAAAATTCGAGACGAGATGGATTCCTACCGGGTTGTTACA
>CAVVBS010000003.1:0-145977 GCA_963746595.1 uncultured Acidobacteriaceae bacterium
AGCAGATTGATTGAGTTTCCACTGGTCGGGCAGCCAGGCAGAGAGCTGGCTTGGTTGCGTAGTCGGAAGATTGAACAGCAGCTGCGTGAAATAGAGTTGCGGGTCGATCTCATGACGGCGGCAGGTGCTGGTCAGGCTGGCTAGAATGGCCGCCGTTCTTCCTCCGCGTGGGTTGCCGACGAACAGCGAGTTTTTGCGATTCAGCACGACGCGCTTCATCTCCCGTTCGCTTGCGTTGTTGTCGATGGCGACTGCGCCGTCGAAGCAGAACACGTTCAGTTCTTGCCACTGGCTGAGCGCATAGCCGATCGCCTCCGCCATCGGATGCTTGGGCAATAACTGTTCTTTCCAGACCAGCAGCTTATCGCGCAGCTCGAGCAACATCGGCACCGACTTCTCCTGGCGCAGCTTCAGCCGCTCGACAGCGGATAGACCCGCAGCCTGTCTTTCGACGCCGTACAGCGCACCGACCCGCTCCATTGCCTGACGCGCGATCTCCGGCGCAGCCTTCTCCGCTTCGATCACCTTGCGGCGCAGATGGGCCCAACAGCCGGCGCGGGTGATCTCATTGCCGGCCACCACACCGTTGTATCCTCCGTAAGCGTCGGCAAGAAGCACCTGGCGGTAATCCTTGAGAAAATACTTCGGTCCGTCACGGCCTCGGTTAAGGGTGAAGTCGAACACGTTGTAGGGATGAGCGTCGTCACCGAGGTAAACCCACATTCTGGCATTGGCGGTCTTGCCGATGCTCTGCATGGGCATGATGGTGTCATCGGTGGAGACAACGTGAGAGCCGCGCACGCGCTCGGCCATCAACTCATACAGCGGCTCGACCAGGTCGGCCACATCCCCGCACCAGACCGATTGCGTGGCGCGCGAGATCTCGAAGCCTTGCCGGGTGAAAATATCTTCCAGCCTGTAGAGGGGAAGATAATCGGCGAACTTGCTGGTGACGATGAAGGCCAGCAATCCCGGCCCCGCCATGCCTTTATCGATGGCAGCTTCAGGCTTGGCCGCGGTCACTATCTGCGGGCCGTCGCCGCCCTTTTCGCAAGTTGAGCAGGCATATTTCTTGCGTACATGATGAAGGCGCTCGAAGTGGCCGGGATGATACTCTACCTGCCAACTCTCCTCTGCGCCGATTTCCTTCCGCTCCAGACCACAGCAGGAGCAAGCCCGCTGTTCGGCGCTCAACTCGTATACATGCGTGGTGACGGGGAGATGGTCGAAGTTGGCAAGATGCCGGCGGCCCTTTGCGCTGCTTCACCCAGCGCAGTTCTTTTTCTGGTGGCGCATCGGCTGGAACATCGCTGGGGTTGACCGGCTTGCTCTCCAGTTGCTCGGCGAATGCCAGCAGCAACTGTGCCAGCTCGTCGGCCGAACGCAGCTGGTCGGCGCGAGGGCCGTAGCGGGCCTTCTTATAGCCGTCCAGCTCTACCTGCAGTCTCAGAACTTCCAGGTAAAGATCGTCGCGCTGGCCCAGCAGCGTGGAAACCATGGCCTTAAGCGCTTCTTTATCGTCAGGTAAGTGGGACACAACGGTAGGCACTCCTAATTTATGCCACACTTCGTCCGAGATAAACTAACTTGCTACCTTCTCCTTGTTGCTCGCGTTGGTTCGCCGGTAGCGCGGCGTCCGCTTGAGCTTCGTCATGTCGATTCCATCCAGCATCATGGCCAACTCGCTGGCACGAAGCTCCACCGAACGCGCTCCCTGTTCGACTCGCGGCAGCTTGAAAACACCGGCTTCCAGCCGCTTGTACCACAACACGTATCCGTCACGGTCCCAGGTAAGAATCTTCAGCCGCTCGTGGCGCCGCGAGGCAAACACAAACAGATGGCCGCTCAATGGGTCCTGGCTGATCACCGCACTGACTCGCTCGGCCAACCGATCAAACCCGCAGCGCATATCCGTCGCTTCCACCGCCAGCCAGATGCGGGTCGTCTGCAAGCCATCCAGCGTGCGCAGACTCGGCAAACCCATCATGGCCGGCTCTCCAGCACCGCTAACAATGCGCGCAGGTGGCTCGGCTCAAACCCGGACTCGACCACAAGACTGCGTCCGCCTGCTAGCCGCACTTCAATCCCGCTCCGTGCGGTCGCGACCGGCCCGGTCTTCACCGCTGGCGCTACCCTCAGCCGCACAAACCCTGAGGCAGCCTTCTCTCCCACGCACCGCCGCTTCCAGGAATATAGCTTCGAAGCCGTTATCCCGCGCTCGCGACAAAACTCCGCCACTGTCTTGCCGCTCTGTTCTTGCTCAGAGATCAGCCCTCGCCATTTCGCCTCTGCTTCTGCTCCACGCGCTCTCATCCCTTCAGACTGACACCTCAAATGACGGATGAAAAGATGCGGTTCAAATAGCGCTCACGCGATTCCTCACAAAGTTGATGGTCTAGCACAGGCACTGAAGCAGACCCACGGGCGGTACGCTTCCTACTGGAATGCCGCGCACCAATCGAACGGACACGTCTGGCATAGGTATGCCGTCACCGGATTACAGGTGGATAAGACTATTGCGGCAGAGAGAGCCCTATGGTGGCCCCCCGTGCCTCTCCATCATGATGGCTCCCTTATCGGTTGCCTCCCGCAGAGAGTCAAACTGGGACGGCAAAAGGCCTTTTGGAAGCAGTAGTAAAACATAATTGGTTCCTTTGGCCCCGGTTTTTAATATGTTGAGGAACTGATCGTTCCATGGAATCACTATTACGATTATCCCATCGACGATGTCGAACGCGGCGCTCTTTGAAATGCCCGGCGTATCTTTCGGGTCTTGCTTTCCATCATAAAAAAAACAAACAGCCGCAACCCTATAGCGATCCTTCCACTTTTTTAAGAGGTTTCCATATACCTCAACTTTGCTTGACGCATTGCCAGCGATAACTTGGGGCGGGTTTCCCGGCGAAGAAGCGATCGAGATGGGTTTGGTGTCAAAAGCACCCCAGGACGCAAGGTATTCCACGGGAGCGGGATATCTCTCATCAGGTCCGGGTTCCTTAGGTAATGAATGAGCAGTTTTGGCATTCTGCGGAGCCCTTGGCGGAGGAGGCGTCTTCAGGAAGGCTTCCTGTAGCGCTCGATATTGTGCGTCGTTCCGGTCTCTAGGTTTAACGATGTCGAAATGATCTGCATCGATCGGATCGAGGGGTTCCGTGCATAGGTTGCTTGCGCTCGGAAGGTCGACAATGAACTGCCCGTAAAGCGTCTGCGTTTCATAGGCACAAAACGATCTAAGTCCCATTCCCGCTGCCAGCCAGTTTCTTAGGAGCGGCGCTAGGTAACTATCCGGATCCATAGGATAAAGCTCCTTGAACTGTGGGTTACTGCTAGCGAGTCCACCAAGTAGCGCGTAGGGGGTGCCTGATCTTGCCCCCGCAAAACGTATCCCTTAGCAAAGCTGTTCTAATGCGAAAGGGTGGCGAAGATGACGAGGTCAAAGCGGGGACGTTACACGCTTGAGTTCAAGCAAGAGGCGGTGCGGCTGGTTGAGTCGGGCCAGAGCCAAGCGGCCGTTGCACGCAGCTTGGGAGTGGTGGAGCAGACGTTGTTCAACTGGGTGAGCAAGCATAGATCTGGTAGCTTGCGAGGGGCAAGCAGCAAGGCTGAGGTGACAGCCGAGCAGATGGAGAACATCCGTCTGCGTGCGGAGTTGGCGCGTGTGACGATGGAGCGCGACATCCTGGGAAAAGCGACGGCGTACTTCGCGAAGGTGCAGAAATGAAGTACGCCTTTATTCAACGCAACAAGCTGGTCTGGCCGATCTCGGTGCAGTGCCGGGTGCTGCTGGTGAGCGTTTCCGGGTACCATGGCCACCTTGCGCGCCGGATGGATATTGCCCAGCGGCGCCATCTCAGTGAGGAAGCACTTTTGGTTCACATCAGCGCCGTCTATGCGGAGAATCGCGGGGCGTACGGCTGGCCGCGCATCTGGCGGCAACTGCGGGTGCAGGGCATTCGGGTGGGTAAGCAACGGGTGCAACGGCTGATGCAGAAGCACGGCATTCAGGGCCGCGGCAAGCGGCGCTTCCGGGTGCTCACTAGCGACAGCAAGCACAGTCTTCCGATTGCGCCCAACGTGCTTGATCGCAAGTTCAGCGTGAGGGCGCCCAACCAGGTGTGGGTGGGCGATTTGACTTACATCCCGACCGCAGAGGGTTGGCTGTTTCTTGCCGTCGTGATCGATCTGTTCAGCCGCAAAGTGGTGGGCTGGTCGATGCGGCCGGATATGCAGCGCGAGCTGGTGCTGAATGCTCTGGACATGGCTTGGTTCGCGCGCAACCCAGGCCGGCAAACAGGGCTGATCTTCCACAGCGATCGTGGCAGCCAATACGCCAGCGACGACTTCAGCCGGCTGCTCAAGAGGCACGGTATTGTGCCCTCGATGAGCCGCAAAGGCAACTGCTGGGACAACGCTTGTTCGGAGACGTTGTTCGCTTCGCTGAAGGTGGAGCGACTACACGGCAAGCAGTTTCAAACCATCCGCGAGGCCAAAGATGAAACCATCGCATGGCTGCTCTGGTATAACCGAACACGCATGCATTCGACGCTGGACTACGTCAGCCCGATGCAGTTCGAGCAAGACTGGACACAGGCTACGACTAAGAGCGTCGCCTGAAGTTTGCAGCTGATCAAGCAGGCGGAGGAAATGACGGTTTATGGAAAGCACGGAAAACGATGGTGCCGTTTTCCGACCTTCCCACAAACCTTGGAAATCGATCAAGCCGATTCCCACATTCCCACCGCCACGACTACCACGGGGTCATCCCCAAAACCAGCCGGTTAAGGGATACGCATTCTGAGGGCAAGGTCAGTTAGAAGTAGGCGTTGCAAAGAAAAATAGGAATCGTATCTTTGGGACCAACTCCTTGCGATATTTGAGAATGAAAGCTCGCGTCACAATACCGCCCATGCTATGAGATACGAACGTGATTTCAGTGTGCTCGAGCACCCCATCTGTAGTGAGCACCGAACGCATGTTTTCGGCAACCTCGTCGATCGTGAACGCCTGACCAAGGTGCGGTGAAGGGTAGTGGTACATGTATATGTCTTGGCCGTCAAAGGTATGGTCATGCGTTAACATCTCAGGCCAATATGCATTTCCCGAGGTCCACGTGGTTCGCTCATCCCCCAAGATGCCGTGGACGAACACAATCACACCATGATTATTTGGGTCGTGCCGGATCCAAGTCCCCGCCCGCGCCCGCACAGCCGTTATCGCGACCACGAAGACCAGCGCCGTCACAGCCAGCTTGCTTGTGCCCCGCTTGCCGGTCATTTCGTCGCCCAAGTTGTTCCGGACCTCCTTCGCGGGCTTCTCTAAAAATGACTCGGCGATGTCTAACTCCCAGGCCAAGCCTTTCACCAGCGATTTGGATGGCGGGGCTTTGGCATTGCACTGGCGCATGAGGTCAACCACGTCGATCTTCAGCTTCTCGGCGAGGTCGGTGAAGGTGCGCATCTGCTTGGCGCAGGCGGAGCCGATGTGGCTGGAGAAGGCGTATAGCTTGGGCTCAGGCATGGCGGCAGTATAGACCGAGGCTCGCACAGGATCAGCGGGGGCAGCCCTGCCCCTGGTTGAGGGTAGGGCTACGGATTCACTTGAGTAGGGCTAGTGCATTGAAAGCCCGAGCGGAGACGATCTACAGCTGGAACGCACGGCTCTACGCGCAGTGCGGACAGGATGTTGCGTTGTTGTCGGGGATCGTCCCTCAGCGGCTCCCTTCAGAAAAGCCCAGGGGCTAAAAGCCCTCATTAGGCACAGCTGTATGGCCCGGCTAAAGCCGTGCCCTGATACAAAGCATGAGTTTTCCAGCCTGTAGAGTCGTGCCTAACAAGAAACAAAATCCCAGTTCCACAAAACAGAGAAAAGTCGCCGAGCGGCCTGTTTCATCCTCCGTGGGTCGGCGCAGCTGGTGTGTGAAGCCGTGCCCTTCGTCAAGCGGATCGAGAGTCAGAGGGAGATAGGAGTGGCCCACGCCCCGCGATCTCCTGATGAAAGCGGCGTTGTACTACTGAGACAGGCGTCGTCAAGCTACCATCGAAGTTTCATTAAGAAAGCGGCGCGCGCAGCCCAAGCTCGTCCGCAATTTCGCTCAGCCGCCGGTCCCTGGTCCAAATCAAAATCGACTTATCAAAGAGGGCGCAGCCTATGAGATGAAGATCGGTGAGGCCGATTCCTCTTCTGGACAGCTTGTTGTGGTCGATCAAGCTAAACAGTTCGTCAGGTGTCACGACCGGAGCCTGGGGTAATAGGGCGAGGTCAGCCAGCACCTTTTCCCGGCTGGCCATCGAACCCAAAGCCAACTCCAGGCGGATGTATGGATGTGTCATGATCTGGTCATTCTGTAACAGTGATTGCAGTTTCGCGTCCGCACTTCGCAGATGGTCGATCCAGACCGAAGTATCGACCAGAATCAATCTTGCGTCCTGCGCCGCGGCGCGGCTTCGGCCGCCGGATCGCTTCCTCCGAGAGCCGCCAGGCGCCGGGCAGCTTCGTTGCGAACAAGACGCGTGAGTGCTTCTCTGACAAGAGCGGCCTTCTCCGTGATGCCGGTGTAGTACGCCGCCTGCTTCATCAGCTCATCGTCGAGCGCAATCGTTGTTCGCATATGCATATTTTAGCATCATTCTGATGCTAAACACGATGCCTAGGGTTGATTCGGATGTCAGCCCTGTGGGCCCGTCATGAGGACCGGTTTCGGGGGTCCCAGGTCTCAGAAGCGAGGGCTGGGGCACCCTGGCGTTTTCCCGACATTTGGGTTCGGGAGGAGGGATTTTGTAGGGGCTTTCACCCGTGCCTTTTAAAAGACGAGTGCCTTGTTGTTTCTCAAGTTGAAATGAACCGAGTACCGGTTGCTGGTGTTCACCAGCGATGGGACGGGACATAGAAAAGGCCGGGGTGGATGAGCCGCCTGAAACAAAGGAAGGGCTTCGCCCATCGTTTTCAACCCACGTAGTGCCCCGACTACGCCGGTGCAAACATGGGGCACCCGTCCAGGAGGGGGCGTGCGGGGGGAACTGTAAATTTCCCGCACGACCGACAGACTCGAGCCGTTTTATCCACCTGCAGGTCGGCAACGCGGCCGGGCAGCCCTCTGCAAATCGAGGTGTTCGGTGGTTTCGCTACCGAACCTGCGAAACCGCGCTGCCGTTCGTCTGCGCCATGTTGGATAGGATCTGCACTTGCACTCGGCGATTCTGCGCCCGTCCAGCGGCAGTTTTGTTGGTGGCTACTTCCACATCCTTGCCAATGCCAATCAGGTAAAACTTGTGCGGCGGTACATTGTACTTGGAAGCAATATACTGAACCACGGCTTCGGCGCGGCGCTGGCTCAACTGGTAGTTGTAATCCGCGCTGCCTACCGAGTCCGTTCCGCCCGTAACCTCCAGGATGTAGCCTTTGGCCGTGTTGAGCTGGGTCGCCAGGCCATCCAACTGCGCCTTGTCCGCCTTGGTTAGCTCGCTCTTATCGAATCCAAAGGTTACCGAGACATCGCCGATCTGCTTGTAATTATCGAGGTTCGCTACTACGCTGGCCAGCGAGTCGGCACGATTGACCGCCTCCTTGGCGCTGCCCTGCGCCTGGGTCGCAGCCGAGGTTGCAGCCGTAGCGTTTTGCGTGGCGGTATTCGCTGCCGCCTGTGCTTGCTGGATGCCCGCCTGAGCGCGGTCATTGGTGCTCTGGATCGCGCGGTTGTTGGCTGCCGTGGCATCGTCCAGCTCGTTGGTCTTTTGCACCAGCGGGGTGGTTTGCGAGCGGACGTAATTCTTGGTGGAGCAGCCGGCGGTGACAAACAGTGACACGGCTCCCAACAGGATAGCTGCTTGCTGCGACGTCTTATCGATTCGGATCATAAAAGGTTCTGCTCCCGTACTTCGCCCATCCAGATCTTACTAGCACGATCATTGCCAAAATAACTGATCTCGCTTTACTAGTTTCGCTGCAATCACTTGCGGGTGAAAGTGTAAACCTTGGTGCTCCATTAATCGAGCAAAGAAGGAAAGTTTTACCTGCTAAGGGCGCAAACTGCCGCCTGAAGTGCATAGCGTCTAAACTTTAGTTAGGGACATTCCATGGATCTGCACGAAAAGATACGCACCCTGCCTACCCGGCCAGGGGTGTATCTGTACCGCAATGCCCAGGGCGACGTGATCTATGTCGGCAAAGCGAAGAACCTTCGTTCCCGGGTACGTTCGTACCTGCTCGGAGCCTCCCAGGCCAACGCCAAGACGGGCTCGCTCATGCGCGAGGCCGTGGACATCGATTACATCCTGGTGGAAAACGAACATGAGGCGCTGGCGCTCGAAAACAACCTCATCAAGCAGCGCAAGCCGCGCTTCAACATCCTGCTGCGCGACGACAAGACCTACCCCTACGTCAAGCTGACCTTGGCCGACCGGTACCCCAAGGTTTTTGTCACCCGCAGGCTGCGCAAAGACGGAAGCGCGTACTACGGGCCCTTTTTCCCCGGCAATCTGGCGCACCGGGTGGTCGACCTGATCCACCGCAGCTTTCTCCTGCCCAGTTGCAAGGTCGATCTTTCGCGCTACCATCCCCGGCCCTGCCTGCAGTACTACATCAAGCGCTGCCTGGGACCTTGCGTCGAGAACCTCACCACGCCCGAGGACTACCGGCAAGCAGTGCGCGATGCGCAGATGTTTCTGGAAGGCCGGCAAACAGAATTAAGCCGCTCGCTCGAAGAGCGCATGGAGGCTGCAGCAGCCTCACAGCTCTTCGAGCTCGCCGCCAGGTACCGCGATCTGCTGATCACCATGAGCCAGGTGCAGGAAAGACAGCGCATGGCCACGGCGGACGGCGACGATGCGGACGTCTACGGCTATCACCACGAGAACGGCATGCTGGCCGTCAACCTCTTTCATATGCGCGGCGGCAAGATCGTGGATCGCCGCGAATTTTTCTGGGAAGAGCTGCCCGAGTACCCGCCCGAACTGAACGCCTCCGAGCATGTTTCGTCTGAGGCAGAAACGGATGCTCCCGCGCCGGAGGCTCAATCGTACGGAGCTGATTTTGACGCTCCCTTCTTCTTCTCGGCGCTGCTGAAGCAGCTCTATATCGATCAGCAGTATGTGCCCAGGACCGTCTACATCCCGGTCGATTTTGCCGACCGCGAATCGCTGGCGGCGCTGCTCAGCGAGCGCGCCCAGCACAAGGTCGAGCTGGCTGTGCCCCGCCGCGGCGAGAAGCGTTCTCTGGTCGACCTCGCGGGGCAAAATGCCAAGCAGAGTTTTGACCAGCGCTTCCGCGTGTTGCAGCCCACGCGCAAAGTGATCGAGGAATCGCTGCAGGATCTGTTGACCCTGCCGGAGCTGCCCCGACGCATTGAGTGCTTCGACATCTCCCACATCCAGGGCGCGGAGACAGTCGCCTCCATGGTGGTTTGGGAGGACGGCGCCATGAAGAAATCCGATTACCGCAAGTATCAGATCAAGACCGTCGAAGGAGTGGATGATTTCGCATCGATGCGCGAAGTGGTCGGCCGGCGCTATCGCCGGGTGCAGGAGGAACAGTTAGCCATGCCCAGCCTGATCCTCATCGACGGAGGACTGGGTCAGTTGCATGCCGCAGCCGAGGCTCTGGAACTGCTCGGCATCACCACCCAGCCGCTGGCCTCGATTGCCAAACGAGAGGAGATTATCTACCTCTACGGGCAGGAGGATGAACCCATCGTGCTTGACCGCCGATCGCCGGTGTTGCACCTGGTACAGAAGATTCGCGATGAGTCGCACCGCTTCGCCGTTACCTACCACCGCAAGCGGCGGGAGATCAGGGACCGCGAGTCGGAACTGCTGTCGATTCCCGGCGTAGGCCCGCAGACGCGCAATCGGCTGGTCGCGCACTTCGGCAGCGTGCGCGGCATACGGGAAGCGAGCCTGCAGGCGCTCGCCTCCGTCGTGGCGCCGCATTTGGCCGCGGCCATCCATGACTACTTCCATCCCGCGGATACGGTCGCGTCTCCGCCCGGCCAAGCCGTGTAAGCACGGCGTGCTAGAGCATTTTCACTTCTACTCTGCACGACTGAGTTCGGCGAAGTGCGGCTTTTCTTGAGGAAAAGCCACGACCCGAATTTCCTGTAAGGCTGGGTGGGGGCGATGAACTTCATGCGGCTTTCCTTACTGAAAGCCGCAGACGCAATTCTTTTTGGAGCTGCGAACAGGAAATTCGGGGGTCTGGAAGCCGTTGCTCTGTAAACACCAGAAGTGAAAATGCTAGACTCGCCTACCACCGATGAATATTTCGCCCCCAGTGGAGCGCAGCGTAACGTCCGCGGCACCGGACCTTCCGCGCGTGCTCGGCGTCTGGCATGCGACCGCGATTGTGGTTGGCACCATCATCGGCAGCGGCATCTTTCTCGTACCCCAGGAAATGATGCGCGCCGTCGGCTCCAGCAGCATGGTGTATCTGGCCTGGATCGTCGGTGGGGTGCTCACGCTGTTTGGCGCCATGACCTACGCGGAGCTCGGCGCCATGATGCCGCACGCCGGCGGGGAGTATGTCTTCCTGCGCAACGCCTATGGCGACCTGCCGGCGTTTCTTTACATGTGGACGTGGTTTGCGGTCGCCAAGCCGGCTTCCATCGCGAGCGTCACCACCGGCCTGGCCCGCGTTCTGGGCGTCTTCCCCGCCTTCGCTTGGCTCGATGGAGTCGTGGTCCGGACTCCTGTTTTGATTACCTGGTCGCAGATCTTCGCCATCGGCGCCGCGTGGCTTATCACCGGCCTCAACTATCTGGGTATCAAGAAGGCGGGTGACTTCCAGCTCTTCTTCACCTGGCTCAAGGTGGTTCTGATTCTTGTCATCGCCGGCTTCTGCTTTGCCAGCCCGCTTGGCGGCTTGGCCAACTTTCATACCAGCTTTCCCGGCGCTCAAGGCGGATTGGAAGGGTTCATGGTCGCGCTGATTGCGTCGCTATGGGCTTACGACGGCTGGAATGATCTCACCATGGTGGCCGGCGAAGTGAAGCGGCCGGAGCGCAGCCTGCCCATTGCGCTCATCGCCGGCGTGGGCGTGGTAGGCGTGCTCTACATGGCTACCAACGCTGCCACTCAGTACATCCTGCCCGCGGCCCGGATCGCGGACTCCTCGCGCCCGGCGGTCCTCGCTATGTCCGTGGTTTCCGGGCATTGGGGCGCATCCCTGGTATCGGTTGCCATGGCGCTAAGCATCCTCGTCGGGCTTAATGGAACCACCATGTCCGGCGCCCGGGTGCCCTTTGCGGCGGCGCGCGACCGGCTCTTTCCTGCCCGGATGGCTCACATTCATCCCCGCTTCCAAAGCCCTTCCACCGCGCTGGTTGCGCAGGGCCTATTGAGCACACTGCTGCTGTTGCTCGTGGGACGCTTTCAGCAACTCTTTGAGCTTGCGATCTTTGCCGAGTGGCTGTTCTACCTGCTGACGGCAACGACCATCTTTGTTTACCGGCGCCGCTTTCCCGCATCCGAGCGGCCCTTCCAGATGTGGGGATATCCGGTGCTGCCGGCGCTCTTCATCCTGGCGGCCGCCGTCTTGCTCTACTACTCCTTCGCCAGCAACGTGCGCGGCTCCCTGGTGGGAACGCTTATCATCCTCGCCGGCTTGCCGGTGTACCTCTACTTCCGCGCTGCGAATCGAAAGGCAGTTTGAGCCCACTGCGTTTGCGAACCGTAAAGTGGAACTGCAGATCCCTCGGCTACGCTCGGAGGCTGTGACTTTTTAATTTCCCTTGTGGTCTGTGGCCGGAAAGCCCCGAAGAGCATCTGCCAACAAGCATCGCCGGGGTCCTTCGACTGCGCGCATAAAACCCTCTGTTATGCGATAGATCTGCGAGGCGCTTCGCTCAGGATGACGCCTTTCTGGAGGGGATTGAAAAACATCTGGTCGGGTGCAAAAAACACGAAAAACCAATAAAGTCACAGACTCTCGGGATGACAAATTTGGGGTGGCGCTTCCAGAGGGGGTCAGCTAGTGGGATTGAAAGGGCGGTACGCAAAGCGCGAAGCAACAGGCCCTTCCAGCCAAGTCACAACTGTGAAGAAAAGAACAAACCTAAATTTTGTCATCCCGACCGGAGCGTACCCGGATTTCCTGTCTCGTTGCGCCGGACATCGCCGCGCGTGCGGCTTTCCGTAAAGAAAGCCGCATGAAGTCTGCCAACGCCACCAACCTCGACAGGAAATCCGGGGTAGCGTAGCGGCGGGATCTGCAGTTCCACTCAACCGGCAACAACTCCTGACGGAGTCCTCAAGACCGTCTGCGCACGATCTCCTCGTAAAGCTGAATGTATTCTTTGGCCGGCTTGGTCCAGGAATAATCGCGCGCCATGCCGTTGCGCATCAGCTTCAGCCACTGCTTCTTATCAGCGAACGACGCGAAGGCATGGCGCAGCGCTTGCATCAACTCCTCCGGCCGGTAGTCGTTAAAGCGAAAGCCCGTTCCCGTCTCCGCTTCCGCCGACCATTCCTGCACCGTGTCATCGAGGCCGCCGGTGGCGCGCACCACCGGCACCGTGCCGTACTTCATGCCATAGATCTGGTTCAGCCCACAAGGCTCGGAGCGCGATGGCATCAGAACGATGTCCGATCCGGCCTCCACCTTATGAGCCAGAGTTTCATCATAGGTAATCGCGACTGCGACCTTATGGGCATACCGCTCCTGCCAACCACGCAGCAGGTTCTCGTAATAAGGTTCACCGGTGCCCAGGATCACCAGGAACATGTTCTCCTGCAGCAGCTGGTCGAATGCCTGCGCCAGCAGATCAAAACCCTTCTGCGTCGCCAGGCGTGAAACCATGCCTACCACCGGCGTCTCGTCAGGCAGGTTGGAGACACCGAAGGCATGCAGCATGTCCCTACGGCAGGCCACCTTTCCTTCCAGCCGCTCCGGGGTGTAGTGGGCTGCGATCTTGCTATCGGTTGCCGGATTCCAAATCTGGTAGTCGACACCGTTCAGAATGCCGTGCAGATCCTGCGCCCGGGCGCGCAAGACGCCTTCCAGTCCGTTGCCATACTCCGGGGTCTGGATCTCTTCAGCGTACTTGCGGCTCACGGTGTTGATCGCATCGGAATAGACAATGCCACCCTTGAGAAAATCGAATGTGCCGTAAAACTCAGCGCGCTCGACCGTGTACACATCCCAAGGCAGCAGTAGCTTTTCCACCGTTTCCCGCGGAAACCACCCCTGGCGATCTGAGTTGTGGATCGTCAGCAGGCAGGCAACATTCTTCAGCACCGGATCGAAGTAGTAGACCGTCCGCAGCAGGATCGCGAGCACCCCGGCGGGCCATCCGTGGATGTGAAAAACATCCGGCACACCCAGCATCTTGGTGCTGTCGAGCACCGCACGGCAAAACAACCCAAATCGCTCCGCGTTGTCGGCATAATCGCCGGAGGCCGTCTCATAGAGAAACTCCCGATCGAAGAGCTCAGGGCAATCGATGAAATAAATCTGCACTCCGTCGGGAGTGCCTCCATTGACGACCGTCACAAAGCGGTTGTAGTAGGAAAAAGGAATGGTGAGACTGCGAATGGCAATCCGGCGCTCTTTCAGATGCTTTTGCACTTGCCGGTAGAGAGGAATGTAGACCGTGACCTGATGGCCTTGGCGCACCAGTTCCTTGGGCAGCGCGCCAACTACTTCTGCAACTCCGCCCGTCTTGACGTAAGGAACACACTCCGACGCGGCAAAAACGATATGCATCGCCAACACCCCTTGTTTTTGACGTGGACCCGCTTCCGTATGATGCAGAGAAGGATCCTGGATTTCCTACTGCGCAGCCCTCGCCATGGTAGCGTGTGCGGCTTTTATTAAGGAAAGCCGCATGAAGTTCATTGTCCCCACGAGACTCTACAGGAAATCCAGGAGGAATCGTCGCAAATGCGTAGTCTACCTATGAGAAACGGCGCCAGCAATCTATGGCGAGCGCGCCATGTCCGATCGTAGGCAAAGCTCATCGCGCCACAAGCCCAAGTTGGGGCAGAATTTTCTCGTCAGCCCGAGTGCACCGCGCGCCATCGTAGACGCTTTGGGCGACTTGAGTCAGGCGACAGTGCTCGAAATTGGCCCAGGCACAGGGGTCCTTACCAGCCTGCTCGGACCCCGCGCCAAACAGCTCATCGCAGTCGAACTCGATCCTGCTCTGGCTGCGTCGCTGCAGCACTCCTTCGCCGGGAGCTCCATCGAAATCGTGTGCCGGGACATTCTGACCGTTGACTTGACTCAGCTGGCTGCCCAACGCGGGGTTCAACTGCAGGTCATCGGCAACCTGCCGTATTACATCTCGTCCCCCATACTGATGCATCTCTTCGCCCATAGCGCGGTGATCGACCGCGCCGTGCTCATGGCCCAGCGTGAGGTCGCAGAGCGCATCGTGGCGCCTCCGGGCTCGAGCGCATACGGCCTGTTATCAGCCACCACTCAGATGTACGCCACGGTGGAAAACCTCTTCACCCTTGCCGCCTGAGGCGTTCGCTCCGCCGCCGGAGGTCTACTCCACGGTCTTTCGCCTCACGATGCGCTCTCGATTCGATGAGCTGGGAGTGGAACCGGCAGGCTTCCTGCGCTTTCTGCGTCAAGTCTTCGCCCTGAAACGCAAGACACTGGCCAATAACCTGCGCGCCGCCGGATACAGTCCCGCGGTCATCGACGGGGCTTTCAGACAGTGTGCCGTGGATGCACAAGTGCGGGCCGAGGCGGTGTCGTTGGAGGGGATGGCGTGTCTCTTTCGCGCCCTCCCCTCTGTCTAATCCACCCTTAACGGTGAGCCCCGGAAGGCGCCGCATGAGACTGCGGCGGAGGCGAGTAATGGGGTGGCGGAGAGTAATGGGGTGGAGGCGGTGGCGAATAGTGCGTGGTGGGCGTCGGCCGCGCCACGTAGGTCGAACGCTGGTTGTAAGACTGCTGCGGAGGCGCAGAGTAACCCACGCTCGGCCTTTGGGCCGGCGGTGGGATCGCCCTTTGAACCTGCGGCTGGATCGCCCTTTGGGCCGGCTGTTCGTTCGGCCTCTCGATCGCGCGCGGCGGATTGGCGCCCCAGTACGCGCTATTGGAACCCGACCGCTGTCCCGTCCCGACGGGAGCGCCCGTCAGTACGGCGCGCGTCCCCGGCGCCGTGCCCTTGGGCGGGAGGTATGCCTGGTGACGAACGTCGAGTCGACCCACCGGTGTGATCGTGCGCCCATTCAAGTTCAGCGCCTCCTGATGATTTGGCTTGGGCACTGCTCCACGCAGGCCCCAGGGGCCTGTGGCCATCGGTCCACGATCCACCGCAACCAGGCGTTGTGGCGGACGCGGATAAGCACCGCCGCGAAAGACCGGCCGCACGGGCATGACCCAACCGGCAGGATAGTTGCGCACCACAGTCACGGGAGACCAGACTCGGCCACAGCCGCCCGGAGCCCATCCCCAGCCGAAGGAGTAATAACCCCAACGGCCGCAATGGTAGGGAAGCCAACCCCAGGGATAACTTGAAACCCAGGTGTAGCCGATGGTGGGGTAGTAGGCCCAATAACCGGATCCATACGGATCCCAACCCGGACCGACGCCGGCAGGAACCCAGACGTTGCCGGTTCCCTCGACGGGATACCAGTTGCCGTCGGCATCCAGATCATTCCAGTTTTCATTCTGCGGATTGGCTGAGTCATCGCGCACCGGCGTCTGCTGGGAGGCTTCCTGCGCGATCGCCTGGTCCCGGTCCTGATTCCAGTTATCCCACGAGTCGCCATTGATTCCCTGGGCCACGGTGTAGGGAGCCCCGCTGTTCTCGGCTCCGGAGCGGATGCTCTGGTTTTCCGCCACGGTGACGCCCGGAATGCCATCTCCCTGCACATTCACTGAGCCGCTGATCACGGCAACTTCCCATCCGGCATCCAGACCCACGCGCAGGATCGCGTTGGCTGTGGGCTGCACATACAAATTGTTGAATTGCACGCTGAAGGGCGGGTGTCCATCGCCCACGTTGAACTCGTAATAGGCCAATCCAGCCAACTGCTGCACCTGGACGCGATCCTGTCCCAAGTGGTCGAACTGCAGGGTGCTGTTTGGGGTCAAACGGGCGACGCTGCCGTCACCGAACTCGACCTCTGCCTGGCCGTCTCCCCCGGCCTGCAAACGCGATCCATCCACCACCGGCATGTTCATCACTGCCTGCTGGAAATCGCTTCCCTGGCCGGCAAGGAGCTGCACCGAGCCTTGCACGAAACTAACCCGGGCAACGTTCGGTGCACCAGGGTCCTGGGCCTGCGCTAACGCACCGCCGGTTCCTAATCCCATCCACAGCAGACAAAGCGCGGTGAGCGCCAAGGGCCCGGCAACGACCTTTCTATTTCGTGGGTGCTGCATAACGGAGCACCTCCATTTCGTGGCGGGACCCTGCGCTCAGGTCCCTACTGACTTAAACCAAAATTCACGCAATAAGTTTCCTTACCTGAATTCAACACTTTACCCACTTCTTGGACGCGGCCGGAAGCGATTTGTGAATACCGGCTGCGCCGTCAATCGTTCTTAGCCTGCGCCAACAGCGCTCGCGCGCGCCGCTGCACTCGCTGTAACACTGCCTCATCCCCGGCAAGCTTCTGCAAGATGGGGGCGATATTCTCCAGCTCAAGCGCCCTGCCGTCGCGCACCATCTGATCCAAAGACTCCAGCTCCCCATCCAAGCTAAGACGCCCGTGCTCGTACTCGCGCTCTAACTTGCTGCCCTCGTCCAGGGTTGCAGCAATCCCTTCAAACTGGTCAGTCAGCTTATCAATCTGAGCGTTTTTGCTCCAGTTGTATGTACAACTTCCCTGGCCTTCGGGACCCTCGTATTGCAACGTTTTGGTGCCCTGAAAGGCGATATTCTTTGCCCCGTCATCGCAGGCAAAGGCAAAGAGCTTGTTCTTGCGCGCGGTGACAAACATGGCCTCCCGCATCGCTTTCGAGATGTGGATCGGCCGGTCCTGGGGCTGCGACGGTACACTCCCTGGGTCATTGGATGCCGGGCCTTGGCCCTCCGAGCGAAAATGCCCGCTACCATCCTCGTTGACCGTCAAAGCGTACTTTGGAGGCTGCAGCTTGGGGTTGTCGTAGCTAAAGCGGATGTGCGCCTGGGGCGCTGCCTGCGCTGCAAGCTGCGGTCCGGCGTGCGCAACCATGAAAGGCAACACTGCCCATGCCATGCTTCGCAGCGGATTCAACCCAAACCTCAAGCGCGGGATTCCGCCTGCAATGAAAGTGTCTGGGCGGTATGGACGTGGCATATCGCAATGGCCAAGGCATCAGCGGCATCGGCAGGTTCCGGCGCGCAATCGAGGTTCAGCAGGCGTGCAACCATGAACTGCACCTGCTCCTTCTGCGCCAATCCATAGCCAACCACGGCGGATTTAATGGTGAGCGGAGCATATTCTGCCACCGGCAGCCCGTGCATGGCTGCTGCCAGCAAGGCCACTCCACGAACATGCCCCAGTTTTAGCGCAGACTTCGCATTCACGGAATAGAACACCTCTTCCACCGCCACCACTTCCGGGCGGTGCAATTCCAGCAAGGACGAGAGCTCCGCATAAATATAGGCCAGCCGCATGGGTAACGGCTGCTCTTTGGCCAGCTTGAGACCGCCCGCAGCTACCGCGATCAGGCGTGTTTCACGCGGCCCGTATTGCACGTCCACGACTCCATAGCCGGTGCAATTGGTTCCGCAATCAATGCCAAAGACGCGCATGTGACCGAGTCTATCCCACTGCAATGGACGCCGTAATAGTCATGTGGGTGCAGAAAAGCTACTTGGAAAGACCTTCGAGCGGCGAGCTGGCAGTCGCGTACAGCTTCCTTGGCATTCGGCCGGAGAGGAAGGACTGCCGTCCGGCAAGCACAGCATGCTGCATCGCCTCGGCCATCAGCACCGGCTTGGCTGCGTGCGCGATGGCGGAGTTGATCAAGCACCGCATCCGCGCCCATGTCCATCGCCAGGCACACATCGGACGCCATGCCCACCCCGGCATCAACGATCAGCGGAACCTCGGTAATCATCTCCCGCAGGATGCGCAAGGTCGCCAGATTCTGCAACCCCATGCCGCTCCCGATGGGCGCGCCCAGAGGCATGACCGCGGCCGCCCCCGCATCGATCAGCCGGCGGGCGAACACAATGTCGTCGGAGGTGTAGGGGAGAACGGTAAAACCTTCCTTCACCAGAACTCGTGTTGCTTCCAGGGTTGCCTGCACATCCGGATAGAGGGTCGCCTGGTCTCCAATGACTTCGATCTTCACCCAGTCGGAGAGCCCCACCTCGCGTCCCAGCCGGGCGGCGCGAATCGCCTCATCCGCGGTGTAGCAACCGGCAGTATTGGGCAGCAGGAAATAGCGCTCGGGGTCGATGTAGTCGAGCAGTGATTCCCGGGTGCGGTCCAGGTTCAATCGCCGCACCGCCACCGTGACCATCTCCGCCCCTGAAGCTTCGATAGCCGCCTGCGTCTCTGGGCCGTCCTTGTACTTCCCCGTACCCACAATCAGCCGGGACTGAAAGGCTTTACCCGCAATCACCAGTGGTTCCATGAAGGTAATTGTAAGCCTGCGCGGCGCCGCGATGCGAGTGAGAGAACCGTAGATCCCTCGGCTTCCTCCTGATGACACAGGTCGGGGCGGGCCCAGATTTAGTGCCTCGCCTGCACCACTAGGAACGGAGGGGTCCGCGATTTCTCACTGCGCTAAACGTGAAAGGCCCGCGCCATTTCTGGTCGCGGGCCTTGATCACCGGTGAAGCTGTGGAGTTTGGCTGAGGCGTCCGCTCTTCTTACGAAGTGGGCCTCGGCGGACGAACTACTTTACCGCCAGGTCTAGAGCGCACGCTCT
Organism: uncultured Acidobacteriaceae bacterium; assembly: GCA_963746595.1. GTDB lineage: Bacteria > Acidobacteriota > Terriglobia > Terriglobales > Acidobacteriaceae > PALSA-350. The sequence continues at coordinate 18,817 of CAVVBS010000003.1, forward strand.
AAGCCTCAGTCACCTCACGTATAGAACAACTACTACCATCAGAATTTTTCATTCGCTGGATCATCCTCCTTTCCCGTGTAGCCATAAATTAAAACGACGACGGGCCCGAGGTCAAGCAGCGATCTTTGATAGGACGGGGCCCTTACCAGGAATGCCAGTAGCCATTGCGTTCTGTCAATTCGAGATCCACGCCAAAAAGCTCGCGCAGCCTGGAGGCTTGCAATAATTCCCGCTTTGGTCCGTCAGCCACGATACGGCCCGCGCCCATCATGACCACGCGATCGATCTCGGGCAAAATATCCGCCAGGTGGTGGGTCACCATCACCAGCCCTGTTCCGCGCCGCTCGCCGGAGCCCACGGCCACCTCACGCAAGATCTCCCGTAATTCGCGCTGCGCCGCCAAGTCGAGTGCATTGCTCGGCTCGTCCAGCAGCAACATCTCCGGCCGGTGCACCAGCGCTCGCGCGATCATCACCCGGCGCTTCTCACCCGCTGACATCTCACCCACCCATCGGTCGCGCAGGTATCGGCGCCGAGCATGGCAAGCGCATCCAGCGCGCTGCTGCGCATGCTCTCGGTCACGACTAGATTCGGCCACAAGGTAGAACTTGAAAAGAATCCGCTGACCACAGCGTCCAGACCCCGCGTCACCGCAGTCCGTTCGCCCGGCAGCTCCGTGGCCACTACGCCCAGATGCTTGCGCAGCTCCTGCACTTCCCAACGGTCCCGGCCGTAGACCTTCATCTCCATGCCCGGACGCACGATGGGATAGCATTCGCAGGTCATGGTCTTGATCAGGGTCGACTTTCCGCAACCATTGGGGCCCAGAATGGCAATGTGTTCTCCGGCGGCAATGCTGAGGTTCACATCGTGCAGCACTACCTTTTGGCCGCGCGCGACATCCACGTTGCGCATGCGGAGAAATTCAGGAGATTCCTTGGCCTCATTCGCACCCTGGGCCGCCCCTTGGTTCTGACCCTCTTCTTGCCGCATCCGTAGCTATCCTGGCCTCTCCGGCTGTTGTGAACGATGGTGGTTCTCTTGATAGAGTAAAGGGCAGATGGCTGAAACGTCTCCAGCTCCTCACACGCTTCCCCTGAACACTCCCCTCAACGACGACCAGGTGCCGCGCGGCTTCTCGTTCGCTGCTGTGCGCGCCGGCATCAAAGCCAGCGGTAAACCTGACCTGGCCTGCGCAGTCGCCGATCAGCCGGCGACTGCCGCCGCGATGTTTACCAGCAACAAAGTGATCGCCGCGCCGCTCATCGTGGGACAGCGCCACCTGGAACGGAGCCAACATCATCTCCGTGTTGCGCTGGTCAATGCCGGCAACGCAAATTGCGCCACCGGCGAGGCCGGAGTGATGGCCGCGCGGCAATGCTGCGCCAGCGCCGCCGCAATTTTCGGCTGCGATGCGCATTCCGTCTTCCCCTCGTCAACTGGCATCATCGGCGTGCCCCTTCCGGTCGACAAGCTAACCGCGGCACTGCCCGCACTGCACGCCGCCCTGGGCTCTACCGCAGCTCACCTGCAACAGATGGCGGGAGCCATCATGACCACCGACACGCGCTCCAAGATTGCGGTGGCAAGTTTTGCGGCCGGCGGCATCACCGTTCGTATTGCCGGCATCGCCAAGGGCGCGGGAATGATCCACCCGCAACTCCAATCCGCTTCGCCAGCCGCCCTGCATGCGACCATGCTGGTTTATCTCTTCACCGACGCTGCCCTCGAACCCGCCGTCGCTTCTGATTTGCTTCATCACGCCGTCGAGCGTTCATTCAATCGCATCTCCATCGATGGCGATACCTCCACCAATGACACCGTCCTGCTACTTGCCAGCGGGGCCAGCGGAGTCACCATCCAGGGCCACTCCCACGCCACAGCGCATCCCGGCGACGACCCGCTCACGGCGTCGTTCTCCTCCGCACTCGAGAGCGTTTGCTTATCGCTCGCCATGCGCATTGTGGAGGATGGGGAAGGCATTCAACACGTGGTTGAGCTGAACATCGGCGGAGCGCTTACCGATGCGGATGCCCTGCGCGTAGCTCGCTCCATTGCCCACTCTCCCCTGGTCAAGACCGCATGGGCAGGATGCGATCCCAACTGGGGCCGCATCCTCGCGGCGATCGGCTATGCCGGCGTAGCCATCGATCCTGCGCGGATCAACATTTCCTTCGGCGAGCTCGAGATCTGCCGAGGGGGCTGCCTCTCGCCGCGCTTCGATGAAAACGCTGCCCATGAATACTTGAAACAACGCGAGTCTGACGGTTCATATCGATCTCGGTCTGGGGCCAGGCAAGTGCCGCTTCTGGACCACTGATCTTACTGCGGAGTACGTGCGCATCAACTCGGACTACTCGACATGACAAGCTCCGCTGCCCCGAGCATCGAAAGCAGTGCAGAGTGCTAGAACCCCTATCGTTTCAGGAACTGCGCGGCATCGAGGCCCGGGAAATACACAGGCTTTTTCACATTTCTGTGAAAAAGTCCGGGCTGCTTTCCACCGTTCGGATGAAGTCGGTCACGCACATCGGGAGCGGTGTGATTTACAATCAGCGCTTTAACGCATCTTTGCTAATACTGTGGTCCGGGGGGATCAGTCATGTGCGGCCATTCTTTGGCGGAATGGCCGCGTCGGGTTCAGTTTCCTGGTGTATACCATTAGCAAAAATGCTTTACTCCCGCATCGTCATTCAATCTTCAGGAGAAAACCGTAACCATGGCTGGTAAGGTTGGGCAGGCGACCGCCGTCGCGGCCGTCTCCACCGGCGGCTCGCTGATCAGCGACGCCAAGCTGAAACAGCTTTATGCCACCATGGTCCAATGCCGGCTGCTCACGGAACGTGCATGCCGGCTGCGTGGCCAGCCTCGATCTGCGGGACTCTACGCTGCTTCGATAGGCCAGGAGGCGATTGCTACCGGGTGCGCCATTGACCTGCAGCCGGAAGACACGATCGCCCTCGCGCCGCACGACTCAATCGCCGCCCTGGTCAAGGGAGTGCCGCTGGAAGACATCGTGGCTCAGATGTACGCGCGCCCCACCGCACACAGCCAATCGCCCAACATCATCATGCCCTCCGCTACGCAGTGCACGCAGCTCGGGCTGGCAACCAGCGTGGCCCTGGCCAACAAGCGGAAGAAGAAAGGCAACGTCGTGGTCGCTTTTAGCGATAAGGCAACAACCGCTCTTGGCTGCTGGCATGAAGCGCTCGAATTAGCCGCGAGCAAAAGCCTGCCCATCATTTTTGTCGTAGAGGATAATCCGTCGGACGGATCGGGCCAGTCTCAAGGCAAGTGAAGAAGAAAACGACCCCACCGGGAACAGCGCGGAGCTACGGTTTTCCCATCATCACCGTCGACGCCAACGATGTTGTGGCCGTCTACCGAGTAGCCTGCGAAAGCGTGGAGCGGGTGCGCCAGGGCGGCGGCCCGGTGCTGGTGGAAGGTAAGCCATATCGTCTGTCCAGCCAAACCAAACGACGCGCAGCAAGCTCTGTAACGCCGCGCGGCGACAGCGATCCTCTCACCCACATGGAGCGTTACCTCGGGCCAAGGGACTCTTCACCCGGAGCTGGAAGGATCAGGTGGTGGAAGAGTTTTCTCGGAAACTGGACACCGCCCTGAGGGATGCAAAGAAGAAGTCATGGACCCCAGCACAGAAAACGCCGCAGAAGTAATGTCAGCCTTTGGCCGCCTGCCCCGTTATCTTCCCGCTTCTCGGCCTGCTGCAAACGATTGACCCCTAGTCCTCGTTTCGTTAGCTTGAGAAGAGGTGAACGATTCTCGTCACGTCTCTCGGCCCGATACCTGCCTCCGCCACAGGTCATATCCGGCATCAACCGTCTTTGGCTTTGAGGTGTAAGTGGAATTCCTTGCTGTCGTGTGTGCGCTGGTCTTACTGACCCCGGGAATCTCAGCCGCTTCCACCCTTTCTGCTTCAGATCAGACTCAGGCGACGCAGTCTGAGCCAGCCCCGCAGCAAACACCTCCGCCGTCCGCCGCTCCACCGCCGCCGTCTGCCGATCAGCTTCCCGCTCCGCGCGAAACCATTCACTTTGCGCCCTACGCGCCGCTCAAATCGATCGAGGGCATGAGCTCCACTTATATCCCGCTGGACAGCTGGATCTACCCCGCGGTGATGCGGCTCTATGGGATGGGCTTTGTCGACACCGTCTTTCTCGGTATGCGTCCATGGACGCGTCTGAGCGTGGCCCACATGCTGGAGCAAAGCTCAGACCGGATCACCGACAGCACGAACGATGAAGCCATCGACATCTTTACGGCTCTGGAAAGAGATCTGCAGCCCGATATGCGGATCCCTCTCGACCAGAGGTATGGGCGAGTTGGGCTCGATTCGGTGTACCAGGGAGTGATGGGTATCGCTGGAACGCCCTTGCGCGACAGCTTCCACCTGGGGCAGACCGACATCAATGATTTTGGCCGCCCCTACGCAGAAGGCTTCAACAGCTACACCGGCTTCAGCACACGCGGCCACTACGGCATGTTCTCCATTTACTTTCGCGGAGAATTCCAGCATGCCCCGTCGTGGGAGGGCTATTCGCTTCCCTTATCAGAGATTCTGGCCACCATCGACGATTTCGCCACCTTTAGCTCCGTTCCCCTGTACGGAAACACCACCATCCCGCTGGGCCCGGTTTCCTCGGTCAACAACCTCACCGTGCTCGAAGGTTATGTTTCGGCTCACGTCGTAGGCCACGAAATCTCCTTTGGAAAAATGGACAACTGGTATGGGCCGGGCGTGGGTGGCGGCATGGCCTGGAGCAACAATGCGGAAAATATCTGGAGCTTTCGCATCGACCGGGTTGAGCCGCTTATATATCCCGTACATCTCCCGTATCGCCGGGCTGATCCGATACGACTTCTTCGTGGGACCGCTGAAGGGTCATAACGATCCCGGTGAGCCCCTGGGTGCATGCGGAAAAAATTTCCTTCAAGCCAACGCCTAACTTTGAATTCGGCTTTCAACGCACCGTCATTTGGGGAGGCAAGGGACACGCGCCCATTACGCTGGGTACGTTCTGGCGTAGCTTCTACAGCATCAGCGATACCAACGGGGAGGAAAAATTCTCGCGCAATGATCCCGGCGCCCGCTTCAGCGCTGTCGACTTCTCATGGCGCTTGCCCTATCTCCGCAAGTGGCTGACCTTCTATTGCGATTCCGAAGTACACGATGACGTCTTCCCTATCACCGCGCCGCGCCACGCCGCTATCCGCCCCGGCCTTTACTTATCCCATTTTCCTGGCGCGCCCAAACTCGACCTGCGCGCCGAAGCGGCTTCCACCGATCCTGACACCGGCCTTAGCACCGGCGGCCAGGATCAGTACATCGAGGTGGTGCAGAGGAACGGATACACCAGCAATGGCTTGCTGATGGGGGACTGGATTGGGCGCGAAAACAAGGGAGGCCAGGCTTGGCTCACTTACCATCTCTCGCCCCGTGAATGGCTGCAGGTTTCTTACCGCAGCGACAAAGCCGCTAAGGATTTCATTCCCGGCGGCACCACGCAAACCGACTTCCGCTTCGATGTGGTCAAGCGCCTCACGCCGGATGTGGAGTTGAAAGCCAATGTGCAGTACGAGCAGTGGCTGATTCCGCTCTACAAGTCGGGACGGCAATCCGATACCAGCACCGCCGTCCAGCTCACCTGGTATCCGCACATCGATCGGCGCTTCTAGCACCTCCTGCCCAATTCAAGGAACGTCAGGATGGGCCTCAGAATCTGCGTGAGAATCGATTAAACAAACATAGTCCCGCAGAGCCTGCCCTGCCTGCCCCGGCGTGCCGTGGGAGCTTGTCGAAGGGGACGGCTGAAAGTCAGACTTGTCCAAATTAGCTCTTTTCGATCGTCCCTCTGGAGCACTCGCTGCAAACCAAACCCCCGTGATTCTTTCAGCCACTAGCCAATTCCTCCTGGAAGCACCACCCCACCCTTGTCATCCCGCCTGCCCCGGCGTGCCGTGGGAGCGAACTCCGGATTTCCTACTACGCTGCGCTAATCAACGGCCACGTATGCGGCTTTCAGTAAGGAAAGCCGCACGAGGTCTATCGACATCACGAAGCTTGACAGGAAATCCGGAGGAAGCCGAGAGCCTGCCCTGAGCGACCTGTCCCGGCGTGCCGTGGAAGTGATCGGGACCTGCTGTGAAACGCTTCCCCAACGGCTAACTGCCAAGGATTCACTTGCCACCAAGCCTGATTACGTTCGTGATCTCGACAGGCTCTGAACCCTTGGAACCCAGGCAGAATGGTTTGGCAAGTGCGTACGGGCGTTTCAGACTATTGAAGGTGTATCGGGCTTCAGCCCGTACGTAACCATGTTTTGGCAATGAAGTCGTGCCCTTCGTAGCCAGTGAGTCCGACAACTCTATCCAGTCAAGCACGACTCAATTATTCCGCAGTGCGACCATCGGGTTGATCCGCGAAGCCCTCCGTGCCGGTATATATCCGGCGAGCAGGGCCACCATCAGCAGCAACAGGATCATGCTCAGAAACGTAGCCCGATCGGTGGCCGCGCGTTCCGAACAGAAGCGACGCAATGAGATTGGAGATTGCCAGGGACGCCACCGTCCCGGTTGCGATCCCGATCAGTGCCAGTAACAGTGTCTTTCCGATGACTGCCAACTGCACCCGCCCCTGGCTTGCCCCGAGCGCCATGCGAATACCAATCTCCTGTGTCCGCTGCGTCACCGAGTAAGAGATCACTCCATAGATTCCCAGCGAAGCCAAAATCAATCCCAGCCCGGCAAAGACGCCCACCAACATGACAAAGAAGCGGCGCGGTGAAACCACATGATCCACCAGCCGTTGCACCGGCCGGAACTCCGTCGCCGGCTGCCCGGGATTGATTTGCCGAATGCGTGCTCATCACGCTGGAGGCCAGCGTTTGCCGGCGGCAACTTGGTGCGTACCACCAACTGCGCGCCCTCCGGCCCAAACTGCGGCGAGGCTCCGGAGAGGTACATTTGCCAACCCGGTTTGCCTTCGACGCTACTCTCGCGGACATCGGCCACCACTCCGATGACGCGGGCATCCATGCCGATCACATTCGCAATGCGGCCAATCGGGTCTTCGCCCGGCCAAAGCCTGCGCGCGATCGTCTCATTAATGATGACGACGCCTACTTTCTTATCCGTGTCGTCCCAACGAATGTCGCGCCCCTTCACCAGGTGCATTCCAATCGCGTTAAGATACCCCGGCGAAACAATGTAGACAAAGGTGCCTTCCAATTCCCCTTTGCGATAGTCTTTGCCCTTTACCGAGATGCCCCAGCTTCGATTCCGGCTCATTGGCAGGTTGTCTGTGATGCCGGCTGTCTCCACTCCCGGAATCTCCTCCACCCGGCGCAGAACCTCCTGCCAGAAAACGCTTCTCTTGGCCGGATTGCCGCCATCGTTGTAATCCAGGCTGATCGAAGCGGCGCGGCTGGGCTCGAAACCGAGATCGACATCGAGGATGCGCAGAAAACTCCGCAACAGGAGTCCAGCGCCCACCAGCAGCACGCAGGCCAAGGCAATCTCCGAAATGATCAGCACCGAGCGCAAGCCCTCATGCTTCTTGCCGTCGCTCGCCCCGTGACCCGAGTCTTTGAGAGACTCCTGCAAGTTACCGCCGGAGATCCTGAGGCCCGGAACAAGACCGAACAAAACCGCCGCGGCCACGGCCACCATCAGTGTCCAGGCCAGCGAGGCTCCGTCGATATGCACGCTGCTCAGAAGGGGCAGTGCGATCGAGCCCTGGTGGGCGAGATAGATGGTAATGAGTGAAAGCAATCCCCAGGCCAAACAAGGCGCCTGCAAACGAAAGGATGAGGCTCTCGGTCAGCAACTGCCGCAACAACCGGCCGCGCGTAGCACCCAAAGCCGTGCGCATGGCAAATTCCTTGCTACGCGCCGCTCCTCGCGCCAGCAGCAGATTCGACAGGTTCACGCACACGATCAGCAGAATCAGGCCCACCGCGCACCACAGCACAATCAACGAGCGGCGCAGTTTGCCCGTCACGTAATCCTTCAACCCGAACAGGGCGCCGGTGTAGCCTCCACCATACTCCGGATGCTTGACACTGAAATGAAGGGTAGGAAAGAGCAGATCAGCTTCAGCCTGTGCCTGCGCCAGGCTGACTCCTGGTTTCAGGCGGCCCACCAGGGCCATGGTATTTCCTTCATCCCGGATATCGTCGTAGATCACCGGCCCGTACATATCCACCTTGTAGCCGGGAGAGAAGATGGAGCCAAAGTCAAAGCTTTCCGGCAACACGCCAATCACCGTGACGGGCGTTGCATTCACATCAATCGCCTGGCCTACGATGCTGCGATCGCCGCCGTACTGCCGCTTCCAAAACGCGTGGCTCAGCAGCACCACAGGGCGGCTGTTGTGCAGGCATTCCTCTGCCGTGAAGACCCTTCCCAACATGGGTTCAACGCCGAGGGTATGAAAGAAATTGCCTCCCACCATCAAACCGGTGACCGGCATCGGCTGACCGTGGCCCATGAGCTTGAGGTTGTCGGGCCCGGAGAAGGCATAGTAACCCGAGACCGATTCGAACGATCGGTTTCGCCGCTGAAATTCCTCCGTGGCATCCGCGGAATAGGTCATGCCGGATTCGCCACCAGTGGCGTTCTTGGTAAGGATCCGGACCAGTTCCTGCGGATTGCGCAACGGCAGCGGCCGCAGCAGGAGGGTATTTACCACGCTGAAGACGGTAATGTTGGCGCCAATCCCCAAGCCCAGGATGACCACTGCGATGACAGTAAAACCGCGGTCGCGGCCCAGGGTGCGAAAGGTGAACCGCAGATCCTGCAGCAGCACATCCAGCCAGGGCAAACCGCGCGCCTCGCGTTGCTGCTCCTTCGCCTGCACCACCCCGCCGAAGCGAATCAACGCCTGGCGCCGAGCCTCTTCCGCAGTCATACCTTGGCGAATATTCTCTTCCACCGCCAGTTCAAGATGCTCCGCCACCTCCGCATCCAGTTCCGAGTCCCGCTGCGGCTTTTTAAAGAAAGAGCGCAGACGTTGCAGTCCTTCGCCGAGCGCGCCCATCACAGCTTCCCTTCCGCCGGCATGGCCAATACACGGCCCATCACCCGCGACAATCTCTGCCAGTGCGCGGCATCTTCGGCCAACTGCTTGCGGCCGCTCCGCGTGATCGAGTAGTACTTTGCCTTGCGATTGTTGTCGGACGTGCCCCACTCCGCGGCAATCCATCCCCGCTGCTGCAGCCGCACCAGCGAAGCGTAAATGGTGCCCTGGTTGAGCAGAATCTCATCGCCGCTGACTTGCTCGATGCGTCGGGCAATGCCGTAGCCGTGCATAGATCCCATGGTCACCAGCGTCTGCAGGACCATCAGGTCGAGCGTACCTTGCAATAGATCCAGTTTCGATTCCGCCATCATGCGCTCCTGTGTGATCACCACATCAGGATGCCATATTTTCTGTGGCATTGCCACAGGACAGTAAACGCCACAGCGCTCTAATGCAAATCTGAAATCTTGCGGGGCTCTTCTTCGTGCAGCTCGTGATGCAGTTCGTCGACCTTTATCCTTGCTTTATCCAGCATTTTCCTGCCCTCCGCCGTAATCTTGTAGACCCTCCGCCTGCGGCCGGTAACGTTCTTTAGTTCAGAGCGAAGAAGTCCCCTGCGCTCCAACCCGTGAAGGAGCGGATAGAGGGTTCCGGGACCAATGCGATACCCGTGATGCCCGAGTTCCTCCATCATGGCCAGCCCGAAAATGGGCTCATGAGAGGCGTGCACAAGTACATGGATACGTATCAGGCCGTAGAAGAGTTCCCGTTGATGCGTCGACACAGCCAAAAGAATACTCCGTTCCCGCCGGATGAAACCATAGTATCGAATTTCGATGATATGATTCGTGCAAGCATCGGTATGCGTAAGCCGCTCCACGCCTTCTTGTGTATCGCCTCCGCGACAATCCTCGGCGCGCCGACTTCCGTTGCCCAGATTTCGGGGACCAATTCGGCTTTGACCCTGACCCAGGTAATCGAGACAGCAAAAGCGAAGTACCCCGCCATCCAGGCCGCGCAGGCGCAGCAAAAAGCGGCCCAGGGAGCGGTGGGCGTCGCGCGGACAGCCTATCTGCCCCGGACGGATCTTCTCTGGCAAACAAATCGAGCCACAGCCAACAACATCTATGGCCTGCTTCTACCGCAAGGCGTGATCCCCAACATTTCCGGACCTGTCATCGCCTCCGATAACACGCGAAGCGCCTGGAGCAGTGGCGGCGGTGCATTGCTCAGCTGGCAACCCTTTGACTTTGGCGCCAGGAGCGCGAAAGTCAAAGCTGCCCGCGAGGGGAGCGAAGCAGCACGGCAAGCAGCCTCGCTCACCACACTCGAGGTGACTGCGAACGCCGGGAGCGCTTTCTTTGACCTCACAGCAGCGCAGCAGCTGGTGGCCGTCGCGCAGGCCAATGTGCGCCGCGCCGAAGCGTTCCATCAAGCCGTTCATGTGCTGGTCAACAACACGCTGCGCCCGGGTGCGGACGCCTCCCAGGCAGATGCGCAGCTTGCGCTCGCCCATAACCAGCTGATTCAAGTACAGACGCAAGAGGCATTGCGGCGTTCTGCCCTGGCGGAGTTCTTGCAGACCCCCGGGGCGCAACTGGAGATTGATGCGTCCCAGGTGATCGCCTCCCTTCCCCCCTCTGATCTCGGTCAGGCAGCGGCGGTGAATCATCCGGCGGTCCTTGAAGAAAGCGCGCTTGCTCTGCAGCAGGAAGCGCAAAAGCGCGTCCTCGATCGCAGCTTCGTTCCCGTCTTCAACACGCTGGGTGCGGTTTCCGGACGAGGCGCCGGGACAGCCTTGAACGGTCAATTCCCTGGCGGCTCTGCTGGACTGGCTCCCGACACCTTCAATTGGGCGGCGGGCGTCCAGGTCACGTTTGCGGCCTTCGACTACTTCAGCCTGCGAGAGCAACAGAAAGTTCAGCAGGCAAACGTCGAAGCAGAGCACGCCCGCTATGACCAATCGCTCTCTGACGTGTCCACGGCGATGGAACAAGCTCGTGCAACCCTGGCCGGCGCGCGTCGGATGGCGGCTAACACTCCGGTCGAACTAACCGCCGCACAGGCAAGTGAGCAGCAACAGCAGGCCCGTTATCGTTCCGGATTAGCAACCGTGGTGGACGTTGCCGCGGCCGAAGGGGTGTTGGCGCAAGCCGAGGCCGACGACGCAATTGCCCGCCTCAGTGTATGGCGCGCGGAGCTTGGCATTGCCGCTGCACAGGGCGACTTACAGCCATTTCTACTGCTGCTGCAAAGCCCGTCGAAGGGGAAATAGCGATCTATGTGGCTCATTCGTGCAGCGCTTCGCCGGCCGGTTACGGTCCTCGTTTTCGTGGTCGCGCTGGCAGCCTTGTCGGTTCTGGCGATCCTGCGCACACGAGTCGATATCTTCCCCAATCTCGACCTGCCAGTCATCTATGTGGCGCAGCCCTACGGAGGTATGAGCCCGCAGCAAATGGAGGGCTTTATCTCCTACTACTACGAGTATCACTTCCTCTACATCAACGGAATCGAGAGCGTGGAGGCCAAGTCGATTCAGGGAACGGCCCTCCTCCGGCTCACCTTCCATCCCGGCACCAATATGAGCGAGGCGCTGGCGCAGACAATCTCCTACGTCAACCGCGCCCACGCTTTTATGCCCCCCGGAACCGTATCGCCATTCGTCATCCGCTATGACGCCGGTACCCTGCCCGTAGGCTACATGGTCTTCTCCAGCCCATCGCGAACCCTGGCCGAGATCCAGGACCTGGCCCTTAATCGCGTGCGTCCCGTCTTCGCCACGCTGCCCGGTGTATCGTCTCCTCCGCCCTTCGGCGGCAATCAACGCACAATCGTTATCAACGTCGATCCGCGCAAGCTGCAGGCGTACGGTCTATCGCCGGAGAATGTCGTCCAGGCTCTGAACTCGGGTAACAGTATCCAGCCCGCCGGCAATGCGGACATAGGAACCACGCATACCTGGTCACGACGGATACAACCGTGACCCGGATCGATGACCTGTTGAGTATCCCCCTGCGGCTGGGCTCGGGAGCGTCCGTTTACATCCGCGACGTGGGCAGCGTTTCCGACTCATCCGACCTGCTGGCGGGCTATGCGCTGCTGAACGGCAAGCGAACCATCTACATCCCGGTCACCAAGCGGCCGGATGCCTCTACCCTTACCGTGGTCGATGAGGTTCGTCGGAATCTTCCCCGGTTCCAGTCCCTGGTTCCAGAAGACATCAAGATTACCTACGAGTTCGATCAATCGCAGTTCGTTCGCAATGCCCTGATGTCTGTATTGCGTGAAGGTATCGCCGGAGCCATACTCACTGGGCTAATGCTGCTCCTCTTTCTGCGCGACTGGCGCTCATCTGTGATCGTCGTTATTACCATTCCCTTCGCTCTGCTCACTGCAGTCCTGCTCCTCAGGCTCACCGGGCAGACCATCAACATCATGACGCTTGGAGGCCTCGCTCTGGCTGTCGGCGTCCTGGTCGACGAAGGAACGGTGCTGCTCGAAAACATTCACGTTCACCTGGATCGCGGCGAAAATACCGCGGTGGCCGTTTCTCTGGCCAGCCGGGAGGTAGCCACTCCACGGCTGCTCGCCATGCTGAGCGTCATGGCTGTCTTCCTTCCGTCGTTTTTCATGACCGGACCAGCGCAGTCTCTGTTCCTACCCTTGTCACTCTCGGTTGGCTTTGCCATGGGGGCCTCCTACCTCCTCTCCAGCTCGCTTGTCCCGGTGTTGGGGAACTGGATGCTCAAGCCGAACGTCAACCGGCAACAGCGAGAGGAAGGCAGCTTCGACCGCTTCCGTCATCGCTTCGAGCATGCTCTCGAACGGGCAATGCGGATTCCAGGTCTGCTGCTTGGCGCCTACGGCGTGATCGCCTTGCTGGTATTGCTGCTGGTCACTCCACAGATCGCGCAAGAGATTTTTCCTTCCGCTGCCTCAACCCAGTTTCGTCTGCGCATCGACGCCCCGGATGGTACGCGGGTACCGGTCACGGAGGACCTGGTGCGCCGGGTACTGGCTACGATCCAGGAGATCGCAGGCGAAAAGAATCTTGACTTGAGCCTGGGTTATGTTGGCACCCAGGGATCGTCCTACCCCATCAATGCAGTCTTCCTCTGGACCAGTGGTCCGCAGCAGGCCATCATCAATGTCGGCCTCAAGCCATCCACATCCATCCAGTTGGCGGACGTCGAAGGGCAGCTTCGGCAGAAGCTTGCGCAGCGGTTCCCTGAGGCGCACTTCTCGTTCGATCCAGGCGACCTCATCAGCCAGATCCTGAGCTTCGGCTCCTCCTCACTAGCCGAGGTGACGATCACGGGTCCGCAATATGCGGCCGTGGCCAGTTACGCGGAACAGGTCAGGAAGAAACTGGCCGGCGTTCCTGCCCTACGCGATCTGGAGTATGAGGAACCGCAGCATTACCCAAACATTGATATTCGCGTGAATCGTTGGATGGCTGGGCAGCTGGGCGCAACCGCAAACGATGTGGGTGCGGCGATTGTTTCTTCCACGGCTTCCAGTCGTTTTGTGGCTCCAAGCTATTGGCGCGATCCGGCATCGGGTGTCAGCTACCAGGTGCAGGTGCAAGTGCCGCAGGCGATGATGACCTCGCTGGCTGACATTGGCAACGTGCCCGTTGGAAGCGCGAGCGATGCTCGGCCGTTGGTGAATCAGCTGGCGGAACTTCGCTCCACTACAGTTCCCGGCGAACTCGATCGACAGAACGGACTATGGATGCTTGCGCTCTCCGCCAATTTAGGGACGCGCGATCTTCGCCTGGCTAACAAGGCTATCGAGCAGGCGCTGGCGGACGCCGGAACGCCCCCACGTGGAGTGAAGACGGAGATACGCGGACAAGTCAACGCTTTGGGGCAGATCTTCGGCCAATTATCTATCGGCCTGGTCGCGGCCATTGGTGTCATCCTCCTTTTGCTCACGGCAAACTTTCAATCGCTCAAGCTGGCTCTGATCGTGCTCTCGACCGTCCCGGCGGTATTGACCGGTGTCATCCTCATGCTGCTCATCACCGGCACTACGCTCAACCTGGAGAGTTTCATGGGGGCGATTATGGCTGTTGGGGTCGCGGTGGCGAATGCAATTTTGCTGGTCAGCTTTGCCGAGCAGAGCCGGTTGCGGGGCGCCTCTTCTGATCAAGCGGCGCGCACAGCAGCGGCTGAACGGCTGCGGCCGGTGTTGATGACCAGCCTGGCGATGATCGCCGGCATGATCCCAATGGCGCTCGCTTTTGGCCCGGGAAGCGAGGAGACCGCGCCGCTGGGCCGCGCCGTAATCGGCGGTCTGCTGGTCGCCACGCTGGCCACCTTGTTCTTGCTCCCGATGATTTTCGCCATTGTTCAGCGCAAAGCTGGCCTCGACTCACGCTCCCTCGATCCCGAGGATCCAAAGAGCCGATGGTTCGAAGAGCCCTCCGAGGCGGTGCGATGAGAAAGTTGTTTTTGGTTCCTAGTCTCCTGATGTTTGCTGCGCTCGGCTGCAGCACTTCCCCTCCCAACAGCGGTCGCAATTCAGCCGCAGCCACGCCTCCTCCCAATGCTCCCGCGACGATGAGCACCGTCGGCGTTGTGTCGCGCAAATTGCAAACGACGATCAGCCTGCCGGCGCAACTGATCCCGTATGAATCCGTTGACATCTATCCCAAGGTCACCGGGTTCGTGGAAACCGTCACGGTGGATCGCGGCTCGCGTGTCCGGCGAGGCCAGCTTCTCGTCCGTCTTACCGCTCCCGAACTCAACAGCCAACGGGCGCAGGCAGACGCAGCCGTTCGTACCGCGCAAGCACAGCTGGCTGCCACACAAGCGAAGCTCGCCTCCGATCATGGCACCTATCTGCACATGGAGGCTGCTGCCAAGACACCCGGAGTACTAGCCGAAAACGACGTGACGGTGGCGGGCCAGACAGTCTCCGCCGATCAGGGCTCGGTGCAAGCAGCAGAACAGAGTGTAGCCGCGGCGCGCGATGCTGCGCGCGGCGTAACCCAGATGGAGTCGTACCTCATCATCACGGCGCCCTTCGATGGTGTGGTAACCACGCGGAATCTGCACCCTGGCGCGCTGATTGGTCCAGCATCCCCAGGAGCTGAACCAATCCTGCAGATCATTGACGACCGCCGGCTACGGCTGGTCACGCCTGTCCCTGAAGCGCAGGTAGGAGAAATGAAAGCCGGCACACCGGTCTCTTTTGCAGTTCCTGCTTACCCTGGTCAGAGCTTTAAGGCTCCGATCGAGCGTATCTCTCGCGAAGTATCACAAACCTCGCGCACCATGCCGGTGGAACTCGACGTTCTGAATCGCGATGGCAAGCTCGCCCCGGGCAGCTTCGCCACCGTTTCCTGGCCTTTGGAGCGAAGCTACCCCACGCTGTTCGTCCCTGCCTCCGCGGTGACCAGCGATCAGCAGCACACCTTTGTCATCCGGGTTACAGAGGGCAGAGCGGAATGGGTAACGGTGCAAACGGGCCAGACGTTCAATGGCGAGATCGAAGTCTTCGGAGACTTGAAAGCCGAGGACCAGGTCGTCAAGGTGGCAACCGATGCCATACACTCCGGAGATAAGGTGCAAGCAAAAACGCCTTGACCTATATCGTTCACTTACAATTGCAAATCATCTATAAAGACAAGTTCAGAGCTCAACGGCAAAGGCAAATCCACAGTCAGCCCACGGTCGAGCAGTTCGCGACCGGAAACGGTTCGATCCGGGGCTCTGTGATCGGAAAAATGCAGCCGGTAATTATGACCAGCCTCAACACCTTCCACTGGAAAGCGGTGTTGGCTCTCATTTCTAGTCAAACCGCGAAAGGCATAAAGGACACCCCTGCGGCGATTGCGGTCAAAATACTCCATGCCGTCCCAATGAATGCCATCGGGCCTTTCTGAGACGTGGTACAGCTCCGCATCGCGGATAAGCGGCCGCAGCTTCTGCTTGTAGAGTGCGAACTCCTCCTTTGCAGCCGCGTGTTCTTCTGCACTCCACGTATTCGTATCCTGCATGATGGTGAGCATGCCCATCATGCCGCTGCGCAGCATGTAGCGAAAATTCTCAATCTTTGGCGTGGGCCATTTCTCCACATAGTCTTCCAGCATCGCCGCGGGCAGAACGTGGCTGGCGTCATAGAAAGCGCGACGGTTGGAAACTGGATCGTAACTGTCAGTGATGGAGAAGTAGTCGCCGTGCGAGGCGCTGCCGAAATCCACCATGCGTCCCCCATCGTTGCATATCTCGAGCAATAGCTCCGGATGCTCGTGCCGGACCTGGGAATAGATTTCGTAGTAGGCGCGCACCGCGTGGTAACTGACGTCGGTCGAGCTGGAGTTATCGGCCATCGCAATGCCGTTTCCGGAGACCGTCGACATCTGAGGAGGGCTCGCGGCCGCGTGCGGATGATCGGTGCGGCTGCAGTTTTTCGCAACCACATATCCGTCATGTTCCATCATGTCGAGGTGGTACTGAGTGATGATGCGTTCCACCTCTTGCCGGGCATAGTTCCTGGCCGGCGGAAAACCCAGGTCGATGGTCCTTCCCACAAAGTCCGCCGGATGCCATCCCTGCGGCACATCGGCAACCAGCCAGTCCCTGACCTTAGGATCGTGCACGCTAAGAGCGCCCGGGTTGTTATCAATACCGGCTTGTGCCCAGTCCACCCAGATGCCGAATTTTAGCCCGCGCCGGTGGGCCTCACTGACAATGGGGGCAAATCCGTGTGGGAACTTACTCGGATTTGGATACCAGTCGCCGACCCCGCGAAACCAGCCTGCATCGATGTGGAAGAGTTCGAGGCCAAGCTCCGCGGAGTCCCGCACCATACGCAGCGCGAGTGCCTCGTCAATCTGCATGCCGCTTCCCCAACTGTTATTCACCAACGGCGGATATGCGCTGTTCTTCCAGGTTGCAGGATTATTCAGCACCTGCCTCACCCATGGGCGCAGAATATTGCCCGCACCGTCTGCACCGCCGCTGAAGCCGCCAACAAAAACCGTCGGAGTTGCGAAGGTCTCATGGGGCAATAGACGAGTGCGAAAAGGCCCCGGATCAGGATCCAGGCCGGCGGCGCCATAAACGAATGCCGCATCACGCTGCAGCGTTAAACGCGTGCGTCCGCTGAACTCGATTCCCACATACCACCCATCCTGAGTGGGATTGTCCCGCTGCACCATGAACCAGGGGATGATTTCGCGTTCGTCCTGATCTCTGGCGTAGGTGCTGGACCTGCCTCTCCAGCGATAACCCGCCGGAACGGGCACTTGGTGCGTACCCACGTCCGATGGCTTGCCGGCGCCCTTTTCTACGTACCAATGCTGCAGTGGATGACTTGCCGCCACCTGGAGGCGGAAGCGAAAGCTGTCCTGAAGCGGCAACCATATCTCTGAGGACGATAGGTTTTCGATGGTGATGGAGTGTTCGATGGGCCCGAACTCGGCCCGCGCCTCCCATTTCCAGGTCAAGCGCAGGCGTGGCGAGGAGCTCTGATAGACAAGGGTTGCAGCACGGTCGGTTATGTGGCTGTCTCGCTCGTCGAGCTTCCAGTGCAAAGAAACAGTGCGGCCGCCTTCTTCAACAGAATCGATCAATCGTTCAGAGATATCATTGGGCCACGCGGCAAGCCTTCCGCTCTGCAGGCTGACCAGGCGAGGCTCTTCCATTCCGGCTTGTACCACAACAGTGGTTTGCCCGTTATGTATCGAGCCCGTCATCTGGGCATTCAGTGCTGTGCCCGAGGCCAGAAGCACGACCAGTAAAGCAGTTTCCCAATGGGTGTAGACCGAACCCGGATTTCCTGTAGATCTTATTGGAACTACCGAACTGCATGCGACTTTCCTCGAAGAAAGTCGCACACGCTGTTCTCGGCCGGTGCAGCGCTCAAAGGAAATCCGGGAAGCGACAGGCCTTTTCGTGGTTTTCTCCCAAAGAAAACCCCACCTCGCGATCTTTATCAGGCCACAGTATTTGCGAAACTGCTCTAATCCACGGCACTTGTTACAAAGATTCACTGGACAGGTCCTTGAACTCGAAGTCGTGTGCTGCATGGCGAATGCAACAGAGGCTGCCTGCAATCATATGGCGCTACAATCATCATAGGGCCGGCAATCGGTAGACATCGTCATGCCGTCCTGTCATGCCTGATCTGTTGGGACCAATCGCTCAGTAAAATCAGCACGTCGCCTTATGGGTAGACTTTTCCAGAAGACCAGATGGTTGTTCGCTGCAGCCCTGTTGCTAACGCCGTATATAAGCATGCGTGGACCCTCGGCTTGGGCGGCGCCGGTTGTTGAGGCCACAAACTTCCACCACGATAGGTGGACCTCAGACAACGGTCTTGGAGCCGTCGTTGATATCCAGCAGGCGGCCGATGGATACCTGTGGCTCACCACCTCGACCGGGGTCTTCCGCTTTGACGGGGTGCGCTTCCAATCCGTCGAAGAAGCCACCAACGGGGCTGTTCACAATAGCGAGATTCACGCAGTGTTTCTCTCCTCCGCGGGCGGCGTCTGGCTCAAGACGCGAGCGGCAGGGCTTCTGTTCTGGAAAGCTGGACACCTCACCACCTTTACTGACCGGCGTTGCACACCGGCGTTGCAAATGGAAGGAATCGCCGAGGACCGGGATGGCTCTCTGTGGCTGCAAGCGTCGGGTGGTCTCTTCCACATGCGTGGA
Source organism: uncultured Acidobacteriaceae bacterium (assembly GCA_963746595.1). Classification (GTDB taxonomy): domain Bacteria; phylum Acidobacteriota; class Terriglobia; order Terriglobales; family Acidobacteriaceae; genus PALSA-350. The sequence goes on from CAVVBS010000003.1 coordinate 37,525, forward strand.
TCTGTGTGTCAACAGATTGGTGCCGAACAGGGATACCCGGGTGGTTTTCCCGCGGCCATTCTGGTGGACCGTGAAGGAACGGTTTGGGTAAGGACGCTTGAGGGCGCCCTACTCTTCATGCCCCCAGGTCAGTCCACGTTCAAACGGGTGGAATACGATGCCGGTGCGACCTCGGCCGCTTTTGTTTTGGCCACGGCCACACACAACACCTATCTCCATGAAGCCCCGGATGGTTCGATCTGGCTCTCGGATGATCATGGGCTTCGCCGCGTGATCAACGCGGACCGCACACCCGTCCCCTCCGTCGCCGGCAAAGAGCGCATAGAAAATGTCCAGTTCGGGGACTTTACGTTCACCGCGGACGGTTCTATTTGGGCGGTAAGCGATAAAGGCCTGCGGCGGTTCGATCATGTTGACCAGTGGCCAACACCCCAGGCGACGATGAGCGCTCCCGGGATGAGCCTCACTACCAAACAAGGACTCAGCTCCGACGCAGTATGGAAGGTACTGATCGATCGTGAAGGCAGCGTATGGGTAGGAACCAACTCCGGCCTCGACCGGCTTCGCCGCACGGCGCTTTCCACTGTGGCGCTTCCGCCGGCACAAGAGCATGACTTTACCATTCTGGCTGGAGATGAAGGTTCCATATGGACGGGAAACCTGAGCTTGCCACTCACCCACGTGGCCGCCGACGGCCACCTCACCAGCTTCCCCAAAACACGAGGGACCGTTTGTCTTCGACTCGATCGTAACGGGACCATCTGGTCCGCCGTCGGTGGTGACTCCACTCTCTGGCATTCTTCCCCCACCGGATTCGCCCCCATGCACTACCCGGAGGATGAAGTGGGCCCCGTGATCTCTCTTGCTGTCGATCGCAACAATGATCTATGGATCTCTACCGCGACCGGCGGAGCCTACCGTTTCACGCAAGGCTCTTGGCGCAATCAGAACGAACCACTGGGCAAGAAGCCCGGCATTCTGGGCGCCATGACGGGGGACGAGGCGGGAAACGTCTGGTTTGGCTTCTCCAACTATGTGGTCCAGTGGGACGGAAGTAGTTACCACCGATTCTCCTTTCCTAACGGTACGCGCGGCGTCTCGGAATCTACGATGTCGGTCCGGGGGGACCACGTTTGGTTAGGTGGATCAGGCGGGGTCGAGCTGTTTAGCAAGGGCCAGTTCTACCTTGTGGGTTGGAAAAACCAGGACCTGCCCGGCAGGATCTCCGGCGTGATGGAAACAGAGACCGGGGACCTTTGGATGAATGGATCCTCGGGCATCACTCATGTCTCTGCCGCAGAGTTAGGACGGTGGCTTCGCGACCCGAGCTACCTCGTTTCCGGCGAACGGTTCGATGCGCTGGATGGACTTCCCGGGCTATCCGCAGAAAGAATTCCCGAGCCCTCGCTCGCCGAATCGCGCGATGGCCGGATGTGGTTTGCCACCACCCGGGGCATCGCCTGGCTTGATCCGGCGACGCTGCACAAGAGTCGCAACCGCCTGCCGCCACCGGTTCTGATCTCCTCCATCATCTCCAACGGGAAGACCTACTCCGGTTCCGATGACCTCACGCTTCCCGCCCATAGCGAGAGCCTGGAGATTAACTACACCGCCCTGAGCCTTGCAATTCCCGACCGGGTGCTATTCCGCTACAAGCTCGATGGCGTCGATTCTGATTGGCAGAACGCGGGAACACGCCGCCAGGCCTTCTATACCCGCTTGCCCCCGGGACACTATCGATTTCACGTGATCGCGTGCAACAACGATGGCGTGTGGAACGAAGCTGGAGCGAGTCTGGGCCTTTCGATTAAGCCGGCTTTCTATCAGACGTGGTGGTTCACGGCGCTGGTGTTGCTCGCCGCGGTCGCCCTGCTGTCGTGGGCGATCCGTCTGCGCATCCGCAGCATCGCGCGACAGTTTCAGGGCCGGCTCGCCGAACGAGTGGCGGAGCGGGAGCGCATCGCCAGGGAGTTGCACGATACCCTCTTGCAAAGCTTGTTCGGGTTGACGCTCCGCTTTCACACCGCAGCCAACCGTCTGCCCGCCGACGATCCTGCGCGAGAGGCGCTGGATGAGGCATTAAAGCAATCGGACCGGGTCATGCAGGAGGGACGCGAACGAGTCCTGAATCTTCGTGGCCGGCGAAGCCACAGCATCAACCTGGCGGACACCCTGGCCGAGACTGGGAATCAGCTACGGGCTATTCACCCGGCGAATTTCCAAGTCACCGTGGAAGGCCGTCCGCGGCCGCTGGACGAAATCGTTCAGGAGGAAATTCTGCTCATCGGGCGGGAGGCGTTGACCAACGCCTTCAGCCACTCCGGCGCGCAGAATATTGTGGCCGAGATCTCTTACCAGCCCGGTGCTCTGCACGTGCGCGTACGCGATGACGGCCGCGGCATCAATGAGGGAGTAATGAAAGCGGGCTATCGCACCGGCCACTGGGGTCTTCCGGGCATGCGGGAGCGCGCCAACAAGATGCGCGGCGAATTGCGCGTTCGCTCCTCGAGCGAGGGTGGGACGCTCATTGATCTGCAGGTTCCGGCGAACATCGTATACCGCCCCGAGAGCCGCAAGGGCCCGTGGCCATGGAGTCTCTTTCGTCGCAAGCGCCCGCAAAAAAGCGACTTCGCCGCAGACTAGATAATTGGGGATTGCAGTTGCTCCGCGTTCGATCGCCAATTAATCGAGGCGAAAGCGCTCGCGAACTTCGTAGAGAGCTCCGGTAGTCCTGGTCACGCTTTCGTAAAGAACGAATTCCTGAGCGACAAAGCCGGAGAATGCAGGCTGGCGATGGATCCTGGCCTTCAGCTCCTGCAGCCCGCGCATTCGTCCCTTGCCCTTGGTGCGGGCGAGCGTCACGTGAGGATGATAAGGACGGGTCTCAGGGATAAACCCGCATGAGCGCGTCGCAGCAGTGATACATTGTTGCAACGAGAGTCAGTCCAGGCGTAAGACGCACACCCGCGAAGAAAACTCCAGCGCGCTCGAACAAATCCAGTTCCTCCAGTCGAATAGGAACTGGAGGCGAGCGCACCTCGCGAAGGCGCGCGATTGTGCATTCGTATTGTTCCTGGCCGGTATTCCCCAGAAATTGCAGCGTAATATGCCAGGATTCCGGCGCGGACCAGCGCAAGCCGTCATCGTTCGATCGCAACCGGACCGAGATCGCAGAGAGCTCGTCGATCACCGCGGCTGCGAGTGGAATCCCAACAAAAAGGCGCATAAAAGAGAGTGTAGGTCCTATTTCCCAAGCGTTTCGGGAGGACTCAACAAACCGGAGAGCCTCTCGAGAAAATGCGCTTGGCTTTTCAGAATGCGCTCTTTCGCCTCGGCGATGGAAAACCACCCTCCACGATCCACCTCAGGAATCTCAATCAGGCGGCCGGTTCGTGGTGGCCACTCTATCTGGCAGCGATTGCTGACTAGCTTGATGGGGTCGCAATCCCCCTCGAAGGCCCACGCTGAAACCACCTTGCCCCCAGCCTGCTGCACCGCGCCAAGTTCGAGAAAATCCCCTTGCGCAGCGAAGCCCGTTTCCTCCTCAAATTCCCGCCGCGCTGCTTCGAGCGGAAGCTCGCCTTCCACGTACTCACCTTTAGAGATAGACCAGGCGCCCAGATCCTTCTTGGCCCAAAAAGGGCCGCCCGGGTGCACCAGAAAGACTTCCAGCTGGCCCTCGTGCCACCGATACATCACCAAACCCGCGCTTCGTTTTGCCATGCTGATTTGTATCCTGTGGGGCGCTCACGCATTTACCCGCTCTGTGAGAGGCGTCTCAGCAGAAGCCCTGGCCTGCAACCCGGCCACCAAAAGAGCCCCGGCATAGCACAGGGCGGAGAGTAGCAGAACGACACGAAAGCCGAAAATCATGCCCAGGATGAGGGCAAGCACCGTGCCGATGACCGTGAAGAAGCCGTTAACACCCCATGCCCAGGCGCCGATCGAAGTCGTTTGCACGCTCGCCAGGCGCAGGCCTAGTGGAAAGGGCATACCCAGCGTCAGGCCGAGCGGAGCCACCAGCAGCAGCGAGATGGCAATGCGGACGGGAAGTGCGTAGCCGAGAAAGAACTGAAAGACAGGTGGAGTAATGATCGCTGTGATCACGACGACAGCCAAGGCTACTACCAGTGAGCGGCTGAGCGCCTGGGTCTGTTTCATCCGTCCGGCAACCCAGGAACCCATACCGGTAAAGATCAAGAGACCGGCGAGGATCACGGCGTAGGTGTAGATAGGCTGCCCAAGGAATAGCAGGAAGCGTTGCAGCAGGGCAATCTCCACCATGATGTAGCCGAGCCCCAGCGCGGCGAAGTAGGCCAGCCAGGCGAGCGGGCGCCGCTCCCACTCCGGTTGCCGGTGAAAGATCATGAGCGGCAGCAGAATGCAAGCAGCCGCGATCAACACTGACTGAACCAGCAGCACCAGCAGCGTCACCTCGGCGATCGGGCGGTCTTCAAGCGACAGCCGTGCGTCTCCGGGCTTCGCCTGCGAGAAAAGATCTACGATCGTGTGCCAGCGAATGCGCGACCATCGCATATGCTGGTTGAAAAACGGCTTGTCGTCGGTCGCGGGTGCGAGTTGTGAGTCGGAGCGATCGTAAATTGCCTGCAGATCGGGCGCGGCGGCAATCTCGTTATAGAGGCTCGAGGAATCAACCGATGCCTCATCGGGTGAGTATAAGACTTTAAGCTTGAACCCAGAGCTGCCGTCGTCCTTCTCGATTTGCCGGATCTGTTGCAACTGGCTGGGTTGAATCTCGGATTTCTGTAGCAAAAAAACGGCCGCAAACGATCCTCGCCCCTCGGAACGAATGTTCGGGGCTCCATTCGTGAACGCAAACATATGGTTCGCTACCGGCCCCATACTGCGGGCGGCGAAGCTTTCCCGCGCAGTGCTAAGCAAACGCGGAATCTGGGCCTCGGGCCGGGTAAAGAATAAGATCCCATCCGGAGTCAGGTGATCGAGGTAATCGTCGAAGGCCTCGCGGGTGAAAACGTAGTTCTCGGCCAGGCTGAGAGCGCCGGAGGCTATAGCAGCATTGCTGATGGTGTTCACGGAGATGATCGCGTCGTACTTTTCATGCGACCGGCGCAGAAAGCTGCGGCCCTCATCGGTGACCAGGTGCACTTCGGGCTGATGAAAGAGGCGGCCCCAGTAATCATTCATGCGATTGGAGACGATGTCGTTCGTCGTGGGGTTGATCTCCACGGCGGTGATGGAAGCCGCCTTCTGCTTCAGCGCCTCCAAGACCTGGTTGCCGGCACCAGAGCCGATGATGAGCACATGCGCGGCCGGCTTGCCGATGTAGACGATGTCCGAGTCGTCGTCGATTTGCTCCGGATGCTGCTGCAGCACCGTGCGGACACCCGGCCGTAAATCCTGCATCCCGGTCGCGGCCGTGCCGGCGTCGATGATCAATGTGCGGCTGCCCGGCTCGCCTTTTGTTCCCGGCGTCTCCTCTACCTGCACCAGGGAGAGCGTATTCCAGGCCGCATAGATGGGCACGATAGGCGATTTCAGTTTGTTGGCGCTGACATGGATCGGCAACAGCTGGCTCGCGTGAAAACTTGAGGCCAGCAGCACAATTGCAGCCACCGTCGAGCCGGCGGCAAGAACCTTCCGTGACGGCAAAGAGAAGCTGAGAGCGGCAAGCGCTCCGATGAAAGCGGCGAAGATAACGCTGCCCGATCCGCCAAAACGTGGTAGCAGCAGGGTGATGAGGCCACACCCCAGCCCTGCTCCGACGAGATCGAAAGCGTAGAGGCGCGTCACCTCGCGCACGCCGCGCGTAAGCAACAGCGATATTCCGAGTCCGGAGCAGAAGAACGGCAATGCCACCACAACGAGATAAATGGGCATGAAGAGAAATTGGCGGCGATCGACAGCAATCGAGAAAGGATCAAAGGGAATGCGCTGCATCAGCCAAAAGCTCAGCAACGTCGAGCAGGCAAAGCAGAGCGAACAAACGGCCAGGCTATGGCCAAGGTCGGCGCGTTCGCGCAGGCGCGTCCACAGCGCCAGAGCCACTCCCGAGGCCCCAAAGCCGAGCAGCGCCGTCGAGATCACCAGAAAGCCAAAGTGATACCAGAGGGAGACCGAGAGGACCCGGGTAAGCGCCAGCTCCAGCAGCAACGTGGCCAGCGAGAGCAGCAGCAAGCCGACGAACTGCAGCGGATGGATAGCAGCGGCAATACGAGATTCGGGGATAGACATTTTGCGGACCCTTCCTGCCCGGCGCACAGCCCCAATCACGGAGCCTGAACCGCATTCGTAGCGTGGCTTTCAAAGCAACGCACTTCTTCGTCCCGATGGGCAATTGTCAGGCAGATTCTGCGACGTCGGCCAGTATAGAACCTTCGTAACCACCCGGCGAGATCCAGCCGGCGTCCTATCTTGCGGCCACCTAGCCCGGATAGGGTTCGTTTGCTTTCACGATACGGATGCGATGATCGGTAAACTTGTAATGCGCTCCAGGCAACTCGAGCTTTGGCATGTGGCAAGACACACACTTGTCTTTGGAGACCGGACAGGCCTTGGCCGCAGGTTTTCCACCTGCATGGCAAGCAAGACATTTAGGGTCGAAATTTATCTTTTCAGGCTTGAAGTCATGGTGGGGGTTGTGACAGGCGAGGCAGCTGATGCGCGCGTCGTCCGGATCAAAACATTTGCTGCCCGTCAGGCGGTAAGGCTGAAAGCGGATGTTGGCAATACCGGGATTGGCTTGCATAGCTATTTCAGCCCAGGTGCGGTGACACTGTCCGCAGAACTCGGACGCCTGTTCCGCGGACAGGCCGATCAGCCGGGATAGTTCTTTAGGCACCGCAGGTTGGCCGAGCAGCATCCCTGCAAGATGCGCTTCGGTTCCTTCATGACAGCGCTCGCATTGCACCCCAGGAGTCAATTTCTCCAAGGTGAGTTGTCTTCCTTGAACCGCATTCGTAGCGTGGCATCCAAAGCAACGGACTTTTTCGTCGCGATGAAGCAATCGCCCGGCCGCTTCTTCTAGGTCGGCCGGGATAGAACCCTCGTACCCGATTGTGGGCCCGAGACCATCCAGTTCGCGGAACCAACTCACGCGGCTCTCATACAGCTCGCCGTCTTTTTCCAAAATGTACGTCTGGCCTAACGCCGAACTGGCGCCCATTGCCCAACGGATGGGCAGAGCGACCGTAGTGGCTCCATCGGTAACCGTATACTCGCTCTGGTCCCCGTGCCGGTCGATTCGGTAAGAGTATTTGCCTACGTTCGTGGTAAGCACGGGATGGTCGTTGAGGACCTTGCTTTCCTCAACCGTTTCGAGCGCATGCGCCATGTATGTGGCCGGCTGGGTTAATGCCTCCACGTGACAACGTGAGCAGCCTTCTGGTCCCGCAGCTTTCGTTTGGGCGACCGTGGCCAAGGGACAAAGCAGCCCCAACAGTAGTCCAAGTCTTTTCATGACAAACGCACAAAAAAGAGAGATTGGACCTACCCGTTGGCGGGCTAGCTAGTTCCAGTGAGTAGACGATACAGACACACGCAAAAGTTGCGCTTGAAAGAGATCCAAGGGCAGACGGTTGTCTTGGTACGAAATAATCAGCGAAGGAATGTTGATTCGATCATGTTGCAAGATCGTCGGTGACAAAACCCTACCTGCTCCGTCTAAGGTAAATTACCTCCAAAATTGGCTGGGTGCGTTGGCATGCCATACGATGTGTTCATGGCAAAGCTCTTCCCGAGAAACCTGCGAACCTGCGTCGCGCTGGCATTCGTATGTCTGTGTGACCTTCCCTTTCTATCAGCGCAATCGACGGAACCCAGCTACGCCTTGCGCGGCACCCTGGTCACTCCCGCCGGCATCGTTGAAAATGGAACCGTCCTCATTCAGCAAAGCAAAATCGTGGCCGTCGGGGGCAAGGTAAAACTGCCGGCGAATGCAACTGTTATCGATACCCATGGCGTCATCGCGCCCGGGTTCATCGACCTGCACAACCACCTCACCTACAATGTTTTTCCTCGCTGGCATCCCATCGAAGAGTTCGGCAATCGCTACGACTGGCAGCAAAAGCCGATCTACCAGACTTTGATCGAGTCACCGCACGCTTCCATGGTGGCAGACGGCCTGGAATGCGAGATGGAGCGTTACGCCGAGATCAAGGCGCTCTCCGAGGGTGAGACCTCCGCAGTCGGAAGTTTGAACGATGGCTGCAGCTCGGGGCTGGCGCACAACCTTGATGCCGAAGCGGACTGGCATGTTGCGTACAATGTCTTCCCTTTGCAGATGTCCGAAGCTGAACTCACCCCGATTCGCCAGCAGTTGGCTAGCCATCAACTCCATGCTTTTCTGATTCACCTCTGCGAAGGCGGCCGCGAGGATGCCTCCGCAGCGCGAGAATTCGCGATGTTAAAAGGCCGCGGCCTGTTGGTTCCCGGAGTAGCGTTGATTCATGGCGTCGCATTGCAGCCCGCCGACTTTGTCGAGATGGCTGGGCACGGAGTGAGTCTGATCTGGTCCCCGCGCAGCAACCTCGAGCTTTATGGCAGTACCGCCGACGTGGCCGCGGCCAAGGCCGCACATGTCAAGATCGCTCTGGCGCCGGACTGGAGCCCCACCGGCAGCGACGGCCTGCTCGCCGAATTGAACTACGCTGCCGCCTGGAACGACACCCAGACCCCTCATCCCTTCACCGATCGCGAGTTGGTCGCCATGGCTACTTCCACTCCGGCCGAGTTGATCGGCGTAAGCGATCGCCTGGGCGCGCTCGAGCCCGGCCATGATGCCGATGTGCTCGTCCTTCGTCCGGAAACAGAGCCTGCAAAGCACGACGCCTACTGGACCCTGACTCACGCAACCGCCGCCCAGGTCATGCTGGTGATGGTGGGGGGCGAAGCGCTGTATGGCGATCCTGATTTGCTGGAAAAGATGGAGCCCTCGCGGCCCTCTGAGAAGCTCGAGGTTTGCGGCAGCAACAAAACGCTCCACTTCAACGGACTACATGGGCACGTGGACGCCGCCGATGAGACCTGGGCACATACCGCGGCCACGCTGGAAACTGCCCTGCGTCACTACGGCCGCAATCTTGCACCGCTGGCGGAGTGCGGCCAGTAACCGGCTCAGGCTTCGCCGATGCACTCTTTCCATAAATCCGGACGGAGGCGCTGGAACCTGGCGATCAGGTCGATACACTCCTGCGAGTGCAGATCGACGATATCGATGCCCTTCTCGCGGAGCCAGTGCATTCCGCCCTGGGCATTCACGCTATCGCCCACGATCACCTGGCGGAAGCGGAATTGATAGATCAAGCCACTGCAATACCAGCACGGAGCCAGCGTCGTGACCAGGATCGTGTCATGCCAGGTCGGCCGCCGTCCGGCAGCCCGAAAGGCATCGGTTTCCCCGTGCAGCGACCCATTGCCTTCCTGCACCAGCCGGTTATGCCCCACTCCCAGTAGCGTGCCGTCGCTGTGAAAGATGGCTCCGCCCACGGGGACACCGCCCTCGGCAAATCCAATGCGCGCTTGTTCCAGTGCGACCGCCAACATGCCATGTGCATCCAGGGTAGCTCCGACGACAGGTTCCATCTCCGGAGCCTAACATCGGCCGTCTGCTCAACTCAACCGTCGTTAGACCATTTTTGCTAATGGTATCAGACCAGGAAACCGAACCCAACGCGGATGGAAAGAATGGCCACACATAACTGATCCCACCGGAGCACAGTATTAGGCTAAAATGCCTTAGCTAGTGGGCGATGACCTTTTCGCCGCCGCGCGGATCGTTCTTCTGCAAGAAGAACGTGAGGCAGAACATGGAGCCGGCAGCGACTGTCAGAAGCCAGAATGTGTCGATGTAAGAAAGAGTGGAAGCCTGTAGTTGAAGTGTTCGATAAACCTGCCCATAAGCCCCGTTGAGCGCATCGTGCGCGCTATAGCCGCCGTGCCTCAACTGTTCCGCCAGGCCGTTTACGGTGCTGCGGAAGGCTGGATTGCCCGCTGTAATATTGCTGCCGATCCTCTCCTGGTGGAACTGGTCGCGCCGCGCGAGCACCGTCGTGACCACGGAAGTCCCCACACTGGCGCCAATGTTCCGCATGAAGTTCACCAAACCGGCAATGGCGTTGTTCTTCTCCTTAGGCATGCCGTAGTAAGCAGCGGCCGTGGTGGGGATGAAGACCAGGCCCAAAGGCGCGTATTGGGCGATGCGCAGCCAGGTAGCCGAGCTGAAACTAATCAGCAGGTCGATGCGACTGCGTTGATAGGTACATGCTGCCCGTCAGCAACAGCCATCCGGTTGCGATGAGATAACGGCCCTGAAAACGGCCCGCCAGCATGCCAATGAACGGCAGCGCGCCCAGCAAAACAAAGCCCGCGGCGGAAAGTACCATGCCCGCCGACTCTGCCGTATAACCCATGTTGGCTTGCAGAAACTGTGGCACCAGCACCGTGGTCGCAAACGACATGCCGCCAACCACGAACATCATCATGCTGGACGTAGTGAAATTGAAATGTCCAAACAGCCTGACATCCACGATCGGGTTCTTCTGATAGAGCTCCCATATGACCAGGGTCGCCAGGCAGACAGTGGCAATCACAGTCAAGGTGACAATAAAGTGGGAGCCAAACCAATCGTCTTCCTGTCCCTTGTCGAGCAGGATCTGCAAAGCGCCCACACCCAGGGCAAGCAGCGAGAAGCCAACGTAGTCGAGCTTGACACGCCTGCCCAGAGCCCGCGCCCGGGTGAGATAAGGCGGATCTTCCACCAGCTGGTAGACCAAAATGAGCGCCAGGATGCCCACCGGCAGATTCATCAGAAAAATCCAGCGCCAGGTGTAGTTGTCGGTGATCCAACCACCCAGGGTGGGACCAATCGAAGGAGCGAAGATCGCCGTCACCCCGTACAGAGAAAAGGCAAGACCACGCAGCCGGGGCGGAAAGGTGTCCGCAAGAATGGCCTGCGCCATCGGCTGCAGGCCGCCCCCGCCGGCGCCCTGCACGACGCGGGCGACCAACAGAATTCCCAGGCTGGGCGCAATGCCGCAGGCAAGAGAGCTGACGGTGAAGATGACGATGCAGGTCATGAAGAAACGCTTGCGCCCGAAGACGCTCACCAGCCAGCCGCTAATGGGCAGAACGATGGCATTCGAGACCAGGTAGGAAGTGAGCACCCAGGTGCTCTGGTCCTGGCTGGCGCCCAGGTTTCCCGCGATATGGGGCAGCGCCACGTTGGCAATGCTGGTATCGAGCACTTCCATGAAGGCCGCCAACGAAACCACAAAGGCGATCAGCCAGGGGTTTGTTTTGGGCTTCCAATCATGGTCTGCCTGCGTCAGTGTGCGTAGCGGCGGCGGCGCTCATTCGTTCTCTATACCTTTGGTGTAGCCTGTGCGGGTGCGGTGAAGATCAGTCTTGGCTTTCAACACAGGCCCGATGAGCGGCAGAACACTCGCCATAAAGGATGCGAGAAGAGAAAAGTCGATTCGAATTCTGCTTCACTGAGTAGGTTACTACTCGCGCAGAAGGCGACCGGACGGGTCGCGCAAAATTGACATTGGCAGAAGCCTCCTTTTTAGGATGGTGTTTGGGTTTCCGCAGCGCTGTGTGGGTTGTCGAGACAATCGATCACCACTATCGAGAGACGCCGTCAAATCCCTTGGACGCGATGATCATAGTCAAAGACGTTACGAAAAGGTACGCTCGCGCGGTCGCCGTCGACCACATTTCGTTCTCCGTAGCAAAGGGCCAGATCGTTGGATTTCTCGGGCCCAACGGCGCCGGAAAAACAACGACGATGCGCATTCTCACCTGCTTTCTGCCTCCTTCGGCGGGGACAGCTTCGGTCGCGGGCTTCGATGTTCTCGAACAGCCCTTCGAGGTCAAGAAGCGCATCGGGTACCTGCCCGAGACTCCTCCCCTCTATCCCGAGATGGAGACTGCCGAATACCTGCGCTTCGTCGGCAAGCTAAAGGGTCTGTCCGGTGCTGAGCTCGAAAAGCGTGTCGACTATGTTTGCGAACGCTGCTTTGTGGCGGATGTCAGAAACAAGCTTCTGGGCAAACTCTCTAAAGGCTATCGCCAAAGGGTGGGGCTGGCGCAGGCCATCATTCACAACCCTGATGTATTGATTCTCGACGAGCCAACAGCGGGCCTCGATCCCAAGCAGATCAATGAGACGCGCGACCTGATCAAGAGCCTGGCCGGGGACCATACCATCATCCTCAGCACCCATATCCTGCCTGAGGTCGAACAGACCTGCGAGCAGGTCATCATTATCAACAAAGGCAAGCTGGTAGCGACCGACTCGGTGCGCAACCTGCAGGCCCGGACGCGCGGCGCCGAAACGCTTCTCCTCGAAGTCACCGCCCGCGACGGCCAACCGGAATCCGTGCTGGTGCAACAGAAGCTCGAAGGGATTCCCGGGGTCAGCCGCGTTTCGTGCACCGAACACAAAGAGCAAGGCCTGGTCTTTGAAGTGGAGAGCCAGAAGGGGCAGTTGGTGCGCGGGGACCTGGCGCGTGCCGTGGTCGGTTCCGGCTGGGACCTTTATGAACTTCGTCCGGCTGCAAGAAGCCTGGAAGAGATCTTCCTCCAGCTCACCGGCAGCGAGGCGCCGGCTGAAGCTGAGAAAACCATTCCGAATGAGCCGCAAGCATGAGAAATACCTGGACCATTTGCAGCAAAGAACTGCGCAGCTATTTCGTCTCTCCCGTCGCCTATCTGCTGTTGACCATGTTCGGCCTGATCTTCGGCTTCTTCTTCTGGAATGCCCTCGGCTATTTCGTGATCGAGGGCATGGAGATGCAGCTGCGCGGCCAGACGTTCCCCATGAACGTCAACGAGCAGATCATCCGTCCGCTGCTCTCCAACGTCAGCGTGGTCGGGCTCTTCTTTATCCCCATGATCACCATGCGCCTCTTCGCCGAGGAGAAGCGCACCGGGACCATTGAACTGCTGGCCACCTCCCCCATCCGCGATGTGGAAATCATCCTGGGTAAGTGGCTGGCGGCCGTGATCCTCTATGCGTGCCTGCTGCTGTTTACCGCGCATCAATTTTGCCTTTCTCTTCCATTACGGTAACCCGGATTGGAAGCCGCTGGCGGTGGGCTACCTGGGCCTGCTGCTACAGGGCGGCACCTTGCTTGCGCTGGGAACCTTCATTTCGACGCTGACCAAGAATCAGATCATTGCCGGCGCCGCCACCTTCGGCGTTTGCCTCCTGCTGTGGGTGCTGGAGTGGTCCAGCGGTTATGATTCGTCCACCTGGGCGCGGGTGCTTGCCTATCTCTCCGTCATTACCCACTTCGAATCCTTCGCCCGCGGCGTGATCGACTCCAAAGACGTCATCTTTTATCTCAGCGGGATCTTCCTCGGGCTCTTTCTCACCGCGCGCTCGATGGAATCGCTGCGCTGGAGGTCATAGATGGCAAATCAGTGGCTGAAGGCGAGACAGACCAAGTACGGCGCATACGCGGGCGTTTATCTATTGGTGGTGCTCGCCATCCTGGTGGTGGTGAACATGCTTGGCGAACCGCTATAACAAGTCCTTCGACACCACCTCGAATAAGCGATACAGCCTCTCTGAACAGACACAAAAGATCGTGAAGGGGCTGAAGCAGAATGCAACCATCACCTACTTCAACCAGAGCACGCGTTTCGCGGAAGGCAAAGACCTGCTGGACGAGTATGCGAATCTCTCCCCCAAGGTGCACGTCGCGTACGTCGATCCGGATAAGAGTCCGGAGTTAGCGCGCGCAGCGGGGATTCGCAACTTCGGCACCGCGGTGGTGCAGGTGGGCGCCAAGAAAGAGACTGCAAAAGATATGACGGAAGAGGGCATCACCGGCGCCTTCATCCGCGATCTGAAAGGCACCACCCGTACGGTCTGCTTTGTGACCGGCAGTGGAGAGCATCAGATCGACAACACCGAGCGCGACGGCCTTTCCCACTTCAAAGACCTCTTAGCCCGGGACGAATATCAAGCCAAAGTCGATCGATTTGCTGCAAAGCGCCGCGGTGCCGGCGGATTGCACGACGGTGGTCATCGCCGGCCCCACGCACGATTACCAACAGCCCGAGGTAGATGCGATCAAGAACTACGTCGAAGGTGGCGGCCGGGCTTTCTTCATGCTCGATCCGCCGATTCAGTTCGGGAGCTCTGAGATCGCCGCGAATGATGCCCTCACCAGCGTGCTCGAGAGCTGGGGCGTAACGCTGGACAAGAATATGATTCTCGACCTGAACCCCGTGGGGCAGCTCGCCGGGCTTGGTCCCCAGGTGGTGCTGGTCACCAGTTACGGCTCGCAGCCGATTGTCTCTGACATGCGGGGAAGCGCTGTGGGCATTCCCCTCTCCCGCTCTCTGGAGATAAAGGATACGGGCAAGACCAGTGTGCAGAAGTTATTCGATTCGTCGGGGAGCAGCCTGGCTACCAGCAATCTGAGTTCCCCCGAGGTCAGCGTCGCCGACGCCAAGAACCGAAAAGGGCCGTTCACCATTGCTGCGGCGGGCACCTACAACACCGGCAAGCCGAACTCGCAGGGGCGCTTCGTGGTGATCGGGAGCTCCTCCTGGGCGGCCAACCGCTTCCTTGGTTTCAACGGCAATGGTGACTTGGCATCGAACGCCATGAACTGGCTTTCCTCGGACGAAGACCTGATCTCCATTCGTCCCAAACAGCCGGAAGATCGCCGCATCACGATGACCCGGGCGCAATTAATCCTGGTGAGAACTGTCAGCCAATTTGTGCTGCCCCTGATCGTGATCATTGCCGGAACCATGGTTTGGTGGAAGAGGCGATAAGAGCCGGGCTTATGAATTTCCGCGGTTTGATTGTCGCTGTTGTTATTCTTGCCGGACTCGGCGGCGTCCTTTACTGGTCGCAGCAGCGCAAGCCGCCTGAACAGACTGCGGCCACACCGGCCAGTGCCGCGCCGGTGATCCTGAAAGTCAACGCGGCGGACGCAACCCAGATCGTCGTTAAGCAGAGGCAATCCGATCCAGTCACTCTGCAAAAGGCGGACGCGAATAAGTGGCAGATCACCGAACCTAAGCCCTACCGGGCCGACCAGGAAACGGTCGCAAGCATGCTGTCCACCCTATCGGGGTTGAGTGCAGATCGAGTGGTGGAGGACAAGGCATCCGATCGCAAGCAATATGGATTGGATCCAGCTGCGGTTGAATTGGATATTACCGGCAAAAGCCAAGGGACCCGGCAGCTGCTTCTCGGTGACGACACGCCTGCCGGAGGGGACGCTTACGCTGCGCTGGCAGGAGATCCCAGGGTTTTCACGATCTCCAGTTACAACAAGACCAGTCTCGCCAAAAGCCTGAATGACTTGCGCGACAAGAGCCTGCTGAACGTCGACGCCGACAAGGTCAGCCATGTGACGCTGCTAAGAAAGGGCCAGGATATAGAGTTTGGACGCACCAAGGATGGCTGGCAGATACTGAAGCCCCCGTCGTTGCGTGAGGACAACGCCGCGTTGAGCCTGCTCGTGAGCGGTCTCACCAGCGCCCGGATAGACCTCGGAGCAGGAACCAGCGACACGGCCACCGAATTTGCCAAAGGCACTCCTATTGCAACCGCAAAGGTGACCTCTGATAGCGGCACACAGACCATCGAGGTGCGCAAAAACAAGAACGACTACTACGCCAAATCGAGCGGCATCGACGGCGCGGTCAAGGTCGACTCTACCCTGGGAACGGCGCTTGACAAAAACCTGGACGACTTCCGCAACAAGAAGCTGTTCGACTTCGGCTTCGATGAGCCAAACAAGGTCGAGTTGCACAGCGGCGCCCAGAGCTGGGTCTACACCCGCAGTGGGCACGACTGGTCGTCTGACGGAAAGAAGGTCGATGCGAGCAGCGTTGGATCGTTGGTTTCGAAGCTGCGCGACCTTACCGCGGTAAAGTTTGTCACCTCCGGCTTTGGCCATCCGGAGGTTGAGGCAACGGTAACTTCCAATGACGGAAAACGCGTCGAAAAGGTTTTGATCTCGAAGTCTGGCAAAGACGCGGTCGCGAAGCGCGACGGCGAAGCCACTCTCTATCAATTGGATTCAGCCAGCGCCGACGATCTTGCGAAACTGGCCGGCGACATCAAGCCCGCTCCAAGTGCCGGCAAGTAAATACTCGCCGAGTTGACGGGGCACCCGGGGAGAAATCAGGGCGCCACGGTCGCGGCTATCTCCATCCGGAGATCAGCGCCGCTCATTCTAGCCGGCTTCTCCATGTTGAGCATGCCTAGCAGAGTGGGTGAGATGTCGCGCAGTGACCCGCCCTCGCGCAGCCGGTACTTGCCCGCATCGTCGCTGACCAGGATTACCGGCACCGGATTGGTGGTGTGCGCGGTGTGCGGTCCGCCGGAAACCGGATCGATCATCAACTCGGCGTTGCCGTGATCCGCAGTGATCAGCATCGACCCGCCTCTCTGCTTAAGTGTCTGATAGATGCGTCCCAGGCAAGCGTCAATCGTCTCCACACCTTTAACGGTCGGCTCGATCTTGCCCGAGTGTCCCACCATGTCGGCATTGGCAAAGTTCACCACCACCAGGTCGAAGGCGGGGTCGCCAATCGCCTTGATTACGGCATCCGCAATCCCCGATGCGCTCATCTCCGGCGCCAGGTCGTAGGTCGCCACTTTTTGCGAAGGGATCAGCACCCGATCTTCGCCGGGAAAGGGCGTTTCGATGCCGCCGTTAAAGAAGTAAGTCACATGGGCATACTTCTCCGTCTCGGCGATGCGCAGGTTGCGCAGATTAGCCTGGGCCAGCAAATCCGCCAGCAGATTCTCCATCGACTCAGGCAAGATCACCATGGGCAGGGTGAACTGCTTGTCATACTGCGTCATGCAAACGTAGTGCAGCCGCTTCGGCACCTCGCGTCGTGGAATGGCCTGGTCGAGATCTTCGGCCCCCGGCAGGGTCCTACCCTCATCTTTCGTCAGCCCGCTATTTCGCGCCAGCACACGCGTAATCTGCCGCACCCGGTCGGCGCGATAGTTGAAGCAGATGACTGCATCTTCATCGCGCAGCGCGCCAACCGGCTTTCCCTGGTGATCGAGCACCACGAACGGCTCCACGAACTCATCTGTCACGCCGTTGTGATAGCACTCCTTCACCCGCGCAACCGGATCGGCATAGGCACCCCCCTCGGGAATGCCAACGATTGCGTGAAAAGCCTTCCTCGACCGCTCCCAGCGCCGGTCCCGATCCATGGCGTAATAGCGGCCGCTCACGCTGGCTATCTTGCCTACACCGATTTCGCTGATCTTTGCCCCGAGCTTCTGCAGGTAGCCGACTCCGCTGGTGGGCAGCGTGTCGCGGCCATCGAGAAAGGCGTGTACAAAGACGCGCTCCACACCGTGCTCCTTTGCCGCTTGCAACAGGGCGTAGAGATGCGCCTGTTGGGAATGCACTCCGCCATCGGAGACTAAACCCATCAGGTGCAGGGCGCGTCCCTTCTCGCCGGCATGCTTCAACGCCGCCACAATCACCGGATGCCGGAAGAATTCGCCGGAGCGAATCAGGTCGTCGATACGCGTGATGTCCATGCGCACTACACGGCCCGAACCGATGTTCAGATGGCCCACTTCGCTATTGCCCATCTGGCCATCGGGCAAGCCCACGAACCGATCGGAAGCATGAAGCAGGCTGTTAGGAAATTCCGCCAACAGCTTGTCATAGGTTGGCTTACGGGCGAGCGCTACCGCATTGGCGAATTGCTCCGCACGGTAACCCCAGCCATCCAGAATCGTCAGCACTACGGGCTTTTTCAGCGACACATTTACTCCCCGGCGTTCACGGCTTCGCGGCCGAGGAACTCTGCTCCCTGCCCCAGCTCCTCCTCGATGCGCAGCAGCTGGTTGTACTTGGCAATACGATCGGTGCGCGAGGCGGAGCCGGTCTTAATCTGGCCCACGCCCGTGGCCACGGCCAGGTCGGCGATGAAGGTATCTTCCGTTTCGCCACTACGGTGGGACATGACGGAGGTGTATCCATAGCGACGCGCCAACGCAATTGCCTCGAAGGTTTCGCTGACGGTGCCAATCTGGTTCACCTTAATCAGGATCGAGTTGGCCACGCCCTGCTCAATGCCTTTCTGCAGGAACTCGGTGTTGGTCACAAAGAGATCGTCGCCCACCAACTGGATCTTATCGCCCAGTTCCTTGGTCAGGAATCTTCCAGCCGTCCCAATCGTCCTCGGCCAGCCCGTCTTCGAGCGAAATGATGGGATATTGCCGCACCCAGCTCTCATAGAATCGGGTCATCTCTTCGCTGGTCTTCTCGCTGCGGTCGCTCTTCTTGAAGACGTAGAGCTTCTTTTCCTTGTCGTAGAACTCGCTGGATGCCGGGTCGAGCGCAATCGCGATCTCTTCACCCGCCTTGTATCCTGCCAGCTCAATCGCTTCCAGGATGACTTCGATGGCTTCCACATTCGATTTCAACGAGGGCGCGAATCCTCCCTCATCGCCTACCGAGGTGCTGTACCCCCGCTTCTTCAATACTCCCTTCAAGGTGTGGAAGACTTCCACACCCCAGCGCAGCGCATCGCCGAAGCGCTCCGCGCCCACCGGCATCACCATGAACTCCTGAAAGTCCACATTGTTATCAGCATGGGCTCCGCCGTTGATGATGTTCATCATCGGCACCGGCAGCACCGATGCGTTCACGCCGCCCAGGTATCGGTAGAGCGGGATCTGCAAGGCGTTGGCTGCGGCCCGCGAGCAGGCCATGGAAACCGCCAGGATTGCGTTCGCGCCCAGCTTACCCTTGTTTTCCGTGCCGTCCAGCGCAATCATCGTGGCGTCGATCAGGCGCTGGTTGGTCACATCCATGCCGGTCAGCTCAGGGGCCAGAACGCTCTCCACATTTTCGACCGCGTGCAGAACCCCCTTGCCCAGGTAGTGCGCCTTGTCGCCGTCGCGCAGCTCCACCGCCTCGTGCTCGCCGGTGGAGGCCCCGCTGGGTACAGCTGCCCGGCCCATGGCTCCGCCCGCGAGAAGCACATCGGCTTCTACCGTAGGATTCCCCCGGGAATCCAGAATCTCGCGTGCGTGAATGGCAACAATCTCGGTCATATCACTCCTTGAAATGCGATGTTGCAGGCGGTCCTTGAGACTAGGGCGGCGATCGACGGCAATTGCTTTTCCATCCACTCCGCCGATTGTGCTGATGAAACTCCCCATCTCCGTGCCAGGTCAAATTCTAACAAAGGCCAACGCGGCTTCCCGTGAAGCGCGGATTTGGCGCGGCGCATGTTACCCCCGTGGTTCTTTCGTTTTGTTGTTAGACTAGTAGATGCAAGCTTGAACTAATCTGTAAGTGCAGTGTTACTACTGTAGAAACAGCTTAGGTGCAGCGATGACAAAGACACGGTTTTCCCTGACAGCAGCGGCCACATTGGTTTTGAGCACAACGTTTCTCTCTGCGCAATCTGCCCCAGCCGACTCCGGGCAGGCAGCCAAACCAAGTCCCTATCAGGGCGTCTCCGTGCCGCCGGCGAACGACGCGATCACCACCACGGAGCAGGCGCCCGCGGCTCCTGCGGTCGTAACTCGCCCTGCGCCTGCACCTGCCGCCGCGCCGGCTGCGCCCAGCAATCCGGATGCGGGCATCATCGAAACCCCGCTGCCGCCGTCCGCCGAGGCATCTACGCCTCACAGTTCAGCCGCGCTGCACGCGCCCAGCTTCGACTCTTCCAAGGACAATACCGACGACGGCATCGTCACCTATGTTCCCGGGCCGGCGAATGCGTTACCCGAAGGAACAGTCTTCCGGGTTAGCATGCTGCAGGATATAGACTCCTACGCTGTCACCCCGAATACACCTTTCAGTGCCAAGGTCACCCAGGACATCACGCGCAACGGCAAGGTCGTTGTGCCTGAAGGTTCGGAGTTGCACGGTCGAGTCGTATACGCCACATCCTCCAGCCGTCTCCGTGGCGGTTCCGTTCTTCACCTCCGTGCGGATGAATTCGTGCTACCCGACGGCACCCGCTACCACGTACACGCTCAGGTCATCGATACGCAAGGCTCCGACACCAATGCCAAGGGCGAAGGGAACATCGTCCCCACCGCACAAGTGAAGCGAAACCTCGCTGTGCTAGGGGCGGGCGCTGGCGGCGGAGCTATCGTGGGTGCTGCCATTGGAGGCGGAGTCGGCGCGATCGTGGGCTCGGCTATCGGCGCCGGCGCGGCTACCACGCATTGGTTGCTGGTGCAGAGGTCAGCCAATCTTCCGGCTTCTTCCGTCCTGATCTTTAGCCTTACGGATCCGATGCTTCTGAGCCCGGTTCAGGACGAGAAGACAGAGTTGTTTCCGCAGACGTTCTGAGAGGGTTGAGGGAAACCGCAGATCCCTCGGCTACGCTCGGAGGCTGTGACTTTTTTAATTTACCTTGTGGTCTGTGGCCGGAAAGCTCCGAAGAGCATCTGCGAACAAGCATCGCCGGGGTCCTTCGACTGCGCGCATAAAACCCTCTGTTATGCGATAGATCTGCGAGGCGCTTCGCTCAGGATGACGCCTTTCTGGAGGGGATCGAAAAACATCTGGTCGGGTGCAAAAAACACGAAAAGATCAAAAAGTCACAGACTCTCGGGATGACAAGGTTCAAATGGTTGGCGGACCTTGACATTTCGTTATTCGGATGGAGGGTTTTGAGAGTGGTTGCAACCGAAAGGCGCACTGCAGGTCCCTCGGCTTCGCTCCCACGGCAAGCCGAGGGATCTGCAGTGTGCCTTTCCTGGCAACAAATCCCTTAAGTAAGCTTGTCTGTCGGAACGCGCTCCAGCAGCCGACGCCAGGTCTTCTGGTTGACTCGGTGGCTCTTCTTCAAATCTTCCAGGATGCGTTCGAAATCGGCGTGACCATGCAACCTGTTCCAAGCCGGGTTTTTTGAGAACCAGGGATAATTCTCATTCCCCAGGTAGATCGCGCGCCGCAGCCAGTGCAGCGCCTCACTCTCATCCCCTTCAACAGCGAAGTAGGTCGCCAGCCGGTAGGCCATCTCGCTATCGACCTCCGCAGCCGAAAGCGAATCTTCTTCGATCAGCGAGGTGGCCCGCTCGCGTTCCCCTACCTGCACATAGCACAAAGCCAGCGTGGGGAAGGCAATGCGCATGCTCTCATCGTCGTGGATCACGGCTTCCAGAATCCCGATCGCCTGCTGCATGTCTCCCTGGCGCATTCTCTGGTAGGCGATCGAGGTGCGCAGCAGGGGATGCCTGGGTTCCAGGGTCAGTCCTTTCTGCAGCTCTTCCTCCGCCAGTTCCAGCTGGTTCTGATATTGGTAAACGCGCGCCCGGTGGTTATAAATGATCGGCGCGTTGGAGGGATTCAGCTGCAGGGAGCGATTGAACTGCTGCAGCGCTTCTTCATACATCCCGTCCAGGCGCAGGGTCTGGCCGGCCACCAGGTGCACGTCCCAGTTATTGTCCGCGGTTAACAGCAGGTGCTCGATGCCATGCCGGGCGCTTTCCTTCTCTCCCCGCGAAAGCAGCATGTAGACGCGATAAAGGTTCGCTTCCAGCGATCCGGGATCGATCTCGAGGGCGCGGTCAAAGCTGCGCCGCGCTGCCAGCAGGTGCATTTGGCCGCCCAATCCGTGGCGCACATATTGCAGCTGCGTAATACCCAGTCCACTCCAACCCGGCGCGAACATCGCGTCGCGCGCCACTACGCTCTCAAACATCTCCCGCGCCTTGTCCAGGTCGCCGCGGGCGCCGGAGCGCGACATGAACGACGAGAGCAGCGCCCGGGCCTGCAGGTATTGCTCCGACAATGCCTCGGCCAGAGGTGCGCTGTGGGCCGCCTCGCCGCTCTGCTGCAGTTTACCCAGCCCCTGCAGGGTGGCAAAGACTTCATTGCAAATCTCCGTTTGCACGGCGATGAGGTCGAAGGAAGGTACGCTGATGGTGCCGCCGGAGCGCACGCTCTGCCCAGGCACGTCGAGCAGTTGCCAGTTGAGGTCGAAGCCTTGTTCCGAACGCATGAAATTGCCCGCCAGCACAAACTGCACCATCAGCTTCTTTCCCACGGACAACGGGTCCATCTGCTGCATGGGCACGGGCAGCTGCATCAGCGAACTCGAAGGCCGCACCACCAGCGAAGACATGCGCGCCAACCGCGCGGCAATGGCATCCGCCAGCGCGTAGCCGTACAGCGGGGATTCGCCCGTTTGCCCGAAGTTCTGGAAGGGCAGCACGAGGATCGTATTCTGCTTCTGTTGCAAATCAGCCGACTCACGAAAACGCTCTGCCAGCATGGAGAGAAATCCGGTCGCCCGTTTCTCGCGCTCGGCAGCCGGCACATGGATATTGGTTGCCGTTTCGCCGGGTAGAATGCCGGTCTCGAATTGCATCGTCTTCATGATGGTCTTCAAGGCTTCGCGCAGATCGGCCGCGGAGGAGTAGCGCCCGCTGGGCGTCTTCTGCAAGCAGGTAGCGATCACACTGGCCAGCTCGGCAGGCACCTCGGTCAGCGGCGCCGGATCGGCAAATTGAATCGCACGCACGATCTGAAACTCTTCCGCCTCCGGCCGTACGAAGGGATGACGGCCGCTGAGCAGTTCATAGAGGGTCACGCCGACTGCGAAGATATCGCTCTGCACGCTGGTTTGGCCGGTGACGAATTGCTCCGGCGCCATGTACGCGATGGTGCCGCCGCGCGCGGTGTAGGTGGTGCGCACCTGCTTCTTCGACGCGTCCTGGCGCGGCTTGGACGGATCGAATTCGGCCTCGGCGGTTGAGAGTCTCCGAGCCAGGCCAAAGTCCAGAATCTTGACCACACCGCCATCGGTCAGCATCACGTTCGCGGGCTTTAGATCGCGATGGAAAATCCCCAAGCGATGGGCGGCACTCAGCCCGTCCGCAATCTGAATGCCTACCGAGAGGCCGAGCTGCACGCTGGCGGCGCCGTTGGCAATGATCTTGTCCAGCGACTCGCCCGGCACGTACTGCATAACGATGTAGGCTTCGTCTTCCGACTCGCCCACTTCGTAGATTGCGCAGACGTTCGGGTGCTCGATGGCCGAGGCCAGCCGTGCTTCGCGCAGCACTGTGCTGCGCATCTGCTCGATGGTCAGCGCGCCGCGCTTCAATATCTTCAGCACGACCGGCCGCATCAGCAGCGTGTCGTTGGCCAGATAGACCACTCCACTGCCGCCCGCGCCCAGCTTGCGAGTCACTTCGTAGTGCTCAATGAGCCGCCGCTTCATGCTTTCAGTCTACCGGTTGGCCTGTTTCTCAGATGAAGGCGCGAGTTGAGCGAATTATGCGAATTATGCGAATTATGCGAATTATGCGGATTAAGCGAACTTTGCGCACTAAGGGTCTTCAGGGACCGCTCTATAATGCTTCGCATGGCCGACTCCGCCAATAAGAAACGCAACGCCTACTGGAACTGGCTGCTCATCCTTCCGGCTTGCGGACTGCTTTTCCCCGCTATCTATGCGCGGGAGACTCCCACGCTCTTTGGCTTCCCTTTCTTCTACTGGTACCAGTTTGCCTGGGTATTCCTCACCGCAGCCATTACAGGCCTGGTTTACTTTCTAGTTAAGGACTAGGAATGGAGTTATACTACTCCATAGTTGGAGAGGTCCATGCCTAGACTGCAACCCGGCGCTCTCGCCTATCCAGACACCCGCTACTCCGCCCCCGTCCTGCCCGATCTGTCTCGCATTGAGGAGCGGCGGCGGCTTTCGTCGGCGGCGTTAAAGGCGCTGTTCAATATCGTTAAACACTGGCGGATACGTGATGAGGATGCACGCGAGCTGCTGGGGGGCATCTCCAACGGCGCTTACTATCAGCTCAAGCAGAACACCGGCGCCACGGTAAAACCCCTGGAGCAGGACAGGCTGCTGCGTATTTCCTATTTGATCGGGATCTTCAAGTCGCTCAATATCCTTTACAGCCAGCGCCTGGCCGACCAATGGATGCAATTACCCAACACCAACCCGATCTTCGAGGGCCGCACACCGCTTGACTACATCCTGCGCGGAGGTCCACCGGCAATGGATGTCGTGCGCCGGCTGCTCGATGCGCGCCGCGGCGGCCGCTAGAGCAATCAGACGTGATTTCCCTTCCGCTGACCGACCTGCGCCGCTTCGATACGCACCGCCTCTTGCCGGCCAAGTACTCTCCTCATTACGACTCGGTGCTTACGCGCATCGCCGATGACGATGAGGATCTGCAACGAATCTTCGAGCTCGACAATGCGACCAATGCCCGGCTGCTGGCGGAAGAAAACCGGAGCCCGGGCATTAGCCAACGCGAACTCGTTTTCCACGTCCCGAACTATCGCGTGATCAACGCCGCGTTCACCCACCCCAACCCGTTGGGGGCGCGCTTCTCCACCCCGGAGCGCGGCGCCTGGTATGCCGCTTTTGAACTGGCGACCGCCAAGGCCGAGGTGATCTTTCACAAGAGCATCGAGTTCGCGGAAATTGATTGGAAGGAGCGGGAGGAGATTGGGTATGACGACTATCTGGCGGATTTCACTGCGCCCTTCCACGATCTGAGGGGTGTCGAGGACGACGCCCTAAGCCCCAGCAGCTATGTGCGATCGCAGCAGTTGGCGGTGGAGTTGCTCGAGCTTGGCTCGCTGGGGGTTATTTATCCGAGCGTCCGGCGCGAAGGTGGTACGTGTATTGCCTGTTTTCGCCCCAGCGTTGTTGCCAATGTACGCAAGAGCATGGGTTACCGGCTCATCTGGACACCGCTGCGAGCACGGTTTGTGCGTGGGGGTGAGGAGTTCAGGTGAGCTTTGGTGTTGGACGCGGGTGGAAGCCCAGGACTGGCGTCCTGGGAAATTCTCAGCCAGAGCTGTCCAAATTAGTGAACGAATCGGGCTTGGTGTGCAGGTTACTCCCTTGCGCAGTTGCGTTCGGGAAGGGCGCACAGCAGGTCCACGGCACGTCGCACGGCACGCCGGGACAGGGTCGGCTACGCTCGGAGGCTGTGACTTTTTAATTTCCCTTGTGGTCTGTGGCCGGAAAGCTCCGAAGAGCATCTGCCAACAAGCATCGCCGGGGTTCCTTCGGCTACGCTCAGGACAGGCTCTTCGACTGCGCGCATAAAACCCTCTGTTACGCATAGATCTGCGAGGCGCTTCGCTCCCACGGCACGCCGGGGCAGGCAGGATGACGCCTTTCTGGAGGGGATTGAAAAACATCTGGTCGGGTGCAAAAAACACGAAAAGATCAAAAAGTCACAGACTCTCGGGATGACAAGGTTTAAATGGTTGGTGGACCTTGACATTGGTTAATCGGATGGATGGTTCTGACAGTAGTTGCGACCGAAAGGCGCACAGCAGGTCCCTCGGCTTCGCTCCCACGGCACGCCGGGGCGGGCGGGATGACAAGGGTGGGTGGTACTTCCAGGAGGAATTGGCTAGTGGCTGAAAGAATCACAGGCCTAATGGGAAAAACCTAATTTGGACAAGTCTGACTCTCAGCCGTCCCTTCGGGAATCATCTTTTGGAGTTGCAGGTGCTCGACTTTGGAGGTCCTGGTTCTCAATCGTGGAAGCTGCAGTTCTTCGCGGATTGGTTAGTTGCCTGACCACTTCACGTCGTTGCGGCGAACGTCGTCGAGGGTGGAGGGCGTCCAGGTTTTGCCGCGATCGACGCTTACCCAATGCAATTGGGTCGTGCTCCGGAGCAATACGGCAGCATAGGTTTGTTGATCGGAATCTGATCTTGGGGCCTCACCGCTTCCCGGCGCAGCGGTCAAGGGCGGAATGCCCAGGAGTTCCACCGCTTTGCCGTCCCACTGCTGGCGGACCTGATGCCAATGCTTCCCCTGGTCGTCCGAGCGAAAGAGAGTTCCATTGCTATCCAACGCTAACTGCGAGCGTTGCACCACCAATAGGCTCGTCGGAGCGAGTCCGCTGGGTAGCGCCGGCACCGCCGGAGCAGAGCTGGAGGCAGCTGCGGAGGCCTGCGCTAGGGAGGAGTAACCACTGCTTGATGCCAGGACGCCGAGCGCCAACAAAGCAATCTGGAAGGATCGTGGACTCCGAATGGCACGGTGTGGGAGAGTCATGTGCAGAGCTTATCGGCCATAGAAAAACATGCAATGCCCCTTCCGTGTCGGTAACGTGGATCCAGCCAAAAAACGACTCTTACTTATGTGTCGTTTGCCATCCAACGAATGTGGATCAAAGAGCCTCTAGGCCCGGATTTCCTGTACGGTGCTCCAACCATTGTCCACGAGTGCGGCTTTCATTAAGGAAAGCCGCATGTAGTTCGCCAACGCTACCGACCCTCACAGGAAATCCGGGTCTCCCGGATTTTCTGTACGCTGCGCCAACCATTGTCCACGAGTGCGGTTTTCATTAAGGAAAACCGCATGCAGTTCGGCAACGCTACCGACCCTCACAGGAAATCCGGGTCTGCCGTGCCATCAACAGGCTTCCGCCAACGTGCGCCAGGCTCGGGTGCGGCGGTACTTCGACCTGCGTCTGCACCGTAAAGCCTTGGCTCTCGAAGAGAGTACGGGCGGCAATATTGTCTGCCCACACATTTGCGGTGAGGCGGACAAAGGGTCCGGCCTTGGCCTGCTCGATGGCCATCTCCATGAGCCCTATGCCGATGCCCTGCCGCCGGTGTTGCGATCGAACTGCGATGCCGTTCACCAGAAAACTCTCCCAATCCTGCGCCTGGTCAATCGGGTCGAGGATCTGCACCCGATCCTGGGGAAGGATATCGCGCTCCTCCTCCCGCAGCCATGCGGCGGGAAAGGCGTTAATCATTCCCACCACGCCTTTGTCGTCGGCGACAAAACAGTGGCGCCAGGAGAAGCCACCTGCATCCTGCTTCATGCTACGCGCCATCAGGCCAGCAAGCATCTCCCTGGGCGCCATTTCGTCCAGCAAAAACTCATACATGCCGTCGCCGGCCATGATCGACAGCTCGGCCAACGCATAGGCATCGGCCGGAGCCGCAGAGCGAAAAACGATTCCGGCAGCCATCAGGCGGTCGCACCCAGCTTCTTGCGCGGGGCGAACTTTCTCTTGTAGTACGCGGTGGTCAAGGAAATCGCAGGGACACCGACGGCTGTGGGCAGCACCCAGATGACCCAGCTGAAATGGAAAAAACGGCCAATCGTAGTTACGCTGAATGCCGTCCAAGCAGCGATGTAGCTGGCCAGCATATTACCAAGGTGCGTATACCACCAGAACATCTTCTCCTCAGGTGGATGCAGGAATTGCCATATGGACTTGCCCGCCAACCACATGCCGATGATGCCAAAGACGATTGCCGGAATACCCAGGTGCCGCACCAGGGCCGGCTTAAGCAGACCCAACAAAGCCAGGGTCAGACTGGAGGCAAAGGTAAAGATGGCGGCGGCCCAGTCGGGCCAGGTCACTTTTTCTCCCCGCGACAGGTTCTTGTGGAATAGGACCCGGTAGGCGGAGAACGCCGCGTAGAAACTAAACACTGCCACCAACGCCAAAAAGAGAATTGGGCGATACAGGGCGAGCACCATCGCCGTCGATGCAACCACGGCCATAGACCAGAAATAGATTTTGCCCCAACGGCGATGTGCCTTTCCACCCTTGGCCGCTATCAAGGCAAGGGGCGCCATGACAAAGGCCGTCGCCCCGGCGGCGATGTGCACTCCCAAGAGGGACCTTATCCAGACAGGATCTTGCATTTCGGCCTCCTGCATCGATCTTGTTCACCATATACCGATACTATGATCAGCATGTCTGTGGTTACCGCGATGCTGCGCGCCGTCAACGTTGCCGGCTACCAAAAGCTCAACATGGAGGCCTTGCGAACACTGTGTAGCGGGCTTGGGCTGCGCGACGTGCAGACCTACATTCAGAGCGGGAACGTCGTCTTCCGCGCAGACACCGGGGATCCGGAGACTCTGGCGCGGAAGATCGAGGATGGAATACACCGAAAATATGGCTTTAGACCCGATGTGATCGTTCGCACGACTTCTGAACTGCGGAAGGTGATCGCCAACAATCCCTTCGCGGGGCGCCCGGAAGTCGAGCCTAACAGGCTTCTGGCCGTGTTTATGGCGAGCGCGCCAGCGCGGCAGGCACGTGAGCAGGTCGTTGCTATGCCTTGTGAGCCGGAGGAACTGCATATCAAAGGCCGCGAATTGTACATCTACTATCCCAATGGGATGGCTCGCCCGAAGATTCCCATGGCGCGGATTGAGAAGTTGCTCGCAACGCCGTGTACGGGGAGGAACTGGAATACGGTCAATAAGTTACTGGGTATGGCGGAGGCGTTGGAGGGTTGAGAACTGCGGTTCTTTCAGCCGCTAGCGAATCTCCCATGGAAGCACCACCCCACCCTTTGTCATCCCGGCGTGCCGTGGAGGGACCTGCTGTGCGCCTTTCCCAAACGGAACTGCTTAATCGTTTACTGCCCGACTAAAGTCTTGCCCTGACACAAAACGTGAGTTTTTCCCGCTGTCTGATTAGCGATGCCAGCCGGTTGCAGCTTACACGCGAGGTTGAGAGCTACTCACTTAGCAGTTGCGTTCGGGAAAGGCGCACAGCAGGTCCCTCGGTTTATCGACGGGATGACAAAAGGTGGGGTGGTGCTTCCATGGGAGATTTGCTAGTGGCTGAAAGAACCGCAGGTCCCTCCACGGCAGGCCGGGACAGGTCGGCTTTGCTTGGATGACAAAGGGTGGGGTGCTTCGATGGGAAATTCGCTGGCGATTGAGAACTGCAGCCCCCTCCTCCACCGCACCACGTCCGAGGTTTGTGCTTGGGAGGTTTAGACTGTAAGGAGCATGATACCTACGCTTGAATGGACCGCCGATGGCGTCCGCTTTCTCGATCAGACTCGGTTGCCGCTTGAAGAGACTTACGTGCTAGCCACTACCAGCGACCAGGTGGCTAACGTCATCACTACCATGGTGGTTCGCGGGGCGCCGGCGATTGGCGTCGCCGCTGCTATGGGCTTTGCGTTGGGGGTCAAGAATAGCTCGGCCACGACGATTGCGACGCTTACCGGCGAGATGGAGGGTATCGCCAAAACGCTGGCAGCCACGCGCCCTACAGCAGTCAATTTGTTTTGGGCGATCGAGCGCATGCGCCGGCGTTTCTTCGCCTTGCCGCCCAGCCCGTCGTGGGCCTCGACGCGATTAAGGCCGGCCTAATCGAGGAAGCCGGCATCATGTACGACGAGGACATCGCGGCCTGCCGGACCATGGGCGCTTACGGCGCACCGCTCATGCCGGCGTCGGGTGGAGTGCTGACCCATTGCAACGCTGGAGCCCTCGCCTCTTGCGGTTACGGCATGGCGCTGGGGGTGATCCGGTCGGCGGTAGAACAGGGCCACCAGTTGCATGTCTACGCCGACGAGACGCGGCCATTCCTGCAGGGCGCACGCCTTACGGCCTGGGAGATGATGCATGACGGCATCCCAACCACGGTGTTGTGCGATAACATGGCGGCCAGCCTGATGCGCCAGGGTAAGATCCAGGCGGTGATCGTGGGCTCCGACCGGGTCGCCGCCAACGGCGACGTCGCCAACAAGATTGGCACCTATGGCGTGGCCATCCTGGCCAAGGAACACGGCATCCCGTTTTATGTGGCTTGTCCGTGGTCCACTATCGACCTGGCAACCCCAAACGGGGACGCCATCCCAATCGAACAACGCCCCGCGATCGAAGTGACGCACCATGGCGGCAAGCAACTTACACCGAACGGAGTCGGGATCGAGAACCCGGCCTTCGACGTGACCCCGGCCCGGTATGTCACCGCCATCATTACCGAGCGCGGCGTTCTACGGCAGCCCTACGGAGAGGCATTGCAAGGACTGGAAGCGACGACAGCCTCCGCCCGCTAAAGCGCTTCCGCTGGTACGTAAACGCCAGAAGTGAACGTGCTTTGGCTCAAATAATCAGCCGGACTTTTTCCATCTCATCCCGGCCGGCTCACCAACCGGCCGCCGTCTTCGGTAAAGTAAAGGCGACGGCATGGCGGCTCACGCAATGATATTCAGCGCTCTGAACCCGCGCAATCGGTCGCTGCCGCGAGGCACGGTGCTGGTTCTCGGCAGCCTCATTCTAGCCTTCCCGCTCGCCGGCTTTCCCGAGGACCGGGCCTCACTCAAGCTGCTCATCCCTACTCTCCTGGCTATGGTGGGGACCTGGGACACCATGCGCTGCCTGCAACATCGCTGGAGCCTGTATCACGGCGCAGTGGTGGTGCTGATCTACATGGACATCATGGCCTTGTGCATGATTCTCTTCCTGCTGCTGTATCCCTATGGCCGCTGGCTTCTTTAGCCCTGATAAGTCTGTTTCACCCAGCACAAGGGCAGAAAACATTAGGCGGTGAGCGACTGCTCGTGCTGAAGTAGAATTCTCGGGCATACCGGCCAAACAAAATCCCTCCCCTCAGGAGAAAACAATGCTTAAAGGATTTCGCGATTTCATTCTGCGCGGCAATGTGGTCGATCTTGCTATAGCCGTTGTTATCGGCGCCGCGTTCACGGCGATCGTCAACGCTCTGGTGGCCGACATCATCAATCCGCTGATTTCAGCGATCGTCAGCAAGCCGGACTTTTCCTTCCTGGTGTTGCACGTTCACGGCGGCGCTGTCAAGTACGGCGACTTCCTTAACGCCACGATCTCTTTTCTGATCATCGCCACCACGGTTTACTTTATGGTCGTGTTGCCGGTCAATACCTTGATGGCCAAATTCAAGCCGAAGGTGGTTGAGGCGCCGACCACCAAGCCTTGCCCGGAGTGCCTGAGCGATATCCCGGTTGCCGCCAAGCGCTGTTCGCATTGCGCTCAACTGGTGGCGTAAATATGAGGGGACTGCCGCCGGGCCCGCCGGCTGCAGTCCCTTTCCAACGGGAGAGATAGTTCATTGGCAAAACGATTTGTCTTCTGTTCCCTGCTTGTCCTCTTGCAGGCACCCATGCTGGCCCAGGTTTCTCCCTTCCCTGACCGGGTTCTGGGCTACCGCGACTTCAGCCGGCAGGCCAAGATCGATCAGGATTTCCTGGCGGTTCCCGATACCAAGCTGGCGCAGGAAGAGCTGAAAACGCTGACCGCCGCTCCCCACGTCGCAGCCAGCAAAGAGGACTACGATACCGCCGTCTACGTGGCGGGCAAGTTCAAGGCTGCCGGCCTCGATACGCAGATCGTTCCCTACAGGGCCTGGCTGAATCTGCCTCAGGAAGTGTATTTGCAGGCCGTCAACGCCGAAGGAAAAGTTCTCATGAGCGGACCCACCCGGGAACACGTGGACGACGATCCCTACCAGGATGATCCCCGTGTGCTGCCCGCCTTCAACGGCTCCTCTCC
This sequence comes from uncultured Acidobacteriaceae bacterium, assembly GCA_963746595.1. Taxonomy (GTDB): domain Bacteria; phylum Acidobacteriota; class Terriglobia; order Terriglobales; family Acidobacteriaceae; genus PALSA-350. Next base: position 68,788 of record CAVVBS010000003.1, read on the forward strand.
GTCCTGTGACGTGACCGCCGACGCGGTGTATGTCAACTACGCGCGCCCGGAGGATTTCAAGAAGCTGGAGGAGATGCACATCAGTGTTGCGGGGAAGATCGTTCTCGCCCGCTACGGGATGAACTTCCGCGGAGTGAAGGTTTACCTGGCGCAGCAGCGTGGCGCCGCCGGCGTCATCATCTATTCCGATCCGGCCGACGATGGCTACTTCCAGGGGGACAAATATCCCCACGGCCCTTGGCGGCCGGATACCGGCGTGCAGCGCGGCTCGGTGCAGTACATGTTCAAATATCCGGGCGATGCCACTACGCCGGATGTGGCCTCGACACCAGGTCTGTGCGGCGACGCGGCGTCTGCCGCTCTCTCAGATCACCAGCCTGCCCACCATCCCCTCGATGCCGCTTTCTTATCACGATGCATCGCCCATACTGGAAAACATGGGGGGTCCGGTCGCGCCGCGGGATTGGCAGGGCGCGCTGCCCTTCAGCTACCACGTGGGCGGAGCGGGTTTAATCAAGGTGCACATGCGGCTCAAGATGGACTATGCCGAACGCACGATATGGGATGTGATTGGAAAAATCCCCGGCAGCCGAGCTTCCCGATGAGTGGGTGGTCGCCGGCAATCACCGCGATGCGTGGGTCTTCGGAGCCGTCGATCCGAGCAGCGGGACCACAGCCATGCTGGAGGCGGTCCATGGCGTCGGTTCCCTGCTTGCGCAAGGATGGAAGCCCCGCCGCACCATGTTCTTTTGCAGCTGGGATGCCGAAGAGGAAGGCCTGATCGGCTCCACGGAATGGGCCGAGGACCATGCCAAACAACTGGCTCATGCCGTCGTCTACATCAATACCGACGCCAGCGTTTCCGGCCCTCACTTTGAAGCCTCCGCAGTGCCCTCGCTCAAACAATTCATCCGCGAGGTCACGATGGAGGTCGCGAGCCCCAAGGGCGGTTCCGTCTTCGACGAATGGAGAAAGGATCAAGGGGATGCCGCTGCGCGGCGGCGCAACGTTTTCAACGACTCCTTCGATAGCGGCACCGGTGAGCGGGGAGGTGCGGGTGGGCGATCTGGGCAGCGGTTCGGATTACACGCCTTTTATTCAGCACCTCGGCGTCCCTTCTACCGATATCGGTTCCACCGGCCCCTACGGCGTTTATCACTCTGCGTTTGACAACTACGCCTGGTTCGTCATGAACGCTGACCCGACCTTCGTCTATGAGCAGCAGATGGCCCGCGTCTTCGGGCTCGAGGCGCTGCATATGGCGGATGCTGACGTGCTGCCGTACGACTACATCACCTACGCCAGGCAGATCCAAGCTTACTTATTTGCCGCCCAGGCGCGAGCGAAGGACGCCGGCATGGCAAGCGTTGACTTCAGCGATGCATCTGGGCGCAGCTACCCGGTTCACGGCGGCGGCGACGGTTATGTACTCCAAGCAACTTTCCGCAACTGGGAACCCAAATGCGCTGAATGCTTCGTTGCGCGCGGTGGAAGGAGATCTGCTGGCGACGGAAGGGCTGCCTGGCCGGCCGTGGTTCCGGCACACTATTTTTGCTCCAGGAGAGTACACGGGTTATGCGGCGGTGGTTGTGCCGGGAGTGAATGAGGCAATCGATGCCCGCGATCCGGCTCTCGCCCAGGCGCAGATGGCTAATGTTACGGCGGCGTTGGTGCGGGCGGCGGCTACTTTGGAGTGCGGGGATGTAGCGGAGTGGGTGTTTGCGTTTGCATCGGAGGATGGTTGAGAGAACCGCAGGTCCCTCCACGGCACGCCGGGACAGGTCGGCTTCGCTCGGAGGTTGTGACTTTTTTGATTTCTTTCAGGTTTGGTGTCCGGAAAGCTCTGAAGAGCATCGGCCACCAAGGATCCTCGGGGTTCCTTCGGCTACGCTCAGGACAGGCTCTTCGACTGCGCGCATAAAACCCTCTGTTATGCGATAGATCTGCGAGGCGCTTCGCTCCCACGGCACGCCGGGGCAGGCAGGATGACGCCTTTCTGGAGGGGATTGAAGAACATCTGGTCGGGTGCAAAAAACACGAAAAGATCAAAAAGTCACAGGCTCTCAGGATGACGGCCTTGTGGGGAGATTGAAAAACATTCTGGATGGCTGTGCCAAAAACACAAAAAATGAAAAAAGTCACAACCTCTCGGGATGACAAGGGTGGGTCAGTGTTTCCATGGGGAATTGGCTAGTGGACGAAAGAGCTGTAGATCCATCCACTGCGCTACGCTCGGTCCCACGGCACACCGGGCAGGCGGGATGACAGTTTTGTTGCGGATGGTCGCTGAGGCAGGCATCTTCTTTATGGAGCAAAAGCATTTGAAAAACGCCATTTTCGGCCCATGTACGCTGGTGCGAACATGGGGCACCCGTCCAGAACCATCGACTTTCGTTTGGGATTAGCCGGGGTTTGGCTGGTCGGTCAGGATTTCTTCGCGGACGTTTTTGAGGACGGCTAACGAGCGCTGGACTCCGATTTCTCCGCTCAGGATCGGATCTTCGTTTTCGATGCTTAGCATTCCGTTGTAGCCCACTTCCATGTAGGCGGCAATGATGTCCTTCCAGGCGCTTGCCCCGTGGCCGTAGCCGACGGCGCGGAAGAATTCCGATGCTTCGTGGTCGTCTTTCTTGCCGAAGTTCAAGACGCCAAAACGGTCTACGTTCTGAGGGAAAAAGGCGGTGTCTTTCATGTGCGCGTGATAGATCGCTCCCTGCTTGCCCAGAAAGCGGATGACCTCGACCGCATTGCACTGCTGCCAGAAGAGATGGCTCAAGTCGCAGTTGGCGCCGATCTCTTCGCCTACCGCCTCGCGCAGGCGCAACAAGGACCGCGGGTTGAAGACTACGAAGTTAGGGTGCATCTCCAGCGCAATGCGGTGAACACCCTGCTGGCGGGCAAACTTCACCGTCTCCGTCCAGTAAGGGATGACACGCTCCTTCCACTGCCAGGCGAGGGCGGCGCCGTGCTCCGGCGGCCAGTCATAGACCACCCAATTGGGCACAGTGTCTGTGGGCGATCCGCCGGGACAGCCGGAGAAACCCACCACGGTGGGAATTCCCAGCATGCCGGCGAGCTGCAGCGTCTGACGAAATTCCTCCGTGGCCTGCCTGGCCTTGGCTGGATCCGGATAAAGGGCGTTGTTGTGGCAGCTCAGGGTCATGACAGGAATGCCGCGGTCGTCAAACTTCTTCTTCCAGGCGCGCGCCTTGGCCGGGTCCGCTACCAGCTCCGGACGAGGACAGTGCGGCGAGCCATTCGGACCAGCCGCGCCGACCTCAACCGCCTCAATGCCCAGGCTGGCAAACTTGTCCAGCATCTCGTCCAAAGAGAGCTTGTTGAACGGAGGGTCAAAGACGCCGATGGGCAAGCTCTTTCTGGAAGCGGCCGGCTTATCCTGCGAAGTTGACTGTGCGGCTGCCGGCATAGATAGCGGAGCGGAAGCCAGCGCCGCCGCGGTAGTACCTAAGAACTGCCTGCGATTCATGAAGTGCTCCAAAGCTGAATGGGATGATGACTCTCGCCACGCTTAGCATACTAAGCTCAGCGAGCAAATTCGTATATGAAACGTTGTCATGTTTTTTGAAATTATATGGAATTTACCCATGCTATGCTGCTTTCATGGCGAAAACCGACGCCGCTCCCCGGAAAGCGACGGAATCCGCGAAGAGCAGTGCCGGCAACCAGTACCTCTCGCGCGCGGTGAGCAAGAGCCTGAAAGTGCTGGAACTATTGCAGTCGGCTCGATCGCCGATAGCGCTTCATGAGATTGCCAAGCGCATTCAACTCTCAAAGACATCGACCTTCCGCCTGCTGCGTACGCTCGAAGCCGCAGACTGCGTGGTAGCTGCGGGCGCCGGCGAATACCGCCTGGCCCCGGGAATTTATTCGGTTGTGCCTACGCTTTGGCTTGCCCGCCTTCTGCGCGTGGCAACGGTTCGCATGCAGGAGCTGAACGCCAACCTGCGGGAAACCGTGAGCATGGCGGCCCTCTTCGATAACCGGATCGAGGTGGTTGCGGTGATCGAAAGCCCACAGACCATCCGGATGAGCAACGTCGTCGGCCACATCGTGCCTCCCAACGCCAGCTCCCTGGGAAAGGTGATTACGGCGTTTCAAACGCAGGAGCAGCGGGAGAAACTGCTGCGCAGTTATGGGTTTTGGCGCTTCACCGAGCGAAGCATCACCGACGCGTTGCAACTACAACAGGAATTCAGACCGGGTCCGGGCCGACAAGTTCGCCACCGATCGCGAAGAGTGTGTGCCCGATGGGATTTGCTTTGGTGTTCCGGTCGTCAATGCCGCCGGTGAAGTGAATGTGGCTTTGAGTTCATCGCTGCCCAAGATGCGGGTGCGCGACCAGGACCATGAGAAAGCGATCGTCGCTGCGCTGCGCGCCACGGCGGATAAGATTTCCGCCGACTTCCGCGCCGCCCAGTCGCCTGAGTCAACTAGTACGTCGCGCGGCCGCCGCTAGCGTCGTAGCATTGCGCGGTAACGAATGAGCACTCAGTGCTGGCCAGGAAATGAACCACGTAGGCGATCTCTTCCGGCTTACCCGTGCGCCGCATGGGAATGCGGTCCGTCATGTACGCTACCTGCTCCGGGGTAAGCTGATCCAGTATTTGTGTCTGAACCACTGCGGGCGTTACGGCGTTCACGCAAATGCCGTCGGTGGCCAATTCTTTTCCCAGCGATTTGGTCAGGCCGATCACGCCTGCCTTGGTCGCTGAGTACGGGATCATGCGGGGGTTCCCTTCCTTGCCCGCGATGGAAGCGATATTGACGATGCGCCCATAGGAGCGGCTGCGCATGTGGGGCACGACGGCCCGGCAGAAATTGAATACGCCGGTCAAATTGACGGCGATCATTGCGCTGCCAGTCTTCATCCGTCTGCTCCCAGATAAAGGCCGCGGGCCCGGCGATTCCTGCGTTGTTTACCAGGATGTCTATCTGGCCGGTTTGTTTGCAGTACCTGGTCTACAGCCCGGCCAACCGAGGCCGCATTGGCAACATCCGCTTCGACGGCGAACGAACCATTCGGCAGAGCCGCAGCCACTTGCTGCGCTCCGGCTAAATTCAGGTCGATCACGGCCACGGTCGCTCCTGCCTCGGCCAGACGGATGGCGATGGCTTCACCGATGCCGGTCGCGGCTCCGGTAATGATGGCAGTTCTTCCCGCAAGACTGAACATCGTCGGACTTTCCGCTGCTGCCATTTTGGAATCCTCTCAGGAACGCACTGCCGGGGATTATAAGAAGGCGGAATAGGGAAGTCAATAAATGGAACAGATAGTCAGATCTGCACCTGTGTTCCGTTTTTGATCTTGACCACTCGATCCAACGGAATGTATTACTTTACAGTCCTTCGATTCAATACTCTCTCCGTGCGTGGGTCCCGACTACAAAGCGCCTTGCTGGGCCATGATCGTTGCCGTGTGGGTGCTCCACTGTTCATGTGTGAGCGCGCAGAACGCGGCTTCTCCGGCCGTTCATGAGCCGGCGCTATTCGAAAAAACGTGCGCCGTTTGCCATGGAGGCGGTGGGGAAGGAACGGACCGCGCTCCGGCGTTGACCAACAATCGCGAACTGCGCGAGCGCGAGCGAAAAAGAGATTGCAGAGTTGATCAGGAATGGCCGCGGCAATATGCCCGCATTTTCCCTTTTGCCTGCGGAGCAGATTCAGGAGTTGGCCCACTTTATACACTCCATGAATGCGGACGCCTTCGAAATGAGACCGGCCGGGGACGTAGCCGCGGGGGCCGAGCATCTTTTATGGGAGTGGCCGCTGCGTCTCGTGTCACACGGCGCAGGGACGCGGTGGCTCCAACGGTCCCGATTTATCCAGTATCGGGCGGCAGGCCACGCTATCGGAACTCGAACAATCGCTGCGCCAACCGGACGCGCACATTGCGGCAGGCTATACGGTAGTCGAGGTCACGCTGCGAGATGGCAGCACGCTGCGCGGATTTGCTCGCAGCCAGGGTGCGCACGATCTCCAACTGCAGACCTTTGACGGGCAGCTGCACCTGCTGCTCGAAGATGAATACACACAAGTGGTTCGCGGAAAAGCGATCGCTCATGCCCGCGTTCGACGGCACGCCCCAGCAGTACCTGTGACCTGGTGGCATTCCTGAGCACCCTGGGCGGGGTGCCCGTAGGGCCCAATCCCGCGGCGCTAGAGAGCGTGACGCAATCGGCGATCGACCAGGTCCTTCACCCCAGGCCCGGCGATTGGCCGACCTATTCCGGAAACGTCAACGGTAACCGTTACAGTTCCCTTAACGGCATCGATGCGAAGAACGTGAGCTCGCTGCGGGCGGCATGGGTCCATCCCCTGCCCTATTTCGGCCTGGAGACAACACCCCTGGTGATCGATGGCGTGATGTACGTCACCGGTCCGAACCAGGTGCAGGCGATCGATGCCCGTACCGGCAGGGAGATTTGGAACTACTCGCGGCCGCGCGCGGCGGCGGGAAGCATCCCGGGCGACGCCGAGAAGGGCGCAAACCGCGGCGCTGCCGTGCTGGGTGACCGTGTTTTCTTTATCACCGACAATGCTCACCTGATCTGCCTGCATCGCCTTACCGGGGCGTTGCTTTGGGATGTATCTCTGGGTGGGCCGCGCTATGGCGGAACGTCGCCCCCCTTGATTGCGGGCGACCTGGTGATTGCCGGCGTCTCCGGAGGCGATGAAGGCATTCGAGGTGTGATTGCCGCCTACAAAGCAAGCACGGGCGAAGGGGTGTGGCGCTTCTGGACGGTTCCCCGCGCCGGTGAGCCAGGGTCGGAGACGTGGAAGGACGATCCCCTTCCACAAGGGGGCACGACGTGGACAGCCGGCAGCTACGACGGCGCAACCGGCGTTCTTTATTGGGGCACCGGTAACCCGTATCCCGATACGGATGGCGAGCACCGTGGCGGTGACAATCTCTACACCGCGAGCGACGTGGCGCTCGATGCGAAGACAGGAAAGCTGCTCTGGCACTTTCAATTTACGCCCCACGATATCCACGACTGGGACGCCAATCAACCGCTGGTGCTGGTCGACGCGCCCTTCCACGGCCGCGAGCGCAAGCTGCTTCTGCATGCCAATCGCAACGGCTTCTTTTATGTTCTTGACCGGACCAACGGAGAGTTTCTACAGGCGACTCCGATGGTCAAGAGGCTGACCTGGGCCAGCGGCATCGGAGCGGATGGACGGCCACTGTTGCTGCCTAACAACGAGACCACGCCAGGGGGCGTACAGACCTGCCCCGCGGTACGAGGGGCAACGAATTGGTATTCCACGGCATACAATCCGTCGACCAACCTCTATTACGTGATGACGGTGGAAGACTGCAGCATCTATCGCAAGGCGCACGACGGTGGTTACGGTCCGGTCGACGATTCAACCGACCCGGCAATGAAGGTCCTGCGCGCGTTCTCATTGGAGACGGGAAAAATCGCGTGGGAGCTTCCGCTTGCAGGGCCGCCGGAAAAAAACTATTCCGGCGTTCTCAGCACTGCCGGAGGACTGGTGTTTTTTGGTGAGACGAGCGGAGGATTCGCCGCTGTCGATGCCAAGACTGGAAAATACCTCTGGCATTTCGAAGCCAGTGAGCCGTGGAAGGCATCGCCCATTACTTATATGGTGGACGGACGCCAATACGTTGCTATCGCCTCCGGATCCAACATCCTGTCGTTCGCCCTGTCCGACAAGTAGTGCGATCCAATGAATTCTGCCAGACCCACACTTGCAATTCACCTTAGGTTAACGTCGCTCGAGAAAACTAGACATCGTCGAATGAAAATATCCTTATGGGTCGCTGTTGTCGTTTTGTGCCTCACGCACGGGTTGGTACGGGCCGAGAGCAAATGTCCACGCCCGGAGCCGGGGAGCGCGGTTGAAGAACCGCAAGACCTGCGCAGCCAGAATGGTGTTCTGGAAGTGCGGTTGACCGCGAATAATGTTGCGGATGGAAACGGCGCGATTCGCTATTGCTACACGGATGCAGCCGGCCACGAGTCACCTAATTTGCGCGTGCATCCTGGCGACCAGGTCATTCTCCATCTGACCAACGCGCTTGACCGATCTGGGCCACGGTAGTAGTGCTGCGCCCATGCCCATGCATGCACATGCTCATTCTGCAGGGAATCCCTGCACCAGCGGAGTCATGAGCGCGGTCTCGACCAATCTTCATTTTCACGGCCTTACCATTCCTCCGGTTTGTCATCAGGATGACGTCTTGAAGACGTCTGTGCAGCCGGGGGATGCTCCTTTTGAATATCGGTTTCGTATTCCAGACGATGAACCGCCGGGGCTCTACTGGTACCACCCGCATATCCACGGCTTCAGCAAAGAGCAGCTTCTCGGCGGCGCCTCCGGCGCGCTGATTGTGGAAGGAATCGAGCGCGCGAAGAAAGCCACCGCAGGTTTGCCGGAGCGGGTGTTCATTATCCGCGATCAGGACCTCATGAATCCCAATGCGCCGCCGGCTAAATCGGAACCGGTGGTGCCAAAGTTCATGATTGACCGCGACGGAGACGCGGCCAACAACGGTACCGGCTTTGGCAAGCCGGCAAAAGATCTCTCCATCAATTACGTACCGGTTCCCTACCCCGACTACCCACCGGCAACGATCGAGATGAGGCCCGGAGAACGGCAGCTATGGCGCGTGTTGAATGCTTCCGCCATCACCTACCTCAACCTTTCGGTCCTGTTCAACCGTGTGCCGCAATCTTTGGGCCTGGTCGCCATGGACGGAGTACCGATGAACCTGAATGATGCAGAGAAGGATTCCGTAGACCCGCAGACGCATATCGGCCTGCCGCCGGGCGCGCGCGTGGAATTCATCGTGACTGGTCCGCCCGAGGGCGAGACTGGCTTGCTGGTCACAAGAACCGTGGACACTGGCCCGGGCGGGGAAAACGATCCCAACCGCATGCTGGCGAAGATTGTCGGTTCGTCGGATGCACCAGAATCCCGATCAAGATTACAGAGTTCGCCGGAACCTCTTCCTCCAGCAAGCGAGACATGGCTTGGCGCGGTGTTACCCGTGCGTGTACGCCATTTATATTTTTCTGAAAAATTAATCGACCCTAACGATCCGACGAGTGCAGTGGAGTTTTATCTCACCGTGGATGGTGAGGAACCTAAGATGTTCGACATGAGTTCGGCGATTCCGAACATCATCGCCCAACAGGGCACCGTGGAAGATTGGATCATAGAAAATCGTTCGCGAGAGTTGCACGCCTTTCACATTCATCAGCTGCACTTTCTGTTGCTCGACTATTCGGGAAGACAAGTGAATGAGGACTTTTTGCGGGACACGGTGAACGTGCCCTACTACGACGGCCGGTCGCTTGCTTACCCCAGCGTTCGCCTGCGCATGGATTTTCGCGATCCGAATATAGTGGGCACCTTTGTCTATCATTGTCATCTGCTGGAACACGAGGACAAAGGAATGATGGGGTCGATAGAAGTGAAGCCCGCGTCCACCGGCGCTGAACATATTGCTGGCTCACGCTAATTTCCACAATGTGTTTTTTGGAACATCCAAGTGAATTCACTTTGTGTTTACCCGATAAAGATGCGGTGTTAATTTTCAAGGCCTATTTCTCGAACGGGTTGAGCATACTGCGGCCCATTGCCGGTTTACATCAAAGCGAAAAAACTTTACGTGGCCCCGCTTCACCCACGGCACGCCGGGGCAGGCGGGGACCACACACCTCGCGGTCCTGGTGTGGCACCAGCAGTGTGAACCGCTCAAGAGCTCTGACTCGGGAGGAAGTATGACTGCAAAGCACGTCGCAACCACAGCCATGCGGGCTGTACGTACGGGACTTTTATCCACTGCGATCTTTCAGCTCGCCATTGGAAGCCCGTTCGCGAACGCCCAGACCGCAAGCACAACGTCCTCAAGCGACAACAATACCGCCACTCCAATCAAACACGTGATCGTCATCATTGGCGAGAACCGCACCTTCGATCATATTTTCGCCACCTATGTACCCGTGAAAGGGCAGACGGTATTTAATCTTCTTTCCGAGGGAATTGTGAAGGCCGATGGTACGCCTGGTCCGAACTTTCCAGTGGCGGAACAGAAAGCAGCGTACGATGTTGCGCCGGACGCATTTATGTTGAGCCCGGACGTCACCGCCTCGTTCGACGGAAATGTGCTTCCCGCTCCGATCAATGGTGGCCCCACCGACTCCTATGTCAAGAACGACGATCTGACCCTGGCGCGGCAATCGGAAAACGGCCTTCCCGCGGATTATTACGCCTACCTGGTGACCGGTGGCTCGGGTCTAACGGGTAAGGTTCCCGACACACGCATCAAGAACGTGACCGCACTTCCTCCAGGACCGTTTCAGTTGACGAATGGAGACACGTTTACTTACAACGACTACGCGGCCAGCCCAGTGCACCGCTTCTATCAGATGTGGCAGCAGCTGGATTGCAGCGTCGCTCACGCGACGGCCACCAATCCTTCCGGCTGCGACTCAGCACTGTTTCCCTGGGTGGAAACAACTGTCGGCGCGGGCACAAACGGATTGAAGCAACCGGCGACTTTCAGCACCGACTACTCGCCCAATGCCACAATCACTGGTGAAGGTTCGACCGCCATGGGTTTCTATAACGTGCAAAACGGTGACGCTCCATACTTCAAGTATTTGGCGGATACCTATTCCATGAGCGACAACTTCCACCAGTCAGTAAACGGTGGAACGGGCGCCAATCACATCATGTTCGGCCATGGCGACATGATCTACTTCAGCGACGGCAAGGGCAATGCGGCCACTCCTCCACACAATGTTGAAGTTGGCGCGGGCACGAAAAATGCGGGAATAGTGGACGAGGTGGAGAACCCGAATCCGGCTGCCTCTACCAACAACTGGTACACGGAGGACGGTTACGGCGGCGGCTCCTTTGGCGCAGCGTCCTACGGGGGCGGCTCTTACAGCGATTGCGCCGACACCACCCAGCCAGGTGTGGCTCCAATCGTGAAATACCTGAAGTCGCTGCGCACACCGATTAAACCCAATTGTGAAACGGGCCACTACTACCTGCTGAACAACTACAACCCCGGATACTTCGGCAACGGCAATAATGCATATACCGACACCAACGCCAACAACACGGTCTTTACCATTCCTCCGTCTTCGGTGCCGAGCATTGGCGACGACCTGATAAAAAATAACGTTTCATGGAAGTACTATGGCGATCAGTGGAACGCCTATGTGCCGGATCCCTATCAGCTCAACTACAACGCCATCGGCAAGGACACGGACGAGTACTGCAACATTTGCAACCCGTTCCAGTACGACACTTCCATCATGGCCAACGCCAGCGTCCGCACGGCCCATATACAGGACACAGCGAATCTTTACAGCGACATCAAGGCGGGAACACTGCCGGCCGTCTCCATCGTCAAGCCGAGTGGGCTGGTCGATGGTCACCCATCCTCGTCAAAACTGGATCTGTTCGAAGGCTTCACCAAGAAGATCATTGATGAAGTAAAGAAGAATCCCAGCCTGTGGAAGGACACCGCTATCTTTATCACCGAAGATGAGGGCGGCGGTTACTACGACTCAGGATACGTGCAACCGCTGGACTTCTTCGGCGACGGCACCCGTATCCCACTCATCGTTGTGTCTCCTTATGCAAAGGGAGGTCACATCGACCACAACTACGCTGACCATGTTTCTATTCTGAAGTTCATCGAGGCCAACTGGAAGGTCGGTCCGGTGACCAACCGCAGCCGCGACAACTACCCCAACCCGACTGCCACGGCAGACAACCCCTATGTGCCGACGAATAGTCCGGCCATCGATGACCTCATGGGCCTGTTCAAGTTTTAATTAGAAACAATTACTGTGGCCGGAGTTGGCTTGCCAACTCCGGCCTTTTCTTTGCGCGCGGGTGAGCACCTAACCTTTTTGTTCTCAGCGTCGGCTTTTGTGTGCAACTAATAAAGTCACAAACTCCCGGGATGACAAGGTTGAGGGCCATCGTCCACCTGGGCATTGGTGGAGGTGGATGCGACAGAGCTGTAGGGGAGTTGTTAAGAGGGAAAGGCGCACAGCAGGTCCCTCCGCGGCACGCCGGGACAGGTCGGCTACGCTCGGAGGCTGTGACTTTTTAATTTCCCTTGTGGTCTGTGGCCGGAAAGCCCCGAAGAGCATCTGCCAACAAGCATCGCCGGGGTTCCTTCGGCTACGCTCAGGACAGGCTCTTCGACTGCGCGCATAAAACCCTCTGTTATGCGATAGATCTGCGAGGCGCTTCGCTCCCACGGCACACCGGGGCAGGCAGGATGACGCCTTTCTGGAGGGGATTGAAAAACATCTGGTCGGATGCAAAAAACACGAAAAGATCAAAAAGTCACAGACTGTCGGGATGACAAGGTTGAGGGCCATCGTCCGCCTGGGCATTGGTGGAGGTGGATGGACAGAGCTGTAGGGAGTTGTTAGAGGGAAAGGCGCACAGCAGGTCCCTCGGCTACGCTCCCACGGCTAGCCGGGACAGGCGGGATGACTAAGGAGAGGGCGGCGCTCACCTCGGCAGCCGTTAGCGGGGATGGAGAGCGATGCAGGTTATTCAATTAAGCGCGGCGCTTTTTCCTTTAGGGTGAGGGTGATGTTGCGGGTGTCACCGCCGGCGTGCTCGATCAGGATTTCTCCGTCGCTTCGCTTGACTACGTTGGGAAATTTCTCGCCCCATTCCACCAGCAGGATGGCGTCCTGCGCGGCTAACTCGTCGAAGCCTATGGTTTCCAGCTGGCGCTCGTCTTCAATGCGGTAGAGGTCGATGTGGTAGAGCTTGAACTCGTGCTCCTTGCCATCAACTTTGTGCCTTCCGTCGTATTCGTGAACCAGCGTAAAGGTGGGGCTGGTCACTTCATCCGGATCGGCGGCATCGAGGGCTTGGGCGATTCCCTTCACCAGCGTGGTCTTGCCTGCGCCCAGGTCTCCGCGCAGAAAGAGCAAGGTGGGCGTTGGGAGACTGCGGGCTATCTCGCCGCCAATCTCAATCGTTTCCCTGGGCCCGTTGCTAACGAATCGCCGAACGCTCATTCCCTCTCCTTCAACATGCCTGGGATGCCCTGTAACCAAACATATCCTGCCGGATCCTCGGCCCGGAAGCGGAATGCCTCATAGAGATGCGATACCGTGTCCATGGCGAGCAGAGTATGTTGGTCTTGCCAACTTACCGCAAAATCCGCTGCCAGTCCGTGAAGATATATCGCAGCTTCCACGGCTTCGGCAGGCTGCTCAGGATATTGGCCGATCATGGCGGCGACGATGCCCGTCAAAATGTCCCCGCTTCCTCCCTTCGCCATGCCCGGGTTGCCGGTGGTGTTGATGGCGATGCGGCCATCCGGATGGGCGATGAGCGTGCGCCAACCCTTGAGCACCAGGGTGACCGCATGGCTGGTGGCGAACTGCCGGGCGATGCCCTCCCTGTCTGCTTCCACCTCGGGGATGGTCATCCCGGCGAGGCGAGCCATCTCGCCTGGATGTGGGGTAAGCACCAGCAATCGCCCACGGCCGTTCAAATGGTCAGGATGCGCGGCCAACGCGTTGAGAGCGTCCGCGTCAATGACCATGGGGACCTTGGTCCGCTCGAGCAAGCCCAAGGAAGAACTTAACCGCTTCCTCCTCCTGGCCCATGCCCGGGCCCACGGCGATGACCGACTTCTTTTCCAGAACCGGGTCGAGCAGCGCAGCTTCGAGGTTCCGGCTGGAGATTTCGCCCTTATCGCCCTCCAGCAAGGCAAGCGTCATCAACTCCGGCGTGACCGCGGCGACAGTGGGCAATATCGATTGCGCGATAGCCGCGGTGACCAGGCCCGCGCCGGCGCGCAACGCGGCCACAGAGCTCATTGAGGGGGCGCCGGACTTGCCCCTGGCTCCGCCGACCACGAGCACATGGCCGAAGCGGCCCTTGTTGGAGTCGGAGGAGCGAGGACGATCCGCAATCGTTTTGGAACTGCCCGCCCAGGTCAGTCCGGTCGCGGAGTCGACTGCCTCTGCCGGGGAACCGATGGGCGCCACCACGATGGGCCCTTGCTGGTGATTGCCGGGAAGGTTGGCGCCGCGGGTGAGCATTCCGGAGACATGGGCCAGCTTGGGAGCGGTGAAGGTAACCACGGCATCCGCACGATAGGCGTCGGGTGCGAAGAACGCGCGCGAGTCCGCATCCCAGCCCGAAGGCAGATCCACTGCGACCACGGTGGTTCGTGGATAGCGTTCCAGCAGGTTGCGGCCTGCGACCGCCAGCCCGCGCATGGGAGGGTGAAAACCGGTGCCCAGGACCGCATCGACAAAGAGCTGAGCACGCTCCAGGAGGCCTTTGCAAGCGGTCACGGTAGAGGCCGGATTCTTCGGCGATGGAGATCGGTGCGACCGGGAGCCGCTCCAGGTTGACCTTCACTTCGCCGTGCGCCGCAGTGGGATCTCCTAAGATCAGTACGGAGACCGCACATCCGGCTTCCGCCAGATACCGTGCCGCCACCAAACCGTCGCCGCCGTTATTGCCCTTGCCGCAAAGCACCACGATGCGCCGGCACTGGGGTAACTCATGCAGAATGAAGCGGGCCGTGGCGCGCCCGGCGTGCTCCATCAGTTCCAGCGCGGAAATCCCGAAGCGGTCCGTGGTGACCCGATCGGCGACCCGCATCTCGTCAGCGGTCAGGATCTTCATTCAGACAATCGTAGAGCATTCCTGGGGCGCTTGCTTTGGTCTCTACCAGGTAGTGCTGCCGGAGTCCCTCTACCCATCAAGTGCGGGGCACGCCTCGGGTCACTCGATATAATTGTGGTCGCGGCGCTGAATCGGACGATCTCACTTGTGGTGATGGGAACCAAAGACTAGGAAACGCTGCGTACCTGACGTCTTCCTGAAATGGGCATCTTGAAGCTTCTACCAGGCAAGATCAGCTTCGATAAGAGTGAGGAGCGGCACATGGGACATCTCGACCGCATTACGCAAGAGCCCGCAGTGATGGGTGGCAAGGCGTGCATCCGCGGTTTGCGGGTAACAGTCGGCATGATCGTCGGTCAGATTGCCGCCGGACAGAGCATCGAGGCGCTTCTCTCTGATTACCCGTACCTGGAACGCGAAGACATCATGCAGGCGCTTCGCTATGCAGCCTGGCGGAGTGAGGAACGCGAGGTTACGTTAGCCACTGCATGAAGGTCCTGATTGACATGAACCTTTCGCCGCGCTGGTTAGACCTACTGACCGGAGCAGGTCTGGAGGCGGTTCATCGGTCAGTGCTTGGAGCGGGGAACGCACCGGACTTGGAGATCCTAGGCTATGCCAAGACGAACGATTACGTCGTCCTTACGCATGACCTGGACTTTGCCGCAATACTCGCTGCTACACAGGGAGAGAAACCAAGTGTGGTGCAGATTCGTTCGGAGCAACTGAATCCAGAGGTTATCGGCAGGCAGGTCGTATTGGCTCTCCGCCAGATGGCAAAGGAACTCGAGGAAGGCGCATTCGTCACCGTTGACCCCGAACGCACACGGGTGCGCGTGCTGCCGTTGGAAATAAGAAACTAAGCAACCATTCAATCGAAGTCTCAAAAGAGAGACTTGGGCAGCCCACAGCGCGGGTTCCCGCTGACAAGCAAAAAGGGCCTCCCTGGTGGGAGGCCCTTTTGCTTAAGACAGAATTGCTGTTATTGGGTGACGGTTTGGACGGTCGCGGTGTTGGTTTCCGGCTCAGCCGCGGCCTTGTCCGCGAAGTAGCTGTGGTCCCAGAGATTGCGGTAGAAGACACCGGTCAACGCGGCTGCCTTCGGACCGAAGGTCGGACGGCCTCCCTCCAGGAAGAAGACGGTGACGATGCGGCCGTGAGAGGTGTTGGCGAAGGAGGCAAACCAGCCGTAACGCGTGCCGTTGTTGGAGCAGGTGCCGGTCTTGCCCAGAATGGGAAGCTGGTTAAAGCTGGCGCGCAACGAACGGGCAGTGCCGTAATCGACGGCTCCTTCCATGCCCACCGTAACGTCCGGGATCAGGTTGGCGATGTCCAGGGTCCGCTTCACGCGCGGCTGGAAGTTCGAAACCTCTTCCGCGGAGGTGGGGTGCTGCAAGTAGTAAAGCGTTCCGCCGTTGGCAATCGAGGCCACCAGCGCTCCCAACTGCAACGGCGTCATCGAGATACCCTGACCGAAGGAGCACATGCGGCCTACGCCGCCTTCGCTTTTCGGGCAGCACCTGCTCGGGGTAGATGCCCAGCTGCTCGCCGGGAATGTTCCAGCCGGCCAGTTCGCCCAGGCCGAAGGAATTCGCGTAGTGGCGCACGCGCTCGAAGCCGAGACGACGGCCAAGTGTCTCAAAATAAAGGTTGTTGGACTTGGCCAGAGCCTCGGTCATGTTCACGCGGTAGTTGCCGCCCAGGTTTACCGGGGTGTCCTTGGTGACGATGCCCTCCTGTAGGGCAGCCAGCGCGACCGACACCTTAATGGTCGAACAAGGCTCGGCGCCGCTGGAGAGAGCAAGCTTCTGATTCACCATCGCCAGGATGCGGCCATTGCTGGGGTCGATGGCTACGACAGTGCCATACATGTTGCCCAGTGCGTCGATCGCCGCCTGGCGCACCACGGGGTCCTCACCCGTAGTCACATCGCCCTGGGTGAGGTCGGAGTCAGTAAAGGAGCTGGCGGAGAAATGTTCGTAAGAACGATGGCGCACCAGCACAGCGCGACGGAGATGCCCGGAACGAGTGCGGACCGTGACCACCGTCCGCTCAGTAGACACGCGGTGGGTGTGCCGCAATTGCGCCATGTGCCGGCGAGCGTGGGCGGTTTCCTGAACATGGGCAACGTGGCGCGATGGGTAGTAGGGTGCGTGGGACGCGCAGAGGCAGGTTTCGCGAAAGCAGCCGAGGCCAGGCCCAAGATCAGAAGGAAATAAGGGATGCGTTGTAGAAATTGTCGGTTCACCGCGAGTTGTCCTCTCGAAACCTTGGCATTTAAATATGATACGTGCCGCAAAGGCCGGGTACTTAAGTAATCCCACCACCACGAGAGAGCCGATTTCCTTGAAAGGACTCGATTCCCTGCCGCGAACCTAACCTTATTAACCCTACTTTGCCATAAAGTCTGTCCGCTTTTCCATATTCCAAGAAAGTCTTCGGCGTGTCCGTACCACAATTGGGTACACGCGCGTAACGCTAGAGCAAAAAAATCTATGCGCGGGGCATGCGCCGTGCAATTCGCCTTCAATTCACTGGGCGGCGCAGAAATGCTGGGATATCCAAGTTGTCCAGATGCGATTCACCTTCGGTACGATTGGCGCTTTCCAAGCCGGCAGCATCCCCGGCTACGGTAGCGCGTTCTTCGGGCTTGCTGGGAATCAGGCGCGCGTACTCCTCTTCAAACGGTTCATCGAAATTGATGTGGAGGGGGGTGACAGGCACGGGGTTAACAGGGGTGGAAGGCTTCGCTGCAGCGGCAGGCGCAGGGGTAGGGGCAGGACGCGCGGGCTGAGGGACCTCTTCGATCAAGACCGGCTGAGGATCCAGGGCGAAGGGCGCCGGTTCCGGGGATGATTGCTTCACCGGTTGCTTGTCGGGGGCCGGGGCTTGCTCCGCTACCTTGCGCGACTCGAAGAGGGGAGTAAATTCCTGGTCGGCAAGCTCTTCGCTGGCGAAGCGCGGCATGGAGCGATCCTGGGTGGAAACACGGGGCACCACCGCATCGCTGGCCACGCGGTGGCGGCGGCCGAGATGATCCTGGCGAAAGCCCGTGGCGATCACCGTGATTTTGACCTCGTCGCCCATGGATTCGTCCAAAACTGCGCCAAAGATGATGTTGGCGTCTTCGTGAGCGGCATTCTGGATCAGGGTCGAGGCGACGTTCACCTCGCTCAATTTCAATGAACTGGACCCGCTGATGTTGATAAGGATGCCCCTGGCGCCGTCGATCGCGCCGGCCTCGAGCAGCGGCGAGGCCATGGCTGCCTGGGCAGCGGCAATGGCGCGGTTGTCGCCACTACGTACGGCCGTCCCCATGACCGCGTAGCCCATGCCGGCCATGGTGGTTTTCACGTCGGCGAAGTCGCGGTTGATGATGCCCGGGATGGTGATGATGTCGGAGATGCCTTGCACGCCCTGGAGCAGAACGTCATCGGCCACGCGGAAAGACTCGAAGAAGCCTGCATCCTTGGCCACGGCAAGCAGCTTCTCGTTGGGAATGACAATCATGGTGTCGACGCCCTCGAGCAGCTCTTCCATGCCCCGCTCGGCCTGCTGCATACGCCGCTTGCCCTCAAAGCTGAAGGGGCGGGTCACGACCGCGACCGTGAGCGCGCCCATTTCGCTGGCCAGCGAGGCGATGACCGGAGCCGCGCCGGTGCCGGTGCCGCCGCCCAAGCCGGCGGTCACAAAGACCATGTCCGCGCCTTCCAGGGCTTCGATGATCTTTTCCGAGTCTTCCAGGGCCGCGCGTCTGCCTACGTCGGGATTGGCGCCGGCACCCAGTCCGCTGGTCAGCTTGACGCCCAACTGCAGCTTGACCGGCGCCTGGGAGAGCTGCAGCGCCTGCACATCGGTATTGGCGACGATAAACTCGACGCCCTCCAGCTTGGCCGCAATCATGCGGTTCACGGCATTGCCGCCGCCGCCGCCCACGCCTATGACCTTGATCTTCGCTCCGCGAGCAATTTCATCGTTGTAGTGAATGCGTATTTCGTCGGAAAGATTCATCGGGTTTAGCTCCATTCTGTATCGTAATCAGATCCTGCCGTCCTGCAAACCTGGACTACAAACTTCCTGCGAATATAGCGCGCAACTTGGCCCGCAGGCCCTGATCTTCCGCCGCCCGCAGCACGCTGGTGCGGTGGGTGTAAAGCAGCATGCCGATGGCCGTCGAAAACTCCGGCTGTATCAGCTCGTCCGGCATTCTGGAGAGCGGCACGGGATAACCCAGGCGGGCCGGAACGCGCAACAGGCTTTCGGCTACTTCGAGCAGGCCGGCCAGGCGCGCGCCGCCGCCGGTAAGCACGCAGCCCGCGCCGAGCGCACCCAGCACGCCGCCCTGGCGCAGATTTTCCCGCACCAGGTGGAAGAGCTCGCGGGCGCGGGGTTCAAGAATCTCGCTCAGGTAGCGTTGCTTGATGGTGCGCACCACCTGGCTTCCGCCGGTGATCAAGTCTAGTTCACTGGACGAAGGAACCGAGGTTACCACGCAATGCCCGTAGTCCAACTTGATGGCTTCGGCTTCCTGCACAGAGACATGCAGGCCCACAGCGAGATCGTTGGTGAAGTGGTCGCCGCCGATGGGCACCACGGCGGTGTGGGCCACCGCGCCCTCAAAGAAGACGACCAGTTCGGTCGAGGCGGCGCCGATATCGAGGAGGCAGGCGCCGAGTTCGCGCTCGTCCGCCGAGACGGTGGCTTCCGCGGCCGCGATGGCCTCAAAAACGGTGTCCGTCACTTCCAAACCGGCCTTGTTGGCGCAGGTGATCACGCTTTGCGACGCGCTGGCGGAACAGGTGGAGATATGCAGATTCACCTCCAGCCGGTTGCCGACCATACCCACGGGGTCATGGATACCAGGCTGCTCGTCGAGAATAAACTGCTGCGGCAACAGGTGGATAATCTCTCGATCGGCGGGCAGGGAGACGGAGCGGGCGCGGTCGACAGCGGCGCGTACATCCTCGCGCGTAATCTCGCGCAGACGGTTTCCCAGGCTGATGCCGCCCTGGCTGTTGACGCCGCGGACGTGGGGACCGCCTAGCCCGACAACACAATTGGCGATCACCGCGTTGGCCATCTGCTCGGCCTCGGTAGCAGCGTGGTTGAAGGCTCTGCTGGCCGGCTGAAGATCGCTGATGAGCCCCTTCCGCATCCCCTCCGCATTGACCACGCTATGCGCCCGATAGCGCAGCGCCCCCTCATGCAACTCGGCTACCAGGACGCGAATCTTGGAGCTGCCTGCATCCAACACCGTGAGTAATTCTTCGTCCTTTTGGCTCATTAGCCCTTCGCTCTTCCCGCTTTGAGCGATTTTGCGGCCGGCTTTACCGTGGTGTGGCCGACGTGTTTGGTTGCTGCGGCTTCGGCCTGGTGCGGGCTGACGACCGCACCATCCTGCCCGGAGTCCTCATGGTTCATATCGAGCACGACCTGGTTCTCATAGCGCATGTCGACCGAGGCCAGATGAGGATATTGTTGCCGCCACTCAGGCAGATGCTGCTGGTAGCTGCGGTAGCGGGCCAGGAAATCGGAATCGCCAAAGTGCACCTGGATGTCGGAGCCTTGGGCCGGCAGGAGGGCCCAAAGATCTTCCGGATCGGAGAGGTCCACCTCGCTGAGCTGGGTGGAAACTTTGGCTCCGCCGGAGTCAAGATCGTTGATGAATTGCTGGTACAAATGCATGCGCGCGGCGCGGACCGGCAGCGGATCCTTGGCGGAGATCCCGGTGACCACGGGGAAGGAGT
The DNA here is from genome assembly GCA_963746595.1 of uncultured Acidobacteriaceae bacterium. Lineage (GTDB taxonomy): Bacteria > Acidobacteriota > Terriglobia > Terriglobales > Acidobacteriaceae > PALSA-350. Next base: position 89,223 of record CAVVBS010000003.1, read on the forward strand.
AGTGCTTGGCGGCCATCGCCGCCGGAGGCAGATGGAGGAGAACTCCGTGAGCGTCGACCAATCCGATGGTGTTGCCCTGGCGGACGAATGCAACCGGCGTGCGTTCGACGATGGCGACGCGCAACTGGTCGGGCATCAGGCGCATTACGGTCGCATGCTCCACCCAAGGCAGCTCTTCCAAGGATGCGCGGCGCGCACCCAAGGGGATGAAGAAGATATTGCGGCCCAGGTCGGATCCGAAAACGGAGAGGAGCTCGGAGCGCGTCACCTGGCTGTTGCCCATGATCTGAATAGAGGAAGAGGTGGCGATGCGGAAGCGGGGATCGTCACGGAAAAAGTTGCGTATCCCGATCGCCAGCAACAGCAGTACGCCGATCGCGAGGACGACGGCTGCCGCGGCGCCAATACGACCAGCACGGCTGGCGGGGATGAGCCCGCGACGAACCGGAACTCGGCGCCGTGCGCGCAGAAAGGCATCTTCTTCGCGGTCTTCGCCATCGCCGCTGGCCTGCTCGGCCGGCTTGCGCGATGGCGCTCCGCTCAGATGCGCTCTCCTGCGTTTTTTTGGCGCGCGCCGGCGATGGGGCCGTAGGACGATAGAACTGTCCCATCAGTTCATCCGGTTCATCACCCGCGTACACCGCTACACGGCTTGCATGTGAGTCGATTTTTACCACGCCCGAGTCAGGTCGTGAGATTTGCCATCCAAACTATAGCGTGGTTTTCCCGGGATTGACTTGGCGCAAATTCAGGGAATCGCAGGGGTATCTGTGTTGAAAATAGGGTCAATACACCTTGATCCAATGGTTCCTCATCTGCGGCCGCACCTTCTTGCCGGCAAAGTCGAAGACGATCAGGTTGGTTTCTTGCCTGGGCATGTGGCAATCAATGCAGTTTTGGGTGACTGGGTGATCTGCTTTTGCAAAGGTCGCGGAATCTGGTTTGTGGCAGGTAAGGCAGCGCTGGGAGAAGTCAGCCAGATTGTGCTGCGGAGCATGCACGTTGTGGCAGGTGAGGCAGGTCATGTTCGACTCCCGAAAGCAACGGCTCTGCTTCAGCATGTCGACCTGGTTGCCGTGAACGTCCAGCGGCGTATTGGGATCGGCCGGCGGGAAATGAATGTACTTGTCCAGCGAATTGCCGGGAAGGTAAGAAAACGAGGGCAGCAGAGGCTGGCCGTGACCGGCGTGGCACCAGGCGCAGAGATCCATTTGCCGGTCGCGCGAGAAGCGCGCCGGGTTCAGGATGGCTGTGGCGGAGGCCGGCTTGGATTTTTCTTGCTCCACATGTTCTCTTCCCGGGCCGTGACATTTTTCACATTGGATGCCGAGGGAAAAGGCGGTGGTGCTGTAGCGGTTGGATGGCGGAGGAAGCGCCTGAAAGTAGGTCGCGTGACACTCCAGGCACCGGGGAATGGTGGCGCGCTCGAAATCCGCAAAGCCGTCGCGATAGCCTGGGCTGTTCACCCAGCCCAGATTGGTCCAATAGGAGACCGGCAGCTGAAAGAGCTGATCTTCGTCCCAGAATAAGTAGGTTTGGCCCTTCTCGCCGGAGCCGACGACGACCGCGAAGCGTTCTGTGCGCGGGTTGGTTGCCCGCCACCGCGGTTTGAAAAAAGCCGCCTTGCTTGGCGTCCATCTGGAAATAGAGATTCGGATTTACGGTTTTGAGGATGTTGTCGCCCGGCGTGAACTTACCCAGGATGGATTTTTCGGTGGGCGTAGCGGAGGTCAGAAAGTGCGCAGTTTGGTGAAAGGAATCGACCTGGGGGGCGTGGCAGGAGCGGCAAGCTTCGTCACCCACGTAGCCGCTTCGCGACACGGGGGTCTGGGGACGGCTTGGCAATGCGGCTAACAGGAAGAGGAGGATGATTGGGAGCAGTCGACACATCTGATTGCCAGTTTAGCTGGGCTGAGGAGGAAGGATGTTTGTGGGTTGGTGGGTTTTCCGGCAAGAGAGGGAAAAGCTTCGGTGGGCTTCGCCCGTCTTTTTCGGCCCAGGTACGCGCTGGCGAACTGGGGCACCCGTCCCTGTTTTATCTGAGATTTGCTAGGTGATTGAGTGGAACTGCAGGTCTCTCGGCGACCTCCGGATTTCCTGTCAGTCTTAGTGGCTTCGGTAAACCTCGTGTGGCTTTCCTTAAAGAAAGCCGCATACGTGGCCGTTGGTTGGTGCAGCGTGTAGGAAATCCGGAGTACGCTCGGAGGCTGTGACTTTTTAATTTCCCTTGTGGTCTGTGGCCGGAAAGCTCCGAAGAGCATCTGCCAACAAGCATCGCCGGGGTTCCTTCGGCTACGCTCAGGACAGGCTCTTCGACTGCGCGCATAAAACCCTCTGTTATGCGATAGATCTGCGAGGCGCTTCGCTCCCACGGCACGCCGGGGCAGGCAGGATGACGCCTTTCTGGAGGGGATTGAAAAACATCTGGTCGGATGCAAAAAACACGAAAAGATCAAAAAGTCACAGACTCTCGGGATGACAAATTCAAGGTTGGTTCCGAACCTCTAAATCCGTTAGTGGGATCGGGTGGTTTTGGTTAGTAGAGGAGATAGGGCTTTCGCTTGGTGTTGAAATCCTGTAGTTGCTGCTGCCAGTCTTCGGCGATGCGCTGAGGATCGCGGCCGGCCTGGAGCGCTTCGAGCACACTCCGATTGGCGAGCAGGGTGTCGATCTTGTTGAGTTGAAATTTGTCTGCGTAGAGCTTGTGCAGCGCGGTCGCGATTTCAAGGCCTAGTTCCGGCGAGTCGATCACATTGCGGTCGGTCACGATCAGCTCGATTCCATGGCAGAGCTGATCGGCATACGGATACGGAGACCGGGGCGTAAAATCCACCGGGACAAATCGCACTCCGGGTAAGAATCTGGCGTTCAGCGCGTGCGCCAGCGCCGGACCTTCGATCCAGGGCGCACCTACATAGGCGAAGGGAGTGTCGGTTCCGCGGCCGACGGAAACATTGGTCCTCTCAATGAGGCCCAGGGCGGGATATAGGATTGCTTCCCGCAGGCTGCGGAGATTGGGAGAAGGATTCGTCCAGGTGAGGCCGGTGGCGTCGAACCAGTCGCCGCGTTGCCAGCCGTTCATGGCGATGACACTCAGCGGCGCACGCAATTTGTATTCTCCATTGAAATAGCGAGCGAGCTCACCCAGCGTCATGCCGTGGCGCACAGGAATCGGCGCCACGTTGACGTAGCTCTCGCTGCCTGCGTCGGAGAGGGGGCCCTGCACAAGAGCGCCTCCTAGTGGATCGGGACGGTCCAGGACCACGATCTCGGTGCCGGTCTTCTCAGCTGCCTCGAGAAAATAGCGGAGTACCGTTTCGTAGGTGTAGAAGCGGACGCCCGCATCCGCGATGTCAATGAGGACGGCATCCAGCGAGCGCAGCGTTTCCTGCTGAGGGACGACGCTGGGCCGCAGTGCCATAAAGGCTGATCACCGGCAGGCCGGTCGACGGGTCTGTCGAGTCCTGAATGCCTTCTTTATCGAGTGCGCCGTTGATGCCGTGTTCCGGGCTGAAGAGAAGCTTGAGCTTGAGTCCGGGAACGGCTTGTTGTGCGTCTTGAGCCAGGACGTCGATGGTTCTGCGTCCGTGCGCGTCGAGACCTGTCTGATTGGTGAGCAGGCCCACTCGCAACGTGCCTCCGTGCTTGGCGGCGAGAGCGGCAAGTTCCGCGAAGTTGTCATCTTCCAGCATATCGATGCCGGTCGTAGACCGCTCCGTTGCGGTCATGCCAAAGGCGTTCACCGGCGATGGATTCGTTGTAGCCGGTCAGCTTGGCGGCCAGACTTCCGTTGTCTGGCCGGAGCTTCACCCACGCGGCCACCACGTTTGCGACCGCTCCGCGGATGGCGTTGATGCCGGTGGGCCCGTTGGGATAAACGGCGTTCGACATAAAGACGACATAGGTATCGCTGGTTGGGTCCATCCAGATGGAGGTTCCCGTGAACCCGGTATGACCGAATGAGCCGACGGGGAACAACTCGCCGCGGTTGCTGGAAAACGGCGACTCGATGTCCCAACCGAGTCCGCGAAGCGCCGTGCCGGTGGCCGGCTGACCGGGCGTGGTCATCTTTTCCAGCGTCAGCTGCTGCAGAGGAAAGCTGCTCGGCCTGCCGGCAAGCCGATCGAGCAGGTTTTGTGCGTAGATGGCGACATCGCCGGCGGTGCTGAAGAGCCCGGCGTGCCCGGCAACGCCGCCCATGCGACGCGAGGTGGGGTCGTGCACGACTCCGCGGAGCATAACGCCGTGGTCATACTGCGTGGGCGCGATGCGGGTGCGCCAGGCTTCGGGAGGCAGAAATCGCATGTGCTCCACGCCCAACGGCTGGGCCAGGTAACGCTGCTGGTATTGATCGAGGGTGAGACCGGAGAGCTTCTCGACCAAGCGCGCCCAAGACGATGAAGTTGATGTCGCTGTAGCGAAATTGCACTCCAGGAGCGGTGACCGGCAGTGGATGCGAATGCGCGGCGCAATCCCTCCTGTTTGCCGAGCCACGGATCTTCCAGCGAAACATCCGCAGGCAGGCCGGAGTAGTGGGTGAGCAATTGGCGAATGGTGATGTCCTGCTTGCCATTGACGGCGAACTCAGGCAGATAATTTGCCACCGGATCGTTCAGCCGGAAGCGGCCCTGCTCGTAAAGCTGCATGACAGCAGGCGCGGTCGCCAAAACCTTGGTCAACGATGCGAGATCGAAGATCGTGTCTTCGGTCATGGCTTCGGGTACAGGGCTCAGAGAGCGATTCCCGTAGGCTTTTTCAAAAACGATGCGGCCGTTGTGACCGGCGATCACCACCGCACCGGGGAATTTTTTGGTGGCGATGCCGAGTTCAATAATCCGGTCGATTTGTTGAAACCCGGGCTCGTTCGCCGCTTTCAACGGCGCGGTCGAGGCGAGCAGGATGAGAAGCAGAACGGCGATCTTCTGCGCACGCTTCTTATTGGGCAGGATTTTGCTCATTGCCCATCCTAGAACAAACGTAAGCAGAGATCCGATCAGCACGAACCACGTCCAGGCAATTTTAGGAAACAGGATCTGCACGTTACCAAAGGTTAAGGGCAAGGCGTGAGGCTGCTTCCAGAGCAGTATATTGGCTACCAAACCGCCGATCATGCCGATCATGGCGCCGGTTTCAGTTGCGCTCCTGGTAAGGGTGCCGAGCAGGAAGACCCCCAACAGAGCTCCGTAGGCGACGGAGGCGATCGACAGGCCAACTTCCACCACATGGCCGCCGCCGCGGGACAGCAATGCGAGCACAAAAAGCAGCGCCGCCCAGAAGAGCGTCATGATGCGCGATAAGCGAGCGCGCTGACGTTCATCGGCGTCCGGCCTCCAGGCCAGGTAGAAATCCACCATGCTGCTGGAGCTCAGCGAGTTCACCGCTGCGCTCAGATTCGACATGGCGGCAGCCAGAATCGCCGCAACCATCAGTCCGGCCACACCATGCGGCATCTCCGCCACGATGAAGGCCGGAAAGACGCGATCCGGGCTCCCGGGGGGCATGCCTTTGCTCACATTACCGTAGAAATAGTAGAGCCCTGTCCCAATGGCGAGAAAGAGCGCGAACTGAACCAGGATAACTCCGCCGCTGCTGAGCAAGGCGATGCGCGATTCGCGGAGGTTCTTCGCCGCCAGCAGCCGCTGCACCATGAGTTGATCGGTGCCATGACTTGCCATGGTCAGGAAACAACCCCCGATCAGACCTGCCCAGAAGGTATAGGTTTGGCTCAGGCTGAAGGCAAAGTGGAAGATGGTGAGCTTGCCGGCAGCGGAGGCCATGCCATGGATGGCGTGCCAGCCGCCGGGAATGCGATGTCCCAGCAGGATGACGGCGACGAGTGTGCCCGCGACATACAGCCCCATCTGGACTACATCAGTCCAGATGACGGCGGCCATTCCGCCTTCGAGCGTGTAGACCAACGTCAGGGCGCAGATGATGGCGATCGACACCACATCGCGCGTGCCTATCGCCATGCCCACCACAATGGAAACGGCGAAAACACGGACGCCCTCCGCCGCCGCGCGCAGAAAGAGAAAAAGAAATGCGGTGAGCTTGTGCAGCCGTGGCCCAAAACGCTCACCAATTACTTCGTATGCGGTGAGCAGTTCGCCACGAAAATAGCGGGGCAGGAAAATGATGCATACAACGATCCTGCCCAGGAGATAGCCGAGAACAATCTCCAGAAATCCCCAATCGCCGGTATAGGCGAGGCCGGGCACGCTGATGATGGTCAGCGTGCTGGTTTCCGCGGCGACGATCGAGAGGGCAATGGCCCACCAGGGAATTTTGCGATCGGCAAGAAAGTAGTTCTTTAAGGAACGATCCTTGCTGCGAAACTGCAGCCCAAAGAGGGTGATACCCGCCAGATAGATGGCTACCAGAGATAGGTCGACCGAGCTCAGCCGGTGGGGCATGAAACCTCAGGTAAGAAAAAGTTGGGCTCCGAGTGTAGTTTAACCACCCATCGGTTGGGGCGGGGACAGGTCCCTCCACTCGAGTCCCACGGCAGGCCGGGCAGGCGGGAAGACAATTGATCAGGTTTGCTTGAGGCCCTCGCCTTCAGTGATGGTGATGTATTTGTCGATCGGCAGCTCGACAAACTTTTCTGTCTTGCCGCTGGGCTCGGGCCACTTCACTTCCAACCAGTCGATCTTGGTCCGGTCGCCGAGGCCGAGGACGACTCGCGGATCATGCGAGGACAAATAACTTCCGCCACCCACCTTGGTTCTGCTGCGCTTGAGGTCTCCGGCCTGGTAGGTAATGCGTGCGCCGATGGCGTCGCGGTTCGACTTTTTGCCCACCAGCTTGATTCCCAGCCAGTGGTTGCCTTTGGCCGCCGTGTTGCGCAAGAGTAACGGAGCATCGTCGTTCACGGAGATGAGGACGTCGACGGCGCCATCGTTATCGAAGTCGCCGATGGCCAGGCCTCGGGCAGAGAGATTGCGGGCAAAGAGCGGCCCGCTTTCCGCGCTTACATTCTGCAGAGTCTTTCCATCGTTATGAAACAGCAGCAGCGGCTCCCGGTACGTTACATCCTTTTGCATGGTCTCGATCAGGTCGTCAGGATTGCCGTTGGCAAGAAAGAGATCGAGATTGCCATCGTTGTCGTAGTCGAAAAACTTCAGCCCCCAGCCGCTCATCAAGCGGGTCGCCGCACCGATTGAGGTCTTGTCGGCCTGATCGTCAAAGGTTTCGTCATGATTGTTCTGGTAGAGGGAAAACCTCTCGTGGTCGAGGTTGGCCACGAAGAGATCCATCCAGCCATCCTGATTCAAATCGGCCGAATCTAAACCCATGCCCGAACGGGCTTTGCCTGTTTCGCTGAATCCCACGCCTGCCATGGCGCCAATCTCTTCGAACTTGCCATTGGCCCGGTTCATGAAGAGAAAGTTCGCCGTCGTGTCGTTGGCAACGAAGAGGTCCATTCTGCCGTCGTTTTTGAGGTCGGTAGCGACTACTCCCCAGGCTTTGCCCAAGTGCTTCGCAATGCCCGACGACAGGCTGACGTCGGTGAAGGTGCCGTCGCCGTTGTTACGGAAGAGCCAGCTGGGCGACGGCTTGTAGAGCTTGGGAACGCAGTATCCAGGCTTGTTGTAAGCGGTGCAAGGAAGGTTTTTTGCTTTGCTGAATTCTACGAAATTGCAGACAAACAGATCCAGGCGCCCGTCGTTGTCGTAGTCGAACCACACCGCGCTCGAAGCCCATCCAGGTGCTGCGACACCGGCCTTTTCCGTAACGTCAGTAAAGGTTCCGTCGCCGTTATTGTGATACAGAATGCTTTTTCCGTACTGGGTCACATACAGATCGGGAAAGCCGTCGGCGTCATAATCGCCCACGGCGACGCCTTGCCCATAGCCACCGGCAGCGACTCCCGCCTTTTCGGTGACGTCGGTGAAAGTGCCATCTCGATTGTTACGATAGAGCGCGTTGCGCAAGGGTGGATTGGGATCGTAGAAGTCACACTTGCCGCTGTTGACGAGATAGATGTCCATCCATCCGTCATTGTCGTAATCCAGAAAAGCGCAGCCTGCACCGGTAGTTTCGGGAAGGTACTTCTGCGGAGACTTGCCGGCGGTGTGTACCCAGGTGATGTGGCTGGCTGGAGGACGGCACTTCTTCGAAGGGATAGGGCGTGGAAGCACGAGCGAAGCGACTGAGTGCGAGGGATCCGGTGGCGCCTGCCAGGGCCCTAAGAAAACGCCGGCGAGATAGCTCGAGGCAATTACCGGTCACTGCGGATTCTGGGCTCCCTGTCCGCCCGCGTGGTCGGTGGCCTGCTGCTGCAGAGCGAATTCACGATCCGCCTCTTCTTTGCGCCCGGTACGGGAGTAGGCGGTCGCCAGGCTGTAGTGTCCGGCTGGATTGCCGGGCTGCAGTTTGACCGCTTTTTCCAGCGGAGCCACGGCCTCAGCGTACTTTTTCTCCGCTACGAGCGTCATGCCCAATCCAAGATAGGCATCGGCGAAGTTTGGTTCGAGCTGCGTCGCCTTGGAGAAATGCTGTTCCGCAGCGGTTAGATCCTGGCCTTGACGCGCCAGTTCCCCGAGGACGTATTCCGCACCGGCGTTCGCGGGATCGATGGCTAGTTCCGCTTGCAGCTCTTTCTTTGCCTGCTCCGCGAAATCCGGGGTTGGGTTGGGCTTGGACAGCAAAAGGCGGGCTAGGCGGAAGTGAATACCCGGATAGCGCGGATTTTCTTCCAGGATCTTGCGATAGTCCTTTTCGGCCTGGTCCCACTTACCCTGCATCTCGCTCGCATCCGCATCCATTTCGAGGGCAGGAACCGAATTTGGAGCGGTGGTTGCCAGCTCTCGCGCGGCATGAGTGGATAGATCAGAAAAAGCGTGGGTCAAAACATACAACACTTCGGGATCATGGGGAAACTGCCGGCTCAAGTTGCGCAGGAACTCAAATAGGGCATCTTGCTGCTGCAGCACGGTGGCACAGCGCACGCCGTCGAGTCCAATTCTCTTCTGAAGCTCTTTGTCGGCGACGTGAGCTGACTTCAATAGCAGGGGCAAAGCATCGGCACAATGGCCACTCTCAGCCAGCGACGCGGCGTGCTCGGCAGCTGCGGGGGTCACGGCCGCCGTCTTGCTCGAAACCTGCGCTAAGGCGGAGAAGCCGACTGCGATTGCAAAGCAGATCGGAGGGCCCAGTTTAGACAATGTACGCGACATTCACCTACCAACAGAAAAGGGGCAGACGCTTATGGAACAGCGTCTGCCCCTGAGTTTATCAGGCTGCTAGAGCAGTTTCGCAATTGGTGTAGACCGAAGCCACGTCGCCTTTCGTGGTTTTCTCCCAAGGAAAACCACACTCGCGATCTTTATCAAGCCTCAGTATTGCGAAACTGCCTTAGAAGTAGAACTTCAGCGCGAATTGGATGTTCCTTGCGGGCTGCGAGTGGCTTGTCAAACCGAAGGTTGAACTCGGGAAGCTGACTGCCGGAGCCCCCAATTGCACATTGTTGAAGGCATTCAAGAAGTCACCCCGGAACTCGAAGTACTTGGCTTCGGTCAGGTGGAAGGCCTTCACCAGCCCGATGTCAGTATCGGTGTACCCGGGTCCTCTGTCGGGACCTTGAGCCGGGCAATTGCCAAAGGTTCCATCCGCAGGTGTTGAGTAACCATCCGGGCTCTCCCATTGATAGCCTTGAAAGGCTCCGCCGATAATGCTGGGTTGACGACCGAGCGTGTGTGTTAGTCCGCAATTGGGCCGCGCGCCGCGTCCGTTGGTTCCTGAGGTGTCGTTCCCGGCGGAAACCCCCAGAGGGAAACCGGTGTGAAAGGAGACGATCGTCGAAGCCGTCCAGCCGCCGACCACGGCATTGACGACAGGATTCATGTTGTTGCCGAATGCCCTACCGTGGCCAACCGGCACATCGTAGGTGGCATAGGCCGCCACAACGTTGCTGGCGTCAGAGTAGCAGCTGGCGTAGTCGCCGTGAGGATTGTAGAGATTCTGGTAATACGGCGATGCAGGCGACCCCTGCGTCGCTGCGCCCCAGGTTCCATAGTATCCGCTGTTGTTGGTCAGACAATGGGACCAGGTGTAAGCAACCTGCCCCTCAAGGCCATTGGAAATGCGCTTTTGTAACACAGTTTGGAGCGCGTTGTAAGTCGTGAAACCTGTGGAAGCGGTGCCGGATACCTGAGAAAGATCGTTGATCAAAGTGGGATTGTCCCGGAAGTAGAGACTAGGCCCGACCACGCCGTTATTGAGTGTTCCCTGTAAGTAGGGTGTGGGAACCATCAAGTGCGTATCATGACTGCCGACGTAACCGACCTGAAAGGTTAAGTCGCGGCTGGCTTCGGTTTGCACGGTCAGGTTCCACTGCTGATCCATGGCAGGTTGAACCTTCTTGTCCCAAACGTACATGACAGCGCCAGCGAATGGATCGCCGGCGACAGCGCCACCGGGACCTTCCTGGGTCGTGTAAGTGGGAGTGGGAGTGAGATAGGTAGCGGTAACCTCGGTTGGGGTGAAGGGTGGATTGCGCGGAAGGCGCAGGTTGGTGCCGGTTCCCTCCAGGTAAGAGGAGATGGTGTAAGCGCCGCGGAGGACCGTCTTGCCTTGCCAAGCGGCTGGGGACCAGGCGAAGCCCACGCGAGGTCCGAAGGCCGGCATCCCGTAAACAGAGTTATAGAGGGAGCGGCTATTGCCGTCCACACCTGCGTACTCGAGGGCCCCCGTGGTCAGATCCAGATTCGTCTGGCGATTATTGAGTTCCACCCAGGGAGTAGTCGCTTCGTAGCGCAATCCAAGATTCAGAGTCAGAGTGGGGGTAATACGCCAGTCATCCTGGCCGTAGCCGCCGAATCTCCAGGCAAACTGGTGCCAGGTGCCACCGGTGCTGACACCCTTGCCGGTTGCTTCCGGATAGCCGGTGAAAAAGTCGCCTGCCGGATCACCGGTGAAATTGCCTGCGAACAAGATGGAGCCATACTCACCACTATTGCCGCTGTAGAAGGTGTTGATGCGAAAACGCCACATCTGGAACCCCGCCTTGAAGACGTGCTTGCCATGGGTAACAACCACCCCGTCGTCAAACTGGATCACGGTGTCGGCGAAATTCTGATTGATGATGTTGTTGCCGACGTTGGTGAGTGTGCCGGAGCCGCCGGGCGAAGGAGCGGTGCCGCCATCGAAGCCCAGCAACAGCAGGCCGGGCCCTACGGTATTGGCATTGGCGATTCCCAGCTCTGTGCCCAAATCGCCGATGCTGGGGACGAAGCTGGCTCCAGTGAGGATCGTAATCCAGGATGCACCAACACGAGCTTCGTTCAATATGTTGGGGCTTAAGGTGTGGGTCCAGGTTCCGACAGTATTGTGAAGCGGAACCTTGTTATAGCTATTGCCGAGAATTAGCTGCGAGTTGGTGGAAGGGTCGTTCTGATATGCCTGCGAGTAACGGGCGGAGAGACGATCTTTTTGCGTGATGTTCCAATCAACCTTGGCATCACCCTGATCGGAATTGAAGATCTCGGTGGTCTGGTTTATCGCGTTATTGGTAAGGTTGCCGTTGATCGGCTTTGGATAGAAACTGGAAGCAAAGAGCGCCGCGGCAACCGGGTTTAGCTGGCTGAGGGGAATTTGATTTCCTGCGTAGGGCGCACCCGTGACCGGATTTTTCAGCTGGGTCGCCGGAAGGAGCTGGGAGAAATTGCCGGCGCGCTCGGCGTCGGTGAACACCGTCATGTTCTGGCTGGTCGTGGGATGATCGAAGCGCTGCCCTTGATAGTCGAAGAAAAAGAATAGCCTGTCTTTCAGGATCGGGCCGCCTACAGTGCCCCCAAACATGTTCCAGCGCAGAGCCTCTCTGGCCAATTCGTTGCCAGGTCCAAGGAATTTGTTTTCCCACTGGTTGGCATTGAGGACGTCGTTGCGGAAGAACTCCCAGGCGTCGCCATGGAACTGGTTGGTGCCGGACTTGATGGAGGCATTGATGATACCTCCGGAGAAGTTGCCAAACTCAGCCGGGGCGTTGGCCGTGATGATGTTGAACTCCTGGATGGCGTCTGGCGATGGCTGGATGGCCAAGTCATTTTCGGAGGTCTGGTTGTTGTCCATACCGTCCAGGATGAAGTTGTTAGACTGCTCACGGTGTCCATTGATGTACGGACGGCCGCTGTCGTTGATGTTGTCTCCGTTGTTGAAGGTGGAGTTATCCACGGTGACGCTGCCGGGCGACAACAGTGTCAGCTCAACATAGTTACGGGTCGCCAGCGGAATACCGGTGATGGTCTTGGAATCGATCAGGGTACTGACCTGGGTGGTATCGGCCTGTAGTTGAGGAGCCTCGGAGCTCACCTGCACTGTGTTGGTAACCGCGCCCACCTTCATCTTGAAAGTGAGACGTGCGACCTGATTGAGCACCAGGGTGATGGGCGGCTCGACAGCCGCGTCAAAACCTGCTGCCTCTGCCCTTACTTCGTAGGTGCCAATGGGAAGATTGGAAAAGGTGAATACGCCACCCTGCGTGGTTTGGGCGGTCGAGGTCGTGCCGCGCTCAGTATCTTTCGCCGTAACGGTGGCGCCGAGGAGGGCTGCCCCAGACGCATCTTCAACTGTGCCGGTAATGCTGCCTGTGGTTTGCTGAGCTAACAGGGGTTGGCTGGCGCTAAAGAGCCCCAGGACCATTACGAGGGCTACGCCCCATAAGGTAAATACGTTTCATACTCGCCTCCAAGATCTACAGGGCCCTACAATTACAACAATCCGCAACTCTTCCAGGTTTTGCTTTCTAAATCGAACCTTATGAAGGTCAGAGTTCAATATAACCATACCCTGACAACAATGCAAGCGCGATTGTCGGGAAAAACTGCACTTTTTCTGGTGCCATTTTTGGTTCGGTTCACCCCGAAGCGTCCAGTCTGACAATCGCTTGTCTTCTATGGCTTTTTTGCCCATCTCTATTTAGCAGGCGCCAATTCTTCCACAAGAATCCCGGAAAGCTTAGATAGAAGGAGATTGCCCGGATTGTCCACTCCGTAGTCGACTTCCGCAATATTGTTTACCGTGATCGCCATAGCTACGGGCCCGTGCGGGGAGTAGACGATCGCCACATCGCTTCTCAGGTGGTCCAGCGCGCCCGACTTGCTGGCGATGACGGTGTTATTCATATCTCTTCCCACGCCGCTATGATCATGCTGGCGTTTTAGCACGGCGATCATTTCCGCGGAAGCCGCTTGGCTCACCAGCTCACCTCGGTAGAGTTTTTCGAGAAGAAGGACCATGTCGCGAGGGACAGCTTCTGCCCGTGCCCCAACGATCATTTCCCGGCTTCTTGCCCTCGTCCGTCATGCCCTCCGGCTTTGGTGTCGCGTGTGGATCGGGAAAAAGCTTCGCCTGCATGATTTTGCGCATGACCGCGGTTTGTTTTAGTCCCAACTGAGCCATGCGAACATTCACAGCATTTCCGCCGATGCGGTCGAGGATCAGGTTAGTCGCCGTGTTGTCACTGACGACGATCATCAGGTGCATCAGGTCGCGTATGGGGAAGGCGTCTCCTGAAGAGAACTCTGTGAGCACACCGCTGCCCGAGACTTTGTCCTGATCGGTCAGCAGGAGCTTCTGGTTCCAGTCGAGCCTTCCCTCCTCCGCTTCAGCAAAGAGCTCGACCATAATCGGGAGCTTGATGGTGCTAGCGGTAGGAACCGGTGCGTCTGCGCGAAGCCCATAGCTGACACCGGTGTCGAGATTCCTGGCGTACAGGCTGACGCTGCCGGGAAAGCCCTGAATCGCGGCTTGAATGCGTTGATCGATCGCCGCTGCAGGATCCCCTGGTTGGGCCGGCGCCGGCCCGGCAGTGACGCTGAGAGCTAAAACAGAAACCACCAGGAAAGAGCGACCAAGCACGATTCCACAACCTCCGTACAGGTACGGTGACACATAAGGGGCAAACTTCCAACCTGGGCGTACCTCGGTGGGGTGAATCACCCGGGGTAAGAGGAATTTTATTCCCGAAGACTGTACTGGTGTACCTTTACACTGATACAGTAGATCTCTCATGTTTTTCAAATTAACACCCACTTCGGGGCAGTCTCTTTACCTGCAGCTGGTGCAGCAGATCCGGCATGCCATCGAGAGTGGTGCGCTCCGGGATGGGGACCAGCTACCCGGTATCCGGACATTAGCGCAGGAGCTGGTCGTCAGCCCTAACACGATCGCGAAAGCGTACTCGGAACTCGAACATGACGGGCTGCTGGAACTGCGCCAGGGTTCGGGAGCATTCATCTCAGTGAATCACCGTGCTCGCTCGTTATCGAATCATATTCAAGCTGCAAGCCGAAGAGTGATCGATCTGGTTGAAGATCTCCGTGAACGGGATTTTCGCGATGAAGAGATTCGCAGAATGTTCGAAGCGGCTTTGCTTCATCAGCCGGAGACGGTGAGGAAAAGATGACCCAAGGACTAGCCATTCAAACGGAGCGACTTGCCAAGTCATATGGAACGGTCGAAGCGGTCAAGGAAATCAATCTATCGGTCAGGCCGCACGGCATTACAGCGTTTCTTGGTCTAAACGGCGCGGGCAAGAGCACCACGATCAAGATGCTGCTGGGCATGATTCGGCCAAGCAGCGGGGACGGCACGATTTTGGGCCAGCGGATCAGCGATCCGATGGAGAGTATTCGTATCCGCTCACAGATCGCCTATGTAAGCGAGAATAAACAGCTCTACAATTTCATGACTGTCGAGCAGATGATTCGCTTCACGCGGGCGTTTTACCCGGACTGGCGTCCGGACGAGGAGCAGAAGCTTCTGCGCCAATATAAGCTTCCCCTCGATCGGAAAGTTAAGTCGCTTTCCAAAGGGATGCGGACCAAGCTCGGACTATTGCTGGCGTTCGCACGGCGCCCGGAGTTGTTAATTCTGGACGAGCCAAGCGAGGGACTCGATCCAGTGGGGATTGAGGAACTGCTGGAGACCCTGGTAACGCGGTGCAGCGAAGGGACCACGGTCTTCTTTTCATCGCATCAGATCGCCGAGGTGGAGCGCGTTGCCGATCAGATTTGTGTCCTCCATGCGGGACGCCTGGTGCTGGATTCCTCGCTGGATGATCTGCGCCAGTCGTATCGGCGAATCGATCTGGTCTTTCCGTCCACTCCAGCAGAATCTGACTTTCGCATCACGGGTGTGGAAGACGTGAGAACTCGCGGCCATCAGATGAGGGTGCTGGCCAGCGGGAACACGGAAGGTGTGGTAGCCCGGGCGCACGATTTCCAAGCCACTTCGATCGACGTGACTCCCGTAGGACTGCGAGAGATCTTTCTGGAAAAGGTAAAGGAGAATTGAGCGATGCTTTGGTATAAGGCGTGGTTGGAGACTCGATCGCGGTTCCTGATCTCTCTCCTTGGAATGGTTGCTCTCTGCTCGGTTTTTGTTCTTCATGGAGACCGCGACGCTATCTACGAGGTATCAGCGGATTACTACAACTATGTGTTCTTTGCAGGCCACCAGATACTGGTGATGATGTGGGCATTAGCTGTCACTCTGATCATGATGGGCGGCCTCCTCCGTGAGAGGGCCATTGGCTCTTCCGCGTTCACGCTGGCGCTACCGGTTAGCAGGACTCGCCTCATGATGGTTCGTATATATATGGGCCTCGCGCAGGCCGTCGTGCTGGCGATCGTCCCATGGACCGCGATGTTTACGGTGGGTAGCATTTTTGGAAAGACGCATTCAGCTTCCCAAGCCGCGTTCTACCTGGTGTTATTGCTCGGAGGCGGCCTGGTGTTTTTCGCGATGGCGGTCCTGATCTCTTCTCTGATCAGCGGTGAGTACACCGCCCCTGTCGTTAGTTTTGGTGCGGTCGTCGTCACAGCGGTCTCCCTCAGTAGTGCCGCCTTGCGTCCTTACGACCCCTGGGCATTCATGACCGGCTCTGAATACGTGAATCGGCAGACGAATCTTCTTTTGTTGCCGATACCCTGGCTCCGGGCAGCGATCTATGTTTTCCTAGCGGGCCTTTTGCTCGCCTTATCTGTCAGGGTCATCCAACAGAGGGAATTTTGAGCAGAAGCAAATAGGAACAGGCTATGACACAGACTCTCTCGCGACTGAGTTCTTCACGCAGATACGCCCGGGGCCCCAAAACGCTCATTGAAAGTTGCCGGTTGTTGTTGCGGTCGGTATGCCCAAACTGCCGGACGCAGGAATGGTATGGGTGTTGTCCCACTGCAGTTCCGCCGCTCCGACCTGATCGATGCGCTGGAGCCAGAGTTGGGTGGCGAGGTCGTAGCGCGCAAGATTGTAGCTCAGGATAGTAGGACCGGTTGCTCTTGAGCCAGGCTTCCTTATAGAGATCGCGCAGCAACGAGTAGGTCTGGCCGATGTCTTGCATTCTCCATTGGATTTCGCGCAATTGCCGGGAGGCCTCTGCACGGTCTTCCTTTTTTGTTGAGTCTCGGAGCGCCCAGGCCGCGGCGTAGCGCCCGGCGATCTCATCGCAGACCTGGAATTTGAGACCGATTAGATCTAAGCGGCGGCCACCGAGATCGAGAGCTTCGAGAGCAGCGGTTTCGCGGAGAGCGGGGTTGGCGTCGCGGGCCTCCGCGACGAGGACAATGGCGCGTTCCGCATGGAGACGGACCTCGGAGACGACGGGGCGGATCTGCGCCGCTTTTCGCTGGCCTTCGACGGTCCAGGGATCAATCCAAAAAGCGTAGTCCGACTCATCAGAGTGAACGAGCGCGTCGCCAAGAATCTGAACGGTGGTCATGATTTCTTTCTGGGCCTGATCGATCTTTCCAGTCAGATCGCCATGGAAGCTTGCGCCGTACGATGACTGGAAGCCGGGGACAGAGGCTTCTCCTTTGTGCCACGCAGCTTCGGCGCCAAAGAGGATCCCGTACCAGTTGTTGTCGGCAAGAGTTTCTCCATCGTCATCCCAGATGGTGTTGAGCTGGCCGGTGGCGCCCAGCTGCTGCCCCTGCGCGGTGAATTGCTGAATATTCGTAAGGCCCTTGTTGTAGTTGGGATAGACGCGGGACCAGTTATTAATGCCGGGGGATACCCAGGTCTCAATGTGAGCGTCGGTAAAGGGAGTGATGAAGGGGGCGAAGCCTTCAGGATGGGGCTCGTACTCCCAGGCAACCGCGATGGTGTTCTTTTTGAAGTTATCGGGGAGTTGCTTCAAGAGGGTGGGATCGTGCATGGCAATATCTCCCCAAAAGAGCAGCTTGCGTTTGAGGGGCTCGAGGTCGGCCACGATCTGCTGCAGATAATCAAGGTAGACGGCCCCGGCGCCGCGGGCGGCCACCTGCGCCTTGGTCCGGCCCCGGCCAAGGTCGGAGGTTTCATCCGCTCCGATGTGAAGAAAGGGACCGGGATAAATGCCGGCCATCTCAGCGAACATCTGGTGGGTGAGCTGCAGAGCGCTTGGCTGGCCAGGCGCGAGGACGTCACCGTGCGGGGTTTCGGCGAGAGGAGAGTACTGTTCCCAGTCGAGCAGATAGTGAAGATGGCCGAATGATTCCTGCTCGGGGATGACGGTGATGTGATAGCGGGCGGCGTAGGCGACGAGGTCGCGCGCCTGAGCCTGCGTGAAAGTGCCACCGCCGGGCGGTCCCATGAGCGGGATCGCTTTGTACTCCATGGCGTGTTGGAAGTAGAGCGAGTAGATGTTGAGCTTGTACGCAGCCATGGTGCGGATCTGTTTTTTCTGAAACTCAACCGTGGGAAGCGGACCGCGCGCGAAGTCGTCGCTGATTCCGCGATAGCGCATCGCCGGCCAGTCGCGGATGTCGGCGGTATGGAGCGTGGCGGCGGCACCCTCGCCTTCGATGAGTTGCTTGACGGTCTGCGCTCCATAGAAGAGTCCTTCCGCGGTTGCGCCGACGACGATGAGGGAGCCGGGCGTGGAAGTAATGACGTAGCCCTCGGGCCTCATCTCATCGGTAAATTCAGGGACGGGATGGTTGGCCAGGCGGGCGAGTTCGATACGGAAGCCGCTAGCGGCCGTGGTGGAGATGTTGCGGGATTGGAAAGTCGCGGCGAGGTCGTCCGCAGCGAAGCGGTCCTCTTCGTCAGCTGCGCAGCCTGAGCACAGTATCTGGACGCCATTGGGCAGGGGTGAGGCCGCGATTGTGTGGACTTCCCTCGGGGCAGGAATGAGATGCAGGAGGGACTGCGCGGAGGCGGGTGGAGCGGTGGCGAAGAGGAGTGCGCCGAGGATGAGGTTCAGAGCTGTTCCGTGGCTACGTGCACTGCCTTTTCCAAAATGAAGGATCATGTCTTTCTCCGAATTTCGTACCTCCAGCGTATCCCGCTGCGGTCGCCTTGCTGGAAAGGATGCGATTCGCGTTCCAGATTGCGCACAATGGCAAACATATTTGCGCCGCTGCCTATTCGCAAGCCGCCGGGGAACTGGCGTTGCCTTTCAATGGGGCTGGGGGGAGCTGCGGCGAGTTACGTTCCAGGTCCCTCGTAGGCTGTATGAAGTGGCAGGAAGACGCGGACGGTCGTGCCGCGCTTCTCCGACTCGCGATCGCTCTCGATGTTGATCTGCCCCCCGTGCCCCTCGACAAATTGCTTTGCGACGAATAGTCCAATTCCTGTGCCGACCGTAGTCCGGGTCGTGAAGAAGGCGTCAAAAACCTTGGGCAAATCCTTCGGTCCAATTCCCACTCCATCGTCTTCAACTATGAGGACAACGCCATTTCTCGCGCTTGAAGCGTCGCAAACGGAAATGGAGAGAGTTCCACCGTCAGACATAGCGTAGATAGAGTTCACAATCAGGTTCGAGATCACTTGCATCATCTCGCCGCGGCGAACGACGATTTTTGTCGAAGGAGCAATTGATTTCCTGATGGTGATGCCGGCAGCAGTACAGCGCGGTTCGTAGATGGCGAGCGCATGTTCTGCGAGGTCGCTGACAGACGCCAGGCTAGCCGCGGCGTGCTCGCGATAGTATCCCAGCGTTTGCTTGGCGATATGGGACACACGTCCGAGTTCATCCTCCGCCGTCGCCAGAAAGCCACGCCCTTCCTCGTCTGTGATCTTTGCCCGCAGCAGATAGAGCAGGTTCATCACCGCGGCAAGCGGATTATTGATCTCATGCGCAATCGTCGCAGCCATGCGCCCCGTCGCCGCGATCTTCTCCGCTTGCAGCAGGGATTGCTCTATTCGCTTGCGGCTTGAGACATCACGAAGGATCTTGGATGCTCCAATCACCCGGCCGTCTTCGTCCTTGATTGGGGAGACGCTAAGCGAGACGTCGATGAGCCTTCCGTCCTTCGCGCGCCGCACCGTCTCGAAGTGCTCGATTCGCCGCCCAGCGCGAATGCTTTCCAGGATGGTCTTCTCGTCGGAGTGAAGGTGCTCCGGAATCAGCTTGAGGATGGAAGCGCCGATCATCTCTTCTGCGGCGTAGCCGAAGATTCGTGTCGCAGCTTCGTTCCAGCTGGTGATCGTGCCGTTCAAGTCTTTGCTCAAAATCACGTCGTCCGAGGATGCGACGATCGCCGCGAGCTCACCAAGACGTTTCGCACTCTCTCGCGTCCCCTCTTCGCTCTTCTGAAGTTCCTGGGCAGCGGTCACTTTACTTGTAATGTCCTGGCAAACTACAAGTACACCCAGCGCGTCCCTGCCGGCCCCGAAGATCGGGCTATAGCTATAGGTCCACCAGATGTCCTGCAACCTCCCATCCCGGACGATCGGAACGAGGGCCTTTTCGTGAAATACCGTCTCTCCATCATTCATGACCCGTTTGAGGTTCGGGCCGACGATCTGCCAGGCATCCCACCAGCACTCCTGGGCGATCTGCCCCAAACCCGAGGGATGCCGTTCGGCGAGAAGAGGGATAAAAGCATCGTTATAGAGCTGTACCGACTCCTTACCCCAGAAAACCAGCGAGGGAAAAGCGCACGAAAGCATGAGATTTGTCGACAAGAGGAGGGCTTCGGACCAATTTTCGATCGGTCCAAGCGGAGTCAAAGTCCAGTCGCGAGTCCGGATTATCTCGGCCATTCGGCTGTTGCCGTGGATCGGACCTTGCGGTTTGCTTTCAGTTTTGTGCTGACCCGAGGTTTCTCTTGACATTGAACTTAGCTGAGTTTAATTGGCCGCGCCCGCAAATGGTACGCCTTCCGTCTAGGCCTGGCGACATGTTTGGACACCCACGAAGCCGCTCAGTAGCTAAGTCTTGCGGCTGCCAGTTCCTCCCGAGTCACGGCAACCCGGGAGTAATCCCGCGAAGCGTCTGCAAAGTTGGGTTATCGGGTATGTTGGCGGCTGTACCACTGCCAAGCCGACGCGAAAAATCAGAAGCTCCGGAAGAGAAGGTCTCTTGCGCTGGCCAGCACTTTTTCTCGCATCACGGGTTCGGGCAGCATCCGAGCGATTTCAACTGCCCCGACCATCGTTGAAAAGATGGAAAAGAAAGCGCGCTCTTTGTCGGCAGTTCGCCGGCCAGGCATGAACGGAAGCATTCGACTCCTGTATTTCTTCAGTTCCTCAAAGATCCGGGGCTTCATCGCCTGATCGGTCCTGGCCATCTCGGGCGCAAGTGCGGTCAATGGGCATCCGTACTCGACGTGGTCGCAATATTCCAGGCTCAGGTAGGTTTTCACTATCGCCTTCCACGCCGTCTCGGGGTGGGACTGCTCGGCGGCGCGAGCAAGGCGGTCGGCTATGTCCTGAAACGCCGCGCTCAGCGACTCCATCAGCAACTCATCCTTGCTTCCGAAATGCTTGTAAAAACCTCCGTGGGTCAAGCCGGCGTCCTGCATAACGGCTGAAACTGCAGCGCCGGTCATTCCTTCGTTGCGAATGCGCCGGGAGGCGTCTTTCACAATCTTCTGATGGATTTCTGCTTTGTGCTCGGGCCGGTAGCGCATGGCTCATTATAGGATGTCGGCAATCATCTCAGGGTGCAATTTGTCCGCTCTCGACCCATGCGAAGAAAATCTGAATCCATAGGATGATGTATATAATCCTATGCGATAGGAGGCCAAATGTCGCCGCAGATTATCTTCCCAATGCATCTCGTTTTAGGTTATGTCGCGTGCCTGCTGTGCTTCGGCACGTATGTTCTTCCCAAGCTCAAGTCGATGGAACCGATGGAAGCGCAACGCATCATCGCTACGATACACAGCTTCCGGTTCTTCGGGCTGGTGTTTATTCTTCCAGGCGTCGTCGGTCCCAATCTGCCAGCCGGCTTCGCCACCTTCGCTGCCTACTTCGACTTTGCAACTGGAGTTCTGGCCATGTTGGCCCTTCTCACGGTGAGGGTACGCCCGCTCTTTTGGTCGTTTGTCGTGGCCTTCAATGTCGTGGGAACGGTGGACCTCGTCCTCGACTATTACCACGCCATCAAGGCCGGGCTTCCTGAGCTGGCGGGGCAATTGGGCGCCGCATACGCGATCGCGATTATCTATGTGCCAGTGCTGATGATCACGCACATCCTCGCTTTCTATTGGCTGGTGCGTCCGCAAACCAAGACGGTGCCTGTCCTCATCGGCCATGCGACTGAATTCTGATTCAACCCCACATCAAGAACGGGGAAACTTCACGAAGGAGAAGAACAATGTCTGAACCTATACTCGTCACGGGTGCGGCTGGCGGATCCCAAGGTTCCACAGGACGCCGAATAGCAGCCCTTCTGCTGGAAAGGGGTATTCCAGTTCGTGCCTTCGTCCATAAGCTGGATGCAAGGTCCGATGCTCTCCGGGAACTCGGTGCGGAAGTTGTGCAAGGGGATCTGTTGGACCGAGACTCCGTCCGCGTTTCTCTCCAAGGGATCAAACGCGCTTACTTTACCTACCCCGTAACGGATGGGCTACTGGAAGCTACAACGATCTTTGCAATGGCCGCACGCGAAGCGGAGACCGAGCTTGTCGTCAACAATTCGCAACTCCAGGGCGCGCGCAAGCCGCCGAGCTTTCGCAATATGCAACATGGACTGGCAGATCGCATCTTCGATTGGGCGGAGGTGGGAGCGGTTCATCTGCACGCGCCGCCGTACTATGAAAACGTGCGCGCGCTAGTAAGAAAGAGTGTCGCCGAACAGAGTACGGTGTTACTGCCATGGGGCGACGGGAGCGCCACAATCCCGCTGGTAGGCGCAGAGGACGTGTCTCGTGTCGCGGCTACGCTGCTGGCTGATCCAGAGACGCCTTCCGCAGGCGCGATATGATCTGATCGCTGCAACACCCACAGTGAAGGAAGATAGTCGACACACTGAGCGGCCGCGCTTCAGCGTCCGATACGGTATGTCGCCATCACGGATGAGCAGTGGGCCGAGGCCATGAGAGGCCACATTAATCCTCACGCGCTCGATCATCTGTCGCATCTTTGGCGATACTTTCGATCCACTGAAAGACGGAGCGGTGAAGGGGCTCGCGGCGTTACCGATACAATTCGTACCGTTACGGGAAGCCGTGCGCAGACTCTGGAGGACTTCTTCAGAGCCAACGCGGCAGAATTCGCGAGTGTTGCGGCAACCTGAATCGGCCAACAGCCAGGGAACGACTTTAGTCGGGCCGTAAAACTTATTGAGAATAGGCCGGGCTAAAGACTCTGCGTGCTGACAAACCACCCAGCTGCGTAGAGCCTGCCCTGAGCTTGTCGAAGGGGACGGCTGAGAATCAGAGCTGTCCAAATTAGCGGGCAAATGGCCTTCTGGACGGCGGAACTGGCTGAATGCGTGGAAGAGCACGTGGACAAGCGAAATCGGGTTGGTGCTGTGGCAGTGCTTCCGTCGGGAGTTGTTAGAGGGAAAGGCGCACAGCAGATCCCTCCACGGCACGCCGAGGAAAGGTCGGGTTCGCTCGGAGGCTGTGACTTTTTTAATTTCCCTTGTGGTCTGTGGCCGGAAAGCTCCGAAGAGCATCTGCCAACAAGCATCGCCGGGGTCCTTCGACTGCGCGCATAAAACCCTCTGTTATGCGATAGATCTGCGAGGCGCTTCGCTCAGGATGACGCCTTTCTGGAGGGGATTGAAAAACATCTGGTCGGGTGCAAAAAACACGAAAAGATCAAAAAGTCACAGACTCTCGGGATGACAAAGTTGAGGGCGATGGTCCACCTGGGCATGAGTGGAGGTGGATGGACGGAGCTGTAGGGAGTTGTTAGAGGGAAGGGCGCACAGGCCGACAAAAATAAGTTTTTCCGCAACCTGTAAGAGCTCTGCACGAGCTTCAGCCCACGCTGGGCCTAAGGAGGGCAACCACAGTTTCAATCATTGCATCACAGACCACTAAAGCCACCGCCCAGGAAGTCAAGAAGGCGCATGCGCCATCTAACGACATTTCCCGAAGGAATGAAAAATTTGCCTCGGATTCGATCAAGGGACGCCGGTGCCCTAGGCCGCGGAGCCCGCAGTCCAGGCCTGCAGACTAAAGACTGCATGGAAGGTTCAGATCTTCGACCAAACCCATAGTTCCCTGTAGAATCAGACAGTTTGACGTGGGATACCTGACCGAATCGATGGGGTGTGCAGTGGCAAAAACATTAGAGGCTATCCAGAAAAATCAGGATGCGCTTCTGGAAGAGTGGTTGCAGGGCATCAAAAGCGGAATTCGCAGACGCGATTTGATTGATGAGCGAGAACTCAAAACGCAGGCAGTCGAAATACTCTCGGCGATCAGCGCCGTTCCCACCGAGACTTCTCTGGATGACCTTAGTTCCCCACCGTGGCAGCCGTTGAAAGATCTGCTCGCGAGCTTGTCGGCTTCGCGAGCGGTTCAGGGCTTTACGCCGTCTGAAACTGCTACCTTCGTCATGTCTTTGAAGGCTCCTGTTTTCGGGCTCATCCAGAAGCAGCGAGGAAATGACGCCAACCAACTCTTCTCGGATATCTCCACCGCCGGCGACTTCTTCGACAAGCTCGCGCTGCACACGATGGACAGCTACATTCGTGGACGCGACCAGGTAATCCAGCGGCAGCAAGAAGAGATGATGGAGCTTTCGACGCCGGTGGTCATGCTGTGGGATGGAATTGTTGCGCTTCCGCTCATCGGCACGCTCGACAGCGCACGGACTCAGGTGGTGATGGAGTCTCTCTTACAGGCGATCGTACAAACCAACTCCCGTTTCGCGATCATCGACATTACGGGTGTGCCAACCGTAGATACGCTGGTAGCTCAACATCTGCTTAAAACCATCACTGCCGCTCGACTGATGGGCGCCGAATGCATCTTGAGCGGCATCCGGCCGCAGATCGCGCAGACGATCGTTCACCTCGGCATCAATCTCCAGGACGTGATTACCAAGGCTCGGTTAGCCGACGCCTTTCGCTTGGCCCTGGAGCGCAGCGGCCGGGTGGTCACGCGTGTTGCTAAATTAAACGGCCCCACAGCATCGACCTCCCGGGAGCAGTGAGCAGTGGATCGCATACCAATCTTGCGGATGGGCAACTTTCTTCTGGTCACCATCCAGGTCGACATGCATGACAAGTTAGCGCTGACTCTCCAGGACGATCTGACCAACAGAATCGCCGAGGTAGGGGCGCATGGCGTGTTGATCGACATCTCGTCTCTGGAAATCGTGGACTCTTTCATTGGTCGAACGTTGGCCAACATCGCAGCGATGGCCAAGGTCCTCGACGCAGAAACCGTGGTTGTAGGTATGCAGCCGGCAGTCGCGATCACCCTGGTGGAACTCGGGATGTCGTTGCCCGGCATCCGTACTGCGCTCAACGTGGAATCCGGGATGCAATTCCTGCAACAGACTGCAGCGGCCTACGCGGAGGATGAGGACGATGACGGGGATACCCCAAAAGGCTGAAGTACTCCCCATCAAAGACTCTTCCGATGTGGTGTTTGTGCGCCAGCGAGTACGCGTCTGGGCGATCGGCTTGAAACTAAGCCTGGTGGAGCAGACCAAGCTCGTTACCGCCGCCAGCGAGCTCGGGCGAAACACATTGGAACATGGCGGCGGAGGCGAGCTGGAGATCGCCGAGGTGAGCAACGGTACGCGAACAGGTATCAGGCTTACCTTCTCCGACAAGGGCCCTGGCATCGCAGATGTGAAGCAGGCGCTCACCGACGGGTTTACCAGCAAACAAGGAATGGGATTGGGGTTAGGCGGGAGCAAGCGCCTGGTGAACGAATTTGAGATCAAGACGGCTCCAGGAGAAGGCACGACCGTCAGCGTGATCCGATGGAAGTGATGTTGCCCCTGAGCGTGGCAGTCCCTATCAGCCTGGCGGATTCGAGCCAGGCAGGGCACGCGCGACGCCAGGCTTTGACGCTGGCCAACCTTATGGACTTCGGGGAGCTCCGCCAAGGCCAACTGGCGATCGTTGTAACCGAAGCTGCGGCCAACATCGCGGCCCACGCGGAACGGGGCGAGCTTATTTTGGTCCCCTGGCGATTTCGAGACGATGCCGGCATCGATGTTTTGGCACTGGACAATGGAAAGGGCATCGCGGACATCGGGCGATCTCTCGAAGACGGCTATTCGACCGCGGGCACGGCGGGTCAGGGCTTGGGAGCGATCTCACGATTGGCCAACGTTCTGCAGATTTATTCGTCATCCGGCGGGGGAACGGCTTTGTTTGCCCGGGTCGTCCGGGAATCGCCCACCGCCGACCAATCTGCCAGCGACTATGCTGTGGGAGCCGTCTCGCTCGCTGTCTCCGGCGAAACCCAATGCGGCGATGCGTGGAGCGTCCATTTCACTCCGAACCGCAGCATCTACATCGTCGCCGACGGCCTCGGCCACGGACCTTCCGCCGCCGAAGCATCGCGGGAAGCAATCAGAGTCTTTCAGGAAGCTCCCCATCTATCGCCGGTGAGGATTCTCGGCGACGCCCACCTGGCTTTAGCAAAGACGCGCGGCGCCGCTGTATCGATCGCGGAAATCCTGCATGATAAAGCAGTGGTGAATTATGTCGGTGTCGGCAATATCTCCGGGGCCATCTATGACGGCCGCAAAACGCGCAACATGGTCTCGATGAACGGAACGCTCGGACATTCGGTAGGCCGCATCCAGGATTTCTCCTATTCCTGGGAGAAGAATTCTTCACTCATCATGCACTCCGATGGTCTGGCTACACGATGGAATATGGATCAATATCCGGGACTGGCCGGCCGCCATCCCGCCCTGCAGGCCGGCATTCTCTACCGAGACTTCTGCCGTAAGCGTGACGACGTTACAATCCTAATTTCGCGCATTTAGCACCAATGATAACCACATTCGCCCTGTCGTCTTTAACCATCCGGCTTCGCCAGGAGCGGCACGTCGTCCAGGCACGCCAGAGAGCCCGGGATATCGCAGCTCAGTTTGGATTTGAGCACCAGGACCAGATCCGGCTCGCAACCGCGGCTTCGGAACTGGCTCGCAACGCTTTCCGATATGCCGAAGGCGGATTTGTAGAATTTCTCGTCCACGACTCTTCCCCTCAGATGTTCATTATTCGCATCGGCGATACAGGCCCTGGGATTTCGAATCTGAGCGAAATCCTCAACGGCCGCTACGTCTCAAAGACTGGTCTGGGTATGGGGCTCATCGGTACCCGGCGACTGATGGAGCATTTTTCCATCACCTCGACCCATTCCGGCACGATGGTGGAATGCGGCAAGCCATTACCGAGAACCGCTCCTATCGTCACGGCAACCAACGCGAAATCGGTTGCGCTGCAGATAGCCAAGAGTAATGCGGCCGATCCATTTGACGAGATCGAGCGGCAGAACCAGGAGCTGTTAAAAACCCTGGCTGAGCTCAAGGAAAAGCAGGAGCAACTTGCCGACCTGAACCGCGAACTGGAAGACACCAACCGCGGAGTGGTCGCGCTTTACGCCGAGTTGGACCAGCACGCGGACGATTTGCGTCGAGTGTCTGACCTCAAAACGAGCTTTCTTTCCAACCTCTCGCACGAGTTCCGCACTCCTCTCAATTCGATTACCTCCCTGAGTAACCTGCTCTTGGGCAGGTTCGACGGCGATCTTTCTCAGGAGCAGGAAAAGCAGGTTACCTATATCCAGCGCTCCGCCGCAGAACTCTCCGAGTTGGTGAACGACCTACTCGACCTTGCCAAAGTGGAGGCGGGCAAGATCGATGTAAAGCCGAGACACTTTGAAGTACCGGAGTTCTTCGGCGCGCTCCGTGGCATGCTGAAGCCCCTGCTCACCGGAAACAGCCTGGAGTTGGTTTTTGAAGCCGCTCCCGGAATCCCGACCCTCTACATGGATGAAGGAAAGATCTCGCAAGTATTGCGTAACCTGATTTCGAATGCGCTCAAGTTCACCAGGAAAGGTCACATCCGGGTCACGGCGGCGCTGGAAGAAAACGGCTGGATTGTGTTTCGCGTCGCGGACACCGGCATCGGCATCGCCCCGGAAGACCAGGAGCGGATATTCGAAGAGTTCGTACAAATCGAAGGGGAGATGCAAAGCCAGGTCAAGGGTACCGGGCTGGGACTTCCCTTATCGAGAAGGTTGACGGAACTTCTGGGCGGCACACTTACGGTGGAAAGTGCTCCTGGAAGGGGCTCGACGTTCACTGCCCGTGTACCTGTGCGTGCCGGCGGAGCCATGCAGGAGCCCTTGCCGCCACCATCTCCGGCGGAAATCGCCGCGGGCGCGATTTTGTTTGTCGAAGATAACCGGGAGACCAGTTTTGTACATCAGATGGCCATGAAAAGCAGCCGCTACCAGGCGGTCTTCGTCTCGAACATTCCAGAGGCGCGCGAAGCCATGAAGATCATGAGGCCAGAACTGATCGTACTGGATCGTCTGATCGACGAAAGAGATTGCCTCTTCTATATCGGCGAGTTGAGGTCGCAAGGCTACGCGGGTCCAATTCTCGTTTTGAGCGTGGTAGATGATGCGTACGCTGCGCTGGAAGCGGGTGCTACGAAATTCATCCCTAAACCAGTCGCACCCTTCACCTTGCTGAGCACGGTGCAGGAGCTCATCAAGGGCCAACCCTCCAAAACCGTTCTTCTGGTCGACGATGACGAAGTCACGCGCTACCTGCTGGGCGGCGAGTTGGCGAAGCTCGGTTATCGAGTTCTCGAGGCCCGCGGTGGCCGGGAGGCCATGGGTTTGATTGAGCGCGATGGTCCGGACGTGGTCATCCTCGATATTGTCATGCCGGATATGGACGGATTCGAAGTGCTGCGCCAGATCAGAAATAGCGCATCGTTCCGACTACTCCCGGTTATCGTTCATTCCTCGCGGGAGTTTAGCGACGAGGAGCGAACCACGTTGTCCGAAGGGAATGCGTTCCTTTATCCGAAGCGTGCATCGAGACCCGAAGAGGCTTCCAGCGGCCTGTTCGAGGTGCTCCAGGCGGCAGGGATACAGGCGTGAGCTCCGGCAACGACACGATTCTAGTGGTCGATGACCGGCCAGCCAATCGATATGCAACGGTGCATGCTTTAACGCGCTCCGGCTTCAAGGTGATCGAAGCGGAGAGCGGCCGCGAAGCCCTGGAACTTGCCAAGCAGGTTCCGGCGGCCATCCTGCTGGATGTCAAACTGCCAGACATTCTGGGCTACGAGGTGTGCCGTCGCATCAAGTCGAATCCCCGCACAAGTCACATCCCGGTTCTGCAACTCTCAGCCGCGTTCGCAGATAACGAGAGCAGAGTATACGCACTGGAGAGTGGAGCGGATGCCTACCTGACGCAGCCGGTTGAGCCAAACGTTCTTGTTGCCACCGTCCGATCTCTGGTCAAACTGCATGAGGCGGAGTCGCTCGCCAAAATTGCTTCCAAACAATGGCAGGCCACCTTCGATGCGCTGGGCGAGGGTGTTGCCGTGGTGGACCCTGCAGGAATCGTCCAACGCTGCAACCGTGCCATGACCGAACTTCTGCGACGATCCTATACGGAGCTCGAGGGTCATCAGCTGAAGCAGCTCCTTCAGGATACCCTCCAGTTTCAGCTCTCTGAAGAGACCGTCGTTGGGCCGCTCGAACTGCTCGCCGGCTCGCAGTGGTTTCGGTTAAGCCTGGAGCCGGTCTATTTGGAAGATGCGATCATCAGCCGCATTTTCATCCTGGCAGAAATAACTCAGCAAAAGATGGCGGAGCATTCAGCTCTTCTGAACGAGCGGCTGGCAGCGACTGGAAGAATGGCGCACACCATCGCTCACGAAATAAATAACCCGCTCGAGGCCGTCACCAATCTCCTGTATCTTCTTCGCGGGCCGGTCGCCGAGTCTGCGGACGGATCAGCCTATCTATGTTCCGCCGAACGAGAGGTCCAGCGGGTGGCGCGGATCGCGCGGCAAATCTTGTCCTTCCATCGAGAGAGTTCCGCGCCTCTGGTTGTGGATCTGGCTGAACTGATGGAAGACGTTCTGGCTCTTAACAACCGCGAAGTGGTCGATAAGAATTTATCCATCGTTAAAGAGTGGAAGGGCCCGGTCACGATCCAGGGGTTCCCGGCTCAATTACGGCAGGTATTCTCAAACTTGGTACGCAACGCGATCGAGGCTTCTGATAGACATGCGACAATCCGGATCAGAATTTCGAGATGTACCCTCTATCGCGAACCACGGGAGCGAGGAGCCCGGGTAACAATTTCAGACGATGGAGTCGGCATCCTCCCGGAAAATCTTAAAAAAATCTTCGACGCATTTTTTACCACGAAAGAATTGAAGGGATCTGGGGTTGGGCTCTGGCTGAGTTCAACTATCATTCAGGAACACAGGGGACGAATCCAACTCAGGAGCAGCACACAACCGAATCGTTCCGGCACTTGTTTATCGGTCACCTTACCCGAAGAAGGTTTGGATACAGACTAACCACTTTGGCGAGGCAGCGATCGATCATCCAGCGCTTATATCCCTCGCGAGCAAAGTGCAGCGCATTCCCAATCCTATCCCGGGACTCGTTCCCGTAACACGGCCGTTCGCATTGGGTGACTCTATCGTCCTCACAAATGCGTGTATCGGGGGCTCATCGCCAATTGAGAGCTGGGGCGACAGTGGTCAGAATTGCCTCCATGACATGTGCATTGTAGGCAACGCCTAGTTGGTTTGGGACGGTTAGCAATAGCGTGTCCGACTCCGCGATCGCCTCGTCTTTCCTCAAGCTGTTCGATCAGGACATCCGGTTCAGCAGCGTAGCTACGGCCGAAGATCGCCCGCGTGCTTTCGTCAAGGAAGCCGATCTTGTCCTCTTCCTGACCTCCTCGTCCGAAATAGGCACGATCGCGGTCGTCGATCAATGCGAAGATACTGCGGCTGACGGAAATGCGCGGAGTGCGGGCGTGGCCAGCCTCCTTCCAGGCTGCGCGAAAGGCGCGAATCTGGGCGGCTTGTTGGATGTGGAGCGGCTCGCCGGTCTCGTCGAATTTGAGGGTTGAGGTTTGCAGGTTCATTCCGAGCTTGGCGGCCCAGGCAGCAGTCGCATTGGAAGCGGCTCCCCACCAGATACGATCACGCAATCCTTCGGAGTACGGCTCAAGACGCAGCAGCCCTGGCGGATTGGGGAACATCGGACGTGGGTTAGGCTGAGCGAAGCCCTTGCCGCGCAGCAGCTCGAGAAATTCTTCGGCGTGCCGCCGGCCCATGTCTGCATCGTCCTCGCCTTCCACCGGGCGGTGGCCAAAATAGCGCCAACCATCGATCACCTGCTCGGGAGAACCGCGGCTGATTCCCAACTGCAGGCGCCCGCCAGCGATGAGATCCGCAGCGCCAGCATCCTCCGCCATGTAATGAGGGTTCTCATAGCGCATGTCGATGACCGCGGTGCCAATTTCAATCTTTCGCGTCTTAGCGCCGACCGCCGCGAGCAGTGGGAACGGTGATGCCAGTTGCCGCGCGAAGTGATGAACACGGAAGTAGGCCCCGTCCATTCCCAGGCGCTCGGCCTCTACGGCGAGGTCAATGGACTGCAGCAGCGCGTCCGCCGCCGACTGCGTTTGTGACTGCGGTGAAGGTGTCCAATGGCCGAATGAGAGGAAGCCAATTTTCTTCATGCAAGATAAGTCTACTGTTGGAGGCTCAAGGTAATGGGATGCGGTAGAGGTTGCGGCGGGTATTCTGCCGGGTGTAGGCGTAGACCGAAGGACTCACGGCCGACTCCACATACCACGGAATCGTAGTGATCGCTTTCGAATTCGGAAAGTCAGGGATGTTCGGCCTTTCGCTCAGTGGAATTTTGGGCAGCCCGGAGTCCCGCATCACTGGCAAGGCGTAACTGCCTCGATGCAGCGTTTCGAAGTTGAGAATCGCAAATTTTCCGCTCATGTCCCAATGCAGTTCGCAATTAACGACGCACAGAGTCACCTTCGCGCTTCCATCCAGGGCAAATGCCCTTATTCCCGGCGTGTGCTCCTGGTCGGACCCAAGGCCGCCGGCAGCAACCCATCGGCCATCGGGTGACACTGACTTGATATCCACGATGTGTTCCGGGGTAATCTTGCGGCGGTCGGTGCCGTCGGTTTTCATGCGATACAAAAAGTTCGAACCGCCTTCTATCGCGCGAAAGATCAGGTCGCCGTTGGGCAAGAAAAAGGGAGAATCTTCGACCGCCGTAGAGGAGATGCGCACCGGCGACGAGCGACGGCTGGTGGGAGCAATCCACAGGCTTGTATGGCCGCCCTGATCCTTCATCGCGAATGCAACTTCTCTCCCGTCTTGCGATACGGCGTATCCCTGAATCGGATAATCCGGCAAAACCCTCTCCGTCTTTCCGCTATCTAATTCCTTGACCCACAACTCCTCGCTACGCGTTTGGTCATGCGCTTGGTCATTGGCCTTAAGGAAGTAGAGATTGCGTCCATCCGCAGAAAACGCCGGTGATGAAGTGTTTCCTTCGGAGGATACCTGGTGGTCTCCGTCCTTGTCGTGCAGCCAAACCGTAAGGTCCTGAGATCCGACGGAGGTTATAACGGACTTGCCGTCAGGCGCCATCGCTAGTCCTTCCTGAGACGTTGGGCCAAAGGTCAACTGCTCCGGGTCTCCATCTGGAAAGCGCTGACGCCAGATATGGAAGTCATCCGTCTTGGCGGTGAGATAGATCCATTTACCGTCAGGTGACCAGGCGCCTGAGAGGCAGGCGCCATTGGGAGGGCCGACAATCTTCCTGTCGTTCGCGCCCTGGAATGGAACGATCCGGCAGGGCAGAATCTCACCTCTGCTGTCCATCTCAACAACCAGCACCCATCGGCCATCCGGTGATAGGTAGGAATGATGGGCCATGCTGCGTTCGCCCGCGGGCACGTAGACATCCCGGCTATTCCCTCGGCTCTCATCGGTGGTAACCACCACCATGTGCAGCCCTGACTTGATCTCAGAGAAGAGCAGCCGCTTTCCGCCTTCAATCCATGTCAACGAGGCAGCGTTGGGCAGCAGCATATGAGGTTCGCCACCGAGAACAGGTACCTCCCAGGTGTCCCATGGCGCGACGAGACCATAGGCAATTCGCGAATTATCCGGAGAGAACGACGGCGCCTGTTTCGTCGTCAAGTCATGGGTGAGCTGGACCGGCTCGCCACCCGGCAGCAACTTAACGTAGATATCTCCGAGCGGGAGTAACGAATTGACCTCGCCAAGTGGAAGGACTGAATTGTCTCCGCGAATGAAAGCGAGCATTCGTCCGTCCGAAGAGAGAGCGGGGTAGACGACCGAATCTCTAAAAAACGTCAATTGCTCCCACTCTTTGCTGGTTGATCCATGATCCGGAAATGAACGCCGGAGAAAAAAGGCGGCCGCAATCGCTAGAACAAGAGCTGCAGCCGCAACATAGTAATAGGCCTTCCGCGCCCTCGTAATGATTGGCCGTTTCTCTTGTGCAGCTGGTTGTCCTTGTTTTGCAGACGATGCATCCCATTGGCTTTGGCTGCTGTCTCGCGCTAACCGTCGCAGATCCGTTTGCAAATCGGTTGCATTTTGGTAGCGCAGCTTGCGGTCTTTCTCCAGCGCCTTATGGATGACCTCTTCGAGCTTTGGGGGAACGTCGGGATTCAGCCGCACTGGCGCGACCGGTGTGCGATTCAAAATTGCTTCCGCAACCACGCCCATGCTGTCGCCCCGGAACGGCACGAACCCTGTGACCATCTCATAGAGCACGACTCCAAAAGAAAACAGGTCCGTGCGGGCATCCATCTCTTCGCAGCGCACCTGTTCGGGCGACATATAAACAACAGTGCCCATCGCCGCGCCCGGTTGAGTGAGCCGGGTGAGCCCTTCTCCTTCGGCCGGCATCGCGGAGAGATTTGTAGCCCCGGCGGGCATCAGCTTGGCCAGACCAAAATCCAAAATTTTAATGTCGCCGCGGTCGGTCACAAAGATATTCGCAGGCTTAATGTCCCGGTGAACGATCCCCTTGCTGTGAGCGGCGCCGAGTGCATCGGCAATCTCAATACCCCATGCAAGCACTTCATCGAGCGGCAGCGGCTTGCCGGCAATGCGTTGCTTGAGCGTAGCGCCCTCCATGAATTCCATGGCAATAAACGTTTGACCGTTCTCTTCGCCAATCTCATAGATGGTGCAAATGTGGGGATGATTAAGCGCGGATGCCGCGCGCGCCTCTCTGCGAAATCGTTCCAGAGCCTGTGGAACCTGGGCCAGGTCGTCAGGAAGAAATTTGAGTGCGACAAACCGGCCGAGGGATCGGAGTCCTCCGCCTTGTAGACAACACCCATGCCGCCGCCGCCCAGCTTTTCGAGGATTCGATAGTGCGAGATGGTTTGGCCGATCATTGGGCGAATGATGCCAACATCGCCCGCGGCAAGCTGGCCTGCCTCAAGTGGAACGCCGTTGTCATCCAGGAAATGGCTAACGTGGGCGAGCGGAGCGTCTCGCGAATCGGCGCTTTGCTGATCGGCATCGAGAAGCCGCTTGAGATGCATCTTGAGTTCGAGATCGTCGCCACAGGCAGCCTCGATGAATGCGGCGCGGTCTTGTGTGGTCTTTTCCAGGGCGGCATGGAACAACGGCTTCAGGCGCTGCCAGAGTTCAGGAGTCATGTTGCAAGTGTGACAATTCCTGGCGCAGCCACGCACGGGCCATTGTCCAGTCGCGTTTTACGGTGCGTAGGCGATACATCGAGTTGCTGCGCGATCTCTTCAAAGGTCAGCCCCCCAAAGAAATGCATCTCAAGGACCTTCGCTTGCCTCGGATCAAACTCCGCAAGGCGGGTAAGCGCTTCATCGACCGCTAATACATCGGCGGTTGAGCTGCTTGTGCCACCAGCCATGTCTTCGACCAGCGTCACCTGAAGCAGCCCATCTCCGCGCTTTCCGGCGTTGTGGGCCCGGGCATGATCCACCAGGATGTGGCGCATAACATTGGCAGCGAGCCCCAACACCCGGCCGCGATCCGACCACATCGAATCGGAGCCATCCACCAGCCGCAGGTAAGCCTCATTTACCAGCGCACTCGGTTGGAGAGTGTGGTTCCCGCGCTCGAAGCGCATTTTGCCCACTGCCAGCCGATGAAGCTCCTGGTACAGGCTCGAGGCAAGGTCGTGCCCGGCTTCTGGCGTCGACGGCAACCTCGGCGGGTCTTCCTGTCGTCTGCTAGCCATACTCCCTCGCAGGTGTAGGTGGCCAGTATAGCTCTATGGCGGAAGAGCCCCTCCCTCATTATTTGTGCCCGTAGTCAAGCTTTGGATACCAGTCGACACCGCGGCCTTCCGGCGTCCAATCCAGCATCAGCCAGAGAGGATCAAGGTCCGGAGCTCCGCGTGGGTCTTGTCCCGGGTCAGCCATTTCGCCGCTCATCTCTCCGCTATAAAAGTGGTAGATGGTTCCGTCGCGCTTGGCGAAGACGCTGAAACCGGGAATGTCGGCGTCCTCGGAGCTGACGTAGGTGCGCGTGTACTCCCCCGACGTGTCGGAGAAAAATGGCAGATTGACAAAGCCGCGCAGCTTTTTGAATTCGCTCAGGCGCTCTATGGGCGAGCGTGCCGTGACGGCGATGGCTACACGTTCACGCAGATTGACAGCCATCCCGTTCCAGGCGCTCAAGAAGGATGTACACATGGGACATGGCGACTTGCGCTGTGGGCCGTACATCATGCTGTAGACCATCAGCGTGTCCTTGTCGTCGAACAGGCTGGAGAAGCGAATTGACCCAGTCTCGGAGAAAAATTCGAAGTCCTGAGGAATCTCGCCACCCGGAGGCAGAGTTCGCCGCTGGCTCGCCACACGTTCCATCTGGCGGCGTAGCTCGATTTCTTCGATAAGAAGAGCATTGCGAGCGGAGCGATAGGCAGAACTCTCGTTAGGAAAGTGGGCCTTGTTGTTGCCGGCAAGTTGGCGGGTGGGGATAAGCATTGACTCGTTTGACATAAGCCTCCCGTGAGTCACTTCCATCTCTTGGATGCCTATGGAGCGGATTGCGCATACTGGTGTAGCGAGCGAAGTATCACCACTGATCTTGCGGTTGATCTGAGCCGGCGTAGGCCCTGACCCAAATCGCCAGCTGTAACTGCATGGACTTACACCATGCCCTGTGCATCCCATCGACGTCCTCGCCGGAATGTCCCTTGGCCGCGAGGTACGGCTTGATCGTCTCATTCATCACTGCGAGGAAGGCAATGATATCGCGCAGTGGTACGTATGCTGTCGATTGAACGCCATCGACCTTGTTCTTTTTCAGCGTGGTATGCCGTAAAGCGATTTCCTGTTGGTAATTGATCCAGTCCTGGTCGTAAGGTCGAAGGCAGGTATCGAGAATCCATTGCTCAAAGCGGAGATTGCTGGCCGCCAGGTAATTGGGAAGCGGATTCCCTTCTAGACTACGAGAATGTCTGGCGAGGTTCGGAATGTTGGCGATGATCCGGCTTCGCCAGTGCTCGACGACCTGCCTGGCCTGGTCTTCGAGCACTTCACCCGCGAGACGCAGGTAGCGCTGGTCTTCTTCGGTGAATCCTGCACTGATTTTCAAATTCGCCAAATCCAGCACGGAAATCGTCGAGATTGGGACTTCAGGTGACCCGTAAAGGTATCCCGAGATATCTTCCGCGATTGTTCTCATGAATATTTCTCCTTGCTCACCTTTCACTGTAATTGCTCGGAGACGCGGGTTTCTGTTCCGGTAGTAAGATGAGGGTCTCACGGCCACGTCTCCAAGATCCTAAGCGTCTACCAGGAGCGATATGTTGAAAACCAGGTATCCCAGTCTTTCGCGGCGAGAATTCATAACCACTGCGGCGTGTGCCGGCGGTGCGATGCTGCTAGGACCGATGAGCCTGGCAGCTGTGGGCGATGCGATTGATCCGCGCGTGGCGCAGGTCATGTCCAAAACTATTGGCATCGACATGCACAACCACGTTTATCCCGCGGGGACAGAACCGCATCCGCAGAATGGTCAGCCGCGGCAGGAGGAGCAACAGCAGGCTCTCGGCCTGGCAGAAGAGCTGAAACAGTCAGGACTTACCGCGGTCTGTGCGAGCTTCGTCTTGGATTTCGCGCCATTTGCCAAGCCGGGCGATGCGTTGGACCACTATCTTAGTTGGCTCACGGCGATGGACGCGCAGTTGGAAAAGGGACACATGCACCGCGCACTGAACCTGAAGGACCTTCAGGCAGCACACGCCCATGATCAACCAACCATTGTCCAGACAGTCGAAGGATCACAGTTCATCGAGGGGCGCCTGGAGCGAGTGGAAGAGGTGTACAAACGCGGCGTCCGTGATCTGCAACTGCTTCACGAACGAGATGACATCGTGTCGCCGTTGGGCGATGTGATCACGGCCCCCGCTCACCTTGGTGGTCTGACGGCTTTTGGCGCAAAGGTGGTGAAGGAGTGCAACCGATTGGGGATCGTGGTGGACCTCGCCCACGCCAGTCCCGAAACGGTGCTGGGCGCGTTGAAGGTGGCCACGCAGCCGGTCCTTGTGTCGCACACGAGCATCGACAGCCGAACAGGCAGCGACCCCGCGATGGCGGCAAGGATGAAGCCACACTTGATCAGCAAAGAACATGCGAAGGTCGTGGCCGACGCCGGCGGCGTGATCGGCGTGTGGACTCACCTTGCCGATTCGCTGAAAGACTTCGTGGAAAGCATCAAGGCGATGGTAGACGCGGTGGGCGTCGACTACGTCGGTATCGGCACGGACACGGATCTACTTTCCTCGCGGGTTGGCCAAGGCACCAACAAAGCGTGGCCGGGCCTGAGTGGAGGATTTTTTCCCGCGGTTGTGGGCGAGATGCTGCTCCAGGGGTTCACGCCCGACGAAATCGGCAAAGTCGGCGGGGGAAACTTCTGCCGCGTCTTCGGCAAGGTTACGGCCGGCCACGCTTAGGGGTATCACAACCACTTGCGGGCCCGGCGACGAAGGACGGTGCACCACATCTCGCTACGGATCGAGGCGTAGACCCCAGTGGTGCTGGGTTTGTGAGTGAAGGTCTCGCGCAGGCACGCCAGCCATGCTCTACAAGCTGAGCTTCTGTTTTGGGCTGGTACCAACACCGGAGGCGATTCGCCCACGTGTACCCGAAAATGGAACCGCAGGTCCCTCCACTGCGCTACGCTCCGGTCGGGATGACAAAGCTAAGGGCGGTGGCCCACCTTGGCATGGGTGGAGATGGATGGACAGAGCTGTAGGGAGTTGTTAGAGGGAAGGGCGCACAACAGGTTCCTCGGCTACGCTCTGAATGACAAAGGTTAAAGGGTTGGCGGACCTTGACGTTGGTTATTTAGATGGACGGTTCCGAGAGTGGTTTGGGGGAAAGGCGCACAGCAGGTCCCTCGGCTTCGCTCGGGGACGACAAATCTAAGGGCGGCGGCCAAGCCGGTCGTGACGCGGATACTAGGCGAACTCGACGCGGTAACTCCGCGCCGCCTCCAGCGTGACGCCTATACTGCCGTCGGATTGAGCCCGCAACGGAACTTCCCCGGCGCTCGCGATGCTGCGAATCTTCTGTCCAGGTGGTACGCGCAACTGATATTCGCCTGAGAAATCCGGTCGAATAACGGCAGCTACGGCCCTTCCGTTTTCCCAGCGGAGATCGATTTCAACAGAACCGCGTGCCCGCAGACCCTTGACCTCACCCGCCGGCCACGCCGAGGGCAAGGCCGGTAACAGGTCGATTGTGCCGGTGTGGCTTTGCATCAACATCTCGGCAATCGCCGCTGTTGCGCCGAAGTTTCCGTCAATCTGAAAGATCGATGTCTTCCCTGCCGGGTGGGTGTCAAAGAGATTCAAATTCGTGCTGTGCTGCATCAGCATCCCCAGAGACTCCCACGCCTTATCGCCATCGCCCAAGCGAGCCCAGAAATCGATAGCCCAGGCGCGGCTCCAACCGGTATACGCGCCACCGTTGGCCAAGCGCCGTTCCAGCGAAATGCGCGCCGCCTTTGCCAGCTCCGGAGTACCGCGGGGCGTGATTTCATTGCCCGGATACAGCCCGTACAAGTGCGACATATGCCGCTGACCGGGAGTGCTCTCGTCAAAATCGATTGACCATTCTTGCAGCTGGCCGTATTTGCCGACCTGGTAGGGGATGAGCCGTGCACGCGCGGCGGTGAGCTTGGCGGCGAACTCGTCGTCGATCCCCAGTTCTTTCGCTGCGGCGATGCAGTTGGTGAAGAGTTCCCGGATCAGGGCCATATCCATAGTGCAGCCGGCACTGGTCATGGCGCGCTTGCCATCCGGGGCCATAAAGTCGTTCTCGGTCGACTCGGAAGGGCAGGTGGTCAGGTGGCCGTTTCCATCTTCAATCAGCCACGCGAGGTAGAACTCCGCCGACCCCTTCATCACGGGATAAGCACGCTCACGCAGAAATTCGCGGTTGCGCGTGAAGCGATAATGCTCGTGCAGATGGGCGCAAAGCCAAGGCCCGCTCATGCCCCAATTGGCCCACGTCGGCGCGCCAACGCCCATCCCTACAGGGTTAGCAGCGCGCCAGATATCAATATTGTGATGGGTTACCCAGCCGGGCAGGCCGTAGGTCTCCCGTGCAGCGCGCGCGCCGGTGTGGGTTAGATCTTCAACGAATGCCAACAGCGGCTGGGTGCAGTCGCTCAGGTTGCACGTCTCCGCCGGCCAGTAGTTCATTTGCACATTGATGTTTGCCGTCCAGTTACTACTCCACGGCGGCTGCACCTGGTAACTCCAAATGCCCTGCAGATTCGCCGGCTGCGACTTCGGCCGCGAACTGCTAATGAGGAGGTAGCGCCCGTACTGAAAATACAGCGCCAGCAGCGACGGATCGGGAGCTGTGGCAAAGTTCGCCAGCCGCTGGTCGGTAGGTTTGGATGCTGCCGCCTTGGATCCCAGCGTGAGGGATACGCGGTCAAAGAGCTTCTGGTAATCGGCGGTGTGCCGCTGGCGCAAGGCAGAGTAGCTCTGCTGGAGTGCGATATCGAGTTGCCGGGTAGCGTGCTCCGTCACCACAGCCTGCGGCGTATCGGGTTTCTGTTCGAATCCGCGGTAACCGGTGGCCGCGGTCAGCACCACCGTAAGCGCCGTCGCACCGGTGACGACAAGTCTGTCGCCCTGCGCGGATACCTGGCCGCCTTCAGCATTCACCTGAAGCAGGGCGGCATAGTACATGCCCTCACCCGGCACATCGGAAAGTACGACCGGATTCTCGCTGCCTGGATGCCCGGCCCCGGCAATATGCTTTGCCGCCTTGCCGGTCAGCAGCAGACGATTGCCGGCCACGGTCTGCACCGCTTTCACCAGGGGCCCATCCATCCATAAGGTTGCGTTCAACTGGCCGGCTTTGCCGGCAGAGACGCGCAGCACAATCGCCTGATCGGGGGCGGAGGAAAATGCGGCGCGTTCAAATTCGACATCCGCCACCCTGTAATGCGTCGTCGCCACCGCGGATGCAAGGTCCAGTTCGCGGCGATAATCCGTCACCGGCCCGGGGTGAGTGCAATCCACATGCAGGCTGCCTATCGGTTGGTAGGCCTCGGCAAAGAGGCCCTGCATCTTGCGACAGAGCTGGTCGGCGAGGTGATAGTCCTTCTGTTCCAGGACTGCCCGGCGCACCGCGGGCAGATAATTCTTGGCATCGAGATTGTTACCGTCGACCGGAAGACCCGACCAGAGCGTGTCTTCATTCAGTTGCAGTGTTTCTTTCGCAGGATCGGTGGGAACGGGACCGGTTCCTTTATCGTTCTTCGGGTCCTTAGGATCAATTGGGTCGATAGCGCCTCCGCCAAAGACCATGGCTCCCAGGCGCCCGTTGCCGATAGGCAACGCGTCCACCCACTGGGATGCTGGTTTGGTGTACCACAGCTTGAGATCGCCGGCCTGGTTCTCGGGCGCCTGGGCTAAGCCGAAGCGTTTTGCCCCCGATCGAGTCGCGGCAACGGCAGAGGCAATCACGAGAAAGCGGCGGCGCGTGAATCTACCCATAAGGCATGCACTTCCTTGAGGTGAGAGCAACCAGCAAACAAACCCAAGGCTACTACGATGTTTGGGTTACCGAAAAACAGAACCAGGCGAACCCAAAGCAGTCAAACGCCTTTATGCGATTTGTGGCCTGTCTTCTTGATACGGATTGCGGAATCGCAACACTATCCATTTAGCACGCGGCTCGAAGTCTGCCTCGGCAGGAGGTGTCTTAGCAAATGGCTCCCGGACCTGCGGTCGAATTTGTGGCCTTAGGAAACTTCAAGCGGCTTTGCCTTACTGAACGCCGCACACGTTACCTTTGGCGAGTGCAGGTAACCGGAGGATGTATCTGGAAGATGAAAATGGCGAGCAAAACATATTTAGTGCGGTTCAAGAACCCTGCTATCAGCACTCAACCGGTCGTCGCGTGTCGCGCTGAGATCCAGGGAGATCATATCGTCATGCTCGACGCAGAGGGTCGACTCGTTGCTTTGTTCTGGATGTCAATCGTGGAAAGCTGGTCCGAGATTCCTCGCCTTGCCGAGGCGTGTTAAGAGCCGCTGTACGAGCATGGGCCATCCGCTTCAGGCTTAAACGAAAGCGAAATCGGCATGGTCGCAGTCAGGAAAGCAGGGATACCCTCGACATTATCGGTCAAGGGCAAGGTTGGCGCTCCATTAAGTCTCGAAGGAGCCGGGTAACATTTCTTTGGTGCCTTCTGCGCGATTTTAATCTTTAGGCGGTTGCCGCTAGCTTTTGTTAGACTCGCCGTGCTCATTTCGCAGAAAGACCGTATCGGCTTGAAGGACTGTCTCCGTGTCTGCATACGCTTGGTTCAGGATTCCTGGCGGCTTAGGATCCGTACTGGCCCTTTTGTTGGTCTCGCCTCTGTTGTTAATGCCTGTTGCCGCGCAGACGCAATCACCGATCTTTCCTACTAATAACTTCACTTCCCCAGTAGGCGTGGTCGAGGGGGGAACCATAGTTAGCGGCGACTTTAACGGGGACGGGCAGCCGGATCTGGCATATTTTTCTGTGCCAGGAGAGGGCACCGCAGCGCCGACCCTGACCGTGCTGCTCAATCAAGGAGCGAACACGCCTCCGGTCGCGGTTACCACGAGTTCGTTCACCGGCTGCCCGTCGGCTTCGCAGTTGGTTGCAGCCGACATGAACAGAGACAACAAGCTCGACGTGGTGTTCACCTGTCCCGCTGGATATGTTGCGGTGCTAATGGGCAACGGGGATGGCAGCTTTCAGAACCCGGCTTATTATGCCGTGTCAGCGCCGGTGACGGTGACTCCGGTCGATCTGAATGGAGACGGCTATCCCGATGTTGCCGTATCTACATTCCTAAATAATGCTGCAGGGTTAGCTGTGCTGCTGAATCAAGGCAGCGCCGCGCCGGGAACGCTTTCCACGGCCCAAGGCTATCCCGGGGTGATGAAAGTGAATCCTGGATCAACGGCCGCGGGCGACTTCAACGGAGATGGAAAGCAGGACGTCGTTGTCGGCGGCGAGTCCTCGCTGGCTGTTTACTATGGGAACGGAGACGGAACGTTACAAGCCGCGCAAAGCGCTGCCGGCGGATGGACGCTTCTTACCGCAGACTTCAATCACGATGGCTTGACGGATGTAGCCTTCATCGCAGGACAAGCCGGCATGGGGCCCATCTCGCTGCAGGTATTGCTCGGCGCTTCCAGCGGAATATTCACGACAGGCACGAACCTGCCACTCGATGGGTGGCTAGGAAATGCGCGGGTCTTTCTTGCGGGAACGACCCATGGCGCGCAATGTTGACCTTGCACTCGTCGGCAACTATACGTCCATTCTTCTTGGCGACGGCAAAGGCGGGTTTACGTATGGAAACTCCTACGCCCTGAGTGGTTACCCTGCTGCAACACAAGCTGGAGCGAATGGGAAGACGAATCTCGTCTTCAGCGCTGCGCCCGGCTTTTCTGTGCTGCAGGGCAATGGCGATGGCACGTTCCAGGGGACTTTGAGAATACCTTTGGGACAAGGTTATGGGCAGTTCGCCACTGCGGACCTTAATGGGGACGGCCTGACCGACGTGGTCGGCACAGATGCCAACCTCAACCTTGTCAGCGCCCTGGGACGAGGCGATGGGACATTTTCTTCAACTTATACGACCGCCGGAAGTTCCCTCACGAACGTTGCCACGGGAGATTTCAACGGAGATGGAAAGATCGACGTTGTAGCCGCCTCTTCGGGCGCCCTGGGCGAAGCTGTAGATATCTCCGGGCCGCAGGATTCGTCACTCTATTTCTATGCGGGAAACGGCAATGGCACCTTTCAGCCAAGCCTTCCTGGAATCGACTTGAAGACTGCCGGAGCTGAGGTTCCTGTCGTTGGCGATTTCAATAGCGATAACAATCTCGATGTCGTGCTTCCGTATTGCCTTATTTTCCCTGAAAGCGGGAGCGGACTGATTTTTGTTCCGGGCAAAGGAAATGGCGGCTTTGGCAGTCCGGTTTTGTTTTCTCAGCAGAATATGTCCGTCTGCCAGCAGGTTCTGGTCGCCGACCTGAACAACGATAAGAAGCTGGATCTGGTGTGGAATGACGCCGTCTATCTTGGCAACGGCGATGGAACCTTTCAGCAGGCGCCTCTCGGCCTCACGGGTACAGCCTTAGCCCTCGCTGATCTAAATGGAGATGGAATACCCGATTTGCTTATGGCATCGGGCGGTACCGAGGTTGGTGCTGTGTATGCGGGCAACGGCAACGGCACGTTCCAGCCGACACCGTTCTATACTCTGCCCCTGTCGGATCTGAATCTAATCATAGCGGGAGGGTCGGCCTCGATCGGCGATGTCAATGCGGACGGCCACCCGGATATAGTTTTGCAATACCGCACGGCCGAAAACATCGATCAGGTCACCGTTCTTTTAGGAGATGGAACGGGAAACTTTACACTCGATAGCAATAACTACTACTCCAGCTTCTTCAATGATGGATCTCTCGGCGGAGCGCTTGTGCGGTTGAATAACCAGGCACCCAAGCTGGCGAACGATAATGCGCTGGA
Source organism: uncultured Acidobacteriaceae bacterium (assembly GCA_963746595.1). Taxonomy (GTDB): domain Bacteria; phylum Acidobacteriota; class Terriglobia; order Terriglobales; family Acidobacteriaceae; genus PALSA-350. Next base: position 132,464 of record CAVVBS010000003.1, read on the forward strand.
CTATTTGAGTTTTTCTACGGGGGCGGTGATTCCCCTGCTCAACCAGATCAATCCCAAGCCGATGGTTCCAACCCTGGGCGGCACAAGCACCGCGCTTGCGGTCTCGGCAACCACCGTTAACGAGAATCAGGCGCTCACCTTTACCGCCACCGTCACAGGATTCGCTGCTACCGGCAATGTGTCGTTTAGTTCCGGTGCTACAACGCTGGGAACTGCCGCTGTGACCAATGGTATCGCCACTCTCTCTGCTTCGTTTGCTGCCGCCGGCACCTATGCGGTGACCGCCAGTTACGCGGGGGACTTCGAAAACCAGGCCAGCACCTCCAACGCGGTTTCGGTCGCAGTGGCAGCGCCAGCACCTCCCGCAGCTCCAGACTTTGCGATTACTGTTTCGCCGGCTACAGCCACTATTACCGCAGGGCAGTCGTTGGCAGCCACACTGACGATCACTCCGGTTGCGGGATATAGCGGGACGGTAAGTTTCTCGTGTGGCACGCTGCCGAGTTTGGCGACGTGCACATTCACTCCAACTTCAGTGACTCCCAGCAACGGGGCGGCGGTTAGCACCAAACTTACGATTACGACGACCGCACCCTCTGCGGCAACTCAGCGGGGAGCCATTCGACCTCTGGAACCAATGGCTTGGTTAAGCGTCACATTTCTACTTTTCTTACCTGGACGCGCTGCGAAACGCTACCGGCGCCACATGTATTCCGTTCTGATGGTGCTGTTTCTAATGGGCGGTTTGACATCGCTCTCCGGTTGCGGCGGAGCAAACGCGCCTGCCAGCGGGAGTAGTGCGCCCAGCACGACGCCGAGTACGCCCGGTACGCCTACAGGCACGCAAACGATCACGGTGTCGGCCACTGACTCGACCGGTAAGCTCGCTCACTCGGTCATCCTTCAGGTCATTGTGCAGTAAGTGGTGCAGTAATCGACGTCCATCTGAGAAAAATCGCTTGGTCTGTTATGGATCGATGTCGCCACGCCGGTCACCTCTCCCTAGGGCTGATGCCTGGGCAGCGCAGCTCAGTATGAATGCCGTGTGAAAAATCAGAAAAAAGGCACTGTAGATATCACTGGTGATCAGCGCAGCACCTCTTCGGGCTCTGAAGGAGCACTACAATGATCGTAGCCCTATGAACCTATTCATCCTTCGCCACGCCAGCGCCGGCAACAGCACTGCAGACCCTGAAGTAGACCGGAAGCGCCCTCTCGATAAGGATGGTGTTCGCCATTGCCTCCAGCTGTCGCGCGTCCTGAATGCTATGAAAGTAGGTTTTGATGTCATCGTCTCAAGCCCGCTCAAGCGCAGCCTGCAGACGGCAAATCTGGTCGCGACTGAGACGGGGTACAAGGGACGAGTGGTCCAATCCAACAGCCTTGCTCCAGAAGCCACTTTGAAGGATTTTAGGAAGCTGCTGGACGAGTATCGCGACCGCGATAACGTCCTGGTAGTAGGGCATAACCCTAACCTGAGCATTTTTGCGGGTGCCCTGCTTGTTCCAGCGGTCGCCAGCCCTGCTCGAATCCGACTTCGTAAGGGCACCCTCGCCAGGTTGAGTTTGACTCCCAACGCGACGACTCTTCAGTCTGTGCTCGATCCTCGCATTGTCCGCACACTCTACGCCATTTCGGCTAAGGGCACTGGCAGCAAGTCTCGCAAGGGCAAGTCTTAACGCCGCCAAGCGAGGCTGGCGCAGTGCTTAGGGAAGGACGGCTTCGGCTTCGATTTCGACGCGCCATTTAGGGTTGAGCATAGAGGCGACAACCATCGTCGCTGCTGGGCGGATCTCACCGAACACTTCACCGTGGACGCGTCCGATCTCTTCCCAATCTTCCTGATGCGCAATGAACATACGCGTGCGGTACACATGCTCGAACTTCGCTCCTGCCTGTAAGAGCGCGGCTTCAATCAGCTTCAATACAGTGCGCGTTTGCTCGGCTGCGGAAAGATCATCGGCACCTACCGGGCCGGTACCGGAGACATGGACAACCTTGCCGATGCGCACGGCGCGTGAAAAGCCGATGATGGGCTCAAAGGGACTGGTTCCGGGGAAGTTTTGGCGATCCATAAGGAAGAGTTTAGCCGAACCGCATACATCCATGGCGCCGGCTGTGTTGCGATGCGGAGGGACCTGCGGTTTGTGTTGATGGAAAAACGGAACCCGGAGGCGATTTGCTCACCGCACATTTGCATCCACCCGAAAATGAAACCGCAGGCGCTCCGCTCTGTCGAAAAAACATTCCTACGAAAGGTCCGCTGAACTGCAGGTCCCTCGGCTACCTCCTAATGACACAGGTGCGAGCGGACCCAGGTTAGTGCCGCGCTTACAGCGCTCGGATCATCTTCGAGATGGTCCCAGCCCTTCCGGGCTGGGCTCACGTTTGGCGGACGGCTGCGTTCTGCACGCAGCCACCTGCAATTCAAATAGATAGATTCAGCACGCGGTTGAGGCGTTGCACAAAGGCGGCTGGGTCCTCGAGCGGTACGCCTTCCATCAGCAGCGCCTGATCGAAAAGCAACCAGGCCGCATCCTCCTGGGTGGCGTCATCGGGGCGTGCCAGCAGTTTCCTGATGATCTCGTGATCGGGATTAATCTCCAGAGTGGGCTTGAGCGCAGGGATATCCTTCTGTCCCATGGCGCGCAGCATCTGCTGCATCTGCATCGAGGGCTCCGCTTCGTCGGAGACGATGCAGGAAGGGCTATCGGCCAGCCGCACCGAAGCGCGCACATCCTTGACGCGATCGCCAAGCGTTGCCTTTAGCTTGTCAAGCAGCGGTTTGAGCGATTCGGCTTTGTCGGGCTCGGCCTCATCTTTCAGGTCTTCGCTGGTGGAGGTCTTGTTGACCGACTTGAGGTCGACGTCGCCGTACTTGTCGATGCCGGCGAAGACGATCTCGTCGAAGTCATCGTCGAGAATGAGGACCTCGAGATCCTTCTTCTTGTAGATCTCCAAGAGCGGCGAGGTGCGGAGCAGGGATTCGCCGCCGCCGGTGATGTAGTAGATGCTCTTCTGCCCTTCCTTCATGCGCGACTTAACGTCCGCGAGGCTGGTGAGGCCCTCCACCTTGGTGGATTTGAAGCGGACGAGATCGAGCAGCGTTTCACGATTGGCGATAGTCTCCGTAGAGACCCTCCTTAAGCGGACGGTTGTACTCGGTGATGAACTTCAGATATTGCTCGGGCTGGTTGGCCGCAATATTCTTGAGCTCGGAGAGGATCTTCTTCACGCTGGCGGTGCGGATGCTGGTGAGCACGCGGTTCTGCTGCAGGATTTCACGGCTGACGTTCAGGGGAAGATCTTCGCTGTCGATGATGCCGCGGACGAAGCGCAGGTACTGCGGCAGAAGCTCCTTGGCGTCGTCCATGATGAAGACGCGCTTCACATAGAGCTTTACGCCGGTCTTGTATTCGGCCTGGTAGAGATCGAGCGGGGCCTTGGAGGGGATGAAGAAGAGCGTGGTGTACTCCAGGCTCCCTTCTGCCTTGGTGTGGAACCAGAAGAGAGGATCCTCCCAATCGCCGGTAGAGCGATTTGTAGAGCTCCTTGTAGTCCTCATCCTTGAGTTCGCTTTTCGGACGGCGCCAGAGAGCGCTGGCGGCATTGACCTGCTCGGTGGTGCGCTTTTTATCCGACTTCTTTTCGGCCTCGTTCCATTCGCTCTTGTCGTAGGTAAGGAAGATGGGGAAGGCGATGTGATTGGAGTACTTCTTGACGATCTCCTGCAGCCGCCAGCTATTGGCATACTGCTTGCCCTTCTTCGTTGAGGTGCAGCAGGACCGTGGTGCCGGACGGTGGAACGCTCTGCGGGCTCAATGTCAAAGCCGCTCTTGCCGTCGCTGGTCCAGCGCCAGGCTTTGTCTTCGCCGGCCTTGCGGGAGACTACCTCGACGCGGTCGGCGACCATGAAGGCGCTGTAGAAGCCGACGCCAAACTGGCCGATGAGGTTGGAGTCCTTTTTGGCGTCGCCGGAGAGCTGAGCGAGAAAGTTTTTGGTCCCGGAGCGGGCGATGGTGCCGAGGTGCTCGATCAGATCTTCCTCGTTCATGCCGATGCCGGTGTCGGCGATGGTGAGGGTTTTCTTTTCCTCGTCAAGCTCCAGATCGATGCGGGGCTCGAAAGGAACGGATTTATAGGCCTCGTCGGTGAGGGTCAGGTGGCGGAGCTTATCGAGCGCATCGGAGGAGTTGGAGATGAGCTCGCGCAGAAAGATCTCGGGATGGGAGTAGAGAGAGTGGATGATCAGCTGCAGCAGCTGATTGACTTCGGTCTGAAATTCACGTTTTGACATATATATGGCTTACCAGAGGTATTCGTTAAGTGCCTTTAAGAGTATAAAGGCGAGCTTGCACTGCGGATGGCGGCGGCAATTACGGCCATCTAGCCAGAACGAGGGGCTGGTAGAAACCGCTCTCGGCGGGCATGAGCCATCGTACGTCCTGGAAGCCGGTCGATTGCAACGCCCTGGAAACTTCACTGCGCTGTACAGCGCGGTATTCCGAAACGAAGTGATGGGTCAGTCCACGCCTGGTCAGACTGGGTAGTGATGAACAGATGCAAGGTATACCTCGCTTCGTCGATCCAATCCCAGACCTGATGCACGATTCGCCGTTTTCCCTCACTGCCATAGAACGCTGGTTGCTGCATGGCCGGTCTTTCCAAGATGAGCGCGTCGTAATCTCGTATGCTCGCGATGAACAGCCCCTTCGACTTTACTTTTGAGCCTATGGCTCTTATCGCGCAAACAAGCTGTTCGGTCGTGAGATGTGGGAGAGCATTATCCAGTGCTACCACGACATCGAAGTCGCGATCTGCAATCTCCTTGAGCGAGGTCATATCCGAGACGTGGAACGAGATGTCCAACCCACGGCTCTCTGCCTCGCGCGTTGCCCGGCTCACCGCCGCTCGACTCAGGTCAGAGGCAACTACACGATGGCCAAAGCTTGCGAACCCTAGTGCCTGAGTTCCGATGCCGCAGGCACAGTCCAGAATTTTCAGTGGGTGCCCGCAACCTTGCGCGGCAAGAAGCGGATTCAGAATCCGGGCTTGGCGCTCGATCGCCTTATCCCAATCGTCGAAGATCAGATGATAGTGATCTGCGAGCGATTCGTAGCAGCTCAGGATTCTCTCGACCATAATCTACCAACCCCATCGTTCCTGGCGCAGCAATGAAGGGTCACTTCACGTGCGAGGTGATCCACCCGCCATAGAAATTGCCGGGCTGTGCCAACACACGCCGTTCCTCCACTCAGCACTCGTCCACCATGCTCGCATAAATATCTTTCGGACAATATCGTCTTCTGCCGTGTCTCTTCTCCATGGTCTAATAATGCTCTCGTCAACGTAGACTCCAGCCAGGCAGGAGCGCTCATAGTGTTCACCCTGCGGAAGAATGCCGGTGCGAGGTTCAGGCGCCCCATGATCATGAAAACCGGGCTTGGCCAAGCGGGTTCCGGATGGGCGCTGTTGCTTTTCGCCATGGTGGGAAGCCTCGCACCCCGGACGAGGGCTCAGGCTTGCGGCGCGAATGCGCAAAGCCCGATCGCTCAATAAAAACTGGACGGCTGCCGGCATGTTCTCCCTGATGTGGCCAACGGAGGGAGCACAGCGCAACTTGACGGGACAGGCCAGCGTGTTCTTTGACCGGCAGCTTACGCAGCCCTGGGACGCTTACGTGGAGTATTCCGGCGCCTTTCCGCAACGCGGCGGGCCGCAGAATGTGATCGATTTCGGTACGGCCTATAAGCTTTCGCCAAATCAGCAGCTCGATTTTCACTGGAACTTCGGACTTTCGTCGGGAGCGCCCAATCACTCGATCGGGTTCGGCTATTCCTTCCGCCTGCGGGCGATTCGCTCCAGATGACGCAAACTAGGTCTTTCTCTGCTCTGCGTATTGCAATGCGGCTTCCACTTGCGCCAGGATTTCCGTCGCATCTTTGGCAGGCTTACCGGCCTGGATCAGCAAGTACGAGTTCCGTAACCGCCTCAGCGCGGCTGCCAAGTCGATGTTGCTCTCCAAAGTCCACCGTATCCAGCTTTCAATTTGCGCGTCGATGATCACTTTGGGCACTGGGAACTCCAGCACCTTTTGCTTCTTGGAATGGCTAGGCGCCGGCCGCGACTTTCGATGAGTCCTCCGTTGCTTAACCTGTGGCTTGGCGGCGGGGAGAAATACCCGTCGAAACGCCGGCCAGAAGAACAGGGAAAGCCACCCTTTCCCTTGCTTGACTGTCTCTTCCCTCAAACTATCTATAGGTGCATCTGCTTTCGAAATCACAATCAATTCCCTCGGCTTGAACAAGATCGATCACCTGAGAAGGATTGCAGAGAGGAGAAGGTTCTGTCGTTGCTCCCCAGCAAGGAGGAGGGCACGTGGAGATGTCATTCACCAGGCTTATCGCAGGGACCTGCCCCCAAGTGAGCGAGCAGACAATGCGATCGGATGCTTCCTGCTGAAGCCAATGCGAAGTATCGCTCTGTGTGCCCGCGGGCTCGCCCCTGGTGCAGTCTGAATCTCAGGGTTGCTCCGAACTTGCCGAATCGGCGTATGCTGGTTGCGTCGTGGCGTAGGAGGCGAAATGTTAAAACGCGCATCTACCCTGTTTGCGGTGAGTCTGCTGGTAACCCTTGGATTCGCCAAGGACAAAAAAAGTGTTCTACCGGCCTATGTTTTGAGCGCTAAAACCGTAGCCGTCATCATCGATCCCACTGCAGGCATTTCGATCGACGATCCACGGGCGAATCAAGATGCGCAAAGGGATGTCGAGGCGGCGTTGCTAAGCTGGGGAAGGTTCGAGCCTGTCCTGTCAACGCGAATGGCGGACTTGATCATCGTATTGCGCAAGGGGAACGGGCGCATGATGAATGAGACGATCCCCGATCCTCGGCAGAACGACCGCCCAGGCGCCGTCACACAAACTGACAACGGAATATCCATGGGCGGGCAACACGGTTCCCAGCCCGGTATGTCGGGTGGGCCGGGTGGGCCGGGCACGGGATCGAACCAGACCTCTCCCAGTCCCCGGACGGAGATCGGGCAGACGGACGATTCATTTGTTGTCTACAAAGGCGGCGACGAAAGGCCCTTCGACACGCCTCCTGCGTGGAGATATCTAGCCATCGATGGCCTTAGCCCTCATTCGGTTCCCGCGGTGGCGGCGTTCAAAAAGGCCGTTGAGAACGCACAAAAGGCCGCAGCCAAGAACCCGTAAGACCAGGACGATGAAGACAGGAGCCGTCGAATACTCGACGGCTCCTGCAGGAGAGCCAAGGCGCTTAACGGGAAAATAGCCAATTTTGTAGCGGCGAGAAGATCCACTCCAAGGTTCGCAGGTAGGCCGCAAACAGAGATACAAATACGATGACGACAAGGGTTGTCGAACGAACCTCTCGCCAATTGGGATAATGTACCAGCTTCATTTCCTGCTGCACCTTTCCCAGAAATTCAAAGAAGTCCTTAACGCGGCGGAGTATCCCGGCGTTTTCCCGGGGAATGACGACGTACGTTTTCTCTGCATCTTGTTGGGACAAGAGACACGCTTCCTTCCTGGATTTACCAGTTGTTGTAACGCGCGATAGCAAGCCGAGACTTCAGAAGTGCGTCGGCCTGATGGGATGGCTGGAAGGAAAGCTAGGCTGGTGGTGCGCGGGTGAGAGCGGTAGAGAACTGCAGCTGGGGCTCGAAGGCCGAGTCTTCAGCTTGGAGCCAGTCACCGATCGATGCCGCCAAAAACAGAAGGACAAAGAAGATGGGCAGGGCCAGCGCGATTTGGTCGAAACCATGGCCCGCGCCGGAGGTGATGGCAATCGACAGCGCCAGCACCAGAACGATCACAAACGCGACCATTAGCGTCCAGGTGAATCGAACTAGCGGCGACTGTTGTCTCGCTCTGCGCATCGCCTCTGATTTTACAGAAGGTATACTTCCCCCGCCTGCCGCAGGGCAGAAAAAGCGCGCGGGAAAAGTCCAGATCTTTCGCCGGAGGGCAGAAGAACCAATGAACGAACTTAGGATTGCTGCAAACCCTTCCCTTCCCAGCAGGAGAAGCTTTCTTAGCGGAACCGCAGTCACGCTGACGGCCGGCGTTTGTGGATCACTTTTGATTCCTCAACCTGCGCAGGCCGATAGCGCAGAGCTTAATATCATTGGCCCCAGGCCAGGGTACTCGCCCCAGGTTGGCACCTTCGTCTCCATGCTTACCTGGATGCGTGAGGCCAACGGCGTTCTGACTGCCACCAAGGGGCTGACGGAGGCTGATCTGGATGTTCTCTTCGATAAGAATGCCAACACCATCGGCGCCCTGATGCTGCATCTGGCGGCCACCGAAACTTATTACCAGATGAATACATTCGAGGGGAAAAAATGGGACAGCTGGTCCGATGCGGTGAAGCAGCAGTGGGACCCGGCCATGGACCTCGGGGATGCGGGACGGAAGACTATCAAGGGGCATGACCGGGACTACTACGTGGAGATCCTGCAGAAGGTACGGGCGAAGTCCCTGGAGGAGTTTCGCAAGCGAGATGACGCGTGGCTGATGGCTGTCGACAAAGACTGGCCCTGGGGTCCGACCAACAACTATTGCAAGTGGTTTCACGTTTGCGAGCACGAAGCGCATCACACGGGACAAATTGCACTGCTCAGAAAACGGCTGCCCGGAGCAAAACCGGTCACTACGTAAGGTAAAGGTCCGACTGATTCATAAGGTGGGCCCAACAAACTGGTCTTGCCTCGTAACCTTTGGGGCGAGATGCTGTCACAAGTAGGTAAATCATCATGGATAACCGCGAAAATGACGACCCGATGCCTTGTGATGGCCAACCTCCAGTTGAAGGTGAAAAGGCCGACCCGTCGATTCCCCCTGAAGTAGCTGCGGCGCCGGCGGAGAAGCTGACCGAAAACAATCCCGTTGCGTTAAATGTTGCGTCGCCATCCGCCCCGGTCGCCGCGGGAGAAATAGCGAGAGCGCCGATTTCTCCCAGGATTCGCTTGGATAAGAAGCATCCTCTGGCAATCCGCTGGATGCATTGGGTCAATTTCCCCGTGCTCTTCACCATGATCTGGAGCGGCCTGCTGATTTACTGGAACGACTCGGACAACGCCTACAAACATCCTCATGCGGTCTACAGGGTCGGCGTGGGCCCGTTCACGCTCTTCCGTTTTTTCCCACCGTGGTTCTGGAAGGCGATGAATGCTCCCTACCACGTGACCGAGGGGCTGGGATATCACTTCTTCTTTATGTGGCTTTTCGCCATCAACGGTATCCTTTACGTGCTGTTCACGATCTTCTCCGGGGAATGGCGCTTCGTGGTGCCCGACCGGAAAAGCCTGATAGAAGCTATCCAGGTGACTCTCAAGGACCTGCATCTGACCAAGTACCTTCCGCCGCAGACAAAGTACAACGGCGCGCAAAAAATTGCTTACACCTCTGTCATTCTGATGGGCGCCGGGAGTCTCATTACGGGCCTGGCTATCTACAAACCGACCCAGGCGCATTGGGTGACGACTTTGCTGGGCGGCTACGAGATGGCGCGTTGGGAGCATTTCCTGCTCACCATGGGCTTCTGCGGCTTCTTCCTGATTCACGTGACCCAGGTGGTGCTGGCGGGCTGGAATAATTTCCGCAGCATGGTCAGCGGACTGGAAGTGAAGCCAGTGCAGGAACCATCCCTTGAAGCGGAGAGAAAGAGTTGGGGATGAGCGATCTCGACGATAAGCAAGCAGGTCCTACGCAGCCGGAGCTGCCTTCTCCCGAAGCGGTGGCGGCGGAGCAAGAGGCGGCTGACGCGGCGGTATTGCGGGAGAGCCGCAAACACACTCGCCGCAGCTTCGCCATCGCTGCTGCCGGCGCGGCCGCAGGCTGGGGCCTCTACCAATGGATCGATCGCAGTCCAGCGCCTGAGCATGCAACCGAAGCCCTTTCGCAGGGCTTTCCAGGCCAATGCGAAGCTTGCGCGCGCGGTCTTCGACGACCGGGCGCTGGCGCCGACCTACCCGCTCAAGCGGGCTGAGGATCTGCGCGTCAACGGCGTCTACGGTTTGAAGCAAGCCCTGGTTCCGGAGAGCTGGCGTTTGCAGTTGACCGGGGTGGCGAATGCGAAGAAGCTATCCTCAATACTCCGCGGATGTGACGGCCTGGGAGTATCGCTATGCGGATGTGAAGACCCACGAAGACCAGGGCCACGACACCAAAGTGGCTCCCAGCGCCGACACGGCGGAGAAGATGGCGCCGGCATCGATGGTTGGCCGGTGAAAAAGTCCGCCAGGAGCGCGTCGGCCGCATGCCGCGCGGGCTGGAAGAGGCCGGGGAAAGCCGCTCCACGCTTGCCCCGGGCACGCCCGGTCTGCTGCTGACCATGGACGATATTCTGAAGCTCCCCAAACATGAGCTGGTCACGCAATTCAAGTGCATCGAGGGATGGAGCCAGATCGTGCATTGGGGCGGAGTGCGGTTGGCGGACTTGATTGCGGCCTACCCACCTGAGAAAGGGCCCGATGGAAGGGTGCCGCGCTACGTGTACATGGAGACGCCCAACGGCGACTACTATGTCGGTTACGATATGAAGGTCTGCTTGCATCCTCAAACGCTGCTGGTTACGGAGATGAGCGGTAGCCCGCTCACGCAATATCATGGCGCTCCGCTGCGGCTGCACGCGCCCACCAAGTATGGTTACAAGCAGATCAAACGGATCGGGCTCATCGCCTACACCGATCAGCAGCCGGACGATTATTGGACCAAGCTCGGTTACGACTGGTACGCGGGGCTTTGAGTGCTTGAGATGTGACTGGGACAGAGTCTGAACAAAGCGTTCGGGGGCTGCGTCCCATCTTTTTCGGCCCAGGTACGCCTTGGCAGAACCGTCGTTGGGCACCCGTACCAGATCAGCTGTCCTTCGAAGTCAGGCAAACGATGAGCGGGCCGGCGTCTAGTGATTGCGCGGCGCGCCGAGGGCTTCGAGCACCATGCCGGCCGCTTGCGAGACGCTTCCCGCGCCCAGGGTGACGATGACATCGCCGTCTGCGGCCTGAGCGACGGTACGGCTAACCGCCTCCTCGAAGGAGGCCGCATACTGGACCTCTTTACGGCCTACGGCACGGACCAACGCCGGGGCATCGACGCCGGCGATGGGTTCTTCGCTGGCGGCGTAGATGTCCAGGATCTGCACCGTATCGGCATCGTCGAAAGCAGTCGCGAACTCCGCCATCAGGTCGCGTGTGCGGGTGTAGCGATGAGGCTGAAAGATCACGTGCACCCGGCGAAAACCAGACTCCCGTGCCGCGCTCAGCGTGGCGCGGATTTCCGTAGGGTGATGGCCATAGTCGTCGACCACCGTCACGCCGCGAACGCAACCCTTCAACTGAAAACGGCGATCCACTCCGCGGAAGCCGCGCAGCGCATGCGCAATGTCTTCACACGACACATCGAGCTGGGTGCCAATGGCCACCGCGGCGGTTGCATTCAGCACATTGTGCCGGCCAGGCACATTCAGGGCAAAAGGGCCGAGCACCAGGCCGCCGGCAGCCACCTCAAAGCGGGATCGCGCATCCTCCGCCGGGGGAAGCATGCGCAGCACATAGTCGGCATGCGAAGACATGCCGTAGGTAAACACCCGCCGCTTCACCCGCGGCAACAGCGCCGCGAGCTGTGGATTGTCGATGCATGCCGTGCACGCGCCATAAAACGGAACCCGCTCCATGAATTCGAGGAAGGCGGCTTCCACGTCTTCCATGTCGCGATAGCAGTCCATGTGCTCGCGATCGAGATTGGTGACCACGGAGAGAATGGGCGAAAGCTTGAGAAAGGAGCGGTCGCTCTCATCGGCCTCGGCAACCAGGTATTGCGACTTGCCGAGACGGGCGTTCGAACCCAGCGCATCCACCCGGCCGCCAACCACCACGGTTGGATCGAGCCCCCCGGCGGCCAGCACGGTGGCAATCATGGAGGTGGTCGTGGTCTTGCCGTGCATGCCGGCCACCGCGATGCCGTATTTGAGCCGCATGAGCTCGGCCAGCATCTCGGCTCGCTGGATGACGGGTATCTTGCGCTGCCGCGCCTCCACCACTTCCGGGTTTTGCTCATTGACGGCGGAGCTGGTCACCACCACGCCGGAGCCCACTACGTTGCCGGCCGCATGCCCCTGAAAAACGGTCGCGCCGAGGCTGCCCAGGCGGTCGGTAATGCTGGAACGGCGCAGGTCGGAGCCGGAAACGGCATAGCCCAGGGTGAGCAGAATTTCCGCGATGCCGCTCATTCCAATGCCGCCAATACCAATGAAATGAACGCGTTGTGCTTTGGCAAACATGGCTGGGGAAGGTAGGGTGGTGAGGCTCACTCCCACCTTACTGTATCAGCCGGCGGATCTGCTTCCCCTTTGCCAGGCGGTGCATCTAATATGTTGTAAAGGTTAAGCCGGAGGGCCAAACGACTGGTGTCGCAGGAAAAAGCAATTCGCTTGCCAAGCCCGGAAAGAGGCGCAACTTTTTACAGAAGGTGTGGTTTTAAGTAGTAGGCACCCGAAGATAACCAAGGGTGCTCGAAGTATCGCCAAAGCGGTTGGTTACGCAATGCATGATGCCTTGGCGCGGAGGTCCCAAAATGAAGTGTCCTTAGATATTTTCTGCTGCTCAGCTGCGCTGATGGTTCCCGCAGCGTTGATGTTTCTACTCCGGCTAACGCCCAGGTAGGTGTAGGTATTGGGATTGGGGTACGGAGCCGGATACGGGGATTACGGCTATGGGTATCCTGCTCCCGTCTGCTCTTGGGGCTATTACAACTACTATCCCTACGCATGCGCGCCTTATGGCTACTACGGACCGAGCTGGTTCGTCGGCGGCCTCTTTATCGGCGCCGGCCCGTGGTATCACGGCTACTGGGGTCGCGGCGGATACTATGGTCGCGGTGGATACTATGGTCGCGGTGGATACTACGGCGGAGCCGGCTATCGCGGTGGCGTAGGTTACCGCGGCGGAGTAGGCTATGCCCGCACTGGTAACAGCTTTACTCGCGGCCCAGCCGGCTATGCGGGTGGCGGACACGCGTTCGCAGGTGGCGGCGTTTCAGCGGCGGGTGTGCGCAGGCGGCTTCACGGTGGCGGCGCAGCGGTGGCTTCCACGGCGGTAGCGTCGGCGGCGGCGGTGGCTTCCACGGCGGCGGTGGCGGTGGTGGCTTCCACGGCGGTGGCGGTGGCGGCTTCGGTGGCGGCTGCCACGGCGGTGGGGGGCTCGGTGGCGGCGGACACGGCGGTGGTGGTGGACACCGGTAAGACTCTAGAACGATCCACGGGAACGGCTGGCGAATTCGCCAGCCGTTTCTTTTTGCACGCAAGTGAAATTCAGTGGGAGGACGATGCTAGGACAGCGACCATCTCCGCAATTCTCGCGGCAGCCTGGGGATGAGCGAAGGTTCGCGCGCGGGCCGACATCTCGCTCAGCTTCTCCCGATCCCTAAGCAGGCCGGATAACGCCGCCAACAGCGCTGCTCCGCTCATGTCATGCTCCAGCAACATTTTAG
>CAVVBS010000004.1:0-494344 GCA_963746595.1 uncultured Acidobacteriaceae bacterium
GGCTAAGCTGGAATGGGTACGGGTCGCGGTGCGGTCACTCGTAAATACGGCAACGTTGGTTCAATTGACGAACCGGATGTGAGGGACGGGGATAACCATGACCAAACCTCGAAGGGTCTAAGATGAGACATGCTTAATAAGGTTTGGGACCCAAGGACCGCCCGAATCCTGTGTACGGTAATTATCTTTGTTCTGGGTTTGGCTTATCTACACGCCGCGCGGGAGACCCTTGCGCTCTTCCTGTTTGCGATCTTATTCGCATACCTCGTCGCTCCCCTCGTCTCCCGTCTGGAAAAGCCTTTGCGGGGCCGCATTAAGGCAATCGGAGCGGTTTACCTCATTTTGATCGCTCTTCTGGTCGGCCTCGGCTTTCTGGTCGGGCCGAAGATCGCCGGTGAAGGCACCGCGCTTGCGACCAGCCTTCCGTCGCTGCTGGACGAAGCGGGCTCCGGTGAGCTTGTCTCTCAGGTGGGCCAGCGGCATGGATGGAGTGAAGCCCGGCAGGCCCAGATCCAGAATTTCTTCATAGCGCACAAAGACGACATCCTCCGCTTTGGCCGGGCTATCGGCCAGAAAGTCGCGACGCCCGCGCAACACATCTGGTGGTTGATTCTCATTCCCATCCTCAGCATCTTCTTCCTCAGAGATGGCCGATCCATCGGTGAGAACCTCATCGCTATGGGACGCGCCCCGGGGGAGAGGCAGACGCTTCGCGGCATCGTCGGCGATGTAAATATCATGCTTGGCAGCTACATTCGGGCGCAGCTCACCCTCGCATCTCTCACACTGGTTGCCTACACGGTGGTGCTGAGCATTCTGCACCTGAAGTACGCTCTCATTCTCGGCCCTCTCGCGGGGATCTTCGAGTTTGTTCCTGTGGTAGGGCCGGCGGTTGCCGCGATCATTGTCTTCATGATCGCGGTGCTGACGAGTTTTCCTCACCTGATTTGGCTGGTGATCTTTCTTGGAATCTGGCGCCTGGTACAGGACTACATAAACGCCCCGCACATCATGGGCGGCTCACTGGAGATCTCGCCCTTGGTACAGATCCTGGCTGTGCTGTCGGGAGGCGAAATCGCGGGCGTCGCCGGTGCTCTGATCTCGGTTCCGGCGGTCGCTACCTTGCGCATCCTGTGGCGACGCCTGACCAGCGAAAAGGAAGCTGAAGCGCCGCTTGCTCCCATTCCCGATGAAATATCCATGCGTTAGAGCGGTTTTCCCCGGATTTCCTGTTGAATTTGGTGGCGCCGGCAAACTTTATGCGGCTTTCTTTACTGAAAGCCGCACGCGCGGTCGTTTGCGAATACCAAGTGGCAGGAAATCCGCGGTTTCGCGGAGCAGGTCGTTCTGAGCGGGGTGACTTATTCGCGAAGCCAATACTGCGTGCGGCCCAGCATGGCGACGCCGATGAACCCGCGCACCTTCAGCTTGGTCCCGCCGTCTTCTATCGAGAGCAGGCACTTGTAGGTCTTTCCACTCGCCGGGTCCAGGATTGTGCCTCCGGACCATCCATCGCCGTCCTTCTGAAGATCCCAGAGGATCCGCAGCCCAATCACCGGTTTTCCCTTCTGCTCACCCTCGCAGTCATCGCAGGTGGGGTTTGGGTCCTTGGGATCCGGGTTCAACAGCTTCTGGATGCGGCCATACAACTTGCCTTTTTCCTCCCAGATAGCCACCACCGACTTAACCTTGCCGGTGACATCGTCAACGGTCTTCCACCGGCCAACGGGCGAACTCGCGGACGAGGCGCGTTTGTTGTCTTCCGCCCGACCGCCCGCGGCGAATAGGGTTCCGGACAACACCGATAGGATTAGACATAAGATGAACGACCGTCCCACGAGGTCCTCCCATTCTTAGGTTGATTGTGATGCTTGCGAAGGGCCCCGCGCTGTATCCGAAGACACTCACACTATCCTTTATACCTGCTGGAATATACCTGCCGGAAGCCTGTGGATGCGGTTCGTGCTGTCGGCGGACGAAGTGGTACCCTCCGGAGTGCACGTATTCCGACCGGAATCCGGTGGTCCGGGTTGGCTCAGCGGAGAGGAAATCACGGAATGACGCCTCATTTGGACACGAGTGAGCGGAACGAATTGAGAAAAGTGGTAATTGGCACAATTCATCTCCCGGGCGGAGACGGCTACGATGAGGCGCGGCAGGTCTGGAACGGAATGATCGACCGCCGGCCGGCAGCGATCGTCGGAGCGGCAGGAGTCGTGGACGTGATAGCGACGGTCCGGTTCGCGGGCGAACGCGGGCTGCCGGTCGCCATGCGGTGCGGCGGCCACAACGTGGCGGGAAGCGCGGTGGGCGACGGCGGCATCGTCATCGACCTTGCGAGCTTCAAGTCGGTTCGGGTTGATCCAGCCGGGCGCCGCGCGCGCGCGGGCGGCGGCGTCTTGTGGGGCGAATACGATCACGCCACGCAGGCCTTCGGTCTCGCGTCGCCGGGCGGCGCGGTCTCGACCACTGGCATCGCCGGCCTGACCTTGGGTGGAGGGTACGGTTACCTGTCGAGGCGTTACGGAATGGCTTGCGACAACCTGCTTTCGGCCACCGTGGTCCTAGCCTCGGGTGATTTGGTGACCGCAAGTGCCGACTCCTACCCCGATCTCTTCTGGGCGCTGTGCGGCGGCGGAGGGAACTTTGGGGTGGTGACGGAGTTCGAATTCCAACTTCATCCGGTCCGGGAGCCTGTGGCCGGAATGGTTGTATTTCCCTTCGAAATGTCGAAGACCGTGTTGCAGCGATTTCGCGACCTTAGTCTGGAAGCGAGCGATGACCTGGTGCTGATGGCGGCCATCATGCCAGCCCCGGATGGCGGGAAGATCGTAGGCGTGGTGATGAGCCATACAGGAACGGACGAGGAGGGTGAACGCGCTATTCGCCCGTTTCGCGAGCTGGGATCCGTTTTGGTGGACACGGTCGCGCGTATGCCATACTGCGCGATGCAGCGGCAAATAGATTTGTCTTACCCGAAGGGACGCCGCCACTACTGGAAATCCGCGTTTTTGAAAGACCTCACAGACGACGTCATCGACCGGATGATCGAAATAGTAAGCACGTCGCCTTCGCCATTGAACACCCTCTTGCTCGAGTCACACGGAGGCGCGGTCGCGCGAGTCGCCAAGGACGCCACGGCATTCGGACACCGCGATGCAAAGTTCAACCTGGGGATTTTGGGGATCTCGGAGAACCCCGCAATCGACGCGGAGCAGATAGCGTGGGCACGAGAGGGTTGGCAGAAGATTCGCCCGTACTCAACCGGTGGTGCGTACGTAAATTACATGTCTGAGGGAGAGGACGTGCATGCGGCTTATAGCGATGCGCGCTTCCAGCGCCTCGCGGCGATCAAAGCGCAGTATGATCCCGCGAATCTGTTCCGCTTCAATCAGAACATTCCACCTGCGAAGGGGTAGGTAGCCGAGCGCGCTCCGTCTTGAGCACTGCTAACGAGCGACGCGGTCCTGGCTTCTCGATCTGATTACTTATCTTGGACGGACTTGGTCGCTTTCTCGAGCAGCGAAGCCTCCCGCTCCAGGGCGCTTGCAACGCGCTCAATTTGCGGGTCGACAAAGGACCACTGCTTCTGCTCAATCGCTTCGCGGACTCCCGGCATCGTCTTCACGCCGTATCCAGTGTAAAAGCCGGGGGCATAGATAAGGTTTTCGAACCAGGGTCGATTGGGTAGTCCGGCCGGGTCGATCAGCATGCGCTCCGTCTGAATCAGTTGTTCATTGACTGCAGGCGGCAAATTGTCTCCAGCAGCGGTAACAGCTTTCTCGTACTCGCCCGCTGCCCGCGTGAGATCGTCGGAGGCTTGTTCGAGTGGTGCGAAGTTGAAATAGGGTGGGAGCGGCTGCGTCGTAGGCGGAACGAACTGCTTCTTTGGGTCATAGAGCGCTTTGTAAACGTCTTCGCTAATTTCGGTATTCTCCTCCTTAGCTTTGTCGCGCGCGGTTGACGCCAGTTTCCTAAGGTCCGTGACATATCCATGAACTGTTTCTGCCAAGTTAGTGAACTGGTAGGGAATCAAATCAGCATCGGCCATCCGCATCACCATGGTGCCTGCGGTTTGGGCGAGCGCGCGGCCGTAGACGAAGTCGGTGTCCTGAAAGTGGGTGTACCAGTAAAAATCATCATAAATTGAGTGATACTGGCCGTCTGATTCGTCCTCGCCGCCGTAGCCGAGATTGACGCTCGCGATCCCCAGGTGATCGATAAAGACGGTATAGTCCGAGCCGGAGCCCAGAGCGCCGATGCGAAGATCGGTACGAGACCTCAGCTCCGTGCGTGCCTCAGCATCTGCGCGAGAGATCGCAACCAAACGCTCACGCTTCCATACCGGCATTTTCGTTTCAGGGTCGACAATATCCTTGGTAACGCCGTTCACGAAGTTCTCAAGGGAATGCGATCCTTGGGCGTGGAAGTAGCCTCGCCCGTTCCCGTCCGAGTTGAAGTAGGCAACCGCGTGTTGCTGAAGCTCAGCGGCATGGGTCTCCGCCCACTCCGTCGAGCCAAGTAGGGCTGGTTCTTCTCCATCCCAAAAGCAATAAATGATCGTACGGTCTGGCTTCCATCCCTGCTTTAGCAGTTCTCCGAGGGAACGCGCCTCTTCGAGCTCGGGGCTGGCTCCAGAGATGGGATCTCCCGCGCCATTGACCCACGCATCGTGGTGGTTACCCCGCAGAATCCATTGCTCCGGATATTTGGAGCCGGGAATGCGCGCGATCACATCGTAGAGTGGCTTGCGGTCCCAGTTAAACTTCAACACCAGGTGCGCCTGCGCGGTGCTGGGACCAACGTGGTAAGTCATCGGCAGGCCGCCGCGCCACCGCTCCGGAACCAGGGGACCGCTCAGTGACTTGAGGAAGGGTACAGCATCCGCGTAAGAGATAGGCATCACCGGGATCTTGGTGATGGTTTGTACTTCGCTGAGCGGGATCTTTTTCGCTCCGGGCACCGCGCCGACACCGGGTGTTTGCGGATCGCCAGGATAGACGGGCATATCCATGACGCTGCCGCGCTGTGCGCCTTCGGGCGGCCGCATGGCTCCCGCAGGGTAGGGATCGCCATGGAAGTAGCCGTCCTCGTGCGGGTCGGAATAAATGAGGCAGCCGACGGCGCCGTGTTCGGCGGCAACCTTGGGCTTGATTCCGCGCCAAGTTTCACCATAGCGCGCGATCACGATAGCGCCCTTCACCGAGATGCCCAAACGCTCCAGTTGTTCGTAGTCGTCCGGAGCGCCATAGTTTACATAGACCAACGGCGCTGTGACATCACCGTCTTTGGAGTACGCGTTATAGGTTGGCAGCTGCTCGCTCTTCTGGCCCGAGGTCGGATCGACAGCCAGCGTGGGCTCTTCGAGCTTTGCGGTAAATGGGCTGGAACCCAGCAGTTGCAGTGATCGCACTTGAGGGGTGGGAAACAAGGCATCAAACGTCTCGATCTGCGCGTCGAGGCCATAAGACTTCAGTTGCGCAAGAATCCATTCCGCGTTGGTCTTGTCATAAGCAGAGCCGACATGATGAGGACGTGCTGAGAGGCGCTGCATGTACTCTCTCAAGTTAGCCGTATCCGGGATCTGCCTGAATTTCTCCTCCCATTGAACTTCTTTCGCGGAACTGGCGGAAGTATACCCGCGCAACGGATAAACTGCTTCCGCTGCATTTGCCGTTAAGGCGAACAAGCTAAGCAGGGCGACAGACTGGCGCATCATGCACTCGATTCTAACCAGCCAGCCAGGTATCGGATAAGAAAACTTCAATCACCTCTAACCTGCCCGAGCATGCCGTGGGAGCGCTAGTTAAGCATCGAAGGGGCTTGCGCTGTCAATGACCTTCGACCAGGTATTTGTTCGGCACGTTTCTGAATGCTGCTTCAGTACGGTATTTGCTGCGATAGAGGTACTGGAGGTTGCTGTACACATCTTCCTCTCGCCGATGGAACTGCCGATACAGACCGCATTGAGCATAAGAGACTGGAGTCACATCGTAGAGAACGGTCTCCCAGCTCATGGACTCTCCCCAGAGAAGCGATTTCACTTCTATTTGCAGGTCCGCTCCCGCTTCCACGAGAAGCTCCATCATCGGACGACAGTAGTTCAGAATGCTATTTACCGCATGAAAGATAGGCGTCTGACCGCCCATCCCGTCTGAGTTACATTGGGCAACGGCGTTTAGGTCCGCGCCGTTCTCGATCAAAACACGAGCGCAATCTACGGAGTTGAACTCAGCACAGACGTGAAGGGCTGTGACACTCCGGCAGGACGTGAACGCCCCCAGGAGATCCACTTTCTGATGGAGGCGTTGAGGGAACTCCGTGACAAGACGGCGTAACGTGGAAGCGTCGTCCAGAAGCACTGCTTCAAGCAGCGGATCATCCATTACAGCTCCAGCATTCAGCATGACCCGCAAACAGTCCGCAAAGCGGGAGGACCGAAGATACGCCTCAATGAGGTGGTCAATCGGCTTGCGTCCCTTTATGGAAGCGACAGGGCTAGCGCCGTCAGCAAGCGCCTTTTCGATGCCTTCGGGGGAGTGCGCCTCAAATGCTCCAAGCAAATCGGAATCGGGCATGATTCCTCCAATACGCACCAGTATGTGGCCTACGCAGAATGCGAACAAGCAAAGGTGAGCCTAGCACCTGCAGATCAACGAACGCACGTTTATGGGTAGTTATCGTGGTGAGACCGTCACCGCAGCAAACGCCATCTTCAAAACGATGGCCTCAGCCTGGGCGGCTGAGATTCCGTGTTGCGCCGTGGCATCGTAGAACTCGAAAGAGGTGAGAGCTGTAAGGGCCGCGGTAGTCTCGATGACATCGCTCCCGCTCTTCCACTTCCTGGTGATACGCCCTGCAGCTGCCCGCCGCCGTTCGTTGCGGGCAGTGATAAGCTCCCCGAAATCAGGGTCGATTGCGCCGAGGCCGTGGATTCTGCGAAAGAGCACCTGGTTGGCAGCCCAGAATGTGCAGAACACGCGAACAAACCCTTCCAGCATCGCGCTCGGATCGTTTAGCGACATGACGGAACGCATCTGCTCCAGGCCCCCATGGATCGCCATGCTATCGAATAGGGCTTCCAGGAGCTGTTGCTTGGTTCCAAACAGATTGTGGATCGTCTGCCGTGTTACCCCGCTGTCGGCCGCTAGCGACGCCATAGAGAACTGTTTGTAGCCCTGCCCTTCGAGTTGAGCGCGCGCAGCCTGCAGCACAGTTCGCCTGGTCTCATCCATTTGCTCAAGGCGCTTACCAAGCTCATAGCTGCGCCTCTGCTCTGCTTTCCCCACCGGTTGTTCTTCAGTCATTCATCAAATCCCATTCGCTTGACTTATTCGTTTTACGTAGTGTAAATCTAATTAGGATTGTACTGCGATGAACCAATCTGGCACATTTTCGAATCCGCCTGCCGTTGCAGTTCCACGGAGCCTGCCCCGGGTACCCACGGCTTTGCGAGCCGGCTTCTGGCTATGCATTGTTATCGCCATCGCTGTCGTACTTCGTCGCGTTCTCGCTCTGCGGCGGCCGCTCGCTGCGAACGCTCCTGCAGACCTGCTGAAGCTCGATGCTTTTTTCAAAACACACGCGGTCCTCACTTACGTGCACATCTTCGCAGCTCTCGTCTTTGTCTGTGTGCTGCCATTTGTCTTCTGGAGCCGAACCCGCGCTTCAACGATGGTTCGTGTCCTTTTCTATACGGTTGGGACGATTGTCGGATTCTCGGCCTTCGGGATGGTTGTTCACCCTGTTGGAGGCGAGATAGAAGTCGCTGCCGTCATTTTTTATAACGGCCTTTTCCTGGTGTCGCTGGCCGTCAGCTGTTTGTCCTGGAGGATGGGGCACACAGAAAACAGCTTGCGGTGGACCCTTCGCGCTACAGCCATCTCGCTGGGGATAGCGACGACCCGGCCCGTCATGGGAATCTTCTTTGCGACGTCTCGTCTCACGCACTGGACTCCCGAACAGTTCTTCGGCCCCGCCTTTTGGATCGGCTTCTCGATCAACGCCCTGGTGATGGAACTCTGGCTTCGCAAACATTCGGTTTAACCAAAAGGAGTTTGGAATGAGCACACCTTCCGCCTCTTCCCATCAAGGAGCCGCACCCCGGTAAGAAGTGGCTTTCGGCTTTGAAATTGGCCGGCTTCAAGACTTGCGGTGGCGTTCTGCCCTGCATCAAGCTCATCGGTACAACTAGCGATATGAACTTGTGGGGCGTGTAAGGGATCGTGGCAAGCAAAGAAAACAGATCAGCAAGGGCCGCCGCGCCTCGTCATGGTCTCGCGGATCGACGATCCCCGCTGTAAGATGGCAAAAATATGGGTGATTTTTACGACGACCTAAAATATTCCCTTCGCATGTTGATCGCCAACCAAGCGTTCGCCATCACCGCCATTGCGGCCCTGGCGTTGGGCATCGGCGCAAACACCGCCATCTTTACCGTCGTCAACACAGTCCTGCTCAAACCCCTAGACTATCCCGAGCCTGACCGGCTGGTGCAGTTCCTGAACATCGACCCTGATGGGTCCAGTCACTTTGCTTCGCCCACAAATTTCCTCAACTGGAAAGATCAGACCAGCGTCTTCCAAGACGTTGCAGCCTATGACGACGCTGGTCCCGGCTTTAATCTCACCGGCGCTGTGCCCGAGCTGGTTCATGGGATCCACGTTTCCAGAAACTACTTCGCGCTCTTCGGCGCCAAGCTTATGCTTGGCCGCACCTTCAGCCAGCAGGAAGACAGCCCCAATGGAGGCAAGGTCGTGGTTATCAGCTACGGCCTGTGGAAACGAAAATTCGGTGGCAGTCCCAACCTCGTCGGCACATCGATCTCGCTGGGCGATGAGTCCTACACCATCCTCGGCGTCACTGGGAAATCCTTTGTGACGGATCCCGAAGCTGACCTCTGGCTTCCCTTCCAATTCGATCCCAACACCACCAACCAGGGTCATTATTTCCTGGTTGCGGGGCGTCTCAAGCCAGGTGTCACACTGGCTCAGGCAAATGCTCAGCTCAAGATTGCCGCAGCTCAGTTCCGCCGCCGCTACCCGGACGCGGTGGCCGCCCTGGACCCCAGAGGGACGTTCGGCGCTCAGCCTCTTCGTGACCATGTGGTCGCCGGCGCACGTTCTTCCCTGCTCGTTCTGCTCGGAGCGGTCGGGTTGGTCCTGCTGATCGCCTGCGCCAATGTGGCCAATCTCCTGCTCGTCCGGGCTACCGGGCGTAAGCGCGAGTTCGCCATCCGCGCCGCTATGGGCGCGGGCCGTGCCCGCATCATCCGCCAGTTGCTCACCGAGAGCATTGTCCTCTCCATGATCGGCGGCGCTCTCGGCCTTATCCTCGGATTTGCCGGCGTGCGCGCCCTGCTGGCCGTCAGCCCCGGAGATATCCCCCGCATCGGCGAACACGGCGCCGCGGTCGGCATCGACTGGCGCGTCCTCGCATTCAGCCTCGGCATTTCGCTGCTGACCGGCATTCTCTTCGGGCTCTTCCCCGCCATCGGCGCCTCGCGTCCCGACCTTAATTCGACTCTCAAGGAGAGCAGCAACCGGTCCGGCACCGGCTTCCGTCAAAGCAAAGCCCGTTCGCTGCTGGTCATCAGCGAAGTTTCGCTCGCGCTCGTACTGCTCATTGGCGCTGCGCTGCTTATCCGCACGTTCATTGCTCTGCGCCACGTTAATCCCGGCTTCAACGGTCACAACGTGCTCACGCTCGAGATGTCGCTCATCGGCAACCGCTACGAAAAGACCGCCGGAGTCGCCCAGTTCTCTCGCGATGGCCGCGAGCGCGTCAACGCCATTCCCGGAGTAGAAGGCTCGGCCTTCGCCTGCAGCCTGCCGCTCGAAGCCGGCTACAGGTTGCCCTTCAACATCGTCGGACGTCCCCTGGGCAAGAATGAGTTCACCGGAGGCGCGGGCTGGATCAGCGCTTCGCCCGGCTACTTTGGCGTGTTCAAAATCCCCATTATCCGGGGCCGCGACTTTACCGACCGCGACAGCGCAGGCGCGCCCGGGGTGATCATCATCAACCAGGCCATGGCCAGAAAATACTGGCCTAACCAGGATCCTATCGGTCAGCTGATTGAGATTAGTAAAGGCCACGGGCCGCAGTTTGATGAACCTGCGCGCCAGATCATCGGCATTGTGGGCGACATGCGCGTGAACGAGCTAAACGTTGACCCTAACCCGCTCATGATCGTCCCCATGGCCCAGGTCACCGACGGCATGACCACCCTCTTCGCCGGCATCAGCCCCATGGCGTGGCTGGTCCGCACCCATGGCGATCCCCATCAGTACATCGCTGCCATCAGCGAACAGCTTCGCCAGGCAAGCGGTGGATTCCCCGTCGGCCGCGTTCGCCCCATGGAGCAGGTGATGGTGCAGTCCACTGCACGCGAAGACTTCAACATGCTGCTGCTTACCATCTTCGGAGCCTCGGCGATGCTCCTCGCCGCGATTGGCATCTACGGCCTCATGGCCTATTCGGTGCAGCAACGCACTCAAGAAATGGGTATTCGCATGGCCCTCGGAGCCGATCGCGCCCGAATCAGGAATCTCGTGGTTTGGCACGGCATGCGTTTGGCTTTGGTGGGGATCATTGTGGGCATCAGCGCGGGGTTTGGGCTCACGCGCTTCCTCTCGAGCTTCCTGTACGGCGTCAAATCCTGGGATCCCTTCGTATTTGTAACCGTACCGGTCTTGTTAAGCGCCGTCGCTCTGCTCGCCGTCTGGCTGCCCGCTTCCCGTGCTGCGCGGTTGGATCCCCAGCAGGCCTTGCGAGCTGAGTGAGTCACCTCAGTTCCTTGTGCCGTATGTTTTCCCGGAATCACCGCCCCCATCCCACGTGCCGTCCAGCTTGTCCGCGGTGGCTTTGAGCTCGATGTCGTAATAAGAGCCCTGGTAAGGCGCCTGGAATTTCAAAACGCCATCGACCAAGGTTAGATCTTTCGCAGGTTGTTCCCCTTCGCCGACGCTCAGGGAGCCGGTCAATTTTCCTTCACTCTCCTGGAGAGTCAGGGTCCATTTGACCGGGTCCTCGGTACTTTCCGATGTCATGTTCCACTTGCCGAGCAGGGGTTTATAGTCCTGTCCGTGGGCGGAAACTGTCAGCACCATCAGTCCCAGGCAGAGGGCGAAAAACCGGTGGCGGATCTTATGAGCCATAACACTCCTCCGTGGCAACCAGCGCCACCCGAGCAGTGTACCCCGGGCCTCCGGCATGTGTGTTTGGAATTTGAAGGATCTCCAGCGCGTGGTCTTGCCGGCCAGAAAAATTGAGATGAGAAAGATCTAGTGATCCGCCCCTTGGGGCGTGCCAAGGGCGGCGGCCGCTGGGTTGCGGTTTGGTTTCAGGAATGAGAGGTTCCTGTCTTTGTTTCCTTCCTCGGGATGACAAAGGGGAGGGTAGCGCTTCCAATGAGAGCGGTAATTAGCTGCTGAAAGAGCTGCAGTCAGTTGTTTGGGGAAGGGCGCAGGTCCCTCGGCTTCGCTCCCACGGCACGCCGGGGCAGGCGGGATGACAAAGTTGAGGGCCATGGTCCAGCTTGGCACGGGTGGAGGTGGATGGACAGAGCTGTAGGGAGTTGTTTGGGGGAAGGGCGCACCGCAGGTCCCTCCACGGCACGCCGGGACAGGTCGGCTACGCTCGGAGGTTGTGACTTTTTAATTTCCCTTGTGGTCTGTGGCCGGAAAGGTCCGAAGAGCATCTGCCAACAAGCATCGCCGGGGTTCCTTCGGCTACGCTCAGGACAGGCTCTTCGACTGCGCGCATAAAACCCTCTGTTATGCGATAGATCTGCGAGGCGCTTCGCTCCCACGGCACGCCGGGGCAGGCAGGATGACGCCTTTCTGGAGGGGATTGAAGAACATCTGGTCGGGTGCAAAAAACACGAAAAGATCAAAAAGTCACAGGCTCTCGGGATGACAAAGTTGAGGGCCATGGTCCACCTCGGCACGGGTGGAGGTGGATGGACAGAGCTGTAGGGAGTTGTTTGGGGGAAGGGCGCACCGCGGGTCCCTCGGCTTCGCTCGGGTGACAAGGGGAGGGTGGCCGGTCACTGACCGGGTGAGGCATGCCTGTCCAGGGTCTCGCCGATGCTTTCGAGCAATCCGTTCACTTGCCCCTCGATGCTGTCCGCTGCATGGAGAATGAGCACGTAGTGATCCATATAGACTGGCACGCCATTCAGCGGAACAGCCAGCGCCACCGCTACCACGGAAGCGTCGGTGTGTCCCTCAGCGTTCACGAGTTTTACGGTGGTGAAGTAGAGGTCCAGCTGGGCATCGGCCATCTTGTCAACGACGCATCCCTGATGCGACTTCACCGCTGATTTGAGGCCGTAAAGAAATAAGTTGACTGTATCCGAATCGCCGGCGCCCAGGGCTTGCGGCGCCTGGATATACATCGGCAATTTACAGGCAACCTTGGCTTGACCAGACGCGGCGCCCACCATCAGAACTGAAAACAACAAAGCAATCGCTCTCACAGTGGCTTCCCGGGAAGAAGGCTGACAACCGTCCTTTGATCCTAGAGGAAGAGGGGGCTCTTCTGGCTGCACCGAAAGAGGCAGTGGCTGTGGCCTTTATTTGTAATCTTCGCGGTTCGGTCTGCCGTCTCTCCGCAGACACGATGTTCCCTGCAAAACTGGCGAAAGAAGCACGGAAGCCGGCCGGGGGAGTTGTGTACTACGCGGGAACCTGGTTAGGAATGGGTGGCACCCAATTAGAAACAACCAAAATGGCAGAAGTGCATCGAAGCAAATCACTTGCCACACGGGGTGAAAATTTTATATGGTCGCCCGCAGTTAACTTTCTCATTCCTCAGACGGGAAAAGCTCTGGTTTTTTCGTTTCTCTCACACGAAAGATGCACTATCATCCCTGCAAATGATCTTGCTTCTGTTACTTATCTGTGGGCCGAGAGGGAGAGAGGCAGGCGCCTTCCTTATAAGGAAGGTCCAGTCCGCCCGAGGGATTCAATCGCGCCCACTGATCGATGACGCTGCGGATGAATTAAGACAGGCATCTCCGCTGCTCGATTCCATTTCCAATTAAAGGGAGGACAGTCCATTGAAAACAATACTTGCTCCGGGCATGATCGCCGGGCTCATTCTGCTGGGCACGCTATCCGCGACGGGTCAGACACAGGGCGCTCCACTGAGCAGCCGGCCTTCATCGCTTCCGACCACAATTAACAACCCGCTTGAGCACACAACCAGCCGGTATGACTATGATTTCATCGCAAAAGACTATGTGTGGAGCAATAAGCCGCTTCAATCCACTGCCGGCAAGATTTGCCAAACGATGAAAGACCACGCTTTCGCCGAGACTCGGTACGGGATCAACAGCGACAAGGACTGGAACGACTGCCTCAGGACACAGATCCGCAGTATTGGCTACCTGCGTTGGTTGCGGAATGGCGGCTTTAAGCCCAATCCCAAAAACCGCACCAACGCTCAGGAGTATTTGAAGAAGAAGTACCCCATGGGTCCATGGGGGAGCTACTCCTTTGCCCAGCTGAGTGACGCGGTAAAAGCCACAACCGGCAAACAGATTCCCTAGCCGTTTGGGCGGGCCCCGTGCGGGAGCGGGCGCCCTGCTTGGGCATTCGTCAGCTTGCCCGCATCAATGGCGAGTTGCCCATTCACGAGCAGATACACCACCCCGGTTGCCAGAAGCTTCGGTTGTTCATAGGTCGACCGGGCGCGGATGGTCTTGGGATCAAATACGACTACGTCGGCAAAAAAGCCGGCTTTTAGAAGACCGCGGTCTTTCAGGCCTAGCGTTTCCGCCGGCAGCGAAGTGCTGGAGCGGATCGCGAAGGGCAGCGTAATGACATGTTCGTCGAAAACATATTTGCGCAGTTTTTCCGGGAAGGTTCCATATTTCCGCGGGTGGCCGATGCTTCCATCCGAGCAGGTCATCACCCAATCCTGACGCATGAAATTTTTGATGTCGCTCTGCTGCATATTGAAGGAGGCAACGTCTGCGCCGCCTGTTTGAATGATGGTCAAGGCTGCTTCAATCGGCGAAGTGCCACGTTCCTGGGCGATCTTGGCCAGGGTCTTGCCGACGAACTCTTTGTCAGGCGACGCGGTCATGAGCAGAGAATCCGGGCCACCGCGACGGTCCAGATTCTTCTGCATCTCGGCCATCAGGCGGGGCCTCACCGTTGGATCGCCAATCCGCTGTAACAATGCGGCTGGGCCACCCACCTCCGCCCAGCGCGGTATCAGGGCAGCTTCCACACTGGTTCCCGACGCATCGTAGGGGTATTGACTTGCCGTCACCCGCACGCCCTCTGCCCGTGCCGCATCGACCAATGAGATCACTTGCGGGCTCTGCCCCCACACGTCTCGGCCTAGCGCTTTGATGTGGGAGATCATGACCGGCATGTGCGCTTCCCTGCCGATCCTGATGGTTTCGCGCACTGCAGCCAGCAGCCCGATGTTGTAGGTGCTCTCGTCGCGCATATGGGTGTCGTAGATGCCACTGTTCGCTGCCGCGACCTTGGCCAGGGCAATCACTTCCTCGGTGCTGGAATAGCTGCCCGGCGCATAATACAGGCCTGTGGACATGCCGATCGCTCCTTCTTTCATGCCCCGATCCACCAGCGCCTTCATGGAATCCATTTGTGCTGGTGTGGGCTTCGCATCGGACATGCCCATGACGGCGTCGCGCACAGAGCCCTGCCCGATGAACAAGGCGGCGTTGGTGCCAATGCCTTGCTGCGCCCACTTGTGCAGCGCATCGCCAATTTTTACAGGACTGCTTCCGTCGTTGCCGGTGACTACCGTGGTCACACCTTGCATCAGGTACGCATCGTTGCGGTTAGTCGCAGGGTTGGAGAGGTCATCAAATGTGTGCGTATGGGGATCTATAAATCCCGGCGCGACGATCAGACCGGTTGCATCAATGATGCGACTGGCCTTTTGGCTGAGGTTTTTTCCTATCAGAACGACTCTATCCCCGCGAATGCCAATATCCACTTGTCTGGCCGGGGAGCCAGAGCCATCGAGAACCGAGCCGTTACGAATCAGGAGATCAAGGGTCTGCGCCCATGAGGGGCTGGCCATGCAAAGAACAAGTAGTGCTGACAGTATCCTGGGAATCATCGCCGCCCTCCTAAAAGCGTGCAGTGGTGCTGTGCCAGCACAAAGCAGTCATGCGCGTTGGGCTCCCCAAGCAATGAAAAATGCTGGGTGCTCCATTCAAACATATTGCTTTCAGTGTCTGCGTGACCGGCACCCCTGATTCCCCAACGAATGATCGGTGTGCCAGATCCTTGACAGAATCTCCCATTAGAACCACAATGTAATTCTAATCATGCTTGGCGAATTCGAGTACCTCATGATCACCGCGGCTGCCGGACTTGGAGATAAGGCCTATGGAGCTGCCATTCGGGAAGAGATTGAGCAGACTACCGGCCGAAAGTGCTCCATCGGTGCGCTCTATACGACGATTGAGCGTCTGGAAAAAAAAGGCCTACTCACCACCTGGATGGGCGAGGCGACCGCGGAACGAGGCGGCCGCGCCAAGCGCATGGTTCGCGTAACGCCTAAAGGAGTGAAGGCGGCGAAGGACTTCTACGATGTGGTGATCCGGGTAAGCCGTGGAGCTTCGTGGGTGGCGAACCGCAGACGGGAGTGCCTCATGACAGATATCAGCTGGTCATTCGTGGAAGTCTGCTGCTCGACTGCTGGAAGGTGACGAACGCGAGGCCGTACTGGGTGATTTGCGGGAGGCCGGCGAGAGTGGCCTGCGCGGGCTGCTCGATGTCTTCGGTCTAGCGGTCCGGCGGCAGCTGGCGCTTTGGAAGGACTGGCGGCCGTGGCTTGCATCGTTCGGAATGGCATTGCCAGGCAGCCTGCTCCTGATGGGGTTCTCCCTCTCAGTCAGCCAGACCTACCAACGGCTCATGCACCCAACCATCTTTAAGGCGACTGGGCTGACGGTGGGCCCAGGTTTTACTTTGCTGTTGTGCAATGTCCTCCTCTTGACCGGCTGGGCCTGGACCGGTGGATTTGTCATGGGATCGATCTCGCGGCGAACAGTGCGGGTAAGTGCGGTTTTATCTTTTGCGCCCTGCGTGTTTTGCCTGGCAAGGTTCCGCGTGGAGTCGCTATCTCGGTTCTGCCTGCTTCTCTTCTTGCTCCCTGCGATCTGGGGAGTCTGCCGCGGCCTGCAAATTGCCCAGATCAAATTGAGACCGGCACTTATCCTGGCGGCCGGAATCACTCTGCTCACCATTCCCACATGGACGAGCAAAGGCTCATGGATTCCCAATTGGGCGTTGAGTTGGCCGGCATGGTACCTGGTTGCGATGGCATGGCGTGGCGAGGCCATGAAGGAGCGGGAAAGATGGCGGACAAACTAGCCTTATCCGTAAACGGAGCGCAGCATTTCGTCTCCGCTTCCCCAGAGACCCCCTTGCTGTACGTGCTGCGTAACGAACTGAAATTATCCGGGCCGCGCATGGGCTGCGGGATGGCGCAGTGTGGCGCGTGCGCGGTTCTGGTCGATGGAGCAGAGGTGCGCTCGTGTATCGCACCCCTTTCCTCCGCCGTTGGGAAGCAAGTAACGACGATCGAGGGGCTGGCCCTGGTGTGGGCCAGGAAGAAGGGCTTGAGCGAAACCGACGCAGCCAAGACGTTACATCCCGTCCAACAGGCATGGATTGACGAGCAAGTACCGCAATGCGGCTACTGCCAGAGCGGAATGATCATCGCCGCGGTGGAGCTGCTGGACAAGAATCCCAATCCTACCGTGGTGCAGATCAAAGACGCCTTTACCAATAAGCCCCCCTCCCCACATCTCTGCCGTTGCGGTACCTATGCGGCCATCATCGAAGCCGTGCAGCTGGCTGCGAAAACCATGAGTGCCTGAAGGAAGTGCGCGCCATGCTGATGAAGCCTGATCCCTCCCCCGGCTCCAGCCTTACCCCGAGGCTTACACGGCGCGGATTCGTCAAGATGGGCGGCGCTCTCCTGGTGTCGTTCACGTTTCCCGGGCTCCCCGCGATCGCAGCAGAGGTTAAGCCAGCGTCTGAGACCAGGCAATTAGCGTCGTGGCTCGAGATCCGGCAGGACAATACCATTCTTGTGCGCACCGGCCGCACCGAGATCGGCACCGGCATGAGCGCCTATTATGCGCAAGTAATCGCCGAAGAATTGAGCGTCCAGGCAGAAGCCATCACGCTCATTATGGGCGACACGGATAAGACGCCGGACGGTGGCTACTCCGCCGGCTTTCTTTACGGAGCAGTGAACCTGCGCAAAGTGGGCGCCTATACCTACCAGGCGCTGCTCGGGCTAGCGGCAGAGAAGCTCCGCGTTCCCGTCGCTACTCTCACGGTTACAGATGGCATAGTCTCCGGAGGCGGAAGGAGTATCCGCTACGGAGAACTTGTTCAAGACCAGCAGTTCGATCTGAAGATTCCAGTCTCTGGCGCGCCGGCAAAGGTCGACCCAACGTCGTGGAACGGTATAGCAGGATTGGACGGTCTGACGGTGCTTGGCGACCCGCCGACGAAGCCCATAAGCCAGTACAAAGTCGTTGGCAAGTCTCACCCTATGCCGGGTATTCCCGGCAAGGTCACGGGGAAAACGCAATGGAGCTGCGATGTCACTTTGCCCGGGATGCTTCACGCGCGCATGGTCCGCCCCCCAACGCTGGGCTCGACCTTGATCTCCGTTGGCGCGGTGGACAAGATGCGCTTTCCCAACGCGCAGGTGATCACCAAAAAGAACCTGGTCGCTGTGCTCTCTCCCAATGAATGGGAGGCAGTGAGCGCTGCTCGATCGGTTGCCTCCGGTACCAAGTGGAGCGAATGGTCGGGTCTGCCGGGCAGCGAACATCTGACCCAGGCACTGCGCGACTACAAGTGGGGTGCTCCTTCAGAAAGCAAGGGGAATGCAGCCGATGTCACTGCGGCTCTGGCGCATGCGCCCAAGACGCTTTCGGCGACCTATGAACAGCCTTACATCAAACATGCCCCCATCGGTCCCTTTGTCGCGGTGGCCGATGTGCGGAGCGATGGCACAGCCACGGTGTGGACCCATTCTGCAAACTCGCAAGGCTTGCGGGCGCAGATTGCCAATACGCTGAGCACACCGGTCGAAAAAGTAGTCGTCCGCTGGCTGGACCACGCCGGCCAGTTTGGGCGCACAACCTTCGGAGGCGACGGCGCGGAAGGCGATGCCGCCATCCTCTCGCAGTTGACTGGCAGGCCTGTGCGTGTGCAGTGGACCTTGCAGGAGGACCTGGCCTGGTCGGCATCCTCGCCCGGCTGGGTGGAGGATATAAGCTGCAGCCTTGACGACCATGGCTGCGTGACCGCCCTGCGCAGCGCCTTCTACTCCGCGCAATCAAATGATGCGCGGATTGTCGGCGCTCTTCTTGCAGGCATGCCTTGCAGCCAGCCCAAGCCGGGCAATTGGATTGCCACAGAGTGGCCATACGACAAGATTCCATGCCGGCAGGAAGCAAGTGTATGGGATGCCGAACCTGGGAGCGGATTCGCAGGCAGCCGGATTGCGCGGGCTCATCATGCGCACGCCCGGACAGCGGCAGCAGAACTTCGCGCTCGAATCGCTGATCAACGAGGCGGCATCGTGCGCCGGCATCGATCCTATTCAGTTCCGGCTCTTGCACACCACCGACCAGCGGCTCATCGACATCATCCATGCCACGGCCAAGGCGGCCGCATGGGAGCCACGTCCTTCGCCGCACCCGGGCACGCGCCGTACTGGAACCGAGCCCGTCACCGGCCGCGGAGTATCCATCATGGTCCGCCAGAACTCGTACTGGATGGGGATCGCCGAGGTGGCAGTGACTCCGGATACGGGCGCGATACAGGTGACAAAGTTCACCATCGGTGTCGACTGCGGCAAAGTCATCAACCCGCGGCAACTGGAACGCTGCATGAAGAGCGGCGTTGTCATGGGCATCAGTGAAGCGCTCAAAGAGGAGGTCACCTTCGACACGGGAAAAATAACCAGCACCAGCTGGAGCCGCTACAAGATCCTGACGATGGCAGAGATGCCAGAGATCAAGGTGGTGCAGATTTCACGCGACGACAAAGGATTCGGCGGCGGCTCTGAAGCCGCCAATGCGGTGTGTACGCCGGCGGTCGCCGCTGCCTTTTTCGATGCAACCGGAGTTCACCCGCGCAGAATCCCGCTGACCCCCGCGTATGTGACGCCGCTGCTGAAAGGCTAGACATTCCTGCGAGACCGGCCCTACTCTGCTAACTGGAAGATGCGAATCTGAACCAGTTTGCTGATGGTCAGGTTGTTAAACCCCCTGGCCTGCATGCGATGGATGAAATCCGGCGTGACCTTAAAAATGCGCATTTGGATTAGCTCATCGAGCGTTGGCTGGTAGCCCATGGCACGAATCTGTTTTACTTCGTCCGGATTGACATGCTGCACGCGCAAGGCAATCAACTTGCCCGCATCCGGCGTCGTGTAACCGAGCGCATTCAGGCTGCGAATATAGTCGGTATCTACGTGGAAAATACGCAGCGCAATGAGGTTCCCTGAGTCAAGGCCGCTCACGCCCGCAGCCTGCAACGAGTGAACCCAGGCAATCCCAATGTCAAAGAGCGTGTAAGCCTGCAGCTTCTCCGCTTCAAGATCGTGAAATCCCAGGTGGAGCATGCGGTCGACAAACGCCGGATCGGGTACGAATGTAAAATCACCGCTCATCCTGCCGTTATGTACCCCACCGGAGCAGGTGATGGTGCCGGCTTCGGCGCGAATCCTGGCGTCTAAATGCGCGCCTTCGCGCTGCAAATCCGCAAGCGCGAAGCCGGAAAACGCGCTCAGCGGCTCCTGCGTTTGCGTGGAAGAACAGTCTCTATTGTCTTCGCACCCACTGCGCTCCAAGCGAAGATCCGCCTCGGTCCCATTCGAAGTCGCCGTGATGCTGCACGACCCCGTGAGCGTGCGAAGCTGCTCCTCCGCCTGCAGAAACAAGCAGGTGAAGGCTGCCAGAGATACAACAACGATCCACCCTGCCTTTGTCATTTTGCCTCCGCGTCCGAATCCCCCATCACGCCAGAGATGCGTAGTTTCACCAGCTGCTCGATTGATAGCGAATTAAAGCCATGACGCTTGGCATCGGCGACAAATGCATCGTCAATATGGAAAATGCGAAGCTGAACCAACTCATCGAGCGTAACGTTCGGATATTGCTGTTTCACCGTCCTGGCAAATTCGGGGGTCACATTGTGAACACGCAGCGCCACCAGCTTGTCCGGCGGAATGGAGTCGAAGCCGGCGGCCTTCATCGCGGCGACAAACTCCGGCGTAACGTTGAAGATGCGATAAGAAACCAGATCGTGGATGCTGCTTGGTTGCAGGCCGGCGGTGCGCAGCTCCGATACATACTCCGGAGTAACGCCCTGGACCTTCATGGCGATCAGATCATCCGCGGTGGGTTTACCGAAGCCCACCTTCGCCATCGCCCGCGCATATTCCGGAGTAATGCCCTGCACCTTCATGGCGACATACTTGTCGATATCTACGTCGTAGCCGGCAGCGCGCATTGCATCGATATAGTCGGCCTTGTGTGCGGGGGCTTCGACGGTCGCGGCTTGTTCCGCATTCTCACCGGAGCCTCCTGAACCATAACCGGCGCCAGATCCCGCACCTTCTCCCGTGCCCTTACCAGTACCTTGAGCATTGGTTGCAATTGCAGCGGCGCCATCGCTTGCAGCAAGCAGCGCAACTTGTGCCATGGGGAGAACCGGAGATGCATCGTGTACGACGCTCGATACAACCGGGGCGGGAAGATTCATCGCCGTGGGTGCGGGAGCAAGCACCGGTGGAGCAGAGACTGCGGGCGGCGTAGTTTGAAGCTGCGTGTTCTTCCGCAATCCTGCGAAGAGGTGAGGCATGGGCAGCAGCACGAGCAGGAACAGAGCACAGATGGCAGCCAGCGGGATGGCGACGAGCTCACGCGGGCTCTTCTCGCCGTTTGTTTCACCGAGAATGCGCGCAATCCGTAGGCCAAGACCAGACCATGGCCGATGGCCATCCAGAGCCATAGCCAGAGTCAGCCGCTGACTGCGCCGCTCTTCCAGGCGCAGCAACGCGGTCGCATACACCAAAGGATCGGCGCACGATTGGACGGCCACATCGTCGCAGCAAAGCTCGCGTTGCTGACGCAGCCTGCTTCCAAGCCACCACACCGCGGGATGAAAGAAGAGCAGGGTCTCGACCATCGTCTGAATCAGGTTCCAGAGGTAATCGGCACGACGCACGTGCGCCAGCTCATGCGCAAGCACCGCTTCCAGCTGCGCGGGGCTCAGAGCCATCAGTGCAGACGCAGGCAGTATGACCAACGACCGCACAACCCCGATAGCGAGCGGGCCTTGAATGTGTTGGGAAATATAGAGACTGACCTGCTGTGTAATCCCAAGCCGTTCGCACAGCCGGACGAAGTTCGCATACACGGCTTCAGGAGCCTCCAGGAGCGCGCTCCGGCGCAACCGCTGAATCAGCCGCCATCCGCCGATCGTTCGCGTCGAAAGACAGGCCACACCCAGCAACCAAGCGACGTCGAGCCAGGGCAAGAATCGCGACAGATATAGCGGCGCCGGCTGAGGTGTAGCGCCGGCTGGCTTCAGTCCTGCCAACGATGAGATATCCGATCCGATCGCCACCATTGCGGGGGACGAAAAGGCGCCCGGCGAAGACGATAGCCCGGAGTCGACCCGCGTCTCCTCATACGCGAACGTCGCCAGCGCGCTGACAAGCATCAGGAGCATGGTTCCCAGCGCCAAAACATAGCGGGTCTGACTACGCGCCTTCGACAGCACAGCATCGGTAAGCCAATAGACGAGTGCAATCGCTGCCGCCTGCCAGCAGAAATGCACCAGCGTCCAGCCTAGAGACTCCAAATGATGATTCATCGTTTCTCCTGCTTGCGCTCAATTAGCTTGCGAATTTCCTTTAACTCATCGCCGGTTGCCGGCTCCATGGTCAATGCGTGCATGGCAAGCTGAGTGGCGGAGCCGGAAAACAACCGCTGACTCAAATCTCTTAAGAGCTGGCTCTGCGTCTCTTCCTGGCTTGCGGTGGTGCGGTAGACATGGGCCCTGCCAACTTCCGTTCGCTGCACCAGCCCCTTCTCAGTCATGATCTGCAGCAGCTTCAACACTGTGGTGTAGCCTAACGCGCGTTCCTGGCTTACCGCCTCGTGAAGCTCGCGGACGGTAGCGGTGCCTTTGACCCACAACACCCGAAGCAACTCCAGTTCCCCCTCGGTCGGCTTGGGTAAATTGCTTTGCCTGATCTTCATGAACGAAACCATATACGAA
The DNA here is from genome assembly GCA_963746595.1 of uncultured Acidobacteriaceae bacterium. Classification (GTDB taxonomy): domain Bacteria; phylum Acidobacteriota; class Terriglobia; order Terriglobales; family Acidobacteriaceae; genus PALSA-350. The sequence continues at coordinate 22,317 of CAVVBS010000004.1, forward strand.
GTCCTTCGTAGCTGTCAACGAAGATCTTCGTAGGTGATATCCGGGCGGTGTGACCACAACTGTCCCTTTCACACCGAGCAGGCCTTACCACTCTCGCCACGCAGTATTCTTTCGCCGGTATACTTCCCACATCTACCGCTTCGCGAGGTCCTGACGCATGAAAAGACTGGCTTTCCTTCTGCTGCTTGCTATACCGCTTGCTGCTTCGGCCCAAGACAAGAAGCCGCCCACCACGCTGCGCGGCGTACTGCTGGAGCAGCTGCGCACGACTCACAACGAGGAAGATTGGTTCGTCCCGGCAAACGTTGCGGTCGCGGGCCTCACCGCCGAACAGGCCAAATGGAGCCCAGGAAAAGGCAACCACTCGGTCGGCCAGCTAGCCTACCATCTGTGGTATTGGGACGATCGCGCGCTAACCCGCTTCAAAGGTGAGAAGCCCGCTCCCTTCGACGGAAACAACAACGAGACCTTCGACAATTTCACCGCTGCCCAGTGGGACGACCTGGTGAAAAAGCTTAACCAGGTGATGAGCGACTGGGAAAAGGCCGTCGAGACAGCCGATGACAAGAAGCTGGCCGAGAATGCCTCTCTCGTCGCCCACGTGGGAGCGCACAACGCGTACCACCTTGGCCAGATTCTTTACGTGCGCAAGCTCCAAGGCGTCTGGGACCCCAGCAAGGGCGTGAAATAGCCCCATCTTTCCCATGGAACTGAGAATCTCGACCGGGCTGGCAGCGAACTGCCGCAAGAGCCCTGAGCTTACGACATGGCTTGATCGGCTGCCCGATGTCCTACGAAGTTTGGAGCACGTATGGGCTTTAACGCCGGATGCTCCACTCGATGCGGAGGAGTCGAGTTGCTCGTACGTGGCAGCTGTGCGGGTTGCGAACGGGACAGCAGCGGTGCTCAAAATGGCCATGCCGCACATGGAGGGAGAACACGAAATTCAGGGCCTGCGCTTCTGGGATGGAGACCCGACTGTGCGGCTGCTTGAGGCCGACGACGAACTCGGCGCCCTGCTGCTGGAGCGTTGTGAGCCAGGGACGACACTGCGCACTCTTGCAGAGCAAGATCAGGACCTGGTGATTTCTGGCTTGCTACGCCGCCTGTGGCGCCCGCCGTGCACGCCGCATCCGTTTCGCTCCTTATCCACGCTGACAGAGTCTTGGGCGAAAGAGACGCTGGGCCAGATCGAGCAAGGGCCCGATATCGGATTGGTCCGCGAAGGTCTGCGGCTTTTTGCAGAGTTGCCGCGCAATGCAACCAGAGAGGTGTTACTGGCGACCGACCTGCACGCAGGCAATGTGCTTCAGGCAGAGCGTGAACCGTGGCTGGTCATCGACCCCAAGCCGTTCGTGGGAGATCCCGCCTACGATGCGACTCAGCACCTGCTCAATTGTCGTGAGCGCTTGCGGCTGGATCCGGATAGAACGATCCGAAGCTTTGCAGACCTGGCTGGCATCGAACACGAACGTGTACGGCTGTGGACCTTTGCCCGCGCGGCGGCGGAGCCGCGCGACGATTGGGGCGACGACGATCTGCTTTCACTCGCACGATCCATTGCTCCTTGAAGCTGCGGAAATTTGACCTGCGGCAATACCGTAACTGCGCGCTTAATTTGCCGAAGAAGGCAACGTTTCTTAAGTTGTGAGCACCTAACTTTTCGAAGTACGGGCCTGCCGGCGGTCAGACTCTTCCCCAACCGCAGGAGCCACCCGAAGAGGCCACATCCCCGATGGCCTGCGGGTAGTCGACCGATCTCAGACCCGACGTGCATCAGACATTCGAACTGTAGAAAGAGGCGAACTATGTTTTTAGGACTTGGACTCGTTTTGCTGCTGCTGTGGCTCGGAGGCTTCTTCGTGTTCCACGTCACCGCATTCTTCATTCACATTTTGCTGATATTGGCCGTGATTTCCATCATCTTCCACTTCATGCGAGGCGCTGCGTCCGCGGTCTGACGCTTACCGTGGGGGATCCCGATAGGGATCCCCCACGGCGTTAGCATTGCCGGGCGCTGCTGCAGAATGCTAGACTCTCCGCGTCGGGGTAGAGTCCATGCTCAGCCTCAGGATTCGCCTTACCCCATCCCTTGCGATCGCAGCGACGCTGTTAGTAGCTTCTGTGTTTCCCGTTCATCCGGCAAGAGCCCAAGTCCCGACCAACGCCACTCCAAGCAACCTACCTGCAACCCAGTTAAAGGTAACCACTAACCTGGTGGTGGTGCGGGTAGTCGTGCGTGACGCGAAGGGTAAGCCGGTTAAGGGCCTTCGCAAGGAGGACTTCAAGCTCTTCGATTCCGGCAAGGAGCAGTCGATCGCGCAATTTGAGGTAGAGGCCGCGGTTGAGCCAGCTTCGGCTCCGACGGCAGCTCATGGGCCAGAACAAACGGCCGCGACTCTTTCCTCCACGTTGCCCGGACGATTTCTGGCTCTCTACTTTGACGACCAGTACACCTCCGATAACGACTTGGTCCAGGTACGCAAGGCCGCCGATGACTACCTTGCTGCTAGTCTTCAACCGGCGGATCGTGTAGCCATCTTTACTTCGGGGGCAATGCTTTCCGACTTTACCTCTGACCCGAAGCAGATCCATGAAGCCCTGTCCAGGCTCCGGGCCAGTGGACGCGCTCCCGGCCCTGGGCATGACTGCCCAGACCTTTCCGATTATCAGGCGCTGGAAATGACGAGAACCAGGGCGCCGGAGCCTTTGTCTGGCCCACCTGAGCCCATTATCGCCCTCAATAATGCTTGGGGCTTGGCATACCAGGAGATAATAGCGCGCAACTGCGTGCCATCGTTTCATCCACTTGCTATTAAGAATTTCCTTCTAGGCCAAGCTTTCAAGGTTGTGGGCCAGGCCGAAATACTTACGCGCTCCAACCTGCGGGAACTCGAGGAAGTGGTGAAGTACACGGCGCAGATGCCCGGCCAGCGAACCGTCATTTTTGGTTCCCCCGGCTTCCTGTTGCAGGACGACAACCAATTTCAATTAGAGCGAATCATCAACCAGGCGCTGCATTTACAGGTGGTCATCAGTTCGCTCGACCCAAGAGGGCTGGCGGTCATCGCGCGCCAGGTCGACCCGTCTCTGCTATACAACGCAGGGTCAAATGGAACGGCAAGTGGAGCTGTGCACCGCATGGACCAAAACAGGGAGGTGGTCGCAGGGGATGTATTGGCACAGGTTGCGGAAGGCACCGGCGGTGAATACTTTCACAACAACAACGATATGAAGGCCGGATTTGGGCGGTTGGCAGGATCTCCCGGCGCCTATATTTTGGCCTTCGCTCCGAAGGACCTTAAACTGGATGGCAAACTTCACCCATTGAAGGTCAAGCTGGCGGAGAAGGGGTACAGCATACAGGCTCGCCGCAGCTATTTGGCGCCCAGGAATGAAGCTGAGGCAAAGGCGGAGGCCGAAGAGGTAGAAGCTTCCAGTGCTTCCGATCAAGTGCAGGAGGAGATTCGGGAAGCGCTTCTTTCGAAAACTGAAGTCGCACAGTTTCCGGTTGTTCTGGATGCGAAAGTCGCCGAAGGGCAGGGAGAAACACACGAGCTGTCCCTGGTGTCCCACGCGGACCCCAAATCACTCCATCTTCAAAAGGAGGGGGACCATAACCTCGATACGTTGACCTTTGTTTTTGGTGTCTTCGATCAAAAGGAAAATCTGGTGATTGCCCAGCAGCGGCACGCAACCGTAAATGTTGCGGATGGACAGTTGCCGGAGTTTCTCAGGGCTGGAATAAGTGTCGACATGGCCTTTCAACTGAAGCCCGGCAGCTATCGGATACGCGAGGTGGTGACCGATTCTGAGCAGCGCCTAGCCACCTTGTCCCGCAAGATCGATATCCCGCTGATCATTCCTGGCACGCCTGCAGCGTCTGCGATGCCGCCCCCGCCACCGCAGGCTCCGGCCCCGCAACCAAGTGGCCAGCCAAATCCCCAACTGGCTCAACCATCGCAGACTCCGATCGGGCAGCCGGCGGCAGAAGCGAGTTCCCTTCCGCCATCCTTGCCATCGCAAACTTCGCCATTACACCCTCCCATCCAGCAACCGGTCACGCCATCGGCTTCCGATCCGGCCACCAACGAGCTTCTCCTCCGCGTGTGGGCCAATGTCCTCGGATACCTATCCTCTATCCCCAATGTCTTCGCCGATGAGCATGTGGTCTCCAGCGTAACCACACCCTATAACCCTCTCGCGAAGCAGAGTGTCCACGTCAGCGAGATGGATTCCACCATTGATTCCACCATCGACTCCATTTTTCAACTCAAGCGCGTCAGCACCGATGGAAAAACCGCCGATCTGGTAGAGTCCCGGGAGGTCAAATATGTCGACCATCATGAGGCCGCCAAAGGCCAGTCCCTGACCGGGCCCGCCATCTTGATCGGGGCGTTTAGCCGGGCTCCCAATGTTCTTGCCCCACAGTTCAAAGACTGCTATGACTACCACCTGCTCCCCAACATGCGCCGCAAACCCGGCGATTCTATCTTGTTTCTCCACGCCGACGTCCGCGTTCTCGAATATGCCCTCAAGTCGCCTCTCCCCGCGGGCGTCGAATGTCCCGCACCCGAACCGACCACGGGCCGTGTCTTCATCGATCCATCCTCAATGCAGATCGTTCGTCTCGAGCAGCGACGCCCTCGCCACGATGAGGGTTCAGGGCACCCGGTCGCCTGGTCCTGGTCCATCGACTATGCGCGAGTCACGATGGACGGCAAGGAGTTCTGGCTTCCCAAGACCATCTCCTCGAAGTCGTCGTCCCTCGATGGGGGGCGCTTCAAGTGGAGCTTCCTCGCGACTTATGGCAACTACCACCTGATGACCGTCACCACAACCGTCCTCCCTGCCGCGAACAGTTCGCGGCACTAACCGGGCACAAAGCATTTCACATCTTACTGTCGCGGACAATGTCGAGTACATATGACCATTAGGCAAATTGAGGGAACGAGCGAATCATTTGCTCCAACAGCTATACTGCGCGTGCATTCCATTTGATGCATTGAACTAACTTACCTCGGTGTACTATGCCCCGGTTCCTAGGTTCCTCCGTTCTCTGTATCTATCCTCTTCTTTGTTCTATCGCCGTTGCACAAACGACTGCCATGAACACAAAAGTGACAGGCTCTCCCAACTCCGCTCCGTCTGGAACAGCTGTGACCATCACGGCGGGAGTAGCCTTGCGCCTAAGTCTATCCGCCGGATGATACATCCCGGGTGACTGCCTATCAGTTGAATCTGATTGTTGTCGGTTTCGGCTCAGGAGCGGGCTTCCTCCGCGTTTCGGATCTTTTCGATAAGATCGCGTATCTCATCCGCCAGGTACCAGGCTTTTGCTTCTTCCAGACGACTTGCTGCCCTTTGCAAAATGGAGATCGTCTCAGTATGGAGCTGCGTCTGATCTACGATGGTTCTGGCAATTTCCAGCACGTCGACCCTTTTCAGGACTCTAATGCCCGCGCGCCTCTTCATTTGGGCGACCATCGCTTCTGGCGTGATGTAGACGTTACGGTGTTTCATCCCGCACTCCGATGTTGTTCACATCAGGCAGCACCTGCCGCGCCCGAACAGAGCGAGCATCGTATCAGGAAATAGCATAGCGCCTTTAAATCAAGGCCGCGAAGCTTTAAATTCGCGACCTCGGCTGACCAGTGGAAGGCTAGTGCTGATAGGCATGAACCCGGTCGCAAATCAGACGGAGCTGGTCTTCGAGATCGCTTGCGTCGATGCCAATGAGGGGAGCGCCCAGAACAACCAGGCGCGCTCCGAATTCGGGAGTGCGGATCGCTTGTTCAGTCGAAAGACCGCCAACCGCTTGGACCGGCACCTTCACCGCCGCCACGACCTCTCGCAATTGATCGAGCGGACTGGGATATGGCTTACCCATCGCCGCGAGGCCCCGGCGTTCATCGTACCCGATATGGTGAATGACAAAATCGCAGCCAAGATCCTCCAGCCTTTTTGCGGCTGCGACCCTGTCCTCGGCAGCGAGGTTGTCCCCCATGACCTTCACACCAACATCCTTTGCCGCTTGCACCATGGCTTTGACGGTTTCCGGATGAGCACGCTCCATGACGACGACGTGGGTGGCTCCTGCGCTTGCTGCCATCTGGGCCTCAATCCCACCGCCATCCATGGCTTTGAGATCAGCCACGATGGGAACGCCGGGAAACTCGGCGCGCAGAGTACGAATACTGTTCATTCCTTCGGAAACAATGAGGGGAGTGCCGGCCTCCAACCAGTCGACTCCTGCACGGACGGCGAGCCGCGCGGTTTCGAGAGCTTTGTGGATGGAAGTGAAGTCTAGCGAGATTTGTACGATGGTTTTCATCATGAGTTTGCGTGAAGACATGTGAGTCACCTATAGGATCACACGTCCCTCGACGGGCAATTCTAATCCACCCAGACCGGCAGAGGCTTGTGCTCTTGATCAGAACGACCATCGGTGCGTATGCGTTAGGGCAGCATCCTGGGAAGTGGATCATTCGTGGTGTACCAGACCGACAAGGGGTCTTTCGATGTTGGGTGGAGGTTGACTACGATGGTGCTGTCGGAAACGGTAGAGTCAATGCCTTTGCGCTGGGGTCTGCCAAGCGCCTCTCAGCCTGCTGCGCAACCATCTTCCCCGGTGACCCACCCGCCTCAGTCCTGATCGCTAGTTGCTGGCGGGTGCTTGGAAAGTCTTCTGAAGAAACTCGATGTAAACCTTCCAGTCCGAAGACACCATGCCGTGGCCGCCTTCGTGCATGTAATAGCCGAGGTCATGGAAGATCGGCTGGCCGGCAGCAGGCCAAACGGCGGTGCCCAAATCTTCCTTGCCGAGTAGCTTATAGACCTCACCGGCGGCAACTGCGGCGAGGAATTCGCCTTTGGGGTCGGACCAATAGTCCGTGCTGCCGGTTTGCAGCAACAGGGGACGGGGAGCGATGAGCGCGATCAGGAGATTGGCATCCATGGGCGCCTTGTCAGGGAAGCCCGCGTAATTCGCGTAGTTGGCCGCAAACTGATACGGAAATCGCGTAGGCGCAGTGAGGTGGGCGATGGTCTCGCCGTAGTTGCGATGACTGAGCGCCGCGCCACCCTCGCCGGAACAGCTGGCGATGACGGCCGCGAAGCGCTGGTCGTGCGCTCCGGCCCACATCACGGTCTTTCCCAAGCGAGAGACGCCGTGGATCACGACGCGTTTGGCATCGATGCTCTTGTCGGTTTCGAAGTAATCTTCGACACGGCTCATGCCCCACGCCCACGCGGCAATCGAGCCCCAGTCATCCGGCGCTCGATCCGTCTGTCCGGGCTTGAGGTAACGCGCGCGAATGCCATTGGCAAAGCCGGCAGGATAGTCGGGATCGATGTCTCCGTAGTAGTAGGTGGCCACGCCAAAGCCGGCATCGAGCAGGTCCTCGGCGTCGATCCGGCCGAAATTACGGCCTGCCGGCGGGCTTATCCGGGTGTTGGTCTTGGGATCCCAGACAGTCTCGGGCTTGATGCCCGGGATCCTCTACCGCGTTTTGCACCGCGCCGAAATTGATACTGAAGAACATCGGCACGGGCTTGCTGGCCGCGGCGGGTAGATAGATGAGCAGATGGATCGCCGGGCCGGTCTTTTCACGGTTGAGATAGATGGTGACCTGTTTGCGAATCGCTTTTCCGTTGAGCGCCGGGGTTCCCGGGTCGACGACTTCGAAGCTCTCATCCGTAGGCCTGCCCGGCGCTCGACCATATTGCTGGGTCTCGAACATGGCAACGATTTCCGGGCGGCGTTTGGAGTACCAGGCTCGCGCGTCGCGCACGGGTTTTCCATTGTTAAGCTTCAGAGCATCGGGCAATGTGTAGCTTCCGACCTTGGCCTCGTCGTAGTTAACGGGGATGCCGGCCACAACGCTGGGGGAAGGATTTGGCGTGGGGGGCGGCGCCTGTCCCTGCAATATCAGCGTGGGACCGATAAGCAAGACGGCTACGAGCGATTCTCTCATTGGGGCCGCACTTCCAGCAGCAGATTTCCGTCGAACTCAACCGGCAGATGTGCGCTGTGTCCTGCCACCGTGCCCAGGTTTTTTCCCGTGACGTAGTCCACGACAGTGTAGTTGCGGTCTTCCAGGCCGCGCAGTTCGACTGTTCCCTTCCACTGCTTGGCAAAGAAGGCGTAGTACATGGCCTGGTCCTTGCGGATTACATGCGTCTCGGGCACATCGAAGCCGATGTCATAGAGTTGCCCGAGATATTGTCCTCTTGACAACATCTTCTCGCGATAGATGGGCAAGCCACTTTTCGAAGTTCTTCTCGCGCTCCGGCGTCAGATCGGATTTGCTTTTCTTTTGAACCTCAGACGGAAGAACGAACTGCGTTCCCACGACGCCGCCTACACCAAGAGTGGACGCAAAGTCGTTGCCACCATCGCTTAGTTCGACGTGATCGCCGAAGAAGGGAACGTTATCCCCCATCAGAGCTTTCAAGGTTTTCGCCTTGGAACGAACCTGGAAAGAGCTTTCCGGATCGGAAGCCACCGACATGTTGAAGTCGGGCATGGTGAAGAAGGAATAGCCCGTGCCGCAGGGGCAGAACTCCACCAGCGCGCCCGGCTTTACCGATTGCGCGGTTTCGAAAATGGCGTGAAAGAAATCGGGCACAGCTTCGACCGAGTCCTCGGGCTGCGCGTGATGGTGAGCAGGGTTGTAGCAGGCTGGAACTCCGTTCATATGCTGCCCATCGAGCTTCAGCCCGTCAAATCCCCAATCCACCAAAATTTTCCGCACCAATGCCTTGTGGTACTCGACAACGCCGCGGTCCGCTGGGCACAGATAGTAGGAGTTCCACCAGGAGACTTTTCTCGTGGAGCCGTCACGGTTCAGCAACTCGTAGTCGGGATGATCGCGGAGCAGTTCCGAGTTCGGCACGGCGCTCATCGGCGACCACCAAAGCTGAGCCTTGAATCCTTCCTGGTGAATGCGGTCCACCAGGGCTTTCATGTCAGCGTCTCCGTGTGGGAACTTTTTGGGATCAAGCCCCCAATCGCCCACATTGTTCTGCCAACCGTCGTCGAGGGTGACCCACTTGAATCCCAATCGCTTTGCCGTCGGAAGGGTGTCGTATACCTGCTTAGGCTGGACCTTTCGGCCATATCCCCATGCGCACCAGATTGCTCCGAAACCATCGGTGGGAGCAGCGGCCATTTGAAATCCTTGCTTCATCATGAAGCGGCGGTAGTCGGTGAGGGTGCGAAAGTAATCTCCCTGGTGGACGGCGACGAAGGTGCGAAAGGTATGAAAGCTTTCCCCAGGGCTCAAGGAGATTTCTTTGGCAAAGCGTACAGAGATACTGGCGTGTGCGGAATCGGGCATGGATACGGGAAGCGAGACCAGCTTCGGCCGCGTCTCGACGTGGCCTACGGCCATGCCAACGTCACGCCGCCAGACATCGACAATCGGCGTACCGCCGCCGTAGTCGCTGGCATTCATGCCCTGATAATTCTCCTGCTGAAAATTCGCGTGCAGCGGTAAGCACCCAGTTGGGCCGTTTCTCGTAGGAGCCACTCTGGTAAGACCAGAAGGGCGGCTGCCCCTTACCGGGTTGCGCATTGATCGTGTACGCGTTGTTCGTCCAACTCTTAACCGCGAGCGCGGTAGTTCCGGTATTGGTGTACTGGACATCGAAAAACGCCATCGTGGGGAAGTTGTCGTATACGGTGACGGAGACCGACTTTTTGAGCGCTCCCGCCTTTCCTTCGATGGTGAGCCGCTTCCCTTCTCCGAATGCGTCTTTTATAGGCGCTTGTTTCTGAGAGGTGAGCACGAATTCGGTCCAGAGCTTGCCGGTGGTGGTCAGCGTTTCAGAGGCGGTGAACGGGCCCAACACCGTCTCCTTATTGTCGAAGCGGGCGACCACCCGGCTGCGCAGGCGGTTATCAAATTCAACGCGGAGATGGCCGCCCTGAATCTGTGGCTGGGTGATTGAAGTCTCCGCAGCCGCGGCATCGGGAGCGAAGAAAACGTCAACAAAGCGGTGAGAACCATCCAGCAGCTGATTGCCTTGATGGCCGCCGGCGATCGAAGGATCTTACGATCAAATCGCAAAACGTTTCTCCTGGTTCGAAAAATAGCAGACTGAGGAAAAACTCTGCACCGGGCAGGAAAGCAGTACCTCAGGTGCGAGAGCCTCTGCGTGAGAACCCTCTAAAGCCCGATGTTTTTGCAGCCGTTTAAAGCACGGCTGAACCTCGTACCCTTCAAAAACAGGAGCCTTTCCGTAGTCTTGAGTGAAACGACCGCAAGCATTCGTAATACAAGGAAAGATTTTGAAAGTCAAATGATTTTGCAGCCTCGACTGGAAAATCGGCCGGTTTTCAGGCCTGACAGCCTCTTTGTCTCTTCAACCCACATCACCTGCCCAGCGCTTTCCGCGCGCTCGCATGATATTCCCCAGAATATGCCACTGCGTTGTGCTAAAAAACGAAATGAAACGATATAAATGGTAACGGTTCGATGGTCCGGTTTCGATAGCGATACCGCAGCGTCGGATGTAATTTGCCCTGAGCCCGGAGTTCCAGCCAACTCGCCCGAAGCTCTATTGAAGGATAAGAGGAGATTATTCCGATGCAGCGTAGAGATTTTCTAAAAAGCACTGTCGCTGTTGCGGTTGCTGCGGAACTTGGAATCGGTAAGGCGCAGGGAAAAGTTGCCGCTCATAACTGGACAAACTACGACTTCGGTTCGGGTCCGCTGGTGACCGATCGGCTGAATCAGGGTCCCTTCCCTCAATACCCACCGGATGCCCTGATTCCCACGGACGATGTGGTGATGACGACGACTCCTTCAGAAGAGGTGGTGCCGAACTATGGCAAGGGCCTGGTCACCTACATCACCGCAGACAGTGGCACGGAGGAAATCAAGTCGGACGATATTCCCCGGGCGATCGAAGAGCTGGTTCAATTTCCGCTGGGCGAGCAGCTTTATATCCGCCCGACCTGGCGGGAAGTACAGCCGCGGCCTGGCCGGCTGGAGCTGCCCGATTATGTGAAGCAGGTTTTTGCATTGGCGAAGACCCACAACAAGCGGGTCGGATTCCGCGTGCAGATGTGCGCTCCAGACTATACCCACGCAGCGGCGCTCCCGGATTTCGTCCTGGACAAAGTGCCGAAAGTCGATCTGGTGCTTAGCGATCAGGAAAACGCAGCTGAGGCGAAGCGATACTTGCAGAACCCCCATGCGCGTTATCAGCCGCGGTATGACGATCCTTTTTTTCAGCAGGCATTCAAGGAGCTGGTTGGCTTATTGGGAGCGGAATTTGATGGCAATCCGCAGATCGAGTTTATGGACACCTTCATGTACGGCTTTTGGGGGGAAGGCCACACCTGGCCTTTTGGCAACAATCCCTTCCCTGATTATCTGACTGCGGAGCGCACCTGGAGCCATATGCTCGAAGTCCAGCTCGAGCATTTTTCGAAAACTCCTCTACTCACCAATACGCAACCGGACTTTAGCCGGGTGGGTAATTCAGAACTGTTAGACCGCACGGTCCGCAGCAACAATTGGATTCGCAGCGATACCATCTTCATTGAGAACGAGCAGATTGAAGCGCTCAACAATCGCCCACCCTGGATCGCGGCATTGCTCGAGCAGGGGATTCCGGGGAAACCTCCCGATCCTCGCGCGGCGTTCGAAGGGATCTCGCCCGCGGAGAACATGATCGCGCATGTGATGGATGTTGGGGCGAATTACTGGTCGCTGTGGAACTTTCACCAGATCAACGCAAAGAACCTGATGACGTATTACCAGGCTTATCCGGCGGCGTTCGACCGGATCAGCCGGCGCATTGGCTATCGGGTGAGGCCGTCTTTCATCTGGAGCTACAAGCAAGATACCTACACCGGGCTCATTATCGGTTTCGCAAATGACGGTATCGCGGGTGTTCCGGGCGTATTGAGGGTGACGGTGGAGAACCAGGAGGGAAAGGTGCTCAAGAGCGGCTGTCTGGACGCCGGTTATCCGTTACCAGGCAAGATTCGGCAGGCACAGTTCGTGCTTCCGCACATCACGGATTGGAAAGGATTGAAGCTGAGAGCTGAGATTGAGGTGAAGGGGATGCGCTATCCCGTGCGCTGGGCTTGTCACCAGAAGCTGAACGATGACGGCTCGCTCACGCTGCGCGCAAACCTGCGTCAAGAGGTCTAAGCCAGAATCCGAATAGGTATGCCGGGCGGCTGACTCGACCAGAAGCAAGAGTGGGAACCAGGTCTCCGGGTTTCCCAGGTCTCGCAGTTTCCGTCCCGCAGTTTCGCATGTCCTGCCCGCCCGATAGGGCAGGGATACAGCGAAGGCTGCTAAATTAAGAGTAACCATGTTCTTTCCCACTGATGATCTTCGTATTCAGTCAACCAAAGTCGTCCTTCCACCGGTTTTTCTAGAAGAAGAGTTGCCGGCGACTGAGCGGGCTTCCTCGACCGTTTTTCAAGCAAGGAATGAGATTGTCAGCATTCTAAAAGGCAGCGATTCCCGGCTGCTGGTTGTTGTCGGCCCGTGCTCCATTCACGACACCACGGCGGCGCGAGAATATGCGGGCCTGCTCAAAAGCGCCGTTGCCGAGTTCTCAAAAGAGCTTCGTATTGTCATGCGAGTCTATTTTGAGAAGCCGCGCACCACCCTCGGCTGGAAGGGGCTGATCAATGATCCGCATCTCGACGGAACATTCCGCATCAACGAGGGGTTGCGGCTGGCGCGACACCTGCTGCTGGATCTCGCAGAGATGGGCGTGCCCGCCGGGACCGAGTTTCTCGACATGATCTCACCGCAATATGTCGCCTCGCTGGTGAGTTGGGGAGCGATTGGCGCGCGCACGACGGAGAGCCAGGTGCATCGACAGCTTTCGTCAGGGCTTTCGTGCCCGGTCGGCTTCAAGAACGGAACCTCGGGCAACGTGCAAATTGCGATTGAAGCGATTGTCTCCGCGGGGCACCCGCATACCTTCCTCGGGCACTCGAAGACGGGGCAGTCGGCAATTCTGTTTACGGCGGGCAATCCGGACTGTCACATCATCCTGCGCGGCGGCAGGCAGACAACGAATTACGACGCTGCCGCTGTGGCCCAGACTGCAGAGCAGATGGAAAAAGCCGGCGTCGCGCCGCGTATCATGATCGATTGCAGCCACGCCAACAGCAACAAGGACCACACCCGTCAAGGCTTCGTGTGCCGCAATGTCGCTGCCCAAATTGCCGCAGGAGACCGTCGCATCCTGGGCGTTATGCTCGAGAGCAATCTGGTGGCGGGCGCGCAGACGTTGGTGCCCGGCAAGCCACTGGTATACGGGCAGAGCATCACCGATGCCTGCATCGATTGGAACGAAACACATGGCCTACTCACAGAGCTGGCCGCGGCCGTTCGCTCGGCCCGGGCATGAAGCCCCCCCGAATCCGCGATACAGCAAAGATTCCTTCGAAAGGAAGCCTTATCCATCCTGAAATGCAATGAAGCAATTTGGCTGCTTTCAACTTGACATCAGGAACGAATGCCTGTGGCAAAACGGCACGCGGATCGACCTGACTCCGAAACCGTTTGCCGTGTTGCGCTATCTTGTCGAGAACCCGCAGAGGCTGGTGACGTACGATGAGTTGCTGGAGAAACTGTGGCCTGAGACGTATGTGCAGCCACAGGTGTTGCGCACCTATGTGCTCGAACTGCGCAAGCTGCTGGGAGACAGTGTAGAAAGCCCGCAATTTATCCGGACTGTTCCGGGGCGCGGCTATTGGTTCCTGGCGCAGGTCGAAGATGACGGCGGGTGGGCGTCGGACAGTCCTCGACCGCAATCTAATCCGCAGCCTGGGCACATCGTAGGACGGACGCAGGAGCTTGAGCGGCTCAACGGGCTGCTAACGCATGCCACCAAGGGCGATCGCCAGGTGATCTTCATCACCGGGGAAACCGGCATTGGAAAAACGGCGTTGATCGACCTGTTCTGCCGGCAACAGTGTAGCGATGACCACGTCTGCATTGCGCGCGGCCAGTGCGTAGAGGGGTTCGCCGGTAAAGAAGCTTACTATCCGGTGATCGAAGCTCTGGGACAGCTCTGCTCGCCTAACGAGGGCAAGAAATACGCGCACGTGATGCAGCAGAAGGCCCCGAGCTGGTATACGCAGCTGGCTGCGCTGCATAACGACGCTTCGCCGATGGCCGCTCCGGTGCGGGGCGAGCGGATGTTGAACGAGATATGCGATGCCATCGAAGTCATGGCTTCTGAGAAAACGCTGGTCTTCGTCTTCGAAGACCTGCACTGGGCTGACCTCTCGACGCTGGATTTGATCTCGGCGCTGGCGCGGCGCCGCCAAGCCGCCAGGTTGTGCCTGCTGGGGTCTTACCGGCCGGCAGAGGTGAGTGCGGGCCAGCATCCCTTGAAGCGCCTCAAGCAGGATCTGGTTACGCACAAGCTGTGCGCGGATGTGTCCCTGGGTCCGCTGGAAAGGGACGCGGTGCGGGAATACCTGGTCCTGCAATTGAAGGTCCAGGAATCGAACGCGCAGAAATCGAATCAGGACAGGCTCCCCAAGGGGCTGGCCAGCTTCGTCCACCAGCATTGCGAGGGCAATCCCCTGTTCATGATTGCCATGCTTGAGCACCTCATCGCGCAAGGTTTTATACGGCAGGAAGCCGGCGTCTGGCAGTTGCGGTCGGCGCTGGCGGAAATCGACATAGGAGTGCCCACGGCTCTTTCCGAGATGATCGAGATGCAGATTGACCGGCTGGACTCAGCCGACCAGCGCCTGCTCGAAGCTGCGAGCTTGATCGGTGTAATTTTCCCTGCATGGGCAGCCGCGGCGGCGTTGGATGTCGATCTGGAGGAGATCGAAGATCAGTATGAGAAGCTGACGCGCCGGCTGCATTTCCTCCATCCCGCAGGGCACGATGAATTGCCGGACGGGACGCGCTCCGCCTTCTATGTGTTCGCCCATGGGTTGTATCGCGAAGTGCTGCGGGCCAGGCAATCGCCAGCACGCCGCGCCAAGCGGCATTTACGGGTGGCGGAGAAGTTGGAGAAGCTGTTTGCCGGGCGTGAAATGGATGTCTCCAGCGAATTGGCCATGCACTTCGAGGCGGCAGCCGAGTGGGCGCGCGCGGCTCAGGCGCTATGCGCGGCGGCGGGGACTGCCATGCGGCGGGGCGCGCGCGATGAGGGCGTGAAACTGACGCAACATGCGCTGCGGCTGTTGGAGAATTTAAGCGAGCCCGAACGGCAGGCGGCGGAGAGAAAGACTCGCCAGCAGATTGCCGGAGTGATGAAGCATTGACGATGTGCTTCGAGCTGGATTGCCTTATCCAACACCTCGGAAAAAAAACGCAAAATGTCCGGATTCTCTATAGAAACGCTCTCCCCCAAGACAGGGCCAGTGCAGGAGGGCATCCACGGCCATCCCTCCAGTTCAACGCGGCGTGGTCACGGTCTCTGCTTCGCCTGTTCTAAGACGATATGAGGTGTCGCAGCATACCGCACTCCATTTACCACGACGCGGAGGTTGCGGCGACCCGGCGGGGTATGAAGGATGACTCTTGGAGCCTGCTGATGCCAGCTGGTAAGAAATCGAACCGCCAGGGTTTGCTTATCCGCCGTCAGGCGAAAGCGCAAGCTGACCGTCCCGTACAATGTACGCATATTTTCAAATGCAGTCTCCTGTTCGGATGTGATCCAGGATTGTGGGCATAGCCGCAGTAGATGCAGTTCCCCTTCGCCAATCTCATCATCGATCACCGCCAGCCGCGCACAATAGAAGGCCAAGTAGGTAGAAGATTGCAGACTTTGGATCCCATGCCGGTGTTCGCAAGCGCTATAGGTCTGCTTGGAAATGCTTCCAGCAAAAAGGCTGTACATGCCTTCCAGAAAATGATGTCGATCACCCAGTTGCCAGGAATGAAAGATGTTCCAGCTATAACACGGCTCGCAACTGGAAATCTCGTGGATCAGTACCGGGCGATTCAATGGGTTGGGCCGATAGCCATATAACTGGACGTCAGGACCTTCGCGGAAAAAGAGAACGGACGAGCGCATGAGTTCATCTTCGGCCTGCATAAGACCCGCCCAAACAAGAACCATCGGACCGCTATCCAAATAGAAGGCTGCGGAGAAGGAGTGATAAGGCATCTCCTGGTCGGAGAGGGTCGTAGGTAGCTTTGGGTGCCGTTTCCCGGTCGAATCTGTCCACTCAGGCCCGGAAGCCGCACGTTCACGAAATGCCTTTACAAACGTAACCTTGTACTCATTTGCGAAAACGTCCATCTCCGTGGCGCGGGCGTGGTGGATCCGTTTGAGAAGCTTTACCGCGGTGGTTAGCCCCTTGTAGTTCCATGCCAGGCTATAGACCGCTTGGGTTGGAATGAGATCGTCCGTAGCGACAGCCGGCGGGAGCAGCCCGGCAACCGCGCCTGGGCTCGGCTTCGCGCAGGAGTCCTTGATGAAGTCACAGGCTCTTACAATCGCTTCGATCCACATGGAAATAAATTTGGGATCGTTGGAAAGCAAAGCATGCGTGCTGACCTGGTGCAGGATCGCACCATGATCGGTCAACCAATTGAACGCCGTCAGCGTGGCAGGAGTGCTGAAATAACCGGGGTGCAGGCTGTACGACGGACCCGGGGGCTTGACGCTGCCTTGATGCTTACGGAATAGCTCAATGTGCTGTTCGACACACTGGTTGTATCCGAGCGGGTCGAGAAACATATGGCTGGTCATGGAGGTTGGGGTGCTCCACAGATTGTCGTAGCCCCACGACCCGGTCAGAAACGTGTAGTCGCCGTTGATATAGTCTTTCTCCGCGATGACCTGGGCAAGCTTGATGCCCTGGCTAACGACGCGATTGATATAGTCTTCGGGAACGTGGACAGTCGCGACGCCGGCTGGATTGCCGGACCAATATACGTCGCTCTGGGCAAGCGCACCGTGAAATCCCAGTGCTTGCTCCGCATCGACATTAGCTTTGTCCTCTGACAAAAAGGGCAGTAGCAGATCAACATACTCGCCCACTTTTCCCGCTAACTCGATATTCAATCCATCGACATTGTTGACTGGCGTTGCCTGGAAGGAAACCTTGTTCGAGCCGGAGGCAAGGGCAATGAGGCGGATTTTGCCATCTGGTTCGTAGAGTCTTAGACCCGCGTTGCTGTCTTTTTGAAATTTCTCGGCTCGTAATTCCTTGTGATAAGGGGCGTTCTTGGCCTCAACGTTGATCGTGATTCCATCTTCCCATTGATAGCGTTCGACGTGGCGGTAATAGACCTTGCTGAGTTGGACGGCGAAGTGCACGGAGTTGGCTGCCTGTATCTCATCCACGTGGGTCACCGCGAGCCGAATCCACGCGTAGTGGGACTCGACGCCCGTTACGACTGGCCCGGCACCCGGGATATGAGAGAAGATCTCCTGCCGGACCACCAAACCATTTTGCAGCCGCCACTCTGTCCAAAGCAGAGGCGTGGCATGGTTGCTGTTCCAACCTTGAATGCCAACGCCTCCATCAGTCCGCCAAAGCTGAGTAACTTCAGCCGGCAAAGGAGGGGGCTCATCGGCGTCCGGAGTGAAATTGAGTTGAAGACTCTTTCCTTCCCAACGCAAGGCGTGCGGGCGCACGGGCGCGAAGTGCGGACAGGGCTCGCAAATAATCGTGCCGTTGTACAGGACATTGAAACGGAAATAGTGATCCTTCCAGCCAATGGGTGTCCATACATTGCGCTGCTCCGGCCACCATAAATCTGCGGCTGCGAAACTTGGCTCCGCGGTTGAGCGGTCTGCGTCGTCAGCTTCTGCAAGCCAGTCTTCCGTCGAGGTTATCGCCTGGGTGGCTTGGGCCGGGGCGATGGCCCCTATCTGACATGCTGCGGCTGTACCGAGCTTGATGAGATTGCGCCGGGAAATTGGAGTCATCGCAAGACCAGAAAACGCACCTGCGGGGTGCGTCTTAACTGGTGTAGCGTCACAGTTTGTGCCGGTCAAGCGCCATCGGGGAAATGTCCAGGATAATGGATTTTAGTTTGCTCCGTTAAACGGACAGACGAGGCAATCATGGTTTCAATTGTGTCCTGATGGGGCCTTTTCGGGTACGGACGGAGTTTCTCCTAATGCCAGCGAGGCCGCTTGACCCTCACTGCAAGGGATTGCTAAGCACCCAGAGATGGGACCTTCTGTCTTGGGTCAGCGACAAATGCGGAATAAAAAGCGTTCCTGGGTGTTTCTCATGCAGGTAGGGTTCTCTGTCGTCGAAGTATGAGTAGACATTGCTCCTGCCAAACATCAATCACCGTTTTACAGGGAGAGAAGGGATCGTAACGATGAAAATTGGGTTCGTCAGCGAGTACTGCGGGCACAATAGACTTGCCATCCCGACCAAAGCGAACCCGGATTTCCTGCTACGCGACTAAAGCCACCAAGCTCGACAGGAAATCCGGAGTAGCCTGGTGGAGGGACCTGCTGTTTTTTTCTCCGGTACAGAAGCCCGCTGAGGCAAACACTTTCGACCGACCCTTCATAGGCCTGCGGGCCACGCCCGATTCATGCCTTAGGCTTCCACACGTAAATGAACTCGTCGTCGCTGAGCCGTGCAACCCGGCAGAGAGCAGACAACTTTTTTGTGGTTTTCCCCAAGGAAAACCACACCTCGCGAGCTTGCTCGGGCCGAAGTAATTGCGAAAGTGCTTTAAGCAGGGTCCGCCCAGTGCGTCCTCTTGATTGAACAGTTTTCACAACTTGGAAGCCACCACACCACCGGACACCGACCTGCGGTTTTCCTATTGAAATGGCCTGGCAAAACAACATTTGGACGAAAACTCGACGGCAATTTGACACCTAAGGGCATGGTGAAGAGTTAGCGTGGTTCTCGGAGGAAAATCCCATGCTAATGCGCTTCAGGAACCTGGTTCTTCTATCCGCCGCCCTTTGCACCACCGCGGCTTTTGCAGCCGAACAGAAAACGGTGGATGTGCCTTTCAGCTTTGTGGCCAAAAACCATGCTTATGAAGCGGGTGCCTATTCAGTCGCAGTCGACTGGACACGGTCGATGGTGACGCTGCGCAAAATCGGGAAGCCAAGCCAGTCGATGACTTGGATCCTGATGCCTGCAGACAACGATAGAAATCCTAGAGTCGGTCTGACCTTTGATGTAGCCGGATCGCACCATGTGTTGCGAACAATACAGTATGAGACGCTGGCCACGCCGAACCTGGATAAGCAGCCAAAGCATAAGGTTGAGGACAGCACTACGATTGGCGAGTAGGTTCGACCCGGAACGTTCAAGGTCGATGGGCCCCTTTGGCAATACTCGCAAAGGGGCTCTCTCCTTTTAGTGCGCAAGACGCGCCTGCCGGAGATGATTGGGAAAAGGGGGCACGCCGTGCGCGGGAACGGGGCAGTTGAAAACAAAGAAAAGGAGGGTTCTCTCTTGGATCATCAGGCGATCACCAGCGACGAGTCGAGCCGGGCTGCCTACCTGGAGAGGGAAAATGCACGCCTGCAGCGACTAGTCGCAGAACTGTTGGTCAGCAATGAGCAGTTGCGCCAGCAGTATTTGGCAACTCTGACAGTAGCCGATTGATGAATTGTAGATCCTCCAGCCGGGAACCGTTACTACCCGTGGGCGTTCTGTTGAGAGGCCAGACACCTGTCGACACTTTCATCTCTCGGTCTCCCGCGAGTACGCCGGCGACGTGGCTCCAGTGTCCTGCAAAGGAACGGAGCGCCCTCTCCGAACATGAAAGCCCTTAAGAAGCACCGCTACGATCTGTCCCGAAAATGAGATCGACTGCGGCGCAAGCCAATCGCTCGAGCTCAGCATCGGATTCATGCTTACCGACTCCTGCCAACCGGCGGTAGAGGATGTCTCCGGTCAAAGAGTCGTGAAGGATCACCGCGATCCGGTCGATTGGAATCGTTGTCGTTCGCAGCTCTTCGCGACGGCGTTCCAACAGGGATCGTATGAACGATGCTGTTTTGGCGGGACCGTGCGTGTACCATACCTCACCCACTTCAGGACAGTTCAGAGCCTCTCCGATAGCGAGACGATGAAGCTCCACGGACCGTTTTGCGGTGATGAGCTTCAGGATCTGAAAAGAGAGTTTCTTGAGGCTCGCTTCAAGGTTCAATCCTGTGTAGTCAATCTTGGCGAGCGGTTTATTGGCCTCGCGGCACAGGTTTTCGATACTCCTGATGAACAGCCCACACTTCCCCCCGAATTCGCTGTAAACGGTACTCTTCGAGCCGCCAGCCAACTCGACGATCTTGTCGATCGTGACACCCTCATAGCCGCGTTTCAGAAACAAGTCCGCTGCGACTTTTTGAAGCTTGCTGTTTCGAGCCTCTCCTCGCGACCGCTTGTTAGGCATTCATCTCTCTTTCCGTTCCTGAATGCAGGCAAAAATCTTCGCTGGGTCCCCTGTCCCGGCAACATTTGGCGTCCTATTTCTTCACCTTACGCTGCATTACGCGACTCTATGGAGTTGTAATCAGAACGCCTATGATGTACTGTACTGTACAGTACACATTTTTGCCAGCGAAAGCACCACGCAAAAGACATTGCCGCCATCATCGCCGCAGCCTCTCTGACGACCATCCTTTCCCAAGGCCGGGGGAAGAACGTTGTATATGGTCACCACGAAATTCTTTGGACTAAAACTTTCTAGATGCAAGGAGACATCATGGATCGTCGCAATTTTCTTTCCGGCTCACTCGCTGCTTCTGCCCTCTCGCTTGCTACCGCGGCTGACTTATCTGCCCAGGTAAGCTCGACTGCGGACAAATCTGCGCCGCAGTACATGGATCTGCGCCGGTACCATCTGGCGAACGGGCCGGGCGTAAAGCTCACGACTGCTTTTTTTGCCGAGGCTTTGATTCCGGCACTGAACCGGCTAAGCATCGGGCCAGTCGGAGCATTCTCTGTTTATCTCGGACCAGATAGCCCCTCGTATTACCTGCTGATGCCGAGCTCGAAGCTGGAGACGTTAGTGACAGCTGACCTCGAGTTGGCGAAGGACGATGTTTTTATGAAGGCAGCTGCGCCTTTCTGGGATGCTCCTGCCGCCACGCCGCCCTACATTCGCATAGAGAGTTCCCTGTTGCGCGCATTTCCGGGATATCCCAAGGTCACTCCTCCAGCCTCCGCCGCAACCAAGGGAAAGCGCATCTATCAACTTCGCGTGTATCAGTCGCCGACAAACATGGATCACGTCCGAAAGGTCGAGATGTTTCATAACGGCGAGTTCGACTTTTTCGCCAAGGCCGGCGCTGCGGGAGTTTTTTACGCGGACACACTGGTCGGACCGGATATGCCGAATCTCACCTATATGCTCAGCTTTCCTGATATGACCGCGCTTGAGGCAGACTGGGAAAAGTTTTCTGCCGATCCTGACTGGAAGAAGCTCTCTGCCGACTCGAGGTTCAACTTAGACCCGCCAACGGTATCAAACATAACAAGCCTCGTGCTGCGTCCCCTAGCCTGCTCACAGGTTTAGAGGGATTACGGGTTTGCCAGCGCCGGACCAATCCATACAGGTAGAGGGAAAATAGATGAAACAGTTCGTGATCGCGGGGCTCTTTCTGGCTTTGGCGGGAATCCAAGCAAATGCGCAGATCAATGCAGGCGAGCAGCAGCCCGAGCCTAGCCTGCCTTTCAACATGGTCCAGGTAGCGACCCTCGATCTACCCTGGCGGATTGCCTTTCTGCCCGACGGCCGCATGCTGATCACTGAGAAGGTCGGCGGTATGGAGCTGGTCACCCAGCAGGGAGCCAAGACGCCAGTCGCGAATGTGCCGGCCGTTCTTCACAAGGGACAGGGGGGCATGTTGGGTGTATTTCTCTCGCCGCACTACGCCAAGGATCACAGCGTGTACCTCACGTATTCGGAGCCGGGCGAGGGCGGTTCGAGCCTGGCTCTTGCAAAAGCCAAGCTGGCGCTGGGACAGGATTCGGCGAGCCTCGAAGATCTCAAGGTGATCTGGCGCGACGGCGAGAGGGGCAATGGAGGACAGTTCGGTGCAGCAGTAGCCTTTTCCCCGGATGGACATTATCTATTCCTGACGGTTGGCGACCGGCAGCGCATGACGCCGGCTCAGGATCCGAATCAGCCACTTGGCAAGATTCTGCGCCTGACGTTGGATGGCAAGCCCGCTCGAGGCAATCCGATGGCCGGGAAGAAGGGCGCGGCCAGCGTGCCTGTGATCGACCCACCTAAGGATACTGAGGCCGCAAAGACTGCTCCGGTCCTGAGAACGTATACCTTCCCTGGGCCGAACCTAACGCTGGAGGAGACCTGGAGTTCCGGACACCGCACGCCCTATGGCCTGGCCTTCGCGCCGGACGGCCGGTTGTGGGAGATCGAGCATGGCCCCAAGGGCGGCGATGAACTGAACCTGATCGAGCCCACCAAGAATTATGGCTGGCCGCTGGTCTCCTACGCGACTAACTACAACGGAGTGCCTATACCCAGTCCGGATACACGGCCTGACTTGACCAAGCCGGTCATCTACTGGACGCCCGTCATCGCGCCAGGCAATCTCATGTTCTACAACGGCGCGATGTTCCCGCAGTGGAAGGGTTCTGCCCTGGTCAGCGGCATGGGGAGCAAGACGCTTAATCGCATTACCTTCGATGGTCAGGGCGGCGCGAAGCCAGCCGAACGCTGGGATGTTGGTCATCGCATCCGCGACGTAGAGGTCGCGCCCGATGGCTCGCTGTGGATGGTCGAGGATTCGACGACGGGTGGCCTATTTCACGTGACGCCGAAGAGCTAAGTCATCTCTTGATTGCGGGACGATGTTTCATGTCGCAGAAGCCTCTCCCGCCGAGCGGCTCTACTGAACCTTTGAAACCGTGTGGGGAGGGCGATTGATCGCTGCTCCCTGGTCCGGATTTACGACCATCAGGGCGAAGCTGAAGAATGGAACTTTTCGTAAGGCCGAGTATTCTTGAAGAGCCGCCAAATCGAGCTTGCCAGCTTGAACACGTCGTTTAATCTCATCGAACCATCCATCGAATAGTCGAATGGGCAGGCCCAGACGGCGCTCGCGAACGTTTACCCCTCGGCAGGGGTGCATGACCGGGTCACTTGAACTTGCCGGGCTGTGCGCGTATATTCGCAGCCGCAGACAAAATAAAAAAAAATCCTGTCCACATTTTCAGTCCGGCAAACAACGCAAGAATCAGCGTCAAAAACGAACGCGCGTACCTGGACGAAAATCAAACCCAGCAAAAAAATCCAAGGAGATTACACACATGGCAAGCAATCGTGGAGTAGCTTATATGGGCCCCGGGGTCGTGGAGATCCACAGCATCGACTTACCCGAAATTAGCACTCGGGAACCGCAAATGCGAACACGGCGTCATTCTCAAGATCGTTTCCACCAACATTTGCGGCAGCGACCAGCACATGGTCCGGGGCCGTACCACCGCGCCCAAAGGACTTATCCTGGGACACGAGATCACCGGCGAAGTGATCGAAGCCGGCCGGGACGTCGAGTTCATCAAGGTCGGCGATCTGGTTTCGGTGCCCTTCAACATCGCCTGCGGCCGCTGTCGAAACTGTAAGGAACGCGCCACCGGCATATGCCTGAATGTGAATCCAGCACGGCCAGGCGCGGCATACGGCTACGTAGACATGGGCGGCTGGGTGGGTGGTCAGGCTGACTATGTCATGGTTCCTTACGCCGACTTCAACTTGCTGAAATTTCCCGACAAAGCGCAGGCGATGGCGAAGATCCGCGACCTGACTTGCCTGTCTGACATTCTGCCGACCGGCTATCATGGCGCCGTCAGTGCGGGCGTTGGTCCGGGGGCCACGGTTTATGTTGCCGGGGCCGGACCGGTCGGTCTGGCATGCGCAGCGGCCTGTCAACTGCTGGGCGCCGCGGTCGTGATCGTGGGCGACCTGGTTCCGGAGCGGCTGGCGCAAGCCAGGAGTTTCGGCTGCGAAACTGTAGACGTCTCCAAGGATGCCTCGGTCGGCGATCAGATTGCGCAGATCCTCAAGGTTCCAGAAGTGGACTGCGCGGTGGATTGCGTGGGCTTCGAAGCCCGCGGTCACGGTCACGACGCCAAGACGGAAGTCCCTGCGACGGTGCTGAATTCGCTCATGACGGTTTGCCGCGCGGGCGGAGCCCTCGGCATTCCCGGACTGTATGTGACCGAAGATCCGGGCGCGGCCGACAAGAGCGCCCAGACAGGAAACCTCAGCATTCGCATCGGCTTGGGATGGGCGAAGTCCCATGTCTTCACCACCGGTCAATGTCCGGTAATGAAGTACAACCGGCAACTCATGATGGCGATCCTGCACGACAAAATCAAAATCGCCAAGGCTGTCAACGTCACCGTTGTG
Organism: uncultured Acidobacteriaceae bacterium; assembly: GCA_963746595.1. GTDB lineage: Bacteria > Acidobacteriota > Terriglobia > Terriglobales > Acidobacteriaceae > PALSA-350. Next base: position 46,646 of record CAVVBS010000004.1, read on the forward strand.
ACCTTGGATCAAGCGGTCCAGGGCTACAAGGACTTCGATAAAGGGGCGGCGAAAAAGTTCGTGCTCGATCCCCACGGCATGGTCGCGGCTTAACTCGGCTCGAGGGGCCCCATATCCACTAACCCTTAGGTGGTTTGGGGCCCTCGATATTTCATTTCGCGGGGTCTCCGCTCACCGGTGTTATCTGCAGATTTCCCCCAGGCCTCCTGAGGTCAACGCCTTCTTCCCTACCGTGCCAAGTGCAAAGCTGACGGACCGTGGAATGAGCTAGCTGAGTTGTCCGATCTGAAGGCCCATTTTCCCGTTTTTCCTGGCCAGCGAGTCTACAGGCAAGGACGGTGCTCTTTCTTCGAAGGGACTCTCCACCGACGGCTCTGACGAGAATTGCCGCCGAAGTGTCCGAGGGCCAAAGCCTTTTATCCGCTTGAACTGGCGATTGAAATTCGAATAGTTGCCGAAGCCGACCCGGAAGCCTATTTCGAGAATGCTCTCGTCTGTATCGATCAAGAGTTGGGCGGCAGCTCCAACGCGGAGCTCGTTCACATAGGCGGTCATGGTACGTCCGGCTGCCCGCTTGAAGAAGCGGCATAAGGAAGCCTGATCCATGTGAAAGCGCGCCGAGAGCTTTGCGAAGTCGATCTCTTCACTGAAATTTTCATTTAAGTAGAGGCAGATCGCATCGATCCGCTGCTGGTCGGCAACGCGGCAAATAGGCTTTACCTTCAACGTGGACAGAACCCGTGCGTCACCCTCCCTCGCCAGATCGGAAAGCACAGAGAGTAACATCACCAATCGTTTCGCCGGCGACAGATGCGGAAGCCGTGCAAGGTAATTGGAAACCTTGCGTCCCATCTTTGTATGACCGAAGGCAAGACCACTCGACGAGCGGCGCAAAAGATGAGCGACCCCTTCCATCTCTTTAAGCTCGAAGAAATGCTCGCCAAGAAAGTCGTAGCGAAACTGTACCACCACCGCGCGATGAATCTCTTCGACACTCGATTTCACAGGACCAGAGCGCCAACTGTGGGGCACGTTTGGGCCGATCAGAACCAGATCCCCGGGGCCATAGTCGGCAATGCCATCGCCTACCAGGCGTTGGCCTTGGCTCTCCGTGATAAACGTCAACTCGTACTCTGGATGATAGTGCCAGTAGAAAGGAAACTCCGGATCGTTCCGCTCAAATGCACGGAAAGAAGAGGGCCCAGATGCGACCTTCTCAAAATAGGGTTTCACGCGCATAGTGTAACTGATTTAACAAAAAATCAAACATTTCAGCAGAACTGGTGCCAATTTCGTACCCATAGTGGTCAATCAATGAGAGGACACACTTGCCCGGCAAGACTACCCTTATGAAGAACTGGCCACAGAATCTTAGGCAGTCCGAATCAATAGCCTTTGGTAAGAGGTGACAACCATGACGCAGGCCGAGACTTCACAGCAACCGGCACGAATTCCGGTGGATTCTTATTCGGGTTTCGCTGGGTTACCACCTCTGGTGGGCCTGCAGACGATGGGCGAAGCTGCCACGACTGGTCTAACCGTCACCCAATCCGTTGCCCGCTTGAAACGGCTGCATTGGTCTTTAAAGAACCTCCACCGGATCTTCGTGTCGCGTATTACAAGCATGCCGATCTACGAGTTGAAGATGGCGTTCAGCCTGCACGCGCACTACTGTGCCGAGCACGTCGGAGAGTTTGCCGCTCGCGTTCGTGAAATGAGGCAACCTCCCTATGGATTGGAAACATCTCCAGATACCTCGCTCGACCTGTTCTTCGATGAGATATTGGCGACACCCAGCACGGAAGCCTTGCTGTTGGGATTGTACGAACGTGCGATGCCGGCGCTGATCCGCGCGCTAGAGAAGCTAATGGCGGACACGAACCGGCTTTTTGATCATCCGACCTATCGCATCTGCCGCCTGACGCTGGTGGAAATGCGGGACGTGCAAGAATATGGCGCCGAAGCAGTGGCTTGCCTGGTAAAAGAGGAAACTCGCGCGGAGCTTCAGGAGTGGCTCGCCATCCTGGACCGCATGCTGGCCGCCGCAGGAGACCTCGATGAAACGAAGAAACCGACGGGAGAGACCGTCGCCCGGCACTACTCTACGGTTCCCTACCAATACGACCCTATCCCGAAGCGCGACGAACGCTTCAAGGATCCGTACAACATGGGGGTCAACGCAGAGGCAATGATTTTCGATGCGGATATCTCTCCCTTTCCTAAGACCATCATGCTTTACTTCAAGCGGATGCGCGAGATCGACGTGCCCGAAATGATGGCCAGCATCCTGACAGAAACCAGGGACAAGCCCTGGGAGTACTACCGTGACATGACGCGCCAGCTATGGGACGAGGCACGCCACGCTATGATGGGCGAGATCGGGTTTGTTTCGATGGGGATCGATTGGTCGAACATTCCGCTCAATTTCACCTGGTCTCTGGGGATGAACACAGTGCTCACCGCAAAGGAGCGGCACGCGGTACTCTACACGATCGAGCAGGGGCTCATGCCGAAAAAGACCGGCAAGCAGTACGAATGGCAGGTTGCGGTCGACTCCGCCAACCCGCTTGCCGCCATGATTCAGGACTACGACTGGGCAGATGAAGTTCTGCATGCCAGGATTGGCCGAAAATGGATCGTTTCGGAGTTTGGTTCCCAAGCGGAAACGATCGCCTATGGCGACAAAGCGTGGTCCAAGATCCTGGTCGACTGGAGCAAATGGAAAGAAGACGGTCTCACGGAACATTGGAATTGGTGGCCCGAGGTGTATCGTCTGGCCTGCCAACATCAGGGCATTGAGCCCGAACCGCGGCTACTTGGCTATAGCACTACCTACGAGAACGCCAGGGCGGACCTGAAACAGGTTGCCGGCTGACTTGCATGGTGGTCAGTTGGATGAGGATCGTCACCCGGGTCGTGGAGCCTCCACCAATGAACGGAGCTCGTGCTCGAAAATGAATTCGCATCTGCCGCATCGTTCTCGTCACGTTCTCGCCCTGCTGGTTGTCCTTGCCATCTGCTCTCCGTATACGCTCTTCGGCGCCTCTGCCAAATTGCTGGTAAAAAATGCCCGCCTCTTTACCATGGCTACCCAACAGCACGATCCCTTCCTGGGCTATCTAGTCGTTGCGGCAGACGGAACGATTGTGACGATTGCCGCGGGAGATCCGCCCGCCAACCTGAGTGCGGCGCAAGTATTCGATGCGCATGGAGATTGGATTATTCCTGGCTTCATCTCGGCGCATAGCCACCTTTGGCAGGCGGCGTACCATGGGATCGCCGCAGACAACACTCTCACCAGCTGGATCGACGATCTCTACTTGAAACGCGCGATCAAAGCCAGTCCTGAAGATCTTTACTGGTTCTGTCTGCTTGGCTCGCTCGATCATCTGCAACGCGGGGTGACTACCGCCTATGACTTCAACTACAGCAGAACCAACGGACAGGGCACCGACAACGAGTTCGATGAGGCCCAATTTCGCGCCGAGCTGAAGTCGAACATTCGCTTCGTTCACGGCTATGAGCCCGGGTGGGCGGGTCCCGGCTACGGCATCAGCCAGGCACGCCAGCGGCTCAAAGCGTTTCTCGATTGGACTGCAACGCAGCCGCGACAATCTACGTTTCTGAGCGTAATGATCAACGGCGCCACCGCCTTCAACAATACTTACCAGCAAGCGGTCATGGAAAAGGCGCTCATGGATGAGTTCCACCTAATGAACCAGACCCACTACCTGGAACCGCCGGAAGCACTCACGCAGTCGGAAGAGCGGGCCAAGTTTCGCTGGTTTATCGACAGCGGCATGCTGTCAAAACAACTGATCTTCGGCCATTTCATCCATACGGACGCCTACATCCTGCAGCAGACGGCAAAGAATGACGTCGCAGTGACCTGGAATCCGCTTTCGAACGGCCGCATGGCCTCAGGGGTTGCCGATATTCCGAAGTACCTCAAAATGGGAATTCGCGTAGGTATGGGCATCGATGGAGAAGCCAGCGCTGACATGGCCGACCCTTTTGAGAATATGCGCACTGGCTTGTACGCTATCCGCGACAAGTACGAGGATGCGACCGTGATGAGTCCCTACCAGGTGTTATGGCTTCATACCATGGGCAGCGCGGATGTACTCGGCGTAAAAGACAAGCTGGGCAGTCTTGAACCCGGCAAGTTCGCTGATTTTGTGGTGATTAATCCAACCCGGCTGGGCGCTGTGCTCGAGAATCCTTACGCCAACCTGGTGCTGGTGACCAGCGAGCGCGATATCGACGAGGTTTTTGTAGGAGGCGAGCTGAGAGTCGATCATGGCAAGGTGTTGCAGCAGGATATGGACGCTGTTCAGCAGGAAGTAAACCGGCGAGTGGCAGAAAAATGAACAGACGCGATTTCGTCTCCAAGGCTATGAGTGCGATGTTCACGGGCTCATGGCCATCGAGACAAAACTGCTCGCAGCGCAAGCACCAGCACCAGCTCTGGGGGCTGCAGCTGCTGCCAAGTGGACCCTGGCCGGTACCGGCATGCGAATCAATCTGGGCGACGACGGAACGATTCGCGCGATGGAGGTAAAGAACGGTAGCGAATGGGAGGCGGTGCCCTTTCGCCACGGGACTTTCGCTGGGCCATCATGGGCCGATGTGAAATGCAAAGGGTCGAAGGTTCCGCGTCCCGCTTTGCTGGGCACAATCGATAGCGTTCGTCATTCCCTGCAGTACAAGCTCGAGGGGAATCGGTTGGCGCATCATCGCCGGGCTGAAGAATGAAGGGCACACGGTCTACGCGCCAAAGGCTGCCAGCCTGGTGCTCGGTATCGACAGCGAGATGCTGTCCTATCCAAGATGGAACTATAGCTACTTCCCCACTTTGCTGCGCTGTGAGAAAACACATTTCTGGGGATACCTGATGACCCCCTACGGGCGGATCATGACCGTCGGCTCACCCGATCCCGTAGGCATCCTACAGCATGAATTATGAGCTCTCGAGCTGGGGCGACGGCGGTCACCTCATCTACACCTGCAGCCTCGATCTGATGCATGCCTTGCCCTTGCCGCCGCGCCATCCACAGAATCTCATTTCACTCCAGCCGGGCGAAGAACGGAACTTGGACGATTTATCTCCAACCGGCAGCATCGCTCGAAGAGATCAAGCCGTTGTTGGCGGCCTCCCTCTCGGCGCCGATGATCGACGCGGATCGCTATACCCTGGGCAGCGGCGAAAGCAGCAGTCTCACGTTCTGGGCCTCCAAGCCCATCACTGTAACGGTCAGCGCGGAAGATGGTAGCGCCACTCCGTTGCCGGTGCATTCGGTTGCCGGCGGCAGGTTTGTGAGCACGCTTACGCCCCAGGGCGGCCCTGGCCTATACAAGGTGACTGTGGCCCAAAGTGATGGCCATATCAGTGAAGCGTACCTCTCCGTGCGACAGCCCTGGTCCTGGTATATGCGCCGCGCGCGCGAGGACACTCTGGTTAATAAGCAATACGCGTCAAGTCATCTGGAACAGTGGCTAGGCCTGGAAACCGATGTTCTGGCCCGGCTTTATCTGCCCGATCCGTCTGTGGATGCGCAGACCGATAAGCGTCTCAAGGAGATTCTGAGTCTGCAGTGGGATCTCAAAACGAAGCAACCCACGAACATAATCAAACAGCGGCTGCTCATCAATACCGCTCAGATGGCCGGCCTTCTCGCCTACCGTTACATGTCGGATCAGGATCCCTACTGGCTCGATCTGGCCAGCGGTTTTGCCGACTACGCTGTATCCCGGCAGGGACCTGACGGCAACTATAGCAACTACACTACGGTCGCCTATCCGGTGAAGTCGGTGATGACGGTGATGGCTGTCGAGAAAAGAATGGCCGCGTAACGGACGCGCGATTCGGGACAGCTTACGATCGCCATTACGCTTCCGCGGAAAAGGCGATGGATTTTCTGGTGCGGATGAAAGACAACCTCACCACCGAAGGGGACAACACATTTGAGGACGGCATGATCAGTTGCGCCGCCTTACAGCTGGGGTTATTTGCATTGCTCCAGAAGGACGCCGAAAAGCGCACGCAACTATGCCGAAGCGGCCAGAAGAATGTTGTCAGGCCATCGTTGCCTGGAACAGTTGCTCATCCCCGACTCGCGCATGAACGGCGCGACGCTGCGTTTCTGGGAAGCACAGTACGACGTGTTGATGGGAAAATCTCGCAACATGATGGACTCACCTCACGGCTGGAGCGCCTGGTTGATTCCTGCGCTTTGGTATCAGTATCTGTTGACGGGTGAGGAGGAATGGCTGCGAAAAACCATGAATATCATGGGCAGTTGTGCACAAGTGATCGACAGCAAAACCGGCCAGCTGCGCTGGGCCTTCGTGCCCGATCCATATCGCGAGGTCACGATGTTGGTCGCTGACGCGAATTACCCCCGGGAAGGAAGGCGAGTCGATGCAATCATTGGCGAACAATATGTGCCGATGATCGCTTCTTTCCATTATCCCGACCACGAACCGGTCTTCGGCAACGGATGGACTTCGGGCTGGTGCTGCTGCAACGATGTGCACGAGATTTTTATCGCCATGGCTGAGGTGGTGCTAACCGCCGCTTATGTCGATTGAACGAACCAATGGGGAACTGGTCACGTGGAATTGCAGGGCTACTCGGGACGATGCGGGCGTGATCAGCGTTCAGCCCGCCGAGGACGTCGTCAACCGTGTGCACCTGAACCTGCGGGAGCCGCACCGGGTCAACGCTAAATTCGCTAACACTGCGGCCGTGAGCGTCCAGGCCCAAGGCCTGCAATGGATCGGTCCTGGAGGAGTTCCCGAACTCTTTCGCTAGGGACGAACTAGAAACGGCAGTGCGGCTTTCAGCGCGAAACGGCAGCGCACATTTTCGCCCTGCCATTGAATCGGCGCTGTGAACTTCCGCTAACGGGGATCGATGGATGCGGACAAAAGCTTTCCCTTATACCGAACATCCTTAAGCCGGCCTGAGAGTCCTGGTACCAGTGGCGGCGACCACTGCCATTGGTCGTCTACGTCCGGCGCAAAACCACAAATTGTGCGCAGAATGATTTCCGCGAAGGATCCGGACGCACTGGCAAAATAATCCTGTCCGAAGGAGAGCGCTTTGCGTACGGGATACTGTTCGGTCGCAACATAGTGCGACTGGCCGAAGGGACCCTCCCGAGTGGCCGGTTCCAGGCTTCGTAACCTCTCCATCGCCTCCGCTTCCCTACCGACCCTGAAGATGGCCTCCGCGGTTAAGGCCGGCCATGCGTCGTAGGAACCGGTCGAGCCATGGTCGGCGCGCGTAGCTACGGAAGCCGCGGCGTCACGTAAGGAAAGAGCTCTCAACCAGTGGGGAGTCCACAGCTCCGTATTCACAAACTGCACCATCTCACCGATGCGGCGTTGCCCAAGATCGCTTTGCATGCAATCGATCAAAGTGAAGAAGTCGATGCAATGCCGCACTTCAACTTTTTTCCCGTCTGTCAGCCGGCATGCCCAAAAACCTTCACGGTCGACGTAAAGACCCAGGACCTCAGCGGCCAGGGCGTCCCCTTCCTTCTCCAGCTGAACACTTCGCGCAGCTTCACCTCTCTTGTTTCTCAATTTCGCCACGCCCCGCAGCATCCAAACGTTGGCCGAGTTCATTGCGGGAACGTATCCCACATAGGTGGGCACAGTTTCGAGAAGATTGGAGGCATCGCCGTAGTTTGCCAGGAGACTGCCTGGCTTGGTCAGCGTTCGCCAATGCAGCGCCAGGCCTTCGAGAGTATCCATCACGGTTTGTCCGTTGCGCAGCGGCTCATCCAAGAATTCCCAATCGCGAGTGACATACACGTATGTGGTCACCAGCCGGAACACCGAGTAGTCATTCGCCGAATACCACGGTCCGACGGTTTGCAAGGAATGGAAATCTACCGCGTAACAAGAATGAATGTCGCTGTCGAGGAAGAGCTTGAGTTGTTCCTTCATGGCGGCAGGATCGAGCAGCGCCCACACGGTGGCAAAGAAACTGGTGTCCCAAAAGTACACCAGGGTGGTGGCCCACCGGGGCGAAGCGGTCACGAATACGCGCGGAAATTTCGGGCCGAAGTTGGTTCGTTCCAGACATAGCAAGCTTAGGATGCTTGCGTAATACATCCTGCGCACCTTGGGGTCGCCGGTGATCAGGGTTGGAAGATTGCCGGAGAAGTGTTCATTCTCCGGGGTAAACGCCTGGTTGAACCGATGCCTCCAAAGATCTCTTGCTGCTTCCCACGTCTCAGAAAACTTCCCGCTCCAACTTGAGGCCTGTTTGGTCACCAGGTCGAGGTCTGTGCCCGCAGCCATTACAAACTCGATACGAAATCGTTCGCCCGGCCCAAGTTGAGAAGTCCAGCCAGCACTGGTTGTTTTCTCTGAAACTTCAACCGGCTGTTGAAGAAAAATCAGGACGACTTTGGCGTTGCTTCGACTGTCCTGGCTGAGGAAGATCCGTTGCGAATCCGAACCAACTGTGCTGGTGCTGAAGGCGGATAGGTCCTCCCGCCTTGGCCTGGGCGTATCCCACGTCCACTTCAGGGGATAGTGACGAATGGCTGACTGTAGGTTGACCGCAAGCCTGGCGGTGCGGGCTTCCCTTCCCAGGTTGGTAACTTCTACAGAGAATAGTATCCCCGATTCCTCAAAGGGCATCCGGACCGTGGTTACAATCTGCAGGTCCTGGACGCGCGTTCGCCGCAGCAGCTGATAGGGATACCAGCGGAAGTCTTGTGCCCGGACGTCCTCCCCGTCCAGGGTTAGCCTGGCAAGTTCGGAACCTTGGGCCAACGGCGGCACAGTGAAATTTTCAAGGCCGAGAACGTTTCTGGACGTCTGCAGGCTTCCGTGAAAATTGGAAACTGAAGGCAGGTTTTCAAGGATACTGCCGGAGATCCAATCTCCAGCCAGCTCATCCAGATCTGGTGGTTGGGATTCTGGTGTACCCGCCCGCGCATCCAGGGAAGCCAGGATTCTTCCTGGACCGGAAAGCAATGGAGTACTGGTGATGACGAGACCTTTTAGTAGCTCACGACGTCGCACGTCCCGCGTCTCCTAAAGCCGATGACCGAAGTTCTCTGTGGGCGCATCCGGTCCAATGATTCTGCAGGCGGGCTGGTGCTTGGATGGGGAACGACTAGTTAAGAACATCCGTATTGGCGTCGGGGATATTCTCCTTGGTGAAATCAAGGAAGAACATCCCCGCCGGTGCTTGGTTTAGTAGTACAGCTTCAAAGCAAGCTGCAGAATGCGCGGATTGTTGCGCGAGGAAGTGATCGCGCTGAAGCCTGAAGGGTTCAGGAAGTTGAGGTTTGAAGAGGGGTTCGCCCAACTATGCGAATTGGGAAGGTTAAACGCCTCCGCCCGAAACTGCAGTTTTACGCTCTCGTGAATCGGGAACTGCTTAAAGAGCGACATATCGAGATCGTAAAAACCGGGACCCCGTGCCGGGTACGGATTACCGCCGAGTGGCGAGTAGTCAGTCTGCCCAATCTGGGTTGCTGCGGGGGGATTTGCGAATGCGGCTGGATTGAGCCACTGGGTAACTTTGCGCGCGCCGGCGTAGACGTTCTGTCCCGCAACAACATCAGGAAAGCATCCGAAATCCGCCGTGGTTGCGGTTGGACAGCTCATAGGAAAAGGTTGTCCGGTCTGGTGCGAGTAGATGAAGTTTGTCACCCATCCGCCGATGGCTGCATCCACCACCGGGTTGACAGTGTTGAGGAAAGCCTGCTTCCTGCCAATAGGCAGGTAATAGGTTCCCGAAGCATGAATGACCTGCCTTGTATCAGAGCTACAGACCGCGTAATCGGCCTCTTTGCCAAAGCCGGGCAGCCATTCCGCCCGGTAGCCCGGCGCGTACACCTGGCCTTCGAACGAGCGCTCGTCCGTCATGCACTTGCCCAATGTGTAGTTTGCCAGGACGGTTAGCCCAGCACTGATCTGGTGCTCATACACGATTTGCATGGAATTATAGTTGCTGATACTTTCTGCGCTCTGCATGGTGGCATTCGCAGCGAAACTGGGAAACGGGATGTGACCAGTGACTGTGGGATCGTATTCATCTGTCCCCGGCGGCATAATGGCGGACGGTGCATTCTGACTACTTACACTGTCCAGGTGCCTACCCAGGGTGCCTACATATCCGATAGAGATTGCATCACGCGCGGTGAACTGATCCTGGAGAGTCAGGTTCGTTGTTTGTTGATACGGTGTGTGGAAGTTATATTGCCTTCCATAGAGAGTGAGCCCTGCCCCGGGCACGTTCAAGGGGTTCTCGAGATTCTGGGCAACCAGTGCATTTTCCAGAACGGCCGTTTCCCCTGTGGGTACCGCCAGCGGGGTTTGGGAATTCACCGCGTAGAAATTAACCGTATAGGAGAACGGATAATTATTCCCGATGTTATTGCCGAATCCAACGTTGTTCAACGCGCCGTAGGTAATGCCGTAGCCGCCGCGAACCACCATGGTGGGAGAGATGCGGAATGCGAAGCCAAGGCGGGGAGCAAAGTTAAGGTTGTCAGCGTTTCCCGTCGCTTTGTTCGACGTGCAGTTGATGGCAATATTGTAGGAAGCGGCCAGCGCTTGGAACGAGCTGGACATCGGCGTTGAACTACATCCTTTTTGCGCAACGTAGTAGGTTCCCGAATTTCCGGCTCCTCCCCCAGTCTGAACGAAGTTCGCCTGCCTGCCATAGATGTCCTGATAAGGGGTGTAATGGTCCCACCGCAGGCCGAGGTTGAGCGTGAGCCTGGACGTGGCTTTCCAATCGTCCTGAAAGTAGGCCCCCATGTAATAGCGCTGGTCACTCACTTGTGCATAGTTGGAAAGTCCGTAAGTTTGGAGGCCGCCGACATTGTTGATTCCGCCGGGTACGGTTGCGGCAGTAGGAACCAGAAGGAGGTCACTTATTCCCAGGTAACCTGAACTCTGGTTAGGAATGTCGGAAAATTGGCCAGTATAGGTGAAGCTTCCCTTTCCAAAGGTAGGCTGAATGATGGGAGCGTAATAATTATCAATTTGGTATCCGGTCTTGAGGGTCTGCGAGCCGTAGATTTTGGTCACATTGTCCATAATCTCCAGGGTGCGGATGGTATTAAGAGTGGGCATCCAGCCGGCTGTTCCCATGCCTGTAAGGCCGGTGATATTGATGGGCGGCAGGCCGCCATTCCCCGGAGTCTGCGGCACACCTGGAATTCCAAATTGCGCCGGGATTCCGGGCGTATTGCCATATGCCCCGGCGAGCCTTTCAATGGTGTGGAGGAATCCAATGTGGAATTCGTTGGTCAATGTAGGCGTAAAGACATGCGTGTATCCCAGGACAATCCCATACCGGGGACCCTCCTGGTTTCCGTCGCCGTAGTTCTGACCCTCCGCGTACCCTGGAAGATAAGGGGGCGCATATACCGTTTGGTTGCTGCGATTGAATACCCCAAAGATGATGTCCTTGGTGCTGATGTTCTCGTCAATCCGGACATCGTACTGGTTGATGTTGTTCGTCCCAGCGGCAAACTGGTAGTAGTTGGGGAAAGTTGTCCGGCCGGGCGTTGGATTGGGATATAGACCGAGCAGCTTGACCGCGTTGGGATCGAGGCGTGACTGAGGAAGGATGTTCAGGTACTGGCTGTAGCCGGTAAAGTTCGTGATCCCGGCGACGCTGCCATTGGCGAAGAACGGATCGCGGACGTAGATGGCGCTGCTGCCCGTGTTGGCCAGGCCAGACACCGGATCGGTCGCACCCGCCGCCACCATGCGGGTAGTCGCTGGGTCCAGTATTGTTGCCAAGGGATAAACCCGGCCGAGCGCGTCGGTTTTCGTGCCGCTCACCAGACTGAAATAATCCTGGAAATTGGTGAAGTTGCTGCTGTGCATCCCGAGACTTGGAACACTGGAGGTACTGGACGACGGCGTATCGATCCTGGTGCCCTGATAGTCGAAAAAGAAGAAGGTCTTGTTCTTGCCGTTATAAAGCTTGGGGATGTAGACAGGGCCGCCCACCGTGCCGCCGAACTGGTTCTGATGATAGGCGGGACGCGGTGTGTCGGTTTGGTTTGCAAAGTAGTCGTTGGCGTTGAAAACCGTATTGCGAACATATTCCCAAAGATCCCCGTGCAGGGCGTTGGTGCCCGACTTGAGGGCGGCATTCACGATCGCACCCGCGGAGTGGCCGAATTCCGCGCTGAAGTTGCTGGACTGCAGTTTGAATTCCTGGATTGCATCCGGCGGCGGTACGAATTGCGTGTATCCGTTGTTGCCGCTGGCTCCCTGAATATTTCCGCCGCCATAAATCTCTACGTTGTCGTCAATTCCGTCCAGGCGGAAATCGTTCTGCGTCCAATCTCCACCATTCACGTTGAACTCGGCGTTGCTGGAACTTCCCGTAGTGCTGGCGCCGGCGGACAATAATCCCAGGGTCGTCCAGTCCCGGCTCTGCAACGGCATGTTGTCGACCCTTGCCTCGTCAATCGTCTGCCCAACCGATGCATCTTCTTCCTGCAGCAATTGCGTGGCTCCCGCACTGACGGAGACTTGCTGGCCAACCGTTCCCACAGCAAGCTTAACGTCAATGGTCAGGCTATCCTGGATGTGTGCTTGAATTCCTTGTTGGGTGTACGGCGCAAACCCGGGAGCCTCAACTTTCAGCGTGTAGGAGCCCGGATTCACGGCTTCGAAAACATAATCGCCGCTCCCACCGGTGCGGACTGTCTGAGCCACGCTTGTTGAGTCGCTGGTGACGGACACTGTAGCGCCCGCAATCACGGCGCCGGTCGAGTCTGTCACTCTGCCGATAATTCGACCGGTGGCGATCTGAGCAAAAAGGCGTGAGACCGATGTCGTCAGTACCAGGGTGCAGACGATCAGAGATATGAAATTGGGCTGCCTTGCTATCTTCATTTGCGTCTCTCTCCAAAAATAATCACGCCTTTTAAAGCATTTAAAATCAATCATTTAATTACTTCCATCTCGGGGCTGTTCGTTGCTTTCCGCCCTGGCGCTATGAGCGTCTAGAGATGTGGAAACTAAATTTCAAAAACGAGATAAGGGACATCATGTTTATCGAAACAGCAGCTACCATGGCCCACAAAGCAATTGAATGCGGCGTCTGGACACGACCCATTCCACCCTCCGCTCCCAGATACAGCAATCTCAGGTTGAGCGTAGCTCAATGATTTATTCATTGATTCCAGTGGACTAGAAAGCTAGCATGCGCGAAATACTGCTGTCGTTGTGGCAGTTGACCACTTTATGTACACCATTTGCAGCAGCACTGGACATCACCCGATCGTGCCCGTTTTCCATGGCTCTGGCTGGCGCTGCGCCTCAGAGAAGTCCCGAATGTCTACCACGCGGCTGACGCTGTTTTCAGGAGCCACAACAGGCACCTTGGTGTGGCGCATGAGGGCGGCTTTCTGCTCCCACGATATAAAATCATGGCGAGTTCGACTGCTGGCCAACCGGCGCATTTGTAAGTTTTTCTGCTGGAGACCGGCCCTGAGGAATGTGGCCGTTTCGTGAGAAGACCATTCTTGGCTAGGCTCGCACTCCTATTCGCGATGCTCGGAATCACGGTACCTCTGTTCCCTTATCCGTCGAGGGCATCCTCTGGCCCGGCTGTTTCGGCGTCGCAGAGTCAAGAGGTCGATTGCGATGAAAAGCAAACCAAAGCACGCCAATTGACCCATGCGGGCAATCCTTCTCAGGCGGTCAGTCTCTTGGCCGATGTATACGCCACATGTCCGAGCTACCAGAACGGACGCGATCTAGCCGACGCTGAGATCAAAGCAGGCCAATATGACAGCGCGAAGAGCCTGCTGAGCACTCTGCTTGAGCAGCAAGACCGGGCAGAGCTCCATACCCTGCTCGGCAACGCTGAGTCGGGTGAGAAAAACGATAAAGCTGCGGCTATCGAATACCAGAAAGCGGCAACGATAGACCCCAGTGAAGCAAACGTCTTCGATTTTGGAATGTCTTTATTGCATCTCGACCAAAATGCGGCGATTACGATATTCCGCTATGGGCTTCAAAAGTACCCGCAATCCGTCAAAATTCACGTGGCACTGGGAGCCGCCCTGTACGCCTCCGGGAAATCCCTGGAAGGCGCCCAACTTCTCTGTGATGCGGAAGACCTGAACCCATCCGACCCGCACCCTATGGAGATACTCGCCGATACGGAGATAGTCCCGCCGGCTCTGGCGCCCAGGGTCACCTCGCAGTTGGCTGCTCTCCATCGGAAATACCCGAATGATGGTTTGGTCCTCTTTGACTACACCATGGTTCAATCCGGAAGATGGTCCAACGACAAAGCAGCGCTGCCTCCTCATTTCATAGAGTCTCTGAAAGCCGCGCTCAGCTTGAACCCGCAGTTGCCTCAAGCTTATTTCCAATTGGGCCTGGTTTACGCGGAGCAAGGTAAATATCCGGACGCCATACGCGTTTTGAAAAAAGCAATATCTCAGGATCCAATGAATGATGAATATCACTATCGTCTTGCATTCGCTTACAGGAAATCCGGAGACGATGAGAAATTTCATGAAGAGCTAGAGGAATTTCAGAAGCTACACGGCAAGGCCTCTGATGGTAAGTAGCCCTAGGCGCGGTTTGACTGTCGCGCTGTTCATTGTTCTCGGCAGTGTCATCCAGCTTCATCGTGTGTTCTCGCTCGGCCAGGCACCGGCGCCTCGACCCACGGGCCAGAGTCCGCATGTTCGAAAACCCGGCGCTGCGCAGTCGACCAACTCAACTCATCCGGCGATGGATTTCGAAAATGTAATTGACGCATCCGGGATCAGCTTCACGCTCAAGAACAGCCTTAGTCCCCAACGATACTCAATCGAGACCATGGCTGGTGGAGTTGCCGTATTCGATTACAACAATGATGGGCTATTGGATATTTTCTTTACCAATGGCGCTGACATACCTTCTCTTGCAAAGAGCGGGCCAGGCTATTACAACCGGCTGTTTCGCAACAACGGCGACGGGACGTTTGCGGATGTTACAGAGCAGGCAGGGATCGCAGGCATAGGCTATTCGATGGGAGTAGCAGCCGGAGACTATGACAATGATGGCTTCGTAGATTTGTACATTGCAGGCGTAAACCGGAACCAGCTATTCCACAATAACGGGAATGGGACTTTCACCGACGTTACGGCGCAAGCCGGTGTCACCGGTACGGTCCCCGGTCTCGGCAAAGCCTGGGCGGTTACGGCTGGCTGGTTTGACTACAACAATGATGGTCTTCTGGATCTCCTGGTTGTGAACTACCTCGACTACGATATCAAGACCGCCGCCCTGTGCCATGTCGAAGCGGTACCAACCTACTGTTCGCCCAACGATTTTCACGGAACGCCGAACATTCTCTATCGCAACAATGGAGATGGGACGTTTACCGACGTCTCGGAGCCATCGCATATTTCCCGCTACGTTGGAAAGGGCATGGGCGTCGCTTTTGCGGATTACGATAACGACGGGCGGACAGATATTTTCATATCGAACGACACCTTTCCCAATTACTTGCTCCACAATAATGGCAATGGCACGTTTACCGACGTGGCGATGGTCGCCGGTGCAGCGTTTACAGACAGCGGAAAGACGGTGGCAGGGATGGGCGCCGACTTCCGCGATCTCGATAATGACGGCAGGGCGGATATCTTCCACACAGCAATGTTTGGTGACACGTTTCCGCTCTACAGAAATCTGGGCGCCGGTCAGTTTGAAGACGTTACGGTTACCTCGAAACTGGCGACCTTTACCAGCCGCATGACTGGCTGGGGAGCCGGTGCATTTGATTTTGACAACGACGGATACAAGGACCTGTTCACCGCCAATTCCGAAATTCTCGATAATGCGATGGAGGTAGAGCACAGACCGTACGCTCTTCCAAACGCCGTATTTCGCAACAAGGGTGCTCTCACCTTCGAAGATCTTAGCGCCATAGCGGGACCCGTTGTTTCATTGCCGGCCGCGCATCGCGGAGCCGCATTTGGTGATTTCAATAACGATGGCAAGATCGATATTGTCGTGACCGTTTTGAATGGTCCGCCGCAGCTTCTCATGAATCGCTCAGCCAACCATAATCACTGGATCATCCTCAAGCTAATCGGGACAAAATCGAATCGTGATGGGCTCGGAACCAAGATCAGAATCACCTCAGGTCATACGGTCCAGTACAACCACGCAACCACTGCAGTTGGCTACAGCTCGTCAAGCGATAAACGGGTGCATTTCGGTCTGGGAGAGAGTTCGGTCATCGATGTGATCGAGGTTTTGTGGCCGAGCGGAATCAGGCAGACCCTCACTCGCGTTAAGGCGGACCAGGTCCTCACCATCAGGGAAACTGCGCCATGAATGGCTGATCGAGCTAGGAGATGCTAATTTCGATCCACTCCAGTGGCTTCCCTGCCGAGTTGCGATCATCCACTGTGATTTTCAGCCGGCCACCTTCGATAGGCGCCTTACTTTGCGTGCTGGTATCTCCGAAATAGTGGCTTCGTATCTCCGCTTCCCTTCCCTCCTGCCGGCGAAGGACGATCTCTCCGCCCTGATAAGACACGATCGCCAATTTGCTGCTACGTGTTATGCCCTTGCTGTCCCGGGAAGCAATAATGACGGGTGCGCTGCACTGGACAACGTCCTTCAGCCGGGGGTCAGTTAGCTGGGATGCAAGAGGATTCTCTTCGCCGGGAATGGGCGGTCTGAACGCGAGGAGAACCAGTTCGCCGCCTTCTATTCTGGCCCACGAGCGGGCATGCGCTCCGAACGTTGGCGCTTGAGAGATAGTGCCGAGCGGCAAAACCTCAAAGGTGCTCGTGGACCGCAGAACCTTGGCCACTCCGTTATATTTGGCGACCAGCTCAGGCGTGCTGCCTTCCGCTTGCTCGTCGGCTTTGAAGTCATTCAGCGAACCGATCGTGCCCACTGCAGCCGAATCGAACCATATATGCGGAGCGCTAGCCCAGTCGTAGCCCGACGAACCGTAGGTGGGAATTCCCAGCGGCCCCAGCAGGCTGCTGAAGTAGATGCGTCGATTGGCTTCCAGATCATATTCCCCGGCAGCCAGAAACATATCGTCGGTGCTATGCAAGTCAAAATAGTCAAGAAAGAGAGGAGACAACTGGTAGTACATTACGACCAGGTCTGGCTTCTCCTCTCGCATCGCCTTGATGACTACTTCAAGTCCCTTCCACATCAACCGTTCCCCGGTCCAGTTCTTGTCTTTTGGAGCTGCAATGCCAACGGCGGGCAGCTCATATCCGAAGTCGAACTTGAATAAGTCGGGCTTGTACCTGCGAATGAACTTCCGCACAAGATCGCTGAGAACCTTCGCCACTTCTGGCTGGGTAAAGTCGAGGATGTAGTAGTGGGCGCCATCAAAATTACCAGCCAGGTAGGGCTTTCCGTCCGGCTGCTTCAACATGTTGTCCTCGGTTAGACCGATATCCGCCGGCCGTTCACAGCGCATGAGCGCCGCCCACAGGCCGATCCGGTATCCGTCGGCACGCAACTTGTCCAGAAATTGTTCGAAGTGTGGAAGCCTGGTTGTCGAGTGCTCTAGATTCCCGTAGGCCTCTTCCCATTTGTCATCGATGGAAAAGATGCCGGCCTTCATGCCGGAGGCTTTGAGGTCCGCATAGATTCCGTTCAGAAACGCCTCGTCGAGATGATCCCCAGCCTTATTCCGGTCAAGCTGCGAGCCCCAGGTACAGAATTCCGGCGTAAGGGTAATTGCTGTCTTCTGCTCTGAGCTCTGGTGCCGGTGGATAATCCCCGCCTGCACCAATCCGTTATAGTAGGCGCCAATGGCCTGGTAATAATCCGGGGCCACTGACCAAAGTAAAGTTGCGCCTAGCGACAAGTTTCCGGGACCGTGAAGGTGCTTCCAGAGATCACTTCGATAATCGATCCATAAACTGGATTTTCCTTCGTACAGTTGCAAAAACAGATCGCCGCCCGGCAGGTCTGCCAATCCGCAGACGAATGCATCGGATCTTCCTTCGGTAAACATATTCCGCATTCCGTTGGACGGATCGACACTGAATCCGCAGAAATAGTGAACCGGAAGTCCCCACTGTTGGTTTAAGCCTGGAATGAAGCTGCCTCGACCTAGCCAGACGCTCTGGTCAAGATGGACGTTGTCCTGAACGATGGGACTGATCGCTGAGCCTTCGCTAATTCCGGGCACGACCCAGTAGGACGAATGAAGCGATGGGATCGGATTCGTACCGCTCACTTCGCTGAAGTAGTGCAGACTCACTATGTCTTCTGCCGAGGTCGTCTGGTAGACAATGGGATCGCTCCAGATGCCATGCTCGTCAAAACGCCACGGGACCGACAGGCGAGCAGAGCCGTTCACTCCCTCGTACTCAAACGTCACCCGGCCTGGCTCAATATGATGCCCGGTCGCCCTGCCTCGAGCACACTGCCTGAGCGACGGGTTCTGGGCCGGCGCTACGACGACGGCGGGCTGAAGTATCCCGCTGACGATGAGTCGATTCCTGGAGTCACGCAGACTGAATTTATCGTCAGCCTGTGAATACTCCCATGAATAGTTCGTGCCTCGGACGCGCACAAACCCATCTGGGGTCGGAAATCGAAGGCGCCTGTCCGATCCCCAACAAACTGGGGTTGGCAGCAGTCAGCAGAGCACCAGTGGAAAGTTGTACGAACTTACGCCGGTTCCATGTGTCCAAGGTTGGTCCTCAAAGAATCAAATTAGCATCTCGCCGTTCAGTATGCGTAGTGCGTTCAAGAACTCTTGAGGATCCCTTGCAGATGTTAATTCCAGATTTCGCGGTAGAGCTGCTCGATTTCAGCCGCAGATGGAATCCGCGGATTGTTTTGCGGTGAGCCGGAAGCCAGTGCCTGTGTGGTCATTGTCGGGATGACCTCCATGTATCGTCCCTCGGGAATTCCGAAGCTTTTTGGCGAGGGGACCTCCAGCTCCTCATTCCGGCGAAACAAGCCTTCGACGAGTTTGTTTACCGCGACAGGGTCGGAGTCATCCTGGGCGGCGATGCCCATGGTGCGAGCGCAATCGGCATATCGCCCGGGCGCGGAGCCGGCCGAGAAGCGCGTGACTGCAGGCAATAACATCGCGTTCGAGAGGCCATGGGGAACATGGAAGAAGAGCCCGATGGGCCGGCTCATGCCGTGAACCAGGGCGACACTCGCGTTGGAAAAAGCAATCCCCGCAAGTGTAGCGGCCAGCATCATGCCTTCCCGCGCAGCGCGATCTTCAGGCCGGTGAAACGCGGTGGGGAGTTGCGCCCAGATGGTTTTCATCGCTGAGAGCGCAAGAGCATCGGTAAAGGGGTTGGATTTGCGACTCACATAGGCCTCAATGGCATGAGTCAGCGAATCCGTACCCGTATCCGCGGTCAGCCGTCGCGGCATGGACATGGTTAGCTCGTAGTCGACAACAGCAGCTGAGGGCATCAGCGAGCTGCCGGCGATCAACATCTTTTCCTGGCTTATCGAATCGGAGATGACCGCAAAGCGGGTTACCTCGGAACCTGTTCCCGCGGTGGTGGGAATGGCGATGTGCGGAGGTCCCGCCTTGGGAATTGGGTTAGGGACTTTGTAGTCCCTGGGATGACCTCCATTTGCAGCCAGCAGGCCGATTGCTTTGGCCGTATCGATCGGACTGCCGCCGCCAAGGCTTACCAGACTATCGTGCCTACCTTCAAGATAGGCATTCACTCCTTGATCGACCGCATCTGTAGTTGGATCAGGGACAGTGCCGGAGAAAACCTCGCATGGAATCCCGGCTTGAACGATCTGATCCCGCAACTTCTCCGCAAGGCCGCAACTCACGAGAAAAGCATCCGTCACGATCAATGGACGGCTGCATTTCAGGCTGCCAAGGAGGCGCGCCACCTCGGAAAACGCCCCTGCGCCAATTTTCATGACCGGAGGAATTTGAATCTCCGCCATCATATTTTGAAAACCCTCAAAGCCGCATCTCCATGCGTGAAGATGCAAAGACAGCCGCCGTTCTCTCGGACACGATAGACCGGGAACGTTGCGTTCTGAAGGGCCTATTTTACGCTTGCAGGTTGAGGGCCACCGGCACTTGCTGCTTGCTTGTGCTCCGTAACCTTCAGCTCCAGCGGAAGCGAGGCGTGGTTTGTGGAAGAATCTGATTCGACTTCGGCTACGACATAGATTGGCTGCTCGATCGGCTTGGCCCAATCTTCCGCCCGCAAAGTGAAGGTGCGGCTCGTTTGGGTTTCTGTCACCAGCACGCCGTTGAGTCCAATATTCACCACCTGGACTCCGCGGGGAAGATTCTTGACATAGCAGGGCACACGGCCCTTGTAGCCATTTTGACGCTCGACGTGCAGGGTCACGGTCACCTGCTGCCCCGGTTCAAGAGAAAGCTGCCGGGTCTCCGTCGTCACCACCACATCCGGTGGCGGAATGATGGTGGCGAGTTGCAGGGACTGCTCTTCGAGCATGGCATTCAAGTTTGCTGACCGCGAAACCTCACGGCCGTTGATGGTTGCGTGGCCCACAATTTCCATCGCAGCCGGCGGTGCGTCGGCAGAAGCATCGGCAGAGGCCGAGAGCACTACGACCGTCGAATCCTCTCCCGCCGCGATCTTCGCGGGACCGGCGGTGACACCCGCAGGAAGGCCCTTCACCTCGATATCCACAGGGCCTTCATAGCCTTGTAAGCGATCGACCGAAACCGTCAAGGGCGTCCTTCCTCCCTTGGGAATATTGGGATTCTGGGGAGTGGCGGCGAGCTGATAATCGGGGACGGTTTCGCGAATGGAAAGGCGATAGGCAAAGTCGGGTCCACCCATGCCGCGTACATCCTTGAGGTGCAGGAAATATTGCCCGTCTGCGGGAGCTACGAAATCGATGCGCGAGTCTGCGTCGTACCCGGGTCCGCCGTCATCGTTGCGCCAGGTGAGATGGAAGACGGGCAGGCCGTTGGGCGGGAATTCGGCGTCGGGCGGTAGGATCTGCGCGCGGTAAACCGGAGTGTTCACTGCATGCACGACCGGGGATGTGCCCAGGAAGGCCACCCGCAGACCATTGATTCCCTTCAAGTCAACGTCGGCATCGGGCTGATCGGAGATGTAGTCCAACTGATTTAGCTCATCTCCGATCATGAGGTAATCGTTGACCTTAAGTCCGGTGGTAGAGGTCAGACGTTCACCCGTAGTGCGCGAGTCGCGGTCGCTGAGGGTGGTTGTGGTCTGGTTCAAACAGCGAATGGTTGCGCGCGGAATCGCATTGCCTTGTGCATCGAGAATCTCGATGACCGAGTCCAGCGGAGAGCCCACTCTCGCGGCGTCCACATCAATTGTCAGCTGTTGCCCCTTGGTGGCGTGAAAGCGGAAATAGTCTTCATCGTTGGCTTCGCCGGGCTTGGCTGCGCCACTAATATGCCCGTTCACGGTAACGGGGAAGGATACGTTTTCTGCTTGAGCAAGGGAGTTGTTCGGTTCCTGCTCCGTAATTTCGGGCAAGTTGCCGACCACGAGCCTCACCTTATTCAGCGGGAGGGCTGCATTCTCCATGAGCGTGATGGGCATGGTTTTCCGGCCGGCTTCCTGCTTCGGCGCGTCGATCTTCAGTTCGTGGATCCCGCCCAGATTGACGCCGTCTACGGCCACCGCCGTTGTTTCGCCGGCACGGACGCCAAGAGGAAAGTGACTCGTTATGTAGGGCAAGGCACCCGCGTCCAGGCGATAGTAATCTTCCATTCCTCCGCTACCTTCACGGTCTGAGATGGTGAGGGTATATTTCCCGTCCTGGGGCAGCCGGTAGGTCAGGGTTGCGTCAGGGCTGACGTCATGTCTGCCTCCTTCGGCCAGAAGCTTGCCCGCGCTGTCGCTAAGAGCCAGCAGCGATTCGAGCCTGGACCCAACCTTCGAAGCGACGACCTCGAAGACCACATCCTCCCCGGCTTTTCCGTTGAATTCGTAACGATCCTTGTCTCCTGGCGCGGTAATCGTGCCTACCATGGTTGCGGGCAATGCCACCGGTTGTGAGAGGGCCGTGTTTCCTGGCTTTTCAGTTTTCTTTACTTCGGGGAGCGATCCAATGGCCAGGGGAACCATGTTGGTGGTGCCCAATGGCGTCTGCAGGCGGAAACGGTAGATATCCGGCGGAACGTCTTTGGCCACCGTGATTTCGAGCAAAGCCGATTGCTTTTTGGCGAGCGGCACCGCGGCGGAAGTGGAAAACTTTCCCGTGGCCTTTTCTTCAGGAAGGTCGGTGATCTCGGAGATCTTCGCGGTGATGCCGGGCGTATCGAAGATCACTGCTTTGGCGCCAGCCAGGTTGCGGCCATCGAGGGTAAAGGTGGCCGTGCTTCCGCGCTCCATGCCAACGGGCCAGATTTTGGAAAGGCTCGGAGGGATGATTGGCTCCTCGGCGCACAGCGGCAAGGCGAACAATGAGACGCACAGCAGGATCTTTATTTTCACTTGGTACCTCGTGCAGGCATGCGACTCTTTACTGGCTCGCAACCTGCTTTTTTTCCTCTCCGGCAGCGGGCTGGCGCGGCGCAAAGACCGTCCATTCCCCTCCCGGTGCTTTGTCATTTTTCACGTCGTACACGCTCAGCGTGCCGTTAAATCGACCGGCTGCCAGCCATTTGCCGTCGGGGCTAATGGCGAGCGCCTGCACCCATTCCCGCTGGTGATCGATGACCCTTATTGGGTCGAGGGTCTTGGCGTCGCGAAATCGTATGGAACCATCCGACGATGAGGTGATGATGGTTTGGCCGTCGGGCGACCAGACCAAAGCCAGGATGCTCTCCTCATCTGCGATCAACGACTGCTTGAGCGCTCCCTCCGTGTCCCCAACCTTCCAAATGTAGACGGTCTTGTCGTAACCAGCGGCGGAGACCATGTCGCCGGAAGGTGAGTAAGCAATGCCATTGAGACCGTCGAGCGCGTCGCCCAGCGTGTATAAACGTTTGCCGGTAGCCACGTCCCATATCTTCACGGTTCGATCCTGCGATGCCGAGGCCAGGTGCTTACCATCGGGACTGAAGGCCACCGCGAAGACGGCGTCAATATGATCCTGAAGGTTCTTGAGCTCTTTACCGGACGCCACATCCCATAGCTTCACCATCTTGTCGTAGCTGCCTGAGGCAATCATCTTGCCATCCGGGCTCCAGGCAATGGAGTAGATGCAGTCCTTGTGGCCCTGCATGGTTTGGAGGAGCTTGTGCGATTGGAGGTCCCATATCTTGATCTCGCCCGAGCGCTGTGGAGGGCCGCCGCCCGCGGCCAGCATCTTTCCGTCAGGACTGAAGGCAATGGAGCGCACGTAGTCGGCGTGACCGGAAAGCGTGGCGAGTTCTTTGCCGGTGGAGGGATCGATGAGGCGCACCTCGCGATAGCCGCCCACGGCTAGCAGTTTTCCATCAGGAGAAAACTTCAGGGAGGCCACGGGGGATGCCACCGGAACTACGGGGCGGATCTCGGGGAGCCCGGCGGGGGCAAGAACTTTGCTGGTTGAGCCTGCGGCCGGCCCTGCGGCGCCAGCGTTGATCCACGCCTTGATGGCGGCGATGTCGGCAGCTGGGAGCGGGTCGGCGCCGAAGGGCATCCGCGGCGCAGTCTTCCCTTCCAGCATCTGGATGATGCGGCTTCCGTCCGCATTGCCGGGAACGATCGGCGCGCCATGCGCTCCGCCCTTGATGAGGCTGTCATAGTTATCCATGACCAACCCGCCCATATGGGCTGTGCTGGAGTGGCATGCCAGGCAATTCTTTTGCAGGATAGGAGCTACCTGCGTGTCAAAGCCCGATGTCTCCGCGGCCATCGCGCAGGATGCGATTGCGAAGATGATCAAGAGAGGGACAGCGTTCATCAGGGGCCGGCAATTCCACGGGGCAGTTCGCATATTAGTGGTTAAACATGAACTCCTGGCCGGTCAGCAGAGACCATGTCATGTCGCGCAGCGCGGCCTGACGCGGATCATCCACCCCTGGGGTCTTTTGCTGCTCCGCGGATGCGAGGGCTTTTGTCAAGGCTGCCCGCTCCGAGTCTTTCGGGTAGCGGCTCAAGGAAGCCAGATAAAGGTAGTCGAGAATCTGCTCATCCGAGAACCCGAGGCGAATCATCATGTCGACGGAGTTCTGCGGATCACGCAGCTTATTGTTCAATGTGTCTCCGTTGATGATATGCAGCGCCTGGGTGATGGTGGGCACCGAGGTCCGTTCGCTCTCCCTGGTTTGCTGCCGCAGGGGCCGGCCGAAGGCAGTCAGGAAGTAAGAAGTAACCGCGGTGTCCGGCAACTGCAGCGCCCTCATTCCCGCGGCATATCCATCGAACTTCTCCGGGACCTGGGTTACTTGAGAGTAGGCGTCCAGCATCACCTCGGCAGGTAGACGCTTGATGACGTAGTGGGAGCCGTACTTGTCATCGTCGGCATTCTCTTTGAGCGGGGTGGAAGAAGCCTGATAGGTCGCCGATTGCATGATGGTGCGGATCAGGTAATCCACATCGTAGTTGTGGGCTACAAAGTCCTTCACCAGCGCATTGAGCAAGGCATCGTTGGTGGCCGGGTTGGTGTCGCGCATGTCGTCGACCGGCTCAACCAGGCCGCGTCCCATGAAGTTGCGCCATATCCGGTTGACGATGTTGCGGGCAAAGAATGGGTTTTGCGGCGAGGTAAGCCAGGTGGAGAAATAGAGGCGTGTGTCGCCGGGCGCTTCAGTGGCAAGCTGCTTGGCATCAAGCGGCTTGGGAGGCAGCACCATCATGAAGCGATCGTCGCTGAATTCGCCGGTCTGCGCGGAATAGACCGTGACATCGTTGAAGAGAGGACCTACCGCGGGACGAGCGCCACTGGGCGCGTACGTCTTCAGCCGTACCCGCGCGAAAAGATTGGCCATGCCGTAGTAGTCTTTCTGGGTCCACTTGGCCAGAGGGTGATTGTGGCAATGGGCGCAGGTGATGTTTATTCCCAGGAAGGCCTGGGCCATGTTCTCCGAGATATCCAACGGATCGCGGTGGATCAACCAATAGTTGGCGGCACCGTTCTGTTGCGTGTTGCCGGTGGCGGTTACGAGCTCAGTAGCGAACTGGTTCCACGGTTTATCGCTGGCGACACTGTTACGAATCCAGTTGTAGTAGCTCCACATTTCCTCGTTGGAAAGGTGGTTGCTGGAAACGAGCAACAAGTCAGACCACTTATAGGCCCAATAATCGACGAACTCGGGGCGCTTCATCAGGTCATCGATCAGCCGGCTTCGTTTCTCGGGCGAGGGATCTTTGAGGAATTGCTCGACTTCCGCGGGGCGGGGGAGGATGCCGGCGGCATCCAGGTAGGCCCGGCGCATAAATTCGGAGTCATCCGCTGGAGGTGACGGCGGAATGTGCAGCACTTGCAGGTGCTTGAGAACCGCATCATCTATGTAATTGTGTCGGGCCGCCTTCAGGAAGACCGCGTCCTCGAGCTTGTAGGGAAAAGGGATGCGCAGCCGGGCAAAGGTGACGTGGCTTTGGTACCACACCGTAACCGGAGCCTCGCCGTTGCTGTGCATGGTGACGCGGCCGTTATTGTCGACGGTGGCCACTCCTTCGTCGCCGCTGTCATATTTAGCCCAGCGAGTCACATCCGCGGTATGACCGTCGGAGAAGTATGCCGTAACCAGTAGTTGTTGCTGGGCGCCAGTGCGCAGCGAAGCCTCCCCAGGCGAGACTTCGATTTTGGTAACTCGCGCGTCGGCGTCGGTGGGCGCGGGCATCGCCTGGGCAATCCATCCGGCAATTACTTTGAACTCCGGCGAGTCCACTGGAAATCGTCTTCCGCCGCCGTGTGGGATGGTGAGGGTCGGCTTTAACAGAATCAGGCTGCGCGATGGCTCCATCATCTCCGTGCGCCGCGCCAAAGCCTGATGGGTGAGGGTGTAGTAATCCACCTCGGGATCGTAACCGCGAAGGGTAAGCTTGAAGCCGTTCTTGCCCGCGGCTGCGCCATGACAAGGACCTGAGTTACAGCCCATCTTGGTCATGACCGGCAGCACGTCGTTGCGAAAACTCCAAACGGTTGCCACTGCGAAGTCTTTGACGGTTACGGTTGCATTGGCTCGATGGCCCTGGAGCGTAGCGGTGATGGTCGCTTGCCCGTCCCCCTGAGGAAGCGCGAAATTCTCGTTATCGATGGTCGCGACCTTGGGATTGGAAATGGCCAGGGTGGCCTGTGGGGTTAGCTCCTCCTGATGTCCGTCGGCAAAGGTTCCCTCGACCAGCAGCCGCTGGTTGTAGCGCGGTCCCAGGATTGAGATCGAGGAAGGCAGGATCTCAATTTTGGTGAGCCCAACTAACGATGGCCTGGGGTGGGCTGCCGCAGCGATGGAGGCCTTGCCGGCCATCACCTTCGAGGCCATCGCCGCTTGAGAATGGGCTGCGCCACTTGCCTGGCTCTGGGCGGAGACCTGGGAAGGCGTCTCAGCTAGAAACATAACGGCGCCGAGGAGAGCAAAGGCGCCCACCAGAGCAGTCACCTGAAGCGTGTTCCGTGTCTTCATAGCCGTACCGTCCTTCGGTCACCGGAGGCTCGGCCACGTCGCGATCGGCGCTCGCGCCCACCGTGGTTGGCACAAGCAGTGATACCAAGCCCAGTCACCCGAATCAAACTCCTGATTGCCCTGAAGCGGCAATTCCCCGAAACAGCAACTCGTTAGATCAGCAAATCATTGATCGGTTCAAAACCGTGGTCAACCACCCGCACCTCGCGGCCCTGCGGTGTCTTCAAAATGGTGTCGATGGGAACACCCAGGCACTTATAAATGGTGGCGGCGATATTGGCGGGCATGACCGGTTGATCTTTGGGTGCTGCCCCGATTGCGTCCGAGGAACCGACCACCTGTCCACCCTTGATCCCGCCTCCCGCCATCACTACGGTCCAGCACTGGGGCCAGTGATCGCGACCGCCGGCGGGATTGATGCGCGGCGTGCGGCCGAATTCACCGGTGGCCAGCACCATCGTGTTGTCGAGCAAGCCGGTCTTGCTTAAGTCTTCGAGCAGGGAGCTATAACCATTGTCGAACATGGGACCGACCAGCTCGCTGTAACAGCTGATGGGACTAAAGGGCGCGGAGCCGTGAATGTCCCAGGTAATTTCGTTAAAGACGGTCTCGAACATGTTGAGGGTGACAAAACGCACGCCCCTCTCCACCAGGCGCCGGGCCAGCAGGCACCCCTGGCCGAAGCGGTTCAGGCCATAACGCTTGCGGACGTCCTCCGGTTCCTGGGTTAAATCGAAGGCCTCGCGCGCCTTGGTGGAGGTCATCAAGGTATAGGCCTGATTGAAGGTTGCGTCCATCAACTTGGAGTCCTGGTTGCTCTCCTCGAAGTAGGCGACGGACTGGTCGATCATTTGCCGCCAGCTTCGCCTGCGATCCACGCGCACCGCGGAGATGTAATCGGGTGGCAGCAGGTCCGGCACCTTGAAGTTGGGGTCGGCAGGATCGGCATTTAAGACGAAGGGGTCGTAGGCCTTGCCCAGGAAACCAGCCGTATCGCCATGAGGCAGGTTTCCGCCGAGCTGGCCGATGGTGTAAGGGAGCAAAACGTTGGGAGGCATGTCGCCCTTCGCGCCCTTTTCAAACCTGAGCACCGACCCGTAGTTGGGTGACTCCAGCCCACCCTGAAAGAGTCTTCCCGTCTGCATCATCTGGCAACCGGTATCGTGCACGGCTGCCGCTGTATGGTAGGCGGAACGCAGCAGAGCAAATTTATCCGCGTGGGTTGCCATGCGGGGAAAGATCTCGGAAATCTCAATTCCGGAGACGTTGGTTTTGATGGGCTTGAACGGTCCGCGGATGGAAGCCGGCGCGTCCGGCTTCATATCCCAGGTATCCAACTGGCTGGGCCCACCCACCAACATCAGATGGATACAGTTCACGTCCTTGCTGGGCTCGACCGCACCCATTGCCTTGAGGCGGAAGAAGTGGGGCATCGTCAGGCCCAGGAAGCCGAGCGATCCCGCGTGCAGAAAATCCCGCCGGCTGACACCGTCACAGAAGTGCGCTGGCTTGTCAGCATCCAGTCGAAACATAGGAATCTCTCCCGGCCGGGATAACGGGGGGAATCATCGGCCCCTCCTCCGCAAGACGTGGTAGACGCCCTATGGAGGCACGTCTCGCACTATACTCTTTTGCCTCTATCACATGGAACTCGTGTTCATTCCCCTGAACGGGGTATTTACCGCCGGTAGAATGGAGCATTCCCGGTGGCCTGCTTTCATGACGATGCTCGGATTCGCGTCGCGAGGCTCATTCGGCTTCTCGGGACGAATGCCCTCTCCCTAAAGGCAAAGGCGGGGCGCTCCGACGAATCCGGTCAGGCGAGATAATTCAGTGTCTTGGCAATCAAGCGTTCGGTGCCGGGAAACGGATCGCCGGAGGCGATATCGTACTCCATCGAGAAATAGCCTCGATAACCAGCGTGTCTGGTCATGTCGAACATGGTTTTGAGATCGACTTCGTGGAGTTGACCTTGCTTGTCCATGACGGTGTCCTTGACGTGACACATATTGAACACGTGGGAGAGCATGGCGGCAACGGCTTTACGGTTGAACTCAGCATCATGTCCAAGCAGTGAATTGCCGAAATCCGGTAGCGCGCGCAGGTAAGGGCTATTCACCTTTTCAATCACCGCGGTGAGGAAAAATGGGTCTTCGGCGACAGCGTTATCATTTTCGAGATTAACGACTATATTTCGCTTGGAACCGTACTCGGCGACTTGCCCAAGACTCTCGGCGGCGAGCGCGACATCGGGCTTGACTCCGGGATCTCCGGCGACGTGCTGGCGGACGCTTGGAGAGCCAACCAGAACTGCGATATCGATCCATTGACAACCATAGTCCACGCCGGCCTGTCGCTTCGAGGCGTCGGGGTCGTAGGATTTCGCGCCGCTCAACCCGAGGTCGACGACGTGAGAACCGGCCTTCTCCACCGATTCACGAAAGGCCGCGAGGTAGGCCGGGTCGGTCGAGCTAAAGTGTGCCGACAAGGGGTTGATGTTGTGAACGCCGAATCGCCGCGCGACCACCCCCGGAAAATCCTTTAGGTCAAAGCCCAACTTGCCGCGATCGAAGGCCTTGTTTCCTGGACAGTCAATGTAGTTTCGAAAAGGCCACGATGTTACGGCGAGCCGCTCGCGCGGCTGACGGGGAAATGAGAGGCTCGGTCCAGCGGAAGCTGCGCCCAAACCTGCCCGGCAAGCCCAAGAAGCGACAAGTAACTGCCATAGAACATCACGACGAGAAAGACTCACGCGCACCTCGCCCCCTGGCATAATTGCGCACCACTACCTTTGGGGGCCCGTTTCAAATCTGCTTTGGCACCACAAACGGCGCTCGATATCCCCGCCCCTCGTCGCGCAACATTCGGTTCGCCTCCTCGTCGTTCTTTACCAGCTGGGTTTCAGGATCGAAATCCAGAGTTCGTCCCAACCGGTACGAGGCGTTTGCCAGGTGTGCTAATCCAGCGGAGAAGTGACCTTCCTCGATGGGTGCTCTCAGGTCTTCCTTTTTGCGGCTGATCACGCAGGCAATAAAGTTTGCAAAGTGGTCTTCGGGCGTCTCAGCTGCAGACGGACCGGGCTGCTGGTCTTTTCCCAGCCAGCTCCGGTAACCCGACGTGTTGTTGATGGCCAGGTAGCCCTTCGGTCCGTAGAAAATATTCCCCACCGTGTTGTTACCTCCCTCCACCGGGCCGAGGTTTCCCTCGGCGGTTTCGCTCGAGGAATTTGCGCTACCGGTGCGGGCTCCAATCCCAGCCTCGTGGTTCGTGATCCAATGGCGAACTTCAAACTCCAGCATCGTGCGTTTCCCATTGGGGCGATCATATTGGAAGCTACAGTTCAGCGTGTTGGGAGTCTGCTGGTCATCATCGAACATGAAGTGGCCTCCCACCGCCGAGATTTTATTGGGGAAGCCCAGACCCAACCCCCAGCGCGCGATATCGAGCTGATGGATACCCTGGTTGCCAAGGTCGCCGTTGCCGTAGTCCCAAAACCAATGCCAGTTGTAATGAAAATGATTCTTCGTAAACGGCAGTAAGGGCGCCGGCCCGGTCCAAAGATCGTAATCCACTCCCGCGGGAACCGGCGATACAGGCGTGTGGCCAATCGTGTCCCGCCACTTGAAACAAAGGCCGCGGGACAAATAAACATCCCCGAGAAGGCCGGCCTGCATCTGCTTCATGGCCTGCATCGACGCGGGGTTGGAACGGCTCTGCGTTCCATGCTGTACCATCCGGTTATATTTCGCGGCCGCGAGCACCAGCTGTCCACCCTCCCATAGGTTATGAGAGCAGGGTTTTTCTACGTAGACATCTTTGCCGGCCTGGCATGCCCAAATAGCCATAATCGTATGCCAGTGGTTTGGTGTGGCGATCGAAACAGCATCGATTGACTTGTCGTCGAGCAACTTACGAATATCCGTATAGGTCTTGGGCTGAAACCCCATCTTCTGTACTGCTGCCAGGCGCTCCCGCATTACGTTGTCATCGATATCGCACAGCGCCGCAATTTCAACATTCGACAGCGCTCCATATCCACGAATGTGGTCTTCGCCTCGGCCACGCAATCCAACGATCGCAACTCGTACCCGGTCGTTTGCGCCCAGAACAGTTCGTGGCGTATCCCATGCCCGGAGGCGGTCGGCTGCTGTTACCATGACGACGGCTTTCGAGCCCGCCTTCAGAAAGTCTCTTCTGCTCTCGTCCATTTCGGCATCACGCTCCGTTTCGCTGCACGTTATTCGCTTGCGGCGTACTCAGCGTATCTCTCTGCGACATGCGCCTGCTTGTAGTTACCGTCGTGAATAAATACACGATATCTAAACTGAATCGAGCCGCCCACGGGAATCGTATAACTGCCGTCCTGGTGAGGATCGTGGTAAAAGTCTCGCAGGCCAAAGGGATTTGCAGCCAACAATCCATAGCCGCGAGCGTGCCAATAAGTTGGATGACGAAAGCTTTTCGGATGATCGAAGATAGCCACGCCGAGCGCGTGGCCATCAATCACACCGTCCACGTCCACCCAATTGGCACGCCGGCCCCATATCTGCGCTTCCCCTTCTCCACCCTCCGAATTCACCATGGTTCCTGTGGGCGCATCCAGTTCGGGAGCGAGCCGAAGGGCGAAAGTGCCCTCTTTCGTGTCGCCGAACTTGACCGGTGTTTGCCCGCTGTGAACGATAAACTCACAGTCGATCGACCGTGAGTCACTATCGCCCCTGAACGTAAATTGTTGAACTTCCTCGCCAAACGGTCTATCGTCCGGCCCCTCAAGATCGAATGTAGCGCGAATGGTGCCCGAAGCTGGGCCCCCTCGAATTTCCTCGATCCTGCGGAAGACCATCCGCCCGAAAGCTGAATGGTACCCGGTGCCGTAATATTTCGAAAACACTTCCTCTGCCCAGAAGTTAAACCCGTTCATATCTCCATGCCCGAAATACATGGCACGCTGGTGGGGCTCCAGGCTGGGATCATGCTCGTGCCCGGCAGGAATCGTGTCCCCGATTGGAAAGCCCCGGGTGACGATCACGCCCTTCGCGTTCCGTATCGGTTGCAGATAGGCTTTCGCTGTCTTGGGATCAAAATTGTAGGTCGTGAAAGGCTTACCTCCAATCGCAACCTGAACGGCATCCCCCTGGCGCGTAAAGCTCACCGCTTCCGTCTGGCCGCTACCCGGCAAAGCAACAGCCGCCAGTCCCAGCAGCGCCACTAACGTCTTTAGAAGTTCGCTTTTCTGGACCGTTCGTTCCCTTCCCGTATTGTTCATCAATCCCCAAGCCCATGTGCTCCCAAAGTCGACTGGGAGCACATGGGCACATAGTCGACAGCTGCCAGACATAATAGCGACGTCAGAAAGCCCGGCGTTCTAAAATCTGAACGCCCCCCTGAATGAGATCTGTCGAGGCTGTCCACGTTCGAGTGAATTGAAAGTGCCTAGCTGAGAAGTATATTGGTTACCTCCGTCCACGGTGATGATCCCGCTCGGGATGGCAAATTCCGGATGATTAAGGAGATTCGCTATCTGGCATTGAAAGTCAAAGTTGATTCGCTCGGTAATGGGAGTCGTTTTTAGAATGCCGAGGTGCATGATGTACAAATGCTGGCTCTCCAGACTGTTGACCTGGGCGTTACCGAAAGTGCCAGTCTGGGGAACAGTAAATGCGGCGGGGTTGAACGCATCCAGGCGTTGTTTGCCGCCAGGAAAGGAATAGGGGTTACCGACCTTATCGGGCAGGCCGCCGAAAGTTCCCGTGTTCGAGGGATCGGCCCCAGTAAATGAGGGTGAATACCACAACCCCGAGCCCAGGTAGTTGATTGAGGTGAGCACCCACCCTGTGGCAGCGGTCTTCACAATCCCGGTAGCATTCGAGAGATACCGTTGGTCTTTCCCGAAGGGGAGATTCCACGATCCGCTGATTACCGCATACTGGCGCATGGTCACGCCATCGTTGGACCAGTGGCTGAGGACATCATACGGGTTCTGGGTATTCAAATAATTGGCGATGCTCCGTTGAAGACTGTAGCTCCCATCGAAGGTCAAGCCACCCGTGCGCCGTCTGGCCTCAAACTGAAGTGCATCGTATTTCGCGCTCCCATCGTAGTGGGTGTAATAAGCCTGGTAGAACTGCGTGTAAGGCAATAGGGCCTGTGTAAACGGGGTGGTGCTGGGATGAGGAAGGTCTATGTTCATTACATAGTTCAGGCCGGAACTCCGCGATCCCAGGTAAGAGGCGCGCAGCCCAATCTTATCGATCTCCCGCTCATATGTGCCGTTGAACTGCTGGATCATTCCCAGGCTCGACTGTCTGGGATACCCATAGACCGTCTGGCTGGGAATAGCAGCTAGCGAGGTGCTTGCGGGGTAGGGATTGGGAAATTGCAGCAGCGGCGGAGCGCCGGTGGTGACGACATTCAAATAGGTTTGGGTAATGGAAAATGGCCCAGTTGAGCCTGTTTGAGGATTGATCAGCTGAAAAGGGTTATAGGTGCCGTAGCCGTTCGATCCGACGGACGAGATCGCGTTGCCAGGCGACAAGATATACCCTGCATCGAGGCGGGCGGTATAGATGCCATACCCGCCGCGCAGCACGGAGTTCTTGCTGAGACGGTAAGCGGCCCCCAGGCGCGGTGCGAAGTTGGTCTTGTCGCTTATCGCCCGCACAGCGCCGGGGATCACGGTTATCTGCGAGGGATAAAGCGGGCTGATGTCGTTCGCCGCGGCGGGGTTGACGATCACGTCGCCCGTCGCCGGATCCCAGTTGTACATCCGGTTGTCACTGGCATACGGAGTTCCGTAGTAGTCGTAGCGGAGCCCATAGTTGATCGTAAGCTTGGTGCTCAACTGGAAGTTATCTTGAGCGTAGATGCCCCAATTGCTCACGTATTGGTGACGATCTGGCAAGGGATTAGTACGGGCGCTCGACTGCGGAATGCCCAGCAGGAAATCGGCGTATGCATTTCCTGTAACGGAACCGTCGAAGTTAAACGTGCCATAGTCGTTGACGAACCCATAGCTCGTTCCATAGCGCTGGTAAATAAAACCGAACTTCCATACGTGTCGGCCAGTCTGCCAGTCGGCGGAGTCTAAGACGGTGATGTTAGTATCGTTGAACTTCACCCCGCCCGGAACGTCCGTGATTTGCTGCAATCCGCTGATAGAAATCGAAGGAAGTCCTTGACCGGTCGAGTTGCTTGGGTTGGAGCCCTCTAAACCCACGCTGGCCAGTGCGGCCGCGCCGTTCGGCGGCGTCACTCCTCTTTGCGTCCCACCATCAGCCATGTAGTCAAGGCCAAGGCCAAATCGGAAGGTGTTGTCGAGATGGGGGAAAAAATGTGGGTATCGCCCGCAGCCCACTGCTGCTCCCTGCGCACGCGCGTCCAGATCGCAGACGGAACCCCATCGTTGAGCACGTAGGGAGTATCCCGCAGCAGCCAGCGCACAAACATCGAATTCTTCTGTGTGACGTTGTAATCAATGCGGCCAAGAGGCCAGTTTCCTTTGTATAGATCGCTGTTGTAGGGGAACACATAGGGATAGTTATTGACCGGCGGCAGGTTGGCATAGGACCCCGTCGGCGCCGGATAGTATTGGTTCTGGATGGCCAAGGCCACGGCGCTCATACGACTAGCAGGAATGGTGTTGTTAGGAAAAGGCTTGCCGGTGAGCGGGTCAATGATGGTTTGCGGAAACACGCCTGCACGGTAGGCGGGCGTAGGAACGCTGATGAGATAGGGCGTACCAAGGGGAATCGACTGCGCAAACCATTGCGCGTAAAAGAAAGCGCGATTTTTCAGGATCGGACCGCCCGCAGCGAGGTTCCATTCGTGCAGGATATAAGGCGTCTTCGGCGGAGGAAAATACTCTGAGGCGTTAAGTACGGAATCGTAAATCTGGTAACTCGCAATGCCATGCACAGTATTGGCGCCGCGGTGAGTCACTAATTCGATATCGGCCGGCACCGCGCTTTCGGCGGAAGCATTGAAGGTCGTGGCTGAGCTTTGTTCAAAGAAATTCGAGTTATTCGATTGCTCGCCATATAAATCGTCTGGAATACCGTCGAAGCCCTGAGCTTGCTGGGTTTGCTGCTGGCCGTTTATCACGGGATAGTCTCCGTTACCGCCCTGCACCCCGGGCGAAAGGGTCAGCAATATGTAAGCGTCCGGAAAAGTGCTGACCAATGGGGCCTTCTCTTGCTGTGCCTGGCTAAAAGTCTCAGACATCGTAGACGACTCGGTGTTGATCACTGCGGCGCCAGCCGAGACAGTCACTGTCGTACTGGTCTGGCCGATAGTCAGGATCGGATCCACGCGGCGAATCTGTCCCGGATCGAGCACGACATCCTTGGCTTGGAAAGATTGAAAGCCTGTGGCGTCGCAGGTGAGCAGGTAAGTGCTTGGCTGCAGTTCGTCAAATTCATATTCACCGGTCGCAGAGGACGTGGTTTGCCGGACCACGCGCCCGGTAGACGGCTCAGACAAAGTAATCTTGGCACCGGGGACATTGGCTCCCGACGTATCCGTTACTGTCCCGCGCAGTGTGGCAGTGATCACCTGGGCGTCGCTCGGAGCGGGGGTCACTAAGCCCGTGCCCAATAGCAGGATGAACATCAATAAGCTCGATGGCCGGCTAACGAGGCGCCGCAGGGCTTTCACAAGTTCCTCACCACCTGCAACTTCGGGGATCTGTTTCATCTCTCCTCCAGGTCATTTTCTTGTGTGTTCGCCGTAGATGGCATCACGCTCAATCTGACCCATGCATGCGGCTTGCTCTTCACGCAATTGCTTTGAAATCGCCACATCGATTGCTACCAAAAGCCCAGCGCAGGAAACAGGACCACCATCACCAGCAGCCCAAAGACGAGAGAAACCTTCCTCGAAGGGAATTACTTTTTTTTCTCTTGTGCTCTGGTCATGAACGTGAATGCCGTCGAACTTACCGAGCCGTCGCTCGCCGCCAACCAGCAGAGTCGCGGACAGGAGGAGCTTCAACTGAGTTCGAAAAGAGAGTTAGGCGGGTCTGGCCTGCCCGCCAGCAGGCCTGCGCCTGGATCCTGGCGCACACCCAGAGAACATGTGTCAGTGGCCAAGAGATAGCTGTACGAGCTTGGGCGGCAGTGGTGCTTGTGAAAGTAGCCCTCCTTTAGCTGCGAACTCGATCGAAATAGGCGGGACCCACGTTCAGGGTAGAAAGTTCGATTATTTCTATAGCAAATTTTACGGTTCAGCAAGAAATAAATTAACACCCAGTGAAATTTCCCTCATCACTTACTGAAAATATCTTGTTCCCACTTTGCAATCGGATGGTAAAACAGACCGTGGCGCTGTTGCACGGCCTGGCTCGCGCGACCCGGATCGAAAGACTGTAGAGAGGTGTAGCGTTACCGGTAGAGAAGCGGTGGTCTCTACTCGGTTCTACATAGACGGTGCAGAATATCCGGAGGACTCCCGATCAAGCTTCCGAGTTCCGGGGGATTGCGAGTGCTTTGGCAACAGACGCGAACCTGCTTTTACTCGTCCGCTCTGGAAAGCGAGTTTATTGATGACCACCGATCGCAGGATAAGGATAGGGAGGCTGGCTGTTCTCTGCGTGTTTCTCACCCTGGCTGCCGCCGTCTGCCGGAAGGGTTCCGCTCAGTGTATTCCGGTAGAAAGCGAAGTCGTGCGAAGCACCTGCGGCGGCTGCCACCAGGTGGACGCTCGCCATTGCATGAGCCGCATCTCCGGTCAAAGGAAGACGCCCGAAGGATGGGAGGACACAGTTAGACGAATGGGCCGCACCAACGGAGTGCCGAGTTCTGCCTCGCAGGCGAGGGAGATCATTGGCTATCTGGCCGGCAGCCAAGGCCTCTCTTCCTCTGAGATTCAGGATATTGCGTACGCACTGGAGAAGCGCCGGAATGTTGTGGAGAAGGTTCCCAACGAAGACGTTAAGAATGCCTGCACACGCTGTCATAGCTACGCGAGGATTGCCGGAGAGCGGAGGACGCGCGAAGAGTGGCTCAAGCTGAAGGACTTTCACCTTGCCACTTTCCCAGAGGAGCTAAACTCGCCCGAGTGGCCGCCTTCCGCAGACAAAGCCATAAACTATCTGGCCCAGCGATTCCCGCTCCACACTCCGGAGTGGGAACGAGAAAGAAATCAACCGCCGTTGGGCCAGGGCAGTTGGACGATATGGGGTCACGAGCCTGGCCGTGGGGATTACATTGGCACGATGAGCATCGCTCCGAGCAAGGACGGTACCTATCAGAGCCGCACCAGCCTGGAGTTTGCCGGCGGCGAGCGAGAGGAGCGAAACGGCGAGGGTGTGTGTTACGGCGGCTACGCCTGGCGCGGCAGCACACGGTCGAGCGATGGTAGAAAGATTCGTGAAGTGTTTGAACTATCTCCCGATAGAACGGTGGCCCGGGGCCGCTGGTTTTTGGAAGAACAACCCGAGATAGGCGGCGAGGAGGAACGTTCCCTCGAGACAGGTCCAAGCAGAATCATCGGTGTTTTACCGAGAGCGCTGAAGATACCAACGACCGAAACGAGCATAATCATCGTGGGCGTTCATCTGCCTACTGGCCTGGCGCCAGCCGACCTGCGCCTCGGCAGCAATATCAAGGTTATTTCCATTCTCAAGAACACCAGCAGCCAGGTCGTCGCCCGCATTGCGGTTCTGCCCGGCACTGCGGTGGGCCTTCAAGACATAGACGTGCGAGGTACCCTGGGACGAAAGCTGCTTGGCTTGTATGACAACTTCGGATATATCCGCGTGTTGCCGGAACGCGGCTCGGCAAGAACCGGCGGTGTCTACGTTCCCAAGCAATCTGAACAATTCGACGCCGTCGCTTACAGCGATGGCCAGGACGGCATCGCGGGAACTGAAGACGATTTTGAGATTGGCACGATTCAAGCCAACTGGGAAATTGGAAACTACTACTACAAGTATTTCGCTGACGATAAACAGTTTGTAGGAACGATCGACCAGCATGGTCTGTTCACTCCTGCCGTGGAAACTGCCAATGAAAAGAGACCCGAAACCCTGAACAACATGGGCAGCGTTTGGGTGATAGCCAGTTACAAACCACCGGATGCAAAGCAAAGCCTGCAAGGACGAGCCTATCTTCTTGTGGCTGCCCCCGCTTTTATGAAACACGACATGCCTTAATAGCTATAGGAAAGGAACTCCATGGCGCTTCCAGCGCGAATCGATCCATCGCACCATACCGGATTGGTGCAGATCAGCAACACCAGGGCGCCGTTGCGTGGGGCTCGAGCCGGTGCTGATAGGGTTGAGATCCAATCTTTGAGGGCGCCGGCGAAACCGGGCGAACTCCGCCTGGCCGAGATCCGGCCCTTCGCTTTCCGCGGAAAGCACTACGTTTTTGTCGTTCCGGTGACCGGCATTTTTGAGATTAGCGAACTCGCGGCGGAAATTATCGGCTTATTTCTGACCACCGCCGCAAGTGACGGCGAGCCTGTTTATACCGCCGCGTCCATCGAAAGCCGATCACTGGTTGCGCACCAGGTTGTGAATGCCCTGCGCGCTCGCCATTCCATCCATTCCATCGTGCAGGGTCTCTCTGAGCTTCAGGTTCTGGGAGTCTTGTTGACCGAAGACGGATCGCAAGCCGTGCAGCCAGTTCCCTTCCTGCCAAAGCTTTCCGGCAAGCCCTTCCCTCAGCGCAGCCTGGTACTCAACGTCGCGAATGATTGCAATCTCGGTTGCACCTACTGTTTTGCTTCTCAAGGCGATTATGGGGCTCCCAAAAAGTTCATGAGCCTGGAAACGGCAAGGGAGAGCGTCGATTTTCTTTTGCAGAACTCGGGCGACCATCCTACCGTCACGCTGGTGTTTTTCGGTGGTGAGCCCCTTATGAACTTTCGCCTGATTTCAGATACAGTGGCCTACGCCACGCGAGCCGGGGAGCTCGCCGGCAAACAAGTCGACTTCTCAATGACCACCAATGCCACCTACCTGACGCCCCAGATCATTCACTTCTTGAGAGACCATCGGGTTGGCGTAGCCGTGAGTATCGATGGGCCTAAGAAGTTCCATGACCTGCGGCGGACATACAAGAACGGAATGGGATCGTACGACATGATCGAGCCTCGCGTCATGAACCTGCTTCGCGAGCACAAGACCCGTCCGATAGCTGCCCGGGTTACGCTGACCCATGGGGTGACGGCAGTCAGCGAGATCTTCGACCATCTGACCGGGATGGGATTCGATGAGGTTGGTTTCGCGCCCGTTACTTCCTCGGATGACGACGACTATGCTCTAACCCCAGAAGAGTTGTGGCAGGTGCTGGAAGAATTTGGGAAGCTGACGGCAAGGTATGTGGACGGAGTATCGAGCACCGAACGGCCGCGTTTCTCGAACCTTACCAACCTGCTCGCCGATCTGCACCAGGGCGTAATCAAAGCCTACCCATGCGGCGCCGGCCTCGGTCTGCTAGGCGTCGGCAGCACCGGAAAGCTCTATCTCTGCCACCGGTTTTTGGAATCGGATGAGCACCAAGTTGGAACCCTGGCCACGGGTGTTGACCGTGCGAAGCAAGCCGACTTCATGGCCGTGACCCATCTCAGTGCGAAGCCGCCGTGCCAGATTTGTTGGGTCCGCAATATCTGCGCAGGGGGTTGCCACCACGAGGGCTACAAGCGGTATGGGACCCTGGGGCACGCCACGACTCACCGCTGCGAGTGGATTCGCGCCTGGACCAACATGGGCCTGCACGCCTACGTCGAGATCATGGAAAGGAACCCGGCATTTCTCGAACGAATTGAGAAAGGGCAGGAGTAAACAACATGGATCACATCAAGCCTCTGAACAAGAGAGCCAAGGCCATTGAGAAGCAGTCGCTCAAGCAGCAAGCCGGCAGCGACGAACCATCCGGGGACGTCCGCGCCATGCAGCAATTGCCCCTGGGCTGTACGCTCAGCTTCGATCCGGGATGGGAAGCCGGAACAAGCGGATTGGTTACCGGCTTATGCCACCCCATGGAGGCCGATCTTTACGGTTGTTATGACAACTGCTCATGGCCTGCTCAAGTGCCTGACCAGATCACTAACTTCCTGGACTGGAACCAGAAAGACGGGGCGCCTGGCAGCGACTGGCGGAAATTGGATCTTATTTTTCCGGAAGATAAAGGCAAATAGGCCTGTAGTGGGCGGCGAGTCCCGCTGTCCTGAGAAATTTAAGGGAGATGCTGTGGTGCTGATTTCGGGCGCCAGACTGCTGACGTTGTTTTACGAAATACCGAATTCACGAGCTATGACGACTCAATCGCTGATTTGTTTAATGACACACCGTTGCCGAAAGGCGACCTCCCTTTTTGCGTTCGCGGCTTTTTGGGTATTCGGGTTCTGTCTACCGAATACTCTCTTCGCGGCCGACGCGCTGCCGCAGGAGATGGTGGCGATCGGCACAATCGGCAGAAACATAATTTTAGAGAGAACCGATACGGATGAGGTGTTTGCGCAAATCGCCACTCACGGTATCGCGCCCAGGGAAATCGTTTCTTCCGCGGATGGCAGGTTCTTGTTCGCCGTCACTGATGGGCGCAGCCTGATAGAAGTGATCGACGTAGCAGGCAAGAAGGTCATCGATACCATCAACTTGAGCCATCCTGGCCAAAGCGTCAAGCTCTTTGGGCTGGCGGTCAACCCGCAGGGTGATCAGCTTTTCGTCAATGTGATTTGCATCGATCGCGGCCGTGACTCCGTGCGCGCGGAAGAGCCGCAAATCTGGGCCGTGGATAGAGCGTCTCATAAAGTCACAAAGCTATTGCAAAGCTTTCGGGGAGTGCATTTGCTGGTTTTTTCGCCCACCAACTCCCGGCTTCTCTACGCTTTCGGCGCCGACATCTACGCGATCGATCTGGATACGCGTCAGGTCGTGAAGACCTTCCGCTTTCAAAGCAACCAGGTTCCCGGGGTCGGCTCGATATCCATTTCGTGCTCCCCCTCGTTTGAGCAAACCAATGTTCTGAGTTGTCCGACCGAAAGAACCGATCCTATTACCCAAAGAGACTTTGGCGGGTTGCTCAACTTTGACCTGGCGACAGCTCAATGGGATCAGATGGATCTGGGACCTTTTGTGATGTGGGACTCAGCCGTGATCTCACCTGATCGTACCCGTGCTTACGCGGTCTGGAACGAGCTCTATGTCGTCGACCTTGCGCAGAGAAGGGTGATGACCGTGAAAGACCTTCCTATGACCGAAGGGTCGGTGACCACTTCGCGCGACGGCAGCAAGCTGTATGTTTCAGACGGCAGCCCTTCCATCTTGATTTTCGACGCGGCGACGTTGACCGTGCTCAAAACCATTGCATTGCCTGAGACGACGGCCAACTGCGAGCTGCGCCTGATTCATCCTCGATAGATTGCTGAGCGGAGCCTGGAGAAGGCCTTCAATGCGCAAAAAAACGATGGTCAAGGAGGACAGCGGCGTGGCTCTAAAGTTGACGCGTCCGCGCATCCACATCCTCCTCCGGTTCATCGCTCCCTACAAAGCTAAGCTTATTCTGACCTTCCTTCTGACCTTATTCTCAGCAGCGATTGGGCTCAGCTATCCTCTGCTGGCCAAGTTTCTGGTGGATGTGGTTTTAACGAGAAAGAGCTTTCATCTCCTCATTCTCTCCACCCTTGCCTTCGCCGTGATCCTGCTTCTCGGCTTCGCATGCAGCACCTTGACGCGCTATCTTTCGCTTTCCACTTCGGCCCAAATCCTTATGGATATGCGGCTCCATCTCTTTCGTCATGTGCAGACGCTTTCCTTCCAGTTCTACAAGAAGATGCGCATGGGCGATATCATGTCGCGCCTGAATAGCGACGTGGCAGAAATTCAAAAAGTAGCGACCGATTCGGCGCTCAGCCTGGCCTTAAGCTCTCTCACGCTCGTTGGCACAGCCGTGCTGCTGGCGTGGCTCAATTGGCGGCTATTTCTTGTATGCTCCTTCTTCATCCCGTTCAGCGTGGAAGGGCTACGGCGCTGCCGGCAGCCGATTACAGGGCAGGCAAAAGCGGTTCGGGAGCGGAATGCAGATTTTGCCAGCGTTCTACTCGAATCGCTCGGCGGCATAAAATTCATCAGGTCCGTGGGAACGGAAGAGACCGAAGCCACCAAATTAGCCCGCTGCAATGAGCGCTATGTCGACTCTCTGCTGCGGTACCAGGTCCTTTCCAGCACAGGCCAGGCGGTCCCGGCATTCTTTCTCTCCTTAAGCACTTTGATTGTGCTGCTCTATGGCGGATATCTGGTAATCAAGGGGCATATGACGCTGGGCGCTCTGGTCGCCTTTTCTGCTTACCAGGGAAGACTTATCGGCCCTATCCATAATCTTATGGGCCTGTATCTTGGCGTGCAGCGTGCGAAAGTTTCGCTCGAGAGGGTCTTCGAACTGCTTGATGAGCAGCCGTGCGTCAAGCAAGCAAGAAATACTGTTTCGTTACCCCAAGTTCGAGGCGAAGTTCAATTTCGTGGTGTTTGTTTCAGTTATGACCACGAGCAGGAGATCTTGCACGATATCAACCTTGTCGTGCCCGCTGGCAGCCGCCTGGGGATCATTGGTCCCACGGGCGCGGGAAAGACCACGCTGACGGAGCTATTGCTGCGCTTCTACGATCCGCAGCAGGGACAGATTCTGCTCGATGGCTGCGATCTGCGCGATCTTGAGCTGAAGACTTTGCGCGACAACATAGCGCTCGTCACCCATGAGCCCTGCCTTTTTCATGACATTCTTGAAGAGAATATCCGCTATGGAAACCAGCATGCGACCGCCCAGGACATTCGTGCGGCCGCCCGGGCCGCGGACATTCATGATTTCATTCTTTCTCTACCCCAGGGTTATCAAACGGTCGTGGGAGAGAAAGGAATCGGGCTTTCGGCTGGACAGCGGCAGAGGATAGCTATCGCCCGGGCGATTTTGAGAGAGGCCAGGGTTTGGATCTTTGACGAAGCGACCGCGGCCCTCGATGTGTTAACCGAGCTGCGTATCCAGCAAGCGATGGACAACTGGCTCGGCAACTACACCTCCATCGTCGTAACCCACAGGGTTTCTTCCGTCCTGCATATGGATCGAATTGCCGTAATGGAAGGCGGCCGCATCACGCAGGTCGGCAATCACCACCAGCTCATTGGGATTCCAGGCTTCTACCGCGATCTCCATCGGGAGAGACAGCAAAGCCGGGAGTTCTCAGCTCCCGTGGTGGGATAACTTATGCCTCCAGACGTGTGCTTTCATGACCCTGCCCTACAGCAGTCGACGGGCCGCAAGGTCAAAGTGGCGGTCATCGATAGCGGAATTAATGCTCATCACTCACATGTGCAGCGCGTTTCGGGAGGGGTTGGTATAGCTTGCGATGCGGCAGGCTCGATTGTGTTCAGCGATGACTACAGGGATTACGATGGACA
The DNA here is from genome assembly GCA_963746595.1 of uncultured Acidobacteriaceae bacterium. Taxonomy (GTDB): domain Bacteria; phylum Acidobacteriota; class Terriglobia; order Terriglobales; family Acidobacteriaceae; genus PALSA-350. The sequence continues at coordinate 89,545 of CAVVBS010000004.1, forward strand.
TGGCACAGCCGTCGCCGGCATCCTTCGAGCCAAAGCCCCGGATATTGAGCTTTATAGCGTCAGGGTTTTGCAAGAGCGTTTGCGGACCGAGTCGCGGGTGCTCGCTGCGGCCATTCGATCTTGTATTGCAAATGACATCCGCATCATCAACCTGAGTCTGGGAACGCCGCAGCTCTCTGAGATGGATCCATTGCGGCAAGCTTGTGAAGTTGCTGCGGAACGAAAGATTATTCTTGTCGCTGCAGGGTCAGAGGATGAGTGCATCTTTCCTGCGAATTTCGCATGCGTGGTCAGCGTGAGCGCAGACGAATGCTGCGGCTGGAATGACTATGCATACTACGAAAACAGCGCGGTTGAGTTCCGTGCTCACCCTTGGCCGCGACCACTGCGCGGCACGGCGCAAACCGGCAACCTCCGGGGTCACAGCATGGCGACAGCGCACGTCTCCGCTCTAGTGGCAAGGATTGTGGAGGCTTATCCGGGGGCGGGCTTGGATGAGGTTCGGCGCTCCCTCATTCGAGAAGTTGCTCGCACGGCAAGCGGCGCCGGCGATGCTGCAGGGCAGCACTCCACAGCGGACCAATTCTTCTCTGGCGATGAGAACATCACGCGCGGTTCATAACCCGCGTGCACCCCAGAAACAGTTGCAGGATCAGCGATGAACCTTGATGTATTAGTTCTCGGTGCAGGTCCCGCCGGCTCGGTGCTGGCGCATCGTCTTGCCGGCAAAGGATTTCAGGTTGCGGTGGTCGAGAGCCAAACCTTTCCCCGCTATACGATCGGCGAGACGCTTACCCCTGGTGTCGAATCCCTGCTGAAGCAGGCTCAAATTCTGGATTCTTCAGCGTCGCTGGACTTTCCCCGTACTACCGGAAACCTTTCTGTCTGGGGATCGGATGACCTTCATTTCAGCGCGCATTCGCGGGAAAGCAAGTCTTATGGATTTCAGGTAAACCGCGCCGTATTTGACAGCATGCTCATGGCAAGCGCACAACGCGCAGGTGCATCTTTCCTCCAGCCCGGCCGGCCCACTGAGGTTCATGCGGAACCCGCTGGATGGAGAGTCAGGATCCGCTTTCAATCCGGATCCTCCTCGTGGATAAGGACGAGATTTCTTTGCGATGCTACCGGCCGCTCACAATTTCTCGCCCGCCGTCTTCGGCTTGGAGTTCGTAGCCACGGCAAGTTGGTGGGACTTACTGCTTACTGGAAGCACGGTCCGGGCGTAGCTTCAGCTGACGGTTGCAATACGTTAGTGGAGTCAATTCCGGAAGGCTGGTTCTACACCGCCGGCCTGGGAGAAAATAGACGGGTGACGGGATTGATGGCTGATCGCGATCTATTGCCTGGACATCTGCATAGCTGCGCCAGGCGAGTCTATTCCGACGCCCTGGCCCGGACGCGATACAGCCGTGAGCTCCTGCAGAGGGCCGCCTGGGATGGCAAGGTGAGGATTTTCGCCGCCGGCCCAACGCTTGTGGAACGCGTTGCCAGTTGCAATTGGCTATTGGTTGGGGACGCGGCATCGACCGTGGATCCCATTTCGTCGCAAGGGATACAAAAGGCGATAACTTCAGCGCTGGCCGCCAGCGTGGTCGTGCAGACTATCCTTACCCGGCCTGAACAGGCAGGAACGGCGATCGAGTTCTATCAGGATCGTGAAGAAACGACCTACCGTTTGCACGTTGATTCCCTGGCCAGGTTATATAGCCGCGAAGGACGATGGAGCGATCAGCCTTTTTGGAAGCGACGGCTGAGCGCTGAGGATTCCGCGGCCCGCGAAACCGCCGCAAGCACCCAACCGCAAGCGACCCGCCCAAGCCTGAACGATGGCACACGCTTTCGAGTGAGCCGCGATACGCGCCTGCTACTGCGCCCGGTCTTGGAAGATGATCGCATCGAACTTCGGCAGGTAGCCGTGACCGCGCGAGAACCCCGTGGGATGCGATATTGCGGGCACGTGTGCGTTCCCACCCTGCTTTCATTGATGGAAGATGGACCCAATGTTCAGATCCTCCACGACCGCTATGAAAAGCAGGCGGGAACGATGGCGATAACCAGGCTACGTGAGGTCGCCGCTCGCCTGGTGGATGTAGGAATTCTGAGTATCATTTGAAGCAGAGCGATCAACAGAAAACCGAACTGGCCAAACCCGGAAAAACGATTGCCATATCAGACGGCAACGACGGTTCGATCCTGTTGCGGCTTTTGAATACTCTCGCCCACTGTTTTAACGCGAGAATCATCCGGCGCGCGGCATGATTGTCTCTTGATGAATTCGGTCGGGATCGTCACCCACTGAGGATCCTGATGGGGTTTAGCAATTCGATTGAGAACCAATTCGACGAGTTGCTTGCCCAATTGCTCAGGGAATTCACGGGTTGTGCTGAGAACTGGATAGAGCCATGTGCCGACGGTATCATCGCAGCCGGCAACACTGATGTCGTCGGGGATTTTGAGGCCCCTGTCTCGCAAAGCCTTATAAACACCATGCGCGGTCGGGTCATTGCCGGCAAGAATGGCTGTGACGGAATCGTCTCGGGTCAACATAGACTTGGTGCCCAGGTATCCGCTCTCAGTATCGTCTTCGGAGTCAATGCTGCTCTCGAGCGGCACCAGACCCGCCTCCTCCATTGCGTGGCGATAGCCCTCAAAGCAGCGGGCAAACCATGGCAGGCGAGTGTTGCCCACAAAGCAAATACGGCGGTGGCCCAACTCGATCAGGTATTGAGTCGCATCCTGGCCACCTTGAATATCATCGGCAAACACCACGTCGTTGTTCTTCAAATCCTGCTGCTCACCGATCACGTTATTGCCGAGAACAGCAAAAGGGATGCCCTTTTCCCCTAGCAGTTGGATCAGATTCATTGAGTTGGTGCCCGCCAGGATGACGGCTCGAATCACATCCTGACGCTGCACAACCTTGGGCAGGCGCAGATCCATCCAGGAAGCATGAGGCGAATAGTTGTAGGAAACTAAGACCACATCCCAACCATGGGCGGCGCAGTGCGCCTCTGCGCCACTGAGAATTCGTGAATGGAAGGCGTGCAACATGGATCGATTGCTTAGCACAAAGGCCAGGGTCTTGGTTTTGTTTCGCTGAGATGGATCGATGCCCAGCTTCTTTGCCTGCTCCAGGACCGCCCTTTGAATCTCGGGAGCAACCCGTGCGTTTCCGCGCATAACCCGGGAGGCGGTTGCCACGCTTACATTCGCTCCGGAAGCGATTTCCCGAAGCCCTACCTTTACTTTTTTGGAGTGCTCTTTCTTCATATCAAACGAAACCTAAGCCACCAGCATTGATCTGATCGTGTTCAGTCTTCAGATCCACCGAGATCATTGAGACGGGTGGGAGGGAACCAGGGGAGGCACGAACGGACACACAAGCATTAACAATAAAGAAAATTATCCCGCTTTACAAGAAAAACTATGCCGGAGAGCAACCAACTTTTCTAAGTGCGGGCAGCGAATGGATGATTATACTCAGCACAACCGCTGGCAAAAACTCTCTACGCCGGTGACCGGTGATCAGGCGCGCTCCGTACCATGAATGCTAAAACAACAACGTGGCCACACATCCAAAGACATGGAAAATAGCGGTGAGGAACTATGAGTCGGTGGAGTAGCTGGATAGCGGTTTTGGGATTGCTTCTGGTGTCGTCGTCAACCTTTGCCCAGGCGCATGCGCCAAAACTTATCGACGTGCATGTGCACTACAACGGCGAGCAGGGGTTTCTGGAAAAGCTGCTTGACAAATTGAATGCGGCTGATGGTCTGGCTTTCTTGTTAACCACTCCCCAGGGATTCGACCAAGCCAGTAAGTTCATCCGGGAACATCCTGACCGATTGATAGGTTTTGGAGATATCAAGCTGGATGATCCGAATGCTCTTAGCGAGATTGATCGCTTTCATCAGGCGGGATTTCGGGGTCTCGGTGAGATCACTACCACGCTGAAGAACTACGACGACCCAGCCTACTGGCCGCTCTACGATCGGGCCGACAAGTATCACATGATTCTTCTTTTTCACACCGGCATCGTGAACCGCCTGCACCCTGAGCAGCCGGCAAATATCAGCTTTGATCGCAGCCGGGTTACGCGCCTTGATTTGATTGCACGGCACTGGCCACGGCTGACCATTATTGGCGCCCATTTGGGAAATCCGGATTATGCGGAAGCAGGCGAAATTGGACGATGGGATCCAAATCTCCTCTTTGATCTTTCCGGCACAACGCTGATCAAGAAGAAAGACGATTACCGCTTCTTCCGTTCTATCTTCTGGTGGTCGGGGGTGGTGAGTCCTCACACGCCCTCGAGCGGCGCCAGCGCCTTTGAGAAAATCGTCTTTGGCTCGGATGTCTTCGGCGGGGATCTTGAGGAATTCGACCTTGCGCTGCATCGCTACCACGAAATGCTCGATGCCTGCCAGGTAGACCCAAGCGCCCAGGAGAAGATATTTTCCGGGACTATGTGGCGCATTCTGCAGCAACAGCAAGCGCAGGATGTGCCGGCGCCGCGATAAAGCAACCTGCCGCTGCGGCTATCGATGCATTGCGGGCCCACAACATCGATGTGACTCTCGGCTAACGGCCGGCGGCGGTCGTTGCCCCCAGGGTTCGAACCCCGATGTGTTGCTCCAGAGGCAGCTGTCCACCATTGGACGAGGGCAACCCGGCATGACTGATTTCACCATATCAAGAGCGGGACTAGCCCTGGTCCCTTCGACCCGACGCGCACGGTTGCGCCTCGGTCGAAGGGATGGGCTGGGTGAAATGAAAGGTTGTACCTCGTCCATCGTTAGCGGTCGCCCACAAATAGCCACCGTGCGATTCGACGATCGACTTACAGATTGCCAAGCCCATGCCGCTGCCTTGCGGCTTGGTCGTAAAGAAGCCGTCGAATATCTGGTCGGCCTTGCCCAGGGGCAGCCCAGGTCCAACATCATGTACAGAGATCTCGATCTGTCCGTCCTCGCCCAATTGGGACTTTACCGTAAGCACGCCGCCCGTGTCCTTCATCGCCTCGATGCCATTCAGCATCAGGTTCATGAGCACCTGCTGAAGTTGCACCCGATCTGCCACGGTCATCGGAAGATCATCTCTCAGATCGGTATGGATCGATACTCCATGCCCTCTGGCCTCATCTCTCATCATCCCGGCCATTTCGCCGATAACTTCATTGATCGCGATTAACTCCTGTTTGGGAATGGCCTTTTTGTACAACGATCGCAGACGGTTGATGATTTCCGAGGCGAGGACGCCGGCTTCGATAATTTTTTCCGTTCCTTTGCGAGCTTCGGTCACTTCGGGCGGGTCGCGCTGAAGCCATCGCAAAGATGCCTTGGCATGAGCGGTAGTGATCTGAATGGGCTGTGCGAGATCGTGGGAGATGGAGGCAACCATTTCTCCCATCGTGCTGACCCGGCTCGCATGGGTAAGATCGGCCAGGAGCTGTTCGGCACGTCTGCGGTCTTCAATGTCCGTTGCCGCGCCACACCATTTCATAATATTCCCGCGCTTGTCCCGCACAGGCACGGCGCGTATCAGGAACCAGCGGTAGGCTCCGTCCGATCCGCGCCGCAGCCGCGCTTCATAATCCAGCGGCCGGCCAGTCGCCTCGCACGCGCGCCACCGCTCGGTGATGCGGTGGAGATCATCAGGGTGAATCGTCTTCTCCCATCCTGACGCTGACGCTTCTTCCGGGCTCAATCCTGTGTATTCGAGCCAACCCCTGTTCATAAAAGTGCGATTGCCCTTCGGGTCGGCAACGAAAGCCAGCGCCGGCATGGCTTCTATCGCGTCGCGGAATTTCTTCTCGTGCTCCTGCAACTGGTGAACACGCATTTGATAAACGGCCCAGAGCAGCGCGACCAAGGCTGCAAAGCACGACAAACGGAACCAGTAAGTTTGATAGTAGGCCGGGGCGACGTTCAAAGCGATCGCGGTTTCAGGCCCGTTCCACAGCCCTTCGCTGTTGCTGGCGACTAGCCGGAATCGATAGGAGCCGGGCCCAAGGTTCGTGTAAACGGCTTCTCGCGCGGCAACCGGCTGGCTCCAGCTACTGTCGAAACCTTCAAGAAAATATCGAAAGCGAATCCGCTCGGGCGCCACGAGGCTCAACCCCGTGTACTCGAATGTGATTCGCCTGGGAGATGGAGGAATCTGAACGATGGGGGCGAGGTTTGCGGTGTTGCTATCGGCGGTGATCGCCTCGATGTGAGGCAGCGCGGGAACTGAATTGTCATTGACCTGGGATGGATTAACAACCGACAAGCCGCTTCTGAGCGAAAACCAGATCCTGCCCGCTGAATCCGAGACCACCGATCGGCTCCGCTTCACTCCCTCAGTGCTCTCTAGACCGTCGGCCTGGTCATACTTGCGAACATCGACTGCCTTCACGACACCGCTTAGCAGTTTGTCGCGCGGAACGCGCAAAATATGATCTGACGTCGCGATCCAAAACCTTCCGCTCTTGTCCTCCGCCATTCCGACTATTTGTTCGCGCAAAACGTCGGGCGACTTCATGAGGACCTTGAAAACGGTTAGAGGCAAAAAAGGCAAGGCCAGCAGACGTGCCACTCCAGAGAGTTCCGGATAAATCCTCGTAAAGGCAGGTCGCCTCTGGGGAAGGCAAGCCCTCTACCGTTGTATAGGTTCTCCATTGGCCGTTTGAAAAAGAACTCAGCCCACCAGGTGTGGCAAACCACATTGCACCATCGCGCGTTTCAAGAATGGACGAGACAGTATTTGAAGCGAGGCCGTTGGCCGTCGTGTAAGTGGTGAAGTGCCCATCTTTGAATTTGCTGACGCCGCCGTTGAGTGTCCCGGCCCACACAGAGCCGTCGCGGCTCTCATAGACAGCATAGGCACTGTTTTGGGCCAGTCCGTTGGCCTCTGTGTAACTCTGGCTCGTTATCGCACCGTTGCGAAATCGTAGACGGGTCAGTCCCCCGCGTTGACGTCCGGCCCACACCACATCTGCCCGTCCACTGATGGAATAGACGACCTCATTTGGTGGTATCGATGTAACGGGTTGAACGCGGCCGTTCTGGAGAACATATAGCCCACCTTGAGCGGGAGCGAACCAGGTGCGGCCCTCCGGATCGACATATACAGGGCCATTATGTTCGAAACGACGATCATTAACGGATGAATAAGTTACGAACGCACTGTCCCGAATGCGGCCTAGCCCTCGCGCACCCCCGACCCAGACATTCCCTTCGCGGTCCTCGAACAGAACGTTAATCCCCCCGTCTCCGCGAAGCTCATTTTCTTCGGAGAACGAAATGCCTTTACCGTTGATGCGCAGTAGCCCGCGCGTCGTACCCAGCCAGATGTTCGAGTCACGATCGCGCAGGATGCTCAAAACCTGGACATTACCGAGGAACGACGGCAATTCGAGCCGACGAAAGCCGTTGCCGTTCCCGTGATACACGCCTGTATCGGTGCCGACCCACAACTCTTCACCGATTGGCAGCAGAGAATCGATCTTTCGGTCGGCCAATCCTGCGTTGACGTTGATAGCTCGTCCGCCCGTAAGAACAAAGAGGCCATCGCCGAGTGTGCCCAGCCAAACCTTGCCATCGGCTGTTTCTGCCATGGAGATTACTGGGGGTGAAGAGGGTCCCAATTTCTGAACGTGGTCTGCCATGAAACGAAATGTTCCCTGCTCGATGTCGGAAACCAGTACTCCGCCGTGGTTATCTTTTGACAGGGCGGTGATTGCGGGTAAGCCGTATCTGACGCTCTCAAACTTGCGATCTTTTTGGCGTACGAGATAAGCCCCCTGTGGACGGATCCACAGTTTTCCGCCGGCGTCCGTAAGCAGTTGCAATATGGGAACGTTCGAAGCGGCGGCGATGGAAGTAAACGAGACAGGCCTGAAATCAAAGCCGTCGAAACATATCAGGCCTCTGTCCGTTCCAATCCAGAGGTATCCATCTGCGGTTTGCGCGATGCCATTGACAGCGCCGCCGGGAAATCCGGTTTCGGTGGTCCATTGCCCGCGGACGTACTGCGAAGGCAGACGGTTGGGATCGAGTGCACGTGCATCGGTGACAAGGCCCGCTAGCACGATTCCGATAAGAGCCCATCGAGTTTGCTTCAACCAGCAAATCACGGGAGGTACTCGAATTTGTCGATTATGACCTCATTTTCGTTTTTCAGGGGTATTTTGCCTTGATGAAATACATACAAACCGATGCGTACCGATTTTCCCTCCGGGGAAGGCACACCAGAGGTAAACACGTGCCGGTTAATGACACGGCCGCCTGTATTGCCCGATCGGGCTACGGTCGAAAACGTTACTTGCCCCGGTTCCCAGAGGAAGGAATGTGTGTAGGCGCCGGGGGGCACCCGAAAGGCAACAAAGTTAGCTGGAACGTAGTAAGGCTGGACGACATAATTCACGTTGGTATTCTCAGGGTATCCCCAACGACCAAGCTCAACGTCCAACTCGCGCCGGGTGCTCTCTGTGCCAACGCCGTCCCAGGTGATTAGCGTTAGAAGAGCAGAAGGTTCGAGATGAGAGACATCGCGCAGCTGGAAACTGTAGGTTCCGTATCCCAGGCTGCGTGTGAGCTTCACCTCCGCCGCAGCCCACTTTCCCGGGCTTCCCGAAATGCGAAGATGCAGTGCGCCTCTTTCGTCCGTCCAAACGTTCGCAGGATCGAAGAAGTTTCTTGACCCAGCGCGAAACATTGGCCCGGCGGTCGTTGTCCACTCGTAACCGCTAAAGTTCAGTATCTTCGGCGACGGGAGTACGGGCGCCGGCCCTTCCCCGTTAACGACTGCCAGCGCCACCACGCCGTTACCTACGATCGGCAGCGATTCAGTTTGTTGAGGCGGATTGTAGGTTGGATCAACCAACAGCGCGGCATATTGTAATCCCAGGTGGACTGAAGCTTTCCACGGGCCGTCACGTTTCGATATTGGTAAACGGCTGACCTGATTGCTGGCACAGGCCCCATCGCCCATCTGTCTTTGCGTACAACACGATTCGCTGGCCGGGTCGAGCCCCTGTGACACGACCATCGATTATGTCTGTCTTGTAGTCACGTTCGGTTATGTCTGTCTTGTAGGGACTCTCCTGATATGCGGCGGCAACCTTGCTGAAAGTAACTGCTCGGAGTTGAATCTTTTGATGAAGAGTGACATCCGGTCAGCACAAAGTACACCAACAGCATTGACAATGTTGCGGTATGTGCGACTATGTGCGGGCGCGACATCATCGATCTCCGTCACGATTCGAGGTAAGGCGGCCAGGGCTGCACCCACCATGGCCCGCTGTGCGCACAAACAACAATCTGCGAGGCGGGAGGCACCCTGCGGTGTGCTTGGACCGAATCTTACTGCACTGTACATGAGTGGCCTTCGTTTTTTCCCGCTCTTGTGCTACTGGGAATATGTAATGGCGATTCGTTTTTCGCCGCCATATAATGGGTACGTGCCAGACCCGGCCGAGTCGCTCTGTGTTCTCCGCAATAGCCGTCGCCCTGAACAATTTTCTCTAGCCCCAGCCCTCTCTCCACACTTCCATGAATCTTGCCGCCTTTCACGGGAGGGCTGTCACTTCTGACAGTCGCAGGCACTTACACAAAGCGCGTACGTTTGGGGTAGTCGATTGAGAGATCTCTGGTAGCCAAATAGTTGGGCTGGTTTTTCGGGACGAATACCGGACAATCAGCTGGAAATCACGATCGGGACTGCAATCAACCGGATTGGCTGCGCGGTTGACGAAAACGTCTTGCGATGTCTAATGATTCTGGGATGAGATGCGTACATTGGTTCGCGTCGCTTGAAGGAAGGAACTCCTGGGTTTGGCGCGGCCTTTCCAAGGCTGCGGCCCTCGGACCCTGCGTCTCTGTTCTTAGCCTGGCGCTCTTGGCTCCCCAATGTTTCGCGCAGGAGCCGCGGAAGGATCCGGGAGTTCCAGAGCCCTCGGTCAACACCACGCTGCCCGTGAACTGGATCTACGGTTCCTATATTCCCAAAGATGCGCCGATCCAACCGCTCACCGGCAAGGAGCGTTTCAAGCTCTATATTCGGCAGACCTATACCACTCCCGGAATCTACGTGAAGACCGGATTCTTTGCCATACACGATCAGATCAAGGAAACCGAACCGGCCTGGGGCGATGGCGCTTCAGGTTTTGCTAAACGCGTTGGCTCCCTCCAGGCTGGGAACATCATTCAGAATTCGCTAACGGCGGCAGGCAATGCGGCGGTCGGGTTTGAGCCCCGCTATGACCGCTGCCGCTGTGAAGGCGCGTGGCCAAGAATTCGGCACGCTGTTGTCCGCAATTTCATCACCTACGGCGGTGCGGACGACAAGGCAATACGACCTCAGATCATGTCGTATGCGGCAGCGTTCGGCGCCGGCGTCACCGTCGCTTCGTGGGAGCCTAACTATCCCAGCGTGTTGACTAAGGGCTATCAAAACGTCGTGACTCAGGCCTGGGTCGGGGTGGTCGTCGATGCCCTAGCGGAGTTTGCTCCCGACATCAAGCAGATGCTTCACCGGAAGAAGGCCGGCGACAAGTAGGTTATTTGGTACTTCTCGAGTTCCGGCCGCTCAATCGATCGGCGATCTATACCGGGACGACTGCGCGAAAGCAGTTTCGAGGAGTAAAGCTGCCGCCACGAGTGACGGCGCCCCTGGGGTCGGCATGAAATACCCCTCGATGCAAAGCTACTTTGCTGCGACAGCCTGCATCTGTGGCTTCTTCCAGGTACCGTTGAGGACAGCTTCTCCCGGCATGTAAACGCGGTAGATGGCATAGAACGGTCCGTCCGGAGCGGGCAGCCAGTTCCGCTCGTTATCCTTACCGGGTGAGTTTTTCTGGATGTAGAAGGTGAGCGAACCATCAGAACCGTACTTGTAAGACTTGAGCGTGGTGGAGTTGAGCAGGTAACGCTGAATTGGATTGGCGACCAGGAGCTGGGTTTTGCCGTCGTACATGGTGAGAGACCAGAAGGCGTGGTACTCGGGGATAGCGCCCTTGGCGAAGTGCAGCTCGTAGTTATTCTTCGACGCATCGAGCGGATGATGGTCAGCATCGATGAAGTAACCAAAGTAGGCAGCATCGGCTCCGGAGTTGCCATACAGGCCGAGCTTGGCCCCGATGAAACGATAGAGATAATTGTTTTTAAGAAACTCCCGTGTGCCGAATAAGTCGGAGCTCTGAACCTGGTCGGTGTTGATCTTCTTCATCATCCCATCGACGTCGGGCTTGGTGTCCGCAATGCCGGCCGCAATGGCCTCCTGAACCGGTGGCGTAAAACTAGCCAGATCGAAGGTCCTTCCCGCGCCGAGGTTGAGTTTGGCGAAGCGCGCCATGAGCTCGGTCTCGGAAGGGTCGGTGGGGCAGAACTGGAGAAGAAAGTTGAGGTAAGGAAAAATTGACGGCGTGTTCAGCATATCCGCGCTCGGCCTGGGCCAGTCGACAACAGGGGCAGCAGGTGGTGCGGGTTGGTGCAGCAAGGTACTGAGGAGTTCCGCGTGGTAGGCGCTCTGGATCTTTCTTACGTTGACGATGTCAGCGGCATTAAATAGTTGAGTACGGATGAGAAGGTAGGCGAACTGGGTCTGGGTGCGGAGAACAGCCTTGATGCCCACGGGTGTTGCGCCATTCCAGTTGGGGCCGGCGATGAGAAAATTGCCGCCGTCGTTGCCGAAGCTACGCGTGCCCAGGTAGGCGAAGTTGAAGGTGTACAGGTCAACCAGTTGGCCGGTGTAGTAGCGCTCTTTCTCGATCTTCGGCATAGTGACGACGATGGGCTCTGCACGAAGGTCCATCCAGAGATAGGAGTAGGGCGTATCGGAATTGGGAGTGACGACGAATTTGTCCTCCGGTGTGGCCACTGAGGTGGCGTTGGTGAGGGTGTTAAAGGGGGCCCGGTAGTCGTGGCTGGTGGTGTCGATGGCCTGTTTGTAGAGAGTCTGGTAGTTGGCGGCCATGGGAAAGGCATAGATGTACGCTTCTCGGGCGATGGCGCGCGCGTCTTGTGAATTGGGGCTGTCGGAGGTGGCGATGGCGTGTTCGTGTTGCGTCTGCATAAATCCTCCTGTGCGGTTAGCCTAGTTTGCCCGGACAACTGGCGGAGATTTCCAAGTGCCCTGGATGAGCTCGGGCTTGGGCAGGTAATAGCGCATGGCGAGCATAAAAGGCGCCGTTGGAGCGGGAAGCCAGTTTGACTCCTTGTCATTTCCCGGCGAGTCAGCTTGGATATAGATGGTGAGACCGCCTTCGGAGTCGAGTTTCAGGGTAGGCAGCATGGGCGAGTTGATGAGATAACGGCTGATTGGGTTTTTGACCAGAAGCTGCTGCGGCAGGTTGTACATGGTGAGCGACCAGAAGGCGTCGACCGGTGGAAACTCTCCTTTGTTGAAGTGAAGCGTATAGCGCGCGTTGCTGCCATCCAGAAGGCTACCGCTCGAGTCTTTCTCGTAGAGGGGATACATGGCCTCTTCCTTGGAATTGGCGCCTATGCCCATCTGGGCCCCGGTGGCGCGAGCCACATAGTCGTTGTGAAGGAAGGAGCGCGTACCAAAGAAATTACTAATGTCTCCGCCGCTCGAGGCGCGACGATCGTCGATCTCCTTCTGTCCGTCGGCCATTCCATCTTCCAGGGCTGCTTTCGTCTCCGGCGATAGTGTGTCGACATAAATGGTTTCGCCGGGACCAACGCCGATGCCGGCGAAGTCACCGCGCATACCTTTCTCGTTGGGTTGAACAGGACAGAACTGAAGCAGGAAACTCATCACATTGAAAAACTGCAGCGAGCTCTTCATCTTGGATGGAGGCACAGGCGGTATCCAGCCGATCGCAGGTGCGGCCGAGGGAGCCGATTGACCCAGGAACGCAGAAAGAGGCTGTGCCTTGTACTGAGCCTGAATTTTCTTCACTTGGTCGAGGTCGGCGGGGTTAAAAAGTTGGGTCCGGCCAACCACGTTGATGAACTCAGTCTCGGGGTGGAGAACTTTGGTAATTCCGGCGGGGATTGAACCCTTCCAGCGCGGACCTGCAACGAGAAAGGTGCCTCCGTCATTCCCGGTAGTGCGAGTACCAAGATAGTCGAAGTTGAAGGTATACAGATCCATCATCTGGAAGACCCAGTAGCGGTTCTTCTCGATCGAAGGGACGCTGAGGACCATGGGTTCGGCCCGCAGGTCAAGACTTAGGAAGGTGTAAGGGGTGTCGGAGTTGGGGGTGACGAAAGCACTATCGTCGGGCGTGAAGACTCGGGCGAAACTGAGCGGCGCGTTGAAGGGACCCTTGTACTGGGGATTACCCTTGTCGATCGAGAAGGCATACATGGTGAGATAGGTTTGGACCATCGGATATCCGTAGATATATGCATCTTTGGCGATGGTGCGGACTTGAGCAGGCGAGATTGAGCCCTGCGCCATAACGAGGGTACCCCCTTGATTTCGGCATCTTCACTTCGGCGAGGGTTCACCCTCGACCCGAACGATCTTGCACTGAACGTGTTTTTTGCCTGAGGAGTCTGATTATTACGTTCTACCTCTCAGTCATCGTACGCGGAGCGGACACCTTATCGCCGACTACTCCTCCCTGGCAGGCTTCGGCTTAAGGGTCACGGTGATCGGAGAAGACGAAATGAAACTGACGACCGATTCTGCTGGTATCGTGACGCCCTTGTTTCCAGTAAATACGGCGCCTGCGGTACCTGCACCTGCGCCCACAAGGCCGCCGATCAACGCGCCCTTGCCTCCGCCGGCGAGTCCGCCAATCAGTGCGCCGCCACCGGCCCCGCCACCAACCATCGCACCCGTCCGCTTGCCCTTTCCTTTCACGGTCTGTGCATATTCCTGGGTGGTTACCTCGTAGGGACCGACGCGGCTGAGCTGTATCCCGAGGTCACCCTCGCCCTTGAACCTGCCTTGTTTTTTCGCGGAGGCCACGGTACCGCTCACGGGAGTCCCCGCTCTGAGTACGGTCACTCCCCCCACACGGACAGATTGCGCGAGCGTGCCACTAAACGGATCGCCGACAGTACTGGTTTTTGAACTCAGTTCTTGCCCGATACGAACGGTAAGTGCTGTCCCGCTTGGCACGGTGTAGACCTTCGGCGGCGGTGGCGGAGGAGGAGGGGGAGGTGGAGGAGGAGCCGCAGCTTGAGCGGGCGCGGGCGCTGGTTCCGCGGGCGCGGGTGCACTGGCCCCCGGCGCCGGCGACTGGTCTGGCGCCGGGGTGGCCGCGGGGGCTGCGGCAGGTGCGGACGAGGCGCTGTTGTCCGCCGGAGGTGTCTTATTGCAGCCGCAAATTGCTAGAACGCCTAAAAGGCTAAACAACAAGACACGATGGATGAGGCCCAGGTTTCTTCGAAGTAAGCTCGTGTTTTCTAGATTTCTGCTTCCCTGGCTTTTCATCTTATTTCCTCCTCGGAAAGTCTTCTGTTCACGGCTCGAGAACGCCGTTTCAACGACCTCGCGGCAGCGCAAAGGGCTTCGACCTGTAGGGTTTCACAACCCATAAAGAACGGCTACTGTTAGTTCTGACAGTAGAGAACCTAGCAATCTCTAGATAGACTCACGTTCGGCGTGGAGATTCACGCCTGACCGCAGCTTGTCCCGAAACGTTCTTTCCATGCTCATACTGCACAGGCCGTCTGCTGTACATGCGCCGAGAAGATTCAGCGGTGATGCACATCTCAGCTGCGGCCAGGCCGCTTTTGGAATCAAGACGAAAGCTATCGTTTTACCCCACCAAACCGGGCCAGAGGCGGCGATTCTGAAGACCTGCGGCCAGTCACTCCGCGCGCGATACAAGACAGTGACCTTAACAGATGCACTCACCCGCTCGAGGAGAAGAGAATGCCTGAAAAAGTGAAGGAAACACCTAAGCAGCCGAACATCCTGGTTATTTGGGGTGACGACATCGGGATTTCAAACCTCAGTTGTTACAGCCATGGGCTTATGGGCTACCAAACGCCCAACATCGATCGCCTCGCCAAAGAAGGCATGATGTGTATCGATTCCTATGGTGAGCAGAGTTGCACCGCTGGCCGGTCGTCGTTTATCACCGGGCAGAGTGTTTATCGTACGGGCTTGTCAAAAGTCGGAATTCCTGGCGCTCCCATCGGCATGAATGAGCAACTGGTAACGATTGCCGGATGCCTCAAGGCCCAGGGGTACGCAACGGGCCAGTTCGGCAAGAATCACCTGGGTGACTTGAACAAGCACCTACCCACCAATCACGGCTTCGACGAGTTCTTTGGCAACCTCTACCACCTCAACGCCGAGGAGGAGCCGGAGATGTACGACTACTTCACGGAGAAGGACTTCCCGGAGTTCAGAAAGACGCGTCACGCCGCGCGGCGTCCTTAAATGCTGGGCGACCGACAAAGACGACCCGACGGTGCAAGAGCGTTGGGGCCGCGTCGGCAAACAGAGAATCGAGGACACAGGTCCGCTCACCAAGAAACGAATGGAGACCTGCGACGACGAGTTCGCTGCAGCCGCCAAGGATTTCATCAAGCGACAGACCGACGCCGACAAGCCGTTCTTTATATGGCTCAACTTCACCCATATGCATCTGTTTACACACACCAAGCCGTCGAGCCTCGGGCAAGCGGGCCGGTGGCAATCGCCTTACCATGACACCATGATCGATCACGACAAGAATGTCGGCGAGGTGCTTGACTATCTGGACGAGCTAGGCATCGCAAACGATACCTTTGTCATGTACTCAACCGATAATGGACCGCACCGGAACTCCTGGCCCGATGGCGGCATGACGCCGTTCCGCAGCGAGAAAGACACCAACTGGGAAGGGGCCTTCCGCATTCCGCTGCTGGCGCGCTGGCCGGGCAAGATCAAGGCCGGCACCGTCTCCACCCAGATCATCCAGCACCACGACTGGTTGCCGACCTTCGCGGCCATGGCCGGTGATCCGGATGTGGTGGAGAAGCTAAAGAAGGGATACGACACCATCGGTAGGACTTACAAGAATCACATCGATGGATACAATCTGGTGCCATATCTCACCGGAGAGCAGAAGGAGAGCCCGCGCAAGTTGTTTGTTTACTTGAGCGATGACGGCGACGTGCTCGCACTTCGCTACGACAACTGGAAAGTCATGTTTATGGAACAGCGCTGCCGAGGCACCCTGCAGGTATGGGCGGAGCCCTTCACCAAGCTGCGGTTGCCGAAGATCTTTAATCTTCGCACCGATCCCTACGAATTCGCCGATATCACGTCAAACACCTACTACGACTGGTTCATCTATCATGATTACATTGTGTACGGCGCCATGGCGATCGCGAATATGTGGGCGGCAACCTTCAAGGACTTTCCGCCCGTCCAAAAACCCAATAGCTTCACTATTGACGACGCACTGAAAATGTTGAGTTCAGCTGCGACCGGCAGATGAGAACAAAACCAGCATGGGGAGCGGCGAGCACCATAGCCACCGCTCCCCACTGAATCGGACTGTCGCTATTCGAACTAGCGGTAATGCTCACGACTGCTCCACGAGACGAGCAAGCCAGGATGCTTGTGCGAGGTAGACGTCGCTATCAAACCTTTCGCTGATCGAGGGTTTGGCCTTTATTTTGGAAAAGGACAAATCCAAGAGCGGATCCACTGCGAACCAGCGCGGTCTTGATTCTGCAATCGCCTCACAATTTTCTACTTTTCGCTTTGAGTCGACAACGTTTGATACCACGCGATAGGTCTATCCGAGTCTAACCACCCTCGGGCGGGTTCGCCCCATTTCGCTCCACCGCACAACGGGGACGGCGCGATTGCCTGGCTGTCAGTTTCTGCAGTGTTGGATCTAGCAATTTTGCTAGTATTCCGGTTGAAAGCGGTTACGTTTGCGACCGCTATAAGCACCTCCCAATTTGTTCCTCTGAATGTTCTCCTTCGAACCGATGGAGTGCATCAACAGGCTCTGGTAAAAACCAGCAATTTACCGCACCGCACCGATCCAAGATGTTTTAAACTTAGCTAGCGTTTTGACGAGGCTTCTGGGCCAATTTAGCGTAGAGGTATAAAGAGGAAACTGGTAGTAGTTACAGTTCCCTGCCATTTCGAGGCACCATTCAATAGATCGTTTTCGAATGGAGCGTGAAGAATGAGAAAGCCGCGTATATTCCTGGCCGATGACCACGCCATGCTCTTGGATGCATTTCGAAGGATGCTGGAGCAGGAATTTGACGTTGTTGGGACTGCCGCTGATGGCCTCGAACTCATCGAATCTGCACCGAAGTTGCATCCAGATCTGGTTGTGATTGATCTTGGCCTGCCCCTACTGAGTGGTGTGGATGCCGGTCGTGAGCTGAAAAGGCTGCTGCCTCAGACGAGGATTCTGGTCGTTACGGTCAACGAAGATGTGGCAGTGGCGGAGGCAGTACTGGGCGAATGGGCATCCGGGTACTTGTTGAAGAAATGCACCGGCTCAGAATTGGTCAAGGCGCTCCGGGAGCTCTTGATGGGCCGGTCGTATGTTACGTCTCTGATATCCAGAGGATCCACCGGCAGTCTGCTTCCCCATTCGGAAACTCGTAGCCGCAAAATACTCACGCCGCGTCAGCGGCAAGTTCTCCAATTGCTGGCGGAGGGCCACTCAATGAAGGAAGCTGCTTATTTGCTGAAACTGAGTACGAGAACGGTAGCCTTCCACAAGTACAAAATCATGGCTAGCTTGGGTATGCACAGTAATTGTGAACTCCTGAAATTAGCCATACGGGAACAACTAATCCCAATGGCTTAACTGACCTCTTGGGCCTCATTGCGCCTTGGTATCGGCGCCTCCGCAATCAAGAGTGTTCCCGCGCCGGGCGCTGATTCGACGGAGAGTAGTCCCCCGAGGCTCGCTAACCGCTCCTCCATGGCGGACAGGCCGAGGCCAGCCGAGGCATCTGCGACGTTAAAGCCAACGCCGGTATCCTGAATATTCATCCGGAGCCATCCCGCTTTCTCATCGAGTGTGAGTTGGGCTCTGCTCGCCTTGCTGTGCTTGACGATGTTATTGAACGCTTCTTGAGCAACCCTGTAAAAGCAAAGTGAAACTTCTGGGAGAAGCGGCCTGAGACTGGATCTACCTGCAAATCGATTTCCAGACCATAAGTTTGTGAAATCTGCCGGCACAATTCTTTTAGGGCAGCCTTGAGGCCGAGGTGCTCCAGTTGGGAAGAGTGCAAGCGGTGAGACAAATTGTGGACATCGGAGACCAGCGAATTCATGCTTTCGACCGAACTGTCGAGATCAGCACGGTTCTGCACAGCTTCAGCCGGAAGTTGACTGCGATACAAATCAAGCTGCACCACGGCGAGAGAAAGCCGCTGGCCGATGTCGTCATGCAACTCGCGTGCAATGCGCCGGCTCTCCCTCTCACTCTCATCAATGACCCGTCTTGTAAGCCGCCTGACGGCGCGCTCGGAGCGTTTCCGCCGTCGTATTTGAATTGCTAATAAGATGATGAGAGCTGATTGCAGCACAAGAAGCGCGGCTACTGCCAACAGCAACGTCTTGTAGGCTTCCCAAACGGAGGGCTGCCGGTACATGAGGAGCGTTCCTGGCGGCAATCTATCCTCTGGAATGTGCCACCTCTGCAGCTGCCGCCAATCCACAACCACGTGGTTAGGGGGCCCTGGCTCTATGGGCAAATTGGCTACCTTCTCTCCCTGCAAGGATCCGCAGCGCCAATTTTGCTGCCTGGCGCGCAGATGCCTCCACCTGAAAGAGGCTGCCGCCGACAATGCCGCAGCCAATTACGGTGTCAAATATCGAGTAAACGGGCGTATTGGAAGAAGCTACGATGGATGGGCAGACGTTGGCCGTAACGTAAGTTTGCCCGCTGGAATCCCGCAAGAACGTACTGAACAGGATAACGCTGTGGCTGGGAAGCTGCCCGACGCGGTCAAGTAGCGACGCAAACGGAAGGTCGGTCAAATACGTAAAGGCGACCCTACCTGCGTACGGCTTGAACTCACCTTTGGCTTCATTCCGAAGTAGCAACTCGTTTGAGGTGGCCCCCCCGATATAGAAGATTTCACGCGTATCCGGTTGCAACCTCATGATGAGATCGACGGTATGAGAGAAGTTGGGGACAAAGGATCCGTGAACGCCTGTGACGTTCGGCGGAAGTTTCGGCGGGTAGAAACGCAAGTCTACCTCTGAAAATACAATCGGAACGGATGGAAAGAGTTGCTCACCGTATTGCAGTAAGAAACTGAACGGCCGGGGGCCGACAGTCAGGAGCAGATCAATGCGTTGGCCCGCATACTTTTGACGAATCCTCTCTGCAAGGGTTTGAAAATCGATATCCAGCCGTGTTTCCTCGATATATTCGTCAAAGATCTGGTATCTGAGGTCTTGGCCGATGGTCTCCTGAATCGCCTTTGCGGCAACAATGTTTGCCGGGAGGCGTGGGCTTTCCATATGAAGAACCAGGATGTTTTTGGTCTTCTGGCTTGGCGCGCTCAAAGGCAGGATGATTGTTGCCAGAATGGACGCCCATCGGAGCCAGGTCTTCATGAGCTAGAGGTTACACTGCGACTGCGCAGCAGTTCGAAACTGCGGGGGTAAGGCTGCGGTTCGTCACCCCGCGGGCAACGGCCATTAAAGGAAACAATCGCGGGCTCCGGCGGCCAGCGTGAAATTCGATTCTCGCCACAGAAAGCTTGTACCAGGCACCTGCTCAAAGAGTCCTGCCGCTGTCTGGAAGGCGATGGAATTTGAGAACGCCACCATACGGCCGGTGGGCTGCGCGTCCGTTCCCACTCCGGTTAGTTCCAGGACGTGCAGTCTCATGCGCCCGATTTCGACGACCTTCCCGGTGACATCCGCAACTTGCACACGATCTCCGACTCCTCTACCAACTTCCCTAGGATCACAAGCCAGGGCGCGATTTTTCGCAATAGCAGGAACTGAGACCGGCGGCGCAAGTCTGGGATGTATTGAACGATCGCCCGGCGCCAGAGTTCGAAGATTCCCAGGGTGAGGTGTTGCTGTGCCAGAAGCCCGCAAACTCATGGAGAGAGAACAGGACTACCTGTTACTTCTGACAGCTTCCGGCTCTCTTGCAATGAACTTATCTTTGGAGCTACACGAAGAGTGAGTAGGGGCCTGAAGCTGCGAGGTTGGGTGATCGAAGGTGAACTGGAATGCCTGTCCCCCCATGTCGCTTTCTAAACTTGAACCCGGACCTCTATTCGGGGGCGGAATGGAAAAGAAGCGGCCTCGCATTTTGTTGGCTGGTATTTCTATGTCGCTCCTGGCTACTTATCACGAACTCCTTTGCGAGGAGTTTGAGATCGTTGGCACGTCAGCCGACGGCCGCGCTCTTATGGCTACGGCGATCCAACTACAGCCCAGTGTCATTGTGGTTGACCTTGCGACACCGTTGTTGACCGATGTGGGTACCCGTCAGGAATTAAAGAAGCTGATACCGCAAACAAAGTTCCTTGTGATCACCCAGAAGGAGGATCTCGACGTTGCATTGGAGGCGCTCCGTGATTGGGCCTCCGGGGTCCTGCTGAAACGGACAGCAAGGAGGGAGCTTCTTCGCGCACTACGAGAGCTGATGGCGGACAAACTGTACGTATCCGCATCCCTTGATCAAGGCCTCAAGGGTATGAAGAATCGCAGCTCGTCGACCCCGCCCGAGAAGACACTCACGCGCCGGCAACGTGACGTACTGCGACTGCTTGCTGAAGGCAAGACGATGAAACAGACGGCTGACATTTTGAGCCTGAGTATGAGCACCGTGGCGTTTCACAAGTACAAGATCAAGCGGACTTTTGGACTTCGCAGCAATGTAGAACTGCTCAGACTTGCCATCCGTGAAAAATTGGCTTCAGTCGAATAGCATCTCCCAATCGCATCGGGCGTGATTTTGGACTTTGGATGTGCAGTAACGAGGACAAAGCACCATGATCATATTTAAACCCCGAACCGCGACCTTTCCCGGCCTATGGTTGCGTGCTTCCATTGTTAGCCTGGGCGGCTTTCTTCTGAGCGGAGTTCTGCAAGCACAGATTCCTCCGGCGAACTCCCCAACAGGGCCGGCCCCAGCATCGGCTGGTCCGAGCTCGTTGGCTCAGGTTCCCCCCAAGCTTTTCCCGGAATTTAAAGCCAGGGACGCACAACCGCACGGTACAGCTGCAACTGTCAGTCTGCCCGCCGGAAGTGCTGAATCAACGATACCTTCCGGCAATCCTCGGCGCATCACGATCGAGTAAGCACAGCAACAGGCAGCCGCCGCGAGCAATCCCATGGCGCATCTGGCGCAGCTGCAAGTGGAGGCTGCGAGGCCACAAAGGCTTGGCGCAGAATCCGACTACTTTCCAAAACTTAGCTCGACACTCATAAACTTCCACTTCAACAAATTCCTGGGTTACGAAATCACCGTGCAACGCCCCATAGCAGGGGGCACAGTCACGGCCGGATTGCCGCTGGCCGGCAAGGACCAGACCCTTGTAGCCGTTACCGCAGCGCAGCCAATTACCCCGCTGCTCAAACTTCGCGAGGTTGTGAACATCGCGCGGGCGGATGAGCGCGCGGCGATGGCCAAAGCGGGAATGCCCGTTGAGACTGCCAGTAATGTTGAGAAAGGCTACTAGGGATTGCTGGTCGCTCAGGGTCAGCTCGAAGTCGCCAGGGCCAACGCCGGAGTCCTTCGCGCCAAGCAGCTGCTGGCGAGCAACGCGGCGATGCTGCCAAATCACCCGGAAGATGACTCGGAAGCGGCCAGGGCGTTGGTGATCGCCGGCAGCAAGGTGAGGGAGTTGACCGCATCTCGCAACCTGCTTCTGGGTTATCCGATAGAACAGGAGCTGGAGCTGGCGACCCCGTGGACGCAGAATGAAAGGGCATCTTGGGCTGGCATCCGCAGGAGCTAGCGCCGCCTGCTGTTTCGAAGGCCCTCTGTTAGAACGACTGGCTCTTTATCGGCGCACTGGTGAAAAGCTTCAAGTTTGTGAAGGTCCGCTTGGTTCTCGGCTGTTGCGGCGGTCAAGTAGCAGCGTAGGCAAATCGAATCGATCGTGCCGTTCGCGTTCACGCGGTGGTGGAACTTGTGATCCTGCTCACCCGGGATGGCTGCTCGCTCCATGCAAAATAAAACCCGGCTCTTTCAGAAGAGTAGCGATTGTTTGCATCCAAGTAAGCGAGGCTTCCCATGAGAGCGCGGAGTTCAGCCACCCATCCGTTCACTTGCGAATCTCACGGCCACGCACGAAGTCTGAAAAAGGAGCCAAACAATGAAAGCCGCAACAATTGTAGGAATTATTCTCATCATCCTCGGAATCGTCGGATTTGCCGTGGGCGGAATTAGCTTTACTCACGAAAAGAAGGATGTCGATCTCGGTCCTGTCCAGGTCTCCCATGAACAGAAGCAGACATTGCCTATATCACCCATTCTGAGCACACTTTCCCTGGTAGCGGGGGTCGGTTTGGTTGTTGTTGGGGCTCGCTCCAAGTAGGCGACGTTGTGACTCGGATCACGGAAGGGCTTGTAGGGACTCGAGTGCCAGGCCGCAGGGTTTACAAGTTCTCAAAGTACGTCGCGGCGCTCTGCGTTCGCGGAGACATCAACGTCATCAAGCTGGGCGTAAAGCTTGGAATTGATCCACTTGATTTGCTGCGAATGATTAACGGCAAAGCAAAGCCGACAGAAGCCCTTATCGAGGGATTGGCTCACGAACTCGGCTGTGATGCCAGTTACTTGCAGAAACTGGCAGAGGTGATCGAGCCCTCTGAGCCATCTGAGTAATTCTTCGTCACGCTGGTAGGTGCAGACGAGAAGAAACTGCAGCGCTCGATGTTACGAATGCTGGCGGCACACTTCGCAGTTTGCCAAGTGATCGCTCAGCTTTAGACTCGCCAGTTCGACGTTCTCAAGAGCATCTTTTCGTGCCTCCGGCTCTGGGAGCGTAACTTCGAGCTCCTTTTCGTGGGCAACGGCCTTTCGAGCGTTTACTTCCAAGGCTCTCTTTTAACTCACACTTCGGTTCAGCCATCTCGCCTCCGGCACAG
This sequence comes from uncultured Acidobacteriaceae bacterium, assembly GCA_963746595.1. GTDB lineage: Bacteria > Acidobacteriota > Terriglobia > Terriglobales > Acidobacteriaceae > PALSA-350. The sequence continues at coordinate 112,550 of CAVVBS010000004.1, forward strand.
TAGTGTGATGTCGTGGCCTGTTGCGGAGATGCCAGCTGAACGTGACTTACTTTAGCCAAGTGAGAGAGGTTACCCGGCCCGCTGGCCCGGCGAAACGGGGAAAATCGAACTTAGGGGTCACCGCTTCAGAGTACGACCACGGGTAACATCGGGTCGACCGCTAGCAGTTGAATCTGAGGTGTTCGAACGAAGCCGCCCCTCAGAATTGCAAGAGCCGATCGGATTCTGCTTTTGACTGTGCCTAACGGGTAGCCGGTGGCCGACGCGATCTCTGCATGCGTCATATCCCTGAAGAACGCCATTTCTAACAATATTCGCTGGTCCTCGGAAAGTTTGTTGACAAGAATTTCGCACGTCAACCTCTGCTCCGTTTGTTTTTCAAGGTTACCGGGCGAGGTTAGAATCAATTCGCTTAACTGGCCCGGACACTTTTTGCGCAAAATGCTGATCGACCGGTTTCGCGAAGCAATAACCAACCACCCGCACAGCGTCTCCCCTTGAACTTGGACTCGTTCACGGTTATCCCACAGCTGTATGAAGATATCCTGTAGTACGTCCTCTGCGGAAGCCGAGTTCCTTAGCACCCGCAATGCGACCGAGTACACCAACTTGGAATATCGATCGTACAGCTCAATCACGGCCTGCTGCTCCCCCGCCTGCATCCTTTCGATTAACTCGGAGTCTTTGGGGGCCGCCATGTAGTTATCCTGTATCGAACCCTAGGTCTATTGCAGGCCCCACACTAGTCAGCCGGTTCGAAGACGTCAACCGAAATATGGCGCAATATGACGCAGGTCTACCATGGGCACCTCGTTATTTATCCGACAGAAAGGTCAGGAGGAAATTATTTGTGTAGTGAACCCCAATATTTCGGCCGCGCCCGGGACAATAGGCACGACCGAAACCGCGGCTCGGTATTTTGCCCGATCCCCTGCAACACAACTTCGTCGCGGCCTATCCTCGTGGCCAGAGAAAATGCATCTCACAATGCTTACTTGAAGTCCAATGCCGAACGGGCTAATGATCTGTCGAAGCTCATTGGCGATTACCTGGACTACGATGGCGCGAAGGCCAGGACGCAGGGGCTGAGTAAGAAGGCGGGATTTTCGGGCTCTTAGGACTCTCGGACCGCAAATACGAGGCGGCGAAACATACTGACCGCAATCCCCCTTTTGAACAAAGCCGTAGTACAGTAGGCCTATCACCGGGTGCGGGAATGTCAAAAGACCATCTTGACCGCCTCGGTAACCAACTGGTCGAGCGGCATGATCGTCAGCAATAAAGGGACCATGGGGGCGACGGCGGCAACGAGTAGCCGGAGCACATCGTTGATCCAGAAAGGTACGATTCGCATCTCACTAACAACCACATAGCTGTTACCCAAGTCAGCGAGTGACTGTATGTCGCCACTTCCTAATAACTGCTCGTCGGAGACTTTCCTTCGCAGCCATTTCTGATCAAAGTCCCTCACATACTCGCTGGCAAAGGCGCCATATTCCGCACCACCTTCGCGCTCGGCCCGCTCAAGTTGCGGCGCGAACACCAGCAGTGGAGCAAGAATGACTGCCACAAAGAAGCTCACAAAGCCGACGATTGTCAATCTGAAGGAAATAAGCGACTGTCCGGCGTAGAAGATGCGGTTGGCGATCTGGCCTGCAAGCAAGGCGCCTTGTGCGAACAAAAATGGAGTGAAGGCAAGGGTGGATTTCCCCAGGAAACCGAGCCCTCCGGACCGATCGGGATGGGCAGGCAGCAGCTGTAACCTCAGCCGTGAAACCCGAAACAAGAACCAGGACCATATCAACATCCGCATATACCATCGCAGCAGGATGAATTGAAAGACGGGCACGCTGACCAATGCAAACCACCACCCTGCCAGCGTCAGGTGCATCTGGCCGCCTTGGGGGAAGGCGTACCAGCTCGCAACATTGAGAGCAACCTCTTTACGCCAAACCCAAATGCCAACGGTGAACACAAGCACGAGCAGAGAAACTTCGGCGATGACTGAGTTACGCATCCGCATTGCGGAATGAATCGCGTCGTAAAATTTCGAAAGCTCTTCCGGCGAGACTAAACGCCGTTCAATAAATCTTTTTACAATCGGCCGAAGACGTCGAAGAACAACGACCTCAGCGAGGATCAATACCGGCAAAGAGATCAGAAACCGTACCTGGGTCTCGACATCATGCAGAAACGAGAAGTTTCCTCCGTCCAATAGGTGACCCTCCACCAAGGACAGGATCACCAGCGGCACCCAACACAGGAGGCAAAAAAACATGACCCGGCGGCGCAGCAACTCGAGCCCCGGACCTGACAGATGTGTCCGCCTGAACATTTGATAGAGCGGGCCACCCAATACCAAAGAGAAATCAGGCGGTTCTTGCGATGATGCCGGGGTAACCAAAATTGACCTCCGCTTTCGGTAACGTTGAGTACGGACAAAACGAGGTGGCGGACGGGACGCCCAAATTTGTCATGAACACCTGTCCATACCGGGGGAGAGGGGGGCACGATACGTATCCCCCAGAATTGCTGTAATAGCTATGCCGTCCATTTATCTCCCCGAACTTAAGGCTCGTCGCAACCTAGAGAATAGCTCGGTTGACGGCGTGTTATGCAGATAGACAGAATAGGTATTCGAAAACATGAACCTTATCAGGCCAGGACCAAATACGGCGACACGATAACTATTCCCCCCGGGTTCCTCTTCGGGAGCGAAGCTGATCGGTTGAATTTGCTGCAACAGGCATGCGGCCACCGCATTAAACACGGGCTTGGCCGATAGAACTTGTATCTCACCTCACCATTGGCTGTCGGACGCCGGGCGACAGGCTGGGTTCGCGATATCGCCCGGATCAGAGGGAGGTGTGAGGCATGCGTCCGCATTCACTTCACCAGCTCGAACTCCCCCGGTTTCCACCGCTTGTCGAACCGCGACTGGAGCGGGCCGTAAAGGCGAATGATGGTGTTCCAGCCTTTGCCGTAAACGGTCTGCACCCAGCGTGCTTCGTGACCCCCGACGGAGTGGCCGGCCCAAATCAAGAGCGATGAGATCCTCTGGAGCAAAAAATAATTTCTCTGGAAAGATCGTCCCGATACGCCTGGCTGCTGGCTAGTCGTGTGTGCCAACGAATGCCGTATGCATTGCATGCAGCTTGCTCTCATCCTCCGTACTTAAATTGCGGGGTCCCAGTTCGATATCGACGCGCTCCACCGTCCCAGTGAACGGAAACGGCGGTTGATAGGTGTTACTGACAGGCGAACCAGTGTCCGACCCCAGGCCGAAGGTGTCGATGCCGAAGCGGCCGGGGACCGTATGGGCAATCCGTGCCCGCCCTACTTCTTTGCCGTTGATCCCGATGACTGCTTCGCCGCCTTTACCCAACCCACCACCGTCGTAGGCGAACTCCATGGTGACGGTGGACTTCCCGGCCGGAACGGGAATGTTCGACACGAGGTTGGTGCGCTCGCGCTCGAACCAGTTGTAATGGTAGACGAGCTTGCCGTTCTGAACGTACAGCGCAAAGCCAGCCGATATACCTCCTTCTGCCAAAATCACGCCCTCGCCCCCGGCGGGCATGTCGATCTGCGCGGTGATCCTGTGCGAAACGTTCTTGGTGTTGGGCGCCGCCGTCTCGGCCAACCGGGAAGCACCGCCGTAATAGGTGAATTTGGTTCGCTTAGGATCTGAGCCGCCAGGCGAGGGTTTCGGCACAAAGGCGCGGCCGATACCACGATCATCGAACGGGTAAACGTGGTTCTTCTCGCACTCCTCATCGAAGATCGCTTTCAGCTCGGCAAGCTTGTCCGGAAACTTGGCCGCCAGGTCGTTGCCTTCGCTGAAATCCTCGTCGAGGTTATATAACTCCCACTTGTCTTTCTCCCAATTTCCCGGGGCCAGATCCTGACGCCAAGGTAGCGTGTGCTGCGCACAGGCGATCCAACCCTTGTCATAGATGGCCCTATTGGTGAATATCTCGAAGTACTGGCGTTCACGCACAGGCCGGGCCTTGGCGTCGTCAAAGGTCGAAGCGATGGAGACGCCATCCATCGGTTTTTGATCGACACCATTGACACTTTCCGGGGCTGGGATGTGGGCGACCTCTAAGATCGTGGACGCGACGTCGATGAGGTGCGCGAACTGGTGGCGCACTCCGCCGGCGTCCTTGATCCTCGTAGGCCATGAGACCACCATCGGGTTCCGTGTGCCGCCCAGATGAGAGGCCACCTGCTTCACCCACTGGAAGGGAGCATTGCCGGCCCAGGCCCAGCCGACCGGATAGTGCGGCTCAGTATGCGGCCCGCCGATGTCGGCGAGGATCTTCAGGTTGTCTGCCAGGGAAGACGGGATGCCGTTAAGATTCATCACCTCGTTAGCCGTCCCGGAAAAGCCGCCCTCGGAACTCGCGCCGTTATCGCCTACGATATAGAAGATGAGTGTGTTGTCAGCGTCCGGAAGGGCCTCGACGGCGTCGAGCAGACGACCGCACTCGTTATCCGCGAAGGCGAGATAGCCGGCGAAGTTTTCCATGAACGCTGCGAACAACGTTTGTTCCTCGCCCGACAGCGAATCCCACGGCTTGACCCAATCCGGACGGGGTGTCAGAACCGTGTCAGGCGGGATGATTCCCAATTCGAGCTGCCGCTTATAGGTCGCCTCGCGCACGACGTCCCAGCCGGCATCGAACATTCCCTTGAATTTCTCCCGCCAGTCGCGAGGCGAATGGTGCGGGGCGTGGGCTGCTCCGGGGGCGAAGTAAAGGAAGACAGGCTTTTCCGGAGCGACTGATTTGTTGTAACGCAGCCAGTGAATCGCCTTGTCAGTCATATCTGTCATGAAGTGATAGCCCTCTTCGGGCGTCTTATCCGGCTCTACCGCGGTCGTATTTTCGAATAGCACCGGATAGTACTGGTTGGTCTCGCCACCGATAAAGCCATAGAAGTAGTCGAATCCCAATCCTGTCGGCCAGCGGTCGAACGGTCCTGCGACGCTGCTCTCCCAGTCGGGCGTGTTGTGATCCTTGCCGAACCACGAAGTACTGTATCCGTTGCCTTTCAACACCTCGCCTATGGTTGCGGTGGTCTTCGGGATCATGCAGTTGTAACTTGGGAAACCGGTGGCCCACTCAACCAGAAAGCCCGAACCGCAATTGTGATGATTGCGCCCGGTGAGCAGCGCCGCGCGCGAAGGGCCACAGATCGCGGTGGTGTGGAAGCGGTTGTAACGCAGGCCGCGCGCGGCAAGTTTGTCGAGCGCGGGTGTCGGCACTGGACCGCCGAAGGTGCTGACCTGGCCGAAGCCCACGTCGTCCAGCAGGATGACGACAACGTTTGGCGCACCCGTGGGTGGCGCTGGAACCCTGGGCCAGTCCATCTCAGACTCAAGATAGGTCTTGCCGATCTTGCCCCGAAAAGGCAATTCCGGCAGAGGGAGCTTCGAGCGGTCACGGTCTGTTTCAATGTTTGGTTTCTCGGTTGCCATGGTGTCATCTCCCTGTATGTGTGAGGATTCTCAGCGACGCAATGGTGCGGGCCCATCCAGCGTCGGTGCAGCGTTGCTTGCGCTAGGAACGCGTTGCCTAACTCGTTTTCTCGACGCCCGGGGCCTTCCATCGGCCATCGAGCGCGTCCTGCTTCGGCCAGTACAGCCGCAGCAGCATGTAGAAGGCGCCGTTCGGTGCGGGCAGCCAGTTCGCCTCCTTGCCCGCGCCGGGTGAATCCTTCTGGATGTAGAGCGTCAGCGATCCGTCGGCATTCTTCGCAAAGCTCGGAAGCATCGGCGAGTTGAGCAGGTAGCGATTGATCGGGTTGTCGACCAGCAGTTGCGTCTTGCCGTCGTACATCGTGAGCGACCAGAACGCGTTCACCGGGGGCAGTTGCCCGGCCGGGAAGGTTAAGGTGTACTTCCCGGTCGATCCGTCGAGCGGCCCGCCTGTGCTGTCCGTGTGGGTGACGGGGTAAAGCGCCTCGGCGGCATCGTTGGCGTAGATTCCGGCCAGCGCGACGCCCGCCCGCAGCAGCCAGTCGCCATTGTAGTAGGCGCGGCTTCCGCTGTTCAGGCCAGTTCTCCAACCGTTGACGGAGGTGCCAAGGGTGACGCTCTTCTGCTCGATCTTAGCCATCCCGCTCTTGATTCCTTGCACTACTTCGCCCGCCAGTCCGGGAGCGAGTTTGGTGAAGTTGAATGGTTTGCCTGCTTCGACGCCGATCGTCGCAAACCCCGCCCGCAGCGCAGTCTCCACGGCCTGCGGCGGGCAGAGGCTCAGCATGAAGTTCACGAAGGCGAACGGGTCCGCCTTTGCGAGGTCCTTGGTGATTGGTGGGAAGTCGATGGCGGGGACGCAGGAGGTGCGGGCTGACCGAGGAACTGCGAGAGCGTCTGGACCTTGTAACCGGCCTGGATCTTTCTCACGTTGTCAATATCAGCAGGGCCAAAGAGCTGCGTACGAAACGCGGCTGCGGAGAACAGGGTTTCGCACTGGAACACCTTCTTGATGCCAGGCGGCGTTGGGCCGCTCCAGCCCGGCCCCGCGACCATGAAGGAACCAGCCTCGTTGCCCGTAGCGCGGCTGCCGACATACGCATAGTTATGCGTATAGAGGTCGACGATCTGCACGGTGTAGTAGCGGCCCGTTTCGACCTCCGGCACGGAGAGCACCACGGGCTCGGCGCGAAGGTCCATAAAGAGCATGGAGTAGGGAGTATCGCTGTTCGGGCTTATGACCGCGGTATCCTTCGGCGTGAACACATTTGCTTCGTTGGAAATCTGGTTAAACGGAGCCTTGTACTGACCCGATTTCGGGTTGACGGCATACTCGTACATGATGCCGTAGTTCATGATGAGGGGGAAGCCGTAGATGAGCGCATCTTCGGCGATCTGCGTGGCGCTGCGAGTCGATTGTGTAATTGTGGCGGACATTCGTTCTTCTCCTTAGCTGGAAATCACCGGCTCCATGGGCGGCGTCTTCCAGGTGCCATTTTGGGCTGCGACTTTGGGCATATAGATTCGCAGCATTTCATAAAAGGGGCCCTCCGGCGCAGGCAGCCAGTTGGACTCCAGGGCTGCGCCGGGTGAGTCTTTCTGCACGTACAAGGTGAGCGAGCCGTCGGCACCGTAGGCGAACGACTCCAGCATCGCGGAGTTCAGCAGATAGCGCTGAAGCGGATTCGCCACCAGAAACTGGGTCTTGCCGTCGTACATCGTGAGCGACCAGAAGGCTTTGGCGGGCGGTAATTGACCCTTTGCGAAACTAAGCGTGTAGTTAGTCTTTGACGCGTCGAGCCTCTGATGTTTGGCGTCGACGAAATAGGGCATGTAAATCGCCTCCGCAGCCGTGTTGCCGTAGAGACCAAGCTTCGCGGCCGATGAAGCGGTAGAGGTAGTTGTTCTTCAGATACTGTCGCGTGCCGAACACATCCGAACTGCCAACCTCTCCCGCGTTGACCCGTTGCATCTCCGCTTCAACGTCCTGCTTAACATCACCAAGTCCAGCGACGACGGCCTGCTGCAGTTCGGCCGGGAGCTTCCCGAACTCGAAGTTTTTCCCTGCACCGATATTGAGCTTTGCGAACTGCGCCATCAGATCTATCTCGGTCGGATCGGTGGGGCAGAACTGCAACATCAGGTTCAGGTAGTTGAATAACGCAGGGGAGGCAAGCATGTCCTCGGCTGGCGGCGTCCACGCCACCGCCGGAGCAGCTGCCGGCGCCGGCTTCCCGAGGAACGCGCTGAGCGCCTGCGCCTTGTAACCCTTCTGGATCTCCTTGACCCTGCCCAGGTCGCCGGAATTGAACAACTGCGTCCGGAAAAGCATGTAAGCAAACTCCGTCTCGAAACGGATGACATCCCTGATTCCCGGAGGCGTTTGTCCGCTCCAGCTCGGGCCGGCTATAAGGAAGTTGCCGCCGTCATCGCCGTAGACCCGCGAACCGAGGTACGCCACGTTGAACGTATAGAGGTCGACCAGTTGGGCCGAATAATAACGGTTCGCCTCAACCTTGGGCATGGTGACGATGATCGGCTCTGCCCTCAGGTCCATCCAAAGGAACGAGTAAGGCGTATCGGAGTTTGGCGTGACAACGAACTTGTCGTCCGGAGTCGCCACGTTGGCAAGGCTAGCAATCGTATTGAAGGTCGCCCGGAAGTCATGACCGGCAGTATCAATCGCCTGCTTGTGCATCGTCTGGTAGTTTGCCACCATAGGAAAGCCGTAAATGAATGCTTCCTTAGCAATCTGGCGGACTTCCTGGGACGAGACTTCCGGCGTTGCGACATTCTCTTTGAGAGAATTCATTATGTTTCTCCTCACTTGAATACCTGGGCAGGAACGACCAAACGCACTCACGTGGCAGCGAGTGTAGACGCACGGCATCTCCGCAGGAAACCGATGTCTGGCTTATTTGCTGCCATGGTTGTTCAATCTCCTGTTTTGAGTTTTCTGGAACGAAGCGGCAGCCTGATTTCGACTGCCCGTTCCGAATGTGCCTACTGCCGCGCCATCATCACTTTGAAGGCGTGGTCTGGATCCTCTTTGATCGTCTCGCCGCTCACGTCGACGGTCGCGCTGTAGATTGTGCCGGTGAACGTGAAAGGCGGTTCGTACTTGTCACAAACTGGCGAACCGGTGTTGGCTCCGCACAGGATGCCCACGCCAAGGCCCATGAGGATCGGTATCGTCAGTGGAAGATCACCCTGCCCAGCCAGCTTGCCATCCACGAAAAGCCGTCCGGTGCCTGGCGCGCCTTTGCCCTTCATGATGTCCGGTTTGCCGGTTACTTCGAACTCGAAGCGCAATTGGTGGCGTCCCTCCGGAACAGGCGCCGTCGATTCGATGTCAAAATACTGGCTGTCAACGTAGTTGTAGGCGTAGTGGAGCTTGGCGTCTTGGATGTAGAAGGAATACCCCCCTTGGACACTGCCACAGGACAGGAGCACGCCTTCCGCGCCACCCTTGGGAATATCCACATCCGCGGTGATGCTGTATGGCCGGTTCAGCGTCTGAGGACAGGAGTTAATCGGCACGACCTGGGTGTTTGGATAGTAGGTGCAGCTATCGCGCGCGACCGCGATCTGTGGCCGTTCGTCCAAAGCACGAGCAGGGCCACGCGAGTCGATCGGCAACACGTTGTACTTGCCTGCCTCGACATACCATGTCCCGACCATCTCGATCAATTTCGCGCGGTTTTCGGCGGCGATGTCATGGTTCTCGGCGTAGTCCGTCTCGAGGTGAAATAGCTCCCAGTTCTTGGCATCCAACTCGGTCAGCTCGTCGTACTTGATTGGCATGCCGAAGCCCATACCCGCTTCCTTGAAGGACGGGCCTGGCCACGGGCAAACCGCGCGCCAGCCATCGTGATAAAGAGCGCGGTGCCCCATCATCTCGAAATATTGAGTGATATGCTTCGTGGGCGCCTTAGCGTCGTCCAGTGCTCCGGCAAAGCTGAGGCCTTGGATCGGCGATTGGGCGACACCTTTGATGGAGGTCGGACCCTCGATACCAAGCGCCTCAAGCACCGTGGGAACCATATCGATGGCATGCGCATACTGCGTGCGCAATTCTCCCTTGGCCTTAATGCCCTTCGGCCAGTGGACGATGAACGGGTCGCTGACGCCTCCGCGATAGGTTTCGCGCTTCCAGCGTCGGAATGGCGTGTTCCCGGCAAAGGCCCAGCCCCAAGCGTAGTGATTGTAAGTTGTGGGCCCCCCCAACTCGTCGATCAACTTCAGGTTCTGTTCGAGCGAGTCCGGCACGTTGTTGAAAAACTTGTTTTCGTTTACCGATCCGTTCGGTCCACCTTCGGCGCTGGCGCCGTTGTCGGAGATGAACATGATGAGCGTGTTCTCCCACTGGCCGATCGTCTTCAGGAAGTCGAACAGACGACCGTAGTGGTAGTCATTCTGGGTCAAGAAGCCGGCGAAGACTTCCATCATGCGGGAGTACAGCTTCTTCTCATCGGCCGAGAGCGTGTTCCAGTCCTGCACGTCGGGATCGTGGCGCGAGAGTTCAGCATCCTTCGGGATAACGCCCAGCTCTTTCTGGCGCGCAAATGTCTTTGCCCGATAGGCGTCCCAGCCATCGTCAAACTTTCCCTTGTACTTGTCCGCCCACTCCTTGGGCACGTGATGGGGCGCGTGCCCCGCGCCGGGGCAGAAATACAGGAAGAAGGGCTTGTTCGGCGCGACCTGTTTGGAGTCGGCGATGAAGCTGATAGCCTTGTTGGTCAGGTCCTCTATCAGGATGTAGCCCTCTTCCGGGGATTTCTCGGGTTCCACGGTTTGGTTGTTGGAAACCAACTCCGGGTAGTACTGGTTCGTGTCGCCGCCAAGGTAACCGTAGTAACGCTCGAAGCCGCGCCCCAAGGGCCAGCGATCATACGGGCCAGCTGCGGACATCTGATCCGCCGGCGTCAGGTGCCACTTGCCGATGGCGTAGGTGTTGTATCCGTTCTGGAGCAATATTTCCGAGAGAAACCCGTTCTCGAAAGGTATGTTCGCGTTTGCGCCAGGATAGCCGGTGGAACCTTCGGTGATGCAGGACATGGCGTTCGAGTGATGGTTGCGCCCGGTTAGAATGCAGGAGCGCGACGGCGAACACAGCGCCGTGGTATGCATGTTGTTGAACAACAAGCCATCCTTCGCCAGCTGGTCGGTGTTCGGCGTTGCGATGGGGCTGCCGTAACATCCCAGGTGACCGAAGCCGGTATCGTCCTGCACGATGAACAGGACATTCGGTGCACCGTCTTTCGCCCGCAGCGGTGCGGGCCAAGCCGGGCTGGAGACATCGAATGTACGTCCAATCACACCATTGAAAGCGGTACCCGGTTTGTATTCCTTGAGTGTCATCGCGGATTTCCTTTCAAAGCTTTCTTCGGTTTTCTTTGCTTGTGTTTTCTAGAGAAGAGGTTCACGCGTCTCGGTTGCGCCACAAAAATAGAATCGCCGCCCTGGCGAAACAACTGGCAAAACCGACAGGTGCAGGTTTGCCTTAACTTGGGTTCAGACAGCCTGAACAACACAGACTACTATTTGTGCCAGTTGTTCTTAGCGAGTCTTTTGCGTAACTTCAGGGTGCGCTCCAAGGAAGCTGGAAGATGCCCGAACCGCCCAAAGTGTGGCCGCGTACTGCTCCCTCATACTTCCATGTCCTGGCCAAGCCAACCGGAGCTGTTTGCAATCTTGACTGTAAGTACTGCTTTTTCCTTTCCAAGGACACGTTGTATCCCGGGAGCCCATTCCGCATGGCCGATGACGTACTCGGGGCCTATGTCAAACAGGTAATCGAGTCTCAGCGCGATCCCCAGGTCACGATTGCCTGGCAGGGTGGTGAACCGACCTTGATGGGTTTGGACTTTTTCCGTCGGGCAATGACCCTGGTACATAAATACAAGCGCCCAGGAATGGTGCTGGAACACACTATTCAAACCAACGGCATTCTCATGAATGAGGAGTGGTGCGAATTCCTAAGGAAAAACAACTTCCTGGTCGGGTTGTCGATCGATGGTCCGCAGGAAATGCACGACACCTACCGTGTGGACAAAGGCGGCGGACCGACCTTCAGCAAAGTGATGCGGGCGGCTCGGCTGATGCAGCAGCATGGGGTTGAGTTCAACATCCTCTGCACGGTTCACGCGGCTAACGCCGCGCATCCACTGGAGGTCTATCGCTTCTTTCGCGATGAATTAAAGACAAAGTTCATACAGTTCATTCCTATTGTGGAGCGGGCCAGGCCTGAGTTGCTTGAAATTGCGAACCAGGGCTGGGGCGAGAGCAACCACACGCGCCCGCTTTACAAGCAGGAGGGGAGTCTGGTCACGGAACGCACGGTCGCTTCCGAGCAGTGGGGCCAGTTCCTGATAGCGATTTTCGATGAGTGGGTGCGGCATGATGTAGGTAACGTCTTCATTCAGCTATTCGAATCGGCGTTGGCATCCTGGATGGGGATGCCTCCTTCTTTGTGTATCTTCGCGAAGACGTGCGGCAATGCCTTGGCACTGGAACATAACGGTGACCTCTATTCTTGCGACCACTTTGTTGAGCCAAAGTTTCTCCTGGGCAATATCAAGCAGCAGCACCTGGTAGAACTGGTCGCGTCTGACAAGCAGCGACAATTCGGGAATGCCAAACAAGATTCCCTACCTCGCTATTGCCGGGAGTGCGAAGTAAAGTTCGCCTGCAATGGCGAATGTCCGCGCAATCGATTTATTGAAACCCCGGATGGAGAAGCAGGATTGAACTATCTCTGCGCCGGTTACAAAGCCTTCTTCAAACATATTGATCACCCCATGAAGCTCATGATGGACTTGTTGCTACGGGGACGAGAGGCTCCAGATGTAATGGAGATTCTGGCGGGGGACTTTGGCGGGACAGATGGGGAACAACTACCTTTATACTTCCGCATTGGTGAGCGATATTGAGTGACACGATACCTATTCACCTGAGTGTCGCTTCGTTGCTGGCAAGTTCCGTGTAGAGGCGATTGAACGTGGGATGCCTGGCGCTTGTGATCCAATCCTCCGCAATCTTCGGAACTCGTTGGCCAGGCTGTTCATGACAACCGAAACGCATTGCGAAGCGGTTGGCACGGAATACTGTAGCGCAACCGTAATCAGGTCAAGCGGCTTCGCCATCAATTTTGCGATTTCGTGATTTATTTCTTAAGTCCTCAAATTCCTCGCCGACCTTGATGTTGGGGTATTCTTTCAAGCTGTGTCGATTTCACCGATGAGCTTGAAACACGGCGATAGCCTTCGCTTTTCCCTTGCAGTCGCGCGGCGGACGATACATCGGCCAGTCGCCCTTTTCCGGAGACACTACCGGAGAACTCCTGATCTCGATCGTGCAGCAGGTTCCGGTCACGCCAATTCAGCTCAACCCGGATATTCCCGCCGCCCTGGCCGGGATCATCGACTTGTGTCTCGAGAAAAACCCCGAGTACCGCTATCAGCACGCCTCGGAAATTCGCGCCGACTTGAAGCGTCTGCAACACAATCCGTCGATGGAGCCTCCCACCCACTCTGTAGCACGTCAAACACAGACATCAGTGGGCGAACTCTCAACGTCGAGGGTGAGCAGCCCGCCGGAATCCACGAGATCAATTCTGCGCCGGCGCTGGCCGGTGACTCTCGCAGCAGTGTTTGTGTTGCTCGCTGGCGCCTTCGTCTACTTATGGTCGCGTCCCCTGCCACCACCGAAAGTCTCGAATTATGTCCGGCTCACCCAGGACGGTGAGCCGAAGATTCTCGAGGCGACCGACGGGCTGCGCCTTTATCTCGGCATGAGAACCCTTTCCAACTTGAAGATCGCGGAAATTTCCGTCTCGGGTGGCGATCCGATTCCGATCCCCGTCCCCTCCGAAGGCCTGACGCTGCTCAGCGTTTCTCCCGATGGATCTAAGCTTCTCGCCGTCGATTTGTCGGGCGCCCTGTGGAGTCTGCCGACACTCGGTGGTGCGCCTCATCGCGTGCCAACTGCTTTTTCATTGATCGCGTCTCAAACGGCTGTCTGGTCTCCAGACGGAAAGATGCTGGCGTACTGCCACGGGAACGACTTGTTTCTGGCAAGAAGCGATGGCGCCGAAGCCCGCAAGCTGATCACCGTCCCGGGTCTACCTTACGACCCCCAATTTTCGCCCGATGAGACGAAGCTAAGATTCAGCCTAAGGGATCCACAGTCAGGCGACCGCGCCCTCTGGGAGGTCTCCGCACAAGGAACAAACCTGCACCCCTTGCTTCCAGGTCTGCATACCCCAGCGGACGAGGAACACGGCAAGTGGACCCCCGACGGAAAGTACTTCGTCTTCCAGTCAAAGGGACAGATTTGGGTTCTTCCGGAAAAGACAGGTTTTTTTCGCAGATCCATTGGGACGCCCGTCCGATTGACTGATAGCCCGCTCAGCCTCGATTCGCCCCTTCCCGGCAAGGACGGCAAAAAGCTCTTCCTGGTGGGCCACAGGCTGTTGGGCGAACTGGTGCGTTATGACGCGAGGTCTGCAGAGTTCCTGCCCTTTCTTTCCGGAATCTCGGCGGAATTCGTTTCATTCTCGAAGGATGGCCAATGGGTGGCATACGTCACCTATCCCGACGGCGTCCTCTGGCGAAGCAAGGTGGATGGGAGCGAACGTCAAGCCCTTACCAATGCTGAGATGTATGCAAGGCTGCCGCGTTGGTCTCCGGACGGCAAGCGCATCGTCTTCTACGGCTGGGACCTTGAAGGCAAACTGCTGGTCGACAATCGGATCAGCATCTCAGGACAACCCTATAAGGTGTACGCAGTTTCTCGCGATGGTGGGGCCCCGGAGCGATTGATTCCCAATGACCCTGATCCTCAAAGTGACCCCAACTGGTCGCCTGACGGCAGCAAGCTTGTCTTCGCTGGCCGCGTGGATACGGAGTCCTCAGTGATCCGTGTGCTCGACTTGACAAGCCACGAAATCTCCAACCTTTCAGAGTCCCAGGGATATTACTCTCCACGCTGGTCACCCGACGGACGATACATCGCGGCCATGTCGGCAAAGACCGACGGTATCTTTCTGTTCGATCTCCGGACACGAAAGTGGTCAAACCTGACACAATTAACAGCCGGCTTTCCTAACTGGTCAGCGGACGGAAGATATTTATATTTCGTAGGTCGAGTACCTTTCGCAGGTCAAGCACCCAACCGGGCGGTGCTCAGGATCGGCCTTCTCGACCGCAAAGTGGAAGTCGTGGCCGATCTCAAGGACCTGCCGACTACCGGGTATTGGACCGCCTCCCTGACCCTGACCCCCGACGACTCCCCGCTGCTGCTCCGCAACAACGGCACCCAGGATATCTATTCCCTCGACTGGGAAACTGCTAAGTGAATTCTTGGTTGGGACTTCGGCCTCCGATGATTTGAAAGGTTATTCGATGTCCGCCAGGACTAATGAGTCATCGACAGACCGTAATAGTTGCGAAGTATGAGACCTATCACCAGCATAAGGCGAAGTTGAGGGTACAAGTGCTGGACTTCCCCCAGAAGACCAATGCACTCGCAAAACCTGTCACTTATGCCAGTTTTGCGAATCAGGAGTCAAGCCTACTTTGCTGTAGGGATGGCCGCTGAGGCCCGCGTGTTCTGGTTTGTGGATGATCGGTCGCTGTCCTCCAAAGACCGGTGGACACATTCAAAGGAACGAGACAATAAATGAAGATCCGCCTTAAGTCTCTCTCGGCATTGCTTTTCCCGATGCTCCTCCTTGTCGGTTGTTCTAGCAGTCCTACGCCCTCCAATCCTTCCGCCTCCAGTCCTGTCGCCTCAACTCCCTCCGCGGCTCAAGTGGATCTCGGCGCTGATCCCCTGCCGTCATGGAACAAAGGACCGGCGAAGGAAGCGATCATCAGCTTTGTCAAGACCACGACCGACAAGGCGAACCCTCAATTCGTGCAACCCGAGGACCGCATCGCCACCTTCGATCAGGACGGTACGACCTGGGTCGAGCAGCCCATGTATTCGCAATTCTTGTTTATGCGCGACCGGCTAGTTGCTCTAGCACCTCAACATCCCGAGTGGAGTAAAATGCCTCTTTTCAAGGGTCTAATTACCGGAGACATCGGGGCATTGGCGAAAGCCACGGATAAAGACCTTCAAGATATAAGTGAAGCAACCCAGGTCAGCATGCCTGTCGATGAGTTCGCCAGCATGGTGAAGAGCTGGATGGCGACTGCTAAGCATCCCCGCTTCGATAGACCTTATCCGCAGATGGTGTACCAGCCGATGCTGGAGGTATCGAAGTACCTGCGCGACAACGGCTACCGGACCTACATTGTTACTGGAGGCGGACAGGAATTCGTGCGTACTTACTCGCAACCGGTTTACGGCATCCCGCAAGACCAGGTCATCGGCTCAGCGCTAGAGACCCAATACACCTACGACAAGCAGGGACGGCCCGTCCTCATTCGGAAGAAGGATCTTTTGTTGAACGACAACGGCGTCGGCAAAGCGAAAGATATCTATCTTTTCCTCGGGCAGCACCCGAAGGCGGCGTTTGGTAACTCGACTGGCGATCAGCAGATGCTGGAATACACCCAGGCGGGAGGCGGCGCGGCGCTGGAGATGCTGGTCCTGCACGATGACGCCCAGCGCGAGTATGCCTACGGCCCAGCCCAGGGCCTGCCTGATACCAAGGTCGGCAAGTTCACCCAGGCTTTGTACAACGAGGCGAAGGCCAAAGGATGGACTGTTATAAGCATGAAAAACGACTGGAAGAGGATTTTTGCCTGGGAGAATTGAGTCGATCAGACCCACTGACCCACGACTCCCGCATCGCCGACGAACTTCCAATAAAGTCTGATTATCGGTATGTGGCGCCCCGGCTGCCGGGGTTGACCGGGGACGTTGGCGGGACCGGACGGAAGTACCCCCGAAGCAAACGCTCGCATCGTAAGCTAACAGCTGACTAGCTAAGTTCACTTTCTGCGTAGAAGACTCCACCGCGTCGCGGGGACTTAGCTCGCTTTGTTCGCTTTGTTCGCTTCGTTCGCACATTTCTGCACAAGAACAAAAAGCACTCCGGAGAATGGGGGGAGTCGGAAATTATCCGGCAGGAGTTGCCGGCTCCCGTTATTACGGCTACGCGCAAGCTGTGCGCGGATGTGTTCCTGAGTCCGCCTGAAAGGACGCCGTGCCGGAATACCTGGTGAAGGATCAGCAGTTTAAATTTCTGCTCGGAGTCTGACCGCCTTAGCACTTATGATGTGTGCAGAAAGGCGATCGCCATGAAAGGCAACGCAGAGGATGAGAAGAGCTTTGCTCGACGCAAAGTTGCTCTGATAGTTGGCTCTGATGATGCAGTTGCGGGGATCGTGCATAAGGTTCTTCCGAGCTGGAAAGTCGTGCGTGTGGACAAGAACACTTCTGCTCTCGAGATGCTGCGCGAGAAGCCCTATGATCTCGTCCTCACCGGCGATGAAACATCAGCCAAAGAAGACGTGGACCTGCTTCGGCAAATCCGCATAGCTCGTCCGCATACGCAAATGATCATCCTCACAAAACAAAGTACGCCGGCCGACGTGATCGCTGCCATGCGAGAACGAACGTTCAGTTATTTTTCGGAGCCATACTCGACGGCCGATTTCACCCAGATGCTGCAGCTGGCGACAAGCGGACCAGTATGGGACGAGGGCATCGAGATTGTGGCTGCCACACAGCAGTGGATCCGGCTATTGGCGCGGTGCGATCTGAAGACCGCGAATCGGCTCCTGCAATTTATCCATGAAATCGCTGACCTTCCCGAGAAAGAGAGAACGGCGGTCGGCACAGCTTTCCGTGAACTTTTAATGAACGCAATCGAGCACGGAGCCCGCTTCGACCCCAGCCAGCACGTCGAGATTGGTTACATGAGAACGAAGTTCGCTGTGGTTTGCCGGGTGAAAGATCCGGGGAAGGGCTTCTCCCTTGAGGAGCTTCGGCATGCAGCCATCGCTAATCCTCCCGATGCAGCCATGCTCCACATGGAGGAGCGGGAAAAACAGGGGTTACGACCCGGGGGCTTTGGAATTCTCATCGCGAAGCATGTCGTTGATGAAGTGATCTATGGGGAGTCCGGAAACGACGTAATTCTGATCAAGTACCTTGACGGGCGGAGCCATTCGCCGGAGCAGCCGGAGTCTCAAGCCAAAGATGAAGCCCGGTAAAAAGTCTCAGGCCGTAACAAGGTCCCCCTTCGGGAACTACAGGCACAGACCGAACGGCGCATGAGCATCCGGGGACATTGTGATCCGCGGACGGTGACCCGAGGGAGAAACGAGAAGGAAAGAGTCAATCAGGATTGATAAAGTCAAGGAAATCGGTCATGGCATCGGGTAACCCCGCTTCCCATTGACCGATTAGGGTCAGGATAGCCATTTTTTCGTTCGCTAAAGCCGTCTCGGGACGGAGTGCTCCATCCCGCACCACGTAGGCCCTGGCGTCCCAATGGCGACTTTTCCGGCCTGCCCTCACATGCCAAGCGGTGTCCTCCAGATACCTCCAGCCTGTCACCTCGTATCCACCGAGAGCGCCCCTTCGGCTCACAAAGGATATCGGCGTAGGTAGCATCGATTACCTCCTTCGCCTACAGATGGCGCAACCCGCTCGATGGAGGTACATCCGGTTGGCGGCTGCGTTCCTTTCGGCTAATGCTTCTCTGAGCTGAAGAGCTCGCTGCGCGAGGACCTCGCCTTCAACGAAACGACGGGCCGGCGGCTGCGACTGCTTTCTCCATTCCTCCAGAGTGGCGTCGTACTGCTGCTTCAATTGTTCGCCCTCGGCACATGGGACAAGGGCGCTAAGCCCCGCGGCTGACATAGAGGCATAGGACGCCTTCTTTGGCGAATGCTTCGTTACCTCGAAGGTGGTTTCAGGAACGTCGTTCATGAGGTCCGACTCCTAGTCCGCTGTGGCTCCTGGCTGAGGTCCCTATTTGCCAGACGGGCGCGGTGAAATGAAAATATCCAGTCAGATCTTTTCGAACAACTAGCACTGTTGCTAGTGAAGGAACCAAAAAGCCGGAGGGCCACGTTCGGCCCCCACATTACGATCAGATGCTTGCCCGGTCTCTTGCGCAATCATCTGGCTGAGCTGAGAACCCTACGGTTCCCTGCCCCACTATATTTCACGACAGTTCAAGAGGATCAGTCTGACCACACCCGAACAGAACGGAGAGAGGTAGCCGTAGCTCCAGCCATCGGCCTTGCCGATCTTCTCCTGATCATTCCTACTTCGAGCTCGGCGCAGCCCCCTGTTCGATTGGCAGGTCGACGCTAATGGCGGCATGGTCGGACAAAGGGTCGCTGAATGCCTGATTGGCTTCGTTCATGGTGCGGGCGAAGTGAGGGGCAAAGCGATAGGAGTCTGCCGACGCGGGGTCGCCTTTTAGATAGGCCTTCACAAATACCCAGTCGAGCCTGTATTTCCCGACGATGCCGACCGTTCGCGGTAAGGCAAACGTGGTCATAAAGCCCTTGCTGCCGCGCTCGTTCGAATTACCGAGGGTTCCGCGGCGCCCGCTCACTGAGAATGCGGCATCCCCGCGGTAATCGAACCGTGCCTGGTCATCAAAACGAAATTTGTCCAGCTGCTTAAAAAAGCCCTGTTCCGGGTTGGCCGCTAACAACGGCACACCGGATGCGGTTGGGTCACTCTGAAATTTTGTTGTCTTGAAGGCAAGCCCAGCGATATCCATGCCGAACCCTACGCCCGTCGCATATTTCACCCCTTTCGTGGCCCAATACGAAGGAGAATTGAGCTTTTTCAGCACGGCCGATTTTATACTGAGTACCGAGCCATCGGCCCCAGTCGTGTTCATATCACCCGCAACAACCACTGGATGAGCAATCGGTTTAATGAGGTCGAGGATTTCATTCATCTGCTTCACTCGACCCTTGGGCGTTGTACGGTTCTCGAGGTGAGCTGCAATGATGGTGACTTGTCCTCCCGGAAGACCTGGCACATCGATGGTTGCGACCAGGTTGGTGCGCCCACCGCGACGCACCTCGCGGACGATCTCTTCTCCGAAGACGAGGCTTGCGCCCTTACGTTTTCCGGCTTCGATAGAACCGTACTTCTTCTCGCCGTTGTACCAGTCATAAGCCTGATACTCAAAGGGCACCAACTTCACGTCTCGAAGAGGATAACGAGAGAGAATGGCAGAACCATGCAAGCCCAGCAGACGGGCCTTGTCGACGCTAAAGAGGTCTTCCAATTCCTTACGTTCGTTTTGATTCTCCACATTTGCGAACGACTGGGTACCTAAAATCTTGGGATCGACTTCTACAAACTCGACACCATAGGCCCAGTTCATCTTGAGTGCGTCGGCAAGGTCCTTTACCACGGCCCGGTAGTCACTTCTCTTCATGCCCCAGTCGACCTCATTCAATACTAGAATGTCTGCCGACTGAAGAACGTCCATCTGCGCGAGCAGCACCTCGTCCTCGGCCTTTTCGGCGCTGGTGTTGCCGGCGGCTTCGCCGTGCACTTCGCTGATAAATGCCTGCTTGTCTGTCAGCAATAGCTTGATCTTGTCGAGTTCGATGCCACGCTCGATATTCCATTCAACCAGGCGCAACGATGGCCCCAAATCTTTAAGGTCGGGCCGAAGCGGCTTTGTGCCGTTGAAATAAGCTTCGTTGTTGATAAAGGGGGTCGTAAGCAAGGTGTGCAGCTTGGCGGCCAGCGCAGGTTCTACCTTTTCTTGTTCGCCTAGAGCGACGAGTTCCTGGTAGGTCATCATCGCAGGCTGTGATGTGCGGGTATAGTCGCCACCGGAGCCATCCTGCGCGGAACCTGCGGAACACAAGATCAGTGACACCAACAGGGCGAGTTGGACGCCAACGAAGCGGAGCCGACCGGCTTCCGCTGGAGGCCTTACCTTCAGATAGATCTTGAGCGTTTGCTTTGGGTTTGTCGCACTTTTGATCACGTTAGCGCGCAGAGGCATTGATTGTTTCGTCATCAGACCCACTTTTGCAGACGCGATCAGTCTATAAAGTGAACTTCCGCCCCGGATACTAGTAGAAATGGCAGGTACGCATGGAAATTAGCTCAGCCGAGTCATTCCGTGGACCACTGAGGATCCGGGGCCAATGAGCCACGCTGCCTGGTACTACGGTGGGCTCCCGACGGCGCCGCCGGCCACAGCTCTACCCCGTCCCGTCTCATGTAGTCTTAATAGTATGCGCCTAAGCGGTCGCGAAATATCATGACCTACATATCAAGGACAACCTACGCCGAAGCCCTCATGATCGTGCAGGAAAAAGCTTAGGGAGCGGGGATCGTCGAAGACTGTCTTTTGGGCTCCGGTGCGGTAAGTGACTATTAACATCTGTACTCACAGTTTGCTCCAGCGGCTTTTAGTGTCTCTCTGCCTTTGTTCGGTGTGGGGATCCGTCCGCTGTGCGTTTGCGTGTTCTCCTCCGGAAACGAATTTGATGCCTCTGATGAATGCGCCCGGAGACACTTTGCCGGAGGCTCCGGCCCCGCAAATCCCGGTAACTGAAAAAGGCCTGCCGCTAGCGATCCTCAAAGATCAGGTCGCGGTTTGGACGAGCCCAGTGCGGATCAGGGCACACGATTTGATTTGGCTGCTACCCCTCGGCGCGGCAACAGGTTTGACACTGGCAACCGACACAGACGCAATGCGCGACCTCTCCCGTAATCCGAGCTTAAACAAAGACTACGTCAATGTTTCAAACGCCCTGCTGGGCGGTGAGATTGCCGTACCTGTAACGCTTTATGGGGTAGGACTCTTCAAGGGTGATACGCACGCTCGAGAGGCGGGCATCTTGAGCGGCGAGGCACTTGCGGATAGCGTTGTGCTGGACCAGGTCACGAAGATCATCTTCCGGCGTGAGCGCCCGCTCTACAACAATGCCTCCGGCGACTTTTTCTCGTCGAAGCCCGGAAACAAGTCGTTTCCTTCTTCGCACAGCATGTTGGCCTGGACAGTAGCAGGAGTAGTCGCGGGAGAGTACCCGTCGAAGTGGGTACAGTTGAGTGCCTATTCTGTGGCTTCGAGCGTAAGCCTGATGCGGGTCCTGGGACAGGAGCATTTCCCGACAGACGTGCTGGTGGGAGGCGCTGCGGGATGGCTCATCGGGCACTCCGTCTTCGAGAAGCATCAGCTAAGACGAGTCAAGAAGACGCTTCGCGGGGCTATTGCGGGCGCGACCGCCCGCCGCTATTGAATGATTGGCACTGAATTGGCGAGCTGCAAATCGACCAACATGGTCAACCGGTTGTCGACCTGGATGAACTTTGCAGCCTGTTTGGCGCCGATCGCCTTCTTGAACTTAGGATAGTACTCCGCTGTAAGGTCGTTTCTTGACTTGTTGAACTTGATCATGCGAGCCATCAATCCGTCAGCCTGAGCATCCGTCAAGGTGTCGTACTGCGCGGCGTAATCCTTGATCACGCTTACCCGCTGATCGCCCAAGGTTTGCTGCTTGGTAGAGTATTCGCGGTATAGCGGCCAGAATGCCTTGGCATCCGTGTCGTTAAGCTGCATGGTTTTGCCAATAATGTCGGTCTTTTGCGCCTGGACATCCGAGCGCAACAACGCGATATCGGTATCGGTTCCCGATTGGTCAGTGGTTGCGGTCTGGGCCATAGCGCCTGAGGCTGCCAATAAGGCCGCTAGCATCATTACAAATCGCGTCTTTTTCACGGGGTTCTTTCCTCTTTCAGGTGTGCAACCTCTGGTTCGCCGAGGGTGAACCAATATTGACATCCGCAGATTGCGCATGTCACCTGCAAGTTTTGCTAGTATCCTTTGGCGCCGGTAAGAAGTACACAGCCAGTCTGCCCAAAGACCAGGAAACCTCCCACCGCATAGCAGTTCCCCGAGCCGCTCACTTCGAATTTTCAAAACCCGGGCGGTTGGCTCGAATGATGGCGGAGAAGTCAGCATATTTATCCGCGGCTTTCGCAATCGCATTAATATGTGCGCCGCTTTTCAGGTCCTTAAACGCGAGCCCGTCTGTGACCAGCCGGCCGCGGTCGTATAGCAGTTCATCCAATGTGCCGTTCACTAGAAATTGGTAGTTCCAGGGCTGAGGCTTGGCGACTTCTGATGAGATTTGCTTGTCAAGAGTCGTGGTGCAGTTGCGCGTCAGCGCGTTGTACCATTCGGGATGATCTTTCAACTGATTTAGGTAATCGACGTAGGTAAGAAAAATGGCCCGCGCCGACTCTGGTCCCATCCTGGCTCGATAAAGAAATACCTCTTCGTCCTTTCTAAAGTTCGTCCGGAGACGGATCACGTCGCGTTCATCGGCGACTACGAAAATCAGTTCATATTGTCGAAAGAATCCCAGGATCGCCGAATACGCTTGTCCGGGCTTGTAGCGTGCTTCAATGGAAAACGCGACGTGTTGGTCATCCCCAAATTGGAAGCTGAGGATCGGGTGACCGATCCACCGCACTCCCCACGTGGTGAAGAACAGGTCCACACCGCGGAGGTCCGAGAGGTTTACCTCGCGATCGCTCCAGCAGTTGCTGTAGTCGGTTTCGGTGCGATAGTCGCAATTACGCAAATTGTGGATGATCATTTGATCGCCGTGCATTTCGAACCAAGCCGGCCTATCCACATCAGCTTGCCAGGGTCCGCTATTTGTCGGTTTCAGGTTCAGCCACCAGGCAAGCACCAGGCAAAAACATCCGAAACATAATAGCGCAGCTCGAATGCGTAGCTTGAACTTAGCCAAAATCAAGACGAGGATCGCGGCGTATGACATCGCCAACGGTATCCGCAGGCCGGGCGTACGGACATCAATGTAAAGGGCCGCCATAGCCCAGAGAGAAAGCACCGCTAGAACAAACCAGACGAGCGCAAGGCCTAATCCAGTCAACCACCGGGCGGCCAGTCCCGGTGTCGGATGTGGCCCTGCTACGGTGGTGTTCATGAGCGCCTCTGCAAAACGTTCATCCGCTCGCAAATCCAATCGCCGGAAGACCGACAAGACGCCAGTTCTAAAGACGAGTCACGTTGTTGTCCCCTTTTGTTTTTCATGCTGAAGTGATTAGAGCCCCACGCAGCGAACGAAAAGACTGGCAATACTACCAGGGTATGGAAAAAAAACTGACCATGCCGCATTGGGCGGGTTCAACCGTGTCTCAATCTCGCCGGCAAATCAGGCCTTGGGGGTCGATGTAGCACCTGTCAAACGTTTGGGCTCTCTCTTGTAGTTTTGCCAGTATCGCTGTGCCCGTTAATGGGCAAATATCGTAGCGCATACAAGAGGCAGTTGAAGAGAATGAGGAAGAACGATGAAAATCAATTTTCGGGTTAAATCCGTCTCCACGATACCCGCCATTCTGGCGGCTTTGATGATAAGCGTAGCTGGCCACGCCACGATGCAAGGCCAGACTGTCCAGGGTGTGATCAACGGCCGAAGCGGCGCTACCATGACCCTGCAGACCGTCGACACGCCCAAGCTCGTGGTATTGCTCACGCCGACGACTGAAGTGGACGAAGTGCAGGGCGTCTTAAAAGCGCGAAAAAAACAGATGGCCGTCACGTGCCTGATTCCTGGCCTTCCCGTGCAAGTGCGGGGAACAACCAATGACCAGGGCCAACTGGTGGCGGACAGTGTCAAATTCAAAGGTAACGATTTGAAGGCCGCTATGGACGCCCAAGCTGGACTGCAGCCGACCGTGCAAGCCCAGCAGGCAGACCAGGCAAAGATTCAGGCAAACGAGCAGGCTTTGGCGGCGCAGGAAGCACAACTCAGCGCTGCAGACCAGAAAATTGCCGCTAATAAGGCTGCCATCGCTGCTGCCAATAAGCGTTTTGGCGAGTTGGGCGACTATAACATTATGGGCGAAGTGACCGTCCTCTTTGGCAACGGAAAAACGATCGTCGAACCGCAATATAAACCGCAACTATCGAAGCTGGCAGAGCAGGCATTGACGATCACCGGGTATGTAATCCAGGTGAAGGGATACGCCTCTTCGGTAGGCTCTGCGACGCTGAACCAGAGGCTGAGCGTCGAACGGGCCAACGCCGTTACCCAGTATCTGGAACAGGACGCCAATGTTCCCCTGACCAACATGCTTGCCCCCGGCGCCATGGGGACGGCCGACCAGGTAGCTCCCGACAAGACCGCGGAAGGGCAGGCCGAAAACCGGCGCGTGGTGGTCATGATCCTGCAGAACAAAGGCATAGCCGGTTCGTAGGGGCACACTCGACTTGGGGTTTAGTGGAACTGCGGGTCCCTCGGCCCTCGCCTTCCGCCCCCACGGTACCCCGGGGCAGGCGGGATAACAAGGGTCGAGGGCTCTTCCATGGGAAATTAGCTAGTGAATGAAAGAATCACGGGCGACTGCATCGACGACAGCATCGACTTGGGGTTAAATGGAACTGCAGCTCTCTTCGGCTCCGTAGTCGACAAATGAGGAAATCGATGAACAGACAGCTCGTACATGGCTCAGGCAATTCCAGAATCTCACTTTCTCTGACGACAACCTTCGCTTCCCTCCTCCTCTTTGCTCCAACCGTCATAGCGCAGAACGCTGAGTTGCAGGCTAAGCTTGCGCAGATCAAGGTGGCATCCGCGGCTAATAAGCAAGCCCTCTCGCATTACAACTGGCAAGAGTCGGTGACTACCAGCATCAAGGGAGAGGTCAAGAAGCAACAGCTCTTCCTGGTGAGCGTTGGGCCCGATGGTCAGCAGCAGAAGACCGAGATAAATGCCCAGCCGGCTCAGGCGAGCGGCGGCCCACTGAAGCGGCACATCGTCGCAAAGAAAACCGCGGAGTTTAAGGACTACGGCGAGCAAATTGCCGACTTGGCAAGGCAATATACCCAGCCGGATCCCGATCGGCTGCAACAGGCCTACGCGCAAGGAAATATCTCGATGCAGTTAGGCGGAGGAGAAAATACGACGACCCTCGTCATCAAGAACTACATCAAACCCGGCGATTCGCTAACTCTCACATTCAACAAGCAAAACAAGGCGATTCAAAGTATACGGGTCGCGAGCTACCTCGACGACCCTAAAGATGCTGTGACCATCGCGGCCCAGTTCGCCAAACTACCTAACGGCATAAACCACGTGACGGGCACACAGATCAACGGCGCCAGCAAGCAATTGACGGTCGTAACTCATAATTCCAACTATCAGCCACTTTAGACCTGGAATTTCGGCCCCTATCGATTACCGAACGTCCAGCTGAGCCCGGAACTAGTCCCATAGTCGCTGCCGGAAAGTGTCGGAGGGGGCTGATTGTCCCAGTTGCCATAAAAGGAAACATTCCACGACAGATCGCTGAAGAGCTTGACGTAATAAGAAGCGTTGAGATTCGCCCGAATGCGCCCTGGTTCTGAGATTCCCGGCAGGATAACAGCAGAGATATCCAAATCCGTTTTCTTAAATCTGAAGATTTTGAGTTCGGACTCGACCAGGCCGGAAGCCGCATTTTGCGCCCCTTGTCGCACTGTATAGGTCTTATATTGCGCATTCTGCCAGGCAAAACCACCGAGCACGTAGAGGCTTGCCTGGTTGCTATTCCGCAGATACCGCCCTATGCCTCCACCCAGAGTGGTCTGCAGATCGATTCCCTGCACCGAACTTTGCAGGAAGCTCCCTGTTCCGGAATAGAACCAGTTGTTCCATCGCAGCAGCCTCATACCGCTAAGATCTACCTGGTTTCGAGTGGCGTTACTAGCGTTACTGCTGGCAGCAAAGCTGGAATTGACGCTCGCCTGAGTCGACCACCGCTCTCTGGGGTATTCCACCTGGGATGCAACGTTATATTGGGTTGTTTCATTGCCCTTGGAATACTGAATCCCGGTGCTGATTGCGCCGTTGAACCGCCGGCGAAAGCTCTCGGCGGTTTGATCCAGCTTGACGAGCTGGGATGATGGAATGTCTACCTCCTTCTCTGGCGCAGATGCAACATGTATGCTCATCGGGCGACCGCCAGACGCAGCGGCAATCGACAGCTTACCTGTGTACACTCTGCCGTCCTCTGTCTGTACCAGAAATAGCTGGTCGCTCTCCAGGCGAGCCACCTGCGCCCACTCCACGCCTACAGTGCCCTGAGCATAACCAAGCTTGACTGAAAGCACACCCGCGCTGAGTCCCCTGATTTCGCAGGTCAGGCGGTCGCCGTTCTTCATCACGATTACGTCTGTTTTTTCCCGCGCGAAGAGGGGCAGGCTGAGCAAAAGAGTAAAGCTGAAAATGATGAAGCGAACTTTCATAGCGTGGCAGGTCTCCGCGCGCCGCTTTGCCCCGCTAACTCCCAGAGGAGCCGTCTACGCGAGCGCTGCGCAGGGCGCTAGAGCATTTTTGCTAATTGTGTAAACCAGGAAACTGGGCCCGGCGCGGCCATTCCCCAAAGAATGGCCGCACATAACCGATTCCCACCGGATCACAGTATTGGCAAAAATGCATTAGAATATACGCCCAATCCGGAAGAAGAACCTGCCGCGGCCATAATCACCAATGGCGCCTGCGAGTTCGACGGGCCCGAATATCGTGTTCACGATAATGCCGGCTGCACCGTCAAGGGGCAGATTAGGTGGCTTTACACCAAGGGTCAGTTTGTAGGTCTTCCCCATCTCGTATAGTCCGATGAACTCGATGTTACTACCCAAGAAGGGCGGCAGTTTCGCGAGCTCACGGATATACCCAAGTTGCCCCAGAAAATATTGGTTGGCGTACAGTTCGTTGGTGTTCCAGGCGACCAGGCGCTGCGACCCACCGAGAGAGAAGGCGGGTATACCGGCTTTGTAACCATAAGTGCTTCCTCCGGACGCGGAAAAAAACACCGAGGAAGGTTCACTTATACGGAAGAAGCTTTGCGACTGGACCTCAGAAACTGGAAACGGATGCGGAGCCCCTGGATTGGTGTCGTAGCCCTTGGTGTACATCGTAAGACTTTCACCAGAGCGGGGGATCACGGGGTTATCCAACGTGTTCAACTGATACTGCAGCCTTGCGTCCGCGGTTGACCCTGACACCGTGGGCAGAACCGATGAATTCCCGATCTGAGGAGAAAGCTTTACATACCCGCCTTCCACCCCGAACCTGAATTCTCCCGTGGTTCCGAACCCGTATCCCACATCCATACCGCCAAGGACCTGCCGGTTGCGGTAGGTTGCGATCTGCGTATCGCCGTTGTAGACATACAGCTGTGTACTATTTGCGCTTCCCCGCGGAGCAACAAACCAATCGGTGGTGGGGGTAAATGGATGGTAGTACTCGCTATCGATAAGATATTGCGAACCGATAATTGCGTCGCTGCGCAACTCGGATCGATAGCTGCCGAAATCCAAAAATGTAAAGCGCGCTCCCATGCTAAAAAGCACGTTGTTGTAATCGGAACCGTCGATGAGAATGATCGGGCGCACTGTCGGCGGCGCGTACGCCTTCTGCTCCGTTCGAATCTCCAGTCCCTGGGCTCCCTGCTTTTCAACCATCGAGTAACTGACATTCGCGAAGCGACCGCCGCCCTGGAGTCTCATCATCTGCGCATCCACTAGCGAAGTGTCTACAGGCTTGCCGACGTCTACGGACAGTCTCTTCTGGATTGACTCCGTCAACTCCGACTTCGCGCCGGCGACCTGGACGAACGTGGGAATAGGCGTTGTTTTCTTCCGGGCGTTCCGGTCAGCGAGATATTTTTGCCACTCGGCTTCGCTCACTGAGAAGGCCGAGAGCACTTTGGCCTTCGCAGCCGCGGCATCATATCCGGCCTTGATAATTGCTTCGGCAGCGCCATAATCCAGGGAGGTGTATTTCTGCAGCGGCACTGTTACCAACACATCCGCCTGTTCCATGGAGCGAAGTTCATTGGCGGCGATCATAACGGAGATGGATTCACCCAAGACAGCGAAGCTGGAAAGGGGGGTCGTTGGACTGAGTGGCTGGGTTTCCAGATGGATGCCAATGACAATATCGGCTCCCATTTCTTTCGCAACGTCGATGGGAATGTTGTTGAGCAATCCGCCATCGGCGTAGACATGATCCCCCGTCCGGACAGGTGAGAAGAGGCCCGGGAGAGACATCGTCGATCGCAATGCCAGGGACAAAGGGCCACTGTGGAAGACGTGAGGCTTACCCGAAACAAGATCCGTCGCCACGCAGGCAAACGGTATGGGGAGATCGTTGAAGCTTGTGAGTTCGGAATACGGAAGGGAAACCCGGTCAAGGATCAGCGTGACTTGTTGACCGCTATTGAAGCCCCCAGGAAACTGCAGTCCCTTACGCAGGCCAAATTCAAGACTGTTCGGTACTTCATGAGCATCTTGTTTGCGGCGAAAAGAGAGGTCCTGGAAAGGTGTCTGTCCTCTCAATACTTCGTCCCAGTTGATCCCGTCGGTGATCTCCTTAACCTCCGCGGGAGATCTTCCAGTAGCGTAGATACCTCCGACCAAGCCTCCCATGCTGGTGCCTGCAACATAGCTCACCGGAATTCGGTTTTCTTCCATCCACTGGAGAACCCCGATGTGGGCCAGGCCTAAAGCGCCGCCGCCTTCGAGCACAATACCAAGCTTCGGGCGCCCGGTCGCAGCCGGCTTTGTCACCGCTTGAGGAATGCACACACCGGTAAACGACAAGATGCAGGATAGAAGCAATGATTGTGCGGCTCGGAGTTTCATGGTTGCCCCTGGACGTGCTGTCATAACCGGCGTATCAGACCTTGTAAGAAACGGGGACAAGACGCCTCTCGATGCGCTTCAGACCCGGTGATGGGGGGAACTCAAGCCTCACAATGGATCATGATTACCTCACAGTATTCAGGCAAAACAGGGCAACGGATACTGTCAAATCTAGCAGGTGGAGAAACAAAAGTTGCCAGCGCAGCCCGTCGCAGCAAAACCCTCAATGGCGCTTTGAGTTTATTGGTGCGACGAGTTCTTCCCCGACAGCCACTAGCAATGATGCTAGTTGTTTGACCGCAAGAAACTGGATAGCTTTAGGCCTCAATCCGTTTCATGAGGAGTTCTTATGCGCAAGACCGCAGTGCCCCTTGCAACCGCCGTGTTCATGGTCGCATCGACATTCAACATACAAGCCGCCGCCGTGGCCGGGGTGAATCTGCCGGACACCACCACCGTTGGGGACAAAACATTAGTCCTGAATGGACTCGGATTGCGCACGGAGTTCATGGTGAAGGTGTATGTCGGCGGCCTTTACCTTGAGCATAAGTCGACCGATGCCGGCGGCATCATCAAGGTCGATGCACCCAAGAGGATCGTAATGCAGTTTCTGCACGACGCGAGCCAGAAGCAAATGACGGCTGCGTTCGACCAGTCATTCAAGGACAATGCGCCGAGCGCCGAGACGACGAACAAGACCGATACCGATAAGTTTCTCGCCGCCCTCGAGCCTGTCAAGGTGGGCGAGCAAATGGTCTTCACCTATGTCCCGGGTACAGGAACGACCTTCGCTATCAACGGCAAGGACAAATTAACCATTGCCGGCCCGACCTTCGGCCAAGCAATCTTCTCCGTGTGGCTCGGCCCCAAGCCGCCCACTTCCAGTCTGAAAAAGGGCATGCTCGGCGAGTAGGCTAGGCGGGGCGAATTCCCCGCCAGGATTTCATCACCGACCAGGCCCACACTTGGAACTAAACTGGCTGATAATTTGAGTTCTGCGTCACCACGGTCAATTGCTTGCTGACGCCGTTGATCTGCGTGCCTGTAACGTGGTTTGTGCCGTCTGGCAACTTGGCGAACTCTGCCGCGATGGTGACTGCATCCGAAGGGTCGCTGAGGTAACTCGCAACTTTGAGGCTTTGAATCCCCTTCTGTTGCCGGTTGAAGGTAAGGGTTACCGAATCGCCCGGTTTGACGTAGTTCTTGATGACCAGCGTGATTTCTCCTTCGCCTCCACCCGACTGCAGCGAAACATTGCCCGCCTGGTAGGCAGCTTGCAATCTCTCAGGATCGGGCTGCGTATATTGCTTCGCCAGAGCCGAAATCTGTTGACCGTAGTCCTGGAACTCAGCCGTCTTCTTTTCGATTACATGCTGCTTGAGCCTGCCGCCACTGGGTGGCGGAGCTTGCGAGCCGCCGATCTGCGTCTTCTGCTGACCGTCAGGGCCCACACTGACCTGGAAAACCTGTTGCTTCTTTACATCCCCCTTAATGCTTGTGGTCTGCTGTTCCTGCCAGGTGTAATGAGCGAGCGCTTGCTTGTTGGCCGCCATAGCCGTTTTAATTTCAGCAAGCTTCTGTTGTACTTCAGGGCTCTGCGCATGTACGGGCAAAGCGGAAAGGAACAGTGCGGCGACAGCGGTGGCTATCGAGCCACGCGTAAGTTGGTTTTTCATGAATCTCCTCTTCCTGGAAAGCTCTGGTAACACGCTCATGGCTGAACCACGGTCCAACTGGCATCTGGATTGAATTCGGTGATTGCGGATGCTGTCTCTTGAGTGTTCTTCCCCAGATCCTTCTGCACCAACACGCCATCCTGGCTCATCATGAATGTCATCACCCCGGAATTGCCATATTCAGCCGGATAGGCGACGAAGGCGAACCCACCCACCATCTTTCCGTTGATAACATAGTCCCTGGCGCCGCCGGGTGCGTTACCGCCTTGCTTGCTCAGCATGCGGAAGTAGTAGCCATGGAAAGGCACGTGCGCGGTGGGCTTCGCGCTATACCCTTCAGCGGTCGCATACGCCAACAACGGTCCGAGCGGGCTTTTGGGCTGACCTTCCGGTGACTGCCAATACAAACCGTCCTGCTTGCCGGGGTCACTGATGAACTTCATGGCGTATTGCTTGTTAGCACCCTGTAGCCGTGAATAGTAGTCGGCTTGAGCATCGCCCAGTGCATCGCACACGTCGATGACCGCCAGCTCGTTCCGGCCAATACGACGCCGCACAATCTCATCCTTCCCCGCGGCTGTGTCAAAAAACCACTGGCCCGCGCCATTTTTTTTCAACGGAATAGGGAAAGGAAAATTCTGAGCTCCGATCAGCAGCACCTGGCTCCCATCAGGCATCTTGCGCCAGCGGTGCATTTGCTCATAACCGGCCACAAATGCGCCCACCGTGGCCTTGTCCTGCACTGGATCGCCGGAGGAAATTACGTCTTTGGAGTCAGTACCGAAAATCGCCAGCACCGGATTGAGATCTCCCGTTTTCGCCGCAGTCAACAGACCGTTGCCTGCGTCATCGGGTGAAGCAAACGTTGCTTGCGAAGGTTCCGCGGTCTTATTGCAACCGGCAAACATGACCATCAGAGCCAGAAGCATCAACCAAGTGGTAAAAGAGATTCTGCGGGCCGCTTGTGACATACCTATTCTCCAAACCTTCGAACTGTCGGACATTTCCACACTGGCGCTCACCAAAGTTGTTCTCTCTAGCTGTGGGGCCGCCTGGTTCACCTGCGGCCGCCCCAACCGCCGCCGCCGCCGCGGCTTGCTGAGCCGCGAGCGCTGGACTCCCTTGACTGCCAGCCCCCGCCTCCGCTATTGAAGGCCGATGATCCGCCGCTCTTTTCCTGCCCTCCCCAGCCACTGGAACCTGAAGTGCTCTTTGGGGCAGAGTAGCTGGATGAGTTGTATTTCTGATTCGTGTTCGAGCTTGAGCCCTGCCAACCGCTCCCGGTATTTTTGTAGGTGTTCCCGTTCGCGGTCGCATACTTGTTGCCATTTGCGGTCTGACCGACGGCAGCACTGTTATAAGCGCCAGACGCCCCGTAGGCCTTGCCACCGTTTGAGGTGGTCACCGACCCGGTGGTTCCGTTAGCGTTCGTGTTGTGCTGCGCGTAGGCAGTGTTGCCGTTCTTCGAGGCCGTCGTGGCCCCCGAGCTCCCGTAGGCATTGGAAGTCTGCACCGTGGACGCAGAAGCACCAGTCCT
Organism: uncultured Acidobacteriaceae bacterium; assembly: GCA_963746595.1. Lineage (GTDB taxonomy): Bacteria > Acidobacteriota > Terriglobia > Terriglobales > Acidobacteriaceae > PALSA-350. The sequence continues at coordinate 144,865 of CAVVBS010000004.1, forward strand.
CGGGTTATATGCCTGCGCGGCACTTGTGGTGCCGTAGGCGTTTGAAGTGGTAGCACCGCGCGCATACGTGCCAGTGGATGGGTTGTACGCCTGGCCGGCGCTAGCGCTGCCGTAGCCGTTTGAGACCGTGCCTCCACGTGCATAAGTCCCGGTGGCCGAGTTGTAGCCAGTACTGTAGTGTGCCGAGCCGTAAGGGCCATACGCAGAGGTAGTGGTGCCGCGCCAGGCAGTATTTCCGTAATACGCCCCGCCGCGGTAGACCACCGTGGTACTTCCGTGCCAGCCGCAGTTCCAATAGCTATAACCCCAGCCGCAACACCCACCACTCATCATTGCCCCAACCGCGATGCCAACGCCAAACGCGACCACTGCGGTGGTGACTACCGCTGCGGTGCTGTACCCAGGAGTCACGTAGGGGGTGCCATAAACCACCGCGGGATTGTACTGAGGGACGTAGACTACTTGCGGACTTGCCGACTGAATCACGATCACCTGCGGCGATTGCTGCACGACCTTGATCTGCGAGCCGGACGTCAGATTTCCGGCAGCGTATGCTTTCGCCCGCAACACCTGCACCGCCGACATCACTTCAGGTCCCTGCGTGGTATACGCCTCCCCCAACGCAGAAGTCCAACTGAGGTTCTTCGCCATGTTCTCGAGCACGGAGGGAAATTGCGTCATCGCCTTCACGCTGGGATCCCACGGCTGCGGGTCCACGGCGTACATGAGAGGAGAGCCGGAGAGGCTGCTGTTTTGTTTAAGGAAGTTGTTGGCGGCGACAACTTGATCGGGAAAGCTCGCAGCCCCAAGAACCTGGGCCACCAGGGAGTCCGGGTACAGAGCGATGGGCGCAACCAGTCCCTGCAGGTCTTCCGCAGTCAGCGGCGCTCCTTGCCCCGAATACCCCGTTTGCTGTGCTCCAACTTCGAGCGGTGCAGTAGTAGTAACCAGTAGCAAAGAAAGCGTCGTTGCCAAAAGCCGTTTCACGAAAGTCCCAATCATATGTTCTCCATGCACGAACGGATAAATCTGTAGGGCGGCACGGCCGCAGTCCGGATGTGGGGAGTGACTATGGTCAGCCGGCCTGCTTAGCCGGTCGCATCTTTCCAGACCAAGAACACAGCCACCGAGGGCGTGCAGGATTATCCCACGTGCAGGATTATCCCAGTTGAGGTAGGCTAACGGGCGTTCTTTTTAGAGGTAACTGTCACTTGCGACAGGTGTGGCGCAACGAGATGTTTGGCCGGTTCCACCGGCCAAACTGCCGGGCTGACTGCAAGAACTGACTTTGCAGATTGGATGTGAAGCCGTCATGGACAGTGCAGCAGAGGACCGCTGTGGCAGATACTGTTACGCGGGTGTCATGTGGCGCTTAATTGCGTATTCAAGCAGCTCCGCGTTGGTTTTGACGTTCAATGTCTCCATCATCCGGTACTTGTGAAAGGCGACGGTGCCAGGTTTTATGTCGATAACATTGGCCACTTCTTTCATCGACATTCCTTCCGCCAGTAGCTGCAGAATTTCGCTTTGCCTTTTTGTGATGTGTTTCTCTTCGCTGAAATTTTCTCCCTGATTCAGCAGGTACATCACCGTTTCTTTGGCGATCAGCGGAGAGAGGTACGATGCGCCCTGGTTTACTTTACGGACAGCAAGCACCAGCTCGTCGCCAGCTGATTGCTTAAGAACGTAGGCGGAGGCGCCGCGACGGAATGCTTCTGCGGCTACATCGGCCTCCATGGTCATAGTCAGGAAAACCAGCTTGACACCGGGCAGTTTCTGCTTCACCTGGCTTCCGGCATCAAGGCCATTCAGGTGTGGCATATAAATGTCAAGAATAATGATGTCTGGCTTGAGCTCGGCCGCCGCCGCGATCAAACGGCGCCCATCCATCACAATTCCAACCACTTGAAACTCAGGCTCCAGCAGACTCTTGCAGGCGTCCGCCAGGAGTTGGTGATCATCGGCAATCAAAATCCGTGCTGCGGGTTTCTGTTCTCTCACCGGGGCTCTCCTGAGAATTGATCGTTGAACATGGCCCGTGGGGACGCTCTATTTTCGAGCGTTAAGAAATATCACAGCCTTCGAAGCCACGTCAATGGAAGATCTAGGGTTGCGTAAGCGCAATATTACGCCATTTTCCACACCCGAGGGAAGTTTTTTAGTTCTTTATGCTATCGCCTTAAGAACTGCAGCGCTACCCACATAAATGGTGCAGTTTTCAAGCTGAGCCGAAGAGTGAGCCTTGCGAACCTGCAAGCGATGGTTTTTCCCGGCCGATTGCTGGAGACCTGCCGTTCCAGACTGTGGATCTCTGCAGAAAGAGGCGCACGCAAATCAAAGACAGGCACGTCCCATGACCCGGTTGACCGCCGACGTTAGCATCATCCCTACTGCAGCGGAGCCTAGCACTTTTATAGTGACGAGACCGTAAATTCTGCCACTTTCTCTCGTATTATCGGGCCACTACGCTCCAACTGTGGCCCAGCAACCAACAAATGGCGAGGAGGAGTTCGGACGAACTCCGCAGTTGCAACCGGATATCACCTGTGGTCAAACACAGGTGATATGAAATGTCACCGATCATCTGTAGATTTTGGTTGCAAGTAGAGGCAGGTCGAACACGGATATGGCCTAGCATTCTGCCTGGAAGATCGTAGACTGGTCGGGAGTTTGAGTTCCCCGAACTGACTTGCTGCCCGTCGAGGGCAGGGGCCCTTCGCTGATGAGATTAAACAGGGGTTAAATGCATACGATTCGCCTAACCAACTTTCCGGTCGTTGTCCTGGTTGTATCCTTCCTTCTGCTCTGGCTGGCAGGGTCGATCGGCACCTCGTTTCGCAAGAAAAAGCACTTATCGGACGACACGGTGGGCGCTGATTCGGGCCTTGTTCTGGGTGCTACGCTCACGATACTTGGGCTCATCATCGGATTCACCTTTTCGATGGCTATCAGCCGATATGAGCAGCGGAAGAACTTTGAGGAAGCCGAGGCGAACGCTATTGGGACGGAATATGTCAGGGCCGACCTGTTATCTGCCGCTGATGCACAGAAAGTGCGCACCCTGCTGGCGAAGTATACCGATAAGCGGATATTGTTCTATAGGACCCGCAATCAGCAGCAGCTAAGCCGCGTAAATGCCGAAACCGCTCAACTGCAAACGGAATTGTGGGCAACGGTCGCAAAGTTAGGCAGTACGCAGCAAACACCCATTATTGCGCTCGTCCTTTCAGGCATGAACGATGTATTGAATTCTCAGGGATATACACAGGCCGCCTGGTGGAACCGTATCCCGCCTACAGCGTGGATTCTCATGTTTATGATCGGTATCTCCTGCAATCTGCTGATCGGTTATTGCATTCGCCGTACCGGTATGGAATTTACTGTATTTCTGGTTCTGACCTTAGTGGTGTCGATCTCGTTCTTTCTCATAGCAGACATCGACAGCCCGCGCGGAGGCATCATTCGGGTGGAGCCGCAAAATCTTCTGAGCCTCTCCCAGTCGCTTCATCCGCAGTAGCCTGATGCTCTGTGGCAGGGTGCTTTCCAGCAACGTGATCCGTTCTTTCGGTACACAGTTGTAGAGGCTCCATCCGTTGTTGCAAAAGTTTCACGCGCCTCTGCTAGTTTTACTAGTATTCAAACTCTTTTCCCTCTTTAAAAATCGAATGTACCGAAGCGAAGACGAATCGCCGGCAGCCCCTCGCACGGCGGAATCGCGCCTCTTTTGCAGCTGAAACATCCAGGAAAAGGAACCGTATGAAGAAGATAGCGCTCGTCATTGGCTTACTCGGCTGGTGCAATGTCATTGCAATTGCTCAGGATCAAGCCGCAACTCAGCCGTCGGTAATCAATATCAATATCAGTGTCTCTCGAACGGTCCAGGCGGTAAGTTACCCAAACAACACCTCGAGCAGCATCGACTTTACTGGCACGCCGTTACTGCCTTTCGCAAAGGGTCAGGCAAAAGTAGAAAACAAGAAAGGCGTCATTACGATCCAGGCTGAACTACAAAAGATGTCGCCCGCCAACACGCTCGGCGCGGAATTTCTGACCTACGTACTTTGGGCGATCACTCCAGAAGGCCGCGCCCGAAATCTGGGCGAGTTTCAACTGAACGGTGACAAAAGCAAACTCACTGTCACCACACAGCTGCCGAATTTTGCCATGATCGTGACGGCCGAACCGTATTTTGCGGTGTCGTACGCGAGTGAGGAGGTCGTGCTGCAGGGGGCTCCAGGCAGCGACACCAAAGGTCAGATCACACCGGTCACGGCGCAGCTCCTGAGCCGGAGCACCTACCACGAAAGCCAGCTTCAGCCTTTCACGATAGATCCCAAAGTTCCGCTGATTGTGTATGAGGCTCGGAACGCACTACGCATCGCCCAACTGCAGGGCGCGGAAAAGTATGCCGCAACTGCCTGGGCCAGCGCGCAGCAGACGCAGGCACAGATGGAGGATTACATTGCCAGAAAGCAAAAGAATCCGATTTTGACTGCTGCGCGCAGTGCAACCCAGCAGGCGGAGGATGCTCGTTCCATCGCGGTAAAAGCAGAGGCCGAAGAGAAAGTAGCAGAAGCCAAGAGCGCGGAAGCAGCAAGAGTTGCGGCAGCAGCCCAACGCGAGGCGGAATTGAAGGCACAGCAGGCGGCCGATGCACAGCGGAGCGCAGAGGCGCAGGCTCTTGCGGCCAAAGAGGCCCAGGCGCGCGCGGAGGCGGATGCAGCCAGAAAGCAAGCCGACGAAGCAGCCAAAAAGTCGGCGGCAGAAGCTGCTCAGGCAGTGGAGGCGCAGCGCCAGCTTCGCGCTCAACTCCTCGCCCAGTTGAACGCGGTGCTGCAAACGGTGGATACTCCCCGTGGCCTGGTGGTTACGATGGCCGATGTACTCTTCGCGTCCGGCAAATACCAGCTCTCCCAGCCTGCAAGTCTTGCTCTGGCCAAGATGTCGGGGGTGATTCTGGCCCACCCTGGTTTGACGCTGAACATTGCCGGCTACACCGACAGTACCGGCGGGGACCAATTCAATCTGAAGCTCTCCGGGCAGCGGGCGGACGCAGTGCGGACGTTCCTGGTGCAGCAGGGGCTGAACCCTGCCACGGTCACTTCCATGGGAATGGGACCCGCTGATCCAGTAGCCAGCAATGATACAGCCGTAGGCAGGCAACAAAACCGAAGGGTTGAGATCGTTGTATCCGGCGAGGCCATAGGCTCCGTTGCCGGGAACTAAACCATAGAAGCGGAAGCCGCGTCCACCGAAACTCCCCATCGACGTTCGCCAAACATCAAGCCACTGAATGATCGCAGGAGTCTTGATCAATGCATTTCCGCCCTAGTTTCCGAAAACGCGTCCTGAGAGCCCTCGGATTCCTTTCCGCTGCCATAACCATCGTGCCTGGGTCAGCCTTTGCGTATGCTCCTGCTGTTCCACCAGACACAACTACATCACAGGCTAGCGGCGCAGGCCTGCCGTTGAACTTCGAGCGTCATACTGACGACCTGGACGCAATGGTCAAGCGCGGCACCATTCGCGCGCTCGTCCTCTACAGCCGTTCCGGCTTCTTCTACGTGAACGGCCGTCCGCAGGGCATTTATTACGAGGCTCTCCGGGCATTCGAGCAATCGTTGAACGAGAAGCTGCACACCGGCAAGCATCCTGTGCAAGTCACCTTCATCCCTGTCCGTCCCGACCAGGTTGAGAAGGCTTTGACTCAGGGAGTGGGTGACCTGATCGCCTACGCGCTGACGGTAACCCCTGAGCGCGAGCAGCGGGTTGCATTCTCTTCCCCGATAGAAACGGATGTGAAACAGATCGTCGTGACTGGAAAGGGCTTCGGCCCAGTCTCCTCCTTTCAGGACCTCAGTGGAAAGAAAATCTTCGTCAACCCCCTCACCACCTATGCCGCTAATTTGCAGAAGGTTAACGACTCATTGAGGAAGCAGGGCAAGCCACCCATTCTAGTCGAGAGTGCCGACAAGAACCTGTTAGATGAGGATCTGCTGGAGATGGTGAACGCAGGCATTATTCCTGCCACCGTCACAATCACCGATCGCGCTAGACTTTGGGCAGCCGTACTTCCTGACATAGCGCCCCAACCCAATCTCGTCATCGCCGATGAAGGGACTCTGGCGTGGGCTATGCGCAAGAACAACCCCAAGCTCAAAGCAGTGGTAGATGAGTTCACGAGGAGCCACATGGCTGGAACGTCATTCGGTAACACGCTCATGAGGCGGTATTTGCAAAACACCAAGTGGGTCACAAATCCGACTACGCAAGGCGCAACTGGATGCCTTCAACCAGAGCGTTGTTTTTTTCAAGAAATACGCATCCCAATATGACTTCGACTACCTGCTCGTCGTTGCCCAGGGATACCAGGAGTCTATGCTCAATCAGGCGGCGAGAAATGGGGGTGCGGTTGGGATCATGCAGGTCAAGCCGGCAATAGCCGCGGCGGCGCCCATTAGTATCCCCGACGTGGCAACTGCCGAAAACAATATCCATGCAGGAGTCAAGCTCTTGCATACCATCTCAAATACCTATTTCAACGATCCGAAGATTGATCCAATGAACCGCCTGTTGCTTACTTTCGCGGCGTACAACGCGGGCCCCACTCGCATTGCGGCGCTCCGCAAGCAGGCGCCCGCCAGGGGACTGGATCCTAATAAATGGTTCGGGAACGTCGAACTATTGGTTTCCCAGAGCGTCGGCCAGGTGACAGTCCAGTACGTGAGTAATATCTACAAATACTACGTCGCGTACAAGCTGGTACTGCAGCAAGGCCAGTCCCTCTAGCAGACAAGAACACCCTCCCCCTCGTAGCGGATGGCGGGCTGTGAGGAGCACCTATTGAGCTGCGGGCTGCTTGCCGTATTTGAAAATGAGCGTTAACGCGATTCCGCTTGTGTGGACGTCAAGGACGTTTTGGTTGCTGTTTCGGTAATTCACGTCCAGATACCGGTAGCCGACCCCGATTCCCCACTTCGGCTTTATCTGATAGTTGGCGAAGCTGGCAACCTGGTAGTCGACATTAGCGCCCCCACCGCCGGCGTCGCCGGTTATAAAAACGGCGATCTTTGGCGAAAAAGGTACTATTATGTTTGCTCCCCCAACGACGTCAGCCCAACCTTGCGATGACCCCACACTGAAGTTGGGCGGCGTCGGGGGCTGCAGTTGAAGGTTCTCGCTTACATACCAGCCGCGAACGCCTGCCGTAGCACGGATTTTCACCATCTTGCCATCCACAACCAGGTAGTTCACCTTCTGAGTAAAGATGCCCTCTTTGACTGTGGCCTTAGCAGAGTAGCCAGGTAACCTCACGAACGCTTTGTCATCGGAAAGCTTCACCCAGACAAAATCGATGGGAAGGCTCCATCGTTTGTACTGGGGTTCAAAAGATCCCATAAGGCCAATATTGAAATGGCTCAGCACGTCAGAAGGACTTACAGCGACCCTGGTACTGTAGCCCTTGGCGCCCACGGTTCCAGATATTCCCGGAAACCACAGATACGACAAGCTCACAAAATGCCAATGAGGGTCGTCATCGATCGACGGAGCAGTAGACACCGAGTTGGACTGTGTTGCGGAGGCGGCAGGTATTGCTTGAGCCTGGGCGGTGTCGACCGGCTTTTCCTGCGCATTCGCCATCAAAGAAAAAGACAGCGCTAATGCCGCCCCTAGGACCACGCGTTCCCATGCTCTCCGGTAATTCATACTCCACCTCACAGTTATTTTGGATATGACTTAGCCTAGCGAGCGCGCCGGAACCAGTGAACTGGCAAAAGTGACAGTTCACTGGAGTTTTTGATTGCAGAGCAGATTCGGAAGATGGGTTACTCACAAAAAAACATGGCACACACCTCCCAGGAAGTGTGTGCCGTGTATAGCTATTCGCCGGTCGCTGCCTGGGATTTGTGCGCAATGATATATAGGCGAATGTAACCTGCTGCCGCGCGGAAACTCACTTGCTCTTTTTTATCGTCCATGAGCGGAGCCAGCTTGCCTATCAAGGCCGGATCGTTATGCATTGCGACCACATGAACCGCAGCAGCGCGAGTAGCCCATTCTTTGTCTCCCAAAGCCGTCTCGAGCGCGGTCCAAATGGCGGGGTCATTCTTATCTTTAGCGAGTGAGAATATTACCGAGGACGACGCCATCGAAGCTGGATCCGCCGACAAGCCGACGGCCGATTCCATGCCAGACCCCAGACCCGGTAACGCAAATTGATTGGCCACGATTCCGAGAAAGGTGGTGGTCGGAGTATGCGTCATTCGCACTAATGACCGCTTCTCGCTGCTCATGAAACTGGAGGTGGTCTTCTGCTTCCCACTCAGTGCGTCCAGAAGAAAAGCTTTCCCGTCCGGCTGCTTGAGACCAAAGAGCGCCAGCGCGGCTGCCAACTCCACCTCAGGCACCGGATCCTTGAGGGCTTTTTGTAAAGATGGAACCACTGCAGGATTATTGAAACTACCTAGCGTGGAAATGATGGTGATCCGGGTTGGAACATCCTTATCCGTTTCCAACATGGAATACAGCTTCGTTAAGACCTCTGAGCGATCGCCAATAAGGCTGGCCGACATTACAGCCAGTGACCGCGTGTCGGGATTGCCGCTCGCCACGCCCTTCAACAGAATGTCCTTTGCTTTTTGGACATTCGGATCGTCCGCCCCCATTTGGGCTGGGGCTGTGGGGCCGCAAAGAAAAGCAATCGCCAGGCCGGCGACGAGGAAATTCATTCGAAGTTTTGGTGATCCGATCATTTAGTAGCCTCTCTCATGAAAAGGCTAACAACTTGCCGGTACGCCGCAAACTAGTAGAAGTCGTAGTATTGCCACTGAAATATGTGGCTGCGGGTAATTCCGAGGCTGAATGCGGCCAGGAATGGGAGAATAATTGGAGGGACGCGGAGAAGCCTCTCTTGGCGCTTCCCTGTTCTTCTGTTCCTTGCCACCTAAGTCGAACTCCGGACCAGGCACTATTTCCCGCTCTCCGCTAGCAAATTTGCTACTTACCTCAAAGTCGAAAACCCTGAATACTTCGCCATACGGCCGGTTAGTCGGTCTCAATACGGAAGATAGGTGCCTCTCCGAATGGCAAAACGCCGTGCCCCGGCAGCAACAGGTTTAGACGCGAGGCATCTTGCGGAAGCCCGTAAGTGGCGGCGCGCCTTTCGCACCGGCTGGCTAGCCCCGGTGCTTCTCATGCTCCTCTGCGGTACTGGGAGCGCCGAAAGCACGCAACAAACGGAGTTTTTTCCGGAAGTCGACGCATATCTGAAGCTCAACCATGATATTCGGGTCAGCTTCCAGGCGAAGGACACAAGAGAGGGGGGGACTCCACCCAGGCCGCGATCGGCCCCAACGTGGACTTTTACCTGAAACCGCTCATCAGGCTCAAGAGGATTACCGCTTTCGACCTGGACGATGCCAAATCACGGCCACTTGTCCTGACCGCTGGTTACAGCTTTCTTTCAGCTCCCAATTCGCCCTCGACCAGTCGGGTTATCGTCGCGGCAACATCCCACCTGCCGGTAAAGGCCGAGTTGCTGATGACCGACAGAAACCGAGCAGATCTTGACTGGAGCAACGGAGCATTTACCTGGCGCTATCGCAATAAGCTTTCGCTGCAACGCACGTTCGCAATTCGCTCTTATCACCTCTTGCCCTATGCAAGCGCCGAGTTTTATTACGAAAGCCAGTACAGCAAATTTAGTACCACGGAGCTCTATGCGGGCACCAACCTCCCCCTGGGAAAGCACGTCGATCTCGACCCGTACTATGAACACCAGAACAACACCGGGAAAAAAACTAATAAACAGGTGAATGCCGTGGGCCTTACCTTGAATCTCTATTTCTCAAGAGAAGCGCATTGAGCCTCCGCGCTGAGCCGTGACTGGATCATCAGTGTTCAGGGCGTCATTCGGATTAAAGCGTCGCGAAGGGGCAAAGACGAAATCTTCATGACCCCGCTGAACGGCGTGTACATGGCCATGATGACAAAGACCGCACCGGAAACGGCGACTGCGCAGACGATCAGCGTGACAAATACTGTGCTGTTGCGCGGGGCGAAAAGCCCGAAGCTGACGAAGATGGCCGTCAGCCACGAAACCACAACCAGCAGCAGAGGAAGTGAGAGGGAACTCCCCTCGGATCCAAGGAACATTAACCAATAAGTGCGCCGCAGTCCGATGGCCGCTGAGATGGCGGCAGCTTTCACCGCAACCTGTGCATCGGTCGTTGGATGGAGCAACTGTAATTCGTTATAGAAGATTTGCCCGGTGTCCGTAGGTCTTAACTGCGGGTCCTGGGATCCCTGCTTTGGCCAAATGCGCTGGAGGCTGGCGTCGGCCAGTGAATGCAACTCTTCACGGGCCTTCAAGGTCTCTGGCCCGTAGCTTCCCAATAGGCGATCGACGCCTACAAAGTCTGACGCCATCTCAGTGAGTTGGTCTTTGCGTTGTTGGTAAGAAGAGTTCGCGGTTGAAACGAGCATCCCGAGGACTAACGCGGTCATAGTTACCAAGAGGCCTGTCACCAGCCTTATTATGTCCTTGACGTCTGGACCAAGCTGACTCTGGGGCACAATGACCCGAAGCCTCATGCCGGCGAGTGCTCCTGCGAACACCACCAGGAAGACTGTCGAGCTTACCAGGATTGATTCCATGACCTCTCTGCCTTCTGATGCTTTTGGATAGATTTGCTGTTAGCGAGTTTAGGCGTGAGACCCTCAAGTAGTCAGCTAGTACTTTCCCCAGGTAACCCCTCACAAATCTTCATAGGCGTAGAGCGCGTTGGCCCCTGGCCCGGAAAGTCCGCCATCCCCTTTCGCAGCATTGAGGGCGCCAGAGTCAATTTCAAATATTCGTAATTCCAGGCCTTCAGAACCTGTCGCTAGTGACAGTTCCAGGGCGATCGCAGTCGGAGTGGACTTACGGAACATGGCGGTACGAGTGACTGCCACCGACAGCCGTTTCACGTTTCTAGTGAACAAGGGACCCAGGGACGTTAACCCGTCCTTAAAGAACAACGAGTGCGCTTGCCAGGGACCGGATACCGCGTGACTGTGCTACGAGGGCAATACCTGCGGCTCTGATTTGACACCATGCGTAGATGTGAGGCACGTCCATTCGGCCTCCTCGTGCACCGTTGTTCCGAAATGTTGAGTTCTCATGTCGTTGCCGAAAGGAGTCGTATGACGCTATGGTATTCGTTGGTTGATTGTGTGGCTTACCCGCTGGGGAATCAGCTGCCCAACTTTAGCGAGACCCCCTGGAACAAAATTGCGCTTTCCATCTTTCTGGATGGAGGAAGGAGGCTAGCGACGACTGTGGTGCTCGTGAAGAGGATCTTGTCAGCTACTTTATGTCTCTCTGTTGTTGCAACGGTTACACCTGCCGACGCCGTGGTTATTTTTCAGTCGCAGACACCCACATCAGCTTCAGAATATTCTGGGCAAGGCGCGCCGATGACGGCGGCCGAATTGCAAGGACTTCTGGCGCCCATCGCGTTATATCCTGATGCATTGGTGGCGCAGATTCTCAGTGGGGCAACCTTTCCGGATCAGATTGCCATCGCGGACAACTGGCTCCAGACGAATAAAGCCCTCAAGGGTAGCGCTCTAACACAGGCCGTCGATCAACAGTCGTGGGATCCGAGCGTCAAAGCACTCACGGAGTTCCCGTCTGTCCTGGACAAGATGGCGCAAAGCCTCGCCTGGACCTCGTCCCTCGGCGAGGCATATCACAATCAAGCAGCCGACGTAATGGCTGCGGTGCAAACGCTTCGCGCGCAAGCGAAGGCCGCCGGCAATCTCAAGACCGGCCCTCAGATCACGGTGGTGCAGCAGTCGCCGCAGACGATCGTCATCCAACCTACCGACCCGCAAATTGTCTATGTGCCGGTATACAACCCGACCGTGGTCTATGACACTCCATACGTAACTCCCGGATACAGCACGGGAGACCTGATCGCCACCGGTCTGCTGTCATTCGGGGCTGGAATGGCGGTAGGAGCGATGATGAGCGGGGGATGGGGGTATAGCAGCTGGGGCTGCAACTGGTATGGCGGCGGGGCTTATTATCACGGCGGGGCTTATTACGGAAACAGCGCCTGGCACGGGGGTTACTATGGCGGCGGATATAACAACGCGTATCACAACAACAACTACAACGCGTATCACAACAACAACTACAGCAACGGCGGACACAACAGCTATAGCTCCGGCAACCACGCCACGAATGTCAGTGGCAATACAGTCAATGTGAATCGAACCAGCCCTGGTGGGTCGGGTTCATGGGGCGGGGATAGGTCAAGCAGTTGGGACAGCTCTGCGTCCTCCCATGGTTGGGGACAAAGCGGCAGTGGCCGGGGGTCAACAGCGTTTAGTGGATTCTCCAGGGGAGCAAGCGGAAGCGGTTGGCAAGCACGGTCTTCGAGCGCTCGCGGCTGGGGCAGTCGCGGTGGCGGAGGGGGTTGGGGCGGAGGCAGCGTCGGGGGCGGTGGTTTTCGTGGTGGAGGACGGCGATGACTCTCACTCACGTGAGACGGCAAATGGTCCCGCTAACAAGCCTGGCCTGAGAGCCTCGTAAGCAACATCTCATTGTTTGGAGAATAGCGATGTCAAGCATTATAAAGAATCGCAGGATTGGGATCTCCCGATTCCGGGCTACGGTAGCCGCTGTAGGGATTTTGACTACCGTCGTGGCTTGCAACAATTCGAAAGGACCGTCACCAGCGGAGGCTGGCCCAAAAACATTCGCTGCACCAGAGAACGCTGGAGCTGCGCTGCTGGCCGCTACGAAGGCGGATGATCGAACTGCGCTACTCGCGATCTTCGGCCCAGACTCGGCGGACCTTATTTTCTCCGGTGATGCTAACCAGGACAAGCTGGCGGCGGAGCATTTCACCAGTGCATACCAGACCATGGACCGCTGGAGCAAACAAACTGATGGCAGCGAAGTTCTCCTGGTTGGGGCGGAAAATCATCCTTTCCCGATCCCGCTCAAGAAGAATAGCGGCGGTCAGTGGTATTTCGATCTGACGGCCGGTAAGGACGAAATCCTATCACGACGTATTGGGGACAACGAACTGGCCGCGATCGATGTGATGGCTGCGATGGCCGACGCCCAGACCCAATACATCTCTCAACGTCACGACGGCGTAAAGGAATATGCGCAAAAGTTCATTAGCGACGAAGGTAAGCAAAACGGACTCTATTGGAAATCGCCGCAAGGACAGACGGAAAGCCCACTTGGCCCACTGGTTGCGTTTGCCTCGGCAGATGGGTTCAACGCTCAGGCGGACAAACAGCAACCATTTCACGGATACTTCTACCGCATCCTTACTAAACAGGGAGCCAGCGCCAAGGGAGGTGCCAGGAACTACATCGTCGACGGGAAGATGACGGGCGGTTTTGCTTTCATCGCTTACCCGGAGAACTACGGCGACACCGGCATCATGAGCTTCATCATCAATCAGGACGGTGTTGTCTACGAGAAGAAACTCGGCCAGAGCACAGTTGAGGATGCAAAGACGATGACCGAGTTCAACCCTGACAAGAGCTGGACCACGGTGATGTAGCGAAACCAAGTTAACAATCTTGAGGACAAAGCATTGCAATTCCCTGGTCACGCAGTGTCCGGGAATCTCGCGCCCTTGGGGGCGGGTTCCCTATCGGGATGATTTGCCGCGCGGCCGGTCGAACCGTCGAAATAACGGCGCGCCCCACGTCCCTATCGCCAATAGGGCCCCGAACAGCACCACAGCGTCAATGCTCTCCCTACCTTGACTCGTCCAATAGTCCGCGGCATCCAAGTTCAACCAGAGCGCAAATTCATCCAGCGTCAATGCCGCGCCAATCCCATAACTCAGCGACAACAACCGGCTCATAAAGATGGAAGCGATCGTTTCTCCGGTCCCCACTTCCGCAAGCTCCGCATAGCCGGTGATTAGCAAGAGAAGAATGCCCCACACCAGGTGGTGGATGTGCCTCCCACCCATTTCGACGTAGCCGAAAGGTCCGATGTGATGCGTGATGGAAGCCACCAACAAACGTACCGCAAGGAACGTGATAAAAAAGCTCACCGATGCGAGAAAAAGCCGGCGATGCGGCCGGTCGGGAATCTTCTGGTGGATAAACAGACCGAGCTTGGTAAGGTGCAATAGGAGAAGGATCACCGCCGCTAACACGGTGACAAAGATCAGAAGAATATAGGATCCTGGAATATGCATAGCTAGTTCGGCTTGGTCGCAGCTGCCGGCGCTTTCTTTGAGCGCTGAAGACTGTGCGTCCTTTCTCCCACGGAGTTCCCGAAGGACATGATTTTCTGGGTGTCGAGCCTAAAACCGAGCACAGCGGCCAGCGCTCAACGTTCTGGTGCGCAAGTGCGGCAAGAAAACAACGAACTTCGCATTGCCGGTAATCACTCCGTTCGCGGACACCATCGCCTGTAATCACACAAAGAAACATCCGGGGCGATGCGTCGGACGCTTGCGCCTTAGGAAAATATGGCCCACTCACGCTGGAATGAAGTCCTTCGCCTACGCGCGGGACACCTCTTATAGGCGCTGGTATAAAACAGTCTAGCGCTTGGGGCTTTAAGGCTTCCACTAGCAATTTCGCCAGAAAACCAGTCACGAATTTCCATATGGCATGTAAAGCGTCGGCCGCCCTGCCGGGGGTCTGCGCCATATCTTATCTCGGCATTAAGGGCGCCAGAGTCGATTACCAACATTAGCAGATGGTCAGGAGCGTGACGGTCGCATTTCGGCTAGTACCTAATATTGCTACTTGCTATTTCCGCGGCTACTGATACTTTTGCCAGTTCCGGTTAATGCGCCCCTGCTCCATCATTAACGCACCACCTTGGAAGCCTCTGAGCTCGCGGTGAATTATCAATCTGTACGCACTGGAGAAAAGCCTCAATGACGAGGAACATTCTTAGTAGGTGGTATCTCGCTCTACTGTTCTGCATCGTGCTATCCATCAGTTCATCGCTCACGGCGCAACAGCACGGCCAATATCAGCCTGGCCAATACGGCTTGAACGCCGGCATCATGCCCGATCCCGGAATCACCTACGGGGACTACAACCTCAACTACAATGCCCACCAGCTGAATCTTGAAAACGGCACTCCGGTTAAGGCGACGGGCACGTATAACATCTGGGCAGTAGAGAACTTCTTCTTTTATGTTCCCAAGTTCAAGATTCTCGGAGCGAAGTTCGCGCCGTTTGTCGCTTTCCCCACGATAGGCACAGGCTCGCTCGTGCTACCGTTCCTGGGGAATGGCAAGACTCTGGGATCCGGGGGCTTCGCGCTTGCGGATACTTGGTTTCAGCTGGCAAATCTAGCTTGGCACGCTCCGCGGGCGGACTGGTGGGCGGGATATGCCTTTGTGGCGCCCACCGGCCGCTACACGCCGGGCGCTACGAATAATGTCGGTTCCGGTTACTGGGGCAGCGACTTCACCGCCGGTTCCACCTTTTACATTACCAAGGACCAGGGAACCACGGCGAACATCATGGGCAATTGGGAGACCCACGGATCAAAAACCACCCGGTCCGGGGACATCAGCACAATGTTCGGGACGGTGCCCATCAACGTCCAGCTGACACCCGGGGCAGCCTGGAGTGATGAGTGGGGATTAGGTCAAGCCATTCCATTGAACAAGCCGTTTTTAAAGACAAAGAACATAACCAAAGTGGCCCAGATCGGGATTATCGGATATGACCAGGCGCAGATGTCGCGCAACAGAAGCGACAACACAATCGTCGATGCCTTTGAACGGTTGGTCCCCTTCTATTACATGCACGCCGCCGGTTTGCAGGCCAACTATATCGATCTTAAGCATGATTGGAATGTATTTTTCAAATGGGAAAAGGAATACAGGGCGTTGGCCGCCCCGAAGGGCACCACCATCGTCTTTGGCGTGGTGTACACCTTCCGCATTCCAAAACCTGCACCAGGGGCCCCGGTCACGCCCTAAGTCGGCAGCGCCGGGCTGGTGGAACAATGCCGGCAGGTGGGGGAACATTCGTGTTCCCGTCACAATCAGCCTGGTTGTGTTCGCCTCTGGTTTCGGCGCTCCTGAAAGCTTCCACTTGGCGTCAAGGTACAGCCCGAATCGGGCCACTCAGGACCACCGTCGACGACAAACGAGAACTTCAGCTTTGGCGTATTCACCCAGCCTAGCTCCACCATAATCGTGACTTTAGCCGTCGGCGCACTGGCGGCTTCGACCGCGGTCCTTATAATCCTGGAGCTTTACACACCGTTCAAAGGAGTGTTGCGGATTTCCTCAGATCCGAACCTCGCAGCGCTGAGCCAGATGGGACGTTGAGGCCAGTCCGCACCAGGATCGGTGAGAACGATGGCGGTTAGTGAGCGACTCCGCCACTAGCCGCCGATTGGCAGGTAAAGACCAGTTGGCTGCCAGTCGCCTGACCATTCGAGCTCACCTGGCCTCCAAACGCATCGAAGAAACGGGAGCAGCTCCTCTCGAAAACCGCAGCAATCGTTAGCTCCCAACTTCAGTCGACTGAGGCGCAGACCTCCAACGCAGCTACCTAGGCCAGCCGATCCACGAATACTGCCACCCTACGGAGAGATTTTGGTAGTTTCCGCCAAACCGGATGTAGTCGCCATTGTTGTAACTGGCCTTCAGCGATTGATGTTTGCCTACGGGGACTGCAGCTGTGATGCCGACGCGGGAGCTCGTCTGACGCGTAGCGGGATTCTCCACACCATTTAAGCTGGTGACACCGCCGAACCAGAAATTTCCGTCCAGCGAAAACCAAAGCCTCGGTCTTACATCGTAGCTCAGGTGGCCTTCGAAGCTTCCGATAGGCTTTTCACTCTGCGGCTTGGGAGACGGTGGCGAAAAATACTGTGGATTGGTCGTATAGAACCACGCTCCGCCGTACGAATCGAGTATCCAATTGCCCCAGCGTCTGGAATAGCCAAGTTCCGGTTTGAAGGCCCATCGGTTGATGCCCCAATTCACCAGCTTCGTTGGATCATATTGGCCCGTAGGAGCCAACACCTTCAGGCTGATGCCCACTAAGGTCTTTTGCCTCCATTTCAGGAAATCTCGTATTGGCATCGCCGGTCCGCCCTTGAGATTTATTGATACCCGGGAAGTGAAATCCACAAGGCCGGAGCGGTAAACATGATTCGGTTGGCCGGCAACGTTTCCCTGAAAGTTCCCCACCGCGTAGGGGAGAGCAGCATTCACGTTGGCCGAGCGGCCGAAAAAGCTAAAGGAATGGTAGTAGCCCAAGATCGGCACGTTGTAGGCTCCCGTCGCACCCGTTATCGGAGCCGTACCGGCGAAATCAACACTTCCATGGTAGAAAGAGTACGTCAGGATGACTGCATTGGAATGTTGTGGGGTAATGAGATATGCGCGGGGCGATAGGTCTTGCGCCCAAACCGGCTTCCATGAAGTAGCGGCAATCGCCATCGAACACACGAGCGTGAGGGCTTGAAGCGGTCTCATAATTGTCTAAGCGGCTTAGGTCGAAAACATGAGACCCGCTTCCAACCGCATCTTCAGGAACCGGAAGGCGAACTATCTCGCTACCTGGATCACCTGCAAAGCTGGAGCGTATTTAGCTCCGTATCGAATTGGACACAAAGGTATTTCCCTTCAGCGCCTCTTGTATCGCAACAACCAAGTCGGTCGACAGACGGCGCTTGGTGACGTAGCCCGTCGCGCCCGCCGAAAATGCCGCGGCGATGAAGTCCCGGTCTTCATGAATGGTTAAGAAGATGATCTTGACTCGGGAATTCGTCTTCTGGATACATCTTGCAGCTTGGAGCCCATTAAGGCTAGGCATCGAAATATCGGTCACAAAGACGTCAGGGTCCAACTCTAAAACGGCACTCACCGCTTGATTGCCGTTTTCCGCCGCCTCAACGATATCGAACTGATCACCGAGTACCACGCGAATTTTTGCGATCACCTCCCGATGATCATCGGCCAACACCACTCGAATCTTATCCACGGCGATACCTTCGGTGGCCAATAAGCTAAACATTTACATCTGATCATTTCCTTTCGATGAATACTTGCCTACTGTCACCTGCGACAGTACCCCCTACAACTGCCGATGGCGCCCTCTCAGGCCGAGGTCATTCCATGCCTCATGGCGTATTTAACCAGGTCTGAATTGGTGGTGATGCCCAATTCCTCCATGATCTGGTACTTGTGAAACCGCACGGTACGATGGGCGATCTCCAAAACGTAGGCAATCTCCTTCATGGAGCGGCCCTCTGCAAGCATCTGCAGGACTTCGCGCTGGCGGCCGGTGAGTTGCTTCGGCGTGTCGGCTGTGGGATCCCGGATAAACATGTTTTCGATCGCCCGGCCAATCTGCGGGGTCACGTAGGAAACCCCTCTCACTGCGTCGCGAACGGCTTGCAATAGCTCGGTAGGCCGTGAGGTTTTGAGGAGGTAGGCGGCGGCCCCGGCGCGAAAGGCTTCGGCTGCGATATAGGAATCGGTTTCCATAGTCAGGAAAATGAGCTTTATGTATGGCGTTCTTTTCTTCAACTCTCTCGCCGCGTCCAGGCCATTCAGCAAGGGCATGCCAATGTCCAGGACCACGACGTCTGGTTTGAGCTGATCGGCCGCTTTTAGCAGGGCACGGCCATCTTCCACCGTGCCTACTACTTCGTAATCGGGTTCCAGCAATTTCGCAAGTCCCGCGCAGATCATCGTGTGATCATCGGCTAGCAAGATACGTGTTCGTCCCATTTCATCCTCCACGAAAGCTCAGGCGCCTTCGAAAACCGTTGATGAAGCCTTGATTTGTGCGTCAGCCAGAGGCACACGGACCAGGATATTTGTTCCACCATTCTCTGCCGACTCAATGGTGAAAGTACCGTGAACCAGATGGGCTCGCTCCTGCATACTGACAAGTCCCAATCCCCTGTCCAGCTTTGCTCCCTCCACATCGAAGCCCGCCCCGCGGTCGCTTACTTCGAGTTGGATCTCATTTCCCGAGCTCCGCAAGACCACGGAAAATTGCCTTATGCCGCTATGTTTCAGGGCGTTCTGCAATGCTTCCTGGGTGACCCGAAAAAGAGAAAGGGAAATATCGCGGGGCAAAAAGTTCGGGACGTTCTCATCGGCGAACTGAACAGCCACATCATGCTGCTGAGAAAATTCACGACAGTAACTCCTGATAGCCGGCGCCAAACCAAGATACTCCAGCTTCGAGGAGTGAAGTTTGTGGGACAACGCCTGAACATCCACCGCGATTTCCGCACAGTGGCGCCGGATTTCATCAAGCTTCGGTGAGCGACCTGAATCCGACCCCCGATTCGCTTGTTCCAGCTCCATGGAGAGGAGTGCCAGTCTTTGGCAGATGTCGTCATGCAGTTCTCTGGCTATCCGACTGCGTTCTTCTTCCTGAGCTTCGATCAGTTTGCCACCGATTTTCTCCAGCGCTTCCTGTGCGAGTTTCTGGTCTGTGATGTCGGCCGCTGAACCAACAAAACCGGCAAACGAGCCATCCCCGTTCACGCGCGGCGCGGCGATATCGAGCATCCATCGGAACACTCCATCCCGGCGGCGAAGCCGGTATTCCCTGGAGAACTCTTTCTGCTGCGCGAGGGCACGTTTGTTTGCCGCCTGAACGCTCTCTATGTCTTCAGGGTGAATGTAGGCCGACCATACGTCTCCAAACCCAGTTGCCACGTCGCGGCCAGTGAATTCAATGCGCCGGTCATTCAGATAAGTGACCGTGCCTTGGCTGTCGCACATCCAGACCAGGGCAGGCGTCGTATCTGCCATCAGCCGAAAGCGCTTTTCGCTTTCAAGTAGCCTGAGTTCGGTTTTCCGCTCCCGACTTCGTCGTACCAGCAATCCGATGATCAAGAGAGCCTGAATAAGGATCAGTGCGAGCCCGGAAATAATATATTTCCCGTAACGCTCCAAGCCGGTTAGCTCCCGATACGAAATAACTGCTCCAAGCGGAAGGGCCGACTCCGGGATTTTCCAATGGCGAAGCTGGCGCCAGTCCACGTGAGCCAGCGGCGGAGGCCCCTTCATTATGGGAATATTCTCTGGCTTCTCTCCTAAAAGAACTCGCGCTGCCAATTCTCCTACGATGGCTTCCTGTTCGGCTGAGTCGGGGTACGATCCGCCGATAGCACCGTGGCCTAAACAGTAATCAAGAAAGCAATAGGTCTGGAATCGCTGGGCTATGGCCCCAAGAATGTCGTAGGTCCCGGTCACTGGCTGGGCCGACTCCTCCGGTATCAACTGGAAGAAAACAATGGTGTATGGGGGAAGCGCCTCGACGCTTTTCAGCAGTTCGTCAGGCGCCAGGCCCACTAGTTCGATGACCGCCAATCTGGGTTCGTGCAGCCGCAGCTCCTGCCGAATGTTTGCCAACCAGAATCGATCAAATTCCGAGGTTCCCATGACCAACACCGCATTCTTCGCGTCGGGCTGAAGGCGGAGTGCCAAGTCGATCGTCCCGTGAAGATCAACATCTATCGTGACTCCGGTCACGCCTGGCCACAGCTTCCGGCCTTCCAGTCTTTCGGGAGCGACCGATGAGAAAACGATGGGTGCGCCAGGAAAAATCTGCTCACGATGCTCGACTGCAAAACGAAGCGCCGGGTAAGCAAAGGCAATGACAAGGTCGATCTTTTGACTTCTGTACACACCCGCCAATTGTTGGCTAACGCCATTCTCGTAACCCGGGGATTCGAAACGCTGCGTTTCGAGATATTCAATCAGAAAATTCACCGGTGATCCCATGTGGGATCGCGTCGTGGACTTTAGAACCTCAACGCTATTCAGAGCTTTGCGGTCGGTAAAGCTATATAAAACCAGGACATTCTTGGGGGCGGACGGCGCGGCAGCCGAGCAAACATCGGCGAAAGCAGCCAGTGCGCAAACGCAAAGGATCCAAGACCAGCGCGTCACCAGGCACCTTGTGCGTGGCCGGTCGCAGTGTTGAGTGACGCTTCCGACTACGGCCGCTCTCGTTCGCATAAGCCACTCGATAGCAGAACCCTACCGCCGGGCCGGTTATCGTTGCCCCGGAAAGCTCCTGATGCACCTCCAAGCGTAATCCGCCAATCCAAGCTCGGCACCTAGCATTAATAGCAGTGGATGGGGCGAAAATATCAGGGGCCCCCGGCTGCGCGATTGTTTACGAGATGATCACCTCCCCCACCAAGATGGGAGGGAATGCCTTGCCTATAGCTCAGCTTTTGCCGTTGCCGCAGGGTGGCAGATCGTCGCTCTCTTATTACGCAGTTGATCAATAGCTGCAGGCGATGTTTGCGGGTCAAGCACCGTCGTAAAAGACAGTATCCGCTCTTGCCAACAGACATTATGGGATTACAATCGAGAGCACTCACACACGGGCCAACCACGCCCAGTTCGGACTTCGAGCGAATCCACTAGCATTCGTGGCTGCGGTTGGCCCGCATTTTCTATGGAGGACGAGAGATGAAGCAACAAAAAGCAGCCTGGATCATGCTACTCGGATTGCTGTTTTTTGCCGGAGGCGCAGCGGCACAAACCGCCCCGCAGGCGACCGCATCGCCGAGTTCCGATCCCAAAAACATCCAGGCGTACATAGACTTGCTGCGCACCGACGTCCGGCAGCAGAAAGCCGAGATGATGGGTGCGGTGATGCAGCTAAGCGCAGCCGACGCAGCAAAATTCTGGCCTATCTACGAACAGTACGACGAGGAATTGGCCAAACTGAATGATCAAAGGGTGGCCAATATTCAGGAGTATGCGAGTTCATACGATCAGATGACAGATGAGAAGGCGGACGAGCTGATCCAGAAAGCGATGTCTTACCGCAAGCAGCGAGCTGAGCTCCTGGCAAAGACCTACGAGAGTGTGAAACAGACATTGGGTGGAGTTACCGCCGCGCGCTTTGTCCAGGTCGAGGAACAGCTACTTTTGATTATCGATCTGCAAATCGATTCCTCATTACCGGTAGTTGGGCGAAGCTCGTAACTTCCAACAAGAAAGGAGACTGGACATGCTGAAGGGAATGATTCGAGCCGCGACCCTGTTGGCGGGGTTGGCAACTGCAATGACAGCCATGACGGCCGCTGCGCAAAAAAGGGTCACTGTTCCAGCGGGATCGCGGATCCTGATAAGGATTTCTGATTCCATTGATTCCAGCAAGCAAAAAGCAGGATATCGGTTCACGGGTAGCCTGGAGACAAATCTGCAAGCTGACAATGTTGTGGTGGCGCGAAGAGGCACTGCTGTCTACGGCGTTCTTGCCTCGGCCTCATCTGCGGGAAAG
This sequence comes from uncultured Acidobacteriaceae bacterium, assembly GCA_963746595.1. Classification (GTDB taxonomy): domain Bacteria; phylum Acidobacteriota; class Terriglobia; order Terriglobales; family Acidobacteriaceae; genus PALSA-350. The sequence continues at coordinate 167,149 of CAVVBS010000004.1, forward strand.
ATGAAGGGCAGTTCCGAACTTGGACTGGAGCTGACTGAAATCGTGATCAACGGAACTTCTTATCCGTTGCTGACCAGCACATACGAGATCGAAGGGAAAGGGGAAGGGTCGAATACAGCGAAAAAGGTCTTTGGCGGGGCGGGACTGGGCGCTCTGATCGGCGGGCTAGCAGGAGGAGGAAAAGGAGCTGGGATTGGCGTGCTTGCCGGTGCGGGAGCCGGAACGGCCGTCGCCGCGACCAAGAAGGGGCAGCAGCTTTCGATTCCCAGTGAATCTCTGCTCGAATTCCGGCTGGCACAGCCGGTGGCGCTGCCGGTTGGCAGGTAGGCGAAGTCCGCCGCTGTCAATGACATTCCGAATAGGACCAAAATCGTCTGCATCCAACAGCTGTTTTGAATGGCCGGCCCCAAAGCAATGTAAACACAGGATCAATCCGCCGGCGCCTACTGTCACAACTGACAGTAGGCAAACCGTCGCGCGAAGAGCAATGATCCCATTAGCCGCCTTCTGAAGGTGCTCCAGCGGAGAAGCCCGCGGAGCGCCGGTAAGACGGATCCCGCTTCCTTATCTTCAATTCGTCAACTTTGTGCGTACGGAGATCCGCTCGACGGCAGTTGCAGGGCCCCCGCCGAAAGTTTTCCTCGTCAGGTGATGGAAAACCAGAATCAGACACGCCGCGAACACCGCTGAGCCGACTCAGCCGACAGGAAGAGGTACAGAATGATTCAGGATCCGGAAACAACCCGATTGGAAGAAGCGCGCACCGCCAACACGCCGTGGAGGAAGTGGGGACCTTACCTGAGCGAGCGCCAATGGGGAACTGTGCGTGAAGACTACAGCCAGGATGGGAATGCCTGGGACTACTTCACGCATGACATGGCGCGGTCCCGCGCCTACCACTGGGGTGAAGATGGTCTCGCCGGCATCAGCGACGAAAAGCAGTTGTTGTGCTTTAGCGTGGCGCTGTGGAATGGCAAGGATCCGATCCTCAAAGAACGCGCGTTCGGCTTGACGAACAGCGAGGCTAATCACGGCGAAGACGTCAAAGAATACTACTTCTACCTCGACAGCACGCCTACGCACTCATACATGAAGTATTTGTACAAATATCCGCAGGCGGAATATCCCTATCTCAATCTGATCCAGACCAACAGAGGCCGCAACCGCCATGACATGGAATACGAGCTACTGGATACTGGAATTTTCGGCGATGACCGGTACTTCGACGTCTTTGTGGAATATGCCAAGGACGGCCCGGAAGACCTGCTAGTGCAGATCAGCGTGGTGAATCGGGGACCCGAGGCGGCCGAGTTACAAGTGCTGCCCACGCTCTGGTTTCGCAACACCTGGACGTGGTGGCCAGGTACCCCCAAACCGTCATTGAAACAAGCGCGCGGCCAGAAAGATATCCAGGCCATTGCCGCATCGCATGGGGAGCTTGGTGACCGGTATCTGTACTGTGAGGGGGCTGCCCAACTCCTATTCACAGAAAATGAGACCAACAATCAACGGATCTTCGGCAGCCCGAACGTCTCTGCTTACGTCAAGGACGGAATCAACAACTACGTGGTTGAGGGCAATGAACAGGGAGTGAATCCCCAGAAAACGGGAACTAAATCTTCGGCCCAATACAAGTTGAACGTGGGTGCAGGAAAGACGGCCACCATCCGGCTCCGTCTTAGCGATAAGCCTCCTGCTGTCATCGGCGATCCATTCAGCAGCTTTGACGCAACCTTGAAAACTCGCCAGGGCGAGGCGGACGAGTTCTATGGCAGGGTCACCCCGTCACATCTGAGCGAAGATGAAGCGCTCGTTTTGCGCCAGGCGATGGCCGGTATGCTTTGGTCAAAGCAATTCTTCTTCTTTGACGTGGACAAATGGCTCTCGGAGCATGGCGAAGATCCGATGAAGGGGGGCAAGCGAGTCATGCGGAACAGCGAATGGTTCCACATGGTGAATCAGCACGTCATCTCCATGCCCGACAAGTGGGAGTATCCGTGGTATGCAGCGTGGGATTTGGCTTTTCACACCATCGCTCTCTCTACGGTGGACATCGATTTCGCCAAGCAACAGCTCGATCTAATGCTGCAAGAGTTCTTCCTTCACCCGACCGGTCAGATCCCTGCTTACGAGTGGAATTTCAGCGATGTGAATCCGCCGGTGCACGCCTGGGCCACCATTTTCCTGTACCGGACGGAACAAGGGGCAACCGGGAAAGGCGATATGGAGTTTCTCAAGCGCTCTTTTTCCAAGCTGATGCTGAATTTCAGCTGGTGGGTGAACCGCAAAGACCGCTATGGCAACAATCTCTTTGAAGGCGGCTTTCTTGGGCTGGACAACATCGGCGTCTTCGACCGCAGTTCGCCACTCCCCAACGGTGGACACCTGGAGCAGGCGGATGGCACGGCATGGGTGAGCATGTTCTGCCAGAACATGCTGGAGATCGCGGTGGAGTTGGCGTCCCACGATAGTTTTTACCAGGACATGGCAATCAAGTTTATGGACCATCTTCTTTGGATCGGTCGCGCCATGAATCAAACCGGGCCTGAGGGCATGTGGGACGAGGAGGATGGTTTCTACTACGACGTCCTTCGCCTGCCCGACGGTAGCTCACAGCGGCTCAAAGTTCGCTCTATGGTGGGCCTGCTTCCGTTGGCTGCCACCACGGTGATCGAGCCGTGGCAACGCGAGAGGGTACCCGGAATGGCGAAGGTTTTCGCCGAACGCGTGCGGCGGATGCCTGAATTGCTTGAAAACATTCATCCCACCGGGCATGGTCATCTTGGCTATGCGGAGCGCGGCATCGCGGCAGTGGTAAACCCTACACGCTTGCGCCGGATTCTGGGTCGGATGCTCGACGAGAACGAGTTCCTTGGCCCGCATGGGATTCGGGCACTCTCCAAGTATCACGACGAACATCCATTTGTCGTCTATGTGAATGGGCAGGAATATAAAGTGAACTACCTTCCGGCGGAGTCGGATACTGGCATGTTCGGCGGTAACTCAAACTGGCGCGGGCCGGTTTGGATGCCAGTCAACGCGGTGCTGATACGTGCTCTGCTGTCGTTTTACCTATATCACGGAGACAACTTCAAGATTGAGTGTCCCACCGGCTCGGGCAAGTTGATGAACCTTTTCGAGGTAGCGCGGGAGATTGCCCATCGTCTCTCCAGCACCTTTTTGCGGGATGAATCCGGCCGTCGCCCGGTTTACGGCGGCACGGAGAAGTTCCAGACTGACCCACAATGGAAGGACTACATCTTGTTCTTCGAGTACTTCCACGGTGACAATGGCGCCGGTCTCGGGGCCAGCCATCAGACCGGCTGGACCGGCCTGGTGGGAAAACTGATCGAGATGTTCGGCCGCATTGACGGAAAGAAGTTCCTGGAGGGCGGCAGAGAAAGCGGCTTCCTCAGGGAAACCGCCGAACCGATAGAAGTTGTGGCACGCTGATAAACTGAACACCTATCGGAGTCGTGCGGACTCGATGAAGAAGACACGCGTTTCGGGTGACCGGCCATGTCCTTGTTAAGACAGTACCAAGAGGGTGTAGGCCGGTTGCTCAAGCAGATCTGTACCCTTAGTTTCATCTCGATCATCCTCTTATTCGGAGGCTGGACTGAATCTTCGTCAGCCCAGCTTCCAAAGCTTCCGGCAGCGGAGCCCAAAGCTGAACCTGCGGCGCCGCTCGATCCGCTCGGACGGCAAACGCCCCGCAGTTCGATGATCAACTTCTTGAAATACCAAACAAGCGGAGACTACATAACCGCCGCTCGTTTTTTGCAGCTCCCTCCGGGCCAGAGCCTGGAACAACTCGTCAAGGAATTCCGGCTGTTATACCCGGACTTCCAGGGCGGCATCAACTTGCTCAGCGATGATCCGAACGGCACCGTGGAAGCCGGGCTTCCGCCGGGCCAGATACGTGCCGGTGTATTGACGGTTGGTGGCGAGTCGGCAGACGTGATCCTGGTGCGGGTGAACGATCCTGCGGTCGGAAAAATTTGGCTGATTTCGCGCGCGACGCTGGAGAGTATCCCGAGGCTCTACGCTCGGCTAGAGAGCGAAAAGCCGACGGGAGCCACTCGAATCAGGCTCGCTCTACTCAGCGGTCCCGAAATACTGGGGATGTCATCTACGCAATGGATCTGCTGGCTAGTCTCAATCCCACTCGCGTGGTTAGTCGCTTGGCTGTCTACTTTTCTGTTGAGCGCACCCAGGCGAGTCTGGTGCAAGGTGCGCAACGTTCCCTTCATCACCGTCTGGGATACGCCCCTTGGCATGCCGCTCAGGTGTATGATTGCCATCCTGCTGCACGGCTTTTTTGTGTACTTGCTGCAGCCGCCCCTTCTCTATCGCGTCTACTATGTTCGTTTCCTGGCCGCCCTCCTTGCGGGATGTTTCGGGTGGCTCGCAAGCAGGCTCTCCGACCAGGGCTTCGACCGCGCGTTAAGCCGCACGCGAACCCACCGCGGAGGTGGGGAGTCGATCCTGATCCTGATGCAGAGAATGAATCACGTCGGGATACTAATCATCGCCTTGCTCGTCGCGCTTGCATTCCTTGGATTGAACGTGACCACCGCGCTCGCCGGACTCGGTATCGGCGGTCTCGCGGTAGCGCTGGCAGCACAAAAGACATTGGAAAACCTGATCGGCGGAATCTCGCTGCTCTTGGACAGAGCAATACAAGTTGGAGATTTTTGTAAGATTGGTGACCGAGTCGGTACGGTTACCGACATCGGGCTTCGCTCTCTGAAGCTGCGAACCCTCGACCAGAATTTGCTGGTTGTTCCCAACGGCGTGCTTGCGCAAATGCAGTTCGAAAACATGAAGGATCGGCCCAAACTCCTTCTCCAACAAACCTTCTCGCTGCGAATTGAAACGCAAGTTGAACAACTGCGGTTGGTACTGGACGGTGTGCAGCAGATGCTGGACGCGGACCCCGTGGTCGAATCCGGGAGCTCACGATTACGGGTAACCAATTTCGCCGGCGCTGCCTTCGAGTTGGAATTGTTTGCTTTTGTCAAGACCGGCGATATGGGTAAGTTCACCGGCTTTCGGCAGGAGATCCTACTGAAGATAGCTGGAATCGTTGAGGCGGCCGGCACTCGGTTTGCAGCGCCCACACGACTAACGTACCAAGCCAAAGACCCAGGCGTTGGGACGGATAAGGCAAGCGAAATCGCCGGGCGAGGAACCGAACTACCGGCTGACAACGCCTTCCAATTTCCAGGCAAAGTACAAACTGCAACAACGTGATGGTGGGGCCCGTTACCGGTGGGGACGGCCTCAAGCTCCCTCCAGGGAAAACAAAGAATGAATATCCCGGTTGCTGCATTTCTACGAGAGCGGAAGCCACGATTTTTTGAGGGACTTGATCCGGCTGACATCAGGACAATTCTGGCCGCTGGAACTCAGCAGCGCTATTCAGCAAATTCGGTGATCCACAGCCAGGGAGACCTCGGCGATCGTCTATTTCTCCTCTTGAGCGGGCGTGTCCGACGTTTCTTTTTGACCGAAGACGGCCAGAAAGTTGTGCTTCTGCGGGTACCCCCGGGAGAAATCTTTGGCGAAGCCACGGTGCTGGCTACACCCGCAGATTATCTGGTTAGTGGCGAAGCAATCATCCATAGCAACACGCTGGTTTGGAGCCGACGCACGATCCGTGGCTTCTGCGAGCGATATCCCAGGTTAGTCGAGAACGCCCTGTTAATCTCCTTTGATTATCTGGCAGCTTACCGGGGAATCCACGCCTCTCTGATCTGCAACTCCGCTCCGCAACGGCTCGCTCACGTACTAGCTAACCTCGCCGAAGGAATCGGCCAGAAAGTACCAGGAGGTGTGGAACTCGACATCAGGAATGAGGAATTAGCCAACGAAGCTAATATTTCTCTATTCACTGCGAGTCGCCTCTTGAGTGCATGGCAACGCGAGGGCATTCTCGTGAAGAGCCGGGGAAAGGTCTTGCTTCGCTTCCCTCACCGGTTGTCGCAGCGCGACATTGCCACATCCGCTGCCCTAGTTACCTAAATAGCCTTTCTTTCCTATCCAAAGCCAAAAGGCTGGAAGAGGTTTCGCTCCAGAAACTCGGTGCTGGTTGCGCCAGAGCAACGACCAACGCTCCTTCTCTCTGTAATGCTTAGAAGTCATGAGCTTATCGAAGATGAAGGGATCCTCTATAGTGACTTCCAAAACGGCTGCACCGGTGTACAGTTCGACCGAAATAGAAGGCGTGAAAGGGGAAGCGGTTCGTTTCCCTTCCTCTTCCGGTCGGCTTTTCGACGGGTATTTCTCTTCGCCAAGGAAGTGGAACTTCGGTAAGAGCGACCTTATCGATGCCCGCGGACGGCGGTTATTCGAAAACACCGCCATGGCATGCAGCGCGAATGCCTATCCTTTTCAGATTCCGCTGGAGGCAAGAACCGGCCCTGAGGTGCAGGCAGACGGTCACAAGATGCTGATGTTGTCTTCCTATGACTATTTAGGCCTGATTGGTGACCCGCGCATCGACCATGCAGCCATTGAGGCGATCAAGAAGTATGGTACCGGCACCGGTGGAGCCCGCCTGCTTACGGGAACAACCGACCAGCATCAACAGATGGAGCAGGATCTGGCAGCTTTTCGAGGAACGGAGGCGGCTACCACCTTTAGCTCCGGCTATGCGGCCAATCTTGCTGTAATCGGGGCGCTGTTCGGACCGGCGGACCGCGTCATCATGGATGCACTTTGCCATCGCAGCCTGACCGACGCTTGCAGATTTGCGGGCGTCCAGTTGCAGCGGTTCCAACACAACGATCTGGAGTCACTGCGACAAGAGATCGAGAACGGGCCACCTGCCAACCGCACTCTCATCATTACTGATGGCGTCTTCTCGATGGACGGCGACATTTGCCTTCTCCCGGAGATCATCGCGATCAAGAAACAATACGGCTGCTTCCTGTTAGTGGATGACGCGCATGCTACAGGTGTGCTTGGAGCCCATGGCCGCGGCGTCGATGAACACTTCGGCATTGCAGCAAGTGAGGTCGACATCTGGACAGGTTCGCTGGCCAAGGCAATTCCCTCCACTGGAGGATTTGTTGCGGGTTCGCAAGAGCTTGCCATTTTTTTGCAACATGCGTCCTCACCTTATATTTTTTCCGCCGCGTTGAGCCCGGCGTCGGTAGCGGCGATCCGCGAAGGATTGTCCATTCTCGCGCTGGAGCCTCAGCGAGTAGCAAGAATCGAGCAGAACGCCAGTTTCCTGCGTTGCGGCCTGCAGAACCTGGGCTATGACACGGGCCTCTCCGAGACGGCGGTCATACCCGTCATTCTGAAGGACGAAGTGACCACTGCCCTCTTCGCCAGACGGCTCCGCGATCACGGTGTCCTCGCCGCTCCTGTCCTCTTTCCGGCAGTTCCGCAAGGCTTGGCAAGGCTGCGCCTCTGCGTGACAGCGGCGCACACACGCGCTCACCTCGAATTTGCACTCGAAGCCTTTAGCAAGATGGCGAAGGATTAGCGCCTGGTTGCTCGGGAGCAACGATCAAACCGCAGTCTTTCTCTATCCTTAATATGTTTGAGTCGTGTTGAAACACAGGCTCCAGGACAGGGCACCAATGGGCAGTCCGACGACGATCAAAGTTGTGCAAAAGAACAGTTGGCTCTCTCTTTTCCTCTGGCCGGCCTTTCGAAGGCTATTTCTCTTAGACGACAAGTTGTGATGTAGTCGCGCAACTTGTCGAAACCCGCCAGCACCTCGGCGCTCCCGATTCGATCTTTGGCGGAGTCACGAGATCGGACCCGGCGAAATTTCCTGGGGACCGGCTTTAGGAGCTGATTTGCAAAACATTTTGATGAGTGAAAGGCACCAGAACAAGAAGATGGACGATTTACATTGCCCTCTAGGATCGCTGCGTGAGGAGGCGCAAAAGACTACCGCGATTGGACTTCGCATCGCTATGGACAATTTACGTGTCCGCTGGAGTGAGCGCGGGCAGCTGGCGTACGAGGAGGCGAAGAGGTCTGCAGACGAGGCGTTAAGCGCGTGGAACGAGCACATCCGTAACTGCGAGATCTGCTACAACGCAAAACCAAGGCTCGTGCCGGTCAAGACGAACTCCGGCTTTGTAACCGCCCCTACGGTATTGCTGGTCGACGATAATCATGCAGTTTTGGAACACCTCGTTGGAATGCTGGAGCCAACCTACAAGATTGCAGCAACGCTGTGCAATGGCACGGCGGTCGTGGATAAAGCCGCTGCTCTCCTCCCCGACCTGATCATCCTGGATATCTCTTTAGGGGATATAAGTGGCTTTGAAGTAGCCAGGCGACTAAAGAAGACTGGCTGCCGGGCTAAGATCATCTTCTTGTCACTCCATGAAGACATGGATTTCGTGGGTGCTGCGTTCGGTTTGGGAGCTTCCGGATTTGTATTCAAGTCTCGCCTGACTACAGACCTTGAGAATGCCATCGCCGCTGTGCTGAGCGGAGGGCAGTTCAGCTCCATCCGTTGACGCGGGGATGGAGAGGTTTCAGGGGTCGAGAGGTGAACGCAAGTCGGCCCCGGTGAATCACCCCTAGTTAGTGCCTGGCGGCAGAATAATGGCCTCGGCCGTGCTGGAGCCGCACATTCCCTGTATCTCTCCGGAGATGCATGCACCCGCGGAGTACTTGTAGCAGCCGGCCTTCTTCGCGGTCACGGAAATGGGACGCGTGGCGCCGCCCATGATCGCATCGTCGGAACCGAAGGCAGCAGACGACCCAAAGTCGACGACGAACCCGGTATTCTTCTGCGTGCTCTTCCACACAATGGTTGTGCCGCTCTTGACGCAGAATGTGCTATTCGCCTTCGCGTCGGCGATACTGGGCGTCGCGGAAGCACCATAATCGCTGCGCTTCACGTCCACAATACAGGGGCTCGAACTGGATCCGCAGGTATTGCCGGCGTTACATACCGACTCTGGATTGGGTTCTGAGCAGGCGTACTTGTCATTCTGCGCCAGCGCTGCAGCGCAGCTCAAAAGCAGCAGAAGACAGGTCACGGATCCCGTGCGAACAAAAGAAGTCTGCTGAGTCTTCATCCAACACCTCATTCCTTTCTGGCCACAGTACTGCAATTAGTTGACGCCCGCCGTTCCCTTCCAGTCGATGAGGTCGGACAACCGCCACGGATTCTGTAGCAGATCCAATTGCAGCTCGCCCTGTTTGTCGAGGACCAGCTGCGCCGCGGGATACAGAGACCCGGTGCTCTTGCTCTTATCCTGATCATTCAGTTCCAGGACCCCCGCGGTCAGGTTGAAGGACATAGAATTGCTGTCCGTCCATGCCTCCGCCATTCTGATTTGCCGATTCGTAACAAAGACGATCTTGCGGCCCGTCGGGGTATTGAACATCCTGATGTAAGAGCAGTCGAATCCGAGCGTGCCCGTGATCGAGACATGCCCTACCGCCTTCATCTTCTGCAGGGCGGTCGTCAAGCCTTGATTTTGCCCCTGCGTGAACGACTGCACCAGAATCTGCTTGTCCGCCGGGGTTGAAAACTCATAGATATCTAAGGTCACGCCAATATTTTGACCCATCTGGTTTCCGGTGCCGAATGCCTGGGCATCGATTGTTTCATACTTATCCCGTGCGAACCCCGGCCGGCTGGCCGCTGCGAGGCTTAACAGCACAATGCCATTAACCACGAATTTAGAATAGTGTCGTATTTTCACGTCGTTCTCCCTCGACCATCATTTCTTGCACTGCCTGCCAACCCAGTTCATCTCAACGCCACCAACTGAAACCCAGCTGGGCAACGCTGATTTAATTAGGCCGGTTGCAATAGTTCACTACGGTGGTTGACCCTCCACAACTGTCATTAGCGACAGGTACCCTCTTGACAGCTGCATCCCCGGAAATCAAAGACGTTCGGCTACAGCCGATGCACTGCCCCGCTACCGTCCCTCAACCAGACGTGCTTCGGCATTGTCACGACGTTCGGACTGGACCGAGCCAGATTTCAGGCGTTTGCCGGTACGCTTCCAGGCAAGATCGGCAGCATTTACAACCGACCTGTCGCTAGTGACAGGTGTGTAGGCGCAAGTGATTTTGATAGGTTAAACGCCTGATCGGGAAGTCACCGGCTTGGATTAAACCGATTAGTAAGCCCGTTGGCCCTATGGATCCGCCGGGATATTGATTAACTTGACTTATGAAGTTGGCGGGCCTTTGACCTGACGCCGCAAATACCTAAGTGACCCTTCCTGCCAGCTGTGGGGAGACATCACCCGGCGGTAGATAGTTCCGTTTGGTGATGCTCGAGGCGACCTTGAACCAACATCAACAAATGAATGAGAGGACTCTATGAAATCACCGATTGGTAGCTTCCGTCCTGTGGGGACGCAAAGAGTATGCGTTGTCCTACTTACCGTTCTAACCCTGGCCTCCAGTGCCCTTGCGCAGACCTTCAGTTCTGGCGACAAGGCAAAAGTTAAGGGAACGATTATGTCCAGACAGGGCGACCTAATAAAGATTCAAGATGAGAAGACCGGGTCATCGGCTGTGGTCAAGATCACTGATGATACTAAAATCATCCGTGACAAATCAAAGGTGTCGTTCCATCGTCACGAAGACATGGATGTAACAGCCATGGTGCCCGGCCTGACAATTAGAGCTGAGGGCGTAGGCAACGCGGCCAATCAATTGGAAGCGAGTAAGATCACCTTCTCGCCGGATGAGTTCGCTATCGAAGTTGCGCAGCAACAGCAGATCAATGCCAACAAGTCAGCGGCCAGCAACGCACAGACTACAGCCAACCAGGGAGTGGCTGCTGCAGGCGATGCGCAGTCCTCCGCAAACCAGGCACAAACAACGGCTAATGCGGCAGGTACGGTGGCGACAGCAGCCGGCTCCGTCGCAATGATGAACGCAAGCGCTGTTGAGATGGTGAACAAGCGGGTTTCTGACCTCGACGACTACAAGACAGTTGCCGAAGCTGTGATCTACTATCCGAGCGGTGAATATGCCCTGGACGCCCCCGCCAAGGCCGACCTCGACAAGCTTATCGCCCTCACGTCGGCTACCGATGGTTACATGATCGAGATCGCAGGGTATGCTTCGAAAACTGGAACAAAGGCGGCGAACCAACAGCTCAGCGAGGATCGTGCTTCCTCAGTAGCCACTTATCTTCGTAACACAGGGAACATTCCGTTGAGGCGGATCGTTGCGCCAGCAGGTTACGGCTCCACGCATCCTGATGCTGAAAATACTGACCCACAGGGACGCGAGCTCAATCGGCGTGTTGATGTCAAGCTCATCGTGAACAAAGGGCTACAGGGGACCATGTAGTGAGTTGCCTTACGACTAATTAAGTTAAGGACCGCTGGCGAGGTGCGTTGTACGGGGAACATATCAATCCACGGGCAACGCACAACCACTCGTCGGGATCCACGAGATGCGAGCGAGCTGAGACCGGCACGGTATGTTTTCAAGCTCATATTGAACGAGGGGTTCGGGGATGTAGCCGGGCGCCTCTTGAAACAAAAGGCCGCACAGGCTGTATTGTGATGCCGGTTTTCCGGTTCAGCTGCGACGGCCTCCAACTTGTGATATTAGGAGAACGACAATGAAGAAGATGGGTGTACTGGTTGGCTTAACAGCCATGATGGTGGTATCGGGTGGCCTCCGCGCATCGGCACAGAGTCCTGCTTTCACCTTCCACATGTCATCGAGCTTCTACGCGGGAAGTGCGAAGATGCCCGCTGGAACCTACACGCTGAGACAGAGTGACGAGGACGCTAGCCTCTACTCTCTTCAAAATGGCGCGGGCACACACAGCGTCATCTTAGAGGCAAGGCAATCCTCCAAAGCCTCGAAGGGTAAGTCTGAAGTGCTCTTCAATAAGTATGGAACAACGGACTATTTGGAGGGTGTGGAAACCCCCACGGGCAATTCGATCGACATAACGGGCGGTCCTGCAGAGAAACTCGCGGCCAAAAAGGGCGCGCCGCAACCCCATACCGTGCCGACTGCCTAGTGGGAGCCATCCGGATTCGTGTGATGATAGCGGATTGCAGAGTCCGCTATCATCTCGCAATGCTCGGCGGTACATTTATTACCCGGCCTCTTCGGTTGAACGCTTTTGTGTGGGCCACATCGCCATCAACGCTAGTTCATCGCTGAAGCGGTTTGTGACTGCGAATATATAGAACTCGAAGACCCCATCTTTTGAAATCTCGATCGGCTCGACCGTCGCGTCCGTTCCGAAGTGATACTGACTCAGGAAAAAGTCGATCTCCACTGCGCTCGGCCGGACGCCAGATGCGCCAGCTTCTGGTATCCGGCTGGTATCGCTAGTGACTTCTTTCAATCGAGCGAGCAGCTTGTTCAGGTCGTTCGGTATGTCCATGGCCCACCCTCTGGAGTAATCGGAGGCTCAACCTTTGGCATTTTGATGCCCAAACGAGGGGGTTCTGCATGCGCCATATTACGCCAAATTTTAAATCCGCCCAGGATTGCATTGCCCTATCAGGACCGCACGAAACGAAATGTTTAAAGAGCGCCCTTCCATCGAATCACTAGCACATTTGCAGTTAGGTGGCCCGCGCGATCCGTGCAAGACTGGCGGCAGTAGTTTGCGCCACAATCAAAGAATGCTCGCTTCCGCCGTGTAGCGGCACAGGTTGGGAGATTGGAATGGCTGAGCAATTCTTGTCAAACGTTCCAGATTCATCGGAGACATTATGAGAGTGAAGGAATACATCTTGGTCGCAATGTGCGGGGTTGCTCTTTCCGCGTTTTCAGCAAACGCACAGGTCATTGTCCATGCAGGCCCACCACCGCCCATTATTGTTGAACGGCCGGGACCACCTTTACATGCGGGATGGGTCTGGGTTCCAGGGCATTATCGATATTACGGAGGCCGGTATGTGTGGGTGCGTGGCAGCTGGGTCAACCCGCCCCGGCGCGGCGTTGTGTGGATTCCCGGCCGTTGGGTGCCCCGCGGCGGGGGCTATGTCTACGTCGCCGGATATTGGCGGTAACGACCATCAAACGGGTTTCGCTTTGTTTCTCCTGGGACCGCCATGAGGCGATCTCAACGGCCGGGCACAGCTCACTGGGTCTTTGTAAGGCTCAACGCGAACCCAGTTGTGAATTGAAATGAGTTTTTCTTATAGCCGATTTGGGGATTATTCAAGAAGTTATCGATCGTCGACACCGAAAACGCCAGTTTCTTGTAGACGGGCACCCTTACGGAGCTGGTACCGGAGGCGGAGAAGGCGCTCGCGTTGTTCCAGGCTATGTCGGCCAGAAGCTTTTCATCGAACTGGAGCTTGCCCCACTTCCGCGTGTACGCCTCGGTCAATGTCGATCCGATCAGGTGGAGCGTCAACTCTTCAACGTTAGCGGTTGCGTTGAACTGCTGATTTTCGTAGTGTAGATCGGCTGTGATATCAAACTCCGACTCCTTCTTCTTGAACAGAGTCGCGCCGATACCGGCTCCGTAATTCTGCTGGAGCACCAGGCCCTGGGAATAATTGTGATCGAGAGAAAACACCTGCAGATAGTAGCCTCGGGGCTTAAAGTATTCGTCTCGTTCCGTGCCTACGTGGAAGATATTGGTGATTGTCGTTTCGGTGCCGGGCTGTGTCGTCTTCCCTGCACTCAATGTGAAGTCTATCGTCGTGCGGAGCTTAGGGTCCAGCCAACTCACCGTGGGCACTGACCGCTTGAGTGCTGTGTCGACCTGGAAGAGGGAGCTGTTTTGGGTGGAGTAGATCATCGAAGTACCGGTGGTGACGTGCCCAACCCAACCTGACCTAAAACCTATCCTTTTGTGTATCTCTTTCTGATACGTGGCATCGTCTACTATCGATGCTATTTTGGAGGGTGGTATCTCTTCTCCTGCAACTGCCTCCTTGGCGGCGCCCGGCTTCGCTTCGGGCCCTCCCGGTGCTGCACTGATCTCGGGTTTGGCCGCGGATATTGGAGTGACTACGATTCCCTTTTCGGCAATCTTGATCGCTCCCTGGGGCACCATCGCACTGTTTCTCGCATCTTTCACATCTTTGGGGACCACGGCGAAGTCACGCTTGGACTTAAGTTCTTTGACGTCCTCCCACTTAACCGTTACTTCGCCGGCCAGGTCGCTCTTGAATTTGATCTCAGTTCCGGTGGAGTTCAGCAATTGCCCAGTTAGCTTGTCGTCGTTCGTAAGCGTCAGCTCTTCCTTGATCTCAGGTTCCTTTTTTGCTGCCGGCTTTACCGGCTTCTTGGCGGCGCTTTGCGCCAGCCCTGAAGCAGTTGCCAGAAGGAAGAGAGAGAGAGTCGCCGCAAGCGTCCTAGGGAAGCGACCTTCACGATATCGCGCAATGGTTGGCATGGAGTGTACTCCTCGCAGAGGACGCTAATGAGCGGGTATGTTAAAGGACCTGGCAGGAGAGCAGGACCAGCTGCCGTTCGAGGTACTGGCAGCTCGCTGCTTGGACAGTCGTCTCGGTCCGTGCATGTTTGGAAACGTCGCGCCGGAGTTGCCAGAGCTATCGCGGATTATCGTAACAATGCGAGGATCAAAGCAACCGCGCGCAACTGCAGTTTACGGCCCATCGAAAAGGCCCTGTAACTAGCAAAATTGGTAGATTCGACCGCGAATCTCGGAGGTTGCCCCAGGCGGAGCTTAGCCGGAGGGAAAGATTCACGGGAGTAAGGGTCCGTCGGGGAAATGGCCACCGGCTGCACCTGTCGTAAGTGACAGTAGACAAAACCGTTGCGCCAAAAGGATGATCTGGGAAACACCAGCGCGGCCAGTGGGAACGCAATTTGAAAAGGCCGATTGAGCCGAACGTGAAAAACCTGGAGGGAAAGTGACACCGATGAAAACGATGCGTTTAGCCTTAGGTGCGATGCTCTTGGCGTTAGTCTGCCCTATTTGCACCACGCAGGCTCAGTCAGGAGCAACAGACGAGGGCATAGACGCCGTTGAGGTGGTCAAGGTGACAGCGACGGTTGAGAAAATTGACCTCGAAAAGCGCAAGGTCACTCTTCTGTTAGACGACGGCAAGAAAAAGACCTATAAGGTTGACGATCGCGTCCAAAATCTGGCCCAGGTCAAAGTGGGGGACCACCTGCAGATGTCTTTTACAGAAGAAATTGCCATCATGGTTGGCAAGTCAAACGAAACCCCAGGCGCCGCGTCCTCTGAACAAGTCTCCGTTGCGCCCAACGGCGACAAACCCGGCGTCGTGATGGTGGAAACTTCGGCAGTGAGTGCACAAATCGTCGCGGTGGACGCCCCGAATTATCGGGTGACCCTGCTCGATCCGGATGGCAAAAAGAAAACTATCAAGGTGAGCAAGAAAGTAACTAACCTCGATCAACTGAAGGTGGGCGACACTGTAGATATGCTCATGACTGACTCTACGGTGATCGACATCGTCACATGATTTCCAAATTATAGCGCTGTCTGCCCTGCTTGCCTCTGCTCCTAAGTACCCGTGAGGGAAGAAAGTGACGATCTTAGTGAGAACGGCATCTGTTGCGAGTGCATCCGGCGATCAGTCAGTAGACCAGTTGGGGTCCTCGTCACAGACAATTTCTCGTCCCCGCTTATCTATCACTTCGACGAATATGCGCAACGCCTGGAAAAGAGAATGTCGAGGTTCATCGAAGAATACGTAGAGTCGTTAGAGCCGGATAGACAACAGGTGACGCAGCAATGATCGCCGGATACCTGGGGGCGACCGACCCTCGGTGGCGCAATATGCGGAGGCATACGCGGACCAGGCGGAACGTGATTACGGACCTTTCCGGTGGCCATTCGGTCCGGGTGGTTTTCGACGGATATGGAGAAGGAGGCCGGACTCAGGTTCTTGTTATAGAAACGCTCTCGAGTGACAATCAGCCCGAACGATGCTTGGCGAGTGACCTCTCTCTATTTTTTTCGCCGACCCATTGGCACTCAAGCTAATCCGTCAAACATCAAGCACAGACCGGATTACGAGAAGGAGCGCTCAGGATTTGGCATACCAGACGTAAAACAAAAAAGTGAAGAACTAGTAATTTTGGGAGATTGCGCGAGTCAAGTGCCGCTATATTCTTGACTGCGATAACTTCCCCATGTGCATTCCGTCGCGGAAAGCAGATCCACTCGGTCAGCAAGGAAACCCTATGTACCGCTCCATCATCGTTCTCCCCATCAAGCGGGTAAACATCACAAGCATTATTAAACGCACGGAACTGAAGATGCTGCACAACTAGCTCGCAGTAAGCGCGCGAGCTAGATCCAAATCAAAGTTTCTCGCAAGACGAAAGGAATCTGCATGTCGAAGGTTAGACTGACTATTGGAACCGACGGACTCGCGCTCCCGATCCTCCCGCCGGAACGCGACGCACGCGTTTGGGCCCGGCTGGTCCGCGTGATGTTCTACTTGCCCGGCTTTATGGGCCTGCTGCTAATCAAGACCGGCGAACCGGCAAGCTTCGGGATCACGGTGGAACTACTGATGCTGTCTAGTGCAGCCGCCATCGTTGGCGGTTTGTATATCGGTACGGAGTCGTCAGGTGCCGGGGCTGACCCCTCATCCAAGGTCGGCACCTGGAGCGGATCTCTGGTGCTCGAACTGCTCGCCGTGGTGCCTTTTCTGGCGGCGATACCGGCGCTATTCCACGAACTAGCCCACAGTACGCTGCTGCACTCCCACGCACCTGGCGCCGTTGATATTGCCCTCGGTGCCTCCGAATTGCTGCCGATGGTAGCGATCCTGCCTTTTATGCTCTACCAGCTCGCGGGCTTCGGGACCCTGGACTTCGTCGTGTCCAAGCCCGTCAACTGGATCATCAACATCGGCATTTTCTGCTTGATTGTCTCCAGCTATATTTTCTACCGCGAGGGCGACTATCCCATGGAAAGGCGGCTGGCAGCCCTTCTAGTGATTGCAATGGCGATTATCGTCTTCTACGGCGTGCTGAAGCTAAAGCGGATGCAGGCCACCTACGACGCACACTGCCCGCAGAAGGCTCCTAAATAGCGACCGCCGGCAGCGACGGTTAGCGCGCGGTGGTGATCCGCTCCCGAGGCGATTCCCTAACGCCTTCTGCGGGGGTCTGTCCTTTTGCAACCGGTAGCAATCAGCGGAAAGAGCAGCGGCGCCGCCCCAGAGGAGCGACCCCACTCTAGCTGATGTTTAGCCGTTGTTTGCCATGCCGTCAGATTACTCAAAGCGGTTACCGAACTTTTGCTAGGTGTCAGAGACGCAATGTATCCACTACAGTGCGGCATAAGGTGAGATGGCGCTGTCTGCCTTGGCTTGTTTTTGCTCCTACGCACCCGTGAAGGAAGAAAGTGACGATCTTAGCGAGAACCGCGCCGGTTGCGAGCACGTCAGGCGAGCAGTCAATGGACCAGGGGACGTCCTCAGTCGCGGAAAATTTCTCGATCACTCGTGGCGGTCCACTGCATTGGCTTCTCGTGCGTCTGGGTCAGGCTGGAGACGGGCGCCGACTGGTCCTGCGCAGGGCCCTGGCCGTCGTCCTGATTACGTGGCTTCCTCTGCTTCGCTTGTCGCTGGTGCAAGGGCTGGCGTGGGGAAAAGCGGTCAAAATCCCCTTCCTTCGGGATCTTGCCATCAACGTCCGTTTGTTGATTGCGGCTCCAATTCTGATTCTCTCTGAATCTAGAATTGATCGAAGATGGCGCACGCTTGTGCTTGAGTTTCTCAGAACAGAATTAGTGAGCCAAAGCAACCTGCCGGCCTTTGAAGAAGTGCGTCTACAGACATCACGCTGGCGAGACAGTGCGACGAGACCCATGGGACCGGCAGCGGTTATCAAATTGCACCTATAGGCGAGGAGAATGATCATGAAATCCGCAGTCGCTTCATCCAAGGTTGAAAGGCGCACGCAAGGAAAGGCGCTCCGTGAGAAACTCCCGCGTACCGCACACGCGGCATGGAAGCCTCGTTCAAAGTCACAGGATATTGTGAAACTGCTTGAGGAATCGGACATTGGTCGAATCGCGGGTCTGCTCCCAGTCAAGTACCAGCGCATGGCCGTGTCACCGTTCACATTCTTTCGCGGCGCGGCGATCATTCAGGCGCGAGACCTCGCGCATGCGCCTGTTTCGGGGATCACGGTTCAGGCGTGCGGTGATTGCCACCTGGCCAACTTTGGCGGCTTCGCCTCCCCCGAGCGGGTTTTAGTCTTCGACATCAACGACTTTGACGAAACCTTCCCTGGCCCATGGGAATGGGATATGAAGCGGCTGGGAGCTAGCCTAGTGCTGGCAGCGAGGGACCGTGGTTTTTCCAAAGCCGTGGCCAATCAGGCGGCGCGATCGGCGGCTGCGTCCTATCGCGAACGTATGTCGGAGTTCGCGGAGATGAAAGTGCTGGACGCCTGGTATGCAACCGTCAACGCCGAACAGGTTAAGGAATATTTCCGGAATGACAAGGACATGTCAGCGCGTTTGGCCAAAAAGCAGAAACAGGCCCGCTCGCAAAACTCTGAAGCCGTGATTCCCAAGTTGACTGAGGTCGTAGACGGGCGCCGAAAAATCAAGGACAGCCCTCCGATTATCTATCACTTCGACGAATATGCGAAAAACCTCGAAAAGGGACATGCGAGGTTCATCGCAGAATACACAAAGTCGCTACAGCCGGATAGACAACAGTTGTTCCAGCGCTACCACCTTCAGGACAGTGCAATCAAGGTTGTTGGAGTGGGAAGCGTCGGCACGCGCTGTTATCTCGCTCTGCTTCTCGCGGACGACGCGGATCCCCTCTTCCTTCAAGTGAAGGAAGCGCGCCGGTCCGTGCTGGAACCGCCTAATGGGAGAAGCCGCTATGCTCATCAAGGTATACGGGTTGTGGAGGGCCAGCGCCTCATGCAAGGCGCGAGCGATATCTTTCTTGGCTGGGCCAGCACCAAACAGCACGACTACTATTTGCGTCAGTTCCGGGATATGAAGGTCTCCGCAGAGATTGAGACCTTCCGCCCTGCGACCCTGCTTGCGTACGCCAAGCTTTGTGGCTGGGCTTTGGCCCGGGCGCATGCCAAGGCAGGTGACGCAGCAATGATCGCCGGATACCTGGGAGCAACCGACCAGTTCGATGGAGCGTTGGCGCAATATTCAGAATCCTACGCAGACCAGGCGGAACGCGATTACGGAACCTTTCGGGCGGCCATTCGGTCCGGGCGGCTTTCGACGGATGTGGAGAAGGAAGCTGGGCTCGAGTTCTTGTTATAGGGAGACCTCAGTCCTACTGCGCGGCTCAAACCTGCCCCCAGGCCTTATTAAATCTGCGGCCCTTCCCTCATCGCCGGGGCTGGTCCTCAATGAATGTTCCTAATCTAATCTTTGAACCACCAGGTTGAACCCCGGGACAAGCGAATAAATGTGGTCGTCCCCTGTCATAAGTGACAGTAGGCAGACGACCGCTACAAGGCAACAATCGCAGTCAACACGAGTGCTGGCAGCGCTCCTAAGAAAAGGATGACATTATGAAGATGAAATATGTATTGTGCGCCATGCTTGCATGCCTGGCGTCCGCGGTTGCTTTTGGGCAAACAGTCTCAGTCAATTACAACAAGAGCCAGGATTTCTCGGGTTATCACACCTACATCTGGGCTGGCAACAACGCCAACCAAATCAAAAACTCGATCCTGGCGCAACAGGCGAAATCGGACATCGATAGTGCGCTGCAGGCCAAGGGTTTGCAGCTTGTGGGGGAAGCTCAGAACCCTGATCTGATCGTCCTCGCGAGCGGCGGCTTGCAGCAGCAGACATCCTACCAAGCCTGGGGTATGCGCGGCATTGGCGGAGGAATGGGCGGCATCACTCCGGAGCAGAACGTCGTAGGAACCTTGATTGTCGACATCTACGGGGCTAAGGAAAAGAACCTGCTGTGGCGCGGACTCGCCCAAAATGCACTGAGCACCAACGGCAACAAGAATTCTCAGATGGTAACCAAGGCCGTCCAGAAGATGTTCAAACAATATCCCTAACTCATCGCTCGTGTCACCAAGCCGACAGACGATTGCAAGCAACGGAGCTGAAAGAGATCCCGTGTGACAGACCAGAGCCACTTTACGCTCGAATTTCCCTTAAAGATGCCCGTGGATACAAAGGCGTTGGCGGGGCAGCTTTCGGCCATGATGCCGGGGCTGTTCCAGGCGGAGGATGCGATTGGGACGGTCCACTATTCCCGCTTCACCGTACTCAGCGAAAAAACTCTTTTGTTTCTTGGCGACTTCGACGGCGAATTCGCGGACCTTTTCGGAGAACTTGCCAAGCATGCGGGCCCAGTATTTGATTTCATCTTTCAACATGTAGACGACCCGCCGCCGACTCCGGTCGCCGAGCACGCGGACGCGTTCGTCGAATGGACCGAAAAACATCTTCTCTCGCCGGTGAATCGCTACACCGCCTATCCGGGAGCCACGGTGAAGGAGATCAAGGCCCTGGCATCTGCCGCAGGCCTTAGTGGCGGGGGTGTACTCAATCCGTTCCTGGTGATCCTGCCTATAAAATCTGCGCTCGCTTTCGCCGAGATAAAACTGTTGCTCCGCGCGAGGGGACGCGGAACGACCCACGACCTGGACAAGGTGGGCACACCCCACTTCGCGCAGTTCGTGCCGCTTGAGAACCACCAGGTTGGTTTCTTCACTGTCTATGACGGCTCCTTTGATACATACATCGCCGACTTCACCAAGAACATTGGAGAGGTCTTCGATTTAATCTTCAAATTCTGCATAAGCCCGCCACCGTCCCCTTGCCGCAAGTACCTCCAGGAGTTCATCGACTACGCGGCGGGAGCAAACCGCGAGCCGATCGGCTTCTACCAGGGCTATCCGGGCTTGGGCGTGCAGGACATTCACGCCTTGATTGCCGACAGCAAAACTGCAGGGGCGCCGCACTAACCCCGGATTCACAAGAGGCCGCAGTGGTAATCAAAGACAAGAGAGCATGGTCCGCAGAGTCGTTCTTTCGCCGACTGGTTACGCATGGCGAGAAGGAGGAACCTGAAACATCCACGCATCCGGAAAAGAGCGCACTCGACCTGGGTGATATTCAGGGGTTCATTGTGCGCGGGTACAGGATGCCCATCGTACGGCATTTCGTGCTTACGGTGGGCGTGGCTGCAAAGGCACGCGAGTTGCTCGGGCGGCTAGTCAGTGGAGACGAGTCGGATGCGCCGCAGATCACCACTGCAGAAGATTGGCACGTAGGCTTCGCTCCTGGGCCAGGAGACGATCTCGCCGCTCCCCCGCGCCACAAACCTGACTACTGCCTTAACGTGGGCATCACCTGGCCCGGACTGGTGGCGCTTGAGGTCAAGGATCGCGTCCCGACACTCTCCTTCAAGTCCTTCGGCGCCTTCATCGCCGGAGCCCCTGCACGTGCGAACCTGGTGGGCGATACCGGAGCAAGTGCTCCGGAGAACTGGATCGGCGCCTTTAAGTCCGCGAGCGATCACGTGCTGGTAACGCTGCATGCCATGAGTCCAGACGCCATGACGGCCTACAGCGATCGGTTGTCTGCTCTCTTTACCGAAAGCGGAGCTTTCCAGGAGATCTGGCGCACCGACGGAAACGCGTGGCTGCAAATGGTCGACGGCAAGCCCCAGCCCTGCGCGAAGGTCCCCTTTGGATACATCGACGGCATCAGCATGACTACCATACGCGGCGGCCCCGAACGATATACGCCAGATCATCAGGAGCCTTGCGAACCGTGGCTCTTTGTTCTGCAGGAGGAGGCTGAGAACTATCTCGTGCCGGAGCCTCGAGAGCTCGGTCTGAATGGCAGCTTTGCTGTGTTCAAGATGATCAGGACGGACGTGGTTGGATTTGAAGAATTTCTGCAATCGCACAAAGACAAAATAGATCCCGAGCTGCTGGCCGCCAAGATCTGCGGACGGTGGCGCAACGGTACTCCATTGGAATTGTCCCCGGAAACAGACAGCCCTCCGGGGGGAATCGCCGCTGACCAACTGAACAACTACGGATACGTAAACGAAGACGGATCGGGCGATCCCAGGGGGCTGCGCTGCCCTGTTGGGGCGCACATGCGGCGTGTCAATCCACGCGACCAGCCCGTCACCGGGCAGGGCAAACCCGGTGGCAGCAATAATACTCATCGTCTCATCCGTCGCGGCTTGCCCTACGGGCCGAACTACGACCCGGCGCAACCCTACGACGGCATCGAGCGTGGACTTCTCGGGTACTTCATCAACTCCAGCATCGAGAATCAATATGAGTTCGTACTGGGACATTGGGTAAACGACGCCGAATTCGCGGGGGCGGTCCGGCTGGATCCTAAGGCGAAAGACCCGATGATCGGGACACAAGACCCGAAGGAGAGCATCTTCGTCATTCCCCAGGCGAACGGCGCAGCCCCCATCAAGGTGACGGGGTTCTCGAGCTTCACTACAACCAAAGCTGCCGCCTACTGCTTTTTGCCCAGCATCACGGCAATCAAATTCATCTCCAAACTGGGATGATGAACAACCACGGGTTCAACGATTTATCCATTAGATCGGAACTTCGAGATTGGCTCAAAAGGAAAAGCGGATATGAGCGCAGCAGGAAATGGGGTTCAACGCCATCTCACGGTTACTTTTCCGATTAAGTCAGCCGCCGATCAAAAGACGCTGGTCGAGAAACTGCCGCTGTTGATGCCGGATTTTGCCAAAGCGCAGGATACGGAAGGATCCGTGCACTACTCCCGTTTCCTGGCTCTGAACGATCAAGCGCTCCTCTTTATCTCCGATATTGACGGCGAGGCCGATGAGCTTGTTGGTGCCCTTGCCAAGTCTGCTGGGCCGGTCTTTGACGCCATCCTAGAACATGTAGAGAACCGTCCCCCCGCGCCCGTCGCTCAGAACACTGACGCGTTCGTCCTATGGGCGAAACAGCATAATACCCGCCCTCTAGTGGCCTATTCCGCATACGTTGGCAATTCGGTTCAGGACATCAAGTCTTGCGCTAGCGCCGCGGGCTTTACGGGTAGTAGCGAGCAGCACCCACTGCTACTTTCCCTGCCCATCAAGTCGAGCCTGAAGGCCTTTGTGCTGGAGGAGCTGGTCTTGAGGGCAACGCATGGCAAGATGAATGAAGGGGCGGATTCCGTTGGCACATTGCATTTCGCCCACTTTGTACCCCTTCCGGACAACCATCTAGCCTTCTTTACTATCTTCGACGGTTCTTTCCATAAATACATAGAGGACTTCACGGAGAAACTCGGACCAGTTTTCGACACTCTTTTTGAATTTGTAATTGGACCGCCGCCAACCCCGGTGGCAAAGAATGCCGAGGCATTCTTTAACTGGGCTGAGGCCAACAACCTTCCACCCATCGGGTTGTACTGCGCCTATCCGGGCTTGGCGGTTCAAGACATTCACGCCCTCGTTGCGGACGCGAAGGTGGGAGCTACTGCGCTGAAGGCACACCCGCGCAGCCTTTAGGGGGTGCGGTGATTGAGAAGCTCCTGGCCGTTTTGGCCGCGAACAATGATGGGCTCCTGCAATCGATTTTCGGGACGCGAACAGGGACGACAAGCGAGGAGGTTTAGCAGATGCTCTGGCTGACCAGATGGTTTGGAGTGACAGGTAGCGACAGCGAGCGGAACCTCGCAAGAGAAAAGTCTGATATCGAAGAGATTGTCCGGACAACCCTCCTGGTGCAGGCGCGTGCTGCTGCCCAACAACACCGGCCGCTGGCCCGCGGAACGCACGCCAAGGGGGTCTGCGCCCGGGCCCAGTTCGAAGTCCTTGACGTTACGGGCGGACGGGAGCCACAGCTCGCGGCGCGGCTCGCCAAGGGTATATTCGAGAAGCCCGGCGTATATCCCGCGGTGGTCCGCTGGGGGAACGCTGATTCAAAGAAAAACTCAGATTTCAAGCCGGATGTCCGATCCATGTCGTTCTCGGTCGACCTTACGCAGGGCGGCTTGGCTGCTCCCGGCGGCAACGGTGGCCGGCAGGATTTTTCATTACAGAACGCTCCGCCTCTGCCTATCAACGACTCCCCTGCATTTGCGGCAATCATGAAGGTACTGGCGGCATCGAATCCGCTCTCGGGCTTGTTGTCGCTGCCGTTCAAGGACAAATTGCGGGTCGTGAGAGTCCTGGCTTTAGCAAAATTGCAGGCCAGCCAGAAGATCAGACCGTACCAGCAACTGCGCTATTGGAGCAACGTGCCGTTTCGCCACGGACCTATGGACGTGGTCCAGTATTCGGCTATCCCTTCGCCCGGCAATCTGGCGCGCCCACTGCAAAAGAGCAATCCGAAAGGGCTGCAGGATGAGCTGGTCCGGCACCTCAACGAGGATGGCAGAATGAGCAGCTTCGACTTTGGCGTCCAGCTCCTCGATACCGAAAGGATGACCTATTGGGGTAAACGCTACGACGCCAACTTCTGGATTGAAAACGCGAGTGTCAAGTGGAAGGAAGCGGAGGCGCCTTTTCACACCATCGCGCGGCTCACGCTGTTAGCGCAGTCTCACTTTCGCCCGGACGCCGGTGAAACTGTCTACTTTGATGTAACTGGGCACTCGACACCTGACAGCACCCCGATTGGAAGCATCAATCGCGCCCGCGCCTTCGGAGAGGCTGCCAGCAGAGAAGCGCGTCTGCGCGCGAGCAGCAATCCCCAGGGCGCAATCGCCGCGGATGTAAACGCCGCGGCGCCGGAACCTGAGCGAGTCACTGCGGGAAAAGCTATTGAGGAGTAATCCGGGACTCACCTCAAAGCAACCTGTCGCTTTTGACAGTTATATGGTGTGTACGCTGGAACGAAAATGATTGCACCGTGATTTAAATGCGTTCGTGTTTATCAAAATGCGGACGCCGGGATTGCGGTTTCAGGGCATTGGTAACTTTGAAGGAATCTTGCTTGTTCGAATGGCCAACGCTCTTTCAACTGGGCGTATTGATGTCGCCACCGCGGCAACCGGTGTGGCGAGAGGGAGCCCGGGTCTGGGAGTTTTCAGATCCCTCGTGGCCGACGGTGGGAGTATTCGCACCGGGCTCCTGCGGACGATTTCATCGATCCGCGCCATTGTGGACAAAGCCATGACTGCTTCAGCAACAGAACATCAAAACGACGGGCTAACATTCCCCAAGAATGCACCGCCTGCTTTCAACGTTTTGATCAAACCGAGGGACACGATCTGCAATCTCGACTGTAGGTACTGTTTCTTTTTGTCAAAGGAACTGCTGTATAGCGGCACCCGCTTTCGGATAGCCGAGGATCTTCTGGCAATCTATATCAACCAGCTTCTGAAAAGTCATCGAGCCCCGGAAGTAGTCGTGGCTTGGCAAGGGGGCGATCCGACCTTGATCGGATTGGACTTCTTTGAGCGATCCGTCAAGCTAGTCAACAAGTTGAAACGTCCGGGCCAGAAAATCCAATACACGATCCAGACCAACGGCACGCTACTCGATGACAAATGGTGTGCTTTTTTCAAGCAAAACAATTTCCTTCTTGGCTTGAGTGTGGATGGACCCAAGGAGCTGCACGACGTCTATCGTGTGAACAAAGACGGCGCCGGTTCCTTTGATCGAGTGATGCGCGGCCTGGAACTCTTGAAGAAACATAAGGTCGACTTCAATATCCTGTGCACTGTACACGCCGCAAATCAAAACCACCCTTTAGAAGTTTATCGTTTCTTCCGCGATGAAATAGGCGCGCAATTTATTGAGTTCATCCCGATCATCGAGCGCGCCCATGCGTCAACTCTGCCGATGGCCGACATCGGCTGGAGCGAGCGCCCTGGCGGCGACCGGCCACTCTACACCAATGGGGGCGACCTGGTCACTGAACGATCTCTCAACGCGCAGGCCTATGGCAGGTTTCTCATCGCCATTTTCGATGAATGGGTGAAAACTGATGTGGGGAAGATTTATGTTCAGCATTTTGATTCGGCCCTGTCCAACTGGTTTGGGGCTCCAGGCGCGGTCTACATATTTTCGGAAACATGCGGTCAAGCGCTGGCCCTGGAACATACAAGCTGACGTTCGAACTCGGGCCTTTGCAGCTGTCAGAAGATGAAGAGAGAACTCAAGAGAAAGCTTTGGCCACTGCTCATGACTATGCGGGCTGGGCGAACCGAAGCGCCCCACCAAGTAGCAGGAGGTTTCTCAATAAAAGGTCATATAGAAGGCTGAGAACGCGGGGGGCCAGTAGCAGTTAGTCGAAAGGTCCCCTGAGCAGGCCGGGGCGATTCCAGTACGTTGGCAGTATCCGATTGAGAGGATGCATGAGCGAAGAACGTGACAAGCTCAACAACGCTTTCAATCGGAGCCGCTCTCGACTCGCCTACCTCAACATTGGTCTTGCCGTCATCTTGGTCCTCGGAGCAGTCATTCAGATCTGCATCATGCTCCTTGGCCATTGACGGACTACGTCCAGCTATCTCTTCGTCACGTTAATCAGGTGCTACCGGAAGAGGATTAAGGCGAGTGTCGTCATGTCCCTTCGCTCTTGTCCTGCCCGCGGCCGCTCCGCTACCCGACGAGCGGCGACGCAAGCTGAATACGCAAGCCAACGCAACCGCTGTTCCGCAAGCAGCAAATAGGCTTGCACTCGGATAGCCGAATCTCTGAGCCACCGCTCCCCCTGCTATTGCTCCGCCGGCAGAGGCGATCGCCGCGGCGGCATTGAACAGCCCCAGAGCGGCGCCCTTGCCGAACGGCGCGAGCGTTGCGGAAAGGTCGTTGGAGGCTACGCTGAGCAGCGGCCAAATACCCTGAAAGGATCCGAAAAGAATCACGACAAGAATCAGAGGTGACGCCAAGTGGAAGATCCCGACAAGCCACAGTCCGGCGAGCGCCAGGAACCGAACCGCTATACCGATGCTCAGCACGGATGCTGGACCGCGGCGGTTCGTGAGCCGGCCTGCGACGTTATAGAGCGGAATGCTGAGAGCTGTGGCAACCGAGATGAGAAGAGCTGACTTCGCTACACTCAGGCCGAAGCTCTTAAGCATCAGGACGGGATAAAGCGAAGAAAATGACGAGATAGCAAATGAAAGGAAGAACCAGGCAATCAGAAACACACCGAATGATGTGGCGAGAACGGTACCCAGTTCCTTGAAGTCAGAGAAGTGGAACGGATGCAGCCAGCCGGTGAGCGGCTCGACCCGTCTAGCTACCCCTGCTAACAAGGCACGCGTGGCCTTGACATGAGGGACATGGAACTTTCCCCCGGGCACCGGCAACCCCCACCCGCCGACCAACACCGCCGGAACAACAAGCAAGGCGGACACTAACATACCCGATTCGGGCCGTAGCAATCCGGCACCCGCCAGACCCAGGACAGAGCCTATGGCGTTAAAGGTCTGCAACCAACTGATGCGTTGGCCCCATTCCATGGCCGGCGTGAATTCCACAACAAATAGGCAGGCTACGGTATTCGCCGCTCCGGTACCAATACCAATGAGAAAGGCGCCGACCAGCAAAATCTTCGCGTCATGGATGAGAACAAAGCATAAAAAGCCGGCGCCAATAAGCAGGAATCCGCCGAAAAAGATGGGGCGATAATCCTTAAAACGGTCGGAAGCCCAGCCCCAAAATGGCGCGAATAGCGCTCCGACATTCTGTGCCGCAATCGCCGCGCCGATCTGCGTTGCCGAGCCGCCCCTGCCGATCACAGCAAGGGGGATGAGGATGACGGCCGAGCCGGACGCAAGCGCTCCCAGGATCGCGTAAGCCACATACCAGGGCTCGATCCAACGGCCCAGATGCCTTGTGGGAATCACCGCAGTCAAGTGCGAGGCGGGGGGCGGAGGCGAATTCGTAGGGTTGATCTGCCGTTTGGCCATTCAGCGCAGGACGCTCCGTTCCTCTCCCTTAATTCCAGCAACTCGGCCGCCAAGGGAATCTCTCGGGGTATCGAGCACGAAACGAAAGGCACTCACGATTAGACTGCGCCCTCGCCACGATCTTCGAACACTGTCACTTCCGACAGGCACCCCGCAGCGGCACGTGATCATCTCGGAGGCGCCCTTCTCCACTGTCGGCTTGCTGTCGCAAGTGACAGTGCTCGATCTCCCTTTCTGGTAGAACAATCATTCGTGAGCATCCCGACAAGCTATTTGGAGACCTTTAAAGGACCTCTGTGGAGCCAAATTAAATCTATGTCGGCACGAGCATCGAAGAGCCTTGATATGACGAAACCAACCACGCTACGCAGAGAACAGCGGCATCCGCGGGAAAAAGCCACCGATGAGTTCAGCAGGTTGGTGATAATTTTTGGATATCTTTGGGTAACCTTTGAACTGCTGTCTGTCCACAAAAGCATAGTCCTGTCGGAGTACCACTTGAATTATCCGGAGCACGCCTTTGCGATCGTAAACTGCCTGGTTTTTGCCAAGGTTCTGCTGACGCAGAATCGCCTATGGGACATCGTTTTGAAACTATTGCGGTGCCTACGCGCAAAACTAGACGCACGCCCGCGTGAAACCAGCCTTTGGGGAATCGATAGCCGGATTCGTTCCCTCGGAATTAGAACGCCCTCATCGGATAGCGGTGCCTGACTGATCCCGCAGCGCACTCGTTCGAGATGGTTCGAGGTTGGGATCTCTGCGAAATCCCCGCAAAGTCGCGTTATCGGTATTTCCCCCAGGCGATGAGGAAGGGCATTCGATCGGATTTGGAGAACTTAAAACATCCCCCCCACCTGACACTAGTGCCAGTAGACGCTGCAGTCCTGTCGTCTTAACATTCGGTGTAACTGAAACCGATCCGCCGTCGAGCAAACCATCTCACCTCATCGCATTATCGAAACGTTTGGCGGGCGCGGAACTTAGAGAGTCGTAAAATGCGGCTTCAAAAGGCCAACCGAAGCATCACCATATTGGTCGCATCGCTTTCGTTGGCGTCCGTGGCTTGCGTTCTCTTCTCCGGTTATTTCAGGCATCGCCAGGTGACTGCACTGAACGCCAGGACGCAATCGCTGCTGCTGAGCGTCCAACTCGCGGCGGCCACCGACAAGCTCACCGCGGCGGTGCGGGGATTCGCGGTCGCGGGTGATCCCCGCTACCGCGACGCGTTCCTACGGGAAATACATGTCGAGCGGAGCCGCGACCGCGCTGTGGAAGGCCTGCAGGCCCTCGGCCTTACCCAGCAGGAGAGCGAACTCGTCTCCCGCGCCAAGCGAAATTCTGATGCTCTCATCGCCCAGGAAGAGAAGTCGTTCGAAGCCGCCGAGCGCAAAGATTTCACCACTGCGATGGGATATGTGTACGGCGAGGAATACCTCAAGGCAAAAGCCTTGATCATGGATCCCCTTGATGAATTCCGCCGCCGGCTGGACCAGCGTCTCGCCACCCAAGCCCTCTCCGAAGAGCGGGCGGCCCAGCGGACAGTCAACCTAGCAATCGTTGCTGCGATCCTCAATGCATTGGCTATCGGGGGAGCGCTCATTTTTTACCGTACGAAGATGGTGGCCCCTCTAGCTGCCCTGGGACGTAGCCTGAGCGACCTGCTCGCCCAAAAGCCGGGCATCGACATCGGGTTTCAGAAGGATCGCTCCGAGATCGGCGACATCGCGCGATCATTGGAGTCGTACAAGGAACTGCAGGAGGAACGAAACCGCGTTACGCAACAAATGCAGTTGCTCCTTGAATTCGCCGGGCAGGGCATCTACGGGATCGATCTCGAAGGAAACTGCACGTTCATCAATCGCGCAACCTGTGAGTTGATCGGCTACCGTGCGGAGGAGGTCCTCGGCCGGAAAACGCACGATCTGATGCATCACCACAAGCCGGACGGCTCCGTTTACCCCATAGATGAATGCCCCGTCTACCGCGCGTGCAAGCAGGGAGTGGGCTGCTGCACGAATGACGAAGTGATCTGGCGACGCGATGGCACGCTGGTCCCGGTTGAATATTCTTCGTTTCCCATTCTGGAGGGCGGAAATGTCACTGGAGCTGTCGTCACGGTCGTTGATATCACGGAACGAAAGCGGGCAGAGGAAAAGCTAAGGGAGAGTGAGCAACTTTTCCGTTCGATTTTTGAGAATGCACAGATCGGGATCGGTTTATACAAGATTGACCGCCAGGAACATGTCTCCAACCATGCACTCCACGATATGTTGGGCTATACGGAAGAAGCGTTGAGCAGTATAGCGAAATGGGACGAAATTGTTGTCCCCGAGGAACGCGTCGCAAGCGCGCAGCGATATGCGGAACTCATCCAGGGAAAGCGAGAAACGGACGAGTATGAACAACACTTCATTCGTCCTGACGGACGCATCGTTGCTTGCAACGGGAGGTTTCAGCTGCTCCGGGACGCTGTAGGCAAGCCACAGTACCTCGTCGATCTGAAGGAGGATATCACAGAACACAAGCGTGCCCAGGAAGCACTGCAGGAGAGCGAGCAGCTCTTTCGTTCGATCTTTGAGAACGCCCCCGTCGGCATCGGTCTTCACAACGTCCGCAAGTCAGAATATTTCACCAATCAGGCTTTACACGAAATGCTCGGGTGCACTCATGAGGACTTAACCTCTGTGGAGAAATGGGACCAAGTGGTCCACCCGGACCAACGTGCTTCCAGCGCAAAACGCTACGCGGAACTCCTCGCAGGCAAATACGACTACGACGAGTGGGAGCAACACTTCATCCGCCGCGATGGACGCATCGTCATTGCAGACGGCACCTTTTCGGTCATCAGGGACACTGCTGGAAATCCGCAGTATCTCCTCAACACAACCAAAGACATCACCGATCGCAAGCAGGCCGAAGCGGATCTCCTTGCTGCCAAAGAGGAAGCCGTCGCCGCCACGAAGGCCAAGTCTGACTTTCTCGCTAACATGAGCCACGAGATTCGGACCCCCATGAACGCCATCCTCGGATTGACCCATCTTGCCTTGAAGACCGAGCTGACAGCAAAGCAGCGTGACTACCTGACAAAAGTAAAGGTGGCTGCTCAGGCCCTCCTTGGGATCATCAATGACATCCTTGATTTCTCAAAGATCGAGGCGGGCAAGCTGGAGGTTGAGAACACCGAGTTCCGCCTGGAGCAGGTGCTCGAAGATCTCTCCTCCGTTGTTGGTCAAAAGGTTCAAGACAAGAATCTGGAATTTTTGATCGCTTCGGCTAACGATCTGCCGCCGAATCTCATGGGCGACCCCTTGCGCCTGGGCCAAATCCTAATCAACCTTCTCAACAACGCGGTCAAATTCACCGATCGCGGCGAGGTGGTGGTGACAGTAGCAGTGGAGGAGAAGTTAGCAGGCCGGCTGAAGATAAAGTTTTCCGTCCGCGATACCGGCATTGGGATGACCCCGGCGCAGGCCACTCGTCTGTTTCAGGCATTCAGCCAAGCCGACAGCTCCACCACCCGCAAATATGGGGGCACAGGCCTCGGCCTCTCAATCTCCAAACGGCTCGTCGAGCTCATGGGAGGCGAAATCTGGGTTGAGAGCACCTACGGCGTGGGTAGCGCCTTCTTCTTCACCGCATGGTTTGGGATGGGTTCAAGCGAACCCGAGCGACGGCGTTTCGTCCCCGACCTCTCAGGCATCCGCGCACTGATAGTCGATGACAACCCACTCGCCCGCGAAATTACCACAGAAAGGCTGACGGCGTTCGCGATTAGGGTCGACTCCGTTTCCTCCGGAGAGGACGCAATCCGGGAACTCTCCGATTCCGACACGCACAATCCCTATCAGGTAGTCGTGATCGACTGGCATATGCCCGGCCTGGACGGCCTTGAAACCAGCCGCATCATCAAGCAGGGCGGCCTGCTGAGGCACGCTCCGAAGGTCATTATGGTCACTGGCTTCGGACGGGAAGACATCCGCAAACAGGCCGAGCAGATAGGGATCGAAGGCTTCCTGTTGAAACCGGTCAGCCCGTCGCTACTCTACGATACTCTTGTGGACTTGTTCGGGGTTGGCGGAATCGAGCGCCATCGTTTCGCTGAAAGCAAGGACAACGTCGCCATACCTGATGCCCGGGGAATCCGCGTCCTGTTGGTCGAAGACAACGAGATCAATCAGCAGGTTGCGACTGAGCTGCTGGAGAGCGCCGGAGCATTCGTCGTGGTGGCCAACAATGGTGGCGAAGCCGTGAAAATCCTGACAGGTGGAGACCAGGGTTCAGTGTTCGATGTAGTGTTCATGGACTTGCAGATGCCCGAGATGGATGGGTTCACTACCACCAAGCTACTACGGAGAGTACCAGGTTTGAACAAGTTACCGATTATTGCCATGACGGCGCACGCGCTCGTGGAAGAGCGCCAACGCTGCCTCGACGCAGGCATGAATGACCATGTGTCAAAGCCGATTGACCCCGACACCCTATTGTCGACCCTGCTGCGATGGACGAAGCCCCGGCCTCAGCAGGCACTCGACTCCCACGAGCCGTTCGTTACGACAAAAGCGTCCGACGAGGTGATCCTGCCAGAAATCGCTGGCATCAATCTCGCCGACGGCCTGAAGCGCGTTGGCAGAAACAGGCGGCTCTACCGTGACCTGCTGGTCCAGTTTGCCGCCAAACAAGCCGACGCAGCCGGCGAGATTTCCGGCGCGCTTGAAACTGGCGATATCAAACTGGCTGAACGCATTGCCCATACCGTGAAGGGCGTTGCCGGCAATATTGGAATCACTGAAGTGCAGTCATTGGCCGAAAAACTGGAAAATGCACTCCATGACGGTGACAAGAAGATCTTGTCGCTGCTGGTTGAGTTCGCAAGCTTGATGAGCGCTCAGGTTCGTGCTATCGAGAAAGCACTTTGCGGCTCGCCAACCGAGCAGGTACCGACTTCGCCTTTCAACGAAGAAGTGGCGGCCGATGCGATTGCCCGGCTCAGGACGTTGCTCCAAGCGAGCGACGGCGATGCCGAAGAGTCGTTCCGCAGTCTGCACGACGCCGTCGCAGGTGCTGTTGAAAGACCGCACCTGGACAGTCTGAGCGAATCGATCAGCAACTTCAACTTCGACCGGGCGCTGGTGAAACTGGACGAGATCGCCAATTGTTGCCGGCAACTAGGGGGAGGTTCATGAACCAGGTCGAGCAGAAGAAGGTTGTCCTGGTGGTGGATGATGCTCCCGCAAACATTCAAATCGTGAAGTCGATCCTCAAAGATCTATACAAGATCCGCGTTGCAACCAGCGGCGCAAAAGCATTGGAGTTGGCGAAGGTTACGCCTCCACCAGACTTGATCCTGATGGACGTTATGATGCCGGAAATAGATGGATACGAAGTGTGTAAGCATTTGAAACTGGACCCTGAAACGCGGGATATACCAGTCATATTTCTTACCGGACAGACGCACGTCGATGAGGAGACGAGGGGATTCGATGTAGGAGCAGTGGACTATATTCACAAACCGTTTTCCCCCGCGGTCGTAAAGGCACGTGTGCAAACTCACCTCATGCTTCGCGGGGTCCGCGAACAGCTCGCACAGCAGTTGCTCTCGATCCAAAAGGAATTGGAAACAGCGCGGCAGATCCAATTGTCGATTCTTCCATCTGTGATCCCGAAAATCGAAGGCCTGGATATCGCTGCACGCTACCTGCCGATGACCGCGGTCGCCGGCGATTTCTACGACTTCATCGTGGTAGATGAGAAACACATCGGAATTCTGGTGGCCGATGTCTCCGGACACGGAATGCCTGCCGCGCTCATCGCCTCGATGCTGAAGATTGCACTCTCCGCTCAGGGGGCACACGCAGCCGATCCAGCGCAAGTGCTGTTGGGCCTGAATCAAGCGCTGTGCGGAAAGTTCCAGCACCACTACGTCACCGCAGCCTACCTGTTCGTGGACATGCAAAAGCGAACCTTGACTTACGCCGGCGCGGGCCACCCACCCTTGCTTTTGCGGGATGGATCGTCGAAACGCGTGCGGGATGTGGCGGAAAACGGTTTGTTTCTGGGAAGATTTCCGTTTGCAACTTATTCTTCAGTGGAGCTGCCGTTCAATGCCGGTGATCGAGCGCTGCTCTACACCGATGGAATACCGGAGACGACGAACCCCGCGGGAGTCGAATTTGGCAGCGGCTGTTTAAAGCAGTTTCTGGCGGCGGAACAAAGCACCTCGGCAGATCATTTCGCCGGTCAACTGCTTGAGGAGCTGTCCCGTTGGTCGGCTCGAGGTTGCGCTGAAGAGTTGGATGACGATATCACGATGGTGGCAATCCAGGTAAAAAGCAGTTGAGGCAGTGTCGACCGCGACAGGACGTCGTGAGGAGGGTGGCGCCGACGTGTGGAAGAAGACGATGACTTTTCCCCTAAGAGGATCAAGCAGCCCCGTGGCCGGGTTCCATCCCACGCCCTGCCCTGTCGATTTGACGAAGCTTGATGGTCTCGATCTAATGGCCCGCTATCGCGCAGGCCGTCGCGGGGGGAATTTCTTCGATGGACTGACGATCAGCGAACGTGTGGTCTTCCTGTTGACGGACATCGCCGGGGCCCGTGCCGAAGCTCGAGCGCTCGCAGTCGAGATCCAAACTGCCTTCCGCCAGTACGCACCCGAGGTCTTTGGGCCGTCCGGGGCCAATGAATCCGAGGCCATCGCCAGCCTGGCGTATGAGCTCAATCGATCCCTGATTGAGGCTGCGCGGGGCGTTCACTTTGCGCCCGCCTTTCTGGGCTGTTTCAACCTTGCACTGGGTATCCTCACCTACCACAATGCAGGTCTTCACGCCGTATTTCATGATGCGGAGGGAGCGCGCACCCTTCAGTCGGGTGGCATGCCGCTGGGCCTCTTCACGCATAACACCTATGAGCCGTCGCTACTGGCATTCGAGCCACGAGCCAGGCTGCTTCTTGTGACCAAGGCGGTAATAGAGAGCCCGCGGGGAGTATTCGAGTTTGGCGCAAAGCGCATCGAGCAGCTGCTTGCAAACCTCGAGGCGGACTCGGCGTCGCAAATCTGTGAAACCGTGCTGCAGCAGGCATATGCCTTCGGTAACCGTCCGGGGCCCCGCGTCTATGACCTGTTGCATTACGGGAAACATCTCGGCAACGACGACTTGACTGCTGTGGCGTTGGTGCGCGCCTAGAGTTTGATCCGCGAGAACCAATGTGCGCGCTATTTGGTATGTCTAAGATCAAACGACTATCAGATTTTCAGGATCACCTATGTACTTTTGCTAGTGTCCCCTACAAATGCAAGTGTCTAGCCTAAACCTCAGCCGCGCCCGCCCCCCGGACAATCCAGCACGCCCTCTGCAAAGACTAACCCGAAAGGTCAGCGGGATCAGTTGATTCGACGCCTCCCCCGAAGACGGCAAGACGAGCGGCTTCGGCCAATGGTGTGTTGCAAAACTTTTCCATGTCCGTTTGAGTCATTCTGGTCACTATTTCGATAACCGAAGTTTCGAAACGAGGAAAAGCAAATGATAAGGCTAAGTTATGTGGGCAAGTTGGTTCTACTAGTTTCCCCACTGGCGCTGACCCTGGCAACAGGAACCCACGCTCAGGAACAATACCCAATTTTGGACAAGGTCGCAGCCAAGGTCGTGCAGAAATATACGAGCACCCCCTGCGAACAATTGTGGCAAAAGAAACAAGCGCCACCGCAGCCTCCTTCGCCGCAGGAACAAAAGGCAATCCAGTTTCTGAAGACCGATCCGCAGATGCGCGCTGTGTTTATCAACAAAGTGGCACCCCCCATTGCGAACAAAATGTTTGAATGCGGTTTGATTCCATAGTTCCTAGCGACCAGTGGACCACACCTGTCGCAAGTGACAGTTTCCAATCGCGTGGGATCGGAGTGAACTGCAGAGGAAGCATGAAACAAGGTTTTGTCGTGGGCTCCCTCGGAAGAGGTTGGCAGCGTTACGCAGTATGAAACGGTGATACAAAGCGCAGAAAGCATGAATGCCTTTCACACTGTGATCGATGTTGGGGCCTCGGCCGTTGAAGCGATGGGAGTTCTTCTTATCCTGTGCGCATTTCTTTGGGCGTCGGTTAGCTTTGTTGTGCACGCTCGCGAACAAGTCGGCCACCGGTATGAACGTTACAAGCTTGCTTTGGGTAGAGCCCTCTCACTTGGCTTGGAGTTTCTCGTTGCTGCGGATGTGATCAAGACAGTGACTACAGCTCCTACCTTTACCAATATTGGAGTGCTGGCCGCGGTGATTGTGACCCGGACCTTCTTGAGCTGGTCTCTCGTGGTGGAGATGGAAGGCCGTTGGCCGTGGCAGCCGGCGCCCGCCGCCGGCTCCGAAGTCACGGTCTGAAAGGAGACAAGAGCGATGGATCCTATGATGGCGCGCATCGCGCACAACATGGTCGAACGAGTTACGGGCCCGATGAAATTCCGTCTCTTGTTGCAACCTTGCATGGCTACTTTCTTTGCCATTCGGGATGGATTGAAGGATGCCAGGGAATGCAAGCCACCCTATTTCTGGGGCCTGTTCACCGACAAAGGCGAACGCGAGTCGATGCTGAAGAACGGTTGGAAATCGATAGGGAAAGTGTTCATTCTCGCAGTCGTACTCGACGTCGTCTATCAGCTCATCGAGCACCGGTGGACCGTCTATCCGGGCGAGGCAGTGTTGGTCGCAATCATTCTGGCCATCGTGCCCTACCTGGTGATCCGTGGACCGGTGAATCGAATCGCCTGCCAACGCAAAGGAGTAAAGGAGCGACTCGCCGGAGACTAGAGCTTCCCCCCTGACAAACCCGCCTTCGCATGGATTCGGTACCAACAGCCAAGTTTGAAGGCATACCTGGCCCAGGCCGACAACCTCAGCGCAACATACTCAACCTAAAAAGGAACAAACCATGGCTAAACAACCTAACATCCTGATCCTCTGGGGCGATGACATCGGCACCTGGAACATCAGTCACTTCAGCAAAGGCATGATGGGCTACACCACCCCTAATATCGATCGCGTCGCCAAAGAAGGCGTCACATTTACCGACTACTACGGCCAGCAGAGCTGTACTGCCGGTCGCGCTTCTTTCATTTGCGGCCAAAACCCGCTGCGCACTGGCTTGACCAAAGTAGGCATGCCCGGCGCCACGGTCGGCCTCCAGGCGGAAGATCCAACCATAGCCGAAATGCTCAAGCCCCTCGGCTATGCCACCGGCCAATTCGGCAAGAACCACCTCGGCGATCGCAATGAGTACTTGCCGACCGTGCATGGATTCGACGAATTCTTTGGCAATCTCTACCACTTGAATGCCGAAGAAGAGCCGGAATTGCCCGACTATCCTAAGGATCCTAAGTTCCTGGCAGCATTTGGGCCGAGAGGCGTCCTTCACTGCTTCGCAACGGACAAGGATGACGCAACGACTGACGCCCGCTGGGGCCGCGTCGGCAAGCAGACCATTGAAGATACGGGGCCCCTTACCAAGAAGCGCATGGAAACTGTCGATGAGGAGATCACGGCACGCGCCATCGGTTGGATGGAGACGCAGGTCAAAGCAGATAAGCCCTTCTTCCTGTGGTACAACTCGACGGCTATGCATTTCAGGACCCACCTCGCCGACAAGAATCGCGGCAAGAGCGGCCAGGACGACTACAGTGACCGCATGGTCACCCACGATGAGCAAATCGGTGAGATCCTCAACAAGGTCGATGAACTGGGCATTGCAGACAACACGATCGTCATGTATTCCACCGACAACGGCCCGGAGAACGACACTTGGCCCGATGGCGCCAATACACCGTTCCGCAGCCAGAAAGACACCAACTGGGAAGGGGCATGGCGTGTTCCATGTTTCATGCGCTGGCCAGGCAAGATCAAGGCCGACTCGGTGCTGAACGGCATCGTTTGCCACCAGGATATGCTTCCAACATTGGTCGCGGCCGCAGGCGACCCAGACATAAGCACCAAGCTTCTCACCGGATATAAAGCCGGCGACAAGACATTCACGGTGCATATTGACGGGTTCAACATGCTGGACTATCTCACTGGCAAGGTGAAGGAGAGCCCCAGGGAATACTTCTTCTACATCAGCGACGACGGCGGCGTCATGGCGGTCCGGACGGGCGACTGGAAGTTAGTGTTTGAAGTCCAGCGTGCAACCTCAACGGCGGTTTGGCAAGAACCTATGGTGAAGCTGCGCCTTCCGAATATCTACAGCCTGCGTCGCGATCCCTTCGAGCGCGCCGATTTCAATTCCAATGTCTACTATGATTGGATGATCAATCACGTCCCCCAGCTTTATCAATGCCAGGCAATCGTGGCGGCGCAGATAGCGAACTATGTGAAATATCCACCTCGCCAGAAGGCTGCTTCCTTCAACCTCGACGCAGTGATGGCGTCGTTGCATAACACGCAGGCAGCCGTAGCGGGGCATAAATAGCATCGCTTCTTGATCCACCCACCACCTGCTAAAGGGTGGTCAAACGACCTCCCTTAGCAAAAACGCTTGATCGACAGGCTTCCCCGGCTGACAATAGTCTGCCGGGGAATTTTTTGATTGCGGCATTTGCCATGAGCCAACGAGCAGACTCGAGCCCGCCGTCCTCTGAGATAGGAGACCAGGTCCAGGACTTCTACAATCGCTACCCGTACCCTGCTCCGGTCGAAAGTCTGGATCGATACCGCCGCGCATGGCAAGACCCGCAAAAGCGCCGCGCCGATTACCACTTGTTTTGGCCCGACAGACCTTACAGAGAAGACTATTCGATTCTTATCGCGGGCTGCGGAACATCACAGGCAGCCAAGCATGCACTGCGCTGGCCTGCGGCCAC
This sequence comes from uncultured Acidobacteriaceae bacterium, assembly GCA_963746595.1. Lineage (GTDB taxonomy): Bacteria > Acidobacteriota > Terriglobia > Terriglobales > Acidobacteriaceae > PALSA-350. The sequence goes on from CAVVBS010000004.1 coordinate 205,761, forward strand.
GGTCACCGGCATCGACATCAGCGAGACGAGCGTGCAATGCACAGAAGAGCTCAAACGGAAACACAGCATAAGCAATCTTCGGGTTCATCAACTTCCCATTGATGGCGTGTCGAAGCTAGGGACAAGCTTCGATCAGATTGTCTGCACCGGAGTTCTCCATCATCTCGCAGATCCGGATGCCGGGCTCGCAGCCCTGCGTGGGGTCCTCAAACCGCACGGAGCCATGCATCTGATGTTGTATGCGCCGTACGGGCGGGCCGGCATCTACATGCTGCAGGAGTTCTGCAGACGTGTGGGCATCCGTCCAACAGACCAGGGGATCGGAGATCTCATCTCGGCCCTCCAGTCATTGCCGCCGGGGCATCCTCTGGAAACTGTCCTGCGGGAGGCTCCCGATTTCCAGCAAACCGCCGCGCTAGCCGACGCGTTGCTGCACCCGCAGGACCGCGCGTACTCTGTCCCACAGTTATTGGACTTTATCGATCGGGCAGGACTCTCATTCATACGGTGGGCAAAGCAGGCGCCCTATTCGTCCCAATGTGGCGTAATGGCGCAGCTTCCTCAAGCCTTGCATATGAAAGAGCTCTCCCCGGCAGAGCAGTTCGCAGCCGCGGAGCTTTTTCGGGGAACTATGGTGCGCCACAGCGCGATCGTCTATCGAGACGATAGCCCCGGCCTTTACCGGCCAATCAGTTTTGCCGGAGAAGCCTGGATGGACTTTGTGCCCATTCGCATGTCAGAAACGATCTGCATTCAAGAACGGCTACCTGCCGGGGCGGCAGCGGTTCTGATCAACCGAAGCCACTCCTATACGGATCTCATTATGCCCATCGACGCAACAGAAAAGCAGATGTTCGATGCCATTGACGGGAAACGTAGCATCGGCGACATCCTGAAACCAACGCTCTCGTCTTCGCAGGGACAACGGCACCCCCGCACCTTCTTCGAACAGCTCTGGTGGCATGATCAGGTAGTATTCGACGCCGTGGCTGCCCAAACTAAAAGCTGATTTGGACAAGTCCGATTCAACGCATTGCGATTCTGAAGGCCTGATGGGACAGATCCTCTACGCCAGCGGTTGCTGCATTCGGTTAACTTTCAACGGCCGTCTCCTGCCCGCGGAATTCCGGGTAGATCTGCTGGGCAGCGCGGTAGGCCGCTCGTACAAGGATCCCGGCGTAAGTGGGAAACGAGAGCGGAATCCTAGCCATGCCGTCTACCCGGAGTCCCCCGGCAATGGCAATGGCGACCACCTGGGCGATCTCAACCGCGCGCTCGCCTACAACGTGGCAACTCAGGATTTTGCCAGTCGCCCGGTCAACTATCAGCTTGCAAAACCCGGTCGTGCGACCGTCGATGATCGTGCGCACGGTTTCGTCGAAACGCACAATGGACACTACCACGTCGTGCGTTTCACGAGCTTTCGCTTCCGTTATCCCCACCTGCGCGTACTCGGGCTCGGTGAAGCTGCCAATCGGACTTACCAGGTCTCCGATGGTCATCGTTGCTCCTTGCACAGCGTTGGTAGCAGCGACGAAACCATCATGGACCCCCTGCGGGACAAGCATCAGACGGCCGGTGATGTCACCCGCCGCAAAGACGTGCGGCGCAGAAGTCTGAAGGTACTTGTCGACCTGCACATAGCCGCGAGCATCGGTGCCGACGCCTGCCGCCGGCAGGTTCAGACCCGCGGTGTCGGCCACCCACCCAATGGCCACAACCACGAGCGCACCTTCCGCGCTGTCGCGTGTGCCGTCCTTGGTGAAGTTCATCCGCACACCATTGGGGGTCTTCTCGAACGACTCGATGGTCCCGAAGTTCTCGCGCACGACCATGCCCGATTCACGGAAGGCGGTTGCAACCACGGCGGAGATGTCTTCATCCTCGGTCGGCAGGATGCGGGGACCGGCTTGAAACAGCTGGACCCGTGAGCCTAAGGCCTGGAAAATTGATGCCACCTGCACGCCCGTCGCTCCCGCTCCAACGACGATCATCGACGGCGGAACTGCAGTGAGGCTCCACGCATCGCTATGCGTGGAAGTCAATTCGAAACCAGGAATGGGCAGCCGCCGACTCATGCCGCCTGCGCCCAGGATGACTTTGTCTGTTCGGAGCCGCAGCCCGCGCCCAGTCTCGATCGTGTGCGGGTCCATGAAGCGCGCGGTGCCGGAGTTGTCATGAATCGTAACCCCCACGTTTTCAAGCTGCTCACGCCGTGCAGCATGTTCGCGCACGTCATGGACGACCTCGCGGGTGCGCGCGAGCAGGCGAGAATAATCCAGGATCGGCTCGCTCACTGAGATACCAAACTTGCCGAGCTGTTTCGCTTCTCGAAGCAACCGCGCTGCCTGGGCAAGTACCCGCACTGGAATGGGGCCGTCATTCGCCGCCATACCCCCTACCTCGCCGCGGGTGACGAGAACCGTTTGGGCACCCAACTCTGCGGCTCTGAGTGCAGCAACCATACCGGCCGGACCGGCTCCAATCACTACGACATCCATCAGGGTCTCCTTCCAAAAAGCAATAGCGTTTGCCTCGACGAAAAGCTTATAGACAGCGTGCCGGCCATTCTATTAGCAGAACTTCTAGTTGTGCGTAGCATATTGCCTGAATCCTTTTAAGAATTGTTGTACCTGTCTTAAGTGACAGTTATCGGTACCGTGCCCACGTTGTTTAACTGGCTATCGTGGCTTACTTATGACTTCTGTCGTACTTGCTCCATGGAGATCCGTTTGGCTATGGAGTATACCCCTCATTATTGTGACGATTGTCTTCCACTCCTTTGCCCTTGGGCAACTCAGCCGGGGATTGCTCACTATCCTAAAAGATGACCGGAAAAAACGGCTCACCCATTCCCTGTCAGTCTTTGTGGTTGGGGGATCTTCCCTTTGCTGCATATGCCTGCACGGTCTTGAAGCGTGGATGTGGTCTATCGCTTACCATCTACTGGGCACATTGGGCGGCGACCGCAAGGACGCTATGCTGTACTCGATAAGCGTCATGACGACTGTAGGGGGCACGAATCTCCACCTGGAACCGAGCTGGGCACTCATGGGACCGCTCGAGGCACTAGACGGGTGGATTCTGTTCGGGCTTACCGGCGCTTTTTTATTCGCTCTCATCCAGAAGGTCTGGTCTCTGGAGCACTCATAGCCGGACGATTTTGGAGGGGCTACCCAGGCGGCGAGCCCGACAGGCTAGCTTCGTGGATCGTGGTGCAGAGTAGAAATCAAACTACTTTAAAACGGTCCTTGGCGCAGCAGAACGCCGTAAAAGGTGACCAGTCCAATCAGAATGACAACCATCGCTACGACAACCGAGATGGAAATCATATTCTGTTTCTCGGAGGCTCCGATCGCCTTCAGAAACTTGCGATGCTGCCAGGTTGCGGCGAGTAATGCCAAGGTCCCCAGGGCTATGAGGCTCAATCCCAGATTGCGCGGCGCTTGCGGACGCCGGATGTTGCCGGCGGCAATTTCATCGGCCTGGTATTGGAAGAACTTGTAAATGCTGAACCCGAATCCGATCATGGAAAGGGCGGTCCGGATCCAGGCCATGAGTGTTCTTTCCGCGGCGATGATCGTGCGCTGAAGGGCCAGATCGGTTCGCTCTTCGGCTAGAATCGTGCCTCTGTCTTTCGGCGCTGGTTCAACAGGGCTCATGGATCACTCCTCAGGTGTGCGCCAAAATGGCAGTGCCGCATTCAGGCCTGCGCGGCAGGCCCTTCGCCGGGCGCGACGAGCGGTATAAAGGACCCCCAGTGGTCCCGGACAGCGACCACGCGAAAAACAAACGAAACCAGCACCGCGACGAGCGTGACAGGAAAGAAGCTAGTGCTGTTCTTCATATACACCGCGATCAGCGTGTAGACAGTGCTTGCCAGAAGAGCTGCGGTCACGAGTTGCTGCGCAGGCCTCACGATCTCAGGCGTGACCCCGGAGAAGAGGTCGATGAACACGCCGCCCGCGGTGGTGGCGATCAGCCCGATCATGATCGCGGCAAAGATTCCCAGGTTGTGATCGAGCGCCTTGTGGGCGCCAAGGATCGCGAACCAGGGTAGCGTGAATGATTTGAAGTAGGCCAGAGTCCTGGTGCGGAACCGCTCTTCCCTCGATTCGGCGTAGCGATAAATCGCCAGCCCCAGCAAACCCATCAGCGGGCACACGATAAGATAGTCCGGGCCCCGGAGCGGCCCAGGGACGTCATTCAACAGCAGGTCGCGCGACATGCCGCCCCCGATCCCCCCAAAGTAGGCCATGATCAATAGCCCCGCTACGGTGTAACCACGGTTGTGCGAAGGGTTGCGGGCCACCAGCACACCGTTCAGGGCGTTGATGCCGGCGGAAAACAAGTCGACTTCGGGAAAGCTTGGCAAGTTCATTCGGTTCTTCCTCACAGCGGCTCAGGCAGCCGCAAAGGTGCTCCCGTGCGATGTTCTCAGCCACCGCGGGAGCGCCAGGGGGCCTCCACTCATGTGGAGAGTAGACCGTCAGGTCGAAGGCCACAACTGTCACATCTGACAGGCTGGCTCAAGATCAGTGATCCTAACCAATCATTCCGCAGCGGTTAGCCTAGATCTCTTTTGCAACGCGTTGCCTTGTGTCGCACCCAGGTGCAGCGCGATTTCTTCTGTGTATCATCGCTTGTACGCATGGAGGACTTATGGAAGAGATGATAGATCCCACCCTCGCCGCTCAATTGAAGGCCCCGCGTGCGGGCGCCATCGCCGGTATCCTGTTCTCGATTTTGTTCATCACCAGCGTGGTGCTTATCCGGCTTTCTGTTCCCGACAGCCCGCGGGATCCGGGGACGTGGCTTTCTGATAGTGCGAAGTCCATCCGCCTGGCCCTGAATCTGTTGCCCTTCGCCGGAATAGCCTTTCTCTGGTTCATGGGCGTGCTGCGCGATCGGATGGGGGCAAAGGAAGACCGCTTTTTGGCCACTGTTTCCCTTGGCAGCGGGCTCCTGTTTCTCGCCATCACGTTTGCCTCTTCGGCGGTGACGGGTGCTCTCATGATGGCGTACGAAGCGTTTCCGGGAGAGATGATGAACTCCGGCGTCTACACCTTTGCCCGAACCACGGCCTACGAGTTAGTCAACGTCTACGCGCTGAGGATGGCGGGAGTGTTCATGTTCTCGACCTGCACGCTCGCGATCCGCGTCGGAACGTTCCCGCGCTGGATGGCGTTGGTCGGTTATGCGCTGGCGCTTTTTCTGCTCCTGAGCATCGGACGGTTCGGCTGGGCGCCGCTAGTGTTTCCGCTGTGGACGCTGGCGATCAGCGTGTATGTCCTGTTTGCAAACTTTCGGCACGAGCCGGCTTCACGATAGAGGCGGGTCCCTAAGGTGGCCCTAGGCAACAAGCATGCGATCTTTAATTACACGAGCGTTTCCGACTCTCCCGCATTCTCCTCGTTCTTTTTTGTTCCGGTGCAGAAATGTGCGAACTAAGCGAACAAGCGAACTAAGCGAAAAGCGAACTAGCGAACTAAGGCCCCGCGCCGGTGGAGTCTCTATGCGTAAAAGAGCGTAATTTGCGTAGTGGCTCTTTTCGCGAAAAGAGGTAGGGCCAGTTGTCAAGTGGCATCTCGTCTGGACTAACAGTGTCTGTAGCGAGGACACGCAGGCCGGGGCAAAACCTCTCTCAGCCAGCTGCCCAAATAAGTCCTAATAAATGGGGCTCAGGATGAGCGGGTAATTAATTGATTTATGTTGCCGGGCTAACTCGCAAAGAGAATTGGGTTGGCTTTGGATAAATGCCAGCAGCATTTGCGTTCGGGAAGGGCGCACAGCAGGTCCCTCGGCTTCGCTCCCACGGCACGCCGGGGCAGGCGGGATGACAAGGGTGGGGTGGTGCTTCCAGGAGGAATTGGCTAGTGGCTGAAAGAATCACAGGCGTAGCCGATTTGGTTTTCAGCGAGTGCTGCCCAAATCAGCCGATGGGAAGAACCTAATCGGGACAAGACTGATTCTCTGCCGTCCCCTTCGACAAGCTCAGGCCAGCCTGCGGGATGTGCGATCGTGGAGGCTTACACCTTCATCCGGGGACGGTTACAACGTACAGCTCCCTCCAGGCGGAGCTTTAGGTCAGGCGCCTGCGCGGGCGAGGATCATCCTGGGTAGAGGAAGTGATGTTTCTTAACTCGGAAGGGGATGCTTTACCGGGTTCAGCTTTATTTTGGGTTTGCGAAGTTTGCGTGACTTGCTTTCACACTCATCGAGAACACTTTGAGGAACATGCCGTCTGAGGTATTTGATTCCCAGGGTGACGATCAGAACATCGTCCATCTGCCCGATAACCGGGATGAAGTTTGGGATGATCTGGACCGGACTGAGAACATAAAGAACGGCACACCCGGCGACCGCTTTCGCGTGCCATGGTACATCAGGGTGGATAAGAGCCCGCCGGATGATCCTGAACTGCTTGAAGACCCCCTTGATTGAAGTCTTCATCTTATGTAGCGATGACGGTTCCGGTTGATCCTGAGGTGTTTCCAGGGAGACTTCCATCTGGGGTGGCGCTTCCGCCGCTCGTATGATGCAGCGAAACCCGATATGGCTCATGCCGGTGTCGATCATCTGCGGTTGGCGCGCCGCGGGGCGGTAACGAAGGCAGTAGTTGGGAGCACACAAGTGCGAACCACCCTTCACGACTTTGCGGGGAATGCGAATCTGGGGCTGCCTTGGGTCGTAGCTCTTCTGTGAAGAAGCAATACGCGGGTTAACCGCAGGCCCACAGCATGCCTGACCAATTTCGTTGGCATGGTTGTGGACATACCAATCCGAGGTCCACTCCCACACATTTCCAGCCATGTCGAGTAATCCGTAGCCGTTGGGTGGAAAGGAGCCTACGGGAGAAGTTCCCGCGAAGCCATCGACCAGGAGATTCTGCCAGGGGAATTCGCCCTGCCATGAATTCGCCATGGCCTTGCCGCCGGGAAAATGCTCATCGCCCCAGGTGAATTTCTTGCTTTCCAGGCCGCCTCGGGCGGCTCGCTCCCATTCGGCTTCCGTGGGCAGTTCCTTCCCCGCCCAGTGCGCGTACGCTTCGGCGTCCTCGTAGGCCACGTGCACGACCGGGTGCTGCTCAATGCCAGTAATTGAGCTCGCGGGTCCAAGTGGATGGCGCCAACTCGTGCCGGGTGCCCAGGCCCACCAGTTTCTGTAATCCTTCAGGTCCACGGGGCCTCGCGATTTCTGGAACACCAACGCTCCCGGAACCAGATTTTCGGGTGAGGCTCCAGGATAGTCGGCCGGATTCAGCTCGCGTTCCGCGATGGTGACATAACCCGTCGCTTCGACGAAGCGCGCAAACTCCTGGTTGGTGACGATGTGCCGATCCATCCAAAAGCCGTCGACGCTTACCTCGTGGACAGGGCCTTCCTCGGGATAGAAGTCTTCCGAACCCATGAGGAATGTCCCACCCGGAATCCACAACATATCCGGCGGCGCTTGCGTGTGCGTGATTTCCTGAGACGCCATGCTGCTCATTTTATCCCTCCAACGCGTCATTACGTCGTTTGAAGTTGCACCGCCGCCAACGGAGTGCGGCTGCTTCCCTTCCCTTTCCAGCAAATCTTGTGGTCCGGCGTCTCGCATAGGGAAAGGATTTACAGCGGCTTTTTTTAGAACAACATCTTTATGGCTCCCCGAGCGACCACATCGAAGGGTACAGAACCGATAACCACGGGAATTACGGGCACAAAAGCCGCCGCGAACAGGCCGTAAAGATCAACTCGGCTGACCGGCAGCACGCTCACATCATTGACGTTACGTACGACACCATAGAGGTCATTTACAGCGGAAAAGTCGGCCACCATCAGGACATCCTGATTAATGCCTTCGGAGTGCTCCAGCCACTTCTTCTCAAAGTGCTCGCCCGCGGTTCGTGCAAAACCGCCATACTTCAATAGGCCACTACGTCTCATCTGCGTCAGTGCAGGAGTGAAAGTAAAATAGGGCGCGATACAAACTAGAAATACCGCTCCCACGAGAACCGCCGCAACGTCGCCAAACGAAGTCAGCTTTTGGCCGTGATGGAACATTCGATTGGCGACGGCGCCAGCCAGGGCTGCACCCAGGCAGAAGCTAAAAGGCTGTTGCCCGCGCAGAGCGGACTCGACAAACCCAAGGCCTCCCACACCATCGGGATGGGCGGCGATGAGACGAAGGTTCAACCGCGCCGCGGCCCACATGAATCGCGTCCAAAGTAATTGTCTCCACAGCCAAAGCAGGGTGAAGAAGGCCGCAATCGGATAGCTGACAAAGAGTGCCCAGGTACCCGCCGGCGAGAGCCAGCGAAAACCGCCGGCGCCTTTGAACCAATCGACAATCTCTGCGCCTTCCGGGCTTATATATTGAGCGAGCCATACGGCAATTGCGTACGTCAGCAACACCATCACGACTTTGGCGATGGGGGAATTGCGGAGTCTCTCGAACGACGCCCAATCAGCGTTAAACGTGGAGAGTTGGCTCTCCAGAACGAAATCTTCGAGATGGTGGGCTACCCTGGCCACACGCTTATGCAGACCGGGCGACCCCAAAATCAGCACCGGAAGAATGATGAGGAAGCGCGATTGAGATGCGTAATCGGTGAGGAACGAAAGAAATGTAGTACCCCCACGAAGGGCAGATAATACAGCCAGAGGGAGCCACGTCACGGCAACCGCAGCGGCAGTAAGGATAACCAAGTGTTCACTATCGTTGTGGGGCAGATCCAGGAAGCTCCAGGGATTGTCGAGGCGGGATGTTTCGACGCGCTTGGAGTTGCCCTGCAGTAGCTGTGTCATGGTGTCCGCGCGTACCTACTGTCTCTCACTGGGAATGCTACTCCCAGGACCACGGTGGCGCACCTGTCACAAATGACAGTCTTAAACGGTCACACCTAACGCCGGTGCAGCAGGTCAATCATGGGTTGCTGGCTTCCACGAATGAAGCCAGAACGGGGGCGGTCGAGGTCGATGATCACGGCAAGGACGAGGGTAATGGAAAGCGCCAGCACACACATGGAAAAGATGTTTCTTCGCCCGCTCACACCGAACGAATAGCCGACCAGCATAGCTGACAGCAAACTCACGGCGCCATTGACGTAGATCACGCTCTCCGGCACATGATTCTGAAAGGCCATCCAGCGAGCTTCCCCCACGTCGAAAGCCTGATTTAACGATTGCAGCAGCAAGCCGGCCGTGACCGGATTAGGGTTCTGTTGCGCGTACGCAGTCGCCCTGGTCCAGAGTTGCGTCTGTAATTGCGTGGTTTGTGTGTTTAGCTGCTGGAGACGCGGGAGATCGTTGCCTGCATTCCCATACTGCATCCGGACGTTGACGTACTGTCTGAGAAGGCCCTCAATCTCGATTCCTGCGGTCGAGGGGAGCAATTGGGCTCGAAGAAGAGAGGTGCCGATAGCATCCGCCTCTTCGAGAACGAGTTGCTTGCGGATCTCGAATCGAGACACCGCCATCGACATGGTAAATCCCAGAAGGAGAGCGAGCACTCCAAGCAGGGCGGCTTCGACAATGGCGATCTGCGACTTGGTTTTCTCCGGGACATCTGTCTCAGACCTACGGCCGAATCGGTACCCTGCCTCCGTGGCCGCCATCATCAACGCAAAAAAGACACCTTGAATGATGACCTCGTGCGTTTGGTAAAGGAAGCTTTCGTTCACAGACCACTCGATCCTTGCTTCGGCGAGGGAGGGCAAAGTCGGCCGACAGTCTCTTCTAAGCTCGGGGTAACGTAAGAATGTGGTAGACCGGGAAGCACAGCAGAAACATGGCGATGGCGGCCAGCGCGACGCGGACGTTTCTGGTTCTGAAGCGCTGGCTGATCGCAACGAGCAGCAGGACGGTCGCCAACGTGACCGTTGCTCGGACGTATTGATCGGCGAATTCACGCCCTTTTGTACCTTGCTCGAAGGCTTCTGTGGCTCGATCGTTCAACTTGATAGCCTCTTGCGTCTTTGCGCTTCGGAATTCCGGCATAAGTTGGGGACCTGCTGGAGCATTCGGATTGTTGAGAGGGTCAGTTTTCTTCCAGGCTTCAAAGGCGGGACGAAACTCAGGAAGAAAGCGCCTTTCGAAGAGGGCGCTCAGCTTCTTGTCGTTGTGGGCTTCGGCCTCCAGCCACTCAACCACGGTGGACGCGTTGTACAAACGCTCCTGGTTGGCATACGTGGCGACTCCCTCGGCCTGGACTCGCATTCTGCTGGCCTGACCGTATAGCTCTGATTGATGTCCAGTCCAAAGGGCCGCCTGATAGCCGCTCCAGGCAGTGGCGATAGCGACGATGGCGAGCACCAGGGCCTCGACGATCTCCAATATCGTGTGCCGCGTAGCCTCTGATTCCTCGTGCTCGGTGAGGTGGTGCGCGATTTCGATGTTGGAACCACCAGCTTCGGGCATTCGATTACCTCCCAGGTCGAAAAAGAGCGGTCTGCAGGGTGTCAACAACCTCGGCTGTGCTGGTCTACTTTAGCAAATCCGGGGTCGCTGACTTTGGCGCAGATTGCTTTAACGGGTAGCAACGGGCAAGGGAGTCTATTCTTTCTTAATCGGAGGCGGATTCCATTTTCCGGTCAGTGCGCCGGCCTGCGGTGCGTAGAGGCGCATGGTCAGATTGAATGGCGCTTTCGGGGCGGGAAGCCAGTCGCTTCCTTATCCTTGCCCGTCAGGTCCCTCGTAATGGGCGGATAGAAGTAAATGTAGGCATCCACGCCGATGGCATGCACCTGACCCTCAGTCAAAGTGGACACCGAACCCGCCGCTCAAAGCTGTGCTCATATTGCTTCTCCTCATTCCGGCGTTCACGACCTACCGGCCTGATTCTCACTTTGTCAATTCGCGAGATAAGCATCGCATGTTGTTGGGCGTGCCGGGAACTAGCAGAACTTGTAGGGAAAACTGTCCCATTTGACAGTTGCGCAGAGCATGAAATGGCAAATACAAGTGAAGTGGGATTGCTCGCGCAGAGCCATACAAAGGTTTAGTTTCCGGAATGGAAGCTATATGAATCATCTTTATTTTCGTTGTGTACGGAACTTCAAATCGGCGGCACTGCTATTCGTAGTGGTGCTCGGCGTTGGCCACGCGAGGGGCCAAAGCGATCCTCTGCCATCCTGGAATGACGGCCCTGCGAAACAGGCCATCCTCGCGTTCGTTCAGGACACAACCGACAAACAGAGCCCCAAGTATGTTGAGCCAGGCGATCGCATCGCCACATTTGACCAGGACGGCACGCTTTGGACGGAACACCCTTTATACGGCCAAGGGATGTTTGCGCTCGATCGCGTAGGCAAGCTTGCGCCACAACATCCGGAATGGAAGCAGCAGCAACCCTTCAAAGCGGTCCTTGAAGGGGATCACCAGGCAATGGGCAAGTTCTCTGAGGCCGACTGGCTGCGCATTATCGCTGTGACCCACGCCGGGATGAGTACGAAGGCGTTTGAGGACCTGGTCACGCAGTGGATAACCACGGCGAAAGCCCCGCGCTTTCATTGCCTTTACACCGACCTCGTCTACCAACCGATGTTAGAGGTGATGCGCTATCTGCGCGAGAAAGGCTTCAGGACTTACATCGTAACCGGAGGGGGACAGGCTTTTGTGCGGGCATACAGCGAACGAGTTTACGGCGTCCCACCGGAGCAGGTGGTGGGGTCGAGCATTGTGACCACATACAAGGAAGTAGACGGCGAACCGGAGCTGATGCGCGAGCCCAAAGTGTTTTTCGTTGACGACGGACCCGGTAAGGCTGTCGGGATCGACCTTTTCATCGGCAAGCGGCCCATTGCCGCGTTCGGTAATTCCAGCGGCGATGCCGAGATGCTGCAATGGACGCAAGCCGGAGGCGGAGCGCGGCTCATGATGCTGGTGTATCACGACGATGCGGTGCGCGAGTACGCCTACGGCCCGGCCGGAGGGTTGCCAGATACTCACGTCGGAGCATTCCCCGATGCACTCATGACGCAGGCGAAGAAGAATGGCTGGGTCGTAATCAGCATGGAGAAGGACTGGAAGCAGATTTTTTCGTTTAACAAATAAGCGGAGCCGCCTATCCGGACGAGGAGTCTGGCATGGCGATCATTGATTCGGTCTGTAGGGCACACTCGCGTGGATGGTTGTACCGCGCTCAAGTTGCGATCTGATGGACAGCGTCCCCTGCAACAGCTTCAGACGCTCTTGCATGCTGATCAGGCCAAGCCCTCGACTGGCGTTCCCGACATCCGTTTCAAAGCCAACGCCCGAGTCGCTGATGGTGAGATGGATATCGTCGGGTGTTCCCCAAAGCCGCACCTCGAACTGGCGTACTCCGCTGTGTTTTGCCGCGTTATGCAGACCTTCCTGCAGGACGCGGAAGAAGCAAAGTGAAATGTCCGGGGACAACGGGCTTGGGAGATCCCACGCTTGGAAGTTGACTTCTACTTGCTGCTGCTGACTAAATTCCTGGCAAAAGCCCTTCAGCGCCGGGGCCAGACCCAAGTACTGCAATCTTGATGAGTGCAGCTCGTGAGACAAAGATTGAACATCGGCTGCTATCTCTGAGGTTTGCGCCAGGAGTGACGTGATTTTCCCGGAGACTTCAGTTGGATTTGAAGCGCTTTGCTGGAGCTGGGCCAGCTCGAGAGCCAACAGTGCGAGACGCTGACCAATGTCGTCGTGAAGCTCCCTGGCTATCCGGCGACGTTCCTGTTCCTGTGCGCCAATCAACTTGCCGCTTAAGCTTGCCAGCACCGCATCCGCGAGCTTGCGCGCGGTGATGTCTTGCACCGTGCCACGGAGCCCGATAAATCGGCCGCTCGTATCGTGCACCGGTTCGCCACGGGCAGTCACCCATTTTGCAGGAGAGCCGGAACCGATAAGCTCCATATCAAGTTCGTAAGGTGTCCCAGCTTGTAACGCACCCCAGACCGCGGGCTGGAGCCGCTCCCAACTTTCGGCGGTGAAGAGGCTGGGGAACTCCTTGAAGGGAGGCGGCGGCAATCCAGGGTCAAGACCGTGCAGCCGGTAAAGTTCCTCTGACCACGTCACCGCATCCGTCTGCGCATCCCATTGCCAGCTTCCTAGCCCGGCCAAACGTTGGGCTTCTGTCAGCTCTTCGCTCTTTTGACGCAGGGACTCCTGGGCTCGTTTGCGCTCAGTTATATCGCGGACCACATTTACGAGATAGGCGCGTTCTAGTTGGACACGTTTTAGATTGATTTCCACCGGGTAGGTCGAGCCATCTTTTCGGCGGTGTAGGCTCTCGAAAATCACAAACCCTGATTGGTCGATCTGCATGCCAATTCTTGCCATGGCCTCTTCGTTCATCATGGGATCAATATCCTGAACGTTGAGAGACAAAAGTTCGTCGCGGGTATAGCCAAGGTCATGGCACGCCCTGTCATTCACATCCAGGAAACGCAATGTTTCCGGGTCAACTACCTCGATTGCGTCGCTGGACTGGTCGATGAGCCTTCGGAACAGTTGAAGCGATTCTTGAGTGTGCCGTCGTTCCGTGATGTCGACTGCGATACCCAGCATGCGCTGTGCATCGCCATGACTCCCGTAATAGAATTGCCCCCTGCTGGTGATCCAGCGGACTATGCCGTCAACCCGAACTACGCGGAATTCCGCCGCGTATGGTTTTCGGCTTCGTCTGGCATCGTCGACCGCTTTGGCCACCAACTCGTGATCTTCCGGGTGCACATAGCGATAAAGATCTTCCCTGCGTCCCACGTACGTATTCGACGGGAGGCCAAACACGTTCTGCAGGTCTCCAAACCAGGAGAGGCGTCCGGTTTTAAGATCCCACTCCCAGCCCATCGACTTGCTTGCTTCCACGGCGAGGTACAGTCGATCATTTGCCAAACTGAGTTGTGCAATCAATTCGCTTTTGGCGAAATGTTCTCTTACGAAGGCGACGGTGGCCAAAGATAGAATCGCAGCGATCGCCACCACCAGGCGAAACCTGCGCATCCCGGCGGTTTGATCTTTCTGGAACAGCTCCCAAACCAGGGGAACAGAGATCATGACCACCACAAGCATCGCCCAAGCCGGCAATTGCGAGCCCTGGGTGGTCAATCGGCCCGCTTTTATTTCAGCTTTTGTGATTTGCCGTGCGCGGATGGGAACCCAGACAAACCAGCAGGCAGATGCGGTCAAACCCAAGCCATATATCTTGCCGTAGACGTACCCTCCGGCGTCGATGGCGGTATTGGCAACGGCGGAACTTAGGGCGTACAGAGCCGACGCGCCCAGTAAATGGAGGTAAATCATTTTCCAGGGATACTGGACACGCAGGCTTAAAATGCCCACTACGGCAATCAGCACCAGGTTTTCTACGAGGTAGAGAAGGTCGAAACGCAACGCGTAGGTGGTGGGATTGGAGAACAGATACTGGTAGGGAAAGACAGCATACACATAAAGGAAGCCCCAAAAGAACAGTAAGAGAAGAAAGTTCGAAATGACCCGATATAGCTTTTGGGGAGACCCCTGCAATGTGAGAAGGCTTGCCACTGCCGCCGTAAAAGGAACTAAATGCAAAAACAGCACCGGGTCGGCGATCGAACTGTCTGGCACGTCAGTGTGCAGAATGAATTGGTGAAAGAGGAAAATCCATTGGTCGAGCGCCCACATGCTATAACCAACGGCGAGCAGCACCCAGAAGGACCGGCTTCCCAGGGTATTTCGGATTGCGTTGGTAATGACGAAACCGGCGGCCAGGAGCAGCAGCAGAAAATAGCTGACGCTGCCGTATGCCAACAAGGGAGAGTCCGGTTTTGCGGTGAAAGACACAAGCGCTCGCAGGAGCAGGATGGCAATGAGCGCCGTCGGCCAGAAGAGAGCTCTTATCCGTACTTGCAGGTCCGAGGAGAGCCATTTTGCTTCCACAACCGCCCTCTTCCTTTAATAGAGAGTGTCATTCAAACGTCTACCAAGCCGAGGCTCTTCGGGCGAGCACCTAAACAGCGTATGGGCTGCAAGATATACACATCATGGAGGTTATACGGCTTCAACCCCACTGGGCAACGTTAAAAACCCAGGCGGAGCCGGAACCGTGGCCATCCCCCGGCTCAAGAGTGCTTTCAGGTGACCACGCAAGGTTAAAGCGGGGTGAAACGTTGATTCCAGGCTCTTTGTTAAAACGGAGTAGGATTGTACCCGTTGGTTCTGACTGGCCCCGCTCTCGCGGAATTCAAACGGATTTGTTGATGCAAGGAGCCGTGTTGGCCAAAAAGGGCCCTCAGCCTGTACGTCCTCTTTCCCAACAAGGCGACACCCTCCCTAACCAAGACGGTTCATTCATCAGGGCTCTCCTGGTGGACGATAACGAACCGTTTCGCCAATTCGTTCGGACAACTCTGGGTGCAAGGCGGGAAATAGAGATCGTAGGCGAAGCGTCTGACGGGTTAGAAGCAGTGCGGAAGGCCGAGGAACTAAAGCCCGAACTGATCGTTCTCGACATCGGGTTGCCCGGTTTGAACGGAATTGAAGCTGCTCGACGCATTCGCAAGCTTTCTCCCGAATCGATCATTCTGTTTTTGAGCCAGGAATCGTCAGCCGACATTGTGCAGGAGGCTCTCTCCCTGGGAGCGCTCGGTTTTGTCATAAAGATGTTCGCGGCCAGAGACCTGATGGTCGCCGTGGACACGGTTCTTCGGAATCAGCAGTTTGTCAGCGGCGCACCCTAAGTTGTTACGGTTTGCTTACTATTTCCCGGCTCGATTAAGCATGCTCTCCGCACGGTCGGGCGACTGTAAGATATTACCCAGCTGATGGAGTCCAGCTCTTTTTGCTGGTTACTGCAATATTCGAACGCAGCTTTCACTATCTAGCAGCACCTTTCATAACGGGCCCGATTTCCACGCAATTCACTTTCGCGCCGGAAAGTGCTAGGTTGAGATAACTCTCGCGGGGTTGCCATGTTAGCTCGAACGTTGCCGGTACAGGCTCAAGATCTTTTCCACTATCTTTTTGAGCAAGCCTCCCTGGGCATTGCGGTGGAGGATCTCGATGGGACTCTCTTGCTTGTGAACCCGGCGCTTTGCTCGATGCTGGGTTATGCCCAGAACGAACTTTGCGGGATGAACTGTTCTCAATTTGCGAATTCCGAAGATTCCCAGGACGATTGGGCTCTCTTTCAGCAACTCCGTGCAGGCATGATCGGCCAGTACTCACTGGAAAAGCGTTATGTGACGAAAGGCGGCGCTCATGTTTGGGGGCGTCTGAATGTCTCTCTCTTAAAGAATGAAGATGACGGAACCCCGCTGGTGTTTGCCTTTTTGGAGGACATTACAGAACGAAGACGGGCGGAAGAAGCGTTACGCGCCAGCGAGCAGCGATTTCGCTTGGCGGCGTATGCGGGAAAGATGTTCTCCTACGAATGGGATGCTGCGACCGATATAGTGGTGCGTTCGGGAGAGTACGCCGGCATGCTGTGCACGGATGGCGTGGCGCCGCGCACTACGGGCAGTCAGATATTGGCGAAGGTGTACCCTGACGATCGAGAGAAAGTTTTGGCTGCTGATAGTGCGCTGAGCCCGGAACAGCCCAACCTTCGAGTGAGCCATCGAATGGTTAGTCCCGACAATTCTGTCATCTGGTTAGAGAGGACCGGTCGTGCTCACTTTAACGAGGAAGGCAAACTCCTGCGTATTGTGGGGATGGTAACGGAAATTACGGACCGCAAACTAGCGGAGGCTGCGCTGGCCGATGTGAGCCGGAAGCTGATTGAAGCCCAGGAGCAGGAACGCAAGAGAATCGCCAGGGAGCTTCACGACGATATCGGGCAACGTCTGGCAATGTTGGCGGTCGAACTAGAACTACTTCACCAGGATCCTCCTGGAATGCCCGATATCCGGATTCATCTTGGAAAGCTACAAAAGCAGGCGAGCGAAATAACGAACGATGTTCAAACCTTGTCCCACGAGTTGCACTCGACCAAGTTGGACTACTTAAGCCCAATGGCGGCGATGAGAAGCCTCTGCTATCACATTGAGCAGCAGACAAAGGTGCAGATCGGGTTCGAAAGCCACGATTTTCCAACTTCATTGCCGCCCGGCATTTCTCTTTGTCTCTACCGGGTGTTGCAAGAGGCTCTCCGCAATTCGGCAAAACACAGTGGCACCGATCATGCAGAAGTAAGATTGTGGGGCACACCGGATGAGATCCATCTCACGGTCAGTGACCTTGGCGCAGGGTTCGACGCCAAAGCGCCGAAATCGGGCCCTGGGCTTGGTCTTGTCAGCATGGAGGAGAGGCTGAAGCTAGTCAAGGGAACCTTGTCGGTCGAATCGCAGCCCAACTGCGGTACAACCATTCACGCACGTGTGCCTTTCAGGGGCGAAATTGACTCCAAGCCTGCGGTTGCGTAGGCGTCCAAAATCAAGAACTCACTGCGTTGAGAAGGTGAAACCACGTCCGGGCAGCTTCACTGGGCGGCCGTATGTTCCGAACAGATTCTCTCGTACATCTCGACCTGTTCGCGCTGAAAGGTGTCTAACAGATACCCGCAGAGAATTTCTACGTTTCGGGTCCTGGCAAATTCGTCTGTGAGATGTTCCAACTGTATAGCTGCGTCGGCGTGGCCTCGCGCCCACAAAGTGGGTGCAATTTCACCAAAAACTACCACTCGGGGCTGCTCCGAGCTCACCGCTTCGGACGCAGCAGAGACGAGGTCGCCAAGGACGCTGCGAAGGCGGATCGGATCCGGCCGATCGTTCACCATGAATGCCGACAGCGCCAGGTCGACATCCGTCACTACAAACAAGCCTTGATCGATGGCAGGTGCAACCTCCACGCTACGTGCCTGCAATCTTGCCAGGAGACTCGTCCGGCGTGACTCGGTCGCGACCACGATCATCGGATCTTTGGCTTTAAGAGCAGCTTCGACACGATCAGTAAGCCCGAGGAGAAGAGCCTCGTCATCGTCATAGAGTTGTAGCACATGGCTGTGAGCCGAATCCGCCTTCCTTAATATATCTTCCGTTTGGGTAGTAGCTTTTGCATCGGTGACGCTGGCCCATTTGTGGCTGGGAAGTCCCGCACTGATAAACCGGCCGCCCCGACAAACGGTGTCGACCGCAAGCGACAGTTCGCTTCCCGCATGTGATTTCACAACGTAGCCCAAGGCCCCAAGGTTAAAAGCTTCTTGCGCCACGTCGATGGAAGATCCTTGACTCATAATGAGTATTTTGCATTCGGGGCAGGACTTCCGGACTTGGCGAGCCACTTCTATGCCATTGAGGGTGGGAAGGCCGATGTCGAGCACGATCAAGTCTGGCTTCAGTTCCTGCGCTCTATGGACGGCTTCTAATCCGTCTGCGGCCTCGCCGATGACCTTGAAATTCTGCATTTTGGCGAGCGTCGAGCAGGTGAACCGCCGGAAAGGCTCGTTATCATCTACAACGAAAGCCCGCATTATTGATGCTTTCAAGTCGTACTACCTCACTCTTCAGAACCCGACTCGTTGAGCATAGTTCCTGAGCTTCCAGTGTCTTACCCGGCAGTCCGATGGTTGCCGAAAACTACAGCGCCGATCTGGGTTACGAAGGAACCATATGCGGTGAAGCAGAACCGCAAGCTTTCTGGCCACCGCCGCGTCTCACGCTTCCGAAAGACCTTTCATCTATTTGCCGGTACCTTGCCCGGCCCTGCCGTCTAGAAGCAATTACCGAAATCGTACTCTACGTGCAGGATCGCTTCCCCCTGTCACAAGTGACAGTTTTCAAGGGTATTTCCAATGTTGATGATGTTCACGAGGGTGGGCGAACCGAGGCCTGAGTTGTGGGTGGACGCTTCGCTCCGGTCGGGATGACGATGCTGTTGTGTCCGCAAGAGCTAGAGATGCTTGACCCTGCAACAGAATTGTCACGTTGGTCCGATCCGAGAAGCTACAAACACTATGACGACAACCACAAATCCGAGTATTCCCGCGATCGGAAGGTACGCCCACGAGGCTCTGCTGGCTTCGTGGAACGAAGGTCCGACAAAACAAAGTATCGTAAATTTTGTTCGTGGGGGACCACAGTAGGCGACCCTCAATTCGTGAAACCGGAAGAGCGGATCGGGGTCTTCGATACGACGGAACCCTGTGATGCGAGCACCCATTTTATTTTCAGTTCGCCTTCGCGTGAGTTTGCCTACGATGCGGGGGATGATGGGCAAGCTGGAGGTCGCGCTGACTGAAGCCGGAAAGCATGGTTGGACGGTGGTGGACATAAAGAACGACTGGAACCGGGTCTTCGGTTTCGAAGATCGTAAGTAGCACTCTTGATTTCAAGAGCTGTGATAGGTGGGTTTGCATGTCAGACGAAACATTGGCCACGCCAGAAAAAGAAGCGTTATCGAAGAAGGAACAACACCCCATCACGGCGGTCGACATCGTACTGGAACCGGATACAACGATGATCGAGCACGCGCAGGCGGCCAATGCAGGACTGCTTAAGAACTTCCCCAAAGGCTACCCACTGGGGGATGAACACGCGCCGCACATTTCGGTCATAGGGGGCTATTTCCACAGCGAAAGCCTCGACGAGATATTTGCTGCTGCAAGCAAAGTGCTGGCAAGCGAGAAGGTCCTGAGTTGGAAGTTGAAAGCCTTCAAGTACTACTACATTCCTTTGAAACAAATCGGCCTTGGCGGGATCCTGGTGGAGCCGACCGCGGACATGATCCGGCTGCAGGACGAACTATTCGAGGCGATCGGCGAATTTATGGCGCCGGGCAGTTTCGGCAGCGCCGCCGCTTTCAAGACCACGCCCCAGGATCCAGACATTAACCAGGCGACTATCGATGCGGTTGCGACCTACTTTTCCGAGCATCGAGGAAAGGACTACAGTCCACACGTCACCATCGGTGTCGGCACGACAGATTACTTGAATGCCCTGCTTGTTACACCGTTTCCTACGTTCACGTTTTCCGTGGTGGGGATGTCAGCCTACCAATTCGGCAACTTTGGAACTGCGGCGAAACAACTCCACGCTTTCAAGCTGGCGCAGTGACAGTGTCAGTGAAGGATTGCCGCGATAGTGATTCCTGTTGGTCAGGGGCTCGAGAATGAGGTCGCACACGATGGAATTCTTCAGGCGAGGCAGCTTGCCACTCGCCGCCTTTCTCCTTTCCACCATTGCTCTCTTGGCACAAGATACGCCGGTTGGCGTGCCCGGCACTCAGGTCGCCACAGAGGAGACGCCAGCGGCAGCGACCAATACCGACGCACTGAGAAATGCCGCGCAGAACCCGGTGGCCAGCCTCATCAGCGTCCCCATCCAACCAAATTTCAACTTTGGTATTGGACCGGCTGATCGGATTCAAAATGTCCTGAACATTCAGCCGGTGATTCCGCTCGCGCTGACTACCAACTGGAACCTCATCGTCCGCTGGATAACGCCTATTGTCTATCAGCCAATCCCAGTATCGCAGCCGCCCGGACCACCGACGCAAACCACAGGGGTGTACGGCTTAGGAGACATGAACCCCACTTTCTTTCTGGCGCCGAAGCAAAGCAAAGTGATTTGGGGTCTTGGACCGACTCTTGTGTTGCCTACTGCGACCAACACGACTTATTTAGGCCAGGGCAAACTTAGCATGGGACCCTCGGTAGTCGCGCTGGTGCAGCCCAAACCATGGACGATTGGTTTTCTAGCGAACAATGTCTGGTCGGTGGCCGGTCATTCTAATCTCGATAAACCGGCCGTGAATCAGTTCCTGCTTCAGTATTTTGTGAACTACAACATGAAGAAGGGCTGGTATCTCACGACCTCACCCATTCTCACCGCAAACTGGAGGGGGAGCAGCGGTGTGTGGACGGTGCCATTCGGTGGCGGCGTGGGCAGGATCATGAAGCTTGGATTCCAGCCGGTCAACATCTCCGCTTCGTTCTACGGCAACGCCGTCTATCCGGCCGGCACTTCGACGTGGAGTATGCGTTTATCAATTGCTCTCCTGTTTCCTAAGCTCACGAAGGAACAGCAGAAGATGCTGCTGGAGCAGAAGCTGAAACAGATGCAAAATGAGCCACCGAAAAAATGAACGGGCCGCGCTCGCCTGGTGCTCACGAACAAAGCTAGCGGAGAGGTCAGTCCTCTTCAGGGCTCGCCCCAATCCAGGGCGTAGATATCCTGGGTCCCGATATCTTTAAGCAGGAGCGGGGCATCGTCCGGACCGAGACCCAGCCATGGGCCGATGTTGCCTGTAGCCGGCAGGTCGGTTAAGTCCGAAACCGGCTCCACGACGCGGTCGCTGATCCTGACTCTCAGCACGGCGGGATGGTCCAGCCAACGTAAGAAGTAAACATACTGTCCATCCCTTGACCAGTTCGGGAATCCAGCTCTTGCCCTCGCGAGTTGCGACCACTTCTGGGTCTGGAAATCGAAGAGCACCAGGCTCAGCGAGTCCGCCGGCATGGCCACGATGTACCTGCCATCCGGCGACCAGCGGGGTGAGAACAGACCTCGAGAACCGGGCAGTACGGAAACATGGTGGGTATTCAGATCGAGCACACGGAGGGCAGAATCATTGTCCGCGGGTACGCTGCCGAAGATAATTTTGTCACCGTCCGGCGACCAGTCCGGATCCTGCTTAGGCTCAGGATCTGCCGGCAGCAGTTGCTGGGGAGTGCCGCCGTGGGATGGAACCACGTAGATCCTTCCTGGTTCGCCGACTGAGTAGTTATAAAACACAATTTGTTTGCCATCCGGCGACCAGCGCGGCAGCGCGGCAAACAGCGGAGCGGGGCTGAGCTGTATTTTCTGGGTGCCATCCGGCTTGCTGCGCCAGAGGATTCCTTCGGGGTAGGATACGTAGGCCAACCATTGGCCGTCTTTGGAAAACACGACGTCCTCGGCAGAGATGCCGGAGAGAAAAGATGCAAACGAGCCGGACTTAGATTCACCACGCTGCAGTTCACCGCGGTAACTCCGGCCCACCACGAAAAGCTTTTTGCCATCTTTGCTCGGAAGCGGAGTGAACAAGCTGAGCGGGCTCGAAGTTAGCTGGATGGGTTTGCCCGTGGATCGATGAAGGAAGGTTCCCTCTTCGGAAAGTGCCCAGATTTGCCCCTGAGATTCGAAAACGAAGTATTTGCCGTCCGTCGTCCATTTACCGCAGCATTCGTCTGGAGGATTGTGCCATGCGGGAAACAATGGGTGCAGATGAGTTCCCTGCGCTGAAACCTCCCACAATGAATTTCCGCGGGTCTTGTCATCGATGACCGTAAACCTGAGTTTCGTTCCGCCGGGTGACCATGCGGGATAAAAGCCTCGGCCCGTCAGAGAAACTAACTTTCGCGATTCCGTCCCATCACTCCTGGCCAGAAACAATTCGTTTCCGTCGGCGTAAACCAGGCTCTTGCCATCGGGAGACCAAGCCGCGTCCTGTGCGACAATACCGCCCAATCGGCGGGGCGACCCTCCGAGGATGGGGAGTCTCCAAAAGTTCACCTCGATAGTCCGTGCCCTGGTTGTCTTTGACTAGAATTTCGGATCCATCCTGCGAGACGTTCAACGGGAGAACGGCTGTGGAAGCGGCCGTAATCCGGATCGGCTCGCCGCCCGAAGCAGACATCTGCATGATGCCGGTGGTAGCGCTGTAGTTGATGGTTCTGGCAAAACCGAGATATAGCCGCGAGCCATCGGTACCGACCAGGGCCTTGGGTTGACCGTCGTGGGTGAGCTGCACGTAATTTGCGGCCTTCGGCACGGGCAGCGGGGCTGTCAGGAAAAAAGCCAGCAACACGGCGGCAACTATTAGCAGTCCCGAAAAGGCCAGCAGCCACCGTCGCCGTATGGCGTGTAGAGGCTTGGACTCCGTAGTTGCGGATGCGGAGCTCGCGCCGCCGGAAGCAGCACCCGCAAATGTCCGGGACCCTGAAGATGCAGGGCCCGAGGAAGTTATTCCAGCTGGCAGGGAGGGAGTGGCAATCTCTGCCAGCGGGTTACGTTGCACTTCCTTCAGGTCCGCGCGGATCTCGCTCGCGTGCTGGTAGCGGAGATTCCGGTCCTTCTGTAGGCACCGATCGATGATGCGCGCTAACCCCTGCGGAATATCGGGATTCAGTTGCGCTGGGGTGAGCTGAACATGCTGGACGATGGAGATCAGAAGCTCTCCGGTCGTATCTCCGGGGAAGGGCGAGCGGCCGGTGCACATCTCGTAAAGCAGGATGCCGAAAGAGAAGAGATCGCTGCGCGCGTCGACCGGCTTGCCCAGCGCCTGCTCCGGCGACATGTAGGCCGCCGTCCCCAGCGCTGCTCCCAGCCCGTCGGTAAGCTGCTGTTGCTCGCGAAAGGACTCCGCCCCGGCTCGCGGCCAGCTCCTTGAGCGGGATCATCTTTGCCAGACCGAAGTCCAAAACCTTAGCGTTGCCCCGTTTGGTCACGAAGACGTTCGCCGGTTTGATGTCGCGGTGGATAATACCTTTTTCGTGTGCCGCTTCGAGTGCGTCCGCTACATCGATGGCGATTTCGATGACTCGCTCGATGGAAAGCGAGTTTTCCTGAATCAAGTGTTTCAGCGTTTCACCATCCATGAACTCCATGGCGATGAACGTACGCCCGCCTTCCTCGGCGATCTCATAAATCGTGCAGATATTAGGATGGTTGAGCGCGGAAGCAGCGCGTGCCTCGCGCCGAAAGCGCTCCAGCGCGGCGCCGTCGTTGGCGAAGTTATCGGGAAGGAACTTGAGCGCCACGGACCGGTGAAGGAGCGTGTCTTCTGCCTTGTACACCACACCCATACCGCCGCCGCCGATCTTCTCTAATCCGCGGTAATGGGAGATGCTTGTATCGGTCATCGTGAGCCGCCCGCAAACGACCGTACCCGGCCTCCACAATGATAGCGCCTGGGGTTATAACAGCCGTGAATCGTGGTAACGAGCAGCGGTGCCGGCTCGGCGGGAGAGACCTAAGGTGTTTGTTTGGCGATTGGGGCGCTGGCTGTGATCGTCGTGCCCTGCCCTGGACTGGACAAGATTTGGAATTCGCCGCCAATCAGATGGATTCGCTCACGCATGCTGATGAGCCCCAGCCCCGCAGCGAGCCTCGCGGCCTCGACATCGAAGCCAACGCCGTCATCGCGTATTTCCAGGTTGAGTTCGTGGCCAGAGCAAGTCAATCGAACCGTGACGCCCGCGGCGCCGCTGTGCTTCACGATATTATGCAATCCTTCCTGCAGCACCCTGAGGAAGGCCAACGCGATCATGCCGTCCAATTTCTCCTCAAGGTGATCGCAGGAACAATGGATCGGGATATCTAGCTGCTCCGAGCATTCGCGGCAATGGCCCCTGACTGCGACAGCCAGGCCGAGCAACTCCAGCTCCGAGGAGTGCAGGTTGTGCGAAAGATGGCTTACCTTGTTGATGATCTTTTCCAGCTTGACAGATAGATCTTTGAGGCTGGCGTGCGCCATCTCAGGATGGCCCGAGACGGGCTGACCTGCACGGAGCAACTGAATCTTCAGTACCGCCAGCGACTGTCCAATATCGTCGTGAAGCTCTCTCGCAATGCTGGTGCGCTCCGCCTCGCGTGCATTCAGCATCCTGCGGCTCAGCTCATCGCGTGCCACTTCGGCATCGCGCAGGTCATCCTCGGCCCGCTTAAGGAAGGTGATATCTTTGGCGACCGCAGTCAAGCTCCGAGGATTGTTTGTAACATTGTCGCGTACCAATGAAAACACCATATCCACCCAGACTGGCTGTCCAGCTGCCCTAAGACTCATCTTGGTCGAGTAGTGTTGTATCTCACCAGCGATCAGCCGGTCCAGCCCGCCTTCGGAATCGAGCCATGATTCGTGTGGTAGAAACAACTCGTTGAGGCTTTTCTCCAGGAGCTTGCTCTCTGGCTGCCCAATCATTTCACACATCTGCGTGTTTGCACTCAACAGCCTGCCATCCAGGGTCAGTTGGGCGACACCAACGGCAAGACGTTCAAAAGCCCCGCTCCACGTGCGCTCTTGAGCGTAGACGTCTTGCTCTTCGTGAGAATCTCGCTCGAGCATTCTTAAATCCCAGGCAGACCAGCACTAAGGGAGTCAAACGGGCTCCTGAGGAGTGATCTCGCAGCAGTATAGCCCGTGAAATCGGACAAGGATTAGAGATTCATAGAGCATTTCTTGTGCAACACTAGTAGTTTTACTAGTGTTCTGCCGCTCATCAGCATGCCGTCACCGTGTTGTTCGTTCTGATTATCACCGATCATCTCGTCTATATTACCTGTCGGTCTTGCAACATCGCAGCGAACCCTCGGTTATGGAGCGGGACGGGTAACTTTCATCGGTTGCTGGCCTTCAGTAATGACCAGGTAGCGATTCATGGCGGGATGCAGAACGCGGTCAACATGGTGGCTTGGCCCTGGCCACTGCACCTCCACCCAATCGATGTGCCCTTTGCCGGCGCCGATGATCTCGCGAGGATCATGGCTCGACAGAAAGCTGCCACCTGCTGTTTTTTGCCGAGTCAGAACTTTCCCACCGAGGCTCCATCGCAAGACTGCTCCCACAGCAGCGGAATTTGCAGTCTTTGCCACCAGGCTAAGACCAAGCCAATTGTTTCCTGCCTGCGCCGTATTCATCAGCACATGCACCGGACCGCCATTTTCGGTCAAGACGACGTCGGGATAGCCGTCATTATTCAAGTCTCCAACGGCTAAGCCTCTGGCCGAATAGTCACGTTGAAAGGCCGGGCCCGCAACATCGCTTACGTTCTGGAGCTTTGTTCCCTGGATGTTGTGCAGGAGAAGGAGCGGTTGGCGGTATTTGATCCCTCTTGTTTCCTCGCCGACGAAGTCGTCGGGATGACCATTGGATAGAACCAGGTCTAACCAACCGTCGTTGTCATAATCGAGAAAACGCAATCCCCAGCCGCTCAGCCACAACGTCGCCCGGCCCAGGCCAGTGCTGTCCTTGACGTCGTCGAACATTTCATGGCCACGGTTCGCATAGAGCGAGGCAGTCTGCAGGTCTATATTGGCGACGACCAGATCTTCCAGGCCGTCATGGTTGAAGTCTCCTGCGTCTACTCCCATGCCGGAGCGAGGCAGCCCATCAATGCTGTATGCCACGCCGGCCTCGAGACCAATTTGCTCGAAGGTTTTTCCTTTGCGGTTTGCCCACAGGAAATTTGGCATGGTGTCATTGGAAACAAACAGGTCTGTGTAGCCATCGTTATTGATATCCGCCGCCACCACGCCCCATGCTTTGCCCGGCTGGGAGGAAATACCGGTGTTCTGGCTTACGTCCTGGAACTTCCCATCACCGAGGTTTCGATAGAGATGACTGGGCATTGGCGTAAGCACTCGTGGATTGCAATAGCGGTAGCCAGAACGCGGCCGTCGCACCGTCCTTGCCCATCCCGCCATAAGATTCAGCCTGGCTGCAAAGCCGGTTATTCGAGTAGTCGGCAAATTCACCGACAAACAGGTCCAGCTTCCCATCATTGTCGTAGTCAAACCAAAGCGGGCTGCTTCCCCATTGCGTAGCTTGCATGCCGCTGGAGGCGGTGACATCGGTAAAGGTTCCGTTCCCGTTGTTGTGATAGAGAACGAACTTGCCTACGCCAGAGATGAAGATGTCCTCGTAGCCGTCATGGTCATAGTCGCCAATGGCCACACCCATGCCATAGAGGGGCGTGGTGATGCCTGCCTTTTGGGTCACGTCGCTGAAGGTGCCATCGTGATTGTTGCGATAAAGAGCAAAGGGAAGCGGCGCGTGGGGATCGTAAAAGGTGGAAGGGCCGGAGTTGACCA
This sequence comes from uncultured Acidobacteriaceae bacterium, assembly GCA_963746595.1. Taxonomy (GTDB): domain Bacteria; phylum Acidobacteriota; class Terriglobia; order Terriglobales; family Acidobacteriaceae; genus PALSA-350. The sequence goes on from CAVVBS010000004.1 coordinate 232,471, forward strand.
GGAGAATGTCCATCCAGCCATCGTTGTCGTAATCAAAGATTGCGACGCCGGCGCCTACGGTTTCCGGCAGATATCGCTTTGGGGAGCGGCCGCTTTCGTGTACCCAGGTGACCCCCGATTCGGCGGGCGGCACCTCGCGATAGATAGGCGTCACGGCCGTGGCCGCCGACGAAAGAAGCAGCAAAAGAGGCAGCCCGACATGAGTAAACCTTGGACATTGCTAACCGAAATTGTACAGTCTGCGCTGCACGCGGGTTGATTCTCTTTCGCCACGAAGACCGATATCCGAGAGATTCGGTCTTCATTCCGAATTACTTGACATGCCCAAAACAGAGGCATATATTCGCTGCACATGCATGCGGGATGGACATTTGGTCTTCCACCGCCTTCCTTAGTTGGAGTCGAGAGATCCCAGGGGAAAAGACGGCGTGGTCGCCGATGCGCGAAGCCTGAATTTCGCGAAGCCGAAGAGTTCAATTTCCGCTGAATCTGCCATCATAAGAATTGCTCTCTCCATCCAATGGCTAAGTGGGACTTTTCTGCGTGCGCGCCATTTAAAGCAGGTTCATGCTTTGAACAACTCGTGCGCCGGGTGGCTTTTACTATCAACCTCGAGTGACTAGGGAAGAACGATGCTGCGACTTAACGGTATTACGCCAGTGCTGGTAACGACGTTTCGCGAAGACGAATCCATTGACGACGATGCACTTCGCAGGCAAATCGACTTTGCAATTGAAGGCGGCGCCGCGGCAGTATGCGGACCGGGTTTTGGCGGGGAATATTACAAGCTGTCCGATGGTGAGCGATATCACTTTGTCGAGGTGCTTGTGGAGCACACTCGGAAGCGCATCCCGACCATTGCAGCAACGAGCTGCGGATCGACCTACACGACAATCGAGTTTTCTCGATACGCGGAGAAATTAGGCGCCGACTGCGTTATGGTCACGCCTCCCCGTACCGTTGCCTTGCCGGGAACAGAGATCGCGGGTTTCTATAGTGAGCTGTGCAAAGCAGTCAGTCTTCCTGTCATGCTGCAGGACGCGGATTTCACGGGCGCCGGGCTACCCGCAAAAATCCTTGTGGACCTGGCTGAGAAACATGCCAACTTCGCATTTGCCAAGCTCGAGGTAACCCTACCTGGAGCTAAATGTGCGGACATCGTTCAGCAGACCAAGGGGCAGGTCCAGATCATTTATGGCCTGGGCGGCATTGCCATGGTGGACGGCCTGGATCACGGAGCTTCCGCCATGATGCCGGGGAACGCCTGCCTGGAGGTGTATGTGCGGGTGCACGATCTCTACCGTCAAGGGAAGAGACAAGAGGCGAGAGCGCTCTTTTACAGGCTGATCCCTTACATTGCATTCGCGGTCCAACACGTGGAACTCGCCGTTCACATTGAGAAGCGAGTTTTGCAGAGGCGAGGCATTGTCCCCACCGCGCGTATGCGCCGGCCAACGCTCTCGTTCGATGAGATCTATCAGCGGCAGATCGAAGAATTGGTATCTACCGTGATCGCCTTGTGCGAGGAGTGCCGCGTCCCTGCAGCTGTGCGATAGATCTTTTCAATCGTAGTGCCAGCTTCTCCAATCCCAGCGAGGGCGGGCGTGGTTTGCTCGCTCAAGGAGTGTCCATGCGCTCGTTTCTCAGCTTCTTTGCTATCTGTGCCGCCGGTCTGCTCTCTGCCACTGCACAGACCAAGCCACTGCAGATCTACTTCATCGACGTCGAGGGTGGGCAGTCGACATTGATCGTATCCCCTACCGGCGGATCGATGCTGGTTGACACAGGGTGGCCGGGGTTAAACGATCGGGATGCGAATCGAATCGCGGCTGCAGCGAAAAGCGCGAACGTGAAGAAGATCGATTACGTCGTGATCACGCACTACCACACCGATCATGTCGGCGGCGTGCCTCAACTGCTCAAACAGATCAAGGTGGGCGCCTTTGCCGACCATGGACCGAATACTGAGAATGATGAGTTAGCTCCGGAGGGATACGCTGCGTATCTCCAGGCAATTGGGACCACCCGGCATATCGTCGTCAAGCCGGGCGACACAATACCGATTCCCGGCATCAACGTTGAGATCGTTGCGGCGGCAGGCAAAGCCATCACCTCACCCTTGCCCGGTGCGGGGCAGCCCAACCCGTACTGTGCGTCGGAGCCAGCGGCGCCCGTGGATCCCAGCGAGAATGCGGCGTCGGTCGGCATGATGGTGAAATATGGGAGATTTAAGTTTCTCGACCTGGGCGATCTGACCAGGAGAAAAGAGCTGCCCTTGGTTTGCCCGAGGAATTTGCTGGGAGAGGTTGATCTGTTTCTTATCAGCCATCATGGCTTCGCACTTTCGAACTCCAAGGCCATGGTCGACGCCCTGCATCCGCGCGTAGCCGTCAACATCAACAGCACTCACAAGGGCGGTGACGCGACCGCGTGGCAAATCGTGCATGACTCGCCTGGATTGCAGGATCTGTGGCAGCTGCATTACTCAATTGCTGCCGGGCCGGAGCATAGCTCAGCGGCTGATTTTGTTGCGAATATTGATGACAATTCGGATGGACATTGGATCAAGGCCTCTGCGTCGGCGGATGGTAGCTTTACGGTTGTCAACTCGCGAAATGGCTTTGAGAAGACGTATAAGAAATAGTTGAACGGCTTTCGCGGACTTCGGCCTCGAAGAGGATTCCGCTCGAGCCTGATCGGCCGGGGCGCGAATCATCTGGATGGTATATATCCCGCGGCCCACGACAAACAAACAGGGTGCCGCGAGTACACGGTGTTAGGCACAAGACCGTAGTGGTTTCTTCCTTCGCCTCTTATGACGCGGTAATGCCGCTGCATCGCTAAAAGAAACGGGGCACCCCGAAGGGTGCCCTCTTTCTTTTATGACTACAGGTTAGAAGTAAATCTTCCCCGCTACCTGCATTACGCGAGCTGGAAAGCTGGTGTTGGTGCTATTGATAAGTCCGAACTGCCCATTGTTGAGAGTGGAGTTAGGATTTGCAAGAGTCACGCGGTTAAATGCGTTGTACATCTCCCAACGAAACTGGAAACGAAATCGTTCGCCGAATGGGAAATTCTTGCTAAACGCCAAATCCCAGGTGTTAACCCCTGGACCGAACGACCCTCGCGGATCGCGGCCAACGTTGCCTTTTTCCCCTTGCTGGGCGAAGACAAAGTTTTTGGGATCGAGGTAATTAGTGATGTTGCCCTTGTGGGTGGTGACGGAATGGACCCCCGGGGCCCAATCCGGGTAGTCGTTCCCCACATCGTCCCATGCCGTTGTTTGTCCCGAAGTAATGTTGATCGGGATTCCGGACTGCGCTCGATAAATCCCGCTCAGTTCCCAGCCACCGAGAAACTCCCGAGCCAGAAAGTTCCAGCTCTCCGGCGTTGGAGTCTGATAGATCCCATTAGCTACGAATACTTGCGGCACATCCAGCTGTGAATTCGCGCGGTTGCATGGAATGCAGCGAGGATTGGGAACACTACCCGTGAACGCGGTTGTCGAATAAGCAGCCTCGTCGATGGTGTGGGCCCAGGTGTAATTCGCAGAGAACGTCAGCCCATGAGAGAACCTTTTGTTCAAAGTTGCCTGCAGGGAATCATAGGAGGCCGAGCCATTGGAATTAACCACCAGCACCTGGCTAAAGTCCGGGTTCAGGCGTGTTCCATTGGCCGGGTCGCCCGCTCCAAAGAATTGACCATAGTTCTGGTCCTCAGGCAGCGACTGGTTGATAGAGCTGCTACCGACATACGCCACGCGTGCCAGCCACCCGACGCCAAACTGACGCTCGACACTCACATTCCAGCTCAGAGTTTGAGAATCGATGTAGTTTGGAGTCCAGGCGTTCTGAATGTTAATCGGGCCGAAGAATGGTGCACTTGCGCCGGGAGCACTGTTGGGAGCGGCAAACGGGGGGAAGGGACTCGTGTTGCCGACGGGATTGTAAACGGACCAGGGACTTGCCAGTGGGATGATTGGAATGGCACTGCCGTTCACAATCGAAGCGGTAGTGAAGTTATAAGTTGGGCTGAAGGGTGCAACGTCCGCCGAGTGGTTCCAGGAAGCATAGTCGACGGGCGTGGCATAGACTCCGAAAGCCGCGCGGATCGAGGTGTTGGATAGAAAGCCCGGCTGCCACGCTACACTAAAGCGCGGATCGAAATACCGCCAGTAGTCACTCGGCAGACCGGCGCTGGGCACGCCCGCGTCACCCGGGAAAACCATACCCACCGGAGCATTCGGGTAGCGCGAACTTTGGCGGCCGGGTATGTACATGGAGATGCGTCCGCTGGCGGTGTAAGGAGCGATCCATGGCTCCCAACGCAGGCCGACGGTCACCGTCAAATTCGGTTTTAGCTTGATGGTGTCGGAGATATACGGTGCAACCATCCAGCCATGAATCGCGTTGGACTCGCCTCCCCCCTGTTCGAAGTTGGACTCATCGCCAAGCAGGAAGTCGGCCCAGCTGGAACCGGTGAATTGACCCTGCGGTCCTCCGTTGAAATCGACCAGGGGCAACGCCAGCCAGTCGGTATTTTCATACCAGTATTGCCGCAACACATCTACACCGGCCACCACCAGGTGCTTGCCCTTGGAAATGCTCAACGACTCTTCCGCACCCCAAGTCCAGCGGTTGATCCCGTTGAAGTTTTGTGCGGCAACGTTCGTGCCGCCGGATTCGTAGTTACTGCCGAAGGCCCAGTCTTCGATCGAGCACGGCGTTGTGGCTGGATCGCTTACAGCGATGTACTGCGACCAGCAGATCGGTTTCCCGTTGGCCGTCAATCCGCTGTTGCTGTGGTCAAACATCCGCGAATAGAACGACGTCACATTGTTGACAATGTTCGGGTTGATGGTCCTGGTCCAGGTTCCGCTATAGTTCTGCCAGTTCACAATCCAGGAGCGATTTGAGGCAATGAGATTTTCACTGAAGGTGGGCTGGTTGAAGTAATTCAGATACATCCGTCCGCTGATGCGATTTTTCTCGTTCAGATCGTAATCGGCGCGAACTGTACCCTCGTTAAAGTTGTTGATGTTGCCATAGCCGATAGAGGTGATATGCCCCAAAGCATCTGTGGGAAGAGGCATTAACGCCATCATCTGGGACGCCGCCGGGAGGAAGGTTGCAGGGTTTATAAAGTTGTTTTTGTAGTAAAGCGAGGGGTTGGCAGCCGCCTGCGATACCGTAACGCTGTTGCCGTTATTCCCTGCCGCCGTAGGAGTCCAGATTTGATCGGTTACGTATGGGTCGCCCGGGGTGGCGCTGTTCGGGTTGGTATCCATACACAACCCAGCGCCATTAAACCCCGATTGGCAAAAGGCCGAAAAATCTCCGTTCTTCATGGCCGCGGTCGGAGCATAGTTGTTGCTCGAATTTACCTGCGAGGTCGCCCTCGTAGCCTGGTAGTTTCCGAAGATGAATAGCTTGTCCTTCACGATAGGCCCACCCACGGAACCGCCGAATTGGTTCTGCTTCAGGTTGTCGCCCGTTTTCGTGAAATAGTCCTTGGCGTTGAGGTCGCCGTTGCGCAGGAACTCAAACACGTCACCGTGCCACGCGTTGGTGCCAGACTTGGTAACGATACTCACCACGCCACCCGGGCTAAAACCGTATCGCGCATCGAAGTTGTTCGTGATCACAGTAAATTCCTGGGTCGCATCCGGGTTGGGAAACGGGGATGCCAGCAAGTGGTAGTTGTCCATGTTGTAGGAACCATCCAGCAGGTAGAGCACACTGCCCTGGCGGCCCCCGTTCGCCGATGCCCCGGTATCGGTCGGGAAGGTGGTGTATTGCTGATGATTGCCGGCTTTGGTGCCTAACACATCGACCGTACCCGCCGTGAGCAGCACCAGGGACGCGGGATTACGCCCGTTCAGCGGCAATTCGACAATCTGTTTCGAGTCGATGGTTGTCCCAAGTTGTCCGTTTTCGGTATTGAGCAGCTGACCTTGCGCATTGACCGTAACCTGTTGGCTCACCGTGCCGGGCTTCAGCTGGAAATTCAGCGACGCGTTCTGTTCAGCCACCAGAAGAAAGTCGTTCTGCGCCTGGGAGCTGAATCCCTCTTTCTCTACCTTGATCGTGTACGTCCCGGGAATCACCTGGATGATGTTGAATACACCGTTGCCGTTGGTGACCGCCGGGGTCGAGACGCCGGTTGAATTTTGGATTGCCGTCACGGTTGCGCCGGGAACCGCCGCATCTGACGAATCGGTGACCAGGCCAGTGATGTTGGCTCGACCACTCTGCCCCCACGCGCCCTGGTGACAAAGCAGCAACAGTAGCAGGGCCATGAGCGCGAGAGGCGTGCTCAAGCCGGCATTCGAATACGCCCGATTGTTCTTTTTGGGGTTGCTTGTATTTGCACGGAGAGGTTCCGTACTTCTATTGCGATATGGCACACCGTTCATAGCCATCCTCCGAAAAGTGATTACTCCCAGTTGCGCTTTGTTCTTAGTCCCCGTTTATTTAACTTTCGGATCGCGTTCCATAATGCGCACTAATGTTCTGTTAGCTTCCAGTTAATGTCAAGTCCTTTCGGATATCGAAACCAGTTGTGCCGGAAGCCCTGGCCAAAGCTCACTCAGGACGAGAACGTAGGGGACGCAATACATAGTGCCTTGGACAGCCGGGGAGCCGCTTCCTTCCAGGACAAACCGGTATCTAAGGCCTTAGAGGGACAGGGGCTTAGATACCTGAAGCGCGATTAACGGTGATCACTCTAGCAACGTTCTCAAAGTAGTGTCAAGGTATTTCGGACTTCATTCCGAAGAATTTAGCGCGGAGCGAAATGCGCGAGATACTGGCACCCGCAACTGCTCCACCCGATCATTTCGGGCTCTCTGCGGTAATCGCAAAAATGGCCAGGGCGGGTTGTTGGCCATTGAGTTTGCAGCGTAAATTTGCCAATTTGTGGGGTTCGACCGGCACTGACCACAGCAGCAACTGGTAGCGCTCGCGCACAATGTCCTTGATGTATTCCACCGCGGGCTGAGCCGCCAAGGCGATGGGAAGGATGCGCGTGGCCAGGGAAATGCAATTGGATTGAGCCACTTCAATACCGTTGCGGACGGGCAATCTTTGCGTTTTTCCGTTTGCGTATTGCAGGGTGTATTCAGCAACAGTTTCCCCTTGCGTACCCTTGATCGGAAAGCCCAGTGGAAGAGAAACCTGCCCCAGGATGTGCAGCCTGTTGCAAAGCTGGTTCACGGGAATGGTAATTTCCGCCGTGTCCGGGGTGAGTAGGACCGGGTGCACATGACCACCCACCAACGGTGAACGAAAATCTACTCCGGCGATCCTTAGGCCGGGGTTTTGCCAGAGCAAGAAATGAGAGCCGGTCCGCTTCCATTGGTCTTCGGCTACGCTGGTAGCCCAGAACTTCTGCAGACTATCTTCGAGAAATTGCCAGGATTTTTGCCCGGCTGGAGAGTCCGCCAAAGGCTGCAGATCGATGGTCTGAAATGTGCTTCCAGGAGAAAACGGGACCCAGCGCAGAGGAGGCAGCACCAGCCGCCCGGGTGCCGGCACACCGCAGTTTTCTCTTCTTCCGGCAAACAGACCGGAAAGCCTGGAATAAATCGGCTGGCGGATCTCCCGGCTCTCGGTCACGACTCCGGAAAGCAGGATGCCGTTGTGCGTAGGCCAATCCACACGATTGAATTGGTGTACATCGTTCCAGCTCCAGAAGGAGTGACCGGCAATCTTGTGCGCTTCTACCTGGGTCAGCAGCCCATCGAAGTCCAGTTCGTAGAAAATATCGCCGTCACCCGCGTCCTCCCAACCCCACTCGGTGAGGGTGAGAGGTTTCCCGGGGCCGAACGACTCGGGAAGCGTTAGAAACTTGTCGTCCTTAAATTCGTATGCATGCCAATCGTAGAAGTCGAGGCCGGCTTCGTCGTACACAGCTTTTACTGCGGGAAATTTTCCGTAGAGGTGAGCGACGGAAACCAGTCGATGGATGGGATCGAGCTGATCGCAGATCGCCTTACCCCGTTTCAGGTAACTAAGCGGGAAAGCACATTCATTGCCAAGAAACCAGATGACGACGGCCGGAGAGTTCCAATCACGACGTATGGTCCTTTCCAGGATGCGGCAGCCCAAGTCGAGTTCGCCACCCGGCATCTTGTCGAAGTCCATGTTCCAGAATCCCGGTTCCTCGCTGACCAGCAAGCCCAATTCCTCGGCAAGCTCGACAATTCTACGATCATGCGGATAGTGCACCAGGCGCACGAAGTTGGCGCCCATAGTTTTGATCATCCGCATGTCCCGCTCTTGCTGGCTGGCCGACAAGGTAAAGCCCTGGTCTTGCCACATGTCGTGCCGGCACACCCCGTTTAACACCACCCGCTGGCCGTTTAACAGGAAGTTCGGGCCCTCGGTCTTGAACTCTCTGAAGCCGGTCCGGCAGCTCCAGCGGTCTTGCGCGGAGGGTGTTTTCACTTCAGCCCGCAAGGTGTACAGGTTCGGCTCGTCAGGGGACCACAGGGCGACGTTCTTGAGATCGAAGGTCATCTCGACATCGGTGTTTCCGGCTTGCAATGGAATGTCTTTGGTCGCCGTGGCTACTACCGACTTGCCCCACAAGAGCGAAAGCTCGCAAGATCCTGATTGCGCTGCGGTCGACGCGACGGAAACCTGTAGCCTTGCAGGAGGCGGCCTGGTAATCGCCGGTGAGCTGGTAGCCGAAACGGACAGCATCGATAAAGGCGGCCGCGCGTAGCTCGAGATACACGGGACGAATGATTCCGCCGTAACACTCCCAGCCGCCGCAGTTTCCAAAGCGAACCTGCATCCGCTGCCGCATCGCCCTGGTCAGCATGCGCGTCGACGATCTCTACTTCAATGGTGTTTCGGCCTTCAATCGCCTGTTGCGTGCACTCGAATTCATGCGGCAGGTACGGAATCATGCTGCCTAGTTCATGGCCATTCACCGAAACCTTTCCGTAGTAGGTAATGGCGTCAAAATGAACGAATGCTCTTTGTCCGCTGCTGAGACGAGGAAGGAGAAAGGTACGCTGCAGGCGGTAAGTCCCCGAAGGACGCAGGGAAGAGGGCACGGAAATTACATCGAAGAGCTTGCCGTGAATATACCGCTCCCAATCGCCGTTTAAATCCACGACCGTACGAAAGGGGTTCAGCGGTTCCATTTGTGCCATCACGATCCTCTTATCCCTAGGCTCTCTCAACGGTAATCGCGAAGATTGCCAGGGGCGCCTGCTCGCCGTTCAGCTTGCAATGGATCTTGGACAATTCCTTACCATCGGTAGGAATTGAATAGAGCAGGATCTGGTACTGTTCGCGAGCAATATCCTTGACGAAGAGCAGCGCCGGCTGCGCCTCGGTGGCGATGGGATCAATCCGCGAGCTGCTCTGAATCAGGTTCGATCGTGCAATCTCATAGCCGTTGCGCAGCGGGATCTCGTGGGTTGTGCCGTTGGCATACTCAAGGGTGTAGGCGGCAACTGTTTCTCCATCGTTACCAACGACCGGAAAGCCCTCGGGCAGAGTCACCTGGCCCAGGATATGCACTCTGCGGCACGAGCCGCCGACAGGAATCGTAAGCTGCGGAGCTTCCGCCGTGAGCATCACAGGCCGCGCGCGGCCGTTGACCGTGGGAATGCGAAACCCGACTCCGGCGATCTCGACTTCAGTCTCCGGCCAAAGAACGAACACTTCCCCACTGCTTTTCCATTGCTCGTTTCCGGCCTTCTTCCAGTATTCGGCCATGCGTTTGTTCAGGCCGTTCCAGGCAAGCGTCGCATCGGACGTTTCCACGAGCGGTTGCAGATTCAGCCGGTCGAAGGTGCTGCTTTTCTCCCATGGCGCCGACCTGAGACGGAGAACCTCCGGGGCGGTGTCAGGGTGTTCATCCACGTGGCGTTGTAAGGTGAACAATCGCGCTAGTTCCATAGACACGACGTCACGCGGTTCGCGGGCTTCTGTGACGACGCCAGACTCCAGAATGCCGTTGCACATCTCGTCGTCGATGCGGCTGAATTGCGGAAGGTCCTGCCAGGACCAGAACATGGTGCCGGACAACTCGCCCGATTCGATAAGGTCGATCAAGGCATCGACTGTCTTGCGCATGACCAACGGTGTCTGCCCGATCGCCCGGCCGCCCCATTCGGTAAACGTAAGCGGCTTGCTGGCACCGTCGAAAGCCGCTTCCTGAGCAAATTCCTGCACGTGATAGGTGTAGGGATGTTGGTCGAAGAAGTCCAAGCCCGCGGCGACAAAGAGCGGCTTCACCTTCTTGGCGCTGTGGCTATTGGCCGCTGAGACGAGGCGATGGATCGGATCCAAGCGGTTGCAGCGTTGCTTGCCTTCCGCCAGAGTCTCCTCGGTTAACGTACATTCGTTGGAAAGCAGCCAGGCGATCACCGCGGGCGCATTCCAATCTCGCCGGATGGTGGTCTCCAGAATGACGTAACCCAGTTCAATCTGGCTGTGCTCCATTTTGTTGAAGTCCATGTTCCAGAAGCCAGGTTCTTCACTGACCATCAAGCCCAGTTGATTGGCCAGGGCGATGATGTTCCGATCGTGCGGATAATGGACCAGGCGGATAAAATTGCAGCCCAGTTCCTTGATCATCCGCATATCCTGTTCCTGCTGCCGGCGGGTTAGGGTGAAGCCCTGGTCCTTCCACATGTCATGACGGCAGACGCCGTTCAACACAAGCTTGTTTCCATTCAAGCGGAACTCACGGCCCTCAACGCGGATGTCACGGAAGCCTGTCTGGCAACTCCACTGATCTTCTGACGATCCGGTTTTTATATGCGCCGCTAACTCATACAGGTGGGGCTGGTCCGGCGACCAGAGCGCTGGATTTTCCAGGTTGAAGGTCAGTTCGATCTCATTCAAGCCTGGCTTCAACTGGACGGTCTGGGTGTCTCGGGCCACATCCGCAGTGCGATTCTTGAGAACAATTTCTACCGTGCAGGAGCCGGCTTCGGTGCTCTGCACCATTACGCGCGGGAGTCCGCGGCAGGTGCTATAGTCCTGTCCCAGCGTGTAGGCGAAGCGCACATTCTCAACGAACGATGCGGGGCGTGTCTCCACCCAAACATCGCGGATGATGCCCCCATAGCCTTCCCAACCGGGATTGATGCCCATGGCAATCTCCGGTTTGCCGGTACCATCGGGCATCGGCACCAGGTCAAGGATTTCCACCTGAATGGCGTTCTCTCCCTCCCGGGCTACATTCGTAAATTCGAACTCATACGGAATGTAGGGCCCCATGACGCCCAATACTTTGCCGTTTACGGTCAGCCTTCCCCAGTAGGTGATGGCTTCAAAATGAGCAAAGACACGCTGGCCGGATGCGATGCGGGGCAGTACGAAAGTTCGATTGAGGCTGTGGTATCCGCTCGGGCGGCGAGAGGAAGGAACCACTACGGTTTCGTATAGCTTGCCGTCAATGCGGTATTCCCACTCGCCGTTCAGCGAAAGACGGGATCTGGAGCCCTGAGTGACCGGTTCTGGTTGCAGGGCTGACACGGCAGGAACGGCAGTCAACGCGACCGATGCACCCAGGGTGCCAAGAAAATTGCGACGATTGATCATCGAATTGGGTTTGATACTGAAGTCAGACGACCTGGGCACGGACGACGATTCAACATTGAGATGTGGTGCTTTTCGATGGAATAACTAACGCACTTCACAAGCTGGGAAAGCGTAACAACTCGAATAAATCGTGTCAAGAGGTTTTCGGAATCTCTTCCGAACATCCGGAAAGTGTTCTCGCCCGCAAACACCGGGGCTGTTTCCGACACATACTCGTCCAGATTAGTTATGCCGAGCAGCTGATTGCTTTTTGATCGGCCGATTTGAACAGCTGAGAGTGCCCAAGGAAGTTAGAGTCTGCGTGAGAACCCACTCAAGCCACACAAGGCCCTTCCCCTTGGACGGGTGCCCCATGTTCGCCCCAGCGTACATGGGTTGAATACGATGGGCGACCCAGATTTCCTCTACGGTGCGCTGGACAGGACCGCGTGTGCGGCTTTCATTAAGGAAAGCCGCATGAAGTACACCGAAGCCGACACACTGCACAGGAAATCGGGGGGCGCCCTTCCAAAAGCTCTCATCCCACCGATTAGATCGTCGCAAACGGAGTAAAAGCATTCGAAAAAGATCGTATCCGGCCCATGTACGCTGGGGAGAACATGGGGCACCCGTCCAGGGGGAAGGGCCTTATCTGGCTTGAGTGGGTTCTTACACAGGCACATAAAGCCGACCATTCCACTCATTTAAACAAGTCTGGTTTCGAAAACTGCCTGATAAGACCGGCGGGCGTTTCAAAGCGGCGATTTTGGGCGGTAGTACGCGGGCAGACAGAGTAAACTTTCGAAGAAAAGTGATCAAGCGCACACCACAGATCGGGAGTCTGGTATTTTGCACCGGTGTAATTTTCCTTGCCATATTGCAGGCGCCGCTTTCGGGCGCAGAGACGGCTAAAACCGAAGAGAAAAACAAGCTGCAGCAAACCGAGGCGATGCAACGATCAGCTCTTGCCGCCAACTCCGCTTCGCCGGAGTTGCATGGCGCCTTGGGCCAGACGCTGCTGCGAGAAGCAAAGTACGAAGAAGCGGTGCAGGAACTTGGAGTTGCAGCGCAGCAAATTCCTGACTCCGCGGAATACAACTTAGGGCTGGCCGAAGCCCTCATCGGTTGGGAACACTTTGGAGTCGCGGAGCAGTTCCTCGAGGCCGTGAAGCCCCGCTTCGATGGCTACGGCCGTTTTCACTACGATTTAGGACTCGCCCAATATAGCCTGAACCAATCTCGTGACGCTGAAGCGGAATTTCGGGAAGCGCTGAGGCTCGATCCCAAGCAGGATCGGGCTAAACTTTTGCTGGCGGGCAGCATGGCTCGGAATGGAGATCTTGCCGGCGCGGCGGAAAGCCTTCAAGTCCTGGCAAAGGCCCATCCTAACGAAGCGCCCTATTGGATAGCTTGGGCGGACGTACTGGCGCAAATGGATGCCAGTCATTACCACGACGCGCTTCGTGCCAGCCGCCATGCCCTGGCATTGAAGCCGGGAGACCCGGGAATCCAGTTTAAAACGGCGGTGATTCTTCTTAAGCTAAAAGACTATGCCGCGGCCCGCCCACTGTTGGAGCATGTCGTCAAGGTTGTCCCGAACGATGCGCAGGCCCATATTGCTCTGGCGAGTACTTACTCGCACCTGGGCGATCAGGCTTCTGCCCACAGGGAAAGCCAAATCGTAGCCCACCTGGCGAAGCAAGAGCCACAGCACTCCAGTCCAACACCCGAGCAGCCTTAAAGCAGACGGCTTAGTGGGCGCCTTTGCGGTTTCCTAACACCGCCCCCTGTGAGATCGGCTGAACAACCTGGGCGTAAATTGACAGCCATCCCGGCTTCAGGTCTCGCTTTGGAGGATTCCATTTGCTCAGCCGACGGGTTATCTCAGCGTCGCTCACCTGAAGTTTGATACTTCTCTCCGTGAGGTCAATGCAAATAGATTCTCCCTCGGCCACTACGGCCAAGGGACCGCCTGCGGCCGCTTCCGGCATGACTTGACCGATGGTGATTCCGCGGTTCAAGCCGGACAATTCTCCGTCGGTAACGACGGCCACCGCATCTCCCAATCCTGCACCCACAAGAGCCGCCATGAAGCTGCATGCAAAGACTGTTCCAGGACCGCCGACCGGCCCCATCATGCGCAGGATAACTACGTCACCGGGCTGGATTTTGCCGTCCTGTTTCAGCTCAGCGATTGCCTGATCCTCGTCTTCAAAGATGCGAGCCGGGCCGGTAAATCTCCGCAGGTCGCTGGGAGCGGCGGAGAGTTTGACGATCGCGCCATCCGGGGCGAGATTGCCGCGCAATATGATTAAGCCGGGTTCAGGGCGAAATGGGCGAGTTACTGGGCGAATGATCGATTCGTCCACGTCCATTGGCTGTTCAAGAGTTTCTCCCACGGTCTTGCCGCTTACATTCACAGCATTGAGGCGCAGGGACTTTTCCAGCTGCTTCATTGCCCCGCGGGTTCCTCCGGCAGCTTCGAAATGCTCGATGCGGTCCTCTCCGTTCGGCTTGATGCGCGCAATCTGAACCGCGGTCGAACCGAGATCCTCGAAAAGACGCGTAATGTCCAGCTCGAGTCCGGCTTCGGTCGCAGTGGCTGCCAGATGACGCACTGTATTGACCGAGGCGCCCAGGGCGGTCGCTACGGCGACTGCGTTGTGGAACGCTTCCGGCGTCAGGATTTGCCGTGGTAGGAGCTGTTCCGCGACCATCTCGATGATTCGTTGTCCGGCACGTCTCGCGTTCTGGAATAGCTTCTCGCCACCGGCGCGCACTGGTGTTGTGCCGGGCAATGCCATCCCCAGCGCCTCGGCCAGAATGTGCATCGAATTGGCGGTAGCCAGCCCAGCGCACACACCCGGGCCATGAATTGCCACGCGAGTCCAATCTTCCAGTTCTTCCACCTTCATTGCGCCCGTGCAGACGGTGCCGACGGCCTTATAGACTTCTTCGATGTCAACTTCGCGGCCGCCACATTTCCCCCCTAGTTGATAGCCGCAAGGCACCAAAATTGAAGGTATGTTCAGGCGGCCGGCGGCCATCAGGTGTGCGGGAGTTGTTTTATCGCAGGACGAGAGCAGCACCATACCATCCAGACAGGCGCCCTCGACCATTACCTCAATGTCGTTGACCACCAGGTCGCGGCTGGGCAGGATATATCGAGCTTTCAGCGCAGCTGAGGTTACGAAATCCGAGGGTGCCGCCGTCCTCACTTCAAAGGCCAGTCCTCCAGCCTTGCGGATTGCTTCCTGCACCGCCTTCGATACGTCGTCCAGATGTATGTAGCACACCGAGAGAGTAGAAGAGGAATTGACAACGGCAATCTTGGGTTTGGAAAAATCTTCCTCTTTAAGACCCATCGCAAACCACTGACTGCGCCTCACGGCCCAACGCGTGGTGCCTCGTTCAAAGTCACTTCGTAACATGCCTACCTCTCCGTCGCAGTCTTGAGTTTTTGCGCGTGCATCCAATCGGCTACCTGCTCGCCGCTCAAGTCCTGGGCAAGCATGTTCTCCTGGGCCAACAAACCGCAGGCGGCCCCGACCGCATACCCCATTCCAAAACACTGCGCGGTGACCCGGGCGGATGCCAGTGCTTCGTGCTCCGCCGACATGCAGCGGCCCGCGACCAGAAGATTGGCGGCGACACCGGGAATAAGAGTCTCGAACGGGATGTCGTACGAGTCGTTCTCGATGTAGGTAATGTTGACTCCCTGTTGGCTATGGGCTTCAATCGGCCAGGCTGACAGCGTTGCTGCTCCTTTGACCTTGCGGGCCTTCAATACATCGTCATTGGTGAGCCGGGTTTTGCCGACGATCGAACGCGTCTGGCGAATTCCCACTTGGGCGCCTGTATCGGCCAAGTATGCGTGAGCGAAGGCTGGACAGCGTTCGCGCAGGAAAGTGGCATAGCTCCGCGCTTGAATACGGCCCTCAACCTCGGCGAAGGAGATATCGTCGCTGGAAATGCCCAATGGCACCGAACCATCGGGGCGGGTGATGGAGGTCATGTTGCAGAGCACTTCATGACCGTTGGGCATGGGAAACAGGTATACATGACGGCGTGGAAGGCGGAACGCTCCCGATTGATGAGCCTCAGCGATTTTGCGATCGATCTCCGCCGGATCGAGTCTTCAGGAATGCGTCGATATCGACGCCGCCCATGCGGAAAATCATGGTCGGTGTTTGCACCACGCCTTTGCGGCCGAGGGTCGTTTCGCCGCTCAGGCTATGGACCACTTCGGCATCCCCGGAAGCGTCTACAACGACCTTTGGCTGAATGACGGCCTGACCTTCCTTAGCTTGTACAAGCAGTGCGTCAATCCGGTTCTCTTGCTGAAAGGCGCGCAGAAAATGCGTGTGATAGAGGACTCGCACTTGCTGCTGCTGTAGCAGGCAATCGGCAATTTCTTTCCAGACCACGCTCTCATGCGGTACAAGCATTGTCTTTCCAAAGGCCAATGGCTTGCCGACACCTCCGCGACGGGCCATCCGATCATGAAACTCCGCCGCGAAACCAAAGACGATCTGTTCGGGATGACTGCCACTACTGAATAGGCCACAAATCGTACCGCTCAATCCGGCGACGGTCGCGCCCCCGCAAAAGCCGTACTTCTCGACCATCAGGACGCTCAGCCCGACGCGGCTCGCGGCCACTGCTGCCGCCAGGCCGGCAGCGCCTCCTCCGATCACGCATACATCGGGCCTGGCCAGCACAGGAACTCGATAGCTCGGAATAGAAAAGTCAGACGTCAATTGCATCTCTCGTTCCGATCAAGCCGCTCGTTTTGGATGGGGTCATTCATGGGCAGGCTGGGCAAATTAGCTAACTATCTTCCTGGGGCTATCCCTGTGCCAGCAAGCCACCATCGACCGCCAGGCTCGTGCCCGTGACATAAGAGGCGAAGTCGGATGCGAGAAAGAGCACCCCGCGCGCGACGTCCTCGGGCTTGGCCAGCCGGCCCATCGGGATGCTACCCAGGAGCCGCTTGCGCGTCTGCTCAGGATTGCTGGAATCCTCGATGTATCCGCGTACCAGCCGGGTGTCGGTTGCGCCCGGAATAATACAGTTCACGCGAATTCCATCTTTCGCGTAGTCCAGGGCCAGTCCCCGCATATAGGCCAATTCCCCTCCCTTGGTCGCGGCATAGGCTGAGCAGTTTGGGTAAGTGGCAAAGGCATGGCCCGAGGAGCTGATCACGATCGCTCCCTGCTTCTGCCGCTGCATGACAGGAATGGTGTACTTGCAGGTGAGAAATACGCCTTTCAGATTCACTCCGTGCAGGCGATCCCATTCTTCTAGAGTGGTTGCGATCGCTTCTTTGTTGATCTGGATTGCGGCGTTCGCATGGACGACATCGATGCGGTTAAAACGCTGCACTACGCTTTCAACCATGGCCTGCACAGAGCCCTCACTACTAACGTCGCAATGCACCGCCCATGCCCGGCCGCTCACAGCCTCAATCTCGCGCGCGGCGGCCTGGGCTGCCTCGTCTTCCACATCGGCCAGGACAATCACAGCGCCTTCCGCGGCGAACACCTCCGCGGTTGCACGGCCAATTCCGTTGGCTGCGCCGGTAATGATTACGACTTTGTCCCGCAGTCCCCAGTCCACATTGCCTCGTTTCGTCGACCGCTACACACAAGCCAGTCTCATTCAGGCCAGCTTACGAGGAAGAATGCCGTGTGGAAAGGTTTGCGGCGCAAAAAAGATCTAGAACAGGAATCGTTCGACACCTTCTCCTCGGGCGAACATGCCTATGCTGGCCCCGTTGCCGCCAGTCCTTCACTGTGCAAGGCGTTTGCGATTTCACGGGCCACCTCGGTTGGTAACTCGCCGTAGGGACTCGGCGCGGTTCCTACCTTGCGCCCCTGCGCGCTCAGAGCTGAGCGCAGCCGGGCCTCACGTTCCGCGGTGAGGCTCAAGACGTGCCACAAGCGTACCAGCCGTTCATGATGAATTCTTGCCTCTTCATGAGTACCGCTCCGGAAGGAACGATACAGGGCACAAAGATCACGAGGAAACGCGGCTCCCATATCTGAGATGGCGCCGCGGGCCCCGAGCAAAAACGCGACATAATGAAGATCTTCAATCCCCGAGTAAATGGGCACTTCCGGATGCAGGCATAAGAGATCGACCAAAGAATGAACATCGACCGCTTGCAAAACCCCATCTACCAACTCGTTGTTGATTAAAGTGCTGATTGTTTTCAGGTCCACTTGTGCCTCTGGGAAGCAATCGGCCAGCAGCAGCGGGCAAGAAACCAAGGTCTTCAACTCCGCGAACATGTCGACCAGCCCAGCCTCTCCCGGCTGACAGAGGTAGTGGGGCTGGGCGACGAGGATTGCATCTGCGCCGCCATCGGCAACTGCCCGTGCCATCTCCAGGGCTTCCACGGTGACATCGGGGAAGATCATGGCCAAGACGGGTTTTTGCGAGTTGCGTCGAATGTTCGTGCAGAGAGCAAAAAGCTCTTCCGGACGGGCGCCAGCTACGCCGCTGAGCAGTCCTCCGGCGCAAAGTCCGTCGACACCCGACTCATCAAGCAGCGTCACTTCGGCGCGAAGCTTATCTTGATCGACCTCACCGCCGGGGGTGAACGGCACCACGACACTCGCGACCACGCCAGATGTTAGAGATTCTTTCTGCACGATATCCGCTCTCAAATCAGTCCCGACTGCTTGTTTTTACCTGCGAAAGCTAACCTGATGAGCGGAAATAACACCCGCGAGCTACCCTCTCAGCGTGCTATTGCCCGCACTTCACTGGACGCGACCGATCGACCCGCAGCTAGAAAGCCCCCGGCCGCCATCGCCTGTTCGATACTCCGGGCTGCGTCCCCTGTGGGGAATTTAAAAGGCCGGCGTGGTTTCCCTATCGATCTGCCGCTCAATGCGACGGCGTATTTAGACCGTGCTGGAAAGTCGGGATGATCGATTGACCGCCAGACCGGTGCAATTCTTTGATGGAGCCTTAAGGCGCGATCATGGTCGCCGGCTCGCACCGCCTCGAAGAGTTCTACGCTCTCCCTGGGAAAGACTGCAGAAGTCCCGGAGATGGTTCCATCCACGCCCAGTACAAACGACGGATAGATCATGTCGTCAATCGCGGAGAAGAGCTTGACCTTTCCTCGCATCGTCGCGAGCAGAGCGGCCAGCGTGTGCATGTTTCTGGCACTCTGCTTTACCCCGACAATTGCGGGATTATCAATCATCAACTGCTCCAGCGACTCCACTGCCGCTTCAGCAGTAGGCATAACGTTGTAGATGATAAGGGGTAAGGTCGAACCGTCGGTGATGGCCCGGTAATAATCGGCAAGGATGCGAGTCTCCGCAGTCAGACGAAAATGCGGGGGAGGCACTTGGAGACCGACCGCTCCCGCATCGCGCGCTGCCTTCGCCAGACGAACCGCCTCTGCCGACGAATCGGCTATCACCGCAGCCAGCACCGGGATTTCGCCGCCGACGGCCTCGATCACCAGGCGGACGGCCTCGCCCAGTTCTGCCTCTGAGAGGCCCGCACCCTCGCCCATGCTGCCACCAACGACAATCCCGGATACTCCGCTTTCGCGAAGAAAACGAGCCTCGGCGGCCAGCCCGGCTGCGTCGAGGCGGTCATCCTCGCCAAACGGAGTGAACATGGGCGGGATCACCCCAGCAAGATTGGCCAATGCGTTCGTAAGCAACCTCCTGGTACCGGGGGCTCAAATGCGAAAAACTACCATAGCACCCCCTTAAATCCAATGTCAACGCAATCGGAATGTATTCCGATCACATTTCCAGCCATCGCACCTGGCCAAAGTGTGCCTCCGTATTTGGCGGCAGAGAACGATGGCCGACAGCCCTGTGATCCAATTTCGCCACAATCGCTCGCGTTAGGGAGCTTGATACAGTGCGACAATCGTACAATGCGCCAAGGCGCCGAGGGCCTTTTGCTTACGCCCTACCAGAGCCGGCCCCCAATGCACCAGTTGCTTCGGAACTCATTCCATACAGGGCCTGAAAGTGCCTTCTTCGGACCGAACCCGCCTTCAAAAGAATTTGATATTGAGATACACGAAAATCGCCACCACAACCGCGGCGTAGAACTCAGGGGTCTGATACCAGCGACCGTTTCTGGGGAGGCGTGTCGCAAACGCATACGTAAGCCCTTTTAGCTTCTCAGGGTCGGGAGCCCTGGTGCAGTAAGTAACCGCAACCGTTACCGTGAGACCAGCCACGAAACCCCAGACAGCCATCCAAATATTCGCGGCCATTGGGCCCCGCAAATGCAGGATGCCGAGGCCGTACAGTAAATATTCTGCGAGACAACCGATAATACCGGCAATCATTCCGTAAAATCCAGCGGTAGCCGAGGTTCTCTTCCAAAACATCCCCAGCAAGAAGACGATGAAAAACGGGGAGAGGAAGAGGATACCGATCAACTGCATGTAGTCCATCAGATTGTCGAAGTTCAGTGCGATATACGCCGAGAAGCAACTCAGCAGCGTACCCCAGATCGTCGCCCACCTGGCCACGCGCAGGTAGTGGCTATCCGGGCGGTTCTTAACCAGGTATGTCTGGTAAAGGTCATAGGTAAATACGGTGTTGAAGGCGGTGATGTTTCCTGCCATCCCCGACATGAAACTCGCGAGCAAGGCCGTAAGTCCCAGGCCCAACATGCCGCTGTGATAGTAGCGGCCCAGCAACATTGGCAGTGCGAGGTTGTAATCTTTGGTGACAATTTGCGGAGCAACTGCCAAGGCGACCATACCCAGCACGGTGACGATCGCCGGGAAGAACATCTTTGGAATCGCGGCGACCAACGGCGTCTTCCGGGCAGAATCAACGTTCTTGGCAGCGAGTGCACGTTGCACAAGCAGAAAATCCGTACACCAGTAGGATGGTCCTGCCGTCAGACCCAGCCCGATCACAACCACCCACCAATCCACACCGAGAGGGTCCCCGCTGGCTCCCATTCCCTTCCAGGTGTGCAGATATTGCTCAGGCAGTCGCGCGGTGAGGCCACTCCAGCCTCCCATTTCTCGCAATCCAAGAAAAGTAAGCGGCAAGAACCCCACGACAATCAAAAGAAACTGCAGCACCTCGTTGTAGATGGAAGATGCCAGGCCGCCCCAGAAGGTGTATAGCAACACGACGCACGCCGCGATGAAAATGCTCACAGTAAACGACCATCCCAACATGGTCTTGAATACAATGGCAAAGGCAAACATATTGATGCCCGACATCAGCACGGTGACAAACGCGAAGCTGATTGCATTCAGGGCATGCGCGCGGTGGTCAAAACGCATGCGCAAGTATTCGGGCACGCTCCGGATGCCGCTCGCGTAGTAAAACCGGACCATGAACAAACCACAAAAAACCATCGCTGGTATGGCGCCCATCCAATACCAATGATTGGTGCGCATCCCATACTTCGCGCCGTTGCCAATATGCCCCATGATCTCCAGCGAACCGAGGTTCGCAGACATGAAGGCAATTCCGGTAATCCAGTGAGACAGTGACCGGTCAGTGAGCAGGAAATCGGACGAGCTCCGAATCCTTCCTTTCAGGTAGTAACCGACTCCCAAAACGAGGACGAAATAGGATGCAATGATTGCAAAATCCAAACTGCTAAGGCTTAATCGCAAGCAAGGTCCTTTTATAAACCGGGTCAAGCCCTATTGGCCGCTGCGGCGTTTGTATGCACCCAGGCTGTTTGGTCGCAGGTCTTCTACAACAGAAGAGTCGGTGAAGACTAGCAATACGGGAAAACAGTGTCAAGCCTTTTAGGATCTTGCGGAATAGATTCCGACATTTCTATGGGCGGGCAGGTGGCTGCGTTTTGCGTGGTCCTACCGGGTTCGGGTGGCCCTACCCGTCCATTACGGAACATATTCCGAACCTGTTCTGCAGATAACCGCCTGGATTCTAGCGGGTTGGCTGAGCTTCTGCCAAAGGATGCGGAACCACGGGCCTTTGGTTCAACGCTTCGTCGCCTCGCCGAGGGGTGCCGCCCAGCAACGCGGAGATGGTCCGCGTTGCTTCGCGAAGCGCTTCCTTAATGGCTGGAAGGTTGCTGGACATACGTGACTTGGGTCCAGAGACACTTAGGGCCGCGACAGGCTTCGCGGCACTGGAAAAAATGGGGCCGCCGACACAAACGATCCCCGGTAAATTCTCTTCATCGTCGATCGCGACTCCTTCGCTTCGCACACGGGCCAACTCCCGCTCGAAGAGTTCCAGGGAGGTTATCGTCGAGGAAGTCATCGCCGGCATCCCATATCGCGTCAAATGCTGTTGCCGCTCTTCCGCGGAAAGATGCGCGGCAATACATTTTCCAACAGAAGTGGAATGAAGGTGCGATTGCTCTCCTACCGTAGCTGCTACGCGATGCGCCTTGGGGCTTTCAACAACGTGGATGTACATGAGGCTTCCCGGCTGAGGTACCGCCAAATTTACGGACTCCCCGAATGTCAGCAGCAGTCTCTGCATGAGCGGCTTGGCAATCGCCATCAACCGTTGATAAGGCAAAGCATTTGTACCCAGCTCAAAGAACTTGCCAGAGAGGGAGTAAAGATTCGAGACTGGATCTTGTTCGACATATTCCAACTTGTTCATGGAGTAGAGCAGTCGATGAGCCGTAGTCTTCGGCAGGCCGCTGAGGCTCGTTATCTCATCCAGTGAGACGCCTGCCTTGCGTTGCTGGCTCAACGACTCGAGGACCGCAAACACCTTCTGGGTAACTCCCACAAAGTTCTTGTCGTAATCTACCTTTCGACTTTTGCGTGCTTTCTTCATCGATCCCTCTACGTGGCCTGAACAAAAACCCGGCCACAAGCTGTGCCCAAAAACCTGCTGCCTCGAGCCACATGCCTTAAATCATCCGGCATTTTTCATTCTACAGCCCATTGGGACGGTTCTGGACCTCAAGATAGTGTGTTGTGCGAACCTCAGCCGGTGCAGCCATCACCTGCAGGCTGTCGATATCGAAGTATTTGAAAAGGTCCAGGCAAAACAGTTCTGGAGCTTGCTCGAACTTGACCGGCGCGTCGAGTAAATAGCTCAGGCTGTGCATGCCGTCGCGTATCACGACCTCGGAGAACAACTCCGGTTCGAGGGCCGCGGCCACTAGCGCGGAGCCCTGGCTGCGGATCCCGCCGGCTTCGAGCCGGACCTTGGAGACGCCGGCGCGTTGGGCGGCCCAGCGCGCGATGCTGATCAACTGAGCCGCTTCCATACCGATGGGCCGGTCGCCAACTGCATCGATCATCTGCGCATACAGAAATGGGTACGTGTCCTTCCATGAAGTACCGGTAAACATCAAATCAAGGGCTAGAACCTGGTCCCCTCGATTGAGGCGATCAGAGACCGTCTCCGCACCACCCTCCTTGCCTTTATCATTCAGCACGATCGTCACAGGCGCGGTATCGGCGCTTTGCGCAATGGATCGGACCCAAACTCCATTCGCGCTCATCCGGTTGCTCATCTCAAATAGGTAAGAGACCGACTGCACATCCTGGTGCTTGGTCATGGCGATCCGCCAGAGTTGCTGGATGTCGACCGGCTTATAACGAACAATTTCCTTCAAGGCTGTCCGTTGGGACCGAGTCCAGGTCGCCCTGGAAGCCGCTTCGGCGGGTATCGGCTGTCTGATAATTTCGCTGCTGAGCTTGCGCGCCAAAGTCAGCAGGGTCAGATTGTCCTTGGGCAGTCCCCCGGCTAATTCGTCGTAGCTTCTGAGTTCCGCGGCAATTCCGTCTTCATTGGTAATTGCAGGAAGGCCGAATTGTTTGCTGAAGAACCCATAGTCAGCGAGGCGATTGTCCAGTTGATAGTTGTGCGTCCCGGGATCTACGTTCTCGTGCCACTGAAAGACATCCTCTTTGCCATAAAGTTTGAAGAAGGGGCGGATGTCATCATAGACCACCGGCTTGACCAGGGTCGCCCGGAAACAGCAGTCATCCTCCGCGTTATAAGTAAGCAGAGTAGGGCGGGGAGCCATCAGGGCCACGAGGTACGGGTAGTCTGTGCCTTGCAGAAAGTCTGTCGCCGACTGTTCGACATCGCCCATATCGCCGTACTCTTTTACTTCCACCCTCGACGGGATCGAAGAGAATCCAGCAACGGGATTGGCAGCCCTTACGCGCTCGTCCAGCGAGCTAAGCACAATGGTCTGCCACCCCCCACCAGACAGGCCGGTTACTCCAATTCGGTTACGGTCAACATGGGGATCGTTGTACAAGTAGTCGAGGCCCCGCCGCATGGCCAGATAAAAGATACCGATTGCGTTTGCGCCCACGAGATCGAGGTCCGCGCTAAAGAAGTGTTCGTTTTCGGCCTTGCCGAGTTCACCGTAAGCAAACCATTCCAGGCTCAGCGCGATAATCCCGTGCCGGGCATAGTTGATGCAACGCTTTTGCTTAAATTCAATGGTCTGCCCGAGCGGCCCGACGTGGCCATGAACGTTCAGGATAGCCGGCATCCTGTCGCTGAGGTGATCGGGTTCATAAAGCAGCGCACTGGATTCGAAGCCGGGGACAATCTCATAGCGCAGCTTGACAATGCGATAGCCTGCGCGCGTTTCGATCACTTTGACCTCTTCGAATTTCGGTTGTGACGCGATCCACTCCTTGGGCCAACCGTGATATACGACATCTTCGAGGAGATGATGCCTGAGGCGCGCAGCCTCCGCTGTCCACTCTGCGGCGCTCGCCGGCGCCTGTGGCGGCTTCGCCGCGTGTTCGACCAGGTACTGCTGAACCTGGAATTGGGCTACAGCCGGAGACATAATTTCATCCTTGAGTAGGACTTCTATCTGCTTTGGCGAGCTCTGCGCCCACACGGATGCCGGCGCCATTAGGGCCAAGAGGAACGCCAGACTTCTTCTCATACCTGGGCGATGATAGCGATCTTGCATAATACCCTCGCTGAAGTAGCAGGTGTCGTACGACGGACGGAATGTTTCGAGCTTTTTGGCTTTCGGCGTGAATGAATTCCCTGTACGGTGTTTTCATTCGGGCATAGTATAATCGCGCTGCACTTCGGAACGCATCCCGAATGCACACTATAGCCGATTGGGCTGTTGCTCGTCACGCCTGTTAGTGAACGACTTGCAGGTGACACAAGGACAGCAGATCTATTTTGAACAAGGATGGTTTCATGACCAAGCTGGCTACGGCCCCGTTGGACGAATTGCTGGTTTCCACGGAATTTCTCGCAGACCCGTACCCGATCCTGCATCGGATGCGCGAAGAAGATCCTGTCCATTGGAGTGATGCCATCGGCGCGTGGATGGTCACGCGATATGACGACATCGTGCCCACGTTCCGGGATGTCAGCCGTTTCTCCAACGAGGGGCGCCTGGCAAAAACGGTGGAGTATCTTCCCACCGAGTCGCGGGCAAAGTTCAAAACCTTCGAAGACCACTACCGCGCCAAGAGTCTTATCCATTCCGATCCGCCGGATCACACGCGACTGCGATCGCTGGTCGTCGCGGTTTTTAATGCCAGCAGAGTAGAGGCCATGCGCCCCCGCATCCAGGCGATTGTTGATGAGCTGCTGGATTCTGTACAGCGTGACGGACAGATGGATGTCATCAAGGATCTAGCGGTTCCCCTTCCGTTCAGAGTTCTCGGCCATATCTTAGGCGTTCCCATTAGCGATCAGGCCCAGGTGAAAGCCTGGGCGGACGGATTGTTGGCCTTCCAGGGAATTAACAAGCCGGGGGAAGCAATCCTCGAACACTCTCAGGACGCGCTCATAGGAATCAGACAGTACCTGACCGATTTGATCAAGGAGAAGCGGCGGCAGCCGGGCGAGGATCTTTTGAGCCAGCTCGTGGCCGCCGAATCAGAGGGCGAGAGACTGTCCGAACAGGAACTGATCTATACATCCATCACCCTGCTGGTTGCGGGACACGAAACCACCACGTCCTTCATTGGCAATGGGGTCTACACGCTTTTGCACCATCCGGATCAATGGCGCCTGTTGCAGAATGACCCATCGCTTCTGAATTCTGCCCTGGAAGAGATACTGCGTTACGAAAGCCCGGTCTCGCGCCAGCCGCGCCTGATGAAGGAGGACACGGAACTAGGTGGCAAACAGATCAGCAAAGGACAGATCGTGTTTCAAATGCTGAACGCGGCGAATCGCGATCCCGCGTACTTTGCCGATCCCGACCAGTTCAACATTCAGCGGCAGCCAAATCGTCACATCGCTTTCGGCTTGAGCATTCACTTCTGTGTCGGCGCAGTGCTCGCGCGAACCGAGGGCCAGGTAGTGTTTCGCACGATTATGGACCGTCTGCCGAAGCTGCGGCTGGTCGACGATAAGCCGGATTGGGATTTGCAGAAACAGAACTCCCGCATGCTGCGGACCTTACCCGTGCTGTTCTAAAGGCAAATTCATGGCCAGGCCACCAATCGCGGCGAGTGGTTTGGCCACGGGCTTTGAAGCTGGCGTTATTTCCCTACTCACCAGGCGCCTGCTTCCATTCTTGTTTTTGCTTTACATCGTTGCCTATCTGGACCGGATGAATGTCGGGTTCGCTGCATTGCAGATGCAGGAGCAGCTTGGCTTCAATGATGTGGTGTACGGGCGAGCCGCAGGCACGTTTTTCCTGGGTTACTTTGTCTTCCAGGTACCGAGCAATCTGATCCTTGAACGTCTCGGCGCGCGGCGATGGATTGTTGTCCTCATGGTGACCTGGGGAATCATTTCTTCATCGCTGATCTTTGTCACTACACCCCGAAGCTTCTATATCCTGCGCTTTTGTCTGGGACTGGCCGAGGCCGGTTTTTTCCCGGGAATCGTTCTCTATCTGAGCAATTGGTTCCCCCTCGAAACGCGCGCGCGCGCCTTCGCGTGGTTCATGACCGCGCAACCAGTCTCGGGGATCGTCGGTGGACCCATATCGGGGGCGCTCCTGGGGCTTCATGCAAAAGGAAGCCTCGCGGGCTGGCAGTGGCTTTTCCTGATCGAAGGGCTTCCGGCAATTCTGCTCGGGGCGGTGGGCGCATTTGTTTTGTCCGACGGTCCAGAAACGGCGCGTTGGTTAACAAGCGAGCAGCGTGGTTGGCTGCTCACCACCCTGGCACGGCAACAATCAGGGAAACGGCAGGCACGCCTGCTGCCTGCCCTCACCAACAGGAATGTCTGGATCCTGGCCATCGCTTCGGTGGGTCTGAATACCTGCGGGTATGGCGTTACTTTGTGGTTCCCCACCCTGATCCATAGCCTCTCGACTAGGGGTAATTTCGGTATCGGGATGCTCTCGGTGATCCCCTATGTTTTTTCTGCCGTCCTGATGGTGTTGGTTGGAATTCATTCGGACCGCACGGGCGAGCGCCGCTGGCACGCCGCGTCCTTTGCATTTCTAGCAGCCCTGGCACTCCCCGCCGCCGCCTATTCGCGGAGCGTTGGTCCAATGATCGCCGCCATCAGCATCGTTGTGGTTTCAGGGTATTGCATCTCAGTTACATTCTGGGCACTTTCCACCAGCCTGTTGCGTGGTACTGGCGCGGCCGCGGGAATCGCGCTCATCAACGCTATTGGAAACCTTGGCGGTTTCTGCGGGCCCTACCTTTTGGGGTTAGTTCGTGGATCGACGGGAACCTTCAAAGGTGGATTGCTCATACTGTCGGCCGTGATGGGATTGACCGGCTGCCTGATTCTCATGGCACGCTCGGGAAGGGCGTCTGCTGCGCCGGTGGAATAGCAGGCCTGGATCAAGTCACTGCAGTTTCAATTCCAGCATGGTAACGGTAAATGGCTCAAACGAGAATGGAAAATCGCTGCCTTTCAGATCAGTCGTATGAGAAACCGTGGCAATCCGTTCAGGATCGTTCTGCGAGTTCATGGCCTCGGAATCGAGCGCGTTTTCCCGATCCTTTAACACCGCAATTTCTCCGCCGGCCACCGGCGACGAAAACCCTTCCAGATGGAAATGTATTTTCTCGGGTTCGGCCGTCGAGTTTACGGCGAAAATCCGCACCACCTTTCCGTCGGTACTGACGGTAGCGCTTAGATCAGGTTCTTCAAGCTCCCAGGAAACCCTGGAGGAGCGATTAATCTCGATTGGGTAGGTTCCTGCAGCGCGCTGGTAAAGTTTTTGCGAGTAATAGGCGGGGCTAAGGTAGAGCCAGCCGGGACCGGGCTGAAGCATTCCAGAACCAAAACTGTCAGACAGGTTTGACCGCACCGCTATCTCCACCAGGTCAGCATAGCGATGCATCAGGTTCTGGTACCTGGCAACACTCAATGCGTTGCCCAGCGTCAACAACATCCCGCGCGTCAACCCCATTTGGCCGGCCGTTGTGTTCCATTCGGTAACAGCCACGCGCACGTCTTTTTGCCCCTGAGAGCGGGCAATCTCCTTCTTCAGGGATTCAAAGCTGGCGCGTTCTCCCGGCAGATCCGCAATGTCATAGTGATGGGGGCAAAGATAGTCGAGGTACCCACCGCCCTGGCTAAGCGTCTCGACAGAAGGAAAGGACGACAGGATCTTGATCGCGGGATCGACCTTGCGCATGGCTTCCGCAAAAGCCCGGACCGAGTCATCGTATTGCGACCCTCCCACCTCATTGCCGATTTGCCAGTACTTCACCCCGTACGGTTGGGGATGGCCGTTCCGGGCTCTGAGCTTGCCCCACGGCGTTTCCACGCCACCATTCATGTACTCGACTTCATTGGCTGCATCCTGCGGCGTCTTTCCACTCCAGCGCACACAGATGAGCGGCTCGGCCCCCACGTAGCGAGTGAATTGCACAAACTCTTCTATACCGACGAAATTGGGCTCCAGGCCGCCCCACGGCCCGGTGACATAGGGAACCCGTTGGTCCCAGGGCCCAATCGACTTGTCCCACTCGTAGACTTCGATCATGCTTCCACCGAAACGAATGAGGCCCGGATTCATAACTTTGAGTGCTTGCACCACGTCGGGCTTCCACAGCCCCAGGACCGCGTCTTCGCCGATCAGGTAGATGCGGTCCAACCACAACGTTCCCGGACCTTCGAACTCGATGTTGAGCGTGGCATTGGAAATTGTCCTGTTGGCACGCAGCGAAACCTCCGCGCTGCGCCAGTCTCTGCCCGCCCGGCCGAGTAACGCGGGTCCGGCGATCACTCCACCCGCTCCCCGCAAAGAAGCCCACACGGGCGTGTCTCCCATACCTCTCATGTGCAGTCGCAGCCGGTAGGTTGTTCCCTGCTTTAAGTAAAAGCCGTCTTGCGAGATGCCTGCTCGCGCTCGCGCCACCGGCAGCTCGATCTTCTGCGATATCTTTCCGTTGTAGGGATTCGTGTTATCCAGCGAAAAGCTTGCGTCGTGCACCGCGCCATCGGGATACCACGGTCGGTAAGGCCAGTCGACTGCACGCTTATAGCTTGGCTTGCAGGGTGTCTCCTCTTCAAAACTATCGCTGTCTACCTGCTGGGCCAGCATGGAACGAATCATGTAGCAAAGGGGCTCGATGAACTGTCCTCCCTGCTTCAGGTCAATCGGGCGCTTGCTGGTTTTGGTATTCACGATGCGGACATCGGCATCCTGAGCCACGGTCAACGGCTCCAACCGAACATCATCGAACCAAAGCTTTCCGGAGGAATTGGCGAACAGAACGAGGCGAACCCGTCCCGGGGAGGGCACGCGGAAATCCAGCTCTTCCCGCCGCCAAGCGAATGTTCCCGCTGGAGCCGGCGCGGTTCCCTGATCGCCGGCGGGAGTCTCGATTCCCAATCCTGCGCCTTCGCCGGCTTCGCTGTTTGCCAGCAGGGTCTCGGCCCTGACCCACACACTCGCTTTCCACGTTGTGCCTACAGGCAGGAACAAAGTCTGGCTGATCCTTACATTCCCCGGCTGGGCGCTCTCAATGCGCAGCGCCCGCGTTCCCTCTTTTGCCTGGACCTGGTCGGTTTGAATCTGAATTCCGCTTGCGCCCTTGCCGACAGAGACCTCCCATCCTGGGATTTGTACCCCGTTGGTAACAGGCGCTTCGAAGCCCGGATTCTGCAACCGCGGGATGTTCTGCGCCCCGGCGATGCCAACCGCCATCAGCAAGAATGCGCAGGCTAACATGGGTGCTGCCTTCTCCACGGGCTGAATTCCGAGGTGTCCTACGTCTTGGCTTTCCGGAACTGCCAGTTATCTTCAAAGAGATACATGTCGGGGCTGTTGTGATACGGATGGCGAAGTACTTCATCCATGTTGAGATCGGCCCCAATACCAGGTCCTGTGGGCAGTTCGAAATAGCCATCGACGATACGGGGAAAGCTGGTGAGCAAATCGCGCTCCCAGGGCTCATTGAAATCTTCGAACGTCTCCTGCAGCCAGGAGTTCGGAGTTGCAATGTCAATGTGCAGGCAAGCCAGGGTACAAATCGGTCCTTGCGCGGCATGCGGAATCACCGTGCCGTAATGAGCGTCCACCATGTCGGCAACTTTGCGCGAGCCGAGGATACCGCCCATATGGAGCGGTTCAATGTTGATGATGTCGATGGCGTCGTATCGCAGCAATTCTGCGACCTGTTGTTTGGATGAGAAGCTTTCACCGGTCGCTATGGGGATATCCAGGTGTCGCGCTACCTCGACCATCGACTGGATGTTGTTGTGGGGCACGGGTTCTTCAAACCACGCTGGTTTGTATACCTCCAGGCGCTTGCCGATACGCACCGCCGAAGAGGGAGAGAAGCGCGAATGGGCCTCGATCGCGAGCAGGGTGTCAGGACCGGCGGCATCGCGGACGGCAGCGACCAGGTCGATGGCCAGATCTTCATCCTCTGGCGTCATGCGATTAATTGCCGCCCCAAATGGGTCGAATTTCATGGCGAAGAATCCCTTGTCGATAACGAACTTCGCCGCTTTGGCAAATGCTTCCGGTGTTCTGTCGCACCGGTACCAGCCGTTGACGTATGCCGGAATCCGATCGTGGACGCGACCGCCCACAAGGTTGTAAATCGGTTGGTTCAGCGCTTTTCCAATCGCATCCCAGCATGCGATTTCAAGCGCGGAGATAGCGCACATCTTGATCTGTCCGCCATCGGCATATACAAACCGGGAAAGCCGGGTCACCAGCAACTCGGTTTGAAAGACATCAAGCCCCAGGATGAACGACTTCATCTCGTGCACTGCGGCTTCCACTGTCTTGGAGAGGTGGCCCAGGGAGCCTTCGCCGATTCCGTAAATTCCTTCATCGGTTTCGACCCGAACAAAGAGCCAGTTCTTCCAGGGATTCCCTACGAGGAAGGTCTCCACATTGACGATTCGCATAAGTAGGTAGTTTGATCTCCTATAGACCTGGAACAGGCTTAGATTGCTCCGCCTCGGGACCGAAGTGAAAGGAACCGGTGTACACGAGCCTGGTGGCAGCCATCAAAATATAGTCGACGTCCCAGCCCTCGTCAATAGATTATCGGAACGCGTCCCGAAATCGCCGAGATGCTGGTTTTTGCGGTGCTTTGAAGGTAAACACCAGGGTCGACAATTGGCGAATGCTGTCCGAGTCTGCCTGGATAATCTTTTGTCGGGGATTGGCTTGGGTAGGGCCGAGCACTCCACGAAAGTGATCACGAGCGACCTAAATCTCACCCTTCCGTGCCGCCGTCAGCAGATACTCGGAAGCTTTCCACGAGAGGGCCATAATGCTGAGTGTAGGGTTCTTATCGGGATTCGTCACAAAACATGCGGCGTCGGTGACGAACACATTCTTGACGTCGTGCGCCTGGCAGTTCTCGTTCAGCACAGAGGTCTTCGGGTCGTTTCCCATACGCGCCGTTCCCAGTTCGTGAATGATCTTCCCACCCTCGGCGATTCCGTAGGGTAAGTTTCCGGTGGGCACAGCGTCACTGTAGAAGGTTCCGCCCGCCGCTACGACGATCGAACGAAAAGTCTCCTGCATATCTTTAGCCATTTTGATTTCGTTGTCAGCCCACTTCCAGTGGAAGCGCAGCACTGGGATGCCCCACTTATCGACTACATTCGGGTCGATTTCGCAGTAGCTATCGGCATTGGGAATCATCTCGCCACGCCCGGAAAATCCGATCACGGTCCCATAGTCCTTGCGGCACTTCTGTTTCAGAGACGATCCGTAGCCCTCGTGTCGTTCGCATGCGTCGTCGAACGAACCCACTCCAGGCATTTCCTGTCCGCCGCCGAACTCGATGTGGTAACCGCGCAGAAAGTCGTTCTTGCGGTCGAACTTCCACCACGGAACATACAGGTGCATGCCACCGGTACCATCATGGTTGTGCCGGGGAAACATTTCTAATTGCGGGAAGTATCCCCATGCGTCGCTGCCGACTGAGTCGGTCAAATAGCGGCCGACGACTCCTGAGGAGTTCGCCACACCATCGGGAAAAAGCGCGGAACGCGAATTGAGCAACAAGCGCGCGGATTCACAGGCGCTCGCTGCCACCACAAACGCTTTGGCATGGACCCGCATCTCTTTGTTCGTAGACTTGTCAATATAGGAGACCGCCTGCGCCCTGCCGGCTTTATCCATAACGATCTCTCGGGCCATGGCGTTGCAAATCAGGGTGAATCGTCCCGTGGCCTGTGCCGGCGGAATCATCACCTGGCTGGAGCTGAAGTTGGACGCGCTGATGCATCCTCGACCGCATTGCCCGCAGTAGTGGCACGGCGCGCGTCCATTCACCGGCTTCGTAATGATGGCCAGGCGCGCGGGAACGCAAAGAATATTCAGGTGATCGCAAGCGCTCTTGACTAAGCGTCTCGGTACAGCGCGGCCGTGGTGCGGGGAGAAAAATTCCATCCGGGGCGCTGGGAATATTCTCCTTTGACCCGAAGACGCCGATGTAGGACTCGACCTTGTCATAATAAGGCGCTAGATCTTCGTATGTGATCGGCCAGTCGTCGCCCATGCCATCGGTTGACCGGGCCTTGAAATCCACGGGCGCGAAGCGCAGTGCGATGCGTCCCCAATGGTTTGTGCGGCCGCCTTCTATCCGCGATCGGAACCAGCGAAAGTCCGAGCCGGGAGCGGTGGTGTACGGCTCGCCTTCGATTTCCCAGGAACCATTCGGCGCCATGAATTCGTCGCCCAAGCCCGCCTATGCCTACTCCGCGATGTGCCAGCTGGTAGGGCCACACATGCTCTTTGAAATCTTTCTTAGGGTTCAGCGGGGGCCCGCCTCTAACATGACAACACTCAGTCCGCCCTCGGTCAGCACTTTAGCCGCAGTCCCACCCCCCGCGCCGGATCCTATGATGCAAACGTCGTACTGCTTCGGCGAGCGGATCACCTGCGTCATTGAAAACCTCCCTGGTGAGCAAAACTATCATCTTAGCGGGGGAGCGGGTGTATCCCAGTCCACCTCGCCCCTGGCGTCATCGGGCTGTCCGACGAGCATCGTCGCGCCCCGCCGCAGTACTCCGGGATTGCGTGCTTCGCGCCATTGCATGTAGCCAATGCCTAAGATGAGCGACACGATGAACAGATACGGAGTGATGTTGTACGGCCACGCCGGAACAGGATAAATGGTCACGAAGAGGACGGGCAGGAGCGCCACAGTCCCGATCCACGGGATGATCTCATGACGCCCGAAGTTGAAATCGCCCGGGTGCTCGCGGCGGACGTAAGTCGTGAGGGCCAGGTTCGCCATGGAATAGAGGATGATGACGGCCAGCGTTTCAATGGTGCCGAGAAAACCGAGGATTTCCTTGGGCTGCAATAGAAAGCCGACGAGCAGCACCGCCGCTATGCCGGACAGTTGGAGAAAGGCAATTGCGAACGTTGGTGTCTGGTAGATGGGATGAATCGTGCCAAAGCGGGCAGGGAGTGTACCCGCGCGGCCCATCGTGTACATCACCCGGGAAGCGGCATTCGTGCAGGCCAGGTCGGTCCCGACCGCGCTATTGATGACGGCGAAGACGATGAGCCACCAGCCGCGCCCCCATAGTGCGTGGCCAAGAACATAGTAGGGGTTGGGGTTGGAGGCGAAGGCGGCCATGTCGCCAGTGCCCCAGCCGATCGCGCTTGCATACGAGGTAAAGATGTAGAAAATCCCGATCAACACCAGCGAGAGGGTGACGGCCCGGCCAATGAGCTTGGCTGGTTGACGGCTTTCCTGGGCGAGCGGCGCCGGAGCTTCGAAGCCGCTAAGCGCGAGCACCGAAAAGACCATTCCGGCGAGGATGCCGCCGAAGTGGTGCGGCGCCAACGAGGGATTCAGTGGGGCGAGATAGCTGGAACCGGGCCCGGGATGGATCAGGAAGGTAATCGAAAGCGTCAGCATGATCAGCAGCTCTAGGCAACCGAGAACCGCAGTGGTGTGCATCGACAGCCGGACCCCATAATGAGTCATCATCCAGGTGAGAGCGAAGGCCGCCAGGGCCAGCAGCCACCATGGGACATTTGCGCCGAACTCTGTTCGCAGCGTCTCCGAGAGCACATAGCCAAGGAACCCGTTGGATGCGGCCGGTCCTAACAGGTCATAGATCAGATAACTCCACGTTGCCAGGAAGCCCCAGCGGCTTCCCAACCCTCGGGTGGCGAAAGAGTAATAGCCGCCGCTCGATGGCATGTACTTGGAAAACTGCGACACGGTATTCCCAATAAAAAAGCACACAATCGTCGTCAGCAGAAGCGAGATCGGCATGCCCGGTCCCGCTACGCGGGCGATGATCGGGAAGGTGAAGACAATGTTGCCCGCCGGGGCGATGTGCGTGATGCCCTGGAACACCAGTTCCGGAAGGCCAAGCGAATTGCGCCGCAGTTGAGCAGGCGCGGTGAGATTGGTCTTGGCAACAGTCACCGGCGGATGTCCATTAGTAGACCATGAAAGGGCCGCTTGCGCGGGCAGGGCTTTGGCAGCTGCAAGAGGATCGGAACCTTGCCCTACACATCACATAAATCGGCCGCCTGCCGCAAAGAAACGTAGGGATCCTGCGTTGGCAGGAACTCATGCGCTACATACCCGTCGAATCCGGTGGCGGCAATTCCCCGCATCACGCCGTCCCAGCAGACTTCCTGCTTATTGTTCAGTTCATGCCGCCCAGGTACTCCACCGGTGTGAAAGTGAGATATCCATTGGATGTTTTCCTGGATCGTGGCTATCAGATCGCCTTCCATAATCTGCATGTGGTAGATGTCGTAGACCAGTTTTACATTGGGAGAATTTACTTCCTGAACGGCACGCACACCCCAGTCGGTGTGATCGCACATATAGTCGTGATGATTTACTTTGCTGTTCAATAACTCCATGCAGATGATGATGCCGTTGTCCTCGCCGATTTTCTTTACCCGGTTCAGGCCCAGGATGGTGTTTTTTAGGCCTTCCTCATCGCTCATACCCCTACGATTTCCAGAGACGGTTATTGTTCTCTTGATGCCCGCCTTGGCGGCTATCGGTAGGTATTTCCGCAGGCCTGCCTCCAGTGCTGCGTGATTCTCTAAACGGTTGTAACCGTCTGGAATCTCTACGCCGGGGATCAATGCCATGGTACAAACCAGACCATAGCGCCGGGGAATTTCATATTCCTCTGGCTTAAGTAAGTCCACTCCGCTTAAGCCTATGTGCGCTGCGTAGGCGGCGAGTTGGTCGGTGGAAATATCCTTGTAACACCAGCGGCAGACCGATTGGTGAATGCGACCCTTGCGCGTTATTGCCGGCTCTTCCTGACTCCACAGCAAACTCGAGTTGAAAGCGGCGACACCGGCAAGACCAGACTTCAAGAGAGCACGGCGCGTTGAACGAGTCACAAAACCTCTTTTCTCCGGACGGCACGGGGATTATAACTCACAAGGTTCAGTGAGCGGCAGGCGCCTCGCTCCGACGGAAAGCTTAGTCACTGCAAATAACAGACTCGTGCGGGTTTCTGTTTTGGTAGGGTAGATGCACGGAAAAGTTTTGGAGTGAATGGCTTTAACCCGGCAGTGCTTTCGCTTTGTGTCGCAGCCTTCTAATACTCGCGCTGGTGGCTTCTGCCATTCCGGCCAGTCGAGCGGCCTCGAGGAATCCGGTCGCAGCGCTTCGAAGCGAGTGAAGCCTTCCTCCGCCTCATTGCGGCAGAGACTTCGTTCCTGGACGGCAAAAGAGTTAGTCTGGAGAAGGCTTTCGCGGCAAAGGTTATGCCATTCATTGCAGTTTTCGCTGCTGACGAACGTATTCTCCGATTTCGTCGACCGTACCGAGCCAAATCCTGTTGTCAGGCGCTCGCAAGTACTCGCACAAGAGCTCGATCGCTTTGGTATCCGTGGTCTGAAATGCTCGCGGGCCAATCTCATGTCCCACAAAGATGACCCATCGGCCCTGTTTGATGGCTTCATCCACCACCTTCTTCATTTGCGTGAAATCCATGTCGTCGAAAGCCGTCCCCATGGCTTGCGACAAGTCGACGATCGTAGGATCGTTGGAAGACTCCGATAGGTAGCCACGGCCCACGACAAAGCGCTCCGCTATGAGCGGCACGTAACTCTTTACATCTAACCCTCTACCCACAAACGTCTGGCCGCAGGGATAGGCAAAGGTTTTCGGCTTCACGCCGAGCAGCTTTTGGGTTTGATCGTTGGCGCCGTCGATCTCCTGGGCCATCCGTTGCAGATCATAATTTTCCAGAGCATTATTCCGCGAGAATGCGTAGTTGCCGGTACATGGATGAGTAAGCGTGTGATTCGCAATCTCGTGGCCGTCAATCACGGCTTGTTTCCAACCTTTCAGCCGCTGCTGAACCCCTCGTGGCTCCACAAAAAAGGTAACTTTTACGCCGAGCCTCTTGAAGAGAGGCAGGCCAGTGTCTATCTGGCTGAGCCGTGCATCATCAAAACTCAGACTCACCGCCGCCCTGTGTCCATCGGGCCAATGGAACGTTTCCCCTGCTTCTCCGTTCGCCGTTTGGGCGTTCGAGGAGAGGGTGCAGAACACTATCCCCCCGACGAGAGTAAGCAGGTATCTCGTTCTCCATGTTCAATCCACCGTTCCAAAGCTGGGCTTCACTTCGAGGGTGGTTTTGAGTGGGACATCCGCGGAAGAGCTGCCCACCATGATGTCGAAAGTTCCGGGCACCACCCTCCAATGCATATCGAGGTCGAGCAGCATCAGATCCTCTGGCGTAAGCGTAAAGCTGACCGTCTTGCTCTCACCGGGATCGAGGGCCACTCGTTGAAATCCGTGTAACTGCTTGATGGCCGTGGATACTGGTGCGAAGCGCTCATGAAGGTATAGCTGAACCGTATCAACTCCAGGACGGCTGCCAGTGTTCTTCACCTCGAGATGGACGCGGGCATTGCCGCCGGCACGAATCTGCGGAGTATCCATCACCAGATTGCTGTATTGAAATTGCGTGTAACTCAAGCCGTAACCGAATGGATAGAGCGGACTGGAAGGCATGTCGACATAGCCATGGTTCCTGCTCCAGCCCTTTTCCACCCAAAAGATCTTTGAGGGCTTGCAATCGTAGTAGGCGGGCAACTGGGCAGCGCTGCGAGGAATGGTTATCGCGAGCCGGCCGCTCGGATTGTAATCGCCAAAAAGTACATCCGCCACGGCTGTGCCGCCGAGTTCACCCGGCTCCCACGCCTCTACCAGCGCGGGAACATGCGCAGCCTCCCAACGCACAGAGAGAGGGCGGCCGTTGATGAGCACCACAACCACGGGTGTGCCGGTTGCGGAGACTGCCTGAACCAGTTCCTCCTGGACACCGGTAAGATCGAGGCTGGCCACATCGGAGCCCTCGCCATCCGTGGCTGCTCTTTCTTTGTGGTCGCTCTCGTCGTTTCCGAACTGCTCGCCTACCACAACCACGGCCAGGTCCGCGCCCTTTGCAGCTTGCACGGCCTCGCGAAATCCGCTTTTGTCGTCGCCCAGCACGTTCGATCCTTTGGCGTAGAGCACCTTGGTCTGCGGACCGACCTTTTGCTTAATTCCCTGCAATATGGTGACTACAGGCTGGGTAACTTTCCTTGCCGTGTAGTCGCCGAGCTGGTTCAAGGTGTTATCCGCATCGGGACCAATCACGGCAATCGACTTGAGATCCTTTTTCAATGGCAGTAGATTCTGGTCATTCTTCAGCAGCACGATTCCTTCTCGTGCGGCAGTGAGAGCGAGATCCTGATGCGGCTGCGAATGTACGATCTTCAGCGCCTGCTGCGGGTCTACATAGGGATGCTCGAAGAGCCCGAGTCGAAACTTTTCGCGAAGGACCCGGCGCACGGAGAGATCGACCAACGACACCGGCACCCGGCCTTCGTCGACGTTTTGAATGAGAGGAGCCATATAGGCAGGCTCGTAAGTGATGTTTAAGTCCACCCCTGCGCGCAGAGCCAGCGCGCCGGCTTCCTTCTGCGTAGCGACAATTCCCTCGTCGATGAGAGTTGCAAAGCCGCCCCCTTCACTCTCTACCAGACCGTGGAATCCTAATTCCTGACGCAAGACCTCGGTCATCCATTTTCGCGAGCCGTGCGCCGGCTCATCGTCAATCTCGGGATAACCGGCCATGACCCCAAGGGCCCCCGACTTGGTGATCCCTGCCTTCCAGGGAGGTAGAAAGTCTTCACGCAGCATGCGCTCCGATAACTCAATGGCTCCTCGCTCCAAGCCGCTTACCGGTTCGCTCTGAGTGGGGAAGTCCGTAAGTACGGCCTCAACCTTGTCCGGCGCACTTACATCGTCGCCTTGCGCGCCCTGCACGATGCTCTCGGCCAGCCGCGAGTAGAGGTAGGGATCTTCGGTGTAAGCTTCCGCATTGCGGCCCATCCTGGGGTCCCGGTCCAGTTCCATGACCAAGGTGGAGAGCATGTGAATGCCGACCGCTCTCGCTTCCTGGGCCGAGGCGGAGTAAATCGATTTGACCAGAGTCCGGATCAAAGGTGCTGCCGATTGCCAATCCCTCGGGAAAAACCGTGGCCCCGGAAAACATGGCGCCGTGGGTACCTTCCTCGTCCTCCAGCAAGGGGATCTTCAGACGGGTTTGGGTAAGAGCAATTTTCTGCAGATCGTTGAAGTAGTTCGCTTGCTGCAAGGTGCCTTCATGCAGGATGGTGTCGGCCAGGGTGAAGAAGCCACTGCCCGGTCCGATCTCGTCGGTATAGGTTCCCGCGGCAAAGCGTTTGCAGGCTTCCAATTTGGTGGGGATATCCTTCCCCAACTCGTCCACGTAGACACAGGGCAGGTTCAGCTGGCCGACCTTCTCCTTGAGCGTCATCCTGGCGAGAAGATCGTCGATGCGCCGTTCGACTGGTTGATTGGGCTCAAGATAAGCGGGGACTGCGGAGCTGGTTTGCGACTTTAGCAGCAAACCTCCGAGCAGCAAAATAATGGCGGAGAGAATGAATACCTGGACGGGCTTTAGTACATGCATGAAGGCCTCACATAGGTCCTAGTTGTGATCAAAGTCGTCTGCCCCGGGCTAGACCCGATACATCTTAGCGTCCGCTTCTGGCGGTGGAGAACTGCCTTTCCAAAATCTGCAAGCCCACACCCAATAATCCCGCTTCTCTGCCCAGGGTGGCGAAGCGCAGCGAAAGCCCGGACGCGGAACCGGCGAGCGCATTGCTCTTGACTACCCGCGAGATGAGATTCAGAAATTCTTCTCCGGTCACGCTCAGACGCTGGTCAAAGACGATCATGGAGGGATTGAAGAGGTTGACCAGGTTGGCCATTGCCACGCCAATCTCTTCCGCAATCTCGGCCACGATGTTCCAGCACATCTTATCTCCAGCCCTGGCTGCTTCCAACACCAGCCATACCGTGATCCGCGAGGGATCTTCCTGCGCCATGGCGAGAAGCCGCGATGAGACGCCCTCGGAGAGAGCTTTGCGGGTGCGGTTCTCCACCGCGCTCGCGCCCGCGACGGCCTCCAGGCAGCCGTTGCTGCCGCACTTGCAGGTAGGCCCAGACCTGACCATATTGGT
This sequence comes from uncultured Acidobacteriaceae bacterium, assembly GCA_963746595.1. Lineage (GTDB taxonomy): Bacteria > Acidobacteriota > Terriglobia > Terriglobales > Acidobacteriaceae > PALSA-350. Next base: position 271,866 of record CAVVBS010000004.1, read on the forward strand.
GTGGCCAACTTCGCCCACACCGCAGTTGTGACCGTAAAGAAGCTTGCCATCCACGATGACACCCGCCCCGATGCCGGTTCCATAGTCGAGATAAATCATGTTGGGCTCCCGCTGGCCCACACCCAACCTCTGCTCGGCAACCGCTTTGGCGCGCGTCTTGCTCTCCACCAGGACCGGTACCTTGAATTCCTTTTCGAAGGCGGCGGTCAACGGCACATCATTCCAAAAGTCGATGGTGGAACTACTGGTGGTGACGCCGCGTCGGGTGTCGACTAAACCCGGGTCCGCGATGCCAATGCCCAACAGCTTCGTCCACGGCAGCCTGGAGGCGGCCACCACTCGCCGCACCGCAGACTGCAATTGCCGCAAGAGGCCTTCCTTGCCGTGGGAGAGGTCGGTGGCCTCGGAGATCACCCGGGTTACGGACGGTTGAAGATCCATCACTCCCGCGGTAACGCGCTCATCATCGAACTCCACTCCGACCAGGAAACCGAACTTGCGGTTGAGATCGAGCAGAATCTGTTTGCGACCAAGAGGATTGTCCGAAGGACCGGCCTCGATCAGCTTGCCTTCGGTCAGAAGCTGCCGGGTAAGCAGAGAGATGGTACTGCGGCGCAGGTTGGTGAGCGCGTGGATGCTTACGCGCGAGATCGGGCCCTGCTGGTAAACCAGGGCCTCGATCAGTTGTTTGTCGCGCTGGCTTTTTTTCTTAACGATGGTCACCGCCACGAACCCGGATTTCCTGCCGCGCTGCGCTGGACAGAGCCGCGTGTGCGCCTTTCCGTGAAGAAAGGCGCATTAAAGTTTGCCAACGCCACCAACCTCGAAAGGAAATCCGGGGGGCAGAAGACTGTCGAAGAGAGGTAACCCACGGGTTGGGTTGTAATCTTCGAGCAAGTGAAAGAGATTAGCTTGCAAACGCCGCCAGTATTCGTACTCCGCATCCCAGCGGCCCAGGGCCGCCGCCAAACGGTAGGGAGTGTATTCTTCCAGCCACGCTTGTTCATATTGCGGTTTTAGCTCAGTAATCGTTTCCATCAGGTCGGGCAGCTTGCCATGCTGCTGGGAGACGACGATATTGTCAAAATCGTTGCCCAGCCGATGGGGATCGGGATGGGAGCCAAGCAACTTCCACTGTTCCGTAATCTCCACCGCGTACTGGAATTTAAGGCCGGCATAGTCCAACAGGCGGCACTCGACCAGATAGGAGCGCGCGCCGGCAGGATCCGCACCCTGCTCCATGGCGCGCAGCCAGTCATCTTCTGCGCCCTCGGCAAGCAGCCGGCTACGACGGAGATCTGCAGCATGTGCTGTCGCGCGCGCCAGGGTTTTTGGGGCAAACGGGCTGCCCCACAGCGCGATCATGGTGTCCTGGCCGAGGACCGCCTGGAGGGCGGTTTCACTATCGGCCATCTGACGCAGCGCGGAGGCGACGCTGGCCGCGGAAGCCGGTGGATACTCGCGCGCGGCGTACACGGGGAAAAAGTGCTGACGATCCATCGGCTGCTGCTGCCAGGATGCTGCGGCGCCATACGCGATCCCCGGCCATGCCGGCCGCTTCAGCATCTGCACATCGTCGGACCAGATCGTATTCATCACGCCTAAAGCTCCAGACCTACGCCCAGCAGCCACGAAGGTATCGATATTCTCAAAAGTTAGATTGTAATCGGGGGCGATCTCGCTCCAGCCATTCACGCCCGGAGCAACCAGGTGTGGTACATGATCGCTAACCAATGGCGTCAGCCAATGCTTGTATTCCGGATCGGGCCTGGGGTCGTAAAACCAGGCGACCGCAATGATGCCTGGCGGCAACTGTTTCACGATATCGGGAAACTTGACCATGATATCGGCCCAGGCGAGGATGGTCTTTCCATGCTGCTGGAAGAGCCCGCTTACATTCTTGAGCTGCTGGAGGAAGATGGCGGCCGGCGCACCGGCTCCCTTGGCCGCGGCCTGCTGTAACTGCCAGGTCTCGTCGAAACCCACATGCACGAACGGGCTGGGAAAGAGCTCGGTGTATTGCTCCACCCAATTCGCGATTAACTTTTGGACGCGCGGATCGTCAGGATTGAATTCGACACCATGAGGAAAGTCAGCCAGCCCGGAATATTGCTCACGGCGAAATAAATCGTGCAGGTGGCCGTAAAGCTCCAGGCACGGAACCACGTCGATGTGCCGAGTTCGCGCATAGGAGACAATCTCGCGCACATCGTTCTTGGTAAGACGAGCTCCCGGAGCCGCTGGTGGAAGGCCATCAAGCGCGATACTGGTCTCGTTGTAAAAGTAATATTGATTGTTTTTCCAGCGTGCCATCAAGTCGATCTGGCGCTTGATATCGGCCACTCGCAGCAGTGGCCCTTCGCTCATGTCGACCATCGTTCCGCGATAGGCCATCGCCGGCCAATCGGTGACCTGTGCCTCCGGCAAAACGGCGCCTGGCATCTCGATCATCTGACAGAGGGTTTGGACTCCGTAGAAAATGCCTGCGGAGGAGCGCGCCTTCACTTCTGCTCCGCTGGCGGTGATGCGGAGGGTGTAGGCTTCGCGCGAGTCAGGGCCTGGAGTTTCACCGGGCACGGGCAGAGGATCCAATGCGCCGGTGCGATGGAGTGCGACGCCGGATTCGCCGGGATCGGCCACGATAGGGGTCTGGGAACCAGTGGCAAAAGTGAAACAGGCAGCCAGCGTTTGGGCGGCGACGCGGTCGTCCTCCTTCGCATCAGCCGGCAGGCGAATCGGCAGCCCTGCCAGCGGCAAAGTGTGGCTGCCGTAGATGATCTGCTGCGGCGCGGGGAGGATGGTCGCGTGCTCCGCTTGCGCCAGAGTGCCACCGAGGCAGATGGCCACGAGCAGCATGGATGATGTTTCCCGACTCCCCAACGAACCTCCCTTAGGGCGAAAGCCCCTTTTTTCTATTACAGGGTATTTGTACGAACTAAAAGCCCTACCCGCTAGTTGAAACTGGCGCAACAGAGAGATTCCTTTAGGAACGAAGGGCACGGCTTCAGCCGTGCCACAATGAGCCCCAGTTGATGAAGGCCTTAGCCCCTGAAGTACGGAGTTCCTTGAATTTCCCCGGTGTACGGAGAGAAAAGCGTACCTCAGCGGCTAAAGCCGTCCCCCCGTTTGGAACGTATACGGCACGGCTGAACCCGTGCCCTTCGTTCATAGGGTTTTTCTGCAGTAGCGTGGCCTTTGCTCACTGCGCTCTTTACTCTTGATTGAAGCCGGTGGAGTAGCGAAATTCCTCCACTGCGTGGCCGTCTTTGTGTGGTTGCATTTTTTTCAGCTCGTCCTCGGTGGTTTTCAGGTCTTTCGGATCCCAGTCGTCGCGATAGCGGTCTTCAGAGGGGGCAAACTGGCTCACTTGCGCCACCGCGGATTGGAGCTTCAGATCCATCACCTCATCGATCGGGACCCGGTAATTCACCTCTTCCGGCGCGGGATAAAAAAAGTACATCTCCGGTACACGATAAGGCTGCAGGCCCAATTGTAGTTTCTGGTTCGGAAAGTAAAGCCAGAACTCCGCGGCCCGCACAGCGTCCACAGTATTCAGGGCCGCCATACGATGATCGGTCTTGTGCCAGCGTGTGTACCACTGCCCCGGATCCACGCTGAGCAGCACGTCAGGACGTACGCGGCGGATAATCTCGGTGGCCTGCTCCGTCAGGTGAGGTTGCGGGGCATACTCGAGCATCCCGTCGTCATAACCCAGCCACATGATGTTTTCCTTGGGCGTGCCTAACACCGCCTCCGACTTCTCTTCCTCAGCTTTGCGGATGCGCGCCAGGCGCTGGCTGCTCATCTCGGGGTCGAGTGAGCCTTTGTCGTCGTTGGTATAGATGGCGAGAATGACCTTGTTGTGGTGACGATTGAGCAGCGCGATCGTTCCCCCGGCGCCGAAGACCTCGTCGTCCGGATGCGGCGTGAAAATCAGGATGGTCTTACCCTGCAGATCCTCAAGCTTGGTCTGCTGGGCCCCCAGGCTGGCGCCGGCCAGTAGCGCCGCCAAAACTAACAGTGATACTCGCAGCAAGAGAAGCTCCTTTTCGTAGATTCGCAATTAGAAGGTGTATTTCAACGCGAACTCCAACTCGCGGTTATCAGCTGCCGTGTTGGTGATCGCCGCGCCACCGGGCACGTCGACCTGGTTGCCTGGTAAGCCAAGGTTGGGATGGTTGAAAATATTGAAGAACTCAGAGCGGAACTCGATTTGTCCAAATTCTCCTAGCTGGAAGTGCTTCTGCAACACAAAGTCGAAGTCCACCAGATCGGGGCCGCGTAGATTGCCGATGCGGGCGTTTCCAAAGGCGTGCGCAGACTGTTGCCCAGGGGCTAATGGCGGCGCGGTGAAGACCGTAGGGTTATACCAGCACGAGATGTTGCGCTTGCCGGTGCAGCCAAAGGCTGCCTGATCGGTAGTGTCGTAGGTAAAGTCCTTGGGATTGGCGAGTTGATCAAAGCGGTAACTGAAGCTACCGGTATTGCTGAGATCGCTGGAAGCGGTAGAGGTCTCCGACTGGCCGGTCTGCGCCGTGGTTATGCCTGCAATATCCCAGCCGCCGATAAATGCGTCAGCTACCTTGCCGATGCCGGCGGCAAAGGTGCGACCACGGCCTACCGGTAGTTGGTAGAGATAACTCGCTGTGAAGCGGTGACGGATATCAGGCGCGACCGGCCCATATTCAAGCTGGGGTTCGTGCGCGTCTTGAATATTGCCGGCTACGTTTCCATCCGCATTGCCCAGGTTGTGCGCGTAAGTGTAGGCAAATAACACGTTGAAGCCGTGCGAAAAACGGTGGTTCAACGATGCCTGTAGCGAGTTATACATCAGGTTTAAATCGCCTAGGTCGAGGGGATAGATCGAAGCGAGATTCGGCTGGACATCGAAATAGGGGCGGCCGAAGTTGCCCGTGTCATCTGAGAAATTGGAATCAAGCGGCTGGAAGGGTTGGTTCAGATCTACTGCCTCGTGATTCCATAAGCGGTAGGCACGCGTCCCAACATAGGCCACCTGCGCCAGCCAGTTTCCGGCGAATTCACGCTGCACGGAAAGATTCCATTCCAAAATGCGGGGCATGATCCGTGCCGCCCCGGTGGACTTCACCGACCCTTGTGGAGCGTCGAGCTCCTGCACCGGGTACGTCGCCGGAAATCCGGCCGAAATCAGCTGGCTGCCGACGGGAACATTCCCCGTAGAGTACGAACGCGCCAGATCGGTGAGGGCCGGCGGATTCAGTCCGAGGTCATCGAAGGTATTGGCCTCGGCCGAGTAGAAGATACCAAATGCGCTGCGCACGACCGTGTTGTGCGGCAACGAAAGCGCAAAGCCGATGCGTGGTCCCCAATCAGACTTATCAAAGTTAACGCCCGCGTGAGATACCGCACCGGGTCCGTAAGAGGCGACCATGACCGCATTGGTCAAATCGAAGTTGGCCACACGTCCGTTAGCCGGCGACGCGACCTCGTAGCGCAAGCCAAGATTGATGGTCAGGTTCTGCAGAATGCGCCAATCGTCCTGGACGTACTCTGCAAGATCCCAGTAGCGGGTTGGGTAAAGACCGTCCAATGTATCCTGCTCCGTTGCCTGGGGTACCCCGAAGAGCGTGTCCGCGGGGCCATTTCCGCCGATAGCGGTAGAAAGGTCCGCGGTAAAACCGCCGCCGAAGTTCATATAGCCGCGAGGCACGGCGAGCTGAAAGAAGTTGCGCTGCTGGCGGCGGAAGTCCACGCCATACTTCAGCGTGTGCTTGCCATGCGTCTGTGTGACGCTGTCGGCAAGCTGAAAGATATTTTCAAAGACATGTTCGGGCAGATACTCCGAATCGCCGAGGGACGTTTCGCCGGAAATATCAAGGTTGATCAGTCCGCTGGAGTTAACATCTCCGCGATTGGAGTTTGGAATGCCCAGTTGGGTTGAGATATTGCTACCGTAGTTGAAGGGTACGGCGTTTACCGCGTAGCGGAAGTAGCCTCCGTGCAGATCGTTCAGCAAAGCTGGGGAGAAGACATGGGTATAGCCGAGGCCGAGATGCTGAGCGCGGATGTCGCTAATGCTGGGGCAGCAATCCGATCCGCCCAGCTTACCCAGTCCCGCCGGGTCAACGCTGCGGATGTCGCCGATTCCGTAGGAAGCAAAGGCCTGATCGGACTCGCGAAAAGTATGGTCGACCCGTACGTCGCCCGAGTCCTGATCGTTGATCTGCTTCTGCGTTGAGGTGTAGTTATCCGCGATGCCGGGGCCGTTGGCGGAGGGATAAAGATTGATGACGTTCTGTCCCGCAGCAACGATTTGCGCCGGGTTCATCACGTTGGGAACGCCGGCATAGCTTACCTGGTTACGTAAGGAGATCGTCTGGCCGCCGGGACAGGTGTAGTTAGTGGTGCTGTAGGGATCGAAGACTGCCCCGGTATCGAAGGAGGGCCCTCCAGTGCCGCAGGGGGAAAAGCTCTGACCGGTAAGCCGGTCGGTAAAATCGCCGCCGCGCTCGGCATCTGTGGGAACCGAAGAGACAAACGGCAGCCCTTGCCGGATGCGCGTGCCTTGGTAATCGAGAAAAGCGAAGGTACGGTTCTTGACGATGGGGAAGCCGAGGAAAGCGCCAAACTGGTTGCGCTGGAACTGGGTCTTATCCGTGGCGAAGTAGTTGAGAGCGTCCAACTGATCATTGCGGATGAATTCGTATACGCCGCCGTGGAGCTGGTTGGTGCCCGACTTAACCACTACGTTGACGGCTGCGCCGCCGCGGCCGAACTCGGCGCTCATAGCGCTCTCTTCGGTGCGGAACTCCTGAATGGCGTCCGGCGGCGGCAGGATAATTACGCCACCCAGGCCAAATTCGTTGTTGTCGACTCCGTTCAGCAGAAAGTTGTTGTTGGAGACGCGCAGACCATTCACCGAGATGGCCTCGTCGGCGCGTTCATTCTCGAAGACGCCGCCAGACACGTTGGAACCGGTCTGGCCGCCGTTTGCTCCCGGTCCGAGATAGGCCAGAGCGATGAAGTTTCTACCGTTGAGGGGCAAGTTCACGATTCTCTGCGTAGTTTCGACGGTGCCCAGCGAGGAGCTTTGCGTTTGCAATTGGGTGGCCGCGGCGCTTACTTCCACGGTCTGGGATTCCGAGCCAGGACTCAGCGCGAAATCCACCTTCACTACCTGGTTCACGGGAACGTCGACCCGGTTCTCTACCGCGACCTTGAATCCGGTTTTATCCACCGAGACGCTGTAGGCGCCGATCTGGAGGTTGTTAACCGAGTAGTTGCCCTCGCCGTTGGTCTGCATCACCTGGCTGGTATTGGTGGCGGTATTCGTAACCGTTACTTTTGCTCCGGGAACACGAGCACCCGCCAGATCAGAGACAGTGCCCACGATGCCTCCGCGATCGAGTTGCGCACCAGCTGGAGATACAGAGAGGACGAAAAATGCAGATACACAACACAGCAGCAACTTACCGAGGGAAAAGAAGGGTGCTCTGGCGCGGGGAAAATGCATGGCGGCTCCAATGAGAAAGAGGATGACGAATAAACGAATTAATAAACGCCGCTGCTTGCTACGTGGGAAGCCGCAGGCGAGGCGCGCAGGATCGTGGCCCGCAAATGAAACGAACAGAAACCGAAAGCGGAAAACAGATACCTATGGAATGGGTCGAGTATGAAGTCTGCCCATCCAAGCGTCAAGTACTTTTTATCGTTTTTGTTCTAAATGGCAGCCTCGATCCGTGCCGGGGATCGGGTTAAGCTCATTTCGGGCTATAACTAGGGCGCCGGTTACGCCAGGGTGGGCTGGAACTCGTGGCGGCAGTCGTAAATCTTGTGAATCGCCCGCGCCACATCATCCACGGCCTGCGGCGATGCGAGCAGCACACGATGCTCAATCCACACAGCCTCGCGGCAGGCTTGCTCCGCGTTTGTGCAGCTCTCCGCGTAGCGGGCGAAGTCGATGTGGGCTTCTCGCGGGCTGAATTGCGCCCCGTTGGCATGAAACTGGTTCTCGAGGAACATCGGATTTCGATACAACGGATGTGCGTATCCGCTCGAGCACGGAATGCCCTCAGCCTCGAGCGCCACGATAAACTCTTCCCGGGACACTCCAAAAACCTGCGCATCCAGGCGGAGGATGTAGAGGTGGAATGCGTGCTGAGTTACCCAGGATGGAATCGCCAATGGCTGTATGCCGGGGATCTCTTTGAGCAGCTGGTTCAGGCGGAGCCCGTTGCTCATGCGCGTGGCGTTCTGCTGCGGCAGGCGAGTCAATTGCTGGCTGAGAATGGCTGCCTGAAACTCGGTAAGGCGATAGTTCCAACCCAGGCGAAAGTGCTCATACCAGGCGAAGCCAAGCTTGCGCCCGGCCCACAGGTAGGAGTTGCACAACTCCGCCAGGTGCGCGTCGTCGGTGAGAATGAGGCCCCCCTCCCCGGCGGTCATGTTCTTCGAAGCCTGAAAGCTGAAGGTGCCCGCATCGCCCAGCGTGCCCAGGTACTTCCCCTTGCTGGTGGCGCCATGGGCGTGGGCAGCATCTTCGAGCACAAACAGGTTGTGCTTCCGCGCTATCGCCATGATCCGCTCCATATCGGCAGCCAGCCCCGCGAAATGCACTGGGATGATGGCGCGGGTGTGAGGAGTAATGGCTGCCTCGATCCGGTCGGGATCCAGATTCAGGGTGTCGGCCTGGATATCGCAGAAGACGGGAATCGCACCCACCAGCAGAGGAGCGCTGGCGGTGGCAAGAAAGGTGTACGGCGGCACAATGACTTCGTCTCCCGGACCAATGCCGGCGGCCTTCAGCGCTATTTCGAGGGCCGCGGTCCCGGTGGAGCAAGCCAACCCGTAGGTGGCTCCGCAGTAGGCGGCAAAGGAGGACTCAAATGCGGCTACCTTCGATGGAACTTCCGCCGAATTGGCGTCATGGTAAGCCTGCGTGCCGCTCCACCAGCGGCCGCTGTGCAATACCTCGAGCAGCGCACGCTCCTCCTACTGGTCGTGGATGGGCCAGGAGGGAAATCCATCGCGCCGTATCGGCGTACCACCAAAAAGGGCTAGTCGGTTCATGGGTGCAAACGAAGGTGATGGTAAGGTCCAGGGAACGGCCGAGTCAAACATTTCGTTGCAAAATGTTATTTAGTCCGCTGTTTTGCCCTCCATGAAGGGCAAAAAGTGACGGAACGAATATTTTGTCCTTGACTCGGGGGGCCGTCGCCCTTAGACATCAACCAGGGCCCGAAGCGAAAGTTGGTTTGAGTGGAAACCGTAAACGAACAGCCGGCCGGGCGGCTGCGCCGCGTACTGACTCTCTGGGACCTGATTCTCTACGGCATTGTGCTTATCTCGCCTATCGCCGCAGTGCCACTCTTCGGGGTGGTGCAGCAATTATCCGGCGGACTGGCTGTCAGCACTTTGCTGGTGGCGATGGTGGCCATGATTCTTACCGCCTTCAGCTATGGCCGAATGGCGGCGCTTCATCCTCTCGCCGGCTCCGCCTACTCGTACGTCGGCCGCGGACTCAATCCTCACCTTGGCTTTCTCGCCGGCTGGGCGATGTTGCTGGATTACCTGCTGGTGCCCGTCATCTGCACCGTATACACAGCCATCACCTTGCAACGCGTGATTCCCGGTGTTCCCTACTGGATCTGGTGCGCGCTGATCGCGGCGCTGATTACCGCAATCAACCTGTGGGGCATCCGCGCCACCGCCACTGCCAACTTGCTGATGATGATCGCCGCACTGGCCGTGATTCTGCCTTTCATCGGCCTGGCGATTCGCTGGCTGCTGGTGCGCGAGGGATGGCACGGGCTGTTCTCTACCCAACCCTTCTATAACCCGCAGACCTTCCATTGGAATAGTCTGGCTGCCGGCACCGCGCTTGCGGCATTGACCTATGGGGGGTTTGACGGCGTCAGCACGCTTTCGGAAGAGGTGGAAAATCCCCGGCGCAATATCCTGCTGGCCACAGTCTTTGTCTGCATCTTCACCGGAGTCTTTGGTGGCCTGCAAATCTATCTGGCGCAGCGCGTGCATCCCGCATTCAACGATTTTGCCAGCGCGGAGACAGCTTTCCTGGACATCAACCGCGTGGTCGGGGGCCCTCTTCTCTTCCATGGAATGGCGATTATTCTGATTGTGACCAACCTGGGCTCCGGCCTTACCGCACAGGCCGGAATCTCGCGTTTGCTGTTTGGCATGGGACGCGATGGCATATTGCCGCGGCCGTTCTTCGCCTACGTAAGCCCCAGGCGGGCCGTGCCCGCGTATAACATCCTGCTGATTGGGGGCTTCGCATTTGCCGGCTGCCTGCTGTTGAACTATGAGCGCGCGGCTGAGCTCATCAACTTTGGCGCATTTCTTGCCTTCATGGGAGTGAACGCGAGCGTGGTGCGAAGCTACTACTTTCGCCGTTCCCGCGATGAGCGGCGCATTCTCCCCGACTTTGTGCTTCCTGCTCTAGGCTTTCTCTTCTGCTTTGTCATATGGTTGAATCTGAGCCGGCAGGCCAAGATCGTCGGCGCCCTGTGGTTTGCTGCCGGTATCCTCTACGACGCCATCGTCTCCAAAGGATTCCGCAACAGCCCAGCACCCCTGGAGGTTTCTGTCTAACTGCATATGGCTGAGAAAACGTTCCAAATCGGATTGTTAGGCCTGGGTTTCATGGGCCGGCGTCACATAGAGGCCTACCGCTCTCTGCCGGGAGTGGAAGTGGTCACGCGCACCAGCGCTCGCTTTGCCCACCTGCAGGACCCTGATGCCCTCTACGAGGCGATGATCGCGGATCCCGAATTGGATGCCCTCGACATCTGCCTCCCCACCGCATTGCATGCCCCTCTCACCATCGCAGCCATGGACGCAGGCAAACATGTGCTCTGCGAAAAGCCCATGGCGCTCACCGTGGAGGCTTGTGGGCGCATGCTGGAAGCGGGCAAGCGCAACCAGGGTGTCATCCTGATGGTGGCCCATGTGCTGCGCTTTTGGCCTGCCTACCGCGTGCTTCACGAAGCAGTGGTTGGGGGGACTTATGGCGCCACTCGCTCGGCGCGGTTCGCGCGCAGATCAGGTCTGCCTAGTTGGGGTCCATGGCTGTTGCGGCCGCAGGAGAGCGGAGGCGCGCCACTCGATCTTTTGGTGCACGATTACGATCAGGCGCTGTGGCTTTTCGGCTCGCCCGAGAGTGCCACTGCGCGCACGGTAGGCTCCCCCAACGTCATCGAGTGTTCCCTGCGCTATCCGGGCGGGTTGGAGGTTGCCATTGCCGGCGGCTGGTACACCGATAACGTTCCCTTTGCCATGGAATTCGATCTGCAGGCGAGCGAGGGGGAACTTCGCTATGCCGATGATCATTTGCAGCTTCTGCGTCCATCGGCAGCAGCCGCGGAGATTGCGCTTTCGCAAGAGGATCCCTACGCCACCCAGATTGCTTATTTTATCGACTGCTGCCGCAACGGTCGTGCTCCGGTCGAATGTCCCCCGGAGGGTTCGGCCAAGGCAGTGGAGTTGGCCTTATCCATCTCCGCTTTGGCGCAAGGCACTTGACGGCAAGATGAGAAGGCTGCGTATCGCCGTCGATATGGATGAAGTGCTGGCTGATGCTTTGGGCAAGCAACTACGCGCCTACAATGAACGCTTCGGCACGGAGATTACGCCGGAGGCGTTGCACGGGTTGGAACTCGCGGACATCGTTCCCTCGGAGCACCAGGCGTGGGTGCTGGGCATGCTGCACGAACCGGGTTTCTTTGCTGACCTGGGATGGATCCCCGGTGCTCGGGAAGAGATGGAGAAGTTATGTGCTGCCCACGATGTTTTTATCGCTAGCGCGGCGACGGAGTTCCCTACTTCCTTTGTCGATAAGCTCCTTTGGGTGGAGCGTCATCTGCCGCAGATCCCGCGACATCGGGTGGTTTTTTGTGGGGATAAGTCTGTTCTGAATGTGGATTATTTGATCGACGACACACCGCAACACTTTGCCGGCCTAAACGGCGTCGGGTTGCTGTTCGATGCTCCGCACAATCGTGGTGACGAGACCCACTACCGGGTCGGCGGTTGGCGAGAGGTACCGGCCGCCATCGCCCTGCACGAAGGCAAACGCCGTTGAATGCGAAGTGAGGCCGCAGGTCCCGGCACTCGCAGTCGAAAAACATTTCCACGAAAGGTCTTGGGTCGGGAAAGGCGCACAGCAGGTCCCTCCACTACGCTTCGCTCCGGTCGGGATGACAAAGTTTAGAGCGGCGCTCTCACTGAGAGGCGAGATTGGGATTGTAAGAGTCGGGGCACTGCGTCCAGTCTGGGGAACTACCCGTCCGCTCACGCTAATCATAAAGTGCGGAGCTACTCCGAACTTTGTCATCCCGACCGGAGCGAACCCGGATTTCCTGCTACGCGGCCCTCACCAACGTCCACGTATGCGGCTTTCTGTTAGAGAAAGCCGCATGAAGCTCGCCAATGCCACCAACCTCGACAGGAAATCCGGGGTAGCGTCGTGGCGGGACCGGAGGTTTCGCTCTACGCCTTTGAGGAATATCTTTTGCCGGTAGAGGAAGTAGAGGAAAGCCCACTTGGACCCTACGATGGCGACACCCATCACCAGCGCCGCATAAACGCCGGAATGGCGGGCCAGGCCTGCGGCAAATATGTCGGCTATGTGTTTGAAGTCGAATAGCTCCTGGACGAGATAGATGGTGAGCGCATTGAGCCCGATCACCTTGAGCCAGAAGGCCCACTTCGTATAACCCTTGACATCGATGATCCAGTAGAAGAGCGCGAACAGCAGCATGCACCAACCATTGCTGTAAAGCGTGTAGGAGCTGGTCCAGAGCCGGGTGATGATGGGAAAGACCGTTCCCCACGCCAAGCCCAACGCCAGGCTGGCAACGCCTCCGCCAACCAGCGCCAGCACCTTGAACCGCTCGCTTCGCTTGGCCTGCAGAATATGCGTGCAAAGTACACCCAACATCACCGTCGCGATGGAGGGAATGGTGCTGAGATAGCCTTCGTTGTCTCCGAAAACGTAGCAGCAGAATTTGCCAGGCAAAAACAAGCGGTCAATGTACCCCTCAAGATTGCCTTGCTGGGTAAGCACATTGCGCCCGAAGCCCGGCACCGGGATGAGCGCCATGATGGCCCAATATCCCACTAGCAGAGCGACTGTCCACGCGATCTGGCCGCGCAGCTTGGTCATCAGCGTGATGATGGCGGCAAAAACATAAGAAAGGGCAATGCGCTGCAAGACACCGGTGTAGCGAAAATCAGAAAAGTTGAGTTGCAGGATCCCATTGAAGATCAGGCCCAAAACGATCAGCAGCGCGGTGCGACGCAGGATGTGGAAGAGAATGGTCTTGCGGCTCTCACCGCGGCGCAGACGGCTCTGGATCGCGAACGGCAGACTTAGCCCGACGATAAACAGAAAGAGCGGCGCAATCAGGTCCCAGAAGGTGATGCCCACCCAAGGCGTGTGATCCAACTGCTTGGCCAGGACTGCCTGGAAGGGCAGATGCAAGGCGGCAGCCAGCGCCAGCACCAGGCCCGACTCTTCCTGCATGAGCCAAAACATATCGAAACCGCGCAGGGCGTCGATCGAAGCGAGCCGTCGCCCGGGCAGCGCAGGCAACGCGGCCACCGGCGCGTATTCAGGCTCCCCCGGAGCATCCGTTTCTTTTCCCGGCAGGGCCGCGCCTGCAAGCGCCATAGCATTTCCTCTTTTCCTGGAGCGCCCTTTAGAACGGAATGGAACGGATTATTGCATAAGGGGCGGCTCAGAGAGCAAGAAAATAGCAGAATCTACCCTATCTGCTCCGGGCGTTCAAGCTTCCAGGCGTAGACCTGTGTGTTCTTTCACGGCATCGAGATTGATGGAAACACCCAGGCCCGGGCCTTGCGGAATGGGCAGGAAGCCTTCGCCATCCAGCCGCCACGGATGGTCGACGATATCGTCGATGAAGGGCGATCCAGTCAGATATTCCACCATGTCTGTGCTTGGAGATGCCGATGCCAGGTGAAGATCCGCAGCCAATCCGAGGGCTGTGTTCCATCCGTGAGGGATGAGGCGAACGCCGTGATCTTCGGCCATCCAAGCGATCCGGCGCGACTCACTCAAGCCGCCGACCTTGGTCGCATCCGGCTGCACTACATCGAAAGCGCCCTGTGTGATCCAAGGCAGAAACGACTGGCGCCGCGTCAACACTTCTCCGCCGGCAATGGGCACGGGCGAGTTCTGCCGGAGTAATACATAGTCGGCCAGGTTGTCGGGAGGAAGGGCTTCCTCGAACCACTCGACCTTGTATGCAGCCAGCATCTCCGCGGTGCGCAGAGCCCATTTATATCCTTGCCGCCAAAACGCGTCGCTGGCGCCGGCATCTACCATAAGCAGTGCATCGCTGCCCACCGCTTCGCGCGCGGCACGAACAATGTGCTCGTCGAGAACATGACTGTGACGGCCGAATGGTCCCCAACCGATCTTGAAGGCGCGAAAACCTTGGGCGCGAATCGTTCGTAAATGGTCGGCAAGCGGTTCCGGCTGCTGCATCAACAAGGAAGCGTAAGGGCGAACCCGCTCGCGATAGCGGCCACCCAAGAGGGTGCCTACCGACTGCTGCGTCACCTTGCCGCGGATGTCCCACATGGCGATGTCGATTCCGCTGATGGCATGGGTGATGCTTCCGCCCCGGCCCAGCCAGAACGTATTGGCATGCAGCTTCTCCGAGACGCGCTCGGTCTCGACAGGATTTTCCCCGGTATATAAGGGCGCCAGAACATCGAGCGCGGCCTGCACCAGTTTGTCATTGGTGAAGGCGGAACCCCACCCAGTGACACCCTCATCGGTATAAACCGCGATTAGCGTATGGACGCAATCATCCGGCTTGATCTCGTTGGCCCAGCCGCCTTCCGGAGTTCTGCCGCGCAGTCCCGCTGCTTTAATCTTTGTGATTTTCATGGTGAGTTTGTTTGCTTTCCGTTGGTCGATGATTTCCCGCACTTCGTAAGGACCGAAGAGCCAGAGAATTTCTTCACCCTAGGCTACTCCATGCACTATCAAAGGCGTGCAGAGAGGCTGGTGAACACTCGCAACTTTCGTCACAACCTATTCGGTGTTCTGCCGTAACAGAGTCGACCGTTCCGCTTCGCAGGGGCTGTAACCCGGCTTAGCGAAGGTGTTCATCGATAACATTGCGGTTGGATGACATTTCCCAGTTTGAAATGATCCACGTCGCGGTCTGTGCCAGTTGGACCGTACCAGGGGCGGTAGCAGCGGCGTAATGATGCGCAATCTGCGCAATGCGCGAACGTCGAGTCCGATACTCCTCCAGCCGCGCTGGGCCAAGCCGGCCAAGCTCGATCCTTCCTTTTACGTAATCGGGACATGCAATGGCAGCAAAGGAGTCCCAGTTCCGGTCGAGAAAGAACGACTCTTCCACAAAGAACAAATCTTCTACCAGCTGTGGCGTGGCGCCGGCGGGGAATAATTCGGCCGCTGCCACTTTCTTAAACTGCTCCATGGGCAAATCAGGATTGGCGGAGAATTCCCGGTAAGCCATCCGGTCGAGTCGAATTAGCAGCTCATTGACCGGGATCTGCCCGGGCTTGAGCCAGCCAAATCCGAACGGGGACGAGCGCTGCCCGATCAGAAAGGCCTCGCCCAGGTCAGGTCCTGAAAAGGTAAAGTTCCAGGGTTCCAGTGACGGAACGAAGCCGGTGAAACCGGCCGTTTTCGCAGTCAGAGCCGCCTCTTGAATAAGCTTTGGCCGCCCGAAGCTCGGGGACGGCGACCAATAGAGGGCACTCCGGGCCTGCTTAATCAGTACCGGGTCGAGGTGAGTGCTGTGTGGCGTGAAGAAGAGTGACCACCGAGGATCGAACTTCTCCTTGGCCGCCTTGATTTTCATGCCGGGCACATCATTGCCACTGAAGTAATGCGGATAAACGACGATCACAGCATCCGGCTTCTTCGCCCAAAGCTCGTCGGAAATCTGACGGACGAAACTAAACTCCTTCTGGTAATAGGTCTCTGAGCAGTCTGCACAGTAGGAAATTGCATAATCGGAGGATTCCAGAAGTAGTCCGTCTGCATTGGGGTAGAACTCGAGCATTTCGCGCGTGTACTCGAGCATGAATCGCTGGGCCTCGGGGCGATAGGGATTGAGGTTAAATCCCCAAGCATCGAGACCAAATGCCTTGGTGTAATTGCCGTCCTGGGTGACCGCCTTCAACTCCGGGTGTTCAATCGTGTACTGGTTTACGCCGTCGTATGCGAACGGGGTAAGGCCAAGCAGCACTTTCAAACCGATGCTGTGCCCATAGTCGATGAGGGCGGCTGCGAAATTGTTTTTTACGTTCTCGTGCGCCGCGTTGTACTTCCAGGTAATGGGGAACTTGCGCGATGGAAATGCGCCGGCCATCCAGAGGATGACAAGATTGCCGCCATCCTGTCGAACGGCGTTAAGGATGCCTTTCCAGGTCTCAAAGCTGAAGAGCGGCGAACGCATGAAGGTGATGTAGTAGCCTCGCTCGGTGAAGAACGGTCGAGACGATGTATTCTCCTGCGATGAGGCGCCGGCGATGGTTCCAGATGCGGCCAGAGCCGCCGCGGAGACGCCCGATTTGATGACCTCACGTCGCGTCCACGGGTTCATTCTTTTCTCCTGTTTCGAGCCGGGAGGCTAATGACTTCTCTTCGAAGAGCGGACGGCTCCACTAGAAGCTGAGTAAGACAATCGAAATGATGCCAAGAGCGATACCCGCGACACCGAAAGGACCGACACGCTCCTTGAAAAGGAGAACACCTACGCCAACGACGATGAAGAGTCCGCCTCCCAAGGTAACCGGGTAAACAATCGCACCGGGAATCCCTCCGCTGAGCGCCAGGCCTAAAGAAGTTTGCCCGGCAACACTCGCTAATCCTAGAGCGGCTCCGACCGCGAGATCGGAGCGCCGGGACCTCATGCGTTGCCGGAAGTAGACCGCAGCCAATAGCAGTGCGCCCGCCAAATACCAAAGCACGAGGTAAGTCGATATGTACTTCTCGCCCAGTCCTCTACCAGCGAGGATTCGGAGACCGAAGGTACAGACTCCGTTGAAGGCAAAGGCCAGCATCATCCAGCGAAACCACATCGTTAAATCACCTCTGTGGAAATGGCGGTCGCAGTATCGGGTCGCTCGTCCCTAGCACGCCGGTCCCACCAAAGCAGCAACAGCGAGACGACGACGAGGACGAGCACCAGGGCTTTCTTCCAACCAACGGGCTCGCGGTAGAAGACGATCGAGAGCACGGTCGGTACTCCGGCAGAGAGATTTATGAGCAACCAACTGGTGGCGATCGACCCGTGACGCAACCCTGTCTGGAAGAACCAAAGCGCAATCCCCGCAGAAGCACCGAATGGAAGCGCAACGAGGAGGATCCGTGGAGGGAGAGAACTGGTCGACAAAGAATGGGTCCACAACACGCGAAAGGCACTCAACAGGCCAGCGGTGACAAGCGCGTAGAGGGCGATCGGCAGAGGTCTGGCGCCGCATCGATCGCCGATCTTGTGAATCACTCCCATGGCTGCGAAACTTAATAGCCCGATGGCCATAAACAGGTAAGAAGTGGTCATTCGAATTACCATCGATATTACCAGTATCACCGGTAGACCGGGCGGTTGATTTAGTTTATGTTGCCAGTTGCTGTGGATAGGAAGGATTCGATGCAAAAAGCCGCTCATGGGCGAGGAACATCCTGGCAGTCATTGACAGGGGACGTGAAGGGAACCCTGCTCGACTGGATTCGGGAGGGACGGTATCCCGCCGGGAGTCAACTCCCGTCGGTTCCGCAGTTGGTCGAGCAGCTTGGCGTTAGCCGCACGGTGGTGCGCGAGGCTTTGCAGGCGCTCGTCGGCATGGACCTGATCGAAATGCGCCCGGGGATGGGGTCGTTTGTGAAATCGGTTCCCCCGGAGATGATCATGAACGCCGATGTGATGGCGGCCCTGATCGATAGCGAGACGATGGTGTACGTGGTGCATGCGCGCAAGGTACTGGAGAGCGCAGTGGCGGCCCTGGCCGCCACCGAAGCAACAGAAAATGATTTTGCCGCGATGGAGGCAATCGTCGAGCAATTCGGCCCCAAGGGCAGCGCAGACCGGCCGGTCTTTGCGATGACGCCCGCGTTCCATATTGCCGTCGCTCACGCAACTCACAACCCCATCCTGGAAAGCGTGATCACATCGTTTAATGCACTGATGTCGAAGACCGGCGCATTGCTTGAAAAGGAAGCGGGCAACAGCTACCGGGCCCAGGAATACGCCTCGCATCGAGCTCTATTGAGAGTGCTGAAAAAGCGCGATCCTGAGGCGGCCCGTAAGGCTATGTCAGACCATGTGCAGCAGACGCTGGTCGATCTGGAGCGGATTCTGAAGACTCGCCAGGCCGGGCGGCGAGCAGCCGCATCCAGGCTTGACGGACATAGGTAGTACCGATAGTATCTGCTGGATGCGGAATACAAAATTCCTCTATCGCCAGCTTACGTGGCCCGAGGCCCGCGAACGCGCCGAGCAGGGTGCAGTGATTGTGATTCCTGTGGCCGCTATTGAGCAGCACGGCTATCATCTGCCGATCGACGTGGACAATTTGCTGGTAGAGCACGTGACGGAAGAAGCCGCCCGGCGTTCCGACGGCAGGATCCTTACCGCGCCGATGATTCACTATGGCTTCAATGAACACAACATGGGCTTCCCTGGGACCATAACCGTCCGCGAGACCGTATTTATGGATTTTGTCTACGACGTCGCCCATTCCTTTGTGCGCCAGGGCTATGACCGGATGGTGATCGTAAACGGCCATGGCAGCAACCAAATGCTCTGCAACCTGGTCTCGCGGCGCATCAATAATACGACGCGCGCACTGTGCGGGTCGGTCGCTCACTGGTGGCTGGCCAAAGATGCGGTCGACAAACACCGGGAATCCACGTTTCCCGGGGGTATGGCGCATGCATGCGAGTTTGAGACGGCGATTTACCAGCACCTAAAACCTGAACTGGTTGATATGAGCAAGGCGACTGACCGCGAAACGCCTTCGATTGCAAATAAGTTCATCTATGACGACCTGTTTGGAGCCGGCCCGGTTCACATGGTGAACCGATGGAGCCGCATCAGCGAGAGTGGTGTGGAAGGTGATCCCCTGCTGGCGACTCCAGAAAAGGGCAAGGCGTTTGCTGAATGCTCGATCGAGAACCTGATCGAGTTCTGTACGCTCTTTCGCTCCATGACGGTATCACCCGAACGCGATTTTAATTTCAAACCGTAGTCAACTTATGCGGCTTTCCGATCGGGTGTTTCTCACGCTAAGCGGCGACAGTGGATGCTCCCTCTCTCATCCCAGCGATTGCAATGCTTACGCAGTGGATTGCGGAACCGAAGTGGTGCTGATTGACGCTGGTGTCGGGGTAGCAACCGAAGATGTTTTGAACAACCTGGAAAAAGATGGAGTGGCGACGACCAGGATCTCCACGCTACTGCTGACCCATGCACATCTCGATCACTCCGGGGGCGCCCACTGGCTCCAGGAAAAGCTTGCGCTGAAGGTCGTTTGCTCCACGGAGACGGCGGCCGTGATGAGGTCGGCCGATGAGGAAGCAATCAGCCTCGGAGCGGCAAAGCGTGCCGGCATCTACGAGGCGGAAATGCATTTGCAGGCGTGCGTGGTGGCGGTCGAACTGTGTGGCGGCGAGCGTTGGAATCTGGGCGATGTGACGGTACATGCCATTCGCTCACCGGGTCATTCGCGTGACATGATGAGCTACCTGATGAAGACGCCGGACAGCCTGCTCGCCTTCACCGGCGATACGGTGTTTCACGGCGGCACGATAGCCATCCAGGACATCCCCGACTGCATTCCTGCGCAATATTCCCGGAGCCTGCGAGAGCTTGCAACGTGGCCGATCGATGGCTTCTTTCCCGGACACGGCATTTGGTCGCTCAACCGGGGAGCAAAACAAATCCGCTCAAGCCTGCCATTCCTCGATCGCTTGTTGTTACCGCCAAATGCATCTTGAAATGGAATGGGATTAAACCATGACACGGGTCGCTCTTTGTGGGGTAGGAAATATTGGCAAGGTTCACCTGAGCAATCTGCGCTCTTTGCGGGGATGTGAAGTTTCGGGCATTTATAGTCTGCAGACGGCAGAGTTGACACAACTGGCCGCGGTAAATAGAGTGCGCGCTTATCCCAGCGCGGAGGCCGTGTTTTCCGATCCGGCTGTGGATGCGGTTATTATCGCCAGCCCTTCGGATACGCATCGCGCGCTTGTGCAGCAGGCGCTTGCCGCAGGCAAGCATGTGTTCGTTGAAAAGCCACTGGCCGATACGCTTGAAGACGCCGAAGCTATTGTCGCCGCTGCAAAAAGGCATCCGGACAGGGTGGTGCAGGTTGGATTCTGTGAGCGTTTCAATGCGCAATATATAGAAGCAAAGAACTCGGTACAAGCCGGTTCGCTTGGGCGGGTGCGCTGCATTCACAGTTCTCGCGTGGCGCCTTACGGGCTGGGTAATCCAGCGTGGCCACTGGGGTCGCTGGATACCGCCGTGCACAATCTGGACCTTGTTCTCTGGCTGCTCGAAGAGATGCCGGTACGGGTCTATGCTCGCGGCGTGCAGATCTATCCCGAGAGCAAGATGCAGCATAGCATTACGAGCCTGCTGGAGTTTGCCAGCGGTGCTCTGGTGACCGACACGGTTACATGGTTGGCCGACGCGGCACATCCACTCAGCAAGTGCGCCCGATCACGCATGCACCTGATGGGTGAGACGGGCAGCTTCGAAATTGACCTTTCTGCTCGCCCTTCGGCGCTACTCACGTCGACGGAGTACCGGGAGGTCGACACGGTGCTGCTCGGGGGCGAAGCCTACTATAGTTGCCTGAAGTTGCAGTTTGAGGCTTTTCTGCGCAGTGTGGAAGAAGGCGCTCCCGTCCTGGCGCCCGTCAGCGATGCATACGAGGTCGAGCAGGTTGTGCTGCATATACAGAAGTCATTAAAAATAGGAGCGCCGGTTGAGATTGTATGAACATACTTTCTGACCAGCAGGAATGGCAGAACTGGCGAGCGACGCCGGAAGTCGCGCTCCACGTATTCGCGCTTGGCAGTGAGGCGGATGGCCCTACTGTGCTTGTTTCCGCCGGGGTACACGGCGATGAATACGAAGGGCCCGCGGCGGTGGCCAGGCTTGCCCAAGAACTGCGCGGAAAGACGCTGGACGGCCGTGTTCTGCTGGTACCGGTGATGAACCCCCTGGCCCGTCTAAGCGGTACACGAATCACACAGGAAGACGGCAAGAACCTTGCCAGGTGCTTTCCCGGCCGGCAGGAAGGAACCGTCACTGAACGCTTAGCCGCGGCGATTTTCGAGCATCTCGTGATGCCCTCCACATTCGTCATCGACTTGCACAGCGGCGGCGTCGAATACTTGTTTCTTCCGGTTGCCGGCTTTTATGGCGAGATGGATGGTGCGAATGCCTCATTCAAGGCAGCCCGTTCTTTTGGTTTGCCCTCTCTCTGGCAACTGCCCCCGACAGATGGAGTCCTGTCCTACGAGGCCGTCAAGGTGGGGAAGGTCGCAATAGGGCACGAGTATCTGGGCGCAGGACAACTTTCCCAAGTGGGAACCCTGGCTTATGTGCAAGGGACGATGAATTGCCTGCGCGCGTGGTCGATTCTAAGCGCAGAGCCCGCGGCGGCCAAAGTAACAAAGCAGAGTTGCTTTACCGGCGACTGGCTGCTCGCTAACACAGTAGGCCTCTTCCTTCCCCAGGTTGCTCTTGGCAACGACGTAGAGAAGGGTGCAGCGCTGGCAGAAATCCACAACGAACGTGGGGAGGTTCTTGAAATCATTTACGCGCCCTTTGCCGGCCAGATTCTGGGTCTCCGCAGCAAAGCCCATATTCCCCAAGGAGCCTGGGCAGTTCTGCTAGGCAAGAGAAACCAACTTGTCTGATCGAAATGGAAGTTCTCATAGAGTGCCGCTGCTATGCGAAGAAACATCCAGAGAGTGGCTGCAATGCATCATTTGCGGCCTGCGTTTCGCAGTCGCACCTCTCTTTTTTGGTTGCCCGAGTTGCCTAAAGGCCGGCGCGCCATCTGAGCTGGAGATGCACTATGCCCCTCGCGAGCTGGTAGTGCCTACCAGCCGGGCCGAGGGGATATGGGGATGGCACAACCATCTGCCCACGATCGCGCCGCAGGCACGTATTACCCTGGGAGAGGGTGCGACACACCTCCTGCCCGTGGATGAGAACGATGCGGGCCCCACGGTCTACCTGAAGAACGAGACCAGCAATCCTACATGGTCGTGGAAAGACCGTCCGAATGCGATCTCAGTCTCTGTGGCAAAGCACTTCGGTTTTGAGCAGGTAGTGGCGATAAGCACAGGCAACCACGGGAATGCGATGGCAGCGATGGCGGCGGCAGGCGGCTTGCGGGCGACCGTGCTATGCAATGCCGCGGCTCCTCCATTACAACTTGCCCTTATGTCCGCATATGGAGCAAGGGTGGTACGTGGAGGGGACGCCGAGGCTATGGTGCTTGACCTGGTCGAGCGCGGAGACTGGTTTCCGTGCACGATCTTCAGCCTGCGCGAAACCTACACGAATCCTTTCGGAATTGAGGGTTTTAAGACAATTGCGTTTGAGATTTGGCAGCAACTTGGCCGGATGCCCGACCGCGTTTTTGTTGGAGTGGGAAGCGGTGACGGCATCTACGGTATTTGGAAAGGATTTCGCGAGCTTCGCGATTGCGGGGTGGCCACTTCGGTACCCCGCATGATCGGATGCCAGACCACAGGGGCCAATTCGTTGGTGCGCGCATTCAACAGTGGGATGAGCAGCATTACTCCTCTGGCGGAAACCAAGACGGTTGCATCATCTCTGGCAGAGCTGGCAGCGGGACGTCAGGCGTTGCGTGCTATCTACGACTCCGGAGGCGAGGCGCTGCAGGTTACCGACAAGGAGGCTCTCGATGCGATGAGCCGAATGGCATCGCGCGGTATCGCACTCGAGCCGAGTTCGGCGGTACCACTGGCTTGCCTACGCAAGTCAAGGGGCAAAAAGTTCAGGAGAGTCATAGTGGCGAGATTTGGGTAGCCATCGGCTCAGGCGCGGCGCCCAAATGGCCCGAGGATCTGCTGCGCGACTTCTCCATACCCGCAGTCTTGTCCAACGACCAGCAGACTCTGCCGTGATACGAGCCTTCATGCCGTTCCTCAATAGGCGGCGACAATGGAGTAAGTCTCTTGACTTGCGTCGGGGATTCTTAGCCACTCTTCCTTAGCGTCAAAGTCTTGCCAGGGTTTACCGTTCACTGTAACGCTGCGCAGCTGTGCACCCTGTGGATGGCGTAATCGGAGGAGTATGGTCGTGTGCGGCTGGCTCCCCTGCAACTGAACGGTCGCTTCGATTTTTCCGTCATTCGCGTGACTCTTTATGGTGAACGAGACCTTTCCGAACCATGAAGGTGCGTTCTTCACCGAAATTTCTTTGCCATCCTGCATCCATGCTCGTGGTGGGGCCTGCGACAGAAGCAGCGTGTGGTCGTCTACTTCGCGTACAAGCATATTGCGGTAAAGCTCAAACCAGGCGCCATCTGTGCTGGGCGGCCCAAAGTATTGACCCCAACGCCAACGGTGCTCGACCGGCTCATACGCTCCCTGGCTGAACCCGCCGGCCATCAAACTATAAAAGGCACGAATCGTGGCCTTAACATCATCGCGCATGAGATACGCAGTGGCCTGCTGGTTATACACTGGCTCGTTCGCCAATCCCCAGCCATGCAGGAATAGATTATCTTCCTGATCGTTAAGAAGTGAAGTCGCCAATGTGCCTGTTACAGGCAAAGCACGAAGGCGCAAAAGGTGGGTGGGACCTGTATCGACGTCGGAGGGGTACCACTGCTCGAAGTTGCGACCCGGGAATGCGGCGTTCGAGGGAACAAACGGGACCCAGGTATGGTCGCGTAACTGAACCAAAGGAGATTGCACGCTTGCCTTACTTATGCCACGGTTGACGGCGTCGAGATAGGTTTGCGCAAATTGCCGGCATTCTGCAGCGCGTGGGTTCCCATACCGCTCGAGCGCTTTGGCCAACTCCGCGATCCCTGCGTAGAGATACGCCTGATTGAATGCCCAATAGCCGGGACCGGTTATATCGTTGAGCGGGCCCGCTACCAGCCCAGCGGTCGAATCGTGCGCAGATGATGCTGCACGAATCTGCGCCATGGACCAATCAAGAGCCTTGAGTGTCTCTGGCAGCACCTTTTCAAAGCTCGCGCGATCGTTCGATAAAAGGTAGTTCTGAGCCACCGCATACAACATGCCAGGGGTATAGGCCAGCCAGTGGGCGAATCCGTTGACGCGGCCGTCAAACTCCTGGTTGTTGGCATACATCGTTCGAAATTCGTCGGTGGCTATCTGGTTGTAACCCCGCAAACCGAAGATCATATAGTCGACATATACTGCCTGATTGATAGGCCAGGGCGTTCCCGTCTGGGAATAAGCAAAGTTTGAATAGGGCAAATCAACCTGATGGTCGCTGTGCCTCCGCGGCAAAGTCAGCGCGTGCCACAGGTTGGCACGAAAGAGATCGTTGACTGCCTGCTCCGGAACCTCGAACTGAGCGCCCTGCGCCAAATAGGACGACCAGAAATCCAAGGTCCGCCCGCGCGCCTGGTTGTAGTCCAATTTGACAAGACTGTCTCTTTCCTCCGGTCTCACGGCAGGAGAAGGCAGCGTGACAAAGAACTCTCGTGTGCCACCTGCAGGAAGAGTAACCGAGAGTGTTACATCCACCCGCTTGGTTTTCTGGCCCTGCTGTTCGACGCCCGCGTAGGCGACCGAAGCATCCGGAGCTTCGATGGCGAGCAGTATGCTGCGATGGGCGCGCTCCTCCAACAAGAACTTGTTGTTCTGCCGCTCTTCCGTGAAGCCTGGATCATCCTCGGGAGGCAGACTGCGCTCTTGCACCATGGTGACGGGCACAATGCGTGCCTGACCTGATAGTTCGGTCAAACGTACGCGCTCGAGAAGCAGCATGTCGAGGTCGCCCCCGCGCTCGTGTGGCGGGCCATCCAGTGGGTAGGCAAATTGTTCCACTTCATATCGCACGCCGTCCCGCTCGAGTGTCGTAGTCACGAAAGGGAGGCCGTTCTGGATGGTCTGGCTCTTCCAATACGGGCTAATCCCTTCGGCGAGATTGGCGAACTCGAACCAGAAGTGGAAATGATCGGGATTGCCGTAGTCGGGCCACACGCCCTGCGCCGCGATCTATGCCGAACTTTCGAACAGTGGAATCCCAGGAGAGACCGATGATATGCCCAGGGCCTTCCTGGACAGGATGAGCAAAAGCGGGGTCGCCCATATTCGGCCACTTGTTCTTAAAGTCGCTATAGCTAGCCTCTGGAGCAGCTTCTACCTGATCTAGAATGCGTGCACCCCGATAGGGAGCGAGCTGATTTTGGGCCTCAGCAAACGGAAGCGGCGGGTCGCCGACGCTGATATAGAGATCCAACGACGGGATCCAGAAGTTCTTATTCTGCTGAAGTTGATCGATGGTTAGCGAAAAGCCGCTGGTGCCGTCGGGATTGAGTTCGAAGACCACCCGGCGGGGATCTATGCGCCATGCCGGGTCCATAGTGAGGCGGCGGACCGTATCAGCGTCGCTATGAGCGATCAGGTCCGACCATATCACGTGCATGTTCTGCAGAGGCTCAATAGGGGTCGCAGGAAAGTCGAGCGCGAAGGTTTTGCTCGCGGCGTGACCCGCACCAGCCTCGCCCTGCCACGGAACCTGCTGATCAACGTTGACACCACCGGAGGGAACGAGTGCGGACATAGAACGGAGCCGGGGTGGTCGCGTTGTGGCCCAGGGACACCT
Source organism: uncultured Acidobacteriaceae bacterium (assembly GCA_963746595.1). Taxonomy (GTDB): domain Bacteria; phylum Acidobacteriota; class Terriglobia; order Terriglobales; family Acidobacteriaceae; genus PALSA-350. The sequence continues at coordinate 297,734 of CAVVBS010000004.1, forward strand.
GCACTTTAAGATGATCGAGTGCCTGCGCTAGGAGGGTCCTGGGAAGCAGGCTGGCAATAACGAGCACGATCAGCGCGGTAAAGAACAACCGCTTTTGCGACCGAGTTCTGGGTTTCGGTGAAGCTATTCCACACTCCGCATAGGCTAGACGAGGGAAATTACCACGGGCGCCTCTGTCTTCGACTTTGTCCAGTTTATGCGGCGATTTGCGCTTTAGGCTTGGTCCATTACGTTTCCATCCAATCGGCGGGACGAAATTATTATGAGCATGGAGTTGACCTTTTCAGTACTTACAATGGCCAAAGCTGTCTCTATCCGAGCTGATGGTATGGGAGCTGAGGAATCGACGGAATGATTCGCATTGAGTCCTCTGCACTCATAGTCGAGGTTCTGCCAGAGGTGGGCGGCAAGATAGCCCAGATTCGCGATAAGAGCACACTCTGGAATTTTCTGATCCCGGCGCAGAACCCTATCGCACGATACCTTTCGATGGCGATTGGCTAAAATATGACACGAGTGGAATGGACGATTGCTTTCCCAACGTTGCCGCAGGGTACTACCCTGAGCCGCCGTGGACGAACCTGCAATTGCCCGACCTGGGCCTATGGACACATGGCACATGGGACGTAGCGAAGACACTCAACCAACGAAGTCGTGATGGAGAAGGCCGGCAAAGACCTGCCATATTTTGCTACAAAAACTATCAGGTTCCTGGACGGCCAGACGCTTCAGTTATGCTATCGCGTTGAAAACCGCGGCGAAACAGCCTTGCGATACCTATGGTCGGCGCACCCGTTAATTGCCGTTCCAGACGCCTACGAAATTCTGCTGCCTGAAGGAGCGCTGACCTATCAGATCTTCCCGCGCGAAAACCGGGTGCATCCGTGGCCCAAATTCAACCATACTTCTCTCTCCAGCGAATGGATTCCACAGGGAAAGACATTGAAGCTGTTTATTGAGGGAGTGGGAGAGGGATGGTGTGCCTTGCGGCTGCCGGCATACACACTTCGTTTCTCGTTCGATCTGAGCACCGTGCCAGTGATCGGCCTTTGGTTCAACAACTACGGCTTCCCTGCTGATAGCGACCGGTCATTCCGATGCATCGCGGTAGAGCCATGCACGTCCGCTTCGGATCTGCTCAACGACCTGGATCCAGAGTCCTACCCCGGAATCGCGGCCGGAGGAGCCGCGCAATGGTCCATACAGTTGAGCATCTTGCCGAACGACTCAAGGGGTGGCTAGTAGTACGAGGGAAACAATGCCAGTGACTATACCCGCGATTCCGTAGGCACCGATTTTCTCGCGGAACAGGAGAACCCCCGCAGCCGCTACGAGGAAGAGATTGCCACCAGTCGTTACAGGAAAAACGATGTACCCGGGAACGTTTCGCTCGAGCGCGAGAAGGCTGAAAAACTGCCCCCCAAAGCTTCCCGCCCCAATCGCGAACGCCATGGCCAGTTCTTTAAGGTAGACTCGGCCGCGATCGGCCAAGAGTGAGGCGAGGCCGAAGACCAGGCCACCGGCGTACCAGGCTAACAAGTACTGATAGTGGTATCTCTCTGCCAAACCCTTTTCGGCCAAGATCTTAAGTCCGAACGGACCCAGGCCATTGGCCAGGAAGGCGATGAACATCAGCCGCGACCAAGTCGATGTGCTACTCATGAGTTTCCTTGGGCCGTGATAGCGGTTGCTGCTCGCTTTAGTTCGTCGTCCTGCTTGTCTTTCCACAAAAGCAATACTGAGACGATCGCGAGCAACAGCACGGCAACTTTCTTCCCCTTGACCGGCTCATGGTAGAGCACGACCGACCCTATTGCGGGAACAGCAGCCGATAGACTTATGACTAACCAGCTGGTTGAGATCTTTCCAAAACGAACGCCAATCATGAATACGAGGACACCGATTACGCTGGCTACACCAAAAGGGAGGGCGATAAGGTAGACGACGCGAGGCGCGCCGAATTGAGCGCCCCGATACACGATGAGCAGCAGCGCGAAGAGCAGGGCCCATCCGTAAGCGAGCGTAGAGAGTGCCCGGGGTTTACAACCGCGAGTCTCCGCAAATTTGATGAAGATCCCAATAAGCCCGAAACATGTCAGCGATAAGATCATATAGAGATAGCCCAATGTCACCTCCGCTCATCACCCTTGCTTTAACATCCCCGACTTTAGCATCCATGCCGGCCGAGGCCGAATGGTGTCGACGCGACCATCCATGAAAGCGTCCAACGGGCTGAACAGCCTACACCTCCATCCTTAATGGGGCGAGCATCCTAAACTGAGATGATGCAAGAGAGAGCTACGAATGAGACCGACAGAGAGAGTTAACCCTATGCCCACACTCATCCACCATCCCGAACAGATCGATTTTGACAAACCCGGGAAACACCACTACCGGCTGGCGTTCCACGTCGATTCGGGCTGGGGATATTCATTGGTGCCCCTCACGGTAATCAACGGCCTGCGTGCGACCGCCGGGGAGATACCGCCGCCCGGACTGGCAGCGTTTGGAGGGACACACGGAAACGAATGGGAGGGCCAGGTGGCTGTCAAGCGCTTGTGCCAAGAGCTTGACCCTGAACTGATCAGCGGCAGAGTCATCCTTATGCCCCAGTTAAGTAAGAGTGCGTGTACCGCGAATCAGCGTATTTCCCCGCTGGACAACGTGAATATGAATCGCGCATTTCCCGGCAATCCCCGCGGAAGCATTTCGTACCGCATTGCGCACTTCGTCAAGTCTTATGTTTTCCCGAAAGTCCGAGTCGTGGTGGATATGCACGCCGGCGGGCGCGAGGGTGGGTTTGCGCTTTGCACCTCATTTCATCCAGTGCCTGACGCCGCGCAGTTTGCCGAGATCGCCAAGGTTGCCGCGCTGTTCGACCCACCTTTCATTTTGATCTACTCGAGCCAGATGGCATCGGGCCTGCTTAGCGATGAAGCGGAGGCCGAAGGGAAAATCGCCATCGGCTCCGAGTTTGGCTATGGAGAAGGATTGAACCCCAAGGGAGTACGGCTCGGCTACGAGGGTGTCTTGAATGTGTTGAGGCATTACGGGATGCTACCCGGGACAGTCACCAAAATCGATACGCTGCGCACCAGCCCACCTCGCTTGGTAGACGCGCGCAATCTTGAAGACTATGTGCCGTGCCCGTTCAGCGGTATCTGGGAACCACTAGTTGCGCTTGGCGATGACGTGCAGCAGGGGCAGTTATTGGGACGCATCCACGACTTTTCAGATCATACAGCTGAGCCCATGAATCTGTACGCGCACCGTAGCGGCGTGATGATCATGATGGGAGCGGCGGCGCGCTGCGAAGAAGGCAATACGCTTTATGTGATTGCGCAGGATTATGTCAACGCATAACCCACCCTTTATCGGCCGAGCAAACGATGTTCCCAGTCCAGGGGCTCGAGCGACCAGGACTCCACTCCGTAAGGTTGCAGTGTGATTACGGTCGAGGGAGATTGAGGGGAGAGCGTTATATCGTCTAGCGGCCGAAGGCGCGCGTTTTCGTCTCCGGAAGGAGACGCAGCATCGAGCAAACGCCGCTTCGCTTTCAATGGCTCTGGGAGTCCCTGCGCGTTCAGCGTGACGGAAACCGGTTTGTCTGAGAAATTCCAGAAGAGAAGATTATAGATTTCGTATTCCTTGTCGAAGGAAAGGAATGCGTGCACATCGTCGTCGCTGGAATCAGCGGCCAGACGTGTTCCAGTAACACGCGACAATAACTCAAAAGCAAAATAGGCCGGGCGCATGACATTTTGATAGTCGAACAAGCCCGAGTACTGCGGCATACGGTTCCACCAATTGGCCATGAAAGAGGCGCCGCCGGGCGAGAAGAAGGACGCAAACCGGTAGCGGTCCACGTGGTAATCACGAATATGGTAGAAGCAGGAATACGTCAGGTTCGATTGCTTCATGCGCCAGGCTGTTTCTACGACGAAGGCCGGCTGTATCGAGGGGTTCTGGGGTGGCACGGTTAATGCCATATTCCACTCATCCAGGATTGTTTCCACATGCAACGCAGGATACTTAGCGAGCAGTGCATTCATGCTCTCAATGGTTTCCTGAATTGCCTTGGGATGATTCGTGTAGGTGTGCCAGGAGATAAAGTTGAGCGGCACCTTCTCTTTATCGCAATAGTCGACGAGCGCGGGAAGGATAGGTGACTTCCAGTCGGCGACGGCCGGGCCGCCGACACGGGCAGTAGGATCAGCCTTCAAAATGGCGGCAACGGTATGCCTGTAATAGCGCACATAATTCTCAGAGGTGAAGCGATAGGGTGAACCACCCGACTCCCCGATATCCCCTTCATTTCCGATTTCCCAATAGAGACCGCTCTGCCCTCGCTGTTTATAGTGGTCTACGAGGTGGAAGATCAAGGCCTCCCATTCGGCGTAACTGGTGGGGTCCACAATATCCTGGTCAATTTTGGGAAACAGCACCTTTGGCTTTATCGCGATCAGCATCAATGGCGTCGCACCAGCCTCTACGATTTCATCGACCGATGGGTCGAGCGTTTCGAAGTGGTAGCGGCCATGAGCAGGCAAGACGTCAAAGTATTCCTGTACGAACAGTCGAATCAATTTTGGATGGAGAGTACGTATCTCCGCGATACGATCGTTCCACATGGGGTAAGGAGAGAGGCCGCCCTGGCCAAGAGCGATGTGATTCATCTCCATAGGACCGAGAGTCTTGCTGTAGTCGAGGGTTAAGGTTGCAGTGCGGGTTTGAGCGCCCGCCATTGCAGCCATTCCGGCCGCAAGCATGGCTACTACCATTTGCGTCAGTTTCATCGCCTTCATGTCCGCTTTCTGGCTGCGCTCGCCGTCCAACCACCATCGACAGGGAGGGTGACTCCCGTCACAAAAGAGGATTCATCCGAAGCAAGAAACAGGGCCGCCCACGCCACCTCGTGTGGGTAGCCAACCCGCCCCAGAGTGGTCTGGTCACATTGCCAGATGTAATGGGGATCGTCCGCCCCGGCAGAAATGCGAGTCTGGATCGGCCCCGGGCAAAGTGAGTTTATGCGAATATTGTGCAGCCCATAGTCATAGGAAACGCTCATCGCATAGCCAAGAAGTGCAGCCTTGGTGGAAGTGTAGGCAACCGAAGTCATCATGCCTTCCATGGCCTGAATGGATACGACATTTACGATGGATCCCTGTTTTTGGGCGATCATGTAGGGCAAAACGGCCTTGGTGAAGTGATGCGTTCCCAGAAGCGTCACGTTGATGGAGTTGCGCCATTCGTCATCCGTCGAATCGAGCGCGCCATGAAAACCAGAAGAAATATACGCCGCGTTGTTACACAGAATGTCTACGCGACCGTTGTGCGCGGCTGCTTGTGCCACCGCGGACTGCACTTCTTCCTGGTTCGATACGTCTGCTCGAACGAATTCAGCCCTGCCACCGCTGGCCTTGATGGCAGCCGCCGTGCCCTGCCCTACGGTCTCTTCGATATCGACGATAAGAACCCACGCACCCTCTTGAGCGAATCGCTCGCAGATCGCCTTACCAATGCCATTTGCGCCGCCGGTTACGATGGCAACTTTGTCTTTGATTCTGTCCACGCCTCAACCTACCCTGTACTTTTCAATGGTGGCTTCCTCTACCTCGACGCCCAGTCCGGGACCCTGAGGAACCTCCAGGAATCCATCTTTCAGCGTGAGCGGGTTACGGCACAGCTCCCTGCTCAGGGGTCCACTGGTGACGTTGAATTCCTGAAAGACTGCGCGGCGCATGAACGCGTTGAGATGAAGGGATGCGGCAGTCAGTAGGTCAGAGATCCAGGAATGAGGGATCACAAGACGATTGTGCAGCTCCGCCAGGTGGACAATCTTTCGCGCAGCGGTGAAGCCTCCGCATCGGGAGAGATCAGGCTGAATTACATCGACTTTTCCCTGCTCGATCAAAGTACGAAAGCCCCATTCGGTCGCCTCCTGTTCACCGCAGGCGATGAGCGTATCGACAGCACCCGAAAGCTGCGCGTACCCGTCATAATCCTCAGGCGATAAAGGTTCCTCTACCAGGAATGGCCGATACTGCTCAAGCCGCCGCACCATCAAGATCGCTTCTTTTGCCGTGCGGTGAACGTACCACCCGGCATCGATGAGCATCGCAGTCCGAGTTCCCAGAGCCTGTCTTGCGGCAGCTACCAGCTCTACATCGCGGTCGGCATCTTCGCCGAAGACGCCCCAGCCGAACTTGACTGCGGTAAATCCGAGCTCAAGATAGTGAGCGCTGGCCGCGGCCATTCCCTCGGGGGTGGCGCGAAACAGGGTGCTGGCATACGCACGCAGCTTGTCGCGATGGCCAGCACCCAGCAGCTTGTAAATCGGCTGATGAACCCTCTTCCCGATGATGTCCCAGAGCGCAATGTCGATGCCGGAGATGACTTGCACGGCGGCGCCACGTCTACCGTAGTAGCACGAAGCCATGTACATTTTGTGCCATAGGCGCTCGACCTCGAAGGGGTCTTCGCCGATGAGAACGGACCGGAGTCCTTGAAATCCGGGGACCGCTCCCTCTGAGGGCGCATTCACAATCGCTTGCGCTACATGAGGCTGGGTCTCGAGATCGGCATAGCCAGTGATACCGACGTCGGTCTCGACCTTCACGATTCCAAGGTGCTTGATCCCGTATGCTTCTTCACCACCCGACGTCGCGCCGTAGGAACCTGGTGATTCAAGGATGACGACCGTAACGTCAGTAATTTTCACGCACTTTCCAATCCCAGGCACTTGAGCGTCGGACTGTAGATCAGGCCCTCTATCTCCGCGGGGGTGAGTCGCGGAAGGTTGGTGCCTTCCGTGAAGTGATTGATATTCCTCAGCCCCTCCATCTGCGCTTCAGGAGTCGTAAAAGGATAGTCTGATCCGAACAAAATCTTATCGAGGACGCCGTATTCCTTGGCCAGGATGAGAGCGTTGTAGAACTGCCAGGGACGGTAATGCAAAGCCGAGATATCGGAAAAGACATTGGGATGCTTGCGGATGAGGACGATCGTCTCTGCGATCCAGGGATGCCCGAGGTGGGCGATGATCAGCTTGAGTTCGGGAAAAGCAATCGCTACATCCTCAAGCTGGATGGGCAGGGCGTACTTCAAAGGTCCGGTGCGGACGAAGGTGGCTCCCTGGTGGATCATGATGGGCAGGCGATTAGCCTCGCAAAATGCATACACCCGCATCATTCGAGGATCGGTAGGGTGGATGTTTTGATAGATCGGACCCAGCTTTACCCCGCGCAGCTTAAGGCGAACGATCTCGTCCAGCGTTTCTTCAATGGGATCGACCCCGGGATCTATGGCTCCGAAGCCGATCACCTTATCAGGATACTTCGCGGAGTATTCGCTGATGTATTCGTTTGGAACCGACAAACCGGAGTATTGGGCCCGCAGGCCGAACACGATTACCTTGTCGACCCCAGCCATCGCCCGCAGATGTTTTTCAGGAGGAATGTTGAGGTCAAGCTTCATACCTCCTCGAGATCTCGCGTTGGCATCGTTCACAAATGCGTCGGAGATATGACCGGGGTAGGCCCACACATGCGAGTGGCAATCGACAAGCACTAGTAGGCCCCCCTGCCCATAGTCAACCTTTCGTTAGTGTATGCGAGGTATGGTTTGCTGGGCATCTAAAAGTAAATTTTCAAGGCTACCTGCAGTTCACGCGGATCGCCGGCACTGAGAATCTGTCCCGCAGTTCCGGATTGGATGTCGCTGTCCGGGTTCTGGAAATGCGGGTGATTGAAGGTATTGAAAGCCTCCGCCCGGAATTCGGCGTACACGCGCTCGGTAAAGTGAAAATCCTTCAGAAGAGATAGATCCCAGTTCTGATATCCGGGTCCAATCAGAATGTTCCTGCCCGAATTACCAATTTGCCCTGCCGCCGGCACCTGGAAAGCAGAGACATCGAACCACTGACTGATCGACTGATTCGGCGTTGCCCCTGAACCAATTCGATTTGGCCGCGTGGCGTAGTCGGTGTCGGTCGGATTGGCCTCCATCGTCGGTGTATATGGACTTCCACTTTGGAACTGAGCAATGCCGCCAAATCGCCAACCACCGATGAGCAGATCGACAGGCCGAGGAATGGTCGCCAGATACTGCATACCGCGACCGACTGGTAAAGCGTAGCTAAAGCTCGTCACGAAGCGATTTTTGATGCTTTGCGAGCCTAAACCGTAGTCCAAGGCTAGATTCATCGGATTCTGGACAGTCATCTCATCGTCGACGTTCATGTCATTCATGAGTTTTGACCATGTATACGCCGCGAGGAAAGTAAGGCCGTGAGAGAGCCGCTGTTCCAGGCTGACCTGCAACGCGTTGTAATTCGAGCCTCCGATGTTAGTGAAATCGTCACCATTGCCGAACTGAGGATACTGCCGCCGGCTTTGCCTTGAACCAGAATCAGGCAGGCCACCCACAGTGGCATAGTTAAGGGGAATATCCTTTTCCAGGCGGGTACCTTTGTTACCGACGTAGGCAATTTGCAGAGCAAGCCCACTCATCAAGTCGCGCTGAATAGCCAGATTCCATTCCTGGTTATAAGGTGGCCTGACTTTCAGGTCCTGAGCGCTCAGATAAGGAGGTCCGGAAGTGAACGGATTATTGAAAAAGTTTTCCGTTGTGTAAAGTGGCGTGCCCGCAGGCGTTAACTGGTTTGGAACAACCTCGTCCACGATGAAGGGCAAGTTGATGATTGCTTGAGATACGGTTGGGTTGCCGGGAGAAAGAGTAAAGAAGACTCCATATCCAGCGCGAACCACTGTCTTGTCATCGTTGAACGGACGAAAGGCAAACCCCACTCGCGGTGAAAATGTCTTCTTGCTCATGGTCTGCAGGTTATTGTTTAAACCAGCCTGTTTCGCGGTAATTATGTCCGCGCCGTACGCATTGTAGGCGTCCTGAGCGACCTGCTGGGTTGCCAGGTTAATCTGGCCATTTTTATAAGTGGAAACAATCCATTGTCCCCGGTTTATATCAAATACGGAATTCTGGCCCAGGTCTTGCACATCAGGAGACGCCAGATCATAGCGAAGACCAAGATTCAGGGTGAGGTTACTACTCACCTTCCAATCATCCTGGAAGAATATTGGATAGTTAAACACTCGCTCGCCAAACAGATTCCTTGGGAAATCTCTGTATCCCTGATCCGGCGCGCCCACCAAAAAGTCCGCGAGGGCGTTGCCGCTATATTGGCCATTGAACGCAAACCTGCCCCTGGAGAATGCAGCGTTTGTCGAAGTGAGATGGAAGCGACGGATATCAACGCCCATGTTGAAGGTATGCTTTCCATGATTCCAGGTGACCAGGTCACTGAGCTCCCAGACGGTGGTCGGATTGATGAGCGGCGCATACAAATTGCCGTTTACGAGAGTGCCGTTTACGTAAGAACCAACATTGAATTGTGGAAAGCCCGGATAGACGAGCGACGTCTGATCGAAGCCAAGTATGCCGGCTTGCGTTGTGTAGTTTGTACCTAATCCCTGGGGTGAGTTGGCGTTGTAAAGATGGGCATAACCAAGCCGAACCTGGTTCAGAAGGTTAGGTGAAAAGATGTGAGTGTAGCTGTACCCCTCGTTGGTGGCATTTGTGATTAGCGATTGTGCCCCGTTCTGGGGGACCGCGCCGGGAGAGAAACTGGTGATGTGGCTGATCGAGTAGCGAGCAAAGAACGAATCCTTGGAGGAAAGCTGATAGTCGACTCGAGCATTTCCCTGATCTACATTCTGAGTAGAGCGCGAATTGTAGCTAAATAGGCCGGCAGAGGTGTTGGGAAGGGGCACAAACTGCAACACATACTGCGCGGCACCATCGAGTTCGCCGTTGGGAATCTGGTTGTTCGGGAAGGCAACACCCGTCGCGGGGTCGATAATGGGAGTAGTTGGCGTGACCAGCGCAGAAAGATCTCCATTGCGCTGCGCTTGCGTGGGCACCAGCACGGTCGACGTCACCGGATTGTCAAGGCGCGTGCCCTCGTAGTTCAAGAAATAAAACAACTTATCCTTGAGGATGGGACCACCAAACGAACCGCCGAACTGATTCCGGCGCAGCGGCGGTTTGCCTATCGCAAAATAGTTGGTAGCGTCGAGAGCGTCATTGCGAAGGAACTCGAAAGCTGTGCCGTGAATCTGATTCGTTCCACTGCGCGTGCTCACAACAATGATCGCAGAGCCTCTTCCATATTCAGCAGAAAAGGAATTTGACAGGACGCGAAACTCTTGAATGAAGTCGATGGAAGGGCTGAATTGCACTCCGTTATAGAGTTGTTCCTGATTGGAGATTCCGTCCAGCAGGAATTCGGTCTTTTCGCTTTGGCCGCCACTTACCGAGACTGTCGTAAAACCGGTGTTGCTCCCGGCCGCGGGGCCGCCCGGGGTATTGCTGGTTAGAGCTCCGGGAGTAAGCGAAACCAACTGGGTGAAATCACGGCCGTTAAGGGGGAGGTCAACGATTTTCTTGTTATCAATTACCTGGCCTACCGAAGACACTTCGGTCTGGATGAGTGAAGGCGCAGCACTTACCGTAACATTTTGACCCACGCTGCCCGGACTCAGTTTCAGATCAATCAGCGCCTGTTGCGCTACCTGCAGAACAATATGGGACACCTCGGACGAGCTGAACCCGTTGGCGGAGGCAGTGACGGTGTAGTGGCCAATGGGCAATGAGACGATCTCGTAGGCGCCCTGGGAATTTGTCGTAACCGTTCGGCTGATCCCACTTTCCTCGTTCCTGGCTACCACTGTTGATCCAACAATCACAGCCCCGCTCGAATCGCGCACGGTGCCTTCGATCAACGCTGTGGACTGAGCAAACGCGTTTACCGCGCAAGCGATGGTCAACACGAAACATATGGTCAGGCCTTTTAATTTTGTCATGCGGAGGCTCCCTAAAATTAGTCTTTCGCTTGCAACTGGCCCACTGAAAACGCTTTGGATGTTAACAGGTATTACTAGTAGCATGGGTACTATGATGCGTCAATATGACAATACGTAGCTTGAACTTTGATCCAAGCCTGCGCCTGGATCAAGTTTCTTCTTTACAGAATCCATAGGGCTGGACGAAACGCTATCGTGTGCAGCCCAGCGCCGATAGCACACCCCGCGAGCCGTCTCCGCTTCATCCCAGCCAATGCTGCACTCGAGCGACCAATCGCCCCCCCAATATTCGACGCGGTTAGAGACTCCGCTCATAGAACCCCATATTTTGTATAAACGTCGGAGAGATAGGCCCCATTCATCAGGTCCCTACGGCTGTCGTTTTCCCTGGAGATTTTGTCGCGGGCCAGGGCCAATGTCTGATCGACCAGATGCGCGGGAATGGCTACCACGCCATCGTAGTCAGCGACAATCAGGTCGCCCGGTGCGACTATAACTCCCCCGCACAGCACGGGGATGTTGTAGTCAACCACCATACCCCGGCCGCGTGAATCCACCGGCTTTATACCCGCGGTGAATACAGGAAAATCGAGTTTCTGGATGGCGCGAACATCACGCACCAATCCGTCGACGACTGCGCCCCTTGCTCCTCGTGCCTGCGCCGCAGTCGACAGAAGTTCTCCCCAGGGTGCGTTACGCTTCGACTCACCGGTGGAGACGGCCACTACCTCACCGGGCAAGATGCTGTCCAGTGCCTCGATCTCTAATCCGTAGGGATCAGCTTGCTGGTAGAAAGCATCCATACAGAGGATCGTGCGGGCCCACCCAGCGAATGTTCTGTCTGGTAGCAGAGGCCTCAGATGCTCCCGCATGGCCCGTTCGTGCTCTCCTAGTTCATCCAGGGCATCGGCAAGCACCGCAGTGTAGAACGTTTTTTCGATGGTGTCGAAAAGCGCAATGTCAGACTCACGTGCAGCTTTTCCTGCCACCCTCACACCACCAAGTTTACTTTCGCCGGTCGTCAATTGATCGCTCTCCTTATGATCGAAGCATCTAGAGTCAAAGTGAGTTGCAAATGCGGAACAGGCAAGATATTCCGTGACCCGTACCCCCGAAACGCTCTACGAGCCGATCTGCCTCACCTAAACATTCTTTGCAGTAACAGCGATGTATCCTTTGCGGGCCCATACATCCTTCGCTATTTGGCCGAGGTATTCAGGCCTCTAAGGTAGTTCCCTAGCTCTTCCTGGATTTCAGGTCTATCCCAGAGAAACTTCTGTGGAAACTGTTCCGTGAGTGGATAAGTGGGGCCAGTACCGGGGCTGAACTTCTCCAAGGTTCCAGCCTCTACGCGATAGTCTCCGATACGGTAGCCATACATATCCAGATGACGAATGCCGGCCTGCAAAGCCGCGTCCGCAATCAGACGGATTTGCTTCACGGTGGGAAATTTCGCGAGACCAGGTGTCAATTCCTCGGCTGGATCGGCTACCCAGAAGGTATAAATCGTATTCTTTTCCTTCCCTACCTCCTGCGTTACCTTAGCCAGGATGTCCTGCGTTCCCTTTACCACCTTAGCGTCGTCATCGGGAGAGCCTCGGTATGCAAAGTCCGAGTAAGCGCCAAAGGCATCGAAGTGTTTGGCGACCCGGGGGAGATCCAAACCAATCGTCTTGGTCCGATCGGGATGCAAAACATCATCGGCCGGATCTTCGAGGTAGATCTGATGGGCGGGATTTTTATCAACCTGACGGATGAACCCAACAGTATCCTTAGCCCAGTCTTCCCACCAGTTCTGGCGAGCGGCAACCCACTCATTCCATCGCGGATCCGTAACCTTCCTGGGAAGTTCACCGCCGAAGTGATCCTGTTCATATTTTCCATACGCGACGATCCCGCTTCCTGCCGGTCCCCTCTCAGTAGCCACAGGACCGAGAGTGAAGGAATCATCGAATACATAGCCTGCCATCCCCGGTTCTCCACCATAAGCAGCTGCCACCGTTTGCAGGTATTTCTTCCATGATGTCTGCCGCCACTCAGGATTAAAGACATCGAAGGAGAAAAGAACATTGCCGGCAGAGTCGACTTGTTCGAACCCGGGAAGTCTGGGGAGAGAATTCGCCGTTGGCTGCCACACAACGAGATAGGACTTCAGGCCGGCGCGATAGGCCTCTTCAATGGCGGTCTTGGTGTCCGCTGTTCTAAACCCGACCGCCGCAAGATCAATGCCCCAGCACAGGACGACATCAGTGAACCCCATCTTCTTCATGGTCACGAAGTCGCCTTCCCAAGCTACCTTGGGCGCAGAGTTCAGCCAATACCATGCACTGATCCGTACCTTCTGTCCCCAGGCGATGCCCTGCGGGTGAGCGAGTATCAACACAAGCGTGATCATGAGAAAGCGCTTCAACAAGGACCACTCCTGACATATGTAGAACACTAAGGGGATTCGTAGCTAATGCTGAGCAACAAATGCTCGCCTTTGTTCCCCTACCCGATTTAGGGCCCAAGAGAGTGCCGAAGGTGAGTCCGGGTGTCCACGGCTCGACCTGTAAACGAGCACCTGTTCATTGGTGTAGCTTCCTGCTTTTCAGCGGTCAAGCGCCAACAGAGTATCGTCCAGCAGGATGGATCTTAGTTTCAAGACTTCTTCTGTGGCGTATTTCCCAGTGCGCAATTATCTCTGTATACGAGTCTTAAGAGGCAACAGTGTGTCCAACCGGCTGAACATTTTTGGAAAAACCGCTCAATAAAGACCAACACATGGCTTCCTAGATCGCTATCATGACAGTCACACCAGAATGGCATTATCGAGCACAACCGCCGTATCTTTTCCGGGTTTCCAGCTGCTCGCGAAGATTGGGCCGCCTGGACAAAATGCAGTTGCACGGAACCTATTCTTGTCCAGAACATGTCTCTAGTCGATTGGACCATCCTCGCAATCTACTGTGCCGCTGTCCTTGGGCTCGCGCTTTTTTTCCGAGCGCGGGCAGGCACGAGCATGGAGAACTTTTTTGTTGCCGGGCGAAATCTACCCTGGTGGGTCATTGGATTCGCGGATGTAGCCGGCTATACCGGCGGCGGCCAGGGCTTTGTGATGGTTGTGTTTCTCTCAGGGTTCGCCGGCCTGTGGTTAATGGCCTGGATTTCCTGGGTGATCTGGATGCCACTAGTCGCCATCCTCTGGGCACCGATGTGGAGGCGCCTTGGAGTGGTAACGACGGGAGAGTTCATTGAGCGCCGTTATGCAGGGCGGCGGGCTGCGACCTATCGGAACGTCTACGCCGTGTATGCCTGCTTCGTCTGGGGAATGACCTCAATCGCCTATGCAGCGGCATGGATGGCAGCTACAACGACCCCCATTCTCGGGTGGACATCGTTTCATGTGCTTCTGGTATTCGGCACCTTGACGGTGGTGTACAGCCTGATCGCCGGACTCTTCGCAGTGGCTTACAACGATGTGTTCCAGTTCGTTATTCTAATGGGCGGAAACATTGCTCTAGGCTGGTTGCTGATATCCAAGGCTGGTGGGATGCAGCATGTCTGGGCGCGTATCGCGGCAACGCGCGGAGATCAGTTTCTGGCTTCTTTGCCTTCCGGCGGGTCGCTCACGATGATGTCGGTGATTGCACTTTGCGTCCAGGGCCTGTTTTTTGCAGGATCGCCGTTCGCCGGCGAAGGATGGACGGCACAGCGTTTTATGGCGGCTCGCAATGAATGGCATGCCATTGTGGGGCAAATTGCGAACGGCGTCCTCGCCCTGATTGTTCGCCTGGTACCGTTTATCCTGATAGCACTCGCAGCAGCGGCTCTTTACCCGCCTTCGAGCATAGGCGTACCGGCGGCGTTGTGGGGCAAGTTGGTGCAAACCTATGCTCCTCCAGGTCTTTTCGGCCTTTTACTTGTCAGCAGCCTGGCCGGCTACATGGCAGCGATCTCTTCCATCGGAAACTGGGCCTCCAGCTATCTGATCAACGACGTTTATCAACGGACGCTCAGGCCGCGAGCCGATCAGCAGGAGCTGGTTCTTGCTAGCCGAGTGGTATCCGCGCTGCTACTCATAGCGTCTTTTGTCCTGGGTGCAATGATCGACCCCGCACAGCTTGGGAAGTGGATCCTCTTTATCAACTCGTCGCTGGTTGTCTTTTCTCTACCATTGGCGTGGCTCAAGTGGTTCTGGTGGCGCACCAATGCGGTCGGCGACATGGTCGGTGTTCTGGGCGGCTTTCCTGCCGGCTATGTGATCTGGTTTGGCTCCGATGCCGTGCTGCCCGCCGCCTTCCGTCGCTGGCTTCACAGCACTACGAACCATAGCTGCGATCATTTGATCCCTGCGTTCAGTAACCTCGATCGATATCCGTTCTGGCAGGGCTTCGGCATACTTTTCTGTCTCGGCTGGATTTGCATCTTGCTGGCTACGTTACTTACCAGCCCGGAACCTCTGGAGATTCTTCAAAAGTTTTACTTATCAGCCAGACCTCTCGGATTCTGGAGGCCTGTGCAGCGAAGCCTGGGGCTTGAGGCGATGAAGAGCCGCTCCGCTGAAACGGCACGCGACTTGTTTGTCTGTATGCTGGGCGTCGTCTTTTACTCTTCACTGACAGTTGCCTTATTCAGCCTTATGGGTGGTCATCTCGGGTGGGCTGCGTGGGCATCTATTCTGGCGGCTATGAGCGGCTACATGTTCGCTAAACTGGCCATGTCAAGGCTCGAGCTGAAGGCCTAGGCGGCGCACATTTTTTGAGAAAGGCCAGAAAGAACACATGAAGATCGTCGCCATCGACACGTTCCCGGTCTCCCAAACCGTGAATCCCCAGCTTGCGATCGTCAGCGCCGCGGGCAAACACCCGGAATCGCACTACCTCGTGGTTCGCATCCGTACCGATGAAGGGGTCACTGGTTACGGTGAGGCTACGGTCGTTCCGGTATGGAGTGGAGAGAATGCGGCGGGTGCGCAGCAGATTGTCCGCGAGTTGTTTGCACCCTTGCTGCTAAATGCTGATCCCTTGCAATTTGGCCTCCTCGCGCAAGCAACGGATGGAGTGGTCATAGGAAACCCCTTTATCAAAGCCGCAGTCGAGATGGCACTGCTGGATGTGGCAGCTAGAAGTCTGAACGTTCCCGTTCATGTGTTTTTGGGCGGTCCTCGGCGGCCTCTGGAAATTGGGCTGAAGTTTTCGATTGGTGCCTTTACCCCCACTGAGGCGGCACGTGTGGCCCGGCATGCTGTGCAGCTTGGCTTGCGGGCGGTGAAGGTCAAGGTTGGCCTGGACGTGAGCGGAGACATCGCTCGGGTGGAATCGGTTCGGTCGACGGTAGGTGATGACTTTCGAGTGGCGGTCGACGCCAACGGAGGTTGGACGGAGTCTGATGCTCGCCGCGCTATTCCTCACCTGGAACGGCTCAATGTCAATGCCCTCGAGCAGCCGCTACGCCGCGGAGACTTTCGAGGGAGCGCCCGCTTGCGACAGCAGACCGGGATCCCCCTTATGCTTGACGAGTCCATATTTACGCCAGGGGATGCGTTACAGGCCATCCGTGAAGAAGCCTGTGACCTTATCAGCATCTATCCCGGGAAGAATGGAGGGATTCTGCGTTCCCTCGAAATCGCGCAGATGGCAGCGAGCGCAGGGCTGAAGTGCGTCATCGGAAGCAATCTGGAGATGGATTTGGGAACAGCCGCCATGCTGCACACCGCCGTAGCTGTTCCGCAACTAGCCACCACCGTGGACCATGATGTCATCGGCCCTCTCTACTATGAGCACCACTACACTGCCACGCCCATTCGTTACCGTAATGGATGCGCTGTGCTGCCGGATGGGCCGGGATTGGGCATCGAGATCGTACTTCCGGAGGAAGTGGACCGTTCAAGATAGGCTCGGTACCTGGTCTATGTGCCGGCTGCGCGAAAGTCTTCTAACTTTCCAGACGCGAGCTCGTTCACCAGGTCACGCAACTGGGCGACGATCGCGTCGAAGAACTTTTGCCCCTTCTCGGACGAGGCAGTCCGTGGGTCACCGACTGCACCCTCCGTGCTGATTTCTGTAAACGCTCGCGAGACCGTCGCGGGGCCACCAGCCAGCATGTCAGAAGCCAGGAAGCGAGACGCAGGCCACTTACCATCAGCCTTGAGAAGATCCGCCCGAACCAGTTGTGGCTTCTCGGCAAGCACGAGAGAGGTTTCGAGTTCGCAGGCGTGACCCATTCCGCCCGGCTTGCTCTGACGAATGGTGCCCAGTTGCTGAGCCGCAATATTCCAGTAGGTCACGAGAACGATACGCGCAGACGGGTGCAACAATCGCAATTTGGTGAGGACGACGTCGAGGGCCGAAGCATTTCCGCCATGGGAGTTCAACACCAAAATCTTGGCAAAGCCGGCCTGCGCAATCGAACCTATGATCTCCGCGGCAAGAGCGAGATAGGTATCTACACTTGCGCTCACCGTTCCAGCGAAACCCGTGTGATGGGTCGAGAGACCCAGCCATTGGGTTGGCAACACCAGTAACCTGCCTTCACAACTTTCGTCGAGACGGCGGCTGATGCTTTCGCCGATCAGCGCATCGGTCTCCAACGGCAAGTGAGCACCATGCTGCTCCATAGCGCCGAACGGAACTACAACGACGGTCGCACGATCAAGACTATTTACTTCCTGCCAGGTCATTTCTCCAAGACGCATCGGTATCACTCCCTGGTATTGCACAGGCTTGTAGATCTCACGGTCATTTCAGAAAGCGCTCAATCACATTGCGGGTTATGCGGGAAACACGATCATCAGGAAACAAGGATGAGACCCAGGTAATCGAGCCGACAGAAAAAACTGCTCCGGCACCTTGCTCGAAGTAGACCATATCGGCGCCCCCGTTATCCGGATTCAAGCCTTTGGCAAGGTGGTCGAGCCGCTGGGGCGCGCTCGACGTGATCTTGTCGGTTTCATGTCCAGAGGCACCCCCTGAGACGCGCTCGTGCAGACTTCTCTCGCCGAAGAGATCTCCATTGCAAAGTCCGGTGCCGGCAAAGACCCAATGATCGGCGACAAGTGTTCGATAGGGGGCTGCAGTCATCACACCACTCTCTGAGAAGGCTACTCCCAACATCGTTGCCTCTGATTTGAAGGTGCGGTGCATGCGGGAGTCGTGACCCGAGGCGGGGTCACCCGAATCGTCGAAGGACAGGCAGCGCATGGTTGCGCCAGGTTCGAACAGCACCTCGCAGTTCACCCCATTGCCCCCCAGATAAATGAGCCTGCCCTCCCGTTCACGGACCCAGGTGTCAACCCGGTTGAACATCTCACGCGTCCAGTATTCAGGATGCACAGAGGTCACGAGGACTTTATAAGCCTCGAGGGGCAGGGCGCCGTCGTGCAGTTGAGCTTCGGCATAATAATCGTAAGCAAATCCCTCTCGCTCCAACCAACCCAAAAGGCGCCACTCTCCAGGCGCCTGCCCGCACTGCATCCTACCTTGGATCGGGTCGGTGATCGAAGATTCGCCCCAAGGTGGGTTATCAAAAATATCATTGCCCGGTTCCGGCCGCTCGAATGCGAGCGGCTTGTAGTCATTGTCCGCGATCGACCAGGCGCTTTGCGCACTGGTGTAACGGGTGAGGTCTTGCCGGGCATTCACGGTTGGTGTTGGCGGCAAGCCCGCGTTGTTAATGTAGTTCGATCTGCCCCCAAAGTTGTTATAAGCATTCCATGTGTTTGTGGAAGCAAGGACTGCCATCTTAGCGCGGGGTATCTTCGGCGCGACTACCCAGGGAAACGAAAACGTCCTGCCGGCAGCCGTGCGCGCCCAAAGATAGTAGAGCCCCGAACGCTCCGGGCCGCTAACAAACTGCTGGACATGGGGGATGGGATAACCACTGTGATTCCAATTCACCCCCGTCTGTGAGAAGTCACCGTCGGGGGTGATTTGCACGGTAGCCCGTGGGCCATGCTCGTCGTACCACCCGAGCATGCGAACAAATTCTTTTTTGAGACCATATCGCCAGAGAGTGAGTTGATAGGGCTCCGGACTGTGGCAACGAATCTCCGCTGCCTCATCGGCGCGAACCCACTTCGGCCACATGAATCCCAAGATGCAATCGCTCAAGAGGCGAAACTGGTATGGTGTACCCGGTTCCAATCTGCAGATGACCCACTTGGCGCCGTATCCATCTTTGGAGAGCGTTACTCGATAGTTGCCTGAGGAAATGTCGCCATAAAGAGCTCCTCGGGCCGAGGAGAGCAAGAGGTGACGGTCCCCACTGGTTAGGGACTCTAGTTCGACTGCTACGTTGGCCAGCGCCAAATAATTCTCATCTGATACGAACGCAATCAGCTTCATTCTGTCCAATGGTGGTGAATGATAACGACCAGTGACTTTTCCCCTGAAATATATGCGCCTGCCGATGCCGGGAGCAAGCATTTAGGCTGAGATCGTCCACCATCCTGGATTAAAGCAGACGCATCCGGCAAAAGCACTTATCCTGGGACGGTCAGCTTTCTACACGAGATCGAAATCAGTATCAGGTGATGGCTTGAGCACAATTGCAGCGCCTGAGATTCGTGAGAACCATCAGAGCTGGACCCCCGTTTTTCTGCTAGCGCTCGCCTTCATGTTGAACTATGCGGATCGGCAGTTCTTTTTTGCCGTGTTCGCGCAGGTGCGGCTGGACCTGGCGCTTTCAGATACCCTGCTCGGCTTGACGGGCAGTGTATTCGCATGGAGCTATGCCGTTGCCATGCCACTGGCCGGGTATATGGCAGACCGAATTCCTCGCCATCGAATGGTGATCGCGGCTCTAATCTTATGGAGTCTGGCAACCCTTGGCACATCGGTCAGCCGCGATCTCTCGCAGCTCATATTCTGGCGGGGCATAATGGGGCTGACGGAAGCCTTGTTCGTACCATCAGCCTTCGCGCTGATCGCCACGATTTATCCGATCACAGCGCGGTCGCGCGCCATCTCCGCTCTCGGCCTGGCGCAATTTGTGGGTCTTTCCATAGGGGGTATGTACGGCGGCTGGTCAGCTCAACAATTCGGCTGGCGCCGCGGATCGCAATTTCTTGTGGTCACAGGCTTAGCCTATTCGGCCATATTGATCTGGCGTTTTTGGGGATTCCATTCTGCTTCAGTGCCAATACGAGCGGAACGCCCCTCACTTTTCAAGACCGTGCGATCTCTTCCCTTTCTCTTGCTGGCAGCAGTCTTTTTCGCTTTCTGCGCCATGCTTTGGGTGATCTATGCGTGGCTTCCAACGGTAGTGCACGAACGATACCAACTGAATCTGACGCAAAGCGGCGTGACCAGTACACTCTGTCTGCAGATAGGGTCGGCACTGGGAGTGCTCGCGGGAGGCATCTTGGGCGATTGGGCCGTGGCCAAACCCTTCACCAGCCGCATCGAAGTGGCTCTGGGTGGAGTGCTCTGTTGTTCTCCATTCGCGCTGCTCATATTCGCGACTCACTCCCTATTCCTTCTGCAAATTGCCACTTTCTGCTTCGGCCTTTCGGCGGGGGTTTTTATCGCGAACACCTTTTCATGTCTTTACGACTTCACGGATCGCAGCAACTTCAGCTTCGCGACCGGCTGTCTGAACATGTTAGGCGGTGCGGGCGCAGGCGTCGCGATCCTCCTGGCGGGCATTTTCAAGAACACTCGGGGTATTGCGTCGCTCATGCTGTGGACATTGCTGTTCGCCGACGGCGCGTCCATCGCTCTTTTTGCGCTAGCACAGAGACGCAGAAAGCGCCACCAGACTCTCGCTGGCTAACGGCAAATTTCGTTCTTGAGACGTGGTCGACGAGTCTTGCCCGCGGTGGCCGTAACTATTGCTGTTTCAGCTATTTAATTTGCGGCCGAATGCGCTATCCGCAAACTTCGTCCAGTATTATGGACGAGAGTCCCGATTTTGCTTGACGACCAAGGGCACAAAGCCGAGATTTACGACAAGACGCATTCACTGAAATGTAATAAGAAGGGGGCCACGTCGCCCAGGTCGTTTTTCATCAAGGGCTAAGCAAGGAACTACGTACTCAGGAGGTCGACAATGGCCAGTTCGAAGAAACCCTGCTCAGGTTCGGTTGACCGGGCTTTCTCAATCTTGGAATTGCTGAACTCTTCAAAACGCGGCTGGAATATTTCAGAAATGAGCCGCAAGCTCGAAATTCCCAAGAGCACCACTCATGTGCTGGTTTCAACTCTCGAGCGATTGGGCTATATACGCCAACATTCGCCTTCCCGCCGCTTTCACCTGAGCACTAAATTGTTTGCTCTGGGGCGCAGAGCGCTCAACCTCAGCCCTCTCCCTGATGCTGCCCTGCCTCATCTCCGCTGGCTGGTACAAGAGACAGGGTTCACGGCGCACGTCGGCATACTCGAAAGAAGCCAGGTAGTTTTCGTGCAAAAGGTCGACGGACCGGGAATCATTAAATTCGACACCTATATCGGAAAGACATCTGCGTTGCACTGCACTGGCCTGGGAAAGTCTCTGGTTGCTTTCCAGCCTGAGGATTCCATCGAGAACCTGCTGGCAAGCTACTCCTACAACCGGTTTACCCGAAAGACCATATCGTCTCGCGAAATGTTCATGCTCGAACTGGCCCGCGTGCGGCGACAGGGTTATTCCATGGACGATGAGGAAGAAGAATTGGGCATTCGTTGTGTTGCCGCCCCAGTTCTCTCCCTTGGCAACGTGTCTGCCGCCGTCAGTGTGACGGGAACGGTCAGCCAGATTCAAATTGAAGACGTGGACAAGGTGGTCGCGCTTACCAGGCACGCGGCGGCCAGGATCTCAGCCTCTATCTGATATGTGCCTGTGTTTGCGACCATTAGTAGGTCGCGACGACATCGATTGAATCGCCGGCAGGCAAAACTATTTCGTCTCCGGAAAACGATTTATAGTCCTGACCATTCACGCTCACCGCTCGTATTCGCCGAGCATCCGGCGAGGGCAGCCTGAGAGTCGTTAGCCTTGCCCTGAAGTGACTTTCACGCTGCACATGCGCGCGTATGATGCCGGCTCCGCTGACAACGGTCAGGGAGCATTGGCCAAAGAAGGTGGGGGCAGCCACTATTGAGATCTTTTTCCCGGGCAAGAACCATTGCGCGGGAGCCCCGTCGAGCAACCGAAGTTCATCCTGTGAGTCAGTCTCGATGGTTTCTCGTACGAGCGACATACGGAGTAACTGCAGGGCCATTCCGGGAGCAGCAGCAAGAGGATCTCCTTCACTGGTGTGCCATCCGCTGAAATCCCAAACGAAATACCAGTTCCAGATTTCGCGCATGTGTTCGCGCCAGTTGGCTTCGTTACTGGTGCGCGTCGGAAAGACGCCGGTCACTTCTGGAAAGCTGTATAGATTCGAAGACATCCCGTGCGCAAGCACGCCATAGAAAGAAGTAAGGAAGCGGGAGCGATCTCCGCTCTCGAGCAGGCTTTCGTAGTAGCCCTTGCCATATTCCTGATCCAAACCCATCAGGAACCTCGTCTCGCCCGCCAACAGCCCACCGCGTTGTTCAATATAACGGGGAATCCAGTTCGCGCGCGGGTCACCCGCCGGGAATAGCTTCACTTCAAGGATCATTGGAGCGAACAGATTCCAGTAGTTCGCAAGATAGTCCCAGGTATCAGTGGCAGGAACATCCGGGGAAAGAAAGGGATAGGTCGGTTCCCTTTCCCGGTAGTCGGCAGTCGCGGTTGAACCCAGTTCAAATGACATGGATAAAAAGGGTGGGCTCGACTTCCTGTCCGCGAGTTGGTCACTGATGTTCAAGAGCCGCTCCCTATACTGCTCTGCGGCACGAGCATAGCGATCTGCAAGAAGAGGTTGGTTTAGGGCACGAAACGCTATTGCCGTGTCGTGCAGTCCACGCCAGCAAGTGGCGTTCGCATAAAGGCTGTAGGCGGGCGTCTTGACGTCGCCTCCGTAGGTATGGCGGGGAAGGATGCCAGGGTATTTCGGATCGTGGTTCTCGTCCGTCGCCTGCATCGTCCAATCCGCGGATTCCTTAAGGGTTGGAGCAATCTTTTCAAGCCAGGACCGATCGCCCGTGAGCCTGTATATCCAAATTGCATACCACGGTTCGAGCCCGTTGCGGTATTGGTAATGCTGTCCTTGCTTTGCCATCAGCTTCGGCGACAGCATGATGTTCAGGATTTTCTCTGCTTCGTCGCCGTAGCCGTATTCCGCCAGTGCAACGGCCGGCCAGCCTTCTTCGATCCCAAAATAGGACTCGTAAAAATACGCTCCGTAAGAGACCCGCGTGTCTCCGTCGCGCGTGATAATCAGCGATTGGGCCAACAGGCTTTTATAGATGTCATTTATTTCGGGCTCAGGAACATCGATGCGCATTTTCGAGGCGAGCGTAGCGTTCCACCACGCTTCAAATCGCGAGAGCGATGCAGTCCAGTTTCGGTCTTTCAGATCATCCAGCGACGTGGTATCCGCACCCGGCGCGGGAATGAAGAATCGAAATTGTTTTTGCTCGCCGGGGTGCAGGGTGAAGTTGTATTTCAGGTGGTCTTCGAGGCCCGTCGATTCCCACGTTGCGGGCTGCTCCGCGTAGAGCACGAGTTCGCCCGAGGTCCGTTGCACAGCATGCCCCTGATGCGCGAATTGATAGTTGGTCGGTTTTGGCGCGAAAGCAAAAACACTTTGAATCACACCGGCTCGGCGCTGATTTTGCCGACGGCCCATGGCAAGCATGAATGGAACATGGACGGGTGCGTTGCCGGTGTTGCCGATTGAAACTTCCAACACAGTGCCATAGACAGGATCGTCGGGCGAGGTTACGTATGCCAATTGCCGCAGTTGCACGTGGTTTAACGCGGCGGTAGTAACGGTTGCCGGCAAGAAACCATTCAAGAGCTTTGTCTGTGTTCGATTCCAGTCCGCCCCCGGGATGTTGGGATCGGGTGTTGAAAACGAAGCAACAAACCAACGATCAAGTGGGGCAGTGGCTTTCTCCCCCTCGAACTGAAGTACCGTGCCGTTCCAAAGCACGATGGTTTCTTCCTGGTCCCCCGGGCGGCCGATAGCGGTCTTGTCAAAATCAATGGGCAGCATGAGACCACGCATGGCGTTCAGATCGCCCTGCCGCATGCGACGGAAGCGATCGCCGAGAAGATCGGTGCGCGCGCTTTGCACTTCGCTGAAGTAGCGCGCCGCGTTGGGGTTGAGCGTTACTTCGGCGAACTGAATGGACGGACTGCCATGCAGACGTAAACCAGAGGTCGCTACCGGGAGAAATTCAACCTGATCGGGCCCACTGCTGCCATCGTTTTCGACAGGACGCCAGGAGGCACCGTCCCACCACTCGACGGAGCGCAGCACCTGGCGATGCGGAAGCTTTACTTCGTTGATCAGTAATGGTTTGGGCCAGTGTAGCTCTGCTGTCGTTCCTGGAGTCAAGCGGACGCCCGACTCATGAACCGCAAGATTGCCACCATCACGCAACCATTCCGGCGTAGCGGACGCGAGGCCGGAAATCGAAGGGCTGCGCAGCGCTGAATAATCGCTGGGAAAAAGCGGAGCACCGCTCAACTCCGTTTCAATCCGTCGTATAGCGTAGCAGCGATGGCCTGAGTCTGGGTTCTCCGGTTGAAACAAGCGCACTCGCAGCCGAGTGGTTGCGACAGTCTGGAAAGCATACTCCCACGTCACAGATCCAAACTGTTGCACGGATGCGAACTCTGCCCGCTGGGTAGCGTCGACGCGAACCGAGGCGTGCAGACTTCGCCATGCTGCTCCGTCCCAGTATTCAGCTTCTTGCCCGGCTATGGCCGGCTGGTAAACGCGCCCGAAGAGAGATGCGTAGGTAATCTTTAGCCTGTCCAAGCGCACCGGGTCCTTCCATTCCATACCGGCGTCGCAGGGATCATGGCTGGGCCCTGAACAAAGCACTTCGTAAATGTCCGGCTGTGCTGCGTTGCTCGCTAGCTTTAGGTCGCGCGGTTGCGGCATCCAAGTATGCGCCGTCCCGTTGGCCGCGGCCGAAGTTGTCCCGGCTGCAAACAGGCAGCCGGTGCATGCCAGGCAAAACAACAAAACCGCCGGGACCTTTCTCACGAACACAATCCTCATCTCTACATTTTGCCGCCAATCGAGCACACTTTAACCTGCGGGCGCGAGGACCACGAAGTTCCCGTCCAACGGGCGGGACAATGCCGGGAGTTCCCTCACCCGCCTTTCTGATTTTTCCGTAAGCAGGCGGCGGATTCAGGAACTCGCGCCCAACTCTTGCACTCATACTTCTGGTGGTTGCCAGCCCATACACCGGAAGACGTCGAGATCCGATTCAAACATTTCGCGCACCTTTATCGCTACGGATCCGGAAACATGAATGGCGCCGTCTTTCACCACTGTTCTGGGGACAATGTGGACGGAGCCAACGCGTGTCTCAAAATGCGTGTCTTGAAATTTGAACTCACCTGCCACCAGGTCAAATTGAAGCAGGTCGGCGCGGGAACCAACACGCAAAGAACCAAACTCCTGCTCTCGTCCCAAGACCTTGGCGGGCGCGTATGTTGTCTTCAAGATCACGTCTTCCAAACTCATACCGAGGCAGAGGAACTTGGACATAACCGATGGCAAGGTCACCTTGAATGGGTCTTCAAAGGCCCAGCGATGCAGGTCGGTACTCAACGTGTCGGGATAAAAGTCGTGCTCATAGGCGCGTTGCGCAGTTTCCCAAGAAAAGCTCCCGCATCCGTGGCCGATGTCGAAGATGATGCCTCGATCGCGAGCCTCGACCACAGATCGCGTTGTCATCTTGCCTTCATGCTCGAAGAGACGATTCCCTCTGCCATGGAAACAATGAGTCACGATATCTCCGGCCCGCAGGCGGCCAAGTATCTGAAGCTCTTCCGCTCCCTTGCTCACATGGACCATCAACGGAACGCGGGCTTCCGTGGCGGCCAGGAGCGCCTGCCCGAGTGCCTCCATCCCGTGATTGCCCGTCATGCTACCGATACGGATCTTCACGCCCAGCGCCCGGTCCCGATTTCGTTCAATCGTCAACGCAGTCTCTACGGGACGCGCATAGGAGAGATTCAACAGTTCCTCGGCAAAGGGAGCGAGCAGCCCCATAAAGGAGATATGAACGAAGGCAAAGAGGTTGATCGGGCACTTGTCGATCGTCTCTTTGCGGAACGTGGGGAAATTTGCGTAGCCCGTGGAGCCCGCGTCGACGGCTGTTGTCACCCCGTGGTCGAGGCATATCCGCGGATCGATCCCGTAAAGATCTCCTTCATACCAGTGTCCATGAAGGTCAACGAGCCCGGGGCAAAGATAGCTTCCACGCGCATCCCTCACCTGCAGACAATCGGTCGCCGGCAAGTCCTTGCCGATCGCAGATATTCTCCCCTGGGTGATTCCAACGTCGATAATCCCATCAATGCCCTGCCCGGGATCGATGACGTGGCCGCCTTTGAACAGCAGATCAAATCCCATGCGATCCTGCCAGCGAGTAGGTTGAGATTGACAGAGGACAGTGCATCCACGATTCCTTCCCAAACGGATGGAGCGTTCGGATCCAGTTAACCTAGTGAGATGATGGAACCAATCTCCGCGGCATTATAAAAGGCCGCGACGATTTCGAGGGCTTTCAAACTATCCTCCGGCGTTGGCACGGCCGAGCGGTTCTCCCTGATGGCGTTGGCGAACTCGCTGATCTCTGCCTCAAGGCCAACTTGCACTTTGTACGCATGAGACTCGTTCTGGTAAACCATCTTGTGCTGTGTGCCCAGCGGCCCGTGAAGGGTATATCCCTGCCAGGTGTGAACGACCATGCTGCCCTTGGTCCCCACGAGCTGCAGACTGCAGACAAGAGGATGGGTCGCTGTCATGAAGGCCATGGTCAAGTGGGCAGTAACGTCGTGGTCAAACCAGAGAAACATGTGAGCAGTGTCTTCGACTGGCGACGCAAAATATTTGTTCCCAACCGAACCCATGACCCGGCGGGCTTCCGACCCAGTGAACCAACGGAGACGATCGATGAGGTGAATACCATCGCTCATGGCAACTCCGCCGCCGGCCATAGCCTTGTCCATGTACCAACCAGGCAAGGCCTGAGATCCCGAGCGGCTCGATGATCGTATCGTTGCACATGAGCACCTCACCAATGGCGCCATCGTCCACGAGCTGTTTTGCCTCGCGCATCTCGGGATAGAAACGGTGCGTCATACCGACCATAAGCACGCGGCCAACCTCACGTGCACGACCGCACATCGCACGGCCTTCTTCGACGGTAGTAGCCATGGGCTTTTCAACAAGCACATGCTTACCGCAAGAGAGCGCATCCAGGCAAGTCGCGGCGTGAAAACTGGTTGGAGAACAGACAATGACGGCGTCGATATCCAGCCCGAGCAAGTCGCGGTAATCTGAAAAACGCTGTATTGCGGCGTCCAGCCCGTCAAGCAGGGCAGATCTTGTCTCTGCCATGGCCGTAAGCTTCATCCCGGCACATTCATAAGAGAGCGCGCGTGCAACCTGCCAATTCCTCCGTATCCGATAATGCCGACTTTAATCGCGCCCGTCATGGTCTAAAACCCCTGGGTTGCTTTTCGCCATGGATAAGATTGGACAACTCTCGCACCCACCTGAGCCGGCCATCACCGAGGAACCCGTAGTTGAAAAAGGCAAAGGCTCCGATGCCCTGCTCCAATGCAAATTGCAGGATCCTGGACGCGCCAGCAAGCGACGGCGTGGCCGGCAGGCCCAGATTCAGAGTCAGATTCAACTTCGACGAGCTCCTCAACTAATGACATACAAAAGAGCAGATCAGTATTAACGACATCAGGGTCATTACTGTAGGCCAGCAGGACAAACCGGTCGACCAGATCCCTGAGAGAAAGAAAGTCTATACCTTCCATCCAGATATTGGAGGGAGAGCCGACGAAGCTGGACGTAAATAAATTCAATTCTATTTTTGGGCACTCAGCCCTAATGCGCGCTATAAGACTCGCGATGTTGGCACATCGAAGCGCTACGAACGCCTGCATTTCGGGAATCAAGGCGAGAAGCGTCGAGATCTGCTCAGCGTTCTGGGGATCGCTGCCGGCTGCGTGATCCGCCTTAAATCGCTGCAAGATGATTCGCTGCAGAGTTTCCCTCAGGCCATCGATTTGGATTCCAGCCTTGGCGGCATTAGCCCGGCAGCCATCACAAAAACACAAGGACAGAATGAACTTTTCCAGCGGGCCAAGCGGGATTGCATCGACTTCGTGGTGATAGCCGTGAACGTAGCCCAGGTATCCCATGGACTCGAGGTCAATGGCGGCAAATGCCCCGGTGGCTGCGATACTTTTACAGAGGTCAACCGCATAATCCTGGACGCGGCCATGACTCGGGCATAGAGCAAATCCATACGGATCACCGAAGAGATTACGCAGAGTCAGATCGGGATGCGCTTGGCCAAGAGTGGAATTGTGAAAGAAGACCGTCCACGCAGCAAGCGGAATCTGCTGCTTCTGCGCCGCGCCGGCAAGCTGATCAAGCCAGCCGGTTGCCGCAAGCTCGCTGACCGGGGGCGTTAAGCTCTGCCGGAAAGCACCGGGCGCCGGGGCAAAATATACGCAGCCGGGCTCAGGGAAATATACCTTACGTCTGCTATTGCGGGGGAGAAGGAACTTCCCGCTGTGATAGCAGGTGGTCACGTGCAGCTCAGTGACACCAAGCTGCACGGAATGGGCGACGAACTCTCCCACTCCGGTGTCGATGATGTCCCAGGGGTAGGCAAAGAGGCCAACCCGACGGTTACCCGATTGCGAGTGCAAATTATCTCCCTTCGTTAGACGATTGCTACGCAAGAAAATACATGCGGGACGGGTCCCTAGCCCACTACCATTTGTATGATGATACTAGCAATAATGGCCGAGACCTTTTATGCTGGGTCAGGATTTTTGCCGCCTATCGACCAATCGTTCTGTGCAAGAGCTGGTTGAGCTGAGGTGGTCCACGACTACAGGAGATTGGTCGCCGAATGCAGATAATGACCGTCAGGGGCCCGGTATCGGTCAAGAAGCTTGGGTTCACCCTCTCACATACACACTTCATGATTGATCTGTGGAATATCGTACGCACCTACGACGGAATTCTTGATGACGAAGCGCTGGCTACGCAGGAACTGCTCGACTACAAGCATGTAGGCGGCAGTTCCGTCGTTGAGGTCACCAGCGGCGGTATCGGACGCAACCCTGCGGCTTTGCGCAGATTGTCTGAGGCGAGCGGCGTCAACATCGTCATGGGCGCAGCCTGGTACCGCGAGATGGTTTATCCGAGGTTTATTTATGAGCTTGACACGAATGCCCTTGCAGACATTGTGGTTCGCGAACTGACCGTCGGTGTCGACGGAAGCAGTGTGCGCGCTGGAGTGATCGGCGAAATCGGAACGGAAAGGGGTAGTATCACTCCGGCGCAGGAGAGAGTGTTTCGGGCGTGCGCCCGAGCGCAACAAAAGACCGGAGTCACTATCGTGACGCATACCACACATTTTGGAGAGTTGGCCCTCGAACAAATTGCTCTTTTAAGGGAAGAATTCGTGCCGTTCAGCCGCATTTTGATAAGCCACCTGGGGGATCGGATTGACACCACAAGCCTGACATCCATCGCCGAAAAAGGCGTGTTTCTTGGAATTGATAACATCGGGTTCGAGAAGGATGGCTACGCGACGGACCAGATGCGCGCCAAAAACGTGGCGAGGCTTATCATAGACGGCCATTTATCTCAGATTCTCCTTTCCAGCGACTTCTGTTTCAAAACCCAACTTGCGGCCTATGGGGGCAAAGGCTATACCCACGTCATAAACAACTTTCTTCCCCTGTTACGCGGCGAGGGAGTGTCTGAAGAAGAGATCTATCAGATGACTGTGGTAAATCCAACCGTCGCTCTGGGCGTGGAAGAGACCTCGATCGTTTTTCAGTGACAGGACAAGGCATGGATCGATCAGAAAAACCAAGCATCTACGACGCACTGGGTGTTCGGCGCGTCATCAACGCACGCAGCTACAGCACCAAACTGGGCGGTTGTCCCGCTATGCCTGAGGTCATGGATGCAATGCGTGAGGCAGGAAAATCCTGTATTCGGATAGAGGACCTGCAGGAAGCTGCAAGCCGCATCATCGCCGAAAGCACCGGGGCAGAAGCGGGGATTGTGACCAGCGGCGCCTCGGCGGCTTTAACGCTGGCGGCTGCGGCCTGCCTGGCGCGATTAGACGTCGCGATCATGAATCAGCTTCCTGACACTACCGCGTTGAAAGACGAAGTCGTCGTGCACAGATCGCATCGCAACGACTACGATCACGCGTTGCGACTCGCGGGCGCCCGGTTTGTGGAGGTCGGCTTCAGTTACCATACTTTTCCTTACGAAGTGGAAAAGGCTATTTCGCAGCGGACCGCGGCGCTCTTCTTCTTAGCGGGAGCTAACGACGGCGTCGTACCCCTGCGCGACTTTGTCGGCATTGCCCACCGGCATAACCTGCCTGTCATTGTGGATGCATCGGCCGAGCTTCCTCCAACCAGCAATCTACGCGCATTCATAGACAGCGGGGTTGACCTTGTGGCCTTCAGCGGCGGCAAGAACATTCGCGGACCGCAATCAACGGGCATCTTGTGCGGGAAGAAAGATCTGATCTTATCCGCAGCACTACAACATCAAGATATGGATGTCTTTCCGGAAACATGGCCATACAGGCGCCTGCTCGCGAAGGGAACCCTCGCGGGGCCACCTCATCATGGTGTCGGCCGTGGTTTCAAAGTAGGCAAGGAAGAGATTGTAGGGTTAATTACGGCCCTCAAACTGTACCCACTTCGCGATTTTGAAGCTGAACTTCGGCAATGGATGAGTGAAATGAAAAGTATCGCTTCAGCATTGGAAGGAATTCCCGGGGTTCAGGCGGACGTGGTTTTTCCGCAAGCCAATGGGAGGCCTGTTCCTAATGTCCACATCAGGATCGACCCTGCCACAACAAAGATCGACGCCTGCGAAGTGACAAACAAGCTACAGGAAGGCGCTCCGCCTATATGTGTTTTCGAGAAACTTGCAGCCTCCGGGACTGTTGTGATCATGCCCGAGGCCCTGCAACCTGGCGATGCGAGCGTCATAGCTAGCTGCCTTAAGGCGATCTTTACGAATCCGCAGTGAAGACAACGAACGATGGATCGACGGAACTTCAGTGCTTCTTGCGTTGCCTTGGTGCATCGTTTGCAGCCTTCGCGGCCAGGCGCGTACCGGCGTGAGGCTGCGCGCCACTTCCGGAACGCTGAAGCTGCGCTACCCGGCGAACGCAATCAGCATTTTTCAAATGAGCGCGCATTGCGGCGCGCGCCTTCTGTGGACTTCGCCCTTTGATTGCGTGAAGAATCTTAAGGTGATCGTGAACGCTTTCCTCCGGCACCTTGGGCATCTGGATGGTATGAGTGAGTAGCTCAGCGAGACGCGGCGCGATCTCATCCCACACCTTGATCGCCATCGAATTCTTAGACGCGGCTGCGACCGCTTTGTGAAACTCCATGTCGGTGTAGCAGTCTAATTTTCCGTGTCTGATCTCACGCTTATAGGTTTCGATCGCCCGCTCCATGTAGACGATATCCTCTCGAGTCGCCCGTTCTGCGGCGAGCGAAACCATACCTACTTCGATGATGTTGCGGAACTCTTGCAGCACGTCGACATTCTGAGGATCGTCAGAAGAAAAGTGCTGCGCGCTCAGTAGCATGGCCGAAGAGGATTCCTGAACGACAGCTCCGATTCGCGGCCGAATCGTTATGAGGCCCAGAAATTCAAGCGATTTGAGGGCCTCCCGCACGCAGGTGCGGCTGACACCGAGTACCTCGGTAAGCCGCTTTTCAGTTGGAAGAGTTTCTCCAACCTTCACCTTTCTTGTCTTAATCAGACTTAGCACATGTTCAATAACCTGCGACGTAAGTGTGCGACGCTTTAGCAATAAAAGGTTCCTTCGCCAAAACTTAGAGTCTATTTGCCGGGAGTTTCAACGTCAAGGTAAAGGCGCTGGGAGATGAGAGATCTGACTGCCCTGTTCAATCACGCAAGCAGATGTGAAGTATTTGATGGTAGTTCCATTAATCCTTGTTGGTTTGATATCTTTCAATTGAGCGAGCTTACCGCCGCCGCAGAGCGCAACCTTCTCAAAGGTTTGCCCGACTAAATCGTTCCGAATTGAGGCTTCCCTTCCGTTGCCCTTTTTGGGGAGAAGATATCTCAGCCTGCAACGGCGGCTGGAGGTCATCATGCAAAACGCAAGCGTGATACTGACGGAACGTAATTGGAACCTTCATGAAATTCCAGACCTGGCAGCTTCTCGCAAAGCAGCAAGTCGGTTAGTGCCAGACCTAAACGCACGGAAACACGATTCAGGTGGCACGCGTTTGGACACACCTACTCGACGCTTTTTAGAAGCGTGGGTGTCGAGTTCAGAGTGATGCAGAAACTGCTGCTACGGCACTCGACCACACGATCAACATTGGACGTCTACACGTAAGTGATCACACCTTCCAACCAGAATGCACAAGCCGCTGCCATGTCGTTCGTCTGCTCCTCTCAGTGAAGTCGTCAACTATATAAGGATGCCCCGTGTCTGGGAGGCCGAATGGAAGGTACATCCATTTTTTGCTATTTTGCTCACCAAATCGTCCCATAAGCCCTTCGGAATAAAGGGCGGGGAGGACGGGGCTCGAACCCTCGACCTCAGCCGTGACAGTCTTGCGCTCTGAGGTTTTTCAACGACTTACAATCCGTGGGGAACGCCTAAGACCACCGAGGTCGTGTTGTCAGTTCGGTTCCCTGCCCTCGCGTTGCAAATGGGAGAGGGTGCTGATTCGCGGCTCTCCTCCAGATCCACGTCTACCTAGAGGCGCAAGCGGTGTTATGTCGGAGAAGGAAAAAGAATCTTCTTGTAAAGCCGAACGGCTCGTCGTAGAAGGGTGAAATCAAATTTCTCCCCACCCCCTTTGGTCCCTGCTGCACTGAGGCTATTGTCCCGGATGATCGTTGTGCAGTGATCGGTGTCATCGTCGAGCTAACAACCGCGAGGTTTTAACTCATAACGGAGGTAACGAATATGAGCAGCGACGAGACCAAGGTAATTGCAAAGGATGACGGCCTGCACGAGGCCCGGGTTAGCGAGGATGCTCAAGCGCCAGCAGCTACGTTCGTTACCAAGGCCGGAGCGGCCAATTTCATGAGCCAGTTCGAAAAAGAACTAAGGTCGGCTTGCCTGGAGTTAGCGAAAATGAAGATCTGTGGATCAGTCTCTGACTTTAGCGAGCCGGAGGTTGAGATTCGTTATAGGGTCTGTGTTGCAGTTACGGGCATTTTCCCGCACACGACCCAGGTCGAAGTCTTTCATCAGGTGGGGAGCCAACTCGTGCGCTTCAACACCCAAGAGGGAATTGCATACCACCTACATTTGGGCGTTCATCCTGGCACGAGTGAACCTGGCTTGTGTTCGGAAAGTGGCCTGACGTTAATGGGACCTGAAAAAGCGGCCCGCTTCATCGTGGAGCCAATGGCTCGAAGGATCCGAAGCAAGGTTGAGCCTGGAGTGTGGTGACCGTACTAGCTGACATCCCTTCTCTGCTCTTCCCGAGGGTGCAAATCGTTGATATAAGCGGCCTTTCACCCGAAAGTGGCTGGCTTCTGAGATCGTTTACGGCGTAAACTCGAAACCGCATCTCGAGGAGTTAATCAATGCCCCTCCAGGTTTGCACGGGAGCAATGATGCAATGCACCTTCGGCATGGCGCCCAGTTCTCTGGTGGTGCTGCCTACCAATAAGGTGATGACGAACATGGTCCCAGACGCCAACATCATGGACCACATTCCGATGACCAATATCATGCCGTTTGGCGTGTGCCAGTCTTTAGCGAACCCTACGGTGGCGGAGGCCCCCGCGGCAGCGCTGGGCGTGCTTAAACCGATGCCTTGCATTCCCAACATCCCCGCTCCCTGGATAGCCGGAGCGCCTACCGTGCTCCTGGGTAACTTTCGCACCCTGGATAATGTTTCTCAGTTAATTTGCACATGGGGCGGGGTCATAACGTTTACCGATGCGGGCGAGACAACCGTCGAAGTTCCTTAAGCTGCTGCGCGGACGGTTCAACACAATTTACATCGATTTTCAAAACGAAATGGTTTAGCTTTCGTGTTAGCTTTGTGTCGCCCAGAAATCTCACGACCATGAACGAGCTATCCACTCTTACGCTGGCGTTCGCCGCCGCCACGGACACCGGCTGCAAACGTGCAAACAATGAGGACAGCTTCGGCTACGACAATGACCCGCACCTTTATGTGGTATGCGACGGTGTAGGGGGCGGCGCTGCGGGAGAGGTGGCCAGCAGCACGGCCGTCCGGGTTCTTATTGAGTCTTTTGAAGCTCTGACAGAGAATGCCGGAGCGGGCCTGCCGATGGAGAACAGACTGCTGCGATCCATTGAGGAGGCGAACCGAGTGGTGCACGAGACTGCCGAGGGCAACCCAGAGTTTCAAGACATGGGCACGACATTGGTGTGCGCGTGCATGGACGGGGCGCGCGTCCTGGTGGGCAACGTTGGCGATTCCCGTGCTTACTTGATTCGCAACGGATTCTGCGTGCAGATTACGGTGGACCATTCGCTGGTCGAAGAGCAGATTCGCAGCGGAATGCTCACGCCGGAGATGGCTGCAACTTCAGATCTGCAATCGGTGATCACCCGGGCGATCGGTGCGGCGGATACGGTCGAGCCGGATCTTTTCGCCGCCGAGCTTCAGTCGCAAGACATGTTACTACTCACCTCAGATGGCCTTACCCGTTATCTGCAGCCGGCGGAGATTGCGGCGCTTGCATCCCCCAGTGCAGAGTTGCCCGCGATCTGTCACTGCCTGGTTGAAGAGGCCAAGCAGCGAGGCGGCGCGGACAACATCACCTGCATCGTGTTGCGAGCCCTTGAAATCACGGCTACCCCTCAGTAGGCGCAAACACGGCTTCTCCCGCCAATCACTTAATCACAGACATCACGCAAGGTTGTACCGACAACTCTCCTGGAGCCAGCACCTCTGCTCCGGGACCGGTGAGTTCGAAGCGGACTACTTTCGGCGTGCCGTCCGGAAAATAGGTTTGGCGTCCTGAAACCTGGATCGGGAACTCGAGCTTCATCATGCCGGGCGTTCGCGTGACATCGGCCATGGCCACAAGCTGGAAGAGCGACCAGGTTCCCTGCATCTGTAAATCTTCAGTACCGTTAAAAGCCAGGGAAGCCTGGTGGGCGACGGCGGCATTCCATTTGAATAGCAGCGAGGTTGAGCCGTCGGGGATGCGCTGGCCGTCCACCACCAGGGTGGCGTTCTCAATGCCCTTACTCGGTATGGCACGGAGCGAAAAGTTGAAACCGGCACCCGGCGTCCCGGATGGGTAGAGCATAGAGGAGACGCGGGATGCCTGGTTGAAGAACCGTGCGAAAGCAGCACCTACGTGCCCTTCCGCGTTAGGAGCAAGAACATATTGCGTACCCTGCAAGACCAGCCATTGCTTAAGGTTGTCGTTGTAATACGTCCAGAGTTTTCCGGTAGTGGGCGCAAAGTTAGCATTCACCTCATCCAGGCTGGCTTGTTCGCTGTTGGTTAAATCTCTGGTGGCTTGGGCTTTGGACAAATGGACGAAGGGAAATTTGCCCAGGACAGTGCACATGCTTGCGGGCGGCCCTGGAGGAGGGGGTGGGGGCGGAGGCACGACGCATTTGATGGGCGCACCTAGAAGGGCGATGACCGTCCTCTCGGTATGCATCTGCGGATCGACGTTGAAGGCCTCAGCGGTCTGCTGTACCGCCTGGCCCGCCGTCTGAACCGCCGCGTTTAGCGCATCTTTCGAGGTGTCAGGATTCTGATTGAACTGGTTCACGGCGCCGGAAAGAGACGACAGCGCATCCACATAGGTTTTGTTGCCGGGCCCGATGAAGTGGGTGGGCACGTTGGGGTCGACCAATGCCTGCGTGGGCTGGAAGGGGGTCTTAATCTGCGGGTCGGCGACAGCGGTATTGGACGAGACGGTGTAGAAAAACTCCAGGATGGGCGAGTCCGGCCCTGTGAGCACGCTCAGCTTCCCTGGTTCCTCGCGAAGAGGTCCGCAATTGGCAACTCTCGCCTGAGCCAGAAAGTCATGCCACTCCTTGATGTAGTCGCTGGAGTAGCTACCCGCTAACTTGCTGGTAACGCTCGCGGTATCGAGCGAGCTGGCTGCCTGATCGCCCAGTACCCATGTTTCGCCTTGAAAGTAGTGGTCGGGGTGCTGGATGGCTTCGTGCATAAAAGAGAAGCCTGAGCGAGTAAAGGCGCCACTCACAATATGCGGCTCGACGATCGACGGCGCTGCGTTGGGATACAGCCGGTTGAAGTCGATGCCCGGGCTGCTCTTCTCCGCCGCCGTCTTCATTTCCTCATAAATGCGCGGTTCGGCGCCAAAACTGGCAAGGTATGTTCGGGCGTGGGTCACCGCGGCAACATCCGGTTCGATAGCGTACGGGTTATGGCGAAGGAGTTCGTTTGCGTAGAACTCGAATTGTTGACGGACAAGTTGGGACTGCGCGGGATCGACGACGCTTGCTCGTGTCCAGTACTGCATCAACAGCGGGCTCAGGAACAGAGGTACGGTTCTCTCAGGGTTCCTAGTTGTCATCAGATACGCTTTGAGAGGGTTATAGGCTGTGCCGTAATCCGCGCCAGGCGCGGATGCGTTGGGCAAACCGCGCAGATAGCTGACGATATTTGCCTGAGCGCCATCGAGCAGCATGGGCCGAAAACGATCCCAGTAGATTCGCCTGGCGCGCTCGAGGAGCCTATCTCCCTGGTAGAGTCCGAAACGATAAGTCCACGGCGGACCGTTGTGCTGGTAGCCGTCCAACTGGACAATCGCCCGCCGTAACTGATCCAGGGCTAACAGCGCGTTCAAGGTAGGCACGGAGGCTGGCGCGGTGCTTAACGGGAGTGCCTGCACGGCGCCAAGCAGCTGATTCTCCATCGCCAGGTTATTCAGGTACGAGACAAGCAGCACGGTGGTGCAGAGCGCGAAGATGACCGCCAGCGAGGCGAAGAGAATTCTGCGGAAGAGGCGCGCAGGCGCGGTCTGCTGGGTTGTCGACAAAGCACTCTTATCGCCAAGAATGGTCTGGGGAAAGAGCCGTAAAAGAAATGCCCATTGCGGCGCCCGGGTGGAGACCCTGACTGGCGCTGCGGGGCGGCCAGGCGAATGCAGGCCCTGCGCCGAAAAGATCCTTGTCGCACCAACTTCGGCCGGGGCACTCTGCAGAGGCTCGGGGGCCGCACCGACGACCTGATCGACCATCAGCGCGCGCACCCCGGTGAAGTAAACACCTCGCAGATAGGGATTAGCACTGAGCTGGCTGGGCTTGCAAAGCTCAAGCAGATACTGGCTCAGGTTTTTGCGCAGCTTGCCGAATTCGCGCGGGAATTCATAGATACCCGCAACATTCTTTAGCTCTGTCTCCCGATCCAGCATCTCGACACGAAACTCGGCCAGCGCAAAGGTGAGCGAGTCGAGGGCACTTCCCAGCTCGCGCGATACTTTATCGGCATAAACACCGGCCGAAGCGTCACTTCTGGCAAGGGTCCTCCCCAGGATCTGTTGCGCTTCGTCATTTGAGAGGTGGCGAACGTATTCGTCGAAATGGAGGACACGGTCCAACTTGGTGACCACCACATATACGGGTAAGGCAGCACCGAGCAGCCGGCTGATCTCACGTAATTGGGTGCTGACGGCGCGGGCGGCGGCCAGGGACGAGGTTGGGGCGTCGGCCACCAGGAATTGTTCGGCGCTAACGCAAACGACCGCCGCGCGAACAGGCGCGCTCGACCCGAAAGTGGAGCGGTAGGCCTTGGGGAGGGTGCGCTCAATAAGCCGATCGAGCATGCTCGTGCTCTGCCGGATGGCCTGGCCGGCTTCCAGGATCGCAACCTGGCGGGTAAACCATAAGTTCATCAGCGGAGTCGGGGAAACATCGCCCTCGCGGGGGGCGCTGCCGGCAATCAACTCGGGATCGAGGCCGGAACGTATGACAATGGTGGTTTTGGCGGAACCCGCTTCGCCCAGTAAGTACAGCAGCGGCAGTCCGTTAAGCGATTTTGGTCCTTGATGTTGCGCGGTACGCAGCTTGCGATTGGCATCATCTAATAGAAGATCGAGTTCACTTTCCCCACCGCTACCGACTGCTTCTTCTCTTCGGCGCTTTTTGGCGCGGAGGTGAATTACCAGGATTGCCACTGCAGCAACCAACCCGGCGAGCAGAATCGAGACCACGAGCACGATCAACGGAGTGCCCTGCAGATGAAGCAGGCCTCCGGCACCATAAGCCAGCAGTGCAGCAGCTATCACGACCACAAGAACGAGCAGATAGATCAACTAGAATCCTCTTGGCGCAGAGTAATTGTTATCCCAGCCGGGTTACTCCGGAACTTAGGACCGACCAGAACCCGGCATAAGCCAGTAGCATTGCCAGCAAAAGACAAAGAGCGATGATGCCCAGCCCGCGGCTCCAGCGGTCAATCGCCACGGCCCGCTTTACCTCCGGAGGGGGGCCGGCGGCGTTAAGAAAGAACAATTGGCCACGAGAGCGTGCAATCTTGTCGCGTACCTGGCGAACGAACGTCTGGATGTCTCCGCCGCCACCGAGCGCATAACGGCCCCGGTAGCCGAGCAGCAGGCAGAGGCAGTAGACCTCAAGGCAATCGGCAACCTCATGGGAGTCCTGCCGGCCGAGCAGGGTGCGCAGGTTTTCAAAGAAGACTTCGCCCAAGCGGTGGTGGCCGAAGAGCTCCTCTTGCAGAGGCCGCTGCGGCCAATCGGCGAATGTTGGGCTTTGCAACATAAGCACGCTCTCGTCGAGAAACGCGACCACGGCGGAGAGTGACGACTGGATCATTTCCCCGGAGTATCCCATCGTCCTAGCCTGCTCCATTGCGGTTTTCAGCGCCGCGCGGATATTGTTGCGAAAGACCTGGGAGTTCTGTATCGCCTGCTGTTGCGAACCAAGGCGCAGAATGCTGGTAATCGAGTTTTCGTAGCAGGAGGCCAGGTTCTGGGTGCGCGGCGAGCTATCGTTCATCTGTGCGCCCCCCCCGGCGAACTACGCGCTTCGCTCCATGTAGCGTTAAATGCCCTCGTCCAAACGTGATAGCAGGCGCGGGCGGCATGGCCCAATTTAAATTACGGTGAGCATACCTCAAGCGCGGGCGGGGTAAAGAAAAACTTCCGGGCGCCGCATACTTCGCCAATCTTTCCCGGTTCTGTAACCCATTACTCTCGACAGCCCCGCGCCTGCGTACTGTATTATTTACGGTCACAGCCTTTCCCTGCGATGAGCAAAGCAGATAACAAACCCGAAGAGGAGCCGATCGGCCCGGATGATCCGCTCAGCGCGACGGGGATGTTTCTCGGCTCTTTCCGGCCACAAGCGGCGCCTTCCCAGGCGCAGGAGCTTGGCTCCGCGAAAGGGGATCCGTTTCCGCCGAAGCAGACTCCGCCTTTCAGTCCGGCACCCGAACCTTCAATGTTTGGCAGGAGATCACCCGGCGAAGCCGAGGCGGAGGGGCGGGGCGAATTTACGCAACTGTTTGGAACGGTGAACCCGACTCCGAATCGATCTTCATTAGGAGCATCCGCATTCCCGGCCAGCGCCTTATCCCGGGAAACACCCAGCCCGATTCCCGGCGAGGTCACGGGTATGTTTGCGTCGCCTCCTGCTCAGCCAGCCGAGCGACCGGCTGCCAGCCCGACTTCCGCCGCTCCGGCCAATGCGCCGCGGATGAAGGGCTTTTCTTCGCCTGGCGGTTCCGACTCGGCATCCGCAGAGGGGAGCTTCACCCAACTCTTCCGGGCGGCGCCTCCGGTCGCGGCGCGTTCGCCTCTGTCGACGCAGCCAAGCGGTTCGCCGCCGGGGGTGGAGAGGCGAGAATGGCCGCTCACTTACGATCCGGCCGCGAGCATCAAGCAGCCGGGTGCGGCCAAGGAATCTCCGGGCGTAACTGAACTTTTTCGCGCTCTCTCCGCAAACGACGCTCCGCAAGCGGTGCAAAACGACGAACTGCCGCTGTCATTTTCCAACACCAGACCGCCCGCCGCCCCGGCTCCGCCCTCAACCACTGCGGGAGACAGTTTCACGGTATTGATCCAGCGGTTGACGGAAAGCACTCCCCCACCACCGGTTTTGGAAACGCGGCAACTACCGCCTGCAGCGGCTGCTCCCTCTGGCCTGGGGGAGTATACCCGCATCATTGGTCGCGATGAGATCAAAGCTTCGAGCGTTGCACCGGTACAACAGGTTACCGCGGAAGCGAAGGTTCAAACACCGGTAGCTGGGCCTGTCAAGGCTGCGGACAAGCCCGCCCCCGCGGCGGTTACCCCAACAAAGAGCAAGCTGCAAGAGCTGGTTCCGATCCTGCTGGTGCTTAACGCGTTCCTCCTGGTCGTTGTGATCGTCCTGGTGACCTTCGTTCTCATGCGCAAGTAGGATCCGCAGCCCACACAAAACCCTTTTCTGGAATCAGCTGAGCGATTGCGGCGTCAGGTCAGCAGGCCATTTTCCTTCAATTGCATCTCTGTCCGCTCAATGCCGGCAATCAGGACGACGCCCTGGGTGCGCGCTTTGCCAGCCCACCGGGTGGCCTCATCCTCGTCGATCCTAAGATTCATGAGGAGGGTTACCAGGTCGTCGAGATTACTTACTCTCACCGGCCTGGTGTTCAGCCGACCGGCATACGGAACGAAGGTAACCTCGAAATGGGAGGCCACACCTTCAGACCCTGGATTCGCGTTTATCCGGATGTTGCCGCTCACTTTCGCCATGGGCCGGCTCCTTCAGCCGCAATTCAAATGGCAGGTACGCTCCATATCCTTTCATAGTTTGGTTTTGGAAATCAGTCTGGAGCAACCGCAACAAATCCACGCTCGATGAGTTTGCGGATCATCGCCAGGCATTCGCGCCTCACCGTCTCCAGGGGTGCATTCGCACTTGCAGCGAATATCTGGACAGCCTGCTCGGCTGTGCGGGTGCCGTCGCAAGTCGCCAGAAATTCCGCTGCGAGAGGTTGCAGGTTCCAATGGAAAGGAAAGCCGCGGGTTAGGCGAAGAGTCAGCGACTCTGCTTGCCAGCGATCACCGGCCTGTTGACAAACTTGCTCCAGTCTTGCGTGCGCGGCCAGTCTGGGCTTGACCGCCAGTAGCTTTTCGTCGGCTTCCATCTGCAGCAACAGGTCATGGGCGGCGAAGGTGGAAAGCACCAGCTCGCCCAAATCGCCATTGGGAGTCTTGGGCACTTCCTCAATGCGCACCCAGTTTTTCCCGCTGCGGCGCCGCATTACGATCATGCCGTCGTGGATCGCCCGCACCCCGAGGCCTCGGTAATAAGCCATATAGCCCTGGTACAACTCCTCGTCACGGCCGGGGTCCTGCGTAGTTTCGCGAATGCGATGCTGTGCGTATTCCTCGGGGTACTGGGTCAGCCCTTTCATCACCCATGCGTCGCAACCCGTCCCCTCAAGCCATTCCGCAATCCGCTCCTCCCATGGCTGTTCGTTCACTTGCGCCCATTCACAGAGCATTTGCATATAACCGCCTTCATTGAGAAAGGCCGGCGCTTCTTTAACCAGGCGGCGGCAGAGCTGGTCCAGCTCCATCGAGTTATCGCAAAACATGTAGTCGAGTTTGGGGGTAATGAAAAAGGGCGGGTTGGATAGGATGAGATCGAAAGTGCGCCCCGCAACTGGTTGAAATCCATCCCCCAGCAGCATTTCGATATTGTCTATCGCGTTGAGCCGGGCGTTGAACGTCACAAAGGAAGGCACCCTGGGGTTCAAGTCAGTAGCCACGACCAGATCGCTGTGCCCTGACGCACCCAGACTGAGGATGCCGCTGCCCGTCCCGAGATCGAGGGTGGCGCGGGATCGCCGCCTAACCGCGAATCTGGCTAGGAATTTGCTTGTCGGATTTGGCCATAGCACCATTCCGGAGTCACCCCGTTCAATCGATGCCGGATGGTCGGAAGCGACCAGAAAGTCCTGAACCGGCAGCAACATCGCTCCCGGGGTAAGTAGATTTCCTCGCCGCTGCAGCAAGCCCGATTCGAGCAGCAAGCGTAGAAAGGGTTCTGGCACGACAGTATCAGCGGCCTCCACTGTCTGATCGCATCCCAGCCAAAACCAGCGCAGCAACGCGTTGATCAAGGTGACGTCGCGTGTGCGATCGAGCAGCCGTGGTTGGTTACGTAAATGGCGTGAAGGTAACTCCGCGGCGCCAAGGTACCTGAGCAGGTTTACTTCGGTGTAACCTGACTCTTCGAATAAACCTCGAAGGCGGCGTGAATCATCGACGGACAGGAATCGTAACATGCGCCTAACACCTTAACATCGCTGCATGAAACGTCGCGAGCCGCCGCTGTGTTTTTCATTTGACCAGTCCCAGACGCCATGATATGAACAGTAACGCCATATGAGCGGTTTTGAAGAGACGCTCCTTTCGTTCAATCATCTGAACGCTTCGTTTCAGAACCACTTTCGGTCATTACCTGGGCCCGTCCCCGTCGCTTTTTTATTCAAGAACCAGCGCAACGATCAGCTACCCCGG
This sequence comes from uncultured Acidobacteriaceae bacterium, assembly GCA_963746595.1. GTDB lineage: Bacteria > Acidobacteriota > Terriglobia > Terriglobales > Acidobacteriaceae > PALSA-350. Next base: position 340,211 of record CAVVBS010000004.1, read on the forward strand.
GATCACTATCTAAGTGGAAGGAAACAATTACATGGCCAGACAAAGCGCACAGCACAAGCTGGACCGGGTGCGTCCTCCCCGGGTGCAAATTACTTATGACGTCGAAGTGGGCGGCGCCATCGAGATCAAGGAACTGCCTTTCGTCGTGGGCGTGCTAGGCGACTTCACGGGCAACCCGGAACAGCCGCTGCCCAAGCTAAAGGAACGCAAGTTCGTCGAAGTGAATCCCGACAACTTCGACACCGTGCTTGAGGGGATGAAGCCGCATCTTTCGTTCGCCGTCGAAAACAAGCTGAGCGACGACCCCGACGCCGCGCAGTTGAAGGTCGATCTGAAGTTCCGCAAGTTGGAAGACTTCGAGCCGGGCAACGTGGCCAAGCAGGTCAAGCCGCTCAAGGAAATGCTCGATCTGCGCACCCGACTGGCAGATCTGCGCGGTTCGTTGCAGGGCAACGACAAGCTCGAAGAGTTGCTACTGGAAGCGGTCGGGAATACGGAGAAGCTGGACAAGCTGAAGGGCGAAATCGGCGTCAAGGAGGAGGATCCAATGGCTGAAGCGACCAGCTCAACAGGGGTCGGCGTCCGCAGCGGTGACCCAGGAATCAAGCGTGCTCGATCAGATCGTCGAGCAGGGGCGCTTCGGCGAAGAAGCTGCATCGCGCGAGCGCGGCAAGGACCTGGTGAAGGAATTTGTGGCCCAGGTGCTCGATGGCTCGATGACCGTCGCCAAGGATGCGGAGATGATGATCAATGCGCGCATCGCGCAGATCGATCACCTGCTCTCGCTGCAGTTGAATGAAATCATGCACCATCCGCAGTTCCAGAAGCTGGAAGGCTCCTGGCGCGGGTTGAAGTACCTGATGGACAACAGCGAGACCGGCGTCGGACTAAAGATCCGCGTACTCAACGTCACCAAGAAAGAACTGCTGCGCGACATCGAGAAGGCTCCGGAGTTCGATCAGAGCGCGCTCTTCAAGAAGGTCTACGAGGAAGAGTACGGCGTCTTCGGCGGCGCTCCGTTTGGCGCGCTGATCGGCGATTACGAATTCGGCAAGCATCCGGAAGACATGGCGCTGCTGGAAGGGATCTCGCACGTGGCCGCCCAGGCCCACGCGCCATTCGTGAGCGCGGCTTCCCCCGACCTGCTCAACCTGGAAAGCTATACGCAACTGGATGCTCCTCGCGATCTGGCCAAGATCTTCGACAGCACCGAATACGCCAAGTGGAAGTCGTTCCGCCAGAGCGAGGATTCCCGCTACGTTGCGCTTACCCTGCCCCGGACATTGGGCCGGCTTCCTTACGGTGAAGACACCAAGCCGATCGATGAGTTCAACTACGAAGAACACGTGGACGGCACCGACCACTCCAAGTACCTGTGGATGAACGCCGCCTATTCGCTGGGCGCAAGAATGACCCAGTCCTATTCTCTGTACGGCATGTGCGTCGCGATGCGCGGTGTCGAAGGCGGCGGCTTGGTGGAGGGCCTGCCGACCCACAACTTCGCTACCGACGAAGGCGATATCGCCATGAAGTGCCCGACCGAGGTTCCGATCACCGACCGCCGCGAAAAGGAACTCGCCGACCTCGGTTTCGTGCCCCTGGTGCATTGCAAGGGTACCGACTACGCTGCGTTCTTCAGCGTGCAAACCTGCCAGAAAGCCAAGGTCTACGACACCGACTCGGCCAACGCCAATGCCCGGCTTGTCGACCCAGCTGCCCTACATCATGGCGGTTTCCCGCTTCGCGCACTATCTTAAGGCGATGATGCGCGACAAGATCGGCAGCTTCATGTCGCGTGAAGAAGCGGAGATGTTCCTGAATCGCTGGATCACGAAGTACGTGACTCCGGATGATTCCGCTTCGCCGGCAACGAAGGCTGAGCGTCCTCTGCGTGAGGCGCGCATTGACGTATCGGAGGTCCCGGGCAAGCCGGGCGTGTATCGTGCGGTGGCTTTCCTCCGTCCGCACTTCCAACTGGATGAACTACCGTTTCACTGCGGCTGGTTGCTGATTTGCCGGCCGCGGTGAAGTAACCCTGTGCGCACCTAACCCTGGACACACCTGATGTGCTGTAGTTCCTAATGCCGGGTCCCCAATACGAACTTTGAAGGAGAAAGAAAATGGCAGTCAATGCATACCTCATCATCGATGGCCGTCCAGGACCGAGTACTAGCAAACAGGACGCGATCGACATTCTTTCCTTTAGCTTCGGCGCCAGCCAGACCTCGGTGATCGGCGCCGGTTCATCGGGGGGAGAAGCGCGGTCGGGCCGGGCTAGCGTGCAGGATGTCACCATCATGAAAGTGGTTGACAAGGTTTCTCCACTGCTGTTTGACGATTGCGTGACTGGAAATTACCTGAAGAAGGTCGACATCATTTACGACAAACCGATGGGCGACGATCAACAGGATTACTACAAGATCCACATGGAGGATGCGCTGATCACTTCCATCCAGCATTCCGGCTCGAGCGAAAACCCGATGGAATCGATCAGTTTCGCCTTCAGCAAAATCAAAGTCAGCTATAACCCTGAAGAGGACGGCAGCCTCAAGGGTTTTATCGACAAGGGCTTCGACGTGCTCAAGCTCAAGCCGTGGTAAGTGACGGGCGAGCAAGGTGCCGATAACCGCCAAAGAATTGTTCGCGGCAGGCAAGGTGCGGGAAGCGGAGAAGTGGCTCACCGCGCACTTACGGGAACACCCGGCTGACACAGCGCAACGGGTTTTTCTGTTTGAGTTGCTTTGCTTCGCGGGAGAATATACCCGCGCAGAAAAGCAACTCAGCGTGCTTGCGGGCAAAAACGTCGAAGCGGAAACCGGGGCGATCGTCTATTATGCAGCGCTGCATGCGGAAAAGACGCGGCATGAAATTTTCGAGAAGCAAGCTTTTCCGTCGCACCCTACGGTTTCACCGCCAGGAAAGCTGAACGGGAAAGCTTTCAACGAACTAACGGATGCCGATCCCGATATAGGTGCACGGCTTGAAGTCTTCGCGGCCGGCGCCTATGTCTGGATTCCTTTCGAGCACGTGGCATCGGTCGAAATCGCACCGCCGCAAAGGCTGCGGGACACGCTCTGGACTCCGGCCCTGGTGCAGGCCGCGCCATCGTTCCAAGGCATGGATCTCGGGGAGGTGCTGCTACCGGCTATTTACCCGTTCTCCTGGAAGAATGCTGACCAGGCAGTATGGCTGGGGAGAATTACGGATTGGGCGGCTGACGACGAAGGCCGGGAATATCCGTCGGGTCAGAAGATTCTGCTCGCCGATGGTGAGGAAGTTCCCTTCCTCGAAGTTCGGTCGCTGGTATTCGCCCAACCGGCGGTTGCGCCGTCTGAGCAGTAAAACTCGTTGTGTTTAGGTTGCTGCCACTATGCCGCTGCGCGAAGATATCCTGGCTCCTATTGCCGGTGAAAACCCGAGTGGCATCGATCTTCGCTACGACACGAAACTGCTGATTTTCGACAAAATACGTGAAGCTCGCCGCAAAGACGACGAACTAGCGCAGGGTGACTGGCAAACCGAACGCAAGACGGCCAACTACCCGCTGGTGATCAAGCTGGCCCAGGACACGCTGGCAACGGTCTCAAAAGACATCCAACTGGCCGCATGGCTTACTGAGGCTTTGCTGGTTACTGAGCACTTCGCAGGCCTTTGCCGGGGAATTCACTTAACTAACGAGCTGATTGCCGGATTCTGGGACACAGTTTATCCGGTCATGGAGGACGGGGACAAAGAGCTTCGGTCTAATCTGCTCTCCTGGATCGGCTCCGCCCTCGATTTTCCATTGCGCTCCGTGCCGCTGGTCAGCGCCGGGTATTCCTGGTTTGCCTTTAAGGACTCTCGTCTCGTTGGCTTTGAAGACCAGGCCAAGACCGACAAGGATCGCAAGGCTCGAAACAAGCTCATCGAGGACGGCAAAATCCCGCCGGAGGTCTTCGATAAAGCCTTCGCTGAGACCCCTAAACCGTTCTATCTGACGGCAGAGAAGGACCTGGATGCCTGCCTGAAGGCGCTCGAGGATTTGGAGAAGTTTTGCAACGAGAAATTCGAGGACGATGCTCCGGCCTTCGGCAAACTGAAGAACGGGCTTACGGAAGTCCGGCAAACGGTTCACACGCTGCTCAACAAGAAGCGCGAGAAGGAGCCGGATCCAGTGGAAGTGGTTCCGGTCGCCGCCGCGGAGGCAACGCCGGCGGAAGAGGATGGGGAGACCGTCGCGCCAGTTTCGACCGCCGTGCTTGGGGGTATTGCTGTATCGGAGCCGGCGGACCGCCGCCAGGCCGTAGCCAGCGTCGTCGCGGGGGCAGCCTTCCTGCGCAAGCGGGAGCCGTTTAGCCCGGCGCCCTACCTCATTTTGCGAGGACTGCGCTGGGGTGAGTTGCGCACGGCGTCGCAATTAGGCGACAGCACTCTGCTGGAAGCGCCACCCACCGAACTTCGCCAACGGGTGAAGCGGTTGGCGCTGGCCAAGAAGTGGAGCGAACTGCTCGATAGCTGCGAAGAAGCCATGGCGCTCCCATGCAGCCGTGGCTGGCTTGACCTGCAACGGCTAGCGGTCGCTGCCTGCTCGGCCCTCGGCTCTGAGTACCTACCAATCGCCAACGCTATCCAGTCGGAACTTCGGGCTCTGTTGAATGACCTGCCCGAGTTATTGGAGGCAACTTTGCTCGACGACACGCCGGCGGCGAATCCCGAAACCAAAGTGTGGCTCCAGCATTTGCAGGCGCCGTCCAGCGTGTCCAGCGAAGAATCGAACTCCTTGCCCCCGGCCAGCCTAAACGGAACACCCACCTGGCTTGCCCAGGCAGCCGATGCGTATGCTTTGGCGAAGGAAGCGTTGGCTTCGGGAAACGAAGAGAAGGCATTCGCCCTGATGCGCACCGAGATCGGCCGCCAGCGGTCGGGGCGCGGCCGCTTCCGGCGCAACATGCAATTTATCGAGCTGGCGGTCAGCGCGGGGAAAGACGCAATCGCTCAACCGCTGCTGGACGATTTGGCGGCGGTGATCGAAAACCACAAGCTCGACGGATGGGAAGACCCGGAGCTGGTGGCCAGCGATCTGTTGAAGCTGATGCGTAACAGCAAGAAGATTCAGGGCAGCTCGAGCGACAAGCAAAAGATGTTTGAACGTATCTGCCGGCTTGACCCGGTGCAGGCATTGAGCGTGGGGTAAGCGATGGCAAGGAACCTCGGAGAAGCGACCGTAACCATCCCCGTACTCGACCGTCTCATCGATCTCGAGCCTGGGAACAGCACCGAGAATCCGCCCAGCCGCTCTCAATCGGAGCGGTTGCTTCGACGTGCCGTGCGACGCGACCTGGAGTGGCTGCTGAACACGCGCAGAAATAGCGATCCGCCGGACGAAGGTGCAAAGGAAGTCACTCGCTCCGTTTACATGTACGGGCTGCCTGACCTCTCCGCGTTGACGATGGCTACTGCCGGTGACCGCAACAAGCTGATACGCCAGATTGTTTCGGCCATTAACCTTTTCGAGCCGCGGCTGGCGAACGTGCGCCTGGTGATGATCGAAAACGCCGACACGGCGAAAAGCGAGGTCCGATTGCGCATTGAGGCCATGCTGCGCATGGACCCCTCGCCCGAGCCGATATCCTTTGACACCGTCATCGAGTTGAAAAGTGGTAACTGCCGCCTTGCCGGAGGCGACGATGCGCGATGACTTTCTGCTCTATTACGAACGCGAGCTGGACTACTTGCGCAAGTCTGCCGCACAATTTGCGGAAAAGCATCCCAAGGTCGCGTCGCGGCTGGTACTGGAACCCACAAAGTGCGAAGACCCGCATGTCGAGCGGCTGCTGGAGGCATTTGCCTTCCTCGCGGCGCGGGTTCATCTCAAGATGGACGACGAGTTTCCGGAGATCACGGAAGCCCTGCTCACGGTTGTCTATCCGCAGTTGGTTCGCCCGCTGCCTTCCATGTCGGTGGTCGAATTTCAGCTTGATCCGGAAAAAGGCAAGCTGACCAGCGGACTGAAGATCGAACGAAATTCGCCTCTCTACTCAAAACCGGTCGGCGGCGTTCCCTGCACTTTTCGTACCTGCTATGACACGACCTTATGGCCGCTGACCGTCAACGCCGCGGAATGGCGCGCGCCCAGCCGATTACAACCCGCGGTTAAGACCAACGATTCGGCATGGGCCATCCGCCTGGAGCTTCGCTGCGGGCCCGACGTGGCTTTCCCGGCTCTCAAACTGGACAAACTGCGCTTCTATCTCGATGGCGAGAGCGGACTGGTCAACATCCTTTACGAACTTCTTTTCAGCCGTCTCAATCGCATCATGGTGCGCGACCTTTCCGCGGGATCGCGGCTCGCGCCGGTGACGTTGCCGGCCTCGTCTCTGAGCGCCGTCGGCTTCGCCCCGGATCAGGGGATGGTTCCTTATGCTTCCTCGTCTTTCAGCGGCCATCGGCTGCTGATGGAGTACTTCGCTTTTCCGGAGAAGTTTTTCTTCGTGGACTTGTCGGGTTTGGAGTGCCTGGCAGCCGCCGGGTTCAAGGATGCCATCGAAGTCATCTTTCTCATCTCCCAGGTGGAAGGCGAAGGCCGCGTCCAGCGGCTGGAACTTGAGCTCTCGAAAAAGACCTTCCGCCTGGGGTGCGCGCCGGTGGTGAATCTCTTTCCCCAGGTCGCCGAGCCGATCCAGTTGGACCAGCGAAAGTATGAGTACCCGGTCACGCCCGACGTGCGCCGGCCTTACTCGATGGAGGTCTTCTCCATCGACGAAGTGAACGCCATCGACTCCAACAACCAGAAGATCACCACCTACGAGCCGTTCTATTCGCTCCGCCATTCCGCGCGGAAAGAAGACCGGTCCTGCTTCTGGCTCGCGCGGCGCCGCCCTTCCAGCCGTCCCAACGATGAGGGCACCGAAGTTTCGCTTTCTCTGGTCGATCTGTCTACCGCCAATGTCGAACCCGGAGCTTCGGTGCTTTCTGTCCGCACCACTTGCACCAATCGCGATCTGCCGTCGCGCCTGCCCTTTGGCAACCAGGACAGCGACTTCGAGATGGAAGGCAGCGGCGGCCATGAAGCGGATCGTCGCGCTGCGCAAGCCAACCGCGCCGGTACGTCCCGCACTGGGCAAGAGTGCGTTATGGCGGCTGGTTTCCCACCTGTCGCTCAACTATCTTTCGCTGGTGGAGCAGGGTAAGGATGCGTTGCAGGAGATCCTGCGCCTTTATGATGTGGGCCGCACCGCATATTCGCAGAACGTAATCCAGAGCATTCTCCAGATCCGCAGCCACCCGCATTTCACGCGGCTGGTCTCCGAGCAGGGCGTGAGCTTTGCGCGCGGCGTGCGGATCGAGATGGAGATCGACGAGGAGCAGTTCACCGGCGGCGGAGCATTTCTATTTGCCGATGTGCTGGAACGGTTCTTCGGCCTGAGCGCATCGCTGAACAGCTTTACGCAATTGAGCGTCACCACTCCGCAAAGAAAGGGGGAACTGCACGAATGGCAACCGAGATCGGGCCGCAAACTGCTCGTCTGAAAGACTCGCCGCTCGGCGAGGAACTGGTTGAGCGACGCGTGTTCGCTTCGAGTTCTTCCAGGCGGTGACGCTGCTGCAGCGGCTCAGCGAGGCCTCGCGGCCGGTGGGAGGCTTCTCCAATCCCGAGGATGAGGCGGTGCACTTCCGCGTCAATCCGCGGCTGGGCTTTCCGGCCAGCCAGATCCAGAAGCTGGAATTGCCCGGAGGATGGGCCGCCGGAGATGACGGTCAACTTCATGGGACTGACCGGCCCCACGGGTGTGCTTCCCTATGCCTACAGCGAGCTGATCCTGGAACGGGTGCGCGCCAAGGACCACGAGCATGGCTGCGTTCCTCGACATTTTCAACCACCGCGCTATCTCGCTTTTCTATCGTGCCTGGCAGAGACCCGGTTTCCTGTCACTTATTCCGCCGGCGCCCGCGATCTGTTCACGCGCTATCTTCTCGACCTGGTCGGGCTGGGCACAGATGGTCTGCGCGACCGGCAGGAGATTGACGATGAGGCGTTGCTTCACTACATCTCGCTGGTGGGCATGCAGTCGCGGTCGGCGGCGGCCCTGGAGCAAATGATTGAGGACTACTTCGAGGTGCCGGTGGAGATTCAGCAGTTTACCGGCGCCTGGTACGGCTTGGACGAGTCGACACAATGCGCCATGAGCGAGAGGACACGGCGTCATGCCAGCTTGGCGCCGGGGCGGTGGTGGGCGATGCGGTTTGGGACCGGCAGGCGCGGGTGCGCATCCGCCTCGGACCGCTGGGCATGGAGCGCTATTCCGAATTTCTGCCCGGCGGCGAGCGCCTATGAAGCCTTGCGCGCCATGACCCGGTTCTTCAGCAATCAATGCCTCGATTTCGAGGTGCAACTGGTGCTCGACCGCACCGAAGCGCCGGGCACGGAACTCGACTGCAGACGCGAGCGATCCCGGCGCGCCTGGGCTGGGTCTCCTGGGTAAAGACGCGCGCTTGGGGGGCCGATCCTGACGACACCATTCTGACTTTGTAAGGGAGACGATATGGGATTGAATCTGAAAGCACTGATCGGCAAGCTGAACGACCCGGCCCGCGCCGCACTTGAAGGCGCGGCCGGCCTGTGCCTCTCGCGCACCCACTACGACGTCGAGATCGAGCACTACCTCACCAAGCTGCTCGATTCCACAGCTCGAACGACTTCGCTGCCATCATCAAGCATTTTGAAATCGACAAGTCGCGGCTGACCGCGGATCTCGCCCGTAGCCTCGACAAGCTGAAGTCCGGCAATGCCCGCACGCCGGCCATCAGCCCCACGCGTGCTAAAGATGCTGACCACCGCGTGGACGATCGGCTCTATCGACTTCAATGCCGGCCAAGTGCGCACCGGCTTCACCATTCTCGCGCTGGTCTCGGACGAGGAGCTTTCCCGGCTGATCAACGAAGTGAGCCGCGAGTTCCAGAAGATCAACGCCGACGCGCTGCGCAAAGATCTGCTTGGCATCGTTGCTCTTTCCAGCTGAGACGACCACGAGCGCCGCTGCCGCGAGCGCCTGGCGACGCCGCCAAGCCAGGCGGCGGCAAGACGCCCAACCTGGACCAGTACACCGTCGACCTCACCGGCAACGCGCAAAAGGGCAAGATCGATCCGGTGCTGGGCCGCGATGCGGAGATCCGCCAGGTCATCGACATCCTTACCCGCCGCCGCCAGAACAACCCCATCCTCACCGGCGAAGCCGGCGTGGGCAAAACCGCCGTGGTTGAGGGCTTTGCGCTGCGGGTCGCCCAGGGCGACGTGCCGCCGCCGCTGAAAAACGTGCACGTGCGGACGCTCGATCTGGCGCTGCTGCAGGCCGGCGCCGGCGTCAAGGGCGAGTTTGAGAACCGGCTGAAGGGTCTGATCGAAGAAGTGAAGGCCTCGGCCACGCCGATCATTCTCTTCATCGACGAGGCCCACACCATGATCGGCGCGGGCGGACAGGCGGGCCAGAACGACGCCGCCAACCTGCTCAAGCCGGCGCTCGCCCGCGGCGAACTGCGCACCATCGCCGCTACCACGTGGTCTGAGTACAAGAAGTACTTCGAGAAGGATGCGGCACTGGCCCGGCGCTTCCAGGTAGTCAAGGTGGAGGAGCCGAGCGAGCCGCAATGCATGATCATGATGCGCGGGCTGGTCGCTTCTCTCGAAAAGCATCACAACGTGCGCATACTCGACGAGGCGGTTTACTCCAGCGTCCGTCTTTCCCATCGCTATCTGGCCGGACGCCAGCTCCCGGACAAGGCAGTGAGCATCCTGGACACCGCCTGCGCCCGCCTTTCGTTGGGGCAAAACGCCACGCCACCGGCCATTGAAGACATGACTCGCCAGATTGACGCACTCGAGGTGCAAAAGCGGATTCTTGATCGCGAGACCGTGGTGGGCGCTGACCACCAGGAGAAGCTGGCCGAGATTCAATCGCAAAAAGCAGCCGCCGAAACCACGCTCAAGGAGCTCAAGGAGCGCTGGGAGAAGGAGCGCGAGCTGGTCGCGAAGATCCGCGAATTGCGCGGCAAACTAGAGGCGGGTCATGCGGCCAACGGCACAGCGGAGGCGGCTGCGCACGTCTTCCGGAGCACTCAAGTCAGAGCTGCAGGCCCTTGAATCGGAACTTGCAGCTCTGCAGGGCGAGACCGGGCTGATCCGGGTGTGCGTGGACGCGCAGATTGTTGGCGAGGTGCTCTCCGCGTGGACCGGCATTCCCGCCGGCAAGATGCTCAAGGACGAGATCACCACGGTGCTCGCGCTGCAGGAGCATCTCGGCAGAGCGGGTCATCGGGCAGCCCCATGCCATGGAGATCATCAGCCAGCGCGTGCAGACCTCGCGGGCTTCGCTCGACGACCCTAACAAGCCGGTTGGGGTGTTCATGCTGGTCGGCCCCAGCGGAGTGGGCAAGACGGAGACAGCACTCGCGCTCTCTGACTTGCTCTACGGCGGTGAGCACAACCTGATCACCATCAATATGTCGGAGTTCCAGGAGCCGCATACCGTTTCCACGTTGAAAGGCTCGCCTCCGGGCTATGTTGGCTACGGCGAAGGCGGAGTCCTCACCGAGGCTGTCCGCCGCCGTCCCTATTCGGTCGTGTTGCTGGACGAAGTCGAGAAGGCTCATCCCGACGTGCTCGAACTCTTCTTCCAGGTCTTCGACAAGGGCAACATGGAGGATGGCGAAGGGCGGGAAATCGACTTCAAGAACAACATCATCATCCTGACGACCAACGCCTGCACGGATCAGATTGATGAAGTTGGTGGCCGATCCGGAGACCGCGCCCAGCCCTCGCGCGCTGGTTGAGACCCTCAAACCGGAGCTCAACAAGATATTCAAGCCAGCGTTTCTCGGGCGCATGGTCGTCATCCCCTATTACCCGGTTCGGGACGAGGCTTTGAAGCAGATCATCCGGCTGAAGTTGGGAAAGATTCAACGCCGCATCCTGGAGAATCACAAGATCAAGCTGACTTATGACGACGCCTTCCTGAACGAGGTGGCTGCCGCTGCACGGAGGTCGAGAGCGGCGCGAGGAATGTAGACAACATCCTCACCAATTCCCTGCTGCCGGACATCTCGAGGAAGATCTTGGGGGGCATGGCCGAGGGCGAGAAGATGACAGCCATCCATGTGGGGATTGGAGAAAACGGGGAGTTTGTCTACGATCAGCCGGGCGTACAAGTCGGTGTGGCAACCATGGCGTGAGGAGATGTGCCTAGATTTGTTTGTGTGGAAGGATCAAACGTCAGTCTCCACCAAGGCTCGGTAACATTCTATGCCCTATACACAAGAAGGACGCCTCATCTCTATCACCACCCCGCTGGGCAAGGATGCATTGCTATTGGCTGGGTTTACGGGTCATGAAGCCATCTCACGCCTATTCAGCTTTCATCTGGATCTGCTCTCCGAGCATGGTCCGATCGATTTCGCAAAGATCATCGGAAAAAACGTTACCATCTCGGTCACACAAGCGAACAACACGCAGCGCTACTTCAACGGCATTGTGAGCCACTTCGCGCAAAGCGGCTCTGACGCTCGTTTCACGCACTCCCGGATGGAAGTTGTTCCCTGGACGTGGATGTTAACCCGATTTGCTGATTGCAGGATTTTTCACAACAAGAAGGTCGGCGATATCGTGGAGCAGGTTTTTAAGGATCATGGCTTTCAGGACTACAAATTCCAGCTCAACGGCAGCTACTCCGCGATGGAATACTGCGTGCAGTACCGCGAGACGGACTTCAACTTCATCTCGCGTCTCATGGAGCAGGCCGGCATCTTCTACTTTTTCCAGCATCAGATGGGGAAACACACCATGGTCATCGCCGACTCCTCCGCCGCTCACGAGCCCTGCCCCGGCCAGAAGAGCGCTGGTTACAATCTGGTGAGCGGAGGCATCGACGAACTAGACGTTATCAATTCCTGGAATATTGAGCAGGAACTGCGAAGCGGAAAGTACACCCTCACCGATTACAACTTTAAGACACCGTCGGCCAATCTCACAGCCTCGGAACCAAGCGTCATCCATATCGGAGGAAACGCCAACTTTGAGATCTTCGATTTTCCGGGAGACTATACCACTCGCGCGGACGGAAGCGCGATTGCGAAACTGCGCATGCAGGAGGAGGAGGCCGGTCACCTGGTCGCGAACGGCTCGAGTGTGTGCCGCGCCTTCACCACCGGGTATAAGTTCGATCTCACTGACCATCATCAGGACTCCATGAACGTCTCCTATGTGCTCACTGAGGTCCAGCACATCGCGTCGTCTGGAGACACCTACACCCTGTCCAGTGGTGGAGGCGGAGAAAGCTACTCCAATCACTTCACCTGCATCCCCACGACGGTTCCCTTTCGGCCAGCGCGCCTCACGCCTAAACCTTTCGTACAGGGGCCGCAGACGGCCGTCGTAATTGGCAAGAGCAGCTACCACGACACGAGCGGAGATGACGGCGAAGGAGACGGCGAAGAAATCTGGGTTGACAGCTACGGCAGGGTGGTTGTTCGTTTTCCCTGGGACCGCGCCGGCCAGTGCTCTTGCCGGGTTCGGGTATCGCAAGACTGGGCCGGACAAGGTTGGGGAGCAATCACCATCCCCCGTGTGGGCCAGGAAGTCATCGTCAGCTTCCTCGAAGGCGACCCCGACCGGCCAATCATTACCGGGCGCGTCTACAACGCGGAACAGATGCCCCCGTATAAACTGCCTGACAACCAAACACAAAGCGGAGTCAAGTCGCGCAGTTCCAAAGGCGGGACAGCGGACAACTTCAATGAGATCCGTTTCGAAGACAAAAAAGGAAGTGAGGACCTCTTAATCCACGCCGAGCGCACGATGCACAATAGCGTCGAGGCGAGCCAGTTCATCACGGTGGGCAGCGACCGCCATATCACGACCGGAGGCGTCGACAAACACGGCAATAAGTTGGGCGACGTGAAGGAACTGGTCTTCAAGAATCATAATCTGCATGTGAAAACCGACGAAAGGATCAAGATCGAAGGAAAGTCCGATTTGCACGTGCAAGGCCAGGCCAACACAACCTACGACAAGGACCTGGTCCTAAACGTCATGGGAAAGTGCATTATCCTCGGCGACACCATCCAACTTCAGGGAAATACGAAGATTGTTCTTATGGCCGGCGCCTCGTCGATCGTAATCGACGCGAGTGGAGTTACGGTACTGGGCGCGCCTCTGATCAACTTGAATTCGCCCGGCGCTCCCCCCACTCCGGAGATCGCGCCACTTCCCATCGAACCAGATGACCCATAGCCAATAACGGAATTTTCCGTTTTTGGAAAGGGCTACGCATCGTTGCACATTTAGGAAGGAGAACAATCGAATGCCGCCGGCCAGTCGCCTTACCGACATGCATGTCTGTCCGATGGTAACTGGTATCGTCCCACACGTTGGCGGTCCGATCATCCCACCTTGCGCTCCAACGGTCCTTACCAACGCCCTACCAGCTGCACGGGTAACAGACCCGGCAGTCTGCGTCGGGCCCCCGGACACGATTTCGCTTGGGGCTATGAGTGTGCTCATCGGCGGGCTGCCGGCTGCACGCATGACAGATCTGACCATCCACGGCGGAACGATCATGGTCGGCTCTCCGACGGTCTTCATCGGCGACCCTACAGTAGCATTTCCGTTCTCTATGTCTGGGACTCCGGCACAGATTGCGCAGCTGCAGTCGGCACTTGCACTGCTGTACTCCACGCCCAGCGGGAAGAACTTGATTGCGAGCATCGCCGCCAGCGGACATATCGTGACTCTTCAGATCACTACTGGTGGAAGCCAATGTTCTCCTGGGGCAGCGCCAGGCACCAAAACTGACACCACTGTCTCCCTGAATCCGGGTCAGGGACTTCCTGGATTGCCGCCTGGCGATCCGCGCTCGGCGGCGGTCGTGTTAGGACACGAGTTGTGCCACGCCAACCACGCAGCAAACGGGACCAGCGCCAACGGTCCCAACGACACCTATCCTGGCCAGGTAGGAACCTCAGCCCGTGGAGAGGAACGCCAAACAGTAGGCTCGGCTCCGCCCTACGATGCAGCGGGAAATCCAGTCAACGATTCCAATGGCAACCCGGCCGGCACCTGTATTCGTCAACCGAATGGGACTTTCACTCCAGCGCCGAATTACACCTCATCTCCCCCGGCGGGCCAGCCCACGGAAAACTCTATTCGAAACGATTTTGGGTTCCCCCCTCGCCCAACCTACTACCCCCCAACCTGGCCCGGATCGCCACCGTGGTGAGAATGCCTGTAATTTCCAGAAGGTGGTTCATTGCTATGGCGGCGACTTCTATGAGCGCCGCCCAAATTCCGCGCAAGGAGGTTGGCATGAATGAACTGCGTATGCAAACTCGATTAGAGCGAGTCAATGACTTTCTTGCGCTGCACTACGAAGTGGAAAGCCATTCTACCCGCGACGCCTATCTTCTCAACCGGGTACATGATCTCTCGCTTCAAACCAATCCTAACCTGGTCTACATCGAGTTGGATCATGGACGCCGTCTTGTCAGGGCATACAAGAAGATTCCCGATATTCCGCCTGGTATGAGCCCCACCATGCCCATTGCTCCATACGTGACCCCACTGCGGGCGGGGCAGAGATTTAACGAGGTGGTCCGTATTCCTCTGCCAGTCCGCAAATATTTGGCATATACTGCTGTTCCGACAGATGGCAGAACGGTTGCTTACGCTGGTCTCACCTTTACGCTTGGCTACTATTGGTCGGTACCTGGAATGAAGGAACAGGTGCAGCAAATTGTGCCTGGCGTCGAAGTACTGATACCTACACCTCCGCCAGCAGTTCAGATCGAGCTTGGTGACCTTTCAAGCCAAGTAATGCAACTCGAGTTCCCAGTAGTCGAAACTGGCTAACTCGGTCCGGCCTGCTAAATCCGGCAAACTCGATGATGGCAGACGGACGCGGGCAGATAAATTGAGAGATCGCACACGAGAGTTGAACGGTCGAACCGGCCGCTGGTAACAGGTCCGGAAGGCCGGTGCCGGCGTACTCTAAGTGTCACCGGAAAATAAGAGGCCGGGTAGACGGAAAACCCATGAAACAACTGCAACCCGTTCTCTGGACCAAAGGCACGTTCCTGACGCCGCAGCATCTGCAGCTGCAGGACCGCTTCCTCGAAGACAGCTTGAACTTCCGGCTGCAGGCGCTCAAATTCTGCGCCTGGGGCTTTAGCGAAGTCGTGCTCGACCAGGAGTTGCTGGCGGACGGTCACCTGGCGGTTTCCCGCGCCTCGGGTATTTTCCCCGATGGGCTGCTCTTCGATATCCCTGGCTCGGATCAGCCGCCGCCCTCCAAGGCTCTGGCGGAGTTCTTCGATCAAGGCGTCCGCGATCTCGACATCTACCTCACTGTGCCCGACTACCGCCAGAAGGGATTGAATGTTTCCCCGGTGGGCCAATCGGCGGGCTCCCGGTATCTTGCCGAGATCGCGAAGGTAATTGATGAGAATACCGGAACCGGGGAGAAGCCGATCCAGATCGCGCGCAAGAATCTTCGCCTGCTGGCGGCCAACGAGACCCGCGAGGGAAGCTCTGCCCTGCGCATCGCCAACGTGGAACGTACTGACGCCGGCGTCTTTCGCCTGAATACCCGCTTTGTTCCACCGTTGCTCGAGGTGCGCGCCAGCGAATTTCTCCACGGGCTGATCAACGGGCTACTGGAAATACTCTCCGCCAAGAGCACGCAGCTTTCCGCCACGCGGCGGCAAAAGAACCAGAGCCTGGCCGACTTCACCGCGTCGGACATTGCTAATTTCTGGCTGCTGTACACGGTCAACTCGCATATTCCTGTGCTCAGCCACCTGCTGCAGGGGCAGCGCTGCCATCCGGAGGAACTCTTCTCAGCGCTCACCGCGCTGGGAGCTTCGCTGACCACCTTCTCTTCGACCATACGCCCGCGGGACCTGCCGCTCTACGATCATCCCGAACTGAGCAAGGTGTTCAACGATCTCGATCAAAAGCTGCGTTTGTTACTTGAGACCGTCGTTCCGACGAATGTCGTCTCTCTGCCGCTCAAGCATGTGAAGAACACGATCTACGCCACTGCGATCGATCAGGACAGGTACCTCAACAACACGCGCATGTACCTGGCCATTTCGGCTGAGAGTAGCGAAGAGTCCATCATCCGTAAGGTTCCGCAACTGGTAAAGGTATGTTCGGCGACGCACATCGAGCAGCTGATCAGCAATGCCCTGCCAGGAATTGGGCTCACTCACCTGTCAAGTCCGCCCAGCGCGATTCCGGTTAAGATGCAATATCAATACTTCAGTCTGAACCAATCCGGGGCCGCTTGGGACGCGGTTACCCGGGCGCGCAATTTCGCGGCTCATGTCCCCGGAGATTTTCCCAATCCGCAAATGGAACTACTGATATTGCTGCCGCAGGCGGCCCAATGAAACTACGGAACAAACCCGTCTGGGCCGAAGGGATGTATCTCGGTCCGCACAACTTCCAGGCGCAGAGCCGCTACTTCGAAGACTCGCTGAATTTTGTCACCACTAGCCTTTGGCGCGATGCATACGGCTTTGCCGGCCTGCAGTTTGACGGCGATGCTCTGCGCAACGGCGCGCTCGCCCTGACAAACGGCCGCGGTCTTTTTGAAGATGGTTTGTCGTTTGACTTGCCCGGGTCGGATGCTGCTCCGGCGCCCAGGGAGTTTGCTGCGTTGTTTTCGCCGGTTGCCGACCATCTGACGATGCACCTTGCCGTTCCTGTACAGCAGCAGGAAGGGCGCAACACCAGTCTTGACAATGGCGCGCCCGCTTACGTTCGCTATCACAGCGCGGAGCAGGTTCTCCCGGATGAAAACACCGGGCGCGACGAGAAAACGATCAAGGTTGGGCGCAAGAATCTACAACTGCTCGCCGAGGCTGAGGTAACCGAGGGATTCGTGAGCCTGCCCCTGTTGCGCATTGTCCGTAGCGGCTCGGGTAAGTTTGAGACGGATCTCTCATTCGTGCCGCCCTGCCTTACGCTGAGCGCCAGCCCATCACTTACCGGCATGCTGCGACGTCTTATTGACATTCTGGACGAAAAGAGCATCGTCTTCGCCCGCGAGCAACAGCAGCGCCAAGGACAGTTCCAAGCGGGTCTGTCGGCGCACCATGTAGCCCAATATTGGTTTCTGCACGCCTTGAACTCCAGCGTGTCCACGCTGCGGCATTTCCTGCTCTCAAAACATGTACATCCTCAGGAGCTGTTTCGGGAAATGTCGCGACTTGGCGGCGCGCTTTGTACCTTCGGTCTGGAAGTGCATCCTCGATCGCTGCCGGTCTATGACCATCGCGACATCGGTTCGTGCTTCGAGGCGCTAGACCAGCACATCCGCCGCCATCTGGAGATCGTAATGCCTTCCAAGGCGATCACGATTCCACTGCAGCCGGTTGGTAACTCCCTCTACGAGGGCGAAGTGAAAGATGAGCGATGCGTGGGCGCCTCCCGCTGGCTGCTGGAAATTCGCTCCCGATTGGGCGAGGCTGACCTGATCGCGCGCGTGCCCCAACTGGTCAAGGTCTGCTCCGCCCGTTTTGTTGTGGAATTGGTAAAGCGCGCCCTGCCAGGCCTCGCCCTGCGCCATTTGCCCGTTCCGCCGGTGGAGGTGGCGGTAAAGGTAGAAAGCCAATACTTCGTGATCAACCGGACCGGCCCATGCTGGGAGACCCTGGTGCAAACGCGCAAGGCGGGCGTTTATGTTCCGGCTGAGATTCCGTCGCCCGAAATGAACCTGATCGTATTACTCGACGACCAAGAAAAGTAGCTGGTAATCCATCGGTGACAGTGAGAACCGAGAAACACTTGCTACCGGATAGACCTTATGAGCCAACAACGAAGGACCTGCAGTATCGCGATAAAATGCATTCGCTCGCATCGGAGAAAATACCTATCCGCCCAGAACCTATGACTGCTGTGTCCGCAGCCTTAAGCGTTTACCTTGCCAGGATATGAGTCTTGGTTTAAGACCACAGCATAACCGGCCATGTCATTAGGAATTCGATCACATCTGACCTTAAAAAGGCTTTGCTCGAGATCTCTATCCAGGAACACCTGTGAGCCTGGAATATTGCCGGACTCCTTAGAATCGTCCCCTGGATCCACCTGTCCGACCCACAATGGTCTTTCGGCAATAACCCTGAACTCTGTTATCCAGAGCAACTGATTTCCATATTCCATCACAGCGAGGTCTCGCTCCGCCTCACTCCGCGTTCTCGGCTTATGAAAACTCAAAGTCTGACCGACACGATCAGGCTTAGTACTAAGCTCAAGAGAGTTTTTCCCGCCCCAAGCTCGATAGAGCTTTTCTGAGCCTGTAGCTTTTATACGTGTCGGACAGTGCAGAAATCCCAGCGCCTCCCAATAACGCAAGGGAGGCTTTCGGGTAGGATCGTAGTCAGTCATATTTATCGCCATCTTCTTAGCTTCCTCTCCAGCCCACTCAAATGTTCCTGCCCGCATACCAGTGGAGTGGAGTAATCCGCCAACTCTTGCGGAAGCTAGCTGGGTCGAACAAAGGACCTTTTACGCTTGGGACATCTCTTGAGGCACTACTCTTGTCGGACTGGTTCTAGAGTATTCGGTTATCAAAGTCAAGAAAATCCGGCAGTAGAGCCTTCCGGGAGAAACAGAATAGAGCTTAAGACTCTTCAACGCTGTAGTACCCTGTTTGGCAGCATGATCCGTCCTAACCAGGGTACTGTGCCGGCCGTTAAGGTCACTGCGGAAATGAGCCCGGGCTCATGGCGTAACTTCCGATTCAATAAGCCCTTCAGGATTGGACGCCTGCAGGATTGCGAAGTCGCTATCGACAACACCTTCGTGAGCCGGGCCCATGCGGAAGTTGCCTTTGAGGATGGACACTGGTCTATCCGCGATCTCGCCAGCGCAAATGGCCTCTTCATCCGGGGCGCGCGGGTAACCTCTGCTCCCATCGACGGCCTGACAGTCGTCAGACTCGGAATCGATGGCCCGGAGCTCAAATTCGAAGTAGAGAAGGCCTTATCGGAGGCGCCAGAGGCGAAAACCCTGCGCACAAAAGAAGCGGCCCTAGCCCCCTACATCGATCATTACTTTTCAAAACCTGGTGCTGCTCAACCTGCAGGCGAGCACACCATGTTCATCCGCCAGGCATTCGCCCATGTCGAAACCAAGCGGAAGAAGAAATTCGGTGTAGTCATCGGAGCGCTGCTGATCGTCGGGCTTGCGGCTGGCCTGTTAGCGTACCACGAACATCAGCAACTGCTACAGCAAAGAGCGACAGCGGAAGAACTCTTCTACGCCATTAAGACGCAAGACATCGATCTAGCCAATCTCGATCGCGCCCTCGCCAATACGAACAGCCAGGCGGGCGTCGAAGAGCTCAACAAGTTTCGATTGAGGCGTCAGGAAATGGAGAAGAGCTACGATAAATACCTTGCGACACTGAACATCTATAGCCCTAAGATGACCGAGCGACAGCGCCTGTTATTGCGAGTGGCCCGGATATTCGGTGAGTGCGAGTTGGACATGCCGCCTGATTTTGAGACCGAAGTCAACCGGTACATTGAGAAGTGGAGATCGTCCGGCCGGCTCAAACAAGCCATCCTCACCGCCCAACAAAATGGATATACCGAGACCATCTCTCGAGAGATGCTCGCACGTGGTCTTCCCCCCCAGTTCTTTTATCTTGCGCTTCAGGAGAGCAACTTCAACCCCTATGCGGTTGGCCCACATACGCGCAAGGGCTATGCGAAAGGAATGTGGCAGTTCATTCCAGACACCGCGCTCAAGTACAGCTTGCACCTGGGTCCCCTTGTGGACCAACCACGACCTGACCCCGCCGACGATCGCGACGATTTTAAGAGGGAAACAAAGGCCGCGGCTCTCTACATTCAGGACCTCTATGGCACCGATGCGCAGGCCTCGGGATTTCTGGTGATGGCTTGTTATAACTGGGGTGAGAATCAAATGCTTCCGTTGATCCAAAGCATGCCGCCGAACCCGAAAGAGCGGAACTTCTGGAAGTTGCTGTCAAAGCATCGCAACAAAATACCTCAGGAAACGTACGACTACGTTTTCTACATCGCCTCAGCCGCCGTCATCGGAGAAAACCCAAGACTTTTCGGCTTCGATTTTGACAACCCGCTGGCCGGACCGGGCGGCTAAAGGCAATTTGATAGTTGGCCCGCGCAAACGGTTAGCGCCACGAACCTCTGCGGAAGCGTATGACCTTTTTTGCCGCGGCGATTTCCGCCTGCAGAAGCTTAAGCTCCTCTTGAGATTGCGGCGGCGCAAGCTCCAGCCAAGACATCGTGTCCCGCAGAACCTCTTCGGCACCCTGACTGTCTTCCTCTGCGAGGAATTTACGAGCTGAAGCAACCGCTGCAGACGCCTTCTCCCCATAGATCTCCTCGCAGCGCTGGCGCAACCGCTTCATCGTTCTCCCGGAACCTGGAGTATCCGCTGTTTACTGTCTTGAAAGCCTTTTTAAGATCCTCGATACCCTGGGCCGTGCCCATCTGCGCATAACATCGGCCAAGCACAGTTGAGAAGTTTGCATCCGTCTCCTGCAGGTTCCTCGCCCGTACCTGTGCTTGTTCTACCCGCTGCAATCGCTTCACGCCACCCGATTGTTCTTTCAGGAGAAGCACCGCCTCCGCAAACAACTCCATGCGCATCAAATGATCGACGCGCTCCAGCGCAGCGTCCGCTCTCTGTTCAGTGGCCTGTTGCTTCTGCACCGCCTCTTCCAGCTGGCGGTGCAAAACCGGCTCATCCACCTGTCGCAGTGCGCGGCGAAGCAGCTGTGCTGCGTTCTCGTATTCTTCCTGCTCGATTAAGCGTTTCGCTTGACTGTAGCTTCGTTCGAGGACCTCCTGCGAAATGCGCTTGGAACCCTCCGACTTTGCGAGTTCGAGAAGACCATCAATCTCATATGAGGAAAAACCATCTGCCTGGCAGCGCTCCAGGATCCTCGCCGCCTCGAGGTAAAGACGATTGTCAATGGCCTGAGTAGCTTCCTGGAGCCGCTGTGCCAGCTCGCGCTCTCGTGCCAGCCGCGTATTACGTTCCGAGAGGGCCGACTCCAGATTTAACAATTGTTCATTCCCAGGCACGCGGCGCAAGGCCTCGCGAATACGGGCAAGAGCCTCTTCCGGAGGGAGTTCGGTAGAACTCGTAGACATCTCGCGTATGAATAATTCATCTTCCATCTGCTGAATGCGAGGTTCGAGACTCAGTCTGAGCCGGAGCAGAGAAGGATCGTTGGGAAAGTCCTTGAGGGCATTGGTCAAATCCGCAAAGACCAAACGCAGCTTATCGATGGTGGTAGTAACGGCTGCTTTTTCTTCAAGCTTGCGCACGATGGCTTTACGTCTGTCTTCGGTAAACGCGATGGCCAGCTGATCCCTCAAGCGGACTACTTCCGCATTGTCCGGGTAAATAGCCTCGGCCTTGCGCAGCCAAACCGAAGCTTCTTCGAAATCCCGTACTGCCAGCTGTTCCTTAACCTCCTCCAGGACGACGCGAAGCTCTTCTTTCCTCCGCTTGTCTTCGATTTCCTGCTCCAACACTCTACAGAGGGCCATGATCTGGGAGTTGAGCGGATCCAGCCGTTGCGCAGAGGCCGCATGCACTTGTGCACGGGTAAGTTCACCCTTCTTACGAGCGCTGGCGCTCTCCTGCAAGAGCTGGGAGACTCTCTCCTGCGTTTGTTTGCCCTCGACAACGGACTTGCGCACTTCCATCAAAGTCAAATTCGCTGGACGCAGACCCAGCCCTTCGTCACACAATGCGAGGGCCCGTTCCCAATCCCGCTCAGCCGCGGCCTGTTGCGCGAGCCGGCTAAGTTCCTGGACTCTTCGATCTCTTTCCTGCTCAGTTAAGCGTTGTTCAACCAGCGACAGGAGACGCTTGCCGGCAATATTCTGGCTATCCAGGCCCAGGAGTTGGCGTAAGCAGGTCCGTGCTGCGTGGAATTCACGCTCGTTGAAGTGCCGCTCTGCTTCGACCATCAATTCCTTGATATGGGTTCGCGTGATGCCTTCCGCTACCTCGTGCAGGTCCATGGCCAGATCGTCTGCATCCGCGTATCGATCCACAGGTGACTTTGCCAGGGCACGCGCGATGATCTCATCGAGAGCGGGGGGGCACTCCGCTATCAACTGCGAAGGGGCAGGTGGGTCCAAACGCAGGATCTGCTCAATGACAGCGGGATAATCGGCATCGAAGGGCAATCTGCCGGTGATGAGCTGATAAAGAAGCACACCGGCAGAAAAAATGTCGGATCGGCCGTCGATGGACGCTCCCCGAAAGCGTTCGGGCGCCATGTAGGGGGGTGTGCCAACCAGAGTGCCCGTATTGGTAATGGTTTGATCGGCACGGATCTCATCCCGGGCGATACCAAAGTCAAGCAACTTGGCCGTTCCGTTCTTTTGCACGATCACATTCGCCGGCTTTACATCGCGATGGATAACGCCTTTGCGATGAGCATAAGCAAGTGCGAGGCAAACCTGCTCGACGACCGACAATGCAACTTCCGGCCGGAGCCGCTCTTCTTCTTTGATGGTTTTGTCCAGGCCTTTACCCTCGACAAATTCCATTACGATATAGGGCTCGCCATCCTGATCACCAGCATCGAAAACGATGACGATGTTGTTGTGCTGCAGCGCCGCGTGGCGGTTTGCTTCTTCGTAAAATCGCCGCAGCATGTCCGGGGCGCCGGCAAAGCCTTCGGTCAACATCTTGACGGCAACAATACGCCCTAACCGGGCGTCACGCGCGCGATAGACAACACCCATCCCACCGCGACCCAGAACGTCAAGGACGTCATACTTGCCGATCCTGGCTGGCTTATTGGTGGCCAAAGGACTTCCATAACTGAGCACTCCAGGAGCTTCTGCCGTCGCTCACCGAGTGCTGGGTGGGAATCATGCTTGCGGCGCGCTCTCGCCGTACGACTGGAAATTGAAGGTTTCCAGCAGGAACTTCTGTGCCCTTTTCCTTTCGGGTGTCTCCGCGCCTTCCGTCGAGTTCAGGTAAAGAATGTACTGTTCCGCAGCACCATCGTTGTCGCCTTCGGCAGCATCGTTGTCCGCGGCCTTAAGGACCAGCGCAGGAAGGCCGGTGATCGCTTCTCTGGATTGTTTCAACACTTGACCGCCAACCTCGGTATCGGCTTCGCCGAGAAACTGGTTTGGAGTAGGTACCTCGCCGTCGACATGCACGCCCATGGTGTCGGTGTCCTTGACACCTTCCAGCTTGGTATAGGTTTTTTCTGGCTTACCTAGTACTGATATTGGTGGGCCAACGGCGGTGCCGGTGGTGTTCTTGATAACGAACCGCACTTCGACGGTCGCCGTAAAGTGATGAACCTGCTCGGTATAGTTGTATGCAAGCCCGGTCTCTTCAGGACTAGATTTTTGCAGAGTATCGCGCTTATCCCGGGCTTCTTCCACTTTTTTCTGGGCGTCATCTGCCTGCCTTTTCGCATCCTCAATTTGCTTCTTTTTGTGCCCGGCTTCGGCCCCGCTTAGGGCCTGCTGGGCAGTCTGCAGACTGAGATTGGCGTTTTCATATGCGCGATTGGCTGCACTCCACGCCGGGTTGATTAGTTCCTGCTCGGTACGGTACATCGAACTTTTCGTGTTTCTTTCACCAACCGTGGCGGATACGGTGTTCTGGACTACCTCCCCAATAAGTGCAAAATTAGGGGGCACTCCGGGCGATTCGTGTGGACGGACAACCTTGACGGTGTCCGAACTGTGATTCTCGAGACCAGTGGCCAGGAAATTAGTGAGCCGGTCAGAGAAATTCGTTCCCTCTGGCGTTGAAGTCTGGTCGCTGAATATCACGGAAATCGACAACCTGGAGCGAAGATCATGGGCGGCCTTCGCGGCGTTCATTTCGGCATGAATGTCGCTGACATTGGAAGGTGTTAGCTGCAATGCCTCGAGCATGTAATTCCAGCCAACGTTAACGCCCGTTCCCGACGGGAGCCCAACGAAGTGTTTTGCCCGCGTCAGATAATAATCGCTGAGGTCATCGCCGAGGCTCCTGATGTGCTCCCGAAGGTTCTGATCTTCGGTAATCGCGTAGCAATTGCTGTACAGGTTGTAAGCACGCTGAACCCCACGCTCGTCGCTAAGATTCTTGATGGAAGTGTATGTGTGTTGAAGTTCTGCGGCCTGTTTCAATGCTGCCGAAACATAACGGTCCTTCAACGCATCGAGATGCTGGGCGACAGGCGCCATTCTCCGTTGAGATGGCGTCAAAGCGTAGAGAACTTCGTAAGCCTTTAAATAATCCTTGTCGTCTTCCGCTCCCTGGCTCATGGTTAGCGCCATCTTGACCGCATTCGAATCGATACTTTCCTGCGCTTGCTGCTCTGCCGTTTGTAACATCGGCCCGATCTCGGTCGTCGACTCTATTGCGGCTGCCTTTTTGAACTCCGATACTTCCCCTTGCGGGTCGTTCTTTTCGGCGTCCTTCTTCCCTTGATCAACGTGGTAGGAGTAGAGGGCATCGAGAGCCTTCTGAACCCTCGGATACTCCTGCGCGAAGGGGCGAAACTGTTTGATCGCCTCGTACGCCTCGTCCGGCCGGTTCGCGGATAGGTTGTTCTGGTAATTGACAAAGCGCTCGTCCAGGAAGGTTCTTTCTTTTGTGCAAGCGTTTCCGAGGGAAAGCGTCTCAGGGGACTTCTGATCCAGGTTCAACATGATGTGGTAGAGCTGTTCGGCAGCGAGCAAATGTGAGTAGCCGCTGGTCTGATTCGCCAGCGCCTTCTGGTACTGGGTAATCTCACTCTGACCCTTGCTGTTGAGGGCCCTGGCTTCCTGCTTGATTCCCTGTGCCAGGGCATCAGTTGCCGGGTTACTCGGCGCGCTGGCCATAGCTGAATCCAGCGCGAACTTTGCCTTCTGCAGCTCATCGTAGTCTGGCTGAGGAGCCTTCAGGGAAGCTTGGTAAGCGGCCAAGGCGACTTGTCCATCCTGGACGTAGAGGACGGACAAGGCTGCCTTCGCTTCGCCAGAGCGTTGGCCCGCGGGATATTTTCCCAGGTAAGCCCGCCAGCTGGGGATGGTGCCGGCTCTCTGAGCCATCAGGAACTCAGCCAGCTCGGTATTCAGTGTTGGTACCAGCACAATCTTGACCCCGGGGGTGAGCCGAGGGATGCCTGCGGCAGTACTGACTGATTTCGATGCAATCTGACCCGATAACTCGGCCCTGTCGGCAAGCTCGGCGGGAGTTTCGCCCTCTGCTTTTTCCAATTTCAAGTTACCGGGCACGATGCACTCCTGCTTACCGTCGTGGTTGAGCAGAAGGACCCCATCCTTCTTTCTTTCCAACGACATGCCGGGCGCGAGCTCTATCCTTTGAAGCTTGTTATAGTTGCCCTTGCTGATCGTTTGCGCTCCTGCACACAGGTGGACCTCGTTTTTCCCGTTCAAAGCAAAGCCTGAAATCTGGACATAGGCCTGGGAGTCCCCGATGGGATACACCTCGATCGCCGACAACTCCGGCGCCTTAGCATAGGCAAAGGCCGGAACTGAGAAACCAAGGAGCACAATCGCGGCAACACTGCAGCAAAATGATGCTTTACCAAGAAAACTGCTTGACGACGCCATACATCCTCGGCATAGATTTGCTTTACCGCATGAGGACGGAATGCGACCAAACGGGGGAATTTCGGTTGCCTAACGGGGACCGATTCAGAAGCTATCATTTCCCCCATGCCGTTGCAACCAAACTTCTCAGCACTTGTCTCCCTGTTGGCGGCAAACTAACTGGCAAGGCGAAAAGTTGATGTCCAATGCAACCCGTCACGATCAGGGCTCAGAAGACCGGTTGGAGCTGGTCTTACATCTGCGGCAGTTCCGCAGCACCCATTCCCCAGACGCTGCGGCGGCTCGTGCACGGGCACAAGTGCTCATTCAAGACATTTTAGGCAGCAGGCTCGACGTTGAGGCGCAGGCACACGGCGAGAATTATCTGCGCGCCCATGGTTTCACCGATCTGGGCAAAGCGATCGCGGCCAGTCGAGCCTTGCAACTTGCATTCGAAGGCTTCCGTAGCGCCGGCTCCGCCGGACGGCCGAACATTTCACTCATCCTGGACTCGTACTCCGCGGAGGAAGCACACACGGGCTACACCAGCCCCTCGGTTGAGCAAAAGGACTTACTTCGCTTAGCTAGGCCCTGCCAGGTGCTCATTACCCAGGCGCTTTATGACCGGATCGGCCCATGCCAACCTCTTGCCTTGCGATCCTTTCCTGCTCGTGCCGGAGTTTACGAGTATCTCTGGACGAACGTAGAGCGGCTGGATGAGCTCCGCGCCGAGACAGAATTTGTGCCAGCTCTGGTTGAGCCGAAGTCCACGGCCGGCGCAGACGACACGATCATCCACCGTCCGGCGGTGGAGGCTCCCCAGCTTACGTCGAGATACCCAATTCCGCCGCCAGAAGCAAAGCCTACCTACATACCTTTCGATGGCGAAGCAGTTGGTCAAGAACCAGTACGACGGCGATCGCGTTTGTGGATTATCGTCCTAAGCGCCGCAGCCACGATCCTGGTTAGCGTTGGCTTGGTTGTCGGGCCTGCTTACTTTGGTAACCGGCGATCCCAGACGGCTGTAACGGAACAACCAACTACTCCCCCGCAGGAAACACAAACGAGCACAAGACCGATAGAGCAGCCGACTCCTACTACCACCCTTCCCACCAAGCCGGATTCTCCGGAAAAGTCCGATTCCGCACCTAAACCCGTCGTTCTTCCACCGCCAGTCAGCCGTGCTCCCACTAAGAGGCCAAACTCCGGGGAGTGCCTTCTTTCGATTCGTAACCTGCTTGAATACGCCGGAAGGTATAGGGATCAACACAGGTATGAGGAGGCGGAACAGGATTACAAGAAGGTGCTCGAGTGCGACCGTAACAATCAGGAAGCGAAGGACGGCTTAACGCGCACGAGAATAGAAAAGTCACTGAATTGAGTGACTCATGGATGCGTTGCCTGCACAACCACTAGGGTTTGGGTCCCGCTTAGTCGGTGGCAGGTGTCATAAGCTCTTGTAGGACGGCAAAGACGGTTTCTGAGAAGAAGCCGCAGGAGAGAGTGCCCATTGGGTTCGACAGTCTATTTGAGATGCGGGCGATTCATGGGCACTCTCCGTTCCATGGCGCCCGAGCAGGTCCATTCCCAATCAGCCGACTTCGACGGTATCGCGTCCGGCTTTCTTAGGGTGTTCAGCGAGCCCGGTTGTGCTATGGTTTCACCCAACACTACCCTTGGGCTCCAAGCCATTTAAGACAACAACTTGTAACGGATCGAAAAGGCTTTCTGTTCCCCGCAGAAAGACTAGCCCAGTAAACGGCGGTTGGAGTCAAAGCGCTTTGACTGCATTGTGGACGTTTCTACTCATGGAGATTTTGAGCTCGGAAATTTCGTTACGGGATCCGCTTATGCTTCACCATCATGATCGAAAGCCGTTCGGCACATTTTGTTGTGAACCGGGGCCCAATCCACATGGAGAGATTGAAGATGTCGCGTTCAACGGTGCTTTGCAGTTTGTTGCTACTTTCTATGTCCACGGCGGCCTTGGCTCAGAGCCCCTGTCCAACCCAGGAAATCCTGGGTTCCGCCGCCAAACGATCCTCTGACCTGGTTTGCGTTGTCCCGCAGGTGTATGGCCCCGGCGGCCTGGTCGGCGTCGACAATGGAGGGCCTCTGACAGCTACGGAGTTTCACGAGGTTCACTTCCAGGCTTCCAGCATCAACAGCTTCGGTCCCATTAATGCAGAGATCGGCGTGCAACTCAGCCAAGTGCCGCTGGCATCTCCCGTTTCCGGGTTCATCTTTGCCAACGGAGTGATGCAGGAAGCCACGAGCTTTGGACCAGTACTCGCCGATCGCGCTGAAACTCTCGGCAAGCGAAGGGTTTTCGTTGGCGCCAGTTACGAATATTTTGACTTCGACAGAGCCGATAGCGTCAACCTCAAATCGTTTGGCGCAGTGTTCCAGCATGAGTTGGAACCGACCATCTGCCAACTCATACCGACCACGCCTTGCCTCGGCGGCGAGCCCATTTACACCCGAGACATCGTTGCCAGCCAGAACCGGATTGATATCAAGGTCAATCAGGTCACGATGGTCGGCACGTATGGCCTCTCCGACAGGCTGGACGTATCGATCGCTCTTCCCATCGTCAATGCGCGCGTGGCCATGACCTCAAATGCCACGATCTATAACTTCGAGCCACCCCCGCCGAACCACACGTTTGCGCCCATTACCAATAACCCGCGTGAAACGTACATCAGCCCCTCCAACGCAATTCTGACCAATAATAGTTCGGCAACGGGCGTCGGCGATCTGCGGCTTCGCGGCAAATACGTTGCCTGGCGTGATTCAAAAGAGAAGTCTGCAGTCGCCGTCGGCCTGGACCTTCGCCTTCCAACCGGTGACGCTTACAAGTTTCTAGGTTCGGGGACTTGGGGTTTGCGCCCCTTCGTTATTTACTCGTATTCAGCTAGAGTTTCTCCGCACGCGAGCGCCGGCTTCGAAGGAAACGGCAATTCGATCCTGGCCGGCACGGTCACTTCGCAACCAGTCACAAAGGCCCAGCTGCCGAATGTGTTTACCTACTCCGCGGGTGCGGATGCCTCCATACGGCGGTGGGTCGGTGTCTCCGGTGATTTCATCGGAACCTCGCTGCTGAATGAGGCCCGTATCGAGAACTCTACCTTCACGGATTACAAGGGCAATCCCCACGCGAATGTCAGCACGTTTACCTCGACAGTCAACCAGGCAAACATCTCCCTAGGAGCCAAGGTGAGGCCGGTCGCCAGACTGCTCATCACGGGCAATGTCCTGTTCCGGTTGAACGATGCGGGCCTGCACTTCAAGCCGTCGCCATTGATTGGCGTTTCGTACGTATTCTGAGCCGCGCTAACGAACAGAAGTAATGTGCCAGGAATTGTCGGCGTCTTTTTTCAAGGTCATCGTCACCTGCGATTTTGCCGCTGCATTGGTAACGATTTGCTGTTGAAACGTGACCACGGCGACGTTCCCTGCTACTTCTGGACCTTTCGTGATGGCGTACGTCAGCGTGACTTTGCCCGCATCGTGGAACGCTGTACGCAGCACATTCACCTGTTTCGGACTCATATCTGGCCAGAGCTCCTGGAGCCTGGCCAGGTCCTTGGTGTCATACGCGGATTTATACCCAT
The DNA here is from genome assembly GCA_963746595.1 of uncultured Acidobacteriaceae bacterium. Taxonomy (GTDB): domain Bacteria; phylum Acidobacteriota; class Terriglobia; order Terriglobales; family Acidobacteriaceae; genus PALSA-350. The sequence continues at coordinate 369,424 of CAVVBS010000004.1, forward strand.
CCAGAACGGCACGAATGGCATTAACGTCTTCGGTATTGACGGAAAGCTTCGGTGTAACCGGAGGAGGAGGAGGGATTGGTGCAGGCGCCTGTGTTGCCTGGGGCACAGGCGTCGCGGCGGGCGGTGGAGTGAGCCTCGCCAGCTGCGTTGCCGCTTCCTCCTTGTGCCTGCCTGAGGGATAGGCGCCCAGGTAGCCCTTGAGACTTGCGGTATCTTCCTTACGCTGCGCCTCATGCCAGGCAAGATCGTCGAGCAAAGCGACCGCGCGGTCGTGATAGGGGCCACTGGGATTGTGCTCCAGAAACCTCCTCACTGGGACAGGATCGGTAGTGTTCCCGATGGCGTCCCACTCCAGCCGCGCAATCTCTGTCATCGCAGCCGACAAATGAGGGCCCGGCGGCGAGGTATACCTGGCCGCATAATCCTGATAGCCCTGAAGATTGCCACTGCTGCTTGCCTTCGCCCAATTGAGCGCTTCCAGCTTGGACTCCGCCTGCGACCGGAAGGAAGAATTTGGATAACGGCGGACGAATTCTTCCACCGCCGAAGGGTCGGCTGTGTTGTTGATGCGGTTCCAGGCAAGCTGCTCTTCAGACGTTGCTGCAGCCGGCTGCTTGAAGTCTGCACGGTTGAGGACGACGGTTGCGTTTGCCTTGAAGGAACGAGGGTCTGCGACCAGCTCTTGATTTCCAGCCATGAGCCGCAGGCGATGAGAGCCCGGCGTCAGCTCCCAGGTCCCTGGCGGTCCATTTGCAGCAAGCCGAACATCGTCCACAAACAGCTGGTCGCCGGGATGCACTCCCTTGAGAATGAGCCGGGCCGTCACCGGCGTTTGGATGGGCGCAGGAGGAGGAAGAACCGCGGGTGGGGCGGGAGTCTCCTGAGCAAGCTCAAATGAAATTGTCTGGTCATTCGTAAGCGAAACCGATTGGCTGCTGGAGACGTACCCCTTGAGACCGGCGTTGACGCTATAGGTAGCTCCCGGCGAAAGCTTAAAGCTGCAGTTGGGAGTAACACACTTGCGTCCATCTACCTCGATCTCAGCGCCAGCGGGAGTGCTCTGCACGGTCAGGACAGAGACGTGAGGCCGGATTAGAAACCTGATCAGGAAACCAACCACCGCCAGCAGCGCGCATGCTACGACCGCAGGCACGAGCAGTCGCTTGCGAGGCGCCCCAGCTGGGCGCGTCGCAGCCTGGAGCACACGCTGCCTGATCTTCTCTTGCTCCGCTGCTTGCTGCTGGTTTCGTTTCTGTGCCGATTTCTGTGCACTCGACAGTAGTTTCTCAATCCGCTTTTCCCCAGGCCATTGCTGGCACGCGACCTCAAGCAGCGCGGCTGCCTCAACATAGCGACGGTTGCGGAGAAGAAGCTCGCCTTTGTCAATCGCAGCCTGCATGGCCGCTCTCTGAGCGCTGGCTTGACGCTTGATCTCCTCCTCTGCCTCGATCTGCTCTTTGCACTGCAGCAGCAGAGACTGTAACTGTGCGCTCTCGGGATACTTTGCGGCCGCTTCTTCAAGGGCGCTCAGCGCCCTGGCCCCCTGCTGCGAGTCCAGCAGCCGAGTATGTGCCTTGACCTCAAGATCGATGGCAGCAGCACGGGCCGCCGCCTCGTTGCGCGCCCGTCGCGCGCGCTCGAGACTGTCTTCTGCCCTAAGGAGCATCCCGCGGAGTTCCACGCTCTCGGGGTAAGTCTTCACCAGCTCCTGCAGCTTCTTTACCAGCGATGCTGAGTCGGTCGTTCTCAGCTGCAGGGTGGAAGGCTCGACCGCCTGATCCTGCGACAAGCGGCGCAGCTCGATCTGCAACAGCTTTGCTCGCGCATCGCGAACATCCGTTTCTACCTGCGCGCAAAGAACTGCGACGGCCTGATCCGCGGCATGCTTGTCTCTTATCTGCAGCGCGCGGCTCCGGATAAGATCGAGATCGGCCGGCGTAAGCGCATGGCTAACCGACGCGCTCAGCGAACTTAACTCCTCGCAAATCAGGTCATGTTCGATACGGCGGCCATGGACCTGCGCGGAAACGCGGCCAATGGTCTCCTGCAGGTCATCAAGGTCGGGGTGGGCGGAGGCGCGCTGTTGCGCCTCGGCGAACAACTGCTCGGCCTGCTCAACGCCCTGGGCCATCAGGGCGCGGTCCACAACCTGATTGATTTCAGCCAGCAAGCGGGAAATTGTCTGACGGCGAGCCTCGGCCACCGTCTTCACCTGATCGAGAGCAGCCATGACGTCCGGCTCCCCCGCGGCGGCCGATGCGACCGAGTGCGCATTGCCGACCAACTGGGATAGCCCGCCGATCGACCGAGCCTGGGCAGAAGCACGCTCCAGTTGCGCCAGCTCCTCAATCAGGGCTTGCCGTTGAGCAAGGCGACGATTCACTTCGTACTCGATCTGCTGAATCAGTGCACCAACTTGCGGCTCCATCGAAAAGTTCGACGATAAGCGCGCTGCGCGCCCGAGGAGACCCGTCGATTCACTGAGCGGCACGTGCTTTACCGCTTCGGCTATTTTGCTCAGCTCAGCAAGGATTCGTTCGTGTTCCTCTCCTCGCCCATCCAGGGCCCGCACCACTTCTTCGCAGGCGTCGCGAACCTTTCTTTCATGCGGAAACTCCGCCTGGACCTCCTGCAGGCGTGCCTTCGCGCGCGCCCTCGAGCCAGGGTCGAAAGAATCCTCGACGCTCTTGCGCAAGTCCTGCAGTTCTGCCGACGCTTGCTCCTTTGCCAGCTGGCGCGCGCGCACTTGCTCGAATATCGGATCGAACGATCGACGGGTCGCCTCATCGAACTCGACGCCCATCAGCATGCGCCTCAGTTGCAAGGCAAGATCTTCCAGATGATCCAGCTCCGCCCGTTCATGCAGCGCCGTGCGCAGCGTCTCCGCCTGGCGTTGCGCCGCCTGGTTCTGAAGCAGGGCGCGCTCTGCAGCTTCCTGCACGGCCTGAGATTGCCGGTCCACAGACTGCTGCTCCGACTCAGTCCGTGCTAACGCTAATAGAGCCTCCAGGTTCGGCTCCGCGGGAAGCTTTTGCAGGGCGGCTTCGAGTATCCTGATAGCTGCGCTGAAGTCGGCGCGATCCAGCGATTCTTTCGCCGCCAGGCTTTGGTCCTGCACAAACCTTCGCCGCTCGGCGACATCTCTCTGCTTCTCTGCAATCAACTTCAAGCGCTGCAAGGTCGGTTCGTTGGGGAAACTTCCCAGCCCTACTTCACAGATGGTGTAAGCGGAAGAAAAATCTTCCGCCCGCAGCGCACCATGAATCTGGTCTGTCAGATCAAGCAGGTCCTTACGACGCTGCTCCTGATCCTGGCCTCGGCTGGCCCATTGCAACAGCTCACGCACATTGGAGTCACCGGGATCCAACTGCTCGGCCTTGCGCAATGACTCAATGGCGTCTCCAAAGAGACGCTGGGCGATTCCCTGCCGCGCGCTGTCCACCAGGCCTTGGACCTGCAGCCTGCGTGATCGCTCGGACAATTCTTTGTCGATAATCTCCGCCAGGGCTCGTGCTTCGGCGCTATTGATGTCGAGGCGAAGAGCCGCGTCCACAGCCTCTCTACCCTCATCGAAGTCTCCGGCATAGAGAGCCGACTCGGCGCGGCGGAGGGAATCGCGAACGGCCTTACCCAGCGAGATGGCCTTCTGGATCTCTTCCCGCAGCGCAACCGAAACCTGGTCGGCAGGATCCAGTTGCACGGCTTGTTCTGCGCAGCCAAGCGCCTCTTCATATTGCTGACCGGCCAGCGCCACCTGGGCCTGCGACCGCATTTGAACGATTTGCGCGGAGCGCTGTTGCTCTTGAATCGCCTTACGCACTTCGGCCAGCAGCCGGTTGGCCTGGTCGTGATGGCGATCCAGACGAAGGATTTCCTGCAGGTGAAGCTTGACTCGTTCGAGGTCGCCGCGCTGCATGGCCGATTCGGCTCTCTGCATGAAATCGGCGGCCATTCCCTGCTTGATTTTCTTTTGTATCTGCAGCAGGTCGAAGCCAAATTCCTCCGCCGCCTGATAACGGTCGTGCGTCTTTTTGGCAAGCGCCCGGTTCAGGCACGCCTGGAGTTCGGGGGGAACGTCGCCCAGGTACTTCGACAGGGGCGGGGGTTCCTCGCGGAGTATTTTTACAAAAACCGCTGCCGGCTCGTTTGCCTTGAAAGGCAGGGTGTAGGTCAGGAGTTCGTACATCATTACGCCCGCAGAAAAAATATCGGTGCGGGAATCGATCGGCATGGAATTGATTTGCTCGGGCGAGAGGTAAGGCAAGCTGCCCAGCAATTGGCCGGTTTGCAGAGTGGAGGTTTCGACTCCGACGACCCGGGCGATGCCGAAATCAACGATTTTCGCCGTGCCATCTTTCGAGAGGATAACGTTTGCCGGTTTTATGTCGCGATGGATGACCTGGGGTTTTCGATCGTGAGCATGTTGCAGCCCATCGCATACCTGCACCAGCAATTCCAGCTTGTCCACGATCGGCATGGGGCGGCGCTCGCTAATGATTCGCGATACCGGCTCACCATCCAGGCACTCCATGACAAGGTACGGGTTTCCGTCCTGCTCCCCGCTTTCGTAAACGGTGACGATGTTCTTGTGTTGCAGGCTTGCGGTCGCGCGTAATTCGCGGGCGAAAAATTGCTCCAGCATCGCACTCTTATCATCGGCCGCACCCACCCGCTTAAGCATCTTGATGGCTACGGTTCGATTCAACGCAGTGTCCTGGGCGCGATAGACGATGCCCATCCCGCCCGAGCCGATAACGTCAACCACGACGTACTTGCCGATCTTCTGTATCAGAGGATCTGAACTTTTATTCAAACCGCTCTTGGCTACCTCCGCTGTGCCCTGGCTGAATTTCAGGACGGCGTTTGTTCTTTGGTGCCGATGTTGTCGAACTTCACACGGTTTTTGGCCGGAATTTTACAAGGCACCATCGTAACCCAAGCCAGTGCCATACTCCCAAACCCATTTCTGCCCGGTTTGGAAGTACTTATACAGAAGTGCACCCCGGGCCGCTGCCGTTACAACGAGCGCGTTTCCTGGACATGCTTCCGAGGCCCGGAACACGGCCATCGAGTATTCTAGCAATTGATTGATTGCAAACGCTTTAACAGGAGAATCCTGCTGGCGCCTCGCCCGGGCCCTAACTCGCTGCAGAATTCCAGAGTGTGTCACTCCAGTAAACCAGCCGTTGGCAACCTTGCGCCGCTTCTCTGTCAGGCGTTGAAGGGGGGCACCGTGCAGAACTAGCAAGCCTAAAGACCAGCGATATCGACTTCCGACGGACGGTTTTCCCAGTTCAGTACATGATTTGGGATGAGCCCAGTGCGCGCGCAAAGGCCTGGATTCTCCGCTGCGGGTCGCGATCGAGGCATTCAGTCACCAGCTTGACGCAAAACGAAGGTATGCGTGAGGTGTTCAATTGGCGGCTGACGACGACGGAGGATTTGTCGGGCGTCTGAAGGGGTTTTTCCCCGGTAAAGACCTGGTGCAGAACAACGCCCAAGGCGAACAGATCGCTAGCTTGCGAGGGCTCAAGTCCCCGACGTACTTCGGGAGCCATATATTCTGGCGTTCCTCCCGCCAACTCCTTACCGGAATAGGGTGTTTCCCCCGTATACGCGCGAGCCAGGCCAAAGTCGGTAATGCAGAGGCGCACATCCAAACCGGCACCATCGAGCATGATGTTGTTGGGCTTGATATCCCCGTGAACGATGCCGGCTGCATGGATGGCGGCCAGTCCGGCGGCCATCTGCTTGAGGATGGCGAATCCTTCCCTGATCGGTATCGACGTAGTCCTCTGCAGCCGTGCCGCGAGGGTTTCGCCCGTCAGCAGCTTCATGGTTAAGAACAGGAAGCTTGGCGGCGGCTGATGACAATGAAAGATGTCATAAATGGGGCAGAGATTTGAGTGATTGAGGCGCCGGGCAAGCAATACTTCCGATTCGAAACGCTGCAGCAAGTCCGGATCATGGGCTATTTGAGGAAGGATTGTCTTAACGGCGACTTTGGCGCCTTGCAAGAGGCAGTCCGCTGCCTCGTAGACTTCGCCCATCCCTCCTTTGGCGATAAAGCGCACGATGACGAAGCGATCAATCAGGATTTGATTGGGGACCAGCCGACCTCCAGGCTGCGCTAAATCAATTTGATTCAGGTCGAGGGGACCGGTGCTGGCGGATAGGCGCGCGCACATCTCTGCCTGGTCAAGAAACTCAAATGGAGGGTGCTCAAGAAAGCTGCCGGCGTTTGCATCCTCGGCCAACAACTCTTCGACCGTGCGCCTTAGTTCCGGATCGTGGCTGCAGGCCTGGTCCAAGAACGCCCCTCGCTCGCCCGGCTCGCGCGCCAATGCAGCCTCGAACAGTTGCTCCACTAATTCCGGGTGAGCCGTCATAATTCTCAGTCCTACAAAGCTCTGGTTTGTAAAGACCTATCTCGCCGGGGGTTATGGACGAAGGAAGGTAGCCCGTCGTTCCGGCGGTAATTACAAAATGTATCAGGTTTTCCAGCAAAGCCTGCCTGAGTGTCTCCAAAAACGAAATCCGCCAAGATGCCGGGGCGACAGACGTTGTCACCGAGACGTTAGGTTCAGTCCATCATCCAGGGAGCCTTCGCGGCGTCGTGATCCGTGCAGAAATGTGCGAACTAAACGAACTAAGTCTGCTCCTGTATTGATTACTCATTGGTTGTCTCCTCAGCTGTCGATTGGTCAACTATCTCTTGCTCGCCCATGGATTGCACTTCTGGTATGGCGGACCAGAGGGCGGAGGGGCGACCGCGGCTGGGCTGGCTGCTTTGGTGGATTGCGTCCAACGACGCTAGTTGTTCGAGTGCCTCTTCGATGCGGTCGCTGCTGAAAGAGAGCCCTGATTTGTTGTCTGGACAGTCCATCGGAGGATGCGTTGATGGCTTCGCGGATGCGGCCGGCAGTGTGATCGCCAGTGGATGTGCCGAACAGGAGGGCGGCCCCTGAGGAGCAGTGCTTGAGCAATGCTTGAAGCATAATAAGAATTACTATTCGTGTTGCTTCGTACTGCTGTGTTGGTGGCGCAATGTGGGTCGAGGATATGGGCGTCGTCGCCGTTGACTACGCCAACGGGTGCCGGTTTTGATGAGATACGGTCGCATGATTCGCCCCCAGGGTTCGCCTCCAAGTCGAGGATTCCACGGGCGGTTTCGTTGCGCAAGAACCCCTGAGAAAAGAAATGTGGATGGCCGGGTAGTTAACTAGAAGTAACCTCTGAGAATTGTGGCTTTAGCGTCATTTCGGGTTCAGCTCGTTTTTCTGAGAGAGGGAAGAGTTATCGTGTCGCTGCCCCATTACCTCCCGCGTTGTTCGCATCGCAAGAAAAAATCGTTCACCGGACACTGCACGATCCCTCGGGAAACGAAATCAGGCTGGTGAATGAGTGAAGGAGCCGAAAACCAACAATCAACACACCTGATCCGACCGGTGTTGCTATGTTGTTTCTAGCGCCGGTGAAGCCAGTTGTACTGTTCAGTCAAAGATAGAAGTCAGGCGCTCTTGAGAGGCGCTAACCAATTCACGATTGATTTCATGACCGTCACGTTACGCTGATTGAACACGGTCGTGCGGGAGCGAACGATACCGAATCCCGGGCGGTTCACTGAGCGGCGTACTTCCAGCACCTCCGACTCGGTGCGGAGCTTATCCTCAGGACGCACGGGATGAGTCCAGCGCATTTCGTCGACGCCTGCGCCGATCATGCCACCCTTCACATTGATCGATTCCACTCGAAGGCGCATGACAATCGCGGCCGTCAGCCACCCAGAAGCGCAAAGACCGCTGAAGAAAGAGTTCTCGCCCGCGCCCTCATCGATGTGGAACGGCTGAGGATCATAGCTCTTGCCAAAGCTTATGATCTCCCTTGCTGTTACGCGGTAAGTGCGTAAGGAATCGAACTTCTGGCCGGGATAGAAGTCTTCGAAGTACATTTCCTCTTTCATTGATCCTCCTATGGACGTCTCTTACAGCATGTCTCTCTTGCTATACATTTTCACACTTTCGCGAACGGCTCGGTACAAACGATCGCCCGCTTGAATTCGGCGGCGGCTACGTTGCCTCCGAGATCTCAGATCGCTTTGCGACCAGTCAGGGCATAGACCCGGAATTGTTGAGGCACGCACTAACCCCCATCAGCGTGACAACTTCCCTGGCGGCACCGACAAATCGGCGGCGGTTACGCTCGATAGTTGTGACGCATACTAGGTAGATTACTTGCATACACTCGTGCAATGAGTGGGGTTGGTGTGAACCCGAAACGTTCCTGACCACGCATTTCGTAGTCGACCCGTTCCGGTGCTATGATCCGGTGTTGGTTCTCCCACGAAAGGCTGTGCCGCCAACGGGAGGTGCGCCGTGAGTCAAAACCTGAGCAAACGCTGGCCACTGCTGTTGTTGTGCAGCCTGTTTTATGCGACGTTCTCCTTCATGATCCTGTTCATTTGGAGCCCGGATGGGTTTCTGACGCTGCGTACATTTGCGCATAGCACAAGCTCCATCGAACAGCTGGGCCTTGTGGCGCTGGCGGCCGGTGTTTGCACCGTTGCGACCGGCATCTGGAATGCAAGAGAGGCCAACTCCTGGCTTCTGATGTTGAACGGCCTGGCGTGCTGCGCGCTTGGAATCATGGTTGCTCTCGGAGCGAGCAGACCAATCAGCTTTCGATCTATAGCGCTGGTGATTGTCGTGATGGCGGTGAGCATCGGCCTATATGAAATGGTAGCCGCACAAAAGTTGCGTGGCCATCGAGTTGACGAGTGGCTGCTGGCTGTGGCCGGAGTGCTTTCGGTTGGTTTCGCCGTGGTGTTCCTAGGCTTCGTGTTTAGGTGGATCAGACTCGAACCGAGTCCGTCCGCTCAGACCTTCCACTGGCTGGGCTCTTACTTTGGTTTCAGCGCGATCTGCATGCTGGGGTTAGCCCTGGGCCACTTCAGGCCGCCGTCGGCCATTCCTAGCGCCGGTAACAACGCTTTACGCATCATCTAAGTCCCGGCGCATTCAGAACTGGCGGCAGTTGCGGGACGCAAGTAATCTCACCAAAACGAAATGTCGCGCACCCGTAAAGGCTGGACTAATGGTGGTTAGTCGGTTGGGCGCACCACAGACCAGATCGGAATGTGCGGCGCTTTTTCTTTGCGTGAGATGTACGATGGCAGGGTCTTAGTGAATTGAAAAACACTGTTTGGAACGGCGTTTGCCGGAGGGTATTTCGATGAAGAGGCTGCTGCTGTGCGTTGTTGCGCTGGCTGCGATGTTTGGAACAGGCGCGCGGGCGCAGGATCTGTCTGGCAACTGGCAGGGCACGCTGAAGGCCGGCAAAGACCTGCGCGTCATTTTCAACCTTTATAAGGGTGACAAGGATGCGTGGAGCGCGAAGATGTACAGCATCGATCAGGGCGGCCAAGCGATCCCGGTCACGTCGGTGACCAAGCACGAATCGAGCGTCAAGATGTCGGTCGACATGATCGGCGGGACCTTTGAGGGGAAGCTGAGCGAAGACGGCAAGACGATTACCGGAACATGGACGCAGGGGACGCAGCCGCTTCCGCTGACGTTAGTGCGCGCCACGCCGGAGACGGCGTGGGAAATTCCAGCGCCTCCTCCGCCGCCGAAGCGGATACCAGCGGATGCTAATCCGACGTTTGAAGTTGCCACGATCAAGCCGACCCAAGAGGGGACGCACTTTTCAATCCATCCCACGGGCAGCGGCGAGCTCGTCGCAACCGACGTGTCTCTCGCCTACCTGATCAAGTTCGCCTATGAAGTTCACCCTCGCCAGATCACGAAGGGACCGGCCTGGCTTGACACGGATAAGTATGACTTGACCGCCAAGCCCGACATGGAGGGCCAACCCAGCCTGAAACAAATGAGGGTGATGGTTCAGAAGCTGCTGGCCGATCGTTTTCAGCTTACTTTCCATCGCGAGAAGATTGAGCTCCCCGTCTATGCGGTCACCGTGGCAAAAGGCGGACCGAAGATTACCGTGAACGACACCAATCCCGATGGCAATCCTGGCTATGGTGGCGGACCTGCGGGGATGCGAGTCGTGAACTCGACCATCGCGGAGTTCATCGGCTTTGTTCTGAACGACTCTCTTGGGCTGCCGGTGGTAGATCAGACAGGACTCGGTTCGGCGCGGTACAACTTTGTCCTGAAGTGGACGCCAGATGCTTCTCAATCTCAGCCCGGAGGTATGGCCGCGGGTGCTCCGCCTGCTGACAACGCGGACGCGCCCCCGGACATCTTCACTGCGATGCAGCAGCAGTTGGGGTTGAAGCTGGAGTCGACAAAGGCTCTTGTGGATGTGATGGTGATCGATCATGTGGGGAAGCCGTCGCCGAATTAGGCAGTCGAACTTCCTTGGAAAATGGGGTTATCGGTAGGTGGGCCAGCCCCTCCGGCTCGGGAAACTTACCAGAAGCTGACCTTTCACGCACGCGGAAACGTGGCTCGTATCGTTGCTCCAATCCAGGGGCTGAGCTCTTAGAAATTCATGCGGCGGAACCGGTGATCGAATCCAATTGACCGATATAGTCGGATTCCGATATAAGTACGCTGCCTCAAATCCTGAGGTGGACATTCCGGAGGGACTATATAAACTCTATCGAGAAAGCTAGGTCCTGGAGTTTAAGCCGAAGATGGCGTCAGCAGCGGGTTTGCTTATAGCAGCCTGGGTGGTGTTATCACTCTTCGGCACGGAGGTTTCGCCCGCGCAAGCTACTACGAACCCAAGCGCCTACGTAGGGATCTGGAAGGTGACGGCCCAGGACAAACGAGTTGGGACGCTTGAATTAATGAACTATAACGGACGACTGACCGGCAGCCTTACCAATGGACACGCAAACATGGACAGCAATGGAAAGCTGGTTGAGTTTGACGCTATTCCGGGTGCGGCTCCTGTTGTCCAAGCGAGCATTTCACAAGGCATGCTTGCAATTAGTACTGAAGAAATTAACGAGGCCATTGTGCCTTGGAATATGACCTTGACTGGGGAAGGAAGAGGGCTCCTTCAGTTGGCTTTCAAGGGACATGAAATGACTTTCCAAATTACGCGGATTTCATGGGAAGAGAATGAGGAGAGTTCGGAAACTGGCAAGTAGCCAGCAGATTGGAACCTTAATCGGGGAAAGTGGAGCCGCGACAGAGTTCCCGTGAAACGGGATTGTTCGGTAACCTCGCCAAAAACCAATCGAAGACCTTGCGAAGAATTTCTCTGGTTAGTATGCGCAGGACTCAGGCGGTCAGGTTCTTCACAGCTTCCTGGCCTGCCATTCTCGCTATTCTGGAGTCAGGGAAAATCGCGCAGATCAGGCTGTCCCCCCCTCCCGTCCAACTGCAGCGCCGGCGACTACGAAGTCGAAATCCGCCAGGTCTGTGAGATGGAAGACTTCGCACCCATCCTGTCCGAAGAACAGATCCAACACAAAGTACATCTCCGAGCTGAGCTGCCAAATCAGACCGCCAACAAATAGCCGCTGTGGCATCCGCGGATTGAAGCTGGTGTAATCGGTAGCAGTGTCCGCTACCGATCCACATCAGGTCTTCCATCGCACCATCGAAGCCGTATGCCGCATCGAGATTCAACCATCGACTCGTTCATACTAATTGACTTGGATCTTCCCTATCCGACCAAGCGGAAGATGTAGTGATGGGAGAGGAATTCGGCCAGAACCAGAATCAGGGTGACAGAAGCGAGGATGATTTGCACTCTCTCTCCCCACAAGCGCCGGCGCGAAATCGACTGCTGCCTCCACTGAGCAGACGGTCGCTTTCGGAGAGATCGAATTCTCCAGATCATATAAAGGTTGATGCACGACCCGAGAACAGCAAGCGCCATCATAGGAATACGAATGGCGTCCTGGTGAAGTCCGGTTGCAGGTCCTTTGGCTCCCAAGGCGACCGCAGCGAGAGCTCCCAGTCCAATGGCGAGATGCACGCCGCTGAGCGCCATGGCGAGGGTACATACGCTTTGCAACACAATGAAAAAAAGGCTGGTTAGACCGACAGCCCAGCGGCGGACTCCCCGGTCACTAAAAAGCTCACGTGTCTCCGATCGCTGCGAGGCGATCACTGCTCGCTCTGTCGCCACGCGCATTTGACGCTCAGGTTTCGACAAGGATACAGAAAAACTTACGACATCCGAGCGAAGGCAGTACTTGTGGGGGCGTGGACCAAGTCATCGGATCACAGCCTGTAACCTTCCAGGCAGCTCTGCTTCTAAAAGTCAGCGTTGCCTGTCGCAGCAGTGAATACTGCAGACTCGAATCGGTGACGGGCTTCCATCGAGCCCCAATCGAGGCGAGACACGAAGTTCGGTTCGCACAACCAACGAAGGAGAGATTACGTGAACAAATTCGGAATACTAGCAACCCTGCAAGCCCGTCCCGGCAAAGAGGTCGATGTGGAACAGTTCCTGCTGTCAGCCGGCCCATTGGTGGAGGCGGAAATGGGAACCACAGCGTGGTTCGCATTCAAAGTCGCGCCAGCCACCTTCGGCATATTTGACACCTTCAAAGATGAGGATGGCAGAAGCGCCCATGTAAGCGGTGAGATCGCAAAGGCGCTCTTCGCTCACGCTGAAGAACTGTTTGTCGCTCACCCCGATATCAAGCCCGTAGATATCCTTGCCGAGAAGCTTTAGCGTCGAGATCCGTTTCACAGTTGCATCGATGCAGACTAGGGGTAAAGGACTCTGCGAGTCTTCCCCCTTGCTCGCTTCAGAATGCATCCGGAAGAATCATCGCCCGCTGAGCAGCCGCAGCAAAGTATCTCTGTTGTGGATCTTGCGTGGCGACTTCTCAATTCGACAACCTACGCTCTCTCCTGAGCGTAGCAGAGTCGAGCACATGTCTGGTTGTAACCTTCAGGCACAATGGTTCGTCACAGTTCGAGCGATAGTCGACCGGCCATTGTGCGTAAGGACTAACGAAGCATCTAGTGTCTCGAGTCTTCTTCGTGGGATCGGCTCTTCGGCCCATCTTGATTCCAATCTCACGACGGCGATTCCCGGCGCAGCCCCCACGTCAATTCGTGGAAAGATGGTCCAGGGCATCTTGTGCGGACAGGCGATCGCCGTGGCTATGGCTGATCTTCTCAAAAACGACCAATCCCTTTTTGTCGAGAATGAACGTGGACGGATAGGCCGTCTCATGAGGGGCGTCCCAACGTAGTCCATAAAGATTGGTGACCTTATAGTCAGGATCTGTCACAAGAACAACGTTGGACGGCAACTCGGACTGCTTTTCGAGGAACTCCCTCGCATGTTGATCGAGATCAGCGGGCGGTCCCGGGTAGACCAGGAGCACTCTCGTGTTCTTCGTCTTGAAGTCCGAGGCATGGTCTGCGAAATCATGAACCTGCTTGACACAGTAGGGACACTGATAGCCTGGAAAACCTCGCAAGATCACCAGAACGAGATCGTGTCCATTCTGTTCGGTCGACAGGGTGACAGCCTTTCCGGTTGGAGTTGAGAGTGTGAAATCAGGAGCCTTCGCACCCACGGCGGGGGTCTCGGCAAAGGCGGCCGCCCCAAGGAGCAAGAAGCAGGCAATGGCGAGGACATACCCCCAAACCCGATTGATTTGAATTGTGCCGGCCTTTTGGGCCCTCCCGGACGGCTGGGCAAATTTGGACATGACGAGGCACTCCTCCTATGGAATGCCTATCTGACAATCAGTCTCTAGAAAAGTTACAGCGCTCATCTACTTCTATTCACTTAATTGGTGAATAGCATGCCCTAGCCCGGTGTTCGAGCGCGAAGCGAAACCTCTTGAGGGATCAAGAAGAACCTGTTAGAGGGGTTCGTTAAAAGAAAAGGAAGGTTGTTCAAGCCCGACAAAGTCGCGCTTGAACAACCCCTAAGGAGGCAGTTCTATTGATCAGTTCAATCTTTGGACGATTGGGCAATTGATGGAGAAACCGGAGCTGCCGAATGCCGTTCCAGCAGGAAATCCGGTTATTAAGCCGTCTTGCGCATAGGTGAGAATCTGGAACTCCTCACGCAGTTGCTGGCGATAGCCCTTCGAAATAGCATCGTCCGTCCAGGTATACAACTGCGCGTCCCATGCGGGGCTGTAGTCGAGAGCGATCGTCGGAATCCCTCCCAGGGTGTTATTCGGCCTGTGACCATCAGCCAGGTCGGCTGACAGTCCTTGACGCTGAGGATTATCGCACCCTTCCGTGCCGTTGGTGGCGATGAAGATGCGCTCGATCGGGCTGGCGAAGCTGTCGTCATTTCCCAGCAGAAGCTTGTCCATCAGCGGGGCGTAGGTGTTGTGCTCGATTGTCGCAGCAAGGGTGGTGCTGGCGTCCATCGAAAGGTACCAAACCGGGCGGCCGAAGCTGAAGCCGTTGATCAGGTTCAAGGTGACGGTCATATTGTAGGGATCGATGGCCACTACCTGGTCGTGAACTTTCGTATAGTCGACGTTGCCGTTGGGAAAGTTGATCTGGCTGGCATCGACGTTGTACGCGACCATGGGAGCGTTATAGATAACGCCCTGGGCGTTCGTGATGCTGACGTAGGGGCTATAGTTTTTGTTGCCGACTTCGCCCGGAGTGACGGATGTGGGAGGAAATTCCGCTCCCGTCGGTCCGGGTACAAGATTGCGAACCGCCGAGAAGTCGACGGTGCCTTTATCGAACACGATGTTTCCGTTCGCATCCAGGTTACCGGTTCTGGCGGCGGTGTTGATGAAGTTGAGCTTCGCGGAATAATTCAGACCGAGTTCCGCGGCAACCCCCTGATCCGAAACGTCAGTCAGGATGTACCAGGCCGTTTTGCCGGTGGCCTTGACCGATCCCTTATACAGCGGGATGGTAATCGTGCCGGCAATGGAGTCGACTTGCCCGGTGTTGAGCAACTGCACGGGGCCGACCAAGCTCTGGTTGACTGAGGAAGGCGGGGGCCCGAAGTATGAAAGGTCTACATTTGCGCCGACACTCGCAGGCGCAGGAAACAAGTCGCAGCCAGGTGCTCCGAGATCGCGCGGTCCAGCTCCGGGACCTTGTGCCGAGTTGATCCCCGACGAACTCTCAGCTACGGCTGTCGCAGCCGTCGCCAGGTCTGTCGCCGCCGTCGACTTTGCAACGGGACGCTTCGCGAGACGATGCATGGCCATCGCCTCTTCGGATATGGGTGGCCTGGCCGCCACGGCAGCTTGCCCGAAGGCTGCTGAGGGCACGAGGCTACACATCGCGGTTGCACTTGCCATGACGAATAGTTTGGTCGAGGAGACGATGCGTGACCGCATGGCGGTCACATTCAGATCTTTTCCGGAAGGGGAGGACCCACGAAGAGTAGAAATCATTGTCGGACTCCTGTTAAAGGGATTGCACAACGAAGTGCTGAGTGTGTATGTCTACACCTTGTTGTGTAGCTGTGAGACAGACCAGCTCGTGATTAGTTACTAACAAAATCATTTGTAGATACGCTTTTTATAAGTGACTAGGACGATGTAGATAAAAGCATCGTACTTTGGAATATATGTAACTTATCCCGGCAAAGTTATTCTAATCAGCGGAGCGATAGCACGAGGTATTGCATTGAATGAATTCGCTGCAACCAGCACCATAGGGTCTGTGGTTTATACTTAGCTTCAAGACCGAGGTGCAATCGCCATACATAACTTCCGCAAGCGGGTATCAAGGCGATGAGAACTTGAACCGGCGATCGGGATAGGAGGGGGTCGGAGAAACTTCAATCTGGGCCATCCTTCTCTTTGGTCATGGCACTCTCCCTCACTGGGGTTCAATAATGAGGGCTTCGGATTCATCTTCGGCATAGGGTGTGCAAAACCAGCCCAGTTGCGAGGCGTGCGCGAAGCTCTCGCGCAATACGTTTGCCTGCTCTTCGGCATTGAGCCTCGTCTTCTCGAAGGCCGATGTCACAGCCTCGGAGACGGAAGCGCCAGAACGCAGTGAGCTCAGCAACAGGAATGTTTCGCGATCTACGCGGCGATAGTAGACGGAATCTTCAAAGCGATGCACCGCTAACCAAACTCGCTCTTGTCTCATCGCGGGAAGCAAAGGGCTTGTCTGCGCTACGCGCCGGTTCGCAGCGTTACTTACGATCTCGGTTTCCGGCGTGTGCTTCTTGACTGCAAGTACAAGGCTGTCGACCGGATAGCTCAATTCAAGCAGTTGAAGATGAGGCTGAAGAGATAGTTTAGACTCCGGTCCTATCGCTTGTGCCTCTGTCGCAAGCGGGGTGCGATATTTCCGATCGAAAGCATCGACATACGCCCACTCAAGCCTCGCGACGTCGACAGCGAGACGATGTCGATGGCCTGTAAACTCCGGGTGAGCTTCGAGAAAGCCTGGGAGCTTAGCGCCCAAATCCCGAAGCGTCCAAGAGGCGGATGGATTTTCATTCAGATAAGCCAGGATGAGAGGGTCGAAGCGTTTCGGACCGAGCAAGGCATTGAGGGTTGGGAAGTCCTCGGATAGAGCGCTGATCAAACGAAACCAATATTGGCGATTGTAGATCTCAAGGCGCTCGAACGAGGAGAGCCGGTCGTTGGGACTGATATAGCTCGCGGCAATCGCCCCGACCGATGCCCCATCATCCGTGGTTTCCTGCATCTCGAAGTCAACCGTAAGAGGTCGACGCACATCCTCCGCCATTCGCCGTTGAAGTTCGAGAAGTGTCATGCATGTACCTCCTCGAGCTGTGGTATGTCCGCTGGGACGCTCTGTGACTCGGCAGCGAGCAGGAAACGATTCGCTTTGAGCGCTTCACCGTGGACCTCTTCAAAGGAAGGGATATTGTCGTCCCACTCGAGCAGCGTTGCGGTTGGGCCGCATCGTTCCATGGCGCGAGCGTATAGCCTCCATACAGGGTCGAGAACAGGATGGTCGTGCGTGTCGAGTGTATACTTCTCAAATTTCGAGTGCCCAGCGATGTGAATCTGGGCGACGCGCTCCGCGGGAATGCTATTCACGTACTCCATCGGATCAAAGTTGTGATTCTGGGATGAGACGTAGATGTTATTCACATCAAGCAGGATGCCGCAGTCAGCAGCATGAACGACGTCGTTCAGGAACTCCCACTCGGTCATCTCCGAGTCGTGATATTCCGCGTAGCTGCTGACGTTTTCTACAGCAACCGGGATTTCGAGGTAGTCCTGTACCATACGGACGCGTTCCGCCGTTGTACGGATCGCTTCAAATGTGTACGGAAGCGGTAGCAGATCGTGAGTGTAGCGGCCATCGACGCTGCCCCAGCAAAGGTGATCGGACAGCCAGGGAGTCTTCGTTCGCTTTATCAGTTCCTTAATGCGCTTAAGATGATCACGGTTCAATGGCTGTGCACTTCCGAAGTACATCGAGACGCCGTGCTGCACGACCCGGTACTGGTCGAGTATTTGGTCGAGAATCCTGAGCGGACGGCCGCCGTCGACCATGTAGTTTTCCGAGATGATCTCGAACCAGTCGACCACCGGCTTCCTAGAGAGAATCTGGTCGTAATGCGGAACTCTCAGGCCGATGCCGACGCCGTAGTCGGTGTATCCATTGAAACGATTGGCAGGCATGTGTACTCCGATCCTGAATCCAGCGAGAGATGCGTGTAGGAGATTCGTCGAGAGTCGGATCTCCTACACGAGTTGAGGTTACTTCGAGGACGGCTTAGACCCGTCAGTAGCGCAAGCGCCCTGCCCCTTGCAGGCGTTCTTGCCTGCGTGCTTCTTGTCGCCGCCTCCCTGGCCCTTGCAATCGTTCTGGCCCTTGCAGGCGTGCTTGGGCAGGTCCTTCCGGTCGGCCGCGACCATGACACCAGCAAATGCGGAGGAGCTGGCGGTCGCTTCCGAGTGTCCGGAAACGGGTTGAGCATTGAGACGGGCAGTGGTGCCCCCAAGAAGGCCAGCGAAAGCCGCGGCCAGCACGAGGTTGTTTACGTTGTTGCTCTTCATGAAGAGTTCCTTTCGTCGGTTGGGCATAGGGTCTATGCATCGGGATATTGATGACTACCTGTCGCAGATGGCCTGGAGAAGTGCATTCGGATTGCATGAGTGCCCTTACCGTGCCGCATGTTTGAAGCTCAAGGACGCGGATGGTTACATCCCGTCCCGACTTTCCTAGAAGGGCGCCGTGGTCGCTCCGACGATTGCGCCCTGGTGTGGCTCTTGAGCAAAGAGGATCAAGTGATGGGCCGCTCCAGTAATCGCTGACAGCCCTTCCGGAAACGAAACATGGACAACTTGTTCGCCTCCATCTCTCACCGTCGCTACACGCGTCATCGAGCGAGCCACGGAAACGTGTTGAAGTTGCCTGCCGCTGTTCTCTCCGCGCAGAACATTCGACCGATCCGTATCGTCCGCGAGAACTGCGATGATATCGAGTGGTTTCGACGGGCTTCCGGCGAACGCGAACTTCACATCGATCCCTTCGGTAGTGGGCGTGGAAGAGACGATGCTGAGCGCAAAATGTTCTCTCCGAGCATCATCGCGAAGAGCTCGCTCGAGCGCAGAGCCATCACTGCCTACAAACTGATCCCGACCATTCAGATCATCTGTGGCGTGTAGGAGCCCTCGGACGAAAGCCGCGAAGCATAGACGCTCTGTCTATCCGTGAACACTGGCGAGGAATATGGATCTTTCCAACCGAGATTATTCCAGTACGTCACGTGTTCGCTGATACCGACGATCAGCTGTCCCGCGTTGGTCTGCTTCAGATTAATTTGCCGGAGGAGGGCGTCCGCCGGTGGGCAACTGGAACATCCTTCCGAAGTGAAAAGGTCTACGATCGCCACCGAGGACGGCGTGGTTCCGACTGAGGTGCCGGGAGAAGCGGCATGTGACGTAGGTGGGACAGCGAGGAGAGTAAGCGAAACTGCGAACACGGCACGAAGCTGCATTGGGATACCTCCAGCCAAACGGCCATCATCTGACGTATAGCCCGCTAAACAGTTACACGCACCGCATCAGGCATGCCTTGTAACCAAAACAATTCCCGCGTTTCTAACAAGGCAAAACGACGTTGTCGCTATTCGCAAACGAGGCATACGTCACGAGGAAACGATGGCTCATCTGCTACGCCTTTACCGCCGCATTGCATCGGCGTCTTCATCCCTTCAGTCCGTGATGCTTCTGGCGGTGCGTCTCTACTGGGGATTTCAATTTGCCCAGACCGGGTGGGGAAAATTACACAACTTGGCGAAAATTACGGGGTTCTTCGCCAGTCTTAATATCCCGTTCCCCGGTTTTGCCGCACCCTTCGTCTCCACTCTGGAGTTCGTCGGCGGTGTTCTTCTGATGCTCGGCTTGTTTTCACGACCCGTCGCACTCCTGCTGGCGTGCAACATGTTCGTTGCATACTGGACCGCGGACCGTGAAGCGCTCTCTGCCATCTTTTCTGACCCAGGAAAGTTCTACGCCGCGGATCCCTATACCTTTCTGTTTGCGTCTGTGATGGTTCTGATCATTGGGGCAGGTTCCTTTGCAGTTGATACTCTCGTCGCGAAGCGGCTGAAAGCTGTTGAGTAGTGACCTTGCCTCAGACCTCAAATCGCTCAGAGTTGGAAATGATCGCCGCCGTCCTCGCGGGGGAAATTCAGGTCTATCATGAGTTGATTCGCCCCTACGAGCGGAGCGTGTATGTGATGGCTTTCTCGTATATGAAAAACAGGGAGGACGCAGAGGACGTCGCACAAGAGGCCTTCCTTAGGGCGTTTCGCAAGTTAGCATCCTTCCGTGCTGAATCTAAATTCAGCACGTGGCTTATCAGCATCACGATTAACGAGGCGAGGACACGCCTGCGCAGGCGGACGCTTGTTCCGATGGAGCCGCTAGATCAAGGTCCGGACGAAGATAGGGGAATCTCACCTACCCTGTTACGTGACTGGCACGAAATACCTTCCGAGGCTTTAGAGCGCGATGAAGTTCGGGTTCTGATTCAAACGGCGGTTGAGCAGCTTCCGGAAATCTATCGGCAGATTTTCCTTCTGCGTGATGTAGAGGAGCTCACTATAAGCGAGACAGCAGAGGCATTGAATATCAGTATGCCCAGCGTCAAGGTCCGATTGCATCGTGCACGTCTGATGCTGCAAAAGCAACTGGCCCCTCAGCTAAGGACAGTAACTCGAACATCGAAGAGGAGGTGGCTCCCATGGTCATAGAGTGCAAGCACGTTTGGAACTACATCTCTGAATATCTGGATGGAACGCTCGCCGAGGAAACCCGGGACACGGTGCAGAAGCACCTGGATCACTGCGAGATCTGCTCGGCCATTCTCGACTCCACGCGCAACGTGATCATTTTGACTGCCGATGATCGCGTCTTCGAACTTCCTGTAGGTTTCAGCGAACGGCTTCACGCGCGCATCGATCTGGAGTTCATGCGTATTGGGCCTTAACGAGCGCAGGTCTCCGCGGGAGCAAGGAGTGGCGATTATTTTGATTTGTTACCGGCGACGTAGAGTGCAAGAATGTCGGTCACGGCTCTGTTCAGGGGTACCGGGACACCGGTCTGATCTCCCAACTGCGCCAACCGCTCCACTCAGCCAGGGCAACTCGAGGCGATTCCCGCGAAGGAGATCCTGATACATCGAAGCTGTCATTTCAGCAGGCAGAGTGTCGCAAAACGCCAATCGTTGTTCTGCATAATCCTCAGGCAGCACCACCCCTCGAGCACGTCCGACGTTCACGGCATCCCGCATGACGCCAAGCAGGAAGTTCCGGGCCTGTGCGTTACTTCTGATCGCTCCGATCGATTGACGCATGACGGTCGTTGTAGCTGACAAACCGACAAGAAAGACGAACTTCTGCCAAATCTCCCGTTCGATCTCGTTACTGATCCTGGCCCCGATGCCGGCGCTCTCACAGGCGCTAAGGAGATCCCGTACTCTCTGTGAGAGCACACCATCAAATTCTCCGAAAACGAGAGTTTGAATTGGACCGAAATGTCGGATGACGCCAGGCTCTTGGATGGCGGCGGAATATAGCTCACTCCTCCCATGACGGACCGAGCAGGAAGGGACTTCAAGAGAAGCTCATCCTTCTGAACGCCGTTCTGAAAGGATATGACCGCTGCGCCTCGTTCCGCCAAAGGAACGAGCTGAGTGAGGAGCGCACCCGAGTCTGCAACTTTTTCAAAACCGATCTGTCCATCACGAACGCCACGCGCGAGCGCCCGATTGGCATCGGCTTTCAATCGCGGCAATCCGATCGATTCAAGGTCCGCATTGGCTAAAACCTCGTGCGTGGGAAAGAGATGGGTAATACCGCCGACCGGGCCGAATGGCTGCCAAAACTCTTTCACAATGCGGCCTGCAAGTGCATTGGCTCGCCCGATATCGATCTCTTGTTCAGAGATCGCTCGCGTCGCAAATTCGAAGCATTCTGGCAACCAGGAACTCGCAATCCGGGATCGCACCTGATATATGAAGCCAGGACCGAGTCAGTTCCCAGCGTTCGAGCGATCGTTGCCCAGCCCGCGTCCAGATCGAATATTGCGCGCACTCGCTCGATGATGAAGAAGAGCGAACAGGGGTCACCAAACTGAACGCGAACGTTAACGGCATCGCGACCCGTGTCGAATGACACCTTGAAATATCCGAAACGCCGGCAATGAAGGACTCGCCGCCATCTAAACAGATTGCGCGAGCGCGGGGCCACTGAATCGTGGTCCTGCGCCTTCAATCGAGTGCGGCACTCCTCAGAGCAAATGCTGTGGTAGTCACAACGTGTGACTGTGGTGGATATGAAAATATTCTTCGAGTCCGATAAGGATCAGAGTGGCGATGGAGAGAACAAACTGTATGCGTTCCATCCTCAGCGTGCGGAGACTGGGTGGCTTTATACGCCATTGTGAAGCTGGACGGCTGCGAAGATGTCGGACTTGTGCAAGAACGACCAGATTCAGCAGTGCGCCCGCGAGCGCGATCGCGATCATGGGAATGCGAATCCAGTTCACGTGGAATCGATCCAGCACCGCGACGAAACCTGTGCTCACAGTTAGGGAAGTTATTCCAATCAACAGACGGAGACCGCTTACCGCGATGAAAAACGTGCAGACACTTTGAAGAAGTGCAAAGAAAAAACTGGACCAGCCGAGCAATCCCGAAGCTTCCGTTGTACGAGTGCGAATCGGTCTGGAGATAACGTCGTGAGATTGGACAGCATGAATCGGTCTGGTCAGCATGGGAGAGCCTATTCTGCAAAGAGAATCCAGCGCTGATTCCCCTAATACCATCATTCTATGCGAATTCAGGGAAATCCCCTGATCCGTTGGGTTTACTTGCTCCGACAAACGGTCTTCGCCTCAAAGAAAACTTCGACCGTACGGCGGCGACGCTCAGAGTGGCTGCAATCTGGCGTCCCCGATATTTTCGCGGCGTGGCTCACCTTCAACCGCCAAACGCCGGGCCATCGATCTCTTCCGCGGCAACGCCGTCGCCGAGCGCAAACACGAAGAGCTCGCTCGCAAGCTCGAGGCCCTGGAACAAACCTCGACTCACAAGAGGGCCGCCCAAAGCAGGGTTGTAACGCTGATGGTGCCGGATGGCTCTTTTAGCGCCCTGAGACACCCGCTCGGCTAGTAAGGTCAGGCCAGGTCGAAGGCGGGCCAAAGTCTCAATAAAACAAGACAGACGCCGGCTCGATGCATAGAGAACGCGGTGGGGGAAAGTGTGCGCCCTAAGCGCCCTATGCGCCATAAGTCTCCGGGGTGATGAGTGTCGGGTCTCCGACTTTGCCCCAGAGGGTTGCGGGCCGTCCCCTTCCGGCGGAGGTTCGGCAATTGATGAGGCCGAGGGTCATCAGTTGTTCGAGAGCGAGGTCGATGCGCTCTTTGCTTACATGGCGATTGAAGAGGGCCCTGATCTGGACCCTGGATAGGCCTTGCGGGGTGACATCGAGGGCCTGGCTGATGCGCCGGGCGGTGGGATCGATGGGAGCGGTGTCGAAGAGGAGGCAGGCACTGGCGCAGCAGTATTCCCAAACGGCCAAGGCGGCTTGAAGATGGCAGAGGTCGATAAGCGAGCTGCTATCGAGTGCGGCATAGATGGCGCTAAGTCGCAGGACCTGGGCTTCGGCGCGGCTCGTTGCGGCGCCGAATGCATCCTCGCGACCCTGGCTTAAGGCAGTATAGCGATCGTTCCACAGCTCTTGCGCGGCCGAGGTGCGCGAGAAAAGGATTCCATTTTGGGCGTGCACCCAGTCGAGGGCACGGCGCAGCTCGGCGGCCAGGGCGGACTGCCGTTCGGAGGGAAGGCTGCCGCCATCGGGTAAAGATTTGCTGCGGCGCACGCTGGTCCACAGACAGCGATTGGCAAACCCGTTGGCCGATTCGGTGTGGCTGAGATGATGGACGAGATCGGCTTGTGTGACGTGACCCACCAGACTGATATGAGCCGCAGTGGCTTGAACGGGGCGGTGGCCGTCGTGGGCGCAGAGATCGCCGCCATCCCAAGCGCAGCGGAGCAGAGGGGAGAGTTGGCTGGTTTCGCGGCCGAGGGCATGGAGCACGGACGCGAACTCCTCAGAGAGCAGGAACAAACGGGAATCGGCGACCGCTTGTTGATCGCGCAGCGCATGGAGGATGGTGCCCGGTGTGGGGCGAGCACTGGTGACGTTGCGCGCAGGCCAGAGCGGCTCAGCCTCGGCGAGGAGGCTGGAGATCTGGCGCCAGCTGGTCCCTTTGCGGGCTTTGCTCGATTCACCCACGAGGACAACGAAGAGATTGAGGCCGTGGCGCGTGGCACCGACACGGCAGTGAGGCGCTGGGCCGACGAGGTTGCCGAAGGCGGCCAGGAACTGGAGGAGGACGGCGGCCGGGTCGGCCTCTGTGTGCGGATCGAGGCTAGAAACGATGCGACCAGCGATACCGTAGAGAGCCGGGACGGCTAGTGCGGGTGGAGGCGGGGCGGATAGCTCGGTATCTTCCTCCGGATATGAGTCCTGGAGTTCCTGAGCTTCTTGCTGGCCGTCGAAGGGACGGGATTCTTCTGGAAGGTAAGCCTGGTCCTCATCGAGAATCTCTCCAGGTGCGTTCGCTGGTTTCGCCGCTTCGTGGCGGTCCAGGTAAGCAAGGAGCTCTCTGCGCCGGCGGTTTATGGCAGCTAGTGTTGGGAGGGAGTGGGTAGAGTTAACGGGGTTTTGTCCGAGTGTCATGATTTGCAACTCTCGCGGTTTTGATTTAACGCTGATCTTTGGTTAGCTCCGGAAACGATGTGTTTCTTCCCGTATTTCTTATTTCTTTGGGTAAGTGTACGTCTGTGTGTCTATGTAACAGGTTGCTTGCGTGGGTCAAGGATTGAACCCGCTTGTCCATCTGATATGACGCTATCCCGCCGCGCCGCTCGCGTCCATAGGGCTCACTCAAAAAGATGAGGAAGAAGGGGAGGTTATCTGGAAGTAAACACCTTCCATTTGAGGGATAGTTAGCGTGCCGAGAAGTTTGAGGGATGCTGCGGTTTGCGCGATATATGGGGCAAGCACGATTGCCGCACGGCGCCTAATTCCAGAAGGCCCAGACCAACATTTTCCTGGCCGAAGGAAGAAGAGGAATGACGCCGTCAGGCAGGGGTGTCTTGTCTGGCCGGCAAAGCTTTCATGATGGGGGTAGTTCCGTCCGGTCCCGCAAATTTCCAGCAAATTCCCAGGTAAGATGCCCCACCTATCTCCTCGCACTGGAACGCATTTTCTATGCGGGTTGAGCTAGTCGTCCTCGAAACCCCCGAAAGCAGTCGACGCCTGTCACCGTTTCGTCGACGGGTCGGTTGCGCGTAGTCCCGCGCCTCAGGCGGAGGCATCCTCCCTCCTCGTAAGCAATCAAGCACATCAACCAGATGTTTTCAGGTGAAACTCCTTGCAGCCTTGCCTGATCCACAACTCTTTGGCCTCATCGCTGCACTCGCACGCCTGCTCTGGCCCGTAGCCACAGCCACCGTCGACTTGTAAGCAGCGCCAAACTGCTGGATTCGGTCTGAAGAGGCCTATGAGGAATTTGAAGATGTAAATCGTGGCTGCTATGCCGACAAGCGCATCGACCATTGGATGACCTCCTCCGTAGCTCATCACGGATCGGCGCGGTCGTCCAATCAAAAGCGCGATGATGCATTCCCCCCTTAGTGTAGGCGAACAGTGTGCCACGCTATTCCCAAAACATTTACCATGCCCTCGGAACGCAAGAAGACGCACCATCTCTGTTTCTGCCGTAGGGTGCGCCTTCCAGGGTTATTTCCGCGGATAAACCTTGATGTTGCGGAAGAAGACTTCGGCGCCTTCGGACTGGAAGAGGATTTTGCCGCTGGCGGGGAACGCGTCGGTTCCTTCGTTGGCGACCTTGCCGTTCACGTATTGCCACACGTGCCCCTCGCGGTTCACGAGTTCGACGACATCCCAGTCCCCGTGCGGTTTTTCCAGTTCATGGTCGGGTCGCGAAAGCTCGTCGGAAGTGGCCGGGAACGGCAAGGGGGAAAAGAGGGGACCCGAATGAGGGCCACACCGGAAGTATTGAACGCATTTGCTCCCTTAACTCACGCAAGCTTGCGGAAAGCTCACGGAGGATCGGCAAACTGAACTACGCAATAGCGAAGGGGCTTTCACCTGGGGGCAGCATGCAAAGCTGAGACGACCCTAGGACCACAACTCTTTGAGCTGTGTTGGCGGCGGTGCGCCTTCAAGTGCGACAAATTTCGCTGGGGTGCAGCATGCCTTGGACAGCCGAGTACGATCCGTTTGCATCGATCGATCCTCCCTCAGCCACCCAATCGTCTGCTTAAGGATCTGCGTTGCTCCCGCATGAGGTGGCATGACGATGCGGTAATGCATCCACTTCCCCTCACGTCGAGCGGACACTATGCCAGCACTTCGAAGATACGCAAGGTGCCGGGAGATCTTTGGTTGCGGCTGGCCAAGGATCTCGACAAAGTAGCAAACGCAAATCTCCTGCTCTCCCATGAGATTCAGGAGCCGCAGGCGAGTGTTGTCACCCAGAGCCTGAAAGAAGCGTTCCAAGCTGAATCCTTGCTTCGCCGCCATTCTCCCAATATATGCGCTTTGACAGATGTATTGCAATGGACTTATATTCGCATACACAGATGTGAGGAGGATTCAAATGTCAGAAGGAACGCTGTCAGAGAAGTCCTGTCGCGCGGTTTCGGACGGGTCGGTGGAGACCGATGCGATTTTGCTGAACTCAGTGAAGTCCAAATACGGTTCCGTTGCGCAGAGTTCGCTTTCTACCGACCACGAAGGTGTCAGAGCGGTCGCTGAAGCCTTTGGGTACTCAACCGAGGAACTGGCCTCGATACCTGCGGCTGCGAACATGGGCCTGTCATGTGGGAACCCCACGGGCACAGCTCGCCTGAGGAGAGGTGAGGTGGTAGTTGATCTTGGCTCGGGGGGTGGGTTGGATGTCTTTCTCGCGTCGAAGCTGGTTGGACCAGAAGGCCGCGCAATCGGCATTGATATGACGCCTGCGATGATCGAACGGGCGCGAGCAAATGTTGAAGCAGGCGGCTACAAGAATGTCGAGTTCCATCTTGCCAACATCGATCAACTGCCGCTTGGGGATGCGTCGGTGGATTGCGTCATCAGCAATTGTGTGATCAACCTTGCCCCTGACAAACCTGCAGTATTTCGGGAGATTGCTCGGGTGTTGAAGCCGGGGGGACGGCTGGCGATCAGTGACATTGCATTAAAGGGCGAACTGCCTGAAGCGATTGCTTCAAGCCTCGCAGCCTATGTGGGCTGCATCAGCGGAGCCATCCATATCGACACGTATCGAGAGGAACTGCTGAAAGCCGGCTTCGAGTTCGTTGAGATCGTTGAGAGTGGATCAGACCTAAACGCATACGCCAAGATCGAAAATCAATCTGCCTGTTGTTCTCCAACCATGACATCGGAGCTTCCTGGAAGCACCACGCTTCACGAGGATCTTTCGTCTCTGCTATCGACGTATGACGTGAATCAGGCTGCGGCCAGCGTCAAGGTTTACGCCTTGAAGTCTGGGGCAGCTCAGAGGTGCTGCGGTCCCACCTGCTGTGCGTAGGACTTTTGAGGAACCCAACCATGCCACACTACAACGTGATATTTCTTTGCACTGGGAACTCGGCGCGCTCGATCATGGCTGAAGCAATCATGAATCACAAGGGCGCTCCAACCTTTACCGCTTACAGTGCTGGAAGTCATCCGACAGGCAAAGTGAGACCCGAGGCCATCAAGCAAATCGAGGATGCTGGTTTCGAGCTCCTGCATCTTCGAAGTAAGTCTTGGGATGAGTTCTCAAAGGCAGATTCCCCCAAACTCAATTTTGTCTTCACAGTTTGTGACAACGCCGCGAAGGAAACTTGTCCCTTTTGGCCAGGACAACCCTTGACGGCTCATTGGGGTGTCCCCGATCCTGCCGTAGTCCGCGGAACCCAAGAAGAAGTTGAGCGTGCTTTCCATCAGGCGTTCGTCACGCTTGACAGGCGGATCAGCCTGTTCCTAAGCCTGCCGCTCGCAACGCTAGACTCTTTCGCGCTCCAAGAGGAACTTGACAACATAGGAACGCAATAGCCGTTCACAGCTTGTCTGAAAGACCAGCTTTCTTCTCTACGTATTCGATGAACACTTCGCATGGATAGTGCTCGTGGCTATATCGTCCGGCTTCAGCGGCTTTATCGGTGCTTACCTCAAGAAGAAGGCCGAAAACGTAGCGGCTCGTCCCACTTTCGGCCTGCAATGCGCCGTGAGGCAAACTTCTTGACGGGCATAAACGAACCAGCTACGATTCTGCGCTGGCGGAGGGAGCATGAAGAATATAGCGTTTTTGTGGGCCATCCTCGCGGTCTCGACCGGCTTGGCGCAGGATAAGCCCTCTATGGCTGGTAATTGGAAGCTGGATATTACTCAGAGCGACTTCGGCTCCGAACCAGCTCCCAAATCGATGGCGGGCACGATTCAGAAGGATACGCCACAGATGCTGTCATTTCGCGTTCACGGTGTAGACGATAAAGGGAAGGCGTTCTGGTATGCATGGAGCGGGCCGGCGGACGGGAGTAAGCACCCGATGTTGGTGAATGGAAAACCCAGCGGTCAGACTGGTTTTACGAGAGACCAAGACGGTACGCTGGTCCAGCACAACCAGGAAGCAGACGGCTCTACGAACGAAGGCCATATTTCGCTGTCGCCGGATGGCAACACGATGACAATAGAGGGTAACTCAAAATCGAAGGATGGCAAGGAGATTAGAGATAAGCAGGTATGGCATCGAGTAGGTGGTGCCAACGGTAAACCCGCATCTTAACGGTGAGATCGGATATGGACGGATTTTGACCTCAGAACTGTGCAAGCCTACCCTGGCGTGAACCATGCGTTATCTCCGGCCGGCCCGCGGCGCCTTCTCCACCCCCATTGGAACGGTAAGACCCCGCCGTCCAAAGCGCTGGTCAAGGGCCTGGCAAATGAGCTGGACATCAACGAATCGTACTTGGAGAAGCTTGCCGCGGAAGTGAGGAAGGACCTGGGGTAGAAAATAATTCATGTCTCCCGACGTGAAGGCCGGCCCAAACGTGGTATCCTCGCGCGCATGCTTAGGTACTGCTTGTTTGTGTCGCTTGTCGCCGTCCTTTCAGGGTCGTCCTGGTGCCAAACACAGGAGCCGTGGCGTACGGAGACCTACCTCAAGAACTGTCAGAAGAGGATGGATTGGAGTCGCGAGAAGGATTATGAGTGGTTTCAAAAAGCTCCGGACAGATATAAAGGTAGTGCCGCTTCCTTCCTGGCGCATTCCTATTACAGTCCCGACTGCCAGCTACCACCGGACTTCGCAAACGCGCGCAAGTATTACGCGATTGCCGTAGAGAATGGCAGGCTTGATCACGAAACTCGCTTTCGTCTGGCGACGATGATTTACGAGGGGAAAGGTGGCCCCGTCGACAAGCCGAGGGGAATAGCGTTGATACTGATGGACGACCCAATTCCAGAGGAGATGGATTATCTGGAGAAAAATGGCGTCGACGTGCGTGCCTATCGGGTGAAATTTCAGCAAAAACAACAAGCGTTCTTGGAAAGAAACAGGGCAAGACATGCGCAGCAGGCTGCTGCCCACATGGATCAGTCCCTCATTCTAGTTAGCGGTGTTCTTCTGCTGGATATGCTCATGAATCAGAAACCACCCGAGGATAACCTCAACGGACTGAACTTGTCTGCGCAGAAATGCCAATCAGATATTGCCGCCAACATAACCGGCTCACGGGTCGTCAAGATGTTTAACGGGTATCCCACCAGCTGTTGGTAAGGCACAGTAGCCCGATTCGACGACTAGCCTCCGGATCGGGAGTATGATGCCACCCATGAAGCGTTTTGCAGCATCACCGCAGCGGCCTCGCGTGGGTGATAATTAGAGGTTGCCTGACAACGCCCATATCGAGAGTTTTTTCACGGACTTACGCGACACGCACATAAGCGGCGACGGCGTAAAGGAAACGTCCTACTATCCCTATCTGTCGAATCTTTTCAATGTCATCGGCAAGCAGCTCAAACCAAGGGTGCGCTGTGCATTATTCATCCGCACAGCATCGGCGCGGGCCTGCCTGACGGCGCGCTGATAACGGCCGACCAGAAATCCAAAGCCGACGACCCGCTCGCGGAAGGAATGATTCCTGCGCGTGGCGTGCTGGAAATCAAAGCCCCCGACGAGGATGTCCAAGCAGTTGCGGGCAGCGAGCAGGTTGCAAAATACCTGAGCAAATACGGACTCGTGGTCGTCACCAACCTGCGGCAGTGGGTGATTGTGGCCAGGGTGCAGGGGCAACCGACGCAGCTGGAGGCTTTCACGATTGCGCCCTCCGAAAAAGCATTCTGGAAATTAATCGACAATCCGAAGAAACTGACGGAAACCATCGGCGAGTCGTTCAACGAATACCTCACGCGCGTGCTGTTGCAGGCCGCGCCGCTCACGGCACCCAAAGAAGTGGCGTGGTTTCTTGTCCTACGCGCGCGATGCCAAGGCGCGCATCGAGGTACAGGCGGATCTGCCGGGGCTGGCGACACTGCGCACCGCGCTGGAGGAGGCGCTCGGTCTGAAATTCACGGGCGAGGACGGCGAGCATTTCTTCCGCTCGTCACTGGTGCAGACGTTGTTCTATGGCGTCTTCTCCGCGTGGGTCCTGTGGTGCAAACGCCCGACTACCGGGCCCGAAGGACAAGTTCAACTGGCACGAGGCGGCGTGGTCACTGCACGTGCCGATGATAAAAACCCTCTTCGAGCAGCTCGCCACACCGAAAAGCTTCAGTCCCTCGGGCTGGAGGAAGTGCTCAACTGGACGCAGACGGCGCTCAACCGCGTGGAGCGGCCCGCGTTCTTTTCCAATTTCGAGGAACATCATGCGGTCCAGTATTTCTATGAGCCGTTCCTGGCAGCTTACGATCCCGAGCTGCGCAAACGCCTGGGCGTATGGTTCACACCGCCCGACGTGGTGCGCTACATGGTTGCCCGCATCGACACCGTGCTACGTGAGCAGCTGCATGTCGCGGACGGATTCGCGGACCCCAACGTGTTCGTGCTCGACCCGTGCTGCGGCACCGGGGCGTTTCTTGTCGAAGTCCTGCGTCAGATTGAGACGACGCTCAAGGCCAATGGCGGCGACGCGCTGACCGCCGAAGACATCAAGACGGCGGCGATGGAGCGGGTCTTCGGATTCGAGCTGCTGCCCGCGCCGTTCGTGGTCTCGCACCTGCAGCTGGGATTGTTCTTGCAGAATCTGGGCGCACCATTGTCGGAAAAACTTCACGAACGTGTCGGAGTGTATCTCACCAACGCACTTACCGGGTGGAATCCGTCCAAGGGACTCAAGCAGAAGCTCATGTTCCCGGAGATGGAAGAGGAGCGGGACGCCGCAGAACTCGTCAAGCGCGACAAGACGATTCTCGTAGTGCTCGGCAATCCGCCCTACTCCGCCTTTGCCGGAGTGAGCCCGGAGGAAGAGCAGGGGCTGGTCGAGCCGTACAAGGAAGGCCTTGCCACCGAATGGAAAATCCGCAAATACAATCTTGACGAGCTGTACGTGCGCTTTCTCCGCCTGGCGGAGCGGCGCATCGCCGAAATGAGTAAACGCGGCATCGTCTGCTACATTTCCAGCTACTCGTATCTGAGCGATCCCTCCTTCGTTGTCGTGCGCAAGCGCCTGTGCGAGGAATTCAATTACGCTTGGCTTGATTGCCTCAATGGCGATAGCCGGGAGACGGGCAAGCTCACGCCCGATGGAAAGCCGGACCCCAGTATTTTCTCGACCGAATACAACCGTGAAGGTATAAGGCTGGGAACGTCGGTGGGCCTTTTTGCCAAGACGGGAAACAAGGAGCCGGTGAACGTCCGTTACCGCGAGTTCTGGGGCACAGATAAACGGGCCGCGCTGCTTAAGACTCTCGAAGACACAGAGAATTTCGATGCGCAGTACGAACAGGTCGAGCCGGTCGCCGCGAACCGTTTCTCCTTCCGGCCGTCCAACACCGAAGTCAATTACGCCTCCTGGCCCGCCGTGGTGGATCTGGCCGAAGAGGAGCAGATCAGCGGCCTGCAGGAGATGCGGCGCGGCGCTCTCATGGCCTATGACAAGGAAACATTGCGCGACCGCATGACGGCGTATTTTGACCCCAAAACCGATTGGGCGACGTTTGCCGCTTTGGAGAACGGCTTGTCCAAAAAGGCGGGCATGTTCGAGCCGGAGAAGGCGCGCAAGAAGCTGATCAAGGCCGAGATTTTCGACGAAGCGAAAGTAAAACGCTATGCGCTCTATCCATTTGACCACCGCTGGTGCTTCTAAGCGCCGCATCGCCGCTCTGGAACAGGCCCCGTCCGGAGCTGCTCTCTCAGCGCGCCGACGAGGAAAGTTTCCTCATAGTCCGGCGTTCTGCCGAACGCCCGAAAGAAGGCCGCCCCGCATTCTTCACATCCGCCTTGCCCGACTATCATCTGCTGCGTCCCAACGTCGTAGCCATTCCGCTCCGGCTACGCACATCCCCCGCCGAGGGCATCTCGAATGGTAAGCAGAGCACCATGTATGAACATCTGGGTCACAACGGTACGACGGCGAATCTGTCGCAGGGAGTGCGGCAATATCTGGCATCGCTCACCAGTGCGAATCCCGATGAAGATGAGGCACTGAGCCGGTCTGTCTGGTTTCACGCCCTGGCGATTCTCTATACGCCCCTCTATCTGTCGGAGCACGTTTCTGCGGTGCGCGCGAACTGGCCGCGGATTCCCTTACCCGCGACTCTCGCAGGACTCCAGCATTCGGCACAGCTCGGAATCACGGCCGGGCAGCTCCTCGACATGGACAGCGCCGCGCTGGGCATCGCCACCGGCAAGCTCAGGAAAGAATTGACTCTGCTCGGGCGGGTAACGGGGCCGCAGAAGGGTTGAGCCTTGCCATCACGGCAGGCTGGGGTCATGGCCAGAAAGAAAAAGACATCGTGATGCCGGGCAGGGGCATCGAGAAACGCCGCGACTTCACCGCCGACGAGATGAACGCCATCACAGAAGGCGCAAAGGAGCTGGGGCTTGAACCGGAGCACGTAACGGCGCTTTGGGGCTCCCAGGCCCTTGACATCTACCTCAACAACGAAACTTTCTGGAGCAACGTGCCGGAGGACGTCTGGGAATACGCGATTGGCGGATACCAGGTGCTCAAGAAATGGCTCAGCTATCGCGAGCGCCAGGTGCTCGTGCGCGACATCACGAAAGACGAGGCCAGGGAGTTCACGCACATCGTGCGCCGGATCGCTGCGCTTCTGCTGCTGGAGCCTGAACTGGACAAGAACTACGCCGCCATCAAGGCAAACTGCCATCCCTGGAGCGCCGCATCGGCAAGCACTGAAGAGGTCGTATGACCGAACCCGCGCCGGTCAAACCAGCAAGGGACACCTTGCTCTTAAGCCACGCCAATCCGGAAGACAATGAATTTACTTTGTGGCTGGCGCTCCAGCTTGCCAACGAAGGCTACCGCGTATGGTGCGATCTCACAAAGCTGCTGGGCGGCGAGGTGTTCTGGGACGATATCGAAGAGGCAATCAAAACCCGCGCGGCCAAGGTGCTGTACGTGCTCTCCCGGACATCGAACACCAAGGACGGCCCGCTCAAGGAGCTGCATTTTGCGCAGGGAGTAGCCAAAAAGGAAAAACTGAAGGACTTTGTCATTCCGCTGCACATCGACGATCTGCCGCACGGCGACATCACCATCGAAATCACCCGCCTCAATACTGTGCCGTGTGCGAAATCCTGGGGTGCAGGGCTTGCCAAGCTGCTGGAGAAACTTGAGGAAGACGGCGTTCCCAAAGACCCGAAATTCAACCGGACGGCGGTCAACGACTGGTGGCGCACGCAGTTCAGCGCCGAGCAGGGATTGCGGCAGGAGCCGGAGGAGTATCTCTCCAATTGGTTTCCGGTGACGTTGCCCACACACATTTTTTTCCATTCGCTCTCGCGCAGGAGCATTGGCGCGCTGGAAGTGCCTCCGACGCGTCCGTACCCGGCAGTGCAGGACAGTGCACCATGATCACGACCATAGAGTCTCCCTCAGACGTTGTGGTTTAGGTGAAATGCAACCTACATGCTATTGCGCGCGACCACCACTACTGTTTTTCGTCAGCCGAGTGCGACTGGAAACCACGCCCAGGGGCAGTACCTTGAAGCCCTGGGGATGGCTTCAACGATGGTGCAATAAACATGTGGGCTGGATTGTGGGTTGTCACATGAGATCCCATACGAAGCTAAGTCTTTTGCTTTGTATGGCGGGGACGACGGGGCTCGAACCCGCGACCTCTGCCGTGACAGGGCAGCGCTCTAACCAACTGAGCTACGTCCCCAAGACGCGGGCTAAAAATTAGCCTATGTCACTTAGAATGAACGACATCACGAGCTCGCCCGGGTCGTTCGCTTCTGTTTTTCGCTGCCTCCGGCACTGGTTTTCGGTCTGACTCGACTCCAACCTGCTCCGTCGCAGCGACAGACCTGAGTTTATCAGAAGATTACAGCTCGCTGTTGTTCGTATCTCGTCGTAGATTTGCTCACTGCTACAGGGATGCGAGCACGAGCCATTCATTTGTTGTCAAAGCCGGGCCGACCGGCTCGGATCAGCGCGGAGAAGTCCGGGGAGTTGTCGGCTGCTCTTGCGGTTGCATTGATGTGTGCGCGGCTCTTCAACTCAGGAAACGATAGCCCGTCGGTGACCAGCCGGCCGCGGTCATATAGCAGTTCGTCCAATGTCCCGTTCAACAGAAACTGATAGTTCCAAGGGTGAGGGTCAGCCATGTCTGCGGCGATTTGCTTGTCGATGGCCGTAGTGCAATTTCGGGTGAGAGCGTTGTACCATTCGGGGCGATCTTTCAGTTGGTTTAGATAGTCGACGTAGGTTAGGAAAATAGCGCGTGCGGTCTCCGGATCCATGCGCGTGCGGTAGAGGAAAACCTCTTCGTTCTTTCTAAAGTTCGTGCGGAGACGAACTACGTCGCGCTCATCAGCGACTACGAAAATGAGCTCATACTGGCGAAAGAATCCCAGGATCGCGGAGTAGTCCTGTCTGCCTTTGTAGCGAGCTTCAATGGAAAACGCGATGTGCCGGCCATCGCCGAACTGGAAGCTCAGAATCGGATGACCGATCCATCGCACACCCCAGGTGGTGAAAAATAGATCCCCGCCGCGCAGATCCGACAGACTCACCGTACGATCGCTCCAACAATTGCTGTAGTCGGTCTCGGTGCGGTAGTCGCAGTTACGCAAGTTGTGGATGATCAGTTGATCTCCATGCCTTTCCACCCAGGCTGGCCGATCCACATCTGCCTGCCAGTCCGCCATGTTTGCCGGTTTCAAGCGAAACCACCACGCGAGGACCAGGCAAAAACATGCGAGGCATAACAGGGCGGATCGCGCACGGAGCCTATACTTGGCCACAATCGCAACCAGGACGATTGCGTAAAGAACCGTCAGTGGGAGCCGCAATGCAGGCAGGCGGACGTCGATGTACAGAGCTGCCATCGCCCACAAGGAAAGGATTGCCAGAACAAGCCAGACGAGCGCCAGGCCCAATTTGCGCAGCCACCTGGCTGCGCGCCTCGGTGTTGCATGTGGCTGGACCACAGCATTGCTCATCGGCCGCTCCGCGCCAATTCCCTGCCCTCGCGGGCCGCATCGCCGTAAGGGGAATAGGGAGTCGCGGCTAGAGACGAATCGGATTTTTGAAGTCGCATCATCTTGTTTTGAGTCCGATGGTGCAGCGACTCATCTTGCTACCCCTTGTCTGCATCGATCTCCGGGGCACGATGGGCATACTTGATGATGTCTACGTCGGAGAGAACGACCAGCCCCTCAGCAACCATCTGGTCCACGAGGGGCATAAAGGCGCGCAGCTTCTCTTCCGTGTCGACGACGGAAAGCATGATCGAAGCATCGTGGGAAAGATGGAGAGGTTTCTCTTTGTGGACCCTACGGTGGGCGCCGTAACCGAGAATGCCGCGATAAACGGTCACGCCGGCGAGATCGTTCGCCCGCATAGCACGCACCAGGGCCTCATAGAGCGGTTTGCCCTGCCATTGATCGCTTTCCCCGAGGTAGATGCGCATCAATTTTGCTTTGCCCTCGATCTTCACGTGCGCGGCCACAGGAGCGGTCTTGGGCTTGGAAACTCGCGCAGGTTTGGCAATCGTCGTTTCCTGCACCTCGATCATGCCTGAGCCGGCCATGTCCTCCAACTTCCCGAGCAGTTCATCCACTTTTTCTCGAGTCTCGATGAACTCGATCTTCACCGGAAGATGGTCAGAGATCTCGACAATACTCAAAGAGTGCATATGGTGGTCGGCGCCGAAGCCTGCTACCCCCTTCAACACAGTGGCGCCGGATACGCCGCGGAAGAAGAGGTAGTCGAGGATGCTCGAGTAGGTCGAAGCACCCTGGTGCTTCGAGCCCTCACTCAAGTAGATAGTGACTTTAACCGCTTTTCCGGCTGTCAACATATGTTCTCCTTCTCTCCGTAGGCAACAGCGTCGAGTTCCTCAGAGCGTCCTTCCCTTCCGGAGCATCCGGCCGCCCAGCCGTGCTGGAAGGATACTCTGGCCCCGGAACTTCGGGAAGCCTGCGCTTATGGAATAAGGGTAGGGGGACCCGACGGAACTCGAGGCTTTCGGTTGCTCTTGATTGATGCGCGAGCATGACAGGGCAATGCGCATAGCGGAGGACACGCGCTGAAATGGAGCCC
The DNA here is from genome assembly GCA_963746595.1 of uncultured Acidobacteriaceae bacterium. GTDB lineage: Bacteria > Acidobacteriota > Terriglobia > Terriglobales > Acidobacteriaceae > PALSA-350. The sequence goes on from CAVVBS010000004.1 coordinate 405,618, forward strand.
AGCATCCGCGTTGAAAGGAAGAGACTCCGCGCCCACCCATAATGATCAATGCCATGGGCATCTGCTCAGCCCGGTGCGCTGTGTTCCGCGGGGTGCCCTACTTCAATCCCGGTTGCGATATCTACGCCTCTCTTTCTTGCTTGTTCGCGCAAGTGGGCGAAGTTTGCTCGTAGTGTTCATGGGCATCGTCGAGGATTGCGTGCAATTTCGGCGCGTGCGGCAGGCTCAGGGGGACGAATCAGGCCGCGGAAAAATAGGAGGTGAGATGAGTCCCTCAGCGGCTAAAGCCGGATATGTCTAGAATCATTTGCGTACGGGCCGAAGCCCGTACCCTTCAAAAAACGAACCCAGGGGCTTTAGAGTCTGCGTGAGAGCTAGTCAGAGGAATACCCGGCAAAGGGATATGCTGGTTGCTGTTGCGTTTTGAGCCGTCGCCGCGTACATCCTGGCGAGGTTGTAGGCAAGGTTTGCCAGTGTGAACTCGATAGCGACTAAAGCAGGGGGCTCCCACCGTGGGACTTGGCCAAGGGAGACCAGGCTAAACAGTCTGCGTGAGAATTAGAAGACACGGTAGATCCCTCCTATCGCCAAGGCCCAGAGGGCCGACCGCTAAACGTCAGCCCAGCCCGTAAGGGCTGGGTTTCGATCCAGAGGAGAATCCCGAGCGCCGTAGGCGCGGCACCATGCGTGCCCAACGATACTGAATGTGATCGGACGAGACGGGTGCCGCACCTACGGTGCTCGTCATCGCGTGGTTTTGCTATCCCAGCCCTTACGGGCTGGGCTGACGTTTAGCGGTCGGCCCTCTGGGCCTTGACGATAGGAGGCATCTGCCGTGTCTTTCGTTCTCACGCAGACACTTTAGCCCGTCATATTCTGAATTTATGGCCCGACTGAAGTCACGCCCTGACACAAAACATGAGTTTTTCGGCAGCCTGTAAAGTCGTGCCCTGAGACAAAATATAAGTTTTCCGCTAGCTGTAGAGCTATCTCCTTGGTTGAGCGAGTTTTCCGCAGCCTGATCACTGCACGGGGCCTGTGCCGATGGAGTCAAGAGTGGCGAGTGCATCGGACGGGAGTTCCAGTGTCGCGGCATTGAGATTCTCGCGAAGATGTGCGGTTGAAGATGTGCCCGGGATCAGCAGGATGTTGGGCGAGCGGTGAAGAAGCCACGCCAGCGCAACCTGCATCGGCGTGGCCTGCAGTGACGCTGCCGCTGCGTCGAGCGCCGACGACTGCAACGGAGTGAAGCCTCCCAGCGGGAAGAACGGCACATACGCTATGCCTTGCTTCGCGAGGTCATCGATGAAAGCATCATCGTTGCGGTGGGCCACGTTGTAGAGGTTCTGTACGCAGACGATCTCCGTGATGGTCTGAGCCTCCGCCAACTGCTCGGGGCTGACATTACTTAGACCGAGATGACGAATCAGTCCCTGACTCTTGAGCTCGGCAAGCACGGTCAGCGGTTCTTCGATCGATCCCTCCGATGGCCCCATGACTCCGCCCACCCGAAGATTGACGACATCCAGCGTGTCGACCCCCAGATTGCGCAGATTGTCATGAACGGCATCGATCAGTTCCTGACGCGAAAGCGCATGAAACCAGGACTTGTCTTGCACCCCGGCGAGCGCCCACCTTGGTGACGATCACCAGGCCATCCGGATAGGGATGAAGCGCCTGCTTGATGATCTGATTGGTCACATGCGGACCGTAAAAGTCGCTGGTATCGATGTGGTTCACTCCGGCTGCAACCGCTTCTCGCAGAACAGCAATCGCAGCGTCCATGTCGCGCGGTGGTCCCCACACCTGCGGACCGGCAAGTTGCATCGCGCCGTAGCCCATGCGGTTCAAGGTCATCGAGGTGCCCGGGAGCGTGCAAGCTGCTGCCGAGATTCCATACCGTGTTGTCATTCTGTTTCTCCTCTTATCGTGGGTACTTGTGGTTAGATGAAGAAAGCTTCAGGTTAGGAGTTCGCATTTGCCCCCGCGCTCAGCAGTCCTCTTAGAGCCCCGTAAATCGCCAGTGCAAGCCCGTTCGACTGCGAGCGTAGACGCGATTCTCGAAGCCACTATTCAGGTTTTGCTCAATGTCGGAAAGGAGCGGCTGACCACGACCAGGGTGGCATCGCGAGCCGGTGTCTCGGTCGGGACCTTATATCAGTACTTCCCCAACAAGAGCGCGCTCTTACAGGCCGCATTGAAACGTCATCTCACCCAGGTTACCGATGCCGTGGAACTCGTCCTGCAAGGAACAGAGGGGTAGAACACTCGAGCAAATGGTGACCGCCCTCGTCACCGACATTCCTTGACGCCAAGATGAAGGATGCGAAGACGAGTGTCGCTCTCTACTCGGTAAGCTCCGATGTGGACGGAGCGAGGATCGTGCAGCAGATGGGAGTACGGACCAATAAGGCGATCGTCAACATGTTGGCGAGTGCCCGCGAGCCGCTGACGACCGATCCGCAACTGGTTGGTTCCATGCTCCAAGGGACGATGGCCGGAATCAGCCGGAGGTTGCTGGAATCGGGCGCCGCGGAGAAGCAATTCGACACCTTGCGCCGGGAATTGATCATCCTCGCGTGCGCGTATGTAGAAGCCTGTACTTCGCGGCCATCCTCGGACGGCGCGACTCCCCGTTGAATAGCGACACACAACGATCAGCGCCTGCAAAGCGGCGGTTTTTCGACGACGAAGCGCGAACGCTTCGTGGCGGAATCTAGGACGGTCCCTGAGCAGCGGTTGCAGATTGCAGCTTGGAGAAGGAACGGATATAGTTCACCAGATTCCAAGTATCGTCGGGCTTGACGCGCGGGCCTTCGCCCTCCATCTCGCCCTTGCCCTTATTAATGATGTAGTAGAGGCCGCCGTCGGTCTGTCCCTTGAGAGCCGTGGGGTCACGGAAATCGGGCATCTTCGCCTTCATGTTCTTGGCCAGGTCGCCGGTGCCACCCCCGTCATCTCCATGGCACAAGGCGCACTCGTAGCCATAGATTTTCTTGGCCCGGGCCAGGGATTCGGCGGTGGGTTTCATAGGGTTGACTTGATTTACGGCTTCCAACGGGATTTGGAAGGCGCCCGACGGAGCAGGAGCCGGCGAAGCAGGAGTTGCGGCCTGCTGCGCCTGCAGGGTTGACGCCAAAGCGCCGGTTAGGAGCACGGAGGAAAGGATCAGGAAAGGCTTCAACATGGGAGCCCCCTCGGAATGAAATGAAATTCGCTGCCCACTCTACGCCTAAGACATAGCGTTGGGACAGGTATTTCCGGGGTGGGGCAGCCGGGAGTGTCTTATTGGAAGCAAAGGAACGTTTGTAATACCATTCGACCCGGAGAAACTATGCCTTTTCTGCGGATTTCCCTCGTCTTTTCCTTCGTTTTCGCGGCCGCCTTCCTTGCTGCGGCCCAGGACGCCGGCCAAAACCGGTGGCAGGTCGCCTCTCCCAATGGACAGATCGTTTTTGTCCTTTCCAATGGAAGTTCGGGGGCCGGACCGGCCGCGCTGCATTACGCGGTTGATTTTCGTGGCAAGCGGCTGCTCGACGAAGCGGAGCTCGGTCTGGACCTGCAGGGGCAGCCGGCGCTCGGTCCGGGCATGCACTACGTGGGCTCCAAGCCGGGCAGCGCAGATGAGACTTATACCATCCCGGTCGGCAAGACTAAGGAGGTCCGCGACCACTACAACTCTCTGGTGGCGGACTTTGAGGGCGAATCCGGATCGAAGCTGTCGGTTGAGGTGCGAGCGTTCGACGATGGGGTGGCGTTTCGGTATGTCGTGCCTGAACAACCCTCCCTTAAGAATGTGCACATCACCAGCGAGCGTACCCAGTTCCGCTACAGCAAGGACGCGACCCTGTACCCGCTGGTCGTGAGCGGCTTTCAATCCTCTTACGAGGATGATTACCAGATGAGGACCGTGGGCAGCCTGCATCGGGACTGGCTGGTCGCGCTGCCGCTGCTGGCCGAGGTGCCCGGCACCGGCTGGGTGGCGATTACCGAGGCGCATATCGATAACTATGCGGGCATGTATCTGCGCAGCGATAAGCCGCTCTTCAGCCTGAAGGCCGAACTATCGCCCAAGGTGGATACGCCCGGGGTTGCGGTGGACGCAACGGCCCCCTTTCAGTCGCCGTGGAGAGTGCTGATGATCGGGGAGTCGCCGGGGAGGCTGATCGAGTCGAACATCATTCTCAACCTGAATCCCCCTTCGAAGATCGCTGACACCTCCTGGATTCAGGCCGGCAAGTCGGCCTGGGACTGGTGGTCGGGCGATTGGGCGACGGGGGTCGATTTTACCCCGGGAATGAACACCGCAACCTTAAAGCATTACATTGAGTTTGCCTCGGATTCTGGCTTTCCCTACATGCTTATCGATGCCGGCTGGGCGCTCCCTACGCCCGGGGCGAAGTTTGGCGATTATGCCGATCCGGCAGACATTACCCGCTTCAACCCCGACGTCGATATTCCCGAATTGCTGCGCTACGCGAAGGAAAAGAATGTGCGGATCTGGCTTTGGGCGCACTGGACCTCGGTCGATAAATATATGGACCAGGCCTTTCCGCTGTTTGAAAAGTGGGGCGTCGCGGGCGTCAAGATCGACTTCATGAACCGCGACGATCAGTGGATGGTGGACTGGTATCGCCGGGTGGTGGAGAAAGCCGCCGAACACCACCTGATGATCGATTACCACGGAGCCTTTAAACCGGATGGACTGCGGCGCACCTATCCTAATTTGATCACCCGCGAAGGAGTGATGGGCAAGGAGTACTCCAAGTGGTCAGCCCGGGTAACGCCGGTGCACAACACTACACTTCCCTTCACCCGCATGCTTGCCGGCCCTATGGACTACACTCCCGGCGCCTTCAACAATACGAATCTGGAGAACTTCATCGGCCGTAACAAGATGCCGATGTCGCTGGGGACACGGGCGCAAGAGCTGGCGTTGTACGTGGTGATTGAGAGTCCCCTGGAGATGGTGTCTGACTATCCAGAACAGTACAAGGGACAGAAGGCCTTCGACTTTATCAAGCAGGTCCCAGCAACGTGGGACGAGGTGCGGGTGATCGATGGGTTGCCAATGCGCTACATCACCCTGGCTCGGCGGAGCGGCAAGGATTGGTATGTTGGCTCGCTGACGAATTGGGAAGAGCGAAACAGTAAAGTGCCGCTGGACTTCCTGGGCGGGGGCAAGTATGTCGCTGAGATCTATGCGGACGCTCCCGACGCAGGCAGCAATGCGACGCATATCACCTTCAGCAAACGGCCGGTGGATCGCACGACGGTGCTGGACATCCACATGGTTTCGGGCGGCGGCAACGCTATCTGGATCCATCCGGCAGGGGCCAAACCTTGACGTCTGAGTAGTTATGACGGTCAAGTGACAAGCCGGTGACAATTGTCGATCGCTGGTCCTGCGACGATGAGTGGTGCATGCATTCCATAATCATCGCGTTCAGGATCATCGCGTCTTTTGCTGGCTGGAACGTGGCGTGTTGTTGCTGGCACTGCTTTATTTGTGCGTACACACCATGCCGCGAGCATGGGACAAGCTGAACACCGATTTTCCTAATTACTATCTGTCGGCGCGGATTGCCCATGAAGGCTCCGACACTGCCCGGCTGTATGACTGGGTCTGGCTGCAACGCGAGAAGGACCATCGTGCGCTGGATGACAGGCTGATTGGATTGGTACCGATCACACCGTTTTCCACGCTGGTCATGTGGCCGCTTACTAGACTGGCTCCGCTGACCGCCAAACATGTGTGGCTGCTGGTGAATCTTGCTTTGCTGGTTCCACTTTGCTGGCTGCTGCGCTCCATGACTGGATTGCCCTATCGGCGGATCGCGCTGGTCTTTGCGTTGAGTTTTCCACTCCATCGCAATCTGCTGTATGGCCAGTTTTATTTGCTTCTGCTGCTGTTGATCGTGGGCGGTTGCTGGGCCTATCTGCGTGAGTATTATGTTTTGGCTGGCGTTTTGATAGCGCTCGCCGCGGCGGCAAAGATTTTTCCCGTGCTGTTCTTTATCTTTTTTGTGCAACGGCGGGCGTGGCGCGCTTTGATATCAGGAGCGGTTACGGGTATGGCTGCCCTAGCGGTCTCTGTGGCGGTATTCGGTTGGAACCTGCACCGAACCTATCTGCACGAGATTCTGCCCTGGACGCTGCGCGGCGAGGGCCTGCCGCCCTATGCGACGGCGAGTGCTTCAATCTCCAGCGTGCTGCACTATTTATTTCTGGCCGAGCCGCAATGGAATCCGCAACCTTGGCATAGCTCTCCGCTGTGCTATGCGCTGCTGCAACCGACTCTACAAGTGCTGGCGCTGGCGCCGGCCATCTTGCTCATCCGCAGGCAAGACCGCACCAAGGGGCGAATCCTGCTGGAGTGGTCGGCGCTTCTGGTAGCGTCTCTTGCCATCTCCACCATACCGGCGTCGTATAACTTTGTGCTCCTGGCATTGCCCGTGTGCGTGCTCGCGGCTCTCTTGCTGCAACGCGAGTGGTATGGGTGGCTGGCCGTTCTGTTGATCGTTTATCTCGGCATCGGTTTTCCTCTGAGCAGCCCCACCGCGATGGTTGGCCCGAAGATCCTGCTGTACATTCCGCGGCTTCCTCTGGTGCTCGCCCTTCTTTTGGGAATCTATCTCCTGCTTTGGCGTGACCAGAGGGCTGAGGGTTCTTCATGGGACTGGACCCACTATGCTTGGACGGCCGCGATGGCCGCTGCCCTGATCTTCGGTGTGCATTCCAGTCTTCATCTCGAGCGGGCCATGCGGCAGGAGTATGCCTACCGGCTGCCGCTGCGGACGGAAGCGCTACTCACCGCAAACCCAGGGTCACAAGGGACGGAGGTTCGATACATTGCATTTACCCAGAACGGCTACCACCTGGTGTGGCAGGATCAGGATGCGCTCTCGGTTGAACACTCTGCGAACGATGATCTTTCCTTCGCCGGCAACTCCGTTGATATCTGGGTGGAGCGAGGGTTGAGTCCGCACTCCGCGATTGTGAACTTGCGTGAACCGGGGCGCAGCGGTGGTTGACGATGCGCGTGAGCCGATGCTCTCTGCCGATGCCCAGAGCCTCGCCTTCGTGCGCGACCACGCGGTAGAGGAGAGTTGATGGTGCGCCGTGGATTTCGCTCTGAGACCGCCGTCGAAGTCCCGCTCACGCCGATCTCGCGCAATGTTTACGAGGCTTCGTTTCTTTCGGAAAAGGAGTACGCATTTTCTGCCGTGGAGGATGGGCGACCTCCGCAGATTTATTTGACCGACGGAACGCACGCCAACGCACCACTGCCGCTGGGGGAGTCTCGCTATCCGGCGCTGTCGCCGGATGGCCGCTGGATGGCCTATAGCCATCTGGAGGATGGCGTGTGGAATTTGTGGGTGCGCGATCAGAGGACCGGTTCGACGCGCAGGCTCGCGGATGTGCCGTGCAATCAAATCCAGCCGTCATGGGAGGACGGCTCGAAGACATTGCTCTACGGCACCGACTGCGGCCGCAGCCTGTGGTTCACCGCGGTGGCGCGCAGGCCTGTGGTTCCGTGACGGGAGATTCAGGAGAATTCAATGATGAATCTCGAGAGGCTTAAGAACAATTGGGAATCGCTTGCCGAGCGCGATGCCCTCTTCGCCATTCTCACCGACCATCGCCGGGTCGGTGGCAAATGGAAGGTAGAGAGTTCATGGCTACTGGAGAAGCCGAAATAGATGACCGTCATGAGATCATCTCGACGTCGATTGGCTGCATTCCCAATCACGGCGGCAAGGCGTTGGACTTTGGGTGCGGCGTTGGCCGGGTAACGCAGGCCCTGGCGCCGCGCTTTGCCTCTTGTGTAGGCGTGGATATTTCGCCAGCAGATGATTGACAAGGCTAAGTCTCTGAACCGGTATGCACATTGCCGCTACGTGGCTAATTCCGCAGAGCAATTGCCCTTCGCGGACGCCAGCTTCTCATTCATCTACAGCAACATTGTTCTGCAACATGTGCCGCGGCGGTTTTCGACGGCTTACCTGCGGGAATTTGTGCGAGTGCTTGCGCCGGATGGAATACTCGTCTTTGGAGTACAAGATTCCTTTGCCGCCCCGGATGTCTCTTCCCTGCTGCTTCGCATCCGCCATGTTCTGCGCATCCGGTCCAGAATCAGAGCCGCCGTGGGAGTTGGGGATATGCAAATGCATTGTCTGCCGGAGCACGTCGTCCGGAGTGCACTGGGCTGCGCCAGGATCGTGGATATTCAATTCACAAACACGGCAGCGAAAGATTTCAACGGAAAACTTGTCTATTTGCGGCAGGCGCCCACATCGGGTTATGTTGGCAAACAGTATTGCGTGGTGAGCGAGCGGCCGATGTGACTCGCGATTGTAAGCAAGCCTAGCTTTGTAATACCATTCGACCCGAGAGCGGGAGCTAAACCTTGGTGTCAGAATCGCCTTCGCGGCCGCGAGCACTGGTCACCGGAGGCACCACTGGAATTGGGCTTGGCATCGCGACCGCAATGGCCGATGCTGGTTACGAGGTAACGGCCACCGGCCTCACTGACGAGCAAGTCGCCGCGGTCCCACGGAGGGAGCATCTTTCGGCTGTCAAGCTTGATGTTACCTCCGCTGATTCGGTTGCCGCGGTGCTGGAGCCGTTTCGTGAGCTGGCCGCTCTCATCAATTGCGCCGGTATTATTTTTCGCGGCGGCGCAGAATATGACATGGCGAACTTTCAAAAGGTCATCGACGTCAACCTGACCGGGACCATGCGTATGTGCGTCGGGGCACGCGCGAGGCTTGCTGCGGCGGGTGGATCTATCATTAATACCGCGTCGATGCTGTCGTATTTTGGCGGCCCGTTGATTCCCGCCTATACGGCCTCAAAGGGCGGGGTGGCACAATTAACCAAGGCCCTTGCGGTTGCCTGGGCGCCTGAAGGCATCCGGGTGAATGCAATTGCTCCGGGGTGGATCGCCACGGAGCTTACACGGGGGCTGGTTGAGGATGAGGGCCGGTCTGCCGCTATCCTGCAGCGCACACCCATGCAGCGTTGGGGTGAGCCGGGAGACGTTGCGGGAGCGGCTATATTTCTTTGTTCCGAAGCGGCACGCTTCATCACGGGAGCGATTTTGCCCGTCGATGGAGGCTATGCAGCAGTATGAAAGCGAGGGTTTACCAATGAGCAATCTCACTGTGAATCGTCCGGTTACGGAGCAAACCAAGGCGGACGCGCGGATTCCCTACCGGCATCCGCAGCCGAAAGAATGCTTCCCTGAGCTGGTCATTCCCAACGCCATCCCAGAGGATGAGCGTTTGTGGGTGCCGCAGATGGAAAATGTGTGGTTCCGTCCGCTGTGCTTGTCCGCGAGCCGGGGTTACTGGATGAACCTGCTACGTGTGCGGAAGTCAGGCGTGCTTTCGCGCCACAGGCATCCGCAGCCTGTCCACGGATTTGTATTGAAAGGCAGCTGGCATTACCTGGAGCACGATTGGACGGCCACGGAAGGTTCTTATGTGTACGAGACTCCGGGCGAGACGCATACGCTGGTGGTGGAACCGGATGTTCCGGAGATGATTACCCTCTTCCAGGTCAATGGGGCGATGATCTATGTCGATCCCGACGGCGGAGTTCTGGGATACGAAGACGTGTTCACCAAGATTGATCTGTGCCGCCGTCACTATACGGCGGTTGGGCTGGGCGAGGGATTCGTCGATCAGTTTCTACGTTAGAGCAACGACCTATTGCATGGGTTGTGGATAGATACGCGCGGCGTTGTCATGCAGGTAGCCGTGAGCAAATTTCAGCGCCTGCTGCTCGGTCACTTCCCCGTCGAGAATCATCCCGGCAAGCGCGGCGGCGAGCGCCGTGCGTGCGGATTCAACCGCTAGCCAGTCGCTTTCTTCCGCTCCGATAGCTTCATTGAATGGGAAAGCGTCGGAGCCGAAGACGACTTTGTCAGGATAGAGCAGCAGCCAGTGGCGCAGCACCCCGGCCAGATCCTTCGGGTACAAGTAAATGCCCATCAACGATGAGTCGAGATAGACGTTCTCTCGCGCTGTGAGCCAGATGGCCTGGTTCTGGAATGGATAGCCGCCGTGCAGCAGCACGAAGTTGACGTTGCTGTAGCGCGGGTCGCGCAGCACGTTCTCAAGATTAAGCACGTTGCCGCCGGTCACACTGAAAAAGTCGCCGGTGCCCACCGCGGTGTGAATTTGCACCGCTAGATGGAGGCGCCCGGCTTCCCGCAGCAGATAGCGAAACATAAAGTCTTCGAGGATTCCGTGTTCTGCAGCTGAAGGTTTGCCACCCGCGTGATAGCGGTCATAGATTTTCGCCGCCTCGGCCTGGGGCGGATCGTCGAAGTGCAGGGTGCGGAAATAGGCGATCTCGAATTTGATGGAGACGCCGCCGTGGGTGCGGTTCTGCTCCAGGATGTTGCTGACGAAGGCCAGGTAGGCGGGAAAGGTTCCGGGTAACGCGCTCAGGCCGGCCTGGGCAAGTTCGCGCTTCAGCTTCTTCTCCTGCATTGGAACGTAGACACCTTCATCGATGTTGCGCGCGGTTAATTCGCTGTTATCCAGAGGGAATAGAAACGAGTCGACGAAAAAGACCCAGTGGAAACGCTTGGGATCGAGGTAGTTGCCCATGGCGACCCGGTTGGCCATCATGGTCTCGACGTTGAGCTTGTCCAGAATGCGGTCGAAGTATTGATAACCGGGGTAGGTGCGGCGCAACTCCGCCTTTTTGGCAACCAGCCACTTGATGTGTTCCGGGCTGTTGTCGGAGAATGGGTAGTCGAAGAGGTCTTTCGAGGCGGCGATCAGCTCCGGATTGTCCAGGCTCAAACGCAAAGGAGCATGCCCGGGTGGAGAGGCCATCGCGTCAACGTCACTATCTTCAGCGAAGCCGGGATGGCCGTGGTCATCGAAGATGGCAATCTGGCGAATCTGCTGGAGTAGGCGATCGTAGGTTTGCTGGTACCCGGGGGCCGTGTTCGGGCTGGCCTGCCCCCACAACGGGCAAGAGAACACGAGAAGGAGCGCAATCGTGAGACGAGGCGCAAGCATGGCGATACGGCCTGGCTTCACTTCAGATTTCAAATAGAAACCTCCTTAGGTTTCGGGAGCCGGTTGTACCGTCAACGCAAGAGCGATTGACACAGCGTTTGTCCTAGCCAGTCTTCGTATTTTTGCGAAGTCCAGCCGCGCTCACGGACAAACATGCGGTAAAGGGCCCGTCCGGTTAAAGCCCAGAGGATATCTCGTGCCGCCTGCGTATCTACGCCGGGCCGCAGATGCCCGGAACGTATCAGGACCTCAATCAGTGACTCTTGCGCAGCGTATCGATGAGCTTCACGTTTTTTCTCCAGCTCGGCCAGTTCAGGCGCAACCACGCCAGCCCCACTCATCAAGTCAAATGTGCTGCTCGCCGCATCGTGGACCCGGCGCGCAATCCTGGCGGCAAAGAGCAGTCGTTTATGCGGCTCTTCTGTCTCCGTGGCTTCCCGCACTAACTGCTCGTAATCGGGACCGAAGGTCGCCTCATCCATGAGCTCGGCCAGGATTCCGGTCTTGGAACCAAAGACCGCGTAGACGGTCGGAACCGCGACCTCCGCCTTCTTGGCGATCGCCTCGATCGTCATGCCCGAGTAGCCCTTGCTCTTGAGGAGTTTCCGCGAGGCGGCGACGATCCGATGTTTGGTTTCCTCCGCCTGGCGCTGCCGTGTCGCGGATTGATAAGGCCGTTCACGTTTGGTGGGCATAAGGATCGGGATTCCCCATTATAACTTTCCGCAATCATTTTCAAGATTTGGATACTTGACTATATTGGATATAGTTAACTATATTTAATTCCAGAAACAGTGATGCACGATTTCAAATGCTCAGTTCAGGAGATTTTCGATGAAAACGAAGCTCGGTATGTCATTCGGCGTTTTTGCCATATCTCTGGCCGCTTCTTTGTTCGCGAGCGAAACGTTAGCTCAGACGCAGGACGGCAAATACGCGGGGGCCTGGAACTACGATCAGCCCAGTGCCGTTACCGGCGCCAACGTGGGCACGATTCAATGTCCAGCAACGGGGAAGGCCAACCAGGCATTCGTGCTGGTGGTTCCGCAGATTGGAAACCTGACCATAACGCGGAAAGAGGGTGACCGACTGGAGGGCAGGACAGACCAAGGGTGCACTTGGACCTTCAAGGATGACGGGTCGTCCAGTGAACTCGAACCGGCGCCGCAATCCTGTTTCAACAAAGTGATCGGGTCCAGCTACACCATCACTCACTGGTCCATTCGGGTGAACGGCAACCATGAAACCGAGTCCATCGAAGCAAAAAGCCATTTGCCTATGGGCGATTGCGATTTCACGCTGAAGCAAGGAAGGCGCACAAAAGCAGACGACACCGATTCCACTGGATTATTTGTGGGTAACTGGGCGTACGACCCACCGAACCCCCAGACGCACTCCAACATGCTTCAGTTCATGTACCTGGGGGACAGTGAGCCCGGCGCGTCACCACAAGCGGGACTTGTAAGCTTCTCGAAGGCTGGGGAGCATACGCTCACTGCGCATACTGCTGACGGGTGTTCCTGGCGGCTGGACGTCTACGGAAACACCGCGCTGCTTTCTTCCCCACAAACGTGCGACGTCGCAGGATCGAAGATCACGATGAACCACTGGTCGATCGCAAGTAACGGAGCGCAGCAGAACGCAGTCATGAGTATGAGGCAAGACGTGGAGGGTAAGACGCGCACCGCGTTGCTGGCGGCTGGAACTCTCAGCAAGTCACAGTAATGCCGGCTTCATCAGGAGGACTGTCATGGCTTTGCGGGTCGAAACAAAAGCGGGATTGAGCTTGTTGCGGGTGGTGCTGCTGATCCATCTGCTCGCGGTGATTGCACAAGCCACGTTGGCGGGAATTTTTCTTTCAGGGAGCGGCATGGCCTTGTCGTTGCATGAGATGACAGCCAGAGCTTTGGTGGGTATTTGCTTGCTCCAGATAGCCATCGCAGCTTTGCTGAGAACCCGCGGTGGATGTCCCACCTGGGTGCTTATTTCCGCCATCGCCATTCTGCTGGCGGAAGTGCTCGAAACATACTCCGGCTACCGCGGCATCCTGGCCGTCCACGTGCCACTGGCCTTGGGGATCTTCGGGGGCATTATGCGCCAACTGTTTTGGGTAGTCCGCGGAACGCGCTCAGCAAACGAGACGTTGCTGGAAGGTTGAGTTATGTTCGATTTGCTTTTACTAGATCGTGCCTGGATTTGGCGGTCCACAACCTGCAAGCATTCGTGGGCTTTGCCCGTCGTTTTCGGCCCACGTACGCTGAGGCGAACGTGGGGCACCCGTCCAGTTCCTATTGGGTTCCGCAGGTGCGCTGACTCTCGTACCTTTCAAACGGTTGAGGTTTTCGTAGCCCGCTAGAGACCTTTGAACGCTCCCCCGTCGACCAGCAGGGTTTGGCCTGTGATGTACGACGCACGATCGGAGGCAAGCCAGACAATCGCGTCGGCCAGCTCTTCTGGTTGTCCAACGCGCTTCAGAGGCACATCTCCCACCAGGCGTGATTCGAACTCTGCGGGGCTCGTGCCCAGATCCTGCGCACGCTTATCGATGAGCTGCTTCAGCCGCTCGGTCGCGGTGTAGCCGGGCCCCACATTATTGACCGTGATGCCGTCTTTGCCAAACTCGTTGGAAAGGCTCTTGACCAAGCCAAGGACTCCAGCGCGCACTGCATTCGAGTAAATGAGGTCGGGGACTGGCTGGCGCACGGTGACGGAGGTGATGGTCACCAAGCGGCCCCATTGTTTCTTCTGCATCCAGGGTAGAACCGCGCGGGCAAAATAGACGATGCTCATGAAGTTCAGTTCTATCGAGCGATGCCACTCCTCAGTGGTGGTGGAAAAAAACATCTTGGCCGGCGGTCCGCCTGCGTTGGTCACACAAATGTCAACGCCGCCGAACTCCTGCGCGACCTGCTTCACAAATGCTTCGACAGCGGCGGCATCCGTCACATCCAATCGCTCGGCCAGTACTGGCACGCCGTAGCGTTCACGAATGTGCCCGGCCGCGGCGTTTAGCTTTTCGGCGTCGCGCGAGCACATGGCCACTTTCGCGCCCTCGGCTGCAAACTTTTCCGCTGCCGCGCGGGCGATACCATCGCTTGACGCGGCGACGATGACATTGCGGTTCTTCAATCCCAAATCCACTTGGTCTCCCCCGGCTATTTGCTTGTGCCCTGGCGCAGATAGGCGTCGTCTTTGTCGATCCAATCCTGCCTGGGGGGATTAAAGATGTCCAGGTCGACCGTATCCTCGAGCGCGATGGCCTCGTGCGGCATATGGGGCGGGATACACAGCACTTCACCGGCAGAGACAGTGATTTCCCGGCCATCGATGAAGAAATGCAATGCGCCTTCCAGAACGTAGGTGACCTGCTCGTTGTGATGACTATGCTGAGGCACTTTCGCGCCCTTCTTGAGCAGGACACGGGCAACCATCACGTTGGTGCCCACGACCATTTGCCGGCCTATGAGCGGGCTCAAGGGTTCTACTTCGATGTCATTCCACTTGGTGTACTTTGCTTGCGCAACGGTTTCTGCCATGTCGTTTCCCCTGCAAAAGTTAACACAAATCGCAGGGAGTCATTCAAGGGTGCGGTTTTGCCGAGGCGCTCTTTACATCAGCCGTCCCTAGCCATGTGACCGCGCCGTAGGCTCCGAGCCAGGAGCCGATCGCAGCAAAGACCACGTAGATGGGGTTGCCGGTGTAGCTGATCACGGCAAAGGCAGAGAGCAGATACCAGACGCTGCTCCAACTGGCGGCAACGCTCCTGCGGCGCGCGGCTACTGCGGCGGTGAAAAGAACATAGACCGCGTCTGTGGCGGCGGTGGACGCGACCACTCCTATCGCGATCAGCGGATTCAGCGGATGAATCATTTGGTCTCAGGGCTGTAGGTTACACCAGGCTTCGCGGGGCCGGCGTTGAAGTATGGCGCGGCGAGAGTAACTGGACCGCGATCCATGCCACCGGGACGAGGTAGAAGATCGAGCCGATGACCCACATCAGCGCGCCCGCCGCGGCCTGATCCGCCAGAGGCGAGATGTCAAAGACTCTGGGGGCAGCGGCGTAACTGGGATAGATCACTTTTCCGGCGAAGGTGAGCGAGGCGGAAAATGCGGTATTCACCAGGTCCGCGGCGACCAGGTAGGGCAACAAGGCCCAGCGAGAGCCCTGGCTGACGCTTGGCCAGGGCTGAATCAGGGGAAACCAGAAAAGTAGTCCGGTAATGAGGAAGCAGGCGTGCTCGAGTGCGTGCCAGGCATCCGAGCTCAGCGCGAGTTCGTAGGCCGCGGGGACATGCCAGCCAAGGTAGGCGATGTTCATTGCCAGCCAAGCGAAGACGGGATGGGTGAGGAAGCGGAATAGCCGGTGTAACCACGGCATGCGGAAAAGCGGGCCAAGAGCGCCGCGGAGCAGCCAAGGCGGCAGCGAACGCAAGAATGGAACCGCCGGTGCGCCCAACAAGAGTAGCGGAGGAGCTACTGACATAAAGATCAGGTGCTGTGTCATATGGGCGGACAGCAGCACGTCGTCCAGCGCGTCTATGGGCGAACCTATGGCTATGTATAGAGAGAGAAGGCCGCCGAGAAAACACCAGGCGCGCCAGGATGGGAACAGGTGCGGGCGGGTGAGGCGAATTTTGCGGAAGCCACGGAGATAGAGCAGAGCGGAGGCACACAGGCCCGATGTGGCCCAGAAGGGAAAGGACCAGGAAGCTAGTGCGGCTTGTGTTGCGGTATCTGCCATTGTGTGTGCTTCGTTGGTTTGGGAACGTTTATTCAATTGAGTTGGCGGCGGGTCAAGGGGAACCGCGGGTCCCTCGGCTTCCTTCGGGATGACAAAGTTTAGTGTTTGTTGATCACCTCATCATTTGCTATATGGGATTGAGAGAGAAACCGCAGGTCCCTTCACTTCGCTGCGCTCCGGTCCCACGGCAAGCCGGGGCAGGCGGGATGACAATTTTGTTTGGACACGAGCATTCCCAACGCCCAAACAAAATTGTCATCCCGCCTGCCCCGGCTTGCCGTGGGACCGGAGCGCAGCGTAGTGGAGGGACCTGCGGTTAACTTTCTATTGTTGCGGAGGATTGAGTTCCCCGGTGCTTACGTATTGCCGCGAGGCGTCGCGGGCTGGGCTCTGGCCCTCGGGATGCAGGGTTTCGAGGAAACTTACGAGCGCCGTTACTTCTGGCGGGGAAAGATTCTTTCCGTAGGCGGGCATGTTTCCTCCTCCCTGCAGGACCTGGCGCACTAGCTGGTCGTAGGTTAGGCGGGTGGCCACTCCGTCGAGCGCTGGGCCGCGTTGACCACCCACTCCACCTAGCATGTGGCAATTGCGGCACTGCTTGTCCTGAAAGACAATCTGGCCCTGCCTCCCCAGCGGCGTGGCCCCATGCACATATTTGACGGGAACGGTGTCGCCGCTCCAGGCCTGCATCTCAGGACTCCAGGGAGTGTATGTGCCCAAGTGTTCGCATACCGCAAAGCCTACGGCGAGCACGGTGATCGACAACACAGCGATGGGGCGGCGGTGCCAGCTCTTCTCCCCTTCTCCGGCAAAGAACGGCAATGCCAGCAGGAACAGTATCCCTACTGCCGGAGCAATCAATATGAACGGCGTCTCCAAGTTCTCCGGGAGGAAAGAGAGAATGGTGTAAAGCCATAGGAAGAAAAAGTCAGGCTTGGGGACAGTCTGGATGATGGTGGGATCGGGAAATCCGGTCGGACCAAAGGGCCCCAAAAACACTGCGCAAAGCGCCACCGCAGCCAGGATCGCGGCGGAAAAAATCATGTCTTTCCACACCGCCCCGGGCACGAAAGGCATGCCGTCCTTTTTCGTCAGCTCGTGGTACTCCTCAATATAAGTGCTGCGCCGTACGACCCGTCCCGGCATAGGCCAATCGTTGATGCCCAGTCCTACCACCATCCAGATGTGCAGCGCGGCGAAGGCCAGCATCATTCCGGGAATGACAAAGACATGCAGGGCAAAGAAGCGGGTCAGCGTGGGACCCGCGATAATCGGGCCCCCTAACATCAGGTCGACGAGAGGGCCGCCTATAAACGGGACGCGAGCTACGATCGAGGCGCCAATGCCCAGCCCCCAATAGGCGTCCTGGTCGAAGCGCATCACCTGGCCGGTGAACGCCATACCCAAGGTCATCAAGAGCAGAAAGACGCCCAGGATCCAGGTGAGTTCGCGGGGGAACTTGTAGGCGCCGAAGAGGAAGACCTGGCACATGTGGATCAGCACAACGGCGACCATGAAATTCGAGCCCCAGCCGTGCATCGCGCGCAGGAACCATCCCAGCGGGAGCTGCTGATTCAGCACTTGCAGGCTGTTCCAGGCCTCGCCAGCGGAAGGGACATAGACGATAGCCAGCAGGATGCCGGTGACGATCTGTAACATTAACAGAACGAAACTGGCGCTGCCGAAGACGTACCACCAACTGGCCGTGTTTTTCGGCACTGGATGAAGAACCGTTTCCTTGATCGGCCCTTCCAATTTCAAGCGGAACTCTAACCAGTCGTAAGCTTGCTTCAGCCAGTGCATGCGGAGCTCTCTTTCCGTACCGAGGCGCTGGTCGCCAGAGTAGGCATCTGGCCGCCATCGATCAGCAATTTGCCGTTTTGCACTTTGTAGGCATATTCAAAAAGACCTCGCGGCGGCGGTCCCGCGGCCCGCGAACCATCAGCGTAGTAGACTCCTCCGTGGCAGGGGCACATAAACAGCTCCGACTGGGGAAACCAGCGGACCGGGCAGCCGAGGTGGGCGCAGTTGATAGCAAAAATCTGAAATTTCTCTTCCTGCGTCCGGCGCACCCAACACGCAGCCTTGGCGGTGGCGCCATCCCATGGCATGCTCTTGGGGTTGACGAAGCTGGCCAGCCGCGTCTGTCCCAGTTCAAATTGAGAGATGTCACCCAGATCGATCCAGGAATTGTAACCGCCATTCTTGCGAATGGGTCCCAGCAAGTAGCCCACCACAGGGATGGCAACTAACAGGGCAACCGCGCCATTCAGCAAAGCGCCGATCGACACCAAAACCCACCGCCTGGTTACTACAGCCTTGTCATCGCTCATTGCGAGCCTCCTCCGGCTTTGTTCTGCTGTGCGCCGGGGCGCTGGCTGGAGAGCCAGCCCACCACGTCGGTCACTTCCTGATCGCTCATCGGATGCCCAGGCAGATCGTTTCTCCAGTCTGGCTGGCCGATATCCGGCCGCCCGGCAATCACCACGGTGCGCAGGACCTGGTCACTGACCAGCGATAAGAAGGCTGGGTCAGTAACGGAGCCTGCTTTGCTCTTGCCAGATGCTCCGGCGGCACCGTGGCACGAAGCGCAGTAGGTTGTGTAAACCTGCTGGCCGCGAGCGGTATCAGCAGGCTTGGCAGGCTTGTAGGGCGGCGGGTTCGCACCTTCGAGAGTCCCCGACTTGAACCAGGCGGAACGCATGCCATTCACCAGCGCGTCTACCTGTTGGTCGGTCAAACTTCCCCCGGCACTGATGGCAAAGGGAGGCATGTGCGTGCCCGGTTCACCGTTGGCAACAATCTGATGCAGGATCTGATCATCGACCAGCGACTGATACGCGGGATTCGCCAATGGGTAGGACGGACCGTTCATTCCCTTGGCGCCGTGGCAGCCAGAGCAGTTCTGGACGTAGAGCGTAGCAAAGTCCACCACCGACTCGGGACGCGGCACCTCAGGCCCGGGCTTGGGATGGCCGGGAAGCTGCCCGCAGCCAACGACAGTCATACAAAAGACCAGCATGAGGAGGCGCGATGTCACTTCGGTCCATCCTCCCGATGGTCTTCTTCCATCATTCCTGGTGTTTCCAAGCCAATGCGTGCAGCGAAGGGCAGATATTGTTCGGTGCGAATGTGTACTTGCTTGCCCACGACCCAGCCCGCCACCAAGCCGAACGTCACCTGGGAGGCGACAAACCACCACCAATCGATGCGGTCGGCGAGAAAGGGGTTGATCAGGGGGAGCGCCGAGTGAAGCACGCCGGTCCAAAAAACCGGGGCGATTATGCCACCAAGAATGATGGGATGCCGAGGCAGTATAGGCAACATCGCCCCATATAGGAGGCCGATCAGCAGCGAGCCCACCACATGGATGATGGTGGCAAAGATGAGTGCACTCAGGCGGAAGTGCGTGATCTCCGCGAGGGTGGGATTGGTCCAGCCGGCGACTCCCGCGCCTCCCAAAAGATTTATCGGATACCAAATGCTGTGGTAAGCGATGAGGCCATAAAGCAGCGCCGGCACGATCATCGCGGCGCCGCCTGCGATGCCTCCCTTGACCCCCGCTATCACTGAGGGCGTATGTACCGGCAGGCGTGCACGATGGCTTTCGTCCACTTCGATACGGGCAACCTTGGTGCGCACGCTGGTGTACTGGAATTTCTGGACTTTCACCGGCACCGCAATATGATGCGCATGCGGCCACACCTGGCCGAACCATCCCACGCAGCCGGCAACGATGAGCACCCCCCCGAGGATGCTTATGCCCACGTTGGTCACCAGCCCCGCCAAGCCAAAGGTCAGGCCAAGGGCCAATACCAGCGGCCACGCAGTCGGCGTCGGCAGTTGCACCACTTCATCGGATATGCCGTTCTGTGCCTGTGGCTCTTCCATTCTCTTCTCTTTCTTCTCAGCGGCCAATGATGTAGACGACAGTAAAAACCACCACCCAGACGCCGTCGACAAAGTGCCAATAGAGCGAGAGCACCTCGAGTTGTCTCGAGTGCTCACTCTTGATCTTCCCGGTGAGCGAAAAGATCAGCACGATCGAAAGCATGGTCAGGCCGACGATGACGTGGCTGGCATGCAAGCCGACGAGCGAGTAGAACGTGGTGCCAAAGAGGTTGGTGCTGATGGTCAGCCCATCGTGATAAATCAACTTCTTCCATTCGAGGCCGGTGCCGACGAGAAAGATCGCGCCCAGAACCACGGTGAGCGCCCACCACAAGCTGAAGGCCCCCATCGAGCTTTTCTTGAGGGCACGTTCCGCTATCCAGATGGTGAAGCTGCTGGAGAGCAGGCATACCGTGTTAAAGATGGGAAGCTCCAGACACCTGGCGCGGCTGCGGCCCGGAGATGCTCTTGCCTATGTAATAGATATAGGCAACCACAAAAATCATGAAGATCGCGGTCTCGGCGACGATCAGCGCCGCCATGGCGACGGTGCCGTGATAGGGCAAGACCCAGTCTTCGTTGGCTGCTCGGTGAGCCAGGGGAATCGTGCTCGCGCTCATCCTCTATATATCCTCTTACGATCAAAATCGGACGATCAAAATCATTCGTACCGGGAGTCCGGATCTTCCGGATGCTTCAGGTCCCACAACGGTCTGCGGCTGGCCACCACCGGTGCGCTGGCAAAGTTGTATTCGGGCGGAGGAGAGGAGGTTGCCCACTCCAGCGTCCAGGCATCCCAGGGGTCTGGTCCGGCGTCCGGGCCTTTGAAGTACGAATACACCATGTTGTAAACAAAGATCAGCGTGGCGACTCCCTGAATCAAGCCGCCGATGGAAACGATCATGTTCCAGCTATCCCAGCCGCGGCCGGGCTCATAGGTGTAGATACTCCTCGGCATGCCCAGCAGCCCGGGGATGTGCATGAGGTCGAAACACATGTGGAAGCCGATGCACAAACAGCCAGAAATGCCACTTGCCCAGCCGCTCATTGAGCATCTTGCCGGTCATTTTCGGGAACCAGTAGTAGAAGCCTCCGAAAAAGCAGAAGACGATGGCTCCCACCAGAACATAGTGGAAGTGAGCGATGACGAAATAAGAGTTGTGCAGTTGCCAGTTCCAGGGAGCAGTGGAAAGCATGATTCCGGTCAGACCCGCGAACAGGAACTGAACCAGAAAGGCAGTGCAGAAGAGCATAGGCGTGGCGAAGCGTATTTTGCCTCCCCACATGGTCGCGATCCAATTGAAGATCTTGATCCCGGTCGGAACCCCCACCAGCCCGGTGGAGAGGACGAAGAAGGCATTCTGCGCCGAGGTCATGCCCACGGTGAACATGTGGTGCGCCCACACGCTGAGGCTGATCAAGCCAATGCCGGCTGATGCCGCCACCATAGCCGGGTAGCCAAAGATCGCCTTGCGGGAGAAGACGGGAATGATTTCGTTGGCGATGGCGAACGCCGGCAAGACCAGCACATAGACCTCGGGGTGCCCGAAGACCCAGAAAAAGTGCGCCCAGACAACGGGCGCGCCCCCAGCCTGCGAGTCGAAGAAGTGGCCGCCGAGATAGCGGTCGATGCACAGCATGATCTGCGCCGCGGTCAATGGGCTGATGGTCACCAGGATCATTCCCGAGACCACCAGGTAGAGCCACGCCAGCAGCGGCATGCGAAACATCGTCATGCCTTTGCAACGCATACAGATGGTGGTGGCGATGATGTTGACCGCGGCGCCGATGGTGCCGAATCCGGAGACGATCAGCGACAACGCCCAGTAGTCCGTGCTGTGCCCGCGCGAGAATGCGCGCTCGGTAAGCGGTGCATAGGCCCACCAGGTGACATCGGGCGCGCTTCCCGCTCCTTGCAGGCCGACGCCGCCGATGAAGCTGTAGTACAGCATCAAGCCGCCCAGCGCGGTCATCCAGAAGCTGAAGGCATTCATCCGGGGAAAAGCCATATCCCGGGCGCCGATCATCAGGGGAACCAGGTAGTTGGCGAAGCCGATGATCAACGGCATCCCCATGAGAAAGACCATGGTGGTGCCGTGCATGGTGAAGATGCGGTTGAAGACCTCGGGGGAGAGAAAATTGTTGTGCGGTACGGCCAGCTGAATGCGCAGTAAGATCGCCTCGAAGCCCCCGACCAGCAAAAAGATCAGGGCGTAGGCGATGTACATTAATCCAATCTTCTTGTGGTCGACCGTGATCACCCAATCGGTCACCTGATCGAGCCACGTCCCGTGAGACCTCACTGGAAGGGGTGAGGTCGATGGCGCTCCCGATCGGTAGAGTCGAATCAGCCATAACCAAAAACTCCTGTCTATACTGGCCCGTGTTCCCGTTACTTCAAGGTGTCGAGGTAAGCGACGACCTTGTCGATCTGGTCATCGCTCAATTGCATCGCCGGCATCAGGCTTCCCGGCTTGACGTAGTCCGGATCCTTGATCCAGAGCTTGAGATTCGCCGGGGTATTGTCGGCCGCTCCGGAAGCAAGCGTATCGCGGCTCATAAAGTGGGTAAGGTCCGGCCCGAACTGTCCCTGGGCGGCGGTGCCGCGCACCACGTGGCAACTGATGCAGGCTTGGGACTCGAAGAGCTGTCTGCCTTCGGCAACTGCCGGATCTTGAACCGCCGGCTGCTGTTGATTTTTCACCCAGGCGGCGAAATCTTCCGGGGTCTGCACGTAGACACGCAGCAGCATCTTGGCATGTTCCACGCCGCAGAACTGGGCGCATTGGCCCACGTACATGCCGGCTTTATCGGGATTGAACCACATGTGGTTCACCTGGTTTGGAATGGAGTCGATCTTACCGAACAGCTGCAGGGACCCAGAAGCTGTGATCCACATCGGCGGAAAGCAAGTTGAGCGAAGTGGTCAGTGGGAACCTGCCCGGTGCTGAGCGGTACGTGCAGCTCATTGGCCGTCGTGAAACCTAATTTATCGTAGTGAAACTCCCACCAGAATTGATGGCCTACGACGTCGACATCGAGAGCCGTCGGCGGCATCTTCTGATCCTGAATGGCAAAGAGAATGCGCGCTGTGGTGAGAAAAAGAACGACGACAATCAGGATGGGTATCACGGTCCAGGCCAATCTCGATCTGGGTGCTGCCGTAGATTTGGGGCGGCTCGCTGTCATCGTTGGGATCACGCTGGCGGAAGCGGACCACTACGTACAACCAAAGGGAGGCGACCACGATAAAGATCGCTCCCGTTATTTGCATCACAAAAAGCGACAAATGGTGGATCAACAGCGCCGGGCCGGAGTGAGGATCGAAGGTGCTCGGGGTCTGGTAGACGATGTTGTCGGTGGGTAAAGCCCACGCTGCATGTCCAGCGCTGCTCAACAGCAGCAGTAACGCATACGCGGCTGAGCCGGGCCCTTTGCGCTGCAGCCATCCTCCGGACATTTTTGCGGACCTCCTCCGCTCAAAGAAAACCTATTGTAGCGCTCTCTGTCGGCTGACCGTATGAATAGTTCGCCGCTGCGGCGGGTTCGCACGCGTACGGTCTAGCGCGATTGAACCTTTGATGCACGAGAAAGCAAATCGGACCCTTGGTACACTTGCGGAAATGAAGCGCCTGATTATCAACGCGGACGACTTTGGTCTCGCGCCAGGCGTCAACCGCGCCATCGTTGAGCTTCAGCAAGCGGGCGCCCTGAGCTCCACAACATTGATGGCCACCGCTCCTTATTTCTCTCCGGCAGTGTATCTCGCTTTTGCGCAACCGGCACTGTCCGTCGGCTGCCATATCGTGCTGGTGGACGGGTCACCGCTGCTCCGCCCGGACGAGGTGCCTTCGCTGCTCGATCCCCGGCGTCCGACGGCGTTCTCGCTTCGGTCGACGGTGGGAAGTTTTCTTCGTGACTTGATGCGCGGCCGCATTCGCGAGGAGGAGATCGAGGCGGAGGCCATCGCCCAGATACGGCGGATTCAATTGAGCGGGGTCACCGTCAGCCACATCGACTCGCACAAACATATCCATGCGTTTCCCCGTGCACTGGCTCCCCTGCTCCGTGCGGCGCAGCACTGCCGGGTGGAGTGCGTGCGCAATCCCTTCGAGCCGTCGTGGAGCCTGCGCGCTACGCGGGGCGCCAGCGCGTGGCGACGGGCGCAAGTGCACGTCATGAGGAGCCAACGGCGAGGCGTTCTTAAGGCTGACCAAGGAACATGGTATGTTGACCGCCGACGGGTCGATCGGGGTCCTGGCTACCGGGAGTCTCGATGAGCAGGTACTTCGTTCGATGCTTCAGGCCATGCCTGAGTGGTACGTGGGAGCTGGTTTGCCATCCGGGATATCAGCGACCGCGCGCTGGAGCAGGCGCATACTCGCCTGGTGGCCTCGCGGGAGACGGAACGCAGCGCTCTGCTCGAGGTCATTCCCGAGGCGGTCAGGAAGGACTCCGGAGTTGTCGCTTACTGATTTTCATCAGGTTGGGCAGCGGGCTTAGATTGGTTTTGTGGCGGGGTTAAGTGGAACTGCAGATCCCTCGGCTACACTCGGGATGACAAAGGGGAGGGTCGCTACTTTTATTGAAATTCGCGACATTGGAGGCGGGGAGAACCGCAGGTCCCTCCGCTACGCTACGCTCCGGTCGGGATGACAAAAGGGGAGGGTCGTGACTTTTATCAAAATGCGCGACTTTGGATGGAAAGAAACTGCAGGCCCTCCACTACGTTGCGCTGCGGTTTCTCCCTCTGCAAGCGGTTTTGCTGATTCAAGGGGTTGTGAGAATGAAAATTGGGATTACGTGTTATCCGACGTACGGCGGCAGCGGTGTGGTCGCCACGGAACTCGGTATCGAGCTCGCTGCGCGCGGCCACCAGGTGCACTTCATCACCTATTCGCAACCCTTCCGGCTTACCGGGCGCGAAGAAGGCATTTTCTATCACGAGGTGCCGGTCTCGAATTACCCGCTCTTCGAGTACCCGCCTTACGATCTGGCGTTGGCCACGCGCATGTCGGAGGTGGCCGAATATTATGAGCTCGACCTGCTTCACGTTCACTACGCCATTCCCCACTCGGTGTGCGCACTGCTGGCGCGCCAGATGCTGGCAAAACGCAGACATCTGCCCTTTGTGACCACATTGCACGGTACCGACATCACCCTGGTCGGACTCGACCGATCGTACCTGCCCATTACGCGCTTCGGTATCGAAGAGAGCGACGGGGTCACTTCGATATCGAATTACCTGCGGGAGAAAACCGTACACGACTTCGGCATTCTGCGGCCGATCGAAGTGATACCCAACTTCGTCAACTGCGACGAGTACAAGCCCCTGGGCGAACGGCGAGCGGACGCCCGCGCGCGTTATGCCGATCCAGAGGAAAAGATCCTGATCCACCTCTCGAACTTCCGCCCGGTCAAGCGCATCCTGGATGTAATCGAGGTCTTTTCCCGGATCGCGCAAGTGATGCCGGCGCGGCTGTTGATGGTCGGCGACGGGCCGGACCGCTCTTCGGCAGAGTGGCTGGTCAACAGCAAAGGCCTCCAGAACCGGGTCAACTTCCTGGGCAAACAGGAGCGGGTCCACGAACTGCTGCCGGTCGCCGACCTGATGATCATGCCCAGCGAATTGGAGTCCTTCGGCCTGGCTGCACTGGAAGCCATGGCCTGCAAGGTTCCCACCATTGCTACCCGGGTCGGCGGCGTGTCGGAGTTGATCGACGACGGCGTGACCGGCCGGCTGTTCGCGGTCGGCGATGTGGATGCGATGGCCGCCGCAGCGATCGAACTGCTGTCCGATGAGGCCCGGCTCGCCGCTATGGCCGACGCCGGCCGGCGAGCGGCCCAGGATCGCTACTGTGCCTCGCGCATCATTCCCATCTACGAGAAGTACTACGAGAGGGTGCTGGCCCGCGCCGACGTCTGATCCGCCAGGACCAATACGTTTGGAGCCATCGGTATCTCCAGGGTTACGCGCGTTCCCCTTCCAGGACGGCTGAAGACTTCGAAGCGGGCGCTGTTGCCGTAAAGGACTTCCAGCCGCTCGCGCACATTGCGCATGCCGATGCCGGCCCCCCGGCTGGGAAAGCCTACTTCTCGCGCGCGGCCCTCGGCCATACCCACGCCGTCGTCTTCTACCTCGACGATCATCTTGGCGCCCTGGATCCGGCTGCGCAGAGTGATGGTTCCTCCTTGCAGGCGCGGCTCCAGGCCATGCTTGATGCTGTTTTCGATCAACGGCTGCAGCAGCATGCAAGGCACCAGCAACTCCAGGGTCTCGGGATCGATTTCCTTCACCACGCGCAGCTTCTCCGCCCCAAAACGCACCACTTCAATGCCCAGGTAGTCATCGGTAAAGGTCAGCTCTTCGCGGAAGGGCACATAGGAGTCGTGATCCTTGAGCAGCGCGCGCAGGATGTTGCCTAACTGCACGATCATCTCCCGCGCCATCTCGGGCCGGAAGCGGACCAGCGAGGCGATGGAATTGAGGGTGTTGAAGAGGAAGTGAGGGTTGATCTGCCGCTGGAGCGCGTCGAAGCGCGCCTCCAGGACCAGCCGCTTCTGCTCCTTGAGTTTGATCTCAATGCGGCTTGAGTTCCAGATCTTTATCGGGATGGCCACGACCACTGCGGGGGAGACGCAAATCGCGAGCTTAACGAGCCAGCCGTGGGCATTCAAAGTAAACAGACGCCCGGGATAAAGCGCCGCCAGCCACATGCGTACCATCTGCATCCCGACGATCAGCATGAGCAGCAGGATCTGGCGATCGAAGCGTGGCTCGAGCAGGTTCCGCCGTACCCAGCGGTAGATGCTGAGGTCAATGAACGGGGAAAACGACCAGACTTCTTCCGGCTCCACGGCCCTCCCGTACAGGCCGGAAACGATGGCCACAGCGAGGAAGAAGGGCAAGGTCAGGTACTCGTGGTGCAGCATGGCGGGCAGCGAAAGCACTGCGCCGCCAAACATCGCGGAGAGCGGGCCTAGCAGGATGCCCAGGATAATGACGGTTTCGAAACCTATGTCCGCGGCATAGAAGTTGGGCACGATGAAGCGGATCCACACCCCTAAGGTCAGCGGGATACAGAGGAAGGCCAGCAGTCCGATGGTTTGCGCGGTGGTGCGCCGCTCGGCAAACAAGAGACGCTGGAAGGTGAGCGCCCTGGCAGTCACCGCGGAGACGGCTGCGGCCACGCCCAGCTTGATCAGCAGTGATATGAGGACGAGCTTGGGCTCATACACGCTCTTACTTTACGCCAGTTTCCCCCGCTGGACATGAGGCCGGGAAAGAGGCTCTAATTAACTATGCCGTTGGAAAGTGTTAAGAAAGTGGCGGATGCGGACTTCCCCACCCGTTGGGGTCATTTCCGCATTCTGGGCTTCGAAGGTACGCGTGTCGATCCGGAACCATGCGGGCCGGGGATGACTACGGTCAGCAAGAAGATCGAAGGCGCGATCGCGCTTGGTGCTGGGCGATATTCATCGTGAGCCGCCGGTGGTGCGCATTCACTCCCAGTGCCTTACCGGCGATGTCTTCGGTTCCCTGCGCTGCGACTGCCGACCGCAATTGGAACTGGCGCTGCGTACGATTGCCGAGGCGGGCGCCGGCATCCTGCTTTACGAACAGCAGGAGGGCCGAGGCATCGGACTGATGGCCAAGTTGCGCGCTTACGAGCTGCAGGACCAGGGACTGGATACGGTCGAAGCCAATGTAAGGCTCGGCTATAAGGCGGATTGCCGCGAGTTCGAACTGCCGGCCGAGGTTTTGAAGCTACTGAATGTGACCTCGGTACGCCTGATCACCAATAATCCGGAGAAGGTCGAGGCGTTGGAATCCGTGGGCATTCGCGTGGTGGAACGGATCTCTGCCGAGGTCGAGCCTCTCGATAGCTTTGAGCGCTACGTCCAGGTCAAGCAGGAGAAGATGGGCCACATTGTTGACCGTGTCCCGGAGCTTGGCTAAGGGTTTCGCTGGGCGCTAGGATCTCTGGGCTTGGATCAGCTTGGCGGTGGTAATCGCCTGCCCTACATGCCGCTGCGTGTGCTCCGCGGCGTGGATTAGCAGTCCCGTCAGCGTTGTGGGTAGGGCTTTGCGCCCGATGCTTACCGGTAGATCTGGCGGGTTTCGGACGATCGCTTCCAGACGCTGGCGTGTTCTATCCAGGCTTTCTTCCAATTCGCTAAAGATGGATTCGCGGGTTCCGGTAGCGTCCATTTCGCTGGCTAGCGCGGCGAATTGGGCCGGGCTCAGCGGTGTTCCCTCCGCGTAGGTGCAAAAGCGATCCAGGCTGCGGGCGATGTGGCGCAACTGAAATGCGACCGAGGGCAGGTTGAAGGGCCGCGCGTGCAGTTCGCGGTCGTCCAGGTCGCGGCACCACCTGGCTGTGTCTTCCTGGGCCATTTCGAGCGAATGGAGGAGTGCCCGTTGCACTATCGGCACATCGGAAAGCGTGCCTCTCAGCCACGGTTCTGATGACTCTGCCATCGTGGATTTTAGTCTTCCCTCGCCCTACATAAAGCAGGACGGGTGCCCCAGGTTCGCCTTCGCGGACCGTGGGATCCTGCCGAACCGACTTGTTTCCAATGCTTTTTCACGACAAACTGCTTATTGGGCAAAAACAATGGAAGGGCTTCGCCCCAACGTTTTCGGCCCACGTACGCTGGAGCGAACGTAGGGCACCCGTCCAGTTCACCAACGCCTGCGTACAGTACGGCGCGGTAGGTTGTTACAAGCCGTGGGTCTGGCGGAATTCTCTTACTACTTGGGCCGGGTCGCGATGCTGGCCGTCGACCGCCTCGTTCATGGTCTGCATTTCTTCTGCGGTGACCTTGCCTGCCAAGCTGGCAAAGGCTTCTCTTAGCTTCGGCCACCGATCGAGCGCTTCCTGCCGCACGAGAGGAACCGCGTCGTAAGGTGGAAAGTAATGCTTATCGTCCTGAAGGACTGCCAGGTGGAAGGCTTTGATGGGGCCGTCGGTCGAGTTGCCGGCGATGATGTCTACCTGGCGGCCATTCAGCGCCCGGTAGAGCAATCCCAAATCCATGAGCTGGGGTGAGCCGTCAAACTTCAGGCCATAGGCTTGTTTCAGGCCTGGTAAGCCGTCCGGCCGCTGTTCAAATTCGTAGCCCACCCCAAGCTTCCACTGCGGGGTGTAACGCGCCGCCTGGCTCAGCGTGGTGAGGTGAAGGTCCTGGGCCTGCTGCCCACGGATGACCATGGCGAAGGTGTTCTCGAATCCCAACGGTTCCGTAACCACCACCTGGTAGCGCTGCTGGTAGAGCCGCCGTACTGTGTCCAGTACACGCTGCGGATCTTTGTCGACCGGCTGCTTCAGAATGGCGGTCAGCGCGGTCCCGGTGTACTCGACGTAGGAGTCGATGCGGCCCGAGATCAAAGCCTGGTTGCAGATGTAGCTGCCGGCGAGATAAAAGCGGCGCTCGACCTTCATCCCGGTCAACGCCTCGATTTGCTGGGCAAGCAGCTCGCCCAGCACCACCTGTTCAGTAAAGTTCTTGGCTCCAATCACGGGATAATCCGGACGGGGCGGAGAGCAGGCCGCAATGGCCAAGAGCATGAGACCGGAACAAACGGCCAGAGCGTATTTCACGTGCGCCCCGGAGCCGGAACCCGCAACCGGCTCTCCACCCATCCCAGCCCGGTGTCGGCGGCAATCGCCAGCAGGGCCGCCGGGATCGCTCCGGCTAGCACCAGCCGATTGTCGACAGAAGCCACGCCGCGGAAGATGAACTCGCCCAGGCCCCCGGCTCCCACGGCCGCGGCGATGGTGGCAATGCCCACCGCCAGCACGGTCGCGGTGCGCAGCCCGGCGAGGATGAAGCCCGCGGCCAGCGGAAGCTCTACCTTGCGCAGTCTCTGCCCATCGGTCATGCCCAGGGCCTTGGCCACCTCGAGCACCGTCGGATCGACTCCCTCAATGCCCGCGTAGGTATTGCGCACGATGGGCAGCAGCGCATAGGCGGTCAACGCGGCGATGGCAATGCGCGCCGCACGCTCGCCAATCCACGGCAAGGGCAACAGGAATCCGAAGAGCGCCAGGCTGGGAATGGTCTGGATGATATTGACTACGCCCAGCACCGGCTTTGCCCAGCGCGGATGCCGCGTCAGCCAGATGCCCGTCGGCACACCGATGCCCGCCGCCAACAGCATCGCGTTCCCCGTCAGCCACAGATGCTCCAGGGTCAGCTCCACGATCTGCGAGCCGTTTTGCGCCAGAAAACCAGACATCAGTTCACCGCTTCCTGGCCGCGATGCACGGCACGTACGTAGGCCTGCACGGCCGGGATCTGCGAGTGGAGGAATTCCCCTGCGGGAAGGTTCGCCGCAACCTTGCCGCCTTCCAGCAAGACGATGTGCGAGGCCAGGTAGAGCGCCTCGTCCAGATCGTGGGTTACCAGGAGCACCGTCTTGTGGAGGCGCCGCAGCAGATCGCGCAACATGTCCTGCATTTCCGCCCGGGTCAGCGGGTCCAGTGCGCCGAAGGGCTCGTCCATCAGCAGCAGTTTAGGTTCCGCGGCGAGCGCCCGCGCCAAGCCGACACGCTGGCGTTGTCCGCCGGAAAGCTGATAGGGCAGGCGGCGGGCAAAGGTCGCATAGTCCAAGCCGACCTGGGTAAAGAGTTGGCGTGCACGTTCGGCGATCTCCTGCTTGGGACGGCCCTCGATTTCGAGCACGGTGCCGATGTTGCGCTCAGCGTCGAAGTGGGGAAAGAGGCCTGTCTCCTGGATCACATACCCAATGGAGCGCCTCAAGGCGATCGGGTCCCAATCGGTGGTGGCCTTTGCTTCCACCATCACCCGTCCCGCAGTGGGCTCGATCAGGCGGTTTACCATGCGCAGCAGCGTGGTCTTTCCCGAGCCGCTGCGCCCCAGTAGCGCGGTGGTCGAACCCTCGGCAATCTGCAAGCTGACATGGTCGAGGATGACGCGTCCGTCGGGCGTGGTGAGACCGACCTGGTCGAAAGCAATGGCCGGGGCGATGTCCAGCTCTGGCGCCTGGAGCGTCAAGAGCTGGGCGGCTCCACGTCGACCCCGTCCATTTTGAGCGGCGGTGCCCCTTTGACCCGCACCATGGTGATCTTGGTGAAGCCTTCTTTGAAGCTGGGCGGACGCAAGCGCTCTGCCATCTTGCGCATGATGTCATCGCTCACGGTGCGCTCCCGGCGGCTGTTCCGCTCCATGCAGACTTCCAACGGAACATCGAAGAAGACCGCCTGCGCCTCATAGCCAAAGCTCTTGGCCATCTTGATCCACTGCCGTCGCTCGTGGGCCGAGAGATTGGTCGCGTCCACGTAGTTCCAGGGCATCTTGGCGATCAGGCGCGCCCGCAGCAGCGAGCGCAGGGTAGAAAAGACCAGTCCCTGGTAGCGCTGTTCGGTGATGTCGTCGAAGAGAATGCTGCGCAGCATGTCGCTCGAAAGCGGAGTGACGCCGCGGCGCTTGAACCAGGTGGTTTTGCCAGAGCCGGGCAAGCCAATGGCCAACACGACGTAGCCCTTGAGATCTTTCTGGCTGGCCGACGGCGCCTCTGGAGGAGGTACCGAGGGTGATTCCGGCTGGGTTTCCACCACCAGTTTTCCTTGGTCCGGTATCGCAGGCGCTGCGGAGTCGACCGCCTCCGGCGCGGCTTCCTTTGGCTCGCTGGCGGCCGGGCTGGGCGCGGCAGAATCGCTCACGGCAGAACCGCTCTCCACCGGCTTGACCTCAGAAGGCCCGGGCCCCCGATTCCGTTTGTCTTCTGGGTACATAGGCTGTAAAGGCGTCGGCTGGTTGGCTGGAATCTCCTGTCCGATTTTCCCGGTCGATTCCGAGTCATTCGCTCCGCGCTTGCCACGTCGTCTCATTAGGGCGCGCATCCATTCGCGCATGATGAGGATGTAACACATATTCTGCCATCGCAGCAAATGGCCTGCATCCCTTCCCCGCCGTCACTCTTTGGTACACTCAAGTTTCGCGCTCATCACGCGAGGACACTAAACCTTGCTCCCGCACCCACGACGTAAAAACCCCGACCCCCTTCAAGGAGATCTCAAAGTTTATGGCAGTAAAGGTTGGCATCAACGGCTTTGGCCGTATTGGCCGCAACGTTTTTCGCGCGGCGCTTGGAAATCCTGAAATTGAATTTGTAGCGGTAAATGACCTGACCAGCCCGGCAACGCTGGCCCACCTGCTCAAGTACGACTCCATCCTGGGCAACCTGCCCCACACCATCACGGCAGGCGAAGACTTCATCACCGTCGACGGCAAGAAGCTGAAGGTATTCGCGGAGCGCGATCCCGCCAAGCTCGACTGGTCTTCGACCGGCGCCCAAGTGGTCATCGAATCCACCGGCCATTTCACCGATGCCACCAAGGCCAAGGCCCACCTGCAAGGAACGGTCAAGAAGGTCATCATCTCCGCGCCGGCCAGCAACGAAGACCTGACCATCGTGCTGGGCGTGAACCAGGATAAGTACGACCCGAAGAAGCATCACGTCATCTCCAACGCCTCCTGCACCACCAACTGCCTGGCGCCGCTGGCCAAGGTGCTCAATGACACCTTCGGCATCGTCTCCGGCATCATGACCACCATCCACAGCTACACCAACGACCAGGTGATTCTCGACTTTCCGCACAAGGATCTGCGCCGCGGGCGCGCAGCCGCTCTTTCCATGATTCCCACATCGACCGGCGCGGCCAAGGCTCTGCACCTGGTGGTGCCGGAGCTCAAAGGCAAGCTCGACGGCTTCGCCATCCGTGTTCCTACGCCCAATGTCTCGGTCGTGGACCTGACCTTCACTTCAGAGAAGCCGGTGACCAAGGAAGCGATCAACGACGCTCTCAAGGCCGCGGCGGACGGGCCGATGAAGGGCATCCTGGGCCTGGAGAACAATGAGCTGGTCTCCAGCGACTTCAAGGGAAACCCACTCTCCTCGATCGTCGACAGCCCTCTGACCAAGACTGTTGGCAGCAACATGGCCAAGGTAATCAGCTGGTACGACAATGAGTGGGGCTACTCGAACCGGGTGAAGGACCTGGTGCTGTTCCTCGAGAAAGCAGGGCTCTAACGCATTCTGGTACATGGCGGCTCTCGTAAGACTTCTTGAGGGGAAACTCCCATGGCGAAACTTTCCATCCGCGACCTGGAGCTGAACAACAAATATCTCTTTGTCCGCGTCGATTTCAACGTGCCGCTCTCCGAGAGCGGTACTGCAGATTCTCGACGATACCCGGATCAAAGAGACCTTGCCCACGCTCGAGTACGCGCTGCGCCATCACGCCAAAGTGATCGTGGCCTCGCACCTGGGGCGTCCCAAAGGAAAACCCAATCCTAAATACAGCCTGCGGCCGGTGGTGGACCGGCTGCGCACGCTGCTCGATCACGCGCTGGGCGAGTCAGTCAACGTTGCCTTTTCTC
Source organism: uncultured Acidobacteriaceae bacterium (assembly GCA_963746595.1). GTDB lineage: Bacteria > Acidobacteriota > Terriglobia > Terriglobales > Acidobacteriaceae > PALSA-350. The sequence continues at coordinate 438,702 of CAVVBS010000004.1, forward strand.
CCGATTGCGTGGGGGACTGGCCACCGAGCTGGCGCGCCAACTCGAATCGAGGCAGGTGCTGCTGCTGGAGAACTTGCGCTTCCACGCTGGGGAAGAAGCCAACGACGAGCACTTCGCGCGACAACTCGCCAAGCTTTGCAACGTCTATGTGAATGACGCCTTCGGCAGCGCTCATCGGGCGCACGCTTCCACCGAGGGCATCACTCATTTCGTCTCTCAGTCCGCAGCCGGGCTGCTGCTGGAAAAAGAGCTGAATTACCTGGGCAAAGCCCTGGAAGCTCCGGAGAAGCCGTTTGTCGCGATCCTGGGCGGGGCCAAGGTCTCGGACAAGATCGAGGTGATCCACAACCTGCTGAGCAAGGTGGACGCGCTGCTCATCGGTGGTGGCATGGCTTACACCTTCCTCAAGGCTAAGGGACAAGACGTGGGCAAGTCGCTGGTGGAAGCCGACAAGCTGGACGTGGCTCGTGCAGCGCTCAAAGAAGCCGAGCATAAAGGAGTGCGTTTTCTGTTGCCTATCGATCACGTGCTAGCCGACAAATTCGCCGCCGACGCACGTACTCAGATCTTCGAGGGTGATGGTCCGTTCCCTGCCGGTTGGATGGCGCTCGATATAGGTCCTGCAACGGTAGAGCTGTTCACGACAGAAATCGCAAGGGCCCGCACCATCGTCTGGAACGGGCCCATGGGCGTCTTTGAGATGCCGGCCTTTGCTCGCGGCACTACTGGCATCGCGGAAGCGCTGGCGGAGAATGCAGCCGCCATAACGATCGTGGGCGGCGGCGATTCCGTTTCGGCTGTGAAGCAGGCAGGGGTGGCGGACAAGATCAAGCACATCTCTACTGGCGGGGGCGCGTCGCTCGAGTTTCTGGAAGGCAAACGGCTTCCCGGCGTGGAGGCTCTCTCGGAAGCACCCGGCTCATAGACAATGGCTGTGGTCAATCTCGAATTGCCGTTGCTCATCCTCGTCGCCGGCATTGTCTGCGCGCTGATCGCCTGGCTGCTGGCAACATTCACCCAGGTTTTTCGCGGCTACCGCTATCGCGTCACCCTGGGCCTGATCGCCTTCCCGCTGGGCGGTCTGATGGGCTTCGTCTCCACACTCAACGCGGTCAGCTTCTTTGGAGATTGGCTGGCGGGCAAGCCGATGTCTTTCCTGCTGGCTATCGGCTGTTGCGGATACTTCATTTTCGGTTTTCTCGGCTGCTGGACCGTGGTGCGGGCGGCCGGGCGGCTCGATCGGAAACATACCCTTTCCGTGCTCTACAATCTGGTTAAGGAACACAAGAAGCGAGACACCCAATAGCATGCGCAAGCTCCTGATCGCCGCCAACTGGAAGATGTACAAGACACCCACGGAGGCGCAGAGCTTCCTACATACCTTCCTGCCGCTGGTCAAAGACGAGACCAAGAGCGAGATCGTGATCTGCCCGCCCGCCGTCGATCTGGCCACCGCGTTGCATTCCGTGAAGGGCTCAGACGTCCTGGTGGGCGCGCAGAACATGCACTTTGCGGAGGAGGGCGCGTATACCGGGGAGATCTCTGCCTCGATGCTGGTTGCTCTGGGTGTGAGCCACGTGATCCTGGGCCACTCCGAGCGGCGGCAATACTTTGGCGAGACCGACGATGACGTCAACCGGAAGCTGGCCGCCGCCCTCAAACATCACCTGGTCCCGATTGTTTGCATCGGTGAGCGCGAGGAGCAGCGGGAGAGCGGCATGACGGAAGAGGTCGTGTGCCGGCAGATCAGCCGCGCCATCCACCAGATCGACCCGACCAAACTGCGTCCGATGGTCATTGCTTATGAACCCATCTGGGCGATCGGAACGGGAAAGACGGCGACCCCGGCGATCGCCGCCGAAGCGCATCTCATCATCCGCGGCGAGGTGGCGCGTTTGGTTGGCAGGCCCCTTGCTGATGCTCTGCGCATCCTGTATGGCGGTAGCGTGAAGCCGGACAATGCCAGCGCATTGCTTAGCCAACCAGAGATTGACGGCGCGCTGGTTGGGGGCGCGAGTTTGGACCCGCATTCATTTAATGCCATTGTTAAAGCGGGGCAAGTTGGTTAGCGGGAGCAAGCCCAGTACTTACGTCCTGGGAAACTCTCAGCCGTCCCTCGCGGGACTGTTCCTGGCTCTCACGCCTACCCAGGACTACGTCCTGGGCTACTTTCAGCCGTCCCTGCGGGACTGTGTCGTTGCGGGGACGGATAGACCCGGTTGAATGGTTTTGCTATCCAAGGCCGATTTGCGGGGATTCAGCAAATGCAATCGTGGGCTGGTCGAGAAACCGCAGGTCCCTCCACTGCGCTGCGCTCCGGTCGGGATGACAATTTATTTGGGCAATTGAGCTCTTCGGTCCCCAGCGCCACAGCAAGTTGTGTAAACGAATTGTCATCCCGACCGGAGCGCAGCGCAGTGGAGGGACCTGCGGTTTTTTTGCTTAGACCCCAACGAAAACGTCTTCTCCTTCAATAGTTACGGGGTAAACTGCAACTTTTTCCTGAGAGTTTTGCGTGGCGCCGGTGGCGGGATCGAAGGACCAGGCGTGCCAGGGACAAATCAGTTTGCCGTCTTCGATCATCCCTTCGGCTAACGGACCACCCCGGTGGGGGCATTCGTTGTCGAGTGCCCGGATTACCCCGTTGACGTTGGCAATGCAGAGCGTCCTGGCGCCTGCAGCGAATTCCTTGGCCTCTCCAGGTCGCGGCAGCTGGCCCCTAACGCAAATCTTCACTAGTTCACTCATCGTTCGCTGATCACCTGGCTATGCTAGAGCATTTCCACTTTACGCAGGCGGTTCTAAGCGCTTCGGGAGCGGCCCGTATACACCAGAAGTGGAAATGCTTTAGGCTCGAAATTGATGGCTGGCATTCCACCTCCAACAGTACCTCAAGTGCCTCCAGCGGCAGATCTCTGGTGCCCTACTTGCGCGCGGGCTGTTCATGATCCGCTGGTGTGTGGCGACTGCTCCGCGGTTTTGTGCCGAGTCTGTGGAACTCCGGTCGAATCCGCTGACGAACTTGCTTTCGGCTAAACTCATGGCCCAGAGCCGCTCCGGCCGCAAACGAATCCTGCCCCAAAAGCACACGCCCCCACCGGGCTGGAAAAGCCCGCTCGCGCCACAGCAGCCGCTGGCCGGCGCGCGCTGGATCCTCGGTGGCTTGGCAGCGACCATCCTATTAGCAGGGCTCTGCGTATACGCAACGTTCTGCCTGCTTTTCTGGCAGGGCCAATGGCAACTAGTCTTCAAGCCATCACGCACCATCACGACTACTCCGTCCTCGGTTGGCCTGAAGTGGGACGAGATCCGGTTTGACTCGACCGAGACCGGCATTCTCCAACTCGACGGTTGGTGGATCCCGGCCGATCACCCAGCACCCGCCGGCACTTTGCTCTTCCTGCACGACGGGTCTGGCTCGTTATCGGATACGGTGCCGCAATTGAAGGCCCTGCACCGCCTCGGCATAAATGTTTTTGCCTTCGATTATCGCGGCTTCGGCAAGAGCGTAAACATCCATCCATCGCAGACAAGCACCTACGAGGATGCCGATGCCGCTTGGCGTTACCTCACCGATACACGTCATCTTTCCCCGTCCACGATCGTCCTCGACGGGGTTGGGCTGGGCGCGGCGATCGCAGCCGAGACAGCGCGGCGCTATCCCCAGGCTGCAGCGGTGATCCTCGAAGATCCCAAGCCGCCGATTCTCGACTCGCTGCAGTTCGACGCGCGCACGCGGCTGATGCCAATCCGCCTGCTCTTCCATGACCGCTTCGACCCCACCAAGACACTGGCTAGTCTGCATACGCCTAAGCTGATGCTTTACTCAGCGCGCGGTACGATCGGACTTTACTACGAGGAGGCTGCGGAGCCGAAGCAAAGAGCAACCGTCACCGATCTCTTCAGGGACGAAAATTATCTGCCGTATCTGCGAAGTTTTCTGGGCAAATACCTGATCGGCAGTTAAGCTACCCTACAGCAACAATGACACGAACAGGAGTTCCCATTGTTTAACTGGCTTAATCGCTTTCAGTCTCTTGGTGCTCTGGTCATGCGGTTGGTTCTCGGCATCATCATGGCGCGCCACGGATACGACAAGATCGTTCCCTCAGGCGCGCTCTACAATTTCAGCCATATGGTCACCCGCCTGCACCTGCCGGTGTGGCTTGGCTACGTTGCCGCCTTTACTGAATTTTTTGGCGGCATGCTGCTCATTATCGGCTTATTGACGCGATTTGCCGCGTTGATGACTGCCTTCGATATGGCGACGGCCATCCTCAAAATCCACCTTCATGGCGGGCTGATGGGGCCGAACTCCTTCGCCCTTCCGCTCGCGCTCTTTTCCATCGCACTGATGCTGGTCTTCACCGGCTGCGGTTGGTTGGGGTTGGATGATTTCGTGGGGAGAGGCAGGGGCAGCCGCGCCAAGGTGGTAGGCCGGTAGAGGTCAAACCCCTATTCGGCACCTTCGCTGTGTCAGATAAGGGACCCCACAACCGTCGAACCCACAAACCCTCGGCCAAAGTCGCAAGCCCCCCGACTTCGATTCGGCTTTCAAGGTCCAGAGCCCGAAAAATCGTGGTTTCCCCACCTGACACAGCGAACGTGCCGGATAGGGGGAATCTGCAATGTTGCGGGGCCCGGTTAACTCGATACCAAGTTCAGAAACTGCGTGGTCTTCAATTCCGATCCGGGGAAAACCAGCTCCAGGTTGCGGGCTCCCAGGGTCTTGAATGCTGTTTCACCCAGGACTTGGCGGAAGTCCGTGGTGATGGCCAGGTCGCGATTCTGATAAAGCTGCTCGGTCGCCATGCCTGGCCACTTGCCATAGACCTTGCCACCTTTGACGGCGCCACCGAGCACAAACATTACGTTGGCATGCCCGTGATCCGTTCCGCCGGTGCCGTTCTGCTGCGCCGTACGCCCGAACTCGGACATGGTCACCAGTACTACATTTTCAGCGTCGCTCCCCATGTCGGTCCAAAAAGCGGAAATCCCCTGGCTGAAGTCGCGCAAGCAATTGGCCAGCTGTCCATGGACGCTGCCCTGATTCTGATGCGTATCCCAGCCGCCGATGTCAGTGAAGGCTGCTTCCACACCCAAATTTGCCTTCAGCAACTGGGCGATCTGCTTCATATTGTCGCCGAAAGCGCCGTTCGGATAGTTCGCGCCCGGCCCCGGCTGGTAGTGCGCCGGATCGGTGGCCTTTAACATCTTCACCGCTTCGAAGGTTTCCTGGCCGGTCCCGTGGAGCACGGAATCGACAGAACTAGCATACATTGCTTCGAAAGCGGAGCTAATCGGTGCAGCGTTCGGGTTCTTGCCGCCCACCCCGAAATCCTGCACCCGGTTTACAGCAACTGCTGGAATTTTACCATCCAGCGTGCGCGGTACCTGGGATCCCAGAGCGACCGCGCGAAAAGCGGTGTGGTTTCGCGTGCGGTGGAGGTCTTCCGCCTGGAGAGCCCGGTTCAACCAGCCATCGGGGGTCGCCTTCACGCCGGGGGTTCCGCTCTCCATGTAGTCCTGGGCGTCGAAGTGGGAACGGGTGGTATCGGGCGAGCCGGCGGCCTGGACCATGGCCAGATGACCCTGGTCGAATAGGGGTTTGAGCGATTGCATGGCCGGGTGCAGCCCGAAAAATCCATCCAGGTCGATGAGCTGGTTTTGCGCGATGGCGATGGTCGGCCGGAGCTGGTAGTAGTTGAGCTCTGCATGGGGGACCACGATATTGAGCCCGTCGGCCGCGCCCCGCTGGAAGATCACTACCAGCTTCTTGCCCTGGGCCTGGGCGCTGGTGGTTTGGGCGAGCACCGACCGCTGCAGGAACGACGGCACCACCGAGGTGCCCACGAGGGCCATCGCCCCGCCCTTCATGAATGCGCGCCGTGTTGCCATTTGCCCGCTCCAACCCGGCCCAGGATTCTGGGCACACTGGTTCGAACGCAGACGGTGCAACAAAGTTGTGCTTAGCGGTCACGCTTTCGGACTATTTTGCCGCCAACAACATGCGGGTCCACCGAGGAGGGAAGAAACACCTCAGGGGCTAAAGCCCGTCATCTTCTCAGTCGGTGTGCGGCCCGACTAAAGCCGTGCCCTGACTCAAAACAGGAGTTCTCCGCAGCCTGTTTGGCCGGAGGTAATTGACTAGTACTTGCCTAGTGCCGCCATGGCACGGAACAAGTCTTCCGGCTGGGGCAAAATGGCTTCTTCCAGTACCGGCTGGTAGGCCACAAAGGTGTCCATGGCGGCCACCCGTTTAACGGGAGCATCGAGGTACTCGAACAGCTCGTCGGCAATGCGGGCTACGATTTCCGCACCATACCCCCAGCTCAACATATCTTCGTGGGCGACGATCACCCGGCCCGTCTTCTGCACCGAAGTCGCAATCGCCTCCCAGTCGTAAGGACTGAGGGTGCGCAGATCGAGCAGGTCGACCTCCAGGCCAAGCTCGCTGCTCGCCTGCTGGGCGGCGCGCAAGGCCCGGGGCACGACTGCCCCGTAGGTAATCACGGTCAGGTCCTTGCCTTGGCGCAAGAGATTGGCTTTGCCGAAGGGGATGGCATATTCGGGCCCAGGATACGCGGCCCGGCCGAAGGTCTCGCGGTAGAGGCGCTTGTGCTCGAAAAAGAGCACCGGATCATCACAGCGGATCGCGGTGCGCAACAGACCGTTGGCATCCAGCGCATTCGAGGGAAAGACGACGCGAACGCCGGGCGTATGCGTGAAGATGCTTTCGCTGCACTGGGAGTGGTAGACGGAACCGCCGGTGAGGTACCCCCCGATGGCTACCCGCACCACGGCCGGCGAGGAATAGGTGCCATTGGAGCGCCAGCGCAACAGGCTGAGTTCGTTGCGTAATTGGTGCATGGCAGGCCAGATGTAGTCGAAAAACTGGATCTCGACCACGGGCTTGAGCCCGCGTGTGGCCATGCCGATCGCCCGGCCGACAATATCGGCTTCAGCCAGGCGCGCGTTGTAGACACGGTCCGGCCCAAACTCGCGCTGCAAACCCGTCGTGAGCTTGAAGACGCCGCCCTTGCCCTTGACGAGGCCTTGGCGTAGTTCCGCGTCATGGCTGGTATCGGCCACGTCCTGGCCAAAAACTACAATGCGCGGATCACGCTGCATCTCGTCCTTCAGGCAGGCGTTGATCAGGTCGGCCATGGTCCGCTCCTGCACGTCGGAGGTCTGCACCGCAGGCCGGGCCAACTCGGAACGTGTGGGGTCGAGGTCTTCGGAGTAAACATGGCGCTTGATCGAGGAGACCTCGGGCAGAGGGGCGCGCAGGACCTTCTCGGCGGCGCTACGTACCTCTTCGTCGACCTCCTGCTCCAGCCGGTTGATGGCCGCAGGATCGAGAATGCCGTCGCGCAGCAGGCGCATTTGCAGCTTGGGCAGAGGGTCTCGAGCGGCGTCCCGCTTGCGCTCCGCTTCTGACCTGTAGAGCGGTTCGTCGTCGGAAAAGGAGTGAGCATATTGACGGATCACGTGCCCGTGAACAAAGGCCGGCCCCTTGCCGGAACGGCAGTGGTTCACTGCCTGGGTGAACGCGGAATAGCTTGCGATAGGATCGGTGCCATCGACCTCGGCAAAGTAAAAATTAGGGAAATTGGCGACCAGGCGCGAGATATTCCCGCCGGGGACGTTCACGTCCGCCGGAACCGAGATGGCGTAGCCGTTATCTTCGACCACGAACAACACAGGAAGACGGAGGGCCGCGGCCGAACTCATCGCCTCCCAAAACTCCCCTTCGCTAGTCGCGCCTTCCCCCAGCGAGACGTAGACTATCTCGTCCCCATGAAAATGGGTGCGCTTGAATGCGCTATAGTCACCCGGCCGCTGCTCGGCTGCTGCAGGATGGGCGGCGAGGTATCGGCCCGCCTCGGCACAACCGACAGCCTGCAGGCACTGGGTGGTAACCGAAGAAGACAGGCTGACGATGTTGAGCCGCGGGTTGCTCCAATGCGAAGGCATTTGCCGGCCCCCACTGGAGGGGTCCGCCGCTGCGCCCACGGACTGCAGCAGCATCTCCTCTACCGTGGTCCCGAGCGTGAGGCAGAGTGCACGATCGCGATAATAGGGGTAGAACCAGTCGTAACCGGGCTTGAGAACCATTCCGGCTGCCACCAGCAGAGCCTCATGGCCGGCGCCGGAGATCTGGAAAAAGATTTTTTGCTGCCGCTTGAGCAGGATCTCGCGATCGTCCGTGCGCCGGGACAAATACATCAGCCGGTAGATCCGAATTAACTGCTCCGGTTCCAGCCCCGCATAAGACGCGGCGCTGGACTGCTCAGTGCTGGCCGTAACTGCCTTCGCCATGCACACCTCATTATGACGATACCGTTAAGGATAAATACCCGACCCGGAATTCCTGTACGCTGCGGAAGAAACTACCATGTGTGCGGCTTTCATCATGGAAAGCCGCCTGAACCCCGCCAACGCCATGAACCTCGACAGGAAATCCGGGGAATGCCAAGGCAGATTGTAATCCTTCGTCCCGGCTGCTGGTCAAAACCAAGTTAACGCTTCTGATCCCAATTTCCTGTTACGTTTAGAGCGGTTTCGCAATTATGGCGGTCCCAAAAGTTTGCCAGGAGTGGTCCCGGCGGGTCGCACCGCCAGGCGAGGCTGCCGGAAGTGCACACTTGCTTATTTTTTAGTGCGCCGAGACGGGAGATCCGGTCCCCGGCCGCATCCAACCTTCGCCGTGTTTACCACCCTGCCGGTATGATGACCATGCGGCGTTGACCAACTTTTTCTCAGCGTGCTCTAATCAGCCGGTTTGCAGGTGTTTGCGCCCGCGGCGGGCGGAGCCCAGTAGCATGCAACCGGTAACCCCAGTAGCAAGTACCTCTGGAGGCGTTTGAATGGTTTTCTTCTCTCTATCGGCCACTGTCCTAGGACAGGGCTTGACCGCTTCCCTCGATACGGGTGGCAGCACTTTTCTGTGGATCGCTCTTCTTGCTGGGCTGCTCGGCCTTGTGTTTGCCCTTTTTCTGGCTCGATCGGTATTAGCGTTTGATACCGGGACGCCAGAGATGCGGCTGATTTCGAACGCCATCCGCGAAGGTGCGGAAGCGTTTATGTCGCGCCAATATACGACTATCGCCGCGCTGGCGGTGGTGCTTGCCATTGCCCTCTTTGTGGGCTACAAGTTTTCCGACTTTACCGCTCCGTTGGCGGGCAAGGTGGTGATCAGCTTCCTGATCGGCGCCATCTGCTCCGGTTTCGCCGGCTACACGGGCATGTTTGTTTCCATTCGCACCAACATCCGCGCCGCCAGCGCCGCCCGTGCCAGCCTTGGCAAAGCGTTGAAGATTGCCCTGCACGGCGGTGCGGTCACCGGCATGGTGGTGATCAGCCTTTCTTTGCTTGGCGTGGGGAGCCTCTTCTTCCTTTTTGGCGGTTTGAAGGATCCGCAGCACGTTCCTTACCAGCTGGTTGGCTTTGGCTTTGGCGCTTCGCTGGTGGCGCTTTTTGCCCAACTGGGCGGTGGCATCTACACCAAGGCTGCGGACGTGGGCGCGGACCTGGTGGGCAAGGTGGAGGCCGGCATCCCGGAAGACGATCCGCGGAACCCGGCGGTGATTGCAGACCTGGTGGGCGACAATGTTGGCGACTGCGCGGGCCGCGGTGCGGACATCTTCGAATCCACCGCGGCGGAGAATGTCGGCGCCATGATTCTGGGCACCGCGCTTTATCCGGTCTTCGGCATCAAGGGCATTCTCTTTCCTCTCATCGTGCACGCCATCAACCTGGTGGCCAGCTTTGTGGGCGTCCTGGTGGTCCATAGCCGCGAAGATCAGGACCCGATGGACGCGCTGAATCGCGGCTATTACGTGACCACGCTGCTGGCGCTGGCAGGCTTCGCTGGAGCGGTTTACTACATGCTCCAGGGCCGCTGGTGGCTGCTGGGCTGCGGGGTTGTCGGCATTGTCACCTCTTTTCTCTTTGTCCGCATCACGGAGTACTACACCGAGACCCGCTACCGGCCGGTGCAATCGATCGCCAACGCGTCGCTTACCGGCCCGGCAACGAATATCATCAGCGGCCTCGCAGTGGGCATGGAGACACCAGCCATGCCAGTCGTGGTGATCAGCGCGGCCCTGCTGCTCAGTTACTATTTTGGCGTGCGCGGTCTGGCGGATACGACGATCTCCGACTACGCCAAAGGCATTTATGGCACCGCCATTGCTACGATGGGCATGCTCTCGTCTGCAGCCTACATTCTGGCCATGGATACCTTTGGGCCGATCACCGACAACGCCGGCGGAATCATCGAGATGTCGGATCAGCCGGATTCGGTGAGGGAAAAAACCGACAAGCTGGACGCGGCCGGCAACACCACCAAGGCGCTGACCAAGGGCTATGCCATTGGCTCTGCCGCATTGGCCGCCTTCCTGCTGTTCTCAGCGTACCTGGAGACGGTCCACGGCATCGTGGCGCAACGCTTCGCGGATGCCGGCCAGGTGCTCGACCCCAACTGGAGTTTTACCAACATCAACCTGGCGAGCGTTCCCGTTTTTGTCGGGGCGTTGTTGGGCGCGATGTTGATCTTCCTCTTCTCCTCGTTCGCGATTAAGGCGGTCGGACGCACGGCGCAATACATCATCGAAGATGTACGCGCGCAGTTCCGCGAGAACCCCGGCATCATGGCAGGCACATCGAAACCGGATTATGGGCGCTGCGTCCGCATCGTTACCGGCGCCGCACTGAAGCAGATGGTTCTGCCCGGCGCTCTTGCCGTGCTCACGCCGTTGGTAGTGGGGCTGGTCTTCAGGAATTTGAGTGGCAGCTTTCACATTCACATTTCGGGGGAGTACTCGCCCGTCCTCAACGGCCATTCCATCAACCTTGCAGGCGCGGAAGCAGTCGCGGCCCTGCTTATGGTGGGGACCATCGTCGGCATCCTGATGGCCATGCTGATGAACAACAGCGGCGGCGCATGGGACAACGCCAAGAAATACATTGAGACCGGCGCTCACGGAGGCAAACGTTCGGAGGCACACAAGGCGGCGGTGGTAGGCGATACCGTGGGCGATCCGTTCAAAGACACGGCTGGCCCGTCTCTGCACGTGCTGATCAAGCTGCTGGCCACGGTTACGCTGGTGCTGGCGCCGTTGTTCTTGTAGGAACGGGGCGGGCCTGCCCAAGAAAAGGGTAGGCCCGGGTGCCCAGGACTCACTCTGGGGAGGATTGCTGGTCATTCGGAAGACTCCGGTTGTGAACGACGCCAGCGGCGATGTGCGGCAGCCGGCAAATGCTTTTGCCGGCTGCGGGTATTGCGAACTCCAGTGGGCAAAGTTGTATTAAGTGGCAGCATCCACGTAGCTGCTCTGGATGTTCGCCGGGTCCTCTTCCTCTTCCGGTTCACACCACTGCAGTGGGCGCGATTAGGAGAACAAAAGGAGAATTGATTCACCGCTGCAAGGTATCATCAAAAACATGCGTTTTCGGTCATGGTTGGCGGCAGTCGCCGCTTTTCTGCTGATATTTCCACACCCCCGGGCATGGGCTTGGGGAAGCGAGGGCCACAGGATCATCGCTGACATCGCCTGGGACCACTTGAACGATGCGACGCTGGAAACACTGCGGCAATTCCTGGGGGACAACGACCTGGCGTCGATCGCCACCTGGGCGGACGATATTCGTAGTGGCCGGCCGGAGACCGGCCCCTGGCACTACGTGGATATTCCTCCGGACTCCGGCGGGTATGAGGCAAAGGACTGCCCTGACGACAACTGCATCGTGGCTCGGATCAACCAGTTTGCCCGGATCCTGGGCGATCCAAAGCAGCCATTTGCGGCGCGGAGCGAGGCGCTCAAGTTTGTGGTGCACTTTGTTGGCGACCTGAGTCAGCCCTTCCACGCAATGGCCGACGCGCGGGGAGGAAACGACATTCCCGTTTCAGTCTTTGGTGCAACCCAGTGTGGCGACTATCCGTGCAATTTGCATAGCGTTTGGGATAGTGAGTTGATCCTGCATACGGGACTGCGCGAACACCGTTACGCGCGGGAGTTGGAGGAGATGATTGCCAGCGACCATCTGAAGGCCGGTTCCGTGGATCCGGTGGCGTGGGCCAACGACTCGCTCGCATTAGCCAAGCAGGCCTGGGTGCAGCCGCAGACAAATATTGACGAGGCCTACTACCTGCGGGAGCGGCCCGTGGTCGACCGACAGCTTGCCTTGGCAGGTTTGCGCCTGGCACGGCTGTTGAATGAGGAACTGGGCGGTGGCGCGAAGTCCTAACGCTTACAGGAAGAAACCGAACATATCGAGGACTTCGTCGCTGACTTCAACGTCGCTTAGATTGGCTTCTTCTATGAGCCTTAATTTTTGACGGAACCGGTCCAGAAGGCCGGAGTTGATATTGGTCTTCTGGTCCAGGGTCCACATCAGTTCGGCGGCAGTGGTGCGATGTTCACAACGAGCAGCCAGGCCGTGTGCCGTTTCAATCGTGAGCACAAGGGGCAGAGTGTGAAACTCCTGGTACAGATGCATGGGGATACGGGCTTTGATGTTGACTCGCATCGTAGGAAGAGAATGCCACGGGCAAAGGGAGTCGACCATACTACCTTGGTAGGCAGTAATCAGCCGAGGGTTGCAGCGTGGAGTAACGGGGCCGGCCGGCTATCTTTTGGGGGGCGGCAAAATGGACGCCTCCAAGGGCAAGCCGCTCATTTATGATGGACTTGATGGCAGTTGCAAGCGACGCGGAGAGATGGCAGAGCGGTTGAATGCACCTGACTCGAAATCAGGCATACCTTCACGGGTATCGGGGGTTCAAATCCCTCTCTCTCCGCCAGACCCCATGCTAGATTCTCTGCCACCCGGTGCGGCTACGGCGTGGAGGCCGATTCGTTGATCGTAATGATCTTCCATTGGTCCGGGGCCTGCTCGCGGAACCACACCTCACCGTTACCGACCATCGCCCCCGAAGAATTCCCAAAGAGACATTGGGATGTTTGATGCAGAATGGCATCTCGCACCGGATCCGTAACGATCAGGCCGTAGTTTGCTAGAAATGCCTGCTTCTTCTGTATGTGGGTCCGCTTTCCTGAACGCAGAACCAACAACGGGTAGCTGATCATTCCCGCAATGTCTTCCTTATTCTTTGACTGCACGGCAGCCTGCAACTGGGCAAGAAAAGCTCGCGCGCTGGCTGCTGTTTTTGCACCCAGGGAATCGACCGTAGTGTTGCCCCCGCAGGCCTGCGTTCCGCTGCCAGCCTGCCCATAAAGCTGAGGCGGCGCGGCATAGACCATGACCAGTACCAGGGCCGGAACCAGGCGTAGCCGGAACGAATGGGATCGAGGGTCAAACCTTTGACGGCGGAGGGGCGAGCATTCCATAACCCGAGCATAGGGAAATGCAGGACCGATATCCAGACGGTTTTTAATTCGATACAATCTGCCTTTTGACCAAGACTTGGTTCCCATAAAGAGAGACCCTCCTCATGGCAATGACGAAGTATCTGCTGGAAAGTACCATCGTCGGGGCTCTCGGGGGCCTTCTGTTTGGCTTTGACACGGCTGTCATCGCAGGCACCACTCAGCAATTGACCGTGGTCTATCACCTGACACCCTTCACGCTGGGTCTAACCGTTTTTATCGGACTGGTAGGCACTGTGATCGGCGCCATGACCGCCGGGGTCCTTGGCCAGCGGATTGGCGGCCGCGAGGCGCTGCGCATCATGGCTGTGCTGTACACCATCTCAGCGCTGGGGTGCGCCTTCGCCTGGGACTGGCCGACGTTGATGGTCTTTCGCTTGATTGGCGGACTGGGCATCGGCGGTTCGTCGGTTCTTGGGCCGGTCTACATTGCAGAGCTGGCGCCCGCCCAATGGCGGGGCAGAATGGTGGGCCTGTTTCAAATCAACGTGGTGGTCGGTATCCTGCTTGCCTACCTCTCCAACTACCTGATCTCGCTGCTCAACCTTGGGCTGCTGCAATGGCGCTGGCAGCTTGGGGTTGCTGGCATTCCTTCGCTCATTTTTCTCATCATGTTGTTCCGTATCCCCCGCAGTTCACGCTGGCTGGTAACCAGGAACAGGACCGACGAGGCACTCGCTATCCTCAAGATGATGGGCTCTCCGGACTCTGAGGCAGAGTTGCGCGACATCATGGATTCTATCCACATGGAGCGCGGGATGGCGGCCGAGCCTCTATTCAAGCGCGAGTACCGCCTTCCCATCTTTCTTGCTATAACCATTGGACTGTTTAATCAACTCGCGGGGATCAATGCGATCCTCTACTACTCCAACTACATCTTTGCCTCGGCCGGCTTTAGCCAACTGTCGAGCTCCCTGCAGACCGTGTTGATCGGGCTGATGAATCTGCTCGCCACCTTGTTGGGTATGTCGCTCATCGATAAGCTGGGGCGAAAGACGTTGTTGCTTATCGGCAGCGTGGGCATGACCTTTTGCCTCGCCGGGGTCGCGGCCGTCTTTTTCACCCATACTCACGCCGAAACTCTGGTGTGGCTGCTGGTTGCCTATATCGGGTTCTTCTCCGTGTCCCAAGGCGCAGTGATCTGGGTGTATATCGCAGAGGTGTTTCCCAACCGTGTCCGCTCCAAAGGCCAGAGTCTGGGCTCATCCGCCCACTGGATTATGAACGCGATCATCTCGCTGCTGTTTCCAGTGCTCGCGAAATACTCGGGCGGGCTGCCTTTCGCGTTTTTTGCCGCGATGACGACTCTACAGTTCTTTGTTGTGTTGTTCGTGTACCCGGAAACGAAGGGGATTTCACTGGAGCAGCTGCAGCGCAAGCTTGGGATTGCATAAGCTACGCAGCGCTCAGTCGTGTGGAAACTAGGAGAACCTCAATAGCAACTGGAATGGTGCTTTTTCAATTGCTTTTCCTAGCCCCTGGATTTACTGGTCAATAGAGTAAAAATATGGTGGGCTTCGCCGGCTTTTTCGGCCCAGGTACGCTTTGGCGAACCTGGGGCACCCGTCCAGTTCCTATCGGGTTCCGCTACGAGATAGTCCTGGGTTAGTCCTGGGTTAGTTCTGGGGCGGTGGCGCCGTGGACGGCTGAGTGGGCTGGGCCGGCGCAGGGGCAGCTTGTTGGGCTGGCTGGTCGGTCTGATGTGCTGTTGCCGGTGCCGGTGAAACCGCTAAGGGGGTGACCGCAGCAGATTGCGAGGGCTCAGCGGTCACTGGCAACACCGCTGTGTTCACTACCGCAGGATCATCGCGCAGCTTGAGATAGAGAGTTCCATTCGGGCGCGGCACGCTCAGCGTCGATTCCCCAAAGCCTTCCGGCACAGTGACCGCATTGGCCAACTGGGCATCGATACCAACCTGGTCCAGCAGGAACAGGTCCGTTCCTACCAGCGTGCACAAGGGTGCTCCCTCGGCGCACTTCAGCTCCTTCAATTGCGGTACGCGGACCAACGTAGCCAGCGGCTGCCAGTCGCCTTGTACGCCGTCGCTGCTAATCGGGCGGAAACGCAGCGGGCCAAAAGCCGACCCTCCGAAGGCCTTGGTGGGGTCAAGCGTCACCAGTGCTGTCTTGCTATCCTGCAGCACGATGCCGCCTTCCCCGACACGCATCGTCGTGGAGAAGGAACTGTCATTACTGGCCACCTCGATTCGTCTGGTCTCGAGGAAAGGACGCCGGCGTAACCGCCTGCACAAAGAAAGTCAGCTTCGCGTGCTCAGGAAGTTCATCCTGACTGCTCAATTGCACCACCGACGCGAGTCCATCGGAATGGACACTCTTATTCATCAGCTTCACGCTGGGGCGCGGAGTCTGCACTTTCGATTCCAAATCCAGCGTGCGTCCATCTTTCAACGCCACTTTGGCCACAACCTTGTCGTCCGCGTGAAAGCTCGATCGCCGCGGATTCCGGAGCTGCCAACACCAGCGAATCTTCACTGCCGCTGTGCGTGAGCCCAGCCGCTGGAGAGAAGACCACGTTGTTGACCGTCATGGTCGCGACCTCATCCAGCCGTGTTCCCTTCAATACGCCCTGATGATCGCCGGCATAGAGTTTGAAGCTATCCAGCCGCCCCGCCTCGGAATAGGTGTGCAGCGGAACCTGATCCGGCTTTTCCAACCCCACTTGCTTGACCTGCAGGCTGACCGCGCCCGCCTGCTCACTATCGAGCGGCATATCGATCTGGATCTGGTTCGGCTTGACCGCCTTCCAGGTTGCGTCGAGCGTCTTGCCACCGGCATCCTTCGCCGTTACGCCTCCACGCAAGCCACCTCTGGAGCGTCCAGATGCACCGTATCCTTGCGGCCCACGATCAGCGCATGCTGGTCGGCGGAAGCCAGCGTCCATTGTTGCGGGTGAGCGCTCACTAGCTGATACTTCGGTCCTTCGACCTGGTTCAAAACCCCAATAGCCGTGCAACGTTCCCGTCGCGCTGCCAGCCAGGCTTTGCGCCGCCAATGCTTTTTCATTGACTAGAAAACCACCCTGCATCGGATCCGGGGTGACGGGAATGTCGACGCTCTGTCCTGCCTTGTTCTGCACCCTGAAGACAAAATCATGCGCGTAGCTGGTGGCAAAAACGTAGGGCGCTCCCACCATCTGCAGCACCAGGGGCTTCTTTTGCGCGCACAAAATATTCTTGGGATCGACCGCACGCATCACGGGCAGATCCGGAGTCGCCTCTGCGGTTTGCACCGCGGGCAGCCCAACCACCAGCACCGACTGCGGCTTATGAAACGATGGCGGATTGTTCAGCTTGAGCACCAGTGTATCGCCCTTGGGCATGGCAAGTGCGGGCAGGTACTGGTACTCCGCGGTGTGGAAGCTGTCGAGGATCTTCGCCATATCCATCACCGTGCCCACGTAGACGCTGTAGTAGCCACCCCCGCCTGTTGGGTGTAAGACATTTGCGACAGCATGTCACCGGCCGCGCCCGACGTGGCCGCCTGCACGACGCTAGCGCTGCGCCCGTTGTCGAGCACCAGGCTGTCAGGGTTCTGCACCAGGCAGGGAGCCTGCTGCTCGGTAGGCTTGTCGAAACACTGCTGATCGACCTTGATATTGAGGCTGCGCGCCAGAAGCTTCGCCTGATCCTCCGCAGCTTTCGGATCGCTCGTGTCCTCGGATTTGACGGCGGCGAGGTAAGTATCCAGGCGCGCTCGATCGAGACTCGCCTGATGCAGGTCCTGCGACGCGCGCACGAAGGCGCCGGGCCGGCCGCGCACAGCGTTGCGCACGGTGGTGAAGTCCCCGCCCGTCTCCGGGGCAAGAAACAGCAGAACCTGCTGTGCACCCTCAGGGACGGTTACGTTAATTCCCTCTTCGCGGACCTTCTTATTCCAGGTCTCCGCCTTGATGAACCAATTCTCTGGAGGCGGGTTGACCGAACCACGCAGAAACGCCACCACCAGCACATACCGCGCGCCTTCTTTTTCCGGAAGGTCGGGATGCACCCACACGCGGTCGCCCGCGGCCAGCGATGCGACTGCACCGATGGGCAGAGTTTTGCCATTACGGGTAACCTTGGCCTGAATGCGGGGCCCATCAAGATCGAATGCTGGGCCCCCATCCGCGTGGGCTAATTGACCGTGAAGAAAAGCAGGAAGCACCAACGTAACCAACTCACTCGCATCCTCTTATTATAGAAACAATTCACCCTATGGTCAGTCGCGGGTTTGCCCTATATTGGTTGCCTGAACCGCTGTCCCACTTTAGTAATACCGGACGCGCTCGACGCGGATTTCCTGTGGAGCTCGTTGGCGTTGGCGAACTTCATGCGGCTTTTCTTGACTGAAAGCCGCACACGCAGTCGTAGGTTGGGGCTACGTACAGGAAATCCAGGGCCGGACGCGTCCGATAATGCGCGGGAAAGTGTTGAGTCTTAGTGTTTTACCGCGATGGCCTGCATTTCGATCTTCGCCCCGCCAATCAGTCCGGCCACCTGAACCGTGGCTCGTGCCGGCTTAGGATCCGGCATTAAAGCCTTGTAGACCTCATTCATCTTGGGCACATCATCCAGACTGGTGATATAGAGGGTCACCGAGACGATGTCCGTCATCTTGAAGCCGGCTTCTTCCACAACTTTTTTCACCGCTGCGATGGTGTTGGTGGTTTGCAAGGCGATGTCTGTGCCTGTGACTTTGCCATTTGCATCCGGTCCCTGCTGGCCGGCAACGTAGAGCGTATTGCCCGCGACATAGCCGTTACTGAACGGCATCCCCTGCTTAAAGCCAATCGCCTGGTTCTGAGCAAACGCGCTGCCCGCAGTAAAGACCAGCCATCATCCCGGCCAATACGAGGCCGCGCTTCGTCACTGCCAAATACTCCCTCTTCATCGTTCAGTTCTCCTGTGATGCGGAATATCGAAATTCTCTCACCCCACAACACCTTGCACTTCTACACATCGAGGCGTATATGTAGAAGCCATAGGCATGGAACCATCTGCCAAATTCGATCTGCCCCAGGGCACCCTCGACCTGCTGATCCTGAGAGTGGTCGCGCTTGGCCCTATCCACGGCTATGCCATCGCGCAGCGCATCCAGCAAATATCGCGCAATGCGCTGCAGGTGCAGCAGGGTTCGCTCTACCCCGCGTTGCATCGCCTGCAATACAAGAAGCTCCTCACCGCCAAGTGGGCAGAGTCAGAGACCGGGCGCGATGCAAAGTTTTACGAGCTCACGGCCCGCGGCCGGGCGCAGTTGAAGAGCGAGACCGAGAGCTGGGGCCGCCTCACGGATGTAGTCGCGCTGTTCCTCGAAGATCCGCAGGGAGAATTGTCATGAACTGGTGGCAGCGCCTATTCGGCAGCGAGCGGTTGGAACGGGAACTGGACAAGGAATTGCGCTTTCACTTCGAGCAACAGGTCGCCGACAACATTCGTACCGGCATGACGGAAGAGCAGGCACGGCGTGCAACTCGCCTCGCTTTCGGCGGCCTGAACCAGGTAAAGAAGATTGCCGCGAAAGTCGTGGCACGCTGTGGGTCACCTCCGTCGCTCAGGACCTCCGCTTTACTCTGCGCACCTTGCGCCGCGATCGCGCATTCACCATGGTGGCGGTCTTGATCCTCGCTCTCGGCATCGGCGCCAACATCGCGGTCTTCAGCGTGGTCGATACCATTCTGCTGCGCCCGCTGCCCTTCCATGATGCGAGCCGCCTGGCCTGGATCGCCGGCAACAACGGAACCGGCGCCCTCTCCGATACCACCTTCCGCGTGGACGCCTACGAAGAGATTCGACGCCACAACCAGTCCTTCCAGGACATGACGGCCTACGTACCGTTCTTCGCCATCGTCTGATGCGAAAATGACGGGCCGCGGCGAGCCGCGCGTGCTGGCCGGCGTCTGGGTCGCCGGCAATTTTTTTCCCATGCTCGGCATTCAGCCGCAACTTGGGCGTCTCTTCACTCCCGAGGAGACCGTCAAAGGCGGCCGGCCAGCGGTTCTGTTGAGCTATGCCTTCTGGCAACGGCAGTTCGCCGGCAATCCGGCGATTGTCGGTCAGGCAATTACGCTTAACAATCGCGCCGTAACCGTCGTCGGCGTGTTGCCCGCCAGCTTCGACTTCGGCAGTGTCTTTCATCCCGGGGTTAAGGCGGACATTTTTACTCCCGTCATCATGGATGACATTCGCACATGGGGACACATGCTGTCGATGATTGGCCTGCTTAAGCCTGGCGTCACCGTGGCGCAGGCGCAGGCCGAAGCCGACGTCGTCTATCCACAAATGCAGGGCCGCGCATCCCGATTGGACGACGGACCTGAGAGACTTACGATAAAGATCACCGGCCTCAAGGAACACATCAGCGGCCAGCTGCGCCGTTCCCTCATCGTGCTGTGGTGTGCTGTCGGTCTCATTCTGCTGATCGCCTGCGCCAATCTCTCCAATCTGTTGCTGGCTCGCGCCGCAGCGCGCAGCAAAGAGTTCGCCATGCGCAGTGCTCTGGGAGCGGGGCGCTCCAGACTGGTCCGTCAGCTGCTCACGGAGAGCCTGGTGCTCGCTTCCATGGGAGCGGCCCTTGGCCTGGCGATTGCCTACGCCATCGTCCTTTACCTTTCCCACCAGGGGTCAATCGCGCTTCCCTTGCTGAGCAGCGCGCGCATCGACGCCGGTGCGCTCGCTTGGACGCTCCTCATCGCTTGCGCTGCCACGGTCTTCTTCGGCTGTGGTTCCCAGCTCTCAGAATGTCTGGTATCCACCTGCAGGAATCTCTGAAAGACGGCGGCCACGGCGCCAGCTTCGGCAGGAAGCATGATCGGATGCGCGCGGCATTGGTGGTCTCTGAGGTAGCCCTGGCTTGCGTGCTGTTGGTTGGCGCGGGTCTGCTGCTGCGCAGTTTCTTACGCGTGCTCGACGTCGATCTGGGATTCGAGCCCAGCCATGCCTACGCTTTGAAAGTCGACTTCGACGATGGTGGCAAAGCGGCCCGGCGGGGCGCCATCCTCGAAGAAATGCTGCGCCGCGTGCGCGCGCTTCCCGGCATCGAAGCCGCGGGCATCTCCGACATGCTTCCCCTGGACCGCAATCGAAGCTGGGAACTGATGGCCAAGGGAAAGCCCTATTCCAAAACCACGAATTACGACGCCTTTGTCTACATCGTGAGCCCTGGTTATCTGGACGCCATCGGTATGCATTTGCGCCAGGGACGCGACATCAACTGGAGTGACACAGCTACCAGCCCGCCAGTCATTCTTATCAACGAGGCGGCTGCCCGCCGCGAGTGGCCGGGCCAGGACCCCATCGGACGCGAGGCTTTGGGAATTGGCGATGGTGTAACACGGGTTATCGGCGTGGTTTCAGACGTGCATGAGAGCAGCGTGGAAGAGGCGGCCAACCCGGAAGTCTTTGTGCCCATCACCCAGGGCGATCCGGACGGCGCAGAGCTCGTGGTGCGCTCGCAAGCTTCCGCCCGGCGCGCTTGCCGGCAGCGTGATGAGTACTCTGCGATCGATGAATCCGGGCCAGCCCGCAGTCGAGTTCCGGCCCATCCAGCAACTTGTCGATCATGCCGTCTCGCCGCGCCGCTTCTTCGTGTTGCTGGTGGGCATATTCGCTGGGCTGGGTTTGCTGCTGGCCTCGCTCGGTATTTATGGCGTCATTTCTTATTCGGTAACCCAGCAAACACAGGAGATCGGCATTCGCATGGCTCTCGGTGCGACGCAGGCGCGCGTCCAATTGGGCGTAATCGCGCGCACCCTGAAGCTCGCGCTCGTGGGAATCGCTGTCGGAGTTATGGCATCCTTCGCCATCGCTGCCCTGATTGCGTCGCTGCTCTTTGGCACGAATCCCACCGATCCGATAACCTTCGTGGGCATGATCCTGCTGCTCGTCGCGGTTGCGTTGATCGCCGGATATCTCCCCGCCAGACGCGCCTCCCGCATCGATCCCATCATCGCCCTCCGCTGCAACTGAGGAGAGCATTTGTCCTGCCTATCTAATAGGAATAGGACGGGCGCCCCACGTTCCCCCGGATTCTTTGCAGTTCCGACTGCGCCACGCACGACTAAGCGTGGGTGGGCGGCCCCTACGGCAGCGGTACCGGTGCCAGGCCGAGCACGAAGCTCGTACTCCGCGCCGCTACGTTGGGGGCGCCCAGGACCCTCACCCACCGCCCCGTCTCGCTGAGCTTTCGAATCAGCCGGGCCGACCAGGATTCCACATCCCATACTCAAAAGTGACAATCAAATGACGATTCACGGGGCACAAAGAGGAAAGAATGCTCCCAAGGTCGAACGAAAATGTGCAAGTCTTGGCTTCTTGTTTTTTGCCTGGTCGCCGTTTCTGGGCGAGCACAGGCCACGGCGCCGGTACTGACGGATGTTGCACCGCCATCCAGCCGCTACCCCGCCAACTGGTACCCCGCCGACAACGATGTGACATACACCTCTTCGGCGCAGCGTGACGCTCCGTATTCAGCAACGCTGGTGATCACCTCGCAGCTCCGGGACTCAGGCGGGGAGACCAAGACCCTTGTCCAGAGCGGCCTCCAGGCACGTGACGGGGCCGGGAGAAAGCGCGAGGAGATGGCGATGCCTCGGCCGGACGATCATGGCGGCGTGATTATGGCCCACGAGGTGACCGTAAACGACCCAGTGTCACACTGTAGCTTCCGATGGATGGAGCCCTGGGTCGCGCCTGGTCCACCCAGAGCAATGGTGACCTGCATGCCGCGAACCCTCCATTACACGGAACAGAACATCTACGCGGACGCCATTGCAAACCACCCGCAGCAGGTTAGTTCTACCCCTGACACCACCGATCGCTCCGAGCCGCTGGGGACACGGCGTATCGAGGGCTTCGAAGCCACTGGGGTGCGGCACACGAGAACCAGGACAGAGGCACCAAGCGGTACGATCGTGCTCACCACTGAGATTTGGTATTCCCAGGAATTACAAGAGTTGCTGGAGTTGCGCCAGACCCTTGAACCGGAAACGCAGCCGGGTCCTCTCGCGGACTTTAAGCTCGAGCAGATTCGCCGCGGCGAACCCGACGAAAAGCTGTTTTATCCGCCCGAAAGCTACCAAATCGACCCCGAAAGTTAACTGAGCCTTGCTGCCAGGCACTCACTGCGCTCTCGATGACCGGAGTGGCTTGAAATGCCGGCTGCAATGGACGCTAACGCATTTTTGCTAATACTGTGGTCCGGTGGGACCAGTTATGTGCGGCCATTCTTTGGCGAAATGGCCGCGTCGGGTTCAGTTTCCTGGTCTACACCATTAGCAAAAATGCTCTAGCGTCGATCCAAACCATCCAGTGCAGCGGCCAATCCCATAACACCCTTTCGGATGGCTTCTTCATCAATCGCCGCAAAGCCGAGTTGGATCGCTTCGCCCTGGCGGGTCTTGTGACAATAGCGGCTCAGTGGCACCACATCGATCTTCCGCCGCGCTGCCGCGTGGCTGACGTCCTCAGCGAGGATCCCCTCCTTGAGCCACCCGATGGTCTGAAGACCTGCCTCAATCGGCGACAAAGTGAGGATGCCGGATAGCCGCTCGCCGACATGATAATGAAGCGCGCTCAGCCGTTCTGCATACACCTTTCGCATTCGCCTGAGGTGCCGGCCAAAGTGACCCTGTTCAATAAATTGAAAGACAATGGCTTGATCGAAAATGGAATGGTGCCTGGTGATCATGGTCTTGGCCAGCACAAACGGCTCGACCAGGGCCGGCGGCAGGACAAGGTATCCCATACGCAACGATGGGAACAAAACTTTGTTAAAGCTGCCGGTGAAGATGACGCGATTGTCTCTGTCGATGCCTTGCATGGCCGGTAGCGGGCTGCCGGAATAGCGGAACTCGCTGTCGTAATCATCTTCCAGAATCAGGGTTCCAGCGTCTCGTGCATGTTGAAGAATTTCGACTCGCCGCCTGAGAGGCATGGTGACTCCCACAGGAAACTGGTGGCCAGGCGTCAAATACAACAGGCGAGCGTTGCGGAACTGTTGACGTTGCGGAGCCGCTCCATATTTATCGATTGGGACAGATTGCAAACGCGCACCCAGCGATTCGAAAACTGAGTAGGCTACCTGAAAGCCAGGATCTTCGATTAATACTTTCTCCCCGGGATTCACCAAGAGCCTTGCCACCAGGTCAAGGGCTTCTTGAATACCGGATACGATGACAAGTTGTTCGGGTTCGCATCGCACTCCTCTCGATGCGCGGAGATATTGCGCCAGTACAGTGCGCAACGGCAAATACCCTCTTCCTTCGCAGCCCAGCAAATCGCTGCAGGAGACTCGGCGCAACACCTGCGCAGCAACTTGTGCCCACAGAGTCGTGGGAAAGAGATCCAGAGCAGGAAGGGTTGTGCGGAAAGCCAGACTGGTGGGGTTTACGAAAAATTGGAAGGGCTTGAGGCGCTTGCCAAACTCGGAGAGCCTGGGTAGTTGAACGGTCTTTGTTGGGGGTTGTCTTGATTCCGGCACTTTGCTTTGCAAAAGCCGATCCGGCAAGAGATCGCAAACGAATATGCCTGAACCCCGGACCCCGCAAAGGTAGCCCTCGGCCTTGAGATCTTCGATCGCCGTGAGCACGGTTCCACGCGATAAACCATAATGCCGTGCGAGCTCGCGAGTGGCCGGCAATCGCTGGCCCGGCCCCAACATGCCGGCCAGAATTCCGCTGCGAATTGAATCGCGGAGCCACTGATAAGAAGGCAAGTTCCGCGTTCTTGGCAACAGCGCCAGCGAATATGAGGACATTTGGCGGTTCATCTGGAAAGCTTCAATGGTGAAATTTGGCCCATTCGCATACTGGGAATTTGCCTGTTTAAGTGTACCGTCCCCGGCCTGAAAGCCTGTCTCGCCCAAAGTGGCCCAAGGCGAATGAACAAGGTGGTACTTCTTCGCTGGACAAGCAAACGGTACGATCCTGAGCATGGAGGTTTTTGTGCCGATGAAAGATTTGACCAAGGGTAAAGCTGAACGGAAGATTCTTGGGTCCGCATTCCGTTCGTATCGAGCGCGGCTTCGGACAGGGAGGGGGACCTGAATCAGTGATCGACCGGCTTCTTCTAGCGACGGTGTTCGTCTGGATGGCTCTTGTCGTCGTGTGGGTAGTGGGCGCGCTGCGTACCAAGCGCAGCATCCAGAGCCAATCGAGCGCCACGCAACTCCTCTACACGGCCATCCTTGTGGTCGGCGTATATCTGATCTTTGCCAAGCAGAGTGGGATTCCGTGGCTTGATCGGCGTCTGAATAAAAACGCCTTTCCACTTTTCTCTCTCGAAGGAGGGGGCATATGCCGTTACAACCGCACGAACTGGACTCCGAGACCGAGATAACCTACTGGCGCGACCGCGTCTCCTCTCTGGAAGCCCTGGTTGGCGAACTCCTGGAGAAAAATCAGGCCCTGCGTTCCCTGCTAAAGTCTGCGATACCCAAAGGCCCGTCTGTCAGCGGCTCTGACGCGACCAAATCCGTAAGTAAGAACGATGATTCCAGCCGCGCCACGTCCAACTCTTCATTTTGATTTGCGTGGAGTATCTAGTGCGTTGTATTGCACTTATACTTATGCTGCGTAATGGAGAAACCATGGCACAGTTACTCAGCAAGTGTGGGCTGCCTTTAGCTCTTTCACTGGTCTCGGTCGCGAGCGTCTATGCCGCCCAGCCGATCACTGAGATCACTCTCCCCGGTTCGCGGCTATTCACGGAAAGCATTACCTCTACTAAAGACGGAACCTTATTTGCCGGCAGTGTCGGCAAGGGCACTGTAGTCCGCATCCCCTATGAAAGCACGACGGTCACGGAGTTTATCAAGTCGGGCAGCAATGGCCTCAATGCTGTCTTCGGCATCTACGCCGACGAGAAGCACAAGACCCTATGGGTATGTTCTGACCATTGGAGTGATGGAAAAGGCGACCCGCCGGCGGTAAAGACATTTGACCTGGCTACGGGTGAGGCGAAGGGCAGCTACACCCTTCCCGGAACTCCTACATTCTGTAACGACATTGCCGTCGCACAGAATGGCACAGCGTACATTAGCGACACGGAACAAGGCAGCCTGGTAATGCTTAAACCCGGTGCCAAAGAGCTTGAGGTCGTAGCCAAAGACCCTTTGTTAAAGGGTATAGATGGCCTGGCCTTCGGCGAAAAGACAGTTCTTTATGTCAACAGCGTAACCGAGAACAAAATGCTGCGCGTGGACATCGGAGCGGACGGTAAATCGAAGGACATCATCGAGCTTAGGCTTTCCCAACCGCTCACTGCTCCCGACGGCATGCGCACCATCGGCAAGGATCGGCTGCTGATGGCGGAGAACTCCGGCAATATGGACATCGTCACTATCACTGGTCTGAACTTCCAAAACGCTGACATCAAGGTCATCAAATCTGGCCTGGAATCGACCCCTGCCGTGACTGCGACTCGTGGCATGGCCTGGATCGCCGAGGGCAAACTGAATTACCAGGACGATCCGAAGCTTAAGGATAAAAACCCCGACCCGTTCAAGCTGTACGCGGTTCCGCTGCCCAAGAAATGATTTTCGACCTTTGAGGAAACCGCTACTGCATATGCGCTCGGCTCCTTGGCCATCGTCTGCAACGGTGATGGCCAAGCCGTACGGAATGGGACTTCCATCACCAAGGACGGTAAGGGAACGAGAGGCCGACCCTGCGAGAATGAGCGCGCATTGTTAGGCGGGACCTGTCTCTTCTCGGATATCTTTATCGCACGCCGCATAACGGCACGTTTCGTGCAGTGGTTGATTGCGTGAGGAACTCCGACACCATGATTCGCAACGCGCTTTACCGATCGTTGGCTCTACTGCTCCTGGGCGTTCACTGTGGACTCGCTCAGACGACGGTTCCCGATACCCCCGCGGGGCATACCCTCCAGGCGTGGCTGGACGCCTTCAACAGCGGAGACCGCGCGAAAATCGAAACCTATGTCAAGACCATCGACCATTCCCAGGCGGTCGATGGCATGGTCGCCTTCCGCACCCAGACCGGCGGATTCGAGTTGCTGTCAATCGAAAGCAGCGAGCCCATGCATATTCGTTTCCGGGTGAAAGAGAAAGGCGGGCCCACCACCGCGCTAGGAAACCTACTGGTGAAGGAGGGCCAACCGCCAACCGTGGCGACCTTTGGCCTGCGTGCCTTGCCTCCCGGAGTAGCCCTGGTCAACGTAAACCTCGATGCGGCCCTACGTAAGCAAGTGATCGATGGCATAGGGACCGACCTGATAGAGTTCTACATCGATGCGCCGCTCGCTGCACAGATGAAAGACGCTCTACAGGCGCATGAGAAGGCCGGCGCCTACAACACCATCACCGATGGCGATGTCTTCGCCGACCAGCTGACCAAGGACCTGCAAGCAGTGAGCCACGACAAGCATCTCCGGGTGAATTTCAATCCCTATAAGACGCCGCCGCCGAGTAAGCCGACTCCGGAAGACGACGCACGCTTCCATGAGCAGATGGAGCACGACAACTGCGCGTTTCGCAAAGTGGAGATCCTGCCCAATAACATCGGCTACATAAAGTTCGACGGCTTCATGGATGCCTCCTTCTGCGGGCCCACTGTGACGGCAGCGATGGGCTTTGTCGCCCACACCGACGCCCTCATCTTCGATCTGCGGCAGAATGGCGGCGGCCAACCGGCGATGGTGACCTTGATTGCCAGCTACCTGTTTGATGAGCCGACACACCTCATCGACATATACAACCGCAAAGAGGACTCGACCAAGCAAAACTGGACCCTTTCGTACCTGCCGGGACCGCGGCTCACGAAACAGCCCGTCTTTGTACTGACCTCGAAGCGGACCTTCTCCGGCGCCGAGGAGTTCGCCTTCGATCTGAAGAATCAGAAGCGTGCTACCATCGTCGGCGAGACCACCGGCGGCGGAGCGCATCCGGTAGCCCCGCACGTAGTTGCCGACTACTTCATGGTCGGCGTGCCCTTCGCCAAGTCACTCGATCCCGTAACCAAGACCAACTGGGAAGGGACCGGCGTAGTGCCGGATGTGAAAGTGCCCGCAGCTGATGCTCTGGATACCGCAGAGAAGCTTGCGCTCGAAAAGATCCAGGCGAAGAAAGACAGCAAGTAGGGCGTAATCGCATTTTAATTCCTGATGTCCGGTTGCGGACACACGAGCTTGTTTTCGGACATCCCGGCAGACCGGGTATCTCACAAACGAGCACAATTCCCTGACTTTACGGCCCTTGCTCTGTTGCCATGAACGGCAGCAGACGTGCTTTGCTGCCTATGCATTTTGCTTCAGTCCGGGGGACTCATGAGCCGGTTGTTTAGTTATGGAAGGTTTGGCGTCCGCCAGCTGCGCAAGAATCCGACGTTTGCGTTGACCACAATTCTCACCCTGGCCTTGGGCATCGGAGCGACGACGGCGATCTTCAGCCTGGTCTATGCAGTGATGCTAAAACCGCTGCCTTTTCCTGAGTCCGACCGGCTCATTTGGCTTTCTCAAGAGGATCACTCCACCGGGACGGCGATTCCTGAGTCATTGAGCTATCCGGACTACTTCGACTGGCGCGCGCAGAGTCGGACGTTCTCGGGGCTCGCGTCCTTTACGGGTGGGAACGTTACGTTGACCGGCATGGGTATCGCGCAACACCTGAACTCGGCGACTGTATCGTCAAATTTCTTCCAGGTGCTTGGGGCGGCGCCCATGTTGGGACGAGACTTCCTGTGGGAGGAGGAAAGACCTGGCCATCGTGGCGTGATGCTCAGCTACGCACTCTGGGAATCGCGGTTTGGGGCAAATCCCCACGTTGTGGGCCAGCCTGTAATGTTGAATGGCCAACAATACACCGTGGCAGGCGTCATGCCGAGAAGCTTCAATTTTCCGATTGAGCAGCCTTCCGTCGATTTGTGGACATCGTTGGCGGCCACCGCCGAGGGCGCATCTCCGATGACCGCCCAACGCGGCGCTGACACACTGGAAGTGATTGGCCGTCTGAGGCCAAACGCGACTTTGGAGCAGGCCAAAGCGGAGTTGGACGTGATCGCCCGCAACCTGGCCAAGCAGTATCCAGACAGCAACAAGTGGTACACCACGGCACTGGTCAAGCCCGAATTCGAACACCTGGTAGGCGACACGAGGCCGGGACTGCAAATGCTGTTTGGCGCCGTGGTGCTGGTTCTTCTGATTGCGTGTGTCAACGTGGCCGGATTGCTATTGACGCGCGGCGCCCAACGCAGTGCGGAGGTGGCGCTGCGTGGAGTGCTTGGTGCCAGCCGCATGGAGATCGTTCGCCAGATGCTGGTGGAATCGCTCGTGCTGTCTTTGCTTGGCGGCCTGGCAGGAATTGCGATCGCTACGGCAATCTTGCAGGGAGCCGTTCGCGTCCTGCCCGAGACTTTGCCACGGCTTAACGAAGTTTCCCTGAACGGCCCGGCGCTTGCATTTGCGGTCGGCCTTTCCCTGCTCACCGGATTATTGTTTGGTGTATTGCCGGCTGTGCGGGTTTCGCGCTTGGATCCGGCAGTGGCGCTACGCGAAGGGACAAGGACGGTTACAAGCGGCCGCAAGCAACATCGGCTGCAGACGTGGATGGTGGTCGCCGAGACAGCGCTCAGCTTAGTGCTTCTGGTGGGCGCAGGATTGCTGATTCGCAGCTTTGTGCGCGTCCTCCAAGTGGATCCAGGTTTCGATCCACACGGAGTCTTCACGGCTCGCATCAGTCTGCCTGACAATGAATACCCACACGATCCAAAGATCCAATTCATCGATCAGTTGATCTCGCGGCTTGCCTTGCTGCCGGGAGTGAAGTCAGCCTCTGCGGGATGGCCTATGCCGATGTCTGGAAATGGCGCTTCCATCAGCTTCAGCGTCGAAGGCCATCCAGTGGCGAAGCAAGATCATCCCAGCGAAGCGGTCGGCCTCGCTCTGCCGGGGTATTTTGAGACAATGCGCATTCCGTTGATCGCAGGTCGTGTCTTTGCTGCGCAAGATGGGCCAAAAGGTCCGCCAGTAGCCATCGTTAATCAGGCATTCGCAAAGAAATACTTTGCCGGCGTGAACCCCGTGGGCAAGCATATGACGGCAGACCTGGGAGACGGCACGCTGAACAGACCGGTACGGGAGATTGTTGGTATCGTCGGCAACATAAAGCGACAAGGGCTAACGGCCGAGTCGGATCCTGAATACTACCTACCCTGGAGCCAGGCCGTCTTCACCACCCCCTATCTTTGCATTCGCACGGTAGGCGATGCAAAAGATCTGGAGAAGGCGGTTAGCGCGACGATTGCGCAAATGAACACCAGCGTGCCTATGTACCAGGTTCACGATTTGGACTTCTATATTTCCCGGTCGACGGCCCAGCCCAGATTTCAAACTCTATTGCTGACCAGCTTCGCCGCGATGGCTCTGCTGCTCGCAGCCATCGGTCTCTATGGAGTGTTGTCCTATATCGTGCAACAACGGAGCATGGAGATCGCATTACGGTTGGCCGTAGGTGCACAGCGTGGCGAATTGCTGGGGCTGGTTCTGAAACGTGGAATGACCCTGGCGGCAATTGGAGTGGCCGTGGGGCTGGGCATTTCCGCCTGCCTGTCACGGTTCATCGCAACTTTGCTGTATGGTGTGCAGCCGTTTGACCCACTGACCTTCGCCGGTGTGTCGCTATTGTTGTTGCTGGTGGCCCTGGCGGCGAGCCTTGCGCCGGCATATCGAGCGGCTCAAGCTGATCCGATGATTACCCTACGAAATCAGTAACCGAATGAAAGGCCGGGGCGCGACACTTGCAGAGAGTCGCTACTTAAGGCTGATTTGCATGCCGTCGGCATGCGCTGGAACGGTGACTCCCCAACGTCCACCTATTTGAGTGATCGCCAGGTTCTTTCCGTTGGCAGAAGCGCGCGTCGCCTTTGGCTTCCAATTCACCACTTCCACGCGGTATTCATGCCACCAGGGACGCCAATTCCCTTCCTGTTTCGCGATCTCCACATGGAGTGAACCATCCGCTGCGGCCGAACAGGTGAAATGAATCCGCGCGAACTCACCGTTGCGAAAATCAAAGCTATGGCCATCATCGGTGTAGACTTCGCCGGCACAGGCCTCGCCGCTGTTGGGAGGAAAGACGCGCAGCGTCAACGGGCCATTGGGTACTTCGGTGGTGCTCTGCGTGAGCGGTGCGATGGGCAGGATACTGCCCCCGCGCACATAGACTGGTAACTGATCGAGCGTGGGAGTCACCATCAGCGGCTTCTGCGCAATCACCTTATCGCGTTGTTCCAGATCCAGCGTGCCGGCAAGCGCGCCCCGCGCGACCTGCTCGCCGGTCCAGTAGTCGTACCAGGTGCCCGGGGGCAGGTGTACGGCGTAGGCCGCGACCTCCTCCGGAGAAGGATTGGGCGCGACCAGAATGCGGCTGCCAAAAAGAAACTCGCTTCCACCGGTGGTCAGGTCATACGGGCTGCCATCATCGGTGGCATGGGGGAACTCCAGGAAGAGCGGCCTGTCGATAGGTAAACCATCATGTGAGGTCTCTTCCGCAACCGTATACAAATAAGGCATTAACCGGTAGCGCTCATCAATATAGCGTCGCCGGATGTTTTCCTGCTGCGGTCCATCGACCCATACCTCGTGCATGCGGGTTCCCTTCGCCGAGTGATCCCGATCGATCGGCTGAAACGCCGAAAGCTCGATCCATTTGGTCAAGAGATCCGGCGGCGGAGAACCGGCAAAGCCGCCCACGTCCGCACCGGCCAGAGAGAAGCCACTCAGGCCCAGGTTCACCAGCTGGGGCACGGTCATACGCAGGTGATTCCAGGTAGAGCTATTGTCGCCCGTCCAGGTGACAGCGTAGCGTTGGCCTCCCGCGTAGCTGGCACGCGTCATGACAAACGGCCGCTCATTGGGCCTCAGCGCAAGCTCACCCTCCTCCGTGGCGCGGGCGTTCTGCATACCGAAAACATTGTGGATCTCCAGATGGGTCGCGGTGCGCTTGCGAAAGCCGGGTTCGTCGATCCGATGCTGTATGTCGTTCGGCATCGTCTTGCCTGGGCCATCGAAGACTGCAGGCTCATTCATGTCGTTCCAGAAACCAGCAACGCCATCCTTAACGAAATCCTTGAAGAGTCCGCCCCACCACTGCCGTGTCTCGGCCTGGGTAAAGTCGGGAAAAACCGCAGGTCCTGGCCAAACCTTGCCCACGTAAATCGAACCGTCCGGGTTCTTCACGAAGTGATCCCCCGCGATCCCCGAGTCATACGGCGCGTAGCCCACATTCGGCTGCCTGGCCACATGCAGATCTGTGATCACCACCACCTTGAAATGCTCGTCGGCAAGATCCTTCACCATGCCTTTGAAGTTTGGGAAAGCCTTCTCGTTTACCGTGAACGGCCAGTTCTCATGCTGGAAATCGATGTCCAGCCACAGCACATCGGTGGGGATGCGGTCATTGCGCAGGCGGGCGGCTACCTCGCGCAGCTGGGTCTCTGGAAAATACGTATAACGCGATTGTTGAAAGCCCAGAGCCCACAGGGGCGGCAAGGGTGTCGGCCCCGTCAACCAAGCCCACTCCGTAACCACCTGCCTGGGCTCGGGACCATACAAGAGGTAGTAGTCGATGGGCCCGTTCAGTGAGCCGAAGGTATAGCGAGTCTCATCCGCGCGGCCGAAATCGAAGTTGGTCCTCCACGTATTGTCCAGAAAGACGCCCAGCGTGCGCCCCTGGTTGATATCCAGAAAAAACGGGACGCTCTTGTAGATCGGATCGGTAGACTCCTGCCAGCCGAAGGCGTCGGTGTTCCACATGGTAAACGCCTGCCCGCCGCGATCCAGCGGACCTGGCTTATCTCCCAACCCGAAGAAGTGATCGCTGAAGCCGCGCTGCTTGCTAATGGTGAAGCGCGTTCCATCCCAAAGCGCGGGCGCCGCGTCCCTTTGCAGAACATTGCCTTCGAGGTCAGTCACCGTGAGCAACAGATGATCATCTACGCTTACCCGCAGCGCTTTGGTCGAAAAACCGCGCCTGTCGGCGGCTACCGGGACGCTGCTGGTGCGCGCGTCTGCCAGCACCGCCCAAGACGCATCCTCCGGTACGGCATCGCCCCTCCACATGCGTACGCGCAAGACATCGTCGCGCAGCGCATTCACCTGCAAAGACACCCCGTCCGCCACAGCAGTCAATCCGCTCGGCGCCGGTGTAATTTGCTGGCAGAGTCCACTGGCCGGCAAGAGCAGGAAAATGAAAAAAGCAGCGGCTTTACCGCGATGACGTGCTCGAGCCGGCATAGTGCTCCTTCCGCCTCAACGGATTCCAGAATCAGGTTCAGAAGGCGGCTTCCCTTTGTAATGTACGCGTTCTTTCCCGTCAAGCAGCGTTGGCAGGCTTGCGGAGCGCCTCTACGGGGTATAGACCTGCATACGGACTACGCATGGGCAGATCAGAACCGATACCCCGGCCGGAGTTCACAGCGATAGACCGAGGTCTTCTCTTCTTCCATCCCCGTTCGGACGGTGCAGGTGGCCCAGCTCAGCTCGGGGTCGGGGCCCAGAGGAAACACCATGGGGGAGCCATCCAGGTCGGCCTCAAGGCTCACTCCTTCCTGGGTTGGAGGCACGGTAAAGTTGAGGGTCTGGCCAAATTTCACCGGGTACAATTCACGCACCTCGGAACCAATGGCCGTGTGATAGACCTCAGCTTCCACCAGAAAGGTCGCGGTATCCGACCAGTTCAGGGCCGAGACTTTAATGTAGCGGCCGCCATGAATAAATCCATTGGAGTCAATCCGCGTAAATGGACACGGTCCGGCAATGCAGGAGGCTCGCACATTTTCAAACGAGTTATCCGTTCCCGCATCGAGCGACACGGATGCCGAAGATGCCTTCCACGCCCCATCCGGGGAACAGGGAGACTGATGATTGCAAGGAACGTTTCCCTTATTGATCACCTGAAAGGTCTTGGCTTCACTCCCTACATTCGTCTCCGTCCGGCTATTGATGGTGTATCTCACCCGAATATTCGAGACCACCATTTGCTGTCGCCTGGGGGAGGCCACGCTCTTCGCGGGGATGGGAACCATGGCCGCGACATAAAGCTGTTTTGGGATCGCCAGTCGTCCCGTTTGTACAGTCAGGTCTAGAGGTTCGTAGTCCGAATGGCGGAAAGAGACCGTGACCGGCCGATCGGACAACACTGTCTTTTGCAGGACCAAGTCGAAATACCCGGCAGCATCGGACTCTGTTGTGGCGGTCCTTACACCGTCGGATGCCGTGATAGCCACCCCGGCGATCGGCAGCTCCTTATCGGCCTCTGCATCGCGCCGGATCACGGCGCCTTCGATCGGTACGGATTGCGCTTCGGTGATGGCCCGCAACCGGTGAGCGCGCATCAACAGAAACACCACAATGACCACGCCTGCTGCCACTGCGAGTATCGCCCAGGCAATTCTCTTTCCTGTCATTGCATCCATTATTGAATTATTCGATGCAAACGTGGAAGGGGACCGACTTTCATGTCTGCACAGGAACCTACCAAGCCAGTCCCGCGAGGATCGCCGAAAGTAGCTTCGGACGCCAGCCCCGGGTTCCCAATTCTGAGCCGGCAGGTTCTCACGCAGATACTTTAGCCTGATCTAAAGAGCTACAAATGACGGCGGCAGTAGCCTCTGAGGGTAAGATGGGCTGAATGAGTGTGGACGAACGTGCAGACGAAAACAGAAGCGACCCGCGCGCGCATCGCACTTCCCGGCGCGAGCTCCTGCGCGGCATGGCCGGCTTCTCGATCGGCCTGCCCCTTACCCCATGGAACGCGCTGCTGGCCCAGGCAACTGCGGCGAATCGACATAAAGGACCAGCACCTCTGCCTCCGCCGGCTACCTTTGCGCCCGAGGACGAGCAATTGCTGGACGAGCTCGAACACACCAGTTTTCTCTACTTCTGGGAGCAAGCCAATCCGCAGACCGGCTTGATCAAGGACCGCTGTAACGCGCGCGCCAACGACACCGGTGTGGTGGGTAGCATTGCCTCCACCGGCTTCGGCCTGACCGCCATCTGCATCGCAGAGAAGCGCGGTTTTGTCCCCCGCGATGAAGCTCGCCTACGCGTGCTGGCGACCCTCACCTTTCTTTGGCGAACCTTGCCCACGCATCGCGGATTCTTCTATCACTTTGCCAACATCGATACCGGCGAAAGGCTCTGGGATTCTGAAGTCTCCTCCGTCGATACAGCGATCCTGCTTTGTGGAATCCTTACCTGCCGCCAGCACTTTGACGATCACGAGATTATCCAACTGGCCCATGCGATCTTTGACCGCGTGGACTGGACATGGCTCTCAGAAGATACCGCGTTGCTGACCCAGGGGTGGACGCCCGAGTTCGGCTTCCTGCCCTACAAGTGGGACTACTACAGCGAGCTGATGATGATTTATCTGCTCGGTATGGGTTCTTCCACGCACCCCCTGCATCCGGATGCGTGGACCGCCTGGAAGCGGACGACCTTCGAGTACGACGGGCTGCGCTATATTGGCTCGTTTGCGCCGCTCTTTGTGCACCAATACTCCCAGGCCTGGTTCGATTTCCGTCACAAGCGTGACAAGTACGCGGATTACTTCCACAACTCGGCCATCGCCACCGATGTACACCGCCGCTTCTGTATTGAGCTGAGCAAGACCTTTCCCGATTACAGCGACGACCTTTGGGGCATCACGGCCTCCGACTCCGACAAAGGATACGTGATCTGGGGCGGGCCACCGGCCATGGGACCGATCGATGGCACCGTAGTGCCCGCAGCGTCGGGAGGGTCCCTGCCGTTTCTCCCCGAGACCTGCTTGCGGGTGCTCAGGAACATCCGAGCTCGTTATCCGCAGGCCTGGAGCAAATACGGCTTCGTCGACGCCTTCAATCCCTTGAAAAACTGGTATGACCAGGACGTGATCGGTATCGACACGGGCATCACCATGCTGATGGCGGAAAATGCCCGCACCGCCTTCGTATGGGAGACCTTCATGAAGAACACCGAGGCGCAGCGCGGTATGGCTCTTGCCGGCTTCACCAGCTATAGTCCCGCCGTACCGTCAACTTAGTGACTCGCGACACGCCAGCGCCTTGGCCAGGAAATTCGAGACCTGCTCGATGCGATAAAGACGGGCGACTTGGTTGACTACTGCGACAGAAACATCGGATGGCATCTTCTGCC
This sequence comes from uncultured Acidobacteriaceae bacterium, assembly GCA_963746595.1. Classification (GTDB taxonomy): domain Bacteria; phylum Acidobacteriota; class Terriglobia; order Terriglobales; family Acidobacteriaceae; genus PALSA-350. The sequence continues at coordinate 474,247 of CAVVBS010000004.1, forward strand.
GCAGGACCTCTCGAAAATCATTCAGCTGTGGCACGGCCCTACGAGCTTCCAACTCAGTATCCCGCTTCAGATCGGTCCATCTGACTGCCAACCCCTGAGCTTTTTCTCCAGCGGGGTCTTCTCCCAGCGAAGCTTCGACATCCCGAAAGAGCTCCACCCATCGTTCAGAGTAGCGGTCAACAGATGATTTGGGGGCAAGGTGGGTTTCTTCAAGCGCCCCATAGTATTTCCTGCCTATGGCCTGGCCTATAAATTTGGCAACTTTTTCCATCCGTTGCATCGACGCCTCTCGATCGCTGCCCGCGGAGAGACCGTAACGAAGGAGCAGCGCATCCTGCGCGTCGAGAGGCCAGTTCCGGTGATCTTTCCAGGCCTTAATTGCGCCTGCTTTCATTTCGGAGTCGCCCCCAGAAACCACCTCTGCGAGGAGAACCCATTGCTTGGCAAGAGCTTGAGCCGTCTCACCTGCCGGATCCAGATCGAGAGCAGACTCTACCTTCAGAAAGAGTTGTCTCCAGGCCTCTTTGCGGTGTTCTCGTGTTTGAGGAGGGATCTCTTCTATTATCTGGCTTCTTCTCGTCCAAGCCTCCGCGGTGTAGTACTTCCGAATGAAATTCTCTTCTGGCTGCATTTCGATTACCTCGATGATTTTCCGTAAGACGGACGCGTCAGTCACCTGGCCGGACCGCACGAGTTCCTGCGCAGCCTCGATTGCATGGATGGCCCGGGTGATGAGGTCTCGTTTTTCTGTGAGTGCCCTACGTTGCAGGTCCAAGGATTCCGCAAGCGTCAGGGGACTCGACTCCAGGAGAGCCTTGATCTCTCCTAAAGGAATTCCTAGAAACTTGAGAGCCGTAATCTGTTCCAACCGTTCCAAGTCGGCCAATGAATAGAGACGATAGCCGGAGCTGCCACGCAGCGGCTTAAGTAGACCGATGCGATCGTAGTGATGCAAGGCTCGAACGGTTACACCGGCTAGACCCGCAAATTCTCTCGCTTTGTAGAGGCGGCTCATCACTCCCCAGACCATCCTCTACCCTCACGTAAGGTCAGAGTCAACGAGAGAACGGGCGGATCCGAACTTGGCCTGGTAATTGCTCGGCGCGTCGCAACTTTGTTGGAGACAAAATCGCAGATCGAAACCGAGATATTGGTGGTCTGGAAGTCGAAATCGAGTTACCATTGTAATGCTCCAGTTTGGGGGAAAGATGGAGTGCATGACACCTCTTCGGCCTTCCTCCCGAGCGCCTGCCAGGCGCTTGATCCATGGAGAAATTTGCCCTCGCAGGCAGCCCCCAGGGTACTTTTGAGCGTCTCAAGTAAGAGGAGAATTTATGGCCGCCTACTGTGTAGTTTGTCGTGGGCCCGTCGTGGATCTCGCGCAGAATCGCCGCACGATCCGCTTCTATCTCAGCGCAGCCTCGGCTGAACGCGCACTCGTCGCTGCCGCGGAAGAAAACCCCGGGTTCCGCGTTCTGGGTATAGAGCCGAACGACCACGTAACTATTGCCGCTTGATCGTTATTGGCGCCGAGGGTTTACGCTTCAATAAATCTCAGGCGTGGCGGCTGAGCGAAAGAACGTTCCCGTCGGGATCCTTGAACCATGCCACCTGATCTCCGGAAGGTGCGGTCCAGATCCCGAGTTCTTGATCCGCGACGAATCCATATTTCTCAGTGACCACGCCGCGACTCTTGAGCCACAGCACAGCGGCTCGAACATCGTCGACTTCCCACCCAAGAACAGTGCCTTGGGCTGGCTTGAACGTCTCTGCCTTCGAGATGCGGACCATGTTCTTGCCGGCCCGCATCGCCAGTGCAAACTGATCGAGGCTGACAAACTCGAAGCCGAGCTTGCCTTCGTAGAAGGCGCGCGCCCTCTCATAATCCGTTGTGGTAAGAAATCCAACGAGTTTGCCAAGAGTCAACATGCCGCCTCCAGAATTACTTATCTAGAAATAGCATTTGTTCAGCATGTTGACATCCGCGATAGCGCCACTTATGTGGCGTTGGCTCAGGCATTCGTCCCTCCATCAACAGTCAGATTCGTCCCCGTAATATACGACGATTCGGGACTGGCGACGAACGCCACCAAGGCAGCGACCTCATCAACACTCCCATAGCGGCCGAGCGCTGTGGCAGCCTTCTGGGGCACTGCCCAATCACCGGCGGCGGGATTTAAATCCGTGTCGATTGGGCCCGGCTGTACGTTGTTGACCGTAATACCCCGGCTCCCAACCTCTCTGGACAGGCCCTGGGTAAACATCTTCACCGCGCCTTTCGTGGCGGAGTAGGCCACCAACCCGGGCGTCATGACGCGCTCCCCGACGCACGATCCGATCATGATGATGCGGCCGCCATCCTTCATGTGCTTAAGCGCTGCCTGTGTCACCACCATTGTCCCGCGGAAGTTAATGCCAATCATGCGATCCATTTCCTCCAGCGTAGTCTCCTCAAACGTTTTCGGAATCGCGGTCCCGGCATTGTTCACAAGCACGTCAAGCCGGCCGAAGGCCGCGACGGTCTTTTCGACCGCGCCCTTGAGGGCCTCAATGTCAGAAGCTTCCGCCTGGATCGCGACAGCCTTTCCGCCACCGCGCTCGATCTCTTTGACCACGGCGGAAGCCGCCTTGGCGTCCTTCGCGTAAGTAACGGCTACGCTCGCTCCGTCAGCCGCCAGGCGTTTCGCGATCGCTGCTCCAATACCACGTGAACCTCCGGTTATCAGTGCCACTTTATCGCTCAACTTAGACATGGGATCTCCTTTGGTTTTCCGTTAACGATCGATCGCGTCCCTGACGCAACTGGCCGCAGCGTTGCTGGGACCTAGGTCCAACTCTGATGTGCGATTCGTGCAAGTGGACTCAGCTCTTTTGGGGCATGGGAGCCATTCCAAATGGGAATACATTCGGAGCAGGCAGGGCTTAGATCGGGGGCGATCCTAATGCCTATGCCCTCTTAGTCTTCGCGCATGAGTTTGGATGGATCCACAGCAAGCGCTCGCCGCGCCGGAATAGCGGACGCTGCAACGCCGAGTATCGCCATCGTCAGCACTGCGCCGCCTACTACCATCGGATCCCGCGGATTTGCCTGATACACAATTCGCCCCAACAAGTGCACTCGCAAAGACGCCCCAAACAGCCCCACCGCCGATCCGATCCCAAGCACCAGCATGGGCCGCCCAACCGCCGCGCTCATTACTTGCATCCTGCGCGCGCCCAAGGCCACGCGGATGCCCAGCTCCTTCATTCGCCGGCTCACGCTGTACGCCGCCATCCCGAAGATGCCCGTCACCACTAACATCGCCGCCAACGAACCCATCACTCCCAGGGCGACCGTTGCCGTCTTTGGCAGGAACAGCACATCCTCCAACGCGCTGCGCCAGGTCTCGATCGTCAGCGGCGCTGCTGGTTCGATGCCGCCCAGCGTGCTTGCAAGCTGCGCGGCAATCTGGTTCGGCGCAAGGCGCGACCGCACCACAAAAACTAAGGAGCTGTCTCCGCTCTGTGCCAGTGGCAGATACACTACCGGCTGCGGCGATTCCGCCAGGTCGTGATACTTGCCGTCTTCCGCCACGCCCACCACTTCCGTCAGCTTGCCCGACAGAATAAAACGTTGCCCGGTTGCAGGGGTTTTGCCCCACATCGTCCGGGCAAACGTTTGGTTCACGATCGCTACTGCGGGCGTCTTGGCCGTGTCTTGCCAGGAAACGTCGCGCCCTCCAAGCAGCCGCGTTCCAGCAGCGCCCAAATAATCGGGCGAGATGTCATAGAGCCGCGTCTCCAGTACCGACTTGTCCAGCGTAAACTCCGTCGTTCCCGGCCAGTAGACGGGGTTGCCTTTCGAGCCGCCGCCACCCAGGGGAGTGGCGTTTGTCATCCCAACCGTCGTGACCCCGGGGAGGCTCTGCACTGCCTCCATCATTGCCTTCTGCTTCTGCAGCAGAGCCGCGTCGTTTCCCAGCTTCAACATGGCTCAGGTCGGTCTCGGCCAGCATCGCGCCCTCCGGCTTGAATCCCAGCGGGCCATCCAATGCGCCCAGCATGCCCCGCACTGCCACCAGCGAAGCGATGACCAGCAGCGTGCAGATCGCGATCTGTACCCCCAGCAAAACATCGCGCAAGGCAAAGCGGCGCCAGTGGGCCGTACTGACTGGCCCGCTCTTCATGCTCTGCAAGGGACTGCTTTGCCACGCCTGCCGCGCCGGCACCATGCCGAAGAGCAGCGCACTGCCCAAAGTCAACGCCAAACCCGCCAAGTACACACGCGCATCCACGATGATTGCCAGGTGACCGCCAAAGGAGGGGCGCCAGCGGCCTAACATGTCCAGCAGCAGATACGCCCCCATCAGTCCGGCGGCTCCCCCCGCCAGCGAAACCACCATCGCTTCCGTCAGCAGTTGCCGCACCAGGCGCCGCCGACTCGATCCCAGGGCTACCCGCAGGGCCAACTCTCGGGTGCGATCGGCCGCGCGCGCCGCAAACAGAGTCGCCAGGTTCGCGCAGGCGGCGAACAACACCAGCAAAGCCAGCACGGTCACGCTCCAAAGAAAGCCGCTAATCACTTCCCCGTCGTCCCCCAAAAGCCCGGGATGGATCAGCCGCACCGCCAACCCCTTATCGGTCGCCGGGTATTCCTTCGCCAACTCGGCCACGATCGCATTCAGATTTTCCGTGGCCTGCTGCGCGGTAACGCCCGGCTTCAGCCGGCCTATCACGGTAAGACGCGAAGCCCTGTCCTCCAGGTAGTCATACCCGCTCAATTGCGTTTCGTTCGCCAGGGGTATCCAGTAGTCCGGCCAACGAAACTTCTCTGTACCATGGAACTGCGCGGGCGCCACGCCCACCACGGTGAAGGGATGCAGGTTCATCTCCACCGTAGTGCCCACGATGCCGCGATCGGCATGAAAAGCATTTCGCCACAGATCATTGCTCAACACCACGTACGGGGCCGAGCCTGCGCCGTGATCGTCCGCTGCATGAAAGAACTGCCCTGCCGCCGGTTTCACGCCCAACATATCGAAAAAATTGGCGCTCACCTCTTCCCCGCCAACTTCCAAAAGCAAATTGCCGCGGCCACGCAGCTCCGCACGCGAATAGCCATTAACGGCGAACATATCGCTAAAGGTGCTGCTGCGCCGGCGAAGATCCTCAAAGGCAGGGTACGACGTCGTCAGCAGGCGCCCGCTCACCCTCTGCTTGGGGCGAAGCTGATAAAGGTCCTGTGGGTGGCGCACATCGAGCGGGTGCAATAGGACCGAATTCAGCACACCGAACACCACGACGTTGGCGCCGATCCCCAGCATCAGCGTCACCAGCGCGACAGCGGTGAACGCCGGAGACCGGCGCAGGACGCGCACCGCATAACGCAGATCGAGGAGCAGGTTTTCCAGCAACGGCAAGCTTTTCTCGGCCTGATACTCCTCGCGCGCTGCCTCCATCGCTCCGAGCTTCAGGCGTGCTTGGCGCCGGGCTTCTTCCGGGGTCATGCCGGCGCGGACGTTCTCTTCCGTCTGCGCGGCCAGATGCGATTCCATCTCTTCCCTGAAACGTCCGTCGCCGCGGCGGCGGCGAACGGCGTTGCCCAACCGGATGAATAACCGATTCAGGATTCTCATGTCAGATCCCCCGCTTTCACTTCAAAGAAGCGTGCGATGATCGCCGCGGTCTGCTCCCAATCGCGCTTTTCGGCATCCAGTAATTTGTGTCCCGCACGCGTGAGCCGGTAAAAGCGCGCTCGGCGGTTGTTCTCCGAAGGGCCCCAGTCTGACGTAATGGCGCCCTCCTGCTCCAGCCTAAGCATGACAGGATAAAGCGTGCCTTGATTGACGGAAAGCAGGTCGCCGCTGATCTGCTCGATGCGCCTGGCGATACCATACCCGTGCAGCGGTCCCAACACATCGAGGGTCTTCAGGACCATCAAGGCCAGCGTTCCTTGCAGGACATCCTTTTTCTGTTTCATGCAGCTTCGTCGCCCGTGACGTTCATTGGCTTACCAACAGGAGATTGCCACATCTCTACTTGGAAAGCAACAGGCAGTCCCGCGCCACACAACTGCTGACACTTCCTTACACACCCCACGCCGGCTTATGTGTTATCTCAAAGTTATGACCCTCAATACAGCATCGGCTATCCACTGCCGCGAACAGCCGCCGACGAAAAGTACCACAAGATCAAATTGACGACCAACGATCGTCGTCTCATCGTCGGCGCCAGGGATGGATACTATGCCAAGTGAAATTCTTCTCGAAGCTGTGATGGAAGGATAGCCCCGTCGTGGGTAACAATATCTTCAGAAAGGGTGCCAGCCATGTTCCAGCGTTCCGTCCAATTCCGCTCTGGTGCAAACGCTCGCATAGCCGCGCTCCTTTGTTGGGCCATTACTTCCCTCGCGGCCGCAGCCCCTGTATTGGCTGGGGAAAATACGCAGGCCGCCAATATGGCTAACAGCCACATGCCGGGGCATATGTATATGACGACCCTCACGCCACTCAAGCCCGGCGATCAACAAAAGGCGGATGCGGTTGTAGCGGCGGCAAAAACGGCAATGGCTCCCTACGAGGACTACCACAAGGCCTTGGCCGACGGGTATCATATCTTTCTTCCCAACCTTCCCCAGGCCCAGTATCACTTTACGAAGTATGAATATGGGCGGGATGCGTGGTCGCACTTCGATCCACTCAAACCCACCTCGCTTCTCTACAAGAAGACCGCGGACGGAGGATACAAGCTAGTGGGAGCGATGTACACCGCTCGGGTGGATGCCACCGAGGAGGAACTCAACGATCGCATACCGCTTAGCATCGCCCATTGGCATCAGCACGTGAATTTCTGCAAGGCGCCGCCCGGGCAAAAAGCCGCGTACTTCGGCCCAGACGCAAAGTTCGGCCTACTCGGTTCGATTACCACCAAAGAAGCGTGTGATGCGGCAGGCGGAGAGTTTCATCCTCATATATTCGGCTGGATGGTCCACCTGTACCCCTACGAGAGCGACCCAAGGAAAATCTGGTCCACAGACGATGACGATCAAGGTCACGACAATATGGACCACTCGGTGATGCCGGGAATGAAGATGAACTAAACGCCGGCCGATCCGTTCGTTCTCACAGCCCCTAAAGCGTCTGCGTGGGAACGCCACTGACAAACTTAGTCCCGAAGGAGCCTGTGTCATAGCAGGAGCGGATAGGAACGAGAGGGGGTGCCCCACGTTCGCCTGAGCGTACGTGGGCCGAAAAAGACGGGCGAAGCCCACGACAGTTTTCACTCTATTGGCCAGCAAATCCAGGGTGCCGGGAAAAGCAATCGAAAAGTATCATTTTCGGCCCAGGTTCGCTCCCACGGCAGGCCGGAGCGGGTTGGCGAACCTGGGACACCCGTTGGACGACTGAGAACCGGTCAAATCTCAATTCTGGGGTTCTCACGCAGACACTAACCCCCAAACTTGTCATGCTAACCAGAGTTCGGTAGCCTTCGGAGGGTGCATTCCAAGGGGGAAAACCAGTGCCACTGCGTTCCAGCTCGGCCTTACGGCTTGTGCTCTTACTGGGCGGGTTGGCCGGCCTCCTTTCAACGCCCCTGCAAAGCCAAACCGCGAGCCAAACAGCGCAGCCGGAAGCCAACGGCAGCCGCGTCTTCCAGGCGAATGCGCGGATCGTGGTTCTCGACGTAGTGGTGACCGGCAGAAACCGACGTCCTCTCACTGGTCTGCATAAGCAGGACTTCGTGCTGTCAGAAGATGGCCACCCGCAAACCATCACCTATTTTGAGGAGCACACCTCAGCCCAGCCGTTGCCGGCAAACTTGCCTGATCTCCCGCCCAACATCTTCACCAACATCCCGCGTGTCAAGTCCAGTGACGCGGTGATGGTGCTCGTGCTCGACTCCCTCAACACCCCGCTTGACGACCAGCGGTTTGTCCGTGCGCAAATGCTCAAGTACCTCAAAAAGCTTGAGCCCGGCCACAGAATCGCGATCTTTATCCTGGGAACGCAGCTGCGTTTGTTACAAGGCTTTACCGATGACCCAGCACTCTTGGCTGCTGCCATCAATGAACGAAAGGATGGAGCCGGAGCGCAGATCTCGCCCCTCCTGCAATCGACTGCGGAAGCAGCCGCTGTCCAGGAGACGATCGATTCCCTGATGCCATACGCCCCCGAAGCGGCCGCCGATATGAAGCAATTTGAGGCCGAAGGGATTGCCGCTCGCGGGGATCAGCGTATAAAGCTCACGCTCGAGGCTTTTCAACAGCTGGCGCAATATCTAGCCGGCATTCCAGGGCGAAAAAATGTCGCCTGGTTTTCGGGCGCGTTTCCGGTTGCCATCTTTCCAGATCCGACCTTGCCGGACCGTTTTGGCGCGGAACGCGACGATCAGGCGGAGATCCATAAGACGGATGCGCTGCTCGCCTCAGCCCAGGTGGCCATCTATCCCATCGGCGCTGAAGGGGTCGTCGCTGACACCCTCTACACCGCCGGCGACGACAGCCGCCTGACACAACAGCAAATGTCCCAGCCCCAGCAGCAGGCTCAGGAACGTGACGCCAACCATGCAGCCATGGATCTGATCGCGAAAGACACAGGTGGAGCGGCTTTTTATGGCACTAATGGTTTGACGGATGCCATGGACCACGTTGCCGCCCACGGATCGAATTTCTATACGTTGACCTACACCACCACCAACCCAGCCACGGATGGAAGGTTCCGGAAGATTCAAGTGCAGCTGGCCAGTTCGCGCGGCTACCAACTCGATTACCGTCGCGGCTACTACGCAGACACGGCGAAGAGCATCCAGGCAGCGGCCGCCAATCCGGCCCCCAAACCGCCTGTTGACCCGTTGGCTCCATTCCTTCGCCCCGGTCTGCCGCAATCGACGCAAATTCCTTTCACGGTGCATGTGACGCGTCGGAATGCCCCGCCAAAAACAATTCCAGCTTCCACACCGGCTAAGCCGGTGGCAGGCGTTCCCGGCCAGGGCGGAGATAATCCCAACCTGCAAGGCCCGCTCACCCGCTACTCGGTGGACTTGATGATCCCCGCGCACGGCTTGCAGTTCGACATAGCTTCCGATGGCCACCGCCATGTCAGCGTCGAAACCGCTCTGGTGGTCTACGACCGCCAGGGCAAGCCTCTGAATTGGATGTTGCGGCAAATCAACCTGAATCTGGATGCCGCGCGTTACGCGCTCGCGCAGGCTAATGGAGTCAACTTTTTCCTCGAAATCGATGCCCCTCAGGATGGCACTTCCCTGCGAGCCGGAGTCTACGACCTTAACGCCAACCTCGCGGGCACGCTGGAGATTCCGCTGAGCGCCATCGTCACTCCCGCCACAACCACCAGTTCCAAATAGCGATGCTGTTGTTGCTTTCAAAAAGGAGAGTACCGTTGCTCGAACCAAGACTCCAAAATAATGACCGCCGATCTTTCCTTAAATTGCTGGCGGCAGCTCCTCTCTTTGCCACCATTGGCTCTCGCAGCCTGGCGAACACGGTAGCTGCCACCGCAGGAAGATCCTCTTCTGCCGATGTGTATACCCGCCTGGGGGTTCGACCCTTCATCAATGCCCGAGGCACCTGGACCTATTTGAGCGGTTCACTCGAACTCCCCGAAGTGCAGCGTGCGGTAGAGAATGCGTCGCAGCACTTTGTGGATATGTTCGAACTGCAGCGCGGAGTGGGTAAGCGTCTCGCCGAGCTTTCCGGAGCCGAATCGGGAATGGTGACCTCTGGTTCTGCCGGAGCGATGGCAGTAGCGACTGCGGCCTGCATCGCCGGCTCCGATGCAAAAAATGTTTGGCAACTACCCGACACCACCGGCTTGAAAAGTGAAGTCGTTATGCTCGGAGGCCGCAGTGCTTTCGACAGCGCCATCCGACTGGCCGGAGGCAAATTGGTGCTCGCCCACGGAGTGGACCATCTGCAGTCGGCTATCACTTCGCAAACAGCCATGGTCTACACCACCTGGCGGGATGAGCGCCTCCCGCGCGCGTTGGCCATCACGCGCAGTGCAGGCGTTCCCTTGCTGTTGGACGATGCAGCCGGAATTCCGCCCTTCGAGAACCTCACGCGCTACGCCAAACTCGGCGTCGATCTCTACTGCTTCAGCGGCGGCAAAGGTCTGCGCGGACCGCAATGTTCCGGCATCCTGTTAGGCCGAAAGCATCTGATCGATGCCGCCCTGGCCAACAACAATCCGTGGGAAGGCTCAGTATGCCGGGCCATGAAAGTGGGCAAGGAAGAGATTATCGGCATCCTCGCGGCGGTTGAGTATTGGTCGCACGCCGATCTTGACGCGTTGAATAAGGAGTGGAGAGGCCGGGTCGAACGCATCGCGAAGCTAGTGGAAACGGTGCCAGGCGTAACGACAAATATCACCATCCCGGAAGAGGGGAACAGCTATCCGACCTTGACCGTCATGTGGGATGAGACGCGCTTCGGCTTGACTGTGGCTCAATGCGACCAACATCTACGCGAAGGTGAACCTCGTATCGAAGTGCTCACCAATACCAATCCGAGCCTGGTTCCAGTGGTCCGCGAAGGGGACGATCCAAAGAGGAAACAGGAAGCCCATCCAAACCAGTTGCAAATTATCTCCATGACGCTGCGCGCAGGAGAAGATCTCACCGTTGGCAATCGCCTGCGCCAGATTCTCGCCACCGCCCGCAAAGAAAGCAAAAACGCATGATTCCCCGTAAGCGGCACGCCGCCCTGCTCATCGCGCTGCTCGCAGGTAGCATCGGTGCGCATGCCGGCGAGCGGAAGATCGACCCTACCTTTCTCTATCGCGATACTTCTGCAGTCAAAGCGAAACAGTCCGATCTCACGACGGCCAGCTGCCATTACAAGCCTCTCTTCGGCCAGGGAGACGCGGATACCTCCGTGGTTGTCGGCATCGCTCGTTATGGCGAAGCGGTCATCGACCCCAACGGCGCCTGTGCCCCGGTGCAATATCCAGAGGAAGACCAGGTGTATGTTGTCCTCGACGGAAAGGCGGCCATCAAGTACGGGAATGAAACCGTATCCCTTAACAAAGAGGACTATCTCTATCTACCATCGACACTTCCGCATACGCTAAGTAACAGCTCCGGCGCGCCCCTTACGGTGGTGGTGATGGGTTTTAACACTCGTGGATTTGAAAAAACTCCGCCCCCGCCGCACCCATTAAAAGCCAACATCGAGGATGTGCCCACAGGTCTCGTGAGTGGCCATCCATCTTCGACTCTCTACCGGTTGCTGATGGGCGATGTTGAGAGCAAGCGGGACCGCCTGGCAGCCGGCCATGTACTGACCAGCCTCTTTCTCATGGAGATTGCGCCGGGCGGTACCAACTTTCCCCACCATCACGAGCGTGAAGAGGAGATCTACCTGGTTTTGAGTGGTCATGGAGACATGGTGGCTGGCGGAGGCATGGATGGAATCGAAGGAAAACATCCTGCCAAAGCCGGCGATGCATATTTCTTCCGCCTCAACTGCACCGTCGGCTACTACAGTGCGCCCAACGTCAAATCACGTATCCTCGCCGTCCGCTCCTGGTATCCGGGCATGCAACAAAAGGGCGCGAAACACTAGACCGCCAGGCTATGAATCTTCTACCAAAGGAGCTTTACTCCAAACTGTACCTGGCGAGAAGTTGTCGACGTGCTGCTGATCGCGCCCGCGGTGCCGGAAACACCCGAGGGCGTGAATACGATGAGATTCGGCGTATTGAAATTGGCCCGATCCAGCAGGTTAAAGATCTCCGCTCTAAACTGCAGGCTCAGCCGCTCATACAGAGCAGTGTCTTTCACCGCCGAGAAATCCCAGGTGGCGAGCCCTGGGCCCAAAAGAGTATCTCTTCCCAGGTTGCCAAAGAAACCGCTGTTAGCCGGCGGCTGCAGAAACGCCTTGGGGTTAAACCACTGACTCGGCTTACCAATGATTGCAGAGCCGGTGAAGTTCGGATTGATAAACGGCCGCACCGGATTGCGCGTATCCCCATCGTTCGATGGGTTGTAACTCAGTTGCGGTGTGAACGGGAATCCGGCTTGCAGAACGACAAGACTGTTCACCGACCAGCCACTCACGGCTCCGTTGCCAAATTTGCCCAGGCCGCCTAGCAAACTGTTTTCCATGTCCAAACGGCAAGCCATAAACCGCGCTGATCACTCCCAGGTTGCGCACATCGTAAGTGGCAGGACCCCAGTCTGCTTTCACGTCGTTCGGGTTTGACACCAGGCCCGGCGCATTGCCCGCGGCGGTCGCGTTCAATGAATCTCCATCGTCCAGAGCCTTCGACCACGTGTAGACGCCGCGCAGAAAAAGATCATGGCTGAAGCGATGGTTAAAGTCCACCTGCAGCGAGTTGTAGCTGCTGTCCCCGACGGAAAACCAGGTCCAGGTATTCGCAATCTTGGGATTCGCTTTCGGCGCGCCGGCTGGAGTGTAATAAGAACCCGCCGGAACCGGTGAGCCCGCCAGTGGTGCGGGAAACGTCTTAGGATAAGTCGCCGGACACGGCGACGCCGGACAAATGGTTGGCACCGGTATGTTGGCATCGATGCCGACGATCTCATGGTAGCCATGCGATCCCACATAACCCACCGTCAACGACGTGTTCGCGCTAAGCGCTTGTTCCACCCTCAGGGAATAAGAGATCAACGTCGGCATCTTCAGGTCAGGCTGAACGCCTCCAGGCACCAGCAGCGCGTTGGACGGCTGAGGACCTTCCGTAGTCAGAGGCAGCTTCGATACGGGCAACGATGCGATGCTGTACGTAGGGTTGAAGGGCGCATTCTGATCCGTGCGATAACCCAAAGCATCCTGTAGTTCGTAATACATTCCGAAGCCGCCGCGCACCACGGTTCTCTCGGGGTGGGGACTCCACGCGAAACCAATTCTCGGTTGGGGCAGAAACTTTGCATTGTTCGTGGTGAAGATGTTGCTGGATACACGCGGCTGACTGGAGATCACTCCGTTAGAGAATGTGTAGTTGGCGGCTCGCCCATGAGCCTCATTCCATCCGGTCGAGAATTCACCTCGGAACCCGAGGGTCAGAGTGAACTGAGGGCGCAAGCGAATCACGTCTTGTGCGTAGCCGGCTCCGAACAGCGATCGCCAGTTCATCTCGGTCGGCGCAGGGCTATACAAGAAGCTGCTCGTGGTGCCGGTAAGAAATGTCTGCAGGCTGGTAAAGGTCGCCTGGCCATACTGGCTGAGGTTGATCGTCTCATTCGATTGGAACTGCTGGAACCAGGCGCCGAAACTCAGTTGGTGCGCACCGTGGGTCAGAGCTACGCGATCTTCATAGGTATACAGATTGCGGTCGATATTCAGGTTGCTTCCGTTGTTGCTTCCGGCCAGGCCAATCTGCGCCTGCGGGTTCGATGCCGCGCTTCCCCCCACCACCACTGCGCCTACCAGCTTGCCAGTCAGAAAGCCAGGAACATCCGCGGCTGGTGTCCCTGGTGTTGGTTCGCCGGTGAAGAAATAGCCTGCCCGAGAATAGCCGAAACCGCGCTGTATTCAGCAGTCGCGGCGAAACCACGTGCGTCTCCTCCAGGCTCACAACCTGCTCTCGAAGATTCAATAGATCGGTGCTGTATGGATTAGCGGTCGTGGGCGTGAAATCTGAGCCGTCATCCGCGGTATAGACCCCTGAGAGGCTGTCTTTTGGAGAGAAGACGTGGTCCACCCGCGCGGTGCCAAAGTCTTCCCGGATGGTCTGCAAGGGGCTGCTCGAGACCTGCGCGAGATTCCGTTAAAGTCGGGATCGCTGGCGCTGGGAGTGAGCCAAAGATTCAGCAGCGGTTTGACGCTCGGCACCGCAGCCGCGCGCGAGGCCAAATCGGGCACAAACGCAACCGAGGTCTGATGCAGATGTTGGCGAAGGCCCTCGTAGTTGGCAAAAATGAAAGTCTTATCCTTCTTGATGGGTCCGCCCACGGCCGCTCCGAACTGATTGCGCTGAAATGGGGGAGGTGATCCTCCCTGATCGAAGTAATTCGGCGCATCCAGCGCATTATTGCGCAGAAATTCATAGATGGAGCCGTGCCACTGGTTGCTTCCCGACTGGGTCACGATGATTACCTGGCCCCCTGGCCGCTTGCCGTATTCCGCCCCGTAGGAGTCGCGCAGCACATTGAACTCGCGCACCGCCTCGACGCCCAGCAGATTTTGACTCGCCCCGCCTGGCTGCATGTTGTTTTCCGCGGCGCCCGTGAACTCTACGCCATTGAGCAGGAATAAATTCTGCTGCGGGCGATTGCCCGACACGGCGAAATTGTTGCCGGTGGTGGAATTGGAGACTCCGATGCCGCCCGTCTTCTCCCAGGTGAAATTGACCACCCCGGGGTTCGTGGTGAGAAGCAAATCGTAGCTGCGTCCGTTCAAGGGAAGTTGCTTGACTTCCTTCTCCCCTACCAGGCCGGAGATATCCTGTGTGGTTGCATTCACCATGGGAGCATCCGCGACGACTTTGACCTGCTCGCTCACGTTGCCCACCTTCAGGCTCAGATCCGCCGCCGCATCCTGACCCACAACCAGCAGGATCCCTGAGCGAATCGCTCCCGCAAATCCGCTCTTCTCCGCCTCAACCTCGTATCGGCCAACGGGAAGAGCGGGCAATTCGTACCTGCCCGCGGCATCGGTGACCGTCGCGCGGGAGATTCCCGTTTCTGTGTCTTTCGCGGTTACGGTCGCTCCGGTCACGGCCGCACCGGTTTGGTCGGTGACGCGTCCAGACAACCCGGCGGATACCTGCGCCATCGACGGGAAAGGAAAAAAGAAGAAACTGTGACAGCAGCACACAACGAAGACGACGAGTAAACAACATCTTGGCCCCCAAAATTACAGCAGTGTGGTCATGAGTTGTTGCGATCGCGTGGATCCTCGACACGGAATGTCGATACTCAGCGGATGACCGGAGCCATGCTTTATCCACCAGCTCTTAGTCTGATTTAATCGAATCGAATCGTTAAAGTCAAACGACTTTATGCGCCTAATGGTCCATGTGAAGAGAGCGGACCTTGATAGGACCAGCCGCCCGAAAGTATGTCACCCATGCATTCCCTGCGAGGATGGTGACTTGCTCCCAAGCTTTCTAAGGATTGATCCTCAGTTGTTGCCAAGAGGGGTGGGGGTTGAAAAAGCCGGCGCGCTTTTTCCCCCAACGCTGTCGCGATCATTGGGTCCACCCCATCGCTGGGTGCGGTGCCACAGCGCGTACTCGTCCATCGCGATCTTCTGGACTATTCGCCGCTTCTCGCTTCCAATGGCGAAGTGTGAGGTATCTTGACGTACACAAAACGGATGGCCCAACTCTGCAATAAAAGAAAAATCACGGCGACCAATATGAACAGCAGATCGCCCTTGAGGAGCATCAGCCCCAAAGGGATCAGCGTCCCGGCAGCGATGAGCACGCCAACGCGCCATTGTTGCTCGCGGGTATAGAGCAGCGCATGGGCCGGCCGAAGGTTCGCAAACAACAACCCTAAGGGAATCACATTGAGCACGAGCAGCACGATAAAGGCGGTGCGGAGGATGGCGGTCGCCTGCGTTTGCCCCATCAGGGCGGACAGGACAAGCAGCTCGGCGCAGCCCATCAGGAGGGCCGAATTGGTGAGATAACCTCCCAACCAGCGCGCGTCTTTCCAACCTGGTTGCGCGTTCGTGCTGAGCAAGACGCCCTTGTAGGCCGCGGAGGCGAAGCCAGGCAGCAGTCCCACGACCACCGCGGCTATGCGAGCCCACTCGAAGTCCCACCCCAGTTCGGCCAGCAGGCTGAGCCCCGCCGCCGCGGTCAGCGGGAGCGAAAAGATCGTCAGACACCACGTCCCCAACGACATGGGCGAGCTGGGCTTGAAAACCCTGAGCATGTGATGGAAACGCAACGGATCGCCCAGATCCAACACCAGCAATCCGAGGTCAACGAGCAAAAGCAGGAGAGCGACCGGATAAGCCACTTTCGCCACGCGCATGAAGACCGCGGGCGCCGCCAACTCGCTGACCGCGGCGGCCAGGAACAGTCCGGTCGCCATGCCGTTGAGCAAAGCGTCCCAGGCGATGATGCCGTGCCACCCCGGCACCTTGGTCACTGTCATATTCGCATAGCCGCTCTGGCCCCCTGTTTCCGGCAAGGGAGGGTTGGCGAAAGCGTGCTGCGGTCTGGAGTCTGTGTGCATTCAGGGCTTCAAAAGAAAGACCACCACGAGCAGTACGGCGATAGCGGCCAAGCCGCCCGCGACGGAACGAACGTAATCTCCCATCATGTGCAGCCACGGATTGAATGGAGCATCCGGCAGGCCATAAACGGAAGGGCGATCGACCAGCAGATAGAAGGAATGCATTTCGGAATACGTCTCACTCGGGACGTCGCCATAAAGGTACGCCTGCGGGACGCCGCGCTGGTGAAGTTGCTCCACACGTTTGCGGGCCTGCTCGCGAAGCTCGTCGACCGGGCCGAAGTGGATGGACTGGGTTGGACATGCTTTGGCGCAGGCCGGCTCCAGACCGTCGCGCTGGCGGTCATAGCAGAGCGTGCATTTGTGCGAATGCCCGCCCATTTCGCTGCGCGTGATGACGCCGAACGGGCAAGCCGCTATGCAGCACGAGCAACCATTGCAGATGTCAGCCTGAATATAAATGTTCTGGAACTCATTTTGAATAATGGCGCCGGTTGGGCAAGCCTGGTGGCAAGGGGCCGCCACGCAATGCTTGCAATGGTCGCTCATCATGAGCCAGCGGTTAAGAGGCGACTCGTCGGATACCGTTTCCAGGGAAACAAGCTGGTCCAGGGATGTAAGCGGGGTTGGTTCGTGGGAGAACTGCTCAATGAATTTCACATGGCGCCAGGTGGTCGCCGACAACTCATTCGTATTGTCATAGCTATTGCCGGACAAGTTAAAGCCATCCGAAGGTAGTTGGTTCCACTGCTTGCACGCCACCTCGCAAGCCTTGCAGCCGATGCATACGGTGGTGTCGGTGTAAAAGCCAGTAGGCGTTTGGGGCTTGGGCGCTTCACCATGCAGGAACGGATAAATCACGCGTCCCAGCACCTCCGGCACTATGCCGCGCGGTTCATCATGCAGGTACGGATAGATCAGGCGTCCCAGCAGCTGTGACAGCCGGCCGCGCGGCGGATCGCTGGTCTGGGGCAAAGCGGACAGTTCCTGTTCTCTACTTGCCATGTCCGATCCTTCCTTCTGGTTGGGCGCTGGCCGGCGTGTCCGGGATCGGATCGAGGGTCGGCCAGTGCGCTGTGGGCACCGTCGGGTGCAGAGCCTGGCCTTCGAGCCGCCCGGCTTGGACTTGGCAAGTGAACGCCTTGCTTTCGTGCATGCTCACGTTCGGGTCGGCCAAGAGCGCGGTCAGGTCGTTGGCGTTGCCGCCGACGAGTCTCCCCGGCGAAAGCCCAGTGGAACGGGAGGCCGATCTGGTGGACCACGCGCCCCTCGACGACAAAGGGCCGCAGGCGCCGGGTCACCATCGCACGGGCCTCGATTCGACCGCGCGGCGTTTGGATCGTCATCCAGCCGCCGTGAACAATACCGCGCTCGGCGGCCAGCTCGTAGCTCAGCTCGGCGAACATCTCCGGTTGCAATTCGTTAAGCCAGCTATTGAAGCGGCTCATCGGCCCACTGAGGTAATGTTCGGTGAGACGGAACGTCGTGGCCACCACGGGATACTCGGCTGTCGGCATGTGGGCGATGTGGTTCAGCGGTCCTGCGAAAAAGCGCACCGTCGGGTTGGTATTGTGTTTGGGATAGAGCAGGTTGCCCAACGGCGACTCGACCGGCTCGTAATGCGTGGGAAGAGGCCCGTCCTTGATGCCGGGGGAGTACAGCCAGCCCAGTCCGTCGGCCTTGGTGATGAAGGGGTGTGTGCCGGCGATGGCGGCCATGCCCGTCGCGCCTGGAGGCGGTTGGTAATCGGGCGGCTTGTTCAGCTCGAAGTCCGGTTTGTCGAGTCCGACCCAGCTCCGCTTCTCGGCGTCCCACCAGACCAATTTCTTACGCTCCGACCAGGGCCGCCCCTCGGGGTCGGCCGAGGCGCGGTTGTACAGGACGCGGACATTGTTCGGCCAAGCGAAGCCCCATTCCGGTTGGATTGGGTTATCCGTGATCTTGCGTTCGTCCGCACGGTTGCGGCCCGGCTCGGGGAAGACGCCGCTGTAGACCCAGCAGCCGCATGCCGTCGTGCCGTCGTCCTTCAACTCCGAGTAGCCGCTGACAAGACGAGGCCCCCCGGTGCGCGGGTCGATTTCATCCAGCCGGTGACCGTTTATCTCCATGAGGACCTTCTCCAGGTCCGGTTCCCCTTCAATGCGGCTGAGCGTTCCATCGGGCAGACGCGGCTGCTCGTCGAAGTCGTAGTCCCAGGTGAGGTTCAGCAGCCCCTGATCCCTGGGATCGGTCGAGCCGGCGTAGAGCTGCTTGAGGCGCTTACCCAGGTTGTAGAAAAACCAGGCGTCGGAACGGCAATCGCCGGACGGATCGATGGCTTTCTTGTGCCATTGGATGAGCCGCTGCGTCTGGGTTAAGCTGCCCTCCTTCTCCTGAGCGGCCGCCGCGGGGATGAAGAAGACCTCGGTCCCGATCTCGGAGGGCGGCGGCGCATTCGGGTCGTTCTTCCAGAAGATGGCGCTTTCCGTCTCGAACCAGTCGAGAACCACCAGCCACTCGAGGTTGCGCAGGCCGGCACGGTGCAGACCGGCGTTGGGTCCGCCGCCGGCGGGGTTCTGACCAGCCAGGAAGTAGCCCTTCACCCCACCCTTTGACATGCGATCGAAGTAGGCCAGTTGCGAGTAGTCGCCGTCCACGCGCGGCACCCAGGAGAACCCGAAATCGTTGTCCGGCGTTGCTGCGTCGCCGTACCACGCCTTGAGCAGGCTGACAATGAATTTGCTAAAGTTCGCCCAGTAGCCGGTGGGCATCCCTCCATGACTCGATATAACAACTCAAATCCTCGTGCGCGGGGTCGTGTGCAGCGGGTTGCGGCAGGTAGCCGGGCAGTGAGTCGTACAAAGTCGAGATGTCGGTCGCGCCCTGGATGGTAGAGTGGCCGCGCAGGGCCATAATGCCGCCGCCAGGCCGGCCCATGTTGCCGAGCAACAATTGCAGGATGCCGGCAGTGCGTATGATCTGCACGCCGGTGGTGTGCTGCGTCCAGCCCAGCGCGTAGGCAATGCAAGTGGTCCGCTCGCGTCCGGAGTTGGTGCAGAGCAATTCCGCGACGCGCAAAAACTCTTCCGGCTTGCAGCCGCACACCTGGGAAACGACCTCCGGCGTGTAGCGGGCGAAGTGCCGGCGCAGAATCTGCATAACGCAGCGCGGGTGCTGCAAGGTCGGGTCGCGCTGTGCGTTTGTCGTGTCTTTGTACGGCGAGGATATGGTTCGACCGCTGCCATCCATGGCAGTGGCCATGAGGGTCGTGCTCTTGAGGCGTCGTACTGCGTCGAACCGTTCTGCTCCGCGTGGCCGTTCCGGACTCCTCGAAGCCCCAATGGCCCTGCTTGGAATCATAGGACTCGTGCTGCTGGTCGAAGCCGCTAAACATCCCTGCCAGATCTTCGGTATCCCGGAAACCTTCGTCGATGATCGTCGAAGCATTGGTGTAGGCCAGGACGTATTCATGAAACCAACGGTCGTTCGTTAAGACGTAATTCACCAGGCCGCCGAGGAAGGCAATGTCGCTCCCGGAGCGGATGCCCACGTAAAGATCGCACACGGCCGACATGCGGGTGAAGCGCGGATCGACATGGATCAGGGTCGCGCCTTTCAGCTTGGCCTCCATGGGCCAGCGGAAGCCGACAGGTTGAGCCTCCGCCATGTTCGATCCCATGAACAGGATGCAATCGCTATTGGCCATGTCCTGCTGATAATTTGTGGCCGCGCCGCGGCCGAACGAGGCGCCCAGACCGGGCACCGAGGCGCTGTGTCATATTCGCGCCTGGTTCTCGATCGACACCACTCCCAACCCGCCGCCGAGCAGCTTCTTGATGAGGTAGTTCTCCTCGTTGTCAATCGTTGCCCCGCCCAACGAGCCGATGCTGCGCACCGAGTTGAGCAAACGGCCTTGCTCGTCGCGAGTGGTGAAATCGGCGTCGCGGGTCGTCTTGACGCGCTGGGCAAT
>CAVVBS010000005.1:0-181875 GCA_963746595.1 uncultured Acidobacteriaceae bacterium
TTGCCCCCCAGGGATTCGAACCCCGATATGCTGCTCCAGAGGCAGCTGTCCTACCATTGAACGAGGGGGCAATGCGGCAAAAGAAGCCGGCAGATTCGCCCGGCCTTTCTATAATAAAAGCAGGACACTCTGGTCAATGCGACCGGATCCGCTCTTACTCTTCCCTGAGCACCTGTAGCGGCTTCTGGCCCAGGATGCGAAAGCTGGCCGCCCAACCGGTCACGGTGGCCAACACCGCCGTGCCTACCAGCGCTACGCGGTCGGCCAGCCACTCCACGTGAAAGGCCACATCCAGCCGATGCAGCAGCACGCGCGAAAGCAGGTTGGCGAAGATCACTCCGACAAACCCCGCGAGCAGTCCCAGCACAATGAATTCCACGCTGAAGACGGCGGCGATGTGGTTTCGCTTCGCGCCCAGGGTCTTAAGCACCACCACCTCACGCACCCGGCGAAATTGCGTGCTGGCAATGCTCGAAGCCAGAATCACGGCGCCCGCAAGGATGGAAAACGCGGCCAGGAAGCGAACGACGATCGTGATCTGCTGCACGACTCCCTGGATGGTCTCAATGACATCGGCAATGTTGATCACCGTCACCGTGGGATAGGCGTTAAAAAGCGCCCGCTGCACCGCTCCCACCTGCTGCGGGTCCACATGCGCTGCGCCGTACCAGACCACCGGCAGCCCGGCCAGCGCCCGCGGGGTGAGGATGAACTCACTGCGCGAGTATACGTGCTGGCCATTGTGGCGGATGACCGCAACAACATTGGTCTGCATCGTTCTTCCATTCGAGGTGAAGACGATACGGGAACCAAGATGCAACTGCAGCCGCTGCGCAATGTGTTCGGTCACGACGAGCGATTGGCCATCGTCCTTGTCCCACCAGGTTCCCTGCACCATCGTGGATCCCTCCGGCAGCGCGTGCGACCAGGTCAGGGAAACGGTCTGGAGCAGCCGCTTGGGGTAATTCTTCAGCTTGAGCCCGTCGGCCGCCGTGCCATCGACCGAGATGATTCTTCCCGCGACCGAGGGCAGCGTCTCCACATCTCCCCGGACCGCCGGCTGCTGGGCCAACAGGTGCTTGACGCCGTCCAGTTCCCTGCTGCTGATATCGACCAGGAAAATATTCGGCAGGTTTGGGCCGGCGGTCAGTTTCATCTCCCCAATCACACCGTGCTGCATGAGAAAGACGGTCAGGATCAGCATCACGCCCACACCCAGCGCCGCCAGCACGGCCGCGGATTGATTACCCGGGCCGATACAGGTTCGCCAGGCCATGGCGAACGGCGGATTGCAAATGCATCCGGGTGCGCGAAAGAAAGGCGCGCAGCACGCGCAAGGTCAGCGCCGACATGCCGAGGATGACTATCAGCAACGCGCACAAGGCCCCGGCGAACCAGCGCCCGACTACCACCGAATCGGAAAGCGCCGCGGCGATGCCACCCAACCCCAACAGGATGACGATGGCAATGATCCATTGCGCCTTGCTCTGGCGCAGGCGCGTCCACCAGCTGCGCTGCACGCTTGGCTCCTCCACCATTCTGCGCAACACCAGATTTGGCCGGACGGAACGAATCTGCAGCAGCGGCGGCAGGCAGAAAAGGACGGTGGTCAGAATGCCCGTGGCCAGTCCCGCCAGCGCGGAATGCCAGGGAAACTGAAGATCCAGGCGTATGGGCAAGAACCGCCCCAACAAGCTGGGGAAAATCCACTCCACTCCCAGGCCCAGAGAAGCGCCGATCAAGCCACCCACCAACCCCAGCAGCACCGTCTGGAAAAGATAGATGCGCAAGATGTCAGAGGACCGCGCGCCGATCGACTTCATGATGGCGAGCACCTCAACCCGCTGCTGCAGATGCGCACGCATCGCCATCGCCACGCCGATCGCGCCCAGCACCATGGCCACCAGGCAGATCAGGCTGAGCAGCCCGGTCGATCGCTTCAGGCCGTCGGTGAGCGCCGGATTGCTTTCCCTGAAGTCGGTGACCTGGGCATCGGGCAACACCTGCTCCAGGCGCGCGCGCACGGTGGCGATATTTCCGCTGTTCGGCGACAGCTTGAAGAGGAAGCGCTCCCCCGAGCGGCTTCCCTGCTGCAGCAGGCCGCTCTTTTCGAGCGCGCTCTGGGTCATCATCACGCGCGGACCCAGGCCCATGCCGGAACTCATACGGTCCGGCTCGCGCACCAGGATGGCCGCGATGCGGAAGGTGGAGTCGCCAATCTTCAGGCTTGCGCCCACCTGCGTGTGCAGCCGTATGAGCAGGTCATCGGCAACCACGACGGTTGCATCGGTGAGCACCTGGCGCAGATCTCCGGCGGGCTCGAGAACGACCGTGCCATAGAAGGGATACTGTTGCGGATCGACAGCCTTGAGCGAAACCAGCAGCGGCACTGGATCGCCGGGCGACGAGACCATCGACACCGTATCGCTGACTTCCGTTCGCTCGATGCCGCGGGAGGCCAGCACATTCAGCTGCTGCTCCTCTTCGCTGTGTCGGCTGGCGGAACATGCGCGCGGAAAGATCGGCGGCCATGATGGTGCGCGCTTCGCCCAGCAGGGTCTTCTGAAAAGAGTCGCTAAAGCCGCGCACGCCGGTAAGCGCGGCAACGCCAATCGCCACCGACAAAATCACAAAAAGAAACTTGGCCCGCGAGGCCTGCAATTCGCGCCAGGCGATCTTCGCCGCCGAGGCCCAGGTCAAGGTGCGTTTCTGGTTGGCTCCCATATCAGGCCGGCCTCTGCATGGTGTCTTCCACGATCATGCCGTCGCGCAGAACGATGCGGCGATCGGCGTGGCTGGAGACCTGCGCGTCGTGCGTCACCAGCACCAGGGTCGCACCGCTGGTGCGGTTTC
The DNA here is from genome assembly GCA_963746595.1 of uncultured Acidobacteriaceae bacterium. Classification (GTDB taxonomy): domain Bacteria; phylum Acidobacteriota; class Terriglobia; order Terriglobales; family Acidobacteriaceae; genus PALSA-350. Next base: position 2,854 of record CAVVBS010000005.1, read on the forward strand.
TTTGGAGCAGCAGATCGAGCACATGGGCGCCGTTCTCGGAGTCGAGATTGCCCGTGGGTTCGTCGGCAAAGATGATGGGCGGCTGGAGAACGAAGGCGCGAGCCAGGGCGACCCGCTGCTGCTCCCCGCCCGAAAGCTGAATGGGATAGTGATGCATGCGGTCGCCGAGGCCTACACTGCGCAACAGGTCTTCGGCCGCGGCGCGGCCGTTCCCGGAGCCGTTCAGTTCGTGAGGCAGCAGAACGTTTTCGAGCGCGGTGAGTGTCGGTATCAGCTGAAAGGATTGGAAGACGAAGCCCAACTTTTGGCCGCGCACCTCGGCCAGCTTGTCTTCCGGCAGACGACTGATCTCGGTGCCATCGATCAGCACCTCGCCCGCGGTGGGAGAATCCAGGCCTGCCAGGAGCCCCAGCAGCGTGCTCTTGCCGCTTCCCGAAGCGCCCATGATGGCCACGAATTGCCCGGACGGGACCAGCAGATCGATGTTCTTGAGGATCTCGATCGTCCGGGTGCCATTGCGAATCGACTTTTTCAGCCCGCGAACTTCAATCATTGACTGCCCTATCCCCAGGGTTTGGAATACGAACGCAAGCGGCAAAATGTTCTACAGTGGGCTTGTGACCTACCGACGACTCGCCTGCGTTCTGTTTGCCAGCTGCCTGCTTGCCGGTTGCCGGTCCAAAGCTCCCTGAAGCAGCGGCTCCTCAACCGGCTGCGGCTGCATCCGATTCCTCCCCGGCCAGCGATCCTGCTCCGACAGACGGGCGGCCGGTGATCGTCGCTTTCGGCGACAGCCTCACTGCCGGCTACGGCGCCGACCCGGGCGACAGCTATCCCGACTACCTGGAAAAGGATTTGAACGCGAAGGGCTATCACTACCAGGTAATCAATCAAGGCATCAGTGGAAACACCACCAAAGACGGAGTCGATCGGCTGCAGGACGCATTGCGCCTGAAGCCAGTGCTGGTGATCGTGGCCTTCGGCGGGAACGATGGCTTGCGCGGACTGCCCATCGCGACTACGCGGGAGAATCTCGATCAAATCGTGGCCACGCTGCTGCATTCCGGCGCCAAGGTGGTGTTGGGTGGCATCACCCTGCCGCCGAACTATGGTCCCGACTACATCCGGCAATTCGACCAGACCTACGCGCTGCTGGCGGCTAAGTACCACGTGCCGATGCTGCCGTTCCTGCTGCAAGACGTATATGGAGTTGCCGGCAGCATGCAGGCCGACGGCATTCATGCGACCGATCAGGGCAACGCCCAGGTGGCAAGAAATCTTCTTCCGCTGATCGTGCCCCTGCTGAAGAAGTCGTAAGCCGCGGGCCATCAACCGAGAACCACGATGGGTTGAAAGAGCGTTCCGGCCACGCGGCGCACAATGGCAACCAGATCGCGCTGCCCGGCGAATACCTTGGCCAGCGGAGCGGTGGAGTACTCGGGCAGATTCACGGCGTTGCCGTTTCTCAGGCGGCCGGCAACCCAAAGATCGGCGGTGGTGGCGGGCAGTTCCGGCAGCAGAGTCCGCGGGTGAGGGAGTCTTTGCTCCAGGGTGCCGGCGGCCGCCTGGTCGCTCAGTTCCTCCAGCGTCAGCGCCTGGTCAAGGGTAAAGGGCCCGGCCGCAACCCGGCGCAAGCGCGCCAGGTGAGCACCGCAGCCCAGCATCTTTCCCAGGTCATGCGCCACCGAGCGCACATAGCCTCCCGAGGAGATGCGGATGGTGAACTCTGCATACTCGCCTTCGAGGGGGCCGACGACAAACTCCTCAATCATCGAGGGATACGGGCTTCAGGACCACGGCCTCCCCCCGCCGAGCCGCCTTGTAGGCCGGCTTGCCGTCGACCTTCTTGGCGGAGAAGGGCGGCGGAGTCTGCTCTACCTCTCCGCGAAAGAGTTCGGCCGCGGCCTGGATTTCATCGTTAGCCGGCAAACGGACTCCCATTTCGGCCGGCACCACCGGGATCCCATCGGCATCGTAGGTATCGGTGGCAAAGCCGAAACGGATGGCTCCGGTGTAGGTCTTGACGAGCGGCCCAAAGAATTGGGCCAGACGGGTGTACTTCCCCATTAAAACCGGCAAGACTCCGGTGGCCATAGGGTCAAGCGTACCCAGATGACCGGTCGTTGACTCGCCGGTGATGCGGCGCACCCGTGAGACGACATCGTGGGATGTCATTGCGCTCGGTTTATCAATCACCAGGAGCCCATTCACACTCTCATACTATAGAGACTTCGGACAGGCCGACTTCGGCTTGGCATCCGGCTCCTTCTACGATTTCAACGGAACTGCTCGTCGGGCGGTTGATCAGTTGGCGGCTAAGTCCTTTGTTTCATCAAGATGATCAAGATGATCAAAATAATTAATTGAGCATCTTGGCCCTTCCTGCTGCTTTTTCGTATGGCTTAGGGATCTGACACCGTTGATTTCAGCTTTGGCATACGAATAACCTGAGCAAATTTGGGCGATGGTGTGTCGACTATTTAGATTCGATTCGGGGTGGTTTCGATCACGGGTCTGGAGAATTATTTCTGACGCGGTCTAAAGGGTTGCGGCGAAGGATGGGAGTGAACCGCGCGATCACGGGTACATCTTTCCCTGCACTTTCCTCATCTTCCATCCCCAGGTCTGTGCAAGGCCGGACATAGGAAGATGCTAGCAAGTTCTAGGTTCTCGGCTCCGGGGAAAGACCGCGGCGGGTCGGTTCGGGCCTCCATGGTTGAAAAGCTCCGAGCAGCATGGGTAAAAATAAGCACCGCCGAGGTTCCCTCGGCTACGTGCGGGACAGGCTCTTCGACTCCGCGCCACAAGGGTTGTGTCACTCTAAATCTGTGAGGCGCTCCGCTCAGAGGCTGTGACTTTTTGATTTTCCTTGTGGTCTGTGGCCGGAAAGCTCCGAAGAGCATCTGCCAACAAGCATTCGCCGGGGTTCCTTCGGCTACGCTCAGGACAGGCTCTTCGACTGCGCGCATAAAACCCTCTGTTATGCGATAGATCTGCGAGGCGCTTCGCTCCCTCGGCACGCCGGGGCAGTCAGGATGACGCCTTTCCGGAGGGGATTGAAAAACCTCTGGTCGGGTGCCAAAAACACGAAAAGATCAAAAAGTCACAGACTCTCAGGATGACGATTTTGTGGCGAATTGGAGACGCTCAGGATGACGTTTTTACGGCGGGTTGGAGACGCAAAAGCGCTGAAGGGGCTGCGCCCATCGTTTTCGGCCCAGGTATGCCCTGGCGAACCTGGGGCACCCGCCCAGCGAGAAGGGCCTGGTTGCGCTTAAAGGGTGCGTATGCTCCTCACCGATCACTGGTTTCGATCCTGGCGCGCCCTACAGGTTGTTTTGGGGACGCGATTGGACCAGGGAGAGAAACTCAGCGCGCGTGTTTTGCTGGTGGAAGACTCCTACCATGGCCGAGGTCACGGTCGATGAGTGCTGCTTCTCTACACCGCGCATCATCATGCAGAGGTGCCGTGCCTCGATCACTACGCCTACACCCTGGGGATCAATCGCATCCTGAATGGCATCGGCTATCTGGCGGGTGAGCCGCTCCTGTACCTGCAGGCGACGGGCAAAGACCTCGACCAGCCGGGGAATCTTGCTCAGGCCGATGACTTTTCCCTTGGGGATATAGGCCACATGGACTTTGCCGAAAAACGGCAACATGTGATGCTCGCAAAGGGAGAAGACCTCGATGTCGCGCACGATCACCATCTCGTCGTAATCGACCTCGAAGAGCGCGCCGCGCAGAATCTTGTCCGCATCCTCCTGATAGCCCTTGGTGAGAAAGGTCATCGCCTGCTCGGTGCGCTGGGGGGTCTTCAACAGGCCATCGCGGGTGGGATCTTCGCCCAAACGCGTGATCAACTCGGTGTAAAGATCCTCGGTGGAGTATCCACTCAACCCTCTGCCGACAGGGGGCTTACGAACGACTGCTGGGTGTGCCATGCTTTCCCTTTCCCGCATATTCGAAAAAATTGTTCCGCGTCTCTTCCACCCTCACTCGTTCAAGATCAGCGTGAACAAAGTGCTCCGCGAGCAGGTTGTGAATGGCTATACATAGATTCTCCGTGGTGGGCACGCTGATGCGTGAAGCGCTTGTCAAAGTTCAAATTGGTGTGGTCAAAGCGGTCGATCACTGTCTTCTGCACACAACCATCCAGGTCAGCCAGGTTGCAGACCATGCCGGTCACCGGATCTACCTGGCCGCCTACGGTTACCTCGACAACATAATTATGGCCGTGGCCGTGGGGATTGCTGCACTTGCCGTAGACGGCCCGATTTTTTTCCTCGCTATATTCGTCCGAGTACAGGCGGTGCGATGCACTGAGGACATACCTTCGCGACAAATACGCTCTCATGCTTCACCGTAGTAATCAGAGAAAAGGTCGGGCGTCTCATAGACGCGGATGCGGTGGAGTTTGGCGCCCTCGATGCGATTTTCCAGGCGCTTCCAGATAGCAATGGCGAGGTTCTCGGTGGTTGGAATCACGTGCTTGAATTCCTCCACTTCGAGATTCAAATGGCGGTGATCGTATACATCCACTACCTCGCGGTTCATGACATCTTTAAGCTCTTTAAGATCGACCACAAAGCCGGAAACCGGGTCGACCTCTCCCTCCACCGTGACTTCCAGGGTGTAGTTGTGCCCATGTCCATTGCGATTCGCACACTTGCCAAAAAGGCGCACGTTTTCCGCCGCCGACAATTGGTCGGACCAATAGTAGTGGGAGGAGGAGAATTCAGCCTTTCGAGTGAGAAGAATCATAAGCAACTAATCACGGGCCAGAAGAGTCTACTTAACGAGTATATCGGTTCCGGCCTCCGTATTTGTGATGCAGCGGGACGCCTATCTTCTTCATTATTTTGAGGTTGATAGTTGTCCGAGATTCCAGTATCAGGAGCCGGTCCGACGTTCATTGCTTTGCGGTGGAGTAAGCTCTGCCCTTCCAGGCCACCTGGTTGCGCACGGTGTGCTGCCACCAGCTTCTTACCAGCAGCAGACAGAAAAGCGGCAGCGCAAATACGGAAATGGCGCAGTCGACAGCAGAGAAATTGGATTTGGCCACCCGGGAATAAAATCGCCATAAAACTCGCAGCCAGACGATAGCCAAGGCGAAGCGAGCCAGCGGCACCTGGAAAAAATGCCACAGCAGCAGCGGCAGGCCAATCATGAGGAGCAGATCGAGAGCCCTCCCTGCCGCCATCATCAAAGGAAAGCCAAAAAGCCGGGCCAGATTCTTGGTCCAACCTTCAAACATCGCGCCAAAGTTGCGATACATACTCGTACTGAGCGCGTCGGGCGCATAGCGGAAGCGGATAGGGTGTTTACGTCGCTTTAACAAGAAGGCCAGATCTACATCTTCAAGCAGGGAGCCGGCCACCGTCGAGTGGCCGCCAACCTGAAAGTAAACGGCTCGCTGAACCATGAGGAATTGACCATTGGCAGCCGCTACCCGGGATTCCGCATCAGAAACTTTTTGCGGCGGATAGGCGAGCGCGAGCTCGGAAAAAATCAGCGGCATGAGGGCACGCTGCCAGAAGCCCGTCACTATTTGCCTGGGGGAATAGGAGAGCATCACTACATGCGCATGTTCCGCTTCATGCATGGCTCGCCGCAGGTCGCCGGCTGCGTGGATGGTGTCCGCATCCGTGAACAGGAGCCATTCGCCTCGCGCTTTTTTGGCCGCGCTCCAGACCGCATTCGCTTTTCCCGTCCAGCCGGGTTGGAGGGGCTCAGGGTCGAGGACAGTTACGCCTACCAATCCGAGCGCGATGGAGCGGGTCGCGTCGGTGGAGCTGTCATCCACCATCAACAACTCCCAATCCTCGCCGACAGCAAAGCCCTCTTCGGACTGGGCCAACAAAGACTCGAGACACGGCCGCACGAACATCGGCCTCATCGCGGGCAGGCACGATGACAGAAAGACGCATCGCCGATCTTCCTTTCTCCGGATTTCCTGTGTGGCTCGCGGCTCCGCTCTGCCTCGAAAGCCGCACACGTGGTCGCGTACAGGAAATCCGTCGCGGCTCCGGCGCGCTTCATGCGGCTTTCCTTAACGAAAGCCACACACGTGGTTGCTTTCCAGAGCAGCGTACAGGAAATTCCGGCCTCCGGATTTCCTGTGCGGCTCCGGGTCCCGCGGTCGACCGGCGGTCGCCGCCGTCGCGCGACGATTGCCACTATTATAGAAAATGTAATCGCCGGGGTTTTCTTTGCCCGCGCAATTACGGCCTCGCAGAAGACCTCCATGAAAATGCTTGCGTGAGTGTGCCAAAATGAAACAAAGGGTCCACTATAGTACCCGGCACGCTGCGTCCTCAAAACTTGTATCGCTGTACCCCTTAACAGGACGCCTTGTTCAGTTGATGATTCGACCGAGGCCGAAGAAATGACATCCTGTCCAAGCATGCCTGACGCGACTGCCCCTCTGGTTTCGGTGGTGATTCCCTGCTACAACTCAGCCCGTTTTCTCGGTGAGGCCATCGAAAGTGTTCTGATGCAGACCTACCCACGCATTGAAATCATCGTGGTCGATGACGGCTCGACCGATGAGACCGCCCAAATCGCGCGATTCTACCCTGTTCACTATATTTACCAGGCGAATCGCGGGATCTCCGCTGCACGCAATGCCGGTATCGCCCACACCCAAGGCAAATATGTTCTGTTTCTGGATCATGACGACCGGCTGTTGCCCATGTGTGTCGAAACCGGGGTCATGCTCCTGGAAGAGCATCCGGAATGTGCCGTTGCCGTGGGCGAGCACCGGTATATCGGGGCCGACGGAAGGCAGATCGGTTATTCAAACAAGCAAGCCGCCGGGCGCGATCATTACCGGATGCTGCTGGAACATAATTTCATTGAGACGCCATGCTCAGCGCTGCATCGGCGTTCAGGGTTAGCGTTGACTGGCGTGTTCGATGAGAGCGTGCAGGGCGCTGAAGATCATGAGCTTTACCTGCGCACGGCACGGCAAAGCACCTGGATTGCCCATGAGGCGCCGGTCGCGGAGTACCGGCTTCACGACTCCAACACGTCCCGCGACGCCGAGCAAATGCTGCTGGTGAGCTATCGGGTTCTGGAGATGGAGTTGCCTTACCTGCAGGGCGACGCGGAGAAGTTGCGCTTGCATCGTCGCGGGGTCAAATTTTTGCAACGACACTATGGGCGGCGTCTCACACGCGAGCTCATCAGCAATGGAAATCTGGGGACGCCGGAATACCGGCGCAAGTTGAAACGCTTAAGACGTCATTATGTCCTGGGTTACGCGGCCGTCGTGGTGAGCCAGTTTCTACCCTCAAAGCTGCTGCATTTGTTGCTTCATTCGCAAGCGATCGTGCCCGGCAAGCGCGGCACCGGGAGAGCTTTTAACTGGGCTCATCCAGGATGGCGTTGATTTAGGTGGCCCCGCGGGCCGCTTGGTATTATTAGAGACGTGGCTTTCCGTATGCGCGGCTCCGTCTTCCTGCTATCGCTCCTGCTGGCCGCAGGGTGCGACCGTGGCGACCATCCGCGACAAATCGGAAAGCCGGCACCTGACTTTACTATCTCCGATGGCGGACGCAGCCTTCAATTAAGCAGCTACCGTGGCAAAGTGGTTCTGCTGAATTTCTGGGCGAGCTGGTGTACTCCGTGTATCGAGGAGATTCCCTCCCTTAACCAGTTGCAACGCCAGATGCCGCAACTGGTGGTGGTAGGCGTGGATGTGGATCAGGATCCCGCCGCCTACCAGCGATTTCTCGCCCGGCACGAGGTCGATTTCCTGACCATCCGCGATGCGGAGCAGCACAGCAACGCGCTTTACGGAACCTTTGTTTTCCCTGATACTTACGCGATCGATCGCCGGGGTGAGATTCGGCGGAAGTTCGTCAGTGTGCAGGATTGGACTTCGCCGGAAATTGTGAATTTTCTTTCTCATCTATAGCCGCCCTGCCCTTTCCTGTCGCTCTTCTTGCTTTTCGTAGCCGCTTGCTATGATGACCTCATGACGACCAATCTTGACGTTCTCTATCGCTACGAGCTGCACCCCACCGAGGCGGCGATGATTGCGTTGGGCAAGGCTCGCGGGGTCTACGGGATTCGTAAAATCACGCTCGACGAGCAGCAGAAGACGATGCGGGTGGAATTCGACTTTACCCGGCTCAATCGCGCTGTGGTAGTGGAACTGCTTCGCAGCACCGGGATCGACATTGTGGAAGAGATCCCGTTAACGGCTCCGCTGCCGCCTAAAGAGGAGCCGGCTGCTCCGTTGCCGGCCAAATAGTGCAGGAAGGTCCCGGCAGGGGTACTCACACACCCTCAACCGGGCTGGGCTGACGTTTGGCCCCGGCCCTCCAGGGTCTTCTTAGCAGCCGGCGAAGATGCGACCGCCAAGCCATGCCGATAGGCCTAATGGAATATCGATTCCTCGTGTGGCCAAGACGACATGGCAGATTCATAACGCGGAGCAAAGGGGCTCATCCTCCAGTTAGCCGTTGCTATCGAGTTGGTGTTCCTCGCGTTCACATTCCTTGCCACTGTGCAGGGCGAAGAACACAATCTCTCCAATGCGCCGGCAGACGCGGTCTCGGGGAAATCGTTGCCCACCCTGACCACGGCCAACTCCGGCCTGATGAAGCTAAGCTGCCCTGATTCTCACCGACCTTAACATGCCCAATATGGATGGCTTCACGCCGGTCGAGTCTCCCGTAGTTGGCGGGCAAGACTAGAGTCATCATCCTGACAGCGAGGCGAAGCGGCACTCTGCCAGGAGCAGGGCGTCGACGCATATCTCACCAAACCTGTCAGCCAGCCGGATTTGTTTGAGGTCATTTCTCGCGCTCTGAGCGGGCCGGAATCCCAACCGGAGTCGGCGACAACTTGCGGCCTTACTAGGAAAGCCCCATGAAGTTCATCAACGCCAACAGATGTCACAGAAAATCCAGAGTGTGGTGCACCCGGCATTGGCGTGCGGGTAAGGCGCACAGCAGGTCCCTCGGCTACCTCCGGATTTCCTGTCAGTCTTAGTGGCGTCGGTAAACCTGGTGCGGCTTTCCTTAAAGAAAGCCGCATACGTGGCCGTTGGTTGGTGCAGCGTGTAGGAAATCCGGAGTACGCTCGGGATGACAAAGTTTAACGGGTTGGCGAACTTTGACGTTGGTTATCGGGATGGAGGGTTCTCAGAGTCGTTTGGGGGAAAGGCGCACAGCAGGTCCCTCGGCTGCGCTCCCACGGCACGCCGGGGCAGGCGGGATGACAAAGGGTAGAGTGTCGCTTTCATGAAGAATTCGCTAGTGGATGAAAATGCAAAGGGTAGGGTTGTGCTTCCATGAGGGAGTTCGCTAGTGCAATGCACTAGCGGTGGAGTTGCGTGAGACTACACCGACGACCGCGAGACTACGCGTTCTATTGGCGGAAGACAATGCGGTCAACCAGAAGATGGAGAAACAGGGACACCACGTCACGATAGTGCCTGACGGGCGCAAAGCCCTGGCCGCCCTCGAAGAGAACTTCGATGTGGTGTTGATGGACGCTGCTATTACGATAATTCGCAGGCAGCAGCGATATTTGTTTGCGTTTCTCCATAGAAGATCGAGCGGCCGCTCCCTGCTCGAATACGGGAATAGCCACATATCGGACGTCCCCTTCTTGCTGGTTCGCTGCCTAATAACCCCTAACAGCCGCCTTCTCTGGGCCTCCAATACGGGAAACCGTGATGATGCCCCATCGCGGGCCTGCCGATAGGGCTAATTGAGTGTCTGCGCCGTTATGGGCAGGGCGACCCGACAAACCCTGTATTTGGAGCGTAATGAAGCCATTCCTCATACGAGCCTTGGCGTGTGAGTGGATGCTCATTGTGTTGCCGATGCTCGCCGCACAAGCGCGGAACGCGCAGCCTGACCTTACGGCCCTGAAGATCGAAGACCTTATGAATGTCGATGTGACTTCAGCTGCGAAGAAAGAGCAGAAGCTGTCCCAGGTGCCGGCGGCGATTTTCGTGATTACAACGGAAGATATTCGCCGCTCGGGTGCGACCAACATTCCCGATTTGTTGCGCATGGTGCCGGGATTGGAGGTGGCGCAGATCAATCCCAGCACCTGGGCGATCAGCGCACGCGGTTTCAACGGGGAGTATTCCGACAAGCTTCTGGTTTTGATCGACGGCCGCACCGTGTACACGCCGAGCTTCTCCGGGGTCTTCTGGGATGCTCAGGACGTGCCCCTCGATTTCATTGCGCGGATTGAGGTCATTCGCGGCCCAGGCGCTAGCGTCTGGGGGACAAATGCCGTGAATGGCGTGATCAACATCATGACCAAGAGTGCGCGGGACACGCAGCGTGGCGCGCTGACGGCCGATGGAGGGACACTTGAGCATGTAGGCGGGATGGTCCGCTATGGCGGGCCGATGGGCAGCCGTGGAGCGTATCGGGTGTTCGCCGACGGTTTCGAAATGGGTCACTTTCTTACGCCAGAACACCAGAACGGCGAGGACGACTGGTACCTTGTCCACGGCGGTTTCAGGGCAGACGCAGATGTCTCTGGCAAAGACTCACTGACCATGGAGGGAGAAGCCATCCGAGGGAATGCGGGAGAAAGAACAAATTCTATTGTCTCCCTGTTCCCACCGGTGACATGCCACGCTTGACCTGCGTGACCGGTTTTCGGGCTGGAGTGTTCTCGGGCGATGGAAGCGAGCGATTTCCCCGGGCTCGGAAACCTCACTCCAGATCTATTTCGATCGCAGCAACCGAAGCGATACCACCTTCGGTTTAGCACTGAACACTTTCGACCTCGACTTTCAGCACCACGTGCATTGGGGCCGGCGGCAGGATCTTGTCTGGGGAGTGGGCTATCGTTTGAGCTCCGACCACATGGCGGACGACCTCCGCATCTCCTTCCAACCGGAGGACCTGGTCACGCAGATCTTCAGTTCATTTGTTCAAGACGATATAGTCATCCGTCCCCGTCGCCTTTATGTCAGCCTGGGAACAAGGCTCGAGCATTTGTTCTATAACGGATTTAACGTGCAGCCGTCGGCTCGCATGACCTGGACGCCCGACGAGCGAAACACCTTTTGGGCGGCGTTCTCCGGCGCGCAACGAACGCCGTCGCGGAGCGAAACGTCGATCCGGTACAACGTTGCCGCGCTCCCCGGAACGGACAACCTGCCGACGCTGATCAGCGTTTTCGGGAATCCAGCCCAGAGGGATGAACGCTTGATCGCCAACCAGGCAGGTTTTCGAAAGCAGCTGTCGGCCAGGTTTTCCTTCGACTCCACGGCGTTCTTTAACCAGTACCACGATCTCGCCTCGCAAGAACCGGGATCTCCGGGCCTGGAGGCGAACCCTCCGCCGCTTCATTTGCTCATCCCCTACCACTTCGCCAACCTGCTCCATGGAGAGACCCACGGCATCGAGATCTTCGCCAATGTGAAATTGGCCAGCCGATGGACGCTTAGTCCGGGGTACACATTCCTCACCATGCACCTCCGCCGGGAGGCCGGCGGCATGGATCTGACAACCGGCTCCGCCGCAGAGGGCAACCTCCCTCACCAGCAAGCTCAATTGCGCTCGAACGTGAATCTTCCCTGGCACTGGCAATGGACCACGTCAGCCTATTTCGTAGGACGCCTGCAAGCACAGTCAATCCCTTCTTACACCCGCCTGGACACGAATCTGGCATGGCAGGCGTCGGAAAGAATATCGCTGGGTGTGGTTGGGCAAAACCTACTCAAAGACGTTCACGAGGAGTACGCGGGCCCTGACTTGACTGTGCTTCCGAGCCTGATCCGGCGGAGTGCTTATGCCAGGGTTACTTGGCGGTTCTGAGTGAGTATGAGGTCATACGCAGAAAGGGGGCCCGATTGCAGGGGGATGGAAGCGCAAGGACCCTCGAGCGCGTGGTCCACGCGCTCTCTGTGGTGGGTCGTTATTGCTGTCTCTCTCTTACTCACAGGGAGTAGGGAAAGCAGCCGAGCGCAATCGACGGACGAAGAATATCGCGTGAAGGCGGCGTTCATTTTTCATTTCGCGCAGCTGGTGGACTGGCCTCAAGAATCGCAGACCGGCGAAGCAAATTCGCTGTTTCTGTGCACCATCGGAGAAGACCCCTTTCAGGGTGCGCTGGAAGGTACGGTCGCGGGGAAAGCTGTCGGCAATAAAGTAATTCGCGTTCGTCACCTTGGGCCGGCGGAAGATATGCAGGCTTGCCAAATCCTTTTCTTCGGCCGCGCGGAAAGTAAGCGCATTCCGGCGCTGCTGTCGAATCTGCACAACGCTCCCGTCCTGACCGTTGGGGAAAGCGCCGGCTTTCTCGGCGCTGGGGGAATGATCTGCTTTGTTCTGGACCAGAAACAATGTTCGCTTCGGAATCAACCTGGATGCAGCGGAAGTCCGCGAAACTCAAGATCGGGTCGCGGTTGTTGCTGCTGGCCCAGACTGTGATTGGAGAGAACCGGGAGAAGTAACAGCATGAACATCAGAGACCTTCCAATTCGACGCAAGCTGGCTTTGCTGATTCTGACTTCCAGTGTCCTGGCAGTCATTCTGGCTTGTTTTGGATTTGCCATCTACGAGCGGCAAAATTTTCGCGCCAATACCGACAACGAGCTGCAGGCGCTGGCGGATACTCTTGGAGCCAATACGGCCGCGTCCCTGGCCTTTAACGATCCCAAGACGGCAAGGGAGATGCTGGGAGCGCTGCGGGCAGATCACCATGTGTTAGGGGCCTGCTTATACGACATCAAGGGAAATATCTTTGCCGAGTATCACCGGACCGGGCCTGGGCCTGGATTCACGATGCCGTCGCTGCGCGGCGACGGAGCCTATTTCGAGCGAAACTCCGTGACCCTTTTCCGCAGCGTTTTGATGGAGAGGGACAAGACGGGCTCGATCGCCATCGTGTCGGACCTGAGCGGAACCAGCGCCCGACTGTGGGAGTACACCAAGATCGCCAGTCTGGTTCTCTTCATTTCCACGCTTGCGACGTACTTGATTTCCTTGCGTCTGCTGCGGCTGGTGAGCGACCCGATTGTGCAGCTCGCAGGGATCGCCGGGCGGATTACGGCGGAAGAGAACTACTCGCTGCGGGCAACCGCTTTGGGCAACGATGAAAGTGGCGTTCTAGTGCGCTCGTTCAACCAGATGCTAGAGCGCATCGAACAACGGGATCTGGCCTTGCAGAACGCGAAAGATGGGCTGGAACGGCGCGTGGAACAACGAACGGCCGATCTGCAAAGAGAGGTGGCCGAGCGTATACGGGCGGAAGAGCAGATGCGGCTGGCCAAGGAGGCGGCGGAAGTCGCCAACCAGGCCAAGAGCGAATTTCTTGCCAACATGAGCCACGAGATCCGGACGCCTCTCAACGGGGTCATCGGCATGACCGACCTGGCGCTGGACACGGAGCTCACCGCGGAACAACGAGATTGCCTGGAAACCGCAAAAACGTCGGCCGATTCCCTGCTCACAGTTATCAATGACATCCTTGACTACTCCAAGATAGAGGCGGGAAAGGTTGAACTGGAAGCCATCGACTTCAACCTGCGCGAATGCGCAGAAGAGTCGCTGAAGACCTTCGCCACGCGGGCAGATGAGAGGGGCCTGGAACTTCTCTGCGACATCGCCCCCGAGGTGCCGGAGCTGGTAGAGGGGGATCCGGGGCGGCTGCGCCAGATCATTCTCAACCTGGTGGGTAATGCCATAAAGTTCACTCACCATGGTGATGTGATGCTGAAGGTGGAGGTGGAAAGCGAAGAGCGCGACACTCGCGTCATCCGCTTTACTGTGGCCGACACGGGTATCGGCATCCCGGCCGGGAAGCAGCTGTCGATTTTCTCTCCCTTCACCCAGGCCGACTCATCGACCACCCGCAATTATGGCGGTACTGGCCTTGGTTTATCCATCTCGGCACACCTGGTATCGATGATGGGAGGAAGAATCTGGCTCGACAGCGAGGAGGGCAAAGGCACCCAATTTCATTTCACCGCCCGGCTGAAGATTCTCGACAAGCTGCCTGAATCAGGACTCAATGTTCCGCTTCAAGCCTTGAACGGGATGCGGGTCCTGGTGGTGGATGACCACCGGACGAATCGCCGCATCATCGAAGGAATATTGAAACATTGGGGGGCACAGACGACGGACGCCGAGGGCGGCAGAGCGGCGTTGGCTGAGTTGGTGTCCGCGGGGAAATCCGGACAGCCCTACGGGCTGCTGGTGACGGACATGAACATGCCGGAGATGAACGGCTTCGCGTTGGTGGAACAAATGCGTAACAACCCGCAACTATCAGCGGTGACTGTCATGATGCTCACTTCGGCCAGTCATCGAGGAGATGTGGAGCGCTGCCGGCAGCTGGGAATTCGGGCCTATCTTTTCAAGCCAGTCAGGAAACGGGAGTTGCTGACAGCCATCCTGGCGGCACTGGGGCAATCCTCGACGGTCTCTCCTTCCGCAGCCATCGTCAAGGCAGAGCGACCGGTGCAAGCGCAAGGTCTACGTATCCTTTTAGCCGAAGACAACCGGGTCAACCAGATCGTGGCCACGCGCATGGCGGAGAAGATGGGACACTCCGTGGTGGTCGCCGGCAACGGCGAACTCGCTCTGCTGCTACTGGCAACGCAGCCCTTCGATCTGGTGTTGATGGATGTCCAGATGCCGGAGATGGACGGACTCACAGCGGCCAGAAAGATTCGCGAGAGTGAAGAATCGACGCCATTTCACTTGCCGATCATAGCCATGACGGCGCACGCCATGAAAGGAGATCGTGAGCGCTGCATCGCCGCGGGGATGGACGGCTACGTCTCCAAGCCGATCAGCGGTGCAATGCTGGAAGAGGAAATAGCCAGCGTGATGGGGGAAGGAGATGAGACGGCAAGGCCTAGCCGTCCGACCACAGGGAAGGAAGACGCCAGGTCTTCAGACGTGGAGACGGTCGCCGGCGGGTCTGGCACGAGCCTCTCAATATAAAGCGAACTGGCAAGAGCATTTTCACTTCTACTCTGCCCAGGGAGGGCACCGATGTGCGGTTTCGACGCAACTCTTACTTTGGTAACTTATATTGTTTATGGTGCATCCGTTCATAGGCGCTAGCGGAGATCAGCAGTTTGGGGGACGGAAACCCGCTTCGGCCCCGTTACGGCTCATGGTCTTTCTGTTCGGGGCCGATACAACTTAGCGAGGCCTTTAGAGGCAGCTGATCATGCGGTGTGTCCAAATGAATCCTTGTCTCCCTCAACTAGAGGATGGCCATTACAGTCGCGGTGACGAATGAACCGTACACCAGCGGTGGCAACGGTCATTGCGATCACAACTCTGGTAGCGCTGCTCGACTTCTTGAACTCCCCCCATCTCGTTGCATCGATATTGTTCACTGTCCCCATAGCGCTGTGCGCGACGCAACGATCCAAGGGGCTGCTCTGGGCCGCCGCGGCGGCGGCTATCCTGCTCAGCGTCGCAGCATGGTTTGACGGGTTTACCCGGGGCCAGTTCCCACACCCATGGACCGCTTCTCTGAACCGCGGCCTTCTTATTGCAAGCCTTCTGACCCTCACCGTCCTCATCCATCTCTGGATTAACAAGAGTCAAAAGGTTGTGCTTGATGCCGCAACCATGCAGCGCCAAAACAGCAGCCTGATCGCTAACAACGAAGAACTCAAAATCCTTAGGACGGGGGCGCCCGGCGAGATCAGCGTACGCGAGCAAGCGGAAGAGCATCTGGCACAGATGGAGGGCAAGTATCGGGGGCTGCTGGAAGCTGCCCCGGATGCGATGGTGGTGGTGAATCAGCGAGGGGAGATCGTCCTGCTGAATCTTCAGGCAGAGAGGCAGTTCGGATACCCTCCTGGTGAGCTTGTGGGGCAGCATGTGAAAAACATCATCCCAGAGGGCTTCGCTGAACGGCTGATCGATGACAGCGCCCGAACGGCAGCGGAAGCACTGGCCCAGCAAATCGATACCGGAATCGAACTCAGCGGGCGGCGGAAGGATGGAAGTGAGTTTCCTATCGAGATCATGCTAAGCCCGCTCGAAAGCAGCGACGGATTCCTGGTAGCCGCGGCGGTTCGCGACATCACGGAGCGTAAGGCTGCCAAGGAGCAACTGACGCAGATGGAGGACAAGTATCGCGGCCTGCTGGAGGCTGCCCCGGATGCGATGGTGGTGGTGAACCAGACGGGAGAGATGGTGCTGCTGAATGTGCAGGCAGAGAGGCAGTTCGGATACCCTCCGGATGAACTCGTAGGGCAGCGGGTGGAGAACATCATCCCTGAGGGCTTCGCGGAACGGCTGATCGCCGACGATCACCGCACTGCGGCGGAAGCGCTGGCACAGCAAATCGGTACCGGCGACGAGCTCATCGGCCGGCGCAAAGATGGAAGCCAGTTTCCCATCGAGATCATGCTCAGCCCGCTGGAAAGCGAGGATGGAGTTTTGGTGACCGCGGCGATCCGCGATATTACGGTACGCAAGAGCACGGAAAGACATCTGGAGCAGATGGAAGGCAGGTATCGCGGCCTGCTGGAGGCTGCCCCGGATGCAATGGTAGTGGTGAACTCAAGAGGGTCCATCGTGCTGCTGAACGTTCAGGCGGAGAGACAGTTCGGATACCGGCGTGATGAACTTGTGGGCCAGAAAGTGAGGAACATCATCCCTAAGGGCTTCGCTGAGCGGCTGATCGCTGATGGCACCCGTACTACGGCTCAAGCATTGGCGCAACAAATCGGTACCGGACTCGAGCTTACCGGGCTGCGAAAGGATGGAACGCAGTTTCCTATCGAGATCATGCTGAGCCCGCTCGAAAGCAGCGAAGGAATTCTGGTGACAGCAGCGATTCGCGATATCACGGAGCGCAAGCGGGTCGAGGGCGCTCTACGTGAAAACGAGGAACGCTTCCGCTTGATCGTATCGAATGTGAAGGATTACGCGAACATCATGCTGGACACGAACGGCGTGGTGGTCAGCTGGAACCAAGGGGCAGAGCGAATCAAGGGTTATCGGGCAGCGGAGATTATCGGCCAACATTTCTCGCGCTTCTATACCGCCGAGGACGTGTTGAGCGGCTTACCCGATTTCGAATTGCAGCAAGCGGAGAAGAACGGGAGTTTCGAAGGCGAAGGCTGGCGCGTTCGCAAGGACGGCTCTCGTTTTCTTGCCAGTGTCGCGATTACAGCGTTGCGAGACGAGGGCGGGCCGTTGCGGGGATTTGGAAAAATCACGCGCGACATCACCGACCGCAGGATAGCCGAGGAGCACCTGATGAGGACGATGGCGGAACTGAAGCGGTCGAATGATGAGTTAGAGCAATTTGCCTATGTTGCGTCCCACGATCTTCAGGAGCCTTTGCGCATGGTGGCGAGTTACACCCAGCTTCTGGGCCAACGCTACAAAGGACGTCTGGACTCCGATGCCGACGAGTTCATCGGATATGCAGTCGACGGTTGCAACCGCATGCAAAGGCTGATCAGGGACCTGCTATCGTATTCGCGCTCCGGGGAAAACATAGGGACTCTGCAACCAATTTCCGCTGAAGCGGCACTGGAAGAAGCGCTCGCAAACTTACAGGTAGCGATTGAGGAGAGCGGGGCCATCGTGACTCATGATGGGCTGCCAGTCATCATGACGGATGAAACGCAATTGATTCAGGTGTTTCAAAACCTTGTTGGGAATGCGATCAAGTATCGCAGTGCAGAAGTTCCTCACGTGAACGTCTCTGCTAAAGGAAGCGGAAGCAAGGAATGGATCTTTTCGGTGCAAGACAATGGCCTCGGAATAGACCCTCAGTACTTCGAAAAGATATTCGTCCTTTTCCAGAGGCTGCACGGACGAAACGAATTCGAGGGCACTGGAATCGGATTGGCTATGTGTAAAAAGATTGTGGATCGGTTGGGTGGGCGGATCTGGGTCGATTCTGAACCCGCGAAAGGTTCAACCTTTTTTTTTGCGCTGCCCGCTGGAGGAGACGATAAATGATTGAATGGCACCGGCAGCCCCTCGTTGTTCTCTTGGTTGAAGATAGTCCCGGCGATGTGAGGCTCACCAGGGAAGCTTTTAAGGGGGCCGAGGTGCAAATCAAATTGTGCGTCGTGGAAGATGGCGCAGAAGCAATGAGCTTTCTGCTGCACCAGAAGGAGCACGCAAATGCCCCTCGTCCCGACGTTATCTTGCTTGATCTGAACCTACCGAAGAAAGACGGCCGGGAAGTCCTGAAGGAAATCAAGGAGAGCCCTACGCTAAAGACCATTCCGGTCGTAATCCTTACCACCTCTGCTTCAGAAGCGGATATCCTGCGGAGTTATTCTCTCCATGCGAATTGTTTCATCACCAAGCCTTTGGACCTCGACGGGTTTCTCGCCGTTGTGAAGAGCATCGACAGTTTCTGGCTGTCCTTGGTCAAGTTGCCTGGTGATCCGAGCTCTTACGCTCCAGGTTCTTCTGATTGAGAATGAGACTGAAACGCTCGTTACTGCCGATTCTGATCTGCTGCTCTGTTGGAGCGACTCCGGCCAGCGGCCCGCCCCCTGCAAACCGTCAACCGCAATCTCATTCTCCATGCTCGAACTTGCTTCGCCTCATCGCATACCAAATGTTGGCGCCTCCGAACAAGAGGCAGGCAACATTCACCACGACATTCAGGGCGCCGCGCGAAAACGTACCTTCATATTGGCCGTGCCGGAGGTTACAAGCTCCATCGAGCAGGCCCAGGTAGACCATCGAACCACCGGCTACCGCGGTAGCGATTGCGGCGCGCGGGTCGCGGGCAATGAGCCAGTTGCTGGCAATCCAAAAGGCTCCCGAGATCCACAAAATGTCCGGAAAGAGAAAACACCACTCGAAATCCACGACGTTTGCCGGTAGCTGCGTGTGGTCTGCCCAGAAGGAGATCCAGAAAAGACCGATGAGCAAAGCGGCTATCCGCTGCATCCATGCAAGCTTGCGGATGGATAATCTCACAGTGGATCCCTTGGCGAGAGAACGTAAAAACGCTAGCTCCGCGATTGGCTGGAATGTAAGTTGTTGATTCCGCGTGGTGCGCGCGGAGAGATTCGAACTCCCGACCTTCTGGTTCGTAGCCAGACGCTCTATCCAACTGAGCTACGCGCGCATGCGTAACCCTGACAGACTACCAAACCGGGTCGAAAACTCCAAGTTTACCGGGCTCCGTTGCGGGATCCTGCATCTAAAACTTGGCATGGCACGCCCTTATTGGTCCGGACAGATCTCCCTCTCGTTGGTCAGTTTCGCGGTTGAAATTTATCCCGCGACGACCTCCGCGCGCGGCTTCCAATTCCACCAGATTGACCGGGCGACCGGGCAACGAATCCACTACCAAAACGTCGTTGCCGAAGGTGACGAAGGGGAAGAACACGACACAAACCACAAGTCCGGGCGACTGCATGTCGCGGCAAAAGGACATGAGGCGCACGACGAAGAAGAGCCGCACGTAGTGGACAAGTCGGAGATCGTGAAAGGGTACGAATACGAAAAGGGCAAGTACGCGATCATTGAACCGGAGGATCTCAAACGTCTTCGTATTCCAGGGAAAGACACCCTGGAGATCACACAGTTCTCTTCGGTCGACGAGGTGCCGCCTTCGCTGTATGTCAAGCCGTACTTCGTAGTGCCTAAGAAAGGCCCACAGGCCACGGCGTTCGCGATCGTGCGTCAGGCGATGGTCGATAGCGATATGGTCGGCATTGGCGAGATTGCCTTCGCTGGGCGGGAACACCTGGTCGCGTTAGCACCCCCACCGGACCGAAAACAGCTGGGGATGATGCTTTACGTCCTTCGCTTCGCGGAGGAGTTGCGTGATTCGAGCGAGTACTTTGGCAAGATTTCTTCGGCCAAATTGGATGGCGCCCAACTGGAATTGGCCAAACAGCTGATCAAGACGTATACCCGTCCGCTGGAGTTGGATAAGTTCGCGGATAACTACGAAGCCGCGGTGCGAGAACTGGTCGAAGCGAAATTGGCCAATAAGCCGTTGCCTAAGGAAAAGCCCGAGAAGGGCCGCGCCAAGGTGGTCGATCTGATGTCTGCCCTGCGTCAGAGCCTGGCGGCGAACCCGGCGCCTAAAGCTTCTAAGCAGGCGGGTAAGAGCTCTAAAGCAAGTAAGAGCAAATTGAAACTGGTCGGCGGCAAGCGTAGCAAGACGGCGTAGCGAGAACCTGCGTGAGCACTGGAGAAGAAACCGCAGGTCCCTGCGCTACCCCGGATTTCCTGTCGAGGTTGGTGGCGTTAGCAAACTTCATGCGGCTTTCTTTACGGAAAGCCGCACACGCGGCCACGTCCGGCGCAGCGTGGCAGGAAATCCGGGTACCCCGGATTTCCTGTCGAGGTTGGTGGCGTTAGCAAACTTCATGCGGCTTTCTTTACGGAAAGCCGCACACGCGGCCACGTCCGGCGCAGCGTGGCAGGAAATCCGGGTACCCCGGATTTCCTGTCGAGGTTGGTGGCGTTAGCAAACTTCATGCGGCTTTCTTTACGGAAAGCCGCACACGCGGCCACGTCCGGCGCAGCGTGGCAGGAAATCCGGGTATGCTCGGTCAAAAAAACATTTCCACGAGAGGTCCGCTGAACTGCAGATCCCTCGGCTACCTCCTAATGACATACAGGGAGCGTGCCCAAATTCAGAGCTGTCCAAATTAGCGAATAAATCGGGCCTGGTGTCCAGGTAATCCGTTGATTGTATGAAACCGCATGGCTCTCAAAGAGAATCGGATTGGCCTGGAAAGATTGCCAATCAGCATTCGCGTGCGGTCCGGGTTCAGAGCTGTCCAGACTAGCGAACGAATCGGGCTTGGTGTGCAGGTGACTCCCTTGCGCAGTTGCGTTCGGGAAGGGCGCACAGCAGGTCCCCATTCGACTTCGCTCAGGGCAGGCTCTCGGCTTCGCTCGGAGGCTGTGACTTTTTAATTTCCCTTGTGGTCTGTGGCCGGAAAGCTCCGAGGAGCATCTGCCAACAAGCATCGCCGGGGTTCCTTCGGCTACGCTCAGGACAGGCTCTTCGACTGCGCGCATAAAACCCTCTGTTATGCGATAGATCTGCGAGGCGCTTCGCTCAGGATGACGCCTTTCTGGAGGGGATTGAAAAACATCTGGTCGGGTGCAAAAAACACGAAAAGATCAAAAAGTCACAGACTCTCGGGATGACAAGGGTGGGGTGGCGCTTCCAGGAGGAATTGGCTAGTGGCTGAAAAAATCACGGGGGTTTGGTTTCCAGCGAGTGCTCCAGAGGGACGATCGAAAAGAGCTAATTTGGACAAGATTGGCCCAAGTTAGTGCCGCACCTACGGCGCTCAGATCATCTTCGGGATTGAGCCCCAGCCCTTCCGGGCTGGGCTCACGTTTAGCGGTCGGCCCTCCAGGCCTCGCATCCATGGCGATTTTGCAGTGTCATTTCTCTCTCAAATTGCCATAGGCAGGTTTGGCTGCTCCCACGGCACGCTCCACGGCACGCCGGGACAGGCGGGGCAGGCGGGATGACAAAGGGGAGGGTACCGCTCACCTCAGCAGCCGTTACCGGGGATGGACAGAGCCGCAGGTGATCCTCGATTCATCCCCTTGGGTGGGCCAAGGGCCCATGACTCCTTAATCTCCCAACTTTCCGTGTCGCGGACACCCGCGTCAATAAATCGATCGCAAAATCCGACCTCGACCAGGGTTACGCCGGCTGCACGAACCGCATGATCGTAGGAATTGCGCTGGCTGCGCATGGCGATGACTTCGTTCTTCATGCCCATAACCTCAGGCAGACGGCTCATCTTGGCCGGGTCCATGCCGGTGACGCAGTTGATGATGGTTCGAACTACGAGTTTCTCGTAGACGTTGGACATGCCTTGCTCCTCAGCGGTGACGACTCCTACTGTGCGTAGTCCGGTTCTTCGTGGTCGAGCACTCGCTTGATCGCCGTAAGGTGCTTATTGGAGTACGCGTCGTACAACGCTTCGTCCTCCGATAGCTGGTGAACGACTTCCATAGGCACTTGCTGCAGCGGCCTGTTGGTCGACATGGCCAGGACCTGCCGCTTGCAGACCTCCTCCAGATAATAAAGGCGATCAAAGGCGCTGGCGATGGTCTTTCCCACGACCATGGGACCATGATTACGCATCATGAGAATGTTCTTGTCTCCAAGTATCTTCACTTCGCGGTCTCCTTCTTCCGGAGAAAGAGCCCCACCCTGATGATTTTCGTCGTAAGCAATCTTTCCATAGAATTGAAACCCGGCCAGGTTCACCGGCTCCAGATGGCCGCCCTCAATCAGGCAAAGGGCGGTGGCATACGGAGTGTGAGTGTGCAGCGCCGCCCGCGCCGCTTTGTTGTGCCGGTGGATGGGCGCGTGCAAGCAAAATGCGGTACGTTCCACGGTGCCCGAACCCTCGATGATGTTGCCATCCAGGTCACACACCAGCAGAGAGCTGGCGGTAATCTCTGACCAGAAGAACCCTTCAGGGTTTACCAGGAACAGGTCTTCCTGGCCGGGTAGTAGAAAACTGTAATGGTTGCATATTCCCTGTTGGTATCCAAGCCGGGCCGACCAGCGTAACACGGCAGCGAGGTCGACTCGCGCGGAGCGAAATTCCTCTCGCATTTTCACTGTTACAGCTCCCTCTGTCTTGATCACTGTGCTATCTCCCGCAAGGCGGCCAGGAACCGATCCACCTCTTCTGCCGTGTTGTAGTGGGCCAAGCCTATGCGCAGAAAGCCGCCGTCTTTTTCTACATCCAGATGCTCGGTCAGGTTTAGCGCGTAGTAGTTGCCATCCCAGGTGAAGAAGCCGCGCCGTCCTAGTTCTGTTGCCAACTGCAGTGGCGTATGGCCTGCGATGCGTACCGCTACCGTGGGACAGCGCTCGCCTGAGCGTGCCGGATCGCTGATGCCGTAAAACTTAAGCCCAGGAATTTGCAACAGCCCGGAAATGAGGCTTTCGACAAGGATTCGCTCGTGCTTCTGAATAGCCTTCCAGGCGGTGAGCAACGCGATTCGGCGGGCGGATGCGGAGGGATCGATGTGCCGCCCCAGGTCGGCAAGGTAGTCAACACAGGCAGTAATCCCGGCGATGCACTCGTGGTTCAAGCGTGCCCCATTCCCAGTTAAGGGGAACCGCGTGGGTGTTGGCTGCGACCTTGTATGGTTGCAGGCGCGTGAGATGGCGATGCTTGCCGTACAGCACACCCATGTGGGGGCCGAAGAATTTGTAAGAGGAGCAAACCAGGAAGTCGCAATCGAGGGCACGAACATCGATGGGACCATGGGGTGCGTAGTGCACGGCATCGATGTAGGCCATGGCTCCGACGCGATGCGCCATACGAACCACTTCTCTTACGTTGTTGATTGTTCCCACAGCATTCGAGGCGTAGCCCACGGCTACCAGCTTGGTGCGGCTGTTGATCTTTCGCGCCAGGTCATTCATGTCGAGAGTGCAATCGTGGTCGTTGATTTCGGCCACGCGAATCGTGATGCCACGTTCCTCGAGAGCTACCCAGGGGGAGTAGTTGGCGCCATGATCCAGCCGAGTGACTACAATCTCATCTCCCGGATTCAGTTCGCGGCCGATCGACCGGCTGATGGCAAAGGTCAACG
Organism: uncultured Acidobacteriaceae bacterium; assembly: GCA_963746595.1. Lineage (GTDB taxonomy): Bacteria > Acidobacteriota > Terriglobia > Terriglobales > Acidobacteriaceae > PALSA-350. The sequence goes on from CAVVBS010000005.1 coordinate 26,403, forward strand.
AGGTCATATTTGCGCCGAAGACGACCTCCTCCGGATCGCAGGCAAGAAAATCAGCCATGGCGACACGGGCGCCGAGAAGCATCGCGTCGGTGCGTTGGCTGGTGGCAAAGAAGCCGTCTGTGTTGGCATTGCTGGTGCGCAAATAATCAGAGATGGCGTCGATGACGCGTTGCGGCACTTGCGTTCCACCTGGTCCATCGAGAAAAACAGCGGGATGTCCGTTGACGGTTTGCGAGAGGGAGGGAAATTGCGCGCGGACCCAGGGTGCATCGAGTGAGTCGGTTAATTTGTTCTGCGTGGCAACGGAGAGATCTTCGATCGCGGATGAGGCCGCGGAGGGAGGCATATCCTTGGTCTTCATGGTCAATTGATTCCAGGGTCTCGAAAGTCTTATGGAGAAGGTACAGGTTACGAGAGGAAGAGTCACGTGAGCGATCGATGAGTTTTTACTGGAGCCTGCTTTCCGGTTGATTTGACCTGCGTCTACTCATCCTCTACCATGTGCTCTCCCCGCTGCCAATTCAGATGAAAAGCCAAGGTGGGCTTGAATTAATACCGATACACAGTACGCACGGCCCCGCTCGGGACACTTGCTGCGCATGCTCGGTGCAGGCTTTGGCATCGCTGTCGGGGTGGGAACCACGATCGGTTCCGGCATTCTGCGGACTCCCGGGGAAGTCGCCGGCCAGCTAGGTAGCGCCACTCTGGTGCTTACGGTTTGGATCCTGGGAGGAGTCTACGCGCTTCTCTGTTGTAGCTCGGTGACCGAACTCGCCACCATGCTGCCCAACTCGGGTGGGTTTTACGCATACGTCAGCCGGGCATTCGGGCCGCGCATCGGGTTTGTCGTTGGCTGCCTGAATGCGGTGGTGGAATCGGTTGCGATGGCTTACCTGTCGGTGGCGTTGGGAGAGTTTTCCGCTGGGCTGTTTCCCCGTCTTGCGGGGCACGTCCAATTGGTAGGCGTCACCGGGCTGATCTTGCTGACGCTCCTAAATTGGAGCGGCCTGCGGCCGGGCAGCCGAGCACAGGAATTTACCAGCGCCGCCAAAGCTCTGGGATTGATTGGACTGGTCATCGCCTGCTTCCTCTCCCCCGCTGCTTCCGGCGCTGCCGTGGTCACGAAATTTTCCGATCGGCGAACACAGTCTTTTCCTGGGATTAATCCTTGCTCTGCAAGGCGTGGTGGTTACCTACGACGGCTGGTACGCACCGATCTATTTTGCAGAGGAAGACCAAGACCCCTCACGGAACCTGCCGCGCTCCATGATAGGCACTGCGCTCACCTGCACTGCCATTTACCTGCTGATGAATGGAGCTTTACTCCACACGTTGGGAATGGGCCGTCTCGCAGGTTCCCAGTTGCCGGCCGCGGATGCCGCTATGCTCGGTCTTCGGCAGCTACGGAAGGCAGTTCATTCTCCTGATCTCCGTGGTTGGGGTACTGAGCACAATCAACGCAGGGCTGATGCTCACGCCGCGCATTCTTTTTTCCATGGCTCGCGACGGGCTCTTGCCGCAACGTATGACCACGCGTGAATCAGGGAGGGACTCCGGCGGTAGCCCTCTTCGTTTGCTCGTTCGCCAGCGTCATCCTGGTGCTCACGGGCACGTTCGAGTCGTTGATTGCCATTGCCGCGATCCTGTTCGTGGCCAACTATCTCCCGGTTTTCGCCGCCTTGTTGGTTTTGCGCAGAAAAGAACCGGATCTTCCTCGCCCCTACAAGGCGTGGTTTTATCCCTGGACCACGCTGTGCGTTCTCCTGGCCTCGGCAGCTTTCCTGATTGGCTCAGTGATCGGCGATCTGCGACACAGCCTGTTCACCGTGATCCTCATCCTATTGAGCTACGTTGCCGCTCTCCTGATCACGCGCAGGAGAGCGTAAAGTTCCTGCTGTAGGAGACGTATTCAAGCATGGCTAGCAAGAAGAAAACGCCCCCAGCGAACCAGAAAGCGACTCCAACGTCCTCCAACCTCGTCGACGAACAACTGGAGCGGTATCGCGAGATGCGCGACTTCAGCAAGACAGCCGAACCAAGTGGCAAGGACGACGGCAAGCATGCGGCCTCCACCGAGAAAAGAGGGGGCTTTGCCGTTCGTCATCCAGAAGCATGCGGCCACGCGCCTGCATTACGACTTTCGCCTCGGGTTGCACGGCGTGCTCAAGAGCTGGGCGGTGACCAAAGGGCCGAGCTACGTGCCCGGCGATAAGCGCCTGGCGGTGCAGGTAGAAGATCATCCCATGGAATACGGTGGCTTCGAAGGCACTATTCCCAAGGGCCAGTATGGCGGCGGCACGGTGATGCTGTGGGATGAAGGCACCTGGGAGCCGCTGGGCGACGCGGATGAAGCCCTGGCCAAAGGCAATCTCAAGTTCATCCTTCATGGAAAGAAACTGCAGGGCAAATGGGTGCTTGTCCGCATGGGGGGAAAGGCGGCAAAGGAGGCCAAGCCGAATTGGCTCCTGATCAAAGAACATGACGAGTACGAACAGACCGCGAGCGACGAGCCGATCGTCGAGAAGGAGCCCAACAGCGTCCTCACCAACCGCGACATGGAAGCCATTGCGCGTGAAGAGGACCACGTATGGCAATCGAATCGGCCGGAGAGTTCCAGCACGGATAAGAAGGTATCGGCTGCCCCTTTTGCCCCGGCAGAGCTTCCGGGAAAAAAGGAAGCTCTGCCGTCGTTTATTGCTCCCCAGCTGGCATCGGAAGCACCCGCACCGCCGGTGGGAGCGCACTGGGTCCATGAGCTGAAGCTGGATGGCTACCGCATCCAGGCGCACATCGACAAGAGCGGCAAGGTTCGCCTCTTTACCCGCAGCGGGCTGGAGTGGACGCATCGCATGCCGCTGATTGTGCGCGAGTTAGGGCGGCTAAAAGTAGAGCACGCCGTTCTCGATGGCGAGGTGGTGGTACTTGACGCTGACGGGCAAAGCAGCTTCGCCAAATTGCAGGCGGCCTTCGAGGAGGGCGCGTCCCATCCTCTGACCTACTTCGTCTTCGACCTGCTGCACCTCAACGGACATAATCTTCGCCAAGAGCCACTTGCCGAGCGCAAGCAGATCCTGGAGCAAATGCTCGAAACCCTGCCGGAACACGAGGTCATCCGTTATGGCCAGCATATCGAGACCGAGGGCGCGCCGATCTTTGACGCAGGCTTGCGAGATGGGCGCGGAGGGCATCGTCTCCAAACGCTCCGACAGCGCGTATACTTCGGGCCGCAGCAAGTCATGGATCAAGATCAAGTGCGTTCGGCGGCAGGAGTTCGTGATCGGAGGCTTCACCAAGCCTGCGAATGGAACTGACGGCATCGGCGCCCTTGTGCTGGGTTACTACGAGGATAAGAAGTTGATCTATGCGGGCCGGACAGGTACCGGTTTCACCCAGGCGAACGGGCGCATACTGCGCCAGCGGCTGGAGGCCATGAGGCAAAGCAAAATGCCCTTCGTGGACGTCCCTGGCTGCGGCGGCAAAGGGAGCCCTTTGGGTGCGGCCCGAATTGGTGGCGGAGGTGCAGTTCAGTACCTGGACTGCCGATAAGCTGGTGCGCCAGGCTAGCTTCAAGGGTCTGCGGGAGGACAAGAAGGCGGCGGAGGTGCGGCGCGAGGTCCCGGACCCGAGTCTTGCGACCAAGACGGCCGCGAAACATCGTGGAAAAAGTAAAGGGACGACTCCAGATCCCACTCCCGGTCCGGCAACTAAAGCCGCCCCCTCCAAGCTTGGATTTCGGGTAACTCATCCGGATAAGGTTGTCGATCCGGAGACGGGGGTGACCAAGCAGGCATTGATCGACTACTACCTGGCGGTCGCTCCGCGGATGGTTCCCCACGTTGCGGGCAGGCCGCTTTCTCTGGTGCGTTGCCCGAATGGTGCGGGACAGAAATGCTTCTATCAAAAGCAACTGGGACAGGGAATGCCACCTGGAATCGGCGGGGTTGAGATTCCGAGGGCAAAAGGCGACGCAACGGAGACCTACGTTACCGTGGATAGCGCGGAAGGTCTGGCCGGGCTGGCGCAGATGAACGTGCTCGAAATCCATCCATGGGGATCGACGAATCTCGACCTCGAGCACCCGGACCGTATCATTTTCGATCTCGATCCGGACGAGGCGGTGTCGTGGTCAACGCTTTGTGAGGGCGCGTTGGAGGTGCGGGAACGGCTTAAGAAATTAGGGCTGCAAAGCTTCGTCAAGACCACGGGAGGCAAAGGCCTGCACGTGGTGGCGCCCATCCGGCCCACGCTAGAGTGGGAGCGGATCAAAGCGTTCACCCATGCCTTTACGTTGCAGATGGAGCAGGACAACAGCAAGCTGTACATCAGCAAAATGACCAAGGCGGCGCGGAAGAACAAGATCTTTGTCGACTACTTGCGTAACGAGCGGGAAGCGACGGCGGTTGCTCCCTACTCCAGCCGCGCTCGGCTGGGGATGGCTTCGGCATTGCCTTTGGAGTGGGCGGAGCTTAAGGGGTCGAAGGCGCCCAAGTTCCTGATTGCCGAGTTTGCTGATTGGAGCGAGAGGCTGCGCAAGGATCCATGGAAGGCGATGCTGTCGAGTGAGCAGGAGATACCCGCGGCGTTGTTTGGGGGGTAGGGGCGAATAGAGGCGGGGAGCTGCGAATCCTTTTGCTGTTGTCAGAGGGAAGGGCGCACAGCAGGTCCCTCGGCTTCGCTCGGAGGTTGTGACTTTTTTGATTTCTTTCAGGTTTGGTGTCCGGAAAGCTCTGCAGAGCATCGGCCAACAAGCATCCTCGGGGTTCCGTATCGGGCTGACGCGCCAGAAACCCTCTGTTAGCGATAGATCGACGAGGCGCTTCGCTCAGAGGCTGTGACTTTTTAATTTACCTTGTGGTCTGTGGCCGGAAAGCTCCGAAGAGCATCTGCCAACAAGCATCGCCGGGGTTCCTTCGGCTACGCTCAGGACAGGCTCTTCGACTGCGCGCATAAAACCCTCTGCTATGCGATAGATCTGCGAGGCGCTTCGCTCAGGATGACGCCTTTCTGGAGGGGATTGAAAAACATCTGGTCGGGTGCAAAAAACACGAAAAGATCAAAAAGTCACAAACTCTCAGGATGACGGCCTTGTGGGGCGTTTGAAAAACATTCTGGGTGGCTGTGCCAAAAAACACAAAAATGAAAAAAAGTCACAACCTCTCGGGATGACAAAGGGGGAGGGCGGAGCTTACCTCTGGGAATGGACAGAGCCGCAGGTTATCCGCGGCTCCGTTGCTTGAAAGCTAGTAAATGCGGAAGTTGACTTCGATGTTTACTTCCACGGGCACTGGTTTGCCCTGCAGCGTGGCCGGCTTGAATTTGTATTGCTTCACCGCCTCGACTGCCTTTTCGTCCAGCCCCATGCCCAGGTGGCGCACCACAGCGACCCGCTGCGGGTTGCCCTGCGCGTCCACGATCAAAGAGACCACACAGACGCCCTGGTACTTCGCCCGCCGGGCCTCGTCAGAAAACTCGGGGTCAGGCGAGAAAATCAATTGTGGGGCGGAAACGCCTCCGCCGACATGGTAAAGACCGCCGCCGTAGCCGCCGCCCTCACCCGGACCATAACCGTTGCCCTTGCCCGAGCCAATGCCTCCACCCGAGCCGGTGCCCATGCCCGCACCACTGCCGCTCCCGTTCGAAGCCGGACCAACGACACTGGTCCGCGGGTCGCCCAGGTTGGGCAGGTTGTTGTTGGGCAACTGGATGTCCTTGGGCATCATGATCGCCGGGTCAGCCGCCAGCTTGGGATGGTCGTTCTTGATCACCATCGGGGGCACGATCGGCTGATCTTCGAACTTCGGCAAACGCCCCTTGGGCGCCTGCAGAATGTCATGGGAGCCGCCACCACCGCCACCACCCATCTGCGGTCCCTTGGGGGCAATGGGCATGTACTGGGGCACGTCGATGTTGGTGACCAGCTGGTTCTTCTTGGTCACAGCTTTCTTCACCGCCATGAACGCCCACAGGATGAGGGCGATGATCACCACGTGGGTGGCAACAGAGATAATGGAGGCGGCGCGACCCCGGTTCTCCTTCATCGGGTCGACGACCGCAATCGGCTTTGACGTCAGAACAAGAGGCGGAAGCTTCCGGGGGTAAAGCAGGTCATAAATGTTGCCGGCGATCGTCTTCCACGCCGGCTCATCAATGATCTCGGCAAGCAACTTGGGCTCTCTTGGCTGATCCCGCTGGTCCAGCTCCGGAGGTACTAAAACCTGATTAGCCATAGAACGTATGAGAAAAGAGGGCGTGTAAGCCTCTCTCCGCCTATCTCCTCATTATGGACGACTCTCGTCCGGCTTGTCTCTCTCCAGAAATACGGAGCCCGTATCTGTTCAAGATCCATTAAAAAGTATTAGACACCTTTTTCCTGCCTGAGGTAAGCCGCTCGTTAACTTTTACGACAACGAGACAATTACGCCGCCCGGCACCCTTTTGACGCAGCAAAGATACAATAAGGTTTTGCACGTTTTTCGACTGGAGAAACAATGCCGGCTCCGCCCGAACTCAAGGCGACTCTCAATCTACCCCAAACCGATTTCCCCATGAAGGCAAATCTGCCCCAAAGCGAGCCGAAAAGGCTGGCCGCGCTGGGAGCAGGACAGGCTTTACGAGCAAATTCGGGCGGTGCGTCAGGACGCTCCCAGCTACGTGCTGCACGACGGCCCCCCCTACGCCAACGGGCCGCTCCACCTGGGCCACGCGCTCAACAAGTGCCTCAAGGATTTCGTCGTGAAATCAAAGACCATGGCCGGCTTCAATGCCCCCTACGTGCCCGGATGGGATTGCCATGGCCTGCCCATCGAGATCAAAGTCGACGAGAAACTGGGCCGCAAGAAGCTGGAGATGCCGGCCATCGCAGTGCGCCGCGCCTGCCGCGAGTACGCCCAGAAGTATCTCGACCTGCAGCGGGAGCAGTTTAAGCGGCTGGGCGTTTTTGGACGCTGGAGCCAGCCCTACTCCACCATGACGCCGGAGTACGAGTCCAAAATCATCGAGACGCTTTTTCGCTTCCTGGAAACGGGCTTTGTTTACAAGGGCCTGAAGCCGGTTCTCTGGTGCATGCACGACCGCACCGCGCTGGCCGAAGCGGAGATCGAATACGAGATGCACACCAGCCCCAGCGTGTATGTGCGCTATCGGCTGACCAGCCCTCCGGAGGCGATCGATCCCCGGCTGGCTGGGAAGCGGGTCTCGACCATCATCTGGACCACGACGCCCTGGACGCTGCCCGCCTCGCTCGCGGTGGCCTTTCATCCCGATTTTGAGTACGTGGCGCTGGAACAGGACGGGGAAGTCTACATCGTCGCTGAGGCCCTGGCCGCCGCCACCCGCGCTGCCTGTGGGTTGGAAAGCGCCCAGGAGATCGCCCGCTTTCCGGGTTCGCGGATGGAGCGCGTCACCTTCGCCCACCCGTTCCTGGAGCGCACGATTCTGGGCGTTTTGGCCACTTACGTCACCACCGACCAGGGCACCGGCGCCGTCCACACCGCGCCGGCGCACGGCGTGGACGACTTCGCCACCGGCGCGCGCTACGGATTGCGGCAGATCAGCGACGTGGACGACGGCGGGCACCTGCGCCAGGGGCTGCCGGAGTATGAGGGGCTTTATGTCTTCAAGGCCAACGAGCCCATCATCAACCTGCTGATCGAACGCCACGCCCTGATGGGGCGGCAGGATATCTATCACTCCTATCCGCACTGCTGGCGCTGCCACCGGCCGGTCATCTTCCGGGCCACGGAGCAGTGGTTTATCGGCATGGAAACGCCGATGGTGCGCGGGGATGGTTCGATGACCACCTTCCGCGAGCGCGCGCTGGAGGAGATCGGACGGGTGAAATGGGATCCCCAGTGGGGGCAGGAGCGCATCTCCAACATGGTCTCCTCCCGTCCCGACTGGTGCATCTCGCGGCAGCGCATCTGGGGCGTGCCCATCGCGGTCTTTCTCTGCCTCAAGTGCCACAAGCCGCTGAACGATAAGGCGGTGAACCGGCGCATCGTCGACCTTTTTGCGGCGGAAGGGGCGGACGCCTGGTATGTGCGCGAGGTGGCGGAGATTCTGCCTCCGGGTACCACGCTGCCTGTCGTGCGGCGCGGCGATTTCAAGAAGGAGATGGATATCCTCGACGTGTGGTTTGAGAGCGGCGCCAGCCAGGCAGCGGTTCTGGGCGTGGAGAAGGATCTTCCCTGGCCTGCCGATCTTTATATCGAGGGCGGCGACCAGCATCGCGGCTGGTTCCAGTCTTCCCTGCTCTGCGCTGTCGGCACGCGCGGATGCCGCGCCTTACCGCATGGCGGCCACCTGCGGCTGGACGCTCGACGAGCAGGGCCGCGCCATGTCCAAGAGCCTGGGCAATGGCGTGGACCCGGTCGACGTCGCGCAGCGTCTTGGGGCGGAGATTGTCCGTCTCTGGGTGGCATCGGTCGACTTCCGCGAAGATGTAGCGGCCAGCGAAAACCTGATGCAGCGGGTCGCGGAGACCTACCGTAAGCTGCGCAATACCTTTCGCTACCTGCTGAGCAACCTGAACGGCTTTCAGCCGGAGAGGGATGCGGTGCCGTGGGAGCAAATGCCGCCTCTCGACCGGTACATGCTGACGCGGACGCGCGAACTCACGGAAAAGGTCCTGCGCTGGTATGAGGACTTTGAATTTCATCGCATCTACCACGCGCTCAATGAATTCGCCGTGGCCGATCTGAGCCAGCTTTACATCGATGCGGTCAAAGACAGGATTTACACCTTTGCGCCGCAGAATACCGCGCGCCGTTCCGCGCAGACCGTGTTGTGGATGATTGCCGAAGCGCTGGTGCGCCTGGTGGCGCCGCTGCTCAGCTTTACCGCGGACGAGATCTGGCAATACATGCCGGAGATGAGCAACCGCCTACCCAGCGTGCATCTGGAGCTGTTTCCCGAGCCGGCGAGCCTGGCGGCCACCATCGATGCGGAATTCATGAGCGACTGGGCGGGTTTGCTCGCTGATCCGCGACGAAGCCCTGAAGAGCCTGGAGGAGGCGCGCAAGGCCAAGCAGATTGGCAAGGCGCTGGATGCCCGGCTGGTGCTGGAGGTTCCGCGAGAGATGGGCGCTCTGCTGGAGCGCTACCGGGGCAGCTTGAAGGAGCTGTTGAACGTCTCCCAGGTGGAAGTGCTGACTGGGCCGTCGCAGCAGATCATCGTGACCACGCTGCTGGCCGATGGTACCAAGTGTGAGCGTTGCTGGAACTACTCCGTGCACGTGGGTGAGGATTGGCGCTGGCCTACGGTCTGCGAACGCTGCTCAGCTGCGCTCGATCAGATGGGGGTTCCACCGGAAGAAAGCCAACCGAGCGCATGACCAGCATCAAGAAGGATTCCAGGGGCTGGCTCCTGCTGCTTTCGCTCATCGTCATTGCCGCGGATCGAATTACGAAATGGCTGGCATCCACCCGGATCGAGCTGGGTAGTCATGTCGTGGTGATTGCCCATGTCTTCGCCATCAGTCATGTGGAGAACCCGGCGCGGCGTTTAGTTTGTTCAACGATTCGGGTTCGCCCGCGCGCGTGCGTTGGATGCTGCTTGTTTTTTCTGTGCTGGCGGCGGTTGCTGTGCTGGTTGCGTTGCTGAAGCTGGGCCGCACCATCACGGCCACTTCGGTTGCGCTGGCGCTCATCCTCGGAGGCGCTCTGGGAAATGCTTATGACCGGCTGCGGTTCGGCTCGGTGATTGATTTTCTTGAAGTGCACATCGTTCACTACCACTGGCCGGATTTTAATGTTGCCGATTCCGCTATTGTGATCGGCGGGATTTTGTTGCTGCTCGATGCGTTGTTCAGCAGCAAGGAAGAGGCGGAGTTCGTAACTATATCAGTTATTAGCAGCTGTAACAGGTTCACTCGCCTTAACGGGCTGACGCGTGCTAGTCGGATGACAGATGTATTCAAAGGCGTGGCTGGGTCGCTCTCATGCGAATTAGCTCGCAGCTGACAACATCGCAGACCGGTCGAGAAATGTTGCGGTTATCCGTAGCGATGCACTGTTCGCTAAATGGTCTTCAGGTATTCCTTGGCTTGGTGCCACTCGGGGAAGAGGCGCTCTTCCATCTGAAATTCGCGGGGATGGACGCAGCGGCGGCCTCCGCGGACTTTTACTGGATGCTTCAAGTGCAGCATCTCGTGGTAGAGCAGATACTCCACCGCGTAACGAGGAGTGTTCTTGCGGTCGAAGACGCGGCTGACGACAATCGTGTTGTGCGCCGGATCGTAATGACCCAGGCTGCGCTTGGCCATGTGCCCACTCCAGGTGAGTAGGGGCCGGCCCATCAGCCCGTGAAAGAACCTGCGGTTGAGGCTCTCAAAAACCTCGTCGAGGTCGTAGTGCTGGCCCTGCGGCCCGAGCATTTTCTTGCGCCCGCGGGACTGGCGGATCAACTCCGTCTGGCGGATCACCGTCTCACTGGAAGCAAACCTGCGATAGCGAGTGGTTTGCACGGCATTCAGCGGCTTGCGGTAAAGCTTGGCCAACAGGATATGAGCGATGGCCCGCAGAACGCTTTCCGGCGCGCCCTCCAGCAGATCCGATAAGTGCACATGCACTCGTCCTTCGCGCAATCGGATGGTGGTGTTGAGGCTGGTGAAGCGGCGGAAACGAATCTCAAGAGAAGGGATGGGAGCCCGTGGCCGGAGGGCCCGGTACTCTTCTGCAAACAGCGCGTGCAATTCGGAATTCACCGCCTTCAGCGTAGCAGGACTTGCCCTGGAGGCAAACCCGGTTGCACAAAAGCAGACGCACCGCCGTTACCGTGGTTTCTGACTTCTCGGCTGCCTTTTCGGCTGCCTTTTCTTCCTTCTTCTTTTCGATGAAATATTTTTCTTCGTCAGCGAGCATCTGTACGGCCGCTTCATGCACGCTCTGGTTGGACTCTATCGCCGTCTTGCGCACAAAGTCGTATTGGTTGCTGGGCGGGGGTTCGTTGAGCACGGTCCCCCATTGGCCGCTCTTCTCGACAACCTCTTTGAGCACCTTGCGCAGATCGGCATGCTGCATCGTTGAAGTTGTCCATATTGTCCTCAAGGTCATCGGAGAGGCGCGTGAACTCGTCGAACAAATTGTGCATGCGCACTGTCTTGTTCTGCGCGCTGGCATCCGCATTAAGGTCGTGGATCCCTTTGGACCGCTCTTCGACATATCCGACGAAGAGCTTGATCCGCTCCAGGGGCTGATCTCCAGCCTCGCGCACGTCTTCGATCTGCTGCTCGGTTAAGGGGTCTTTTTTAGACTGGCCGAAGAGGGGGGAGATCGCCAGGACTATCCAGACGCCCGTGATGGCCACGGTTTTTTTCATCGCAAAGGAAACAGGGTGTTATTTCTTGAAGACCTGCATCATCAACTCGGTTTGCACCTGCTGCAACTGCTTCAAGGTCGACTGCAAGCACCTGCCGGTCATCATAGGAAGCGGCGTTGAGGATATCGTTCAGCCGGTACGACGTATGCTGCATCAGCTGCTCGGCGTTCTTCATCTTCTTGCCGTCCTCGGCGACGCCCATGTGGATCTTTTGCGCATACTTCTGAATCAGGTGCAATGTTTCCGAGGCTCGCGCATCGCCTGCGCTAAGTTGCTGCCCGGCGAGTTCGGTCATCTGGTGCACCAGTTCCGCATAGAGGAAGCATTGTTCTTTGGGTTGGGCCTGGTCGGCCTTGGCCATGAGGGCGGCCATGGCCTGGGGATCGGCAATTCTTTCATCCACCGCGAGGGCGCAGGTACAGGAAAGGTTGAAAGCTAGGAAAGAAACGGCGAGGGTCGTGGCCACGAACCGCATAGGGCACCTCTCGGAGGGCTTACGGTACGTCTTTCGTTAATGACTTCCACCAAGAGCAACGAGTCGATGCTTGGCTTGCCATTCCTGGTCGGGGAACTTACCGCCGGCAGCGGCGAGGAATTTATGATAATACTCCTGCGCTTGTTTCGACTGATGCAGATTATCGTACGAGGTCGCCCAAAGGAAGTAAGTAGCTGGAGTCTCCTCCAGATATTTTGCTCGCATGGTAAGAGCGTGCAGCGCTATTGAATACTGCTTATTTTCTGATGCAGCAAAGGCCAGGCCGCTCCAGGCGTCCCCGTCGTCGGGTTTGAGCTGGACTGCCCGCTCCAGCACGGTCTGGGCCTGCAAATATTGCCTCTCGCGGATCAGGTTTTCGCCCTGCCCGGCAAGAATATCCTCATTCTCGGGGTGGGCCAGCGCCATTTTGGCGTAGATAGGATCCGCCTTCTCGGGATGGCCGGCCTGGGAATAGGCGTCGGCCAGCATCTGGTCGACCGAGGCATTTCCCGGCTCCAATTGGCGCAGAGTCTCCAGCACCGGCAAGGCCTCGTCATTCTTCCCCTGGGCCAGCAAAGCAGTGGCCAGTTGGGCGTTCAGCCCGGGATCACGGGGATCGCGCTCCAACGCGCTCTTGAGCAACGGTTCGGCGTCGCTGTACTTCTTTTGCTTGATCAGCAACTGGGCCAGGCCGGCGTTGGCCGCCGATTGCATGCTCGTCTGAGACCGCCGGACGGCGCGCCAACACGCGCTGGTAGGCGGTCTGGGCCAGCTCCAGATCGCCATTGGCCTCGGCGATCTGGGCCGTCAACAGCAGGTCGCTCGGGGTTTCGGGGCTCAGCTTGAGCGCGGACATCAGGGCATCCCGGGCGGCCGGTCGGATCGCTGCTGCGGTCCAGCTCGGCCAGCGATCGGAAGGCCTCTGCCTGGGCGGCCGGGTTGGGCGGATTGCGGAGACAGCTCCGTGGCTTGCTCGAGCTGCTCCCGGGCCTGGTCGAATTTCGCCTGGTGCGCCAGCAACAAGCCTAGCGCCAGACGCGCCTCAAACTGCTTTGGATCGGCGGCGATGGCCTTGCGGTAGTCGGCGGCAGCGGCGTCTTCGTGGCCGGCGGCATCCTCAACGTAGCCCAGGTCGAAGAGTGCGCGGGCGTCGCCCGGGTTCTGGCCCAGATACTTCTGCAGCAGGGGGCGGGCGCCTTCGAAATCGTGCTGGTCGATCTTGGTTTCAGCCGCGTCCCGCTCAGACTTGCTTTCAACCGCTCCCTTGCCGGCGGAGCGCGCGCTGTCCGGATCCTGCGTTCCGGGCGGGAGCTGATTTTGCGCCTGGCCGCTTGCTGCCGCCAGCAGCACGCGCCGTGGCCAGGACGCAAAGATACTCTTTCGCTCATAATTGCCCGGCCCGCACCTCTTGCGCCGCCAGCGCAAGTCCCAACCAATAGCCGGTATGGGAGCCGGGTGTCTGCGCTACCTGCTCCGGGGTTCCCGCCGCCACCACCCGGCCGCCGCCCGCTCCCGCTTCCGGGCCGAGATCGATCACCCAGTCGGCGGACTTGATGACGTCCAGGTTGTGCTCGATCACGATCAGCGAGCCGCCGGCGTCGATCAGCCGCTTGAAGGCGGTTAACAATTTGCTCACGTCGTCGAAGTGCAGCCCTGTGGTCGGTTCGTCCAGGATGTAGAGCACCCGGCTGCCGGCCTTCTTCACCGTGCCGTTGCCGGCTCGTCCGGCGGCGCTGCGCCCCAGGGAAAGATGGGCCGCCAGTTTGACCCGCTGCGCTTCCCCACCCGAAAGCGTGGTCGCCGACTGGCCCAGCCGCACGTATCCCAGCCCGACCTCGTCCAGTACCGCCAGCTTCTCCAGAATCCGCGTCTGGCCGGTAAAGAAGCGCAGGGCCTCCTTGACGGTCAGGTTGAGCACCTCGTAGATGCTCTTGCCGCGGTACTTCACCTCCAGCACGCTGGCCTTGTAGCGGCTTCCATTGCACTCTTCGCAGGGCAACTCGACATCGGCCAGGAACTGCATCTCCACCGTCACCGTGCCGTCCCCTTCGCAGACGTCGCACCGTCCTCCGGGTACGTTGAAGGAGAAGTGCCCTGCGGTATAACCCCGTCGCTGGGCCTCCGGCTGCGACGCAAAAAGCTCGCGGATGGCATCGAAGGCCTTGATATAGGTAACGGGATTGGAGCGCGGAGTACGCCCGATCGGCGCCTGGTCGACGAGGACGATGTCGTTCAGCCGCTCCGCCCCCTTGAGTTCCCGGTAGAGGTGCGAAGGATCCCCGCCTTCATTCTTTCCCAGAGCATGCGCCACCGCGGGGTAGAGCACGTCGTGCACCAGTGTGGACTTGCCGGAGCCCGAAACCCCGGTGATGCAGACCAGCATGCCCATGGGAATCTCGACATCGAGCCCATTCAAATTGTGAATGCGGGCTCCGCGGAGCACCAGCTTCTCCCGCATGGGCTCCCGCCGCCGGGTGGGAATGGGAATGGTGAGCTGCCCGTTCAAGTAGCGGCCGGTGAGGGAGTCGGGGTTTCTCTCCACCTCTTCGACCGTGCCCGAGGCCAGAACGCGGCCCCCCAGCTCTCCCGCGCCGGGACCAAGGTCGAGCAGCCAGTCGGCCGCGCGAATCACGTCCGGGTCGTGCTCCACCACCAGGATGGTGTTGCCCAGGTCGCGCAATTCTTCCAGGATGCGGATCAGCTTGGCGGTATCCCGGCTGTGCAGGCCGATGGACGGCTCGTCGAGCACGTACAGCGCGCCCACCAGGCGCGAGCCCAGCGAAGTGGCGAGCTGGATGCGCTGCGACTCGCCACCCGAGAGGGTGGACGCGAGCCGGTCGAGGGTGATGTACTCGAGGCCGACGGCATCGAGAAAATGTAACCGCTGTTGTATCTCCACCAGGATGCCGCCGGCAATTTCCTGCTGCTGCCGGGTCAGGGTGAGCCCTTCGAAGAAGTACTTCGCCTCGCGGATGGTGAGCGCGGCCACCTCGCAGATATTTCTGCCGTTGATGCGGACCGCCCGCGCTTCAGCACGCAGCCGCGTTCCTTTGCAGTCGGGACAAGTGGCGTAGCCGCGATACTTGCTCAGCATCACGCGCACGTGCAGCTTGTATTTCTTGCGCTCCAAGAAGGCGAAGAAACCATGGACGCCGAGAAAAGACCCGTGCCCATCGAGCACAAACTCCTGCTGCGCCGCGGTGAGTTCTCTCCAGGGCGTGTCGAGCGGAATGCCATGCTGCAGGGCGGCCTTTCTGCAGCTCTGCCTGGTAGGGGCGATACTTGGGGCGTGTCCAGGGATCGATCGCGCCTTCGTTCAAGGTCTTCTGTTTATCCGGGATGATCAGGTTGAGATCGAAGTCGATGGTGTTGCCGAAGCCCTGGCAGCGCTCGCAGGCGCCATACGGGTTGTTGAAGGAGAAGAGCCTGGGCTCAGGCTCGCGGTAGATGCGGTGGCAGAGCTTGCATTCAAAAGCCTGGGAAAAGCGCAGCCGTTTGGGTTCCGTCTTCCAGATCTCGCGAAACCGTTTCGTACTCGATCTCGCCTGACTCGCGAAAGCCAATCTCGGCGGCGTCCACGATGCGCGCCCGGTTCTCGGGCGAGACGACGAGGCGATCGACCAGCGCGTAGACGGCCTGCTGAAAGTCGAGATCGAGCAGCGACTCGGGGTTGGCAAATTCCACGATCTTGCCGTTCTGGTAGAGGCGATTGAAGCCGCGCGCGCGCAGCTCGGTGAGCCGCTCCTTGAAGGCGTCGCTAGGGAGCGCCGGGTTCACGGCGGTCTTCGTCGCGGCCTTCTTTGACCGCTTTGTGGTCGCAGTCTTCGCTTGCCCTTCCGCTTCGATCGCGACGCGCGGCTTGACCGGAAATAACGCGTAGAGTCGGGTTCCCTCCCCCAAGCGCCAGGATGGAGGTGGCAATCTCATCCACCGTGTCGCGCTTGACCACCCCACCGCAAACGATGCAATGCGCCGTGCCGCAGCGCGCGAAGAGCAGGCGCAGGTAATCGTAAATTTCAGTGGCGGTGGCTACCGTGGAGCGCGGATTGCGCGTGGTGTTTTTCTGTTTAATCGCGATGGCCGGCGCAAGACCGTCGATCAGGTCCACGTCCGGTTTCTCGATGCGCTCCAGGAACTGGCGGGCGTACGCCGAAAGAGACTCGACATAGCGGCGCTGGCCTTCGGCATAGATGGTGTCGAAAGCGAGCGAGGATTTGCCCGAGCCTGAAACGCCGGAGACCACAGTGAGTTTGCCGTGGGTCAGATCGCAATCGATGTTCTTCAGGTTGTGGGTTCGTGCGCCACGGATAGTGATCAGATCGTTCAATGTTTCAACCAGCAAGCTCGCCGTGAACCTCCTCGGTAGGCGATGCGATCTCCGCCTCAAAACCGGCTTTGATGCGGGTGAGCATCTCTTCCGGGTCGCGCTTCTCGGATTGCTCGTAGGCGGCAGCGATGTGACGAGCCAGATCGGCCAGCATCATGCCCCAGGCTTCGGGTTCCTTCCACACGCCCACGCGCAGGCTGATGTGCTGATCCTGATGCGCGATCCAGACACGCAGCAGTTCGAAGGATTTGGCGTCGGTGCGCACAGGTTCGGGTACGCGGAGCTGATCGGATTGAGCCATGGTTCTCCTCTCGGTGGAGCGGTGTTCTTTGCGTGCTACGGGCTTCAGAGGCAGGGCTGCGGAAAAAGTCGAGATGAGTCCCCTCAGCGGCTAAAGCCGGACCCTTTTTACAACCACTTACGTGCGGGCTGAAGCCCGTACCCTTCAAAAAAACGAACCCCAGGGGCTAAAGCCCTCGTATTCTCGATCGTTTACGGCCCGACTAAAGTCGTGCCCTGATACAAAACATGAGTTCTTTCCGCAGCCTGTAAAGCCGCGCCCTTGGTTCAGAGTTTTTACGCAGCCCGTTAATGCCGGGATGCGGCTTCGACCGGCATTCCTTCGGCGGCGATCACGGTGGCGCTGTGGCGCCGTGCCCATACGATAAGCAGAATGCCGGCGGCGATGGAACCCAGGCTGGCGACTTGAGCATTGCTCATGCCCCAGTAGATGCGCGGATTGATGCGGATGAACTCCACCAGGAAGCGAGCCACCCCGCTGATCACTAAATATTCGCCGGTAATCTGACCTAGCGGCGGAGTTAGGCCGTCGCCGGATTTCGCCCCTCGACGCCATAGATAACCGGCAATCAGCAAAGCGACAAGGAATTCATAAATCGGCGTCGGGTGCACCCTCTGGATGGTGGGAACAAGTCCGTGGGGAAAGCTCATGCCCCACGGAAGGCTGGTCGGAATGCCGTAGTCGCCATCGCCTGAGACCAGGCAGCCGATGCGGCCAACACCGTAACCCACAGAGACTGCTGGAGCGGCGAGGTCCAGCATACCCAGGCCTCCGATTCGTGCTTGCCGTCCCGCCCACACGAGCACCGCAATCCCAACCAGCAAGCCGCCGAACCAGGCAAATCCCGCCCGGTCGAAAAGGACCTGGACCGGCTGATGCATAAGCGTCGTCGGATCTTCCAGCACGTGCCATAGTTTGGCCCCGAGCACGCCGCCCACCGTGGTATAGGCAGCCACGCCCACGGCGTCGGCATCGATACCAAAACGGCGAAAATTGCAATACAGCACCCAGCAAGCGCAGACGGACGCCAACCACAGGCAGAGGCCAAAGGTGCCGATGGAAAAGTGTCCGATGTGAATGAAGGGATACATGCGTGCGTCGTTCTATACAGTATAGCCGGGTGCAAACGCACAGGGATTCATGGAAGAATGCGCCAATGAGAGAGCACGAGCACGAAATGTTGTTCCGTCGCGAGGAGATCGCCGCCCGAGTGGCGGAAATCGGCGCGCAGATAAGCCACGACTTTGCCGGTGAAGCCATCCTGCTGGTTGGAGTACTGAAGGGAGCCGCCGTCTTCCTCGCCGACTTGGCGCGAAGCATCTCGGTGGAGACAACTTTCGACTTCGTGGCCATTTCCAGCTACAAGGGGGTAAAGACCACCGGCGCGGTAAGATTGATCAAGGATTTGGATACTCCGATCGGGGGCCGTAACGTGATCCTGGTCGAAGACATTCTGGATACCGGTCTGACCCTGGTTTTTTTGCGCAAGCTGTTGCTGCAGCACAAACCAAAGACCCTCAAGATCGCAACCTGCCTGGACAAGCCGGCACGGCGTCTGGAGAAGATCGACGCCGATTACGTAGCGTTTAGCATCCCCAACCATTTCGTGGTTGGTTACGGAATGGATTACCAGGAGCGCTTCCGTAACCTACCCGATATCCGCATTTTTAACCCAGATGAAGCGTAATTCAGTTGATCTTTACAGGTGGGAGGGCATAGAGTCCCACCGGAGTCAACTCAGGAGGAGGGAGCCTGTTTCATGACCACCAAAGTGCTGCAACCGGAGATCGATCACGGTTCTGGATATTTCGACGTCGAGGGTTTTGCTGCGGCTGCCCTGGCGAACGCATCTGCATTGGCCTCGGTGTTCGACCACACCTTGTTGAAGCCGGAGGCGACCCGGGAGCAGGTGGTGAAGTTATGTGAGGAAGCGGCCGCCTTCCGTTTTGCCTGTGCCATGGTCAACCCTGCGTGGGTGTCTCTGGCGCACTCGGTTATGGTGGGCAGCGGAGTGCCTGTAGGTGTGGTGGTCGGCTTTCCGCTGGGAGCCAATCTTGCCACCAGCAAGCGCGAAGAAGCGCTGGCGCTGATTAAGCTGGGCGCCCACGAGCTGGACATGGTGATGAATCTCGGCTTGCTGAAGTCGGGCATGAATGCGCTGGTGGAGCAGGATATTCGCGGAGTGGTGCAGGTGGCACACGATGCCGGCGCGCTGGTGAAGGTCATTCTGGAGACCTCGCTGTTGAGCGTGGAGGAGAAGCTTCGCGCGTCTGAGTTGGCCTTGGCGGCGGGCGCGGATTTCCTCAAAACCAGCACCGGGTTTTCTACTGGGGGAGCTACGGCCGCCGACGTTGCGATCCTGCGTGGGGTTGCCGGGAATCGCTGCGGAGTGAAGGCTTCCGGCGGCATTCGCACGCTGGGGGATGCACGCGCCATGCTGGAGGCGGGCGCCAGCCGGATCGGCGCCAGTGCCAGCGTCGCTATTTTGCGGGAGTATCAGGGCGAAGCCTGAGGGGCGGGTTGGCGAACCTTGGGCACCCGTCCCCACCCGAAAACCCATTTTTAGCCGAACACCCGTCTTTTACCTGGGCACCTGTCTTTATCCGAGCAGCCTTCGTTACTGGAGCACCTGCCCTTGCTGGGCAGGCATCGCGTGCCGCGCGAAATGCTCTATGATGACTCGATGTTGGTATGACTCCTCCCCGCGACCAAGACGACGCCGAAGCAGAGAAGAAACCGGCGCAAGCCATTGCTACGCAATCGTTTGAAGGCGATTACCGTCCCAGCTCTCAGGCTCCGCAGCCGACCGTCCCGGCGCGCGTGGACCCGGTGCAGACCGAGTTCCTCATGCGCCTGGCCAATACCCTCAATACCACCCTCGACCTGCAGACCCTGATGCATCGCACCGCGGACCTGGTGCGAGCCGTGATCGACTACAAGATCTTCGCCATCCTGCTCCTGAATGAGCGCACCAACGATCTGCGCATGCGCTTTCAGATCGGCCACAACCCCGAAGTCGAGCGGCTGAAGATCCGTGTGGGCAAAGGAGTCGTCGGCCGGGCCGCTGAGCAGCGCGAATCCATACTGCTCGAGGATGTGCGGCACGCGGAAAACTACATCAGCGCCAATCCCGATGTCCGTTCGGAGCTGGCAGTGCCGCTGATTGTGAAGAACCGGGTGATTGGCGTGATGGATCTGCAATCCGAGCAGGTCGGCTATTTCCAGCCGGAACACCGCCGTTTACTGGAGCTGACCGCCTCCCGCGTGGCGCAGGCAATTGAAAACGCGCGCCTCTACACCCGGGTGGCCCGGCAGGCGCAGACGCTGGCGGTGCTCAACGAAATAGCCCGCGAGGTTACCTCGATCCTCGATCTCGATCCCCTGCTGGAGCGCATCGGGGAACTCCTGCGGCGGCTCATCGACTACCAGATGTTCAGCATCCTGTTGTTGAACGAGCGCGAGCAGGTGCTGGAGATTCAGTATGCCGTGCGCTTTGGCCACCCGGTCATGCCGTCGGAAAAGGTCCCGCTGGATCGTGGCCTGGTCGGGACCGCGGTGCGCGAGCGGCGGCTGATCCACACCGGGGACGTGCGCAAAGATGCGCGCTACTACATGGTGAACCCGGAGACGCGCTCTGAGATGGCGGTGCCGCTGCTCTATAAGGGCAAGGTCATCGGCGTGCTCGACCTGGAGCATGTGCGCGTGAACTACTTCAACGAGGATCACCAGCGCACCCTGGTGACCCTGGCCTCGCAGATCGCCGTGGCCATCGAGAATGCCCGGCTCTACCAGCGAGTGACCCATCAGGAACAGCGGCTGGAGCACGATCTCGACATGGCCCGCGAAGTGCAGTTGCGCCTTCTGCCGCCCACGCCTTCGCGCATGCCGCATGCCGAGTTCGCCACCAGGTTTCTCCCCGCTCGCACCATCGGGGGAGACCTCTACGACTTCTTGCGCTATGACGACCAACGTATCGGCATCGCCATGGGAGACGTCAGCGGCAAGGCGGCCCCCGCGGCGCTCTATGCGGCGCTGATCAGCGGGATCATGCGCGCCGCCACTAGCCAGGCCCTTTCTCCCGCCGCGATGTTGAAGCAGCTGAATGACTCGCTGCAGGAACGCAAGATGGATGCGCAGTATGTGACCATGCTCTTTGCCGTCTGGAACGATGAGAAGCAGACACTGCAAATCGCCAACGCGGGCGCGGTGCAGCCGCTCTTCTGTCGTGCAGGACAGGTGGAGACGGTGCAGGCCGAAGGGTTTCCGCTGGGCATGTTCAAGGATGTGAGCTATGAAGAGTTCACGCTGTCCACCCGCCCCGGCGACGCCATCATCTTTTTCAGCGACGGAATTGTGGATGCGGTGAATGAGCAGGAAGAGATGTTCGGCACGGAGCGGCTGATAGACCTGGTCGGCCGCCAACTCAAGAACACGGCCGAAGGCATGGTGGACGCGATTTACCAGGAACTCTCAGCCTTCCAGGGTGGCGTGGAGCGTTTCGACGACGAAACCGTGGTGGTGCTGAAGGTTCTGAATTCGCCCGGCGCGAGTTAGGATAAGCCTTGCGCCATCAAACCCATTTCCCGCCCAGAGGCTGAAGATTGACTGACACCCTCAACATCGAAAACACAAGTGAACGGATCATCCATCCGGCGCGCAACCTCATCGGCACCCTGCGATTGCCTGGCGATAAGAGCATTTCTCACCGCTATGCCTTGCTTTCGGGGATGGCCGAAGGTGTCAGCCGCTTTCATAATTTTTCCACCGGAGCCGATTGCTCCAGCAGTCTCGCCTGCATGCAACAAATGGGCGCGAAGGTGACCCGCTCAGCCGATACGGTAGAGGTGGAGGGTTGTGCCGGCGTGTTGACTCCGCCGGGCGCATTGCTGGATTGCGGCAACTCCGGTTCCACGATGCGCATGCTGTCGGGACTGCTCGCCGCGCAGGCGGGCGATTTCACATTGCTGGGAGATGCCTCGCTGAACCGCAGGCCGATGGAGCGGGTGCGACGGCCCCTGCTGGAGATGGGCGCGTCGATCAATCTGACAGAGGGCCATGCGCCGGTCGAGATTCACGGCGCCAAGCTGCACGGGATCGAGTACCGGACGCCGGTTCCCAGTGCCCAGGTGAAGACCGCACTGCTCTTTGCCGGCTTGCAGGCGGCGGGTACGACCACGAGTGAGCGAAGCGGTACGCACGCGCGACCACGGTGAACTGGCATTGCGCGCTTTCGGAGCAGAAGTTCGGCGAACCACTGACTCGGTGACCATCGCCGGCGGCCAGAAGCTGCACGGAATCGAGGCTACGGTGCCGGGAGATATGTCCTCGGCAGCGTTCTTCCTGTGCGCTGCTGCGCTGTTTCCCGAATCGAGCCTGGTGCTGGACCAGTTGGGCATGAACCCCACCCGGGCAACGCTGCTCGATGTACTGACCGCCCTGGGAGCGAAGATCAGCGTGCTGAACCTCGAAGAGAACCAGGGTGAGCTGATCGGCAGCGTACAGCTGGCGGCGCCGCCGCAAGGTCTGGGCAGCACCGAGATCAGCGGATCGCTGGCTGCGCAGTTGATCGATGAGCTGCCCGTGCTGGCGGCGATTGCGCCCTACACCCGTGGAGGGATACGCATTCGCGATGCGCGCGAGTTGCGGGTGAAGGAGAGTGATCGCATCGCGCTGGTGGCGGGGAATCTGCGCGCGATGGGCGCCGAGGTGGAGGAATTCGAGGACGGCCTCGATGTGCCGGGAGGCCAGCAATTGCACGGCGCGGTGGTCGATTCGGGCGGGGACCATCGCATCGCCATGGCTTTCGCGGTAGCCGCTCTGCGCGCCGAGGGGGACACGCAAGTCTTGGGAGCGGATGCGGCCGCGATTTCGTTTCCTGAGTTTTTTCACTTGCTGGAGCATGTCACCGAACGATAGTCACGTTACCGAGGGCATCGCGATGATCTCGAGACGCGGATTCATGGCCGGAACCGGCTCCGTCGTCGCCGGCGCCCTGGCTGCAAAGGCCCTAAACGCTTCCGGGAAGGCAATGCGGCTCGGGGGCCCGATCTTCGTGAAATCGGATGATCCGGCGGTGCTGGCTAAAGCGCATCGGGACCTTGGATATCGCGCCGCCTATGCCCCGAGCGACCTTTCGGTAACTGACAAGGATCGGATTGCTGGGCTGGTCAGGGAATTTGCCCGCCAGGACGTTGTGATTGCAGAAGTCGGCGCCTGGAAGAACATGCTCGATCCCGACCCCGAGAAGCGCCGGCAGAACATGGCTTACGTCACCGGGAAGCTCGCTGTCGCGGAATTATTAGGTGCGCGCAACTGTGTCGATATTGCCGGCTCCTATGATCCAAATCTCTGGTACGCGCAAAACCCAAGGAATTTGAGCCAGGAATTTATCGACGCCACGGTTGAAAACTGCCGCAAGCTCATCGATACGGTTAAACCCACGCGCACTTGTTTCAGCATTGAAATGATGCCTTGGAGTTTTCCTACTGGCCCGGACGAGTACCTCAGGCTGATAAAGGCCGTGGACCGTAAGGCTTTTGGAGTCCACCTGGATGTGTGCAACACCATGAACAGTCCGGTGCGTTTGTACAACAACAGCGCGGGCATCCGTGAATGCTTCGCCAAGCTCGGCCCGTGGATAAAATCCTGCCACGCGAAAGATCTCAAGTGGGGGCCGGGTGTCCAGGTTTGGATCCAGGAGGTTATTCCCGGCACCGGATTGATTGACTACAAGACGTTGTTGCAGGAACTGTCGCGGCTGGGAACGGAAGCGCCGCTCATGTTGGAGCATCTGCACAGCGAA
This sequence comes from uncultured Acidobacteriaceae bacterium, assembly GCA_963746595.1. GTDB lineage: Bacteria > Acidobacteriota > Terriglobia > Terriglobales > Acidobacteriaceae > PALSA-350. Next base: position 49,625 of record CAVVBS010000005.1, read on the forward strand.
GCGGAGTACACGCAGGGCCGCCAGTATATCCAGGGCGTTGCCCGTTCGATGGGTCTTTCCTTCGGGGTTTGATTGCCACTTTGTCTGTGACCTATACCTATTTGCTGCCTTACCGAAGAAACCGCAGCTCGCTCGGCTGCGCTCCCACGGCGAGCCGGGCAGAATGACAAGTTTAGATGGTTGGCTGACTTGGCGTTGGTTAGTGGGAATGGGGGGGTCCGAGAGTGGTTGCGGCCGAAAGGCGCACAGCAGGTCCCTCCACGGCACGCCGGGACAGGTCGGCTGCGCTCGGAGTCTGTGACTTTATTGATTTCTTTCAGGTTTGGTGCCGGAAAGCTCTGAAGAGCATCGGCCAACAAGCATCCTCGGGGTCCTTCGACTCCGCGCCAGAAACCCTCTGTTAGCAATAGATCTGCGAGGCGCTGCGCTCAGGATGACGGCCTTGTGGGGAGTTTGAAAAACATTCTGGGTGGCTGTGCAAAAAACACAAAAATGAAAAAAGTCACAACCTCTCGGGATGACAAAGGTTAAGTGGTTGGCAAACCTTGGCGTCGGTTAGTGGGAATGGGGGGTTCCGAGAGTGGTTGCGGCCGAAAGGCGCACAGCAGGTCCCTCCACGGCACGCCGGGACAGGTCGGCTGCGCTCGGAGGCTGTGACTTTTTAATTTCCCTTGTGGTCTGTGGCCGGAAAGCTCCGAAGAGCATCTGCCAACAAGCATCGCCGGGGTTCCTTCGGCTACGCTCAGGACAGGCTCTTCGACTGCGCGCATAAAACCCTCTGTTATGCGATAGATCTGCGAGGCGCTTCGCTCCCACGGCACGCCGGGGCAGGCAGGATGACGCCTTTCTGGAGGGGATTGAAGAACATCTGGTCGGGTGCAAAAAACACGAAAAGATCAAATAGTCACAGACTCTCGGAATGACAAAGGTTAAGTGGTCGGCAAACCTTGGCGTCGGCTCGTGGGATCGAAGATTGTGAAAGTGGTTGCGGGCGAGAGGGCACCGCAGGTCCCCCGGCTTCGCTCACCACGGCGGGCCGGGGGATTCTGACTCTATCTGGCACAAAGAATGTGCCAGATAGAGTTCAGCTACTGTGGCGGTGGCGGGTTATTGGGCGCCGGCGGCTGTGCCGGTGGCAGATCCTGCTGCTCTTGCGGAGTCAACTGGGGTTGGGGCGGCAACACCGGCATCGCCGGCATTTGCTCGGTGTGCTGCAACTGTTCCTGCTGAGCCGGCAGCCCAGCTTCGGGCGCGGCCTTTGCGGGTTCCAGCCCCGGAATGAGGGGCTCCCTGGTTACCTTACCGGTGACCGCATCGGAGAGCTGGATTCCGTATTGATCTAGTGTTTCCGCCAGGAGTTGCTCGAGCGAGGCGCGATCGGTGGCGTAGGTGGCTTCGGTGGAGATGACATTGTTTTCCGCCGTGGCGAGGTTTCGCTCCTGCTGCAACACATTCGCCGTTGTGGACGCGCCCAGCCTCAACTTCTTCACTTCTGCCTGGTAAGACTGGAAGTTGTACTCCCGGGCAGCCAGCGCGGCTTGCACCGCGGCCCGGTCGTTGGTCAGCGCATACTGCGCATTAATGACCTGAATACGTACCTGGATGTAGAGCTGTTGCAGGCGCATCTCCGCCTGGCGATACTCGAGCAGGGCACGAGCCTGCAGCGACTGCGCAGTCCGATTGCGCAGCGGAATATTCACATTGACGCCCGCTCCCTTGTCAGGTCCCGAGCTATTGAAGAGATTGCTGAAGACCGAGCCGTAGCCGACGGTGGGAACATCGCAGCCGGTCGGGCCAAAGAAGGGCGAGCAATAGGGGCTTTTCGAGCCGCCCAGAGCCGCCGCGCCATAGAAGCCATAGACGTCCACGGTGGGCAACAGATTATTCTTAACCGCGCGGAGGGTAATCTCATTGTTCCGGAGATTCAGGATGTTCTGCTCGATCTCGGGTCGATTGGCATAGGCCTTTTGCACCAACTCCTCAACCGGCGTGCGCTCTTCCGCCATTTCGAGCAGCGAGACGCGATCGGTCGGAATCACCGGCGCACTGTACAGAGCCGGGTCGTTCAAATTACGGCTGATCGCCTGTTTCATGATCAGCTGCTGGTACTCCAGCTTCGTCTGTGACGTAATCAGCGCCTGGGTGTCCGTCGATACCTGGTTATCCGCATTCAGCACGTCCAGGGGAGCCAGAGTGCCGATCTGCAACTGCTTACGATTGTCCGAAGCCAGCGCGGCGGACTGCTCCAGGCCACGCTGTTTGGCCTGTACATCTTCGTAGTCGCCCACGAGAACCCAGTAGATGTTCTCTACCTGGTTGATGGTGTAGAGAATCTGCTGGCGAAAGGCAGAGTCGCTGATGCGCCGGTCATTCTTGGCCTCCAGGATGAAGCGGCCATTGATTCCCGGACCAAAACCATTCAGCAAGTGTTGCGTTACGGTCGCTCGGAAGGTCGACTGCAACTCTGGACTGTAGGCGTTGAAGATACCGTTGGAGGTAATGCGGCTGTTGTCAAAAGCAACCTGGAGCTGGGTGCCAGTGATAAAGCCCTGGTTGTAATTGAAATTGTATTCGTCGGTGTTCTGATTCAAGGTAGGGCCGCCGCTGCCAAAAGGCGTCGGCTGAGGGGTGGTTGTCCGTTCCAACTGAATGGTTCCGGTAAGCACAGGGTCCATTTGCTCCGGCTGGGGACCGGTGCCGTTGGTGGTGACTACGATGCCGCCGGCGCCAGAACCGGCGCCCCCAACCGCGGTCGATGTTCCGCCTGGGCCCCCACCCGAACTCAGCGAAGTGGAACCGGTGGACGAGCCGCTCAGCGTGCCCTCGACCAGGCCACTGCTGACACCCAGAAGATTGGAGCCAGCCCGTGCCCGCAGCAGATCGGTGTCTGCGATGTCGAGGTTGTAGCGCTGGATAGCGATGTCATAGTTGTTCTCGAGGGCGAGAACGATGGCATCGGCCAGGCTCAGGTAAATCTTGCCGTTGTGCACCAGGCCGTCCAGGCGCTGGGAGTTGGTGGTCACGGGCGCCGTCACTGCCTTGGGTTCATAGGTGTTGAGAAAGTTGGGAAAAGCACGGTTTGGCTTACTGAAGTCGTGGACACCGGGCCGCATTTCAAACGGCTGGGTGTAATTCGGCACGGGCGCCGGGGGGAGGCCCACGGCGGGAGGAGCCGCCGCAGCAGCAGGTGATCCGCCGGGCGGCGCTTGCTGTGCCGCTGCCGGCAGCGGTATATAAGCGCAGAGCACGGACACGATCGCTACGGTCGCTTGCAGCTTGTGAAAGACCCGCCCTCCATGCCGGCGAAACCACAACACGCACAGCTTGGGAAGGCGATAGGAACTGCGACAGGATTCTGAATTTTTCATCGTTGGGTCAAAATCTCGGGGGTCAGGCCTCGGGCCTTCGCCGTTCTGTCTCAATAGTTAGGAGCTAGCATGGCAGATGCGGCATGGTCGCCCGATGACTCTAGATTTCGCTCGCCTTTTGTCGGATGAGCGGTCCCTGGCTTGGTCAAAAGCATCTTTCCCTGGGATGAAAGGCATTACGCGCCTCACGTGGGGTCCGTTCCATCGATTTCGGGCGCAGCCTTCCGGTCTCGCCGCCTTGATCTGCCCGTGCGGTGTGGATACGCGGTGGAGGCTTTCTTTCCCTGGTTAACCTTTGGCCGAGTATATCGCAGCCTCGGTTGCTATATACGTAAGGAAGTGTGTCGAGGGGAAGCGGGAGATCTGCGCTTTTTCCATCATTCCCAAAAGGGCAATGTGGCCGCACTTCTGCCAGGAGCGCCATGAAAGGAATTGAACCGCCGGCAAACGGCCCGATATGGAAGCTGGTGCTTGCCTACGACGGCACCGAGTTCCACGGCTGGCAGGTGCAGCCGGATTGCTTGACGGTGCAAGGCGAACTGCGCGACGCATTAGCCCGGATCACCGGCGAAGACTTGCTACCCCAGGGTTCGGGACGAACCGACGCAGGGGTACACGCGCTGGGCCAGGTGGCGTCATTTGCCCTGGCAGCTCCGATTCCCGAGGCAAATCTTGCCCGCGCCCTGAATCGCGCCTTACCGGCATCCATCCGGGTCCTCAGCGCGACGCGGGAGACCAGCGACTTTCACGCCCGCCACAGCGCGCGGGCCAAGACCTACGAATACAGAGTCTTTCGCGGAGAAATTTGCCCGCCCTGGCTAGCGCGCTATGTTTATGCGTTCAACGCGCCGCTTGATGTGGAGGCAATGCGGCGTGCCGCGGTGCTGGTTTGCGGCCAACACGACTTCACTTCCTTTGCCGCCACCGATCCGGACCGGCTGGAACGCGATTCTGATTCGACCGTCGAGGGCCCGGGCAACGTGCGCTGCCTCCATACGTCGCAGTGGGTGCAGGACGCCGAGAGTGATCTGCTTGTTTATCGCGTGCGGGGCAATGGCTTCCTCCATCACATGGTGCGAAACCTGGTTGGGACCTTTCTCGAAGTGGGCCGGGGAAATTTGTCAGAGACAGAGATTCCGGCCATCCTGGAATTCCGTGCACGCGAGCGAGCCGGCCCAACCGCCCCGGCCCGGGGCTTGTACCTGGTCAACGTCGAATACTCCAGCGGAAAATAACCCACAGAGAGAGGGTGCTACTCTGAGAATCTGTCATGCCCAGCACGATCGCCCACTCAGCTTTTTCCCGGATCGGCCAACTGGCTTCGCTGCCGCGCGTTCATGCGGCCTTCCAGTGGTTCCATCTGCACGAGCGGAGGATGATGCAGTGGCAGCAGGAGCTGGTCTCGATTGCAGCTCCTCCGTTTGGCGAGAGCAAGCGCGCGGAGTGGCTGGCTGAACGATTCCGCGAGCTCAAGCTTGAGCAGGTAGAGATCGACCCCGAAGGCAACGTACTTGGCTGCTATCCCGGCAATCGCTCAGTTACCGGCCAGCCGTGCGTCCTGCTATCTGCGCACATCGATACAGTATTTCCCATCCACACTCCGATTGCGCCATTAGTGGAGCACAATCGTCTGGAGGCGCCAGGAGCCTGTGACAACGGCGCCGGCGTGGCCGGTCTCCTGGCCGTGGCGGCCGCGCTGGAGAGCTGCGGCGTCGAGCTTCCCTGCGACCTGCTCTTTGCCGGCAACGTCGGCGAGGAAGGCGATGGCGATCTGCGCGGCATGCGCTACCTATATGGAGCTTCCCCGTGGCGGGAGAGAATTGGGGCGAATGTGGTGCTCGACGGCGCGGGTTGCGAGGTGGTCGTAACCCAAGCCCTGGGTAGCCGCCGCTTTCTGGTCACCGTCCAGGGCCCGGGGGGACACTCGTGGACCGATGCCGGAACCCCCAATCCCATCGTGGTGCTAAGCCGGACAATCTCCGCTATGAGTGAGATAGCTCTGCCCGCTTCCCCGCGTACCACTTTGAACATCGGCACCATGGAGGGTGGCAGTTCGGTGAACTCGATCCCGGAGCGCGCCACGGCTCGCTTCGATTTGCGTAGCCTGGACGCGGAGCAGTTGATCCGGCTGGAAGTGGACTTGCATCGCGCCGTCGAAGACGCCGTCGCCGCGGCCAACAGCTCAGGCCGAAGCAAGAGCCCGGTGCATTTTTTGATCGAACGGATCGGTGACCGCCCAGCCGGACGGCTGAGCGACGAATCCCGGCTGCTTGAAGCCCTGCACGCGGTAGACCGGCACCTGGGGATTCGCACCGAGCAGCGCGTGGCCTCCACCGACGCCAACATCCCGTTGTCTCTCGGCATCCCGGCACTCAGCATTGGGGCGGGAGGAGATGGGGGAGGGATCCATACGCGCGGCGAATGGTACGACGCCAGTGGCCGGGAGCTGGCGCTCAAGCGCATTTTGCTACTGCTCCTGCTGGCATTGGATCATCTCTCTCAATCCCCCGCTGCCGGCAAGCCGTGATTGCTATGGGCTGCCGAGGTTTGCTCCTTTGCTGCCTGTTGGCGGCCCCCCCGCTCTTTTCCGCAGCCACCCCGGCCCCCGTGGTGGCGATTTATTACCACGGAAATATTCTTACCGGGGTGGACCTGGGCGACGGCAACGCGCAGCGGGTTACGGCCATCGCGGTGGGAGAACACCAGATCGTCGCCATCGGAGACGACGCGGCGATTTTGCGCCAGAAGCAGCCGGGGACCAAGCTTTTCGACCTGCATGGGGCCTTCGTGATGCCCGGCATCAATGATGCCCACGTGCATCTTGGCTATGCGGGGCGCATGAAGCTCACGGTGGACCTTACCGGCAGCACTTCGCTGGCTGAGATGTTGCAGCGCGTGAAGGCAGCGGCGGCTGCCGCTCCTGCTGGAGACTGGCTCCTGGGCGGTGGTTGGGACCATACCCTGTGGCCCACCAGGACATTGCCGACACGGCAGGATCTCGATGCCGTGACTGGCGGCCATCCGGCGATGTTCGTGCGGGTGGACGGGCACATTGCAGTCGCCAACTCTGCCGCGCTCGCCTTGTCGGGAGTGACCAACCAGACGCCAGATCCAAAAGGTGGCCAACTGGACCACGATGCCCAAGGCAATCTGACCGGGATTGTCCGTGAAGACTCGGGCCAGGAGCTTATTCAGCGCCATATCCCTGCTCCTTCCCATGACCTTCGCCGGAGGGCCATCTTGCTGGCGCTTAAGGACGCGGCAACGCATGGAGTGACCTCGGTCCAGGACAACTCCGACTGGGATGATTTTCTTGTTTACCAGGAATTGGAACGCCAAGGGCAGCTGCCGGTGCGCATCTCGGAGTGGTTGTCCTTCAATGATCCGGTCGACGTGCTGGTGGCGCACCGCGCTTCGCACCCAGCCAGCGACCGCATGCTCCGTACCGGGATGTTGAAGGGCTTCATGGACGGCTCGTTAGGGTCGCGAACCGCCGCATTGTTGTCGCCCTACTCGGATGACCCGGGAAACAGCGGACTACCGCGTTACGACCAGGAGCGGCTGGACGCCAAGACGAAGGAGCGTGCCGCGGCGGGATTTCAGATTGGCTTCCACGCCATTGGCGACCGCGCAGTCGAGATGGCTCTCAATGCCTTTGCTGCCGCCGGCAGCAGCGCGGCAAGGCGTGATCGGATCGAGCACTCCCAGGTCGTAGATCCGCAGGATATCCCGCGTTATAAGGCACTGGGCATCATCGCGTCCATGCAGCCGAGCCACCTGCTCACCGACATGAATTGGGCCCCAGCGCGGCTCGGTGCCCAAAGGTCACGTTACGCTTATGCGTGGAAGGCGTTTCTAGATGCCGGCGTGCCATTGGCCTTTGGGACGGATTACCCGGTGGAACCGATCACGCCTTTTCGCGGAATCTATGCCGGGGTCACGCGCAGCAACGAGGCGGGGACAGCGAGTTACTTTCCGCAGGATAAGCTGACCATCGGCCAGGTGCTCTTCGCGTACACCCAGGGCTCGGCTTACGCGGAATTTGCCGAAGGCTTCAAAGGCAAGCTGATTCCGGGGTACGTTGCCGACTTTGTTGTGCTTGACCGCGATCTGACCAAGGTGCCTGCGCCCGCGATCCTGAAGACGCAGGTATTGCGGACGGTGGTAGACGGGCGGACGGTCTACGAGGCGCCTAGGGAGTGATTTTTGCTGGAGCGAGGGTGGTGGGGGGATGGTGCCGGTAACATCCATGCGTAACGTTACCCAGGTAACATCAGAGCGTGAGAACCGGGGAGAGAAACCAGGTCCCTCCACTACGCTTCGCTCCGGTCGGGATGACAATTCTGTTGCAGGGAGGATTCGAAACTCCTGCGCAACAGATCTCCGACGGAGCGAAGCTAGGACCTGTCCCCCGGTTCTCACGCAGACTTTGTGTGGTGTTATTTGCTTCCTTATATCTATTGGTTGGTTCAAAAACCGGGTGTTGGTGGCGGAGGTCCTAAGCAAGATGGCAGCCCTGTAACCCGTGACGCGGGAGCCACGTCTAATAAATGTTGCTGCTGCATCAACCGCTACAACACACCGCCGCCCCAATTGCCGGCTTTTGGCTATACTGGAGAGAGTACACAGTGACTGTGTGGCAGCAAGGGTCAGTTATGTGCCGCCGTTCTTTGCGAGAACATCGACGGCGCCGAGTTCGAGCGTGTTTCATGAATCCGGTAATCTGCTGAGGCCATGAACGACATTCGCCTCGGGCTAGAGCAGTTTCGCAATTTTTGTGGCCTGGTAATGGTCGCGGGGTGTGGTTTTCCTTGGAAGAAAACCACGAAGAGCCCCGTCGCTTCGGTCTACACCAATTGCGAAACTGCTCCAGCCGGAATACCAGTTTTGCAACCGCTCTCGTTCCCTGGCTCACACCAACTGTGTGATTGCTCTACGGGGTGCCATCCTCCTAGCGCCGCCAGCCCTTGGATGCTTCCCAACCGACGAGGTTAGACCCAGATGAAATCGCTGCTCGAACGGCTTCGCGCAAGCCGTCTCGCTTCAACCTTTACTATCCTTGCCACGCTCTCAGCCGGCATATTGATTGGGTCTGTAGCTGTCCACGGTGTTCGCGGGAATGAAACGCAAACGGATAGCTCGGACGCCACCCCGCTGAAGATTCCCAACCCGGTCACCTTGTCGACGACTTTCACCCAGATCGCCAAGGACGTCGCCCCGGCAGTGGTGAACATCAATACCGAGACGCTGCCCCAGGAAGATACCCATTCCCGCCGGCGCACTCCTCACGCGGCGCCCGCCGTCCCCCCGGGCAGTGGTGACGACGACCAGAATGGCGACCAGGACGGCGGCGGCCAGGGTCCGGACCAGAACTTTCAGGACTTCTTCAACCGGTTCTTTGGTGGCCAGGGACCTGGCGGCGGCGAACAGGGTGACCAGGTGCGCGAGTCCCTCGGCTCCGGCTTCATCGTGGATCCCCGCGGCTACATCATTACGAACAATCACGTGGTGGAGAAGGCGGATCGCATTTATGTGAAGCTTTCCACCGACCCGGAAGGCTTTCAGGGGCGCGTAGGCAAGGTAATCGGCGTGGATAAGGATACGGATCTGGCCGTGGTGAAGATCACCACCACCGAGCCGCTGCCCACGGTGAAAATGGGCAATTCGGACGCCAGCCAGGTGGGCGACTGGGTGATTGCCATCGGCAGCCCGTTCGCGCTGACGCAAACGGTGACCGCGGGCATCGTCTCGGCCCGGAACCGCACGATCGAAAAGGGCGCCGCCGGCCAATTCCAGCACTTCATTCAAACCGACGCGGCCATCAACCCCGGCAATTCGGGTGGGCCGCTGGTCAACATGGCCGACCAGGTCATTGGAGTAAATACTGCGATCCTGACTCAGTCCGCCGGCTATGAGGGAATCGGCTTTGCCATGCCCTCGAACACGGTCATCGGGGTCTATAACGACCTGATTGGGCCGGAACATAAGGTCATCCGCGGTTCGATTGGGGTTCAGTTCCAGGGCAGCCTCAACCCTGCGGTGCAGCGTGTCTACGGATTTAAGTCCGGGGTACTGATCAGTGCAGTGACACCCCACGGCCCTGCCGACCAGGCGGGAATGAAGGGTGGAGACATTATTACTACCGTAGATGGCAAGCCTATTAAGGATGGGGATGCCCTGGTGACCGACATAGCGGCTCGCAAACCGGGTACAACCGTTCATCTGGGCTATATGCGCGGCGGACAGAATGCGACTGCTACCCTCACCATCGCGGACCGGGCAAAGCTGTACGCGGCGCAACCCGCGACCCAGAATGGAGAAAACGGGCCGGAAAGCGCTCCCAACGCCTCCCAAGGCAAACTGGGGCTCACGGTCGAGGCCGTTCCTGGCCCGCTGGCCAGTAAGGGAATCAAGGGTGTCCTGGTTACGCAGGTAAAACCGGGTTCCTTTGCCGACGAGGCTGGATTGACCCAGGGCCTGGTGATCACGGAAATCAATCGCCAGCCGGTGACAAGCCTTGATCAGTTCCAGTCATTGGTCAGCGGTTTGAAGGCCGGTCAGGATGTCGGCTTCCGGGTCGTTGACTCGCGGAATCCTACTGCGGGTGGTACTTATTTGGGAGGAACACTACCGTAAAGTATTTCCCCAGTTGGGTCGTTTGCATGACTAAAAAGTAATGCAAAGCATGCGACGACGCGGTAAAAACGAATAATTTACCTAGTAACCATTACCGGCGGCCGGAAAAATTGCGGCTGCCGGGCTGGTTGGGATTGCAATCTGTCCGTTCTCCTTATAGTGTGTCGAGAAGCACGAATTTCCCCTATCGAGGTATGCATGGTGTCTCTACGAGCAGGCCAGGTTTTGTTGTTAATCTCCACACTGGCTATCACTCCAGCATTCGCAAGCCGAACTCATCGTGCACCCACGTCCGGTCATTCCCGGACGGCTACTTCCAAGAAGGCCAAAAAGAAACAAGTCCACGGACAGCGGACCATTGACTCCAATCGGGCCTCCGAAATCCAGAATGCATTGATCCGCCAGAAATACCTGACCGGCGCTCCCAGCGGGCAATGGGACGCACAGACCCAAGTGGCGATGCGGCAATATCAGTCGGACCACGGCTGGCAGACTAAATTGATGCCCGATAGCCGCGCGTTGATCAGTTTGGGCCTTGGGCCGAACCACACCAACGATTCACCCGTCGGCCATAGCGCACCTTCAGTTCAGGCGCCAAACACGCAGGAAGCACAGTCGACTGAGCCGGTCGAGAACAATACTCTGGCTTCGGTCCATTCCCTTTCGCAGTAGCTGTTGCACAGAAACCGATATAAGAAGCCCGGGCAACTGCCCGGGCTTCTTGCGTTTGCGCGGGAGAAGTGGGCGCTTGGCGGGCTCGTTCCCTCACCGGCTAAAGCCGAACTTGTTTGCCACCACTTGCGTGCGGACTGAAGAGTCTGCGTGAGAACCTGCCGGACGAGAACCCAGTTCCGAAGGGAGGGCTGTGATGACGCGCACCGCTCGATGAAGCGCGTCGTTGGGTTCAACTACCACTGACGCTGATATGCGCGCCTTCGGAATCGACGAACTGCGCCAGCATCCCGCCAAAATCCTGCTTTGCGGGAGCCATGGGAAATTGGACGCCCTTGCCAGTCATTTCTGTATGAAACTGCTGAAGGTCGGGCACATTGAATCCCATTTCTAGTCTACCGGCAGGGTTTTTCTCCGATGCGGGATGGAGAGCGAGGGTAATCTCGCCGGTAGCAAACTCGCTCCACGCTGGCGACTGGAACTTAAGTGGCAGGCCGATCACGTCTCTGTAAAACTTGATTGCGCGATCCATATCTCCAACGAATTCAATTATGTGGCTGAGCTTAGCTGTCATGAAACACCTCCGCGAGGTCCTCTTGGAAAGCACCCGCATTCTACCGCACGTCATCACCCGTTGCAGGGCCCGTGCGGACTTGACTCGTCCGCTCGCGACAGACCGCATCTATCGCCACTCGGCTGGGAGCACATCAATTTAACCGGCGATTACCACTGGGAAGATCTCTGACCCTCGGTCCGCTCCACACCGGGGCGCATGCAGCCGCTTAGCATGCTTTAAATTCCGTTTCGCGTCCTCTCCCCCTGAAGCCCGTACCTCTCAAAAGCATGAGTGTTTCCGCCGCCTGTTTAGTCGCGCGGTAAACGATTAAGCCGGAGCCGGCTAAAGCCGGGTCTCCGGCTGAATCAGGTCACGGATCGTTTCCCGGCGGCGAATCAGGCGCGCTTTCTTTCCTTCCACCAGAACTTCGGCGACACGGGGCCGGGAATTGTAGTTGGAGCTCAAGGCCATCCCGTAGGCGCCGGCATCGAGAATCGCCACCAGGTCGCCTTCCTTGACCTCCGGTATATCCCGGTCCCGGGCAAAGAAGTCACCCGACTCGCAAACCGGGCCGACCAGGTCGACCACGCCACGTTTGGCCAGAGGATCATGGATCACGGGCAGAATCTCATGGTAGGCCTGATAGAGCGCCGGCCGGATGAGGTCGTTCATCCCGGCGTCCGTGATTACGAAAGTCTTGCTCCCGTTGCGCTTGAGATACAGCACCTTGGCCAGCAGAGCGCCGGCTTGCGCGATCAGAAAGCGGCCGGGCTCCAGCAGCAGCCGTACTTCCAGCCCGGCAAGGGCGCGCTCGACTTCGGCCGCATACTTTGCCATTTCCGCCGCGGGGTCAAACTTGGAACCATCCATGGTAGTCGATGCCCAGGCCACCCCCGGCATCCACGAACTTGATCCGGATGCCGTCGCCTTCCAGTTCCCGGATGAGTTCGCCCACCGCATCCAGCGCCGCCCCGAATGGCTCGGCCGTCTGGATCTGGGAACCGATGTGCACGCTGATCCCAACCGGGTCAAGGTAACGCGATCGCTTTACTTCCTGGTAAACAGCCCGGGCTGCCTTGATGTCGATCCCGAATTTGTGTTCGCGCAATCCGGTCGATATATAAGGATGCGTCTCGGCGAAGACATCCGGGTTCACACGCAAGGCGACCCGGGCGGGGACGCGCCGCCGCCGGGCCCGCTCGGCGAGCAAAGCCACTTCGGATTCACTCTCCGCATTGAAAATCAGAATCCCGGCAGCCAGAGCCAGATCGATCTCCTCGGCTGTCTTGCCCACACCCGAGAAGACGACTCGGCCGGCCGCCTTCTTATTCACTTCAAGGAGGCGTAGAAGCTCTCCTCCAGAGACGATATCGAATCCCGAACCCTGACCCGCAAGCAGCTTGAGAATAGACAAATTGGAGTTTGCCTTCACCGAATAGCAAATGAGGTGATCCCGATGAGCAAACGCATCGGAGAATAGGCGATAGCGATCCAGAATCTGCCCTGCGGAATAGACATACAGGGGGGTCCCATACTTCTTCGCCAGCCCAACCAGCGAAACATCTTCGCAGTGCAATGCCGATTTCTTTTTGGGATAGCGGAAGGGACGGTCGGGGAATGCGATCTGGTATTTCAAAAGCAGGAGGCCTCGCGCAAATGGAGTGGCCGATCGACTTAGAGCATTTTGCTAATACTGTGGTCTGGTGGGATCAGTTATGTGCGGCCATTCTTCGGCGGAATGGCCGCGTCGAACTCGGTTTCCTGATTTACGCCATTAGCAAAAACGCTCCAGCCAATCGGGGTTGGTGGGTCATTTGGAGGCGAGCGCGGCCTCTTGCTCTTAAGTTGTGATGTTGAGGTTCGTGGTCGGGGCAACCGTCCGCGGCTCCTCAGGCACCATCACCCAGAACAAAACATAGGCCACCTCCCCAATGGGGAAAACCAGTATGGCCAACAGCACCGCGATGACCCGGGTCAAGGTGACGTCCCAACCGTATTGGTTGGCGAGTCCCTGGCAGACACCTGCGAGCTTCCTTCCGGCCAGAGGCCGCATTAACGGTCCCCAAGGTGGAGACGGAGGCCGGGAAGCAAAACCAGCTGAGCCCGGCTCGAAGACAGGCTTGCCGCAGGCGGAGCAAAAGCGCGCGTCGCTGTTCAACGATGCACCACATCCGGAACAGAATAAAGCCATTGGATGCCTCCATAAGGCTATTGTAATGAACCACTTGCTAGGAGCCCTGGATTACTGTGCGGTAAATGGAGACTTAAGGTATTTGCGGGCCCAATCGGCCTGGGCCGAGTCTCCGTCCTGGCGGAGCACCACCTCGTATTGTCTCCGCGCCATATCTCGCTCATTCAAAAGATCATACATCTTCCCCGAGTTGAGATCACAGCGGCTCTTGAGATCCTTGCTGATGGTCGGCTGCGCGGTAGCCTCATTGTAGGCCGCGGCGGCTTCGGCATAGTTTCTCTGTCCCTGGAGCGTGTCGGCCAGACCGAACCAGGCTAGTTCCAGATGGGCCGAAGGGAAAAAGCCTGGCTTCTTGGCTTCTTCCAGCAGCTGCTGGTACTCGGTGATGGCAGCTTTGCCCTGGCCCGCGTCCTTGGTGAGGTTGGCAACTTCGAGCCGGAAGAGAAAATCCCGCGGGTACTCATCGGTCAGCGAGCGCATGACCGCGATCGCTTCGTCATACTTTGCCTCGCGGCGAAGGAACAGACCCAGCGCCGTCCGGGCCTCCACCGAAGTGATTACGCCTCGTCCCCCTGCATCTCGTAAGTCTTGTATACCCTTGGATTTAGAGCCAGTGATCCCGGCCGCGCCAGCCAATATCTTAAGCCCAAGAGGGAGACTTCCGGTGACGTACTGGTGGACCCCAACTACCAGCTTAGCGTCCATGTACTTGGGATCCAGCCGCAGGACCTTCTCGTTGTCACCACGGGCCTGCAAAGCAACATGGAGCGCGGAAACAAAGCTGCGTTCGACCATGCCGATGTATACGGCGCGCAAGCTGCGCGCCCAGCCGCGCGCAAACAGCGCGTCCACATCCTCCGGCTTCTTGCTCAGCTCCTGATCGGATAGATCTATCGCCTTGTAGAATAACGAGTTAACTTGCTCGGCGACCGCCCGGTCCGCGACCACAGCGTGCTTGCCGTTGAGAAAGCCGTCATGGGCGTAGAAGGTGGTATCGAGCAGATCGAGGCTGTAGAGTTCGCGGAAGATCGTCGCGTCGAGGACATAATCCACGGCCAAGCGGACTCGTAGGATTTTGCTCTTGCACCTTTTCAAACCTTGACAGCGCGCCATCGTAGTCGAGAATGTAGAAACGCTGAAAGGCCTGGCGCACCAATGGGTCCAGGTTGAGCGGATCCGTATCCACTCCCGCGGGTGTGGTAACTGCGCCACGCCCGGATGCTGTAAGAAGCGAGAAACAAACAGCAAAACCAATGACCGAGCTAAGCTTAGGCTTGGATGGTCGCGTATCTCCTGAAGTCCCACCCTGCCCTGAAGGTGAAGGGTCCGCCGTCATGGGACGAGTGCCCGGCGCTTGAGGGCGGATAGTTCGACGAATTTTTTCAATAAATCTCATTAACTAGTAGTAATTCCCGAGACTCTTGGCGCATAAATAAGTAACTAAAGGTAAACCGTTTCAGGGGGGGCGTCGCCAGCACGATATAGGCTCCCCTTACGGTACCTGCGGAAACGAGGAGATGCTATGACCAGGCAGGAACTCCTTCGCATTGTCATTCGCCAAGCGCGCGCGAACGATTTCCAGTTTCGCAAATGGTTTCAGAAGGCGATCGACCCCTCCTGGACCAGCTTTGACGACGCGGTCGAGTTGCTTGCTCGAGGGCGGCGGTACTATGCTCTCCTTTTCGCACACGAATTTGGCCGGGCGTTCTGGAAACAGGGTTCTCAAATCAGCTTCGTTGTTCCCGCAGCAAGCTACACGCGCCGAGACAAGGAGGGCCGCATCGTGACGGTGACGCGGAAGCCCTTCACCCGCCGAACACTCAAGGCTGACGTCTGGAAATACCATCTGCGCGAAATGGCGGCACACGACGAGCCCCTACGATATATTCGACGTTTCCTCGTGATCGAGGAAGACATGCCGCAAACGAAAAGTGTCGCTTCTTAGTTACCTTCCGGTGATTTTTTTTGCGACAATTTTGCAACCAACGAGTGATATACTCCCGCCCGCGGACAGCCTACTCTCGGCTAGTAGAAATCGGTAGAGAAATGGTCGTCCGGTAGCAAAGTCGCGGCACCCGCCGCAGCCCCGTTTCCGCCCGCCCGTTCCTTCAACGCCGCATTTCCGCCCTCCCCCAAGTCACTGGTATCAGGAACAACATGGCTTTCGGTGTCTTCAAGCGAAATGCGATGAGCACTCTGCCCGCAGATCCTGCCGGGGGGGAATAGGTTATGAAGATAGCTCTGGCAGCATTGTTTGCCGCAACCGTCGCCACCACGACTGGATCCGCATTTGCACAAGATGTAGCGCCGCTCCCCACGGAGTTCGTCCCGGCGGGCGTTCCCCTGCGCGTGGAACTCGACAAGAGCTATATGATGCGGGCGGGCACCCGGATCGAAGGCCACCTCACTGAACCTGTTTATCTGATCGACCACGTTGCCATCCCCGTCAACACCAAGATTTATGGCACCATCACCGGCAAGCACGGAGTAAGCCGCCAGGTTCGCACGGCGGCTATGTTTAATGGCGACCTGACACCGCTCAAGGACGCCGACGTCACCTTTGGCGAGCTCCAAACCCCGGACGGGCGGCATTACAGCATTGAGACGGATGCGACGGAGCGGACGACGAACGTCGTGCGCATGGCGGCTCCCAATGAGGCGCCGCGCCGATCCCTGATGCAGCGCATCGCTGCGGCTTTTAGCTGGACCAAGCGCGAAACCGCAGCCGGATTCGCCACCCCGCACAAGATGGACAAGGCAAAGCAAGCTCTCTATGCGCAGATTCCGGTTCATCCCCAGGAGCTTTGGGCAGGAACCCAATACGACGCAGAGCTGAAGCAGCCATTGGAGTTAGAAGGCCAAGCGGCGCCGGCGCCTGTAGCCGTCGCGGACCTAAGCGAGCTGAAGTTGACGGGTAACATCGAGGCGCGCCTGGTGGATCCGGTGGACTCGAGCACCGCGACTGCAGGTATGCCGGTCGAAGCGGTCCTGACGCAGCCTCTTTTCGAGGACGAACCCGCCAGCACGCTGCAATCGACGGATACGACGGTATCGGTTTCCCCCAAGGCGCACGGGAAGCTGCTATTGCCCGAGGGCACGCACCTGATTGGCAGCGTGGTGCAGGCCAAGCCGGCCGGCATGTTTGGGCACAACGGGAGCTTACGGCTGACCTTCCGCAAGGTGGAGCTGCCCGAAGGTGACGAGAGACTCGTTCACGGACGCGTGATCGCAGCCGAGAGCGTCCGGAGCGATCGGTTGCAGATCGATAACGAAGGCCAAATCAAGGCCGGTGGCGCCAACCGCTTCCTGGCTCCGATCACCCTGGGTTCGCTGGCTGCGGTGTCTGACAGCACCGGCGCGGGCCTGATAAAAGAGGCCATGACCAGCAACGGCCTCGACCTGCTGGCCCGGGTCGTGGGAACGGCGGCTGGAAACGGTGGCTTGATTTCCGGCTTTGCGTATTACGAGGTCGGTAAGGTGGTCTTCGACACCTGGGTCGCACGCGGACATGAAGTCGTCTTCGCTAAGGACACCCGGCTGGAAATCGAACTCTCGCAACGATAGGCCATCGCTCCGGTTGAGAGCGAATCTTGTTATCCCAGTCCCTCCCCCAAAAAAGGAAATGAGCATCGGCACGGCCCTTGCCAGGCCGCGGAAGAAGCCGCTCTTAGCTGGTTCTGGCTAGCTCGGCTGGAGCTGGGAAAGGGCTTACCTCAGGGGGGTAAACAGGGTGCGGAAAAAAGTCTCTATGAAGGGCACGGGTTCAGAGTCTGCGGAAAAACTCGTCGAACGAAGGGCACGGGTTCAGCCGTGCCACACTTCGCAACGACCGGTGAGGGCGGCCCTCAATTTCCTGTATGGGTCTAATGAGCCATGGCACTTCATGAGGTTTTCCTTGAGAGAAAACCGCACATGCGGACCTATCCGGCATCCACGTACAGGAAATTGAGGTTCAGCCCCTGAGGTACGGCTTTCCCTGATTCAGGGCAAAGGTGACCACCGTATCTACCCTGTTTCGACTGCCCGGGGGACTTCGGCCTCGGCGTCTTGAAAGCGTACCTCAGCGGCTAAAGCCGTCTTTAGCGTACCGGCTATTGCGGCACGACTGAAGCCGTGCCCTTCGTAGAGAGTTTTCTGCAGCCTCTAGAGCCGTCCTAGGATTTGGGTTAGTGTGTCACAGCTAATAGCCACGCCCTTCGCGAGCGACCGTTCTATCCGAACCAATCGTTGGCCGTTATCCTCCCCCGGGATTAGCCTTCGGCCAACCAAGCAGGCAGAATGACGAACCCATACGCCTTGCCGGAATGAATTGCGCAAATCGAAAACGGCGAAATGCATTTGCGGAGATGAAAGCCAAGGACCATTTGCTGGCAATTGCAACCGCTGCAGTCATCTGAAAGTGAGAACCCGGAAAGGCGGGACTGGAGAATGAATGCGAGCTAACTGGGGACCGAATGAGCGCTAGTGAATCGAGATCGGCAAACTGCATTTGCGAGGACGAAGCCGGAAGGCGATTCCAGACGATAGCAACTGCAGTAGTCATCTAAAGCGACCATCCACATGGCGGAGATTGAAATGCAAATGCAACCGGACTCCTCAGACGAATGAGCTGAGGTGAATCAAGAACGGTAAACCGCATTTGCAGAGATGAAACGGTAAAAGCGATTTGGCCAATAGCAACCGCAGCGGTCATCTAACGTGACAACCCACGGAGGAGGGATTGAAATCCAAGTGCAATCGAACCCCTCAGATGAATGATCGGCGGTGAATCAAAGACGGCAAACTGCATTTGCGGAGATAAAACAGTAAGCGCGATTTCGCCAATAGCACCAAAGAGAGTCACCCGGATCGACAACCCACAAAAGAGGGACCTGAGATGCAAATGCAATCGGACTCCTCAGATGAATGAGCGGCGGTGAATCGAAAACGGAAAACCCCATTGCGGAAATGAAACCCGTAAAAGCGATTTCGCCAATAGAAACCGCGGCAGTCATCTAAAGCGACAACCCACCGCGGAGGGATTGAAATGCAGATCGAACTGAGCCTCTCCAGTTAAATGAGCGCCGGTGAATCAAAAACAGCGGACTGCATTTGCGGAGATAAAACCGTTAAAGCCATTTCGCCAATAGCACCAAAGCGAGTCATCCGGATCGACAACCCACAGAGGAGGGATTGAGTTGCAACCGGCCCGGTCAGGCCAGGTGGAATGGGAAAAGATGATTCATGGGCCCTTTTCCTTTACCCACCGGATAGGCGGAACGAAGGGCTTCTGTGACATAAGCCTTGGCGCCAGCAACAGCCTGGCGGGGAGATTGGCCGGAAATGAGACCAGAGAGCAAGGCACTCGAAAAAGCGCAACCCGTTCCGTGGGTCGCATTGGTGACGATCCTTTCTCCTTCCAGCCAGCTCCCCTCCCCCGAGGCCGTGAGCAGGAAATCGTCGGGCCGGCTGAGGTGGCCCCCGGTAACCACCACGTTCAGCTCATTGTTGCCCAGTTGCACCGCCAGCTCGCGCAGACGAGCGGCAGCCGCCGGCACCTGTTCCCGGCCGAGGCTCCCGGGGGCTGACAAATCTCCGCCGGCAAGTAAGGCCAATTCGTCGACGTTGGGCGTGATCCAGCCGACTCGACGGAGCAGTTCCTGGCGGAGGATGTCCACTGCATCCGGATCGAGGAGCGCTGTTCCTGAACTGGAGCGCAGGACTGGATCGAGAACGATCCGCGCCCGTGGGATCGCGCGGGACTGAGCGGTCAAAAAGGAGAAGACTTCGCGGACTACGGCCGAGTTCCCTAACATCCCGATTTTGACGCCGGACAGGGAAACATCCTCGGCCACGCATTCCAGCGTCTGCCGAATCAGGGCCGGGGAAAGGGGCTCGACCGCGCGGACCCCGAGCGTCGATTGCACCGTCAGGGCCGAGATGCAGGCTACGCCGTAAATTCCATGGGCGGCGAAGGTCTTCAGGTCGGCGGTAATGCCCGCCCCCGACCCAGGATCGAAACCCGCAATGGTGAGCGCCACTGGTCGGGAGGTTTCAGCGGCGGTCATTTAGGACTCCTTGCCTATTTTAAGGAATTCTGGAAATTTTTTGTCAGCAAGTGTATGCTGCGCGCTCGGGGTTTTTTTGCCCCGATTCCGCTGCCAAATGTCCGATTCCGGGCCTATGACTTTGGTGAGGAAGGGTTACCAACGACCCCAACCGCGAGGCATCCGGATCCTGTCTAATAAGAGTGTGGCCTGATAAAGGCGCTGAAATCCACCCCTCGCGTTTACCATATCCAGGGCCATTAATCAAGAAGGAGAAGCTTAATAAGTAGTTGATAGATTTTGACTTAGAGACGAAGTGCTCCATACAATAAGACAGGAGAACAATGTCAACTATCGGCAACCAATCTCATTGGCCTATAGGGCCCGCAATCCTCGCCGGCGCGGTACTTTCCGCGATGTGCATAAGCCCCGGTTCTACGTTAGCGCAGCATGATTCCCCGACAGCGGAAACCCAAAAAACTGCGACCGCGACTCCGCACGGTCATCACTGGCGGCAATTCGGAAAAGCATCCTGGTACGGAGGTGCATTCCAGGGTCAAGCGACCGCCAGCGGCGAACCCTTCAATATGAACTCCATGACGTGCGCCCACCGCAGCCTTCCGCTCGGGGCCGTTGTCTTGGTCACTAACTTACGCAATCACCGATCGGTTCTGGTCCGGGTGAATGATCGTGGTCCGGTCCCTGAGAACAGAGTGCTCGACCTGTCGTATGCGGCCGCCAAGATCCTGGGTTTCCGGGGCGTGGCGCCGGTTCGGATCGATTTAGTGGATCCGTCATTAAGCCCTGCTCAAATCGCTGAGCTCAGCTGGCCCGCGCAGTTCCAACGTTAATCGGCCCGCGTTTTCGCTACAATTAGCGTCGTGGCACCTTCTATCGAGTCCGCAGACGCACGCCTGATCGTGGCTCTGGATTATCCGGACGCCCAAGCGGCGCTTGACCTGGTGGATCGATTAGAGGGAGCCACGCGCTGGTTCAAAATGGGGCTGGAGCTCTACGTAGCTGAGGGGAACTCCCTGGTTGCCGAGTTGCAGCGGCGCGGCTACTCCATATTTCTCGACCTGAAGTTCCACGATATTCCGAACACCGTGGCCTCGGCAGTGCGGTCGGTGGCGCGGCTCGGTGTGCAGATGTTGACCGTGCATGCTGCGGGCGGACCGGCGATGCTCGCGGCGGCTGCGGAAGCGGCGGGGGAAACCGGGCCAATCCTGCTCGGCGTCACCGTCCTGACCAGCATGGATGATGCGCAGCTGGCAGCAACCGGCATCCTCGGAAGTTCAGCCGCACAAGTGGAAACCCTAGCCAGGATGGCCTACGCCAACGGGGTTCAGGGATTCGTCTGCTCCGCCGTTGAGGTGGCCAATTTGCGTAGCCAGCTTGGGTAGCAAGCCACTGCTCGTGATCCCAGGAATTCGGCCGGAAGGTGCGGCCACTGGCGATCAACGGCGCGTGGCTAGCCCCGGAGCGGCCATCGCCGCCGGTGCAAGCTACCTGGTAGTGGGACGGCCGATAACCCGGGCAGCTGATCCCGGCGCGGCTGCCAGATCCATATTGGCGGAGATGCAAGCCGCATCTGTGACTGCTTAAAGCAGTTTCGCAATTACGATGAACTGATAAAGATCGCGAGGTGTGGTTTTCCTTGAGAGAAAACCACGAAATGGCCTATCGCCACGGTCTAAACCAATTGCGAAACTGCCCAAGGCGAAAGGTCTAGAGCTTCTCGTAGAAGTCGCAGGCCGAGCAGGAGATGTAAACGCCTCCGGGAACTCCACGCTCCCGATCCTTTACTCGTTTCACAATGCGAGTTGCCTTGTTGCATTTGGGACACTCAACGCCCTTGGCGGTGTCCATCATCTTCGAACGGTCGGCGGTCTTGGCTACTTTCGCCACGGTGTTATCTCCTCTTCGACAGGCTTAGCTGTCGGCACGCAGCCTCTCTCGAACCTCGTTCCGGCTTGGAATGCATTTGGCGGGACGAATCGGCAGGGACTGCTAGTAGTTATGTTACACGATCCTCTCGTGGGCTCCGAGGAGGTACTGCTTGGGGAGAGGTCCCTCAGCTGCTGCAGTCCGGATCCAATGCAAATTATTTTACGTACGGCCTGAAGGCCGTACCCTTCAGCCTACTAGTGGAGTCCTCCGGAACTCGATACGTCCACCAGTTGGGAGGGATTGGTACCGGGTGGCGGAGGAATCGGCTTGGGCTTCTGGTCGTCGGGATACTGGACCGGCTTCAGCTGATGATCGTTGTCCGCCCCGTTGGGCAACTGTTCCCCTGGCTGGCGCAAGGTGGGCGCGGCGGCGGGAGCGTGCTCTCCGTTGGGGGCGGCGGGAGGTGCGTCGCCGAGACGAACCTGGCGGACAAACTGCCCGGCAAAGTAGCCATCGGTCTCATCTTTGTCACGAATCACAGGCGGCTGGCCGACATCAGCGATCTCCAGCCGGATTACGCGGTTACCGTTGAAACGCACGAACTGGACCTCGTGCGGTGGCTGACCGTAAATCCACTCCTCAAACGGCATCTGGCCGTCCATTTCGCGAACCTTCTGGTCGGGCTGGCCAACGGCCTTCAGCACCATCTCACGATTCATGCCGACCAGAACCTCGTGGTTCAGGACAGCACCCTTGAGTTTGGGCGGGAGTGTGTCGGCAAATGCTTCGACCGGAGTCTTGAGGGAAAAGTCGATCATCGGAATGATCAGTTTGCGTACCTCGGCGGCAGTCATCTCCGGGACAAATTTGTTGAACACCAGTGTCATCCGCGAGCCGACTGGAACATGGCCGTCATCCTGAGCCAGCGGCGCCATTCCACCCATGCCCCCAACTTCGATGTGCTGCAAGATGTGGTGGTGCTTCTCAGGCCCGTCGTTGAACTCAAAGACGATGCGGTCCGGCTTCACTTCGAACTTGGTGATCACTACGCGATCGCCCGGCTTGACCGAGATACCGTACTTCTGCAACTCATCCGCATAAGCACTTCCCGAAGGACTGAGAGGCCCGTTGGCATGGAGCACGACTCCCTTGGTACCCAGCGGAATTGGGCGAACCGCAAAGGCTTCGTCTGCCTGGAAGGTACGGATCAGCTGCTGCCGTGTCCGCTCCGTGATGCGGAGTCGTCGACAGCTGTACCGCCGTCGGTTGTACGGTGGTGAGATTTGCCTCTTTGGGAGCCAATTTTTCGCGTTGCACAGTGAAGACTTGTGCATTGCTCAGAGCACATCCGCAAAGGGTGGTAACTGGCCAACAACGCGGCAGCGCGGCGCGACTCCGGCTACGGCGGTGACAGGAAAGAATTGTTTGGTGGTGAGCCCAGCCATGGCGCTTTCCTCATGCGCCAATAATGGTCCCCCTGCTAGTGATTTGCAAGTAACCTTTCATGCGCGAAGCGAAGAAAGTTTCAGGGCAACAAATCAGAGCTTTTCTGGTGCCTATTCGGGAGGCTTTTCGGTTTCCGGCCCGGCTTGCGGCAGGCCGGAAGATACGGGCAGAGGAGGCGCCTGGGGTGGCGGGGAGATGGGCTTCGATTTGGACCAGTGTGGCGCCTGCCGGTGCGGGCGGGGGAGTGACCGGGTGATGGGGAGCGAGGGTACTGCTCATCGCGTCCAGGTTGACGGGGATGCCGGCGGGAACAATGACCGGTTGGGTGTAAAGGTAGGCATATTCGCGGGTGGCGCGGTAGACGATGAAGATTCCGATGAGCAGCACGACGGCGGTCACGGCGCTGGCTTCCGGGCCATAGTCGCCGCCGGTAATCCAGAGGGGACCCACGGTATTGCTCTGAATGACGGGCGAGAATTCGGTGATGCCGCTTACCGGCAGTCCGAAGAGAACACACATACTTGCATTCCAGGCAAAGTGCCATCCCCAGCAGACCCAAAGCGCCCGGGTGCGTAGATAGGCAATCGACAGCAACCAGCTGCTGAAAACCGTGATCAGGAAGCTGGCGCGATTGGCGCTGGGATTGAAGATATGCAAACCGGCAAAGGCAATGGAGAAAACCAGCGGTGGCCAATGTAGGCCCCATGGCTTCGATCAAACGCTGGAAGGGATATCCGCGGAAAGCGACCTCCTCCGCCAGAGCGGCC
This sequence comes from uncultured Acidobacteriaceae bacterium, assembly GCA_963746595.1. Lineage (GTDB taxonomy): Bacteria > Acidobacteriota > Terriglobia > Terriglobales > Acidobacteriaceae > PALSA-350. The sequence goes on from CAVVBS010000005.1 coordinate 73,177, forward strand.
ACAGCGAGCAGCAGGAGATCAATGAAAAGAATGCCAAACTGGCGCGGAACCAGCCAAAAGGTGATGATCAATCCGCCGGTGAGCGACCAGGGGCAGGATGCTCGCAACCAGCATGCCCCAGCCCAACGCGGCGCCCAGGCCAAATTCCCGCCGCCACCCGGAACGGAAGACCAGGCCCATCTCGCCGAATGGGTTCGCGCTGACGGTTCAAGACCCGTCCCATGGCGGCATAGCCGATCACCAGCAGGAAGAGCAGAACGCTGCGTTCGATGAGGGGAACCCACACTCCGCTCGCCAGGCCGTTGGCCGCGTGAACAGAAATGACTTTCGGCAAAGTAGAAGTAGATTCCGGCGAGGACGACGTAGCCGAACGCCCGGATTTTCCCGTGGAACTCGTTGGCGCCGCCGAATTTCATGCGGCTTTCCTTAAAAAAAGCCGCACACGGGGACATAGTTGGGTCCGCGTACGGGAAATCCGGGAGGCGCGTACCCGATCGGCAGCAGTGAAATCGGTCAAGCGCACGCCCCCAGCGACAATAGGTACAGCGAGCCTTGGGGGCGAAAGGCTGTCGGCATAGGGCGCTTCAGGCGTTCTTGTAGAATCGGGCAATCTCCCGGAACTTAGCCAGCCGGCGTGCGATTCGATCCTCGGCTGGCATGGCCTGCAATTCACTTAGATGCCAGACCAGCTTCTCATCGAGCATGGCGGCAGCAGGCTACGGGGTCGTTCTGGGCTCCGCCGGGGGGTTCCGGCACCACATCGTCCACGCAACCCAAACGGCTTACGTCCTCGGAAGTAATCTTCAAGGCTGCGGCGGCTTGGGCGCGTTTGCCGGCATCCCGCCACATGATCGAACCGCAGGCCTCGGGAGCGATCACTGAATACACGGCATTTTCCATCATCAAAACGCGATCGGCAACCGCGAGGGCCAACGCTCCGCCCGAACCACCTTCGCCGGTAATGGTGGCAATGGTCGGCACACGCAGCCGGGCCATTTCCCGCAGATTACGAGCGATGGCTTCCGCCTGGCCTCGTTCTTCGGCAGCGATACCGGGATTGGCTCCGGTGAGATCGATAAAGGTGAAGATCGGACGATGGAACTTTTCCGCAATCTTCATCGCCCGCAGGGCTTTACGGTAGCCCTCCGGGTTGGGCATGCCGAAATTGCGCCGTACCTTTTCTTTCGTGCCCCGCCCTTTCAGGTTGCCGATCGCCAGCACTTCCTGACCGTGGAAGCGGGCCATGCCGCAAGCCATGGCGAGATCGTCGCCAAAGGCTCGGTCCCCGTGGATCTCCGAAAAGTCAGTGAAAATGCGCTCGATGAAGTCCATCGGATAGGGCCGTTGCGAGTGCCGCGCGAGTTCCGTCTTGATCCAGGCGGGATTCGTCGGTTCGGCGACTACCTGTGTCTGCTCAAGATTTGCTGGTGCCTGATCGGTCATGAGACTTTGCATCGCCTGCGCCAGCGCGGGAAAGTCTGCCGCTTGGCCTTTGCTTTTGTCGATTGTATGGATTATAGCGGGTCCTCAGTGGCTATGGATCGGGCGAAGGCCGTCCTCAACAGAAAGTGTTACAAACTCTGCGGGACCGGATATCTCGCTCGTTCTTTGCGAGATCTGGGGTTCGTGGGTGAGGTTGGGCGCGGTCGCCACCGCCCGCCCTCGCCAGGGCCGATAGTATAGTTGCTACTTTGTCAGACTAGACGCAAGTTCATCTCCGGTTTTGGAGCGTTTCCGATGACGACAAAAATTGCGCTGTTTGGGGCCGGCGGGAAGATGGGGTACCGTCTGGCAAGGAATCTCAAGCCTGCATCTTTCGAGGTCCGGCACGTGGAACGCAGCCCTGCCGCCCAGGAGCACCTGAAGACTGGCCTGGGTTTGGCGTGTGTTCCCGCCGATGAAGCTCTTGAGGGTGCCGAAGTTGTCATCCTGGCGGTTCCGGACACCGCGATCGGCAAGGTCGCTGCATCGATCGCGGGCCCACTGAAACCGGGAACGATGATCATGGTGCTCGACGCGGCGGCGCCATTTGCCGGTCACCTGCCGAAACGCGACGACCTGGTTTATTTCGTCACCCATCCCTGCCATCCGCCGGTCTTCAACGACGAGACCGATCTCGAGGCCAAGCGCGATTATTTTGGCGGGATCACCGCCAAACAGCACATCGTCTGTTCGCTGATGCAGGGGCCGGAGAGTGCCTATGCCTTGGGTGAGCAGATCGCGAGGGTGATTTGGGCGCCCGTTATGCGCTCCCACCGGGTAACGTTGGAACAAATGGCGCTGCTGGAGCCGGGTCTTTCAGAGACCGTGTGCGCGACGCTCCTGGTGGTGATGCGCGATGCGATGGATGAAGTGGTTAAGCGCGGCGTGCCCGAGCAGGCGGCGCGGGATTTTCTCCTCGGCCACATCAACGTGCTCGCCTCCGTGATTTTCAAGGAACGCGAAGGCCTTTTTTCCGACGCTTGCAACAAGGCAATCGAGTTTGGCATCCCGGCCTTGATGAGGCCTGATTGGAAGCGAGTCTTTGAACCGGATGAAATCGCGGCCAGCATCGAGCGCATTACTTAAGCCGCGTATCTTTAGAATGGTTTTCTCTATTTGATGAGTGATCGCGAATCGCAGTTGCCGTCTGGATCCAGCGTAGCGCCGAAGGCGGGCAATGCGAGCCCGCAGAGTCTGGACCGTCCGCGCAATTACCTGAAATATCTCATCCTCGTGGCGCTGGCTGGATGGGCGCTCGCCTCCTATGACGTTAATCTGCTGGTCCTGGCGCTTCCTGACATTGCCAGGAGCCTGCATATTTCCGAAGCAGGACTTGGGGTGCTTGGCTTTTCCGTCTACGGGGCGCAATTCTGCATCACCATCTGGGCCGGTTACGCGATGGACCGCTTCGGGCGGCGGCGCATCTGGATGTACTGCCTGACCGGCACCGCGATATTCACCGGCCTTACCTATTTCGTGCAGGATTTCTGGCAACTGGTATTGGTGCGCGCCCTGGCCTCCGGGTTGGCCTACGCGGAGCTCGCTGTTTCGATCACCATCGTCAATGAACAGGCGCCCGCGAAACATCGGGGTTTGCTCTATTCGATTGTCCAGGGTGGCTGGCCCCTAGGTGTCTTCCTGGCCTCGGGGGCGTATCTTGCCTTTGGCAGATATGGATGGCGTTTCGTCTTTCTGCTGGGCGTGCTTCCCATCGTGGCCGTCATCCTCGGCCGCTTTTTTGTACGCGAGTCGGAGCGCTTTGAACATGTGCAGCAAGTGCGTGAGGCGGTTCGCCAGGGAGACCAGGCCGCGGTCGAAGCGCTGCTCCAAAAGCAGCAGGTCGCAGTTGAAGAGGAGGGACGGCCTACGGTTCGCGAGTTGTTCTCCAAGCCCGGCCCCATTCGTCACCAGCTCATCTGGTTATCGATTGTCTGGATCTTTTACGGCGCGAGCTATGTCGCGACCAATTTTTACATCGCCTATTGGCTCACGAAATACAAGCACTTCAGCGATTCTGGCGCGAGCACGCTGCTGCTCGCCTGCGGAGGCATAGGCTTCCTCTTTTATATTCTCGGAGGATGGCTGGGCGAGCGCTGGGGCCGGCGCGAGGTGATCATCGTCTCTGGCGTTCTGGTTGCTCCGCTTAGCCTGATCTTTCTGCTGGTCGAGCAGACCTGGCTGGTGGTGGTGGTCTACTTCCTGCTCTACCAGGCCACCAACGGCACCTGGTCCGGCGCCGGTTATGCTTACCAGGGTGAGAGCTTCCCTACCCGGCTGCGCGGGACGGCCGTGGGTTTCCTGAGCGCCATCCAAGTGATCGGCTTCGTTATCGGGAGTATTCTGTGGACCATTTTGGCCGGCTTTGGAAAACCCATGCTTACATGGCTCATTATTGCTACCGGGGTGTCGCTGGGGATGTGGACAACTCTGCTGCTGCGGAAGATTCCTCCCGGCCAGGAGCTCGAGGCGATTACGCAATAGCGATACATTATCCATTCAGAGGCTAAGCATGGAATTAACCATCGCCCAGCGGCGCGTTGGGACCGAAGAACCATCACCGGAAAGCATCGTGCTGAAGGCCGGTGCGCTGACAGCGGACCTGGTAGCGGGCGGTCTGCGGGCAATCCGCTATCAGGGGCGCGAGGTGCTGCGCGCAATTGCTTACGTCGTGCGGGATAAGGATTGGGGAACCTACCATCCCGCCATCAGCGATTTCAATTGCCGCCAGGGCGTAGATGACTTCACGGTGACTTTCCGGGCTCGCTGCATCGGCGTCGAACCCAGCCAGGAACTCGAATATGAAACGCGCATTTCCGGAAACGCGAACGGTCTGATCACCTTCGAGGTGACCGCCGAACCGCGGACTCCATTTCTCACCGCGCGCTGTGGTTTCGCCATCCTGCATCCGCTCGAGGGTGTCGTCGGCCAGCCGGCGATTATCGAGCACGTCGACGGCTCGCGCGAGCACGCGGCCTTTCCGGATCTGATTGCACCCATGCAACCGTTCAAGGAGATTCGTGCGATCGAGCATCAAGTGGCGGCGGGCGTGACCGCGCGCTGCCTCATGACCGGAGATGTATTTGAAATGGAAGACCAGCGAAACTGGTCTGACGCCTCTTACAAGACGTATGTTCGGCCGCTCGCTCTTCCTTGGCCGTACGTCATGGAGAGCGGAGTGCGCAACCATCAATCAGTCGAGTTGCTGATTACCGACAGCGGCGCCGGCAGGCATGAGGACGAGGCAAAGGCGGATGCGGCCGATCCAAGTGGAAATCGGTGAGCCGGACGGTACCTTTCCGCAGATTGGAGTTGCCGTCCATCCCCGCGCAATCGCAGCCGGTGCTGGCGCATCCCGGCGTGCTGCAAAGATTGCAACCGCAACTTCTTCTGTTTCACTTTGATCCCATTGCCGGCGATGGACGCGAGCATCTGGCCGGTTTTCGAAAGATCGCGCAAATCGCCGGTGCTTCGCAGTGCGCGCTCGAGCTCGTGCTCCCCGCGCAGCGCAATGTGAAAGACGAGCTGGGCGAAATAGCCGCGATGGCCTCCGAAGTCAATTTGAAATTGTCAGCGATTCTGGTTTCCCCTGCCGTGGATAGAAAATCCACTCTGCCCGGGAGCCAGTGGCCACCGTGTCCACCGCTTGCGGAGATCTATCAAGCCGCGCACGAGGCTTTTCCGGGCGTCGCCATCGGCGGTGGAATGCTGACCTACTTTACGGAACTCAACCGCAAGCGTCCCCCGGTCGAATTCCTCGACTTTGTCTCCCACTGCACGTGCCCTATCGTGCACGCTGCGGATGATCTGAGCGTGATGCAGACCCTGGAAGCGATGCCCAGTATTACTCGTTCGGCGCGTGCCATCATGGGCAACGACAAACCGTACTGGATCGGCCCCTCGACGATCGGCATGCGCCAGAACCCATACGGTTCGCGCGTGATGGACAACCCGGAGAATCGCCGGATCACGATGACGGACGACGATCCAAGGCAAACGAGCCTTTTCGCGGCAGCCTGGATGATCGGCTACGCCGCGTCCACCGCCGAAGCGCGTCTGCAGGTGCTGACGGTCGGCGCCGTAACAGGGCCTTTGGGACTTGCCTCCGTAAAAGCAGCGGGAGAGATTAACTACCATCCCGCCTTCTACGCGGCACAAGGTCTTTCCGCCATCGGTGGACGCCCGCGATATCGTTGCCGCTCGAGCCGTCCGGATACTGTTGCTGCCGTAGCCGGCACGGATCGCGATGGGAACCGTCTGACTTGGCTTGCCAACCTCACCGGACAGAATCAGGCCGTGAGTCTTGTAGGCGATATGACGGTTTCACAGACCCTTGTGCTTGACGAGGAAAGCTTTGCCCAGCCGCGCGTTGTCGCTGGAAATAAGGACATCGAACTTCGGCCTTATGCTGTCGCCTGCCTGACGCTCGCCAAGGAGCGTATCTCGTAGAAGAAGCCGATAGTATCGGGACGGTTGCCCCACGTTCGCGTCAGCGTACGTGGGCCGAAAATGGTGTTTTCGAATGCTTTCACCTTGAAGAGTAACTGAACCCCGGATTTCTCCCGGTCGAGAAGACCCTCTTGAGTCGAACATTAAAAACTTTGATGGGGCTTCGCCCCGTCATTTTTGGCCCAGGTACGCTTTGGCGAGCCTGGGGCACCCGTCCCGTCCATTTGGGTTCTACTACATGAAACACATCGCAGGGACCAATTCCCTTCTCAACCGTTTTCATTCTCCTGGCAACGGGGTTGACGGGCCGTCAATGTCTCCCGTCCAATGGCTTGTCCGCCGGGAAGCCCGGCGTGAAGGAGTTTTTCGCGAGATGGTTTTTCGGCCCACACGGCGCAAGTTCCTTCAGGGTTCCGCAGCTGTTTTGAGCGGGAGCCTTTTGGGCCATGCGGCCGACTTCACCTCCGCTCCAACGTCGGGCACTGTTGCATCTTCCCGCGAGGTACTGCGCGAATTTCCCTTTGGGGCCGTCACCATCATCGGCGGTCCGCTTAAGCAGCAGTATGACCGCATCCATGCGAGTTATCTTGCGCTGGACAATGATCGTCTTCTCAAAGTCTATCGGCAACGTGCGCGTATGCCTGCCCCTGGGCCCGACATGGGGGGATGGTACGATGCCGACGGATTCGTTCCCGGGCACTCTCTCGGACAATACGTTTCCGGATTGGCGCGCATCGCGGCGGCTACAGGCGATCCATTGTGCGAGAAGAAGGTGCGACAACTCGTTCTAGGCTTCGGCGCCACACTGGGATCGGATAACCAATCCATCATTCGTCCGCAGACCAATCCGTGGATTTGCTATACGCTCGATAAGCATTTCGCCGGCCTGATCGACGCTTACACCTTGGCTCACGTCGACGAGGCGCGCAATCTACTGCCCCGAGTCTTCGATGGTTCACAGTCACTGATGCCGGGGCATGGTCACGATCGTGTCGGCAAGAGGAATCCGCCCTATGATGAGACCTACGTCATGCCGGAGAATCTCTTCAGTGCTTATGAGCTCACTGGCCGGCACGAATTCCAGGCGACCGCGCTGAACTACATGCTCGACCATGATTTTTTCGACCCGCTGGCACGCAACGAAAATGTACTGCCCGGCCGTCACGCGTACTCGCATGCGATTGCACTCTCATCGGCAGCCAAGGCTTACCTGGTCCTGGGCGATGAAAAATACCGCGGTGCGATGACCTATGCCTGGACCCGTCTCACCATGGACCAGCAGTTCGCATCGGGCGGTTGGGGGCCAAATGAACAGTTCGTGGAACCGCATCAGGGAAAGCTCTACGAGAGTCTCAGCAGCACCGTAGACCACTTTGAAACCCCCTGCGGCGCTTATGCAGCCACCAAGCTGGACCGCTATCTTTTGCGCGTGACCGGCGATTCGCGGTATGGAGATCATCTGGAACGCGTCGTCTACAACACGCTGCTTGGCGTGAAGCAGCCCGATTCTGACGGCGATTATCCTTACTACTCCACCTATAGCCCCGGGGCAATCAAGGTCTGGTATCCACACAAATGGCCGTGTTGCTCGGGAACCCTGGTGCAGGGCGTTTCGGACTATGTGCTCAACCTTTACTTACGCGCGACAGATGGCATCACGGTGAACATGTATGCGCCCAGCGAATTGCGCTTCGAACAGAACGGCGTGAAGATCAATCTAACGCAAGCCACGGACTATCCCGCAGGGGAGACCGTTTCGATGCGCATCAACAGCAGCGTCCCGCAGGTCTGGACGTTGCGACTGCGCATTCCCGGGTGGCTGAAGGGGCCCGCGCGTATCACAGTGAACGGCTTTGCTACCCCACACGCGACACCCGGCAGCTTCGCCGCCCTACGCCGGCGCTGGAAGGGGGGAGACTTGGTGGAGTTGCGCCTTCCGCAGGTATTCCGCGCCGAACCGATTGACGATCTACACCCTAATGTCGTCGCCATTATGCGCGGCCCACTAATGCTCGTTGCCATCGATCCGCCGGAAGGACTGGAAAAGAGACCTCTCTCAATTGAGGATGGTTTCAGGGCTCTTGGCCCACGCGCCAACGCATGGACGCGAAACCTGGACGGCCGGCAGATCGTTTTTATGCCTTTCTATCAAGTGCAAAACGAGCAATACACGACCTACTTTACGCGCGCCTGACGCTGCCAGCGCGGATAGGAGTCTACAACATGAAGAACGGCACCGGTAAATCGCAAACGGAGGCGTCGCCGCAGCAGCGCATCCAAGCGCGTTATTGGATCGAGACTGCCTTTCCACTCGAAGACGCCGCGGCGATTATGGCGGGTGAGCAATCCACCGGCACCTTCATCAAGGTGCCGGGCGAGACTGCTGAGTTGCGCGAGCGCTTCGCCGCGCGGGTTGAGCAAATCACCGAATTGGGAACAGCCGACCGGCCCTCCTTACCCGGTTCGGGCATGCCCAAAAATTCCCCCAATGCAGTGCGCCGTTCAGCCGAGGTCACACTTTCCTGGCCACTCCACAATCTTGGTCCTTCCTTGCCAAACCTTGTGGCTACCGTCGCCGGCAACCTTTTCGAGCTGAAACCATTCTCCGGCCTCAAACTGCTCGACATCACACTGCCGCCCGCATTTCTCGATCGCTACCAGGGACCGCAGTTTGGCGTCGCAGGGACTCGCCGGCTTACGGGGGTTGAGCGTCGCCCCCTCATCGGCACCATTATCAAACCAAGCGTCGGAATGAGCCCTGAAGAAACTGCCGCCCAGGTGCGCACGCTGGTCGAAGCCGGTATCGATTTCATCAAGGACGATGAACTTCAATCGGATGGGCCGTGCTGCCCTGTCGAGCAGCGCGCTGCCGCCGTCTTGGGCGTACTGCGAGATCACGCCGAGCACACCGGCAAGCGAGCCATGTATGCCGTCAACATTACCGGTGATCTGGACCAGATGCTGCACCGTCACGACCATGTCATGGCCCTCGGAGGCACGTGCATCATGGCCAGCATGAATTCTATTGGGCTGCCGGCGATGAAAGCGTTGCGCGCCCACTCGCAACTGTGCATACACGGCCACCGCAACGGATGGGGCATCTATGGACGGTCGCCCGCAATCGGGATGAGCTTTATCGCGTACCAGAAGTTCTGGCGGCTAGCCGGCATTGACCACACCCACGTCAACGGGCTCAGCAACAAATTCTGCGAGCCGGACGACAGCGTGATTCGCTCGGCTCGGGCCTGTCTTACACCGATGTTCCCGCCGCCATACCCCGGCTGCGAAATCATGCCCGTCTTTTCTTCCGGGCAGACAGCCCGCCAGGCAGCGGATACCTATCGCGAGCTGGGATCCACCGACCTGATTTTCGCAGCCGGAGGCGGCATCCTGGGACATCCGCTAGGACCTGCTGCCGGAGTACGCAGCCTGCAGCAAGCTTGGGAGGCGGCGGTCGAAGGCATTCCGGTCGCGGAGTTCGCCGCCGGTCATCCTGAACTACGCGCGGCGCTGGAAAAGTTCTCCAGCTAGATGAAGGCCTCGAAGATGGCACTGCTGTACTGCTACTACGGCGACGACTTTACGGGCTCTACGGATGTGCTGGAGCAGCTCGCCGTCAACGGCGTGTCCAGCGTGCTCTTCCTCAGCACGCCGACCCCGGCGCAGTTAGCCAGCTTCGCGCACTGCCAAGCGATTGGATTCGCCGGCGACGCGCGATCCCGCACGCCCGAGTGGATGTCTGCCCATCTGCCTGCCATCTTCACGCGCATGCGCGAACTCGAACCCGCGATCGTGCACTACAAGGTCTGTTCCACTTTCGACTCAGCGCCTCACCGCGGCAGCATCGGGCGTGCGCTTGAGATTGGGCGGGCCGTATTTGCCACCGATACTGTACCGATTGGTGTTGCGGCGCCGCACCTGTGCAGGTTTGTTGCTTTTCGGCAATCTCTTTGCGGCCGCCGGCAGCGAGGTCTATCGCATCGACCGTCATCCGACGATGGCCCATCACCCTGCGACTCCCATGCACGAGGCTGACCTCCGCCTCCACCTTTCGCATCAGACAGATCTTCCCATCGGCCTGGTCTATCTCCGCGCTTTTCAAGATCACAATGTTGCAGAAACAATTTCGCATCCAGGCAAGTGGCGGAGCGGCGGCAGTTATCTTGGACGGCATCGATGTTGCCATGCTTGAGCAGGCGGGACAGCTGCTGTGGGAGCTCAAAGAGAAGTCAAAGCCACTCTTCACCATTGGCAGCTCCGGGCTTACTGCAAGTCTCGTCGCCCACTGGCGCAAGACCGGCACGATCGCGGCAACGCAGCCTTCCGTAACCGCTTCTGCTACCGATCGACTTTTGATCATCAGCGGGAGCTGCTCCGCAGTGACCGCTCAGCAGATCCGTTGGGCTAAGGGTCACGGGTACACTGCGGTCGAACTCGATGCGGCAGGACTGGCCAGCGGCTCCGCTCAAGCCAGGGACAGTGCTCTGCAGGCGGCTTTGCATTCGTTGCGATCAGGCTGCGATACGGTTCTTTACACTTCGCTGGGGGCGCCTTCGGGAGCGACGCTTGACCAGGAACTTGGGGCTGCTCTCGGCCGCCTTCTCCTGGAGGTTGTCGAACAGAGCGGCATTCGCCGCGTTGTTCTCTGCGGCGGGGATACATCCTCCCATGCGGTTCAACAACTGAAGCTCACGGCGATCACCTTTGCCGGCGCCCTCGCGCCGGGAGCCCCGCTGTGCCGTGCGCACGCTGAGGAAGCCACGGGGCTGGATGGATTGGAGCTGGTGCTCAAGGGCGGACAGATTGGGCCGGAGGACTTCTTTCGGATTGCGCGCGAAGGAAAGTAGGTCGCTTCCAGGTTCCGTTGTGCCAGCGGCCCAAACCGCAGGTCCCTCGGCTACGGGGCTGGGGGATGACAGGGGGGTTGGAGGGAAGCGAGCGCAGGGAGCCGTTAGGGGGAAAGGCGCACAGCAGGTCCCTCGGCTACGCTCAGGATGACAAATTTGAGGGCGATGGTCCACCTGGGCATGGGTGGAGGTGGATGGACGGAGCTGTAGGAAGCTGTTAGAGGGTAGGCGCACAGCAGGTCCTTCGGACGGCCTTGTGGGGAGTTTGTAAACCATTCTGGGTGGCTGTGCTAAAAACGCAAAAATGAAAAAAGTCACAGGCTCTCGGGATGACAAGGGGAGGGCGGTGACTTTTGTTAGGCGCCGTCAGATCAGATGGAGAGAAAGAAGGAGAGCGTACGAGCCAATTCACTCTCCGGGCGGCCACTTCGTCGAGCGCATTTCTCTCAACCCCGTCAGGTCCCGGGATACGAATCGAGGGCTACCTATTCGAACGCCTGCACAGCACCGAGACCTAGCAGCTGCTCAGCGCGCTCGATGAAGCCTCGGTCGGCGGCGACGGACAGGCCCTCAGGCTCCAGCATCACACAGTACTCCCCGCGGCTCTCCATGTTGATCATGATCCTGCCGGGACCTGGGGCAGCCGTGATCATGGCGCGCAGCGAACCCAGCATGGCCTCGTCCGCTTTCTCCAGCAGCACCCGGATGCGGACGTTCTGGGGCAGCTTGATCTTGATGTCCTCCAACGGCTGCACACTGGAGACCGATAGCTTCGGCGCCGACTCATCGTCATCCGCGCGAAGCACACCCTTGACCAGCACCGGCACTTCAATCTTGAGGCTCTCGCAAAGCCGCGCATAGTCCTTGGGAAAACAAATGAGATCGATTTTGCCGACTGTATCTTCGAGCGCGGCCTGGGCGTACATCTCTCCGGAGCGTTTGGATTTGCCCACCTTGAGGCCGACGATCACGCCGGCGATCGCCAGCAGGCTCTCCGGTTCCCCACCGTTTCGACGACGGCCCGCAGCGGGGGCCACCTTCATCTCCAGCGCAGTCGCCGTGTCGACCACGTTCAGGTTGCGCAGCTTCTCCGCGTATTTATCCAGCGGGTGGCCGGAGACAAAGAACCCCAGCACTTCCTTTTCCGATTGCAGCCGCTGGTTCTCGTCCCAATCGGGAGTGTTGGGCAGGTCGTCGACGCTTTTTGTGCCATTGCCGTTGCTTTCAAAGACGCTGGCCAGCCCGGCAAAGAGTCCATGCTGGCCGGCAACCAGATCGCGCTGAGCCTGCTGCGCCCGCTCCATCGCCCGGTCCGCGGCGGCCATGAGCTGGGACCGGCGGCCAAACGAATCAAGCGCTCCGCTCTTGATCAGCGATTCCAAAACACGCTTGTTCATCATGCGCAGATCCACCTTCTCGCAAAACTCCCAGAAGTTAGCGAAGGGGCGGTTCTCCTCGGCCAGCGCAGCGCGCGCGGCAAGGATCGAATCGATGGCGTTGCGGCCCACGTTCTTGATGGCGGTAAGCCCGAAGCGAATGCCGGTAAGGCTGGGCGTGAAATCAGCGCCCGAGATCTGCACATCGGGAGGCTCGACCGCGATGCCCATCTCGCGGCACTCCTTGATGTACTTGACCACGTTCTCCGGCTTGGAAATTTCCGAGCTCAGAAGCGCAGCCATAAACTCCACCGGGTAATGGGTTTTCAAATACGCGGTGTGGTAGGCCAATAGCGCGTATGCCGCGGAGTGGGACTTGTTAAAGCCATACCCGGCAAACTGCTCCATCAGGTCGAAGATGCGAACTACCTTATCCTTGGGGTGCTTGCGCTTGATCGCTCCCTCGACAAAGCGGGTACGCTGCTTGGCCATCTCTTCGGGATTCTTCTTGCCCATGGCGCGGCGCAGCAGATCGGCTTCGCCCAGTGAGTAGCCGGCCAGGACGTTGGCAATCTGCATCACCTGCTCCTGGTAGACGATCACGCCCAGCGTCTCCTTGAGCAGAGCTTCCAGCTGGGGCAACTCGTAGCTGACCACCCTGCGGCCCCACTTGCGCTCGATGAAGTCGTCGATCATGCCGCCCTGGATCGGCCCCGGACGATAGAGCGCGTTGAGGGCGGTCAGATCTTCGACGGAAGCGGGCTTGTACCGGCGGAGCACATCACGCATGCCGCCGGACTCGAACTGAAACACCCCGGAGGTGAGCGCGCGATGAAAGACCTTTTCGTAGGTCTCCGCATCGTCCAGCGGGAATCAGCGACATATCAAGCGCGCTGCCGCGCTTCTTCTCGATCAGCTTGAGCGCGTCGTCAATCACCGTAAGCGTGGTGAGCCCGAGAAAATCCATCTTCAGCAGGCCGAGCTTTTCCACCGCCTTCATGTCATAGGCGGTGACGATTTCATCGTTCTTGCTGCGACAGACCGGCACCAGCTCGGTGAGAGCCTGGGGCGCGATCACCACGCCGGCGGCATGCAAACCCGCGCCCCGCACCAGGCCCTCGAGTTTTCTCGCGGTGTCGATGAGCTCCTTCACCTGCGGCTCTTTGTCGTAGGCCTCCTGCATTTGCGGCGAATCTTCAAGCGCCTTGGTGATGGTCACACCAATCGTCGCGGGCACCATCTTGGCCACCCGATCCACTTCGCCGTAGGGCAGGTCGAGAGCCCGGCCAACATCCTTGATGGCGGCGCGTGCGGCCATGGTGTTGAAGGTAATGATCTGCGCCACTTGTTCCCGGCCGTACTTGCGGGTGACATAGTCGATCACTTCGCCCCGCCGGTTCATGCAGAAGTCAATATCGATGTCCGGCATGGAGACGCGCTCGGGATTCAGGAAGCGCTCAAACAGAAGCTCGTTCTGCAGCGGATCGATGTCGGTAATTTCCATCGCGTACGACACCAGCGATCCGGCAGCCGAGCCGCGGCCCGGTCCCACGGGGATATGGACCTCGCGCGCATATTTGATGAAGTCCCACACGATCAGGAAATAGCCGGCAAACTTCATCTGCTTGATGCAGTCGATCTCGCGCTCCAGGCGCTCCTCATAATCGGAGATGGGCCGCTTGCGCAATCCCCGATCACCGAGGTGGCGAATGGTGGTATCGAGGCGCTTGCGGAAACCAGCGCGGCAAACCTCAGCGAAATAGCTATCGATCGTGTGCCCGGCTGGAACCGCAAACTCGGGAAAGGGATTGGTGACCTTGTTCAGCTTGAGCGAGCAGCGCTCAGCAAATTGCATGGTGCGGCTGACCACTTCCGGCGCATGGGGGAAGAGCCGTTCCATCTCAGCCGCGCTCTTGACGTAAAACTGGTCGCCATCGAACTTGAAGCGCTTGGGATTGTGGATGGAGTCCGCTGTTTGCACGCACAGCAGCACTTCATGAGCATGATGATCGTCTTCGCAGAGATAGTGGCTGTCGTTGGTGGCGACCAGCGGAATATCCAGTTCTTTTTCCAGCCGAAAGAGATCGGCGTGGATCTTCTTTTCCAGTTCGAGTCCCTGGTCCTGGATCTCCAGGAAAAAGTTGCCGCGACCGAAAATGTCCTGATATTGGCTGGCGGTGGCTTTGGCATCCTCGTATTTTCCGGCCATGAGGTTCCCGCAAAGCTCACCGGCCAGGCAGCCCGAGAAACCAATCAGGCCCTGGGCATGCTTAGCCAGAAAGTTCTTGCTGATGCGAGGCTTGCGGTAGAAACCATGAAGTGAAGCTTCAGAGGTAATGCGCACCAGGTTGCGGTACCCCTCTTCGTTCTCCGCTAACACCAGCAGATGATGGTACTTGTCCTTTTCCGGAGCAGCGCGATGGTCTTCCTGAGGACAGATGTACAGCTCGCATCCCAGGATGGGCTTCACCCCCGCGGCGCTGGCGGCATTAAAAAAATGTACGGCGCCGTAAATATTGCCGTGGTCGGTAATGGCCACAGCCTTCTGTCCGATTTTGTCGACGTGGGCAACCAGCTTTTCTACATCGCAAGCGCCGTCAAGAAGCGAATAGTCAGTGTGCAGGTGAAGGTGGGTGAATTCTGCCATGAGGTTATTTTTAGTTTAGTCTGCTGCGGCGGGCGCACCAGCGCCGGATGGTGTGCAGAAAGAGTGCAGGTTGAGGAAAAGCGGGGATGAATTAAACTTCATGAACTCAGGACTTCGAGGAAGAGCGAAATCGCGCGCCATCAGAGAGCGTCGCCAACTCGGAATACTCAGCCGTCCCGCACAGGCGGGTGAACTCTTAGGAGACGAGCAATAGATCCAAGGCAGGCTTGGCGGTAGCGACAAAATTGGGCCTTCGCGCAAGCGAAACACGACCGTCCTTGGCGAACAGGAAGTCGTAGTCTAAATGGCACTCACCGCAGAGCCAGAAATGTTCGACCTGGACCTGCGGCTCCATTCCGACGCGTTGTGCGGATGACCCTGCCACTGCGAAGATAATGAAGTTCTTTGCGGCACTC
Source organism: uncultured Acidobacteriaceae bacterium (assembly GCA_963746595.1). Taxonomy (GTDB): domain Bacteria; phylum Acidobacteriota; class Terriglobia; order Terriglobales; family Acidobacteriaceae; genus PALSA-350. The sequence continues at coordinate 88,391 of CAVVBS010000005.1, forward strand.
CGGATTCATACATTGGGAAATCATGTAAGACCTCTCGGGTTACTCCGGTAAGTGTACTCTCGTTAGATTACTTCGGAGGTGTAGCTCTGCCTCAAAAGTTGTATACACGTAACCGGATTTTTCCACAGAGGAATCGAGATAGTAAGGCTCTCCCGGCTCATTCTCTGGGCGTGACTACTCTGCGACCCACCATTGCTTGGATGCGTGCGATCCTGGACAGGTTTTGGAAAAAAAAGGCAGGGTCAGGAGATGCGGGTTGCGCCGGCCGAAGCGCGGCAGAGATAAATGTCGGCATCGATGCCGGTGGATGCACGGTACTGGGTGTGAATGGCTTCGCGAAATTGTTGTGCTTTGCTTTCCTCGACCAGGTTGACGGTACAGCCCCCGAAACCGCCGCCCGTCATGCGGGCTCCGTAACAACCGGAAATGCCGGAGGCGATCTCGACCAGCGTATCCAGTTCGCTGCAACTGGCCTGGAAGTCATCGCGGATGCTGCGGTGCGCCTCGGCCATCAGGACGCCGAAGGCCGGCAGATCACTGCGCTCGAGCGCCGACGCGGCAAGTTGCACCCGCTTGTTCTCAGTGATGATGTGACGGCAGCGGCGAAATACGTTTTCCGGCATTTGCTGCTTGCACTCGACCAACTGCTCCTCGGTGGCATCGCGCAGGGCCACGATGGAAGGCCAGCGGCGATGCAGAATGCGCGTGCCCTCCTCTACCTCTGCACGGCGGGCGTTATATTCCCCACCTGCGTGCTCATGCTTGACCATGGAATTGCAGATGATGAGGCGCACGTGTGAGGGGATGGGCAGCAGGCGATATTCAAGCGATCGGCAATCCAGCAATAAGGCATGGTCTTGTTGTCCGGCACAGGCAATGAACTGGTCCATGATGCCGCTGCGCGCGCCCACAAAGGCATTCTCCGCACGCTGGCAAGCCAGGGCGATGGTGGCCAGCGGCAACGCAGCTCCGGCCAGCGCCAGCAGGGCCAGCGCTGTGGCTACTTCGATCGATGCGGAGGAACTGAGTCCAGCCCCCAGGGGAACGTTGCCCGCGAGCGAAAGATCAAATCCGCCGACGCGCACGCCTTCCTGCGCCAAACTCCACGCCACCCCCATCGGGTAGTCGCTCCAGTGTTTGCGGGCGGTGGTGGGCAGCGGGTCCGCCGGATAGGAAACTTGTTCGCCCATGTTTTCCGAGGAGAGCAAAATTTGCGCATCGTTGCGGGGGCGAATGGTGGCGAGGGTGCGGAAGTCGATCGCCACCGGCATGACAAACCCACCGCTATAGTCGGTGTGCTCCCCAATCAAGTTCACGCGGCCCGGCGCGGCGCAACGCACGGCCGGTTCACCTGCTGCGGAAGAGGGTGCTGCTAAATCTTTGGAAGAGCCCATGGTCAATTTCGTGCCCGCTTGCATCGTTGCCCCTCTATTAATAACAGGCTCTAGCGGACCGCGTTTACGTACGGCCTGAGGGCCGTACCCTTCAAAAAAAATGAATCAATAGCCGGTTCTCTGTGTTACATAGACGCAGCAGCCGCCGTCTTGAGTATTTGATCCAGCAGCACGGTGGCGAACGGATCTTGACCGTAACCCTGAAAGCGGAACGTCGTCAAGAACATACGGCCTGGACCCTCGCTTAGTTCCACGAGATAAGCACGATTGGAGTTGAGCCAGCCATAGAAGACACCTGCCAGCACGTTTTGGGAATCCTCTGCTCGCAATCCGGCGATCACGAAATCCGGCGTGACCGAAGCCGCCTCCCAACCGAGAATCGAGCCATCGATCACCGGGGAAAGGGGCTTCCAGAGCGGGCTGGACGATAGAACCCAGTTGAAGTTGCTGACCCAGTCGCCCGTCAAGTCCGATCCTGCACGGGGCAGAATCGTTAATGTGCCTCCTGCCGGGAGGGCGTCCCGGCTCCCAGCCAGAAGCACTACGGTCCCGCCCTGGCTGAGTCTGGCTTTGGTCGTGTCATCAAGCACGGACGATAGCCAAACCGCTTTCTCGGCACTCGCACCGGCATTCCCATCGATGACGGCAACGCCATGGGCTGCGAGCGCCGGAGCGCAAATACTGCAGCTGGTTGAGCGGATCGTGGATAGCCACGGTAATCCGCACGGCGCCGGGGTCGATTGCGGATACGCCGCATAGCGATAACGATTCTGCGCCAGCGTCATCCCGGCGGCATTCACCAGCTGCAGGCGAAGAAACTCCGGCGCGGCTGCATCTACCTGCGGCCGCTTTGAATTGCAGAGTCCCTTCTGCCGCGACCTCACCCTGCGCCGGGCGTCTTGCTTAACGGCAACGTTCCGGATTGTCCGTCGGAGGTCTGCCACAGGATCGTCGCGCCATCGAACGAAGCAGTCGAATAATGCGACACGACGAGCGGGACTTCCACCGTTGCTCCAGCAGCGAAGTTGTGGGTAGCAAAGTTGGCCATCACCAGGTCGTCCTGCTGCAGCTTCCCCAGCTCCTCGGCAAAGGTCTTGGGTTGGCGCCACATGGTCATCAGGCCGTTCGCTTCCCAATTGGCATCCGTGAGTTCAGTGACGACATAACCCTGGATAGAGTTTCGCTGCCGCATCTGCTCAATTTCGTACTTGAGCGCCAGGTACTCGTGCTTCTCTGTAGCCAAGGCGAGAGCGTCGTAATCGGGATAGATGCGGTCCAGGCCATAAGCGTGCAGGCGATCGAAGACACCGGCCGCGCGGGTGAGTTCACGCCCTTCAAAGTCGCGCGGAAACCACCAGGGCAACTGATCGCGCGGCGGCAGTTGGGGCAAGCCCCAGTTGCCGAATTCAGAAACCAGCAGCGGCTCCTGGCCGGTGGTGATGGAGTCGCCATACGGGCTATAGAGCCACTTCGGCCGGCCGGCATACTCCTCTACCCACCCCGCCCAGGTTTCTGCGTGGTCAGGGATGGAGTAGTACATATGAAAGTCGGCGAAATCCGATTGCAGGTGGAAGCCCTTGCAGCAGGCACTGTTGTCGGTGATCAACCGGCCCAACGGCGCCGTAAGCTGCTTGAGATCGCGGAAGCTATTGAGCAGCCACGCGCGCTGATCTGCCTGGGCCGGGTCCATCCCCCACTGTTCGTTCATGATGCTCTGAATCACGATGCGACGGATGGTTCCAGTCCCGCTCCACTTCCGCGCGAAAAGTATCCACGCCACGCTGGGCTGCTTGTGCTGTCCAGCGATGGGCATCATTCCACACCGGGATCTCATACCAGACCAGCATGCCGGTTTCATCGGCGGCGTCCAAATAACGCGGATCCGGGCACCTTGATATGACAGCGCAGCATATTCAGTCCCAAGGCCTTCGATGTCAGCATCTCCTGGCGTATGAAATCGGCCGATGGCGGCGTGTAAATACCCTGGGGATAGAAATCCTGATCGAGAGCCGCTCGCATGTAGAAGGGCTTGCCGTTGAGGAAGAGCCGTCCATCGGCCGTTGTGAGCTCGCGAAATCCAAAACGGGTGTGCACCCGTTGGGGCGGCCCCGTCTTCGCCGGGTTATTCAGTTCCAGCGAATAGAGGTTGGGGTGGTCGCCGTCCCACAGCATGGGATTGGCTACATGCGTCTTGCCCTGCGCCGTCATCCCGTCCACGGCAAGCTCGAGCTGGGCCACAGTCGCGCCGTAGGGATCGAAGAGCGTGGCCTGCAAGCGGAGTGCTGCCGGCGCTGCCGGCCAGCCTGGCTTCGACGGTTACGTCGCCGCTGTTGTGCGGAGTAACGTGCACCCACGCCACGTAGCGAAGGGGCACGGTCTCCAGCGTCACCGGTTGCCACGGTCCGCTGGTCTGCACATACCAGTTCTGCTTTCCGTGGGGAATTTCGTTGTAATCGAATCTCTTTTCGAGCGGAGACTCCGCGTTATTTTTTGCCGTAGGGGGTCTTAGGACCTCTTTGGGCGCAGAGTTTGGCGGCATCTGCACCGCGAGCGGAGGGGGCATGGGAGGGTCAAAGACCTTGACCAGAATTTCGTTGCTGCCGGCGTGCACCTTGCCCGTGAGATCGAAGGTGAAGGGCGTGTACCCACCCTCATGCTCGCCCCAGGCGCCTGCCGTTGATCCATACTTCGGTGAAGTAGTCGACGGCGCCGAAATGAATCAGTTCCCGGCTGGATGGCTGCGGCGGCGGCAAGGCGATGGTGACGCGATACCAGCCCACTCCCGCATAGTCGCGAAGGTCGTCAAATTGAGCATTCCAGGAAAGGCTGGCCTTGGCCGGACGCCACTTTGCCTGGCGATCGACGGTGAGGGCAGTGAATTGTGCTTTGGGGTCGGGAGCTGAACTGCCACTGCTGATCGATCACCCGGCTCTGCGCCTGGATGCCGGACGCGCGCCATGAACAGCGCGATAAGACGATTGCCATTGCCCCGGGGTCCGGTAAACGCGATTCTTCTGCGCATAAACGATGAATGCTCCCTTTGCTTGCGGTGTAATGTAGCATTCGACGACGAGGCCGCCGGTTGCGCCGCCCTCGAAAGCATATAGCAACGGAAGAAAAGCTTTCCTTACTGAGAACCGCACACATGGTCGCTGGTGGTGCCGCGTACCACGAATCCGGGAAGCCCTACCCTTGTTTGCCAACCACTAGAACGGTTGAGCGTGGAGGAAGAGCATTCGAAAAGAATCATTTTCGGCCCAGGTACGCTCCCACAGCACTCCGGGGCAGGTGGGCGAACCTGGGGCCACCCGTCCAGTTCCAATCGGCTTTTACTTGGACCACAGTCTCCTGCGAGGCGCGTTACTTGCCACCGAAATCGACGACGATCTCCGTGTGCCTGTATCGGCGCCCGCGGGGCCGGCGTTGCCTGCGGGGTCAACGAGCTAAGTCGTACACGCCATCGGAAACCAGCGTGAGCTTTGCTCCGCGCACCTTCAGGACTTTTTGGTCAGTCCGCAACTCAATGGCCGAGTTGGGTGCATCGCCCGAGACGTCGGCGTCCACAACCAGGCTTGCCGGCTTATAGGCAACAGAAGTTATCTTGATTTGTTTGCTCGGTTCCCCCAACAGTGGATCAGCATCGCTCACGCTGAGCAAAACGCCGCCTTCATACCGGATCAGACAATGGCTCTTGCCATGGGGAACTGTGAAGTTCAGGGTTGCGTGGGTGTCTTGCGCATGCTCTTCCGCCAAGGCGGGAACAGGTTTGCCATCCAGCTCTGCGCCACTGAGATGAGCGCCGAGGGGAATTTCCGGAGCCCAGAGCAACTCCACGGGACTACCGGAGTTTTCTGTCTCCAGCTGCAATCGATGCGGCAAGCGGGTAAGAGTCATTCCTACGGTGCCGCCAGACACCTTGATGTTCGTGACGGAGATGTGGTCCCAGTTGGCCGGCAGGTGCGGTGAGAATTTGAGACGATTCACCTGGGCTTCTCTTTCCAGGCCTAGCAGTCCGTGAATCGTGGATGAGAGGAACGCCGCCGAGGACCAGGTCTGCTCGGGAACCGACTCCACCTGTTGATGGTAAAAGTCCCCGGCGAGGAGTTCATGCATATGCCCCATCGAATCGAGCGTCCCCCAAGGGATGAGCGAGCTCCAGATGGAGTAGGCAATCGAAGGGCGGTGGTTTAACCAGAATGCCGATGCAATCCCCGCGGTACCCGCTGCTGAAACGCTGCCCCTGGCGTAAGAGGCCGGATCGTATCGGGGAGAACTCGCGGCAACTCCCCTGGTTCCCCAATCGGATTCGAAGTCAGAAGACGGCGAGTTGGTCGAGAACCGCGTCACTGCGGCGCTGATCGAGAATGTTCACTAAATCGACTCCACCGTCGCTGCGCCGTGAGAAAGCGTGACCTGACTCGTTATAACCGTCAATCCAGGATTGCCGCCGATCATCCCAATAACGGAGCGCGGTGGCGCGGCTTGCTTTTTCGCTCAACCGCACGGCTTCGCCGCTTGCACCGCATGCCCGCTCATCCGGGCCAAACGCGCAAAGGCCGCAGAAGCCGCAACCCAGCTTGCGGAAAGGCCCAAATCGTCGCTCAGCCTGTTTTGCTCATCGCCGCCTTCTTTGGTCGACGGGATGCGGGGCAGTCCATCCTCTGGATTGATCAACGATCCGCAATAGCGATAGGCGGCTTCGATTCCCGGCCAATGCTGTTGCAGAAACGCCGTATTCCCACTGGCCGAAACATACCGCTCCACCGCGGTCAGATAGTGAAAGCTAATGTCGACATGGACAAACATGTAGGGATACCTGGTCGCCCAATCGGCTGGATCAGCACTCTGCGAAAGCTCATGCCATATCATTCCGGTGCCGGCGTCCTGGTATTTGGCGATGAAGGTAAGGGCTTCACGGGCCCGGTCGTAATCACCCGCATGAACCAGCGCTTCGATGGCGATGAGGGCATCGCCGGCGAAAAACCATGCGTATTGCGGCCGGCGGGCGTCGCGCGAAGGGCCATAACCGGCAACCAGGCCGCAGCCCAGTACGGGATTGCATACCCAGGCCTGATCGAGCGCGATCTGTGCCCACGCAAGTTGCTGATTGACTGATTTGTCTGGGGTTTCGATCCGCAAGGTGCTACCAAGCAGCTCGGCATAATGGCTGCGCGCCTCCGTCTCGAAGTTGGCTTGCGAGCCGAGCAGGTCTTTCATGCGTGCCGGCACATTTGATGAGCCATCGTCATTACGCGCAACCACTACGGTGACTGAACGATCAGACTTCCCACCTGCACGCACAGCAAAGGCCAGCCGCTTCCCCGATGTTCCCGGTTGCGCGCTATTCAGGACTTCGTCGTGCGAGATCACTTGAGGAGCGCCGACCCATGCGGAGTATTTATGCGTCGCCTCGGAGAGAATGTAGGCCGACGCTGCCGGGTTCCACTGGATACTCTGGCCGCCAAGAGACGCAGGCCACATCAGATCAAGCACCGGCGTGAAGTGGACCTCGATGTCAATGGCGTGACGGCACTCCACGGTATAGGTGAGGAAAATCGCGGCCTCGTTGAGGGGAACGAATAGTCTTTCGCGAACGATGAAGTCAGGGCCTATGTAGGTGCGGGTGATCGCTTCGGGTTCATACGTCACGCGACGAAGCAAGGCGGACCCGGCGGTTTCAGTCGTATTGCCGGCCGATCGAAAACCTAATTCGTAGCCGCTGATGAGTTGAAGGGGATAGGCCCATAGCTCCAAGCCGTCGGACGCGTAGCCCATTACGATGGCCTTACGGCCGTGAGCGGCAACGAATCGTTCCGGCGCGACCGAGTCGGTTTGCAAGGATAGCTGTGCTTTTGCTACAGGAGCATAGAAAAGGGCGACCAACCAGATCAGTAGTGCTCCAGCTCTAACCAAACTACACTCTCCGCTCAAATTCCGTTTCCGCAACCTCGACCCGAAACATACCTGTCGGAAACTGGACGGGTGCCCCAGGTTCGCGCCAGCGTACCCGGGTTGAAGAAGATGGGCGCAGCCCTACCGTTGTTCTCAACCATTAGAACCGTTGTGCCCGCGGAGTGAAAGCATTCGAAAAAATCATTTTCGGCCCAGGTACGCTGCTGCGAACCTGGGGTACCCGTCCAGTTTCCGACAGGCCGAAGCGGGGAAGCAGACTTTGCACGGGGAGCTGTTCGTGGCCCGCATCGCTCACCAGGTGATCTTCAGCGTCTTCTCAACGTAGCCTTCACCCGGGCCAAAATCAATCTGCAACGGACGTAACGAAGAGCTGCTCTCTTGCGGCATTTGCGCACCCTCGACATGAAGTTTCGCATGCGGGTCGTTGACACGCAGCATGATTGATTGGTGACTGTTGGCGGGCGCCGACAATCTCAGCAAGAGCGAGTTCCCTACCGACTGCTGGTCCAGCACTTTCATCTGCTGGGTGGTCGCGCCGGGCTTGGCGAGCGCCGCGGCAAGAGCAGCCTCTACGGTAGGCAGCGGTATGCGCAGCACGCCGCCGGAGAACTTTGCTCCCGGGGCTCGCGAATCTAGAAGCACGCTCTGCGCCGAAGACCCTGAGGCACGCACCAATAGCATCGCTCCGGAACGCGTGATCTCCACATCCACATTGCCGCTGGCGAGCGGCACATGACGCAGCGTGGCTCGATCCCAGTCGGCAGGCAGACTGGGCGTCACCGTCAGCTTATTCCCGGCCGCGTCCCAGTCCAAACCGAAGAGCCCGCGCAACACCGGCGAGATGACCATGGCCGAGGACCAGAGTTGATGAGAAGTGCTGCGCCCCAGGGGCGCGAAGAACTGGCCGGAAAGTAACTCTGTCACGGCACCTGGATCCTGCGCCCAGGTCAGATCGGCATTCTGCATCAGGTGGGCATAGCCGGAGAGACTACGGCCGTTACGATATTCCGACACCGCAACCCAGCCGGTGTAGAGCGGCCATACCGTCCCCTGGTGGTAACTGATGGGATCGAAAAATGAGACCGTTGGACTCAGGTCGCGCGTTCCCCAATCGGTCGAGAACTCCGGCGCAGCCCAGCGGTCGAACATTGGCTGGGCATGCTGCAACTTGTAGGTGCCATCCCAGGAGGCAACCGACGGAAAGATGGTTGGGCTCGAATCCACGCTGCCGTCGGCATTGCGGCTGAAGGCATAGAAGCCGCCCCCGGGAAGCAAATATTCCTTCTCGATGGCCGCGCCGATTTTGCTCGCCCGAAAATCCGCCTGCCGGGCAATCTCCGTGTGGCCCGTCGCCTTTGCCAGTTCCGCCATCGCGGTGCTCGCCTGCTGGTCGAGCGCGGCCAGATAGATCTCCTGGTGAGGCATGCCGGGGGGCCAGGACTCAACCCATCCTGACCCTTCCGTATTCTCATAAATTCCATCGCCATCGGAATCGTGAGAGGTTTCGAAGTTCCAGGCCCGCTCCAGCGGCTTCCCAGTTGGCCTGGATAAATCGCTTATCCCCACTCACCTTGAGATAGTCGTTGCTGGCCATCAGCAGCAGCGGATTAGCATCCGCGGAAGCATAGGCATACGGCAGACTCTTCCAATCCACCAGGTCGGCGGTTTGCGCCCACTCGTGAATAATCTTGCCTTCGGGGCTTTGTCTCTTGAATAAGAAATTCAGCTGGTCCCGCGTGAGCTGGTAATCGCCGTAGCTGTTCACGGCGTATAGAGTCCACAGGGCGTCACGGCCGAAATACCAACCGAAGCCCGGGCGGGCAGAATCGCCCGACGTGTAGAAACCCGCGACCAGGGCGGTCTCCGCATGCGAGGGCGTGGTTTGCACGCGCAGCTGATCGATCGCCACTTCAGCCCAGGTAAACGCCTGGTTGAGTTTCTGGTCAGGCGTATCGATGCTCAGGTGTTGAGCACAGAATTCTTCGAAGTGCTTCTGCGTGGCGCTGTAAGACGCTTGAAACCCGTCATCGAGAGCCTCCAGCCGGGCGGCCAATGCGGAGGTGGTCGAAGTGGCGGCGGTCTCGCCCGTCGTCATCAGGAGAGGATAAAGCTTATCGCCATCCGTAGCCGGATTGAAGTGGATTACAAACTGCAGAGGGTAGTTCCTGGGCCGCTCCTGGTAAGGCTCCAGAATTCCGTACGTTGCCGTCGGCATGGCCACGGCCGCGGCATGGTCGGGAAAATTCAGGTGCAGCACATAGAATCCGGATTGCCCGGTCTTTACCCACTCGGGCGAGCTGCGGTCGTCAGAAAGCGCCGGCCACATGCGCTGCATCTCAGGCGTGAAGCTGAAGGTAAGGGTCATAGGGCGGACCGCCTGGATCTGATAGAAGGCCAATGCCCCTGCGCCGTCGGGCGCGTCTTGCGGCGCAAAGAGGGTTTCGCGCACCGTGAAGTTGGCGTGGGAGAAGGTGATGGTCGTGTGTCCCGGTTGCACATCGATGGTTGCGGCCTGCTGGTTCACATCGATGGGTACGGCGTAGTCATTCATCTCCGCCGTGATGCGCATGTGGCTTAGTATTTTCCAGGGAAAAATCCAGGCTTCAAACCCGCCGTCCTGCTGGCCGAGCAGAGCTCCGCGCGGACCGATCACGCTGAAGGGCTTTTGCGCCATGATGTTGCTGCTGATCATGGGTTGGCCCGGCTGGTCCGGCACAAAGCCCGATAACGTACGCAAGGCCGGCGCCGGCGTGTGGCCGGGCACCTGCGCAGCCAGAAATGCTGCAGAGTTAAGGAGCAAGAACAAGGCCCACAACTTCATCGTTCCACCACCATCAAGGGCAGCTCTACTTTTTTCCTGTGGTGCCAGTTGGCGGAACTGGAAGGCGGCCCAGCAAAGCCACCTTCCACTCACTCAGAAAGAGAAACACCGTGAAAATTGCAGACGCCGCGGCGCGGCTCCGTCCTGCGGTTTTTCAGGCAGAACCTGCAGCACGCTAAAAGTTGAACCGGCCGGCAAATTGCAAGTTACGCATCGACGTCCCCTCCTGGTTGGAAGCGGTGCTCGAGATTTGGCCGGCGCCCGAGTTCTGGCAGTCGAAACACGAATTTACACCGCCAAGATTTACGTGGTTGAAGACGTTGAAAGCCTGAGCCATCAACTGAAAGCGCACGCCTTCCCACAAAGTAAAGCTCTTCGACAGCGAGGCGTCCACATTGCTGAAGTTGGGTCCCCAGAGCGCATCGCGGCCGACATTGCCCCAGGTTGCCACTGCCGGGCGAGCGAACGGGCCGTAGGAATTGGGGGTGGCTGGGGCGGGATCATTGGGAGAAGACAGCACATAGGGCGAGGGAGTGAAGTACTGCACGTAGTTGCCGGCTACGTTGTAGGAGCCCTGGTGGGGGGCAAATTTGGCTACCTTATTGAGGAAGCCCGTGCACTGGTCGTTGTCGTTGTTGCAGTTGAAATAGTTTGAGGTAAAGGGCAGGCCGCTCTGTAGCCTCCACGACGCGTTCAATTGAAATCCACCGATGATCTGGTTGGCCCAACCGGGGACGTGGGCAGCGAACATCTGGTCCCGGCCGAACGGGAGGTTGTAGTTTCCGGAGAATATGAACGAATTGCGGCGGTTATAGTAACTGTTTCCCTTGCCTATTGCCGGAGAGATCAGGAATTCATAGGACTCGTGTGAGAGGGAATGGGACCACACGTAGTTAGACATGAATTGCAGACCATGGCTGAAGCGCTTATTCATGACTACCTGCAAAGAGTGGTAGTTGCCAGTCGCCTGGGCTGGATAGTAGTCAATTCTTTGTTCCCATCCATAAGGCGCCCCATACTTGACGCCGAGTTGTTTCTGGGCCGTGCCGTCGAACCAGGGGCTTCGTTCCGATTGCGTGTATAGGCACTCGGGCGGGATGCCGGGCTGACCTACAGGCTGAACCCCCTGCGGATAGGCGGAACAAGCTCCTCCCGCCGCAGTGAGATGGTTAGGGTTGACCTGGCTGAAACCACTCAGGGTTGGCTGATTGGTGTTGTAGCTTGGGGAAGAGTCGAACATATTGTGATAGGCCTGGTTGCCCACATAGGCCACCTGCAGGGAGAGGGACGAATTGAGTTCCTGCTGGACGGTAAGGTTCCAGCCCATCACGGTCGGGAGTATGACGCTCCTTGGTCGCGCAGATTGGCTAATCCCATCTGGGAGTGGATAGAGGCCGTTGGATGGGATCGCGGGAAAGGTATAGCCGGGAGGTCCCTGGGTGAGATTAAACGCGTATCCAATATTTCCGCCGGTGCCGAGCGTCTGCTGGATCTGGGTCGGAAAAGAACCGGTGAGTATATTGCCGAAAGTGTTGCCCGCCCAACCTTGTCCGTAGACGGTGCCAAAGCCGGCGCGGATGACGGTGTTGGGTCTGGCTTGAAAGGCAACACCCAGGCGAGGGGCAAAATTCTTGTAGTTTTGGGCCACGTTCATGGCTTTATTGATACCCCCGACGCCGCCAATGAGGATGTCGCCATTATTCAAGTCAAGCAGGCCGCCGGAGCCCGCCGCGGTCACAGACTCGGGGGTATAAAACTCCCACCGGAGACCATAGTTGAAGGTGAGTTTCGGGGTCACGCGCCATTGGTCCTGGGCATAAAGAAAGAAGCGCGTCTGCCGGGTCTGGGCATTAACGTCTGCCGTCTGGGTGCGCCAGAAGAGAGACGTGTCGCCCAACAGGAAGGTGGCCCAACCCAGGCCGGGAGAGGAGGAGACTGCGCTGCCGGCGGGTGCCGTGCCTGAGGTGGTGGAGTTAAAGAACTGAAAAGTGCCGGAGCGGAGAGCATTGCTGGCAACCGTAAGCGAATGGTCCTTAGCGTAACGAAAATCTCCGCCGAACTTGATGTTGTGATTGCCTAGAGAGTGCGACCAGTTGTTCACGAACTGATACTGGCTTTCCTGCTGGAGATTTGGGTTTGCGGTTGTTCCCAGAAACTCCGCGTTGCCTTCGTTTTGTCCGTTGGCTGGAACATCGATTTCAAACTGGGGCATGCCGCCATAGAGCGAGAGCGGGGTGCCGTTGGCGTTGGGGATGCCCAGGGTATTACCAAGTGGCAGGTTGGCATCGGGGCCGAGAACGGTGTTGTAGATCCGGTAGTAGCCAAAGCGGAAGTCTGTCAGCCAGCTAGGCGAAACCACATAATCTCCGCCCGCCGCGACGCTCTGGTTGAGTCCCGAAGACGTACCGGCGAAACCTCCTGAGCCGTAACCACCCCCACCCGCGGTGCCGAAGTAAGGAGCGCCCGAGAGGCTGGACCCAAAATAGGTATAGCGGCCCAGCATGTGCAGCTTTGCTGTCAGCTGGGTATCTCCGCGAACATCGAACTGGTTGGTGTTGAAAATTCCAGATCCTGAAGTCGCATAGTTATTGAAAGTTTGGCCGGGCGCACCAGCGTTGGGGGCGGGCAGCAATTTGAAAAAGTTGACCGCGGGCGCGGAAAGGTTGGCCGCGGGAATAATGTTGCCGGGAAACGGAGTGCGCCCACTATTGCTGGTATCGGTTGGGCTGTTGGGGTTAAAAGCCTGCCCCCCAATCGCCAGGTAGTCGCTGAGATCGCAGTTCCCGCCGGAGGTACACGATGACCTTGCCAGTGCGGTGGGCACAGTGGTCAGGACCGAGCTCCCTGATTTTTCCCGCAGACCCTGGTAGTCGCCGAAGAAGAAAACTCTGTTCTTCAACACCGGCCCCCCCACCGAGCCGCCGAATTGATTGTGCAGCGTCGGGCTCAGGTACTTGCCGGTCAAGGAGTTAACCGCATTGTTGGCAAAGGGATCGCGCGCCTGCTGGGCATCCGAGCGGCGATATTCGAAGGCCGTCCCATGAAAGTTGTTGCTTCCGGACTTGGTTTGAGCAGTGACCAGGCCGGCGACCGCCTTGCCGAACTCCGCGTCATAGTTTTGCGCGGTCACCTTCATCTCCGAGACCGCGTCGATGTTCGGGTTGATCACGGCGACGCCGTTGATGGGGTCCTGGTTATCTGTGCCGTCGAGCTCATAACCTGTTGCGAACGGCAATTGGCCCTGGACTTCAATGGATTCACTACGTTGCGGATTACCGCTTCCTTCCGACGGGCCCCACCCGATGTACGAGGTGCCGGGCGTCAGTAATTCAAAGGAGGTGAAGTTGCGATTTAGATTAGGCAAGTCCTCGAGCGCACGGTCGTTGAAAATGGTGCTCACGTCGGCGCGGGCTGTCTCCAGCAGAGGAGCTCCGCCGGTTACCGTAACTGTATTCGTCACCTCACCCACCGTGAGCTTGATGTCGACCTTGGGCTGGGTGTCGACGTAGACCACGACGTTGTCGACCGAGGTCTTGCTGAACCCCTTCGCTTCTGCTGACACCTGGTAGGTGTCAGCGATCAGGTGTTGGACGAGGTATCCGCCACTGGCATCGCTTTGGACTGTGACCGATGTCCCTTTGGAAACGTCGGCGACCGTAATCGTAGCGTTAGGCACCACGGCCCCGGTGTTATCGGTGATGGTCCCGAAAATCGATCCATAAACTGCCTGCGCCAGCGCGGCCGGGGCCAGCGAGGATAGCCATACAAGAAACAGTAAGTAGGTGATTTTGCTGGTTTTGCGGTACGGTTGGCTGTGCATAATGCTGGCTCTCCAAGGGGTTGACAAAGGTTTCTTGCTGGCATGCTCTGTTATCGGCAAGCTGTGACGAAACGGATATTCGCTCGTCGATACTATCGACCGATCCCGTTTTCGCATCAAAAGTTCTAGAGTTGTGTCTGGGGAGGGATATCTGTGCCCTTCCATAAGACAACCTGCGACGCCTGGAAGGTTACTTCCAGCGCCCCACAAAGACTCTTCCTGGAACCACAATGCTGCCAACGTTGTTTACGGTGAATTGACAGTGAAAAGTAGCCCCGCAAGCTCTGCCTTGAAGCAAACCAGTGAGTTGACGGATTCGTTTCACACGTCAAACGACCCTCGGTTCCGCCTGATTGAACGAGTCCTTTCCAGCAGTCACTTTCGCGGCTCATTACGGCTTCGTGAATTTCTCCTTTACATCGCTGAATGCGCCCTAAAGGAGACACCTGAAGCTGCCACTGAACAACAAATCGGTGTGCACGTCTTTCAACGGCCGCCTGGGTACAACAGCAGCGAAGACAGCATTGTGCGAACGCACGCCCGCCTTCTGCGGCAAAAGCTGGCGGAGTTTTTCGCCACGGAAGGCGCGGCCGAGCCAACGATTATCGAGGTTCCCAAGGGCCACTACCTTCCCACCTTCCGGCTTCGCCAATCCGAACCGCCGCCGGCTCCGTTTCCTTTGCCTTCGGAGACGCCATCGCTCCCCGCGAGCGAGGTAGCTTCCGTGCCGCGTGCGAGCTCCTGGAGTTACTGGAAGTCCACGCCGCTCGGGATTGCCTTCGGCGTGATCCTGGTGCTGACGCTTGCCGGCTGCTCACTGCTGATTGTTCGCGCACGGTCTAAAGCGGCTGCGGAAAAATCAGCGATCGAAGTCTTTTGGGCGCCGTTTCTTTCTGGGGATCCGCCGGAAGTGATTTACAGTAACGCTCGTTTTGTGGGCGATTCAAAGACCGGCCTGCGATATGCGCCGGCTGTCGGCGCCGCGAATAGGGAGCCGGTGGTTGACCATTACACCGGGATTGGCGAGCTGACGTCGGTGTACGATCTGACCAGGCTTTTTGACGCTCACCAGGCCGCCTTTGTTCTGAAACGCAGCCTGCTCGTTACCTGGGATGAGGCGAAGCAGCGAAACCTGATTTTCATCGGTTCGCCGGCCGAAAATCCGTCGCTGAACGCGGTGCCTTCGCCGGCGAATTTCACCATGGTGGCCAATTCAACGTACGCGGGATTTGTGAACAACCACCCGCACCCGGGCGAACCGGCCCTCTACTCGCGTCCGGAGCACCCGCTCACTATGGACTATGCAGTGCTCGCGCTGATGCCCGGCGTTGAGTCTGGAAAGCGAACGCTCATGTTCAGCGGCCTGACCACGCTGGGGACGCAGGCAGCGGTTGAATTCGCTACGCGCAAAGAATCTTTGTCGGAACTGTTGAAAATGGTCTCGTCGCCGACTGGGGAGATCAGGCCTTTTGAGGCGTTACTCGCCGTCACGCTCGAAGGCGGGGTGCCCCTGCAAAGCAAATTGGTCTCGATTCGGGTTTATTAAGGGGCTTCCCCTGTCGCTATTTCCATTTTCAAAGGCAAAAGATGGTCAGGTTCGCCACATCCTCACTGAACCGGCTCTAACTTTAGCTGGCTTGAGGCATGGATCTGGGACGCGGCGTCGAGTTCACGCTTTGCATCTTCCTCTTTCCCCATTTTCCGGTATGCCTGCCCCAAGAGCGTGTGCGTGATGTAGTTACCTGGGTCCATCTTTTCGGCGTGCTGGAGATACATCGCTGCACTTTCCGGGTCGCCCCGGCGCAAAAAGACTTTACCCATTTGAATGAATGGTCCGGTGCTGGAAACGTCCAGGGAGATGGCCCTGGTTAATGCTTCCTGAGCCTGCTGATACTGCCCCATCCTGGTGTAAACATCGCCCAGGCGGTCATAGACCGCGGGATAGGCGGGATTGACTGCCCGTTCCTGTTCAAACTGCTCGAGGGCGTGGTTGACGTCAGACTTGTAAAGGTAAACCTCTCCCAGCATGAAGTGCGCCAAGGGAAGATTGGGCGATGTCTCAAGCGCCTTTTGCGCGTCCTGAGCGGCCAGCTCCGGCAGATCGGCGTCGAGCAGCATACGGCCGGTCAGCAAATACGCCGCGCCAGAGCCTGGACTGACGCCATATTGTGCAGCAAAGGCACCTCGTGCCTCGTCATAGCGACGCGCATTCAAGTAAGAAAGCCCCAGCACGTGGTTGGCGTCGGCATTTGCATCTGGCATCCACTGCCGCACCCGTTCAAGATAAGGGATTGCCGCTGCCGGCCGGCCCAGACGATAAAGGGTCAGGCCACGCATCTGAACAGACTCCAGATCAGACGGATCTTCTGCCATCGCCGTCGCAAAGGCCCGCTCCGCATCGATAAGCTTACCGGCCCGGTAATACCGGATGCCCTGCTCGCGGCTAGCGCCTTTTACCGGCTGTTGTTGGGCGCCGGTCACAGCGGATGGAGGGCTGGTGGCTGTGGGAGGGGACGCGCTCTGCCCGAAGCACAACAACCCGGACAGGAGAACGACTGGGGGGAACCAGAAAATTTGCATAACGCTCATCCAGAATACGCTGCTGCTGCGAGTGCTAGCATTTGCAGAATGCTAGTTTGGCACCGGTGGCAAGCCGGACTATTTTTTGTTTGCGCGGCTACGGCGACGGCCCAGGTTCACGCCGCTCCTTACCCTGCAAACGCGGACCACCCACCGCCGGCATGGTTTGTCGATGCCGCTCCACAGGCGGGCTTGAAAATGCAGAACGTCAACGGAGATGAGGCCACCAAGAAGTACATCATCGAGACCACGGGCAGTGGAGTGGCAATCCTGGATTACGATCGCGATGGCTGGCCGGACATCTACCTGGTGAACGGCAATGCCCTCGAGCCGAGCACGGCACGGAATAAAAACCCGCCGCCAACCGGGCATCTCTACCATAACAATCACGATGGCACATTCACGGATGTGACCAGGGACGCCGGGCTGACGGCGAGTGGATGGGGACAAGGCGCCTGCGTGGGCGACTACGACAACGATGGGTTCGACGATTTGTACGTGACCTACTACGGCAAGAATCGCCTGTACCACAATGAAGGCAACGGGAGCTTCAAAGAAGTGGCCGCGGAGGCCGGCGTCGCCGGAAGCGGGGCCGAGTGGGGCTCGGGCTGCGCCTTCGTCGACTATGACCGCGACGGCAAGCTCGACCTGATGGTCGCGAACTACGTTCATTTCGATCTGAAGACCTCTCCGCGGCCGGGCGAGGGGCAGATGTGCATTTGGAAGGGGGTTCCGGTCATGTGCGGACCGCGGGGACTCGAATCCACTCCCAACGTGCTCTACCACAATCTGGGCGGAGGCCATTTTGCCAACACCAGCAAGACCAGCGGCATCGAGAAGACCAACGGACACTACTGCCTCGGCGTTTCCACGCTGGACTACAACCGCGATGGATGGCCCGATATCTACGTTGCCTGCGACAGCACGCCCAGCATTCTCTATCGCAATAACAAAGACGGAACCTTCACCGATGTCGCGGTGGACGCTACCGTTGCCTTTGACGAGGACGGCCGCGAGCAGGCGGGAATGGGCGCAACCATAGGCGACTTCAACGGCGATGGATTGCCCGACATCTTCAAGACCAACTTCTCCGACGACACTTCGTCCCTCTACCAGAACAATGGGGATGGAACGTACAGCTCGAAAATATTTGACGCCGGCCTGGGACTGAACACGCAGTATCTGGGTTGGGGTGTCATGTTCTTCGATATGGATAATGACGGCTGGCCCGATCTCCTGCTAGCCAATGGCCACGTTTATCCTGAGGTCGATACTGCACACCTGGGAGCTACCTACAGAGAACCGCGTCTTGTTTATTGGAACCGGGGCAATGGAAAATTCAAGGACATCAGCAAGACAGCAGGACCCGGTTGCACGGTGCCCGAATCCAGCCGCGGTCTCGCCATTGCCGATCTTTGGAATCAAGGCCGCATATCGGTGGTGATCAATAATTCGGGCGCCAAACCCTTTCTGCTGGTCAACCAGGCGGCCAATCAGAACCACTGGATTGGGATTAGCACCGTGGGCACGCGTTCCAACCGGGATGGCATCGGCGCCAGCGTCTCCATATTTGCCGGCGACAAGAAATGGGTGCAGGAAGTGCGCAGCGGTTCGAGCTACCTCTCCAGCAGCGACCTGCGACTCCATTTTGGGCTGGGAACGGCATCAAGAATCGACCGGATAGAAATCGATTGGCCCAGCACCCTTAAAGAGTCCTTCAACGCGCCGGCGGTGGACCGCATCTTCACCCTTACCGAGGGGACAGGGACGGCGCTGCCGCATTAGTCTTGGGTTTAACTAGCCTAGCCATAGCGCTCGATAGTCGATGGACAATCGCCGCGACGTAGCCCAGCGGGTAAGACCAGATCAAGCAGCCGAAAACCGAACTAGCTCGGGCAAACCTTGCCTGGGTGCAACGAAGAGCATTTCAGCTACGGAGTGACGCTGCCTTGCGCGCGATCAGGCCAAAGCCTTTGTCTCGAGCTCTATGTTCCAGCGTCATCAGTTGTTGAACAGCGGCAGCTTTATGTGCCAATCGCTGTTCCAGTTCAGCCGTAGCAGCATAGCCTCCAGCTCCATGCCGACCATGCCGTGCCGGCGGGCTTGCTCTGACAGCTTGGCCAGCCCGGGCCGCGCCGTTTCCGGATGATCCGAAGCCAAGAATACGCGCGCAAAGGTCAGCTCATGTTGCAGGCGAACCAGAAGATTCTGGCTCTTCGCCGCCAGCTGCTGGGATGACTCGATTTCTAAGAACGCTTCACCCTGCCGCCCCTGGGCCAGCAAGCCTCGGCTGAGGGCGCTGCTGGCCGCCACTTCATCGTCGGTTTCTTTCTCCTGGTGGAAGCGTTGCTTCCACTCCCGCAACCCACTTTCCACCCGGGCCGACTGACCACCCTCGATCGCCAGCAGAGCCAGCGCGACCTGTGCCTCGCCGGCTAACTGCATCTCGCCTACCTGGGTGCGCAGAGCCAAGGATTTTTCATAGGCTGCTCGAGCAGCCTGCAGTTCACCGCGATCGGCTAACACGTCTCCCAAACTGCAAAAGACGTACGCGATGGCGTTCTTGTCTTCGATTGCTTCCGCTGCCGCCCGGGCTTGCTGGTACGTGTTCTCCGCCCCTTGCAGGTTCCCCATCTGGCGCTCCAGGTCACCCAATTCGTCCAGGCTAAGGGCCACGCCCTCCTTATCTTCGACGGCCTGAAAGGGAGATAGGGATCCCTGCAGGAGGGTTTTGGCTTGACTCAGATCGCCGGCCACCGCAAGGTCGGTGCCAAGATCACTCATGGCTGTCGCCAGCCCGTCGGCATTGCCCACCTGCTGAAATTCCTTGATCGCGGCGCGAAACATATCAGCCGAGCGTGAGAGCTGGCCGCGTTGGAAATAGAGCGCCGCCAGATTCGTAGCCATCATCGCTTCGCCGTCGAGGTCATGGGCTGCCCGCGCACTGAGACGCGCCAGATCGCAGTCGCTGATGGAGTCGTCCATGGACACGCCGAGGCCCACCCCTTGCTGACATAAGAAGGCGTAGCCTCCGTCAACGATGACGTGGGAACCCTGAAGATTGCCCTTGGCAATCGCCGTTTTCGCGGCCGCCTGCGCCTTGACCATATCCTGGCTGATCCACGCGGACGCTTCCGTTATATCGATGCGCGCGTCACCGCCCGCCGGTGGCGGTAGACGACGCAAGCCGGCCAGGGTCTCGAGAGCTCGAGGCCGCGAAGTAACGATCTGCGCGGTGGCCAACAACAGGCCATAATTAAGATTGTCGGGATAGAGCTTAAAAAGCGCCTGGTAGGTTTCGACCGCGCGCGGCCAGTTCGGCGCCGCACGCCAGTACTGCCCTTCAATCAACAGGCGGTCTTCCTGCGGAAGCAATGGAGCCAGATCGCGTGCCCTCTGGGCTTCTGCTCGCGCCCTGGCGTCGTAGCCCAAGTGATACCAGGCCTCGGAGAGAGCGGAATGGGAGAGCGGGAAGTTGGGGTCGGCAGCGACGGCGTTCAGGAGTGAATCACGCGCGGTCAGAAAATCGAAGGCCCACAGCTTCGCCCGACCTTCGGCATACAGGCGAGCCGCCAGTTGGTTCGATGGCAGGGCCACGCGGGCGGCGCTCCGATCTCCCGCCGAGTTAGGACCCAGGCTAAGTTTTTGCCTCAGGCGGTCGCCTGCCTCGGCGGCCAGGCCGAAGAGATCGCTCTCGTTGCCGATGATCGCTTCTTCGGCAATGGTCTCTCCACCGGCTGTCTCTTGCAGTCTTAGATCCAACCGGACGCGTTTAGCCGCGCCGGTTTGCATCAAGGTGTAAGAGCCAAGCACCACGTAGTCGGCGCCGGGGTTCTCGCGCAAACGCTCCAGGGTAGCTTTGGCGAGGCTGTCGTCCTCGGTCACCCGAAGTTCGCGCTTGGCGCGATGGACGTCCTCTCCAGAGACCATCCGCAGGTCTCCGTGGGTGCCCAATTCGGTGTTGAGCATTTCGGAAAAGACCAACGAGAGCCACGCATCCTGCGGGCGTCCGGCTAGATTGCGAAAGCCCAGTACCGCGACCGAACGGCGCACCTGCACCGGCACGGCTACGCTTGCGCTCAGGTTCCCGGCAACCACAGGCGGCCGGCCGCGGAGGCGGAAAGCCAAACCTCCCGCCATCACCAGCAGCCCCAATCCAGCGATCAACCAGTAGTGCCGCTGGGGACGGGAAGGAAGAAGAGCCGGCGACGGTAGTGCCGGCGACGGTAGAACTGTTGCTGCCGGTGGCTCCTCCTGGCTCTGAACCGTGACAGGAGCTACAAAGCGGTATCCATGGCGGGGAACAGTGGCCACGTATCTAGGCGCCTCAGCCTGATCGTTTAGCGACTGGCGAATTTTCCCGATGGCCACTCCGAGGCTCTTGTCGAATTCGACGAAGGTATTTTCCGGCCACAGGCGGCGCAATTCTTCGCGGGTTACGATCTCTCCCGGGCGCTCGACCAGTATGAGCAACATCCGGAAAGGGAGATCTTGCAAGCGGACGGGAATGCCCTTGCGCGCAAGCGTGCCCTCTTCGGGGTCTAGATCGAACGGACCGAAGCGATAGCGAGTCACCTTGGGTGATGTGCCGGGCATTTTCCTTAATCCCAAACCGCTTAGCCCGCGGTTCTGGCCATTGTAACCAGTTAGTGAAGTGTTGCAAGTAACTCCAGGCGAACCACTTCACAGTTAATGCACAATTTAAAGCCGGTTTGCTTGACCACCGCTGTCGCGGCGCGCAAAGTCACGGCAGATGGGAGCCAACGAGCCGAATTATGACCTTTTGCACCCAATGCGGCCGACCGGTGGAACCAGGAACTCAGTTCTGTACCCATTGCGGCGCGTCGCAGGCACCAGGAACAGCCGTCGCTCCGCAACCGCCAGCGCCGGTTCTGGCGCATGGCGGACTACCCCTCTTGCCGGTACTGCTTGGCAGCCTCGTGGAAACCAACGACACGCTGGAAGGCCGTGCCCGCAATCGGCGGGTGGAGCTTACCCGCGAGTAGGGCAGGAAGGAGAAACACATGGCAAAGTTTTGCGGCAAATGCGGTTCACCCCTGAATGACACGGCTGCCTTCTGCGCAGGTTGCGGCGCTCCTGTACCATCTGCACCACCGGCGCCCTCCGCGGCCGTTGCGCCGGCCTATAACCCGGCACCGGGATATGTGCCCGCACCAGCAGCGCCAATGCCCGCGGCAAGGAAATCAAATACCTTGCTGAAGGTGGTCCTCGCCTGCGTGGTGTTGTTGATTGCCGGTACGGCCCTGGCAGTCGGCGGTCTTTGGTACGCGGCACAAACGGTCAAGGAAAAAGCCCGCGCGGCTGCCGCCCAATCGCCCGGCCTCAGCTCTATGTTGGACAGCCTGGGAAAGCTGGCGAGCGGCGGCCGCGCCGGGGACAGCGATGATGCCGTCAAATCAACGGGCAATCCGTGCCGCCTCCTTAGCACCCAGGAAGTGAGCCAGGCGGTAGGCGTAACCATCATCCGCGCAGAAGGCGAAGACAACCTTTGCCGCTATATCGCGAGGGGCGATATAGCGGATATGAAAGCCAAGCATATAGCCGGCATGGTCGGCGGAATCGATGCCAAAACGCAAAAGACCGTTCAGGACATGGCCGGAGGATTTTTTTCCGCCGTGGCGCCCCGCGACGAGAGCGGCGCTTCGCAAGAAGTCCCAGTGCTGATGATCGATCTCGAAGTCGGCCAGGCAGCGGTAGCGATGAAAGCCAACCGCACAGCCTTCACGTATGTCGCTGGTGGAGGGGGCTCGGCAAGCAGCAGCGGCACCGGCGACTTGGATGGCATTGGCGATGAAGCCTATGTCGTCGGCGGAGGCATGCTCATGGTCCGCAAAGGCGATACGGTGGCACGTTTTACGTATAACGGCTGCCCATGCAGTACGGACAATATCAAGCCGCTGGCGAAGTTGGCCGTAAGCCGCCTATGACGGCCCCTCCACTTCTCACCCAGAGAGGAAAACGTTATGAGCTTTTGTCCATCATGCGGAGCCGCCTTCGCCGGCGGCACAACATTTTGTCCCACGTGCAGCGCCCGGTCCCACACAGACGCCGGGCTGCGCGCCAATGTAGCCGCAGCGTTGGCTTACCTGGCCGGCATCATTACCGGAATTCTATTTCTGGTGATTGAACCCTATAGAAGGGACCGCGTGATCCGCTTTCACGCCTTTCAGTCGATCTATTTCAACCTGGCCTGGATCGTCCTCTGGATCGGTTGGACGATCGCCGGGCTGGTGCTGGGCGCGGTCACCACGGGATTTTCCTTCATCCTCCAGGCGCCTGTCGACTTGCTGCTGATGGTGGGTGGTTTTGCGCTGTGGGTTTTTCTGATGTTCACCGCGCACCAGGGCAGGATAACCCGTCTGCCGTTGATTGGCGCGCTGGCCGCCAAACAAGCAGGGCTATAAACAACAGGGTTACGTAAAGGAAATCGCTCATGAAACATGAAGACGAGGGCCTCGCGCAATTCCAGCTTGACTAGTGATGGAGCTTATGTAGCTCAACCGCTCTTCACCCCAAGGGTCTTCGTTACTTGACTGCTGTCCGGAACGGGGGAGTCTCTGTGCGCAAAGGAATCATCACACTATCCGCTTCAGCGCCTTTTATAACGCTGCTTTTGTGCTTCGTCGCATCAGGATGCAATCAACAGCCCAAGACAGCCAAGCGTGAAACGCAGCAACAAACGGCTTCGTCAGCCGTTCCCAGCCCTGCCGCTTCGAACATAGACATGTTCGACCTGAGGGCGCATCCGGATGCCATCGTGATGAAGCCCCTTGACCCAGCGACGCTCACGAAAAGTCAAAGGCAATTCGGCATCGCACCCCGGCTGGACCCCAAGGTGGAGTACCAGCCAGACATTATCCTGATGGAGCAGGGCGACAAAGCGATCCGTTCGATCGCAAGTAACGGCATCGTCTGGACGTTCGATGCCAATGCTCCCCACGTGAATGAATTTGCCATGGGCAAGATTGTCTTCGCCACCGGGCGGGCAGTCGGGCGCATCGCCATGCTCAAGCGGGAGGGCGACTCCGTGCAGGTGATCTTGTTGCCTGTACAGCTGCACGACTTAATCGCCAAGGGAAGTTTCGCGATGGATTCCGACATCGACATTGAGAAGATGACGCCTTTCGTCTATCCCGACTTCCCGGAGCCGCGCGATGAGGGCGAGAAGCAAACTGCCGGCTTGCCGATGCCCGGCGTCGATCACTGGAAAGGATCCATCGTTGTGTCGCGCGTCTCCAGGAGCGGCAAATGGACGCCGGTCAACATGACCACGGTATCTGCCGATGGGCATCGTGAACGCTTTCAAAGGATCGGCGGCAGCTGGGCTCCTGAGCCGGTATTCGCGGCCGCACCTCTCCCACCTAGTCGGGGAGACGATCCGAGGGCGCCGCGATTGGTACGCTCGTATTACCAAAGGCCCTTCAGCATGCCGGGAGTTCCTGGTCCCCAGATAAGCCTGCCTAAGATACCGGATTTTCATCCCCCCACCGTTCCCGTTTTCCCACCGGTGGATCTACAAGGTTTGATACCGAATCTGATCGCCAACAAGTCCGGTATCGGCGTCCAGTACACCTATGACAAAAGCGGCATCCACGTGGTGGCCACAGGCATGCTCAACTTCTCCGGCATGCACGCGAGGACCTTCCTGACATCCAGCCGCGGCGTAATTCCGAAAGACTGCGGAATCGAATTGCAGGGTGTTGTCGGTGTCGTGCTGCACCTGAAGGCTCACACCGACATTGATCGGCGCGTCAATATCCGGAAGAAGGCTTATCTCCCTATATCGATGTGGATTCCAATTGGGGGCCCGGTACCTTTCGCGATCACGTTTGACCAAGGACTGGTGCTCAACACGGGTTTCAGTGCGAAGTCGTCCGTGCTGAACGCAGAGGGACTGTATGACGTGCATGGCAGCTTGAAAGCCGGATACATGAATGGCCAATGGGCGGCCAATCCAGGTTTGAAGGTAACTTCAAAAACGGATATCGGGAATACAACCGAGGGGATATCGGTCGGCATCGGCTCGCTGCTCATGGGCGCGGATTTGCGCGTCATGCTGGGCCTTGGCGCGGGCCCCTTCAACTTTGGCGTTTACGCCATGCTGGTTTATACCGGCACCATCTTAAGAGCTCCGGATGAGGGTTTACCTTGCAGGCAGGGCACGATCGAAGTGGTGCTTAAATCCGGATTGGGATACTCGATGCCGCAATTTGTTGCAGATGCCGTCAATTACTTTCTCAGCATCTTCACGGACGCAAGGATAGAGGCGAAGGGCACTGTTTTGGATGGTCCAAATCAACCACTCATTAATAACAGGACCGAAATTCCAGGAGGGTGTTCGGGCGAGCAGGGTGGTGGATGATGCCTAAGCGTCCGCTTGTCGCTAAGCAAACGCGTGGAGTTTCTACCTCTACAGGAAATCCGGGTTCGATCTACACCATTGCGAAACTGCTAGCCGGTCGAGGGCAACTGCGGCGAAGGCGATGACGATGGGGAAGCACTCCAGCGTGTAGCGGGGCTCCGGGGCCTCGAGAGTGAGCAGCAGAAAACTCCGCAACACAACATAGGCCACCATGGCAGTGGCAAATCGCGGCCAGTAGAACACCCCTATCAGGGCCGCTAATAGATAGAGCAGGTTCAGGGCGCCGTAAGCATAGGAGATGCGGGTTTCCACATGGTGCAGACGATACTGCCACCAACGCAGTTCTATATTGAGCATCTCCACCCGAGGCCGAAGCCACATATCGGCCAGGCGCAACAGGGGCAGCGTTACATAGTAGCGAACGGGATGGGCCCGAATGCGTTCGGCGGCCAGAGCGGCAAAGCCGGCGTCGATGGGCGGCGTAAGCACATCCTCTGTGTTGTACTGCGAGATCAAGGCTTGCGTTTCACGCGCATCGGCCGGCGAGTCCAGGGCTCGCGCCGGAAGCAAGTGGATATCGATGTCGTCGCCGGGCACATTCCAATAGATTTCATAGGTGGAAGCAAAGTCGGCCATCCATGTTTTTGTCCAGCGTTGAAATCCAGGTGCTTTGAATTCTCCGGGGTCGGTGGCGGAACGGGGCGCCAGCGGCTGAAAGACGTGGAAGGTGCGCCAGTTGCGAACAGTCCAGGCGGCGAACGGCAGTACCGAGATCAGCCCACACAGCAATGCAATACGCAGCGACCGCGCCAGACGAAGCGAGTTGCGGCCATAGAGGATGAGCGCGGGAAAAAAGGCCACCGCCAGCAGGGCGCCGTCGGGCCGCAAGAGCGCGGCGTAGCTCCAGGCAAAGGCGAGCGCCAGCATCCAACCCCAATGCGGACGCGCGAGCACGGCGGCAAATGCATAGAGGCCGAGCGCAACACAAAAGATTGACAGCGTTTCGGTAAGCGGCATCGCCACGTAATTAGCCGTGAAGGGACAGAGTGCCGCCAGCCAGAGCGCCGACATCGCAGCCCGATGCCCGCAGAGCCGGCGAACGAATCCCGCGATGAGCAAGCACGTCACCAGGTCGATCACCATTTGCAGGTAGAGGACGGCGGAATAATTCTGCTTTCCAAAAGCAGCGAAGCAGAGGGCGAGGAAGCCGGGGTATCCGGGCAGGCGGACGAGGGTCGGGGCAATCGTTGGCGGGCTGCCCGCATGCACGACAGACCGCCCATAGATACCGTGGGTCAGCCAGTTCCGACCGATGTCCGCGTAAAGAAGCGAGTCTCCCTGGATCTGCGGGAAAGCGTGAATGAACCAGAGGCGCAGCACAGCGCCTGCCGCGAGTGCGAAGACCGCGGAAAGGATTGTGCGCCGGCGAAGGGAGGGCATCCCCCGAAATCATACAAGGGTCTCAAGCCACCCGTATTTCCTGCCTCGCTACACTGGACGCTGCCGCGCGTGCGGCTTTCATTAAGGAAAGCCGCATGGAGCTCGCCAGCGCCACCGATACCAACAGGAAATCCGGTTCGCGCCTTAGGGGTAGAATAAGCGGGTAGCACGGGCGGGAGTAGCTCAATGGTAGAGTAGCGGCTTCCCAAGCCGTTGGTTGCGGGTTCGATCCCCGTCTCCCGCTCCAGGATTTGCAGAGGCCGGATGGGTTACGGACTTTAGAGTCTGCTCGAAAACTACGAACTCAGCCTGTCCAACAGAGTCCCATCGAACTGGACGGCGGCGTCCAGGTCCTATAGGGTTTTGCATTCGCCTTATCGGCGAAGGGTGCGTGCCGTCTCCACTGAATTGGTAAGAGTGCGGGCCCGGTCGAAGACGTCAAAAAGCATGTTGCGCGTGAGTTTGCCGGTATTGGTGTTTTGCAGCGAAGGGTGGAAACTGGCAATCAGGAAGCGGCCGCCGGGAAGCGTATATTCAGCGCCGTGGGCGAACTTGAAACGCGGTTTGCGTTCACTCTGCCCGGTACGCGTCAGATGTTCTAAATAACTGTCAAAGGCGATGCGGCCGAGGCACACAACCACCTTCAAATTGTTCAGCAACTTGATCTCCTGGTCGAGGTAAGACGAACAGTTCTTCAGCTCGGAACGCTTGGGCGTGTTGTCAGGGGGCGCGCAACGCACTACGGAAGTAATCCAGCAGTCCTTTAGCTGCAGGCCGTCGCCGCGGGAGACAGAGTTCGGCTGCGAGGCGAAGCCCGCGTCATAAAGAACGGGATACAGGAAGTCGCCAGAGCCATCGCCGGTAAAGGGCCGGCCGGTTCGGTTAGAACCGTGCGCACCGGGAGCCAGGCCGAGAATCAGCAAACGGGCCTTCTCGTCGCCAAACGACGGAACCGGCTTGGCCCAGTAAATCCAATCCCGGTAGGCACGGCGCTTGCTGGTGGCGATTTCTTCGCAATACTTGCGAAGGCGGGTACAGCGCTGACAGCGAATGACTTCCTGGTTGAACAGAATCAGTGGACTGAGGCTGGTCGTGGCCGCGCCAGGATTGACCTCAGGTACGGGGCTTCCAGTAGGTGAACCGGGATTCGCGCGGGGGATCGAACTCATACCCGATTGTAAGGCCCACCGGAAAGACGGCGTAATATGAATTTTTGCTTTCCCGCTGTCGCTGGACGGAAGTGGGCAAAGTTTGGGGGGTTTATGTACAACACAAAGCGATGGTTAGGAAGGATACTCGCCGCGTCCGCTCTGCTTGCGGCCGGATGCCGGCAACAGCCGGCGCCACCAGCCGAACAACCGGCGCAGCCGACAGCACCGGCAGCCGTGCAAATCGGCGGCGAGAACGTCTTGACACTGGCGCGCAAGGCAACTGCCAACGGTAGCAAACCCGAGTTCCTCTCCGTAACCCTGCTTCCCGGGCGGGGCATGAATATGTTCCAGGTCACCGCTGCCATTCCTGGCAAAGGAGAGATCCCCTTGTTGCGTTCGCCTTCCCTTGCGGATGCACCGAAAGTACTTAGCGGCACGGGCGGAGATCAATCGGGCAACATGTCCTTCAGCCTGGGCGGAGCCTTTCTGATTCCCTACCCGAATCGCATCCTGGGTGAACCTTCCTCGGATGGCAAGTCGGTCGTCACCCATTGGCGCGGGCACACCCTGTCTCTGCCTGCAAACTTCCCCAGCAAGAACCCCGGCGGCCCGGTGGTCGCAATTCATGGCTTGATTACTCAGGCAAAAGTGGAAGACCTGCAAACCCAGACCACGTCAGATGGACAGACGGTGACCGGTGTGATCCACGCGGGGGATTTCGGCGGCCATTGGATTTCCGACACCGACCTTAATTTCACCATCGCACTCACCGGCGACGGGGTCGAGACCACGATCACAGCCAAGAACGTGGGCAAAGAGCCGGAGCCCATGTCCATCGGCTGGCATCCCTACTTCGTAATACC
Organism: uncultured Acidobacteriaceae bacterium; assembly: GCA_963746595.1. Lineage (GTDB taxonomy): Bacteria > Acidobacteriota > Terriglobia > Terriglobales > Acidobacteriaceae > PALSA-350. The sequence continues at coordinate 116,756 of CAVVBS010000005.1, forward strand.
AAGCGGCCACCGCGCCCAGGCGCGGGTGCATATCCCCGCCACCATGATGGCCATAGTGAACAATTACGGTGACGCATTTCCCACTGGGCAACTGAAGCCGGTCAAGGGCACCGAATACGACTACACTGCGCCCGGCGGCGTGGCCCTCGACGATCATTTTCTCGACGACAATTTCTCCCACTTGCAGCGGACCCATGGCGCCGCCGACGTGAAGCTCATTGATCCGGAATCGAATTATGGGTTGACTGTTGCTGCGCTGTCGCCGGAGATCAAGACGGTGCAGGTGTATTCGCCCAAGACGTCCTTTGTCGCCGTCGAGCCACAGTTCAATTACGTGGATCCGTTCGGCAAGGAATGGAAAGGAATGGATACGGGCATGGTGACGCTTCGTCCCGGCCAATCTGTGACGTGGAAGGTTCGGCTGGAGTTGTTTACCCCGGGAGGGCCGGGGCAGTAGCTCTTTTCGGAGAAAAGTATTTTATCGGTACGACACGCAGGCATAAACATGGCTGCGTGTCATCGGCCCGGAGCACGAATCGGATTACCGTGGTAATGGAATCTCCGAGCCCGTCTAGGCGTTTTTTCCCTAAAGCAGCGCATACTTAACGGATGCGACGACCGACTGCGTCCCGCTGCCTGTGCTGTGGTTATAAAACGCTAGCCATGCCCGAGGCCCTGGAGCTGTGCCAGGTGTGCTGGTGGCAGGATGACGGGCAGGATGACCGGGATGCAGACGTAGTCCGCAGAACAGTCAACGGCAACCTCAGCCTCAGCGAGGGACGCCGCAATTACAAACATTACCAGGCTGCCGATCCACGGTTTGTTGCGCACGTACGCACTCCGCGGCAGGAAGAACTCTAACAGGCTGGCGAGAGTCAGAGGGAAAGAGTGGTGGAATCCCACATCTCGCGAGAAACGAGCGAGATACCCGGATTTCCTGTTCGCGGCACCCAGCAACGGCCACGTGCGCGGCTTTCATCGAGGAACGCCGCATGAAGTGCATCAAAGCCGACAAACTTCACAGGAAATCCGGGGGATGGGGCACCCGTTCTTCGTGAGGAAACGGAAGCACCTGAGGAAAAGTGGTTGGTCTGGATAGAGCAGAGTGAGACTGCTGAGTCCTCACCTCTTGTGCCAAGGCTGGTTCGCCAGGGGTAACTGGAAAAGGGTGTATCGTAGTTAATAGCGGCTTCGCATTCTTTGCGCTGTGGGTTTGACCCTCCCGGGAAAGCCTCATACGATGAAAGCAGGCTGTTTACGGGCCGCTCCGCATACATCCATTCCGCCATTGCGCAGTGAGACGGAGCGAGCAAACCTGGAAGGCATAAGTTGAGCTCAACTGAAATGATTGAAACGACACCCGAATCTGCCGGAGCATCCACAGCCACCGAGGAGCTCGACGAACACGGGGGCCACGACCACTCCCATGGCGCGGCAACCCTGAATCCGGAGTGCACCCGAGAAGTTGAAATCGAAATTCCCGCGGATGAAGTCTCCCGCAGTTTCCGGGCGGTTACCAAACGCTATCAAAAGAATGCCCGCATTCCAGGCTTCCGTTCAGGCAAGGTTCCCGAGTCCCTTATCCGCGGCCGCTTTGCCGAGCAGATTCGCCAGGACGTGATGGAAGCTGTTCTCCCCGACCACTTCCGCAATGCCATCGCCGAGCAGCACCTCAAGCCCATTTCGCAACCACAGGTCACAGGCATCGAGCTCGAAGAGGGGAAACCTCTACGCTTCAAAGCCGCCTTCGAAGTGGTTCCGGAATTCTCCATCGATGGCTATCAGGACGTGAAGGTTGAGAAGGTAGCGACGGAGCTGACCGATGCCGAGGTCGATGCCGAGCTTGCCCGCATTCGCGATTCCCGTTCCACGATGGAGCCGGTAACCGAAGAGCGCGCCCTGGCCGATGGCGACTTTGCCCAGATCAGCTTTACCGGCACCGTGCAACCGGCGGAAGCAGAAGGCGAAACCGCGGCGGCGCCGCAGCAACCCATCACCGGCCAGGATGTCATGGTCCAGGTAGGTGGACCGAATACCCTCGATAGCTTTAATGCCGCATTGCGCGGCGCCACCGCGGGTCAACAGTTGAAGTTTGAGGTGAGTTATCCAGAGGAATTCGGCGAGCGGCAGCTGGCCGGGAAGCGTGTGGCGTACGACCTCGAAGTCAAGGGCATCAAGAAAAAGATCGAGCCCGAACTGAACGACGACTTCGCCAAGGAGCTGGGCCAGTACGAGAGCCTGGCCGACTTCACCAGCCAACTGCGCGAGCATATGGCCACCGACAAGCGGCGGCGGGTGCAAAGTGAAACCACCAACCGGCTGCTCGACGCGCTGGTCACTCGTTTCGAATTTCCTGTTCCGGAGTCTCTGGTACAGCAGCAGATCGACGCTCGTCTGGATCGTGGCCTGCGGGCTCTTGCGGCCCAGGGCATGCGCACGGAAGACATGCGAAATCTCGACTTCGATCGCCTGCGCGCTGCACAGCGGGCCTCCGCTACAGCTGAGGTGAAGGGTTCCCTTTTGCTTGACCGCATTGCCGACACAGAGAATGTCAACGTGCCCGAAGAAGATGTTGACCGTGAACTGCAAGCGATCTCCCTGCAGCTGCGTGAACCAGCCGATGCGCTGCGTGTGCGTTTGACTGAGGACGGGAGCCTCGCTAGAATCCGGGAACGCTTACGTAGAGAGAAGATGGGCGCGCTGCTGTATGAAAGGCTAGCAATTTAACGATAGATATACCCGGTGAAGATACTTCAAACGGGGTTTTTCACCAAGAAAAGCCCGACCTGACGGAGGCTAGATCGGGAACCGTAATCGTGAAAATGCTCTAGCAAGCTAGCAAAGATAAAACGGGCACTTTAAAACCGGGCGCACGCCGTCCGCGGGAAAGCTGAAGCAAGGGAGAGCATGGCACTTGTACCTATGGTGGTCGAGCAGACGAGTCGGGGCGAGCGAGCCTACGACATTTATTCTCGTTTGCTTCGCGACAATATTATCTTTCTGGGCACACCGATCGACGATCAGATCGCCAACCTGGTAATCGCACAAATGTTGTTTCTCTCGGGGGAGGACCCAGAGAAGGATCTTCAGCTATACATCAATTCTCCCGGTGGCTCCATCACCGCAGGTCTTGCCATCTACGACACCATGCAGTTCATTCGCAACGACGTGGTGACGTATTGCATCGGACAGGCGGCGAGCATGGCGGCCTTTCTGCTCATGAGCGGCAACAAGGGCAAGAGATTTGCGTTGCCGAACTCCCGCATCCTGATCCACCAGCCGTCGATGGGCGGGCTTTCGGGGCAGGCGACCGATATCGATATTCATGCTCGCGAGATTCTGCGCATCCGCGAGATTACCAACAAGCTGATGTCCAAGCACACCGCGCAGCCGCTGGAACGTATCGAACGAGATGTAGAGAGAGATTTCATCATGAACGCGCAGCAGGCCAAGGAATACGGCATTATTGACGAAATCATAGACCGGCCACGTACTTGAAGGCCGTCAGGGCAAAAGGAGTTGCAGTATGAAAACGCCGAGGGGAACAGACGATACGCTCCGTTGTTCGTTCTGTCATAAATCACAGGACGCCGTTGCTAAATTGATCTCCTCACCGAGCGACTATCCGCGGGCATACATCTGTGATGAATGCGTCGCGGTCTGCAACTCTATTTTGGAGGACGACCGGGGCGAAACACAGCCCGGGGCAGCGCCGGCGCACTTGCCCAAACCGCAAGAGGTGAAGGGTTTTCTCGACGAGTACGTCATCGGCCAGGAGCAAACAAAAAAGAAGCTGGCCGTAGCCGTTTACAACCATTACAAGCGTATCCAAATGAACCGGACACGCGGCAATGACGTCGAGCTGTCGAAATCTAATATTCTTCTCGTCGGCCCCACCGGAAGCGGTAAAACGCTGCTGGCGCACACCCTGGCGAAGATGCTGGATGTACCCTTTGCCATCGTCGATGCGACGACGCTGACGGAAGCCGGCTATGTGGGCGAGGACGTCGAAAATATCATTCTCAAGTTGCTGCAGGCAGCCGATGGCGACGTCGCCAGAGCGCAGACCGGCATTATTTATATTGACGAGATCGACAAAATCGGGCGCAAGGACGAAAACCCGTCCATTACCCGCGATGTCTCCGGAGAGGGTGTACAGCAGGCCCTGCTGAAGATCCTCGAGGGCACGGTAGCCAACGTTCCGCCCCAGGGCGGTCGCAAGCATCCCCACCAGGAATTCACGCCGGTCGACACCACCAACATACTGTTTATCTGCGGTGGCGCCTTCGTCGGTCTGGAACGCCTGATCGGACGCCGTGTGGGCAAGAAGGCTCTGGGCTTCAAGGCCCTCTCGGATAAGGATGCGCAGGAAGTAGGCATTTTGCCCGCGCAGCGCGACACCGAGCTCCTGCGCCAGGCCCAACCTCAGGATCTGATCAAGTTCGGCCTTATCCCTGAGTTCGTGGGGCGCCTGCCGGTGATCGGGATTCTCGACGAGTTGGATGAGGAGGCCCTGGTGGAGATTCTCACCAAGCCTCGCAACGCCATCCTCAAACAGTACCAACGGCTCTTCGAGTACGAGGGTGTGAAACTTTTGTTTGCCGAGGATGCCTCCCGTGCCGTGGCTCGCGAGGCGCTCAACCGCAAGGTTGGGGCGCGCGGATTACGCATGATCCTGGAAGAGCTGATGCTCGATCTGATGTACCACCTCCCCAGCAACAAGAAGATCAAGGAGCTGGACATCACAGCCGAGATGGTACAGAAGCGGGATCTTTCCGTGACACTGCTGGAGAAAGCCGGGTAGGTTCTGTTGCGGGGTAGGACACCCAAAACCGAACCTCAGATGCCTCCTGCAGACTGCCGAAAGAGTATGCAGTCTCAGGAAAGCAATGCCTCAGGGGCTAAAGCCCATCATTTTCTCAATCGTTTACGGCCCGACTAAAGTCGTGCCCTGATACAAAACATTAGTTCTTCCGCAGCCGTTAAAGCCGCGCCCTAATGCGAGGCAGAGTTTGTCCGAAGCCAGCCGATCGCCCGGGGCGGGCTGGACAGGCGGATAACTGCTCTTTTTCCACAGAAAAGATTGTCATCTCGCTTGCGTTCCGGGGTCGCCGAAGGGCCTTGACGGGACCGGCGGTTCATTCTTGCCATCTCTTGTGAACTTCGGAATCACTTTCTTCGTCTATAGAGTCTATTGATTGGTTGAACCCCTCAACGTCCGGGTCATTGGCGCAACTCCCTTTTCCTCTGTATAAGGGAGATAAGTGAAAGGAAATCGCGTGACACAAGCAAAAGAAACCCGTGACAAAGGCGATCTTCGCAAGCTCCCCATGATGCCCATTCGGGACATGGTGATCTTCCCTTACATGATGACGCCCTTTGTTGTGGGGCGCGAGTCGAGCGTAAGAGCACTGGAAGAGGCGCTGACCGGAGACCGGAAGATATTTCTCGCCACCCAGCACGACGCGGGGATCGATGAACCGCGGCCGGAAGACATCTATTCGGTGGGAACCATCGGCAACATCGTCCAGAGCGTGAAGATGCCGGACGGCAACATCAAGGTTCTGGTAGAAGGACTGGAGCGGGCCAAAGCCGTCGAGATGAATGACTCCGATGGCTTCTTTGTGGCCACCGTACGCGTCGCTAACCGGCAGCTCGAAGTCAACCCGCAAATCGAGCAGGTGATGCAGCGGGTCACTTCCCTCTTTGAGCAGTACGTCAAGCTGCAGCAATCCCTGAATTACGAGACCATGATCGCCGCCGTTCGCATGGACGAGCCGGCAAAGCTTTCCGACACCATCGCCGCCAATCTGCAGCTTTCGATCGAAGAGAAGCAGGAGCTGTTAGACATTTTTGATCCCAGCGAGCGGCTGTCCCGGGTGGCAGACGTACTCGATATCGAAATCGAGAAGTTGAACATGGATCGCAGCGTGCAAAGCCGGGTGAAGCGGCAGATGGAGCGCGCGCAAAAAGAGTACTACCTCAACGAGAAGATCAAAGCGATCCAGAAGGAACTGGGCCGCGGCGAGAAGAGTGAGTTTGATGAACTGCGCAAGAAGATCGAGAGCGCAGGTATGCCCAAGGACGTCTTCGATAAGGCTATTCAGGAGCTGAAAAAGCTGGAGGCCATGCCGCCCATGTCGGCGGAATCGACGGTATCCAGAAACTACCTGGACTGGCTGCTGGCTGTGCCGTGGAAGAAGAGAAGCAAGGAAACCCGCAGCATCGACCACGCCGAGAAAGTACTGAATGCGGATCACTACGGCCTGGAAAAAATCAAAGAGCGCATTCTTGAGTTCCTAGCCGTCCGCCAACTGGTAAAAAATCCCAAGGGCTCAATCCTCTGCTTCGTCGGGCCTCCGGGTGTCGGCAAGACCTCCCTCGGCATGTCGATCGCCAAGGCCACGGGCCGCAAGTTCGTGCGCATGTCGTTGGGCGGCGTGCGGGACGAGGCGGAGATCCGTGGGCATCGCCGGACCTACATCGGAGCCCTGCCCGGACAGATCATCCAGTCCATGAAGAAGGCGGGAACCAAGAACCCGGTCTTCATGCTGGATGAAGTGGATAAGATGGCCTCCGACCTGCGCGGGGATCCCGCCTCGGCGCTGCTCGAGGTGCTCGATCCGGAGCAGAATACAAGCTTTCAGGACCACTATCTCGACGTGGAATATGACCTGTCGCAGGTGCTCTTCGTGGCCACTGCGAACGTGCTGCACACTATTCCGGCGCCGCTCCAGGACCGCATGGAGATTCTGCGACTGCACGGATATACCGAGGCGGAAAAGCTCGAGATTGCCAAGCAGTACCTGGTCAAGAAGCAGCGCGAGGCCACCGGTCTGAGCGACAAGAACGCGATCTTCAGCGATGCGTCGCTGGTGGACATCATTCGCGGTTACACCCGCGAGGCGGGCGTCCGAAACCTGGAGCGCGAAATTGGTAACGTGTGCCGCAAGGTAGCGCGGCGCGTGGTCCGCAACGGCGCCAAGCACAAGGAAGAGATAACCGACACCAACGTGAACGAATTTCTGGGAGTGGCCAAGTTCCGCGACTCTCAGCTACACGAGACCAGCGAAGTTGGCTTGGTGACCGGGCTGGCATGGACTGAGGTCGGTGGCAGCATTCTCTCTACCGAAGTGCAGGTTCTGGATGGCAAGGGTAAATTGACCCTAACCGGGCAACTGGGCGACGTGATGCAGGAGTCGGCCCAGGCCGCGCTTTCCTACATCCGCAGCCGGGCGCAGCACCTTGGCCTGCCCAAGGACTTCTACCGCAATCTCGACATTCACGTGCATGTGCCGGAAGGCGCGATTCCCAAGGACGGCCCGTCGGCAGGCATTACCATCGCCACGGCCTTGGCCAGTGCACTGGCGAAGATACGGGTCCGGCGGGATATCGCCATGACCGGAGAGATTACTTTGCGGGGCAAGGTTCTACCCATTGGCGGATTGAAAGAGAAGCTGCTGGCTGCCCACCGGGCGGGGATCTTTGAGGCCGTTCTACCCCGAGCCAATGAGAAGGACCTGGCGGATCTTCCGGAGAACCTGCGTAGCGTCATGAAGCTGCACTTCGTTGACCAGATGGACGAAGTCCTGAGGATTGCGCTCGAGGGTCCGCTACCGGAGTTGCGCGAGGAGACTCCCGAGGCACTGGCTGCGGTTCCGCCTCCAGCGCCTATCGGGCAGCCGCGCGCACAGTAAGCCGGGATGCACCTGATTACCAAGTTCCTGCTGTCGGCAATGGCCCCGGAGCAGTTCCCTTCCGCCACCGCCCCGGAATTCGCTTTTCTGGGCCGGTCCAACGTCGGCAAATCGAGCCTGATCAATGGCTTGTTGGGGGAGAAGGCCGCTAAGGTCTCGGCCTCTCCCGGGCGTACGCGGGCCATCAACTTTTTCGCGCTATCCGATTCTGCGACTGCGCGGTTGCCGCGGCTGCTCTTTGCCGATCTCCCAGGCTACGGCTACGCCAAAATCTCCCGGTCCATCTCCGCGGAGTGGCCCAAATTCATCAATCCCTATCTCGAAGAGCGGCCCAACCTCGTCCTCTGCATCTGCCTGGTCGACAGCAATATTCCGGTGCAGGCCAGCGACCAGCAGTTGATCGCATCACTCAAGGGAATGGGGCGGAGCTTTCTTACCGTGGGAACGAAAGCTGACCGTCTTTCCGGTAACGAAAAGACAAAGTCTCTGAAGCAGCTGAAACAGGGGTTAGGACTGAGCGAGATTCTGCTGTGTTCAGCAAAAACGGGTGACGGTCTCAAGGAATTGTGGGCGCAGATTATGGCGCATGCGGAGGAAACCCCCTCGGCGTGAATTCTCTGATCTTCAGGGGCAGCAGCCTGGAAGATTCACCAGACCTTAGTGAGATTCTCCAGACCTTGACGATAGTCCTCTTGGTCAATCCTGCTTTTGACTCCAAATCTCCGTAGGACCATCATCATTTGCCCTATACCTAGCCCGGCCACTTCAGCGGCCATGCCTAGAGACACCTCCCCCTCCTTATACTTTTCCACGGCAAGCGATATTCTGCCCCGCGTCACTAGATCCCGCACCGCTTTGGACAAATCGCTCCGATCTTCCTTTGAAATCCTGGTGAGGAACTCATAATTATCCCGGTCCATCCGAATGCTCATGGTTTTTGTCATGGCTGTTCCTCCAGTCTTTTCCTCACATCTTCAATGATCGAACTTTTGTATCGTCCGTGCTTCGCGAGTGCCGCGAGCCTAACCAGAGCATCGCTGCGGCCAATCAATACTTTCTCGCGGCTTCGCACTAGGATGTCCGCGGCTGTCGTGAACGAAATGCCGAGTAGTTTGCAGGCATTGATCCCACTCTTGTCATCCGTACCCAAGAGTAGCGCCCTCCCCTGCATGGCAAGAGCTATGGCTTCAGCTTCACCGATGCCCAAGTTAAAGTCTCTCCGAAGTTTCGTGGTAATTGTCTTGTTCTTTGCGCTGATAACCTTAATTCTCGACTGGTCAAGGACTTTTCGAATCGTTAATGCGTCCAGCGTCATTTTGCCGCCACAGCATTCGCGCTCGACCGCCTCGGGAATGGCCACGTCCGCTTCGATCTCGTCCAGAAAGATCTCGAGCAATTCAATTTTCGCGATCAGGATCAGCGTGGATGAGTCGAAACCGAACATTATTACAAAATATTACAAATGCAAGTGTAACATGAAGCGAGGCCGCTAGCGACCATTGGCGTGTCTTTAAAACCAACATTCGGAGGGAGCGGTGGAGAGCGGCTTTATTTCACCAGGTGTTGTACGGCTGTCCGTCGCTCCCCGGCTGATCCGACCCACTATGCACGTCGGTCATGCCGGGGTCGGTCTGATCTACGTTCTGCAGTGTGTCGTCCATGGTTGGTACCCAGGTGCTGTTGCTGTGGGTGACCGGGTCGAGGGGAATCACCTTGAGATAACCAGCACTGACCAAGTCATCGAGCGTCTGCGGCGCCTTATCCTTGTCGTTGGTGTAAGCATCGATGGCATCGCGCATGACGTGCAGGTCCTCCCTGAGGACCGCTTCCCGGGCGGCGCGAATCGATGCGACATACGCGGGGATCGCAATGGCCGCCAGAATGGCGATGATCAGCATCACCACCATCAACTCGACCAGGGTGAACCCTGCCGCATCGCGTGACCGGGTAGAACGCGCACTATCTACGAGAACCGAAGCAGGATATGCTCACAAGCCTACCAATCGGAGTACTTCGTTCCATCGAGCGCGATGCCTTGCGACTTGGAGGCGACGTCGAAGACACTCTGCCCTCCCCAGGAGTCGCTATTGGGATCGTCCTGCATGGAGCGTAACGTCCATTCGTCCTTGCCGGTCATCGGATCGACCGGGATACGGCGCAGAAATTTGAGCTTCTTGCCCTGCGCGTCTACTCCCTTAACCAGCGTATCGAGATCGGGCGGATAGTTGCCACTGTCGGCCTTGGGCATGAAGGCGTGACGGTCGGCCGCGTCTTTGTAGGCATCGATGGCGTCACGCATCTGCCACAGGTCGTAGCGCAATTCTCTTTCTTTCTCCCGCTTGGCCTGAAAGCGGGCCAGCGGAACGACGGCCGAGGCAAGAATGGCGAGGATCGCAACCGTGACAATCAACTCCACCAGGGTCAGCCCCGCCTGATGATCTGCTGCGCTGCGCTGACGTAAGTTGCACTGCATACATGGGCCCTATTGCACGTGGATTGCGGTTTGCGAACCGGCGATATTGACCGCCTGTTGCGCGCTGTTCTTCGCCGAAGCGCGGATGATCTGCAAGGGCGCGTCTCCCGCGGCGTTGGCTTGAAAGGTTAAAACGCAGACGGTTCCCGATCCGTTTACCCCGGCGACGCCAGGCGGACGCGACGCCGAAATGACAACATTGCCAACTCCATCGTCGCGATGAACCAACGCGATGGCTTGGCCATCATGACCGAGATAGTCGCCGGTATCGACGTTGATCAATGCCAGCTTGCTGTTGTCGTAATGCAACTGCATCGGTACGGAGAAGATATCCTGCCCGCCGCTCAGGTTGACTGCGACCTTGAAGGTGCTGCCAACCTTTGGCGTAACCGGCGGCGGAACGATTTGCAGGGTCACTGAGCCTGGTGCGGGTCCGACCGAAGTGGCCCCCGGTGTTGCCGGTCCCGGCGTGCCATTAGCTGCCGGCGAGGCACCAGCGGGGGGCGCCGAGGTATGTGGCTGCAGCCCCGGCGGCAGTCCATCCGTCCCACTCGCCTGTCCATTGGCTCGGTTTCCCGGCGCCGAAATGCGCCGCAACTCCACGTTGGTGCCCGTGCCCGTATCAATCTCCTGCAGATTCAAAGGAGTAATATCAGCGGCGCGAACCACATGCGGGGTCAGCATGAAAATGATTTCGTCGTCCTGGACCTCGTGCTGGGTGGAGCTGAAGATCCACTTGAGGATCGGCAACTCACCCAGGCCCGGCGTTCCGCCAATGCTGATCAGATCCTGCTTCTGCAGGAATCCGCCCAAAATGTTAACTTCGCCTTCTTTCAGCCGCACCACCTGATCGGCGGTGCGTTGGCTGATAATCGGCTCGGTAATGCCGCCAATGTTGGTCGAGCCTTGCTCCTGCGAGGAGACGAGTTTGATCTTGAGCGTTACGTCGCGGTCGTAGTGCACGATGGGCGTAATCTCGATCTCCACACCGACATCCAGGTAGGTGAACTGTGTGTTCACCAGCGAGCTGACGACAGCGGTCGCCGCGCCTGTCTGATAGGAGCCGGTAGCCACGGGGATGCGTTCGCCGATCTTCAGGTCAGCCTTCTGCCCGTCCGTGGCGCGGATACTGGGATTTTGCAAAACCTTGGTGTCCGAGTCGGAGAGCAGAAAGTTGGCTGTCGCCGCGCCCACCGTCACCGCAAAGTTGGTGGCGTTGAGATGGGCAAGGTTGTTCAAGGTCAGGTTGGTCGTGCTGCTGGTGGTCGTCCCAGTGGTGGTGCCGGTGGTATCGGAGGAAGTGGTGCTGGTGGCGTTGGGCGGTTGCAGCTGCATGCCGAAGCTGCCCGGGAGCTGTATGCCGAGGGTCCGCGTCTTGTCCCGATTCACTTCCAGCAGCGCTACGTCGACTACGACCTCGGGACGCGACTTATCCAGATCGTTGATGAGCTTTTGCGCCAGCAGCAGCTCATCCGGCGTAGCCCGCATCACGATGGCGCTCTGGCTGGGCACCCCGTAGAGCTTGGCATTGACCAGCAGATTGCGCAGCGCAGTCTGAATGTCGTTCAGATCGTTCTGCTGGGCAGTGTTCGCCAGGTAGAACGTCTGCACCGCCTCTTCCTCCAGCTCCTGGCGCTTGGCACGGGTGTTCATGGCAACAAAGATGGTGTTGGAGGTGACCGGGTGCCAGAACGTGCCAGAAGATACGCCGACGATGCGCAAAGCATCCAGGAGCGATACGTTGGCAATGTCGACCTGGATGCGCTTGGAGGTGTACTCGGGATCGAAGAGCACATTGATCCCTGCTGCCTTGCCCACGGTCTGAGTAGACCACCTTGCTGTCTTCCGTCATATGCAAGGTGAGCGGTTCATTGGAGATGGGTTTTAGCTGGACCGGGCTGCCTACCTCGCTTAGCTCCTCAGCCTTATTCTCGGGGATCGAGGTTTCCTGATTGGGCTTGGTAGACGAGAGCTTGTCTCTCGCCTTCTGGATATCCTGACGGGCCAGATCGTTGCTGGGATCAATCTCCAGGGCGCGCAAGAATTCGGTCACTGCACCGGTGGTGTCGTTCTGGGCGAGAAGCTTTTCTCCTTTGGTGACGTGGGCGGAGGCCGCCAGGAAGCGCAATCGCTCGTAGGCCGTCTTATAGCGGAGATTCTTCGGTTCCAACTTCCAGGCCTGGGAATAGTCTTCGTAGGCCGTGATGGGATCGTCTTTGGTCTCGGCTGTCTGGCCCGTTCTGAAAGAGCGTCTTGGCTTTGGGGGGCGAATTTGCAAAGCAGCTATGGCTCAGGCACAAGAGCAAGGAAAGCACAGTGGAGAGGGCCCATTTATTTTGACGGCGATTCATCGCACTCCAGACAAGCCATACCGCATGTTCACTAAAGCAGTTTCGCAAGGACGACCGCCCGATAAAGATCCGCGAGGAGCGGTTTTCCCTGGTGGAAAACCACGTACGGATTTGTCGTTCCCCGGATTTCCTGCATCGCTGCACCAGCCTAGAGCATTCAGGTGCGGCTTTCTTCGAGGAAAGCCGCATGCAGTTCTGTGGCCTGCTAAAGTTCCACAGGAAATCCGGGTTCGGTCTACACCAATCACGAAACCGCTGGGGGAGAAATCGACGTGTCCACAGAGTCACAGCACGCGCTTTCTTCTTTGACTTAACCGGTCCTGAATCAGCGCAGACTCGTCCCGGCTCAGGGCTTTTCTCTTGGCTAATATCGCCTGAGTATACCATCCGGGGGAGGCTCGGCTTTCGCTCCCAACTCACGTGCTAGCATGAAGATTCGTAACCAAATGTATGCCCCGGCAACTGAGTCAAAGCACTACACCATCCCCACAAAAATCGAAGCCGCGTGAGCCGGGATTTCCTGCCTCGTGGCGTCATCCATATCACCGTGCGCGGCTTTCATTAAGGAACGCCGCATGAAACCCACCGACGCCACCAAACCCAACAGGAAATCCCGGGATCCGGTCGCGGCCGGTGAGCGAGACGCTGCCGTAAACCGCGCGGCCAGCCATAATTACTTTCTCCTCGACAAGTTCGAAGCCGGCATCGCGCTCAGAGGCACAGAAGTGAAGTCCATTCGCGAGGGCAAGGCCAATCTCAAGGATGCGTACGGCATCATCAAGGACGGCGAAGCCTATCTGCTGAATGCGCATATCGGACCCTACTCCCATGGAAGCTCTTTCAATCACGACTCGCTGCGTACCCGCAAGCTGTTACTGCACCGCCAGGAACTGCAAAAGCTCATGGGGAAGACGCAACTGAAGGGTTTAACGCTCATACCTACCCGGCTTTATTTCCGCCAGGGCCGCGTAAAGTGCGAACTGGCGGTGGCCAAGGGTAAGCAGGACTGGGACAAGCGGGAGACGGAACGGCGCCGCGAGGACGAACGCGAGGCTCGGGCGGCGATCGTTCGCGGCCAGCACAAATAGCATCTAACCATCACAATATAAGAAACTTAGGCATAATCACCCATGAAGACGAAACTTGTATCCGCTAAGCTTGACCGCGTGGCCAGCCGCTGCTGGTGATTTTCGCCCTAGACGCCGCGGAGAAGAAGCAGCCGGCCAAACCGGCAATCAAGCTGTTGACAGCAAACAGCGGGGTGGCCAAGGCGACGGCGAGCGTTCTAAGCAGCGGCGAATTCGCTGCCGGCAGCTGCGACACTGTCCTGCTGCACGCCCCGTGCCGGCTGTCAAGGCAGAGCGAATCCTGCTGGTGGGCTTGGGCAAGCTCACCACCGCGGAAGTACGCAAGGCGGCGGGTGCGGCGGTCCGCTTCGCCAAGCCGCGCAAGCTGCGCGAACTTTCCCTCGCCATCCCTGAGGGGCTCGATCCCGCAGCCGCTGCGCGCGCCCTGGTAGAAGGCGCCTATATCGGCGACTTCGATCCGGATACCTATCGTTCGGACCGCAAGGACCAGAGTATCGAGCAACTGACCATCGTTGCCGGCAGCGGGGCAAAGGAGGCTGCTCATCGAGGCTGGGCTGCGTGAAGGCGTGATTCTGGGCGAGGCGCAGAACTTTACTCGAAGCCTGGTCAATGAGCCGGGCAACGTGATGACGCCCACGGTGCTGGGCCAGAAGGCCGCGGAAATGTGCGCACAATACGGGCTGAGCTGTGAAGTGTATGGCGCCGACAAGCTGAAGGAACTAAAGATGGGGGCTTTCTGGGGGGTAACGAAGGGGTCGGAGGAGCCTCCCGCCCTGATCGTGATGACCTACGAGCCCAAGGGCGCGCCGGCGACGCCGGTGCTTGGCCTGGTCGGTAAAGGCATTACCTTCGATACCGGCGGCATCTCCATCAAGTCCGCGGACGGCATGGAGAAGATGAAGTATGACATGGCGGGCGGGGCCGCGATGATCGGCGCCATGCAGGCCATCGCGCAATTGAAGCCGGCGGTCAAGGTAATCGGCATCGTTTGCGCGGCGGAGAACATGCCTTCGGGAACGGCGATGAAGCCGGGAGACATCCAGATCGCGATGTCGGGCAAGAGCATTGAGATCATCAACACCGACGCGGAAGGGCGGCTGGTACTGGCGGACGGGCTGGCTTACGCAAAGAAACTCGGCGCAACCCACCTGATCGATGCCGCGACGCTCACCGGCGCCTGCGTGGTCGCGCTGGGCATGGTCAATGCTGGCAGCTTCTCCAATGATGACGAGACTTACCGTCATTTCACTGACGCGTTCCAGATCTCGGGCGAGCGGTTTCTGGCGTCTGCCCGTTGAGGACGATTACAAGGAGTTCATTAAATCCAACATCGCGGACATCATGAACACCGGCGGAAGCCGCTGGGGCGGAGCCATTACCGCCGCGATGTTTTTGAAGGAATTTGCAGAAGACACCCCGTGGATACACCTGGATATCGCGGGTCTGGCCTGGTCAGAGGAACAGAAACCATGGATGGCCAAGGGCCCATCCGGGTTCGCGGTGCGGACCATCACCGAGTGGGTGCGAAGCTACGCGAAATGAGACCCGGACACCGGAAAGGCAGGCTGCAAAAGATGGGCGGCCTCGCCGGATGGCGTAGCTCAGGGGCTAAAACACGCTGCGAAAATCTGCATCGGCGGGGAGTGGAAAGGATAACCTCAGGGGATTTAGAGTGTGCGTGAGAACTAGCGAAACAGCACACTCTTTTCCCGTCATATTCTCAATCGTTCTCAGGCCCGACTAAAGTCGTGCGCTGACACAAAGCCTGAGTTCTTCGGCAGCGTGTAGAGCCCCTCCTAAACTGCGCCTCAGTATGGCGCGGCTAAAGCTATGACCTTCGTTGCGCGGTGCCCGGACCCTTGATGCAAAGTGCCATGGTAACTACCGGGATCGGACACCGGGAAGGTGTCCGACTCCGACAACAACGGCTAGGAAGCTGCCCTGGCTGGTTGTTTCTCCTGGGTGAGTTTCTGGGATGGCTTTCCGTGACTGAATTCCCGAATGAGCCGCTCGTTGAACGCCGGGAGGTCGTCCGGCTTGCGGCTAGTGGTTAGATTTCCATCCGTGACTACCTCTTCATCCACCCAGTGACCACCGGCGTTGCGAATGTCAGTACGGATAGACGGCCAGGAAGTAAGGGTCTTTTTCTTCACGGCGCCAGCCTCGACCAGCATCCATGGGCCGTGACAAATGGCGCCG
This sequence comes from uncultured Acidobacteriaceae bacterium, assembly GCA_963746595.1. Classification (GTDB taxonomy): domain Bacteria; phylum Acidobacteriota; class Terriglobia; order Terriglobales; family Acidobacteriaceae; genus PALSA-350. The sequence continues at coordinate 132,564 of CAVVBS010000005.1, forward strand.
ACTGGCTTTCCTGAGTTGAAGAAGTCGGTGACAAAAGCGACAGCCTTGGGCTCGATACGAAGCTTGTCGGGGTTGATTTGGCCACCCGGCAACACAAGCCCGTCGTAATCCGCGGGATTCGCCTCGTCCAGGGTTTTGTCCACCTTGGTATTCTCGCCCCATTCGGTAAACTTCCATCCCTTGATTTGGTCTGGCTTGGGAGAAATCACGTGCACGGTAGCTCCTGCCGCTTCCAGAGCCTTCTTGGGCTCCGTCAACTCCACTTGTTCGAAGCCATCTGTTGCTACGATCGCGATTTTCTTTCCTTGCAATTTTGCACTCATATTTAGAACCCTCGATTCTCTTGTCTTACTCTCAGTGAGAGGCTCGTTCCCGAATGCTCGTTGCCCGCTGCGACGATCGTTAAATGTAGATGAACATTGAGGCGGAGCAGGCATCTCATGGCATGCTATGGACAACCCATGGTATGAGGACTCAAATGCCCTACCGAAAGAATCTTGTCGTTTCCGCTACCGCGATTTTTCAGCGCTCACGCTGCTGACCTCCTGCAATTCCTCGTCCAGCACGGTCGCGCTCAATGGAGCCGGCAGCACCTTCGTCTATCCGGTGATGGGCCGCTGGATTCAAGACTTCCAACAGTCTCATGCGAATGTGCGCATCAACTACCAGTCGATCGGGAGTGGCGGGGGGATTCAACAGGTGAAGTCGGGCACCATTGATTTTGGCGCATCGGATGCGCCCCTGTCAGACGCAGATCTGGCGCAGATGGCCCCCGTAATCCAAATACCGGAATCGGCCGGGCCGGTGTGCGTCACCTACAACCTGGATGGTCTTGATAAGCCTCTGCAGCTTTCTTCCGATGTGCTTGCGGGAATTTTCCTGGGCAAAATCACCAGTTGGCAGGATCCGCTGGTCAAAAAGGACAATCCAGGCGAGAAGCTGCCCAACGCGAAGATCACCGTGGTCCACCGCGCCGAGAGCAGCGGCACCACAGCTGCCTTCACTACTTATCTTTCCGCGGTCAACCAGGACTGGGCAAAACAGGTTAGCAAAGGCACTGCAGTTAAGTGGCCCACGGGAATCGGCGCCAAAGGCAGTGAAGGAGTTACCGGGCAGGTAAAGCAGTTGCCTGGCGCGATCAGCTACGTCGAATTGACGTATGCGACCCAGAACAAGCTGCCGGTGGCGGCGATCAAGAATCAGGCTGGCAATTACGTTCTGCCCAGCACCGCGGGGACAACGGCAGCCATCGATGCGTTCAAGGATCAATTGGCGAAGGACCCTCGGACCCCGATCGCCAACCCTCCCGCGTCCGCGGCAGACGCGTATCCTATCTCCACTCTGACCTTCCTGATCATTCCGAAAGACGGGAAGGACCCGCAGAAGCGCACGGCGCTGAAGCAGTTCATCGTGTACGTGGTGACGGATGGGCAGCAGGCTGCAAGCGGTTTGAACTACGCTCCACTTCCTGACGCGGTGAAGCAGCAGGACGTACAGGCATTGAGCCAGCTGACGGTCAACGGCAGCCCGATTCAGTGATGGGAACCGCGGCGGTGGGCGCGGTTTCTAATGAAGTGCTGCTTCCCGCCGTGACACATGGGGTCTACAAATGATGGTCTACATTTGTTAGACTACTTTCATGGCTACGGTAAAGATTGCATACGCCAAGTCGCACCTTCCGGAACTACTGGCACGGGTGGCGCGGGGAGAGCGTATCGTCATTTCGCGCTACAACACGCCTGTGGCCGAACTGGTGCCACCGCCTGAACAACCAAAACGCAAATTTGGCACCGGAAAAGGCAAGGTAAAAATCCTCGATCCACATTGCTTCGATCCCATGACCGATGGGGAAGTGGATGCATTCCTTGAGGGGCGCTATTGAGTTGCGAGTTCTTTTGGACACTCAGGTTCTAATTCACGCCTATAGCGGCGAATTAGATGCCATGTCCCGGAAAGTTCGCGCGCTCCTCGCCGCTGACGACACAGACGGTGTCGTCAGCGTGATCTCACTTATGGAAATTGCCCTAAAGAGCGGCAGTGGAAAGCTGCAAATGGGAGAGGCCGAGGTGCGTGAGGCAGTCCGGGATTTGCGTCTGACCATGCTTGCCTTTACACCTGAGCATGCCTACCGGCTGTTCGGCTTGCCGCCCCATCATCGCGATCCCTTCGACCGCATGCTGATCGCGACCGCCCTGGCTGAAGATATTCCGCTCATCGGATCGGATCGCCTCTTCAAGAGGTACAAGGGCGTGAAAGTGGTTTGGTAGTAAGGAAACTACATAGCATCCGGGACTGCGACTCCCAACCACTCGAGCGACCGGACCAAAGCGCGTTCGGCAACTGCGGCGGTGGCAAGCAAGAACTGCCTGCGCGCGGGATCCTCTTCGGTGAGGATGTGATGACGGTGATAGAAATTGTTGAAGAGCTGCGCCAGCTGGAAAGCATGCTTGGCCAGGTATGCCGGTTCGGCGGCAGCAATGCACTGCTCCAGCAATAGGCTGAGCCGGGAAGCCATGATCCACAATTCCCAAAGGCCGGCTGCTCCTTCACCCTCGAAGTAGTCCGCGACATTCGACTTCCGCCAGCGCCGCCTGCGGCGTGGTTCCGGCCTTGCGAAAAATATTGCGGGCGCGCACCACGGCGTATTGCACGTAAGGACCAGTCTCTCCTTCGAAACTGAGCGCCTCCTTGAAATCGAAGGCGATGACGCTGTTGCGGGTGAATTTGAGCATGAAGTAGCGCAAGGCGCCCACAGCGATCTGGTGCGCGATTGCCTGCCTCTCCTCCTGGCTGCGCTGCGGATGCCGGCTGTCGACTTCTTCTTTCGCCGCCGCCGTGAGCCTGTCCAGCAGCGCATCGGCTTTCACCCCAAAGCCCTTGCGCCCGGAAACTTCGATGAAAGAACGGCCCTGGTCTTCCTCAGAAATCTGATAGCCAAGCTCGAGCGCGCAGCGCGGCGTCAACGCGACCATTTCATAAGAGAAGTGGATGTAGTGCTCCGCGGCTTCGGTGTATCCCAGGCCGCGCAGTGCTTCGATCACGTTTGCCTGCGGGTCGGCCTGGCGGCTGTCGATGACGTTGTAAATCGCCTGCGCTCCTCCAAAGTCAGGGTGATGCGCTTCGCCCTTCTCGGTCGAGATCCAGCACATGTGATCGTTGTAGGCAAAGAAGGGCGCGTAGCCGAAATCACGGCCCAGCAGGCCAAACTTCCATAGGTGATAGGCGATGTCTTTGCCCACGTAGGTAACGGTTCCGTTGGAGCGGACGATCACCTTGGCATCTTCGTCCACCGCCCCGCTGTCTTCGGCGCCCGCGGCGCCAGTCGAGGCGCGTCGCATGACCCAGCAGCCCTGGTTCTTGCCCTCCGTCTCCAGATAGAGGACGCCCTTGGCTTTCAATTGGGCAAAGGCGAGGTCCCAGAACTTGAGATGGAGGATTTCACTTTCGCGGGGCAGGAAATCATATTCGATCCCCAGGCGCAGCATGGTCTCAAGATGGCGGCGCAGAACGGCGGTCGAGAGCAGATCGGCAATTTCAGCCGTCTCGTTGCCCCCGGCCTCAATGGCGTGCAGGGTTTCCAGACGGATATTCTTCCGTTCCTGCTTCTCCGGGTCAGGCGCTTCATACCACTGAGAAACACGCGCATAAAGGTCCCAGCAGTAATCGTCAATGCGTCGCCCCTGGGCCTTGAGATCGGCCAGCAACTGCTTGACCCCGGCTAGATCGCGGTGCTCAAAATGGGTGAGTCCAACCACCACATCTGCGACCTGGACCCCGGTGTTGTCGATGTAGTTCTGCACGTCCACCCGCTGCCCGGCGGCCCGCAGCAGGCGCACAAAGGTGTCGCCCAGAATGGCGTTGCGCAAGTGACCGATGTGCGCAGCCTTATTCGGGTTGATGCTGGTGTGCTCGACGAGCGAATGAAGATGGCTTTGTTCTTCGGGGGTATCGTCGCGGGCGATCTGTCGCGCGGCCGCCTGGCGGTCAAGCTTGCCGTTGATGTAGCCGGCGCCGGCGACGGCAAACGATGCGAAACCTTCCAGCGGCATCAGATCGGCGACCAGTTCCCCGGCGATCGCGCGAGGCGATCGCTTGAGCCGGCGGGCCAGCTCGAAGGCGACAGGCAGCGCGTACTCGCCCATCTCCAGATCGGGCGGCTGCTCGATGGCGATCTGCGGAAGTTCGATCTGGTATTTGGCCTGAAGAACCGAGCGGAGGCGCTCGCGAAGAAGTCTCTGCTGTTTGCGATACACGCAAAACCCCTGATTTTCTTGCCGATTCTAGCAGAAGGCCGCGGATTTCCTGTACGCTGCGCTGAGACGACCGCGTGCCCGGATCCCGGCCATTAAGGAGCGCGTGAACTTCACCGACGCCACCAAACTCCACCGGCAATCAGGGGGGTTCCCGCCCGCGCATGGCCTGTTAAGATTGATGTGAGTGCAGCGTCTGCGATGCACTCGCTTCACCGCCTTGCCCATGTCCGATACCCCAAGTTCTACATCACCACCCCGATCTATTACGTGAATGCCCGGCCCCACATCGGCCACGCATACACCACGATCGTCGCCGACGCGATTGCCCGGCGCAAGCGCGCCCTGGGCTTTGAAACCTGGCTTCTGACCGGCACCGACGAGCATGGGCAGAAGATCGAACGCTCAGCCCGGCAGGCAGGACAAACGCCACAGGAGTTTGCGACCGCAGTCTCCAGCCAGTTCCGCGCCCTGTGGGATCGCATGGGGCTGAGCTACGACGATTACATTCGGACTACGGAGGAGCGCCACCGCAAGGGGGTGCAAAAGCTCTTCCAGGTATTGCAGCAGCGCGGCTTTATCTACAAGGGCAGCTATACCGGGCAGTACTGCGTCTCCGACGAGCTGTATGTCGATGCGCCGCCCGGTTCTCCCTGCCCTGATTGCGGGCGCATCACGGAAACGGTGAGCGAAGAGAACTACTTCTTCAAGCTCTCCGCCTTCGAGCGCAAGCTGCTGGAGCTATACGAAGAGAACCCGCAGTTCATCCGCCCTGAGGCGCGGCGGAACGAGGTCCTCTCGTTCGTGCGCGGCGGCTTGAAAGACCTGTCCATCAGCCGCACCAGCTTCGACTGGGGCATTCCGGTGCCAGGCGACGAAAAACACGTGATTTATGTGTGGATGGATGCGCTGGCCAACTACATCACCGCGCTCGGCTATGGCAGCGACGCGCCCCAGGACCAGCAGCGCTTTGCGCGCTTTTGGCCCGCCGACCTGCACCTGGTTGGCAAGGAGATCATCCGCTTTCACTGCGTCTACTGGCCTGCCTTCCTCATGGCCGCAGACCTGCCGGTACCCAAGAGCGTCGTAGCCCACGGCTGGCTGCTTTTTGAGCAGAGCAAGATGTCGAAGTCGCGGGGAAACATCGTGCGCGCGGAAACCATCGTGGAGACGCTGGGCGCCGATGCGCTGCGCTACTTCCTGATGCGCGAAGTGGTCTTCGGGCAGGACGGCAGCTTTTCCTTTGATGCCCTGGTGCAGCGCTACAACGCGGACCTGGCCAACGGGTACGGCAACCTGACCAGCCGGATCCTGGCCATGATCACCAGATACTTCGACGGAGTCGTGCCGGCGGGAGACGCCGAGCCGCGTATCGTGGCCGCCGCCGACAACGCAGCGCGCGAGTTTGCCCAGCACTTCGAAGCGCTCGATTTTTCCCGCGCGCTCGAAGCTTTGTGGGCTTTCGTCGCGGTGGTCGACGGCTACATCACGGAAAAGGCTCCCTGGAAGCTGGGTGCGGCGCAGGATGAGGCTGCCCGCAGTTTGCTGGCATCCATTCTTTATACGTGCGCCGAAGCCTTGCGCATCATCACGGCTCTGGCCTATCCCGTTCTACCCGAAGCCGCGACGCGCATATGGGCGCAGCTCGGCCTCGGCGATATTGCCCATGCTGACCTCAAGGATCTGCACTGGGGGCAATTGGCGCCAGGAACCAAACTCGGTCAATTGGGCCCTATCTTTCCCCGGGCAGAAAAGGACACGGTCGAACGCATGAACGAATTGGAGACGAAGAACGTCGGCAAGAGCGCGGAAGCAGAGCCAACCACGACGGCGGAAGCTGCCGTGGTGGTTAAGCGCCGGCTCCGCCGGAGCCAGCGCCGGCGCCCACTCCTGTAGCGGAGAAACAGGCGACAGCCATCGCAGCATCGGAGGTGACCGGGAGCGTCGTCGCCAAGGCGCCGGCAGCGTTGACGCCGGCCGCTTCTGTGGGGACTACCGCTCAGCCGGCGCCGCCAGCCGACAGACCGGCGATGATCACCATCGACGACTTTGCCAAGGTCGAGCTGCGCGTGGGACAGGTGCAGGTGGCGGAACCGGTGAAGGGCGCCGACCGGCTTTTGCGGTTGGAGGTGAACATCGGCGATGAAGTGCGGCAGATTGTCGCTGGAATCGCCGGCGCCTATGAGCCGGAGAAGCTCATCGGCCGCAAGGTGGTGATTGTGGCCAATCTGCAACCCAGAAAGTTGCGCGGCCTGGAGTCGAATGGAATGATCGTAGCGGCATCGCTGGGAGAGAAAGGCAAGCCCGTACTGGCCGGCTTTCTGGAAGATGTCGAAATAGGCGCGCGGCTCAAATAAATTGTCTGGCAGCAAGGAGTGGCGCTGGTCGACTCACACGCACATCTGGATAGCCCGCGGTATGACGCCGATCGGGAGGAGCTGCTGCAGCGGGCATGGCAACAGGGGGTGCGCACCGTCCTGTCTATTGGCATCGGCGAAGGGCCCGGCACCATGCAGCAGGCGCTGGAATTGAGCCGCAGCTATGCCGGCAAACCGGGGATCCCGCGTGTACTGGCCACGGCCGGAATCCATCCCCACGAGGCTCAACTTGCCGACCAGGCCGCACTGGCTAAACTGGACGATTTGTTGGCCAACCCGGATGTACTGGCCGTGGGCGAGATCGGACTGGATTATTATTATGACCACTCGCCTCGGCCGCAGCAGAAACAGGCCTTTGCGCAACAAATGGAGGTGGCCGCGGCAAAGCGGCGCCCGATCATCATTCATTGCCGGCCCTCCGATGGCAGCAACAACGCATGGGACGACACGCTGGAGATGATCGAGACTGCCTGGGTCGGGACCAACCTGGGCGGCATCCTGCATTGCTTTACGGGCGAGTGGGAGCATGCCAAGCGAGCCTTGGATTGCGGATTTCTCATCTCATTTGCAGGCAACATCACCTTTCCCCGGGCAGAAAACATACGCGAGGTGGCAGCCAGGGTACCGTTGGACCGGATGCTGATAGAAACCGATGCCCCGTTTCTTGCGCCGCTCCCTTATCGCGGCAAGCGCAACGAGCCGGCATGGGTGGGCCGGGTAGCAGATAAGCTGGCGGAGGTGCGCGGCATTACGGCAGAGCAGGTCGCTTCCAGCACTGCCAACAACTTCTTCCGTTTTTTTGGTGTAGCGCCGGACGCGGAGTCGTAGGTTCGGGGTAGGCAACAGCTTTTGCGCTCATAATCGAGGAAGGACAGGACCATGGCGGCAGACAACTCGTTCGATGTAATCAGCAAGGTCGACGTCCAGGAAGTAAAGAATGCGATGGATCAGGCCATCAAGGAAGTGCGGACGCGCTTCGATCTCAAAGACTCCCACTCCGAAATCAAGCTGCTGGAGGGGGACGAGGCCATTGAGCTGGCTTCTTCGGACCAGTACAAGCTGAAGGCGGTCACAGAGATTCTGCAGCAAAAGTTCGTTAAGCGCGGTGTGTCTTTGAAGGCGCTCGAATATGGCAAGATCGAACCGGCCTCCGGGTCCAGCGTGCGCCAGAAGATCACGCTGCAGCAGGGGATCCCCGGAGAAAAAGCCAAGGAGATCGTCAAGCTTATCAAGGAATCGAAGAAAAAGGTCCAGGCATCTATTCAAGGCGATACGGTGCGCATAACGGGCAAGGATCGCGATACTCTACAGGAGACGATTGCACTGCTCAAGGGTCATGACTTCGGCATCGACATGCAGTTCACCAATTACCGGTCAAATTAGAGCGGTTCCACGATTACTGTGCACCATCCGGGCTCAGCGAGGTGGGTCTTTTCTTGGGGAAAAGCCCCGTCTGGATCATGTTCACCGGTTACGCCTATCGTGGAACCGCTAGTAGCTATTTGACTGGAATGGTATAAAGCAATTTTGTGTCGCAATACCGGTGCAGAGCTTTTCTGAGTTCAAGAACCAGCACCTGGAGAGTGAGTGAGCACACAAGCGATAGCGACGGCGAAAGAAGTCTTCGATCTGCTGCGCGACGACTTGAGCGCCATCGAGAGCGAGTTGGTGCGCGATGCCGTCTCCAGTGTGGGGGCCATCACCGATATCGCCGACCACCTGCGCGAGGGCGGCGGCAAACGCATTCGCCCTTCCCTGCTGCTGCTGGCGGCAAAATCGCTCGGCTACCACGGTCAGGGCATGGTGCGGCTGGGCGCTGTGGTGGAGATGGTGCACACGGCAACCCTGGTGCACGACGACATCATCGACGGGGCTGACACCCGTCGCGGCCGGCCTTCCGCCAACACCACCTGGGGCAATTCGAAATGCGTCCTGGCTGGCGACTGGCTCTACATGCAGGCCTTCCACATCGCCCTGCAGGAGCGCAACTTCAAGGTTCTCGACCTGCTGATCGGCCTGACCCAGCAGATGGTCGAGGGCGAGTTCGTGCAGATGGAAAAGCTGGGACGGGTGGTGGGCGAAGCCGAATACTACGATCTGATCGACCGCAAAACGGCCTGCCTGTTCGACGTCTCGATGCGGCTGGGCGCGGTCCTGGCAGGGGCCAGCGAAGAGATCGAGGAGCAGTTGGGGGAGTACGGGCGCAACCTGGGCATCGCCTTCCAGATCGTAGACGACGTGCTCGACCTGACAGCCACCGAGCGTGTGCTGGGCAAGCCGGTAGCTAGCGATTTGCGAGAAGGTAAGGCCACGCTGGCCGTGGTCCATGCGTTGGAGCACGGAACGGCGCACGAGCACGAGGCCATCCGCCGGGTGCTCGAAGATCTCAGCTTCGAGCGCACCAGCCATCAGGAAGTGCTGGCCATCCTGAACCGGCACGGGTCGGTGCAATATGCCCTGACGGCTGCCTTCCAATACGCCGAAGTCGCCCGCGCGGCCATCGCCGGGTTGCCCGAGTCCGACTACAAGCGGGCTCTGCTGTGGATGCCGGATTTCGTTGTCGCCCGCGACAAGTGACCAGCCGATGCCTGAAACGGAAGCACTAGCGAAAATCCCCATTCGCGTGCTGGTAGCCAAGCCAGGTCTGGACGGTCACGACCGGGGCGCCAAAGTCATCGCCCGGGCCCTACGCGATGCCGGCATGGAAGTGATCTACACCGGTTTGCGGCAAACCCCGGAGATGATCGTCAATGCCGCCCTGCAGGAGGATGTCGACTGCATCGGACTGAGCATCCTCTCCGGCGCGCACAACGTGATTGTTCCTCGCGTCCTGGGGCTGCTCAAGGAGCGGGGGGCGACCGATATTCTGGTTGTTCTGGGCGGCACCATCCCAAGGCAGGACATCGATGCCCTGAAGGCGCAGGGGGTGGCCGAGGTCTTCGGCCCGGGCACATCCCTGGAAAGCACCGTGGCATTCATCCGCACCCACATCAAGCCGCGCGACATCCCCACATATTGAAGTTCATGGCGCTTAGTCTGTGTCACAGCAATGCCTTTTTGCATCTTCAGCTCATCGCGAGAACGTCGCCCTGAGCGGAGCGCCTCACAGTTTTATCGCGCGTCAGAGAGCTTGGTGGCGCTCCGCTTAGGATGACGACTTTGTGGGAGTTTGACGAAAAACTCCCTCAACAAGGTTAACGCTTATGGGATAGCCCCATGATTGCATTTGCTAACCCTGCAAATCGGGTTTCGGATAGAAAAGGTACTCGACCGAATCTATGCGTTCTTGCCATGACACAGGCCAGCAACGGAACTGAATTTGTGAGCGGAGTCAGCACTTATGTCGGAAGATACTCTGCTAATTCGTCGTCATATCAGTGGCATTTAAGATTGGCTGCGCGGCGCATGGATAGGCGCGAGAAGCAGATAATGTGCGGCTTTCGTTGTATATGGCACAGTAATTGTTTTATAGCTGCGTCAGGCGGCTTCAATCATCACAGTGGCGGATCTCTACCGGGCTGAATCCACAGGTTATCCACACTGTGGATAACTTAGTAACCTACCGGGGTGAAGAACTTCGTGGAAACCTTGGTAAGACCGCCTAATCAGGGAGTAACCCACCCCGTTCAAGGCCAGCACGGCAAGACCGGCGAGCAGGAAACTGGGGCTTTGCTGCCTGAAGGCGAACCAGGCCAGCCAGCAGGTGAGCAGGTGAAGCAGAAGGATCCAGGCCAGAGCGGAATGCCGCGGAGATCGTAAGACGCGAAGATGAACCAGGGCAGCACGACAAAGTAGAAGGGCCACCCGTACTCAACCAGGCGGTCTGCACTCGCCCCGAGCAGCGGCGTCATCAGGATGCTGATGACGCCGTAGACGATGCAGAAGCGGAAGACGATGACCATGCCGGGAGTGAGTTTGCAGATCCCGCCCCTGACCGGAGAGTAGCAGGGACCATCCTCCGCCACAGGACAACCGCCAGCGCTGGGCCGATCCCGAAGATGCCAAACCAGGCGAGGAACAGGCGGCCTGGACCCCAGAGGGCAGGCCGGCACACTCCGATCGACTCGAATTGCGCCGAGAGGGTGCGGCAGCGCCGTGACCCAGATAGGGTTGCATTCCGGCAACGTATTGCTCCAGAGCGGCAGCCCGAGAACATTCTTGAAGAAACTCCAGAAGAGCTTGCCCAGGATATAGGCTCCGCCGCTCAGGCCGTGGACACTGGCGGGACCGGATTGGCCGTAGTGCCGGCTGACCAAAACGCCGGCGGCCATGGCCAGAAGCCCGATCCCGGCGGAGCGAAGTGGAATGCGTCGCCAGCAGGCAAAAATCAAACAGAGGGCCAGCAAGAAGAGTGGACTCGCGCGCCAGGTAGGCGGGAAAGAGCAGGAGCAAGGCCAGTCCGTTGTGGCCAAAGAGCAGGCAGAGCAGGATAGCCGCCAGAATGGTGGCATGCAGCAGGTCGGGCAGATAGTAATCGTGGAAAATATCGACCCAGAAAGGCATCAGGAAAACTCCCGCAAAGATCGCAATGGGAGCCCGCCAGGACCACAGCAGCCCGGCGACCAGGGCAATCAGCGCCACCAGGCAAACGATGCCCAGGAGCAAGAAGCCGGTGTCGACGCCGAGGCCGGTGACGCGGCCCAGCCAGCCGGCCGTGGCCGGGCCCAGAATACGAGCGGAGAACGGCGCAGGGACGGCGTCCCGCTGGCCGAGCGCGAGCAGACGGTATTGGCCCGCATCGGGCGCGTATATGGCGCCTGGCAGGCCAAGCAGGATGGCAAAGCACAGGCACCCGACAGGAAAAAGCACAACGCCTAGGGCGCGGGACATGAATGCAGGTTAGATCATTTCTCCCGTCGGGGTAATAAGCGAGCAGATGCGCGGCACCCCGGATTCCTGCCACGCCGCCATGGACAGAGCGTGTGTGCCTTTCCGTGAAGAAAGGCGCATAAAGTTTTGCTAACGCCACCAACCTCGACAGCGAAATTCGGGAGCACAGACGGTCAGGACGGGGCAACGAGGAATTGCTGTCAGAACGGCCACATACTTCTGCGGCAATGGCACCTTGTGCAACGACCGGTTGACCGTAACGTGGGTGGTTTCGCCTTCGGCAAGCAGGGTAGACGAGGCCCCGTCACTCGCTGGACGAAGCAGGCGATAGCCGAACTTGATGACGGAGCGGCGCAACGCCAAAACGCTGGTCTCCAGCAGCAGCTCGTCGTCATAGCGCGCGGGAGATTTGTAGCGGCAGTTGGCTTCGACGACCGGGATGTGGCAATCGTCGTCGATCTCCATCTGTTTGTAATGGAAGCCGAGCTGGCGCAGCAGCTCGACCCGGCCGACCTCAAACCAAACGAAGAAGTTGGCGTAGTAAACGACTCCCATCTGGTCGGTTTCGGCATAGCGCACGCGGATTCTGGTTTGGGAAACTGGCATGGGTGAAGTCAGTGTAGTGGAGAGATGCAACCGCAGATCGCTACTCTACGCCGCTCGGCGTAGACGGGGCAGGGCGCCCAACTCTCCGATCCCAGCCCTACGGCTTGAGCTTGGTGAAGACCTGGAGCTTGGAGATGTCGTTGAACATCACGAACGCGGCGAAGATCAGCAGCACGACGAAGGCCGCCTGGTAGATCCGCTCCTTGAACTCCTGATTCAGATCGCGGCGCATCACGCCTTCAATGAGCAGCAGAACAATCACGCCCCCATCCAGAATCGGGATGGGCAGAAGATTGAAGATGCCCAGATTGAGGCTGATGATGGACATGAGCCCGATAATCGGCTGCCAGCCGGGTTCCTCCACGGCCAGTCCGGTTTGCCGGGCGATGCCAATCGGCCCGCTCAGATCCTGCACCGCAAAACGGCGCGTGACCATGCGCTGCAAGTACTTCAAGGATCAGACCGGAATAGCGCAGGTTGAAACGAACCGACTGGTGTAAGGCCTGAGGAAACGGGAGCTGCTGAATCTTGAAAGGCGGCAGGTTCGGAGCAAAACCAATCCGGTAGAGCTTGTGCCCATTGGGCTCGTCCGCCATGACGGGCTGCAATTCAACCTGGAAGGTTTGGCCGTCGCGCAGCGCGGTCAGATTGATGGGCCGGCCATTGTCCTGCTGCAGAAAGGCGAGCATGGCATCGACTGGAGTGGAGGGTCAGCCCGTTGACGGAAAGAATCTGGTCGCCGGCCTTGAGACCGGCCTTGGCTGCCGGCATTCCGGGCTCAATCTGGCGGACGCGGACCGGATCATCCTGCATGCGGGGCACGAAACCGACGGTGTCAAAGTCGAAGTCGTCCGATCCGCGAGGGGTTGGGAATCGCCAACTGGGTGCTGACGGTCTGCCCATCGCGCCTGACATCGACCGGGACGGTTTGTCCTACGTTGAGCGCAGCGCGAATCGAAACCTGCTCCCACGTCGGGTTGTTGACATTATCGAAGCGGGTCATGACATCGCCCGCCTTAAGTCCGGCGGTGGCGGCGGCGGTGTGATCGGAAACAAAGTCGATATTGGCTGCCTGGCCGCGAAAAGCCTCCACCTCGTTATGCATCATGTAAAAGCCGGTCATGAGCAGCAGAGCAAGCAGGAAGTTCGATACCGGACCCGCAAGACCAATGAGGATGCGCTGCCAGCGGGGATGGGCGTTGAATTCAGCCGGGTCACCGGTGGACTCTTCACCCGGTGTTTCTCCCGACATTTTGACGTAGCCGCCAAGGGGCAAGAGGCTGAGCCGGTAATCGGTGTCTCCGTGGCGGAAACCGAAAAGACGTTTGCCGAAACCCACGGAGAAAACTTCGACCCGCACGCCGCACAACTTGGCGACGGCGAAGTGGCCGAACTCGTGCACCAGGACCATGATGCCGAGCACAACGAGCATGGAAACCGTACTGGTCAGGAAAAAGGACATAGTAATCCGCTCATTTACCTCTCTGCCGGATCCAGCGCGGGTTGCCGGGGCACCGAACTACCGGAGTATTGACTGGAATGAACCGCCTGCGGTGAGCATATTTCCACGCTATACGGTGAACTTTGCCGCAACGGTTGGATGCTTCCTCTGGCCCAAAGCGCCCGCATCGAAAAGATTCAACGCAGCACCGGCGAAAACCCTGACACCACGCTGTGCGCGATCCGCCGCGCTTCCTCGTCTAGCTGAAGGACTTCCTGGATCGTTTCAGGATGCCTCGACGGCGTTGCCTCAAGAACTTGCTCAATTGTACGCGGGATGCCGGTAAAGGGAATGGTGCCTTCGAGGAATGCCCCCACGGCCACTTCGTCCGCCGCATTGAGCGCGATGCAGGCCGCGTCCCCGGATTCGGCTGCCTGGTAGGCCAGGCGAAGACAGGGAAATCGTTCAAAATCAGGAGGCTGGAAGCTCAATTGCCCGAGAGCCGCCATATCAAAAGTGAGCTCGCTCGGTACCCGCTCGGGAAAGCTCATGGCGTAAAGAATCGGCAGCCGCATATCGGTGACGGAAATTTGCGCCAGGATGCTGCCATCCACAAACTCCACCAGCGAATGTACGGTCGATTGCGGATGTACGGTGACCCGGACGGCGGAAGGGGGGAGGTCGAAGAGACGGCAGGCTTCGATGATTTCCAGGCCCTTATTGAGCATGGTGGCGGAATCGATGGTGACCCGGCGGCCCATGATCCAGGTGGGATGGCGTAGCGCCTGCTCCACCGTGACGTACTGGAACTGATCCAGCGGGAGCTGGCGGAAGGGGCCGCCGGAAGCGGTCAGCCAGATGCGGCGGACTTCCTGCGCGGCATCCTCCACGCAGGCACTGGTGGATGGCATTGTGCTCGGAGTCGATGGGCAAGCAGGGGCACGTTGCCGTGGCGCGCCAACCGGGTAAGGATCTCTCCGGCGGCGACCATGGCCTCTTTGTTGGCCAGGCCGACGGGTTTGCCCGCGGCTACGGCGGCGTAGGTAGCTTCGAGTCCTGCCAGGCCGACGATCGCCGAGACCACGAAATCCACCCGGGATAAAGTGGCCGCACGCACCGTTCCCGCGGTGCCATAAACCACCTCGATGCCGCCGAGGTCTGCCGCCTTGAGCCGCGAGGCCAGATCGCTAGCCAGCGTTTCCGTGGCCATCGAAACCACCAGCGGGCGCCAGCGCTGGCATTGCGCAAAGGCCAGATCCACATTGCGTGCCGGCGGCCAGCGAAGCGACCGCGAAGCGCTCCGGATAACGCTCAATGATAGAGAGGGTGCTGGTTCCGATGGAACCGGTAGAACCGAGGATGCAGATGTGCTTCAACGCAAGCTGACCCGCTGGAAATACTCCTGAATCCATTGAGCGTACCACAGCGCTGGAGCGGCCAGCAGGAGGGCGTCGATGCGGTCCAGGATACCTCCGTGGCCGGGAAGCATGGCGCCCGAATCCTTCACCCCGGCGCCGCGCTTGATTGCGGACTCAACCAAATCGCCCACCTGGGCGAAGAGATTCAAGACCACGGCCAGCCCCAGCCAGCGAGCCAGCGGACCGGCAAAATGGAGGGTGAAGATCGACCTGTTTTCGAGCGCGCGAGAGAGTGCTACCAGCGCCTGCGGCGATGAGCAGGCTGCCGGCAAGCGAAGCGGCGCTTCCCTCCCAGCTTTTGTTGGGGCTGATGCGCGGCGAAAGCTTGGTGCGCCCGAAGTTGCGGCCGACATAGAGAGCTGCCGTGTCGCCGGTCCAGACGATGCAGAACAGGAAGACCAGCAGCGAACGGGCCGTCCTGCTGAGCCCAAACCAACGGCACGGTGGCCAGGGTCAGGCCGATGTAGATCAGGGCGAAAACCGAGAAGGCGGTATCCGGCAGCACGCGCTCGAGGGGCGAGCGAAAGCTGCACACCAGCAGCAATACCAGGCTGCATAGGCCGATCACCGGCAGGATCAGAAAGGGATCGTGGAAGGTCGCGGCGAAGAGAACAGCAATGGCAATCAGCACCAGGGTGCGCGGGATGCGCGACCCGTGCGCGTCGGCGATGGAGATGTATTCCCAGGTAGCAAGCTCGGCCACCAAAGCCGTTGCCACGACCACCAGCAAAAAGGATCCCCGCAACAGGAGCAGCAGAACCAGGGGGACGAGGACAGCCGCCGTGATGACCCGTTTCATGATTTAAAGCAGCATACACGGCGAGTGCAATCAAAGGCTTAAGCTGATGGAGCTTGAGGAAAGCAATGATCACGATCAGAGTCTCCGAGGCGAGGAACAAATTGAGCGCTCTGTTGGATCGGGTGGAGCGGGGGGAAGCAGTCGTTATTACCCGCCGCGGAGTGCCGGTAGCTCGACTTGTGCCAGATACCAGCGCGATCGAGACCCGCCAGGCACAAGACGCGATGATGCGCATGCGTGCCCGAGTGTCGGAAATTAGACTTGGACCTTTCGATTGGGACGATCTCAAGACGAGATCGAGACACAGGCCGACCATAAAGACCGGCTCGACAGTCGTGAAGAATGCTATCTCCTAACTCTCCTCATACCCACGGTTTATGGGTTCCCCGCATAGCGCGCTTGTTAGAGGGAAAGGCGCACAGCAGATCCCTCTAACAGCCGTGCGTGACACCGGATTTCCTGTATGCGGTACTACGGGATGCCTCGTGTGCGGCTTTCATGGAGGGACATGAATAGTTCCTGGTGAGGACAGAAATATTACGTTTGAATCACTCCGGGGTTGAACTTTGCGACAACCGGATTGAGAGCCGCCGCCTGGAGCGCGGTCAGCAGCACATCGCGCGTCTTGGCCGGATCGATGATGGCATCCACCCACAGCCGGGCGGCGGCGTAACGGCAATCGGTCTGCTCATCGTAGGCCGCTTTGATGGAGGCGACAGACCTGGCTCTTCTCCTCCTCACTCAATTGCTTGCCCCCGCGTTCCATCTGGCGGATTTTTATCTCCACCAGCGTGCTTGCCGCGGAGGCCCCGCTCATCACCGCATAGCGCGCAGTCGGCCAGGCAAAGAGGAATCGCGGGTCGTAGGCCTTGCCGCACATGGCGTAGTGCCCGGCGCCAAACGAGCCGCCAAGAATAACCGTGATCTTGGGCACGGTGGAGTTGGCTACCGCCGAGACCATCTGCGCGCCGGCGCGGATAATGCCGCTCCACTCCGCATCGCGTCCCACCATGAAGCCGTTCACGTCGTGAAGAAAGATCAGCGGGATCAGGTTCTGATTGCAGTCCATGATGAAGCGCGCCGCCTTTTCGGCACTCTCGGCATAGATCACGCCGCCGAACTCTACCCTCTTCTCCCCCGTCTGGCTGGTATGCGTCTGATGGGTCTTCTGGTTGGCCACAATCCCCACCGCGAAGCCGCCGATCCGCCCGTACCCGCAAAGGACAGTCTTGCCGTAATCAGCCTTGTATTCGTCAAATTCCGAACGGTCGACCAGCCGGGCAATCACCTCGTGCATGTCATAGCTGTTGCTCGCGCCCTTGGACGGGTCCGGATCGAGCAGAGCGTAGAGCTCCTGTGGAGCAAACTTCGGCGCATCCCGCTGCGGATCATAGGGCGCACGGTCGAACGGCGCCGCCGGCCCGTGGCCCAGCCGGGCCACCAGCGATCGCAGCCGGGCCAGGCACATATGGTCGTTTGGCTCTTTGAAATCGACCGTGCCCGAGATCTCCGCATGCATGGTGGCCCCGCCCAGCTCTTCGGCGGAGTACTTCTGGCCGATCGCCGCCTGCACCAGTGCCGGTCCGGCCAGAAACAGCCCGCTGCCCTCGGTCATCAAAACGTGATCGGTCATGACCGGAAGATATGCCCCACCGGCCACGCACATGCCCATAATGGCGGTGATCTGGGGGATACCCTGCGCGCTCATCACGGCGTTGTTACGGAAAATCCGTCCAAAGTCGTCCTGGTCGGGAAATACATCCTCTTGGAGCGGCAAGAAAACGCCTGAAGAATCAACCAGATAGATGGTGGGAATCCGATTCTCCATGGCTATGGTCTGGGCCCGGAGAACCTTTTTCGCGGTCATGGGAAAGAACGCGCCTGCCTTCACGGTGGCGTCATTGGCGATAACCATCACCAGCCGGCCCGCGACCCACCCCAGGCCGGTCACCACCCCGGCGGCCGCCGCGCCACCCCACTCTTCATACATGCCAAAGGCGGCAAAGAGACCCAACTCCAGGAAATCCTCCCCGGGGTCAAGCAGCAACGCCAGCCGTTCCCGGGCCGTCAGACGCTTCTTGCCGTGCTGCGACTCAATCGCCTTGGCGCCTCCGCCCTCGCGGATTACCTGCTGCTGCTGCCCTAAAGCCAGCAGCAGCGCCTCCATACCCCCTTTATTTGCAATACTTTTGCGGGTCTGCGGGTCGAGCCTCGAAGCCAGCAGGTTGGAGAACTGCAGCAGCCGGTTCGGCTACGGGTGGGTCTGGGTTTGGGTTGACCATAAGAAACTTGCCAGCATACCATCTCCGGGTATTTTCACTTCTGCTCTGCACTGTCAGGCTACTTTGCTGTGTCCACTCCAGTAGCGAATTGCGCTAGTACCGCATTTGCCCCACAATAGGCACATTTTCCCTATTTTCAACATCCCCCGAACGTGACATACTGCATCAGATTTATCTTTCGGCCATCCCCTGTGGCTGAAAGATGGCCGGTCGAAAGAGACGACTATGACTATGACTAACGTACTTTGGAAACTTACACCCTCCCATTCCTGGCCTACGGCGGATGCGATCGTGGGTTCCTGTGAGTGGGTGCGATACCACGATCACCTGGGGGGCAATGCGGGCCACTATCAGATTAGATTTACCTATCAGGCAGGGGATGGGCGACAGGTGAATCACGGCGAATTTTGCCATCAGGGAGTCCAGCACATCGCGCCTTACAGTGTAGGCGAGCGGATCACCATTCAGTACGACCCCAAGAAGCCGGCACGCTATCACTTTAGCGGCGCAGCCCCGGACTACCAAAAGCTGGAAGCGATCCTGGTGATGACCGTCTTTGCTTTGCTCGCCGGCTACGTGCTCTACACCTTTTAGTCTCTTCCCCGGTTCATTCCCCCGCAGACCAGCGGCCTTGCTCTGGCAGTCTGGCGCCCGCGCGCCGGCTGCAGCGGCCCCTCCCTGACCTAAATTGCCTCCCTGGCGTACATTGATTGATCTTCGTCAAGAAAAGCCGCACCTCAGCCTGATCGTGCAGCGCGGAAGTGAAAATGCACTAGGATGGTGTGGTCCGCCGGCCCGGTAAAGAAGAACATCTGACATGCAATCCCATCGCACCCTCTCCCTGGCTTTGATCCTCGGTTACTGCTCGCTCGCCCCGAGCCAGGCCCAGGTGTCGGCTAAGCCGAGTGTCTCCTCCGACGACATCAGCGTGGCGGAAGGTCTCCAGCTCCCGACCTATGGGCATGTCTGGGCGCTCGATACCTGGAAGGGTATACGCGAGCTGGTCCGGTTACGGCCCCCGGACACAACCGCCGACGACTCCGGCTTCTCTCTCAAGCTACGACGCACGATCGAGTTCAAAGGGGAAGCAGCCCATGTTCGGGTGCACGATGCGGCACCGCAGTTCTTCCTGCGCGGGGTTTCAGGCAGCGACAATGGGCGGTCCGACGTGGTTGTCGTGCGCCTGAATATCGAAGGCCAACGGCGCACGGCAACGAAAGATGACCATGGGCCAGCTCAAGCAGCAGGAGAAGCACGGGGATTCCCAATACCCCGATGTGATCGGAGTCAAGCAACAGCGCTTCGGAACGACCGACTGGTACCGGCTCACGCCACGGGGAGTTCTCACGCCGGGCGAGTATGCCCTCGTTCCCCTGCCCTCCAGTCCGGGCTTCGCAGAGGGAGAGATTTTCGACTTTGCCATTGATCCCGAGGCGCCCGAAAATTCCGATCCTCTCCGCTCAGAACTCTATCGCGGCTCGGAATGAATCACACACGCCAATAACACGAAGGTGGGAGCTTCAAGTCTCTTCGTTCAACCAGTTCTGGAGCGGTAACAGAGAAGGTAAAAACGCGTTTCTTGCCAGGCAAAAATTGCCTGCGCATCCCCTCCCTCGCAGATCCCTCGCAGACGTCCGCGCGTGCGGCGAAGATGCGCACACTGCGCTTCAACCGTTCCATAGACAGGGAGAGAAATGGACCCGGCCCCATTACGGTCAGCGGACAAGCAACTGGAATCAACTGGAAAAGAAACACTTATTGTTACCATTACAGCGGATCTCCGCAGAAAGCGGAAGCCAACCGGGATCGATCACCGTTGAGCTGCTTCCGGACCCGGCTTCGAATGGAGAGAAGTTATGTGCGAGGGGTCGGCGCGGTCACTCCGCCCAGGCCCAGCGCGACAGCGTGGCGGCGTAACGCGGCGATGCAGAAGGTTATGTGGGCGTCCAGATCCACACCCAGTTCCTGCGCGCCCTGGAGGATGTCTTCACGGTGTACACCACGCGCGAAAGCCTTGTCTTTAAGCTTCTTTCGCACACTTTGCACGTCTACGTCGAAGATCGATCTGGTTGGCTTGACGAGCGAAACAGCGGTGAGAAAACCGGCTAATTCATCGCAGGCAAAGAGGGCCTTGGCAAGATGCGTATCTCTCGCCACACCGGAGTACTGTGCATGTCCCAAGATGGCCGCGCGAATCTCT
The DNA here is from genome assembly GCA_963746595.1 of uncultured Acidobacteriaceae bacterium. GTDB lineage: Bacteria > Acidobacteriota > Terriglobia > Terriglobales > Acidobacteriaceae > PALSA-350. The sequence goes on from CAVVBS010000005.1 coordinate 152,768, forward strand.
TCCGGCCATCCTTGATCGGCAAGAATCTTATTTCCGACGAAGGGATGTTCTGCTGCGCTGGGATATTTTTCGTAATCGAAGTCGTGCAACAAACCCGTGATGCGGTAAGTCTCAATCAGCTCGCTAGCCTTGTCCCCACTGAGTTCGCGCGTGGATGCCTGCTCTTCGCCGTAGGCTTCCATGCAAGCTTCGACCGCGAGCGCATGCTTGAGAAGACCTGTCGATTGGGTGTACTCGTTGAGGAGAGTCCATGCTTCGGGTCGTGTGCATTTTATTGCGGTCATTGTGTACCTTTTTGCACAGACAACCGTCCGGCTCCGGGTTTTCTAGGCTTTCTTCCGAAATTCGTACCACGTTTTCCGCTTTGGCCCTACTTTTTAACTTGACATTAGGGATACCCTGCATCACTGTAATCATGAATCAGGTAGGGACCGTCGCTAAACGGATACTTGGCATGAGGACATGCAAGGTGATCTAAAAAGAGGCGCTTCTTATCAGGATCGCCCTGCTCTGGCGCTCCGTTACAAAATTATGGCAACTACCCTAGCAACCGTCGAGGCGCGTGAGGTTCTTCGGTGTGAGCGCTGCACTCTTGGTGCAGTTCCGCACTGCAAACTCTCTTTGCAGACGCTGCCACAAACCCCTCGAAGTTGAGGAACCGGAACGGCTCGTCCCGCAGTTTGCCGGCGAACCGGAAGAGGCTGTGGCGGAAGACAACAGCCTGCAGGTCGCGCGCGCGGTGCGTGATCTACGCAAGGGCCGCAATCTGAGCCAGCGGCAGCTCGCTGGCCGCATGCAGGTGCCGCGCACCTACATCTCCAAAATCGAGAACGGCAAGGCCATGCCGACGCTATCTTCGTTGGCGCGTCTCGCCGCCGCGCTGGAAATCGATATTTGCCACTTGCTTCGGGATGCGCGCAGCCGGCGCCACGAAGAGACGGCATCGATTCTCGGCGATCCGTTTCTGGCGGAGCTGGCTCCGTACATCGCGCAGATGGATACGCTGCAGCGCTCGATGTTCCTGAACCAGGTACGCGACCTGGCCATGGGACGCCGTAGAAGCGCCTAAAGCGCTTTGCCAGGCCAGCACTAAACCATGGGCTCCCCCTCCGCTGCGGCTCTACCCCGACGGCTTTGCGGGGGAGTCGGCCATGTGCTACGGTCGTAAGGAAAGGCAATCGTTTTGCGATTCCTGCCAGCGAGCCGCGCAGCCGAACTTTCTCCCGAAGAGCAGGCCATCTACCGCCAACTGGATCCGGCGCGCCTGCCACAGCACGTAGCCATCATTATGGACGGCAACGGACGCTGGGCAGGCAAGCGCAGCCTCAGGCGCTTTCTAGGGCATCAGCAAGGCGCCGAGTCGGTCCAGTTCGTCGTCGAGACGGCCTCGCGCATTAACCTGCCCTGGCTTACCCTTTACGCCTTCTCGCTCGAGAACAACCTGCGCCGACCCAAGACGGAAGTCAACTTCCTGATGCGTCTGCTGCGCTCCTACCTGGTCGACAACGTGGAGCGCATGAACGACAACAATGTGCGCATCGCGCTATATCGGCCGCACCCACGAGCTTCCCTCCGAAGTGCAGGAGAAGATGCAGTGGGCCGCCGAAGCCACCGCCCACAACAACGGCACAGTGCTGACGCTGGCGCTCAATTACGGCGCGCGCAGCGAACTGGTGGACGCCTTCCAGGCGCTGGCTCGCGAAGCTGCCTCCAAAAATCTTTCCCTGGAGCAGATCAGCGAAGAAGACGTGCACCGCCATTTGTACACGGCGCACATGCCTGATCCCGACTTGGTGGTGCGCACCAGCGGCGAGTTTCGCGTCTCCAATTTTCTTCTGTGGCAGATGGCGTATTCCGAAATTTACGTGACCGAGCGCTTGTGGCCAGACTTTCGCGGCATCCATCTGCTGGAAGCCATCGCCGACTACCAGCGCCGCGAACGCCGCTACGGCGGTTTGAACAAGCGTCAGGAGTCTGACGAGGCGCCCATACCAGACAGCTTCCTCGTCCCCCGCTAGCTCGCAAGCTTCAAATTCCCGGGTATACAAGGCTCTGATGCTTTGTATCGGGCGCGGCTTTAGAGCTTGCGGAAAAAGTCTGATTTTTGAAGGGTACGGTCTTCAGACCGTACAACTAGTTGTTGTGAACATGTCCGGCTTTAGCCGCTGAGGGCACTCATTTTCATCGCGCTCCAACTTTTTCCGCAGCCTGTTTAGTCGGGCGTTGAGTTCCAGCAAAATCTGGGCTTTACAGGCTGCCGAAAAACTCGTGTTTTGTATCAGGGCACTGCTTTAGCCGGGCCGTACTGCCGCGCCGGATGAGGGCTTTAGCCCCTGGCTTTTTTCTTTGTGGCCTGGCGAAAAAACACCGTGGACAACTCTTGTCCCAACCCTCCGACATGATCACAAAGGTGCGCCTGGATGGCGGCCCGCAGGATTGCGCAATCTTCCCCCGTGTCCAGCGTTATGCTCGGATCATGAGCTCGCAGACACTGCCGCGTCCCAAGAGGGCTGGAACCAGCAAGAGGAAAATAAAGGCCCACGGCCGGGTGGCTGGCGTGGTGGCCGCTGCTGGCCGGGGTCGCGATCACCTTTGCGGCGGTCAAGACGGCGGAGATTCTGCCCCTGATGGGCGCGCGAGGGCTGCTCAAACTGCGGCTCCTCTACCCTTACGCGCTGCTGCTCAAGCAGCCCCAGCTGGGCCTCTCCGAGCAGACCAGCGACAGCTGGTCGCAGATCATGTTGTATGCGCAGTGGGTTCTCTATGGCCTGTACGCGACCGTAGCCATGAAGTGGAAGCCGCCGTGGAAAGTACTGATGCAGGTAGCTGTGATTCATCTGCTGGGCTTCAGCGTACTGTGGCTGCTGGCGCGGTAGTAAGTGCCCGGAGAATGCCGCAGTGACCACACCGCCAGTCAAGATCATCGAGTGCCCGCGGGATGCCTGGCAGGCCATGCCGCAACAGATTCCGCCGGAGGTCAAGGCCGATTACCTGCGCGCCCTGGCCGCCGCGGGCTTCACGCATATGGACGCTGTCTCCTTTGTGTCCCCATCGGCGGTGCCGCAAATGGCCGATTCGGAGCGGGTTCTCGCGCTTGCTCGATCCGGACTCCGCAGTGGAGATTATCGCCATCGTGGTCAACGAGCAGGGTGCGGAGCGGGCTGTTCGCACCGGAGCTGGTGCGCACCCTGGGCTTTCCCTATTCCATCTCCGCCACATTTCTTGAGCGCAACCAAAGACAGACACTTCAGCAGGCGCGCCAAACGCTCAGAAGCATATGCAGCCAGGCTTCGCGAGCTGGGCTAGGCGTGGTGGCTTATCTGTCCATGGCCTTCGGCAATCCCTACGGCGACCCCTGGCGGCAAGAAGACGTAATTGACGGCCTGCCTTACTCTGAAGGGGCTGGGCATTGAACAAATTTCGCTGGCCGATACCGTGGGGGTGGCCACTCCGGGGCAGATCCACTCGCTGGTGAGTGCGGTGCTCGCAGAGATCCCCGGGATCGAGCTAGGCGCGCACTTGCACGCCCGCCCGGAGCAGGCTGCGCTGAAGGTCGCAGCGGCTTACCAGGCGGGCTGCCGCCGCCTGGATATGGCTCTGGGTGGGCAGGGCGGTTGTCCCTTCGCCCAGGACGCGCTGGTGGGCAATGTGGCCACAGAGGCAGCTTTGGCCGAGCTAAGCAAGCTGGGTGCGAACCTCCCACCGTTACGTCCGCTGGACGAATTGCTGGCCATGGGGCGTGCCATCGCTGATAGATTCGGTGCAGTCGAAGCCTGTTAAACCCGCTGAGGAGCAATCGAGACACCGTGGCCATCAATTACGCAACCCTGGAAATCAAGGAAGCCGCCGGCATCCACACCATTACCATGAACCGGCCGGAGCGCAGGAATGCCTTGAATCCGCAGATGATTGCCGAGCTTACCCATGCCTTGGCCGAGTCTGCCGCATGCCCGTGCGGGGTGGTTGTGCTGACCGGCGCGGGCACGGCCTTCTGTTCCGGCATGGACCTGGAGAATCTCAAGTCGCTCAACAATCAGCGCCCCGAGGACCAGCGGGCGGACGCGGAAGCGACCATGTGGATGATGCGCCGCTTGTACGAGCTGACGAAACCGACCATCGCGGCGGTGAACGGACCGGCCATCGCGGGCGGGACAGGATTAGCGACCCTGTGTGACTTCACCCTCGCTGCACCCCAAGCGAAGTTCGGTTACACAGAAGTGAAGATCGGTTTCATCCCCGCCATCGTCTCCGTATTTCTGCTGGAGATGATCGGGGAGAAAAAGGCCAAGGCTCTGCTGCTCTCGGGCAGAATCCTCGATGCCGAGGAGGCCCTGTCGATGGGCCTGGTGACCGAGGTGGTGCCTGAGGGCGAACTGTCCGCGCGCGTCCAAGCGCTGGCGGCACTGCTGCTCAAGAACAGTCCGGAATCGATGAGCGCGATAAAAAAACTGCTGAGCGGCTTTGCCAAGGATCGCCTTGACCGCGATCTGGCGCGGGCGATGCGCTGGAATGAAAAGATCCGCAACAGTCCCGATTTTAGAGAGGGGCTTGCAGGCCTTTCTGGAAAAGCGCGATCCCGTGTGGCCCGGGCGCAAGCAGAAGTAGAAATGAAAAATGCTCTATCATGACCGTCTATGCCAAACAAAGTTCGCTGGGGAGTTCTGAGCACGGCCGCAATCGGGGTTAAGAAAGTTCTACCGGCCATGCAAAAGGGTGATTGGACCGAGGTGACCGCGATTGCCTCGCGCGACCTGGGCAAAGCCAAAGAGGTTGCACGCAGGCTGGGCATCGCGAAGGCCTATGGATCGTACGAAGAGCTGCTCGCCGACCCGCAGATTGAGGCGATTTACAATCCACTCCCCAACCAGCTTCACGTCCCCTGGTCGATCAAAGCTGCGGAAGCGGGCAAACATGTCTTATGCGAAAAACCGCTAAGCATGACGGTTGCCGAAGCCAAGACGCTTTTGCCGGTGCAACAGCGCACCGGCGTAATCATTGGCGAAGCCTTCATGGTGCGTACCCATCCGCAGTGGCTGCGCGCACGCGAACTGGTTGCATCCGGCCGGATTGGGTCTTTGCGTTCGATCCAGGGCTTCTTCAGCTACTTCAACACCGATCCCAAGAACATCCGCAACATTCCAGAATGCGGCGGCGGGGGGTTGATGGATATAGGGTGCTACCCCATCAACACCTCTCGATTCCTCTTCGGCGAAGAGCCGTTGCGGGTATCGGCGCTGCTGGAGAAAGACCCGAAGCTGCAAGTGGACCGGTTGACTTCCGCCATGATGGAGTTCCCCTCGGGCCACGCGACGTTTACCTGCAGCACGCAGCTTGTCCCCTACCAGCGAATGCAACTTTTGGGAACGAAAGGCCGCATCGAGATCGAAGTCCCGTTCAATGCACCCAACGACCGCCCGTGCCGCATCTTTATCGACGACGGCCGTGACCTGCTGGGTGGCGGCATCACGGTCGAGAGCTTCCCTACCTGCGACCAATACACAATTCAAGGCGATGTCTTTTCCCGGGCAGTGCGTGAAGGCACGCCGGTGCCGGTTCCGCTGGCGGATGCGATCAAGAATATGGCGGTGATCGAAGCTATTTTTCGTTCCGCGGAATCGGGTGCGTGGGAAGCCCCGCAAGGCTAGCGCATTATGTAACCGTACCTGATCGTAATCCTACAGACCGCCTTAGCCTTCGGGGCGCTATCTTTGTCTTCCGATGCCTCATCCCAGGCTTCGGAGTCGCCTATTTCCCGCTCCAGATCCTCGGCCGTGAGATGAGGCTCATCGAGGGCTTCTCTAGCTGGGTCGGGCAGGTCCCGGCCAGGAGGCGATGCAAACTCCAGTGCTTCTTGATCACTCATGCCGCCCTCCTCCCCGCATCCGGGCTCAATGGTATCAGCATCAGCAGTAGCCGCCAGTGCTGCCTGGGGAGATACTGAGAGACGTCATGAAATTGCTGAATTTTCTGGTGGAGAGCTTCGTCGGAGCCTTCGGCATCACCAAGCCTAAGCCGGAGCAGCAGCGCACAGTGGCGCTGGTGCTGGGCGGCTTCCTGCTGATCTTTTTCACCGCCCTGTTCAGCCTGATCGTCTGGATGCTCTTCGGACAGCACCGTTAAGGAGCGGACACCCCAGATGGATGGTCTCCACAGTTCAACTAAGCTGGCTACGGAAACCTGCACGAAGGGCGCGAACGCTAAGGCCCGGAGGGCCGACCGCAAAACGTCAGCCCAGCCCGGCAGGGCTGGGACACCGATCCCTGTGAGACTCGAGCGCCGTGGGCGCGGCACCATGCCTGCCCTCGGGAAACACTCCGGTTTTTAAGGGTACGAGCTTCAGCTCGTACGTATGCGTTTGCCAACAGGTCCGGCTTTAGCCGCTGAGGGATCATTTCTTCTAGGTTCAGCGACCATTTCCGCAACCTCTTGACCGTGCCCTCATACAAAAAGGTCTGCGGTGACTCGCGCGAAAACCCGCGAGTCGCCGCAGACTTGGATCTATCCACCTGCTCTGAAAAACCGGCGCGGCTTTTCCTTTGAAGGAAAAGCCGCGCTCAGTTAGAGCTTGCCGTTGTTGACAGCGAGGGGCTCGTTCATGGGGGTACTGCTCACGGGCACCGTGCCGGCTGCCTTTTTGTGCAGCTGATGATGCAGGCAATAGAGCGCCAGCTCGAGGCGATCAGAGACGCCAAGCTTGTCATAGACCTTGCGCAGGTAATTTTTGATGACCTGCTCCGTGGTCCCAAGCTGGTAGGCAATCTCCTTGTTGCGCTTGCCCTGAGTGATGCAGGTGATGATCGCCAGCTCCTTGGGTGAAAGGCGTGGCTGGGTTCGCGGGCTGGTCAGCGCAGTTGCCTGCGAGCGGTAAGCCTCGATCACCCAATTGATCGACTGGTTATCGATCCACGTTTCCCCGGCGGCGATTTTGCGAACGCACTTGACCAGCAGGTCGGGCGAGATGGACCGAGGGATAATGCCCCGGACACCGCGACGGTAGAGTTCGACCGTGTTGGACTCATCGTTCTGCGCCGACTGGACAATGATCTTGAGCTGTGGAGCCCGGCGGACCAGTTCAGGAATGGCATCGATCGTGCCGGCAATCAAATTGCCTTCGAGCAGGACCATGTCAGTAGGAAAGCGTTGGATAGCCGAGTGAAGGCCGGCCAGGGTGTCAACCTGAGCGATCACACGGATATCATCTTCGAGCGCAAAGATCTTCCGGATACCCACCCGGTAGATCGCCTGCGAATCGGCAAGAACAATTCGAATCGCAGCGTTGTCCGCGCCCTCATCGGGCTCAAATGCGCCGTCGGCAGGACCGGCATCGGGAAATTCAGGCTTGGCAGATACCATAGGTTCAGAGACCAAAATAGCTTCAGTGACTAAAGTGATATTTATCAATGACTGCAGCGACATGCGTCGTCTTTACATCTTGTGTGCAGCGTACCACGCGGCCTGTGCAGTGCAATACAACATCGGTGGGGGTTCCCATTGCTTCGGCCGGCATTGCAATCGTGAAGCTAACAATACTCCCCACTTCGAGTGAAGTGGCGAGTTCAAACAAAACACCGTTGGCGGAAATATTTTCCGTAACCGCCGGCAGGTCTCCCGTTTCCGTGCAAATGGTAATCGGTACGCACAATGGAAAGCGAACCGCAGCGCGGAGTTCGACAGGACGATCGGTTGCGACTGCGAGTGGAGATATCCATGAACAGATAATAATCAGAAGCAGAAGGAACGGGAATCCCCTAAAAAGGCCACCTTTCCCGGCCTCACAGTACTAAAGTTACGCATCCCGGTGCCTTGAGTTTTACCACCTTTCCCAGGCGGTTTACGCCAAACTTGATCCGGCATGCGGAGTAGAGAGACACCCTGGCAGCGAGAGCGGGGTGTTACTAGCGATTTAAAGTTATATACTTAGTAATAATCACACGAAAGTTGTAGCGGCGGGTCATCGACAAAGGTAACCTGGGATCACGCGCTTCTTGCGCACCAGGAGTTTTCCGTGAAAATGAATTTGATCCGCGCCCTGACTGTCGCTGGACTCCTAGGAGCTTCCGTCTCCGCACATGCCAGCCCGTTACAATGTTTCTGGTCTATTGTATCTTCGGGTAGATAAGTGGCTTTCAGAACCGGGGCGCCATGGGCTATGCTGCATCTGTAAGGGTGCAATATGAGTCTGCAGGCCTGGTATCCAGCGTTCAGTATTCTTGGCCTTTTGGCAGAGATTGCGCTGTTGGTCATTCTGCTCGTCCGGCAGCAATACAAGACCTTCCCCGTCTTCACCCTCTACATCGCCTTTAATCTGTTCAATGACGTCGTGCGTCGGCGCCTTGATAGGCCTGTCATCACACCAGGTTGGGCAGTCCGTGGCTCTCGCGATGCTGCCCCTCCAGTATCTGATCGAACTGGGGGTGCTTCTCGAAATTGCCTGGCATGTCTTGCGTCCGGTCCATGCCTCACTGCCGCCGGGAACGATTAAAGTCTTCATCGCATTGATCGTGGTCGCCGTGGCGGGCGGAACCCTGCTCGCCTCGCATGTTCATCCCACCGGCAACAAAGTCTATGACATCAAGGCCCCCATGGACCTTACGGTAGGGTTGCTGCGCATAGCTATCTTTGCGTTAACAGTGGGTTTCGCCCACGTTGCTGGGCATTGGCTGGAAAGACAGGGTGCTGCAACTGGCCACCGCGTTGTCCTTTTACAGTGCCGCAGATTTGATTGTCAGCCTGGCAGAGCGTCACAACGGTGGACCGAATACCCTTGAACCATTTCGCGGGGTTGCCTACCTCTTCGAACTCGGTTTTTTGGTGTGGGCATTTACAACTAAAGACGTACGTCGGCGTGAATTCAGTCCACAAATGGAACAGTTTTTGGTTACACTTGCAGGGCGAGCCAAGCTTGCACGGACAGCGCTGGTTCGAATGCAGGTGAAATAAAAACATGATATTGCCGACTGCTCCAGGTAATCCTTACTGCCTTGTTGGTTGCCTACGCTGGATTCTGGCGCAGGCAGCAAATGAAGCGTCGCGCTAAGAGCTGGGACGGGATCATCAGTCAGTTGCGTTGCAATGACTGGGGTATCGAAGAAATCAGCGAGCGCTTTCTGTACAAGAGTGAAGTTCAGGTCACCACCAAAGACGTTTGGCAACGCATCCACGGCTGCAAAGGCCTGTGGGCGATGTATAAAAATTCCCCAGTCCTGGTTCAGCTGGCCGACTACGCTGCCGAGCATGGCGAAGGGGTGGATCAAGAGATGCTGGAAGGTTTGCGCAGCGACGCTTTCCAGATCCGGCTATGCGTCATGCTGTCTTTGGCCCAATACTTGCTATCGGCTTCGTCTGTGGGAGCATCTGTGAATGCGCATCGCGCCGTCGCTACTTATAGCGCGATGCTGGTCAAACTCACGGCATTCATCCAAGAGTATTCGACTCCCCTCTTTCCCAGGTATCTGGACGCAGTCGCTTAGGCTTCCGCGGCGATGTCCGGCTCCCCTGTCTTAATCCCTGAATGCAAAGCGGGAAACTTGCGCAATGCGTTCGAACCGGCGATACTTGGTGTTTGGGAGCCGAGTGAAATGCTGTAGCGGCAGATTTTGCCCCGCACATCACTACCCCAAAACCCACCCGGATTTCACCCCATCAGGGAAGAAGATCTGAAAGGATTTACGCCTGTGTTGATGATTCGTCTGGCTCGCTTCGGTGCACGGAAGCAGCCGTATTATCGTGTTGTTGTGATTGAGAAGGACCGCGCCCGGAATGGCCGGTCGATCGAGGTAGTGGGTACCTATAACCCGCGCACCAGTCCGGCCACCGTCGATCTGAAGCGTGAGCGCATAGAGCACTGGACCAACAACGGAGCACAACTCTCCGAACGCGTGGCCAAGCTGCTCGCTGCCTACGCGCCGGCCGCCACCGCAGCCTAGCTTTTCTCTCCTGCTGCCCCGAGGTATTTTCGGCAAGAACCTGGCGCGCGGAAGCCCAGACCCTATGGGAGCATTTTCGCCACAGCAAAGTGGTGCGGGTCTGCACTTGCGCGGGGCTATCATGGGAGATTGCTGCGCTTCTGTAATGCTCCTGAAAACGCTCTGGACACAACCACAGCAAAAGCGGTCTAATGCTCGGTCATGAAGGGACGCCAGCCAGCGCCGGTTTCTGAAGTACGTCTGCGTTGACAGCAGATTGCCGCGGCAATCCTGCATTGGTTGGTTCATTTGAGGCCGCTCCGATGATGCAAGAACTGAATCATGACGATATGCAACAACTAGTCACGGAGATCGCCAAAGCCCTGGTTGACGACCCGCAAGCAGTCGAGGTGCAGGCCGTGGCCAGAGACGAGAACACGGTGTTGCGCCTCCGTGTGGCATCTGCGGACGTGGGCAAGGTAATCGGCAAACAGGGCCGAACGGCGCGCTCCATGCGAACCATTCTGAGCGCGGTGAGCATGAAACTTCACCATCGCTACACGCTGGACATTCTCGAAGAAGATGAGGGCGGGAAGCCGGCTGATTCTTAGCCACCCAACCGCGTGTGCCTGCTCCAGCAGTTTCGCAATTGGTGTAGACCGGAGCGACGGACCTTTTCGTGGTTTTCTCTCAAAGAAAACCACACCTCGCGGTCTTTATCAGGCCACAGTAATTGCGAAAGTGCTAGAGACTCCCTGCCCTTCGACTGAGAACCGCAGCCGGAAAATGACAGAGCCCCATGCAGCCTGGGTGTTACTCGCCCGCATTGTGCGCCCGCAGGGACGCCGCGGCGAGGTGCTGGCCGATATCTTTACTGACTTTCCAGAGAATTTCGCGGGCCGCAAGCTATTCCTTCGTCCGCCGGCCGGGGCCCGGCCCGACGCCATGCGCGAGACGATGCGGGAAGCCAGGGTGGAATCCCATTGGCTCCACAAAGGACGTGTGGTCCTGAAATTCTCCCAGGTCGATTCGATTGGTGAGGCGGAGACCTTGCGTGGCTTCGAGGTGGTGATTCCACGCGAAGAGCGCATGCCGCTCGATGGCGATGCCGTCTATATCAGCGACCTGCTGGGAGTCAGGGTGATCGACGTGGGCCGCGGCGCCGCCGAGGATGCCGGCGAGATCACAGATGTGGAACCGGAAGGCGCGGGGCCGGCGATGCTGGTCATTCGCACACCGGCCGGCGAGGAAATGCTCATACCGTTCGTCCGTGCCTACCTGAGAAAGATAGACCTCGAAGCCAAACGAATGGAGATGGAGCTGCCCCTGGGCCTGCTGGCCATGCAGGCTCCTTTGACCGAACAGGAGCGGCTGGTCGAACCCCAGCCGGCGGACGGAGACGAATCGGAGTAATGGCCATGCGCTTCGACATCATCACCATCTTCCCCGGATTCTTTTCCGGCATCTTCGAGCACGGCGTGGTCAAACGCGCGATCCAGGGCGGTTTGCTGGGCCTGGGCGTGCATGATCTGCGAGAGTTCACCCACGATCGGCATCGCACCGTCGACGACCGGCCATTTGGGGGCGGTGAGGGCATGGTGCTGAAGCCCGAGCCTCTGGCCGAGGCAGTGGAGCATCTGCGGCTCGCCCCCAAATCAGAAAGGGCTGCGCAGGGGGAGACGGTGATATTGCTTTCCGCGCAGGGGAAAAAATTCTCTCAGGCGAAGGCCCGCGAACTGGCCCAGGCGCAGCGAGTGGTGCTGCTGTGCGGGCGCTATGAAGGGGTCGACGAGCGAATCACTGAGCTGGTCGCGGACCAGGAGCTTTCGATTGGAGATTATGTGTTATCCGGCGGTGAGTTGGCTGCCGCAGTGGTGCTGGACGCCACCATGCGTCTCCTGCCAGGGGTGCTGGGCAATGACGCGTCTTCGGAGAACGAAAGCTTCGGACAGGCGGATGCGCTGCTGCAAAGCGCGGCGGGAGCCGGCCTAAGCTCGACTCACGGTGCTGGTGGATTGCTGGACTATCCCCACTACACCCGCCCCGCCGAATTTCGTGGGCTAGCGGTGCCGGAGGTGTTGAGCAGCGGAAACCATGAGCAAATTCGCCGCTGGCGGCGGGAGCAGGCGCTCAAGAAAACGCTGCGCAACCGGCCTGATTTGCTGCGCGATGCTGAGCTGAGCGCGGAGGATCGTACCTTTCTCCGGACCCTGGAACTGAGCTGCGGGGGCGCGCAAAGTAAAGATTCCGTGTAAACTAAGAACTTCGACGGTACCGTGTTTTCATCGCGACAGGAAGCAATTATGTCTATTCATCCAGTTATGCAGCGTCTTGCCGACAAGCTTCGGCGCACCGACCTGCCCACGTTCGTACCCGGCGATACCGTGCGGGTGCAGGTCAAGATCAAAGAAGGCGACAAAGAGCGCCTGCAGGCATTCGAGGGCATTGTGATTGCGCTAAAGAACGGCGCCCAAGGCAGCTTCACCGTGCGCAAGATGAGCTTCGGCCAGGGGGTCGAGCGCATCTTCCCTTTCAACTCCAAGGTGGTCGACAAAGTGGAGAAAGTGCGGTCTGCCCGAGTGCGGCGCTCCAAGCTTTTCTACCTGCGCGGTCTGCGCGGCAAGGCGGCTCGTCTGAAGGAAGTGGAACGCAAGTAGCATTCAGTCATCATGAGACGCGCCCCGGGAGCCACTGCTGCCGGGGCGTTGCTTCGTAGTCTTGTCAAATGTTTCTATCTTCGTAGGTACCCATTTTCTTGACAGCTGTGGGAAACGCAGGCCGAGCGTGACGGGCACTTCTGAAAATGATCTACACTCGATTTTGGCGATGCCCGAGTCGATACACGAATCCCTGAACGAGCCCCTGATAGAGCCAGAAACCCTGGAGCGGGAAGTTTCCGCGGCAACGCGCAAGCTGCGCATGCTGCGAACGCTGGTGTGCGGAGGCCGCTACGAGCGGGCTGCCCGCGCTACCGGCGCCAAGGTGGTCGCCGGGGTCGACGAGGTCGGCCGCGGCGCGCTCTTCGGTCCCGTAGTCGCGGCAGCGGTCATTCTCCCCGAAGGATGCCGCATTCCCGGCCTGCGCGACTCCAAGCAATTGATCGCGGAAGAGCGGGAGCGGCTCGCGCGTATCGTCGAGCGCAAGGCACTGGCCATAGCAGTCGAAGAAGTCGATGCGGAGACCATCGACCGCGTCAATATCTATCAGGCCACCCGCATGGCGATGACCGCGGCGGTCTGCCGCCTGTCACTTCAGCCGGACCACCTGCTGATCGATGCCATGCGTCTCGACTTTGCCTGCTCGCAAACCAGCATCATCTATGGTGACTCGTTAAGCATCTCGATTGCCGCGGCATCGGTAGTCGCCAAGGTCTACCGCGATAGCCGCATGTGCCAGCTGGATCGTGAATATCCGCAATACGGCCTCGCCTCCCACAAGGGCTACAGCACGCCCGAGCACAAGCAGGCGTTGGCTGCGCATGGACCAAGTCCGCTGCATCGCAGAAGCTTTCGTCCGGTCGCGGAAAATTGCCTTCCCTGGGATTAAGTCTCTCGTAACCTCATCGTTATTTTGTCTCGGAGGAGAGTCAATTTGCCACTGCGGCTGATGTGTTTTACCGCCCACCCCGATGACGAGTGTGGGGCCTTCGGCGGTGCGTTGATGCAGGCGCACCAGCGTGGGGTCGAGACCAGCGTGGTTTGCCTGACCGAAGGACGCGCGGCATCGAACCGGGGGAGTGCCCGTAGCAGCGACGAGCTGGCCGCTCTTCGGCGGCGGGAGTTCGCTGCAGCTCTGCGCGTGCTGGATGTGACTCACGGAGAGGTACTGACTTACCCCGACGGTGACCTGGCCCGCCAGGACTTTATCCGGGTCACCACTGATCTGGTGGAGCGCATTCGCCGGTTCCAGCCCCAGGTGGTGATCACCTTCGGCGGCGATGGCAACGTAAATCTACATCCGGACCACACCATGGTCTGCTTTTTTGCCACAGCGGCTTTTCACTGGGCAGGACGCACCAATTTCGCTCCGGAGCAAATTGCTGCGGGGCTACTTCCCTACCGTCCGCAAAAACTGTACTACGCGGTGGCGCCCTTTCTGGTCAATGAGGAAGTGCCCAAGATAGCACTCGTGCCGGCCTCGCTGGTGCTCACGTTGGGCGACTTGAAGGCGAAGAAATTTGAGGCTTTTCAGCAGCACACCACCCAGGCCGACCTCCTGGCCAAGGTCAAGGTCGCCTTTGAGGGAACCGGTGGCGAGGAGAAGTATCTGCTGGCAGCCGCGCCCGGCATGCGTTCCTCCCCGCTGGAGACGGACATGTTCGCAGACGTAAAGGAATAACCACTTAACAGGCTGCCGAAAAACCCACGTTTTGTATCAGGGCACGACTTTAGTCGGGCCGTAAACGGTTGAGAATACGACGGGCTTTAGCCCCTGAAGTATTGCTTTCCTGGTCCGTGCAGCACCTTTTCTCCAGCCACTTACGTCGATCCAACCACCGTAGCCTGCCTGCTTGTGCTCTGGCGTACCGACCAGACGATGCGCGCCAGTAGCAGGATCGCCAGTACCAGGGTGATGGTGATGGGTGTGCGCACTCCGCTTTTGACGATCCACCAGTAGTGAATCACGCCGCAGATGGCCGAGGCATACGCGAGCCGATGCAGAGCCTGCCAGCGCTTTCCCCCCAGTTTCCGGATAGACCAGTTGGTTGAAGTAGCGGCCAGCGGAACCAACAGCAGCCACGCGGTCACGCCGGCCAAGATGTAGCGGCGCTTGGCAATGTCGTCGATCATCGCCGCGACGTTGAAGCCGGAATAAAGCCAGAGGTAGGTGAGCAGGTGCAGGCAGCCGTAGAAAAAAGCGAACAAGCCCAGCAGGCGGCGAAAGCGCACCAGCCAGGCGAGCCGCGGCGATAACCTGCGCAGTGGAGTAATGGCCAGCGAGATGACCAGCAGGCGAAGCGTAGCAAAACCGGTGGCATGGGTAACCGTGGCTGTGGGATCCGGTCCGAGATTATTGTTGAACCCGTGGTAGACCAGCAACCCAAGCGGGGCCAGGCAAGCGAGCCAGACCGCAACTTTGAGAGCAATGATGGCGCGTTTGTTCATGTAGCCCTAATCTAAGTCGCCTTCCTTATGGCCGGTGTACGGCTTCGCAGTCTGTGCTCTAGCGTACCCAATAGGATTGGGTTCTACTGGCCAAGGGTCCTCGCGGCAGGATCAAGCCCTAAAAGTATTTCTTGAGATCCATGCCGTTGTAGAGACTCGCGACCTGGTCTCTCATAACCGTTGAACATGAGCGTGGGCTGGCGCTGGTTGAAGAGAGAAGCGCCGATGCGGCGTTCGGTCTTCTGGCTCCAGCGTGGATGGTCAACATTGGGGTTTACGTTGGAATAAAAACCGTACTCCTGCGGCGCCATATCGTTCCAGGCAGTGTTCGGCTGGTCCGAGGTGAAGTGGATTTTGACGATCGACTTGGCGGACTTGAAACCGTATTTCCACGGCACCACGATGCGCACCGGGGCGCCATCCTGGTTGGGCAACACTTCCCCGTACAACCCAAAGGTGAGCAGCGTCAGCGGGTGCATGGCCTCATCCATGCGCAGCCCTTCTGAATAGGGCCAGTTCAGGTTGATCTCCGAGATGCCCGGCATGATGGCTCGATCTTCCAGGGTAAGAAACTGCACATATTTCGCCTTGGGTAGAGGCTCAGCCCACTTGATCAATTCCGAAAGCGAATAGCCGGCCCACGGAATGACCATACTCCAGGCCTCCACGCAACGATGTCGATAGACGCGCTCCTCGATAGGCCTGAAGCTCAAGAGCTCGTCGACACTGACTTTTTTCTTTTCCTTCACCAGGCCGTCTATCGTCACCGTCCAGGGGCGGGTCTTCATGCGCCCGGCGTTTTTGGATGGATCGTCCTTCTCCACCCCGAATTCATAGAAGTTGTTGTAGCTGGTGATGTCCTTGTACGAGGTGGGCGTTAACCCTGTCGTGGAAAGAGGGCTCTTTACCGTTTGCAGCTTGGCGGCGTCGCCAGCCACCGCGTCTTTTGGCTGGAGTAGCCCGCCAATTCCAAGGGCAGCAGCGCCGGCCATGAAGCCTCGGCGATTGAGGTAGGCGGTGTGGGGAGTGATCTCAGAGTACGGAATGTCATTCGCTTTTTTGATCAGCATAGGTTCTCGACCAGCCCTGTGAATGTGATGCTTTTCCTCCCATTAGGTTACGCCCGCGAGAGCCGTCCTATTTGATGCCAGGAAGGCGAAAACACAAGCTCTACACAAGTAGAACGCCCCAGCGAAGACTATGGATCAGCCTCCAGGAGCTGGACGATCCATACACGGGCAAATCCGCCAGTCTGGCACGAGAGATGCCCGTCTGGCTCTACCACTTTGCGGGGTGCCCCCCTCCCCTACCGCCATCTGCGGAGCGCGACTCACTCAAAACAAAGGCCTTGGTCACCGTTTCTGAAGAGGAAAAAGGAAGTGCTTTCTTCGCTTTTTCACGGCAAATTCTTCAGATGTTCACAGGCAACTGAGAACCTCACAGTGGCAAATCGATCTGCGCGGCCCTTCAGGATTCTTCCCGGATGAAAACGGAAATAACCCTTTGCGCGGTCTTTCCTGCACGCAAGGCATCGTGACCACACTGTATTCACAAGGCAAAAAGAGAGAGGACCAATGAAGATCCAACTGAAGACGCTGGCGACGCTGGCGCTGGTTTCGGCACTGTCTGCCGGGCTGGCACAGACAACAGCGTCCGGTACCACGAGTACCTCTTCGACGACCCATAAAAAACCGGCGACCCGGAAGGCTCCGCCGCCCAAGAAGCCGTCGGTGGAGAGCCAGATTCAAGAGCTGCGCGAAGAGATGCAGACGCAGATTCAGCAGTTGAGGCAACAGCTGAATGACCGCGACGCGCAGCTGCAGCAGGCCCAGCAGGCCGCTGCCGCAGCCCAGGCAGCAGCTACCCAAGCTCAACAGCAAGCTGCCCAGCAGTCCTCGGTGCTCACCGAGAACACGCAAGCAGTCAGCAGCCTGCAGGGCGCAGTTACTGACCTGAAGACGAACAACGTTTCGTTGGCCTCCACTGTGCAGGAGCAGCAGGCAAAGGTAGAAAAGCAGATTACGAACCCCGATTCCCTGCACTACAAAGGAGCGACCATCACACCGGGCGGCTTCATGGCGGCCGAAACCGTGTACCGGTCAGCTGCTACCGGGGGCGGTCTTAACACGGCCATGACAGGTATTCCCCTGCAGAATGCAGCCCAGGGACAATACTCCGAGTTTTACGGCTCCGGCCGGCAGTCGCGTCTTTCTCTGTTGGCTGAAGGCAAGATCCCCGCGTTCACCATGCGAGGCTACATTGAGGCTGATTTCCTCAGTGCCGGTGTGACTTCCAACAACAACGAGAGCAACTCCTACACCATGCGCCAACGCCAGGCATGGGCCCAGGCTGAATTGCCATCCGGCTGGACCTTCACCGGCGGCCAGATGTGGAGCCTGGCGACAGAGACGACAAAGGGGCTGCAAAATCGCTCCGAGATTCTTCCCTCAACCATCGATCCGCAGTACGAAGCCGGCTTCGTCTGGGAGCGGCAGTACGGCTTCCGCGTGACCAAGAACTTCGGCAAAACGATGTTCTTCGGTGTCTCCGCCGAAAATGCGCAGACGCAGCTTGTCGGTCACGGCCTTCCCTTTGGTTTCGTCGTTGGGCAGCCGGGCACGGGCGGCGGGCTCTACAACTCTACTGCAAACTATGCCTCAAACGTGGCGCCTGACTTCGTGGCCAAAGTAGCATTTGAGCCACCAGGCTGGGGACATTACGAACTCTTCGGCATAGCCCGCTTCTTCCGCGCACGCGTCTATCCGAACGCGGTTTACACGACGGTCAATGGGGTGACGACTGCCTCCGGCTCCGCGGCCGGAGCCTACAACGATTCCACGACTGGCGGCGGTATTGGCGGCAGTCTCCGCGTGCCGACCTTGAACAAGCACCTGGATATCGGGTTGAAGGGTCTGTACGGCGATGGTATCGGCCGTTACGGTGATGCGCAGATCGGGGATACGACGGTACGGCCGGACGGGCAGCTCGCTCTACTGCACGGCTTTTCCGCGCTGAGCACACTCGAGTTTCATGCCACGCCGCGTTTGGACCTCTACTTCAACTACGGCGGCGATTACGCTGGCCGCCGGTATTTCCTGACCAGCCCAACTAAATCGGTCGGGTACGGCTCTTACCTCAATGTCGAAACAGGCTGCGGCACCGAGCCGGTCCCGGGCACCACAACCGTGGGCTTCACTCCTGGCTCGCAATCGAACTGCACAGCTGATACCAAGGATGTGCAGGAGTTTACTGCGGGCTACTGGTATGACTTCTACAAGGGCCCGGCAGGCCGGCTGCGCCAGGGCATCCAGTACTCTTATTTCGAACGCAATATCTGGTCGGGCATAGGTCCGACTCCAAAGGGCACGGATAACGGTCTCTGGACCTCCTTCCGCTACTACCTGCCTTAAACGACAACCATGCAGAAGCGAAAAAGGGCACCCCCGCCGGGTGCCCTTTTCGTTGCACCCGAGCAGCCTTACACTGGGACTTCCACCATTGATTCGAGGCACCCATGCCAAACCCTATCGTCGGCTTACATCACGTCACCGCGATTGCTTCCGACCCGCAACGGAATCTCGACTTCTACACCGAAGTGCTGGGCCTTCGTTTCGTAAAGCGCACCATCAACTTCGACGACCCCGGAACCTATCACTTCTATTTTGGAGACGATGCCGGGTCGCCGGGGACGATCCTTACTTTCTTCCCCTGGCCGCACGCCACGCGTGGCAGCCTCGGGGTAGGAGAAACTTCGGCGACGGCATTCAGCGTTCCTCTGGCATCGCTTGCGTTCTGGGAGAACCGCTTGCTCTCCGCGGGCATTCCCGCGGAACACACCGGCGAGCGGTTTGAGGAGGAGGTTCTCAGCTTTGCCGACCCCGACGGCATGCGACTGGAGATCGTCGGCCACGCGGATGCTGGGGAGGCAAAGGCCCCGCGTACCAGTGACGTTTCCGCCGAGCACGCAATCCGTGGCTTCTTCGGGGTGACACTTTGCGAGGGTGGCTACGAAAGAACAGTAGGCGTGCTTGCCACCATGGGCTTCAAAAAAATCGCCGAGCAGGAGAATCGCTTTCGTTTTGCCGCCGAGGGCAACGCGTTGGGCAATCACGTCGACGTGCTGGTGCAGCCCCAGCTCACCTACGGCCGGATGGGCGCGGGAAGTGTGCACCATATCGCCTTTCGCGCATCGGACGATGCAGCGCAGCTTGAGTGGCGCAAAGTGCTGGCAGCGACCTCCCTGGATGTGACGCCGGTACTCGACCGCACCTACTTTCACTCCATCTACTTTCGCGAGCCGGGTGGTGTTTTGTTCGAGATTGCCACCGATCCGCCGGGGTTTGCCCTGGATGAGCCAATCGAATCGCTGGGTGAAGCGCTCAAGCTGCCCCCCTGGCTGGAGCGGCAGCGCTCGCGCGTGGAGCGCATGTTGCCTCCGATTGAACTGCACGCCCGCAAGTAGAAGGGAGAGCCGGTGACCGATCCACATCGTGATCAGCCTGTCGACACAGCGGGTGCACCGCTGACCCAGGCGGAGGCTGCCGTCGTTCTGCTGCATGGACGGGGCGCGTCGGCCGAGGACATACTCGGCCTGGCCGGGGAGATGTATGACGAGCGCATTGCTTATCTCGCCCCGCAGGCGGCGGATCATCGCTGGTACCCCTATTCGTTCATGGCGCCGATCGCGGAAAACGAGCCTTGGCTATCGTCCGCCCTGGCGAAGGTGGGTGCGGTGGTACAGCTCGCCGTGGATGGCGGCGTGTCGCTGGAGCGCATATTTCTCTGTGGCTTCTCCCAAGGCGCTTGTTTGTCTACGGAATTTATCGCCCGGCATCCTGCGCGTTATGGCGGCCTGGTGGCGTTCACCGGCGGACTCATCGGGCCTGCCGACGCGGACCTGCACCATGCAGGCGATCTCGCGGGAATGCCTGCCCTCTTTAGTTCCGGAGATCCTGACCCGCATGTGCCCTGGATCCGCGTATTAGCCTCGGCGAAGCAATTCACCGCGATGGGCGCGGAAGTGAAGACGCAGCGTTATCCAGGCCGTCCCCATACTGTCTTGCCCCAGGAAATCAAGGCCGCGCGCGAGCTTATCTTCAAATCTCTGTCCTGACCGTTATAAAAGGAAGGAGATACTTCACCATCGGAGAAAAGTTGGCCAAGCCCACGCTTCGTTTCCTCTTGCTTATCATTCCGCTGCTGCCCGCGCTGGCGCGTGGCCAGTCTGATTTTTCGCCGGATGTTTCGCCGGCCCAGGCGCAACACGCCATGGTGGTCAGCATTCACCACGACGCCAGCGATGCAGGTTTGAAGATGCTGCAGGCAGGAGGCAACGCAGTAGATGCGGCGGTCGCGACCGGCTTCGCGTTGGCTGTCGTCTACCCCTACGCCGGCAATCTGGGCGGAGGCGGCTTCATGTTGCTGCGCCTGGCCAACGGCGAATCGCACTTCCTTGACTTCCGCGAGGAAGCGCCTCTGCGTGCGACTGCCAATATGTATCTCGACGCGAGGGAAAAATCATTCCCGACGCTTCCACGGTCGGCTATCTGTCGGTCGGCGTTCCGGGCACGGTGGCCGGCCTGGTCGAAGCGGAGCGGCGCTTTGGCAAGCTCACGCTGCAGCAAGTGATGGCTCCGGCCATTCAGTTCGCGGAAAAGGGCTATGTCCTAAGCCCGGAAGAAGCGGCCATGCTGCACGATCCAGTGCTTTCCAAATTCCCGGAATCGCGTCGCATCTTCCAGCGCAATGGCAATTTCTACCAGGCGGGGGAGATATTCCGGCAACCGGAGTTGGCTCGTACACTCACCCGCATCGAACACGATCCTGAGAGCTTTTATCACGGAGCCTTGGCCAGCGAGCTTGCTAAAGCGATCCAGAAGTACGGCGGGTTGGTCAGCAAGAAAGACCTGGCCATTTATAAGGTGAAGGATCGCAAGCCTCTCACCGGCACTTATCGCCAGTATGAAATTCTGGCCCCTCCTCCGCCCTCCTCTGGCGGCATCGCATTACTGGAGACGCTCAACATTCTGGAAGGCTTCGATCTGGCGGCGCTGGGCGATCGCACACCGGAGAGCATGCACCTGATCATCGAAGCATTCCGCCGCGCGTTCAAGGACCGCACATCGTTCCTGGGCGATCCTGATTTCCAATCCATGCCGACCCAGCAGCTGATCGACAAAGGCTATGCCGCGGCCTGGCGCAAAAATATCAGCATGACAATGGCGACTCCCTCCAGTTCCCTCACCCGTCCGCCGGGCTACCTTCCAGAGGATAATCCTGCGCCGCCGGCTGCGGAATCGAAACAGACCACCCACTATTCCGTATTGGATGAAGCGGGTGATGCAGTGTCAGTTACGTATACCCTGAACAATTCTTTCGGGTCTGGAGCGACCGCCGAGGGCTTGGGCTTCCTCCTCAATGATGAGATGGATGACTTCACCACGAAGGTCGGCGCGCCCAACATGTTCGGGCTGATTCAGGGCCCGGCAAATGCAATTGCTCCCAGAAAACGTCCCGTGTCCAGCATGACGCCCATCATCGTGCTCGAGAACCATAAGGTTCGCTTCGTAATCGGTTCTCCTGGCGGACCCCGCATCATCACTACGGTTGCCAATATCTTTCTCAGCGCATCCGATGGTGGTTTGAATATCCAGCGCGCAGTAGACGCTCCGCGTTTCCATCAGCAATACCTTCCCGATGTCGTTTTTGTGGAGCCGGGCCTTCCCGCCGAAAACTCTGCAGGCTCTTGAACGAATGGGCTACGTTGTCCAGGTCGGCGATCATCCCTGGAGCGATGGAGAGTGCATCGCCGTAGATCCTAAGGCGGGACTGATCCAGGGCGGCCAGGACAGCCGCCACACCTTCGGCAAGGCCGCTGGGTACTGATCGATCCAGGCCCACCCCTTTTGAGGTGCCTGCCCCCTATCCCATTTGGGCTTCCCGGTGGAGGGCCCTTGGCGAACAATCAACGAGAGCTGGAATATCGATGCGGCGCAAGGAGAATCCCTCATGACTACACTTGCTAGCAATACGTTGACCACCAACACGTTTACCACCAATGACGGCACGACGATTTATTACAAGGACTGGGGTAAGGGAAAGCCGGTCACGTTTTCTCATGGCTGGCCATTAAATGCGGACGCGTGGGATGCACAGATGCTGTTTCTCGCCCAGCACGGCTACCGCGTCATCGCCCACGATCGGCGTGGTCATGGCCGCTCTGGCCAAACATGGAATGGCAACGAGATGGACACCTATGCGGACGATCTGGCCGGCCTGTTAGATGCGCTCGATATCAAAGGCGCCACGATGGTGGGGCATTCTACCGGCGGTGGAGAAGTGGCTCGCTACCTGGGACGGCATGGAAGCAAGCGGGTGTCGAAGGCGGTGCTGATTGGCGCCGTTCCTCCACTCATGTTGAAAACGGATAAAAATCCCGAGGGTTTGCCCCTATCAGCCTTCGATCAGATTCGTGAGGCGGTAGTTGCCGACCGGTCGCAGTTCTTCCGGGATCTCAGCATGCCCTTCTACGGCTACAACAAGCCGGATGCCAAGATTTCAGAGGGTGTGCGGGAAAACTTCTGGTTCCAGGGTATGCAGTCCTCGCAGCCGGCCGCGTACGACTGCATCAAGGCCTTCTCCGAAACCGACTTCACCGAAGACCTGAAGAAGATCGATGTACCGACGTTGATCCTGCATGGTGACGCCGACCAGATTGTGCCCATTGTCGCCGCAGGCCTTAAGAGCGTGAAGCTGATTAAGAATGCGACGCTGAAGGTCTATCCTGGTGCCCCGCACGGCATGTGTACGACGTTAGCGGACAAGGTTAACGCCGACCTGCTCGCCTTCCTGCAATCGTAGCGCTTGGCGCTCCCGAGAGAACCAGAGATCCCTCCACCCGCACAGTGGGGGGATCTCTGGTTTAGCCTGCCGATGCGGCTTTTCTGGGCGTCAGGATAACCTCTGACTGGCCTGGATTCTCAAAAAGACCCTCCACCCGGTAAAGTAAAGGTGGGTGGGGAACAGCATGCAGATACGGTTCGCATTTGGCCACGATGGATTGGATGTCACGTTACCCGATGGCCCGCGTTACGAGGTAATCGAGAGCCGCTCCGCATCCGCTTTGCCGGGTGTCGAGGCGGCGCTCAACCTGGCGCTGGATCACCCCATCGGCAGCAAGCCACTGTCAGCTTTGGCGGCAGGCAAGCAAACCGCGGCGATCTCAGTCTGCGATATCACCCGGCCTGCGCCCAACTGGCTCACTCTACCGCCAGTGCTCCGGCGTTTGCACGATGCCGGCATTCCGGTCGACGGCGTCACCATCCTGATCGCGACCGGTTTGCACCGCGAAGCCACCGCAGGCGAAATCAACGCCATTCTGGGGCCGGAGATTGCGGCTAAGTATCGCGTTGTCAACCATGACGCGCGGGCGCTGGCCGAGCATCGCTGGCTGGGTAAGACCCGCCGAGGCATTCCGGTGTATATCGACGAGCGCTTCATGGCGGCCGATCTGCACATTACCCTTGGCTTTATCGAGCAGCACTTGATGCTCGGCTTTTCCGGCGGCCGCAAGCTGGTGGCCCCGGGGCTCGCCGCCCAGGAAACCATCAAGGTCATCCACTCGCCTTTGTTCATGCGCGAACCGATGGCCACGGAGGGATCGATCACCGAGAACCCTCTGCACGCCGAACTGCTGGAAATTGCCAGGATGGCCGGGCACGACTTCATCCTCGACGTGACCCTGACCCAGAGCCGCGAAGTCTCAGGCATCTTCGCCGGCGATCCCGTCGCGGCGCATGCTGCCGGAGTTCAGTTCTTGCGCACCACATCGCTGGAGAGGCTCTCCGGTTTGGCGGATGCCGTCATCACCAGCGCGGCCGGATTTCCCCTGGACCTGACGTTTTACCAGACCATCAAGGGCCTCACCGCCGCCCAGCACATCGTCAAACCCGGAGGACGGATCCTGATTCTGGGCGAATGCGCCGAGGGCGTAGGTTCCCCTGAGTTTGCCGGAAAGGCCGCGAGCTTCTCCAGCTACGAGGGGTTTCTCGAGGAGATCGGCAACGCTGCGGTAGAGATTGACCAATGGCAATTGGAGAAAATGGCGCTGGTCGGGCTAAGGCATGAGCTCTTCTTTTACATTCCAGGAGTCGCAAACGACAAGCTAGGCAATCTAGCCTCCCGTTGCTTCGCCAGCTCGCAGGCGGCAGTTGCCGCTCTCCTTAACGGCCTTCCGGCCGGTGCGCGCGTTGCGTTGGTGCCCGAAGGCCCATACGTCTACGCTCGCGCCGACACCTCCGATGCGTTCACCGAAGTGCCTCAGCTTTCCTGAGGGTACGCGCGCAATCAGTCCCGCATGGACGCCTGAGAGTCAGACTTGTCCAAGTTAGCTTTTTTTCGACTCTGTCCATCCATCTCCACTCATGCCGAGGTGGACCATTGCTCTCAACTTTGTCATCCCGTCGATAAACCGAAAGGTCTTGTCAAGGGCGAACGAGTGCGTGGAGTTGCGGCGAGCAACTCGTTGGCCATAAGTTTGGAGACCTGGCGCCAACGCGAGCCCTCTCTGGGAATCATTTTCAGTGGAAAGACTTCTTCCACCAGCCATCGATACGGACGAAAACTACTCCATGATTGTTTTTTCGAACATCCCGCCTACTGCGAGATGCGGGGGTGCCCATTCAAGTGAACGGCATTGGCTTTCGCCGCCACGGGATGACGCGGGCTGCCCCCGTTGAGAACAAGCTCTGAGTACGGCTTGTTGGATTTCAGCATCCAGTAAAGCCGTACGGCTAATTTGCGAGCTGCTGCCACCTTGGCGATGCCTTTTTCCTTATGGTGGCAGCGGTGTTGATACTCTTTGCGAAAGCCTGGATCGTGACGTACCACCGACTGGGCGGCCTCCACCAGCAAGGTGCGCAGGAAAACATTGCCTTGCTTGGAAATGCTTCCCAGTCTTCGTTTGCTGCCCGAGCTGTGTTCTGTGGGAATCAGCCCGAGATAGCTGGACACCTGCTTGCTGCGCTCAAAGCGAGATACGTCGCCGATGGTGACAGAAAAGGCCAGTGCGGTGATGGGCCCCACTCCTGGCTGGCTCATCAGCAATACGGCCTGCGGATCGGCCTCGGCGGCTCGTTCCACCGCCTTATCCAGCTGCTCGATCTGGGGCTCGACTACCCCGAGCAGATCAAGCAAGTCCTTGCGCCGCTGCTGGGTCCACCCCTGGAGCGGAAGGCTCGCCAGCAAGGCTCGACCCTGCTCATTCCACAGCTTGCGTTTTTTCTGTACCCCCTGATTCAAGGCCAGATGTTGTAACTCTGTCTTCAAGCGGGTGCGCACACTCACCAGCTTGTGGCGATGGGTGAGCAGTTGACGCATATCGCGTTGCTGCGCATCCGGCAGCCACAGGCGGGGAAAACGGTCTTCCACCAGCAGCTTGAGAATATGGCCGGCGTCTCGCTTGTCGGTCTTCTGCTTGCGAACATAACTGGCCCGAATCTTGGCCGCATCCCCAATCCACAAGGTGTGTCCAAGCTTTTCCACCAGCAACTCAAACCAACGGGAATTACCCGTGGCTTCCATGCCAATCAGCGCCGGACCCTGCAGTTCGCGATAGAACCTCTCTGCCTCGCCATTGCCATGCATCAGCTTCTTCTCTTTCACCTCCCCGGTCTCTGTGGCCAATATTGCTATTTGTTGGTAGCTCGGGTGAAAATCACAGCCTACAATCTTCATAAGGCTCCTTTGCTCCCGCGCATACGCTTCGGTCTCCAACCCTAAGTCTATTGCCGGGGCCACTGGGGCCTTTCGGTTTATCCTCAACTGTCATCCCAGCGAAGCCGAGGGACCTGCTGTGCGCCCTTCCCTCTAACAACTCCCTACAGCTCCGGCCATCCATCTCCACCCATGCCAAGCTGGACGTACCCGGATTTCCTGTGCAGCCTGGTGGAATCAAAGAGCCTCGCGCGGCTTTCCGCGAAGAAAGCCGCATACGCAGATCTGTCTGGAGCACCGTGCAGGAAATCCGGGGCAGTCCTGGGTAGGATCGGCCACCGGAGCAGTCCCGCAGGGACGGCTGAGAATATCCCAGGATGCAATCCTGGGCTTCAGCATTCTGGTGGATCAGAATAGTAAGTTCTCACGCGCATTCCGAACGCCCCTCAAGAAAAACCTTCTATTCACAATAGTAGTCAGGGTCGGCCAGTAGAATTTCAGGACCGAAGCGATCCCCAAAACTGCAGGGATTGAGGAGACGTATATGGCTACGACTGTCCTGGCATCGATTGGCGATCACGGCGTTCTGAACGCACCTTTATCCCCTGCCTTGCCGGAAGTCTGGATCGACCGCGACCTGAGCTGGCTCGACTTCAATTGGCGAGTGCTCGCGGAGGCGCTCGATGAACGCACCCCGTTGCTCGAGCGGGCAAAGTTTCTAGCTATCTTCACCTCCAACCTCGACGAATTCTTCATGAAACGCGAGACCGTACTGCGCCAAGGCGCGACCGATGCGCAGCGCGCATTGTTGCAGCAGGTTCGCGAGAAAATCCAGTTTCAGCTCGACCGCCAGGCGGAGTGCTACCGCCAGATCATCGTCCCTGGTCTCGCGGACCACGGAGTTTTCTTACGCCGTTGGGACGACCTCACGCCAGCTCAGCAGAAAGAAGCCGGCAAGTATTTCGACTCCCAGCTGTCTCCCGCGTTAACCCCTCTGGTGATTGATCCCGTCCATCCCTTTCCCTTTCTTTCCAATCTCTCGACATCCCTGGTCTTCCAGCTGCGCGATGTGCCCAAAGATGAAACCATGTTTGCCCGGGTTAAGATTCCCGGAGTCCTCAAACAGTGGATCTTTTTAGAATCGGACCTCGAGCCCGGGCGCAAGCTGCTGGTTCCGCTCTACGAGGTAATTCGCGGCAATCTGCACAAGCTCTATAGCGGCATGGAAATCAGCGACATCACCCTCATGCGCCTCACCCGCGATGCCGAAGTGGAGTTGGACGATGATCCCGCGGCCGACTTCCGCGCGGCGGTGAAGGAGCAGATTCGGCAGCGCCGCTACGAACCGGTGGTGCGCCTTGAATTCGGGCCAGGAGCCAATCCCGCCATCAAGGAGATGCTTCGCCAGCGCCTGGAGGTCACTCCCTCGGACATCTATGACATGCAGGAGGAGGTCGACTACACCACGCTGTTCGAGCTTCTCGCTCTGCCGATCCCCGCATTGCGCGACCCGGAATGGACGCCCCTGTGGCCCCCGTTGCTCGCCCACGCAACAAACGCAATCTTTGCCGCCATTCAAGCCGGCGACCTGCTGGTGCACCACCCCTACGAGAGCTTCGACGCCACGGTCGAGCACTTCATCAGTTCCGCCGCCGATGACCCGCAGACGGTTTCGATCAAGATGACAGCGTATCGCATCGGCGACGACACACCCTTCGTCAAGTCGTTGATCCGGGCGGCGGAACGCGGCAAGCAGGTGGCCTGCGTCATGGAGATCAAGGCGCGCTTCGATGAGGAGCGCAATCTGCATTGGGCGGCCGAGCTGGAACGCGCCGGCGCCCACGTCACCTTCGGCGTGAGCGGCCTTAAGACCCATGGCAAGACCGCGCTGGTGGTGCGTAAGGAAGCCGGCGGCCTGCGCTGCTACGTGCACATCGGTACCGGCAACTACCATGTAAAGACGGCGCGCCTGTACGCCGATGTGGGACTCTTTACGTGCGACCCGCGGATAACGCAGGATGTGGTGAATCTCTTCCACTATCTTACCGGCCACGCCGATCGGCCCAACTGTACGACGCTTTTGGTGGCTCCGCTCACGATGCGGCCGCGGCTGCTCGATCTGATCCATCGCGAGACGCAAAACCAGCGCGCCGGACGGCCCTCCCGCATCATCGCCAAGATGAACCAGCTGGAAGACCCGGACATCATCGAGGCCTTGTGCGAGGCTTCGCAGGCAGGCGTGCCCATCGATCTCATCATTCGCGGATTCTGCTGTCTCCGCCCGGGGGTGCCCGGCCACACGGAAACCATCCGCATACGTTCGATCATCGGGCGATTTCTGGAACATTCGCGCATCTTCTACTTCGCCAATGGCAGGCAGGATCCGGCGGAGGGCGAGTACTTTATCGGGTCGGCGGACTGGATGTTCCGCAATCTCTCCAAACGGATCGAGGTGGTCACTCCCGTCTTCGCCACAGGACCCAAGCAGCGACTCTGGGAGATCCTCGATATCTGCCTGCACGACCAACGGGAGGCATGGGTTCTTGGGCCCGACGGCAGATATGAGCAACTGCGCGCAGAAGGGGGAGTAACCGGGCCCGAAGGCCGGGGGACGCACCAAACCCTGATGGACCTGACCCGAGCCCGGGCTAGCCTCTAGCAGGACGCGGAAAGAGTCCTCACCGGGCAGGAAAGCAGTACCTCACGGGCTAAAGAGTCTAAGTGAGAACCTGCCGGTTTAGGACCGAGTCTTGAATAACCCGCCCTGCCTGCCCCGGCGAGCCGTGGAAGCTTGTCGAAGGGGGAGGCTGAGAGTCAGACTTATCCAAATTGGTGGTGGGAGCCCCCGCATTTATGCGGAGGAAGGGGCGCTTTAGCGCTCCGTGAACGAGTCTCGACTCTGATCACGCGCTTTAGCGCTGGCAATGCCAACGGCCTCATCAATCCCGCGCGAGAGAACCGCAGAGACCCATCCGCTCCCGAGGCCCGGCTAAACAGCTTGCGGAAAGGCTCCAGTTTCGAATTGGACGGGCTAACCCACCGCAGCGAGCTTCAGCCCGTGCGTAAGTGGTTGTAAACAGATTTGGCCGCTGAGAGGACTCCTCCTATCGCCCTCCCGGCTTTTTCCGCAGGCTGTGCCCTGATGCAAAACAGAGTTTTCCCGCGGCTTGCTAGAACGGCGGGGGTCGTCTCCGATGCATTATCATGGTCCTGCGAATGCAGCGAGTCCGCGAATTGCGAAAGTGGCGAAATTGGCAGACGCACCAGACTTAGGATCTGGCGGGGCAACCCATGGGGGTTCGAGTCCCCCCTTTCGCACCAACAACTTAGAATCTCCTCTCCGTACTTTCCTCCAAGCACATTTGCGGCCTGCTCGATTTGCCCT
>CAVVBS010000006.1:0-230628 GCA_963746595.1 uncultured Acidobacteriaceae bacterium
CTGCGTGAGAACCGGACATCGGGTAGGAGGCGGGATTGCTCCCGCCGTCCTCCCACACCACCGGACGTGCCGTTCGGCATCCGGCGGTTCACGAAACAGCAGTAAGACGTTTCCTCAGGGCGAGCAAGGAGACGAGGCCCATTTGGTCGAAGGTTTTGTTGGGATACGCCTGGTGCATATGCCTGGCCGCACCGTGCCACCAGGGACCTCGTCGGTCGGTTGCACTGAGCCAGGCGATGTCTTCAGCGATGCCAAGCTTCATCAGGCTGTGTGCCCGTTTATGGGCACTCTTCCATTGCCGCCATACAAGACTCCGCAGTCTGTGCCGGACCCGAGCCATCGAGTTGCTCCAGGATGGTCTTCACTTCAACCAACCGGAAGTACTGCACCCAACCCCTTAATACCGGGTTGAGGTCCTCAATGGTCTGTTGCAGGCTCTTTCCACGGCAGACTCGCATCAGCTTACGGATCTTGTCCATAAACCGCTGACGGCTCTGGGGCGCGACCCTGAACTTCCGGCTGCTTGTGCCACGTGAACTGTAGCCCAAAAATTTCCTCGCCCAAGGTCGCGCCACCGCGCTCTTATCCGCGTTCACCTTCAGCTTCAGGCGACGCTAAAAACGCAGTCATGGCTCTCATCGTTCGCTCTCCACTCATTCTGCTTCGGACATAAATGTTGCAGTCGTCCGCATAGCGGCAGAAGCTCAGCTGGCGCCGTTCCAGTTCGCGGTCCAAATCGTCCAGCAGAATATTCGACAGCAGCGGAGACAGCGGTCCGCCTTGCGGCGTGCCTTGCCCCCTCACCGTCTCGATCCCGCCCTCCATCAAGCCCGCTTGCAGGTAACGACGGATCAGCTTAAGCACCCGTGCGTCTCCAACCTTACGCGCCACCCGCGACATCACTATGTCGTGGTTGACTCGATCGAAGAACTTCTCTAAATCCAGATCTACCACCCAGCGCTTGCCTTTCGCCACGTACCCGCTGCGGCCTTCACCGCCTGCTGTGCACTGCGTCCCGGGCGAAAGCCATAGCTGGATTCGAGAAGTCCGGGCTCAAAGATAGGAGACAGCACTTGATGAAGCGCCTGCTGTATCAGGCGATCTATCACCGTCGGGATACCCAGGGTGCGCACCCCGCCCTGCGGCTTTGCGATCTCCACCTTGCGTAATCGCTTGCGGCTGATACTTCCCGCTCAGCAGGGCTTCCTTCACCTCAGGCCAACGCTCGATAAGCCAGGCCTTAACCCGGATACCGGCCGTCCATCGACTCCCGGTGCTCCCTGGTTGCTCATCACTCGCTTATAAGCCGCCTGCATGTTCTCCCGTTCCAGTACTCGTTCCATCAGTTGCTTAGTCCTCCGGTTTCGTTTGCCCGGTTGCCGCCGTGCAGTCTCGGCACCCGCTGAGCCCTGCAACGGATTCCGTCCGCCCCTGCTCCTCTGGCCGTACTCTCGTACGCTTCTGCTTCATCGCATGCATCGAGTTCTGCCGTCCTACTTCCGTGTTTCGTGTTCAGGCCTTCGCTCCTTCCTCGTTTCCCAGGCTATCAACGCTACTATGGCCTCTGCTGACTCCTGAGGCCTCATCTCCTGCACCTTCGGCAGCCGTAGCCCTTAGGGCATAACTTCAGGCCTCCCCGGGTATTGCGCACCCGCTTTCACGCTTATGCCTGCCGCATCTACGCCCACGCCTTCTGTGCAGACTTCGGGCTTCAGGGACTTGCCCCCTTGCCCGGCTGTTCGCCTCGTATGCGGTT
Source organism: uncultured Acidobacteriaceae bacterium (assembly GCA_963746595.1). Classification (GTDB taxonomy): domain Bacteria; phylum Acidobacteriota; class Terriglobia; order Terriglobales; family Acidobacteriaceae; genus PALSA-350. The sequence goes on from CAVVBS010000006.1 coordinate 1,757, forward strand.
CCTGTTCGTCAGGCCAGCGCTTTGCCTGGGCTTCCTTCGGTCCCGCCTCGCGAGGCCGCCCTTGCCGTTCGGCTAACACTTCCCCTTGCCGGGCGTGTAGAGGACTTTCACCTCCTAGTGAGTGCGCCCTGCCGGGCGCACGGGAGGCCCAGGTTCGCCCTGGCGGACCTGGGCTGAAACGATGGGCGTAGCCCTTCCAAAGTTCTCTTCCACCGATTAAGCCGTCGCAGACGGAGTAAAAGCATTCGATAAAGATCGTATTCGGCCCATGTACGCTGAGGCGAACATGGGGCACCCGTCCAGGGGTTAGGGTTTTGTTGTGGCTTGAGACGTAAGCGCGGCACCGTGGATCCTACATACACATATTTGATGGGACGAGGGTGTGCCGCACCTACGGCGCTCGGAATCGCTTGGTTTGGTTTCCCAGCCCTTCCGGGCTGGGCTCACGTTTGGCGGTCGGCCCTGCCGGGCCTTGGCGAAGTGGAGGGATTGGCGTTTCTCTTCCGGTTCTCACGCGTGCGCTAAAGCATGCATCTGCCGCGTTTGTGCGGCACGACTAAGGTCTCGCGGTCCTACAAAAGCGAGGCGTGCGCTTTGCTTGATGTGGACGCTGTCCCACTCAAGTCGTTTTCGCTTGAGTGAGACAGCCAACAGGGGTTTAGTATTTCTCATCCGCCGACGGACCATAGATTGCAGGTACCTTTGTGTCCAGCATGCGCAGGTACACGGTCAATTGTCCTCGATGATGCGCCAGGTGGGTCATCGCTCCGTCGGCGATCATGGCGTAACGCGGCCCTTCGCTCACTACCTGGCCGTCCATGCGAAAGCGCCACATCCCTAAGAGATGGTCTTCCGTTGTATCTTGTAGCGCCTTGCGCGATTTCGCTAGCCCCATGGCGAGCATGTGGCACAACTCCGCGCGCGTCTTCACGGGCTTGGTCCGCATGACTTCGTTTTCGGGGTCGGAGAGATTCAGCTCACGACGGTTGACCATGAACTCGACCCATCCCGGCATCGACGCTACCAGCGCTGCCAGATAACCCAGTTCCATCGACCGCTCGTGCGGCTTCCAGCTGTTCTGCCCCTCTGGGACACGCTCAATCACCTTGCGCGAGGTCTCTACCTCGTGCTCCAACTGCCATAGGAAAAACTCCCTCAATCCCATCGGTTTTCTCCTCAACATCAAGATAAAGTGGCATATATGACATGTGCTGTCATATATGCTGAATAAACTAAAAATATGAAGTCGGACCGGTTGCTCTCCGCCTTGTTGCTACTGCAGGCGCACGGACGTCTCTCCACGCGCGAGTTGGCCGAACGCCTGGAAACTTCGCAGCGCACTGCGCATCGCGATATGGAGGCGCTCAGCGCGGCCGGAGTTCCTGTGCTTGCGCTGCGCGGGGCCCAGGGCGGGTGGGAACTGGCGCCCGGCTGGCGCACCAAGGTTCCCGGCCTGGATGATGCTGAGCTGAGCGCGCTGCTTATGTCGCAGCCGAGTGCGCTGGGTCATCCCGCGCTGGCTGCGGCCTCGGAGCGCGCCTTTGGCAAGCTGCTGGCGGCGATGCCGCAGAGGATGCAAACCCAGGCCGCCTCCATCCGCGCACGACTGCACATCGATCCGGTCGGCTGGCATCCCACTTCCGGCGACCTGGGGCTGCTGCCCATTGTTCAGGACGCTATCGCCCGCGACTGCAAGCTCACCTTCCTGTACTCGCGGGCGGACGGCGAGAGCGGCGTGCGCACCGTGGACCCCTTCGGGATCGTGGCCAAGCAGGGAATTTGGTACCTGGTGGCGCGTGCGCCGGCGGGCATGCGGACTTACCGCATCTCGCGCATGCAAGACGCCGTGGTGCTTGCCGTGACCTTCGAGCGGCCGGCGAACTTCGACCTGGCTGCCCATTGGAAAACCGCGACAGCGCAATTGCAGCAGAAGCGCGAGCAGTTTCGCGCCACGGTGGCTCTTGCTCCCGACGCAGCGGTCGCGCTCCGCCGCTGGTGCCGCGTCTCTCCTGCGCCGGAAGTGCAATGCACTCCGGCTATTCCGGATAAGTGGACGGTCGTTCATGTTTTGTTCGGGAGCCAGGAGGAGGCGCGCTTTGTGACGCTCGGTTTTGGCTCGCGCGCTCATGTGCTCGCGCCGGCAACTCTGCGCGACGAGGTCATGGGAGAGATGAGCGCAGCCGTGGCGCGGCCGCCGATCGTTATGTCGGGTAACTGATCCCACAAAATACCTCCGTCATTAACATGACGTTCGAGAGCGGGCGATTTGGACATTATTTTCGGCCAATCACATTGGTTGTGGGAGAGAGATTCTGAACTCCCGCGGCTGAAGCCGGAGGAGGATCGTGCTACGCGAGCCGCTCGGCTTGAAAGCCGAGCTCCCCCGCATGAATGCGGGGGCTCCCACCATTGTTGGCGCGGCATCGTGCATGCCCTAGGGCGTTCCGCTAGAGGCTTGGGGCGCGCATCAGAAAAGAGAAGTTATCCACCTTATAAGTGACCTTGCCGGCTCCTGACGGAGTGGCAGGGACTTTGTGGTCCCGGACAGCCTCAAAGGCAGTTACCAGTTGGGGAAGCACGGACGGCGGCGCAACGGGAACGTTATGCGCGCCGAGAACGATCTTCACCTGCGGCGCCAACGTGGCAAGCCGCCGGACGGAGGCGTCGTACGCGGCGAGATTGGTCTCCGGAAGATAAATCCAGATGGTTCCGGGATAGTAGGTATCTCCGGTAAAGAGCAATCCGTTGGCTGCATCGAAGAGACTGATCGCGTCCGGGCGTGTGGCCCGGCGTGGCGAGAATGGTTAGGGATCGTCCTCCCAAATCGATGCGGTCTCCATCGTGCATGAACTTGGTGATTTTCCACGGCCGGGTTGCATATGCGGCCCGATCGAATCCTTTGGGGAGCGGATCCGCAGATCTGGCCGGGCTGCGATCTCTTCTTGCGCAGCTGCGCGCGAGCCTTGCGCGTTCTTGCGCGTGAAATCCGTGTCCATACCGTAGACGGTGTCGAACTGCCAATTGCCGCCGACGTGGTCGTCGTGGGTATGAGAGTTCAGCACCACGATCGGCAAGTGTGTCAGTTGTGCGGTAACGCTTTTGACGTCGCCGATGCCCATGCCGGTATCGAAGAGCAGGGCGCGCTGTTGGCCGACGATCAGGTAACCGATGGTTTCTTCCGCCTGGTGCGGTTCGTAGATAGCGAAGACCGCGGGCGCGACTTTGTAGACCTCGAACCAGGCATCGCTGACCGGCACACGCTGTAGGGTCTTATATTCCGCCCGTGGAAGCGCACGGCACCAGTCGGGAAGGGCGGTTTGCGCAACCAGGCTTGGAGTCGAGAGAGCACCGCAAACGGATAACGAGACGAATGCGTGCTTGAAGGATCGTTTGATAGAGACCGCCGTGGCGAATATAGGTTGGTGTGAATCTAGAGTCTATCCTCTTGCTGGCCGGGCGGCGCAGGGATAGGCTGGAAGATTATGCGAACGATCCCGCTTCTGCTTGTCTGCGGCGCGCTGCTGACAAGTTATGCGTATGCCCAGTCTGCTCGCCGATGCCCGGTATGGAGCATCACCACCACGACGATGCGCCGCGAGAAGTTGGGGCAGGTGTCGTTTCCGACCTCGTGTGCTGCGCGGTCGCAGGCGCCGATGGAGCGCGGCGTCGCGCTGCTGCACTCGTTCGGATACACCGTGGCGCAGATGCAGTTTGCGGCCATCGCCAAGGATGATCCTGCGTGTGCGATGGCGCACTGGGGCATTGCGATGACGCAGTTCCAGGAGTTGTGGGGCCGCCGGACGCTGCTGCTCTGAAGCTGGGCGCAGAAGAGATGGCCAAGGCGCGCGCGCTGGCTGCGCCGCCGGCGAAGATCACGCCGCGCGAGAAGGCATACATCGCCGCGCTGAGTGCGTTCTTCGATCCGACGGATATTCCATTTCAGCAGCGGGCCGATGCGTATGAGGCGAAGATGAACGCGCTGCATCGCGAGTTTCCCGAGGACGTAGAGGGAGCGGCCTTCGACGCGCTGTCGATGCTGGCTTCGGTGCCGCCGGACGACACGTCGCTGACCCATGAGCACCAGGCGCTGGCCATCCTGGTGCCGTTGTTCGCGGCGCATCCGGAGCATCCTGGACTGGCGCACTACATCATTCATACCTGCGACACGCCGGCGCTGGCGCCGGAGGGCCTGGGGGCGGCGCGGGAGTATGCCAGGATTGCGCCTTCGTCTCCTCATGCGCTGCATATGCCGGGACATATCTTTGCGCGGCTTGGCATGTGGCAAGAGGACATCGACTCGAACCTGGCTTCGGTGGCCGCTTCGGAGAAGGCCGAAGCGGCAGGCCAGCCGGGCAGCGCGCACCAGATGCACGCGGATGAGTTCCTGATCTATGCCTATCTGCAGGTGGGTCAGGATGAAAAGGCACAAGGCCCTGACTGACAACATGCGCGCTATCGGCGAACACATGAGCGCGATGCCGGGCATGGACGATATGAAAGACGGCGGGCCCTTTTTCGACAACGAGCTGAGAGCGATCTATGCGGCGGAGATGCACGACTGGAAGGCGCTCGGCGGTGCAGACGCCGGCGCCGGGATCCAAGACCCACGGATACGTTCTTTAGCTATTGGGGGCAGGGAATTGCGGCCGGTCATTTGCGGGATGCGAAGCTGGCGGCGGCCGCTCTGAAGGGCTTCGATGCAAAGCCTCGAAGCGGTGAAGAAGTCTCCGATGGCAGACTATGCGACCGCGCTCGAAGTGAAGCGGGACGAGATGGTGGGCTGGCAGGCCTTCGCAGAGGGATCATCCCGATGCCGCACTGGCAGCGATGCGCAAAGCCGCAGACCAGCAGGACAAGCTGGGGCAGATGGAAGTAGATATTCCCGCGCGCGAGATGCTGGGCGATCTGTTGCTGCTGGAAGACAAACCTACGGAGGCGCTGACGGAGTATCGCGTGGCGCTGAAGCTGAGCCCTAATCGTTTAAATGGATTGCTCAGCGCCGGCGAGGCAGCCGAGCAGGCCAAGCGACCGGAGGAAGCGCGCGGGTTCTACAGCGCCGCGGCGAAGCAGACCGATGCGGGCGCGCACACGCAGCGGCCTGAAGTTGCGCACGCCGTGAAGATGGCGGACGCCACGGTTGCCGACTTGCATTAAAGTAGTGCGAGGATGACCAACCGCCGGGACTTTCTGAACCTTATGGGGCTGGGTGTCGCCGGCATTGCCGGCCGCTCCTGGATCTCCGCCGTCGCGCAACCAGCAAGCCTCAACGAAGCCGATGTTGTTGTCTTCAACGCCAAGGTGTACACGGTCGACGCGCGCATGCCGCAGGCGGAGGCGTTTGCCGTTAAGGGCGGGCGCTTCTTCGCCGTTGGCAGCACTGCAGACATCAAAGGCCTCGTCGGCAAGAAGACACAGACTTACGACGCCAGGCAAATGACCGTGGTCCCGGGCTTCATCGACGCCCACAACCACGGCGGGGGCGAAGGCTTGCTCTACGACGTGCTGGTGGGCAATCCGTACCAGGTGGAGTTTGTCACCATCGACAGCATTGTCGAAAAGCTGCGCGTGAGGGCCCAGGCTACGCCGCCCGGCTACTGGGTCGAGGGCTTTTTTCACGATGACACCAAGATCAAAGACAAGCGGCCACTCAATGTCCAGGACCTGGATCGGGTCTCGACCGAGCACCCCGTCTGCGTACATCATCGCGGCGGCCACACCGGCTTCTACAACAGCAAGGCATTTCAGATGGCGGGCATCACCAAGGACACACCCAACCCTTACGGTGGAACCTACGACAGAAATGAAAAGGGCGAGCTCAACGGCCGCGTGACCGATCTTGCGATGCCCACCGTCGATAAGGCGGGGCAGCGCGTAACCTACTCTGCTGAAGTGAAACAAAAGCGCGTCTTCGATGGCGTCGCGTTTATGTCGCAGAAGTTCGTCCAGTACGGGCTGACCACCGTCCACCACGACGAAGAGGGTGTGCTGCCGGCCATGCAGGAGCAGCGCATCCGCGGCGGGCTGCTCCATCGTGTCAGCTATGAGCCCTACAACGAATTGCTTGAGGCCATGATCAACAATGGCATCGAAAGCGGCTTTGGCGACGAGTACATCAGCTTCGGAGCTACTGCCGAGCACACGGTCGACGGCTCGTTTTCCGAACGCACCATGGCTATCAGCACGCCCTATAAAGACATCTCTCCGCCTTACCATGGCAACCTCACCCAGACTCAGGAGGACTTGAACGCCTGGGTGGAGCGCGTGCACCGCGCTAATATTCGTCTCAACTGTCATGCCAATGGGGATGTGGCCATCGACCGCGTGCTCACGGCGTACGAACGGGCGCTCAAGCTTTATCCGCGCGCCGGGGCACGGCCGAAAATTACGCACTGCAGCCTGGTGAATGACAGTCTTGTGGCGCGGATGAAGGCTATGGATGTGGTTCCCGCCGAGTTCAGCACCTATGCCTATTACAATGCCGACAAGTTTCACTTCTACGGCGAAGAGGTGATGCAGCACATGACGGCGTTCCGGAGTTTGATCGATGCTGGGATTACTCCTGCGGCAGGTTCGGACTTTAGCCCGGGGCCATTTTCTCCGCTGATGGCCATGCAAGGAATGGTCACGCGCACTGGTTGGAACGGCGAGACGTGGGGAGCTAACCAGAAGATCTCCATTGACGAGGCGCTGCGGGTCAACACGCTCAACGGCGCCTACAACGCGCGCGAGGAGGGGATCAAAGGATCGATCAGCGCCGGCAAGCTGGCGGATTTTGTGGTGCTGGCCGATGACTTCCACACGGTCGATAAAGAGAAGATCAAGGACATCCAGATTGTCCGCACGGTGGTTGGGGGTAAGACGGTTTATCAGGGATGATTGGCACCGAACAGCATATCCATCATGCCGCGAAATTCTGGGAAGTCCAGAGACTGCTTTCCGTCTGACAAGGCATTGGCAGGGTCGGGATGCACTTCAATGATGAGGCCATCGGCACCCGCCGCGAGCGCTGCCCGCGACATCGCTGGAATCAGGTCGCGTCTGCCGGTCGCATGAGAGGGATCGGCGATCACCGGCAAATGGGTGAGTTGGCGTGCAAGCGCCATGCCGGCCAAGTCGAGTGTGTTGCGCAACTCGGGATCATAGGATCGGATACCCCGCTCGCAAAGCACAACCTGGCTATTGCCTCCGGCCAGCAGATATTCCGCGGCTAGTAACCACTCCTTTACTGTGGCTGCCGGACTGCGCTTGAGCAGGATGGGCTTTCGTAATTGTCCAAGACGCCGAAGCAGAGCGAAATTCTGCATATTGCGCGCACCCACCTGCAGCATATCCACGTGCTCCGCGACCACCTCAATGTCGTCGGTGCTCAGGATCTCCGAAACGATGGGCAAGCCTGTTTCTTCGCGAACGCGGGCCAGAATCTGCAATGCTTCCACGCCCAGTCCCTGGAAGTCGTAGGGAGAGGTTCTCGGCTTATAAGCCCCGCCCCGCAAGATCACGGCGCCTGCAGACTTGACGGCTTCCGCAGTGGCCAGGGTTTGCTCGTAGGATTCAACGGAGCAGGGTCCGGCCATAATGACGGTCTGGCCAGATCCGATCTCGACCGTTCCTATGCGAACGACGGATCTTCGGTTGCTGATGGTGGTCAATCCCTTAAGGTTTGTATCCGCTTCTACAATAAGGCTGTGCATGTTCGGAGTCCTCGCTTTGGTTAGAAATGCAAAAGGGCCGCGACTTGGTCGCGGCCCTCGATGGTGAATGCGCTCTTTAGATCAGAGAATCAGAGTCGTAGATGCGCAGACGCCGCCGGAGCCGCTACTGGATACCAGTAGCGGTAGGTAAAGAAAAAGGACTGGCGCTGCAGGGTCTGCATACTGGTCACTAGGTTAACCTGAATTCCCGTATTTGTGAAGACAAAGCCCTCCAGGCATGTCACTGAGCATCAAGGTGCCTGATACTTTACCCAAAGGTGCGTGGATGGCTATCCTATCGGGAGTGAGGGGATTTTGCCGAGTCGAAGTGATCGCGAAGGGATAGCCGGGATACTGCCTTCCGAGCCGGAGGTCCCGATCCGGCTGGCAACGTTCCATCAATATCGCAGCTTGCTCTTCTCCATTGCCTACCGCATGTTGGGGAGCGTCGCAGACGCCGAGGACATGCTGCAAGAGACGTTTATCCGCTGGCAGCAGGCGCCCGAACAAGAGATTCGATCCCCGCGTGCATTCCTGATTACCATCATCAGCCGCTTGTGCATCAACCATTTGCAATCGGCGCGGGCACAACGCGAACAGTACGTGGGTCAGTGGCTGCCCGAACCGATCGTCACCGCTCCAGGAAGCGATCCGCTGGAGAACATCCGTTTGGATGAGTCGCTTTCCATGGCTTTTCTTCTCATGCTGGAACGTCTGACACCGGTGGAACGGGCAGTGTTTGTGCTGCGCGAGGTGTTCGAGTACGAGTACCCTGAGCTGGCCACCGTGCTAGGCGAGAGCGAGGCGAATTGCCGGCAAATTCTGCACCGCGCGAGGCAACATGTCACCGCGACGCGTCCGCGGTTCAAGGCTTCCCAGCGGCAGAAGAGCCAGCTGCTGGAAGGCTTTCTGCAGGCGACGAAAGGCGGCGACTTGGAGGGGCTGGTCGGGTTGCTGGCCAGCGATGTGGTGCTTCACTCCGACGGCGGTGGCAAGGCTGTGGGCGCCCCCAATCTGATTCGCGGCGCAAAGAACGTGGCCCGCGGCGCTCTGGGCACTCTGCAAAAGCTGATGCCGAAGAATCTGGTCTTCCGCCTGGCCCAGGTCAATGGGGAACCTGGAATCGTCAGTTATCTCGAAGGGAAGCCGTTCTCTGTCCTTACCCTGGTGGCCGGCGACAGGCACATCCAGGCGATTTATGTTGTGACCAACCCTGACAAGCTTGCACACTTGCCTGATTTGCTCCCAGATCAGCGTTAGAGAATTTTGTTCGAGAATTCTGTCACAGATCGCGTTCGCCAACGGTCTTCTGTCTGGAAGTACTGGGAGAAAAGCGATCATGCAAACACAAGCGAGTCATGCAGCGACCATTGTTCCCGACTCAGCGGAGACATTTCTTGCGCCCATCGAAAAACCCAAAGGGCTGTTGATGAAGTTGGTTTATTCCATGAGCCGCCGGAAATTCGGCAGAGTGCTCACGCCTTTGAAAGTGCACTCGGTACGATTGCCGTCGGCATTCGGTATGTTCGCGGGGAAGATCGCTCAGCTGGATAAGAAGTTGCAGCTCCCGCGGGAGACGGTCTTTCTGATTCGCGAACAGGTGGCGCGTCTGAATATTTGCCTCTTCTGCATGGATATTGGCAGGTCGTTCGCGATCAAAGAGTCGATGAACGAGGCCAAATTCGATGCCCTGGAGCAATACACCACAAGTCCTCTTTTCAGCGAGGCGGAACGCTCGGCGTTGGACTATGTGACGGAGCTGACGAGGGATAAGAAGGTAAATCCGAAGACCTTTGCGCGCATGTCCAGTTTATACTCGGAACGCGCGATCTGCGAGATCGTGTGGCTCGTGGCCAGCGAACATTTCTATAACATGACCAATATCGGTTTGAATATCCATTCCGACATGCTCTGTGACTTCACGCGAAGAAAGCACTAACGAATGCCGCGCGGAGCAAGGCTTAAGTGGACCACCCGAAGCGAACCAGAAGCGGGCGGAGTGGCTATATAACGGTCCCTTTGAGTGGATATTGTCTCCAGGCCAACTTAGATATTAACCTCGGTCAAGCATAGAGGGGGCTAAAGGACAAGGCATGAAAAAGCAATCCATATTCACGGCAGTTCTTTTTGTATCGTTATTATTGTTGGCTTGTGTTCCTTCGCCGGGCGGCTTTCAGGCCCAGGCTGCGTCGAAAAACAAGAACGATGTCGTTTACGTCTGTGCCTGCCTAAACACAAAGTCCTGCTCCTGCATGACCGAAGCTAAGACCGAGGGGCCATGCGCCTGCGGTACGCAGGGTGGGCCACCATTGAAGGCAGTTCCAAAAGATAGCGACTGGGCGAAGGATAACCGCGACGCGCTGGCGAAGTAATGGTGACGAGCAGGTCAGCAAAAGAAATTTCCACTTCTCGTAACGTCATTTCCACAACAGAAAATTATCGGAAGCACTAGCATTGCCGCTGCTTGAGCGTAGTATTGCTTTCAGCGGAAGAGCGATCTTCCAGAGGAGAGAGCGGACTAACAGTCGTCTTAGAGACTCGGTAACGAGACTCAGTCCAGGCAACTGGAAACGGACGGCGGTGGGAAAGCTCTTGCAGCGAGTGTGATCATAGAAGAGTGAGGTAAGAACACGGGCTGTCGCTCGTGGGTGCCGAATGATTCCGGGGTAACAAGCGTTGTGATCTGGAACCCGAACCGGATCTCTGAAAAGTCGGAATAGAGAGGGCGAGATCTCGCGAGAGAAATCGCCCTTTCGCTTTTGTATGAGTCGCATTGGACGGACACCCCGACGCCGCTCGATCGTCCCCCTTGAGTTCCTTGCGGTAAGTGTGCCCTCCTTTCGCGAATTTCATCGCTAGAATTTGTTTCCATTACTGTCATTTTCGCCGGATCACCTTTGGCGTACATCGGAGACGGTTAACTCAGCTAACCAGTAGCCCGATGTAGCAGCGGCTTGGGCAGCTTGCTGGCGACCTGCATCGTCCATGGCCTGCAGCGCGGCTTCGCGCCGCTGCTGAAACACCTTCTCCAGATGCGCGCCGTAGTAGCTCCCATCCTGTCGCATGGCGTATCGTTTCATCGATTCGGGGCTGCCGATCTTTAGCGTCTCGCCCAGTTCCAAACCCAGCTCGAAGAAGTACTGCCGGTCCTGCCCATCGGGCACACCGAAGACGAACGGTTCTCCCCAATCGAAGGCGTTCTTAATTACTCCCGTGGGATGTTTACTCAGTAATTCGAGCGCGCCCCGGTTGATATATTCGAGCACTAGCACACTACCCGGAGCGGATTCGGCAGCGATCTCGCGCAGGGTTTGTTTCATCCCTTCTTCGGGGACATACATGCTGACGCCCTCGCAAATGTAATAGGTCTTGCGTTCCGGCTGGAAGCCGGCTCGGCGCAACACCACGGCGAGACTTTCTTGAGCGAAATCGATCGGGGCATATACCACGTTGGTAGGCGCGCTGCCGAAAGCTGCTTCGACGCGCCGCTTTTTGTACTCCTGAGTGGCTCCGTAATCGACCTCGATGACGGCTGCGTGCTTCAACAGTTCGGTGAAGCGGTGGGCCCGGGTATCGAATCCGGCGCCGAGGATCACTAACTGCACCGCACCGCCGCGGACGGCGCGCTCGATCAGCTCGTCGATGAAGCGCGTCCGCACCAGCATCAACCAAGTGAAGCCGAACACATCGGGATCGTTCATGACTTCCCGAAAATCCTGATTGAGCGCGGTGCTGATGGGATGGTCGGCTATTAAATCCAACTCAGCCGGTCCGATCAGCCGGTCGGCGACCCAGTCAGGATTGCGCACACTGGCGTCGGGCTCGCGTGACCCCAACGCGCGCGCCGCGGCGGTGAGGATCGAGGTGCGGGAGGGTAATCCATTGGCTTCCACTTAGTAATTATCGAATATTCCCAAGTCTCGCAATCCGCGGGGACACGCGAGGTAGCCGGGACTACAATATGGTACGTAGGCGATGGTCCGAAATGCCGTTCGATCCTAACGTCGTGGCGCCCATGAAAGGGATTTCTGTGAAGCTGAGAAATTTTCTGATGCTATGCCTGGTCCTGACGCTTGCGGTGTTGGCCAAGGCACAAAACCGCAATTGGCAGACTGGTACGCTGCTCGAGACAGAGCAACAGAAAGTCCTCGAGGGCAGCACCAGTAACAGAACCAGCAGCGGCAACGCGAACAATGGCAACTACTCGCAGGATTCAACCACCACCAAAACCGATAACTACGACACTTACCAGGTATTCACGATTGGCAGCGGCCAAACGACCTACGTCGCCCGGGAGCATCTGTTCTTTCCCTGGTCCAAGCCGACGCTTACGACGGTGGGGGCGCCAGTGAAGTTCGCGGTGGAGAAGAATGATCTGTATGTCATGGACGCGGAAGGGAAACAGCACAAGATGGGCATCGTCAAGGTCGCATTGAAGCCGGCCCCGGCTCAGTAGGGAACTGGAGCGCCGGACCTAACCGTGTCGAGGGGCCTCTTAGAAGATGAGGGCCGCAAAATCGACTCTGAGCTTCTTGGTTGCGCGTCGAATTTTCCACTTCTCGTGACGCCATTTCCACAACAGAAAATTATCAGAAGCGCTAGCATTCCTGTTGCTTGAGCGTAGTATTGCTTTCAGCGGAAGAGCGATCTTCCAGAGGAGAGAGCGGACTAGCAGTCGTCTTCGAGGCTCGGCAACGAGACTCCGTCCAGGCAACTGGAAACGGATGGCGGTGGGAAAGTTCTTGCAGCGGTGTGATCATAGAGGAGTGAGGTAAACGCGGGCGTCAGTTCGTGGGTGCCGAATGATTCCGGGGTAACAAGCGTTGTGATCTGGAACCCGAACCGGATCTCTGAAAAGTCGGAATAGAGAGGGCGAGATCTCGCGAGAGAAATCGCCCTTTCGCTTTTGCGCGCCTCGTCGGGACGTGCACGGGGACGCAGCTCGGTAATCCTTCCCTGAGCTCCTGGCTTTTTCGTTGGTCTATTCCAGCCACAGCAGATGAGCGGTTCGCGCCGCATCGCGTCCTCGACCGAACATCCGGCCTTCTTGAACACTCGTTTACATGTTGGCATGTGATAGTTGAGTGTCTACCCCCGATGCAGATCGAGGGTAGAATACGTCGCAGCCCAGCGGACGACCGAAATCGGCATCCGCATCGCGCTGGGCGCAAAACGCGAAGACGTGATGCGGAAGATGTTTGCTGGATGGAATGTGGCCCGCGATATTCGGTCTTGTTGCCGGACTCGCAGGAAGCCTGACAGTGGGCCGGCTGACGCGCGACCTGCTCTATGAGATTAAGCCGCTCGATCCCGCGGTTTTTGCCGCAGTTGCCGCAACGCTGCTCGTGGTGGCCGCGTTCGCATGTATCGTTCCGGCTTGGCGTGCATCGCGCCTCGACCCGATGCAGGCATTGAAAGCCGAATAGGCTGATATCATCGACCGCGAGTTTCTTCGTTGTGCGTCGAATTTCCACTTTTGTAACTTCATTTCCACAACAGAAAATTTTAAGAACCACTAGCACTCCCGTTGCTGGAGAGTACTATTGCTTTCAGCGGAAGAGCCATCTTCCAGAGGAGAGAGTGGATCACAGTCGTCCTCGAGAATCGGCAACGAAACTCATTCCAGGCAACTGGAGACGGATGGCAGTGGGAAGCTCTTGCAGCGAGTGTGATCGTAGGAGAGTGAGGTAGACGCGGGCTTCGGCTCGCGGGTACCGAATGATTCCGGGTAACAAGCGTTGTGATCTGGAACCCGAACCGGATCTCTGAAAATCGGAATAGAGAGGGCGAGATCTCGCGAGAGAACTCGCCCTCTCGCTTTTGTGGGCGTCGTAGGGGACATGCAAGGAGACGCTGGTTCAATCATCCCTTCTAAGTCCCCTCGTCTTTTTCTTCAAAGACCGTCCTGTCATCGTCCATTCGAATTCCGGAAATACCATTCACCAAGCGGTGCCTTCGTAAGCAAAGGTACCGTTCCGTCCCGCGCGGCATCCTGTAGATGGGTGATGGGGGTAGCGGAATTATGTGGCTGGTACACTTGTGCGCAACTTGGGGGTTGGATTATGTCGCGGGAAACACCGCCTGAAATAGTGATTCGGACTGCCACACCTGAGGACGCCCCTGCGTGCGGGCAAATCTGTTACGAAGCCTTTGCTGCGATCAGCGCGGCGCACGGATTTCCTTGCGATTTTCCGGGACCCCAAGCTACCACCGGCCTGCTTTCCATGATGTTCTCGAGCCCGGGCGTCTATTGCGTGGTTGCGGAAAGCGGCGGCCGGATTGTTGGCAGCAATGCCCTTGATGAGCGCTCGGTGATTGGAGGTGTCGGCCCAATCACCATTGATCCCAGCGCACAAAACCGCGGGGTTGGCCGTAAGCTTATGCAGGCGGTGATGGATCGTGCGCGCGAACGCGGGGCCGCCGGAATTCGCTTGACCCAGGCGGGCTTTCACAATCGTTCGCTCTCGCTCTACGCCTTACTCGGCTTTGACGTCCGAGAGCCACTGGCCTGCATGCAAGGGCGGACGCGCGAAAGAGGTCTTCCCGGATGTGCGGTGCGACCCGCTAAACCAGACGACGTGGACGCCTGCAATGCCGTGTCACAGCGGGTTCACGGATTCGATCGAGGCGTCGACCTGGCTCAAGCAATCGAGCAGGGCACTGCGCGTGTAGTAGAGCGCGAAGGCCGCATCACGGGATACACGACACACCTGGCGTTCTTTGGCCACTCCACGGCGGAGACAAACGTGGACTTGCAAGCTCTTATTGCCTCGGCAGAATCGTTCGCGGGGGCGGGAATTCTTGTACCTTCAAGAAACCACCTTCTGCTGCGCTGGTGCTTGACGAACGGCCTGCGCGTGGTGCAACCGCTGACATTGATGAGCAGCGGACTTTATAGCGATCCCTCCGGAGCGTGGCTACCGTCCGTGCTCTTTTGAGGCGGCAGGTTGGAGATCCCGCGGACGGTGGTTGTTTCAATCGAAAATCGCCAGCCAAAGGAACGACTGTCCGTTTGTGAGAAAGCATTGTCCGCCTACGGACACTGGCCGGCGTGCGGTCGATCGTAGGCAAATGTCGCTCAGGACATCGGGGAATCGCAGTCTAGCCAGGTTCCGTGGCCGCAACGGTCCGAGGACGCTCGCCTCTTTTCGCACCTGGATCAATTCAACAAGACATGGTTATTGGCGTGCTTTGAGAGCAGGCAGGGTACGGAGCCCCAGAGATCTTTCGCGCTGGAAGCCCAGAACAAAGACCCCACAAACCCGAACAGCTTTGCGGAGGACCGGTGTTGAAGCGTGGCTTTCAGTTATTGCTGCTTGCATGTTTGGCTACAGGCACGTTGTGGGCAGCGAGCGATCCACTTGTAGGCAAGTGGAAGCTAGACCCGTCCAAGAGCAAAGTCACCGACCTTATGAGGGTCGCACGAGCCGGCGCAAATAAGTACACACTCATCTTCAACAGCGGCGGTGTCGAGACGGTTGTAGCCAACGGAACGGACCAGCCCGGCCTTTTCGGGACGACTATGTCCATCGCTGTCGCGGGGCCCGACAACTGGAAGGTTGTCCGCAAGAAGGACGGCCGCACGTTCATCACTGGGAATTGGAAGCTTTCAAAAGACGGCAAAACGCTCAACGATGCCTTTACCTCTTACCAACCCAATGGCTCGGCGTCCACCGTGAACTATGTCTACCTTCGGACGGCGGGCGCCTCAGGTTTTCCGGGTTCCTGGGAAAGCCAAAGCGAAAAGGTGAACTCCTCGTTCGAGTTCCAGATCCAGCCCTATGAAGGCGACGGCTTATCATTCATCAATCCCAGTGAAGGGTCGACGAAAAGCGTGAAGTTCGACGGGAAAGATTATCCGCGCCAGGGCCAGTACGCGGCGCCCGGGTCAGTGTCATCCGGGCGGCGGGTGAACGGGCACACTCTGGAACTGACCGACAAGATCAAAGGCAGAATCGCGGACACCCAGCAGGTTGAACTCTCTCCCGACCTCAAGACCTTGACCATAACCATGCACCCGTCCGGTCAAAGCAAGCCAAATATTTTTGTGTTTGCTCGGGAATAGAAGAGCGGGATGGCGGGCGGTTTACGGGCGGGATTTCAACGGTGCCGCACGACACGTTCGCTTGTGCCCGATCGTCAAGGTCAAAGCCATCCTTTATTGCGAGCAATCCGGGCCGCTTCAAACCGGCTGGAAGCGTGCAACTTGGAGATGGCCTCGGAGAGATAGTTGCGTACGGTCCCCTCTGTCAGTCGCAGCGAACGCGCCAGTTCAGCGGTTGTTTCCCCATCGCCGGCGCGACGCAGGATCAAGCGCTCTCTATCGGATCCATGTCGAAGAAGAGGCTCTTAAAGCGGCATGTGGGGATGTCTATGCGGTCTATACCCGCCGAACGAAACGGCTGCTTCCGGGCGTCTATTGAGCGTAACTACCGCGCGAGGAAACTACACACCTGCTGCTCGTCGCAACTTCGCAATACGGCTCAATACTAGTGTGCCGGTCTAAGTCGAGCGCTCCTGAGCGAAGCAGCCCACGACGGAGATAGGTCAAACCATCGCGCCGCCGGTGAAGAGATTATGCCGACAAGTTGATATCCGTGTTCCGTTGAGTTGTCAAAGAGAAGCACATGGTCAGCACAATTGGCAGCGGTTGGAAGATTTTTGAAACTGCGGTCATACCGGCGTCGAACGTCTTCCTCGGGCACGTTGTGGCCGCCGCCGAGAACCCGCTTCGCGATGCGGGCAAGGTTGATTTCGACGCTATCTGTTCCGATGTAGACGAGTACAACTTCGAACCCTCTAGACCTAGCGTCCGCCATCATTCTGAGATAATTTTTTCCCGACAGAGTTGTCTCAACCGAGAAGCTCTCACCTCTTGCCAGATACGTCTTTGCCAAACGCAGCACTTCGCGTCCCGCGGCAATCGGCTTTTGGGGCCTGGGTGAGCGAAGGGGCTTTATGAATGTATCTGGATCTAAAAGAGGAGAAGTGCCAAATTTCTCCGGATTGCCACCGGTGAGAGTACTTTTTCCTGCTCCGTTCGCGCCGGCGATGACCGTAAAGACAGGGAGGCTCACCGTCCGGGGGCTGGCACTTCACCTTGGCGCAGTCCGTTTGACTGCTGTGCTTGAATCTTCTCCAGCCGCTGGCGATCTTCGAGCACCTTTGCTCTTGCCCCTTGCGCAAGCTTTTGGGCTAAGTCTAGTAAGTTGTCCATGGTTCCAGTTTACTCCTTCGGCCATTGTTGTGGGGCGCCGTAACTTAAGGGTGGCCTTGAATTGGGCACCCGGCATTTGTTGTCGGTGTGACAAGAACTATGGTGGTGCTTCGTGAGGAGTTAGGTGGCGTTGACGCACTTCATGCCGCTTTCCTTGCTGAAAAATGGGCACGCAGTCCCTTCCAGTACAGCGTGCAGGAAATCCGGGTCGCCCGCTGGACTCAATTGCGCTCCCACGGTTCTTGCTCCTTCCTCTCCCGCAAGGTCAAATTTTTCCGGCGGCCATGTAGAGAACTCCGCGACAGCTCCGACTACTCCACAAAGGCAGATGCACACTCAGCCTACGGAGCCTTTCAGACAAGGAGCAAGACCATGCCCAGAGCCAACGACTTCTCTCGCCGCGTCTTCGCCACATCCGCACTTTCCACTTTGGCGGTGACGGTCTTACCGACTCATTCCGGAGCGGACACCACAACGCAGAAACTCAAAGGAGATGCAATGACAACTTTGACGCCCTACCTTTTGTTCGACGGTAATTGCCATGAGGCCATGGAGTTCTACCAATCCTGTTTTGGCGGAGAATTGATGGTTATGAAAGTAAAGGATTCTCCGGCGAAGGATCGGATGCCGGCATTCCAGCTCGAGAAAACCGTCAATGCCCGGCTAAGGAGCGAGAAGCTGGAGATCTCTGCTTCAGACTGGTTAATGCCCGACCGTGTTCGAATTTCCGGTAACTCGGTTTGTCTTTACCTGAGCGGGGGGACGTTACCAGGGCTGAAGGCTCTCTTCGAAAACCTTTCCCAAGGAGCAGAAGTGACCGACCCCTTACAAGAACAATTCTTCGGTTTTTATGGAGCATTGAATGACAAGTTCGGGGTGCGATGGATGTTTCAAGCAGCCAAACCTAGCGCGTAGGGCCTTGCCCGAACCAGGCCCCAAACGGGGGCCTGGTTACCCTTTTTCGACCCGTTTCAGGAGTGTGCTGCTCATTTCTACACATGTATTATGGAAGGCTCACCAGGGATATATCCTGCGGATTGCCACGCATTAGGCAGCGGAGGCCGGGTAAGAGCATGGCCAAGAGGGAAGTGAACGTTCCGTTGTTGTCTCGGGTCCTGGGGGTGAGCCTGGTTAGCACCATGATGTTGCTTGCCGGGTCAGCGCATGCTCAGGACAATTACCAGGCGTGCGTCGATGCGCTCGGCTACGTGGGATGCGACAATTTGGGTAAACCGAATCGTCCTCCTCAGCAGCTGATTATTCTTCATTGGGCTGCCCTGGCGATTTCGCCAACGACGTTGCGTGCAGGGGGCTCGCATGGAGAGAATTCTGTCGCTGGGGCGGAGCAGACAGCCTTGGCAAATTGCCGCCGTCAAGGGGCGCTCGATTGCAAGGTTCTGCAGTGGGTGAGGAATGAGTGCGCGGCACTTGCCATCAGCTATGCGGGAGGACGTTATGGCTGGGCGGATGGTTCGAACCGCGCCGGGGCGGCGGCCAGGGCGATAGCGCAATGCAAGTCGACGGGCGGAAAGAGCTGCGTGGTGGTCACAGCACCCTGCGCAGGCGATGATGCCAGGTGGTCGTCCCCGCTACCGCTACCGTTGGGCGGAACGACAGCCACGGTCGACCCGCGTGCGGTTGGAACCTGGGAATTGCTGAGAAACCCCGGTGTGTGGGTATGGAGAATTGCTGCAAACGGCACCTACGAATTCCACAGTGAGGCAGGCGATGGAGCCGCTCCTCAAGCAGGGACCATCGCAGCCGGCAGCGGCAAATGGTCCATACGCGCCCTCAACAATGGGTACACTGACGGCGGGACCTACACGTTTCAAACACCTGACAGGCTGCTCGCCACGGGAAAGCTCGGAACCGGTGCATGGCTCCGGGTTGCTCGCGGAGGCAATGAGTAGTCCGGAGTCTTTCCGACGACATTAAGGAGTCGGGGGCGGCAGCGTCCAGGCTGTCTGCGGCGTGGAACGGGTAAAGGTGAGGGGCAGCGCGATTGTTCCCTGGCTCGATCTACCCACAATCGTCTTTCCATCCGCACTCAGCGTGCCTTCGTATGTGAGATCAAAGGCCTTAATGCTGTATCTCACGGTGTTGCCATCCACTGTGAGATTGGTCACCGGAAAGGGCGCGGCCCCCTGATCGATGCTGTAAAAGGCTGCTTTGTATCCGCCACTGTTCGCTTTGCTAATCCTGAGAACTGTGCGAAGGTCTTTGCCGGCATGGAGAGTACCTTGCCAGGTGTCAGCTATATCTTGCGTCGGTAGCAATGGAATCATTGCGCGAGAAGCAACTGTTGGGTGCGGTTGTCCCAGGGGGATCGGGGGATGGCTGCGCTCGGCGACGCCGTGCGGAGCAGGACTACTTTTCCGCACATTTGCTGCCAGGGCATTGGCGAAGTTTTGCCCGTTAGCGCTAAACACTGTCTGCTTATCACTTTTTTGCATTTGAGGTGAGAGGACTTGATTTTGCTCGCCATTCGGAATCGCGGTCTCTGATGGTGACGCTGGAACGTTCGGAATTGACGCGCCTGGCGTAGTTGGCTGTGCATGCGGTGCGCTCATTTGCGATGATGCGGGCGCGGCAGCGTCTGGAAGACTCGCCGGCGAGTCCGGCGGCGGGGGTTGATTGAGGTGCTGCATGACAGTTTCTATCGGAGACAGCCGTCCGTTCGAACCGGGTAGTGGCCGGAAGGCAATTTGTCGACTTAGCAACAAGGCAAAGGCAGCGAGCAGGACCAGAGATATCGTGCCGCCGAAGAAAATCGAACCGGGTCCCAAGGGCTCGTCGTCCAAACTCTTGAAGGATGGGATGCCCGCGGCATTGAACGAAAGGGACGCGGGTTCGGTAACGGCGTAGGAATTCCGGTAGGCGGACGGAAGCCCAGCCAAAACATCGGCCACCAGGTCCCACCACAGACGCGCTCTCTTGAAGAAACCTGTCTCGTCACGGAGGCGATCGCGGATGAGTTGCAGGGCCTCGTTCTCGTATTCCTTGCGGAAACGCGAAGGATAGAGGCGAAGCAGGCGAGTGTATATCTTTTCAGACATAATCCCCCCTCAAGATTTTGCGGGCTCGAGCAACCCGCAAGATGCCGGCCATCTTCTCGGCCTCAGATCGCGCCAGTTTGCGTCCGGCAGCGGTCAACCTGTAGTAGCGGCGGCGTTCCTGGCGGTCTTCGGGTTCCTCAGACCGGTAAACCTCCTCGATCAGCTTTCCCTCAAGGAGCGCCTGGATCGAAGCGTACAAGGTTCCAGGCCCGAGGCGCAGGCGTCCGCCGGTCTGCTCTTCGACCTGCCGCATAATGGCGTATCCGTGAAGATCGCCTTCGGCGAGAGAAAGCATGATTTGGAAGGCGACTGCCGGTAACGGATCAAGTTTTCGTTTTGGCATAATTGCTCGATGATCAGTATATCGATAAACGACTGTAGTCCCATGGTATTGGATTTGTCAAAATCTTTTTTTGCTGGCGCCGCAGGCGATGCACTATGCGTGCCCCTCAATCCTTGTGGTGGGATGAGACGGTGCCCCACCTACGGTCCCCGGGAATTACACGGCCGATATCCCAGCCCGGCAGGCCTGGGCTGACGTTTTTAGCGGTCGGCCCTCTGGGCCTCGGCGATCGGACGAACTGCAGTGTCTCTTCACAGAGAGCCGCATACGTTGCCTTGGGCATACCGCGAGGTAGGGAATCCGAGTCCGCTCGGTCGAGAAACATTTCCATGAGAAGTCTTAGGTCGGGAAAGGCGCACCGCAGGTCCCTCGGCTTCGCTCGGGATGACAAAGGAGAGGGTAGCGCTCACCTCTGCAGCCGTTACCGGGGATGGACAGAACCGCAGGTGATTCGATTTTCATCACCCATGGGTGAGCCAAAGGCCCATGACTACTCTGTCGAAAGACATTTCCACGAGAGTTCCGCTGAACTGCCTATCCCTCCACGGCACGCCGGGACAGGCGGGATGACAAAGGGGAGGGCGGTGGCCGACCTTGGCATGAGTGGAGGTGGATGAACAGAATCGAAGAGCTAATTTTGGACAGGGTTGGATCCCGATACACCGATCTCCGCGATCGTCAGGCCCCCCAGGCTGGGACCGTCCGCACCATGTTCCACATCATTTGATCGAGGGCGGTGTCGATTTCGTTGGATGGCTGGGTTCGAGTATTGGTGAGGGCGGCCCAACACATGCCGGTTGGGGTGCGGACCATGATGGTGGTGGAACCGGGCAGGCTACCGTTGTGCCACCAATTTCCGGCGCCGTTGTTGCGAACCATCCAGCCGCGCGCGTAGCGTGCCGGGCCCTGTGGGTAGGCGGGCGCGGGCGTGGTCATAGCCTGGATCGTCGCGGGCTTGAGCAGGGCGGGGATGCCGGGCGCCCCAGCGACGTGGTTGAGAAACTGGACGAGCTGCGTGGAGGAGGCGATCCACCCGCCGTGCGAGTCCATGCGGGTAACGTTCAGTTTGTAGGGGTCTTCGCTGTACTGGCCATAGTAGACCACCTCGTTGGGAGCACGCTGGCTCTCTTTGTTGGCGGCGATCTGCATGGTCGAGATGCCGCACGGCGCGAGGATATTGGCCTGTACGTAGGAGGAGTAGGGCTGGCCCGTGACCTGCTCGATGACGCGGCCAAGGACGCAGTAGCCAAAGTTGGAATAAGCCCAGTGCGTTCCAGGCGGGTTGACGAGGGGCATGTTGGCGAGCGTTTCGGTGATGAGTTTGGTGTGATCCCAGGAGAGGTTGTGCATCATGGGGTCGGTGTCGTCATTTGGCCAGCCACCGGCAGTGTGGGTCAGGAGATCGTCGACAGTGACGTCCGTGACGTATTGCTTATAGGGGGGCTTGCCGTATTTTGTGCCGAGAATCCCGGAGGGACCGAAGACTTTGTCTGTAAGGTGGAGCTTGCCTTGTTCGATGAGGGAGAAGATGGTGACGGAGGTGATCGGCTTGGTGACGGACGCGATGCGGAAGAGGCTGGATTGCTGGACCTGCACGAGATGCTGCCGGTCCCCCATGCCGACGGCTTGGTCGTAGACGAATTGGCCGTTGCGGGAGATGGCTATGGACGTGGCAGGAACGGAGAATTGCTGGCGGAAGGCCGCGGCAATGCGTCCCATTTCGCCCCGCTGCTGACCGTTGGAGCCCCCGTATTGTGGTTGCGCAAGGGCTTTCGAGATGGGTACGGGGATGGTGGCTGCAGCAGCAGATGTGAGAAGGTTCTTGAGGAGAGAGCGGCGGGTGAGGGAGCGGTTTGGCATAAGCGCGAGATGTTCCTTTTCAAAGTCGCGAGGAGCTTGCCTGGGAATGCAAATTCTACCTTGTCCGCGGAAGAGGTGAAAGGCCTTGACGATTGTTGTAGATTTTCTCAAACGGATGATTCGATCGGAGGACGGTGTGAAGAGGTATTCTTATGCGGTTTTTTTCTTTGTTTTTGGGTTGATGGTCTTAGTGGCGAGCGCGGCGTTTGCGCAGCAACCACCCGCACAACAGCTGCCTGCAAATGTTGCCGGGAAGTGGACTTTGTACTGCAAGGATCCGAACGGAACCACTTCCGCGAAATACCTGGACCTTCAGCAAGAGGGGTCTGTGATCAAAGGTCATTTCAAAGGACCGAATCAGTCGGGCGGTGTCGAAGGCACGATCACTGAACAACACCTCGTGGTTCGCACGAAGACCCGGAACGTGCTGACGTTTCGAGGGAGGGTCGAGGGACCTCGCGTCCAGGGCGTAGTGCAGAGCAACACGTTCAACGGCACCTTCCACGATCGCGCGGGCACTGGATCGTTCCAGGGACAGCGATCGAATTAAGGAGCCGAGAGCTGCTCCTGGAAGGCGCGAGCATGCCCGTCATACCGAATTGTGGCCAACATGGAGCCAACTCTCGCGCAGGCTCGCCTTCGCCCTGCGCAATTTCAGATCTTCCAGGGCGACATCTCCTAACACTGGAACTAGAAAGTAGTTTGAGCCCCACCAACAGCGTAGCTGAAGCCGCTACGGTCAACGAGGAATGCTTTCTCTGATACTCCATTGACAGCCTTAGATGCCAGGTTTGCGAACCAGCAAAAAAAGTGGCGTCGATCGAGTGCCGGCCGGTCATCGAGCGGATCTACGGCTTAAAATCGGATCGGCCGTTCGAACGAGAGAGGAACCGCAGGCCTCTTCACTCTTCGTCGATCCATATTGCATCCCCATAGGAACTGGGCCACCTCGGGCTTGACGCGTTATACGGAAATAACGCTGGAGGGGAATTTGATGCGTCATTGGACTGTTTCTTTTCTTGTGTTGGGAATCTTTGCGGTGAATGTGCAGGCGCAAACGCCGGCGAACTTTACCAATACGCTGATGCCGCAACCGGCGCATCTATCGGTAGAAGCAGGAGAGCTGAGATTGACGCCGGCCTTTACGGCGGTTACCGACCGGTCTCACGACGCGCGGCTGGATGAGGCGATCGGACGAACCTTGCTTCGGCTCCAGTCTCAAACCGGCCTGCAGATAGCCGTTGCACCGGCACTTGGATCGGCCGGGACATTGACAATCACCGTCGATGGTCCGGGCGAGGCGGTCCAGTCTCTCGATGAAGATGAGAGCTATTCGCTAGAGGTAACCGGGAACGGCGCGCACCTGCAAGCGGCGACCGATGTAGGCGCAATGCGGGGACTGGAAACATTTCTGCAACTGGTGCAGGCGGGTGGTTCCGGCTTCTTTTTGCCTGCGATGTCGATCCATGACACGCCGCGATTCCGCTGGCGCGGGCTGATGGTCGACTGCAGCCGCCATTTCGAGACGATCGAGGTAATCAAGCGCACGTTAGACGGCATGGCCGCCGTCAAGTTGAATGTCTTCCATTGGCACCTCAGTGACGATCAAGGGTTCCGCATGGAGAGCAAAATATTTCCGAAGCTCACCGGCATGGGTTCCGACGGGCTGTTCTACACCCAGGAAGAAGCGCGAGAGATCGTTGCTTATGCGCGCGCGCGAGGCATTCGCGTTGTGCCGGAATTTGATATACCCGGTCATGCGCAATCCTGGTTTGTGGGCTATCCCGAACTGGCTAGCGGGCCGGGACCTTATTCTATCGAGCGCGAGTTTGGGATCTTCGATCCAGTCATGGATCCCACACGGCGGAGTACCTACGAATTTATCGACCGCTTCCTTGGTGAAATGGCCGGGATCTTTCCCGATCCCTACATGCACATCGGCGGCGATGAGAATAACGGGGTTCAGTGGAGCCACAACCCGCGCATTCAGGAATTCATGAAGGCGCACAACCTGAAAGATACGGCGGCGCTGCAGACTTATTTCAATCAGCAGCTGTTGCCGATTCTCAAGAAGCACGGCAAGCACATGGTTGGGTGGGATGAGATTTTTGCGCCCGGCCTGCCGAAGGATGTGGTGATCCAGTCGTGGCAAGGCTTCGATTCACTGGCGGCAAGCGCCAAGCAAGGGTACCAGGGGATTTTGTCAGCAGGGTTTTATCTTGACTTCACCGATGAGCATTACCTGGTCGACCCTATTCCCGCTAACAGCGACCTTACGCCGGCGCAGCGAGCGCTTATCCTGGGCGGTGAGGCGTGCCTGTGGGGGGAGCACAACGTGCCGAGCAATATCGACTCGCGACTATGGCCACGCACGGCGGCCATAGCGGAGCGGCTGTGGTCGCCGCAGGACGTGAACAACCTTGACGATATGTATCGCCGCCTGCGCGTCGAGTCGTTGCGCTTGGAGGCCCTGGGGCTGAGGCATCTTTCCGCCGAGGACGTTGGCCTGCGCCAGCTTGCGGGAACAGCGGACATCGGGCCATTGCGTATTTTGGCCAGTGTCCTGGAACCGGTTCGATGGCAGGAGCAGGGTAAATTGCAGCACACGACGCAGTTGACACCCATGGATCACCTGGTCGACGCTTTAATTCCAGACCCTCCTTCGCGGCATGATATGCAGGTGCTGGTGCGGGAGTACCTGGCGCACCGCGACGCGGAGACGCGAGACAGATTGGACGCCATCTTCGCAGACTGGATCGCGGCAGGACCAGAGGCACAGAGGCTGATGGCCGCGTCTCCTCTGATGATGGACGAAGCGCCCCGCGCGCAACAGGTGGTGGAATTGGGAACCACGGGCCGGCAAGCGCTCGCCTACCTGGACAAACACGAGGCGGCTCCTGCGGGATGGGCACAGACAAGTCGCTCGCTCATCGAGCAGGCTGAAAAGCCAGTCGGGCTGGTGCGGTTTACCATGCTCCAACCGTTGGGAGAGCTGGTAAAGGCAGTACAGAACTAAACAAGATGGGCGCGATGGGGAGCGGTATACTGCCCGAGGGCAATCGGAGGCAGTTCATCCGAAGTGTAGGCCATGTATACGTCGCACCGGCTTGGGTTGGTACTTTTTCTGTATTCGCTGTTTCTTCTTTGCGCGCACCGGGCCAATACACAGGCGGGAGCCGCCGCGAGGCGCAAACGAATGCCGCGCCCACGTCTCCGGCCCAAACGCCCACCCAAGGTTTCTTAGACACATCAGACATAGGCGCGGGCCTGATCAAGCTTGATGTGGTGGCGACGGATGCCGACGGAAAGGTGGTAGCCGGCCTGCAACGCAGGGACTTTACTTTGCTGGACAACGGCCAGCCGCGCAGGATTCTCTCCTTTCAGGCATTTGATGGAATTTTCGTCAAGCCCGAACCTCCGGTTGAAGTGATTCTGGTGATCGATACGCTCGACATACCAGCTGAATTGATTTCGAATGAGCGAAATTCGGTGGAGGCATTCCTTCGAAAGGATGGCGGGCATCTGGCGCAGCCAGTCTCCATCTTCACACTTGCCGAAACTGGCCTATGGCAAGTGGCAGAGACCTCCACGCGACGGGAATGCATTGGCGGCGCAGGTGGCCCATAACCGCCAGCTCGCCTTGATTCGAGAGTCTCGAGGAAGGCCCGGGGCCCCTCTTTATGAACCCCCCTTCCTCGACGGCATGAAGGCCTTGGGAGAGATTGCCACAGCGGAAAGACGGAAGCCGGGCAGAAAGCTGCTGCTTTGGGTCGGACCCGGCTGGGGTGTAGGCAGCGGAGCATACGTTGAGGGCACAAAACCCTTAGAGCAAGCCTTCTATACCATCGGTTGGTTTTCGACTCTCTTGCGTGAAGCCCGGATTGCTCTCTACAGCTTTTCGGTTGGGGAAACAGATCCGCGCTCGCAATTTTATACGGGCTACCTGCAGGGAGTGGAATCGGCTCAAAACGCCAGCTACATGAACGTGTACAGAAAAGTGCTTGCCGTGCAAAGCGGCGGCCATGTGCTGGATCGAAGTTACGACCTGGTCCGCGAGATGGAGAAATGTGTCAGGGAGGCTGGCGTTTTCTATACGTTGTCATTCGATCCTCCGCATGCGGATCATCCTGACGAGTATCACGAACTGAAAGTGCAGATCGGCAAACCAGGTCTGACGGCTCGCACCAATACAGGTTATTACGATCAACCGTACTACTCCGACCAACCGAACCCTGCGACCAGGCGAGTTACGGTGGAGCAGTTAGAGCAATTGCTGGACGCGGTTCATAGTCAGGGGGATGGGGAAGTGGCAAGGCAACTTTCCGATCTGCAACTAACCGAACGAGTGAGCGACACAAGGCTTGCTTCCTGGACCGCGGCCAGGCACGGCAAGAAGACCCAGCGGGCGTTGAAGACTTTGGCCAATGCGTCAGCCTTCATGCGTCCTCCACCTGGAGAGGTTCTTGCTGATGCGCCGCCGGATGCGGATACGCAACTGCGCATGATTTCCTTGGCTGCCGATTATCTGAAAGAGACAATGCCCAAGTTGCCCAATTTTTTTGCCGCGCGAACGACGGTCCATTACGAAGAAACCGCGGAATTTCATGGAGCAAGTTCCAGGGTCGACTATGAGCCTTTGCATGCTACCCAAGATTTCAAGGAAACCGTACTCTACCGCAATGGCTCCGAGGTCGCCGATGCAGGAACAACGAAAGGCAGGAAGCGAAGAGCGCAAGATCCGTATCTGATCACCTACGGAACGTTCGGTCCCATTCTTGGTTTTGTCCGGGATGCGATTGCTGTACCCAGCGCTTTGACCTGGAGCCGGTGGGAGCGCGGCCCAAACGGCGCTCGTGCGGTATTCCGCTATGTAGTTCCGGCGAAGAGGTCTCTTTATCGCATTTCGGGCTGCTGTCTTCCCGGTGGAGCCGGAACGACTGGCTTTGAGGCATTGGCTGGGTATCACGGTGAGATCACACTCGATCCGGCGAGCGGAGCCATTCTTCGCCTGGAAGCGGACGCCGACATGCAAGGCTTCACACCCGTCGACAGCTCCAACATCATGATCACCTACGGCCCGGTGGACATTGGAGGAAAGACCTTCATTTGCCCTCTGAGAAGCGTCTCCACGATGAGAACGCGGTCCGTGACCACGAAGATGGAATGGGACGAAGGCTTCAGGACGTACGGACCATACCTCACGATGCTGAACGATATCAGCTATGAGGACTATCACATGTTTCGCGGAGAATCGCGCATGATGCCTGGCTTCAACCAAAAGCCGGATGAGCCCGATTCTGCGCACCCACCTGCAAATTGATTTAGGCCTTGGCGCCGTAAACAATTGAGATTCGACGGGCCCTACCGGGCCTCGGCGATCGGAGGGGTCTGCCATGTCTTCTCGTTGTCACACAGGCTCTTTAATTCCTGAGGTGTCGCTTCCTGATCGGTGCGTGTCCTTCATTCAAGGAACTCTTCCGCAGGCCAGTGAAGGCCCGATCGACACCTTGGAGAACTACCTTCAGGCGAATTGATTCAGGTCCATGCCCAGCTTGTAGGTTTCTCCATGAGCCAGGAGCTCCTCCCACGTGATCTCACGTTTCTCATAGCCCGCCATGCGCCCCAGCATGCAGCTGAGCGCGGTCTCCACCCCGGCGGCTATCTGGTTATGGCATCCGCCGGAGGTGATGCTGTCGATGAAGGTGCGCTCCTTGTCGCGGTCGGCGAAGGCGAGGTTGTCTTCAAAGCTGCCATTGGCGGCAAATTTAGCCGGCGCCGCGGTGGTGTTCATCGAATCCTTCCAGACCCAGGGTTGCGCGCCCGTAACCTCCACCGCCCCGGAATAGGGAACCGTCGCTGATCCATTACCTCCATAAAGGCTGAGCCCAGCGTTGAAGCCCGGGTTGCCAAACTGGGTGGAAGCAAAGGCGAAGTGAACTTCATCCGGATAAGTAAAGTCGACCTGGTAGTTATCCCAGCAGTCGCCGGCGTGGGTTAGGATATTCCGGCCTCCGGTGGCCGCGGCCTTCAGCGGATGAGCGCCAAGCATCCAGTTGGCGAGATCGATGATGTGGATGTTCTGCTCCACCAGGATGTCTCCGGAGAGCGCGCGATACCAGAGCCAGTTGCGCAGGCGGTACTCGTCGGGCCCGGCGCCAGGGTGAACCTTTTCCTCCGCGGCGGGAGCATTGTAGTAGCCGGCGACGGAGCCGATCTTTCCCAGGGCACCGCCCTTGATCTTTTCCGCGATGGCGGCGATGGGCGGCGCGCTGCGGCATTGGAAGCCGACATCGACGCTTTGCGTGGGCTTGACGCGTTTCGCGATCTCAAGCGCCTGCTTGGCCTGAGCGACGTCTACCCCGACCGGCTTCTCGCAATAGACGTGCTTGCCCGCAGCAACCGCGGCTTCCAGGTGCTGCACATGGAAGAACGGCGGCGTGGAGATCTGGATGAGGTCAACATCCTTTGAGGCAAAAAGCTGCTCATACGCGTGCGGACCGTGAAACAGCAGCTTGCTGTCGATGGGTGCGCGGCCCAGGCTCGCATTGAGCTGGTTGAAATGGCTGCGGCCGAGCGCCAGCTTATCAGGAAAGATGTCAGCCAGCGCCACCACCTGGGCCGTAGTGCTTTTGGAAAACGAAGTGGAAACGGCTGTGCCACGATTGCCGCAGCCGATCAGGCCCAGCCGTACAGCGGAGTTGGCCTGGTAGCTAAATGCAGTGCTGGGCTTAAGAAGAAGCAGGCCACAAGCACTTCCGGTTTGGAGAAACTCACGACGATTCATCATGCCATTACCTCCCGCAATACGCGGTCGAGAAAGATCTTTTCCTGACGCACATCCGCAATCTGTTGCGCGCCCGTGGTTTCGCGCTCGATGGAGAGCACGCCGGTGTATCCGCGACGATGGAGCTTGGTGAAGACCGCGCGGAAGTCGACCACTCCCTTGCCCATCAAAACCTCTTTGCCCAGCTGGCTGGGGTCGGTTGGCCAGAGGCCGTCTTTGGCATGGACATTGCGGATATAGGGACCGAGGATGTCGACTGCATCGACCGGATTGGACTTGCCGTAGAGGACGAGGTTGGCCATGTCGAAGCCGACGCCCAGGTTGGGCATAGCGACGTCGCGGATGGCGCGCAACATGGTGATCGGCGTCTCCTGGCCCGTTTCCATCAGGAATGCTTGGCCATTGCCCTGGCAGTGCTTGGCAACGGTGCGGATAGCTTCGACGGCTCCCGGATAGAGCGGGTCAGCTGGATCCTCGGGAATAAAACCGCAATGCGTTTGCACCTGGAGAATGCCAACCTGCTTGGCAAAATCGGACGCCTGGCGCAAGGCATCGATGCGGGCGCCGCGGGTTTTGGGAGGCACCAAGCCGATGGTGGAAGGTCCACGGGTAAAGTTCCACTCCAGGGGGCCTGGACCCACTACCTCGACGGCAGTGGCCGTGAGTTGGTACTTCGCCAGCAGATCGCGGAATTGAGCGGCCAGGGCTGGTGTAAAGCTGCCGATGTATTGGTCGAGAGAGAGGAAGCAGGTGGAAAAGCCCAGCTCGTGCACGGCCCGGAAGTGTTCCTCCGGAGAGCCGAAGGGAGTGATGACCC
Source organism: uncultured Acidobacteriaceae bacterium (assembly GCA_963746595.1). Taxonomy (GTDB): domain Bacteria; phylum Acidobacteriota; class Terriglobia; order Terriglobales; family Acidobacteriaceae; genus PALSA-350. The sequence goes on from CAVVBS010000006.1 coordinate 31,525, forward strand.
AACCGAGAGCGAAAGGCTTGATGGGAGCGGGCGGCGCGGCGCCGAAGGCCGATGCCGGTTGTAGTCCATGGTGAAGTACGGTGCCGGCGACGAGGCCGGCGAAGTGTCTTCGGTTCATTGAGTTAACTATAGGACAAGAGAAGCAGGCGCGTCCGAAAAATCTCCGTCCCTGCAAAAATCCCACGGCTCCCTGCATAGGCGTGGCATGCAAGCGAATAAGCGGCCAAGCTTAAGCGCATGAGAGTTCCCAGCCTGCTTCTGTCCGCCTTAGCGGTGACTCTTACGCAAGTGCCGATGCATGCACAACAGATCTGCATTCGATCAGATCGTGGCGGCCGATGGGTTGAGGTACCAGGGAGAACCGAAGGCAGCGGTTGCGATTCTCGAGAGCATGGTGCAAACCCAGGCAAACGGTATGGCGGAAGGCGATCTGGGTTTGGCCTGGAATGTTCTGGGGTCGTCCTACGAGGATCTGCATATGCCGGAGAAGGCAAAGTCGTGTTACGAAACCGCGATTGAGAAACTGCGGCCGATCCCGTCTGCGCAGGCCAAGTATGCGGCGGCCATAGCCAACTTGGCCTCATTGGAAGGCTCTGAGGGACAGATGGACTCCGCGATGGTGCTCTACGAAAAGTCGAGCCGTATCTACGACGGAATCGGTGATTCCGGAGGCGTCACCGTCACCTCCACCGATCTGGCTACACTCATGTTCGCGCACAAGGACTTCAAGGCTGCCCGCCGCTACCTGGCCAAAGCCTTGGCGGCGGCGGAGCGCACCAGCGGATTGAGAGAGGACGATATCGCGGGCCTGTACAGCGTGAAGAGCGCGCTTGCGCTGCACGAGCAAAAAAACGCGGAGGCGCGCTCCGACAGCCAGCAGGCGATTGATCGCTGGACACATGCTCATGGGCCCGGCTATTACATGCTCGCCGTTGGATATGATTTGCGTGCACAAGCCACCGCGAACACTGGAGACTACGGGCATGCCCTTACCGACGCTCAGCAGGCGCTGGCCATACTCGAAGGGGCAAACGGCAAGGATACGGCGGCCTACTTGAAAGCGGAGATCGTTTATGCGCAGGTCCTGCAGGTTTCAGGAGCCAAGGAGCAAGCGTCACGCCTAAGAAAGGAAGCCAGCAGCGCGCTGGCCAGCCTGGAGTCGCGGCAGTGCCACGGATGTACGATAGATGCCAACGGTTTCAGGTGACCGGATCCCGGATTTCCTGCTACGTGGCACTCACCAACGACCACGTGTGCGGCTTTCCGTAAGGAAAGCCGCATGAAGTTTGCCAGCGCCCCCAAGTTCGACAGGAAATCCGGGGGTGGCGATAAGAAAGGATGCCAATGAATTCGCAAACAGCCAACATCGAATCCTGGGTAGCTCTGCCTGCCATTGAGAGCACCCCCTCCACGCGTGCGCCGAGGGGCCGGAAGCTTCGGTGGAATGGGCACGGGGCCATATTTTCGCTTGCACTCGTCCTCGCCCTGGTCACCGCAAGCGAGTGTCATTCGATCACCCATATTCCGTCGCTACTTTATGGTTTGGCCCTTTGGGGATGGTGGGCTTGCGTGGCCAGCGCTCTTTGGAAGATAGGCGAGCGTGTCCCTCTTATGTCGAGCTTGACTCCTAGGACCGCCGCCACTCACGTGCTGGCCGCAACGGCGCTGGGCGTGGTGCATCTTCTCCTGATTGGGAGTGTCGGCTTTAGCGCAGAGGAGTGGCATGCGAAAGCAAGCACGCTCTCCGTATGGACCAGCCAGTTCGGCATCAACCGTTTTGGCATGGAGCTGCTGATGTACGGCTTCGTTTTTGGGCTCACTGCGATGATCCAATTGCAGATTCGAGCGCAGCGCGAGGCCATGCGATCGCTGGAATTGCAAAGGCAGCTCTCAGCCGCTCATCTGCGCGCGTTGCAAATGCAACTGGAACCACATTTTCTCTTTAATACGCTGAATGCGATCACGACGCTGGTGGAGCTGGGAAGACAGCAGTCCGCGGCCGAGATGCTTGGGCATCTGAACGCACTTCTGAAGACGACGTTGGCCAGGACAACTCCAGAAAAAGTTCCTTTGTCGCAGGAGTTGGAGTTTGTGGGGAATTACCTGGCCATCGAACAGGTCCGCTTTGCCGACCGGCTGCGGGTGGAAATGAACGTTGACCCGAGCGCGGTCGATGGCCTGGTCCCCAGCTTTCTGCTGCAGCCGATTGTGGAGAATGCGATCCGGCACGGGATTGCACGGTGCGAGCACTACGGGCTGGTGGAGGCCTCGGCCATACGCGACGGGGATGAACTGCATCTGCGGGTACGCGATACCGGCGCCGGCATGATGTACACACAACAGAACGGTCATGGCATAGGACTGAGCAATACCCGCGAGCGCCTCGACCACTTTTATCACGATGGTTACAAGATGCAGGCGCAGCCGCTCAGCACAGGCGGCTTTGAAGTGGCCATCACCATCCCGTACGAATGCCAGGGTGTATGAAGATCAAGGCCATTATCGCGGATGACGAGCCCCTGGCGCGGGAGCGGCTGAGGTTTCTGCTATCCGGGCAGGAAGAGGTGGAGGTGGCCGGGGAGTGCCGCAACGGAAAGGAAGTGATTGCTGCGCTGAAGAAAAGCCGTTTTGATGTTCTATTTCTCGACATACAAATGCCGGGGAGAGACGGCTTCGAGGTAATCGAGCAGATTGGTCCGGCGCACATGCCGGTGACTGTATTTGTGACCGCCCACAACGAATACGCGGTGCAGGCATTTGAGGTGCATGCGCTGGATTATCTGACCAAGCCGGTCGAACCCGAGCGCCTGAAGGCAACCCTGGTTCGGGTCAAGGAGCGAATTGCTTCACAAGCAGCATTGATGACTCACGAGCAAATGAAGTCGGTGCTCCACAGCCTGGAGAACGGCGGTGTGCCGCGGCAGGATTTTCCCAAACGCCTCCTGGTTCATAACGGCGCCAAGGATTCGTTCGTCAATGTCAACGAGATCGATTGGATCGAAGCGGCGGATTATTACGCGTGCCTGCACGTGGGCACTAAGTCTTTTATGCTGCGCGAGACGATCAAGGAACTATCCAGTACGCTGGACCCGGGAAAATTTGTACGCATCCATCGCTCCGTCATTGTCAATGTAGAGCAGGTGAGTGAGATCTTCCGCGAGGGACAAAGCGAAGGGTCGGTAGTGCTGAAGACCGGTCAGCGGCTTAGAATGAGCAAAGCTGGCTGGCACAGTTTGCTTGCGGTGAGCCAGCGCTAGGCTACTTCGGAGGCCGGCATTGCAACGGCGAACCTTTCTCTCTGGCGCAGCGATGGCAGTCGCGTCGCGCATCGTCTCCTCCCAACGGGCTTTCTCCATAGACAACGCCGCCGTGGAGAATCCCCAACATCGGCTGCCGCCGAGTGATCCTCACTACCGCCGGGTGCGGTCCTACATAGAAGAGGTACCCCAGCCGGGATACCATTGGGCTTCGCCGGCCGCCTACGAAGCCTTTCTTGACATGAAGTATGGCGTGCGTATTCACTGGGGCATTTATTCCGTTGCCGGCCTGGCTCATGAGTCCTGGCCCTTTCTCGATCTGAGCTACGCTGAACGAGCCCGCTACAACGAGATGTACAAGAGCTGGAACCCGGCCGGCTTCGACGCGGATGCATGGACGTCTCTCTTCGCCGACAACGGCATGCGGATGTTTGCCTTCACCACCAAGCATCACGAGGGCTTCTCCATGTTCGACAGCGCGCACGCGCGTCCGCAAGCGGATTCGCTGGGACGCGCCCGGCGGGCCTGCCATAGAGGATAGCGATCTAGCTTATTCGATCATGGAGACGCCCTTCCGCCGGGACATCGTGAAGGAGCTTTGCGCTGCCGGGCGAAAACGAGGTTTGCGCATCGCCTTATATTTTTCTCACCCCGATTGGTACGACGCGGATTTTCGCCCTTATGCCGATCATCCAGCGCAGGTTCCTTCCTCCGCGGCTCTCGATCCGGAATGGATGGATTCGAGGAAGCGTTTAGGCAAGCTGATTTGGATGGCTCCCGATCCTACACCGGCCGAGGTGAGCCGCATGATGGCGCGGCACCGGGCGCAGATCGAGGAGCTGTTGAGCAACTACGGCGAGATTCAGATGCTTTCGCTGGATCAATGGCTGGGGCCAACGGTTTGGCCGCAGCTAAGGCAGACCTTGTTCCGTATACGCGAGCTGCAGCCGAATGTGATGATTCGGGCGCGCGGAATCGGCAACTACGGCGATTACTATACGCCGGAGGGATTTATTCCTGGGGACAAGTCGAACACGGGCGTGCCCTGGATGGTGATCTATCCGCTGGCCGGCGGCTTCTCTTATGACCCGGACGCCGCGCACTATAAGGGCGCGAAATGGATCGTGGATAACATCATTGACACCGCAGCCAAGGGCGGCAGTTTTCAGGTGGGCATTGGTCCGGATGCTACTGGGCGGTTCCATCCGACGGCTATCGAGCAGGTGAAGCAGGTCGGGGGATGGCTCAGGACGTGTGGTCCGGGGATATACGCCACGCGACCGCGGGAGGGCGACCTCTGGCGCGAGGGAGAAACGATCCGGTTCACAAGGACGAAGGACAACCGGACCATTTACTGCTTTGCGCTCCAATGGCCGGGCAAGGTTCTCCGGCTTCGTTCCGTGCGGCCGCAGCCTGGCAGCCGGATCTCCATGTTCGGGTATCCGGACGCGTTGCGATGGAAGTTCGATTCTGCTGCCGGGTTGGAGATTGAGATCCCGGAGTCGATGGCGGCGGAGGCACGCAGGCCCAGTGAATATGCGTGGGGCTGGACGATCCATGCCTTAGGTTAATTCCCAACGGAAATCGCCAGGGAGGTTAGCGTGTGAGGGACAAAAGACTTTGGTTCGCGGTTCTGATCCTGTCTGCACCTGCTATCATTGCGCTCCTGGTCTGCAGTCGGCCGGCTTCGGCGCGAGCAGAGCGCGGGGATAAGGATCAGTCTGACCCAACCTACAACCCCTACCCTCCAGGACTCCTACCGTCGAACTTAAGCTCTGAGACAGCCAGGGTCCTACGGGAAATCGATGTCATCGAAAACCGGGCTACTGCACGATGGCACGCCCTGGCGCCACCCGCGCTGACGGGTCAGCCGCCGATCCTTCAGGATAACGGAACTGAAGAGATAGAAACCCTTGGCGAACTTATGCTCTTCGACAAAAACATTTCCCCCAACAGGAATGTGGCTTGCGCGTCCTGCCACCTGCCGTATGCGGGCTTTAGCGGACCGATTCCTTCGGTCAACCTGACAATGATTGCGTACCCTGGAACGGCTCGTTTTCGGGCCGGCAAGCGTACGGCGCAGCGACACCCGTATTCACCATTTTTCCCGGTACTGCAATACAACCAGGCACAGGGCCTGTTCTTTGGCGGAAACTTCTGGGATTCGCGTGCGACCGGATATAAGCTACGAATTCCCGACGCTGAACAGGCACAGGGGCCTCCTGTCGATCACCTGGAAATGGGCTTCCCGGATACTGGCTGCATCGCGTTTCGGCTCTCCACCGCGGTGTACAGACCTCTCTTTGAACAGGTGTGGGGCGAGGGCTCGTTCGATATCAAGTTTCCGCGCGAAACCGAGAAAATCTGCGCTACCCCTGGGGGCGCCGCCGTATTCAAAGGGAGCGCTACCGCCATTCCGCTAAGTCCGGAAGACCGCACCCTCGCCAACACGGTCTATGACCGCTGGGCCCAGTCCATTGACTCGTATGAACAGTCGGTGCAGGTCAGCGCTTTCTCCTCGAAATTCGACGCCTTTCTGGCTGGAAAATACAAGCTCACTGCAGACGAGAGGGCAGGATACAGACTGTTTGACGGCAAGGGTAATTGCAATTCATGCCACCTCGACGGAAGAGGAACCACGCTAAAGTCAGGTCAGACGGACTCCAGCGCGACCGCTCAGGTGAACCCTTTGTTCACCTGCTTCGGCTCGGCGGATGAGGGCATACCCCTGAATCCCAGAAACGCCTTCTATTATGAGACCGAGCCGGATTCCTATGGGTTCGTCCCCAATCCTTATGGCTTCGGCTACAGAGATCTGGGACTCGGGACCTTCCTCAGAAGCGGATTCGGCTCCGGCCCCAATCCGAACAGTAGCTGGAGACAATACGCATCAACTGTCGACGGCCAAATGCAGGTTCCTATCTTGCGTGACGTAGCGTTGACGCCGCCGCAATGCCCGACCACCGAAGCCCCAGGTCCCTACTTCCAGAAGGAGTTCTTTCACAACGGCTACCTTAAGAGCCTGAAGCAGGTCGTACATTTCTACAACACACGCGACAAGTATGCGTACCCTGTTACCTCTGGACATTGCCCAGTTGGTACGACAGAAAAAGTAGACTGTTGGCCGATGCCCGAGGTGCCGAACAATATCGATATGACCTCCGGTAATCTGGGCTTGACGGATAAGGAAGAGAACCAGATCGTCGCCTTCCTGCAAACATTGTCGGACGGTTTCACCAAGCCGTACCCCAATAGCGATACCTTTACGGGTGCTTGCATGAGGGGTGGTTCGGCTGCGACCCAAGGCAACGAGCTCCTGATCCCGACCCCGCCTCTGCCACCCTGTGCGTCGGCCATCTGCGGTGTTGCGCCTATGCCCGGCCCCAAGCCGATTCGTGACAGCCGACGTGTTCGAGAGAGCACAACGACTCCCGAGGTCGCGCGGGTACGGATCATCGAGGGCCCCATGATCGAGCTGACGAGGGAAAATTTAACGGTGATCAAGTGGAAGACGGACAATCCCGGCGGATCTCCCACGCATTATGGAGTGGTACATTACGGCACGGACCCGAGGGACCTTGACCAGACTGCTAAATCTCCCATCAGGCTGAACCCGGACCATTCCTATACTGTGTTTAGCGTTCGCATGAACGGACTGAAGCCTGAGATCACCTACTACTACACGGTCGATTCGATGGGAGCCGATGGGAACGACGACGGAGTCAAGGGCAGTGTCAGACATTTCACTTCGCCTTGATGAAGAGAAGTCGTCGGCTGCTTGCGGACATCGCGGTTGGGTTGGTTTGGGCTCCGGGTATGTTGGCGAAGGTGGCCGCTCCGGCTTGGGCCATGGAGAGAATCTTGCCTGGGAAAATGCCCAGGATCAAGGTGGCGGAAACCGTGAGCAGCAAGGCAACAATAAGCGAGCTCTTTAGCCGCGGCACCAACTGCACCGGCGCATCGTCGGCGGGCTTGCCATAAATGGAAGTGAGCAGGCGCAGATAGTAGTAGCAGGCAATACCGCTGTTCAACAGGCCGATGATCGCCAGCCATACTTCACCGGCATGCAGGGCAGCGGTAAAGACGTAGAACTTGCCGAAGAACCCCCCGGTGAAGGGGATCCCGATCAGCGAAAGCAAAAAGAAGGCCAACGCGCCGCCCAGCAGGGGCGAACGGTAGGCCAAGCCGCGGTAGTCCACGACGGAGAGCAGCCTGTCGTCAAACCCGCCGGCGTGGCTGACGATAGCGAAAGCGCCCACGTTCATCGCCGCGTAGGCCGCGGTGTAGAACATCGCGGCGGCAATGCCCTCACTGGAAAGGGCGGTGAAGGCGACCAGCGTGTAGCCGGCGTGGGCAATGGAGGAATAAGCCAGCAGGCGCTTTACATTGTGCTGGCGCAGAGCGCCCAGGTTGCCCACCGTCATGGAGAGTGCAGCCATGATCCAGATAAGCAACAGCCAATGAGCGTGGAGCGCCGGGTAAGCGCCATACAGGATACGCAAGAGCACGGCGAAGGCGGCAACCTTGGGAGCGGTGGACATCAAAGCAACCACCGGAGAAGGAGCTCCTTCGTACACATCGGGGGTCCAGACCTGGAAGGGTGCGGCAGAGACTTTAAAGCCGATACCGATCAGGATCATGGCCACGGCCAACGTAGCGAAGCCCGGCGTCGGGCTCTGGGAAAGACCGGCGGCTATGCCGGCAATGTTGGTGGTTCCGGTGGCGCCAAAGCTCAGAGCGATGCCGTAGAGGAAGAAAGCGGTGGCAAACGAGCCGAGCAGAAAGTATTTCAATCCAGCTTCAGGGCTCTTGCCGCTTTTCTTGCGGATGGCAGCCAGGATGTAGGTAGCGATCGAAGAGATTTCCAAGCTGATGAAGACCAACAGCAACTCCACCGCGCTCGACATCAGGCACATACCCGTGGCGCCAAAGAGGAGCAGGGAGTAATACTCGGCCGGCCTTTCCTTGCTGCCATCGAAAACGTCAAAGGCGATCAGCAACGCGACCAGGACTATGCCGCAGATCAAGACGTGGAAAAAGACGCTGAAAGCGTCGGTCTGCACGGTGCCGTAGTAAGCCGTTCCGGCAGGCAACCCCAATTGCCAGACACTGGCCACCAAGGCGCCAATAACCCCGACGAGTGCGAGTATGCCTATGGGCTTACGGGTCATGCCCGGCGGCATCAAGGGCTCGATCAGCATGATGAGCACGCCGGTAACGGTGAGCCATAGCTCGGGCAGAATGCGATAGGCCTGAGGCACAACCTGCGCGGCTTGCATCACTGTGTCACCGCAATGCCCAGGGTGGGCGCCGGCGCCGGCGATGCCAGCTTCACCACAGCGCCATCAATGGCGCGGATCCAGATGGGGGAAGCGACGCCCATCACCAACATGAGGACAGCCATGGGCCAAATGGCGACATGTTCGCGGCCACCCATATCCACTACGTTCAATTCTGTAACCATCTTTGATACGTCGCCGTAGAAGACGCGTTGGATCATCCACAACATATAGGACGCGCTGAGAATGACGCCTGCCGTGGCCGCCGAGACCCAGGCAACATGGCCCGGGAAGCTGCCGCTGAGGATGAGAAACTCACCCACAAATCCGTTCAGCAGCGGAAGGCCGACCAGCGAGAGCGACGTGACCACAAACAAGGTGGCGAGGCGGGGCATGCGCTTGGCCAAGCCGCCGTACACGGCGATTTCGTAAGTCCCATAACGTTCGTACATGAAGCCAAGCAGAATGAGGAGCGCGCCGACGGAGATGCCCTCATTGATGGTCTGGTAGACGGCGCCGTCCAGGCCCGAGACCGCGAAGCCAAAGATGCCCAGTATGCAAAAGCTGAGTGAGCTGACGGTGGAGAAGGCGACCAGCCTCTTCATATCGGTCTGCACCAACGCCACTAGAGCGCCGTAGAGGACTCCGATCACCGCCAGGGCAATCATCCACGGCGCCACCTGGCGGGCCTGAGCAGGGAAGAGGCCGAGATTGAAACGCAGGATGGAATAGAGTCCCAGCTTGCCCGCGACCACCATGGCCATCGCCGCGGGCGCTTCGCTGAAGACGTCCCCTAGCCAGCCGTGCAGTGGAAAGACCGGGACCTTGACCGCGAACGCGACGAGAAAGGCCAGCGAGGCCCAGAAGAGCGCCTTGGGTGGAAAGTTCCCGGTATCCTGCGCCAGGATCGACTGCAGGCGAACAAAGTCAAAGGTGCCGGTCTTGGCATACAGCCAGATAATCCCTACCAGCAGCAGCGCCGAGGGCAGAAATGTATAGATAAAGAACTTGATGGCCGCTTCGGTTCCACGATCCCGGCCGAACATGGAGATAATGATCGCCATGGGCACCAGCGTCAGTTCCCAAAAGGCGTAGTAGAGGAACATGTCGAGGGAGACGAAGACACCGATCATCGCCGTCTGCTGCAGCAGGAAGAAGAGGTAGAACTCCTTGGTGCGGTGATTGATGGCCTTCCAGGCGGACAGCACACCGAGCGGGGCGAGAAAGCCGGTCAGCACCACCAGCCAGAGCGAGATGCCGTCCACACCCAGGTGATAACGAATGGCAGGGCTGGCAATCCAGGCGTGGTCGACTTCAAATTGAAAGCCCGATTGCCCATAGACGTAATGCAAAGGCAACTGAAGGGTCAGGCCGAAGGTGACCAGAGTCACCGCCAGCGTGAACCATTGAATGATGCGGCCTTGCCGCGGAAGCAATGCCACGACCACCGCTCCTGCAGCGGGGACAAAGGTCGTAAGCGTCAATATCGAATCGTTCAGCACAAATCGTCCTTGCCAGCCTTTAGAGTTGCATGGAGTAGCCGAAGTAGGTAATCAGGAGCAGAGCCGCGGCGCCAATTGCCAGCCACCCGGCGTAGGAACGGATGTTCCCCGACTGCACCCGCTGGACCAGAGCCCCTACGCCGCGCACGCCGCTTGCCGCCAAACTGCTGCCACCGTCGACGAGTCCGCGATCGGCTACGCCCCACAACAAATAGCGGGTAACGAAGAGCAGGGGAGTGACGATGACCGCAGTGTAGATCTGGTCGATCCAGTACTTGTTGACGACCAATCCGTAAACACCACTGACGCGCTCGACCAGTTGATCGGCCAAGCCCGGCTTGCGGCGGTAGAGCAGGTCGGCAAAGAACCAGCCGATTCCGGCCATGACCACCGAAACCAGGCTAAAGACGCGCTCCTGCGAATCTGAGCCCCGGGGTTCTTGCGGAGTGGAGCTGGCGGCAGCGCGCTGGACACCTTGCTCGTCCATGGCGATGCGGGTCTGCTCGTAGCTGGGCGCGGGGTTGATCACCGGATCGAGGAAGTGCGCGAACTGGTCACCGCCGCCGAGTGCTTTAGGAATGCCAATCCAGCCTCCGGCGACGGCTAGCACGGCCAACAGGATCATCGGGGTCAGCATCGACCAGGAACTCTCGTGGGGGTGCGCATCCTTCGTCCGGCTTTCGCCGAAGAAGGTGAGATACCACAGGCGGAACATATAAAAGGCGGTGAGCAGAACGGTCACGAGGCCCACAAACCACAAGATCGGCCCCGCCGTAGGGGAGAGAAAGGCCTCATAGAGAATCGCGTCTTTGCTGAAAAAGCCGGAGAACGGCGGGATGCCGGAGATGGCGAAGACGCCAGCGCTCATGGTCCAGAAGGTGATAGGCACCGATTTGCGCAGGCCGCCCATGGCGCGCATATCCTGTTGACCGCCAAGGCCGTGGATGACCGAGCCGGCGGCCAGAAAGAGCAGGCCCTTGAAGAAGGCATGCGTGACCAGGTGGAAGATGGCCGCGGAATAGGCAGCGGCTCCGCAGGCCAGGAACATGTAGCCAAGCTGGGAGATGGTGGAGTAGGCCAGCACGCGCTTGATATCCGTCTGCACCATGCCGACAGTGGCCGCGAACAAAGCCGTGGCGGCGCCGATCACGGCGATCACGCCGAGGGCGAAGGGCGAGCGGTCAAAGAGCACATGCGCGCGCACAATCATGTAGACGCCGGCGGTCACCATGGTGGCGGCATGGATCAGTGCAGATACGGGTGTGGGGCCTTCCATGGCGTCCGGCAGCCAGACGTAGAGGGGAATCTGCGCGGACTTGCCGGTCGCACCGAGCACCAGCAGCAGCGCAATGGCGGTGAGGAAGCCGCCTTGCATCTCGGGATGTTGCGCGATCGCGGCGAAGACCCGGCTGAAGCTGAGGGAGCCGAAGTGGGCGATCATGAGGAACATGGCGAGGAGAAAGCCAAAATCGCCGATGCGGTTAAGGATGAACGCCTTCTTGCCCGCATCCACAGCCGATTCGCGCAGGAAGTAAAACCCGATCAGCAGGTAGGAGGCGAGACCTACGCCCTCCCAGCCGACGAACATCAGCAGGAAGTTCTCCGCCAACACCAGCGTCAGCATGAAAAACATGAAGAGGTTTAGGTAGGCAAAATAGCGCCAGTATCCCTCTTCGTGCGCCATGTAGCCGACGGAATAGACGTGGATGAGGAAACCCACGCCGGTGACGATCAGCAGCATGACCAGCGTCAACGGGTCGAGCAGGAAGGCGAAATCGGCGCGGAAGGCCGAGCTCTCAATCCAGGGAAAAGCCAACTGCTCAACATGAGGCAAGGTGAGACTGCTGAAGCGGAAGGCGATGCCGAGGACCATGGCCAACGGAGCCGCGGTGAAGAGCAGGGCAATGGCCGAGACCAATGCGTTGCTCAAGAAGCGGCCCAGCAATCCATTCAGCAGAAAGCCGATGAATGGCAGCAGCGGGATCAACCACAGATGGAGGGATGGATTTCCGTTCATAGTTTCATCAGGTTGATTTGATCGACGTCGAGCGTACTCCGCGAGCGGAAGATGGCGATGATGATGGCCAGGCCTACTGCGGCCTCGGCGGCAGCGACGACCATCACGAAGAAGACAAATATCTGGCCTTGCACCCGGTGCCATTGATAGGCGAAGGCGACAAAGGTCAGGTTCACTGCGTTCAGCATCAGCTCAATCGACATGAAGATGGTGATGATATTTCGCTTGATGAGGAAGGCGCCCACCCCGATGGAAAAGAGGATGGCGCTCAGGACCAGGTAGTAAGCAATAGGAATAGTCATGTCAGTGCTCCTTGCTGGCCAGCGCAACCGCGCCCAGGATGGCAATGAGAATCAGGACCGACGTTACTTCGAAGGGCAGGAGCAGGTCGCGGAACAGAACCTTGCTGAGATCGCTGGTCGAGACCACGTAGTCTCCCAGCCGGGCCTTCGCCAGGTGTGTGTGTGGAGAAAGGAAGATGAATCCCAAAAGACAGACCAGCACCGCAACCCCAGGGACGCCGACGATGTAAGCGGCATGGCTGCCATGGGTACGCTCCTCCGTTCCGGCATTGAGCAACATGATGACGAAGGTAAACAGAACCATGATGGCGCCGGCATAGACGATCACCTGGGCAGCAGCCAGGAACTCCGCACCGAGCAGAAGATAGAGCACGGCCAGCGAGCTCATCACCACAATCAGCGAGAGTGCGCTGTTGATCGGATGGCGCTGGAAGAGGAGGTTCAGGGCTCCTGCTACACAAAGGCCGGCAAAAAAGATGAAGAGAACCAGATACATGCTAGTGCTTTTCTCCTAGATCGGGCCCGAAGGTGATTGTAGAACACCTTCTGTGCACCCATGTTCCGTGGCGGCGATCCCAAAGTGAGGGCGCGCTAGGCGAGCCATAGGCTGGTGACGAGAATATTGGCGATGGCCAGGGGCATCAGAAACCTCCAGCCAAAGCCCATCAGTTGGTCGTAGCGGAACCGGGGTAGCGTTCCGCGCACCCAGATATAGAGAAAGAGGAAACAGAAGACCTTGAAGACGAACCATAAGACGGGTAGGAGGGCCTCAAGAAAAACTCCGCCGAACTCGGGAATCAGCGACCCGAAGGGGCTGGTCCATCCGCCGAAGAAGAGCAGCGTCGCTACGCAGCCCACCGTGATCATGTTGGCGTACTCGGCCATGAAGAACATGGCAAACTTCATCGAGCTGTATTCCGTGTGATAGCCGGCCGTCAGCTCGGTCTCCGCCTCAGGCAGATCGAACGGGGCACGGTTGGTTTCGGCATAAGCCGCCATGAGATAGATGAAGAAAGCAACGAACTGGTATCCGCCAAAAACATTCCATGACAACAAGCCATGACCCGACTGGCTATCCACGATGGTACGCAGGTTCAACGATCCGGCGCGCAGCACCACGCCCACCAGGGAAAGCCCCAGGGCAAGCTCGTAGCTGATCACCTGGGCGCTGGCGCGCAGGGCTCCCAGGAGCGAGTATTTGTTGTTGGAGGACCAGCCGGCCAAGGCAATCCCATATACGCCGACTGAGGTAACGCCGAGAATGACGAGTAACCCGATATTCACGTCGGCGATCTGGAACATATCGACGCCATGCCAGGTGATGCGCCGCCCGAAGGGCACGACAGCAATCGAAATCAAGGCGCAGCCAAGGGCAATCATGGGCGCCAGGATGTACAGCGGGCGATCCACGTTGGTGGGCAAAAGGTCTTCTTTCAGGAAGAGCTTGAGGCCGTCGGCCATGGGCTGCATCATGCCGAACGGGCCAACGCGGCTGGGGCCCCAGCGATTTTGAATGCGGCCGACCAACTTGCGCTCAAGCAGCACGGTGTAGGCGACCGCTCCGAGAAAGATCGCCAGCACCACGGCAATCTTCAAACAACTCAGAAGGAAAAAGATCAGGAAGCTCACAGGTTTCTTTCGCTTTCTGGCCCCTCGGGGGCTAAAGAAACTGCGGAAAAAGAAATCATTTCGCCCTACAGATTTGGAAAAACGTACCTCAGCGGCTAAAGCCGTGTAGCGTTTGCGAAATCTACGGCACGACTGAAGCCGTGCCCTTCGTTTAAACCCGCAACTCCAATCTTACCTCTAGTCTGCAGCCGTTTCTGTCGGTTTGGTGGTGTGCGATTCCATGACTGAGTGCAAGGTGTTGCTGTAACGGCCCAAGGTGCCGGAGGTGAACAGAGTGTCCTCGGCGGGTAGTATCAGCGCGTGGCGCTCAGGCCCCGCCTCGATTTGCACCAGCGATGATTGCACATGGACGTCGTTACCGGCCAACAGCTCCAGGCGCGAGACCTGGTAGCCAGGCACCAGCCGCTGAATCTCGTCGAGAATGGCGAAGGGGTCGAAGGGGCTCAGCTTGGGCTCCAGGTTCTGCGCCGCCAGCCACACGCTGTGACGGTCCGCTTCGCCGGATTGCGCGCCTCGGGTCTGCCCCATGTCGGCGTGGACTCCGCGGCCGAAGGGGACCAGCTTCCTGGGGTCTGCGCCCATGGTGTCGGCGAGCCGCACCATCAATTCGAAGTCGCTGCGCACGCCGGCCCGGTCGCCTGCCTTCTTGACCAGCTGCTGGTCGCCGTAGGTGTTGGTAACCGTCCCTGACTTCTCATAGAGGTTGGAGGTGGGCAACACCACGTCCGCCAACAGGGCAGTCTCGGTCAGGAACATATCCTGCACGATGACAAAGGTGTCTTTGAGCGCGGCGGGGTCAATGCCGTAGCGGGCAATCGGGTTGGCGCCCACGACGTAGAGCGCGCCCAGCTCACCGCGTTCCGCGGCATCGAACATCTCCACCAGGTCCATGCCCGGAGTCTTGGGCAGCGTGTCGCCATACTCCTCAGCAAAAGGGCCACCGTGGTCCACGGGCACATAACCGGGCAGCAGGCCGGGAAGTAAGCCCATGTCTGCGGCGCCGCGGGAGTTGACGTAGTCGCCCAGGCAGGCAAAGCGAGCGTGAGGCAACCCGAGACCAAAGTTCACCAGCGCTTCGATATCGCGGCCGCGGAACTCCGAACCGAAGACGATCAGCAGGTTGGGTTCGGCGCGCAGCGCGTCACGGAACTTTTTCGCCTCGTCCAGCGACTGGGCGCCAGGGAAGCTGGCCTCCTCGCCGGCCAAAAAGCGTACAGCGCTGGCGTAGCCATCCTGAGGAATCACAAGCGATTCCTGCGCCTGCCGCTCCAGCTTGATGCCGGCATGGTTCACGAGGTAGATGCGGGCATTGTTGTGGCGCAAGTTGGTGCGCAGGTTCCAGGCCAGAAGAGGATGCTGTTCGGTGGGATCGTTGCCCAGCACCAGGATCGCCGCCGTGGTCATGGAGTCGCGCAGCGATGCCGTACGGTCCTTCTGTCCGGAGACGGCGCGGGCAAAGGCGGTGTAATCGGCAGTGCGGTGATGATCGATATTGTTAGTTCCCAGTATCGTCCGGGCTAGCTTCTGCAGCAGGTAGTTCTCTTCGTTCGTGGTGCGGTTCGATCCGATCACACCGATGGCGGATCCGCCGCGGCTTTCGCGAATCTCGCGCAGCTTGGTGCCTGCGTGCGCCAACGCCTGCTCCCAGCTCACTTCTGCAAATTTGCCGTCTGCCTGGCGCAGCAGCGGCTTGGTCAAGCGGTCGGTGTGGTTGGCAAAATCGAAAGCGTAGCGCCCCTTGATGCACAAGAACTCGCCGTTGATGCCGCTCTTGTCGCGGTTGTCACCGCGAATAATCTCAGAGCCGTTGGTTACGCTGCGCACCCCCAGCGTGGTCTTGCATCCATCGCCACAGTGGGTGCAGACGGTGGAAACGTGGTTCATTTCCCAGGGCCGCGTCTTATAACGATAGGCGCCCGAGGTGAGCGCTCCCACCGGGCAGACGTCGATGCACATGCCGCATTCTTCGCAGTCAAGGTGATCGCCCTTGTTGGGGGCAATGATGCTGCTGGCGCCGCGATTTTGCACTCCCAGTGCCCAGACATCCATGCCCTCTCCACAGGTGCGCACACAGCGATAGCAAAGGATGCAGCGCGGCCGGTCGAAAAACACCACCGGGGACCACTGTTGTTCATCACGGTGCTGCTTGACCTCGGTGTAGAGCGACTCCGGCGGCCCGTACTTGAAGGTCATATCCTGCAGCTCGCACTCGCCGCCGGCATCGCAGACCGGGCAGTCCAGAGGATGGTTGCCCAGCAGCAACTCGATGGTGGCTTTGCGCGCTTGCGTGATCTCATCGTTATCGGTGTGGACCACCATGCCTTCCGCTACCGGCGTGGTGCAGGCGGTTTGCAGCTTGGGCACCTTTTCCAGGCGCACCAGGCACATGCGGCAAGCTCCGCAAAGCGAGAGGCCGGGGTAGTAACAGAACGAGGGAATCGCGATACTCGCGGTGCGGCAGGCCTCAATCAACAGTGTGCCCGCGGGGGCGGTGACCTTCTTGCCATCGACGGTAAGCGTTACGTCAGCCATGGGTTCCTATCTTTGTTGTGGGCGGGCGTCATACGCCGGCCAAGGCCGCTTCGGCTTGATGGGCGTACGGACACGGTTTGCCATCCAGGTGGTCTTCAAACTCTTTGCGGAATTTGTCCACGAAGGCGATGGTGGGCATGGCCGCAGCGTCGCCCAAGGGACAGAAGGTGCGGCCCAACATGTTCTGCGCCAGGTAGCGGATATTGTCGATATCCTTGGCCACGCCGCCGCCGGCATGAACGCGCGTCAGCGTCTTCTTCAGCCAATCGGTGCCTTCGCGGCAGGGAATACACCATCCACAGCTCTCGTGCTGGTAAAACTTCATGGTGCGCAGAGCGAACTCCACCATGCAGACGGTGTCGTCCAGAACCACCACGCCGCCAGAACCGAGCATGCTCCCCGCCTTGCCTACCTGGTCGAAGTCCATGCCTATATCGATCTCGTTGGGCAGAAGTACGGGGGTTGAGGATCCACCGGGAACGACGGCCTTGAGTGACCTGCCGTCGTTGATGCCGCCGCCAACCTCGTAGATCATCTTCTTGAGGTTGTAACCCATGGGCAGTTCGTAGACGCCGGGCTTGGCCACATCGCCGCTGAGACAGAAGAGGCGGGTGCCGCCGTTACGCTCGGTGCCGATCTTGGCGTACTCCGCCCCACCGATGCGGAAGATGTGCGGAACGGTGGCCAGTGTTTCGGCGTTGTTAATGACGGTGGGTCCACCGTAGAGCCCTACGACGGCGGGAAAGGGAGGACGAATACGGGGAATGCCGCGCTTGCCCTCCAGCGATTCCATCAGGGCGGACTCTTCGCCTACTTCGTAGGCGCCTGCCCCGGTGTGCGAGACAATGTCGAAGTCCACATTGCTGCCAAAGATCCCTTTGCCCAGAAAGCCCTTCGCGTAGGCGTCGTCGATGGCCTTCTCCATGATCTTGAGCAGGTAGCGATATTCGCCCCGCAGGTAGATAAAGCCCATCTTGGAGCCGATGGCCAGGCCGGCAATGATCACACCCTCGATCACCGAGTGGGGATCGTGCTCGAAGATCAGCCGGTCTTTGCAGGTGCCCGGCTCGCTCTCATCTCCGTTGACCAGTACGTATTTGGGCTTGGCGGATTGCTTGGGAACGAAGGACCACTTCATGCCGGTAGGGAAGCCGGCGCCCCCGCGGCCGCGCAGGTTCGACGCCTTCATCTCAGCGATGATCCCTTCCGGTCCCAGGGCGATGGCCTTGCGTACAGAGGTGTAACCATCCAGCTCGAGATACTTGTCGATGTCGGTCGCTCCCTTGCCGAAGCGGAACGAGATCACCTTCACTTCATCTGGATGAGATACGAGATAGGCCATGCTTTCTCCGAGTGGCTCGACTAGGTCTTGGAGCGGTAATCGTCGAGAATCTTGTCCATCGATTCCGCGGTCAAATTCTCGTGAAAATCGTAATTTACCTGAACAGCGGGAGCCCAGCTGCAGGCACCGATACACTCCACTTCTTCCAGGGAAAAAACCTTATCGGGCGTGGTCTCCTTGTTGCCAATGCCTAGGTGCTGTTTGCAATGGGCCAACAGCTCGTTGCCACCGCGCAGCATGCAACTGATGTTGGTGCATACCTGTACATGATACTTGCCCGCTGGTTTAGTGCGCATCAGGGAGTAGTAAGTGATGACGTCGCGGACATCCAGCTCGGTAATGCCGATGCGCGCAGCTACCTCACTGATTACCGCCTCGGAAAGGTACCCTACCTCATCCTGGGCATAGAGCAGCATGGGGATCAAGGCGGACCGGCGCAAAGGATAAAGCGTCACCATGCGGTCAAAGCGCGCGGCCAGTGCGGGACTGAAGATGGTGTTTATCTGTGTGCTCATAGTTATCGTCAAGGGTTATAAAGTGGAACCGCAGGTCCCTCCACGCTTCGCTTCGGTCGGGATGACAAATCTATTTGGGAACTGACATTTTCATGGATGCACCGTGGGAGCTAACGTGCTCATCGGCTCATCCTCGATTACCT
This sequence comes from uncultured Acidobacteriaceae bacterium, assembly GCA_963746595.1. Classification (GTDB taxonomy): domain Bacteria; phylum Acidobacteriota; class Terriglobia; order Terriglobales; family Acidobacteriaceae; genus PALSA-350. Next base: position 50,043 of record CAVVBS010000006.1, read on the forward strand.
TGGGCCGCCCAGATAGCCGATCCAGTCGATGGCTGCCTGGTCGATTTCTTTCGGGCCCGCGGGGAAAGTCAGAGTGCCGTCCTCTTCGATTCGAAATGCACCGCACTCCTCCCGCTCCGGGTGGGTGACGCACCAGTTTCCCTCGCCAGTGCCGGGAGCAAAGCTGAGGCTCAGCACGGAGTCCTCATGCTCGACCCTCGCCTCGTTGGAGCCACTGGTCACTGGGTATGGACTGCCGTTAAGGCTGGCTGCATGCGCATAGACACGCAGCATGCTCTCCAGCGATTCCCACACATGCGAGCGAACATCCGTAGGATCGCTCACCGGTCGATTTCTCCCAACACGATGTCGATCGATCCGATCACCGCGACCACATCGGCCAGCAAACGCCCTACGCACATGGTTTCCAGGGCCTGCAGGGAAGCAAAAGTGGGGTTGCGCATGTGCACACGATAGGGCTTGGCCGTGCCGTCGCTGACCACGAAGTAGCCCATCTCCCCACGGGGTGATTCGATCCCCTGGTAGACCTGCCCGGCGGGCACCGCAAAGCCCTCGGTCACGATCTTGAAGTGATAGATCAGCGACTCCATCTGGGTCTTCATTTTTTCCCGGTCGGGTAGCACCACCTTGGGCGCATCGGCCTTTATCGGCCCTTGGGGCATGCCGTCGAGTGCCTGCTGGCAGATCTTTACCGACTCCCGCATCTCCTGGACGCGCAGGGTGTAGCGCGTCCACACGTCGCCTACGTCAGAGACCGGCACTTTGAATTGGAACTTCTCGTAACCAGAGTAGGGCATGTCGCGGCGCAGGTCCCAGTCGACTCCGCTGGCGCGCAACGGCGGCCCGGTCACTCCCAGGGCGATGGCGTCGGCGGCGCTCAGGTAGCCCACGCCCTGCAGACGACGCATCCAGATGGGGTTGCCGTTGAGCAGGTTCTCGTACTCATCGATCTTTTCCGGCATCATCGTGAGCAGGCCCTGCACCCGCTGGTAGAAATCGACTGGCGGCTCCAGCGCAATGCCCCCAACGCGGAAGTAAGAACCCATCATGCGCTGGCCGCTGACGTCCTCAAAGATCTTCAGGATCTCTTCGCGCTCGCGGAAGGTGTAGAGAAAGAGCGTCAGCGCGCCGATGTCCATGGCGTGTGTACCCAGCCAGACCAGGTGAGACTGGAGGCGGGTGAGCTCGTTGAGCAGCACGCGCAAAAACTGCGCCCGGGGCGGAATCTCCAACTGCAGCAGCTTCTCGACCGCCAGGCAGTAACAGAGATTGTTGGACATGGGGCTGAGATAGTCGATGCGGTCGGTGAGCGGGACCACCTGCTGGTAGAACTTCGCCTCGCAGGTTTTTTCAATGCCGGTGTGCAGGAAGCCGATGTCGGGCACCAGGCGGAGCACGGTTTCGCCGTCGATCTCCAGCACCAGGCGGAGCACGCCGTGGGTCGAGGGATGCTGCGGGCCCATGTTCAGGACCATGGTGCGGTCCTTGGAGCCCTCCTCGACGCGCGGTTCTATCAGCGGGGCAATGACGTAATCGGCGGCGTCCATCAGCGGTAGCCCTCCACCGGGTAATCCTTGCGTAAGGGATGACCTTCCCACTGATCAGGCAACATGATGCGGCGCAGATTGGGGTGTCCGCCGAAGCGCACGCCGAAGAGGTCCCAGACCTCGCGTTCGTAGAAATTGGCCGACGGCCATTCCGGAGTGATGCTGGCTACTTCGGGATCCAGGCTATCGACCAGGACGCATAGCCGGAGACGTTCCTTCAAGCTGTGGGAAAGAATGTGGTAGGTGACTTGAAAGCGCGGTTCGCTGGGGTACCAGTCCACGCAGGTGACGTCGACGAGGAAGTTGTAGCCCGCTTTCTGCAGCGTGCGGCAGACGGGGCGGATGTCGTCGCGCTCGATCCAGAGAGTCAGTTCGCCGCGATCGAAGCGGGCGTTGGTGATGCAGGAGGGTTTGGCGGCCACCAGGGCAGCGATGGCATGATTCTCGGCGTGAGCTTGGAGAACGGCGTCTTTCTCGTTGACGGCGTCCATTAAAGATCCGCCTTGTCGGACGACCAGTCGAGGATTCCTTTATTCCGGACGTAGAGGAGGCCCACCAGCACAAAGCCGATGTAGACCAACATTTCCCAGAAGCCAAACATGCGCGAGCCAACCAGTTTGGGCAGATCGCGGTAAACCACAGCCCAGGGGAGCATGAAGACTGCCTCTACGTCGAAGAGGATGAAGAGCATGGCGACCATGTAGAAGCGAACGGAGAAGCGGCCGCGGGCATCGCCTTCCGCCACGATGCCGCACTCATAGGTCGCCAACTTGACAGCCGTGTTGCGGTGCTTCCCGATGAACCAGGAGGCCGTGACGATGCCCGCCCCAAAACCCACGGCAACCAGGATTTGTAGCAGCAGCGGCAGGTAGTTCCAAAAGTAATCGTGCGTCTGCATTTGAACTCGCGGGGTACGAGGTTAGCCTCAGTCTCGACTGTAAGTTTTCGCCCTCTCAGAGTCAAGCAAGGCCGGATTTCCTTGTTACGCGGCCTCTTTGGGGTACAGCTGAAGGCGCTGCAATCATTCGTTTTGATTTTCGACTGGAGGCTCTAAGGAGCCTTGCCTTTTGGCCGATAGCTTCGCCATGAGGTGGAATCATGCTCAAATTTCGTCGCGCCCCATCCCTAGAGGACTCTGGTCGGTCCGCAAACTACGATCCTTATTTCGGTCCGATCGGGCCGGTAAGACCGCGAACCTTCGTGGTAAGACCGCGCGCATCTTGGCTCGCCACATCGGGTTCATCCGCTCAACCGCAGCCTTTCGTTCGCCGCCGGCTCTCCCCGGAAGGTGGCCATGCCCTGGAAATCCTGGGCCATGCGATTGAATACCTAGCCGACGAGTACGCAAATGACCTTGCGGACAAGGGACCTTTAGGAAGCGCCGACCCCCGGGTCGCAGCCATCCAAGTTCTAAAGGGACTCAACCGCGCTATCTATTATTCCGGTACCGAAGTGGAGCCGGCCTTTGGCCGCATGAAGCGCTGGCTGGGTGCGCGAATTATGGGTTAAATCATAGGTCGCGGGCGAGGTGAGCTGAACGTGGGGCCGGTGATACTCTCCCTGTATGCATTTTGTCCTTAACGGTCAATCGCGGGAATTTCCGCAATTGACGGTCCCGGCCCATCTTCTGGACCTGATCACTGACCTGGGTCTCAAAGGCGACCGGGTGGCGATCGAGCATAACGGCAACATTGTTCCCCGCGCAGAGTGGGCCAACACTGGCCTGCAGGATGGGGACCGCCTGGAGATTGTTCACTTTGTTGGCGGCGGCCGCGCCTGATGAGCCGTTTGCGCAAAGCAGCAAGCTTCCTGCTTGCCACAGCCTGCATCGCCGCCTCGGCGTTGGCGCAGCAGACGTCGCCGCCACCCGCGCAAGGCAGCGACGAGGACAGCGGCCCGACCTTTACCGTTTCTGATTTACCAGTGGGGCGACCGCTGCGCGTCGTCGTCTATGGCGATATGCGCTTTACCGATCCGGCCAATACTTCTGACACCCAGCCAGGAGTGCGCAAATGGCTGGCGCAGAAAGTCGGAGAAGAGAAGCCTGACATCCTGCTGCTCACCGGCGATATGCCTTTTCACGGCAGCAGTACGGACGACTGGAAGGTCTACAACCAAGAAACAGCGCTGTGGGCGCAGGAAAGGCTGCGCATCTATCCCACCATCGGCAACCATGAAGGGCTTCCTGACCCTCGCAGCGGGCTGAGAAACTACTTTGCAGCGTATCCGCAGATCGACCACCACAGGTGGTACTCGGTGCAGATGGGAAATATCTATCTCATCACACTGGACAGCACTAACTTTCTCAGCGCCGGCTGGGTGCAACGTCGATGGTTGGAGTCACAGCTCGCCCATCTTCCCTCGTCAGTGGACTTTGTTTTCTTCCTCTTTCACATACCGCTGGTTGCGGATCTGCAAACCGCTTTCATGCTTGGTATTCCTGACCATGAGACACTCGCGCTGCGCCATTATCTCGAAGCGCAGGCTGCTGCCTCTCACGCTAAATTCGTTGTTTTCAACGGCCATATTCATAACTACGAGCGCTTCGAAACGAATGGCATCACCCACGTGATCACCGGTGGAGGAGGCGCGCGGCCTTATCCCGTCTTTATCCGTGGCGACCAAGACCTCTATCACGCCCGCACCTATCCTAACTTTCACTATCTAGTGATCACGCTCGAGGGCAAGCACGCCGAAGTGAAGATGTACCGCGTAGTGGACGCGGATGCGGCAGAGAAGTCGGTTGAAGTGAAGGATACCTTCACGCTGGACGCTAAGTAGGGAAGTGACGGCACGCCAAATTTGGGCGGATCTTCCGTTAGGGATTGAGAGAACCGCAGGTCCCTATTGAGGAACGGGCGCTGGGTTGAGCGCGTCAAATTGCCGCTGGTGCCAGTACGGGTAAGGAGCGCTCACCTTGCTGGCGGCATCCAGCTTGGCAACTTGCGCAGCAGTCAGGTTCCAGCCTGCCGCCGCCAGATTCTGACGCAGCTGCGTCTCATTGCGCGCGCCGATGATGACTGTTGACACTGTGGGCCGTTGCAGCAACCAGTTCAGCGCCACCTGGGGCACGTGCTTACCGGTTTCCTTCGCCACCTCATCCAATGCATCAACAACCTTGTAGAGGTATTCATCGTCGACCTGCGGCCCGTAGGCCGCGGTTTTGTGCAGACGGCTCTCTGCGGGCAAGGGATGTCCCCGCCGAATTTTTCCTGTCAGCCGTCCCCATCCTAGAGGGCTCCATATGATCGCGCCCACTCCCTGATCGATCCCCAACGGCATCAATTCCTGCTCATAGTCGCGGCCAATCACGGAGTAGTAGACCTGATGACCTACGTAGCGCGACCATCCATACCTGTCCGACACCGCCAGTGACTTCATCAGATGCCAGCCGGAGAAATTGGAACAGGCAATGTAGCGTACCTTGCCGCTGCGCACCAGCGTGTTCAAGGTATCGAGGGTCTCCTCGACCGGCGTCAGCGCGTCAAATCCGTGCAGATGGTAGATGTCGATGTAGTCGGTTCCCAGGCGCTTTAGGCTGGACTCGCAGGCATGCACCAGGTGCAGCCGTCCGGAACCGATATCGTTGGGCCCGTCGCCCATGGGAAAAGTGGCCTTGGTCGATATCAAAACTTTGTCGCGGCGGCCGGCAATCGCCTGGCCCAGGATCTCTTCCGACATCCCCTGCGAATAAACATCCGCGGTATCGAAGAGGTTTACGCCTGATTCCAGACAGATGTCCACCAGGCGCGTTGCCTCGGCGACATCCGTCGCTCCCCATGCTTTGAAAAACTCGCTTCCACCACCAAAGGTCGCTGCGCCGAAGCAGAGCACCGGCACCTTCAATCCCGAATGTCCAAGCCGTCTGAATTCCATAATGCAAGAATAAACGAGACGTGCGATCTGGAGGAGCGCCATGATCTGCCGCTTGGGAGCTGGTTTGTGGTTGTGTTGCTTTCAGTTTTTTGTGGCCGAACAAGTTGCCCGATTAGGTTGGACGGGGCACTACAGCATGGCGCGCAATTACATCAGCGATCTGGGCGCAGCGCGCTGTGACGGCTCCGCAGCCTGTTCGTCGCTGCACTGGGTCATGAACGGCTCGTTCATCTTGCAGGGATTACTGATCGTCTTCGGCACTGTCCTGGTACGTGGAGTTTTCCCCGCCAGACTCGTATATCGGATCGCGCTGGCCCTTTTGGTGATTGCGGGTATCGGCGTGCTGGAGGTCGGCGTGGCGCCGGAGGACGTTAACTTCCGGTTGCACCTGCTGGGTGCGGTTGCCCATTTTGTGGCGGGCAATCTCGCCATGATCCTGCTCGGCCTGGTGATGATTCGCCGATCCGTCTGCGAGGCGCTGCCGTCGCGTTTCAGAAGCTGGATCACCTTCGCGCTAGGATCCATCGGACTGCTGGCGACACTTGCTCTGGCCTTTCGCGAAACCCCATCGTGGGCCGCGCTGGGATGGAATACAGGCACAGTGGAACGGCTGGCAGCCTATCCACTGCCTCTATGGCTTACGTGGACCGGTTTTCTGATATTGAGGGAACTCGCTGATAGGGCAGGAAAGCAAAGCCTCAGGGGCTAAAGCCCGACGTATTTGCAATCGTTTATGGCCCGACTAAAGTCGTGCCCTGATACAAAACATGAGTTTTTGCGCGACTTGTATAGTCGTGCCTGACACAAAACATGAGTTTTTGCGCAACCCGTATAGGCCTCCGAGATACAGCTCTCTAGTCCCCCGATCAGTCCCGCAGAGCCTGCCCTGAGCTTGTCGAAGGGGACGACTGAGAATACCCAGGACTATCGTCCATCAAACTCCACCCGTTGCTCGACAGTACTTTCATGTGCCACGAGCATAAAAGAGGCGGATAGTAAGCGCAAGATCATTAGGTTAACGCTTATGTGGACTATCGTCCTGGGCTACTCTCAGCCAGACTTGTCCAAATTAGCTTTTTCGACTCTGTCCATCCACCTCCACTGCTGCCAAGGTTGGCCACCGCACTCACCTTTGTCGTCCCGCCTGCCCCGGCGTGCCGTGGGACCGGAGCGGACCCGGTACCGCCCAAGGCCACGTATGCGGCTTTGCGTAAAGCCGCACGACGTTCATCAACGCCACCAAGTTCGACAGGAAATCCGGGGTAGCGCAGCGGAGGGATCTGCAGTGCGCCTTGATGGAGAAACGCAACCCGGGGGCGATTCGCTCATGGCACATTCGCTTGTACCCGAAAGTGGAACTGCAGATCCCTCCGCTACGGTCCCACGGAACGCCGGGGCAGGCGGGATGACAAAGTTTAGGGCGGTGGCTTACCTCGGCATGGATGGAGGTGGATGGACAGAACACACACGGCAGCAACCAACCTGATTTCGCTTGCCGACGTTCTCTGCAACGCATTCAGCAAGTTGCGCCGTCCAGAAGGCCGTTGCTCCGCTCATTTGGACAGCTCTGACTCTCAGCCGTCCCTCCGGGACTGAATTTTGTCAGTGGAGTTTTCACGCAGACTTCCCGCAGTCGCCTAGGATCGTTCCAGCGCGCTGCGGTCCCACTTGGCAAGCGTGGCTCCTGCTTCGTAGGTGCTTTCGAGGAAAGCGAGAAGGGCAGCGTCGGGCGAAGGCTCCTGGCGCAGATCTTCATAAAGGTAGAGGAACTCACCGAGAGTCTTGTTGTAGCCGGCCTTGGCAGGCTTGATCGATGCGGCCTCGAGACCCTTGGGCACCGGGGCGGCATAACAATAGAAGGCTGCCTCGCCGAAGCCACCGTTGCCAGGCCAGAAGCCTGCACTGATTACTTCATGCGAATAGGCCTCGCGGGTGATTGCGTCGGCACCCTCGCGAGGCGGCGCCGGTCTACCGGAAAAGCGCGTGACCGCCAGATCGAAGCTTCCCCAGAAGAAATGCACGGGGCTCACCTTGCCCACAAAGCGCGAGGAAAACTGCTGGAAGATTCTGTCCGCATGCATCAACACCCGCCAGAAACGGTGAGCTGCTTCGCGGTCGTAGGAGGCGTGCTCAAAGTCTTCAGCGAAGGGAATTGGATGCTGCAGTTCCACCGGCACCGCATGGATCTCTATGCTTACGCCGAGTGCAGAGAGACTGCGCTGGTACTCGAGGTAGAACTCCGCCACAGACTGGGCGCGCAGGGGAGTCGACAGACTGGCGCCGGTACTCATCACGAACTTCAGCTCATGGCTGACGAAGTCGAATGCGACCTCAAGAAATTCTGATCCATACGGCATCGCGGAGGTGTTCAGTCCACGCGCGCTCACATAAAGCGGAACATTCCACCAGTGGGCCTGCAAGGGACTGAGCGCGAGCCGCGTCTTGCCCACGATCTGCGTCCACATGTGTAAGGTGTCCGCGGTCTTCTGCCAGTCTGTCCATTTCAGTTGAGGCCAGATGTCCACACCACCGCTCTATTGGCAAAAGACGAGCATGCCGAAGAGGAAGATCCAGAAAACGCCCATGGTGTGCCAGTACCAGGCGGTACAGTCCACCACCACCTGGCGCAGCTCGACACGGCGCAGAAAGATGAGCGCCAACATCGCACCCCCCAGCGCCAGCACGCCGATCAGCAAATGGAGGCCGTGGGTGCCGGTGATCAAAAAGAAAAAGTGGCTGCTGGGGTTGGAGGCAAAGAAAACGTGCTGTTCGACCAGTTGTTTCCAGGCAATCCACTGGCCGGCCAGAAACAATCCGCCCAGCACAACCGTTGCCGCTAGCCAGGGCGCGGCCCGTCGGATGGTCGGCCGGCCCAGGCCTAACCACTCCTCCATCACGTCAATCTCCTGGAAAAAGTGCCTGCGGCCGATCTCCATGGTCAGGCTGCTGAGCACAATCAGCGCGGTGTTGATCCACAGAATGGGCGGTAGTGCGATCGGATGCCAGTCCAGAACCCAATTATTGTTGACAGTGAAATGGCCGCTGCTCTGGCGGGCGAAAAAGGCACTCACTAAGGCAACGAAGAACATCAGGTCGCTGGCCAAGGCGAAAAACAACACCATGCGGTAGCGGCTCAGCAGATCACGGGGTCCACGCCGCCCAGGAGGCCGATTGTCCCAGTTTTCACCATCGCCACCCCCGCCTGTAGGCCTGCGGGCAACCGGCGGTTTGCCGCCAAATCCGGGATCCTTGCGCTCTGTCTCAACAGGGGTGCGAGTGAAGGTAGCAGGCATAGATCAACTCCGACATTCGAAGATTACTCCTGTTTGGCCTCCGGCTCCCACTGCATTTTGAAAACTGCTTCGTTGCGGTGAACTCCGTAGTCATACCCTTTGACGGATTAGATGCTGCAGAAGTACCCCCGTCTCTCACAGCTGAGGAAAACGGCCTATAGCGGGCGGTTTTGCTGCTCACGCACCATGTCGACGAAGAGCTGATGAACCCGGCGATCGGCGGAAAGTTCAGGGTGGAAGGTGGCCGCGAGTAACCTGCCTTGCCGCACCAGCACCGGAAAGCCGTCCCGTTCCGCCATGATTTCCACACCGGGGCCCACGCTGGCTATGCGCGGGGCGCGGATGTAGACCATCTCCAGCGGGCCGCCGGGCAGTTTGGTGGGACCCGTCTGGATGGCGCTGTCGATCTGCCGCCCATAGGCATTCCGCTCCACGCTGATGTCCATCAGCGCCAGGCTCTGCTGTGGTGGGTGGGTAACATGCGTGGCCAGCAAGATACAACCAGCACAGGTACCGAAGGCCGGCTTCTCGGCCAGGAAGCGCTGCAAGGACTCAAGCAAGCCATCGCGCTCGAGGAACTTCAGGAATGTAGTGGATTCGCCCCCGGGCAGGACCAGACCGTCGAGTCCGGCCAGCTCCTCCGGTTTTCGGACCTCCACCGCATCGGCGCCCGCGTCTTCGAGCGCCTGGGCGTGCGCGGCAAAATCTCCCTGGATGGCGAGCACGCCAATGCGGGGTCGTTCTTGCTCCATGGCTACCAGCCGCGGGTCTGCAGCAGATCAGCCTCTTGAAGCCCACCCACAGCCAAGCCGTGCATGGAGCCGGTCATCTGCTCGCTGACTTCGGCCAGGATCTTGGGATCGTTGTAATGCGCGGTGGCAATCACGATGGCTTTGGCCCGCGATTCCGCTTCCTCGCGCTCCTTAGGATTGCGCACGGCGCCGGTTTTCTCATCCAGCTCCACATCCAGCGGCGTCGCGCCTTCCTTCATGAAAATCCCCGACCCGACAAAGACGGCCTCCGCGCCCAGCTGCATCATCAAAGCCGCGTCGGCTGGCGTGGCGATGCCGCCGGCAGAGAAGTTGGGCACCGGGAGCTTACCGGTCTTGGCGACCATGCGTACCAGTTCGTAGGGAGCACGATGCTCCTTGGCCGCAGCGTAGAGCTCTTCGTCGCGGAGCACGGTCAGGGCCTTCATCTCTCTTACGATTTGCCGCATGTGCTTGACGGCGTGCACCACGTCGCCGGTACCGGCTTCTCCCTTGGTGCGAATCATGGCCGCGCCTTCGGCGATGCGCCGCAGGGCTTCACCCAGGTCGCGCGCTCCGCAGACGAAGGGAGTGGTGAAGGCATGCTTATCGATGTGGTGGAGCTCATCGGCCGGCGTGAGGACTTCGCTCTCGTCGATGAAGTCGACTCCCAAGTGCTGCAGGATCTGGGCTTCGGCAAAGTGCCCGATACGCGCCTTCGCCATGACCGGGATGGAGACTGCACCGATAATCTGCTTGATCAGGCTGGGCTTGGCCATGCGCGCCACTCCGCCCTGGGCGCGGATCATCGCCGGCACCCGCTCCAGTGCCATGACTGCGGTGGCGCCGGCGCGCTCGGCGATGACGGCCTGCTCGGTGCTCATCACGTCCATGATGACGCCGCCCTTTAGCATCTCCGCCAGGCCAAGCTTCAACCGCAATGCTGTTCCGCCCGGGTAGGTTCCGTTCGTTTCTGCCATCTTTCCGCCTCCAGCGTGTCGCCAACAGGCTCGCTTCCGCCTGTGCGCCTGCCACATGTTTCTGAATCTCAAGTTTAGCAGGCTAATAGCGTTTGAGTGCCGCGCCTGCGGCGGTCCCACGGCTCGCCGGGGCAGGCGGGATTATCGGAATTGAGACCCCAGTTCTGCCGTGCCGCGCTGGGCTGACTTTGGGGACCTTTCAGGGGTATAAAATGGCGTGTAGTGAGGTGACCGGTGGCTTTCTCCCTGTTTGCGGAATCGTTCCTCGATGGGTTCACCTTTCCGGGCGTCTTTAGTCGCGCCCGGCGACCGGGTGCGCCGACCCAAGTGTTTCCCGATGAGCCGATCCAAGTGTTCACTGAGCCGGGCGAAGTGGCGCTGGCGGACGTCACGATATCTAAGGCATCCGATTACGTGCAGAAGGGCCGAGACATAATTGCCCGCCATGCGGCCACGGTTGAAAAGGCGGTCGACCGGAGTGCTCATGTGCTTCGCGACAAAGAAGGCCGCACGTACGAGGTAGCTAAGCCTGCGTACGAACGAGACGAACCTTCCGAGCGCAAATCAGAACGATAAAAATGGCCAAACAACAGACCGCGCTCGTTCCTCCCGCCTCGGATCTGGAGAGGCTGTCCGAGGGCCAGACCCGCGCCCTCATGGACCTCATTGCCAAGGTGAACACCCTGGAACACTGGTACGCCGTGACCGGCATGGTCTGCGGCACCCTGTGCCTTATTTCTTGTATTGCCGCCTTCGTGTACTTGGTCATTTCCGATCACCCCAAGAGTGCGGCGGTGGTTCTGGGCACCGCCGTTCTGGGCATCATCCGGCAAATGATCAGCAGACGGTAGTCTGCTTGCTGTCTTGCTGGGTTTCGACCCAGGCCTAGATAATGGCCCGCTCGATGGCCATCTGTAAGTGACCGACGTGTCCGCCGGGAAGTCAAAGTCTTGAATTCCGGGTACTCCTGCGACACTGCATCCCACATCGCCGTCAACGCTACATCGGTCACATTGGCGCGCCGTACGTCCTCAGCGTAGAAGCGGGCCGCGTGGCGGCGCGGCACCCGTACATCGCCCAGTGCCGAAGCCTCGGCACTCGTCTGAGCCGGTTCAATTCGGAGCTCTCTGCAGCACGCCTGTGCCCGCCACACCACACGTGGCCGCCTCTTACTGCGGTATACTCGGTCTCAATATGGCGCCTGAAAAAACGTTTTATCTCGAGACTTTCGGTTGCCAGATGAATGTGCACGACTCGGAAAAAGTCATCGGCACTCTTCGCCATGAGGGCTACCAACAGGTAGATACCGAGATCGCCGCAGACCTGATTCTCTACAACACCTGCTCCATCCGCGACAAAGCCGAACAGAAGGTCTTCAACCGCCTGAACGACTACAAGAAGCTTTACGCGCAAGGCAAACGCTTCGTGGTCCTGGGGTGCGTGGCGCAGCAGGAGGGGGAGAAGATCTTCGAGCGCGCTCCTTATGTATCCATGGTCTCGGGATCGGCTTCCTACCGCAAATTGCCGGAAATGCTGGTGCGCCTGGAAGCAGGGGAGTCGCGTATCACCGGCCTGGATGACCGCCAGACCGAAGAGACCTTCGAAACCGAGTTTACGGCGCGCACCAATCCTCACCGCGGCTACATCACCATTATCGAAGGATGCGACAAGTTCTGCGCCTATTGCGTGGTTCCGTACACGCGAGGCAAGGAGCGCAGCCGCACCTCCACTTCGGTGCTTGCCGAGGCTCGCAGGCTGGCCGAAGCCGGCTACACCGAAATCCAACTGCTGGGGCAAAACGTCAATTCGTACCACGACCGCGAAGGCAAGCTGTCCTTCGCCGAACTGCTGGCCGCGGTAGGCCAGATTCCCGGCATTCGCCGAGTGCGCTTCACCACGTCTCATCCGCGTGACTTTACACCCGACATCGTGGCCGCCATCGATGAGGTGCCCTCGCTTTGCGACCACGTGCATCTGCCGGTGCAAAGCGGTTCGACGCAGGTGCTGGCAGCCATGCAGCGCGAGTACAGCAGGGAACAGTACCTCCAGCGCATTGCATGGATTCAGTCCGCCCGCCGTCCCATCTCCATCACTACCGACATCATCGTGGGCTTTCCGGGTGAGACCGAAGAGGACTTCGAGCAAACCTTGAGCTTATTGGCCGAAGTGGGCTTCGATGCGGTGTTTGCCTTTAAATTTTCGCCCCGGCCCAACACCCCCGCCGTCGCGTTATCAGACATCATTCCGGAAGAAGAGAAGAGTCGCCGGCTGCAAGTGCTTCTTGAGCGTCAGCGCGAGATCCAAAGGTCACGTTACGCCAGTCACATAGGGCAAACCATGGAAGCAGCCGTTGAAGGATATAACAGTCAAAGGGGCCAGGTAATCGGCCGCAGCTCGCAGAACAAGACTGTCAATTTCACGACCCCGCACCTAATCAGCCCCGCGCCGGGCAGCTATGTCCCGGTGCGGATTACGCAGAGTTATCCCAACAGCCTTGTCGGCGAGGCGGTCTGAGCCGACGGGAGTTGACCATGGATGTGGAAATGAAAATCCGCGGTCTGGTCATGGATCCGGCCAGCAACATGCCCATCGTGATCCTCAAGGACGTCAAGAGTGACACCGTGCTGCCGATCTGGGTGGGCATGTACGAGGCCAATGCCATCGCGCTGGAAATTGAGAAGTCGGCGACGCCACGCCCGATGACGCACGACCTGTTGAAAAACCTAATCCGCGGCTTGAATGCTGCGGTGCAAAAGGTTGTGGTCACGGAACTTAAGAACGACACATTCTACGCCGTCATCTGGATGGAGCAGGATGGCGAGGTGGTGAGCCTGGATGCGCGGCCATCGGACGCTTTAGCCTTAGCCCTAAGGTCGGACTGTCCAATCTACGTGAGCGAAGAAGTAATCCGGATCGCCAAACTGGCGCCCAGCATGGCCGAGACGACTCCGGAGGAGCTACGCCGCTGGCTCGAAGGCCTCAACGACGAGGACCTGGGCCGCTACAAGATGTAAGAGGCTTGGGGTCATTGATTGTATGAAGCCGGGCTAATCGCAAAGAGAATTGGGTTGGCTTTGGATGCCAGCAGCATTCGATGTTATGCAAGCGTTGCGCTCCGAGTGACCGTCGGACGTGTGTCAGAGCGCAAGGGAATTGGAGCGGCAAGGGGCATGGGTTGCATTCCACCTCATTTGTTGCTGCAAAGTTCAAATGTCCGTATCTCTGCAAAGTTGAAATGTCCGTAGTCGTCGTGCGGTGGGAATGTGGTGATCGCCGCTCTTTGGCGATTTCCATATCTCCACCGCTTCTGATTTTCGTTCGCGTTTCCAATAATTGATCTTCTACTACCAAACGTCAAAAATAGCACGCTAGCATTCGCTGGCGTCGGTCAAGCTCGGTCTCTTCCGCGAACTTGCCGAAACTCGACTTTTCAGGAACTGACAAAGAGTTCGCACCTCCCGGGCGCCGAAGCTACAATTCGACGACCTGAGCAAAGAAGATTGCTATTCGGTTCTCAGAGCTTGGGAGGGGTTGGTTGAGGCTGCTCGCTGGGCGGGGATGAGTCCGGCGGCTGCGGCGGCGGCGGTGAGGGTGAGGGTGGCGATGGCGAGGACGGTGATGTTCATGCCCTTGGTTTCGTAGAGCTGGGATTGGATGTAGCGGACGCAGAACCAGGCTACGGGGATGCCGATGAGGCAGAGCCCGATGATGGTTTGAGTCATGGCTCCGCGCATGATCATGCCGACTACGCTGGAGCGGTTTGCGCCAAGGGCCATGCGGATGCCGATCTCAGAGGTTCGGCGAGCTACGGTGTAGGCGGTGACACCGTAGAGGCCGAGGGATGCGAGCAGAAGAGCCAGGATGCTGAAGAGAGTCATGAGGCGCGTGATCATGCGCTCCTGAGTGAAGCGGTCGGCGATCTGCTCGTCGAAGGTCTGGAATTTGACAACCGAGAGGTTCGGGTTGATGGCAGCGAGTGTCTGGCGGGCGATCGATTCCATGCTGTCCATCGGGCGATCGGTCTGGACGACGATGGCGCCAGCGTACAGGCCGGTATCCTTCTCAATTGGGTTTTTGCGTGCGGACTCTGGTGTGCGTTGGGTCATGGGGATGAAGTACATCCGGTGGTTTTTCCAGGTCGCGGAGCTGTATGCGGTGTCCTCGACAACACCGACGATCTCAAAGTCCCCTGAGGATTGCGGCCCGGGTGCGCCAAAACGGCGACCGATCGGGTTCTCGCCGGGCTTGAAGAGTCCTTTGACGAAGGACTGATTGACGACGGCGACAGCTGGCGAGGTTGAGGTGTCCTGGGTGGTGAAGCCTCGTCCCATAAGGATGTGGGTGCCTACGGAGTCGAAGTATTCCGCGTTACCCCTGACCCAGGACGCGCCGTCGTTTTGGAATGGCTGGCCCTGGATTTGGACAGGGCTGCCCGTGTTATTGGCCTCCATTGGGGTGTTGTTGGAGATACCAACTTTTTGGACGCCGGGGATGGCGTGGAACCGATCTTCGATGGTTCGATATAGGGTTTCCACCTGTGCGGGGGAGTAGCCCGCTGCCTGTGGGCTGAAATGGACGATGTACCGGTTCGTCGCGTTGAGCTTGAGATCGATGTTCCTAAGCTTATTCAGGCTTTGGATAAACATGCCTGCTCCGACCAGCAGTACTAGGGCGAGAGCCGACTGCAGCACGATGAGGCTGCGCTGCAGAAGCGAGGCTCCTGAGGTGGTGGAGCGGGTGCCGCCGCGAAGAGCGTCGGCTGGGTTTGCGTTCGATGTGACCCATGCAGGGGCTACGCCAAAGAGGATGCCGGTGAGGAGCGAGACTCCGAAGGCAAAGGCGAGCACCACGCCGGAGGGGCTGGCGTCGATAGGGACGTCCTGCGCGTGGGGGAAGGCCATGGCTAGAAGCATGCGAGTGCCGGCGTAGGCGACAATGAGGCCGGCCACTCCGCTGACGATCGAGAGGACGATACTTTCGGTGAGGAGCTGGCGGACGATTCTTGTTCGCATCGCGCCAAGTGCTGTTCGGACGGACATCTCTTCACGGCGGTTCATTCCGCGGACGAGTAGAAGGTTGGCGATGTTGGCGCAGGCGATGAGGAGTACGAGGCCGGAGATCCACATCAGAAGCTTAAGTTTGGAGGCGTAGCTTTCCTGCATGTCCTGAATGCCGGCCCCGCCGGGCGACAGGACTACGTGAGCTTTGGCCAGAGCACGTTTGCCTTGTTCGCCTGAGAAGGGTGCAGTGGTTGCGAATGATTGCCGGACCAGTTCGGTGATTTTGTCCTGTAGCGGAGCCAAAGCTACCTCGGGTTTTGCGCGGCCGATCACATAGAGCCAACGCATGCCGGGCTCGTGTACGAAAGTACGGTTGGTTAAGACCGGCACTGATTCGATGGGGAGATAAAAATCGGGCGGGGTGCTAGAGAGGCGGTCGCCGTAGAAGCCCCTGGGAGCGATGCCTGCGATGGTGACGGCCCTGGTGTTGATCCAGAATGTGCTGCCGACGATGGACGGGTCGCCGGCGTAGTTGTTCTGCCAGGCAGAATAGCTCATGACCGCGACGAGTGGTGCGCCGATAACATTGTCCGCGTCTGTGAAGAAACGTCCGATGCTCGGCTGGAGGCCGAGGGTACGGAAGTAGTTCCCAGAGACGAATTCGCCCCTGACGGAACGAGCTGCCTCCTGGGTTTTGTCGGCTCGCGCGATGATGGTGCCGATGCCAGACTGCATGGCGGCTAATTCTTCAAACTCTGGCGCATTCTTCTGCAGCTGGCGCCAGTCGTCCGTGGAGAACAACGCGTAGCTGCCGTCGGGTCCCTGTCCGGAGTCTTCCGCCGTTCCGTAGTTGACGCAGCACTCGTTGGTGTTGCCTACACGGATGAGGGTGGTGGGGTCAACGACGGGGAGGTTCTTGAGCAGAACTGCGTTTACGAGGGTGAAGATGGCGGCGTTGGCTCCTATGCCGAGGGCGAGGGTGAGGACGGCAGTCACGGTGAAGCCGCGGCTCTTTCGGAGCTGCCGGAGGGCATAGCTGACGTCTTGAAGAAGAGTTCCGAGGAAGAAGCTCGGACGCTGTTCGTGAGATTGGGCACGCACGCTCTCAACTCCCCCGAACGCAATGACCGCTCTTCGGCGCGCCTCCTGTGGATTCATTCCTTCAGCGATGTTCGCTCCGGTCAGTTGTTCGATGTGGAACTGTACCTCGTCGTCTATTTCACGATGGGGTTTCGGAGACATCAAGAAACGAAGGCGGGTCAACCATTCTTTGAACATCTATCCTCCTTCTACTTGAGTACCAGCGCGATTGCAGTTGAGATACGACCCCAGTCTTCGAGCTCAGCTTGTAACTGTTTTTGCCCGCTCTTCGTCAGCGAATAAAACTTGGCCTTGCGATTGTTTTCGGAGGCTCCCCACTCAGCCTTAATCCAGCCCTTGTACTCCAACCGATGGAGCGCAGGATAAAGTGATCCCTGCCCGATCTGAAGCGCGTCTTTCGACACTTGCTGAATTCGTTGTGCGATACCCCAGCCGTGCATAGGCTCCAGCGTGAGCGTCCTCAGAATGAGCAGATCAAGCGTTCCCTGCAACAGATCGGTAGCTGGCATATTCCCCTCGACATTCAACAAGAGAATGCAATGGCTCCCTGTCGAATGTCAAGAGGTAGAATTTTTAAAGCGGCTAGCCCCTGTCTTTCCTAAAGGGCTGACAACTAGCAATTAGCGGGGTAGTTCCCGAAAAACGGGGCGGTCTCAACCGGTCGATGCAACACTGGCTTGCAGTTTACTCGCCGGGGTTTCCGGTAACTGACGATTGCGTTCACTCATCATCACCGGCCCATCCATCAGACCGTCATTTCCACTGCTTCTAATTTTCGCTCGCGTTTTTGATAACCGATCTTCTCACTGTTGGTCTTGACCTTCGGAACGTACTTGAGATCCTGCTGCGCTTTAATGAACGCCAATGCGTGGCCCAGCCGCTTATTCTCAACGATGGCCGTATGGCTCACCCGCTGATCCTTATCAAAGACCCGGTAGGGAAGCACCTGTCCCTTCCAGCGCACCTCCAACCGCCCGTCAGTCGAAGTAGCTTGACGTGCTCTCGCTCGGCACGAAGCGCAACTGCATCAACTTGCCGGTAGCATCATCGATGAATACCAGCAACGAACACGCTGCGCCACGCTCTTCGAACCAGCGATGATCGCTGCCATCGATCTGGATCAGTTCGCCATAGCTCTCGCGCCGAAGCCGGGGCTGGTGGAAGCTTCGGCGCTGTTTGCGCGACAGCCACAGCCCATCCTCAACCATCCACTTGCGTAGGGTCTCGCGGGAGACCTTGACTCCGTCTTTCGCAAGCAGAACTTCGGCCGCCAGGCTCGGACCAAAATCCGCATAGCGCAACCGCACCAGCTCGATCACGTACTCGCGGATCCCAGAAGTCAGTTGGTTGTTCGAGGATCGCCCACGGGCCTTGTGGATCATGGCGCCGCCACCACTATCGCGGTACGCCACCACCAGCCGGCGTGTCTGCCTGGTGCTCAACCCCAGGGTCGCGGCCGCTGAGATCTCCGTGCGGCGTCTCGCCAAGACCTCAGAAAGGACTTCTATGCGTCGTAGTTCGTGTCCACTCATGCTGAAAAGCTCCAATCTCCGCCTCCGCCATCTGTCGGAAGGGTAGTTTGGACATTTCAACTTTGCAGAAACCGGACACTTCTACTTTGCGCGAACATTAGTTAACAGAATATATGTTATCGGACATGATCTATTTGGTTTAGAGCAGGGCTATCAAGTCACCCTGGAGTCTCTGAGCCACTGCGCCCCCACCGTCCCCGCGGCGAAGATGAGCGCCAGGGTCAAGCCACTCCACAGCCCATAGACGCCCCAGCGCGTGTGGAAACACAACAGATATCCAATGGGCAAACCGATCACACCGTACGCCACCATATTGATCGCCATGGGACCGCGCGTTTTCCCCAAGCCGCGCAAAGCTCCGGTGCTGATACCTTGAATGCCATCAAAAATCTGAAAAGCGGCGGCGACGGCAAGCAGCCGCACGCCGACGGCGACGGTCTCAGGGTCATGCGTATAGATGTGAACCAGCTGGCGCGGAATGGTCAGGAACGCTGTAGCCGCGAACGCCATAAAAACAGCGCCGATGCCGATCGCCATGGAACCTTTGCGGCGGGCGAGGGCCCGATTCCCTGCCCCAATGGCATGCCCCACGGAGATGGCTGCCGCTGAGGCGACCCCCAGCGGCACCATGTAGGTAAGGCTGGCTGAATTCAAGACAATCTGGTGGGCGGCCAGGATGTCGGGCGACAGCCGCCCGGCCAACAGCGTAGCGGCGGAGAAGGCGCCTACCTCAAATATCAACTGCGAAGCAGCCGGCCAACCCAGCCCCAGGAGCCGCAGGAGCAGGGCCGTCCGCACACCCGGCCAATGGGCAAACAGCGGGTGTCCGCGCTGTCGCTCGTGCCTCCAGGCCCACCAAATCAAAACGGCGGCCATGTAGATACGGGCCACGCAGGTAGAAAGCGCGGATCCACGCACGCCCATTGCGGGGAGTCCCAACTTTCCATAGATAAGCGCCCAGTTGCCGAACCAATTCACCAGGTTGGCCGAAACCAAGGCAAACGTCACCGGACGGACTTTGCCCACACCCTGCAGGTACCGCCGGAAAGCGACGTACAGGAGCAGCGGAAATGTGCTCCAGTTAAGCAGGCTGAGATACTGACTGGCGGGACTGCGCACTGCTTCGGTGATGCCGATGAGCGGAAAGAGAAGGGGCGCGAAGCCGATCACCAGCATGGCGATCGGTGCGTACCCGATGGCCAGGTACACGCCTTGGGCCAGCGCCCGGTGGCAGTCGTCGAAATCGCCGCGGCCAAAGGCCTGCGAAACCAGGGTATCGAGCCCCAGCAGCAGGCCTATGCCAAAGAGCGCGGGAACGTAAAAGATGGCGCTGCTGATGCCTACGGCGCCGATGGCCTCCGGGCTCAGGCGCCCCACCATGACGGTGTCCACCATGGACATAGCGCTCCAGCCCAGTTCGGAAAGCACGACCGGGATGGCGAGCCGCAGCAGGTCCGCTAGTTCGCTACGGAAGCCCGGCGTGGGCGGCACCTGGGTGGCTGGAGCGCGGGAGAGCATGGTCCTTCTCACCTTAACTGATTTGGGAAAAACCCCGGCTTGGGTGTGTGGATACTTTGCGGTGGGCAAATTCAAGATGGTAAAGTCAATGAGGCACGGCTGAGCAGCGGCGCGATTGCGCTCATTGACCGGGAGAGATGGCCGAGTGGCTTAAGGCGCACGCTTGGAAAGCGTGTGTACCGCAAGGTACCGTGGGTTCGAATCCCACTCTCTCCGCCAGCTTAAAATCAGCAATGGTACCCCACCAACAGGCTGCCCGACGGCGGTTAATGTCGGCTCGCAGTAGAGCCAACTCCTTGCCGGTCATCACGCGCCTGGCCCGAGTTGATCACGCGACTGGTGGAAATACCTGGCGAACTGCTCCACCTGCTGTTAGCCAACTACGAAGAGCCTGTATAGCTGCGCCTGGAGTCGACGGCCAAGTGGTTCAAAGCGCGAAGAGTGGCTTCAGAATCGGCCTGATTACTCAAGAACAACTTCATGGTTTCAAATCCCCCATTTTGAAGGCCGATGAAGCCAGTCCAGTTTGGGCGCAGATAAGCAAGATCGAGAGTGCGGAGAGTGCTGCGAAAGAAGTCATTACACTCCCCGTTAACAGAATCGCTGGTCCACGCAACACGATTGGCTGGCTGGCCGGCTCCGTGGAAGTAAATCGTCGACTGGCACTCGGCTTGCGATACCCATGTCGCGTACGTAATAGCAATGTCGACGTGTTGAGACATAGAGGAGATCCCCAGGCCGGTGCCTCCAAGAATCGCACCCGATGGCGATCCCGCAGGATCAAGGGGAATGTCGGTGAACTTTAAAAGGTTCTTGCGATACCCGCGCCGCGAGTAGTTGGAGTACCCGAACCCGAGCGGGCAGTATGCAGTGATATCCGAAATCGTCATGGATTCCCACATCTGTATGGGATTCCAGGAGAGCGATTCAGGGTTGGAGTACGACGCCAACTGCCAGATCATCTCGAGCGCGGCGAGCCCGGTTTTGTCGCTCACGACGACTTCTTTGCCGCCCGAGAACGGTTCCTCGCCCGAGTTCGCGCACAAGGTAAAAAACGTCATCAAGGCATCGGTCGGCATCAAGGGCACGCTTACGATGCCTGGGCGGATCTTTGCCAGCGCGATCACGTCATCCCAGGTTCTGGGAACAGGACGCTCAACCTGCTCGAGCAGGTCGGGACGATATGCGGCCACCTGCGCGGCGGCGTCGATGGGCAGCGCCCACAACTCGCCATCGAAAACATAGCTCTGGTAGGATTTGCCGACGGCCTCCTGTTGCAACGACACTCTAATGAGAGGAGATATGTATTCGTTCAACGGAACCAGGCATCCATCCCTCGCCGCGGTCCCCATGTGTGGATGATCGAGGACAATGAGGTCGTAGCGCTTGGCCAATTCATCCAGGGGATAATCCGCGAAGTCCTGGAGCGACCGTGCCTCCCACGAGATCCTCACTCCCGGGTTCTGCTGTTCGAACACCGCGGCTGTTGCGAGCATCGGTTTTAATCCGCGGTCGTGTTTCCACGTCATTCCCCGCAACGTCTTCACTTGCCCTCCTGTTAGCTGTGCGTCTGCGCTCTTGCCGGAGAAATACGCTTGATCGTCGACTCTTCCGCATCCAGAATGCTGGTGAGAATCTCGTTGCGCGTTGGCCCGGAGGTGAACTCCAGCCGCCTTAGGCCGAAGGGGTCAATCTCCTGCCGGATGAGCATTAGATATTCGGCTGAAGGCATTGGAGTCAGCGGCACTGGTTCTTGCACCAACAACTCGCCACCGGTTTGCTGCCGAATATGCTCGAGCGATACGCCGGGATGAATGCTCACCAGGAGGAAGCGGCCTGCGTCGCGATCTAATTCGAATATCCCCAGGTTCGTCAGCAGCCGCACATGGCCCGGCTGCAGGCCGGCCCGCCGCCGCTCTTCGTCACCTGCGAGTCCTCGTGCGGCGGTGCAGAACTTTACCGAGTCGGTAAAGCGCTCGGGGCTGTGCCGCGTTAGGTAGAGAACGAAATTCTTGTGCAGGTTAGCGACGTCTGCCATGCCGCCCTGGCCAGGAAGCCGAACCCGCTTGCCTCCACCTTCGATCCAGGCGTTGTTGGTGCGGCCGTGAACATCCACCTGGGCGACGGGAATCACCTCGTGGGTAATTCGCCCCTGCTGGTAATACCAGTGGTACGTGTCGTCGCCTCCCCATACCGCCTTGGCGGTCTGGAAGTCGAGCGATTCCCCAAACGACATGGAAATCGGATGCGCATCCACGTCGATAAAGCCTCCGTTAAAGGCGATCAACGTCAGGCCGGGTGCGTGGGTTCGCTTGGCCAGCAAATAGGATATCGCGGCCAAAGGAGAAACGGACCCGACCGAACACACGCTGCTGTTGTCGTACTCGCGCGAAAGGCACACCGCCAGAAATTCCTCAGGAGTGCATTCTCCACCCGGCGGAGCGGCCAATTCCCTGCCGTGACTTGCGCTCCGAAGCTCCTCAACGCTCACCTCGGCTGCTGCCGCGAGCAGTTCCCGGCGATTTTCGCCGGCGACGAATTCGATGAGCACCGGCCCGTGGCTGGCTGCTACCTTGACCGACGACTTCTCTACGAACTGCTGCAGCTGGCGGTAGTCTGTAGTGTAGAAAGGAAGGCACGAGGTTGGATATGCGCCGAATGGTGCCAGCGCAACGGCGGTGACAAATTCCTTGGGCAGCACAAACGAGTTCTTTGCATAGCCCAGTTTGCCCGTCTCCACTACCTCTTCCACGGTTACAAATATCTGCCTGGCTGCGCCGGCCATGGAGAGGTCGAGCCCTCGAGCGCCCTCCATTTCAATATTGCCGGCGCCGTCCACGCGCTGCGCGTGCAGCAACAGGGTATCGATGGGCAGCGCACGCGCATAGGCCACGGGGCCGGAAGGAGTTTTCTCAATGCGCCAGAAATCCCCCCGCGCCATCATGTCGGAGCCTAGCGGCACCTGGAATGGCATCTCCGGCAGGCGCATCCATGCCGCATGCAAGCCCTGGATCATCGCCAGCGCCGTCCATTCCTCCACCTCGATGCGGTTCTCCTCCAGTGCTTTGCGGAAGCGCGGCGCCAACCCGAATACATCGAGGCTGGAGAACGCGAACACCAGTTTCTTGACCGCCCCCGCTTCCAGAAACATCTCCAGCGGCGCACCGCCGCCCCAGCTGATGAAGGTGAAGTCACGCTTACCGCTGGAGAGGAGAGCCTCAATAAGGGCTATGGGAACCCGCGAAAAATGGACACCCCCGATTCCCAGGGCAACCCCGCCCATAATTTTGTCAGCCAGCTCCGTCACAGTGACGAGTTTTCCCGACATAGCATCTCCTTCGCCGGCTGCTAACTGGCGGGATCTCCCATTTTTGAGCATCCGGCCATCCACACAGCGCCTTCTTCCTCCAGCGAATTTACTTCAGACTCTGTGTAGCCACCGAACTCGCGCAGAATCTCTAACGTGTGTTCGCCGATCGAGGGTGCCGGGCGAGTGATTTTGCCCGGAGTGCTCTCAAACTTCACCGGAATCCCCGTGGTACGGAATGTTCCCACATTGGGCTGCTCCCACGACACGATCATCTCGTTCTCTGCGATCTGGGGATCCTTTTCTGCTTCTTCAAACGTGTTCACCTGGGCGCACCAGATGTCCTCGTTGAAGAGGAGATCAAGCCACTCCTGCGTGGTCTTTTTGGCGAAGCCCTGGGCAAAGTCGCGCCGCACCTCATCCCGGCCTTCGATGGCTTGCGTTTCGCTGCGGTGCTCATAGCCCTCCACTCCGATCAGCCTCGCCAGCTTGTCGAGAGGGTTCATGGAGATGGCGATATAACCATCGGCGGTCTTGTAGAATCCGTAGGGCGCTCCAAGGTAGGGATTGGGAATATGGCTGTTGCTCCGCTGCGGCGCACCCCCGCCGTTGAGATACACCGTGAGTTCCTGAATCATGATCGCCAACAATGAGTTGAGCAGGTTGACGTCGACCCGCTGGCCGACTCCGGTTTTGTTCCGGTGGTGGAGTGCTGCTAGCACCGCATAGACGATATGCTGGCTAGCGACAAAGTCTGCCACGCCGATGGGCAGGCCGATGGGTGGATCATCCGCCTGGCCGCACAGGAACCCTAAACCGGTGACCGCCTGGATCAGCAGATCCTGGCCCGGCCGTTTGACATAAGGGCCTTTGTGCCCAAAGCCGGAGCTGGCGCAGTACACCAGACGCGGATTGATCTTTGACAAGGTTTCCCACCCCAGACCGAGGCGGTCCATCACACCGGGACGAAAGTTTTCAATGACGATGTCGGCCCGGGCCACCAGCCGCTTGGCCACTTCGACTCCCGTCTTCTGCTTCAGGTCAATGGCGATGCTGCGCTTGTTGCGGTTCAGGCATAAGTAGGAAGCACCTTCGCCGTTGAGGTAGAGGTTGGCCATGCTCCAATGGCGCATCCAATCGCCTTTCGGCGGCTCGACCTTGATGATCTCCGCCCCCAGATCGCCCAGGATCTGGGTTGCGTAAGGGCCTTGCGCAAGCTGGCTAAAATCAAGGACAATGACTCCACTGAGCGGCCCAAAAGGCTCCTCTGCCGGTTTTTCACTCATTCGTCTATTCACCCGCGGATCGAAACACTGGCTCTGCACGGTAGCCGCATGATCTTCGCTTTGTCATACAGCCACCTTAATAGTGACAATCTCGTAAGCCTTGATCGGCAGCCGCACGCTTCCATCGTCATCCGGCTTTACCGGCTCCTCATTCTCTTCGATCAGGTTCGTTCTCCACGCCTCTCGAATGCTCTTGGGCATGTGAACCCGCGCCGTGCATTGCTCTCCTTCTGCCTCATAAAAACGCAGGGTCACGAAATCGCTTCCCTCGCTCTTCTTCATCGCGGTCAAGATCAGATTGGCGGGTTCCAGGTGCAGGTAACTCCCAGCCAGCGGGAGCGGGGCACCAGCCGACGGCGCGGCTGTATCGCAAACACACGCAACCAGGCGATGATTGAAACCGATCGCGTCACGGTAGCGAGCCCGCCAGCTTCCACTGTGAGGCAGCAGAGACATCCGATAGCGGTGGCTGCCCGCCTGGGTAAACCAGTACACCGGATTCCATGCCAGGCTCTTGCGCACGGATAGGAGCACATGCTGCAGCATGGGATACTTGGCCGGGTTTTCGGATTCGTCGTGGAACAAGTGGACCGTCGTATCGGACGCTGCCACGCAGCCCGCTCTGAGATAATCGGGCGAAGAGGCGTCGATCCAATTGATCGCCTCCCGGAACGTCAAGGGATGGTCGCCACCATAGATTGCCGGAGTGAATTGGGTATCGTTGTCGGGTGGCAAAAGAGAGAAGTCCATCTCATCCTTGCCGATCTCTACCGTCCCGAAGGGCACTTCGTACGATAGCCGCGCCTGGTCCAGGTTGATGGGGAACACGGCCCGTAGCTCTCTCTCTTTGGTGCCATCCCAGTCCAAAACCTCCACTTCTATATCCACTCGATCGATTTGGTCATACAGGTAGAAGGATTCCCGCAAGATAAAGTGCTTGAACTGCGCCTCTCGGACTGCAGTTGTGCGTAGAGGTGTTTTGGAAAACTGCTTGAACGGGAACGGGTGGTTGGACGTCTTATCGAAATTCTCAGTCGTGACAATCTCGGAATCTTCCCATGCTTGTCCTGGCGCGGTGAATTGCAAGATTTCCCCTGCATCAAACTTGTCGGTGCGCAGCACTTCCCAGCTCAACCGCTTGTCGTAGAGGCTCTTGATGCCTCCACCTCCGAAGGTGAGCCGATAGAACGGAGTCTCAACCGTATCGCCCGTCAGCGGGGTTGGGCTTGGCGCCGGCGTCGATGAGGATGTCAGATAGTAAGTCTTGTAACCTACCGCGGGAACTTCCCCGGCGAGGAACATGATCCCCGTTGTTCCCGCTCCGTTCGCCACCTGCAGCACCTCATAGGGAACTTCCTTCCCGGTGCTGTCGTGCAGGGCCAGGTTGGTCCAACTGATGGGCATTCGGAATCGACACTCCACCACGTCGGTTCTCTCCCAGGACGAGGGGTTAAAGACAACGACCGGGATTTGGTACTCCGCTCGTCTTTGCGCTTGGCTTGCTATTTGCGATCCGGCCTCGGCGAGAAGCTGGTCGGAGAGTGTCTTGGAGCGCCCGTAGGATTCAGCATAGACCGCGTCCGTAAGCAGGCCATGATTTCCACCCCAGCCATGATCGGGCCAAACATTCGCTTTCCAGGCGTCTTCGAACTTTTGCGTGGGATAGTTCTGGAACCCATGCGTAAGGCTAAGCGCGGCGTAAATCCGCTCCGCCGCGAGTAGTTGGTTATGGGCGGTCCGCGCTAATAGCAGCGCCTCACGGTTGCTCGGTTCGTCATAATAGGCCCACGCAAAGGGCCAATCTCCGGCCAGGGTCGTGATGTCCAGCGGGGATGTCGTGAAGTCGTCCAGGAATTGCTCGGGCGCGGTGAACAGCATTTTTGGCGGGTGGATCTGGCGGCTGGGCTCAGCGTTAAAATGCTGGTTCCACGCCACAGCGAACTTCTCCATCGCTTCATTTTGCTGGCGCACGTACGGCGGCAGGCTCGGCTGGGGCGGCAGGTAATCGCTGGTGTAGTCGTAAATAAACTTGCGCGGAAGGTCGTGCTCGCTGTAGTACGCTTCGCGCTGTTCCGCATAACGAAGCCAACCGCGATTGTCTTTGGGATCAAGTAACCGCAGCGGATCCACATAATGATAGCCGTAGGTCAGTATGGCCGACCCGTCGGGGGCCTCCCAATTGTAGAAGCCGTAAGGCATGCGGCCCTGGATGCAATACTTGACTCCAGCTCTGGTGAGAATCTGGGGCATCTGCAACGTCATCGATGGAGGATCTGTCTTCACGTAGAAGTATGTATCGACTCCGGGGAAAGTATTCTTCAACCACAGCCGGCCAAAGTAGAATTGCCGCACCAGCTTCTCAGGCCCCACATGCACTTCCTGACACTCGACGTAGCTTGCGCCCCAGGTAAACCGCCGGCTGCGCATGTTGGCCACCATCTCATCGCGCAACTCCGGATGCCGGGCTAAGAACTCCATCAGGTACGCAGTGCATTCCATCGAGTACAAAAACTCTGGATACTGTTTCAGCAGACTGAGTGCGGGCAGAATGATATCCGAGGAGCGAAAATCCGCCGTCTTGGCCTGCGTATTCAGCCAGCCGAGATCGTTATGACAGGTGCAGTTCAACGCAAACGTTCCGCCATTGAAGTAAGTCGGGTGATAAGTGGGCACCAGTAGCTTTTGGCTACAGCAGAATTGAGGAGATTTCGAAACGATCGCGAACTCCATCTCCTCATCTTCGAAGGGAGCCGGAATCCAGACATCCTGCTGAGTGCTCGCGCTGGATGGAATCGATTTCAGAGAGACTTGCCGTAACACCTTTCCCCCCAGGGAAATTACCAGGTGACTATTAGCGATTTCTTTTTCCGGATTGATGAGGTGCAGCGTGGCTGCCTGAACCGGCTGTCCCCCATCCACGTCGTACATCTTGTAGGTATCCACGTGGAAAGACAATGGGTGCTTCTGGGGAAAGATACGAATCTTTCCGATGCCTGTCTCCTTCCCACCGGGCTTTGGCCATACGTCCTCGATGGTGAGGCGAACTGTGGATGTCTGCTTGGCTTGCGGAAGGGTAATGATCTGGAAAAAGTCCGACGGGCGAAGTTCGGCATCCACACTCTCGCCTTCGGCGAAGCTGACGCGGACGTGACGGGGCGGCTCAAACCACTGCGCACGGCTGTAAGCGAAGTTATAGACATCCTGACCGATGATGTCGCGCGGCAGAGCTTTGGGAAGAACCCACACTTCGCTTACCGGCCGCGCCTCGGGAAACGTGACTTCAATCCACGCGCCAGACGCCTGCCCGTCCGCTTCCCACGAGTTCATCAGATCGGAGCCTATCGCATTGGTGGGGACATAGCCCCACGGAGGATCTTCTACATGGCTGGAGGCCTGGATGGTCGCCTTTTCGTGCAGGCTGGCCCAATTCGGATTCTCTTCCCTTGTGGGCACGTCTGCCGCCAATAGCCGGGACGCAGTTCCGATGCCGGGAATGGAGCGGAAAAAGGCACACACCAGACCAGATTGCAAAAAACTTCTACGATCCATACAAATCATCACCCGTTGAAACGCTGGTCGTTAACTGCAGGCTCAATCCCGTGCGGCATCGGCTGCCGCACCTAGAGGAAATGACGACCCCGTCGCACACTACGCCACTCTCTTTGCCTAATATCCGCGGAGATGTTGTTTGCTTCATGCGCAATTCGTCAGTCTAAATTCCAGGAGGCTCTAAAGCGCTCACCTTTGCTGACAAGCCAAGTCGACTTAGAGACGGTTCATCGTTCCACAAATACAGCCGACAACGCGTGCAGTGCCTAGTTGGAAAAAGTCTATTCGCAACCATTGCCAGCTAGCGGAATTGTTCATTAGGCCGAACATTCGAGAGGGCGTCGAGCGTGTTATACTCTCGCTCGGTTCAGGGTTCCGCGATCGCTGAACCCAGGCTTTTGCGATCTAACATACGAGTTAACAAGTCGACTTTCAACGGGCGGCTGAGCTTCCTGGCTGCCGGTGTTTTTGCCTTTTGCCAAGCACTTCTGCTCGGGAGCGACTCGGCGCTTCACATCTGAATAATCGCATGTTTCTGGAGAGCCCATGAGACCAACCGCTCGATCCCTGATTTGCCTGATTCTAGCATTGCTTCCGCTCGTTACCGTGGCGGCCGGCCAAATCGAAATGCCCATCGGCCCCACCACAAATGCGAACAGAGGCGAAAGCTCGAACTGGCTCAGCCTGGACGAATTGGGGATGCGACGAAGCAGCATACGATTTGGCGACGCCCCTATTCGCCTGTTTAATGGCTGGGGCGCGGTTTCGGTGCGCGACAAAAGCGTGACCGGCCTACAGAAGCTCCTCTTCCCACCCGTGGATCTGCCCGACTACAACTTTTCACTCTCATTTCGAGAAGCCAGGACCGGTGTGCTCATTCAAGATACCGTCCCTGATTACTTTAAGCGTGTGCTTGAAACTGGCCAGGGCATGACCCCGCTGGGGCTGAATTTTTTGCCCGGAACACCTTACGTTTTGCTCTGGCAAAGAGCCTACTGGCAGCCAAACGCAATGTTTCGCACGGGAACCTTTCACAAAGAATTGAACGGTCACTGGATCTCCTTTGGGCTCACCACCAAGACCAATGTCTCGGCCAAAGCCAACGAAGTGTATCTTGCAGTAGAGCTCGAGAACCGGGAGCCTGAACCCCTTTCTCTCGCCGTGATCGCAAACCAACGTACCCCCTCTCCCGTGCGCTTCGCAGCGGACGTTGCCAGTACACCGGGCGCAGCCACCGACGGTTCTACGATCTCGACCAGCCAGCCACGCACCACGGTGGTAAGCGATCTGCCCGGTTCCACAGAACAAGGGCAGCAGGTTTGGAAATGGGCGATCCCGGGAAACTCGAGCCGCACAGCCTACTTCGCCATCGTGGTCCAACCATCGTCCTCAGCCCCACCGGCGAATCTGTCGACTGACATCGCGCAACGAATGACCGAAGCAGATCTGGCATGGAGCAGCCGCCTTGCGGCGGCGGCTGAAGCCCTTCCGCAGGTATCGTCGGACGATCCACTCTTCAATGATTTCTATCGCCGCTGCATCCTGAGTGTTCTGGAATCGAGATGGAACAACAAGAACTTCGTCATCGATCCCTTCTACGCGGTCGGCACGTGGACCGATACGGTGGCGTGGGACACTTCGTACGCTTCCCAAATGTTGAGCTATCTGGACCCGGCGGGCCTGCGAAAAACATTTCTGCTTTATCTCCGAGCCGGGCTGCTCAAAAGCAGTTATGTGCCGTGGAATGGAAAGACGAACGACTACTGGTATGCACAAACGCCCTTCGCCGCGATGCGGATACTCACGGACTATCTCCTTCAG
The DNA here is from genome assembly GCA_963746595.1 of uncultured Acidobacteriaceae bacterium. Classification (GTDB taxonomy): domain Bacteria; phylum Acidobacteriota; class Terriglobia; order Terriglobales; family Acidobacteriaceae; genus PALSA-350. The sequence goes on from CAVVBS010000006.1 coordinate 79,602, forward strand.
ACGGGAGACCATAAATATCTGGACCAGCCCGTTGGAGGAGCGACAGTTTTTGAGATTATGAAGCGCACCGGAGTGGAGTTGCGAAGGCGATTTGGCCGCCCCGACGGATTGCTTGATTTTGGCTCCGGCTCGGAGAAGATGATTGAAATTCGGACGGATGGCTACCAACATACCGTGGCCGCGACCAATGGATTGGCCTTTGCTTATTTTCAACAGATCGCCGCATGGTGCGCCAGCCGCCACGATCCGGATGCTGCGCAGTTCACCCAATGGGCAGACCAGATCCGGCAAGCCATGACCAAGGAGCTCTGGGATGAGAAGGATGGCTGGTTTTTAAACCTGTATCCCGACGGAAGCCGCCACCTGGTGTGGAGCTACCATCAATTCGAACTCCTCGATAGCGGGATGCTTTCGGCCGCCGAGCAGCAGCGTTTGATTGAGCACATCAAAGAAGGAGAGTTTCTTGCTCCGTACGGAATGTACTCGATCTCCAAAACTGACCAAACGCACTGGGATCGGGAAGATGCGGATTTTGGCGGCGGCGGCCAGTATGCCGGGGAGCCGTTACGTCTTTCAGAGTCCCTGTATCGCCTGGGCAGCTCTGAGCTGGCCTGGAATGTTCTTTCCCGCTGCTTGCGTTGGGCGGAATATTCGCCGTATATTCCGCAATCCATCTTCGCTGACTTTCCCGGTCATACGCAGGTCGAAATGGACCTTGAGCTCTCCGCGGGAAGCGGAGTGCAGGCAATCCTGTTTGGAGTTTTTGGCTTAAAGCCTCAGCAGGATCATTCCCTGCTTATCTCTCCCTCTTATCATCATGAGCTTGGCGTTGCGCGGATGACAGGCTATCGATTTCGCGGCCATCGCTATGACGTCGTGATGGGGCCGTGGAATTATGAGGTCTACCGCGACGGCAAGTTAGAGACAACCCATGTTTACGGCACGGAGTCGGTATTCCCTGCAGCCTGATGAGCAAGTCGCAGCCGGTGGCTATAGCACGTCCCTCAGGCGGCACGCTTGCGATGTTCGGCCCGCTGAACAAAGTTCAGAAGCTCGCCTGGGCGAGAGAAACAACTCCCTCTCGCGGAAATGTCTGCTTCGCTCTTTGAAGCCGCTGAAGCTACGCGGGGATACGTTCTCGCACTTATAATACGGATCGTACGATTCTTCTTGCGGGATCTTTTTCGGCTGTATCAAGGTGCCGCAGTCGGAACAAAGCTGGAGTTTCCCTTGAACCAACATCTGAATCGCAGAGATTTTGTAAGAGTCGGCTTGCTTTGCGGCGCCGGCGCGACGTTGTTTAACTTGCCCCAAGGCTTCCTGGCAGAGGCAACGCAAAACGCGGAGAGCTTTTGCGTCGCGTTGTGTAATCACTGGAGCTATACCGGAATCGGCTGGCAGTTGGGAATCGAATCCTGCGTGCTCTCAGCCATCGATGCCATGGGCATGGCAGATCTTGCGCCCCATGTGAAGACCTGCATCGAGTGGGACGCGCGGGCCTACGAATTCATGGCCGAACAATTCCCCGAGATTGCCAACCGGTTGAAGCCCTATCTGGCAGCCGGAAAAATTGAGCTCATTGGGGGCACTTATGGCCAGCCACTGGGGACGATGTTCAGCGGCGAATCGAATATCCGCCAGATCGTCTATGGACGGAACACTATCCTCAAAGCGCTCGATTATGAAATGGTGACCTTCCTTGACGAGGAGGAATTCTCCCATCCCCAGATTCCGCAAATCGTACTGGGCGCCGGCTATCGTTATGCGAGTCTTTCCCAGGTAGACACCTGGGGAAAGGCGGGCGTGCCTCACCTGGAAGTCAATTCCTTCGAGTGGGAAGGGATGGATGGCAGCAAGGTCTTGAGCACTCCCCGTAATGCGCTCTTCGGCTACTCACCCAATATCAAGACCCTCGCCTCTTCTGAGGATTTCAAGAGGCTTCGCGCCCTGGGCAAGCCTCTTATCTTCACCTGGGAGGAGTTTGGCTGGGACCACCCTGAGAGCCCGGCCTATCTCGAGACCTCAAAGAAGTATGAGAAGGTGGCGGAAGATTCCGCAGTCGAATTTGTCACCTTGAAGGAATATCTGGACAAGTACGGCACCGGCACCAACAAGGTCGTCTACTTTAACATGGACGCATGGCGTAAGCTGCTCACGTGGGGCTTAGGCGGTGATCAACTGCGGGTTATGGACCGCAAGGTGGAAGCAACTCTGCTGGCAGCCGAACGTTTTGACGCGATTGCCTGCCATCTGGGTGCGCCGAACCGGGCGCAGGCAATGGAGACTGCCTGGAAACACCTGCTTACTTCGCAGAGCCACGATGTCGGGCTCTGCGAATACTCTCGTTGGCAGGGCGACCGCATGGCGCCCCTCAATCGTATCGAAGACTATCACAATCTCACCTGGGGCTCCATCGGCTACGAATATCTCGATCGATCCACCAACCAGGGCACCGAGGTGCTCGACGCCTCTGTTCGCCATATCGCCGGGCAGGTCAATTCTGAAGCTGGCAAACAGGGTCAGCTCGCCGTTACCGTCTTCAACCCTTGTCCCTGGGAGCGAACCGATGTCGCGATCACCGGACGAATTTATCCGATACCCGCGAACGTGAAAGACATTATCGTGAAGCATCGCTCCGGCCGCGTTGTTCTCTCGCAGATCACAGAGAGCTACAAGAGTAACGATGGAGACTTGGAGGTAGCCGATATAGCGTTCCTTGCCGAAAAGGTTCCCAGCCTCGGATATGACACCTATTATCTGGAATTCGCGAATGAAGCGAATCATTCGACCACTACCGACCTTAAGGTCGACGAGCGGCAATTCGCCCTGGAGAACGATCATCTGAAGATCGGGTTAGACCAAAATCATGGCACAGTTACCAGCCTGGTTGATAAGACGACAGGCCGGGAAATGTTGAGAGCGGGCAACGGCGGGTTTCCAATCTTCAAAGGAACGCCTAATCAGGACTACTGTCTCTACGGCAAAAACGCGCCGCAGGCGCCCTGGCAGCACCCGGAAACAATTCCGAAGTCTTATGACAGCGCTGCCTCGAAGGCCACTTACACCTGGGTCGACAAAGGTCCGCTCCGCGCAACGCTCAAAGCGCGGCACGACTGGCCGCTTCTCTCCTTTGAAACCTGGATCTCTCTATACGCAGGATCACCGTCGGTCGAAGTCACCAGCAGGGTGCTCGCAGAAATTCCGCCTGCTGTGGACATCTTCGACCCCAAGGATCACTTCCCGGTCGATGTCAAAGAGGGCTACTGGCTGACCTTCGTGCCCAACTTTGAAACCGCTTCCATCGTCCGCGATTTTCCCCTGGGTATCGAAGCTACCACGTTGCCGATATTTCAAGGACGCACCTTCGTCGACCTGGTAGGCAACGACGGAGGATTGCTGGTATTGCATCCCGGCACGCAATACTTCAAGCGCGAGAGTGATGGGGTATTTTCCAACCTGGTCATGCGGGAGTGGGAGTCCTTCTACTCGCATGAATATGGCTGGCCGCGCTATTCGGAATATCGCCACCTGTTGCAGCCGCATGGGAAAAACTTCAGCAATGCAGACCGCGCACGCGCAGCGGACGGGTTCAGCCAAAAACTCATCACCGTGGTGGACCGGCCGAAGAGCGGTAGCTTGCCGGCGGAAAAGAGTTTCGTGAGTGTAACTCCGGAAAGCGCACACTTGATGGTCTTCCGTAAAAAGGAGAGCCAAGGCTTCGAACTCAGAACACTGGAGATCGCCGGAAGCAGCGCGGAGGCCACGATTCAGCTGGACATTCCTGTGACCAGCGCAGCCGAAACCAACTTGCTGGGGACTAAGATCGCAAACATCCCGGCCTCTGACAACAAGCTGAGGTTCGGGCTTCATCCCTGGAGAACAAACACGTTCGAGGTCCTCTGAGGGCGGATAAGATTCGGTGGCCCATCCTTATCGAAAGAAGCCTCGCCAAGGACCGGGAACCCGGAGATGTGTCGTTTGGCTGCGGCCTCAAGCCGCGGTTTGCTTTCCTAGCATGGCCAGCGCTGCTTCCACGAAACCGATGGTGTGCGCCATGCCTGCGTGCCACGGGGCAGAACAGGACATCTGCGGCGTGTGATCGGGAAGGATTACACCTTCGAAGTTGTTACGCTTCAAAATCGACAATATGCGAATCATGTCCACGTCGCCCTCATCGATAAATGTCTCTCGATAGTAGGGGACTTTTCCCACAACATTCCGTAAATGTATATAGGCGATCTTGCCCTGCTTGCTGTAGAGGTCTACTGCGTCATAAACGTCATCTTCGGTCATCTCGGCCAGCGTGCCGACGCAGAGCTCTAGTTGATTCGATTTGCTGGGCACAACATCCAGCAACCTTTGGTACATGCGGGGCTGGTAAACAAGCCGAGGCTGCTGCCGTATGGTAGGCATCGGAGGATCATCCGGGTGTGCCGCGAGCCGAACTCCTGCCTGCTCGGCCACGGGCACGACCTCTTCCAGAAATCGTTGCAGCCTGCCCCACAACTCGTCTGACGAAATGGGGGGCAAGCTGCCCGGTGCAGCGTGGGGGTCATAGACCATATTCCACACGGTTCCGTTCGGAATCGGCTCATCGTCGACCGGGCCATCCATGCCAACAGTGATGGCGCCCCCGCGCCCCATTGGAGCGGATATCCGTCCGCTGACACCGGCGATGCTGAAATTGTAGCCAAGCACGGGAATGCCTGCTTCGCCCATATGGCGAACGATCGTCTTTACATTCTCGATATGCGCCGGACGCTTGGGCCCATCGAGAAGAACGTCGTACCAGAAGGCAGGGTCGATGTTTTCGATGGCAAACAAAGCAAGACCGGCGTCTTCAATCTCGCGACGTATCTTCAATAGCTCGGGAGCGGTCCACAACCTGTCAGGATCGCCGGCCACTCCCCACGGTTCGTATTTGCCACCGGTCGGCTGATTGTTGCGAGGATTCGTCGAGCTTTGCTTGAAGTAGTCCACCAGGTGGATCACGATATGAGTGCAGCCCGCCTGTCGCGCGAAATTGTAGTAGTCCTGCGACAACATATGACGGTAGAGACCTAGGCCAACCTTCATGGATTCTGAGTCCTTTCTAGTGGGATTCAAGTGCGGAAAACCCGCCTGCTGTTTCGGAAAGAAAGCTCGCACAACCCTGCGCCGGAATCGACACGCCTGGACGTGTTGGCTCATCAGATAGAGTGATGGCGTCTGCTTCCAACGCCACATCTCGTATCGACTGCATGGCCGAAGGAATTGCAAATAGAAACAACAGGTATCGTGCCGTTTTTTCTCCTCCCGCCGGGATCACACACCAGCTCGGCGTATCGAAGAGAGATCCGCGGCGTAAGTTTTCTTCCCTACCCAGAGGCATCGGTGTGGTGCCGAATTCCATTCCGCGGGCCTGCGTTCGGCCGTTCCAGGGAGTGCTCTGCCGGGAACGATTCTCCTCCCAGATGGTCAACCAGGGAAAATCCTGCCGGCGAAAGCAATAGCCAACACCCAGCCGCATTCTCCAATTGGCGGCAACCACGTATTGCAACTCGCGCCGGGCATCAAGCAGCGTGGTAGCGACAAAGCCGCGTTCCCTGGTGGCAAAGGGTTGCCTCAGATCGATCACTCCTTCGCAGCCCTCGCGAGGCGCATAGGGCCAATCAAACTCTCGATCTTTCTCCAGCAGCGGGCCACCTTCATACTCGAATGGCCAGGTTTTTCCCCGCCGGCCAGAGGCCATCAAGGTACTCTCGCCTTCTTGCAAGAAGGGTGGTCCGAAGGTAGCGTGCTGAACCCAATCGCAGGCGTGGTCCACTTCGCGCTCGTTGCGGACGGTCTCGTGGATATAGGCTACGCTCTCCCCTTCTCCCAGCCGAATGTCTCTTTCAAATATGAGATGCGCCACAGGCAATGTTACGTTCCAATGGCAGTGTGGCCTTTCGGGCTGCTCCGGCTTGGTCACGCTCCACTCCGCAACGGGCGCCTCACCGTGCAGGCTAAGACCCGCCGCAGCTTGCTCCCGAGATGGCTCGCCGAAATAATCCAGGCAAACAGCGTGGCCGGTATAACCGGCAATAAACTTGTCTACTCCGGGGGGCCCGTAGGTCTGTAGCAACTCTTGCGGCAGTCCTGTTACATCATCATAGGTTGGCCAGGGCGGTTCCCAAAATACGTTTTCACATGCGCGCCCTGGCTCACCCAGAAGGCGCAGGCCGGCAAAATGCCCACCGCGAGCCAGGGTGATCAGTTCGATCACGCCATTTTCCAGCCGCATGCCTTGGCGGCCCTTCCAGTGAACAGCTTCAGAACGCATCAGACGTAATTCCCACAAATGTTTGGTTTCATAGCGATGTCTCCTGGCATTGCAGCGAACCTCACGTTTTCGTGCCAACGCACCCCAGCGACCTAAATCCCGCTCGTTGATCGTATCGAAGTTTCAGTTTTTATCTCCAGTCGTTGCGATGCCGCTTGCTTGCAGGCCCATGCCGCCTGTCGGCACCAACAGGCCACCGTCGACGATGAGAGACGTTCCTGTGATGAAGGAAGCCCATTCACTCGCCAGAAAGGCGATTGCATTCGCCACCTCCACCGGCTCTCCTATTCTTCCCATTGCGTGCATGCGGCTGCAGGTGTCAATAACCTCGCTTGGAGACGCCGCCAAACTGGCCGCCTGGCGCAACATCGGCGTGTCGATGGTCCCGGGACAAACGCAGTTGGCGCGGATGTTATGGCGCGCATAGTCGAGCCCAATCGAACGGGTGAGACCCAACAGCGCGTGCTTTGCCGCCACATACGCAGCGGAACTTACAATCGCGGTAAAACTTTGCGTAGAGGCAACAATGACGATCGACCCTCCACCTGACTGAATCATGGCAGGGATGGCAAATTTGGTTGCGTAGAAACAGCCCTTCACGTGGACATCGAAGACCTCATCCCAACTTTTCGAACTCGTGTTCACCACATTTCCATAGCGCTGGATTCCCGCGTTGCTTACCAGCACATTCAGGGCGCCATGGTGCTGAACGGCTTGGTCAACTGCTTCTTCCACGCTGGATTCGCTGCTAACATCGCAGGTGTGAAAGGTTGCATTGTGCCCCGCCCCCGAAAGCGCACTGGCCGTCGCTTGTCCAGCCTCCTCGTTGCGGTCGAGGATGGCGACAGCAGCCCCTAAACTGGAGAACTTCTGCGCTGTCGCGGCGCCGATTCCCATGGCGCCCCCGGTGATGACAGCGACTTTTCCATCAAATCGAATGCTCATGGTCCACTCCCTACATGATCCCGTGCTTGCGAAAAGCAGCCAGCGCACTCGATCCGGCTTCTAGCTCACTCTTGACTACCTTCTCGCCGCGCGCTTTCTCGAGCGCCCCGGAGAACACCTCGGTCTCGGCGTCAGCAGGAATAACCAGGACTCCATCGATATCCCCAAACAGAATGTCACCAGGGTTCACGCGCACGCCTCCTATTTCAATAGGAATGCGGAAATCGTAGACCTTGTAGCGAGGTCCAGCGTCCTGACCGTAGGATCCAAACGCGAAGGTTGGAAAGTTTATTTTCACGATTGCCCTGGTGTCTCTGACGTACCCGTTCACTACTGCGCCCCTTGCGCCCAGCTTGCGGGCGCGGGTGCTCATAAGCTCCCCCCATAAGGCGTTGCGCGGAGAAGAACCGGTGTTTACATAGATCTCGTTAGGACGAAGATCATCCAAAGCCTCAAGCATTAAACCAAACGATTTGCCACTCAAGGGGTTGGCGCTTCCTTCAATTTTTTCTTCGAACACATCTCCGGATAGGACTGGCATAGCGCGGCCGATTACCACCATGTCTTGCTGCAAAGGCCGAATATGCGGCGGCAGGAATTGATGAACCAGATGCAGCCGATCCATCACGTCGCCCACCACACAAGTGAATAGCTCCCGTTGTGCAATTGTGAACAGTTCTTCATCGGAATTCCATAGACTCATTTGATCTCCTGCTCCACGTCCCTGAATTTACGGGGTCAAGCGAACCGTTAGTACCTCATGAGGCTGAAACTTCAATCGAATGCGCTTCCCGCTTACATCCAGGCTCCCCAGGTTATCCTCAACTCCATTGCAGAGATTCGCAGCATGCAGGGCAGTGAGCGGGAGATTAATGCTGGTCTCCGTTGCGTGGCCCGCGGTTTCCTCGAGACGGAGAATCGTGCCCTTGCCATCTTCTGCGAGCTTCCAGGTAACCAGGGCTACGTTCGGACTGCCGATCTCAAGAAAGCTCGCCCCCGTTGGCGGCAAAGGCTTATTCGGATCGCCGACTTTATCCTGATCGATGACATGGTCGACACCAACCGCTTGCATGCTCTCCCGGCCCATCCTGGTGAGCGCGGCAGGGTCCAGCTGATCGGCACTCGTCACGACGTAGCGGAACGTAAAGGTGCCGCCTTGTCCGGCACGATAATTCGTATCCCAATAATTGTTCATTGCATAGGAGAAGATTGTTGAAGTTTTAGGTTCAAATTCTCCCGGCCATTCTCCTCGATTTATGTCGCCAAAACTAGCCAGCGGCGCATCGACCGGAACGATGCCTACCGCCAGATGGGGATCCACCGCCGCCATCCACTTCTGCACGCTGAACCATTCCAGGCTTGCACCTTGGAAGAGATCCCGCGCTGGATCGACCCATCCCTGCTGGGTTGCGTAATCGAACTTGGGCGGCGACACGGCGACCGGAAAGGCGAAGTAGACTGCCTCTTTGGCATTCGTGTAGTCCTTTTGCACGCTGTACCGGAACTCGATGCGCTTTTGCCGGTCGAACAACAATATTTCAAGATCAATCGCGGGCGTATTCACATCTGAGTTCCGGGTAAGGATGGAATAGCCCCACGATGTTTTATGCGCACCGAGGTACTCTCCATTGTCCGCGGGATGCTCGGTCAGCTGGGCGAGGGGCAGAGCTTTGAAGGGGTTGATGATGCGCGTCTGCCCATCGCCTCCGGTCACGTATATGTACTGCCCGAATTTGAATGGGCTCTTCCGGTCGACCAGCTCGCGCTGAAGTTGCTTGTCGAAAATGCTTTGCAGGGCTCCAGACTTCGCGTCCACCGTAACCCGGTAGTATTGGTTTTCGATTACCGGATTCATTTCCCTCGCCGGCTCCGCGGCGATCGGCTTGCCAAGGGTCCGGATCTGAAAACACTTGTACCCTACCGGCGGCAGGTCGCTGGCCATGAACCTCACATGAACAAAGCCCTGTTTGCGGGATAGCACTTCCAGCGGCACCGGCGCTTGGGTGGTCAAATCTACCAGCTCCGCATCTTCATCCAGATCGGCTTCGACAAATGCGTCCCGCTTCCAGTTGAGAGCGTTAAACACCACCAGCGTTTTGGCCGGGATATGGACCTCGTTCACCAACTGGTCCATCGACCGGTTGGTAAGGTCCTCGATCTGGAGTTGTGCTTCGGTTGCCCGGCTGTCTTTCACCGCGAGTTGCTTGACCGCTTCTTCACTATCGGGCTGTGAGACGGAATTGCCTGCAGTCCAGGTATGCTCGGCGAAAAGCTCAATATTTTTCCAAATCGCATTTAATTCGGCCTTGGGCGCGTGTAGTGCGGCATCAACGCTGTGCGACGCAGTGGATATAATCTCCGCTGAAAGAACCTGGCTCTGGTTTTGCCGGTCCTTCGCAGTGTAGTAGGCATCCGCGCCTACCCCATCTTCCCAATAGGGACCCATGTCTCCTTTGTAGGTGGCCAGCCCATTGCCATAATGCTCGTCCACGTAGTGAAAGAAATCGGCAAACGTGGAGTACCGCAGCTTGGGGTAGACGTAGCTTTGGTTCCAGGTGGTGGCAAACTGCGCCGTCTCTGGAAACAGGTCGGTGTTCTCAGGTTGGCTGCCATAGATCAGCACCACATCCGGCTTGTAGCCGGGCTTTGCATAAGCTTGCAGAAAGATCGGCAGCGACTCATATACCGCGGCCTGCTGCGGCGGCAGACCGAACAGAAACATGATCTGCTCGTAGCAGCGTGAGTACCAAACCATTACCTTCTTTCCGTCCGGCCCTTGCCACCAGAAGGGGGATTTTTCGTTCCATTGATCGTGGAAGAGAAACGGCGCCCGATCATTATCGCCGCCAGCGACGAAATACCTGATTCCTGAACTTGCCAGCAACGAAGGATAGGCCTGGGTATACGTGGGAACATCGGTGCTGTTCGCATACTCAAAGGGCAGCCCGTATTCGCGCGAGAGTTGCTTTGAATAGTAGAGAGAGCGATACAGCGTCTCCAGGGACGCGTATCCGGTAAGCTCGTTCACGTATTGCGCGGGCAGGCCGATCTTGTCATCACGTATCAAGCCCACTACATCCTCTTGCCGTTCCTTTGAACGCGTTGCCAGGAACTGCTCCAGGTTCCAGGAACCGTCGGTCGCGAAGCGAAAAGCGGGGTATTTGCGGATGAGATCGGCGGCTTCGTCGAAGGTACGCGATTGTGCCTCGGCGACCTTTCCCTGGTAATCGCTGTAGCCGATGTCAACGTGGGTGTGGGGCACGACGAATACCGTCCACTTGCGGGCCGCGGTCAACGGCACATCGAACGACGCACGTTTCCCCGCCGTGATTTGCAAACGCCCGTGAACGGTTCCCGTCCACTCCGGCACTTCGAAGCGCAGCCGCTCTTCGCCGAAATCCTCGATTGGCGCCACGTTGGCTACATAGCGTTGCCCTTTAAGCACGAGAGAAGCATTACCCGCCGGCGCGGCCTGATTAAAACGCAGAAAGGCCTCCACAATCTCCACCAATTGGCCCGCCTTGTGCTGGTAAAAGACGGTGGGGGTCACGAGCGAGTCGATCGCCGGCTTTGGCGTTTCGCGGCCGGTATCATTCACCAGGGAAATGAAATCGTAATGGATTCCGGAGATTTCCGCCTGGTCCGCCAGAGGAGGCTCAGCGTTCACACAAGAGAGAACGAGACTGTTCTGCCCCTGCTTGAAAAACCTTGAGGAAAGTTCCACGGTCAGCACGCTGGAAGAATAATGCGGATCGAAAATCGACCGTTGGTCTCCCAGGTAGTAACTCAGCTCCGGGTGCAAATAGTAGGTTCCCTTGTGCCCATTGATTTGCACGTCGAGAGCCGGAATTCGCGGCAGGTAGATCAGCGTCGATATCTTAAGCACAAAGACGCCGCGTGGGGAATCATCAAGCCGGAACTGAATCTCGTAGTTTGATCCTGCTCTTTGTTCGCCCGGCCAATCCTCGGCCCAATGACTTTTGCCTGCCTCATACAGCACATGCTCCCGCGGCTGCGGGCGAAACTCCATGGACGATTGATCGAACTTTCCAATTTGCCAGACCGTCTTCTGTGCATCAGAAGCCGAGGTGAGCAGGCAAAGCAGAACCAGATATGCGTAGCGATTCATGGAATGACGCGCTCTAGATGAGAAACCGTGGAAGTCTCCGTCTCCATGAAACAAACCTGCGACTGACCCCACCCTTGGCGCACTTTGCGCAGAGCGGGAGACCACTAAATGGTAGGTGCTTTCAGCAGGTCCTGGCTCACGAGTCGTATGGTAAGAATCTCATGCGGGTGGATGGTGAACTGGAAACCGCCGTTACCAGCCAACGATAGTTGTTTCCCGTTTCTTTCCACAGCATCGGTCTGCCACGCTTGATCGATATGCAATAACGGGGTTTGCACGGTGACCGTCCGGGTCGTAGCCCCGAAATCAAGGAAGCGCAAAATTGTTCCGTTCCCGTCCTCGGCTGTCTTCCATGTTTCGAGCAGCACGTTGGGATCCTGCACGTCGAGGAAGCTACCTTGCTTTCCATCGAGCGGTCGCGGCTGGTTTAATGCCTTATCTTGCGAAGTGACCTCGTCTGTTTCAAGCGGGGTCATCTCTTCCCAGCCCATGCGGCTCAACTGGGCGGAATCGGTCGATGGCGCGCTGGTGACCACATAGCGAAACTGGAAATGCCCACCCTGGCCCGCGCGGTAGTTGGTAAACCAATAGTTGTTCATGACATAGGAGAAAATGGTTCCGGGGCGCTTGCTGAATTCAGTTGGCCATTCGCCCCGGTTGATATCACCCAGGGTCACCAAAGGCGCATCCAGCGGCATCAATGTGGCAGACAGTCCATTTTGTTGCGCAGAGACCCAGTGCTGCACAGAGAACCATTCGTGCCCTGCTCCGGCATACATATCCTTCGACGGATCGACAACGCCATTCTGAATCTCGTATTGAAACTGAGGCTGCTCCATCGCGAAAGGAAACGCGAAGTAGACGGCCTCCTTGTCATCGATCTCCTTCTTGTCCACGTCTTCCGTGAACTCAATCTTCTTTTCATGGTCGAAGAGCCGGATCTCGGTTGCAATCGTAGGCGTGTTTGTGCTCGTGCTTTCCATGCGCGCAATCCAGCCATTGGGGGTTCGATTCATCGAGACTAGACGCCCACCATGCGCCTGATCGATCTGCAGATCAGCCTTGGGTGCAGCCATGGGAAACTGCAGCAGAGTATTGGGCTGCTTATCGCCGCCGGAAACGTAGAGATATTGTCCAAACCGATAGGCGCTCTGCTTATTGACGAGTTCGCGCTGTAGCTGTTTATCGTAAATGCTCCGCACCGCGCCGGAGACAGGATCCAGTTCGACGCGATAGTAGTCGTTTTCCAGGGTGCTGGTGCTAAGGGCCTGCACGGGGGCCGCGCGCTTCTGACCGCCCTTGCGTACTAGATAAACCTTGTAGCCAAGTGCGGGAATGTTCTCCGCGAAAAAGCGCGCACGATTAAAGCTCTTACCGTTATCGATAATTTGCAGAGGCACTATATGATGAGAGACCTTGCCCGTCGGCACATCTTCAACCGGCACAACTTGACCGGTTGTCTGGTCCACGACCTCGTCACCGTTTACCAGGTCGATCGAAACGGACCCACTGCGCTTCCAATCCAAAGTATTGAAGACGATGAGACTTCCCTTGCCGGTAAAGACCGATTCCCCAATGCTAGCCGTGCTGTTGCGGGTGAGCCAGGCGACCAACGCTTTCGCGTCGACCGCATGGGAGTCTTTCGCGGCCAGTTGATTGACGACTTCGAGGCTAGTGGGATCCGTAATACTGTTCGAGGCGGTCCAGGTATGCTCGTCCCACAACACCATGTGCGTCCACATCTGATCAAGGTCGATCTTGTCCGCAGCCAGGTTCGGATTTACCAGCGACGTCAGGGTTTCAAGCTTTTCCGCCGAAGGGCCGCGGCTTTCATTCTCTCGCTCCATCGCCGAATAGTAGGCATCAGCAGCCATGCCGTCTTCCCAATACGGACCACCATCCCCGCGAACGGTGGGAATGTTGTCTCCAAATTGATCCGCAATATTTTTCAGAGCGTCGTAGAAGCCTGAATATTGCATTCGCGGATATGCATAGACGTTGTTCCACCGCCCGGCCAACTCCGCCTGCTGAGGAAATAGATCGGTATTCTCCACTTGGGTGCCGAAGATGATGGCCGCATTGGCGCGGTAATTCGGGTGCTCGTACATCTGCAGAAACAGCGGAATCGTCTCATGGCCAGCCTCTACCTCCGGCGGCAAGCCGAACATGAGCTGCATTTGCATGTAATGACGCGAATACCACAAGAGGACCTTCTGGCCGTCCGGACCCTCCCACCAGAACGGCGAGTTTTCGTTCAGACGTCCTTGCAGCAATACAGGCGCCCGAACGTTATCGCTCCCAGCAAGGAAGTACTTGATTCCCGCCGAGGCGAGGATCGACGCATAGGACCACGTGTACGACGGAACGTCGGTAATGTTGGCGTAATTAAAGGGCGTGTCGTGTATCCGGCTGAAGTTTGCACTGCCATAAAGTGAGCGGATCAGGGTCTCCGCTGTGGAAAATCCGGTAAGCAAACTTGCATATTGCGCGGGGACAAATAGTTGCTGCTTTTGGACAGCAGTGATCATGCGCTGCTGTTCCGTGGGTGTGCGTGTCTTAAGAAACTGGGCCACATCCCATTCTCCGTCTACGCTGAAACGGAAATCCGGATGCTGTGCCGTCAGGTCCATCGCTTCGTCGATGACCCGGCTTTGGATAGCTGCGACCTTAGCCTGATAATCCGTGTATCCAACATCGAGATGAATGTGCGGGACAATAAACAAGGTCCATTTTTTTCCCGGATCGATCGATTCTTCTTTGTGCTGCCGGTGACCTTCGGCATTCCAGGTTAGCTGTGCCGGCGACTTCGCCGGAAACTCCGTTACGGCGAACTGCAGCTTTTCTTCGCCAAAATCCTGATTCCCACGAAGCACCTCATGGTAGTGCTTGCCGGCAATGGTCAGATCCACGCCGCCGCCTGCATTCACCGGCTTGCTATAGCGGATAAAGACATCGACCATCTCGTCGGGTGGTTGCCCCTGCCGTTGCTTATAGAAGATGGTGGGCGCGATCTGAGCAGAAGAAGTGTTCCCATTTTTGGGGTTCGGATCTCGATCAAGTTCAATGGCATCGTAAGTCAGACCAGCATCGGGAACTTCCTTCTGCGCTTCTCCTATCACCTGCAAAGTTATCGTGTTCGCTCCCTGTTGCAGAAGACTACCCGGGAACGGGACGAAAACATCCGCGCTCGAATAAGCAGGATAAAAGGAGCTCACCAGGTCTCCCATGCCGTAATCCAGTTTGGGATGCAGGTAAAACCTGCCCTGCTTGCCGTTAATGCCGACCCGTATCGCCGGCACGCTCGGACTTTCGATCAGAAAAGAGATATGGAGCTGATAAGCTGCTGCGGGTGCATGATCCAGAGAAAAGGTGATGACCCGCGGAGCCGGAGCCGTGCCGGTATCAGGGGTGCCTGTGGGCGAAAGGACTTCGGCCTGCTGGGTCGCCGGCCAATCTTTTGCGGGATCACTTTTGCCGACTACAAACTTTACCGGATCTGTTGGTTGTTCCTGGGCAAACCCCGCGGAAGAGCGGTCGAAGGTTCCGAGGCGAAAGACCGTATTGTCTTGGCCGCTTCGCGCCGGTGCAGCAAAGAGCGTACCTCCGGCTACCAATAGAACGATCCACCCGCGGTCGAATGCGGCTTTTAGTCTCATTTAGACACGCCCGTCGGGAAAAACAACTTAGGTGCCAGGTCGCCTTGAGATCCAAGGCGGCCCGGCGTCACTTAGAAGATCACCTTCAGGGCGAACTGGACTTGTCTACCCTGACCAGCAGCAGAGGTGATAAGTCCAAATGTTCCAGACTGGACGGTGGTAGTCGGCAAGGCGTAATTGCTGTGATTCAAGAAGTTGAAGAATTCTCCCCTGAACTGCAACGAAAGATTCTCGTAGATGGGAAAGTTCTTGAACGCACTGAGATCGATGTTCGTGTATCCCGGGCCGACCAGGTCGTTCCTGCCCTCGTTACCATACGTGTAGGTTGCCGGTAAAGGAAGTGCGGCAGCGTTGAGCCACTGTTTGGCGGAGGAAACAGACCGCAGGCCAGAATATGGACTTAGTCCCGCCGCCCTATTCGGTCGTTGATTTGGACCTCCGGTATTCGCTAGGTCCGTACCAACAAGGGCATTGAAGGGTTGACCTGAAGTGTGGGAGATGATGGTGCCCAAATTCCAATTGCCGGCGGCTGTCTGTACCAGCCAGTTTGGGTTTGACAGGAAAGTCTTACCTTTCCCGAACGGGAGCTGATAGACACTACTGAAGACCAGCATATTGGTCAAGCTGTAAACCGAAGGTCCGTATTCTGCGTGGAAGTTATAGAAGTCCGGTGCCTCGTTCCCATACGGGTCGGATTGTATGTCCATAGACCTTGACCAAGTATAAGCGAGCCTGAAGAACAGTCCAGACGAGAGTTTCTTGGTGAGCTCTGACTGGAGTGCATGGTAGTTTCCCGTCCCCTCATTCCACTCGAATGAGAATGGCCCACCGTATTGCGGGAATGGCTGTCTCTCCGATATAGGTCCCGGGGCTCCATACAGCGCTGTATTCGCCGTCATATTGATGTATTGGTGGCGGCTGAGGGAGCCCACATAATCGACCTTCATCACCATGGAACTCGGCAACTGCTGTTGGACCCCGACGTTGAACTCCATGGCGTATGGAATCTTATTGTTCGGATTGGCGCCATAGGTGGCATAGGGCGTCGTTTGGAGATTCGCAAGGATCGACTCCGAGGAAGGAAGAGTATTGAGATAGGTTGTCGGTACACCCAGATCGAGACTGGTGAAATTGGCCGAGACAGCGGTAGGCCAGGAAAGTCTTATCCCCTGATTTGCCTGCACGAGGCTATTGTTATGGTCGTCCAAGATCGCGAAGGCACCGTGTAGCACGGTTTGTTCAGTGGCCTGATAGGTCAGGCCAAAGCGAGGCTCCCAACCGTTATATTGCGGAGCAAAGAAGCCCTTCGATCCCGTCGCCTTAGGGAACAGGGGAGGATACGGCTGCGTGATGATGAATTGCCCGTTCAGAACATTCAGCCCGGAGACCACCTTATGGTAATTGGGTGGTGCGACATAGTCCCACCGCAAGCCGGCGGTCACAACCAGTTTTTTTGTTGCTTTCCATTGGTCCTGGGCGTAGAAACCCCACCAATTAATACTCTGGTCAGATCCGGTGCTCCCGATCCAGGGAGAATACGTATTGAGAACGCCGAGCAAAAAGCTGGCCGGCCCAAATCCGGTTGGACCCGCAGTCGCGTCCTGGGCAGTCCCATTCTGCGTGAAACCGGTACCGGAGCCCCAGCCGTCATCGTAGGTCTTGATGTGGTAGTACATCGCCCCTACGCCCAGGGTGTGGTTCCCTTTAACTTTGGAGAAGTCTGCGTGGTAATCCTCGCCCTCCAGTGGACCAAGCGGTATCGCAAATTGAGAGACTCCGTTGTAACCATTCGATACGGAGACCTGGGGCCCCATCGAGAGCCCGGCCCTGGTCGGTACAGCCTCTTCGAAATTGATCGCTTCATTAAAGGCGAGCCCCGCTGGTTGATCCGTAACGTCGAAGTTTGTGTACGTATATCCAAAGCGCAAGTTGAGGATGGTCGTAGGGTTAAAAAGATGGGTGAAACCGGCGGCTGCCTGTTGCGAATAGTTGATGAGGAGGTTGGAATATGACTCAATGCTCTCCGGACGCGCCACGTGCTGGTTGGAGCGATTGAATCTTACGAAAAACGTATCGTTTTGACTGAATTGGTGGTCGATCCTCGCGCCAAAAACATCGCTCTTTGTGCTGGTAACTCCAGTGAACTGGTAGTTTGGAAGGACACCTTCAGCCACATTGAGATTCGGTAAAGGGTAATACTTTTGGATAATAAGTAAAGTCGAGGGATTTAGTCGGTCGGTCGGAATGATATTTCCAGGGAAAGGATCGCGAATATACGCCCCTGGATTCTTGGGATCGGGGCGGCTCGTGAGGGGATCGTAGATTTCGTTTGCGTATTCTGGCCGGTTTAGACTGTCCGTGCCAACCTGTGCGCCCAGTACACCCGAAAAATCGCCGTTGTCCATAGCGGAAGTCAACGTGCTAGACAAAACGCTGCCACTCAGGCTCGATCGGAATCCCTCCCAGTAGAGCGAAAACCAGGTGTTATTCCTGGTATCGATCACGTGGGGTATGAAGAAAGGCCCGCCAAAGAAGAGACCATACTGATTTTGGTGATAAGGCGCGCGGAAGGTGTCGGGGAACGTTTGCGCATCCAACGCATCGTTTCGGAAGAATTCCCATAGAGTCCCGTGATAGGTATTCGTGCCGGAACGGGTGACGACATTGATGTTCGCTCCTGAGCTGATAGCGAACTGGGCGTCTGTGATGTGCGACTGAACAGCGAACTCCTGCAGGGCGTCCGGAGGCGGCGCAATGGACCATCCGTTGGTAAAGATGGCATTATTTAGGGTGCCGTCCATGGTGAAGTTGTTCTGTTGCCCCCTCTGCCCGTTCACCGAAGGGCTGATGCCCCCCTTGCCTAAGGCCACCGTAAAGGCGCTTTGTTGACCGGTTGTTACCGGCGCGACCCCGGGGGTCAGCAGCGTAAGCTGCGTAAACTCTCTTCCATTAAGCGGCAAGTCCACGGTTTCGTCGTGGCCGATCACATCCGTCAAAGTTGATGATGTGGTATTCAGACTGGGCGGGGTACCGGTAACTTCGACGGTTTGGGCAGCGGACGCAACCGCGAGCTTGAAGTCGAGCGTAATACTTTGATTGACTTCTAGCTGGACATTGTCGCGCTTTTCAGTAGCGAACCCCTGCTTTGCCAGGGATATGCTGTAAATACCGGGAACCAATTGCGGAACGATATAGGTGCCACTCTCGTTGGTCGCGGCCGTTCTGACCACGCCTGTCGCCGGGTTGGTCACAGTGACTTCGACCCCAGGGATAGAAGCGCCACTGGAATCTGTAACTGCTCCGGTTAAGAGGCCATTCGTCGATTGAGCCGGTGACTGTATGACTAGAAGGAAAATAAGAAGCGTTAAAAAACCCAATCGCCTGATATACATTTGCAGCCTCCTAAGAAATACAAGATCAGTGTTCCGGCCTGTGTAAAGGTTCCGAGCTGAGCCCTTGTCAATTGATCACGAAGGACCGCTCTTATAAGAGCCGAGAGAATTATTGATGGCGTTCTGTCAGGGAGTCAACGAATGTTCAGCATATAGAACGATAAGGTGGACCCCGGCCTAGAAGGAAGGTTTGAATGGCCGGCTTTGTGTGACCGAAAGGTCCACCATGACTCGTCAGTGACCAGCAAGCTCCATCGCTAGATCCCGCGATGCGCGAACCATTTCCTGGCCAAGCTCGGGCAGGCGAGAGCTTGGAATCTGCTTGGACGATCCGCGGACGGAAACGGCGGCGACGACGACGCCCAAAGAATCACGGATAGGGGCAGCGGCCGCTCTGACCCCCTGGAAGTACTCTTCATCATTGACAGAAAAGCCGCAGGCTCTCACTTCTGCCAAGTGCACCTTTAATGCCGAGAGGGAGAGGATTGTTTTGGAGGTGAATGGGGCGAACTCGCGTCCTCCGAAGATCTCGCCCAGTTCGTCATCTGACAAAAAGGCAATCAGCGCTTTTCCTTGAGCGGTGCAATGCAAATCAATGTGACGACCAACCCAAGCTCCTCCCCCTCCAGATTGAGCAGCCGCCGCTATTGCGATAACGACTGCCTCTGCCCCTCTGAGAGCTGTCAAGGCGGTGGTAAGGTTGAGTTTTACGGCAATTTGTCTTAAGTACGGCTTTGCCAACCTGCCAAAATCTTGCTCCGCCGTGCTCGCCGCGGCGAGCTTCGCGAAGCGCAGCCCCAACGCGTGGCGCCCTTCGGCCGTGCGCTGCAAATAACCTCGTGTCTCCAGCGTATAGATGAGATAGTGCGTGGTGCTCTTCGGCAAGTTCAGTTTTCGACTTAACTCCGACAGCGTCAGTCCACCCCGTGAACTCGCCAACAATTCAAAGAGGTTCATGGCCCGGTCCACGGCCGGCTGGCGAAAGTGTTGAGTTTCCTTTCGCGCTTCTACCTCTGGAATTTTCGGATCTCTGCCAATGACTGCACGCATATCGGCGTAACGGTAGCACTTGGAAACTGGATCGTCAAATGGAACGAATTCTTGATTATCCAGATTTTCACTTCCAGGTATTCATCTCAGGGTAAACCGGGCTCCGGCGGCCATCGGAGTGTTCCGTCACAATATCCGGCCTCTACTAACGTCCGCTCTGGCTCGCTGCCAGCGTAGACCCAAATCATCGCCATGGGAGCGTTCGATTGGTTCAGAAAGCGATGAGGTCGGCCTTCGGGTACAAATGCAGTATCGTATCCACTCACGTCGTTGCGATTACCTTGGACCAGACAAAGTGCTTGTCCTTCGACAATCGTGATGGACTCATCGTATTGGTGGACATGGCAAGGCAACGAAGCCCCAGGTTGAAACCTCGCGTACCCTCCACAGATTCCTTCGGCACCCAGTCTTCCGGCGAACAAGTCACGGAACTCTGCGCCCAGCGACAATGGGTACACTTCGGCCTGAGCAAAGCGAACTATGGACTCAGGATCTTCTGGCTTGGGATTAGACAGACCGCGCTCCTGGAGAGTGAATCCCTGATCCACGAGTTCCTGGGATGGTAGCGCGGAGGCAAGGGCCACAAGCGCGTCCATCGAAGACTGCTGCGAGCAATTCGTCACCTCGTGAGCCACCCCCGCGGGGATGGAAAGACAATCAAACTGCTCGAGCCTGTAGGAGCGACCTTCCACGCTGACCTGTGCCGAACCACTTAAGAGCGTGATGGTCTCGCAGAAAGCATGCTTATGGTACGGGAAGACAGCACCGGGAGCGATGGTCGCGATGCCAGTACTGAACCCGTTTGCCATACAAGCTGCGGCGCTGACGAACTCCCTAAACAACATTCCGGGGCCCAGAGAATTTGGCTGGGCTGTGCCGGAGTGAATGGACGCTTTCCGAAGATCTTTAGTTGAGGTTTCCACGGTCATGCGCAAGTCTCCGTCGCAACCGGCCGCCAAGAACACGAAGCGGCCTTTCGCCGAATTGCCCCCCTGCTCCGCTCCGTTGCTCAGACCCGGCGGGCACCTTCGCGAGATACAGTATAGTTTTGTCCTTGGTAGTTCAGGTTTATCAACTTGGCCTCGGGGTCGAAGTCGGTCACTCGTGAAGTTACTTTAACACCGTCGTAGAGCGTCAGTTCCGCGCCGAAGATCGAGTCGATCGTGAGGTCCACAAAACAGCCCCCCGATACGCAGCACCAGTCGTTACCATAGGGCATGTCGTCGGGAGACTTGTAGGCGCCTCCCCTTTCCCGCGGGAAGATGGTCTCGATAAAGTGGGCTTGGCCATAGGGACCTTGATTGCCGGCCCGCGACAACTGTTTGACCCAAGCGGCCACCTGAGGCGACGGGTCAATCTTATAGAGTCCCTTGGCGGTCATCGGCGGCCACGCTGGGTAGGCACCGATCGAACTATGATCCGGGCGGATGTTCCAGGTTGCGTCGGCGTCACTGGAGGAAAGCGACTGCATCCAGGCAGAGCTGTGAAGCTCGGTCCAGAAGAAGTGGCTCATCTCCCGCTTCTGCGAGTCGCTTAGATCTTCAAACATATTATCTAACACAGCAAGTAGATCGTAACAGTGTCGGACCTGGTTAAAGCTTCCGTCCGGCTGGCCAGCCTTCCAGAAGCCTTTTCCCGGCACATAGAGCAGATGATTGATGCGTTTCGCCAGTTCCTTGGCTTCGGCGCGGAGTTGGCTGGCCTGCGTCGAATCTCCTTCCCGGTCTAGCAGCGCAGCGACAAAGCGCATGCTGGAAACGTTTCCGGCGTTCATGCCGGCAACCTCGTGAGTGTAGGTGCTGATCACTTCAAGTAGATTTTGCAACTCACCGTAGTCGGCCAGCCCTTTCCCGGCCTTATCTAACGTTTTCCAATACAGTGCATGATCGGTCAGGTGTGCCAGGCATTTCTTGCCTTCGATTGGTTTTTGCAGCCAGGCGAAGTCGCCGGTCACTCTCAGGTAATTCTCAGCGCATCGGAGAATTGCCATATCATTCACGGCGTACCAGGGGCCGACCGCCTGACCGCTGACGTAATCGGTCGCCAGATGAGCATGCATATCCTGGCTCAACCAGAGCTCGATAAGCCTGCGCAGCGCGTCCGGATCCAGCAGCGCCAGGCTGAGTGAGGTCAGTGATGTGTCCCAGGGAAAACTCAAGGAGGGCAGCACCCGGCCGCCCAAAGTTAGGTAGGTATTGCCGTACGCCGAATCCGGCGAAGCGCGGCGGGCAAACAGCAGATTGGTGAAGCCGGCGTGATACAGCTTCCACAACGACTCATCCTCTGTGATGAGCTGCGGAAGATAGCCGGAGAAGTCGGGGTTACCAGGGGTGAAAGCATTCCGCACCAGCCCGGCAGCTATTTCTTGGTTCTGCTGCTGAATGGCGGCAAAATTCGCCTGCAACTGGTCATAGGACTCTAGGGCCTTGGCCCTGTCCCCGGCGATTGCGTTGACATAGCGGACCTCGCGTGACTCACCCGGGCCCAGCGTGAGATCAAGCGAGAGCATTCGCAAATTCTCGATTCGGTTTGCCTTCGGCTCCAGACCCTGCACCGACGCGGCCCTGCTGTGTTGCGCTTCGAATAACAGACAACCTCGAGAAGCCATTGGCGTGATTCGATTGTCCACTTCGGCCGGGGAGTTCACGAACCAGGCCTCTGTCTTTTTTGTGACTCCAGCGCGCAAGTCGAAGCCCAGCGTGATGGTACGGCTTGCCCTCCCCAGGTTTTTCACCATAATAGATAACGCCGCCGCTCGATTCTTCGCGGGCATGAACGTGTGGGTGATGAATTCAATGCCCTCCGCCACCGTTTCACGAACGATGCGATGCGGATACCAGGTGTAGGTCACCTGAGTCGCCGGCGGCGGGTAGCCCATCAGCATCCGCCCATTGAGAAAAATCTCGCAAGTAGCCAGATAGCCCGGGCTGAACGTAGTTTCCGGAAGGCCGCAGCATGCGTATGGAGGAAACGAAATTGCCGTGATACCGGAAACGGATTTGGTGGCCTTCAGGTAACCCCACTCGTTTTGCGCCGCAGCGCTACTGTAAAGGTCGCGAAACACATGAGAGAGCCGGTCGCTCCCCAAAGAAGAAATGGTGGGAGGGCTGGGCAGAGTAGGTTTGTTAATTGCCCGAACCTGGGACTGGTCCAGGATTTGTAAGGCGCTGGTGGCCACGCTGGCTTTAAGAAAGGATCTGCGATTGAGGGGCTTCAAAGAAACCTCGGATGTTCACGGAAATCATGATGAAGCATCCAGCCCGGAACGGCAATTGTCAAACCCGGATTTTCCGCTTAGGTCCTAATGAACAAATGAGGTTTACCGAAAGGACCGTTGGCGTTTTGGCGAGCAGGGGCGAAATCTGTGTACATCTCAAAAGCGAGATGTGGGCCACACGCTGATTTAAGGCGTGGAGAGAGCCAAGAGCGGGTTGATTCAACTCTTGACCGCTGCGAGGACCAAGACACTCGTATCCCTGGAGCTTCGGCCCGGGAGTGCTATGATCAGCCCATGTGGGCGCGTTTCGGATTGCAATGCCTGGTCGCCTTGGTAACCGTTCCTCTGGCCGCTCAGCAAGCGAACTCCACATCCCTGGACACACTACTGAAGGAGGGCGCCTCCCTCAGCAAGCAAGCCGACTACGCACGCGCCATCCCACTCCTGCAGCACGCCAGAAAACTTGCCCCGCAAAACTACTCAGCAAATTTGCTTTTGGGATTGGACTTGTTGCGCAGCGGACATCCTGCGGATGCCATCGAACCATTGCGCGTTGCCACGCAGGTCCGCGCCACAGACGAGAGCGCCGACGGATACCTGGGCGAAGCAGAAAAGGCGCAAGGCGATTTTGCACTCGCCGCGGTAGCCTTCGAGGATGCCGTCGCGCGTGCACCGAATTCCGAACCTGCACTGCTGGCGTGGGCGGACTATAGCCTGGAACGATTCCGCGTCCTTGGGCTTTGGCTGCGCGGCTCACAACGAGGCACCGCCGCATTGCTGAGGGTTCAAGCTGAGGGCACGGCTACTGGCACAACGCAACGCGAGGCACTTTTGCAAAAAGCGGCGGAAGCGAACCCTGAGCAAAGCGGAGTCTGGGGAGAGCTGGGAATCGCGCAGGTGCAACTTGGCATGCGCTCGGAGGCCGAAGCCAGTCTCAAGACCGCCCAGCAACATCAACCCGACGCTTCTTCCACATGGACGCTGGAAGCTCAACTGGCAGCGGCCCAGGGCAATTGGACTGAAGCCGAGAACCGCCTGCTCACCTTAAGCGACCGCTCGACTGTGGAGCTGCGCGGTGCCCTGGCACAGTGGCCGCAATCCCTCGTTCCGGACCCCAGTGTACCCGGCGCGATTTGGCAATGTATGCGCGAGCACTCAGCCAGCTGCATGGTGAAAGCGGAAGCCGCCGAGGGTGCAACCACGCCGGCTGCGGAAACGCTGTTCGCGCAGGAACGTTGGGAGCAACTGACCGCGATGCCTCCTCCCGCCACGGCTGGAGGTCCGTTGTGGTTTTGGCGCGGGGTCGCCCTGGGAGAAACAGGAGACTGTGCCCAGGCAATTCCCTCTCTCGAACGGGGCCTTAACGACGGAAAAGAGGCGGCGGGTTATTGGCTCATTGTGTGCTACGGCTCCGTTGTCGGGCATGCCGCTTCGCAGTTATCCGCTCAAGGCAAAGAAGCGGCGGTACATCAAATCCGCGGCGATATTTTGCTGTCTATGAAGGGAGATGCCTCCGCGGCCGCGGCTGAATATACAGAAGCGCTGCGCCTCAGCCCGAAAGATGCGAATCTCCTGGAGAAGAGAGCGCAGGCTTATTTGGCCCAGGGGGATATGGAGCAGGGGCGGCAGAATGTGCAGGCAGCCCTGGCTGTGGGCCCGCACCGCGAATCGGCATTGCAGTTGCTCGTCCGTATCGCGATGAACGAACGTGACTATCCCCAGGCGCTTTCGGTTCTAGACAAGCTGGCCAGGATGGAGCCCAACGACCCATGGATTCGTGTTCAGTTGGCAACCGCATACGCACAGACCGCGCATCCGCTGGATGCTGTCCGCTATCTTCAACCGGTGTTGCTCGCTGGCTATCCAGATGAGAAAGGCGCCCTACACGCG
Organism: uncultured Acidobacteriaceae bacterium; assembly: GCA_963746595.1. GTDB lineage: Bacteria > Acidobacteriota > Terriglobia > Terriglobales > Acidobacteriaceae > PALSA-350. Next base: position 104,185 of record CAVVBS010000006.1, read on the forward strand.
CTGCTCGCGGGGCAACTGCGCAAGCTTGGGCACGAACAAGAAGCTAAAGCCGCGGCGGAGGAAGCGGTCCGGCTGGCAAGCGTTTCCGAGGAGCACGACGCCGGCAACCCACAATGATGACCAGCAGGCGAACTTTCTTGCGGGGGGCCTCAGCGCTTGGATCGTTGGCCGCCCTGCGTATGCCCGCATGGGCGGTGCCCGCGCACGGTCCCATTCGCTTGCACAACGGCGCCTCCAGCAGCGGGTTGGATTTTGTGCTCCGTAACGGCGCCGAAGGCAACAGGTACCAGGTGGAGACGCTCCCCGGTGGACTGGGAGTGATCGACTTCGATGGCGATGGATGGCCCGACATTTTTTGCGTCAACGGAGCCGCCCTGCCGTCCCTTATCAAAACCGGCCCGGAGTATTGGAATCGCCTCTATCGCAACAACCGCGACGGCAGCTTTACCGATGTTACGCAGAAAGCCGGCCTTATGGGCAACGGCTACGGAATGGGCGTCGCCGTCGGAGACTATGACAATGATGGTCACGAAGATCTGTTTGTCGTGGGCGTCCACGGCAACCAACTCTATCGCAACAATGGCGACGGAACCTTTACCGACGTTACCGGCAATGCGGGGCTTAACCTGCCGGCAGTGCGCAAATTGTGGTCGGTTGCCGCGGCATGGATCGACTACGACTGTGACGGCAAGCTGGACCTCTTTATCTCCAATTACTGTGACTGGGAAGCGGGCACGGACAAAGTCTGCGGCGGTATGGCGCCGGGCACACGCGTGTACTGTCATCCCGACCTGTACCATGCGGAAACGATGCAGCTCTTCCACAACAACGGCGATGGGACATTCACGGAAGTGACCCACAAGGACGGCCTGCCCAACCTGATCGGCAAGGGGATGGGAATCGCCATGGCTGACTTTTCATCAGACCACCACCCCGGGCTGTTTATCGCCAACGACAATGCCCGCAATCTACTGCTGCGCGGCACCGGTCATGGATTCGAAGAGACAGGCGTGGAAGCGGGCGTTGCTTACAACGGCGACGGCCGGAACATCTCCGGCATGGGTGCGGACTTCGGTGACATCGACGGTGACGGACGGCCGGATCTGGTAATGACTGGTCTCAAGAACGAGACCTACGAAGTCTTCCTGAATCGCACCGACGGCATTTTCGTGGATGGCAGCGCAGCCACGGGGCTGCTGGGTTTGAGCCGTCCGTGGAGCGGTTGGGGATGCGGACTCGTGGATTTGGATAACGACGGCTGGCTCGACCTCTTTGTGGCTTGCGGCGGCCTAGACGTAACCGAGGGCCAGCCGAATCAAATCTTCCGCAACGTGCAAGGCAAGTTTACCAACGTGTCGGAAGGCGTAGGCTCAGGCTTCGGAGTGCCGGCCCTGCACCGTGGAGTCGTGTTTGCGGACTTTGACCGCGACGGCCGGATCGATGCGGCCGTTACCGCTTTGAACGCGCCGATCGAACTGTGGTGGAACCGGAGCCCCGAGCGAAAGTGGTTACAGTTACGGCTACAGGGGCGGCGCAGCAATCGTTCCGCGATTGGCGCCCAGGTGACGTGCAAGACCGCCGGCCGAACCCAGACCCGTTGTGTGACGAACACGGTCGGCTACGCTTCCAGTAGCGATTTAACCGTGCATTTTGGGCTTGATGCCGATAGTAAGACATCCGTGGATATTCGTTGGCCCTCGGGAATCGTGCAGGAATTAGGCGAAGTAATGGCAAACCAGCGACTGCGCATGGAAGAGCCCGCCTGATCGCCACGGAAAAATCCTCAATAAGCCGGAGGTAATGCGCTTATTGCACACTGGGTCTGCACTCCCGCAGGGGCGGGGCTACTTTTTCTGATTGACCAAGGGCTGACCCTTGACGTCAAGCTTGGCGCGGGCGATATGCCAACGGCCCAGGTTCGCCACGTAGAGTTCGTCGCCTTCCGGGCCTCCAAAGGCGATGTTGGTCGGTCGCGCTAGGGTGGTGCCGGCGCGATCGTAGGCCAACAGCGTGACCTCGCGCTTCGGCGACACTCGATAAATGTTGTCGGAGGCGTAACAGCTTACGTACAGGTTTCCCGCGATATCGAATGCCAGTCCATCGGGAATGCGCTCCATTCGGGATACGAAAACCTCATGGTGGCCCGCGGAGCCGTCGGGCTTGATCTCAACCTGCAGCACATCATCCGTGTGACTCCGCGCAACGAACAGGAAACGCTCATCCGCACTGAGGGCTAATCCATTGGGAAAGGGCTGAGGACCTTGCAGAAATACGCTTCCCCGTCCGGCGCTGTCGTAGCGCACCACGCAGCCGCTGCTCTTTGACCAATCACCGGAGTCGGACACGAAGAGGTTTCCTGCCGAGTCGAACACGCCATAGTTGGGAAGCTTGAGCTTGTAGTCGCCGGCGGAGTCGGCAAACAGCTTCGACTTGCCGTTCTTTTGCACCTTGATCACGGACGCTAGCTTGGCATTGCAAATATAGAGTTCATCCGATGCGGAAAACGCCAGCCCAAGGCAAAAGCCTCCCACATTCGTGACTTCTTCGATGCGGTTCTTCTCGGGGATGCGGTAGACCTGTCCTATTTCGCCCCCGGCCCACAAGACGCCATCGCGGTCGAAGGCGATGTCTTCAGGGTGGTCCAGCCCATCCGCATAAGTCTCGAATTGATCTACCGTCAGCTCCAAGCTCACTCCATCACACGACCGGCAGCTGCGCTAGTAAGCCGCCATCGGCAATCAGCGCCACCCCGGAAACATAGGAAGCAAGATCCGATGCCAGGAAGAGCACGACATTCGCGATCTCGCACGGTTCGCCCAGGCGGCGCAACGGGATCGCCAACCGCATTTCTTCCCTCGCCCTGTTGGGGTCGGAGCTGCGCCCGAGGCCACGATCCATCATCGGCGTGGCTATGCAGCCAGGACAGATGCCGTTTACCCGGATATTGTAGGGACCCAGGTCTCTGGCCATATCACGCGTCATGCCCAGAACGCCCGCTTTAGCCGCCGCGTAAGGCGCCGTCTGGCCGGTGGTGGCAAAGGCCTGCACCGAGGCAGTGTTGACAATGCACCCTCGCTTTTGACGAATCATCAGCGGAACCACCTGTGCGCAGCATAGAAACACGCTGCGCAGGTTCACCGCGATCTGCCGGTCGAAATCCGCAACCGCAACGTCGACGAATTCCCTGTAGAATTCCAGACCCACGTTGTTGACCAGCACATCGATGGTAGAGAATTTGCCAACCGTTTCGCGAAAGGCTGCCGCCACTTCTTCTTCTGAGCTCACGTCCGTGCGGATAGGATGGAACGTGCCGCCGGCGTTGGTGATACGTGTTGCCGTCTGGGTAAGGCCGTCCGCATCGCGCTCCAGGCCAACCACCGTGGCCCCGCTTGCTGCGAAGACATCGGCAATCGCTGCACCAATGCCTGCTCCGACCCCAGTGGCGACGACCACCTTACCCTGGAAATTGATGGTCCCAGGGGTCATGCTTTGCTCTCGAGGCCATAATGTTTCACCAACGCCTCTACGTGCGAATCCCAGGTCGGCTCGTTTGGCAGGTATCCATCGGGATACGTCTCGACCACCACGTATACCAATTCGGAGTCGCCGACGTTGCGAACGCAATGATCCGTCAGCCGCGGGATATAGACCACGCCTCCCTTTTCGATCCGGTGAACCTCACTACCGACGGTCACTTCGCCTGTACCCTCCAGCACCAGGTAGGTCTGCTCGCACTCTTTGTGCTGATGAACCGGAAAGGCGAGGTCCTTGGGAAAACGCTCCAGCAGAATCTCAACGCACTCGCTCCGCTCACGGGGCAGCAGAACGGAATATTCCACTCCCAGCAGATTGGTCACCTGAGATTTTTCAATCGTGCTTATGATCGCCTTCTTTTTGGGCTGCTCCTTGGTTTCTGCCATCGTTTCCTCGTCTGTCGCAGCCCTGACAAGCCTTCTTTGGCGGCGACTCTACCGAGGGCAACCTTAGCTTCTCCTCAACCATCGAGTCAAGACTTGTTCATCTAATTGAAATTGTTCAATTTCTGTGGGTTCGAAAAACAGCTAGACTCGCACCACAAAACGGAACCGCATATCTTGTCCGTACCATTGCGGAAAGGCTGTTCCCCACAAGTTGTTGTAGAGGTTTACGTGAATTCCTTCGCGCATGTCGGGCTGTTTGTTGTCGAAGTTCAGCAACGAGCGCTGTCCGGGAGCAATCAACGGCGCGTCCAGTGTCTCCAACGTGAAGCTCCCCTGTTTGTCTCGATAGGTCACGTCTTTGGTGACGGCATGCAAGTGGCGGGCGCCATCGCTCATCACATCGAGGGGTGATACCGGTTGATCGACTTTTTCCAGCAGCCAGCCGGTAGTATCGGGCGCATCCGGAGAAAACGAAAGCCACATGGCTTCTGCCAGCCGATTGGGCCGTTTATCGAAACATTGCAGCGTGATGTGAATCGCCCGTTCCTGGTCGGGAATAAAAAGTTCCATGGTCGAGCTGTCCGGCCAGCTCACAAGCTCGTCCGAGGGTGGATCAACTTTCGGCATCCGCAACTCTACAATCAGTCGGTGGCCGTCGCTATTCTTCTCCGCTGTGCACCGCTCGAGCACCGGCTGCCAGGTGCGGCTCACGGTAGGAAATGCCTCCATTCCGGGTTTCCCGAAATCATTCGCGGCGAATTTCTGCGTGTTGTACTGTGCGTTGAATCGGGCGAAGTCGGCGCTGGTGAAGGTCTGGTATTGAAACAGCGCGAGTAAGTGCTTCGGGGATGCCCACTCCCTGCCGGTTCTTCGATCGGTTAACTTAACCATCGACCCGTTCGCTGGATCGAGAGCGAGCACAAAGGCGGGCGTCTCCAGATCTTTGCCCCGCTCGAATATGCTAAGGCGTTGCGATTCGGGGCGGCGCGGCTTCAGCGCAGCCAGTCGCTCGCCGGCTTCCCCTTGCAGGTTCGCCGGCAGGGTGGTGACGGCGATTTCCACGTTGCGCCGCTTGGCCGTCCACTCGTCGTCCATCTTCTGGAACTCGGGCTTCACGATGCGCGCCTGGCGTAGTTGGGCCGGCGAGTAAACCTCAGGATGCTGCAGGTATTGATGGGTGGAGAGCCCCCAATTGTGTTCGGGCATGAGGATTAGCCTGGAGGTAAGCGCCAGATCGACCGCATCCCCGGGGTTGAACCGCTTAGCGGCGAGCCATTCGCGCCGAAGCCGGCACAGCTCGCGATATCGCGCTACTTTGCCCGGATCGCTTCCCGCGCCATAGATCCAGGTGTCGCCAATCTCTTGCGTGACCATCGGCAAATGCGGCCGGGTGCTGCGCAGCGCGGCGGCGGCGCTGCTGAGATTGGTGGCCACGATCTTTGCTCCGGGAAAGCGGTTGCGCAGCGCGGAGTAATAGGCCTTTACCTCCGCGGCCGTGTGCGGGCCGGAATTGTCGATCGCGACGCGGATCGAAACAGCAATATCCGTACCTGGAATCGCGGCTGTGCCTCCGTATCCCAGAGGATGATAGAGGACGATGATTTGCTGGCCGTCGGGATTGCGCCAGTTAAACAGGCAGACCCTGGACTCGATTGGCTCTGCAGTTCCCGAAGTCGAAGGCGCGGCGATTTCTACCGGGATGGATGGGACAGCCGGCGCCTGGCAACCGGGATTGTCGCCGATATCCAAGAATTCAATGCCGGCTTCTGCCAGTGGAGCAATCAGCCCGCGAGTGTGGCCCGGCACGTCGGTCAATTTGCCCGCGATCGTCCTTTTGCCAAAGCGTTGATCGAGCGCTGCGGAAATACCCATGGACGACGAGATCAACGAACGATCTAACATCTCCGATTGCCAGGTAAAGGGCATCGCATGCCACGCAATGTCGTCCCCCGCGATCGCATTTTCCATGCGCTTACGGTTCTGCGAAGAAGCTTGCTCCAAATATTGATAGATCATCCAGGCCGCGATGGTCCAGGTGTAACGCTCCTCCCCGTTGGCCTTGCGCAGGGTTTCCGCCAGGTCGATCGCCCGAGGGAGATATTCGTTGAAATACGTGACCAGCACATTCCGCTCGGTGTCGGTGAAGCCGACGTCGAGATGGCACATGGCGATCACATAAACAGTCTTTACTGTGACCGGAGCCGGAGCCCGCGCGGTTTCTCCTTCCCCAGCGAACGGGACTATGCCGGCCATTGCTATGCCCTTCAGGAATTCACGTCGATCCAAAGCTGCTGTCCTTTCCTGCTACTGAGAGGCGTCTCCGTTCAGCACCTTTTTCACTCGTTGGTCGCTTAGCTCTCCGAGTGAATCAGTGGCTTGGGAATTCATTTGCTTGAACAGCGCCTTCGCTTCTTCTGTCTTGCCCAGGGCAGTATCGGCCCGGGCGAGGCTATATAGGGCGCTGCGCGAGGTTGGATCTATCCGGTGTGCCAACTCCAGGTCCTGCACTGCCTGCTTTGGTTTACCGCTTTCGAGGAGCAACTTGCCGCGCAGCGATCTCGCCGATACTGACTTGCTGTTGAGCTCAATCGCAAGATCGAGTTCAGCTAGCGCGTCGGCAGTTTTACCGGGATCTACTTTCAACAGGCATTCGGCGAGAAGGTAGTGTAAGTCGGAGTCGTTGATCCCTAAGCCGAGCGCGGCCTTGAGTTCGGCAATCGCATTCGCGTAGTTGCTCTGTTTATAGTCTGACAGCGCCAGCAAAAACTGCGCGTCGGGCTGCCGTGGCGCAATCGCTACGGCGCCGGCGAAATCACCGTGCGATTTTTCCATGTTTCCCAGCAGAACGTTCACGGCTCCACGCACCACCAGGACGTCAGGGTTCTGCGGAAAGGCCACGACCGCCTGGTCGGCAACCTCGGCGGCATTCTTGAAGTTGCCAGTGTCGGCGAGAAGAGTCACAAGATTCAGATAGGCGAATAGATCGCCGGGATTTTGCCGCAGCTCTTCCACCAGGATGGGATAGGCATCCTTATAGAGACCGAGCTTGGAATAGGACACACCGAGGAGATTGGTGCCGCTCGCGTTCAGCAAGCCTTCCGCGCGCAAATCTTTGAGAGCATCGACCGCGCCCTGGTAGTTGCCAAGCTCGAATTCACTGAGCGCGATGGCATATTGATGCGTTCCACGATCAGGCACGTCTGGAGGCACGGCCTCAAAAGTTTTGAGCGCCTTCTTGGAATCGTGGGCCCTTCCGTAAAGCCAGCCAAGATTGAAAGCTTGAATCGGCGACAGCTTGGTGCAGCCTTGTAGCTGGTCCAGCACCCTCTCCGCCTCCTGGTAGTTCTTCATTTTCAGCAGGCCATCGGCCCGCTGGAACACCTGGTCCGCTTGGCAAGTGTGGGGCGCCGGGACAGCGTGACCCAGTACCGGGGGGAGGAACAACAGGAGACCTGCGAAGTACCGCACCGGTCTCATTGGTTCGTCACGCCCTTCGACAGCGGACCGGTCAGTTCCTGCCGGGCCACAATCCCCTTTCCTTCGACGATCGTCACCAGTTGATTGGCAGCAATGTTCTTGAAGTGCTCCAGCGCCCCGTTCGGCCAGTAGATGTCGATATCGGCGGTTTTGATCGTACCCATGCCAAAGTGAAGCCGAGGATCATTGGCAGAAAAGTAGCTCGATTGGCTCATCACCGACTGAGCCTGCACCTTTCCGCCATAATGCAACAACACGCGCGCCCCGATCGCGCTACGATTCGATTTCGTTCCAACAAGCCTCAGCTTCATCCAATGGTTTTGTCCCCGCAGATCGTTGCGTAGCAGGGACGGCGGTTCGTTCATGTTTACGATCAGGATGTCGAGGTCGCCGTCGTTGTCAAAGTCTCCAAAGGCGCAGCCACGGCTGGAATGTGCTGCCGTGACACCTGGGCCGGCCAGCTCGCCCAGTTCCTCGAAGGTGCCATCTCCCATGTTCCTGAACAGGATACGCGGGCTCTTGGCGGGATATTGGGGGAGCTGCTTTGCTACTTCGGGATACACGGTTCCGGTGACTAGGAATATGTCGGGATATCCATCGTTATCTAAATCCACGATTCCCGTTCCCCAACAAATGAAGCTTGATTCTACGCCGATGCGGCTGGTCCTGGTCACATCCTGAAACTCTGCTTTGCCGTTGTTCTGGTAAAGGACGCACGTGTCATCGACAAAATTTGTCTTGAACAAATCCAGGTGGCCATCGAGGTTAACGTCTCCTACGCCTACGCCCATCCCGGCCTGCTCGTCGCCGTCATCATTAAACGCTACGCCGCGCAGAACACCTTCTTCGCGGAAAGTGCCGTCGTGATTGTTCATATACAGAAGGCTCGGCGTTGAATCGCAGGCAACATAAATATCCGGCCAGCCGTCTTCGTCGAAGTCTGCCGTCACCACGGTCATTCCGTACTCCTTTCGGGGCCCGCCGATGCCGGACTTGCTGGTGACGTTGGTGAACGTTCCATCCCCATTATTCCGATAGAGCACATGGGAGCTGGGAAACCCCGGGGGAAGGCCCCGTGGACCGCAGTTCACTGGTATTCCTTTCCAGTTACAGTTCACGTTCTCGCCCGGTTTCGGCACCGTCTTGAGATCGAATTCTATGTAGTTGGAGATGAAGAGGTCGAGGCGTCCATCCCGATCGTAGTCGACAAAAGAACAGCCGGCTCCCCAGTTGCCCTGGTCTTCCGGCATCAGGAAGCCGGCCTTCTCCGTAACATCGGTGAAGGTGCCGTCGCCGTTGTTGCGATACAGCTTGTTCTGTCCAAAATAAGTGCAGAAGATATCTTCCCATCCATCGTTGTTATAGTCACCTACGCAGACTGAGTTAGCCCAGCCGGCGTGGTGCAAACCAGCCTTCTCCGTGACATCGGTGAACGTTCCATCGCGATTATTTTTGTAAAGACGATTGGTGGTGCCGGGAGGCACCCCGTCGAGCCGTTGGCCGGTGAGAAGAAAGATATCCATCCATCCGTCGTTGTCGTAGTCAATAAAGGCGCAGCCGCACCCGTCGGCCTCCAGGATGTACTGCTTGCGATCGACGCCGCCGTAGACCACCGGTGAAGTCAAACCGGCGCTTTCCGCCACGTCGACGAAATGTGCATTGAAAGGACGGCCTGAAGACGCCGGCCGGGATTGTTGCCGCAGGCCGCGAGACGCCACCCCCGACTGCCCCCACATCCGCGAGGCCCACGTGCCGCCAGCCAGGTAAACAAATTTTCGACGTGTGATCACCATACCGGACAAGTTTATCCAGAATCAAACCAGAGCGTGGAATCGCATCAGGGCGCTCTACGTTCCATCCAGAAGCGTGTGATTTGCTCCAGGGATTGCCCTTTGGTTTCGGGGACGAGTTTCCAAAAACATATCAACGCGACCAGGGCGGAGCCGGAGAAGGACCAGAATGTGCCGTCGGGGCCCAGGTGCTTCATCATGACAGGAAACAACTGGTTGCCGAGATAGCTGAAGATCCATAGCGCAGTGGTGGCGATGGACATGGCCCGGCCGCGAACCTTGGCCGGATAGATCTCAGAGATAATGACCCAACAAGCGACGCCATTTCCGAAGGCGTGTCCGACGACAAACGTCATCACAAAAACCACGACCAGCAGTCCGCTACCGTGAACGTAAAAAAGAAGGCCGACCAGAGCGAAGGAAACGAATTGGACAAAGCTACCGGCGACGATCAGCGTCTTTCTGCCGGCAACGTCTATCAGCCACAACCCCACAAGAGTGAATATCAGGTTGACGATGCCTACCAGCACGGATTGCATGAATGCGTCGGCGGTCGCCGTGCCCGCGGCCTGAAAAACTTCAGGCAGAAAGGAGAGGACGGCCGTGATCCCGCTGGTTTGCGAAAGGGCTGCCAACATGATGCCGAGCAGCAGCGGCCGCCGAAAACTGGTGAGCAGCTCAGATAAATGACCTTCCTCGATGGCTAACGATGACTCGATCTCTGCCGCTTCCCGGCCGGCTATTTCGACACCATTGATTTTGGTCAGCACGGCAACCCCTTCCGAGACGCGCCCCACCTTCAGCAACCAGCGCGGGCTCTCCGGTGCAGGAAGGATGACGGCTCCGAACACGACGGCGGGAAACAGCCCCATCAGGAACATCCATCGCCAGCCGGTCGTGGTGTTCCATGCGTCGTCACCCATGCGTTGGATCTGCATGTTCATGAATACGGCGGCGAGAATCCCGAGGACGATTCCCACTTGGTACAGCGTCACCAGGCGGCCGCGCAGGCGTGCGGGCGCGATCTCCGCGATATACATCGGGGCAATGATGGAAGCGGCGCCGATGCCGACGCCACCGATGATGCGCCACATCACAAACTGGTTGAGGCTGCCTGCGAACCAGATGCCGGCGGAGGAGAGCGCGAAGCAGGCAGCGCAAACGGCCAACCCCTTCTTCTGGCCTAGGAAGTCCACGAACGCTCCCGCGCTCATCGCTCCCAGGATGCAGCCAACCAGAGCGCACCCGGCGGCCCAGCCAACACCGGTGGCGCTGAGATGAAAGAGTTGCGTGAGGTACGGAATCGCTCCGCTGATAACGATGTTGTCGAAGCCGAACAGCAGGCCGCCCAGTCCCGACACAGTGGAGGCGATGACGAGATACTTCCGCGAAACGATGGAGGACATTGGCCCTTTCAGGCGATTCAGCTGATGCGCGCGCCTGGCTTCTCGATGACTGCGGCCTCAACCATCACGATGGCAAATGCCCCGGGGGTTCTGTGATTGACTGGTCGAAGCTACTCACATTAAGGCCTTTATAGAGAATCTTTGCATTGCGATCGGCGATCTGCCGATGCAGTGCAACAAACTCCGGGTCAAGATCACGGGTGGGCCGCGCCTCGTGCTTGAACGTCTGGTAGTCGTCGACTCCCCTGACGAGCGTGGCACTATCGTCTCCTTCCAACTGCTGGACTTCGGTCGGAATGTAGCGGATGGCAAGGCCTATTCTGCGGTTTGAAGAGGAGTTGGGCGGGGATCCGTGAATGATGCGCACGTGATGCAACGACATTTCTCCCGGTTGCAGTTCGATTGCCACCGCCTTGCTCTGATCCACTTCGACGGCGATCTCCTGTCCGCGGCTGAGCGCATTATGTTTTGCGAAGGTATCTTTGTGCGGAATTTGATCCAGCATGTGTGTGCCGGGGATTACCTCCATGGCGCCGTTGGACTTGTTGCTTTCAGACAACGCGACCCAGGCGGTAACGACGTCGGGCTTGGATAAACCCCAGTAGGTCGAATCCTGATGCCAGGAAACGTAGGCTGGATCATTCCCCTCCTTGATGAAGAAATTGGTGGTCCAGCACAACAGGTTTCCGCCATACAGATCTTCGATCGCATCGAGGATCTTGTCCTGGCGAACGAGATCAGCGAGCCAGCTGAACAGCAAATGTGATTTGTGCCGCAGGGAGCCCTTGAGTGGACCTCCCTGGGAGCACTCAAAATCTTCCAGGCGCGCACGAAGAACGAACGCCTGCTCCACCGGCATCACGCGGATCGGCGCGATATAACCAAACTTCTGGTAGTGCTCGATTTGTGAGGGTGTAAGCAGTTTACTCATGGACCGGCTCCCGGCTCCGGGTCTTACATCGGGTTAAAATAGCGCTTCATACTGAATATCTTTCATGTATCATCGCTGGTCGTGAACATATATCATGCGGCTTATTTTAGTGTCAAAGAATGGGCGCAATCAGTTAGGCCAGAGGCAATTCTCCTTGTGAAGTTCGCCTCAAAAACATCGCGGGAGAGCAATCGCGGCATAAGCTTTCCAGGGATCCTCTATACAACCTTCTTGCCGAAATTCACTAACCCCAGCCGATGATGGTTTTTCGGTGTTTACTGGATTGTGTAGGGGGCTGTTTGATGCGCATTTGGCTCGTAGTGCTGTTCCTATTCTTCTCCTTCCCCGCCCTGAGACCTTGCGCGGCATTCCAGGCGCCTGCGCCTGTTGCCAGCGACCAGAACGAATCGGCAAATCACCTTTGGTTAATACCCCATACCCATTGGGAAGGCGCCGTTTTCAAAACACGCGAAGAATATCTTGAAGAAGATCTGCCAAATATTCTACAGGCGCTCCACCTTTTGCGTACTTTCCCTGAGTACCGGTTCGTCCTGGACCAGGTTGCCTATGTAAAACCCTTCCTGGACCGGTACCCAGAGCAAGCCGCAGAGTTTCGCAAAATGATTACCGAAGGCAGACTACAGATCGTCGGTGGGAATGACGTGATGCCCGACGTCAATATCCCAAGCGGGGAGTCATGGATTCGCCAGGTGTTGTATGGGAAAGGCTACTACCGGCAGGCACTCAACGTGGACGTGACCACAGGTTGGGCGCTGGACTCCTTTGGTCACCACGCGCAAATGCCGCAACTGCTCAAACTGGCCGGCTATAAATCCTATTGGTTTCAGCGGGGAGTCCGCGATAATAAAGTGCCCTCGGAGTTTCTTTGGGCCGGCATTGACGGAACAAAAATACCGGCGTTCTGGCTGCCCCTTGGCTACGGTTTGTTTTATCCCACCCCGAAAAACCTTCTGGAGTTCGATAGCTACGCAACCGGCATTTGGAGTAATTTGGGAGAATATTCCCACTTCCCGAATCGGGTGGCATTGGCCGGGGCTGACGTTGTGTCTCCGGAACAGGAACTGCCTGAGATGGTTCACGCCTTCGGTTTACAGCGCAATACTCCGTTCACTTTGAGTTTTGGCCTGCCTGTCGATTTTGAACGCATTGTGGCAAAGCGGGCGGACCATCCGGTGATAAGTGGAGAATTGAATCCTGTGTTCCAGGGCGTCTACAGCACCCGCATCGAACTGAAGCAGTGGATGCGCGAGGACGAGCGGCTTTTGAGCACTTCAGAAAAGTTAGCCGCCCTCGCAAAGGTGCTGGGTGCGCCGCCAGATGAAGAAAAGCGCTGGCAAGACACCCGCTGGCAGGCATGGGAACCAGTCCTCTTCAACCAGGCACACGACCTTAGTTCGGGAACCATGGTCGACAAAGTTTATAAGGACACGATACAGCACTATCAGTCTTCGAAGGGCGCGGCCAGCGTCCTTGTTGAGGATGGCTTGGACGCGATCAGCTCGAAGATCGACACGCGGAACAATGACGCCGATGCTGTTCCGCTTTTAGTCCTCAATACGCTGGGTTGGCCACGGACGGACGTGGCTCAGGCCGAAGTTGGATTGTCACAGGGAGGCGTAGCACAACTCAAGGTTCGTGGCCCAGACGGAACCGAGGTACCGGTTCAACTTCTCGATGTCACCCGGTACGCAGACGGAGGGATTCGGCACGCCACGGTTGTATTTATTGCTCGAGATGTACCGGCAACGGGGTGGGCTACTTATTATGTTATTCCGCAGCACGCTCCCAGCGACTTGTTCTCTGTCAGCGGGGTGAGCGGCGCAGCCGATCCGGTGCATCCACTTCCTTCGGCGTCGACGATGCATGTGGACTCATCGTCGATTGAAAACCAATTCTATCGCGCGACCTTCAACCTATGGACGGGCGCGATGACTGGCCTGGAGATGAAATCGCCTGACGGTAATTGGCAGGTGCTAGCCGATAAACCAGGAAATATCGTGGCCCGTGAGCAGGACGGTGGTGACTCCTGGGAGCTCTATGGAAACCTGAATGGCGGTCGACTTACGGCCATGACTCTCACCCACTCATTGCCTGCGGCCGACCGATCCAAGTTTAGTAACGAGTGGGTGGGCGGGAGTGGAAAGACCATCGCCGGGCCGGTCTTCTCGGAGTTCCATATCAACCATCCCTTTGGAGACAACCAATTTTCGACTCGAGTGCGCGTGTATACAGGCATTCAACGTATAGATTTCAACACCACGATCACCAACAACGATAAGTTTGTGCGCTATCGCCTTCTGTTTCCCACATCGATCCGCGGCGGCCGCCGCTTTGACGAAATCCCGTTTGGCGCGATCGAGCGCCCCCAGCAACAGGAGTTTCCTGCACAAAACTGGTTCGACTATAGCGATGGCAAACATGGTGTTGCGTTGCTCAACATTGGACTGCCCGGCAGCGGCGTGACCGACGATACGCTGCTGCTCTCGTTGATGCGTTCTGCCCGTATCAATAGTTATGGCTTTATCGGTGGTTACGAGCCCGGAACCTCGTCTGACCTCGGGTTAGAGTTGGGCCAGGAACGTACTTTTCAATACGCGCTCGTGCCTCATATCGGCGACTGGCAACAAGCACGAGTGTTTCGGGCGGGACTTGAATTCAACAACCCGCTAGTGGTGCGTCCGCTCGCCCAGCACCCCGGGAGCCTTCCAAAGGAGTGGGGATACCTCAACGTCTCGAATGCCAATGTGGTGCTGAGCGCCCTTATGCCCGCAGAGGATGGCCGCGGCTTGATCGCAAGGGTATATGAAGCAGCAGGGCAAGCGGCAGACGCCGTTCGACTCCATTTTACCGCCCCCGTTACGTCGGCCTCTGAGGTTAATCTGATGGAGGATTACCTGGGGTCGATTGCTATCCAGAACAACGCAATCAATTTTGATCTTAGACCGTTCGAAATTAAGACTTTCCGCCTTCAACTGGCGGAGAAGCAGCAGGAGACGTTTTAAGAGCAGCGATTAAAGTGATCTACTAATTGAACTAACGTCACGGCAGAACCGAGGTGTATGGAACAATATCCATCTATTGTCTATAGTGGTGGCTGCGCAATCGCCCGGCCGTGTTCGAGGACAGCCAAAACAGGAATGGAGACGCGGAATGCCGATGTTTGCCGGTTTACACCACTTCAATTTAATAGTCTCGGACAAGGAGAAGACGAAAGCGTTCTACCACGGAGTCCTTGGCCTGGAAATCGCGCTCGAAACGGAAATAGAAGATGCGGAGTTCTCGCGCGGTGTGGGATTGCCAAAAACCAAAGTATTGGCGACCTTTTTCAAGCTGCCCGACAATCCAGGAATGATCGAGACCTTTCAGTATGTAACTCCGCCTGGTCAGCCAATCCCGGCGAATGCAAGGGCCAACGACGGCGGATGGCAACACATTTGTTTTCAGGTGAACGACATTGAAAAGACCAGGAAAGAATTGGAGAGCAAAGGGGTCAACTTTTTATCTACACCTGTGACGATTTCTCCTCAACATCCCTATTTTGCGGGAGTCCGCTTCTGCTACTTCCTGGGGCCGGATAAAGAAGTATTGGAGATCCTGCAAGGTTGAAGGGAACATGGGTTTTGACCTATTTAAATTGACTGGCAAGACAGCTCTTGTGACTGGTGCTGGAAGCGGACTTGGACGTGCCATTAGCTGTGGTCTTTCCGATGCCGGAGCACGGATCGTCGCATCCGATATTTCGCTGGTTAAGGCAGAAGAGACCGTCGGCTTAGTCAAGCAAACAGGTGGAGAAGCACAGGCTGAGCAACTCGATGTCACCCAAAAGGCGGATATCGAGCGCGTGGTGAAACGAGTCATTCAAAAATGGGGCGCGGTCGACATACTTGTCAATTCCGCTGGCCGGGCCATCCGGGGAACCGCGCTCGACTACTCTGAGCGGGATTGGGACACCATCATCGATGTGAACCTTAAAGGAACCTTTCTATGTTGCCAGGTTGTCGGCAGCCATATGGCGGAGCGATGCTCAGGAAAAATTATCAACCTCGCGTCGATTGGCGGCTTGATCGCTTACGCGGGTAGCATTGCCTACCTGGCCAGCAAGGGCGGGGTGGTGCAGTTGACTAAAGGTTTTGCGGTTGAACTCGCCCCGTTCAATGTTCAGGTGAATGCAATAGCTCCATCGTTATTTGATACACCGATGGTAGCCGGAACCCGTTCGGATTCGGAATCGCACAGATACTTCATGGAGCGCACGCCCCTTGGGAGAAAAGGACGGCCGGAGGAGATTGTGGGGGCGGCCATTTTTCTGGCCGCCGGTTCTTCAAATATGGTGACTGGCCACACGTTGGCGGTGGACGGTGGGTTCCTGTCGACATGAATGACATGAATCTGATTATGAGCGAGCAAACTGCGGTTCTCTCCCGCGCTTGGCTCCGGAAGGTATGATTGATTGGACGCGCCCCCCGTTCAAAGACTCAACCGGCGGCTAGTTGGTAAAGCCATACGTAAATTGTTTTGAAATCCTACGCTTCAAGTTTATTTTTTCCGCCTTTCGAGCTGCCGCCCGGAGCCTTCTCGCCGAATCCCTTTAGACTCTGTCAGACTTTGCAGTCCGGTGCAGTTTACGCGGTTTGGGTAATAGTGGATCCGCCCCGGAAGACTAAGTCGCATGAAGATAGAAATTTGGCTTCAGCAACCCAGCAACAGGCTTGAGGTCTTTCCGTTTCTGAGACCGCTTACGCTCGCAGCGGTGGCGGATACGCTTGGGAGCAGAAAGCCGGAGGCTTGCCGCAATTTGGGATTCAAGAATTCTGACCGGCTTTCCCTGCGCCAGCGGGCAATGGCGGGCAATGCGGCGTGGCAAAGATGGCATTCTTGCCAGCGACGGCATATTGTTTTCTATAACTTACAGAAGCCAAAGGACCGCTTTGGGTTCGAATCCCACTCTCTCCGCCATAGAAAGGTCCCCACATGGACCAGCCCGACCTCATCATCTTGCTTTTCAGGTTTGTCGTCGTGCTCGCACTGGTGCTGTGGTTCGGGCATCGCTTCCGGGGCGGCCGTCCTCCCACCCCGATGCATCCCTCCCCAGCAGATGACGCCGTGCTGCTACTTCGGAAAAAACGAAGCAAGAAGTCCATTTCCGGAAACCTTCCATAGCTTCGAGCGGGCGTGATCGCTTGAACGCCCAATAAGCGACCTTTCCAGAATGGCTGCAATAGGTATGCTGGCCTAAAGGTACACTGAACACATGCCTATGCGAAGAATGGTACCTGTGACGAAGGAGTTTTTTCAGGGATATCGTTGCAGCGATTGCGGGTGGATTCGTTCTGCGTCCATTGAAACTTTACTCGACCGATCTACGAGAACAACCGCCAAGGCAGCTTTCAACACACACGATTGTTCCCAATATCCACTTTCACCGCAGCTGGCATACATCAAGGGTGCCACGTCGGTCTCGAGCAGTCCGTCTCGGTCGTGAACACCTGATTCCCCGGGGAGCGGGATGACCCTGGCCTTGCCGGTCGCGTGACGCCTAGTACCGCGCCGATTCGTTCTTGTTCAGCGGAGGCATACGCCGTGAAGCCCGGTTTAGCCAAGTGAAGCGCTGCTAATTGCGGCTACTCCAGAGCCCTATCGGAGGCTGAGGCAGCCGAGCACGAGCGTACAAGCGTTAGAAATCTGAGCTTTGTGGGGACAGCGATCCTACAATTTCACGAGCGACTGCTGTCACATCAGGAGAAGTCAAAATGGTATCGCGCCATAGGGCGAATTGTTCGTGAATCAGTGAGCGAGCGCCCTGACTCGCGCTCAGAGAGGCAGCCCTCTCCCGCCAGTCCGTGACGTTTGAGTCCTTCAGAAGGTGTTCCAAGATACCCACTCGGATAATGTAGTATTCAAGCCAATCAACGAGATCAATTGCAAGTTCCTTATCGGTTTTCACCGGGGTAACTCTACTTTCCGATTGGCATTCCGCGCCCGCTCAAGGGCCGAACGCGTTTCGTACTCTCGATTCCATGAGTTTGTCACAGGACGTTCTTATCCCCCTAGTTGACCATTGGGGCCCGAACCATGTTTCGGAAGACTTGAATCGATTGACGATGCTTAAAGTGAATTGGTTTACTTGGTCGGTTCTTTTAACCGGTCGAGGCCGGTGGCGCGCAGCAGGAGTAACCTGTCGGTACCCAGTCGGGGGTTTCGGCCTGGTGCTACGAACCGTCCGATCCCTGGCGGGCGAGAATTTCGGTGCCCACCCCTTCGCGCGGACGCGGGCGCGTTCCGCGGCAACCGCCGCCGGCGAGGCGTCCGTCAGATCGCGCATTGCCTGCCAGCGAATTGCCGGATCCGAATCGAGCAACCAATCGATGGTCTCCACGCCGCTATATTACCTTTTCAACCGCCTCAGCTCCAGGTGGACAGATCCCCCCAAGCGGTCTTCGACCGTGTAAAACATCGTGAAGTGCTCGCCGTCGCTGCACACGGCCAGCGGTGGGCAGTTCAATGCCGACGAGCCGCTAACGCTGGACTGGAACACACACGTGTCTTTATCGAATCGTTGCACGTTTCCAATTGGGCCGAATGTGGAATAAAAAGGGCGGGCGACACGATGCAGGGTCATCGAAGCTAAGTCTGGTGGCTGAATGATTTCATGCCGCCCCGAGGGAGACCTTATTAACTAACAGCCGCCAGTACAAGACCGAACGGAAAAATTTCTTGTTTTCACAGCGGGTCCTTCTACCGGAACGTGTCGAATGAAGTAGTCGAACGTTCCGTCTTCTGTCACAAGGATTTCTACGCTGGTAGTTCCCGGGAATCTGAGTTTGCCACCGCTGGGGCTGGAATCCTCAAACACTACTTCAAAATTGGGGAATATCGTGGAATTGTTCGTGAACTCGAGCGTGTCCCCCGGCTCGACGTCGACTGACGCCGGAGTTACGCCCATTACTATCGTCTTTGGTGAAGCCGCAGTTGTTGTGCCACCACTCATAAGCATCCTCGCTTTCGTAACGTTAGGGGTTGGCGTTTACCTCAGCAAAATGCTTCGGCAGGAAAGTCTCCTCAGCATGCGCCGATCTTCCGGCAGTGCCGTGGAACGACTTGTTGGGCCCGGGTCAACCTCAGTTCGCGGTCACCACACCCGCGCATATATCGCTCGAACCTCTCCCGCCCGGTAAAGCCGTGGCAATCGTCTTAGGAGTTTGTGACTGCGTCAGTTTCCGATAGCGGGGATCCTTGCGAAGCCCTTGCACATCGGGAAATTCCACCAACTGCAGGTCGCTGGCTCCTTTCCGAAAGCAGGCAGCTAGCGTAGTGAGCGCCTCCTCACGTCTTCCGAGGAGCTCCCATATCCTTGCTTTGTAAACCTGCGAGTCCATGTCATAAGCTCCCAGCGATTCGGCTCTTTCGATCAGCAGAGGAGCGTTCTCCGGACTACCCGACTTCACCTTATAGAGAGCAAGCACCATCCACGTCTGGGCATCGGCCGGGTCCGTCAAGAGATGGCGGTCCGCTTCCTTCGCTGCCCGCGCATAAGCAGTTTTTGCTTCGCCTTGATGATTGGGCAAGGAAGATTGGCAATCGGCGAGTTCCAGCCAGTTCGAATCGAGAGCAGGATTCAGTTGGACTGCTTTGCGTGCGAATGGGAGGGCCTTTTCGTACTTACCCTGGTAACGAAATGCGAGCGACGTGTTCGCCGCCACCAGGTCCGAATTCGGGTCCAACGCGAAGCCCTGCTGCAGACTCCGCAGCGCTTCCTCAAATTCGCCGACCTGCAGAAACTCCCCTCCTAAATTGCCCAAAGACATTGAATTTTTTGGAGCGGCCAGGCTTGCAGCGCGGAAAGCCTGGATCGCCTCCCGATACCTCGCCTGCCCGTGCAAGCCAAAGCCAAGCTCGTGGTACGCCAACCAGAAGTTGGGGTGCTCCTTCAACGCCCGGCGAAACGTCTTCTCGGCGTCGGCCCAGCGATTCAGACGCGTGTAGATCTGCGCCTGCCAAACCAGAGTGTAGCGGTTGGAGTGATCGAGTGAGAGCGCCCGGTCAACCTCACTCAGTGCTCCCTGCTCGTTGCCAGTCTGTTGGAAAACTGAGGCCAGAGCGAGATGTCCGTCGGGGAGACCAGGCTCCAGCGATAGCGCAGTTTGGCAATTCGCATAAGCCAGGTCAAGAGCTGCGGGAATTCGCTGAATTGCATAGAGCCGGGTATAGGAAAGCGCCAGCTTGGCATGAGCCATCGCATAATGGGGATCCAGATCCGTCGCTTGCTTATATTGCTCAATCGCCGCGTCGAGCCCGCTGTCATTTGGCTGCGCCCTCAGCGTCTCGGCCGACTGGAAGGCGGTAAAGGCGGCGGCCGATTGCGTTCCGGGTAACTCTCCCTCACCTCGCTTTAGATAAGGATCTAAATCGAGCAGTGACGCCGCAGCATGTACGGCTTTTCCGGGGAGCAATGGGATCTGAGAGAGAGTGCAGGTCAGTTTCTTCTCCCGAAGCGGCTGACTGGAAGAGGGATCGAGCAAGCGCAGGAAAAGCTCAAAGTGCGTGGCTCCCGGCAAACCAGAAGCAGCCAGCACAAGGTTTGCCCCCAGAGGCTCACAGACCTCTTTCAAATGCGTCACCCCCGCCATACTCAGGCTCACGTCCTCGGGGGAGATGACAAACAGATCCTTGTCCAGTGTCTCCACGCGTGTAAGTTCGCTCTTAATTGCACTTAAGACGCTGGTCAGCATAGGCGCCACGTGGTTATCTGAAGTTTTGGGCCAATTCAACAGAGCTACGAAACACTTGCTTGGCAGCGGACGCAGCAGATCTTCCAGGTCTCCCTTCTTCCACCATGCGGCTCCCGCCGCGGCGCCCACCGCGGCAACGGCCGTGGCCGCAAAGCGGCGGCGAGTCCACAATCGCCTCGTTGGATGCTCGATATGAAGTAAACCCAGGGCACGCTCGAAAGCCTGGCATCTTCGCTCAGGATTCCGAGCGAGGCATTCCACAATCAACTGCACGCAAAACGAAGGCACCTCTGATGTGTTCAACCGCGGACTCACGGCGACCGACGAGCCGTCCGGCGCCAAACTCGGCTTCTGCCCGGTAAATACCTGGTGCAGAACAACCCCAAAAGCGAAAAGGTCGCTGGCTTGGGAGGGTGGCCGCCCCAGGTATAACTCTGGAGCCATATAGTCTGGCGTCCCCGCTACCACTCCCTTTCCTGAAAGAGATGGCTCAGCTTCGTAGCCACGGGCTAAACCAAAATCAGTAATGCAGACACGCACATCTGAACCTGTCCCGTGCAGCATGACGTTGTTCGGCTTGATATCCCGGTGAATGATCCCGGCGCCGTGGATGGCAGCCAGGCCGGCTGCCATCTGTTTGAAGATTTCCTGTGCTTCCGCAATCGGTATGGGCGCGCCTCTCAATCGCGCCGACAGCGTTTCGCCAGGCAGAAACTTCATGGTCAAGAACAAGAAGTTAGGTGGCGGCTGCTCACAATGAAAGATGTCATAGATCGGGCAAAGATTTGGGTGAGTCACCTCCCTCGCTATCAATACTTCCCTTTCGAAACGCCGCTGTAAGGCCGGATCACCTGCAATGTGGGGAAGAATCGTCTTGAGTGCGACGTGGGCGCCTTGCAAAAAACTGTCCTCCGCCTCGTAGACTTCGCCCATCCCTCCTTTCGCGAGGAAACGAACGATGACGAAACGATCGATAAGAACCTGCCCCGTTTTGAATCGCCCTTGCTGCGGAAAAACCCCTTTGCCATCGATGGAACCGGTCACACCGGCGTCGGGCAGGGCTATGTTCGCCGGGTCGACGAAGTCGAATGGCGAATGCTCAAGGAAGCTGCCGGCACGGGCGTCCTCCGCCAACAACTCTTCGATCGTGCGTCTTAGTGCGCGGTCGCCGCCGCACGCCTGTTCAAGAAAGTCCGCTCGTTCAGCGGGCTCGCGCGCCAGCGCATCCTCGAACAGTTGCCCCACGAACTCTGATGGACCAGCCATGATTCCCAGCCTACAAGTTATTCATTTTAAATAACCTACACGACGACGATGGATCCGCTGGCGACAGCAATCGACAACTGGCTTATGGTCAATTTCCAGAGCAGGCGGGAAGAATCAAATTGACCGGGGATGCGGAGGGGAATTCTCGAGCGCGCCAGCAAAAAATTTCGGAAGAACTCCCGCAGCGGTCGCTGGATATGATTCCGAGCATATACCAATGGAAAGGCCCTTGCTTCATCTTTCCACTTTTTAAGGTCCGCTCCAAAAGCTGCGGCTTAGAAGCTGCCGTAGTTGCATAACCCCTTACGATGCCCGGCCGCGTAAAACTCCCTGGGATGCCATGCATAAATGTGGGAGGCTTGGAGCTCTTTGGCTCCAGGCCTCTCACTCCAAATGACACATTTACCGGGCAGCCACTAAAGTTTCGCTGCTCGTGCCAAGGCTTGCCTGCTGCAGCTGAGCCGTCTTCTCCCTCTTCGACGCAGGAAGTTGAGCGTGCAAGTCCGCACTGTCGCAGAGAATCTCGCTAAGGAAGTACTGGCCGGCATACTTGTGGAACACCAGCTTTCCACCGTTTGGAGATTTCTTCCCATCTTCCTGGAAAAGGATGAGTGCCGAAGCGCCTTGCTCATAATTCTTGACCATGAGCACGTGCGAGGATTTGGGCATGAGGGTGTAGGTACCCGCGGGGAGCACTTTGTCGCCTACAGCAAAGGGGAACGGGACCTTCGCCGCTACCCCGGTGGACTGCGCGAAAGATGTGCCGGCCATCACAAGATTTGCGATGGCGAGGAGTGCGATTGCTGCGATCCGTTTCATGACAGTTTCTCCTTTCTATGAGGCGTCGAACTCTGATTGCCTTCAATCTGTTAAGCGGAATCCACGGTCGGAAAGGGCCAATCATTCCAAACTTTTTTCATGCGGCCCGCCGTCTCGCTTGAACCTGCCGTCGAAAAACTCTCCGCAGGAAGGGCACGGCTTCGAGAACCTGGGACAAGGTGAGTTACCGAAAATCCAGCTTTTCATTCACAACGCATATATCCTGACCGTCTCGGTCGTTTTAGTCATTTCGAACATCGCGTGACCGAACTTCTCATGCGGAAATTCGCGGTGAACTCGCCAGCCGTGGTGTTGATAAAAATCGACAGCCCGAGTATTCGACTTGACCACCCTAAGACGGATTGTGTCATGCCCACGGTCGCGTATCTCACGTTCGGCATGGGCCAGTAGCTTCCCTCCAACGCCAGTCCTGCGGCTCTCGCGCCGGACCCATAAGTCGGTAACCCATTCATCCTGCGTCATCATCACGCCCACAATCTCTTCTCCTGAAATTGCCAGCCAGGAGGAGGACCAATTAGTCTCCCCGATCGGTACTTGAGAGGACGCGAATAAGTATGCAAAGGTCTCATCTGCAATGGTCTGCACGAGCGCATGGACGGGGTCGTTTTCGCTCGGCCTGGCAAGGCGGATGACTATCTCGGCCGACATGGCGATCACTATATACCTCCTCTGACCAGCAGACGCTTCCGCATCACACCCAAGCCAAAGGATTCTTGGATGGCCGCAGCGAAGCTTGCCAAGAGCAGGACGCTAAGGGAGCGCAATGCGGCCACCATAGCCATGCATAGATAAACAGCACAGCGCTTGTTACCAGGCAAAGACCAAGAGTGTGCTGTTCCCGCTTCCCTGGCTCAAAAGTGCCGCGTTCCCTAAATTTCGGCTACGCATTTGCGCGGCGGAGAGCGGATGCGTTGGTGATTATGCGTCAAATCTGCCGACTGGCCCGCGCACCCACTCTGTTGAATGCCGAATCACGCGGCATCCACGGGAGAGTTTGTTTCCGAGGGAGCCGCTGGCAAGGTGAAGTGGAACGTCGCGCCACGTCCGGCGTCGCCGTTGGCCCAAATCCGGCCGCCATGCGATTCGGCGATCGACTTACTGATAGCCAGGCCCATGCCGCTGCCGTGTGGTTTCGTAGTAAAGAACGCATCAAAAATCTGGTCGGCCTTGCCCAAGGGTAGCCCCGGTCCTGTGTCATTCACTTGGATCTCGATCTGGCTGTCGTCGCCCGATTGCGACTTCACGGTAAGCACCCCGCCGGTCTCTTTCATCGCCTCGATGCCATTGAGCATGAGGTTCATCAGTACCTGCTGCAGCTGCACCCGGTCCGCCGTGATTTTGGGAAGATCGGCGGCAAGGTCCGTACGAATGGAAACGCCGTACCCATTCGCTTCGCTGCGCAGCAGCAGGACCATTTCGCCGATCACCTCATTGATCGCGACCAACTCTCGTTTGGGAGAGGACTTTTTGTACAACGATCGCAGACGGTTGATGATTTCCGCCGCAAAGATGCCGGCCTCGATGATTCTTTCCGTCCCTTTGCGAACTTGCGTCAGATCTGGCGGGTCGCGTTGAAGCCACCGCAAAGATGCCTTGGCATGATTGGTTGTGGCCGTGATGGGCTGTGCGAGTTCGTGCGAGATGGAGGCGACCAGTTCTCCCATGGTGCTGACCCGATTGCTGTGTGCTAGTTCTGCCTGCAGCTGTTCTGCGCGTTTGCGATCTTCAATGTCGGTCGAGACACCGTACCACTTGACGATCTTGCCTCGCGTATCACGCAGCGGCACGGCTCGAGCCAGGAACCAACGATATTGCCACCGTCCGCCCGCCGGTAGCGCACCTCATTTTCGAAGGGCGCACCGCCAGCCACCAAGGCGCGCCACTTCTCCGCATGGCGCTTTAGGTCTTCTGGGTGAACAGCCGCTTCCCAACCTGAGTCGACTGACTGCTCGGTCGACAAACCCGTGTATTCCTGCCAATGACGATTGACGAAGTCCACGGGGCCATCGGGCAAAGCGGTCCAGGCAAATGTTGGCATGGTTTCGATGACATCCCGAAGCTTCTTTTCCTGACGCCGCACTTCCTGGATACGCACCCGATAAAGCCCCCAAAGCAATGCCAGGCAAGCCGTCGCGCATAGCGCTCGGAACCACCACGTGTTCCACCACGGCGGCAGGATCTGGATGCGCAGTTGTGCGCCGGGTTCGCTCCATGGTCCGCGGCGGCTCGCACCCTGCACATGAAACGTGTAAGTAGCTGCCGGCAGCGTCGTGTAACTCGCAAGCCGCTGGTCGCTTCCCACCTCATTCCACTTTTGGTCCAATCCTTCCAACATGTAGCGATAGCGGTTAGCCGCAGGATTGAAAAAGCTCAATGCGGAAAACCCGATAGAGAAAATGTTTTGT
This sequence comes from uncultured Acidobacteriaceae bacterium, assembly GCA_963746595.1. Taxonomy (GTDB): domain Bacteria; phylum Acidobacteriota; class Terriglobia; order Terriglobales; family Acidobacteriaceae; genus PALSA-350. The sequence goes on from CAVVBS010000006.1 coordinate 128,970, forward strand.
GAGTGGGAGAGTGTGATCGTATCGGTGTAGTTGACTGCTTTCTTCAGGGGCGAGCCCGGGCTGAGGGTGACCGGCTTTCCAAATAATCGGAAATCGGTCAAGACAATCGGCGGGACAAACGGGTTCGCAACCACCGCGTCGGCCGCCACCTGGTCGGGAAAGAATGCGGTGACTCCGCTGAAACCTCCAAAAAACATCTCACCCGCGGCACTCTTGAAGCAGGCGCCATAACCGCTGAAATCCGGGCCGGGAAGACCGTCTGCCACAGTGTAGTTGCTGAACTTCTGGGTTCGCGGGTCAAAGCTCGATACCCCTTTATTCGTGCTCATCCAAAGCAGCCCGCGCTCGTCTTCAAGAACGCTGCTCACAACATTTCCAGACAGGCCGTTGGGCTCGTTGTACACCGCGAATGTTCTTGTTCTGGAATCAAATTTGTCCAGCCCGTTTTGCGTGCCTACCCACATGCTTCCTGCGCGATCGAAATAGACGGCCATTACGCGGTTGTCGCTGAGACTGTGCGGGTCGTCGGACTTGTGGCTATAGATGGTGAACTGGCCGGTGTTTGGATCGAATCGGTGCAGCCCTAAATTGCCGCCAAGCCACAAGTTTCCTTGTGGGTCTTCTGCGATGGCGTAATAGTTCAGGCCGCGCGTTTTCGGGTCTGGCTTGTAGGTGGTAAACCGCTGTGTGAGGCGGTCGAAACGACAGAGACCATCCCACGTTGCTGCCCACAGGGTGCCCCGATGATCGATAAGCAACCGCTCTACGACACCGCTACACAAGCTTGAGGGATCGGAGCGGTCGTGGATGTAGCGTCGAAGTTCTCCGGTTTTTCGGTTGTAACGCAGCAGCGGACTTGTGCCTGCTATCCAAAGAACGTCCGGTCCGTCTTCGATGATCGAAAGCACTTCAGACCCGGCGACTGGTTGGAAACTGGAGGACAAGCCGGTCTTACGATCAATTCGCACCAGCGCACGATTGACGCCGACCCACAAAACACCTTGGCGATCCTCATAGAGGGCCCCCACGAGACCCGGACTTATGCTGTTGCGACTGCCGGGGGGGTTGGTAATTTTTGTAAACGGCGGTGGCCTGGTAGCAAAGAAGTGTGGCTCCACGTCGTGCATACCGACCCAAATGTTCTTTTCGCGGTCCTGGAACAGGGCGATGACTCGGTTGTCGAGGAGAGTGTCGCTGTCACCAGGGTGGTTGTGGTAGCTGATGAAACGCCGACGCTCGCGGTCGAACTTGAGCAATCCACGGACCGCCGTTCCAAACCACATGGTGCCTTCGTGGTCTTCCAGCAGCGCGTAGGCCGGGTTCTTCAAGTTGCTTTCGGCTGCCTCGCGAGTCGAATCCGTAGCGAGTCAGTTTGTTCGTCTTGGGATCGAACGTGGCGATGGTGCCGTCTGGGCCGTAGACGATCCAAAACACGCCGAAACGGTCTTCGTGGAACCAGAACCCGATACCTGACTCCCCTGTAAGGACGTGCCTCTTCACTTTTCCAGTGTTTCTATCAAATTCGTCGAGCGTCTGGCTGGTGGCGACCCAAAACCGGCCTGCTCTGTCCTCACCGGTGGACTTGATAGCCGTTATCCCCGAGGCTGGAAGGGTCTCCCGGGTCGTGGTAAAAGTGCTTGGTCTTACCCGTGACGGGATCCAGTCGGAATAGTCCCTTCCGAGTGGACAGCCATAACATCCCCGACGAGTCCTGGCTGATGTGCTTGACAGTCGTCGGTAAGCCACTTGAATCCGGGACATCGAAATGATAGTGACTGAATGTTTCCGTGAGCGGGTCGAAGCGGTCGAGAAACTGGTCTGTTCCGACCCAAATCCTGCCGGCGCGGTCCTTAAACAACGAATCGATGTAAACCCCACTGAGGCTTTCCGGGCGTTCCAGATCATGTTTGAAGACTTTGAAATTGTAACCGTCATAGCGAATCAGGCCGTTCCATGTTCCGAACCAAATAAACCCCTGGTCGTCCTGAACGATATCCGAAACCCTAAGCTGATAGAGGCCTTGGGAGCTGGATATCCGTGAAAAGCGGATATCCTTACCATCGACGACGGGAAGCCTGATGGTTTCAGTGTCCAGCGGAGAATCGAGCGAGGAGGTGTCAGCACTATCGCCCGCTCTTGCCCAGGCCAAGGCGCAGGCCGGAACTAGAAGCAGAACGGCCAAGGTCAGTTCGAGCGCAGGGCAACGACGTGAGCGCAAGACGGCAGAACATTCACCAAGGGCCATACCACAGGAACTCCGTGTCTAGGCAGCCTGTCGCGTTTCTACAGATCGTGCCAAAAGAAGTCAAATTTAAAGAAACCCAGGCCGGTCTTGGCTTGTTCCCGTGGGAGCCGCTGGCAAGGTGAGTGGCCATGCCCGACGGACCAAGCGCGACATCGTTTACTCCATTGCCTTTTGCAGGTTCAGCAATTCACCATATGTTATCGAGGAGTGCCGGGCCGCCAGCGAACGAGACCTTGAGGACCGAACCAAACATTGCCCTTGCTATCGTGAGTCAGCCTCTGGCAGCAGATGACGGGGATACCGTCCTTTTTCCCGAAGCAGCGTATCGTCTCTTCTTGTTCCATAGGTTCGGTTATGCATTGCAATGGCGGAGGCCTGATCTGAGGAACCAACGATCATTGGTCTATGCTCAAGGTATTCTTCGCCGCCGTCCAATGTGCATTACCACCAAAGCTCGTAATCTCCATCCCTCGCCAGTGAACAGAAATAACTGCGAACCCGGTCGACCACAACTCCAGAAACAACAGAGTGCCATCCTTGAAGGGTACGGGCTTCAGCCCGTACATAATCGGACCTCGTAGCTGAGATGGCTTTAGCCACTGAGGGAGATTCCTCTTCCATCGAAACCGCTGGCATGGACGGGTTCACAGGTTGCGAAAAAGCTCATGCTTTGTTTCAGGGCACGGCTTTTCAACGCAGTTTTCGCTACCAAAAACAAGTTGATTTCGGTCTAGCCGTCTTGAAAAGACGCACCGCGGCGACTAGAGCTTTTTCGACTCTGTCCATCCACCTCCACTCATGCCCAGGTGGACCATGGCTCTCACCCTTGTCATCCCGAGCGTACTCCGGATTTCCTACACGCTGCACCAACCAACGGCCATGTATGCGGCTTTCTTTAAGGAAAGCCGCACGAGGTTTACCGAAGCCACTAAGACTGACAGGAAATCAGGAGGTAGCCGAGAGCCTGCCCTGAGCGAAGTCGAATGGGGACCTGCTGTGCGCCCTTCCCTCTAACAACTGCCTTCGACTCTGTCCATCCACCTCCACTCATGCCCAGGTGGACCATGGCTCTCACCCTTGTCATCCCGAGAGTCTGTGACTTTTTGATCTTTTCGTGTTTTTTGCATCCGACCAGATGTTTTTCAATCCCCTCCAGAAAGGCGTCATCCTGAGCGAAGCGCCTCGCAGATCTATCGCATAACAGAGGGTTTTATGCGCGCAGTCGAAGAGCCTGTCCTGAGCGTAGCCGAAGGAACCCCGGCGATGCTTGTTGGCAGATGCTCTTCGGAGCTTTCCGGCCACAGACCACAAGGGAAATTAAAAAGTCACAGCCTCCGAGCGCAGCCGACCTGTCCCGGCGTGCCGTGGAGGGACCTGCTGTGCGCCCTTCCCTCTAACAACTCCCTACAGCTCCGCCCATCCATCTCCACCCAGCTTGGCATGGGTCGAGGCGGATGAACGGAAGCACTGCCGCAGCACCAACCCGATTTCGCTTGTCCACGTGCTCTTCCACGCATTCAGCGCATTCAGCCAGTTGCGCCGTCCAGAAGGCCACTTGCGCGCTAATTTGGACAGCTCTGGCTTTCAGCCGTCCCTTCGGGACTGAGTTTTGTCTGTTGAGTTCTCACGCAAACGCTAAAAGCCCCTGCGGCACTGCTTGCCTATCATGCCTATCCCGGATCTTCCGCTCCGTCCCCTCAATGTCGTAGCCACCGGACACCCTCAGCTCACCCCTGGGCGATCAGCCCCTCGAGATAAGCTTTATCGCCTGGACGGACGAACCAGGGACAGACGAAACCAGGGGACAGACGAAACCAGGGGACAGGCCGCCTGTTAACCAAGCTGCAATGACGCCGATGCCGATCCTGGAGATGCGGGACGGACTGTGGCGGACCCCTCGGTTGAGACAGTCTAATTGAGGGGTCCACTACAACCTATCACCCGCAAAATTGCGGCAATAGGTAAGCTGTCTACTTACTCCGGCGTCCTGACCTCCGGCCACGCTGATAAGCGCAGACACTGCATCGTCCCCCTTCAACCATGCGAAAACGCGACCGCCGAGTTACAAGGTCTCCGCACTATGCCCTGGAAAGAGTATGCTTTTAGGCGAGCAAGACCCAGCCGTCGCACTAACGGCAGAGGGGGATTCCATGAGGCGCTGCCTACCTTGCCTATTGCTTCTTCTCCTGTTTTTCCCAGGTCCCGCGCAGAGTAAGAAGAAAGATCCCGACATCCCCGCCCTGTTCCGCCAGGCCCGCTATGTGTACGTGGAGGCGGTCGATGGAGATGAGTTCAACCCTCGACTTTATCCCGAAGATCGCCAGGCCATTGCAGATGTGAGACACGCCCTTCAGGTGTGGAATCGATACACGCTGACCATCCAGCGGCAGGACGCGGACCTGGTCTTCATCGTGCGCAAGGGCCGCCTAGCCGCCGCGAACGTGTTTGGGGGGGTCCGTACTGGCCCGCGGACTTCTGGCCCCCAGACGCCTGATCAAGACCCGAACCGGGATCCCGCGCAATACCCAAACTCTGGAACCGACGTCGGAGCATCCGGCCAGGTTGGTTCTCCGGATGACTTCCTCTTTGTGGACGTAGTGAACCCCGGAGGCAGGCTCGGCCCGCAAATCTGGATGCAATCAAGAAGGGACGGGCTCGACACCCCGGAGATCCCGCTCTTCAAACAAATTAAGGACGCTGTCGACAAAGCTTACCCGTGATAGACCGAGACATCATATTGAGCCGTTAGGAGGATCTCCGGCTAGCTGAAGGAAGCGGGCGACCGCTTGGCACAGCAGAGTCTGACGCCGGTCTTGAACGATTGCTCGGCAGACCCATCGCACGCCGCGCTCCGGGACGCAAACCCACGGCCAGCGTCGCCGGCGCACAGCTAAAATTGCTGCAATAGGTCCCACGTCGACGCATTTCGTCCGACGCATTTCGTCCTTGACCGTGAGCACTCTCCCGGCCAACGCACGAACCATGGCTGTTGCAGATCCGCGTAGGCCCTGACTTTGATTCGATTCGCAACAATGCACGCTATCTTGAACTCATTCGTGCGCTCGGAAGATTCGTGGACGAAAGGTTCGTGGACCGACTCGGGAGAGACGGAACGTACCCCAATGTTTAGGAGTCCGCTCTTGTTCGTCCGGCGACGCTAACCGCACCGGCGTTTGCTCAGTCGTCCACATCGCCAAAATTTGGCACATCTCTGGGCCGGCCCTGGGAACTGTCACTTCTGACAGGTGCCTTACGCGCGCCTTGCCGATAAGCTTGCAGCGGTGGCTAGCCGCTGTCGTTTACCCAACGGCTGTCCCGACGCCACGGTTGCCCCGAGGAATCCGCAAATGAAACCTGTTCTGCGCGCCAGCACCGCTTCTGTTTTAACCGTTGTATTCTCATTCGTGAGCACCGTGTCCGGCTGCAAGTCGGCTCCAGCACCCACACCTCAGGACCAGGCTGCTGCCCCGGCACAGGCCGCACCCGCAGTTCCGCCCGCGGCGCCAATGAGTGTCGATGATCTGGTTGCGCCCATCGCTCTCTACCCGGATCAACTGCTGGCGCAAATTCTTACCGCGTCTACCAACGCCCAGGAGGTCCTCGACGGCGGAAACTGGCTGCTGCAAAACCAGAACCTCAAGGGCGATGCCCTCACCGAAGCCGCCAAGCAGGCTGGCTTCAGCCCTCCCATGCAATACCTGATGAGCTTTCCCCAGGTTGTGGACAACATGTGCCAGCAGATCGATTGGACACGTCAGCTCGGACAGGACTTTCAAGCAGACCAGAAGGGCGTGATGGAAGCCGTCCAGCGCAAGCGCGTACAGGCCCAGCAGACGGGCAATCTTAAATCGAGCCCGCAGATGACCGTGGAAACCAAGAAGGCCGATAACGGTCAGCCGTACGTCGAGATCCAGCCGGCCAACCCACAGGTCGTCTACGTTCCGCAATACAACCCCGTGACCATCTACAACACACCGGCTCCAGCGACAACCGTCGTTACCCAGGCTGCACCCACGTCGAGCGGTGTCAGCACTGGTACCGCGGTCGCGATCGGGCTTCTCTCCTTCGGCGTTGGCATGGCGGTCGGCGCGGCGATCAACCGCAACAACTACTATCCCTATCCATCGTGGGGCTACGGTGGCGTTTATTATGGCGGCCGCCCCTATTATCCGCCGCCGTATCGCCCCGTCTACCCCGGATATCGCCCAGCCTATGGCTACCACCCTCCCCCGAACTACCACTGGAACCAGTACAACCGAAACGTGAACGTGAATGTAAACAACAACTACTACAACAAGTTCAACAACAATACTTACAACCGCAATCCCAACGCGAACAACAACCTCAACGCCAACAATCGTCCGGGTCTCGCCGGACCCAATCAACCCGGTAAACAGCCGAACTGGAAAGGACAGTCCACCTACCAGGGGGCTCGCCCCAACGCGCCTAATCAAAAGCCCGGCCAGTCCATGGCGAATGTCAATCCAGCGAATCGTCCCAATGCCGGTAACAGCCTGACTGCAACGAACCGTCCAAATGGCGGATACAACGGAGCTCCGGCCAATCGCCCCAACAACGCAAACAACCTCGCCGCCGCGAATCGTCCGAATGGCAATCTGAATCGTCCCAACACTGCGAATGCCGGCGCAATGAATCGGCCTAACACCGCTAACCCCGGCACGATGAATAGAGCCGCCGCTCCTTCGAACATGAATCGAGGTGGCGATCGTGGCTACAGCAGTGCCGCTGCTCGTCCTGTCGGGGGTGGTGCTCCGGCGGCACGCCCGGCGCCCCAGGCACAGAACCGCGGAGGTGGCAACAGCGCCTTTAGCAACAGCGGAAGTGCCAGATCGGAAAAGGCAGCCAGCAATCGCGGGCAGGCTAGTATGGGTGGCGGCGGCCGCGCTCGCGCTCGCTAGCAAACAGGCCGGAGATTACAACCAGCAATTGAGGTTCGAGACTATGAAACGAATTCCCAGGATGGCAACTTATCTCTTTCTTTCCGCCGCATCTCTGGCGGCCCTGGTCGCTCACTCGCACGCGCAGGGCGACGGTCAGAAGACATTTTCGTCCTCAAAGGAAGCCCTTACCGCTTTTATCACGGCGGTGCGCGACGGCAATCCTGCCGAGTTGGGAGCGATCCTTGGTCCAGGCAGCGAGCAGGTTGTCTCCTCCAGTGATTCTGTGGCTGACAAAGCCGATCGGGAGAAGTTCTTGAAGTGGTACGACGAAGGGCACTCCTTTGTATCCGCGCACAACGGCGAGCTCACCCTTCAGGTGGGGAAGGACAACTGGCCGCTGCCCATCCCACTCGCCCACAAGGGAGACCAGTGGTATTGGGATGGGCAAGCAGGCAAAGAGGAGATTCTTTACCGGCGCATCGGCCACAATGAGCTGGCCGCCATCAACGTCTGCAAAGGTATCGTCTCCGCCCAGCGCGACTACGCGGCCTCTGCCCACGACGGAAAACCGGCAGGCTCTTATGCGGTCCGCCTCGTCAGCCAACCAGGCAAACAGAATGGACTTTATTGGGAAGCGAAGGAAGGCGAGCCCGAGAGCCCGGCCGGCCCGATGCTTGCCCAGGCCGCCAACGAAGGTTACGACACCTCCGGCAATCGCACGCCCTATCATGGCTACTACTACAAAATGCTCCCAGCCACCAATGGCTTTGGCTTTGTCGCCTATCCTGCCGATTATCGCTCCGGCGGCGTCATGACATTTCTCGTCTCTCAGAAGGGCGTGATCTACCAAAAAGATCTTGGCGATAAGACCGCCGGCATCGCACAACAGATGTCCAGCTATGCTCCGGATAAGTCATGGAGCGTCGTCAAGTAGCAGCCGAATCCAGTGGCCTCAAAAAAGATCGCCTCCCGACGATTCCCACGCTGTGTAACGTGATGCGGAAGGCCGACAACCACCGTACGCGCCAATCGTGCCATGGGGAAAATTAACACCAACGATGGAAGCGGGGATAGGTATCATGTCCCCCCGATCTCCCACGAAGCGAATCGCCGCGCTTCCGTGAGGAGTCCCTGCATCTCGGTATGCGCGCGGCGGTGGACCAGGTCCTCTAGCGTTCGGCAACGCGCGGCCCACTGATAGGCGCGCCGGCCGGCGATGGTTGTTTTGCGGGGAGGAGTGCAAGCAGAGTGACTCCAATCACGCCAAAGATCACAATGTCCTGGGGGCTATCCTTCCTGTGCATCCCGTGCGCCAAGGCCTGCGCCGACATGATTGTCATCGTGAACCCATGGGCAAGGCTTGACCACGCCCCATAGGCGATCATCAAGCGATGCTTGGCCGGCTGATGAACGGCCACCAACAGACAGACCCCAAGCGCCGTGTTAAGGCTCAGGAACATCGGCATGACGTCACTATGCCCGCTAAGCCACCTGGAGTGCCACAGATCGTCGAACAGGAGATAGCCCCAAAAGCAATAAAACAAGCCCACCAACACCAACACTACCTGTAAGGCGCGCTCACGTTTCATACCGTCCTCCGTTTTGCGCGATGCAAGGTTATTACCACCTTTTTTACTTCAGATTGTGCGATTGTCAGCTGTGATGCGTCCGATACTGGAACCCTGCGAGCATCCGCAGCGTGAGCAGAATGCTTCTCCCCCTCGAATAGGCTTGCCACAGGAACTGCAAGGCCCAAGGAGAGGCCATCGGAACACAAAATAAAGGATGAATCCAATCAAATTGGGTATGAGGAAAGCGGCAATCACCCAGGCCCAAGCAGCCATTTGACGCCTCTTTGCGTCCCCATAAATATATCCAAGGGCAAGGAAAAAAGCCGCGGTGAAGACGCCAAACGTCAAGCCAAACCAAAGCGCTTCTGGCATGGTACTGAGAAATCCTTTGGAAGCAAGTAAGGAACGGCCCTGGCTGGAAGCAAAATAGACTACCCAAATCGGGATCGGGCGATCGCGAATAGCCATGGATCAAACCGCTGCCGCCCGTTGTACTGGCTGCCCCGTTGCAGCACGCGAATCCAGGTCTCCTGCGCAAGGTCCTCCGCATACTCTCGCCTCCCGGTGAGGTATAGCAGGTAGCGCACCAGTCGATGCTGACAGCGTTCCACCAGGTCTGCAAGAAGCTCCATATCCCTCTCACGTAAGCCTCGCGCAATCTTTGCCGTTTCGGTTTCGGCTGTCGTATTCAATGTCATGGGAAGAGCCGACATATATCCTGTAATACGATCAAACCCCGGCGAACGAATTACTCAACTTTTGACCGAAAATCACGCTAAGATTTGCCTCGGACGGATATCGGATCAATGGGCGGCAAGGGCCTGACGTGCTTCGGGTCTGGCCGGTCTGGGTTCCGGCGGAGTCAAGGGCAAACCGGAGGTTTCAGGGACGGGGAAGTTTCAGGGACGGATAGCTCAACCCCTATCGCGAAGTTTCGGAATCTACTCGTCAGAATTTACTCGTCAATTTACTCGTCACAATTTACTCGTCAGGAAGATGTGAAAAAATCGATTTTAAAATTTGCAGCGAACTCGGCGTTTAAAAGAGGATGCCCTATAAGCGATCGCTGGGGTATCGGCAGGCGTTTGGGATCGAAAATAAAATCGCGAACACTCTAGCAAATCATTTTTTTCACATCGTCCCGGCCACAAATCATTTCCGCAAACCAGTCCCGGGAGGGACGGAAGAATCCAGAGCCCGGCACGGAAGTGCCGGGAAAGGAAAGCAACGGAAACCAAGTCCCCTTTAGGGGACGGCACAACCAACTTGATGGTTCGCCTCAATTCCAATCTCAAATCCATGGTTCTTCGCCGGAATTTAGTGATCAGACGGGAGTGGTACTTTGAGAAAAGGGTTTTCCAAAAGTACCACTCCCCTTTTGACGATCAAATTCCAAAGAACAAAGAGAGCGGCCCGATCAGGGCCGCATCTTGCTGACTCGCTAACCAGCTATTACTTGGCGCTTGCCGGAGGCACAATGCCGTTCATTCGTAGGTACTCCACCATCTGACCATAGTGATCATTCCCGTGGGCCGCTGCAAAAGCGGAAATCGTAACCCGCGTGCTGAACCCGTCGACCGGCTTGATCGCGACAAATGCATTTTCTGTTGTGATGGTGGCAATCGCTTTGTGCGCGTACACGAACGATGCTTCCAGTGCAGCCACCGCTTCGTCCTTCGTCGTAATGGAGCCAATTGCCTTCACGTCGCGGTCAGGCTTAGTGCCGCTCCAGCCGAAAAAGAAGTAGTTCGCCTGCGCCAGGTGGGTCACCTGTGCCGCAAAGGTGCGCACGGTATCGAACTGCGTCGTCTGGCCCGAAGCAAAGATGCCTTGCGCCGGCGCGAAACCGTACTTATCGGCTGGCATAGCCTTCGCCGCGCCCACTACCTGGAACTCCATCATGGAGAGCAAACCGTCCAGCGCTTTCGCGGGGTCTTCCTTAGTACCCACCGGCGGCGACGGCGGGGGCCCACTCATCTGCGCCCGCATCTGCATACCACCACTCACCATCACAGCAACTGCAAGAATCAGAGCACGAATACGCATTGTCTATCCTCGATCCAAGTTCATTTGAAAAGCGACCCCAGCTTACCAGACCTTCCTGGCCGCCGCTCGCAAGCCGTGAAGGAGGCCTCCTACGGCATTGGATTCAGTCAACCAGCGCCTTTGTCGAAGCATTTCGGAAGAGCTTTGGCTTGACCCAAAAAAGTCAACTATTTTCACATAACTCTGGACGGTAAAACCGAACTGTAATACCGTCCTAACCAGGACTCCGATGATTTGAGATTCTGCTCATCGAATGAGCCGCGGCACATCGTTCTTTGCGTCCGGGCACGGCTTTAGCCGAAAGCCTCGCCGGCATCTGGCAAATACCCGTCCCCTAAATAGCTTATGGGGGCGGGAAAAATAACATTTGAGCACCTTCGTCAAACAAAGGACTTAGCCAGCACCTCAAGGCCGACTTGACCTCTTCCCGCAATAAATCCTCGCGCGATAAGGAAGTAACCAAGCGCCGCCATGGTTACCAAAATTATTTTTTCTCGCCCTGGACAGGGCCCAAAAGCCGCACTACTGTGGAATTAAGAATTCACAACAGCGCTGTCTTACCACGACGGCCCTGCTTGGCCTTGCACCGGCTCTCTCCACCCGTGCATCCGCCGCCCACCGCGAAACATCAGCGTTGTGTAAGTAGGGTGCGCTCAGTGCGTCCTCTTGATTGAGCGGTCTTTGACAACTTGGAAAATACCACCGCCCAGTGGAAGTGAAATATCTCTTCTAGTTCTCACGCGGACTGTTACAGCGCTATAAGCGCTGATATTTTTGGCCACCGTCCCCGATGCCGGCCTCCATCGGGGGACTTATCTCGCTTATTTCGCATATTTCGCATATTTCGCATATTTCGCTTATTTCGCTTATCTCGCATATTTCTCCACAAACGAGGGGGAACATACTCATGCCGCCGAATGGCGCCGTTCACACTATGATGGATCAATGTTCAAGGCATCCTGCCATCGTCCCATCCGCATCGCGATCAGCCTGCCTGCGCCGCATTTGGTGCTCTCGTCTTCGGCCATCCTCAAAATGCGGCAGGACAATCGCCCCCTCGGCACAAGAGAAATTGGCCCTCGTCGATCCGTTGATCGGCACCGGTCCTGACGGCCATACCTTTCCTGGAGCGACGGTCCCCTTCGGCATGGTGCAGCTTTCTCCCGACACCCAGATTCGCCCCTTCAAGCAAAGCTACAAGTGGGCCTCTGGATATCGCTATGAAGACTCGACGATCCTTGGCTTCTCGCATACCCACTTCTCCGGAAGCGGACATTCCGACCTCGGCGACGTGCTGGTTCAGCCCATCTCCGGCGAGGTGCGGCTCGAGCCCGGAGACAGCGACAAGCCTGAATCGGGCTATCGTTCCAGCTTCAGCCACAAGCAGGAACGCGCCGAACCCGGCTATTATGCAGTGGATCTGCTCGACTACGGCATTCACGCGGAGCTCACCACGACCGCTCGCGTCGGCGTCCACCGCTATACCTTTCCGGCCGGAAAACCCGCGCATGTTCTCGTCGATCTGCGCTCTTCCATCTACAACTACACCGGCAAGGTGCTTTGGTCGCGCCTGCGCATGCGCGACGACGGCACGGTAACGGGAATGCGCGAAACGCGTGGCTGGGCGCCAGGCCGCCAACTCTACTTCGCCATGCGCTTCTCACAGCCCATTGCAGAGCACAGCCTGTACGATCGCGAACCCCTGCCGGTGGAGTATCACGGCTTCAAAACTCCTGGAACTTCTCCAGAGAACACGCAGGCGATCGAAGGCCGCGGATTGATCGCGGTCTTCGGATTCAAAAATCTCACGCCAGCCTTTGGTGGTGAAAGTCGCTCTCTCGCCGGTGAGCGAAGAGAATGCCATTGCCAACATGGACTGCCGAGGTACCTGGCTTCGACTTCGACGCAGTGCATGCCGCGGCAACGGCCGCATGGGCAAAGGAGTTCGAGAGAATCGACATCACTGCCGCGCCGGACATGGAAAAGAATTTGTACACCGCTGTGTACCATGCGCTGCAGTCGCCGAACCTGACGATGGATGTCAGACGGGGAGCTATCGCGGCCCTGACAACCAGGTTCATCATGCAGCGGGCTTCCACTTTGTCTCCAACCTGAGCCTCTGGGATACATTTCGCGCCGAGCAGCCGCTGATGACCATCCTCGAGCCGGAGGAACGAACCAGCGATCTGGTCAATTCCCTGCTCGCTTCGCGCCGCGAAAGCCAGTTTGGGATTCTTCCCATCTGGCAGGAGCAAGGGATCGAGACCTGGTGCATGATCGGCTACCACGCCGTGCCGGAGATCGCCGACGCAACCATGAAAGGCATCCGCGGATTCGATACGGAAGAGGCCCTGCGCGCCGTCGTTGCCAGCGCTACCTATGGGCCCTATGGCAGCCTCGACGATTACATGAGGTACGGCTATGTGCCGGTAGACCACGACGACGAAGCAGCGTCGAAGACCGTGGAGTACGCCTTCGACGATTGGACCATCGCTCGCATGGCAGCGAGCGTTGAAGCACCAGGATGTGGCGGACACATTTACAAAGCGTGCCGGCAACTGGCGCAACAACTTTAACGCGAAAGACGGCTTCGTCGAGCCGCGCTTCGCCAATGGCGACTACCGCGTTCCGTTCGATCCTGCCAAGGCCGGAGCCGGCAGCGGCTTTACCGAAGGCAATTCCTGGCAATATTCCTGGTTTCAGCCGCAGGATGAGCAGGGACTCATCGATCTGCTCGGCGGCGATGCACAGCTCATCGCAAAGCTTGACGCGATGTTCGATGCCAAGGTCGACCCGCATCAATACGCCGACGTTGAGGACATCAGCGGCATGATCGGGCAGTACATCCACGGCAACGAACCGAGCCATCATCTTGCCTACCTCTATGTTTACGCACACGCGCCGGCCAGGACGCAGGAAAGGCTGCGGCAGATTGTCGAGTCGCAGTATCGACCCTACACCCGATGGTCTCGTCGGCAACGACGATCTCGGACAGATGTCGGCATGGCTGCTGTTTACTTCGCTGGGATTCTATCCCGTCGCGCCTGGTTCGAATGAATACGTGATCGGCCGTCCGTTTGTGGAGGAGGCCACGCTGCACCTTCCCAACGGAAAAACATTCAAGGTGATCGCCGAACATCTCGATTCATCGCATGCGCTACGTGAAGTCGGTCACTCTGAATGGTCAGCCGCTCTCGCGTTCATGTTCCTGCGGCACGAGGAAATGATGCAAGGGGGTGAACTGCGATTCGTGATGAGCAGCAAGGCTGACGCGACGTGGTCGATGCAGCCCCTCGCGCTTCCCTACTCCATGACGCGGGACTCCCCTCCATAGTCAAAACCCGACCCGCGTGGCAATCAGGGTAACGAGAACGCTACATAAACCCCCTTTGCGGGAGCAGGGTTAAACCTTACCGCTCCGGTGGCCACGACGATATATTGCTTTCCGTCCACCATATAAGTTGCAGGAGTGGCTCGCCCCGCGTAGGGCAATTGGCCTTCCCACAACAGTTTTCCGCTTCGGCTATCGAAGGCGTGGAATTTGTGATCGTAAAGGGTGGCTCCGATGAAAAGGAGTCCACTTGCAGTCACAATCGGCCCACCGTAGTTTTGAGAGCCTGTGTTCTTCATCCCCTTCGCTGCCAGTTCTGGATATTCACCAAACGGTATCTTCCACAGATAGTTCCCTGTGTTGAGATCAATTGCGCTAAGCGTTCCCCATGGCGGAGCGATGGCCGGGTAGTGATCAGGATCCACAAACATCTGGTATCCGGTGAAGCTGTATTGCGGTGGCTGAGAAGTTGCCCCGTGCGCAGCATCCGGAGCCGGGGTCATCTCCTGCTTATCACTGGTTTGTTGTGGCGTGCCAGTCGGGCTTTCCCCCTTCAGGAAATGCAGAAGAGTTTCCAGCTGAGTGTCGGAGAGGCTCGGAAATCCCGGCATCCGGCCCTTCCCTTGACGGATGGTCGCGATGATCTGCTCATCGGGGAGTCGTTTGTTGACTTCAATCAGGGAAGGAAATGCTGGTGGCGATCCACTGCGATCAGCGCCATGGCAGACGCTGCATTGGCTGCGGTAGGTAGCTTCTCCCGGAGAATCCGTCGCCTTATTCTCGGTGAGACCGCCTGTCCAGGCCATTTCGTTTGCGTTGATATAGATGACTCCGGTTTTCGGATCAACTGCCGGACCGCCCCATTCGGCTCCGCCATCAAACCCTGGGAAGTTGACGGTTTGTTTGTTCAGCGCGAAGGGAATGAAGATCCCTTCACTGCGAAAGGTCTGGAACTTCTGTACTGCCCATGCATGGGCTTCCGGGGTCCGGTTTGTCAGCATGTCTTCCGTAAGCAGCTGCCGCGCATAGGGATCAGGTTTGAGAGGTCTCGGCTGGGTCGGGGAGGCTACTTCGCCCGGAACTGTGCTTGGCGGGTAGCTTTTCTCCTCAATCGGAAACAGCGGCTTTCCCGTCACACGATCAAAGAGAAAGACATAGCCGGTCTTGGTCGTCTGAGCGACTGCGTCGATCCGCTTTCCATCGTGCTTCACTGTCAACAGCGCAGGAGGCGAAGGAAAGTCTCGATCCCAAATATCGTGGTGTACGCCCTGAAAATGCCAGATTCGCTTGCCGGTATTTGCGTCCAACGCCAATAGCGTGTCAGCGAAAAGGTCGTCGCCCACCCTGTTGGCTCCATAGAAATCGAAGGCCGCCGAACCGGTTGGAGCGTACACGATCCCGCGTGCCGCATCGAGTGACATGCCGGCCCAGTTGTTCGCAGCGCCAGAGGTCTTCCATGCGTCGGGCGGCCAGGTGTTATAGCCGAATTCTCCCGGATGCGGAATCGTGTGGAAGCTCCATCGAAGCTCTCCCGTGCGCACATCGTAGGCACGGATATCTCCGGGCGCTGCGGGCAGGGTCTCGGGCATTTCTCCGCCCACGATAATCAGGTCCTTGTAAATAAGTCCCGGCGTGTCCATGGAAATGTAATGGGCTTGGTAGTCTC
This sequence comes from uncultured Acidobacteriaceae bacterium, assembly GCA_963746595.1. Taxonomy (GTDB): domain Bacteria; phylum Acidobacteriota; class Terriglobia; order Terriglobales; family Acidobacteriaceae; genus PALSA-350. The sequence continues at coordinate 144,730 of CAVVBS010000006.1, forward strand.
CGCGAAGGTTTTTCCTAAGGTCGACCCTGCCATTCTCACCAAAAGACGAAATGGGCGTTCCCGTTTGAGGGTCAAGTGCGTAGAGATAATTCATGACGCCGGCGAAGATTCGTTTTTCTTTTCCGTCCGTCCAGTAGGTGACTCCTCGTGCCCAGTGTTGTGCCTTGACTCCGCTATCAAACTTCCAAAGCAACTTTCCCGTGGCGGCATCGAGAGCGATCACCTTTTCCGAGGGGGTGTAGGCGTAGAGAACTCGCCCAACAACCAGCGGATTCGTCTCCAGTATGCCTTCTTCACCGGTGTCGTAGGTCCACTGCACCTTGAGTTGCGTCACATTGTGGCGGTTGATCTGGGTCAGGGGTGAATAGTGCTGACCCTCCGCCTGCCCTAGGTAGACCGGCCAATCGACATTCGCCCGCCTCGCCTTCCCAAAGGAATGCCCGACGGCATAGGTCAACATCCCACACAGAGGGATCACGGTCATTAGCGGCGTGGATAGAAGAGACACTAGTCGGTTGCGCTTCATGTGATTTTGAATCTTCGGTTCCCTTCCTGCTCCTACCTCGAATACCAGATCAATACCCAATTCGTCCAGGATCGCTGAGCCAAGACGACTGAAATCCTTGTGCTTCCACTGAAATCGAGTAGTGGCCGATGGGCAGCAATGGAATCAGATAAGATTATCCGTAATAGTCCCCTCCCCCATGAACGTAGTGTACGAGGTCGTCACCCCAGGAAACGTTCCATGAGTCTGATGATGCAAGCGGTATCCGGCTTCATCAATGGCCTGCCGCTCCTGGCATTGTGGTGTGTGGTGTTTGGCGTGTTGGAGCGCCTCTTCCCGGCCGTGGAGCGCAAGCCCGCCAAAGAATGGGGATTCAACCTCTCGGTATCAGGTTTGTATATGTTGGTTGGCGCGATCGCCGCCGTCATTGGCAACCTTATCGGCGAAACATTGAGAGCGGGACTTCATGGAGGCCTGATCAACCTCAAGATTGGCAGAACTGGCGGCATTGCCCGAGACCTCGCGGCCAGCTTGCTGTCACTCCTGGTCTTCGACTTCTTCTACTACTGGTGGCACCGCTCGGAACATAAATTTCCTGGGCTTTGGGCTGTTCATAAGCTCCATCACCTGGATCCCGGAATCAATGTCTCCACGAATTTTCGCCATCATTGGCTGGAGGACGTGGGACGCATTCCAATGATCACGATCCCGATGGCTGTCTTGTTTGATCTTTCACCGCGGGCCGGTGGCGCGATCGGATTCGCTTTTTCGGCCTGGACATTCTTTATCCATGCCAATCTCAAACTCGGTCTGGGCCGGTTGAGCTGGCTGGTCGATGGGCCCCAGGTACATCGCATCCATCACAGCAAGTTGCCGCAGCATTTTGACCGTAACTTTGCCGCCTTCTTTCCCATCTGGGATGTCATCTTTGGAACTTATTATCACCCTGGCCGGGGAGAGTTTCCCCCGACAGGGGTGACTGGCGAGCCGCAGGTCACGACATTGCGGGAGGCAGCTTGGCTGCCCTTTCGCACTTGGCGGCGGCCGTCCCCCGCCTCTGCGGACCCCGAGGCTGAAAAAGCCTTGGAAGTATGAAGGAGACGGTTGACCTTCTTTTCAAACGGAACGATGTCGCGCCTTCGCTCCAATCCCGTTACAGCATCTTCATCACTACAGCGCGCCACTCCGTCCCTACACCCCATTGGTACTCGGACTCTCACTGTTGCGAAATCGTCCGTTGGACGATGCATAACGGAAGCCCGATCCGCGCTACACTAACTTTCGTCTCATTGAGGAATGACGATCTATGATTCTTTCGTCCAGCAAGATTCGCTGCGTTGCGCCGGCCGGTGACATCTGCGGCGAGGGTGCTGTTTGGCATCCCGAAGAAAAGGCTCTGTATTGGACGGATATCAACCGGTTCCTCATCCATCGCTTTGTGCAGGAAGATGAGGCCACGTTCACCTGGATCTTTGACGAACCAGTAACCTCCGTGAACCTCACCACGGATCCGAACCGTCTCCTGGTAGTCTTCGCGTCAAGAGTAGGACTCTGGTCGGCCCATACGCACCCTCATGTCGAAACGCTCTTCGCGCTGCCTACGGCACCAGAGATGCGATGCAACGATGCCGGGGTCGACCCGCGCGGTGCACTCTGGTTTGGAACCATGCGAAACAACGTCGGTCCCCGTGGAGAGAATCTCGACGTGATTTTTACGGACGGGATTCTTTATCGCATCGACCCAAACGGTACCGCGACCGAGTGGAAGCGGAATATCGGTGTATCGAATACGGTTGTCTGGAGCCCGGACCAAAGGACTTTCTACTTCGGCGACAGCATTGCCAACAGAATCTCCAGCTACCACTTCGACCAGCATACCGGTGCGATCTCTGGGGAGCAGCCATTCATTGCCGGATATGACCTTGGGGCGCCTGATGGTTCTACGATTGATAGGCAGGGCTTCCTGTGGAACACTCGACCCGGAGCCGGCTCCCTTATCAGGGTTGATCCCGATGGTCGCGTGGACCAGATCGTTCGCCTTCCCGTCTCCCATCCAACTACCTGCACATTTGGCGGCACAGACTTTCGCACGCTTTACATAACGAGTGCTCGTTCCGCGGACCAACTCTCCGGCAGTCTCTTCGCGGTGCAAATGGAAACTGGGGGACTTCCAGCCAATCGATTTCTGCTTTCTTAGATGCTTTACCTGGCATGGATGGGGATGGCGCTGCGGCCAGGAACGGTGCTGTTACGAAACTTTCTGCTAGGGTCGGTTCATCGTTGGATGTCGAGCTCTTGAAGCCGGGCTGAAGTGACTAAGTCGTGTGAGCTGTCAGCCAGCGCCGCATTGAGCGGTTATCCGAAAGATTTCGAAAAGATTGCGGAGCGGTAGTCTATGAGGTGACGATGCTTCGTTGGCTGGGAGCAACCCCAGGTTACCGACCCATCCGTTCGCGGATGTCGGCTTACCTTGATGGAGGGCCTTTGATGGAATTTCACAGGAGCGGCTCAAGGCGGCAATTTCTCTCCGCTATTGCTGTGACAGCAGGTGCTGCATTCATGCTGCGTCCGCGCTTAAGTTGGGGGGCGGCAGATACGCTCGACCCACGGGTCGCCGGCATCGTCGCCTCGACGGTCGGCATTGACACGCATAACCACATCGACGTTCCGTTCACCGCCGCCGAAATGCCCGGCACCGACATCGACTTGGCCGGCGAAATGAAGAAATCGGGCCTCTCGGCGATCTGCACGACCTTTGCGACCGACTACCAACCAGGCGATGCCTACGAGCGCTTTCTCAACGGGATGGCGGCGATGGATCGGCAGTTGCAGCACAACGGCATGAAGCGTTCCTTGACTCCAGCTGACGTCAATACGGCTCATAAGGATCACCGGCCAACGGTCATTCAGGCGATCGAAGGCGGCCACTTTCTGCAGGGCCATCTTGAGCGGGTGGAAGAAGCCTACGGACGGGGTTTGCGACACTTTGGGCTGCTTCACGACAGCGACGCCACCGTGCCGCTCGGCGATGTGTACACCAAGCCTCCAGCCTTTGGCGGATTGACCGCTTTCGGGGCGTCTGTCATCAAGGAGTGCAACCGGCTAGGCATACTCGTGGATCTTGCCCATGCCAGTCTCCAAACTACGGAAGCTGCGCTGAAGGTCGCTACTCGGCCGGTCATCATCTCCCACACCGGCCTGGATACGCAACTGGGGAGCGATCCTCGCATGGCGCAGATGATGCGCCCAAGACTCATCAGCAAAGAACAGGCCAAGATAGTTGCCGATGCCGGGGGCGTGGTCGGTGTGTGGACGCATCTGGCAGATGCGCCGTTAGAGTATGCGCGGAATATCCGGGCGCTCGTCGATGTGATGGGCATCGATCACGTGTGCATCGGGACGGATACCAAGCTCACACCGTCCCGCCCAAACGGCCCTGCTCCTCCCGCTGCGGCTGGCGCGCCTTCTGGCGGTACTGGCCAGGGCGGACCCAGATCCGGCGGCCCCGCTCCTGGTCGGCAGAATGGACCGCGCGTTGGCGAACGCACCAGCCTGGTATGGCAGGATCAAACGGCTGGTTTCTACTATGTCGTTGTGGATGCAATGTTGAAGACCGGCTTCGCGCCGGTTGAGATTGGAAAGATCGGCGGCGGGAATTTTCTGCGGGTGTTCGGCGAAGCTGTTAGCAAATAGTCCAGGGATTAGGGTTAAAAGCCTCGGCGGGGTAGGCCAGCAAAGCAAAAGGGCGTCTATATGTGAGAGCGTTGAAAAGTCGTTCTTGGCAAAGCTTCACCTACGATCAACTTCTGAGAAGAGAGCATCATGACGCTATATCAAAAAAGAGGATTTCAAAGCCTGGTCGCAACAGCAGTTTTGTCTGTCGCCGTTGCTACAGCTACCGCACAGACTGTGACCGCAAAGATCGTGACCGCTGCGAACGCCTTCCTCTCTACGCTTGATCAGAAGCAACGGCAGAGCGTGATCTATGCCTTCGACGATGAAAAACAGCGTGCTCGATGGTCCAACTTTCCCACTGGGTTTGTCCCCCGCGGCGGTATCAACCTGCGCAGTATGACCCCCATACAACGCACCGCGGCCATGAACCTGCTCACGGTCACCCTCAGCGGGCGAGGCTACGAGAAGGTACAGCAGATCATGGAGGGCGACGAGGTCAACAAGCTCGAAGACGCCAAGAACGGCAACCGCGGCCCGGGCGGTCCCGGAGGTGGTGGTCCACCTCGCGGCAACGGAGGTCCGCCTCCTGGCGCCGGAGGTCCTCCTCCTAACGGCGGAGGCAATCGCCCTCCCGGTGGCGGTTCGGGGCTGAGTGGGGACCTGTTTGGCAAGGACCTCTATTACATCTCGTTTCTGGGCACGCCATCCGAGAAAACACCGTGGATGCTCCAGTTCGGCGGCCATCATCTTGCGCTCAATATAACTATCGCTGGAGAGCAGGGCGTCCTTACGCCGACCCTTACCGGCGCGCAGCCGGCGCTTTACACCAGCAACGGGAAGACTGTTCGCCCACTCGGACAGGAGAGTGATAAAGCCCTTGCCCTGTTGAAAGCACTAGATGAAGGAGAAAGACAGAAGGCAGTCCTCAGCTACAACCTCGCCGACCTTGTGCTCGGTCCAGGTCAGGATGGCGTTATCCTTCAGCCAGAGGGTCTGAAAGCCTCTGGTATGAACGACAAGCAGCGCGCGATGCTGCTCGACGTAATCTCCGAGTGGGCAGGCATCATCAACGACACAGCTGCGGCCGCTCGCATGGCCCAACTGAAAGCCGATCTCAACGACACATATTTCTCATGGAGCGGACCAACTGACGGCACTGCGGGCAAAAACATCAGTGCCTACTACCGCATACAGGGGCCGCATCTTGTCATCGAGTACGCCCCGCAGACTTTAGGCGGTGACGCTTCGCTCCACGTCCACACCATGTACCGCGATCCCACCAACGATTACGGTAAGGCAATCGCGAAGAAATGAAACGGCAACTCACCGTCGCGATCCTTTTTTTCTTAGGACTGGCGAGGATTGCCTACGCTCACCGCCTCGATGAATATCTGCAGGCCACGCTACTGACTATCGAGCAGGATGAGGTGAAGGCGTCCATGCGCCTTATTCCCGGCATCTCCGTTGCGCCTTCCGTCATCGCCGACATCGACATCAACCACGACGGCATTCTCTCGGAAGCGGAGCAGCAAAGCTATGCGCAGCGCGTCCTGAATGATCTAACCCTCACCTGCGATGGTCAATCCATCACTCCAAAGCTTATTTCCGCCACATTCCCGACGATCGACCAGATGCGCGACGGCCTCGGCGAGATTCACATACAGTTCACAGGGTCGCTCCCTCGCGGCGGGCTCCACAGAAGCCTCGTGCTCAAGAATCACCATCAAAACCCGAACTCCGTGTACCTCGTCAACGCGACGGTGCCAGTCGATCCCAACGTCCATATTCTCACCCAGAAGCGCAACGAAGAGCAGTCTTTCTACGAACTCGACTACGACCAGACCGGCGCTCCCGCTGACAACCCTCTTTGGTCGAGCCTCCGCCTCCAGACAAATGCCGTATCCTTAGCCACTCTCTTCCGGCTCGGAATGCGCCACATCGCCGAAGGCACGGACCATCTTCTCTTCCTTCTCGCTCTTCTCCTCCCAGCGCCTCTTATCGCCGTCTGCTCACGCTGGGTTCCCTCTTCGAATATTCGATCCGGCCTCATGCGCGTCCTCCAGATCGTCACAGCTTTCACCGTAGGGCATTGCATAACCCTGGCACTCGCCGCGACGGGCGTCATTCATGTCCTGAGCCGTCCCATTGAGGTCCTCATCGCCGTCTCGATCCTCGTCTCCGCATTGCACGCCTTACGGCCCATCTTCCCGGGCAAGGAAGCTTTCATCGCTGGCTTCTTCGGCCTGATTCACGGCCTTGCCTTCGCCTCAACTCTCAACAATCTTGGACTCGGCTTGGCCGAACGCCTATTGGGCATCCTTGCCTTCAACCTCGGGATTGAGACCATGCAACTCCTCGTTGTCGCCGTCGCACTGCCGTCACTCATTCTCATGAGCCGCACCTCTACCTACACTTATTTCAGGGTTCCCGCCGCCATTTTCGCCGCGCTCGCCTCTCTCGGATGGATCACCGAACGCCTCCTCAACATCAACACCCCCGTCGACACTATCGTGAACGCAGTAGCCCAGCACGCCGCAGCCATCGCAGGCGTCCTTTTCTTAATCAGTCTTGTTTGTTGGCGAGCGTCGGCCATGCAAGACAGGAAATCAGCGATTCCAATTTAGAACTTCGTGCTTGATGAGGACCGCGGTAGCTGCAAAGTCCGACCGGTGCTTTTTAAACAGAATGCAGCGTTATCTCGATAGTGTGGAGAAAGCGGACGCAGAGCAGGAGACCAAGATTGATCAGTCCGCTGTACAAGCTGCACTGGAGAAGCTAGAGCAGAACGCAGAGCCAGAGGCTGGTTTCATGCTGGTTCGTCAACAGGCTCTCCCGGCATACAACATTCAAACTGCCGTAGATACGGAACATGCGTTGATCATCGCCCATGCTGTCGTACTTGATGCGTCTGATATCCGTTGCCTCAGGCTCATGGCGGAGGCTGCAAAGGAAGCACTACAAGCAGATAACTTTAAGTTGTTGGCAGACGCCGGTTATTCCAATGGAGAACAGTCGCCTTTTGCGAAGCGGCTGGCATGGTTCCTTATGTTCCGGTTATGCGTACAGTGAACAATCAAGGAGGTGGCACTCTATTCGGTCGGTCGCGCTGACTTCCACTATGAATCTGACACCGATTCGTATATCTGTCCCGGCAACATGAGATTGCTGCGGAAACATACCAATCACAAAGATCGTTACACCATGTATAAAGCTACAGCCGCCGACTGTGGTGCCTGTCCTCTGAAGTCGCGCTGCACGCAGGCTCCGAGGCGTGGCTTGGCCCGCCATCTCTATGAAGAGGCTTTGAATCGTATGCAGGACAGAGTGACGCCGGAGGCGATGAGGTTGCGTCGATCCACAGTAGAGCATCCCTTTGCGACGATCAAGTACCAAATCTTTGGACACCCGCGTCTCTTGATGCGCGGACTAAGCGGTGCAAAAATCGAAATCGGTCTCGCGACGATGGCATACAACCTAAAGCGCATGACAAAGATGCTGGGGGCAGCAAAACTGAGGGAAGCTCTCCACCTCGCCTGAACGACCGCGACTTCGTAACGCCCAACTCGCTAACGTAAAGGTGAGCCGGAGCAATAAGTCTCTCTTCTGACTTTTCTTGAACCGAGTTTCGTGACGACCTCGAACGGTGCCGCCAGAATTACGAGATACAAGCGCGTTCACCGCATTTCTTATTCTCCTGACGCTCAGCGTACTTCCAGGGTGTGCGCTTGCGGGCCTGCTACGAATGAGATCGGGGTGAGCTCTTGCGTGACTACTCCGGTACTCTTGCCGTCCACGATGATGGCCTGGGATTTTATTTTGGCGCGCAGCCAGTCCGATAAATGCAGATCCCAGGTGGAGCCTTTGGCGATCAGTGCGCGACAGTAATGGGGATCGTAGTTGACCAGCAGTTTTACGCCTTGCGCACTTTCGGCTGGGGTTTCGATGCCCGCATGCTGATAGCCGATGTACTCATCCAAGCCTATGAAGTTATGGTTGGGATGGAGATCAAAGACCTTGGCGAATCCTGGCGGATCAAGCGAGACCCCGCGATCATGGCCGTCAGGTGGCGCGGGCAACAGCAGGGGCACATCGTCTGTGCCTCCGAAGTCTGCGTTCGAGTCAGCGCGGCCTTCGACGGCAAGATCCTTCCCCAGATAGCCCCCGTAGTAGCCGTAGCCGGCTTCCGCAGCTAGCCTGAAGGTATTGTTATCGGGGCTTCTCGAAATGCCGTTGCCCCCGGTTGAGAACTCGAGGGGAAAGAACCCGAATTCGGCGGTCAACCATTTTGCCGATTGCTGCATGCGGAACTTTTGTTCTGCGGCGGGAATTTCGCGATCACGCGGAATGTCGTAGAACTCGCGATACCACCCCATTTCTGCGCGCTGCTGATCGATCGGCGTTCCCCACCACGGACCTGGAGCCGAGGTCAGGTCCGGCTGCATGTGCGTCCAGCCGTGGCTCTCGATTTCAAAGACGCCCTCCGCGACGCCTTCATCCAGCCCTTTCTTGGTGGAGATGTAATCTTGTTTGGTTCCGAAGTCATCGGTGAACTGCTGTTGCCAGCTGGGCACGATGCGATGCTGCTTATCGTCGACAAAGCCCGGCACGGTGTTGATGGACAGGACCGCGTGATGGGCTTTGAGCGGTTCGATGAGGTAGCGGCGGATCTGTTCCTCGGTTAGTGCCGGGTAATGCCAGTGTTCGAGCCAGGAGTTCTGGGCGTTTCCAAGGTCATCCATGGTAAGAACGATGTCGTTGGTCCAGGATTTCTCCAGGGCATATCCAATCGCTTCGGTGATCGAACGACGCAAGACGGTGCGCATGGGCTGATACAAGAGCATGTACTCGAGATCGCCGCCGATCCAGATGGCCCGGGTATCGTTGCCCAGGTCCTTTTCGGTGATCTGTGGGAGGCCACCGGCGGTGGCGAGTGCTTGCGCCTCGAGGAGATCTACCTGTGGCCGCTGCATAGCGACCACGCGGGGACCATCCGTGCGCAGATCGTCAGGGAGCCCGCGCAGAAGAAACGACTGGCCCATTACGATCGGATGCGCGCTGTGCATCCATGAGCCCTTGTAATGAATGCCCAAGAGCCGCTGGATGACCGGCGGTTGCAGGCGATCTCCGAGGACGATGAGCGACGTGTGCAGCTTTTCGACAGCGTCGGCCAGGAGTTCCTCGTCACTCGATGAAATTGGATCCGGAGCATCCCAGACGATTGCGCCGTAACGCGGACGTCCCTCGAAGTCGGTGAACTGATTTGGGTCCATGAGCACCTGGTCGAGGCGGAGAATATCAAAAGGGATTCCCCACGACTTGAAGAGCGTGACCATGGTTTGAAATTCGCCGCCGCCGCTTACCAGGAAGCTTCTGGGATCCTTCCATTGCTTCGAGATCACGAGCAGGACGCGGTAAGGCTTGGTTTGGGCCGCGCCGTGCACCGGGAACGACAGGAGAAAAACGACGGAGAGTAGACCCAGGGTTGTTTTCTTGAACAGCGTCATGGTGACAGCCACCTCTGCATTTCAGACTTGCTGCTCTGGGCCCGGATGGAAGCGATTAAAGCCGTTGATCAAAGCTTCAGCATGGGATTACGGTCAGCTGCCGGCGGGAGTGGGGGGAAATCGGTAAAGGGTTCGGCCTGATACCAGTAAGCTACGGAGTAAAAGCAATCGGCACGGTCGTTTGCGTGTCCATGTTCGATGGTGTACTTAAGGTATTTGCGAAAGGTGACGGGGTTGTCGGCGTGCCAGCGATAAAGGCAATACCGTCCACCAGCCAATTCGGCACCGCTGATCACATGGGCGCCGTTATATAGGTTGGCGAAGGGAACAGCCTCGCCACGGCCGCCGAAGTCCCACGCCCCACAGAAATAGTCCTCCGAGCCGGTTCCATTGATGCTTGGGGTTTTGTCGTCGTCGATGAAGATCATCTCATCGCCCTCGCCCATCCAGCGATCGTGATTTTGCAAAACGCCGAGGGTTACCCCCATCAGATGGCCGCGCCCGTGCGTTTCCATAAACACGTAGTTGTTTTTCCCATCGAGGTTGATTTCCTTCTCCCCCGATGCAAACTCAACGGCAACATTCGGTGTCGCCTGGCGATACTGAGCGTGAAAATAAAGGCTTCTTTCGGGCAGGCTGGGAACGAGTTGGTAATCGATGTTGGAATAGAAGGCATCGACTGCCTGACTGCTCTCATTGGTAACCGTGGCACGTGCCGACTTGCGGAATGGCATCGCGAAGTAACAATTAAGCGCTTTGACCGAAGAGCAATTCAAGAACGCCGACTGATACAGGTTGTACTCACCCAAGTTCAAGCCAAAGAAGTCGCCCACCGGCACTTCGACACTGGGTTTGGATTCTCCATCCCAGTAAATCCGCAGGACAATTTCTTTCAAATGGAATCGGCTTTTGGCCGCGATAGTAAACCAGATGTGCGTGATGACGCCGGGTCCGTCGGAACTAAAGACCTCCTTGGTCGCACCCGGCGCAATGGGCCACGCGTCGCCGTTTCCGCCGGTACGGTCATAGCTGGATTGCTTCAAGGAACGGTAGCTTTGCGCACAGGCATATTCGGGAAGCTGGTACACACCGTCATTGCTAGCGACGGCCGCAGCCAATGATTTCGAGCCAGTGGTTGCGCCCGCTGCTCCCAAAATCGCCAGATTACTGAGAAAATTTCTTCGTAAGAATCGCCGATCTTCCACGTTACCCTTTCCTTACTTGGCGGTTAGTTTTAGCGCACTCTGCTTATCATCTACTTCATTGCGGGGTCCTGGCCGGCACCCCCCGTAAAGGCCAGTTTGGGGATCCGTTTCTCCACTGGTGGTAGCGGGGGAAATGGCACATGGGGTTCCATTTGGTACCAGTAGGCAACCGAGTAGATATTGTCAGAGCGTAGGTTGGCCTGCCCATCTTCCAAGGTCACTTTGACGGATTGATGAAAACGGATTGGGGCTTCGAGATGCCAGCGGTACATGGTCGAGCGGCTACCAGGTTCTTCTTGCGTGTACTCCACCAAGCCGACGACGGGGGTTGCGTAGAGCGGAGAGAAACCCCAGGCACTGTTGAAGTAATCTTCTCCGCCGGTGCCGTGAATTCGCGGCTCCTTTTGGCCGTCGATCCAAATCATGTCGTCGCCTTCGTTCCATGCTCCCCACTGGTTGTTGAATACCGACAACATCATGCCAACGAATTGGCCCTCACCTTTTGCATCCAGAACAACGTAGTTGTTTTCACCGGTTTTATTGAACCAGCGTGGATCTTTGTGCGCTCCGGAGAAATCGTTGCCGTAGATGTTTCCGTTGTACCAACCCTTGCAGGGCGCGCATTGCCGGTATTGCGCGTGGAAGTAGGCGGTTTTTTCGGAGATGGAAGGCGGCTTGACCCAATCGATATTCCAGTAGTAGTCGGTAATCGGCTTGCTGCCTTCATTGGTTATCGTGATCAAACCATGCTTGCGAAAAGGCATGGGGAAATAGGAGTTCAGCGCCTGCGCCGGCAAGACCGAGATGAGGGCGGACTGAAAGACCGGTGGCCGGCCGAAGGCTATCCCGAAAAAGTTTCCGATGGGCGACTCCACACTTGGTTGCGATTCGCCGTCCCAGTAGGCGCGGATGACGACTTTCTGGTGGGCGTAGGCTTCTGACCAGGCCGGAAGCGTTGTCCATATATGACGGATCTCACCCGGGCCATCCTGGTCGAAGATCTTTACCGTCTCCCCGGGGTTGACGGTCACGTAATCGTGATTTCCTCCGGTTGGATCGAAGCTGGAGCTGCGTTGCGACTCGTAGTCTTGCAATTGGGGTAAATCCTGGACGGAGTACTGGGACCAAAGCGCATGGGATGAGAGGAGTAAAGCTGCGCAACACAAGTAAGACCGCATTGGATGGACTCTCCGGTGTTCCTATCTATAGCCGGTGACCGTAAAACGGAAGTCAGAACCGCGCACTCTTTCCCGGCCTCTGAACCTTGTCAGATCGCGCAGTAACCGCCGTCGATTTCCCAGTTGGCGCCAGTAACGTAACGCGCCGCTTCGCTACACAGGTAGGCAACCAACTCTGCAATCTCTTCGACCGAGGCGAAGCGCTTGATCAGGTATTTCTGGAACAGCTTTTCGGGGTCGATCACGCCACTCGCGATCAGTCCCTCCGTCACGTGGGTGCGGACCGCGGCTGGGCAAATGCAGTTCACGCGCACTCCTGAACTCGCCATTTCCTTCGCCATGGCCCGCGTCATGGCAACGATCGCGCCCTTGGTTCCGGCATAGGGCACAAGATTTGGATTGCCCCGTAGCGCATTCACAGAGCCTATGTTGACGATGGCCGGATCCTCGGCCTTCGGAAGCTGCTTTAGAAATTCCTGGGCCAGAAAGAATGGCGCTCGTTGATTAATGGCGATTAATCGGTCGAACTCCGTGGTGGCCACATCGGTCATCGACTTGTGAAAGCTCCAGGCCGCATTGTTAATGAGCGTGTCGACTGCGCCAAGATTCTCTTTCGCGTACTGGAAGACGTCAGCCGCGGCGCCCGGTTCCGCAAGGTCCTTGACCATCGCGAACATGGTCTTTTGCTTTCCTTCCTCCACCCGGGTCAGAACGACAGGATCCTGATCGACAAATAGAACACGCGCCCCACCGGCCACGAAACGCCTTGCTATCCCCAACCCCAGCCCGTTTCCCGCCCCTGTAACAATCACGGTTCGGCCGAGCATATCTTCCGGATATCTCTTCATGCTTGCACCTCAACTCTCAGGGAGGGCCCAGGCAAACAGCGTGGGGCCTGCCCCCACCAGCACGTATTGGCGGCCATCCAGTTCGTAGGTCGTTGGAGACGTCTCGATGTCCGCGCCCAGACCGGCATGCCAAAGCGTTTTGCCGGTCGCGGTGTCGAGAGCGATCAGATTTGCGGTAGCGTCTCCGGTAAAAGTGAGCCCGGAAGCAGTGGTCATCACACCGGCGCCCGAACTGTCATTAAAACCTATTTGATGGGTCCACCGGACCTTGCCGGTCTGGTAATCGATGGCATCCAGATCGCCGCGCCCCCAGAGGCCGTAATCCGCACCGGCCCAGCCCCAGTCGCCGTCCGCGGGCTTGGTGAAATAGAGACCATAGCTGATACTTTTGCTGACAATAAAGAGCCCGGTCTTTGGGTCGAAGCTGGGCGAACGGTAGTTGGTAAATCCGCCTTCATCGGGCGCGACCAGACGGCCATCGGGGGCAGGATCTTTGGCGGGATTCGGTATCGGCTGCCCCTTTTTATCGATGCCGAGGGCCCAATTCGTCGGACCAAAGGGCTCTGTCAAAAGGCTTTCGCCATTGGTGCGATCGAGCACGAAGAAATAACCGTTGCGCGAAGCCTGCATGAGCATCTTGCGTGGCTTTCCACGAAACGTGCCGTCCACCAATACGGGAATCTCGACAGCATCCCAATCGTGGGTATCGTGCGGCGAAGGCTGGAAGGCCCAAACAAGTTTTCCGGTATCGGGATTCAAGGCGACGATGCTGCAAGTGTAGAGGTCATCACCCGGACGCACACCCCCATTCAGGACCGGTGTTGGATTGCCGGTTCCCCAATACAGCAGATTCAACTCCGGATCGTAGGTGCCCGGGATCCAGGTCATGCCGCCGGTGGTAGCCTTCGGCGTGCCGTCCGGCGGCGTCGCATCCCACCTCCACTGCAGCGCGCCGGTGTCGGCATCCATTGACTTGAGAAAACCCTGGAGGTTATCGGAGTCGCCGCCAATGCCAACGATGACGTGATTACCCACGATGATAGGCGCCGCCGTCGACCAGTAACCCTTGTCGGAATCTGCCACTGCGACTGTCCATCGTGGCTTGCCATCTTTGGCATTCAAGCAGACCAGGTGCGCATCCGGGCTTAGGTAGTAGAGCGAGTCATGGTACATCCCCACCCCACGCTGGCCGATGGTTCCTCCCTTGTTGGGCGGGTAAGTGTACTCCCAGATCGGGTGGCCGGTGCGGGCGTCCAGTGCCCACACGTGATCGATCGCGGTGAAATAGATAATGCCGTCTACTGTGAGCGGCGAAGCCTTGATGCTGGCTCGTTGCTGCGACTGAAAGGCCCATGCGAGACTGAGCTGATGCACGTTTCCGGGAGTGATTTGCGTGAGCGGGCTGTGCCGTCGTCCAGAGTAGTCTCCGTGATAGCCGGGCCAGCTATCGGGCGGGGGGTGCAGCAGCATCCCGCTCGTTGCACCCTGAGCCATCAGCTGACTGCCCGAGGACGCCAGAGCGAGCAGACTCACAGCAAGCGTCAGCGCTTTCTTCAACACCATCAGGGGAAATGCTCTCTTAGTGCAAGATTTCGACCGGAGACGCTAATTCGTTGCGAGCGGAGCGTTTGGGAGCTTCATAACCCAGTTCAGCCGACAGCTTGTGAGCGGCGCTGAGCAACTGTTCCTTGAGTGCGCTGAGGTTATCGCCGCGAACACGCTGGGTGGGCACGGAGATGCTTAGGCCGGCCACCGGTTTGCCGGCAAAATCTCGCACCACGGTGCCGATACACACTACGCCGATCACGTTTTCCTCAAAATCGTAGGCCACGCCTTCCTGGCGAACCTTCTGCAGATGTACCTTTAACCGGCTCCGCTCCGTGATGGTGTTGGGCGTAACCCTCTCCAGGCTTTCGGTGTTCTTATAGACTTCGTCAAAATGCTCTTCAGGAAGCATGGCGAAGAGAACTTTTCCCAACGAGGTGGAATGAGCCGGTGCGCGGGTACCCACTGCCTCACTGGTGCGGAGTCGTTCATTTGACTCGCATTGGGCCACGTAGAGGACCTCGTTGCCTTCGAGCACCGCGAGGTTCGCGGTTTCCCTTGATGTATTCATCAGCTCGCGCAAGATGGGCAATCCGTGACGAATGAGCAGATTTTGCCGCACCAGCAGATCGCTCCAACGCAGAATCCTGGCCCCCAACGCATAATTCGATGTGGTGGGATCGAGCCATACCAGGTCGAATTCACGCAAGGTCGCCAAAAGACGGTGGACGGTACTCTTCCCGATCTTGAGTTCTTTACTCAGAACGGCAATGCTGGTTCCCTCTTGAGGTTTCCCAAGAAACTCAAGCAGACGCAAGGCTTTCGCCAGGGACTTAACCGGGTATTTCGCGCGTTCAGTGCCACTCATCGGGCGAACCATGCTTCTTTGATACAAAAAACCATATTCATAATCTCAGAACCGTAGTGTAGCATGCGGTACGCTGGAGCTAACGCATGCTACGCCTATGACTTGGCGGGGCTACCGCCGAGCAGGCGGCGTACTCCCTTAAGCTCGGTTTCTGCTTGTGTGGCAAGAAATGAAAGGTCGCTACCGATCGTGAGCAAGTTCGCCCCCAGTTTCATGTAGCGACTGAATTCCGCAGCCGACCAGGTAGGCAGGCCGATGGGGATCGAAGCGCTGGTTGCCATTTTGATGAGGTCATCCACTGCTCGTTGCACATTAGCCGATCCTGCCTTGGCGTCATGATTCATGAAATTGGCCAGATCTGCATTACCGATGTAAAGGCCATCAATTCCTGGTGTTCTGAGGATTGCAGAGGCATTTTCAACCGCTTCGGGGGTTTCGATCTGGGCGAACAAAAGCGTCTCTTCGTTGGCCTCGTTACGGTATTCGTCGGCGTGCCTCATGTACCTGCTGGCGCGAACAGGTCCGAAGCCGCGGCGACCTAGCGGGGGATAACGGCAATAGTGCACCGCGTTTTCGGCGTCTTCGACAGAATTAATCATGGGCGCCATCACTCCCTGGGCTCCCAGATCGAGCGCAGACTGAAAGTTCTCCACTGTGGAAGAGGCGACCCGAACAATCGGAACACTGTCGCTCCCCTTAACCGCCATAAGAATCGCTCGCAGGCTCTCTTTGCTGATCGGGATGTGCTCCATATCGACCAGAAGCCAATCAAAGCCGAGTCCGGCAATCATCTCGACGGCGTAAACATCGGGGATCGCAACCCAGGTGCCGATCGCGGGCCGTTTGCTCGCCAGGATTTGTTTCAGTTTATTTTTCATAGACTTGCCTCACTTCCACCTCAGGGTGGAAACGGAAAAGATAAACCCCGAGCCCCAATCGAGCCAGCAATTGAGGCTCCCTGGAATCCCGAAACCAAGAATAGAACAGAATTCTGTATTTTGGAAAGACCGTTGAGCTTTTATGCGGCTCGAAGGGTTTGTTGGGGAGATGGGACAGGGAGACATCTTACCCTCTCATTCGATCTTGCTCGGTAGCAACCTTTGTCACGTAGAATGGTGATTCACCATTCAGAACCGTCTCTTTCCATGAGAACCACCGCGATTTGCATCCTGACTGTCTTACTCAGCACAATCTGCAGTCGTGGTTCCGACCTGTTTCGAGAGGCTTTGCCGAGCGAAACAGGAGTCACCTGGGTCCATGAAAATGGACACTCCGGAGCGCGCTATTTACCTGAAACGGCAGGACCCGGAGTCGCCATCTTTGACTACAACAACGATGGCCTGATGGATATCCTGCTGGTGAACTCGGGAACCTCCTCGTTTTACCATCCCTCGACCCCCCTCAAACATGCTCTGTACCGCAATAACGGAAACGGCACTTTTACTGATGTGAGCAAACAGGCGGGTATCGTCGCAGACCTTTATGCTCAGGGCATCGCGATCGGCGATTACGATAACGACGGCTTCGACGATATCTTCATTTCCGGTTTCGGAAAGTGCGTTCTGTATCACAACAATGGCAACGGAACCTTCACTGACGTTACGGCCGCGAGCGGAATTGCCTCGCCCAAGTGGGGAACGAGCGCACTGTGGTTCGACTATGACAATGACGGCCGGCTCGATCTCTTCGTCGGCGAGTTTGCCGATTACTCCGATTTGCGCAGCTGCCCCTTAGCCGCATCCTATGGCGGCTCGGCGGATAATCTGCCCACGAAGCAGGCCTATTACTGCAATCCCAAACAATTTGCTCCGGTAGCCAGCCATCTCTACCGCAACCTTGGCGGTGGTCATTTCGCGGATGTGAGCGCGAGCACCGGCATCGCCGCCAGTCCGGGAAAGCTTTGGGGGGTGGTCGCGACCGATATCAACCACGACGGTTTTATGGACCTGTTCGCCGCAAACGACACCATGGCGAACTTTCTGTGGATGAATGAAGGCGGGAAGAAGTTCGACGAGATCGGTGTGGAAGCCGGCGTGGCTTACAACGAGGACGGTCTGCCGCGTTCCGGGATGGGCGTCGATGCTGGGGATTTCGATGGCGATGGCAGCCCTGAACTGACCGTCTCCAACATCGACGCGCAGAACACCTCGCTTTACAAAAACACTGGCGGCGAAGCCTTTCAGGACCTCAATCTGCAAATTGGCTTGGCGCGGCCTACGCGCATGCTCAGCGGATGGGGCCTACGCTTTCTGGACTACGACAACGACGGCTGGCTCGACCTGATCCAGGTAAACAGCCACCCGGACGATCTGGTCGATCTGCGCAACCGCGGCGTTACCTATCGCGAGCCGGTGGTGTTGCTACACAATCTAGCCGGCGTGAAGCTGGAGGACGTGAGCGCGGTGGCGTCGCCAGCGTTCCTTCGCCACTATGCAGCACGCGGCCTGGCTGTCGGCGACCTCAATAACGACGGCTATCCCGACGTGGTCTTTACGGAGAACGGCGGTCCCCCGCACATCCTCATGAACAACGCCGTCTCAGGAAACAACTGGCTCGGGCTTGCCCTACGGGCGACCAAATCCAACCCGGCAGCAGCCGGTGCGACGATTCGCTGGTGCATCGCAGGAAAAGTGTTTTCACGGCTGAAAGGCGCGGGCGGCAGCTTTCTATCGAGTTCTGACCCACGCGAGATTTTGGGTGCGGGCAAGGCCAGTATTGAGTGGATCGAGATCCAGTGGCCGGCACCCAGCCACGCGGTGGACCGGCTGGAAAAGCCGGCGATGAATACTTACCACCGCATCGTGGAAGGCGATCATCCGGCGGCCAAACCAGCGGTCACCTCTTTCGCAAGCCCGTCCGCCGCACGGCTGGTGAGGGTCTCCGCGCCAGCACCGCAGGATGGCCCCAATCTCTGGCCGCAAGCCAAGGCTGCTATGGAGAAAGGGGACTTTGCCACGGCGCGAGAACTCCTGCTGCGCGCGGTCAAGGTCTATCCGAGGGACGCTTCCCTCTGGTTCCATCTAGGAGCAAGCTGCGGAGAACTGAATGATGTCGACGCGGCGATTGCCGCATTTGAACGGGCGCGCACCCTTGACCCTCGTCAACCACAAACAGATTTCAACCTCGGGCTTCTGTATTGGCGCGCCGGCGATTTGGGCAAAGCGAAGGAGGCCTACCGGGCCGGACTTGCTCTCGATCCAACCGATCGCGATGCGCTCAAGAACTTCAGCCTGCTGCTCATGAAGACGAGCGACTACAAGAATGCGATCGCACCACTACTGCGATTGAAAGATGACCATGAACTCGGCTTACAGGCGCGGGCCGCGTTGATCGAGTGTTACCTCGAACTGGGAGCGCCGGCAAAGGCCGACGGCGAAGTCGACGAGCTATTGCGCTCCGGCCTGGCCAGCCCTTCTGCCCAGTCCAAGCTTGCAGGGATGCTGATTCAGCATGGTGATTTAGCCGGAGCGGAAAAGCTGTTGGTGAGCAGCCTTGCAACCGATCCGAACCAGGCGCAGTCGCGAGCAATTTTGGGGGGCATCTACCTGGAGCAAAAGAAATTTGCTCCGGCTTCGGATTGCTTCGAGAGAGCGGTACAGCTGGCGCCCGATTCTCCTGACTTTGCCATCGGTCTGGCGCGTACGTTGTTGGCCTGGAAACAGCAGCAAGCGGCTCTGGCCTTTCTCAAGTCGGGCGAGCCCAGGTTTGCGAGTGTTCCCGACTTTCAGTATTTCCTGGCCCTGGCGTATTTCGGTGTGACCCAGTTTCAGGATTCCGTGGCCACTCTCCAAAAGCTCCTGGCGACCAATCCCCCGCGACAGGATCGAATTTATTTTCTGCTGGGCGACAGCTATTTGAACCTGGGCAACTATGACCAGGCAGAGCAGTCATATAAGAAGGCCATCGCTATCAATCCGAAAGACACCGCCTACTATGAAGCGCTGGCTTCTCTGGAGCGGCGAGAGGGATCCGCCAACCTGGGAGAGGCCATCGCCGCACTGGAAGCTGCACATCGGCTCAATCCGAAAGACACTACGCTG
The DNA here is from genome assembly GCA_963746595.1 of uncultured Acidobacteriaceae bacterium. GTDB lineage: Bacteria > Acidobacteriota > Terriglobia > Terriglobales > Acidobacteriaceae > PALSA-350. Next base: position 164,098 of record CAVVBS010000006.1, read on the forward strand.
GCTCTGCAACTCGCACTCTCCTACGAGGCGAAGGGTCAGACAACAGAAGCGGCCGCGCTGATCGAAAAGGTGATCGCACAAGCGCCAGATCTGGTTCCGGCCCACGTTGCCTTGGCACGCATCGACTTCCGCTTAGGGAAGCGCGCGGAAGCGAAGCACGAAACCGAGTTGGTGAAGGAGCTTGCGGCCAAGGCTCAACAGGCGAGAATTACTTCCGGTGCGACACCGCCCGAGAAGCCGGCAAATGAGTAAGCATGGGAGGCTCGGGCGCGCATTTCTGACGTCTGTTCTTTGCGGTTTGGGACTTTGCCTGTCACTGCCCGCCGGGCCAGCGACCGTTGCCGACGCTCCACTTCCCTCTCGGAACATGGCCAAGGGTGTTCATTATGTGGGCTCGCGGACTTGCGCCGCCTGCCACGCCGCGATTTACCGGTCGTTCACCCAAACCGACATGGGCCGGTCCATGACGCGGGCCAATGATCCGTCGTTAGCCGATCTGCCCACGCCGGCGACGGTGTACGACAAGGACCTGGGCCAATATTTCGAGGTTCTGCGAAAAGACGGGCAGTGGTATCAGAGCCAATATGCGCTCGATAGCAACGGCAAAGAACTGTTCCGGCAAACGGTGAAGATGCAATATGCGGTGGGCGCGGGCGAAAACGGCATCGGGTTCGTTGTTGAGCATGATGGGGAACATGGCCGCTTCCTGTTCGAGGCGCCTCTGTCTTATTACAGCCAGGCGCATCGCTGGAGTTTCTCCCCCGGCTACGATATTCAGAACCGCGGATTCACGCGGCCGATCCTCGCGCAGTGCATTACTTGCCATAGCGGACAGCCCAAGCCAGTGGCGGGACAAGTAGGCCTGTATCAGGATCCGCCATTTGATGAGTTGGCGGTGGGGTGCGAGAACTGTCATGGCCCAGGCGCGCTGCACGTGGCCGAGCACAGTGCGGGACAACAGGCGACCAGCCCCAGCATTGTGAACCCTGCCCACCTCTCCGGCTGGCTCGCGGATAACATCTGCATGCGCTGTCACCAGGGAAAGGACGTGCGGGTGAATGCTCCAGGTATGCAGGACCAGGATTTCCGGCCCGGTATGCCTCTGGATAAGGTAGTGTCGATTTTCAAATTGCCGGTCGACGCCCAGTCCGCTTCCGGCACCGCACTGCTGGAGCATTACTACGGCATGACGCTGAGCAAGTGTTATCGGTCGACTGCCGGCGGCCTGCATTGCATCAGCTGCCACGATCCTCACGTGGAGCCATCGGGCGAGGCAGCGGTTAGCTATTACCGGGCACGATGCCTTACCTGTCACAACGAGCAAAGCTGCAGCCTGAGCAAGGAAAAACGGCTCGCGACCAGCCCTGCGGACAACTGCATAAGCTGCCATATGCCGAAACGCACCGTCGCGACCATTGCTCACGGCGCGCTGACCGACCATGCAATTCCTGCAAAGGAAGGGGCGGCCCCGCCACCGGTCGACGCCAAACTGTTGCACTTGAGCGCCCCGTTGGGACAGCGCGAAGATCTAAGCGCGGTGCCACCTTTGGTGTTGATGCAGGTTTATGACACGCTCAACCGGGACGGACATGAGGAATTTCGCGGGCAGCTGAATCAACTTCTCGATCAGCTCGCGCGTTCCAAACCCACTGATCCGCTTGTGCTGCGCGCGCTTGCCCGGCGCGCTGCCTCCCAGGACTCGCCGGCGCAACGAAACCGTGCAATGCAATACATGACCCAGGCCATCCGGGTCAGTCCCGCCAATATCGACGACATGATCTTCCTGGCCGAGCTGAATATCGGCCAACAAAGAATCCCCGAAGCGGTGGAATTACTGGAAAAAGCCCGCGCCCGGAACCCCAACGTACGCGAGATATACGAGTTGCTCGGTGCGCAATTCATGACGCTGGGAGACTATCGAAACGCTCTGCGCGTACTTAAGGCGGGCATTGAACTTTTTCCTGATGACGCGAGCCTCCTGGCACTCAACCAGAAAGCTCGTTCAGCCACTCTGGACGGAATGACGAATCAGTAAACAAAACGCCGCCTCCCCTTCGGATTCCTCCCTTTCCTTGCGACTGATTCCGTATTACAGAACCAAGTACCACTATTTTGTTGACGATCCTCTAAGAGTCGTGGCACTCTTTACTCGCTCTAACCGGTTTTAAAACTCCATTCTGAATTATTGATGTTTGGGCTCCTCGAGGGCATTGTCGCTAGAACTTTAAGGAGAAGCAGGGAATGAGACCACTATTTCGGGCCAGGATCATCGGAGTTTATGTGCTCGCGTGTCTCGTCGGTTCCATAGCGTACGGACAGCAGGGCGGTAGAGGTCAGATCAACGGAACGGTAACCGACTCAACCGGCGCAGTGATTCAGGACGCCCACATCACCATCAAGAATGTGAATACCGGCCATACCGTAGCGGTCGACACGAACTCGAAGGGCGACTACTCAGTTCCCTTTTTGGAGATCGGCCAATATACCGTTTCGGCGGCTCACGAGGGCTTTGAAACGCAGACCCAGGCCAATCTGACATTAACGGCGGATCAGATCACCGGCGCGAACTTTAGCCTGAAGCCAGGTACCTCGACCACTAACGTCGAAGTGCAGGCGTCGGCAACAGAGATCGATACCACCAGCGGCTCTCTCTCTCAGGTGATCGATCAGCAGACCATTAGCGAATTACCGTTGAACGGCCGCAATCCAGCTGCGCTGGTGGCGTTAGCGCCGGGTGCGGTGGATGCTTCGCAGACCGGCGGAACAGCTCTTCCCGGTGTGGGCAGCGGCTCTCCCAATGAGACCGCAGCCGTCGTAAACGGCAGCCGCATTGGAGGCGTTCTCTACCAGTTGGATGGCATCACGCATATGAATAACTACTTTCAGACTGCGAGTCCATTTCCCAACCCCGATGCCACGCAGGAATTTCGCGTGATCACCAACAACTTCGACGCCCAGTACGGCTATACCGCCGGCGGCGTCGTAAGTATCGCCACGCGGTCTGGTACCAACCAATGGCATGGAACCGGGTTCGAGTTTCTGCGCAACAACGTATTAAACGCCGCGGACTACTTCACTAAAGTGGCAAACCCACTCAAACGAAATCAATTCGGCGGTTCCGTCGGCGGCCCAATTGTCCACAACAAGCTATTTGTCTTTGGCAATGTGCAGTTCACCAGGGAACGCATCTCTGCCAGCTCCAGCGGCTACCAGGTTCCGAATAACAACGAGCTCGCCGGGGACTTCTCTCAAATTTGCAGTACCGGTTTCACCGCCGGAGTCTGCAACGATCGCGACTCTTCGGGCAATGTCGAAAACCAACTATACAAAAATTGGTTCGATCACTCGCTCACCAATATCTATCCCAACAACCAGGTGGACCCATCGACCTTCGCCGCGTTCTCAACTGCATTCGAGAAAGGTTTACCTACAACAAGCGCCGCCAACGGACTGGTGAACGTAGCCGGCGTTGCGCAGATCAATAACGTCTACGAGTACACCACGCGCGTGGATTACAACCTCACAGCGAGCCAGGTGCTGAGCGGCCGCGCCTTCTACGATAACTACAATCGAGCGCCCTATAGCGGACCACCCAACTACCTGGTAAACGGTACCCGCTCGGCTTTGGATCAGGTGCTCAACGTGTCGATCAGCCACATTTGGACGATCCGTCCTAACCTGGTGAACGACCTGCGCGGTGGATACAACAAGAACAACAGCCAGGCGATCCCCAATATGCAAGCAGTCGGGGGTGGTCCCTTGGACTTCAATGCTCTCGGCTCGGCCCTGAATACGGAGAGCGATTTCCTGGGACAGGTGGGCACCAATGGCTTCTCGCTGAGCGGCATTCCCGTAATTCAAGGACGCCATAGCTGGATCGTGGATGACACGATTTCCTATATTCGCGGCAAACAATCGTTTACTGCGGGCTTCAACTTCATTTCGCAGTACGGCCTGGAGAACGCAACCTGGGAAGGCGATCCGCTCACTACCTTCAGCGGCAACGTGACCGGCGACTCCGATGCAGATTTCCTGCTGGGTCTGGTGAACCAGGTGCAGTCCTCCGGCGGTGAGTACAACCTTTACACATCCAAAAATGGTGCTGGCTATGCGCAGGACTCGATCAAATTCCGGCCCAATCTAACGGTCAACCTTGGATTGCGCTGGGAGCCACAGATCGCTCCTGTTTCTATCCTGGGGCACACGGCTGATTTCTATCCTGGGCAGCAAAGCACTCGGTTCACCAATGCGCCGCTCGGCCTGGTATTCCCGGGCGATGCGGGCGTGGCGCCGGGTGGCTGGAGCAGCAAATGGAACAACCTTTTGCCGCGCATCAGCGTCGCATGGGCACCCATGCCGAATACGACCTTCCGCGCTGCGTATGGATTGATGTCGCTTCCCTACGACTTTTCCTTCTACAACCACCAAAGCGCCAACGCGCCGTTTAGCCCGGAGTACGAGATCTATTACAACAACGTCGGCAACTGCACGCTAACAATTGCGGATCCTTATGCGTGCTGGGCGCCGACAAACTTCACAGACCCGTTTCCACCTTATGCCGGTCCGAGTTTCAAGCCTCCGTCCGACGTTGCGATTGCGCTGCCCGTCAACCTGACCGCGGTCTTCACCAAAGGGTTTCAGCCTGCGATGGAGAATACGTGGAACGTCAGTATTGAACATTCTTTCAAAAACGACTACCTGCTGACGATCGCGTACATCGGCCGCCAGGATTATCACAATCCCACGGCGATAGAGATTAGCCCAGGTGTTTACAACGGCTGTCTTGCTGTGAGCCCCACCTGTTCGCAGGCGGACGTCAATAACAACGGAGCCCGGCTGCTGGCCCCGAATTACCAGTCCGTTCTCGGCTATGACTCGATCGGGACAGCATCCTTTAATGGGGGGCAGGTATCGCTGCAAAAGCGATTCGCCCAAGGACTGGAGTTCTCTTCCAGCTACACCTATTCCAAGACCATGGATTTAAGCTCCCAAGCCTCGGAATCGAACACCGGCTCGGTGCCTGACCCCTTCAACCCTAGTTTCAACTACGGAGTGTCCGACTCCAACACGCCGCAAATCTGGAACAATACGTTCGTCTATCGATCGCCAAAAATCGAGAGCCTGGGGAAGATCGCGAGTGGCTTCCTGGGCAACTGGGAGTTGGCGGGGTCCTGGCAATTCCATTCCGGAAGAGCGCTTAGCATCAATGGTGGAAACAATCCTCTCGCCGTTGGAGGCGGAGATTCCAATGCTTCGTATGCACAGGTCTACGACGACTACGCGGACCGGATCCCTGGTTCCCAGCTCAACGTCCACCAGGGCGGAAAGCCGCACTGGCTGAACGAGTACTTTAATACGTCGGCCTTTACGTATAACGCTCCTGGAACGTTCGGGAACGCGGGCAGAAACCCTATCTACGGACCTGGATGGAACCAGGCAAACCTGAATTTTGCCAAGAACTTCCCCTTCAGGGAACGGTATAACGTGCAGTTCCGGTGGGAGATGTTCAATGCCTTCAACCATACGGTGTTCGGCACGCCGGCCACCGACTACAACTCAGCCGGCAATGGTACGTTCGGTCAGATCACCAGTACCGGCGCCCCACCCCGCGCCATGGAGGCGGGTCTCAAGCTGTCGTTTTAAAGCATTTCACTTCTACTCTGCATAGTCGGGTTCACCGAGGTGCGGCTTTTCTTGAGGCAAAGCCGCGTCGGAAGTGGTTGCCTTGTTTACACCAAAAGTGAAAATGCTGGAGGGCTAATCAACAGAAGGGCAGCGGCCAGGTTATGGCCGCTGCCCTTCTTGTTTGCCTTTATTTCGATGCTAGGCCCACCAGAGTTCTGACAACTTTTCCCGAATAAGAATCTGACGGAGAAAGGCTGCTGCTTTTTCCAGCCCGTCTTCCAGGGACATGAGGCTGTCTTCGTGCTCAATGGAGATCACGCCGTTATACCCAATCATGGAAAGCGTCGAGATGAAGTCAGTCCAGAACTCCGGACCGTGGCCGAAACCAACAGTCCGAAATATCCACGACCGGTTGATCTCATCGCCATAGGGCTTGGTATCCAAAACCCCGTTCACCTTGGAGTTGGCTTCGTAAATCCGCGTGTCTTTGGCGTGCACATGAAAGATCGCTTCCCCCAGCTTTCTAACAGCGAGACAGGGGTCAATCCCCTGCCAGAAAAGATGGCTTGGGTCGAAGTTGCAACCTATATTCGGCCCGGTCTCGGCGCGCAGACGGAGTAGAGTCTCTGGAGAATAGACCACAAACCCGGGATGCATTTCGAGCGCGACCCGTATGCCGTGGTCGGCGGCGAACCGCGACTCCTTCTGCCAAAAGGGAATGACTTTTTCTTCCCATTGCCAGCGCAGCAGCTCGGGAAAGTCTGGCGGCCAGGCCACCGTGACGAAGTTGGGATATTTGGAATGCTCAGAGTCCCCAGGACAACCGGAAAAGTTGATGACCGTGGGAATCTCCAGGGCTTCGGCCAGTAAAACCGTTCGCCGCATGGTTGCGGCGTGCGCATCGCCGATTTGCTTGTCAGGATGCAGGACGTTGCCGCCGCATCCCAGAGCGCTGATAAAAAGCCCCGCATCCTTCAGCTTCTTCTGCAACTCTTTCAGCTTTTCAGGATGGTCGATCAGGTCCAACTGAATGTGAGCCGGCTTACCGTAGTTTCCTGTGCCCAACTCAATCGCTTCGATGCCAAGCGGCTTGACGCGCGCAATCACCTCATCCAGGGAAACCTTCGAAAGCAACGCGGTAAAAAGCCCCAGTTTCATTTCGTCTTCTCCGCCTTCAGACCTGGAGGCTCTTGAGATAAGCCGCGCTCATGGCCGCGCATTCCAGCGACGGCCGATCCCACTGGTCCTGCTCGACATAATAGTGCTTCAAGCCTCCCACGCGAGCGGCTTCAAAGATGCGTTTCCAGTCGATGCTGTCATGGCCGACCTCCATGAAGGGATTGCCTTCGAAACCGTGGGTGGTCGGAGCATAGCCAGGCTTCAAACCCTTGATGTGCAGGAGCGGAAACCGGCCAGGATTCTTGCGCATATACTCCACAGGGTCTTTGCCCGCCAAGGTCATCCAGAAACAATCCAGCTCCATTTTTACCAGGCTGGGATCGGTGGAACGCAATAGCTCATCGTAGGCGACCACACCGTCGTACACGCGGAACTCGTGATTGTGATTGTGATAAGCGAATTGCATTCCGGCACTCTTGGTGAGCTTGCCGAGGTTATTGAAAAATGACGACGCCCGCTTCCAGGCTTCGAGGGAGTCGGTTCCTCCCGGGGGCCCGGCACACAACATATATTCAAGCTTGAGCTGGTGCGCTCGCTCGATGCTCTTAGCCCACTGGTCATCGTTGTCAGGCACAGGGAAATGAGAGCTGGGTACGCGGAGACCCGCATCATCCAGCATCTTTTTAAATTTCAGCGGGGCGCCCCCGTTGAAATCGATGGTCCCTTCATCGGTGAAGCCTGCTTCGACTTCCTTGTAGCCCATGGCGACGAGTTTCGCCAGAGTCCCGGGAAAATTCGCTTTAAGATCGTTGCGAACGGTATACAGCTGAATACCGAGTGGCAGACCCTACGGATTGGCCCGAGCCTGCGGGATAAAAGCAGTGCCGGCCACGCCGGCCATCAACTTCAGGAATTCGCTGCGGCTGAGATTCACTCGTCCACCTCTGAATAATTCAGAACTGTGTTCCGAAACCAAGGCTATAATACACAAAAGCCACGATACGCGCCGTCACAGATTTACCCTCTTTGCGAATGATGTTCTAGAACAGCCATTCAGGAGACACGCTGCCCTTATGACCGCCCTCGGCACCGCGCGACAGACGGCGCGTTCGTATCTAATGACCACCGCGTGTTCTGGAACCTTTGCCTTTGGGACCTTAGTCGCCTTTCTCGGCGCTACCCTGCCAGAACTCCGTACGCGCTTTGGTTTCGACATTCAACAGAGCGGGACACTCATCAGCTTGCTCTTCCTGCCCCAGGTACCCATGTCCTTCGTTGCCGGCCCACTCATCGACCGGTTTGGCAAGAAGCCGGTGCTGGCGAGTGGTTCGTTGCTTTGTGCCGTGGCGCTGGCCACGATCAGCATCGTGCACAGCTATCAGGTTCTGGCAATGCTAGTGTTCGTGCTGGGTGCGGGGGCAAGTTGCATCAACAGCGGAGCCAACACGCTCGTCGCCGATCTCTACCCGGAAAACCCGTCCGCCAAGCTCAACCTGGCAAATGCCTTCTTTAGCCTGGGTACCGTGGGGTTCCCGGTGCTGGTTACATTGATGGCCCGTAGTTTTGGCTTGGCGCCCACGCTGGTGATTATGGGAGCCGCGAATGCGGTCCCCGGGGTTCTGAGCCTCGCGCAAACCTTTCCCTCCGCACGGTCGAAGGGTGGACTCGACTGGGCTATTATCCGCAGCGCCCTCCTGAACAAGTCCATTCTGCTGCTCGCGGCGGTGATCCTCCTCTATTCGTCGCTGGAAGTTTCAACGGGAGGCTGGCTTCGTACTTACTTTGAGCAGGAGTTCTCGTCGTCGGCACGCACCTCAAGCATTGTTCTCACTACTTTCTTTGCGTCCATGATGGTGGGACGGCTGATAGCAAGCGAGATCACCAAGAGAATCCGTGGATCGATCGTAGTGGCGGCGTGCGCGGCCGGCGCGGTGGTTGCCTTGGTGTTCCTGGCACTAGGATGGAATCTGCAAATAACGATTGCCGCCGTGGTCGTTTGCGGTCTTTGCTATGCTCCCATCTTCCCCACGACAATTGGGATCGCAAGCACATTCTTTCCGGAGATTTTCGGGACGATCTTTGGCTTACTGATGGCCGCCGGCTTTACCGGCAGCATGCTGTTGCCCGCAGCCATCGGTTATGTGGCCAAGGGAAGCACGGTCAAAGCCGGGATTTGGCTCCTGCCGATCAGCGCCTTCCTATTATTTGTTGTGCAAAGCATCTTTGTTCGCCATGAAAAGGCGCAAGCGCCGACCGCATGACAGGTGCACCTTCCCTGTTGACTCTGACAGCGGGTGACTTACTGCTTGAGCTCGCGCCGGAGGTGGGAGGCAGCGTCGCCTCATTCCGTATGCGGCGGCCCGACGGCCTTGTCAATCTGATGCGATCGATGCCAGACAAGGCACGGGCCGACCGTAATGCCGGCGGCGCTTCAATGTTCCCCATGGTGCCCTTCGCGAACCGAATCATCGGCAACCGCTTTGACTTCGAAGGACGCACCTATCAACTACAGCCAAACGTTCCCGGGGAGCCGTTCGCGATCCACGGAACTGGCTGGCAGTCGAACTGGACCGTAGGTGCTGCAAGCGAGTCCTCAGCCGAGTTGCGCCTTGAACATCTCACTTCCCATGAACCTTATTCATTTTCAGCATTCCAACGCTTTCATCTGCATCCCGATCGTCTGACGGTAACAACAGGTGTCACCAATCGCGGTAATCATGCGATGCCGTTCGGTTTTGGACAACATCCCGTTTGGAATCGTCAAGCTGAAGTGACCCTTCGATTCCGGTCAACACATTATTGGCTAGGGGGCTCTGGGAGGGTGGCCACGGAACGAATCGCTACGCCTCCGGAACTTGATTTTTCCGCGGCTCGACATTTACCGCCGGCCTGGCGCGACAACTGCTATGGCGGATGGGATGGCCGTGCGGAGATCACTTTTCCCCAAAGTGGGTTTGGTCTACGTATTGAGGCCGCTCCCCTGTTTCAGCACCTCATGCTCTATTGTGATCCGGCCAAGCCATTCTTTTGCGTCGAACCGCAAACCCACGCCGCCGGCGCATGGAATCGCATTGTCGAAAATGACCAAAGCAATCTTGGCCTGATCGTCCTGAAGCCTGGTGAATCGGCGCAAGCAGAAATGTCGTTCATCTGCTTTCCGCTTTGAACGGGTAATCCGATCCCTGCCTCAGTGAGACTCTCGCGGGACCGCCGCGCCGCTGCACCCAATCAGGAAATCCAGGTCAGCCCCCTCGTGCGCCTGCAGGACGTGATCGACATACAGCTTGGCCCATCCACGTTCGGGTGCAGGTGGCGGCGTCCACTCGGCTCTGCGTTGTGCCAGGGTTTCGTCATCCACTTCCACCCGAATCACGCGAGCGGCCACGTCGAGCGTAATCATATCTCCCGATCGCACGAGAGCAAGGGGTCCACCGATGGCGGCCTCCGGCGAAATGTGCAGCACCACTGTTCCGTAAGCGGTACCACTCATGCGGGCGTCTGAGACGCGCACGATGTCGGTAATGCCTTTGCGCAGGAGTTTCGCCGGTACTGGCATGTTCCCTACTTCCGCCATGCCGGGATACCCACGGGGACCGCAGTTTCTCAAGACCATCACGCAATGCTCATCGATGTCGAGATTCTCATCGTTGACGCGAGCGTGCAGGTCGTCGATGGTGTCGAAAACAACGGCCCTTCCTGTATGGCGCATCAGGTGCTGGCCGGCGGCTGAGGGTTTGATGACGGCGCCATCCGGGGCCAGATTGCCGCGCAGCACGGCGATCCCAGCCTTGGGCTTGAACGGCTCGGGAAACGTTCGGATCACTTCCCGATTCCAGCACTGTGCTTGCGCAACATTCTCCCAGATCGATTTCCCATTGGCGGTCAACGCATCCCGGTGCAGGACTCCTGCCTCGCCTAACTCCCTCAACACGACAGGCACGCCACCGGCGTAATAGAAGTCCTCCATGAGATGTTTGCCCGAAGGTTGCAAATCCACCAGGCATGGAAGCTCGGATCCGAGCCGGTCCCAATCATCCAGAGAAAGCGGCACACCAACACGCCTGGCGATTGCGAGCAAATGAATCACTGAGTTAGTCGAGCCGCCGATGGCGGCAGTACAGGCGATCGCATTCTCCAGCGCCGGCCTGGTCAGGATTTTCGAGAGACGAAGATCCTCGTGAACCATCTGCACGATACGGCGGCCGGTCAGTTGCGCGAGGGTGCTACGACGTGCATCCACCGCCGGGATGGCAGCATTGCCGGGAAGCGAGATTCCCAGCGCCTCAACCATGCTGGCCATTGTCGATGCCGTTCCCATCGTCATGCAGTGACCTTTGGAACGGTTCATGCAGCTCTCTGCTTCGAGGAACTCAGCCACTGGCATCTTGCCTGCGGTCACCAACTCGGTCATTTGCCAAACGCTGGTGCCCGAACCCAGTTCAGCGCCCTGGAATCTGCCGGTGAGCATGGGACCGCCGGACAAGCCAATCGTTGGCAGATCGCACGAAGCAGCCCCCATCACCAGGGCTGGCGTTGTCTTGTCGCAGCCCATCAGCAGCACCACCCCATCCATCGGGTTGCCGCGAATGGATTCTTCCACGTCCATACTGGCCAGGTTGCGAAAGAGCATTGCGGTCGGACGAAGCTGCGATTCCCCGAGCGACATCACGGGAAATTCAACCGGAAAACCACCCGCCTCCCACACGCCGCGCTTCACGCATTCGGCGAGTTCACGAAAATGGGCGTTGCAAGGATTCAATTCGGACCATGTATTGCAGATGCCGATGACTGGACGTCCGTCAAATAGATCGTGGGGCCAACCCTGATTCTTCATCCAGCTGCGATGGGAAAAACCGTCGCGATCATTCTTACCAAACCAGCCCTGACTTCTTAACTTGGTCATTTCCGTCCGTTTCCGTTGTTAGTCGGCGTCAATCGCGCGGATTGAGTCACTCACTACGGTGCGAGATGAGTCCGCAATCCAGCCTATCTTTCTCAGAGTTTATAGCACTGCGTTGGGCAAGGCCCTCCTGGCCTTTTTGCCGGAGGCGGAAATTCATGCGATTCTCAACGATCAACCACTCACCAAGAAGACTCCACAAACGATCACCCGCAAGTCTCATTTTATGGAGAACCTGGCAACGGTGCGCGAGCAGGGAGTTGCCCGCGACCTTGAAGAGAACCTCAGTGGGGTCACCTGTATTGCTGCGCCTATCTTCAATGATGCGCAGAGGGCGATCGCAGGGTTTAGTATTTCCGGACCCAGCGCGCGCATGCAGGCCAAACTGAGCGCGGTGAAAGAGGATGTGCGGTCTGCGGCATTGATGGTTACACGCATGCTCGCGCCGCTTTCGAACGTGGGGGAAATCCCAAAAACCCAGAAGCGCCGCACCCATGCTTTTAGGACCGTATGAGCGGTATCAGCGAATTGCGATCTTTAGATATCTTTATACGGCAGCACTTGGGCGATTGAATACCCGCTCAACCTACCGCCGGCAACCTTTACGTTCTCGGGAGCGTAATGAGTGCCCCCATCCAATCGCGCCTGTACGGTGTTTGACATGGTCGCGACAGACGGGATATCCCGGTGTTCTGGTAATCCCCAAGGAACGATCTTCCATTCGTCATGAGCTTGGCCCTTGACGTCTTCTGGCGAAGGTGTGAGGTACTTCGCTACCGCTTCCGGAGAAAACACCAGGCCATGTTTTTTCGCCTTCTGGATCATCCAGCTGAGTGTGATGTCCGAGAGTCCGGACTCCAGATAGCTTCCCCCGACATCGCAATGCACACCCGGGAACCAGACCTGCTCGACCTGACCATTGTTTGCAAGTGCTGACCCGTCGAAATTCGTCCACAGCGTCGGCTTGAATTGGGCGCGTCTTTCATCGATACATATGGCGTGGTATCCATGTTTGATGCACTCATGAATCGTGGTGTCGAGGAAGCCATATTTTTTCGCATTCAACGCATTGAAAAATATGCCTGGGATTCCCAGTGATCCCACGGTATCCCACACCCCGACCATCTCGACCGTGACGTCCATCAGGCCATACGCAGCTGTCAGTTTCTCCTTCAATTCCTTCTTTTTGTCAGGATCAGGCTCCCGGTATGCGGCAAATATGTCGGGAACAGTTCGATTGTCCAGATTGACCGACGGAACACCAAAACCCGCGATCATGCCACCAACACTGCGCGCGGTAAACGCGCCCCGGCTGAATCCAAAAAGGAAGATCTTGTCGCCAGGATCGTAGACATTCCCGAGGAACGCGTAACAATCCTGCACCTTCTGGAACAAGCCTTCTCCCATGGCGCCACCTGTCAGATGGTCAATCGGGGTGCCATCGGTGCCGACGCCGCTGTCGTAATACTTGAGCTGCGACGGGTCGTTGGTGAGCGCAAGGTAAAGCTTGCGAACGTTGGTATCTATAACAGTCACCGCAACGCCATGCGGAGTGTTCCAGGTCCCATCGGCACACAAAACTATATTTTTGCTCATAATGTCTCCGTCGCGCTTAGAGGATGCCCAAAGGACCGGGCCCGAAGCCGACTAGATCATTATCTAGAACTGCGGGGTTACATTTCGCCCGATGGGGTGTTATCAAACCGGCTACCTTATCCCCCAATGGTGGTAGAAGACTTTAGGTTTCACCCCGATCCCTAAGATAAGGAGGCGGTTATGCTCTCTCGAACAAAATCTTCTCATGGCAGCAGAACACCCCCCGGCTTTGCCCCCGGTCCAATGACAGCCTTCCGCATCTAGAACAGGGATTAAGCACTTTGCCCTTGTTTTTGTGGCACGATGTAGGAGGATGATTCTCCTATGAAGGCTGCCAGCGCACAGATCGGTGACTGGCTGGGATTACAACCTCCGGCCACGGAGGGCGAGATTCTTCGCATCGTAGAGGGAAGACTGGCTCTGTCGGTAATTAAACGCCTGGCTGCACTTGGTCTGGAACGGGCAGAAATTGATACTGTGGTCATCCCGTCGCGGACTCTCCAGCATCGCCGTTCCCGCCGTGAAAAGCTGACCGTGGAGGAATCCGACCGTGTACTGCGTGTCCTTCGGGTTCTTTCCCTGGCGGAGTCGGTTTATGGCAGCCGAGAACGTGCCTTCGCCTGGCTGCGGAGACCCCATGCAAGGCTCGACGGGCGAACGCCTCTCTCACTACTTAAGACCGATACAGGTAGCAGGATCGCAGAGGAACTATTGATTCAGATTGACGAAGGCATGTTCGTCTGATGATTTTGTGGCGAATCAGCCGCCATCGTGATCTCAGCGGAATCGGTGGACTGAGAGCTGCCGGACGATGGCACTATGCAGGCCATCCGATCGTTTATCTGGCAGAAACGCCGGCCTCTGCCTTGCTCGAAGTCTGCGTCCACACCAGCGCGAACGATGTGCCTCCCGAATTCACGCTGCTGAAAATCGAGGGGCCGGATGTAAATATTCCTTCTGTTGAAACAACGAAATTGCCGCAGGACTGGCGGACGCGCTTGCACGTGACTCGTGATTTGGGGCCTGCGTGGCTTAACAAAAACGAGAGCGTTTTGCTCCGTGTGCCAAGCGCACTCGTGCCTGAGACAGTAAATTTCCTCTTTAACCCTTCTCACGCCCAGGCCACAAAGTTTCAGATAGCAGATGTATTCTCGTACCCATTTGATCCTCGCCTTAAGACATAGAGACGTGCAACCCGTATGACCAGGTGAAAGATGGAAACAGTCACCCACTTGAAGAAATTCCGCAGCAGAGCGGTCGTGATCGAGGAAGGATCGGCGAGCCGGCACGGACAAGGGGAATTATCGCGCTTTTAGCGCACTTAAGTTTGACTGGAGAGAAGACGGCAACCAGCGCTCCTATTTCCAGAAGCCCTCGATGGCTTCGAGAGTGCGTCCCTTCGTCTCCGGCACCCACTTGAATAGCATGACAAAGCCGGCCAGGCAGATGACGGTGTAGAGCCAGAAGATTTTGGCGGCACCCAGGCGTTGATTGAGCACGGGAAATGTATATGTCAAGACAAAGCAGGCGCTCCACAAAGAAGTGGTAGCGACCGACATTCCCGCGGAACGAATCCGATTGGGAAAGATCTCCGAGAGGAGTACCCAGGTGACAGGGGCCAGGGTCATGGCATAGCAGGCGATTGCCGCCGCAACCAGGAGGAGGACGGCGAATCCGCGCAGATGAAAATAGTAAGCGGATCCTAGGCAGACATAGAGGATGGCCAAGCCGCCCGAGCCCGCCAGCATAAGCGCGCGCCGCCCTAGCCGGTCAACGGTGAACACCGCAAGCACGGTGAAGATCAGATTCACGAAACCGGTCACCATGATGTCGAACAGCATGCTGGAAAGATTGTAGCCAGCTGCGGTGAAGATCTCCTGGGCATAATTGAAAATGACATTGATGCCGCACCACTGCTGCAGGACTGCAAGCCCAATGCCCAACAATAAAGGCCGCGTGTAACGCCGATTGAGTAGCTCGCGCAAAGGCGACTCGGATGCGCTGTGGGTGAGCGACTCCTCGACTTCCGCGAAGACGCGAGCGCTGTAGGCAACTCCGCCAATACGGGACAGAATGCTCTCGGAACGAGCCCGCAGACCTTTCTTGGCAAGCCAGCGCGGACTCTCGGGGACTACAAACATCGCCAGTACAAAGAGGCCCGCGGGGATCGCGGTAACGCCGAACATCCAGCGCCAGCCAAGCTGGCCATCCCACGACTGACGTATCTGGATCCATGTTGCGCCGGGCGGAAGCGGCCTACCGATCAGCCAGTTCACCACCTGTGCCATCAAAATGCCGATGACAATCGCAAATTGATTGGTCGCGACTAATCTACCCCGGAATTCTGCCGGAGCGACCTCCGCGATGTACATCGGGGAAAGCGCGGATGCCAGGCCGATCGCGATGCCTCCAGCAATGCGCCAAAGCACAAACTGCAGAAAACTGTCAGCCAGTCCCGTACCCACCGATGAGAGGGCAAAGGCAAAGCCGGCAACGATAAGCATGCGCTTGCGGCCAAAGCGATCGCTCAGATACCCCGACGCAATGCTTCCCAACAAACACCCCACCAGGGCACAACTCATCGCCCAGCCCTGACGGGCCGGACTGTGGATCTGGAAATAGGGCTCATAGAACGGCTTGGCGCCGCCAATCACCACCCAGTCGTAACCAAACAACAGGCCACCCAGCGCAGCGGCTAGCGAGATACCCCAAAGATAGGGTTGGTTGAACGTCCTGGTAGCAGTGGGAGCGGTTGGGGAGGAGGCGATAGGAACCGGCATCATTATGAGAGAACCCACCTCGTGTCTTCCCGGACATGCACTTACACGCGATCCGACTTAACAGGCTACGGCGAAATGGAAAGACGGATCAAACAGTTCCTCAGTAGCTAAGGCCGGACCTCTTTTACAACCAACTGCGTCGGGGCCGAGGTTTACCGACGCCACTAAGACTGACAGGAAATCCGGAGGTAGCCGAGAGCCTGCCCTGAGCGAAGTCGAATGGGGACCTGCTGTGCGCCCTTCCCTCTAACAACTCCCTATAGCTCCGTCCATCCATCTCCACCCACGCCAAGCTGGGCCGCCGCCCTCAACTTTGTCATCCCGCCTGCCCCGGCGGGCCGTGGGAGCGTAGCCGAGGGACCTGCTGTACGCCCTTCCCTCTAACAACTCCCTATAGCTCCGTCCATCCATCTCCACCCATGTCAAGCTGGGCCGCCGCCCTCAACTTTGTCATCCCGAGAGTCTGTGACTTTTTGATCTTTTCGTGTTTTTTGCACCCGACCAGATGTTCTTCAATCCCCTCCAGAAAGGCGTCATCCTGCCTGCCCCGGCGGCCGGGGAGCGAAGCGCCTCGCAGATCTATCGCATAACAGAGGGTTTATGCGCGCAGTCGAAGGACCCCGGCGATGCTTCTTGGCAGATGCTCTTCGGAGCTTTCCGGCCACAGACCACAAGGGAAATTAAAAAGTCACAGCCTCCGAGCGGAGCCGAGGGACCTGCTGTGCGCCCTTCCCTCTAACAACTCCCTACAGCTCTGACCATCCACCTCCACCCACGCCAAGCTGGGCCGCCGCCCTTGGCATTAGTCGAGGTGGATGGACGGAAGCACTGCCATTCTCTTCCACGCATTCAGCAAGTTGCGCCGTCCAGAAGGCCATTTGCGCGCTAATTCGGACAGCTCAGGCTGAAAGTGGCCCACGACGTTAGTCCTGGGTGAACCTGACCACCCACGAGAGTCGATTAAACGCCGCATCGCTAAAAGGTAAATCGTGTTCGTTAACGGTATTGCTCATAAATGAGGGTTGTCAAGCTTCCATTTCTTCAAAAACAAACGATTCCAATCTCCCTGCAAGGTGGCCCAACGGCAGCCTCGTCTGCATGTGGGGACAAGCTGCAGTCCAGCCTTCAAAGGCCCCACCCTTCTCTTCCCTTCAAGCGAGAAAGCCTTGCGATCCGGTGACTTGGGTCTTCCGGTGACCTTCACGAAAATAAGCCCTTGACAGTTCTTGCAATCTATTCTTATAGTTGCGTTTCTTTTAAATCCTATTCATTTCGTGATGATGGTATCGTACACGGTCACACGGGCAACCGATTAAAACGCTGGGCTTTGAGGTTCTATTTCTCCCTATGGGAGATGGAGGCACCATGAGCAAGTTACTAAATAAGAGCTGGGTGGGGATACTCCTGACAACTTGTGTGCTGCTGTTCGGCACGTGTTCGGCAGTCGCTCAAGTGGATACCGGCACGATTCTGGGAACGGTAAAGGACCAGACGGGTGCGGTCATTCCCGACGCGCGTGTGACCATTACCAATCAGGGGACGTCAGAGCAATTCACCACCACGACCCGAGCGGACGGCACCTATATCGTGACCCCGCTCAAGATCGGCAGCTACCGAATCAGCGTCGAACATGCCGGTTTTAGCACGGCGGAAAATGCCGCCTTCGAGCTGAATATCCAACAGCAGGCCGTCGTGGACTTTGAGTTGCGAGCCGGATCGACAAGCCAGACCGTGCAGGTAACCGCGCAGGCTGCCCTACTGCAGACGCAAAACGCCGTCGTGGGCCAGGTGATCGGGGCAACCACGGTAGAGAGCATGCCCCTCAACGGCCGTGACTGGACCATGCTGGCCACCCTTACCCCCGGTGTCACGCAGGCCCAGCAAGGGGCCCGGGCGGGCAATCAGTTTGCCGCCAACGGTACCCGCCCTGCCCAGAACGACTACCTTCTGGACGGCATCGACAACAACAGCAACGATGTCGATTTTCTAAGCGGTGAAGCCGACGTGGTGAAGCCCCCGGTCGACGCCATCCAGGAATTCAATATTCAGACCAACAACTTTAGCGCGGAATTTGGACGCGCCGGCGGCGCGATCGTGAATGCCACCATCAAATCCGGCACCAACGGCTTTCATGGCACAGTATGGGAGTTTTTCCGCAATGACGCTCTCGATGCCAACGCCTATTTTTCAGACCCTGCAACCCAACGCAAGCCGGAACTGAGGCAAAACCAGTTCGGGGCGGTTGCCGGCGGACGAATCATCAAGGACAAGACATTCTGGTTCGCGGACTATGAAGGCACGCAAATCCACCAGGGAGTGCTGCAGAGCGGCATCTGGGTTCCAACCACGGCACAGGCGAGCAGCGGCTTCACCAACTTCGCCGATCTATTAAACGCAACGGGAAACTTCCAACGCACGGACGCCCTGGGGCGCTCCTTCAGCAACGGACAGATTTTTGATCCGGCAACGACACGCGCGGTTACAGCCGGCCAAGTGGACCCTGTGACCGGAATCATGGCCACCAAGAACGGCTATGTCAGAGAAGCTTTTCCCAACAATCAACTCCCCGCCGGCCGTCTGGACGCCAACGCCATCAAGCTTCTCCAGCTCTTTCCGGCACAAAACATAGCCGGGGTGCAAAACAACTACCAGACCACGACCGTCAATACCACGGGGCAAACTACGTTCGACATCCGCGCCGATCAACATTTCAACGAAAAGAACCAGATGTTCGGACGCTACAGCTACATCAACAACACGCAACACGTGCCCCCTCCATTTGGAGGAGTCGCCGACGGCGGTGGCTATGGTGACGGCACACAGAAGTGGGATGTATACGGAGTAGCGGTCAGCTACACACACGTCTTCACGCCGACACTAATCAACGAAGTACGCTTCGGCTACGGCCAGGAACATACCACCCGCGTGCCGACGACGGCAAACACCCTGGGCATTCCCGCCCAATTCGGAATCACTGGTGTTCCCCAGTTTGCCGGCAACGGCGGCCTTCCCTACATGAGTTTGGGTAACGTCCACAACCTGGGCGGCTCGGAGTGGCTCCCTGGCGATCGCTACAGTGACACTACCCAACTTACCGAGAACCTGACCAAAGTCTACAAGTCGCACAGCTTCAAAGGCGGTGTTGAGTTCCAGTACCTGTACTTCCCGTGGCTGGCGCCGCCGGAATCCAAGGGCGCCTTCGACTTCGACGGCAGATATGCGTCCATTCCGAATCAAACGGACAACCTTACCGGCACCGCCCAATACCTGCTCTCGCCGATGGCAGCGACGGTTCCCAACGGCGTCAACAACTCGGGCGGGTCCGATCAGGTACAGGCCTCCAACTATGGCTACCTGCACAGCAATCGTAACTACTACGGAGTCTATTTTCAGGATGATTGGAAAGTCACGCCTCGCCTGACACTGAATCTCGGCTTGCGCTGGGAATACTTTGGGCAGGTAGGCGATACCAATGGCGCCCAGGCCAACTTCGTACCTGGAATCCCAGGCTCGACTGCGCAATTCATCATGACTTCCGCGAACAAGACCAAGACCCCGCTCTCCACCAGTTTTACGCAGGACCTGGCGAAGGACGGAATTCAGTTGGTGTACACGAACCAATACGGTACCGGCCTAGGCATATCGCAAAAGGGCAATTTTGGCCCGAGATTTGGTGTTTCGTACCAGGTAACCCAGAAACTCGTTGCTCGCGCGGGTTATGGGATCTTCTACGGGGCCTTCGAAAATCGCGGGGGCGATCCGAGCCTTGGTTACAACTACCCCTTTGAATACGTGTTGGCCTTCCAGGATTCTTCCAATGGAGGAGTTGGCAGCGTAACTCCTACCATCTTCCCCGACGGCTCCTACGGCACATTGGAAAACGGATTGAGCGGCATCAGCCTCAACCCGGCGAACGTAAGCGGCAATGGATTGCAATTTAGAGGAGTACAACTCCACTACCAGACGCCCTACACCCAGGGATTCAACCTGATGGTGCAATACGCGTTGACTTCCCAGGACTCAATCCAGGCGGGTTACGTTGGTTCCGTTGGACGGCATATCGAGGCGTTTTCCGGCACCAACAATCCATCGCAGATTCTGCCACCGGGTACGCCCATCACTCCGTACCTTGCGTTTCCTGACTTCGCCAACGGCGCGTCTTACGACGAGACCGCCGGATCCAGCAGTTACAACTCGCTGCAAACCAAATATGAACGCCGGTTCAGCCATGGCTTCAACATGCTGGCCGGCTATACCTGGGCGCGGACGTTGACCGATGCTGGAGACCTATTGAGTGACGGTGGTGTGGGCGGCTACCGCGCTCCACAAATTACCGGGATCTCGTATGACCGTGGCCTGGCCTCCTTCAACATCAATCATTCCTTCGTGGCCAGCGGCACTTATCAACTACCGATTGGCTCGGGCAAAGCCTTCCTGAGCGATCTTCATGGACCTGCTCAGTTGCTGCTTGGAGGTTGGATAGCCAATGGGATCCTGACGCTTAACAGTGGTCCTCCACAATATATTCCCTGCCAAACCACAACTACCGCCACTACGGGTACTTGCTACGCCGACATCGTCCCTGCTGTCACCAAGTATCGTTCGGGCGGGCCCGCTCACTATTACAACCCCGCGGCGTTCACGGATCCTCCGGTGGCAACCACCATCGGTAACGGCGATCTTGCTCCCCTGGGCGGATCGAACACCCAGGTCAACGGTCCCGGTTTCCATGATCTTGATTTCTCCATCTTCAAGGAATTTGGCGTGACGGAGACGACACGCTTGCAGTTCCGGGCCGAGGCATTCAATCTGACCAACACACCAAGCTTTAATTTGCCCTCGAACAACAACTACCGGGATACGCTGAATTTTGGCCAGTCCACTACGACGCGCAGCAACCCGCGTGAGATCCAATTCGCATTGAAGTACTACTGGTAGGCGTCAGGAGCTATACTCATCCCGATGTATCTAAAGGCTCCATGCTGGTTGCGTGTGGTCGGGATGATGTTTCTGGTCACTCACTTCGCCGCCATGGCAGCTCTCGGTCTCCAATCCGGCCCGGGAGCTGCCCCGCTGGGTGGTTCGCCCAGCCTATTGGAAGCAGAGCAGGCCCTACTCGAAACAGCGAAGCAAAACCCCAACGACTTCAGCGCGCAGCAGCGCCTGGGCGAATTTTATCTGCAGCAGAATCGCTTGCCTGACGGCATCCTTTATCTCGAAAAAGCTCAGCATCTCAATCCCCAGGACTACAACACCGGCTACGATTTGTCCCTGGCCTACCTGAATTCCGGCGATACGGTGAAGGCCTCAGCGCAGCTTCACCAGATGATCGCGCAACACGAGACCGCGGAACTGGATAATCTGCTCGCGGAAGCGACTGAGAAGTCCGGCGATTACAAGAGCGCCGCAACCGAATACTATCGCGCCGCCCAGCTGGACCCGAGCGAGGAAAACATCTTTGACCTGGCCTCGTTTCTGCTGCAGCACAAGAATTACGAGGGCTTTCTAGGCAATGCTTCTACTTTTTTCCGTTACGGAGTACAGAAGTATCCTCGCTCAGCGAAGTTGATGGTTGGACTAGGGGTAACCCTATATGCGGAAAACAGGTACGATGACGCCGTAAAAACCTTATGTGCGGCAGTAGATCTCGACCCGACGGACCCAAAGCCCTTTCAATTTCTGGGCAAAGTGAGTACGGTCTCACCAGCGCTCATCCCCGACATACGCAAGCGCCTGGAAAAGTTTGTGCAGCTCTACCCCAACAATGGACCGGCGATCTACTACTATGCCATGAGCCTGTGGCAGCGTTCCAAAGGAGAACCTGCCGCCGATTTGGGCACAATCGAGGCTCTGCTCAAACAAGCGATTGCGGCAGCTCCGAATTTCTACGAAGCTCATTATCAGCTCGGCATACTCTATCAGGACCAACAGAAATACCAGGATGCTATCGGGGAGTTCAATCAGACAGTTAAGCTTCGCCCCGATTTCAATCGTGCGCATTATCGCCTCGTAATTATGTACACCCGCACCCACCAAAAGCAGCTGGCCGATGAACACCTCGCGATACTTAAGCAGATCAAACAAGAGGATGCAGAAGCGGAAGAGATGGGCCAAGAACCAGGAGACGACCAGGCAAAGCAAACCGTGGAGACAGGACACTAATCTCCGGCGGGAAAATGGCAGGTATATGGACCCTTTTGGTACACGGAACGATCGCAGACGTGAGAAGTGGCCTGCGCCCGCGCGCGCCGGCGATTTGCGATCTTCCCGTGACATTGAGCACGCGATCTCATGGAGCCGGCGCGAATTTTTGCGCATGACCGGCGGAACAACGGCCGCGGCCATGTTGTCGGCGTTCTCTCCATTGCGTGCCATGGCGGCGCGCACAGGTCAGAAGGCAGTGGTGGTTACGTTTGGAGGAGGTACACGGGATGAAGAGACCTTTATGCCCGAGGGGCAGGAAAACATTCCCCACCTCCTGAAAGACTTCATCCCCCAGGGAACCTTTTTTACGCAAGTAGTGAATCGCGGAATCCTGGGCCACTATGTTGCGACTTCTAGCCTGGTAACGGGTGCATACGAGACGTTCAACAACTTCGCTGCCGTCGCACCGGACAATCCAACAGTCTTCGAGTATTTTCGCAAGGCACTGCATCGACCCGCATCCGATGCATGGGTGATCGCTCCCAGCAACGGCTTCAGCCTCATTGGCGAGAGCAGCCACGCCTCGCACGGAGCCGGGTTGGGCGCGGGCGTGATTTTACCCAAGCGCTTGCTGGCAGCGGCGATGCCGGCGAATGATACCTCCGGCTACGATCATCTGTTACGCGACAACTATGAGAGCCCTGTCTACGCACCTGCGCTAGGCGTAAGCGGCGAGCAGTTACACCAGATGGCTCAAATGCTGAAAGTCTCGGTGACGGATTTTGCCACCCACGCGCGCAGCCTCCGTAGCCCGGATGAGCTCTCTGTCTATGTCGCCAGGCAACTGATGCGTCAGCTGGCGCCGAGCCTGTTGTGGATCACCCTTCACGATATTGATGTCGCGCATGCAGGCACTTATTCGCTCTACGTCGATGCGATCAAGCGATCGGATCGGCTCTGCGCGGAGATCTGGCAGATGATTCAAACCGAACCGGAATACGCTGGTAAGACGACCATGTTCATTCTGCCGGACTTCGGACGCGACTCAGATTTCACTGCCGGCGGCAATGGCTTTCAACATCACCGCACCGGCGACGCATTTTCGCGGACCACCTGGATGATGGTGAGAGGCGCCGGCGTCAGGGAAAATGTCATCGTCGATCGCCCCGTAGAATCCATCGATCTGGTTCCCACACTTGGATCGCTCTTCGGCTTTTCGCCGGAATTGTCGCGAGGCAAAGCTCTGCCGGAGGTGCTGTAGCAATGACTCTCCAACGGCTTAGTGAGCAACAGTTTCAAGGCTACCCGCCGGAGGCGAAGAAGGTGGCAACCAGCAATATCGGGTTGCTGCAGCAGCTCCCACTGGCATTTCTGCCATTGTTGTTGAGGGAGGTCATCGCCTATGACTGGAGATTTCCAGCGGAGCAAGACGAAATTGACCGGCAGTTTCGTTACCTGGGAGGCCTGACACCAGAGCAGTTGTCGAGCGCCATGAGCTCATTTGCCAAGGTGAAACTATCGCCCTCCCTGGAAGCAATGGATTGGATCGGTTCGCCCTACCGCTTCTCGGAAAAGCTATCGGCCTACCTATGGGCAACTCACCAGATCGACGACTTCAGCAGCGCCGCCGAAAACTACATCCATGCTTTCAATGCCGCCGTACCGGAAGCGGCCGCGCCTGCTCCGCGGCTGGGCATCGCAGTCATCGCACGCGAGATCAGCCAGACAGACTATCCGCTCTTTCGCAAACTGCGTCCGCATGGCGTCTACTTCGATCAGGTTGACCCCGGGAGCAGTTATGATCTGCTGCTGGCGACCGTCGCGGCGCGCACCCAGGCGCATCCTTTCCCTTATGCCCACTGGTACATTGACGGCGCAGAGCCGCCTACTCCACTTAATAGCCAGATCGCATCGCTGGCCTATGGGCCTCTAAAACCGGTGCGCAAGGCGCTTATCCACAAAATGCAGCAGGTCTCCGCAACCCAGGCTGGCCCTGAAGCCCTACGTAGCCGGCTTGCGGAAACGGATCCTTCGGAAGTGGGGATGAAGCAGAACCCGGACGACGCTGTCATGAACCGCTTCGCCATCAGTGTACTCACGGAAGGCTCGGGGACGCAGATCTACAGCACGACCTTTGTGCAATGGGCAGCGCGCGAGGCGCTTCGCCGGGCACGGCCGCTTACGATGCTGACCAAGTTCGCACCGCGCCAAACCGAGGAATCGGCAGACGAGGAATTCTCCGGTACGCAGCAGCGGGTAGTGCTCGATCCTGCAGGTTCGCTGGCCGATGCGGATATGGGAGCCTACTACACGTGGATCAACCTTCAACGGCTCTCCGGCGCGAACCAATCGTCCTATATCGCCTGGTATGAAGGCCATCGTGAAGCAGTCGCGATCGCTCCGTCGCTGGCGCCCGGAACCGAGTCTCACGACAACGTGAGCCTGGCTGAGATTCTCCGTCGAATCCAAAGCACAAGCTGAGGCAATCGTTCCGAGCAGCATGCCATGCGTTTTGGCCTTAAAGTGTGTACGTACACACTTTTCAACCCTCAGGAGGCGATCCGGAGGTACCAGAAACAGGATGAAATGAGTCCCTCAGCGGCGAAAGCCGGGCCTGTTTGCAAGGATTTACGTACCCGGTAAACCCCGTACCCTTCAAGCGCAGAGTTTTCTTCGCAACCTGGAAAGGACGTACATGACATCACGCCGAGACTTTCTTACCGCACTATCGACCGCGGGTGTTGCGGCGATGGTGCCGCTCACCGTCACCGCCGAAAAGACTAGCCAGGCGCCTTCTCCGCTGGCCAATCAGGCCATGGAAAAGGGCTGGCAGTTTCGTCTTGACGCTCATGCGCTTGGAGAAGCGTTGGAGCTGAACACTAAGGAGGACGGCTGGCAACACATTGCTGTTCCGCACACCTGGCAAATTGTCGAGGGCTCGGAAGATTACGTGGGTGTGGCATGGTACCGCACCATGATCTACGCTCCGGTGGAGTGGCAGAACCGATTCGTTCGTATTGAGTTCGAAGCTATAAGCCACACTGCTCATGTATTTCTCAATGGCGTGCCCGTGGGCGAACATATCGGCAAGGGATACACCGCGTTCACTTGCGACCTGCAGCCGGCGCTGCATTTTGGCCAAATCAACACGCTGCTGGTAAGCGTCGACAATACCTACTCTGAGACTATCCTTCCACGGATGAAATCCTACGACTGGACCAATGATGGCGGCATCATTCGTCCCGTCAACCTACTGGTGACGCCGAAGGTATTCATCGAGCGCATCGAGATGGACGCGGTCCCTGACATCGATAAGAAAAAGGCCGAAGTCAAGGTGCGGGCGGTTATCCGAAATACGCGTACCGATAAGCAACAGGCGCAAGTGCGGGCCAGCGTTCATGAAGAAAATGCGGCGTGGGACTTGCACACGATCCCCGCCACCGCAACCGCTGTGAGCGCGGGCGGCACAGCCGTCGTGGAGCTTGGTCCGCTGCAGATCGACGCGCCACGCCTGTGGCATTTTGACGCCCCAAACCTATACCAGGCGAAGGTAACGGTAGAAGCGGATGGTCAGGAGCATACCTATGCTGATGGCTTTGGCATCCGCAAATTCGAGATACGTGGCGCGGCCTTCTATCTCAATGGGGAGCGAGTTTTCCTTATTGGCCTGGAGCGTATGGCGGGTAGCCATCCTGACTATGGCATGGCCGAACCGACGGCATGGATCGAAGCCAACCACCGCGATATGAAGGAACTGAATTGCGTCTTTACCCGAGTGCATTGGGCACAGGACCGGCGGGTGCTCGACTACTGTGACCGGCACGGAATCCTTATGCAGGAGGAAGTGCCCGCTTGGGGGCCAGGGACCTTCGAGAACACCGGGAATGGCATCCAGCAAAAGCTGGAAGAGAATGGCATCGAGCAGATGCGCGAGATGATTACGCGGGACAGGAATCATCCGAGCATTGTGAGCTGGGGCCTGTGTAACGAAGTCAATGGTAAGAATCCCATGAGCCGGCAGTTTGCTCACGCAGTCGGCGCGGAGGCTCGCCGGCTCGATCCCAGCCGGCTCCAGACCTATGCGTCGCATTCTCTGGCAAGCGACCCTGGAGCCGACATGGCCGGTGATTTCGACTTCATCTCGGGCAACGAGTACTACGGTAGCTGGACCCCTGGAGACGCGACTTCGGTGCGGGGTTATATCGATCGCATACGTAAGGCCTTCCCTGGCAAGCCTATTGTGATCTCAGAGTACGGCTGGTGCGAGTGCAAACCGGAGACATCGGTCGGGGATACTGCTCGCGTTCGCATTGTCAACTCGCACACTGAGGCCTTGCGCGACTTTCCCGAAGTGGCGGGCGCAATTTATTTCGACTACAACGACTACCGGACCCTGGTGGGAGACAAGGGCTTAGGCGCTTTCAAACAGCGAGTCCACGGAGTGGTCGATCTCTACAGCAATCGCAAGCCTTCCTTCGATGCGCTGCGCCTGCAATCGAGCCCGATTGAGAAGGTAACACTCAGCCGTTCGGGGAACAGCTGCGCATTATCCTTGAAGACGCGGGCCGCCATACCTTGTTATCGGCTGCGTGGATACAGCATCCGCTGGATCGTTTACGGCTACGACGATCTGGCGATGGAAGGAGGGTTGAGCATGCTTCCCGAGCTCGCTCCCGGTGATGAACATTCTGCAACCTTCGGCTTCAGGACAGATCCGGCAAAGAAAATAACGGTGGAGATTCTGCGGCCGACTGGCTTCTCCGTAGCCGGCGCTGCCGTTTGATCTGTGTCAGTGGGTACCGGAAGGCTGACTCAGCTTACCTTGGAGCTGCTCGATTAAGTCGGCGGCGCCTGCGTGGTTTCTGTCCAGCTGCAGAACCTCGTCGAGCAGGCCCTTTGCTTCCGTCTCCCGATCGAGGCCCAGTAGGGCTTGCGCGCGCAAAAACTTTGCTTCAATCTGATTCTGCTTGGCGAGATCATTTTCGAACAACAGCATGGCTGGGAGAGACGTGGCAAAGTAGTCGATGCCCGGGACCTGCTGTTGTAGTTGCAGGGAGTAATCGTAAATGCTCTGAAAGATTTCGCGGGCTTTTTTCGCATGCCCCAGGCGAGCATAGGCCAGGCCGGTCCAAAAGGTCATGTCCGAGATGGAACGCACACTCATTTGTTGGAAATCGCCGTGCTGCCGTGCAGCGAGCTGCCATGCATGGGCGGCCTCTAACGATCGGTCTTCGTCCGCATAGGAAACACCAATCCAGAAGTAAACGTCGCTCCAGTTGGCGAGCAAGTGCTTGGCTTCTCCAAGATTATGCGGCGGCGAAAGCACTGCCTCGAAGAAGCGCCGCGCCTGCGCCGGATCGTTTTGCGAGAGAGCTCGCCGGCCAAGGAGCAGATTGGAGCGCACAAACTGCGCCAGCACCAGGCCCTCCCCTCCCTCCCACGGCTGGAAAATTCGCGAAGTGAGCAGGTGGAGCGCCTTCTCCGGCGTTCCTGTCTGGTTCAACAGGGTGGCAAACTCCACCGTGAGGTCATCGCGCAGGAACGTAAGGTCAGGGCGCCTCTGCAGAGTCTCGAGCCGCTCTTTCGGCGACTTCCCCACTCTTTTCCAGAGTTGATCGCGCTCGTAGAGAATGCGCGCATCGTTTGCATCTACAGAATGGGCGCGATCGAACGCATCCAGCGCCTTGGCTTGGTCGTGACGAACGTTGAAGTAGGCGATGCCAAGGTTTCTCCAGACGGTGGCGAACTCCGGCTCCCGCTGCACAGATGCCTCCCACTGCGCGATTGCGTCTTCGTGCCGCCGCCGGTCGTAGAGCATGTTGCCCAGGAAATATGTAGCATGCGAGTCCTCGGGATTTGCAGAGATGGCACGTTCCAGCACGAGAATCTCCTCTAATCTGCTGGGAAAGCAATATGCCGGGTCCGCCTCTGCCGCCTGCCGATACGTTTCGGCGCTCCGGCTTAGATCGCCCAGCTGTGCGTACAGCTGTGCCTTGAGATAGAGGATGATCGGTACCGATCCATCCGCACCTGCAAGATCTGCGCTCAAGATAACTTTTAATGCTTCTGTATTGAACCCGGCGCGCGCCAGATCGAAACTTAGATCGAGGATCTGCTGCCCCCCGGCGGGAGCGGCGCCACTGTCCAAATAACGAGACCATATGTCCAGGCGATCAAGTGCACGCGTCTCTTGCAAGAGCGCATCCGCTTCCGTGGTTTTTCCCAGCTTGCGCACCACCATTACTTTCAGGTTCCGCGCATTCAGGTTTTCGGTCTCGGCGCGCAGAGAGCGCTGCAGGTGGTCCAGTGCTGCCGGCCAATCCATGCGGCAGGCATCAAGCTCAGCAAGCGCGTGATGGGCAGGCCCACGCCATGCCGCATTCCACGTAGCCTTGTAGAAGGCAGCGTACGCCTCGCGCTCTCTACCCTGGAAGCGCAGAGCGAGGCCCAGGTTGTAGTAAGGCTCCCCGTCATAAGGATTGGGATTGAGTTTTGTCAGCCGCGCTACCGATAGGAGCAAGTGCTCCTCCGCGCTGCTGAACTCGCCCCGTTGCAGCAACCAACGACCAAGGGCGTTGTTGCACCTGCTATCGTAGCGGTCTCGCCGCAGTGCCTCACGCCAATAGATCTCCGGACTTCTAGTGGCATGCCGGTACTGCTCCAGATGGAGACCGGTGAGATAGAGCTCCTCGTTAGTCGCAATCTCTTCGGGGGACGGAGGTTCCGTAGCGGCTTCCTGCATCTCTGCAGGGACACTCGCAGACCGGCCGTACTGAAGCACGGCCTGCCCTTCAGCATTGACGGACAAGGAAAGATGCTCGAAGGAGCCCGGATCGATGGGGTGGGTTGCATGCCAGGGATGATCGACGGAGAGGTCTTCCCTCCACTCGGCGCACACGCCGGCTGAGGATTGGAGCAAAATATGCGCGCCGGGAATAGGCCTGGTTACGCAAACGCCGACATACACTTCATGCCCGAGCAAACGCATGCTGAGGGCCGCGTCAACATTGGCTGCCTGTGGAGGACCGATTTCGCGAACGGGGTACCAATACTGGCTGAAGGTTTTGGTTTCCCCAGGGGCCAGAAATGAGAAATCCGGCTGGTTATCCGTATAGACACCGGCCATCAGCTCGACGTAGGGCCCATCGGTATCGGTGAGGCTCCGATCCCAGGCATAACCGAACTCATGGTTTCCCCAGGTCCACTGTTTTTTTCCGGGTGCGATGTGATGATCGGCCACGTGGACGACTCCAGCTTGAACGGCATGGTCGTAGCCGCCAAAAAAATCCATCTCGCTGTGCATCACCATGTAGCTGGTTGGCACCGGAATATTGGCATACCAGCCTAGATCGTTGGCCGGGTAGGATCCATCGGGTACAAACAGCGCCGGCTGGTCTTCCTTAGGAACGCCTGACCTCGCTCGCTCGGCATAGTCGATTCCGTAGTAGCGGCCGCTACTCAGGGGAAAGCTGGTGACCGCGCGCTTGGCATGGTCGGCTACGAAATCGACATCTTCAGGAAAGAAAGACTGATATTTCTCGTGGACGCGGACGGCCACGTTTGCCCACCAGAGAAATGTCTGTACATACGGAGTTCGATTGTAGAGGCGCGCCTTCAACTCTACGCACGCCTTGCCCGGATGCAGACATACCCCGTGCATGCCCTTCATTCTAAGCAGGGGGTCATGATCGCTGCACCACACAACAACTGACCCATCGTCTTTACGCTCGATCTCGACTTCGACGGGCATGAAGGTGGCCGGACGGTGATGCTGTGGCCAATTGAACTCTACTCCACCGGAGATCCATGGACCGGCAAGACCAACCAGGGCAGGTTTAATGACATTTTGCCGGTAGAAAAAGTCGTAGCCGTTTCGCTTGTCAAAACCGACGTGTATGCGGCCGCCGATTTCCGGAAGAATCATCAGGCGGAGATACTCATTCTCAAGGTGTATGGCTTGCCACACCTTCTCTGTAGCCTCGGTAGAGATGCGATCGATGAAGGGCAGAGGATAGACGCGTCCGCTACTGCCTTGATAGACGCGCTTCTCGAGGAACATGGGATTGCGATCGGCATTTGCCGGTAAGTAAGTGGGAATGCTTACAGGCTCCGACCAAGCCTTGACTGACCCGTTTTCCTGGCTGGGGGGAGATGGCAGATGGAGGAAACGCCGGGTGCCGTTGCGATCTGAGCGTACCGAAGATTGCATGGCGATATCCCTCTATTTACGAAAGCGTGTCAAAGCGATCGATCAACTGTGCGGTATCGTACACGACATGCTATTTTAGGGCTGAAGGGCTTGTCAAACGCTATTTGCCTGGGCTGCAACCTGCCCTTGCTTAGCGTTTAGCCTTCACGGCTCCCGGTTGCGCGAGCGCATATTCAATTCGTCTTAATTGGGCTTCGATCTGCTTTACGGATTCGCGCAAGGCCTGGATCTGCTTATCGATGCCTGCAATTTCGTAGTCGCCCGCATCTGGGCCGTTCACATCCGGGGCGCTCATGAGAGATAAGTCGCGTGATCTCTTCTTAAGTCGATCGGATGCGGCGGGGAGAACCACGCGCATGCGACCCCTGCGCCTTTTGAAGGCTGCAATAAGAGCCAATTCCGAAGCATTCCGATTGGGGATGTAGTGCAGTTGGTCGATGGCGGTGATTACGGCTGTTCTGGCGATGGGAGAAACCGTACTGCTGGCGTTGATGACACGGGAGACAGTGGCGGTCGAAACTCCAGCCAGTTTCGCGATGTCCTTCACGGTTGCGCGGCTCAAGCCTTTTTCTCGCGGCACGTGGAATGCCGGTAAACGGTAACGTTACCGAATTTAGCTTGATCCAGATGGAAAGTCAAGGAGCTTCTCCAGCCGCCGGTGACCCGTAGCTGCGCTAGAAAGCCGTAAGCATTCCAAGGGGAATTGGGCTCAGGATAGAATGGCGACGCAGTGACGGAAGAAAAGAAAGTACGAGCCGGCATCAAGGAACTTGCGGACGCGCTGGGTATATCGATCGGCACCGTGGATCGTGCACTCCACGGCCGCAACGGAGTCAGCCCCAAGACCCGCGATCGCGTCCTCAAGATGGCGCGCAAGCTGAACTACACTCCCAATCTGGCGGCACGGAACCTGAAACTGAACCGCCACGTGCGCATTGGCGTGTTCCTTCCCGAGCAGATCGCCTCCTTTTTCGACCCGCTGAAAGCGGGCATTCGATCCGCCTCACACGGAACGACGGGAGCGACGGTGGAGGTCGCGTTCCATTCGTATCCCCGCTTAGGTGACGGGGACCTGGACACGATGGAACGGCACGATTGGCGGCAGTTCGATGGAATCATCATGGCCCCGGGAAACCCGGCGCGACTAAACTCTATTTCCCGAATTGCTGAAGAAGAGAATAAGACCATTGTCTATGTCGCCACCGATGCAGCTCGGACGCACAGGTTGGCGTCGATCGCGGTCGAATCCGCGGTGAGCGGCGGCATCGCTGCGGAACTGCTGGGACAGATCATCCGGGAAAACCGCCCCGTGGTTGCGATCACGGGTGACTTGAAAATTCAGGATCACGCGGAGAAATTACGCGGGTTTGCGGCGAGTCTGGCGATCCTTTCTCCGCACCTCCGGCTACTTCCCGCGATCGAGTCCCATGAATCGCCCGAGGACGCCCACCGGTCGGCCCTCGAGCTGCTTGAGAGCAATCCCAACCTGGGTGGGATCTACATCAACACAGCAAACAGCCTGCCGGTCATGCGAGCGCTCGACGAGAGCGGCCGTCTTGGCCTCGTTCAGGTCATTGCTACCGACCTTTTTCCGGAGATGGAACATCTGATCGAAGCCGGCCACGTCTTCGCCTCGCTTCACCAGCGCCCATTCACGCAGGGCAAGATGGCATTTGAGATTCTCAGCCGTTATCTAGTCAACGGTAGTGCGCCCAGGCGCATCGTTCGATTAGCACCTCACATTGTTCTACGAAGCAACCTGGCGCTCTTTATGGATTCGCTCGTCCCGGAAAATGTTGAACCCCATTCCGCCAGGGCCGACCAGCGATCTTCCGCCTAACCGGCCCGGCGTTCCACAAAGCTGAAGCGCTCACGATTGATACGTGAAGCATGTTCTCTCCGCCTCTAGCCAATCCTCCGGATCCCCATGGAAACGCATCCTCCCTACAAGAAACCGCATCCACGCTACTCCGTCCGCAGCGCCTTCACCGGGTCAATAGAAGCCGCCCGCTGCGCCGGGATAATGCTGGCGAACAGAGCACACACCGCAAGCGCGACGATCGATCCCCCAAGAACAATCGGATCCCACCCCCGGACCTGATAAAGCTGAGCAGAAATCAAGTGCGAGCATCCAATCGAAACTGGAATCCCGATGACCAGCCCGATGAGCACTTGCAGAAACGCCCCACGCAGAACCAATCGAATCACGTTGCCCCGGTTCGCGCCCAGCGCCATCCGCACTCCAATTTCGCTAGTCCGCCGCGCGACGGTATAAGCAGTCACGCCATACAATCCCACCGCAGCCAGAATAAGCGCGAGAATCCCGAACAGCCCGGTCATCTGCGCCACGGTGCGCTGCTGATCGAGCCGGTTCGCCACCTGGTCATCCATCGTCTGCATGCCCAGGATGGTCAAGTTGGGATCCACGTCCGTGAAGACGCGGCGGATTTGCGGCTCCAGGCCCTCCATGCTGCCGCGCAGTTGTAGAACCACGCTCTCGATCAGGTGCGTGCGGTCATCAATCATCTGCAGCATGGTGATGGGATAGTGCACGTGCTGCGCCAGCGGCACGAAGAACAACGGACGTCTCCAGTGCCCGCTGGGGTCAGTGTAGTTCGCCTCGCGCACCACTCCGACAATCTCAAAGGTGCCGCTGTAATCCGCTTTATTCAAGCCAAAATGCGTGCCGATTGGCTCCTCGCCCTTTTTGAAGAACTTGCGCACGAAGAGTTCATCCACTACAGCAACATTTCGCGTCGCCGCGGTGTCCTGTTCCGTAATACTGCGCCCGCGCACGATGTGCTGGCCCATCAACTCCAGATAGCCGGCGCCCACATGATCCCACGAGGAGCCCTGATCCTCGTTCACATTGGGGATGCCGTGGCCTTCGCGGATGACCATCTCACCCCAGTTATCGGTGAAGGGGGAATACTGTGCCAGAGCAGCCCGCTGCACCCCGGGGATGGCCGTCAAGCGGGATTGTAGCTCCTTATAGATGGCATCCAGCTTCTCCGGCGAGTAGCTGGAAAACGGCGCATTCACGGATATGTTGATGCGATGGTCGGTCTCAAAGCCGAAATCCTGATGCTCCATCTTCTGCAGGCTGCGGATGAGCAGCCCTGCTCCCGCGAGCAGAACAATGGAGATCGTGGCCTGCACGACCACCAGAGCCTTCTGCGGCAACGATGAACTGTCGCGCGTACTGCGATTGGCTCCGCGCAGTGCTTCTGCCGGATCCGCACGCGAAGAAAGCCAAGCCGGTGCGGTGCCGAAAAGCGCTCCCGTCAATAACGACAGGCCAAAGGCGAAAGCAAGAATGGGCAGCGACGGGCTGGCATCGATAGGAACGAAGTGGGCGCTGTGGAAGGCCAGCATCACGATCGCCTTGACTCCCAGGTAAGCGATGGCCATGCCCGCCAATCCTCCCAAACAGGAAAGCACAATGCTTTCCGTGAGGGACTGGCGAATCAGCCGCTTCCTCGAAGCGCCAAGTGCGAGACGCACCGACGTTTGCGCCCGGCGTGCGGTTCCGCGAGCCATCAGCAGGTTGGCGATATTTGCGCACGCGATCAGCAGCACCAGGCAGCAGACGATGAACAGGATGCGCAGGCTATCTTTGTAGTCCTCCTTCATCGTCAAAACGCCTGCGCCTGCGGGGACCACCTTGATATCTTGCTTGGGCAGCATACCTCTTATCTGCGGCAGATATTCCTTCAAATCCTCGCCCACAAAATCGGTTACCAGCCACTGCCGCATGATTGCTGTAAAGCGAGCGGCGAGCCCATCTGTCGTCGCTCCGGGCCGCAGGCGCCCGATCACGCGCAGCCATGCATTCGTTTGCTTTAGCAGGGAGCTCGGGGCCGCAAGCATGGGCTCTTGCTGTAATGGAATCCATATCTCCGGCGGGTCGCTACGCAGTGTTTCACCATAGAAACCCGGCGGCGTGATGCCGACGATGGTGAACGGATGACTGTCCAGCATAAAGGTTGAGCCGACCACCTTAGGGTCGGCGCCGTATTCCTGCCGCCACGCGCGATAGCTGAGCATCGCGGCAGGCGACGCCGCGGGCTGGTCATCGGCCGGCACCAACGCCCTGCCGGCAAAAGCCTGAACACCGAAGGTGGCAAAGTAGTTTCCAGTAACGTACTCACCCCGCAACGGCTTGGCCAGGCGGTCGACCTCACTGCGCCGCACGCTGAATTGTGATTCGCCTGCCTGGAAAGCGGCCAAGTGCTCGAATTCCGGAGCGGCCTTTTGAAAGCGCTGATACAGCTGGTAGGAATACATACCCCAATTGGTCTGCGGGCCGCCCTCTACACAGCAATCATTGCCATCGCCCACGCGATAAAGGCTCGACGGGTCCACCACCGGTAGCGACTTGAGCATGACCGAGTGGATCAGCGAAAAGATAGCCGTGGTTGCGCCGATGCCCAGGGCAAGGGTAAGCATGGCTGTCAGCGTGAAAACCGGAGACAACAGCATTTGTCGCAATGCGTACGAAATATCCTGACGCAGTGTTTGCATAACCGCCCTCTGGCGGTCTATACGAGGATTCAAGGACGGAGGTTCCCCAAGGCGGTAAAGTAATTTTGCTCAGAAAGTCTTCCCGGCCTGCACCTCCTTACCCCTTCCTTCTTGTATGCTGGGCTGCACTTGTAAGCAAGCCAGAAGAGCGCTTATGAAAACGCTGTTGGCGGCCGGTTCTACGACCGCTTAGTTCTGCGAGATTCGTCATGAAACGCGCCAGCGCCATTCTCGGCTCAGCGGTCTTTCTTGTTGTAGCTCCAGGAACGCTTGCCATCTATGTCCCCTGGGCAGTTACTCACTGGCGCCTCGGCCCGGCCCTGCTTGGGGTTTTATTCCTCCGCATCCTCGGAGTGCTGATGATCGCTGCTGGGCTTCCCGTCCTGCTTGATTCCTTTGCTCGGTTCGCTATCCAGGGGCTGGGGACGCCGGCGCCCATCGCTCCCCCGCAGCACCTCGTAGTTACCGGACTCTATCGCTGGGTGCGCAATCCGATGTATGTTGCCGTGTCCCTGCTGATCTTCGGCCAGGGACTACTCTTCGGCAGCGTCCGCCTGCTTCAATACGGACTTCTTGTTTGCCTGGCATTCTTTACCTTTGTTGTCCTTTATGAAGAGCCTGCGCTCTCCCGAAAATTCGGGAAGGAATACGAGGACTTCTGCCTTCGTGTCCCCCGCTGGATTCCCCGTTTAAAACCCCTTGATCCCCAGCCTTGAATTTCGCGTCGATCAGCGCCGCATGGTGGAGTGTGCATAAAACCGAAGACGTGGCAGAATAGGTGGGGTCATTGAGATGGGGACCATAAGGATCAGCCCCGGCATCGAGCGAGCTAAGCCATGGCGCAGCCAAAACCCACCATCCCGAAGGACCTGCCTCCGATTCTTCGCTATGGCCTTGCCGTCGGGTCTGTCGCGCTGGCGCTCGGATTGGCACTGCTCCTGGAACGCACCAACTTCCGCGGGGTGGAATTCCCGCTCTTCTTCTTCGCCATCTCCGTAAGCGTCTGGTACGCAGGCCTCTGGCCTGGGGTGCTGGCCGTCGTGCTGTCGAGCCTGGCCTTCAACTACTTCTTCACCGAGCCTCTCTACACGTTCTACGTCTCCCGCGTCGATCTCCCCTACTATGTCATTTTCATCCTATTCGCGTCGCTGCTGGCCTGGTTCAGCACCATACGGCGTCGCGTCGAACAAGAGCTTTTGCGATCCCAAGAGGAACTCCAGAAGGAGGTGGCGGAGCGAACCCAACAAGCCAGCCTGCTCAATCTCACCCATGACACCATCATCGCCCGTGACATGAGCGACATCATCACCTTTTGGAACCGGGGCGCAGAGGAATTGTATGGATGGTCCTGGCAGGAGGTGGTCGGCAAGCATAGCCAGCAGCTGTTGCAAACGGAGTTCCCTAGTTCGATCGAGGAAATACGCGCAGAGTTGCTGCGCACCGGCAGATGGGAGGGCGAGCTGCGCAAAACCAAAGCGGACGGATCCAGTGTGGTCGTGGCCAGCCGTTGGTCCCTGCGTCAGGATGAACAAGGGCGACCCACAACAATCCTGGAGACGAATAATGACATCACCGAACGCAAGCAGCGGGAAGAAGAAATTCGCAAGCTGAACGTTGAGCTTGGCAAGAGAACCAGCGATCTGGAGGTGAGTAACAAAGAGCTGGAAGCCTTTGCTTATTCCGTATCCCATGACCTGCGTGCACCTCTTCGCCACATGGTCGGATTTACCGAGCTGCTGCAAAAGCATATCGGCCCAACACTGGATGAGAAGGGCCACCGCTATACGAGGATCATTCTGGAATCGGCAAAAAAAATGGGTTCCCTGATCGATGACCTTCTTGCCTTTTCAAGAATCGGTCGCGCTGAAACCCGTGAAACCATGGTCAGCCTGGAACAACTGGTGAAAGAAGTTCTGACCGATATGCAGCTGGAGACAGGCGGGCGCAATATCGCATGGAAGATCGGCGCCTTGCCCAATCTGTATGGAGATCGTTCCATGCTGAAGCTGGCGCTTGTCAATCTTGTCTCGAATGCGGTCAAGTTCACGCGCGAACACCCCCAACCCAAAATCGAAATAGGGTCTATAGAGAAGAAAGAAGACGGCATGGTAGTGTTTGTAAGGGATAACGGGGTTGGTTTCGATATGAAGTATGCCCACAAGTTATTTGGCGTATTTCAACGTCTTCACCAGTCCGATTCTTTTGAAGGAACAGGCATAGGTCTGGCCACCGTGCAACGCATCATCCATCGCCACGGAGGCAGAGTCTGGGCTGAGAGTCTAGTCAACCAGGGTGCGACCTTTTTTTTCTCGGTCCCTAGCCGTAGGAGATAACAAGTATGAACAACCTTGGACGCATTTTGCTGGTGGAAGACGACCCCAAAGACGTGGAACTTACCATGATGGCTTTGGAGGAATACAACCTTGTCAATGAAGTCGTGGTGGTTGGCGATGGGGCGGAGGCCCTGGATTACCTTTATTGTCGGGGAAAATACGCAGACAGGACCAGTGAGAATCCCGCCGTCTTACTCCTTGATCTCAAGCTGCCGAAAGTCGATGGATTGGAAGTCCTGCAGCAGATCAAATCAGATCAGAAACTGAGAATGATTCCAGTGGTAGTCCTCACCTCCTCACGTGAGGAAAGAGATATGGTGGCTAGCTATAAGCTTGGCGTGAACGCCTATGTAGTAAAACCAGTGGACTTCCACGAGTTTGTCAATGCCATCAAGGAACTGGGAGTCTTCTGGGCAGTGATCAATGAGCCGCCGCCAGGAAGCATAAAAAAGAACTAGCCATTTCGAGCATTGGAGATATCGGAACGTTGTGAAATCTCCCTTACGCATTCTGTTTCTTGAAGACGATCCGCAGGACGCAGAGCTGGTTCAGGCAATGCTTGAGGCCGAGGGTATCGTTTGTCTCGTGACCCGCGTCGAAACACAGGCGGATTTCCTGGCTTCCCTCGAGCACAACGGCTTTGACCTGATCCTGGCCGACTATTCCCTCCCCTCCTTCGACGGCATTTCGGCATTGAAACTCGCCGTCGATAGGCGTCCGGAACTACCCTTCATCTTTGTTTCCGGAAAAATGGGCGAAGAAGTGGCCATCGAAGCGCTCAAGATCGGGGCCACGGACTATGTTCTCAAGACGCGCCTCTCGCGCATACTGCCTTCCGTGCAAAGAGCACTGCGCGAAGGCCAGGAAAGGGCCGAGCGTGCCATTGCACAGGAAGCCCTGCGACGCAGCGAGGCTTACTTATCAGGAGCGCAGCGACTGAGCCAGACCGGCAGCGTAGGCTGGAAGGTTTCAAGCGGAGACCTTTATTGGTCCGACGAGACCTATCGCATCTTCGCCTACGATCGAACGACAAAACCAACCGTGGAACTTTTTCTTCAACGGGTCCACCCGGAAGACATGGCCCCAGTGAAAAAGATCGTCGAACGCGCAGCGCAGGACAAGAAGGATTATGAACACAAGTACCGCCTGCTCATGCCGGATGGTTCTATCAAGTACATTCATTTCGCTGCCCACGCATTAAGTGATGTATCGGGGGACATTGAATTTGTCGGGGCAATGAGGGATGAGACCGCTGCCCAAAAGGCCGAGGAAGCTTTGCGCCTAAGCGAGGAACAATGGCGGGATGTTTTCGAAAATAATCCCATCATGTACTTCATGGTGGATGCCGCCGGCAAAGTAATGGCGGTAAACCCTTTTGGCGCCGAGCAGCTTGGCTACCGTGTCGATGAGTTAGTGGGCCAACCGGTGTTCTCCTTCTTTCATCAGTCCGATTGCGCGGAAGTGCAAACCAATTTCGCTCTTTGCCTGGAACAACTCGGCCGTGGCCAAAGCTGGGAGTTTCGCTGCGTACGCAAAGACAGCACGGTGCTCCGGGTGCGCGGATCGGCCAAGGCAGTGGCCCGCGTGAACGGCCCCATCGTGCTCATCGCCTGTGAGGACATCACTGAGCAGAAGCGTGCTGAAGAGGCGCTCTTCCACGTAGGCCTGGAAGCGCGCGTGGCTGAGCGCATGCGCATCGCGCGAGAGATGCACGATACCTTGCTGCAAAGCCTGAACGGCTTGATCCTCCGCTTTCAAGCGGCCCGCAACATGCTTCCCCGTCGCCCCGACCATGCAATGCGCATTCTCGATAGCGCTCTCACCCGGGCGGACCAAGCCATCGCCGAGAGCCGGGATGCCATTCAAGACCTGCGTTCCACCCCGGTCGCTCCCATCGATCTCGCCGACTTGCTCACAGCGATGGGTCAGGAAATGGCCGACTCGCAGGAGCTGAACCGCGATTCGCCTGTCTTCTGCGTGAAGGTAGAGGGCGAACGGCAGATCCTGTCTCCACCTCTCCAGGACGAAATCTACCGGATTGGCCGCGAGGCGCTACGAAATGCTTTCCTGCACGCTGGTGCGCACCACATCGAAGCCAGTATCCTCTACGATGAGCACTTGCTTCGCCTGTTTGTTCGCGATGACGGCAAGGGCATCGCCCTGAAGGTCCTGGAGGAAGGTGGGCGCGCCGGACACTGGGGACTGATCGGCATTCGGGAACGGGCGAAGCGCATGGGCGCTCAGTTGGATTTCAGGAGCGAGCCCGGTGCCGGCACTGAGGTCCAGCTGACGGTCCCCGCCTCCGTTGCCTACGAGCCATCCCCTGCAGAGCAGGGATGCAATCCGGTTCTGCAAGACGACTAAGCTACAGCGGAGTTCTCTTCGCCGCCACTTGCATGGGCGGTGCGCACCTTCGCAATGATCAAACGGGGAAAGGAACATCATCCGGTCGGCTCGACCGTGAGTTTGAGTCCAATGGCCTTGGTTACGGCCACTAGCGTAGAAAGCCTTGGGTTTCCCTTGGCCGAGAGTGCCCGGTAAAGGCTTTCGCGCTCGATGCCGGCCTCTTTCGCAATTTTTGCGACGCCACCTCTCGATTCAGCGATGCGTCGCAGAGCGATCAGCAAGATCTGAGGATCATCGCCTTCCTCGAGCGCAGCCCGAAGATACTCGGCGGCGAACTCAGGGTTCTCGCGTAGCTCCGTCGCCATGGCCTCATCATGAGAAACGCTAGCCTTACGTTTCATTTGGATTCCGTCCTCTTTTCGTAGTCTTTCCAATACGCGCGTGCCCTCTTGATGTCTGCAGACTGCTTGCGTTTGTCTCCTCCGCACAGAAGCAGGACGACCGCTGTTCCGGCCATCCCGTAATAAACGCGATAACCAGGTCCAAAGTCGATTCGCAGCTCTCGCAGCCCTCCACCAATTGACTTCGCGTCTTCAAAATTTCCGCTGGCGAGCCGATCAATCCGCACTGCGATGCGCGCACGCGCCTTCACGTCATTGAGTTCGGCTAACCATTCCCCGAAGACATCGTGGCCGGCTGCGGTGAGGTATCGCTGAACCTCGATCACTACCCCATTGTAACTTATAGATTACAGGGCGGCGGACACCGCTGGGGCTCCCAGCGGCGAAGCTCTGATAGCCACGCCGCCTCGCGATGTAAGTGCGCACCCCAGCCAAGGAATTCCCGGAGAGATCGCAACCCACCTGTTGTCAGCCCTTTATGTCGCACACTTGGATAACCAGCTAAACTTCCCGGAACCCTTCCCGCCCCTCATTGCATCTCTTGTACCGATATAATAAGGATGCCGTATGTGGCCGAGCAGCCACACACAGCTACCAGGAAGAAATGACCAAAACCCAACAGCATCCTCTGCAGAAGATCCTCGAGCAACGCATCGCCATCATCGACGGAGCGATGGGTACCACCATCCGCACCTACGGCATGAAGGAAGCGGACATCCGCGGCTCGCGCTTTGCGAACTCCAAGAAGGATCTGCTGAACAATGGCGACCTCTTCTCCCTGACCCAGCCCAAGATGATCGGCGACATCCATCGCCGTTTTCTCGAAGCCGGAGCAGACATCATCGAGACCAACACCTTCGGCGCCACCAGCATCACGCAAAGCGAATTCTTCGTGGAAGATCCGCGGGAGCACGGCGGTCGCAAGGATCCCGCCTTCTACCAGAAGGTCATCGACGACCCGTTCCTCAACGACCTGGCTTGGGAGATCAATGAGACTTCAGCGCGGCAATGCCGTGAATGGGCCGATCGCGTCGCCAATGAAACCGGACGGCCGCGCTTTGTCGCCGGGGCCATCGGGCCGCTCACCGTCTCGCTCTCCAACTCGCCCGATCCCGACGATGCCGGCTTCCGCGTGGTCACTTTCGATCAGGTAAAGACCGCCTACGCACAGGAGGCGCGCGCCCTCATCGCCGGCGGCGTAGACCTGCTGCTGGTCGAGACCATCTTCGACTCCCTCAACGCCAAGGCGGCGCTGGTCGCCATCCGCGAGGTCTTCGATCAGGACGGCACCGAGCTGCCGGTGATGATCTCGGCAGCCGTGGGGCGCGGCGGCGAGACGCTGATCTCCGCGCAGACCACAGAGGCCTTCTGGAACGCGGTGCAGCATGTAAAGCCGCTCTCGGTGGGGCTCAACTGCTCGCTGGGTCCCGACCTCATGTATCCGTTCCTGGAGGAGCTCTCAGAAAAAGCGGACGTAGCCATCTCCTGCTATCCCAATGCCGGATTGCCCAATCCCCTCTCCGAAACCGGATTCGATCTGGGCCCGCCCGACATGGCCCGTTACCTCGGCGAGTTTGCCCGGGGAGGACTGATCAACATCGCCGGCGGCTGCTGTGGCAACACCCCGGAGCACATCGCGGCCATCGCCAAAGCGCTCGAAGGCCTGCCTCCTCGCCCTGTGGGAGCGCACGCGCACCCGCTCGAGATATCCGCATGAGCGTAGTCCGTGGAGCCCAAGCCGCTCCGTCTCTCCGGATCACAGCCCTTCACCCAGCAGCGAAACGTCTTCATCATGATTGGCGAGCGAACCAACGTAGCCGGTTCGCCGCGCTTCGCCAAGCTGGTGAAGGAAGGCAAATTCGAAGAAGCAGTCAGCGTCGCGCGGCAACAAGTCGACAACGGAGCCAACGTCCTCGACATATGCATGGATGAGGGCATGATCGACGGCGTCGCCGCCATGAGCCGCTACCTGCAGCTGCTGGCCAGCGAGCCAGAAGTCGCCAAGGTCCCCTTCATGGTGGACTCCTCCAAATGGGAGGTCATCGAAGCCGGGCTCAAGTGCCTGCAGGGCAAAGGCATCGTCAACTCCATCTCGCTCAAAGAAGGCGAAGAGAAGTTTCGCCACAACGCCGCCACCGTGCTCAAGTACGGAGCGGCAGTGGTGGTAATGGCCTTCGATGAAAAAGGCCAGGCCGCGACCTACGAAGAAAAGATCCGCATCTGCGAGCGCGCCTATCGGATGCTCGTGGACGAAATCGGCTTTCCACCCGAAGACATCATCTTCGATCCCAACATCCTCACCGTGGCCACCGGTATGGAGGAGCACAACAACTACGCCGTCGACTTCATCAACGCCACTCGCTGGATCAAGGCCAACCTACCCCACGCCAAAGTGAGCGGCGGAGTCTCAAACATCTCTTTCAGTTTCCGCGGTAACAATAAGGTACGAGAGGCGATGCACTCCGCCTTCCTCTATCACGCCATCGCCGCCGGCCTGGACATGGGCATCGTGAACGCCGGCATGCTCGAGGTGTATGAAGAGATCGATCCGGACCTTAAAGTATTGGTTGAAGACGTGCTGCTCAACCGCCGTCCGGATGCGACCGAGCGCCTGGTGGACTTTGGCGAAAAGCTGAAGAACGTCGGCGCCGCGGTCAGTGAGAAGAAGGCCGAAGAATGGCGCAACGGCACCGTCGAGGAGCGCCTTTCGCACGCCCTGGTCAAAGGCATCGACGCCTACATCGAGATCGACACCGAAGAAGCCCGCGTCAAGCTGGGCCGCCCTCTGCTGGTGATCGAAGGCCCGCTGATGGATGGCATGAGCGTAGTGGGCGACCTCTTTGGAGCCGGCAAGATGTTCTTGCCCCAGGTGGTCAAGTCGGCCCGGGTGATGAAGAAGGCGGTGGCCCACCTGACTCCGTACATGGAGGCGGAGAAGGTAGCGATGGCCGCCGCCGGCCAGGAGGTCAGGGCGCAGGGAAAAATCGTGCTCGCCACGGTCAAGGGCGACGTACACGACATTGGCAAGAACATCGTCGGCGTCGTGCTGGCCTGCAACAACTACGAGGTCATCGACCTCGGCGTGATGGTCTCGAGCGAAAAGATCCTGGAGCGCGCCAAGGCGGAGAAGGCGGACCTGATCGGCCTGAGCGGCCTCATCACTCCCTCGCTCGATGAGATGGTGCACGTAGCCCGCGAGATGGAGCGCCAGGGTTTCAAGCTGCCGCTACTCATCGGCGGAGCGACCACCAGCCGCGCTCACACCGCCATCAAGATTGCTCCCCACTACAGCGAGCCGGTGGTTCACGTGCTCGATGCCAGCCGTGCTGTGCCTGTAACGACCAGTCTTCTAAGCGAAGACGGCAAAGGCGCGTTCGTG
The DNA here is from genome assembly GCA_963746595.1 of uncultured Acidobacteriaceae bacterium. Lineage (GTDB taxonomy): Bacteria > Acidobacteriota > Terriglobia > Terriglobales > Acidobacteriaceae > PALSA-350. Next base: position 207,454 of record CAVVBS010000006.1, read on the forward strand.
GTCGCGCATCGCGAGGAATACGAGAAGCTGCGCAAATCGCACGCCGCGCCCAAGCAGAAGCTCGTCGGCATTGAGACCGCGCGCAAACGCAGGACGCCGATTGAGTGGAGAGCGGAAGACATACCCACGCCGTCGTTCACTGGAGTGCGCGCGTTGGATAACTTTCCTCTGGCCACCCTGCGCGACTTCATCGACTGGTCGCCCTTCTTCCACACCTGGGGACTCAAGGGCATTTACCCGCGCATCTTCGAACACCCGGAGTACGGCGCGCAGGCACGCCAAATCTACACCGAAGCCAATGCCCTGCTGGACAAGATCGTCGCGGAGAAGCTGATCACGGCGCGTGGCGTCTACGGCTTCTTCCCCGCCAACGCCGTAGGCGACGATGTCGAGCTCTACACCGACAGCTCGCGCACCAAGGTCCAGCGGCGTTTCCACTTCCTCCGCCAGCAAGCGAACCGTGAAGGCAGCGAGCCCTGCCGCTCGTTGGTCGACTTCATCGCGCCGAAAGAAACCGGCCTGCCCGACCACATCGGAGCTTTCGCCGTGACCAGCGGCATCTGTCTCAAGGAGCTGTGCGACGGCTTCCGCGCCAAAAACGACGACTACAACGCCATCATGGCGGAAGCCATTGCCGACCGCTTAGCGGAAGCCTTCGCCGAATGCCTGCACAAACGGGTGCGCGAGGAATGGGGTTACGGCTGCAAGGAAGGCCTGAGCAATGCCGATCTCATTGAGGAGAAGTATCGCGGCATCCGCCCGGCCGCAGGTTACCCGGCATGTCCCGATCACACTGAGAAGGGTCCCCTCTGGCAACTGCTCGATGTGCAGAAGAATACCGGCATGCTGATCACGGAGTCCTTCGCGATGTGGCCCGGCTCGAGCGTAAGTGGCCTCTACTTCGCCCACCCGGAATCTCGCTATTTCAGCCTGGGCAAGATCGACCGCGATCAAGTCGCCGACTACGCCGAACGCAAGGGCATGAGCGTGGCCGAAGTCGAGCGCTGGCTGGGACCTAACCTGAACTACGACCCTGCTGGTTAGGTTATTTCTGCTACCTTCAAGGGTGCTTCGATTTAAGCTGGTCTCAACGGAATCATAGATGGCAACCTCAACGCGGCTCTCGCTGTCGGAATACATGAAGACGAGCTACAGGCCCGACCGGGAATATGTTGACGGCGAGCTGCGGGAGCGGAACGTGGGAAAGTGGGAGCATGCGCGGCTTCAGGCTCTTTTGGCAATCTGGTTTGGGTCTCAGGAAAAGAGCTGGTCGGTCAAGGTCGCCACGGAGCAGAGAGTTCAGGTTTCGCCCACCCGTGTCCGCATTCCAGACGTCATGCTCGTGTCGCGAGGCCCCCAACCGGAGGTAGCCGTCGAGCCCGCCGATGCTGGTTGTAGAAATCCTTTCGCCGGATGACACCTATACCGAGACCCAGTCGCGCTCAGCGGACTACTTGCGTATGGGCGTTCCCTGCGTCTGGATCATTGATCCGACGTCCAGGACCGGCCGCCAGTGCATCGGAGATGCCTGGACAGCTGCCGATAAGCTTGCGGTGCCTGGGACCAAGATCTGGGTCGACCTGTTAAAGCTCTTTGCCGACCTTGATGAGGAATAAGAGCTTCGTTGCACTGAAGCTGCGTATTGCCGGCCCGGATTCCCGAGAAATCCTACGTTGACATCGCCTGTTTTGATCCTGTAGCGTTTGCAGCGATCGAAATCCTGCCAGGAGTGCAACCGCCTATGCAACTCCCTCTGCGATTCAGCCAGCCTATCTCCTCTCCCGGCAACCCAGCCAGCACGCGCTCCGGCCGACCGCGCCGCCTCCTGTGCCTCTGCGCGGCGCTCTTCTTCACCTTCGCCGCCGTCCTGGCCCATGCCCAGGACTACACCTCGATCGTCGTCTTCGGGGACTCTCTTTCCGATACCGGCAACTTCGCCGACCTTACCCAAGCCAAGTACTTAGTGAGGATCCCCGGGCCGGACGCGGACTACACCGATGGCCGCTTTACCGACGGCGATGACACTCTGCCCGCGGCGAAACAATACTTCGGCGTGTGGATTGAGCAGTTCGCAGCGATGCTGCCATCCAAGCCTCGGATCATGAACTCGCTCGACGGGGGAACCAACTACGCTTACGGCGACGCCAAGACCGGAAAAGGCACCTCCACGGTTACCTTTGGACCTTCGAACTCGCTCTCCGTCGACGTCAACAATATTGGCCAGCAGGTCACCGACTATCTCGCCAGCACTCCCGCCATCAGCGATAAGACTCTCTTTGCTGTTTGGGGCGGCGCCAACGATGTACTCGATGCCACCTCCCCGGGCGATGTCGTCAAAGGGGTGATCGCTGAGTTAACCAACATCCAGTACCTGATCGATGCCGGAGCCACGCAGTTCCTTATCCCGAACCTGCCACCGCTCGGAGCGACGCCGTTCTTCAACGGATTGCCCGCAGACGGGGTGGCCGCTACCGAGGCGAGTGTCCTTTACAATCAGCTTCTCGCCGAGGGCATCTCCATTCTGCGTGACATCAACCACCGCAAGCACGTGCGTCTGGTCCAGCTCGACGTCTTTTCTCTCTTCAATCAGATCGCCGCGACGCCCTCGAAATACTCGCTGACCGATGTGAATACGAGCGCCCAGGGCCTGGCCACCATTGATCCCGACACTTATCTCTTCTGGGATGATCTCCATCCCACTACCCGCGGCCACAACATCGTCGCCGTCACAGCCGCCGCCGCCCTCGCCGCCACCGAATGTGCGGCCGTACGGTGTAGCAAATGAGAGAAGCTTGATCTGTCGTCGAGGTCACGAAAAACGTACGCGTTGATTGGGCAGCTTGGGGCATTCTCACCAAAGATGATCGAATGCCTCACCAAGGTGATCAATATTGGTCGCTAAGTCCTTTGTTTCATCAAGATGATCAAGATGATCAAATTAATTAATTGAGCATCTTCGTATATCCCCGGAAAAGTAGCCCTCTTACAAACGCGGTGCTACCTATATAGATCCAGTTCCGTGGCGTTTCGGTCCCCCCCTCTGAAAAATTATTCACGACCATCGGTAGAACCGGATCTTGTGTCCCGGTCCCTGAGACTTGGGCCGCTTGCAGAACGTCCAACCAGTCGAAAGCGCCTTAAAAGCGTAGAATTTCAGCAAAATCCCCTTGCGACCGGGAGCCGCCCTATGCCCATTGAATTGAAAATCAACAACGTGGTCAAAACCGTGGATGTCGATCCGGACACGCCGCTCCTCTGGGTCTTGCGCGACACACTCGATCTGCATGGCACCAAATATGGCTGCGGCATCGGCTTATGCGGAGCCTGCACCGTCCACGTCAATGGCCAGGCCACCCGCTCCTGCCTCACCCAGGTCTCCGCAGTGGCCGGCAAGCAAATCACCACCATTGAAGGCCTCTCCCCGGATTGCTCTCACCCCGTTCAACGCGCCTGGGAAGCCATCGACGTGCCCCAGTGTGGATACTGCCAGGCCGGCCAGATCATGACTGCGTCGGCGCTGCTGGCGCACACGCCGCACCCAAGCGATGAGGAGATCGACGCCGCCATGAGCGGCAATCTCTGCCGTTGCGGAACGTACCCACGCATTCGCCAGGCCGTCCGCCAGGCGGCATCCACGGTCACCAGCTAGGAGTCCCACCCCATGAACCGCCGATCGTTTCTGAAAATCAGCGCCCTGGCCAGCGGAGGCCTCACCCTCGGTCTCTACATCCCTTCCGCCCGCGCCCAAGCCCCCAAAAAGTTCGACCTGAAGCCGACCGCCTTCATCAAGATCGCCCCCGACGGCACCGTCACCATCAAAGCTCGCGGACCCGAAATGGGTCAGGGCATCAAGACCGAGCTGCCCATGCTCATCGCCGAAGAGCTCGACGTCGACTGGAAGAAGGTCCGCGTGGAGCAGGCTGACCTCGACGAAGCCACTTACGGCAGCCAATCCGCCGGCGGCAGCACCTCCACGCCCAAGTCCTGGGATCCGCTGCGCCGCGTAGGAGCAGCCGGCCGCCAGATGCTCGTAACCGCGGCTGCGACAATATGGGCCGTTCCCCTCTCCGAGTGCACCACCCAATCCGGCTGCGTCTTGCACAAAGCCACCGGCAAATCCCTCACCTACGGAGAGCTCTCCAGCAAAGCGGCCGCGCTTCCCTGCCCGGTGCTCGACGACGTCCAGCTCAAAGACCCGAAAGACTACACCATCATTGGCAAGTCGCAGACCGGCGTCGACACCCACTCCATCATCAGCGGCAAGCCGCTCTTCGGCATCGATGTCTCGCTGCCGGGCATGCTCTATGCGTCGATCGAGAAGTGCCCGGTCTTTGGCGGCAAGGTCAAAACCGCCAACGTCGACCAGGTAAAGCAAATGCCGGGCGTGCGCCAGGTCCTGGTGATCGACGGCACCATCAAGGTCGGACCCTACACGCCGCCCGAGCCGGGCATGGAACCCGGCATCGCCATTGTGGCCGCCTCCTGGTGGCAGGCGCAGAAGGCGCGCAAGGCCTTAAAGGTCGAGTGGGACAACGGCCCTGCGCAAACCCAAAGCAGCGAAAGCTTCCAGAAGCAGGCTGCGGCCCTGCTGCAGGCGCCGCCGGTCAACACCGTCCGCACCTATGGCGACGTGGACGCGCGCGTTGAAATCCTCCGCCAAAGTGCTGGAGGCGACCTACACCTTCCCCTTCCTGGCCCATGCCACGCTGGAGCCCATGAACACGACTGCGCGTTGGACGAGCGGCACGCCGGGGACGGACGGCAAATTGGAGATGTGGGCTCCCAGCCAGGCTCCGGGAGGCGGCCGCGCCCTGGTGGCCAAGTCGCTGGGCATCCCGGAGAAGGACATCACCGTGCACCTCACCCGCGTGGGTGGAGGCTTTGGCCGCCGTCTCATGAACGACTACATGGTGGAGGCGGCCTGGCTGGCCCAGCATGTGGATGCGCCGGTCAAGCTCTTGTGGTCGCGCGAAGACGACACCACCCACGACGCCTACCGCGCCGGGGGAACGGTGGGCCTGAAGGCCGGCCTGGACGCGCAGGGCAAGCTGGTGGCCTGGCGCCATCACCTGGTCACTTATGGCGATGGCAAGCAGCTGGCGCCGGGAGCCAACATAGGCGCCGACGAGTTCCCTTCCGGCTTCGCGCCGCACTATGCCCTCTACACCTCGGGGATGCCGCTGATGCTGCGCACCGGCTACCTGCGCGCGCCGGGCGGCAACGCCTACGCGTGGGTGGGGCAATCGTTCATCGATGAGCTGGCGGTGGCGGCGGGGCGTGATCCGCTGGAGTTTCAACTGGAGATCCTGAGCTTCACCCCGGTGCCCGTGCCCGGCGAGGAGAACAAGCCGAAGGGGCCGCGCGACTTGAATCCGGAGCGCCTGAAGGGCGTGCTGCAGCTGGCGGCGGAGAAGGCCAACTGGGCCAACCGCAAGCGAGAACCAGGACGAGGCCTGGGGATCGCCGCCTACTTCTGCCACCTGGGCTATTTCGCCGAAGTCGCGGACGTCAGCGTGGACAAAGACAACAAGGTAAAGCTGAACCATGTCTGGGCGGCCGGCGATGTAGGCAGCCAGATCATCAACCCGCAAGCCGCCGAGAGCATGGGCTTTGGCGGGGTAGTCGAGGGCATGGGCCACATGCAGCAGGAGATCACGCTGGTGGATGGCAAGGTGCAGCAGACGAATTTCCATCAGCATCCGCTGATGCGGATGAAGCAGGTGCCGCCGATTGAGGTGTATTGGATCAAGTCGAATTTCTCGCCGACGGGGCTGGGAGAGCCTACGCTGCCGCCGATTTTGCCGGCGGTGGGGAATGCTATTTTTGCGGCTACGGGCAAGAGGGTGAGGACGCTGCCGTTGGCGCGGAGCGGGTTTAGCTGGGCTTAGAGCATTTTCACTTCTACTCTGCACATTCAAGTTCAGCGAAGTGCGGCTTTTCTTTAGGAAAAGCCACGTCGGGGGCGACGGCTCTGTATGCACCAGAAGTGAAAATGCTGTAGTGGCTGCGGGAAGAGCTACGACGATGAGCTAAACGAAGCAGTCCCGCTACGTTTCAAGCACTATGCGCAACGCGTCGGAGGAGAACGTTCTACTGCACTACGTTGAGGGACTGGCGGCGCCTGGGACCGAAGCGAAACACGGAGAAGTGCTCATCGAGTGATGCGACATTGTCAATGCCGAGCCGGCGCATCACTGCGAAGCTGGTGCGATCAACGATAGAAAAATCCTGATCACGCCAGGAGTTCCCGATTTCCCAGGCAACCTCAAGATCCGCTAAACCGACCGCCTCGATGATCGCCACCCCACTTCTCAGGCCATCCCAAAATCGCTCCGCGGCATTGCGTTGAACTATGTGATGGAGCAATGTCCAGGTTTCGACCAGGACGTGATCTGAGGTGACCAATGGCCCCCCAGACTTGAGGATCGCTTTGGCGCGAGCATTGCTGCGATCGGACGAATCTGCCGCGGCATACCAGATCGAGGTGTCAACGAATAGGGCCATGGATGGGGTAGGGGAAAATCACCGACGCTGAGCCTTTCTGCGTTTTGACTGAAAGGCCTCAGAGATCATAGAATCCTTGTCCCTTGCGATATCCGCTCCGCCGGAACTGCCGAGATCGAAAATGCGATCAACCGCAATGGCGGTTTCAGGACGAGCAAGATCACGCGCCACAAGGCGGCGGACGTATTCCGCTAGAGATACACCCAGTTCGCTCGCTCGCTGACGGGCACGTCGCTGCACTTCGTTTTCGAGCGTAATCTGGGTTCGCGACATCATGATGGCTGCATCGTACCATGCCCTGGGGAAACACGGGAACTGGGGACAGGCACTGGCGAGGACGGTTGAAGTGGACCCCTGGCCTTCCTACGGCACGGGGATTCCCGTGTACCAACAGGCGAAGGCGGAGTACGCGAAGATGCACTAAGGAAGTTACTCGTCCACTTAATCGTGAGACGCGACCGGTACTTGGAGAAGTGAGTTTTTCAAACGTGCCGGTCCGGTTTGACGATCAAATCCCTACATGGCTGCCAGAACCTCCTGAAAGAGATGCTTTGCGCCCTCTACCCCATCCCAGGGACCGGCTTCGTACTCCAAGGCAAAGACGCCGGTGTAATTGTTGTTGAGCATGATGCGCACATTGCGCTGAACGTCGGGCTCGCCAAAGCGATCCCAGAACTTGGCGTGCACGGTAGTGTGCGCGTAGGGAGCTAAATCGTTCAGAGCGTGATAGAGAAGGTATTTGTGTTCCCAATTGCAGAAATCCGGGCTGGCTTCGCAGAAGGGATTGTTCACCTCCTCAATGATGATGCGAATGTTGATGGGGTTGGCGGTGAGCCCCCAGTGGTTTTCGAGCGTCACCTTGACGCCGACCTGGGAGCCGTAGTCCGCCATCTCCTTGAACGATTCGATGCACTTCGCCAGGTAGTCCTCGATATGAGCGTTGGTTGGGTAACCGCTGGCATTGTTATCCGGACCAGGCGCGACGCGCGGGCCACCGCTATTCACCCGCATGGACTTGGCGCCGAGGATCGCGGCGCCATCCAGCCACTTCTTCGCTATCGCAACGCCCTCCTGGCGCTTCGCGGTGTCGAGGTCGCAGATGTTGCGCGGCGCGTTGTTCGAGATGTGATGGCATTTCGTTCCTGTCTTCACCAGCACGCCGGCCATCGTCTCCAGCCACTTTTTCCCGGAGGGGCTCGAAGGGTCAAACTCCCGGGTGGCGTGTGTTTTTCCGTCGGAACCTAGATAGCTCGAGTCGACGAATTGACTGGCATCATCGCTATCTCCAAACAGCGAAGACCACAGATCCATCTGGTAGACACCTGGAAAGGTTTTCTTGGTGAACTCCGGGAAGTCCAGCATGGTAATTTCCCCGTACTTCTTCTTCATCGCCACGTCCTGATCTTCCGTGTCCAGGATCGGTTCCTTGGACTTGAAGATGTAGCGGATGGGATAGCTGTTGGATGCGATGCGCACCAACTTCTCCTTCTCTGACATGGGAGGGGAAACGCCGGCGTGCGTAATCGATTCGGGGCTGACCGCCTGGGCTACGGCCGATGTTGCTGAGGATCCTGCCAACAGACCGGCCCCCAGGCTGACGCCTGCCCCTTGAAGAAACCTACGTCTATCCAGTTTGCTCTGGGCCACGTACGGTATGGTCATCGCAAGTACCTCCCTTTGTGCTCTAAGTTGGGTGTCACATTCATTTCGATCCCCTGATGATAAAGGGACACGATACCCATCCGGTCGCGTTCTCATCTGGAATTCTGGCCGGAGAGTTAACGCGAGAGATCAGGGGCGGCATAGCTCATGTGACCAAGCAAGGCGATGAGTCAGCTGGTGCGACGGATGGAGCGGCAGGGGTATCTGGAGCAGGTTCCCGACTCAACCGATACGCGAGCGAAGGTGGTGCGTATGACCAAACGTGGTGAGGAGGTGAAGACAGCCTGCGTCGAGGTTCGAGAGGAATTAAGGAAAGTGGCAGGAGCTCTGGGAGAGAAGGAGGCTGGGCGTTTGCAGGCGAGTCTGGATGCGGCCGCGGGTCAGTTTGGGGAGATTGCCGAGGCGAGTCCTCAACAGAGTGATAACCCTCACTCACTCGTTGCGGAACTCGGAGTTATCGGCAACCCCCCATGCAGTGATTGCTAGCTGACTTTGGCGAATTTCTGGGCTGGTTTGCAGACCGGACAATCCTGCTCATGACGAACCATCCGCTCCCGGGCAGCGGTTCTCTCGTTTCGTGCCTTCTGTTTAATTTCCGCGGTCAAGCGAGCCGCTGCGTCAAGCAAACCACTCCGACGGGAAGACGACTCGGCCTGTTCGCAACGTCGCACTGCTACTACGTAATGCTGGTGAAGTCTGAAGTATTCCAAGCAAGCCATATAACAGTAGATGCCGGTTTTTAAAGTTCGATTCCAAGTGTTTCTCTCAGATCAAAAAAATGTCTTCAAAGTACCAAAAGCAGAGGGAAAAAGAGCGCCCCGACCGTATCAAAGGGCGACGGACAAGTTTTCCGTGAGGTGCGAGGTTTCCTTGGCAAACGAAAACCTTCCGTCTGTGACCAGTTTTGTCAAAAGAATTGCGTCGACTTCTCCAGTATATTGCTGAGATGGCCGACTCAAATCCACCGGACCCGCGGCACAAAGGCGGACGGCTGCGCCTTTTCCCTCTGATTGCCGCGACCTTCTTTATGGTCTCCGGTGGCCCCTATGGCATCGAGGACACGCTCGGCGGCGCGGGGTACTTCGGCGCGCTGCTGATCCTCGCCATCGTTCCCTTCGTGTGGAGTCTGCCCACGACCCTCATGATCGGCGAGCTGGCCAGCGCCATCCCCGCCGAGGGCGGCTTCTATGTCTGGGTGCGGCGAGCCTTCGGCCCCTTCTGGGGTTACCAGGAGGCGTGGCTCTCGCTGGCTGCCAGCATCTTCGACATGGCCATCTATCCCACGCTGTCCGTCCTCTATCTCGGGCGGCTGTTTCCCACATGGACCACCGGCAGCCGCGCAACTCTGTGGGCGGTGACCTTTGTGATCCTGTGCTGCCTGTGGAACCTGGGGGGAGCACGCACCGTCGGCCGGGGCTCGATCGTACTGTTCGTTGCCCTGCTCGCTCCTTTCGTCGTGCTGGTGGGCTGCGGCTACTGGGCTGGATGGCATCACCTGCTTCAGCATGTGTCCTATCCGCAGTCGGCCGCGCCGCACGGCACGCTCACCACGGCCCTGCTGGTCGCGATGTGGAACTACATGGGCTGGGACAACGCCTCGACCGTCGCGCAGGAGGTGGAGAATCCGCGACGCAATTATCCGCTGGCGATGCTGGCGACTTGCGGAATCGTCGCGCTGTCCTACATTCTTCCGCTCAGTGCAATCGCTGCAGCCGGTATCCCCGTAGATCAGTTCACCACAGGCTCGTGGACCGATGCGGCGCGCCTGCTTGCCGGACCATGGCTGGCGGTCGCCGTCGTCATCGGCGGCATCATCAACGGCGTGGGCATGTTCAATGCGCTCACCCTCTCCTATACCCGGCTGCCGGTAGTGATGGCGGAGGACCGCATGATGCCTTCCGCACTGGCGCGGCGCAACCGCCGGCGCAGCCCCTGGGTAGCCATTCTGCTGTGCGGCCTCGGCTGGGCACTGGCGCTCGGATTCACCTACGAGCGGCTCATCTCCATCGATCTGATCTTGTATGGCGCCAGCCTGGTGCTCGAGTTTGCAGCGCTCATCGCGCTGCGCATCAAGCAACCGGAGATGGTGCGGCCCTTTCGTATTCCCGGCGGCATGGTCGGCGTGTGGGTGGTTAGCGTCTGTCCGGTGGCGCTGCTGGTGTACGCCGCTTATGCATCCCGGTCCGAACAGGTAGCGCATATGCCGGCGTTGCTGTTCGGATTGCTTGTCGCTGCCGGCGGGCCCGTGTGCTATCTGCTCTCGCGGTGGCGGTGGGGCGGACCGATCCCCACAGCACAACCCACAGAGATTGCTGCGGACTGAAGGACGGAAGTGTGGACAGCCTTGCCTTGTTGACGTTAGGAGTGGAGTAGAATCTCGCGGATCAGGCTGTCCCGATTTCCCCTCTGTCGCCGCATTCAGGCCAAGAGCGGTTCACGGCGCTGTACAAATTCATTTAGGGGTTATTTCGTCTGTCGCGCATCTCTGTCGCGCATCTCTGTCGCGCATCTCCACAGGTTTTCAATCCGATCTTATCGCCGCTCTGGTTCTGCTGCCTATCGTCTTGATCGTATTCTGCGAAGCGATCAACAGGAAGTTCCCACTCGATTGAGTCATGCACAGCGATGGGTTAGCTGCTTTGCCAATCAGGAGGAGGATTTATGATTACCTATCGGTCGTCTGTTAGCTTCTTATTAATCGCCACGGCAGTTTTGATACCGGGAACTGCCTTAGCTGCTAGCGATACGATTCTGGTCCACGGGCACATCTATACCGGAAATCCGAAGGCGCCATGGGCCCAGGCTTTGGCGATCACGGGTACCCGTATCGAGGCTGTGGGTAGCGATCGAGAGATATCGAGGCAGCAGGAAGCTAATACGAAAGTAATCGATCTTCAGGGGCGGACCGTCATCCCAGGCATCATAGACAGCCATACACACATCTTGTTCGGTGCGATGGCGATACACGGATTCAATCTCTCAACCCCGGAATCTACTATTACTCCGGATGATCCGGATGCTCTAATCGAAAAAATAAAAGCCTATGCGGCCAGTCATCCTAACGAGAAAATATTGTTTGGCAGGGCCGACTTCGCCACTGATTCGACACTGGCCCCTACGCGTGCGCTTCTGGATCGCGCGGTTTCAGATCGCCCTGTCATCATTCACAATACCAGCGAGCATGCTCTGTGGGTGAACACAAAGGCGCTCGCTCTAGCAGGAATTACAGAAAAGCCAGTTGCAGATCCAGCGGAAGAAGAGTACGTGATTCGTGACTCGAGTGGTCAGCCGACCGGTGTTCTTTTGGAGGCGGCAATGGAATTGGTCGAGCGCGCTGTTGCCAGGCAACAGTCGCTTGACGATAAGCTGGCGTTGCTCCGTGATGCGTCGCACTATTTGAATCGCTATGGCATCACAAGCATAACGAACGCCACAGGCAGTCTAGAGGAAATCCAGCTGTATGCCGCGCTGCGAGACCGTCACGAGCTTACCGTTCGCGCTCGCATGTCGTTTGGCGCAGTCGCCGTTAACCACCACCTGACGCCTAAATTCCTTTCCGATCTGGACCAGGCACGTAAGCTTTATCACGATGATTGGGTTTCCTCCAATCTAGTCAAGTTCTTTGCAGACGGCGGAACCGGATTCATATCACCTCTGACTTATACACCGGCTGAATACAAGAAACTTGTGCTTGAGCTGGATAGGCGTGGGTACCAAATCATGACGCACGCTACCAGGTTCGATACCACGCGGATGGTATTGGACACATACGAAGACGTGGAGAGAATGAATGGCCCCAGAGATCGCCGTTTTCGATTGGAGCACGGCGGTCTTCTCACTTCAGAGGATCTGCCTCGCCTTGCGAAACTCTCGGTCATTATCAGCATGCAGCCGAGTCTTTGTTGTGGCGATAATGGTGCTGACGGTAATCCCCAGGATAGAAGAATTACAGATAGGTGGCAGAGCTTAGAGAAGAGTGGCGCAGTACTAGCTTTTGGTAGCGATTGGCCGTGCACTTTTCCGCCTAATCCATTCATCGCGATTCAGGAAGCTGTCACGCGTCAAATTTGGCGGCCCGCCGGAGCCACGAGCGGCATTCCGGGAGGAGCACTGGACGGGACCGCACAAGCGGGAGCCGTTGAGACCGCAGAAGTTTACTCTCCAGAAGAGCGGCTCACGGTCGAACAAGCTGTGAATGCATATACGCGAGGTTCGGCATACGCAAGATTTTCGGAGGATCAGATTGGTACCCTCGAACCAGGCAAGGAGGGGGATCTTGCTGTTCTTTCCCAGGATATCTTTTCGGTGGATCAACATGAAATCGGAAGGACTCGCGTCTTAATGACGATGGTTGGGGGGAAGGCTGTTTTTACATCCGATGAAATGACGGCCATAAATCATGGGATTCGGTTAACGAAGTGATCCGTGCTGCTTTGGGAATGGTAAACGTCCCGGCTGCACTCCCATTTCCTGTTGAGAGTGGTGGCCTTGGCGGAGTTCATGCGGCTTTCTCTACGGAAAGCCGCATACGTGGCCGTTGATCAGTGCCGCGTAGTAGGAAATCCGGGTACGCTCCGGCCGGGATGACAATTTTGTTGTGCCACCGGCTGCTAGTTCCGTTAACCGGGGTCAAGGCCAATTCCCACAACAAAATTGTCATCCCGCCTTCCCGGCTGCCGACCGGAGCGAAGCGGAGTGGAGGGACCTGCGGTTTCCTTCGCTCGCCAGGAAGCGTCGTTGCGGATAAGGCAAAAACAGCAGCTTGCCGAAACCCAATTTGGACAGGTCTGTAAACGGTATGCGAATGCGTTCCCTCCCGCCGATCGCCTGTCTTACCGGCCTCAAAAATAAAACCTACGAATTGCATTCCGCCCGGCGCTTTTTTCCGTATATGAGAGTACGACGGCAGGGTGGAGGCGCAGTGCCAGGGATCACCGGCGAGTTTCGGGAGATTGTCGAGGTGCATCAATCGCGGGTCTTCAGCATCGCGTACCGTGTGCTCGGCGACCGCGGAACCGCCGAAGAAGTAGCGCAGGACGTGTTCCTTGAACTGTACCGGGTGCTCGATGGCATTGCGTCTGACGAGCACCTCATCGCTTGGCTGCGCCGGGTCGCGGTGCATCGTGCCACCGATGCGCTCCGCCGCAGACCGCGTATCCTCCATGGTGCTGCCGAGTTCGAGGATTGGATGGCGAAAGCGCCGAACGAAAAAGGGTCTTTACCCCTGGCCTCAGAAATCGAACGGTTGTTGCTGGAACTGCCCCCGGCACAACGGGCGGTCGTTCTGTTGCGTTATCAAGAGGACCTGCCGCCAGCAGACATCGCAGAAACGCTCCGCATGCCGTTGGCAACCGTGAAGAGCCATCTGCAAAGAGCGCTGAAGGCAATGCGTGCGCGAGCGGAAGACACGTTGAGGGAGTACACACGTCATGGATGAACACGAAGACCTTGAGCACTTGTTGCGCCAGGGACTGAGGCCCCGGCAAGCCCCGGCAGGATTCAGTGCGCGCCTGATGGCCCGCTTACCTGAAACATCGTCGGGGCCCTCATTCCAGAAAACACGCTCTTTCTGGATGCCGGTCGCCCGCTGGGCAACAGCGCTAGTGCTCCTGGGGGTTGCGGGCGGCAGCTACTGGCAGCACCAACAGCAGCAGCGCGTCGCCGGCGAGCGCGCACGCGCACAACTCTTGCTCGCCCTACGCATGAGTGCCGCGACACTGAACGACGTACAGCACAAAGTGTTGAGACCTACCACGGGAGACTCGGAATGAGGAACCTTTCCATTGCCGCAACCTTCGCAGCCTGCCTGTTCGCCCTTTCAGCCGGTGCGCAGAGCAGCACTTCCCCCTTTCCGGCCACACTCGAGAAAGAATTGGCGGCTCGGGCCAGCAACTACACAGAAGTTTCCATGGACAAGAAGATGCTGAACTTCGCGGGCAAGTTCCTCAGCAAGGGGGAGGACGATGTGGAAGCAAAGCAGATCATCGCAAAGCTCGACGGCGTCTATGTTCGCGAATATGACTTCGACCAGCCGGGAAAGTACACGGCCGCAGACCTGGAGCGCATCCGCAGCCAGTTCCAGGGTTCGGAATGGTCGCCCATGGTCCGCGAGCGCTCAAAGACCGGCCAGGGAGACACCGACGTCTACATGAAGATCGTTGACGGGAAGATGCAAGGCATGTTCGTGCTGGACGCGGAATCGAAGGAGTTGGACCTGGTGTACATCGCAGGCTCCCTCGACCCAGCAGAGCTTTCCAAGCTGGACGGCAACTTCGGGATCCCAAAGGGCGTTGCCAAGCACGTGGCCAAGGATGCCGGCAAATGACACGTCTTCGCTTTTCCTTTCTGGTGCTGCTTATCGCCGGCGCTACGCTCTATTGCTTTGCTGCAGACCGTGGCTTTGACAGCCTGGTCAGCGAAGTGGAGCACCGCTATGATGTCCATGCAACGCGCGTTCCTATGATGAGTTTGGTGAGCCTGTGTGCTCGATTCGCCACCCATGGGGGCGTGAAGGGTCTTCGTGTAGTCGAGTTCGACGGCGTAAAAGCAACAGTCGACGTCTCCGAGCTCGCGTCTCTGGTCCGCAATCATCTGGGAGCCGAGTGGCAGCCATTCCTCCAGGAGCACGGCAAGCAAGGCGAGAGCGAATCCATCATCTTCGTTCGCGAGAAGGGCGACGCCATGGGCATGATGATCGCTGACTACGAACATGGCGAACTGGATGTGGTCCGCATGGAACTGAGTGGCGACGCCCTCGCAAAATGGATGAAAGATCCCCAGGGGAGTCCGGGAACGAAACCTAGCCCATTAGAAGGGCCGCACTGGTAAGCAGCGTCTGCGATTCCTTAGGGTACTTTCGTCCTCTTTTTCCAACAAAACTCTGAGCGCGAAACGATGGGGGTTCGTTCGTCTGTCACCGATCCCTGTCACCGATCCTTGTCCAATTATCATACGTTGAAGGACGGAGGCGCCCGTTTGCTCAGCCCCGCTTGCAAACCCAGGTCTCCACATCGAAATGGGGAGACCATGATACTTTTTCACGGTCAATATGCTTTGCCTGCGTTGACACGAATGCTGTCCGTTCCACTAAAAGACTTCTATAGTCGCACTGTGACCGGGGGCCGCGGCGATCTTCTGGTCCCGCGTGATCAAAGGAGCCTTTAGTTCTTCGGCAAGCGCTACGTAGGCTGCATCGTAAGCACTCAGATTCTGTCGTAGCTGCCAGATCCGATGCAAGAGCACGACAGGGGCATACCGGGTGACACGAACCGCGATCAGATCTTCCATTGCCTCCTCAGCTCGCTTGCGTGCCAATGTCCCCTCGCGCACCAGACGCCGCAGGACCTGAGCAAACTCCACATCGAGCAAATGAACAGTGTGCAGAGTGTCGTTGCGCGCGTAGATACGCTGTTCTATGCGCTGTCCGGCTGGGGTCTGAAGCAGCCAGTCGACGACCGCCGAGGCATCGAGCACTATCATCTCGCACTACGTTCCTCACGCAGCAGTCCGCCGGTGTCCAGAACGACCGGAAGCGGTTTGCGCTTGTGCAAACGCTCGCGAAACTCGGCCAGAGTCGGACGCTCGGCGATCTCTCGGAACTCCACGAGCAAATAGTCGGAAAGCGACATGCCCGCCATCGCGGCCCGGGCTTTCAGGCTGCGATGAAGAGCATCCGGGACATTCCGAACCTGGATCATTTTTGCCATGCTATGAACATAATTGCATGTGCTGCACATGTCAATGCGGCCTACCGATCCGGCTGTCGAAAGGTTCGGTAACTCAAGCATGAGACCGGCATCCATTGTGTCGTTCAGGCGAGGGTTCGCGGTATTCGTATGTCAAGTCAGTCTTTTGCGGCATGCCGAGGCTTTCCGGATCGGGCTTACTGCGGAGAGTTGGAAGGGTCTGGCGGAAGCGAATCAGCAGGTAAGAATCTCGACATCGTCAATGGCACATCGCCGTTAACATAGGCAGTGATCTCGGTGCCCTTCGGTATCGTCATATCCTTCCCATGCATGAACAAGAAAAGTGGGGCGGCGGGAAAGAAAAAAATACCCGTCGCGACCATGGCGGTTGTCATCACTCCCACGTGTCCACCAGCTTTCCCACCTTCGGTAGCCGTTATCGCAGCTTTTTCGCCGTCTGCCAGACGAACACTGTCCAGCTTTAGCTCGAGCGTGCCGGCTCGTCCAAGATGCTTCTTGTGTTCTGCAGCCGTGACAGTGGCCAAAGCGACAGCACGCACCGGGATTACCACTACATTGTTAATTTTGATGTCTTCAGCTACCTCGAAATCCACCGAGTTTCCGACCCTTTCGCTTGCTGAAGAGATGGTTCGGCCGAGGCGGAGTCTGACAGGCGTCCCATCCATAAGGGTGTCAGGAACAGCCGGTTTAGGTTGCGAAGCCGTCGCCTGCGCAGTGGATGACGTTGCAGCCGGAGCAGTAGCCTGCTGACAGTTGGCGGGTGTGGCCGTGACTAATATCAAGGTAGAAGACGCGATACGGCTGAATCGACCTTTCAATCCCAGCTTCCTCATTTTCAGAGTTGAGCAGCAGGAGGATAGCATGCAGATTGGTCGTGCATCCACGCAACTATCGTTGGATGGATGTTCGAGGCTCGGGAATTTCGGTACGCCAGCCTCGGAATCTTCAGAAAGTCGAGAGACGCCCGCGGATTGTGCCGGGATCTCCGTCCCAGAGCACGCGGAGCTCCGGTAAAAAGATTCGAATATCCCACAACCATTGCGGCCTGGCGGACATATATATAAGCAGAATGACTGCGCCGGAGGTTCCCTTGCGAGAAAACTCAGCCGTGGCGACGGTTCCGCGGGTGGTGATTGTCGGAGGAGGGTTCGGAGGCTTCTATGCCGCCCGCTCTTTAGCTAAGGCTCCCGTGCAAGTCACCCTGGTGGATAAACGGAACTATCATCTGTTCCGGCCCATGTTGTACCAGGTGGCTACCGGACTTCTTTCTGGCGACGAGATCGCTCCGCCACTGCGCGTGCTGTTCAGCAGTCGGAAAAATATCGATGTATTGATGGCGGAAGTGACCGGCATCGACACCAAGAATCACAGGGTGCTGCTGACCGAGTGCGAGCTGCCGTATGACTATCTGATTTTGGCCACCGGCATCCGGGTAAATTACTTCGGCCATGAAGAGTGGAAGCCGATTGCTCCGGGTCTTGATGCGCTGGAGGATGCGGACAAGATCCGGAGCAGGATGCTGAGGGCGTTCGAAGATGCCGAGCAGTTGGCTTTATGCGGGGACGCTGATCGCGACGCGCTCAAGGAACTGCTCACGTTCGTGCTGGTGGGCGGGGGCACCGTCGGCGTCGAGCTCGCCGGCACCATCGCAGAAATGGCAAAGATGGCGCTGGCACACGACTTTCGCCATCTTGGGCCTGGGGCGGCCCAGGTCATGCTGTTCGAAGGCACACCACGCATACTCCCGAGCTTTGCTGAGGTGCTTTCGGCGAAGGCCACGCGCCACCTGGAAGAGTTGGGGGTGAAGGTCTTTACCGGGACCAAAGTGGAAAGTGTCGATGCCGAGGGAATTGTGGCCGACGGCAAGCGCATCCGCAGCCGGAATGTAATGTGGACCGCGGGCGTGGCCGCCTCTCCGGCGGCGCGTTGGCTGGGCGCGGAGGCGGATAAGTCCGGGAGGGTGAAGGTGAACCCTGACTTATCGGTTCCCGGACATGCGGAGATCTTCGCCATCGGCGACACGGCGCTGGTGATCGCCAATACTCGCAATCTACTGGGTTTCAAGAGCGGGACGTCGGTGCAGATGCCTGGACTGGCACAGCCTGCCATACAACAAGGCGAGTACGTGGCAGAGCTGATTCGCCGCCGCACCACAGGCAAGGCTGCGCCGGAGCCTTTCTGGTATTGGGATAAGGGCGACCTGGCCGTGGTGGGGCGTACGTTCGCTGTTGCCGATCTGAGGTTTTGGAAGTCTGCCGGTCTGGTGGCTTGGTTGTTGTGGGCCGGAGTGCATATTTATTTTCTTATTGGATTTACGAATCGGCTGTTCGTCATGCTGCGGTGGGTGATGCAGTTTTTTACCAGGCGACATGGCGTTGGGGCAGTGGCCTCGCAGACGCAGGTTGCGGGTCAGCGGTTGGATAAGGCTGGATGAAGAAAAGTGCAGGGGCGAAAGCCCGTCGTATTCACAATCGTTACGGCCCGACTAAACAGCTTGCGGAAAAAGTCGTTGACCTCGAAAAAATCATCCCTCGGCGGCCAAAGCCGGACCTGTTCTTAATCACTTACGTACGAGCTGAAGCTCGTACCCTTCAAAGGCCAGAGTTTTTCCGCACGCTGTAAAGTCGTGCCCTGGCACAAAGCATGAGCTTATCTGCAGCCTTTAAAGCCGGGCCCTGATACCACCCCAGCACGCGAGACCTTTAGCCCCTGGACGGGTGGCCTCATGTTCGCCCGAGCATACGTGGGTTGAAGACGATCTTTCGAAGGCTTACACCGCTGCGACTGTGTAATCGGTGGAATGAAAACTTTGGAAAAGCTTCTTTTGCGGAGCCACGGAAAGGGATAACCGCAGGTCCCTCGGCTTCGCTCTCAATGAGAGGAGGTAGAGTGGGGGGCGTTGAATGTTGCCGGTGCAGGAAATCGAGTTATGAGGCTCCCATCCCGCCTCGTGGTGCAACAGCTCAGGCGCGGAGCGTGCCGGTTTGGAGAGAAGCGGTGTAGCCTTCCAGCGCGGCCAGGTGGTCTTGGTCGGAGCGCATGCCGACGTAGCCGTCGGGGCGAACGGCGAGGAGTGTGCTTCCTTCAATCCCCAGACGGGAGGCCTCGGCGGCCTCAAGGTAACCGATCTGGTCAGCGACATCGTCGTTTGCGCTGAGCGCTATGGCAGTTTCAAATAGGGTCGAATCTTTTACGTATTCCTGCAAGGCGGCGTGGAGAGCCGACAATGCCGATGGGTTTGCGGCGGGTCCGCCCACAAGGATAAGAGTGTTGCCCGCACGATGGCCTAGTGCGTGAAGCTTGGAAGGAGATCCTTCGGGCAGTCGTACCGGAATGTTGTCGGGCAAACGATAGCCGGCTGCGAACGAGCTGTTTGGGTCTCCGAAGACAATCGGAGAGTGGGCGTAGTCGATGTTGAGTTCCGTCTCGGCCACAGCGTCGTGGTGCAGGATCTCTGGGTCGGCGAGTGCGGTTTTGATGGCCTGGTCACGGGCCTTTCGTTCTGTTGGGCCGGCATTGGCCAGCATATCTTCGAAATTGTCACCGGATTTGGTTACGATTTCTGCGGCCGGCCGGCGTTCGATTTCGTAACTATCGAGCAGAGTGTCATGGGCAGCGCCTTGATGGACGAGAGCCAGTTTCCAGCCAAGATTGAAGGCGTCCTGCACTCCGCAGTTCATGCCATGTCCTTCGCCGGGGGAACAGAGATGCGCCGCGTCACCGGCGAGAAAGATTGGTCCTGAGCGATACGTCGCCGCTATCTTGGTGTGGCAGCGGAAGCGCCCTGGATTTTCTACATCTACGAAAGAGACAGATGGTGCGTAGGCGCGCAGGGTAGAAGCGGCATCGGCGACCAGATCGGAATGCTCCGAATTTGGCCGAAGGTAGACGCGCCAGCGATGGCCAGGAAGCGCAGTCAGGATGACCGGAAGGGATTCAAGATAAACGAAAGTCGCTTCGAAGGTGTCGGCCCATCCCTCGAGCGAAGCATCGAAGACGGCCCAGGGCTTCAACATGTCGTGGCCCTCAAAAGCAATGCCGGCCAGGTCGCGGGTTGCACTGTGAAGGCCGTCACAGCCCACTACCCAGCGGGCGTCCACCTGGTAGCGGCCGCCGTCGCGCTCGATCTCCGCCAGGACCCGGTTATTCGGGTTGATGGTCAGCCCAATCAAGCGCGACGATCGATTTATCCGGCCACCATGCTGATGGAGATAGCCGGTGAGGATGGACTCCGTGACCTCCTCGGAGAGGCCGACATTGAACCCGTAGATGCTGCCGCAACCTGCGAGGTCTATCGTCCCAAGCAGTTCGCCGTTGGAATGAAGCTTGATCACCCGTTGTCTGCACCCGGCAGTGAGAAATTTTTCGGCCAGTCCCAACGACTCGAATATCTGCAGGGAACGGGGGTGAACGACGGTCGCTCTATCCCAGTGGAGCGGCCCAGACTTGGCATCGATCAGATGACATGGCACCCCTCTGCGGTTCAGCTCGGAAGCGAGCAGCAGCCCGGTTGGGCCCGCGCCGACTACCAGCACTGCGGTTTCCTCAATTGGTTGGCTCATAGACGAAAGGGTGGACCAGGAGCTCTGTCTCTCGGGGGTTGATCCACACGATAGGGCCGGGGTGTGGAGTTGTCAACCCGATGACTAGCGGATTTCCTTAGGCTGGCTCGAGAAGATGAAGCCGAATTCATTTGAAAAGTGATTATGCGGAGCCTACAAGGGAGAAGCAGATAAGGATCGTGTTATGGCTCATCCCTCAAGAAATGCTTGTCCCGAGGAAGTTCTGAGCAGTGCACGGGTGGTCTTCGTCACGACGAACAGCAGCATGGGACGGCGCTTGTTGCAATCTGAACGGAGCGCGACGCTTCTCATCAACGTGCTGCGATCGAATGTGGCGACAGGTAAGTTTCAGTTGCATGACTTCGCGGTTATGCCAGATCACCTACATCTGCTGATGACGCTCCAGGGCGACATGACCATTGAAAAGGCCATGCAGCTTATCAAGGGCGGATTTTCCTACCGACTCAAGAGAGAGTTCGGATATCGGGGAGAGGTCTGGCAACGCGGGTTTTCTGACGTGCGGATCAGGGATGGGCAGAGCTTTTCACAGCACCGCGCGTATATCGTTCAGAATCCGGTCAAGGCAGAGCTCGTGGATAGTGCCGAAGATTGGCCCTATTGTTATAAGCTACCTGGCCAAGAAAAAAGCGCAGGGGCTAAAGCCCTCATACGCTGCGGCCTCTGTGCGAACGGGGATGTCGGTAACAAAAGGTACCGGGCATGTAGGTAACACTTTTCGTTAAGGTTGAAGTTAAACGAGCTTGGAGAAAAAGGAAATTCCAAGTCGTCGCCGAAGCTGTGGGAATGTGGGAAGCTCGCGGTTCTTTGCGAGCTTTCCAAGGCAGTGTGGGTAAGAGAGGGAAAGGGCTTTTACTTTTCCCCTTTACCCACACTGCTGTCATTTCCATAGCCATTCACTCCAGCCTGTCCGGCATCGGTTGCAAGACGAGCTTATGACTATCGAATCGCGCCAGGGGGAAGGTGGCAAAATGAACGTGCCAGTAGCGATCGTCGGTCTGCTCCATGCCGATGAATTCTCCGCCCAGGCACTTGCTGATAAAGATCTGTGTGCCTTTCCAGAAGAAGGTTCCATCCGGATAAACTCGCTTAGGCTTCATGTTGGTGTCGTATTCCGCTTCAGGAACTCGATCCGGATAGAGCCGCGGCGAACAGTGGTAGCAAGAGGCCGGTGTCTTCTGCTCCAGTGCCTCATGCGGGCGTTCCTCGTTGAACTGTTGCCGGAACCGATCAAAAGCTTTTTGTTGCGCTCTCCGGTTGGCAGCTGGTGGTTTCGCTGTCTCGGCCTTCAACGTCCGATGCATGCGCTCGTGTCGCCCATTTTGCTCCGGGTGACCTGGCTTGATCCGCTCCGGCCTGATGCCCAGCTTCATCCAATAGATCGATAAGCGCGAAATGCCAGCGATGGCTCTAGAGGCAAACGGAACGCCGTTATCGGTTCGGATCGTCTGTGGCATGCCATATTCGCGAAAGGCGGCCGCAAAGATGGCTTGCACCTGCTCCGTATTCGTCTTCTCCACGCTCTGACAACGCAGCAAGTAACGGCTGTGTGCATCACTCATCGTCAACGGGTCAATCCGCTCTCCGTTTCCAGTCAGGAACCAGCCCTTGAAGTCCCCACACCAGGTCTGGTTAGCCTCTTCTACCTTCTCAAACGGCTTGCTGTACACAGGAGTCTTCAAACGCTTGTGCTGCGGTGCGCTCAACCCTTCCCGCCGCAAGATCTCTCCAAAAGTGCTCACCGCGGGCCAATCAACACCCTTTTTCGTCACCAAAAGACGGGCCCGTAGCTTCTTGGCTCCCCAACTTGGATGCGCAAGCTTCAGTTGCACAATCTGCTCCTCGGTCCCCCTTTGGGTCTGATTGGGATGATGGCTTGCTCCATAGCGGCGGTCCTGCAATCCAGCTAATCCCTCCTCCTCATACCGCCCCACCCACAGGTAGCCGGTCTTGCGAGCGATATCATAGATCCGGCACAGCTCCGCCATCGTGAAACTTCCGCTGTCATACTCCAGAACAAACCGCGTCCTCTCGTCCACCACATCCGTCACTTTCCAGGGCATGCTCTCTTCTACCTGCCCTGCGCTGTGAACGAAAAGTGTTACCCACTTGCCCGGCACCTTCTGTTACCTACTTGCCCGGTCCGTACCCTCGTTCATGGCCCGACTAAAGTCGTGCCCTGATACAAAGCCTGAGTGCCTTGGGTAGAACGAGATTTGCGGCTCTTTACGGAGGGCGCGGTTTTACGCGCTGCGAAAGAGCTCAGGTCGGTGTCAGGGGCGCCGATTTCAGTCGGGCCGTAAACGACTGCGAATACGACTCGGGCTTCAGCCCTTGGGGTTTTGCTTTTCCTGCGACGCAGCGAAGCTCGCGTCGCAGGGCGCGGGCCTTCGTGGAATTGCCTACAGACTTTTAGGCGTGGTCGCTGTCGCCTGACACAAGGTCTCAGTGCCTTGGCTACGACGCAGATTTGAGACTCACTACGGAGGGCGCGGTTTTACACGGTGCGAAAGGGCTCAGGTTTTGTGGCAGGCACGATTTCAGTCGGGCCGTAAACCGACTGCGAATACGACGGGCTTCAGCCTCTGGGTTTGCTCCTGCGAAACCGCAGGTCCCTCGAAGCTCGCTTCGCTGGGCGCGGGCTTCGTGGATTGCCTACAGACTGCGTGGTCGCTGTCGCCTGACACAAGGCCTTGTGCCTTGGCTACAACGAGATTCGAGAC
>CAVVBS010000007.1:0-237973 GCA_963746595.1 uncultured Acidobacteriaceae bacterium
AACGCTTCAACCGGTGCAGGCCAAAGGTTAGCAGTACAACCCGGTAGGGGAGATCACACCAACATTCGCGTTTCCGTTTTGAACCTGGTTGACCTTCCAGTCGTTGGTGGCGTTGGTATTACCCGTGACGGTAGCCGAAAATTGCTGCGTTTTCCGGATCTCCACACCCTGTGTCGTCGGGCTTATGGTTATCGTAGGTTGAATAGTGATTGTCGCTGAAGCATCTTTACTCGGATTTGCAACGCTTGTCACCGTAACCGTTATAGCGTTGGGGCTAGGGACGACAGCAGGGGCTGTGTATAGCCCTGTAGGGGATATCGTCCCTACGGTTGGGTTGCCGCTCAGAACGTGGTTGACAGCCCAGGTAACTGTTAGGTCAGTGCTCCCTGTGACGGTGGCCAAAATTGCTGTGTCTTTCCAACACCTATACCCTGTGCCGTTGGACTTATAGCGACCGCGGCCAGAGGCGGTACGGCCTGAGGCGGTTCGGCGTAGACAACGCAACTGTAACAAGCGCTAGTGATGCACAGCCATAGAGGCGTAGGCGCGAATACTGCTTGTGCCGCATAGTATTCGCTCCGTTGGCGAGAATGCTGCACCCGGTCCGAAACGAGCAGAAAAGCCAGGATAGAGGGGATATATTCCTTATTAGCATCGCGTCCCGGGCCTTCTCATGTTCCACGAAAGTTTAGGGGATAAACTTTAAAGTTTGGGGCAGACGGGGTAAACACCTATAGCTGTTCGAAGGAGACCGGGGACTGACGAAGCGTAGCCCCTTCCCCCACACTTATCTGCCTGCCATTTCCCTCTGCTTTCTCCAATAACGATAAGTCTGGTGGAATTCCTGCAACCCACTCTTGCTGATTTGATCGGACATTAAAGGGACAGACATTAAAGGGACAGACATTAAAGGGACAGACATTAAAGGGACAGGACATTAAAGGGACAGACGGAAATAACCCTAAGAGCGGAACGAAACTCCGTCTGCGGTACGCTAACAATGCTGCGGCACGAATATAAGCGAAACTCGCCTCCCTTAAAAAGACGCGCATGTAGCTAACTATTGGCTCCGCTTACAAAAGTCCTACCTAAACGTGACGACTCGTTCGGCGCGGAAGGCAAAGCATAGTTAGATCCTTAGAGCCTCTTCCTGCAGGGCCAGTGTTAGGTACCGCACGCTCCAAACTTATTAAAAAACCAGCAACTGTTGGAGTTCGTATATGAACTGCTTCCGAGGGGTAGACGCGAGTCTCGATCAAGAACGCAAAAGTGTCAAGAAATATTTATTGCGTTGTGGAATTATAAGACCTAGTAATATGCTCGTGTACTAGAAAGTAAATGTCGTTCTTCCTCCGGAGGCGAGCCTATGTAGAGTATGTTTAACGCACCCGATTGAGTACCGGATAGCTGTAACTAGCCGATAACACCAACGCCAAAGACGAATACATAAACATAGTGTCGTCTTCTGTCGTTTCGTTTCAAAACTATGTTTCTTTGATTTCATGATGCAGTCGGACCAGCCAGCCAAAGTGTCCAAACGGAATGGTCGCGAACCTCAGGCGCACATGCACGGACTTTATCGCTTATACGCAACACCTTGGGACCAATTGTGCGCAGCAACGATGTTTCCAACATCTGATCCATGCTACTGCTTGTGCCGTTGCGTTGCGGATACGCAACAGGACAAGCAGCACATCCCCGACACCAACGAATTCCCCACAGAGTCCGCAAAAATCCGCTTGATCGCAATCCAATCCACGCGTCGCAAGAAAGTAATCCAGCGATTAAGACGCCTTACCCTCATGGAACCCGCAAGAACCCGTGGTACACGCACATTGGCGTCGGCATAATACCCCGCAACCGTCCCTAAGTCATTAATCCCGGCAGGGAAAGTAAAGGTGGACCCCGCAGGATCCACCGTAACAATCTTGCCTCCGGGGCTGCGCACATAGACATGCAACACATTCGTCCCATCGATATACGCTCCAGCCACCGCTCCAAAGTTGTTCAAGCTCACCGGGCAATCCGAAGGACACCCCGTTCCCTGCGAGTTACCCGTGCCGGCGCCGGGAGCATCGAACGACGTAAACTTCCCGTCGGGACTGCGAATGTAGCCGTGGTACACGGTGTTCGAGTCCGTGTAGATCCCGGCGATCGCGCCCAGCTGATTGAGACCTGTAAAACAACCTGGGCATCCCGTCCCTTGGCCCGGGCCGGTGCCCGCGCCCGGGGCGTCGAACTTGGTGAACGTGCCGTCGGCACGGCGTATGATGCCGTGCTGAACCAGGTTCGCGGTGGTGTCCATGTAATTCCCAACGCTAAGTCCAAAGAAGTTGATGTTCGAAACCTCGCTACCGTAACAGCCTACCGATCCATTGGTTTCGCACTGGCCCGGAACAAGAAACGCCGAAAATTTACCGTTGGGATAGCGAACAAAGGAGTGGAACAAGTAGTTTGCGTCCGTGTAGTACCCTACGACGGCTCCCGCCAGGTTAAGAGCAATTGGAGTAGTACCGTAGCCGCCGCGCCCGGCACCTCGAACGTGGTGAACTTCCCATCGGGACTGCGCAGGAACCCGTGATCGAAACCGTTCGCATCCGCGTAGTACCCGGTGATCACCCCCAAATCATTGATAGCGGCAGGAGAGGTCCCGTTGTAGGCGCCAAGGTCCGCGCCGGGTGCTTCGAACGTCGTGAATTTGCCGTCGGGACTGCGCAGGAACCCGTGGAACGCACTGTTCGTGTCCTGGTAGGATCCCGTGATCGCTCCCCAAACATTGATCCCAGTCGAGTATGTCCCGTTATTGTCCCCCGGATTCGTATCCGCACCGGGAGCGTCGAAGGTGATAATGCGCGCCTGCTGCGCCCTGACGACTGAACTCAGGCACAGTGCGCCGAGCAGGACATATACGCCAGGCTTGAGTCTGGAAACCAGCCCAAAACGATTGCGAAAACCGCTTGTGTCTCTTGTCATCATCCTTCTCCTCTTCCTTGAATCGTCCCCACGAGATCAAACAACGCGAAGGCCGGCTCTCTTACCGGCGGATAAGACATATGACAGGTGATAAGTCCGGCCACCCGTCTCACCGAGTAAAGCAGCACTGAACAACACGACAGGTCTACGCCAACATAGGCAAGTGCATCGGGTAAGTACGCCGCTTCGCCTAACTCGGCAATGTATAAACAAGATCGCAACGAAGCATCCCCTATTTGGGTGAAATGAGCGTATTGTTTTTCCACTGACCACTGATATTCGGTGTTATGGCGCTCCTAAGAGCTTGCGGAAAACTCTAATTCTTGAAGGGTACGGGCTTCAGCCCGTACATAAGTGACTAAAAGTAGGTCCGGCTTCAGCCGCTGAGGGGACGGTTTTCCCCCGCGATCGGACTTTTTCCGCAAGCTGCTAAGGCACAGATCTCCCCCGAGGAGTCCCACGTGACCCACGCGCTCGATCGACTACTGACTGCTCTCTATGCCGCGCCGGCGCGGCCCGAGCTGTGGGAGGTCTTCCTCAAAGAATTTGGCGCCGTAAGCGGCGTAAACAAGGCCGCACTCATTGCCCACGATGTCTCTAAGAACGACCACAGAATACTTGCCGCTCTCGGTGAGGGGATAAAAGACAAAGACCGTATTCGCCGCTACGAGGATTTGTTCTGCAAGTTCGACGAATGGACCGTGCGTTTCCCCAAAACGACAGACGCTGCAAGAGTTCTTCAGGGCGAAGAGATATGGCCCGGCCGCGAGTTGCTTAAGAGCACCTTCTACAACGAGTTTCTCAAGGAAATTGATATCTGCGGCATGGCCTGCATAGGAGTGTCCGCACCGTCGCGCGCCTTCGAGTCCCTCAGCATCTATCGCGGGCCGAGCGAGGGCGAGTTTGACCGCAAGCACCTCACCGCGCTCGAGCTCGTTACGCCACATCTACGAACTGCCCTCTATACCCGCAGAAAGCTGTTGGAACTGGAGTCTAGAGTCTCCGATATGGAGACAGCCCTGGATCATCTCCATACCGCCCTGGTGCTGGTCGACGCGACCGGCAAGGTTTTGTTCGCTAACCGGAACGCCCGGGAGATTGTGGATCGCCATGAAGGCCTGGCGTTTTGCCGCGGCGAGCTGGTCGCTCAAGACATTTCCGCAAGAGCCACGCTGCGCTCATTGCTGGTTGCCGCCATCAGTGCAAGCACAGGAAAAGGTAAGCAGAGCGCAATGCTGATCTCACGCCCCGCCAAGAGACCTCTGCAAATTGTGGCCGTCCCCTCCCCGCGAGAAACGACCCTACCCATACCCGGAAAAACTGCCGCCATCGTCTTTATCACTGATCCGGACCAGAGACCAGCAGCCCAACCCGAGACGCTGCGCCTGCTTTACGGTCTAACTCGCGCGGAAACCAACCTCGCAATGCTTCTTCTGGACGGCAAATCTCTATCCGAGGCGGCGGATCTGAACAACGTCGGAAGAGAAACCGTGCGCTCCCAACTAAAGAGCATTTTTGGGAAAACCGGCACCCGGCGGCAGGGCGAGCTGATAGGTCTGCTGGCCAGGCTCCCGGAGGGCAATACGGGGACCGAATAGACCACCCGCGGCTCGGGATGCGTACGCTTTCGTTGCGGATACGCAACAGCGGAGGATACACGGCCCCCGCCGCGAACACCGATCGAAAAGAGGATTAGGAGCCTTAGATCGGCTCATTTGAATCCCCCGCCAAAAGGCACTGCCTTACCTGCGCAAAGTTATAGGTGCCATCCAGCGGATTCAGCGTAAGAACGAAGACCACATCGAAGCGGTCCTTAGGCCAGCTCGGCAGGGCGGCCTCCGTCCCAAGAATCGCATTCGCAATCAGGTGGATGCCTTCATGCCGCCAGGCAATCAGCACAGGTCCATTGCATGCCAAGGCAGCCTTAGCCAGCGCCGTCTCCTGCCCTTTGCTGAAGTTCAGGTTGATATCCACACCGATCAGCTGGGCAAGCGGCGTAACCGTCTCCTCCGAGCGGCGGCTTCTGGTGTCACCAGGCTCCGGGTCCGTTGCCGCAGCGGAGGCAAAAATAAACGCCGGCTTCGCTAGCAGCGCATTTTGCAACGGTCCCTGGGCAGGCGCAAACAAACAAGAGAGCGCGCCCGCGCGCTGCCAGCCGCGCACGCTCAGATGATGACCGCTGCTGGTGCCCGTCTCATCCACGCCGGCGACCTTGCCAGCCGGCTTCTCCGCATGCCGGATAATCATGATCTTAGGAGCCATTCGCCGCCTGTCCCGCCTGCCCCGGCGCGCCGCGGGGTTTACCGTGGAGCATGCCGTGGATCTTCTCCCTTGCATCCATTTGCCACCCGCACCAAGCCCTCCCCCATTTTCGGATACGCTTCACCATCCTCTTCCATCGCGGGCCCTTCCAAAGGGCAAACGCGCCGCGGCCGAAGCAGCCAGACTCCCTTGTACAACGTAAGATTAGAACGCCGCCTCTACTACCATCATGAGCGAAGAATTCGAACAAGCCCACGAGCACCTCGAGCATGCCGCCCACGGCCATGGTCCCAAGGGCCATACCCGCCCGGCCATCATCATTGCCATCATGGCCGCGGCCTTGGCCCTGATGGAATTTGCCGCCAAGGACGCCCAGAGCAACTACCTCATTAACCATATTGCAGCCAGCGACACCTGGGCCCAATATCAGGCCAAGGCCGTCCGGCGAACCGTCTTGACCTCTGAGGCGGAGCTCCTGCAAAGCCTGCCCGCGGCCAATGATCCCCAGGTACAAAAGCGCATCGCCGACGCCCAGGCAAACGCCGTCCGCATGCGTTCTGAGCCCGGAGCCGACGGCATGGACCAGCTCGCCGAGAAGGCACATGGGCAGGAGCATCTCCGCGACCACGAAATGCACCGTAACCACGAGCTGGAAATCGCCAGCGGCGGACTGCAGATTGCCATCGTCCTGGCTTCCATCTCCGTAGTCGTCGAGCTGCCCCTATTCATGATCGCCAGTATTGCCCTGGGGCTCGTTTCCGTAATCTACGGGCTACTCGGCGGCCTGTCCATCTTCTAGCCGCCAAGCGAAGGGTACGGCCAACTGACTAGTTTCCCTACCCTTCTTCCTCATCTTTTTTTGCCACCGCTCTGGACGGCCAGCCCGATCCGTACTACTGTCTAACCAAGATTCCCCCGAGCGGAAGATCAGTCCCCTGAATAGCTTATGGGGGCGGGAAAAATAAAATTTGAGCACCTTCGTGAAACAAAGGACTTAGCCGCGGCCCACAATGAAAACAAAGACGGGAACATCGCATTCCTGAGCCGCAACACCAACCCAGGTCCGGCTCACCTGGGACGCCCCAAGGGGCACACAGACTGATCTTTCTCATCCAGCGCAACACCGAAGCTCCTGTGTGCAGCGAGGCTGGCGCGAAATTTGCCCGCCCGCCACCTCGCTCACCCGCAGGAGAACCCTTCTTCCGTGCGCCAATTTTTAAAGGACTGTGATCTTCCCGGCCCGCTGGAGCGACTTCTAAGGATGTAACCCCCCCTTCTATCGAAAACCAACCGAAGTGAAACGTTGCGGGAGCCGATGTCACCATTCCATAACAGGGATCTCAAAGGCGTCTCTTCCTAAGCCCACCTTCGCAATACGTAGGAGCATAGACATGATTGCAGATCGAGCCTGGATCGCACGCAACCTTGGATTCAATCCCGCAACAACCTCTGTGCCCGACTCAACCTTCGCCTTCAAGAAAGCCGTCAAGCCCGGCGCCACTTCGGAGGACTTCCAGCGGGAGATCATCGATTTTGATTCCGAGGGGCCGGAAGGCATGGCCTTCATGGCCTTCACCACCGCCACCGGGCTCAGCCGATTCACTGACATCCCGTGGCCCAAAGGCCTTGAACCGATAACCGGAGCCAAGCCCACCGGACGAAGCAACAGTCCATTGCCCCAGGCAGACGTGTTGGTCGTGACCTGGACGGTAGACGAAGGCCACGCGTTGAGCCGGGTCTTGACCCCGGGCAAAGACTCCAGGAACGACTACGTTTCCTACACTCACAACTACGCTGCCATCGCGAGCAAGATGAGCAAGGGCTCTCCCGCGGTCGAGGCCAAGCGCCTCGGCGCCTATTGGACGACCACCATCGGAGGCAAGAAAGTACTTATCTTCAAATCCGATTCGCACTTGTCGCAAGACACCAACCACGCCATCCCCAAAGGCAATGCAACCCTGCCCAATGAGGACGTCTGGCAACAAATCATCAAAGAGGTCCAGCCCAAGCTGGTGATTACCACCGGCACCGCAGGCGGCATCGGCACGCAATGCGAAGTAGGCGACGTGGTCGTGAGCCCGATAGTCCGCTTTGATTGCACAAAGTGGCTAAAGCGGGAGCCCTTCCACGACACCTCCTACCAGGACAGCAAGCCAACCCCCAAGTACTTCGCTACCGCCAAGACGCTCTTCAAAGCCAATGCCGCGCAGCTCCCCAAGGACAACACCCGTCCCCCGGCGATCCTTCCCGCCACAGGACTTCCCTCTTCCGTGCTGACCACGGACTTCTTTGGCTTCGACACCTCCGACAATCATTTCGGCCTCAAGGGTTTGGGCGCCGTATCGGAGATGGGCGACGCAGTGCTGGGCCTGGTGGCAACGGAGATGGGCGACGCCGCTCCCCGTTGGGTTGCGGTGCGCAATGTCTCCGATCCCCAGATCAAGGCCGAAGGCACCATCAAAGACCAGGCGAACGCGGCAGCCACCATCTACAAAGGATTTGGCCGCTGGAGTTCCGTGTGCAGTGCGATTGTTTGCTGGGCGCTCATCGCCGCTGAAAAATGAGCATGGCCATCAGCGCGAGCGTGAGGTACTACGCAAATGCCGTCTAATAGATGACTAGGGAGGGACGGTGATGGGCGAGAAACCGCACGTCAAAGTATCCAGACATGGCCGGCGTGCCTTGGCGAACTATGTGGGCCTCGGCCGGACATCCGCTCAATCTCATCTTCGGATGGCTCTCGATAATCTACCGCCGGGAGAGCGGCCGACGATCCAGGATTTTGATAACGCCGAGGGGTGGGCATGGATAAAGAGTTGGATTGCCGCCACCTACAAGACCGACATCGAATCACTGTTTGTCCCGGCGGATAAGAGACACTCCTTCGAACCGTATCCTGCAACAGGCGAACAGGGACATTACGATCTCTCCGGCATGTTGGCGCCCGACAACTCGATCCGGATCGCTCTGGCTGGAGATTGGGGCACCGGTACGGACCAGGCGCAAACCATCGCAGACAACATGGTCACCGTGAACCCGGAGCTCACCATCCATCTGGGCGACGTTTACTACGTCGGCCTCGACGCCGAAGTGGAGGAGAACTGCCTGGGCCGTGACACACCGAACTATAAAGGAGTGGTTTGGAGGAAGGGATCCAAGGGTAGCTTTTCCTTGAACGGTAACCATGAGATGTATTCCGGGGGCAACGGCTACTTCCATACATTTCTGCCCACCCTCGGCATACCGGCCTCACAAGACAAACAGCAACTGCGCAGCTACTTCTGTCTGGAAACTCCCAAATGGCGCATCCTTGCCATCGACACCGGCTACAATTCCGACACCTTATTCGGAAACTGTAAGCTCGACGACCATCTTGTCGACTGGCTCAAGACGGTCATCAATCCTATACAGAATCGCAAGCCGACCGTGCTGCTATCCCACCATCAATGGTTCAGTGATTTTGCCGACGGGGACTACGAAACTCCCGCCAATCAAATGGCCGATTTTCTTAAAGGGCAAGAGATCGTCTGGTTGTGGGGCCATGAGCATCGCCTCTCCGTGTACAACCGATATAAGGGAAGTAACGGCATCACCGCCTACGCGCGCTGCATAGGCCACGGAGGCATGCCGGTGGAAACGCGTGATCCGGCGGCCAACGACCATCAGGTCGAGTACTACGATGGCAACCCCGCAAGGAGAAAAACCCTGGACGATGGAACCGTCGTAGGGCTAAATGGATATGTCCAAATGGTCATTCAGGATTCTGCACTGACCCTGGAATACCTGGATATCAACAAGCTCTCGCTTCTGAAGGAAAGCTTCCATCCCGGGGGAGCAGGAAACTGGGATGGGACCCTCGTGAGAACGGTTGTGAACGATCCTGGTGTCCTGCAGCACGTCACCTATCAGGGCGCCTAAGCTTCACATCCTCTGCCCCAAGATCGTTGAAGCCAACCTTTGCCATCGCACCCATGCCAAAAGCGCTATTTCGCAGGAACATGCGTCTGTTCATCGCGGCTCCTTTTCAAGGGAGTGCCTTTATATAAGGATACCGAGCAGCACTAGCTCCAGGCAGTAATCTGCTCTCGGCACCATCTACTCGCGGAGGACTGGCCCCGGGAAAACCCCGTCCAGCTAAGGCAGAGTCGACGCGTCAATCGTAGCTACTGGTAGGCCAAAGCTTCACCGGAGCTCCAGTATTATCCTTATACTTCTCCCGCAGCGCCGCCAGCTGCCCAACCAGATCCTTCACCACCGCCTCATACGCCGGATGCACCGCATATCCCGACCAGGCAAACAAGCTCTCCATCTCATCCGGATCCTTCTCCAAATCAAACAGCTCCCACTCGTTCACCGTGTAATAGCTGATCAACTTGTACCGCTCCGTGCGAATCCCGTAATGCGGGAAGAACCCAATGCGGCGGCGCGAATTCGTAATAGTGGTAATACATCGACTTCTGCCAATCCGCCGGAGCGCTGCCCTTCAGCAGCGGAGCGACACTACGCCCCTGCATATCCCCAGGAACCTCCACCCCCGCCAAATCCAGAATCGTGGGAGCATTGTCGATATTCACCACCCAGTCCGTGCTGACCGTCCCCGCCTTCACCCGCCCCGGATAACGAATCATCCACGGAACCCGAATCGCCTGCTCGTACATAAACCGCTTATCGAACCAGCCATGATCACCCAAAAAGAATCCATGGTCGCCGGTAAACACAACAATGGTGTTCTCCGCCAGCCCGCTTGTATCCAGGTAGTCCAGCAGCCGCCCCATATTGTCATCCTGCGCGCGCAGCGTCGCCAGAAAGTGGCCCATGAACTTCTGATAATTCCATTGCTTGCGCTGCCGCTCCGTAAGGTCCTGCGGCGGATGAAAGTCGGGCATATCGGCAATCCGCATCCGAGCCTCGCGCGCCGCCGAAGCCCGCATCGAATAGTCGTCATAGAAAGTCCCCGGCTCCGGAATCCGCGTCTGGTCGTACAAGTGCTCGTACTTATGTGGAGGATCGAACGGACGGTGATCGTTGAAGAACTGCAGCATCATGAAAAACGGCTGCGTAAACTGCTTGATCCCTTCGATCGTAAAGTCGACAACATTGTCCGTGATATATCCCTCGTACCTCTTCTCTTCCACCACCTTGCTGCCCAGGCTGGGATTGCGAAAGTAATGATTGGGATCGTAGTAAGGACCACCCGCCCCCGGCTTATAAACAAAATAATCAAACCCCGTCTCCCCGGGATTCGCCGGCAAATGCCACTTCCCCACCATCCCCGTCTGGTAGCCATGCCTCTTCAAAATCTTCGCCACCGTCTCCTGCGAAGCATCGAACGTCGACGAGGCCGTCACACCCTCCGTCGTCTCCCCCGGGTTCGAAACCATCCCATTCAGGTGGTCATACTTTCCCGTCAGCAAAGCAGCCCGGCTCGGCGCGCACAAAGCATTGGTGACGAAGCTGTTCTCGAACCGCATTCCCTCCCGCGCAATCCGGTCGATATGAGGAGTGCTCATCAGCTGGCTCCCATAGCAGCTCAGCACCTTGAGCGGAACGCCCTCCGTTGTAATCCACAAGATATTGGGCCGCTTCGAATCGCCACCGGCACTCTGCCGCTGCGGCTCACTCTGCCCGCCCGCCTCACCCGAAAGCATCTGCGGAGCCAACGCCGCTGCCAAAGCCGCCCCGCTCAACCGCGCCATCACCTCTCGCCGCGTAATGCGCTGCGCATCCTCGCCCAAAGCAATCCCCCTTTGTGATTCCTCAACCCCTCATACTAATTCCCCGAGCTGATCCCTGGGATGCCCACCACAAAGGCCACGGCTTCAGCCGCGGGGCGCAGACTTTAAAAGTCAAAGGAATTTGCCCGGTTGAGCCCGAGCTGAAGAGGAAGCGGAAGGCCGTCTACTTCCTGGCCCAATCCGCTACGATGGCCTGGCAAGCTTTTTTTACGTCTCCCTTGATACTTGGCCCTTTGAAACCCCCGCCACTGCTGACTCCAGAAAGAAGGTCGCCGACGTTGTTCGCGACCTGTATCTGGTTTAGCCGCACAAAGCTGTACTCGGTATGATTCAGCTCCACGGTGTAATCCAACAGGTTCGGGTTGACCGAAATCTGCACCTCCGGACAAAGCTCTTGAAAGTCCTTGCTCATTTCCATCGCCTGGTCGCGCGACTCATTCCATCCACTGCTATGGCTTCGCGCCCGCAAGAACACCCGCGGCTTGTTTCCAGACAGCACAGGAACAGGACGCGCGGCTCGAGTGACCGGTACAACCTGTGCAGCAGAATTCTGCGGCTGTGCCTTGGCGACGATCGCCGAGATCTCTTTGTCGGTAATCCCAGCCTTTTTCAAAGCAATCAACCCATCCACCGAGGTGTCATACGTTCCAAGCGAGCGATTGATGGCGGAGATAATCACGTCCTCAGAAAAGCCAGCCTTCATGAGGTTGACTACGGACTCGTTATTCAGGGTCTGCTGGCTGAAAAGAAGCACAACAAATCCAACGGCAATAACCATCTTGCTCATGGAGCACGCGCCCATTCTGACCCGGCAACGCCGGCGGCGCTTCGTCCGGAAGCGCCCCTAGTCGCCTATAGATTTGCGCATGCGAATGAGCGTGCCCTGAAATCGGAATTAATTAGGCTTTATCTTTGCCAACCCGTTAGATCGGATGCGTCGGATGGATCGAGACCCCGCCGTTTACCGTTTGGAAGCGAAGCGTTGCCCCGCCCTCGCCGATGTTGGTGTCGATCTGATGACTAATCTTCCCCTGGATGGTAATCGGGAAACCTACAGATATGCCACCATTGACCGTTTGTGCGACCAGGTGCGCGGAATACTGATCGGGAGCCTTCACGCTAACCCCGCCATTGGTCGACTTAGCGACCAGGCCGGCTCCGTGCCACTGATTCCCGTCGAGCCTGACATCCAGCCCACCATTTACGGTAGTGGCGTGCACGTCGCCGGCCAGGTCATCGAGGATGAGACCGCCGTTGGTCGTATCGACGTTGAGCACGCCGATAACGTTGGTCACCTTAATCCCGCCGTTCATTGTGTGCAGCTCGGCGTTCACATGGCGCGGCACGCGCAAACTCCAGTTGACTGACCAGCTGCGGTGCGAAAGGCCCCAGTTCTGTGGTCCCTCAGCGTGGATGGTCCCCGAGGTGACGATCTTTACTTCCCGTACTAGCGACTCTGCTTCCTCGCGGCTTGAATCCTGCGCGATGACGCGCGCCTCCAACGCAACATCCTGGCGCTCTTCGCCAATGACCTCAATCCCACCGTTCTTTCCTGACACACTCACCTGGCCGTTGACCAGTGGCAGCGTCGTGCTCCGCAACTCGCAAACACGCGCTTCGTGGCCAAACCAGTTGTTGTTGCTGTTGCCTTCGTCGCCGCCACACGGGCCGGTAGTGAACGATTGCGCAGGAACGCGGCCCGCAAAGAGCAAGGCTGAAAGAAGGAATACGGCATACCTGGGCATCGATACCTCCTGTTAAGCGACCTACCAGGCTGATACGCGGGGCCGAACCAATTGGTTCCAAAGAAACCAGAAAGATCCCAGCCCCCACAAAATAGCCATGTCGCTCCCCCGATTGGGTGTCTTACCCTAAGAAGATGCGAAACCGCTTTATGCTCGCGATTTTGCCCTTCGTCCTGGTCGCCGTTGGTGCCGCGGAGCAGGATGCAGCCTCGGCCGGCTGGCGGCAGGTGCAAGGGCTCGGTCCGCACACCAGGGTCTATATCAAGACCGACAAAGAGAACGCTCTTTGCTATGTGCATTCCGTAGAAGATCAACAGCTTACGTGCGGCCGTTCCGAAGCCATTGGCTCTCCTGTCCTGGTCTTCCCTCGCGCGGAGATCAAGACCATCAAGCTCCTGCGCAAGGGCCTCGGCCTTGCCGCGACGCTCAGTGCCGGCTACGCGGACGACCTCTTACCTGGTCAAGTCATCTATCAACGCTGAGTTCATCTACGAGGCGGCCGGCCATCGTTGCTGACCGTCCCGTGCCTGCGACAGCAAGGTGCAAACCTCTTCCTCTGTAGTCTGCTCAAAGTTTCGATAGAAGCTGCCCACCGAGTGGAAGGGCGTTGCTATCCGCGCGCAGACCATCTGGTCCGCCTCGCCGAGCAGTTCGTTGTAGGTGCTCTCCGCTGCTACGGGCACGGCAACGATGACTTCCCGTGCCCACGGCCGCACACTCCGCACGGCAGCCAGCATGCTCGCTCCGGTAGCCAGCCCATCATCGACCAGGATCACCATCCGGCCCTCGATGCTAGCCGGCACACGCCCGTTGCGGTAGGCACGTTCCCGGCGCTCGATTTCCGACTTCTCCCGTTGCGCTGCTGCTTCGACCTCTTCCAGAGGGATGTTGAATTGATTGAGAACCGCAGCGTTGATGGCGACTGTTCCATCACTCGCCACCGCTCCCATCGCCAGCTCTTCCAGCCCCGCTACTCCGAGTTTTCGTACCACCAGGATATCCAGCGGAAGATCCAACGCACGGGCAACTTCATACGCTACTGGTACGCCCCCACGCGGCAGCCCGAGAACGATTCCATCCTGCCAATCGCGTGCTAAGTCCGATTCCTGGCTCGCATCCTGGATCGCACGCGCCAATATCCGGCCCGCATCTCTGCGGTCCTGAAACAACTCTGCTCGGCACACCATCTTCGAGCCCCTTTCCATCACCGGGCAGCGTGGGTCCGCTCCGTAACCATGACTGTACGAATGAATCCACGGTTGCGGTCAAGAATGGACTCAGCCTCATCCCCGCGATCACCGGCATGCACCAGGACAAACAGTCCATCCCGTCCCATTTCCTGGTCCAGCAACTGGATAGTATCTTCCGCCACCCCCAGGCCTCGCAGGGTCTCCGTAAGATCGATCTCGGTGTAAACAGGCTGCTCCTCGTTAGCTTCCGCAGCATCCCCCCGGCTCGACAAACCCGGCCCGTGGCTGTGGGAATCGTTCGTAAGGCTATGCCGCACCTTCCAGGGGATGCTGTGCTTCCCTTCCAGATTGTCGGGCGTGCGTACTGTTTCTGGACTTCGCTGCTGTTCCCGTTCGCCGTGCTTCGATAGAGCAACCCCGATGTCACTCGTATGAAAGCCGGCTATTTTGAGGTCGGCAATCGCGTCGCGTGCTGACACAGCCTTCAAAAACAGAGCTGCAACCAGGTTCGAACGCGTCAGTCCCATTCTTCGTATTGGATGAGTCCACATATGGTTCATCTCCCTCCTGCTTGGATGCCCGCGCCGGGGCTTAGATGTCCAGGCCGGCTGTCGCCCTATTCGTTCTGAATTTCTTCCTCCCTGTGCTAGTCTGACTCCCTTGAAAGGGTGGATTTCATGACCTCGAGGGCGCTGTCGGTCTGGTTGTTGCTCGTCTTTTTCCTGCCAGGGTGGGCAATTGGTCAGCAGACCACGGACGCCATCCACCTCGCGACGGAGCAACTTCAGGCGCTTAGTGGCGAGTATACCTCCGCCGAGGAGCCTGATTTGCCAGTTAGTTTCTATCTAAAGGATGGGCAGCTGTTCACCGAGTCGGAGCGTCACTTTCCTTCTGCCTTGACCGTGGTGTCCGCGACTGAATTTGCGGACGCGGGTGACCGCTACCGTTTCTCTGTGGATGCCTCTGGCCGCGCTTCCACGGTCACTGTCTCCTACGCAGGTGATCCAGTGACCTACCTTATGGCACGCACCGGCGACGCGGTACACCATCCGTTTCCTCCGTATGAGCGGCAGGAAGCGACCATTCCCATGCGCGATGGCATCAAACTTCATGCCGTGATCCTCAAACCGGCGGGCGCGCGTGGGCCTTTCCCCATTCTCCTGGACCGTACTCCCTACGGCGTCGACGGCTTGACCATGGCGAGCTTCTATACCCGGCGGCCCGAACTGGCGCGGGCGCAATACATCTACGTCGGCGAAGACATTCGGGGCCGATTCAAGTCAGAAGGCA
The DNA here is from genome assembly GCA_963746595.1 of uncultured Acidobacteriaceae bacterium. GTDB lineage: Bacteria > Acidobacteriota > Terriglobia > Terriglobales > Acidobacteriaceae > PALSA-350. The sequence continues at coordinate 15,196 of CAVVBS010000007.1, forward strand.
CCTTTGAGCTGAGCCGCATGGTCGTCGATCACTCCGATCCAAAAGTTACGGACGAGAGCACCGACGCCTACGACACCGTGGCCTGGCTGGTCAAAAATATTCCTGGGAACAATGGCCGCGTCGGGGTCATCGGCACCAGCTACGACGGAGCCTTAACCATGGCAGCGGGCATTGACCCTAATCCTGCCGTCAAAGCCATCTCTCCCCAGGCGCCCATGATCGATACCTGGATGGGCGACGACTTCTTCCACAACGGCGCCTTTCGCCAAACCTATGGCTACGACTACGCCATGGGCCTGGAGCAAAGCAAGGGGAACTCGGAGGTGAGTTACGGCAAGGGTGTGGATGGCTATCGATTACTTCCTGCAGCGTGGCTCGTTTGCCGAGGATGTTCGCCGCTCCGACGCCAAAACGCCCGAGGGCAAAGTATTGCCCTCGTGGCAGATATTCCTGCAGCACCCAGCGTACGACAACCTTTGGTACGTGCGCGCCGTGCAGCACCATATGACGGCGGTAACGGTTCCTACGCTTGAAGTCGGCGGCTACTATGACCAGGAAGATATGTGGGGGCCGCAGGAGGTCTACGCCACCCTCGAGCCGCTCGACTCCCGGCAAGGAGAACTTTCTCGTGCTCGGTCCCTGGCGGCATGGTTCCTGGGCGGGTCGACGCGTAGCCTGGGCGTCCTTAAATATGGGGAGCCGATCGGCACGGAGTACCGCAAGCAGATCGAGGCGCCCTTTTTCGCAAAGTATCTGAAGGACCAACCCGGCTTCGACCTGGAGGACACGGCCAGCTTCCAGACCGGCTCGAATGTCTGGAAGCGCTACCCGCATTTCCCCCCGGCCCAAGCCGCACCGTCCAAGCTCTACCTGGCGGCCGGCAAGCGGCTGAGCTGGCAGACCGGGAAAGAAAAAGTGAGGGTTAGCTATCTCTCCGACCCCGCCGACCCGGTGCCCTATCGTCATCGCCCCATCCAGCCGACCTACGCCGCAGACTCGAAATGGCGCAACTGGATGACAGAGGACCAACGCTTTGTCACCGGGCGTAAGGACGTGGCGGTCTGGACGATGGGCAAGCTAGACCATGACCTTACCGTTACGGGCGAGGTGATTGCGGATATTTTTGCCTCCACCACAGGCAGCGATCTGGACATGGTAGTGAAGCTGATCGACCAGTATCCCGACGATGATAGCGATCCGGCCATGCGAGGCTACCAGCTGATGACCAACGAGGAGATCTTCCGCGGGCGCTACCTGAAAGCCTTTGACAAGCCGGCGGCGCTTCCGGCGAACAAGCCGCGCGAATTTAGATATAGCCTTCACGCGGTCGATCATGTCTTCAAGAAAGGGCACACCATACTGGTTGAGGTGCAGAGCACCTGGTTTCCGCTCTATGACCGCAATCCGCAGACATTCGTTCCCAACATCATGACTGCCCATCCGGACGACTACCAGAAGGCCACGGTCACCATCCTTTCTGATAAGGCGCATCCATCGGCGGCTCATCTTGCCGGTAGTGAACGGCAAGTAAAAGCGGGCGGCCGGCCCGGAAAGCATGCTGCCGCCCTATCTGACTGAGCCGCTTCAACTGACCGTGATGCGCGTAGCCGCGATCGTACCGGTTACCTCCATACCTTGGTCGCCCTTCAAGTCAAAGGTCTTGAAGGTAAACGTTCCGGTATAGCTGTTGCAGTCCTTCGACACCGTATTGGTTTCGTCCAGGGTAAAGGTTCCGTTTGCCGTTCCGGTGCTGGTAGGGTCGAACGTCCAGCCAATGTGGTGCAGGCGCACACTGTGCGAGCCGGTCGACTTCCACACACCAAAGCAGATATTTCCCTGGGCGGGGGCCAGAAATGCATTTTCAAACTCGGTCCCGTCGCTATGCCATTGGTCAAGGGTCTCGTTAAACACCCCACCGCCTGCCGTGTAGACCACATGCCAAAGTCCCACGATGGGGTCGTGGGAGCCGTTGGAGTAGGCTTCCTCCTCGCCTCCAGCGGCTCGCGAACATCGGCATCTTAATGGGACTTCTCGACCCCAGTTGCGAGAAACTACCGCAAGCGGCGCTCGCACTGGTGGCAGCAAATAGCAGGCTGGTGACCGCAAGTGTTGTCAAAACCCCACGCGACAGCCGCCGCCAAAACGCTACCTGTCCAGTGTTCTAATTCGATTCATGGTGCTCCTTTCGCGCTCGTCCGAGCGAGCGACGTGGGCCCGAGTGTGGGGCACTCGTGCACGTGGAGCAATGCCCTGCCAGGCGATTTATTTCTCCCCGGATAACCCTCAAAGCAGCAACCACTTAGGCGAAGTTATCCCCTGCCCGGGCAGGGTGATGAAAGCGCGATACAGGGCTTCCCTGCAGATGCTAAACTCAGTTCTCGCTGGTGCAGGGAGGGTGCGAGGTGGCGGTTTCGCCTGCCGAGGACGTAATTCGCTTTGGCCTCTTTGAGCTCGATCTCAAAGCCGGGCAGCTGAGCAGGAATGGCACGAAACTCCGGCTGCCGCAGCAACCACTGCAACTCCTGGCTGTGCTCGCTCGAACGCCCCGGTGAGATAGTCACTCGCGACGAACTCCGGCAACGCCTTTGGTCCTCAGACGTCTTTGTCGACTTTGACCACGGACTTAACAAATCCATCCAGAAACTCCGCGACGCGCTGGGTGACTCGGCAACCTCTCCTCGTTACATAGAGACCATCCCCCGCGTCGGCTACCGCTTCATCGCTCCGGTGAGAAACGGAACCCGGCCGCTGAGAGCCCGAAGTTGCCATAAAGATCGAGCGCCCCGCCGCTGCCCGCGGCTCCCGCGGTAGCTGGCAAGCAAAGGGCGCGATGGTGGATGCCTGGCGCGCGGGCGTCTTCGCTGGTCATGCGCCATCATCGGCATCGCTGTGTATCTTTCCTCCCGTCCACCATCCGGTTGTCATCAAGTACACGCAGCTCACCGATTTCACTGATTCCGCGTCGACTCCCGCCTTATCGCCAGACGGCCATATCCTCGCGTTCATTCGCGGGGGTAGCAATTTCATGTCGGCCGATCAAATCTACGTCAAGATGCTCCCCGACGGCGAAGCCAGACGCCTGACCGACGACCCGCGGCTGAAATACAACTTGGCCTTCTCGCCAGACGGCTCGCAGATCGCCTACACCGTTATGGAAAGCTCCGTCTTTCGGTACCTACGCCGTCTCGGTATTGGGAGGTGACTCGCATCTTCTACTGCACAATGCGGCGGGACTCTACCTGGCTCGACCCGGGGCATTTTCTCTTCTCCCGCACGCGCTCGGGTGTGCATCTGGGAGTCGTGACCGCAGTCGGTAACCGGCGACAATTATCGCGAACTGTATTTTCCTCCCCACGAACGGGGCATGGCGCATTACTCGTACGCTTCTCCCGACCGCACGATCGGCTTTAGTCGTGGAGATGAATGGACAGGGAAATGGGGGCCATGCCAGCTCATTTCACTCGACGGCAGCTCGCAGCGCAGACCGGTAGGGCCGGAGGGCGCGATGCACGTCCGCCGGCTGGGCTCCCGATGGCTCATGGATGTATTTCATCGCTACTGTAGAAGGACAGAGCCACCTGTGGCGCCAGCGCTTTCCCGACGGGAAGCCGGAGCAAATCACCTTTGGCCCCACGGAAGAGGAAGGATTGGCGGTGGAGCGGGATGGCCGTTCAGTCATCACCTCGATCGGCGTGCGGGCAAGCGCCATTTGGATTCATGATGACCGGGGGGAACGATCCTTATCTTCCGAGGGAGAGATCGTCGCGGACCTATCCCCTCCTTCTTTTACGGCGGACAATAAGGCCCTCTACTATCTCCTGCGCCGTACACCGGCGGGTTCGGGTCCGGAGCTCTGGCGCATGACGGTAGATTCCGGCAAGAGCGAAGCGGTGTTTCCTGGCATTTCCATGTTGGCCTACGATGTGTCGCCGGATGACAAACAAGTCGTCTATGCCACAGCGGGGCGCGACGGAAAGTCGCAGTTGTGGCTGGCGCCTATCGACAGAAGCTCTGCCCCCAAACAGATCGGTCAATCCGGCGAAACGACGCCTTACTTTGGCCCTCGGGGAAAAATCCTATTTCAAATAGCAGAGGGAAACGCCAACTACCTGGAGGAGATGAATGAGGACGGATCGGGACGTTCGAAAGTCGTTCCCTACCCGATCGATGAGGTTACAGGGATTTCGCCCGGCCGAAAATGGCTGATGGGGATCGTTCCTTATCCAGACGGCAAGAGTGTAGTGCCCATGGATATGGCGATTCCGCTCGACGGTGGACCTCCGCGTGCGCATCTGCGCAAGTTACTGCCTGCCGACATGGTCGTCGAGTGGAAAGTTCCTTTTCATTGCGGTGGAAGCACCGACACAGACAAGTCCAGGGCGAAGCCTGGCGATTCCGGTTGGTCCCGGGGAGAGCCTGGCCGCGCTTCCTCCGGGAGGAGTCAAGGCAGGGGCAGAACCGGATGAAGTGCCGGGCTCCCAATCGGTGAACCGCGCCTTGCTGGTGCCCGGCAAAGACCTCTCTCATTTCGCCTATGTGAATACCACGTCGCACCGGAATTTGTATCGAATTTCGCTACCCTGACCGAGGCGTTGCGTATATACAATCCAGGCATCCCTATGACCATTGCTCGACCGTTTCTTGCCGCGCCGTTCGTGTTCGCGCTTCTGCTGGCTCCCTTTGCGGTCGGGCTCGCTCAAGTTTCAGAGAACATGACGCCTCTGCTGCTCGCAGTCCAGGACGCGCCCGTACCCTTTATGGGCTCGGACGGAAAGATCCACCTGGTTTACGAGCTGGGAATGACGAACTTCTCCAGTGCAGAGATCGCTGTAGAGAAGGTCGAGGTAGTTGGGGATGGGTCCGTCTTGCAGACTCTCGATACAGCCGCCGTAGCCGGACGTCTGCAACCCGCCGGTCTGCGCGAGGCCGCGGGGACGCTCGCCAAGAGCACACACGGCCTTCTCTTTCTCAACATTGCGCTCGCCGCCGGAAGCAAGATTCCCTCTGAGCTGTCGCACCGCGTTGCATTGCGTGTGAGCGCTGCGCCACCAGGGCACCAGGAGCTCAGCGAAAGCGGTGGCGCCACCACGGTCGATAAGCGATCGGTTGCGTTGATTGGTCCTCCGCTGCGCGGGGAGCGTTACATTGCAGCGGATTCCTGCTGCGACGCCACACGCCATCAGCGGGCGGCACTGCCCGTCAACGGTCGCGTGTGGCTAGCGCAACGCTACGCTGTGGACTGGGAGCAAATGGATGCAAGCGGCCACATCTATACCGGCCCACGGGAGAAGCTCCAGAGCTATGCGATCTTCGGCCAGCCTGCGCTCGCGGTGGCAAACGCTCTCGTGGTTTCTGTCATCGACGGGCAACCCGAGCAGACTCCGGGCAGTTATCCCAGCAACATCACGCTCGATGCGGCGGACGGAAACTCGATCATCCTCGATCTTGGCGAGAAGCGCTACGCGCTCTACGCTCACCTGCAGCCGGGAAGCATCAAAGTCCATCGCGGCGAAAAGGTCCATCTCGGCCAGGTACTCGGGCTGGTGGGCGATACCGGCAACTCAGTCGTTCCCCACCTGCACTTCCAGGTAATGGACGGCCCGTCCTCCCTCGGTTCCAACGGGCTTCCGTACGAGATCAACGATTTTGAGATGACCGGGAAGTCACACGGCACCGAAGCCTTCGACCAGGCGGAAACCAATGGAACGCCGCTGCCGGTCACTCCGATCTCTCCACCGCAGACGGTCAAAGAGGCAATGCCCCTTGACCAGACGATTATCTCGTTTGCGGGGCATTAGGCACTTCTACTGTGGCATAAAGGGATCCTTGGAATCTGGAACTGGATCGCGCCGGCAGGCTAGTGCCGGATGAACCAGACTATGCCGATCGCCAGTAAAAGGATGACCAAGGCTGCGGTTCGGACTGTCCCCAATCGGTTCTGCCAATTGCTGCTCATCCCGGCACCTCTTTAGCCATTATAGAAGACCACCTAATTCGGCCTTTTGCAGTTATTGGCGTGAGAAGCTTTCGTCTCCTGTCGAAACCCTATAGGGAATGGGACGGGTGCCGTTCGCCTGAGCGTACGTCGACCGAAAACGATAATGTTTCGATTGCTTTTCCTATCCCAACGTGGGGTTTGCTGGTAGAAATCCCAAGAAGCTATGGTGGGGCTTCGCCCGCCTTTTTCGGCCCGGGTACGCTCCACGGCACGCCGGGACAGGTGAGGCGAACGTCGGGCACCCGTCCAGTTTCTAACGAGATCTGTTGGCGCCTGAATTCTGAAAAGCGCTCTGGTGATAGCTTAAACAGGCAGGCACGTCTGAATGTCCCTAGAGGAGGCGGCAGAGTGAAACTCGCGGGTATCGGTCTTCTGTTACTGATCGCTGTGGTTGCAGGCTGGGCGTTTTGGCGGCCGGCTAGCTCTTCCAAGTGGACCTTGACCAAGGAGTCAGAAGCGGTGGTGCCGGATGCCGAGCTACGCAACCAGATATTCAAAGCTCTGGACGCGGCGGAGAAAGGTCACACCGATCCACCCATTTCACACTTTCAGGTGCGCGTCGCTACCGTGCTTAAAGTGAATGGCAAAGAAGAAGTAGTTCTGGGCGGCAACTCTGAATATGCGCGCCCACAAGGCGTCCATGGCGAAACCTCTCTGCTGAACCACGTGACGGTCCAATTTGGCCCCGAGGTGACACGCCACGCGGTTCGCTTTGTCGCCTTCTACGGTCAAACCTGTGGCGACACGGGGAGTTGCGGCGACTGTCGCGACTACCAGATTGCTACCACTGACTATGAGCATTTGCTCGTCGCTTGCGGTCAGGCGTCTGACCACACGGTACGGGTCCATCGCTTCATGGATCAAGTCGTCTGCGAGCGGGATTTCCCGGTGGTCGATGCCGCAAAGATTCCGCTCAGCGCCGGCGAACTTGCTACGCTGGTGAAGTTGGCCGAAGAAGCGCGCACCGCTGGAATCACGCTCTTTACCCCCGGCCACAATAGCGCTGCCGCAGGATTATCGTGGTCAGGAAAAACGTATCGCGCAGCCGGCGCCGATGACGCTGCATTTCACTACCGTTATCCCATCGGCGGAATGCTGCAGCAGGCGGCCACCGAGAGCGATTACCTGATGCGCGCCATCGTGGTTGCCGGCGAGCCAGGGCAATGGCCCGCAGTCAGCTACCGCGATCGTCAGTACGGCTATGAGGTCAGTACGTTCAATCATGCGGAAGGAAAGCCTCCGATCACGCTGATACTCACCGATGGTCAGGGTAAATACAAAGTCACCACCTTCGAGTCTGCCCTACCCTACGCCTTCAGCACCGCCGCCTTCATGCCCGACGCCCTCAGCGCCTTCTTGAAGTCACATCCGAACACCAAACCGTAACATCCAGGAATACTGCAGACTGGCGCCCGTTATTAAACCGGCACTCCCTAAAAAGTGCGCTCTTAGCCTTACGTGAAGTGATGGTGCGGTTGGCATGGGACCATAGGACATAAACGCAAGCATTTCTCAGCTGCAATCCTGTCGCCTGATTTAGTCCCTCGGGTGCAAAGGCCAGCGTTGCGTTCTGCAAAGAGATTGAATCGAAGAGGAGACGTCAAGTGCATGGAAGATTAGCGCGGTGCGCCGGAGTGGCGGCAACGATTCTAATGGGCTGGCCCGGCTGGGCGAAAGCTGCGCCCGCGCCGCTGGAGATCCGCGTGGTGGTCGTGACCACCTTCGAGGTCGGCAACGATACCGGCGACGAGGCCGGCGAGTTTCAGAACTGGGTCGAGCATTACCCGTTGCCCGAAGTGCTGCCGTTTCCGCAGGGCTACCATCCGCTGCGCTACAACGCTAACGACCACGTGCTGGGCATCGTCACCGGCGTAGGCAAGTCGCACGCGGCGGCCTCGATCATGGCCTTAGGCCTGGATCCGCGCTTCGATCTCAGCAAGGCCTACTGGATCCTGGCCGGCATTGGGGGCATCGATCCCAACCGGGCCTCGGTCGGCTCGGCGGCTTGGGCTAGTTCTGTCGTCGACGGCGATCTGGCCTACGAAATCGATGCGCGAGAGATTCCTGAGCATTGGTCGAGTGGCATCGTGCCCTACGACCGTTCGACGCCGCTCGAACAACCGGCGCCGCCGGCCGTCTCAGCGAACGGCGAGATGGACCATGAGCTGAACGATGGGCTTGTAACGTGGGCCTGCGACCTGACACTCGGCGTCCGCCTGCCCGACGATGAGAAGCTCAAGGCGGCGCGTGCCGGCTATCCTGACTTCCCGAACGCGCAACAGCCTCCCTTCGTGATGAAGGGCGATACCTTGACCGCGGACCGGTTCTGGGTCGGGGCCAAGATGAACGCGTGGGCGGAACAGTGGGTGCCCTACTGGACCAAGGGCGTGGGCCGTTTCGTTACCTCGGCAGAGGAAGACGCAGCCTACTTGCAGGCGATCACGTTTCTTTCTCATGCCGGACGGGCTGATCTTTCACGTGCGCTCGATCTAAGAACCGGCAGCGACTTCACGGTTCCGCCCAAGGGTGTCTCGGCGGCGGATTTTCTCAAGACCGAGGCTACGGGTAACTACGCCGGCAATGCTGAGGCAATCGAGAACGCCTATCGGGTGGGCAGCCCCGTGGTACGCGAGCTCGTGCGGCATTGGCCGCGCTATCGGGAGACGGTGCCCGCAGTTAAACCCTGAGGCTACGTTCATCTCCAGACGGCCAATAGGCCGCCGATAATCAGCAGGCCTACGAACCAGTAGCCGGCATTGATGGCAAAAAGTTTGAGGGGACGGTTCTCGTAGATGCCTTGCGGGAACTGTGTGGCGGCGAAGAAGCCGAGCCAGCAGATGAAGCCGACGAAGACGCCTGTAAGGTAGGTATCGGCTCCAGACCAGAGGATGATGTGGAGCAGGACGAACGCCACCAACAAGTCGCCGATGAAGGAGGCGATCATACCGGCGGCGAGGCCCTTCATGGGACCGCCGGGGACTATGCCGAGCGCAGCCATCCAGGGCTTGGCAAAGAGCGCGGGAGAGTACCAGGCAGCGCCGAGCAGCCACAGGATCAAGGCGGACACAAGCAGAGCCCAATGGTTCATGTGGTGCAGGTGATGAATAGACATGTCCATGGGCTCTCCGGCGAAAGGTGGAATACCTGGGGTGGGATCGACATTGCCGCACGAGCTGAGCAACTGTCAAGCGCATTCCGTCTTGTTGTCAGTTCGCAGCTGGCCGATCCGCTGTATCGACCACCAGCGCATCCACTGGCCCCTTTGTTGCTTCCAGTCTTAAGCCAAGCTCTTGCTGGATAGCCTCGAATAGAGGCGGGCTCGTGGCGGCTGCAGTGGCCGGCGGTACGTCGCCACCGAACTGCGTCTCGTCCGGCGCCCACTCCAGATCGAAGTCGTACCTGCCGGAAAGGCCAGTCTTATCGACAACCGGGCGATCGAGTATGGCCCGCTGCAGCAAAGAGACAAAGTTCCCCATGGTGGCGTTGCGGCCTGGCAGCACGATACGCTGCGGATAGACGACACCTGGACCCACGACCACCGGGTCATCGGGATGCGCCGAGCTCTCTTTGAGTTTGGGGCCGTTCTTTGCCAGCTCCAACTGGTAGATCGAGAACACCTTCGGTTCGCGATGAAACGTAAGCTTGAACCGATCGGCAAGCAGACTTCGCAGCATCGTCATCTGCTCATCATGGTCGGGCCGGACATCACCCGGCGTCACGGCAAGAATGTCGTAGTGGTCGGTGCCGATCCATGCCGGACCGCCGGAGATGGTTCGCGGGTTGAGATCGTAAGCAGCCGCGATCAGCAACTTCAGCGTGTAGTCCTTTTCGACAAACCGATTCGTGCCCTGCATGGTAATGAAGCGGCCGCTCTTAGGGTCGGAATCTACCGGCTTGACGGTCGCCACTTCAAAGGCGTCGAACTTCGGGCGCGGGGCCGGGGACTGCGCCAACATTGCGCAAGCGGAAATGGCCAGCGCGGCTAATGCGAATCGTCGGACCATAACACTCCACCTCTGAGGCATTCAGGTGACTTACGGAACACTCTAACCCAGCCTACAGGCTGCAAAAACGCCGCCAGAGACATTATTTGCAATTCTGCGGGCGAAAACGGAAGTGGGGCGTCTGTCTCCATAGAAGGGGAACATGGCGTTAACCGAGGGCTGCAGATTGGCGTTGCCGTTTATAGAGGATGCTCGGCCAGCGGTCGATCTTGCCGCTCTCGTCGAGACGTACTCGGCGCTACTGTTCCGCATAGCCAACTCGGTGCTGAGAAGCAGGAGTGAGGCCGAAGACGTAGTGCAGGATGTTTTCCTTCGCGTGCTGCAACATCGCCTTTCGCTTTCGACCGTGCGCGATATGCGCGTGTGGCTGGTTCGCATTGCATGGAACCTTGCCCTCGACCGTAAGAGACGCAAACGGCCGGAGCAACTGGACGAGGCTTTCGCCAAATCGCTGGCCAGCGCGACTATGCCGGCGGATGCGGTGCTAGAGGAGGCACAACGCTTTCGTTCCGTTCTGCGGGAGATCGAGAGATTGCCCAAGGCGGAGCGCCACGTGTTGCTGCTCTCCGCCATCGAAGAGTTGGACACAGCGGAGATCGCGGCTGTGCTTAGGCGAAGCGAGTCCGCAGTGCGGGCCCTGCTCTCACGAGCGAGGGCGCGACTGCGAGACCGGATATCCTGCCACGCTGCACTGGACTGAGCCGCGTGTGTCCGCCACGCCACCAACCTCGACAGGAAATCCGGGAATCGGCATGAAGGAGAAAAGGAATCGCGATGAAAGATGCTGATGGGACGATCGAAAGGCTGCTGGCCGGGCTGCGCGATGCAGACCCTCCTGGAGGTATGGAGCGCCGTATCCTCGAGGCGCTTGGCGGGATGGAGACTCGCAAAATGGCAGCCTCCGCTTCACTCTGGCTCCCGGCGATGGCGCTGCTGTTGGCGTGTGCGGTAATCCTGGTGGCCGCCATCATGGTTCGCCAAACCCGGCATGCGCCGGCAGATCTGGGTCATTCGACCAGTGCCGATGTGCGCCCTGCGACAAGGCCGGAGTTGGTCACGCAGAAGGCGGCTACTGGGCCTCAGCGAACGACCTCGCGGGTCGTGTTGAGGCGTCCTCATGAAGTGCCAGCGTCGGCCAGCTTCCCTGCACCGCCTTTGCCTTTGACTGAGCAGGAGAGAATGCTGCTGCGCCTTGCGCATCGGGGCGATGCGGAGAACATGGCCATGCTCAATCCCGATTTGCGGGCGGCGCAGACTGCCAAGGCTACCGAACAGTTTCAGCAATTTTTTGAAATCAATGCCCAAGAGATGAGGAGCCAAAGTGAATAAGCAGAAGACAGCCGATTGGACGAGGAAGCCACTCGTGGTGGCCATCACCCTGGCAACGGCCTACTGTGCGATGACGGCGGTTGCACAGGAACAGACCGCTGACGCAAAGGCCGGCCCGGAAATCTATCAGACCCTCTATCTCACCAACCTTACGCAGCCGAATGACGCCACTGAGCTTCTGACCGACCTGCGAAATATGTTGCCAAAGTCAAAGCTGTATTACGTGCCGTCGCAGAGCGCAATGTCCATCCGAGGCTCCGCGGAGGACATTGCACTTGCACAAAAGATCCTTTCCGACCTTGACAAGACCAAGAAGATTTATCGTCTCACCTACACCATGACGGAAAAGGATGGTGGGAAGACCGTCGGTATCCAACATTTTTCCTTCATCGTCGCCTCGGGAAGCAGAACGGACTTCAAGCAAGGCAGCAGGGTGCCGGTAGTCACCGCGAACTCGTCCTCCGGGAGCGCCAATACCGAATATACCTACTTGGATATTGGGCAGGAGGTTGACGCTTCTCTGGACGGTTATCTTGATGGGGTGCGATTGCGCACCAAGGTCGTGCAATCCGGCATTGCGGAAGATAAATCCGCCGTAGGCCCGCAGGTCCCTATCATCCGGCAGATTACGTATGAAGGAACCTCGACCTTGGTCCAGGGTAAACCGCTGGTACTTGGATCATTGGATGTTCCCGGGAGTACGCGGCACCAGGAGATTGAGGTCGTTTCAGAACTCGTTCGCTAGCTACCCGGCGATAGCACGAACCAGCACTAGCTTTCGCAGTAGAGCTCTCTACAAGTACGAACAGCGATTCCCCTTGTGGCTTTCATGGATTTCATCCCCCGAAGAAATCGATGAAAGTGTTCCTAGAGAATCGCCGCTTGTTGATGAGCATACTGGCTCTGGAATAGTTCACAATGCTTCTTGCGTTATGCTTGGACAATCTCAGTTGTATCTTGAAGCGCAATCGTTAGTAACGTGAAGAACCTTTGTGGCACAGTCAGGTAATAGTTCCCGGGGCGCTCATCACTCGGCAGCCTGATTTGGAACCGATTCCTTAATCTGTCCATTCACCTCCACCGAAGCCAAGGTGGGCCACCGCCCTAAGCTTTGTCATCTCGAGAGGCGGTGATTTTTTGATTTTTTCCGGTTTGGGGTCTGGAAAGCTCTGAAGAGCATCGGCCAACAAGCATCCTCGGGGTTCCTTCGGCTACGCTCAGGACAGGCTCTTCGACTCCGCGCCAGGAACCCTCTGTTAGCGATAGATCTGCGAGGCGCTTCGCTCAGGATGACGGCCTTGTGGGGAGTTTGAACAACATTCTGGGTGGCTGTGCCAAAACACAAAAATGAAAAAAGTCACAGCCTCCGAGCGTAGCCGAGGGACCTGCTGTGCGCCTTTCCCGATCGCAACTGCCCAAGCGAGTACTGCTTTCGATCTCGCGAATCCCCTGCGGCGGTCCCCATCCCTTGGTAACTGCGGCAAAGGTGAAGGCCGCCCGACTCTTTGTCATCCCGAGAGCCTGTGACTCTTTTCATTTTTGTGTTTTTGGCACAGCCGCCCACCAAGTTCGACAGGAAAACCGGGGTAGTGCAGCGGAGGGATGATCTTAGGGCGGTGGGCCACATCAGTGTCGGTGACGCGAATAGGGTATAATTCTATAAATAATAGGTAGAAGGATATACCGTGGGCTTAAACATCAAGAATGAGGAAGCCAATCGCCTCATCCATGAACTTGCTGACTCGACCGGCGAGAGTCTTACCACGGCCGTGGCGGTTGCCGTTCGCGAACGATTGGAGCGTATCCAACAGCGAGAGCCAGGGGATCTAGCCAAGAGGCTTCTACAGATCGGCAAGCGTTGCGCTGGTCATCTCAAAGAACCTTTTCGCACCATCGAGCATGGACAATTGCTCTATGACGAGAAGGGTTTGCCCAAATGATCGTCGACACATCCGCATTGGTGGCGATCCTGCGCGATGAACCCGAGGCGAAAAGGTTTGCCATCGCCCTTGCGAGTGCCCCGGAGCGTCGTATCTCTGCGGCAAACTTCCTGGAAGCCGCGATTGTGATCGACGGCAGTCGCGATCCAGTGGCCAGCCGCCTCTTTGACGATCTACTGCGCGAGGCCAGTATCCACATAGAGACAGTTACAGAAGAGCAGGTGCGGATCGCGCGCGAAGCCTACCGCGATTTTGCCAGGGGAAGCGGCCATGCTGCCGCGTTGAACTTCGGAGATTGCTTCGCTTATGCATTAGCCAGGACTTCGGGCGAGCCGTTGCTCTTCAAAGGACGAGACTTTACTCACACCGGTATTCCCGTCGCCACTTTCTAGGCTCTATCAAGCAGTAGAGGTTTTGGGAATGTGCAGAGGCTAACCTGCCAAATTGCCGTGACATTACTAATCACTTTTTTGAGTTATGCCGTATTAACTTATTAAGTAGGTGAAATTAACACTACCACGCCTTCGTTCGCATTTAAGCATCGGGCAGCGAAAGCACGCTACTTGCCCCAAAGATGTCGCCTACCAACGCTGGCGCTCTTCCAAATCTCGCTCACGTTCCAGCCTGGCTACGAGGAGAGCGGCGGAGGTCTCTCCCGCTTCAGGACAAATACTTTGGATGTACTCTTTTGCAATCTCGTGAATTGCCTTCGGTTCAACTTCTCTGAACTCCGCCACTGTGTCGCCATCAGGAGCAACGACAAGGACGTGGTTTCCCAGCCGCCTCTCATCCAGCAGCACTGCGGCCAGTGCGATTCCTATGCTGATGACTTCCTCGGGCGCGTAGCCGTACTCGTTGGTGAGGGATAACACCTTTTCTGTCAAATCAGAGGTAAGCTTAATCTTCATGTCCGGTCCAAGGGCGACAACGAGGTCGAAGCCACTAAATCCTTTATCGTGAGAGCGTTTGTCTCATTTAACCTGCATGCTTCCCCTGAAGCAAATGCAACTTCCGGGCAGTGTACGCGGGTGGTCACCGAAGCAACTGGTCCGGTTGAGCTGTTGGATCCTTTCGCATGCACTTTGCTGTAATCATGCGCACTAGGCTCTGCGAAATAGGATGGCGTGATCTGCGGCCTGACTTGCGATTGCGGCGGAGATAGGGATCGCTAGTATATTCGAAGTCGATTGGAAAACTTGTCCACTTTCGGGACGGAACGCATCCATAGTGTTAGCAGAAGCCCAATGTGGCACAAAGTGAGGTTTATCGCATGGGAAGAATGACCCGGTTCGCCCTCATTGCCATCGGCGCCGTGGTGGCGCTGGTAGTTCTTGTAGCAGTTTGCCTGCCCCTGTTCCTGAATGCCGACAGTTTCCGTGCGCGAATTGAATCCACCCTGACGAAATCACTTGGCCGAAAGGTAACCATCGGAAAACTGGAGCTATCCGTATGGTCGGGTGGGTTGGTGGCTACGAATAGCATCGTAGCCGACGACCCGGCTTTCAGCACGCAGCCGTTTATTCAAGCAGATAGCGTCAAAATTGGGGTGGATATCCTTCCCCTCATTCTGAGCAAGCAGGTCCGCATCCGGGGATTCTCGCTGCTGTCGCCCAAAGTGCAGTTGCTGCGCGCGGCGAACGGTACCTGGAACTACTCGACCATCGGAAAGACAGCACCAACGGGTCAGGATGCAGACACCAAGCAGGCCTTCCCGGATCTGACGGTGGGGCATGTGACGGTAGAAAATGGGCGCTTCACGGTGGGAATGCAGCCGGCGCGCGGCGCGGCGGCGGGCGCTCCCGTGCGGGTGTACGACAAGGTAAATCTTGAGGCGAAGGACTTCGGCTTCAGGAACGCGTTTCCCTTTACCGTTTCCGCTCACCTTCCCGGGGATGGAACGGTCGACCTGAAAGGAAATGCAGGGCCGATCAACCAACAGGATGCATCGGCGACGCCATTCTCCGGGCAGTTGGAAATGAAGCACATCGATCCGCTGGCGGCCGGGTTTGTGGATGCCTCAGACGGCGTCACGGGCTTGATAAATGACATGGTTTTGGATGCCAGTTGGAACGGGCAGCAAATGCACGTGACCAAGCTGCTGGTGGATGGCCCACAAATCACCCTCGTGCGCAGCAATACGCCCAAGCCTCCTGCGCCGGCAGCCGCCACTCCCGAGGGGACCACGATGCTCGAAAACCTTTCGGTGGATGATGCCCAGATCAAGAACGGATCGGTGACGCTCAAAACTGCGGGGCAGCCGGGAGCGGCCGTCTACCAGCAGTTAAGTGCGCAGATTAGGAACCTGACCCCGAAGACCTCGTCTCCCTTCAATGTGAGCGGACAACTTCCTGGCGGGGGCGCAGTGAGCGCTAACGGAAAGGTAGGGCCGTTCAATCAAGCGAACAACGCGGCCACCCCGCTCGATGCGCAAGTGACGCTGAAGCACGTAGAGCTGGGATCATCCGGGGCTCTGCCGCCGGACGCCGGCATTGGCGGCACAGCGGATCTGCAGGCCCAGGTGCAATCCAACGGGCAGACGCTGAATGCCAAGGGCTCGACTCAGATCGCAGGCATCAAGCTGGCCAAAGACGGGCAGCCTTCCGCCAAGCCGGTACAGCTTCAGTTCACCATCGCTCAGAATGAACAAGCGATGACCGGAGAGGTGCAGCAGGCAATCTTCACGGTGGGACGGGCGATCATCAACATGGCCGGTACCTACCAGACGAGCGGCCCGACCACCGCGATCAATTTGAAGGTGAACGGCAATGGGGTGCCAATCGATGATCTCGTGGCCTTTCTACCATCCGCTGGCGTGCGGCTGCCGCAAGGGTCCCAGCTCAAGGGAGGAACCCTAACCACCGCGTTAACGGTTTCAGGGTCGACGGCGAGTCCAGTGATCAGTGGACCCGTCCGGTTGGATAACACGCAGCTGGCCGGGTTTGACCTCGGTTCGAAATTGAAAACGCTCTCGCAACTCACCGGCGGCCAGCTCGGCAGCGCCACCGGTTCGGGAACCAACATTCGTTCGCTGAGCATGAATATCCGCGAGGCCGGCGGCGCGATACAAACGGATAACATCGCGTTGGACGTAACAGGAGTAGGAACGGCTACGGGTGCGGGCAGCGTGAGCGCGGCGGGAGCGCTCAACTACAACGTGGTCCTGAAGTTGACTGGTCTGGTCGCTGGATCATCGGGCGGCAAGGCCCCTGCGGCGGGTGCGGCAGGAGGCAACGCTGCGCTGTTGGGTAGTCTGGCGGGAATGATTCCTGGCGGTGCGGGCGGTGCGGCGGGCGGCCTGGGTTCCATCGGTGGGCTTGCGAGCGCCGCGTTGAAGAACGGGATCCCGGTGGCCATAGGGGGGACGACCAGCAACCCGACCTTTACCCCCAACATGCGCGGACTTGCTGCCGGAGTGGGAGCAGGTGCGGTCCAGGGTGTGCCGAAAGGAAAGCAGAATGGGACTCAGGCCAATCCTCTGGGCAATGCACTGGGCGGGCTCCTCAACCATCACTAGCGAAAGGACCTTCGAATGAGTGGCAAAGCGGATCATTTCAACGGAAAGCGGGGGCTAGGAAAAACGCGCACTTGATAGCCCGCTTCCGAGCGCATGCGAAGCAGATTGGCTACACTTGCGCATGCAGTCAGCAGAACGAAGGCAACTACTCCCAACATGAGCCGGAGCACCAACTTGCGCTCGTTGAGGAGCGACGCGGCTTGCAGCGGCTCAACGGAAACGCTCCAACCGTTGTTGCTTTTTCGGAGATGGTTACGAGCCATCACCGTACTGACATCCGCTTGCGCCTGCTGGATGGTGACTCCCGGCTTGAGACGACCTATTATGTTCATCCCTCGGTCAGATGGATTGAGCGGTTCAGGCTTGAAGACAAGTGGTACGGTCACCGGCGCGCCCTGATCACGCAGACCTGGAGCAAGCACGCCTACCACCGTGTACGGCTCTCCATTCATAAGTATTATCGATCCAATCATGGCTGGGTCGCCGCCGAGCCGCTTCCACATCGCATGGGTAAGGATCACGACATCGTCCTGCCCTGGCGCCCCATCCTCAGGAGCGAAGTCATTTCCGAGATAGAAGCGATCTCCCATCATCCGGTAAAAGCCCGTGGTCACCAGGCTGGCGGCGAAGTTTTCCGGCCCACCTTGCGTGGCGATTCTAAATGCGCCTTCGGTGGAGGCGTGCAGATCCTGAAAGACGGTGGTTTGCTCCCTCGAGCGAAGGAATTCTCCGGCCGACAGTATGCCGTCATCGCTCTCCGATCGAAGCACTACCAGCTCATCTGGATGAGGATAGAGCCCCGCAAACTCCAGGTAGCCGAAGGCAAAGGTGGCTGCGTTGAGGGCAAGGCCGAGACCGAGCACCGCGAGAACAGCGCCGATCGCCCGCGGAATTTTCCGCAGCACTTTAGGCGGACGGTCGAAGACGCCTCCTCGATTCGCCCTGTTATTCATAGCGCAATGCGTGCATTGGGTCTACCCTCGACGCTCGAAGCGCCGGCACATAAGTCGAGGCGAGTGCGATCAGCGTGACGAATGCAGGAACGCCAATCAACACAGCGACTGTATGTATAACGATGTGCCCTTGGAACATTCTTTGCAGCAGGCGCGGTATGAGCGCGGAAAGAGGTAGGCCGACAAGCAGCCCGATAGCCGCCAGCTTGACGCCGTTCTTCAACACCATTCTTACGATAGCTTGACGGCGCGCACCCAAAGCAAGGCGGATCCCGATCTCTCGGGTCGTCTGGCTTACCGTGAAGGCGATCACACCGTAAATCCCGATCGCGACCAGCAGGAGCGCCAGAACGGCAAAGATTTCGAGTAGAAAAACGATCAGCCGGTTACCACCATTGGTGGTCGTGACCACCTGCGTCATGGTTCGCGGGTTATCAATCGGCTGATTCTTATCCACGGACCAAATGGCTTGGCGCAGCGGAGCGATCAGCACTTTGGGGTTTATGCTGGTGCGTGCCACGAGCGTGAGATTCGCGTCCGGGTGTTGAGCATAAGGGAAATAGATTTGTGGCTGAAAGGATGATTGACCTTGATAGTCAGCTACATTGACCACTACGCCCACTATCTGCGCAACTGCCGGATCGGAAGAAGGAGTCAAGGCCACACTCACTTGCTTTCCAAGGACCTCTCCCGTGGCAAAGAACTGCTTAACGAAGGCTTCGTTTACAAGCGCTACTGGCGGCTTGCTTGCGTCATCCGAAGACACAAATTCCCTACCCCGCAAGAGGATGATGTTCATCACGTGGAGATAATCCGGGGTGATCGCGAAGTACCGCGCCCAGGGGCGCTCTTCCGGTTTGGTTATGGGTTGCCCTTCTATGGTGAAGGGGAGCATGCGTGCGAGGCTTATCGGTATGTTCGTCGTGGCTGCCGCGAGGTGCACGCCAGGAAGGTTCGTGATGCGTTGCACGCTGGCCTCAACAAATGCGCTCTGCTTCACAGGGTTATCATAAGTTCGCTGCGAGAGTTGGAGCCCGGCGGTGATCACCTGCTCCGGGTCAAATCCGGCGTTTAATTGATCCAGATCGTACAGCCCCTTGATCACGATGCTGCAGCAGGTAAGCAGTATCAGCGCCAGCGAAATTTGCCCCGCCACAAGAACGCCGCGCAGACGGCTCGGCTTCCTTCCGGAGGATCCTGTACGGTCAACTTCTTTGAGCGAGGAACCTGGACGAGCGCTCGAAGTTTCAAACGCAGGCAAGAGCCCGAACAGAAGAGCCGCGCAGACCGAAATGGCCAGAGTAAAAGCCAGCACGCCGCCATTCATCGTGATCTTATCGGCGATGAAAGCGCCGTAGGAGTTAAAATCCAGCCGCGCGCGAAGTACGCGAACGCCTGCAAAAGCTACCAGGAGAGCCAAACCGCCGCCGATCAGCGACAGAAGTAGATTTTCGACCATGAGCTGCCGCGCTAGACGCCAGCTCCCGGCGCCCAGAGCCCTGCGGATCGCAAACTCCTTCTCTCGAGAGGCGCCGCGCGCTATCAAGAGGCCGCTGATGTTGCCGCAAACGATGAGCAGGACAAAACCGGCCACGCTCATCAGCAAGGCCAACGCGATGCGCATGGTCTGCGGGACAAAATAATCCTCGACCGATATGACTGAAGCCCCCCACCCTGTATTGGCTCGGGGGAAGGCGGCTGCGTAAACCTTGTCGAGCGATTGCACCTCTGCCTTGGCTTGGGCAAACGTCACGCCGGGATTCAATCGTGTGAAGACGACGAGGTTGCGGGGTGCATCTGCTCGTGGAACTCTCTGCTCAGCCCCGAAAGTGAGCGGGGTCCATAGGTCAACCGGGTAATACGCCTGCTTGAAATAACCCGGCATCACGCCAATGACGGTGTATTTTTCGCCGTCGAGGCGAATCGCTCGCCCAATTATGCCCGGGTCCAGTCCGAACCGGCGCTGCCACAAGCTTTGGCTCAGGATTACGACGTGCTTCCGCTCCGGCCGGTCATCGCCGGGCATGAGAGTGCGGCCCAACTGGGCACTGGCGCCGACTAATTGAAAGTAATTGGGTGAAACCTGAAATGCCCGCAAGCGCTCCGGTTCACCGCTTTCGGCCAGGCTGAAACTCCCGGAAGAATCGCCGGCGGCCATTTCGCTGAAGCTCCTCGCCTGTTCCTTGAGAAACAAGAACTCCGCGGCGCTGAAAGGGCCACGATCCTCATCGAACGATGCGTTGGTGCCTACAATCGCACCAACGCGATCCACCTCACGTATCGGGAGCTGCCGCAGTATGCCGCTGGCCAGACTGTAGAGACTGGAGTTGATTCCGATACCGAGCGCCAGCGTCAGGGTCGCAGTGATGGTGAAGCCTGGAGATTTCAGTAGTCCATGGATGCCGTATTGGACGTCCTGTCGAATGCTATCGAGAACCAGGGCAGCATCCGCGGCAGTCACGCGTTCCTTCAGAACCGTGGGATTTCCGAAGCGGACAAGAGCATCTCGCTGCGCTTCATCTCGAGTCATGCCCGCCGCAATGTTGTCTTCGATCCGCATCGCGACGTGCGATTCCAGCTCAGCATCGATCTCCTGCCCCACCTTGGAGCGAGCAAAAAGATTGGAGATACGGCGGACGAGCGACATAGCCACCCCCTCATGCGTAACGCAATATGGCGCGGACACCCTTCACCAGGTGTTCGAAATTCTTTTCTGCTTCCTGCAACTGCTTCCGGCCTGCGCTGGTCAGCTTGTAATACTTTGCCTTGCGGTTGGTCTCCGTCAGCGCCCACTCAGAACCAATCCATCCGTTCTGTTCCATGCGGTGCAGAGCCGGGTAGAGAGAACCTTCCTCGACGCTCAGCAAAGAATCCGACGCCCTCTGGATGTGGAGGACAATTCCATAACCATGCAACGAGCCCATTTGGGAGAGTGTTTTTAGAACCAACAGATCGAGGCTTCCCTGTAGGTCATTCTTTGCCATCTCAATACACCCCTAAACATCTCAGTAGCGATGAGACTATCCATAGATGCTTAGGTATGTCAAGCAAGGTTATTGCCGCAGAATGATCAGCCTTTCGACCTTCTCTCCGCGCCTGATTCGTCTGAGTTGGCGATGGAGATGCCTTTTAGGAGTGTCCGGCCCTCCCTCAGCGTCGTCATCCGCTTCGTCGTTGAACTTTTCCGCAAGCACATATTCGACTCTTGGTTCAGCGATTGCTTGCAGCGCGTGGAGGGCGTTGCCGGCGGAAGTATAGGTTGGGCAAAAGCCCAGGTTGCGCCTTCCCTGCCGTTTTCTCCGCCTCCAGAGGAAACGCCTCGTGCAAAATGCAACACAACACGAAAATATGAACAGTGCGTTGAACGCAAAATAGCCGCGCAAGAAATTCAGTGAAAAATCCATGGGGATCCCTTCACCCCTCGACACGCTGAATCAGCAGAGAAAAGTCGGCGGTGCCAGCCTGCCCGAGGCAGAGAGCGGCACGCGCATAGCTGGATTGGCTAAGTGTTTACTGGGGGAGGGCGTTGAAATCGAGACGGAAGGTCAGGTGATTGTGGAGGGTGCTCTTGGCTCGCGTGTGACCGGAGCCACAGAGCGCCTGGAACATGGACTATCCCGAAGAGAAATACAACGGCAAGTACGGGGTATGCCGCTGTGACAACAAGGTGATGAGGGTGCGGAAGGAGAACGAGCAGCAGAGTAAACACGAGGGCTGAGGCCGCAATGATCTTCCATGCCCGCTCTCTTTCGCTCCGACTCATCGTCTATTGAACCCCAGCATGCTGGCAGCAATGTTAGCAGTCCACCGGGATGCGTGCATAGATGCAGCCGCCGTCGACGAACGGGCGAGGAATCCCTCACGGGTAGTTCGGTGAGGCTTCGCTTCGCCATTGTCTGCCTGAAAGTTCGGCAGTGGTGATGGATGGCGCCGCCAGGGGACTAGCCATCAGCGCCACGGTTGCAGAACGTGGGCCTTGAATTCGGCGGGCAGATCGAGAAGGCGACCCGATTCCATTGAGCGGGCAGCCCAATCAACGAGCGATCTGTATTGATTGAACTCGGTGATATTGCCCAGCCATTGAGAGCCAGCGTTGGAGTTGACCACGACTACATTAGGGAAATCGCATGGGCCCACGCAGCCGCTAATGGAGAGTTGGACACGCTTCAGTAAGCCGCGCCTGCGCCACTCCTCCTTCAGCCAGGCAACCGGCACCTCTGGACGATCCTTGTGCGTTGCCCCGCAGCAGCATCCCTGACAAACAATCATCTGCCCGATCACCCGGCGCTTGGTATCCAGCATCTTCCCTCCTCTTTCAATATCATATAGTATAGGGGACTATAGTACATAGTACCCGGAGGCACGATTGGCACACACGACCAAGGATAAGAAGAAACTGTTGTCGCGCACCCGTCGCATCAAGGGTCAGGTCGAAGCGGTGGAACGTGCTTTGGAAGGAGATGCCGAATGCGAAGAAATCTTGCAGCTAGTGGCTTCCTGCCGTGGTGCTCTCAACGGCCTGATGGCGGAACTGATAGAGGGGCATGTCCTGTTTCACGTTCTTTCCCCCGATCAGAAGTCACTTCCCTCACAGCTCGAGGCAGCGGACGAACTGATTTCAGTCGTGAAGAGATATTTCAAGTAGAAGCGCGGAGGCGGATATGGCCGTTGTCAACCAGAACCACACAAACCCTGAACTCGCCGAAGTAGCCGAAGCGGATATTCAACTTCCCCAGCCTACTGATGCTGTCTCCAAGGGCTCGCAGGAAGAAGACCACGACCATGAGCACGAACATGGTTTCGAACTTCTCGAGGTACTTCGCGTAGTCTTTGTCGCCCTCGCCGCTGCGGCCGTCTGGTTCCACCTCTGGGAGCCGTTCCAACGGATAAGCGTGATCGGCCTGGTGGCTACGCTGATCGGGGGCTATCCCATTTTCAAAGAGGCGTTGGAGAACATTCTCGATCGCCGCATGACGATGGAACTCTCCATGACCATCGCCCTTATCTCCGCGCTGGCGATTGGTGAATTTTTCACCGCGCTAGTGATTACGGCGTTCGTTCTCGCAGCGGAGATCCTCGAGGGCCTCACGGTTGGACGCGGGCGCCGCGCCATTCAGGACATGTTGGACTTTCTACCGCAGACCGCGAGCGTGCTTCGGGAGGATCGAATCGTCGAAGTGGAAACGAAAACGATTCGCCCCGGAGAAGTAGTTGTCATACGGCCCGGCGGCAAGATCCCCGTCGACGGCCGTGTTCTGAGTGGTCATTCGTTTGTGGAGCAGGCAGCCATCACCGGCGAACCGATGCCCAGTGAAAAGACAACGGGAAGCGATGTGTACGCGGGAACTATGAACCAGGCGGGCACACTCCAGGTGCGAGCGGAGCATTTGGGGAAGGAGACGACCTTCGGCAAGATCATCGAGGCCGTCGAAAATGCGGAGCGCTCCCGGGCGCCGATACAGAAAACGGCCGATCGGCTGGCCGGTTACCTTGTCTACTTCGCTCTCGGCGCAGCGGTGCTTACCTTCCTGATCACCCACAACCTGCGCTCTACCATCTCAGTCATCATCGTCGCTGGGGCATGTGGAATTGCCGCGGGTACGCCCCTGGCGATCCTGGGCGCGATCGGACGCGCGGCCCGCCAAGGCGCTGTTATTAAGGGTGGAATCTACCTTGAAGCGTTGGGACAGTTGCAGATCGTCTTCCTCGACAAGACGGGAACATTGACCTATGGAACTCCCCTGGTGTCGGCGGTTCACCCCGCTCCCGGCATTTCGCAGCGAACCCTCATCGAGGCCGCAGCCACGGCGGAACGAAATTCAGAGCATCCGTTGGGTCGCGCCATCATTCGCTTTGCGGAGCGACAAAACATGCCGGGCGCTGAGCCTGAATTCTTTGAGTACCGTGTTGGCCGAGGGGTCATTGCGTCCTTACGCGGCACGGCGATCGTGGTCGGGAATCGGGCTCTCTTTAAGGAACTGGGAATCGTTCATCCGGAGAAGGAGATTGGTGACAAAGAGGCGGCGACCGAGGTCCTGGTCGCGCGGGGAGGCCGATATTGGGGCTCCATTGTGGTCACCGATCGGTTACGTCCGAGCGCCGAGCCCGCGGTCAAGGCTCTTGGTGAGATGAATATCAAAGTCGTCTTAGTCACCGGAGATACCAAGGCAGCCGCGAAAGCTGTAGCCGGCCAACTGGGCATCACGGAAGCCTATGCCGACCTTCTCCCTGAACAGAAGACGGCCTTCATCGCCGAGCAGGTGAAAAACGGACGGACCGTGGCCATGTTGGGCGATGGCATTAATGACGCCCCCGCGCTCAGCGAGGCGACCGTAGGCGTCGCCATGGGAGCCGGTACGGACGTTGCGCGGGAAAGCGCGGACGTGGTTCTAATCGGTAATGATCTGGCGAAGTTTGTCGAAACTGTCCGCATCGCGCGAAACTGCCGGCGCATCATCCTGCAAAATTTCTACGGTACGCTGATCGTCGATACCATCGGCATTGGCTTGGCCGCCGCTGGCTTTCTCAACCCGCTGCTGGCGACATTTATTCACGTCGCTTCGGAACTTACCTTCATCCTCAACTCAACGCGCCTGCTGCCCCCTCGTGAGAAAAGGAAACCGGCCGCAGAGGCGGTCATGGCCAGCGCCTAAGGAGCCGGACAAGGTGAGACGCATTTCGCATACCGAGTTCCTCGTCACCCTGCTTGCTTTGGGGTCCTGGATCCTGATTATGTTCATGGCTTGGGCACTCCTACGCTCTTCCTAATCGAAGGAGTGTCCCATAAGCCACCATGCGATCCAGAGGGTCTCGATCACCACTACCAGAAACAGCAGTACCATGCTTAGCTTCTCGGAGCGCTTCCAGCGGACCAGCCGCACTTTCCGCTTGCTGCCCTTACCGACGTTCATCTCTCCCGCCACAACCCGCCTCCCTTCAAAAACCCGCTTTAGGGACAGCAAGTGCTTGCCGTCCCTAAAGCGTTCGGAAAGACGAGCGGATTGCAGCTAGAAGTGGAAACCAATCTCCGCCGACAAGGCTCGCGGGGTCACGTAGTGAGTTCCGCTGAACGTCGACAGAAAGTTATAGAGCGCGTACTTGTTGGCGATGTTCACGCCCTGCCAGGCGCAAACTCCATCTGTACCTGTCACCGTTGAAGATGTTGTCTTCGCCAATGGCGGCATCGAACAGGTTGCGTGGCTGGATGCGGGGCGGATTCTTGTCATCGTTCTCCGTCCCGGGAGCCGGAACTTTTACCAGGTTCGACGTGAGTCCTGAAGCCGGGCAGGGAGTGGGTAGAGGTGTGGTCGGGGTCGCTTTGATGCCGTCGCACATGAGGCCGGCCTCAAACTCCTGGTCCGCCGTCAGGCCGCTCAGGTCGATACCTGGTTG
Organism: uncultured Acidobacteriaceae bacterium; assembly: GCA_963746595.1. Lineage (GTDB taxonomy): Bacteria > Acidobacteriota > Terriglobia > Terriglobales > Acidobacteriaceae > PALSA-350. The sequence goes on from CAVVBS010000007.1 coordinate 40,326, forward strand.
GCCGTTGGGAAGCGTCACAGAGGGTCCGCCGTTGATGGGATTGCACAGGCTGTTCGGGTCGGTGACGTTATAGCAAGGGACCGAGCCGGCAACCAAGCCGCTGTCATAGCGCCAATTGAAGCCTATCCAGGGCTTGAAGAAGCCAGTTCCCGGTATCTGATATTGAACGTGCGTGGTCTCGTTGAACCTTTCGTCATGGTCGATGCGGAAAGGGTATCCCCCTTGCCCCACCGTCGCGCCGGCCCCGGCCGACTGCGGCGGGAAGAAGCGAGCCGCCACCGAGGACATGACAACAAACGCGCTGATGTTGTGAAAATTGGGGACATCCGCGCGCAAGGCGAAGCCAGGGATCTTCGAGTTGTGCCAGTCAATGGGAAAGGTGATGGGCGTATTGCCCAGGACGCTGAAGTCGAAAGCATTGTGGGTGTACTTCCAAATGTAGTCTCCGCTGAATACGAAGTTCTTCCCAGCCGCCTGTTGGAAGCCGGCGTGGAACTCGTTGCGGAAACCAGGCTGAAGCGTTCCGGAGACACCGGGCGTGCAAAGCGAGCAGCGGAGCCAGCACAGCATTGGAACATCCGGAACTGGACAGTACGAGGTTCTCGTTGAAGGGTGATTCCAGGGTGCGCGCGTAAGAAACGCGCAGCACCGTGCTGGTAGGCTTGACGCTGTAAGCGATGCCCACACGTGGCTCCGCCTGGCGGGCAACCGTGAGACCGTTGTACAAATCGCCGCGGATACCGACATTGAAGAGCCAGTTCCCGGCCTTGATCTGATCCTCGACATACAGAGCCAATTCCTTTACATCGGTGTGACCGAAATAGCTGTAAAGGCCGCCTCCGCGCGTCAGGTCGTACGGTGCGAGAACCGAATTGTAGGTGCCGGCAGGGTTGACTGCCGGATCATTGGATACGAAGCCAAACGCAGCGCATTGCGTGGGATCGGAAAATCCCGGCTGAGCGATTGCCATTGGCGTCTACGCATGGGGAGTTGTAGGTGGGGTCGACGACGCCAAGACTGTCGTTCTCACGCAGGAACGTTTGCTGGTAGACCGCCCCTAACTTGATGTTGTTCATTCCCTTTTGGTAGGAGAAATCTGTGCGCAGCCCGGCATTGGTGAGTGTCCGATACTGTGCGATCGACGAGGTTTGCAGATTCGCGCGGACCGAGATCGGCCAAGGGATTGCCGCTGGGATAGTAGTTGTACGCATCCCGGCGAACGTAGGCCCCAAAGTTGAGTACCGCATTGGTTCCGAAGATGCGGGTATAGGTGGGCGCGATATCGAAGGTTTCAATCTTCGAGAGCTGGTCGGCGTTCCCGACGTTGGCGAAGACCGGGTCGGGGCTGGCGCCCCCGCTGACCACGTTCGATACGTTCAGGTTATCGTAGGCGTTCGGGGTCTGGAACCACGAGCGGCTGTAGTTCAGGTTCAGATGAACGGAATCCACCTGGCGTGAATTGATAGTCCACCCGGTCAAAGGCATTCTCCTCGTTTCCTTTGTCATGGAAGACGACGAACTCCGGCGGATCCAGGAATCGCCCGGTATTCAGGCCATCGAATTCGACGAAGTTCCCCCAGTTTTTGCCGCCATAGCCAAGGTCAAAACTTCCCGTCGCTGAGCCGAACGCTCCATACGAGGACGCAAAGTCGCCGGTTGGCTTGGTCAGCCCTTGACCCGACCGCGTGGTCGCTACGATCACCAGGCTGGTCTTTCCGCCGTACTCCGCCGGAGGCGCGCCTGATATCACCTCGATGGACTGAATCGAGTTGGACGGAAGCTGGTTGGAGAACACCTTGCTCTGCTGATCGGTGATCGGCTGACCGTCCACGGAAAACGAATTGGATGCGTGGTCACCAAGACCATGAAAAAGGCCGTTGGAGTCGGCGGCGACGCCGGGCGACGATAGAGTTACCAGAGAACTTAGAGAGGATGACTGGCTTTCCAGGGGCAATTTTTGGAAAAGTCCCCGATCCACGTCGGTGTGAAAGGTGGGGTCATTTTCTAACAGATCTGCTCCACTCTCGACGGTCACGGTTGTGGAGGCACCCGCTACTTTCAAGGTAATCCCCACATTCACGGACACAGCGGATCGCACATCGGCATCTTGCGCCACGCCGCCGAAGCCCGTGGCCGTACGCCGTAAGATGGTAGGGGTTGAAGGGTAGATTGCTGAACTGAAATCGTCCGGTGCTATCCGTCTTGGTGGTGCGGAGATACCCGCTGACGGGGTTTTCGACCGTGACGGTTGCTCCGGGGACGACTGCGCCCGACGGATCAGTAACTGTGCCGCTAATTGAGCCGGAGTTCGATTGCGCCTGGACCGGCCAGAACATCGCTGAAAATACAAACACCAATACGAACGAGAGAATGCTGCGCGTAGGCATGCGCATGAGAAGCCTCCTGAGATTCCTGATTTTTGAGACAGAGCTGCTTAAGAGTTGGCAGTCTGTACAGGCGGAGGCCGGGTGAAGAGGGAGAATACAAAAAAGAATTGAGCACGAATCGGCTGCAGGGCAGTCGATACCCTGGCCACGACAAAGACGGTGCGCGGCAGAGACTTGCGGAACGGATGGTTGAACGACCAGGTGGGCGACGTGGCAAAGCGCGCAATCGGACTGGACCGCTTGTCCGTCCGCGTGCATGTGCCCGGCTTGCACGATCCCGCCGAGGGTAATGAGTGCGCAGCAAAAGAAGCCGAGCACCACCCACAGCAGATGACGTGTTCTTAGATTACGGCTGCCCCTTGGCATAGGAGCCTCCATAGATCCTGTGTTGTTGCGTTTGACGTTGCTTTATGCGAAAGCAATGTCCACAGGTGGAGGCCGGGTGAAGAGAGAAAATACAGAAAAGTGCCTGGCACGAATCGGCTGCAGCGCAGCCAGATATTGCCGCCACGACGATGCACGCTTGGCGGCAAAGACTGCGGAATGGCTGGTTGAACGACTACGTGGGCAGTATGGCAAAGTGCGCAATCGGACTGAACGGTTTGTCCGTCAGGGTGCGTATGGCCAACCTGCACAATCGCGGCGCAAACAACCAGTGCACAGCAGAGGAAGCCAAGGGCCACCCAGAGCGTATGACGTGCTCTCTGATTGAGGGCGGCAACTTAGCATTGTTAGCGAGTATAACCCGGAAGTGGTGCAAGGCTGCAAGCCCGAGTGTAAGGGCTCTTACAGAATACCTGCGCGTCCGATCCCTCTGACGCTAAGCGTAGCTGCGTCAACTCGGTGAACCCGGATCTTATCTCCACGCGCGAACCCAGGCGATTGATGATCGACATAAGACGGTCCACTGTGAATCGGTCAAGATCCTGATGATACTTACGCCAGTCTTCATGCCGAGAACACTGATAGAATTCTCGCCAAGCGCTCATACCTTCTCGACGAGATACGCCCCGATGCCCTTCAGTGACGATCACAGTTCGCGTCTATTCCGCTCCAAAGTAGCTTTGGAGGAGCGGCCTGCTCTCAGTTCTCTCCCCTACCGCCTCGTTCTATTCACCTTGATCCTGGCCGCAATGGGTGCCGTTTCCTGCGTTGTCAGAGCCCAGGAAAAGATGAAAATCCCTGGTCAAGACTGGATCCAGTTATTCAACGGGGACAATCTCGATGGGTGGACCAAGGTCGGCAACGAGAGCTGGACGGTGGAAGATGGGCTGATCCACGGAAAAGGTCTGACCAAGGACTACGGATATTTAGAAACCGCCAATGACTACAAAGACTTTCAGCTTTCTCTACGTTTCAAATGCGTGGGCGATGGCAATAGCGGCGTCTTCTTCCATAGCGAATTCAAACCGGGAACGGCTGATGTGACGCAAGGAATGCAGTTTGAGATCGACTGCAAAATGATGCATCACACAGCCGGCGTATACGCCGAAGACGGCCGCGAGTGGGTGGCTTGGCCGGCGCCGGAAAATGAGGGCGTCGTCCGTATGGGCGACTGGAACGACTATCTGCTGGAGGTGGTCGGCAACCGTTACCGCTCTCGCCTGAATGGAGTACCGATGCTGGACTTCACCGATCCCAAGCCAAGTTCATGGGATGGCAAGATTGCACTGCAATTGCATGCCGGCGGGCAAGGCAACATGGAATTCAAAGACATCTGGATACGCGATCTGTCGCACCGATAACTATTCTTTGCGCTCACGTACAGGCTGGTACACGGTGACCTTTCCGTCGACGACGTTGGCGACGTAGCGGCCATCCGCGAGAAATTGCATGACCTTCTTGCCTTCCTGTGCGAGTTTCGCCCAGCGCGAGTTGGTACTCGCGTTTTGCTCGACCCCGCGCAGCGCTTTACCCTCGCATTCGAAATCCACTTCCCTCAATTTGGATCGCGAGGTCCGCCGGACGGGATAGCTCTTATCGTCGAGAGTCACCGTTTTGGCGTTTTCCGCCAACACCTGGCGCCACACGGAAATAAGAGCGTCCTCTAAGCTCGGGGCCATTAGCGATTTTCTCCACGCATCGAGACTATCTCTCGTGAAGCCATGCTTGACACACAACCCATATCGGCATTTAATCGCGCTCGTTCCCTTTCAGTCTTGAAAACTATGCGCTCTCAGCGTCTCGCTTCTCCTTGCCGGCTCTCTGCTCATCTCCATCGTGGGCTGCAGGAAATCTCCTCCTGCAAACGCCGTCGGCGACGGGGCAGATTGGCCCATGTACGGAAGGACCAACGATGAGCAGCGGTTCAGCCCCTTAAGCCAGATCAACGAGCAGAACATTGGCCGGCTCGGCCTCGCCTGGAGCAAAGAACTGGGCACCACGCGCGGCCTGGAAGCTACTCCCCTTGTCTCCAACGGAGTCATCTACACCACGGGCGAATGGAGCGTTGCCTTTGCTCTGGATGCAAAAAGCGGCCAAATCCTCTGGACCTTTGATCCCAAGGTAAATCGCGCCCACGCCCGCACCATCTGCTGCGACGTGGTCAATCGAGGGGTCGCCCTCTACCACGGCAAGGTGTACCTGGGCACGCTCGACGGCCGGCTCATCGCCCTCGACGCCAAGTCGGGACATCCCGTTTGGGAGGTGCTCACCGCAGATCAGTCCCATCCCTACGCGATTACCGGAGCTCCGCGCATCGCCAAGGGAATGGTTCTGATTGGAAACGCCGGCGGGGAGTTTGGCGTGCGCGGTTATCTCTCCGCATACGATGCGGAAAGCGGGAAACTGCTCTGGCGTACCTACACCGTGCCCGGGCGATCCGGCGCAAGGTTTCGAGTCCAAAGCGCTGGAGAAGTGCAGCGAAAACCTGGCACGGCAAGTGGTGGGTTGCGGGCGGTGGAGGCACGCCGTGGGACTCAATCGTCTATGACCCCGGCCTCGATCTCATCTACGCCGGCACGGGCAACGGAATCGTATGGTATCGCGATCTGCGCAGTCCGGGCGGAGGCGACAACCTGTATATCGCCTCCATATTGGCGTTGCGCCCCAGCACCGGGGAGTTGGTCTGGTACTACCAGGTAACCCCGGGAGACAACTGGGACTACGACGCTACGCAACCTTTAATGCTCGCAGATCTGAAGATCGGCGGCACAGTGCGCAAGGTCATCATGCAGGCGTCGAAGAACGGATTTTTCTACGTCCTCGATCGCCAGACCGGCCAGTTCCTTTCCGCGAAACAGTTCGTCAAGGGCGTTACCTGGGCCAGCGGAATCGATCCCAAGAGCGGACGGCCGATCGAATCGCCCACCGCATATAACGGCCTCGAGGCGGTCCTGGTTTCTCCCGCGCCGGGCGGCGCGCATAACTGGTATCCCATGGCGTTTGATCCCGCCACAGGCTTGGTCTACGTGCCGGCACGAGAGGGCTCCCCCGCGCTGCACGCCCCAGACAAGCATTGGACCTCAAATACCACCAACTGGAATCGCGGCGAGGATGCAGCCTACAACGGACCACTGCTGGCGAAATTTCAGTGCTTACCCGAAAATGACGGGCCATTTGATCGCCTGGAATCCGGTCGAGCAGCGTGAGGTATGGAACGTCTCTCTTCCCCTCATCGAAAGCGGTGGCGTGCTGGCGACCGCGGGTAACCTGGTCTTCCAGGGCCGGTCCGACGGAATGCTCTGCGCCTATCGCGCCACCGACGGCAAAAAACTTTGGGAGTTCTACGCGGGCACAGGCATTATGGCTCCGCCGGTGACCTACCTCCTAGATGGAGTGCAATACGTCACGCTCATGGTCGGCTGGGGCGGCTCCGCCGGAATCAACAATCTTGACAACAGCGGGCCGGTCAAACCCGGCTACGGCCGCGTCCTTACCTTCTCCCTTGGCGGCAATGCCAAACTCGACATTCCTCCCTTCGGACATCAAGGGCCGCCTTCGCCTGCAATCCACATGAACGCCACGCCGGCGACTCTGCGCGAAGGCGAAATCCTATACAACCGGCAGTGCTTCTACTGCCACGGAGTGGGGGCCATCTCCGGATCCGGAGTTCCTGACCTCCGCTACGCTACGGCTGCAACCCATCATCAATTCGCGTCCATCGTGCTGGGAGGCGCTCGCCAGCAAGGTGGCATGCCCTCGTTCAAAGATGTACTCAAGCCCGATGAAGTGCGCGCGATCGAGGCCTATATTTTGTCTCGCGCCGCGGCCGCGGCCCAGCCGCCCGCAAGCAAAGGCCCCTGAGTGCATGTAACCTTGACTCGCAAACAAACAATTTCAAAACGCTGCGCTCGTCACTTGGCGGCCGGATGAGGAGAAAACACCCATGAACGAACTACAACCCGATCACATTCTGCAGGTGGGAATGGGGTTTATGGGCTCGAAAACGCTGTTGAGCGCCATTGAAATGGAAGTATTCACGGAGCTGGCTGATCGCCCCGAGCCTCTGGAAATACTCCAGGGGCGGCTGGGACTTCATCCGCGCGCGGCGCGGGATTTTCTCGATGCGCTGGTGGCGCTGAAATTTCTCGAGCGCCATGACGGCAAGTACGGCAACACGCCGTCTACCGCGTTCTTCCTCGACAAGCGAAAACCCTCCTACATTGGCGGCATTCTTGAGATGGCCAACCACCGGCTCTATCCCTTCTGGGGCCATCTCACCACGGCGCTGCGCACGGGCGCTCCACAAAACGAATCTAAGGATGGCGGCCCCGACCCGTTTGTCCCTCTCTATGCCGACCCGGCGCGTCTAAAGCAGTTCCTGGGAGCCATGACCGGCATAAGCCATGGAGGCAACATGGCCATCGCGCGCCAGTTCCCGTGGAAGCAATACCGAACTGCTGTGGACGTCGGAACCGCCCAAGGCGACTTGATCACGCAAGTGGCCCTGGCCAATCCGCAGATCGAAGGGACCGGTTTCGATCTTCCAGCTGTCGGCCCTATTTTCGAGGAGTATGTTGTGGCCAATGGGCTGTCCAACCGCGTGAAGTTTGCTCCCGGGAGCTTCTTCGAACAGCCCCTGCCCAAAGCGGACGTGGTCATGATGGGCCACATCCTCCACGACTGGGATCTGGAAACAAAGCGAATGCTGGTCGCCAAAGCCTTTGCGGCGGTGCCGCCGGGCGGCGCCTACATCGTCTACGAAAGCATCATCGACGATGATCGCTCCAGCAACGCCTTTGGCTTGCTGATGAGCCTGAACATGCTGGTCGAAACATCCGGCGGCTTCGACTACACGGGGAGCGACTGCATGCAATGGATGAAAGAAGCAGGCTTCCGCGAAACCCGGGTAGAGCACCTGGTCGGGCCCGACTCCATGGTCGTAGGAATCAAGTGATCACTGCTGGACGGCCCAGGCCAGGCCGTCCGGCTCTCCGCCGGCGTCGATGTGGCCAGTGATTTCCAGCGTCTTCAGGTCCAGGACAGCGATGTAGTTATCCGGCGTGCAGGCGATGAACGCGCGCGAGCCATCCGGTTGCACCAGGATCCCCGCTGCGCCATGGCCGATCTTGATACGTTTGAACTCGGTGCGCGTTGCTGCATTCAGAACTATCAGGTCCGCGCCGTCCAGGCTGGAAATCAGGACCAGCTTGCCGTCTCGAGTGAACTTCAGGCGATTGGCGCTGAAAACCTTTGCATCAATGGTCGCCACGACCTTCTTGGCGGCAATATCCACGACTGAGACCGTGCCGTCCTGCGCGTTGGCGGTCCACAATTCACGGCCATCGGGAGATACATCGAACCCCTCGTCACCCCGGCCGACAGGAATAACGGTTTGATTCCAGTCCATGCGCGGTGGCCCGCCCCTTTGACCGCCCGGAGGAGGTCCGCCCGGCGGCGGACGATTTGGGCCACCCCGCATTCCCGGTGGCGGTCCCATGGGCGGCAGCGCGATCTTTTGCAGAATACTGACCGTCGCCGAGCTTACGTTCGTCGTGTAAACCTGCTTCTCGTCGGCGGTAACGTAGATCATGTGGGTTCGGTTTTGCCCTGTGCCCATGATCCAGTCAATCTTTCCCGAAGCCGGGTCGTATCGGCCGACCGCCTTGGCTCCTTCAGCCGTAAACCAGAGCTTACCGCCTACAAACGCGAGCCCGTGGGGGCCATTCAACGCGCCCAGATCGATATCCGGCAGCGCCTTCTGGGCCAACAAATCGATTACGGAAAGCACGTGGTAAGCGCCACCGCCATAGATGGAGACATAGGCAGTCTTGCCATCGGAGGAGGCGATTACTTCGTGAGGATCTGGCCCCACAGGGCGCGCGGGCAACCACCTTCAGCGTGGTTCGGGTCAACGATGGCCAATGCATGGTCATGCTTGGAGAGCACCAGCAATGACTGCTTTGGGCGTGGCTTGCGCCATGATCTGCGTGGCCAGAGAAAGACCGAGAGCTAGAACCGCGCCGGCAAAGAAAAGGTGCGTGAATCGATGTCGCATAAGTGGCTCCGCTGTTTCATTATCACCCTGTAGAATTTCGCAGGATTTCATTTTCTTCCACGAGGCGTAGATTGATCGACCATCTCACGATCCGAACGGCCGAAAAGCGCGATTTTGCGCAATGGAAAGTGCTTTGGGACGGCTACAACGCATTTTACGGCCGCAAAGGACCGACCGCGTTGCCGGACTCCGCTACGAATATGACGTGGTCGCGCTTCTTCGACGGCTATGAACCGATGCAAGCTCTGGTCGCGGAGGACTCAGGACAACTCATTGGCCTGGCGCATTTCCTCTTTCATCGCACTACGATTGCCATTGAGTCCATCTGCTACCTGCAAGACCTATTCACTCTCGAAGCCGCTCGAGGCAAGGGAGTGGGGCGTGCGCTGATAGAAGAGACCTATCGGCGCGCGAAATACGCCGGCTGCAGCAGGGTGTATTGGCACACCCATGAGACCAATGCAACCGCGATGCAGCTATATGAGAAGGTCGCGGAGAAATCTGGATTCCTTGTGTACCGAAAGAACCTTTGATACCTACCCCGACCGTTTGCTATTCGGAACGAAGTGCCTGCATAGGCTCGATTGAAGCAGCGCGGCGAGCTGGGATGAGTGCGGCGGCGAGAGAAACGAGCAACATGCCCAATCCGGCGGCAACGAAGCTGACTGAGTCGTGGGGTGAAAGGTGAAAGAGCATGGAAGCCATCAGTCTTGATGTAAACCAGGCAAGCGGTAATCCGACGATGAGGCCGGCGGCGATCAGGAAGAGACTTTCGCGAACGAACATCCACAGCACCTCAGCGCGGGCTGCGCCGAGCGCCATGCGTACACCTATCTCGATCGTCCGGCGTGAGACCCGGTAGGCTAGCGTGCCATAAAGCCCGACCGCGACCAGCGTTGCTGCAAGAGCGCCGAAGAAGATGGCCAGCCGTGCGAATAGAGCCGGCATCAGGTAAGTTTCCTCAAAGCCGGTCCGCAAAAGCTGGGGCTTACCGAGCGGAGCATTGGGATCGAGGTCGCGGACGACCCTTCGAACTGCAGGAAGAAGGCTCATCGGGTCGCCGGACGCCTGAATTTCGAGATCCATGCTCTGAATCATCTTTTGCTGCCGATAGCTACCCCAGATCATTGGCATCGGGTCTTCATCACTGGAAGCGTATTTGCTGTCCCGCGCGACTCCCACGATGGTGGCGACATGCTTGGCATCGCCGACCGTGTGGCCAATAGGAAAACTGCCCTTGAGATAGCGGTCGACGAGAGTTTGGTTGACTACGACCACCCTCTGCGCCGTCTGTGTATCGGATTGGCTGATGTCCCGGCCGGCTACCATTGGAATTCCTAGAGTGGCGAAGAAATCCGGGCCGACCAGATTGCTGCGCAGCATATTTCTGCCGTCGTCCCACGGGTACAAATGTCCGTCGATGGTGAGAGGAGCATTGTCGGACCAGCCGGTGCCGGGACGAAGTTCAGCAAGGGTCACTGCTCTTACGCCGGGCAGCGCCCGCAGACGTTCAGTAAGTTGCGTATAGAAGGCCAGCGAGCTGGGCGTAATCGGGCGCGCCGATGGGATGAATGCCCACCGCGAGGACACTCTCCGCACGCATACCTAAGTCAACGTTCTGGTAATTGCGCAAGGTGCGGAGCAGCAACCCGGATGCGAAAAGCAGGACGACGCAAAAGGCCATCTGGAGGGCGATGAGGATCTTTCCCGTCAACATGCGCCCCCGCGTTGACGTGGTTTGCATGCCTGAAGACTTAAGGACAAGTCCAACTTCTGCGCGAACTGCGGCGCGCAGCGGAGCAATGCCGAACAGCAGCGCGGAAAGTGCTGAAATGGCCAGAGTAAAGAGGAACACCGGCTTGTCTGGTGAGAGACTCACTTCCAACTCCGACCAGACAGCGAGCAGGCGCGTGGCTTCCACAGCAAAGAACCAGCCGAGCAAAGACCCAACTGTGACTAGAACGCCGCTCTCGGTCAGCAATTGCCGAAATAGAGGCCCTCGGCCCGCGCCCAGCGCTAGTCGCAGGGCGAATTCGCGCTCGCGCACGGAGCTGCGCGCGACCAGAAGCATGATGATGTTCACACAGGCAATGATCAGAACCAGCACCACCATGCCCATCAGAACGCGCAGAGGATCGCGGTAGTCGCTGCTCGAGGTGCCCAATCCCTGAGCCGACACCAGCGCCATTTCCAGCTTCTGCCCATTCTTTCTATCTTCAACGCCTGTAGTCTCATAGGCCGCATGGTTAAAGAGGGGGTTTATCCTCGCCAATGCCTGTTGCCGGGTGACCCCGTCCTTAAGGCGCGCCATCAACATCAGGCTCCACCAGTTGGGGCTGGAATAGAGCGTATTCTGACTGGTTGCGGGCATACCCCACGCATTCAACTCGGGTCGATTCTGTAGCGGTACCCAAAGATCGGTTGCCGAGCCGCCGGATTCGACTCCATAAAAGCCGGGCGCGCTTACACCTGTCACGGTAAACGGCACCCCGTTGACGAAGATCGGCTTGCCAACAAGGCTGGGATCACGGTTGAAACGGCGGGTCCAGTATCCGTAGCTGATGACAGCTGCCTGCGAGTGCTGGTCCTCATCCGCGGAGGTAAAGGGCTGGCCGGCGGCCATTGCCACTCCGAGCGCGGAGAAGAAGTTTCCGCTTACTTCATTGGCGTCGATTTCCTCCGGGGTATCTGCGAAACGCACCGCGGTCTTATGTTCAGAAAGCGGGGCGTAGGCAATCACATCGGAGAATGCCGATTGGTCTTCTTTGAGCCGGCGATAGACATTGATGCCAAAGGTGTACCGCGAATCCGAGATGTTTCCGACGCTGGGCGGCATGTGGGCATGGGTCAGGTAGAAGAGCTGTTTCGGCTCGCGCACCGGCAACATGCGCAGCAGCACCGCGTTCATCACGCTGAATACAGCAGTGTTGACGCCAATGCCCAGTGCCAGCGTCGCGATGACTGTGATGGCGAAGCCGGGCGAATTTCGGATTTGCCGGATTGCGTAGCGATAATCCTTGAGCATCGTGATTCACCTATGACGAAGATCGAAGGATGCAATCCATTCGCCACTTCAGGCGGGACACAACTCAATCAATGCAGGCTACTCCAGAGGATCGCTCAACGACAAATCATGTCATGTCTGTCCGAAATCGTTAAGCGCTGTTCGTAATTGGACATCTCCGCCTGCCCTAATCGACTCGAACAGACCTGTACGTCGTCTGCCCGGGTCCGATCGCTGGAAACGTCGATGTTCATTTTGTGCCCGCGGCTTTATCGGGCACAAAACGGTTGGACGTGACAGAAACCCAAAATATATCCAGATCACCGGGCACATGCTTCTTCACCGCCGGCACGAGGGAGCGAGATAGAGCACAGCCGCGTGGTCCCCTGTTTCGGTTCCTAACTTGACGCGCGCATGCATACATAATATCGTTATGCCTATGGTCGATACACCTAAGCCTGGAATGCCTGCCGGCGCCCTTCCCATGCTGATTCTGCGCGTCCTTCAATCCGGTTCGTTGCACGGCTATGCATTGGCGCAGCGAATTCACGTCCTCTCCAGCGAAGTCCTGGCGGTGGAAGAAGGACTGCTTTACCCTACGCTGCAAAAAATGCTGGTCAAGGGCTGGGTAACAGCCGAGTGGGGCATTTCGGAGACCAACCGCAAGGTACGCTTCTACCGCCTCACACCCGAGGGGCGCAAGCATCTGAAGGCTGAGCTTTCGGAATACGATCGCGTGACGCAAGCGATCCAGAGCATATTGCGCACCGCATAACAGACACAAGGTACAAGGAAACCTCCATGAGTGAACTCTTCCGCCGCATTCGCTACCTCCTCAACCGCCGACGATTTGATGCGGAACTGGAGAATGACATGGAGTTTCATCGCGAAATGGCGGCCCGAGCAGGGCGCAGCAACTTCGGCAATATGCTGCGTATGCGGGAGCAAGCGCGGGAAGCCTGGGGCTGGACCTGGCTGGACCGGCTGGTGCAAGACCTGAGCTACACAAGGCACACGCTGGCCCGCTCCCCCGGGTTCACCGTGACCGCGGTATTGGTGCTGGCGATTGGTATCGGCGTGAATGTGGCCGCCTTCAGCCTATTCAACATGGTCGCGCTGGAGCCATTGCCCGTACCGGATCCGGGATCCCTGGTGCGTTTGGAGCGGAGGTCGCCGGAGCAATCTACGAGTGAGATGCCGTATTTGTCGGCGGTATTTTATGGGGAACATGCCAAGTCGCTGAAGGCGATGATCGCGGTGCTGGGGGTTCCGCCCATGCAGATGGATGATGATTTGCGGGGGACCAGCGCTTCGTTTGCCACGGCGAATTACTTTTCGGAGTTGGGAACGCCGCCGGCCGTGGGCAGGCTGTTTGATGCGGCACGGGAAAACAAAGCGACGGCTCCGCCGGTTGTAGTGCTGAGCTATACCCTGTGGCAGCATCGGTTCAACGGCGACCCGGGGGTAGTGGGACGGACGGTGAAGCTGGACCGGAAGCCTGCAACGGTGATTGGCGTGACGCCTTTTGAGTTTGCGAGCCTCGGCGGCCAGACTCCGGATCTGTGGATTCCTATCGCGCAGCAGCCTTATTTTGTAGCCGGCAGTACCGTGCTCACAGATCCGGGGGCGAGCAGCATCCGGATGTGGGGACGGCTGGCTCCCGGGGTGACGGCAAAGATGGCTGCGGAAGAGCTGAAGGCGCTCACCAACGAGCTGCGAAGGCAGTATCCGAAGGACATTTGGGATGGGGAGTACATCGATATCCAAGCGGGCGGCCATTTGCAGGTGATGCAGCCGGCAATGTACCGCGTGGCGGCAATGGTGGCCCTGCTGACTTTGCTGATTCTGGCAGTGGCGTGCGCCAACCTGGGAGGACTTCTGCTGGCGCGGGCGGTGACTCGGGAGCGCGAGATGGGGATCCGTATGGCAATTGGGGCGACGCGGGCACGAATCTTCAGGCAGCTGGCGACGGAGAGCATGGTGCTGGCTCTGCTGGGTGCGACAGCGGGGCTGGGGCTAAGCACGCTGGGAGTGCGGGTGGCGCTGACGGAGCTCCAAGCTCAGGGATGGCTGAGCGCCAAACCAGACTGGCGAGTGCTAGTGTTCACATTCGGGATGGCGATGGTGGCGGCGGTGTTTTTCGGATTTGCGCCGGCGCTGCAGATTGCGCGGCAGCGGCAGCGCAAGACGATCGTTCGGCAGGTGTTGATTGCTTCGCAGGTGGCGGCAAGTTGCGTGCTGCTGATTGTGACCGGGTTACTGGTGCGGGCGACCCTGCATGTGCTCTACACCGATCCCGGATTTGCCTACGAGCAGTTGCTGAGCGTGGACGCGCAGCTGGCACAACATAACTATTCGCCGGCGGCGGCGCAAGCCTATCTGAATACGATGCAGGAGCGGATTCGTGCCCTCCCGGGGGTCAAGTCGGTTTCACTGGTCAAGCTGCCGCCGATGGGACATGTGGTTGCGAGCATGGATGAGGAGATCAACGGGCATCGGGTGCCGGTCTATCCGAACTGGGTTACGCCTGGGCTCTTCGAGACGATGGGCATTCCGCTACGCCTGGGGCGAACGTTCTATGCGGGCGAGAGGAATGCGGTGATCGTAAGTGAATCCATGGCGAGGATGGAGTGGCCGGGCCAGAATCCGATTGGACAGCAACTGCCGAATGGTGACGCGAAGGACACCGTTGTGGGCGTGGCAGGCGACGCGCATGTGAACGCGGCAAACGATGACGACGCGGTAGAGCTCTACTGGCCGGCACAACAGGCGGATATGCCGGGAATGGTGGTCATGGTCCGGACTATTGGAGAGCCGGAGAGTCTGCCGTCGATGATTAAAGGGATCAGCGAGAGCATGGATGCAAAGCTGTTTCCGGAGATCAGACAGATGAAGGTGCTGTATCACGATAAGGTATTGGGGCTGATTGAAAACATCGCCAAAGCGGTAACGCTGACCGGGCTGGTGGCGATGCTGGTGGCCGCGGTGGGAATCATTGGTTTGGTTTCGTTCTCGGTTTCGCAGCGGATGAAGGAGATTGCGATCCGTATGGCACTCGGCGCCGGGAAAATGCAGCTGCTGACGGCGGTTTTGCGGCAATTCGTTTGGCCGGTGGCAATCGGCTTGGCGGCAGGGGTAGGGATCGCCGGAGCGGCTTCTAGAGTACTGCGTATCGCCCTCTACGGAGTGAGCAACCTGGACCCAGCGAGCTACGCCGCGGCAATTCTGGTGTTGATGGCGATCCTAAGCCTTGCGGCGCTGTTGCCGGCGAGGCGCGCGTTGCGGCTGGACCTGGCAAAGACATTACATTACGAGTGATTCCCGTCCACCGAGCGCTTTCGTGCGCTGATAAAAACAACCCATCGACGCGCGATATGTGCCGGCTGCCGCAGAGTGTATTCGCACACCCATAAAACCAATGCAACCTGGATGCAACGATATGACACGGTCGCGGAGAAGTCGGGCTCGGTTGTGTTTCGAAAGAGTCTTTGAGGCCGTTAACGCATGAGCGCCCTCTCACCGCGTCTAATCGATTCGCGCAAATCTGTACGTCATCTGGCCGCCGTCGAGCACGAGATCGCTGGAATCGTCGGAGACCTGGAGCCGGAGGCCGCCCTGCCACGGAGGGCTGGTAAGGACAATTTGGCGGCTCTCTCTGGATTGCTCTTCCACTCCAAGATCGCTCGACCAGGATTCGAACTCAACACGGTAGCCCGCGTCGAGTTTGAAGATCCGAGCTGGACCTAATTCTTCGGAACGATACGATCCGACGTATTTCTCGATCCAGGCGGTTTCGGCGGGAGCAGTTTTCACGCGCTGCCGGGTGCGCTCGAGGGATTGCTCCGTCG
This sequence comes from uncultured Acidobacteriaceae bacterium, assembly GCA_963746595.1. GTDB lineage: Bacteria > Acidobacteriota > Terriglobia > Terriglobales > Acidobacteriaceae > PALSA-350. Next base: position 56,004 of record CAVVBS010000007.1, read on the forward strand.
AAGTCGCGGCTGCCGCCACAATCGCATCGGCCTTGGCCGCGGCGCCGAAGAGGAGCTCAAGCAGCCGTTGGTGAACCGCCCCGAGGAATGTATTTGCCGCCCGCAGGTTGGTGAGGATCACCAACCCTATCCCGTGCTTCGGCAGGAACAGCATGTCCGAGGTGAAACCCAGAGTGTTGCCACCGTGCATCACTTCCTCAATGCCCTGGCGGTCCGTAAGGAACAGACCGAGCCCGTAACTGCTTCGGCCATCGATCTTGATCGCAGGTTGACGGCGGGTCATCAGGCCTTCCACCGAGACAGCCTGCTCGCCGTGATCGTTGATGCCATTCTGCAGCTCACATTGCACATACTTCACCATGTCGAGAATGGTGGACCAGACCGATCCGGCCGGCGCTACAGCATCGGCGAACCGCTCCATAGCGGGGTCGATCAGAACGGAATTTCCTTCCAGGTCCGAGCCATGGGGTGCAGCGTCCTCAGGTAAGTCGTTGCAGAGAATGGATGTCTGTCGCATACCCAGAGGTTCGAAGACAAGCTGCCCCATCGCTCGCTCGTACGCCTCAGCCAGAGAGCAGCCGGGAGCAAAGCTGTAGGCCGCGGCATATCCGCCGGCAGCCACCAGGTAGTTGGAGTACTGAAAGGTTTCGCCGAAGCCGGTGGTGGGCAACATCGCCTTCATCTCAGCTATGCGGTCCTCAGGCCGGATGCCGTGGAATCGGAAGAGCAGATCGAGGTCGCGGCGCGGCATGCCCGTGCTCGCGCTGGCGGTATGGCGCATCTCCAACTTGTTCGTAACCTCGGCGTCGGCGAGCGAGAATCCCGGCAGGACCTCCGCGACCGGTGTGGTCCAGGCAAAGCATCCCATGTCCACGAGCTTTGCCATCATCAGGGTGGTGAGCGGCTTGGTGGAGGAACCGATCATGAAGCGAGTAGTGGGCGTGACCGGGTCGTTGTGGCCGACCCTACGCACGCCAAAGCCTTCCGCGTACACCGTCTCGCCATTCTGAACAATGGCGACCGCGGCGCCGGGAATGCGGAGCTGTCGCATGGCCGACCGGATAAAGTCGCTCAAGGCTTGCCTCTCTGCATCGCCAAAGGACTTCGGCTCCGTCCCGGCAAGGCTGGGCTCGCGAAGACCGGCGGGCTTCCACGTTCTGCTGATCTCCGAAATCTGCGCCAGGCGGCGGCTGAACGCAGCTTTCGCGCCATCGATCAGATTGATGTAGGCTCGCTCACCGAGCACGCGCACGATGGCAAGCGCCAGGCGATTCTCGTTGGCCGGCGTATCGTAAACAATCTGCATTACGCTGTCCCAGCCTTCCGTCGACGGCATCTCGGCCTGATACCGGATGGGCTTGTCGAATTCCGGGTCGAGCTGTCGCCACGCGGCGCGAACCTGATCGTCCACGCTTCCTCCCAGGAGAACGCTGAAGTAGGAGATTCTCAGGTCGCCCTCCGGTCCCACGACCATGAGCGGGTCAGCCGGATGAGAGACCGTCCAGCCTTTCGGCAGGGCGCTGGGCAGAGGCGAATCGGGCATATTCACGTACACATCGGGATCATCCATAAGGTCTCCAGAACATCGAACGCGCTCGTTTATCGTACCGTTGGCTGTGGCTCATGCGGAAGCTACGGAGGAGGTCCGCTGTCCGTTAGGGAGACGTGTGGGAACATGGTTGAGTCTGCTTCTCGGGTAAAAGAGAAAGTTTCGATGGGGAGGATATAGAGGATGTATGACGTTGTGATTGCGGGCGGCGGACCCGTAGGTCTGTTTCTAGCCTGCGAACTCAGCCTGACCGGAGTGTCGGTCGTTGTTCTGGAGCGGATGGAAGACCCTCGTACCCCGTTGAAGGCTGGATGGATGGGAATGCGCGGTCTTAACTTTCCTTCCGTCGAAGCGTTCTATCGCCGCGGGCTGCTCGAAGCCGTCCGTGCCTCTGCCCTCGGCTGGATGAATACGGGGCAAAAGCCGGGGATGGTGATAGGCGGCAATAAAGATGCAACCCCCGCTCCCCGCTTCGCAGGCCACTTCGCGGGCATTATGCTCGACGCGGACAAGATCGATTTCTCCCATCAGAAATATACGCTTGAGGGACCTTCTGCTTCCGGCGGAATGGTCAGTCTCGAAGGCATCGAGTTGCTACTGGCCGAGCATGCGTTGAAATTGGGTGTTGACCTGAGGCGCGGTGTCACGGTCACGAACTTTACGCAAGACGAGAGTGGGGTCACGGTCTATGCCGGAGAGGAATCGTTTGCCGGGAAGTGGCTTGTCGGTTGCGACGGGGGTCGCAGCACGGTGCGCAAGCTGGCGGCCTTTGAGTTTGCCGGCACAGACCCGGAATTCACGGGCTACACAGCATCGGTCGAGATCGCCGATCCGGAGAAGCTGCGCCCCGGCTTCAATCTGACGGAAAACGGCATGTACATCAATGGCCCCGGGCCGAACCGCATCGGCATGGTGGCGTTTGACGACGCTTCGTTCGATCGCACGCAGAGCGTCACCCGTGAGGACCTACAGGAGGTACTACGGCATGTCTCCGGCACCGACGTTACCCTTACGGCTGTGCACGTTGCTTCGAGCTACACCGACCGCGCGCGACAGGCGACGACGTATCGCAAGGGCCGTGTGCTGCTGGCAGGAGACGCGGCACATATCCATTCGCCCCTTGGAGGACAGGGGCTGAATACCGGCATCGGCGACGCGATGAATCTCGGCTGGAAGCTCGCCGCGACCCTCCGGGGTTGGGCGCCTGAAGGTCTGCTCGATACTTACACCGCGGAGCGTCATCCGGTAGGCGCCTGGGCGCTGGACTGGACACGCGCCCAAGTCGCCATCATGAGACCAGACCCTCATGCTCGCGCCATCGCATCGGTGATCCGCGATCTCATGCAAACCAAGGAAGGCACAACTTATTTTGTGGAGAAGATTTCCGGCATCTCGGTGCACTACAACCTGGGGGGCGACCATCCGCTCATTGGCCGCAGCGCACCCGACTTCGAGTTCGAGGACGGCACACGCCTCGGCGCGGTTCTGCATGATGGCAAGGGCGTGCTGCTCGACCTTGCCCACAGCAAGGAACTTTCCGCCCTCGGTCAAACATGGAAAGAGCGATTGAAGTATGTCTCCGTCAAGGCGAAAGACAGCAAGGGCCTAAGCGCAGTGCTGGTAAGACCCGACGGCTTTGTCGCATGGGCCACCGAATCGGAGCCTGACGTGAGTGTGGCTGAACAATCGATCGTACGGTGGTTTGGCGCTGCGGTGTAGCCAAGTTGCCTATGCGCAATAGATGTAAGCAGGCGATCGATAACATACGGAAAGATTCTTTCCCGATCTTCACTTGTAGACTTTTCGCATGAAAATTGCCCTTCTGTCCGACATCCACGGCAACGAGATCGCCTTAAAAGCGGTATTGGCGGATGTAACTACACAAGGCGGAGCAGATGCTTACTGGATTCTGGGAGATATAGTCGCTCTTGGCCCGCGTCACATTCAAGTACTGGAAATCCTGGCTTCGCTTCCGAACGTGCGATTTATCCGAGGCAATACTGACCGGTATGTCGCGCTTGGAGACAGGCCATCTCCCAGCTTTGACGAGGTCCGAGACAATCTTCAATTGCTAAACTCGCTCGTTGAAATAGCGAACACTTTTGCCTGGACGCAAGGAATGGTCACCGCGGCCGGATGGCTGGAGTGGCTGCGGGACCTGCCACTGGAAATGACGAGCACACTTCCAGACGGAACGCGTTCGGTCCTATCTGATCAAACACCTCTTCAATGAGAACGGAGGCTGAATCGCCCATATTCCTGGCTCGGCCTATGCCTTCCAAAACGGAGAAGGACCAACCAGCTTCATTTCGTATCGCCCGATGAACGCCGCGTCCCCCGCGGACCCCTTGGCGTTTTCAGCATCGCGGAAGTACTGCTCCATTTTGCCGGCAGGGCAGAACGCGATCAGCAAGCGGCCGGGCGTCGCGCCGACAGAGGAGAATGTGTGCGGCACGAGGCGGGGAGCCAGTACTGATTCCCCCGCATGCAGCTGGACCCTCTGCTCGCCTACCTGGAAGGCTACTTCCCCCTCCATCACTTAGAACCATTCTTCCTGATACAGGTGGAGATGCAGAGGCGGTCCACCGGGAAGGAGATGCGTGTGCTCCATGACGAAGAGGCCGCCGGCGGTTTCACTGGTGGGCACCTTGAAGAGAATTGAGCTGAACCCTAACGAGTGGGGATGGCCAGAGCGGTCCTCCCCGGCTCCAACTACATGCACTGCGGAGGGCGATGTGGAAGGCTGGGCGTGCGCCAGATTCACGAGAAAATTTTGCAGGCCGGCGGCAGGCGCGACGGCAGCGACGGTTTTGAGAAACGAACGGCGTCTCATGGCGCCTCCTTCAAATGTGCAGAAAGGGAAACTGGCAAAGCATAGTGGAATCGAATATGCCGGGCAAGGAGAATCGCGGGTCGATGCTATTGCCCGCTGATAGCAAAACAGCGGCCGATGTGAAACCCTAGAGCCACAGAATCATGGGAATGCCCTACTGGTACCGGCGGGTCTTCTTGCTCGCCATCCCGCTCATTCTTTCGAACCTGACCCAGCCGCTGCTCTCCATGGTGGACACGATCCTCTCTGGCCATCTGCCAGGCGCGGCGGCGCTAGGCGGCGTTGCCGTGGGAGGCATCTTTTTCAACTCCGTCTACTGGACCTTCGGCTTTCTACGCATGGCGACGACCGGCCTGGTCGCGCAGTCGCACGGGGCCGGAGACCAGGACCAGGTCATGCACCACTTCGGCCGCGCCCTGCTCACCGCGCTGCTCATCGGGGCCTTGATCCTCGCCCTGCAAAAGCCGCTCATCTCGGTTTCACTGGCACTGCTGGGCGCCAGCGCCGAGGTGCATCGCAATGCCCTGCTCTATTGCAGCATTCGCATCTGGTCAGCGCCGGCAGCGTTGGCCAACTACACCATCCTCGGCTATCTACTCGGCAAGCAGCGTGCCCGCACCGCCTTGCTGCTGCAAGCGGCAATCAACATCGTCAACGTAGTCCTGGCTCTCACGCTGGTCTTGCGCTGGCACTGGGGCGTGGCCGGCATCGCCACCGCAACCATGACCGCCGAATGGACCGGATGCTTTCTCGGCCTGGCCCTCATGCTGGCCACAGGCGCCCGCCCCAGCCATGTGCGCTGGAACGAACTGGTCGATGGCCCCAGCCTGCGCCGGCTGTTTGCCCTCAACCGCGATATCCTTCTGCGCACTCTGAGCCTGGTCGCAGCCTACGTTTGGTTCACCCGCACCGGCGCCCGTTCCGGAAATACGATACTGGCCGCGAATGCCGTGCTCATCAACTTTCTCTGGATTGCCGGCTACGGGCTCGACGGCTTTGCCAACGCCACCGAGGCGCTGGTTGGCGAGGCGATCGGCGCGGGGCGGTTGGCCGACTTCCGCTCTGTGCTCAGAGCCAGCTCCATTTCGGCCTTTAGTGTCGCCGCGGCGCTCTCCCTCCTCTATCTCGTTTTCGGCCGCAGCATCATCGCCATTTTCACCAATCAGGAAGAGATCCGCTCACTCGCCGCACAGTTTCTTCCCTGGCTGATCGTCTTGCCCCTGGTGGCGGTGTGGAGCTTTATGCTCGATGGAGTTTTTATCGGCGCCACGCGCGCCCAGGAGCTGCGCGACAGCATGCTCATTTCCCTCGCCGGCTTTCTCGGCCTGGCCGTCGTACTCACGGCTCGCTTCGGCAATCACGGCTTGTGGTGCGCCATGCTGGCCTTCATGGCTCTGCGAGCAATTACGCTGGCCTTGCGTTTACCCGGAATCGAACGAAAATCCTTTGCCATCGTTGAAGACCCGGTCAAGGCATAACTTACGGTTTCCTGCCGCGCTCGGAGGGCCCTACGTCTTCCCATAGCCATTCGAGTGGTGTATAACGTTTCTTGCATAGTCATTCGAGTGGAGGAGCACGTGCTATCGAAAAAGCCGCCGGAAGCCGGCGAGATCCTGCAGGGCACTCTGGACATGCTGATCCTGCGCACATTGGTGATGGGTCCGGCTCATGGGCACACCATCGCCCAGGTCATCGAGCACACATCGGAGAACGCGCTTGAGGTGGAGCAGGGCTCGCTCTATCCCGCACTGCATCGCCTCGAAGACCGGGGCTGGCTGTCCTCGGAATGGGGCGTGAGCGAAAACAACCGCAGGGCGAAGTTTTACCGCCTCACAGCCAAAGGCCGGAAGGAACTGAGCGCCGCCGCCGGCCGCTGGCGCAGGATGACGCGCGCCATTGGCCTTATTTTGGGTGACTCGATCAAATCAGCAGGAGAGTGAGTCCAATGACGATTCGCCGCTTCATGCATCGCAGCAGGAAAGATGAGGATTTGGCGGAGGAAATAGAGTCGCACCTGGCTCATGAGCAGGACGTGCATGCCGAGCGCGGTCTATCCTCTCAGGAAGCGCGCCGCCAGGCTCGTCTGCGCTTTGGAAATCCTCAGGCGACGCGGGAACGCGTGTGGCGCTATCGGTCTTTCCCCTGGCTGGAAGATTTATGGCGCGACCTCCAATTCGCTCTGCGCGGACTCGGAAAGACACCGGGATTTACAGTCATCGCCATTCTCGTGATCGCTGTCGGCGTCGGCGTGAACACAGCCGTCTTTTCAGTCATCAATACTGTGCTGCTCAAACCGTTGACGTATCCGGATCCGCAGTCACTGTTTGAGATGAGGATTACCAGCCCACAGGGATCGTTTCCAGGGGCAAACGTCCCGAAGTTCAATATCTGGCATCAGCAAACCGAAATTTTTCAGCAGGTGGCGGCCTACGACTTCGGCGGCGCCGGGCTCAATATCACTGGTGGCGACCATCCTGAACAGGTGCAGGGCTCTCACGTTTCCGCAGAATACTTTAGCCTGTTCGGCGCTCCGATTGCTGCTGGACGCACATTTACCGCTGCGGAAGACAGTCCACACGGTGGGCATGTGACAGTGCTGAGCTACGGTCTCTGGAAGAGTCGCTACGGGGCCGACCCCAAGGCCGTCGGCACGACTATCCAGCTCGATGGGCAGCCATATCTTATTGTCGGAGTCATTGGCCGAGGATTTGTGACCGATACTCCAGCAGATCTCTGGGTACCTTTCCAGTTCGATCTGAACTCGCAGGACATGGCCCACTACTTCACCGTGGCAGCGCGTCTCAAGCCCGGTGTAACCCTGGCGCAGGTCAATGCACGGTTACGCCTCGCTGCGGATGAGTACCGCCGTATCTATGGCAAAGACTCACTTTCCCCCGATAACGGATTCGGCGTTTTCTCACTCCAGGAGGCGACGATCGGCGATACGCGCTTTCCACTGCTCGTACTGTTGGGCGCTGTCGGTTTCGTTCTATTGATTGCCTGCGCCAACATTGCCAACCTGCTGCTGGCAAGAGCCTCTTCGAGAAAGCGCGAGTTTGCTACCCGTGCGGCTCTCGGAGCCGGCCGTAGTCAAATCATCCGGCAACTGCTGACAGAAAGCCTTGCGCTTTCGCTTGCTGGGGGTATGCTTGGCCTCATTCTTGGGTTCGGCGGCGTTCGCTTTTTGCTCAGCATCAACCCCGGCAACATTCCACGCATTGGAGAAGATGGTTCAGCCGTAACGCTCGACGTCAACATCCTGCTCTTTACGCTCGGCGTTTCTATTCTCACCGGAATCCTTTTTGGTTTGGCCCCCGCAATCAGCGCTTCTCGACCAAATCTGGTTTCTATGCTCAACGAAAGCGGCAGCCGTTCGGGCGTGGGCTTTCGCAGTGGCAAGCTCCGCTCTGCACTGGTCATCGGCGAAATGGCTCTCACTCTTGTGCTTATCATTGGAGCAGCTCTGCTCATCCGTACCTTCCTTAAGTTGCAGGCTGTCAATCCTGGCTTTGCGACGCACAATGTCATCAGCATGGCCATGTCCATGAGCGGCGACCGTTTCCAAAAGACAGCGGCTGTCGCTCAGGTCATTCGCGGGGGCACGGATCGTGTGCTCGCGATTCCCGGGGTCCTCGATGTGGGCGTGAGCAACGGCCTGCCTATGGCCGGCGGTTTTGGCATGATCTTTGATGTCGTCGGCCGTCCCAAAGGGAATTCACCTGCCATCGGCGACGCGGGCTTTTATTCCGTTTCCTGGCGATACTTCAGTGCACTCAAAATTCCGCTGTTGCGTGGCCGCGGTTTCACGGAACAGGATGATGCTGCTGCACCCGGCGTCGTGATCATCAACCAGGCGATGGCCCGCCACTATTGGCCCAAAGGTGATCCGCTTAAGGATCGCATGCAGATCGGACCTGGCGCTGGACCAGCCTTTGCTGAAGGCTCCCGTCAGGTTGTCGGCATCGTGGGTGACACGCACGATGGCGGCCCCAATCGCGATCCCTTTCCTATGATGTACATTCCGCTTGCGCAGATGCCGGACCTCGAGACCGCGCTCAATTCACGCGTGACGCCGCTCTGGTGGATCATCCGAAGCGAGGTCGATCCGCACACAGTTGTTCCTGCAATCACAGCTTCTCTTCACGATGCCAGCGGCGGCTTGCCGGTTGCGCACATTCGCACCATGGACGAGATCGAGGCGCGCAATACGGCGCGTCAGCGCTTCAATATGCTGCTTCTCACTGTCTTCGGATCCGCAGGCTTGCTCATGGCGGCCATCGGAGTTTACGGAGTCATGTCCTACTCCGTCCAGCAGCGTACGCAGGAACTCGGCGTTCGCATGGCACTTGGGGCGCAGGTGTCAAATCTGCGTAACATGGTGATCGGGCAAGGCATGATCCTAACCGGCGCCGGCGTGGTCCTGGGCATCGGCGGAGCGTTCTGGCTCACTCGCTTTCTGGCCAGCTTCCTCTTTGGTGTCAAAGCCTGGGATCCCGTCGCATTCATCGTCACGCCGCTCCTTCTCAGCGCGGTCGCCCTCATCGCCGTGTGGGTTCCGGCGCAGAGGGCAACTCGCGTCGACCCCATGACCGCGCTTCGGCTCGAGTAGCAGAGCGTATATCTGTCGGCAGGAAAGGGAGAAGCAATTTGGTGAATGCTTCCAAATCCCTCGCATGGCCATCCATCCTCGTCCCGGCTTTGATGATGGGACTGCGCGCAAGCGCGCAGAGTGTGACTACGTCGCAGTATGACAATGCGCGCAGCGGCGCCAACCGGGTCGAAACCATCCTGACTCCGCGCAATGTGAACCTCCGCCATTTTGGAAAGCTATTCACGCTGAAAGTAGACGGAGACGTCTACGCGCAACCACTCTTCCTCGCAGGATTGGAGATACCTGGCAAAGGCCGGCACGATGTACTGTTTATTGCGACCGAGCACGACAGCGTATATGCCTTCGACGCTTACGGCCACTCCGCTGTGCCGCTCTGGCACGTGAGCTTTCTCAGGAAGGGCGTGACGACTGTTCCGGAGGACGATGTCGAATGCCCCTTTATCGCCCCGGAAGTCGGGATCACGTCCACACCCGTAATTGATGCGGATACCGGAACACTGTATGTGCTGGCGCGTACCAAGGAGTTGCCGTCGAGTCACTACACGCAGCGTCTGCACGCGCTGGACGTGACAACGGGGGTCGAGAAGTTCGGTGGTCCGGTCGCTATCAGGGCCACGATCAACGGGAGGGGCGCCGGTAGCCACTCGGGGAAAGTGGAATTCGATCCCTTGCGCGAGAATCCTCGTGCCGCACTCCTGCTGGCAAATAGATCGGTCTATCTTACGTGGGGTTCCTCCTGCGATGTTGGACCATACCACGGCTGGGTGATGGCTTATCACGCGCACACCCTCAAACAGGAAGCAGTCTTCAATGCATCTCCCGACGCGGATGACGGCGGCTTCTGGGCGGGCGACACAGGACCGTCCGTCGACGAGAAAGGCCATCTGTTTCTTGCGGCTGGAAATGGACGATTCGATGCAGCCAGTGGCGGGCGCGATTATGGAGATAGCTTGCTGAAACTGGAGGGGCAAAATTTGAAGCTCTACGACTATTTCGCGCCGTTCAACGTCGCCGAACTGGATGCAAAAGATAACGACCTGGGTTCGGGAGGGCCGGTGCTGTTGCCGGCCCAGCCGGGACCGCACCCGCACCTCGTTGTGATTGCCGGCAAAGGCGGGACCATCTATCTGATTGACCGCGACCACATGGGCCATTACCAGCCAAACAATGACCACGCGGTGCAAACGATTCCCGGCCCCGGTGGCGGCGTCTATGGCTCAATGGTCTACTGGAACCACAACCTCTATGTGTTAAGCAACAGCGACCATGATGCGCTGCGCCAGTTCACCGTGCAAAACGGAAGGCTCGCGCTCAAAGCGGCAAGCGGTTCCCATTTCCCTGCTATCGGCGGAACCCCGGCTATTTCGGCGAACGGTTCGCGGGATGGTGTGCTTTGGGTGCTGCACTCGAGGGCATGGGGCGCCGACGATGCGAACGCGGTGTTGTTTGCCTTCGACGCCCTCGATACCTCACGGTTGCTGTACGTCAGCGAGCAGAATCCCTCTCGCGACCGTGCCGGGCTGGCTCTTCGGTTCAATATTCCAACCATCGCAAACGGCCATGTTTATGTGGGAGCAAAGCGCGAAGTGGATGTCTACGGGCTCTTGTCTCAAGAGACAGCACGGAAGTGAACAGACACCGGCCAAGGGAAACGGGGGTTAAGAGTGTCTGCGTTAGAACCGTCGCTCTGGGAGAACCCCCATAGGAACTGGACGGGTCCTCCCAGAGCATAGACTCCGCCGGGATGCAGTTCCGAACAGCAGGTTCTCATGCAGGCTCTATAAGCCCGGTTAATTGAAGTGCAATTTCTTTCCGCGACGCTGAAGGAGGGTGCTCCTACTGCTTTGTCCTCCAGAACCTGCTCGCGGCCCGCGTAAGAAACGGCCGGCTCCCAGCTGAAGCCGTTGGCTAAATTCAAAGCACTACCTCTTCTGCAGTTTAGCTTCGGTGATCTTCACTGCCGTCTCCAATGCATCCGCTGCCTTCACCTTGACATCCGGCTCCACGCCAACCCCTTCCCAGTCTGCATTTCCGAAGGGATTGATGGACTTTACTTGAGGAATGGCCACGCCAAAGTGATCGTCAACGCGATGGAAAACACCCGCATGAGCGCCACCAGCTGTTCTCTCACCAACCAGAGTGGCGCGTTTGAGCATCTTCAGGTTGTAGCAGAACTGCTCAGCGCCCGACCAGGTCGTGGATGAGGTCAGGACATATACCTGCTTGTCCGCCAACTTATTCCCCGGAACAGGCGACCGCGTCCAAGAATTCTCAGTTGGAGCTTCCCTCGGGTTAAACCAATACTCCGGATGATCGAATAGGTAGGCAGCAAACAGCAGGGTTGAACCCGGAGCACCGCCGCGGTTGTCCCGCAAATCAAAGATGATCGCATTCGCGCTGTTCAAGGAAGCCATCGCGGACACGTCCGCTGGCTGGCAAATAGACGGCTCTGAAAACCAATCAAGCTTCAGGTACCCTATCTGGTGCGGCAGGATCTCGACCTTCTTGAAGAAGCAGTTGTTCTCTTCCAGAAACTTTCGATAACGTGCAAGGTCCTCCGGAGTTTGCGCTGGAGGACGCTCCGGTAACTTGTCCCGGCTGTATACCATCATCAGGTCCATGTTGTGGCTTGCATCCCTCATCTGCGTGGTCAGCAGATCGGCAAATGCGCCGTCATCCGTCACCGCCCTGTCGTCGCCGATCCTCTCATGGGCCAGCAGTGCTTCCGCTGTCTTCTGCGCAACCTTTCGATCGAAGTAGTACTGCCTGATATCTGCAATCACCAGGTCAAGCACACGCTGCCGCCGCGCCGCATCCAGTCTCGCCTCGCCGCCGACCTGCCCACGATCGTAGCCTACGGCATGATAGATAAAGGCTGGAAACGCGCCCAGTGAAGCCAGTGTGAGTATTCCTGCAAAGAAGCGTTTGGGCATTGTGCTCGATGATCGATATATCGATACACGATGTTGTAATCCAGCGCAGCTCTCTTGTCAAAAACTTTATGCGGCTTGTTTTGGTCTATTCATGCCGCAGGGCCCGCATAGGGTCCACGCCTGCCGCACGCCGCGCAGGAATCCAGCTTGCCGCAATGGCCACGCCGATCAGCAGCGCGGCAGAAGAGGTCAGCGTCACCGGATCCCAGGAGTTGAGCCCATAGAGCATGCTGGCAATCACGCGTCCCATTCCCAAGGCGGCGCAAACCCCCACCACGACGCCTATCGCAACCAGCCGCGAGGCTTCGCGCAGTACCATGCCGAGAACGAGCCTGGGCTGCGCCCCCATCGCCATGCGGATGCCAATCTCGTTGGTGCGCCGCGAAACCGAGTAGGCCATGATTCCGTACATGCCGATGGACGCCAGCACCAGCGCCAGAACGCCGAAGCCCGCGGAGAGATTGGCGAAGATGCGCTCTGGCCGCATGGTCGAGTCGATCTGCTGTTGCTGCGTGCGCACGTCGAGCAGTGGCAGGTTGGGGTCGACCGAGGCGACTGCAGCGCGCACTGACGGCACAATCGCCGCGAGATTCATGCGCGTGGAGATCTCGTAGGTCATCTGCATGCCGCCGTCGGGATCGCCATGCTGGCGGTAGGGCAGATAGTAGGTGGCTCGAACATCCTTGGTTACGCGGTCGTACTTGGCGTCGCCGCAGATGCCGACGATCGTGATGGGCGAGGTGTCTTTCAGGTCGGTAGTGAACGTACGGCCAACTGGATCGGCGTTGGGATAAAACTCTTTGGCCAGCTCCCGGTTGATGATCGCAACTTTCCGCGAGGTTTCCGTATCCCCGGAGTTGAAGCTGCGGCCCGCGACCAGTGGAATGCCCATGGTCAAGAAGAACCGCTTGCCAACCATGTTGAATTGTGCCCGCCGCTCCTTAAACTTTGCCTCACCTGAGGGCATGAACTGCGATTGCACGATGTTGCCGGCGATCAGCGGCGCCTGCGAAAGCGTCACTGCATCTACGCCGGGCACCGCGGCCAATCTCTGTTCAAGCTCCCGATGCAGCGCGACGTCTTTGGCCGCACGATAGCGTGCGGCGGGAGGTTCGATGTCGAACAGCAGCAGATGATCCGGGTTGAACCCCAGATGCGCGTAGCCCAGATTGACCAGCGTGCGCACAAACAGCCCGGCTCCTACCAGCAGCAGCATGGCCAACGAAATCTGCACCACGACGATAGCCTTTCCGGCGAATCCTTTGCGGCGCCGTGTGGCAGTCTGGGCGCTGTCCTTGAGGCCGGAACTGATTTGTACGCGGCTGGCCTGCCAGGCCGGAGCAAGGCCGAACAGCAGCCCGGTCGCTATGGAAATCGCCGAGGCGAAGGCGAAGATGCCCCAGTCGATGCGGCCCTCGAAGGGTGGCTGGCCCCACGGCTCGGTCATCATGCGTGGAATCGCATTGCGGCCCAGGTAAGCCAGCAGCAGCCCGGCAGCTCCGCCCAGCACGGAGAGCAGCAGGCTCTCGCAAAACATTTGGCGCAGGATGCGTCCGCGCCGCGCGCCCAGGGCCAGACGCACGCTCATCTCGCCCTGCCGCGCGCCCGTTCGCGCCAGCAGAAGGTTGGCGAGGTTGGCGCACGCCAGCAAGAGCACAAAGCCGGCAAGCCCCTGCAGCACGTAGACCGGCTTGGACATTTGCGCTTCCTGGTCTTGCCCGCGTTTCCCGTCGCGCACCATCAAGCGCGGCATTTTGGCGTCTTTCTTCACGGCCACCGTGTTCCGTATGGCCGCTTCGAAGGCCACATTGAGGGCTGATTCCGCCGCGGCCTCGGAAACGCCGGGCTTGGCGCGGCCCATCATCATAACCCACCACTCGTCCGGATCGGTCAGAAGCGATTGCGATCCGTTGGGCGCCACGATCGGCTGCATGCTGAAGGGCATAAAAACGTCGGGCGAGCTCATCGTGTCGTAAGCACCCGTGAATCCGGGAGGGTTCACGCCGACAATGGTCATGGGCGTGAAGTTGATGCTGATGGTTTTGCCGATCACGCTGGGCGAGCGAGCGAAGCGGTTGGTCCAGTAGCGATCGCTGATCACGATGACCGGCCCGCTGCCCGGCTCTCCGTCGTCGGGCTCGCCGATAGCGCGGCCCACAGCGGGTTGCACGCCAAGTGCGGAGTAGAAGTTGCCGGAGATCATCTCCGTGCTCACGGCTTCGGCGCGGCCATCAATGGTGGCGGTCATGCGCCAGAAACGCTTGATTGCGAAGATATCCGCGAGCGAATGATTTTGCTTTCGCAACTGCTGATAGATGGGATAGGAAAACGATGTGGTAATGTTCGGGCCGCCCGACGAGCCGTCAAAGTAGCCCCAGAAGCCTTTGACTGCGACGTCGTCCGACTCCGTGCACCACAGGAGACGAAGCTGTTCGGGATGGGGCACCCCGAGACGATCGAGCAGCATATGCTTTGCCATCGTGAAGATGACGGTGTTGGCGCCGATGCCCAAGGCGAGCGACGCTATGGCAATCGCCGCCAGCCCCGGATTCTTGGCAAGCATTCGGACGGCAAAGCGCAGGTCGCCGTACAACTCGTCGAAAATGCGCGTGCCCCACGCTGACCGGCAGTTCTCCTTCCGCGCCGAAATGCTCCCCAGCTCGGCGCGCGCCCGGCGCATGGCTTCGTCGTGTGGAAGTACCCCCACGGACCAGGTCCTCGGCGTAGCTCTCGATGTGGAACTTCAGTTCCTCGTCCATCTGCCGGTCCAGCTCCCGGCCTCGGCTGACGGCTCTCCACCATGTCGAAATGCGGCTCAGCAGCCTCATATCTCCTCCGGCTTCACCTTGAGAATCGATCCCATTAGATCGACAAACTCGTTCCATTTTTTGGCTTCGGTATCGAGCCGTCGCCGGCCCGCCGCGGTCAGCTTGTAGTAGCGCGCGCGGCGCTTGTTCTCGCTCTCGCCCCACTCGCCGGCGATCCAGCCCTCGTGCTCTATCCGATAGAGCGCCGGATACAGCGATGCCTGCCTGATTTCCAGGCGGTCGCCTGAAATCTGCTGGATGCGCAACAGCACTCCGTAGCCGTGCAGTGGTCCCAGCGATACCGCCTTCAGCACAAGCAAGTCCAGCGTGCCCTGCAACAGATCCACATCGTTATCGTTATTGCGAGTCAAGGGGGGCTCTCCCAGGTTGTCTGGGAGAGTAGCAAGTGTTCTCCCAGGCTGTCAAGGAGAGACGGAATGAGCCCCAGGCCGGTGCCCTCATGTTCGTTCGGGGAGCGCGTAAGAAAACCGTAGGTCTCTCCACTGCGCTGCGCTCCGGTCGAGATGACAATTCTGTGAGAAACCGGCTGCTGGTTCCGTTGATCAGAGGCCGGGCTTACCCTGCGACGGAATTGTCATCCCGACCCCAGCGTACCCGGATTTCCTGCTTACGCGGCCCCTCCTCGGCACCCACGCGTGCGACTTTCCGTAGAGAAAGCCACACGAGGTTCGCCAACGCCCCCAAATTCGACAGGAAATCCGGGGCAGCGCAGTGGAGCGACCTGCGGTTAACTCATCGTTGAGCTACTCAGTGTTCTTTTAACGAGCAACCGTCTAGACGTCGATCAATCTCTCCTGGCCGCGAAAATACCGTGCGGCCTCGGGACGAAAAAGAATCCAGGCAATCACCGCACAGAACAAACCGTGGACAACCAATCCATGACCCGAGTCGAAGATGCTCAGAATCACGTGGAATGCGATCCAGGCAAGCGCGAGCCAGCGAGCCCAGTTATGGCCTCGGAGCATGAACGCTCCGGAGACAAGCGCCAGGACCTCGGTGAGTTCGATCCAAACGCTGTCCCGTTGCAGCATCAGCAGTTCACGGAAGTGGTAAACAAAGCCGACGGCGCCGACTGCCAGATACAAGCAAGCGACGATGGTCACGGAGATGGGTCGCCGGCTCGCGTTCATGGCAGCATCTCCAGCACCGCGTCGCTGGGCTCCAAGTTCAGCGCATGCGGCGGCAACATCGCCCCAGCCTCCAGCAGCGCCCGGACTGTCCCGACGTAATCCCCTGTATCTCGATGCCAACCGTTTCCGGATCCGAACACCGCCCACGCGAGCGCGCGTCCCCGCATACTCCCGCGATTTCAATTCCAGCGCCGGATGGAACCGCAGTATCTCGCGCGCCATCTCCGCATTGCCGTTGAATCCCGCCCAGTGCAGTGCCGTCGCTCCCATTTCTCCTGGAGTATCCACCGGCCAACCCGCCTCGAGCATCAGCCGAACCGCTTCTGTGTTGTTTGTCTGCGCCGCATTCGGCAGCTTTCGCTGGTCTGCCTCGGATAGCGTCTTTGCCGCATCCGGATGCTTCGACAGAAATTCGTGAAACGCCGCTTCGTCGCCCAGCTCACACGCCAGCGCCAGCTTCAGGTCCTCCGGAGTCCGCTCCAACAGCAACTGGAAAACATCCTCATGGCCAAAATCGCGCGCCACGGAATGCGCGGTGCGATGGGCCCCCAGCGTCCAGATGTAAATGGTGCCGCCCGCGCGCGGATCCTGCTTCGGAAACCACTCCTCCGACACGCTCATCCGGATGCAGTCGGGATCGCTGATCCAGATGCCGCCGCACCAGATCCGCATCGCCGAGCGCCGCGGCCATCAGGATGTCCGTCTGGCATCCACGTGAAACCAGGTAGCGCGCCACATCCTGCCGGTCCTGCGGATAATGCCGCTTCTGATCCACGCGCAGCATGTACTGCGCCGGCGTCGATTCATGATCCACATCGCGCGCATCGATCTCGGCGCCGTTCGCCAGCAGGAACTCCGCAACCTCCACCGTGGAGGCGAAGTGCAGCGGCGTCTGCCCGTCTCCGCCGCGTGCGTGGACCACGCTCCGGATCGGCCGCCACCAGCTCCTCGCAGCTTTGGCATCCATCCCAGCCGCGCCGCCGCATGCGCATCGACCACCGCGCCGCGTTCGATCAGAAACTCCACCAGGCTCGGATCGCAATCGTCCAGAACGCCGAATCCGCCGGCCCACCACTCGGTTCGCTTTCGGATATTGGCGCCCGCGCTCAACAGCACATCGATGGTCGCCCGATCGCTCCGCTGCACCGCCGCAAATAACGCCTGTTGGCCGAAAGCCATAGTCAGGCAGCGGATCGTCGATCCTCGCCCGCAATTCCGGATGCTGCTTCAGGACATCGCGGACGCGCGCCGCATCGCTGTCGCACACTGCCGCCTTCAGCGCCTCGGCTGGACTAAGCGTCAGCGCCTCCACGTGCGCCTTCAGCTTCGCCCAGCTGTGCGAAGCCGTATTCCTTTGCCAGCGCATGTTGCGCATCGGCCAGCTTGCCCTGCTGCCTGCTGCGCAGCAGTTCTTTGGCTTGCTTTTTGAGATATTCCAGATTGGGTTTTTCGGGTAGCTGACGAGACATAACTCCTCCTTCTATGGCCCGGTGTCCGCTATGACGGGCAGAAGAGAAGTCGATGCTCGGTGCTCAATGACTCGTTCAGGTGGGATAATCCCTTTCCGCGGACGGGGTGCAACCTGGATTGCGACTCCCACTATAGCAAATCCATCGTGAAAATATCTCACTTGCCCGTCCATTTGACGCGCTAGGGTTCGTTGAGCGAATGTACTCCCCAGGGCCCATGTAACGATCCATCTGCAACCCCCGGAGGCAGCCCACCCGTCGTTCGTATGGGCTTCGACTAATCGCAACGCCTTTCTGCCCAATATCAACTCGCGCAGCTCCGCTTGGATGATCGGTGCAAACCGGTCCCGCGATGGCAGTTCGAAAGTCTCGGCTTTCCGTATAGCTTGGTCGAAGACACTGAATGACTAAAGCTTCGCGTATTCTGCCCTGGCCTGTCGGAGGACGGGGATGTCCGCGTCGGCATCGTTCCAGAGAGTGAGGAAATCCTGATAGGCGTTCTTGGCCTTGGCCATGTCGCCCGAGATAACGTAGTGCTCTGCCCAGTTGCAGGTGCGCCAGCGCGCCGATCGGATCGGCAAGAACGATGCCGCGATGATCCAGGACCTTTTGGAATTCCGCCGCCGCCTCCCGGCCGCGCCCTGCCTGCAGGTACGCCTGACCGCGCACATAGGCGGGATATAGCCCTCCGAACTTGGCGAAGAAAGCCGTGCCCGGCATCGCGAGGTCGTAGGGAAGCGCCGTTTGCAGCCGCTCGATCGCGTCCAACGGGGCCTTATCGCAGAGCGCGAAAAGCGCTCGCAGCGTGGGAAGATACTCGAACTGTACCGGAGTGTCTTCCGGGAATCGTTTTGCCAGGTCCTCGGCGAGCGTTTGCGATCCGGAAATGTCGCCTGAGAGCGCCAGTGCAAACGCCGCGGCATACTCCACATCGCGGCCCTTTCCCAGTTCGAGTGCCGCCCGGGCGAGCTCTTTCGCCTGATCCCAAATTCCGAAATGTGCTTCGCACACTGCCTCCGCCGCCTGGTAAATGGCCGCCTTTTCGCGGTCGCCGTTCTGTTGCGCCAATTCGATCGTATGCTGCCAAAGGATTCTCGCGTTTCGCATCTGTCCGGAACGCGCCAGGACCAGGGCATGGTTGTGCGACATCCAGTCCTCCGTCTCCAGGTTTCCGCGAGCCCGATCGATTTCGCGTTTCATCCCCGCTTCGTCGCCCTCGAGAAACGCGACATAGTAGCGGCTGACCAGAAAATAGGGGGTTTCCAATTTGCGGTCCGCAGCCCGCTGCAAGGCAGCCGCAGCTTCTGCGAACCGGCCAAGCGAAATATTGTGGACAATAAGAGCGTCATAGCCAAACGGGAGGTCGGGATTTAACCGAATCGCCTCCTCGGCCGCTTGAATTCCCTTCTCATACTGGCCCGTTCCCCGCGTGCCCCATCCGCCCCAAACCGACCAGGCTTGCCAATCACGAGGATAGGTTTGCACCCATGACTCGATAGTCCCCAATTCCTTCTGCAAATTTCCGGTTACCTGCCGGTCGTACAGAAAGAGGATAAAGAGCCTCTCCCGGTCGCTGACGCGGTCCCGCAGCTCATAGGCTTTGCGGACGTGCTCCGCGCCCACATCGGTATGTCCCATGTTCCAGTAAAAGAACCCTAAGTCGGCGTGCGCCATGGCGAACTGAGGATCGATGGCGATAGCACGCTGGAGATGCGGGAATTGCGGCAGCGAAACCACGGGCGAACAGGGCGTTCCGTGCGACGCTATACGCCTTCAAAGCTTCCAGCGAGGGCGTGGTTGCCTGCTCGAGGGGCGTCGAGTGCTCCCGGATGGTTGCCAGCGACTCGCCCAGCCGCGCCCTGATTTGAGCCGCAATCCGAGTGAGCGCGTCCAGCACCTGTTCTTTTCTTTCCGCCTGCGCCTGTTCCTGGCCAAGGATGTCTCCGGTGCGGCAGTTTCTGGCGCGTAACCACAAGACATACTGGCTTCCGAGGCTTGCAATCGAGCCTTCCAGGACAGCCGTGCCGCCGGTTCGCTCGCAGATCTCCTGCGCCACCTCGGGAGTGAGCCGCGTCTCGGGCGGCCGGTTCATAAAACGCAGTACCTGCTGGATCTGTTGATCCGAGACGAGAGTGAGGAACGGGGACTGCTCCAGTTGTACCGACAAGCCCTGGCGGAGGATTCCATCAAACACCGGATCGCCGGTCTTGTTCTCGAATTCGCCCAGCACAATCTTGGTCTTCCGGGTGAGTTTCGGCGCCCGGTGCAGAGAAGAGTGTGCGGCGGCGTACAATCCACGGCTCACCCTGGGAATCGCCGCCAGCTCCCGCTGTAACTCGGCAGCGGATTGCCAGCGGCGCCCGGGATCTTCTTCCAGACACCGGCTTACGATGGTTTCCAGCTTGCGCGCACGAATGCGCCTCCGTTGGACGGCGACCCGCTCGCCGGTCAGCATTTCGTAGAGGACCCAGCCGAATGCGTAGATGTCCGTGCGGGCATCGGCCGGTCTGCCTTCCCGCTGCTCCGGCGCCATATAGGCGGGCGTGCCCATCACCATTCGTTCCTCGGTGAGTGTTTGGTCTCCTTCCAGCCTCGCCAGCCCGAAATCCAGGACCTTCACCCCGGACCTGGTCAGCATAACGTTGCCGGGCTTCAGATCGCGGTGAATGATGCCCTTCTCGTGCGCCGCCTCCAGCGCGGCGGCGATCTGCCGGGCGTAGCGGATCGCCTCTTCGAGGGGCAGCGGGCCCTCTTTTCAGCCGGGCCGCGATCGTCTCCCCCTCCACCAGTTCCATGACCAGGTAGTTGGGTCCGACGTCGTGAAGGATGCAGATGTTGGGGTGGTTCAGGGACGAAATCGCGCGGGCCTCGCGCTCGAAGCGGGCGTTGAACTGCTCGCGAGTGATCTTGATGGCGACGGCGCGGCCTAATCGCGTGTCGATGGCCCGAAAGACCTCGCCCATGCCGCCCTCGCCGAGCTTGCTTTCGATACGGTATGGTCCCAGACACGCGCCCGAAGCCAATCCGGTGAGAGTCGAATCCTCCAGCAGTTGGGGAGCATTCCGGATTGCAGGCCGATCGAGAAATTCGCCGCCTGCCGGCTCTATCAGCAGCGATTCCACTTCGCGGCGCAATTCGGGATCTGCCTGCGCCATCAGCGCCGCTCGCTCATCGGCAGTGCCCTCGCGAGCCGCGTGGTATAGCTCTTCGATTTGCCGGAAACGCTCCGGAGTCATATCAGACTCCCGATTGTTCTCCCATTGTATGGCTTAACTCACGCAGCAGCCATGCCTTGGCGAGGTCCCAATCGCGTCTGACGGTGCGCGGCGAAATTTTCAGGGCCGCCACGATCTCCTCCTCGGTCAATCCACCGAAATAACGCAGCTCGACCACCTTGGCCTGGCGCGGCGCCACCTGAGAGAACGCTGTCAGGGCCTCGTCGAGAGCGAGGATGGATCGGTCGGGCGCCGGCGACAAGACGGCGGATTCATCCAGATTCACTTTGGACGGTGTTCCGCCGCGCCTCCGCGAACCGCGCGTGCGAGCGGCGTCCACCAGGATGCGCCGCATCATCTGGGCCGCGATGGCAAAGAACTGCGCGCGCGCCTGCCATTCGACGTTGGTCACGTCGACCATGCGGAGGAAGACCTCATGAACTAACGCGGTGGCCTGGAGGGTGTTGCCCTGGCGCTTCGTTTTTCATGTAGCGGCGGGCCATGAGACGCAGTTCGGGATAGACGTGCTCCGCCAGACGGCCCAGGGCTGCTTCGTCCCCGCCTGCCCCAGGCTTTCAACAGATTCGTGATTTCTGCAGAGCGTGCGTCGATAGATAGCCCGTCTCGCCGTGGGCTTCAAAAATATAACAAAAACCGTGGCCGCTTTTGGGGGGCCACTGCCGCCTGTACCGGCAGAAGGAGAACAAAGCTTCACCATGATCTCCCTCCAGAAAGCAGGAAGCACAAATGAAACACATAGCAACTATGGCGCTGATGCTCAATCTCGGTGTCGCAAGCGTTTACGCACAACAGCATCCCGTAAAGATGGTGTTTTCGGGAACTTCTGCGGCCAGCACGGTCAATCTCCAACAACCCGATGCGAGTAACGACGAAGACAATTTCGCCGGGAACGGTACGCTGGGCTCATTCACCTTTCGTAATGTACGAGCGATCGCAAATTCTCCGACGCCGTCCAGCACTTGCTCGGGCCCAAATAAGCTCTATTTCGCGGATCCGGCCGGCGCGGGCGTATTTCGCTTCCAGGATGGGAGTCTATTGAAGGTCAATCTCACGCAGGGAGGCGATTGCATAGATCTCGCGGCTGACGAGGGCCACTGCACTCTGACTCTTCAAATCACCGGGGGAACCGGCCGTTTCAAGAATGCGTCCGGTACCCTTACGTTTACCGAGACGTCGGTGCCGGTGTTGACCGATGCCTTACATAATCCCGTCTTCTTTGCCGCTACCGGGGAGTTTACGGGAACGGTTTCCGGAGTCAGCGAGGAGCAAGGCCACGCCGAAGAGCAATAGGTACAGACGCTGCACGCTTTTATCATGGGAACAAAAGCGTTTCAGATGTAGCTGCGAATGGAATGGCGCTGAAGCAGGTGAGCTGCAGCGCCGCGCAGCCGGGCAACGTCTCGGTTTGTTCAGCCGTCTCGGGGGACGAACCTGCGGTTCTCACGCAGACACTTTGGCCCTGGTGAGCACCGCGGTTTTGGCTTTATTGTGCGGCAGTCTGCAAACGAATATCCTTCACGTTTCTGGTAGAAAGACAGGTGGACGAGCCTTTCAGCTGGACCGAAGACGTAGAAGGAGATTTGCGATGAAGAACTGGAAGTTTGCTCTACCTGCCGCGGTAGCTTTGCTATCCGCAGTTTGTTCGCCCGCGCAGACCGCGACCCACCGCCCGGCAATCCGCGGGATATCCCATATTAGCGTCTATAGCTCGGACCCGGCCAAGACGGAACATTTCTACGTGCATGATCTCGGTGGGGTGAAGCGCGAAGATCCGGAGAATCCCGCCGGCGTCCGCTACTACTTCAGCGCAATCCAGTTTGTTGAAGTGTTGCCCTTGCCCGCTGGGAATACATCCATCAACCGGCTCGATCACGTTGCCTTCAACACCGCCAATGCGGAGGGGTTAAGGAAATACCTCGCGGAGCATGGCACCACTGTGCCGGCGAACGTCGAGAAGGCGAGCGACGGCAGCCAATGGTTTGACGTGAGCGATCCTGAGGGCAACAAAGTGCAATTCGTGCAGCCGCCCCCCAGGCCATCGCCCGTCCCAATTAACCCGCTCAGCAATCACATGATCCACGTGGGCTACGTGGTGCATAATCCCGACGCAGAGAACGCGTTTTTCCGGGAAGTCCTGGGCTTCCGTCCGTACTGGCATGGCGGCCGCAATGGCAAGACGGAATGGGTTTCGCAGCAGGTGCCGGACGGCACCGATTGGCTGGAATACATGGTGGTCAGCGGCCCTGAGACCAAAGGCATTCCACCGACCATGTCGCAGGACACACTCGGCGTGCTTGACCACTTCTCGTTGGGAGTTTTCAACATGGAGAAAACGGTCGACCTGCTCTATGCCGGAGACCGCCTGACCGCGAAGCATAGCCCTCCGCAGATCGGGCTGGATGGCAAGTGGCAGCTGAATATCTACGACCCCGATGGCACGCGCGCTGAGTTGATGGAATTTCAGCCGGCGGTCAAGCCATGCTGTTCCGACTTCACCGCCGCCAGCCCGACAAAGTAGCCGGGCAACGATGAACCAACAGGGGGAACTCCGATGACCGACCGGCCGGCTCGCCGCATTCTTCACGGACTAGGTACGACGCTCTTGATCGCCGGCTTGGCCAGCGCGTCGTTGGGACAACCCGGTCACCAGGCAACGGGTGATTTTATGTTGGATCGCTCAGTCACCATTGTTGTAGGTAGCGCCGAGCCTGGGCCGGTTCGGCTGGCAGCGGAGGATTTAGCAGGTGATTTTGAAAAGGTGCTGGGCACGAGGCCGAATATCGTTACCCGCGTGGAGGATGCGGGGCAGGAACCGATCGTGGTGAGCGAACTCGGCAACCTTTCTCCAGCATTGCGGCCTAGGGGATTGAGCGCGCCCGAATCGTTTTCCATCGCCGCTGTCGGGGCCTCAGGCAGCAAACACACTGTTGTTCTGTGTGGGGCTGACATGCGCGGCACCATCTATGCGATTTATCAGTTTTCGCAGGAGCATCTGGGGATCGATCCGATGTATTACTGGACCGATCACCTGCCCCAGCATCGTACTCAAATCACCCTGCCCTCCCCGTTGGCGGAAACCTTTCCCGCTCCGGTTTTCAAATACCGTGGCTTTTTCATTAATGATGAAGACCTGTTGACCGGATGGGCCCCCGGTGACAAGGATAAGACGGGCATCTCTCTCGAGGCGTGGAACAAGGTGTATGAAACCATCCTGCGGCTTAAGGGAAATATGGTTGTTCCCGGAACGTGGACCTTTCCCGATGATCCGCAGGTTGCGCTGGCGGGAAAGCGGGGCCTGATCCTCACGCAGCATCACGCAATTCCCTTGGGCCTGAATGTTGCCCGGTGGCCGAAGGACCTGCCTTATAACTACTCCACGCATCCCGAGATTCTGGAGCGAGCCTGGAAGGATGCGGTCGCGACCTATTCTCCCACGCAGGAAATTCTTTGGGACGTTGGATTGCGCGGCCTTTCTGACGTGAGCTATGCGTCGATGGACCCCAGCGTGCGAAACAACGATAAGGCTCTTGGTGCGCTCATCAGCAAGGCCATCGCGGAGCAGATCAGGATTGTGCGCGCTGCGCGTCCCGATGCGAAGTTTGTGACCGATCTGTGGCAGGAGGGCGCACGGCTCGTCCAGCAGGGCGATCTGACCATCCCGCCCGATGTGACTACGGTGTGGGCAGACACTGGCTACGGCGATCTGCAGGATGGAGGTAAAGTTTCTGCCGGCGAGGGAGCGTACTACCACACGGCGATGATGAACAACCGCGCGAATCAGCTGACCGAAATGGTTCCTATCGAACGCATCGTAGCCGAGATGGGCCGCTACCAGAAGGCTGGGGCCACGGCTTATTTTCTGCTAAACACCAGCGACATTCGCCCGGTGCCGATGGGAACCAATGCGGTGATGGAGATCGCGTGGAAAGGTGTTCCGCAGGGAGGCGCCGACGAATTCTACCGCGAGTGGACCGGCGAGGAGTTCGGAGCAAAAGCGAGCTCTGCTCTCGAGCAAGTGTATAAGGACTACTTCCACGCGCCGGCGCAGTTCGGCCAGCCGGCCAAAGAGTATGGCGACCAGCTCTACCATACTGAAGGGCGGCAGTTGATGCTGACTTATATGATCGATTCGCCTCTCTACACTGTGCCTAGCCAAGCCCCGAAGTGGGAGCCGCCGCGCTTCGTGCAGTCCCGAAGCGGCGAGCCCCAGGGCAAGGAGTGGATGCTCGAGACGGCCAAGAACGAGATAAAACAATGTGGGGATGCCCGGCCGCGATGGGACGCGGTGTGGCAGGAGGCAAACCAGGCGAAGTCGCTCATCGCTGCCGATCGACAGGAGTTCTATAACGCTTCCGTGCTTACCATGATCACGATCAATCGCGAAAGCAACGACATGCTTTACCTGATCTCGAAAACGATTGTCGATGCACAGGCTGGCCGGACGGCGGACGCTGAACGGGAAGCACAAGAGGCGGTGAGCGACATCAAGCGGATCGAAGCCGCACAAAGCAGCGCTGAGTATGGGAAGTGGGCACATTGGTATCGCGGAGACTGGCTCACCAATGTGTCTCGCACAGGCGAAATAGCGGAAACCTTTGCTCGCTATATACAGGACCCGCTGACACGAATGGCTCCCCCGCTGCTTTGGAGTAACTGGGAAGCGTATTACCACATTATGCGTTACGAACAGGACCGGTCGGCCGACGTGAAATAAACCGTGATCTTATCTTGATTTCATCTGGAAGTGATCTGATCAAGCACCTTCATCACTCTTGACGCTTTTTGCTTCCGCAACTCCGCCCAATCCCGGACGGCCCCCTTGCTTGCTCGATCGGACAAGAAAGCCCACTCCGGATTTGGCCTGAGATGCTCCCGTGATGCGCGGATCCATGCGGATGCGTATTCACGAAATGTGGGGGCTTTACCGCAGCCCCAAAACTCTCTGGCCAGCATTCGGGCGATGGCCCCATTCTCAAATTGTCCGTCGGTTAAACTCTTGAGCAGGGTGATCATGGTGCGATTTGTCTTATCGTATTGCCCGTAAAGTAACCTGTCGTCAGCAGTGATATGGTCAGAAAGCTGATCAAAGCAAACAACCGCTGCCGGAAAACACGTCTCTTTCAATATCGCGCCTGTTTGCAGGAAGTGCCGAATCCTATTCAGAATTACACCTTTCCGGTCATCGTCTCTTGTCATTCTTCGGCGCCCATCTTTGGTTTCAATCGCAATCCTGTATGGAATGGAATGCCGCTTGCAGAACGACCTGATCTCCGAGATATTCAGATAGTTGAGATCATCCAGTAGTTCCTGCCGCTCGCCTTTGGGCAGCTTCGAAATGAAGGAAGTGGCCATACATTCCATCCAATAACTACATCAACAAAAGCCGTTCCATTGTTCCCCGTTTCAATATGCACGCATATTGCGCGCTTCCGAAGGCATGACCTTTCGATAATGGTCAGATCCGAGACAGAACGTCAATTGCTGGCAAGAGGCTCGCATCAACTGGGCCCTTCTGCGGCAAGTCCTCCCGGTAGGCGCATTGGCCTCTCCTGGGAGCACCTTATCGGGCCCAGTTACCTACCCTAAATAGACCTAAATCGCATCCATTCGGCCCTGGCGGCAGTTGACAAAGCTGGATCTCGCATCATACAAAGAGTGTGTTGCGGTGAAGGAGTTCACCCTTAACTGCCGCCCAGCCGATAAATCGCACTGCGGATGGGCGGATGATGACTCCTGACAGGGAATCCTGTCGCGGAGTCATATCCACGGCAACATTCCCAAACAGCTTTGAATGAAGTCAGGCGCACGAGGTTCATGAGTGCACCCTCAAGGACCTCCGGTTGTTTCCGGAGGTAATGAACACGTTTGAGGAGAGATGTCGAAACCAAACACAGAGATTACGATGGAGCGGCATCCAGGGCAGCTCAACGAGCACCAGCAATCCCGGCTGAGAGTTACCTGTCAATATATCGACAAGCTGCTCGGTGATATGGAGGACATCCTCCACTCCGCAGCTTCCTCTTCGCCATTTCCACGCTACCTGGTGGATCTTAACCCTGCGCAAGTCCGGCTCATCGAGGACCACATCCGGCGGCTGCGGTCGCAGTTGATCCACTCGCTCAAGTGGCAACAAATGAAGCCTTCACCGCCAGAGATCCCTGTTACACGAGCGGTCCTCACCAATCTCAGCTTCGTAGATATCGCCATCGAGGAGCTGAAACCGCGTTACATGCGTGGCTTCGGGCCCGTCCCCGACGACGCTGTCGGTGAACTGAATGGAGTCGTCCATGAGCTTCGGTCGCTCGTCACCGGGATGGAGCGGTATCTCAAGCAGGAGTTGGATCGGGATCTGGATAAGCGGCTTCGGCAACTGGAGCGGACCGGATTTGATGTGGTCTTGCTCCGCCTCCTCGAACAGGTCGCGACACGAAACGGGCTAGTTGAATTTCGTCTGCGCATCGATGCCCTTGCCTCCCGCCTGGAAGAAGACACCTTCGAAGTCGCACTCTTTGGCCGCGTGAGTTCAGGGAAATCCTCGCTCCTCAACGCCCTTCTAGGGACCGATATCCTGCCCGTCGGAGTGAATCCGATTACTGCTGTGCCGACGAAACTACGCTATGGCAGAACCCTTAGAGCAACAGTTGCCTATGGAGACGGCCGCTCTGCACAAGTCTCGGTCGAGGAATTGGCCAGGCTCGTCACTGAGCAAGGAAACCCTGGAAACCTTAAAAACATCGTGCGCGCCGTCATGGAGGTTCCCTCTCCTCGATTGAAAGATGGCATCCTGCTCGTCGACACTCCTGGACTTGGCTCCCTCGCGAAGCGCGGTGCGGCAGAAACCCTGGCTTACCTTCCCTCCTGCGACCTTGCTCTCCTGTTGATCGATGCCGGCGCCACACTCAACGAAGAGGACATCGGCACGTTGCGGCTTCTGTACGAGGCGGGAATTCCAGCATTGGTTCTGTTGAGCAAATCTGACTTGCTGGCCAATGGCGACCTCCACCTTACGATCTCTTATATCGAAGAACAACTTAAACATGAGCTCGGCATTGCCGCCTCAGTGCACGCAGTCAGCGCCTTGAGCAAATACCAGCTCCTGCTCGATCAATTCTTCGAAAGAGAGCTGCTCCCTCGGTTCGAGAGGGCTCGATCCCTCAGGGAGGCTTCCTTAACCAGAAAGATAGGAGCGATGCGCGATGCCATTATCGCTGCTCTTGATAGCAATCTGCACCACGAAAAGAGAAATGCGTCGCCGGCCTCAGAAATTGTTTTAGACGTCGAGTCGGTCCTGCGTGTGGTCGCCGGCGAGGTTGGAGAACAACATACCACTCTTGACCACACATTCCGTACCCTCGGCGAGACACCAGACGCACTCATCGAGGCGGTTACGGATAAAGCAACATCGCTTATAGGCAGTTCGACTCAACAACAGGTTTCGCCTTTGCAATTCTCCGAATGGATTCATGACGCCGTGAACGATTCTGTCCAATCGGCGATGAGCACTATACGCAACGTAGGTAAGGTTGCCGTCGAGCAACTCCAACAAATTGCGCAGGAGCTGGGACGCAGCGATGCCCCGTCAAAGATTGACTTTGAAGCAATTCTTCGCGAGATGCCGCGCTTTGAAATGGCAGCGTTGCCAAGATCTTTCGACGCTGGACCATGGAAGGTTTGGGGCCACAAAATACTGCGGTCCCGGATCAAAGCCAGTTTGCGGCAAAGCATCGCCTTCCCTCTTAAGGAGGATCTGCACCTTTATGGGCTGGCCTTGTCCCAATGGAGCGGCCAGATTGTGCGCAAGCTTGAACTTCTGATAAATTCATACGCCGACGCCTATCGAATGCAGATTCATCGCTCCAATGGAACGTCAGATCCGGCGGTGAATCCGGACCAGCTCCAGGCCGATTTGGAGCTCTTGCGGAATTGGCATCCGGCGAACAGCGCCACTGTTGCGAAAAACACCTGCTAATACGCCCATCGCGCTGTCGAGCTGAAGGAGACCGGGGGTGACATGAAAGAGCAATTCCAAGCCAGAATGTTGCGCATCCACTTTACCGAGGCTGATAAGTGGGAGGGCGAGGCGCTCTATAGGGCCATCGTGGCCAAATGCATCGATCTGGGACTCTCCGGCGCAACCGTCTACCGGGGCCTCGAGGGTTTTGGAGCAAGCGCCCGCATTTACCATGCTCGAGGCCTCTCCATCTCGAAAAATGCTCCCATCATGGTAACTGTGATCGACACGGAGGAACAGATAAGCAAACTGATTCCGCACCTCGACCGAATGATTGCTGGAGGTCTAATCGCCAGCTCGACGGTTGAAGCGATTCGCTATTCGCGATCGACCGAAGCTTCCCCGGCGGCTGGCTAAAAGCAGATAATCGCCACCGTATGACCGCGACCGAGCAAAACACGCCGCACTCCGCCGAGCAGCGCCATTCGATCGCGGAGGTGTTGCGCGTGCTGCTGGCCATCTCAGACTCCGGAACAGGAAACAATAGCCTGCACGAAAAGCTCCTCTCCCTGGCGCGAAAGCTTGCTTCCAATCAACTTCATCTTGCTGTGCTCGGTCAGATGAAGCGCGGGAAAAGTTCTTTTATCAATGCCCTGATGGGTGCCGAGATTTTGCCGACCGGAGTTCTCCCTGTGACCGCCGTCATCACGGAAATCAGATATGGCCTGGCTCCCGAGGCCACTATCCTTTACTCCACAGGGGCGCGGGAACAGGTTGATCTCGGAACCTTGGCCAGCTACATCACAGAATCCGGCAATCCAGGAAACAGGAAGCAGGTCGCGTCTGTCGAGGTGGCTTACCCTTCGCCCTTCCTTGAGAGTGGAATCATCCTCATCGATACCCCAGGCATCGGCTCCACCCATACCCACAACACTCGCACCACTGAGGGCTATCTCGAAAAAGTGGACGCCGGGATCGTCATGCTCTCCGTAGACCCGCCGATTACCGAAGTTGAGTCCCGCTTCATTCGAAATCTCAAAGAAGAGGTCCCCAAACTCTTCTTCGTCTTGAACAAGGTGGACACAGCCTCAGCGGAAGAGGTCTCTCACATCTCGCGTTTCCTCGAGGATGAGTTGAGCCGCCTTCAGATTGAGTCCCCCGAGATCTTCTGCCTCTCTGCTCGCAGAGCTATCGAGGGCCGGGCCAAGCCTCCCGCTAGCGCGACCTCAAGCGGGATCGAGACCTTCGAACAGCGTTTAAGAACCTTTCTCCTGGAGGAGAAAGACCGGGTCCTTGTCCGCTCCATCGCCTTCGACGCTCTGCACATTGCGCGCACCCTCAAGTTTGCCGCAACCATTAGCGTACGAGCGCAACTCCTGAGCCTTGACGAGTTGCATCTTAAAGGGCGCGCGATCGACAAACTGCTGGAGCAAACAGACTCCGAAATGCATGAGCTGCAAGTCTTGCTGCGCCAGCATTCAGCCGACACCATCGCCCGCGTGGAGCGCGATCTCGCCGCGCACGTGCAAGCTTCTGTTCCCGTCGTGCAGGAGCAATTAAACCAGTTTCAATCTCAGCATCCCAAGGAAACCGGCCGCGCCTTTGGCGTCCTTCTGGAGAGCTTTCTCAAGCAAGAAATAGAGACTGTTTTCCGCAGCTGGCGAATCCGGGAAGATGAAGTAGTTCAGTCACTACTGGACGTCCTCTCGGCTAGTTTCGTGAATCGGGCCAATGCGATCCTGGAGCGTCTTCAACAAGCTGCCGGGGTCCTTTTTGAGATACCCGCAGAGCCGGTGATGATTAACTGTTCGCTTCGTGTGGAAAGCCATCTCTATTACCGGGTCGAGCGCGTCTTTCATTCGCTCGATTCGTTCTTTCTTGCACTGCCTCGCTTCCTCTTGCGCCCGCTTGTTCTTGGCAAAATGCAGGAGCGAACCTGGCAACTACTGGATCTCAATGCAGGCCGCATCCGCTACGACTATATCGAACGCCTTCAGTCGACCGTGACTCAATTTGAGAAAGACCTCAGTGCCTCCGTCACGACGCTCACAGAGAGTCTGCGGTCCGCCCTTCTCAGGCCACGAGATAGTGCGCAACCGGCTCTTGATCTCCTCGACTGCGTCTTGAGAGATTGCTTGCAAATCGTGGGACAAGTCGAAGTTCAGTCATGATCGTCATGAACAACCAGCACAGAGACCGGGCAATGACGGACCAGTCTTTCTGAAGTAGAACCTTCCAGCCAATGCCTCACTTGCCCAATATCGCGACGGCCAACGACGACCAGATCCACCGAATTTTGCTCCACCCTTTGTAGGATCACCTCGGCAGCTCTTCCTTCAAATATCTCCGTGATCACTTCCGTTCCAGATTGCCCGCTAGCCTGGAGTTTTCGCTCCAGCCTTTCTTTCAATATTTCGCGCGCCTGCGCGACCGTCTCCAATCCATAACCTTCCGCCTGAGACTCGGGGCTTGGCGGACCCACTACCCCTAGCACAATCAATTTGGCCCTGAGACTGTGTGCCAGCGAGATTGCGACGTCAACCGCCTGCTCAGCCTCAGGCGTACCGTCATCCCCCACCAAAATTGTCTTGAAAGCTGCACTTGGAATCATGTTTCCCTTTCACTCCCTCGATATCTACAACCTAACTCGTTGGAGGCCAACAGTCGCACCAAATCATGCATTTGGCCGCCGCAACGCAGAGCAACCCGGACGCGGCACTGCAACCCATGGTGCAGTTAAGTGGTGGAGACCCCGGCAGCATCCTCGGAATGCTCCAAATGGTCAGCCGTGTCCAGTACCGGGTCGACGATCAAATCAAGTTTCACGTTTTCTATCTGGACCACCGAATGCAGCAGCTAGCACGTGACAAATCAGTGACATCCGCGTGACAACTCCCCCCAGGCAATAGGTCTATCTTTCCTTTAAGCAGGGAGTACCCGTTGCCCAAGTCACGCAAAATCGTCTTCTTTTTCCCATCCTTCGCGAGTTCTGACGCGACTGCCCCATTGGGCATTCTGGCGGTTGCGACGCCTCTGCTTCGTGCCGGATATCAAATCTGCCTCATCGATTCCACCATTACCCCAAACTACAAAAAGCGCGTCCTCGAAGAAGTGCGCGATGCTCTGTGCCTTGGTATCTCTCTTGTAACCGGACCGATGATCCGGGAGACAGTCGAAATCGCTCGCGCCATCAAAGAGTGGAATCCGGAATTCCCCATCATCCTGGGCGGATGGCACCCCTCATTATTGCCCACACAAACTCTGCAGGCCCCATACATCGACTATGTAGTTCGCGGGCAGGGCGAAGACTCTCTGCTCGAGCTCGTCAACCATATTGAGAAGGGCTCGGCGCCTGACTTTGTCGCGGGTATCGGTTTCAAGCGCGACAACAAGCTGGTCTTCACTCCTGAACGCCCCTTGAAGCCGCTGGTAGATATGCCTCCGAAGGCCTACCATCTGGCGGATTTTGATGCCTATGAGCGTTTATGCGGCCGGCGCTGGGCAATGTATACCTCCAGCCTCGCCTGCCCGTTCAATTGTGCCTACTGCACCAACGCGGGCGTCTACGGGCGCAAGTGGAACGCCCTGCCGGCCGAACAATTTGTGGAAGAAACGGTTGATCTAAGCCGCAGGTATGGCTTGGAGATGCTGTGGATCGTCGACGACAACTTCCTCGTCGACCTTGACCGCGCACGGGCCATCTCCGAAGGACTGGTGCGCGCCGGCGCTGGCTTCAAATGGAGCATACAGGCAACCACCAACCTCACCGCACGCCTTTCTCTCGAAGACCTGAAGCTGCTGCACCGGAGCGGACTCCACCAGATATGCCAGGGCGCCGAATCGGGATCTCGCAAAGTCTGGAAGGCCATGAACAAAGACTTTCAGGACTTCCCGACCATCTATGAAAGCGCGGCGCGCTGCCTGGAAGCGGGCATTCGGCCGTCCTTCAACATTATCTTCGCCTTTCCGGGCGAAGGATCAAAAGAACGAAGAGAGACCATCAATTTTGTGATGGATGTGTGCCGGCGATTCCCGGGCGCGGAGTTCTGGACCAATATCTTCACACCGTATCCAGGCGCTCCCATCATGGATAAGATTGCGGAGCTTGGCGTCCAGACGCCGGACTCCCTCGAAGGCTGGGTGGACTTTTTCCCCCGCTATACCAAACTTCCCTGGCTGAACGGCCGCGATCACCAGGAACTGCAGGTAATGCGGGACTATCTCCGCATAGCCTTCGATCGCATTCCGATCTCGGCGGACACGCGCAAGCCCATTACCCGCCTGGCGCAGAAATGCATCTCGCTGCCCGCCCGCTGGCGCCTCGACCACGGCGCTTACCGCTTCCCTGTCGAGCTTTGGCTCAACAAAAAGCTCAAAGAGCGTACTGCGGCGCTCAAGCCTGCCGTCGATGCAAAGCGGCTGGAGCCAAACCCAGTGGAGGCCACGTGCTGACCCGGGGAAAAGTCGTCTTGTTTTATCCGGCGTATGATGGACCGCCACTCGGCGCGCCCCTCTGTCTGCTTGCCCTTGCTTCCACATTACGTCAAGCCAATTTTGACGTCGTGATGATTGATGCAGCCATTGAACCTGATTATCGAACGCGTATCGAGTGTGAGGTCGTCGATGCTCTGTGCATTGGTATCTCGGTGCTCACCGGGCCCATGATCAAGGGAGCCATCGAGGTAGCTGCTGCCATCAAGAGTGCTCATCCGTGGCTTCCAATTATCTTTGGCGGTTGGCACCCGACTCTGCTGCCCGATGAGACGTTGAGCGAGCCCTTCGTCGATGTAGTCGTGCGCGGGCAGGGCGAGGTCACCATCGTGGAAGTGGCAGAAGCTCTGCTGGCGAAGAGGTCCCTGGATGGGATCGCCGGAGTCTCGTGGAAGAGCCGCGGCCTCCGCAAGCATAACGTCGATCGCCGGGTGGAGCCCCTGGATGCGCTTCCGGTTCCAGCCTTTGACCTTACTGATTTCGACGCCTACGAGAGACTCAGCGGCGCCAGGAAGATTGGATATGCGACGAGCGTTGGTTGCCCCTACGCTTGCAACTACTGCACCGACATGGTCTTTTACAAGCGCCGATTCAATGCGCTTTCCGCCGAGCGTGTGGTTTCCGAGATGACTGACCTGGTGACCAGGTATCGCATCGAGGAGGTCGCTTTGCTCGATTCCAACTTCCCGGTCCAACTGGACCGGGCGCTCGACATTGCCCGCGGCATATTGGCGTCCGGCGTAAAGTTCCGCTGGACCTTCCAGGCCTCCACAGATTTTCTATGCCGCATGAGCGAAGACGAAGTGCGGTTGCTCGGCAATAGCGGCGTATCGCACATGGGCTTCGGTACTGAGTCGACCTCTGAGTCTGTGCTGAAGCTCATGAACAAGCGTCATCAGCGAGTGAATGAAATGTATGAGACCGCGCGTAAGGCCAATTTGGCCGGCATCCGCGTCACATTCAATCTCATCTTTGGCTATCCCGGCGAAACCGAGGCCGACCGCTCGATCACCTTTCAAACCATGAGTGATATTGCACGTCAATTTCCCAATGTGAGTTTTTCGCCGAATATTTTCACGCCCTATCCAGGCATTCCCATCTGGCCGCAACTGCGGGAACTTGGCGTCCCGGAGCCACACTCTTTGCGTGAATGGATGGACATGCCCCTGGGCGCGAATATGTTGCCCTGGCTCAAAGGAAAAGAGTTGGCCCGACTGGAACGGATGGTCGAATATTTTCTGCTGAACAGCAAATACTGCCGCCAGACGGCGCGACTTTCAAGTTTACGGCGAGCAGTTCAATTCATCACCCAATCGCCGATCCGTTGGCGCCTGCGTTCCAGTCAATGCTTCTTCCCTTGGGAACTTTGGCTCGCGCGCCTATCTGAGCGGCTGGCCTTGCGCCGTTCGCTTGTAACTGGCCAGGAACTCCCTAAGCTGCCCGCGAGCGCGTGCTAGTCCGAAAGAACGGCTGAGAGTAGCCCAGGACGCAGTCCTGGGTAGGAATTGATAGCACGAACCAGTCCCGAAGGGACGGCTGAGAATATCCAGGACGTAAGTCCTGGGCTCCAGCTAGTGCACTCGACGTAAATGAGGTAACTTGTGGCGGAAATCCTTCTAGCGCACTCCTACCATCTCGCGTATGACCCCAAGCAGCTACGGAAGATGCAGCCGTATCCGCCCCTCGGCACCCTCTATGCGGCCACAGCCCTGAGAGAGCAAGGCATCTCAGTTGCCGTCTTTGACGCTATGCTACAGGACCCCATCTCCGCCTTTCCGGAAATATTGAAGCGCCAGCAGCCCAAGGTACTAGCCATCTATGAAGACGACTTCAATTTCCTCTCCAAGATGTGCCTGACCCGGATGCGTGAACTGGCATGGCAACTAGCGCGGGCGGCGCGGGATGCCGGAGCGATCGTGATCGCTCACGGATCGGACGCAACCGATCACGCGAAGGCATATCTCGACCATGGCGCTGACTTTGTTCTGGTGGGCGAGGCTGAGCAGAGCTTAGTCGAACTTTGTGCGTCGATCTTGCAAGGAGGCGCACTGCCCAGCAGCATTCCCGGAGTCATACATCTCGATGCTCAAGGCGATCTAGTCGAAAGCCCGGTCAAGACATCGCGCAACGCAAATTGGAAGAACCTGCCTATGCCGGCGCGCGACCTGGTCGATCTTGCACCATACCGCGAGGCGTGGCTCTCGGCTCACGGTCACTTCTCTACCAACGTGGTCGCCAGCCGTGGATGCCCCTACCGCTGTAACTGGTGTGCCAAACCCATCTCCGGCAATAAATTCCAACTCCGTTCACCGCAGCTCGTTGCGGCTGAGATCCGTGAACTCAAGGAAGTACATGGGGTTGAACATATCTGGTTCGGCGATGACGTCTTTGCCCTCAATCAGCACTGGGTCCAGGAATTCGCCGGTGCCATGGAAACGTTCCAGTGCCGGATACCCTTCAAGATTCAATCCCGTGCCGACCTGATGACGCGGGACACGGTCGCAGGCCTGAAACGGGCGGGCTGCGCTGAAGTATGGATGGGCGTCGAATCAGGATCGCAGCGAGTGCTCGACTGCCATGGATAAGGGTTTGCGCATCGCAGCGGTAGAAGACGCTCGGGCGCGACTGGGCGACGCAGGCATTCGCGCATGCTATTTTCTGCAGTTTGGTTATCCCGGGGAGCAATGGGAGGACATCCAGCAGACGATCGAGCTGGTGCGTAACACACGCCCGCACGACATAGGCGTTTCCTTCTCTTATCCACTTCCAGGAACGGCCTTCTTCGACCGGGTGCGGGAGCAGATCGGCTCCAAGACAAATTGGACGGATAGCGATGACCTCTGCCTGATGTTCACGGCCGCCTACAAGGACGAGTTCTATCTCGCGCTGCGCAATGCGCTCCACGCCGAGGTCGACTCCTGGCGTGATAGTGGCTCCGCCAAGAGTGCGCTGGCTTTGTCAGGTCTTTGGCAGCAGGTATTTGCCCTCGAACAAACCAGCAGGAACACAGAGGCCACCGTTTTCCCCCGCTACGACGCGCCGCCCAAAGAGACCAAGCGGTACCAGCTTGTTCGCCTGCAGGGTGTGCGGGCGCATTGAGGGAGGGAGATAGATGGCGGAACTCTTGCTCACACACGGTTACTTTCTCTACGAAGATCCCAAAGAGCTTCAGATCATGAAGCCTTATGCTCCCCTGGGCATCTTGTATCTCTGTTCGCACCTGCGGCAACAGGGCTTTGATGTGGAGGTATTCGACACCACCTTTTCCAGCCGTGAGGCGCTTTTCCAGCATCTGCGCAGCGAGACCCCTTCCGTCCTGGGCATCTATGCCAACCTGATGACCCGCAAAAACGTGGTCGAGATTCTGAAGGTAGCGCATGAGGCGGGCTGGAAGACGATCGTCGGAGGTCCGGAGCCCGGAGCGTACGCACTTGAATATCTGCAGGCAGGAGCGGACTTCGTCGTCTTTGGCGAGGGGGAGCTCACCGTCGGGGAATTACTCGCCTCATTCCGATGCGGTGCCAACGACTCCTACACAGAGATCTGCGGCATCGCCTACCTCGACTCCGACGGTCAAATGCACGAAACCGGGCAACGCACACAGATCGCGGATCTTGACGGCCAACCCTGGCCCGCGCGCCACGCCATCGACATCACCCGTTATGTAAAGACCTGGCGCGACGCCCACGGGAAAGGATCGATCAACTTCATCACCGCGCGTGGCTGCCCTTATAAATGCCGCTGGTGCAGTCACCAGGTTTTTGGGCAAACGCACCGCCGGCGCAATCCTGTGCTGGTGGTGGATGAGGTGGAATGGCTGCTGCGCACTTACATCCCAGACATGGTCTGGGTTTCTGACGATGTCTTCACCATCAACCACCAATGGCTTCGCAGCTATGCAGCGGAGATGCGCACCCGCGGCTTGCGCATCCCCTTCGAATGCATCTCGCGCGCAGATCGCCTCAACGCCGAAATGCTCGACCTGCTTGCGGAGCTGGGTTGCTTCCGCATTTGGATCGGATCCGAGAGCGGATCGCAGCGAATTCTCGATTCCATGGATCGCGGCGTCAAAATCGAGCAGGTTCATCAGGCAGTCGCCATGAGCCGCGAGCGCGGCATTGAAAGCGGAATGTTTCTCATGTGGGGTTACGAGGGAGAAGAGATGGAAGACATCGAGGCCACCATCCGGCACGTCAGCACTTCCCAACCGGATATCTTCTTCACCACGGTCTCTTATCCCATCAAGGGAACTCCCTACTACAAGAAGATGGCCGATCGCCTGGTGCAGCTTGAGCCGTGGGGAACCAGCTCTGATCGCAATCTAAAGATCAAGGGTCGTCATTCGCAGCGGTTTTACAGTTATGCCGACAAGCTTCTCAAGGATGAAGTGCAGCTGGCGCGCCTGGCCGGTACCGCCGCCGCCAACTCAGAGCGCGCATCGAGCCTCCGCCAGAGTATCCAGCTATCGCGCGCTGGGTTGCTCTCCTCGGTCTCAGAGGTGGAAGCATGATCGCCGCCTCCCAAGTTCAGAATCAGGCGCTTCTCGCCTTTGACAGTATTGCTCCAGGATACGACGAACTATTTACCCGCTCCATGATCGGCCGCGCCCAGCGCGGAGCCGTATGGGATGCTCCTCTTCGACATCTTTGAGGAGGGTGCCCATATCCTGGAACTCAATTGCGGTACCGGCGAAGACGCGCTTTTCCTTGCCCGGCATGATATGTCCGTTGTTGCTTGTGACGGTTCGGAAGGCATGATCCGGACTGCGCGGAAGCGCATGCAGGACGAAGACCCGGACGCTCCGATCCAGTTCAAGTTTCTTCCCACCGAGCATCTGGCGCAAGCTTCACCCCGGCACACTTTTCGATGGAGCCCTATCGAACTTTTCCGGGTTAAATTGTGTTTCAGACCTCCACCAGGTAGCGTGGAACCTCGCCTCCCTGGTAAACCCCGCATGCTCCTGTGCTCATCTGCCTCTCGACCCGATTCTGTCTCGTAGAAACGATTTGGTTTCTCTTCCACGGCAACTTTCGCAAAGCCTTCCGCAGAACCCCGGGCATTGCTCACGCTAAAGTAAGCGGCTACATGGTGAAAGTGCATTACCCCACTTTGCGCGAGGTGAGGCGGTCGTTCTCGCCCTGGTTTCGGCTGCGGTCCTGCACCGGCATCGGTGTCGTGGTTCCCCCATCGTATTTGGAACCGATGATCCGCAAATATCCGCGTCTGCTCGGCGTACTCAGTTCTATCGATAAGCACATCTCCCGTCTTCCTTTGCTTCGCATCATGGGCGACCACATGCTTCTTCATTTTGAGCGGGGAGGGAGGATGTTATTGAGCCAGACAAGAGAAGAGAGCCGCCAGTGAAGTGAAGCGCCGGCATTCAGTTGCGTTGCCCCCAGTGCGGCAGCTTGATCGGCGACTTGCCAAGAAACGACGTCGACCCTCACCTGCTCCCGCTGCAAAATGGACATGCCTCGCAGGCAAGGAGTGTGGCAGGCACTCTTGCCCGACCGCGAAGCGTACTTCGCACGCTTCGTCGAAGACTATCAACGTATTCGAGCCTATGAGGGCCGGGGAAGCAACAGCGACGATTACTACCTTGCGCTTCCCTATCGCGATCTTTCCGGGCGCAATAGCTGGCAGTGGGCCATCCGCGCCCGCACGTTTCGTTATATCGAGCGGAAGATTCTTCCCGGCATCATTACTCTGGCGCGCCCTTCACATCGGATTCTGGACCTGGGCGCGGGTAATGGCTGGATGAGCTATCGACTTGCAAAGCAGGGCCATACTCCCGTCGCGGTCGACCTCATGACGAATGATCGAGACGGTCTTGAGGCCGCGGAGCATTACAAGCAGTCGCTGCCTTCTCTCTTCCCGAGATTTCAGGCGGAACTCGATAATCTGCCGTTTGCCGATGGTCAATTCGACCTCGTGATCTTCAACGCTTCGTTTCATTACTCGGAGAATTTCGAGAAGACAATGGCCGAAGCGCTTCGCTGCACCCGGAGAAACGGCACCGTGATCATTGCCGACACTCCATGGTATGGCGATGAGCAGAGCGGCCGCCGTATGCTCGAAGAGCGGCGCGCCTCGTTTCTGACGCGTTACGGCTTTCCCTTCCGACAGTCTCAGCAGTCTCGAATACCTCACCGATCAGCGATTGGCGCACATGGAATCGTGGCTTGGGATTCGTTGGCGGGTGCATGAACCCTATTACGGAATGCGATGGCTATGTACGGCCCTGGCTGGCAAAACTTCGCCGCAAACGCGAGCCCTCCCGCTTTCGAATCTACGTAGCCAAGGCTACCAATGATTATCCTCTTCCATCCGCGGGCAACCCGGCCTCGCAACTGCAGGCTCCCGCTGGCCGTGCTTGCGCTTGCCGCCGTGCTCGAAGGCCGCGAAGAATACAGGATCATCGACGGCAATCTGGAAGATGATCCCACCGGAGCGATCGTAAAGACCATCGACATGCACCAGGTCGAGCTTCTTGGCGTCTCCTGCATGCCCGGGACCGCAGATGGTCGCCGCCATGGAAACCTCGCGTGAGATACGCCGCCTCCGCCCCCATGTGCGCATCGTCTGGGGCGGCTACTTCCCTTCTCTTTATCCTGACACCGCGCTCAACGCCAAGTACGTCGACTATGTGGTCCGTGGCCAAGGCGAAGACACTCTACTTGAGCTGATCGACGCGCTGCGTGGAAAGCGGGCGCTCGAATCGATCCTCGGCCTCTGCTACAAAGACGCCTTCGGCTTTCATCGCACCAACCCCGAGCGGCCAATGAAAGGCCCGGACGAGTTCCCGTGGTCGCCCTTTCATCGCCTTCCGGTCGCCAGATACCTGCGGCCCTCCTTCTTTGGCAAGCGTACCGCGGTCCATCATGCCAGCATCGGCTGCCCATTCAATTGCAGCTTCTGCGGTGTCCATGCAGCTTACGGAAGGGCAGAGCGTATGGAGTCTCCGGAGCGGACGGCCAGGATTCTCAACTATCTGGTGGCCCGATACGGCGCCGACTCGGTTCAGTTCTATGACATGAACTTCTTTCTTCGCGAAGATCACGCCCGTGAGCTGGCTGACCGGCTCGCGCCCCTCAATCTTAGATGGTGGTGTGAGGCGCGCGTGGATATTATGTCGCGCTACTCGGATGCAACCCTGGAAGCGATCAGGAAGGCCGGATGCACCATGATCTTCTTCGGTGCGGAATCCGGCTCCGATTGGGTGCTGAAAGAAATGCAGAAAGGCATCACCACCGAGGAAACCCTCGCCATGGCCCATCGCACGCGCCAATTCGGCATCATCCCCGAATTTTCGTTTGTCATCGGCAACCCCAACGATCCGGAGCGCGACACGCGAGAAACCGTGAGCTTCATTCGCAAGCTCAAACGAATCAATCCAAGCCTCTGAGATCATCGTGCAGCACTACACCCCCACGCCCCAACCGGGCAAGATGTATGGAGATGTTGAAGGCCAGATCACCTTTCCAGATAGTCCCGCCGGGTGGGCCAGCAAGGAATGGCTCGACTACACGCTCCGCATCGATACCCACGCCCCATGGTTGAAGCCCAGGACCAAGAAGCTGATCGACAACTTTGAGACAGTGGTTGCGTCGCGCTGGCCTACCGTTCAAGACATCCGGGCTCCGCGATGGAGCCGTGCGCTTTTAAAGGCTCTCAGCTGGTGGCGCTATGCGCTGCGGGTCTATGGCTTTCCGTTTGAGCTCCAGTTGGCCAACAGCTTCATCAATCTTCGCAAGCCGAAGCGGGAGAGCCTATGAAGCAAGACTTATCCTCACCCGTCAAGTGGAAGCCTTCGACAGCCTGGGCCGAGGTCTATGACACCCAGCCGAATCCGCTGCTAGCGCTGGAAGAGCGTGTCCTCGGTTCCATGATGCCCAATGTTCGCGGCCTGGATGTGCTCGATGCCGGCTGCGGCACAGGGAGATGGCTGCAGAGGTTGCTCGCTCGCTCTCCAAGGAGCTTGCTCGGTGTCGACATCTCGCCGGCGATGCTGCTTCTTGCCGGCATCAAGCTGAGCCAGAACTGTAGTCTTCGCCTCGGGAGCTGCACTGCTCTGCCTGTTAACGACACGGCGTGCGACATGGTGCTTATCTTCTTTCGTCGTCAGCTACCTGGAAGATCTGGAAAGCCTTCGCGCGGGAGATCGATCGAGTTGCCCGTCCCGGCGCAACCATTTTTCTCACTGACATGCATCCGGAGACCGAGGCATTCCGCGGCTGGAAGCGGGCATTCAAAGTGAAGGGCGCGGAGACGCAAATCAGAGCCAAGGGATGGGATCTCCAGCAGATCACCCAGGCCTTTCAATCTCGTGGATTTAAGCTTGTTTCGCTCACTGAGCCGGCCTTCGGTCCGGAAGAAAGGCAGATCTTCGAAGAGTGCGGCAAGCTTGAGTTGTACCATTCCACCGAGTCGCTGCCGGCGATTTACGTACTTGAGTTGCGCAAGCCTACCAGTGCCCCTCGTCTCCGCAAGGTTGCCTCACAATCGGCCGGATCTTTTGTTCTTAGGCAAACGCGCTATGCGACTGGACCCGACACAACTGCGGCAGGTTCGATCGCCGTCGTGGGCGAACGCATTCAGTCGATCCAAAATCAATCCCCAGCTCAATTCCTTCAATCCAAAGATCAATCCGGGTATTGGGTGGATGAGAGAACTCAGTCCTACATAGAGATGTAGTCTCGACCTGTCTGGTTATCTCCTCCTGCCGGGGCTCATCAATGCGCACGACCATCTGGAATTCAGTCTCTATCCCAATATCGGGGATGGCCCTTACTACAATGCCGCCCAATGGGCGCGGGATATCCACGCCAACCGGGCGCCCCTGATTGCGCAACATCGCAAAGTACCGCGCTCCACCTGCTTATGGTGGGGAGCGATCCGCAA
Organism: uncultured Acidobacteriaceae bacterium; assembly: GCA_963746595.1. Lineage (GTDB taxonomy): Bacteria > Acidobacteriota > Terriglobia > Terriglobales > Acidobacteriaceae > PALSA-350. The sequence continues at coordinate 97,937 of CAVVBS010000007.1, forward strand.
CTTACTCTGCGGCGCAACCACCGTCTGCCATCACAACCCGGTCACTCCCGAATTAACTGGCCCTGGCTTTCCTGTCCGCGTTGTGCATGAGTTCGCCTGGGCACACTCGCCCTCTTTCGAACCAGCGCTTGCCAGCAAATTTCGCGAAAGCCGCGCCGACCTGCCCTTCATTCTCCATGCCGCGGAAGGAGTCGATGAAGGCAGCGCTGAAGAGATCTTCGAACTGGATCGAATCCATGCTCTTGATCATCGTACGGTGCTTGTCCACGGGCTCGCCTGCACTCCCGAGTCCATCTCACTCATTAACCAGCGCCTCGCAGCGCTCATCCTGTGCCCCACGTCGAATCAGTTTCTCTTCCACCGATCGCCATCGCTTGCCTTCATTCGCTCGCTCGACACTGCTGTGCTGGGCACCGATTCGCCGCTCACCGCCGCCGGCGATCTGCTGGACGAAATCACATTTGCTCGCGAGCGGATCGGCATCGATCCTAACTCCATCTATGCCATGGTGACCAGTCGTGCGGCTGAAGTCCTTCGCTTGCGCCGCGGCGAAGGCAGCATCAAGCCTGGTTCGCTAGCGGATATGTTGATAGTCCGCGATACCGGGCTCAGCCCGGCCGACACCCTCGCCCACCTGACCACTGACCAAATTGAACTGGTCATCGTCGGCGGGCGTATTCAGCTCGCAGGTCCATCGCTCATCGGGCGTCTTCCCGGCCCGCTCAGGCAAGGATTAGAGCTCCTGCAGGTAGATGGCCAGCCGCGATGGGTGCGCGCTCCCATCAACAAGCTATTAGCCGAAGCCGAAGAGGCTCTGGGAAGCGACCTTCGTGTCGGTGGAAAGAGAGTGCGCCATGCCCCTGCTGCATGAGGAAGACATAGCATCGAGCCAGCCGGCTTCACAGCTCACATCGATGCCGATCTTAATCCTGAACGTTCACAGCCACTGCAATTGCCGCTGCATTATGTGTGATATCTGGAAGCGGGAGACCCACGAGCAAGTCCGCGTCTCCGATCTGGATCGTCATCGTGCGTCGCTGCGCAATCTCGGTGTTCGCCAAGTCGTTCTTTCCGGTGGCGAACCATTGCTCCACAGCGACCTCGGCGCCCTCTGCGACTTTTTCCGTCAGGAGAATATTCGCCTGACCTTGCTAACCACAGGCTTGCTCCTCTTCAAGCGCGCCCATGATGTCTCTGCCTTGTTCGATGACGTAATCGTCTCTATTGACGGTCCTCGGGAGATACACGATGCTATCCGTCGCGTGTACGGAGCTTTCGATGTAATCACTAAAGGCGTTGCGGCGATTCACGCGCAGCGGCCAGATATGCACATAGCCTGCCGCACCACCGTCCAGAAAGCCAATCACCGCCATCTTCGTGCTACCGTCGCAGCAGCCAAGACAATAGGGTTTGATTCCATTTCCTTTCTGGCCGCCGACCTGACCTCAGAAGCCTTCAATCGGCCTCTGATTTGGCCGGGAGACAGACAGAATGAGATTGCTTTAACCGCAACGGAAGTCGCCGTCCTGGCTGACGAAATCGAACAACTCATCCTCGAACACGCGTACGATCTTCACACCAAATACATAGCGGAGACGCCGGAAAAGCTTCGCCGCATCATTCGCCGCTTCCGGGCACATCTAGGGCAAACAGCTCCCCAGTCCCCAATTTGCAATGCCCCCTGGGTTTCATCCGTCGTCGAAGTCGACGGATCGGTAAGGCCGTGTTTCTTTCATCGTGCTATCGGAAACATCAACTCTTCCACTCTGGAAGCTGTTATCAACGGCGAGGCCGCGCGAGCCTTCAGGCAGTCGCTCAACGTTAGTGAGAACCCGACATGCCAGCGCTGTGTGTGCTCATTGAATTACCATGACAAAGTAAGCAGTTAGCATTCAAATCTGTTGCCAAGTGAAGGACCATGCGAAACCAACTTTCCAAAATGCTCTTCTCCCTCATGTTGATGGGGCTTTGCCCCGGAATTACGGCCGTTGCCAACGCGGCAGACATCGATCTACAGCCGGGAGCCAAGGCTCCCGCATTCACACTGCCATCCCAGGATGGCACTCCGGTCAATCTTTCGGATTATCAGGGTAAATGGGTGGTTCTCTATTTCTATCCCAAAGACAAATCCACTGGATGCACGATTCAGGCGCACGCTTACCAGAGCAGTCTTCCGCAGTTTGAGTCGCATAATGCCGTCGTGCTCGGCGTTAGCCTCGATACGGCAGATAGCCACAAGAGCTTCTGTGCTCAGGATGGGCTGACGTTTAAGCTGCTCGCGGATCCGCAGAGAGAAGCGGCAGCGGCCTACGGTGTGCCCTTGATGACCTTCAAGGACATGAAGTTTGACGAGCGCGATACTTTTCTCATCGCACCGGATGGAAAGATTGCCCAGGTTTGGAGGAAAGTAGATCCACGGGAAGATAGCAAGATCGTTCTCCAGGCAATCACCACGCACAACGGTCACTAAACACTTACCGTGTTACAAGCTGAGATACACCCATAAGGAACTCGGCGATCGAAAGCCTGACCCGCCCTGCCACTCAACGGGCAGGCCGAGTCTCGCCGAGGCAAACCGTTGCACCAGGGGATAAGTCATCGTAGCGGCCACCATGCGAATCAAGCCGGCGGCTACGCAGGAGTGCGGACCGGCTCCTAGGGTGAAATGTCCTCCATCACGGCGTGTCACATCGACCCGATGCGGTTCCGCAAAGCGCTCCGGGTCCCGGTTGCCCGCTATGAGCCTCAGGATGACTCGTTCGCCCTTTTGAATCGTAACGCCATTGAGGTCGAGGTCCGCCGCAGCGGTCCTGAAGAGCGTGCGTGTAAGGCCGGCGTAGCGCAGCAGTTCTTCGATTGCCTGTTCCGTCAGTTCGGGCTGTTGATGCAGCAGGCTCCATTCCTGCGGAAATTGCATCAGCGCGAACCAGCCATTCCCTAATAAGCCAGGTAGCGTCTGCGAGAGCGCGACGAATCCGGAGTCGCGCAGGGCTTCGGGCCCGGAATGAAAGCAGCCTCGAAGTGCTGCGTTGGCAGACTTCGCGCTGACGCGCACAGCTGGATCATAAGGTTCGGCAGCGCTCGCCGATACCCGTCGCGCCATTTCGCAGAGATCTTCCGCGGCGCCCTGGGAGATGCCCGTTATCATCGCCGCCACAGAGAGACAAAGTGGCCGCGCGTAGCCGTCCATCAGGTCCACCGGCTCATGGCTGGGCAAACGGTTGGTCAGCGCTAGGGCCTCGGGAACTATCCGTTCCCGCCACGCGCGTAGTTGATTTGCAGAGAGCGCCTCCATCGTTTCCCAGCGCATCTTCGTTCGCTCGCTCTCGCCGGATGCGTCGCTACCGTTCTGGTCGTTGGGGCCGGAGGGCGAGAGACTCGATGCACGAAACGCGGCCAGGATATCTGCATGTCTGCTGAGGATCCATGCTCTGAGCTGCTCATCGAAGTAAGGGGCTTCCGACTCAGGCGGGCTTGGGGAGTCGAGTTGATCTCGGCTCCAAGCGGGTATGGAAGGATTATCTCGTCTGGTCAGCATCGCATCTCACTACAAGAACTGTGCTTAGGCTATCGCAAAGCACAAACTGGATTGTCATCGGCTTGTCAAACGCTGGTCAGAGACTTGATATGGCGCCGTCGCCCCACTCATCGTTTGAGAGGTCACACATAAAATCGCTGCGGTTTTGCGTCTTGAATGTGTATTACACTATGGTAAGACAGATTTTACTTAAGGGTATAACATGCGATCCTCTTCCATCATCAGTTCCAAAGGCCAGATCGTAATTCCTGCAAACCTGAGAAAGCGCTACGGGTTACAGGAAGGCACCACCGTGGTGTTTCAAGAGGACCGCGGCCGCCTGGTACTTGAGCCCAGCAATTACGCCGCGATCTATGCTCTTCAGGGAAGTCTTGCGGACTTCCCGCTTGAAGAGGAGCTGGCCAGGGAGAGACGGACGGAGAGGGAGCGAGAGAACAAACGGTGAAGGAATACGTTCTGGACTCGAACGCGGTGCTACGGTACTTCGGCGTCAGTGCGGGACAAGGGACCGACAAGGTTCGCGCTCTCTTCGAACAGGCAGAGCGGGGACAAGCACGGCTATGGATGTCTGTGGTCAACTTGGGCGAAGTCTTCTATGTTCTGCTCAAGCATGTTGGCGAGCAGCGTGCCCGGCACTATGTCCAGGTGCTTCAACATGTGGCAACGATGGTCGAAGCAGATACTCCTCAAGCCCTTGGCGCCGCAGAGATGAAACACCATTACAAGCTTGGCTACGCGGACACCTTTGCTGCCGCCTTGGCCGTCACATTGAAAGCAACGCTGGTCTCAGCCGATCCTGGGTTCGAAAAACTTGGCAAATCGATCAAGTGGCTCCGCCTGCCAAAATTCGCCCAGTAGCTCTCCTGTTATCTCACTGCTCGGTATGGCGTTCAATCTTCCTTGGGGTAATCGTCGTAGAAGCCCCGCCCTGACTTCACGCCCAGACGTCCGCCGTCCACATAACGTCGCAGCAGCTTCCGCGGACCTTCCGGAACATTGTTACGGACGGCGGCATAGTGCTCTTCAATGGCCAGTACAACGTCGAGCCCAACCCTGTCCATCAGGCGGAAGGGGGCCGGCTGGTGCGCGGTAAACAAATCCCACATTCTGTCTACGTCCTCGAGTTTGGCTACACCTTCTTCGACCACAGACAGAGACTCGCGCTTGATAGCTGCCCAGATCCGATTGAAGATGAAACCGACGCTCTCTCGTTGCACGCGAAAGGGCACGAGCCCGTAGAGCGGCAGTTGCGCCATCAGGAAGTCGATGATAGCCGGATCTGTCTTCCCGCAAGACATCAACTCCACCATGGGGAGCTCCGGCGGCATGTAATAGTGCATGTTGAGCAACCGCTCCGGACGCGCAACCTGGTCCACGAGTTGACTGGAGGGATACGAGGACGAGTTGGTGGCGAGGATTGCGTCCTGCGGCGCCACGGAATCCAGCTCGGCGAAAACGCCTCGCTTAACGGTGAGCTGTTCCGGAACGGCTTCCACAACCAACCAGGCATTTCTCACTGCGGCTGCGAGCTCTGTCTCTCCTCTCACGCGCCCGGCGACTGCCCCGGGAATCGATGCCACGAGGGCCGGAAGCGTTTCCATGACAAATTTAAGTCCCTCGTCGAGGGAGCGCTGGTGCGGGTCAAATATGCGCACCTCCCCACCCCGTGTGCTCGCCATAAGGGCGATGCGACGGCCTAACGTGCCACAACCGATCACCGTAATTGGCCGATCCGGTAATTTTCTCCGCCATCAACCCGCTCATTGTTAAGATCCTTCCCTGAAAGAAGTCGGGCCCATCTGCCCTGTTCTTTCTACCATGAAGGATAGGAGGCCCTGTTGCGTTAATCTGCGTTGCCCATCAACCTCGGCTCGCTTGGAGACTCAGTGGGCACCGGATCCGAGTTGAGCGGAAAGAATAGCTGAAAGACCGTTCCGCGGCCGCGCTTGCTACGCACGGCCAAGTCCACCCGGTGTTTCTCAAGAATACCCTTTGACACCCACAGACCCAGACCCGTTCCCACCTCTCCCTTGGTGGTAAAAAAGGGACGGAAGAGCTGATTCAACGTCTCCTTATCCATACCGGTCCCTGTATCGGCGATCGTGACGCGCACTCTTTTGGCGGCTCCTAGTCTCTGTGAGGGTCTGATCGCTACGATCAGACGCCCCTCGGCCGACAGGGCGTCAAGTGCATTAGCAATCAGGTTCGTAAATACCTGCTGTATTTCCCCCGGCATGCACAACACCGCGGGCGCCTTTCTATATCGACGCTCCAATTGGATGTCGCCGGTCTTGATGCGTGCCTCATGAAAGAAAAGCACCGACTCGAGAATTTCTTCCAGCGGCGTGAATATCGGAGAAGTTCGCTGGCGGTAAAACTTCAGGCTTCGCGCCGCAATGTGCGATAGGCGCTGCAACTCCTTGTCCGCGATGGTCAAGAGATCGCGTGCTTTTCCCGTTAAGCCCTCGTCCATTCTGGCTAGGTAAAGCAAATTCGTAACCGCTTCCAGGGGATTGTTGATCTCGTGCGAAATGCTGACCGCAAGCCGCCCCGCGGCGGCCAGTTGCTCCGAGCGCCGCAAGACCTGTTCCGCCTTTCGGCTATCAGTCGAATCCTGCACGTAGACCGCGAGTCCCTCGCCTGGCTGCGGAAATGCGCGATGCCGGTACCATCGGCCCCATGACTCAAAGTAGTACTCAAACTCCACCGGAATCCGCTGCTCCATAGCGCGCCGATAGCTACTCTCTAATAGAGACCCTACGACCTCGGGATACAGCTCCCATAGCTGTTTCCCCACTTGTTCTTTCCCGTGACGGCTGGCGATTTCTTCTGCGGCCGGATTCATGTAGGTGATGTGAAAACTCCTGTCGAACAGGAAGAATGCTTCCGGGGTATGTTCCAGAACCTCCAGCGCCAGTTGCTGAGCCTTCCTCATTTCTTTGGTTAGCGCCGCTTCTTGTTCAAAGGCCTCCCGCCGCAGCCGCGCCATTTTGAGGTGCGCCTCCACCCGCGCAATAAGCTCGCGGGCCGTAAACGGTTTGGTCAGATAATCATCCGCACTCGCGTTCAGGCCTTCAATGCGCGCCTCCTCGCCGGCACGCGCCGACAACATGATCACAGGAACTGTCCGGGTTGCGGGATGCTGCCGCAATGCGGAGAGCAGCGAAAAACCATCCATCTCCGGCATCATTACGTCGGTCAACACCAGATCCGGACAGCGGTGGATAGCCTGCTCCAGCGCGACCTTGCCATTCTCCGCTGTCACCACCTGGAAGTGGCGGCTGAGCAAACCACCCACATACTGCCGCATATCGGCGCTATCGTCTACCAGCAAGATGGTTGGCCTGAGCGCAGCAACAGCGTTGGAGGAATCGGTGCTAAATCCGCGCGCAAGACCGGAAGACCCATTTGGTGCATGTGGCTCCGGCAGCCAGCTCAGCGCCTCCTGCACATATTCCACCGCCGATTCCCCCACCGCGAAACGACTCTCCAAGCTGCCGCGTACGTGGGCGCGCTCCAGGTGTGTCTGCCCGAAGGGTAACGTCACTGTGAATGTGGTCCCCTTGCCCGGCGCGCTTTCCACGCCAATCGATCCGCCATGCATCTCCACCAGCTCTCGCACCAGCGCCAGGCCGATACCGCTGCCCTCGTGGCTCCGTCGCCGCGCGTTCTCAATGCGGCTGAATCGGTCAAATATGCGGGGAAGATCCTCCTCGGAAATTCCCGTCCCGGTATCCGTCACACGAAGTTCTGCGGCTGCGCCGTTGGCACTTAGATGCACCCGAATCTCTCCGTCGAAGGTCGACTTCAGAGCATTGGAGAGAAGATTCAGCATCACCTTCTCCCACATCTCATGGTCCACATACACCGGCTCCGGCAGTGCCTCACAGTCGACGATCAGCTGCAGGCCAGCCCGCTCCACAGCGCCGCGAAAAACGCTGGACAACTCCTTCGTCAACAAGGAAAGATCCGTCGCCTGATAGGTTACGCGGAAACGGCCGGCCTCAATACGAGAGAAATCGAGCAGCGTGTTCACCAATTTCAGTAGCCGCATCGCATTGCGGTGCAGCAGCTCAACCGAGGCAGGCGTTGGGGCTGCCCCGCTTTGCAGAGCATCTTCCAGCGGCCCCAGCATCAGCGTAAGAGGGGTCCTTAGTTCATGGCTCACATTGCTGAAGAAGGTAGTTTTTGCCTTGTCCAGCTGGGCTAGTGCTTCCGCTCTCTCTCTCTCTTCCTTAAATGCGCGCGAGCTGGCAAAACTCGCGGCGATCTGACCGGCAACAAGCTCCAAAAAACCGGCATAGCCTGCGTCGAGCTGCCGGTAGGGGTTCAGCGCGGTAATCAGGATTCCCGCGGGCTTCTCAAGTCCTTGCCTGGCAATGGGAACCAGACGCGCCTTGGTTGGCGCCACCCCCCACACGCCCACCGGCAGGTCGCCAAAGCGCTTGGATAATCCCTCGATTGTAATTGCGGTTTTTTTCTCCAAAACCTCTTTGACAGGCCACGCCGCAGGCTCTTCATCGAGAGCGATCGCCTGGGGTGCTGCTGGCTGGCCTGCCTTGACACCGGTACAGCAAACCAGGCGCAGATGTTTTCCACTTTCATCCAGGAGATAGGTCAGCGTGAATGGGAGATCCCGTTCATCTGCCTCAAGTCCGCGTTTGATCGATAGCGATACCCGTCCGGTAATCACCTCTCCCAGGATGGACGCGAGTGTGCGCAGCAACATCACCTGTCGCTCGCCAATCACCCGTGCGGTCTCTTCGATGACTACACAAAGCAGCCCCGCGATCTCTCCATCTGGCCCAGTCAGCGGGCTGTAGGAGAAGGTGTGGTAGGTCTCCTCGGTGTACCCATTACGTTCCAGAAAGAGGAGCAGTTCCTCATCCCAAGAGGCCTCCTGTGTCTGCAGAACCCGCTGGACGCGGGGACCGATGTCTGCCCAGATTTCCGACCATACCTCCGATGCCGGCCGCCCCAGTGCCCAGGGGTGCTTCTTGCCCAGGGTCATGCGCGCATAGGCATCGTTATAGATAAATGTGAGTTCCGGTCCCCATCCCATCCACATGGCGAAGCGGGAGGTCAGCAGGATGCGCACCACCGTCTTGAGGCTCTCGGGCCATTGCGTGGCAGGGCCCAATGGCGTCGTACCCCAGTCGAATGCGCTGACCAGGCTGGCCATATCCGGGGACGAATCCGAAATCCCGGCCGCAACAGGATTCTTGCTCTCGGATTCAGCAATATCGCGCGGCATGGGATTCTTTCTGGCATTGGCAGTTGCCAAGGCCTTGCCCAGATTGCCGTTTCAGGGGGGCGGCATTGGGCTCCTTGTGGATTGGGAGATGCATCGAGGCTTCCAAAGGGTATCGTATGGTCTAAGAATTGAAAATTGGTGGCGACAAATGGCGCGTCTCGTAGGATGCGGGCAGGGGTGTGGTTGGAGCCGGAAGCAGCTGGGGTTTTAATCTGGTCACCAGCGACCGGTAAAGGTTTCCATCACATCAACCTACGCAGTGAGCGGGCGTCTAAGCTTCTGGCGCCGCACTAGATCCTTAGAGTAAAACTTCCGGTTCATCTGCCCTGCACCTTAATAACACAGAGGATACGATCCAAGCCCTCTGGAGAGAAACCTCGACAGTGGACATCCCTTGCTCCTCGCCGCGGCCTCCTCTGCCCTGGCGAAGATCGCAATCCCAGGGCGTTGCACACGTTGCCTTGGCCTCCCTAAGGGCCAGACGTCGCCGCGAGCCTCAGGTCGGTGAAGCATCCTTTTGCGGGAAGTTGGTGAAGGCGCGGGTCTCGATCCGTTCCGAGATATTCGCCCAGGAAATCCAGCAGCACTTGCACTTTGGGCGTAACCCGCGTGGATCCGAAGAATAGCGCGCACAGCGTGATCGGGTCGGCCTTCCAATGCGGCAGGATAGGCACTAGCCGGTCGCGAGTATCCGGCCGCTTCGCCATGTAGAGCGGCAGGATGGCAATCCCCACCCCTTCAAGCGCAAGCTCCAAGTGCACCACTGGATCGCCTGTAACAACCCTGAAAACGATGTTCGGTGTAGCGAGCTTCACGCCGCGGCTCAATTTCCAAACGCCGGAGCCTACGCAGGTATGAGCAGTGAGCTCGTCGGGAGTGGCGGGAGTGCCGGACGCCCGGATGTAGCCGGGGCTCGCAAATAGTCCCCGCGCCGTGCCGGGATAGAGCCGAACGCGTCGCAGGGAGTCCTTAGGAGCCCTCAGCTTGAAAAAAACATCCACATCTTCTCGCGGCTCCTGATCCCAGCCCGAAGAGTAAGGTTCGATCTCGACACGCAGATCTGGATAGCGAGCCAGGAATTCCTTCAATAAAGGAGCGAACACCAGGCGAGCCATGGTTACGGGACAGGCCACCTTGAGCAGCCCACTCGGCCGCGCACGCCGGTGGGCCAACAGATCGCTTCCATCCCGTAATGCTCGTAGCGCCCGCCTGCACGTTAGCAGGTATTCCTTGCCAAAATCGGTCAAAGAAAGCCCCCGGGGACTTCGCTGCGCAAGCATGACGTTGAGATGCTGTTCAAGCCGGGTCAACGACCGGCTCACCGTAGAGGTCGGCAGCTTCAGTTCCTTTGCTGCAGCCGTCAGGGTGCCTGCCTGGGCGATTACCACAAAGGTGCGGACATCGTTGAGGTCGGGTATTTCCACGGACGACTCCTCTGCAAAGCAGCCAGACAGGACCGCCCGCATCGTCGAGTCTAATACGCTCTTGCGTCAGGGCAACACAGGATTGCCTGTATGAATGCTTCGAGGTGGGCCCCCGGCGCATCTTCTATACGAGTAGGCAGCGACGAAACGGGAACAGGAATCAGAGGAAGACACAATGAAATCAGCCAAGGAGAAGCAGCATGATGGAAAATAAATTGGAGTATCCACCTATTCCCCCCGACGATCTTAAGCGCGCTCTCAAATTAGCTGAGCCCGAGAAGGAGGATGGAAAGCTGCCACATATAGGTTTGGTTGGGGACACCTACACCATCACCGTCTCTGGAAACGACACCAACGACCGGTTTTGCGTGATCGACATGCACGTCCCTCCGGGCGGCGGACCCGGTCCGCATCGCCATGATTTCGAAGAGACATTCATTGTGCTCGACGGAGAGATCGAGGTCACCTTCCGCGGCAAGGCATCTGTTCTGCGCGCAGGTGCAACCGCCAACATTCCATCCAACGCCCCCCATCGGTTCCACAACGCCTCCTCCAAGCCGGCTCGCCTGATCTGCATCTGTTCCCCTGCGGGCAATGACAAGTTCTTTCAGGAAATCGGTGTACCCGTCGCAACGCGCACCACCGCTCCGCCCAAACTCGACGAAAACCAAATGATGGAATTCCAGCAGAAGGCAGCGGCCCTTACCCTTAAGTACGGCACAGAACTTTTGAAAGAGGCGTAGCCCGCAACAGCTATATCCGCGACGAGTGCCTTCGGACATTCGCAAGTCGGGGACGCTTTGTGATAGCTTTTTGCAATCGAACGTGCGGCGATAGGCGTTGCTATTTAGATCAATCATACGGCGGGAAGCACTCAAGGGCCTCTTGCTCTTCACGCCTCTGCTCGGTGAGCAGGCCCCTGCTCCTACAGGGGGCGGCTCCCACGCTTCCGCAACGACAGCTTAGGAGCAATCAAGGCCGATAATCTGGCCGACATGGTCTTGCTGGATGCCAATCCGCCCACGGACATCCGCAATACTCGCCGCATTCGCATGGTGATTAGCCGGGGAGAATATTTTGATCGCGAAGGCCTCGACCAACTTCTGGCCAACGCGGCCATGGAAGCGGCTAGAACTTAAGAGAAAAAGAACGCCCCACGAACCGTCTATCTCAGTCCGCAGGGCGTCTGTGGGCGAACGCGGATCAGAGGTGGTCCACGTCGACCACTGCCTGGACAAAGGCCTGTGGGGCTTCTTGAGGTAGGTTGTGCCCGATGCCGCCACTGATGATCCGGCTTTCATATTTGCCCGAGAACTTTCCCCGATAGGCTGTTGCGGTAGCGTGGGGCGCCCCATTGGCATCGCCTTCAAGGGTAATGGCGGGTACTGAGATGACCGGGGCTTCGGCAAGCCGCTTCTCGAAAATATCGTATTGCGACTCGCCTTCCGCTAGGCCGATCCGCCAGCGATAGTTATGAATCACGATGGCGATGTGATCCGCGTTATCGAAGGCCTTCGCGGTGCGGTCGAATGTCGCATCGTCGAAGTTCCACTTCGGAGATGCGATCTGCCAAATGAGCCTGGAAAAATCGTGCCGGTATTCGTCGTAACCGAGCCGGCCACGGTCCGTAGCGAAGTAGTATTGGTACCACCACGCGAGTTCCGCTTTGGGCGGCAAGGGTGTCTTGTTGGCCTCCGGGCTGCCGATCAGATAACCACTCACAGCGACAATCGCCTTGCAGCGTTCGGGCCAAAGCACCGCCATGATGTCGGCCGTCCGTGCTCCCCAATCAAAACCGCCGATAATTGCCTTCTGTATCTTCAGGGCATCCATCAGATGAATGATGTCGAGAGCAACCACCGATTGCTGGCCATTCCGCATCGTTTTATCGGACAAAAAGCACGTCGTACCATAGCCGCGCAGATAGGGGACGATCACCCGGTAGCCGGCCGATGCCAACAAAGGAGCGACATCCACAAAGCTGTAAATGTCGTAAGGCCAGCCGTGCAGAAGAACAACCACGGGGCCATCGGCGGGGCCGGCTTCAGCATAGCCAACATTGAGCAGGCCCGCGTCGATCTGCTTGATCGAGGCGAACGAGGTGTGCGTCCCCGGTTTAACCTCGGGTACATCTGCCCGTATCGTCCCGGTGGATCGCGATTGGATGCCCTCCGCGAAGAGTGGGTGCGGCGCGAGTAGCGTAGCACCGGCAGAAAGTCCGGCCATCGCGAAAAGGCGACGGCGTGATATCTCAGTCGTTTCTGCTTGCGTCATGGTTCATCTCCTTTGAATCAAATTGCTGCCGCCTGCTCATCGTCATAGCCGCGGCTCCAAGAAAGCGGCGGCGATTATGGTTGATTTCTTCATACATTTCTCTCTCCCAAGTGCTCTAGCCGTCCATTCGATCGAGGCAAACCCTGGTAGTACCCGGGTCCACTCGGCGCATAGTTACTGTTGCTGCCAGTATCCGGATCGTTCGACGGCCGCGAAAGCCTCATCCGAGCCAATTCAAACGGCGCTTTCGGGTGTAGTTTCAGGGACCCTCCGCTTCAACCTGCGCCCGGCCGGTCAGCACTGGATAAGGCGAATTAAGCGGGCAGAAAGCTATCTTTTAAAAGAAATACCGGACTGCTATTAACCCAAAAGAGGGGTTGTGCAGCCGTCCTATCGAGGGGAAGACGGGCGCCGGCCGTCGAGGGTGGTCGCCATGGTCAACTGCTGATCTAACAGCTTCCATCCCCTCTATCAGGAGCTTTGTCACAAGCCATTGACATCTAGGCATAGATATCTTAGTGTTGAGCCAAGACAAACGCTATGGCTCGAAACGATCTTCAAGGCGCGCTCGACCTGCTCATCCTCAAAACTCTTGCCCAGCTAGGGTCGGTACACGGCTACGGCATTACGGTCCACATCCAGCGGGTATCAGACGACCTCTTGCACATCGAGGAGGGATCTTTGTATCCAGCCCTCCACCGGATGGAACGCTCCGGCTTCATCCGCTCCCAATGGGCGCTCTCAGAGACCAACCGCCGGGCCAAATTCTATTTGTTGACTCCAGGGGGAAAAAAGCACCTATCGGTGGCGGAGCAGAGTTGGGCAGACGTGGTCAAGGGCGTACAAGCAGTTCTGCGATTTGCGTGAGGTAAACCATGCGTCTTCAAAATCATCCCTGGGTGCACCGACTGTGGGCTCTCAGCAAGCGCTCCGGGGCTGAGCGCGAGATTGAAGAGGAACTGCATACGCATCTGGAGATGCGTATCGCGGACAACTTGGCTGCCGGCATGGACCCCCAGAACGCTGAGCGGAATGCTCGCATCCGCTTCGGCAACGTCACCGCGACACGCGAGCACGTTGCCGCCATAGACACGGCATTGGGGGTTCAGAGTGTTTGGCGCGATGTCATGTACGCCTTACGCACCTTTCGCATAAACAGGGCCTTCAGCGCGGTCGCGATCCTTACCTTGGCGTTGGGCATTGGGGCCAACGCGGGCATCTACACGGTGCTCAACGCAGTGCTTTTGAAGTCCTTGCCGGTCGAGAAGCCAGAGCAGTTACGTCTTCTCAAGATAAGCGGTGATGCGGCAGAGCATGCGCGCTTTTCTTACGTGATCCTCCATCGTATGCGCGCCGCCCTGCCTGCGTCCGCTTCCCTTTCCATGATGAGCTGGCCATCCGGCTTCAATGTCAGATATGGTGACGCCGAAGCGGACCGCCAGACCGGCCAGCTTGTTTCCGGTGATTTCTTTTCCACGCTTCAAACTCATCCAATTCTTGGCCGCCTGCTGACCCCCGAGGACGACCATCCGGAGAGTGGCTCCGTCGCCGTCCTGAGTTACGACTACTGGAGTAAGAGGCTCGGACAGAACGCCGCGATTCTCAACCGGAAGATTCTGATCAACGGAATCCCCGTCGCTGTGGTCGGAGTCACTCCTCCCGGCTTCTTCGGAGTGCGGGTTGGCGTCGTTCCTGCCTTCTGGTTGCCGCTGCATATGCAGCAACTGGTCCGCTACGACGGACACTTCAGCACCCAGCATGCCGATCCTGCCCAACCCTGGGCCCCGCAACCAGGCATACGCTGGCTGCAAGCAATCCTACGCGTCACAAAGTCTGAGGACACTCCTCAGATCACATCCCAGCTCGATACCATCTACCGGGACGATGTTCAGCTTGCAGCGAAAGATGAACCAGCGGCTGAACAGCAACAATCCCTCGCCCGGCAGCACATTCAGTTGGCGCCGGGAAACAAGGGATTTGAGAGGCTGCAAAAACAATTCTCGCAACCGTTGTTGCTGCTAATGGGGATGGCAGTGACACTGCTATTGATCGCCTGCGCAAATATCGCCAACTTGCTGCTGGCTCGGGCCGCAGCGCGACAGCGCGAGATTGCGGTGCGGTTGTCGATTGGCGCGCGCAGAAGTCGAGTTGTCCGGCAGTTGCTTACCGAGGCGGTTCTGCTCTCGTTTTCTGGTGGAGTGTTGGGTATTGGCATTGCCTGGTGGTGTGCACGCACGCTTCCACGATGGGCTTCCGACGGACCGTCCCCAATTCCGTTGAACCTTGCGCCAGATGCGCGCGTGCTCTGCTTCAGCATCGGCCTTTCTCTGCTCACCGGCATCCTCTTTGGCTTGGCGCCTGCCTTGCAGAGCACGCGGGTTGAGCTCTCCTCTGTGCTCAAAGCCAGTGGACACGGACTTCGGGGAACCGATGGCGGGACGAAGCATGCGTGGAGTACCGGCAAATCGCTGGTGTCGGCGCAGGTTGCCCTTTCCCTCACCCTCCTGGTAGCCGCTGGGCTGTTCCTGCGAACTATTCAGAACTACAACCGGCTCGATACCGGCTTAGATCGAACACACCTTTTGAGTGCTTATTTAGACTCCCACGTCGCTGGTTTTAGCCCGGCCCAGGTAAAGTCTCTCTACTCGAAAATCCCCGATGCCATCGAAGCTCTTCCGGGCGTTCAATCGGCCAGCGTGGCCTCCTGTGGACTTTCCGCCGGATGCGTCGACGCGAGCGATGTGTGGTTGAAGCCCTCTGGAGGATCCAGCCAAAACCATGTAATCGCGCAAGTGAACACAGTTACGCCGAACTACTTCGGCACTGTCGGCATTCCACTTCTACAGGGCCGGATTTTTACCGCCGCCGACAAAGAAGACACTCCGGGAGTAGCAGTCGTCAACCAGGCGTTTGTGCGCCGCTTCATTCCATCGAATACTGTCATCGGTGCGCGGGTTACCGATTTCGATGATCCGGCCGGTGCGCACAGTGCAGAGATCGTGGGAATCGTTGGCAACGCGCGGGTCAACGATGTGCGCGAGGATGCTCCTCCGCTCATGTATTTCTCTATGTACCAATACCCCCAAGGACTCGTCAGCGTGGATGTTCGCGCCATGGGAGATCCACACTCCCTCGAACCGCAGGTGAGGGCCGTTCTCACGCGGCTGAACATCGCGCCGCAAAAAGTCCTCACCCTGCAGGATCAAATCGAGCAAAATCTTGCTCAACAACGGGCGATTACCCGCCTCACCACCTGGTTCGGTCTGCTTGCATTGTCCCTTGCCTGTCTCGGGCTTTATGGAATCGTCGCCTATGACGTGGCTCGCAGAACAGGGGAGATCGGCGTACGTTTGGCGCTCGGCTCCACGCAAGCCGGCGTTCGCTGGCTAATTCTTAAGGAGAGCATGGTTGTCATCACTGTCGGTATTGTGGCCGGCATCTTGCTTTCGCTCGCCGTGGCACGTGTGGCAAGGAGTCTGCTCTTTGGCCTGACTGCGCAAGATCCAACAACCCTCGCCTCAGCTGCCACTCTAATGCTGATGGTAGCTCTGTGTGCAGCGGCGATCCCCGCCTGGAGAGCCTCACGTGTAAATCCGACCGAAGCCTTGCGCATGGAATAAGGCAATCATCAATGGTCGCTTGGCGCGGACCCTGATCCATTTCCTCTGCATGGTAGTTTGAGGCTAACGACGAGGCCGCCTTCAGGGCGGTTCCGCGCCCAAACTTCTCCGTGATGCAACCGCACCGCGCGGTTTGCAATCGCCAATCCTACCCCGAATCCGCCCGTGTCGCGCTGTCTTGCGTCGTCGGCCCGGTAGAATGGCCGAAAAATATTCTCCAGCTCATTCTCCGGAAGCCCAGGCCCGCTATCACTGACATCGAGGATGACCATCGGCGCCCCAACCTGTTTTTCGCAACTGAGCTTAAGCTCCACCACCGATTGCTCCCGGGTGTACCGAACCGCATTGCGAACAATGTTCTCAATCGCGCGATAGATCAGTTCCGGGCTTCCCTGCACCACGCAATCACAATGGTTCAATAAGCGAACCTGGCAAAATCTTTGCTCTGCCTCAAACTCCACATCCGGCAGCATCTTTTCCAGCAGTGCATTCAGCTGAAAGCTCTCCGTAGAATTCGACGCGTCTGTAGATTCCATAGACGAGAGGCGAAGCAGCTGCCCGATCAGTTGGTTCAGACGCCCCGCTTCTCGCTCTATGCGATTGAGATGGCCCATCATGGCCGGGGGAGACTCTTCGCGCGCCAGTTCGAGCGCAACACTCAGACGAGCCAACGGCGACCGCAACTCATGGGAGACATCGCGCAGTAGCATCTTCTGGGCCCCGACCAGTCGCTCCAGCCTTTCTGCCATATAGTTAAAATCCCGCACTAGCCCCTGGATCTCATCTCCTCCGAATAAGCGCTCTTCTCCGTCTGGCTCAGCAACCCGCGTGGCCAGTTCGCCGTTTGCCAGACTACGAGCGGCCGCCCGCAATTTACCGATCGGGCGCATCAGCAACAGAACCAGTACGAAGGTGACCGCTCCGCAAACGATGATCGCTACCCATAGCTGAGGAAATGCAAAATGCATCAGATCGCGCAGCCAGTGTTTGTTGCCAATCCGCGGCCGGATGAGGAGGAAAACGTAACTGCGCCCGCGTAGCCGAATGGATCGTCGTACTCCACAGGTAAAAATTGCCCCCCGGCGTGGAGAGTTCTCCAGGTTGTTTTTCCGCAGCGGCCAGCGCATCCGCAACAACCGGAGCGCCGGCAGGGTCACAAAGAAAATGGTTTGGCGTGTCGGCCAGATAGATGGTCAGATGACGCGATGCGGCATACTCACGCAGGCCCGAGCATCCGGCAGTCTCATACGTATTCACAACAGCCGCTCCCTCACTGGGAAGTGCTGTCTTAAGAACATCCATGATTTCGTTCGGCCGGACGAAGCTACGCTGCATGATCAGCATGGTGGAGATGGCGAAAGTCAGGCTTTGCGCAATCCAGAAGCCGAGAAAGATCTTGGTAAATAGCCCTCGCATCGCCTATCGTTCTCCCGCGAGTTTGCGTTGCGCCGGCACTGCAAGTTGATATCCCACGCCGCGGATGGTCTTGACCCGGTCGCCGAAATTGTCCGCCACGTCCAATTTGTGGCGCAACCTGCTCACGTGCATATCCAGACTGCGATCGAAGGGATGAAACTTACGTCCCAGCACGGCGTCCGCTAGTTGCTCCCGGGCCACGACTTCGCCGGCGGAGCGCATCAATGTTTGCAGCAGCCCGAACTCAATATCCGTCAGATCGAGCAAGGTGCCGTTGCAGTGCGCAACCCGGGCCGCGGTATCCAGCTCCAGACCAGACACGGCTAGCAAGTCTCCTGCCGCAGCCGGCGCCTCCACATTCCCGCTCCGGCGCAGAATGGCCCGGATCCTGGCCAGCAGCTCGCGCGGATTGAAAGGCTTCGGCAGGTAGTCGTCGGCCCCGATCTCCAAACCGACAATGCGATCAACATCCTCACCGCGAGCCGTCAGCAGCAGAACATTCATGGGCGATCCCGCCGCGCGCAATCGGCGAAGCACCTCAAAACCGTCCAGGCCAGGCAGCATCACGTCCAAAAGCAACATGGCGTAGCTGCCACCCAGCGCCCGTGTCCAAGCCCGTCTTGCCATGGTGTACCGCGGTCACTTCATAACCATGACGGCCAAGATAGTCGCTCAGCATCGAGCAGAGCTCCACATCGTCGTCGATCAGAAGAATGGGCTCCATGCGCTGTCACTTTCGGTCCTTTCCGAGACTACTCTGATCGGGCGGCCGGGGAACCTCGAAAATGTAACAAATTGTCACAGGCAGGTGACACTCCGTTACCAAGAATTACTCATTGTGACCGCAAGGCTATGCGTATCGGTGTCTTCTGAGAGTGGTAGCAAAACTATGCTGCAAAGCCTGCAACACCTCAGGAGCGACTCCATGCGCATTTCCGCTGTAAACCTAAGAGTGGCCGTAATGCTCCTCTGCCTGGGTTTCTTTTCCGCCATGAATCTATTCGCGTTTCAAGCCAGCGGATCGCTTCACGGGGCGGCAACAGATCCCTCTGGAGCACGCGTGGTCAAGGCCACGGTCACCGTTCAGGCAGCGGATGGAACCACATCGACCGCCCAGACCGGCGCGGATGGCGCCTACGTCTTTCCCCAGCTCGCTCCCGGTAGCTACACGATCACGGTCACTGCCCAGGGATTCGCGCTCGCGCAGCCGCAGGTGGTAACCATTTCGGCGGGGCACGCAACAGTGCAAAATCTCGCCCTGAGCATTGCTGTCGAACAGCAGCAAATCACCGTCAGCGAGCAAGGCGCGGGACTCGACACCAGCCCCGACAACAACGCCAACGCCATCGTGATTAAAGGCAAGGATCTGGATGCGCTCTCCGACGATCCCGATCAACTGCAGGATGAGCTCAATGCGCTGGCCGGCCCCGCGGCCGGACCCAACGGGGGCGAGATCTACATTGACGGCTTCTCCGGAGGACAGCTTCCGCCCAAGTCCTCCATCCGCGAAATAAGAATCAACCAGAATCCCTTCTCCGCCGAATTCGACAAGCTTGGCTACGGACGTATCGAGATCCTCACCAAACCGGGCACAGATAAACTGCACGGATCACTGATGGCCAACGGCAACTCCTCCGCGTTCAACTCGCTGAACACCTTTGTCACCAGCGAACCGGCCTACTACTCCACCTTTTTTCTGGGCAATGTCAGCGGTTCTCTCAACAGCCGGGCCTCCTGGTTTTTCAGCGGATTCCGGCGTGACAACAATGCCAACTCCATCATCAATGCCCAGTTGCTTGATCCCCTTGGCGGCAGCTACAACTACTCGGCCGCGGTCCCCAATCCGCAATCGCGCATGGATCTGAGCCCACGCTTCGACTTCCAACTTACCCCGACCAACACTCTCACCGTCCGCTATATGTATGACCGCCAGAAGAGTACCAATAACGGCGTCTCGCAATTTGCCCTGCAGACCCAAGGCTACGACACCCTGAACCAGGAAAATACTATACAGTTGAGCGACACCCAGGTGCTCAGCGACAAGGTGATCAACGAAACGCGCTTCGAATATATTCGCGACCGCGACAATCAAAATCCACTTTTCAGCACCCCGACCATCACCGTTCAAGGTGCCTTCACCGGAGGCGGCAACAACGAGGGCACACTACGTGACGCACAGGATCACTACGAGCTGCAGAACTACACCACCGCGGCACTCGGAATCCACACCATCCGCTTCGGTGCACGTCTGCGCGTTGTCCGCGATGCCAATGAATCGACCTCCGGCTTTAATGGAAGCTATACCTACGCTTCTCTCAACAGCTACGCTGCAGGGACGCCCTCGCAGTACGAGGTAACCGTGGGTACTCCGGCCGCCCGTGTCACGGTCTTTGACGCCGGAGTTTTCTTCCAGGATGATTGGCGGCTGCGTCCGAACCTTACCCTGAGCTACGGCCTCCGCTATGAAGGGCAAAACCGCATTAACGACCATGCTGACTTCGGACCGCGCCTCTCCTTCGCCTGGGGTGTTGACGGCAAAACCAAACCGGCAAAGACGGTGATCCGTGGTGGCTACGGTTGGTTCTTTGACCGCTTCCAATCGGCCAACGTCCTGCAGGCAATTCGCCAGAATGGAATCAACCAGCAGCAATATGTAGTGAAGAACCCCTCTCCTAACGAAACTGCGGCGACCGCATCGCAGGCGGCCAGCGAGGCTGCGCCGACCACCTATTCCATCGCCCCTAACCTGACGGCGCCTGTAAACATGCAGGCAGCCATCGGCGTCGAACATCGATTCGGACAGAAGGTCACCATCGCGACCACATATATCAACTCGCACGGCGTGCATCAGCTGTATACCGACAATATCAACGCATTCCTGCCCGGCACTTATGACGCCACCACGGGAACCGGTATCCGCCCCAACGGCATCAACGAGAATACGTATCAATATCAGTCCGGAGGCCTTTACAACCAGAATCAATTAGTCACCAACTTCAGCATCCGCGCCCGTAAAGTCACGCTCTTTGGTTTCTACATGGTGAACTTTGCTAAGGCCGATACCTCCGGAGTGACCTACTTCCCTTCCAATCAATTTGATCCCCGGGCCGACTACGGCAGATCGACCTTCGACGTCCACAACCGTTTCCTTGTGGGGGGCAATTACCTGGCGCCTTTCGGCGTTTCCATCAGCCCCTTTCTGGTGACCAACTCCGGCACCCCCTTCAACATCACCGTCGGGCAAGACCTGAACGGCGACAACCAATTCAACGATCGGCCCTGCATTTGCAACCCCTTCAAGTACAGATGTGATGAACACGAAGTACGGTAGTTTCGACCTGAACCCCTCAGGCGACGCGGCACGCGTCCCTTACAACTACGTCACCGGTCCCGGGCAATTCAGCCTGAACCTGCGTGTAAGCAAGTCGATCGGTATCGGGCCGCGTTCCGAGCGAGCAGCGAGTGGTGGTTTCAACGGACCCCCTCCAGGAGGCGGCGGCCGTGGCGGACCCGGAGGCGGTGGCCCTCCAGGAGGCGGACTCGGCCCGGGCGGTCTAAGCAGTTCTGGCGGAAGGCCGCCCATGTTCGATCAACAGGCGGCGCGCCGTTACACGCTGAACTTTACGGCGATGGGCAGAAACGTCTTCAACAACGTCAACCTGGCGCCGCCCGTGGGCGTGTTGGAATCACCCCTCTTCGGCATGTCAAACGCCCTGGCAGGTGGCTTCTTTTCCTCGCCCTCCTCCAATCGAAGCATCGACCTTCAGGTGTCGTTCAACTTCTAGGAAGGCCGGAATCACTAGACAAGGTGAAGTGCTGACTCTGTCCATCCACCTCCACCATGTAGAGGTGGGACGCCCGTTGCTTGAATCCGTCCATCCATGTTCACCCATGCCAAGGTGAGTCACCGCCCTCAACTTTGTCATCCCGAGCGTAGCCGAGGGACCTGCTTGTGCGCCCTTCCCTCTAGCAACTCTCTACGGCTCCATCCATCTCCACACCATGCCCAGGTGGACCATCGCCCTCAACTTTGTCATCCCGACCGTAGCGTGCCCGGATATTCCTGCTGCGCGGCCCTCACCCACGGTCACGTGTGCGGCTTTCCATTAAAGAAAGCCGCATAAAGATCGCCAACGCCACCAAGTTCGACAGGAAATCCGGGGTAGCGCAGCGGAGGGACCTGCGGTTTCACTTTCGGGGACAAGCGAAGGCACGGGGGAGCTACCAAATCCATGCTTGCCCGGGACTTTAGCGCTGATGAGAATCCCCTTCTTTCCCCAAATTCCCCCCAACACAACCTGCCTCCAAAGAAAAAATCAAAAAAACTCTTGCATCTGCTCTGGTGATGTAGTTAACTACATCACCAGAGAGCAACCCTCTCGCAGGCTACTGGAAACCAGGATGGATCAGTGGAACGACAATCAGCCGATTTACCGCCAGCTGCGCGATCGCGTCGCCGACATGATTCTCGACGGCGTGCTCAAAGAAGGCGACCCCTTGCCTTCCGTGCGCAATGTCGCCGCCGAATTTCGGGTCAATCCGATTACCGTCCTGAAGGGCTATCAGCAACTGGTCGACGAGCAACTGGTCGAGACAAAGCGAGGTCGCGGCATGTTCATCAATGAGGGTGCGCGCAATCTGTTACTGCAAGGCGAACGTCAGAAGTTTCTGGACGAACAATGGCCGCGCGTCTACGCCACCATTCAGCGCCTCGGCTTGAACGCCAAAGAACTGCTGGCGGCCGCACAGGAGAAGACGAAGCCATGAATGTCGTCGAAACACGTGGCCTGCGCAAATCCTTCGGAAAGACCATTGCCCTCGATGGTGTGGATATGCGTCTCCAAGAGGGCCGCATCCTCGGACTCATCGGCCCCAACGGTGCCGGCAAAAGCACTGCGCTCCACGCCATTCTCGGCCTCATCCCCTACCAGGGAGAACTGAAGGTCCTCGGACGCGATCCCTGGAGCGAGCGCGATCAGCTCATGCGCGATGTTTGCTTCATTGCTGATGTGGCTGTCCTGCCGCGCTGGCTGAGGGTTTCGCAGGCGCTCGACTTCGTCGCCGGCGTCCATCCCCGATTTGTTCGCGAGAAGGCGGAAACCTTTCTTGCCCGCACTTCCATCAAGCGCTCCAGCAAGGTCCGGGAATTATCCAAGGGCATGGTGACCCAGCTGCACCTGGCCC
Organism: uncultured Acidobacteriaceae bacterium; assembly: GCA_963746595.1. Classification (GTDB taxonomy): domain Bacteria; phylum Acidobacteriota; class Terriglobia; order Terriglobales; family Acidobacteriaceae; genus PALSA-350. The sequence continues at coordinate 120,647 of CAVVBS010000007.1, forward strand.
TAGTCATGGCCATTGACGCGAAATTGCTGGTGCTGGACGAGCCGACGCTGGGCCTTGACCTCCTATATCGCAAGCAGTTCTACGATTCCCTGCTGAACGAATTCTTCGATAGCAGCCGCACCATCATCGTGACTACTCACCAGGTGGAAGAGGTGGAGCACGTCCTTACCGACGTCATGTTCATCAACCATGGGCGCATCGTACTCGATTGCAGCATGGAGGCATTCGAGGCGCGCTATCAGGAAGTGATGGTGCATCCCGAGCAGGCCGCCGCCGCGCGGGCGCTCAAGCCCATCCACGAGCGCCAGGTCTTCGGTCGCAGTGTGCTGATCTTCGATGGGCTTGATCGTCAGCAGCTCGCTGCGCTGGGCGAAGTGCGCACGCCCAGCATTGCCGACCTGTTCGTAGCCCTCATGGGAGACAAAACAAGCAACGCTGTTCCCCGGGGAGCCGCCCTATGAACACTCCATCTTCCCGCGACTCGCAGCTGACCGTGCCGTCGGGCCCGCGACCCTTGTACTGGTCGACGCGGCGCGAATTATGGGAGAACCGATCTCTCTATATCGCGCCCTTGGCCGTCGGCGCCTTAGCACTATTCGGCTTCTTGCTTGCCTTGATACATCCGCCCCAGAACAAGGACATGGGACTAGCGGCGATCAACCCATCGTTTGAGCCCACCGCGCTCGCTATGCCCTACAGCCACGCTGCCATGCTGCTCGTGCTGACCGCGTTCATCGTCGTAATCTTCTACTGTCTCGACGCGCTCTACGCTGAACGTCGCGATCGCAGCATCCTGTTCTGGAAGTCGCTACCGGTTTCCGATTTTACGACCGTGCTCGCAAAGGCCGGCATTCCCCTCGTGGTTCTGCCGCTGATCGTCTTTGCCATCACTGTCGCGCTGCAGCTGATCATGTTGGTGCTGAGCACCGCAGCACTGCTGATGAGCGGTGGTAGTGTCGCGACTCTGTGGAAACAACTGCCGCTCTTCCAATTGGAAGCGGTGCTGTTCTACAGCCTGGCCGTAATGGCGCTCTGGTATGCGCCCATCTTCGCGTGGTTGCTTCTGATCTCCGCCTGGGCGCGGCGCACCACATTCCTATGGGCGGTGCTCCCGCCCCTGGCCATCGCCCTGGTCGAGTTCATTACCTTCCACACTGCGCATTTCGCATCGTTATTGGGAGAGCGTTTCTTTGGATTCGCTCCCAGGGCTTTCAACTTCAGGATGCCCGATGGCTCCATGATCGATCCCCATTTCATTCCGCTAAGCCAAATCACTCCGGGCAGATTCCTGGGCACCCCAGGTCTGTGGATCGGGCTGGCCTTCGCGGCCGCCTTCCTCGCCGCGGCGGTCCGGCTCCGCCGTTATCGCGAACCAATCTGATGTTCCATTCAATGTTCAGGAGGATGTATGGAAACCGTGATTGCTCTCAACCCAGCCGCTGCATGTACCTCCCTCTCACCCAGTGCTGCCATCTGGCAGGACGTCCTGGCACAGGCGATGACCGGCGAGCTAATCGCCGCCATGAACTACACCTCCCTGGCGGAGATATGTGATGACCCCGAAGAAATAGCCGACGCCTTGGAACATGCGGACGGAGAACGGTGGCATGCCTCTGCCTTCGCTACCGAGGGACGCAAAATGGGACTGGACGTCCCCAACAACGTCAACGCTAAGCATTGGAAGAAACTGCGCGAGGCTTTCCTGCGCTGCATCGAAGCCCGTGACTTTATCGGCTGCCTCATCGTTCAGGAAATCATGCTGGAATCCTTTGCCGTCGCCAGCTACGCCCGTGTCGGCAAGGTAGGTCCGGGGAGCCTGGGCAAAACCTTTGCCGCCATCGCAGCCGAGGAAGAAGGGCACATCGATCACGCCATGGAGATTCTCAAAGCCGAGCGAGCCCTGGACCCGCAGCGCTTCGACGACAAGGTCTACCGGCTGCATCTGGATGTGATGACCACCCTCGCGGAGATGTTGACCAGGGAATGCAGGACTGGACATTGCGAAGTCTGCCACGGCAGCTGCGTAAAGCCATCGTTGCCCGCGGTCAGCCTCTCTGCGGCCGAGCTTCGCGGAGTGTCACTGCAACAGTATCTAAAGACGCTCGACAAGCTGGGGTTACCCGGAGAGGTGACACTAACATGGGTGAGTCAGTTGCCAGTCTAGCCAGGCGAGGGCGAGAGCTCGATTTCGCCCTCATCGGGCATCAGGAAAGTTGGAGAGCGGCTGCGGACGTGCTCGCCGTGCTGCGCGGCCCGCAGCATGCCCCCCTGCCAGATGACGAGATCAAGGACATTCTTCCCTGGATCCCGCCCCGGGCAGTCTGCCATGTCGACGTCGGCTCAATTGCTGGCGCGAAAGCGCACGGCGTATACATCGACTCCTTCATTCCTCCCGACCACCTGGAAGCTGCCTATATGCACGACAACATAGCCCGCGTTCGTGGTGCGGCGGCTTACGCCATTCAGGCAGGGGCGAAGATCGTGAGTCTCGGCGGATTCAGTTCCATCCTGATCGAGGGCAACTTCGATCAACTTCCCGAGCGCCACGATACCGTTTTCACCACAGGAAATACGTTGACCGTCGGCTTCATCGTTCAGGGTATCCGAAAGATGTGTGCGCTCGAAGGCCGCAACCTCCGCCGATCGACTCTGCTCATCGTGGGAGCAACCGGAGATGTGGGTTCCGGTTGCGCCCGCTGCCTGGCGCCTTACGTAAAGCGTGTGCTGCTCTGCGCGCGCAACCTGGAGCGTCTACGCAAGCTAGCCGGCGAGCTCGAAGCCGATGGAGTCCAAGTGGAGATAGCAACCGCCCAGCAGCAATTCTCCGCCGAGGCCGATGTAGTGATCTGCGCCGCGAGTCTGGCCTCCGGTTCCCTCCTATTGGGCCGCATCGCGCCTGACGCAATCGTATGCGATGCGGGCTACCCCAAGAACCTCTCCCCAAACGCGCAAATGCCAGGCGCCAGAATCTTCTTCGGAGGTCTGGGGCAGATCACTGGTGGAATGCGCTTCACGCCGGATTTTCACGGAGTTTTAAATCGCCACCCCTTCCCCGATGTCGTACATGGATGTCTCCTCGAAGGCATGGCGCTCGCACTGGAGGGCCGCTTCGAGCCCTTCTCTCAGGGAAGAGGCTTCATCACTCCGCAGCGCGTAGAGGAGATAGAAACCATCGCCGAACGCCACGGAATCTATCTCGCCCCGCTTTACAACGCCGAAGGACCTGTAGAAGCCGCACTCGATCGCGAAGCGGAGTATTCGATACCATAAGGGATGATCGAGAGCCAACCTCATTCATTCCTGGAGACGACGATCCGATCTTTGCAGGATGCGGCAGGCCGTGGCGATCTCGCTCATCTCAATGCCCTGCTCGCGGCTGATCCTGGCCTGATCAACGAGACCGCCGGACCCGGCGTGAGAACTGCTCTCCATCACGCCGTCTTTGGAAAGAGCGAAGCGGGAGTGAGGTTTCTCCTCCAGCACGGCGCCGACCCGAACATCCGCTGCGAGGGCGACAATGCCTACCCGCTGCACTTTGCCGCGGAAAAGCAGCTTTTCCCCATCATCCGTCTCCTCATCGAACACGGCGCCGATCCCATCGGCGAAGGCGATTACCACGAACTCGGCGTCCTCGGCTGGGCAACAGCTTGGGAATACGTGAATCCCAACAATGAAATAGTCGACTACCTGCTGGCCCACGGGGCTAAGCACAATATTTTTTCCGCCGTCGCGATGGGCGATCTAGAGGCAATCCGGCGCCTTGTTTCCCAGACGCCCGCCGACCTGGAAAGGCGCATGGATATGACCAACCGGCGCCGTAGGCCTCTGCACTTGTCCGTCATCAAGAAGCAGCCGCAGTCCCTGCTCACGCTCTTGGACCTCGGCGCCGATGTGGAGTCGCTCGATGAAGCCGGCTTTACAGCCCTCGATCAGGCCGCGCTCATCGGAGAAGTGAAGCTTGCGCAGATTCTGCTCGATCGCGGCGCCAAGGTCCGTTTGCCGGCCGCCGTCTGTTTAGGACGAACGCACGATATCAAGAAACTTCTGCAGAGAGATCCCGACATCCTCAAGCCGGATGGCCGCTGGGGTCATCTCATCTTGCGCGCGGCTGAGCGGGCTCCGGGTACGGTCATCGAAACCCTCATCCAAGCCGGTGCTTCTGTGCATGTTCGGGATGACCCCAAAACATCTGTAGATTCCACCTTCGGCTACACGCCCCTCCATGCAGCCGCCTTTAACGGCAATCTCAGTGCCGCTTCGGTCCTTCTGCAGCACGGCGCGAACGTGCGGGCGCGCGAGGAAAAATATCGCGGCACGCCCGCCGGCTGGGCCAACTATGCCGGCCACACGGACGTTCGGGACCTGATTCTCCACGGCCCGGTAGACATCATGGAAGCCATTGAACACGGATTGGCGCAAAGAATCCAAATCATCCTCGAGGAAGATTCAGAAGCGCTGCGTCGTCAATTCAGCGAATACCAGTTGTATCCGCTTTATGCCGAAGGCTGGCACACGCCTTTAGCCTTTGCCGTAATACAAAACAAGCCAGAGATGGTCCGCTTCCTCCTTAATCAGGGAGCTGACGCAAACGCGCGTTCTCCTGAAGGCAAAACACTGTATCAACTAGCGAAAGAAAACGGGCACGACGCCGTCGCCGAAATGCTGAAAACACTCTAACCGCGCAGCGGCTCCGTCCATCCCTTGGTAGTGGCTGCCGAGGTAAGTGAAGAGATCGCCGCTTGGCGACGATGGAAGCGGCACATCAGGCTCCATATCCCACCCAAGCCAACGGAAGGCTTGAATGGGGCACCCAGCGTTTGTTGCCGGCATGGCAAAAAATAATATGCTGCGTCCGTTAGAGTCAATTCTGCGCTGCGGCGTCTCACGCAGCATCTATAGCCCCGTGATTCTTATTGCTTTAGGGATGAGAAAGACCCTGGCACAGCGTGTTTACAACAATGTATCGGTTGATTACTTAAGGGTGTAAGTGGCCCGAAAGTGATACTCACAAGACACCCCCTAGCTCATTAGGATAAGGCCAATCGATGCCAGATCGCTTGGAACGAATCCCGAGGCGCCGCTCGATGAAGTTCAACCCCAAAGGGAATGAGGTATCACAATGCGTCTTCTTCCAACCTGTGCCCTGCTGCTGTCTCTCTCTGCCGTACCCGGATTCTGCCAGAGCAGCAACGTAGCCTCCACCGATTCGTCCACAGCCCTGCCCGCGAACGCGAACGACGCGTCCGTGGACTATGCCGCTCTGCGTGAGCGTCTGGCCGAACAGAACAAGGTCCTGCAAAACCAGGTCACCACTCAGCGCGCGATCGTCAAGAAGAACCAGGAACTGCTGAAGGATGCGCAGAAACTGGATGCCTCCAACAAGAAGCTGTCGGAGGAGAAGAAGAAGCTCGAGACCGAGAATGCTGATCTTGAGAAGCAGCGGATGGCTCTCAAGTCTTCGCAGAAACAGACCGACCTTGCTTCTGTTTCCGGCTCCAACTAACGTCAGTCGAGCTAACTGGCTGGCTTAGTCAGCACAGGTGCGCCAGGCCGCCGCTGAAGTCATAGCGGCGGCTTCTCCTCCGTTGCGGTTACCGTGCGTCTCGGCAGGATGTGCCGGTACGGAATCTCCGTTGCCATCACCGTGGCCTCCTAGCGGGATGTGAGGCCCCAAATCGGTGTTGCGGCTACCGCGGCGTGCCAGCGGGATATGCCCGTGCCGAATCGGTGTTGCGGGCAACCACGGCGGCCAATTCATCGCGGCCGATCGGCTTGGAAATGTAGTCATCCATTCCGGCGGCCAGACACTTTTCCCGATCGCCAGCCATGGCGTGCGCAGTCATGGCGATGATGGGCACACGCATTCCACTCATTTCCTGCCGCCGGCGGATTCTCTGCGTTGCCTCCTTGCCATCCATCTCCGGCATTTGCAGGTCCATGAAGACCAGGTCGAAGGGCTGCCTGGCGAAAGCCTCTACCGCTTCTCGCCCATTATTCGCAACCGTAACGGTGTGCTTATCCACAGCCAGCATGCCGACAGCGACCTTCTGGTTAAATACGCTGTCTTCGGCTAATAAGATGTGCAAGGGCCGAATGGCTACCGGCGAAGGGATTGCTGGTTCAAGCGCACTACTCCCGGTGACATTGCCCAGAGTTCTCAAGAGGAGATGAAGCAGGTCGCTCCGGGCAACCGGTTTCAGCGCGTATTCCGAAATCTGTAGCTCTCGGCATTGGCTCGCGGTCTCCATTTGTTCGGCCGAGGATAGCATAAGGGCCTTTCCTACCTTCAGTTCGCTGGCTTCGCGGATGCGTCGCAGCAAGGTGAAACCGTCCATGATCGGCATGTGTCCATCAACGATGATCAGGGGATAGGACACGTTGTTGTTCACGGCCTGGTAGAGCAGGGCCAGCGCCTCGGCTCCGCTGGCGGCCAGATCGACGATCATGCCCCAAGTGCTCAGCATGCGCTCGAGGATACGGCGGTTGGTGGCGTTGTCGTCGACGACCAAAACACGCACGCCGCGCAGAATCTTAGGACTGACAAAAATTCCCTTTCCGATCGCCTGGTTAGCTGACTCGAATTGCGCCGTGAAGCAAAAAGAGCTACCCGCGCCGACTTCGCTTTCTACCCAAATCCGGCCGTGCATGAGCTCCACCAAGCGCCTGGAGATACTCAATCCCAATCCCGTTCCGCCGTAGACGCGGGTAGTGGAAGAGTCGGCCTGTTCGAAGGCGACAAATATCTTCGCCAGTTTGTCCGCTGGGATCCCAATCCCGCTGTCCCGTACGGTGAAGCGAAGTATCAAGCCGTCGGCCTGTGGTTCCCGAATGACACTTAGGACCACCTCTCCGTGCTCGGTAAACTTGATGGCATTGCCGGTGAGATTCATGATGATCTGGCGCAATCTCCCGGCATCTCCAACCATCTGCTCGGGAAGGTCAGCAGCCACTTCGAAGGCCAACTCCAGGCCCTTCTGGTGAGCGCGCAGGGAGAGCGCCTTCATGCAATCGGCAATCATTTGCTGCAGAGCAAAGGGCTGCGGATCCAGGCTAAGCTTGCCGGCTTCAATCTTGGAGAAATCCAAGATGTCATTGAGCAGTGAGAGCAAGCCGTCGGCACACGATTTAACTACCAAAAGATACTCGCGCTGGGTAGTCGAGAGCTGCGTCTCCAAGGCAAGCTCGGTCATACCCAGGATGCCATTCATCGGGGTGCGTATCTCGTGACTCATGTTAGCCAGAAACTCGCTCTTGGCGCGGTTGGCGGCCTCGGCGGCTTCCTGCGCCTGCTTGCGCGCGCTAATGTCAACCATGACCCCGAAGAGTTCGCTTGCGTCTTCGGTTCCGGCGATCGCGCGTACACGAGTCCTCATCCATAGAATTTGCTGGTTGGCTGCAATCATCCGGTGTTCGAATTGCTGCGGTTGTCCATCGAGGGCGGTTTGTGCACAACAGGATTCCGCGACGGCACGGTCATCCGGGTGCATGTGATCGGTCCAGAATGACGGTTGAGTCAACCAGGCGGTAAGCTGGGTAGCCGAAGAGCGCTTCTGCCTCTGCGTTTACAAAGTTGAAGGTCGAAGAGTGCAGATCGCGACGCCACAAAACTACCTGGGCGGACTCGACCAGTTGTCGATAGCGTTGTTCGGTGGATTCCAGTTTCAGCGTTTGCTCGGCAAATCGCCGGTCGACCACCGAGGTCAGCAACGTCATGCCGAGCACAAAAAGGGTGACGAGGGTGATTCCGGCAATTCCCAGGGTGGAGATACTCACGGCGTGGGCCAGGTTGGGGAGTGTATGCGAGGGAAAGAACGTGGCAGCGGCCATACCGGTGTAATGCATCACTGGTATGGCCGCGCCCATCAACGCTGCGGCGCCGATCTTTTTTGCGCCGTCGTGGTGGCGGTCGCCGCGCAGGGCGAAGGCAAGCCACAGCGCCACCATGGAAATGATCACGGCCAATACAACTGAAAGCACAACGATTGGCACAGAATAGCTACAGATGGCGGGCAACCGCATCGCTGTCATGCCGATGTAGTGCATGGCGGCGATGCCACCCCCCATCGTCAGACTGCCCAGCGTGATATCCACCGGTGTCATTTGTTGGCGGCTCACCACGAACAAGGCTGCGCCGGAGGCAAAGATGGCACACAACAGGGACAGGGCTACGATCGGCCAGTCATAGTCAACGGCCACCGGCAGGCTGCAAGCCAGCATACCGATGTAGTGCATAGCCCAGATTCCCATGCCCATGGCACAAGCGCCGCCGCTCAACCATGCAATGCGGATGGCGCCATGCGCGGCCGTGACTCGACCCGCGAGATCGAGCGCCGCATAGGAGGCGAGCATCGATATCGCGACCGATAGGGCCACCAGATAGTAGTTATAGGACATCACCATAGCTGAATTGTCAGGGCCCATGGGGTGTCCGGTTGCTCATTCAGGAGGGTTTTAAGCAGCCCGGCCGGCATCGACCTACGATACGCGCAGCAGCTACTTCAACTTATCCATCGGCAATTTTTCGCCGACCAGCAGCCGTCGAGTGTTCAGGCTCGCGTGGTTATGTAGCAGAAAGAAGCAGTTCCCTGCCCCCGCTTATTTAGGCTCAAGCTCTACGACGACTTTCCCAGCGGTCTTACCTGATTCGACAGCCAGGTGCGCCTGGAGAGCTGTTTCCAAGGTGAACCTTTCCCGGCTGAGCAGCGGTGTCAGCTTGCCTGCCTCGGCGAGCTTAGTTGCCGCGCGCAAAATGTCTCCATGGTGTGCCCTTCCCTTGCCCGTCAGCAGAGGCAGCAAGGTGAAGACACCAGAGTAAGTAGCCGCGCGAAACGACAGCGGCGCGAGCTTGTGAACGCCCCAACCAAGGCAGCTGACAACGTGGCCAGTATAGGTTTTTACCGCAAGAAACGAGTCATCCAGCGTGGTTCCGCCCACGGTGTCGTAAACGATGTCGAAGCCTTCTCCGCCAGTATGCTCGGCTACGTACGCCTCAACCGTCGTGGTCCGATAGTCGATTGCGCTGGCCCCGTAACTTTCGACGATCTTCCTTTTTTCTGCGGAAACCGTGGCGAAGACCTGTGCGCCCAACGCGTGAGCAAGCTGCACGGCGACGTGTCCTACGCCGCCGGCGCCCGCGTGGATGAGTACCTTTTGCGCGGCGTGGACCTGGGCGCGATCCACCAGACCTTCCCATGCAGTGATGAAGACGAGCGGCAGCGCTGCGGCCTCGCGCATGGATAAATTTGCCGGCTTGATGGCCAGGAGATCCGCGTCGACAGCCACGAACTCAGCGAGAGTGCCCTGGAGACCGCCGATGCCGCCGACCATCCCGTAAACTTCATCTCCAGGATGGAAAGTCGTGACCCGCGGACTAACCGCTTCCACCACGCCCGCCATGTCCGTCCCCAGAATCGCGGGCAGTTCGACCCGTGCATGGGCGGCTTCGCCGGCACGAATTTTCGTATCCAGTGGGTTTACGCCACTGGCCTTGATGCGGACGAGTACCTGGCCGGGCGAAACCGTGGGAAGCGGAACTTCGGTCAGCGTGAACGGATCGTTGGGACGTTGCAGTACGAGGGCGCGCATATTGTTATAGCTGGGCGTATTCTTTTTTTGCTTCGGCGATGACGGGCAGGTCGGGGTCGGCATTCTTCCACTCGGAGAAGAAGACGTCGTAGGCTTTTTTCGCTTCTGGCTTATTGCCCGCCATGGCGTAAGCGCGGCCCAGCCCCAGGTATGACAAGGCGTAGGGGCTGCCGGTGTTATAGGCAAGGCCTTTCAGGCGCGTCGCGTCACGGAAGGAGGCGATCGCATTGCGCGAGTCCTTGAGCTGCAGATAAGCGAGACCGCGCAGGTAGGGCGCATACGAAGCGGCGTCGTGGGCGCGCACCTTCTCCAACAGAGCGATCGCCCCCTGCGCGTCCCCTGCTTTGATGGCAAGCCAGGCACGAGCCTGAGGGACTGACAGCTCATGAATGAGCGTGTCTTGGGGGTAGTGCTTTTCAAGATCCGAGAGCATCTGGTGAGCGTGCTTTTGCTCATTGCAGAGAGCCAAGGTACTGGCTGCGGTGATGATCGTCACCTTCCCTTTATCCAATTTCAAGGCCTCTTTGGAGGCCCCTTCAGGATCGAAGCAGCGATCGACCATCCAGCCGGCGCTGGCGGCGTTGAGTAAACCGGCAGCCTGGGCGTCTTTCTCGTTGGCGCTCGCCGCCTGGTCTGCCTCACGCAGCAGGGTGGTCTTGGCCAGCTGAATCTGGCCCAACTGGGGAAGCACCCCACCCCAGGTAGAGGTGACGACAAACTGGTCGGGCCGCCCGGCCGTTTCGGCGATGATCTTCTGGGCGTTGGTCCAGTCAGACAGACTGGCATAGTACTGCAGTTCGATTCCAAACAGCGACGTCCCGTTCAAGCCTAGACGCTGCGCTGTCGCAATATACTTTCCACCTTCGGTTGCGTCACCCAGGGTAGCTGCTTCCGCGACTCCGTTTTCCAGGGCAATGGCATTATCCGGCTGCAACGCGAGAGCCCTATGATTGGCAGCGGCGCTCTTCTCAAGCTGGCCGTCGCTGAGGTAGAAAACGCCGAGGTTGATGAAGTTGCTGGCATCCAGCGGATACTCCTGGGTAGCGACCTGCAGGGTCTCGATGGCCTTGTTCACATCGCCTACGACCGTTGAGTAGTAGTGACCGGCAATATATAGCTTTTCGCGCTCGCTGACATTGTTGCTGAGCTGATAGGCGCGGGTGAAGTTTTCCGCTGCTTCGCTGATGGCGCCGCTGTTCAGACGAATGACGCCGAGGCGGGCCCACGCCATGGCCAACTTGGGGTCAAGCTCCAGGGCACGTTTGTAGTGGTCCTCGGCTTCGGGAACGTCATTTCCTTTTTGATGGGCCTCGTCACCCAAGGCGTAGGCGCGAAAGGCCTCAAGCGACGGAGTGGTGGCCTGACCGAAGGGAGCATTGAGCCTCTGGATGCTGGAAAGACTTTCCCCCAGTTTGGCGCGCATGGCGGTCGCGACCTGGTTGAGCGCTTCGAGCACGTGCTCCTTGTCAGGCGCAGTCGCTTCTTCGCTGGCAATGTCGTCGCCGTTAGCAGTGTTCTGGGCGTCGAGGGTAAGAACATAGGCTTTGCCCAGGGGAGCGATGGTGCCGGTAAGGATCGCCTTAACCCCTTCCCGTTCCCCGATTTCGCGGGCGATCTGCGGAGTAATGGTCTCGTCCTGCTTACGGTCAAGGTACTGGAGGCTCTGGCGAAGATGCTGCTGACTGATGATGTCGAGCACTGGAGACTGGGCCAGCTGCACCCGGAGGGCCTGGTCGAGGGTGGTATCGAAGACGGCGTCACCCGTCTTGTTGACGAAGTCGGCGACGATGATGCTGTCTTTCGAGCTCCGGGGCTTTGCCGAAGGATTTGCCGATGGCGTCGCAGTGGCACCGGGTACGGCCTCGGGCGCAGACTTGGGGGCGAAGTGATTGCGGAACATAGCAACCCCGCCGGCGAAGGCCACCAACAGCAAGGCGCCGATGACGATCATGCGCGAGCGGGGACGGCGCTGGTCCGCTTGGGGCGGAGGAGGCGGGATCGGCGGAGGCGGAGCGGAAGAAACCTTCGCCGGCCCGACGGGGCCGGCCGAATAGGAGGCCGAGGCGGAAACGGCTTCGAGATCGGCGAGCAGTTCCTCGGCGCTGCGGTAACGCTGATCGCGGTCCTTGGCCAGCAGCTTGGCAATGATGGAATCGAGCGCACCGGGCATGGCCGAATTGAGGCTGCTAACCGGGGGCGGATCTTTCATCAGCAACGCGGCAAAGACTTCGGCTGTGCTGCGCCCGCCAAACGGGGGCTGCCCCGTCGCCATCTCGTAGAGGACACTGCCCAAGCTGAAGAGGTCGGTGCGGGCATCGAGCGGATCGCCCTTGGCTTGCTCGGGAGACATGTAGGCGGCGGTGCCGACGGTCGAGCCGGGGGTGGTGAGATCCATCATCCCGGTTGCCGTACCAGTGGCGGTATTGTTTTGCGGGTCAAAGTAGCGGGAATCTGGTGAGGCCTCGGCACCCTGCTTCTTGGCCAGACCAAAATCGAGAATCTTGAGCTGCTTGCGATCGCGACCGCTCTCGACCACGAAGAGGTTGGCCGGTTTGATATCGCGATGGACGATTCCCCGGGCGTGCGCAGCAGCCAAGGCACTGGCTGCCTGCTGGCCCAGGGCGATCACCTCGGAGGCGGAGAGACGGCGATGGCTCAGGTACTGCTTCAGGGTTTCGCCGCGCAGCAACTCCATGACGAGGTAGGGCTGCCCTTCCTGTTCGCCGACGTCGTGAATGGCGCAGATGTTGGGGTGGTTCAGGGTGGCGGCGGCGCGGGCCTCGCGCAGGAAGCGCTCGTGGGAGAGGTGGACGCGGGAGTGCGGAGTGCCCACGGGCGAAGGGCTGGCGGGGGGTTCGGATACCAGGAAGCTGTCGGAGATTAGCTTGAGAGCGACTTCGCGTTCGAGCCGGGTATCGAGTGCGCGGTAGACGTCACCCATGCCGCCGGCGCCTATCTTCTCAATCACTCTGTAGGGCCCAAAGACAGTTCCGGTGCCGGTCATTCTTGCCCCAAATCGTTCAGATTCACGTCCCAGCGAGGGGGATTTGCAGGTGGTCGATTCCTGAGTGTACACAGGGCATCATGCCGCGCGCTATTTCGTACTAGAGCTGGGCGTATTCCTTCTTTGCCTCGGCGATGACAGGCAGGTCAGAGTCGGCGTTCTTCCACTCGGAGAAGAATGCGTCGTAGGCTTTTTTCGCATCCGGCTTATTGCCGGCCATGGCGTAGGCGCGGCCAAGCCCTAAGCATGACAAGGCGTAGGGGCTGCCGGTGGTGTAGGCAAGGCCTTTGAGGCGGGTCGCGTTTTGAAATGAGGCGATGGCATTGGCCGAGTCCTTGAGCTGCAGGTAAGCGAGACCTCGCAGGTAGGGTGCGTAGGAGGCAGCGTCGTGGGCGCGAACCCGTTCCAGCAGCTTGAGCGCTCCCTGTGCGTCCCCTGCCTTGATAGCAAGCCAGGCACGGGCCTGTGGCGCCGACAGCTCATGAATGAGCGTGTCTTGCGGGTAGCGCTTTTCAAGATCAGAGAGCGCCGGCATCGCTTGCTTCGGCTCATTGCACAAAGCCAAGGTATCGGCTGCAGAGATGAGCGTTACCTTTCCTTTATCCAGCTGCAGGGCTTGTTTGACGGTTTGATCCGGAGCGAAGCATCGATCGACCATCCAGCCGGCGCGGGCGGCGCTGAGCAGACTGCCGGCTTGGACGTCCTTCGCGTCGACGCTCGCTGCCTGATCGGCCGCGCGGAGAAATGTGGCCTTGGCAAGCTGAATCTGGCCCGACTGGTGAAGGGCAGAGCCCCAGATGTACGTGACGAGGAATTGGTCGGGTCGTCCGGCGGTTTCAGCGACGATCTTCTGCACGCTATCCCAATCAGACTTGGTGGCGTAGTACTGCAGTTCGGTCCCCAGAAGAGACGTCCCGTTCAACCCGAGACGCTGGGCTGTCGCAATGTACTTGTCCCCTTCGGTTACTTCCCCCAGAGCGGCCGTTTCCGCCACCGCGTTTTCCAGGGCGACGGCATTGTCCGGCTGCAGTGCGAGGGCCTTGCGATTGGCGGTGGCACTCTTTTCAAATTCGCCGTTGCGGAAATAAAAATCACCTAGGTTGACGAAGGTGTCGGCCTGCAGTGGATACTCCTGGGTGGCGACCTGCAGGGTCTCGATGCTCTTATTCATATCTCCCACCACGGCGGAGTAGTACTGGCCCGCGATGTAGAGCTTCTCGCGCTCACTGACATTGTTGCTGAGCTGGTATGCCTTGGTGAAGTTGTCCGCGGCCTCGCTGCTCGCTCCGGTGTTGAGGCGAATGACGCCGAGGCGGGCCCAGGCCATGGCCAGCTTGGGGTCAAGCTCCAGGGCGCGTTTGTAGTGGTCTTCAGCCTCGGGAATGTCATTTCCCTTCTGATGTGCTTCGTCACCCAGCGCGTAGGCGCGAAAGGCCTCGAGGGACGGAGTCGTGGCCTGACCGAAAGGGGCATTGAGCCTCTGGATACTGGAGAGACTTTCCCCCAGTTTGGCGCGCATGCCGGTGGCTACCTGGTTGAGCGCGTCAAGCACATGCTCCTTATCTGGCGCGGTTGCTTCCTGGCTGGCAATGTCGTCGCCGTTGGCGGCGTTCTGCGCGTCGAGGGTAATGACATAGGCCTTGCCTAGTGGGGCGATGGTGCCGACAAGGATAGCTTTACCGCCCTCCCGCTCGCCGATCTCGCGGGCAATCTGCGGGGTAATGGGCTCGTCCTGCTTGCGGCCGAGGAATTGGAGACTCTGGCGAAGGTGCTGCTGGCTGATGATGTCGAGCACGGGAGACTGGCCTAGCTGCACGCGCAGAGCCTGGTTCAGGGTGGAGTCAAAGACAGGGTCGCCGGTCTTGTTGATAAAGTCGGCGACAACGATGGTGTCCTTCGAGGCCGCGGGTGCAGGCTTGGTGCTGAAGTGATTGCGGAACAGGAAAGCCCCGGCTGCCAACGCCACCAGCAGCAAAGCGCCGATGACGAGCATGCGGCGCGGACGGCCGCTTGCCGGAGGTGACGCTGCAGCGGGTGGAGCGGTGTAAACGGCCACTGGACCAGTACCAGTTGGAGACGGTGAGACCGGTGCGGAAACGGCTTCCAGGTCAACTAACACTTCGTCGGCGCTGTGGTAACGCTGATCGCGGTCCTTGGCCAGCAGCTTGGCGATGATGGAATCGAGACCGTTGGGCATGGCTGGGTTGAGGTTGCTGACCGGGGGCGGATCCTTCATCAGAAGGGCGGCAAAGACTCCGGCGGTGCTGCGATCGCCGAAGGGTGGCCGTCCGGTCGCCATCTCGTAGAGCACGCTGCCCAGGCTGAAGAGGTCAGTGCGGTGATCGAGCGGGTCGCCCTTGGCCTGCTCGGGGGACATATAAGCAGCGGTTCCGAAAGTCGAGCCGGGAGTCGTGAGCCCCATCACTCCGGCGTCCGTGGTGGTCGCGGTGTTGTTTTGCGAGTCAAAGAAGCGGGAATCCAGCGAAGCCTCAGCGCCCTGCTTTTTGGCCACGCCGAAATCGAGAATTTTGAGCTGCTTGCGATCGCGGCCACTCTCCGCTACGAAGAGGTTGGCCGGCTTGATATCGCGATGGATGATGCCCCGGGAGTGGGCAGCGGCGAGCGCACTGGCTGCCTGCTGACCCAGGGTGATGACCTCGGTGGGAGAGAGATGGTGGTGGCTCAGATACTGCTGCAGCGTTTCCCCGTGTAACAACTCCATCACCAGATAGGGTTGCCCTTCCTGCTCGCCGACGTCGTAGATAGCGCAGATATTGGGATGGTTCAGGGTGGCAACTGCCCGGGCCTCGCGCAGGAAACGCTCACGGGAGAGTTCGGCGCGGGAGTGCGGAGTGCCCGCTGGAGAGGGGCTGGCAGCCGGGTCGCGGACCAGATAGCTTTCGGAAATGAGCTTGAGAGCGACTTCACGTTCCAGGCGGGTATCGAGCGCGCGATAGACTTCACCCATGCCTCCGGCGCCGATCTTCTCGATCACTGTGTAGGGTCCAAAGACAGTGCCAGAACTGATCATTCTCGCCCCGAAGCGTTCGGATTTATATCCCCGTGAGGAGGGCCTGCAGGTGGTTGTTTCCTGAGTGTACACAGGGCGTCGTGCTAGCGCTATTTGAGACTGATGCCTCGCAGCCAGCACCGACGAATGGACTGGATCAGGAAGCCGGCGATAGAAATGATCAGCCCGTCGTTCGATTCGCCGCCCAACTACAAAGGTTATTCAGGCGTCAGCTTCAACAGCTTGCTAGTCGGCGGCGTATCGTCAACGATCACGGCGCTGCCGCTGTCCGTAAGCACATAGACCGCACCGTCGGGTCCAACCCGCACATCACGGATGCGAGTGTGCAGGTCACTCAGCAGCGCTTCCTCTGCGACCACCTTGTCGCCACTGAGTGTGAGCCGGTCGAGCAGCATGCCACGCAACCCGCCGATGAAGACGCTGTTCTTCCAGTCCGGGAACAGACTTCCCTGGTAGAAGGCCAGCCCCGAAGGCGCGATGACTGGATCCCAGTAATAGACCGGCTGCTCCAGGCCTTCCTTCGCGGTAATCCCCGCGCCGACCAGGACGCCGGAATAATCGATGCCGTGCGTGATGATCGGCCAGCCGTAATTCTTGCCCTTTTCGATGAGATTGAGTTCGTCGCCGCCGCGCGGGCCGTGCTCGTCTTCCCACAAGCGGCCCGTTGCCGGATCAAACGCCAAGCCCTCCTCGCTGCGATGACCGATGGACCAGATTTCCGGCAGCGCACCGGGCGTATCAAGAAACGGATTGCCGGCCGCAGGCTTGCCATCGGGCGTAATGTGGATGACCTTGCCTAGATCCGTATCCAGCTTTTGCGCCACGTCCCAGGGCGTTGCTCCGGCGCTATCGCGATCGCCAATGACGACGAAGAGATTGCCGTCGGGCGCGATAGCGATGCGGCCGCCCGTCTTTGTTCCAGCTGACAGGTCCGCTCCGTTGGGCAAGGCCGGCGTGGAGCGGAAGATAACTTTCACGTCGGTCAATGAGCCGCCGGCGAGACGCGCCCGCGCCACGTTGGTACTGGCCACGACCTTGTCGGAATACCCAAAGAAGGTGAAGAAGATGCGATGGTTGGTGGCGAAATGGGGGTCGAGGGCCACGTCGAGAAGGCCGGTTTCCTTTTCGGTGGATAGGCCGGCTAGCCCGGGAAGCGGCTCGGATAGAACACCCCGCTTGTCCAGGATGCGCATCGCGCCGGGCAGTTTTTCGGTGATGAGGATACCGCCGTCCGGAAGAAATGCCAGGGCCCAGGGCGCGTGCAGGGCAGCTGTGAGCGTCGTGATCTTGTAGGCCGCGGTCTTGTGATACGGCGCGCGCGTTTGCTCCGGGAAGAGAGGCTTGTCGTCACTCTTTTCTGGCGGGCTGGGATTGATCGGCTGACCTTCCGCCGTGGCGTAGACCGGATAAGACGGCGCAAATCGGCTTTTCTTGGGCGTTGCTTGTGGAGCCTCGGTTTGAACGGCCGACTGCGCCCGCGTTGCCGTTTGGGCCCCAAGTGCCATGGGAAATCCAACCAGGAGAACTAACCAAGCCACGAAATGACGTCCGCTGAAGTAGCCCTGCATCGTGCCCTCATCTTAACGCCGCGTAGGAAGGGTGGACTTTACGCTATAGACCCGCCGGGTATATCACTCTGTATGGAAATCTATGTCTCTATGCGGAGTGTCTCGAATGAATCGCAGATCATTGATTAAACTTGGCGGACTCTTCGCTATCACACTGCCGGCACTCGCCTTTCAAGAAGAGAAGAGCAAGCTCAAGATCACGGGAGTACGCCTGGTGCGAACCCGTCCTAGACGTCCTGTGCCCAGTTACACGCCGGCTCCGGGATCCTGGTCGACACAGGGCGTGGAAGTGGCGAACCCCATGTCGATCTACCCGCAATACAAGGCAACCCGGTCGTTGTGGAATCCTGATCCAGGAAAGCTGGAGGGGTTCACGGTCGAAATCTCTACCGATAAAGGCGTGACTGGTTACGGATCGGGCGGGGCAGGCGGCGGCGCAGTGGTGGAGCAGCACCTGGTGAAGTTGCTGGTTGGGGAAGATCCGTTCAATGTCGAGCGCCTTTGGGACATCATGTACCGCTCGACGATGCCCTATGGACAGGCCGGCATAGCCATCAACGCAATCAGCGGAGTCGATCTGGCTTTGTGGGACCTGATCGGTAAAGCACTCAATCTTCCTGTTTACGAGTTGCTCGGTGGCCAGACCAAGCCACGCATTCCAGCCTATTGCACCGGCAATGATGTCGAGCAACACCTCAAGTTCGGTTACAAGCGGCTGAAGCTTGCTATTCCTTACGGCCCGGCGGATGGCTGGGAGGGGCAGCAGAAAAATCTGGAGCTGGTAAAGAAGACCCGCGAGCAACTAGGCCCAGACGGCGACCTGATGCTCGATTGCTATATGGCGTGGAATGAGCAGTACACCATCGAGATGGCTAAGCTGGTCGAACCGTATCGCATCTATTGGATGGAAGAGTGCCTGCAACCGAGAGACTATGAAGGCTTTGGGCGCCTGACCGCGGAGATAAAATCCACCCGCATCGCTACCGGCGAGCATGAATATACGCGCTACGCCTTCCGTCAACTGTTAGACCACCGCGGGGCGGCGATCTGGCAACCCGATATTCACTGGTGCGGTGGGATGACGGAGTTGCGGCGTATAGGGGCGTTGGCGGCTGCCTATGACATTCCGGTGATTCCCCACGGCGGAGGCGCTTTCGACTCGATTCATTTCATCCTGGCCACACCGAATAGCCCGTGGGCAGAGACCTTCATGCCACCGCCGGGAGGGCCGGACGAGGTTTACCGGCGGTTTGAAGAGGACAACCATATTACTCGAGGGCCGGAGGGAATCTATGCGCGTCCATCAGACAGTCCAGGGTTGGGTTGGGATATCGAGGTGGCCTAGTGGGTTACTCGTTTCTCAGTGCCTCGACCGGTTGTATGGAGCAGGCCCGGCGGGCAGGCAGCCATGCAGCGATGGCTCCCACGGTGAACAAGCCAACGATGGCGGCCGCCAGCGAGGGCACGATTCCTGCTCCGAAGGCGGTGAAGGCACTGCGCAGGACAGCGACGGTTACAAGCGATAGCGCGGCCCCTATGATGAGGCCGGTGACGATCCAGGTGAAGACGCTCGACAAAACCAGGTTGAGGATGTCGATGCGTTGCGCGCCCAGCGCCATGCGGATACCAACCTCGCTGGTGCGCTGGGTGGTGATGTAGCTGATCAAGCCGTAAATGCCGACGACGGCTAGGAGCAGCGCCAGGGCTGCGAACGCGGCCAGCATGTCGACGATGAGGCGGCGGCCGGCAAGCGACGCGGAGACCAGGGACTCCAGGCTCTGGATATCGTAAGCCGCCTGTGTGCTGTCCGCGGAGGCCACGGCCCTTTGCATCACAGGCACAAACGAGTTGGGGTCTCCGTTGGTGCGAATCAGGAAGTTGGCCATCGCATCCTCGGCTTGTGCGCTGGCATAGTAGCGCATTCCATCACTCGAATCCTCTTCCAGAGATGTCAGCCGAATGGTGCTGGCAACGCCGATGATCAGAGCCGCGTGCCCGGCACGGCCGCTCGAAATGCGCTGTCCAATGGGATTCTGGTTGGGCCAGTATCGTTTGGCAAGGCGGTTATCGATCACCACCACGGATTCTGTGTTCGCACGGTCTTCCGGCGAGATCCAGCGACCGGCGATCAGAGGTATCTGCATGAGCTTCAGGTAGCCCGCGGATGCATAGGCCAGCTGGCTGTGCGGGCCCGGGTCATTGGGTGCGGTTGGACGGCCGATGATATCGAAGGAGCTCGATCCGCCCTCTTCCGGGTCAAAGGGTAACGGGTCCACCGCAGCTGCGGCGGTCACCCCGGGCTGGTGGGAGAGATAGTCGACGACCGCTTCGATGAATGCGGCCTGGCGTGGTTGTTGGCGTCTTAATTCGTCGCCGGAATAGTAGACCGATGCGGTGAGGATGCCCTTAGGGTTGAACCCAGGATCGACGCGCTGCAGTTGGCGGAGGCTTACCAGGAAGAGCCCGGTACCAGTGAGCAGAAGGAAGGCGATGGCTACCTCCGCGATGACAAAGGCGCTGCGCAGGCGTTGCTTTTCGAGCGATGCCGTGGCACTCCTGCCGCCGTCGTACAGCTTGAGCGATGGATGTTGTCGTACCAGCTTGAGCGCAGGCCCGACCCCGGCAACCAGCACGGTAAATAAGCCTGCCGCGGCAGTAAAGGCCAGCAGCGCGGGATCGATGTGAACGCTGTAGCCTTCCGCCAGGCTGTGAGGAATGAGCCAAAGAAGAAGCCGTCCGAGGATGGGGCCGGAGGCGATGCCGATGAAGGTGGCGACGCCGGCGAGAAGCACGGTTTCGATTAGGAAGGGTCTAAGAATCGCGATTGCATTGGCTCCCAGGACCGTGCGAATGGCGAACTCGCGCGTGCGCGCCGAGGTGCGCGCCAGGAAGAGCCCGGCGACGTTGGCGGAGGCAATCAGCAGGACTAAGCCGACGACCGCAAAGAGCACGTTGAGAGGCTTGCGCAGGGGGCCGGCGGCAAATTGGGTGAGCGGAGCGGCGTACATGGACCATCCGGATCTCGCTCCATAGGCATTCTTCCCTTCCCGCAGCAACTCCTCACGCATTCTCTGCGCCAGGCCAGCGTTGAGTTGGGCTACGGAGACGCCCGGACGCAGACGAAGAAACGCATAGTAATTCTCGTTAAATCTCTCCCGCGCAGCAAAGGCCTGGGGTGCGAGCGCGATGGGCACCCATAGCTGTTTGCCCCGGGGCCAATCGAAGTCGCCGCGCATGACCCCGATGACCTGGTAGGGCTTCTGATCCAGCATGATGCTCTGTCCGAGGACGTCACGGCGGCCGCCGAAGGCGCGTTGCCAAAGGCTATAACTGATGACAGCCACCTGCCCGGCGCCGGGGTGATCTTCCTGGGCGGTGAAGGTGCGCCCAAGAATAGGCCGGGCTCCAAAAACCTGAAACCATTGCACGCCCACCTGTTCGGCGGGGAGATGCTCGACGGTTCCATCATGGACGATGTTGAAGCTGGTATCGCGGGCGAGCGAGGCGGCCTCGACTTGATCTTTGAGAGCGGCCGCGTCCATGAGATCAGGCACAGAGACGAACGGGATATCAAGCGAGAATTGCGTATACCGAACCTTCATGACGGCGACGCGCTCCGGGTAGTCCACTCCGGCCGGGTGACGAAGGACTCCGTTGACCACGCTGAAGATCGCGGCGTTGGCCCCGATACCCAGCACCAGGGTGAGAATCGTAGTCAACACGAATCCAGGCATGCGGCCGAGTTGACGAAGCGCGTGGCGCAGGTCATGAAGGGACATGAAGGGAGAGTTCCTCAGGTTGTATTTACGGATGAAGGGGGTCAATTTGTTCCAGGCCCGTCTTCTTTCGCTGCTGTTTTAATATGGACAGCGACCGGGAAGGCCGAGGGTTAAAGTAGGGTATGGCCGATATCAAGAGCACCGATCTTCTGCAACAGTTCGCAAGCGACAATTATTCCGGCATCTGTCCGGAGGCCTGGGCGGCCATGGAAGCCGCCAATCACGGCCACGTCTCTGGCTATGGAGACGACCCCTGGACTGCGGCCGCGGCTGATGCCTTCCGGGAGTTGTTTGAAACCGACTGCGAGGTTTTCTTTGCCTTCAACGGCACGGCGGCAAATTCATTGGTGCTCGCTTCCCTATGCCAGTCCTATCACGCCGTCATCTGCTGTCAATCCGCCCACGTAGAGACGGATGAATGCGGCGCTCCCGAGTTCTTCTCCAATGGCTCCAAGCTCCTTACCGCGGAAAGCAATGACGGGAAACTCACGCCGGCAGCGGTTCACCAGATCGCTACTAACCGGCAGGATATTCATTACCCGAAACCGCGTGCCGTCACCATTAGTCAATCGACGGAAACAGGTCGCGTCTACACCGTCGAGCAACTGCGCGCTCTCTCGCAAGAGTGCCGGCAACACGGACTCCGGTTGCACATGGATGGAGCGCGCTTCGCTAATGTCTGCGCCAGCCTTAGCTGCTCCCCCGCGGATCTTACCTGGAAGAGCGGCTTAGACGTGCTTTGCTTCGGAGGGACTAAGAACGGAATGGCGGTAGGCGAAGCGATTCTGTTTTTCGATCGGAAGCTCGCCGAGGACTTCGACTACCGCTGCAAGCAGGCAGGACAACTGGCGTCAAAGATGCGCTTTCTTGCCGCTCCGTGGGTAGGCATGCTTAAGACTGGCGCGTGGCTCAGCAACGCGGCTCATGCCAATGCATGCGCGCAGTATTTAGCGGATCAGATGTCCGGTATCCCGGGAGTCGAGATTGTTTCTCCACCGGAGGCGAACGCTGTGTTCGTCCATGCTGCGGACGAAGTCCTCGAGGCTCTGCGCGGACGGGGGTGGAAGTTCTATACCTTTATTGGAGGCGCTGCGCGATTCATGTGCTCGTGGGACACGGATCGCAAACGTATCGACGAGTTTTGTCGCGATATGCGGATTTGTGCCGAGCAGGCTTCGATGCAGACGAAATGATATGCAAACAGCGATGTGACCGCTTTCCGGATTTACCAGATCTCGAGCCTGAGTCCCTTGGCAGCCCTGTAAGACACGATGAGTTCAAAATCCGAGCGGTCGGACGTTACCAGGTTCGCCCCATGAGATCGCGCGGTCAGAGCGATCAGTACATCGAAATGAAGGTTCCGGAGTTTTTCGGGTGTGAGACCTTGGTTCTGGCGTATTTGGCTCAGGAGCTCACCAGAGTCCAACCAGTTTTGTTTGGAAGGTGCTAATACCGGATGATTTTTCTCCAGAGTTCGCAAAAAGGCTCGCTCCGCCGGTTTGCTGGCACCTCTCCATAACTCGGCGAGCACCACTGCAGAAACTCTTAAGATACCCGCAATTGAATCAATACGATCCTGGTGCTGTCCGGTGCGCAGAAAACCAACCAGGATCGACGTGTCCAAGATGAAAAGACTACTCGACGTAACCATCGAACGACAGCTTCCCCGCGTGCTTTCTCATAAGATTTTTGAATCGCTTAAGTGCAACGATTTCCCTGAGAGCAATGTGAACAGCTTCGGTTCGTGATTTCACTCCCAGGATCTTTGCCGCTTCGTCAGCAAGCTGGGTATCGAGTCGGATCGAGGTCATGGTGGCGGCCATCGGCGCGTCCTCCTTTGATATATACAATATGTCGTTTCTGTATATAAGGTCAATCTATTGTTGGTGCAGCGCCCGTTGCAGGACCTCGGCCAAATGGACGGCCCTCCGGCCTGTACCTTGCAGGATTTGCTCACGGCAACTGAAGCCGTCGGAGACGATCAGAGTATCCGGGTCGGCCTGCCGCACGGCGGGCAACAGCACGCGCTCTCCGATTGCCTGGGACACCGCGTATTTTTTCTGCTCAAAGCCAAACGGCCCTGCCATTCCGCAGCAGCCCGCGTCCAAGGTCTTCAGGTCTGATGCCCATCTTCCGCAGCAACTCCTCTTCGGCGGTCATCTTCATGATTGCTTTGTGATGGCAATGTCCATGAAGGAGCAGCTTTTGTGACAGTTGCGGTGGCTGATAGGCATTTTGTTGCAGAAATTCGCTGAGCAGGAAGGTCTGACGCCGCAGACGGTCTGCACGCGCATCCTCTGGAAAGAGGTTTCGCAACTCGTCGCGAAATACCGACGCGCAGCTCGGCTCCAGGATGACGATTGGTAAGCCGGCGTCGATCTCCGGCGCTAACACTCGCATGACGCGCTGAAGGTATTGCTTGGCCTTGTCGAGCATGCCAAAGTCGTACAAAGGACGGCCGCAGCATAGATGACTTTGGGGGACGCTCACGCTGAATCCTGCATGCGTAAGTACTTCAAATGCAGCCTGACTCGTCTCAGGCTTAAAGTAATTATTGAAGGTATCCGGCCACAGAACCACGCCTGGTCTTCCGTCTTTCACACTCTGTTGCTTAGAGGCCCACTTCTGAAAGTTGACGGGAGCGAGCTGCGGCATTTTCCGTTGGGGTGCAAGCTCGAGGGCTTTCTGCAGCCAGCGCTTCGAGCCCGGGGCGTTGCTCAGCAGGTTGGCGAGGCGCGGGACGAGCGAACCCAGCGCTGCCCAGCGATCGATCATGCCGAAGGCGTAGGCGTGCAGCGGGCGTCGCTCTCCCTCGTAGTAATGCGACAGAAACTCGGCCTTATAGGTGGCGAGATCCACATTCGCCGGACATTCCGACTTACATGCCTTGCATGCCAGGCATAAGTCGAGCGCCTCCTTGACCTGCTCGTTCTTCCAAGCACCGTCGATCACCTCGCCCTGCAACAGCTCGAAGAGCATGTGGGCGCGTCCTCGCGTGCTGTGCTCTTCTTCAAGCGTCACCATGTAACTTGGGCACATGGAACCACTGTCTTGCTTGCGGCAGGTTCCGACTCCAATGCATCGCGCGGCGGCGCCGGCGAAGGAGCCGCCGTCTTCGACAAACTTGAAATGAGTCTTCGGCTGCAGCGGTTTGTAGTCTGCACCCAGGCGCAGGTTTTCCGTGGGCAGATAGGCGTCCACTACCTTGTGTGGGTTCATCTTGTTTTGCGGATCCCACACTGCCTTGAACTGGCGGAAAGCGTTCATCAGTTCCGGGCCAAACATTTTCGGCAACAATGCGCCGCGCGATTGCCCGTCGCCGTGTTCACCGGACAGTGAACCTCCATAGCTAACGACAAGGTCGGCAGCCCTTTCGACAAACTCGCCATAGTTGCGAATGCCAGCTTCGCTCTGCAAGTCAAAGCTGACCCGCATGTGGATGCAGCCATGCCCGAAGTGGCCGTAGAACGCGCCTTCATATTTGTACTCATTCATCAGCGCGCGAATGTCTCGAAGATAGCGACCCAGCTTTTCCGGAGCCACCGCCGCATCGTCCCATCCTTCCCATTGCGGCAACGCTCCGGGTGCGAATGCCGCTGCCCGGGGGCCGGATTCCCGAAGATGCCACACAGCACGCGCCTCAGACGGGGTGTAGAGACGCGTATTCGGCGGATCGGGCATTTGCTTCAGGCGATCTATCAATTTTTCAGCGAGGCTGCGCGCATGCTGCGCATCGTCAGAACCAAATTCAACCAGCACGATGCCGCGCCCCTCAGGGAGCAGTTCAAGTTTAGGAGCTCCCTTGAGCCGCAGCCCGTCGACGATGCTTCCCTCGAAGCCTTCGAAGCCGATCGGCTGAAAGGTCAGGATCTCAGGAACATGGTCGGCCGCGACAAAAGCGTCGTGGTATCCGATCCCGACCAGCGCGCGATGCTGCGGGCTGGGGATCAGCCTTACCTTGGCTTCGAGGATGGTTACGCAGGTGCCTTCCGTCCCCACCAACGCCCGAGCCACATTGAATCGCTCCGGCAGCAGCTCGTCGAGATTGTAGCCAGAGACGCGGCGGGGAATTTGCGGAAAACGTGCCCGTATCAGATCCGCGTACTGATCACCGATCGCGCGCAGCGCAGTGTAAACCTCAGCGCGACGGCCGCCTTGCCGAAGGATGGAATTCAACTCGTCCGTCGTTGTCGGGCCGACGGTCATCTGCGTTCCGTCGTAGAGCAGAATGCGCAGCTCTTCGATGTTGTCTACCGTTTTGCCGCCGAGCAATGAATGGGTGCCGCACGAGTTGTTCCCGATCATGCCGCCAATCGTGCAACGGTTGTGGGTGGAGGGATCGGGCGCGAAGGTCAGCTTGTGAGCCTCCGCCTGGTTGCGTAACGTGTCGAGCACAACCCCGGGCTGCACCCGGGCGAAACGTTGTTGTGGGTCGAGCTCGAGGATCCGATTCATGTACTTGGTGAAGTCGAGCACCACGGCGACATTGCAGCATTGACCTGCCAGGCTGGTGCCTGCTCCGCGGGCCAACACCGGCGCGCCGTATTTGCGGCAAACCGCCATGGCAGCCGCTACATCGTCGGCATCGCGTGGGACCACCAACCCGATGGGAATCTGGCGGTAGTTCGATCCGTCGGTCGAGTACATGGCGCGGCTTCCTCGATCGAACCGGACTTCCCCCTTAATGTATTGCTTTAACTCTTTTTCCAGCTCGGCCGCTTGGGGAAAGGTATCAACAGGTTTGGCGTGGGAGCTTAGCGGAAGAGGCGGGAGAGTTTGCATTGTTTCCCTAGCTGCCGGCGGATGCTGGGGTTTCGACAGGAGCAAGGGACTGAAGGGCCGCGGTTACGCCCCCCGGCTGGTGTGGCACGCCGGCTAGGCGCAGGCCCATCTCGACTCCGCTGAGTGTTCCCGCCAGCATCAGGTCATTGAAGCTGCCAAGATGGCCAATGCGAAAGACTTTGCCGGCCAGCTTGGAAAGACCAGCTCCGAGAGACATGTCGAAGTTCTCGAGGATGATACTGCGCAAACGATCCGCATCGTGGCCTTGCGGCATAAACACCGCAGTCACGACGCTTGAGTACTCTCGGGGATTTTCGCAGACAATCTCCAGACCCCACGTCCGCACCGCGGTGCGCGTTGCTTCGGCATGACGGGCATGCCGGCGGAATACTTGCTGCAGGCCCTCCTCCTGCAGCATTGCCAGCGCTTCCTTCAAGCCGTAGAGCAAGGTGGTTGCGGGAGTGAAGGGAAAATAGCCGCTGCGATTGGGCCCCAGCATCTCCTGCCAATCCCAATAAGAACGCGGTAATTTTGCGTTCTTGTTGGCGGCTAGAGCTTTTTGAGAGATCGCGTTAAAACTAAGGCCTGGCGGCAGCATCAGTCCCTTCTGCGAACCGGCGACGGTTACATCGACTTCCCATTCGTCGTGGCGATAATCGATGGAGCCCAGAGATGAGATCGTATCCACCATCAGCAGCGCCGGATGGTTAGAGCGATTCATCTCCCGCCGGATGTCCGCGATCCCACTCGTCACTCCGGTGGAGGTCTCGTTGTGGACCACCATCACTGCCTTGTAAATGTGTCGATCGTCGGAGGCAAGCCGGGAAGACAACTTCGGCCGCGTCCACGCCCCTGCGCCAGTTGCCCGGAACATAGTCCACGACGATACCGAAGCGCTCCGCGAGCTGCCGCCAGAGTTGAGAAAAATGTCCGGTCTCAAACATCAGCACGCGGTCACCGGGAGATAGGGTGTTGACGATCGCCGCTTCCCACGCCCCCGTGCCCGAGGCGGGATAGATCACCACTGGACCGCTGGTTTGAAAAATGGGGCGCAGGTTCTCCAGAACCTCGGAGCCTAGTTTGGCAAACTCCGCGCTGCGATGATCGATGACCGCACGATGCATCGCCCGCAGAATTCGATCGGGGACGTTTGAGGGTCCGGGAATTTGGAGGAAGTGCCGGCCGGCGCGTGTCAAGAGGACCTGCCCAGAATTCTAACCTATAGTGAAACCGCTCCATCGATTGCTAGCAACGATCGCGACCATCTATAGTGTAAGGCCAACGCATGTCGACGGATCGTTTCTCCCGAATGCAGCGGCGGGCCTTTCTGAAGCTTACCGGCGCGATGACGGCCTTCCGTCTCACGCCGCGTGCTCTTGCGGTTCCAAGCCGCAGGATTTCTGTCATCGTCGATGACAACGATCCAATTGCCTGCAGCGAACCGGTGCATTGGGCCGCAGGCCAGCTTCGGAATGCGCTGGTTACCAAAGGCTTCCTCTGCGATATCGTTCCTTCTCCGGATCAGCGCAAAGACTCAACCCTTTTGATCGCGGTAGCCGGCGCCGGCTCAAGCCTGGCGCGGACTTTCCCCCAGGCGGGAGCAGTCCTCAGCAACCCGGAGAGTCTTCGTCTCACTCCCGGATATCTGGCAGAAGTGCCGGCAACCCTGGTCTCTGGCGGCGGCCAACGAGGATTCATCTATGGGCTGCTGGAGTTGGCGGAGCGGGTCCGATTCTCGCCCGACCCCGCCGCTGCGCTGCGACTTACCAGCACTGTCGAGGAAGAGCCCGCGAACGAAGTCCGAAGCATTGCACGCGCGTTCTGCAGCGAAGTCGAGGATAAGGCCTGGTACTACGACAAAGACTTTTGGCGAGGCTACCTCGATCTGCTGGCGGCCAGCCGCTTCAATCGCTTCAACTTCACCTTCGGAATAGGCTACGACTTCCCTCGCGGGGTCACCGGCGACTATTTCCACTTCCCTTACCCGTATCTCGTCGACGTACCTGGTTACGATGTGCGCGTGGTCCGGCTTGGCAATGAGACGGGAGAGCAAAACCTTGCCCCGTTTACCGCCGATGAGCGGCAAAAGAATCTTCAGATGTTGCGCTTTATCGCTGCCGAGACGGGTGCGCGGGGACTGCAATTCCAATTAGGACTTTGGACCCACGCTTATGAGTGGACCGACAGTCCCCATGCACATCATCGGATCGAAGGGCTTACGCCCCAGACGCACGCGGCGTATTGCCGCGACGCGTTGGCCATGCTTCTAAAGGAATGCCCGCAGATTCAAGGGCTCACGCTTCGCGTGCACGGGGAGAGCGGAATCCCCGAAGGTAGCTATCCCTTCTGGAAGACGCTCTTTGAAGCGATCTCCGGTTGTGGCCGAAAGATCGAGATCGACATGCACGCCAAGGGAGTGGATCAGACCATGATCGACATAGCGACCGCTACGGGCATGCCGGTCAAGCTGGGAGCTAAGTACTCCGCGGAACACCAGAGCCTTGGATACAACCAGGCGGATATTCGTGAACTGGAGATTCCGGAACCTGGCCGCATGGAGACGGGTGTCTTCAGCGTGAGCAACGGAGCCCGCCGGTTCACGCGCTATGGCTATGCCGATTTTCTTCAGCAGGGCAGCCGCTATCAATTGCTCTTTCGCCTATGGCCGGGAACACAGCGGCATCTGCTCTCCGGCGATCCGGAGATGGCCGCGGCTTACGGCCGCACTTCTCACTTCTGCGGCGCGGCCGGGCTGGACATATTTGAGCCCACTCACCTTCAAGGGGCGCGAAGGCTCCGGGCTGCCGGGTGGCCGTTGCGCTTACGCGGACGCGTCGCTCAATCCGAAGTTGGGTGACTGGGAGAAATTCGAATACTTCTATCGTGTCTGGGGACGATGCCTCTACAACCCCGATGCCGATCCGGAGAGCTGGCGCCGATACCTGAAGAGCAATTTTGGACCAGGTGCGCCTTCGGTCGAGAGTGCTTTGGCCAATGCCAGCCGCGTTTTGCCGTTGGTTACGTCGGCCCATCTGCCTTCGGCTTCGAATCACGCGTTCTGGGCCGAGATATACGACAACATGCCCATCGTACTGGGAAGCGAGCGGTCGCCCTACAGCGACACGCCTACGCCCAAGTGTTTTGGCACCGTGAGTCCTCTCGATCCGCAGCTCTTTTCGACCATCGTCGACCATGCCGGGGACCTGCTCGCCGGGCGCTCCAATGCGAAATATTCGCCAATCGAAGTCGCGCAATGGATAGAGGATTACACGGCTGCATCCGCTAAGGCTTTGGCAAGCGCCCGCCTGGAAGCGACGTCGCACACCTCGCCTGAGTTTCGGCGGATCGAAGAGGACGTTCTGATTCAGAATGGATTGGGGATTTTCTTTGCGGCCAAGCTGCGCAGCGGGGTCTTGTTTGAGATCTATCAGCGAACGGGCAGTGCGGATGCCGGCCAACGTGCGCTGGCTCAGTACAAGAAAGCGCGCGAGGCGTGGGCAAGCATGGCTTCTCGCGCCAATACCGTCTACCGCTCAGACATCACTTACGGCAGCATTCCCATGCGCCGGGGAAACTGGACCGACCGGATTCCGGGTATCGATAAGGATATCGCAGCCATGGAGAGCAAGCTGCCAACTCCGCCTGCTTCGCCCGAGCCCTCGCATAACGTCGAGCAAGCAATTCAGGCAGCCACGGGCAGGCCGAAGCGGCCATCGCTCCATTGCGCCCACACGCCGCCGGCGAGCTTTCATCCCGGGGAGCCGCTCTCGTTGTCGTTACTTGTTCCGGGCGTGGCTGCTCACGATGCGCCCAGTGCCGTGCATCTTTACTACCGTCACGTCAATCAGGCAGAGCGCTGGTTGTCGGTGGAAATGCAACGCGGGCACGATGGTTACAGCGCCGCCATTCCAGGGAGCTATACAAACTCACCTTTTCCGCTGCAGTACTACTTTGTGTTTCAGCGCGGAGCCGATGCGGCGTGGCTCTACCCGGCCTTCAATTCGACTCTTTCGAACCAGCCTTACTACGCGATCGCAAAGCGGAGTGGTTCCTGACTTCTATGGTGTCAAGAGGGCTGGATGATCGGCATCGTAGGGCCTGGCTCAGTCGAAACAGCTCACGCTGCTACCCGCGGCTTAATCTTCTTGATGTCCTTGTTGGCGCGTGCCAAGCGCAAATCGTAGTCCGCTTGTAAATTCATCCAGAATTGCGCGGGAAGGCCAAAATACGTGCCGAGGCGGAGCGCAGTGTCCGCACTGATGGATCGCTTGCCGTGTACGATGTCATTGATTCGCGGAAGCGTGACGTGGATATCCTTGGCGAGGCGATATCGTGTAAGCCCCATCGGCTCCAGAAACTCCTTCAGCAAAATCTCTCCTGGATGGATAGCATGTGTGGACTTGATCTGCGGTGCTGCGTGAGCCATGACGTTCCTCGCCCTTTCAGTGGTAATCCACGACTTCCACTTCGAATGCGTTTCCCGCATTCCAAGCGAAACAGATTCGGTATTGATCGTTTACGCGAATAGAGTGTTGACCCTTCCTGTCCTTTGTTAATTCTTCCAACCTATTGTTCGGCGGGACGCGTAAGTTATCAAGCTCTAAGGCGGCGTTCAGGATCATCAATTTTCGCAACGCGACACGTCGAAGATTGGCTGGAATTCTGCGGCTTCTGCCAGTCTCCCAAAGCAGTTTGGTATCTGCGTCGCCGAAGCTGACGATCATGCAGTATGGTATCGCGAGGCGTTAGTATTGTAAAGCGATACTATACGCCATTTCCCCCTTTCCCATCGCGGGCTATAATTGCCAACGGTCGGATGGCATATGCTGATCTGTTGTTCAGTCAGATCTGTTTCCCCAAGGGGTGGTTATGATTTCACGGGTATCGCGTTTCTCTTTTCTAGCTCTGAGCACGATTTTGTGTTTATTGCCGTTGTCGGCGCAGCAGGCTACCCCCGCTGAGCAAGGCGCACCTCGGATATGGGGCCAGAACCCCAACGGAATGCATGTTTACCTCCAGGCTGGGCTTAAGACTCACCAGATTGGCCAGCACGACTATCCGCAGTTTCTCGCCGACTGGAGCAAGCTCCTCACCGAGCATGGGGCCATCGTCGATGGCTCTTTGCATCACCCCAGCGCTGAAGAACTTGAGGGCGTTGACGTGCTTGTCATCTATAAGGGAGATGACGGCTACATGAGTGATAGTGCAAAGAGCGCGCTCGAAGCCTTCGTCAAACGTGGAGGCGGGATCGTCAGCCTCCACGATTCACTGTGTGGTCCCGATCCTGCTTACTTCGCTACCCTGGTGGGCGGAGCAAAGAAACATGGCGAGGTGAACTACACCCTGGGCGCGGATATCCCTTACACAATCGTGGACAAATCAAACCCCATCATGGCGGGTATGTCGGACATCACGATCTTCGACGAAGCGTTCTACTCCATGACATGGGCCAAGGATCCGGCGATCCACGTGCTCGCAACCGCCGTGATCCCTGGAACTCCCAGCGCCGGCAAGCACAAGGGAGAGGTCGTTCCGCAGATCTGGACTTATGAACACGCCCTTCCTGGTGGCCAGCCGGCGCGGGCGTTTGTCTGGATGCAGGGCCATACCTACGCCAACTACGCCAACCCACAGATTCAGGCCATGCTGCTTCGTGGCATCGCGTGGGCGGGAAAGAGGCCGGTGGATGAACTGGTCAACTACAAGCCTCCGGTGCGCAAGACGCCTAGCCCGTACGGGGGCGGTCAATAGCATGCCCTTCGGCCGACTCGTTCTAGCCGCGCTGCTGGCAAGTGCGGTTAGCAGCGCCCAGACCGCCCACCCTCCGACGCATTGGCCTGTGCAGGATGGCAACTACGTCATCAGCAACTTCCACTTCGGCAGCGGCGAATCCATACCCGAGCTCAAGCTCCACTACCTCACCCTGGGCAAGCCTCACCGCGATGCGGCCGGACACACCGACAACGCCATCCTGCTTCTCCACGGCACGGGTGGGGACGCCCATTCCCTCCTCAACCCGGTCTTCTCCGACGTGCTCTTCGGGCCCGGGCAGCCGTTGGATATTACAAAGTTCTACATCATCCTTCCCGACGACATCGGCCACGGCGAGTCGAGCAAGCCCTCCGATGGCCTGCGCATGCAGTTCCCTCACTATGACTATGACGACATGGTCGCCTCGCAACACGCCATACTGGTGGACGGCCTGCATGTCGATCATTTGCGGCTGATTCTCGGTACCTCCATGGGGTGCATGCAATCCTTCGTGTGGGGCGAGACGTATCCCCAATTTTCTGACGCGCTGGCCCCATTCGCCTGCCTGCCGGTGGAGATTGCCGGTCGGAACCGCATGTTTCGCTACATGGCAATGCAGATGATCCGCAATGATCCCGCCTGGAAGAACGGCGCCTATACCGCGGAACCGGTCGAAGGCCTGCGCGGCGCTAATGACATGATCCTGATTGCCGGCTCCGCGCCGCTAAGACTACAGAAAGACTACCCCACACGGGTCGCCGCCGAACGTGCCGTCGATCGCGCGCTCGATTCTCTCATTGCACACACCGACGCTAACAACTTCCTCTACTACGTGGACGCCTCGCGCAACTACAATCCCGAACCGAAGCTCAGCACCATTACCGCACCTGTGCTTTGGATCAATTCCGCCGATGACTTTATCAACCCGCCCGAACTCGGCATCGCGCAAAAAATGGTGACGAGAATGCCGCACGCGAAGTTCATCCTTATCCCCATCTCGGATGCTACCCGCGGACACGGCACCCACACCATGGCCGCGGTGTGGAAGGATTACCTGGTTGAGTTTCTGCAGGAGACGGAAAAGAAGTAGCTACCTTAATTCAGGACGAAAGCGTACAGAGTATCGCCTCCTCCAGCAACTAGATACTGGCGGCCGTCTAACAAATAGGTCTCGGGCCCGTTGCTGAGCGAGTGCAGCATAGGGAAGTGCCATAGTATGTCGCCTTTGGTGGCGTTGAAGGCGATCAGATTGCCGCTGTAATCACCGCTAAACAATAGGTCGCCGGCAGTGGTCAGGATTCCCGGGCCGCCCAAACCGCCGCCCAGGCCGTCGACGTTGATATACGCGTGGCTCCATCTCACCTCTCCGGTTTTGTGGTCGAGCGCCTCCAGCACATGCTGCGACCAAAGCTCGCGGATTGAACCTCCGTATCCCTCCGGGTGTTCGCTGGTATCGGTCAGGTAGGTCACGCTGTAGCCGCGAACCGCGTTGACGTAAAACAATCCGGTTTGCGGACTGTAACTGGGAGGGATCCAATTGGTGCCCCCGCCCCCGTAAATCGTCAGCAGGTTACCATCCACGGTCGGTTCCCTTTGTGGGTCGGGTATCGGCTCCCCCTTGGCATCGACGCCCTTGGACCAGTTAAGCGGGACAAAGGGTTTGGACAGGATGTTTTCTCCGTTGGTGCGATCGAGGACGAAAAAATATCCGTTGCGCGCCGCCTGCGCCAGCAGTTTGCGCGGCTTGCCGTCGACCTCGGCGTCGAACAGCACCGGGGTTTCCGTGTTGTCCCAGTCATGCGTATCGTGGGGCGAGCCCTGAAAGTACCAAACCAGTTTGCCGGTATCCGCATTGAGGGCCACGATCGAGCAAGTATAAAGATCGGCGCCCTTCCTGCCCTGGCCTGCCATCACCGGGTTGGCATTGCCTGTTCCCCAATACAAAAGGTTGAGATCCTTGTCGTAAGTGCCCGGCAGCCACGTCATGCCTCCGCCGTGAGCCATGGCGTACTCGTTGGGCCAGGTCTCCGATCCAGGTTCTCCTTTTTTCGGTTCGCTATCCCAGCGCCACTGTAATTCCCCCGTCTGCGGATCACGCGCTTCCAGATAGCCGGGAACATCGATTGCGTCGCCGCCCACGCCCACGATCACATGATTGCCAACCACCATGGGCGCCCCGGTGGTGAAGTATTGCATCTTCTCGTCGGCTACTTTCTTTCTCCAGCGCTCTTTGCCCGTCTTCGCCTCCAGCGAGATGAACCAGCCATCGGGGGCCAGAAAGTACAACCACTCGCCGTACATTCCCACCCCGCGATTGCCGATCAGATGACCGCCCTTGTCCACCCAGTCGTAGTGCCAAAGCGCGAGCCCAGTACGCGCGTCTACCGCGTACACGTGATCAGGAATAGTGAAGTACAAAATGCCGTTCACCATCAACGGAGTGGACTTGATGTCCGGCTCTCCCACTCCGCGCATGGCGCCACCGGTGACGGCCACACGATAGGTCCAGGCCACGGACAACTCATGGACATTGGAAGCGTGAATCTGCTTGAGCGGGCTAAACCTTCGTCCCGAGTAATCGCCGTTGTATGTGGGCCAGGTATCCGTCGGCTCCGGTTGCACCAACTTCTGCGGATCGAGCGCCTGGGCCGCGGATACGCCGGGTAACCACCCAAGCAAGCAGGAAAAGGACAGGAGAAGGCCGGCAAATTTCATTTCAACGTAACCAGGTAGGCGGTAAGGTCATGCATCTGCTGGTTGGTGTACTTATCCAGCATCTGGCGATGGAAGACGAGCTTGTCTTCTACTTGCACCGCGATGCCTTTCTTTAAAGTGATCGACTGGTAGTTGCCGCCGGCATCGTAGAACGCAACGTAGAAGTCATCAAGATGCTTTAGCGTCCCACTCACGGTCTTGCCATCTTCTAGAGTGACCGTGACCTGGGGAGGAGTTCGATTCCTGGAGCCAGGATACAAAAAGGTCTGTTGCAGATCCGATGGGCTCATCTTCGATCCGAGATGCGCCAGGTCGCCGGTTACCGAATGGCAAGTGTTGCATTTGCCCGAGCCGTTGAAGTAGGCCTCTCCCGCCTTGGCATCGCCGGTGACTACATTGAGAGCCTTATAAGTTCCACGGTTCGCGGCCAGTTCCACTTGCAAGTGGAGATATTCAGCAATGTCGCGAAGCTGCTCGTTGGTGAACGAGGAGAACGCCGGCATCCCTTTCGCAGGCCTGCCGTCGTGCACGGTCGGCCCGATCAGCTCGCCCTGGTTGTCGTCCAGGACGACCGGAGACCGCAGGAGATCGGGACCACTCGCGCCGCGGGCATCGGCCCCATGACAAAACCCGCAGGTGGGTGCGAAGATTTTGCCGCCCTCAGCGGCCATACGCGCATCCGGCAGCCTGCCCAGACCGAGAAACTCGCGGGTACTAATCGCTCTCGAGTCCTCCTGCTGTTCTGTTGTGTCCGTGGGGCTGGCGGGCGGCGTGGCTTGCTGCGACCGAGCCACCGGTACAAGGGCGAGAAACATCAAGGCGGCCAACAGCAGTTTTTTTGATCGGTGCTGCTGCGTGTTGCGGTTCTCCTCTGCCGGGCCCATCGTCCTAAGATATACTTCGACTTTTCGCACGTCGAGAGGCTTTTCATTTCCTTCGTAGGAGCAGTCCGATGAACACAGATGTTCTTGTAGCAGGCGCTGGGCCGGTCGGATTAGCGATGGCGGTTGGCCTTGCCCGATATGGCGTTTCTGTCCGGATCGTCGATAAGGCGGCGCAACGCACGGATAAATCGAAGGCACTGGTGCTGTGGAGCCGGACGTTGGAACTGCTGGACTCCGCCGGCTGTAGCCGGCCCTTGATCGACGCAGGTAATAAAGTTTCGGCCGTCGGAATCGTGGAGGGCAGCAAGCAGATAGCTCACGTGAGTCTCGATGGAGTGGCCTCTCCGCACCCCTACGCGTTGATGCTTCCGCAGAGTGAGACGGAACGGCTGTTGGATGAACATTTGAACGGCCTTGGGGTACAGGTGGAACGCAGCGTCGAGCTGATACAGCTCGCAGTCTCCGCGGATAGCGTGGTCTCCACACTACGCCACGCGGACGGCCATGAGGAGCAGCTCGAAACGGCATGGTTGATCGGATGCGATGGAGCCCACAGCACCGTGCGCCATCAGTTGGGGATGGAGTTCGTTGGGGACACCATGCCCAGCAACTGGATACTGGCTGACGTCCATCTGAGCGATCTCCCGTGGAAGCAAGAAGTGGTCATCGCCTGGCACGCGGATGGCGTTCTCGCAATCTTTCCCATCGTGGAAGGCCGATACCGGATCATCGCCGACGTCGGGAATGCCCAGAGGTCCGATCCAACCTTGGCAGAGGTGCAGGCGATTCTGGATCAGCGCGGTCCGGGCGGTATCGTCGCTTCGCAAGCAGTCTGGCTGGCCGGCTTTGGTATTAATGAGCGCAAAGTCGCCGACTATCGGGCAGGCCGGGTGTTCCTGGCCGGCGATGCGGCCCATATCCATAGCCCGGCAGGTGGACAGGGAATGAATACGGGGATCCAGGATGCATGCAATCTTGCCTGGAAGCTGGCGCTCGTTCATCGCGGGAGTTGCGCGGCCGAACCGCTTCTGGATAGTTACAGTTTGGAGCGCAGCGAAGTCGGGAGACAGGTGCTGCAAGCGACTGGCCGGGCAACCTCGATCGGCCTGATCACGGGAGATGTCAAACAATCCATTCGCAACCATATCGCGTCCCTTATCTTTGGCTTGTCGCCGATACGTAAGGCAGTGGCCGAAGTACTGACAGAGCTTTCGATCGGCTATTCCCACAGCCCGCTCAATGCCGGCGGCGTATACGCGCACGGTGGCCCGGCCGCCGGTGAACGGGCTCCCATTCGTCCAGGGGAAACGCCCGTTGGGGCCGGGGCAACGCCCCGTTTTGCGCTGTTTACGGAAGATGGCGGCGCAGCTTCTAAATTGGTTGCGCGGTATCGCGGCATTCTCGATCCGAATGTCCGAAAGCCTTTCCATCCGGGCGGACTCTGGCTGATTAGACCCGATGGCTATACAGCATTAGCGACAGGGCACGGGGGCTGGGATCAAGTCGCCGCCTACCTGGACCACCTCGGTTGTACGAGCCCAACGCACAATGTATCTGCGGTGGGCACAACATGAGCTGACCGCCCTCGCAAAGGAATTTCAAGGTTCGCGTTTCCCCCTACGAAAAGAAAAACACGACCGATCCGGCGCATCCATCGGCCAGTAACCGCAAGAAATCTCCTCGGGAGAAATCGCAGATTACTCCTGGGAATCTCCGACGCGCGGAAACGTGTGCTAAAGTCCTCTGGTACCCCCCGACAGGTAGCATTGCGACCCCCGCACGACCGGGATCGAGGGCCCCACTCTGTGCAGATAATGTTCGTCCGGAATCGGCACCCGAACCAGGAGTGTTCATGCGATCTCGACCCCAGCCGCCGCGATGCTCGCTACCGTTTAATGCCCTGTTCACAATTCTATTGTCAGCAACACTATTGAACGGATGCCGGGAGAAAGAGGAAACTCCTCGGCCCAGCCCGCCGGATGTCGAGGTCACGGAGGTTGTCCAGCGGAATGTTCCGGTCTACCACGAGTGGGTAGCCCAGTTAAACGGGCGCACTAACGCGCAGATTACGCCTAGAGTTCAGGGCTACCTGCTGGAGCAAAACTATCGCAATGGCTTTTTCGTAAAAAAGGGGCAACTGCTGTATGAAATAGATCCTCGCGCATTTGAAGTAGCGATCGAGCAAGCCAAGGCGCAGGTGGCGGTAGCCGTGGCAAATTTGTCCAATGCGGACACCAATGTTGCGCGCGACAGACCGCTCGCCGCGCAGAGCGCTATTCCGCAAAAGCAACTGGATACTGATATCGCGACCCAGGCCGCGAGCACGGCCCAACTGGATGCAGCAAAAGCGCAACTGGCGCAAGCGCAGTTGAACCTGTCCTGGACCAAAGTCTACTCCCCCATCGACGGCATCGCGGGGCTTTCCACTGCCCAGGTCGGCAACCTGGTGGGCACCACGACCACAATGACCACGGTGTCCCAGGTAAATCCCATCTGGGCATACTTCAATATCAGCGAAAGCGATTATCTAAGTGAAGCACAGACATTTTTTCGGTTGATTAGCGGTAAGCGTGTGGCCAGTCCTGTTCTGGAGTTTATCCAGGCTAACGGCGACTCTTACCCACAGAAGGGGCGCATCGTCCTGGTCAATCGAGAAATTACCAGCCAGACCGGAACCATACAACTGGTCGCCGAATTTCCGAATGCTGACGCTGTGCTCCGTCCCGGTGGCTTTGGGCGCATCCGATTCCAGACGGGGATGAATGAGGGGGCGCTGGTGGTGCCGCAAGCAGCCGTCATCGAGGTGCAATCAATGTATCAGATTGCGGTGGTCGAACCGGGAAATAAGGCCGGCTTCCGCATTGTAAAAGTGGGCGATCGCGTCGGCACCGACTGGATCATCAAAGATGGACTGAAGCCAGGGGACCAGGTCATCGTTCAAGGCTTCATGAAGGTTAGACAAGGCACGCCGGTAAGTCCCAAGCCATTTGTGGCTGCTCCCGCGGAGCACGACTAATGTCGAAGTTCTTCATCAACAGGCCTATCGTGGCCATCGTGATATCGATATTGATGGTCATTGCCGGCGTTGTCGCCTTGCTTCGCCTTCCTACTTCCCAGTTTCCCAACATCAGCGACCCGCAGATTCAAGTGACTGCCAACTACACCGGCGCTGACGCCAACACGGTCGCCCAGTCCGTCGCGACGCCGATCGAGCAGCAGATGGCCGGCGTGGATGGCATGAATTATATGTCCTCGCAGAACGCGAGTAACGGCCAGATGTCTCTTACCGTGGACTTCGGCATCGACACCGTTGCCAACACCGACCAGATCCTTGCCCAGATGAGGGTCTTGCAAGCCAATGCGCAGTTACCGAGTGCGGTTATCAACAACGGTGTGACGGTACAGAAGTCGACGGCTTCGCCATTGATGTTGATTGATCTCTCCTCAGACAACACAGCCTTCGACAATATATTTCTTGCCAACTATGCATACATCAACCTGAATGACGAATTGACAAGGGTGCCGGGCGTCGCGTCGGTGTCGATCTTCGGCGCTGGGCAGTACGCAATGCGGGTTTGGGTTAATCCCGATAAACTTGCCAACCTGGGTGTGACCATCCCGGAAATTGGGAACGCCCTGCGCTCGCAAAACACAGTGAACCCGGCAGGCCAGATCGGCGGGGAGCCGGTCCCGCCAGGCCAACAGTTCACTTACACTGTGCGTGCACCGGGGCGGCTTCCCTCCGCGGAAGAATTTGGCCAGATTATCGTTCGCGCGAATAGCGACGGAGGAATTCTCCGCCTGAAAGATGTCGCCCGAGTGGAATTAGGGGCAGCGAATTACTCAGTGATTGGCCGTTACAACGGCAAACCCGCCGCGCTGCTGGCGATTTACCAGGCCCCGGGGAGCAATGCAGTCACTACGGCAATCGCTGTCCGCAAGGTGATGGAGGAGGCAAAGACCAGGTTCCCTGAAGGACTAAATTACGTGGTCGCGCTGGACACCACGCTCGCCGTCACTTCGGGCATCAAGGATATCGAAAACACCATCCTCGAAGCCCTGGCATTGGTCACCTTCGTGGTGTTCCTCTTTCTTCAGGGCACCAGAGCCACGCTGATTCCCCTGTTGGCGGTCCCTGTCTCACTGGTTGGAACTTTCATCATCTTTCCTTTGCTCGGATTTTCAATCAACACGCTCTCGCTATTCGGCCTGGTGCTCGCGGTCGGCCTGGTGGTCGACGATGCGATCGTAGTGGTGGAGGCGGTGGAGCACCATATCGAGAACGGTATGACATCGCACGATGCAGCATTGCGCGCGATGGAGGAAGTCAGCGGGCCGGTCATCGCCATTGCTCTCATCCTGGCTGCAGTGTTCATCCCGACCGCCTTCATCCCCGGCATCACGGGCAGGCTATACCAACAATTTGCGGTCACCATTGCGGTTTCCGTAGCGTTGTCCGCCTTCAATGCGTTGACCCTCAGCCCTGCTCTCGCTGCCATGCTGCTTCGTCCCAAGAAGGAGTTCCGCGGCCCTCTGGGCGCCTTCTTCCGCTGGTTCAATCGGGTTTTTGGCCGGGCTACGGATGGATATGTAAACACCTGCCGGCATTTGATCCACAAGTCCAGCATTGCTTTTGTGTTGCTGCTGCTGATTGTTGGAGGAACCTACCTATTCAGCAAGAACGTTCCCGGCAGCTTTCTTCCTGATGAAGACCAGGGATTCATGTTTGTAGGACTGCAATTGCCTCCGGCATCGTCACTGCAGCGAACTTCAGCCGCTTCGCGGGAAGTCGAAGATATTCTGATGAAGACGCCGGGAGTAAGGTACGTCAGCTCGGTGGTGGGCTATAGCTTGCTGAGCGGAGTGAGCACCACCTACAGCTCCTTCTTTTTTGTCTCCTTCAAAGATTGGGCAGACAGAAAGACTCCCGACGAGAGCTATGACGCCATTAAGCGGCACTTCGCCGCGGCCCTCTCCAAAGTCACTTCGGGCATTGCCTTCTCCTTCCCTCCGCCCGCTATTCCCGGTGTGGGAACCTCGGGAGGATTTAGTTTCGTACTCGAAGATCGCTCCGGCGGAACCACCGAGTTCCTGGCGGAGCAAGAGCAAGTCTTTCTTGCAGCAGCGAACAAACGGCCAGAGTTGGCGGGCGTGATGACCACTGCCCTGCTGAGCGTTCCACAGGTCGGGGTGACCGTGGATAAGGCAAAGGTACTCACGCAACAGGTAGCCCTGGGAGACGTGTACCAGACTCTGCAGACCTTTATGGGCGGGGCGCTGGTAAATTACTTCACTCGTTTTGGCCGGCAGTGGCAGGTATATATCCAGGCAGAAGGAAGCTACCGCACTTCGCCCAGCAACCTGGGTAAGTTCTACGTCATGAACGCTACCAATCAACTGGTTCCGCTCAGCACGCTCACGGGGATCGACCGGCAGGATGGCCCGGAGTTTGTGACCCGATATAACCAGTTTCAGGCGGTGCAGATTAACGGAGCTGCTGCGCCGGGGTATAGCTCGGCGCAGGCGATTGCAGCGCTTGAAGATGTTTTCAAACAAACGATGCCGTCGCAGATGGGATATGACTGGACCGGCATGACATACCAGGAGGTCAAAGCTGCGCAAGGGGTAAGCCCGGTCGTGATCTTTGCCTTGTCGTTTGTGATCGTATTTCTGATCATGGCCGCACAGTACAACAGTTGGACTCTCCCTTTCAGTGTCCTTTTGGGCGT
Organism: uncultured Acidobacteriaceae bacterium; assembly: GCA_963746595.1. Taxonomy (GTDB): domain Bacteria; phylum Acidobacteriota; class Terriglobia; order Terriglobales; family Acidobacteriaceae; genus PALSA-350. Next base: position 161,475 of record CAVVBS010000007.1, read on the forward strand.
GCCGATCGCGATCTTCGGAGCGTTCGCCGCGCTGTACTTTCGGCGTCTGGACAACGACGTCTATGCCCAGGTTGGCCTGGTGATGTTGATCGGGCTATCCGCGAAGAACGCGATTCTGATCGTTGAATTCGCCAAAGACGAATACGAAAGCGGCAAGTCGTTACTCGATGCATCACTGGCCGGCGCCAGGCTCAGACTGCGGCCCATCCTGATGACCGCCTTCGCCTTTATTCTCGGCTGCGTACCGCTCTGGACCGCAGACGGAGCAGGCGCAGTCTCCAGACGTGTGCTGGGCACGGCGGTGATCGGGGGCATGCTCACGGCCTCTCTTATCGCCATCTTCTTTATTCCTGTTTCCTTTGATGTTGTGGAGCGAGCGGGCCTCCTTTTCAGCGGCGAGAAACGGCCACCTGAGGCAGCGGCGGAGTCAGGAACGGTTAAATGAGAGCCAGAGTCATCAGTGCCGCCGCGTTGTTGCTCACTTTGTCTGGTTGCAAGGTGGGCCCCAACTATAAACGCCCTACGGTCGATGTACCCGGCCAGTATCGCGGGCTGGCACCCGCGCTCGGCGCAGGCCAGCCATTCGCCGAGATGAAGTGGGAGTCTGTCTTCACCGACGAAGTACTGCAGAGCCTGATCAAAGAGGCGCTCACCAACAACTATGACATGCGCATCGCTGCCAGCAACATCCTCCAGGCCCAAGCATCTCTCGGAGTGACGCGGGCGAATCAACTTCCAACCCTGACGGGGAGTTTCGGAATACAGAACACACGCTCTGCAGCCACCCCGGGCGCTCCCACGCTTGACACCGCAGGCCTGCAGCTAAATTACCTGGTGGACTTCTGGGGACAATACCGCAGAGCGACAGAGGCCGCCCGCGCCAATCTTCTGGGAAGCCAGTACGCTCAACGTCTCGTTCAAACGACGCTCATCGCCAGCGTAGCATCGGCCTACTTCCAATTGCGCCAGTTAGATTCGCAGCTCGACTTCTCCAAGAAGACGGTGACGGCCGATCAGGACAGCCTGCGCATTAATACCATTAACTACAAGGGTGGGGAGTACGCGATCACGGATGTGTATCAGTCGCAGCTGCTTGTGCAACAAGCGGAGGCCGAGGTCATTACTCTTCAACAATCGATTGAACAGACTGAAAACCAGCTTAGCGTGCTGCTGGGCAGAAATCCCGGGCCGATTAACCGCGGCCTGCGCCTGATCGATGAACCGCATCTGGACGACGTGCCGGCGGGTTTGCCCTCGGCGATCCTGGAGCGCCGTCCTGATGTTCGTCAGGCTGAGGAGGCACTGGTTGCGGCCAACGCTAATGTTGGCGTAGCTAAGGCCGCTTTCTTCCCCCAGCTCCCTTTAACCGGTACTTTCGGGGCGACAAGCACGGCATTGACGAGCTTCCTGCAAGGACCGGCTACCTTCTGGGTCCTGGGTGGGCAGCTGTCACAGCCGCTCTACGCCGGAGGACGAATCACCAGCGAATACCGCCTGGCCCTGGCACAACGAGAGCAGGCTGAGCTCACGTACAAACAAACGGTGCAGCAGGCATTCGCCGATGTCGCCAACAGCCTGGTTGCCTATAGGCAATCCCGACTGTACCGCGTGAAATTGGAGGAACAAACAACAACCTACCGAGAAACGTCGCGGTTGGCGAACGTTCGTTTTACGGGAGGAGCCACCAGCTTCCTCGAAGTCCTTACCACGCAGCAGCAATACTTCACCTCCGAACTGCAGACAACCCAGGCATGGTATACCGAGTTGCAGAGCTACGTACAGCTCTACCAGGCACTCGGCGGGGGTTGGTAGCAGCGGTTGGTAGCCGAAGCCAAGGTCTCGAAAGTGATATAAGAGATATTGTCTATTTATTGATCGGGCCCGATACTTAACTAATCGAGAAAAGAGGATGGTCATGTTCAAAACAATCGCCCTGGTGAGTGCTTTGGCGCTATCGACATCGATGAGTTTTGCCGCACAGGACGTGGTTCACGCTGTGGATGGGACGGTGACAAAGGTCGACACCGGGACCAAGACCGTTGTGGTCAAGACCGCCGACGGCACCGAACACACCTTTCACTACGTTGGCGACGTGACTGTCCACGGCTCTAAGGATGCGGCGAAGGGCACGGTGGACGGCGTGAAAGATGGCAGCAAGGTCGCCGTGCACTACACAGTCGACGGATCTAAAGAAACAGCTCACGAATTCGACAACATAGGCGACGACGGGTTAAAGGCAACCGAGGGTACCGTCACCCATGTGGATAGAGGCGCAAAAACCATTGCGGTGAAGACCGCGGATGGCAGCGTAGATACCTTCCACTTTACCGAGGACGCCGCGAAGGATACCGGTAAGGGGGTCGGCAAGGGTACCGAGAAGTCTGCCAAGGTTACCGTCTACTACACGGAAAAGGCAGGCGTCAAGACGGCTCATTTCGTTAAAGAAGTATTCTGATTCGGCGATTCGGCCAGACCCGCCCTACCCGCCTCTTCGCTTTGGGGTGGATACGGCGGGTCGCTTTCTTTCCAGCCAACATTGGCGGCGATGCGGACTGGGCGACTCCACATCCCGAACCGGATTGGAGAATGCTATGAGAATTCTGCTTGTCTTTCTGTTGGCGGCGAGCACGACTCTCGCTCAGGAAACCCGGCGCGCGGTCACCATCCCTCGTCCTGCCGAGGATGCGAGGGCGAACAGCGACCAGGTTCCCGACGCATACGCCATTACTGGGCACTTCGATCGAGTGGTGGTTATTCGTTTGAAGTACAAGACCGATTTGCTTGCCGGCCTCGAAAAGATGGTGAAGCAGGAGCACATTCAAAATGGGGTTATTCTTTCGGCTATAGGATCGGTGCGCGGTTACCAGGTGCATCAGGTGACCAACCGAACCCTGCCAACCGAGGACACCTTCGAAAAGAATCCCACCCAACCCGCTGATTTGGTGAGCATGAATGGATACGTGATCGACGGCAGGCTTCATCCCCACATGACCCTGGCGACGCCGGACAGGGTCATCGCGGGCCATCTAGAACCTGGGACAGAAGTGTTTACCTTCGCGATTGTGACCATTGGCGTCATGAATGACGCCGATCTCCGGCGAGTAGACGATACCAACGATCGCTAGCAGCGCCTACTCGACCAAGGGCTCGGCGGGGACGTTGGACAAGGAATACAGGTCGCGGGTCGAGAGGAGAACGAGATGGGGTATAAACTTGGGCGGATTTCAAAAACATGGGCGGCCTCTGTACTCCTGGGATTTTTCATGGCGGCCTGTGCCGCTATTCCGCAGGCCCTGGCTGCGCCGGCGAAAGGTAGGAACGTGGCAAGCTCTTATTTCGTGTATGTCGGAACTTATACCGGGCCCACAAGCAAAGGCATCTATGGCTTTCGTTTCGACCCTAAGACGGGCCAATTCACTTCAACCGGCCTGGTTGCCGAGTTGCCGAATCCCTCATGGCTTGTTACCGATCCCCAACATCGCTTCCTATACGCGGTGACGGAAATGGGTCCGGAACCGGGCGCGGATGACTACAAGAAGAACGGTTTCATCAGCAGCTACTCCATCAACCCCAAGACCGGCGAGCTGACGTTTCTTAACAAGGTGGATGCGGGCGGAGGCGGCTCATGCCACCTGGTCCTAGACAAAACCGGCAAGACGCTCTTCGTGGCCAACTATGGAAGCGGAAACGTCGCCTCCTTTGCTATCAAGGCCGACGGCAGCATCGGTGAAAGGACCGGTTTCGATCAACACAGCGGTGGGAGTGTGAACCCGGCTCGCCAAACGGGACCTCACGCGCATGCGGTCGTGCTTTCGCCCGACGGTCGCTTCCTGTTCGTGCCCGATCTGGGCCTGGATCAGGTCAAGATTTATCGCGTCGATGAGGCCAAAGGAACGTTCGCGCCTAACGATCCTGCCTTTGCCACGGTGAAGCCGGGCTTAGGGCCGAGGCATTTTACGTTTGGGAAAGAGGCAAAGTTCGCCTACACGCTCTGTGAGATGGGATCGAGCGTTGCTGTTTTTGCTTACGATCCGGTCAAGGGGGCGCTGACACCAGTGCAAACCATTTCCACCTTGCCTTCCGGCTTCAAAGGAGAAGACGACTCGGCAGAGATAGAGGTGGACCGGTCAGGGCGGTTCTTGTATGCCTCCAACCGCGGCAACGACAGTGTCACCGTATTTGCCATCGATCCTGACAAGGGGACGCTGACCAAGGTACAGGTCCAACCCACGCAAGGGAAAATCCCTAGAAATTTTGCCTTGGATCCGACCGGGAAATACCTCGTGGCCGCAAACCAGAAATCTGATCAGATGGTTGTCTTTGCTGTGGATCAGAAAGACGGTCAATTGAAGCCGACGGGCCACGTGATGGATGTTCCGGCGCCGGTCAGCATTCTGTTTGTGCCGGCCGAATAGTCCAAAGCGACGAGGGCAACGACCAGACCCAAGGGGGCCTTATGAAATTATTTCGTACGAATTTCTCCAGACGAGCCCTGGTTCGGAATGCCGGCATGGTGGCCGGTGCAGGATTGCTCGGCCTGGGCACTGGTGCGACCGTGCAGTCGCAATCTGCCCGGACCAACGGAAAGCCGCGCGCCCTGGCGCTGATCGGCGATCGTTATCACAACCCCGATTACATTCGAGTGAGCTTGGACAAGGTCTTCAGAGACCTCGATATTCCGATCGACTACACCATCCAATACGACCAGATCTCAGCAGCCTTGCTTAAGAATTATCAGCTTCTTCTGATCTTGCGCGACGGCATGATCTGGCCCGATGGTTATCTTGGTCCCGATGCATACACGGCCTACGAGGCAGATCTGGAAACCCCAAAAACGTTCCCTGATCCGAAGCCCATGACCTGGATCACGGAGGAGCAGGGGGCGGCGGTCAAAGACTTTGTGACCGCAGGCAATGGCTTTTATGCTCTTCACAACTGCAGCCACATCTCGCTCAGCTCGAAAAACTACCGTGAGGTAATGGGCGGGGCCTACATCAGCCACCCACCCCTGCGTCCGTTCCAGGTGCGTGCCAGCGCGAACAAACATCCCATCACGGACGGTATGAGCTCGTTCATGGTCAATGATGAGCAGCACTACGTGATCTACGACAAGGACCCAAAGTACGTCATTCTGGAGGCGGAAAACATCGATGGGCTGAGGTTCGAGGATCTGGGCACCAAGTCGATCTCCGGATGGGCCTACGATTTCGGCAAGGGGCGGGTGGTCTTTACCGCGGTCGGCCATACGATCCATGCCATGTGGGCCCCGCAGTACATCGAGATACAGAAGCGATCCGTGCGGTGGCTGCTGAAAGAGCTGTAGAATTCCGTTTCCTGAATGACGCCAGCGCGATAAATTAATATCCTCCCCTTTCCCCCCGGGCAACGATTCACCTGGAGCGGCATTGCAAGGACCACGCACGACCTTTATCTACCTGACGGTGGTCTTTGGCCTGCTGGTCATTCCTCGCGCGTTGCAGCGCTTCCGGCTGCCTGCTCAGCTCACTTGCTTTGCTTTCGGAATCATTGTGGCTGGTTTTTTCAAGCCCCTGGCAGTGGACAGCGTCATCTCCTATCTTTCGACCCTGGGTATTGCATCGCTGTTTCTCTTTGCCGGCCTGGAAGTCGACCTGGCAGAGCTTCGCCGCCAGCTGCCATCCTTGGCTGGACACTTCGCGTGGCGCGGACTGGTCCTGGTGGCTTGCGCGCGCATCGCCGCCGTGTCTCTCCATCTTGGCTGGCAGGTCGACTGGCTGCTCGCGCTCGCGGTTCTTACCCCTTCGACCGGTTTTATTCTCGATATGCTGCCCCACTCCGGCCTGGACCACCAGGAGCAATCTGAAGTTGCCTTGCACGCAGTCGCCGGCGAAGTGACAGCCGTGTTTCTTTTTCTCGTGATTTCGCAAGCGGATTCGGTCAAGACCCTGCTCATCTCCGGGGGGTCGATCGCGCTGTTGATCGCGTTCATGCCGTTGGTCTTTCTTGCGCTTGGACGCTATGTGGTACCTTACGCGCCTGGCTCGGAGTTCTCCCTGCTGCTGATGGTTGGGTTGATCTGCGCGGTCATCACGGAGACCCTCGGCGTCTATTATCTGGTGGGCGCATTTGTCGCCGGATTGGTTGCCCGGTCACTCACTAAACGCATGACCACTCTTGCTTCAGAACAGAATCTGGAAGCAATCTCTCTCTTCGCTTCCTTTTTTGTTCCCTTTTACTTTTTTCACAATGGACTCGGAGTACCTACCGCGGCGCTGGTCGCCAGCTCTCTGTGGTACGGGTTTGCGCTTGCGGCGTGCATCATCCCTGTGCGCATCGGCGTGGTTTGGTTGCAATCGCGCCTCATGAAGCATCGGGGTCACCGAGGCAGCTTAAGGGTTTCCATCGCGCTTACACCCACGCTGATTTTTACCCTGGTGATCGCCGAGATCCTGCGCGAGAATTTTGCTATCAGTCCCCCGCTCTACGGCGGACTCCTGGTCTATGCCTCCATCGCCAGCATTCTGCCCTCGTTAGTTCTCCCGGCGCTTTCCGCAACCCCGGTGAATCCCATTGCGGTGGAAGCCTGAGTCTTCCCGAAACGAAAGCACGGCTTCAGCCATCCGATACGCGGAATATGGGATGGATAACCACCCTCCCCTCTGTCATCCCGCCTGCCCCGGCGTGCCGTGGGAGCGAAGCCAAGAGGCCGCCCATGAGCGAAAGTCGAACGGGGACCACAACTCCTTACAGCTCCGTCCATCCATCTCCACCAATGCCAAGCTGGGCCGCCGTCCTCAACTTTGTCATCCCGAGCGGACTCCGGATTTCCTACACGCTGCACCAACCAACGGCCACGTGTGCGGCTTTCTTTAAGGAAAGCCGCACGAGATCTACCGACGCCACGACCTTTGACAGGAAATTCAGAGGTAGCCGAGAGCCTGCCCTGAGCGAAGTCGAATGGGGACCTGCTGTGCGCCCTTCCCCCTAACAACTGCACCCCACGAATCCCTCCATCCGATACGCGGAATATAGGGTGAGTAACCACCCTTCCCTTTGTCAAGCGGACTCCGGATTTCCTACACGCTGCACCAACAGGGGCCACGTATGCGGCTTTCTTTAAGGAAAGCCGCACGAGATCTACCCGACACCACGACCTTTGACAGAAAATCCGGAGGTAGCCGAGGGACCTGCTGTGCGCCCTTCCCCCTAACAACTTCCCAGCCTGCCGCATGAATTTTGCCAACACCACCAAGCTGGATAGGAAATCCGGAGGAGCGTAGTGGACTTTCCCCGGTCTCACACACCCTCTTCAGCCCCTGACGTACGGTTTTTTCCTCAAGCCGGCTGGCGAAACGGTCCCATAAGGGGCGCAAATCCCCTGCCAACCCATTGACGCACGGCAGCGGCCAAGCTATCGTTGACCAATCTGGTGTTCGGGAAGGCGGTGCGAATCCGCCACTACCCCGTAACTGTAAGCGCCGAGAGCTTGAACCAATTAGCTGGAGCCACTGGGATGCGAATTCCGGGAAGGCTGTTCAAGATCGATGAAGCGTAAGTCAGGAGACCGGCCAGATGCCCTCCAGGGCCGTTTCAGCTTCGATGGGAGAGCTGGAAAGCAACCTCGCTGACGTAGTTGGTCGTTAGCACGGACGCTGCCTTTTTGATTTTATCCCGCTTCGCGCCAGGGCTTTGCCTGCGCCAGAGGCGATCGCATGCAGTCAAATCGCCGCAACACGGTGACCTTCTTGCTTGGGGGTGTGCGCAGCGGCAAGAGCCACTACGCACAGCAAATCGGCGAGCGCGCAGCACGAGTCGTCTTTGTGGCCACGGCGCAGGCCGGCGACGATGACGAGATGCGGCTCAAAGTCGAGCGCCACCGGAGCAGCCGTCCACCTCACTGGCAAACCGTCGAAGAGCCATTGCGGCTGGCGGAGACCATCGCCCGCCATGGATCCAGCTGCGACCTGATGATCATCGATTGCCTGACCTTCTTCGCCGCCAATCTGCTCGACGCCGAAGCAGACGAGCACATTGCGATCGAGGCGCTCTGCAGTGCCCTCAAGTCGCCTCCGTGCTCGATCGTGTTGGTATCGAACGAAGTGGGCAGTGGCGTCGTGCCGGCATATCCGTCGGGCCGGCGTTTCCGTGATCTGCTGGGCGAAATAAACCAGAGCGTCGCCCGCGAAGCGTCCAATGTACTTCTCCTGGTTGCCGGTTTGCCGTTAGTTCTCAAAGGACAGGTGGAAGTTACTCCGCGAGAGGCGGCCACGCCATGAGGCGGGCTCTGTTGGTGTTCATGGTGCTCGCCGGCTGGATTCTGCCGGCTCAGGCGAGCCGCGTCCTGACGGATGAGAGTGGACGCAAAGTCACGGTGCCAGACCACCCGCATCGCGTGATCTGCCTGCTGCCCAGTGTCACCGACACTGTCTTCGCGTTGGGATCGGGCGACGATGTGGTTGCGGTTAGCGACTTCACAACGTATCCTCCCGCAGCGCTGAAGAAGCCGAGTGTAGGCAGCCTGGTCAAGCCTTCGATCGAGACGATCCTCTCCTTCCATCCCGACCTGGTAATCGGGACCGAGATACCGGGATCGGCGGAAACCGCCACCCAACTGGAAGCGGTCGGTGTACCGGTCTATCTCGTCGACCCGCGCGGCCTTGCCGGCATCCTGCACTCGGTCGCAAGCATCGGCGAGGCGCTCAATCGCCCGCAGCAGGCGGCTGCTCTCAACGCTAGCCTGGAAAGGCGAATCGAAGCCGTTAGAGCGCGCACCGCGGGTAAACCAGGTCCGCGAGTCCTGGTCCCGGTTTGGTATGACCCGATCATCACCATCGGCAAGCACGCGTTCATCACTGAGATTGTTGAGGCCGCCGGCGCCAAGTCGGTGACGGACGACCTGGTCCCCGACTGGCCACAGATAAGTTTGGAGGCGGTGATCACCCGGGCTCCGGATTCTCTGTTGCTGATTCGCGGGGGGAAGATCGACATCCGTATGTTGGAGAAGCGGCCCGGCTGGAGCACCCTTCCGGCGATCCAGACGGGCAAGGTTTATTACGTCGACAGCGGTATACAGGATCCAAGTCCAGTCGCCATCGACGCATTGGAGGAATTGGCTAAGGAGTTTCATCCCATAGAAGCGAGAACGGATGGTTCCGTTCTTCCATACAACCACGGCAAGGTGACGAGAAGGCGGTGCGAATCCGCCACTACCCCGTAACTGTGAACGCAGAGAACCCGGCAAGGACGTGCAAAGCCACTGGGATAGTCCTGGGAAGGCAGCCAGGGTTTGTTGACGCGTAAGTCAGGAGAACGGCCTTGCTTCACCCACCCGAGGGGGTACGCACGTGTTCGATCGCTCGATTTTGCGAAGCATCTTCTTCTTGTCCTTACTGCTGGCGCCGTTGACCACCTTTGGCGCTGAGAGCGGCACTTTGCGCGGAACGGTCACCGACCCGCTCGGCGCGGTCATTGTCTCGGCTACCGTGGACCTACTCGACGGCACGTCGGTCGTCGCAACAACCACCACCGATGCCACCGGCAGCTATCTCTTCCATCTGCAAAAAGCCGCTCGCTACCAGGTTCGCGCGGTTGCGCCCACCTTCCAGTCCACCACCAGCGATGCCGTCTTCGTCGCGGCTTCGGCGCAAAGCGCAGGTAGACATCACCCTGGCCACGCAGACGCTAACGCAACAGGTTACGGTCACTGCGACCGGGACCCCAACACCCGCCGCCCAGGTGGGCGCAGCGGTGAGCGTACTGACCGCGGATCAATACCGTTACTCGACCGAGGTGCAGGATCCGTTGCGCCTGATCCCAGGGGCGCAAATAACCCAGACGGGGCAGACCGGCGGCACCACAGGCCTTTCGATACGCGGTGGCAATGTCAACGCCAATAAGGTGCTGATCGACGGGGTTCCCGCCGACGACATCGGAGGGGCGGTTGAATTCGCCAACATCGATAGTGTCGGCATCGCAAAAATCGAAGTACTGCGGGAGCCCAACAGCGCACTCTACGGCTCCGATGCCCTGGCAGGCGTGGTGAGCCTAACCACGGCTCGCGGCAACACGCTGCTTCCCTCTGCTGACTTACTCCGGCGATGGCGGGCAACTTTAACAGCTTTCGCCAGGTGGGCACGCTGAGCGGCGCCTATCGCCATTTCGACTATTACTCCGCCTTCGCCGCCACGCAGACACAAAATAGTCTCCCAACAGTGACTTTCATAACGCGACCTACGCGGGAAACTTTGGCTGGACGCCGAACACCGCCAACGATCTGCGCTTTACCGTCCGGCACCTCACCGTCTCTGCCGATCAGCCCAATGCCATCCTGCTTTATGGCATTCCCGATGACGCCAGCGCGAAGGAGCATGATAGCTACTACAGTGCTGCCTGGAACAACCAGACCACTGAAAAATGGCACAACCAGATACGCTACGGCGGCTTGCGTTTGAACTACAACTTCACCGATTTTGCTGCGACCGGAATCTATGACCCGGACGAGGACGTGTACCTGGGCGCTCCGGTCAACATAAAGGGTGCGAATGGCTACAGCGTGAGCGGCCAGGCGATTTTCCAATACGGCGCCAGCTACGGCGAAACCTACCCCAATGACTACCTTGCCCCCAGCAAGCGGGACTTTGTCTATGCCCAGACCGATTACCGGGTCAATGAGCATATCGTCGCCCTGGGGGCGTTCAAATACGAGGACGAGCGCGGCTCGACGCTTACCTCTGGAGGAACGCCCACAGCTATCGAGCGGGGCAACTACAGCTATACGGTTCAACTGGCAGGGGACATCCGCAACCGCCTCTATTACACACTGGGCAGCGGCCTGGAAGACAACGGGCTCTTCGGGTTCGCGGCTACGCCACGCGCTTCCCTTGCCTACTATCTCTTTCGTCCCACCAACACCCATTGGCTCAACGGGACCAAGCTCAACTTCAGCTTCGGCAAAGGCATCAAGGAGCCGAGCATCTACTACCAGAGCATCTCTCTTTACGACATCTTCGCCGCATTGCCCAATGGCGCTGAGCTGATCAAGCAGTATCACGTCTCTCCGATCGGGGCCGGAGACCTCCCGCACCTACGATGGAGGCGTCGATCAGCAACTCTGGAATGGGCGCGCCCGGATCACCCTGACCTACTTTCACAATGAATTCACCAACGGCGTCGAATTCGTGCCGCAATCGGCCTTGATCGCGCTCGGCCTGCCCGCGGCCAGCGACCCAGCCGTTCAATATGGAGCGGCCGTCAACTCGCAGGCCTTCCGCGCCCAGGGCGCGGAGGTCGCGACCGAGTACCAGATCGGCAGCCATCTCTTTGCCCGCGGCGGCTACACCTATCTGGATGCGGTGGTGCAGCAGTCCTTCTCCAGCGAATCGCTGCCCAGCTACAACCCGAACTTTCCCACCATCGCCGATCGGCGCCTTTTCGCCCCTGGTAGGCGCACGGCCTTTCCGGCGCGCGCCGCACTCAGGCTACTTTGGGCTCACTTACAACCGCTCCAAATGGTATGGCTCCTTTACCGGGACACTGGTCGGCCGCCGCGACGACAGCGACTTCCTCACCGATTCAAATTTCGGCAACACCTTGCTGCTGCCCAACCGCAACCTGGATGGCGCTTACCAACGCCTCGAACTGGGCGGCGGCTACCAGTTCACTCGATCACTTACGGCTTACACTGATATACAGAATCTTTTGAGCGAGCATTACAGCGAAGCTTTTGGTTACCCGGCGCTTCCCTTCACCTTTCGGGCCGGGGTAAAGATCAGCTTTGGAGGCGAATCTTGGCAATGGAAATAGCCACGGTTTCCCCGGTGACCGCTTCGTCCCCAGGGCGCCGGAGAAAGCAGCCCGAGGCCGGCAGAAGCAGGATTCGTCCCTGGCCCCTCATCCTTATGCTGGTGGTGGCGCTGGTGCTTGTCACCCTGGTGTCGCTGGCGATCGGTGCTGTGCCCATCTCTCCGCGCACGCTCTTTGCCGCTATGCTCGGCGGCCATCCGCTGACCGAGACGCAGCGGCTCATCCTGTTTCATGTTCGGCTCCCGCGTGTGCTGGCCTCGGGGGTGGTGGGCTCGGCGCTGGCGCTGGCCGGCCTTCTCTTTCAGGGTCTCTTTCGCAATCCCATCGCTGATCCCTACGTCATCGGATCTTCTGGGAGGCGCGATCTTTGGCGCCTGCATCGGAATCTTTTTCTTTTCCCAATGGTCGATCTTGGGCTTCAGCGCTACCGCATTGCTGGCCTTCGCCGGGTCTGCCGCTACCATGGCGTTGGTGTACTCGATCGCGCGCTCGGCGGGCAGGACAAATGTTGTGACTCTTACTGTTGGCAGGTTTTGCCATCAGCACCATGTTTACGAATTCGAGCTACTTCTTTGAGCTGTTCGACAAGACGGGCACAGCTAACAACAGCAACAATATTCTCGCCTCCTGGCTGCACGGTGTCATCGGCATTCCTGCCTGGACCGAACTAGGGGTTGGCGCAGCATCTGCTCGTCCTGGCGACCCTGGCAGCGGTTCCGCTGACGCGGACTTTGAACACCCTGGTTTTGGGAGATGAGTATGCCCAGCAGTTGGGAGTCAAGGTCGAAGCTGCGCGAGTATCAATCATCCTGATAGGCTCGCTGTTTACCGCGGTGGCGGTGTCGCTCGGCGGCATGATCATGCTTTGCCGGGCTGATCGTGCCCCATGTCGGCCCGGCTCGCAGTTAGGGCCCGATCATGTGCGGCTGCTGCCGGTAACCGCGGTGGCCGGCGCTATCTTCCTCATGCTTGCTGATACGCTGGCGCGGACGGTCTTTGCCCCATCAGAGGTTCCAGTGGGCATTCTCATGGCCTTTATCGGTGGGCCCTTCTTTCTCTACCTGCTGCGCAAGATGAAACGGAGCTATGCGGTATGAACTGCCTGTTGCGCTTGAGCGACGTGCATTTCCGACTACCAGGGCCACAGCGTCCTGCGCCAGGCGGCCTTCGATCTCGAAGAGGGGAGCTGCAGCGCGCTGATCGGCACCAACGGCGTAGGCAAAACGACACTGTTGCGTATCGCTGCCGGGGTACTTCGCCCCGCCTCGGGTGATGTACTGTTGCGTGGACGGGCGATGGACGACCATTCCCTTGAAAGAGATCGCTCGCACCATCGCCCTGGTCCCGCAGCAACTCGAGTTGCCGTTTGAATTTACAGTGCAGCAGGTGGTGGAGCAGGGGCGTACTCCTTACATCGGGAGGCTGCGCGGGCCGGGAAGCAGCGACCGTGTTGCCGTCGACCGGGCTCTCGACCTGGCTGATGTGTCCAGTCTGCGCCATCGCATCTTCAACGAACTCAGCGGGGGAGAGCGCCAGCGGGTGAAGATCGCGCTCGGGCTCGCACAAGAACCGCGCCTGCTGTTGCTTGATGAACCCACCCAGAACCTTGATATCGGAAGACAGGTGGAGCTGATCGACCTGCTGCACTTTCTGCGGGATGAGGGCATCACCATCCTGGCCTCCATACACGATCTCCACCTGGTGGACAAGAATTTCTCCACTGTGCTACTGCTGAGCCCGGGACAGCCCTTAGCCGTCGGGAGCCCGGAGCAGATGTTGAAGCCCTCGATCCTGGAACACGCCTTTCAATGCCCGCCGGACCGTCATCCGCTGCTGATTGAACGCGCCGAACTCTACCGGAGAGAAGCTCGATGAACACTGAAGTACAACCCAACATTGAGGAAGTGATCGGGGCGATCGTCGCTCCGCCGGAAGCTTATCTGGCCCAGGCGAAGGCTCATCTCGACGCACTCACCAAGCCGCTGGGAAGTTTGGGACGCCTGGAAGATCTGGCGGCGCAATGGTTCGCTATCCGCCAGGGAAACCTTGCCGGCACCGGTCAGCAAGGCAGTCTACGTCTTTGCGGCGGATCATGGCATTACTGCGGAAGGAGTGAGCGCCTACCCGGCAAAGGTGACCCAGCAGATGGTGCTCAACTTCCTTTCCGGAGGAGCCGCCATAAATGTCCTGGCTCGACACAACCAGGTAGAAGTGAAGGTGGTGGATGTGGGTGTGGACGCCGACCTGTTTGGCTATGCAGGGCTGACAGACGGCAAGGTGCGCAGGGGCAGCAGGAATATGCTGCGGGAACCTGCGATGAGTCCCGAGGAGGTAGGCGCGGCGCTCACAGTCGGCCTAACGATGGCGGAGGCCGCCTACGACAAGGGAAACAACCTCATCGCGGTGGGCGAAATGGGCATTGGCAACACGACCGCTGCGAGCGTGATGACCGCTGCCCTTACGGGCATGCCGGCCAGCCTGGTCACCGGCAAAGGGACGGGCCTCGATGAGGAGGCGTACGCGCGTAAATGCCGCACGGTGGACGCAGTTCTGAAGCTACACTTTGCTCAACCCGCCGGCCCACGCAAAATTCTTCGCTGTGCCGGCGGCCTGGAAATCGCCGCCATGACGGGCATGATTCTGGGAGCAGCACGGCGCCAGATGGCCATCGTCATGGACGGCTTTATCTCCACTGCGGCCGCCGCCATCGCCTGCGGCCTCTGCCCCGCGGTGCGATCCTACCTGTTCGCCGGACATCAGTCGCAGGAGCCCGGCCACCGGATACTGCTGGCACACCTGGACATCGATCCCATCCTCGACCTGCATATGCGCCTGGGCGAAGGCACGGGCGCGGTTCTGGCCATGCCCGTTCTCGAAGCAGCGATGCACCTTTATCAGGAGATGGCCACCTTTGCCTCGGCCGGCATCAGTGGGGCCAGTGCATGAGCTTGCGCGCTCCGCGATTCGTCGTGGATATGGCGGTAGCATTTCAATTTCTCACCCGCCTGCCGATTCCGCAGGTGCCGTTCGCGGCTGACGGCCTGGCGCGTGCAGTGAAATTCTTTCCCTTGGTGGGCCTGGTGATTGGAGCAGGCGCGGCGCTCTTGCAGAAATTGCTCTCGCCTCATCTTAGTAGGCCCGCCTCCGCAGTAATCGTGTTGCTCTACCTGGTGCTCATCACGGGATGCCTGCATGAGGATGGTCTCGCCGATGTCGCGGATAGTCTGGGTGGTTGGAATCCGGAACAGCGGCTGGCCATTCTCCATGACAGCCACATCGGCGCTTTCGGCGCGGCGGCCCTGGTACTTTCCCTGCTGGGCCGCGGTGTGCTGTTGGCAGAGCTGCCGCTGGAGCGCTTTACAGCCTATCTGGTGGCGGCCCATGTGCTCTGCCGCTGGTCGGCTCTGCCCCTCAGCTACTATCTTCCGCCCGCTCGCGACAGCGAAGGCCAGGGGGCACGGATTGCTCGTTTGACCTCCACTCTCTCGCTAATCGCAGGGTCGGTCTTCACTTTCGTCACCGTGGTTGTTGTTTTGCGAAAGGCTGCGATTGCTCCGGTGCTGGCGGCGATCGTTGTTTCGCTGCTTAGCGGCGTGCTTTACCTGCGCAAGTTTGGCGGGATAACCGGCGATTGCTTTGGCGCCACCACGCAGATTACCGAGATCGCCGTGTACCTCTGCGGGGTCTGGAAACCATGAGCCGCGTCTTATTCATTCGTCATGCTGAGACGCAGATGGCCGGGCGATTTTGCGGTCACTCCGATCCGGAGCTGAACGCCCAGGGATGGATGCAGGTCGCCGCGTTGGCCCAACGACTCTCTGCGGAGCCGATCGATACCGTCTATAGCAGCGACCTACGCCGCGCCCGCAGTACGGCGGAAGCGATCTCTGCAGTTCGAGAGCTACCGCAGGTCTTGCGGCCGGCACTCCGGGAGATTGATTTCGGGCAGTGGGAGGGTTTGCGCTGGGAGCAGATTGAACAGCTGGATCCGGAATACGCGCGGGAGTGGGTCGCACGCTACCCTCATATTCCCGCGCCTTCGGGAGAGAGCTTCCAGGACTTCGAGGCGCGCGTCCTTGAGGAGGTGCATCGTCTTATCGACGATAACTCCGGTCCAATCGCTGTGGTCACGCATGGCGGCGTGTTGCGCGTGGTCTTGCAACATTTTTGTGCTTGCTCTGAAGAGGAAGCATGGCAACAAACGCAAGCGTACTGTTGCATCGTGCGCTACGGGTGAGACGAAAGGAGAAAAGGGATGAGTATCGCGACCAAGCATGGCGATAGAGGACAGACCGGGTTGGCGGGTGGGATTCGTATTTCGAAGGCGGATGTGCGGGTAGAGGCCTATGGCACGGTGGATGAGCTAAACACCGTGCTGGGTTTTGCCCGCAGCATCTGTACGAATAAGGAGATCGTTGGCTGGACGGAGCAGATCCAAAAGACGCTCTTCCGGCTTGGTTCCGCTTTGGCGACGCCGCCGGAGAGCCGGAAGCCGCAACCTTATATCACCGAGGAGGACGTCGAGTTCCTGACGCAACTGGTGTATCAGATCGAGGCCACGGAAGGGATCCTTGCCGATTGGTCACTGCCTGGTGCGTATACAGAGTCAGCCGCATATGAAGTCGCGCGGACGGTGTGCCGGCGCGCGGAGCGCGCTGCTGTTCGGCTGGCGGAGAGCGGGCAAGAGGTCAAGCCGGAGGTTTTGGCCTACCTGAATCGCCTCTCTGACCTGGTCTGGCTCTTCGGCAGGCTGATTGAGCTGAACGCGGGCATTGATGCGCGTCTCCGCGATGGGACTAAAGCTGGCCCCAAGTGGTCGAGGGCATGGTAGCCCGCTCACCTGGGAATTTGTTATAGGGAAACGCTCACCGCAGGTCCCTCGGCTTCGCTCGGGATGACAAAGGGGAGGGTGGTTACTCACCGAACGATCAGTCAGTCGGATGGGAAGATCCGCCGGATACGGCTCGTGACTCGCCCAGAACCCCATATTCCGGGCATCGTATGGACAGAGCCGTTGGGCGCTGTCGATTTGCATCTTTCCATCCAACTCACCGCACCCCAGGGGGGCGACCATCCTCCCCTTTGTCATCCCGAGCGCAGCCGAGGGATCTGCGGTGCGCCCTTCCCTCTACTGAATCTCCGTACAATTCTCCCCTAGGAGCGTCATGAGTCAAGCGCGCGCCATCATGGTTCTTGGAACCAGCTCCCATGTTGGCAAATCTCTACTAACGGCGGCGCTCTGCCGCATCTTTGCCCACCAGGGCCACAGTGTCGCTCCGTTTAAATCGCAGAACATGTCGCTGAACTCAGCCGCGACGATCGAGGGCTTGGAAATCGGCCGTGCCCAGGCACTGCAGGCGGAAGCGGCCGGCATCGCAGCGTCAGTCCACATGAATCCTATCCTCATCAAGCCATCAGGCGACTGCTCGTCCCAGGTAATGGTGCTGGGTAAGATCTGGGGGCAAGTCTCCGCTGCCGATTACCACCAACGCCGCGTGGAAGACCTGATGCCCGCAGTGCGCGAAAGCTATCAAACACTCGCGTCCAGCTTTCAAGTGATCATTCTGGAAGGAGCCGGTTCACCAGCGGAGATCAACCTGAAGCAGCATGACATCGCTAACATGCGCATGGCAGTAATGGCTGATGCCGCTTGCCTCCTCGTGGGTGACATCGATCGCGGTGGAGTCTTTGCTTCCCTGCTGGGCACAGTCGAGCTGCTGGATCCCGTCGAGCGCGATCGCATTCGCGGCTTCTGCATCAACAAATTTCGCGGAGACCTCAGCCTGCTGGAACCGGGCGTTCGGATGATGGAGGAGCGTCTGGGGAAACCGTGCCTGGGCGTGATCCCCTATCTGAAGGACCTCGCACTGGAAGAGGAAGATAGCGTTGGCCTGCCACACCTGACGCGCACGGGCTGGTCCATCAGCGAGAACACGCCGAAGCGCTCGCTGCGCATCGCCGTCGTCGCGCTGCCGTCGTTCTCCAACTTCACCGACTTCGACTCGCTACGCGCCGAGGCCGCGGTCGATTTGCTCTTCTGCCGCTCGGCAGAGCATTTGCAGCACGCGGATGTAGTGATCCTTCCAGGAAGCAAACAGACCATGAGCGACCTGGAGTGGATGCGCGGGGGGGGCCTGGACGAGGCGGTCCGCAATCACGCCCAGTCTGGGCTCGTGATGGGTATCTGCGGTGGTATGCAGATGCTTGGTCAGGAACTCTCCGACCCGCTCGGAATCGAGCGCCAAGGCCGCATACCAGGTCTCGGCCTGCTCCCCATCAGCACTACAATGCAGGCGCAGAAGGTAACCCGCATCTGCTCCGGCTCCATCAATAGCCACTCTCTCTTCGGCCAACCGCTCCCTGATGGTCGAATTGCCGGCTATGAGATTCATGTCGGTAAGACTCTGTATCTGGATCACGCAGAGCCCTTCGCCATCCTTGACTCCGGAGAGCTCGATGGGTGTGTCAGCGCTGACGGGAAGATCCTGGGCAGCTACCTTCACGGAATCTTCGACGAGGACTGCTTCCGCCATGCATTCGTAACCGCCGCGCGCAGTTTTTGCCGCCTGGCCACTCCGTCTGCGCTCAATCCATGGAAGGCACAACGCGAGGAATCTCTCGATCGTCTTGCTCTCCAGGTGAGCCAGTCACTGGACATGCAACGAATTTTTAGCTGGGTGGGGTTAAAGTACCAATGACCCGAGCTCAGGCCATCGCTGCCGCCTACCTGCTGGACTGGATCGCAGGTGATCCGGAGTGGTTCCCGCACCCCGTACGATGGATGGGACGCTGCACGCAGTTTGCAGAATCACTTCTACGCCGGCCCGGGCAAAGCGCAAGCAATGAACTGCTGGCGGGTGCGGCCCTCACCGCCGGTCTAGTCGGCGCCTCCTATCTGGGCACGGCGAAAGCTATCGAATTTGCTCATCGCATAGGCACTGTAGCCGGCTTGGCAACGGAGATCCTATTGGGATGGACCTGCGTTGCGTCGCGCAACCTGATCGATGAAAGCCTGGCCGTCATTCGCGCCCTCGAAGAGGAGGACATCGTTCGCGCCAGGCAAAGGCTGTCGCGCATTGTCGGCCGGGACACGCAGTCTTTGAGTGAGACTGAAATCAACCGCGCGGTCATCGAGACGTTGGCCGAGAGCGCGTGCGATGGGATCGTGGCGCCCCTGGTGTACATGGCTATTGGCGGCGTCCCCATGGCGATGGCTTACAAAGCCGTGAACACGCTGGATTCCATGATCGGGCACGCCGACGAGCGATATTTCTACTTTGGCAAGACGGCCGCGCGGCTGGATGACCTGGCCAACTACCTTCCGTCGCGCCTGACGGCTGTGGTTCTAGCCGCGGCCGCAGGGATGGGTAACGCGACGAGCGCCACATCAGCCTTACGCATTTGGCGACGTGATGGCAGCAAGCACAAGAGCCCGAATGCCGGTCAACCGGAGAGCGCTATGGCGGGCGCGCTGCAGGTGCGTTTGGGTGGTGATAATACGTACGGGGGTGAGCACCTCGCGGCACCGCTGTTAGGAGCGGAATTCGAGCAGCCGAAGCGCCATCACGCAAAACATGCTCTGCGGCTGGTCGTGACCGTCTCTCTCCTCACTGCTGCCGCCGCTGTGGCGGTACGAGGTCTTACGAGAAACCCTCAATCAGGACTTTGAATCGACGGCGGATGAAGCTTCCGGTACCTACCGCACCGCGTACAAATTTCCGTCATTGCTCCCGAAATAGACAACGCGGCCGGCAACTACCTGCCTGGTGACGATCCTCGCCTTGCGGCCACGCTGGATTCTCCCCCAGGGAAAGAGTCTGGCCATCGTTGAAATCGACACGTATAGGGCAACCGGTCAAGGTTGCTGCACGGGTGCAACTGGCGAAGCCCCCGCCCTCAAAGGAAGTAGTGGAGCGGGCATAGCGATAGCGCGCCTGGTTCAGAAGGTGGTCGTTACAGGTATGTGCCCAATCGAGAATGGCCGCACATAACTGATCCCGCCCGACCACAGTATTAGCAAAAATGCGCTAAGCAGCTATGCAAGTCAGTCGATAAACATTTTTTGAATATGTGACGAGTCGTTGCGAGAGCGGGACGAGTGGCCGGCTTGCGGGATATCTACGTCCCAATCCGGAGATATCCCTCCCCTGAGCGCCTTTTCGCATGCGCGAGTATGGAACCAATGTGAGGTGATATATGCCGTTACCTACCCTTTGCAAGCTGCACAGCCGTTTACTATCTCTGCTCTTCGTGCTTTGCTGGTTGTGCCCGATAAGCGCCAAAGCCAAACCGGATGCCTCAGAGGCATTTCCGGTGAGTGTGGATGAGTTACAAACAAAGGCTGGGCAAGGCTTTGTCAAGCAACAGATGGAACTGGCAGCTGACTACTCTGTAGGCAGAGGAGTGCCTAAGGATCTTAGCCGATCAGCTTACTGGTATCGCAAGGCAGCAGACCAGGGAAACCCTGCAGCACAAGTTTTCCTGGGATACATGTACACCGTCGGTATCGGCGTGGCTCAGGATAGGGCTGAGGCAGTGAAATGGTATAGACGAGCAGCATCCTCAAATGATTCAACGGCAAAAGTGAACCTGGCAGCGCTCTATCTGCGAGGTGAGGGAGTCAAGCAGGATACGCAGGAAGGAATGCGGCTCTTGAAATCCGCGGCGGAGAAAGGAGACGGCCGCGCGGATGCATACCTCGGCTTGGCCAGCTACCTGGGATCGGGCGTGCCCGTCGACTTCGCGGCGGCGGAATCCTGGTTCAAAATGGGAGTGAAACGGCACGACCCCGAGGCAGAATGTTTTCTGGCGATGTTCGACGCCAATGCACCGGGCCGCGTGCCCGATTTTGCTGCGGAAGCCAGGCTTCTGCGGCTCTCCGCGGGCAGCGGTTACGTGCCAGCTATTCATACGCTGGGCCTGCTTCTGGTCAACCATCCCGACCTGCCGCAAGACCCGCAAGAAGCAACCAACCTTCTGTTGTCGGCCGCCGCGGCCGGCTCCTGGCGATCGTCCGTAGTCCTGGGGGTTTTGTCCCGCGACGGACGGCTCTTGCCCAAGGACCGACCCACGGCTTATCGTTGGTTTCGCATCGCAGCTTCACAGGGTGGAAGCGCTGCTGAGACTTATCTGCATCGTGAACTGCAGCGCATGGCAAACAGCGTAGCCGATACGGCTTCCGCGGAACAGGAAGCGGCCGAGTGGCTGCAAACGCATCCAAACCACGATCTATTCATCTATCAAACCGAATTGAACC
This sequence comes from uncultured Acidobacteriaceae bacterium, assembly GCA_963746595.1. Classification (GTDB taxonomy): domain Bacteria; phylum Acidobacteriota; class Terriglobia; order Terriglobales; family Acidobacteriaceae; genus PALSA-350. Next base: position 182,512 of record CAVVBS010000007.1, read on the forward strand.
CGAAGTATTTCCCCATTCAGGAGGTGTATGCTACGGCGCATGCTCCCTCGGTGGACAAGGAGGTTGGGAATCAAACCAAACAGCCTGACTAAGCAGGAGGCACAGCAAGGCCGTCCCTTCTTCATGCACCCGGTGGTCTTCTTATCCGGCTGGGCAGCGCTTGGTCTTCTATTTGGGTTCCAGCAACTCGCGGAGGTAGAAGTTTCCATGGGCGAGTGGAAGATTCCCTTATGGGTGCCCCTGGTCGGTGACGCCTTCGGATTTCTGTTGTGGGGCTTTGTCGTCCTCGGTATGTGGCGCTTCTTGCGGGCAAGCATACAAAGGGCCTCTCTCCGGCAAATGCTCTTGCAATATTTGCCTTTGAGTGTTCTCGTCAGCATTCTCCTGGAAGTGATCTACCTCGCTATCTTTCGCTACCAATCTCCGGGCAAACACCACACCTACTTGTACCGGCTGGAGCGTTATCTCTCCTCTGAGCTGGTCTCAGACATCGCTATCTTTTGGATCGGCTTTGCTCTTGTCCGCAGCATTGGCTACTACCAGCGGTTCCGCGAGCGAGAGCAGATGGCCACGCGCCTTGAAGGGCAACTCGTCCAGGCCCGGCTCCAGGCCTTACAGATGGAGCTCAATCCGCATTTTCTTTTCAACACACTGAACTGCGTTTCCAGCCTGATGCGATCAGACCCTGACAGTGCCGACGAAATGTTGGAACGGCTGAGCAGCCTTTTGCGTATCACCTTGGCAAAGGGCGAAGCGCAACGGATTCCCCTGCAGGAAGAGATGGAGGTCATTCAACTCTACGTCTCGATCCAGCAGTTGCGTTTTGGCGATCGAGTACGGCATAGCATTGAAGTCGCACCTGAGGCGTGGGACGCCCTTGTACCCACAATGATTCTTCAGCCAATTGTTGAAAACGCGTATGTCCACGGAATTGCAAGATCTCTCGGCGTAGGAACGATCACCATCAAGGCCTCCATCGAAGGAGATACACTGTGCATATCGATACGCAATGCGGGCTGTGTTCCTGGTTCATTTGACGAGGCCCCGAAAGGGCAAGGCGTCGGCATTGCGAACGTAAAGGCCCGTTTGGAGTTGCACTACGGAAGCAAGCAAAGCTTCTCTATCCGGGAGATGGTTCCAGGCGATGTAACGGCTATCTTCCTGCTTCCCCTGGAGATCGCCAAGAGTCCAAGCAATGACCACGCGGAGCCCCTGTATGCCGCTTCAAGTAGTGATCGCGGATGATGAAGTTCTTGCCCGGCAAAAGCTACTACAACTCCTGCGAGAGGAACCAGACATTGAGGTGGTGGGCGAAGGATCCAACGCCCTGGAAACGATCGACCTGGTTCAGCTTACCCAGCCAGATGTGCTGCTACTCGATGTCCGCATGCCAGGCATGGACGGCTTCGATGTCATCTCCGCCCTGAGCTGCTCGCCGTCCCTCGAACTGCCAAGTATTATCTTCACCACCGCACACGACCAATACGCTTTAAAGGCTTTTGAGGTCCATGCAGTCGATTATCTGCTGAAGCCATTCACCCGCGAGCGGTTGAGGATGGCACTGCAGCATGCCCGCGAGCAGCGGGAACACAGGCGAACCAATGGGGCGGTTCGCTCGGCGCAAAAGAAGGAATATACCAACCGCCTGGTCTTTCGATCCAAGGGGCGAATCCTCTTCTTGCCCATTGCGGATATTCGTTGGATCGGGGCGGAAGAGAATTATGTGAGAATCTGCGCCGGCAACGAGATCCACATGCTGCGCAATACCATGGCTAATTTCGAGACCAAATTGGATCCCGATGTCTTCCTGCGGATCCATCGGTCCGCCATCGTGAATCTGCAGCATGTGAAGGAATTTCGGACCGATGGACACGAAGGGGAGTGCTTCGTGACCATGTCCGACGGCCACAGGCTCCCTGTAAGCCGGGGGTACCGTTCGCGCATTACCAGCCTCATTGCCCGCTAGGCCTCTTTCCCCAATCGGCCAAGTGTTCATTTTTGAACAACAATTTCGCTTGTGAACAAATCAAACAGCCCTATCTCTGCCCTAACCATTTGTTTTCGGTAACTTATCGACCCTGCAGTATGGCGGATGGAATGCAACTTAAGGTGACAGGATGCTCAAAGACATAAAGTTCGCTTTGCGGCAATTGCGAAAGTCGCCAGGGTTTACGCTCACAGCTGTCCTGACCCTGGCCCTGGGGATCGGTGCAAACACAGCGATCTTTTCGCTCGTGGAATCCATCATGCTTCGTCCTCTGCCGTTTCCGCACCAGGACCGTTTGGCACGGATCGAATACAGCGCCGACGAGGTTAGCTTCTTTCCCAAGGGCTGGATTCGTGCTTTGGGCGAGCATTCCGATTCCTTCTCAGCCATCAGTGGTTTCGGCGCTGATGCGGAGTCGAATGTGGCGGGGACGGATTCCTCCGATCGCGTCTTCGGCGCCGAGGTGATGGCCAACGCTTTTGACACACTGGGTATTCATCCCGCAGTAGGCAGTTTCTTTACACCCAATGAGGCAGTCGCTGGGCGTGATTTTGTCGCGGTGTTGAGTTACGGCTACTGGCAACAGCGTTTTGGAAAGAATCCCGATGTGATCGGGCAAACCATTCGTGTGGACGGCATTTCGCGGCGAATCATCGGCGTCATGCCCGCCGGCGTCCGCTTCCCCTATGCCGATACCCAGTTTGTCACCCCGGTGGCGTTTAAAGGCGGCGATCCTCTCGATCCCTGGCGGACGTTCGACTTGCGGATATTTGGACGCCTCAAGGACGGTGTGTCCCCGGCGCAGGCCCAGGCCGAACTGCACCGCCTGCACGCGGCCTTGCTGCCGTTATTTCCCTGGCGGATGCCTGATAGCTGGGCTTCAGAGCTGACAGTAGTTCCACTGCTGGAATCGGAAGTCGGCGCAGCGCGGCCGCGCTTGCTGCTTTTGTTTGGCGCGGTGGCGTTGATCCTGTTGATTGCGTGCGCGAATGTGGCGAACCTGATGCTCGCGCGGGCTGCGGGCCGTGAAAGAGAAATGGCGATTCGCGGAGCCCTGGGTGCTTCCTCAACCAGGTTGACCCGGCAATTACTGTCGGAGAGCCTGATTCTTGGCGCCATGGCTGGGGTTGCGGGTTTGGTTGTGGCAGCGGCAAGTTTGCGCGGCCTGGTGCAGTTGCTGCCCGCGGATACTCCAAGGCTGAACGAGATAGCACTGCATTGGCCAGTGTTTCTCTTTGCTGCCGTCGCCTCGTTAATGACTGGATTTATTTTTGGCCTGATCCCGGCGCTGAAAATGGCATCGCCCAATCTCCAAGGCATGCTGGGCTCCGGCAGCCGCGCCGTAGCGGGTAGGGCATCCCAGTTCCGTTTGTCCATGGCGCTCGTCATCGGGCAGATCGGATTGTCCGTCGTGGTGATTACTGCCGCCGGTCTCCTGCTGCACAGTCTCTACAGTCTGTCGAAGGTGGATCCGGGCTTTCGAACCGAGCGCGTAGTCACCGCAGAGGTGTCACTGGATGCAGCCGCATGCCGGCAAAAGGGACGATGCAACGGCTTCTTTACAACCCTGCTGAACGACGCCCGGGGCATCGCCGGAATGGAAGCGGTTGCTCTCACTGACTCGTTGCCCCTAAGCGGGCGCGATGACAACTACGTCTACGACGCCGAGGGTCATACCAGGGATCCGCGGCAAGGTGCATTGTTGGCAACCGGACGCACGGTTTCGTCTGACTACTTTGCTACCCTGGGGATGAGGTTGATGCGGGGCAGGCTGCTGTCCAATCAGGACCAATCAGGATCCAGCCACGCGGTCGTCATCAACCAGAGCATGGCAGAACGGCTGTGGCCACACCAAGACCCGCTGGGGAGACACCTGATCGATGTGAAGGATGAGCCGACTCCGGCGGTGTGGAATAACGACGCTGCCTCTGTCGTGGTAGGCGTGGTAAGCAACACTCACGGTGGCAGTCTTGCCGGCGCGTTCGGTGACGAAGTCTATTTACCTATGACCGCCGCGCGTGAACAGCCGGTTATGTATGTCTTGCTGCGCACGCGGGCCAGTGCTGCGGATGCCGCAGCAGCCCTGCGCAACGCGGTTGCAAAGCTCGATCCGCTGGTGCCCGTAACGCGCGTCCGCAGCCTGAACGAGGTGGTAGCGGCATCGGTGTCGGCTCCGCGGTCGCTCGCGATTCTCTTGTTGTCGTTCGGCGCTCTGGCTCTCTTGATCGGCAGCGTGGGGGTCTACAGCCTGATCGCGTACGTAGTGAGCTGGCGAACGCGCGAGATCGGTATCCGGATGGCGCTAGGCGCGATGCGCTGGCAGATTGTGGGCGACATTGTAAAGCAAAGCCTGGTAATTGCCACGGCTGGATCGGTCGCTGGTTTAGTCACGGCAGCTCTGCTTACGAGGTTTTTGCGGAGCTTCTTATTCGGGATCAGCCCACTGGATCCGCTGACCTTCTGTACGGTGCCGATTGTGATGTTGATGCTGGCGATGTTTGCGGCATCCATACCAGCGCGGCGCGCGGCCAGCGTAGATCCGATGGACACATTAAGAAACGAATAGCGGCCCCTAAGCCTATAAAGTTAAGACGGCCCAATTAAAACTGGACGGGTGCCCCAGGTTCGCATTACCTGCCCCGCCTTGCCGTGGGGCGTACCTGGGCCGATAACGACTTGTTTCGAATGCTTTCTCTTTCGGACTCAGGATTTGCTGGTCTGTTTAGAAAAGGCTGTGGTGGGGCCTCGCTCCATGAGCGCTAACTTGTTTAGGATGTTTTCCGTCAAAACTCCCGCAAAAACGTCATCCTGAGAGGCTGTGACTTTTTTTCATTTTTGTGTTTTTGGCACAGCCACCCAGAATGTTTTTCAAACTCCCACAAAATCGTCATCCTGCCTGCCCCGGCCTGCCGTGGGAGCGAAGCGCCTCGCAGAGCTATCGCTAACAGAGGGTTTCTGGCGCGGAGTCGAAGAGCCTGTCCTGAGCGTAGCCGAAGGAACCCCGAGGATCCTTGTTGGCCGATGCTCTTCAGAGCTTTCCGGACCCCAAACCTGAAAGAAATCAAAAAAATCTCCGCTCAGGATGACGTTTTGCTGTGGGTTGACGCCGAGTTTGGGGTTCTACATCGTTAGTACGAACTACGAGTTGGCGGTCATTTTGCGGATGGTGTTGGTAGTGCTTGCCCCGTTGACGGTGGGCACGATTTCTACCCGGCCGCCCCAGGTGACCACATCCTCGGCACCCACGATGGTTGAGGTGGTGTAGTCGCCACCCTTGACCAGGACATCAGGGCGCACGTGGCGGATGAGCTCAAAGGGCGTCGGCTCATCGAAGATAATCACCGCGTCGGTTGAGCCCAGCGCAGCCAGAATGCGTGCCCGCTCGTTCTCACCGACTACCGGCCGTGTGGGCCCCTTAAGTCGTTTTACAGAAGCGTCGCTGTTCACACCGATGACGACCTTATCGCCAAACTCCCGGCATTGCTCGAGCAGCGTGATGTGGCCTACGTGCAGAATGTCAAAACAGCCGTTGGTGAAGACAATGCGATCGCCGTTCGCGCGCCACTCCGCCAAACGGATCAGCAGATGTTGCAGATCGAGAATCTTGTCCGGCCCCTTCATTTGCGTAGAAGCGGTAAACTCGGCCACCAACTCGTTGCGTGAGATAGGCGCAGTCCCTGTCTTGCCAACCACAATGCCCGCCGCAATGTTTGCCAGGTTTACTGCGGTCTCCGCATCAAGCCCACCCGCCAGGGATGCCGCCAGCGTGGCGACAACGGTATCGCCGGCGCCGGTAACATCGAAAACCTCGCGTGCCCGGGTCGGGGAATGAAAAGCAGAATCGGGATAGAGAATGCGAATACCCTTCTCGCTCATGGTGACGGTCATGTAGTCGATCCCGAGCTGAGAAACCAACTGCTGCGCCGCAGCCAGCAATTCCGCCAGGTTGTGACGGTCAATTCCTGTAGCCAGCCCCAGCTCCTGAAGGTTCGGACAAATAGTCGTGGCGCCGGCATATTTGCTAAAGTCCCGACCCTTGGGGTCGACCAATACCGGGATCCCTCGCTCCCGAGCCAGGGCGATCACCGCCCGGCAAAGTTGGGAGGGCAAAGCTCCCTTATCGTAGTCGGACAGAATAACCGCGTCGGCGGTGCGCACCAATTCGAGCGATCGCTCCAGCAACGCCTGCTGCTCGGCCGCGGGATGGGATTCAGCACTCTCCACATCGAGCCGGAGCAACTGCTGGTTACGGGAGACGATTCGGGTCTTCGAAATCGTGGAATGGCCGGAAACTATCATGCCCGAGAAATCCACGCCGGCGGTGGTAAGCAATGCGCTCAATTCGCGCATTTCCGCATCGCTGCCCCAAAAGCCTGCCTGCGCCGCCTTGATTCCCAGGCCGACCAGGTTCATGGCCACATTCGCCGCACCCCCGGGCGCGGCCGTGGTGCGCACCGAACGCAGTACCGGAACCGGCGCCTCAGGCGATATGCGCTCCACATCCCCCCAGATGGAGCGATCCAGCATCACGTCGCCGATGACCAGGATGCGAAGTGCAGCAAATCCGCTTTCGATCAGAGAGAGAAGGCGAGACTGTTCTTTCACCAACATTTCCTCAAAGCCCACTCTCCTGGGCGACAATGCCCTGCCCTATCATCGCAAAAAAAAGGCTAGTCCTGCGACTGGCCTATACTACGAGGAGTTCCGGGTGTTTCTTTTCTAGCAATGGTTTATGGTGATTAACCTACCAAAATCCAGCATCCTCAGGGCCCGGTTGAAGCGGATACTACGCCCCGCCGGCAAATGGGCTCGCATTACCGTCTGGCTAGGTGGATTATCCCTCTTGCTTTGGTTGGCCGATGCGGCGCCGGGGGCGAGGCTGGGCGGATGGGCGACCCTTGTCACCCTCATTTTCTTCTTCTTTGCCGTGGTGGTGCTGTTCCGCTGGGGTTACCGCCCCCTGCTCTGGCGGCTGCGCAACCGGTTGATCGTCACCTACCTTTTCATCGGCGTCGTGCCGATCCTGCTGCTTTTGATCATGTTCGGTTTGGCCAGCGTGCTATTTGCCGGCCAATTCGCCACCTACGTCGTCATCTCTGACTTGCATTCGGAATTGCTTCACCTGCAAGCGGCCAATGATGCGCTCGCCGCGCAGTTGTTTCCCCTGGAGACCTCGGGGAAACTCACAGAACAGGTTGCAGAACAGTTCACCCGCGCTTCCGATGAGCGATTCCCTGGACGCACCGTTACGGTCTCCCGAAGCGGAAAGGGTTTCGTTCTCTCCACCGAAGGAGCGCCGCTGGTAGCGCAACCAGCGCAGGTACCCGATTTCATCAGCGGAGACTTCACCGGTTTCGTAGTGGATCATGATGCCCTGCATCTGCGCACCATCCGGCTCTCCGAAGATCGTCGAATTTCCTTGATCTCCGACATCCCCATCAGCCCAAATCTGCTCCTGCCAACCGCCGAGCGCCTGGGCTCAGTCACCTTGATTCCCCTTCCCCTCGAACGCAAAGACGGCACTGAGATAGACCACAAGCCGGTAAAGGCCGGTGAGGTATCTCCTCGTACCCATTGGTTCGACATAACGCTTCACTTTGGGACTTTTTTCGATGTCGTGGACTGGAAGACGGGTGAAAAACAAGCCAACGGAATCATCTATGTCGCCACCCGGCCTTCGATGCTCTACGCCACCTTGTGCGCCACCCTGGGAGACAAGGCCTTAATCTTCCGGGATTTGCTCTTTGCCGTCGCAGTCTTCTTCGGGGTCATCGAGTTGGCCGCCCTATACATTGGCATCCGCCTGTCGCGGAGCATGACGTCCTCGGTAGCAGAGCTCTATCGGGCAACCGAGCATGTGAACCGTGGCGATCTAAGCCATCGCATCCGGATCAGCGGCCATGACCAGATGGCGGCGCTCGAAGGATCGTTCAACTCCATGACCGGATCGCTGGCTAAACTGATCGACGAGCAGAAAGAGAAGCAGCGGTTGGAGAACGAGCTCAGCATTGCCTACGAAGTGCAGGAGCTGCTCTTCCCCGGCGAAGTGACCAACCTGCCCTCGCTTGAAGTGCATGGGGTCTGCATCCCGGCGCGCACGGTGAGCGGAGACTACTACGACTTCATTCCGCTGGGCACCGACCGGATGGTGCTGGCCGTCGGCGACATCAGTGGGAAAGGAATTTCCGCGGCGCTCTTGATGGCTACCGTTCATGCCTTTGTTCGCGCCTATTCGCTGGAGCCCGAAATGGTTTTGGTACCGGCGGTGTTGCAGTATCAAGCCCAATCTCAGGGAGATTCCCGCATGTACTACCGCGGCGATAGCAGTTCCGAGTCGCAGTTGGCTCCCGCCATGCTGATGACTACGTTGAACTACCAGCTCTACCGCAGTACACCGGCGGCCAAATACGCGACTATGTTCCTCGGTTGCTATGACCCCACAGCGCGTATGTTGAGGTACTGCAATGCCGGCCACTTGCCACCTATCATCATTCGGGCAAACGGCGAGGCCTTCCCCCTGGACATCAACGGCACCGTGGTCGGTCTATTTGACGGCGTTACCTATGACGAATCCACCGTGGTGATGCAGCCTGGCGACATCTTTGTGGCCTATAGCGATGGAGTCACTGAACCGGAAAATGAATTCGGAGAGTTTGGCGAGGATCGCCTGGTGGCGTTAATCAAAGAGCATCGCCGCAAGCCGCTGCCGCGCCTCGCCGAAATCATCACCGGCGCAGTCACAGATTGGATCGGCGCCGCCGAACAGCCAGATGACATAACCGTCGTTCTTGCGCGCTGCACTCCGGGGCAGCCGGGGCGAGCGTGACATTTCCATTTGCTACCATCAGGCTATGAACTATCGCACGCTGGGCCGTACTGGTTGGAAGGTGTCAGAGGTCAGCTTTGGCGCGTGGGCCATTGGCGGAGCCTGGGGTCTGGTGAGTGATGAGGAGTCGCTTGCGGCGCTCAACCAGGCCATCGACTCGGGCATTAATTTTCTCGATACCGCGGATGTCTACGGAAGCGGCCGCAGCCACCACCTGATTGCGCGATTGAAGAAGGCTCGCAAAGAAGAACTCATCGTGGCCACCAAAGTGGGCCGGCGTTTGGCCAAGCAGACGGTCGACGGCTACAACCGCGCCAATCTCACGACCTGGGTCGAAGACAATCTGCGCGACCTCGAGACGGAAGCCCTCGACCTCGTTCAGCTCCACTGCCCGCCCACGGATGCCTACTACCGGCCCGAAATCTTCGCCATCCTTGACGACCTGGTACGCGCAGGCAAGATCCGCTTCTACGGGGTCAGCGTCGAGCGCGTGGAAGAGGCACTCAAGGCCATCGAATTCCCCAACGTGCAGAGCGTCCAGATCATCTTCAACTGCTTTCGCCAGCGTCCGGCTGAGATCTTCTTTCCCCAGGCAAAGCTCAGGCAAGTGGGCATACTGGCTCGTGTTCCCCTAGCCAGCGGCTTGCTCACGGGCAAGTTCAAGGCGGACACCCAGTTTGCCGATGACGATCACCGCAACTTCAATCGCCAGGGGCAGCGCTTCGATGTTGGCGAAACTTTCTCCGGGGTCGATTACGAAGTCGCGCTGGCAGCCGTCGAAGAACTGCGTGCCTTGGTGCCGGAAGGCGCGAGCATGAGCCAGTTCGCCCTGCGTTGGATCCTCATGTTCGATGCTATTACCTGCGCCATCCCTGGAGGCAAACGACCCAGCCAAGTGGCGGACAACGCATTGGCCTCCTCCCTGCCGCCGCTCACGCCAGAGGTGATGGATGCCGTGCGCAAGATCTACGACACGAAGATACGTCCCCTCGTGCATCCTCTCTGGTAACGGCATCTACGCTTCCATGGCTGAGGTCGAGCTTGTTCGGCGCTGTGTTGCCTCTTGATCTCGAGAGCTGGATCAAGGCGCAACAGGCGGGAGCAAAAACTGCAGCCGGCAATTGATTTGACATCATCAAGTTGCAGCAACTTCTGAAAGTGTTACAGCATTCCTCAAACCGCTCCACCCTCATTCTCTGACAAAGAACGTGTGCGGCTTTCATCGAGCAAAGCCGCGCATGAGCTTCATCAGCGCCTACAAACTTCACAGGAAGTCCGGGGTATGGGCACCCGTCCTTTGTTAGGGAGTGAGAGGCAGAAAATTAATCCGCGTTGCCAAAACTTCGCCCTTGATCTTCTCTTTTTATTCCCCTATATTGGTGGCTATGCGCACTCTGCCCTTCCCCAAATGCTGCGTCGTTTGCTGCAAAAAGTGCGGCCACGACGTATTAAGCGGAACGGACGGCTTCCCGGCCAGCTCGATCCTCGTGGTGTGCTCGATGTGCGGTGAGAAGCGGAGATATCTGCCGTCTGAAGTGATCCATGGCAGGCCGCATTTGGTGGTACGGCGAAAAAGAGGCCCCGTCGCCGCCCGGTTTGGTCCACTGAGCAGCGCACGGGTAGCCGTTGGCCGAGGCCGCTGACTATTTAGGCAAAGGCGCCAGTTTGATGGTCCTGCCTTCGTGTGCAGACTGCCTGGCCGCATCCAGTATCTGCATCACAACCACGTTGGTCTCGAGCGAAGTCAGGTCACCGTTAGGCTGCAGTGTTCCATTTAACACCGCAGCAAGGTAGTGCAGCGATCCATCGTTAGGCGGCGACAGCGGCGGAGCGGTGGACTCGCTCTCCTGAGTCTGCCCCTTGGTCCTCACCCGCACCTGGTCTGGCCCCACCGTGATCAAGTAACCGGTCGCCCCATATACTTCCATATCTTTCCGGCCAAACGGCCAATTCCAGGAACCCATCAACACCGCCTGCGCTTTGGGATAACGCAGGATAATCGTGGATTCATCCGCCACCCGGGGATAGATCTGGGGTTTATCCGTCTGGGTCACGGCGGTCACGCTGAGCGGAGACTCGCCGTGCATCAGCCAGGTAACCAGGTCCGCGCCATAGCAGCCAAAATCGTACAAGGCTCCATCGCCGTTCTGCTCCGGGTCCTCAAGCCACTTCAGAAATTCCGGGGGCACGCCGATCTCCTTGGGCCCTTCATGGCCGTCGTGCACCACGATTCGGCGCAGATCACCCAGCGACCCCTTGGCCACCTCGTCGTAGGCCGCGCGGTTGCTTGCGTACCAGGTGGTCTCGTAGTTCACCAGCACCTGGATGTGGTGCTCCCTGGCCGCATGGCGAATAGCCAGGGCATCCTCGAGCGACATGGTCAATGGCTTTTCCACCATCACGCTGAGCCCATGCTGAGCCGCGGCTTCGATCACTTGACGGTGCTTCCCCACGGAGGTGTACACCAGCAACGCCTGTGGATGGCGGGCTGCAATCATCGCGTCCAGCTGCGCATAAAAAAGGCTGGAGTCAAGATGAAACTGCTGTGCGTAGCGGTGGGAGAGCTCCGTATCCGCGTCCACGATGCCTACCAGTTGCACCTCGCGCTGCTTGGGAAACTGCTTCAGGAAACCGGAAACGTGCCCATGTTCCAGGCCGACGATCGCAACCCGCAGCGGTTGTGCGTTCGATTGATCTTGGGCGAATGCGTTGCCACCGCCCAGTCCTGCGACGGTTGAGAGAAAGTAAACCAACACCGGGACGGCAAACCGCATTTCTCCTCCAAAATTCTTAAGTCTGTGCGGGCGCTTTGCCGGACCGGCGTACCCAAGTGCCATTCTGCTTTTCAAGATAGATCCATTCGGCCTGCGAACAAAGATTACCGCACCAATCGAGGACGTAAACCAGCGCCGCGGTCTGCGCAACATTGAAATAGACCTCGCTGAAGTAAGTGATGCCCAGGTAGCCGGCATACGCGGACTGCATGGCAGAGGTGGCGCTCATTGAGGTGCGCGCGGCACGGAACTGCGCTGTATCGGCAGCCCCCATCAGCACGTAGGGGCGCTCCAGTTGGAAACGCCGCTTTAATACAAGCCGCTCCTTCTTGCGCTGGTTGTAGTCCATCACCGCTTCGCGAAAGGCGTGAGGGTTGTCGTCCGGCGGCTGCAGGGTAGCCTCCGGCGCCAGCTTGGGGTTCATGTCATCTTCGTTGATCGTGATTTCGCTGATGGCCCAAGGCTGGTTGTGGCCCGAATCCATATCTGTAAATACCTGGCCGGGCATCACCAGTGAATAGATCTGGTAAGTGTCCGGAAGGCGGTCCGGGGCAGCGGGAGCCGGCTTGGTTTGCGCCCATAAGAGCGATGTTGTCGCCAGGCAGAACATAACCAGCCGCATGCCAACCCGAGTCATTGAAGATAAGGTGTGTGCGAGCCGCTGATTGATCCCCATACGCAACAACTCCTGGTGGGTCGCCTATTCAATGATGACACACGCAATACTTGACGCCCCACGGCACGCCGGGGCAGGTGGCATGGCGACGCAAGCTTACGATACCGGTAGTATTCTCTGTGGATACACCCTGGGGGATCTTGCTATTGACGAAGCCAAACCGTGCCAAGGTCAACAAGCTGGGAGAGGTGGAGCGCGTGTACCGCATCCTGCGCGATTGGTTGATCACTGCCAAGCTGCCGCCGGGCGAGTTCCTCTCCGAAGCGGATCTGGCCGAGCGATGCGGGACCAGCCGAACACCGGTGCGGGAAGCGTGCACGCGCTTGATGCAGGACCATTGGCTGACCCGGATTCGCAGGAAGGGCTTCATGGTTACGCCCATATCGGTGCGTGACATTGTCGATCTATACGACTACCGCAAGCTGCTGGAATGCTACTCGGCGGAAAAGCTGGCGCAAACCGCGAGTCATGACCAGATCAGGGAGTTGGCTGCGATCGTCGCGCCCGAAAAAGACCCCCAAGCCAGCCTGGAACAGATTCTTGCCGCCAACCAGGTCTTTCATCTGCGGTTGTGTGAGATGGCCGGTAATCAGAGGGTACTGGGTCAACTCAACCTGACGCTGGGTTATGTGGCTCGGCTGGATACGCTCTGCACCCAGACCGTCCCAGGCTGGATCGGTCACGCCGAGATTCTGCGCGCCATCGAGAGGCGTGAGCCGGCCGAGGCTCGCCATGCAATGCAGATGCACGTGGATGCGTCGCGCGACAAGATGGTGAAACTCTTCAGTGCCTGATCATCCCCTAAGAACGGATTAAAACAGGACGGGTGCCCCATGTTCGCCTCAGCGTACATGGGCCGAAAATGACGGGGCGAAGCCCCACATATGCTCTTCCAGTGAACCCAGGGGAATCTTATGCTCGCTTAGAAGTTATGTGGCAACGTCGGAGACTCGTTCGGTCTACTGTGTAGCGCCTTGGCCGCGCAGGGCGCGGCCGGCGGTAGCACCCGTCAACCTGCCCTGCTCCCATTCGAGTTGACCGTTCACCAAAACATACTGCACGCCCTTCGCGACCTGGTTGGGATCAGCATAAGTCGCGGTGTCGATAATGGCCACAGGATCGAAGATGGTCACGTCCGCATAGAAGCCGCTTTTCAGCAATCCGCGGCCAGTCAAATGTTCACGCTGCGCCGGCAAGGACGTGATCTTGCGAATCGCCTGGGCCAGGTCAAGCAGTTGCAGATCGCGCGAATAGTGGCCAAGAAAACGCGGCATTGCGCCCCAGGCGCGCGGATGCGTATGCGGCTCAAACAGCGGTCCGTCGAGCGAGGTCTCGCCGGCATCGAGCCCGATGCTGGTCCAGGCCTGCTTCAGGCCATACTGAAGATCCTCCTCATTGGCCATGAAGTAGAGGGCTTCTGACTGCCCTTTATCGGCCATGATGAAATCGAAGAATGCATCCATCTCCGGCTTGTTCTCGGCCTTCGCCATCTCAGCGACCGTCTTGCCTTCATACTGCTTGAGCGCGGGATTCACCACCGACGCGATCATGACCCCGCCGCCACCACCGCTATCCAGATATAGATTCTCCCAATCCTTGTGGTCCTCCGACATCTCCGCCACAATGCGTTTACGCGTTGCGGGATCCTGCAAACGCTGCAGCAGTTGGTCCATGCCGCCATCAGCCATCCAGGGAGGCAGCGCAGAGGCCAGCGCGGTTCCACCGGCGGTGTAGGGGTACATATCCGCGGCGATGTCCAAGCCGGAATCCCGCGCCGCCTGAATCTTCGCCACCACTTGTTTCATCCCGCCCCAGCGCGTCTTGCCGCTGACCTTCAGGTGAAAGATCTCTACCGGGAGATGCGCTTCGCGTCCGATCCGCATGGCCTCATCGATAGCCGCCATTTCGCTCTGCCCTTCGCTGCGCATGTGCGAGGCATAAAGGCCGCCATATTGGGACGCGACCTTGGCCAGGGCAATCAGCTCCTCGGTGGTTGCGTAATGCCCTGGAGGATAAATAAGCGCCGTGGACACACCCAGGGCGCCTTGCTGCATGGCCGCGGCAACCAGCGATTCCATCTGCTGCAACTCCGCCGGCGTGGGCGCGCGATTCACGTCGCCCAGTACTGCTTCTCGAACCTGCGCGGCCCCTACGTAGGTCCCGAGGTTGATCGGCGTGCCGGAGGTCTGGAGGCGGTGAAAGTAGCCGGCGAGATCGTGCCAGTCAATGGTGAGATGGTAGTGCTCCAATAAGATCTTTTGCGGCGCAATCGTGAGCTCGTTTTGCGGTGCGATGCTTCCGCCCTCGCCAGTAATTTCGCTGGTGATGCCTTGGGATAACTTGCTCAACGAGCGGTTGTCGATCAGCAGTGACTCTTCCGACTGCCCCAGCATATCGATGAAGCCGGGACTGACCACGAGCCCCGAAGCATCGATGACGCGCTTCGCTTGGGCGCCCTCCAGTCTTCCTATGGCGGCGATGCGATCACCGCGGATCGCGATATCCCCGGCATACCACGGATTCCCCGTGCCATCCATAATGTGGCCGTGGCGAATGAGCACGTCGTAGGGAGCTTCCCCACTGCTTTGCTGGCTGCAAGCTACGATGACTGGCGCTAGCATCGCCCACAAACAGAGGACACTAAGCCCGCCGGTTGTTCTAATAAGATTCATGGTCACGAGCCTTCTGAAGAGCGCGGAGGGCACTCATTTAGATCGCCACCTGATCGGCCCCCTTCAGGCGCAGCATTTTTCTCACTTCATCGGGCGTAGCGATTTCGAAAGAAAGCTCATCCAGGATGCCGCGGATCTTTTTCACCTGTTCCGCGCTCGTGGTGGCAAGCACGCCCTTACTCAGATACAGACTGTCCTCGAGGCCAACACGGACGCTGCCCCCAAGGATCGCGGCCATGGTGGCAATCCTCATCTGGTGCCGCCCAGCACCGAGGGAAGACCAATGATAGTTCTCCCGCCCAAAGAGTCGGTCCGCGGTAGCTTTGACATAGCTGAGCAGTTCGACGTCGGTCCCCATTCCTCCAAGAATGCCAAAGACCGTCTGAAGGAAGACTGGTGGTTCGATTAACTGCTCATCCAGCAGATAGGCCAGGTTGTAAAGATGTCCCAGGTCGTAGCACTCGTATTCGAACCGGGTCCCACATCCTTCTCCCAGTTCCTTCAACACCCGCTTCATATCCACAAATGTATTGCGAAAGATGTTGCCCTCGGTCGCTGCCAGGTAAGGTTCCTCCCACGCATATTTCCACTCGCTGTGCCGGCGTGTCAGGCGATGGATGGAGAAGTTCATGGAGCCCATGTTGAACGACGCCAGTTCAGGCTTGACGCGCAATGCAGGCGCGAGCCGCTGATCCAGGGTCATGTGCATGCCGCCGCCGGTCGTAATGTTGATCACTGCGTTCGTGGCCGCTTTGATGGCGGGAAGAAACTGCAGGTAGACGGCCGGGTCGCCGCTTGGTTCCCCCGTCTTAGGATCGCGTGCATGCAGATGCAGAATGGCAGCACCGGCTGCTGCCGCCTCGATGGCCTGATGTGCAATATCCTCTGGTGAGAACGGCAGGTAAGGAGACATGGTCGGGGTATGGATCGACCCGGTGATAGCGCAGCTGAGAATTACCTTGTTGTCCATGAACGCTCTTTTACTGGATTGAGCGCCAATTATACGGTCTCCGGCGGATGAACGAAGAATGGGACGGTCTCCGCAGGCCTTTCACTCCTTCACAAAGACGATCCGGTTTCCATCCGGATCCTGGATGGTCAGCATGGATCCTCTCTTCTGAACAGGGAGATGGAGCGTGTTGAGCTGGGCAGCTGCACGCTTCATGTCCGAAACAGAGAAGAAGATTTGGAAAGCGGACCCCGCCGGCACAATCTGAAGCACCTGGTGCGATGGGCCGGGGAGTTGGAAGGTCATCACCCCCGGTGCAAAACGCTGCAACGGTTGGAAGCCGAGCTTCTGCCGGTAGAATTTCTCCGCGGCGGGCGGGTCTTCCATGGCAAGGCTCACGCCAACCATCTGGTTCGAAATGCGTTCTGCAGCCAGGTGTTTCCCCCGGTCGTTAGAGTGCAGGGAGCCGGGCATGTATTGCGTGTATTCAATGTTCTGCTTCTCTGGCCCTTCCATGGTGAAGAGCAAGTTGCCGGCGCCGGCGCGCTTTACCGCAGTTGGAGAAAGGCCACGGGCGACGTACTCGCGATCCAGAGCTTCCAGGTCCGCGCCCTCGAAGCAGACATGCATAAAGCCGATCGGTTGCGAAGGCTGCTGCTTGGGATACATCTCAATAAACTGCCGGTCATTCACCTTGAGGAACGATTCCGTTGTTACTCCATCCTTGGTTAAGGTGAAAGACTCCTCAAAACCCAGCTTCTGATAGAAATCGCGGGATCGCGTGAGATCGGAGACGCGGATGGCCACGTGCGCGATGCCGGCAAGCAATGGCGTGTCTGTCTGCCCTTGCGCAGCAAGGTTACAAATGGCCAGCGTTATGGATAACAGAAAAGGAGTTCTGCGCATAGCGTCTTATTGTGGACGTTGGCCGGAGTGTTATTGGCCGCGGCTCGGCTCCCCCTCCCCGCAGGAAGAATTGTAGCTTGCAACGTTAGGCATGGAGGCGCACGTACCGCCTTCCGGGACGGCGATCTAGCGTGTGGCCATCGCCACCCGGAGTGCCTGCTCGGTGTTGGGCGTCATCACCGCGTATCCGGCCGCGCTGGGATGAACGCCATCCACGGTGTACGCCGGAACATAGTTCTCTCCATTCGAGGCTTCGAGCAGCGTATGGTAATCCACCATCTGAATGCCCTGCTCCGCGGCATATTGCTCTATCCACTGGTTGAGTTGAACAATGCGTTGAAATCTTTGTGCACTGGGATCCGCTCTTTCCGGGAGAGCTCCCGGTCCCCACGGCGGAATGGTTCCAATTACCACGCCGATATGATGCCGCTTCGCCTTTTGCACCATGCTCTCGATGTTGTTCGCGGTTTCCGAGAGCTGCCATCCGGGATAGACGTCATTGGTGCCGGCCAGGATATGCACCGCCTTTGGCTCCAGGGCGATCACGTAGGCGTCGAAACCCGCCGCGATCTCTCCCGATGTTGTTCCAACGACGCCCACGTCGAGCCAGTTGTCTTGCGTGAACGTAGGCGCTTGCAACGACCAGCTCGTGTCCCAGCCGGAAGTGATCGAGTCCCCCACGAAAACGACCGTAGGCTGATAGGTAAAGCTTGCTCCGCAGCCTGTGGTGCACAAGAGAACCAGAAGTGTCAGAAACTTTTTCAAACCTGCAATACCTGCTCGTTTCTAATCTTTTCGTAAGGGTGCTTCAGGGCAAGACGACCTGCCGGCCAATGATGGAGAACTGCTCTTCCGCGCCAGGCGCCTGGCCAGGCTGTCCTCCGCCCAGGAAGACAGTGTACCTGCCCGCCATCACGGCCCGTACTCCGGTGTGATCCACTTCGCTCAGACGTGCCGGATCGAGCGTAAAAGCAATGTGCCTGGTCTCTCCGGCTTGCAGATTCACTCGCTCAAAGGAGCGCAGCGCGCGCAGTGGCGCGCCCTCGGCTTGAGGTCCACGAAGATAGACCTCGACCACCTCATCTCCCTGGCGCTTCCCGCTGTTGGTCACATCCGCCTCGACGGTCAGAGGATCTCCTGCATTGATCTCCGCCGAGGACAACTTGAGGTGGCTGTAGGCGAAGGTGGTGTAGCTGAGGCCATAGCCGAAAGTGTATAACGGCTGTCCGGCGAAATAGCGATAGGTGCGGCCGGCCATTGCATAGTCTTCGAAAGGCGGAAGCTGCTCCAACGACGCATAGAAGGTTACAGGCAAGCGGCCTGCTGGATTGTCATCACCGGCTAGCGTTCCGGCGATGGCGGCGCCGCCCTCTTCGCCTGGATACCAGGCTTCCAGAATCGCCGCGGCGTGCTCTTTCGCCCACGGCACAGCCAATGCGCTGCCGTTCATCAGCACTACCACCAGCGGCTTCCCCGTTGAGGCCACAGCCTGCAAAAGGTCTTCCTGAAGCTGCGGCAGATTTATCTTGGTGCGATCGCCGCCGTGGAAGCCCTCGAGTTGCACCGGCATCTCTTCGCCTTCCAAACTCGGCGACAGGCCAACGAAGGCCACGACCACATCGGCCTGACGGGCAATTTGCACTGCCTGATCGCGCATCGGGGCTGCCTCCGGCTGCCACACAAGGTGAACACCAGCGCCAAACATGGGAGCGTTGTGGGCATATTCAAGGCGGATGGCGTGCGGCGAGGTATTTTCGAGATGCACGGTATAGGAGTCGTGACCGCTAGACGTTTTGCCATCACGTCCAGACTCCAACACCTGCTTGTCATCCAGGTAAAGCCGGAAGGTATCCGCGCCGTCGCATGGGGAGCAATGTTCCGGGGATATGTGAAAGACATAACTGCCCGCTCCCGGGACCGCGATGGAGCCGCTCCAGCGCACGCTGAAGGCTGTGGCCGGCACGGCATCGGAGGGTGAGGTGGCCCCCCAATCAAAGTCCACTTGCTTGTCGATGCGGGTCAGGACCGGCTGGCCCCGCCACTCAGCGTTGTTGAAGTACTCTCCCTTCAGGCCAACTTCGCCGCCGCTTTTCAGAACGGTGCGCGGCACGGTCACGGGAAACCCTGCGACATACGATGAGCCTTGCGCATAGAGCACCTTGCCACCGTCGCCAAAGCGTTTCTCGATACCATCGAGGGGCAATATGGGGTGCGACGGCTGGCCGCTGTAGTTGCCTTCGAGCGATTCCAGTGCCGCGGCATTGGGGCCGATCACCGCGATCGTTTTTCCTGTTGCCTCAAGCGGCAAGATGCCGTCCGTGTTCTTGAGCAATACGATCGATTCCTGAGCCACTCGGCGCGCGAGCATGCGGTGGGCCTCGGAATCAACTTCCGTGTGGGGTATGCGGGTATAAGGTACGTCCTCTGGCGGATCGAACATCCCCAGGCGGAAGCGCGCGGTAAACAACCGCGTCACTGCTGTGTCGATCTCGCTCTCGGTAATCAGCTTGTCCTTGAGTGCCTGGTTGAGGCTGGCAAACTCCGGACCACAACTGGTGTCAGTGCCCGCGCGCAGGGCAAGCACTGCGCCATGCTCTTCGTCGGGGGCAAACTTGTGCCCCTTCCATATATCGGTCAGCGCCCAGCAATCGGAGGTGACAAAGCCGGCAAATTTCCACTCCTCGCGCAGCGTCTTTTTGAGCAGCATGTCGTTAGCGCATGCCGGTGCTCCATCGATCGCGTTATAAGCGCACATGGTGGAAGCAGCCTTGCCTTCTACGATCGCCGTGTGGAAGGCAGGTAGATACGTCGCCTGCAGATCCTGGGGCGAGGGCTTCACGTCGAACTCGTGACGCAACTGCTCCGGTCCGCTGTGTACGGCAAAGTGTTTGGGCGTGGCTACCACTTTTAGATATTTAGGATCGTCACCCTGCAACCCGGTAATAAAGGCGAGGCCCATGCGCCCGGTAAGATACGGATCTTCTCCGTAGGTCTCCTGCCCACGGCCCCAGCGGGGGTCGCGAAAGATATTGATGTTTGGCGACCAGATGGTCAGGCCGAAGTAGATGCGATGGTTGTCGTGGGCAGAGGCATAGGCATACTTGGCTCGCGCTTCCGTGGAGATGGTATCTCCCACGGAATGCATCAGGGAGCTATCCCAGGTGGCTGCCAGACCAATCGCCTGGGGAAAGACGGTGGCAATGCCGGAGCGCGCCACTCCGTGCAGCCCCTCGTTCCACCAGGTGTATTCAGGGATGCCAAAGCGGGGAATGGCCGCCGCGGTCATGGTCATCTGGGAGACCTTCTCCTCTGGCGTCAACCGCCCTACCAGGTCAGCGACGCGCTGCTCGATGGGCAGCGAGGGATCCTGAAAGGGAAATGCAGCGGCACGGGCGTAACCGCCCAACACTCCAAATAGCAGGCCGGCCAGCCCACACGCCTTCGCCACATCTCCGCACGTTGAAACCTCCCCGGTAAACGTGAGGATAGTATCAGCCGGTGAAGATTGGCTACAAATGGAATCGCCGGGAACGACCGGCACGCCGCATCGTTAAAATAGAGTTTTCGGGTGAGGGACAGCATCCATGGCCAAGCAATTCACTTGCATCGAACCGCACCACCACGCTTTTATTTTGCAACAGCGCATATTCTTCACCGCGTCCGCTGCTGCCCAAGGGCGAGTGAATGTTTCTCCGAAGGATGGGGCGGCCTTGCGTATCCTTAGCCCAAACAGCGTTGCCTATCTCGACCAGACCGGCAGTGGCAACGAAACGGCGGCTCATCTGCGTGCCAACGGACGCTTGACGATCATGTTTTGTGCCTTCGCAGGAGCGCCCCTGATTCTGCGCCTCTATGGGCAGGGCAAGGTTCTCTCTCGGGGCAGCTTCGCCTACTCCGACTTGCTCGCTTCCGCGTTTGAGAATGAAGAGCGGCCAGGATCGCGCCAGATCGTGGTGCTTACCATTGATTTGGTCCAGACTTCCTGCGGATACGGCGTTCCGTTATTTGAGTACGTCGACGAACGCAGAACTCTTACGCGGTGGGCAGAGGCGAAGGGTGAAGCCGGAATAGAAGAGTACAGGCGGTCGAAGAATGTGTTCAGTATCGACGGATACCCGACTGGGATTCTCGAGTCCTCTTAACGCATGGATATTCCACCACGATGAATAGGTCTTCCAATACAGAGATCCTCATCGTCGGCGCAGGACCGACAGGCCTGGTGTTGGCTCTTTGGCTGACGCGGCTGGGCGTGCGCGTAAGGATCGTTGACAAGACAGCAGAGCCAGGAACGACCTCTCGTGCACTGGCGGTTCAAGCGCGAACGCTCGAGTTCTATAGCCAGGTCGGGCTCGCGGATGCGGTGGTTGAGCGGGGGCGGAAGACGATCGCCGCGAATCTCTGGGTCGCCGGCAAGCGAGCGGCCCATGCCGTGTTGGGCGAAATGGGCATGGGGCTTAGCCCATTTCCCTACGCGCTCATCTTTCCTCAGGATGAACACGAGCAGCTGTTGGTTGAGCGCCTGGCCGAGGCCGGAGTACAGGTCGAACGCCGCACCGAGCTGGTGCGCTTCGAGGATGCCGCTGGTCGCGTCGTTGCCTATCTGAGAGGGCCAGATGGAGAGCAGGAGAAGTGCGAGGTGGCCTACCTCGCTGGTTGCGACGGAGCACACTCCACGGTCCGCGAGGCTCTGCGGATCGGCTTTCCCGGCGGGGTGTACGACCATCTCTTCTACGTCGCTGACGTGGAGGCGAGCGGAGCGGCGATCAACGGTGAATTGAATATTGCTTTGGACACGACTGATTTTCTCGTTGTGTTCCCGTTGAAGAGCGACGGACGAGCACGGCTCATCGGCACAGTACGACAGGAAGCTGAGCACCAGGGCGACGAGCTATCGTGGAACGACGTGAGCACACGCGTACTCGAGTGGATGCCAATTGACGTCCAACGCGTGAACTGGTTCTCGACCTATCGCGTGCACCATCGCGTGGCCGGTCATTTCGGCAAGGGTCGTGCGTTTCTCCTCGGGGACGCCGCCCACATCCACAGTCCCGTAGGTGGACAAGGGATGAACACCGGCATCGGCGACGCAGTGAACCTCGCGTGGAAACTGGCCGCCGTTCTGCAGGGGCGCGCCGACGCGTCGCTTCTCGACAGTTATGAGCCGGAACGAATCGCCTTCGCGCGGCGCCTGGTCGCGACGACTGATCGGGCTTTCACCGCGGTAACCAGCCCGGGCGCACTGGCTCGGCTGATCCGGTTGCACGTTGTGCCGCTTTTGCTCGCACCCCTTTACCGGCTGACGGCAGCGCGGCGTTTGATGTTCCGGACGGTCTCACAGACGGCGGTGAACTATCGCGAAAGCAGCTTGAGCGAGGGAAGCGCGGGAGCTGTGCACGGCGGCGACCGTCTTCCCTGGGTGAAGTCGGAGCTGAACGGCAGTGACAACTTCGCGGCACTGACCTCGCTGGCGTGGCAGGTGCACATCTACGGCGAGGCTAACTCCGAGATCCGAAGACTGTGTGATGAACGAGGATTGCCGTTACACGTTTTTCCCTGGCGGCCGGAGGCGGCCCGCACCGGACTAGCGCGGGACGCTGTTTATCTGGTGCGGCCTGACGGCTACGTGGCACTGGCGGATCGTGAAGGGCGCGCGGCTGCGGTCGCGTCGTATATGGACAGTCGCAAACTCAGCATGCGGGACTGAGCGTTTGGCTCGCCATTCGTGCAGGTCGGAACTTAACCCGACAAGGAATTTCGCCACCTTAGGACCGCTATAGTTACGGCCGCCGTTGACTGGGGTTTCCATTCAAGGCTTCGCCTTGCGGCTAACCTCTCCTTTTAACCTTCCGGCACCGGGCGAGGCGTCAGAGTCTGCGTGAGAACTAGCTTCAGTGAGACCCAGGATTGCATCCTGGGCTACTTTCAGCCAGAGCTGTCCAAATGAGTGCGCAAATGGCCTTCTGGACGGCGCAACTGGCTGAATGCGTGGAAGAGCACGTGGACAAGCGAAATCGGGTTGGTGCTGTGGCAGTGCTTCCGTTCATCCGCCTCGACCCATGCCAAGCTGGGCCGAGATGGATGGACGGAGCTGTAGGGAGTTGTGAGAGGGAAGGGCGCACAGCAGGTCCCCATTCGACTTCGCTCAGGGCAGGCTCTCGGCTACCTCCGGATTTCCTGTCAGTCTTAGTGGCTTCGGTAAATCTCGTGCGGCTTTCCTTAAAGAAAGCCGCATACATGGCCGTTGGTTGGTGCAGCGTGTAGGAAATCCGGAGTACGCTCGGGATGACAAAGTTGAGGGTGGCGGCGCACCTTGACATGAGTGGAGGTGGATGGACAGAGTCGAAAAAGCTAATTTGGACAAGTCTGATTCTCAGCCGTCCCCTTCGACAAGCTCAGGGCAGGCTCTGCGGGACTCGACCGTGGGAGTAGAAAGACGTAGGTCGGGGGCTAAAGCTCTCATCGGTCGTTGCCCAGTGTGGCACGGCTGAACAGCTTGCGGAAAAATCCCGATTCTTGAAGGGTACGGCTTGAAGCCCCTGTCGGTCGTTTTCGGAGATTCCTGAATCACCTCGTTCCATTCCCGACTCCGCAAAGGTTCCCGAAAAAAGAATGCACTTTGTGAGAGAAAAGAGAGATAAGCCCCCTGGCCGGCGCTTTCATGCGGGAAAAAGATTGAGCGATAAGCGAAATAAGCGAGATAAGACCTACTTATCCGCGGTTTGCTAGGGTTGGGTGGCCAGCCAGAGGGTAGAGCTTCGACCGCTTGTTTGCTCTGTGTAAGCGGCGAGTGCGCCGAAGGCGGCAAGTTGTTCGAGCGCAGCATCGATGCGTTCGCTATTGACGTGGCCAGAGAAGAGACGGCTGATCTGATTCCTTGAGAGACCGTTGGGGGAGGCTTGGACGGCCTCGCGAATGCGGTCGGTGATGGGGTCTCCGGTGGCCAGGCCGAAGAGGCGGACGGCGCTTCGGTAGCAGTAGGTCCATACTGCGTAGGCTGCTTCGAGGTGGGGGAGGCAGACAATCTCGCTACAGTCGAGCGCGGCATAGAGGGCGCTGAGGCGCAGGACCTGGGCCTCGCCACGGCTTGTGGCTGCGCCCCGCAGGCCGGGATCACGATAGCTGAGCGACTCATAACAATCTGCCCAAAGCTCCTGAGCCTCCTGGTCGCGGCGAAAGAGGATTTCGGGCCGCGCGGTGGCCCAGGCAACGGCGCTCCGCAGTGTCTCGGCGATGGCGGATAGTTCATGCGCGGGCGCGCTGGCACCGCCGGGGAGGCAGTTGCTGCGCTCGACCCATGTCCAAAGGCAGCGGTTGGCGAAGCCGTTATGGGCCTGGTGACGGTGGAATGTTTGGGTGAGCTCCCGCTGGGTGATATGCGCGATCGAGGCTGAGGTGGGTGCCGGTGGCGCGCAGTTGGTGGTGCATGTCGAGGGTGGGGAGGTTGCCATTATCCCAGGCGCAACGGAGCAGGGGCGAAAGGTGACCGTTGCCGCGCTTGAGGGAGTGGACGACGGTGGCGAACTCCTCTGAAAGGGCGAGGAGACGGCGGTCGGTGGGCGGCTGCTGATCGCGGAGGGCCCGTAGGAGGCCGTTGGCGGTGAGGCGCGCGCTGTTGACGCGCGTGGAGAGCCAAGCTGGGTCGACGCCGGCGAAGAGGTTGGCGATGAGGTTCCAGCTGGTGCCTTTGCGGGCTTTGCTGGAATCGCCGACGAGGATGACGAAGAGGTTGAGGGCGTGGCGGGTGGATTCGACCATGCAGTGGGGGCCGGGGCCGATGAGATTGCCGAAGGCTGCGAGGAATTGGAGGAGGAGTGCAGCGGGATGCGCTTCGGTGTGCGGCGCGAGGGTGTTGACGATGCGTCCGGCGGGTCCGTGGAGGGCGGCTTCTTCGAGCTCTTGATGGGTGGGTGGTTGAGGTGAGGCTGCGCGCGGAGGCTCTGGCTGCTCGGGGGTGGGTGGCGGGTTGGGTTGGCTTTGGGGGACGGCCTTGCAGTTGGGTCAGGCGGTGTTCTACTTCGGCGCTGGTGGGCACGTAGGGGGACGGGGTGGTGAGGTCTTCCGAGATTTGGCTTGGATTGGTTGCCATGAAAGGTCACTCCGTTGGTTGCTTATTGTTTAGAGGTTCTGTGGTGGTTACAGACCCCTCGGTTGCGTTGCTGGATTAACGATCCCACGGGTTGTTTCTGGCGCACAAGGAGCTTTGAAAATAAACATGAGGAAGAAGGGGTAGTTAACTGGAAGTTACCCCTGCGGTTATTGGTAATGGGTGCGTGGGCTTCGCTGCGGGGCGCTCGGGTGCATATGTGATGCGGCGAGAGGGGCTATGTGCGGGCGTTCTTTCCACCCCAGCAAGCTCTACTTGCCGGGGACCCCGGTTCTTTGACGGAACGCGTGCGTGGAGTGCCGGTTCTTCCCTTACACCATTTGTGAAATGCTAGCGTCGTCTCTCATTTGTCGATGAGTGAGTTGGCGATGATGCGTCTGTTGACATTTTGAGCAGGGTGGGACGCTTTGCAGCTATCACAGCGCGCCGCCCTTCGCGTTATCCTTGTCTCGAATTCCATCTTCCCAAGCGAGGCTCCTATGCACGATTCACCTCAGTCGCATCGGATTCTCTCCAGCGACACCGCCGCGCTGTGGCTTCTCGGCCTCGCATTCACCGCGGTGCATTTCGTGGCCGGCGCGCGCTACGGATTCCACCGCGACGAGTTGCTCACTTACTCCAATGCGCGTGATCTCGAGTGGGGATATGTTGTTTACCCACCGGTGACCGCTTTCCTGGCCCGTATTGAGCTGGTGTTCTTCGGAACTTCGCTCATCGGATTCCGCTTCTTCGCCGCTATCGCCAGCGGGTTTGTGGCCGTACTCACCGGGTTTATGGCACGCGCCATGGGCGGCGGCCGCCAGGCCATGCTCGTCTCGGCATTTGCGGCGAGCATTGGAGGACCCGTATTCTTCACCGGTTCGTTCATGTCCTACATGTCGTTCGATCTGTTGTGGTGGGTCGCGGTGGCCTGGTGCGTCTCGCGGCTGCTTCAGAGCGACGACGCGCGCTGGTGGCTCGGCATCGGGGCCGCCATCGGCCTTGGACTGATGACCAAGTACACGATGGCGTTCTTTGCTGTCGCCCTCCTCGGCGCAATGCTCCTGGCTCCGAACCGCCGCTATTTTCGCAGCGCCTGGTTCTGGTGCGGTGCGGCGCTGGCGCTGCTCATCGTCGCACCCAACCTCTGGTGGCAATACCAGCACCACTTCGTCGGCCTTGCCTGGATGCGCAGCATCCACACCCGCGACATTGGCCTGGGACGCACAGACAACTTTCTCCTGAAGCAGTTCTGGAGCGCGACCAACCCTGCTACAGTTCCGCTCTGGCTCGCCGGGCTGTGGTTTCTCTTTGCGCGGCCAGGAGGCAGACGGTGGCGCATGCTCGGCTGGATGTACGTGCTTACACTGGTGCTCCTGATGGCCGCGCGCGGACGCGAATACTACCTTTCCCCGGCCTACCCGATGCTGTTCGCCGCTGGTGCGGCATGGACCGAAACCTGGCTCCGGTCGCTCCCGGCGCAAAGGCAGACCCGGATCCTGCGCGCAGCATGGATAAATCTCGGAATCGGCGGCCTGGTCCAAGCCGCGCTCATGCTCCCCTTTGTTCCTGTCAATTCGCCGTGGTGGCGCGTGCAGGACGCATCATCCCATCAGCTCAACATGGAGATTGGCTGGCCGGAACTCGCTGCCATCGTCGCTCATGTGCGCGATTCCATCCCCGCCTCCGATCGCACTGCCCTCGGAGTCATGGCAGAGGACGAAGGCGAAGCCGGAGCTGTCAATCTTTACGGTCGAGCCTACGGCCTGCCCCGCGCCGTCAGCGGCATGAACTCCAACTGGCTCCGCGGCTACGGCGACCCTCCGCCGCAAACCGTCATAGCCGTGGGCTTCAAGCCGGACGAACTCAACCAAATCTTTGCCTCCTGCCAGGTTGCCGCTCAACTCTCGAATCCGTATGGCGTGGTCAATGACATTTTCCGCGACCGCGACCGAGTCTACATCTGTCGCAAGATCCGCTCCTCTTGGCCGGAGTTCTGGAAGCATTTCCAGCGCTACGGGTAGAGATGGCGCCCAGATGTTGTGACAGGCCCCGCGCTCATTGAGCTATTCAAGTCGATCCGTGTTGTAGGCAAGTGGCCGAAAACCGGCTTGTCGGAAATTGACTCCGAACATGCATTCATCGCATGACCTGAGCCGGCCGCAACAGAGTTCTCGCACCACCCTCTGCTGTAAAGCATTCAGCAGCTAAACGTAAACCTGGGTGATTTATTTGCGTTGAGAATCGAGGAGACTCGCGCATCGCGCAGGTCAGGCCATCCCCTATTCTCCCGCGTGGGAACATACAATCCCGACCCCCCGGAGAATGCCGAAGCCCAGGATTGCATCCTGGGATATTCTCAGCCGTCCCCTTCGGGACTGCTCCTTGGTGTCAAACCTACCCAGGACGGTAGTCCAGGACGCAGTCCTGGGCTACTCTCAGCCAGAGCTGTCCAAATTAGCGGGCAAATGGCCTCCTGGACGGCGCAACTGGCTGAATGCGTGGAAGAGCGAAATCGGGTTGGTGCTGTGGCAGCGCTTCCGTTCATCCACTTCGACCCATGCATTTGTGGAGCTGGATGGACGGAGCTGTAGGGAGTTGTTAGAGGGAAGGGCGCACAGCAGGTCCCCATTCGACTTCGCTCAGGGCAGGCTCTCGGCTACCTCCGGATTTCCTGTCAGTCTTAGTGGCTTCGGTAAACCTCGTGCGGCTTTCCTTAAAGAAAGCCGCATACATGGCCGTTGGTTGGTGCAGCGTGTAGGAAATCCGGAGTCCGCTCGGGATGACAAATTTGGGGGCCATGGTCCACCTGGGCATGAGTGGAGGTGGAGGGACAGAGTCGAAAAAGCTAATTTGGACAAGTCTGACTCTCAGCCGTCCCCTTCGACAAGCTCAGGGCAGGCTCTACGGGACTGATTTAGTCTATAGAGTTCTCACGCAGATACTGAGGCTCCAGCGGTCGCAACTCATCTGGACAGTCGCAGGCTCACAATGCACGACTGATTACTTAGCTATACCGAATCCACGAAAGCTACGGGCAGAATGCTTTCCTCAGGAGCCCAGGTGACCGGTTCCACTGGGCCAACCCCGAAGACCCAGGCGGCGCCGCCGGCCAGTGCGATCGCGGAGGTGATCAGAAATGGAGTGCGAAAATTCCCCGAGCGGTTCACGATAAACCCGGTGAGTGCCGGCGCGATCACGCCCGCGAAATTCCCAAACCCACCCTGGAAACCAGTCCATGTGCCCGCCGCTTTCGGTCCGGCAAGGATCTGGCAAAACGCGTAGATGCCCGAGGCTGAAGTACCGCATCCCGCTCCCGCGACCAGCAGCCATGGCAGATAGCTGTTCGGCCCGGCGAGAGCGCAACCGGCGATGCCGATCGCTCCCGTGGTATGTCCGATGGCCATGACCGATTTTCTGACGCGGGTCGTCGTGTAGCCACGGCGTATGAAAAGATCGGAAAGCGCACCAGCGGTCAAGGCCGACGTCGCATCCACCAGGAAGTAGAGACCAGCGACTCTCGCCATCGCGTTCATCGAAAGATGGCGTTCGCGCACAAGATAGAACGGAAGCCAAGTGACCATCACGTACAACAGATAGTTTCCGCAGAAGTGGCCTGCGGAGGCGCCCCAGAACGAGCGCTTGCGCAACATGGTGGCGATGATAGCAAAGGCCCTGAAGCTGGAGCCGCCCAGCGCATGGCCGCGCGGCATCCACTTCTTCCACGCAGGCAGCCACACCAGGCTGATCAAGCCGATGCCGATGAACACTGGCCGCCAGCCGTACCTGGCCATCAGGAGCCCAGCGCCAAACATCCCGACTGCCGGGCCGGACCGAATCCCGGTGATAATGGCTCCGTTGGCGAAGCCGCGACGTTCCTCAGAGACATGCAGCGCGAGAATCTTCGAGCACGAAGGAAACGCGACCGACTCGCCGATGCCCAGGACGAGACGCGTCACCAGCAACAAGGCGAATCCAGGCACCAAGCCGGTGGCTATCGTGGCCAGCGACCACACCAGGAAACCGATCGCAATCACGATGTTTACTTCAAATCGGTCTACCAGCCAGCCCACTACGAAGAGTAATGCGGTATAGGTCCAGAAAAATGAGGAGAGCAAAATCCCGAGTTGCCAGGGATTGAGGTGTAGCTCATCCTTAAGCAAAGGCGCAGCGATGGAGAGATTTCCCCGATCGACGTAATTGATCAGAACGGAAATCGACAGCAGGGCGAGCCAAGGCGCAATCGCGCTGAGTTTCTGCGGAGTCACTTTCAAGCGACGCGCTCTCCCTTGGCGAACACCATCGCCGGCCGCTGGGTACCCAGGAAGTACGGAATCTCTCGGTAGTCGCTCGCCTCGTGAATGACAAAGTCGGCGGACTTGCCCTGCTCAAGCGATCCTACCTGGCCTGCGAGGTTGAGGCTCCATGCCGCGTTGATGGTTGCCGCTATGAGGGCTTCCGCCGGAGTCATCTTCATCTGCGTGCAGGCCAGCGACATCACAACCGGCATGGATGCGATGGGTGAAGAGCCGGGGTTGAAGTCGGTGGCCAAGACCACGGCAAGCCCGGCTTCGATCATGGCGCGCGCGGGCGCGTAATGCTTGGAACCAATCGAGTACACGGAACCGGGCAACAAGACTGGCTGCACCTTCGCTGCGGCCAGAGCGGCGATCGAGGCTGCGTCAGTATGCTCCAGGTGATCTGCGGTGGCAGCGCCCAGACGCGCCGCCAGCATAGCGCCGCCGGAACAGCTGAATTGGTCGCCATGAATGCGTAGGCCAAAGCCTAAGCGTGCGCGCCGCTTCGAGAATGCGCGCAGCGGAATGCTGGTCGAAGATGTGCGGCTCGCAGAAGACATCGCAGAAGCTTGCCAGCTTGTGCAAAGCAACCAGGGGAAGCATCTCGTCGATCACCAGCTCGACGTACGCGTCCGTGCGGCCAATGAACTCGTCCGGCACTTCATGTGCGCCCAGAAAGGTCGGCACGCAGCGCAATGGAGTGGTCTCCTCTGTCTCGCGCACCACGCGCAGGATCTTCATCTCTGCTTCCACGGTTAGCCCGTAGCCGGACTTCGCTTCAATCGTGGTGGTACCGCTGCGTAGAAACCACTGAGCGTGCTTTTGTCGCGACGGCTAGTAGTTCGTTCTCGGTAGCATCGCGGGTGCGGCGCGACGGTGGAGCGAATGCCCCCGCCCTGGCGGGCTATCTCCTGATAGGTGATCCCGGAACAGCGCATTTCAAATTCATCGGCGCGATTGCCGGCGAAGACCAGGTGGGTATGCGCATCCACGAAGCCAGGAGTCACTACTCTTCCTCCGGCGTCGATCATCTGCGTATCGCTGTTGAGCAGAGCCTCAATCTGGCTGCGGTGGCCAGCCGCTTCGATTTTGCCGTCGCGGATCAGCATGGCTCCGTCATGAATGATCGCGAGCTCGCGCATCTCCGCGCCCACGCGAGGGACGTTTGGCGCCAGAGAGGGTGACCAGTTGCGAACAGTCACCAGTGCGCACAGTGGGCGGTCTTCTAGAGACGGTTGCCTATACTCCTGCACTCAATGAGAGTACCGCAGAGCGGCGATTTTTGAAGGAAAAGCAGCGTGAGCGTTATGCTCGGCCAGCGCCGCGGAGGCTTCAGCTCGACTTCTTGGCGGGGCGGCTGTAGAGCGCTTCCAGCGACCCTCTCGCGAGGATGTGGCCCCGCATCGCCGCCTCGACTTCTCCCTGCGTCGCACCGGGAGGGAGATTCAAGAGGACGTCAAGCGCGTAAAGCTGGAAGAGGTAACGGCCGCTGGATCCAAAGAAGGGGCACGGTCCATAGTAGCCGATATGGCCCACATCGTTTTGTCCCTGTTGAGCGCCACTGGGCAATTGTTTGTCTTGAGGAACGGCCTCAGCGAGTTGGCGAGTTCCGGAGGGCAAATCATAGAGCACCCAATGTGAAAACGTGCCTACTAACGGGCGGGGATCACTGAAGGTCAACACAAAACTCGCGTTTCTGGCGGCGGTAAACTCCATGACAGCGTCGGCGAAACATTTTCGCGGTCACACGTGAACTTCGGCGGCATTTCTTCACCGTTGGACCAACCCTGAGTGCTTAGCTGTAATGATGCGGTTGACGTTCGCAGAATGGGGAACTCTTTGCAGCCAAGTTGCGCCAGAACCATGACCGCGGCAGCAAATGCCACCGCTTGCCTCCACAAGATAATTCCACCCCCCGGTACGGCCCGCGGGAAGCGATCCCGCCCTGATAGGGTAGACGCTCAGCAAAAAATCAACAAGAACTTATCACTGTGGCATTAAGACGGTCGTAATGCCGCTCATTTTTCTTCCATGGGCAGTCGTAAGCCCGCTGCATGGGCAAAGCTTCGGGCAGCAGGATAGCCGGCGTCTGCATGCCGCAGCACGCCCATTCCCGGATCAGTGGTCAGTACGCGCTCCAGGCGCAACGCGGCTTCCTCTGTGCCATCGGCCACGACCACCATGCCCGCATGCTGGGAATAGCCAATGCCCACACCGCCGCCATTGTGGATGCTGACCCACGATGCGCCCGCCGCGGTGTTCACCAGCGCGTTCAGCAGCGGCCAGTCGGCCACTGCATCGGAGCCATCGAGCATGCCCTCTGTCTCGCGATAAGGAGAGGCAACCGATCCAGTATCGAGATGGTCGCGGCCAATCACGATGGGCGCCGTAATCTCGCCCGAACGCACCAGCTCATTCATTGCCAACCCCAGCTTGGCTCTTTGCCCGTAACCCAGCCAGCAGATGCGGGCAGGCAACCCCTGAAAGTGAATGCGCTCGCCGGCCAGTTTGATCCAGCGCTTGAGGCCCTTCGTCTCCAGGAAAGAGCGAGAGCACTAGCTGATCGGTCTTGCGAATGTCTTCCGCATCGCCCGAAAGCGCCACCCAGCGGAACGGCCCTTTGCCTTCGCAAAATAACGGCCGGATATATTCCGGCACGAAGCCCGGGATATCAAAAGCATCTTCGACGCCGGCCAACTTAGCGTTGGTGCGAAGATTGTTTCCGTAATCGAAGACCACGGAGCCGCGGCGCTTCAACTCGAGCATCGCCTCCACATGCTTGCCCATGGCGGCCATGGAACGGGCAACATATTGGTCGCTGTCCTGCTGGCGCAGCGCCAGCGCTGCCTCGAAACTCAAGCCGTTGGGCACGTATCCATTCAATGGGTCGTGCGCGCTGGTTTGGTCCGTCACAATTTCAGGAATCACACTTGCGGCGCAGCAGCTCTGGCAAAACATCGGCCGCATTGCCTACCAAACCAACCGAGCGAGCGGCGCCTTCTCTTCTCGCTTGCGCGAGCAACTGCAACGCTTCATCGACCGTGGTTGCCATGCGGTCGCAGTAGCCGCTTTCCACTCGCTTCTGAATGCGTTTCGGATCCACGTCGATGCCGAGAAAGCACGCGCCGGTCATCGTGGCGGCCAGAGGCTGCGCGCCACCCATGCCTCCCATGCCGCCGGAGACAATCAGTTTGCCTTCCAGGCTACCGCCGAAGTGTTTGCGGCCGGCCTCCGCGAAGGTTTCATAGGTGCCTTGCACGATGCCCTGGCTTCCGATGTAGATCCAGGACCCGGCGGTCATCTGGCCGTACATCATCAGCCCTTTTTGTTCGAGCTCGCGGAAAGACCTCCCAGTTGGACCATTTGCCCACCAGGTTGGCGTTCGCGATCAGCACTCGCGGCGCCATGCTGTGGGTGCGCAAGATGCCCACAGGCTTACCGGATTGGATCAGCAGCGTCTCATCGTTCTCCAGGCTCTCGAGCGCGCGCACGATAGCGTGGAAGCAGGGCCAATCGCGCGCCGCCTTTCCCGTGCCGCCGTAGACCACCAGCTCGTCCGGGGCTTCGGCCACTTCCGGATCGAGATTGTTCATCAGCATGCGCAGGGCAGCTTCCTGCTGCCAGCCCTTGGTGCGCAGCTTGGTTCCTCGCGGCGCACGAATGACTTCTTTATGCGGACCAGCTATCAAAGTCTCCATCGCGAATCCCCTTTGCCAAGCGTTCGATATCTCCTGCAATCACCCGGTCTTCGTCCAGCCGAGGGACTAGCGTCCGTACAAACTGGCGCGCCCGCTCGATCTCTGTCGCGGCCTTGAGCGGCTGACGGTACTCGAGCCCCTGGGCCGCGGTCATCAGCTCAATGGCCAGAACCTTCTCCGCATTTTCGACAATTTGCTTTAGCTTGAGCGCGGCGGTCATGCCCATGGATACATGATCTTCCTTGCCGCCGGAAGTGGGCAAACTATCCACGCTCGCCGGATGAGCCAGGACCTTGGCTTCATTCAGTAATGCAGCCGCGGCCACGTGAGCAATCATAAGCCCGGAGGAGAGGCCCGGCGTTTCCGCAAGAAAGGCAGGCAGGCCCTCGTTGACGTCGGGGTTGATGAGGCGATCGATTCTTCGTTCGCTGATGCTCATCAGGTCGGTCACCGCGATGGCTGCATAGTCCAACGCCAGGCCCAACGGCGCGCCATGGAAATTTCCTCCGGAGAGGACCTCGCCGGCGCCGGGTCCAGGCTCACAGAAGATCAACGGATTATCAGTCGCCGATCCGGTTTCGATTTCGATCACCTGGCGCACATGTTCGAGCGCCCCCCGCGCCGCTCCATGAACCTGCGGCATGCAGCGGAGGCAATAGGCATCCTGCACTCGTGGATCATTCACCCGGTGGGACTCGCGAATCTCGCTATCGCGCAGCAGGGCTCGCAGGTGCGCGGCCGCCTGCATCTGGCCGGGATGCGGCCGTGCCTGGTGAATGCGCTCGTCGAAGGCCACCGGGGTGCCGCGCAATGCTTCCAATGCCATGGCGCCGGCTAGATCGAAGAGTCGATTCACGCGTACTGCGCGCAGCACCGCCAGGCCGCCCACCGCGGCCATGGCCTGGGTTCCGTTGAGCAGCGCAAGGCCCTCCTTGGCTTCGAGCACCAGCGGAGCAAGACCAGCTTTGGCGAGCGCCGCCTGGGTGGGCATCCGCGCACCCTGGAAGAACACTTCGCCTTCCCCAATAAGCACCAGGGCAAGATGCGCCAGGGGCGCCAGATCTCCGCTCGCGCCCACTGAGCCTTTACTTGGGATGACCGGGTGTACGCGGCTGTTGAGCAGGGCGAGTAGGAGTTCGATCAGCTGATTGCGGACGCCGCTCAATCCTTTCGTTAGAACATTCGCGCGCAGCAGCAGCATGGCGCGCACCTCTGACTCGTCCAGAGGCTCGCCCAGTCCGCAGGCGTGGCTGCGCACAAGATTGCGTTGCAACTTTTGCAGGTCTTCGCTGCCTATGCGCACATCGGACAATTTGCCGAAGCCGGTGTTGATCCCGTAGGCCGTTTCATTGCTGGTGACAATGCGCTCGACCACGGCTTGGGACGCGGTTATTCGCGGCCGGGCCCCCGGCGCAATGGCTACGGTCATCGAGCCAGAGGCCACCTGGCTGACTTGATCGAGCGAGAGGGGCTGTCCATCCAGTTCCAGGACGCCGAGGGTGAAACCCGTTGTCATGCTGACCATCGTATGAGGTTGGGCGTAACTAGGCCAGCGGAGACGATGGTCCGAGAGATGCTAGGGCCCAAGCTTCCCGACCTGACAACTGCCAGGCTTGGGAGCGTCTACGGCTTCCACGACCAGTTGAAAATTATGTTTCACCACGTTCCAGTTATTCGTACTGAGAACGACTAAGGCAAGTTCCATACCCCGTAGGTCCTGCTGGAAAGAGAGATTCTTATCGCCCGTGACCATCACCACAAAGCCCGCAACTTCGGCAGCAGGCAGAAGTTCACCATTTTCCAACTCAGACCACCCCATCTCGTCGGCGGTACTGACATTGTGAGCGGGCATCGAGTGGCGCAGTTTGTGAGGTATGTTGTGGTCGAACAAGACCTTCACGACAGGAGATGTTTTTGCTGCCGAGCCGCGAAGGTTAGCAGTTCCCGGATTGTCACTTCAGGGATGCCGAAGTTCTCGGAAATCTCCTCCACCGGAGACCCGCCCTCGTAGTTCTCAACGATCGAGTCAGCCTGCACTCGTGTGCCTCTAAGGATCGGCACACCGCTCACCTTGCGGGGATTGGTCTCGACGATGGGGCAACCGGACCAGTCCACTATCGTTTTCTTTTCCTGAATGGGCCTACACAAATATTATAGGCCTCCGCTTCGAACCATAATCAATTCGGTCGACCGACCTCGAGTGTCCGAGCAATTTCCATCGCGGCTTCGTTTGGGGTGTAGAGACTGGTGTCGATCGAGAGCCGCGGCTCCGGCATGTTCAATGCATCGAACACTCCATCTGCGTGCAGCTGCTCAAACAACGAGACGGAGGCGAGTTTCTGATAGGCAAGCCTTGAAGGGCTGTCGATGCGCCGCTTCAGCTCCGCGAGGGGACATACCAGCTCAACAAAATCCACTTCGCCGCCTTCCCTCGCGACTGTGCTCTTAACTTCACCGATGAACCCGGGCCGCACGGTTCCCTCAGGGGCGAAGGTGAATATCAGTCCGGGCAGCCGGGTACGGCATGCCTGCTCAAACACGGACAGCCAGATATCCTCCCGCAACTCGACGAACGGCGGACTCCCGAAGTCGAAGACCGACAATAGAAGATCCACCACCAGATGATTGTGGAAGAGCTTGTAGCCTGTCATTGCCGCCAGTTCAAGAGCGACGGTCAGTTTGCCGGTGGCGGGCAAACCATAAATGAAGATTAGCTTCATGAGACCTCAACAATCGATTGAATTTTTCGTCTCAGGTATCTGGCAGGACGGCACTTATCTCACGTGACTTCGGTCACCCCAGGTAACTCCTGGCACCTGCAACAGAGGCAGTTCCATTCTGTTCTTCGGGCATATTTATCTGCGGGACGTGCTCGAGCGGTCACCCCAATCCGCCATTCCTGGACCAGACCGGTGCTTCCGGGACAGAATTCATCATTATCCGCGTTTTCCCTGTTGCGTTTCCCGTCTTTCCGTCGGAAACTGCGAGAAAGCGATCAAACGGGGATTTGGTGACGTATGCATCCAACGGCTCTGGACAAGAGTGGATTCACTACAACTCTGAACATGGCCTTAAGCTCCACCGCTCCCGAGCGGTCGGCCGAAAACTTTCACCGCAAGCAGCTCGCCCGTTTCGGTAAGTGGCTGTATCGATTGGGTTTCGTACCCGGCACGGCGGGGAACCTCTCGGTCCGCCTGACCCAGGACCGCATTCTGGCCACGCCTACCGGCATGAGCAAGTTCATGCTCAAGCCAGCGGATATGGTCGTGGTCGACATGGAGGGCCATCGCGTCGGTGAAAGCCGGAACGTGACCAGTGAAATTGGCATGCACCTGGCGATTTACCGCCAACGGCCAGACGTGCAGGCGGTCGTCCATGCGCATCCGCCGATCTCCACCGGCTTTGCTTCCTGCGGCCTGGCGCTGGAAGAGCCCCTGTGCTCGGAGGTTGTCATGGCGCTGGGGTCGATCCCGCTGGCTCCCTACGCGACCACGGGTACAGCGGACGTGGCTTCCAGCATCCAGCCCCTGATCGTCGATCATGATGCAGTCCTGCTCGCCAACCATGGTGTCGTGACCGCTGGCGTTACGTTGCAAGATGCCTTTATGCGCATGGAAACGGTCGAGCACTATGCCCACATCTGCCTGGTCGCTCGCCAGCTCGGCTGTCCCCAGCCGCTCACCTC
This sequence comes from uncultured Acidobacteriaceae bacterium, assembly GCA_963746595.1. Classification (GTDB taxonomy): domain Bacteria; phylum Acidobacteriota; class Terriglobia; order Terriglobales; family Acidobacteriaceae; genus PALSA-350. Next base: position 219,066 of record CAVVBS010000007.1, read on the forward strand.
TGATCATCTGCAACAGTTATCCGAAGCTCGCTGCCGCTACCAGAGGAACGCCCTTCCCGGTTGCTGACAGCCGGCTCCCACTCTCACTTTCGCCTCTCCCGCCGCCACTCGAAGTAGCATAGCTAGAGGAGATTCTCACGCAACCGGCATGACTACGCGGATCATTGCACCGAACGAGGCACCCAACGAGGCGCCCGATCCGATCGAGGGCCCCGGCCTGGTCGAAGAGAGAACCCTGTTTCGGGTGCTCATAGCGGTGGGTCTTGGCCATCTGCTCAATGACTCGATGCAGGCCCTGCTGCCTTCCATCTATCCGATCCTGAAGACCTCGTTCCATCTGAATTTCGGTCAGATCGGTCTGCTGACGCTGACTTACCAGATGACGGCGTCGATCTTGCAGCCCTTCATCGGCCAATACACCGACCGCAAGCCCCTGCCGTACTCCCTGCCTGTCGGCATGGTTTTTACCTTGCTGGGTCTGCTGCTGCTGTCGGTTGCGCCTAGCTTCGCATTGCTGTTGCTGGCCGCGTCGTTGATTGGCATGGGCTCGGCAGTCTTCCACCCGGAATCATCGCGCGTGGCGCGTCTGGCTTCCGGAGGGCGGCACGGAATGGCCCAGTCGATCTTTCAGGTGGGCGGAAACAGTGGGTCGGCGATCGGCCCGCTGCTGGCGGCTTTTATCGTCCTTCCCCACGGCCAACGGGCCGCGGCATGGTTCTGCATCCTGGCTCTGCTGGGAATTGTGGTTCTGCTGCGGGTGAGCCGGTGGTACAAAGCCCGCCTGCTGCATCTGAAAACCCGGCCCGCCAAGCATGCGGAACACGCCCATGGTTTGCCGCCTAAAAAAGTGGTCCTGGGCATCGCGATTTTGATCGCTCTCGTCTTTTCCAAGTTCTTTTATCTGGCAAGCATCACCAGTTATTACACCTTCTACCTGATGGCCCGCTTCCATATAGGGGTGCGGAGCGCGCAGCTTCACCTCTTTGCTTTTCTGGGAGCGGTCGCTGCCGGAACTCTGATTGGAGGACCGATCGGCGATCGTTTTGGCCGCAAGGCAGTGATCTGGTGGTCCATTCTCGGAGTCTTGCCGCTAACCTTGCTGTTGCCTTATGCAAATTTCCTCTGGACCGGAGTGTTAAGCGTATTGGTAGGCTTGATGCTGGCTTCGGCCTTCCCTGCGATCGTCGTCTACGCGCAGGAACTCGTGCCCGGGCGGGTGGGCATGATCTCCGGACTCTTCTTTGGCTTTGCCTTCGGCATGGGCGGCATCGGCGCAGCCATACTAGGCAGGATCGCCGACGCGACCAGCATCTTCACCGTGTACAAGATATGCGCGTATCTTCCCGCAATTGGCTTACTGGCCGGTTTTCTGCCTGCTAGGCCGAGCGCCGTTGCCGGTAAATGACGCGGCAAGCACGCCTATTATTCCGTTCACTCTTATTCCGTTCTGAGGGCCTGCATCGGATCAATCGAGGCGGCGCGCCATGCAGGGAAAAATCCTGCGGCCATTGACACTAACAGAAGCAGCAAGAGTGCTCCTCCGATGGTCGCCGGATCTTCAGGGGAAAGTCCGAAGAGGAAACTCGTCGCCAGGTGCATGGCCGCTATCGATAGCGCTAGCCCAATCAGTCCGCCAACAGTGATCAGCAGCAACGTTTCTTGCAGAACCAGACGCAGCACCGCTTGACGCGTCGAGCCGAGCGCAAGGCGCACCCCGATTTCGCTCGTTCGGCGTTCCACGATGTAAGACATGACCCCATAGAGCCCGAGGCACGCCAGACCCAAGGCCAGAAGGCCGAAGATGGAGGTTAACCGGGCGATCAGGCGCTGTTGGCTCAGATTGTTCTTCACCTCTTCGTTGAGTGTGATGATGTCGATGATAGGGATCCTGTGATCCACGGCGGCGACTGCCTGACGAACCTGGGCTGCTATTCCCTGCGGATCGGCCATAGTCCGGATCTCCAGCCCGTCGATGTTGCCGGGGGCTTGGGCAATCGGATAATAGATGACTGGCGGAGCCTCTTCACGAATATCGTTCACGCGCGCGTCAGCTACCTCGCCAACGATAGCGAAGCTTTCCTGAGGAGTATCGGCGTAGGAGAACCGTCGTCCGACAGCGTCGCTCCCGGAGAGAAACTGCCGCGCAAACGCTTGATTGACGATGGCAACCTTGGGAGAGGCGGGGCCATCGGTGGTCGTAAATCCTCGGCCTTGCAGGAGGCCTATGCCTACGGTCTCGAAATAATTGGGAGCAACATTGTTCACCTGGGACTCGGCTTTCCGGCTTCCCCCAAGGTGCTTGTCGTCTGCGATGCGCACCGCGTTCGAGTCCAGGCAACCAGAGACGATCGAGCATGTGGTTACACTCGCGGAGCGGACCCCTGGGATCGCTTCCAGTTGGCTGGTCAGACGCTCGTACAGCGACGGAAAGTCGCTCGCCTGATAATTCACCATGTGCGTATCGAGATGCACGCTGAGCAGGTGATCGCGATCGAAACCTGGGTTGAGCCTGCTGTAGTTCCCCAGGGTTCGCACAAACATACCGGCGCCCACAAGCAGCACCAGGGAGAGCGCCACCTGGACGGCAACCAACGCTTTCCGCACGGACCAGCGGGCTTCACGTCCGGAGATCGACTGCGCACTGCCTTTTAGGACGGACGCTGGATCGACGCGCGCGCTCATGAGCGCCGGCGCCAGCCCGAACAAAAGGCCCGTGGCCATTGTGACAACCACGCTGAAGATCAGGATGCGCGCGTCCGGCGTGAGGTTAAGCGGAATCGGCGTGGCCTCGGTCGATGCCCACTTCGGCAGCACGCTGGTACAGCCAAATGCCACCGCAATCCCGAGCATGCCGCCGAAGGAGGACAGCAGCACGCACTCCGTCAGCATCTGGCAAATGAGCCGCGAGCGGCTGGCGCCCATCGAAAGCCGAACGGCAAAGCCTCGCTGCCGTGCGGCCGCCCTTGCCAGCAGAAGATTGGCTATATTCGCGCACGCAATCAGGAGCACCATCACAGCCATACCCATCAGCAGAAGGAGAGGTTGCTCGAATTCGCGCCGGAGATTCGCAAAGCCCTGCTGCCCGGGTTCTAGCGTCAGCGTAACCGTTTGGAACCAGCGCAGCAGGTCCGGATCCGCCACGCCCTGCGTCGCCTGGAGCAGATCGTTCCGATACACCCGATTCATCACCGTGGTCACCTGAGCAAGAGCCGCCGGTTCCTTAACCCGCACGATGGGCTGCAGCCAGAAAATGCGATCCTGGGGAATCCAGGGCTTCAAGGGCTCTGCGGCCATGTCGCTGTAGTGGTCGTGATAACGCACGTCTGACTGCATCGTCAGCGGCATCCAGAAGTCGGGTTCTTTACCCGCGCGTGCACCAAAAAACCCGCGCGCGGCCACACCGACAATCGAGAACGGCATACTATTCACGGTCAGCTTACGGCCGATCACTCCCGGATCGCCGGCAAAGCGGCGCTGCCAGTAGCCGTAGCTGATAACAGCCGCCGCACTGCCGCTCAGCTTGGCATCATCGGCAGGAGTGAGCAGGCGGCCCAAGACCGGCCAGGTTTCGAAGACCTGAAAGTAATTGCCGGAAACGAGCTGCCCCAACGCGCGCTCCGGTTGTTCCGTGCCTGCGTTGATGTAAAAGTCGTCAGGCCAGGCCGCGGCCCCAATCACCGCGGTATCCGGTAACTGCTGGCGAACATGAAGGAAGAACGGATAAGAAACTCGGGTTTTCTCCGCGGTGTGATCGGTCTGCTTTACCAGGAACAGCTGCTCCGGATGCGGTACGGGGAGCGACTTCAGCAGCACTGCGTCCACCAGGGTGAAGATGCCGGTCGTGGCCCCGATGCCGAGCGCCAGCGTAAGCAGCGCCACCGTGGTAAAACCAGGCGACCTGCGCAACTGCCGTAGAGCGTAGCGTACGTCGTGCAACAGGATTTCGAGAGCGGGCAGCGTAGCTTGTTCGCGGAACGCTTGTTGCGCCTGCTCCAGGCCGCCGAGACGAATCAATGCCTGCCGTCGCGCCTCTTCCGGCGACATGCCGGATCGAAGATTGTCCTCGATGTGCATCTGGACATGGCTTTCCAGTTCAGCCGCCAGCTGCTCATCCGTTCGCCCCGCGCCGCACATTCGCTGTAGCCGGATCCATAGTGTTCGCAGCTTGCGCATCACGCCTCCTCAGCCGGGGAGCGGCGCCGTCGACGGCCTACTGTGACATTTGGATGCAGTCACCCTGCCAAACGTCTGCCTGGTCGCCCCGGGGCTCCTGTTGGTTACCCATATGAACTTTGCCACACTTTCTATGGGAATGCAATAGGGCAACCCGTACGCCAGCCTCTATGACTGCCTTGGGCCTCTGAGTGCGTTCTGCAGTTATCGACCGGATTGAGCTGTGGTTCATGATTCACTTGTCTTGTTGAGCGCAGTCGTCGCCAGCATACCCCCGAGACCCATCGTTTCCACCGCAGACGAGGGCACAATCACCATCGAGCCGCGCTCCTTGATCGCCTCATAGAGCATATTCATGGCGCGCAGGTGCAAGGCGCCCGGTTTGTTGAGATACACCTCGGACGCTTCGGCAAACTTGGCGGCCACTTGCAATTCCGCGTCACCAAGTATGATGCGGGCGTGCCGTTCGCGTTCTGCCTGGGCCTGCTGGGACATTGCGTTCTCCAGCGGCTGCGGGATACGCACATCGCGTATCTCCACCGACTGGACCGTGATTCCCCACGGGTTTGTCTTGCTATCAAGAATTTGTTGCAGTTCCTGGCCGAGGGCATCGCGATCCGTGATCAACTTCGCCAGGTCGTGACGACCAATGGATTCGCGCAGCGCCGTTTGCGCGCTCATGGCAATCGCGTCCTCGAAATTCGCTACTTCCAGAATCGACTTCTCAGCATTCCATACCAGCCAAAAAACAATCGCGTCGACATTCACGGGAACCGTATCCCGGGTCAGCGTAGACTCCGCCGTGACCGTCCCGATCCGTACCCGCTGATCGACAAAGCTGCTGAGCGTGTCCACCACCGGGGTGAGCATGAATATCCCTGGTCCCTGAAGCCGCTTGAAGCGTCCGAAACGAAGCACCGCCACCTTCTCCCATTGGCGCACGACCTTGATCGAAAACAGGAAAAACAAACCGGTGAGGATTCCGAGAACCAATGGCAGGTTATTTCCAGTTAGGAGTGTTCCGGCCAATCCTGCTCCCATACAAACGACCATGACCGTTATTGCAGGCGCGCTGATCTCGATACTCTGGCTCATTCTGCTATCTCCTCTTGTTGCTTTGCTCATTGCCATGTTCCTTTAAAGCGTCCATCAGCTCGGCAAGACTAAAACCATTTGCGCCTGCCCTTGCGATCATCTCCGCGGCCAGCTGCTGCATCTGCCGGGTGCGAGCGCGGCTATCGGTCGCGACTGGCTGCTCCGCGATAAACGTTCCAGTTCCCTGCTGGGTCTCCAAAAGACCTCGGATCTCCATCTCGCGATAGGCACGGGTCACGGTATTGGGGTTAATTGCAAGATCGACCGCGACCTGGCGAATGGTAGGAAGCTGATCGCCGGCCTTTAAACGCCCGGCCGCGAGCGCGCCCTGCACCTGGTCGATCATCTGCCTGTATACGGGAACGCCACTATGCGCATTGAGTTGAAAGTTAAACATTGTGTCTGCGCCCTGTAGTCGATTCTTCATCTGTTGACTAGTGTACTAGTTGTATAGTACATGTCAAGCGAGAAATCACAAAAATGAAAAGCTTCCTGATGTGCGTCCTTATCGTCGGCAGTCTTGCAATCTGGCTCCAACCGGGCCTGGGCGAGACGAGCCAAGCAAATGCCGTATCAGCGACTCCCCAATTGCCTACTCCCTCGGGGACATTTGGGATTGGCCGAATTGGTTATGAATGGATTGATCTCTCGCGGTCTGATACCTACTCAAGCGACCCTCAGGCGCATCGCGATCTGATGGTCTATCTCTGGTATCCCTCGCCGCGGAAGAATGGTGAGGAACCTGGGTGGTACTTGCCCGGGGCCAGAGAAATGGATGCTGATCCGAATCTTCAGCCCCACGTGAGGGAAGAATTCCAAGCAGCGTGGCCACTGATTGTTTCCGGGAAGATCAGACCCCACGCGGTCGACAACGCGCCGGTCGCCAGCACTCCCAGGACTTTTCCCGTTGTGCTGTTCTCACACGGCCTGGGCAGCACCAGCTTCGAATACACTTCCCTGATCGAAGAACTGGTGAGCCATGGATACGTAGTGGTAGCGATTGAGCACACCTATACCGCCCTGGCGGTTTCGTTTCCCAACGGCAGGATCGTCCCCTTCCAGCAGGAGACCATACCGGCTAATCTCCCTGCCGACGAACGTTTCAAGCGCATGATGGCGTCGGTAGGTGTAGGAATCAGTACCGGCGCCAGTGATCTGGTATTTGTACTGAACCGCCTGGAGAAGCTGAATGAGGCCGGCCCACGACGATTTCCGCTGGGCGGAAGACTCGCTTTAGAACACGTTGCGGCTATGGGTCACTCAGCCGGGGCAGATTTTGCGACGAGAGCATGCCAACTCGATGAGCGCATAAAAGCTTGCGTAAGTCTGGATGGCGGGATGCCGCCGGTGTCTGCATTTCCGGAATATCCGGATGGTAAGCGGTTCCGCCAACCCGTCCTGCTTCTCGAGGTGGACCATTCGGGCGACCGGAAACCCTACAGTGAAACGCAGTACACGAATTACCTAAAGGAAATGGAAGCAGAACTCAACCGTTGTCCTCTGGGCAGTTACCACGTGATATTAAAATCATCAGGTCTTTATCACGGAAGCTTCAGCGATTACCCTCTGCTGTCAGCCCAGGGCCGTGTTGGCGAAACTCAAACTGCGTTGCATAACTTACGGCTTACGCAGTCGTTCACGCTTGCCTTCCTTGATCAGTATCTGAAACAGGCGAATGAGACCTTATTGGATAACGCATCCCGGGACCCGGAGGCCGTAGTTACGCGCTACGGTCACTAGCTGCATTCGACGGAATGGAGCCCTACTCGGTTCGCAATGCCTGCATGGGTTCGACAGACGCGGCGCGCCGAGCGGGAATCCAACACGCCACCAAGGCAATCGCGGATAGAAATGGAGGCACAACCGCGAAGGTCAACACGTCATGCGGTTGAATGCCGTAGAGGAAGCTGGCCGCCAGTTTGGATAACATCCATGCGGCCGGCCAACCGAGCACCACTGCGATCAGCGTGAGCACGAGGCCTTGACGCAGAACCATGCGCTCGATTGTGCCCGGTTGTGCGCCCATCGCCATGCGAATGCCGATCTCGCGCGTGCGCCGGCTGACGGCGTAACTCATCACGCCATAGAGACCCACCGTGGCCAGCACCAACCCGATGCCGCCGAAGACACCAAACAGCATGGCCGCCAGGCGAGGCAGGAAGAAGGCAGAATGGACATGTTCCTCCATGGTCTCCTCGTTGAATACGGCCATGCTGCGATCAAGCGCATAGATCTGCTGCCGCACCGCCTTGCCCATTGCCGCGGGATGGCCCGCCGTGTGCACCACCAGCGTGTAGCCCAGCAAGGAAGGCTCGGCCCCGATATTTTGTTGGAGTGAGCGGTAAAGCACCGGCGTAAGCTCCTCGCCCAGCGAGGTGGTTTTGACGTTGCCTACCAACCCGACGATCTGGTAGGTTACGCCGCCTCCCGTCACCTGCTGCCCGATGGGATTTTCCCCTGCGAGGACGCGTTCGACAAAGGCTCGGTTGACCACAGCGGTCTTTGGACCGCTCGCCGTTTCCCCTCCGAAGTCGCGGCCCGCAACGCGCGGAATGCCCATGGTCTCGAAGAAGCCCGGCGTCACCATAATGAGATTAACCGCAAGATCGTTTTTGCTGGAAGTTGGCCCGCTTCCGACATGGAACATTTTCACGTAGCGAGCCATGGAGAGCGGCCCATGGTCTGTCCACGCGGCCGAGAGCACACCTGGTAGAACGGCCGTCCGCTCCCGCAACTGATCGAGAAACTCGACCGTCCGCTCCGGCGTGTAGCCGTTCAGCCGTGGATCGATTGACATGCTCAGCAGGTCCTGGGGGCGAAAGCCAAGGTCGATGCTGGCCGCGGTTTGCAGGCTGCGCAGAAAGAGTCCTGTCATCGAAAGCAGAATCACCGACATGGCGATCTGCGCGATCGTCAGCAGATTGCGCAGAGTCCAACGGCGCCCGGGGCGAGCCAGCGCGTCCTCGCCCTTAAGCGCGCTGCCCAGCAGCGGATGTGCGGCAGCCCATGCCGGGGCCATTCCCAGCAGCAATCCGCTGAGGATGCTCAACCCGAAGGTGAAGACCAGCACACGCCAATCCACTCCAATGCGCATGTCGACAGGAATTGGTACGGGCAGTTGGATCGCGGAGAGCGCCTGCGTAGCCCAAATAGACAGCAGGACGCCCAGGACTCCTCCGCCCAATCCTAGCAAGACGCTCTCTACCAGCATCTGTCTCTGCAAGCGTCCGTGGGTGGCTCCCAAGGCCAGGCGCACGGCCATCTCACGCTGACGGCCGGATGCCTGCGCAAACAGAAGGTTGGCTACATTGGCGCCTGCAATAGCCAGTACCAACAGCGCCACCACAGAGAGCGCAGTCAGGAAGATCAGCAACTCGTTTTGCGCCTGCTGCGGCAGTAAGCCTGCCTGCACGAAGACAAAGGGCTTGTCCTTGTCGGTGGTTGGATAGCTACGTGCTAATCGTTCGGCCAGTGCATTCAGGTCGGCGGCAGCCTGGCTACGCGTGGTGCCCGGTCGCAGACGGCCAACGACGAACAGCCAGTCTACGTTGCGGTCAGGGCCTTTCGGCAGGTTAGGGACTAACCGGTCAGCGATTCCGAGTGGCACCCAGAACTCGGCTTCGAGAATCTGGTCAATCCCGTGGAAGCCCGCCGGCGCGACACCCACCACGGTAAAGATTTGGCCCGAGAGAGTGACGGTCTCGCCCACAATTGCGGGGTCGTCGTGGAAGCGGCGATGCCATAGGCCGGCGCCGAGCACGGCGACAGGCTGCTTGTCTTCGCTGTTGGCGAAACCGCGACCGCGCATCATGCGAAGTTCGGCGGCATCGAAGAAATTTGCCGTGACCGCCTGGCCCCAGATCCGTTCCGGTTCTCCGCGGCCGCCGATGGAGGCAGGCACAAGCGGAAAATATGCCGCAACTGTGGAGAAAGATTTCGCTTGTTCGCGAAGATCGTTGAGCAGTGGCCGTGAAAGCGCACTTTCGCCGCGCCTCTGAATGGCCAACAAGGTGGATGGATCGCCGACCGGCGCGGGACGCAGAACGAATCGGCTGACCATGGAGAAGATGGTGCCGTTGGCGCCAATGCCCAGGCCGATGGAGAGCACGGCGATGATTGCAACAGCCGGGTGTTTGGTGAGCCGCCGCAGGCTGTAGAGCACATCGCGTGCCAGCGTCTCCAGCGACGGAAGCCCGCGGCGTTCGCGATAAGCCTGCCGGGCTTGCTCCGCGCCGCCGAGACGAATGAGTGCGTGGCGGCGGGCTTCCTCGGAACTCAGCCCAGCGCGGATGCCGTCGTCGATGTGCATCGCGAGGTGGCTGGCGAGTTCGGCTTCGAAGTCATCGTCGCCTTGAGCCTTGCGTATTAGCCCGCAAAAACGCATCCAGAGCGCCCTGAGTTTGCGCATCATGCCTCCCCGGCTGGCGTGAGAGAGCGTGGCAAGGAGTGCGCTCCGCCACTGTCTCCTGTCTCCCCTTGGTTACCCATATGAATATTGACACTCTCTCTATGGGAATGCAATAGGACAGAGTGCTAAGAAGATGGGGCTCGGTTCAGGCTCGACAAATCCTGCTTCGTCTGTGTGATAACCGATTCATCGCAAGCAGATAAACGATTGGGCCTGTCAATACGGTGAGGGCAAACAAATGGGTGAGAATGGCTTCCCACAGGTCAGCGCGTTCTGCCAGTTGAAGTAGAGTCAGTGCCGGCGCACCTTGGCTCCAGTTGTCCAGAGCGGGGCCATCCCATCCTTGTGTCCAAAATGCGAGGCCGCCGATGACTACTGTCCATCCAGCCAGGGCAATCAGCCATGGTGGCTTTGTCCGCGGAGACTTTCCACTTTTACAAAGTCCACAATAAGCCGGAAGAAGAACCAGCAGAAAGTTGCTCACAATTGGGGTCCACGCCCACGGAGTGAACCACAAGGCTCGGACTGGATACGGAAGACGGGAGACGGCGAAGAATGCGCACAACAGAAAGAACAGAACTCCGTTAGCCCAGATCGTTTTTCGAGACAGCGCACGCAAAGCAACGGCGCTGGTCCATGACCAGGTAATGAGCGCAGACGCACGAAAACAAAACTCTGCCAAAAGTGCTGTAGATGATACTCCTGTTCTGTAAGCGATCCCATGGTGAAACCACATCGCGAGGTGTGGAAAGAAATCCAGGCCCCTGGATTGCGTTGCTAACAGCGGACAAACAGGAACAACAATAGCCACCAGAACAAACCAAGGTTCCCATTCCTTCCAAAGTCCGAGCTGGCGTCGCAAGACCAATCCGAGGACGCCCTTGAACGCATGGCGATCACTCAAACCTAGTTCGACAAGATCTCCAAGGACTATTTCCCGTTCCCCGGAATCGAGAGCTCTCGACAGTGCTTGCGTGGACTGTCTCCATAGCTTCCTCATTTCCGTGCTCCGGCCTGAGCAACTTGCCACGATGTTCCGTGACTTACCTGCTGCACCGTCTCGTAAAAAGCCGTCGCTGCCGCAACACCTTTTGCGGTGACCCGTACCATCCGCTTCGATCGACCTCCGCGCTCCTGCGTGGGCTTGCCCGTCCAGGTCTTGATCATCCCCTTTGCCTCGAGACGGTCCAATGTTGTGTAAAGAGCTCCAATGGAGCATTGGCGACGCGACGAGCGCTCGATTTCCTGCAGGATCGCAGCTCCGTACGCCTCGTCTCCCAGGCGAACAGCTGCAGCGATGAGAAGGTATTCAAATTCACCAAGCATAGTATGCTTACATTGTGATAGTAATAGAGCCGAAAGTCAAACCTTGCGACTCAATTTGTCCGGAGGCGTTTTATGAAGTTGATCCGTTCGTTTCCTGCGTACCTGATCCTGACCTTATCCACGATTAGCCTTCTTGCTCCGCGTGCACTTCCGCAGAATCATCCTCCACAGTCCGCGCCAGACAAACTGCTTCCAGAGACAAGCCGGAAGCCAGCGCCCGGTTTTTCTCTGACGGATGCCAATGGAAAGCAGATTCAGTTATCGGATTATCGCGGCAAGGTTGTTCTGCTGGATTTCTGGGCCACATGGTGCGGCGGCTGCAAGCTTGAGATTCCCTGGTACATGGAGTTCGACCAGAAATATAAGCAGCAAGGCCTCGCCGTCATCGGAGTGTCGATGGATGAGGACGGATGGAAGGCAGTTAAGCCATTCCTGGCGAGGAAAACGGATCCGGAAACGGGCGGAAACACAGCGATGAAATATCCCGTCGTTATCGGAAACGACCAACTCGGAAAGGCATACAACCTCACCTCGATGCCGATGACACTACTCATCGACCGGCAGGGAAACATCGCGCTATCCCACACTGGTGTAGTCAACAAGAATGATTTTGAAGCCCACATACTTCAACTACTGAATTAGGGAGCGCCCATCAATCGACGTCTGTCTTCTGCAACACGAATTGCGTGGCCAACGGAAAGAGCAGGATGATCGCGGCGCGGATGGCCACCGAAAGACCCAGATGGTCTGAAATTCCGGTGACACCCAGGTTCGATTGGCTAAATTCCTGCAGCACAAGCTTCGGTAAATGTATTCCCGGCCAATAGTGCGGCACGACTTGCTCGAGAAAGATGTAGCCCACAAGCACGCCCGCGCCATAGATAATGCCCTTGGCGTGCTTCATGAGCACGGTGGAGAAGTACGTCACACTGTAGACCAGCCCCGCCAAAAGGAATGCGGCGCCGAAGTTCAGCCAGACAATAAAAGTGAGCGTAACCGGGCTGCCTGCGATCATAACGCTGCCATGCAAAGGATCTCCAGCGGCTACGCAGATCCTGTGCAACAGAACGCCCAGCACCACGTTCAGTAGCGCCAGGATCGGCACCAGTTGCGCCATGCCTACCGCCCAGTCGCACCAGACGAAGTATGCGCGGCTTCTCGGCCTGGTAAATAGGTACGATCCGCCCCGGTCGCCGAGATCCCGGCCAGCGCCGAAGGTACCCATGAGCCAGGCAACAAAACTAACCGGGAAAGCTTGCAGCGTGAGGAAAACCGGAAGAATTGTCGAGATTCTTTCGAAAGGCGCATGGTGGTCGAGAACGACATTCTGCCTCAGGACGAACACAAACAAGACGCCGATCAACAGCAGGCTAACCGCCAATACTTCGCGTGTATCACGCCAACACTTCCATAAGTACATTGGCTTCTCCCTTCCCCACCACTTCGAGAAAGATCTCCTGCAGGTTCATGGGTGAGACGTCGAGCACAGTAGCACCCTGGTTTCGCAGAGATGCACTAAACGCTTCAGCTTTTCCGCGAAGGATGTACTCCGTTGTGCCTTCGCCGGTTCGCGCTTGGAGAACCTCGCTGCGCACCGGGAGACCCAGATTCTCCCCCACTACGCGGACGCGTCGGAAGTTCGCCCGCACGTCATCGAGTTGCGCTTCGAGCAGCAACTTGCCGTGGTCGATGATCCCGATCCAATCGGCCACCCGCTCTACTTCCGAAAGATGATGCGAAGACAGCAGCAACGTCCTCCCTTCCCCGGCAAAATCGTCGATGATGATGCGCAAGAGTTGATCCGTGACAATGGGATCAAGTCCGGCCGTTGGTTCGTCCAGTACCAGGAGCTCAGCCCCTTGCGAAAGGGCCAGCAGGAGGCAGAGCTTGGTTTGGTTTCCAGAGGAGAGCTTGCGAAACTTCTGTTTCATGGGGATTTCTAACGCGTCTGTGTATTTGCACGCCAAAGCGTCTGACCAGCGGGGAAAGAAGCCGCGGTTGAAACGCACCAGATCATTGCCCGTCATGGAAGGCAGGAGCGTCTTATCGATCACGAAACTGGTACGCTCGAGAACCGCGATGCGGTCCGTTCGCGGGTCCAGGTCGAGAATCCGCGCGTGACCGGCGCTAGGTTGAACCAGTCCGGCAAGCAAACGAATCGTCGTGGTTTTCCCGGCCCCGTTGCGGCCAAGGAATCCGTAGACCGAACCGCGAGGCACGTGCATCTCGAGGCCATCAACGGCATTCGTAGGGCCGTACTGCTTGCGCAGAGAATGTGTTTCGATAACGAGATCGCTCATGGAGCTTCTCCGAGTTCGGCATACGAGTTTTCCAGCAATTGCACTAACTCTTCCCGCGACAGTCGAAGTTGTTTGGCTTCGACTGCCAGTTGCGTCGCCAGCGGCTTGAGGCGGCGCAGTTTTTCCGATTTCAGCAGACCAGGACTTTGGCCGTTCACATAACAACCGCCTCCGGGAACGGTACGCAGAATGCCGTCGCGCTCCAGGTTTTGATATGCGCGAGCCACGGTGTTCGGATTGATGCGTAATTCGGCCGCCAGCTTGCGCACGGGAGGCAAGGCATCATCGCGTTTGAGAGCCCCGGCAGCAATGGCATGCTTCAACTGCGATTCGATCTGGAGATAGATCGCTGTGCCAAGACCGGGCTGCACACGGATAATCATTTGTATTAGTACATTAATACAATTCGGAGCGTTGTCAACTGGAAATTTCAATTCCCAGCTGAACCCGATAGAAGCGGGACGGGGGCCCCACATTCCCCCGGATTTCCTGTCGAGCTTGTTGGCGTTGCTGAACCTCATGCGGCTTTCCTTACTGAAAGCCGCACACGCGGGTGATGGTGGCGCCTCTGCGTGAGAACTAGCGAAACAGCAGGTCCCTCCACTACGCTACCCCGGATTTCCTTTCGAGGTTAGTGGCGTTGGCAAACTTCATGCGGCTTTCCTCACTGAAAGCCGCACACGTGGACGTCGGTGAGGGCCGCGTAACAGGAAATCCGGGTCCGCTCCGGTCGGGATGACAATTTTGTTGCAAGGTGGAGGATTAATCGCTGAAGCTCTTGCGGCATTTTCGGCCCAGGTACGCCGGGGCGAACCTGGGGCACCCGTCCAGTTTTGATTGGTTCTAGTCGGACATTGACTATGGCTGGAACAACAACGGCGCGAAGTGAATCAGGTTGTCGCGCCAGACGAGCCAGCTATGTAAACCGGGAATCTCGATCTGTGTGACGGGCATGTTCTTCGCCTTGAGAAACGCGACCATCTTGCGGTTCGGAGTAATAAGGCCGTCTTCCGTTCCGCAGGCGATCCAGAGCAGGCGGAGATTTGCGGCCTTGGAGTCGAGGGTCGCGAACTGTTTGCTGAAGTCGAGCTTCTGCACAGCGGAGCTGAGACCAACCACGTAGGCGAAGCGGTCGCTATGGGCGAGACCAATGGTGACGGCTTCAAGGCCTCCCATGGAGAGGCCGGCGATGGCGTGGTCGTTGCGGGCTTTGGAGATGTTGTAGGTGGATTCGACCTGGGGCATGATCTCGGTCAAAAACGCCCTGGTATAGAGCTCGGTGTTGTGGTCGATGCTCGGCGGATCCTGCCAGACGTCGATCGGACTATGGATGAAGCCAAGATCGCCGTAGCCCAGAGGCATGACGACGATCATGGGCTTCACTTTGCCCTGAGCGATGAGGTTGTCGAGAATAAAGTTCGCCCGCCCGTTGTAGACCCAACCAAACGCAGAGTCGGTCCAACCATGCAGGAGATAAAGAACTGGATAGGGCTTGCCGGCCGCATCGTACCCAGGCGGCGTGTAGACGTAATAGTCGCTCTGGTTGTCAGGCAGACCAAGCACGACAGAGGTGGTGTAGGTGTGATGATGGACTGCGCCATGGGGCACAGCGGTCGCATCCCACAGCTGTGGCCCGTCCCCTGGGACGGTGATCATGCTGGCGGGGCGCATGAGGGAGTTGGAGATGACCGGGTTGGCTGGATCGAGAAAAGGGATACCGTTGATCTCGAAGTGATAACGGTAGATACCGGCCGGCAGCGACCCGGAGGTGATGGTCCAGATACCCTCAGCGTCCTTGCGCATAGGCAGCGGTTTGGCAACGTTTTCAATAGAGCAGAGGACAGCAGTCGCGCCCGGATCGCGATAGCGGAAGGTGACGCTGTGGTCGGGATGGATCTTGGTGGAGGGAAAGCTGGGCAGGACCTGCGCGGAGACAGGCGCTAAGAAAGCATAGCCTGTCAGAAGCATGCAGATCCTGTTCAGATTCGAAGCACACCGAGCAATATTCCCCTTCATGGTTGCCAGTGTAGCCGAGTTCATCCCAGGCGATTAAGTTCTGCGATGATGTACTTAGGTCGGGGAGGATCCATGCACGGGCTGGCCCACAATTTTCAAATCGCTGTTCGCTGCTTGCGCAAGACGCCAGGCTTCACGGTAACGGTTATCCTCACCTTGGCTCTGGGCATCGGCGCCACCACCGCGATCTTCTCGCTCGTTGAAGGCATTCTGCTCAGGCCCCTGCCCTTCGGCAACCCCGACCGTCTCGTGCTGTTGGGAGACCATTTGGGATCCAGCGCCGGCATAGGCGTCACGGCTCGCGAGATTGCGATCTATACGAACGCAGCCAGTGCTTTCTCTTCCCTTGGTGGCTACCACGAAAGCAGCTATGAGCTCTCCGGAGGCTCCACTCCGGAGCAAGTGAAAGCAGCCCGCCTGACCGCCGGAGTCTTCCCCACACTCGGCGTTCTACCCCTGCTCGGTCGCACTTTTACTGCGCAGGAAGAAGCCGGGCATCAGCCGCTTACCGTGCTCAGCTACGCCCTATGGTCAACCCGCTACCACCGCGATCCGCATGTGCTTGGCAGTGCCATCGAGCTTGACCGCAGGCCCTACACCATCATCGGAGTCATGCCGCGCAGCTTCGAGTTCCCGCTCCAGACCGGGCACCTCGACCAGACACAACTCTGGGTGCCCCTGAGTCTTACCCCCGATGAACTCTCCGAAGTGAATGCGGGCAATTGGGGCTACCACATGGTCGCGCGTCTCAGGGATGGAGTAACCCTCACTCAGGGCGCTCGCGATGCTGACCGTGTGGCGCAGCAGATCATGCGCAACTTCCCCCCCAGCATGGCCGCCCTCCACATCAAGGGTGACGTGAAATCACTGCGCGAAGATGCGGTAGCCGATGCGCGGGCCCTGCTTAACACCCTCTTGGCCGCCGTCTTCGTGGTGCTGCTGATTGCCTGTGGCAACGTCGCCGGTCTGCTGCTGGTTCGGGCCATTCGCAACCGCCGCGAGTACGCTGTCCGTCTCGCCCTCGGAGCCCGTTCCAGCGTCATTCTCCGCGAATCCGTTTTCGAAGGCCTGTTGCTGAGTGGAATCGGTGGCCTGCTGGGCCTCGCATTTGCTGCGGCAGCTATCCGCGTCGCCATACACCTTTTGCCTGAGTCAATGCCGCGCATCGACTCCATCTCCATCGATACGGGCGTCGTCGCCTTTGCCCTCTTCCTGGCCCTTGCCACGGGGGCCCTGTGCAGCCTTGCGCCGGCCTTCGCTGCCCTGCGAACCAATCTGACGGAAAGCCTCAAGCCAGGCGCGCCCACCGGAAGCGCTGCATTGAGCCACGCCTGGCTGCGCTCGACCCTCGTCATCTCAGAGATCGCGATCGCGCTTATGCTGCTTACCGTATCGGGCGCGCTGCTACGCAGCTTCCATAAAATGCTGGCGGTCGATCCCGGCTTCCGTCCCGACCATGTCCTGGTCGCCGGCTACCACCTGCCGCTCAAGCAGTACCCCACACATATCTCCGCTGACCAATTCAACCAGGGGTTGATCGACCGCTTGTCCAGCAAGCCCGGCGTAGTCGCCGCCGGTATCACCAACTTCCTGCCAGGAACCGGAATGTGGGCCGGCTCCGCCTACACCATCGAGGGCGTGCCCGTGGCCAGTTGGAAGCTGCAGTTCGCCATGTTCGCGAGCACCCAGGGTGATTACTTCCGCGCGATGGGCATCCCGCTGCTCGAAGGCCGCACCTTCTCCGTCAACGATCGCTCCAACGCGCCGCTGGTGGTGATCGTTAACCAGTCGATGGCGCGGCATTCCTGGCCCGGGCAGCAAGCCATCGGCAAGCGCCTGCACGCCGGCAATCCGCATAAGGGATACCCATGGGCCACGGTGGTAGGCATCGTCGCCGATACCAAGATCGGCTCTCGCGATGAGCCGAACGCTGACCAGTGGTATATCCCAGCCCAGCAGCCCGCCACTCTGTACGGCAGCGACGTGGCAGAAAAGCTTACCGGCCCGGAGGGCGGATACATCACACTCCGCTCCGCCCTGCCGCCCGAGCAAATGACCAACATTCTGCGTTCGACGGTCGCCGAAATCGATCCCATGCTCGCTCTGGAGCAGATTCAGCCCATGAACGATGTCATTTCGAACGTGGAGGCGCCGCGCCGCTTCAACACCGACCTGATCACCGGTTTCGCTACCGGAGCCTTGCTGCTCGCCATCATCGGGATCTACGCGGTGGTCGCTTTTTCGGTTTCTCTGCGCACGCAGGAGATTGCCATCCGCATGGCCCTGGGTGCTCCGCGCAGCCGGATCGCGCGGTTAGTCCTGTTGTCGGGCGCCAGGATGGCGCTCATAGGCTGCGCCCTCGGCGTGTTTGGCTCACTCGCCATCTCCCGCCTGGTGCGTTCTTTCCTCTTCGAGGTCAGCGCTACCGATCCGCTCGTTTATCTTGGGGCTGTGCTCGCGATGATGCTGTTGGCGCTTCTCGCCTCGGCGCTACCGGCAGCGCGGGCCGCATCCGCTGATCCAGTCGATGGTCTGCGCTCTCATTAAAATCCCAGATCCTCAAACTTGACGTTCTGTATCGGATACTGTTTCCAATCCTTGTAGTCGAAATGCCACCACTCTTCGGGATTGACCACGAAACCCTGTTTTTCCATGGCTTGGCGCAGCACCGCGCGGCGAGCGCGCTCGTCGGGGGTGCCGCCGGGATAATCGGCATACGCGCGCTTGGTCATCTCGTCGTACCCGCTGGGCATCTTCACCTCTTTGCCGGTCTTCAAATCGTATAAGGACAGGTCCACAGCGCATCCGCGATTATGTTTGGAGCCCTCCTTCGGATTGGCGACGAAAATCTTTTTGTCGTCGGGTGTCGCGTCCCAGAATATCTCGGTCACGTACCAGGGGCGGTAGCCGTCGTGGATGATCAAGCCGTATCCCTGGGCCTTGAGCTCCTGGTTCGCACGGACGAGCGCTTCCGCTGCCGGGCGCTGAAGAAACGCGCGCGCCTGGGTATACAGGGGAGTTCCCAAGAAATTGTTCGTAGTCGCGTAACGCACGTCGAGCTTGATCGTGGGATCGAGCTTGACCAGCTCCACCAGGTCAGGCTTGCGGAAACTTCCCTGCTCCCGCGGCGGCTGCTCTTTGAGCGCCTCCGCGCGCAACTGATCGATCGGGTGCAGAGGTTGGATACGGAAGCTGACCTGTTGTGCGAAGCCGAACTGCAGCAATAGCGAGAAAACTACAAAAAAACGTTCGGCCGCTTTAGCCTGAACACGTGTCCTCCGCATGGAGTTAACATTTACAGGTCCCCTTTGAGCGTATCCTGGGGCCCGAGGCTGAGTGTAAATTATGGCGATCGCACGGCAGGTTATCACATCCATTCTCCCTGATGGGACGGACATGCTCGGAACCAAGAGCCTGGCCGTCAAGATTGCGGACGAAAGCATTGTTTCCGGTTCGCTGCTCACGGTTGAGAGTAATCACTTCTGCGTATTGAAATCGCGCGGCGCGGTGTTGAATGTCTACGAGACAGGGCAATACGCCCTCACCACTCCCGACAAGCCTCTGCTGGGCTCGATCGCGCAAGGTTTGTG
>CAVVBS010000008.1:0-509418 GCA_963746595.1 uncultured Acidobacteriaceae bacterium
GGATAAACCGGCATGAAGCAGGGAATGAAAGAGTCCTACGAGAAAGGAGTAGCGAACCGCTCGGCCCCGAGTTTTGCGTTGCGCACCGCGAGGTGTACGGCGAAGCGTAAACAGGGGTACAGGCGGGCTGGGTATTGAGCTCCGAAAAGATGCAATCAGGACGCTGACGCTTTTGCATTGGCGGAAGGCAACATGGGCGGGGGCGATATCGCGAGTTCCTGTTCGGTCCTGCGTAGTCGTAGACCCCAGACACGCCTGGAAGCTTCATGCACGAGAACCGGGAGACCTCGGAGACGCCTGCTGGCCAACCAGCAGCAGGACGGCGGGTGAAGGCTCAGGCCGTAAGGCCCGCATGCACGTCTCCGAGGAGTCGGACAGCGGCATAGTACCGATGAATCATTCGAACAAAATCGAGCAGTCGATGGCGGAGAGTGAGGAGGGAAGGCCGCTGATCAAGGAGAACATCCATCAGTCCAGCACGCGCCCGACACAGAGCGGGGCATGCGTGTCACAGGGGCTGGCGGGTGTGCGGAAAGCAGCAAGGGAACACAAGGAGATGAAGTTCACCGCTCTGCTCCACCATGTCACGGTCGATCTGCTAAGGGACAGCTTTGGCTCTCTGAAACGCAAAGCTGCACCCGGAGTGGATGGGATGACGTGGCAGGAGTATGAAGCCGGGCTGGAGGGTCGGCTGCCGATCTGCACAGCCGGGTGCATCGCGGAGCATACCGGGCGCTTCCATCGAGAAGGGTCTACATCGAGAAAGCGACGGACGGAAACGTCCGCTTGGGATCGCCGCACTGGAGGACAAGATCGTCCAGCACGCCGTGGTCACCATCCTCAACCAGATCTATGAGGAGGACTTCCTCGGCTTCTCGTATGGATTTCGTCCGGGACGCAGCCAGCATCAGGCGCTGGATGCGTTGTCTTATGCGCTCGTGAAGAAGAAGGTGAACTACGTGCTTGATGCCGACATCCAAGGCTTCTTCGATAACCTCGACAAAGCGTGGATGATCAAGTTCGTCGAGCATCGCGTCGCCGACCGCCGCATCCTGCGCCTGATCCAGAAATGGCTCAAGGCTGGGGTGATGGAGGAAGGGAAATGGTCGGACACGGAGACAGGTACTCCGCAGGGGTCGGTGATCTCGCCGCTCCTTGCCAATATCTATCTCCACTATGTGTTCGATCTCTGGGTGGACGTCTGGCGCAAGAAATGTGCGCGAGGCGAGGTGATCGTCGTCCGCTATGCGGATGACATCGTCCTCGGCTTCCAGTGGGGTACGGACGCAGACCGTTTTCGCAAGAGCTTGGGAGAACGGCTGGGGAAGTTCGGACTGGAACTCCACCCGGACAAGACGCGCCGGATCGAGTTCGGGCGGTATGCCGAACAGAACCGGAAACGAAGAGGGGAAGGCAAGCCGGAGACCTTCGACTTCCTTGGCTTCACGCATATCAGCGGGAAGAACGGGAACGGGTCTTATGCTGTGCGGCGCATGACGATCCGCAAGCGCATGCGAAAGAAGCTGCAGGAAATCAAGCAGCAACTACGGATGCGCATGCATGATCCCGTGCCTCAGACAGGCGCGTGGCTCAGGTCAGTTGTACAAGGGTACTTCAACTACTACGCTGTGCCGGGAAATCTCGACAGTCTGGGGCTGTTCCGGGAACGCGTGCTTCGCTACTGGGGGCAAGCGCTCAAGCGCCGTAGTCAAAGACACCGGTACGCCTGGGTTCGTCGTCTCAAGCTGGCCGCACAATGGCTTCCTCAACCTCGTGTGCTCCATCCCTGGCCCCTTGACCGCTTCGCCGCCACTCATCCGAGATAAGAGCCGCATGCGCTAATGAGCGCTCGTGCGGATCTGTGCGGGGGGCGATCAGCAATGATCGTCCCTACCGCGACCTCATTGGCCTGTTCCGAACGGATAAGCGGCTATCCGGAAGTTACCCCCAAAACGGGTGTAATGTCTGGGTTGGCGGCCATCCGTACGCCGAAACCTTCGCTTGGTTGGCGGGATGAGTACATCGCGGCATTGGCGCGCAGCGATTTATGAGGCCAGTTGAGTGGATAGTTACACCACGCGAGAATAGTGGTTTGAATGACCGCTCGGGTTCAGCTTCATTTTGGTGGTAGCATGATTTGTTCATAGACGCGCTCTAGAGGTTCAGGAGAAACGCTGGTCTTTCCTCTATAAGGATTATCCAGAACTGCGATTAGAAAAATCAGCAGAGCCAACAAGCCTGAAAACAATATCGTCATCCAGAAGTGCATGGTGAAACTTTCCGGGTGAAGGAACCAAGTAACCGCGATGCAAATCCCAGCTCCGGCGATTACTAGGGTCCACAGAGGCCCGGGCATTTCACTGGTGACGCTGTTGAGCCGGGCTCTTCGGCTTTCCGTCAGGTCATTGAAGGCTCTATAGGCTTCTGCGGCCAGGATTTTCTGTCTCTCGTCCTGAGGTTCGTAGGACATAAAGTGTTGCTGAAAGTCGTTCAACACACGGCTCGCGTTATTGGGAACGATTCCGAGCCGTTGCATCGGCCACCCCACGTCGATAACCTGGCGTGTATACGTACGCAGGTCTTGCTCCAAGAGGGTGCGCGCAGGTTCGGGGTACGCACCGATGTCGCGGTAAAGAGCGCCAAGGGCGGTCGCCTCATGGTCGACTTTTCCCTGTACGTCGGAATAAGTAGCCCAGGCTCCAATGGCCAGCAGGCCTGCACAAACTGCATATAAGACCGTGACACCCGCCATGTAGAAACCGACTATGTGGTTGTAGGCGTGGTGTTCATTGCTGTCAAGGCGTCGCACCCAGCCGCGAGTGAGGTAAAGGCCGGCCAAACCAAAGGCCACGAACGCGACCACAGTCAAGGTGCCAGAGAGCCAGGTCGGAATACTATGTACCCAGTAACTTTTCATCGAAGCGATCCTTGAGAACTGCGATCCGCGCAATCCTATTCTGACATGATTGCGAAATTGGCAAAAGGTGAGGGCGCAACGCCCGCTGACGCAGTAGGAATCGTTGATGAGCAGAAAAGAGCTACTCCGATGTCCACGGCCAAATCATGTTTGGCACAGATATCGGCTATCTGACCGATTATTCCGTCCTGACAAAGGAATATGGCTATATGGCGCGTGCAGGTTTGACTTTTCCGCAGATTCCAGCATCTTTGACCACAACACCCGCTGCACGCTTGGGCTATGCGCCTCGCACAGGCCAGATCAAAAAGGGGATGGACGCGCACCTGACGCTTTTGGAAGGCGATCCCGCTCGTGACATCAATGCTTTCGCTCATGTGGCGCTGACCATCCGAATGGGGCAGATCATCTACGAGAGACGTTGAGTTATCGAGAAACGCGCTCTGGCACGGGAACCGTTCCACGAGCCTTTCTCTCGTTTTTGGCTGGCAAGTCAGTTCGCGCCAAGTCGCCGAGTAACAAAATGAGCGCCTGGCCACCCGGACGTTACCCCAAAACGGGTGTAATGTCCGGGTTGGCGACAATCCGACGAGCGCCGGGATAAACCGGCATGTTGTAGGGGATGCAAGAGCCCTACAGGAAAGGAAGTAGCGATTCCATCCTGACCTCTAGTCTTGCAGGTGTCATCGTGAGGTGGCACTTGAAGCGTAGAACAGAGGCATTGGTGGGCGGGGTGATTGAGCTTCGAAAAGTCGCAGTTCAGGATGCCGACTCCCTGTCGAGTAGGAGGAAGGCAATACGGCAGCCGCGTTATACGCGAGTGGCTGTCCGGTCCTGCGTAGTCGATAGAGCCCGCGCACGCTAAGGAAACAACATGCACGAGAACCGGGAGATCTCCAGCACGCCTTGGTCTGACGATCAAGGCCGGTCCGCGAAGGCCATAAACCACAATGCGGACGTGTACGTGCTGGAGAAGTCACACTGCGCCGTAGTACCTGTGAACCAACCGAACAACGAGGGGCAACCTTCCGCGGAGGCTGGGGAGGAAAGGGCACAGATGAAGGAGAACATCGTTCAGTCACACATGCACCTGACACAGAGCGGGGATCGCATGTCCCAGGGGCTGGATGGTGTGCGAAAGGCAGCAGAGGAAAGAAAGCAGGAACGGTTCACTTCCTTGTTCTACCACCTGAACGTTGATTTACTCCGGGATAGCTTCCACGCGCTTCAGCGTAAGGCTGCGCCCGGAGTGGATGGCGTCACGTGGCAGGAATATGAAGTCGGTTTGGAGGATCGATTGGTTGATCTTCACGCCCGGGTTCATCGTGGAGCGTACCGGGCGCAACCTTCAAGGCGAGTCTATATACCGAAGGCCGATGGGCGGCAACGTCCGCTGGGCATCGCGGCAGTGGAGGACAAAATCGTCCAACAGGCTGTGGTGACGATCCTCAATCAGATATACGAGGTCGACTTCAAGGGGTTCTCCTACGGGTTCCGTCCGGGCCGCAGCCCGCATCAGGCGCTTGACGCGCTGAATGTGGGCATCCAGCGGAAGAAAGTGAACTGGGTGCTCGACGCGGACATCCGTGGCTTTTTCGACAACATGAGCCATAAATGGACGATGAAGCTCATCGAGCACCGGGTGGCCGACCCCCGCATGCTTCACCTGATCCAGAAATGGCTCAAGGCGGGAGTATCGGAGGATGGTCAGTGGTCGGAGACGAACGTGGGTACGCCGCAGGGAGCAGTGGTATCACCGCTGATCGCCAACGTGTATCTGCATTACATCTTCGACTTGTGGGCTGATGTCTGGCGCAGGAAAATGGCAAATGGCGATGTCATTATCGTCCGTTACGCCGATGATCTTGTGATGGGCTTTCAGCACTGGGCTGATGCCGTACGGTTCCTCGAGGAGTTTAAGGAGCGGCTGGCGAAGTTCGGCTTGGAACTACACCCGGATAAGACCCGGCTGATCGAGTTCGGGCGCTATGCAGCCCGTGACCGGAGGCAGCGTGGGGAAGGGAAACCGGAGACCTTCAACTTCTTGGGCTTTACCCACTACTGTGGGCAGCGCCACAAGACCAAGACCTTCACCGTCTGGCGGATCACTGCGAAAAAGCGCATGGTTGCGAAGCTGAAAGCCATCAAGGCTGAGCTTCAACGCCGCATGCATGACCGCACCAGCCAGGTCGGCGAATGGCTTCGGAAGGTGGTCACCGGCTACTACCAATATCACGCTGTCCCTGGCAACATCGATCAGCTGCGCATCTTCAGAAAACGCGTCAATCGACTGTGGCGCAACGTCCTTGTTCGTCGCAGCCAAACCGCGAGGAAGAAGTGGGAGAAATTTACCCCGGTCTTCGAAAGGTGGATAACACCGCCCCGGATCTTGCACCCCTACCCTGAGGCTCGCTTTTACGCCACCCATCCTTCATAAGAGCCGTATGCGTAGACGCGCACGTACGGATCTGTCCGGGGGGCGCTCAGTGATGAGCGTCCCTACCGGGTCCGGAATTTGAAAATCGCCCTCTATCCGGCTCGATGCGCGCATTGGGTCTGAAGTCGTCATTTGAGGGTTTGTGCCCAACCGTTGGGTTGATGAACCCCAAGGCCGACATACACGCTACAAGCGTAGACTCATTTGAGAAAATTGAATTCTCGTCTGGGCATCGCGGCCTTTCGGGAGACGAAGGCTTGTGGACGGCTATGCGTCGAATATTGAGTGCGACGAAGCATAAGCGTTGGCTGATTTTATTGACGTCTGCCTTGATCGTGGCACTCTGCGTCTTTATCAATCGTGCACAACTGATGCGGGCCGTGATCGCCTACAAGATTTATCACGCACAGATATTCACTCCGCCACCTATGTCCACCGAATCGGCTTGGCGTCGTTTTACGGAGAGCGTCCAATTTTATTGGGATTTTGCGGATTTCGTGATGGCGAGGAACCAGCGGTTGAAACAGTTCGAGCCAGTCTTGAAACCTCTTGTGAAGGAGATTGCGCGCCGACAGTCCTCCGGGGAAGAGATGGGGTACTCGATGCATATTTACCGGGAGATTCGTTGGTTGATCAATTCCACAGCCAATAACAAAGAGACTCAGGCAAAGATTGCCGAGCTTCGAAACAGTCTCACGCTCCCCTCGACACAGCAGCACCTTGCTTCCGAGCAGCAGTCTTCAGACGGAAGCTGGGGACTGGGATTAACCTCCTGGTATCTAAGGCTCTATTATTCCGTGGACCAAGTTAAAGAATGTCGCGTGAATCCACAGTACCCGCTCACGTTCCTGGACCGAATTAACTCACCTGAAAAACTCACTGCGGTGCTCGATTCCGACCTGATGGATAACTTCACCATGACGCGGGAATTTGACGAGGAAAAGCTTAATGAAACATCCTCAGCCCTCGCGCGTATCTTGTTCGCGCTCAAACCGACCGGTTGCTATGCCTTTCACCCCGGACTCAACATCGTTTTCAGGGATTTTATCGACCGCTGGCAGAACCCTGCTGACGGCTGGTGGGGGCAATGGCTGGTGGATAGGCAGGGAAAGGTCTGGAAGATGGATGACCTATCCATGACCTTCCACGTGATATCTGACACCCACGGCGAAGTACCCCATCTTGACCTGATTGCGAAGCGTATGCTGCAGCTTGATGATGCTAACTTTCCTGCTGGCGTGCGGTTTGAAGGTCAATACAACAATCATTTGAACTGGGACGCGGTGAAAATTTTCCGGTACGCGTGGCCGTATCTGGACACTGCGACACGGCAGCAGGTTAGGGAGGAAATTTCCAAAATGCTCCACTGGTGCTTGACCGAGTCTTATCGTCCGGATGGTTCTTTCAAAGAAAATGCTTTGGACGATACTCCCGGGGATGCCTACCGGTATGGAGTGTGGTTTCTTCAGGAAACCGGCTATTTTCAGCCCAAGGAACGGTTTTGGACAGATCAGGACTTTCCCGATGCCCCGGCCGTCCACGCCCGCATCGAAGCCAAATTGAAAGCCACAGGTCTTGACGACTCAGGACTCAGGGAAGCTTATAAAAGCTTGCAGGCTGGGAAAGAAGAATAGATACATCTGCGAGGGATCGATCATCCCCCGGTATTTTACGCATGATAATGTCCCTTATCGTGCTCAAACGTCACAGTTGTGGCCTACACCTGAGCGCGAGAGATTCTCAACTGTCGGCAAATTGCCGATTCACTCATTGACCTGTTCCGAACGCATCATCGCCAATCCAGGACTGACGGTTTGGACAAGGATCTTACCGGAGTTTTTCCGAATGGGCTGAATCGTCCGCTAATTCTCCGACGGCTTGTCCACATGGTCGATCACATAATTCTCCACGGGACCCTTCCCTGACTCCAGCCGCAGGCCGAGCTGTTCCCGGAGCGCATCCAGGATCGTCGGGCGGTTCTGCATCTCCGGGGGCAATGCGTCGAGCGAGAGGCCAGGGGGCAACTCGGGCATGAAATCGAGCGTGAAGTCATAAACCTGAGTCAATCCCGTTTTGTCGATCACGGGACGTGGATCGTTTTGCATTTGTTGTCCGAGAAACCAGCAAAGGTACGCTATCGGAACCTTCGTTCCGACGAATTCGGCGGGGCCGCTCGGGATGATCGGGATATTTAGGTTGCCCACGTCGCCATCTGCCTTCATCTTCACGCCAGACCTGTCCACCATCAGTTCGTAAACCGGGCCTTGTTTAGTCTCGGTGTGAAACTTCAACCCAAAGCGGTCTGCCAGCAGGTTCTTAAACATGGTGTGCAGGTCGTCGAGGCCGTATGCTCGATCCGCCTTCGCCTCCAAGTCGAACGTTGCGGTGCTGAACCAGTCCGGGCCACCCTGAACCCGTCCGGGAGGGATGCGATAGATGACGGTCATCATCGACTTCACGGTCATGTTTTGCACGATGTATCCGGTTCCATTCGGCAGGGGTTTAATCCCGCCCCAGCTTACGGTAGGGTTTGAGGGATGGATCGCGGCGACATCGAATGTCAGTCGCGGCGGTTGCCCCTGAACGTGCGGCTTCGTCGCTTCCGCTCCTCCGGTTTGTGATTGCGCAACGCCGGGTGCTGCGTAAACTGACCCCAATGTAATCAGCACGGCCATAGCCAGTCGTGCGTTTGCGCTCATCGATGTCCGATATCCAGTGCGCGGAGGATTCTTGCCAAGCGCCAGCGTCGGAAGCAATGCCCTTCCGGGTTGGCCGAGGTGACGCTCGAACGGTGCGGTCCGTTCCAAGCACCAAGGTGCCAGAATTGTCATAATCGCTTCTCCTATAGGCATAGGAACGGCGACAAAGGCGCGGCTTGCAGAAAAAATCGCTGCAATTTGCAAAATCTTCCGCCATTCGTCATCTCGGCGTCGATGGAGTGGCTGCAAAGATGGATGAGATCGTGGCAGGGATGTGAGTCCCAGCAGGAATCATGCGGGCATGCGTAGCCTCAGGGCGTATCACCGTCAAACCCGAAGTTACCATTTGATCGACACTGCGGTGCAGTGTGGCCGAAGTACTAACTGACGGGTAGGCCATGATCCGACCGGCACCATCCGTCCGAAACGCAATTTTCTGCAGATGCAACTCGCTCGGGCACCACTTCCCGGTGATATGGTTGCAGAGCAACCATCCCTCCCCGAAATCATGGTCCGGAGCGTTCGATGACTCGTAGCCTTGCGCTGCCCCTTTGCCTTCTTGCGCTGGCGTCTTTGTCGAATTCTTGTTTGGCAGCCGACCGGATCCTCTTCGATCGCCTCGGCCCAACTCAAGCCACACTGTTCGTCTCGAACGCCGATGGCACTGTGGAGCGGCCTCTCACACAGCCGGGCTCGCTGGACTACAACCCTTCCTGGTCTCCCAAGGGCGATTGGATCGTGTTCACATCGGAGCGTGCCGGATCGGCCGATCTCTTCCGCATTCATCCAGACGGAACAGGGACCGAGCGCCTAACCGACGACCCGGCATACGACGACCAGGCTGCCTTCTCGCCGGATGGCAACCGGATTGTTTT
Source organism: uncultured Acidobacteriaceae bacterium (assembly GCA_963746595.1). Taxonomy (GTDB): domain Bacteria; phylum Acidobacteriota; class Terriglobia; order Terriglobales; family Acidobacteriaceae; genus PALSA-350. The sequence continues at coordinate 8,929 of CAVVBS010000008.1, forward strand.
CGTCTCCACCCTCGCCGGCGGAAGGGCAAATCTCTGGATTCTCGAGGCGGCCACTCACAAAGCCACGCCGCTCACTTCAGGAAACGGCGGCGATTTCCGCCCTTCGTGGTCTCCTGACGGCGCATGGATTGCCTTCTCATCGGATCGCGAGAGCGACTTTCCCCCCTCCAGGGGCCGATGGGAACGTCTGCATCTGGTCGACATTTATCTGATCCATCCCGATGGCACGGGGCTCAAACGCATCTCGCAGCACGGAGGCTTTTGTGGCAGCCCCAAGTGGACGCCGGACAGCAAGAGCGTCATCACGTATTGCATGTCGGCGCAAGACACATTGACTTATCGCTTTGGCTCCGAGGACGGCGACAACCAGATACTGAAGATCCATGTCGAGAGTGGTGAAACAAGCCCCGTATCGGCCGGCCGCGGTGTCAAGATGCTTCCGGCGGTGCTCTCTTCGGGCGAGATTGCTTATCTACGCCGCGACAAAGCCGAGCACGGAGTCTTTTATTCGAGCGGCAAGGCGGGTCCCAAGGGCAGCGATCTGCGCTGTCCCTCCTGGTCGCCGGACGGCGCGCAAGTTGTCTACAGCCGCTTCGTCTCCAATCACCCTGCCGAACCCGAGAGGGTTTGGAGCCGGAATCCGAACTTTGAAATGTACAGCACCGCATGGCTGCCTGCATACGATTCCAGCGGAGAGCACCTGGCGGTAACCAGGATGAGCCCTGGCGGCGCGACGACCAGCCTGCTGATCGTCGACGAGGGAAAACCGGCTCGCGGCATCCTGGATCAAAAGGGATTGATCCTGGCTCCGTCGTGGTCCCCGGATGGCAAGCAGATTGTTGTCGGCGTAGGTAACTTCACTTCCTTCCTTGACTTCACCGCCGGAACCAAGAAGCCGATCGATCCTGTCAATGGCGGAGCGCAGGTGGGTATCGTGAATGCCGATGGCTCCGGCTTCCACCTCATCACTTCGGGCAACAGCAACAATGCGTTCGCATCGTTCGCGCCCGACGGCAAACACATTGTCTACCGCACCACCGGCCCCGACGCCGATGGACTGCGCATCATGAATCTCGACGATCGCTCCATCACGGTTCTGACCAACGAGTGGGACAACTTTCCCGTCTGGTCTCCGCGCGAAGACCTGATCGCCTTCGTCCGCAGGAGCGGGGTCGATTTCAATGTCTTCACGATCCATCCTGACGGCACGGGCCTGAAACAGCTCACCGACATGCACGGATTGAACGCTCACCTGGCATGGTCACCGGACGGAGAACGTCTCTTGTTTTGAGCAGCCGCATGGGTTTCAAAGACGAAGTTGTGTTGGTCGGAGCGCCGCAGCCTTACGGCGAAGTCTTCGTCATGCGCTACGACGGCACTCAGGTCGAACAGCTCACCGATAACCAGTGGGAAGAAGGCGGACCCGCGTGGCAACCGCGCAAACCGGCGCTGAGTGCACGAACCAATGCATCGCAGTAAAGTTACGTTAGGTAAAACGCAAGGATATTTGTCCCTGGAGGTTCCATTGGGATTTGCCAAGACTACGAAAGCCGTTCTCACGGACAGCCATTTTCTTGTCCCGTTTATTGTCCTGATTGCGGGCATCGTTTTGCTGATCGCACTGCACTAGAAATTTAGATAGAGCATCCGGGTACAAATGAAGACTCAATCGCGAGTTTCGGGAAGCGACGGCACATCCATCAACAACTCAGGAAAGCATCGTCTCTCGCTCCATGGCCTCGGAGTGATCTGTGGCTTGACCGCAGGAGTCTGGCTCGGATCCGCCGAAGCGCCAACCAAGCTGGTCACCGCAGGCTTCTCACCGTTTGCGATTTCTCTCTGCATGGTTGCAGGTGTCTTTACCGCTCGATGGACATTCCCTACGCTGCTCAAGGGCACATCCTACGTCTTCACCGACCTGATGGAGAAGAAACACCTGATCGTTTGGGCGCTCCTCGCCGGCGCTCTCTGGGCAGTCGCCAATACACTTACGGTCTTTGCAATTCGGGATGTTGGACTTACGGTCGCTTTTCCCTTATGGAATGCCAATGCCCTCGTTGGACTGTTCTGGGCGAGGATCTTATTCCGGGAACTCAAGGGGGCTAGCGGCCGCAACATCGGCAAGGTCGTTGCGGGAGCAGTAGCGATCGTGATCGCGGCCGTCCTGCTCGGCTTAAGCACGGTCCACGACGGTGGCATTGGCCAGCATGCCGTCCGGGGCATCTGCGCCGCGATGGGCGCAAGCCTGTTATGGGGGACGATGTATGTTCCATACCGCAAGGCCTATGTCAGTGGCATGAACCCACTGTCATTTGTCACCGCGTTTACGGTCGGAGAGCTGGGCACCATGGTGGCACTCACCCTGCTCCTGGACGGAGGTAGCCACTCCACCGTATTCCAGCTGGTACACATGCCCGGTATGCTCTTCTGGTTATTTCTGGGCGGCTTTATGTGGGTCATCGGTGATCTCTTCCAGCAGTTTGCCGCAAAGTACCTTGGTATAGGAAGAGGTATTCCACTCTCCAATACGAACCAGCTCTGGGGACTCGCGTGGGGAGCCCTGGTCTTCGGCGAACTGGCTCACTCGGATGCCAAGCATATGGCTCTCGTCATCGGAGGTTCTCTGATTATGATCCTGGGTGCGCTTGCCATCAGTACTGCTGTAGCTTCCGCAAAGGAACAGACCTCTACCAATGAGACCGTGCTGCGCGAGTGCACCCGGTACGGGTTGGACTATGACAAGACACTGATAGCGCAGGCGGGAGATGAGTTTGGAGGAAAAGAACAAAAGCGGCGTTGGTGGGATTACGCAATCGTTCTGGCAGCAACCGGGATCTTCGTTGTTCTGGGCGCTCGCGCCGTCATGCCGCCCATCACAATGAACTTAAGGTGGATCGCTGCGCTCGGCGCGGTGTTGCTCCTTAGTCTGATGGCAGGAGGGTGGAGCCTTTGGAAGCGGACACGTTTCAGTTAGGGATGCTCCTCACCGGCAGCCTGAGAACATAGCGCCTCTTTGTCCATGCAAGATGACTTTGCACCTATGCCTTGCTGTACGCGATAGGAGCCATGTCTTTTGTGCTGAGTACCCTGGTCATCGCTGCGGCTATGATTTCCTGGGCGCGCAGAGCATCCAGATGCGTAACGGGGAATCCCTGCCTGGCTAGGCAGCAGTGGATGAATACGCGAAGTTCCTCCTTGTAGGCTGCACCAAACCGGTCGATAAACTCCGGCAGCGCTTCTTTGTAGTCGCGTGTAAGGAAGCTCCGCGAAACGAGCGGTTCAGCATGATCACGTGGTCCGTATGCCTCGACGATCACCTCGCGAGGGTTGGCATGGAAGCGGCCAACTCGAATTTGGCCCTTCTCGCCATATAGGACCGTCTCGCCCCTGTACCCTGAGACGTGGTTGCGGCTTACCTGAACTTCGGCCAATAGTCCCTTCCCACCCTCGCTGCCGAAATCCAAGATAAGTATCGCATCGTCGAAGTCTTCCATGCAGGTGCTCAGGCGATGAGCGTGAAGATTAGACCCGAATACGAAGCCGCTCAATGGTAGGTCGCCGGTTAGCCAAAGAACTTCATCCACATTGTGAATGGCCATATCCGGCAGAATCCCTGTGCTGTTATAGCCGTTCGGAGCGGGAGCCGAATCCTCCAAGGCCGAGTACACGCGGAACAGCCGGCCGATGGTCCCGTCATCCAACATCTTCTTTGCCAAACGCAGTGGCTCGTCAAAGCGACGTTGAAAGCCCAACATCATCTCATCAGGATGGTTAGCCTGCAAATATCCTGAAAAGGAACGAGCGCCCTGCAATGTTCCCGACAAAGGCTTCTCCAGAAAAACCTTTGCGCCTGCCTCCAGCATCAGCGTGGCGTGCTCTTCATGCAGTGACGTATCTGTCGCGATCACGACTGCATCACAAACGCGCGCGTCTGCCAGATCCTGGATGGAAGGGAAAACAGGAATCTTTGTACTTGTCTGAGAAAGAAATGCTTCAGCCTGGCCTCGATCCAATGTGGATAAAGCCACCAATTGGCACGAGCCGGTCTCGCGAGAGAGTTCGTGAGCATGAAGAGCGTGAATCCTGCCCATACGTCCAAGACCAACCACGGCAAGTCGTAACGGAGCCACCACCTGAGAAAAGACCGCCGACGGAGATTGCATCATGGTTTCCGCCCTTAAGTGAGAGAACGCGGTAACTCTAACAGATCCAGCCAATCCCGGTGCATGCGATGAGGGATCTTCAAAGGATCATGAACCGCTTCGGCAAATATTTGGTTTCCGTTCCCTCGTCTTCCAGGTCGGCGTCAATTCGGCGAGGGTGTCTCGATGTGATCGACTACGAAGAAATCTACAGGGGCGATTGTCGGTTTCAGGTTGAGTCCGAGCTGCTCATTCAAGGCACGCTTGAATGTCCGTCCCATGAATTCCGGTTGATTGGCAGTATCTGAGGGCGAAGTGCCGGGCGGCACGTAAGCCCACTTGAGCGAAAAATCGAACCTTCCCTCGAGCCCCGTTTGATCCACAACGGTACGATCAAGGTCTGCAGGACCTGACCCCGAAAGCCACATAGCCAGAGCGGCCATGGTCTCATCCCGGGACCCGGTGAGTACCATGTTGTTGGGCCTGACCAAGAGGTTGAAACTTCCACAATTGAACGGAAAGCTGTCGCTGCCACCGGCTGGGGTTCCTGAATCAGACGAAGGCACAGAACCATTCTCCGAAGCGGGAACGTTGCAGGGTGGGCCGTTGCTATGAAGGCGGAGGCTGGGCCCCAGGGTTCCGGGTTTGACGAGTGCAAGCGCGAAAACCGGGACGTTTCGCAGCTCAAGGTGAGAAACCAACTTAAACCGGTTCGCAAGCAAAGACTGCATCATCAGGCGGTATTGATCTTTCGTCGGATTGCCCGATGATGCCCGGGCGTGCACGGCGAACATCTGTGTGGCCGCCCACTTCGGCAAGGAGTCAAGAAGCAACTTTCCCTGCTCATGGTCTAGCGACAGCTTGTAGGCGAATGCGATATACGTGACCAGCGGTAAATCCGCCGTGAAGAGACCGCCAGTGGGCTTGAGATAGTCTCCTGTGTTCATGCTCATGTTAGCGCCGGGGGAACTGCCGGGTTCGCTCGGCTTTACGGACGCGACCTCAAACTCCAAGTGGCCGCCCGCCAACGACTGCCACGAGGGTGACGACGACACCTGGGCTGGGTGGTCAGAGCCTGAATTCCCGGCGGATTGCGCCTTAAGATCAGTGCTCCAAGCCAGCGAGAAGATTGTTGAGCAAGCAGTCGCCAGATAGAGTCTTCTGGTTAGGCCTAATCCGTTGAGTAATCCTTTCATCTCACAAACACTCCGGATCGATCGGGCGATGTACCTGTCGTCGAGTACAGGTTTCGATCTATCGGAGAAGACGTTTCTGATCGTTCCTGCGCTCAACAAACATAACTACAGACACCGTCTCAGTGCGTGCATTATCGCGGTCACTGCGGCAAAATCCGGGGTGCTGAGCGGTTGACCGCCCACCCGGAAGTTGCCCCCAAAAACGGGGAAAATCAGAGAACAGACGATACCGACCCTGGTGAGCGCATTGGCCTGATAGCGCCAACTGAGAAAATCGATGCCTGACTGGGTCAATTTAGCTCGCGGCCTGCAGCAATTGCGACCGGCCTGCTCGAACTTTCCGATCTGTCCGCGTTCCGTTGCCTCTCGTTATTCGTATCGCAGTGCCACCATCGGGTCCACCCGTGCTGCTCTTCTCGCCGGAATCCAACATGCCAGTACACCGGTTGCCAGCAACAACAAAACCGTGCTCGCCAGGGTCGCCGGATCATAAGGTTTCACTCCCGGCCACAACGCTGACTCGACGGCTCGCCCCAGCAACAAGCTAACGACCAGTCCAACCGCAACGCCCGCCAGGACTAACCGCAAGCCCCCCATGATAACCAGGCGAAGTACGTTCGCGCGTTCCGCACCCAGAGCCATACGGATTCCGATCTCATGCGTCCTCTGCGCCGTCGTGTACGCCAGCACGCTGTAAACGCCCACCGTGACAAGAATCAGCCCCACACATGCGAAAATGATCATCAGCAGTAAGGCGAAGCGAGGGCCCGCGTACAATCCCTTGCTGATGGCATGCTCCAATGCGTCCGGATATACCAGCGCCACACCTGGATCACTCGCCCATACTGCTTGCTGCACCTCATTCATCAGCGCCATCGGCGTTTGTGCCGACCGAACAACCAGGACTTGCATCCCCGATGCTGTAACCGTGTAGGGTACCCACACCTGCGGTGCAATAGGAGCCTGCAGGCCACCCCTGCCGTAGCCCGGCGCACCCTGATTTGTAACGTTATCTACCACTCCCACGATTTCGAACCAGGGCTCGCGCAGGGAATCCGCAACGCTCTCGAGCCCCACGAGCTTGACTCGACGTCCAATCGGGTCTTCTCCGGAAAGATACGTCGACACAAACTTCCGGTTCACCACTGCTACTTTTCTCGCACCGTCGATTTCGGCTTCTGTAAACCCACGTCCCGTCTCAAACGGAATACGCAGCACGCGGAAGTATGCCTCGCTGACGTTTTGCACCTGCGCATGCCATGCCTCCGCGGGCGATTTGCCAGACACCTCGACCTTGCTGTCCTGGCCACTCTCGGGTGGCACTGCGTTCGATTCCGCCGCATCCATCACCCCTGGGATCGCCTTGACACGCGCCAGCACGGGCCGGAAAAATGTGCTCACCTGGTCTGCCGTCTTGTAGCGGTCCGGCGGCAACAGCAGGAACGTCTTGAAGACGTGGTCTGCCTGCAAACCTAGATTCACCTGGCGTAGCGCCACAAAACTATGCATCAAAAGCCCTGCGCCTACCAGCAGCGCCAGTGACACCGCCACTTCCATCACCACCGCTGCATCGCGCATGCGCGCCGTCCGAAATCCGCCGATCACACCCCTTCCCATATCTCGCAATGGATCGTTCAGATCGCGACGCGCTGCCTGCAGGGCCGGCACCAGGCCGAAAATCAGTGGAGTCAATACCGCCAACACCAACGTGAAAGCCAGCACCTGTGGGTTCAGTGCGATCACAGATTCTGCCGGAATCAAATCTACCGGCATCGTGGCGACAATCAACTTCAGTCCGCCCCAGGCAATCACCACGCCTAGCGCCGCTCCACCAATGGCCAATCCCAGGCTCTCAACCAGCAGAAGCCGCACCAGTCTCGCTCTGCCGGCTCCCAGCACTGCGCGCAGCGCGAACTCCTTTTCTCGCGCCGTTGCTCGCGCCAGCATCAGGTTCGCCACGTTGACACAGCCGATCAACAACAGTAATCCGACAGCCACCAAAACGGTGTACAGCGTGGACTGAAAGTGCCCCGCGATCGAGTGACCCATCTGCTCAACGAACACCTGGAAATGAGCGGGATAATCCTGCGGGCGCGAGTTTCGCCAGGCGGTTCGCGACCGCAGTCAGATCTGCCCCAGCTTGTGCCATCGAGACGCCGGGCTTCAGCCGCGCCAGCACGAACCAGCGCTCCGGCAATCCAGCGGAGGCCGGCGTGATTCCAGGATGTGGGATCGTGGGAATCCACAGATCGGCGTCATACCAGCCGAAGCGTGGCGGCATGATTCCGACCAACGTTCGCGCCGTCCCATTCAGCACGAAAATCTTATTCAACACTCCTGGATCGCTGTTGAAGCGGGTTTTCCAGGTCTTATAACGCATCACGAATACGGGCGATGCACCCGGCTTGTAGTCTGCAGGTTGTAGTACCCGGCCATACAATGCCGGCATACCGAAAAATTCAAATGAGCCCGGCGTCATACCGGCTCCGTAAAGCCATTCGACGCCTGCTCCGCGTTTGTAAAGCACGGGATCGTCGGAGGTGCCAATTACGCTGTCGAAGGAATGGTTCTGCCTGGAAAACTCCAAAAGCTCATCCGAGCTGAATCCTTGCCGCCCCTCGTCGGGAGTCTGCGTACTGCCATGAAGGCGCGGAAATACGATGTGTCCGGCATCCTTATAAGGAAATGGCTCCAGCAGCACGTTGTCCACGACGCTGAAAATCGCCGTGCTGGCGCCAATGCCAAGCCCAAGAGTGATGATCGCCACAGCGGCGAAGCCGGGATTGCGCCTGAATTGGCGAACAGCATAGCGCAGATCTTGCCAGAGGTTCGCGAAGAAGTTGGGCCCACTTTTTCCAGTCGCCGCTGCTCCTTGCCGCGCCTCGCGCACCACCCCGAGTCGCCCTTGCGCCAGCAGGTCCTCGTAATTCAGCTCCATCAGTACATCGCGGCGCGCGTCGTCGTCCGTCGCGCCGCCGGAGACTAACTCCAGGTAACGGTCCTCCAGGTGCTGCGACAACTCCTCGATGATATCGTTCTCGCGAGTTGAGTCCAGCTTGAGAGACGACAGCCGCCTGGCAATTTCCTCTCTCCAGTCAGGCATGTTCTGCCTCCGTAATCCGGTTGACTGCCTCCACAAATGCCTGCCAGCCACGGCGCTGCGAGGCCAGAACCTTTTGGCCCTCGGATGTCAGCCGGTAATAACGCCGGCGGCGCTGGCCGCTCTTTTCCACCCATCGGCCCTTAATCCACCCGCGTTTCTCCAAGCGATAAAGCAATGGATAGAGGGAGGCGACATAGAAGCGGACAGCCCCGCCGGAGCGTTGCTCGATGAGTTTGGAAATCTCGTAACCGTGTCGTGGCCGGGCCTCGACGAGAGACAGGATCAAAAGCTCCGCACTGACCTTCTTCCACTCCACTTCTGGCGTCATGGCTCACCCCCACATATGGCGTATCCATATAATGGCGGCGCTGGATACCAAAGTCAACGTCAAGCAACCAGACGCGGCTGCATCCGTTCCCGGCAGAGGCGACCGGAACCGAGACCAAGTATGCTTCCCTCTTGTGTGAATAGAACTGTCGCACTCTTGCCTAAGGAGAGGTCCTATTTATGAAGCAGAATAGCCGCACGATGCCCCCCGTTTCACGGGAACTCCGGGTCAGCGCTGAATGGCCCACCTGTCCATATAGCCGATTCGGCCCAGTGGATAAGTTCCGGTTAGGCGACCACCCGACCAGAACACGGAAACCGGCGCGTCTCTTCCTTTGCTCAGCAATCGCTAATTCGGAGAAGGGTGCTCCACGTGATCGATCACGATCTCGATCGGAATATGGGACAGAGAGGTAGCTCACGTTCATTGCAACTTCGCATACTCGGCTTCGGCCTGGGTCAGGACAGGAATATCGCGATCGGCGTTTTTCCAGAGCGCGAGGAAATCCTGATACGCAATGTTTGCCTTGGCCTTATCTCCCGACACCGCGAGCGCTCTGCCGAGTTGCAAGTGCGCCATCGCGCCGATTGGGTCGGCGACAACAATTCCCGGATGATCGAGAATTTTTTTAAATTCCGCTGCGGCTTCAGCGCCGCGGTGCTCGGCAAGATACGCCTCGCCGCGCATATAGATGGGATACAGCGCCCCGAAGACCCCACTGATAGCGCTGGGTGGAATGCCTAGTTCGTGGGGAACTGCCGTTTGAAGCAGTTCGATGGCCTTTGATGCATCGCCGCGATTCAGTGCAAGGCGCGCGCGAATGACCGGCAAGTAACTGAATTGGACTGCCGTGTCCTCGGGGAACCGGGTGTCCAGATCATGGGCGAGTGTTTCAGACCGCGAAGAATCACCCGACATGGCGAGCGCTAAGGCCGAGCCATATTCCACCGCACGGTCTTTTGATTGCTCGAGGGTGGCCGTTGCTCTCTTTTTTGCTTTGGGCAAATTTCCGAAGAAGGCCTCCCGCACTGCATCCCCAGCCCCCCACAGAGCCGCCCTCTCCCGTTGCGCGTTCTGCTCAGCCTCAGATACCGCGCGGGCTGACACTTCCCTTGCTTGGTGCAGGCGACCCAAGTACGCCAGCGCAAACGCCTCTTTGTTGGAGATCCAGGTTGCCGCTCCGGGCCTCGCACGTGCTCGAGCGGTTTCGTGATCCATTCCCGCTTGGTCACCTCTCAGAAAGGCGAGGTCGTACCGGAGCATCACAAACTCCTCGATCTCCAACCCGCGTGCCACAGCGCGATTCATGGCGCTGTCGGCTCGTTCCAGATGGCCAAGATATGCATTGTTAACGCCGAGGCTGTAATAGACCATCGCAAAATCGGGATCGAGCTCAATAGCCTTTTGGGCCTCCGCCAGCGCCTGCTCATATCGGCCCACAGACTTATTTGTCATCCCGGCCAATAGCTGATGAGGCGCTGCATCACGAGGATAGGTTTGCACCCATGCCTCACAGGTCTGTTGTGCCTGCGCCAGGTTTCCCGTCACAAGCGTTTGGTAAGCGGCAGTGATCCAGAGTTTCTCCCGGTCGGTGGTGCGGTCCCGCAACTCCCAGGCTCGGCTTATGCTTTCGGCCGCCAGATCCGATTCATCGAGATCGGCATATATACGACCTAGCCACGCATGGGCCATTGCGAAGTTGGCATCGATTTCAGTAGCGCGCCTGAAAAGCGGAAGAGCAGCTGTGGCGCCGCGTGAGGCGTGAAGCCTCAAAGCCGTGCTGTAGGCTTTCAGAGCCTCGAGGGACGGGGTCGTTGCGTCGGCGAGTGGGGTATCGTGTTTCGCAACTGCGGAGATAGATTCACCGACGCGGGTTCGAAATTTCCTGGCTACGTCACTCAGCGCATTCAATATCTGTTCTTTTGTCGCGGACTGCACCTGCTCTTCATCGAGCAAGTCTCCCGTGCGACAGTTCGTCGCGCGTAAACCGAGCACGTATCGAGTTCCGATGGATGCAATTGAGCCTTCCAAGACGGCGGCGCTTCCCGTCCGTTCACAAACCTCATTCGCTACCGCCGCGGTCAGTGGGATTTCGGCGGTTTTGCCCATCAATTGGAGAATCTGGTGAATGCGGCGGTCCGGGATGAGGCTCAGAAAGGGTGATTGCTCGAGCTGGACCGCCAGGCCTTGGCGGAGTGTCTCGTCAAAGACGGGATCCCCCGTGGAATTGACGAAGTCGGCCAGTACGATCGTGTCTTTCCCGGTTAGGGCTGGCGCCCGATGCCGGAAAAATCGAATCGTCCCCGCGCCGATGACCAATGTGGCAATGACGGCAGCCGCGATCCACCCCCCACGCTTCGTCTCCCGAACCTGTATCTGCACCTTCGAGTGGCTCGCGGCAACAATCCTGAGGTCAGGTTCGGAAACGAGGCGCACGCCCTCAGCAAGGCGATATCCCTGACCGGGCACTGTAATGATGTAGCGGTTCTGTTCGTTGTCTCCCAAGGCTTTTCTGAGCGAAAAGATGTTGCGAGTAAGGTTGGTCTCCTCCACGAAAGTGTCCGGCCAGACGGATTTCATGAGCTCGTCCTTGGTGATGATCTGGTTGCCGTGGCGCACCAGCACCAGGAGAACCTGGAAGGTTTTGGGATTGAGCGCGATGAGCTCGCCACCACGAAGGAGAGCTTGTTTTTCAGGATCGACCCGAAAGGGACCGAACTCGAACAGCTCTTTGCCCATTGGGCTTTCGACAGCAGACATTGGACGAACTCGGACTGGAAGAATCGGGACCGATTCTAGCATTGTTGCGGCGTTCGAAAGCGGTCCATCGCTGTTCGACTCAACTGATCTGTTTTCCAGCCCTTAGCCGGTTCCAAGAAACTCCAAGAAATTCCAATGATGCTGCGAAGGACATTTCTGAGGCCATTCAGACAATCTGTTCTCGCTTCTGCCGCGCAAGGCGGCTGAAGGGGGGCCAGTGGCGAAGCAAACGACGATCACCGTTGAAACCAGTTCTTTGTTCATCCTGCAGGGCCGGATTTCACGCCGCGCCTGGTGCCCGCAATGCGCTGCCGAAGGGGACATGATCGCGGTGGAGAACGCCAGCGCGATTTCTAACCTCGGCCAGCGTGCACTGGAACGATGGCTCAAATCTGGGGAATTGCATCGGACCAACGCCCCCGATGGATCCTCGGTGATTTGCCTGAATTCCCTAATGGCTTGCCTGCAGAACACCAACCCGTGACTGCGGCTTCCCGCGGTTGCCGAATACAAAAAAGGAGAGGACATGAAATCCAGATTGCTTCGAAGTTCAATGGCTTTGGCCGTTCTGGCGATGCCGGCGGGACTGGCCATTCCAGTACCCTTGGTAGCGCAGCACCTAAAGGATACCCACGCAACGGATCACTTCCCGCGTTACGTCGTTCAAGACCTCGGCACACTGGGCGGGCCGTACAGTTTTTCTTACAACTTAAATGATGAAGGCGTGGTCTCGGGCGGCTCGGCGACCGCCACCCAAAATGGTGATCCCTCCCAAGCCATCGTCGGTGCTCCGCAGACTGCTTTTCTCTGGGATCGTGGACGCCTCCAGAATCTCGGTACGCTGGGCGGACCGGACAGCGAGGGTGCCGCAGCCAATTCCTCGAGGCTCGCCGCAGTGGACTCGGAAACGGCAAACCTCAGCCGGCAAGGCGAGGATGTATGCGCCTTCGGCACCCATCTACAGTGCATGGCTGCTATCTGGAAAAGCGGCCGGCTAAGCGCGCTCCAGCTTCTTCCCGGCGGCAACAATTCGTATGCACTCGACTTGAACGATCGCGGGCAGGTGGTCGGCTTCTCGGACACCGATGTTTATGATCTCGACTGCGCCGCTGCCAAAACAGCGGGCTTTCGGTTTCAAGCCGTGATTTGGGACCCGAACGGCCGCCCTCGACCGTTGGCGCCGTTAGATGGCGATACCGTAGGCAACGCGTTCGGCATCAATGACCGCGGGCAGGTGGTGGGGGATTCTGGCGTCTGCGCCAACACTACTCCGCCGCCTTATCCTTCGTCTCCGCATGCGATTCTCTGGGACCGCGATGGAACACCGCACGACCTCGGCACGCTGGGCGGTCCTTTTTCGGGTGCATCCGCCATTAACAACCGCGGCGATGTCTCGGGAACGTCTTCCACTGTGGACGGTTTTCCTCGACCTTTTCTCTGGACACCGGAGACCCGCACGCTGCTCCAGTTGGAACCGCCGGTCGGCTTTCCTGCCGCCATTAATGGTTGCTGCAAGACCATCAACGAGCGCCGGGAAATCGTTGGCTTCATGTTCGACGCCGATTTCAATTCGCACGCTTTTCTGTGGAAGGACGGCGTGATGGTTGATCTCAACGACCTGATTGCGAAAGATTCACCCTGGATGTTGCAATCCGCGGCAGGAATCAACGCATCGGGTCAGATCTCCGGACAAGGCCTGATCAACGGTGAAGTGCATGCGTTCCTCGCCACGCCCTGCCATGAGCACCAAGGCCGTGGCGAATGTTGCGACAACGACAACCACTGATCCGAGGTTGTGTATTGCTTGGGGGGCTGGAGGTTGCTAATTTCCGGCCCTCGCCATCACGCCAAACAATCTCCTTATTTGTTCCGCTACATCCGCGGGTGCCGAGGGTTCGGGGATGCCTCACCTGCACTCGTGATACAGGGTTCCCGGCAAATGAGAAGGAAAGCGGGACGCCGTTTCGGTCTCAAGTACTCTTGAGTTATTTCCGGGTGGGCGACCATCCGACCGGAGTTTGAAAATCGCCCTCTACCCGGCTCGATGAGAGACTCGGCCTGACCGGCAGTTGAGAATTATTTCAGAGTTGCTGTGAGCCGTCCTTGAACGCAATCCGGAAGTAATCCAGCCGTCTCAGCGAGCGGCCCCCACTACCAGCCGATCACGGCAATCTTGTACGCCAGTAGAATGACTATGGTCGCGAGCGCAATCCAGGCGGACAGAGTGTAGCGTTGAAAGAAGTAAAAGGTCACGCCTAGCCAGCAAAAGCAAGCAGCAACCAGGGCGCCGCCCACATATGGCATAGCGACTTCGGCCGAGAAGGTCGCCCTGTGGAAGTTCCTAAGCCGGAAGATCTCACCGAGTGTCCTGACGACGATAAGGAATTGAGTCGTGATTCCAATCTGAGCCCAACGTTCTTTGGTCACGGGGAAAATTGTAGCTGGAGGGGTGGCCTTACGCATAATCGACCGATTCACTCGTTGACCTGTTCCGAATCCCCCAAAAATGCGGTTCTGTCGGGGTGGGCGACGATCCGATCATTCTAAAATTTCATCACTCATGGTTGAGACGGTTCCCACTCGCCCTTCACAATGGTCCCTTCGCCTTCCCCGGGCCACGGTGGCATTGTTACTGCGATGGCAGCGAGCGGTTCGTCGCCAAATGACCGAAACTGGAATTGTGTGCCTAAAGGGATCGTGAGTGATACGCCCGGGTAGACGTCAACAACCGCGGAATGCCCGTTCTGTTTTCGCCACACCTGACCGCGGCCTGCCACGAAGTACCAGATTTCGTCCACGGTGCGATGGGTGACGGCTTTCGATGTCCGATTGGGAGCAAGTTCGAAATGTATCATCGAACCTTTCTTCAAGCCTAGAAGAAGCCTCACATCCGAGCCGTCGGGCGCGACTGTATCCCGCCGCGATGGTAGATTCTTTGTAGAAAAGTCTGTGAATTCTCGTACTCCGATGTTTGCGGTAACGTGCTCCCATTGCTTTGGTTTCTCGCGGCATCCAGCAAGGGCAAGTAAAGCGCCCGCCCCGAAGACCGCCGAGAGTTTTGAGAACCGGTTTGATAAAACAGTCATTTGCGAACCCTCGCGCCCAAGCGTATCTGCAAGCAGTACAGATATGTCGGCTTTTCGAGCGTTTTCGGGGCCATCGGCATGGTTCTGAGCGAGTGACCGCCCGCCCGGAAGTTACCCCAAGACGGGTGCAATGTCCAGTTGGCGACCATCCGCTCATGACCAAAGAGGAAGGCTCCGTCCAATTGGCTCGACCCCCGAAATTTCCCAGCCGGGCAGGGCCTGGGAGGAGCAAATTACCTAAAATCCGTTTTTCGGGCACTCGTTATGCACGCGACGCTCCACAACGACGCGATGACTCCTGCTCATTATTTACCCGCTCGCTTCAATGCACAGGGTTGTGCACGTGTTCATCGGTTGTGGTGAGTGGCTGAGGTTCGGCGAACACCCTCCCGCCCACGACAACTCGCCAGGTGGTCAGAGTGTTCGCAATGTCATCCAGAGGGTTCGCGTCGAGAAGCACGACATCAGCTACTTTGCCGGGTTCTAAGCTACCCAACAGATCTCCCGCGCCCACCGCTGAAGCGCTGCGCTGCGTGGCGATATGTAGTACCTCGATCGGTGAAATGCCGGCTCGCACGAAATACTGGAGTTCGGCATGCAGCGATTGGCCGTAGTTATCTTTGGGATTGAGTGAATCTGTGCCCGCAAGCAGAGGTACGCCCGCTTGATAAGCACGCTTCAGTTCGGCAATCATAGCCATGCGAAGCGGTGACCCGTCCGGGAACAGCCCGAACACGACGGCGAGGGTTGGGGTCCAATAAGTCCCAGTTGCGGCAAGCAGTTGCAGGAGATCGTCATAGTAAACGTTAACGGGGAGCATGTGCGCCTTCATCGCGTGGCCGATGAGAGCCCCCCGGACAATCTCCTCACTGAAAAGACCGTGAGCCGACACCGGCAACCCCTGCTTGAACGCCTCCGAAGCAAGGGCACGGTGGAGCGGCCACGACAACGTGAAGTAAGACTTCACGCCCACCACACCCTCTTTTTTCTCCAGGTGAACAATGTCTCGCAGTTGCTCATTTGAGGCGCCATAGGCCGAGCCGCCCCAGATGAAGGGTGTTGCCTCAATCATGCTGCCGTAATGGAACACCCGTGGTACAGGCGCCCCGAACCCCTTGCGGCGGTCCGCCCAGGCCTGGAGCGTGCCAGTGTCGCTCCCCATGTCTGCCACCGAGGTGACGCCGTACGCAATCCAGAGCTCCATCTGGCTGACATCACGAGCCGACTGGGAATGGATGGGAGTTGCGGTGTGCGTGTGCATGTCGAACAAGCCCGGAATAGCGAACCGGCCGCCGCCGTCCACCACCTTCAGGTCTCCCGGTAGCGCGTGACTCGCCTCGGTTCCGATCCACTTGATTCGCGCGTCCTCGATCAGGAGCGAGGTGTCCTCAGTGAAACCACCAGTCTTGAAATCGAGAATGCGCACGTTGCGGAGCAATACCGGTGGTGGCGGTTCTGTCGACAATTTAAGCTGGATAGGCACTTGTCTCTGCCCGCCATCCTTAAGCGGATGGAGCCACACGTCGGCTCCCGTCGAGTAAATGAGCGAGGCACCGTCCGGCGTGAAGCTGAAATTGTGCCCTCCCAAAGGGTGAGAAGCGAAACGGCGTCTCTTCCTTTATTGGTTGCGAGGTGAGCGGCGCTAGCCAGATCTCGTCGTTGCGACGGAAGGCAAGCCACTTGCCGTCCGGCGAAACCTTTCCATTGGCAGCGAAGGCTGTAATCGCGGTGATCGGTTCGCTGGGGCCGGTTGTTTCGGTCGGGTAGCGATGGACCTGTCCGTTGGCGGTGAAGTACACCCACTTGCCATCGCCCGAAAACTGGGCGGCTGGCTGCCAGCGAGGGGAACCTTCAACAAGCTTCTGCTGTTTGCCGCTAACCAGATCGGCCAGGTAGACACAGGGCATCTTCGGCTTCAAAGGTCCTGCGGGCGGCTCGAAATATGTGTAAACGAGCTTCGTTCCATCGGGGCTCCAGGCAGGCTCGTACCGTCCGGTACGCCCTTCCGATATCAAGGTGGAGCTTTGGCCGGTTGCGAGGTCTAGGATCCTAAGTTGCTGCGTTTCCCCTTCGCTGACTTGATAGGCGAGCCTCTTGCCGTCGGGCGAAAGTGCCGCCGGTCCCCACTCAAACCCGTCGGTGTCGAGCACTCGCTCGGCCGCGCCTCCTGAGATGGGCTGCCGCCAGAGATAGCCTGCGGCGGTGAAGATCACGCTTTTGCCATCGGGAGTGAGACGCGGGGTCAAGATGCTTTTGGGGGAGGCGGTGCGCTTTTCTGAATACACTGGTAGCGGCGAACCCGGGTAGAACTCAAAGGCAATCTCCGCAGAGAACTTCACCTCATCACGTTTGCCTGTCGCTGCATCGATGCGCCAGAGCTTGCCCTTTTCACCAAAGTAGATCGCGTCCTTTGCGACGCCGAACAGCGGCCGCGGTTTCGGATTTGCAAGCTGGGACAAATAAACGCGCGTACCTGGGCCGCGGCTTTCAACTGCCTGCGTCAAGTCTGTTGGACGGCCCAACAGTCCTTTGACGGTGGCCTCGCCGCTGTGGGGCAGCATGACGTAAGCGAAGTATTCGGGCTGCGGGATAATCCCTGCCATGGGTGAGGCGGACTTGTAGAGCCGGAGATAGATACCACGAAAATCTCCGGGGTCAGCCGCAATGGAGTCCACTACACCTTCAACCGTTAGCGCAGTCGTTACGTCGCCCTTTTCGTTCGACACCTTAAGTTGGCTCATGGCGGGCCTCTCTTTGGTCTCCATGGCCAGCACCGACCACACGGGCTGCCCATTGGCGAGAAAAGAGGCGGCGGACACAAAGCCGGGCTCGGTCAAAGTCTCCAGCGCTTTGTCAGAGAGCCTGATCCTGCGAACCTGGGTGTTCATGGTCATGGGGCCGACGAACTTGAAGTTGCCCGCCGGGCCAGTGATCTGATAACTCAGAAAGACAAGGCTCTTTCCGTCCGGCGACCAGACTGGCCGGTCAACCCACGCCTCGTGGGTGAGTTGGTGAATCTGACCACTCGCGAGATCAAGCACAAAGACGTTGCCCTGGCTGCTCACATCGCGGTCGGATATGAAAGACACTCGCGTGCCATCAGGTGAGATTGCGGGCGCTGAGTCGTAGTAAGGACCGAAGGTCAGTTGCTTGGCCACACCCCCTTTTGTAAGCAGCTGAAACATGTGGCCGAGCGCGGTGAAGACCAGCCAGCTTCCGTCGGAGGACACCGCCACGTCGGGATCAGTGACCTCTTTGGTTGAGATTTTCATGGACCGCGTTGGTCGATTCTGAGGATCTTGCGCCAACACCGGCGTGGCAGCGCCAGGTTGCACAGATGTCGGGGACCCGCTCATCGGTGATGTGGGCGGGGTGCTAGTCTGGTCCTTGAGCTCCATTGTTTTCGTCCTCTTTTATGCAAAGTCGACGTTCAGCTGGTCCTGGCTCGCCGCCCACGCTGCGTTAACCCAAATCCTGGGCTTTTTGTTCGTTCACCGTAGGCGTGTAAGGATCGGGTGTGCCCATCGGGATGAGCGGATACTGTTTCACGCTCTGCTCAAAGCCACCGATGATTTTTAGCGCCGCATGCAGCACCCAGGTGTCGAGTGTTGGTGTCTCTTCGAGCGGATCGCTGTAGAGGTTGATGATGAAGGGGACTAAAAGCTTCAGAGGCGGATCGATTGGCGTGTCCTGCTTAACAAAATGCACTTTCCAGTTACGCCATTTCACGCCCATCAGGATATTTGAATTCCAGATGGGGAACCCTTCGCGGGCTGATTTCTCAGATTTGCCGAGGAAGAAATCAGACTGATCCAGGCTGTCTATGGGACGGTCCTCTGGCACTTTGGCGCCAGTGAACCTGGCAAGGGTCGCGAAGATATCTACTCCGTGCGCGATCTCGTCGCTGGTGCGGCCAGCTGGAATCTTCCCGGGCCAGCGGGCAATGAAGGGCACACGAAGACCGCCTTCGAGTGCGGTGACATACGTGCCGCGCCATGGGCCTGCCCAACCGTTCCAGGGCTTGAAGAATTCCGCGCCGTTGTCGCTGGTGAAGATGACAATGGTGTTGTCACGAATACCGCCTTGGTCTACGGCATTGAGCACCTGCCCGACGTTGTAGTCCATCTCGGCCAGCATGTCCGCCCAATCGCCGTTGCCGGTTTTGCCGGCGAAGGCAGGGTTCGGAAGAGTGGGCAAGTGTGGCTGGGTGAGAGCCAAGTAGGCGAAGAACGGCTTCCCCGTCTTGGCTTGCCGCTCGATGAACGCGACCGAGCGCTTAGTGATCTCAGCATCCATCAGCCGACGTTGCTCAAGGTCGTAGTCTTTTATGGCACGGCTTCTTTCTCCCCTTTTGCCCTCCATGATTTTTTGCATTGGGACAAGCTGTGGTGAGTAGCCGGCCGAGGATGGCCATCTGGCCTCGTCCGTAGTACGCGGGATGCCGTACCACTCGTCGAAGCCCCGATCGTTCGGCAGCCGTCCGTCCTGACTGCCAAGGTGCCATTTGCCCCACATACCGGTGGCGTAGCCCTCATTCGACAGCGACTGAGCAATCGTGATCTCCCACTGGGTCAATCCCTCGGGAACGCCACCAAGCGGCACTGCATAAGTACCCGAGCGCATGGAGAATCGGCCGGTCAGGATGCTGGAGCGGCTCGGCGTGCACTGCGCCTCCATGTTCATGTTGGTGAGGCGGAGCCCCTCGCTGGCTAGCTTGTCAAGGCACGGCGTAGGCGCGCCTCGGAGCATGCCCCCTCCATAAACGCCCAACTCGCCGTACCCCAAGTTGTCCGTCAGGATAAAGACAATGTTGGGCTTTTGTTCCGCAAGTTTCTCGTCTTGTTTCATCTGGGATTTCCTTTAAACCGTGGGGTCAGGCTGGCACCGGGACCATTTGGTTTGCAAACGCGAAATTCTCCTCGGGCTTGGAGGGCATTTATTTCTGACGAAAGAATATGTTTGTCGCAAGGTGCGGGTCGACTAGCAGTTTTCCTAGTCGCCCCGCAAAAGATTAGCTGAATCCCCGTCCAGGAATCGTTGTGGACGGACTAACCGGAAGTAACCCGCCTGAACTTGTAGGGGCTTCTTGGAACGTCTGTAGCAGGCGGATTCATGTCCGCCCCGCAAGATAATAGCGGCGCGGCGCGACTTGTTGGAATTGGTAAAAGTATCAGTCGTTAAGTGACAAACTACGACTAGACCAGGGTCTCGATCTTTTGCAGACTAGACTCAGCTATGCGGAATTTTGTCGCTCGATACCGGTAACACAAAACAGGCATGGAAAGTCGGTGACGAATGAACTCTATTAAAACGAGCATTGTGGTTTTCTCTTTGTTGTTCGGTGGTGCCTTGTTGGGCAAGTATTTCAGCTCATTTCTCTCCATCGAGCACCTTAAAGGTGTCCAGTTAGGTGTCGGGCTGCTGACCTCGATGTTCGGCCTTCTCCTTAGTTTGCAGTTGTCTGCTGGAAAGACCTACTTCGACAACCAAGAACAAGATGTGGTTCTGATGTCGTCAAGAGTGGTTCTCCTGGATAATCTCTTGGCTCATTACGGTCCTGAGGCCAGAGAAGCCCGTAAAATGCTGCGAGACAAAGTGGCGGACGTGCTAACGCGCGCTTGGCCGAAAGAACGGTCCGCAACATCAACATGGTCTCCGCCCGATGAGATTGGGGTTTTCGACAAGATTGAAGAGTTGTCACCAAGAGATGAGGACCAGCGATCAAAAAGGACGCTAGCTCTCAGGATGGCGATAGACCTACAGCAGACGCGTTGGCAAACCGCCATTAGGATAAGAAGCTCCACCGCGCTACCATTGATGATCGTCGAGACCGCATGGTCGACCATCGTTTTTGTTAGCTTCGGACTTTTAGCTCCAGCAGGCCTAAAGGCTATTATCAGTCTGGCGTTATTTGCGTCTGCGGTGTCCAGCGGCTTTTTCATGATCGAAGAAATGTATACACCCTTCAGTGGCGTGCTGAGAGTGTCCAGCGCTCCGATTCGAGAAGCTCTCGAACGTCTCGCGCGAGAGACCAAGCCTTCCAGTTGAACGATTCGACAGTTGCGATCATCGATTTCGACGTCCTTGATAACACAGCTGGGCTCTTCCATTTGCTAAAAATGACGCAGAGGAATTGCCTGCGTTTGAACACGGATTTATGTCGATTTGACGACGCTTCAGCCCCGTCTTCGGAGGCTTAAACCAACAGATTCGAAATCCCACGTACCCCCGAAGGCAATGAACTGCCTGCGAAGCCGGTAAGTTCCCCCCGCCAAGGCAGCCGGTCGGGCAAACTGCCGCAAACCCGGTTTTGGGGAACTCCGTCGAAACTCCACGACACCCAAGGCCGCGTCACTTCCGAATAGCCGACACCAACCGGAATCGGCGCTACTCCTCGACCGGCCTTTTGGCGTCGTGTCCCGCTGGTAGTCGCCATGACTACACGTCGACGACGATGAGTGTGATGTCATCCTGCTGGGCCACCGGGGCCGATTGCCAAAGGCGTATCTCGGAGAGCAGTTGCTCCGATAACTCGGAAGGCGGGCGGCACTGATTGTCGCCAACCACTTGCTCAAGTCTCCGGTCGCCAAAGGAATCGCCGCTGGCGTTTTGGGGCTCAATCACGCCATCGGTGTACAGCAGGAAGCGGTCGCCAGAGTGGATCGATCGGTCACAGACGGGGTAATCGGCCTCCGGCATGACGCCGAACAGGAGACCATTGCTTTCGATGCCTTCCAGCTTGCCTTCTCGCCAGCGCAACAGCGGCGGGTGTCCTGCCGCTGAATACAGTGCCTTGCCATACCCGGTATCAAGCCACAGATAGGCCCCAGAGACTAACTGATCGCGTAGGAGTCCGTAAAGGATGCGGTTCAACCCGCGCAGTACTTCACCCGGTTGATCCGCGCAGGACATCACGGATTGCATCGCCACTTTGATCATTGAAGCGATCAGCGCGGCCGGCACACCATGTCCGGTGACGTCCGCCACCAGGAAGCCGACCTGCTCCCCATCTAAGGGAATGAACTCATAAAAGTCACCAGCGACGGCGGTCATGGGCCGATAGGCAACCGCGATCCGCAGGTTGCGGACCTCGGGAACAGCTGCCGGAAGGATTGAGAACTGCAACTCCCGAGCTACCTTGAGCTCATCCTCAATCTCCAGCAAGCGACGCTCGCTGGCATGGGTGATCTGCACCGCGACATACCCGAACGAGAGCAGGAACACGGCAAAAGCCAGATGGCTTGAGAGGCCCGATTGCTGGTAATGCAGCGGGCGCAACACGTTAGACCACAAAGCCTCAGTGGCTAAAACAAGCGTGCCGACAGCTAGAACGCGGCGGTCGAATAGAACCAGGAACTTGTCAGACAGCTTCTTCACCGTAACGACCGTTATGAGGACAAGAAGGCCGCAATCCGAGAGAATTCGATGGTAGAGGATGAACTTGTCGGCTGAGCCGCCAATTGCGAACCAGCCAATTCCGATTGCGGCGATTACCACCTCGGCAAAAATCAGGATCTTGATGAGAAGGCGAATTCCACCCCGGCTTAACTCCAGGAAGGATGACATCGCAAACACTGCGAGCAGGTACGCGACCGAAGTGTTTACGTAAGGGACGTACCTCTGAAGCACGAGGGGCAGAGCCGCAACGACGGCCGGCGACCGAGCCAGGAGTCCGGTTCCGTACATCGCGCTCCATATTCCTAACCAGAGCACGAGGCGCGCGCCGCGCCGCCGGCGGATGGCGGCAATGGAGCAGGCTGCTAATCCGATAAACAGGAAAACTGCTCCAAACAAGATGTCGGTGAGTTGACCGCGAAGCATTGCCAGAAGTTGGTCTTCCAACGGCTCACCTCCAAACACCGCCACGATATCAGACTCGATGCCGGTGTTGATGGAGCCCCGTCAATGACCTTCGATCAGGTATTTGTTCGGCACATTTCTGACTGCCGCTTCACTGCCGTATTTGCTGCGGTAGAGGTACTGGAGGTTGCTGTACACATCTTCCTCTCGCCGATGAAACTGCCGATACAGTCCGCATTGAGCATAAGAGACTGGAGTCACATCGAAGAGAACGGTTTCCCGGAGATGCGCGACAGGAGATGCGCGACAGGGATGCGCGACGACAGGGATGCGCGACAGACGAAATAGCCCCTGAACTGAAATCTGGCGACTGTTCCGAGTTGCCGCCCAGCCCCACGAGCGATTGGGTGCAGGCTTTCTATGCGCCCCGCTCTACTGCCTGATATCGCAGGAAGAGGTAATCTGTTGCACTTTTTGCGCTTATTCGTTCTGGTTGCTGATCTGAACTCCTTCCGATTGGCCCGGCAAATTGAAGCTCACTACACCGTCGAGCGTCGACACAAAGTTTGCGATGCAATAGGGACGTTCTGCGAGCGCGGGTGGAAAGGAAAGATTGCCGCCGTATCTGGCGCGAAGTCCCTCAGGGAGGGGCGTTTCCGAAGGCTCAATGGGTTGAGTTGCGAACAGCGTGCGGATAGGTTCCATAGTAGAAAGGCTACTTCAAGCCGGAAGTGGCGCGGTTCGGACCCTTGGGGAGAAACCAGGGGACGTTCACCACGTCTCTTGAATGTCAGCCACGAACCGGAGTAGCATTTGAACAGCGTGAAGGACGCATCCGGTTCGCGGACAGGGTAGAAGCCCACCTTTGTTGTTCACAATTTAGCGAAACTTCTTTCTGCCTGCGAAGCGGACACCGGGCGCTTACCGAAAGGAGTTCGCATGTCCGAACAACGTCCCTCCGCGTCTCATCTTCCGTCGAAGCCAAACCTTCGCCATCTTAAGGACCAAGCAAAAGATCGCTTGGCAAAGGGTGATGCACCCTCTCTAGCGATGGCGCTCTTTCAAGTCGCCCGAGATTATGGGTTCCCAAGCTGGCCGAAGCTGAGAGACCACGTGCTCGCACTACCATTGGCGGAAAACCTGAAGGAAGCAATCGATTCAGATGACTTTGTTGAGGTTCGCCACCTTGTTTCGAAACACCCTGAATTGAAACATGCACCAATCGGCTATGGCGGAGATGGACCGTTGACGTGGGCCGCTGAATGTCGCGGGTCGAGAGAACCTTCCAAAGCTCGGCTGGATATAGCAGAGTGGCTTATCAACAACGGCTGTGACATTCACGAAGGAGGCGATGCGCCTCTCATGCGCGCCAGTCTCCATGGTTCGCGAACGCCCATGATGGAATTGCTCGTCAGACATGGGGCCGATGTGAACGCCGCTTGGCATGGCGTCTACCCAGTAGTCTTCGCTCCCTGCGAGACGCTCGATCCAATCGCTCTCGACTGGCTCCTGCAGCATGGTGCAGATCCCGATTGTGGCGAAGTTTCGGAGTGGCAGTCGAAGGGAAGGTCTCATCCTGGGACTGCACTTGATTTTGTGCTGGGAACATATGTCCGCGATAAAGACGCGTTGGTCCAATCCATCAATCTGATACGAAATGCTGACGGCTCATCGCAATATGATGAGCCGGGTGTGATTGCCACGATTAGCGGTTACTCCGGAGAGATCGACATGCTCCTGGGCAAAGATCCTTCCGTCATCGAGAGACGTTATCCATCGCTGAACATTGGCACCACCGCCGGTCGAATGCTCACGCTCAAAGGCGCGACACTGTTGCACGTAGCCGCGGAGTTCGGCCAAGTTGGGGTCGCGAAACAATTACTCCAAGCGGGAGCGAATATCGATGCACGTGCTGCCATCGACCCCCATGGTATGGGAGGACAGACCCCGATCTTTCACGCCGCGACACAGGGTAACGATTTCGGAATTGATGTAGTGCGTCTCCTGCTCTCACGAGGAGCGGACCTGACAGTCCGCTGCCAACTACCGGGACACTACGAGCATCCGGAAGAAGTGTTTCAGGGAACGGTCCTCGATTACGCTCGAAAGTTTCCGGGCTCGGCAAACCAAACTGTTGACCTCTTGACTCGTTCAACATGAGCGCTTATTCCATCGTGACGTGTGCCGTTTCATCTCCTGGGAAAGCTGAAGAGCTCGACGAGCGTCCTCACGCGCTCTTTCTGACGGCTGGGCGGAAATCGCCTGGTTCTTGATAGCTCGGCGATACCATGGAGGCTCGCCCAAAACAGTTCCGAGAGAACTTCTGCCTTCGAGCTCTGCCCCTGAAACAACTCCAGGAGTTGGGAAAACGCGAATCGCAGCTCCGGAGGAGTAGCCGCTTCACCAAATGGTACGCTCAGGCTAAGCGAAAACATCACTTCATACAGTGCTGGTGAAGACGCGGCGAACTCCAGATATGCGGCCGCGACCGATTCGACCATATTTCCACGCTTAATCCGTTTCCGTGCCTTCTCCAAAGCCAGGCCCATCTCCTGGAAACCCTCGATCGCTACCGCCGCGAGAATTCCTTCGCGGCTTCCAAAATGAGCGTACAAGACGGGTTGGCTGTATGAAATTTCGTCGGATAGCCGCCGAACGGTTACGTTGGACCACCCTTCAAGCTCCGCGATTCGCCGTGCGGCACTGATAATCTGCGCCCGGCGGGCCTGCCTGTCACGCAGTTTTCGTTCCGCAATCCGGTTATTTGCCAGCGTCGTTGCCATTGATAGGAATTATAGCGCCGCTAGGCAAAAAACGGCGATGGTGAAACTTTTTTCGAATGCTCGGCATCAAATATAGCGTTGCTAGATTTTATAACAAGGAGACAGGTGATGCGCAACGCTATCCCGCTTTCTCTCGCTGCTCTCATCGCTGTGGCGATTATTGTGATCGGTTGTTTCTACCTTGTATCTCCTGAACGAATGACAGGATCCTTTGGTCTTAAGCCGCCTGCATCCGATGCTGACACTCGTGCCTGGCTGCACCTTAAAGGAATTCGGGACGTCGCATCTGGATTGGTCGTGTTGACAATGATGCTGACCACGAACACGCGGTCGGTAGGCATAGCTCTACTCGTTGAAGCCATCATCCCTCTTGGCGACATGTCAATCATTCTGGGGTCGGGCGGGTCGAAGTCGAAAGCGCTCTCAATTCATGGCGTAACCTGCGCGGTGATGCTAGTCGTCGGCCTCTTGTTGACTCATGCCATTTGAGAGGACATCAGGAACTTTGATGTATCAGACATCGTTGGCGTTGAATCGACAATCCCCATACCTTCAACAAGCTCCCCTCTTAAATGATGGGAAGAGAAAGAAGAGAGAACTCATTGGGGACCAGCGCTTTACATGATGACGCTGCCGGGTTTCTTCTTCGCAGGAAGAAACCCTAGCTCATTCCAGGTTGTTGTTTATGGAGGAATTCGTGGAAGTCCTGAATGTTGTTGCAATTATCGTCGCTGGATTGATGGTTGGATGTGAACTGGCCATCGCCGCGTTTGTTCATCCAACGCTCAATAAACTTCCGGATGAGGTTCATCTGCCGGCCGCAAGCGCCCTCGCTCGTGTGCTGGGGAGCTTCATGCCGTTTTGGTACATTCTTGTATTTTTGCTTACCTTCGCCGAGGCTGTAATCCAATGGCATCAATCTGGCCGCTTACCGATCTGGATCGCTACGTCGGCCGTTTTGTGGATGTTGGCGAGTTTGTATTCGGTCATCGCCCTCGTGCCAATCAACGACCGTATCAAGTCCACTCCGCCTCCCGATTGGAAGACGTACCGGCGTAGATGGGATCTGCTTCACCGCTGGCGTGTTGTACTCCTCACGATAGCTTTCGCGTTTCTAATCGTGGGATTCGTTAGCAAGTAATCATCTCTGGCCTCTTCCCCCAAGGGCAGCTATCACCGGGGATCGGGAGCGGTGGCAGTCTTATCAGGCGGCCGGTAGGCATAGCTGTTCGAGATGTGTTTTCTGAGCGCTAAGCCCTTGAAGTTCAGCGTGCTGGAATTAGTTTTGACATTCACAAAAAAGCACTTTAGAATTCCCTTTCGCGAAAACTAGAAGCTCAGAGTGACGGCCGCTGCCAGTCCTGATCACGCGAAGACCAGCGGTTGGCACAGCGACGCTCGCCAGTTTTCGGACGAATCGTACTACCTTCAGGGCCCCCTCCCCCCAGACATTGGACTTTACATAACCCCCGCTGTTGGCACTACCTATGAAGAAAGCACCGGCTAGCACGCTGCAGAGTAAGGTGAGCAAGCAATCTTTTCATCCGACGTTACATACGTCATTTAAGGGGACGAACAACATGGCTGCAAAAGCAGAATTACCACCGACCATCACTGCGCAGACAATCAAAGCTGCCCAGGAAGCACTCAACAACACACCGTCCATGAGCGACGCGCCGGGAGTTGATAAAATCCGCGAGTTGCTCTTCGGCAACCAGATGCAGGACTACGACCGCCGCTTCGCGGTCATGGAAGAGCGCTTTCTACAAAAGGTGCGCGATCTGGAAGCAGAGTCCACTCGTGCCCTCCAGAGCATGGAGTCCTCGATGAAGAAACAGCTCGAATCGCTCGCCAGCCAGATTCGCCAGGAACAGGATCTTCGCGCAGAGGCGGACAAGGAGTTGGGCCGCGGGCTTCGGGAACAGATCCAGGGATTGGAGAAGCACCTGAGCAAGGTCGCCGACCAACTGGCCAGCCAGGACCGGGACTTCACTGAGAGATTGAGCCACGAATCGCAAACGTTGCGCGAAGAGAGCCGGCGCCGCACTGACGACACGCGCGCAGCCATAGAGCGAATGCTTGCCGAACTGATGAACGTCAAAACCGACCGCAGCCTGCTGGCCGGCCTGTTCGTTGAAATTGCCCGATGCCTGAACCAGGACACGACGGCGAAGGCGAACGGAGCCAGCGCCCAGCGATCCTGAACCGAGCGGCCCACCCCACGCCAGTTTTGAAAGGAAGATAGCGATCGGAGACACCGTGATTTCCAGTGTTTCCCTGTTCGACAGGGACAGTTCGGATCCCCCGTTCTTACATCCCGATGATGCCCGCTCCAAACGGCTCGCCGTGCTTCTATTCGAGGTAGCACGCAGCCTGGATCACGACCTGGCGACGGCGCTCCCCAGGCTTGAAGGGGATCCGAAACTGGAGGCGCTGCGCAGCTTGATCCTCGAGGAGGATCGAGCCGCGATCGCCAAGCTGCAGCAGAAGTTCGATGATCCGCGGCAGCTCGCTGAAGCCATCAGCTCCGTACTGGCCGACGCTTTCACCCTTGCCGGCGCGAGAGACGAACAACTCGCAAAGGCCCTGGCTCCCATCCTGGAGCTGGCGACCCAGGCATCGATCCGCAAAAATCCAGGCACCCTGGTTGGCATCCTCTACCCCCTGATGGGATCGGTGGTCCGTAAATCCATCGCCGAGTCTCTCGACGGTACGCTGCAGCGCCTGAACCAGGCGTTCAAGCACAGCTTCTCATTGCAGGGATTGAGGTGGCGGCTGGAGGCGTTGCGCAGCGGAAGCAGCTTCGCCGACGTAGTGCTCAAACACACGGTGCAGTTCCGCGTCGAGCACGTCTTCTTAATTCACCGTAAGACCGGCCTTCTCATCGAGCACGTAGCCGCGCCGGAGGTGACCGCACAGGATCCCCAGCTGGTGTCCGGCATGCTGTCGGCCATCCAGGACTTCGTGCGCGACTCGTTCGAGGGAACCGATAAGAACGGGGGAGGCGGCATCGACACCCTGCGACTTGGCGACGTGCTGTTATGGTGCGAAGAGGGGCCATTCGCGTTCCTTGCTGCCGTCATTCGGGGCAATCCGCCCGAATCGCTGCATGCGGCACTGCGCGAAACACTGACCAACATTCACGACCAATACCGCAGTCAGTTGGAAGAATTCCAAGGTGACTCCGCAGACGCTGGGGGACCTGGTCACGCCACTGCAACGTGACCTGCAGCAACAGGAGCGGCCGCGCGAAACGCAGTGGTCGCCCTGGCTCTGGGTCTTGCCCCTGCTGTTGTTGCTTCTGGCCGGCGGGTGGGTGATCCGGCGGACAATTGTCCGCCTTCGTGTCGACGCATATGTCGAACGGCTGCGTCAGGAGCCAGGCATCGTGGTCGCCAACGCCGAATTGCGCAACGGAAAATGGCAAATTTCCGGTTTGCGTGATCCCCTGGCCGTCGATCCCGCCACGTTGCTGTCGCAGTCCGGTCTGGATTCCAAACGTGTCGCCGGTCACTGGGAGTCGTACCAGGCGCTGAACCCGGCGATCGTTCTGCGGCGTCTGGCCGCCAGTCTGAATCCTCCGCCCTCTGTCTCGTTGTCATTGAAGGGCGATACGGTCGAAGTGACTGGAAGCGTTCCACAGTACTGGGTCGAGCGGGCGCGAACGCTGGTCGCAGCGCTGCCCGCGGGTTCTCCTAAGGTCGATCTCAGCGCCCTCCGCGACGTGCAGGATCCGGAATTTATTCGCCTGCGCGATGCTATCCAGGCGCATGTTATTTCGTTCGATTCCAATGCAGACCGGCCCGCGCGGGGCGAGGACGCCGCACTCGATGCTGTTGCCGACGAGTTCCGCCAACTGATGCGCGTGACCAAGCGTCTTGGTTTCTCTGCCCGCATGATGATATCCGGCCACGCGGATGCTCTCGGCAACGAAACCGCGAACCTATCCCTCAGCGCGGCTCGTGCCGAGGTTGTCCGCTCCATGCTTAAGGCGCGCGGCATCGCTCCGGAACTGCTGACCGTGCGCAGCGCCGGCCCACTCGAACCCTTGTTGGCTCCCAACGGCAAAGTAACCGCCGCGATGAATCGGAGAGTGACATTCACCGTGATTGCCAGCGAGTAGATATCTCTATGTTGCAGAAAAAAGTTTGTCTGTTGGGCGGATTCGGCGTCGGCAAGACCAGCCTGGTTCAGCGTTATGTGCAAAGCATCTTTTCCGACAAATACCTGACCACCGTCGGCGTCAAGATCGAGAAGAAGATGGTGAACGTTGGCGCCGCGGAGGTCGCTCTTATCCTGTGGGATATTGCGGGCGAGGACGATGTTAAGGGAATACGCACAAGCTATCTTCGCGGCGCCGCGGGATATTTCCTGGTGGTCGATGTCACGCGCGGTGAGACCCTCGAAGTCAGCAAGTCAATACAGGCTCGAGTCACTTCGGAAATAGGTTCGATTCCTTTTCTGTTCCTTTTGAACAAGACGGATCTGGCGGAGGAGTGGGACATCCCGGAACAGTCCATCGAAGACTTGAAGGATGCGGGACACGTAGTTCTCCGGACCAGCGCCAAGACCGGTGAAGGTGTCGAAGAAGCATTTCAGATGCTCGCGCAGCGCATGGTGTTGTGACCGATGCCCGATTTACCGGACCGCATTTCAGATTGGTTACTGCTCCTCGTCAAGTCCCAGCGTTCCATAGCCCATCTTCTCATCAACAACGAACTGGTCCTGATCCAGGCAGGCGGAGAGCTGGAATACTACGGACTGGGTAATCTGGCGCACGGGGATTCCGCCTCCGATCAATTGCCATTTCTGGAAGGTCTGCTGCCTTTAGCGGAAACACCTTTTCTTTTAGAGTCCGTGGGCATGCCCAGCGGACGTGTGGCGGACGTTCATCTTTTTGCCGACGAAGATGGGACGTGGGTCGTGCTCCTCGACGTGACTGTGGAACATGACTATGCCAGAAAAATGCAACAGAAGGCGTACGACATGACGCTGTTGAGCCAGCGCGAGGCACGTCTCATTGCCAAGCTCGAGGCCGCGCACCAGGAGCTGACGCTGGCCCACCGCGACTTGGCCCAATCCCGTGATGAGCTTCTACGGGTCCACACCCGGCTGCGGAAGGAATTGCACGATGCCCAACACTACGTTCTTGCCATCTTGCCGGCGCCCGTCGCGGAACCGATCGCAGTGGACTGGCTCTTTGTTCCTTCCACGGAACTGGGAGGAGATGCCTTTGGTTATCAATGGATCGATGGTGACCACTATGCTCTTTATCTGCTGGACGTCTGCGGACACGGCGTCGGTTCGGCTTTGCTGTCCATCACGGTAGCGAATACGCTCCGGTCGGGCGCCTTGCAGAACACCAATTTCCGCAGGCCTGAAGAGGTACTGAGCTCGTTGAATCGGGCTTTCCAGATGGAAAATCAAAACGGTCTCTATTTCACCATGTGGTACGGCGTCTACCACCGCCCTACAGGAACGTTGCGCTATGCGAGCGCCGGACACCCACCACCCATTCTGGTGCGCGGTGCAGGAGACCAGCCTGGCAAAGCTGAGCCGCTGCCGGGCGTTGGTTGTCCTGTGGGTATCTTGCCGGATTTCGTTTACGAGAGCACGGAATGTACTCTCGCCGGCCCTGCGCGGCTGTTCCTTTTCAGCGACGGCGCTTATGAAATTACGCAGCCCGACGGGACCATGCTGGAGTCCGAAGCTTTTGAAGAAGTTCTCACCCGCGCGGTTCCCGAAAGGCTCATCGGAACTGCAAGAACTCCTCCATTTCGTTCGAGACTTCCGCGGCTCGGAAGAACTGGAAGATGATTTTTCAATTGTAAAGATGACGATCTGACCGGCTGACCGGTGGAGTTTTTGTATCGATTAAATTGGGTTCCACGACACCTATTCACACAGCTCTTCTGCGGCGGCGAAGGTCATCGGATGGATTTGCTGCAATCGGTATGCTGTCAACCGAATCAATGTTTCGGATGGCTCGACAAGCGTATGGCCCGATAGAATGAGCAGGGCTTCGCAGAAGAGGCAGCTGATCGCCACGATGATCGATCTCACCGCGGACTTACACTGGCCCTGGCTGCCTGGGACCTTGATCGAATGCAGCACTACGAAGAGGTTTCGCTAATGCAG
The DNA here is from genome assembly GCA_963746595.1 of uncultured Acidobacteriaceae bacterium. Lineage (GTDB taxonomy): Bacteria > Acidobacteriota > Terriglobia > Terriglobales > Acidobacteriaceae > PALSA-350. Next base: position 40,265 of record CAVVBS010000008.1, read on the forward strand.
CCGACACGTTCCTATACGCTCCTCGACGTGGTTCCAACCCTGCACAGTGCGGATTGTGATGGCCGGAAGACAGATCCCAACACTGCGAGCGCGGGTGTCGTGATCGACCCGGGTCTGCCCGACGAAATCGCCAGCTACGTGATCGGAGCCAGGCGGGTTTATTCCGACCTAAGACGGTTACTCGGTCAGATCGCGGGCCTCTTGATCCTGGCGCAGGCCAGCAATCGGAAAGAGGCGCTCGATCTTCCGATGCTCGCGGCAGCCAAGGAACTTTGGCTCTCGGTGCCAGAACGAATGGAATGCCTACGAGCCCCCAGCCGGTTGGACGCGCATCTCTCTCATCTCAAATCAGCCCATCGACTACTCGGCTCTTGCTTTGATTCCCTGAGAGCCTTTCGGTGCAAAGACGAGAAGCTCAACCTGAAGGATGCGCTAGCGGACATTACGAGAGCATATGCCCATTTGCAATCCGCCTCCGAGCCGCGTGTCGGAATGACAATGGTCGACTTCAGTCAAGCCTGCTGCCACAGCGGACAAGCCCAGGAACACAAGCCTTAGCGCGGGAGGATGATTGTGGCTCAATATTCAATTTGGGTTCTCGAATATTCCTATGTCACTCACTACCACAAGAGCGGCGTGCTGTATGGGGCCCATAATCAGGGCTATGTAAAACTTCCTTATTGCTATGCCGTGATCCAAGGCAATGGCCACGTCGCGATGGTCGACGTCGGCTACAATGACGAGGCCTACGGCAAGCATTTGGGCGACAAATTTGGCGTCACAAACTGGCGCTCGCCCAAGGATGTGTTGGCCGAAATCGGTCTGAAGCCCGAAGATGTCGACACCGTTTTCATTACACACGCGCATTTCGATCACTTCGGAAATGTCGAGGACTTTCCCAAGGCCAAATTCTATATCCAGGAAAAAGAGATCGCTAAGTGGACCTGGGCCATGTCGCTCCCCGACCGTCTTCGGTGGATGATGGTGGCAGTCGATCCCGGCGACATTGTGCGCGGCGTGCAACTCGCGGCGCAAAACCGTCTTACCTGCATCGATGGCGATATCGCGGACGTTCTACCCAACATAGACCTGCATGTCGCCTATGATAGCCATACCTTCGCATCCATGTGGGTAGCGGTGCGCAACGACGGCAAGGCGGATTCGTCCGATACCTGGGTGCTGGCGGGAGACCTGGTCTATGTTTTCGAAAACATCCAGGGGCCGGGAGCGGTCGTCGACCTTGAGACGACCATGTATGTGCCAGTGGGCCTAGCGGTCGGGAGCCAAGCAAATCTCGTGATGGCCACCGAGGCCATGATGAGGGCGACAGGTTACGATTCTCGACGGGTCATTCCCATCCATGAAGAGCGGCTGAAGGATACATTTCCATCACGGATTGCGAAGAATGGGCTACGCATATCGGAGATCTGTCTCGCTGATGGCGAGGCGTCGAAGGTCAAGTAACCGAAAATGCGACGTTTCAGGCACCCAGCGGAGCGGATGAAGGTTGAGTTCGAGACCTCCCTATCGCTTTATCTCTTTTCAAGCGACGAACCAATGCTCTAGGTCATATTTTTGGATGCCTTCGCTAATCTACGGATGGCGGTTCGATATGATCGACGACAAGAACCTGCACTGGCCCCTCGGTCGATCTTAGCTTTAGTCCAAGCTGTTCTTGAATTGCTGCGAAGATCGAAGTGCCGATAAAATCTGGCGGCATTGGGCCGCTTTGGCTGCCGTCACCCGCAGACGGGACGGCCCGTCCCTCGTCCGCCGTCCAATCCAGCGTGATATCGTAGTTTCCGGTTAGTCCGGTCGCGTCCTCCACAGGCCGCCCAACATGCTGCGACAATACCGTCGATAGGCAGAGCATGGAGCAGTCTTGCATCGTTAGGTGACCTCGCCTAGGGCTGTCCATCGGATGGTCGTTTCCATGATTTGACTGCTTGAGTTTCGAACCGCTGGCAGCGATCACAAGCGCAAAGACTGAACCTTTCCGGGTCTCGAGATGGGCTTGAAGCCTGAATCGATCTGCTAACAGAGCTTGAAGCATGAGCCTGCGCTGATCGATGTTCAGCCCGCGCACTTTAGCGGCATCAGGGCCGACGACCTTCCCCTGAACGTCGAACAGCCGAGTCTTTGCCCATTTGGGCGTTCCCGCTATCAGACCGTCGATGTTTTGTAGGTGGTACGCGACCCGAAGTAAGTCTTCTGGGGAGCTGTTCACTGCCTGCAATCCATCCGGCAAGAAATTTATTTCTCCAGGACCGTCCTGTTTGGCCGGTTTGACCAAGGTGACATCGAAGGTAGGCGTTCTGCCACTCACACTTTCTGACTGCGCTCCCGCATGGGTGGATACGGTGTCCCGCTGACCACGCGCAAGCGGTACACAGAGAGACAATGATCCAATGACAAGCAGTACGAGTTCCCGACAAGCGGACATTTTAGGACAAATCATAACGATAGGAGACTAGCAGTAAATTGGCCCCCTGAAGCGAAGTTCCTTGAGACCGAGGAGTCCCAACCTGGGTCTATCACCGATGTTGCAGCGTCTAATCGAGCATGTGGCGGGAGATCAGCCATGAAACAGTTGGTGCCGTTCGTCGTTGCGCTCCTTAGTCTAACGGGAGCCGCGTTGCGCGCTCAGAATATTTCGGCAAGCCCGCAGCTGAAGTTCCCTGCGGGGCGGCGCGTGTTGGCATTGGCTGGCCGGCAGATCAGTGGAGAGCAGTTGGAGCAGATGCTAGCTGGGAGTAATCGTGAGCCGGATGTAAAGGTAGCTAGGCAACTATCTGAATTGGAATTAACAGAACGGTTGAGCGCCGCCGGGCTCGCGCGCTGCGAAGCGAATTTACGTGGACCCGATGCGAGGCGGGCGCTGATTGCGTTAGCCGATAGGTCGTCGTTCCTCGATCCTCCAATATCAGAAATTCCTACCATCGCCGCGCCCGATCCGCAGGCCCAGCGCAGGATGATTGCGCTCAGTGAAGATTATGTAAAAAAGGCCATCCACCAGCTCCCGAATCTTTACGCGACGAGAGTTACTATTAGTTTTCAGCACAATAAGAAGCCGCTACATTGGGTGAGCACAGAGAGCGCTATCGTACGTTACCGCGATGGCCATGAGGAAAGACCGAGGGTCAGGACGGTGGCAGTAGGGCATGGGAGTGGAGCTGGGGGGATGACGACCGCAGGGGAGTTTGGACCCATCCTGTATGTGGCGCTGGTGGATTCAGCTCAGGGTAATCTAACCTGGAGTCATTGGGAGCAAGGCGCGGCGGCTCCAGAGGCTGTGTATCGCTATGCGGTGGTCGCTGGAAAGTCGCATTACCATGTCGATGGTCAACTTCGTGGCTACCACGGAGAGATCACGGTCGACCCGTCGAATGGAACAATTCGTCGGCTGGTTCTGAGAGCAGATCCTGACCCGAACCTTCCGCTCCTCAGAGCCGACATTGTGGTGGAATACGGTCCGGTTGAGCTTGGGGGCAAAACTTACATCTGCCCACTGAAGGGTGTTGCTCTTTCTGCGACATGGAATCGATGGTGGTTAAATGACGTCGCCTTCGAGCAATATCACTTGTATCAAGCGAACGCGCAGCTCCTACCAGGGTTCGCCAAAGTTCCTTGAAACGTTAGGACTCTATCGTGACTGCCCCGAGACGGGGTGTGGGTGGGTATGGCTATCGTTGGGGCAGTTACGATAGAGTCCTAACGTTTTTCGTTCGAATGGCTTACTTCGTCGGCCGCCGTCTCTCAAAGGAATGGATGATCGTTCCTGCTACACTCCCTCTTTTCCCCGCGAGTCGGGAGAAAGCCACTTCACTTCGGATCGAAGATCACAAAGTGGTCGCCACCGCTAATAAAGACTCGCTGAAAAAGCACGGTCGGCAGTGAACCGTCTTCATGCTGCGTGGGGAGGTTCCTGGCAACGGACACAGGGGTCACGAATAAGATGCGGCTCAGGATGCGGTTACCGATCTGAATGTTCTGCGGCGGCACGACGGCAAAAGCACGTTGCGCACCAGTAGCGCTGCCCCCTTGAAGAGCAGCTGAGTGGACCAGTGCCTGGACCTCCAGCCGCCTGCTTCCGGGGTACAGGATAGGGCCGTCGCTGCCGGAATCGAGTTGTAGCAGAATCGGCTGTTTTCCGGTCTCGGAGAGTCGCACGGAGATAACCAGCCGTTCCATGAATGACAATTCATCCTCAGGATGCTGCGGGCGGACAAGGGGAATGCGCTCGCCACGCACGCTATCTCGCATCGCACTGGTCTCGTCGAGACAGAGCAATTTGTGTCCATAGTCGACTAGCAGGTCAAAGTGAGCAAGAAAACTCTCACCGAGAACCCCGCGAATGCGAGGATCGGCGGCTTGAATCTGTCGAAGGTCCTGGACTATGGCGGGTGATTTCTCAACCACTTTAGAGTCTGCTTCCAGCGTATCCAGAACAGTCGCGGACGCCTGCGCAAAACTGGCAACGGAGACGAGACCGACCCTGCCTTGGGCCTTGAGGCTCAGTTCCGCGGCCAACGATGGATCGATCACCGTAACCTGGCTGCCGGTGTCGACCATGAAATCGAACGGGCCTGACTGGTTGATTCTCACGGGAATAACAATGAGTGCGTGTTGAACAAACCGTGGGGTTACACTGGCGGTGTTTCCCGGGCAGCGAGGCTCTGCTTCGACTGCGGGAGGGATGGTCAATGCCAGGCTGACTGCGGCGAGCAAGTGAATGTGGCGAAAGGATTTCATGTCGACTCCGCCTCGCGGGTTGCGAGGTGAGGCGACATTGATGCTTCGGCGGGACTACCTCAATCGATAGCGGGTAAAATGCCGGTCAATGGAAGGTCGAAAGAATATCCATTGCCTAACTAATTGCTACTCAGCGATTTAAAGAGTTCTCCCATAGTTCGGATGTAATCGGTACGGCTAGAGATCGCGAGGTATCTGGCATGGCAGAGACAGCGCGCCAGCTTCGACTGCTGCGATTTGGAGACTTCGAAGTTGACCTGCGCAGCGGCGAACTGCGCAAGGCGGGAGTGAAGCTGAAGTTCGGGGGCCAGCCGTTTCAGGTGCTGACCATTCTGCTCGAGCATCCCGGCGAGGTGGTGACGCGGGAGGAATTACAGAAGCGGCTCTGGCCGGACACCTTTGTCGACGTCGATCACAACCTGAATACCGCCATTAACAAGATCCGGGAGGCGCTGGGAGACTCGGCTGAGAGTCCCCGCTTTGTCGAGACGCTGCCGCGGCGAGGGTATCGATTCATTGGCGAGCTGGAGCCGCCAGTACTGCCGGTAGAAGAGCCGGTTCCAGAACCAGTAGTTAAGGTCGAACCAGATCGTGGCTCCAACTCTCGTCGAAGGTGGTTGAAGATTGCCACAGGCGTGTCTGTCATCTTGGTCGTTGCCGTTGGAGCCGTGGTTGTCTATCGTTGGTTCCATCCGCAGGAGCAGCCGGCATTCACCGCCGTTCCGTTCACAGCTCTGACCGGACGGGCAACGTCCGCGGCTTTCTCTACCGACGGATCCAGAATCGCTTTTGCATGGAACGGTGATGGGAAGGGTGGGGCTACGGGGTTCGATCTGTATGTGAAGGCCATTGGGAGCGAAACTCTTCTGCGCCTGACGCAGCACCCCTCGGAATGGATCAGTCCAGCATGGTCTCCCGACGGCACCCAGATCGCCTTTCAGCGCCTGGCTGGCGCGGACACGGGCATTTACGTTGTCCCCGCGCTTGGCGGCCCCGAAAGGAAATTACGCTCCACCCGAGTATCCTGGGTACCCTGGGATTACCACCCAACGATCAGCTGGTCGCCTGACGGCAGGCGGATCGCCTTCAGCGATTGGCTGCCGGCGGACGATCATACAGGGATTTATCTCATCTCCCCGGAAACGGGGGAAACCGAGCGGATTCCGAACGGCGCAAAGTGCCTTACGCAAGTTCAACCTGCCTTCTCCCATAACGGCGAGTACCTCGCATACTGGTGTTATCGAAGCGAGGGCGTAGCCGTTCTGTATTCCTTACCCCTTCAGCGTGGTGAGCCCAAAATGGTTTCGTTATTTCGGGATTGGCCAACCGGGTTGACTTGGTCGGCCAACGACAAGGAACTCATTTATTCCCTTTGGTACGGAAACAAGCTCGACGAAGTTACCTTCGCAAATGGTTCAGTCAGGACGCTTGCCTCCGCACTAAACGCCGAGCTGCCCACGGTTTCGTCCACGGGCGGCAAGCTTGCCTACAGCTCTCTCTCCTATAACTTAAATATCTGGCGCAGAGACCTGTTTCACCCGGCAGCTCCAGCCGCAGAACTCATCCCTTCTTCGCGGGGACAACACGACGCTCAATACTCTCCGGACGGAAAACGCATTACCTTTTCGTCTGAACGATCTGGCGTGCAGGGTGTCTGGATCAGCGATGAGGACGGCAGTAACCTGGTGCAAATCTCAAACCCTGCTCGACCGAGTGGCAGCCCGCAATGGTCGCCGGACGGAAATAAGATAGCTTTTGACTCGCTTTCCCCAGACGGCTGGGAGTTATATGTGGCCGACGTGGCCGAACGGGTGCCTAGAAAACTCCTCACTGGTATCTCCGACGTAGCTCAACCTAACTGGTCCCGCGATGGAAAGTGGATTTACTTCAGCTCCCAGGAACCAGGCAGGATGGGAGTCTATCGTTGTCCCGCCTCCGGTGGAGACGCGATGCTACTCTCCAAAGATGTCAATGGGAACAGTCCGCGGGAGTCTTTCGACGGAAAGACAGTATATTTTGCAAGCCACGCGGAGAAATCGATACTGAAGAGGGTAGCTCTGCCCGGACAGCCCGGCACGGAATCAGAAGTGGAGGGATTGCCTCGCCTGAGCAGCCCCGGCCTTTGGACACTCTCTCCAGGCGGTATATATTTTGTTCCTGCCGATGCGCCCAGATCTCTACGCTATTTTGATTTCGCGAGCAAGCAGATACGGGTAATCTTTGAAGTGGACAAGGATTTCGCTAGCGGCCCGTCGGTCTCTCGCGATGGCCGCTGGATCCTCTACTCGCTACTCGGCGATACAAGCGGCGACATCATGCTCGTTGAGCACTTTCACTAGCATCACGCCCCTATGGGCTTCCCCCGGAGGCCGGATAGGGCAATCTGCGATGGCAGAGCCAGAGCATCAGCTTCGACTCCTACGGTTCGGAAACTTCGAAGTCGACCTTTAAGGCATCTGCTTTGGCCATCTAAGTTGCCGTATTGTCAGGCTCGTCGGACGAGTGGCTTTTCGCAGTTGAAGCGAATTCATTAAGATGCGACTTTACGGGCACTCGAAGGATTGCTATTACGCTCTGGGCGTAGAATGGACTTTGGCTCAGTCAAAATACCGGGGGCTAGCTGCGATGAAATCATCATGGCAAAAGAACACAGGAAATCTCTCATGTCGCTGGTCTGAAGTGGGGCAGCGCGTCCAGTACGCTTCGGGTTGGATTCACGAGACCTCAGCCGTTCAGAGCGGTCATTTGCCGCCTGTCCCGGACTTTGCTAGCCACAGTCCATTCGGTTCAGGCGAATGGTTTGCGCCTTGGCGTCTGCGATGGAGTACCGCAGCCCTTCGGAGGATAGATGGCTCCTAATCCGTTTATACCAGATGGTACATCGCTCGTCTGAAGTGGCCTTGGACTTTCCAGATAAAGGCTGGCTCCCCACCTGGTTCGACATCAGACTGGAGGCCGTTCAGGACGCCACTGGGCCGCTTAGTTCCTCATAAACTACGCTTTCTTGTTGTTGTACGTTCCGCATGGGCCCCCACCGAACGCCTCCGACACTGTTACTTTATGCTGTACTGCTCTTCCACCAGGTCCTCAAACTCGTAAATCTCATGGCAGTTCACTCTTTCACCTGATGGCATGTCGACATGCACAGTCTGGAAGTTGCGCCTGTCCCGTTGGTGGTGGCATGACTCCAGGTTATTTGCGCCACGATTTTCCCTTTGACACCGTCTACTACTTCGCGAAAAAGGACCAAATTCCCGTTCTCAAATTTGGTACGGGCAAACTCGGCGTAGCAGCGTCCCAGCTTGGCGTTATAGTGTGAAACAATCGACGCATCGTCTTGACTGAACCAGCATGCGTACCTGCCGTTCCGCCGCCTCTGAGCATTCCTTTTCTTGCTGAAATGACTGCACGTGCAATGGTCGCGCAGCACAGAGTGGCCAATGATGCAGTGAGCAGAAAGGGTTTCATACTGTTCCCTCGGCCCTCTGATACTAGAGCAAAACGCCGCCGTCCCCAGCCTCCCACGCGGCGGATGTCCAGGTGCGTTGGTATGTATTCGATAGAAGAACTCGCGAATGATTTTCGCAACCTGGGCATCAGAGCTGGCGATACCGTCATGCTGCACGCTTCGGTGCGGGCGGTGGGAGAAGTTGCCGGAGGCCCCGATGCCATCCATCTGGCCCTCAAATCGGCGCTCACTCCAGAGGGGACTCTGATGATGTATGCAAGCTGCCCGCGTTACTACGACGAGGTGGGGCGTGGGAATCTGACAATGGAACAAGAGCGGGAGATTCATGAGAAGCTACCAGCGTTCGACCCTCTCACGGCTCGATCCGAACGCGACAATGGGATACTCGTCGAATTCCTTAGGACCTATCCATGGCTCTCATGTAAATCACCATGTTGCCCGTTTCGTTTGCTGGGGTAAGCAGACGGAGCACCTCTTTGAGAGCCAACCGTGGAATTATGCTTTCGGCGCCGATTCTCCGCTGGAGCGGTTCCTGTTACTCGATGGCAGGATCGTCCTGCTCGGGTCCGACCACGATGCCGTAACCTTCCTTCATTACGTGGAACACATCGTGGATATGCAAGAAAAGCGAGTAGCGCGCTACCAGGTACCCGTCATTGAGAATGGCTGCCGGGTATGGCGCGCGATGGAGGAGTTCGATACTTCGGGTGAGGGGGCTCATGCGAACTGGCCAGATCGCTTCTTCGCAAAGATCGTAGGTAGTTTTCTCAGCCAGACAGGGAACAACGGGAGCCTGGTGGGGAACGCGATGACGTATGTACTAAGAGCCCGTGAATTGCTCGATTTCGCTCTGCCTTTGATGAAAGCTGTGGCTGCGGATCCCCTGGCTGCCGAGTCCCTTAAGGAATGGAATGGCCATTCATAGGGAGCGGTTGGTCGGCAACTCGGAAACAACCGCAGATTAGACCTGTGAAGTGGGAAGTAATCGGATGCGGGAGATTCGGGACAGGAGATTCGATATTTGTGGTCAAACAGACGGGACTGGAGCTTTGCTGGAAGCGGCAAAGAAACGACCCACCCTGCACGTCTAACGCTCGGGTGATCGAGAGTCTATGTCCCCCCGCCGCCGGGGTCATGCGAAAAGGTTTAACTTTCCTTGATACATCGATACATCCCGCAGTGAAAGTTCATCCAAAATAAGTAATCCATCCCTCATTCGTGCGCAGCGCCACCATAGGTTCCACGCCCGCAGCGCGCCATGCGGGCAGCGCCGACGCGAGCAACTCTGCCAGTCCTAACGCCAACGTGGCCGAGGCCAGCATGACCGGATACCTATACCCCACTGGCCGCCGTCGCCAGAGTCGCGGCGAGAGAAGGGTATGCAACACCTCTCGGATTCGCGCGACCGTCTTTAACTACGGACGGTAGCGGCTTCATCCTGTCCTCGAAGAGTGATCGTCGCCGGACACGCGGCAGGATGGTCGTACGGAACAGAGACAGCTCGCGTTTTCACCTACAGGATCGACCACCCATCTCTATTTGCACCAGAACCCATTGGTGATCAAGTTCTACGGGCCCGGGCGAGCAGATTCTCCGAAAGAATGCCAACCGATTCTGGCGTGACCAGGCCCAGTGCCCCCGCGGCGTGCCACCAGCCGTGGTCAGCTTGGCGGATGATCGTGCACTCGGCGCTAAGCTCCATATACAACCCTTCGAAAGAGTGTCCGACTGCGATATGCGCGACCTCGTCGGGTAGCCCAACGGTTATACACACATGCATTCCGAACACCGAGTGGCGGAAAGTCGGAAGGCCACTGCCGGCGGGAGCATCTTTCCATCTCTTCCGATTGGCCGGGTCGAATTCAAATGGTTTGCCGACGTCGTGACAGACTGCGCCCGCCAGCAGAATATTCCAGTCAATGGCGACCTCGGGAAAAGCGGTTTCGAATTCCTCTCCGATGGCCTTGGCATAACGTACGACACCGCGTAGGTGGTCGGCCTGGGTGCCGCGCCGAAGGACTGGAGCCCCGGGGTTGCCCTCAGGCGGGATATCGGTGATCCGCTGGAAATCCGAGCAACAGAGGGAATAGCTCCAGGCTTCGACCGCTTTGTTGCGTATATCTTGGTCCGGAATCATCGAAATTTCGGGAAAATCCTCAATGACGAAATTTCGGGTTTGGTCTGTTACGGGCCTTCGTAATTGCGCATAGTGATAATTCATCCGCAGTCCTCCTGTTCGAATGGTGTCCGGACGATCCGCCTCATGCCGTAACGGATCTATATTGGGGTTCAATTGTTTTGCGCGTCATGAGGAGCGTGGCGATCGCACCACAAAAGAGCAGCGCCGCAGCGATCCGAAACGCCCAAGTGTACCGGCCCGAGCCGGCAACAATGTATCCCGTAATGATGGGGGCGATCAGGCCGAACGAGTTGCCGCCAAACGATGTGATTGCGAAGACCCGCGAGATATCGCGAGGGCTGCGCAACAGATCATTTGCGAGAGCGAAGTTCAATCCTGCGCCTGTGGTCGAGCCTGTCAGGACAAACACCAGGATTACAAGCAGTAGCCAAAGTTCCCTCACCACAGGGGCAAAAAGGATCATCATCGAAAGCAATGCCATGCAGACAATGAAGTTGCGCCGCTTGCCGGCCCGAATCGCAGCGGACGACAGAGTTCGATCACTGATTCGGGCAATCATGACACTCAGTAGGATGGTGGCCAGATAAGGGAGCGCCGTCAGATACCCCGTATTCATCGTCGTCAGTTCACGAGTCGACTGTAAGTATGTCGGAAGCCACGTCAGAAATAGATAGGCCGTGTAGACAAGGCATCCCTGAGTGATGACAAGACCCCATACGCTTTTCTGAGACAAAAGATAACGAAGAGAAGACGGACGAGCATCCTCGATGGTCATCTCGGAATCACCGTTCCGCTCAGCAACGATTTTATCTTTCTCCGCGACGGCGAGCCACGCGACCTGCTCCGGCTGCCCGTACCAGACCTGCCACACTGCTAGCCAGACAAATCCAATCGCTCCCAGAACGGCGAAAGCAATCCGCCAGCCGAAGGAACTGACAAGCGCAGCGACCGCAATCGCCCCAATAGCTGGTCCCGCGGAAGACCCGCCATTGAAAAGCGTGGTCACCATGCCGCGTTCCTTTTCTGGGAACCAGTCGCGAATCACTCGCCCGCACGCCGGAAACGTCGTCGCTTCGCTTGCTCCCATTACCAACCGAGCGCTAAGAATCGAGACAAAGCCGGCCGTTGCCGCCGTCGCGACGGTGGCAGCGGACCAAATAGTAATGCCGCTACCCACCATCCGTTTGGCGCCAACTGTTTCGCTAAGGAACCCAAAGGGAATGAGACACAGAACGTATGTCCAAAGAAAAGCTGAAAACAGATACCCCATTTGAATTGGAGAAAATCTAAATTCTGTGGCAATCGGTCTCGAAGCAACTGAAAGCGCTATCCGATCCATGTAATTGATGATCACGATTGTAAAAATCAGCAGCGCGACCCGTCCGCGGCGATATGTCAATATGCCCCCCTCAATAACAATATGCCGGCTCTGGTGCAAATAGCCAGATTGGGTACGTCTGTCCCCGAAACTCCCCCCACGACTTCGATCACTTCCTCTTGACCGTTCTCCCAGGCATCTATGAGATCTCTGACACTTTTCTCCAAGCTCTATTAGTTTTGTCAGTGGTAGGGCGCGCGAGGTGTCCCTAGACTGGATGAGCACTCCAGTCAGCCATACCACCCTCTTTGCTAGTAACACCACGCGTGGACTAGATCAAACGGACTACCAACACAAGGGAGCCTATGCGCACTCGCTTCGTCGCAGTTCTTTGCGTCACACTCGCCCTGGTTGGTTGCAACCAGTCCCAACCGGTCACGCCGGCTGCCGACCTGATCATTCACGGCGGCCCCATCCTCACGATGGAGGGCGACCAGCCAACCTACGTTGAAGCCGTGGTTGTTAGCAGCGGCAAGATCGTGTTTGCCGGCTCCGACGCCGAGGCGATGAAGCAGAAGGGTGGCAACACCGTCGTCAAAGATCTTGGCGGCAAGACCATGCTGCCGGGTTTCGTGGATCCGCACAGCCACTTTATCAATGCGCCGACACTGTCGCAGCAGGTCAATGTTTCGCCCTCGCCGGTCGGTCCGGGCGACACGGTTCCCGCGATCATCGCGGCGCTCAAGGCCTACCAGGATAAGGCGAAGATTCCCGACGGGGGCTGGATACTGGCTTGGGGCTATGACGATTCGATGGTGAAAGGTAGACCGCTGACGCGGCGCGATCTTGACGCGGCGTTCCCCAACCACAAAGTGATGGTTACGCACGTATCGCTGCATGGGGGCGTGCTGAATAGCAAGGGGCTGGAATGGGCGGGCGTGGACCGCAACACGCCGACCCCGCCGGGCGGAGTGATCGCCCGCGGCCCCGACGGCAAGGAGCCTGCCGGGTTGCTGATGGAAACGGCGTTCCTGCCCATCTTCGCCAAGTTGCCCCAGCCCAGCGAGGCCGAAATGCTGGAGTTGCTGAAGCCGGGCCAGATGATGTATGCCTCCAACGGATTCACCACTGCCAACGAAGGCTACACGCACACCAAAGACATTCGGCTGTTGCAGAAGGCGGCTGCCGAAAAGAGGTTGTTCATCGATATTGTGGCGCTGCCAGGCTTTTCCGAGATGGACCAGTGGATGAACAAGCCGGAGTTCCCGTTTGGCCAGTGGAACAACCGGCTGAAGTTGCAAGGCATCAAGATTACTCAGGACGGCTCGGTGCAGGGCAAGACCGCCTCGTACCTTCAGCCTCTGCTCACTGGGGGGCCGCAGGGCCAGAAAAACTGGCACGGCAACAGCACGCTGCCCTACGCGGATTTCGCCAAGCTCATTAACACATCGCACCAGGCGGGGCTGCAGATTTTCGTCCACGCCAATGGCGACGGGGCAATACAGCAGGTTATCAAGGCGACCGAAGCCGCCGGCCTCAAGGCTGGAGATGACAGCCGGACCATCGTCATCCACTCGCAGATGCAACATCGCGAGGACCTGCCTAAATACGTTGAGCTTGGGCTGACGCCGTCATACTTCACGATGCACGTCTTCTTCTGGGGCGATGTACATCGCAAGAACCTCGGCGAGGAACGCGCGGCCTTCATCAGCCCGATGGTGTCGGCCATGGACCTCGGCCTGAAGGCCACCAACCACACTGACTTCAACGTGACCCCGCTGGACCCGTTCATGGTGCTGTGGACGGCCATGGCGCGCACCACCCGCTCGGGCTATGTCCTGGGGCCCGGCCAGCGCATAGACCCCTATCGCGGGCTGAAGGCCATGACGATCTATCCGGCTTGGGAATATCGGGAGGAATCGCGGCGCGGTTCCATCGCGCCCGGCAAGCTGGCCGATTTTGTCATTATCACAGCTGACCCGCTGAAGACGCCGGTCGACAAGATTCGTGAGATCAAAGTGCTCGAGACCATCAAGGAAGGCACAACCATCTTTTCTGCCACCCCTCAGTCATGACACTCACTTATTGACGGGAGATCGCCGGCGACTTGGATTCCTCTCTGTATATTGGCGGCACTTAGTCGACTGGAACTCGCAGAGCTGCAGCGGGTCCAAGTAGTAAGAGTTCATTCTCGATTCGCCGCAATATCATTGAGTGCCCCTGGATCACTGCAAATTGAGGTTTGGCTCATGACACTTGGAAATGGTTATAGTTCAGCTGGACTAAATGCTGAGATGAATGTGACTCCGCTGATTGACGTTCTGCGACAAATCTCCAAGTTCCGATTGGCCCGTTTATTGAGGAACTGTCGGAACACAAACTGTCATGCTGAACCAGCGTGACATCAAGCGCTACTTAGTTTGCTTCGTGCCGGCACGACGACTTTCGTTCGCACCAACATGCGAAACGCCAGGCCATGGGTTATGAGAAGAAGAGGCACGTAGGCGGTCAGGATAAAATAGCCGGCGCCTAACAAGCCTTGCGTATCCGGGAGTGATATGCGGCTTCCCAGGTAAAAGGCGAAGATCAGGTCCGCCGTTCCGAAGGCATTGAAAACCCAGGTCAGCACGGTCCCGGTACGGGTTCCTAGAGTAGTGAGAGCGAGCAAAGCCAGCATGGCGGTCATGAGATCGCCGTAAGCTACTGGTTGAGCAAATGCGGCAGGAAGCTCTGGAGACACAACGCCCGGCACCACAAATGCCAATCCGAGGAATCTGAACCCATGCAGCAGCAGAATGGGCTTCAGGTTCTCGGGGCTGGGGCGTTCCTTTAGCATTGGCCAAATATAGTGCCATGCCACTGCTCCCCAAGCAGCCAAGCCGAACGCTACACTGATTCCGAACAAAGCTGGAGATGCGTTCATCGATTGGGCTCCTTTCTGAACGTATGAATTTCAGCTAGTGCTGCGCCGGTCCACCGCTAATCAAGCCGGCTAGCGGCATGAGGGGACCGACGGGAATGTACTCGTGGTCCATCAGGTTCTCTTTCGCCAAAGGCAGCGTTTCCATGACCGCGTGGGCTTCGTCAACGGTCTTCACGTCAAGAAAAAAAACCACCCCTCGCCCGTCGCCCTTTGAGTACCACTGGCGGATCTTGCCGTCTAGATATAGCTTCACGGTGGCCCGAATCTCGGCCGGCATGACGTCCATGATCTGCTGACGGGTCACGCCCTGTTTGGCAGTCAAGATGACCATCACTTCAGTGGTTTTAGGTGACGGCACGCCGGAAGGCGGCTGCGGGGAAGCCTGGGTTGGCGTCAGCACAGATGCCACCGGAAGTAGAGTCATAAGTAAAGGGAACAGTAGTTTCATCGTTTTCCTCGATTCAGTTTGGTTTGGTTGTTGGTTCGGTCGGCCTCTCTTGGAAGGCGACCCAATGTCATAGGGCTCGTACACTGGATGTATTCTGAATAATGGCGGCTGAATGGAACGTGAACGCGCCGTTCAGGTGACGTTCAGCTTCGAGTGCTCTACTAAATCGGTTGAACAGGATGCGAATTCTTGTCGTTGAGGACGAGGTGTCGCTCGCGAAACAGCTCACATCGTCCTTCGCGGAGGCCGGGTATGCTGTGGATTACGCCGCCGATGGCGAGCACGCGGATTTTCTGGCGCAAACAGAGATGTACGACGCGATGGTCCTCGATCTGGGACTGCCAAAGATCGACGGCCTCACACTGTTGCGGAACTGGCGCGAGGCAGGCCTCGCCACGCCCGTGCTCGTGCTGACGGCTCGCAGTAGTTGGCACGACAAAGTGCGGGGGATCGACGGCGGCGCGGACGATTACGTGTCAAAACCTTTTCGCATCGAAGAAGTGCTCGCGCGCCTGCGTGCGCTGATACGACGGGCAAGCGGCCACCTCACTCCGGAGCTTCGCGCGGGCAGCGTGGCACTGGATCCGCGGCAATCGCGTGTCACGATGGACGGTGCGCCGGTGAAGCTCACAGGCCACGAGTTCCGCGTCCTCTCTTACCTGATGCACCATCGCGGACGCGTCGTCTCTCAAACGGAGCTCACTGAGCACATTTACGCCCAGGATTTCGATCGCGACTCGAACACTGTTGAGGTATTCATCGCGCGTCTGCGCCGCAAGCTTGGCATGGGGTTCATTGAAACGGTGCGCGGTCTCGGCTACCGAATCGAATGAGACTCGTTTCGCTCAAAGCGCGCATCCTTTTCGGTGCCACCCTCTGGACCATCGGCCACTTCGTGATCATCGTGATCTTCCTCGCGAAGAGCAGTTTCGTCGCGCGCCTGCTTCACGCGACGGCCCCGGCATCGGCGGCAACGGCCGTACTCGCGGGGCTGTGCATGTACGTCGGATATCTGCAAGTCAGGCGAGGCATGTCGCCCATCGATCAGTTGCGCAACCGCCTCGCGGCCGTGCACAAAGGCGTTGACGCGCGCGTCGGCGGCGCTTATCCGGCAGAGGTGCAACCGGTGGTCGATGAGCTGAACGCGCTGCTTGACGAGCGTGAACGGCGCGTGGCGCGCGCAGTGGCAAAGGCCGGCGATCTTGCGCATGGCCTGAAGACGCCGCTGGCGGTGCTGGCGCACGAGGCGCAACAGGTGCGAGCGGTAGGACATGGGCGGCTTGCCGCGGAGATAGATCAGCAAATCGATCGGATGCGGCGGCAGATCGACTATCACCTGGCGCGCGCGCGATCCGCGGCCTCCTCGGCGTCACCTGGGGCGCGCGTGTCGATTGCCGCGTCTGCCGAAGGAATTGCCCGCGTGCTCGAGCGCCTCCACTCCGGGCGCGGCATGCTCATCGTGATGGATACGCCCGCTTCGCACGCCTTCTCGGGGCAGCGGGAAGACCTCGACGAGATGCTCGGGAACCTGCTCGACAATGCCTGCAAGTGGGCTCGCTCCAGCGTAAAACTGACCTGCTCGAAAGAAGGCGAACAGGTCGTGATCGTAGTGGATGACGATGGCCCTGGAATAGAGCCCTCGATGCGAGAGGCGATCATGCAGCGTGGCGTTCGGACAGATGAAGCCGCACCGGGCTCTGGACTCGGTCTTGCGATTGTTCGTGATATCGCCGAGATTTACAGAGGATCGATTTCGCTTGAGGCGTCTCCGATGGGAGGGGCGCGCGCGCGACTGAGCCTACCGGGCCAGGACCTCGTCTGAGGGTGAAGACGAAGCCTCCCGGCAGCGTTCACCATTCCAGTGGACGGTTTGCCGCCAAGTCGGGGAAGGGCATCCAAACCACACCTTCAGCTTGCCAGCCCGGGGAATTAAATAGACAGACGGAGCAACCACCATCTCTAAAGCGGGGGGTTAGTCCATCCCCTTAACTTCCAATTTGAGTGGCGATAGGGACTGAATCGATGCTGGCGCTGGAGGCGACCCCGGTTCGAAGCGGTTACCCAAGAGGGAGCCCCGACCGTTGCGCAGGGCAGACGAAACTTGCCCTAATAGCAGCTGATCCCGACGGCAGGAGCGAAAATCCGCAGGCAGTGTAATTTGTAAGCAGCGCCTTGATTCCGGCCACCCGAGCCAACCTTTGCAAACAATCATAGAAAAATGAGGAGAAGTGTTCATGGCTTTCCATTCTCGTTTCGACCGCCGAAAGTTTCTTCAAACGATCAGTAGCAGCGTGGCTGCCGGGGTTTTATCGTCCACGCAGGTGTCAAGCGCGGTGGCGCAAGTCACTCCGGAAGCCATCAACCGGGCCGGAGCGAGCCGCCCGTTGACCGACAAAGAGAAGATGGTCCGCATCGCATCCAATTCCTATCCGATCCGCTGGATCTTCAAATCAAATACTTCCATGGGCGATAAGGAAACCGTTGCGCAAATGAAGGAAAAGTATGGCGAGATCACAATGCTTGACTTCCCAGAATTTACCAAGAAGATGTTTCCCGGTGTCTATCAAATGGACATCTACTCCGGCTTGTTTGGAGATATGGATGACCCCAGCCAGTTCGTTAAGGGCGGCATAGACACGTTCTGGGGCAAACCTTTTCCGATCGTTGAGTTTGACCCTTCGAGCCCTTCTGGTAAGAAATGGCTGGAGAGGATGGCCAGCAAGCTGGTGACCACGGGCACCATGTGTCACCACATCTCAAACAATGCTCCACGCGACATCAGTGACCTCGATACGGCAAAACGTAAGGCGGGCATTGCGGTCGCGAAGAAGTGGCTGGACGGTGCCCAGATGCTGGGCGCAAAATCCATGCGCGTGAATTGTGGCGGCCCGAGGATTGCCCCCGCGCCCGTCACTGGTTCCCGTGGCTACGCCACGAATGATCTGCTTGAGCAGTACCTGACGTGCTGCATCGAATCATTCAAAGAAATGGCGGACTATGGAGCGATGCGTGGCGTGCGCCTGACTCTGGAGAATCATTGGGGGATCACCGCTGACCCGATCAATATAAGGATCATCGTGGAAGAAGTGAATCATCCCTTCTGCGAAGCCAGCCCCGACTTCGGAAATTGGGAGCAGAAATTTCACGTCTACCATGGTCTAAACGCCCTGGCACCCTACGCACATACTACTTGCCATGCAAAGTACTGGGATCGCTGGGAAGAAATCGACGTGCAGCGAAATGTAAGGATCATGCTGAACAACGGCTTCGATGGCGTATTTGCGCTCGAGTATGAAGCGGGCCCCTGGAATGGAATCGAGGGCGCTCAACATCTCTACCACGAGGTAATGGCGGCGCTGTAAATCAGCTTCATCGCGACCACAATTTGGTGGTCGCCCAGATAATTGCGGAACAACCCCAGCGGCAACGGCGTCGGACTTGCTTTCTTTGGCGGCAGAACGTCTGGACCGTCAGCGGAAAGCCTAGTGACATCAAATGGCGCTCCCATCCTAAGACTTGGCTTATTTAAACTCACATTGACCACCGCGGGGTCGGTCAATGAAGACGATAGCGTCCCCGGCTTGCATTCTCAAACCGTGTGTCCTCCTGACTGAAACCAGCCAGCTGCTCCGTCTAACCGAAACTGAACTGTGGGCATTGCTCGACGAGATTCAGCAATGGCGAACCTGCGGCCAAAGTCACTTGAGCTCGACGGCTGAAGTTTTCCTGAACAGTCGCCACTATTCGGCAAAATGCGAGGAAATTTACGACCTGTGGCGGATGCAGGTAAAGGCGCCCGTCTGCTAGCGAGGTCAGGCGTCAGTTATTAGAAGTGAACTCTTCTTTGAAGATTGAGTACCAGCTCGCCACAATAGTCACCACGCAACCGGCAACCCCGGTGAAGAACACCAATTCGATAACGCGAACCAGCCAGATCAAGATCATCGGCCTCAGACTCCCTGGCTCCCGGCGTTCAGGAACATTTAATTAGCGTTTAATATTACTGGAAATACGCCGAGTTCACCAAGGTTCGCCCGCTCAATCATCATTCTTTGGCCAACAAAAAAGAGCCCCTTGGGTGTCCGCCAAAGGGCATAGGGGTGATTTATTGAGCCTTGAGATGTCGCCCAACTTGGCCGTGGTTGTCTACCATTCAGCAAAAGCGCATGGACGAGAGTCCCTCTACCCCCCTTGGTTCGGGGACTCTCGTTTAGCAGTCTGGAATCACCCGCTTCCAGTCTTAGGACATTAAGATAGGCGAAGGATGGCGTAACCGGGCGCCATCTTTGGTAACCGGGAAGGGCAGATGAAAAGCGAGTTCCACAACCGCGTGAATGCTGACTGCACTGTGGACTCGATCTGCCTGCGTACCTACCTGACCGCTGGAAGCGCCAGGAACGAAACGGCGCTACACGCGCTCGAGACCGTTCATCGCTGCCCACACAAAGACGTCGCGATAGAACCAGTCGTGGCCTGGTGCCGCCCACCTGAAAAACCCGTACCGCGGCCGAATTCTCCTTACCTGAGGCCGGCCCTGTGAAATCTTGTTTGCCGGGACACCCCGTGGATGACTTTCGCCTTGTCTTCGCCTACGCTGGTCGGCATGAGCCGGTACACCAAAGCGAACCACAGAATCTTCATGCAGTTCGTTCGGCGCGACGTTTGGTATGTCACGTTCTTGGAGCCGGGGCTGCAGACACCCCTTCGGAAAACGCTGACCTTTAAAGATGGGAAAAATCAGAGAGCTAGCCCGACGTGGGGAAGCCTGGCAGACCTCCGAGGATCGGCAAATGTTGGATTACGCGATAGCCAAAGGTGAGGGCGGTGTGTACCTGCGTGTATCGCCTGGCCAGTATGCGCAGCTGAGTCACCCCTAAGTTACAAACCAGCCCGAGCGGTGGCGGTAGAGAGCTGGGGTGGTGAGCGTCGGGTGAAAAGTCCTGGGCGTGACCCGGGGCAGGTGAGTGTCGGAAAGACGAGCGCAAATTTATGTCTCAAAATGGTTGCGGCCGAAAGAGCCGAATTACGCAGTACGAATCGGCGCAGGCGGTACGACGACCTCAACAAGTCCAGTCGCCACGTCATAGACGAGGCCGGAAACAAGCCACTTGTCCGGCAACGCGGGAATCGTCTTGAGCAAGGCAACATCGTGGGCAACCGCCGCGTGGGGATCGGTGACCGCCTTTATCTCGACTTTCCCTTCCTCTATTTGAAAATAGTGAGCTAGCATAGCCGGGTCGCCCGCAAGGCGAGTGATGCCGCAATCGGTGTGCTGAAGAACTACGAGGTGGAACTCACGGCCGCCTCCCGCAACCTTACCCATAACCTGGCCGACGCGCCCGAGCATCCCCAACTCTTGCAGCAGCACCGGAGTAATTCGGCCGCCGATGTTACGCAACACGAGCGCCTCGCCGGGTTTGAGTCCAAGCAAATGAGCCGGGTCCACGCGCATATCTGCGCAACCGATGATCATTGCCTTGAGATTCGGCGTCGCCTCGGGAAGCGAGGGCATGAGCGTGCCCGCAGCAGACTGCTGAGCGGCAAAGTGTTTGTTGCGTTCTAACATGCTGTCGAGATTACTCATGTGGATTCTCCCCGAGGGGTTGTGCGTGAGACTCTGGTAGAAGTTTGTCTAGCCTCAAAGCTAACATCAAACATCCGCAGGAAAGTTTCGGGGACGAGAAGTTCCGGGAAAATCTCGTCCCGAGAAGCGAGTGGGCAAACGTTTCCGACGTTTCTTACTGAGCCACCCACACGGAAGACATCACGCTGCGTTGATCGCCTATCGTCAATAACAGCGGGCTAATATCGCAAATCCATCCGCAGTGCCAATGTCGAGCCCTCCTGCTAGAGCCTTAATCCCGAATACCTCGTTCAACGCGGCAGCAGCGCCCGCGGTCAGGGTGATACCAATGCCTTTCGTCTCCAGCACCCCGTAGCTGGGCTTAAGCGGCAGGTTAATACCGCTTGGCGGGGTCAGATTGAATAGCGGCAGGCGTCCCACAAGTTTGCCGTTCACCACCACCAGTCCAGTGATCACGGGCTGAGAGCTTGTCGTATCAATGATGAAGCTTTGAAGCTTCACCTCGGTGTTTCCCGCTGTCAGCGTGAGGCCGCCGGAGTGCAGGATTTGACCGTCCCCCGTGTCTAGGTCGATGGCCCCCCCAGTAATCGGGAAGTTGACTTTGACTCCACGCAGCTCTGTTGGGCTGACGGTCCCGGGTGTTACGCCTAGACTGCTCAAAGCAGAAACGAAGCTGTCGGCAAGGGTGACGGTTGTACGGCCGCCTTCGACTGTTTCGGTCTTTTGCGCGAAAGCCCCGATAGTTGCAGCCAGGAAGACAGCGGCAAGGATAGGCGCGGCATGTGTCACTTTTTGAATGATACGAGTCATACGAATGTTCCTCCTTGGTAGGTAAGGCGTCGAGCGTGGCGCCAGATCAGGTCCACGTGATCAAGAGTGGAACCCGTGATCCACCGTAAGCGAGAATTCGCATGCTGGGGTTCGCAAATTACGTAAGGGGCTTTTTATAGAGTACTGTGAACAAAAAAAGATGTTATTGGAGAGACATGAAAACACTCTCGGGGTTGAGCGAAACTGCCCGATGCACCATTCCAGTGGACGGTTTGCCGCCAAGTCGGGGAACTGCATCCAAACCACTTTCAGCTTGCCAGGCCAGGATAGTGAATGATAACGGACGTTATCGCCAACAACGTGCGGTCGCGATCTCCAAGCCACAACCGCGCCTTCCAAAATGCCTGTGTTCGTGCAAGGCGTGCGCGAATTCACCGTTTCGGCTCGGAATTCCATCCCTATCGAGAAGGGGACGAGAGGTTGTTTATCATTCACTATCTGCCTGGGCAACGCGGAGGTAAATTTCTGGTTCACTTGCCGGAGGAAACGACTCGTCGCTCGAGCGGACGGGTGTGGCGAAAGGTGCCGGATGACATTCTTAGCTACTTGGGCGTCGGCTTACATTTGAGCGCACGGGTCTTCCCCTACCACTGCTTCGGCCCTGTTTCGTGGCGCTTTCGAGCGACTTCGTCGAAGGCACATTCATCCCTTTCCCCGAATTAGCTGCATGAAGGCTTCAATCTTCTTCGTAATTTGAGTGCGGTCGGGGCCGAGATTCTGCTCCAGGCAAATTCCGCAAAAGAACGTGATGATTAGATCAGCCAGGGATTCATTGTCGTCGGCCCCTCCACGTGCTGTGGCTAGATTGTCGATCAGGAGCTGATGGGCTTTCGTCATATTCGCAATCATGATCTGGCGTGCTTTGGGGGGAAGATCCGCAAACTCGCGCATGGAGTTCACCGAAAAGCACCCCTTCTGTCCCCAACTCCCGTAACAGACCTTCAGAAAGCCCTCGACGTTGTTCCAACCCAAAGGCTGCTTCGTTAGGGTTCCGCGTGCCCTCAGCATGTCAAAATATTGGCGTATGCTCGCGACAAATAGGTCCTCTTTGTCTTTGAACTCTGCATATAAGCCGGATTTGCGCACCCCCGTGGCCTGCTCAAGGTCCTGAACACTCGTCTCGGCAAGACCATGCTTCCAGAAGACGGGAATCGTTTTGTTGAGGACATTTTCTCTGGTGAACAGTTTTCGTCGTCCCATTGCAACATTATCGGTCAATTCGACTGCGAGGCTTGCAGATAAAGGACCGAATGGTCCATTATTATAGAGAGAGATTGTCCCGGAGGGCTCATGGCGTCCAGCCGTAAACAACAGGTCATCGATCTGCTGAAGTCGCTTGAGACCAAAGATCCAGCTCCGCTCGCATATGTCAATCCCAATAAGTATATCCAGCACAACTTACAGGTTGGACCCGGTCCCGCAGGTGTCGCCGCCCTCATCAAGAACATGCCGCCCGATGCGTCCGTCCATACGATCCGCGTCTTTGAAGATGGGGACTATGTCTTCGCTCACACGCAGTACAACTTCTTCGGACCACGCATCGGATTTGACATCTTCCGCTACGAAGATTCCCTGATCGTCGAGCATTGGGATAATTTGCAGGAGACCGCGACCGAACCGAGCCCCAGCGGGCACACGATGATCGACGGTCCCACGATCGCCTCCGATCTGGACAAGACCGATGCAAATAAGGCGCTCATGCGGCGCTATATGGAGGACCTTCTCGCAGGCCGCCGGGAGACCTTCCCGAGGTACTTCAACGGAACCCAATACATTCAGCACAACCCCTGGGTGGCTGATACTATCCCGGGGCTGATTGCGGGCTTACAGGCTCTTGCCGCCAAAGGTCAGGCGGTCGTATACAAAAGCGTGCACGAGATACTTGGCGAGGGTAACTTCGTCCTCGTCGTCGCCGAGGCTACGTTTGGTGGCGTACCCACTGGCATTTATGACCTCTTCCGCATTGAACAGGGTAGGGTCGCCGAGCACTGGGATACGCTCGAAGCGATTCCACCTCGCGATCAATGGAAAAATAGCAACGGTAAGTTCTAGTGCGATGCGAGGCAGAACCTATGCTTCAAGGCATGTTCGGAAAAAGATTGGCGGAGCATTTTTCTCTGCTGGAGTCTTCCTCACTTGTGATTGGTCCCAAGGGAAACTCTCAGGTTGCGTTGACACGTATGCGAATGCCGAACGGCTTTCCTGGACCCACTCCACACATTCCACCAGAAAAGGCTTTTTCGATATCCGTGCACCTGCGCCGTCCCGACAGCATTAAGGGTTGGGGAACCTGGCTTGACGGACGCTTTCATCGTGTCACCGAATGGGATGCCGGCGGGATTCAGATATTCGATATGGAGTCGGAGCCGGTCGCACTGCGAACTTCAGGTTTCGACTCGGTTCACGTCTATATACCCCGGTCAGTTATCAATCGATTCAGTGACGAGAACGAGCAAAAGCGCATTCGCAACTTGCATTGCACCCCGGGAACCAAGGATGACGTGATTCTTCATTGGGCCCGGATGATGTTGCCGTTCTCTGATCGTCCGCTTCAGCTTCCACGCTTAGTTATCGACGAAATGATCATGATGTTCTGCGCTCATCTGAGCCGCACATACCAGGGCCGGAGCCAGCCGCCGGAGGTTGTTACCGGGGGGTTGACGATCTGGCAACAGGATCGAGTGATCGAGGTGTTGAACGAACATCTGGGTGGTGATCTGGCGCTTGCCGATCTTGCAAAAGAGTGTGCGCTATCGGCGGGTCGTTTCATGCGCGCATTCAAGAGGTCGTTTGGTGTTCCCGTCCGGCGCTACTTGCTCCATAAAAGAGTTGAAGCCGCAAAGTCTCTCTTGTTGCACTCGAACGATTCTTTACTAACAGTCGCGTTGGAAATCGGATTCACTGACCAACCAGCTTTCAATCGAAGCTTCCGTGAGATTGTTGGAACTTCGCCAGGACGGTGGCGAAGAGCAAACGCACCGATGCCGAAGGCGTTCAAGCTCCCCGCGCCTGAAGAGAAGTAAAGGTCGTCACTCGCATTTCCCACCCACAACAGAAACGCCAAACTGCGGCACTTTCAATCAAGACAAGGATTGACACTTCCAAAACAATGGGAGAGGCGTAGTTGGTCACAAAGGCGTCCTCTGACCCAGCTCTGTCTCGCGACATACGGTCAGGATCGCGAGCAACGGCGAATTTTCAACCTGCCGCTTGTCCGCAATCCTTGTGAACGACGACACATGAGTTCTTCCAGATCGATAGGAGACGAAAATGGGAAAAACATATAAGGCGGTCGAGATAACCAAACCCGGGACTTTCCGCCTCGTCGAGAAGCCTGTCGTCGGGCCGGGTGAGGAACAAGTACGTATCCGGGTAGAGGCTTGCGGTGTATGTCACTCAGACGCGGGTACCGTTGAGGGACAACTGCCCGGCGTCGTGTATCCGCGTGTGCCGGGCCATGAAGCAATTGGCCGCATCCAGGAGGTTGGCCGGCGTGTTACGACCTGGAAGGTCGGCCAGCGTGTAGGAGTCGGGTTCTTTGGAGGGGAAGACGGAACCTGCGAGACCTGTCGCCGCGGCGACACGGCATATTGCCAGAACCCCATGATCACTGGCGTGACGAGTGATGGCGGCTATGCGGAAATGATGATCGCAGAGGCACGCGCACTGGCTCTCATACCTGAAGAGCTCAAATCAGAAGATGCGGCCCCGTTGGTCTGCGCCGGCATCACCACATTCAATGCGCTCCGCAACTCCGGACGTGCCGGCGATACCGTTGCTATCCAGGGTATCGGCGGTCTGGGGCATCTCGGCGTGCAATACGCCAAAAAGATGGGCTTCCGCACCGTTGCGATCGGCTTCGGTCCAGACAAAGAACATCTCGCGCCCAAGCTGGGAGCGCATATTTACATCGACGCCAAGGCCGAGGATGCGGGAGCAGCACTGCAGAAGCTGGGAGGTGCCGACGTCATCTTGGCGACCGCCCCCAGCGGAGCCGCAATCGCCGGCTTGCTTCCTGGCCTGTCCGTTCGCGGCAGGCTCGTTGTGGTTGGCGTCTCAGGCGATCCAATTCCGGTCAACGGAGTTCCGCTGATTTTTGGTGGCCGCTCTGTCATAGGAAGCCTGACAGGAAGAGCGATCGAGACCCAGGACACTCTTGATTTCAGCGTACTTACTGACGTTCGGCCCATGATCGAAACTCTCCCGTTGGAAAGGGCCGAAGAAGCGTATCGGCGCATGATGTCTGGTGACGCGCGATTCCGCATGGTCCTCACGATGGCATAAAGGGCTCGCAACGCCGCTGCAAAGCGGCTTCGACAACCGATGTGCGAAGGAGACTCAGATGAATCAGTTCCAGGAAATCTTCGATAAGCAGAAAGCATATTTCGATTCGGATGCGACTAAGTCTTACCAATGGCGCATCGACCAACTGACACGCCTTGAGAACTTGTGCAATGAGAACGCCGAGGTTCTTGAGGCTGCGATGAGCAGCGACTTCAAGACGGCCAGCCAAGAAAAGGTCTTCGAGATGATGGCGCCTGTAGGAACCGTCGCCTTCGCGAAGCAAGATTTGAAGGAGTGGATGAAGCCCGTAGATGTGGTTGTGCCCAAGGCCCTTCGGGAGAGCGGGCATACTGCTAAAGTCTATCGGGAACCTTACGGCGTCACCTTGGTTATCGGGCCATTCAATGGACCACTGACGCTGCTCTTCGACCCCGCTGTCCAGGTTATTGCGGCTGGCAATCCATGCATCCTCAAACTCTCCGAGGGTTTGCCTGCCACCAGTAAGGTCTTGCTCGATCTCATTCCAGAATATTTCGATCCTCGGGCCGTCACTGCCGTCACCGGCAGCAAAGACGAGGTGACGGAGCTTCTCAAGCTGCCCTTCGACTTCATCTTCTTCACCGGCAGCGTCAAGGTTGGCAAGATCATCATGGAGGCGGCCGCAAAGAATCTGACTCCCGTTCTTCTCGAACTAGGCGGGCAGAATCCGGCTTTCGTTGACGCGACCGCAAATATTCCGGATGCAGCCAAGAAGATCGTCTGGGGTGCGACGGCTTGGGGCGGCCAATGGTGCACCTCGCCCGGCTACGCCTACGTGCACGAATCAATTGCAGAGGAGTTCGTTGCAGAGTGCAAGAAAGCTATGGTTGAGCTGTACGGGACCGACCCTAAGAACAGGCCCGACGACTATTCCCGCATTATCAGCCCAAAGGCCACCGAACGCTTGGCGGGCCTCATCGATCAAAAAAAAGTCGTCATAGGCGGGGCCTCCGACCCGGAGGCACGCTATCTCGATCCCACGGTCATCTATCCAGTGACTTGGGACGATCCGATCATGGAGGACGAGATCTTTGGGCCGCTTCTTCCAATCCTCACTTACAAGGACATGGATGCGGCCATTCGCGAGGTGAAGAAGCGTCCGAAGCCTCTTTCCGGCTTCCTCTTCAGCCGAGATCAGCAGGCGATCGATCACTTCCTCGCAAGCTTGTCCTTCGGCGGCGGCGCGATCAATCAGGTAAACATTCACCTGTTTATCGAAACCATGCCCTTTGGCGGGGTCGGATATTCCGGTATCGGTCACTACTACGGCAAGGCCGGGTTTGACGCTCTCACGCACGCGAAATCAGTTCTGATTTCGCCGCCCGACGTAGCCATTGAGCACTTGTTCCCGCCGTATACGGAGGAGAAGGTCAAAGCGCTCAGCCAGTGGTTTGAATACTAGGGCACAAGATTCCCGACAAAAGCGACCCCAAAGGAGCATAGAGATGAAAGGGAACGCGAAAGACTACGTATCGACCGGCCAACAGTTCTTCACTGCCAACGTGGCCGATGCCAGCATGACCGGATCCCATGGCCTTACGCTGAACAATTGCTGCGTCATCAGCTTGCCCGCGCCGATCGCTGCCGGAATGCCGATCGCCAATCCAATGGCCACCTGGGAAAAGGCGCCCTTTAGCACCATGCGCAACACATTTCCACGATCGGCGCCCAGCGCCATGCGGACGCCGATCTCTCCCGTGCGCTGCTCCACCATGTAGGCCATCACGCCGTACAGGCCGCAGCCACCCAAAATCCTCTTCCGCCGCGATGATGCGGCCCGCAACCTTTGGCAGGATTGCTATCCCGCCTTAAGCCAACTCCGGCCAGCCTGCCCCGGCGAGCCGCGGGGCCTCGCGCGGTGCCGCCACCAGCCGCGCCGAAGCCAACGTCCTCCGCCTCAGCGCGATTGATGCCGCTCTCGACACCAGCTCCGTCGTCGGCCTGACCCATCTCCAGGCTGCCCTCGCCGTGTGGGACTACTAAGAAGGGTTGTGGTCATCGCCTGACTCCATCGCTAAGCGCCACATAGATAGCGCTAAGATCCTGCGTTCCGAAGTCATGCTCGGCTTCCGCCCACGTAGCGTCAATCCGCTGAAGGATCGGCAGCCGGGAACGCGCCTCTCCTGCTGCGGCGAGCGCCAACTCAACGTCCTTGTGTGCCCAGCGAAGAGGGAATTCCGGCTCAGCAGTGCGACCTTCTTTGATCTTTCGCAGTTTAGCTACCGCCCACGATGGAACCAGCGGTCCGCCTGTGACCAGGGACGCAAACTGGCCTTGGTCGATCCCGAGTGCATCCCCGAGGATGGACACTTCCGCGACACCCTCATTGAGGATCCCCATCCAGGCGTTGAACATGAGCTTCATACGCGTTCCCTGTCCCACGCTGCCCAACCAGTAGGTTTTTGCTCCGATCGCGTCAAAGAATTGCTGCACCGGCGCGCCGGCGCGGGCTTGATCGCCGGAGGCAAGAATAACAAGTTTAGCGTCCTCCGCCGCGGTCTTGCTGCCCGATACAGGAGCATCCAGAAAAATGATTTCGGGTCGCGTCTGGGCCAGGCGCCAAGCTCTCTCCGTGCCCTCTACTCCGATGGTTGACATCTGTATCCAGACTGCGCCCGGCTTCATAGCCGCCAAAGCTTCCCGCTCTTTCATCACGCTCAACACTGCCTCGGGAGTGGACACCATGGTCACGACAACATCCGCCCCCTGAACCGCATCGATGGCGCTCTTCGCGATACGAATAGTACCCGAATCAAAATCTGAGGCAGGTGCCGGTGACCGGTTCCACACCATCGTGTTCAAGCCGCCACGGGCGGCGCTGCGGGCCATGGCAGTTCCCATGATGCCCAATCCCAGAATTGAAATCTTCGCGCTCATACTCGGTTAGATTGCTGGCAACAGTATTTGGACGCACGCAAGTTAATTCTTCGCAGGAATCGAAACACGTCGTTCTTCTGTTCCTGGGTGGAGGAGCATTTTGCACAATCCAAGGAAGTCGACTCTATGAGGACCCCCGCTTTACGTCCCATAAATCAGTGGTCGCCCAAGTGCCGGTCAGGCTTTCAGCATCTCCATCACGTTGGCCGGTCGCAGCGGCATTTTACGCATCGGCTTTCCCGTTGCATCGAAGACGGCGGAGGCAATGGCGGAAGCGGCAAGCGCGTTCGCTGCTTCGGAGCCCTGGCCGTATTCGCCTACCTCAGGGCGGTGCAACATCACGATCTTCATGTCGGGAACGTCAGCCATGGTGGCGATAGGATAAGAAGACCAGTTAGCAGTGGTAACAGCACTCTGATTGAAGTTCACTTCTTCGTGCAGGGCAATACTGATACCCATGACCGCGCCACCTTCCACCTGGCGCTTCAGTTGTTCGGGGTTGACGACGATGCCGGGCTCGACGACAACCGTGTACTTTTCCACCTTCACGACACCAGTCGCCGGTGTGACGGAGACTTCGCAGGCACAGGCCCAATAAGTTCCTGAGCGGAACATGGCCGACATACCCTGGCCACGCACGGCTGCCTGACCGCTGGCAGCAGCGTTCGGGCTTGGCGTCTTCCTTGCTTCCCACCCTGCCTCTGTCTGCAAATTCCGCAACACGTTCAACAGCCGTTCGTCTTTTGCATGATCGATGCGGAACTGCAGCGGATCAGCCCCGGCGAGCGCCGCAGCTTCATTCATTGCCATTTCCCGGGGGAAGTTCTGCTGAAACTGGCCGGGGGTACGCATGCTGTGATCGCGCAGGCCCACCGCCAGTGGAGACTTTTGCTGGCCAACCTGGTACGTCCCGTGGCAGCGTTCGTCGAGATTGGCAACAGCATCGTAGAGCCACATGTCAGAACTGCCGTTGGCAATGTTGTTGATCGGGCCGCCTTTCTCAGACGGCGCGGGCATGGTGGGCAGACCGGCAAGGACGGCTCCGATCAGGCGATCGTCCTGCATGGCAGGTTGGTAATGATCGATCTCGTAGGCGGCAATGCGGCCGTGTTCATCCAGGCTGATGTTCACATCGGCGTAAGCTGCCGCCGACTGCGTCGACCACTTCATATCGTCATCGCGCATCCACTGCACGCGAACCGGCTTGCCCACTTCCTTCGATAGCAACACCGCTTCGTCTTCGGCGCCCGCGTTGCCGCCATTGGAGCGGCCGTAGTGCCCTGCGCCGGCATAGGTCTTTACGGTTACTTTGTCAATGCTCGTTCCCAGCATCATGGCAAGCTGGCCACGCAATGCCTGGGCGTTCTGGGTGTGCGTATGAACGATCACCGAGCCGTCTGGGCGGTAGTCGGCCAGGGCCATGGTGGGACCAATCGGAGCATGCTTCCAGTACGGCAGCTGATAGGTAGCCACCAGTTTGTTCTTCGCTCCTTGCGCGCCGGCGGTGACGTCACCCTTGGACTTGCGACTCTTCTGCACCGGGGCAGCCTTCCAGTCCGATTCATTCCTCAAGCTGGCAAAGAGATTGTCTTTGCCAGGCAGCCCTTTCCAATCACTCCATTTGGTTGCCTTGGCGACCTGGTACGAGGCCTGAATCGCTTCCCACTCGGTCGGAGCCACCACACCCACCAAGTTGCCCTTGACCACCAGGCGCGTGTTAGGAAACTTTGTTTGATCGACCGCTCCGGCCTGAACAAGTTGTGATCCCAGCGTTGATGGGTGCACCACTCGCCCATGTAACATGCCGGGCAGCTTGACGTTGGTGACCCACAACGCTTCGTGCCGCACTTTTTCGGAAACAATGCTGTTCTTGAATGATTTGCCCACCACGTTCAGCTCGCTCGCTGGTTTGAGCGGCGGGTTGCCGGTGATGCGAAGGCCGAAGATGCTGGTAAGGTCGCCGGTTACCGGAATGGTCAATTTCAGGTCCTGGTCTTTTACCAACTCACCGTAGGTGAGTTCCTTGCCGCCGGCCGAAGCCTTTCCATCGGCGGTCCGCACCTGATCTTTGGGTACACCGAGCCTTTCGGAGGCAAGCTGGAGAATCGCCTGCTTTGTGTACGCAGCGGCCTTTCGTATATTGGGGGTTCCTTCGCCCAGCAGGCCAAAGGTGCCACCACCCTCCGGGGTGGTATCTGTATCTGCCGAGACTACAGTTGTGATGGCTTCGAAGGGCATATCCAACTCATCGGCTACGATCTGGCGGTAGGCAGTGTAGATGGTCCCCTGGCCGAAGTCGCTTTTGCCGGTGCGAAACAGGACGGTATTGTCGGGCCGAATCTCGATCCACGAGGCGGGGAGCGATACGTCGAACGCATCGCCCTTGATCATCGCAGCGGCTTTGGCGCTTCGTCCTCGAAAGAAGCCGAAACCCACCACCAGCACACCACCGGACTTAACGAAACTGCGGCGGCTGAGGCGCGCACCGCACACATCCGTCATCTGCTCATAGGCTTCGCGAAGGTGTTCCATTAGACCTCTCCCTGTGCCATGAGCTTGGAGGCATGGCGTACTGCATCTCTGATCGCGATATACGTTCCGCAACGGCAAAGGCGTGGCGACACGCCTCCGGTGGTGAAGGCTTCGCTGATTTCCGCATCGGTCGGGTTCGGTGTGTGCTCCAGGAGCTCGGTTGCCTTGATCATCATGCCGCTTTGGCAGAAGCCGCAAAGCGGGACCTGTTGTTCGATCCAGGCGAGCTGCACGGGATGAAGCGCTTCGTTCGCCTGATTTTGCGGCAGGTGCTTCCTGGCTGCCCAGCGGGCGGGCAATCCTTCGAGGGTGGTGACCTCCTTACCCACCGCCAGGGAAGCGGGAGTAACGCAGGAGCGAACCTCCTTACCGTCGACCAGTACGGAACATGCGCCGCATTGCGCGAGGCCACACCCGAACTGGGGGCTGTCTATTCCCAGCTCATCCCGCAATACGTAGAGAAGGGGAGTGTCTTGTGGGGATGCTACCGGCAGACTCTTGCCATTTACGGTCAGGTTCATCACCGAGGTTCTCCTTTCGGCTCGCGCCCAAAGGCTTCGGCGAAACAACGCGCCACGGCCGGGGCGTTATCGGGTTCCTCACAGTATAGGCTAGCGCAACTCGGCAAAAGTGCAAGGTGCCTTTCGCAACGGGCGCACCTTGCGTCCATTTTGGCGCACTTGGCCGGTATGCCGTGGGACGGTTGTCGGCTTGGCGACACTCTCCACAACTTCGCTGGAGGGTATCCCGATCAACCGGTTGGGCAAACCACCTTCCCCGGCTTCACGGCCCATAAATAAGGCCACCTTGCGGCGAAAACGGTATCTGCAGGTATCCTGTTGCCCGGGAGAAAAAACATTTTGATCCGCGACCTTTGCTGTTGCGTTTGCGCGCTCTTCTTCGTGCTGGGTCTGCCGGCTGCCGGCGCGCAGGGCACCGCGCCCACGTTCACCCACACCGTCGGCCAACAAGCTTACACGCTTCTGGGCCGCGATCCTGCGCAGGCGGTTTCGACCACGATTCCCACGGTGCTGGTTCCCATCGAGCTTTCCTTTGCGGCGAAGGCGAAGGACGGCAAGCCCTTCGTCATGGCCGCGGCGCCAGATGTACGCCGCATTCTCAGCTCACCCATCTTCTCCAGGTTCGCATTCTCCCCGGGCAACCACACCCAATATGGCGATGCCCTGCTGCGGACTACCTTCCCCGGGGAACATGGCTGGCATACGCTGCTGGGCAAGCCGGAAGTGAAGCCCCTCAAGATCGACGTGCCGCTCGGCTACGGCTATATCCTCAGCTCGGCGAAGGAGGGAACCTCCTTCGCCGTCGTCGATGTGGAATTTCTGCAGCAGGCAATCTTCAAGCAGCTGCCTCGGCAGGAGGGCAAACTCATCCTGGCGGTCACCCATAACACGACCTACTACAGTGACGGCGACGCGACCGAATGCTGTTCCTGGGGAGCGCACGGCGTCGACACCGCCACTGGAAGTTCTTTCGTGCTCAGCTCCTATCTGCGTGCCGCGCCTGCAGTGGTGCGCGATCGCGACGTACAGCCGATCACCCAGCAGCTGGGCGAGTTCATCAATGACCCCCTGCACGATCCTCTTTTCCAGGGCGGCCATGGCACGCCCCCGCCCGGCAACAGCGTTCCCAGCTGGACGAGGCTGCCGGGCGTGCCGGCTGGCGATCAGGGCCGCTGTGGCGGCACCGGCATTGCCTCCATGTACTTTTTGCTTGAACCCACCGACACGAATGCCAAAAACGAGATCCCGGCATCCCCAAGCTTCGCCGCGCAAGCTGGCAACGAGACCTATCATTTGCAGAACGTCGCATTGCTGCCCTGGTATACGGGTTCCTCCGCCAATCTCGGCAGCACTTACAGTTTTCCGGACGCAAATTTGCTCACCGCCGCCGCAGAGCCGTGCCCACCACGCCAGGACCTTTGGGACGGACACGCAGTTGCTCCCCCTCTGCCCCAGGTCGCGGCGATCCCAAATGCCGGCCCGGGCAACGGCCACAAGTTGATCGGCTACTGGGAAGGTTATGGCAGAGCCAATGCCATCTTCCCCCTGCGCGAGGTCTCGCCCCAGTGGGACGTGATCATCGTCGCCTTCGCCACGCCCGCGAAAAATGCGCCCGAAGGCACCATGGAGTTCCATACGCCCGCAGGCCTCGACCCCGCGCAGTTCAAGGCCGACATTGCTTACCTGAAGAGCCAAGGGAAGAAAGTCATGATTTCCCTGGGCGGCGGTGGCCAGCATTTCACCCTCGCTGACCCGGCGCGCGTGCCTCTGTATGTCTCGACCGTCACAGAGATTGTCAGCGAATACGGCTTCGACGGCATCGATATTGACTTTGAGAGCCCTTCGCTCTCGATTGACCCAGGGGACACGGACTTCAAGCATCCCACCACGCCCTCGATCGTGAACCTGATCTCAGCCCTGCAGCAGTTGCACGATCACTTCGGCCCCCAGTTCATGATCAGCCTGGTGCCTGAGGGAACGCAGATCCCCGCCGGCTACCCAAGCTACGGCGGCCAATTCGGTTCTTACCTGGCGATTACCTACGCTATCCGCGACATCCTCTCCTTCGTCGATGTGCAGGACTACAACACGCCGCCGCTGCAGGGTCTCGATGGCGAAATCTACCAGCCGGGCAGCGTGGACTACCACGCAGCCATGACGGAGCTGCTGCTGCACGGCTTCAACGTGGGCGGCAACCCGAACCACTTCTTTCCGCCCATGCCTCCCGAGAAGGTTGCGGTCGGCTTCCTTACGCCGGATACCACGCCTGCCATTGTCATGCAGGCGATGAAGTACATCATCACCGGCGCCGCGCCCGCAGGCGCCACATACAAGCTGCGCAACCCGGCCGGCTACCCCGGAATGACCGGAGCGATGTTCTGGACCATTAATGACGACCGCCGTCAGAATTACAACTACTCCAACACCGTGGGTCCGCAACTGCACAACTTCCCAAGGGCGAAATAGGAGTCAGAGAAATACTGGAGAAGCGCATGAATCGACGTACGTTCTTAGGACTCGCTGGAGCCACAGCCGTGGCGCAGCCTCTTGCTCTTGCAAGTGAGGCTAAGAAAACTATGAAGATCACCGGCATGGAAACGGATGTGCTGCGTTTTCCTCCGGGCAAGATCTACTACGACGCAATTCACGAATTTGGGGCGGAGGGTGGCGCCGTCGTACTACGCTTGCAGACAGATGCAGGCATCACCGGTTGGGCGGAAAGCACATTCGGTACCATGACCGGCGCACCGGAGGTCTTGCAGACAATCCTGCAGAAAGAGCTCAAACCGATCCTTATAGGGCAGGATCCTGCGTTTCCGAGGCGGCTGCGGTCCGATATGTGGAAAGCGCTTGAGTACGCCGGCGTGCAGGGTATGAATACGTTTGCCATCTCGGCGGTGGACATTGCGATCTGGGATATTGTGGCAAAAGCTTTCGGCGTCCCGGGATAC
Organism: uncultured Acidobacteriaceae bacterium; assembly: GCA_963746595.1. Taxonomy (GTDB): domain Bacteria; phylum Acidobacteriota; class Terriglobia; order Terriglobales; family Acidobacteriaceae; genus PALSA-350. The sequence continues at coordinate 74,934 of CAVVBS010000008.1, forward strand.
AAGATCCTGGGCGCTTATCAGGATAGCTGCCCCGTCTACTCGATGTGCGGCTGGTACTACCCCAACGATGACGATCTGTCGCAGTACAAAAAAGCAGTAGAGAACGCCTTCGAGGAAGGTTTCAGCGCGGCAAAAATCAAGGTGGGCCGCTCGTCGCTGCAGGATGACGAAAGACGCATCAAGGTGGCGATGGAGATCGCAGGCCCGAACCGCAGGATCATGGTGGATGCGAACCAGAAGTTTCTCGTGCCCGAAGCGGTTCAACGTGGGAAGGTCTACCAGGAGATGGGCACTTACTGGTATGAAGAGCCGCTCGTCCCTTATGACCATGCCGGCTACGCGCAAGTTGCGGAAGAACTGGAGATCCGGATTGCAGGCGGGGAAAATGAATATACCAAGTACGCCTTCGCCGATCTGATTCAACGCCGCTGCGTGGATGTGGTGCAGCCCGATGCCCGGCGAGCCGGTGGAATCTCTGAGTGGATGGAAATCGCAGCCATCGCGGATGCTGCAAAGCTTCCTGTGGCAAGCCACGGTGGCGGTCCAGTAGATCTGCAAGTGCTGTTGTGTATGCCGAATGCAATCTACATGGAGTCAGGCAGCTTCAAGGGAGAAGGATCAACATTAGAACGGCTCCGCATGGTGAACAGCGCCGTTCTCGCACCCGAAAGACCGGGAATGGGAAGTGAGTTGCGGCCGGAGTATCTCCAGAAATTCAAGGTGTGACTCCGATATTCCGGAGTTTCACGACCTCGCCCTCGGGCCCTTCATGGGTCGACGTGTCCGTTTGCGACGATCCTCAACGCTTCCTCGAATCTTGGTTGGCGCAGGTTGTACCTGAACTGCTCCCAATGAACCCTGCCGTAAGCTGTTTTCGAATGATTGTCCGCCAGGCCGATCTCGCGCGCCCAGAAGCGCCGCTGAAAATCGCTGTATGTGGGCACGGGCTCGCTCCAGTCTATCGGCTTACCGTCGGAGCCCACACTAAGAAAAACCAGGGTGTAAAACAGGTGAGCGAGCTGCCTCATTAGAAAGAACCGGGCAGCCTGGTACGAATCGGGTGGTGCTCCGAAATATTCCTGAAGGTAGGTCTGTTCCTCCGTTTCATTGGCGACGAGCATATTCGCCACCACGGCCAGGTCGGCATACCGATCGTTCTGGAACGCAGCCTCCCAGTCCACCATCCACAGGCGGCTTCCATCGAAGAGCATATTGTCCGGCTTGAACAGGTCGTTATGACTCGGTGCCGGAGCCGGATCGAGAGATGAGTAAGCCGCCGCCAATTGCTCGTATTGAGAAAGAAGTTCCATGAGGTCGTGTTCCGGCAGGATGTTCGCGGCCCGGAACTTCTGGAGGAACCCGTCCAGGGCAGGCCCTTTACTCAGCAGGAACGTGCACGTGGTATTGAAGGGGGCTACGGGAAACGGCGGCAGCGCGTGGAGGGTGCGCAGTGCGGCGGGTACGCGACGCAGCGCGTCCACCGCCGGCAAGGGTACTGCCTCCACAAAATCAGTGATCGAGAGTCGATCTTCGGCGCTTGCGTACCAGACGCGCGGCGCTAGTCCTGCTTCGGCTGCCGCCTGCATGCAGCCGAAGTGACGCGTGACGTCGCCCGCGCGCGTGTTGATCCGCAACAGGTATGCAGATCCTCGCACAACGATGCGGAAGGCCCGGTTGGAGCCGGGCCGCTCGGTCAAGTCCCGGATTTCGTCGAATGCGGCGACGCCGAAAGCCTCGCTCAGGCCGCGAGTCGCGGCCGCGATCTTCTCTTGCGGAATCATTACGTGCTCCATTCGTATTGGCGTACAGAAGGATTCGTGAGAAAGTTTCGTGGGCGAAACCTCTACGAATCCTCTGTCGAGCCCATGAACCGTCTCGTAAACAGCTCACATTACGGGAAGTCCGTTTCACAGGATCAGGCGCCAACCCCTCTGCGACACAGGATACTTCAGCGAACGAGAGTGGCCGGTGTTGACGATCTCGAAACGCCTGCAAAGTCTCTTATCGGTAGCTTCCTCTTCCTAGTGCTGGCGTGGCTACGGACAGCGCGGGCTGGTCTTTTTCAGGAAAAACCCCGGAACAGAGCTGCCCACAAGCCCGTATTTCGTCCCCGGCCGACGGCTGTCCGTGGCCGTCTCCGCTTCTGCCCTTATGGCGAGGTAGAATCTCAAGTTGATCGTGCAGCAGTCTGACCACGTCCGATCAATGCAAGGCGAACTCATTGCCGGCCGGTACGCTGCCCGGGAAGAGATCGGACGCGGCGGTATGGGCATAGTGTTTCGTGCTCTCGACGTGCAGCTCAACCGATGGGTTGCGCTGAAGATGCTGTTACCGGGAGCGACGCACGACATCAGTCAGCAACGCCGGCTGGCATCTGAAGCGCGGACGGCATCGGGTCTGAATCATCCAGGGATCGCGATTGTATTTGATTTCGTCGAAGTTCCGGACGCAAGCTTCATCGTTTATGAGTTGGTGCTGGGACGGACGCTGCGCAGCGAAATGGCCGCACGGCGCTTCAGCATGGAAGAACTCGTTGACGCCGGCCTTCAACTTGCGGATGCGCTTGCCGCGGCGCACCAGCACGGTGTCGTTCATCGCGATCTAAAACCCGAGAACATCATGGTGGCGCCTGGCGGCGATTGCCGCGGGCGAATGAAAATTCTCGACTTCGGCCTGGCGAGGCACCTTGAGCGCGCCGCTCGAGGATCCAAGCGTAAGTGCAGCTACCGCTATTACAGAAAACACTGGTCCAGGATTTGCCGCAGGAACGGTCGCGTACATGTCTCCCGAGCAGCTGCAGGCCGGGCAAGCCGATGAGCGCAGCGATATCTACTCTCTCGGCGTGGTCCTCTATGAGTTGGTTACGGGCTGTCATCCTTTCCGCGCCAACAGTGTTCCATCGACGGTCGCGAATGTTTTAACGCAGACGGCGCCGTCGATCATGCACTATGATCCAGATGCGCCGGCGGAGATCGAGCGCATCATCCAAAAATGCCTGCGCAAGCGTCCCGCCGAGCGCTACCAATTCGCAAGGGAACTGCTCACCGATCTTAGGAACTTCCGCGCCGATCCAGCGAAGGCCGATCAGGCCCGGAAGGAGCGGCAGAGTCTGATGCGGACGCTCCTCGGCTCTTCAGGGGCAAGACCGTACCGGCTCTGGGAAATCCTGCACCTAAAGGCGTGTGTCCGGTGCGCGCTGCTCGTATTTTTGGCCTGGAGGTTCAAGACCGACAGGCACGGAATGTGGAGCATTGTGCTGTTCTTTTCCGCAGCAGTGTGCTGCCTCATACAAGGCCTGCTTTCCACCGTGCTTTTGTATGCGGGCGTTGCGGACCGGTCAAATCTACGTAGCTATGTACAGAAACTCGCGCCATGGCTCCGCGTGCTCGGGCTGGCAAACGGGGTGATGGCCCTTCTTATGGCGGCGCTCGTGGCCGAGTCTCACACGTTTTTGGCCTTATTGCTTACGGCCCTGGCAGTCGCGCTCGGATTTACCGCGACAGTACTGAAGCCTGCGATGGACCGCATCGCGATCTACAGCTCTGAGGAATAGAGCCAGGTTTCGTCATTCGGTGAATATGCGTTCAAGTCACCGCATTTATCCTGGAGAGCATACTCTTCTCTAAGCGTGGGCAGCTCGTTTCGGTGCAGCCAAGCCCCGGTAGGATGGGGACTTATCGGCTGAAAGTTGGAAGATGCACTACATCGGTCTCGGGCACAGTCTCGAGCGGATTCCCCGCTTTGCGCCAGGCTGCTAGGCCGCCTACGATGACAAATGCCTGAAATCCCCATTCCCGTAAAAGATGCGCCACGCTGCGGCTCGTCGCTTCCTTCTGGCAAGTGCAGTACAGGTAGATGTCCTTGTCTCGAGGGAATAGGGCTATTTCAGCGCTGAGATTGTTGGGCTCGACTCGAATCGAGCCGGGAATGCGGACAGCGCCCGCACTGTAATAGCCATGGCTGCGCACATCGGCCAGCAGTATCTTTCCCGGCCCTTCTGTCTGCAGCTTCGCAGCCAATATCTGTACCTCTACGCGTGGTACAACCCGATCGGCGCGTTGCTTCCAGTACAACGACATCCGATAACCTATAAACGCAATCAGGGCAATGATGATGACGATCTCAACCGCATGTCCTGCTGCGCGAAATCCACTGACGATCTTCGCCACGAAATCGCGAAAGATGAATCCGATTGCGCCGTAGGAGAGCGCATAGAGGCTGGCGCCCAGGAAGTCCAGCCCCAGGAATTGAGAGAACCGCATTTTCATGCTCCCAGCCAGCGGCGCGGCCATCGTGCTCACCCCAGGAATGAACTTGTCGAACAACAGCGTGAGCCGTCCACGTTTATAGAACGATTCCGCGGAGCGCAGAACGCATCCTTCCGGATCGACAGAAACCTGGCACAGAAATTTCAAGATCGTCCACCCCATATGGCGGCCGAGGATGTAAAGGAGTGAGTCAGCCGACAACATCGCGGCGACCGCACACAACGCGACCGCCGGCCCATTCAGGGTTCCCGCCGCAACAGCAGCTCCGCCCGCAACGAGGGCCACTGCGCCCGGTACGGGCACACCGATGGCTTCCGCAAAAACAATTAGGCAGATGACGAGGTATCCGTAGTGCACCATCAATGAGGAGAAGTCATTCATGCGTCAGCTCTCAAGGCTAGCAGGGAAACGCGCGACAGACGAAACGTTTACCTGATTTCAGGCTCGACTTTACTTCTGCCTGGGAGCAATGAAACGTCGGACTTTTGGGCTCTCCTCGCTGGAGAAGGCGCCGAAACGGTGGTCGCTGGAGGGGATTCCGTTAAGGGAGGCAGCGGAACTGAAGGGATCAGATCCGCTCGAGCTTCCCCTCACCCGGAGGTTATTGGGAGAGCAGGCCGAAAATGGCTACACCGGTCTGAGTTCCGATGTAGACCTTGCCATTGACCACGAGTGGAGTGATGAACTTGTTTCCATTTCCGAAGGCGTCGCGACCGCCTGCAGCCTGGTTGCTGTTGTAAAACTCGTGCTGCAGATTGGCGGGGTCGTAGGCGTGTAAGACCGCAGGCGCGGTCAAAGCGGACTCGACGGCCCAGACGATTCCGTTCTGGGTGCCGTTGGCTGAGACGGCGGGGGTGGAACCCGGGTGCGCGAAGGTGGCGGTGGAGACGCTGGTGGGAGCCGTCGCCATCGTGGCATTGGTGAACGGAAAGGCTTTGAGGGCGTCGCCATCGGAGGCGTAGTAGAGAACGCCGTTGAAGAAGGCCGGCGTGGTGTAGTTGAGACCAGCGAGCTGGCCGGTGATCTGCTGGTAGACGTTGGCGTTTGTGGCGCTGTTGGCGTTGAATTTGCCAAGGCTGTCGCGGCTGGCAATGTAGATGTTCTTATCCTTGCCCGCTCCGGCGATGAGATGCTGGACTTTCCCGCTGGCATCGGTCATGTCGGGCAGAAGGACGACGCCGCCGGAACCAAGGTCGAGATCCTGGGCGGACTCAGCGACGGTGTTGGAGACATTGAAATAGTCCGCCACGGCGAGGCTGCCGTTCGCGGTAAGCCGGATCATGGCGTTGCCGTAGTCGTGGTTCGAGGGGTTGCCATTCGCGTCGATGGTAGGGTCGAAGGTACCGTTCGCATCCGCTAAATAGAGGCTTCCAGCGCTGTCGACGGCCAGGCCGCCACCACTCATCCAGATGGAACCTTCATGGCCATTGGGGATGAGGTTGATGAGCTGAGTCTGTTGCAGGGTGGTCTCGCTGTAGGCCATGACCCAACCGGTGTAGAGGCCGCGATCGCAGTGTGAGGTCCAAGCAGTGTAAATGTTGCCGTTGTAGAGGGTCAGCGCCGCGCGCTCGGCGTATTGGGCAGGGTCGAAAACGACGTTGCCTCCCTGGCTATTGTCGCCGGCGCCGGGAACGCTGGCGGTGATCTCAGTGGGCGAGCCTGCGATCTCGGTGCCGGTGGTGATGTCGAGCGCGTGGAAACGCTGATGGTAGTTGCCGCCGGAGTCCCTGCTCATGCCAACCGTGAAGAGAGTGCCGTTCGGGCCCTGCTTGCGGTCGATGACGGGCGTTGAGGTGATGCCAATCTCGGTGGTGATCTGCGAGCAGCCGTGATCGTCGCTGGTAGTCTCGCCAGTGGGAATGACTGAGGTTTTCCAGAGCTGAGTGTTGGTATCGGCGTCGAAAGCAAAGACGCTGCCGTGTTCGGTCGCGACGAAGAGAACATTATGGCTTGCGCCGGCAACGGTGAGGTTGGCCAGGTAGAGAGGCTCGGCATCGACTTTTCCGTCGACGCTATCCATACCGATTTTGCCGAAGGTGGTGGTCTTGACATTTGCCTGTGTGAGGATGGCCTCCTGCGAATTAAGGCCGTCTCGGTTGAGGTTGTAGTGGTAGGTCGTGACGTCGGGAATGGTGGCGTTCGCAGGGGTGGTAGGCATCGAAGGGGCGGAAGGGGCGGACGGCATTGAGGGAGTGCCGGAGCTACACGAGGCTAAACAGAGCGCAACGAAGGACCCGGCGGTGAGATTCAGTAATTTCGCGGACGATGTCATAAGAGCCCGATGCGTGTTGTGAGAATTTAAGTCCGGCGGCATTCATCCGCCACGAATTCTGAGCGTATTCCTCATCGTGGGAGGCAGTTGTCACGGGATTGTCTTCTATTTCCCCACTTTGAGGGCATCAACAGAAAAATGTGACGACCCGGAGGGACGGAAAGCACCGGGTTTGTCGTCACCGGGTTTGTCGAGCCAGCCACGGCTTTTCGCCGGAACGGTCAACACCCCCTACTCAACAGAAGATAATGCTGCTCGGGGCCGGCAGTCCGGTTCCCCTGCATGACCAGGTTCGCCCAAAGTCATCCGAACCGTAGAGATTGCCCCCTTTATCAGCAACGGCAACGTAGGGGCCGCGCGTGGCGATGCAAGCGGTGTCGATCATGCCCGCGGCCCATGTGGGCATCCCTCCTTCCACTGCTTCGAGGGGCCCATCTGGTGCAAGCGTCCTCCGATAGATTCGCCCGGGAGCAGCAAAGGGATCCTTTGCCGCCGAGATGAGAACGTCGTCTCCCGAAATCGCAACTGCATAACAGTGGGCGTCGTGGAGTCCGTTCTTCTCAATCGTCCAGGTCTTCCCGGCATCTCGACTGATGCAAAGACCAATGGCAGCGGCAGCTACGACGATCTCGGGATTTGCGTGGGCTGCGCACACCTCGTGGATGTCGCTGTTGATGTCGATGGTCGGGTGCCAGCTTCTTCCGCCGTCGGTGGAGCGCGGAATACCTCCGACGTGAACATTGGCGAAGAGAATGCTCCCGGTCGAATTGGCCGCGAGCGATCGAACACCCAGCGGCGGCCCAACACGTTGCCCATTGACAATGGCCGAGCCGGCAAACCAGGCATCGCGCCCCGGGACGTGATTGAAAGCATCGATCGGTTCGAGGAGGCCGCTCCCGTCGCTCAGGCGCAGCATGCGCGCATCATCGGTTCCCACGTAGACAACATCCCCAACAGCCACGCAACACGAAAGCTCGAATTCGCTCATGGCGAGCGTCGTCAAATTGCCGTCTGATGCATACCTCGAAAGCGAGTGGCTGCCGACAATTGCAAGTGCGCCGCCGTATCCGTCCGGCGCGAGTCCCCTGACGGATACGTTCGGGATCTCGTGACTGTGCCCATTGCCGCTGAATGCGAATAGACCGTCGCTCCACGTCGCCAGAAGTAAGGTTTGGCTTTTCATTGGTCACCTTCCCTGCATCGATTTTCCGTCCGGCCGTTCTTTTCCAAACAAGTCATTTGCGGCCAGCGGTGCGAAGCGCCGCCCGTTCCCACCATGTGTCACATGGTGTGGTACGTCAACGGCAACCACACGAGTGAATCGCCCCATGCCAGGAAACGATATCAGGAATCATTTCGGCCTGCCCGAGGTTCTGCAAAGGTGAAAATGCGTTCATGTTGTGCCGGCGATGCGGGGCGCCGAAATTCAGAAAGGTGGTGGCCGGTTTATCACCTCGAGCAACGTTCCAGTTCCGTCTGACCACTTTCCAGCTCAACATACTTTCCAGCTGAAGGGAGAAGAACCTCCGCAAGGAGTGCTCGAACCACCTGAGTCGAGTGAAGACTCTACTTCTCTATAAGATTGGCGGCGGTCAGAACTGGCCGCCGTGCACATTGGCTCGGCCTTCGCCCAGCGCCCCAGCCGCGAGACATTTTTCCGTATGGTCCCCAGCTCTAGGCATCGTCATAGTCCTCAGTTAACGACTGCAGGAAAGCCACCAGAGCCGCGACATCATCCGCACTCAATGACATATTCGCGAACTCCGGTGGGGCGTTGCGCATGAGCCCCGCCTGGGCTAGTTGCGACATCTGGATATAGTGATTTACCACATCGTCGAATTTCGGCGCACTGCCATCGTGAAAGTATGGCGCGGAGTCCTCCAGGTCGCGAAGCACCGGCGTCTTGAATCGGGCAATCGTGGACGCGAGCCCCTTGTCGATGCTGCAATCATTGCCGGAAGCGCACACAAAACCGGCCAGGTTCGCCTGCGGCTTCGGGATATCCGGATTCAGATACACGTTCCAGAGACCGAGGTCCGCATACGCGGCGTTCCCTGCAACCGCTGCATGTCTCAAAGACTCCGTCGCATTCGGATGACCCGGCGAGGCCGGCATGTAGGCGTCAAAATTTGCCTGACGCTGTGCATCGGTAGGGATAAACAATTTCGCGAAGGCACCCTGCCCATTCGCGGCGTCGTATTCCTCCTGAGCGACGCCGTTGTTGTGGAATACAAAGTCGGAGAAGTCCGGCGCCTGGTGGCATGCGCCACAGTTGCCCGCATGCGCGTTGACCGCGCCCGCGGTGGCGGAGGAGAGAAAGATCTTCAACCCCTGCAACTCGAGCGCACCAAATTGGTAGGCCTGGGAGTGATAGGCAAACGAGCCGTCGCTGGGCGTGATGTAGATGGGATTTTTAAGCGCCGCTACCTGCTGATAAAGCCGTAGATTGTAGGCCGCCTTTGATTCCCCCGAGAGCGGCTGTGCGGGCAGATGGTTTACCCGTAAGAAATTGTCGTACGGCGAGCCTATGTAGCGGCCATACTTATCTCGCTGGAAGAGCAGGTCGCCCATGTAGGTGGAGATGCACAGGGCAATCTCATTCACCACCTGCGCATCCGAGGCTGCCGCCACGTCGAGCCTTTGGGAAGGCGGCAGCAGCAGGTCGCTCGTGATACGCGAGTCGGTTCCTTTGAAAATGACCGCATAGCTCAGACCGTCCAGGCGATCCGCGGCAAGCTGGCCGCTGCCATCGTCCTCGCGAATGATTTTTGCAATATGCGCGATGGCATCGTTGTACTGCGAGGGAAGCCAACCAAAATTGCGGCCGGTCAACGTCCCTACCACCAGGTCTTCTCCTGAGGCGAACTCGCCATCGAAGTGCAGAAACAGTGGGCCCGAACGGGTGGTGAACGAATCGACCATCTGCATTGAGTTGCGCGGGGTGTGATCGAATCCGTTCGGTTGTGGGCGCGGGAGCGGGCTTCGGGTGGTGAAATCCGAGTAGGTTCGATTCCCCCCGCCCGTAACACCCTGGAACTCGGTCACGAAATGGCATGAACGGCAATTGATCGATTGCCCGGCAAACGGGCCGGGCAGTGGCCCGTTCAACGTCTGCACCTGTTCGACGCTCGGATCGCCCGCCGGCAGCGGGTTGTTGACGCCGGTCATCGATGCGGCAAAAAACTGCGCAAACCTTGTATCGAGGAAAAGGGCCTCCCCAATTGAGTCCGCCGGCGGGGTCGCATCCGATTCCGTGGGAGCAGCCGGCGCCTGCCCGGAACTGCACCCCTGAAAGCCAACCAGGGCTGCTAAACCAACCATGAGGACGGCCAGTACTCCACAACACTTTCCTTGCCGTGCCGTCACTTCTCTACCTCCGCGGGAAGAACGTTGAGGCTCCGCAGGTAGGCAATGATCTGCCAACGCTCCTGCTCCGGCAGGCCCGCCCAAATTGGCATGCCTTTGTACGGATTTCCGTTCTTCAGTAACCATGCCAGTTCCCCATCGGTAGCGTTCTTGATGCGGTCGCTTTTCAGACTTGGCCTTGAACCTTTGCCCTCGGCATTTTCACCGTGGCACTTGGCACAATTGTCTTCAAAGAGATTCTTGCCGGCAGCCACGGCTTGCGCGTTCCCCGCATAGGGATTGACACGGTCTCTATCTGCCTGCGGCACTTTCTTGAGCCAAGCTCCGTTGGCGGCGCCAAAGCTCATCGCAGACACAGTCATCGACGCCAATAAGAGCAACGCCCGGCGCCTCATTGCTTCCTCCGGAACCAATCGCGAAACTGTTGAATTTCGTACGACACGCCGAAACGCCACAACACTCCGGCGGAGTTGTCGTTCAATCCAAACTCAGGGGAAAACTTGAACGTGGTTCCGCTCGGCATATTGAACGCCACTGTGGGTCCTAAGTATTGCTGGGTCTGCTTAAAGCCGAAGTTATATCGAGTGCCCAGTCCACCGAACAGCTCCGCGCCCGCGGCAAAATTTTGCCGGCAAACGATGCATCGCCTACCAGTGCCTACGAGCGCAAGAGGCCTGGACGTAGCAAGAGCGTAGCCAAATTCCCACGGCTCGTTATCATTCACCGCCTTCTCGGCGATCATGTTCTCCGAAATACCCCAGCCTTTTATGTTGCTGGAGAGGATGAGCTTGCCCTCGATCGAGCGCTCGATCTCTTTTCGCAGCTGCGCATTCGAAACCTGCAGTGTCGTGATCGTGGTGTTTCCCGTAACTTCGAGAAAACTCTTGTCTGCGCCATTTACGTTTTCGTATTCCACGTAGAGCACAGGGTTGATCCAATACTGGTGCGGGAGCGGGCGGAACCGGCTCTCAAAACGATAGCCGGTTAAGATCGCGGAGTCGTTCTGCGTAGCCTGTCCTTGGATATAGGCTTCAGCGGTCCACCATGCGGTCACCCCGTATTCAAGTTCCACGGTGGGCGCGAAAAAAAGATTCGCGTTTTTTGGAGAGGCGACAATGTTCTGGTTTTCGATCTCCAGATTTCCCGGCTCCTCAAGCACTGAGGAATAGGTGACGAAATAGGGAGGCTCCTGCTGCGCTTCGGCTATATGCGACAGAAGCAGGAAACAAATGAATGGGAGGAATAACGGGTAGTGCACAAATCTTGGAGCAAACGAATTCGCAAAAAACACGTACAAGCCTCCTCGAATAGGACACTTAGCTCTGCGCAGAGGCTAATCGGAGAATATCCGACCAATCTTGTCTGAATTATGTGAGACTAAATCGGTCGGATATCAACGTCAACGGTAATTTTGAATTTTTCTCACTTTTTCATACTGCATCCAGTGACGTTGCCAAGGGGGCTTCGTGGCTCGAGCCTTCTCTGAGCGGCGGCTCACATGGGAACTGCTGTAAATGAAGTCGTGGGGTTTGTTTCCGGATTTCTTCGACCGCACGGGGGACTGGAAAGGTGGTGACGAAGTCCCGCTCCATCCGGCAGTTTGGGAACAGCAAGGCAATCCATCGTCTCGATGAAACTCGCCGCTTGCTTAGGCAATGCCCGCTTGTTTGCCACGCGGGAGAGCCGCCCTCAGGACGTGCTAATGGGTTTCCGGCCGCTCATCTCGTCGAACACTCCGCTGCACTTCGGGCACCTGATGATGTGCGATGCCAGACGCATCAGCTCGTTCGGCTGGATTTTGTAACCGCATAGCGGGCAGGGAAGCGAGAAGTCGAAGTTGGGCTTTCCTTTGAACCGAGGCGTCATCATCCTACCCGCCCATCTGCCGTACGCACCGGCTTCCGGATCATCAGGTGCGAGAGCCGGCCGAGGAACACCTCTGACGGCAGATAGCGCCTATGTTCATGGCAAAGCGGACATCTTGCCGCGATCGGCTGCGCCGGCATACCCTCCACGGGCGCCGGAATATTTTCATGGCAGCCCTTGCACTGAACTACGACGAGCTTCGCGCTTTCTGGTCCGGGAAACATGACCACAGTATAGGCGAACAAAAAGCGAAAATATCCACAATGTTCCGCCACCCGGCCAGTGAATTCGTGCCCTCGGTTTTCGGATATATTGTGGCCGTTTGATGCAAAGGATGTAGACCCAGATTGCATCAGGACGTAGGCGGGGAAGCCTGGGGAACCGCGGAGGCTCGGCAGACTTTAGAGCAGAGATAGAGAACGGGCGGGCGGTTGCTACTTGCGGCTGACGCCTGAGCAGTATCGGAGGCTGAGGCGACCTTAGAAATCCAAACCGGACACTCAATACGTTCTCAACAAATGGACATTTACACCGTCTACGTTGACCTCATGGAAGGCGCTTCAACCGATGACTATGACGCTCTCAGGCAGTTAATGCGGAAAGAGTTCAAAATCAGCCCAATCACTCCAGTCGGCCAAGCGCCGGTATATTTTTCGCCCTTGTTTTCCCCGCTGCCACCTATTCCGCTGAGGGAACAAATCGAACGCCGAATCAAGGAATCCGTGAAGCCGGACCGCCCAGCCGTTGTCGTCGAGGTGATCGCCCTCGAGTAGTTGTACACCGCTGACAACCAGCCATCGCGCGGCGTCATCTCACGGGCAATATATAGATTGTGACTGCCCCGGCCCGACGACCGGGGCGTCCTTTTTCGCCACCAAAGAAAAGCAACTCCGAGGGATAGGTGAACACGTCGAGGGCCAGTTCATAAGGAGGGAAGATGGCAACTTTCGGGCTGTTTGATGGTTCCGACACGCAACCTGTTCAGGTATACGAAGGTGACTACATGCAACTGGAGCCGCCTTATTCGATCATTTACAAATACACATCTGGTAATCGCTCTACGGCCGCAGAGGTGGCGCACATCCACTTAGCTAAAGGGCAAGCTGTGAAGGAAGTTCCCGCAGGGACCAAGAGCGCTTGAGCTAACCCTCACGCGCGCGCTAAACAGCCAGTTTGATATGCTCCGTGCTAGACTCCGGCACATGCCTCTAATAATCATTCTCGTGATCCTTCTGCTGCTCCTTGGGGGCGGCGGCTACTATATGGGCCCTGGCGTTGGTTACTATGGCGGCGGAGGCCTCAGTCTCGTCGTGCTGATTGTGATTCTCTTCCTGCTCTTCGGTAGAGGTCGCGGGCGGCTTTAGCTCTTAGCTCTCGACTCCAAAAGAGTCAATCTAGCGATACGGTATCCTTTGCCATCGAAGCAAGGTCTTACGAACTTCCTCAAGCAGACGGTTCAGAAGTTTCGTGGACAGACGAAGTTGGCACTTTCACGAAAGCGAACCGCTATGAAACTTAGCGTAGTAAGAGTTTCGTCTCAGGAAATCTCGGTCCGCGTTACAATTTCCGGCAACAAGTAGTCTTAAGTCGACCGTTCACGCCTGCCCAATCTGGAGTCGAAAATGAGTGACGACGAATTCCGGGAGTTCGCTTTATATCGACAGGTTGGTCCTTCAAAACACCTTACGGCTCGACTCAGCCATCGGGGTGCCCAATGGGTTCTCTGCGTCTACGTCGCCGTGGAATTTTATTTTAGCGTTTCCGACGCCGCTCAGTCGAAGGGCGCCAGAGCCTGGACTAAAAGTGACATGGAAGAATGGAAGAACGCGTTCATAAAGTCTGGTGAGGCTACGTTTAGCTATAGATGGTCTCTGCAAGCCCGCGTCGCGAGAGATAAAGCGTCTCTCCGCGGGCCACTGCTGGTAGACGTGGAGGTTGTAATCGTAGAGCCCGATACAAGCGAACTGACTCGCACCAAAGACGTCTTTAAGGTGTTCGTGACTCGTCAACCCCTGGAGGGTGGACTGGAGGGCGAAGGAATTTCCCGCCCTGAAATGACGCTCTCCGAAGGACATACCGGGCTGCATAAGACTCCTCATGCCCCGGAGTGGTTGTTGCAGAGAGGCAGCGACCACGAGATCGGCCATGCCTTGGGAATGGTCCACCCGCGTTGTAAAGAAAATGATTTGTACTGCTATGGAGACCCAAAAGAAGAATCAGGCCAGGACCTCATGGGAATGGGGCAGAGTGTCTCCGCTAAGGATTATTCGGTATTCGCGGAGATACTAGAGCAGATCGCTCCCGGCCGCCAATGGATGGTCGTAGGCAATTACTTTCGCCCCAGCGTGGAGCGGCATCCGTCGTGGATGAGGATACCGGGCCCGTACCCCAGTAGCGGGACGGGACCGATAGGGCTTCGTAAATCTGCGGTCAAACACCGTCATCGGAAAAGAAAACACTAACCACCTTTCTTTACCTACCATGGATGTCCACGGGTTTCAGGGACGAAATATCCACCAGATAAAAATCGTGGGGGCTATTTCGTACCCGCTTGGTCTCAAACAGACGGAGCTGACACTTTTGGAAGACAGGATCGAGTTCAAATTGTTCGTGCTTATCCAAGCAGATTCTCTCTAATGAGCTTTCAGAGCTTGCCATAGAAATGGTGTAAAGGCGCACAATCCAAGGCAAGTTCTAACCGAGTGTAGTCTCCCCCATCTCTCAAGCATTTCGTGTGCCTCAACAGGCGAGAACGTCTGACCCGATTCGGTGAGTCGCCGCTGTATTGGCAACAGCGCGGTAACAGTGAATGGTGGAACGGCGAGCAGCAAGATGCTCCCACGTCCAAGAGGCACAGAAGCCCGGCCACCACGTCGACTATCGCCGGGTGCGACAGGCATAAGGGCTTTCATCTCGGGTAAGCCTGCTGCAGTCGCCTTGGCCGCTATCCCAGCCGCAACCATTCCGCCTGCAGAATGACCAGCAACTGCAACCCGATCAAGATCGGGTCGAACGCCATACTGGCCAGATTCAAGAATCTGAAATCCAGACTTCACCGCCGCGACAGCGTTCGGTACGAACTGCGAAGTGGGTGTTAGTAGGTTGTCCTGGTAGTTGGGCCACAGAACGATGTCTCCCCGCATGACAAGATGATCGATCCACGCCTGATATCCGCGTGGAAGGATGGCAGTCCATCCATGGCACAAGATGACGACGGGTGCATTGCTCGGGGTGGGGTTTGATGGCAGAAGATCCATCCCCCCTGCCCGCCCTCTCCGATCTTTACCCGCATTACAGAGTGAGAAGAGACCTCGCTGCTACCGGGTCCGTGGTGGGGCTGAGGAGGCTGGGTCGGCTTTGCAACATCGTTCGCCACGCCTTGGGCGGTTGCGGCTACGCTCAATAACAGGGCCTGTATCATCGTGCCAACCAACCATTGTTTTTTGTTCATTGTTTCTACCTCAGTTCGTTCCTTTCATACGACCTTTGCGTGTCGATGGTTGCCGATTCCGAGGTTTTTGTGGGTAAAGATTAAAGATTTGTGTCGGCAAGCATTTGGGATCAAAAATGAAATTGCGAAAACTCCAGCAGATCAATTTTTCACATCTTCCGGACAGGACGTTTACTGATCACCAACCGCCTCACAACATATTTAGGTGCGTGCTTCTGATCCGCCCACTCCCGGAGCATCAGGTAAACCCCTGTCCCTTCCCCTTATCTCCCCCCTGATCTCCACTTTCAGCAGTCGCGGCCTCGTTTCTCTCCGTCGGCGCGGACGGGATCTACGTTGAGGCACACACCCGTCTCCCCTTCGCGGCACGTCCTGCACCGGAGACACGCTACGTTGAACAGAAGGATGCCTTGGCCCGCGCGTATATGCGTATATGTACCCATGCCTGAACTGTGCGAACGTGCGCGATGCACCCGTTAGCGGGGATAGGGCTCATTAGGCTTCACAATGCGAATGCGATGATCGGAGAACTTGTAGTGGGCGCCCGGCAATTCGATCTTGGGCATATGGCACGAGACGCAGTTGTTTTTCGACACCGGACAGGCTTTGGCTTCGACCTTTCCGCCGCCATGGCAGGCCTGGCACTTTGCGTCATAGTCAGCCGCCTGTACGCTGAATTCCTTGTGCGGGTCGTGGCAGGCCACGCAACTGATGCGCGCGTCGTCGGGATCGTAGCATTTACTTCCCCATAGGCGGTAAGGCTGGAAGCGAACGTTGCTGATACTGCGGTCTTCCTCCACCAGGACTTCTGCCCAGGTGCGGTGACAGCGGCCGCAGAAGTTGGATACGTTTTCAGCGGTGAAATCGCGCAGATCGCCAAGTCCGGCGGGCACCGCGGACTTGCCGCTGCCCCCGGCCATGGCTGCAAGATGCGCCTCAGCGGCTTCGTGACAATGACTGCACTGAACTCCCGGCGTCATCTTGTCCAACGTAAGCTGTTGGCCGGAGACCGCATTGGTTGCGTGGCATCCGAAACAGCGCAGCGTCTCGCTCTGGCTCATCAATCGGCCAGCGGCTTCATTGAGGTCGGCCGGGTGAGCGAAATGCCCACCGAGTGTAGGTCCAAAACCGTTGAGCTCCCGAAACCAACTCATGCGGCTCTCGTAAAACTTGCCGTCTTTCTCGAGGATGAAGGTCTGACCCAGCGCAGAACTGGCGCCCACGGCCCAGCGAATGGGCATCGTGATCGTGGCCGTGCCGTCGGTTACAGAGTAGAGGCTTTGATCGCCCTTGCGCTCGATACGATACGAGTATTTGCCATCGGTCGCTGTAAGGAGGGGGTGGTCGATGAGAATGCGGGCTTGCTCGACGGTTTCGAGGGCGTGCGCCATATCGGTGGTGGGCTGTGTACGCCCTTCAACATGACACTTGGCGCAACCCGCCGAGTGCTCATTGCCGACTTGCGCCCAGATCAACGTGGGTGCAACAAACAGCATCAGCAGTCTCGATAAGCGACGGTCCGGCAGAGTCATCACGGAAGCAGGACTACGAATCCCTAATTCTATATCGAAGCAACGCCGGCTACTGAAGTTTACGCCCGGGCTGTTTTGACGCCGGGCTGTTTCGCCAGTGCTTCGGCCGTCAGCTCTGCATGATTTCCCTCGCGCGCTTGCTGTCGCCGGGACGCTTGAGGTGGTAACACCGTGGCCACGCGAGCGAACGTTGTCGTGTTCGCGATGATCGGTCACTGCGGGTCAGATTCCACTTGCGGAGACCCCATGATCAGAGCCTGGTCATGTTCAAGAGAGCTGCGACGAATATCCTGAGAGCGCGCCAGAGCCTTCTGCGCGAGTTCGGCTTCGCCGAGCTTTCGATACGCCTGGTACAACTGGTAATGGATGTTACCCATATGATCCAACGGCGCCGCCTTCTCGAGTCTCGGCACCGCTTCGGCAAACTTTCCCATGCGTATATATGCCGTCCCTAACAAGGCCGTTGGCTTCATTTAAATTGGGTTGTAGTTGCAGCGCACGCTCGAGAACGGGCACTGCCTTTTCGTTCTCGTTATCAAGCACGTACAGGCGGCCGAGCAGATAAAGCGTCTTGGTGCGCGAGGGATCAAGCGCCTCAGCCTTCTCCAACTCACTGCGCGCATCTTCGTCAGAGCGATTATCGAGGTAGAATTCTCCAATTGCTTCGTGAAGTTCTGCCTCATCCGGGCGCAAATGAAGTGCCGCCTCATACTCTTTGATGACGTCGTCATGATCACCGGCGAAGGGCGAAGCCTTCGGCACGCAACTGGTGAGTTCGCCAGGAGCCGGGGAAAGAATTTTCAAGTTGCGCGTAGGACTCTGCCCCCAGGGCCTGGTATGTCCGCTCCAACCAATAGCTGGCCTCGGAATTTGTATTCTTGTCGCCATGCACCTGGGCTAACATTTCGGCCGCGGGTTCGTATTGCTGCAAGGTAAAGTAGCTTTTCCCGAGAAGTAGATAGGCCGAATAGGTCAGAGGCTTCGCTTGTTGAAGCGCATGCTATGCAGCGAGAGTACAGATGGAGTTTGCAGAAATCCGGCATGTGCTTGCGAATGAACACGAGAGGTCTGTTGCCATTTCAACAGGTCGTTTTGGAAGGATTGTAATTCGCCGTCAGAACGATCGTTTTCATTGACAGAGGCGTACAGGGCGGACAATAGAAGATGTTTCGCCGGTGCTTCAGGCTGGTCCAGCAAGCGCGCAATGCAAGCTTGTGCAACCTCCTTGGTGAGTTCGATCGAGGGTAATTCCGGATGCGCTTTCAAGTATTCCGGAGAGTTTTGCCAGACTGTGGCAACCGAGCCTAGGGCCTCGAGCGCCTGACCCTTAGCCAGTTGAAGGTTTGCCAAGCCAAGCCAAGCCCGCTCGTATCGTGAATCAAGCTGGAGCTCGTGACGAAATTCTGTTTCAGCGTCCTCTAGCTTTCCAGTGTGCAGATAGGCTTCCCCGAGCAATGTATGCAATCCGGCTTGTCGCGGTTCGATGGCGAGGGCCTTTTTATATTCAATCGCCGCATCTTCCCAGCGATCACGTTCCGATAGCATGTCGCCAAGGAATCGATGACCCCAAGCGGAGTCTGGATAAAGCCGAGCGCCCCGATAGGCCAGACGGGCCGCCAGATCCAGGTACTGGTGTCCAAGTGTAAACAAGGCCTCGGCCTTGTCGGAATTGAGGGCGGCGACTTTGCGGTACTGTTCCACCGCACCTTGAAAATTCTCCTGAGTCAAGTGATATACAGCCATCGCCTCATGGGCATCAGGGCTTGAAGGGTCGAGCTCCAATGCACGCCGGAGGTAAGGAGCGGCTTTTTCCGGCAGACCGAGTTTCAGGTAGTCCATCCCCACAATGACATTAAGGCCAGCCAGGTTCGGACGTTCGAGGAGGGCATGGGCCAGATAACGGACTGCCGCGTCATAGTCGAGGAGGCTCTGGTATGCGAGGCCCAGGTTGACCTGCGCCTCGACCAGGCTTGGGTCCAGCGCGAGAACCTTCTTGAATTGTTCGGTGGCGCGGAGAAAATCGCCCTGTCTGAGAGCTGCCTGACCCGCGCGAAAAGATGTTTCGATGTCCTGCTCTGACGATTGTCCGGTTGCCAATCCGGGCTTCAGCAGCGAAAGCGCAAGCAGGGAGAGCACAACAGCTTTGACGTGAGGATGGCCGAGATGGCCGGGCCGGCCGAGCCTAAAGGCAAAAAGACTGGGAAAGAATCGAAATGGAAAGGAAGTCAATCGAAGTTCCCTCATATTTTCATCAAGCTGGAAAGATGATTATTAGATGAGGAACCCACCATGGCAACCCAACCGGGGGAAAGAAATAAGGAAAGAATCGCTGTGTCCGGCGGGCCTCAGCCCGCCGGACACATATCGTGAGGAAATCAGAAGCTCACTCGGCCCGAAAACTGAATGATGCGCGGCAAATTGTAACTGCCCGTCACCTGGCCAAACTGGGAGCCCCAGCCTTGTGGCGGATTAAACTGCGTCCGATTGAATAAATTGAAGAACTCACCCCGGAACCCAAATACGAATCGACCATCCGGGCCAAACTTCGTGTCTTTGAAGAAGGCAAAGTCGAAGTTCTTTTGTCCGTCGCCACGTATGTTCGGCTCGGTACGCGAATCGGTGCCATACCCATAGTCGTCCGGAGCGCCGGCTGTGAATACAGAAGTGTCGTACCACTCAGCGAGTTTCGCGTTTTTGGAACCGCCTTCGAGGTGCGACGGGGCTGTTCTCGTCGGCCGTGCACAACCCGTTTCGGGAATACCCGAGCTGCTCAGCGCACCTGGGCAGCCACCGACGATAATCGGGAAGCCCGTCTGGAAAGTGATGATGGTGTTAATGCCCCACCCGCCAATGAACTTGTCGGTAAGTCCGTTTACGTCTTTGCCAAACGTCTTACCCTGTCCAACGGGCAAATCCAAAATGCTGCCGATCACCAGCCGCTGCGGAAACATCGAACCCATCCAGGCTGCGTTCTCCCTTGAGGTTATAGGCGTTGGCATCTCCCCAACTTGGAGACGCGGCCTCGAGCCAGTTGATCTCATTGTTGGTATCGTCGATGAGCTTGGCGATGGTGTAGCTGGCAAGCAATTGGGCCCCGCCCGTTAACCGCTTCACCACCTTCAATTGCATCGAGTTATAGCTCGAATTACGGTTATCGTATTCAGCGTAGCTAAAGTCATCGAACTGCGGGAAGGGCAGCAGCAACTGGGCTACCTTTGCCGTCGCATTGGTCCCGATATTACCGGATTGCACCGGGCCGGTGCACCCGGTGCAATTGCCGCCAAACGGATTGGGGACCAGGGTGTTCAGAGCTGTCACGTCCGCGGCATTTTGTGGCAGGTTTTGCGCTTGCAGCTGATCGATATCTTGCGAGTGCATGGGCAAATTCGTACCCTTGGACGCGGCATAGGCCACGTCCAGCAACAGGTCCCCCTTAAATTCGCGCTGGACGTCCAGGTTCCACTGCTGCATATAGGGAGACTTTGTGTTGGGCGCGGCCGCTGAATTGCCAACGCCTTGAACATCGATCAGGGACTGATTTCTTTGAAGGGGCTCAGTGACTCCGCCCGGGAACGGATTGGACAAGGTGTTCTTTGGCGTGACCCCGTCGGACTGGGCCACCAGCCATGGCGATGTGAACGAGTTAATGAACAGGTTGTGAGGCGCATCGTCCCACCGTAAGTCCACCGGCAGGTAAAACATCCCGTAGCCGGTCCGGATCACGGTGTTCTGGTCGAGTTGGTACGAAACCCCAAGTCGCGGGCTCACGTGGTTCCAGTTGGGAAAGGGAGAGCGGCTTGGATGACGGCTTGAGGCTACCAGGTCATAACCGCCCTTCAGGTTGGGAAATGCGCCGGATACAGCACTACTCATTGCCAGCAATGGGCTGGCTTCGGTGGGATTCAACGCAACAATGCGATTGTGGCGCTCAGTCCAATTGCCTTGCAGGTCGACGCGAGCTCCAAGATTGAGCGTGATCTTCCTGCTCAGGTTGAATGTGTCGCCGGCATAAAACGCCCAGTACTTGTCTTGATCGGCGGTCTTCACTACCTCCACCGCGTTGCTGTTGCCGGTGTTGGTGGTGCTCCCATATCCGAGCAGGAACGAAGCATATCCATTGCCCCCGGCCGCCGCAGCGATGCCCACCGTGCCGTTGCCCGGGTTTTGCGGGTTGGCCGCCGTCATCCCGGCGTCAAATTGGAACTGGCCTGCAGGTTCGTTGGTCTGGTAATAGTTGTTCTGCAGAACGCGATATTCCAACCCGACCTTCACCGTGTGCTTGCCGATAATCTTCACGAACGACGGGTCGAAGCTGTAGGTATTGTCATGTGCGCCGATACCGCTGCCGGCCCCGGTCACGCCGTTGCACCAGTGGCCATCGTTATTGGCTTCCGAGATGCACACAACGGGGACGTGCGTGTACGTGAACTGCGGCGCTAGCGCCGCCCAGTTCGCGCCAAACTTCGACAAGTCGATGCCCTCGGT
The DNA here is from genome assembly GCA_963746595.1 of uncultured Acidobacteriaceae bacterium. Lineage (GTDB taxonomy): Bacteria > Acidobacteriota > Terriglobia > Terriglobales > Acidobacteriaceae > PALSA-350. Next base: position 96,174 of record CAVVBS010000008.1, read on the forward strand.
GAGAGGTGTGCGCAAGTAGATATAACGCGTGAAACCAAAATGCAAATCCAGGATCGAGGTGGGGGTAAGCGAGATGGAGTCTCCGAGAGAAATCTGCTTAGCCGTGGTGGTTTCCGTGCAGCGGTCGGTACAGAGTCCGGGGTAAGGACTGTCGGGAAGCGAAAGGATCTTCGACTGGGTGTAACGTCCGAAAATCCTCTGCTTCTGACTCAGGGCATAGTCCCCGCGCGCATTGTACTGATCGACGTTGCCGCCGGTGCTGTAGCTGGTTGCGTAGTTAGCGGTACTGCTACCTGTCAGGTTAGGGAGCGGATAGTACTGCAAAAGCGCTACCGCGGTGGGGTCGAGCCGGGCCGTGGGAATGATGTTACCCGGGAAGGGCGTTCTGCAAACGGCATTTACTCCGTTACAAGCCGGGTTCCCTCCCACGCCGCTCGTCGTTGCATCGTAAATTTGGAATGCCGAAGCAGTGTTGGCCGATCCGACTGCGGAAAAATCACCGCCGCGCTCGGCAGCGGTGGGAACATACCCTTGGAACGGACTCCCCTTGCGCAGCCGAAAACCCTCATAGCCGCCGAAGTAGAACAACTTGTCCTTGAGAACAGGCCCTCCGACGTTGCCCCCAAATTGGTTTTGCGTAAAGGGAGGGCGCGGGACGCCATTTCTGTTGTCGAAGAAGTCATTGGCGTTCAGCACCTTGTTGCGTATGAATTCGTAGACCGTACCATGGATCTGGTTCGTTCCCGACTTGGTCGTAAGGTTGATGACTCCGCCGGCAAACCGGCCGTACTCCGGCCCCAGGTTGTTGGTTTGCACCTTGAATTCCTGGATGGCGTCCTGGGTCGGAATCACGGTAACTACATTCAGGTACGCTCCATTCGTCGGTACACCATCAATCAGAATCTGGCTTTGACCGGACTGGCCTCCGCCAATCTGAAAATCTCCAAGCGCGAACGGATTGGCGCCGACCGGGTTGCCGGTCGACGAGTTTCCGGCCGAAGGCTGGCCCTGCGGCACAACGCCGGGCACCATTGCCGTCAAGGCAATCGGGTTGCGGCCGTTGAGGGGCATATCGGTGACGGCTCGTTGGTCGATGACTTGCCCCAGCGAGTTCGTCTCCGGCTGGAGTAAAGGCGTCTGAGCGGTTACCTCAACCGTCTCGGTGGCCGTACCAACCGCCAGAGTAATGTCGATTTTGAGTCCGCTTTCGATCTCCACAACGATCGGTTGTTGGACGAAAACCTTGAACCCGGTCTTCTCTGCCGAAATCTTGTAGCGACCCGGCGAGATATTGGGAAACGAATAGTTGCCGGATCCGTCACTTGTAATCTCGTTGTGTTCAGCGGTGTCCAGATTGGTTAAAGTGACGGTGCACCCACCAACCGCGGCGCCCGTATTGTCTGAGACGACACCGGAAATCTTTCCGTGCACGTTCTGGCCAAAAAGGGCTGCCGGAGTGACCGCCCAAAGGAGAAAAGCCAATATCCAACTTCCCGACTTCCGAATCTTCATATCATTCCCTCCTTGGTTACGGGACTGATCCGGGGATACTGTTCAAATTCGGACGGAAGATACGTACCACAGTGGGGCTTGTCAAGGGAAAAAATCGCTATATCGCTAAAAGGCCTTTCAGACAATAGCGGCCTCCGATGTGCAAACCTGCGAATGCGTGTGGAAAGTCACCCACTGAAAACCAGTAAACACTGGAGCGTTTTTTTGAGGGCCGATCTCCAACGGCACGGCGCGAAGCGCCTGTATGCTACGGTACCGGTATGCAGAAACCAGTCCTGATCGTCATCGGCATGTTGAACGACTTCCTCGCCAAGTGGGACCTCTCATAAAACCGGGAGGGACAAACCGGGAGGGACAGACAGGACGTACCCTGAAGAAATAACGACGGCTACAAAAGGAAAACTCCGGCGAACAAAACCGCATGTGCACCTACAGGTTCCAATGGGGATGTCGCGTCGAGAATGGTATACAGCCTTTCCCATTGACACCGTCCGATCGACGCCATGTCTCGTCGACATCAAAACCTTGCATTAACCCGGTGACAGCATACTTATTGCAGCAAATTCAACCGATCCGCTCAGCCCCCGGCCGAGGAAAGCGGGTGAATAGATATCCTGTCGCCGGACGGAAGTAGGGGGGACGGGATGACGATGTCCACCTTGTCCCGCATCTCCGCATCTCGAGGAGGGACGAAAAGTTCACCGCAAACAGATCTTCTTTCGCCCATAAGGTTACTTTTCGCCCGTCCCCGAAACCTAGACCTGCAATGCTAAGGAATAGATTTTAGGTAAACGTGGTGAACGTCCCCTGGTTTCCCTCTGGTTTCCCACAGGATGCGACGGATAGCTAATTCCATTTCCTGGGTTTCCTGATCGATTTTCGAAACGAACATCACTCCTGGGTCACTACAAAATCAGGACCAGCCCGGCTGCATCTTCGGGGGTGCGATGCAGACACCGGACGTACTACCTACTAAGGGGATAACATCATGGACTTGCAGGACGACTTGGTATTTCGGCCTCTACCGCCGGTCAAAGAGACAATCCACTTTCCGTTTCACAATCCTCCGTTTCAATTTAACCCTCTGGGGCCTCTGGCGGCCCTGGTTGGATCGTGGGGAGGAAAAGGATTTAATACTATCTGGCGGCCATTCTTCCCGAAGTCTGAGTCCGACAGATTCCTTGAGTTAAATCTCACCGACGACGCCATCTCATTTGACGTCATAAGCGGACCGATTCCAAATCGCGGCTTACTGCAACCCGATATCAATATGTTCGGCCTGACCTATCTGCAACAAGTCTCTGACGCTAATCTGGTTGCGGCATTACATATCGAACCGGGTATATGGGCGGTGGTTCCCCTTACTGTGGATCCCGCGGAGTCGCCGACTGTCGTCCGCATGGCATCTATTCCGCATGGAACGACTATTTTGTCTCAAGGAACAGCCAGATTTGCATCAGGGCCGCCGACTATCCCGGACAACAACATCTTTGCCTTCGCCATTGGAGATGGACCCGGGGAAGCACCTTTCCGCGAACAGGATCTTTCTGTTCCGACGCCGTTCCGCTCGTCTGGCCCACAGATGGTCGGCATTACCCAGGACATGGTCAGCAACCCGAATTCAGTTCTTCAACACGCAATTGCAGGGCAAGACATCATTTCTACGACCACACTGCAGGTGTCCACGCGCCCAGCCAAGCCGGTTACGGGCGGCGGCACGGCGAACACCGCCTTTCTGGCGGGGGGAGCGAACGGACCCAACGCAGTTGCAGCCGAGATGTCCGCCACATTCTGGATCGAAGTGGTAAAGGGAACTCCGGATTTTCTACAGCTCCAGTATTCCCAGCGCGTGCTTCTGAACTTCAATGGGTTGAGTTGGCCACACGTAACCGTGGGCACCCTGACCAAGAATGTGCCCGTTGAGCCGGCGATTTTGCGCGTCGACCCCGATATACCGATTGACCTGCTTAATAAAGTGAAGCCACCTCTACCCCACGGAGTGGGTGCACCGGTGAGAACGCAGCTGCCTGGCGATAGAAAAGAGACCAGCGAAAGCTTATAGAAGAGGCGGTAAGAACGCGACGCCACAGTGGCCGCGGAGACATGGGGGCACGATGACAGAAACCGCGATTGCAAGTCCGTCCTAAGCTTCGGGATGCGTGTAAGGCGCTCGATATTCCCGGCGTAACAGTGCGTTTGCCTCGGAATCTCCGACCACGAGCTGCTTCTCTGGATCCCACGCCAGGCTTCGGCCTAGCTTCATCGAGTTGTTCGCCAAAATGCACGACGCGGTTGAAATGTAGCCCTGCTCGATGTCGGAGACCGGATGGCTACGCGCGTCGATCGAGGCAAGAAAGTTCTGCATATGATGCCGGATGGCGGGCGCGACGTGTTTCTCGAGGTCCTTTTCAGTCTGGTCCTCGGGGTATTGTTCCAACTCGTAGGTAACGTCTTTATGAACAGGCTGTCCGCCGCCGACGGGAATAAAGTCATATCCCATCACGCTCGCCTTTAGCGTTCCTTTGTCGCCGTAGAATGTCGCGCCCCATGGATACTTTGGATCCGCGGCCTCGCCCCAACTGCGATGCTGCCACACGACGCGAAGATCCTGGAAATCGAAGGTGACTGTCTGGGTATCGGAAATGTTGGCCTTGCTCTTCTTATCGACAAAGATTCCACCGGTGGAATCAATCTTCGTTGGCCAGCCCAATCCCAGCATCCACCGTGTCATATCAAACATGTGGACGCACATGTCACCCACAATGCCGTTCCCATACTCCATAAACGCGCGCCAGCCGCGGGGGTGAACCAAGCTGTTATAAGGCCGCATGGGAGCAGGACCAGTCCAGGCATCGTAATCCAGATTCGCAGGCGGCGCGGTATCAGGGGGATTCGCCGTCGCGCGCATGTGGTAGTAGCAGTAGATCTCGACCAGCGCGATCTTCCCCAGCTTACCCTCGTCAATGAAGCGCTCTTTTGCCTCGACCAGGTGAGGCGTGCTACGGCGTTGCAGGCCAACCTGGACAACGCGATTGTTGTGGCGGGCAGCGGCCAGCATGGCCTTGCCTTCCAGAACGTCGCGGCTAATCGGTTTCTGAACCCAGATGTCCACGCCAGAATTTGCGGCTTCAATCATGATCAGGGCATGCCAGTGGTCGGGCGGTGCAATCAGCACCAAGTCCAGATCTTTCTCGGCAAGCATCTTTCGATAGTCCGAGTAGGTGCGAGGCCTCTTCTGGGAACGCTGCCGGGCGGCGGACATGTCGGCGGCGTTCGAGAGCATCTGCGAATCGACGTCGCATAAAGAGACGATCTCGACCGGCGATACCTGTACCAGCCGGAACAGATCCGATTTTCCATACCATCCACAACCGATCAAACCAACTCGCCGGCGTTTGTCGCGATCATACTCTTGAGCGGGCGCTACGGCGGCCGCAGCCAACCCGAGGGCAGTGGTGTATAGGAATTCACGTCGATTCATAGGTATACCGGCAAAGCGAAATCAGTCTCCTAGTATATTCATTCGTATCAATCATGACTGACAAAAACCGTTTCCCACGCGATCGAGCGGGGAATCGATTTCTTGTTCGCCAATCGTCTGTTTTGCGAGAGAGTAGGGGGGACGGACTGGAGTGGACCCCTGTGTTGGACGGACGGAGTAGGGGGACGGGAGTAGGGGGACGGACGGAAGTACCCCCAAGAACTGTTCGGATCGGGAGGAACGCCAGGACATATTTTCTTCCGGCCAGCAGATTTATCTAAGACTTTTCATCGACGGGAAGATTTCGTTGGGGGGTAGTTCCGTCCGTCGCCTTATCGCGTCGCCTTATCGCCCGATTGTTGCTCAGCGTGTTCATCGTCGTGACGCTGCTCGTAGCAATCGGTTTCTGGCTCTATCACTCGCCTGGCTACGGTACGTCAATTGAGCAACCCCACTCACTCGCCGCCCCCGACAAGTGATGGCGTCACGGCTGAAGTCTAACCAAGATCCTTCCGAACTTCCTCAGCGAGGCGGTTCAGGAAAGATCAGTGTCAGGGCTTTTTCTTCTGATACTCGGGGAGCGGGATATGTTTCCCACTTGTCGAAACGCACGACCAGCAAGACGATGTCAGGTTGAATTGCATTTTTAATCTGTTCAGCCAGGTAACTTGTGATTCGCGTGGTCGCTAGGTCAGAAAGGCCCGCGTATGTCGCGTGCGGAAGGTCAGCCTCAACGGAAATGCGGGTTTCATCGTAGACTCCCTTGATTGTTTGTTCAAAACCAAGACTGCTCATGAGTGCATGTAGCTTGTCGTATGCCTCACGAGACGGAGCACCTCTCAACTCGACTCGGGCTACGTATGATGGGGCCATCGAACGACTCTCCTTATGAGTCACGGGGGCAATCTATATGATGCTGCGGATGAAAAGGCCGTTGACGTCGGCACCCCTTGGATAGTCCAATTGATTCGAACGAGGAGAAGGTACTTTGATGAAACTCCTAATGCTGAGTGTTGCAATGGTCGCTTTTACATCTCAAGGGATATGCCAACAGTCAGATCGACCTTACATAGAGCATGCGGAGACTTCGCGGCTGCACTTTATGATACCCCCGCGCGGAAATACCGGGGAGGTCGTGTTGGAAGCATGGAACGCTCAGCGGGTTCTAACCGGACCGGTAAATCTATCGAGCGCAGAAATCGAATCGGTGCTCGAACTAAAAGGAGCGGTTCGGGTTGAGATGTGCTCCCCAGGGGCACTCGGCTGCGAACCGGGTTCGATAGTTCTGCATGCTGACGCGGTTGATTACAACGAAAAGACGCAGGAGATCGAAGCACACGGTGACGCGCGTATCTTGCCTTTTCGGACTCGGCCCCAAAGCACGGTCGCGCGTCGCTGAATCATGCGCTTCTATGCTGCCGCGATCCGCGCTCGTTGGATTGGCATCCCATCATCGAAAGATAGCTTGCCTCGTCGTCAAGCCCAGTGATAAACGTGAACCCCCCGCAAAAGCTGAACTGTTTCTCTCTGCCTTGGTTCCCGTCGTGTTCTCCCCGAAACTCCCCCAGGCAAAAAAAGAGCCTCAGCCGCCGCTGAAGCTCAGTCCCTGAGAACCTTTACTTAGTTCGAATTATAGGCCCGGCAGGGGAAGTCAGTTACGAAGCAGGCAAAAAATTGGCCCCTGGTTGTCAGCCAGGAGGCCTTGTGAAAGTTGCCATGAATATACGCTAAGGCCCGTCTCTTCGCCCGTGAGCGCCCAGAATCTGAGTCCAAGCGGTATTTCAGGCAGACAGTAACTCTTAATTAATTAAGACATAAAGCTGCTTTTGCATTGACCGTGTTCCAGAGCGGAAGGCCAACGCGTCTCTACGACGCCAGCAACAGTGCAGGTGGGTCAGGTGGACGATGGTTCGATTCGCTCGTGTGGTTGCGTTAGGCGCTCCCCCTCACTTAACGCAGCGCGGCAATGCGCGGCGCTTCATCCTCGAAGGTACAGGCCAAACGAAATGCGGCAGAAAACGCGAACAGATGACAGACGCATGGGTCCTGAGAGAAATGTCGAGGTCAAGGTGCTGAATAGTACCTTGACACGACAACGGAAAAGCGTCAGTCGTCTATAGAACATCTATAGGAAGAGGGGGCAATGACGAGATCCAAAAGCGACAATCTGCAGGGAACCCTGGCTCTGCTTATCCTCAAGAGCCTGGACCCCATGCATGGTTGGGGAATCACGCCGCACAACCAGCGCACCTCCAACGATGTCATTCCGCATGGAAGAAGCTCGCTCTATCCCGCGCTCCATCGCATGGAATAGGAAGGTTGGATCGCCTCTGAGTGGGGCCTTAGCGAAAATAATCATCGTCCACGCTTCTATCGGCTCACCGCTCAGGACCGCCGGCAGCTACGAGCCGAGCGCGAGAACAGGCAGAAGGTCACGCAAGCAGGTTGCGCGGGTGTTGGATTTCCAACCGGCATAAGCTCAGGAGCTCTTCATGGCATGGATCTCTCGTCTTCGCGCACTCTTTCGCAGGGACGAAGCATTTGCCAGAAAGTTAGTACAACTTTCCCCCTATACAACTCTTAGCCAATTAAGATTTAGATTGAGACTTAGTCTTAATGGTTTAAGATAATAAAAGAGACGTCGAAAGCCAAAGAACTCCCAGCCCACCCCATCCGTTATGGAGTGAGAACTAATGAGGACGGTGTTTGAAAAGGAAGACGAATGCGATTCGGAATTTTTGTACCCTGGGCTTATTATTCCCGGCTTTCATGGCGCCACACATTCGACACGCGATGACACCTTCGCCCAGCGGCAAGGTCATTTTGACCTCGCCGCAGGCGATAGAGATGGTCGACCAGATGGTGCAGGCCGAAACGGCGGCAACGAAAAATCGCCAGCAATTCCAGTACACAAGAGAGGTGCGGTCCACTCGCACAAAGGGCCATCTCTGGAACGAGTTGGTGATAGAAACCCCGGAGGGTCGCATGCACCGTCTTCTCTCTGAGGATGGTAAGCCGTTATCCGCCGAGCAAGCCAAGGCCGAAGATGCCCGTATCGCAAACCTAGTAAATCACCCGGATGACTTCCGCCGTGAAGGCCAGGGGCGAAGAGACGATGAGGGCCGGCTGGCGCGTTTACTAGAGGATCTCCCCAGAGCTTTTCTGTTCAGGTTCGATGGTTCCCAGGGCCACTGTACCCGTATTACATTTCAGCCGAATCAGTCGTTTGAGGAGCAAAGCTATGAGGATCGGGTGATTCACGCCATGTCAGGGGCATTGTTCATTCATACGACCGACATGCGGCTGTGCGGCATCGACGCACATCTCGACCACACAGTGGAGTTCGGCTTTAGCCTGCTCGGTGAGGTGAGCGAAGGTAGCAATTTTTCAATCACCCGGGAGGAAGTCTTTCCCGGGCAATGGAAGACAGCAAAACTTCGCATCCATTTGAATGGAAGCATGCTTCTGCTGAAGAGCTTCTCCCATGATGAAGACTCAGCCCATTATGGTTTCAAAAAGGTCGCCAACAACCTGTCGGTGGCCCAAGCAGCGGCTATCGCTTGCTCAAACGCTTCAAGCCGCGCCGGCCCCTCGCATGCCCTTCCGGCAAAATCAGCTCTGCGGGGGATGATCATCTTTTCGTCTTCCGGCTTGCCCAAGACGCACATGCTACGTCTAATCCCTATGGTCCGGGCGAGGACTCCGCGCATTGACTAGGGCTTACCTGAATCGCATTGCCACTGCCGTACCCGAGCACGATGTGCATAACGCGTTCGTTACCTTTGCGGAGAAGATGCTTGCCGACCCGCGGCTGCGCACGGTCTTCCGCCGCATGGTAAGGCGCGCCAACATCTCGCATCGCTATTCATTCCTCGATCCCCGGCAAGGTTCCGGCCAATTCTCGTCGCATGACGCACTCGAGTTTTATCGGCCAGGCAACTTTCCCAACACGGCTCGGCGTATGGAGCTGTTTGAGCAGCGCGCTCCGGTACTGATGAGGAAGACCGTGGACCGGCTTGCACTCAATGAGAAGGAACGCTCCGGCATAACGCACGTGTTGGTGACCTCCTGCACGGGTCTCTATGCGCCGGGGCTGGACTTTGAGATCGTCGACCACCTTGGGCTTTCGGCGGGCGTGGAGCGTACGATGGTTGGCTTCATGGGCTGCTATGCGGCAATCAATGCGCTGAAGTTGGCGCGGCACATTGTGCGCTCAGATCCGAAGGCCGGTGTGCTGATGGTGAACCTGGAGCTGTGCACGCTGCACTTCCAGGAGACGCAGAATCTGGAGCAGGTGCTCTCGTTCCTGGTCTTTGCCGATGGCGCGGCGGCGAGTCTGATTACCGGGTGCGAGCAGGGCATTGCTCTGGACAGCTTTACGGCGCTGAGGGTCCCCGAGACAAGGGGACTGATCACGTGGAAGATCCGCGGACTGGGATTCGACATGCTACTTTCCGGGCAGGTGGCGGCAGAGTTGACGCGCGCGTTACATGACGGCGAGCTGATGGCCGAGCGCGATGACATCGACCTTTGGGCCGTGCATCCCGGCGGACGATCGGTTCTGGATGCGGTGGAGAAGGGACTGGAGCTTCGCGTCGATGCGCTGGCCGCGTCACGCGAGGTGCTGTCGTGCTTCGGCAACATGTCTTCAGCGACGGTGATGTTTGTGCTGCAGCGGATAATGCATCAGGCGCGGCCGGGGCAGCGCGGGTGCGCGATGTCGTTTGGCCCGGGGCTGACGGCGGAGACAATGCGCTTTCATGCGGTCTAGTGCGGAAATCGACTTCAGACTGCGAGCCTCTCCGCGTGAGCTGCCGGAGCTGATGGATGGTGACTGTAGCTATGAGGAATTCCGAAGCTGCCTGCGCAGCCTGGAGCAAGTCAACCGCTGGCTGCTGGGATATCGACCGACGATGGCCTGGCTGAAGCGGCTACCGCATGGATTGCGTGATCCGGTGCACATCGTCGACGTGGGCAGTGGCGGCGGCGATTTGCTGCGGCAGATTGCCGGCTGGGCACTGAGGCGCGGCATTGCTGTGCAGTTAACGGGAATTGACTTGAATCCTTATGCGGCGCGTGCGGCAGCAGAGTCCACGCCGAAGGGGTTAGGAATCACTTGGGTGACCGGCGATGCTCTGGTGTATCGGCCGGAGAAGCCGGTGGATATCGTCGTGAGTTCGCTGATGGCACATCATCTGGAGGATGAAGGGATCATCTCGCTGCTGCAGTGGATGGAAGCGACTGCGCAGCTAGGTTGGTTTATCAATGACCTGGAACGGTCGGAGTGGAGTTGCCGGATGTTTGGGTGGGTGGGGCGCATGGTGGAGTGGCACCGGTTTGTGCGGCATGACGGGCCGGTGTCCTTCCGGCGGGCATTCCGGGAGGAGGACTGGGTGCGATTGCTGGCGTTGGCTGGGGTTCCTCGGAAGGCAGTGACCGTGGAGCATTGGCGGCCGGGGCGGTTGTGTTTGGGGCGATGGATGGCAGGCGGCTGTTGATGATTGGAGACGGGCAGGCTGGGGCTTCGGCGATGTTGCTGGCATGGACTGATGTCGATCGGTGTGAGCTGCTCTCGCTGGTCGCTAATCTCGTTAGTAAGGGAGCGGTAACGCAGTGTTTTCCGCCCCCTTTAAGATTCAGCCTCATCACGTCTAACCATCTGAGAGGGGAATAATAATGGCAACTTCCACGCAGCACCCAACCATCCCCACTCGTTCCAGATCTGGAAGCTGGTTCAGATCCAAAACCGTCCTCTGGATTTCCCTTGGCCTCACCGCGCTCTTCGTCTTCATCACCTCAGAAGTTCTCCTGATTATCGACTATCCGATGTACCACGCCTACCGTCTGCAGGTCATCGCCGACCGTCATCTGCTCATCCCGCACACCCTCTTCGGCATGATGGCGCTCCTGATCGGCCCGATTCAATTCTCATCACGATTTCGCCAGCGTCACCTCAAGATCCATCGCGTCCTCGGCCGCATCTACGTCATCTCCGTCTTCGTCGGCGCCGCAACCGGGGTCGCTCTCGCCAGCGGCCGTCCGGGTTTCCCCGGAACGTCGATGCAAGCTGCCGCCTGGGTGGTCTGCACCACCGCCGCCTTCATCACCGCGCGCAACCGCCAGATCATCCAGCACCGCCAATGGATGGCCCGCTCTTACGCCGTCACCTTTACCTTCGTCTCCAGCCGTGTGCTGAACCTATGGCCCCGTTACTGGAGCCACCTCGGGGATGCCTTCGCCGCCGTTGGAGTGATCGCCTTTACTCTTGCCTCGCTGCTTATCGTGGACCTCGGCCTTAATTGGCGCGAGCTCACTACTCGCATGAATGATTAAGGTTCACGTATCGCACCCAGAAAAAGGAGATCCTGGTGACAATGTCCTATCTGAATAAAATTCCTTCGCAAGGTGAAGTTCTCGTTTTGGGTGGTGGAGTGGCTGGCTGTGCGGCTTCGATCGCGCTGGCCCGCAAGGGACGAATCGTTACGCTCATTGAGCGGGAGCCCACACCGCAGCATAAGGTCTGTGGAGAGTTCCTAAGCGGTGAGGCCCTTGAGGACCTGCATGCGCTTGGCATCGATGTGGCCTCGCTTGGCGCGGTGCCCATCGACTATGTTCGCCTTGCCGCTGCCAGGCGCGCCGCGGAGGCTCGCTTGCCTTTCCCGGCAGCCTCGCTAACGCGCAAGACGCTGGATACAGTGCTCATCGCCGAGGCCATCGCGGCAGGAGTCCGCGTAGAGCGCGGCCGCAGTGTGCAGGCGCTCAGCCGCACAACAGCCAACGTCTGGCAAGCTATGCTCGACGACGGCACGACCCGTGAGGCCCCAGTGGTCTTTTTGGCCACGGGCAAGCACGATGTCCGCGGCCACTTGCGCCCGAAGGACCCACAGCGATGGGTCGCCTTCAAGATGTATTTTCGCTTATCGTCCGTGCAGGCCTCAGAGCTGGCGGGCGCCTCTGAGCTGATGCTCTATCCCGGCGGCTATGGCGGTATCCAGCCGGTGGAAGGCGGCATTGCAAACCTGTGCTGCGTGGTGCAACAGCGATATCTTGCTCATGCGGGTCAGCGTTGGGAAAACTTCCTTGCGAACATGCAGCAGCACTGTCCTCACCTCGCTGTGAGGCTTGCCGGCGCTGAGCCGTTGCTTGCCAAGCCGATCGCCGTTACCCATATCCCGTATGGTTACATTCGCCGCACGACGGAGAATGGGCTCTACTGCATCGGCGATCAGGCAGCCGTCATCCCCTCGTTCACGGGCGACGGCATTTCCATCGCGCTGCATACGGCGCGTTGTGCCGTCGCTGCCTATCTTACAGAAGAGCCGGCATCGCTCTTTCAGGCTAAACTGCGCTCCGGACTGCTGGCCCAGATGCGCCTTGCCGAATTCGCCGCCGATGGCTTGAACAACCCGCTCGCGCGCACTGTATTGCCGTTTTGCCTTAAGGTCTGGCCCGGGGTGATGCGGGTGACGGCAAGGCTGACACGCGTTGCCCAGCACGCCACTGTTCCTGCCCCCGCTGTCGCCAGTTGAAACCGAGCCGCGCTCAAGCAACTCTAGTCGTTAACGCCGTAGGGGAGATGCAATGAAAACCTTCGCAATGTTCGCCCTCGCTATCCTACTCGCTACGGACGCGATGGCCCAGCAGCAGACCTTCGTCGCCAACCCCGATGCCAGCGAGGTCAAGATGACCCTGAAAACAACCCACGAGGTGGTTAACGGCACCTTTCACATCCAATCCGGATCGCTTCAGTTTGACCGCAGCGCTGCTAAGATGTCGGGTTCGGTGGTCGTTCTCGCCGGCAGCGGCAAGACCGGCAATGGCAGTCGCGACAAGAAGATGAACAAGGACATCCTCGAGGTCGAAAAGCATGCAACTGTCTCGTTTGAGCCCAAGTCCTACGCCGGCGCTATCGCTCCATCAGGAGACTCAACCATCCAGGTGACTGGTATCTTCACACTCCTCGGCACGCCTCACGAGATCACCATCCCCATCTTTGTCCGTGTGGAAGGTGCAACCGCAACGGCCAAGGCTCATTTCGTCATACCGTACATTCAATGGGGACTGAAGGATCCAAGCTTTTTGTTCTGGAAAGCGGACAAAGACGTCGCGATTGACCTCGTTCTTACTGGCCGGCTTTCGCAATAGAGGAACCGCCTCTTTATACGCAACGCCCGGGGCGTCGGGCAATGTGCTGGCGTTCGCCTCCGGAGCGCGCGCCCCAGGTGCAGCAGCGACCTGCCTCTGCGCCACCGGTCCGCTGGTTTCGGCAAAACATTGTCCCAGCGCCATTGTCTCAGGACAAAAGCCAACACAGAGACTCAATGCTGTGATCGATACAGTGGCTAATCGCAAATTGTCATACTCTCTCAGGAACTCGGTTAGGGATCGCTCTGGGCGCAGGGCTTATCGATCGATGGAGGGGGTTGCTGCACCTCCGCTGCGTGGAAGAGGCTCCGGCTAGGCGATGTTGTCACTTCGATACGGGTATCTTTGCGAAAAACTACATCGTGTCCCCGGGCCACCCATCGTTCGTAGAAAGATAGACCGGCTGCATAAAAGCCAATTCCCGCTGAGAGATTGCGAGAACTCGCAACGATGCCGACGACCCGGCCTACGATGCCAAAGCCGTTCGAGGCTACAGCACTGTTACCTGCCAGGCTCCCATCCTCGTCGAAAGCGCGACCCGCCAGAAAAGTGAGTGCCAGAGGAATAGCGGTTCGGTTCGTGGATTTCGGCTGTACACCACCCTCGGCGTCAAGTTGCAAGTCCGAAGATTTAGAGGCATCCGCGCCCGTGAGCGTACCATCCACGTGCTGGGAAAGACCGTCAGGGAGCTTTAGCTCCCGAAAGCGAAATCGCAGCTTGCCCGAGCGGCCAAACCATCGCGCTGCTTTGGCCTGCGTGACTGTTCCAATCAGCTGAGACCCTTGGGGGATCTCCAAAGTGTGGTTTGCGTCAAAGATCGGCTCGGCGACGACAGCCGCGAAAGTGTCTCCGGCCTTTTGTTGTGCCGAACTGATTGTCTCTTCGAGATAAGCGTGTAGTTGCCAGGATCGCTCGCGCAAGGCAGGTGCGTCTACTCGCTGAGACGAAAGATCTTTGGATGGTCCTGGGCTCACCCTTCCAGCAAGACTGTCCGGTCTCAGAGACAAGGGCTGCTCCAGAGAGACTGTCCATGTGGTCCCAGATTCAATTCTCTCCGGATGGTAAGGCAGCTGTCTGTAAATGGCCTGGACCAAGCGGTCACCACGGCCAGGGGCAGTCACCAAGGCGATTGTATCTTTCATTTGCTGCTTCGCGCGATGCAGTTGCTCTGCGAGAAACGGGCGCTTGTTGGCGGAAGATGGAGCGGAAAGGTGCAAAACCGGTGCCCCATCCGCGGCATTCCCACTCACGATGGGTTGCACGGATCCGTCCGGCAGCAACAGCTGATCAAATTGCACAACAGGAGTATGAAAAGGAGTGAAGTCACCCCGAAGCCGGGAATGTATGCGCTGGCTTCGATCTGGATTTAGCTTGACCACATTCCCGCGCAGAATGCTGCCTGCAGGAATCGCCAGTCGATTGTCGGCATACACCGGGTATAGTAGATAACCTTTCAACGGTTCGCCCTTTTTCATGGGAACATGTTTCCCGAGTTGTATCGGAAGAGGAGTGGAAGACGGAAGTTGAACCAACGGTTGCTGAGCGCGGGATCGGGCCGGAGCAAAAACGAAAACCGGTATGAGGAGAAGATGTATCAGGGCTCGATTATCTTTCAACAGAAATCTCCTATGCTCTCCCTGTTCAGCCGAAAATCGCCACAGCTTTTAAACTGTTGATGGAGCAGAAAACGAAGTCGCCGGAGTTTCAGGAGCTTTTCTGTAGGTTGAGCCTGGCAGATGGATTGCTCCCGAGGCTGTTGCACTGCTTACCGGCTCTGTCTTTCTCCAGGAACCCTGTCGTCGCTTTCGCGGAGATTGAAGCTCTTGACGTCAATCGGCCGGTGCAAGCCTAATAGAGTCCATGCACCGTTGGTCACGACCTTACTACGGCGCGCCGCATGCGATCGTTGGTCAGAGAGCAGTGTCTCTTTGAGCATCGTTTGCACCGCAGAGATTGCTTCGAACGGGAAAGCCGGTCAGTTACGAATTAAGATTATGAATGCCCCCGCCGCCGTGACTCCGATGACGATTATGGCTGCAATCACGAAGAGCAAGTACGCAACCGGCACATCCTCATCGTCTACCACCATGGGGTTCCCCCTGACGCCACTCTGGCGACGTGCATAAATGTCGGCGGCGGCACGAAGCCGACGACGATCAAAATGCCAGCCACATCTAGTCTTAATGTCTTAAGACTAGATGTCAAGTACAACCTCAATAGAAGACTTCGACCCGCAGTTAGAAAAGAAATCAGTAAGATTCTGGACCGGGAAGGCCTGATTTCAACCATGCTTTCCTCTGAGTAGAGGTTGAAAAGCGGGATTGGGGTCCGTAAAAAGGGCGCATCTCTCGAATGCGCCTGACGCGACTACGGTAGAGGCTCGGTTAGCAGCTCTGCATCCCAAATCGCGGACTTCCTCGGTCCGCCCATTGAAACTGCCGCTTGGCTCCAGCGGAAATGCCGGCGTGCGCTTGGCACTGGGCGCGCAGCCTTAGGCTGAACGAACGAAAAGCTACGCCGTCACGGTACGGCTTCCTGAGCGGCATGGCTCTACTCGTGACAGCGCGTGGAATCGAGCGCCGTCGGGGGGGAGCTGCCGCTATCATGGAACGGATCGCGGCAGCATTACCCGCCTGCGTCCGCTCCCTACGCCAACTTTTCCCTCGGCGCCGCCGCGGTGTTCATCTCGGCTGTTTTTCGTTAAGAAGTTACCATTTTACTCACCCTAGAGTTACGGGTGTCTTAAGTGGTTAAGAGTATCGCTTTCATTTGTTTCAAAATGAGCTACTATGGGTACATCTTTTAGTGCTACAGACGCCCTTCCCCGGGGCCGATAGGCATTTAAAAGACGGCGGAGTGTCTCATATCGAAAGATCTTCGTCGTGATCGACTGTTTGCCTGGAAAGGCTGCGTGGCTGTGTTATTGGCAACATGAAAGTGACAAGCATCTGACGTAATTGTGACACTCATGGCTCTGACCGCGGCGTACCGTTTGTTTCAGAGGCGGCACGAAGGTCGACTGTAGACCCAGACGCCCAACGGGCCACTGTATTTCCCCCTTCGCCTGGTTGCTGTACAACGCTCTTCCCCCGGCAACAACTGATTAAGAGCGGAGTGTCTCGTATTGAAACACTTCGTTGTGATCGACCATTGTTGAATGGCAAGGCTGACGCGCCCCTGCCCGTCACCTAGCCTTCACGCCACCGGAGGATAACTATGACTACTTCTCTAGTCGCCCCAGAAATTCATGACCTCTCGCCCATTAAGCGGCAGATTGATAGCGAAATTGACAGCCTGGTTGCTGCCCTGCCTGATCCTAAAGAGCTCACTCCCGAACAGCGGCGTGGGATCATCGCGCGATACAGCGCTGTTCTCGAAGGCAACTTCATTTATTGGATGACGGCTGCTTATTTGTCTGTCCGGTCGGAGGAGGCACGACCCATCCTGGTTGACAATCTTCGGGAAGAAATTGCCGATTGTCATCCCGAGATGCTACGGAGGTTTGCGATTGCCGCGCATGCCTACCCGACAGAGGCAGACGCCATGGCGGTGCGTGATGGTTTGACGAAGGTACGCACATTCCTGGGACGCCTTCAGGGAGTACAGAACGTACTTACCATGGGCTTTTTTGAAAGCTACATTCAACGATTTATGTCGTACCTGGCTGACCTTGCAGTGGCCCAAGGCTCTACGGACCTCGAATATACCGATGTGCACGGTGTTTGCGACATTGCTCACTCCGAAGGCCTCTTGAAGGCGCTCTCGGCGGAGGCAGCGATCAATGCACCCGATCCGGCGGCCGATCTATTTGAAGGCGTTAACATGCTTCGCGCCCTGATCCAGGCAATCAACGGAAACGGGCGTGCGAGCGTACGGGCGGCCTGAGTGGCAGTGCGGCTTTGCGCGAAGGCCCCTGTAGCCGGTTTCCCGTTGGTGGGGCCATTCGTCCAGGAACGGCCAAGCTCTCTGTGTACCCGGTGCCCGGCGGTTGGCTGCCCGGGCACAAGGGATGCCGTCTACCCGGGCACAGAGCAGGTTAAAGGGGGAACCGAAGTGAATGTTCGAAAGGAAATCATAGCCCAATTCGAGCAAGTTGCTCGGGAACAAAATAAACGGCTTGCTCCGCTGACGGACGGGCTGGAACTTTTGAACTCAGGGCTCGATTCACTTTGTTTCGCGATCCTTGTGAGCCGGCTTGAAGACTCCCTTGGGCTCGATCCTTTTACGGTTTCAGAGGATGCCCAGTTTCCGGTTACGTTCGGCAATTTCGTCAACCTTTATGAGCATGTTGCAAAATAGTGCGGCCACGCTTTGGGAGGCGGTCAGCACCGCCGTCGAGACCTGCGATCCTTTTGTTTCCAGCGCGGAGAGGAGCCTCCTTCTACGCGATTTGCTGACCGGGTCTTTGCTTGGCGGCCGATCCCAGGAACTAAGCGGGAGTTCCGTTCTCATTGCCACCACGGACCAGCTGATCGCCGCGGCGGCGCTCATCGAACTCGATGGCGTGGCCCGCCGCATGGTTCTATGCCCACCCGATGTACTGGAAGAATATCTCCCTTCGATTGTCGAGTCTGCGGAAGTAGACGCGGTTGTTTCCGATAGGATCATCAAAGACCCGGGAACTGCCAGGGTGAGCTCTCTTCTTTATTGCGACGGAAAAATCACCCCTAAAGGTTACGCCTCACCCGGCCGCTACGAGACGGAATGGGTGCTCCTGACGTCAGGGACTACCGGAGTGCCGAAGCTGGTGGTCCATACGTTGGCCAGCCTGGCAGGAGCGATCGGCTGCCAGCCCGGAAATGGCCGTGTGATTTGGAGCACGTTCTACGATATCCGCCGTTACGGAGGCTTGCAGATATTGTTGCGCGCTCTGCTGACCGGTAGTTCACTGCTCTTGTCGGACCCACAAAGATCGACCGCCGACTTCCTGGCCCGCGTTGGCGCGTATGGAGTAACCCACATCTCCGGCACACCATCCCATTGGCGGCGCGCCCTGATGAGTTCTGCCGCTCAGTTGATTGCACCTGAATACATTCGTTTATCGGGAGAGATTGCGGATCAGGGAATCCTCAACCATCTTGCGCAGGTCTATCCACAGGCACGCGTCGCTCACGCCTTTGCCACCACCGAAGCTGGAGTTGCGTTTGACGTGAACGACGGTATGACCGGGTTTCCCCGCGGTGTGCTAGAGCGCACGGCGGGCGTTGAAATGAAAGTCGAGAATGACTCTCTTCGCATTCGCTCTCCGCGCACAGCGAGCCGCTACCTGAATGAACTACATGGCCCACTTAAGGATGGCGACGGTTTCGTCGACACGACGGACATTCTCGATCTGCGAAACGAGCGCTACTACTTCGTTGGCCGGCGTGATGGCGTCATTAACGTTGGGGGCTTGAAGGTGCATCCAGAGGAAGTCGAAGAGGTGATCAATCGTCACCCTAAGGTTCGGATGTCGTTGGTCCGAACCAAGAAGAGCTCCCTCATCGGCGCGCTCGTGGTTGCGGATGTTGTTTTACGCTCAGCACCTGGGCCTGAAAGCAGCGGCGATCGTCACATTCTGCAAGACATCTTGCTGCTTTGCCACGAGGAACTTGCTTCTTATAAGGTTCCGGCCACTATTAATTTCGTTTCCAAGCTGCCGGTCGCCGACTCCGGGAAGCTCATTCGGCCACGCCATGCGTAATGTGATTGCCATCATGACAGAAGGCGCGGGGAGCACGTCGAGCTCACTCGAAACAGTTGCGCCCGCACCCGGCAGCGTTTCGCCGGGGAAAGCGTGGCTGCGCGCTTTGGATCTGACGGCGTCTATTGCGCGCAATCGTGATCGCATTCTCTCCACAGTGATTGAGGAGCGTGCCGCGCAACTGGGCGACACGCCCGCACTGCTCTCGGACCGTGAGTGTATGACCTATCGGCAACTGTCGCAGCGAATCAATCAGTACGCGCGCTGGGCGCTCGACCAGGGCATAGCTAAAGGCGATGTGATCGGCCTGCTGATGACCAATCGACCTGAGTACCTTGCTATATGGCTCGGTATCAGCAGCGTGGGGGGCATCGTTTCTCTACTGAATGTTAATTTGACCGGTTCCTCGCTGGCCCACTGCGTCCATGTCGTATCTCCCAAACATCTCATTGTCGCTTCGGAGTTCGCCGGCCAAATAGCCGCTCTGCCGGCGCTTGCGGCCACGATCTGGGTTCATGGCAACGAACCCAGCTCGTGGCCGCGTCTTGATCTGGAAATCGAAGCAAAGCCTGGCGGCCCTCTCGGCGAGAGCGAGAAGCGGCCGACGACTATAGACGATAAAGCACTTTGTATCTATACATCCGGCACTACCGGGCTGCCCAAAGCCGCCAACGTCAGCCACGCACGGGTTATGCAATGGAGCCATTGGTTCGCCGGCATGATGGGTGTGCAGCCTGCTGACCGGATGTATAACTGTTTGCCCATGTACCACAGTGTGGGCGGGGTGCAAGTGCCCGGGGCGATTCTGGTAGCGGGCGGCACAGTCGTCCTGCGGGAGAAATTCTCCGCCAGCCAGTTCTGGAATGACATCGTGCGATGGGACTGTACGATGTTGCAATACATCGGCGAACTTTGCCGCTACCTGCTGCACACTCCGCCGTCACCCGAAGAGAAAAGCCATCGCATCCGCCTGGCCTGCGGCAATGGGCTCGCGCCGGAGGTGTGGGACAGCTTCAAGAACCGTTTCTGCATTCCGCAAATCCTCGAGTTTTATGCTTCCACCGAAGGCGGCGTCTCGCTCTTCAACGTTCAGGGGAAGCGCGGGGCCATCGGCCACATTCCCGCCTATCTGGCGCATCGCTTCTCGCCTGCCGTGGTGCTGTTTGATGTTGAGAAGGGCGAGCCAGTGCGGAATGAACAGGGATTTTGTATCCGTTGCGCCGTCAATCAACCGGGCGAAGCCATCGGTAAACTGGTGGAAGACCCGGTGAACGTCGGCAGTCGATTCGAGGGTTACACCAACCCGGAGGCTTCGGCTCGGAAGATTCTGCGCGACGTCTTTGAACCCGGGGATACCTGGGTTCGCAGCGGCGACCTGATGCGGAAGGATGAGCAGGGTTATTTCTACTTCGTCGATCGCATCGGCGACACCTTCCGCTGGAAAGGGGAAAACGTTGCCACTTCTGAGGTTTCTGAAGCGATCTGCGCCTTCCCTGGAGTTAAGCACGCCAATGTTTACGGTGTCACCATTCCGGCCACCGAAGGCCGTGCCGGCATGGCCGCGCTGGTCACCGACGATGAATTTGGCCTGGCTGAATTTCGCCGGCACCTGATGAACCATCTCCCCCCGTATGCGCGGCCTTTGTTTCTGCGCATACGAAAAAACATGGACCTTACCGGAACCTTTAAATATTCAAAGACCGAGCTGGTGAACCAGGGCTTTGATCCGGTCGCGTGTAAGGATGCTGTCTACTTTGACGACCTGCAATCGGGTGCATTCATCCGCCTCGATCGGGAACTCTATGACCGCATTCAAAAGGGCGGCATTCGCCTTTAGGTCTGTAGTTGCTTGTTTTGGGGGGAAGCTACCAATGTTCATCGATGAACTCCGCTGCGATTTCACACACCTGCAGTCCGATATTGCGCACGGCCCCATTCTCCCCACGGTGACCTCGGAAGAGATCAGAAGCTATCTCGCGTCTCGATACCAATTCAATCGAACGTTGCCGCTCGAGGAAGTGATCGCCGATGTAGAAGGTATGATGCGTACCTGGCAAGTGCAGGTGACGCATCCTCACTACTTCGGCCTGTTTAACCCCAGCGTGACGCTCGCCTCGGTGGTTGCAGACACGCTGGTCGCCATGTACAACCCCCAGCTGGCCAATTGGCGTACCTCGCCGGCAGCCAACGAGATCGAGCGATATACACTTAGCTGGCTCTCGGCGAAATTCGGGCTGCCCGCAGATGCCATTGCTACATTCACCAGTGGCGGAAGCGAGGCCAACCTCTCAGCGGTCGTTGTTGCTTTAACCAAAGCCTTTCCCGCTTATGGCGAACATGGTCTTGGGCACCTGAATGGCACACCTTCTATCTATCTGACCGCGGAAGCTCACAACGGCTACAACAAGATCGCTCACATGACCGGACTCGGACGCAGAGCGCTGCGTGTAATACCGACATGCAGCGATCTAAAGATGAATCTTAGGGAACTGCAACGACAAGTTGCGGAAGATCGAAAGAACGGTTTCGCTCCGTTCATGGTGATCGGGACGGCCGGAACGACGGCGACCGGAGTGATCGACCCGTTGCTCGAGCTGGGGCAATTCTGCCGCAACCAGGGGCTATGGTTTCACGTCGATGCCGCGTGGGGCGGTAGTGCCATCCTCGCGCCAACCCTCAAGCATTATCTGGCCGGCATCGAAGATGCCGATTCCATCACCTGCGACGCGCATAAGTGGCTCTCGGTTTCCATGGGATGCGGGATGTTCTTCTGCCGCCACCGGGAAACGGTCAGCGAAGCCTTCCGCGCAGACGTCACTTACATGCCAAACAAACAGGACGGCCCGGTGTTCGATCCCTTGACAACTTCCGCTCAGTGGTCGCGGCGCTTTATTGGCCTCAAGCTGTTTATGGCGCTGGCACAGCTTGGCGAATCCGGCTATATCGAGATGATTGAACATCAGACGCGCATGGGCGACGTGCTCCGAAACACGCTGAGGGCCTCCGGTTGGCGCATCGTCAATTCGACTCCATTGCCGCTGGTTTGCTTTACCCGGGAGGGACTCGATCCTACCGAGTTCCTGGCCGCTTTGCACCAGCGCCAGATCGCATGGATGTCAGCCGCACGCGTCGGCGATATCCCGGTGGTTCGCGCGTGTATTACCAGCTTCAAAACAACCGATGAGGATATCAAGTGGGTGGTGAGCGAGATGAATCGGCTGGTTGAACCAGAAACCATCATTTCGCTAGCAGATGAGGAGCAATACGCGGTAGCCGGCCAGGGGCGGGAGAACAGATGAAACAGGAAACCATTGCCATCCACAGCGGTTATGACACAGATCCCACGACGAGAGCTGTCGCGGTGCCGATTTATCAAACAGTTGCTTATGAATTTGATAGCGCCGAGCATGCTGCGGCGCTGTTCAATCTGGAGGTGGACGGGTACCGGTATACCCGGATCAGCAACCCGACCACCGCAGTGCTGGAGCGGCGCGTCGCTGCGCTCGAAGGAGGGCGGGACGCAATGTGCGTCGCCAGTGGTCAGGCAGCGGTGGCGTACGCGGTGCAAAATGTGGCCGAGCTGGGAAGCAATATCATATCCACGCCGCAGCTTTACGGCACCACCCACACCCTGTTCGCGCATCTCCTGCCCAACCAGGGAGTCGGCGTCCGTTTCGCGGAGACAGATCGGCCCGAAGCAGTGGAAAAGCTGATCGACAGCGATACGCGCGCCGTGTTCTGCGAAAGCGTTGGCAACCCGGCGGGGAACGTTTGCGACATCGAGGGCCTGGCGGAAGTGGCCCATCGACATGGAGTGCCGCTGATCGTCGATAACACGGTCGCCACACCCATCCTGTTGAGGCCGATCGAGTTTGGCGCCGACATCGTTGTGCAATCGCTTACCAAATTTATGGGCGGTCATGGCACCACTCTCGGGGGAGCCATCGTGGATAGTGGCAATTTCCCCTGGCAAGAGCACATCGATCGCTTTCGTAATT
The DNA here is from genome assembly GCA_963746595.1 of uncultured Acidobacteriaceae bacterium. Lineage (GTDB taxonomy): Bacteria > Acidobacteriota > Terriglobia > Terriglobales > Acidobacteriaceae > PALSA-350. The sequence goes on from CAVVBS010000008.1 coordinate 118,993, forward strand.
TCAATCAGCCGGACCCTTCTTATCATGGCCTGATCTACAGCGAGCACTTCGGTAGGGGTGCTTACCTGGGCCGTTGCCGCGCTGTCTACCAGCGGACAACCGGGGCGGTGCTCTCTCCGTTGAGCGCGTTTCTCCTTCTGCAAGGGATCGAGACGGTCGCATTGCGGGTACAACGCCATGTGGAAAACGGCAGAAAGGTGGCAGAATTTCTGCGCGAGGACGACCGGATCGCATGGATCACTTATGCGGGCTTTCCTGAGAGTCCTCACTACGATTTGGCGCGGAAATACCTCGGTAATAGGGCATGCTCCCTGATGGCTGTGGGTCTTAGGGGCGGCTACGAGGCCGCGGTCAAATTTTATGACGCGCTCAAGTTGATTAAACGCCTGGTGAATCTTGGCGATGCCAAGTCGCTATCCTGCCATCCGGCTTCCACCACTCATCGCCAGATGTCACCCGAAGAGCAGCGCGCCGCTGGTGTTGTGCCGGAGATGATTCGTCTCAGTATCGGCATCGAGCACAGTGACGACATCATCGCAGATTTGAAGCAAGCCCTCGATGCCGCCACAATGGCCACTACGAAGGGAGACCCTGATGCCCGTTTTGTTTGACGACGAACCCAACGGCTGTATCAAGATCGGCCTGATCAACAACATGTCCGACGAGGCACTCAAGGCAACGGAGCGGCAATTCATTTCATTGCTCGAATTGGCCTCGGACAACATGCCGATCCATTTGTCGTTCTATACGCTGCCGGGAGTCCCCCGCAGTGACTTCAAAGCCGGCCATATCGGCTGCCGATACTCGAACATCGAAGACCTTTGGGACGGACACCTGGATGGGCTGATTGTGACCGGCCGGGAACCGAAGGCGGCGAATCTGGCCGATGAGCCCTACTGGGACAGCCTCATCAGATTGCTCGCATGGGCCGAGGAGAATACCCACGCAACGATTTTTTCGTGCTTGGCGGCTCACGCGGCGGTTCAGCACATGGATGGCATTCGCCGAGTGCAAAGAGATCATAAGATCTTTGGTATTTTCGAGTGCGCGCGGGTGGCGGATCACTGGTTGACCGCTGGAACAGTGTCCCATTTCAAGCTGCCGCATTCACGGTGGAATGGCATTCCCGAAGAACAGCTTAGAGATTGTGGGTACAAGGTGCTGACCCGCTCGGCCGATGTTGGTGTGGACACATTTATTAAGCAGCAGAAGAGGCTCTTCGTCTTTTTCCAGGGTCATCCGGAGTATGAATCTGAGTCTTTACTCCGCGAATATCAGAGGGATGTCGGACGCTACATCAAAGGCCAGGTGCCCAACTACCCATCGATGCCAAGAAACTATTTCGATGAGACTACAGTCAACCAATTAGCTGCGCTCCAGGAGAAAGCATTCGCTCGAACACGTGAGGAATTGTTATCGGAGCTCACCGTCATCTTGGCAAATAAGAGGATTCATAACTCATGGCAATCGAGTGCTTCGGGTATCTATAGAAATTGGCTGCGTCATATCGCCGCCCAGAAAAATGTGCTGGTGCCGAAGAGGCTGAAAGCAATGGCAAACAGTGAAGAGCTGCTGGGCGCGCCATACCCGCCGGCGTTTCTGTTGAGAGATGTGGGCTGAGAGCCGGAGGAGCAATGACTTCTAACCTGCCAATGCAGGCGCAATTGATAAACGAGGCTAGCAACAGTCTGGAGTCACTTATTACCAGGCTATGGGAGGAAGTGTTCGGCCTCTCAGCCATCGGCCCGCGGGATGACTTCTTTCAGCTTGGCGGAAATTCACTTCACGCGGCCAGGGTGGTTGCGAAGATCCGCGCCCTGACGGGTCGAGATCTGCCGCTCGAGAGCTTTCTCTATGCGCCCACCATCGAGCGGTTGGCGCTACTGATGCGGGGTGAGGATACTCATCTCCTCTTCCACTCTCGTGACCCTCCGAGAGGGCACACGCGAGCGGCCGTTGTTTATCGCTCATAGTATGAGCGGCACGCTGCTGGAGTTGTGGGCACTGGCACGGGAACTGGATTGCCATTGCGCCGTCTATGGAATACAGGGCCGCGGACTTCGCGAAGGCGAAGTGCCGAATTCTCGCGTGGAGGATATGGCTGCGGATTACATCGAGCAAATCCGCTCAGTTCAGCCCCATGGACCATACGCTCTGGCAGGGTTCTCCATGGGCGGATTGATTGCCCTCGAAATAGCGCAACAGTTGTTGCAAGGTGGGGAGACGGTTGAGCTGGTCGCTCTTTTGGATACCCAGTTGGACGAGCAGTGCCTAACCTTCCAAGACTGGCTCATGCACCAGCGGTGTCGTGTTGAGATAGAACTGCGCGAGGTCCGCGCTCGTTCCTGGCGCCAGCGCGTCGGCTACATTCTTGTGAAAGCCGGCCATTTCACCGACAGGCTTCGCGTGGTCGCTGGAAAAGCACCTAAGCGCGCCAGCATCGACGGGCAAGGCCTCCGAGGTGTTCTCAGTCTATCGCCGCGGCAACGGAGGATCATTCTGGCTTTGCGGGTCGCGATGGCCGCATATCGCCCAAAGACGTACTCTGGTAAAGTAGTCTTTTTTCATGCAGCCATCCCCAATCCGCGCTGGCCGGATCCGCTTCGGGTATGGAAGGGGATCTGTCGTGAATTGGAGGTTGTTGAGGTGCCGGCGGGTCACAGCGATCTGATTCTGCCGCCAAGTGTCAGGTATGTAGCGAACACCCTTGATCGCTTGCTCGCGGTCGACGAATGTGGACGTTTGTCAGGGTAGAGGTTCATACCCACTATTTGCGTACCACCATTCCGGCGAAGATCTCGAAGAGATATTGACGGGTCGGTCTCGTCCAAATAACCCTGGCCATGCTCTGAACCGAATTCCTAACCAGACAATACGCGGGCGCGGCCGAAGCGTAGGGAAGCGGCGAACGGATGAGATTTGGTCGACCCGGTTTTTGCGCGCCCCTTCTTGAGCGGTCTCGCAGGCACTCAGTGAGTGGCTGCACTGAAGGCCGATTTTCATCGGAGCCAAGGCGGCAATCCTGTATGGAACCTGCGCGTTTCCATGATGATGGCAGGTCCTTGCCGTCGATGTGTACTTGCATGGACTATCGTGGCTAGCGTTAAGCTCTGGGTTAAACTTGCGCTACGTGGGTCACATACTCGCTTTAGGCGTAAATCAACGAAGGTCCTTATCGTGATCGTGATCACCAATCCGGCCGATTTGGGCGGCGGCGTCCGTAATGATCGAGGTGACGGATGGACGTTGTGCCCCAGGCACTCCGGGCGCCATCGGAGGCAAGCGTGAGGTAGGAGTATTTCCGCTCGAAGACGCCGTTGAGGAAGAATCAGCTCCGTCTAGATTGTTACGGTGCAGAGAAAAGTCGCCTTGGGTCTCCTGTATCGCAGCCGAGACCTGCGGTACAAGTTGGACTTCTTCTTGGAGCGGGGCCGCAGAAGCCGTGGGAGCAATTGGCGGTCTTATGGAAACTGATTTCCTTGCTTTCGACCGCCGTTGGGGGCGCAGATCCGCCGCCGATTTAGTCAGCGCAGGATTTGCGGACTGATTGATCTCGCGCTGCGCATACGAGAGCGCGACGCGAAGTGATGGCAGAAGGGTAAGAAATCCGCCGCATAGGAGTATTCCACAAGCGGCTCGGAAGCTCAGCAACCAGGCGGAGAACTCTTTAGATTCGCTCAACAGTTTGTGAATTCGCGCTTTGAGTTGAACAGACTTGCCGGCGAAATCCAGGTTCCAGGGTCTGGGCGCCTCAGCAAGGTTAAGCCGAGCGAAACGGATCAGACATTCGGCATACATAGCGCGCTGATCTGGCGAGTCGCAAACCACGGCCAGATCGCAAGCAAATTCTCGCTCCAGTTGAAGCCGCCGCATGGCGTACCAGGCCGCAGGATGAAAGAATAACAGCGCCCGGCACAGCGATGCGATCGCGTTGCAAGCGAAATCCAGCCGACGAATATGATGCAGTTCATGACGGAAAATATACTCAAGTTCACCGCCATCCCGTTCTAAGCAAAATGAAGGAAGCAGCACCGTTGGCCGAACCCACCCGAAGGTCGCTGGAGACGGAATTCCCGACAGCACCAACAGGCGAACTCTACCACCGTACATATCTTGCACGATTGACCGAAAGACATCCTCGATGTGCTTAGGAGCTTTGTAAGCAAATCGGAGCACCCATCGTAGTTGCAACCTTTGTTTGATGCCCGCGAGCAAAAAATACCCCAGCACCAGGGAATACAACGCCCCCAAGACCGGCAAAGCTATCGAGACAGGAAATGCCCAAGAGGTTTGCAGTTGCAAATTGCCGACGGGGCCGGTTAGTGCCGGGACTGAGGGCAGCGGAACTCTTCCGCGCGGCAGTTGAATCGGAACAAATGCCTGTATTAGCCAGAGCCAATAGCAAGCTGAACCAGACAGGAAGGCTAACCACACCTTGAATTTTTTACTCGGGGAAACGAGCAATTCGCTGAGTGCCCAACAAATCAAGAAGGCAAGCGACGCCTTAAGCAAGAATCCGGCGAAAGTCGCAACGATGGCGAGCTGTGTCTCTGCAGACATGGGGCCTCCGAGTCAATCCCTTTACGAGCTACCGGCCTCGTTTTTCCGGCGATACTCCCGAATCCGCGCCTCTAACTCATTCAGATCCTTTACATTGACCGGGCCGACTTCCAACATATTGAGGAGCAAACTGGTAGCCGAGCCGCCGAAGTTTCTGGAAAGCAGTAGCCGCACGGCGCGTTGGTCGATTATTTTTCGAGAGATCAAAGGCCTGAAGACAAAAACACGTCCCCGGCGCTCATGGTCGATGAAACCCTTCTGCTCCATGATTCGTAGCAAGGTCTGGGTCGTCTTGTAGTTCGGCCGTTCCTTTGGAGAATGGGCATCGACCACGTCCTCTACAGTGCCGTTGCCGATCTCCCAGAGAACTTGCAACAAACGCAACTCAGCCGCAGTGGGGAGCAAGTTGTGCTTTTGTGGCTTTGACTCCTTCAATGGCTTCTTTTGCATCTAGTGTCACGCTCGCTACGGAAAGGACGAAACGCCAATGCAGGCAGCTTACCATCGAATCCCTCATGATGTCTTAAGTATTTAAGATGTGGCTTGACCTTTCCTCCTAAATCATTAAGATGTAAGCAGCGGATCTGGCTCCTCAGGAGCCGAAGGGAACCACTGTTCCTGCTTTTTGATCGGTCAGGCGAGCGCTGGGAGAAAAGCAACCGCAGTCCGGCCTACCGGCCGGATTGCGACGATGAACTTTAAGATTCCTGGGACCCTTAAGGGTTCACTATAAGGCATTTCTTCATCAGCACACAGCGCGCCCTGTCCTCCAGAGAGACAAGCGCCAGAGGGAGTCATTCTGACCACGGCGTTCTCTAAAGGCATGATCTTGTTTTTGGGAATCTCGACCGCAGCCACCTGCCCTTCAGGCTACGTTGTTGATTCTCCGCTTGCAGCGGCAACTTTCATATCAGACTCGGATCAGTCGCTTCCGGATACTCCGGCCGCGCAGAAGCCTGTCACGGAAAAAGGCCTGCCGCTTGCCATAATCACGGATCAGATTCCTATTTGGACCAGCCCTGTACGCGTCCGCTCGCACGATCTGATCTGGCTCCTGCCCTTAGGTGCGGGAATCGGTACGACTCTGGCGACGGACACCGACACCATGCGCGAGGTATCGCATGACCGTACCTTCAACAAGGACAATGTGAACGTCTCGAACTCCTTGTTGGCGGGGGAAATTGCCGTCCCGGTAGTGCTTTACGGGGTCGGTCTATTTAAGGGAGACGCTCATGCGCGGGAAACAGGTTTACTGAGCGGCGAAAGTCTCGTAGATAGCGTCGTAGTGGAAGAAGTGGCGAAGATTATCTTTCGCCGCGAGCGCCCCCTTACAAACAATGCGGCGGGCGATTTCTTTACCTCCGGCACCGGCACGGGCAGCTCGTTTCCTTCCTCGCACAGCATACTCGCTTGGTCCGTAGCAGCCGTCGTTGCCGGCGAATATCCCTCGAAGTGGGTGCAAGCCGGAGTCTATACCGCGGCCACCGGTGTATGTGTAACACGTGTCCTTGGCCAGGAGCACTTTCCGACAGACGTACTCGTCGGCGCCGCAGCAGGTTGGCTCATTGGTCACTATGTCTTCACCAAGCACCGCCATTTTCCGGGCAGTTAGCGCAGGCCAGCAGCTTCCACCCCAGGCCGTCAAAGACAAAAGACCTTCCCATCTCACTTCTTTGTAGATGGACCAGTTTAACCAGACGGTCATAGTTGAAACCGCGCCTGCCCACTATCCCGGAAGCGCTCGTCAAAGCCGGCGGTGTGGTTCGCAATCGGCCTCGATCTTGACAGGCACGCACGGTAGGCGCATTCTTCTATAGAAATCTATGGGAGAGGGATTGATGACCCCCTCTAAGAACGACAATCTGCAGGGAGCTCTGGCCCTGCTCGTACTGAAGAGCCTAGAACAGGGCCCCATGCACGGGTGGGGAATTACCCTCCACATCCATCGCATTTCAAACGATGTTCTGCGCGTAGAAGAGGGCTCGCTCTACCCGGCCCTTCATCGCATGGAGCAGGATGGGTGGATCGCATCAGAGTGGGGCGTGAGCGACAACAATCGCCGTGCTCGCTTCTATCGCCTGACAGCCCAGGGTCGCAGGCAGCTACGTTCCGAGCGAGAGCACTGGGAAAAAATTACGCACGCCGTCGCCCTCGCCCTGGCTTTCGAGCCTTCATAAACCCGGAGATAAGCAATGTCGTGGATATCCCGTGTTGCCACGCTTTTTCAACGAAAGAAGCTCGAAAAGAGACTGGACGAGGAGCTTGCATTCCACCTCTCTATGCGCGAGCAGTGGAATGTCGAGCAGGGCATGATTTTCCATACCATCCACAACCGATCAAACCAACTCGCCGGCGTTTGTCGCGATCATACTCTTGCGCGGGCGCTACGGCGGCCGCAGCCAACCCGAGGGCAGTGGTGTATAGGAATTCACGTCGATTCATAGGTATACCGGCAAAGCGAAATCAGTCTCCTAGTATATTCATTCGTATCAATCATGACTGACAAAAACCGTTTCCCACGCGATCGAGCGGGGAATCGATTTCTTGTTCGCCAATCGTCTGTTTTGCGAGAGAGTAGGGGGGACGGAGTGTTGATCCCTGTGTTGAGACAGCGAAAATCGGAGGAGGGCGCCCTCCTAAAGCCGGTTTGGATGCGCACAGAGCGAACTGGCCTTTGAATCAGAGTAAATAGCGATCCACGATTTCATGTATGGACCTGTGGTGGTGCGGGTATGGGGTACGTCCAGTCTGTCACCTGGTTGCTGAAAACCAGATTTCGCAATCCTATTGACAGAAATTGTCCACCCTCAGATACTGGCATAGTCTACCTATGCCAGTGGCCGAGAAATCGTGAGGTAACTGTGAATCGTGATGAGATTCCCCCCGGAACCTTTTATCTCCTGATCCTGAAAACAGTTGCCCTGCATGGCGAATTGCACGGCTACGAGATTGCCGGCTCGATCCAACACGCGTCGGAAGAGGTGCTCCAGGTGGAAGAGGGCTCCCTCTATCCCGCCCTCCAGCGCATGTTGATCAAAGGCTGGGTCCTCGCAAAATGGGGAACGACCGCGGGCAACCGCCGGGCGCGCTATTACCGCCTCACCGAGCTCGGTCGCAAGCAGTTGTCCATGGAAGTGTCGCAATTCGAGCGCGTTATGGGAGCAATCACTCGAGTCATTCAAACCGCTTGAGGAGGCATCGCGATGAACTGGCTGAGGGAGCTTGGACGGCGTATCGGCATGCTGCTGCATCGGCATCAGTTTCGCGCCGACCTCGAAGAAGAGATGCAACTGCACCTGGATCTGCGGCAACAGCAGCAGGCCGAACAAGGAATGCCGCTTGAGCAGGCAGCCTCTGCGGCGCATCGGCGTTTTGGAAATGCCACTGTACTCATGGAGAAAAGCCAGATGACATGGGGCTGGGGTTGGCTGGAAAGTCTTGCGCAAGACACGCTCTATGGGATACGCGCCATGCTGCGCAGTCCGGGCGTGACGATTGTAGCCCTGTTGTCGTTGGCGCTTGGCATTGGCGCGAATACGGCCATCTTTACCTTCATGGATGCGGTGATGCTGCGCTCACTCCCTGTGAAGGACCCCGCGCAGCTTGTGTTATTGGGCAAAGGGCAAGCTTCTGGCATCACCAACGCATTCGCATCGACAGACCTCTACTCCTACCCGTTCTATCGCCAATTGCAGCAGAGGAATCATGTCTTCTCCGATGTGGCTGCCCTCTTCAGCATGACGAACGATGTGCATGGTTTTGCCGCGGAGCGTGCTGAACAAGAGCCGATGAAGATCCAGCTTGTCTCCGGCACTTATTTCCAGTTGCTTGGCGTTCATGCCCTGATGGGACGTACGCTGACCGATCAAGACGACAACTCAGAAGGCGATCATCCGGTCGCGGTCGTCAGCTATGCGTGGTGGACGCGTAGCCTGGCACGCGATCCAGCGGTACTAAACCAAAACCTTCGAATCGGATCGACCGTCTTCTCCATCGTCGGCGTCGCGCCGCCTGAGTTCTTTGGTACCAAGGTTGGCGAATCCCCAGACATCTGGATTCCCCTGTCGATGGTTCAGGCTGTCCCGCCGCACCACTCGGGATACAAGGACATTTCCATCAACTCGCTCCTCATCATGGGGCGTTTGAAACCCGGCGTAAGCCTTGAGGAAGCCTCGACCGATGTGAATCTCGTTTTCCAGCAAATATTTCAGCAGCTCCTGGGCAGCTTCCCTGACAAGACAAAGGCACAAAGAAATCGCACGGAGCTGGCGAGGGCGCGGGTTCCGCTCACGTCCATGGCAACTGGCATTTCGGATATTCGCGAAGATTTTTCCATGCCTTTGAAGATTCTGATGATAGTGGTCGCGCTGGTGCTCCTGATCGCCTGTGCCAACATCGCGAATCTTTTGCTCGCCCGCTCCACTATGCGTGCACGCGAGCTGGCCGTGCGCCAGGCGCTGGGAGCGGGACGCGGCCGATTGGTCCGCCAGCTATTGACAGAGAGCCTCACGCTCGCGCTGACCGGAGGTGCACTTGGTGTAGCCTTCGCCGCTGTTGCCAGCCGGCTCCTGCTGCGCATGGTATCCGGCACGGATACGTTACCGCTGGATGTATCCCTGAACGTGAACCTGCTGCTCTTTACACTTGGGATCACGCTCCTCACGGCGGCGCTTTTTGGCACGATTCCGGCACTGCGTGCGACACGGTTGCAGTTCACCAATTCGTTGAAGGACGGCCGAGGCGCATCGGGAAACGCGGCGAAGAGCCTGCTGGCCAGGGTCCTGGTTATTTCCCAGGTAGCGTGTTCCCTCGTGCTGCTTGTCGGTTCCGGGCTATTTCTCCGCACCCTCGTCAATCTCAATCATGTTGAAACGGGATTCAATAAGGAGAATGTCCTTGTTCTGCAACCCGACGAAAGTTCTGCCGGGTACAAGGCAGACGATCCTCGTCTCGGTGTCTTGCGCCAGGAAATTCAACGGCGAGTGAGTGCGCTTCCAGGCGTGCGGGCCGTCAGCTACTCCGAATTCACCTTCAACCAGGGGGGCTGGAGTGGCCATATCTTCGTTCAAGGGTATGACAACAACCAGGATGTCGTAGTCTGGCACAACGTCGTCGGCAACGATTATTTTCGCACCATGCAGATTCAGTTAGTGGCAGGTCGCAGCTTCGGTCCGCAGGACACTGCCACTTCGCCCAAGGTTGCCATCATCAGTGAGTATACGGCTCGCACCTTGTTCCCCGGTGGTTCGCCGATTGGACGGCATTACGGAACCGAAGACAAGCAACATGCCAACGACGTCGAAGTCATCGGCGTTGCGAAAGATGTGAAGGTTGAGAACCTCGCTGAACCCGCCATGGCATTGGACTATTTCCCTTACACACAAATGCCGGGGTACTTTGCTGATCTGGATGTTCGGTACTCGGGAGACATAGGCGCCATCTCAGCCGCAGTGCAGCGAACCATCCACAGCGTCGATCGCAATCTCCCCATCGATCATGTCACTACGCTGGACGAGCAAGTGTCTCTATCGGCAAAATCCTCAATTCTCATCGCGCAACTTTCCACATTCTTCGGACTTCTGGCCGCCTTTCTCTCGAGCATCGGAATCTACGGTCTCATGTCGTATGTTGTGAGCCGGCGGACCAACGAAATTGGCATTCGCATGGCGCTGGGCGCGGACCGCTCGCGGATCCGAAGGCAGGTCTTGCTCGAGATCGCCCTTCTGGTCGGCGTAGGCATCGCGATCGGTGTCCTCGTAACACTGGCCGGATCGCGGATGGTAACAAGCATGCTGTTCGGGCTGGACGGAAGAGATCCGTGGAATCTGCTGACAGCAGTCTTTTTGCTGATGGTTGTAGCGGTTCTTGCCGGATACCTGCCCGCCCGGAGGGCATCGCGTATCGATCCAATGGTGGCATTGCGCTGCGAATAGGCTGTGCAATTTAGCTCCCAATTGAATTGAGGCCGCCACCTCAGTAGGTAACGATGGCATGCTGATATCTACGCCTGGAGTCCCGGGAACCGAGGCTGCGTAGCACAGCGGCCTTTGCATGTTCTAGGTCGAAGATACCGAGCTTAGCCTTAGGCCAACCGCACCGAATTGGACCTGCAAGAGGCGCGTCATCCATAATGGTCGTGTTTAGAGAGCCTGGCATGCTGATGGCCGACCATGACCGACCCAAACATCTCCCATTACCGTGGACTAGAGAAGATCGGCGTCGGTGGCATGGGCGTGGTGTACAAGGCAGAAGACACGCTCCTCGGCCGGTTTGTAGCGCTCAAGTTTCTGCCAGATAGCCTTGCCGGCGACGGATCTGCACTCGAGCGTTTCCGGCGGGAGGCCCGTGCCGCGTCCGCGCTCAATCATCCCAACATCTGCACCATCTACGGGATCGGCGAAGAAGGTGGACGTACGTACATCGCCATGGAGTACCTGACTGGCGAAACCCTGAAGCAGTTGATTCAGGATGGCCCGCTTCCCATTGAGCGGGTGATCGAACTTGCCAGCGACATAGCGGACGCGCTCGAAACGGCCCATGACAGGGGTATCATCCATCGCGACATCAAACCGGCAAACATTTTTGTAACCAAGCGTGGAAACGCCAAAGTTCTGGACTTCGGCCTGGCAAAGATGGTGCCGGTTAAGGAACTCGCCGGCGGTGTGGACTCCTCCCAGGAGCGGCAGTACCTTACCGACGGCCTTGGAGCCGCACTGGGGACGGCGGCGTATATGTCACCCGAGCAGGCGCTCGGCAGACCGCTCGACGCCCGCTCCGATCTGTTTTCTTTTGGCATTCTGCTCTATGAGATGTGCACCGGCCGCTCCCCCTTCCAGGGAGACACAACCGGGGAGCTTCTCATCTCCATCGTTCAACAAGTACAGGTCACTCCAGCGCGACTGAATCCTGCTGTTCCGGCCGGATTGGCACGCATCATTGATCGCTGCCTGGAAAAAGACCGCGACCTCCGCTACCAGCATGCTGGGGAGATCCGCGCAGACTTGAAGAAACTGCAGGGGAACGCGGTGGAGGCAGTGGTTGATCGTCCCTCTCCCATTTCTCAAGAAAACCTACCGGCTAAGACCTCTTCGAATCCCCAAACAGGGGACCAGGCAGTCCCTAAAGGGCCGGCTTGGCGGCGGCGTTGGCTGGTGTCTCTTCTAGGGCTGCTGGCTATTGCCACCGTGATCATTGCTTACTACCGGGCAAGTGCCCCGCCAGTTCCAGCGGTTTCGAACTATACCCAGCTCACCCACGATGGCGAGGCAAAGTTCCTGGCCGGCACGGACGGGTCGAGGCTCTATTTGGGCATGGAGTATCAGACTGCACCCGGAATCGCGCAGATGCCGGTCACGGGCGGCGACCCGGTCCGGATGCCGGCCCCCGCCGAATACACCCTTCCTGTTGGGACATCAGCCGACGGTGCCGAATTGTTAGCTATCGAGCGCCCAGGTCTGGAGCTGCCCGATCCAGGCAGTCTGTGGTGGCTGCCGGTGCTCAATGGCCAACCGCGCCGAATCGGCAGTGTGCTGGTCACCGATGCAGCCTCGTCTCCCGGCGGCGTCATGCTGGCCTATTGCAATCGCGGCGACCTGTTTCTTTCCAACGGCGACGGGAGCGGAGCACGGAAGTTGGCTTCGCTCGGAGGATTTATCACCACTCCCCAATTCTCCCCGGACGGGAGACGGATTCGGTTCACCTGGCAAGCCCTCACCATTGCCGACCGTTCTCTTTGGGAGGTCACGGTGGAGGGAAAACACCTTCATCGCCTGCTTCCAGACTGGCGACAACCATCTGGCGATGCAAACGGAAATTGGACCGCAGATGGGAAGTTTTTTGTCTTTGAGGCGAATGGTCAGATATGGGCGCTACCGGACAAGGCGGGCCCTTTCGGGAGGGTAGACGGTAAGCCGCAGCAGCTTACTTCGAGCCCCATCCCGCTGTCCTCTCCTCTTCCAAGCAAAGACGGCAAGAAGCTTTTTGTAGTTGGCTCCACACTCCGCGGGACGCTTTCCCGCTACAACCAGCAGCTAGGCGAATTCCTACCTTTTCTTTCCGGCATCTCAGCAGAAACCACTACTTTCTCAAAGGATGGAAAATGGATCGCCTACGTGACCTATCCCGTGGGAAGTCTTTGGCGCAGCCGGGTCGACGGTAGCGAGCGGCTGCAACTTACCGATCCGCCGATCTATCCTCTGAATCCACGCTGGTCGCCAGACGGAAAGCAAATCGCATTCTGGGGCTACAGAAAAGGAACCGTGGATGATATATATACAGTCCCGGCTGACGGAGGCACGCCGCAACCGATGGTGCCGGGGAATTCTGTCGCTCGCAGAGAACCAAACTGGTCTCCAAGCGGGGACCGGATACTGTTCGAGGAGGTCGCGCCCAATGGTCCTCCCGTGCTGCGGTTAATAGACCTCCAAAGCCATCGCGTATCTTCCATTCCCGGATCGGTCGGGTATACTTCACCCCGCTGGTCGCCCGATGGACGGCATATCGTTGCGATGACCAAGGACGCACGCAAGATGGTGCTGTTCGATTTCCAAACCGGCAAGTGGTCAGATCTGATTCAAACTACAATCGACTTCCCCAACTGGTCGCGAGATTCGCAGTACGTCTACTTCCTACATTATGCGGAGAAACCCGCGGTGCTTAGAATTCGGGTCAGCGACCGCAAGCTCGAGCAGGTTGCCGATTTGAGAGGTTTTCTAACCACGGGCTTTTGGCGTTTTTGGCTCGGACTGGATCCCGAAGACGCCCCCCTTATGCTCCGCGACTCAGGAACACAAGACGTTTATTCGCTCGACTGGATTGGAGCAAAGTGAGTGCGCTGTTTGTGAAAATACGATCCCGGACCGAAGCGAGAAGTGTAGTGTTTGTCTGGCACCCTCGCTCCCGATGATTCGCCCGTGTTGCTTCGTAACCGCCCACTCAGGATGTTTATGCCCTGGACTGGAAAGCGCCGTAATTTTGAGAGGCGACACTGTTACCCAATCCGCGTAATCTACTCCGGGGGAAGCGGTAAGAGAAAGGAAAAAAGATGCCGGATCCGGATGACGACCGCATCGTCATGATCGATGCACATCTCGACCTATCGTGGAATGCGCTGGGGTGGAACCGGGACTTGGACCAAACCGTGGAGGCCATTCGTCTCTCCGAAGCCGGCGTGCACGACAAGGGCCGAGCTACAAACACGGTTGCATTTCCAGATATGCGCCGCGGCAAAATTGGTATCGCGCTGGCGACGGTCCTGGCTCGTTGCAATCCGCGGGGTCGATCCTCGATAGACTTTCGCACCCAGGAGATTGCCTCTGCAACGGCCCAGGGCCAACTTGCATACTACCGTCTCCTCGAACGACGCGGCGCCTGCCGCATCCTGATCGATTGGCCGTCCCTTGAAAATAGCTTCTCGGAGTGGAAAACCGATCGCGCCGACACGCCGTTCGGTTTCATCTTGAGCATGGAGGGGGCAGATCCGATCGTTTCGCCGGCGCACGCGGTCGATTGGTATCAGGCCGGCTTGCGCGTCGTGGGATTGGCTCATTACGGACCCAGTGCCTATGCCCACGGAACCGGCAGCCCAGGTGGCTTGACGCAAGCCGGAAGAGAACTGTTGCGAGTAATGGAGGAACTCAACCTGATCCTCGACATGACTCATCTCGCGGATGAAAGCTTCTGGCAAGCAGCCGATCATTTCAAGGGCCCAGTGCTGGCAAGCCACAATAACTGTCGCGCGCTGGTTCCCGGGGACCGGCAGTTCGACGATGCGCAGATCCGCTTGATCATCGAGCGCGACGGTATCATCGGTGCGCCCTTCGATGCATGGATGATAGTCCCTGACTGGAAGCACGGTATGGATAAGCAAGCGCGGCCATTCGCTCGACTCCTCGGTTCGACACATCGACCACATCTGCCAACTCGCCGGCAATGCAAAGCACGTGGCGATTGGAAGCGACCTGGACGGTGGATTCGGTACGGAACAATGTCCCCAGGAGTTGGATACCATCGCCGACCTACAGAAGCTCAGACCGTTGCTGCAACAACACGGATACACCGAAAATGACATCGAAGGGATATTCCATGCCAACTGGCTTCGGTTCTTCGAGAGAGCGTGGAAGGGTCACCGGGGATGACCGCCGTCCTCAGTGGGTGGCTGAACTCGTTCCTGTAGCCGTTTGAGCTCCCAGGCGTGCTCATGGAAGAGTTTTTGCCAGCGCCCGGCCTCTCCAGGCTCGTACGTGTAGAAGCCCTTGCCATCGAGAGCTCCCCGTGAACCCTGCAGATCGGTAAACAGGGCAGGCACTTCAGAACTGCCTGCAAGATCGGGAAGAATTCCGGCCATACCTTCGCGTAAAGGCCCGGTCCCCCGGTTATATCGATCCACCGGAAAGGGCCACAGAACGAAGCCCATAATCCAACCGCGTTGCAGAACGCCTGATCTACCGTTTTGACGTCCGCTACACCTAGATTCGACAAGATGGGCAGCTTCCCGATACATCGCGTAGCTCAACCGATTAATGATGAAGCCTGGAATATCCCGATTGACAATAGAAGGCTCCTTACCAACTCTTCGGCCTAGCTCCACGGCGAGCTCGAGGGAGGCATCCGAAGTAAGTTCCCCGCGAATAATCTCCAGGAAGCGTGTGGCGTAACACGGTTGTGACCAATGCATGCCGAGAAAGCGTGAGGCATGCGTTCGGCCCTGCTGCAGCAGTGTAATCGGAAGTGCAGAAGTGTTACTTGCAATGGGAGTATCCTGCCCCACGATGGCCTCGAGTTCTTCGTACACCTGTCTCTTGACAGAAAGATCCTCGTAAACGCTCTCGATGACAAACGCACAGGGCTTGAGAACGGAAATCGAGTCGCAAAGAGTTAGATACTCGGGCCACGCAGCGGCCGTCTGCGGAGCCAGGACGCCATGGTCAACCATCTCCTGAATGGCGTTTTCAATAAAGGAGAACGGCCTCCTGTCGGGCTTGTTGACTTATATCGAAGGCGACGACATGCACTCCGGCGCCGACAAGCGATGCTGCGATTCCTCTGCCCAAAAGGCCTAACCCAACCACTCCGACAGGATCGATTCTCAAGCTCTCATCCTCTGAACCACAGTGCTGCGTTGACAAACGTTTCCGTGGCCCTGATTACGATCATACGGCTGCTATCACCTATCCCCGAACGGCAATCGGGAACTCGGGGGGGAACTCGGGGACTCTGCCGATTTCCTTTGGTTTCCCCGGTGAAAATACCGCAAGGCCTGACTGTCACGAACGGGGCAATCAGGGTAACGAGAATGCGACATAGACTCCCTTGGACAGGGCCGGGGACACGGCCGGGGTGACACGGCCGGGACGACAGGGCCGGGACAGATGGAACAACTACCATTGAGTCAGGGCGCGTCAGGAGATCAAAATTGGAGCGGTGATTGCTCCGTCTGTCCCTTCAACGCCGAAAACAAGTGCACAGCAAACGGAGCCCCACGGGTGGGCCTTTCCATACTCTGTCATTTCCATGGCCTGCTTTTCGCGCGACAAATGCTGGATAAACCGATATGCCGCCACCAAGTGCAATGTGCCGCACTCGCCATGAGAAGCTCATCGTTACTCATCGCTTGGGATTGAGTGCACTGGCGATTTGTCACTAACCGAGGCCGCATTAGCTGCGATCTTGGGGCAAGTTGCCGGAAAGCCGTTTCTCAGGAATCTGTCCTGACGTTCTCATGATTGGCTTGCACGCTTCGGTGAATGGATGTAGAGTGTCTACAGCTTCATGTAGAGGGCCTACAGCCTATGGCGACGAGTGGATGTCAGAACCGGATTGAGTTGGTGCAGGGAACGCTGGACATGCTGGTCTTGAAGACGCTGCAGTGGGGCGAGCAGCACGGGTATGGCATCAGCCAGGCGATTCGTGTGAGTTCGAATGAGGTGCTGCAGGTGGAGACGGGGTCGCTGTATCCGGCTCTGCATCGGCTCGAACGTGCAGGCTGGGTCTCGGCGGAGTGGAAAAAAAGCGATGCGAACCAGCGGGCCAAGTTTTACAGGATCACGGCGCTGGGGAAAAAGCGGCTTGCCAACGACTATGAGCGCTGGGGAAAGATGGTTGCGACGATTGAGACGATCATGGGCGCGAAGGAGAGTGCGCTGTGAGCCTGTTCGACGGACGCAAGAAAGATTTGAAGGACGAGATTGGGAGCCATCTGCGGATGGCTGCGGCGGACCGCGTGGCTGCGGGCGAGACACCTGAAGATGCGAGGAGAGAAGCGATGCGTGAGTTTGGGAATGTGCCCTTGGTTGCGGACCTGACCCGCGAGCGGTGGGGATGGCTGCGCATGGAGAATTTGGTGCAGGACTTGCGCTATGCGCTGCGGCAGTTGTGGAAGACGCCGGGGTTTACGGTGACGGCGGTATTGACGCTGGCGCTGGGGATTGGCGCGAATGCGGCGATTTTTACGCTGGTGAATGCGGTGCTGATGAAGAATTTGCCGGTGGTTGATCCGAAGACGCTGGTGCGTGTGGGTGATTGGGCTGACTGTTGCCAGAACTCCGGGCCCAACACGTGGCACGACGGAGACTACAGCATGTTTTCAACCGACACCTATGAGCAGATGAAGAAGAACACGCCGGAGTTTGAAGAGCTGGCGGCGATGCAGGCGGGATTTGAGAATCGGCCTGTTGTGATGCGGCGTGATGGGGGCCAGGAGGCTGCAAAGCCGCGGATGGGTGAGTTCGTCTCTGGAAACTACTTCCGTATGTTTGGGCTGCAGGCTGCAGCAGGACGGCTGCTTTCCGACACGGATGATGTTTCCGGTGCACCCGTGGTGGCGGTGATGAGCTATGCGACGTGGAAGGATGCCTACAGCGGCGATGGTTCGGTGGTCGGCAGCACCTTCTGGATGAATACGAAGCCGGTGACGGTGGTGGGCGTGGCGCCTGCAGGGTTTCTATGGCGATCGGATGTCGAGCACGCCACCGGATTTCTACCTGCCGATTGCGACGATGCCCGATGAAGCGGGTGGGAAGGGTTTCCGTGATCCGACGCAGAACTGGCTGGACATTATTGGTCGAGTGAAGCCGGGGACGGCGATTGGGCCGCTGCAGGAGAAGTTGAGCGCGCAGCTCAAGCGGGTGCATGCGACAGATCCTGCCTTTACAGCCGCGGATATCGCTAAGACGCATTTAGTGCTGGCTCCAGGCGGTGCAGGCACACAGTCGATGCAGAAGGGCTACGCTTCGAACCTGAAGCTGCTGATGTGGATCAGCGGGCTGGTGCTGCTGATTGCCTGCGCGAACATTGCCAACCTGCTGCTGGTGCGGGGAATGGGGCGGAAGACGGAGCTTTCCATCAGAGCGGCGCTGGGTGCGATGCGTGGCCGGATTGCGCGGCAACTTTTGACGGAGAGCCTGCTGCTGGCGGGGATGGGCGGGGCGGCGGCGCTGGCGGTCTCTTATGGCGGTGCCCGCATGCTGCTGATGCTGGCGTTTCCAGGCGAGCAGCATGTGCCGATCAGCGCGAGCCCATCGGCAGAGGTGCTGGGGTTTGCGCTGCTGGTGTCGGTCGTGACGGGGGTGCTGTTTGGCGTGGCTCCGGCGCTGCTGGGGTCGAAGGCTCCGCCGGCGGATGCGCTGCGCAGCGGGACGCGGACGACGACGGGCGGGACTTCGCTGTTGCAGCGGGGGCTGGTGGTTGTGCAGGCGGCGTTGTCTGTGGTGCTGCTGGTGGGTGCGGGGCTGTTTGCACAGAGCCTGGGCAGGCTGCAGCATACGGACATGAAGCTGGAGTCGAAGAACCGCTATATCGTCCATTTCAACGCACAGGCGGCGGGTTTGAAGAACAAAGAGATACAGGTGCTGTACCGGACGCTGGAAGATAGGTTCCACGCGATACCGGGCGTGGTGAAGGTCGGAGTGAGCACCTTTACGCCGATGGAAGGCAACGATGACGGCTACAGCCTTCAATTGGTGGGACAACCGAACGTGTACAGGGATGCTACGAACATCATTGTGAACCCGGAGTACTTCGATTCGGTGGGGACACGAGTACTGATGGGACGTGGAATCACCGTGCAGGACACGGCTACTTCGCCGCATGTCGCGGTGGTGAACGAGGACTTCGTGAAGGCACTCTTCAAACCGGGAGAGAACCCGATCGGAGTGCGCTTTATTGCTGGAGGGAATCTCGCTACGCCTTACGAAATTGTAGGCGTTGTAGGGGGAACGTCTTACACTGACCTACGCAGGATCGGGATGCACCCCATGTACTTTGGCGCGCTGACGCAGCCGTCAGAGGCAGGATATGCTGGCGCCATTGTCCTTGAGACATCCCATCCGATGAGTGATATGGAGCAAATTGCACGGCGGACGCTGATGGGAATCAACCCGAACCTGGCGATGCAGAAGTTTGAGACTTTCGATGCGCAGATTGCGGACCAGTTTACGCATGAGCGAATGCTGGCGACGCTGATGACGCTGTTTGGTGCACTGGCGCTGCTGCTGGCAACGGTGGGGCTGTATGGCGTGACCGCGTATGCGGTGGCGCGGAGAACGAGCGAGATTGGTATCCGCATGGCGCTGGGTGCGGAGCGCAGCGGCGTGGTGGCAATGGTGATGCGCGGCGCACTGCTGCAGACGCTGCTGGGGCTGGCGATTGGTGTTCCGGCGGCGTGGTATGGGGTGGTGCTGGTGAAGTCGCAGCTGTATGAGATGACGACGGTGAGCGGCGGCGCGCTGGCGATGGCGGTGGGGACTCTGCTGGCGGCGGCTTGCCTTGCAGGATTGATTCCGGCACGGCAGGCGGCTTCCGTGGACCCGGTGCGGGCGCTGCGGGCGGAGTAGACGACATAGTCGAGGCATGTCACTGAACGATGCAACCAGTCTCCGCCCACTATCTCTCAAGTAAGTAAAGATAAACGCGCTGCGCTTGTGCAGACCTTCATTTCACCGGGTATTGCGGAAGAAGAGAATATGCTGCCGAGTCATGGACAAACCGAGGCAAATCCGCACTTACTGTCAATGTCTATGGGTACGGAGGTCCTTTAGCAAGCAGGGCGTTCAGTCGCTTATCATGACCGTAGATATCGTCAAAAAAGTGCACCGAACCGTCCTCCTCCGCGACCGCTGTCACGTACAGAATAAGTACCGGGATCTTCACCAACAGGTTAACTTGGCGGTTGTCTTTGCCTGAGTCCATCGCCTTTTGCACCAGCGCCAAGGTCCACGGTTGTTGTCCATCGAGTTGATTCCGCAACAAGAAATTGGCTAGTTCGGCTGGCTTCTCTAGCCGAATACAGCCTGAACTGAAGTCTCGTCGCGACCGAGAGAATAGCTCGGTTGACGGCGTGCTGTGCAGATAGACAGAATAGGTATTCGGAAACATGAACTTTATCAGGCCAAGGGCATTTGTTGGTCCCGGCTTCTGGCGTACGAAGTATTTGCCCGAGCGCAGCCCTGCAACCAAATCGTCGCTCGGCGACACTAATCTGCCGCTGGAGTCCGTTACCTCGAATTTCTCGCGGGCTAAATATCCGCTGTTTTTCATAATGCCGGGGATGACTGTTCTGCGCAGAATTCCGGGCGGAACATTCCAGTAGGGCCGGAACACGATGAACTTTATATCGTCGGTAAACACTGGCGTTTGAGTTGGCGCGGCCTTGCCCACAACGACGTTCATAGTGAGCGCAAGCTGGTGATCCGCGGAGTAGGCCCTTAGCCGAAACTCAGGAATGTTTACCAGAACGGGGGGCTGCTGAAACTCGGTGGGCATCCATCGCCAGCGCTCTAAGGCATCATCAATTTGTTGTACTCGTGCGCTGAGTGGAGTGTTCAACTCACGGAGGGTCGCCGCATCTAATTTGCCGTCGGTCGCAAGACCATGCCTTGCCTGAAAATGCTTTGACTCCCTCGACCAGGGCACCGCTATAGGAATCGAAGCTTCCGCCCTGCGGAAGGTCTCCGATCAATTGCAATCGCTCAGCCAGTTGGGCAGTTCCTGCATACGTATCGCCCGGAGCGATGGTCTTGGTTCCCGCTGGCACTTTGGCGCCATCGCCTTTGGCAGCCAAATCCAGATATTGCTTCAAGATGCTCTCGATGCGGCGGTAGCCAGCATAGGGTGGCTCAATCTGATCCAGAACAGATTGGACGTTTCCCGCACGGACAACCTGTTGAGCAATAAATTCCGGCAGATCGCATTGTTTGGACCGCACATCAATGTCGAACTTCAGGTGTTTGGGATTGACTCGTCCGACCCGTAGGTCCGAAATATACCGAATCGTCGATTGCGTCAGAGTTGCATCGAACGATGCTTGAGCGGCCGCGGATGCCCCTTTGAGGGACCTGGATTTTGTCGCCAGGCCTTCTGCATCGTAATCGTTGGGATTCAGTCCCTTCAGGCGGCTTGCGCGCAGAATCTCAATCAAAGATGTTGCTTGCGATGTTGGCTGATCACTGTTTATCCACAATGGCGCAAAATTTGCGGATTCGTACAGTCTCTTGATTTGCTCTCGGTATCCAGCGGAGCTCGGGTTATTCCCGAGCTGCCCCTTCGCCGCCATCGCTCGTAGTTCAGATGATATTGCAGACGAACTGGATACTTCCTGGATGTTGCTCACAGGTCCGCCATGATTAGCCACATGAAGCATGGTCTGGCGCGGCGCGGAGACATTTAGACAGGCTAAGATCATCGACAAGAATAACTTCGTTGGATACATTGAACCTCCGTGCGAGAACTGGACTTCGTTTTTAGGCAGACGATCCAGCCCGCAGTTTTTATCATCATGGCAATGTAGCTGGCCTTCAACCGGGTAATGCGTATTTCCTCGTTACCAATCCGCGGCGCTTTGAGCCAGATGGACCTGAAAGCAGCTGACCTAGCAGATTTAAGGCCTGCGAACCCTCCTTCAGTTCATGCTTCCTATGACCCCGCGTCGCTACGAGATAGGGCCGCCGGCCACAGGCAGACCCGCCTTTGGCGCGTCAGTCGAGCGAAATTCTTCGAAAAATCAGACCCGGCGGCCCTACGTGCGTTATGCAAGCCAGAGCCGTTAACGGCAACGCGTCCCTTGTTTTTGCGTGCGACCTTAAAGGCGAGCGAGATACCAACAATTTGGTTTGTGTCCCAGCCACTGGGCAGGTTGACCGACTGTAATAAGTAGTAAGGCCGAACAGAGAATGAATCGGCGATGGGCAGTCGTACTCCCACCTGGAAGCGGTTCTGGGTGTAGCTGCTGCCGCCGTTGGCGAAGGGTTGTTTCCGGGAACGATGAAGAACTCGTTGTTCACGACTAGCACTGGACGCCGCGCCATGCGAAGCGGCAAGGTGTAGTCGACGCCGGGACGAAATCGAAGCCGTCCTGAAGCAGGTCGGTTATCAGGAAACCGCCCACCAGCAGGGCGAGCGTGGAAGCTGCAGTCATCAGGTGAGCGGGGTCTCCGCCAGGTACAGCGAGCGTCAACTCGGTAGCCGTCAGGATCGCGAGAGTGCTAGTACTGCTTACGCTCAACGGACGAGACGTTTCCAAGCAAGACGTAGACGAACATAGGCACGAGCGCCACATAGAGGCCCGCCTGTACTGGTAATCCCGCGATGCTCGCGTAGGCCATGGACTTTGGGATTACGACCGCCGCTGTCGTAATCCCAGCCACTGCGTCGAATCGGAACCATTGCTTTTGATATCCCGATAGCGGGCCGGTCACGGCGCGCCTCGACTCTCTTGCTTGTTTTGTTCTGCGCTTTTTCATCCGGTAACCGGCAGCCTTTTTGGGCTGCCGGCCCGGTGTGTCGTCTATTGCTTCGCCATCGCAATCTGGGACCGCTCTTTCGGAGAGATCAGATGATCTTGATCATCGAGCCCCAGGTCGATCTGGACCCAGTTGACTGTGCCGTTGAACTCGTTCACCGATGGCGAGGCAGTTAATCGGATTAGCCACCGGAAACCCCGCTTCATCGTACATTGTCATCGACCAGATGCTCCGACGGGGTCGAGATCTCGGGTCTGCTGCGAAGCTTGAACACAAATCCGGTAAATTCCCCAGCCGGAGGGTAAAGTGCGGGCTAGTTACATACAACCCCGTTAGCGGGAACTCATCACCGGCGGGGAACTCGGGGACTCCATGAATGGGTATCATGTCACTGTATTTCCCTGAGCAACGATGCCCGCGCCGATAAAGCCGATTCTCATTGGGATACCTCCTACAGCTTGTTCATGACGCGAACGATTATTTGGGAAGATAGCCGCGGAAGAATTCGGTCGGGGTCGTTGCCTTGCGACCAAAGCCTCTGAGGGATTTCTCTCACCCTGCATGTCAACTGTTGCCAACAGGCAGAGTCGCTCATCGAAGGGTCGATGAAGCGGCGGCTGGCACTACGAAAGGGAGGGCGCCCTCCTAAAGCCGGTTTGGGTACGAGACAGAGCGAACTGGCCTTTGAATCAGAGTAGATGCCATACATGATTTCATGTATGCAGCTGTAGTGGTGCGGGTATGGGGTACGTCCTGACCGTCACCTCGGGATAAAACCTTGATCCTGGATGGTTACCCAACGCCATTCCATTCGAGTGGCGGATCGAAGGCTTCGCCTACAGGTCCCACGCCTATCACAATCTTGCGGATGGTACCGGTGAATTTATTGTCGTACGCCTCGTAATCGTGGGTCACGGGCGTCAGGTCGTCCATGCCTACGTCCGCTGGCTCGGTGCCGATGAAGAACGGGATGGTGCGATCGATACGGCCTGAGGTCACCTGTTCGCCGTTGATGAAAAAGTCGCCCCTCCCGCCTGCGCCCGGCATTTTCCCGCCATCGTAGATGAACTCCCATCGGAGCGTGACCTCGCCGGCCGGTAACGGCTTGGGGCCGGCCACTTCGTAGGTCTCACGACCGAACCAGTTGTAAGCGAATTTCGGTTGGCCCTCCTTCACATACAGGCTCCATCCGCCGTCGTGTCCACCGTGCGCGATGATCACGCCTTCGGCGCCACCATTGGGTACATCCAGCTCAGCAGTGATCGTGTAGGAGCGGTTTTTCATGTTAATGAACGCGTTTTCTGTCAGCCCGATCATGCCTTCGTAGAGCGTCAACGACGTTCGCGGGCCCATCAGGTCGGGACGTCCGGCGATGGAAGCATTGAAGCGCTCGAGAACGCGATCATCGAGCGGCAAGACGTTGTATTTCATCGCTTCGGTCATGAAGAGGGCCTTTAGCACCTCAACCTTTTCGGGATACTTGGCAGCGAGGTCGTTGGTCAGGCTGAAATCTTCTTCAGCGTTGTACAGCTCCCAGGTGTCGTTCTCGAAGGTGGCGCGCGGCGCCAGCTTCCCAAAAGGCCTTGTGCAGGGTGGTGGCGTACCAACCGTCGTGGTAGATGGCGCGGTTGCCGCCGTATTCGAAATACTGCGTGGTATGACGCGATTTCGCCTTGGCATCATTGAATGTGTGAAGCAGGCTGCTGCCTTCGATGGGTCGCTGCGTCATCCCGTTCACGACTTTCGGCTCCGGCAGCCCGGCGGCCTCCAGCACCGTTGGGGCTAAATCGATCACATGCTGAAACTGGCTGCGAACCTCGCCCTTCGCCCTTATCCCCTTGGGCCAGTGGATGACTGTAGCGTTGCGGGTCGCCGAAAAGGTCGCCTGCCCCTGTCCACCGACCATCGGCGTGCAGCTCGCCTGACCCCATGGCATGGCGTAGTGCCCGCTGGCGCGTGGTCCACCCAGGTCGTCAAAGTGCCTGAGCAGGTTCTCCATCGTTTCCGGAACGCCGTTGAACGAGGCCAGCTGGTTAAACGACCCAATCGGACCACCGAAGGGCGACCCGCCGTTGTCCCCGGCGACCCAAGCGATCAGGGTGTTGTCCAGTTCGCCGAGGTCCTCGATGGCTTGAATCAATCGACCGATCTCGTAATCGGTGTGCTCGGCCATGCCGGCATAGACTTCCATCTCCCGTGCGAGAACCCGCTGCTCCTCTGCGGTGAAGGAATTCCAGGGCTTCGCCACGCCAGGCATCGGCGCCAGCTCCGTGTTCGGCGGCACCGTGCCCTGTTTGATCTGACGGGCTAGCGTCTCCTCGCGGAGCTTGTCCCAGCCCTGGTCGAACTTGCCTTTGTATTTCTCGATCCATTGCCTGGGGACATGATGCGGATCGTGAGTGCCCGCCGCCGCGTAGTAGATGAAGAACGGTTTGTCCGGCGTGAGTGATTGCTGGGTGTGGAGCCAGACGATGGCCTTGTCGGTGATGTCGGTGCTGACGTGGTAATCCGGATTGCGAGGCGTTGGGATGCGGGTCACCCCATCGTACAAGGCAGGGGAGTAGAGGTCAGACTCCCCCTGAAGAAATCCGTAGAACTTGTCGAAGCCGGAGTGCGCCGGCCAGCGGTCCATCGGACCGGAGACACTCAATTCCCACGGTGGCAGCTCGTGGCATTTGCCGAACATAGCGGTGCCATAGCCGTTGAGGCGCAGTATTTCCGCCAACGGCGCGATCGACTGGGGACGCACACAGTTCATGCCTGGAAACGCCGTGCCCATCTCGGCCACCCCACCCATGTTTGCGCTGTGCGAGTTGCGGCCCGTGAGGAGGGCCGCACGCGTTGGCGAGCAGACCGGCGCCGTGTGGAAGTTGTTGTAGCGCAGGCCGTCTTTGGCGAGGCGCTCGAAGGACGGCATGTTGACCGGCCCGCCAAAGCAGCCGGGGTCGCCGAAGCCCATGTTGTCGATCAAAATGAAGACGACGTTGGGTGCTCCAGCCCCCTTCGGCGGTTTCAACTCGAAGCGCGGCGGCGGCGTAGCCTTGCGTGCGTCGATTTCAGTGATCGGCGGATTCTGCGGTTCGAGAAGCGGCAGAATCGTGCGATCCTGAGCTTCGTTAGGCGTGTCTCTAACAGTCGAGACAGCCTCCGGATGTTTGCGGTCACTCATTTGTTCTCCTGTGTTGTGCTTCCGCCATAGTGGGTTTCCCATCGAAGCATGATCGGTCCAAATTCATATTGCCCGTACCCTTCGGTCGCTTTAAGCAGCGACAGCACGAGCGCCAAGCGCACGATGACTGTCGACAGCGTTTCCCCGAGTGCCTGAGCGCTCCTCACCTCGGATGAATGCGGGGCTTCCACCAGTCCTTCTCTCGCCCAGACTTTGCAGGTCTCCCACGGCCTCCATGCGCAAGTGTGCCTCGCAGATACTGAGCGCACGGCCGGATAATTCCTATCGCATTAACCCACTAGAAATGCGCCCAAAAAGCCAGGAGACGCGTCACGGCGACCGCGGCACTTGTAAATAGACAGCGTTCCCCACCTCTCGACGCTACTGCGACTGCTGAACAAATTTGTGTCCATCTGTATATGACAGTTAGTGCGAACAGTTACGAAGGCGTGCCGGCAACTTGCGCCTGCAAAATGCCCTGATCGACCGGCTTATGGCGACTTATAAGGGCAGACGCGCTGCACAATTGGTCAAGGCCAGGAAACCTAACCGTGTTAAAAGGCTGAATATCTTTGCGCGAGACTATCTCTCGTCGATCAACTCTATCCCGGCCAGGCGGAGGCCGAATGCCAACAATAAGTGGGGTTCTGGGCAATTACAATCCCGTCGAGGCACTAGAAGATGTACTCAAAAGGGAGGACCCTTACCTGCCTATTCTGACAGTACTAACGCAGGGTGTTACGCGTAGATTCAACAGAGCACGAAAGGTAAGACTGCCAATGGGCAGGCTGATACGCACTCACTGTCCAGGGTCTGCGTGTCCAATTGGCAACCTTGATAGTCTGTGGTACCTCGAAGTATTTCCTGGATAAATTGTGCGACGCGCAGTAAGGCTATCACTTTACTCGTTAGCCCTGACTGGATTGGGTCTGTACCCGCCTCAACGATAAGTTGAGGCAGAGTACACCACGGCCATGGTTGGCAAGACGACGCGGGAGATTTATCCATCCACACAACAGCGCGATCGTTCGTCGATTGGAGACACAAAAGATGATGAGTGAAGTTCGCGTGGGGAAAGAATCTGCAGACAGGAAGTTAGTTGCTTATCTGCTCCTTTTTTTGGCAATGCCCAGCTTGATGCTCGCGGAGGACATCGGCTGGCCACGCGAGAAAACGCAGAACGGAGCACGCATTGTTTACTACCAACCACAGATCGACTCGTGGAAGGACTACCGCACCCTCGATGCCCGGATGGCCATCCAGGTTACCCCGGCCGGGGGGAAAGCTACGCCTGGGGTGGTTTCCATGCAGGCACGCACCGACGCCGACAAGGAAAACCGCACCGTTGTGATCAGCAATATCAAGTTGACTGATACACGATTTCCCTCCGCCGATCCGGCGAGCGCCGCAAAATTAGGCGAGCTCGTGCATTCGTTTTTCAAGCCGGACGATACGATGACGATTTCTCTGGACCGTTTGACGGCGGAAGTAGAGGAAGGCAAAGTGTCGGGGCCGGCGGTGAAGGTCGACAATAATCCTCCAAAGATTTTTGTCAGCAAAGGGCCTGCGGTTCTGCTGCTTGTCGATAACAAGGAGGTCCGGGCCGCGATCGAGAAGACGAAGCTGGAGTTTGTGGTTAACGCCAACTGGACGGTGTTGTTCGACACCGTGGGAAAGAAGTATTACCTGCTCAACGGGAAACAATGGCTGACAGCGGTCAAACTTGAGGGGCCGTGGGCTATCGCAGCGCAACTTCCCAAAGAGATGAATAACCTCCCCGCCGATCAAAACTGGGAAGAGGTGAAGAAAGCGATCCCCCCGCAGGGCACGGCCGGCGCTGCGCCTACGGTTTTCTTCAGTAGTGTTCCGGCGGAAGTGATCGAGTTCAAAGGCGCCCCTGTCTACGCAAAAATCCCAGGCACGCAACTCACTTACGCTACCAACACAGAGAGCGATCTGTTCGTCCAGACCAACGAACAGAAATACTATTTCCTGGTTTCAGGACGATGGTTCAGTTCCGCTTCGCTGGACGGTCCATGGAGCTACGCAAGTGCGAATCTTCCGTCAGACTTTTCAAAGATTCCGCCGAATAGTCCTGCTTCCGATGTCCTGGCGTCAGTACCGGGAACCCAGCAGGCACAGGATGCTGTATTGCTGGCACAGATCCCCACCACCGCGGTGGTCAACATCAAGGAGGCAGAGGCCCAGGTAAAGGTTCAATACGATGGCGCGCCGCAGTTCAAGCCGATCGACACCACGCAGCTTTCATACGCGACCAATACCCAGGATAAGGTCATCAAGGTTGGGGATATCTATTACCTCTGCTTTCAAGCGGTGTGGTTTATGTCGACTACGCCGACTGGTCCCTGGAAAGTCGCAAGCTCGGTGCCAAAAGAAATCTACACGATTCCTCCAAGTTCACCGGTCTATAACGTAACCTACGTTACGCAAACGCAGACATCTCCCACGACCGTTGAGTCCGATCACACGGCGGGCTACCTTGGGATGTTCCTGATTGGGGCCGCCGTCGGCTTAACCATTGCATACGGAACGGGCTACTACTATCCGCCGTATTACTACCGCCCACCGTACGGGTATCCCATCTATCGGCCTTACCCGGTCACCTACGGAGTGGGCGCTTTCTACAGCCCTAACTCCGGCACCTATGGCGTGGCGCGGGGCGCTTACGGTCCGTACGGAGGTGTGACCGGAGCTGCGTGGTACAACCCCTCGACAGGCCGGTACGGCAGATCTGTTTCAGCCTATGGCCCCTATGGCAGTGCAACCGCGGCGCGCAGCTACAACCCGTACACCGGTGTGTATGGCGCGACGCGTCAAGGTTCGAACGCTTACGGCAATTGGGGAAGTTCCGTTGCGGTACGCGGCGATCAGTGGGCACAGACCGCGCATCGAACGAACTCACAAGGAACTGCGGCAGGCTTCAGAACCTCTGAAGGAGCACGCGGCGCTGGTTATAGCGGAGCGAATGGGAATAGCGGCTTCGTCGCGCAGGGCAAGAACGACAATATGTACGCGGGCAAGAATGGCGACGTCTATCGCAAGGATTCGAGCGGTAGTTGGCAGCAATACGAGAATGGAGGCTGGTCGGATACGGCTCCCAAACCCACGCCCCATACTCAGAACGCTTCGCCCAACCAATCAGCCCAGACCCAGCAGCGTACCGCTCAGGGGGCAACCAACCGGACTGCCGCTGCACAGCAGCCGGCAATCTCTTCGGGGACAATGCAACAGCTCGATCGAGACGCTCAGGCGCGCCAAACAGGAACGCAACGGACACGGCAGTACCAGCAATCGGCACGTGCGAGCCGGCAACAGGGTGGCGAGCGCAGCAGGAGCCGGCGATCTCAGTGAATTCGGCGAGACGTCGGCATACGCAGTAAAGCTCTAGCAGTCCATTCAACCGCCTAGATAGGTAAAGGATGCGAAGGGGAAACTGCAGAAAGTGAGGGCGAATTTGGAAGCAGAAGCGCTACTGAAGGAACAGACTGATTTCTCTTTGGTACTCGGCGGCCCGCTGTTTCAGATGCTCAGGCGAGCGCATTTGACGGGTCCGGCCCTCGAGTTGCAACGCCGCCGGGTCATCTTTTTTTTGTTCTTGTGTTGGGTGCCGCTGGCGGCCCTGTCCCTGGCGGAAGGTCACCTCCTGGGCGGAGCAAAATTTTCGTTTCTCCGTGATGTCGAAACCCAGGTACGGTTTCTGGTCTCGCTGCCTGTGTTGCTCCTGGCTGAGGTCCTCATTCATCGACGCCTTCGGCATGTCATACAAAATTTTATCAAGCGCCGCTTGGTGGGCCCGGAGGATCTCCCGAGGTTCTACGAGATAGTCGACTCGGCGATGCGGATGCGCAACTCGGTCGTCGCCGAGATCGTGCTGCTTGTCCTCGTCTTCACCGGTGGCATTTGGGTCTGGCGGATTGGGGTCGCTCTCGATGTCGCAAGCTGGTACGCCTCACCCCGAGGCGGCCAGATGCACCTCACGTGGGCTGGTACTTGGTTTGCCTTCGTTAGCGTGCCCGTCTTCCAATTCATCTTGATGCGATGGTACGTACGCATGCTGATCTGGTTCTGGTTGTTGCTTCGGGTCTCACTTCTGAGCTTGCGGTTGCAGCCCGCGCATCCCGATCGCGCTGGCGGGCTTGGCTTCGTCGGTGGATCGAGTATTGCCTTTACTCCGTTCTTGTTCGCGCAAGGCGCATTGATGGGTGGTCAAATCGCCAACCGTATCCTCTTCACTGGGCAGTCGCTGTTTTCTTTCAAGTTGACCATTTTGGGCTTCGTCGGCTTCTTTGTGGCCGTAGTTCTTTCTCCGCTTCTTGTGTTCATGCCACAACTGGAGCGGGCCAAGCGCGAGGGAAATGCAAGATTTGGCGCATTTGCCAGCGAGTACGTGATGGACTTCGATCAGAAATGGCTGGCGCGAAAAGAAACCGGCGAGCAGATGTTAGGAAGTGGGGACATACAGTCGCTCGCAGACCTGGGTAACAGCTTCGCGGTTGTTCGTGAAATGCGAGTCGTGCCCTTCTCCCTTGACGATGTGCTCCGGCTTCTCGTTGCCACATTGGTTCCCATGGTCCCTTTATTGCTGACGATCATGCCCCTCGAACAGTTGGTTACCGAGGCCATCAAGTTCGTTTTTTGACATCTGGTGGGCATACGACAGTGTGCCGTGGAGTTGAGAGATTCGGTGGGTACATGAATAGATGAGCACGGTTGCCAGCTGTGAGATAGGCACCACGGCGAGCACAGCATTTGCGCACCTTCAACTTAGGAGAAATCTTCATGATCGTGAGTGGGAAACAAAACTCGGCCGTGCCGAGCCGGTGTCCTCAAGTCTCCGCTATCATCATGCTCGGCTTCCTGTGCGGAGCTCTGAACGGGCAGGAGGTTGCGAGTAACCCTCCAACGGTCCTCCCTTCGGGACAAGTCGCGCTGGGCCTGCTGGCCAAGACCTCCGCCGGCCGGTTCTCAGAAACGGGAGACAACGCTGAGCACAAGGGCGACACGGGTCCAGGTGCGGCCTTGCGTGGCGCAAGTTACGATTCGACAATTCGCACCGGCGGTCCACGTCGCCTCACGCTCGGGCAGGCGCAGCAGCAAGCCGCCGCGAGCAATCCCATGGCGCACCTGGCGCAGCTCCAGGTCGAAGCGGCCAGGCAACACAGGCTCGGTGCAGAATCCGACTACTTCCCAAAGCTCAGTTCCACGCTGACGAACTTCCACTTCAACAAATTCATGGGCAAAGAGATCACCGTGCAACGCCCCATATCGGGGGAGACCACAACAGCTGGAGTGCCGCTCGCCGGCAAGGACCAGACTCTGGTCGCAGTTACAGCCGCGCAACCCATTACGCCATTGTTCAAGCTTCGCGAAGTAGTGAACATCGCGCGGGCGGACGAGCACGTAGCCATGGCCAAAGCGGGGATGCCCTTTGAGACTGCGAGCAGCGTCGAGAAGGCCTACTATGGTTTGCTCGTCGCCCAGCGGCAGCTCGACATTGCCAGGGCCAACGCAGGTGCCCTTCGCAACTGGCAGTTGCTGGCGAGCAACGCCCCGATGCTGCCAGATCATGAGGAAAACAACTCCGAACCAGCCAAGGCGCTGGTGATCGCGACTAGTAACGTCAAGGAATTAACGGCATCCCTCAACCTGCTTCTAGGCTACCCTCTAGACGAAGAACTGGAGTTGACGATCCCGGACACCCGGATGCAAGAGATATCTCTGAAAGAAGCTGCAGATAAGGCGATGACCTCGAATATAGAGGTGGTCGAAGCGGAGCAAACGGTTGTGAAGGCGCGCGCCGCGTCAAAGCTCTCGAAACTGGACTATGTTCCCGACGTGGCCGTGCTGGGTGGCTACGCATATAACAGCAATGCAATTCCTCTTCTGCCGCGAGATTTTTCTTTCATCGGCATCATGGGTTCCTACAACTTGTTCGATTTCGGCAAGCGCGAACACACCATCAAGGAGCGCAACGCCCAGGTATCCCTCGCTGAAACCGCTCTGGAGCTGACGAAGGCTAAAGTTGCTGCAGCGGTCAAAACAAGCTACTTCCAAATGGATCGTTCGCGGCAGTTGAGCCAGCTGGCTCGCCGCATTTCCGATGCAATTCCAGTTCAAAGAGTCAGTCATGCGACGAATGATCCCGAGCTGGCCGTATCGCGGGCAAAGATAGAAGTTGAGATGCTGCAGGCCGATCTCGAATACCGTCAGGCCATCGCGGAGTTGAAAACGCTGATGGGAACACAGTGATGCAGACAGGGGGGAGAGACAGACAGGACGTACCCTAAAGAGCGACGCCGGAAATCAGAAGGGATCAGAAGGGGGCAGCATACCTATCGCAGCATTTTTTGGGGAGTACGCTGTCCTCATAATTCCTAGGCGCCCCCGAAGGGACGGCCCCAGCGCAAGGTGAGCACCGCTCGCTTGCTTGCCACGGAACTCAGTGATGCCGTGCTGGAAGAGCCGCCCTCAAGACGTGCTGATGGGTTTCCGGCCGTTCATCTCGTCGAACACTCCGCTGCATTTCGGGCACTTGATGATGTGCGATGCCAGACGCATCAGCTCGTTCGGCTGAATCTTGTAACCGCAAAGAGGGCAGGGAACTGAGAAGTCGAAGTTGGGCTTTCCCTTGAACCGAGGCGTCATCATCCTACCCGCCCATCTGCCGTACGCACCGGCTTCCGGATCATCAGGTGCGAGAGCCGGCCGAGGAACACCTCTGACGGCAGATAGCGCCTATGCTCATGGCAAAGCGGACATCTTGCCGCGATCGGCTCGCCGCCATACCCGCCACGGGCGCCGGAATATTCTCGTGACAGCCCTTGCACTGAACCACGACGAGCTTCGCGCTTTCTGGTCCGGGAAACATGAGAACGGAAACCAGGGGAAACCAGGGGACGCTCTGGACTCACCACGTTGGGGGAACTCGGGGACGCCGTCCCCGAGTTTCTCCCGCGCGTCGCAGCCCGAGCAGGTTACCCCTTTTTCCGGGGACTCTGGAATCAATCGCTTTCAGTCTCAGCCTAAGACACATGAGCCGTAAGCGAGGGACACCGCCATCTTTGGTAACCATGAACAATACGTCGGCATTGCCAGCCAACCAGCTATCTGCTGCAAGACGCACTGGGTACGACGACCGCGCACACGTTGTCGATCACAACGATTGAGATTGCGAGCCACAAAGACAGCGTGTGAATGCGACGAAGGAAGATTCGGTCATACACGGGCGCTCAGAGCCAGGGAGAACTGCATCGCGTTCATGTGGCTGTTCACCGGATTGCAGGCTGCCCGGCTACTTCGACAGAACAGACATGCAGGCAATATACAGAGTTCTGGACAATTACCATCCCCTCGAGGCAGTAGAAATGCACTTAAAAGGTTTGAACTTCACCTGTCTGTTCTGACAGTACAGGCGCAGCATGTTGAGCGTAGATTCAGCAAAGTACGGAAAGCGTGCAAAGAAGCGCTCAAAAAGAGATGAATGAAGAAATTCCACCGCACGTCGCCCAATGCAGAGATCGAGTGGGCATAGAGGAGAGTTTATGAGCACACAAGACAACATGCAACGAACGGTACTTCCGATCCCGGATCAGCCGCGCACAGGTCTTATTTGCTATGACGCAAAGGATCCCGAGAATAAGTACCCGACGATCACGCCATTGCGGCCGCCGGCAGGTGCGCCCAACATCTTACTTGTTCTGATTGACGATGCCGGCTTTGGCTCTTCGAGCGCCTTTGGCGGTCCATGCAATACGCCGACGGCAGAACGGTTGGCGGCCGAGGGGCTGAAATTTAACCGGTTTCATACCACGGCGCTCTGCTCGCCAACGCGACAAGCTCTGCTGACCGGACGCAACCATCACACGGTGGGCATGGGCGGGATTACCGAAATCGCCAGTGGTTCTCCCGGCTACAATTCGATTCTGCCGAATACCTGCGCGCCCCTCGCCCGAACCCTCAAGCTCAACGGGTACGCCACGGCGCAGTTCGGTAAGTGCCATGAGGTCCCCGTTTGGGAGACAAGCCCGGCCGGTCCCTTCGATGCATGGCCTACGGGAGGAGGAGGATTTGAGTATTTCTACGGGTTCATTGGAGGCGAGGCGCACCAATGGTATCCGTCGCTCTACGAGGGCACCATTCCGGTAGAACCCAAAAAGACGCCCGAAGAGGGCTACCACTTAATGGAGGATATGACAGACAAGGCCATTAACTGGATTGGGCAACAGAAAGCGCTCATTCCCGATAAGCCATTCTTCGTTTACTTCGCGCCGGGTGCGACCCACGCCCCGCACCACGTTCCCAAAGAATGGGCGGATAAGTACAAAGGCAAGTTCGATCAAGGCTGGGACAAATTGCGAGAAGAAATCTACGCCCGCCAGAAAAAGCTAGGTGTCATTCCGCAGGAATGTGAGCTGACGCTAAGGCACAAAGAAATTCCGGCGTGGGATGAAATGCCGGCAGCTCTCAAGCCGGTTCTGATCCGTGAGATGGAGGTTTACGCCGGGTTCATGGAGTATACCGATCATCACATCGGCCGGTTGGTTGATACGCTGAAGAACCTCAATCTGCTGAATGACACACTGATCTACTTGATCATCGGCGACAACGGCGCATCCGCCGAGGGGACGCTGAATGGCACATACAACGAGATGATCAACTTCAACGGCGCCGCCGCACTGGAGACTCCCGAGTTCCTGATGGAAAGGCTCGACAAGCTCGGTGGGCCGGAATCCTACAATCATTACGCCGTGGGCTGGGCGCATGCTCTGGATACACCCTACCAGTGGACAAAACAGGTCGCCTCGCATTGGGGAGGCACGCGTAACGGCATGATCGTGCACTGGCCCAAGGGAGTTCAGGGGAAGGGCGAACTCCGCAGTCAGTTCCATCACGTGATCGACGTCGCGCCAACCATCCTTGAATTAGCAGGCCTGCCCCAGCCGCAATTCGTCAACGGAGTGCAACAGCATCCCATCGAAGGCGTCAGCATGGCGTACACCTTCAACGATGCAAAGGCTGCCGATCAACATGAGACGCAGTACTTCGAGATGTTCGGAAACCGCGGCATCTATCACAAAGGTTGGACCGCGGTGACCCGCCACAAGACGCCGTGGATACTCCAGGGTGAGAAAACCCCGGCATTCGACGACGATACCTGGGAACTCTACGACACCACTAAAGACTGGAGCCAGGCAAACGACCTTTCCAAGCAGATGCCTGAAAAGCTGCATGAGCTGCAGCGCCTGTGGCTTATCGAGGCGGTGCGCAACAACGTACTACCCCTCGATGACAACATCGGAGCCCGGCTTAACTCAGATCTGGCGGGGCGGCCGGTGCTGATCAAGGGCAACTCCCAAATTCTCTTTGGCAGCATGGGGCGTCTCTCGGAAAACTCTGTGCTCAATCTGAAGAACAAGTCCCATTCGGTCACCGCGGAGATTGTCGTACCCCCGACCGGGGCAGAGGGCGTCATCATAGCCCAAGGCGGCAACATTGGCGGTTGGAGTCTCTATGCAAAAGGCGGCAAGCTCAAATACTGTTACAACCTGCTCGGCATCCAGCAGTTCTACGCCGAATCCAACAGCGCGCTGCCTCCGGGCAACCACCAGGTACGCATGGAGTTTGCCTACGCTGGGGGTGGCCTCGGCAAGGGCGGCACCGCTTCCCTATACGTGGATGGCAAGATAGTAGGCGAGGGCAAAGTGGGCGCCACGGCGGCGATGGTCTTCTCTGCCGACGATGGTTGCGACGTGGGAGTGGACACGGGCTCTCCTGTCTCACCGGACTATGGAGCACGCGGGAATCAGTTTTCAGGTGAGATCAAGGGCGTTCAACTCGCCATTGCTGAGGATGCTGAGAGCGTCGATCACCTCGTCTCGCCGGACGACGCTATCCGTATCGCCATGGCACGACAGTAGGATTCTCGCAGTGATCTCAGGACCGGCGGTCGAAAATTGGCCGCCGACCGCTGGGATCATTGCTGCTCTTGCTTGCTGAGCTTGACGCCCTGCACGCTGTTTTACTGACGCCTTGGTCAAAGGAATGAATCGAAATTGAGTTCAGAGGTACCGAACGATAAAGCAATCGGAGGAAAAGGTGAACATCAGATCCAAGCGACTGACGATGAGTATCGCTACGGCGGCGATCTTAGCCATGTGCACCGTCGCAGGATTCGCCCGCGATACAACTGAGACGATCGATGCCCAAGCCTATGGCACCAGCACCCAATTGGGCAAGAACTTCACGGTCAGGCTCATAGTCTACGAGTATTCCACTCCCGAAGATCGAAAGATTCTGGTCGAGTCCTTTCAAAAGGGTCAGAACGACGGATTGGCCAATGCGCTTGAAAGAATGAAGGCGGTGGGCCATATCACGATGCCGAACACCCTGGGATTCGACGTCAGCTACATTCGTGAAATAAAGACCCCCACTGGACGGTCGATCCGTTTTGTTACCAACCGCAAGATTGCGTTCGGAGAATCCTACTGGAGTACCCAATCGAAGTCCTTCAATCTGACGGCGGGTGAAATAAGGATCAACGATCAGGACAAGAATAAGAGCGACGGCGTCCTTTATCCGGCAACCCAACTCACCATCAACAAGGATGGTGAGCCACAGTGGGATCTGAGAATGAACCCCTGGAAGCTCAACAACGTCATCGTCTGGCCGAGCAAAGATAAGGAGAAATAGCTCCGTCCAGACTGACGCCTTCCATTGAAAAGGGCCGTCCAAAATTCCGGTGAGGTATTGACTATGGGAATGCAAAAGCGCTCGTGCAGTGTCGTGCTGGTGACGGCTGTCATGATGTTGAGCAGCACACTAGCCAGTGCGAAGAGCAAGTACATCTGCGATGAACCGCAGCCGGCGGATATGTGCAACACCGGCAACACATGCGGTTCCGCATCCACACCGTGCACCATCAACATTCAAAAATCCGGGGCTGGCGCAAGCGTCAAGCCGGGGATTCCGGATGCGAAGGGCAATCAGTTCTTCTGTATAAGAGCAGGCACTGAGGTCGTGTGGATGACCTCGAATAAGAACACCGGGTTCTCGATTTCCTTCGGGACGGATTCGCCGTTCATTCCAGATAATCCCATTATCGGCGGCGGAAGCAAGCCGATAACCGTGAAGGCACAGAACCCCGGTTGCTACAAATATGACGCCGGAGCATTCTACCCTGGGGCTGTTTACGGTATGAGCGGTGGCAGCAAACCCGAGTTGGTGATTCTGCCCTAACCTAATTCTAGTCCGCACTGTACGCGGAGTATCAAACCCCGAGAAGCTGACGCTAGTTGCTTCTGACAAAGGTACTGGATCAAGCGAAATCAAGGGGGATATGGTCTTCAACCATAAGGAACTACGGGATGAACAAGGGCATTCCGTTCATCAAGATCGCAGACCACGTCGAGGTAAATTTCCACCTCGTGGCCAAACAAGCCAGCGGACCAGCCTTTAAGCAATAGTTGGCCCGACGTAAGCGGCAGGGGCCGCTGTTCAACGAGCACGACACGGAAGGAAGCAATCATGGGAAGACATCGCATGTACAGGTGGCCACTCGTCTATGTTTTGCCGCTGGTTTTATTTTTGGCTGACGGTTGCAAAAAGTCGGAACCGGCTGCACCCGCACCGCAACCTGCAGCCGTGCCCGCCAGCACGGTTCCGTCGGCGCCGACACAGCCCGTGCCTACGTTCTCCGCGGCGCAAACGATCGGAATGTTCGTCTATCCCAAGGCCAATCAAACCCACGATCAGCAATTGATTGACGAATCCGACTGCTACAACTCAGTTCAGCAGCAGACGGGAATAAACCCCCAGGCATCAGGCCCACAGGCGCCCAGCTCCGCCGATCAGAACGCCGCTGCACAACAGGGAGCAGCACAAGCGCAGCAGGCTCAGGGTGGTCGCTTGCGAGGTGCCGCGAGAGGCGCAGCCGGTGGAGCTGCAATCGGTGCAATCACAGGAAACGCAGGCAGGGGCGCAGCAATCGGTGCGACCGTCGGCACTGTGAGAGGCGGGAGGCGACAGCGCCAGGCGAATGAAGAGGCCAAGGAAACGGGCGCTCAAGCCGCCGTCTCCCAGCAGCAACAGGCCTACGGGCAGAGCAAGGCGGCATACAACCAACAAATGAGCACCTTCAAGCGGGGCTTCTCTGCCTGCATGGATGCACGTGGCTATTCGGTCAAATAACGACGACGTTGGTTGAATGCGGTGACAGCAGTATGCTGTCCCCGGAATGCACCCGGCAACCCATCGGCCGCCCTCAGGGGTGCCCTGGCGCGAGGTTGTGTGCAATGTGGCTTCAGGTGACCCTTTTTGCTGGGCGATTGCGCTTTAGTGAGTGAGGGCGGTTGGTGAGACGCCTTCCGACGAGGAGGCGGAACATGCAGACCAGTAACCAATTCGAAGCGACCTACCGTATCCCTCGCGAGTTCTCCCGCTTCCGCCAAGCCATCATCTACGCTGAGGACGCTTGCGCGGCCGTCCGCTTGGCGATTGTGCTGAGCTCAGGCGCGCAGTTAGTTGGAATAAGACAGATAGCCTAGTCATGCCAGGTACCAATTGATGGAAGCGGTGGAAAGCCAAATGCAGGTTTACCACCGCTCCCACAGGCCTTGGAAATCCCTCCAGGATTTCCACACTCCCACGGCGGGGCGACTGCTTTTCAATAAAATAAGACCGAAAACACGCTGAGTGGTCCCCAATTAACAGAACTCGGCGTGTCTCACTTTTGGGGTGCACTACAGGTGCAGTCCAAGGGGTGCAGTCCATCCTGTCACCGCATTTATCCCCTGCGGAGCGCCATGCGGATTTTAAGCCGCGAGCTCGCTAACAATTTCGCTGCGGTGAGTAAACAGAACGGGTTTGATCTGGTAGTTGCGGAATGCTTCGATGACGCCAGGCGAAAACTTGTTGTTCGGTGTCATTCAGGACGGCATAGGCTTTGGAATCCGGTTCCCGAACCTCGCGCGTATCGCTCCATGCGTAGATAAAGGCCTCTGCGCTCTCGCGCGACGGGCGATTGATCGCCTGCACGATTCGCTCTGGCTGCTTTTTCTTTGGAGACTTCGGGATAACGAAGTTGAACAAATGATCGAAGCCGCTCGTGCCCGTTAGTTTAACCTTCGGCGTGTAGCGGATATCGCTCAGATCCAGCCAAGCAATCACGTCCTCTATGAAGAATCCCTGTACAAAAGGACTTGCCAGATAAAAAAGGTCGTTAACGGCCAACATGGCCTGAATGAGGTTGTGTTTCCGAGCCGAGAAGTTCTCAGGCGTGGCATGGACCACTAAAGCATCGCCCCTCATCTGCACCCCGAAGCCCCTCGGTAATCACCCAAAAGCGGCCATAGATTATCACTTCAAAACCGGCCAATAGAGAAGCGGCCTAAGACATTAGCTCCGACGGGGGGAAATTAGCCTCAGTTGGCATGGGTAATGTCTTGGAAAGAACAAAGCAGGAACAGGTGATCGCGCTGGGGCGTCTTGGTTGGTCCCTGCGTCGGATCGAGGCGGCGACGGGAGTCCGTCGCGAGACGGCTGGCGGATACTTGAGGTCTGCCGGGATAGCAATGCGCACTCCGGGAGGTTGGGGGCGAAAGGCTCCGGCAAAAGCGGCCCCTTCGGTGACCACCGGCTCTGCCAGTTCAAAACCGGCCAAAGAGGTGATCACCGGCTTTTCCGCATCCCGACGCGAAGAAGATTCAAAACCGGCCAACGAAGTGATTACCGGCTTTTTGCCGGAAGTGACGTTGCCGGAGCAGGGTGGCAAGCGCCCGTCCGGAGCCAGTGAAGCGTATCGGGAGATGATCGAGCTGGAGCTGTCGCGGGGCCGCAACGCGATGGGTATCTGGCAGGATCTGGTCGATCAGCACGGGTATACCAGCGGCTATCAGAGTGTTCAGCGATTCGTGCTCAAGCTGCGCGGAGCCGTATCGTCTGAAGCGCGCGTGATCATCGAGACGCGGCCAGGGGAAGAGGCCCAGGTTGACTACGGGACCGGGCCGATGGTGCGCGATCCGGAGAGTGGCAAGTATCGGCGCACGCGGCTGTTTGTCATGACGCTGGGCTGTAGTCGCAAGTGTGTTCGCCTCCTGGTCTTCCGGTCCAGTGCGCGTGTGTGCGGGCATTCCGCGGGCATTCCGGGACGGACGAAATAACCACCAGTAGTCAAATTGCGGTGCGCCCACACTTCTTTTGGGAAATCCGGGGACAAGGAAATCCGGCGCACTCCCCGCTCGGCAAAAAAACGTTATTTACATTGCTACTATACCGTAGTAGATTCAAACACTATAAAGTAGGAACCGTGCCCCAACCGAAGCTAACCAAGCTCGAACTTCAGATCCTCGAGGTCCTTTGGACCCATGAGAGAGCATCCATTCGAGAGATTCAAGAGGCATTTCTGGAGCCTCGCCCGGCTTACACGACGATTCAGACAACGGTATATCGGCTGGAAGCGAAACGGGCAGTGCGCCGAGTGAAAAAGATCGGCAACGCACATATTTTTGAACCCACCGTCGCCAGGGATTTCGCACGTCACCGCCTACTCGATGAGATTTTGGGCTTCTTTGGAGGACGGGCGCAACCCATGATGAACCAGTTGGCAGAGGCCGGGAAACTCACGCTCGATGACGTTCGCGAGCTGGAAAAGACCATCAGGAAATTGGAACAGCGAAAAGAGAAGAAGGTGGAGAAAACAAAATGATCGGCCAGTTAACCAATCATCTGTGGCAGTCCACGCTGTTCGCAATAATAGCGGCGCTCATGACGGTTGCTTTCAGCAAAAATCGGGCTCAGGTGCGTTATTGCTTGTGGCTCAGCGCTTCGATCAAATTCCTCATTCCATTCGCTCTCTTGATAACTGCAGGCAATAATCTCTGGAATGCGCTGGCGGAGAGGAGGATGGCGACAGACATCGCCCCGCCTGCTGTGTCTTTCACGATGGACCAAATCGCGCAGCCTTTTACAGATACTGTTTCGTTCGCTCCCTCTGCGCAGCTTCCCCCTACCATAGACTGGATTCGCAGCGTGTTCTTTGGCCTGTGGGTTTGCGGGTTCATGAGTGTGATGCTGGCGCGATTGCGTGGCTGGTTGCAGATTCGTACTGCGATACGACGGAGCACGCCAATCGAGATTCGTGCGGCAGTAGACGTTCGTTCCTTACCCGGCCTGCTTGAACCCGGGGTGGTCGGCCTTTTGCACCCGACGTTGCTCTTGCCTATGGGCATTTTGGATAGCCTGACACCGCTCCAGCTTGAGGCGGTGTTCGCACACGAATTGAGCCACGTCCGAAGACGCGACAACTTGACGGCGTCGATTCACATGGTCGTAGAGGCGGTTTTCTGGTTTCACCCGTTAGTTTGGTGGATTGGGGCGCGGCTGGTCGAAGAGCGCGAGCGCGCCTGCGATGAAGCGGTGTTAAGTCTGGGCGGGGAGCCGGGTGACTACGCGGAAGCCATCTTAAGAGTGTGCAAGCTGTACGTGGAATCTCCCCTCGCTTGTGTTTCCGGAATCTCCGGTGCCGATCTGAAGAAGCGGATAGTCCGCATTATGACTCGGCATTTGGGTTCCGAGCTTAGTCTTGGCAGGAAGTTGATACTGATCTCTATCGGAATCGCAGCGGTCGCCGCTCCGCTGTTGCTCGGACTTTCGAACGCGACCCAGCTTCACGCGCAACAATCTGGAACGGATTCCGAGAAGACGACGGATGCTTCTAACAAGGGCCTGGCCGACACTTGGCAGGGTACCTTACATCCAGGCAAAGATCGTCGAGTGGTCTTCAGAATTGCCAATGCCACTAGCACACCATACAAGGCTGAGTTTTTTGACCTCGATCAGGGAGGCGATCCAACTCGCGTCAGCAGTGTGACCAGCGACAAGGGGATGATAACGATCAATATTGCGGTGATCGGCGTTACTTTTACCGGCACGCTCAGCTCCGAGGGAAACACCATCACCGGAACTTGGGTGCAAGGTTCAAACCGACTACCACTGGTTTTGGTACGTGCCACGCAGTCAACCGCGTGGGACCTTCCAGCAGCGGCCACTGTACCGCCCATGATGGCTGCCAATGCCAAGCCGACGCTGGAAGTCGCGACGATCAAACCAAGCAAACCGGACGCACCCGTCAAAAGGATTCTGATGGGACCGCGTATTCAAATTCGCAATTCCAACCTGAACGACATGATCGTGTTTGCCTACGGACTTCATCCAAAACAAGTGGTCGGAGCACCCGCGTGGACTGAGACGGACAAGTTTGACGTCGAGGCGAAACCCGCAGGCGAAGGTGTGCCCACCATCGATCAGTGGAGAGCGATGGTGCGCCAGTTGATGGCGGAGCGCTACAAGTTGACGTCACACCGTGAACAGAAAGTCCTTCCCGTCTATCTTCTTACCGTCTCCAAAGGGGGCCCAAAGCTCACCGCAAGTGGGGGCGACCCAAACGGCCGGGTGGGACTGGGTTTCCGGGGCAGAGTCGGTGGTGATGTCTCCGCCTACAATGCCACCATCGCCGACTTCATAAATTTCATGACGCGATACGTTCAACTCGACCGTCCGGTCGTCGATAAAACCGGCATCTCAGGGCGATATGATTTCATTCTCGACTGGACACCGGATGAGTCACAGTTTGGCGGAAAAGCAATTCCGCCTGCGGATGGTGGCCCAACACCGCCCTCGCTTTATACCGCCATTCAGGAACAACTAGGGCTCAAACTGGATGCTACGAAGGCTCCCACAGATGTAATGGTTATCGACCATGTTGAAAGACCAACAGAAAACTGAGCGAACCGCGAAGCGCAAACGACCATCGGGGAAAACAGGGGGACGTCTACCACGTTTCCGTAATCACGTCGGTTTCTGTCCGGGCCCCCGCTGAGCCGGTTCAAATGCAATAGCGCGCCACAAACTGTATGAGTAGGATTTGAAGCGGGGACCGAGATGCTCTTGCGCATAGCGGCTAAAGGAGCCGGCTTTGAATTCGGCCAATCATGGCCTGATAACAGACGGTCAGCAACGGAGCGGGACCGAGTAGCGGAACGCCACGTAGTCCTCCATGTTTCTTGTTAATGCTTGGGAGCGCCCAAAAGCTGGAAGCTGAAAAGCGGACGGCGATCGAAATGGGCGCCCCCGGCGGAATTGCTCCGGGCGGAATCGAAATAAGCACTGGGCGCGCAACGTACACAAAACGATGTCCCTCAAGTTGGCCAAAGGCGCCGATCTGCTTGCCGTTCACAAAAACCTGGTAAGCATCATCGACATATTGCGGCATCAGGATTGTGAGTGCGCCGTTGCTGGAGGCGCCATCAACGCGGATCCGATACCAGGCGTAGCCAACGTAGCCCTGATTCCCGTGCGCCTGCCAACCAGGCTGTGGGGGAGCCTCAAGGGCATCGGGCAGGGTTGGCGATGCACCAACGGGATCGATCGAGTAGGTTTCCCACTCCGCGTCGCTCGGACTCGTAAGTGTCGAGGAGTTGTGGTGAGGCTTTACCGTGAAGGACCAGCGCCATCTTCCATGCGAGGTTGTAGGCGTCCTGGATGCCGGTGTTCATGCCCTGGCCACCGGTCGGGGGATGGATGTTCGCAGCCGTGCTGGCTGCGGCCACAAATGCGCTTCTGCTCACCCGGCGTCCAATGCGTTACCGGATCGGACAAATGGCCTCTCTTTCGTTGACTGGCGCAAACCTGCCAGAAAACGGGATTTCCGGTAACTTCACTCCGGCGCTCGGACACTTCGATATACAGTATGGGTCTATTGGGAGCTAAACTGGAAATGCCGGTTCGGCCTTGTTTTTCTCGTCGTGACAGAACCGGATATGGGAGATGCAGTGGCATGATAGATGCTTTATAAGGATAAGAAGACCTACCCGCGGGTTTATGGCCTGGGAAACAAGCCGCTCGGTCTTTGGCTTCGT
Organism: uncultured Acidobacteriaceae bacterium; assembly: GCA_963746595.1. GTDB lineage: Bacteria > Acidobacteriota > Terriglobia > Terriglobales > Acidobacteriaceae > PALSA-350. The sequence goes on from CAVVBS010000008.1 coordinate 162,390, forward strand.
GCCCGTCTCGCCTTACAGAAGTTCAACACCAAGCTTTGGTATTCCACGTTGAGCTTGCTAGCCCAGGACGACGTGATATTCCTGAACTACGGGTACGCAACGACCGATGCAGGCGAAAACACCCTCCAGCTGGAAGCAGTGGACGAGGCGAACCGCTATCCGATCCAGCTTTACAATAGGGTGGCCGGTGCTGTGGATCTGCGCGGGAAGGACGTTCTGGAAGTCGGCAGCGGGCGTGGTGGAGGAGCCGCCTTCATAAAGAAGTACTTGCATCTCCGCTCTATGACAGGCGTCGATTTCTGCGGCAAAGCGGTGAGGTTCTGCCGACGCCGCCACGACCACGAAAAACTTTCGTTCATACGCGGCGACGCTGAAAACCTTCCCTTTCCGGCGGAGTTCTTCGACGCGGTCGTAAATCTGGAATCTTGCCACTGCTACACCTCCGTAACCCGTTTTCTCACACAGGCCGCGCGAGTGCTCCGTAGCGGCGGTCATCTGTTGTTCGCCGATGTGGGTCCGAAGCCCTATATCGACACCCTTCGCGGGCATATTGCGCAGTGCGGCCTCTCGATCGAGGAGGAGGAGGATATTACTCCCGCCGTGTCACGGGCACTCCGGATCACCAGCGAACCGAACCGCAAGAAGATCCAGGAGGAGGTGCCCGTCGTATTACGCTCGATCTTCCGCAACTTTGCGGCCATCCGGGACACACCTGTGTTTGAAGCCTGCGGCACAGGAGAATGGGTGTATGTCCGGTTTGTGCTCAAGAAGCCCTAACGCGACAGGGCGTGGCCCCGGATAGGATGAAACATCTATGCTCGGTCGTATCCTGCTTGTCGTTGTCGCATTCCTCATCCCAGCGTGCGTTGCTGCCCAAGAGGATACCGGGGCTGCGTCTAACCTGGAGGCGATCCATCACCTCATTGAGCGGTATCCCAAAGCCGTAGACACAGTCGACCTGAACCTGCATTCGCAAATTTGTTCTCACTCGCCCGAGGTCTCGTTTATCTATCCTCCAGGCGAAGGGCACGCGTTCGATGCCATCGAGCAGCATGTCTTTTAGAACGTCATGGGCGGCATGTTCTCTGCGCGCGATCTTGAGACGCACGGTGCGGCGGTTCTCGTGAATGGAAACGCGGCGTGGTCGGAATTCCATTGGGTCTTTAGGGCTACACTGCGCTAAGACGGATCGGCCGTGACGACCCATGGCGTCGAAACGCAGATCTACCGCAGAGAAACCAGGGGACGTTCACCACGTTTACCTAGAGAAAACCAGGGGACGTTCACCACGTTTACCTAAAGAAACCAGGGGACGTTCACCACGTTTACCTAGAGAAACCAGGGGACGTTCACCACGTTTACCTAAATCTATTCCTTAACATTGCTGGTCTAGGTTTCGGGGACGGGCTAACCCCGGTTTAGTCATTCGGTGAATATGTATATCCTGTCACCGCATTTATCCCCTGCGGAGCGCCATGCGGATTTTAAGCCGCGAGCTCGCTAACAATTTCGCTGCGGTGAGTAAACAGAACGGGTTTGATCTGGTAGTTGCGGAATGCTTCGATGACGCCAGGCGAAACTTGTTGTTCGGTGTCATTCAGGACGGCATAGGCTTTGGAATCCGGTTCCCGAACCTCGCGCGTATCGCTCCATGCGTAGATAAAGGCCTCTGCGCTCTCGCGCGACGGGCGATTGATCGCCTGCACGATTCGCTCTGGCTGCTTTTTCTTTGGAGACTTCGGGATAACGAAGTTGAACAAATGATCGAAGCCGCTCGTGCCCGTCAGTTTAACCTTCGGCGTGTAGCGGATATCGCTCAGATCCAGCCAAGCAATCACGTCCTCTATGAAGAATCCCTGTACAAAAGGACTTGCCAGATAAAAAAGGTCGTTAACGGCCAACATGGCCTGAATGAGGTTGTGTTTCCGAGCCGAGAAGTTCTCAGGCGTGGCATGGACCACTAAAGCATCGCCCCTCATCTGCACCCCGAAGCCATTAAGCGTCATCCGCAAGAGATCCTTGCGCTTCGGGCTATCGAGAGTGCAGCCCGATATTTCCAAGTCGCGCACAATATAGCTATCATCCGTGAGCACGTAGCTGCCATTCTCCGACCGCGCGTAAATTTGCAGGGCGTCGTTGTGCCGATCAAGGTAAGGCGTCGTGATTTCGACCCATGAACCGTTGACCTCACGCAGGGTGGTCTTGTCTTTGAGCCAGGCGCGATAGTCGTTTAGAAGTCGCTCGATTTCCTGCGTCGTCGTCATGAAAACAAGCCTTTTTGAATCGTGGGTGGGTCCGTGATGTTGCAATTAACCATAAAGGCATCGAGCGTCAAGAACAGGTCAGTCGGGTTCGGAAATTTATCTAGCGGTGCCGGGATCGCCCATTTAGCACCGTAGCCTTCGCGGTAAAGGTGCAAGTGAGGGCAAGGGATTTCTTCCCCGTCCGGGTTACGATGTGGTGCCCCATCGATATCTAGTCGGTAAAGGACGATGGCCACACGGGCTCGGTTCTGAAATGTGGCTTGGTGAGTTTGATCCGATATCTGGTCACGTCGAGCAAGAAACTTTCGCGCTTATCGACAGAGGTAAGCGGCACAATAATGCGGTCGTCAGCGCCAGGAAACAGCCACTCCCGTTGATCGAGGGCCTTCTTTTCCATCGCCATCAATTTATCGGCTTCCGCCTGCGTGAGATTAATGTCCGTCAGTCGTCCCGCGCCCTGATTTGCCGCGATAAGCCATCATACTTACCCAGAGGCAAACGAGAAACTGGGTTTCGAGTATCTCGCACCTCTTTGAAACACGCCGGAGGCATTGAAGGGACAGAACAGGAAGGCAATCCATCGTCTCGATGAAACTCGCCGGTCGCTCAGGCAATGCCGGCTTGCTTGCCACGGAACTCAGTGATGCCGTACGGAAGAGCCGATCTCAAGAAGTGCTGATGGGTTTCCGGCCGTTCATCTCGTCGAACACTCCGCCTGCATTTCGGGCACTTGATGATGTGCGACGCAAGACGCATCAGCTCGTTCGGCTGAATCTTGTAACCGCAAAGCGGGCAGGGAACTGAGAAGTCGAAGTTGGGCTTTCCCTTGAACCGAGGCGTCATCATCCTACCCGCCCATCTGCCGTACGCACCGGCTTCCGGATCATCAGGTGCGAGAGCCGGCCGAGGAACACCTCTGACGGCAGATAGCGCCTATGTTCATGGCAAAGCGGACATCTTGCCGCGATCGGCTGCGCCGGCATACCCGCCACGGGCGCCGGAATATTCTCGTGACAGCCCTTGCACTGAACCACGACAAGCTTCGAGGTTTCTGGTCCGGGAAACATGAGAACAGTATAGGCGAACAAAAAGCGAAAATATCCACAATGTTCCGCCACCCGGCCAGAGAATTCGTGCCCTCGGTTTCGGATATATTGTGGCCGCTTGATTGACACCCCCTGTATATGGGCATACCTTACATTTGGAGACCGTTTCGAGCTCGGCCCCAAAACTCCCTTGGCCGTATCCGGCCCGGCCCCTGGGCGGCGCAAAGGGTGTAGACCCAGAATCGCATCAGGACGTAGGCGCGCCCGGCTTGCAGGATGTTTCGTTCTCTATCGAATAAGTACCTGTTACACAGACATACAGACATACAGAGACTCAAGATATCCAGGGATATTCAAGGAAACACATGGCTTCCGAAGCTCAGAAAAAAACACTATTCACCTACGAGCAAGTAACTGCTTGGCGAGAGCAGTTGTTTGACAAGCGATCTCTACGCATTTCTGTCGAGGAACTGAGTAAGTGGCCTCTCGGCCGCTACCTATTGGCTGCCGTTCTTCAGGCAGCGTATTTAGATACCTTGAGAAAGCAGACGGAACACGAGTGGCAAACACCAGCGTGGGACTTTGGGCGCTTCGCCAAGGCACATCCGCTCCTGGTCAATCTCAACGAAAACCGGGCTTTGGTAGAGATAAAAAGGGCGCTCGGCCAGAATTTCTGGACGGATCATCTCCGCATGGGCACAGCCGACGCTGAGATGGCTTTCGATAGTGCTTGGGTGGAGTGCCGGGCCGTCCCTGGCTACGACCGCCTCACCGTCGCGATTCTGGAAGCAAGAAAATTTCCACCTGTAGCGGATCCCAACGTCCCCGCCGGCTACACAATCTTTTTGAAAATCGCGCGGTCCTTGCAACGCCAGCTACCGGCCTCGTCCTTCATGCTGCCGTGCCATAAGCTGGCGCCGATCTTGGAGTGCCAACCCATGACCATCAGCCGCTACCGAAAAAAGGCAATTCGCGATGGGCATCTCATCGTTGTAAAAAACCACAGCTATCGTTCAGTGGGTAAAGGTGAGGCCACAGAGTTTCAGTTCCTAGGTCAATGAACGAATCACTCCCGCCGGGACAATGCAGGCGCCCTTCGACGTGCGGCTATCATGAGCCCACCGGGGTAACTCTTAGCTAACTACCCGGCCATCCTCATCTGTTTTACTAAGGGTTCTTGTACAACGCTCCCTTCCGTGGGATCCTTGGCCTGCAGGCAAGCTCCCGTCGAAAGGACAATGAATCGCATGCTTCAACACACCTCGATCGCAATAAGTGCTTCCTATCGAAAAGCAGGATGGGCGGCAATTGCCAGCGGACTCATCGGTATCGCCTCCTTCGGCCTGCTAATGATTGCCGTGACGACGCGTGTGACCTGGATTCCATCCGGCAGGGTTTGGATGCTGTTCAACACTCACGACTTCGGAGTTGCTCTTCAGTTTCTCTTACTCCTCTTCGCGATCTTTGGGCTGCGAACGCTCGCAGACCAAACTCCACCAGGGCTTGGCAAGGCCGCATTCGCCACAGGGGTGTGGGCCGTTATCTTTGTCGTTCTCCTCGTACTCCTCGGGGTCGGTGGGAAGATTGTGTCGAACGGCCTTTACATGTTTCCACAAGGGATATTGGGAGCATGGCTCATCGCTGTGAATTGGCGGTTATCCGGGGCCCTTCCAGCCTGGCAGAGATGGTTTGGAATGATAGTTGGATTAGGTCTTGTGCTTACCGGGGTTTGCTTCGTCGGAATCGCTTATGTCTATTTTCCGGACTCGCTCGCTATACCCCAAGCGGCCCCAGAGAATATCAAGGAAGTGATTTCCCCTGCCAATACTTTTTTTCATCAGCTTCTCCCCATCTCTTCCTTCATGGGTGTTGCCACACTACCACTCTGGACGATACTGACCGGTTACCAGCTGCTCAAGAAAAGGCGGCCTGCCTACGCATAAAGCCTCTGGAGGCAAAGAAAATCTCCACCTGTAGCGGATCCCCAACGTCCCCGCCGGCTACACAAACTTTTTAAAGATCGCGCGGTCCTTGCAACGCCAGTTACCGGCCTCGTCCTTCATGCTGCCGTGCCATAAGCTGGCGCCGATCTTGGAGTGCCAACCCATGACCATCAGCCGCTATCGAAAAAAGGCAATTCGAGACGGGCATCTCATCGTTGTAAAAAACCACACCTACCGTTCAGTGGGTAAAGGTGAGGCCACAGAGTTTCAGTTCCTAGGTCAATGAACGAATCACTCCCGCCGGGACAATGCAGGCGCCCTTCGACGTGCGGCTATCATGCGCCCACCGGGGTAACTCTTAGTTAACTACCCGGCCATCCTCATCTTTTTTACTAAGGGTTCTTGTACAACGGTACCTTCCGTGGGATCCTTGGCTTGTAGGCTAACCCTTGCCAACCATCATTCGACTGTATATCAGCAGTAGTACTCGTTGCGGTGTTAAGGCGCGACGCCCAAAACTTCGACCGACATTGCGCCGTCGACACACTAGCACGAAGAACCACGACCAACATTTCGTACGAAACGGTCTTGGTTGCCGCACAGCTTCCGGGTCGCCCGGCGAAGGCTTTATTCTTTCGCAAGCCCTGGCGCGCTGCCGGGGCTATTGAGCGATGCTTGAAGCATTCTCAAACCGATGCTTAAACGATGCTTGAAGCATTCTCAATTCAATGCTTAAACGATGCTTGGACGCATAACTCAATGAATGATTCATCTTATCCGCTATCGATCCGAGGTCGTCACAGCAAAAGAGTCAGAATGCACTAAGTGACTTATACGCCTTTAGTAACTTACTGCGCAGTAACTATTGAGTGGAAGCAAACAGCATTCCTGCCCTTGAAAGAAAGAACGAAACCGTAATAGTGTCTAATTATGATAAGAATCAGCGGTATGGCGCCTTCTGTCCTTCTCACCGTCGCAGACCTGCTGCGACGGCGAGACGAACCTCTCAATGTCCCATCCGAGCCGCCCCAACCCGAGCCAGATCCAACACCTGGGCAAGATCCGCCGCCGCAACCATTGCTGCCACCACACCAGCTATCCGCAAACCCGGTACTCGGCGAAGCCGCCCTCTATGGCGTTGCGGGGTCGGCGGCACGGGCTCTCGCTCCGCACACCGAGGCTCACCCCGCCGCCATTCTTCTCCAACTACTGGTCGCCTTCGGCAACGCCGCTGGTCCCGGTCCCCATTGCTTGGTCGATGCCACCCGCCATGGCCTCAATCTATTCGTCGTGCTGGTCGGCGAATCCAGCAAGGCCCGCAAGGGGACCAGTTGGAACCAGGTCCGCCGCCTCTTCTCTGAAGTCGATCGCCCCTGGGTTACCGAACGCGTCACCAGTGCTCGCCTCACGCCCGCGGCGCTTCTCCATGATCTGCGCGATCAGCAGCCCGCGACAGACCGTCGCCTGCTCGCACTCTCCGAAGAGTTCGCCGCCGTTCTCCATGACTTGGGGCGCGCCAAAGGCTCTCTTTCGCCCCTGCTCCGTTGCGCCTGGGATAGTGGCGACCTGAGTGCGCTCGATGGCCGTCGCCCGATCCAGGCAACCGGGACGCATATCAGCCTCATCGCCCACATCACGCAGCGCGAACTCGCACAGCATCTCCATCCCACAGAAGCCCACAACGGCTTTGCCAACCGCTGCCTCTGGACTGCGGTGCAACGCAGCCAATGCCTTCCGGAAGGCGGTAACTTGGGTGCGGACGAGCTGTCCGCAATCGCCGCTGAACTTCGCCGTGCTCTCGATTGGGCGCACAACCAAGGCAGCGTGCGCCTCATCCGCGACGTGCAGGCGCGAGACTTCTGGCACGACTGCTATCCCGCCTTGAGCCAGGTCCGTCCCGGTCTCTACGGCGCCGCTACCAGCCGGGCTGAAGCTCAGGTTCTGCGTCTCAGCGCCATCTACGCTGTTCTCGACTGCAGCCCCACCATCATGCTGCCGCACCTGCAGGCCGCCCTCGCCGTATGGGACTATTGCGCCGCAGGGTCCTCCGTCCTCTTCGGCACATCTACCGGCGACCACAACGCCGATCGTATCCACGAAGCCATCAACGCATCTCCCGAAGGATTATCCAGAAAACAAATTAGCGCTCTCTTCCACGGTCATCTCAGCAGCGAGCGTATTGAGGCCGCACTCGAACAACTCGTGTCCCTGAACGCAATCCACCCAAGCACTCGGCCGAGCGGAGGTCGTCCCTCCAACCTCTGGTCCGCCACTCCAGGGCCGGAATCGATGGATGAGCAAGAACTTGAAGACGAATCGAGAACCGGGGAGACAACCACTGAGGACTCAATGCAAGACCCGGAATAATTCGCATATTTCGCATAATTCGCATAATTCGCATATTTCGCATATTTCGCACGAAGGGAACGGCGACACGATACCCACCACCGTCGTGCGCATCCAACTATCGTTGAAACCCAGACTCCCTCGGGTTCGTCTTGGAATAAGCGACACCTACGGTTACCTGATCGGCACTCTGGAATGCCATGAGGGGTTGCCGCTTTGAAACCTGACCGTTGGGCCTCGCCCGGTTGAAGGGAATACATGCCCATCGAAAGACGACTTGGTCTATTGATTTTTGCTCCTATGCTGTTCGTCGCTGCGCTCTCCGCCCAGCAGAAAACGCCGCCAACTCCAGCCGCCGCCGCCACCATCGATCTCGACGTCGTGGTTACGCCAAGGACTGGGCCGCCGGTCGCCGATCTCCAACAACAGGACTTCACCGTTCTTGATAACAAGACCCCCCAGCACATCACGTCCTTCCACGCTTTCGGCGGCAGCCAGGCTCCCATTCAGGTCCTCCTCGTCATCGATGCGGTGAATCTTCCCTACGAGCGGGTCGCCTACGAACGGGATGAAGTGGATAAGTTCCTGCACGCCAACGGTGGCCGGCTAGCGTACCCTACCACGCTTGCCTTTTTTACGGACAAAGGCATACAGGTTCAGCAGGGCTTCTCCACCGACGGCAACGAGCTGAGTTCTTCTATGGACAACTACGCCGTTGGTCTGCGCGACATACGCCGCTCCTCGCAATTCGAGGCCAGCGACCGCTTTCAGCTTTCCATCAATGCGCTCCGTTCGCTGGTCGGGAGCGTGGCCGATCGCCCAGGCCGCAAGATGATTCTCTGGGTCTCCCCCGGCTGGCCCCTTCTTTCCGGACCCGGCGTCTACCTTGATTTCAGGCAACAGAACCAGCTCTTCGCGACCATCGTCGATCTTTCCACTCGGCTTCGTGAGGCCCATGTAACTCTTTACAGCATTGATCCCATCGGCGCCGCGGAGTCGCCCGGCCGCACTTTCTACTATCGGGATTTCGTCAAGGGCGTTGCTAAGCCAGGGCAGGTCCAGGTCGGCGACCTCTCGGTGCAGGTTCTAGCTACCCAGAGCGGAGGCCTTGTACTGAACGGAAGCAACAACGTTGCCGGTCTTTTAGAGCAGTGCATGGCCGACACCCAGGCGTACTACGAGTTATCCTTCTCTCCCGCTCCTTCCGATCGTCGCGACGAATATCACCATCTCACCATCCAGGTGGCCAAGCCCGGCTTAACGGCGCGCACCCGGGACGGCTATTATTCGCAGCCTTAACGCCGTGTCCGGGGGTTGCAGTATCTTGAGAGGGTGACAACATCACCCCAATCCGGTGATCTGGCGCTGGGGCTGCCATCAGCGCCACAGTCCACGGACTCGGCTGATCAGGACCTTCCGCAAAGTCTCCTCCAGGAACTCTGGCTCACCGCCAAGGCTGCGGCCAGCGGACTAACACGCGATGAGCTCGGCGCCGTCTTATACGCCATGGGCTCAAAGTTCAACTACGGTTTGCCCGCTGCCGCTCGTCCGGATCATTCGCAAAGGGCAGACTTCCTCAGATCGCTCCGCCTTGAAGAACTGGCGCTCGCTACCGCCTGCGTTCTGGGCCGAGAGGTCGCGTGGCAACGCTTCCTTATTCTCTATCGCGCGTCCCTAACCCAGGCCGCGGTCGCCATCACCGGCTCGAGCACGTTGGGACACGATCTCGCCGACTCGCTCTACTCCGAGCTTTACGGACTGCGCGAGGTCGAAGGACAACGCCGCTCTCCCCTCGCTTCCTACTCCGGGCGCGGTTCGCTGCTCGGCTGGCTTCGCACCACGCTCGCCCAACGCCATGTGGATCATCACCGGCGAACGCACCGCGAGTCGCCACTCGATACTCTCGACGCGCCCGCGCTTCCACCAGAGCCCACACCGGTCGCAGCCGAACTCACTGACCTGACCCGTGCCCTTACCAGCACGCTCCAAAGTCTTTCAACGGAAGAGCGCTACCTGCTCTGCTCGTATTTTCTTGATCGGCAGCCCCTCGCCCAGGTCGCCCGCGTCCTTCATGTTCACGAAGCCACCATCAGCCGCCGCATCAAGAAGCTGCTCACTGATCTGCGCAAGCGACTGTTGCAGCAGCTTCACGCCGGGGGATTGAGCAAGCGGGCGGCCGAAGAAGCGCTGGGCAACGACCCGCGCGATCTGGAAATCAATCTGCGTGCTTTACTGCAAAGTTCGCAAACCAACTCGTTCTCAGAGCAGACGGCAGCGAACGCCGCTGACGCATCCAGGCAACTATGAGCGAACTTCTCCAGGCCGGGCAGCATCCAGACGCGGACCAGCTCAACGCCTTCGTCGAGCACACACTGCCCGCGCATGAGCAGCAGCAGACACTCGCGCATCTGGCCGTTTGCCCAGCCTGCCGTCAGATCGTTGCCCTCTCGCTTCCGCCCGCCGGCCGAGTCTCCCGCTGTTGGAGCCCGAAGCTGTTCGCCATCGCTGGTTCCCCCGCTGGCATCCCGCATGGGCAGGGATTCCCGCGCTCGCTGCCCTCCTCCTCGTGGTCCTGTTTGTTCGTCATGAGCAAAGGACCGCTCCTTATACATCCGCACTATCCCAGATGGCCGATGCCCGTAAACCGGCGCCACCGCCCCCAGCGGAAATCCCTCCGCCAGAACCCCTCCGCAGCATGGCGCAGTTGGCCCAGAGTGCGCCACAGCCGCGGCCAACTGCGCCGGCAACCCAGCCAATGCCACTCCCCCAAGCAAGACAGGGGACAGCCAGCGGCGTTGCAGGCGGCGTCCTCGGCGGAATTGGAGCTACAGCAAGCGCCCCTAAGCAATCACCCATGCCCAGCCTCTCCCTTGGGACATCGGCGAGCGCCGGTGGACCGGTAACCTCGCTGGCGGTCGATCGGGTTCAATCTGCTTTTTCCGGCCCAGGTCCTCTGCCCAGCCATCTCGGCGTCCTCTCGATGGCCTCGCGTGGCAATCAGCGGCTCGCCATCGATACCGGCAACCACCTTTTCTTCAGCGACGATGAGGGCAGAACCTGGAAGGCCATTCCCTCGCCATGGAGGGGCCGCGCAGTCAGTGTGGCGCTGACCTCCGCGGTCTCCTTCGGGAGCGCGAGGGCCGCCCTCGAAATCAGTTCACATCCCGCAGCGACCGCGGTCTCAACATTGTCTGGCACCATCACAGATCCTGCCGGCGCCGTTATTCCTGGCGCAACTCTGACCGCCACCAACTCCAGTGGCGTGCTCGTCGGCAGCGCGACTACGGACAGTCACGGCCAATATCGCATGGAAGCGCTGGCGCCCGGCAGCTATCGGATAGAAGCACAGGCAACGGGTTTCGAAAAGCAGTCGTTCGCCACCGAGGTGGCGCCCTCGCAACAAGCTGTGGCTGACGCCATGCTGCGCGTTGGTTCGGCCGCTCAGACGGTCAACATAGAGGCATCACCCGCTGCCCAGGATACCTCGTCCGCCGACGTAAACCAGGCGCTCAAGCGTGCTGTCTCCCAGCCCACGTCGCGCTTCGAGTTAACTACCGACGACGGAGAGCACTGGACCAGTACCGATGGCCAGAGCTGGTCCCATAAATAATCCTCGAAAATATTTTTGCTTTTCTCTGCAAGTTCGTAGAAGCTCCACGTTCTCCGGTTAGACAAAGCTGCCATTCCCTCACACTCGGCAGCACACTCGGAGAACCGGCATGCTCACGCGCTGTGGCAGCGTTGTACTTAGACTTCTCCCTCCCTTCTCGTTCGTACTGCTCCTCCTTGTCATCGCCGGCGCTTACGCTCCCTTTACTGGAGCGGGCGCTTCGTCGGCCGCGGCGACGTTCACCCATGGAGTCCTCTCCGTCGCCATCCCCTACCATGGGGCGCGCCCGGGTTCCGGCAAACTCATCGCCGAGATCGTCGATCCCGAGGAGCACGTCCTCGGCCGCGCAGAACGGCCGGTCGAAATCGCCCAAGGCGATGGGAGCTGGCAGCAGAGCATCGCGCCCGCAAAACCCATCGCATTCGAAGACCTGGTTTGGCAACGGGTGCGTTATCGTTTCGAATACAGCGACAAGGCCATCCCGGCAATCACCGGAGTCGAGTCCATCGCAAGCATCCTCCGCCGCCCGGTGGTTCGCATTCTTGGCCAGACAGAATTCCTCGCCGGCAGTGATGCCGCCATCCGCATTCTGGTCTCCGACGCCGGCAACCAGGATGCCGCTCTCACCGGCACCGTCCGCGCCGAACTTCTCATTCCGCAGCAGCGAACTCGTTTGCTCTTCTCCGGGCGCCTCAACCAACACGGCACGGTTGCGGCTCAGTTTCACTTTCCGGCTGGGCTCGAAGGCAAATACGATATCCGCTTCATCGCCGACACGCCCATCGGTTCCACCGACTACACGCAGCCCGTCGAGCTCAAAGACCCGGCATTGATCATGCTCACGACCGAGAAACCGATCTACCAGCCCGGTCAGACGATCCATGTGCGCGCGCTCGCGCTCGATCGCGCCAGTCATCGGGCGGATGCGGACCGCAACCTTACCTTCGAGGTGGAAGACTCGCGCGGCAACAAGGTTTTCAAAAAGAGCACAGCGACCGATCGCTTCGGCGTCGCCTCCGCCGAGTTCTCGCTCGCCGATGAGGTGAACCTCGGCGCCTATCATCTGCGCGCCCTTATGGGCGAGCCCTCCGCTCCGGTCGAATAGCGCGGAGATTGCTCTCAACGTGGAGCGGTATGTCCTGCCTAAGTTCAAAGTCGCAGTGGAGTTCGCAGCAAAAAGACAACAAGCCACGGCGTGACTATCGTCCTGGCGATCACGTTACCGGCACGGTGCGTGCCAACTACTTCTTCGGTCAACCGGTCGATCACGCGGAAGTCAGCCATGAAGATATCGAGCGCGGATGTCGAGGTTTTTGAAGCGGCCTCCGTCAAAGGCAAGACAGATAGAGACGGGGCGTATCACTTCGATCTCGTGCTCCCTGCCTACTTTGCCGGACGGAATTTCAACCAGGGTACGGCGCGGGCCCTGGTCGAGGCCACGGTCAAGGATACTGCGGGCCACTCTGAGACGCGCGGCGAGCCGATCACTGTCAGCCAATCTCCTCTGCTGCTTACTGCTGTTCCGGAGGGCGGAACACTGATCCCTCATCTCGAGAACCAGGTATTTCTTTTAAGCTCCTATCCCGACGGCACACCGGCAATCGCTGCTCTCACGGTCCACATTCCTGGTGAGCACGATCAGCACGTCACCACCGACAGCAGCGGTATCGCCACCATTCACCTGGTTCCCGGCACCGGCAGTCCGTCACTCCGCGTCGACGCTGATGATCATCGGGGCGTTCGCATGACAGCAAGTGTTCCGCTGGAGACGCGGCAAGGCGACGACCAGATTCTGCTGCGCGTCAACCGCGCCGTAATCAAGGCCGGCGAACGAATGGAATTGAAAGTCCTATCCACCCGCACTCGCGGCTCGGCCTACATTGACATCGTGCGCAATGGGCAGACGATTCTGACCCGCGATCTCGACCTGCAGAACGGGCAGGCGGAGCTTACGCTCGCGGCCACTGCGGAGATGGCCGGCACGCTCGACATCGACGCCTACCTCTTCGGCCGCGATGCCCAACCAGTCGCCGATCATCGCCTGGTTTTCGTGCAGCCTGCGGACGAGCTGAAGATTGAAACCACGACCGACGCAGCCAGCTACAAACCAGGCTGCGATGCGCGTATCTGCTTCAGCGTTACCAACGCGCATGGGGAAGGCGTCAGCGCTGCGCTCGGCCTGCAAATCGTGGATGAAGCCGTCTTCGCTCTGGCGGAGAAGCAGCCGGGCTTTGCGAAAACATTCTTCTACTTGGAACAGGAGGTGATGAAGCCGCGCTATGAGATCCACTCGCTCTCTCTGTCGAGCGCCATCGAACCCATAGAAGATGGCCGCGGAGATCAGCAAGATAGGGCAGCCCGCGCTCTTTTCTCCGCCACCGAGATGGCTAGACCGGCGAAGCTCGACACCGAGTTTGGCCGCAGTCTGCCGCAGGACAAGTACTTCGAATACCAACAGCGCTACATGTCGGCCTTCCTCAATCAGGTGCGCGATCTCGCGGCACAACTCAGCGAAGAGATCCGGAAGAATCAGGGCGCACCGGCGCCGGACATCCCGGCACTGGTCAATGCCGCGCATCCGCGCGACTCCTGGAATACACCTCTGCATGTCGAACCGGCGCCGTGGGGTCGGGTAAGCCACGTCTACCTTGTGCGCAGCGCGGGTCCCGATGGGGCATTCCATAGCAGGGACGATCTTGTTGCCTACATTGAAGCTCGCTCCGGAAGCCTGGTTGATCAGCGTGGAAGCCATGGCATCCTGGATATCCACGTCGAACACAACCGCGGCCCAATGAATCAACGAGCTGAGGTCAGCGGTACAGTAGCCGATGCCAGCGGCGCCGTGGTTACAGGTGCGACGATCACACTTCGCCAACTCTCCACAGCCAACAGGCGCATTACGCATGCCGGGGCCGATGGCGACTTTGCTCTTGCGGCTCTTCCCCCGGGCAAGTATCGGGTGGAAGTCTCATCGCCCGGATTCCTCAACCTCTCGAGCGATTTCACGCTTCAGGAGCGCGACCGCGCAATACTCAGCGCAAGACTGGACGTGGGCAGCGTAACCGAGACCGTCGATGGTGGAACCGCCACCGCCGCTAATGGCATTGCGGATGGGAGTAGCGCAAGGTGTGATGGGAGGCATAGCGGGCGGCTTAAGGGTATTAGACGCGGTGAACGTCAGCCCGATGGAAATGGCAGAGCCTGCCGCCCAGCAGCCGATGCAGGGACGTGCGTTCGCCGTTGCGCTCAAGACAGTATCGCAAGAGACCGCCGCGCCGCATGTTCGCTCCTACTTTCCGGAGGCGCTCTACATCAATCCCGAGATCATCACCGACGCGCATGGCAATGCCAACATCTCGATCCCGGTCGCCGACTCCATCACCACGTGGCGCATGGCCATGCTGGCCTCCACGGCTTCCGGAGCACTCGGCACCGCGACTTCGAGCCTGAAGGTGTTTCAGGACTTCTTCGTGGATCTCGATCTCCCGGTCACGCTTACCCAGGGCGATCAGGTCTCTCTCCCGATCGCGATTTACAACTACTCGGGCAAGCCGGGCCAGGTCAGCCTGAAACTCAAGCGGGAAGACTGGTTTTCCCTCGACCACGATACAACGGACAAATTTGTCGCGACGGAATCGGGCCGCGTGGGCGGTTCGCAGTTCACGCTTACCGCCACACACATCGGCAAATTCAAGCTCACACTCTCCGCCCACATGGACGGCGCCGTCTCTCGCGATGACATCGTCGTGCGCGAGATCGAGGTCATCCCCAACGGCCGCGAGCAGGACCTGGTCTTCAATGGGCGGCTCGAAGGCTCAGCCGCACATGATCTCCACTTTCCTGACAACGCCATTGCCGATGCCAGCAGCATCGTCGTTCGCCTCTACCCCGGGCCACTCAGCCAGCTGATCGAAGGGATGGACAGCATCCTCAGCATGCCCGGCGGCTGCTTCGAACAAACTTCTTCCAGCACCTATCCCAACGTACTTGCGCTCGACTACATGAAGCACACCAAGAAGCTCACGCCGGAGACGCACGCCAAGGCCGAAGGCTACATCTCCAACGGATACCAGCGCCTGCTTACCTTCGAGGTTCCGGGAGGCGGTTTTTCCTGGTTCGGCCAGGCACCGGCCAACAAGATTCTTACCGCATACGGCCTGATGGAGTTCAACGACATGGCCAAGGTGTCGGACGTGGATCCCAAGCTGATCGAGCGTACCCGCGACTGGCTGGTCAGCCAGCAACAAGCGGACGGTAGTTGGAGGCCGGACGCCTCCTTTATCAATGAAGGCGCAACCGATCGCTATAACTCGAACATGCTCCGCATTACGGCTTATATTGCGTGGTCACTGGTCGATACCGGCAGCCAGGGTCCAGCTGTCGATAAGGCCAAGGATTTCATCGACGCTCATTTGAACAGCGCTCCTGATCCCTACACCCTGGCCGTGATCGCCAACTTTGCCACTGAATACGGCCGAGACCGCGATTTCACGCGTCGCTCCATGCAGGCGCTGCTCGACGCGCGCACGGAAAAGGGAGATCAGGTCTTCTGGAGCGCCGAAGAGACCGGTGTTTACTCGACCGGCGCTAGCGCCGCCATCGAGACCACCGGTCTGGCTACGCAGGCGCTGCTCAAGTGGGGACAGGCATCAGAGACGGCTCGTAAGGCGCTGAACTTCATCGCGCAAAAGAAGCAAGCCTCCGGCGCCTGGGGCACCACGCAAGCCACTATCATGGCTCTCCGCGCACTTATTGCTGGCAACGCAACTGAGCGCGAGCGACGTGCACGGATCGGTCCACGTGATGCTTGACGGCAGGGAAGTGAAGACTCTTAATCTGACCGCGAACAACAACGACCTGCTTCACCAATTTGTCTTTAAGGGCATCGACGCGCACCAGTCCTCCTCGGTCCGGCTCCATTTCGAAGGCGCAGGGGAGCCTCGCTTACCAGGTAGTAGGCCGTTCCTTTATCCCGTGGGACGAGAAGCCTGCCGCTGAGCCGCTTTCCATTAACATTGCCTACGACCGCACCCGGCTATTGCAGAATGATATAGCCACCGAGGCAGTGACGATTCGCAACAACCTCAGCAAGACCGCAAACATGATCATGGTGGACCTCGGTATCCCGCCGGGCTTCGATCTGCTGAGCGAAGACTTGCAATCGCTCCAGGAAAAAGCGGCCGGCGCCGACGCTGGACGGCTGGAGAAATTCAGCCTGACCGCAACCCAGGCTATTCTCTACTTCAATGGTCTTGCGCCGCACCAGGAAGTTACGCTGAAGGTCCGTTTGCGCGCCAAATACCCGATACGCGCGCACACACTGCAGTCGCGCCTCTACGAGTACTACGATCCCGACGTGAGCTCGACCGCACGGCCAGTAAAGCTGGAGGTGGCCGGCCGATGAGGTCCATCCATCAGGAGTTGATCCTGGAATTACCCAGAACCACGTCGGCCCGTTCCGTATCGAAGGCCTTCTCCCACTTCGCTACGACGATGGTGGCGACGCAGCTGCCGATGATATTGACTACGGCGCGGGCGGCGTTCGTCAAACGGTCTACGCCGAGTAGCAGAACGAGGCCGGCAACAGGAACCTGGTGCAGAGAGGCTAGTGTAGCCGCCAGAGTGACAAAACCCGCCCCGGCCACTCCCGCCGATCCCTTCGAGGTAAGCATCAGCACCAACAGGATCACAACCTGATCGCGCAGACTGAGATGAGTATTCGTTGCCTGCGCAATGAAGATGGCGCCCATGCCGAGGTAGATTGCGGTTCCATCTGCGTTGAAGGTATACCCGGCAGGCATGACCATGCCGACTACCGGCTCGGCGCAGCCAAGCTGCTCGAGCTTTAGCATCAAGGGAGCCAGCACGGCCTCAGACGAAGAAGTTCCTAGCGTGATCAGGATCTCTTCGCGGATGTAGCGCAGCAACAATAGCAGACGGAATCCACAGAAGTGCGCAATGCCTCCCAGCACAACCGCCACAAAGAAGGCGGACACCGCCCAGACCTCCGCCGTGAACTTCATGAGCGGGATAAGGCTGGCCACGCCCGTACTGGCCGATGGTGTAGGCCATCGCCCCAAATGCGCCGATGGGCGCCAGGTACATGATGAACTTTACGACGCCGAACATGCCGTGCAAAAACAGATCCAGCATCTCCACCAGCGGACGCGCCCGGTCACGAAACTGCGAGAGCGCCAGTCCAAACAAGACCCCGAACAGAATGATCTGCAGAATGTTTCCGCTGACGAACGCCTCACCGGCGCTGGCCGGAATGATGTTCAGGACGAACGCCACGAACCCGGGATGCTGGGCGCTGCTGGTATAGCTGGAGATCGCAGTGGAGTCCAGGGTCGCCGCATCGATGTTCATGCCTTTGCCAGGTTGCAGCACATCCACAGCAAGCAAGCCAAGCAACAACGAGAGGGTGGAGACCACTTCGAAGTAGAGCAGAGCCTTCGCGCCGACGCGGCCCACTTCCTTAAGGTCGCCCATCTTTGCGATGCCGACAACCACACTGCCAAAGATGATCGGCGCCAGCGTCATGCGAATGAGCTTGACGAAGCCATCGCCCAGCGGCTTGAGCGCCGCACCGCTGTGCGGGAAGAGGACACCCACAGCGACACCGAGCAGAATCCCGATCAGCACCCAAAGCCAGAGTGGACTCGAGAGGGAGCGCCGGCTTGTCGTGACGGCAGTTTCCGCGGGTCTTTGAAGCAAAGTGATTACTCCGCCAGCTGGCGCATCACACGAATAAGGTCGGACTTGCCCTCAAAGCCGATTCCCGGCAGTTCCGGCATAACGATGTATCCATCTTCCACGCGCACTCCATCGGGAAAGCCACCATAGGGTTGAAAAAGGTCGGGATAGCTTTCATTTCCCCCCAGCCCCAGGCCTGCCGCAATGTTCAGAGACATCTGATGACCGCCATGAGGGATACAGCGGCGCGGAGACCAGCCGGCTATTTTGATTACCTCCAGAGTGCGCAGATACTCGCAAAGTCCATAGGACAACGCGCAGTCGAATTGTAACCAATCACGGTCAGGACGCATGCCGCCATAGCGCAGCAGATTGCGGGCATCCTGGTGGCTGAACAGATTCTCGCCGGTGGCCATTGGGCCGGGATAGAATTCCGCCAGCGCTGCCTGGAGCGCGTAATCCAGTGGATCTCCCGCCTCCTCGTACCAAAAGAGAGGATACTGGCGAAGCATCTTCGCGTAGGCAATGGCAGTCTCCAGATCGAAACGGCCATTTGCGTCCACAGCCAGCTGGGCTTGGCTGCCAATTTCCGCCAGCACGGCCTCGATGCGCCGGCGATCTTCCGCGATATCGGCTCCGCCGATCTTCATCTTGACCACGGTATATCCGCGGTCGAGATAGCCGCGCATTTCGGCTACGCAGCGCCTCAAGATTCTTTCCCGGATAGTAGTAGCCGCCGGCGGCGTAGACAAAGACACGAGGATCCGCCTCCGTGCCGTACCGTTCGGCAAGCAGGCGGAAGAGCGGTTTTCCCGCAATTTTCGCGACCGCGTCCCACACCGCCATATCGATCGTGCCGACGGCTACGGAGCGTTCTCCGTGTCCGCCAGGCTTCTCATTGCGCATCAACGTTTGCCAGATTCGATCAGGGTCCAGGTTGTCGCCGGCATCGTTCAGCAGGGTCTCGGGGTCGGCCTCCAGCAGGCGAGGCGCGAAGCGCTCGCGAATCAGGCCGCCCTGTCCATAGCGGCCGTTGGAGTTGAATCCATAGCCAACTACGGTTCTTCCATCGCGCACCACATCGGTGACCACGGCGACCAGGGAGCAGGTCATCTTCGAAAAATCGATATAGGCGTTGGCGATGGGCGACGCGATGGGTGCGGTCACTTCACGCAGATCGGCGATACGCATGGGATTCAATCTCCAGCTGCATGGGAATAATAAATGGGGAAGCGGATCCGCAGATCGCCAGGGGAGCGGCGGCTCAGGAATGAGAGCGGTTTCGTGCTCGCCGGGGGGCTGTCGGGTATATCCTTCGCCAGGCGCGCCCAGCTGGCGCGAAGAGGCAAAGCCAACTCGTTCTGCCACGCATTCCATGTCGAGACGGGTCTGACCGAGCAGTCCCTTAGCAAGCGCCACGCGTAGGCGGTTAGTGTAGTCCTTGATACTCATGCCTACGTTCTCGTTAAACAACCGCGAGAGGTGACGATCGCCGGCGCCGGCGATCGTCGCCAGCCTGCTCAAGGTCCAGACTTTCGTAAGGTCGCCGGCAATTGCATCTTGTACGCGGTGTACCGCTGGGTGAATGTGGTTGCGCCCTTCGAGCCACGGAGACAGCTGAGGATCGTCTCCGCCGCGACGCAGATAAACGACGAGATAGCGCGCGACCGCGACGGCGCACGATTGATCGGTGAGCTGGCTGATGATATGCAGCATCAAGTCAACGCCTGTCGTGATTCCGGCGCTCGAGTAACATTCGCCATCCTCAACATAAAGGCGATTTTCCAGAACCTTCGCTCGGGGGGCAAGCAACGCTAGTTCTGAGCAGCAGGAATAATGGGTTGTGCAGGCACGTCCATCCAGAAGACCCGCCCGCCCTGCCAGCAACGCGCCCGAGCAAATTGAAATCAACTTATGGCCCGGTCGGATGGCCGCCTGAAGCCATTTAACAATTGCTTCCTCAGCGGCGGCATCCGCATCTGTTCTTCCGGGACTGGCCTGACCGCCACGGATCATCACTTGGTCCACGTCACCGGCGAGCACCACCAACGCTCCCTGGGGCAGCTTGTCTGGCAGTGGCTCAATCGCGGTTAGGGTAAGGCCAATCGAAGTTAGTAATGAGGAAGAAGGTCCGACGTAATGCACTTCAAAGTGCACCGCTTCTTGCACGTGGTTGGCCCAGCGCACCACCTCAAGCGGTCCAGCTACATCCAGCAGCAGGAGACGGGGCGGAACGACGACAAGACTTCGATTCGCCGCATTTGCCGATTGCCCCTAGCGTCATTTCCCCGAGAATACCGGAAGCGCGACCCGGTCTCAAGCGACCTCCGCTTTAGATGGCCCGCTACGTGGCCGATCTTCACACAACTTTTGTTGGCTCGGAATAAGGCGGTCTCGGCTAGAACCAGGTAGCACGACGGTATACCTCATATTGCTCTCCGAATTTCTCTCGGAGTAACCGACCTTCTTTGCGGGTATTCCTCGCTTGCAGTGGCACCAAAATAACCAAAAGCAACAGCACATACCAGGAATGCAGCGCAAGCGCGATCCCGCAAAGAGTCAGATCGACAAACAGGTACATGGGGTGTTGCAAGCGCGAGTACAAACCGTGCGTTACCAGATCATTTGCCTTGGGAGTCACAGAAAACGACTTGCCCAGCTGCAGCCGACCGAGGACTGCAAGCGCAAAAGAAACAGCAGCAAGCGCCACGCCAACAAAGGTCTCAACATTCATTTCGTATCCTCTCGAATCTTAGCGGTCATGCGGAAGCGCGACCTGCTTCTTCGATGCCGCGGGCAAGAGCTTCTTCGACGTTCACCATGCGAGCGAAACGGCCATCCAGAACGAGCTCGGTTCGTGCTTTGATTTCCGCCGGGCTCCACTGTTTTCCGTGGCGATCAGTCATCGTGAAGGTGAGTGTGGCGGCGGTGACGTAGTCTACTTGGTAGCCAGAGTCCGAAGCATGCCGGGTCGTAGTCTCACAGCACTGTTCGGTGCGGATGCCGGAGACGATCAGGCGACGGATACCGTGTTGGACGAGCCAGACGTCGAGGCCGCTGCCGATAAGTGCACTGTGCCTTCCTTTGTGGAAGACCGCGTCGGGGGTGAAGGAGAGCTCCGCAAGAGGCACGACATAGCCGGAGGCGAGAGAAAAAGGCTCAGAATCTTCGACGTGGAAAATTTGCACGACGGGGATATTGCGGAATTTTGCGCCGTCGATGAGCGCCTGGAGACGATCTACAAACAAGGGCACATCAGAATCGCTCCAATAGGGCCGATGGCGGAACGATTCCTGGACGTCGATTACGAGAAGCGCCGTTTCGGCAGTGGACATTGAATGCACCTATGCGTCGTTTGATTCGAAGGTACGCGGTTGTCGAGGCGAATAAAAGACACGCGACGGACCAAAATCGGACAAAAAAGGACTGAACACTTTTCTACAGGGGCATTCCATTCAAGGCGCTGATCGCCTGTCTTCGTGAGCTGGTTTCAACAAGTCGCGTTTGGGGACTGAGAAGCGTTGGGGCGGCAGAAGAGGTAGGGTGATAGGATGCCTATTCCTTGCTGGATAGGCGCTAGTCCGGTGAACCCACTGATGCGATCGGCAGGCTACAGAAGAATTGAGTGTTAGTGGCGACTCGATCTATCCTACACCAGAACCCGCGCCGTACCCCTCCAGAGCAATGCTTGTAGAGTCAGGTTCATAACCCTCATCCTGTAAGGCTTTCTGGGCTGCCGAGCGAAGTGTCTGCTCGTTTGCATCTTTCGGAAGCTTGCAAGTTCTCCGAATTACCTCTCCACCACTTGTAATTCGAATCAGCCAAGTCGACCTGCTCTTATCCCAAGTGACTTCTACCCGATCCGCACGCAATGGCCACCTCCGGCTGGAAGCTATATAACCGCGTAGACCAAGGTACAACCGAAAGGCCAATCCGTGAAGCCAAGAATCACGCAGGCCCGGCTCCTCGTATGATCCCAAGCTCACTTCTCCGCAGAGCGGCATGTCGGCGTTTGGGATTGCCTTGCGGCGGGACAGGAGGATTAAGTTGGCAGTGATACGGCGCCGCGAAGCTAGGGTTGGTGGATCAAGCCGGCTTTTGCGTCCGTTCTCTGGCGATCCGAATCGAATGAATCATGGACGTCATTCACCAGTCACAGCTCCCGTTTGTCGGAATGTCCCACGAGTTTATAGGGATGGATCATGGCAACGTCGGCATCTCGTTCTTCGTGGTCATCGGCGAACCCGGCCGGGGAACGCCCCTGCACAAGCACAATTACGACGAGGTCGTATATGTTATCGAGGGCCGTTCAACATGGAGAGTTGGCGATCAGGAGCGTGAGGCCGTCGCCGGCGACGTCCTCATCGTCCGCGCCGGCGAGCCACACAAATTTAGTAACAGCGGGGACGGACCACTGCGGCAACTAGATATTCATCTAAGCCCGAACTTCGAAACTGTCTGGCTCGAAGAATAGTTTGGTCGCTTAGTGGGATCCTCTTGTGATGGCGCCCAAACGCGGCGACAACACGATGGAGCCTTGCCCGCGACCAGCATCAAGCGGAGATGACGTTTCTTCTGCTGCTTCGGCACCATTTGAATTTCGATTTGGGGCCGGCAAGAGACGCCGCATCCAGGACCCTTCAATGATCCCTCCTCTGACTGTTGCCTGTTTCGGAAGGGAGGCCGGCCTTATGCGAGGCGCCACGACCACATTCCACCAGAGCAATAGACGGACAAAAGGACTGCCTACCCGCCATGCCAGGGCTTCTTCTGCGGAGGGGGAGGGCCGATGCGGGAAACGATTTTCGTACGCGTCAATGGCGCTTTGAATCGCCAACATGTCCGAGGGAGTGAGAGTCATCTTCCACCTTCAATCGGGCCGCCATGCGCGTCGCCATTCTGCGGCGCGCAACGATTCAGCCTACTCCCTCGAATGTAACGAGGCTGGGTACAGATGCCTACACTATTGTTCCAGCGAGGGGCGCGATTGTAACCAGCGAGTGATTACCAATGGTTGCGAGGCCGCTTTTCCCAGCCACAGGGGGATCATGGTCTCTTGCGCCTCGGCCGACGACAAAAAAAGACAGGCCGGTAGCTTCTCAGCCCCCGGCCTGTTCTCAAGGCCGCTACTCCTTGCGTTCAACCACAGCCATCCTAGACCATTACTAAAGTCGGTGGATCTATTACAGTGACTGTTGTAAAACACCAAAGACACCAGTAGCGGTTACGAACGGGGGAGTGGGTGCTGCTGTTGCGTGTAGCCGCAATACACACTGATTACGTCAGTGCCTCTCCGTAGTGACCTAGCTGGGTCAGTCGGGTTACCGCTAGGATGTACCCCATGCATGTCCTCTGGGTAATTGCCAAATTGTTCTTCCTCCTGTCATTGGCGCCAGCGGTTGGAGTGCTGGTCGGTTTTCCCCTCTTCTTGTTGAAGGAACAGATCACTATGCTTTGGACAGAACGACCTGTTACAGCCCAAGATGGGCTCGTTTCCCTTAGTAGTCTCGGGTAACTACACACAGCGAAGGAACGGTAATCGCACCTCTGTCACTGGTTTGTGCCACCTGCCAGCGGTTTGCGACACTGTTTCGGCCTTCTCGACACGTTGAGCACCTCATGAAGAGACGTGCTTGTGGGTCGTGGCTCGGTGCCTTCTTAAATGAACAGGGCATCCTTGCTGGATTGAGAGCCCGTTTTCGTTACCTAGAAGATGGTCGGAGTACCCGATCAAACCTGGGGCTTATACCTGAGGCGGACGGTGGTTAACTGGACGGGTGCCCCACGTTCCCCCGGATTTCCTGTGGAGCTTGGTGGCGTTGGCGACCTTCATGCGGCTTTCCTTATTGAAAGCCGCATACGCTGGTCCTGGAGGGAGCCGCTTACAGGCAATCCGGGTCGCATCAGCGTACGTGGACCGAAAACGGGTTTTTCGAATGCTTTCACTCGGGTGCAACCGAACTTTGACCAGTTTTCGACTCGTCCAGGAGAGCGTCCCAGGTTAACCACTCAGACTTTGGAGGGGTTCCCCCGGGATTAGCTTGCGGCTTGTGGCTTCGGCGCGCTTCATGCGGTTTTCCTTGAAAGTCGCAAGCGCGACCGTGTCTAGTGCAACGTGCCGGAAATCCGAGTTGCCCCTCCTTAAGACACCTCGCACGGGCCGTCAACGCCCAGCTTTCGCGAGTAGCCAAACCACGTTTGATTGAGCGGGGGGATTCCTGTTTAGATTGCGCGCAGCATGCGGACCGGCAGCGAGATCAGGGCGACCACCAACTCCAGCGCTCCGTGCACGGCGATGCCGGCCAACCGGAAGGGCAACAAAACCACCCATACTATTGGATAAAAGACGATCGCCATCAAGGCCAGCGGCCAGCAAAGGATGAAGAGAATACACCACAGCAAAAACTTGATCATGATTCCATCCGCCCCATCGGGGAAAACGACCACCCTTGTTTAAGATTACGCAATTTGGGGGCCCCGGGTTCCCTGAGCTTCTGACGACGGTCCCATTATGCTGCCGGCGAGACTTATCATGGAGCTTCACATCCAAGACAGGCGGGAGAAGGGGAGAAAACACCATGCCGGACAATGGAATTGTTCGTAAGGCCAGCAACTATTCGGTCGAGGAAACCTTACGCAAGCTGCAGGCCACCCTTGCGGCTAAAGCAGTCACCGTTTTCGCCCTGATCGATCACAGCGGGGAAGCGGAGAAGGTAGGGATGCAAATGCCTCCGACCAAGCTTCTCGTCTTCGGTAATCCAAAGGGGGGCACTCCTCTGATGGTGGCGGCGCCGAGCATCGCCATCGACTTGCCGCTCAAGATTCTGGTAGCCGAGGACGATCAGGGAAAGGTATCGGTCTCCTACAACAGCCCTGCCTATTTAGGGGAAAGGCACGGTGTGCCTGCACATTTGCTGCAGAATCTCGCCTTCGTGGAGTCGCTGGCTGCGAGCGTCACCGGTTGATCATGCAACAGCCGTCCTCCGTCCTGAACGATCAGATTGCCGCGCTGGCCCAGAAGGCGGGATTTTCGAAGGCCGGCATTGCTCCCATTCCGCCGCCCGGCGAGGAGGCCCCCGAGCTTAGTCACTTCGAGCCATGGATTGAGCGCGGCTATGCCGGCGAGATGGAATATCTGAAGCGGCGCGATGAAGCCAACCGCCTGCTGCGATCGTCTCTGCGCATTGCCGTACCGTGGGCGCGCTCCGTCATCGTCTGTGCCGCCAATTACAACGCCGAGGCGCCCAAATCCATCGATCCGGCTTCGGCAGAGAGCGGCTGGATCGCCCGTTATGCGTGGACTGGCTATGCCGGGCAGCCGAGCGACTACCACGATGTTCTGCTTCACCGCCTGGAGAAGCTGGAGCAGAACCTGCAGCAGGCGATTGGCCCCTTTCAATCCCGCTGCTATGTGGATACGGGTCCGCTTGGTGGAGCGGATTTACGCCAAGTATGCCGGCATTGGCTGGATCGGGAAGAACACCTGCATTCTCGACCAGGAACTCGGATCATGGATTTTTCTGGGGGTGATTCTTACCGGGTTGGAGCTGCCGTCCGGCGACGCGGGTCCGGGTGGCGGAAGACCGCTGCGGCAGTTGCACGCGATGCATCGATGCCTGCCCCACCGGCGCCCTGGTTGGGCCCTACCAGATGGATGCGAGTCTCTGCATCTCCTACCTTACGATTGAAAAGCGGGGGCCAATTGCTGAGCCACTGCGTGCGCAAATGGGCCGTCAGGTCTTTGGCTGCGACATCTGCCAGGATGTGTGCCCCTGGAATCGCCGCGCGCCGGTAAGCGAGGATGCGGAGCTGGCGGTTCGTGCAGAACTCGTCAACCCCGCGCTTACCTGGCTGGCGGAACTGGACGCGGAAAGCTTTCGCAGTCTGTTCCGGCATTCTCCTGTGCAACGCACCAAGCTTAGCGGCCTATTGCGCAATGTAGCGATCGCCATGGGGAACAGCGGCCTGGCGAGCTACGTGCCCAAGCTACAGGAGTGGGCGGCCAGTCCGGAACCCGTGCTTGCGGAGGCGGCACAATGGGCTCTTGCCCGCTGCCGGCAGTAAGCAGTTTCGCAATGGGTCCAGGCCGAAGCGGCAGACCTTTTCGTGGTTTTTCACCAGGAAAAACCACACCTCGCGACCTTTGCCAGAACACAGTAATGGCGAAACTGCTCTAAAAAAAATCAGGCGCTACGCACAACGTTGGCGGCATTGAGTCCCTTGGGGCCTTGTTGGCATTCGAACTCTACCGCATCGCCCTCGTTCAGGGTCTTGTATCCGTTCTCCTGGATAGCGGAGAAATGAACGAAGACATCCTCTCCCGTGGAACGCTGGATAAACCCGTATCCTTTGGCTCCGTTGAACCACTTCACCACGCCATTTTCCTTCAAGCGAACTCCCTTTCCCGACCTGATTAACCATCTCCAGCGATCCTTAGGGACACCACGAGCCACCGTTTACCACACGGCGAATCCTGGGTCACCTGGAATGCTTTGAGAGCGGTGAAACAATTACACCAGTTGGCCTTCCGAGCGTTCCGAACAGGGAACTTTTGTTCGAGCTTGATGATGTTATGGCAGGAATTGGAATCCAGTGCAAGGAAAATTTGCCTGATGGAACCACGCGGCAATAGGCGGCGATCCTCGCAACCAGACGGCTCTGTTGTCATGAAGTACAACGTTGTAGTTACCGGGAAATCGCGCGGGTGATTTCGAGCCCGCTCCCATACTGCTAGCATCAGAGCCATGAGGCTCGGCATAACCGCCATCCCGCCAGTATTGGCAACGCCCGAAGAAGACGTCCTTGTCGGCGTTCCCGCCCAACCGAAGCCGCCGGCCCGATTAGCCAGCAGAGCCAGCCTGGTGGAAGAGATCGTGAGCCTTGCCCGCTACATGGCGCAGACCGAAGTGCACACCTACGCCTTCAGCGTCGCTGCCAATGCCATCCTGTCACTGTTTCCATTCATTGTCATGATGTTCACCATGGCGCGCCTGGTCTTTCATTCGGCCGCCATGGAGAGTGCGATCGCGGACATGATCCGCTATTTCCTGCCCACCGGGCAGCAATTTGTCACCAAGAACATGGAGATTGTGGCCCACGCGCACAGTGGAGTCCGGGTTGCGTCGGTGGTGATGCTGCTGATTTCTTCCACCGGCGTCTTTCTACCGCTGGAAGTGGCCTTGAACCGGGTCTGGGGGGTAACCAAAAACCGCTCCTACATCAGGAACCAGCTGGTCTCTCTTTGCCTGGCGGCAAGCATCGGCACGTCTGGCCCTGGCCAGCGTCGCCATCACCGCGGCGCAGCGATCGCTGTTGCAGATCTGTTCTTTGGCCACACCGATAACATGGTCTTTACCTTTGTCTCCCACTGGCTGTTGCAGATTTCGGCGGCCGTCGCCAGTGTCCTGCTCTTCTTCCTCGTCTATTGGATTCTTCCCAACCGCAAGCTGCCCGTCCGCGCAGTGCTGCCGACCGCCATTGTGATCGGGCTCTCGTGGGAGGGGGCCAAGATGTTGTACGTGGCAGCCCTGCCCTGGATGGACCTGCAAAAGGTGTACGGCCCCTTCTCCGTCTCCGTGAGCTTGATGTTGTGGGCGTTCGTGACCGGCCTGCTGCTGCTTGCGGGCGCACACTACTCGGCCTCGCGCCACGCTCTGCGCATCGCTTACCTGGCAGATCTGGAACGCGCCAAGGAAGAAAAGGCGACAGCGTAGTAAAGCGCTTTCCTGACCGCCAACGAGGGGTGCCCACACCCCCGGATTCCCCGTAAAGTTTGGTGACGTTGATAAACTTCATGCGGTCCCGGCCACGGGACCGCACACCTGGTCTACAACCACTTACGTACGGGCTGAAGCCCGTACCCTTCAAAAACTCTGCACCGGGCAGGAAAGCAAAACCTCAGGGGCTAAAGCCCTCATCAGTGGGGTTGTGTGCGGCCCGACTAAAGTCGTGCCCTGACACAAAACATGAGTTTTTCAGCAGCCTCTAAGGTCGCGCCCTGACACAAAGCATGAGTTTTTCAGCAGCTTCTAAAGTCGCGGCCTGAAAGCCGAAACAGAGCGTCCTGCATCAGCTCTAGCGAACCAGGAAAGCTTTCACCACGATGTCATTGGGCGAGCGCCCGGCAGGGAATAAGGTGAGCAGGGAAGCGGTGTTGGCGTCGAGGCGCACGGCCGCTATATCGCCGGATTGTGCATTTGCCACCAGGAGCATGCGTCCCGATGCGGAGAAGGCTAACGCGTCAGGACCCTCGCCAACCCTGACGCCTGGAGGAACCAGCTTGCCGTCGTCAATGCTGTAAATCACCACTCTCCCGGCACTGAAATCACTCACATATAAAAGAGAGTTGTCCGCGCTCACCAGCCCGCGTACCGGGTGCGCGCCCACCAGGTACGCGCCTCCTACTTCATTGGAGGACGTGGTGAGCTCCGAAATGGTGTCGCTATCGTAATTGGAGACGAACGCCTCACCGCCATCCGGCTTCAGGGCCATCTGCATCGGCGTCTTGCCCACATCGAGAAAGGCGAGCAGAACGTCGGCCGTGCGTGGGGTTGCTACCGGTGGCATGAGCCAGCCCGATCACCATGATCTGGTGCCCTCCGGAGCAGGCGATAAAAGCCTTGGAGGAGTCAGGCAGGATCATGACATCGGTCGCGCCCGGGCAATGATCGAAGCTGCTTCTCACCTTGAAGGAGCTCGCATCGGCGATGCTGACGCTGCCGCTGGCGCGGTTGGAAATCACCAGCGTCTTGCCGTTGTTCGCGATACGAGCGATGCCCGGGCGACTCACCGGCGCCAATCACGCCGACCACACGGCGATCCGCGAGGTCGATCACCGAGACATTGTTGGAACCGGAGTTGGCGACGTAAGCGCGCTCACCCTGCGCATCCACGTCGATAAAGTAGGGCTGCCGTTGCACGGGAATCGTTGCGGCGACGGTGTTGTTCTCGGCATTGATCACGGTCACCGTACCACTGCCGGAATTCACCACGTAAACCTCGTTCCGGCGAGGGTTGACCGCCAATCCTGAAGGAGTGGCGCCCACGGCGATGACGCGGTCTTGCCGCATGTTGACCAGGTCGAGAACAGTTACGGTATTGCTGCCGCCATTGCTGATGTAGGCGTACTCGCGATAATTCGCCGGATAGCCGACATCGCGTTGGCAACCGGCTGCGCCGAGCGTGATCAGGGCCAGCCAAGGCAGCCAGGGGCGCAAACGCATTCGTCGCACTACGCTCTCTAGAGCATCTTCACTTCTACTCTGCACTGGCTAGTGTAGCGAAGTGCGGCTTTTCTTGAGGAAAAGCCGCGGCAGGATCGGTTGCTCTGTATACACCAGAAGTAAAAATGCTTTAACCCCTCGCGGAAGGGATGGGCTCGGCGATCTTGATTCCGCGGGGCAGAGACCGGTGTACAGCGGCGGCGATCGGGGAGATTTCGTCCATCAGCTCGGCAAACTGGTCCGGATAGAGCGATTGCGCGCCGTCGGAAAGGGCCTTATCCGGTTGGTGGTGCACTTCGATGATCAGGCCATCGGCGCCGACCGCGGCAGCCGCCCGAGCCAGGGGCAGAACCATGTTGCGCTTGCCTGTGCCATGGCTGGGATCCACAATGATCGGCAGATGGCTGGCCCGCTGCACCGCGGGAACGATGCTCAGGTCGAGAGTATTGCGGGTGTGATCGGCGAAGGTGCGTACTCCGCGCTCGCACAGAATCACCTGGTAGTTGCCTTCGCTCATGACATACTCGGCAGCCATCAGCAGTTCGTCCAGGGTCGCTGACATACCGCGCTTGACCATCACCGGCTTGCGGGTGCGTCCAGCGCGCTTCAACAGGGAGAAGTTCTGCATATTGCGGGCCCCGATTTGAATGACATCGGCGTACTCCGCAACCAGGTCGAGGCTCTCATTGTCCAGCGCCTCGGTCACAATCCGCAGGCCGAATTTCTCGCGGATCTCAGCCATGATCTTCAGGCCGTCTTCGCCCATGCCTTGAAAAGCGTATGGAGAAGTGCGCGGTTTATAGGCGCCCCCACGAAAGAACTGGGCTCCGGCGCGGGCGACCTGCTCCGCCACTGCGAAGGCCTGCTCCCGGGATTCGATGGAGCAAGGTCCGGCGATTACCGCCAGCTCCCGGCCGCCAATGGCTGGCATTGGTGCCGGGGAAGGCAATCACCGTGTCCTCTTGCTTTACATCGCGGCTGACCAGCTTGTAGGGTTTCGTGACCCTGATCACCTCGGCCACGCCGGAGAGGTCTTCCAGGTCGCCCTGATCCACGGCGCCACTGTTGCCGGTGATGCCGATGGCCGTGCGTTGCGCGCCGGGCATGGGATGGGCGCGGAAGCCCAAGAGCTTGAATCTGTTCGCAGACGGCCTGAATTTCTTCCGCCGTAGCCTGCGGTTTCATGACCACGAGCATGGGGTTGAGCACCTTTCCTTGCACACTAAGTGTACTGGCTACAGTGAGCTGCGGCAAATAGCGGCGAAGTAGGTTTAGGAATGACCAGCTCCGGGTTTCGCCGCATCTCGCGGAATTGGTGAGGAAGCCCAGGATTGCATCCTGGGATATTCTCAGCCGTCCCTTCGGGACTGGTCCGTGGCGTCAAACCTACCCAGGACTCACGTCCTGGGCTACTCTCAGCCGTCCCTTCGGGACTGATTTCTGGGCCAGCAGGTTCTCACGCAGATCTCTAGCCCGGCCAGCGGCCTGAGGAATTTACGAAGATGCGTACCTCAGGGGCCTTGCAGGCTGCAGAAAAGTCGGGAGGGGGTGAAGGGAGTCAGACTTGGGTGAATCTGGACCGCCAGTGAATGCGAACAGGCGATTATCAAGAGCCAACCCGATTCTCTTTTGCGATTAACTGGTTCCTTACAATTAACGGACCTCAGGGCTAAAAGCCGTGCCCTTCGTTCAAATGCGTTTTTCCGCAGGCTCTTCAGTCCTGATATACCTGAGCAGATGGATCACGCACGAAGGCTCCGCTCATTGCGCCGGCAGATGAAGCAACGGGGCATTGACAGCTTGCTGGTCACGCACCTGCCCGATGTGCGCTATCTTTGCGGATTTACCGGGTCCAACGCTTATCTCGCCATTACCGCGAATCGAGCCGCCATGTTCACCGACGGCCGATATACGACGCAGGCGCGGCAGGAGACCAGCGCAGCGAAGGTGGTGATCGCAGCCAAATCCGCCCGCGATGAGGCGTGCCGGTGGCTGGCCTCCAGCGGAGTCGAGCACTGTGCCTTCGACCCTGGATCTACGACGGTTACCGAGCTGGCGCTCTACCGCAAAGCCTTGAGCCCCGGGCATCGCGGATTCTTCCGGCCCCTGGCCGAATCGCTTGGTCCCACAGCTGCGCCTGATTAAGGACCACGGACGAACTCCGGCTCATGAAGCAGGCCGCCCATCTGGGTGTGGACCTGTTCCATGAGCTTTTGCCGCACCTGCAGCCGGGAGTTCCGGAGACGACGGTAGCGGCGCAACTGGAGCACAGCGCGCGGCTGCGTGGAGCCGAGGCCATGTCCTTCGAGAGCATCGTCGCCAGCGGTCCACGCTCGGCCTTGCCGCATGGCCGCGCGACCTCTCAGCGGTTGCCGCGTAAGGGATTCTTAACGCTCGACTTCGGTGTTATTCTCAATGGTTATTGTTCAGACATGACACGCACCGTTTTCCTGGGCCAGCCAACACGCCGGGAGCGCTTCACGTATGATGCTGTGCGGGAGGCGCAACAGGCGGCCGTTGCCGCGGTCAAGCCTGGGGCTTCCTGTGGAGAGGTAGACGAAGCAGCACGCAGCGTCCTTCGCAAAGCTGGGTTGGCTGAGTACTTTACGCACTCCACCGGTCATGGCGTTGGGCTGGAAATTCATGAAGCACCCCGCATTGCCGCGGACCAGTCGCAGTCCCTTTTGCCGGGAATGGTGGTTACCATTGAGCCCGGCGTCTACATTGCAGGTCACTTTGGAGTCCGCATCGAGGATATGGTTGCCGTTACTCAGGAGGGTGGGCAGGTTCTGACACCGGCATCCACCAGTTGGACGCAGCTCTGAGGCCATCGTATTAAGCAGACGAGAGATTCATGACGCCTGACGAAATCAAAGAGTTGAAGGAACTGATCGAGTTCCTGAAAGAAAACGACATTGGCGAGTTCGACCTCGAACGCGGCGACCTCAAGGTCCGCATCAAGTTCGGGCATCCCTCGCATGGAGCGCCCGCTTCGGCTCTCGATATGGCCCGGCTCGGTCAGTTGTTGGCCCCCGGGCAACACGTGCCGGCCGCTCCCTCGCAAGGCATACACGCGGTGGCCTCCAGCTTCGCCGGCTCCTACAGCGGAGGCTCCGGCCGAGGAGGAGGCGCTGCATATCGTCAAGTCGCCGATCGTGGGCACCTTCTACGAGTCGTCTTCTCCCGGCGCTGCGGCCTTCGTCAAGATTGGGGACGAGATTGAGAGCGGGCAGGTGCTCTGCATCGTCGAGGCCATGAAACTGATGAACGAGATCGAGTCAGACGCAGCCGGAGAAGTGGTCAAGCGTCTGGTCACCAATGGCCAGCCGGTCGAATATGGCCAGCCGCTCTTCGCCCTGCGGCTCCACTGAGCATGCTCACGGTCTCCCGATTGAAACCTATGTTTCGAAAACTGCTCATCGCCAACCGTGGCGAAATCGCGCTTCGCGTCATCTGCGCCTGCAAAGAACTCGGCATCCGTACGGTCGCCATCTACAGCGAGGCTGATCGCAACTCGCTCCACGTCCGTTTTGCCGACGAGGCGATCTGCATCGGGCCGCCGCGATCGGCAGAGAGCTATCTGAATGTGCCCGCCGTCATCTCCGCCGCGGAGATCGCCGATGTCGATGCCATTCATCCCGGCTACGGACTGCTGAGCGAGAACGCGAACTTCGCCGAGGTTTGCCGCGCTTCGAACATCAAATTCGTCGGGCCCCCTCCCGAAGCCATGCGGCTGATGGGCGAGAAGGATAAAGCTCGCCAGGCGATGAAAAAGGCGAAAGTCCCGATCCTGCCCGGTTCCGAGGGGGTGCTGCAGAATGAGGAAGAGGCCCTGGAATGGGCCCGCTCGGTGGGCTTTCCCGTCATTCTGAAAGCCTCGGCGGGCGGTGGCGGACGCGGCATGCGCGTGATCCGCTCCGAGGAGGAACTGCCGCAGCTCTTTCAGGCCGCGCACACCGAGGCATCGAACGCCTTCGGCAACGGCGACCTGTACATGGAGAAGTTCATTGAGCGTCCCCGGCACATCGAGTTCCAGATCCTGGCCGATGAGCACGGTAACGTTGTCTCCCTGGGCGAGCGGGAGTGCTCCATCCAGCGCCGTCACCAGAAGCTGATTGAAGAGGCGCCCTCGCTTCAGGTCACGCCCAGGATTCGTGAAGACATCGCCAAGACACTCAAGAGGTGTCTGACCGCCATCGGCTATCAGAACGCCGGCACGGTCGAGTTCCTCATGGACGAGGACGGCAAGCTCTACTTTATCGAGATGAACACGCGCATCCAGGTGGAGCATCCGGTCACCGAAGCGGTGACCGGCATCGACCTGGTGAAGGCGCAACTTCGTATTGCCGCCGGCGAGCCGCTGAGCAGCATTCTTCCGGAGGTGGTGCCCATTCGCGGCCACGCCATCGAGTGCCGGGTCAATGCCGAGCATCCGGAGAAGTTCACGCCTTCCGCCGGCCGCATCACCGCCTTCAATGTTCCGGGTGGCAACGGGGTGCGCGTGGATACGGCGCAGTATGCCGAAGGCATTGTGCCTCCTTATTATGATTCGCTGATCGCCAAGCTCATCGTCCACGGCAAGGACCGGGCGGAGGCCATGGCGCGCATGTCGCGGGCGCTGGAGATGTTTGTCGTTGAGGGCATCCACACCACCATTCCGTTGCACCGCCGCATTCTGGAAGACCAGGAATTCCGCGACGGAAACTTCGACACCAAGTTCATGGAGCGCTTCTTCGAGCGCGAGAAGGATTCGCCGCGAACAGCTTCTTGCCGGGGGATAAGCATGGCCCGGCTTGTTCTGCCCCGCTTTTATCCCATTCTGGATGCGGGTCTTCTCTTACGGACCGGCCTTTCGATTGAGAGTTTCGCCCGCGAACTGCGTGCGGCCGGCATCCGCTTTCTGCAATACCGCGATAAAGACGCAGCGGATGAGCTCTTGCTCGAGCGGGCAGCGATTCTGCGCCGGATCTTTACTCGGACAGCTGTCTCATTCTGAACGACCGCGTCCCGCTGGTGCTCTCCGCGGGCTACGACGGAGTGCATGTGGGGCAGGAGGATCTTTCTCCTGCGGAAGCGCGAGGCGTGCTGGGATCAGAAATGGTCGTCGGAGTGTCGACCCACGGCGAGAGTCAGCTGCTCGACGCGGCCGTTAGCCCGGTGGACTATGTTGCCATCGGGCCGGTCTTCGCGACCTCGTCCAAGCAGGTTCCGGATCCGGTAGTTGGTCTGGAAGGGGTCCGGGCGGCGCGCGCCACTTACAGATAAGCCGCTGGTTGCCATCGGCGGCATCACCCGGGCCAATTGCGCCGCCGTGATCGAGGCCGGGGCGGACTCGGTTGCGGTCATCTCCGATTTGATCCAGAGCCCGGGCAAGAGTGTAGAGGAATTCTTCAGCCGCCTGGGCAATCATGGTGCAGGTTCGTTTTCCGGTTGAGATCTCTCGGCTTCGAGATGACAAAAGGGAGCAGGTTGAGTTGCTGTGATATCCCCCTCAAGCCCCCACGGCTGGCCGGGGCAGGCAAAACAGGGCTTGACCCCGATTTCCTGCCACGCTGTGCAAGAGAAGCCCCTCGAGTGCGCCTTTCATTAAGGAAAGGCGCATGGAGTGTATCAACGCCACAAGCCTCCGCAGGAAAGCGGGGCAATGGGGCACCCAGGTTTTGTTACCGGTCCACAAAGTGACTTCATCCTTCGCTGGACATGGTTACCGGAAAACGGTATAGAATACAACCACCGATGCCTAGACTGCTGGCAACCAAACCCCTCTCGATGCTTACCAAGGAGGCCAACGAGGTAGGGGAGAACACCCTCCGTCGCTCTCTTGGCCCGGTCAACCTGATCACGCTCGGCATCGGCGCCATCATCGGCGCCGGGATCTTCGTGCTGACCGGCCAGGCGGCCGCACTCCATGCCGGTCCAGCGGTTGCTCTCAGCTTCGTCTTTGCCGGCATCACCTGCGCGTTTGCCGGGCTTTGCTACTCAGAGTTTGCCTCCATCATTCCCATTGCCGGCTCTGCTTATACCTACGGCTATGCCACCCTGGGCGAGCTGGTGGCCTGGATCATCGGCTGGGACCTGGTGCTGGAATACGCCTTCGGCGCCGCCACCGTGGCCTCCGGCTGGTCTGGATATTTCATAAGCCTGCTGCAGCAATTGCACATTCACCTGCCGCCGCAGTTCACCACCACTTATGGGAACGTGCTTTATCTCTACGCCGATAAGTGGCAACCCGCAATGTCGCTTCCCTCTGGTGTTAACGCCTCGGCTCTGCCCCACGTCGCCGGCGTCTTCAACTTTGTCGCCTTCTTTGCCATCCTGATCGTTACCGCGGTCCTGGTCATTGGCATCAAGGAATCAGCCAATCTGAACTCCGCTATCGTGATCGTCAAGCTTACGATTGTGGGGATTTTTCTGGTTCTGGGCGGCAGTTTCCTGCTTCACCATCCTGAAGTCGCCAGGCTCAACTGGCATCCCTTTATTCCTCCATCGCAAGGCCCGGGGCTTTATGGATTCGGGGGTATCACGGCCGGAGCGGCTTCAGTCTTCTTTGCCTATATCGGTTTTGACGCGGTCTCCACAGCCGCGCAGGAGGCAAGGAACCCGCAGCGCGATATGCCGATCGGCATCCTCGGCTCGCTGGTGGTTTGCACTCTGCTTTACATCCTGGTCTCCACTGTGCTCACCGGCCTGGTCAACTATCGCAGCCTCGATGTGAGCGACCCGGTGGCGGTGGGCATCGATGTTACCGGCATCACCTGGGGCAGCCTGCTGGTCAAGATCGGCGCCGTCTTCGGCCTGGGTACCGTGATGCTGGTGATGCTGCTGGGCCAGTCGCGCGTCTTTTATTCCATGTCCAAGGACGGCCTGTTATGGAAATGGGCTTCGGCGATTCATCCCAAGTTCCGCACCCCCTGGATATCGAACATAGTGGTAGGCACGATTGTTGCTTTTCTTCCCGCACTTCTGCCCATCGATAAGCTGGCAGCCCTGGTCAATATGGGAACGTTGCTCGCCTTCACCATCGTTTGTGCCGGCGTCTGGATTTTGCGCCGGCGCCACCCCAACTTGGAGCGGCCGTTCCGGACGCCGCTGGTTCCGCTGGTTCCCATCCTCGGCATCTGCAGCGCCTTCTATCTCATGATCAAGCTTCCGCTGCTTACCTGGGAGGTGCTGGTGATCTGGCTGGTCATCGGCTTGGGGATCTATTTCGGATACAGCATCAAGCACAGCAAAGTGCAGGCCATGAGTCCGGCGGAGACCACTGGCCGCACCCGCTAGAGCAGTTTCGCAATCACTGGTCTACACCAATTGCGAAACTTAGAGCGCTTTCACTTCTACTCTGTTAATAGTCAGGTTCAGCGAAGTGCCGCTTTTCTTTGGGCGTCGGGGCTGGTTGTTTTTGCATACACCAGTATCGAAAGCGCTGAACCACCCGCGAAGAGCCAATCCGAATATTCGTATTCATAATTGACGAATGGCCTTATACTTCTGAGGCCACGAGCATTCTCCTGTAGCTTTGCGCCGGAGAAAAGTCGTTAACGCAGCTTTTTCGTCACAAAAAGCCGCTCCTAACTGGTCGTGGAACGGGCCTCGCAACAGAAAGAATGCATACGAGGAGGCGTCCATGAACAAGTATTTCGCTGAACTGGTTGGTACGTTTGTCCTGGTTTTCGGGGGTGTCGGCAG
Organism: uncultured Acidobacteriaceae bacterium; assembly: GCA_963746595.1. Taxonomy (GTDB): domain Bacteria; phylum Acidobacteriota; class Terriglobia; order Terriglobales; family Acidobacteriaceae; genus PALSA-350. The sequence goes on from CAVVBS010000008.1 coordinate 199,203, forward strand.
TGCGGTGCTTGCGGGGAGCCATATCGGCTTTGCCGGCGTCGCCGCAGCCTTCGGGCTTTCACTGCTCGCCATGGTGTACACCATCGGGCCCATTTCCGGCTGCCACGTGAATCCCGCGGTCACCCTCGGGGTATTTCTGGCCAGGAAAATCAGCGCCAAGGATGCGGGCGCTTACATGGTGGCGCAGGTTATCGGCGCCGTCATTGCTTCCGCTGTCATCCTGTTTATCGCCAACGGCGTTCAGGGTGGCTATAGCGCGTCTGTCAGCGGGCTCGGGGCGGACGGGTACGGCCTGCACTCTCCCGATCACTACTCACTGGCTGCCGGCTTTGCCGCTGAAGTCGTGCTCACCATGTTTCTTGTCCTCACCGTGCTGGGGTCGACAGACATCAGCGCTCCGGTTGGTTTTGCGGGTTTGGCCATCGGCTTGGTCCTGACCCTGATTCACCTGGTTGGCATTCCTATCACTAATACTTCGGTAAACCCCGCGCGGAGCATCGGTCCGGCGATCTTTGTAGGCGGTTGGGCGCTGCAGCAGTTGTGGTTGTTTATCGTCGCGCCATTCGTGGGCGCGATCGTTGCGGCGGTCGTCTATGCCGGCCTTGGCCACCCTGCCATCCTGATCACCACGCGGAAGGCAGAGCAAGCGCTGCCTGGTGAACAGATCGACAGGATTGCCTAAGAGACAAACGTCTGCGGCCGGTCGTGGGAGACTGGCCGTGGACTGTTGTTTATCTTCCCTAGATAATTCTTCGTGCCAGGCGGCGGACCAGTTCCGTGGTGACGCCGTAGATCGCGTGCGTCACCAATTCACTGGCATGCTCGCGTGCGGGTTGGTTCTCCGGGCTTTCCGTCAAACCCATCATGGGCAATGCGGATGCGTGCGTGATCCCGCAAAGGGTCAAGCCGAAGTTGGCTCCCATGCGCCCGGTCACAGCGGGCTGATACTCCGCCAAGCGCACCATACACCCCACCTACCAAAGCCCCGAAGCCCCAATGGATGGCTTGCACGGAGACTTCCTCTTCGGTTTCCGTGAGGGGACGCGCGGACATTCGATTGACTAATACCGCGGGGGGAGGGATTTGCCCTTGGGTACGTGGTGGATAGACTGCTTCGCCCGCAGCCTTGGCGGCCGCTCCCACCAAGCCCCCGATGGCTCCGGCGAGAAAACCCTTCACCAGCGATCGTGAGCGCCGAGGAGGCGCAGTTTCTTCGGTCGTTGTCATATGCCGATCCTATAGAAGCCTGGCTGTCGTTAGGGTGATACGGATCGACGCACGCGGTACGTGCGTGTAGAAGGGGGCCCGTCCTGCTAACCTATAACGTCACCGTAGGCAATGCAAGGCTTGGAGAGACATGGCCATTAGCAGACAGTGGACCGAATGGCATTTGACGCCGGCCGGTTGGGTTTCCGGATCGAGCCGCCGCGACGGAGAAGGGAACGTCTGGCGCGATGAGCCTGCGGATCGGGTGGTCACCTTTGTTTACCAGGAGCAGATCGATAAGGCTCATCCGACGCCGCATGCCACCGTGCAGGAATCCTGGCGATCGAAGGCCGCAGGGGCTGCGGCGAATATCGAAGCTGTCCTCGCCCAGCATGGTGCCTGTCCGAGAAAGCTCTAGGCGCCGGGCTGGAGGGGAATTCTCTTTTCGGTACTTTAGGGCTTTGCCCAAGGCTTTACAGCTGCTGGTGGGTGGAAAGCCGAATCTCAGGGGCTAAAGCCTCAACATATACTCATTTACGGCCCGACTAAAGTCGTGCCCTGACACAAAGCCAGGAGCCTTTAGGCAGCATTTTAACTTCCTCGCACATTCAGTTCAGGAACTTTTTCCTCAGGCTGTTCAGTCGGCCGGACTTGTTTATAAGCACGCCCGTACCCTTCATAAAAACTACAATGAACAAGACGACGGTTTTCAGCCGTACAAATTCGAGAACCCATAAAACTACTGGCCAAATGATATGTTTCGACTGCTCTTCCTAGGCCCCACCCGGATCGGGTGGTCGATAGCGTAAAAGCATTCGAAGGCTTCGCCCGTCTTATTCGACCCACGTACGCTGAGGCGAACGTGGGGCACCCGTCCAGTTTTTACTGGGTTCTGCCAGGGTACAGACCCCGCCGAAAGCCGTGCCCTTTGGAAGAGTTCATCGATCACATTCTTGTTTGAATGTATCTCGATGATTATGCAGTTGTCTTGCTGCACAACTCATTCATAGCCCGGGTCAGTTCCTGGGCGATCATCGGCGCCGTTGCGGTCTCGATGGCAGAGCGCTGCATCAGATAGACCAGCTTGCCGTCACGCAAAAAAGCAATGGCGGGTGAGGTCGGAGGATGGCCTTCGAAGTAGGAGCGGGCGCGCTCCGTCGCTTCGCGATCCTGTCCGGCGAAGACGGTGATCGCCTGGTCGGGCAGGTTCTTGTTCTGGAGTGCCAGCCTGACGCCCGGGCGCATCTTGCCGGCGGCACAACCGCAGATCGAGTTGACCACCAGCATCGTGGTGCCTGGCTTTGCCAGGGCCGCGTCGACTTCTTCTGCGGTCCGCGCTTCTTTGATGCCTGCGCGGGTAAGCTCTTCGCGCATCGGTATGACCATGATCTCGGGGTACATGCTTGCTCCTTCAGTACTCTGGTGTGTTGCAGATAGTGAAACAACCTGAACACTCCCCTGATTGTAAAGATTCAACCAGGGTTTCGCCAGTGATATACCCTGATTGCAAAATGCAGTTTCTCGAGGAAGTAGAACTAGCGCCCTATACGACCTTTCAGATTGGCGGTCCAGCGCGCTGGTTTGCGGAGGCGGTGAGCGAAGACGATATCGCCGCCGGCATCGCTTTCGCCGAGGAACGCAAGTTGCCGCTCTTCATTCTTGGCGGCGGCAGCAACTTGCTGGTTTCCGACGCCGGCTTTTCCGGTCTTGTGCTGCGCATCGCTCTGCGCGGGATCACCTCCAGCCCGGAGAACGGCCGTTCGATCATTTCTGCCGCAGGCGGAGAAGACTGGGACGGGCTTGTCGCCTATGCCGTCGCGGCAGGCCTTGCGGGGGTCGAGTGCCTCTCCGGGATCCCCGGCACGGTGGGCGGGACGCCGGTGCAGAATGTCGGCGCCTATGGGCAGGAGGTTTCGCAAACTATCGTAACGGTACGCGCGTTCGACCGGAAGACCAGGCAATTTGTGGATCTGCCGGCCTCCGACTGCGGGTTCTCCTATCGCCGGAGCATCTTCAATAGCAGCCAGCGAGAACGCTACGTAGTGAGCCGCGTCGACTATGCCTTGCACCGGAATGCTCCCGCCAACTTTGTCTACGCCGACGTTGCCCGATACTTCTCCGCCCGCAATTTGACCGCGCCCACGCTGGGCTGAAGTTCGCGATGCCGTGCGTTCGATACGCGCGCAGAAGGGGATGCTGCATAGTTCCCGGTGATGCGGACTGCCGCAGCGCCGGCAGCTTCTTCAAGAACCCGGTCGTGCCGGTGTCGACACTTGATTCGCTGGCGCTGGAGCTGAAGGTCGACAAGCAGAGCATCCCTGCATATCCGGCGCAGAAGGGCGAGGTAAAGCTGTCCGCTGCCTGGCTTATCGAGCGGGCCGGCTTTGCCAAGGGGTATGCTCTGGGCAACGCCGGCATTTCCAGCCGCCATACGCTCGCTCTCATCAATCGCGGCGGCGCCAGCGCAACCGAGGTCACGGCCCTCCGCGATAAGGTCATCGCCGCGGTGGCATCGCGCTTCGCCGTCCGCCTTGAGCCGGAGCCGGTCTGGCTGGCTTAGGACCCCATGCTACGTGAAGAGGGTGACGAGCCTGGCGAGCACGTCATCAAGGACGTGCTGCGGTACTAGCTCGCGCCCAGTTGCCGCAGCAGTTGCTCACGCCGGGCGGCCAGCACCACTTGCGCGGGGCCATGAGCCTGGATCTGCCCGCTTTCCATCACCATCACATCTGCCGTGGTCTGGAAGGCTTCCGCCACATCATGCGAGACGTAGAGTGCGGGAATTTTTCGCACTGCGAGCCATTCTGTAAGCTGCTCCAGGATGGAAGCCTTCAGATCCGCATCGAGACCAGTGAATGGTTCGTCCAGCAGCAGCAAGCGCGGTTCAGGAGCGAGGGCGCGGGCCAACGCTACGCGCTGCTTCTCGCCTCCGGAAAGATCGGCAGGACGCCGCTTGGCGAGGTGGCCAGCGTGAAAGAGTTGAAGCATTTGCTCCACGCGCTCTCCGCTGGAGCGCCGGTTAAGCCCGGAAAGCCCAAAGGCAACATTGGCGGTTACATCCATGTGGGGAAACAGAGCGGGTTGCTGAGTGACGAACCCGATGCCCCGTTCTGCCGGGGGAACCCATACTCCACTTCGCGGTCTCCAGCAGCGTTCTTCCGTTTAATATCACCCGGCCGCGTTCCGGCCTGGTCAAACCGCCAAGGACGCGCAGCATGGACGTCTTGCCCGCACCCGAAGGACCGAAGAGCACCGTCCACGGGGCCGACAGCGCGCACGAGATGCGCAGCGACAGATCGCCCAGGGTATGCTCGATGTCGGCCTGTAGATAGACGCTAGACACCGGCTCTTCCCCGGCGCCCGTAGATGATCAGCAACGCCAGGAAGGAGAGGCTCAGCAGCAGCAGAGCCGTATGGTTGGCCTGCGCATAAGCAAAGTCCTGAACCTGATCGTAAATCGAGATCGACAAAGTCTTGGTCACTCCCGGAATACCTCCGCCAATCATCAGCACCACCCCAAACTCGCCCACTGTGTGGGTGAAGGCCAGCACCGCAGCGGTGAGCAGGAAGGGCCGGACCAACGGCAGCAAGACCCGGGCCAGAATCCTGGCAGGGCGAGCGGACAGAAGCTCGGCCGCTTCCAGGATCTCTCGATCCACCGAGCGGAAGCCGGAGGTCATAGGCTGGACGGCAAAGGGCAAGCTGAAGATGACGGAGCCGACCAGGAGACCGGCGAACGAGAAGGCCAGGGGATGACCGAAGACCGCGGTGAGCGCTCTCCCGGCCGCGGTCCTGGGACCCATCAGCACCAGCAGGTAGAAACCCAGAACCGTCGGAGGCAGCACCAGTGGGAGCGCCACTGCGGCTTCGACCAGCGGTTTCCAGCGTGCCCTCCCGTAGGCCAGCCAATATCCCAACGGGACCGCGATGGCGAGCAGGATCAACGTGGTCAGGGTGGCCAGGCGAAAGGTGAGGAAGATTGCTTGCCGATCCATATGAGCGCGAATGCGATTGAACTTAAGGCGCTTTCAAGCCCCGCTCAGCCAGTTGCTTTCTGATTGGCGGCGAAAGCAAAAAGTCGAGGAATTGGTGAGCTTCGGCAGCATCGGCTCCTTGTTTGAGCACAACCGCGCCCTGCAGTATCGGAGGGTAGTCGTCCCGCGGCACCTCGACGAATTTCCCGGACCCACTCAGGCGCGGCGTCAGCGCCGAGGTAAGCGAAAGGAAGCCCACATCCGCATTGCCCGAATCGGCATATTGGGCAGCTTGCGCGATGTTTTCCGCGACCACCAGCTTGCTCTTCAAGGCTTCCGTCAATCCCAGCTTTTCCAGCGCCGCCTTGGCCGCGCGGCCATACGGAGCGTGTTCCGCATTTGCAACTGCGACAGTTCGTAGCGAAGGACTGCGCAGCGAATCGATATTGAGCGGTTGTACCGGCGAGTCGTTTCGTGCCCAGAGCACCAGTGTTCCGCGAGCGTAGGGAACTGGTTCAGCACTATCCGCCAGGCCCGCGGCGACTACCTTCCGGGGAAAGGACAGATCAGCCGAGAGGAAGAGTGAGAAGGGGCCCCCATTCAGAATTTGCGTGGCCAGGGTGGCCGAGGATGCGTAAGAAGCCTCGACTTTCTTGTTCGTCTGCTTCTCAAACTGATCGATGAGCGCCGGCAACACCGGCTGTAAGGTCGGCGGCTGCGGCAATCTTGAGCGTGCCGCTTTCCTGAGCCAAAGCACTCTGGACGGCGGCCACAAGCAGAAGGATTAGAAAGGCTCGTCTAAACACGCAGCACCATCACTTCGGTGGATTTGATCAGGGCGGCTGCGGTTTCACCCACCTGGAGGCGCATTTCCCGGGCTGCTTCGGCGGTGATGATCGAGGTAATAATCTGTCCGCCGATGGAAAGCTTCACTTGGGCCAGTAATCCTTCGATCTTCAGTTCGACGATGCGGCCGGTGAGCTGATTGCGTCCGCTGAGCGAGCGCAGCATTTCCCGCTTGGGGGTTTCAGGACGCTTTGCCTGGTGCAGCAAGCTATCCAGCTCAGCTTCTGGAATGCGGTAGTGGCCCCCAGGAGTCTTTACCGCCTTCAGTTTCCCGCGATAGAGCCACTGCTTGATGGTGGGATAGGAAATCCCCAATCGCTGAGCGGCTTCGCGGGGTGAGAGCAACATGGCGAAAGTATACGATGCGATGGGGAGCGCTATACGAATTTAAACGAAATAGGGATGGAATCCGGTTTCTCGACGGCTAAACAGGCTACGGGGCGCTTGACGACGTACGGCACGGATTTAGGAGGGCTTTTTAGCCCCTGGGTTTACAGCAGCCTGTTCAGCCCTGGCACTTGGAAGAGACGATGACTTTTTTCAGTTTTGTGTTTTGGCACAGCCACCCGGGACCAGCGGTTTGCCTCGATGGAAAACGGAGCTTGGAGGCGATTCGTCCACGGCACATCCGCTTCTGCCGAAAGTGGAACCGCAGGTCCCTCCGCTGCGCTACGCTCCGGTCGGGATGACAAATCTGAGGGCGGTGGCCCAGTTTGGCATGGGTGGAGATGGATGGACGGAGCTGTAGGGAGTTGTTAGAGGGAAGGGCGCACAGCAGGTCCCCATTCGACTTCGCTCAGGGCAGGCTCTCGGCTACCTCCGGATTTCCTGTCAGCCTTAGTGGCGTCGGTAAACCTCGTGTGGCTTTCCTTAAGGAAAGCCGCATACGTGGCCGTTGGTTGGTGCAGCGTATTGGAAATCCGGAGTACGCTCGGAGGTTGTGACTTTTTTTGATTTCTTTCAGGTTTGGTGTCCGGAAAGCTCTGAAGAGCATCGGCCAACAAGGATCCTCGGGGTTCCTTCGACTACGCTCAGGACAGGCTCTTCGACTCCGCGCCAGAAACCCTCTGTTAGCGATAGATCTGCGAGGCGCTTCGCTCCCACGGCAGGCCGGGGCAGGCAGGATGACGGCCTTGTGGGAGGTTGAAAAACATTCTGGGTGGCTGTGCCAAAAACACAAAAATGAAAGAAGTCACAACCTCTCGGGATGACAAAGTGGAGGACGGCGGCCCATCTGGGCATGAGTGGAAGTGGATGGACAGAGTCGAATAGCTGTGGCGTTGTACGGCGCCGCTTAACCCGTGCCCTTCGTTAAGTGATTTTTCCGCAGCCTCTCATGGGGGCCCGTCGTGTTCGAGTTTTCCGTGGCCGGTAGGGAGAGTTCCATTGGCAAGTCTCATGCGACGGGGCTCCAGCGACCGCATTCGCGGATTCAGGAAACGCGATGCTAGGCTAGGCTTAAAGCATGCAAGAAGCTTCTCATCAACTGCGCTGCGTCGGTTGCGGCGCCGTGATCGCCCCGGACACCGTAGAAAAGGACTTTCGTTGCGTCGATTGTGGCGAGCTTCTGGAGGTGGAATATCCCTCGTGGAGCAATGCCGGCGCCCCTGTTGCGAGCCCGCGCCGCATGCCCAATCCGGGCGCCTTGCGCTGGCTGTGGCAGGAGAGGCTCCAGTCCAGGCTACCCATCGATCAGAGCGGAGTGTGGCGCTTTCGTGAATTGCTGCCGATTCTGGTCCACCCCGAACAGGCAGTCACCCTGCGCGAAGGCAACACCCCACTCTACCGGCTCCTGCAAAGCGCGGAGGAACTTGGCCTGGAGAACCTCTACGCCAAACATCAGGGCATGAATCCAACCGGTTCGTTCAAGGACACGGGCATGACGGCGGCGCTCTCGCAGGCGCGCGAGCGGGGCTTCCAATGGGTGGCATGCGCTTCCACCGGCAACACCTCCGCCGCGATGGCGGCCTACGCCGCCCGGGCGCGCATGAACAGCCTGGTGTTGCTGCCCGAAGGCAAAATCTCCTGGTCCAAGCTCTCCCAGGCCATCGACTATGGCGCCGTTACCTGCCAACTGAATACCGACTTCGATGGTTGTGTGCGGGTGCTGGCGGAAGTGGTTCGACGCGCTCCAGTGTATCTGCTGAACTCCGTCAACCCCTACCGGCTGGAAGGGCAAAAGACCCCGGCATTGGAGATTGCCGAGGAGTTCGACTGGCAGGTTCCCGACCACGTGATCGTTCCCGGGGGAAATCTGGCCAACGGCTCCGCCCTGGGCAAGGGCTTTCTGGAAATGCTGCATTTGGGACTAACCAGTAAGGTGCCGAAAATTACCGTGGTGCAGGCCGAGGGAGCGAACCCGCTCTACCTCAGCCTGCTCAACCATGACGGAAGTGAGATTCGGCCAGTGGAGGCTAACACCCGGGCCACCGCCATCCGCATCGGAAACCCGGCTTCCTGGCGCAAGGCAGCGCGCGTCATTCGCCAGACCGGCGGCTACTGCGAACAGGTCAGCGAAGCCGAGATCGCTCTGGCCAAGGCAGAGATTGGCCAGGAGGGTATCGGTTGCGAGCCGGCGTCTGCCGTAACCCTGGGCGGCTTGAAAAAGCTGGTTCGCCAAGGCAGGATCCATGGCTCCGAATCGGTCGTGCTTCTGCTCACCGGCCACACGCTCAAGGATTCTGAGTACACCATCGATTTTCATCGCGAGAAGTTGTTGACTGCGGAAGAAAGTGTGGGGCTGGAGCGGGAAATCGCCGAGAAGCGCCGGGCCACGCTCTCCCTCGAGGCCTCTTCCGATGCCGTGCTTCGTGTTCTTGAGGCGGCCATTCAAGCATGAAGACCGTTCGACTGCGGCTTCCCGCCACCTCGGCCAATCTGGGCCCGGGCTTTGACGCCATGGCTCTCGCCCTGGAGCTCTTCCTGGAGATCGAGGCCAAGGCCGCACCCCGGTTCTCCATCGCCGCCACCGGACGCAATCAGAATATCTGCGCTGGACTGAGCAGGAACCTGCTGATCCAGACCTATGAGTCGGTATTGGCAGCCCAGCAGCGCGAAGTTGTACCGCTGGAAATTAGCATGCGCAACGGCATTCCCGTGGGTATGGGGTGCGGTTCCTCGGCGGCGGTGCGGTTGGCCGCGGTCGCCCTCGCCTCAGCTTTCGGGGGCCTCGATTGGGATGCCGCGAAAATCGTTGACCAGGCAGTGCGGATCGAAGGGCATCCGGACAATGTGGCGGCCTGTTGGCATGGCGGCTTGACGATCGCGGCCAATACACAGGAGCTCGCCATCGTCTCTATTCCACCGCCCGCGCACTGGCGCGCTCTCCTGGTCCTTCCCGAAACCCCGGTGGCCACCGCCAAGGCACGCGGGATGCTGCCCAAGAGCTACGGCCAGCAGGACGTGGTCGCGAACCTGCAATGCGCTGCCTTGCTCACGGCTGCATTTGCCTTAGGTAGAGCGGATTTGATGCGACTGGCCACGCAAGACCGCTTGCACCAGCCTTACCGCATGGAGTTGTGTCCGTTGCTGCCGGCTCTGCTGCCCCTTGCCGGGAGCCATGGAGTGATGTCGGTTACCCTAAGCGGCGCGGGCCCGGCGGTCTTGCTGTTGACGCAGGAGCCGGAAGCAAAGGGAACGCAGGAGGAAGTCATGAAGGCGGCAATTCTCGAGCTTGCGCAACCGGTGTGTCCGGTGGAAATTCTGGCCACGCCGCTATGCCATGGAGGCGCCGAAGTAAGCCTTGACGCGTAGGCCTCCTATAATCAAAAGGTAACCTTTTTATTTCCTCAATTGTTACCTTATTGTTACCTAAGTTTTATTTACAAGCGCTGTCGCCAAGCCCTATTTTCGCGTCGTGGGCAGTTCTGGGGGAGGGCTGCTCTAGCGCCTGTGGCCGTGAGGCCCAGGCGCTTTTGGTTTCTATGGCATCTGCACCTTTTGCCCCCGAGCCGCATCCATTGTTCAGGGCTGAAGTGTGTTGTAGATGGTATCCTCAGCCAGGAAGTGAAGGAGGAACATGGCAGGACCAGGGGTCTTTGAAGTAAATGACGCGACATTTGAGCAGGAGGTGCTGCAGTCCGAGCAGCCTGTTTTGGTCGATTTTTGGGCCGCCTGGTGCGGGCCGTGCAGAGCATTGGCGCCCGTCGTGGACGAGGTCGCGGTGCAGTACAGCGGCAAGCTCAAGGTGATGAAGATGGATGTGGATCGAAATTCGGCCACGCCAATGCGTTATGGCATCCGCGGCATTCCGGCCCTGCTTCTCTTCAAGGGTGGCAAGGTGGCTGAGCAGATTGTGGGATTTGTTCCGAAAGATAAGATCGATCAGAGCATCAGCAAGCTGATCGATCAGCCAGCTGATCGCAGTGTAAGCGCTTGATCCACCGATAAGCCAAAAAAGCCCTGGCGGTAAAGCCGGGGCTTTTTTGTGTGCTCTAAGCGTAGCGGCGCAGCACACCAAGTACCCGGCCCTGAATGGCGATCTGCGAAAGCGGAACGTAGATCGGTTCCATCTCGGTATTTGAGGGCTGCAATCGCACCATCGTTCCTTCAATGTAGTAGCGCTTCAACGTCGTCTCGCTACCGCGGACGAGGGCGACGATGATCTCCCCTTGGCGCGCGGTACTGGTGTGCTCCACCAGGACATAGTCCCCGTCCACGATGTGCTCGTCGCGCATGGAGTCTCCGCGCACCTGCAGCGCAAACACCTCCCGATTTCCAATCACGTCTCCCAGCGAGATGCTTTCACTGGTCTCCGATGCCTCGACCGGTAGACCGGCCGCGATCCGCCCTAGGAGTGGAAGCCGGTCGGAGCGCCTCGTCTTGCTGCGTGGCGGCAATACGTCGATGGAGCGGCTGCGGTTGTGCGCGCGCTGCAGCAAGCCCTTCTTCTGCAGATTGGTAATGTGTTTGTGCACCGTGGCCAGCGATTTCAGACTCAAGCCGCGAGCAATCTCCTCAAAGGACGGCGAATATCCGTTGCGCTGCACAAAATTGCTGATGAAGTCGAGCACTTCTTTCTGTCTGCGGGTTACCGACATTTCCGCATTATAGCGAACAAAAAGCGAATTAAGAAAAAAGTTTTTAGTTCTCTTCCGGAGCCAATCCCGGTACTCGAGTCAGAGCGGCTCGCGAGTGTCTCGTTTCAGACCAATATCGGCGGATCTATCCCGTTATGAGACTGCGCCGGAAGTTATGTCCCTGCGCTGCTTGTTGCAGGGGTTAATCCGATGCACGGTAGAGATGCGACGCGGAAAAGTGACCCCGCTCAAGCGTTCATGGATCCGCCACTGGGTCACTCAAAAGTAAACGGGGCGAAGGTCGAGTTTCCTTGAGGAATGCCGATATCACCACAAAGCTTTCGTTCATCGGCACGAATGAAATCATTAAGCCGCCTGGGCCTTCCCTCAAACAAATCAACGGTACTTTGGCAGCGTTCCACGGGTCTTCAACAGAACTCGGCTCCATGTTGGCTGGATGGTGATTATGCAGGAAGCAGGAAAAGGTCAGAGACGTCCCCGGCGGAATGGAGCACCGACGCCAGATGTGAGCGCAGTGAACAGGGCCACATCCGAGGATGCGCAGAAGGAAGCTCCGGCCGATGGAGCCACAAGAATGTCCGGGCCACGGCCTGGCGACCTGCTCACCGCCGAACAGGAGCTGCGCATGATCGAGCATCTACCCATCGTGCGTTTCATCGCCCGGCGTATTCATGAGCGGCTGCCGCAACATGTGCCGATCGAAGACCTTTACAGCGCAGGAGTGGTCGGGCTGCTGGATGCTTTCGGCAAGTTCGACCCATCCAAGCAGGTCCAGTTTCGCAGTTACGCGCAATTCCGGATTCGGGGGGCGATTCTAGACAGCCTGCGGACGCTTGACTGGAGCCCGCGGGAGTTAAGGCGCAAGGGGCGGGCCATTGAGCAGGCAATCCAGACGCTGACCGCCCAGTTTGGGCGTTCTCCGACCGACATCGAGATCGCCCAACAACTGCACATCGATCTGGCAGCCTATCAGCAGTTGCTGGGGGAACTGAAGGGCCTCGAAATCGGCACTCTGCATTCCGAGCGCTCAGAGGACTCGGGCGAAGAGGAGCTGGTCTACCTGCCGAACCGGCCCGAAGATGATCCGCTCTTTCGCTATCTGCACGCCGAGATGCGGGAGCGGCTGACGGGCGCAATCAGCGACCTGCCCGAACGCGAGCGTCTGGTCATGACCCTTTACTACTACGAAGAGACGACCATGAAGGAGATCGGCCTGATCCTTGGTGTGGTGGAATCCAGGATCTCGCAAATTCATGCCTCCGCTGTCTTGCATCTTCGCGCGCGCCTTGCCGATTTCGCCGCTCGCGAGGAGCCAACCATTAGCCCAGCCCGGCACGAGCCCTCTTCCCGGCGGCCTGCGATTTCCCAGGAACGCGGCTAGGTCATTTCGCCCGCCACGGTCCCCCGGGATACAGAGTGTTGGCCGAGAGAAGAGGGACCTGCGGTTTCTCTTCCGATTCTCGGGCAGACTTTAAGGCGCGCTCCCCTTCGTTGACAAAATTTTCCTTTCGACTTTTGCTGACGGGGCCGGCGAGTTACCAATGCGCCCTTCTTATCTGTTGCTGATGCTGCTAGGCTGAAGGTCCATCATGGACCGCCTCGACAACCCGCGCGATCCCATTGAACCCGCTGACGAAATCAGAACCAGTCGAGGTTCAGGAAAGCGGAAAGCAGCCAAGCGACAGCGAATCTCCCATCGATGAAGCGCGGCGGGAAAAAATCGAGAAGCTCAAGAAGGCTGTGGCCGACGGAACCTATAACGTCAGTGCCGAAGAGGTGGCCAGCAAGCTGATCGAGCACATGCTGGAGCCTAAGGAGTAAATCGCCTGGATATACTCTGGTTAAGAGGGCCCTGGTATGCCGTTTCGCTTTTTGTGGAATGCGACGCGAGGCCATCGGCTCATGCCGTGGCGGAGCGAATACCTCAAATGGCGTATCGAAACCTACTCCGGCCGCAAAGCTGACACCATCGACGCAGCTTACTTCTGGTTTTTTCTCTGGAAGGAGAGGGCGCAACTGATGCGTTTCCTCGGATGGACGCGAAATTTTGGAACCCGGCGCCGGCAACCCTCTTGAGTCTTTGCTTCCTTGATCACCTCGTCGTACATCGCTTGCCCACCGCTTTCGCCCGCTGATTGCCTGCATGCTCCTCTTTGCCGTGCAAGCGCACGGCCAGCAGGCACGCCTCACCCGAATCCTACGATTCGCGTGGAAACGTCAGAAGTGTTGGTGCCGACGCTGGTCGAAATGCCATCGGGGGAGATTGTCTATGGCCTGGGGCCGACCGATTTTCAATTGACGGACAACGGCGTGCCGCAGCAACTCCACGTCGACGATGACCTGGACAATGAACCCGTCTCCGTCGTGGTCGCCGTGGAGAAAGGCCGCATGGCGGCGCTGGAGTTCGAAAAGATCAATCGACTGGCTCCCTTGATCGATCTTTTTCTGGGAGATGGGTCGAGCGAAGCGGCGTTCGTGAGTTTCGATTCCAAGCCTCAACTGGTGGTGCCGTTCACCAAGGATGAGGACCGTCTCGGTCATGAGTTGAAGCGCATAGAGCCGGGCGATGGCGGAGCCGCCATTCTCGATACCGTGGGCTTCTCGGTGAAGCTGCTGGAAGACAGGCCGAAGGACTATCGCCGGGTGCTGCTGTTGATCAGCGAGACGCGCGACCATGGCAGCCGGGATGTGGACGCGCAGCGGGTGGTGGAACAGATCGGCATCAGCAACACGCTGGTTCTGAGTGTCGCCTTCTCTCCCTCTAAAGCTCTCTTGCTGCACGATCTGAGAGATGGCGGGCAGAGCGCGGGCGTCGCTGATCTGCTGACGCCGCTGATGATGGCCATCCAGGCGGTGCGCAAAAATGTGGCGCGGCAGATTGCCGTGATGAGCGGCGGGGAATATGCGCCCTTTACCACCGAGCGCGGCTTTGAAGCCCGCGTGCAAGAGGTTGCCAAACATGCTCGCAATCGATATCTGCTGAGCTTTCGCCCTACCGACAGCACTCCGGGACTGCATGTGCTGGAGGTTCGACTCACCCGCGACCTGGGCGCCCGGGTAGTGGCCAGGACCAGCTATTGGGCGCTGGAAAAACAAGCGCAAGCGGCTTCCCCGGCTCCTTAAATCCTTTCCCGGGAAGTCGGCTTCGGGGTTCTTTCCGCGCCACGAATCCCATCTCAACGCAACTTCATGATCGAGTGCCGTGGCCCATGTAACCTACAGAAGTGTTCGACACCGAGTGGAGGAGAAGTATGAGCAAAGTAGTGAAGCTGCAGGCCAGTGACGGTCACGAACTGGATGCCTATGTGGCCCAACCTAAGGGTAAGCCTCGGGCGGGACTGGTCGTAGTGCAGGAGATTTTTGGAGTCAACCAGCATATCCGTTCGGTAGCGGATCGATTTGCGCGCGAAGGTTTTTTCGCCGTGGCCCCGGCGCTATTTGACCGCGTGGAAAGGAATGTGGACTGGGGCTATGACGGCGAGAGCGCGAAGAAGGGAATGGCCATCGTGCAAAAGATCGGGATCGACAACGCTTTGAAGGACGTGGATGCGGCCTTGCAATATGCCGCCAAAGAGACGGGGAAACCAGCCGGAGTGGTTGGCTACTGCTACGGGGGAACGCTGGCCTGGTTGAGCGCGACCCGGCTGGCATCAGCCGCCGCCGTGGGCTACTACGGTGGCAACATCGCGAGCTTCGCTCAAGAGAATCCGCGCGTTCCTGTCATGCTTCATTTCGGGAAACGAGACGATCATATTCCCGCGACGGAGGTCGCCAAGGTGCAGGCGGCCCATCCGGAGGTCGAGATCTATTGGTATGACGCCGGGCACGGATTCAATTGCGATATGCGCGCCAGCTACAACGAAAACGCATCAAAGGACGCCATGGTGAGGACGCTGGCCTTTTTCAATAAGCATCTTTGATAGACCGCTAACGCATTTTTGCTAATACTGTGGTCCGGTGAGATCAGTTATGTGCGGCCATTCTTTGGCGGAATGGCCGCGTCGGGTTCAGTTTCCTGGTCTACACCATTAGCAAAAATCCGCTCACGGCAAGTGCAGAAATGGCGTCGATCGGGTCCAGCCGCGCATCTATCTGACTGGCTCAAGGAGAAGAATGGCGACCAGCACTCCCCAGGCTTCTGCCGATAACGCGGCGATGTACGCGTGGAAGCCCAAAGCAAATCCCTGGCTCATTGCCGCCAGCGTTGGCTCTTGCGGCTTTTATGGAGGTATTGGATACCTCGATTGCGAATGTGGCGCTCCCTCATATAGCAGGGAGTCTGGGCGCCAGTTTCGATCAGAGCACGTGGGTCCTGACCTCGTACCTGGTAGCCAACGCGATCGTTTTGCCCATGGGCGCCTGGGCCGCGAGCGTGATTGGGCGGAAGAATTTCTTCATGCTCTGCATCGTCATCTTCACGATCAGTTCATTCTTGTGCGGAATTGCGCCCACGCTCGGCCTCTTGCTGCTCTTCCGGGTATTTCAGGGTGTGGGCGGCGGTGGCTTGCAGCCGATGGCGCAGGCCATCATGGCCGATTCCTTCGAGCCGGCGAAGCGCGGTCTTGCATTTTCACTTTACGGGGTGGTTGCCGTGTTGGCGCCTTCCATCGGGCCAACTCTGGGCGGCTGGATCACCGATAACTATTCCTGGCACTGGATCTTCTACATCAACATTCCTGTAGGCATACTGGCGCTCTTTCTCACCAATCGGCTGGTGGAAGATCCACCCTTCCAAAAGTCCGACCGCGAACAATCTTTACCGCATCGACTACATCGGTGTCGGTCTGCTGGTGGTCGCCATGGGCGCGCTGCAAATCACGCTCGATAAGGGTGAGGAGAAGGACTGGTTCGGATCGCACTTTATCGTCGGTTTTGGGTTAGCTTTTATCATTTCGTTCATCGCCCTGATCGTTTGGGAGTTTCATGCCGAGAGGCCGCTGATGGATCTGCGGCTCTTCAAGTTCAAGAAATTTTGCGGTATGCGCCTTTCTCATGTTGCTGACCGGCGGACTGCTCAATGCAACCACGGTGCTGCAGCCGCAGTTTCTGCAACAGCAACTCGGCTATACGGCAACCATCGCGGGACTGTCGCTTTCGGGTGGAGGACTGGCTCTGCTGGTGGTGATGCCCATGGCAGGTCAGGCGGTGAGCCGATTCCCGGCGCGCAATCTGATTGCCATGGGATTTGTCCTCTTCGCCGTTGTCGTATTTTTATACGGCGACGCATATCAGCCTGCTCATCAGCTTCGCTTTCGCGTCAGGCTGCGCGTCTTTCAAATTGTCGCCATTCCTTTTGTTTTCATTTCCGTGACCACGGCTGCTTATTTCGGAATTCCTCCGGAGAAGAACAACCAGGTTTCGGGACTCATCAATTTCGTCCGCAATATCGGCGGCAGCATTCTGATCTCGCTCACCAACGCTCTGGTGACGCAGCGGACGCAGTGGCATCAGGACGTGCTTTCCGCGAAGACTCGCCTGGCAGGTCGAAACTATCAGCAGCAAATCGACGCATTGCGGGGCGTTTTTGACATCGAGTGCGGGTAAAGCCAATGGGTTGCACCTGGCGCAGGGACAGTTGTACAGCCAGCTTCAGTCGCAGACGCAGGCCCTGGCTTACGTCGATGTGTATTATGTGCTGACCGTTGCCGCCATCCTGATGGTGCCCGCGGCCTTCCTGCTGAGGCGCAACCAGCCGGGCGGCGGGCCGGTGATGATGGAATAAAAGCTTTCTGCCGCCCTGCACCGAGGCTACAGCCGCTTCTGCTCCCGGACGCGGCTTAGATTGAGCAACATGACGGGGAGTGGGAGCTGGTTTTGAGGTTCAAAGTGGGAACCTGAGCGGCCCCATTGCATGGACGCCACAATCGAAGCCATGTTATTCTTAGTCAGACACTTAGAGAGTGGACTCGATTTAAACGTAGAGGAGTAAAGCGCTGCCGTGCTGGCAACTGCAAAGAAGACCGAAGTTATTACGCGCTTTCGCACCCATGACAGTGACACGGGTAGCCCGGAAGTGCAGATTGCGATTCTCAGTGAACGTATTGGCGAGCTGACTGAGCACTTCAAGCTTCACAAGAAAGATCACGCCTCAAGGCGCGGTCTGTTGATGCTGGTGAGCAAGCGCCGCCGTCTACTGGACTATCTCAAGACGAATAATTCTGACCGCTACCGTGATGTGATCGGTAAGCTGGGCATCCGCAAGTAACAAGCGAGCAACTTGTACCCCACAACTAGGCGAAGAGACTGGATCGGACTGAACGCTGAGACGGCTGGTGCACACGTGGTCGCACCAGCCGGAAAGCGCGCGTCAGCTGTCTGTCGTGGCTCGTCGCGAGTGGGGAGCGAAGTAGCGCGTGTCGCTAACTCTCTCTCCGCACTTTACCTCTCGCGCTGGTACGATTCCCGCCTTCTTGGCCGCTTATAGCCCCGCCTATAGTTCGCTCAGCGAGATCGCCTCGCGCCCCGCCCTATGTGCACATACGAAATGAGGATTTTATGAAACAGGAAGTGACTGTCGAGCTTGCCGGTGGCAAGCGATTGACTTTTGAAACAGGCCGTATGGCCAAGCAGGCCTCCGGCGCCGTGCTCGTGACCCAGGGTGACAACGTGGTTCTGGCGACCGCCGTAGCCGCACCGGATCCCAAAGAAGGCCTCGATTTTTTCCCCTTGACCGTGGATTACCGCGAGTACACCTATGCCGGTGGACGCATTCCCGGCGGCTTTATCAAGCGTGAAGGCCGTCCCAGCGAGCGTGAGGTTCTTACCTGCCGCCAGATCGACCGCCCCATTCGCCCCATGTTCCCCAAAAATTTCCGCAATGAGACCCAGGTGATTGCCCTGGTCATGTCCGCGGACAAAGAAAACGATCCCGACGTGATCGGCATCAATGCCGCGGGAGCGGCCCTGGCGCTTTCCGACATCCCCTTCGGCGGCCCGATCGGCGCCGTGCGCGTGGGCCAGGTGAATGGTGAGTTCATCGTCAATCCCACCTATGCCGAGCGGCTCGAGAGCACGTTGAACATCACCGTCGTGGCCACCAAAGATGGCGTGGTGATGATCGAGAGCGGCGCCACTGGCGTGAGTGAAGATACGGTGGTCGATGCCATCGAATTTGGCCACGCCGAGATCAAGAAGATTTGTGCGGTGATCGACGAGCTGGTTGCCAAGGCCGGGAAGCCCAAGCGTGTCGTGCCTCCGGTCGAGTTCGATCACGAGTACCTGGCGGTGCTGCAGGCTAAGGTGGGCGACCGGTTGAAGGATGCGCTCGACACCAAGACCCATCCCAAGGCGGAAAGCTACGCGCTGGTCAAGCAAATCAAGGACGAGCTGGCGAAGGAGCTGCCCGAAGGGGATGCGGACGCCAAGAAGAAGCTGGCGAAGTATTACGAGGTAATGCGGGAGAGAATCTTCCGCGAGCAGGTCACCAAGGATCGCATACGGCCGGATCGGCGCAGCTTCGATCAGATTCGCGAGATCACGATCGAAGTCGGCGTGTTGCCGCGTGTCCACGGCTCCGCGTTGTTTACCCGCGGCGAAACCCAGGCATTGGTTACCGTAACCCTGGGAACCACGGACGATCAGCAGCGCCTGGAGACCTTCCAGGGTGAGCAGCGCAAGCGTTTCATGCTGCACTACAACTTCCCCCCATTCTCGGTGGGCGAAGTCGGTCGCATGACCGGCGTAGGCCGGCGTGAGATCGGCCACGGCGCGCTGGCGGAGCGCGCTATTTCCGCGGTGCTGCCTGGAGAGGACGAGTCTCCCTACACCATGCGTGTGGTCTCCGACATTCTGGAATCGAATGGTTCTTCCTCGATGGCCAGCGTCTGCGGCGCCAGTCTGGCCCTGATGCATGCCGGCATTCCCCTCAAGGGAGCCGTCGCCGGTGTGGCCATGGGACTGGTCAAGGAAGGCGATGACTACGCCATCCTGACGGACATTGCCGGTGCAGAAGACCACTACGGCGATATGGACTTCAAGGTAGCCGGCACGCGCGAAGGTATCACCGCGCTGCAGATGGACATCAAGATCAGCGGCGTCACCGGGCAGATCATGCGCGAGGCGCTGGAACAGGCCCGCCGCGGACGGCTGTTCCTGCTGGACAAGATGGACGCGGTACAGGCTACTTCGAATGCCGAGAAGTCGAAGTTTGCTCCCCAGATTCACACCCTGCAGATTCCGACCGACAAGATTCGCGACCTGATCGGACCGGGCGGCAAGACGATTCGCGGCATCATCGAAGCCACGGGCGTCAAGATCGATGTCGACGACACGGGGCGCGTGAACGTTGCCTCCAGCGATGAAGAAGGTCTGAAGAAGGCGCTGGCCATGATCAGCGATCTGACCGCCGTGCCTGAAGTAGGCAAGACCTATCTGGGCAAGGTGGTGCGGCTGGCTGAGTTCGGCGCATTTGTCGAGATCTTCCCTGGCACCGACGGCTTGTTGCACATCAGTGAAATTGCCGAGCATCGCGTGAAAGACGTGAAGGACGAATTGCGCGAAGGGGATCAGGTACTGGTCAAGGTTCTCGGCATCGAGGGCAATCGCATCAAGCTTTCGCGCAAGGCGCTGCTCAAAGAACAGCGCGAGAAGCTCGGGCTTCCAGAGCCATCGAGGGGCGGGTCGGGAGACAACGGTGGCGGCGAAGCGCCGGCTCCGCGTGCTCCGCGGGCGCAATCGCAATCCCCGGTGGAACGGCAGCCGGCTTCGAACGCCAGTACCATTACCATCGAGGGCGGGGAAGACTTCGATGACGATGAGCCCTTTGTCGAGGGCGGGGACGAGCCGAACTTCAATCGCGCGGATGGTACACCGGATGCTGTACCGGCAGAGGTTCGCAGGCCGGCATCCGGTGGTGGTCCTGGTGGTCCCGCAGGCCAGCGGCGCCGGCGGCATCGCAGCCGTGGCCGTGGTCCGGGCGGTGGCTCCGGTGGTTCCGGTGGTGGCGGAGGCCGCGGACCGCAGTAACCGGTCTGAGAGGCTTAAGTAAGCGAGGGGTTGCGTGCTGTGCGCAGCCCCTTTCTTTTGCGGTGTACAGGGATGGATGCAGAACAGCAGCCGGTCGGAAGCACTGGCTGGCCTTTGCCGCGCTGGGCCTTATCTGGGGCACTACGTGGGTGGCTGCGGACACTTTAGCCGAGTACGTTCCGCCCTTGCGTGGAGCGGCTGCCCGCTTCCTGCTGGCCGCACTGCTCTGGATTCCGGTGATTTTGTGGAAGCGGCTGAAGATTGCCTCGCGGCCGCGCCCTGGGTTTCGTACTCATTCTTTCCGTCACCATGATCGTGGTGCCCTTCGTGCTATTGCTTGTGGGCGCAGGCAGGATCCCATCAGCAACCGTAGCGGTGTCATTTTCCGCTATGCCGCTGCTGGTAGTACTGCTGACCCCTGTCCTTGCCGGCAGGGATGTGCCGCGCATTGCCATGCAAGCGTCGATCGTAGGGCTGGGGGCGATTGTGGTGGCTCTGGGCGCGACATTCTCGTTGGCTCAGGCCGGCGGCGCGGCGGTGGTGCTGCTCGCTGTGGCATCCATCGGCGCTTCTTCGATTATTGCCCGCCGCGAACTCAGTAGCTTGCATCCCATCGTGGTGACCGCGTCGGTGCTGGGCGTGGCTGCGCTGCTGCTATTTCTGGCCAGTCTGGCGTTGGAGCGCGGGCAGCCGGTGCAATGGAACCGCAGCGCCCTTGGTGCGGTGGCCTTTTCTGGCGGTCGTGGCCGGCGCTCCGGCCTATGCCACGTACTTCTGGCTGCTGCAGCGGCTGGAGGCGTACCAGGTTGGAACGGTGCAATGGATCGAGCCCCTGGTCGCGATACTCGAGAGTGCCCTATTTCTGCGCCTCGGCTTGTCGTTCAGCATGATTGCCGGATCGCTGATTGCCTTGGTTTGCCTGTTGTTGGTGATGCGCGCGCGAGCCGAAGATGACGATACCGTTTCCCTTCTTGGTAATTGATCGCGCAAGGAAACCGAATCCCGCGCAAGGATGCGATAAACTGCTGGCGATGGGCGCCACTTTGTACATCGTCGTCGAAGGCGAGGACCCCGGCTTCGACATCTTCGTGAATGGCAGGGCGCTCGCTCGCAACGAGGATGCTCTGGAGAAGATGGCGCAACGCATTGGGGTCAAGCCGCTGCTGGAGTTCTTCTCCGCCGATGAAAACTCCATGGCCCTGCTGCTGGAAGAAGGCGCGGGCGACCCGGAGTGGGCCAAGACGTTACCTCCTCCGCAGTGGTTTTCGCCTGAAGATGGCCTGATTACCGTATGCACCCTGCTCGATCATCTGAAAGCATCGCCGACCGCGCTGGGAACAGAGACTCCGGCCGTTCTGCGCGAGATGGAAGAGTTTGAGCGCGTCCTGCGCAAGACAGCTCAGCGCCAGATGCGCTGGCAGCTCGCCGTCAGCTGGAAATAAAACAAAGACCACCCTGAGGATTTAAATCGTGCCACATATGACGGGTGCCCCACATCTCGCTCGTTTTTCGCGAGATGTGGGATTCCACAAATCTCAATATCCCGGCTGCCCATTGACACACGCATGTTGAGGTTCGCGGAATCCCACATCTCGCCGAAAATATATTTTCGATGCTTTCGTGGAAGGTCACATCACTGTTTTTGTTGGACGAGGGGTAAAGTCCATATGGGCTGATAGCACCGACGGGTTCGTCCCATTCGCTGGAGCGAACATGGGGCACCCGTCATAGGTACCAGGAGAGGGTTTTAGCCTGAAAGAACCGATCCTCAATACTCGCGATACGTGGTTAGGGCAGCGTCTTGAACCTCAACCCTTCCAGGCGCCCAGCAGGCGGCGGAGGAATACCAGCTCGCCGGTGTGATAGCTGTTGTGATCGGCGGCTAGCAGCACTTCGCGCAAGAGCGTCTGGTCTTTTTCGCCCCAGGGAATTTGCGCATACAGGTTGCTGTGCGGGTCCTTGACCAGTTTTTCAAAAGCTTTCAGGTCTTCCTCCAGCGCTCTCACTGAATCGTGCCACGCTTCCTTGGAAGGCGGCTCGGCGGATGCTGGCCAGTAATCGTCTGGCCACTTCTTTTCCACGTACTTGTCGTTGGTGGAAAAATCCAACAAATCATGCAGCGCAATGCGCATGTGTTCCAGAAGCTCCCACCCGGAGTGGGGCGCATTCTCCGGCTTTGCGCCGTAGAGTTTCGCGGGAAAGCCCTTTAATGCAGTAAGCATGTCGACGTGCGCATTGCCGCCGCGGAGGAGTTGGACAAGTTGATCACGAAGTGCAGCGTCTTTGTCTGGCATAGTGCATCGGATGCAGGAATGCCAGACAGGGTCGCAGGAAGACGCTTACGAGACCTGAGCCGCCAGTGCGACCTCGCGCTTGCCATCAGGGAAGAGGTCGCCCATGCGACGGATCTGCGCGCCAACGCCGCGCAGCTTCTCTTCAATCCGCTCGTATCCGCGGTCGATATGGTAGACGCGGTCGAGGATGGACTCGCCATCGGCCACCAGTGCGGCCAGCACCAGCGAAGCCGAGGCGCGCAGATCGGAGCACATGACCACCGCCGACGACAGCGGCGTTTTCCCTCGCACCGTCGCTGTCCGCCCGTCCACCTTGATATTCGCGCCCATGCGCACCAATTCGCCCACGTGCATGAAGCGATTCTCAAAAATGTTCTCTACCACCGTGGTGGTGCCTTCGGCCTGCGTGGCCAGCGCCATGTATTGCGCCTGCATGTCAGTGGGGAAGCCGGGATACTCTTCGGTAGAGATATCGTTTGCCAGCAGATTGCCTTCGCTGCGCACGCGCAACGAATCGGAACCCATGGGTGTGACGCGTACTCCACAGGCTTCGAGCTTGCCAACGAGGGCGGAAAGATGCGCCGGCTGGCAATTGGCCACCACCAGGTCGCCTCCACTGATAGCGCCCGCCACCAGAAACGTTCCGGCTTCGATGCGGTCGGGATTGATGCGATGCTTGGCGCCGTGCAGCTTGTTCACGCCCTTCACCCGGATGGTCGCCGTGCCCGCGCCCTGGATATTCGCGCCCATGGCCACCAGCAGAGCGGCCAAGTCGGTTACCTCGGGCTCGCGCGCGCAATTTTCCATCAGCGTGTCGCCCTCAGCCAGAACAGCTGCCATGAGCAGGTCTTCGGTGCCGGTCACGGTGATCTTGTCGAAGACGATATGCGCGCCATGCAGCCGTCTCGGCGCGTGCTTCCAGATAGCCGTGTTCCTGCACGATGGTTGCGCCCATCGCTTCCAGGCCTTTGAGATGCAAATCGATCGGGCGATCGCCAATGGCGCAACCGCCAGGCTGGGCTACGCGGGCGAGCCCACAGCGTGCGACCAGGGGACCCAACACCAGCGAAGAAGCACGCATGGTCTTGACGATCTCGTACTTGGCAGTGGGGTCGGAGAGCACGCGACAGCTGATGGTGGTGCGGTGCTGCGCGCGGCCGTAGCCGAGTTCGACCTCGGCGCCCATCGAAGTCAGCAGTTTCCGCTCTGTCTCAATGTCGCGGACCTGGGGAATGTTCTCCAGCACCACTTCGTCTTCGGTGAGAATCGCGGCGGCCATGCAGGGCAGCGCGGAGTTTTTGGCTCCGCTTACCCGAATCGTTCCGAGCAGCGGGTTACCGCCGCGAATGACAAACTTATCCATGAGGGCCCGGGGGTGCTCCTTATGTGTATCTCAGTTCTATAACTCGAGCGTTGTATCTTCGATCGCCAACCGTACATTCCCGTCCGACTTAGCCAGGCGACGCACTGCTTCGGGCTTGTCGACTCCCGCCTTGAGCATCACCAGGGCGACGGGCACGCTGCGCCCGGCAGACTTGATGGTGAGCACGGCCCGCTCGCGGTCGATCTTGCAGGCGCGCATCAAAATACTGATGCCACGCTCCACCAGCTTGGTGTTCTGCATGTGCACATTGACCATGAGGTTGTCATAGACGTAGCCAAGCCGGGTCATGGCGCCGGTGGTGATCATGTTGAGCACCATCTTCTGCGCCGTAGCGGCCTTCATGCGCGTTGAACCGGAGACGACTTCCGGCCCCACTTCAGCAACGATGCAGATGTCCGCGGCGGAGGAAAGCGGTGTGTTGTGATTGCAAGTCACGGCGGCCGTCTTGGCGCCGCGGGCGCGGGCATACTCCACCGCGGCCACGACGTAAGGCGTGCGGCCGCTTGAAGAGAGGCCGATGACCACGTCTTTGCGAGTCGGGCGGCGACGGGCAATATCACGCTGCCCCAGCTCGGTCGAATCTTCATTCACTTCCACAGCCGAGGCCAGAGCCTTAGGGCCTCCCGCCATGATGTACTGGACGCTTTGCGGAGGGGTAGAAAAGGTCGGCGGACATTCGGAAGAGTCGAGCCCAGCGATGCGGCCGCTGGAGCCGGCGCCTACGTAGATCAGGCGTCCTCCATCGCGCAAGCTGCGCGCCACCATGTCGATGACCAAGGCAATCTCGGGCAACGACTTCTTAACCGCGGCGGCGATCTTTGAATCTTCGTGGTTGATGATGCGTGCGATTTCGAGGGCAGATTTAGTATCGAAGCCCATCGAGGCTTCGTTAGAGCTTTCTGTCGTCAGATCGTGCAGGTTTTGCGGCTGGTCGTTAGTTGTCTCGTTGCCGATGCCTGTCTCCGTGTGAAAGGTACTTGTTGTGGCCATGTTGGTTTACTCAGCTCCCACTCAACTACATGATTTTATCTCCAACTGACACTACTTTGCTCTGAAATTAGGGCGTAACGTGCCATCCACGCAAACACTTTTGGGTTATGGCAATTTAGTCCCTCTCTTGCCCAAGTTTTTCGACGACAGACATCGTGAAAGGCGGGACGAACAGCACGAATGTCCTGGCTCTGGCGGTGCGGCCAGGTGCGATTGGTGAGCAGCACGATGGCTAGCTGGCGCTCAAAGTCGATCCAGAGGGAGGTTCCCGCGTAGCCGAGATGGCCGGCTGAGTGGCGGCTGAAGAACCTGCCGGAGGAGGAAGGCTGGGAGGGTGTATCCCATCCCAGTGCCCGGGAGCTGTCTGCCGGGAGGGCGCGGGTGGTGAAGAGTCGAATCGTCTCCGGCGTGAAGAGTTGCCCGCCGAGCAGGCATTGCGCGTAAAGCAGCGGATCCAGTGCATTGGAGAAAAGACCGGCATGGCCGCCTGCTCCCCCAAGGACAAAACAGTTTTCATCCTGGACCTCTCCTTGGATGATGCGGTCGGCGGAAGGTCAAGTCCTCTTCGGTCGGTGGGATGGCGGATCGCCAACCAGCCGGTGGCCGAAAGCAAGTGCTGGTCATGCCCAGTGGGAGGAAAACCTCGCGCGCACAGAAGTCTTCCAGGCTCTCGCCGGCAATGACTTCCAGGGCGCGCCCGAGCAGGATGAAGCCAGGATCGGAGTACTCGGCACGGCTTCCAGGCGCGGCTTCGAGTGGCAGGCGGAGGCAGGCATCGAGCAGCTCCTCGCGGCCTCGAGCGCTCTCGAAGAGGCGAACGTAGCCGGCCAATCCGGAAGTGTGCGCCAGCAACATGCGTAGCGTCACCTGGTGTCGCGCGCCGCCGATACTTTCTCCTTGGGCGAAGGCGGGAAAAATCTGCACCAGAGATTGGTCGAGTGAGAGCTGCCCCCTCTGGTACAGCAGCATGGCCATGGAAGTGGTCGCGATCACCTTGGTGACGCTGGCCAGGTCGTATACGGTGGAAGCGTTCACAGCCTCGGTTGGTTGCCCGTAGGTAAAGCCGCCAATTCCATCCAGCGCCAGCACCTCGTCCCCGCACAAGCACGCCAAAGGCCGCGCCGGGAAAAGCCTGCTGCGAAATCTCCTGCTCGAGGATCGAGTAGGCGGCGGCAAATCGTTGGCGTTGCGCGGAAGCGGAGGAGGGAATTATGACTTGGGGTGGAGCCATTGGTTTGCGTGACTAAGCCATAGGTTTGCGTTAGCTAAACGAAAACGAAAACTTAAGGCCCGGGTAGTTTCCTTTCTCCGCACTCCGACCCATGTTAGCTGGCCACACCCGCCCGCACCGGATTTCCTGTTGAGTTCAACGGAGCCAACGGACTTCATGCGGCTCTCGTTACGGAAAGCCGCACACGCAGCCTTTTTTGCAGCCTCTAACGCGAAATGCGGGTAAGGTGACGCAGTTCGGGACAAATCCCAGGGCATGCGCTCGCCCAATGCTATTCCCAGCCGTCTATACTTGTGACCTGAGGTTGACGGGATGACCGTTCATGGGAAGTTCGTCGTAGTCGGGCTGCTAGCTGGCATGGCGGCCGCCCACGGACATGGGCAAACGACAACCGCAGCTTCCAGCGCACCTTCTGCCGCGACGCCCGCACCTCCTGCCCAGGCACCCGCGCAAACATTCACCGTTCCCGCAGGAACCAAGGTTCTGCTCTCCCTCAAGAGCGGGATCAATACCAAGACCGCTCAGCAGGGTGATGGCGTCTACCTGGTTTCTGCTTTTCCTGTGGTGGGCGGCTCGCAGATTATGATCCCGGTCGGCGTTTACGTGCAGGGTGTTGTGGACCACGTAGTACGGCCGGGCCGGGTAAAGGGGCGGGCGCAAATTGACCTGCACTTCACCACCATGATTTTCCCTAATGGATCGATCGTCGAAGTTCCTGGCGTCCTGAATAGCCTGCCGGGGTCCGATGGCCCCAAGGTGAAGGATAGTGAAGGCACGGTGGAGCAGGCAGGGAACAAAGGGCGTGACGTAGGCAATATTGCCAAGGGCGCGGCCATTGGCGCGGAGGCCGGCGTCTTTGGCGGTGCCGCGTCGGGAGATGTGGCGAAAGGGGTTGGCTACGGTTCGCTCGCCGGAGCGGCTGCGGGCGCCATTTACACCCTCTTCACGCGCGGCAATGATATTGTGATTCCTTCGGGAACATCGGTGGAGATGGTTTTACAGCGGCCGCTGGTTTTGCAGCAATCGCAACTCGCCGGTAGCAACCAAGGGAACGGGCAGGCGCAAATGGTTCCCGCCAGCCAACAGCAACCCATGCGGAAGCAGCGAATTCTGTGCCCCTTCGGCAGCCCGGGCTGCGACTGAACCGTAAACCGAGTGAATCATTGGGATGATCGATGAACCCGGAAGAAGATAAGAGCGGGCCTGAGCCCGCCCCGCACCAAGAGGCGTTGCCTCAGGTGCCGGCGGAGTTGCCGGGACGAAGTTTCTGGCTCTGGGGACGCGACATGCTGTTTTCGCTCGCGGTCTCTTTTTTCATCATCACTTTTCTGTATCAGCCGGTACGGGTGGAGGGCACCAGCATGTTGCCTCGCCTGGGAGACCAGGACCGGCTATTCATCAACAAGTTCGTTTACCACTTCGCCGAAATCCATCGTGGCGACGTCGTAGTTTTTCACTATCCGCGCGATCCGCAGAAGAGCTACATCAAGCGCGTGATCGCGGTGCCGGGCGATGAGTTGCGCATCGATGACGGTCGCACCTACATCAACGGCAGGCTGCTGCCTGAGCCGTATGTGCCCAGAAGGTTCCACGACAGCCGATCGCAGGACGTGATGGTGATTCAGCCCGATCAGTATTTCGTCATGGGCGATCATCGCTCGATTTCGAGTGACAGCCGCGACTTTGGACCGGTGCCCCGGGATCTGATCTACGGCAAGGCAGCGTTTGTCTATTGGCCGACGGAGGACATGGGCGTTATCCACTAGCCGCCAATTCCAGGGGGTCCGGCTGATCTGGATCGCAGGCGCGGATATTGGTGTGCCGGGCGGTAGGGAATCCGGGGATACCTGTTAAACTTGACTAAATCCACTCGACGGAGAAGCCATGCAGGCAATCCTCGCGCTCGAAGACGGGCGCATCTTCCGCGGTGAGAGCTATGGCGCCAGACGTGAATGTTTTGGCGAAGTGGTTTTCAATACCGCCCTGACAGGCTACCAGGAAATCTTCACCGATCCCTCTTACGCTGGACAGATTGTTGTCCTGACCAATCCCCAAATCGGAAACTACGGAACCAACGCCGCCGACAACGAGGCCAGCCGCCCGTACATCGAGGGCCTGGTCACGCGCGAGTTCTCGCCCATCAGCTCCAATTGGCGCTCGCAGCAAGTGACGGAAGAATACCTGGAACGCTTTAACGTTCCTGTAATCGCGGAGATTGACACTCGCGCTGTGGTTCGTCATCTGCGCACCCATGGCGCGCTGCGCGGGGTTATTTCCTCGCTCGAGACCGATCCCGACAAACTCGTCCTCAAGGCCCGCGGCATTCGCAAGATGGATGGCACCGATCTGGCCAAAGTGGTGAGCACCAAGGCTGCTTACGAGTGGGACTGTAATGACCGCCGAAACTTCAACGGCGACCCCTTGCAGCTGGGAGACGAAAGTCTCAAGTTACCCCCACCGGATCTGCATGTAGTGGCCTATGACTTTGGCATCAAGCACAACATCCTGCGCATGCTGGCGCGGGAAGCCTGCCGGGTCACGGTGGTGCCTGCGGAAACCTCGGCGGAGGACGTGCTCGACTTGAAGCCTGATGGGATTTTTCTCTCCAATGGGCCGGGCGATCCGGAGCCGGTAACCTACGCCCAGGAAAATATCCGCAAGCTTGTCGGACGCAGGCCCATGTTTGGCATCTGCCTTGGCCACCAGTTGATCGGCTTGGCCCTCGGTGGCAAGACATACAAACTGAAGTTCGGCCATCATGGTGGAAACCATCCGGTGCAGCAGACCCAGACGGGCAAAGTGGAGATCACCGCGCACAACCATAACTTTGCTGTCGATCCGGACTCGATCAACCAGAGCGAGGTCGAGCTTACCCATGTCGACCTGAACGACAACACGCTGGAAGGTCTGCGCCATCGCACGCTGCCGCTGTTCAGCGTGCAGTACCATCCGGAGGCCAGCCCCGGTCCCCACGACTCCAACTACCTCTTCCGGGATTTCCGAAAAATGATGGAAGAGTGGAAGGGATGAACCTGCTTCCGGTTAGCTTGTGGTGAATGTGGATCCGATACCTCAGCGGCTAAAGCCGTTCACATGTGGCAGGTCTTACGGTGGGACTGAAGCCCCGCCCCTTCGAGGGCCCAGCGCGGCTTGGGCTGGAGGAAGATGAACCGTGAGTATAGAGTGGGACGTCTCTGGTGTTACGGATACAGCACTGCTTGCCGACCGCGAAGGGGACGGGTTTCAGCCCGTCCGTCACACTGTCAAGTTGAACGGCTTTAGCCGCTGAGGGAATCGATGCGACCTCCCAGAGAGACAATCAGGAGAAGTGGAGAGACATACTTTGTCAGCTCCCAGACTTTTGATCGGCAGCCATTCTTCCGCCACGAACGGTGGGCAGTATTGATGGAGGAAGTTTTCCAACATTATCGAGGCAATTCTTATCAGCTTCATGCCTATGTCATCATGCCTGACCATTTCCATGCGATCCTCTCCCCTCAAGACAGCATTGAGAGGGCGCTGCAGAATTTCAAGGGCGGCTTTTCATTCCGTGCGAAGCGGGCATTTGATTGGAAACACAATATCTGGCAGGCGGGGTTTTCCGATCATCGAATTCGAGATACTTCGGATTGGGATCGCCACATCGCCTATATGCGGCATAATCCAGTCAAAGACAAGCTCTGCTTAGGTTCCGATGATTACCGATATCTTGCGCTGAATCTGGATCCGATCCCTCAGCGGCTAAAGCCGTCGAGTCTCCCTGGATCTGACGGCGGGCTTGAAGCCCCGCCCCTTCAGGCACCGCTCCTCCGGAATCTCTCAGACCCGGCGAAACCCAAGGCTCCCCAAAACGCGAGGGTCGAGGTTAGGCCTCTTGTAAGCGCGAATCGAATGGAAAAATAAAATGCCACGCAGGAACGATATAACGAAAATTCTAGTGATCGGGTCGGGTCCGATCGTGATTGGTCAGTCGGCGGAGTTCGATTACTCCGGCACCCAAGCCTGCAAGGCGCTCAAGGCGGAAGGCTATGAGGTGGTGCTGGTGAATTCCAATCCAGCCACCATCATGACCGATCCCGAACTCGCGGACCGCACGTATATTGAGCCCTTGACCCGGGAGTACGTCGAAGAGATCATCCGCCGGGAGTGCGAGCGGATGACCGATGACAACGGCCAACGCACAGGCAAATTCGCGCTGCTGCCTACCGTAGGCGGGCAGACGGCTCTGAATCTCGCTGTCGATCTTGCCGATTCCGGCATTCTCGAAAAATACGACGTGGAAATGATTGGCGCCCGCCTCGAAGCCATCAAGAAAGCCGAAGACAGGCTTTTGTTCAAGGACGCCATGTCGCGCATCGGGCTCGATGTCCCGCGCTCCGCGCTGGTCAACAATATCCGCGATGGCGCGGAATTTGCGGCCAAGATCGGCTTCCCGGTCATCATCCGGCCATCCTTTACTCTGGGCGGTTCGGGTGGCGGGCTGGCCTACAACCGCGAAGAGCTGATGGATATTCTGGCTCGCGGCCTCGACCTTTCTCCTGTGCACGAGTGTCTGATCGAAGAGTCGGTGCTGGGCTGGAAAGAGTACGAGCTGGAGGTGATGCGCGATCTCGCCGACAACGTGATCATCATTTGCTCCATCGAAAACATGGATCCGATGGGCGTGCACACTGGCGATTCGATCACCGTAGCTCCGGCCCAGACCTTGACCGATCGCGAATATCAATCGATGCGCGACGCCGCGATCCGCGTGATGCGCGAAATCGGCGTCGAGACCGGCGGATCCAACGTGCAGTTTGCCGTAAACCCGGCGACCGGGCGGATGACTGTGATCGAGATGAATCCGCGGGTATCGCGATCTTCCGCGCTCGCGTCCAAGGCAACCGGCTTTCCCATTGCCAAAATCGCTGCCAAGCTGGCCGTCGGCTACACGCTCGATGAAATACCCAATGACATCACGCGCAAGACGCCGTCCTGCTTCGAGCCCTCCATTGATTACGTGGTGGTCAAAATTCCCAAGTGGCAGTTCGAGAAATTCCCTGGAGCGGATGAGAACCTGGGGCCGCAGATGAAGTCTGTGGGCGAAGTGATGGCCCTGGGCCGCACCTTCAAAGAAGCGCTGATGAAGGCGCTCCGTTCGCTGGACACAGGCAAGAGCATAAGGTCGGAGGTGATTGAGCCGCGAAGGCTGACGCAGCGCCTGGTGACTCCGCAGCCAGAGCGGTTGAACTACATCCGTTATGCCTTGCGCAGCGGGCTCTCGGTGCGTGAAATCGCCCGTGTCACCTCGATGGATCCGTGGTTTCTCTACCAGATCAAGGAAGTGACAGAGACCATTCAGAAGCTGGCCGATTATTCGTTGGAAACCATGCCGGCGGATTTCCTGCGCAAGGTCAAGCGAATGGGCATCTCCGATGCCAGGATCGCCGAAGAATGGAATCTCGATGGCCTGGATGGAGCGGCCCCGGTCAGGGATCTGCGGCGGCGCCACGGTGTCACGCCGGTCTTTAAGAAGGTGGATACCTGCGCGGCCGAGTTCGATAGCGATACGCCTTACCTCTACTCCACCTACGAAGAGGAAGATGAAGCCCCGCCGACGGCGAGACGCAAAGTCATTATTCTGGGCAGCGGGCCGAACCGCATTGGCCAAGGCATCGAGTTCGATTACTGCTGCTGCCATGCAGCGTTTGCGCTCCGCGATGACGATTACGAGACCATCATGGTCAACTGCAATCCGGAGACGGTCTCGACCGATTACGACACCAGCGACCGGTTGTACTTCGAACCGCTTACCCTCGAAGATGTGTTGGCCGTGTACGAGCACGAGGCCTCCTCAGGCGCCGACATCGGGATGATCGTGCAATTCGGCGGACAGACTCCGTTGAATCTCGCGATCTCGCTGAAAGCCGCGGGCATCAAGATCCTGGGCACTTCTCCCGAGTCCATCGATCTGGCAGAAGACCGCAAGCGCTTCGGGCGCTTGCTGGAGGACCTGAATATTCCTCAGCCTCCGGGTGCGATGGTGACCACCATCGAGGAAGCGGTGGAAGGTGCGGCGCGGGTAGGCTACCCCGTGCTGGTGCGGCCCTCTTACGTGTTGGGCGGCCGGGCAATGGTGATTGCTTATGACGCCGATGCGGTAAGCCGTTATATGAAGGAAGCGGTCGAATACTCCCGCGAGCGCCCTGTTCTGGTCGACCACTTTCTCGAGGATGCGGTGGAAGTCGACGTGGACGCGTTGTGTGACGGTCAGAGACGTGGTGATTGCCGGGATCATGCAGCATATCGAGGAAGCAGGCATTCATTCCGGCGACTCTTCCTGCGTCTTGCCTGCAGCCGATCTGGCGCCCTCTACCCTGGAGACGATTCGTACGTATACGCGCAAGCTGGCGCTGGCTCTGAATGTGGTGGGCCTGGTTAATCTGCAGTTCGCGATTCAGCGCAAGTCCGGGGAGCAGGATAAGGTCTTCGTCATCGAAGTGAATCCACGTGCTTCCCGAACCGTGCCCTACGTCTCCAAGGCGACCGGAGTGCCGTTGGCCAAGATGGCCGCGCGTCTGATGACTGGGCGCACTTTGCGCGAGTTGATGCCGGAGCAAGTGGCCGAGCGCACGGACCTCGCAACCGGCAGTCACTTTTTCGTCAAGTCGCCGGTCTTTCCCTGGAACAAGTTTCCCGGCGTCGACACGGTGCTGGGACCGGAGATGAAGTCGACCGGGGAAGTGATGGGTGTGGCAGACAATTTTGGCGAAGCTTTTGCCAAAGCACAACTCTCGGCCGGACAGGTCTTGCCGGTGAAGGGGACAGTCTTCTTCAGCGTGAATGACCGCGACAAAGCGGTGGTCGTGGATCTTGCCCGGCAATATGTGGAGCTGGGTTTCCACCTGGTGGCCACGCAGGGTACGGCCGATGTATTGGAGCGGGCCGGCATGGTTGTCGAACGTGTGTACAAGGTCAAAGAGGGCCGGCCTAACGTTGTCGACCTGATTAAGGGTGAGCGCATTCAGTTGATCGTGAATACTCCACACGGCCAGGACACATTTTTTGACGAGAGAGCCATTCGGCGAGCGGCGGTAACGCAGAGAATCTCCACCATCACTACCATCGCCGCCGCCCGGGCGGCGGCGGAAGGAATTGCCGCGACCCAAAGGCGCCAGATCACCGTCAACGCCCTGCAGGAATTACGCCGGGAACCGGTCGTTGCGCACTAGCGCGGCTGCTGAAAGCCGGAAGGGGATGAAATAGGTCCCCTCAGCGGTAAAGCCGCACTTGTCGGACGGGCTGCAGGAAAATCCTGGGATCGTCCCATAAACGCTTCCTGGTTCAGGATGTTTTTCATCAAAGCTCCCACAGTCGTCATCCTGAGAGCCTGTGACTTTTTGATCTTTTCGTGTTTTTTACACCCGACCAGATGTTCTTCAATCCCCTCCAGAAAGGCGTCATCCTGCCTGCCCCGGCGTGCCGTGGGAGCGAAGCGCCTCGCAGATCTATCGCATAACAGAGGGTTTTATGCGCGCAGTCGAAGAGCCTGTCCTGAGCGTAGCCGAAGGAACCCCGGCGATGCTTGTTGGCAGATGCTCTTCGGAGCTTTCCGGCCACAGACCACAAGGGAAATTAAAAAGTCACAACCTCTGAGCGGAGCGCCTCACAGATTTACCGCGTGAGGCGCTTCGCTCAGGGTGACGACCTGGCGGTGAGTTGAAGATGTAAAAGGCTTTAGTTGCGAATATCGAAGGTTAGTTCTTCGACCAGCCGCTGCTCTTCAGCAACCAACGGCAGCAGCGGCATCCTAGGCCGGCCTCCGTAATAGCCATTCAGGTCCAGCGCGTACTTTACGCCCGGAATCCCCATTTGACCGCAAACCTCGATTCCCGCCCGCACAATGCGCCGCTGCTTGTCCGCCGCCAGCACCGCATCGTTCTCCTTCCACGCGGTGTAGACCTCCTGGCAGGCTTGAGGGGCAAAGGTTGCCAGCGCCAGCACACCACCAGTGGCTCCGGCTTCGAGCGAGGGGTAGAGTGTTTGGGCAGAACCGCAGAGCAGCTGAAAGCCCACTTCCTTCGAACGCGTCTTGAGCGCAGGGCGGGGCGGCGTCACCGCCAGCGCCGTCATACCAGAGCCAAGCTGGTCAGCAGCCACAAAAGTCGGTTCCGCCTGGCTCTCAGCCTGAACGGAATGCCTGAGCATCCTCGAGGTAACCGCTGAAAACACAGTGGTTACCGGAACGCTGCGCTTCCTGAAGGAGCGCGTGGCGTGGACCAGCTGCGCGATCCGATCCACGTTGCCGCTGGAGTCTTTCATGCCCACGATGTTGGGATGCATGACCAGTTCAGCGACCACTTCGACCGGCAGGTCGTACGCCGTGCACCCCGGCACGCTGTAAAGAAGCACCGGCAGAGGAGAACGGTCGGCGACCGCCTGGTAGTAAGTCAGCATCTCGCGGTTCCGCATCTGCTTGCGGTAGTAGTGCGGTGTGCGGACCAGGATGGCATCGTAATCAAGCGCCGCGGCGTAGTCTGCCATGCGCAGGGTCTCAAATACGCTTTCCCGGCCTACTCCGGCGAGCAATACTTTATCCGGCGCCGTGGCCGCCCGGGCCACGCGCAACACTTCTCGCGATTCTTCCTCGCTCAACATGACAGCCTCTCCGGTCGAGCCCAGCAGCACCAGGCCGCTCAGTGGAGTGCGGGAATAGCGATCAACATTGTGTTCCAGCTTGCGCCAGTAAGGCCGTCCGTCTGGATAAAAACACGTGGTTACCGCGGCAAAAACACCTTCAAGCAGCATTCCATGATTGTAGTTCCCGAGTTCGCTTAGAGTCAGTCGCCGGTGGGATAGCGATTAAAATAGTGGCATTCCTTGTTTCCCAGACTGGCTGAAAACGTACCAGAAAGGGACGAGCCAGCATTCCCAAAGTTCTAATCGCCATTAACACATGAGTTACTTCCGCCCAGTGGCTAATTAGAGCCATTAAGCGCCACCAGGCCAAAGCCGGGGAAAACACTGACTTATAATGTTCTGAGCGGAGATCAGGGTCCTTCTTGATTCAGGCGCACTCAAAAGCCTGGCCGGCGATGGTGCCGCTTAATTCATCGGGGAAGGAATCCGGCCAAAATGGCGACAGGAGACGTTGCCGTGGGAGCACCCGGAGCGGGTAGCTCAGCGGTTCTGCAAACGCCAACATCCAATCGGATCGTAAATGACTTCAGCATCCAGGTAGCGACCGTTAACGGGTCCGGGTCGCAGTCTGCCAACTTGGTGCTGCTAAAGAGCATATTCGGGATGGGCATCCCGGTAAGCGGCAAGAACCTCTTCCCATCCAACATCGCAGGCTTGCCCACCTGGTACACCATTCGCGCCAGCAAACAGGGCTACGTCGCACGCAAGCGGGAAATCGAACTCCTGGTGGCGATGAATTCTGAGACAGCCAAGGAAGACATTCTTTCCCTGCCCGCCGGCGCCGCCGCCATCTACGACGAGGCCTTGAACCTTAAGCAGTATCGCGAAGACGTGATCTGCTATCCGGTCCCTTTCGACAAGCTGACGGCTGCGGTTTGTCCTGAAGCCAAACTGCGCAAGCTGGTGCGCAACATGATCTATGTGGGCGTGGTGGCGCAGCTGCTGGCGATGGATATGGTGGCGGTCGAAAACGCTGTGCGACGCCAGTTCGCCAAAAAGCAGAAGGCCGCCGATCTGAACTGGGGGGCGATCAAAGCCGGCTACGAGTTTGCCCAAAAATCCCTGACCAAGCAGGATCCCCTGGTGCTCGAGCCCATGCACGCGACCGAGGGCAAGATCATCATTGACGGCAACGCCGCGGCCGCCCTGGGCGCCATGTTCGCCGGGGTCACGGTAGTGACCTGGTATCCCATCACGCCGTCGTCTTCGGTAGTCGAAAGTCTCATCGACTTCATGAAGAAGTACCGCGTGGAGCCAGACGGCAAAGCGAATTTCGCCATCGTGCAGGCGGAAGACGAACTGGCCGCGATCGGTATGGTGCTGGGCGCGGGCTGGGCCGGGGCGCGTTCCATGACCTCTACCTCCGGTCCTGGTATTTCCCTGATGGCGGAGTTTGCCGGCCTCGGCTATTTTTCTGAGATTCCCGGAGTCATCTTCGATATTCAGCGGGTTGGCCCTTCCACCGGTATGCCGACGCGCACCATGCAGGGCGACCTGCTCTCCATTGCCTACCTTTCGCACGGTGACACCAAGCATGTCATGTTGCTCCCTGCTTCGGTCACCGAGTGCTATCAATTCGCGATGGAGGCCTTCGACCTCACCGAGCAACTGCAGACGCCCGTCTTCGTACTTTCCGACCTCGACATCGGCATGAACAACTGGATGTCCGATCCGTTCGTCTACCCTGAGAAGCCTTTGAAGCGGGGCAAGGTTCTTTCCAAAGAAGATCTGGACCGGCTGGGTGGTTTCGAACGCTATAAAGACGTGGATGGCGACGCTATCCCCTATCGGACGCTGCCGGGAACCGACCATCCCAAGGCGGCCTATTTCACCCGTGGCAGCGGCCACAACGAGAAGGCACTCTATACCGAGCGGCCGGATGACTATCAGAACCTGATGGAGCGCCTGGACCGGAAGTTCCAGACCGCGCGGACCCTGGTGCCTGCACCGGAAATTGTGCAGACGGGCAAGTCCAAGATTGGACTGATTGCCTTCGGGAGCTCTGATTTCGCGGTGCGCGAGAGCCGTGACCAACTGAAGAAGGAATACGGCCTCGAAACCGACTATATGCGGCTCCGAGCCTTCCCCTTTTCCTCCGAGGTGCATGCTTTTGTGGCCGCTCACACCAAGATCTACGTGATCGAGCAAAATCGCGATGGGCAAATGCTCAGTTTGCTCAAGCTGGATCTTCCCGCTGCCGAGGTCATCAAACTGAGAAGTATTCGCCACTTTGACGGCTTGCCCCTCGACGCGCGCACCGTGACCGACAAGCTGGTACTTCAGGAGGAAATCTGATGGCGACGACTCTAAATCCACCGGTAGCTCCCGGTCCTAAGAAGAACCGCCTGGGCTTGCAGGTATTGGACTATCGCGGGGGCAAGACGACCCTCTGCGCCGGATGCGGGCACAACGCCATTTCCGAGCGCATTGTCGATGCCATGTATGAGATGGGGGTCGAGCCAGAGCGGGTGATGAAGCTCTCCGGCATCGGCTGCTCCTCCAAGACCCCGGCGTACTTCATGAGCCGTTCTCACAGCTTCAACAGCGTCCACGGGCGCATGCCCTCAGTAGCCACCGGCGCGCTGATGGCCAACCACACCATGATGGGCCTCGGCGTCAGTGGCGACGGTGACACGGCTTCCATCGGCTTTGGCCAGTTCGCCCACCTCATGCGGCGCAATCTTCCGCTGATCTATATCATTGAGGACAATGGGGTTTACGGTCTGACCAAAGGGCAGTTTTCGGCTACAGCCGACCTTGGTTCCACGCTCAAAACGGGGGTCATCAACGACCTGCCGCCGATCGACACCTGCGTGATGGCAGTGGAGCTGGGGGCGACCTTTGTGGGCCGGTCCTTCTCCGGGGACAAAAAGCAGCTTCTGGCTATGCTCAAGGCGGCGATTGCCCACCGGGGCACAGTCATGCTCGACGTGATCTCACCCTGCGTCACTTTCAACGACCATGAGGGGTCGACCAAGAGCTACAAATACGTCCAGGAGCACGAAGAGGCGGTGAACGAGGTTGGCTTCGTGCCCTCTTTCGAAGAGATCTCCGTCGACTACGACCCGGGAACAACCTACGACGTGGAAATGCACGACGGATCCCACATGCGGCTGCGCAAGCTGCATCCGGACTACAACCCAACCAGCCGCATCGGCGCCGTCACGGCCCTGATGGAAGCCCATGAGAAGGGCGAGGTCTTGACCGGGGTCTTTTACGTCGATACCACCAAACCCAGCTTCACCGACATGCTGAACCTGGTGGACGAGCCCCTGGCCACGCTCCCGGAGTCGCGGACACGTCCCTCACGCCAGGTTCTCGACCAGATTATGCAAAAACATCAGTAGATTAAGCCGGGTATTTGTTACGTTACGTTACCGGAGCGCATGCACTTTTGATGCTGTGGGTACCAATAATCTGCAGCGAATATTGTTCAACCATCCCCTAAAAGTTGTATCATCAGCTCGTTTCTCAGAGCAGAGCAAGGGGATGGGATGCGTAAGAATTTCCTACGAGGGATCTATTTCGCGATTGTTGCTGCCGGCACTTTGGCGCTTGCCAGCGATCATTTGGCAGTCCCCCCGATTGCTCCGGAGTTAACCAAGATGGATGTCTGGGTTGGGACGTGGGAGTCCCAGACCCAGGTGATGACCACGCCTTACAGCGAGGCCGCTTCCGTAACCTCTGAAATGACATGCACCTGGTCGCCGCACCACGGGTTCATCCTGTGTGACCATCTGATGAATGGCGTCAACGGCGTCAGCAACAGCTTGTCCGTGTATACCTACGACGAGGCGAACAAGACCTACAAGTTCTTCGGGGTCGACAAAGACGATTCTCCGCGAGAAGTACCGATGCAGGTGAAGGGAAACGTCTGGAGCTTCGGTACCGAGGTCAAGAGCCAGGACAAGACCATCATGTTCCTGACCAATGACGAGTTTCTTTCCGACAAGGTCATGCACTTCCGCACCGAGTTCAGCGAGGACAACGGACGGAACTGGAAAGAACTGAACCAGGGCCAACTCACCAAGATCGGGTAAAGTCGTTCGCTCCGGTTGGGATGACAAAGGGAGAGGGAACGCTCACTCTCAGCAGATGTTACGGGTGGGTCCGGCGGCCCCGATCGCTTCGGTCGCTTTCGCCAATTCTATTGCGGAAGAGATCTTGTCATCCCGACCGGCTAGCGAAGCGTAGTGGAGGGACCTGCGGTTCTCTTTTCCCCTAGATGAAATCGATCTGAAAGATATAGCCGCTATTCGGGCTGTGCGTGAGATCGAATCCCGGCGGCCCTACGCCGGCGTCGCAACTGATCAGCTTGCCGTTGTACATGGCCAAGCCATGAGGATCGGCTGATCCCTCGATAAATTCTGCTCTCTCCAAGAGTCTCCCCGTCGCTGCGTCGTACTTGATTAGACCCGGCGTAGTGGTGTGAACCAGCTTGCCATTTTGCTCTATAAAACGATCCACATCAGAGCTGCCCGTCACCATCCAGATCGCTCCATCGTCCCAGGCGACGCCATGCCAACGTGCCGTCGTGATGGGAATGATGAACTCCGGCTCCCAGGTTTTAGGATCGACGCGCAGAATGGCGCGCAGGCGGTTCGCCACGATCCACAGTTTGCCGTCTTGCCACATCAAGCCGTGACAGCCGCCACCGTCGTTTGCCGGACCCAGCGGAATCTGGCGGTGGGAGACCGTCTTGGAATTCATGTCCGTCTGGTAGATGCCTTCCGGGCCGCCATTAGCGCCCATCCAGATAAAGCCATCGCCATACGCCATGCCGCTGGTATTGCAGGATTCCGTGAGCACGGTCTTGAGCAGCTTGCCATTCCAATCGAGCAGCCAGCAGGCTTCGGGCGAAGTCTTGATGCCGGGGCCGTAATTCTGCGCCTTTTGCTCCGCCACCCACAGACCTTCCGGCGCGATAGCCACCGCATTGGGATAGCCCGGCGGCGCCTTGAACAGGGGAGTGGTCTTCACCTTGCGATGCGGCAGCTCTCGTTTCGGCGGCGGCGGTGCAGCGTCCAGATGCTGCGGCTGGGCTTGGGCCAATGCCTCTTTCGCCACCA
This sequence comes from uncultured Acidobacteriaceae bacterium, assembly GCA_963746595.1. Taxonomy (GTDB): domain Bacteria; phylum Acidobacteriota; class Terriglobia; order Terriglobales; family Acidobacteriaceae; genus PALSA-350. The sequence goes on from CAVVBS010000008.1 coordinate 238,879, forward strand.
GTCCTGCTCCGAGGTTGAGACTCGAGATCAGAAAATTCCTTTTGCTGATGTTCATCAAGGTCCTCCATCCGGAAGAGCGAAAACATACAGTGCCTGCCCGTTGTCGGGGCGATGCACTTCAGTCAGGATCACGTTGGGCATGTTCTCCGGACTGCCGCCGCCGAGACCCGTGGTCACCGCAATATATTGTTTGCCGTCGATGCTAAATGAGACAGGGTAGCCCTGGACGGTCGTGCCCAGCTGGCTCTGCCACAGAATTTTGCCGTTCCTGACATCCACCGCTTTGAAGGTGCGGTCGTAGTCCCCCACAAAAGCGACGCCTCCAGCGGTTGAGAGCACCGCGGTGAGAAAGGGCGCGCGCTGCTGAGTAGACCAGACCTCTTCCATGGTCTTGGTGTCATAGGCGGCGAGCTTGCCCATATTGCCATTGCTACCCGGCATCTCATAGACCCGTACGGCCGCCGCGACGCCTCCTGAACCTGCCTTCTTCTCCACTTCATGTCCGTTCAGCTCGTTGCAGCTCTGGGAGAGCGGGATGATCAGCAGGTCGCCGGGCGGGTAATAGCTGGTCGCCGTCCAGTTGTGGCCGCCCTCCTCGCTGGGGCAGGACTGGATCCACTCATTGGACTTGGCGTTGATGATGTCGTCGCGATAAGTGGGCACGCCAGTTTTTGGATCGATGTGCACGAATACGTTTTGCAGCACAGTCTCTTTGTAGTCGAGGAACTTGCCGTTGCTGCGGTCCAGCTTCCACAGGATGCCGGCCTTGCCAATGGTCATGACCGTCTTCTGGTTCCCATGGTCGATGAGCACGCGCTCGAAAACCTCGTCCAGGTCGAGCGACTCACCCGGCGAGTGGCTGAAATACCAGCGCAGCTTGCCGGTGTCGGGATCGAGCGCGACCGTGGTGCTGGTATAGAGCGCGGCGCCGTTGCCGGTTCCGCGGCTGGCCCGCATCCAGGGCTTGGCCTGGGCCACACCCCAGTAGGTGAGATTGAGATCGGGATCGTACGTGCCTGCGATCCAGGTCTCTCCGCCTGCGCGGTAGAGATCGTCAAGCCCGTTCCAGGTATCTCCGCCCGGTGTCCCGGTGAGGGCGATGGTAGAGAAGCGCCAGTCCTGCGCGCCGGTACTGGCGTCGAAGGCGGTGATGGCGCACTTTTCGCTGGCATAAGCGCTGCAGCCGGTGAGGCCGGTGAGCACCTTGCCGTGGATGACCATCACGCCGCCGGTCTGGTTATGACGCTTGCTGGCGATGGGCACATTCCAGGCGACCTTGCCGGTGCGCGCCTCGAGCGCAACCAGGTGTGCATCCGTGGTTGCTACAAATACCTTGTCCTGGTAAAGCGCGAGGCTGCGATTGCCGCCATAGAGCACGGGGGATTTGGGCCCGATGCGGTTCTCCCAGATCAGCTTGCCGGTCTTGGCATCCAGCGCCTGCACGATGTTGTCGGTATTGGAAAGGAAGAGGATGCCGTCATGCACGATGGGCGTCACTTCATTGGCGCCGCCCTCGTTCATCGCCCAAGCCCATTTCAAGCTGCAGATTTTTGACGTTGTTCACGTCGATCTGCTGCGAGCGGGCTGAAGCTCCAACCCTTATAGTTGCGCCGGAACATAAGCCAGTCGGCATCTGGGGGATGAGTCAGCATGGCGTCGGTGACGGGCGTGTAGTGGGGAAGCAGGCCCGCGACTGTGAGGCCGCTGCGCAGCGGGCGGCGCTGCCTCCCCCGCATGGGCGATCCCAGCGGGCATCTGGCCATTGGCGACATTGCCGATCTTTACATCCGTGTCTGCGGTGAACGGTTTGCCGCCGGGCGTTGCGCCATTGGCCTCTAGCAGGAAAGCCACGATGTTCTCGTAGGTTTGGCCGCTCAGGCTGCCGCCTTTGCCCAGAGGCATGGCCGACTGGATGTAGTCGTAGAGCTCACGCGTCGAACGGGCACCCCAGGACTTGAGAAAATTGCCGCCCGCGAGTGAAGGCGCTTCGCCGCCGCCGGATAGATTTTCGTGATGACAGGAGGCGCAAGCGGAGGAATAGTCTTTATGGCCTTGCGCGGCTTGGCCTGCGGTGAACGGGCCGGTATCCTGCTGGGCGGCTGCGACCCAACTCCCCCAGGCTAAAGCACACGCTGCCAACGCAATACGGCGGCCCAGCATGGATGGTTTCTCCCGCTGCTTAGGGTATCGCATGACGAATGCGCGGGGACTTACTTCGCTTACTTCGCTTACTTCGCACATTTCTGCCATTACGGCATGATCCAGCCCCAAAGGTCGCCCTCGGGCGCCTTGTCGCTGTCGATCTCCACATACAGGCCGCCCTTGCGCAGGGCCGCGAGCTGCTCGGGGTTGAGCAGGACCGTGCCGCTCAACGTGCCAGTCGTGTCTTGAGAAACGGTGAGGTCAGCGATGAGCCGGCCCGCGCACGCCGGGCAGGGAACCCATGCGCAGATGAGCGCCCGTCGGAACGGCGAGCAGCCCGCTGAACGAACCCTGCAGCGTGAGCGTGTTGCCCTGGAGCGTGGCCATGACAGACCCGCCGCCAGAACGATCGGCCCGTGTCCCGACCAGGCGCGGTCCCGGAGAAAGACGGACGTGGAATGTAGAGGAGGCCGCGGCGCCGGGCAGCACGCTGAGAAAACACGCGCCCAGGAGAAATGCCCTAGCGATCTTCTCCGCTGTGCTCCGGACTCGAGCCCGGCTCGGGAAAATCGCTGTCGGCATCTTTAAGCATTTCATCCTGATCACGGTGACCCAATTGACCTTGAAGATTAGGGTCTCCGTTGGTGGAGGGCTCGCTGGTTTCTTCTTCCACCGCTCCCTTGTGGAAATCGCTGTCAGGGTGCTCTTGTTTTGGCATCGTGCCTTAAGGGATGAGGGTTTTGCCTTGCGGCGTTGTACGGCAGAAGCCGGGGGGCCGGATCATCTCCGGCCCCCAGCCCATTTTGGCTATAGAGCCGCGGTCACGGCCTTTATTTCTGTGTAGTTATGGAGCACTTCCTCGCCCATCTCGCGTCCCCAGCCGGACTGCTTATATCCGCCGAAGGGCAGGGAGGCGTCGAAGACGTTATGGCAATTGATCCAGACCGTTCCCGAGCGGATGAGCCGCGCCATCTTGTGCGCGGTGCTCAGGTCGCGAGTCCAGACACTGGCGGCCAAGCCATAGATGGAGTTGTTGGCTTCGCGAGCCATACGATCCAGGTCGGCATCGGAGAAGGATTCCGCGCACACCACCGGCCCGAAGATCTCTTCGCGGACGACTTTCATGCTCGGCTTGGTGTTGGTTAGCACGGTTGGCTGAACAAAGTAGCCGCGATCTCCATGGCGTTTGCCGCCGACAGCTACCTTGGCGCCCTCTTGAACTCCGGATTCGATAAACCCGGTCACGCGATCGAATTGCTCCTCGCTGACCAAGGGTCCCATCGCGGTCTGTGGGTCAAGGCCGGGGCCCATCTGAATGCCTCCAGCGATGTCGCTGACTCCCTGCAGAACCTTGTCGTAGATTTTTTCGTGCACGAAAAGGCGAGAGCCGGCGCAGCAGCATTGTCCCTGGTTGAAGAAGATGGCGCTGGCCGTGCCGGCGATGGCGCGGTCCAAATCGGCATCGGGAAAGACGATGGCCGGGCTCTTGCCGCCCAGTTCCAGGCTGACCTTTTTGAGGTTGCCGGCGGAGGCTTTCACGATCAGCTTGCCCACTTCCGTGGAACCGGTAAAGGCCACCTTGTCGACCATCCGGATGCGCAGCCAGAGGTGCGCCCGCGCCCTCACCGTAGCCGGTGAGCACGTTGACCACTCCGGGAGGAAATCCTGCTTGATCGAAGAGCTCTGCCAGGCGGAGGCCCGACATGGGTGTCTGCTCGGCGACTTTGAGCACCACGCAACAGCCGGCAGCAAGCGCCGGCGCGAGCTTCCACGCGGCCATCAGGAGGGGGAAATTCCAGGGAATGATTTGCCCCACGACCCCCACCGGCTCGCGCAGGGTGTAGGAGTGGAAAGCGCCCGGGGTAGAGAACGAAAGCGTGGAGCCGCCGATCTTGGTCGCCCAGCCCGCCATATAGCGGAACATGTCGACCGCCAAGGGAACGTCGGCGACCCGAGCGACGGACAACGGCTTGCCGTTGTCGAGGGACTCAATCTCGGCGAATTCTTCCAGGTTCGCTTGCAGCAGGTCGGCGACTTTCCAGAGCATCTGTCCGCGTTCCGAGGGGGACAGCTTCTTGCTCCATGGGCCCTCATCGAAGGCGCGGCGCGCAGCGGAAACGGCGCGATTCACATCTTCCTCTTCGGCTTCCGGCACCCGCGCCACCACTTCGCCGGTGGCCGGATTGTAGACCGGGAAGGTTTTGCCGGATGCGGCTGGGACGAAGCGTCCATCGATCAGCATGCGGTGTTGCCGCGAGAAAAACTCCGCGGTTTTGGAATCAATACGGGAATCAACAGGGATGGTTGCCATCAAATGCCTCCGGCGCGATCGGCAGGAAGTTGGGTGGAGAGGGGGGCGCTGCCGACTTCTGACGCCGAAGGAAACAATAGCACCGGGACGGAAGGGCAGTCCAGTGGACGGGCGGAGTTCGGATTAGGGGAGGAAAAGAGCCTGAGACACGCCGGTCACGCCTGCTTTGGCCGGTGCAATAGATAGAGCTGCGCGTGGGGCTAGGCCCGATAAGCGCTAACTTCTTTGGGCAGACAATGGAAATCCGAGAAGACGCTGGTTTTGCCTCTCGAACTTGCCGCAAAACGTCATCCTGAGGGACCCGCTGTACGCCTTTCCCCCAAACGACTCTGAGAACCCTCCATCCAGATAACCAACGTCAAGGTTCGCCAACCCGTTAAACTTTGTCATCCCGAGCGCAGCCGAGGGACCTGCGGTGCGCCTTTCGGCCAAACGACTTTCTGTGTACTTTCCAAATCTGTGTCGCTCCGTCTGCCACAGAGTGGCGCAGAACAACAAATGACAGAGGGGAAATCGGCTTGGTCGGAAAGCGTTGCGGCGCGAGGGGACAGAAGAACATCGGGTTGGGGGGAAGAGTGCGCCGGGAGTGGTTTGGGGGAAAGGCGCACAGCAGGTCCCTCGGCTGCGCTCGGGATGACAAGTTTGAAGGGTTGGCGGACCTTGACGTTGGTTATTTGGATGGAGGGTTCTGAGAGTGGTTTGGGGGAAAGGCGCACAGCAGGTCCCTCGGCTGCGCTCGGGATGACAAAGTTTAGGTGGTTGGCGGACCTTGACGTTGGTTATCTGGATGAAGGGTTCTGAGAGTCGTTTGGGGAAAGGCGCACAGCAGGTATCAACGCCACAAGCCTCCACAGAAAATCGGGCAATGGGGCACCCAACATTCGTGGCGGGTGCTGGGATCGGGATGACAAAAGGGGCGCGCATGCGCGAATTAGCAACCGTCACAGAGAACTATAGGATTTGTTTATCGGGAATTTATTTCGGACGAAGGGTAAGGCAGGGGGGAAGCGCAGAATTTACTTCATAGGAGCGGTTATTGCGGCGCCGGAGGTGCTGCTGGGTACGCGCTGGGTTTAGCGGCGTAGATGCGTACCCCCATTCCATTCAATGCACTTCGCCCTTGCGCGGCTTCAGGGGTTTGCGGATAGCGCTGAATCAGCGTTCGCAATTCGCGCACGCCGGCGTCTTTCTGACCCATTTGAATCAACGATTGCCCTTTGCGCAATTCAGCGGCGGGAGCCAGGGGGTTGCCCGGAGAACTGTTCCAGAACCGCATCGTAATACTTGACCGCCGCGGGAAACTTGCCTTGCTGGTAAGAGATCTCACCGAGATAAAACTGGGCGTTGCCCGCCAAAGGATCTTGCGGGTAATAGTGGACGACGTCGCCGAATTCAGAAGCCGCAACCGTGTACTTGGCCGAGTTGTAGTCACGCAGACCGCTTTGGTAGAGCTGGTCAACCGGAGGCGCCTGGGGCGTCTGCGGCGGATCTGCACCGCTTGCCCTCCGGGACCCTGATTGGGCGGGGGCGCTCCACCGGGCTGCGCCGGCATCCCATTCACGTTCTGCATCTGGCTCTGGATGGCCTGCATCTGCGTGGTCAGGTTAGCGATGCGTGTCTTGAGCTCATCGACGGAGTCGTTCAGCGACTGGATCTGAGTCGAGAGCTGTGTGCTGTTCGAACCTCGCTGCTCATTGTCGCTTTCAACGTCGTCTGCAGCGCGTTGACCGAGGCCATCATCTTGTTCATGTTGTCGGTGTTTTGCTGCACCAGGTTGACCAGCACGCCCATGCGTTCGTCATTCGAGGTCTGCAGGTGCTGCACCATGTCCTGCAACTGCTGGACCTGGGTTTGCAGTTGGACCATTTCCTTGGAGACGGCGAAGGCGTGCGGCAATCCACTGGGCAAAGCAAAGAGGGCAAGGGCCGTGAGCCGGATGATGTGTTTACGCATGATGCTCCCCATGACGCTTTCCTAAAGCTCGCTTCTTCAGTTTAGTCCAGCAGGCGAACGAGAAGAGCGAAGGGCCAAGCGGTGACGTCCACGCTTGGCCCTTCTCCCGTTACCTACTGCTGCTACTGATCGAGCGAGAAGCCGGCACGGCGGTTTTGCTGCCAGCAAGCCTCATCGTTCGTGGTGCAGAACTGCTTCTCCTTGCCGTAGCTCACGGTGCGTACTGCGGTCCGGGCTCACGCCGCCGTTGACCAGCGCCTGCTTGGCCGCATTGGCGCGGTTTTCGCCCAGCGCCAGGTTGTATTCCGCCGAGCCGCGGTCATCGCAATATCCGCCGACAACAACCTTGAGCGTGGGATGCGCGGCCAGGAAACTCGCGTCCTGAGCCAGGACAGTCTGGGCATCGGGACGGATCTCATAGCTGTCATAGTCGAAGAAGGCGGGCTTTACGTTCTGCTCGAAGATCTGCTCGTTCATGGTCTCGGCGACCGGTGGCGGCGCTGGCGCCGCAGTCACCGTGAGATTCGCAGTTGCATCGGTGGAACCGCCGGGACCGCGGGCGACGAGATGATAGGTCGTCGATTGGGTCGGCGTGACGTTCTGCGTGCCGTAGGCATTCACGGTGCCCAGTCCGTCAATCGAGACTTCCGTCGCATCGGTCGTGCGCCAGGCGAGCACTGCGCTTCCGCCCGGGTTGATGGTGCTGGGCGTCACTGTGATCGTGGCCGTCGGCGCCGGCGACGTTGGCTGCCGGCGGGGGCGGTGGTGGCGGAGGCACCGCTTTCTTGTGGCAGCCGGCTGCGAAGGTGAGGGTGGCGACAGCGATGAGCGACGCGAAATGCCTGTGATGCGAGGTCTTCACAATGTTCTCCTTACGTAATTCGTTCCCCAGGACTCTTCCCAATCAGGGAAGGATGTATCGCAACCGGACATCAGACCGAGCTATTTCCAGCTCCAATTGGGCATCGAATTTCCGCTGCTCTGGGTGAGGCGATGCTGTTCGGTGCCATCGGAAAGCATGGTCCATATTTCGGATCCCCCACCGTTCTCGCGTTGGAATACGATGTGCCGCCCATCCGGAGACCAAGAGGGGAAATCCTGCCGCCCCGCATCATGCGTGAGCTGGGTCCAGCGTTTGCTGGCAATGTCCATGATGTAGATGTCCTGTCCTCCAGGGGCGCCAGGACCATACTTGCGGTTCCAGGCAAAGGCCAGAAACTGTCCGCTGGGCGACCAGGAGGGCGAGGTGGCGTATCCGCCGTCGGTCATGCGCTGCACGCCGGTTCCATCCGACTCCATGATGTAGATCTGCGGCAGGCCGGTACGGCCGCTGCACCATGCGATCTGGGAGTTGGTCTTGGGGTTCCAGGTGGGCGAAACATCCGGTCCGCGGAAGGTGGTCACTTGCTTCACGTTGCCGCCGCTGCATCGGAGGTAAAAATCTCCGGATCGCCGGAGCGGGAGCCGGAGAAGGCCAGCTTGGCGCCATCGCTCGACCAGGCTGGGGAGAGCGTATTGCCCACCATGGAAGGAAAGCTGACCATGCGGCCCAGCACCAGCGAATACATGCGAATGGACCAGCCTCGTTTCCCCAGCGATGCGAACGCAATGCGATCGTTGTCCGGCGAGACGCGCGGGGAGAGCGAGATGGTGCCCAGGTGGGTGACCTGGTGCTGCCCTTGCCCGTCGTAATCCATCTGCCACACTTCTTTGTTTCCGCCGCGGGCAGCGATGTAGTAGATGTGGGTCTCGGCGATGCCGGGGATTCCGCCGCCCAGGCGAGTGATGATCTCATCGGCGAAACGGTGAGCGATCAGGCGCGCATTGTCCTGGCTGGCCGCTTCGTTGTACTGCTTGCCCAGGATCTGCGGGGAGGCAGGGTTCTTGGCGTCGAAGAGCCAACCGTAGACCGCCAGGCGATCCCCGGCAGCCGAAATAGATCCGAAGGCCACAAAAGCAGCGTTGGCCGGCGCCGCTGCCCATGGCGCCAGGTTCATCTGTTGCGGAGAGGCGGGCATGAGCGGCGGAGCCATGCTCTTCGAAACCATGTCAAAGATGCCGGCGTTATTCAGGTCGTTGTAGAGCGTGGTGTCGAAGGTGGTTTTCAGCGCCGGCGTTTGGGCGTCAGCAGAAGAGGGATTGAAGTCGGCTGCGGCCAGACGGATGCGCGCCGCTCCCAGATTGGTGCCCGTGCGGACCCAATCCTGCGCACTCGCCTCTCCGCATGCGAGTGCCGGCAACAGGAAAATAAGAAACCAAACGCGGAAGTGGGGGAGTGAATTTCTTTTTCTGAATCTCATGCCTGACGCAGTCTTGAGTTTATACGATAAAAAGCCAAGTCAGTTACAGCGGTAACCTCATCGGGTACCGGGGTAAGTGCAGTGATAGAGCACATTTAAGCTGCTTTCGTTATAACCGCTCGGGAGCGGGCCGAAGGTATCCACGCGTTGGACCGCATGCAGGCACGACGAATTCAGCGACGGAGAGCTACTCGGAGTAGCCAGCGAAACGCTGCCTGGAGAGCCGTCCCGCGCCACCGTGAACTGGACAAAAACCGTCGCTCCTGCCGGCGTACTCGGGTCTACTTCCCCCGTATACCAATCCTGCGCCACCTTGCGCTTGATCACATCCACATACCAGCCGAAGCGCGTGCCAAAATCTCCACCTGTTTGTGCGATGGGACTATTGGCTGTATTGTTGCTTGCCGTGGAGCGAGGAACATTAGCCGGCGCTGCTTCTCCGTAGTTTGCTTTGTTCTGCGGCTTGGGCGGCGGCTGATGCTGCGGAGGAGCTTTTGGGAGCGGCTTGGGCTGAGGCTTCGGCGGCGGTTGCTTTTCCGGAATGGGCAGCGCATCGGGAAGAGGAATGGGCTCCTGCTTCTGCTCCTCCAATGCCGGAGCTACGCTCGGTGTTTCCGTGGCCAGCACGTTGTCGGTGGGCGGGTGATCCTGGGGCAGGGGCAACGCGGCGGTTGAAACCAGGGTGGCCTGGATCGCTCCCTGCTGGAAGCTGTTCGCGCCCCACTCGCTTCCGTGGAGCAGATTGTGCACGTACCCGTAGCCGATGAGCCCGGCGAAGATCAGCACGTGCAAGATCGTGGATTGGGCGAAGGGCGAGCCTATGCCATCCGGCTGGTCTAGTAATTCTTCGCTGGAGAACCCTGCCATGGCAAGCTACTTCGCCGTCTTCTGTAGGGGCTGGGTCACAATGCTGATATTGGTGATCCCGGCTTGTTTGACCGCATCCATGACCGAAGCGAACGCGCCAAAGGGAACCCGCTCGTCGGCCCGCAGATAAATGACCTGGCTTGCTGGATCGGTATTGGGTTGGTGCAATAGCGTGGGCAGTTGCGCCAGGTTGACCGGCTTATCTCCCAGAAAAACATTTTGGTCGCGGTCGATGGTCAGCACCAGCCGCTGCTGGGTGATCTCTTTCACGCTGCGCGTTTTTGGCACAGAGACATCGATGCCCGACTGCAGCACCGGCGCGGTCACCATGAAGATGATGAGCAGAACCAGGACCACATCGACCAGCGGTGTGATGTTGATTTCCGCGAGCGAGGTTCGGGTATGACCGGAACTAGCGGTGAAGGCCACTTGCGGCCTCCCTCTCCATCGGGTCTTGTTTGGCTTGCGGGCCGATCTCTTCCAGGCTGTTGAGCAGTTCGCGCGAGAAGTCGTCCATGCGCGAGCCAAACTCGCGCAGCGAAGCGGTGAACTGGTTGTAGGCGATCACGGCCGGAATGGCCACCAGCAGGCCGGCGGCGGTGGTGATCAGGGCCTCGGAAACTCCAGGCGCCACCGCGCGGAGAGTCGCCGCGCCCTCCGTGCCCAGGCCATGGAAGGCATCCACGATGCCCATCACGGTGCCGAAAAGGCCGACGAATGGAGCGACTGCGCCGATGGTGGCCAGCCAGGTGAGACGCCGCTCCAGAACCGTGAGCGATTCGCTGGCCGCCGCTTGTGCCGCGCGCTCCAGGGTGATGATGTTCTTGGGAGGTCCGAAACCGCCGGTCTGGCGGCGATAGGTGTCATACACCTCATCGAACACGCTCACCAGCGGGCTGGGCTTGAACTGCTCGCTGACCGCCGCAATCTCTTGCAGCCGGTTGGCCTTGCGGAAGGCGCGCACGAAGCGCCGGCTTTGCGATCGGGCACGGCGAAAGGCGGTCGACTTGCCCAGAATAACGGCCCAGGAGTAGAGGCTGGCGATCAGCAGCACGACGAGCACGGCGATGGCCACCGGCCCGCTATTGCGCACCATGTCGAATATGGCGCTGAATCCATAGGTTGGGGAATGGGGCACGGGCACTGCGCCGTCGTCTGTTTGCAGAATAAGAAAAGCCGCGATATGAAAGGGGGACATCATCACTTCCTCTTTCACGGTAGCAGACATGCGCACGCGAAACCAAACTGCTGTATAAGATGCAGACGCAAGGTAACCCGGCCGTATAACCGGGTGGGCCGAGCGGTAGGCGCCCTCATGCTATGCTGCGCTCGACTCTCGAAACTGCCCCATGCTGCTCGAACTCCGCGCTGAAAACTACGCCGTCATCGATCACGCGATAGCTGTCTTCGGTCCCGGCCTCAATCTGCTGACGGGAGAAACCGGTGCGGGTAAATCGATCCTGGTCGACGCGCTGGCGCTGCTGATGGGCGACAAGGCCTCCTCCGATGTGGTGCGGCACGGTGCCGACCGGGCCGTCGTGGCCTGTGTTTTTGAGAGCACACCCGGGGCGGAGAATACCCTCGAGGCCAACGGCATCGATGCCGAAGGCACGGAGATTATTCTGCGCCGCGAGATACAAGCCGGAGGCAAAGGCCGCGTCTACGTGAACAATCAGCCGGCCACGGTGAACGTGCTGCGCCAGCTCGCTCCGGAACTGGCACTGGTGCATGCGCAGAGCGAGACCATGGGCAGCTTTGACCAGGCACAGCAGCGCCAGTTGCTGGACCGTAGCGCCGGCATCAACACCGAGCGGGTGGCGGCTGCATTTCACGAGTGGTCGGAAACCTGTGCCCGGCTGGAACGTCTGGAAGGGCGATGAACAGGCGCGCCTGCGCGAGGCCGACCTGTGGAGTTTTCAGAAGAACGAGATCGAGAGCGCGGCGATCCGGGAGAAAGAAGACGAGGAGTTGGAGATAGAGCGGCGCGTGTTGGCCAATGCGGAGAAGCTTCTTACCGCAGCGATGAGCGCGCATGAGCTGCTCTACGAGAGCGACCGCTCGGCCGAGGCCGCCTTGCGCGCAGCGCTAAAAAATCTGGAAGAGCTCGCGCGCTACGATCCGCAGTTTGCCGAAGCGGTAGCAGCAAGTGAAGTCGGCGCGCGCCTTGGTGGACGATGTGAGCGCCACCGTGCGCGACTATGCCTCCAGGATTCAGGCCTCTCCCGACCGGCTCGCGGAGCTGGAAGATCGCCTCGAAGCGCTCAATCGCCTGAAGCGGAAATATGGACCGACGCTGGCGCAGGTGCTGGCTCACGGCCAGGAAGTGGCCGCCAAGCTGGCGGAGATCGAGAACCGCGACCAGTTGCTGCTCGAGCTGCGCGCGGCGCGGAGCAAGGCAGCGGATGCGTACCGCCTGGCTGGCCGCCGAAATAACCGCGGAGCGCACGGCCGCGGCCCGCAAGCTGGAAAAGCTAGCCGAAGCGCACATCAATGATCTGGCGATGAAGGCGAGGTTTGCCGTCCAGGTGACGGCGCAGGAAGCGGAGCAGCACTGGACCCGGCAAGGCTGGGATCTGGTCGATTGCCGGATCGCCACCAATGCTGGGGAGCCCTTGAAGCCGCTGGAGCAAATCGCTTCCGGCGGCGAGTTGTCGCGTGTGATGCTGGCGCTCAAGGTGAGTGTCGAGGAGGGAGCGTCCCGAGGGCAGGGAAGCGCGCGCCGCAAAGCCCCTGTACCCCGCACCCTGGTCTTCGATGAGATCGACATCGGCATCGGTGGCCGGGCTGCCGAGGCCGTCGGCCAAAAGCTGAAGGAGCTCTCCCGCGCGCAGCAGGTGCTGTGCGTAACCCATTTGCCCCAGATTGCCGCCTTTGCCGACCAGCACTTCCTGGTCGAAAAGCAGGAGCGGCAGGGAAAGACGAAGACCTCCGTCCGCCTGCTCGAGGACCAGGAACGAACCGAGGAAGTGGCCCGCATGCTAAGCGGAGCCAAGCTAACCGAGACCTCCCTGCGGCACGCCGAGCAGCTATTGAAAACCAGCCGCAAAGCGGTCAAGTCCCGTTAAGTAAACGCGAACCTTCTTACCGTTTCAATCTCCTCACTGCCCCTATTTCACCTGGACGGGTGCCCCATGTTCGCACCAGCGTACATGGGCCGAAGATGTGGGTTTTCCAACGTTTTTGCTCTATCTACGAGGATGCCGGCTTGGTCAGTTGTCGTTTTTGCATGGATAGCGAGAGCGGTGGAGGGCTGCGCCCGTCTTTTCGGCCCATGTACGCTGGTGCGAACATGGGGCACCCGTCCAGGGAAATAGGCCGCGGTTGTCTGGGCCAATTTTTGCGACCAACAACCGGTGTGTGCATCGAAGCTTCATCGCCCCGGTGCCAAGTTAGCTGATGGCCAAGACTCTATATCCATCAGACAGATAAGGGCCGGCGCGGTATACTGGTTGATGTGACGAGTCCCCTATTATCCTCGCCCGCGAGTGGCCCCCGCTCCGAAATCGCAACCAAGAGGGTTCTTCTTCTCAAGCCGCGCGGCTTCTGCGCCGGCGTGGTGCGCGCCATCGATGTCGTGAACATCGCTCTCGATACCTTCGGCGCGCCCATCTACGTCCGCAAAGAGATTGTGCACAACCGCTTCGTAGTCAACGAGCTGGCCGAAAAAGGCGCGATCTTCGTCGATGACATCGACGACGTGCCCGAAGGAATGCGCGTCATTTACAGCGCCCATGGCGTTTCCCCGGCAGTCCGTGCGCGCAGCAAGTCGCGCAAACTAAAGGTGATCGACGCCACCTGCCCGCTGGTGACAAAAGTCCACGTGGAGGCGGTCAAGTTTGCCCGTCAGGGCTATTCCCTGGTGCTGATTGGGCATCGGGACCACGACGAGATCGAAGGCACCCTGGGCGAAGCTCCGGAAGTGACCCAGGTGGTCTCGACCGTGGAGGAAGTGGCTGCCCTCGAAGTCGCTGATCCTGAGCGGGTTGCTTATCTAACCCAAACCACCCTGAGCCTGGATGAGGCGCGGGACATTATCCACGCCCTCAAGGCCAAATTCCCCAACATCGTTGGACCGCACACCCAGGACATCTGCTATGCCACGGAAAACCGCCAGGTGGCGGTGAAAAACGTGGCCCATCAGGCGGACCTGGTGCTGGTGGTTGGATCGACCAACAGCTCCAACTCCAACCGCCTGGTAGAAGTTTCCCGCAATTTGAGCACCAACGCATTTCTGATCGAAGATTCGGGAGCCATCAATCCCGAATGGCTGGAGAACGCAACCACGGTTGCGGTCACGGCTGGGGCATCCGCGCCCGAGGTTCTGGTTGCCGAAGTAGTGGCTTATTTGCGCGGACGCGGCTTTTCCGACGTGGAAGAAGTAGAAGTCATGCCGGAAAATGTCCGCTTTGGGTTGCCCCCGGAGATCGTCCAGGCCATCCGGCCTGTTGCCGGTCTAGGGGCCAGCTATTTACAGCGTAAGACAGCTGTTTTTGGAAAGAGAACTTCAGGGTCCAGCATGAGCACATCCTTTGAAAGTGGACAGCCCGCTATACCCCGGTTTGGCCGCATCGATGCCGGGTTAGACCAGGTAGAATCCTCCATCGCGCGGGCCCGGGACTTCCTCTTTTCCCAGCAGCACCCGGATGGCTACTGGTGCGGGGAGCTGGAAGCCGACACCACCCTCGAATCCGACTACATCATGGTGCACACGTTGCTGGGTACCGGCGACGAGCGCAAGATGAAGCGGGCCGTCTCCGAGATCCTGCGCAAGCAAAATGAGGATGGCGGCTGGAGTATCTACGCCGGCGGCCCCTCCAATATCAGCGCTTCCGTCAAAGCCTATTTCGCCTTCAAGCTGATGGGCTGGCTTCCCGACCACCCGGTCATGGTCCATGCCCGGCAATGGATTCTCGAGCATGGCGGAGTGGTGGAGTGTAATACCTTCACCAAGATCTATCTCTGTTTCTTCGGCCAATACGAATACGACGCAGTTCCCGCCATCCCTCCCGAGCTAGTCCTCTTTCCCAACTGGTGCTACTTCAACATCTACGAGATCTCGTCCTGGTCGCGCGCCATCCTGGTTCCGCTTTCCATCGCCTATGCCAAGAAGCCCTTCAAGAAGCTCGCCCCGGAAAATGGAATCGACGAGCTCTTCGTCGGGGGTAAGAGCCATGCCGATCTTCACCTGCGCTGGGATCGCAAGAAGATACTGGGCTGGCGCAACTTCTTCCTGATCGTTGACCGGCTCTTTCATTGGGCCGAGCGCGTGCATATCCGGCCGCTGCGCAAGATGGCGCTCAAGAAAGCGGAGAAGTGGATCCTGGAGCGCCTGGAGATGAGCGATGGGCTGGGCGCCATCTATCCCGCCATGCTCAACGCCATCCTGGCCTTGCGCTGCCTGGGCTACTCCATCGACGATCCGCAGACCATCCGGGCCATGGATGAGTTTGAGAAGCTGGGCATTGAAGAGGAAGGGGTTCCCGACTTTCTGGAGCCGACCTTCCGCATGCAGCCGTGCATGTCTCCGGTGTGGGATACCGCCTATGCGGTGTATGCGCTGGGCCAGTCCGGAGTTCGCGCGCACCGACCCGCGCCTGCTGAAGGCCGCCGACTGGATGCTGGCCAAGGAAGTGCGCCACAAGGGCGACTGGGCGGTGAAGGTACGGAATGCGCAGCCCGGCGGCTGGTATTTCGAGTTCAACAACGAGTTCTATCCCGACACGGACGACTCCGCCCAGGTGCTTCTGGCCCTGAACAAGGTCGACAACCATGCCCGGGAACGCTATCAATACGATGTTTGCCAGCGCGCGATCTCCTGGATCTTCGCCATGCAATGCAAAAATGGCGGCTGGGCCAGCTTCGATAAAGACAACACCAAGATGGTCTTCGAAAACATTCCCTTCGCTGACCATAACGCCATGCTCGATCCGCCCACCGTCGACATCACCGGGCGCATCCTGGAGATGCTGGCCACCTACGGCTACACGCAAAAGGATCGCCGCGTCGAAAAGGCCATCCGCTTCATCTATAGCGAGCAGGAGCCGGATGGAAGCTGGTTTGGCCGTTGGGGCGTGAACTACCTTTACGGAACGTTCCTGGTGCTTCGGGGTCTGGAAGCGATCGGAGTATGGAACCACGAGCCGCAGATCCAGCAGGCGGCGGAGTGGATCCGCATGGTGCAGAACGCGGACGGCGGTTGGGGTGAGAGCTGCGCCAGCTACGACGATCCCATAACCCGGGGCGTTGGCCCCAGCACTCCATCGCAGACCGCGTGGGCTATTTTGGGTCTGCTATCGGCTGGGGACACGCGCAGCGATTCGGTGGCCAAGGGAGTTCGCTGGCTGATCGAGCGGCAGCTGCCCGATGGTTCGTGGGATGAAAGCATGGGAGAAGGCCCGACCCGGCAGGCAGTGATTACCGGCACCGGCTTTCCCCGCGTGTTTTATCTTGCCTACCATCTTTACCGGAATTACTTTCCCCTGCTGGCGCTTACGGACTACCGCCGCGCGATGGAAAGAGCTTAGAGCACTCAGAGGAGATTTGAAACGATGGCAGTGCCGATCTCACAGATGTGGACCGTGGCCAGCTACGTGCTCAAGAAGCGCTTGAGCGGGCAAAAACGCTACCCGCTCGTGCTTATGCTGGAACCGCTGTTCCGCTGCAACCTGGCTTGCGCCGGCTGCGGCAAAATTCAATATCCCGCGCACATCCTCAAGAAGGAGCTCTCGCCCGAGGAGTGCTTCCGGGCAGTCGACGAGTGCGGTGCGCCCATGGTCTCCATTCCCGGCGGCGAACCGCTGATGCACCCGCAGATTGGCGAGATTGTTGAGGGGCTGGTGGCGCGGAAGAAGTACATCTACCTCTGCACCAACGCTTTGCTGCTCAAGGAAAAGATCGGCCTCTTCAAGCCCAGTAAGTACCTCACCTTCTCGGTCCATCTCGATGGCCAGCGCGAGCACCACGATTTTTCCGTTTGCCGCGAGGGCGGTTACGACAAGGCGGTGGAGGGGATACGCGAGGCGGTCAAGCGCGGCTTCCGCGTTACTCCGAACGCCACGCTCTTCGATGGCGCCGATCCTAACAGCGTGCGCGCTTTCTTTGACGAGGTGATGGCGTTGGGCGTGGAAGGCATCGTGATCTCGCCCGGCTACTCCTACGACAAGGCGCCGGACCAGAAGCATTTCCTGGGCCGCGCCCGCACCCGCAGGCTCTTTCGCGCCATTCTGTCCAACCGGGAGAAGCACTGGAAATTCAATATGTCTCCGCTGTTCCTCGAGTTCCTGATGGGCAAGCGGAACTACGAATGCACGCCCTGGGGCAATCCGGCTTACAACATCTTCGGCTGGCAGAAGCCCTGCTACCTGCTGCAGGATGGCTACGCTTCCACCTTCAAGGAGTTGATCGCGGAGACGGAGTGGGAAAACTACGGCACCGCTTCCGGCAATCCAAAATGCGCTAACTGCATGGTCAGCTGCGGTTATGAGCCGTCTTCGGTCAACGATATGTTTGGCTCCTGGCGCGGATTCTTCTCTGCTGTCCGTGCCACCCTCTTCGATAGGTACGAGGATCAGCGGAGCGCGCGATCTGCTGACCTCTCCGCAGCTTACCGGGCATTCGTCACCATCGTTGGTGCAGATCTCGGGCGATAGCCAAGCCGCAGATGGAAGAGACACGCGCATGACCGGCAAGGCTGCAGGTAACGTCGATCCGGACACGCTGGAGCTGGCGCCGGGAACCAAGCACGAGAATCTGGAAGGCTGGGCTCCGGTTCTGGGCAGCGACGCGGAAGTGCTCGATGCACTGGAGAAGGCCTTCGACTATCGCGGGGACGTCACCATCAACTGCAAGGATGGCTCCGTCATCGAGGGTTATATCTTCGACCGCAAGACGGGCGCTACGCTTGCCCAATCCTGGGTGCGGCTCTTTCCCAAGGATTCGCCGGAGAAGCTGTCCATCGCCTACAGCGAGATCGCGGGACTTACCTTCAGCGGCAAAGACCGCGCCGCCGGCGCAAGCTGGGAAGCCTGGGTGAAGAAGTGGAACGAAAAGAAAGCAGCCGGCGAAAAGGGCTTTGGACTGCATCCCGAAGCGCTGGACTAGTTTAAAAGAAACCGCAGGTCCCTCCACTACGCTAGCTGGCCCGCAATCCGGTCGGGATGACAATTCTGTTTGAGGGTCGAAAGCTTTGCACCTAAACAGAATTGTCATCCCGCACCGGCTAGCGGCCAGCGTAGTGGAGGGACCTGCGGTTGTACTGTCCTCTCTCAGTACAGGGGTATAGGTCTGAAGATCTTCCTCACAGGAGCTACGGGGTTCGTCGGGAGCCACGTGGCGCAAGAGCTGTCCCGTCGCGGCGCTCATTTGCGCATCCTCATCCGCCCTACCAGCAAGCTCGAGAATCTAGCTGGGCTTCGCCGCCGAAACGGTCGTCGGCGATTTGTTGCGGGTGGATGCGTTGCGCAGTGCCATCGCCGGCTGTGATGCTGTCATGCACGTAGCCGCGGATTACCGGCTTTGGGTGACCGATCCAAAAGCCATGTACGCCATCAACGTGACCGGGACCCGGGAGTTGCTGCGCATGGCCCGCGAAGAGGGCGTGGGCCGAGTGGTCTACACTTCGAGCGTAGCCACCATGGGCTTTCTCTCCGACGGGTGCCCGGCGGACGAGGCGACCCCGGTTTCCCTGGCCGACATGATCGGGGACTATAAGCGATCGAAATACCAGGCCGAGCAGGAAGCCGTGGCAGCCGCGCGCGCAGGCCAGCAGGTGATTATTCTCAATCCCACGACGCCGATTGGATCGAACGACATCAAACCTACGCCGACCGGGCGCATCGTGGTGGATTTTCTTAACCGGAGATTTCCCGCATATATGGATACAGGCCTGAACCTGGTGGATGTGAACGAAGTGGCAAGAACCCATGCCGATGCGCTGGAGGCCGGGCGGCCCGGTGAGCGCTACATCCTGGGCGGGGAGAACCTGACCTTGAAGCAGATCCTGGATAAAATGTCGGCCATCACCGGCCTGCCCTCTCCTACCATGCGCGTGCCGCACAGCGTGGCGATGATCTTTGCCCTGTGGGATCAGACCATTACCGGCAAGCTGCGCGGGCGTGAGCCGCGTGCTACCGTGGAGGCCGTACGCATGGGGAAGAAAAAGATGTTTGTCTCCTCTGCCAAAGCGGAGCGCGAGCTGGGATTCCGCGTGGTGCCGGTGTATGCGGCGCTGCGCGCGGCCATCGAGTGGTTTCGGGCGCACGGGTACGCGCCCGCCGCATGAGCCGCGTGGCGATTATCGCGGCCTTGCCCGGCGAATTGAAACCGCTGGTGCAGGGATGGAAGCCTTTGCCGCTGCCCGGTGCGCGCAAAGGGCAGGCCGCATGGGGTTCCCGCGTGGACGACGTAGATTGCATCGCGGTCTGCGGCGGCGTTGGGAGTGAGGCTGCGGCGCACGCCTGCGACCTAGCCGCCCAGGGCGGTGCGCTGGATGCAATCGTCTCGGTAGGATGGGCGGGAGCCCTGTCCTGCGGTATCCATCCCGGCAATGCGTACGCAGTGAACGAAGTAATCGATGCCCTCACGGGGGAGCATTTCCCCACCAACTTCCCCTTGCCCGAAGAAACCGGCGTTCCGCTCAGGCTGGTAACGACCGACCATATCGTCCAGTATGCGGAAAAGCGGCAACTTGCCGGGCTTTACCAGGCCGTGATGGTGGATATGGAGGCCGCGACCGTGGCCCGCTTTGCACTCAGCAAGAACATTCCGTTCTACTGCCTCAAGGCCATATCGGACGAGATCGCTGACATATTGCCGGACTTCGGGCGCTACACCGACTCCGAGGGTCACCTGCGCGTAGCACCTCTGTTGGGCCATGTGGCCGTGCGGCCAAAGTATTGGCCTGCCATGCTGCGAATCGGCCAGAACGCGAAGAGCGGCGCCCGGGCGGTGGCCGGTGCGCTGGGTCCACTCATAGGGAATGCGTAATATGCAGATCGCACCTGGTGTTCAAGAGATGCACCGCTCAGCCGCCGTCCCGGCGACCATGCAGGCCGCTGTCTATCGCGGCGTGAACGATGTCCGCGTCGAGACCGTTGCCGTGCCCGCGATTGGCCCGGGAGAAGTGCTCATCAGGGTGCACAGCTGCGGCATCTGCGGCACCGACCTGAAGAAGATCCACACCGGATCGCACTCCGCGCCGCGCATCTTCGGCCATGAGACCGTGGGCACGATCGCCGCGGTGGGGGCAGGGAGTTGAGCCCTTCGCCGTGGGCGACCGGGTGGCTGTCTTCCACCACATTCCCTGCGGCGACTGCTACTACTGCCGCAAGAAAACTTTTGCCCAATGTCCGGTTTACAAACAGGTAGGCTGCACCGCCGGCTTTGAGCCTTCCGGCGGAGGCTTTGCCGGATATGTGCGGGTCATGGACTGGATCGTAAAGCGCGGGCTGGTCAAGATTCCCGATCATGTCCCTTTTGCGCAGGCGGTCTTTATGGAGCCGCTGAATACCTGCCTCAAGGGCGTGCGCAGCCTGAATCTCGCGCCGGATGAGACCGTGCTGGTGATCGGTCAGGGCCCCATCGGGATCATGCTGGCATCGCTTGGCCAAGCGGGCGGCTGGCAAGGTGCTGACGTCGGATCTCTACCCGGAGCGGCATGCCGTTGCGGCCACCTTCGGGCTCGATTCGCCCATCGATGCCTCGCGCGAAGACGTGGTTGACGTGGTCCGAGCGGCCACCGAAGGCCGGGGAGCCGATGCCGTCATCCTGGCCGTGGGCGGCAATGCGCTGATCCGGACCGCGATGGACGCAGCACGTCCTGGGGGCCGTGTCCTGCTATTCGCGCAAACCCAGCATGGAGAGGCAACCATCGATCCCGCCGCAGTTTGCGTGGACGAGAAGACACTGATGGGCTCCTATAGCGCCTCCGTAGAGATTCAAGATGAGGCACTGCGCCTGGTTTTCGAAGGCTATCGGCCAGGGATTCGACCTGACCCGGCTGGTCTCGCATCGTTTTCCCTTGGCCGAGGCCGTGGCCGCACTGGCCGTCGCCTCCGAGCCCAAGGCGACATCGATGAAGATCATGATCGAAGAAGGCACATAGAATAGGAATGCATGTTAAGTGAGATGAACGCTGCCGTGCTCTACGGCAAAGAAGACGTCAGGATTGAACGGGTTCCCATCCCCGCCGCCGGTAAGGGGGAGATCGTCATCCGCGTTCACGCCGCTCTCACTTGCGGCACCGACCTGAAAGTCTTCCGCCGCGGCTACCATGCCAGGATGATCGCGCCGCCGGCGCTCTTCGGGCATGAGATGGCAGGTGTCGTCCACGAGACCGGCGCTGGGGTGCGCGGTTTCAAGCCGGGCATGCGCGTGGTGGCGCTGAATTCGGCGCCCTGCGGCGTCTGCTACTGGTGCGTTCGTCAAACAGGAAAACCTCTGCGAGGACCTGCTCTTCAACAACGGCGCTTACGCCGAGTACATCCGCATTCCCGCTCGCATCGTGGCCAAGAACACGCTCATTGTGCCCGAGAGCTTACCCCTGGAGCACGCGGCTTTGACCGAGCCACTGGCTTGCGTAGTGCGTGGGTTGGAGGAGACGGGAGCCAAGCACGGCGACATCGTGGTGGTGATTGGGGCCGGACCGATCGGCCTGATGTTCATGCACGTGGCGCAGCTATCGGGTATGAAAGTGATCGCGGTGGTCAAACGCGATGAGCAGATTGTCTCTGCAACCACCTTCGGTGCAACCCAAGTCGTGCACACCGGATCCGTGGTCGATGCCGTCGCTGCAGTGCGCGCCCTGACCCCCGATCACCGGGGTGTGGATGTCGCCATTGAAGCCGTGGCCGCGCCGATCACCTGGCAGTGGGCGGTGGACATGGTTCGCCGCGGCGGTACGGTGAACTTTTTCGGGGGCTGCGCCGCCGGCACCAAGGTAGAGATCGATACCAATCGGCTGCACTACAACGACATCACACTGAAGGCGAGCTTCCACCACACACCCGCGGCTTGCCGCAAGGCCTTCGACCTGCTGGCCAGCGGGCGTTTCAAGTGCAGTGAATACATCACCGGCAGGGCACAGTTGTCAGAGCTGGAAACCGTCTTGCGCCGCCTGAAGGATCGCTCCAACGACATCAAGACGGCTATCATTCCATAGGTAGGAAGAATGAAGCGTACGGAATACGGCCGGACGAAGGGCACGGCTTCAGCCGGGCCGTAAGGGATGGGACGGAGAGGGCTTTAGCCCCTGAGGCAACGAGGAACAATGACAGTCGAGAGTGCTCAGGACGATAGGGAACTGGTAGAACGCGGCTGGTCTGCGCTGCCGGCGGAGTACCGCATCCCCGAGCAGCGCCCGACCCTGGAAGATGCGCGTGCCTACTGCCAAAGGCTGGCCACCACCCATTATGAGAACTTTCATGTAGCCTCGTGGTTTTTGCCCGCCCGGCTGCGCCCTCACTTCCACAGCATCTATGCTTACTGCCGCATCGCGGATGACCTGGGCGATGAGGTGGGGAATCGCGAGCAATCCCTGGCGCTGCTCGATCTGTGGGGCCGGGAGCTCGATGCCTGTTATCGGGGCGAGGCGCGCCACCCGGTCTTTGTCGCGCTCGCCGAGACCATCCGCGTTTGCGACATTCCTCAGAAACCCTTTGCTGACCTGCTGGTGGCCTTTCGTCAGGACCAGACAGTGCCGCGTTACCAGAGCATGGATGACGTGCTGGAGTACTGCAAGTACTCCGCCAACCCAGTCGGACGACTCGTCCTCTATGCCTGCGGCTATCGCACGCCGGAGATGTTTCAGCTCTCCGACTACACCTGCACCGCCTTGCAATTGGCCAATTTCTGGCAGGACGTGAGCTCCGATTATGCCCGCGGCCGGATCTATTTGCCTCTCGACGATATGCATCGTAATGGCGTGGATGAGGCCACGATTGCGCGGCGTGAGCCTACTGCGGCCTTTCGCGAACTGCTGCGGTATGAGGTCGACTACGCCCGTGAACTATTCACCAAAGGCTTGCCCCTGATCGATCAAGTCGATCGCGAGCTGGCCCTTGATCTGGATCTCTTCAGCCGCGGCGGCATGGAAATACTGCGCGCGGTCGAGCGCCGGCAGTACGACGTGCTCACCATGCGTCCTGTCATCACGAAAGCCAGAAAACTAGGGCTGTTGGCGCGTGCCCTGTGCGGCAAACTCGTGCCTGGGATTTCGCGGGGAAGGCGGGCGGCGTGACCCCTGAGGTTCAGGCGGCCTATGCGGCTTGCCGGGCAATCGCGCGCAAGAAGGCAAAAAATTTCTACTATGCCTTTATTGCCTTGCCGGCGAGCAAGCGGGACGCGATTTGCGCGGTCTACGCCTTCATGCGCCAGGCCGACGATCTTTCCGACGATGAATCGCATTCCATCGCTGACCGCCGGGTCGCGCTTGACGCTTGGCTGACCAGTTGGCATCAAGCACTGGCCGGCGGCCCAACGAGCGATCCTGTCTTCATAGCGCTCCTGGATGCGCAACGCCGCTTTGCCATCCCCTCGCAGCTGCTCGACCAGCTGGTACAAGGCACAGCGACGGATCTCGAACCCAGGTTCGCCGCATATGCAACCTTCCCTGATCTCTATCGCTACTGCTACCTGGTAGCGTCGGTCGTCGGGCTGGTTTGCATTCGGATTTTCGGATACCTCGATCCGCGTGCAGAAAAGCTTGCGGAAGAAACCGGCATTGCTTTTCAGTTGACCAACATCCTCCGCGACGTGCGTGAGGATGCAGAGCGCGGCCGCCTCTATCTACCTCTGGAAGATTTGGAACGCTGCGGTGTGAGCGCCAGCTCCATGACCGCAATCTCCAGCGGCAAGCAGTTGACGCCACCGCAACGCCAGGTGCTGGCCATCCAGGCGGAGCGCGCCGGGCAGTTTTATAAATCCGCGGAAGCGCTGTTGCCCTTGATCTCGCCTGACAGCCGGGCAGCGATGTGGGTTCTGGTCACCATCTACCATCGTTTGTTGCGGCACATCGAACAGCGCAACTTCGATGTGTTTTCCACCCGCATCGGCGTTCCGGCGTATGAGAAGCTGAGCATATTGGGATGCGGCCTTTTCAAGACACTGGCGCAGGGTGTGTGGGCCTGATTCGTTCGGTCATTGTGGTCGGCGGCGGGTTGGCAGGGCTCTCCGCCGCCTGCGCTTTAGCGGATGCAGGCTACCAAGTCCGCTTGCTGGAGAAGCGGCGATACCTGGGTGGCCGCGCCTCCTCCTACGAGCACCCGGGAACGGGTGAGGTGATCGACAACTGCCAGCACGTGCTGCTGGGCAACTGCGTCAACCTCATCAATCTTTACCAGCGGCTGGGCGTGAGCGATGCCATCCGCTGGTTCGATCGCCTTACCTTCGTCGAACCGGGGGGACGGAGAAGTATTCTCGAGCCCTCGATTCTACCTGCGCCCTTTCACTCGATGCCGGCGTTTCTGCGTGCGCAGGCGTTTTCCTTTGCCGACAAGCTGGCCATCGGCCGCGGCATAAGCTCTTTCATCACCGGCATTCCCAAAGACTCCGATGAGAATTTTGCCCACTGGCTGGCGCGCCATGGGCAAACCACTGGAGCAATCAACCGCTTCTGGAAGCCGGTCCTGGTCAGTGCGTTGAATGAGGATCCGGATTGCATGTCAGTGCATTATGCCGGCCAGGTCATCCGCAAGTCGCTCTTGCTTTCGCCGGGAGCAGGGCGCATGGGCGTTCCCACCATTCCTTTGAGCGATCTATACAGCCGTGCGATCGATTACATCGGAAACCGCGGCGGTCACGTGGATCTGAGCGCAGCGCCCGAGTCATTTGAGTGGTCTGAAGAAACCCAGCAATGGACGGTGACTGCGCGAGACCAAAGTTTCAGCGGCGATGCCATGGTGCTGGCCTTGGCCTTTGAAGGCTTGAGCAAGTTGCTGCCGTCTATGCCGCGCAACTCCGAGGCTGAGCAACTCGCGATCAATTTGGGGCACTTTGGGCACTCACCGATCACCGGCATTCACCTGTGGTTCGATCGCGAGATTACCGATCTGGAGCACGCGATCCTGCTTGACGCGACGATTCAGTGGCTGTTTCACAAGTCGCGTTTGCAGCCGGAGAAGCGTCGTGGTGCGCCGGGCAGTTATGTCGAGCTGGTGGTGAGTGCCTCCAAGTCGATGGTCGAAATGCAACGTCAGGAGATTATCGATCTAGCGTTGCGGGAATTAGCTGAGTTCTTCCCCCTGGTGGCGGGGGCGAAGCTGGTCAAAGCCGCGGTAGTGAAAGAGGTGCGTGCCACCTACTCCATTCGTCCGCAGCTTGATTTACTGCGACCGGCATCATTAAGTCCGTGGCCGCGTGTCTTTCTGGCCGGCGACTGGATAGCCACCGGATGGCCCGCGACGATGGAGGGCGCCGTCCGCAGCGGCTACCTGGCCGCCGAAGCGATAAGCGATGCCGAAGGTAAGTCCAGCTCGCTTCCTTGAACCCGACCTCGCGCCCACCGGCCTGATGCGGCTGTTGCCATAGCCGAAAGTAGAAAAGCGCAGTCTTGCCCAAATGAGCTTTCCTCGATCAGCTGATTTGGACAGCACTCGCTGAAAGCCAAATCATCTAGGCCTGTGATTCTTTCAGCCACTAGCCAATTCTTCCTGGAAACCCCACCCCACCCTTGTCATCCCGCCTGCCCCGGCGTGCCGTGGGAGCGTAGCCGAGGGACCTGCTGTGCGCCCTTCCCGAACGCAACTGCGCAAGGGAGTCACCTGCACACCAAGCCCGATTCGTTCGCTAATCTGGACAGCTCTGAACCTGGACCGCACGCGAATGCTGACAGGCATCTTCCAAAGCAACCCGAGAATCGGAACACGGGCTCATTGACAGAATCGAGTAAATGTTTTCTCATACGGCGCAGAAGTTCATACTCTTCGACGGATTCCCTTCACGAGGACAAGCATGCAACGACGCAGCTTTCTAAAGACCGGCGCGCTGGCTGGCTCTGCTTTTCTCTTCTCCCGCAATCTGCCTGCGGCGCCAACCGGGTCTGACGAGGCGGGTATTGAAATCATGCTCGACGAGCCGCTCGGCACCATCTCGCCCCTGATCTACAGCCATTTCACAGAAGAACTGGGTGCAGTGATCTATGACGGTGTGTGGGTAGGGGAGAAGTCGAAGATCCCCAACACAGGTGGCATTCGCACCGCCCTCATCGAGAAGATGCGTCAGATTAAAGCACCTGCAGTGCGCTGGCCGGGCGGCTGCTTTGCCGATAGCTACGACTGGCGTGATGGCGTGGGTCCCAAGGATAAGCGCCCTCGCCGCACAGATTTCTGGGTCGACGATTCGGATTCGAAGAACCTTCCCAGGAAAGGCCTACCCAGTTACGACCCGAATGACTTCGGCACCGACGAATTTTGCCGCTTCTGCAAACTTGTGGGCGCGGAGCCGTATATCGCGGCCAATGTTCGCAGTCTGAATGCCTACACGTTCGACCAATGGATTGAATATTGCAACTCCCCGGCGGCTAGCACCACGTGGTCTGACGTGCGCGCGGCTGACGGCTCCCCCGAACCGTACAACGTGACGTACTGGGGAGTGGGCAATGAGAGCTGGGGCTGCGGCGGTAACTTCACGCCGGAGGAATACGCCAGTGAATACCGCCGCTATCAGTCATGGCTGCCACGCTATGGCCTTGAGCTGAAGCTGATTGCCTCGGGACCAAACCAGGACGACGTGGACTGGACCACGCGCTTTTTCCAAAACATCTTCACCTCAGGCCGCTCAGTGAAACCGCCCTTTGGTTGGTCGATGCACTACTACACCGACTTGCCCGAGGCTTTGAAATTCACGGCTGAGGATGTGTATCCCGGTTATGCACTGGCCGACCGGATGGAGAAGATCATGCTCGACCACTGGACAGCGATGGGCGTCTACGACCGCACCCATCGCGTAAAACTGGTGGTTGATGAATACGGCCCATGGTACCGCTTCAGCGATTCGAAACTCGACCCCAGCCACGTGCTCGGGCAGCAACTAACAGTTCGCGATGCAATCATGACTGCGCTCACGCTCGATACCTTCAATCGCCATCCGGACAAGGTGGCCATGGCAGCCTGCGCGCAGCTAATTAATTGCATCGATTCGCTCTTCCTCTCCCATGAGGAGCACTTCATTACCACGCCGGTATTCCATGTATTCGACCTGTACAAGGAGCACCAGGGAGGGCAGGCGGTACGTGTCCAATTCTCTGTGCCTGAGATTTCCTTTCCTCGCGAAACGATTAGGAAGCAGCTCAGCTCTACCGGCGATGAGGCTGTTGTTGGAGGTCCCGACGCGCGCTTGTGGGGATTGAATGGCTCCGCTTCGGTTACCGGAAAAGTGTTGACCCTCACGGTGGTGAACCCCAGTCTGACCGATCCCCGCCCTTCGCAGATCATGCTGAGAGGCGACGCCGGCGCAGCCTCCGTCGAGGCTGAAGTCCTGGGTGGGGAAGACGTGCACGACCACAACACCTTCGACCAACCCAATGCGGTCACAACCAGGAAGGCGACGGCGACGGTTTCCGGCAAGGTGGTGAAATTCACCTTGCCCCCATCTTCGGTGACGCGGTTGACGATTACGCTGACCTAGCGTCGTTTCGCGCCTGAGCAGCCGGGGGTCGCTTTGCATCTTTCCCGCGCTTGCGGAGGTGGAGCATGGTGCCTCTGGGGAAACCGGTGGATTCGCGAACCACCAGGTGGGTGTTGATCTTGTATTGACGCTTCGGCTCCCCACCCGCTTCCACGTGCGCGCGCAATGCCGTTACCGCCGCGCGCGCCAACTCGAAGCAGGACATCTGGATCGTCGTGAGCGGTGGAATCGTTACCTGCGCAATGCGGATGTCATCGAAGCCGATGACCGATAGATCGTCGGGCACGCGCAGCCCTGCGCGATAAAGCTTATGCAGCACACCGATGGCCGTCATGTCGTTAGAGCACATCACCGCCGTAGGCAGGTGCTTGGATTTCAGAAGTCGATCCATTGCATCTGTGCCGCCTTCCATGGTGTGGTCCCCTTCCACGATCCATGCCGGGTCGGCCACGATAGCGCACTCCGCAAGCGATTTGGAAAAGGCCGCGATCCGCGATTGCGCAGAGTGTAGCCTCTTGGGGCCGCTGACAAACGCTATATCGCGATGCCCCAACGCAGCCAGATGCTGCACGCCCTGGCGGATGCCGTGGTGATAATCCACCTGCAGCAAGCTGATGCCCGGCCGCTCCGGACCGACGTCCACAAAGACCAGCGGCACCTTGCGTTCGGCTAACTGCTCCAGTAACGGTTTTTCCACACCGAAGGTCATCACCGCTACGCCCTCCGCCCTTCGCTCCAGCATCCGTCGTATGCAGAGCGCCATGCGCGCCGGATCGTAGTTGGTCGAGCTGATCAGAATCTCGTAACCGTGTTCCACTGCAATGTCTTCGAACCCTTGAATCAGCTCGGGAAAGAACGGATTAGTGATTTCCGAAACGATGAGGCCTAGAAGCCGGCTGCGCCCCGACACCAGGGCCCGCGCCTGGGTGTTGGGAAAGTAGTCAAGCTTCTCAATCGCCTCCCGCACCCGTTTGGCCATCCTCGGGTTTACGGTCGACACCCGGTTAATGGTCCGCGAGACAGTGGCAATGGATACGTTAGCTAATCGCGCCACCGTGCGGATGTCCATCTTGTCGCGACCCTCTACCGCAGCCCGGGTCTTCTTTCCCGCTTGTTTGGCCATGCATATCGCCTGTTCGGTATACGTTTACAGCATACCCCAAAGATTCTTCAAAACCAGCCGCTTGCCATAGTGCCGATCACCCCTTCGTACTTGCGCTGGAAGACGGCGAGGATCTCCACTTGGCCATCCTCATTTCTCCTGCTCTCGTGAAAAAGCCTGGGCCGGCAAGCGTCGCAGCGAAAGAAAGTCGATCGGCAAGGACGTTTTCCCCTGCTCCACCAGGTCGGCCAGAGCCACGGCGATCAGAGGAGCGAACTTGAACCCGTGTCCAGAGAAGCCCGCGGCAAAGACGACGTTGTTGAACTCAGGGTGACGATCCACGATAAAGTTTTCATCGGGCGTCACGGTGTAGAGGCAGGTAGTTGAACGCAGCAGGCGGGAACGCGATTCAGGATAGCTGCCGGCAAGCTTAGGCATATACTTCGCGGCCATGGCGGCAATCGGGTCCAGGTCGGCGAGCCCCGGGGGCGAGACAGGGCTGTCGGCATCGGGCAGGAAATTGCCGCCTGTATGCTCCGCCATCTTGACGCCCATGCCGGGCACGCTGGGGAATCCATAAATCAGGTTCTCCGCAAAGGCGAAGACAGGTATGCGGTCCGCAGCGAAAAGTTCCGGAGCCAGTGGATCGAACCACGCGATCACCTTGCGCTTCACTGCCAGCGGCAGATGAAGTTCGTGCAGCAGGTGCCCCGTCCAGGCGCCTGCCGTGACGATCAGCTTTGCCGCAGTGATGGTTTCGTTTTGTAGATGCACGCGGACTTCGCCTGCCGACGCCTCCCACCGTTGCACGGGTTGATCGAAAACGCATTCGACCCCAAGCGCCTGGGCCTGGGCAAGACTGGAGGTGATCGACGCATCCACATCGATCCACCCTGCTTCGGCATCGAAAAGCCCAACGTACTCTTCCTCAAGCTCAAATGCAGGATAGCGGCGATGCACCTCATTCGGCCGATAGTGTTTCTACGGGCAGCCGGTTGGTGGATGCGCTCTCTTCGATCTCCTGGATGAACCGCTGGCCTGGAACGCCCATATACAGCATGCCGGTCCGGTGCAGCAGTTGCGTGCCCAATTGCTCGCTCGCCTGGTCCCACAACTCGCCCGCGCGTTGCGCGAGCTGCACATAGCCCGTTCCTTCAGGGTAGGCGATGCGATAAACGCGGGTGCCCCCGGAGTGGCTGCCCCGGCCATGAGGCGGCGTGAACTGATCGAAGCCCACCACGGAAAAGCCGCGCCTGGCCAGCTCGACGGCGGCGAAACTACCCATCGTTCCCAGCCCGATAATGGCTACGTCGTAGCGTTTGGGTCTACTCATCCATGCCGCCTATCCCTGCCCGTACCCTTCAAGCGGATCTTCCCCGACCTTGTAAATCCCCTGAGGTATAGGTTCCGCGTTGCCCTCAGAGCCGAGCGGCAACAGAGGTCTTCCCGCGGCGCCGCGCACCGTCAGCATCACCACCACTCCGGCAAAGAGCCACACCGCCGCCAGGATTGGCGCATATCGAACCGGAGGCTCCGGCAAGGGCACAGCGGATTTATACGCCACCCAAAGCAGGGAAATCGTCGACAGCAAGGGAAGAAGAAAGTGCAGAAAAAAACGGAATTCTGCCGGCCGCTCACGCCGGTAATAAAAGAAGACGCCGACGTTGCCCGCGCAATAAATGAACATGAGCCCCATGGTCATGGCCACGCCGCCTACGTAGTACTCCTGATCTGGACCAATCCAGAATCCAACCCCCAAGCCAATTGCGAGCGTGAGGAAGGTCTGAAAAAGGATGGCATTCCGAGGGGTCTGGAATCGCGGGTGCACATAATCGAAAACGGCAGGGAGCGACCGCGCTCGGCCCATGGCAAAGAAAACCCGGGTCGCAGCATTGTTGCCGGCGATGGCCACCGCAAGGATAGAGTTGGTGACTGCTATCAGAACCAGCACCCATGCAGTGCCCCAAAGCCGCTTGGCCAGCAGGATCACCGGCGCCTCGGTCGATGACGCAAAGGTGGCGATGTGGCTGTTGCCCCAACCGGTGAGGATGGCCATGGAACAGACGACGAAGAGAAGTCCCGTGAAGCTGGTCGAGAGCAGGACAGCGCGAGGCAGCGTGCGTTTGGGATCGCGTGTTTCCTCGGCCAGAGGAGCCACCGACTCGAAGCCGGTAAAAATAAGGATGGAGAAGACCACCGCGAGATAGAAGCCCTTTTGCCGGAAGCTATGCCAGGAGGCAAAGTCTTGCAGCTGGACGTGTCCATCGCCGGGATGCATGAAACCGGCGATCGCCAGGCAAACGACAATTAGAATCTCGATCCCTGTCAGCCATATGACGCAGGTCGCGGAGATTTCGATGCCGCGATAGGTCAGCACCGTGATCAGGCATACCGCCGTCAGAAAGAAGACGTACCAGGGACAGTTGATGCCCGCTTCCATTTTGAAGATGTTATGCAGCATGAAGCTCAGGAATGCCAGGTTCAGCGCCGGCGTGGGTGGCTCATACAAAAAGAACATCCACGCCGCCAGAAACCCGGCCTTGGGATTGAGCGCACGGCTCACATACGTGTAATACCCGCCGGCCGAAGGAAGATGCAGTGCGAGTTGCACCATGCAGACCGCGATCGCCAGCACAATGAAGAACGCCATCGCAAAGGCCAACGGAGCGGCAATGCCGGCCATGGTGGTGATGAACTGCAACACGAAAACCAAACCTACCGCGGGCGCAATGTGGGTGATGCTCTGCATCAGCACCGACGGGAAGGAAAGGGCATTCGCCCGCAGGACCTGCGCACCATCGGCTTGTGGAGGAGGTTTCATGGGAGCCTGGAGCCTATCATACCTGTCTGCTACCGCGCGGAAATAGGCCTCTCTGCAGCCTCCGCGGGGTGCAAGCCCGTTTCTTCCAAAGGCAAAAGCGGCGTATTGGAAGCCCGCCGCACCGTCAACAGCAAGACCACCCCGGCAACCAGCCACCCACCTACGAGAATCGGGGCGTAGCGCAGCGGCGCGTCCGGCAAAGGCACGACCGAGTGATAGGCAACCCACATCAACGAAAGTGTGGAAAGCACGGGGAAGATAAAGTGGAGCATTGGGTTGAACTCTGAGGGCCGTTGGCGCTTGTAAAGAAAGTAGACGCCGATGTTGCCTGCGGAATAGATGAAGATGAGAACCAGGGTCGCGGTGACGCCAAGAAAGTAGTACTCCTGATCCGGACCGATCCAGAAGCCGATAGCGATCCCAAGGGTCAGGGTGATGAAGGTTTGCAACGCAATGGCATTGACCGGTGTGCGAAAACGAGGGTGGATATACTCGAGCGCGGCAGGCAGCGAGCGCGCTCTGCCCATGGCATAAAATACGCGGACCGCGGCATTGGTACCGGCGATCGCCGCACCCAGGATGGAGTTGATCACCGCCACCATCACAAATATCCAGGCCCCGCCCCACAAACGCTTGGCCAGCAAAATCACCGGGTTCTCTGCCGATGCGGCAAATGTATCGATATGGCTCGTGCCCCATCCCGTGAGGATGGCAAGGGTAGTAAACACAAAGAAAAAACCCATCAGCGTAATGGAAAGAAGGACGGCGCGGGGAAGTAATCGCCGCGGGTCGCGTGTTTCCTCTGCCAGGGGAGCAATGGCCTCAAAACCCGTGAAGGTGAAGATGGAGAAGACGATGGCGAGATAGAACCCCTTCTTCCCAAAGGCATGCACGGGGACGAAATCCTGCAGATGGACTCGTCCGTCGCCCGGATGCAGCAGGGCGGCAATCGCTAGCGCAATCATGATCACGACTTCGACGATGGTCAGCCACATCACAAAATTGGCTGAGATTTCGATACCGCGATAAATGAGCAGGCTGATCAGCAACGCGAAGACTACGTACAGCACATACCAGGGACAGGTAATGTGGGCTTCGATCCGCAAGGTAGTCTGCAGCAGAAAGCCCAGGTACGCCAGGTTCACCGCGCCAGTGAGCGGGTCGTACAAAAAGAACATCCAGGCAGCGAGGAATCCGGCCTTGGGGTTGAGAGACCGCCCTACGTACGTGTAATAGCCACCGGCCGAAGGCAAATGAAGCGCCAGTTGGGCGAGGCAGACCCCGAGCATCAGCACAATCAGGAATGCGATCAAATAGGCCAGCGGAGAAGCAGTACCAGCCATCGTGGTAACGAATTGAACCGCGACCACCAGCCCCATCGCGGGTGCGATGTGAGTGATGCCTTGGGTAAGCACCGCCGAGAAGGAAAGGGCGTTGGCTCGCAGGCGATCGGTCTGTGGAGACGAAGCCTTCATGAATTATCTTGGAAACTAAGGCCGGGGAGAGGACTGGTCCGTTTATTGTAAGGCCTGGAGGAAGAACGTAATGCTGGAACGTTTAGTAGTGGACGGGGCGCCTAAGCCTCAGGGTCCTTATTCAAGCGCAGTGCGCGCGGGAGATTTTCTTTTTGTTTCCGGTCAGGGCCCAGTGGATGCCGCGACCGGCGAGATGCAGTCGGAGGCGAGTGTGCAGCAGCAAACCAGGCTCGTCTTGCAGCACTTGCAGACCATCCTCCGGGGTTGCGGCGCGGATCTGCAGGATGTAGTCAAATGCTCCGTATTCCTGCGCGATGCGCAGGACTTTGGCGCGATGAATGAGGTGTATGCCGAAGTCTTCGGCGCCTTCAAACCCGCCCGCACTACCGTCGCTGCGGGCATGGTGGCCCCCGGCATGAAAGTGGAGATCGATTGCATCGCCTACAGGCCCATACCCGCCTAGAGCATTTTTGCTAATGGTGTAGACCAGGAAACTGAAGCCTGCGCGGCCATTCCGCCAAAGCCGGGGACCCCCGGGCACGCGGTCTTTGCGTGCCTGGGGTGGAAAGAATGGCCGCACATAACTAATCTCATCGGAGCACAGTATTAGCAAGAATGCGTTAAAAAACGGATCACTCCAACCAATGACAGAGTCTCGGCTCATCGTTATCACCGGCGGTGGAGGCGGCATCGGTCGTGCCACCGCCC
Organism: uncultured Acidobacteriaceae bacterium; assembly: GCA_963746595.1. Lineage (GTDB taxonomy): Bacteria > Acidobacteriota > Terriglobia > Terriglobales > Acidobacteriaceae > PALSA-350. The sequence goes on from CAVVBS010000008.1 coordinate 272,177, forward strand.
TGCTATGCGCACGGCGCGGTGACCGCGTTGCCATTCTGGATAAAAACGGTGAGAGCGCAAAGCAGGTTGCCGATGCAGCACGAAGCGAAGGTGCGAGCGGAGTTATCGGCTTGGCCTGTGACGTTGCGGACGAAGCCCAGGTCGCGCAAGCCTTCGCGCTTGTTCATGAACAATTCGGTGCGCCTTACGGTATCTTCGCCAACGCGGGCATCGATATCGGCGGCCTCATCCATGAGATGCCCTTGGAACTCTGGAGGCGTATTCTCGACACCAACCTGACCGGCATTTTCCTCACCTGCAAACATGGTCTGCAGCAGATGCTGGCTGCGCAGATTTCCGGGTCCGTCGTCTGTACCTCTTCGCCCGCCGGATTCATCGCGATGGCCGGGGGCGCTAGCGGAGCCTACAGTGCAACCAAGGGAGGCATATCTTCTTTAGTCCGCTGTATGGCCATCGACTACGCAAAATTTGGCATACGCGTAAATGCCATTGTTCCCGGGGCAACGGAGACGGGTATGATGTGGAATAATGTGGCGGCCGGCGCAGTCGAAACCATGCGGAGCCAGCTCTGCCAGGAAATCCCATTGGGGCGGCTGGCGAACGCGGAGGATCCAGCGCGCATCGTAGCCTGGCTGCTCTCTGATGAAACCACCTACATGACTGGTTCGCATGTGGTTTGTGACGGAGGAATCCTGGCCAAGGGGTCGATCAGCGTATGACTTAAGGCAGTTCCGCAATTACTGTGGACTGATAAAGATCGCGAGGTGTGGTTTTCCTTGGAAGAAAACCACGAAGTGGCCGATCACTTCGGTCTACACCAATTGCGAAACTGACCTAGACAGCAGCGTTGGTTGCTTCCAGGGCCGAGCTTTCCACCTCTTCGGCACGCCTCAAAGCGGCTACGATCTGTTTCTCCGAATCAGCGATGTGATCGATCATGGCCTTTCTCGATTTTTCCGGATCCCGCTGCTTGATTACATGAAACAGATCCTGGTGCGACTTCAATTCAATGCGTTTGAACTTGTCCAGGTCTTCCACGCTCTCCTCGAGCAGCCGTCCCGCCTTGGCCATCAATTGGGTGAAGGACCGAAGTAGCTTGGCCAGCACAGCATTGTGACTTGCCTCGGCCAAAGCGCAGTGAAATTCGGGGGTGAGGACGGCAATGCTTTCGTTCTTCTGAATCGCTCGGTCGATGGCAATCAGAACATCTTCCATCTTCCAGTAATCCTCAGGAAGCGCACGTTCCGTGGCCAGGGCAGCGATCCCCGATTCCACCAGCTTGCGCGCCTCGATCACATTCATCACCGATTCTTTTTCCAGCAGAATCGACAACACATCCGCGTGAATGATGTACTCCGGCGATACGCGCTTAACGAAGCACCCTAAACCTGGTTTGATCTCAATCAGGTTCAGCACCGCCATCATTTGCAGCGCTTCGCGAATGCCCGTGCGGCTGACCCCGAAGTACTCTACCAATTCATTTTGCGAAGGCAGCTTGCTGCCCGATTTGAAGGTGCCGTCCTTCAGCCAGCCGATCAGTTGGTCGAGTGTTTGGGTAGAGAGGCTTTCACGCGGCGCAGCCGAAAGATGGTTATGAGAGTGTTCGTGTGCCAAAGGCTCAGCCTCGATTTGCGGGGCAAGCATATCACACGAGACATGGGCTTACCTCTTGAGCAGGGCCACACCGCAGCAGACGAATACCGCCGCCAGCCAGCGCCGGCGGTCGACATTCTCGTGCAGAACCCACTTCGCCGCCACCGCATTGCTGACAAAGGTGAGGGAACCTGCTGCCGGGGCAATCAGGCTAACGTCCGCGTGGCTGAGGGAGAAGAGCAGGGAGAAGAAGCTGAGGGCCATACAGATGAATCCGGCCAGGAAGCGGCTCTCACTGATCACGGCCCAGACCGCTCCTTTGAGGCCTCGCGCCGCCTTGATATGGTCCAGGTCGCCGACACCGCGCATGGCTGAGGCGATAAACACATCGCCCGCGGTGGCGGTCAAGACGATGGCGCCAATCATGGCTGCGATAGCTGGGCCCGAACTAAAGTTCATGGGCCTTCCTGCAGTGAGCCGGTAAAGCCCGTGGGGCTGATCCGGCTGGAGATGACGCGGAGTGTAGGCCGGTCCCTGGGTTACGAAACCCACTCCGGCGGTGATCAGCGCTATGCCCAGCCAGCGCTCGGTTGAGATCTGTTCGTGCAGCCAGAACTTGGAGAGAAACGCAACCGCAACGTAGGCGAGCGAAGTGGCGGGCAGCACGAAAGTCAGATCCGCCCAGGAAAGCGCCGTCAGATAGGAAGCAAAAAAGAGCAGCAGCAGCAGGACTCCACCAAACACCCAGGGGGTTCGCAACGCAGCCAGAAGCGCATCGGGATGAGACAAGGATACTGGCCCGACACGCTTCATCCCCACGGCGAGCGAAGTGTCGCCAAAAGCCGAGGTGAGCGTTACCACGCCAAGGACCAGGTAGCGCCGCAGGGTCAGTGGTGGAGGGATTCATGGAACGTTAGAGCCGGTGCAACCGGCTCATGCTCCAGCGTTCACGGCAGGCCCGGGAGTCTTGGCGGCCTTCACTTTACCGTCTGCCACCACCTTGTTGCGTTGGGCACGGAGTTTCAGGAACGACTTGGCTTCGACATAGAGTCGCTTGACGTCGCGATTCACGATGGCCTTGCTGACGATGCGCCATGCCGCCTTGGGACGGAAGTAGTACTCATCGTAGAAGCGGTGCACCATCTCCAACACGTAGTCCTTGGGCAACCCTGGATATTCGATGTGGGCGAGCTGGTGTCCGCCTTCATCGACCATGGCTCCGTTGTTGATGATGAAACCGTTCTCGGCGGCGAAGTCATAGAACTCCGTGCCCGGATAGGCATGGGCAATCGAGACCTGGATCGTCTCCACGTCGAGAGCTTTGGCAAAGTTGATGGTGTTGCGGATCGACTCCTTGGTTTCGCCCGGCAGGCCGAGGATGAAGTCTCCGTGAATGGTCAGCCCGAGCTCGTGGCAATCGCGGGCGAAGTCGCGCGCGCGCTCCACGGTGGCGCCCTTCTTGATGTTCTTGAGAATCTGCGGATCGCCCGATTCGAAGCCCACAATCAGCAGCCGGCAACCGGCTTCACGCATCGCCTTCAGCGTCTCGCGGTCGGTGGTCACGCGCGACGTGCAGGACCACGTCAGCTTCAGCGGCTTGAGCTTGGCGCAGAGTTCCACCGTGCGCGCTTTCTGAATGTTGAAGGTATCGTCGTCGAAAAAGAACTCTTTTACGTCGGGAAACAGCTCCTTGGCGTGCGCCATCTCTGCGGCAACGTCGTCGGTCGAACGCTTGCGCCATGCGTGTCCGCTCAGGGTCTGCGGCCACAGGCAGAACGTGCACTGCGCCGGGCAGCCTCGCGTGGAATAAAGAGAGACGTAGGGGTAGAGCAGGAACGGGACGTTGTATCTCGTTACGTCGATGTCGCGTTTATAGACATCGGTGACCCACGGCATTTGATCCAGGTTATCTACCTGTGGGCGGTCGGGATTGTGCGCGACAACGCCGTTCTTCAGGTAGCTGATGCCGAGAATCTCGTCCAGCGGCTTGCCGTTGGCGAACTCCACCACCGAGAAGTCGAACTCGCGCCGGCAAACGAAATCGATGGCCGCACACTCGTTCAGTGCTTTGTCCGGCGAAGTGGTGACCGGCGGTCCGACGAAAGCGATCTTGATTTGGGGGTTGGCCCGCTTGATAGCTTCGGCCAGCCTCTGGTCGCCGGTCCAGCCTGGTGTGCTGGTAAACAGAACCAGGAATTCATAGCTCTTGCAGATCTCGATGGTTTCCGTCGCCGAGATGTGGTGCGGAGGGGCGTCCAGCATCCGGGAGCCTTCCAGCATCCCAGCCGGGTACGCCAGCCATACCGGATACCAGTAGGACTCAATCTCACGCGTAGCGGGCCAACGTGAGCTGGCTCCGCCGTCAAAATTCTCGAACGATGGGGGGTTTAACAGTAGCGTTTTTAGTGGCATAGGCTCAACTTACAGTCTAACAGCACCGGGCGCAGTCAGGGTGAAAACAGGATACTTATGAGCACTCCCGAACCATTAGACGCCGCCCATGTCAAGAGGGTTCATCAATTGCGGGGGAGGGGTAGGATACGGAATAAATAAGCTGCGAAAAGACTGACGGCACGGCCTTGCGCCAAGCGGAGAGGTTCTTTGTCTGCCGGGTTTTGGCTTTGTATCAGGGCACGGCTTTACAGGTTGCGGGAAAACTCATGTTTTGTATCAGGGCACGACTTTAGTCGGGCCGTAAACGATTGAGAATACGACGGGCTGCCCTCAATTTCCTGTATAGGCCTAATGAGCCATGGCCCTTCATGCGGTTTTCCTTAAGAGAAAACCGCACACGCGGATCTATCCAGCATCCACGTACAGGAAATTGAGGTTTAGCCCCTGAGGTATTGCTTTCCTGTCGCCCTTGCCGTGATACATTGCATCCCACCGGCGACTCGCGCCTCTGGCAGATTCCGCTTTGGCCGCCAAGGGGCCTTGACTCCCACCATTCCCTCAGGGCCGTGTCACAGGCACCCCCTTAGCCCAGTCTTCAATTCTCCCCATGGACCGCAGCAGAGAGAGCCGGGCTTGGGTCAGTTGGAAGCGGGTGTCGAGCATATCGACGAACCGGCTGCGCTCACCGATGTGGGCAGCTTGTTCGTCCTTGGGTAAGGGCGCCGCTGCTCCAGGGCTGCCGCTGCCCAGGTGGAGCTGGGTCGTGATCGCGTCCAGTTGATCCTGGGCCAATTCATTTTGCAATTCAGCCACCTGCTCCTGTGCCGCAAGCTCGGTCACGCTCTTCTGCAATTGCAGGATTTGCTCCCCAGCCTGGTCGCGCATCTGATCCGCTTCGGCAGTCGCCTGCACCGCTTCCGCACTAGAGCTTTTCGCCTTCGCCTTGCGCGTTGCGTCGAAGAGCGGCAAGGTGATCTGGATGCCGACATTGAAGTTGTTGTGCTGAAAACGGAGGTAGTACTCGTTGTAATTGTTGAACTTAGCGTACCGGTTGTATTCTCCTCCAAAGCCAAAGGTCGGCCGGTTATTCTGGCGGTCATCTCCGAAGGACGTGTAGAGCTTTGATCGCGCCGAGGCATAAGCAGCCTTCACGCCGTTATTGCTATCCATAACCAGGCTCTCGATAGAACCCTCCCGCGAAATCTCCGGGGCCTTGGGAATGGTTTGCGGTTCGCAGACGATGTCGGCCGCGATTAAGCCCGGTCAAGTGGGCGAGCCGGACGCGCAGCACATCGGCCTGGTCCACAAGATGGAGCCGCCTGAGCGCAATCTGTGCCCCGGTCAGGCGCGCCTTGGTCAATTCGACTTTGCTGTCGACGCCGGCATTGACACGGTCGGTCTCGATCTCAACCAACTTGTCCACGAAGCCGGTCTGCTGATCGAGCGCCGTGATCTCCTCGCTGACGGTGTTCAGCTGAATGTAGGCCAGCGCCGTGTCCAGGATGACCTGCTGCCGGGTATCTTTCAGTTGCAATTGCGCGGCCAGCAGCGCCGCGCGAGCAGAGCGGATATAGTCCGGCTGGGAGAAGGAGTAGGCCAACGAGGTCGCGCTGACGCTGTAAATCGAAGGCTGGCCCACGGGGAAGCCGTACGAATATCCCAGGCTGGAACCAACCACAAAACTCGGCTTATAGGCGTCGATGCTCTCCATCACCGCAGCCTCGGCATGCTGCACTTGGGCTGCGCCAATGCGCACTGGGGTGCTGTTACGCAGGGCCAGATCGACCGCGGTGTAAAAGGAAACCTGGGCCAGCGCTCCGCTCTGCGCAATCAGCGTAAAGATACCCAACAACACGAACTGGCAGGCGCGCCTCACCGATATGGTTGACCCTCGAATTTTCCGCAATCTGCATTTTACAGATTGGTCAGCACCGCCCTGGGCAGTTTCGCAATTGGCGCAGACCAACCATTTTGGAGCTTGTGGTGCCATCGAGCTGCATGTGGCTTTCCGTGAAGAAAACCCACACATGCGCTCTGAGTGCCGCGCCAGGAAATCCGGGGAAGTGATTGGCCCTTTCGTGGTTTTCTCCCAAGGAAAACCACACCTCGCGATATTTATCAGGCCACAGTAATTGCGAAACTGCCTTTAATCGACAATGCGAATGGGAACACCTTCGGAGATCGGCGCCCCATTGGTCGTGCCCAGGGCGACCACCGTGTGTTCCTTCAGACCGCTCACGATCTGCACCAGAGTGAGGTTGATGGCGCCCACTTCCACCGGGGCGCGATGCAGGGTGTCCCCCGAGACCACGTAAACATAATCCCGCCCGCCCTCGATGTGGAGAGCCTCACGAGGAACCGTGAGTGCATTGCGCACTTCCTGGGTAACGACGGTGACCACGACACTGATGTTGGGTAACAGCACCCCGTCCGAGTCCTCGATACTGATCAGGACCTCTCCGACCCGCCGGGTTCCATAGTCGATGACGGAAGAGGGCAGGCGGATGATGTGCCCGTGGAATTTCAAATCCGGTTTAGCATCCCACACAATGGTGACCGGATTGTTGAGTTTCAGGTCGCCGATCTCCGGTTCGTCGAAGTAGGCGTGCACCTGAAGTTTGGTGAGATCGGCCAACTGCAAAATCTCCGCGCCAGGCTCGATATAGGAATACCGCGTCACGGGGAGTGAAAAAACAGTGCCGGCGAAGGGTGCGTGTACGTTCGATTGTTCGATCACCTGGGTCGCGGCGGCGCGGGCTGCCTCCGCTTCTTGCACGCTCGATTGGGCCCGGGTAAGCTCGACCGGTGCGAAAGGCTTTTTCTTTTGTTCCTCAAGCGCGTGCAGAGATGCCTGTGCAATCTCTAAGCGCGTTTGCGCCTGGGCCACCTCGCTAGGCGCCGCAGCCCCCTTGGCTGCCAGCTTCTGGATCACGTCGAGGTCCCGGGCCGCCTGGTCGCAATCGATTTTTGCTTTGGCGATGTTGCTGGAAAGGGTGAGCTGCTCCTGCTGGGTGCCGCCACCCTCCACCGTCTGGTAGCCGGCTTGGGCAGCGCGCAATGCCGCGATGGCCGCTGCCAGCTTGGCGCGCGCGTTGCTGTCATCCAGGGTCACCAGCAGCTGCCCTGTGCGTACCTTTTCGCCCACGTGGACGTATACTTCCTTGACAATCGTCGCTTCGGGAGCGTGCGCCTCAAAGATATGTTGCGGCTCTACCCGGCCATTGGTGCTGCTGGGCTTGACCAGATCCTGCACTTGGCTCTCGGCCACACGTAACGGTAGCTTTTCGCGCGTTAAACGGCGGACGCCGAAGAAAATGAATGTGAGCACGATGGCGGCAGCAATCCAGAGCACACTGCTGCTGATTCTTTTTCGTCTTTCTTCTGCCATTCAGTCGCGCCCGGAGGCCAGTATACAAGTTGTGCCACCGCGCATACTGGACGGGTGCCCGTCTTCTTCCGCATCGTACAGGTACTGGATTGGCTCGTCGCGCTGTCCTGGCTGACGCGTGTGCTGATATGGCGCCGTATGCTGCGCCGCGTACCCGATCTGACCCGGACTGTCGAGACCCACCCGGCTTTGCCGGTTCTGAGCGTCATCGTCCCGGCGAGGAATGAAGCTGCGGGCATTGCCGCGACGCTCCGCTCCTTACTGGCCACGAAAGGCGTCGACCTCCAGATCCTTGCCGTAAACGACCGCTCCAGCGACCAGACCGGCGCCATCATGGAAAGTCTGGCCGGCGAGGGAGGAGCACCGGGTAAGACCCTACAGATTCTGCACGTAACCGAGCTTCCCCAAGGCTGGCTCGGCAAGACCCACGCTATGGCGCTGGCCGCGCAGCATTCAACTGGCGAGTGGCTGCTCTTTACCGACGGAGATGTTCTTTTTCGCCCGGATGCTCTGCGCCGTGCACTGCGGTACGCCACATCCAGCGGTGCTGACCATCTGGTTCTGCTGCCCACGATTCTCCTGCGCAGTTGGGGCGAACGCATGCTGATCGCATTTCTTCAGGTCTTATCTATCTGGGCCCTCCGTCCATGGCGCGTGTCGGATCCGGGCGCCCGTCGGGACTCGATCGGTGTGGGCGCCTTCAACATGATCCGGCGCGAGGCTTATGACGCGCTGGGTGGGTGGGGGGCGCTCCGTATGGAGGTACTCGAAGACCTGGCTCTCGGCCGCCGCGTCAAGGCCTATGGATTCGCGCAGCGTGTGGCTTTGGGGCTTGATCTGGTGGGCGTGCGTTGGGCGCGGGGCGCCTTCGGTGTGGTGGAGAACCTGACCAAGAACCTCTTCGCCCTCTTCCATTTTCGGCCCGAACTGCTGCTCGGCTTTGTCTGCGGCCTGGCCATGTTCACACTTTTTCCATTGGCCGCGTGTCTGGCTGGCCGCGCGCTATGGTGGCCAACAGGCCTCATGCTGATTGCGCTTTTCCTCGCCTACCAGCAGATGGGCAGGTATCAACACTTTTCCGCCGCGCAGATGCCGATGTATCCCGTCGCCGCGGTCTTGTTGCTCTACGCTCTGCTTCGCTCCATGTGCCTCGCACTCTGGCGCGGCGGTGTCTCCTGGCGAGGCACCTTCTACTCTCTGCGCGAATTACGACAGCAATTCAAGAACACCAGCTAGCTTTACAACCCTTTATCATCAGCAGACGCATTAGGAACTGGACGGGTGCCCCACGTTCGCAGCCAGCGTACGTGGGTTGAAAATGACATTTTTCGATTGCTTTTCCTATCCCAGCCTTAGAGCTGTGGTCGGGCTTCGCCCGTCTTATTCGGCCCACGTCCAGTTCCTATAGCCAGCTTGCTAGGACACAGGCGCCTACCGAACTTCGATCAACTGCTCTTCGCGCGAACCCGACCCGTAGCGGGCCGCGACATACTCGTCCAGAATCTTCTTGAACTCATTGACGATGTTGTCTCCGCGAAGCGTCGTCATCAGCCGTCCGTCGACATAAACCGGCGCCTTGGGATCTTCAAATGTGCCGGGAAGCGAAATACCGATGTTGGCATGCTTGGACTCGCCCGGCCCGTTCACCACGCATCCCATGACCGCCAGTTTCAACTCTTCCACTCCGGGATAGCGCTCGCGCCACACCGGCATACTTTCGCGTACATAGCCCTGAATATCCTGGGTTAATTCCTGGAAGTAGGTGCTGCTGGTGCGTCCGCATCCCGGGCAAGCCGTCACCTGCGGAGCAAAACTGCGGATGCCCAAAGATTGCAGAATCTGTTGCGCCACCTGTACTTCCTCGGTGCGGTCGCCCCCTGGTTTAGGGGTCAGGGAGACGCGTATGGTATCGCCGATGCCCTTGAGCAGCAGCGGAGCCAGGCCGGCCGTCGAAGCGACGATGCCCTTCATGCTCATGCCGGCTTCGGTAAGCCCCAGATGCAGTGCGTAATCGCAGCGAGCAGCCATCAATTCATAGACTTCGATCAGGTCGCGCACGCCGCTGACTTTGGCGCTGAGAATGATCTGGTCGTGGCGCAGCCCGTAACGCTCGGCAGCGCGCGCGGACTCGATCGCGCTCACCAGCATGGCTTCGATCATCACATCCCGCGCTTCCGCGGGCTGGGCCTTCTTGGAATTCTCGTCCATCATCTTCGTCAGCAGAGCCTGGTCGAGCGAACCCCAGTTCACGCCGATGCGCACCGGCTTCTGGTTTTCCACCGCGCACTCAATCATGGTGCGGAAGTTGTCGTCATCCTTGCGGCCAATCGAAACATTCCCGGGATTGATGCGGTACTTGGCCAGCGCGCGAGCGCACTCCGGATACTTCTTCAACAGCAGGTGCCCGTTGTAGTGGAAGTCGCCCACAATAGGCACGTCGATTCCCAGCTTGGCCAGGCCCTCGACAATTGCGGGCAGCGCTGCCGCGGCGGCGTCGTTGTTGACCGTCACCCGCACCAGCTCCGACCCTGCGGTGGCCAGAGCGGCAACCTGCTGGACCGTACCCCGCACATCGGCGGTATCGGTATTGGTCATGGACTGCACCACTACCGGCGCGGAGGAGCCCACACGCACATTCCCCACCCTGACTGTCGTTGACTTCCTACGTTCCAGCTGTGCCATATATCCCTCGGTATTAGTTTACAACCCGGCCCACCCTACCGCCTTGACATGCCTCCTATGCATCAATAGGTTTGAATTCAGAGGTTTGGCACCTTGGACAGGGGACAATCACGATCAATGGAGGCCGGCAATGCCCGAACAGTTAGAGACGCTTAGCGATACCAGAGTGTTAAACGCATTGCTGGGGGACCAATTTGTCGCCAAACTCGAGGCTCTGGCCTCAGCCAAGGCGGAGGAGTACAAGGCGAATACTCCTTATCCCCATATCTATTTCGATGATTTCCTGCCCCTTGAGGTAGCGGAGGCCGCGCTGCGGGATTTCCCTGAGCCCAAAGAAGCCGACTGGTACGCCCACACTGATGTGAACCAGCGCAAAAAACTGGCCTTCGATGTCAGTGGAGAAGCTGCCCCCGTCGATTCGCGATGTTCTCTACTTTCTCAACAGCCGGCCCATGCTTAAGTTTCTTGAAACGTTGACCGGGATTCAGGGCGTTTTGCCCGACCCGTACTATACCGGCGGAGGACTGCACCAGATCCGGCCCGGGGGGCTGTTGGAAGTGCACGCCGACTTCAGCTACCACAAAGCGATACGGTTGGACCGCCGCATCAACGTTCTTATTTATCTCAATAAGGACTGGAAAGAGGAGTACGGGGGACACTTCGAGCTGTGGGATCGCGACGTCAAGCGAGCAGAAAAGAAGATTCTTCCCGTCTTCAATCGCTGCGCTATCTTCAGCACCACCAGTATTTCGTTTCACGGTCATCCGCATCCGCTGGCGTGCCCGCCCGATCGTAATCGGAAGTCCATTGCCACCTACTACTATTCGAATGGCCGCCCTGAAGAAGATCCGGAGCTCACGCACAGGCATGAGGTGGCATTTCAAGAACGCCCCGGCGTGAACAGCGTCAAAACGACGATTCGCATCAAGAAAGCAATCCGCGCAATTACTCCGCCGGTGATCACCGACCTGATTCGCGCCATCCGCAAATAGGGGAGACGGCACTTCTCATTGCTTGACTCGCCGTTGTTCCGTGGCCGCGGCTGGGCGAGCTGTCCATCCATTTCCGCCTATGCTGAGGGCGGTGGCCCATCTTGGCATGGGTGAAGGATGGACAGAACCAGCACTACAGCAACCAACCCGGGCTACGCATTTCATACCATCAACGGATGACCTGCACACCAAGCCCGATTTGTTGGCTAGCTGTTCGCCTTGCGCGGCCTGGGCTTTTTCCCGTAACGCGCCGCCGGCAGGATGCTGTTCCATGGCACGGGAGAAGCAAGGACCATCGAAGTGTTCGTCGAGACATAGGGCATCATCGAGTCAATCACTTCTTCCATATGTCTTACGTCGCGGACTGCGACCTGGACGATAAAGGATTCAGCGCCCGTCACCCGATGACACTCCAGAACCTCGGGCAGGTTGCGCACGACGGCTGCAAACTTGGCCAGCTTGTCTCCCGCGACCGTGACATGAACAAACGCGCGCACGGGAAGTCCCACCTTAGCCGGATCAATCAAGGTGCGATAGCCGAGAATCACCCGGCTCTCCTCCAGGCGGTGAACTCTTTCAATCACCGCCGGCGTGGACAATCCGACTCTGCGGCCCAGCTCTGCGAATGCAATGCGCGCGTTGGCTTGTAGCTCCGCGAGAATTTCGCAATCGATGTCGTCAATCGACGGATGAACCAATCCAGTCATAGGTAAGTTGAGTACCTCCTATATCGTGCACGCTGTCCTTAAATTATGAGGTCCAGGAGCGACTTGTCGATTCTTTCTACGGCGAATGGTCCGATTTTCCATATTTCTGCGATTCCTGCCCATGCGGCCTTTATCTATGATTCAACTGTCGCAAGGTTCGCGAAAAAGGAGCAGGTGTCTATGGCAGAGGGGTCGTCGGGCGTTAGGGGATGTAGCAGCAAGGCAGTTAGCCAATACAACGAAAACGCCGCCGCAGCTTACGGCCATTACTCCGCGCTGGCTGGTGCAGTTGCTCAATTGGGTGCCGGTCGAATCTGGTACCTACAGAGTGAACAAGGTCAAGAACGATTCGGATATCGAGGTCGCTTGCGGATCGCGCGATGAACGTGACATTGCCCGAGACCTTTGTCGACTACGTGGAAACTCCGCGCGAATATACGCTGAGTGCGATCACCACCGTGGTGGATATTCACACCCGCGTCTCCGATCTGTTTAGCCATCCGCACGATCAGATCCGGGAGCAGTTGCGGCTGACCGTGGAAAAGGTCAAGGAGCGCCAGGAAAGCGAGCTGATCAACAACGCTGACTATGGCCTGCTGAACAACGTCGATCCCGCATTCAAGATTCAGGCCCGCCAGGCTGCGCCCACACCCGACGATTTGGATGAATTGCTCTCTCGCATCTGGAAGGAACCGGCCTTTTTCCTGGCTCATCCCCGCGCCATCGCCGCCTTTGGCCGTGAGTGTACACTTCCGCGGTGTTCCTCCGCCCACGGCGACCATCTTCGGCTCGCCATTCCTGACCTGGCGAGGCATTCCGCTGATTCCCACCGACAAGATGAATATTGACGGGGCAGGGAAGACCAGTATCCTGTTGCTCCGCACCGGCGAAAGGAAGCAGGGCGTCGTGGGACTCTTTCAGCCCGGACTGGCAGGCGAACAAACTCCCGGCCTTTCCATCCGTTTCATGGGTATTGACCGCAACTCCATCGCCTCCTACCTGGTGTCGCTGTATTGCTCCGCGGCGGTGCTGGCCGAAGACGCCCTGGGTGTGCTCGAGAATGTAGAAGTCGGACAATACCATGAGTACAAGTGATCAAAACTACGCGAGAGGATTCTGCTGCGCGGTTGACCGAAAGGCTGCCGGTGGACGAGAACAGCATCGGCCAAGCGGCTTCGCTTCCCGATGTGACGCATGTTGACGCGCATGGCCAACGAGTTCTTCCGCGCGCAGCCGGCGTCGGCTTTTCCAGCTGGCGTGGTGCCATCTGCGCCCGATGCTTCCTACGCCGGCTCGGCCTTTGAAACCAGGCTGCCGCAGTTGGGCATGCCGCTGCCCTCGGTGCCGTGCCATCCCGTCGGCCGGCAAATTCCTCGGCCGTATGCCAGGGAGTGTCATCCGCCGTTCCCGAGCGATCATCGTTCGCGCCGGGGCAACTAGCGGCGGTCGCTCCCACAGATGTTGTCATCCCGACCGGAGCGTAGCGTAGTGGAGGTACCTGCGGTTCCCTCCATCCCTGCAGCAGCGTTTCCATCGTCTCCCTTCTCGCTTCCCATGCCCGAGTTTGACGAGGCTTTGTTCCCGTCCTTCGCGGCCGGTGTGCCCGCGCTGCCCCCCTTTCCCCGTTGCGGACGGAGGACGATGCAAAATCAGCGTTGACTACCGCGTCTCCCTTCTACTTTCTGGATAACGCCGGCGGCCTCAACGGACGCGTCGCGATTCCCACAGAATTTTCATCCGGCACGGAGCGTAGCGTAATGGACCCGTCCCGGCTGACCGTGGGGCGTGCCGCGGAGGTGCCGGCTGTACAGTCCGTCGCCGCTGCAGCGATACCGTCATCTCCTTTTTCGCTCCCGATGCCGGAGTTTGACCGCGCATTGTTTCCTTCCTTCAGCCGCCGGCGTGCCGCACGCTTGCGCCACTGCCTCGCCGTTACTGAACGAAAACGATGCCAGAGCTGTTTTGACAGAACCCTCTTCGTTGTACTTTCTTGAGGACAGCGGCCTGCTGACCGCATCTGACAAGGCTGCAAAGAAATGCATCTGTTCCCGAGCCCAAGTCCGCTATGTCGCATCCCGCGGCGGTCGGCGACCTCAAGCTTCCGCGGCAGCAGTTTGATATTGGCTCGGTGCGCCGCGATTTCCCGATCTTGAACGAACGTGTGAACGGCCGTCCGTTGATCTGGCTGGACAACGCGGCAACCACGCAGAAGCCGCAGAGCGTGATCGACCGGATTTCGTATTTCTACGAACACGAGAACTCGAACATTCATCGTGCCGCTCATGACCTGGCAGCGCGCGCGACCGATGCCTACGAGGATGCGCGCACCAAGGTGGCGCACTTCCTCAATGCTTCTTCCTCGAAAGAGATCGTATTCGTCCGCGGCGCAACCGAGGCCATCAACCTGGTCGCCCAGGCATGGGGACGGCGTCACATCAACAAGGGCGATGAGATCGTCATCAGCTGGATCGAGCACCACGCCAACATCGTTCCCTGGCAGATGTTGTGCGCGGAAAAGGGCGCGTGCCTGCGCGTCGCGCCGGTCGACGACGATGGCCAGATTTTGCTCGATGAGTACGAGAAGCTGCTAAGCCCAAAGACTCGCCTGGTCTCCTTCACCCAGGTCTCGAATGCCCTCGGCACCATGACCCCGGCGCATCAGATGGTGCAAATGGCTCACCGCTATGGAGCCCGCGTTCTGGTCGACGGCGCGCAGGCCGTTTCCCACATGCCGGTCGATGTGCAGTCTCTCGATTGCGATTTCTATGTCTTCTCCGGGCACAAGGTCTTCGCGCCCACCGGCATCGGAGTGCTCTACGGCAAGCCTGAAGTGTTGGCCGAGACGCCTCCCTGGCAGGGAGGCGGAAACATGATCGTCGACGTCACCTTTGAGAAGACGACCTATCAGCCACCGCCTGGACGCTTCGAAGCCGGCACCGGCAACATCGCCGATGCCGTAGGACTGGGCGCGGCCATCGATTACCTGGACCACATCGGCATGCCCAACATTGCTCGTTACGAGCATGAACTCCTGGTCTACGCCACCCAGGGGCTCTTGCGGGTTCCCGGTCTGCGCATCATCGGCACCGCCAAGGAAAAGGCGGGTGTGCTCTCCTTTGTGCTCGCCGGCTTCCGCACCGAAGAGGTGGGCGCCGCTCTCAACCGCGAAGGGATCGCCGTGCGCTCCGGCCACCATTGTGCCCAGCCCACGCTGCGCCGCTTTGGGGTCGAGACCACGGTGCGTCCGTCCCTGGCGCTCTACAACAGCTTCGAAGATATCGATGCCTTGATCGCGGCGCTGTTCCGCTTGAAAAGCCTGGGCGCATAGCCCCTGTGTGTTAGCAGGGCGGGATTGGCGGTGTGGGTACTGCTCCCACCAACTGGCCATAGCACGAACAGGTCATTGTCAGTTAAGTCGTGTGCGCCCAAGATTCCTGCATGGGCTCCCCCGTCCCCAGCTGCGACCCCCCGAATTCGCTAATTGGTAAGGGCGCGCCCTTAAGAGGCGCGCCCTGCCATACTCACTTGCCGATGTTCTCGAAATCGAGAATAATATATCTCGGAGGCGAGAATACCCTATGGCAACAGCACTGGCTGCTCCCAATGTGGCGGGATACTCCTTCGACCAGGCTCCTGACCTCACGGATGCCCAGGAGCGGAGGAAACTGAGCGAGAACGCCATCAAGGTGTTCGTGAACATCGCGCAGAAATGGGATTTGAACGAAGCCCAGGCGCGAGCGCTGCTGGGCGGTGTGGCCTCCTCAACCTTTCATGCCTGGAAAACCAAACCCAAGGGCAAACAGCTCGACCAGGACACCCTGACGCGCATTTCTCTGGTCATCGGAATCTATAAGGCGCTGAACATCTACTTCGGTAAGCCCTGGGCAGACCGATGGATCACGCTGGAAAACCGCGGCCCGCTCTTCGCCGGCCAGGCTCCCATCGACTACATGATCCGCCACGGCCAGCCGGGCATGGCGGAGGTTCGCCGTATGCTGGACGCCTGGCGGGGCGGGCGTTGACGCCTCCGGTCCGGGAATTCCGCCAGAAGGGCATGCATCGGCTGATTCCCTCGCGATACAGCGAGACTGGAACCGTTTTGGAAGAGGTCGCAGGCAATGAGGCGATGCTTGCGGATGCCGCCCGGCTGGATGCCGCAACCAACGAGCGTATCCAGGGCGAACTCAATGGCCTGAGCGGAATCAGTCATTTCGAACTGGTCTACGGAATTCCCAACGCTCATATCATTCGCGCCGCGTTTCTTCATCCCGGCCCGTTTGGATCTCGCTTCAACGACACCACTCGAGGCGCCTGGTACGCGGCGAAAAAGGTGGAGACTTCGATTGCGGAAGTTGCATATCACAAGTCGAAGCGGCTTTCAGAAATGGTCGTTCCCGGGTTGCCCTACGACCGGCCGAACGAAGAAGTCTCCACTTACGACGACTGGCAGGCCGATTTTCACGGCCCTTTTCACGCTCTGGAGCCAGCGCAAGAGTACGTGCATTGTCTGGAGCCCGAACCCGTGCCGCAATGCTACTTGCCGCCGCAACTGCTGGCGCAACAACTTCTCGCCCAACAGTCGAACGGAATCCTCTATCCCAGCGTGCGCCACAAAGGCGGCACATGTCTGGCCTGTTTCCGTCCTGCCCTTGTCTATCAGCCGCGCCAAGCTGAAAGGTATGAACTCCGCTTGCAGGCCGTGAAGGATGGCTATAAAACATCAGTCCGCACCGTTCCTGCCTAGCCTCAAACCGGAGCGCCGGCCTAAATCACAGATCGCGAAAATGCTCTAAACTGAAGCCGTAGCAAGTGAGTCAAGACAAGGGCCCCGTAGCTCAGGTGGATAGAGCAGCAGTTTCCTAAACTGTTTGTCGGAAGTTCGAGTCTTCCCGGGGTCACCATTCTCTTTCCAAAGCCTGCGCGTCGGAACCGTGCGCGGCGTCTATTGAGGTGCGGGCACCTCGTTCCGGGAGAAAAAAGGATTTTCATGCCGGTTCGATCGCGGCGCAAGTACCTCCTGCCATTTAGCTTCTGTCTCTTCCTGATCCTCTTCACGGCTCTCACCACCCGGGCGGCGATCGTTCGCGGAACTGTGACCAACTCACTGGGCATGGCCGTCATCCATGCCAATGTCGTGTTGCTGCAAAATGGCCAGATTGTGGCGATCGCGGTGACCCGCTCGGACGGCACCTATCAGATCAGCAGCAGTGCCTCGGGGCGGTTCTACGTCCTGGTCTCGGCAAATAATTTCAAACAGATCACCACCCAAAGCTTCTACGCGGGAGCCGCGGACAGCCACCTGGAAGACATTGTGCTGGAGTCGTCCAACGCGCGGCAGGAGATGGTTGTTTCTGCCACCGGCACGCCGACCCCCGAGGCCCAGATCAGCTCTGCGGTCACCCCGCAGCGCAGTGCAAGCTTCCCCAACCGCACCGATCTGATCGATCCGCTGCGCCAGGTGCCGGGAGACTTTGTGGTGCGTCAGGGCGAGTACGGCGGCTCTGGCCTCGTTGTTCATTCGCGGCGGCAATCCCGATTCCAACCAGGTGAACCAGGATGGAGTTCCCATTGGCGATATCGGCGGCGCCTTCGACTACAGCAATCTGTCGACCACCGGCATAGGAGACCTCGAGGTCTATCGCGGTCCCAACAGCGTGCTCTACGGCTCGGATGCTGCTTCCGGATCCGTGAATGTGAGGACCTCGCGCGGCAGCACAGCCTTTCCGTCGCTGTTTTATGAGGGAGATGCCGGCACCTTCACCACCTTTCGCAACCGGGCGCAGCTCGGGGGCACCTACAAGAGGCTCGACTACTACGGCGGCTTTGAGGCCTTCCAGAGCGACAACTCCATCAAGATGGATGAGTTTCACGACGATACTGGGAGCGCGAACCTGGGCTACGCCTTCACTTCGGCAACCCAGATTCGCGTGACCGCCAGCAATAGCGACGCGGCCACCGGAACCCCCGGGCCCTTCAACTTCTATGGCATCGCCAACGCCGGCAAGCGATCGAATCAGGACACTTATCTTGGAGCATCGATCGAAAACCGCACCTACGGCAACTGGCACAACCTGGTGCGCTACGGCATGACGCGCAAGCGCGAAGAGGATATCAACTTTTACCCCGCGGGCATCCAGCTCACCTACATCGAACAACTATTACGGTTACAATACCGTGATCGACGGAGCCAACGGATACTCGGTAACGGGACAGGCGATCCTGAACTTCCCCGGTACGTTATCCCAACACCGTGGAGCAGGTCAACAATCGCGACCAGTTCTACTTTCAGAGCGACTACCCGTTCACCCAGCACATCCTCGGCTTGTTCACCTTTCGCTACGACGATGAGCGCGGGGCGAAGAAGTCCGCCGTCTACGGGATCGATCAGAAGATAGAGCGCGCCAATTATGACTACACCGGGCAAGTGCAGGGCAACTACCACAGCCGGCTCTTCTATTCGCTGGGTGGCGGAGTGGAGAAGAACCAGCTCTTTGGGACGGTGGGCGTGCCCCGTCTCGGCTTGGCCTATTATCCGGTGCGGCCGGGCAAGGGAGTCTTTCACGGCACAAAGATATGGTCCAACTTCGCCCAAGGCTTCCAGGAGCCATCCCTCGACGAGCAGTTCGCGTCGCTGTATGACTTCCTTCTGGGCCAGCAGGGCGGCCGCGAAGCAATTCAGCAGTACCATATCTCACCCATTGTGGAGGAGCAGTCGCGCACCTATGAGGGCGGCGTCGCGCAAAGCTTTCTGAGTGAGCGCGGCCTGCTGCGGGTCGGCTATTTCCATAACCAGTACCGCAGGCAGATTGAGCCGGTCCCCGCCACGGAAGTGCCGGCGCTGCTGCCGCAATTGAGTCCCAGTGAGCAGCAGTCGCTCAAGAGCCTTCTGAGCAGCGCGGGTCCCCTCGATCTGAACTCGCAGGCATTCCGCGCCCAGGGCGTAGAAAGCGAAGTGCAATACAGCGTCTTCAGGACATTGTTCTTGCGCGGAGGCTATACCTATCTGGATGCGGTGGTGCAGCGCTCCTTTACCTCCGATGCGCTGCAGCCATCATTTAACACCGGCCTGCCTGGAGGACCCGCGCCCTCCTTCTCGACGGTGCCCATCGGCGCCTTTGACCCGCTGCGGGGCGCGCGTCCCTTTCAGCGGCCGCCGCATACCGGCTTTGCTTCGGTGAGCTACAGCGGTGAACAATATGCAGTGGTGTTCACGCCGCCTTTGCCAGCCGGAGTGACGATTCTACTTTTCTGGGCGGCCGTGATTTGGTGGAAGGGAACTCGCTGCTGCTGCCCAACCGCAATCTCGACTCCGGCTATGCCAAGCTCGATCTTGGCGGAAGCTACCAGTTCCTGTCCTGGGTTGCCGCCTATGCCCAGCTCGACAACCTCACCAGCAACAAGAAAATCGCCCCCATAGGCTATCCATCGCTGCCCTTTACCTTCCGGGTGGGTTTGCGTTTCACCATCGGGCATTCGTCCAGCAAGTAGCCGAAGAATTTGCAGCTTTTTCCAACCATGTGACGGTTCTTAATGAAAGTCACGGCCCTCCACTTTGTCATCCCGCCTGCCCCGGTGTGCCGTGGGAGCGAAGCCGAGGGATCTGCTGTGCGCCTTTCCCGCATCCAAAGGACGGGGGGCCACATCTCGCTCGTCTTTCGCGATATGTGGGGGCCCCGTCCTTTTGTGTGGAAGGAGAGGCAGACCCTCGCCTACTCCAGCTCAATCACACGTTGGTTGGGCTGCAAATCGCGAACCTTACCATTCACGTGGACGGACTCATTTTGCTCCGCCGCCGGCGGAATGTGTAATCGGACCTGCCGGCAGCTCTCCTGGTGCTGTCCACGGACAAATTTGTAATCCAGGATGAGCGTCTTACCCTTGCGCTGGAACGTGAAGTCCACGGTTCCGAACTTGGTAGGAGCTCGTTTGACGGAAATCCCATTGTTCAGCCACCCCTCCCTAGCCCCCCAGCAGAGATGAAGAACATCCTTATCCTCGAAAACCAAAGCGTTACGGTGCAAATGGACATATTGCGCCGCTGCCCAGCCGTGCGGCATATCCCCAGTCCCTAAGCGCGATTCGATAAACATCTCCTCGATCCAGGCATTGGTCGGCGAGGCGTGCGCTACATAGCCATCGAACAACCTGTTGAACGTCGCCAGATCGTCACGAAGCAAGTAGCACATCGCCCAGTCTGCAGTGAGATAGGTCCAGATTTTCTTCCTGTTAAAGTACGTGTACTCATCCTCCTGGGAGTGCTGGAGCATAAGGTCAAGTGTCCGGGAGATCATCGGATCATTCGGTTCAAGGAATCGCGTCGGATAGAGTGCTGCAATGGCACCCCAGATATCAATGCGAGAGACGGGATCGAAAGGAGTAGCGGGAATGTATTTATTGAGCGCGACTTGCTCATACGCCTGCTTAACCGAAGTGGAAAGGTTTGCGCAGAAAGTTTCGTATTCCTTCGTCATCCATGGCACATCCTGGTCCTCATTGAGAGCCTTGGCGGCTTCAAGAGCCATCTGAAGGCCGAGGACGGCCCAGAAGTCGTGATAGTAAATATAACCGTGACCGATGGCTTCGCCTTCAGCCTCTGGCAACAAGCCATAGTAGATAGGCCGTTCACCATTCTCCTCAATAAACCTGGTTTGCCCGGTGACATCCCTGACCCATGCCGCACCCTTGCGAACGCTTGGATAGACCGCCTTCTGCCACGCAAGATTTCCGGAGAACTGGGCATGGTGCACCAGCGCCCACATGACTTGCCCCTGACTATCGAGTTCGTCTAGCGGGGCTTGCCAGGCTCCGCACTCCTGTTGCCCGTAAGCGCCGAAGTCTCCAGGGAGATTCGCTTGCCAGAAGAGGCGAAGAGAGTTCTCCGCTTCTTCTAAGTGGCCGGCAACATCGAGGGCAGCCGTAAGATACGCGCCGTCTCGATACCAAAACGCGTCATAGATAGTCGCGCCCGGCTTAACCACGTAGAGATCCTGCCCTCCGTTCGCCATACCCGGATACTTGGTGCGCAGCAGAAATATATTGATGAGCGAAGTCTTGTAGAGATTGTCGAGCCTGTCATCGCCAGTGCTGAATTGTGCTCCCTGTGAGACGAGTGGTTCCCACCTTTGCTTTGCAGCCGCTCCCTGTGATCCGGCGCGCAAGGCGGTAATCTTGTCATGGTCGCCCGCGCTGAGACGGTAGGGCAGCTGGATGCGGCATTTGGCCGCGCTCGCAGCCGCCGAGGTGTAGTCGAGAGTGACGCCGCACGCCACATCCTCCGCAGGTTCCTCGCCACAACGAACATGGAACAGCGCCTTCTCGCTTAGCGATCCCGTCGCGACTTGATCGAGCTTCACCACGCTGTCAAAGACCCATATGGCATTCAAAAGCGTAGGCCGATAGGGAGAAGTCGAGGATGGGTCCGTCGCCGAGGTGACGTGAATTTCAGGCTCGGGCGCCTGAACCACAAAGTCATGAAGAAACGGCTTGCCGGGCTCAAGGTCAGCCATGTTAACCACATGCGACGTGCCATTCGTCGTCAACCTCAGCATTGTTTGCGACGGGTTTAACGTGTCATCCACTCCACGCCTGGGCACAATTAAACCGAGGACAACGTGATACGTTTTCCCCGGCTGCACCGGAAAACGGTAGTGCAATGGGCGAAAAAGAAAGGATGCCCTGCCGCTCGCGAATGCCGGGTCGATGCCGGGAAATGGTTTTGGGTGAGAGCTGATAGGCGACCATGGCGGCTTGTTGAAAGACCAAGTCTCCCGTTCAGGCGTCATCAGGTTGTACTTTGCCTGCGATACCTTCACGCTCGCCCCAGCAGGAAACAGCGCCAGGATCTTGTCGCCACTTGTTACGATGCCATTGTTTATTTCGATCCTGGTGGTGAAAGGGAACCAAAGGTGGACTCGCAGCGGGAGGTCGGCTTTGATGAACTCGAAGCATTCACCGCCCAGATCCGACGCGTTCGACGCGTATGCCGTCCAGCGTACGATCCCCTGGCTCGACCGAAGCTCCGTGTCGATGATCGGCAAGTATCCATTCGCAAGAGATTGGGACCAATGAAAATCGGGCGACTCTATCGGAGTTGTCCCTATGTCCAAAGATATTCTTGCGTTGCGCGAGTCCAGCTGGCCATACTGATCCACGATCCCTGGCGTCTCATCTCCCAGCCCGATGGCTGTTTGCAGGTTGGTGTTGAAGAGTGGCGCCTTCGCCAGCGAAGAGTTGTTTCCATCGCTGAATAGATGCGCATACTCAGCCGGGCTCATTTGCGAGTTCAGTGCAACAAAACCCAGGACCATCCCGGATTCCCGTAGAAACTGCCTCCGGTCACGCTTCCGCATACATTCCTCTTCGACGTCTTTCGTACTAAGGCTGTGGTTAGGCCGGGGCAGGGCAGCGTCCCAGTTAGATCGTGGGCGATCTAACTGGGAAACGCGAGCTGGAGACTTACTCTTAGAACTGCAAATGTAATCCGAGCTGGAATTCCCGCATCGGCAGACCAGACTGAAGTGATGTGATTTGGCCGGCGGCAGGATCGTCGATATTGTTATTTGGAATTCCCGCATTCACGTGGTTGAAAGCATTGAACGCCTCTCCCCTGAACTGCAGAGCCATAGGCTCAGTGAAATGGGTGGAGAACTTCCACTCTTTCCACACGGCAAGGTCGGCTTTGAAAACACCTGGTCCAGTCAGCAGTCCCGGAGCGGCATTGCCATATTGGCAACACGTTGGGATCGCAAACGCAGAGACGTTATACCAATGGGAAAAGTTCTTATTGGCATACAGAGACGCTCCGGATACGCGGTTAGCCATCTGGCTGAAGTCCGCATTCAGCGAAGTGTTGCTGGAAACAAAGGCTGAGAATGGCAATCCTGATTCCGCTGACCAAACCCCGCTCGTTTCCCATCCGCCGAGAAAGAAATTGGCTACGCCTGAGCTATTGGCGCCAAAGCGCATGCCACGGCCGTAGGGAAGCAGCGCGGTATATCCTAGGGTGAAAACAGAAGACCGGTTGATTCCGGAACTACCTTCAAAAAAAGCATTCGTATTTCCGCCGACACCATAGTCGGACTTCAGATCTACCGGGTTGTATTGGTAGTAACCCAGAGTCTTAGACCAAGTATAGCTCCCCGTGAATCCGAGATATTTGGTAAAGCGTCTCTTCACTCCGACGACCAGCCCATTGTAGTTTTGGTTGACCATGTTGCCCTGTAGGTCGATGGGTTGAGATAGGCCAAACTCGTTGTAATAGGGGCGGCGATTGATGAGAGGTCCAACACCAGGGCCGGCCGCATTGATATTCTGCCCAAAACTAATGTGAGTCCCCTTGGTTCCCACATATCCGACGTTCAGCGTCGTGCGTGCGTCCAGCTGTTGTTCGACGGTGAGATTCCAGGAGTATATGTTCTCGGTGAGAAAGTTTAAAGCGCGCGTCTTTAGCAGCGTCCCATCTGGAGGTGTCAAAAGTCCGGTGCTTGGCAGGGCCGGAGCAGGGGCAGCAGCGGGAACATCAGCGATGGGGAAAACATATTGGTAAATGTTCGAGGCCTGTATCGTCTGCTGAGCGGTAATCGGGTAGAAGCTGGTTAGGTGATAGAAAGTGGCATCGTAACCGGAGCTGAAATAGCTTTGGCCGAACCCGGCCCGAACGACCGTGTTTTGGGTGAGTTTGTAAGCGAGACCCAACCGAGGTGAGAAGTCATCGAGTGGGGTATGCACATCGGCGCTGCTGGAGACTTTTCCCAAGCCCGCCAGAAGGATTTGTCCTGTCGCTGTGTCGAAATTAGCCAGGCCTCCCGCATGCGCAGGCTTAACGGGTTCGAAGTAATCCCACCGCAGCCCTGCATTAATAGTAAGCTTCGGGTTCACGCGCCAGATGTCTTGCACATAGAGGCCCGCTCTCGTCTGACGTTCGCCAGGGAACTGAGTAAAGATCGCGCGATCAAATTCTGAAGGTAGGCCGAGCATGAAGGAAGCGACACCCAAGCCTGAAGTGGCCACGCTGGGGCTGGCGGTCACAGAGGGATTAAAGTCAAAATTTCCCCTCGTGCTGGCGTTTACCGAAAGAAAATTAAAATCCTGCCGCAGAAGGTCAGTGCCAAACAAGATCTGGTGTCCCCCGAAGATCTTGGTCCAGTTGTTTACGATTTCGAAGGTGGTTGACCCTTCAAAGCGGGGTATGCCAACGCCGCTGGGAATGCCCATGGTAAAAATCCCCACCGGGCCGCTGACATTGATGCCGGCCAGCCCGCCCGTCTGCGGGTTTCCTGTGTTAATTCCGGGTATTCCCACCTTTGTGTTGGTTTGGAGAGCGCTATCGACTTGCAGAGCGTCGATAGCAAACCGGTCAAACCCGGCGCGGAATTCGCCCAGGAGACTTGAACCGAACGTGCGTGTGTAGTTCAGTGCGAACTGCTGGCTGCGGGTGTTCGCGGTTTCCGGGCTAAGGCCCCCGGCCGCCGGGCCCCCGGCCGTTATACCGAACGCACCTGGGTTATCCAGGTCGGTGTCGTAAAGACTGTAACGGCCAAACAATTTGTCTTTTTCCGTGATGCTCCAGTCGATGCGAGCGTCATATTCGTTGGTGTTGAACGTTTGTAACTCCTCGCCCAGGTAGTTCAGGTCCGTGCTTTGATTGAGGTTCGGAAGCGGCAGCAGGGCGACGAGGTTCTGGGCGACCGGGTCGAGCCTGGCGGTGGGTATCACGTTGTTGGGGAACATTGTGCGTCCAGTGCCGTCTGGATTTCCGGAGTTCGGGTCGTAGATGGGGGCGGTAGAGGCCAACGAGCTGAAATCACCATTGCGAAACGCAGCCGTGGGCACCGTGGTCACAACGGAGTTGTTCGCACTCAGTCGGATGAGTTGATAGTCGCCAAAGAAGAAAATCTTATCCTTCTTTATCGGGCCGCCCAGACTGAACCCCGCCTGATTCCAATTGTATGGCTGAGCGGGAAGCCCCCCGGTGAATGGCGTTGCTGCGAAGGTGGCGGAATTCTGGTTGTATTCGTAGACGGAGCCATGGAACTGGTTACTCCCTGACTTCGTAACAAATTGAGCCACCATCCCAGCCGTATTGCCAAACTCCGGATCATAGTCGGCGGTGATGATTTTCAGTTCCTGTACCGAATCTGGTGGTGGGTTGATCACCTGGATCCCGCTAAACCCGTAGTCAACGTCAGTGATTCCGTCAAGCACGTACACCTGGGCGCCTGACCAGACTCCGTTGACATAGGTGCGATTGGTTCCCTGTGGGTTTTCACCGGTGCCCATCTGAAAAGTATCGGAGAGCACACCCGGCACGAGGCTATAGAGTTGGGTGATGTTGTTGCCCACAACCGGAAAGCTATCGATCATCTGCGCGTCAAATCGCGTGTTCACATCTGTCTTTTCAGTATTGAGAATGGGAGGGGCTGAGGTAACTGTCACCGTCTCTGAGGCAGAGCCAACCTTGAGCGGGCAGTCTACGCCAACAGAGGAGCCGACCAACACGAGAACATGTTGGCGAACGAACCCGCTAAAACCCGGCATGCGTACCGAAACCGTGTACTGCCCCGGGTTTAGGTGCGTGGCATTGTAGAAACCGGCCGAGTCCGCCTGAACGGTCGTCTCGATACCCGTTTGCTCTTCGGTCACAGTTACGGTGGCTTGTGGAACAGCGGCGCCGGTCGCGTCCGTAACATAGCCGGTGATGGATCCCCAAACGGCTTGCCCATATGCATCGAATAGGTCGCCGAGCGTCAGCGCGGCGGCAAACAGAACGAAGCCGGCAACCGGGATTTTCCAAAGTCCGCCTTTCAGTGACATCCGATGGGGCCGCTTGATGGCGAAGCAAGACTGAGACATCTGCATGGGTTTGCCTCCTGGAAGTGCTCTTTCGGGGCCCCGGTCTGTTGCATGAGACGGATTGAGTGGCTTGTTGTCGATAGCCGGTTCGGCACCACGCGAGAAAAGATAGACGGCAAATCGTGGAGTTGTCAACCACGAAAATGAGCGAAATATGCACAAGCGATCATAATCGCTGACGTATTAGGCCCAAAAGAATCACAAAGGGCCTTTGGGAGCACAAGACACCTCAGCCTCCCAAGACCCAAGGGGACAGCCTTGCAGTCCGTCGTTGAAGGCCAAACATTGGGGCTAACTACGCTCACTAAATTGGGTCCCGCAGAGCCTGCCGTGCCTGCCCCGGCGTGCCGTGGGAGCTTGTCGAAGGACCTGCTGTGCGCCCTTCCCTCTAACAACTCCCCACAGCTCCGTCCATCCATCTCCACCCATGCCAAGGTGGATGGACGGAAGCACTGCCACAGCACCAACCCGATTTCGCCTGTCCACGTGCTCTTCCACGCATTCGGCAAGTTGCGCCGTCCAGAAGGATTTGCGCGCTAATTTGGACAGCTCACCGATGCGATCGCCCGGCAGACAGTCGAACGGGGTGAAGAAGAAAAAACTCCACCCCCACTACCTCCAGGACTGTTCAATCTCTTCCAGGGTTTTTTGTTTGGTTTCGGGCAGATAGACCCGGATATACACAAACGACAACACGCAAAGCACGGCGTAGAAAAAAAAGACGCCGGCTACCGTCAACCACGTGATCAGGCTGAGAAAGGTTGCGGTTACGATCGAGACGGCAACCCACAGCACGACGGTCGCTACCGACATGGCGCGTCCCCGGGCTCGGTTAGGAAAGAGTTCCGCGATGCATACCCACACCCCGGGGCCCAACCCCACTGCAAAACACGCGACATACGCCAGTACGGCGGCCATCAGCAGAGTGATCATCTCCGGGTGCCACCGCAGCGTGAAGGAAAACGCGAGCAGCGAAATCGCCATGCCACCGGTGGCGACTTGCAGCAGCGGCCGCCGGCCGAAACGGTCGATCCACGAAATCGCCGCCACCGTGCACACCAAATTCACCAGACCGATCAGGATATTCAAGGCGAGAGCGCTGTTGGCGGACTGGCGGGCGTGTTCCTGAAAGAGAATCGAACCGTAATACAGCACCGTATTGATCCCGGTAACCTGCTGGATCACGGCTAGCATAACCGCCAGTACCATGGGGCGGCGTAGTGCGGCTCCCAGCAGTTCGCGATACGTGATCGATTCCTGCTGGAGCGAGGCGGCAATCTCGGCGAGAGACGATTCGACAGAGCCGGCCGGAGCGATGCGGAGCAAAACCTCGCGCGCGGTTTTGATCTGTCCGCGCTGCACCAGCCATCGCGGACTCTCCGGGATCCAGAAAAGCGCCAGGCAAAGAAAGAAGGCGGGTATCGCGCCGAGTCCAAACATCCAGCGCCAGCTTGATTGGCCAAGCCGGGCCACGTAGTAATTGCTGACATAGGCCACCAGGATGCCAATCACGATGGCCAGCTGATACACGGAGATCAGCCTCCCTCGGATCGCCGCCGGCGAGATCTCGGCGATATAGAGGGGCGCGACCAGCGAAGCGCAGCCGATGGCTATTCCGCCCACCAGGCGCGCGAGAAGAAATTGCCAGGCTGCCGTTGGCAACGCCGCACCGATGGCGGAGGCTACGAAGAGCACTCCACTTAGCATCAACACACGGCGGCGTCCATAGCGATCGCACAAATAGCCGGCCATCGCCGCCCCCAACACGCAGCCCCACAGGAGCGAGGTGGCCGCCAGTTCGGTTTGAAATGCCGTCAGGTTGAACTGCGCTCGCAGAAAGACAAGAGCGCCGTTCACCACTGCCGTATCGTAGCCAAAGAGCAGCCCGGAGATGGCTGCGCTTCCGGTGATCAGGGTCACCGCAACCAGGCCGGTGCGCTCGTGAGCCATGATGGGTGGATCTGTGGGCAAGGGCGTTTGCAATCTTCAAGCTTCCCAGAAAAGAGTCCAATTGTCCTGCACAGCCGAAATCAGCAGCCGTAGCGTGCTCTTTGCTCTCAATGTCATCGAGCGCATTTTGATTCAAAGTAATCATATTACAGAGCGAATAAGCATAAAATACTCAAATTCGTGCGTTATCGCCTTGCGCGAAATCGAAACCTCCACTTAGACTGTGTGAATTCCTGCTTTGGCCGCCGATCCCCCTGGGCGCCAAGGGAAGCTAGCTATGGGGATTTCTGCTAGTCCGATACTCGTCCACTGGAACGCGGGCACTCTCTCCGGTGCCGCAGTCCGGCAGTCGGCAAAGACACTGGGCCAACTTCCCGGTATCTTTCGCGATGAAGCCGCTAGACGATGCCTCGATCCCGAGACTCTGGTCTACCGTGTCCAATTCTGGCAACCTGTTCCTCCGGGCACCGAAGGCGGTCTATTCTGGGGAACCACGATCCTCGAGCCGGGCAAAGTCGGGGCGGAGTACTTTATGACCCACGGCCATTTTCACCGCATTCGCAACCGCGGCGAGTACTATGCCACAGTACTAGGCGAAGGCGCGTTGATCCTGATGGCGGAAAGCGGCGAAACCCGGCAGGAGATCATGACGCCAGGAACGGTTCACTACATACCGGGAAATACCGCACACCGGGTTGCGAACACGGGGAAAACCCAGCTGGTATTTCTGGCCAGTTGGCCCAGTGACGCGGGCCATGATTACGAGAACATCCGGTGCTCCGGCTTCGGCGCCTCTCTGATCGAAGTCGACGGCAAAGCCGCACTGGTGCCGAACCCTTGAACGCGCTGGCCATCGACCTGGGGGGCTCTCATGCAACCTGCGCGGTGGTACGAGACGAGTCGGTCCTGATCAGCTCGATCGTAAGGGCAGACGGCAACGGAAACCTGTTGAGCGTTCTTCCTGCCATGCGAGACGAGTTGCAACGGCTCACACAGGCGGTTGAAATCTCTGTGCCCAGCTGCGAAGGGTTGGCCTTTGGCTTTTGCGGGATCGTGGATTCACGAGCCAAACGAGTCCTCTCCACCAGCAAGAAATTCGACGATGCGGTGAATTTGGACCTGGCCTCCTGGTGCCGGTCCTGCTTTGGTCTGCCCTTCGCGATTGAAAACGACGCGCGCATGGCGCTCTTGGGCGAGGTAGCATTCGGCGCCGCGAAGGGTGCATGCGATGCGGTCATGATCACACTGGGCAGCGGCATCGGCGGCGCTGCGGTGATCGATGGCAAGCTGCTTAACAGCAAGCATGGCCAAGCCGGAACGCTCGGTGGCCACATGCCCGTAGTGCTCGGGGGAAGGCTGTGCGGATGCGGCAATCTGGGGTGTGCTGAGGCCGAGGCCTCCACCTGTTTTCTGCCGGAGATTTATGCCTCGCATGCAAATGGCGTTGCAGGCAGTCTTGCCGGCCAGTCGAAACTTGACTTCGCCCAGCTCTTTGCTGCCGCCGATCACGGCGACAAAGTGGCCCGCGCCACACTGGATCACTGCATACACGTGTGGTCAGCGCTCTGCGTGGCCCTCATTCACGCCTATGATCCCGAGGTGCTGATTGTAGGCGGCGCTGTGGCAAAAAGAGCTCAGGACTTCCTGCCCACCATGCAGGCCTATGTCGAGAAGTATGCGTGGACGCCCTGGGGTCAGGTGCAACTGCGCCGCGGGGGGCTTGGCGATCAGGCCGCGCTGCTGGGAGCCATCCCTCTGCTTAGGGCGAATCGATGACGAGTTACGATAAGCGGCCCTATGTTCAGATATCGTCGCGTGACGCGGATTGTGATGTGGGGTGCACGCAGATCGTCGCAGCGATTCAATCGATGCTGGCGATGCGAACGTCGATCGCCGTCGAATGTTATCCCGGAGTTTTGCTGGAGCCGTTACTAAACAACCTGCTTCCCGCCTTGTCGCCCGCCCTGGTCATCCAGTCGGAATCGTTGTTTATGACGCCCTGCGATCTGCAGCGGAAGTTCGCTGCTACGCTCACCGAAGATCCGGTCTTCGGGCGGATGCATCCCTGGGACCTAGAAGATTTCTTCGATCCCGAACGACTGCGGGCAACCCGCGAGCAATGCCGTGTTGGCACGCCGGGATTGGTCGTAGCTATTGGTGCGGGCGCTTCGCTCATCCTTCCCGCTGCAGACTTGCTGGTCTATGTAGACGTCGCCCGGTGGGAGATTCAACAGCGTCAGCGGCGAAAAGAGATCGCCAACCTCGGGCTGAGCAACTTCAGCGATTCGCCGGGCCAGCTGTATAAGCGTGCGT
Organism: uncultured Acidobacteriaceae bacterium; assembly: GCA_963746595.1. Classification (GTDB taxonomy): domain Bacteria; phylum Acidobacteriota; class Terriglobia; order Terriglobales; family Acidobacteriaceae; genus PALSA-350. The sequence continues at coordinate 302,047 of CAVVBS010000008.1, forward strand.
TCTTCGTCGATTGGCGCGCGGCTGACCGGCTGAAGCACCGCCTCTACGATCGAGTGGATTATTGGATCGACGGCAATCACTCCGAAGACCTGCGCGGCGTCGCGGGACCTGTCCTGCGTTCGGCGCTGGAATCCGTCAGCCGTCGCCCTTTTCGTGTCGTCCCATACTTCGATCCGGGTGTATGGGGTGGTCAGTGGATGCGCCGGCAATTTGCTTTACCCGAGGGGCCGTCAAACTACGCCTGGGGTTTTGACTGCGTTCCAGAAGAAAACAGCCTGGTGCTTCGTTTCGGTGCGCGCGAGTTTGAGCTTCCCGCTCTCACCCTGGTTCACGAGCAGCCTCGCCCACTGCTGGGCGAAACGGTTTACCAGCGCTTCGGAGCAGAGTTTCCCATTCGCTTCGACTTTCTGGACACGATGCAGGGCGGCAATCTCTCGCTGCAGGTGCATCCCCTCACCTCCTATATCCGAGAGAAGTTCGGCGTCGATTACACCCAGGATGAGAGTTACTACATGCTCGCTGCCGGGCCGGGCGGGCAGCTGTTTCTAGGGCTTCGTGAGGGCGTCGACCCGCTCGCCATGGAAGCGGAGCTGCACGCTGCGCAATCCGGTGGGCCCGATTTCCCGGCCGAAAAATATGTCAGTTGCTGGCCGGCCGCGAAGCACGACCACTTTCTGATTCCGGCAGGCACCATTCACTGTTCCGGGCGGGACGGTGTTGTGCTCGAGATCAGCGCGACGCCCTACATCTTCACCTTCAAGCTGTGGGATTGGGGAAGGCTCGGCCTGGACAATAAGCCTCGGCCCATCCATTTGGAACATGGCCTCGCGAATATTCAATGGGACCGCACCACGGCATGGGTCAAGAAGAACCTGATCAACCGGATTAAAAAAGTATCGTGCGGGGATGGCTGGCGCGAGGAAAGCACAGGCCTGCACGAGCTGGAGTTCCTTGAAACCCGGCGCCATTGGTTCACCAAATCCGTGCCCCACGATACTTTGGGGAACTTGAATGTGTTGAATTTGGTGGAAGGGGATTCGGCCATCGTGGAGAGCCCCTCCGGCGCTTTTCCGCCGCTGACGATTCATTATGCGGAAACCTTCATCGTGCCTGCTGCGGTAGGCGAATACACCATTCGTCCCGGCCACGGGGGTGAACTGGCCACCATTAAGGCCTATGTGCGAGGTGGATGATGAAGTTTCATCACGGCTTGGACTTGTGCATCCCCGACCATGAGCTTTCGTTCCGCTATGGTGCGGGCGTCTCTGGCCCTATCGCTGAGATGCGCCGGTTGGACGACATACGGCCCAGTTTGCGCGATCCGCATTGTGATGGTCCCGACCCCGTTTATGGCATTGCGATGGACGTCTGCAGGAAAGAGCATCACGAGGATTTACGCCGGCGCATGCTGTTGCTGGGAGCGGTGGTGTTTGCCGGCGGAAGATTGGGTGAAGAGCCTGTGCGCTCCCAGGGTCACATCCATAGCACGGCGCCACACTCCGGCTGGTCGCCGCCGGAGCTCTTCGAGATATGGGAGGGCTCGGCGATCATTTACGCCCAGGAAACCGCGGATGATCACCCGGGGCGCTGCTTTGCGATTTCCGCCGGCGTGGGCGATCAGGTAGTTGTTCCGCCGGGTTGGGCGCACTGTGTCATCAATGCTGATCCCTCGCGGAGGATGGCCTTCGGAGCCTGGTGCGATCGCGAGTACGGATTCGATTATCGTGGAGTGCGCGCTCACGGCGGCCTGGCATGGTTTCCGCTCCTCCCGCAAAAAGGGAAGCCGGCCCCCATGAACTGGGTAAGAAATCCCACTTATCTTTCGTCCGAATTGACGGTGAAGGCGCCCAGCGCGTATCCCGCGCTGGGACTCGACAGGTCGGTCAGCATTTACAGCCAATTCTTAAGGGATCCGGATTCGATTCAGTGGGTCTCTGAACCTGCCAGGGTCGCGGATGTGTGGCCGAACTTCGTTCCCTGACTAAACTCTCTTGATCACGATTCCAGCCGCTTCATAGGGAGCAATCATCTCGTCGGATGCGCCGGTGTCGGTAATCAGCATATCGATGTCGTCGATCGAACACATCTGCCAATTGGTCACGAGATCCAACTTGCTGTGATCGGTCACCACAATCTTCCGCTTCGCCTGTTCCACCATGGCGCGGTTCATCTCTGCTTCGTCGGCATTGAGACAAGTGAGGCCGTATTTTACGTGGATGCCATTGACCCCGATGAAGAGGGTATCGACGAATATCCTGCTCATGGCGTGCATCGCAGCCGGTCCGACCATAGAAAACCAATCGCCGCGCAGATGGCCTCCAGTGACGAAGACGTCGATATCTTTACGGTTGCTCAGCTCCATGGCGACGTTCACTGTATTAGTAACAACGGTGATGCCATTTTGCGTGCGCAGGCTGCGCACGACCTCGGTAGTGGTGGTACCGGCGGTCAGCGCGATGGTTTCTCCCTTCATGACGAGCTCCGCCGCCGCGTGGGCAATGCGGCGCTTTTCGTCTGCATAACGGCCCACCTGGTCTTGAAACGAGCGGTCATGGCGGAAGGGCTCATAGAAAAGCGGCTCGATGGATACGGCGCCGCCATGGGTGCGGCGGAGCAAACCCCGCATCTCCAGGTCTTGCAGATCTCGGCGTACCGTGGCCATCGACACTTCCAGCATTTCCCGCAGCTTCTCGACGGAAACCGACCCTGCCTGCTGCAGTTCCCGCAGGATGACGGTTTCGCGGGAAGCCTGTTTGTCCATTCGTTCTGTCATTTCCTGCTTTCCAGGATAGCCGACCCCTTAAGGTCTAAACGATCACCACCATACACCAGGGCGCTATTCACCGCATTAGTCTGCGGATGCCCACGTCGTCATTGGTTCTTGGTAGAACCGTTTGTATCCTCAGCTTTGTGCAGAGCAATGAAGGCCTCCATTTCGCGACGCGCGTCGTCATCGCGTTTGAGCGTTCGATACACCTGGGCCAGCCGGTAATGGGCGCTCGCGTTGTCCGGGTCAAGGCGAACGGCCTCCAGCAGATGTTTGGTGGCCTCTTCCGGCTGTCCAAGCTGGGCCAGCACTTTTCCCAGTGCTACCTGCGCATCCACCAGAGTGGGCTGCAATTGCGCCGCACGCGCATAGTGTTGCAAGGCGTCCTGCCAACGCGATCGTAGAAAGGCGATTTCACCCAGCTCATATTCCGAGTGCGCGTCATACGGATTCTCCACCAAGGCAGCTGTAAATTGTTGCTCCGCGCGAGCCCGCGAATCCTCATCGACTTTATTGCGCAGGATAGCTTCTCCCAATTCGAAGTGCACCCCGGGCAGAGTCGAGTCGATTGCCAGGGCCTTCTCGTACTCTGAGATCGCCCCCACAAAATCACCATCGCTGGCATGGGATTCGGCAAGAACCTCATGCAGGCGAGCTGAGTTGGGCCCAACCTTTGCCAACGTCGACAGTGCACGTGCCGCTAAGGCAGAATGCGTGCGGTAGACAATGTACAAAACATCAGGGTCATCAGGCGCCAGTTGTTCCAACGCGGTAGCAACATTCAGCGCATCGTCAAGCTTCCCTAGTTCGTAGTCGAGTTGGATGAGCATCGTTCCCACGCGGATGCGTAGGCTTTTGTCTTCGAGATGCGCAAATGCGCCTTCCAGAGACTGCCTCGCCTCGTCCGTGGCGCCCAGGTGCATTTCAGACATGCCGAGGAAGGCTTGCGCATTCCATAGGGAGGGATGAATCTTGAGCGCCGCACGCAACTCGCGCGCCGCTGTCTCATAGTTGGCGCCCGCGAAAGCGATCAGGCCGAGATTCGCGTGGGCCTCCGCATTGTTCGGATCGAGACGCAGGATCGCTTGGAACTCCAAGGCCGCATCCCCAGGCCGATTGGCCTGCAAATCACTCTGCGCTCGCTCATAATGCGAGCGGATTTCCCCCGACTGGGCGCCTTGGGCGACCATCAACGGGGAATTCAACAGCCAGAGGAAGATTACGAAGACCGCTTTGCTGTGAATATGCGTACGCAGGTCTTTTCGGTGATAGTCCAATAGCTTGAGACGACTTGGCCGCTTCGGATTCATGTGGATAGGTCCCTGCATCAGCAAATGAACATGCTTCCCGCACCGAAGTCAACCCAGCCCATCGCCGCCGCCCTTTGCTGGCGTGCTCCCGACGAGCAGGACGTCGAAGGGTGCCCCCGGGGTAGCGGAGTGGAGGGACCTGCAGCTTCACTCGGACCGCACGCGAATGCCGACAAGCGATCCACTAACCACCCGATTCTCGTTGAACCCACGTCCTTCCACACAATCAACGGATCACCTGCGCATCACGATGGATTTATTCGCTAATTTGGACAGCTCTGATCCTGTTCCAGTCCGGACGGAGATAACGGGTGTCCCGAGAGTGGGCTGGCTGTAACCGGGTTGCTTCCAAATACTCTAGGGCTTCAAAATGTGGCTTATTCCACGATGCCCCTGTTCTTCTTACTTGACCAGCGCTTGTGCGAACGCCTCGATCGTCGTTGGCCCGTGGAACCTCCCGGTTCCCGCATTGCCGAAGTGAATCCAGCCTGAGTTGAAGCTCTTTACCATCTCGATGTAGAGCCCTGTCCGGTCTCCCGGCATGCCTATTGTTTCCAGAACACTCTGCCAGGCTGCCTCGGGCAACTGCACGGCCTTCACATCGCGGCCCAGCGCCCTGCCGAACGCGGCCGCCGTTTCGTGCAAATCTGTTCCACCCTCCGGCCCGTCCACCTCGAGCACGCGCTCGCCCGTCCAGCTTTCCTGCAGGACCTTGGCGCCCGCCAGGCCGATGTCTCGCGCGGCTACCAGCGGAAATTTGCGCTCGAGCGGCGCATAGAAGAAGGGCATCTCACCTGTGGCACGTACGTGGTCCAACGCTCCCAGCCAGTTCTCCATGAAACTGCCCGCGCGCAGATAGGCCACAGGGATGGGCAGCGTGCGGGTCGCCTGCTCCATCAGGTGCGTCGACGTGATCAGCCCCAGACCGCTCGGTTGCTCCGAACCGATGGACGAAAGAAACACGGCCTTGCCGGGCTTCGCCTGCTCAAGCGCCTGGCGGATCGCGGCGATCGTGCGCTTCTGGTCCGGCAGGCCGGGAGCCGGCGCAAAGTCCGGTGGAATCATCGCGAACACACCCTCAGCTCCGGCAAACGCCTTTGCCAGCCCGGTCGCATCGTCATACGCCGATTGCACCAGCTCCACGCCGCGGTCAGTCCAGGCTTTCGCCTTCCCCGCATTGCGCACCACGCCGCGCACCGTTTTGCCCGCGGCCAGCAAATTCTCTGCCACCGCCCCGCCGACGTTGCCTGTAATTCCCATCACTGTGAACATGCCCGTTCACCTCCTATGCAAGTAGATACTTATATTTCGGCAAAGATGCAAGTTTTTGCTTGTATCTTTTGCTTCTGCGAGAATCGTCCTGTGGCCGTCTTCGATCCAAACCGCAAGCGTAACGCGCGAGGTGAGCAGCGCCAGCAGAATCTGCTCCGCGCCGCAGCTGCGGTCTTCGGGCGCCTTGGCTACCACGAGACCACCACAAACGCGATCGCCGCGGAAGCGGGCGTGTCCCCGGCCACCCTCTACCAGTTTTTCCCCAACAAGGAAGCCATTGCCAGCGCACTCGCCTCGATGTACGCACGCGAAATGGCCGAAGCGGAACGGGCGATCGACCCCGAAGGTGCCTTGAGCTTCGCAGAGGCCATCCATGAGCTGATCGATGTCTGCATGAGTTTCAACCGGACGCGGCCCGAGTTCCACACGCTCGTCGTCGATGCCCCGCTCTCAACTGCCGCGCGCGAAGACAAGCGGGTACTTGGGCAGGTTTTCGTCGACTTCATCGCGGCGCGCCTCCGGCGTGAACTGCCCACGCTCTCGCGCTCCGAAGCGGCCCACCACGGTCAGGTCGCCCTTATGATCTTCCGAGGAATCCTCGACGAGCTCACCACCGCCTCGCCTCGCACCCGCCCGCGCCTGCAGCAGGCTATGCGCGATGCTATTCTCCGCTACCTCGAGCCAGTAATCACGCAGGGGAAAGCGGCTCCGCCCAAGGGAGCTGTTCGCAGAAGGGGTGAGACAGGGACAGCCTGAGGCTGCTGGCCCCATTCCGCCGATTTCGCCTAAACTGAACCTGATGACCTACGACGATCTCTGCCTCCTCGTCGACTACCACTATTGGGCGCGCGACCGGGTGCTCGGCGCCGTAGCGACGATCACGCCCGAGCAGTTCATACGTCCCATGGGCAACAGCTTCAACTCGATACGCGATACCGTTGCGCATATCTGCGCTGCCGAGCGCATTTGGATCACTCGATTGGCGGGCGAAAAGCCACAGGGATTTCAGAAGCCAGACCGCATTCCCGATGCCGACGCAGCTCGCAAGGAGTGGGCCGAACTTGAAGGCGAGATGCGCGAACAGCTCGCAAGATTAGGGCCGGAAGCTGTGGAGCGCACGATCGAGTATCAGGACCTTCGCGGGGATGACCAATTGGATGTGCTTTGGCAGATTTTGCAGCACGTGGTCAATCACGGCACCTATCATCGCGGACAGATCACCACGATGCTGCGACAGTTGGATGCAGCGCCGCCGAAGTCCATGGACCTGATTGCCTTTTATCGCCAACGAAATCGGAAGGCTTGACCAGGTGTGCACGGGAGGCCCCTTGAATCGCGGGGCCGGGCATACGTATCATGTTCTCCTAATCTCCGTTCAAAAGCAATTTTCTTCACACGTTGCTGTCCCTTCACTGCCGTTGGGTCGTGTTTCCTCACTTCATACCAGCAGCGGACATCAGGTCGGATAGTAGGTATTGGTCAACCACGGTCTGCGCGTGGTCACAGGTGATGAACTGCTCTACTCGGATCTTGTGCTCCGCGATCATGCCCGGTAGCGCAGCCTTCATGCCGGTGACGGACAGCGGTCCAGTCTGGAAGCGGGTGCCGTTCTTGATGCCAGTGGTGAAGTTGTTGATCATGTCACGCTCCTTGTCTGCTGACCGCTTCAAGAGGTGACAGGTGGTATCGGTTGCTGGGTCGATGTCGGTGTCGTACTGTTCCAGCTCGGTTTGCAGTTTTCCGTCTCTCGTGGTGCGGACGGCGGCCCGCGCATCGTGTACGTAAGCATTTCGCGCCGGTCCGGGGTTGGACTTCAGGGCAGCGGCGAGGTATGCCTTGTAACCTGCGCTGATCGTGTGATCCTTGATGAGGTAGACAGCTACAGTTATCACGAGGATGATGATCGCGAGCGCGATTGCTTTGCGTGGGTTCATGTTACTCGTGTCTTTTTATAGCGAAAGCAATCATAGCCATCCACGGGAAAACTTGTAACGGGATTCTGGCGCTTCCTTATCGCCCACGGTTGCCGGTCGGGTTTTCGAAATGAGCCTGTATTTTTCCGGCCGGGTCTGTTCCGCTGTTTGCTGCTGCCGGGGGCCAACCATCTTATCTAGCGACTCACCGGCGTCAGCGGAGTGAACCCCGGACCTGGTGAAAGGCCTGATTCGACGACTATGTTGTTGCCGTTGATCCATTGCCTGCCGCCCTGGCCCAAGGGCGCAGTGTAGTGCTGTCCCGTGGTGGTGTCTACCGTTGCCTGCACGCCGTTGATGACGTCGTTGAAGCTATCATTCTGGAGCTGACTGATCATTGCCTGCTCGCGCGCATTCTCAGCATTTGTAGCCGCGATGGTCGCCCGCGTGGCGGCGTTTAGTTGCTGGATGGCCCGGCTGTTCAACTGGTTCTGCATAGCGATCCACTCAGGATTCATCACCAGCGACTGGCCAGAGTGCTGCAGCGTCGCGCCTGCCGCTCTGGCCTGCTCCGCCGGAGCAATCAAACTCCCAAGCGCCACCACCACCCAGGATGAGCCCGGCCCGCCGGGCCCCAAGAGCATGGTCTCCGCGTAGACGTAGGCGGACATCGGCGCGCCGTTCTTCGTGCAGCTAAAGAACGCCTCACCGGCCGTAGTGTGACTTATGCCGTTTGCCGCTGGATGATACTTCGGGGCCAACGCATCGCCTTTCGCCAGGCGCACTGCCTGGCAGATGGTTGCAAACCGTGCCTGACCATACCTGGCCGCAAACACATTGCCGGGGGTATACGCGGCCACAGCTGGTCCGATCCGCAGGAACGGGCCCGGCACCCGGTAAGGGGGAACGGTTGAATCGCCCACACGGAGATTCGTGAGCCCATCCGGCGAGGTCATGTCGACAATCAGCCTGGGGTCGATGGTGCTGAACCGGTAGAGTCCACCGTAGGTCTTCCAGCCCTGGGGAACCTGGATCGAAAAGGCGTTCTCCCTTGTATCGCGAACGGTGGTCCATTTCATGCCGGTTGTCGCGTCAGCAGCCTGGTCGATCGCGGCGGTCTGCCCGGGCACTGCCGCGTCGACGCGGCGTGAAGCAGAGGGATGTGTCGATAGGTAAGCGATTCCGAAAACCGCCAACAGGAGAAAGAACCCGGCCAACGCAATCTTTTTCACTTTCGCCTCCGCTCATTGCAGGGGCCCTCATTCTCCAGGATTTTACAGCTGCCGGTTGTGGTGGCGTGAGCCTCGGCATTGTTCGGATCCAGGCGAAGAATCGCTTGGAACTCCAAGGCCGCATCGCCAGGCCGGTTGGCCTGCAAATCACTCTGCGCTCGTTCATAATGCGAGCGGATTTCCCCCGACTGGGCGCCTTGGGCAACCACGATTGGGGAACTCATCAGCCAGAGAAGGATTCCGGTGGCCGCCTTGAGACGGTTGTGGCACTTCGGGTTCATGTGGATGTCCTTGCATGAGCAAATGAACATTCTTTCTGCGCTGAAGTCAACCGCGGTCCTCCATTTGGTATCCATGGTAAGCGATGAAAGATACCGGTAATCAGGGCAGCGAGTTTCGCAGGTTAGAGCGCGAATGCAGTTAACTCCTTTCGGGTGATTTCCGATTCTCCCGCATTCTCAGGAGTCTTTGTTCTTGTGCAGAAATGTGCGAGCTAAGCGAACAAGCGAACTAAGCGAAGTAAGCGAAGTAAGCGAACTAAGCGAAGTAAGCGAACTAAGCGAACAAGCGAACTAAGTCCCCTGGACGCGGTGGAGTCTCTCTGCGTAAAGGACGTAATACGTGGGGTGGCTTTTTTTTGAAAAGACGTAGGGATTAGGTCGCCCTATCTCGACCGGGTGCAGCCTGTTCAGTCATTTTTAAAATTTGATATTTTTGGATCCTTTTTAGGTTTGGCCGCTCAGCGGGGAGTGGGGGCGCCGAATAAGTCCTTTGTTTCACGAAGATGATCAAGATGATCAAATCAATTAATTGATCATCTTGCCTGGTGGGTGGCAAAGGCGCGGTATGCGCCCTCATTCCAGGGAGAGGCCGTTCCAGAGATGACTGGAAAAGAAACCGCAGGTCCCTCCACTGCGCTACCCTGGATTTCCTGTCGAGGTTGGTGGCGTTGGACCACAATTGTTTTGAGGTTTGGCGAATTTTAAAATGAGCGCTAAAAGCGCCATAAGCGCCATAAGCCCCCCCTGGAGTGCCGGCCTGCCGATCCTTGGCTGATTCCGCCTAGCCAGTCCGGTGACAAACGGGACGAATCTCTCTCTCTACCGAAAGAGATTGTCTAACGTCCCGTCTGGGATCCGGCACTCGTGTCACCTGGCCTGGACGGCCTTAGGCCAGTGTCCGGTGGAGTACTGCCGTTCAGGTTGTCAAGACTGCTTAATCAAGAGGACGCACTGAGCGCACCCTGTTTACAGCATTTTCGCAATTACGTGGCCCCATAAAGGTCGCGAGGTGTGGTTTCGCGCCGACAAATGCTTATGCTTTTCCGGGGGTTGACGGCGGTGCACGGGTGGAGCGCACCGGTGCAAGGCCAAGCAGGGCGGTCGTGAAGACGGCGCTGACGTTTGGGGGGTCTTACTTCCACAGTAGTACGGCTTTTGGGACCTGTCCAGAGGGAGAAAAAATAATTTTGGTAACGGTGGCGGCTCTCTGTTAGCTCATCATCGCGCGGGCCAGGGATCGCGGATGCGGCTGGTTCATTCGCGTCCCCATCCCTCCCCGAGGTTACTGGGTCTGTCCCGAAACTCTGGCCCAACGAGTGAATTACTGACGCGAAATGCCTTGACAAATGGTTTCCATGGAAAGTATAAATATTTCCATGGAAACTACTATGGTGAATGAAGGGCCTGCGCCTAAGTTAGAGAGCCACCTCGGCTACTGGCTCAGGCGCGTCTCCAACGCAGTCTCAGGATCGTTCTCCCGTGCCCTCAACGAGAAGCAGACTTCTGTTGCGGAGTGGGTGCTCCTGCGCGAGCTTCACGACCGCGGACAGACTTCGCCCGGCGAGTTGGCCGACGACCTCGGATTGACCCGTGGCGCAGTTTCCAAGATCGTCGACAAGCTCGATGCGAAGGGATGGATTCAAACGGATGCAAAGGAGGGCGACAGCCGGTTCCGCCTGCTTTCCCTTACACGGTCAGGACGGCGCTGTCTCCCTGTTCTTGCTGAGATTGCTGACGAGAACGATGCACGCTACTTCGATTGTTTGAGTGCAAGAGAAAAGAGCGTTCTCCGGGAACTGCTTATCAAGCTTGCAGATCATAACCACATCCACGATGTTCCAACCGAATAAGGAGAAATCTCATGAGCAAGGCTATCGACTACTCTGATGGAAGCCATGAAAGTTGCTGAAGTGGGCCGTCCCCGTGTGGGCGGATTCCCCTATCTCGCCGAGGTTCTACGGAGAGCTGGCGTGACTCGTAACCTCTGGTCGCTGCCATCCTGCCAGAGCCTCTACTTGACGCAGGAAGGACCAATCGTCATGCAGGGCGCACCATTGGTCAACGGCGCCGTCGATGTGCCGGCCTTCGATGAGGAGGCCCTCATCAAGGCGCTTCGCGTGGATCAGGCTGGTGAAAGCACATTCCCAGAGTTTCTGGATGCCACCTGGCGGGCTGGAGTCGTGCGCTACGACGTAGACCTGGAAGCACGCACGGTGGCCTACCAGGGTTGCAATGGTGAGGAATACATCGAAGCCTATCCTGCAGTCACCGTCGCCTGACGCGAGCTAACCGTTGCCTTCGTTACCTAATGGAAGAATTCGCATCGACCTCGAAAGGGAGCCAATTTTATGGGAATCTTGCTAGCGTTTGCCCCGTTCATCGCGTTTGCAATCGTTGATAGACTCATTGGTCCAAAACTATGTCATTACGGGCGTGTGGTCCGGAGCCTTCCTCATCCTCGTTCTAGCTGATCTGATCTTGATCTATAGGACCGATTTGTCGCCGAAGATTGGGATTCTCGCCACCGTCCTGGCCCTTGTTGGGGCCTTCAAGTTTACCCAGTGGTATCCGGGAAAAGATACTCGGTCGAATGCAAGGTGATTATTAGAAGTTCTCTGGAGGCTGCATGTTTCAAGTAATCTTTACGCTGATTGCGGTTGTGGGCGCATCTGTTCACCTTGCATTCTCACCCGAACGCCGGAGCAGGAAAGCGGCAATTGCCGGAACCTACCTGCTGTATCTGCTCTTCTTCTATGTTGGCCTGATGGGAGTGCTCACCGCGTATGCACACGTCTTCCGTCCCGTTGAGACATCGGCGTCCATAGGATGGTCAACAAGTCCTTACGAGTACGAAGTCGGGATGGCGGACCTCACCGTTGGCGTTCTAGGCGTTCTGTGTCTGAAGTTTCGGGCCGACTTCTGGTTGGCGACAGCAATTGCAAACGCAGTCTGGTTGCTGGGCGACGCGGTCGGGCACGTTCGGCAGATGACCCTTAACAACAATCACGCTTCCAACAACTCAGGCATTTTCTTAGTCACCGAAATCATCATGCCGCTCGTAATTCTCTCTTTAACTCTCTACCACCGTCGTCGGGAGGGCAAAGTCACCTGACAGGATAGTGGCGCTAAATCGCGAAATAGGGACACGTTGCAACGAACCGAGGTTCGGATGGGGTTTAAGCTATCTGGTCCGAAACTCCCCGGGGTTTCGAAAGGAGCCTGTATTTTTCCGGCTTGGTCTGTTCCCCTGTTTGCTCCTGCTGGGGTGCCACCCATCTTATCCAACTGGCTGTGAGGGCAGGGTTGAGGTTGGGATTCCGCAGACCTTGAAAGTCAACTCCGCTGCGCCACCTGGCAGCGCGGTATTGATCACAAGGGCTTCCGCCGTCTCACTTGTACACTCAACTGAGAGCCTCGACCGATGCCAATCGTCCGCAAGCTGCTCCTCGCCGCCATCGCAACTTTCACTTTCGCCGCAGCGGCCCAAGCACCAAATCCCGCGCAGACCTTCGACGTCGCCTCGGTCAAGCAGAACAAGACCGAAGGCGCGCAACACAGCAACGTTCCCCTCGATACAGGAAACGTCTACTCCGCAATCGATCCAAGCGACGCCCGTACCTCCGCCGGGGGTTACTTCGTGGCGACTAACCAGCCGCTCTGGCGATACATCGTTTTCGCATACAAGCTCTCCGGCACGCAGGAACTGGCCCTTCGTTTCAGCTACTTCGACGGACTCAAATCCAAGGCACCCGGCTGGGTCACCGGTGGCTTCGACTCTTCAGCGGATCGATTCAACATCGAGGCCCGCGCTCCCGAGAACGCCACTATCGACCAGATGCGCCTCATGATGCAGGCCCTCCTCGCCGACCGCTTCCACCTCGTCGTCCACCACGAAACCCGCGACGCTCCCGCCTTCGGTCTTGTTCTCGTCCGGCCCGGCGGCCGCGGCCCCAATCTCCAGCCCCATCCGCCATCCGACACCTGCCCCACGTCAACGCCCCACGCCGACGAGCCCGCATCGCCAAGCACCCCCTCGGCTGTCGGAGACCTGCCTCCCCTCTGCGGCGTCATCGCCCACGTTCCATCCTCCAACAACCCGCACACCAGCTTCGGTGGTCGCGGCATTCCCCTCAGCCTGCTCGCCACCTCGCTTCCCACTATGACCGGCATGGCGACCATCCCTCGTCCCGTTGTCGACCAGACCGGCCTCGCCGGACTGTACGACTTCACCCTTCACTGGAGTGGGACTTCCGATCCAGATCTCGGTGACGCTGGCGCACCCTTCCGCGGAGCCCTCAAGAATCAGCTCGGCCTTGAGCTCAAGCCCACCCGCGCTCCGATTGACATCCTCGTCATCGACCACGTCGAGCGGCCTTCGGAGAATTAGCGGTGGTGGAATCCCTGCGGAACGGGATCGGGAACTCCCCTTACGCTGTGGCATACCCGCGCGGTTATCCCTACTGAAAACCATGCTTCCACGAAGCCACCGGCGGGCGAGTCGCCTGATAACGCAAGAAGAGGTAATCTGTTGCACTTTTTGCGCTGATAAGCTTCCACCAGGGAGCCGTAGCCGGAGAAAACTGAACGTTGGCAACGAGGCCTGGTCTGGGGTGCACTGCGTCTCTCCCTGCAATCTGAGGCGCCACTGTCAGGAAAAGTTCATCCATGACCCCACCTGCGAGAAATTCACCAAAGAGCGTCGGGCCGGCTTCGTGTAGCAGCAACTCTACTCCGGCTTCCCGCCTGAGCAACGTAAGGATCGCGGAAGGGGATATGCGCTCTTCTGCGGTAGAAAGCGCCTTCACCTCGACTGAGGCGAGCGCCTCCGATCCACTTTGCGACAACCTCCGTTTGCCTGGTTCCGTAGTCAGTATGAGCACCCTGGTTCGCGGTGTATGAAACACGGCGCTGGTGAGGTCCAGTGCGCCCATTCCCGAGACAATCACAACGAGTGGATACTCCAGTTTTCTTAGCACCTCGGTTCGATACTTTTGGTATAAATCTTTCGCTGCCGGATAGACAGCTTCCGGGAGCCAGGAACCATGCGGCCCAGCGGCTTGAAGCGTCCCCGAGCCCACGACAACCGCGTCTGCTGAAGCTCGCAACAGACCCATAATGAACCGGTCTTCTTCGTTCGAGTTACTGATCTGAGCTCCTTCCGATTGGCCCGGCAAATTGAAGCTCACGACACCGTCGAGTGTCGACACGAAGTTTGCGATGCAATAGGGACGTTCTTCGGGAGCGGGTGGAAAGGAAAGATGTCCGTCGTATCTGGCGCGAAGCCCCTCAGGGAGGGCCGTTTCCGAAGGCTCAGTGGGTTGAGTTGCGAACAGCGTGCGAATAGGCTCCATAGTAAAAAGGCTACTTCAATCCGGAAGTTTCTTACGGCGCGGTTTGGATTCTAGTTTGTCGGCGGGCATCTGAGAGCGGATTTCCGAAAATCCGGGTTCCCCCGTCCCCAAGCCACCGTATCGATTGAGAGTCAGGTGTTTCTATTCTCGCCCGGCGAATCCTGATCTCTATCTCTGTTTGTTATGGTTGAGATACGATAACGCGCCTCCTTTCTATGAGAATCCTGCATCGCCTGAATCGCGGACTCGTATTCTTCTGCGTCATGTGGGCTCAGAGGATGGCCTTTGGATGCGACCGGTTGCCGGCAGGTCAGACACTCTGGATCCGCCTTGCCGCCCCAATCTCCACCTATACGGCGAAAGCCGGGGATCCTGTCCATGCAGTCCTTACCCAGGATCTCGTTTGCGATAGCGAAATCGTCCTCCCCATGGGTGCACCCATCGAGGGTGTTGTTCATAGCAAGCGCAAGGTTGGATGGGGCATTCGACACGAAACCGCTGCCCTTGAACTCGAATTCAATCGTGCCACACCCAAAGCTGGTGTAGCCCTGGCGCTGAATGCCCGCGTGGAAGAAGTGGAGAATGCACGCGAGGGAGTGAAAAATGGAGTGATTCAAGGTATACGCAGTTCCGACACGTTTCAGGGCCGTATCAACAGCCGCTTGATTCACCTGCCCACCTGGAACCCCTATTCCGATCCGTTCTTGATCGCCTACAAAGCAACCTTCCCGATTTTTCCCGAACCGGAGATTTATTACCCAGCTGGTGTAGATATGCGCCTTCGAACTACGAAGGAGGTTTCGTTTCCCCCGGCGCTGGGGACCGCTCAGCCCGAATCCTCTCTCGCCTTCAAGGCGACACAGTCAGATCAACTCGATCAGTTAGTTCGGCAACTTCCGCGGAGAGTGACCACCAGGAAGAACGTCGATGCCGACCTGTTGAACATTGTCTTCATGGGATCACAGGACGAGGTGAAGTCGGCATTTCGCCAGGCAGGATGGCACAATGCAGATCCTGTTTCCAGGCGTGCAATGCTGAAGAGTCTGTATGCTCTGCTGAATAATAGCGGTTATCCGCAACAGCCCATGACGACGTTTCTTTTGCACGGCAAGCCGGAGGACATGAACTGGCAAAAAAGCCTCAACAGTTACGACCGTCGCGACCACCTTCGCATTTGGCAATGGACATCCAAGGGAACCACTGAATCTGTTTGGATCAGTTCGTCGACTCACGATACCAGCGCGGTGCTCGCCGTGAAGTACAAGGGCTTTGTGCATCACATCACGCCTGACATCGACGATGAACGCGCAACCGTCATTCGCGATTTGAATTTTGCCGGCTGTGTGCGATCGGTCAGCTACGTCTCAAATCCTGAGATGCCCACGGCTACTCACAATGCGACGGGCGACGCGATGTATACCGACGGCTCGGTGGCGGTTGTCGCATTGCAAGCCTGCCAAGCCTCCGATCCACCATTGGATTCCTACGCGAAAGGCGCCAGCTTCAAGCCAGGGAACTATGCTTTCCGTTATATCCGGCGGCAAATCCTCACCTTCCGGAATGACATCTTGCGCGCCAACGTCATCTATGGCATCTATGATGCCGGACGGATGACAGTGAAGGCGCTGCGGAAACCGGCGGACAAGAGAAACCAGCAGTGAAATTTGTGACCCAGACGGAACTGACCCTTTCGCATGAGAACGGCTTCTTCTTGCCTCTCAAAATTCCAAAGTCTCAGTTCCGTCTGGTCAGGAATTCCAGGAATTCCCGCATGAGTGACTGCGTGTGCCTGGTCCAAGTATATGGTCATGAACGGCGTCCTGTATCTCGGATGCAGTTCATTGCGAGGCTTGGTGAGGTCCAGGCGCTTTTCAGAGACACAGATTCACTCTCCCAGGCTAGTCCCCGTCCTTTTCCCCTGTGACCGCCGGCGGTCCTGCCTGTCACAAGTGCCAGTTCGCGGGAGATGTGAAATCCGATTAAATGATGAACGGAAACCCATGGCCCATCCACGGCGCTCGAAGATTCGCGGGTCACCTTCGTGTGCAAGGAGAACGATATGAATTCGAGAGCAGCAATCCGAAAACCGATATGGGCGGCGATCGTGGCTTCTCATTTGTTTTTTGCAACATCGACTCTTGCTGCCGACATCAAGGGACAGGTGCTGGGCGGAGGCCGGCCCATAATTCAATCAACGGTGACCTTAGTAGCAGCGAGCGCAGGGCCGCCCAAACAACTCGCCCAGACTAAAACCGACAACGACGGCCGGTTCGTGATCCATAGCACTGGCACGCCTGACTGCAGCCTCTATCTGGTGGCTACTGGTGGCGTATCTGCAGCCAATCATGGAGCCGGTGAGAATCCGGCGATTGCGCTGATCACAGTTGTCGGCAGTGGCGCAAAACTCAGATCCGATTAGACGGAGGGTAGATGAAACGCTTTTTTGATCTTACGTTCAAACCGTTCTTTGTCCTTACTGGGATTGGAACAGCTGCCGCGGCTCTTTATGCCTTTTGGCCCCGGTGGGCAACGGAAACCGCGGGGAAAATCCCGTTCGTCCCGGACTACACAATCCTCACCCAGCACTGGGGCATCATGGTGGGCCTGATGGGCGCCTTCATGATTGCCATCGCGTTCAAAGTCGAATGGCGAAACCCGATTCTCATCTACAGCCTATTCGAAAAAGCCTTCCTGGTTTATCTGGTTTTGGCAAACAGAAGCCAATCCTACTCACAGGGATTCAAGGTGGGTGCGGCGATGGATGCAACAGTGGTTCTGTACACGATCGTATATTTCGCGGTATTCGGATTTGCCAGTAGTTAGCAGAAATCTGAGAAGCGACGCCGGTTTACTCGCGCAAAGCGACGTAAAGGTGGGCCGCTTACTTGGATAGGTTAGGTAGCTTTTCTAAAAGTCGCAATGAGCGATATAGTGCATCACTAAAGACCGACATATCCGCGACCGTCAATAGGATTGTTAGGGTTACAAACTATGAGTTTTGCCAGTGGCACTGCGTGCCGAGTCTTCGCAAATAGATGTCTGGCCACGCTGCTACTGCGTTGGCAATCCGTACGATCGAGGACAGCTCAGAACCACATCTACAAAATCGCTTGGGGAAACTCATTCCGCCAGGTCAGAGGGAAATCGCCGTTTTCCCTTGACTGTTACCTATCATGGATGTCGCGCATCACCCTAGCAAAGTTCCAGTCCCGTCTGACCACAAATCTTTACCCAAAGGGCCAGGTTCGTCTGTCCACGAAACTCTCATTCCCCCGCGCAGATCCGCAGTCTGTCGGAGATAGATTTTTCACTGTTTAGAATCAACAGCTTACAAATTCTGCTGTTTTAAGTAAGTTATTGATAATAAGTCACTTATACAATTACAAATTCTTCTCTCCGACACACTCTCAGGCTGTCCCCCTTCCCCCCATTCCCCGTCCCCATTCCCCCATCGGGGAAGGCCGTGATGACCGTCCGATATGGTGCGTCGCTGACGACAATGTACCCGTGACTCGCCAGGTCTTCCGCAATCGTCGTGTAATCGGAGCTCAAGGCTCCGCCGCCAGCTCGCAGAATGACGACTGGATACATTGCCTGTTTACTGGAGACTTCGGCGTCGCTCCAACTGTGAACTTCAACGCGGGTAAGATCCCGGCTGAGAAGTCTGCCGAGGATGAAGCCCTCATGGCGCACGAGGGCCCGACTCCAGTACTCAGGAAGATATTCCGACTTTCGAGTGGAGGTCGTCGGGGCGGCTGGGTACCAGATCCAGACAGCAAGGTCCTGCTTGGTGTCGGCAACGGGCGCATAGGGATTGACCCGCGTCTCATCTCTCCAAACATAAGTGGTACGGCCGACTCTGTAGGAGCCGCTGGGGTCCGGCAGCGGTGTCGACCTCCCGTGGTCCACCCATAGTGCAGCGAGCAGCACCGTCAACCCTGCCACAGCAATCAGGCCGAGCACGCCAACGACCTTCACAACGCGCATCACGATGCGGTTCACCATTCTCGCCGTTTTTAGCGCTCCAAACTTTCTGGTCCGTTACATCAGTTGTGGAAGTGGAATCAGGAGAACGTCGTTCGCCCGATTTGGGTACGCCAAAGAAGATACGGCAGCACCGTAAGCGAAAGAATGACCAGTGCATGAACCAGGCCGTCGTGCCCATTCTGAGCCCATTGCCAAAGGACAAAGTGCATGCGGATATGCCCCAGCCCGTCGGGAATCCCCGTCCGGCTTGCTCCAATCCGTGCCGTGGCTCCCATCCATGCCAGTAGAACGAAGCCGGTCAAGGGCCAAACCGCTTTCGTTCTTTGACGGACCGCTAGCACTGCAACCACCCAGCCCACAAGAATGGGCGCACAGCCATAGAAATACTTGCCGAATTGAAAATAGAGATTTGCCAACCCGTGCTGCGGTCCGCCGCCAAAAGGCGTATCGCTTCCCGGCAGGAAAATTGTCCAACCTATCCACAGAATCAAACAGGCCGCAATGTAACACCCGGCAAGAATAGTCAGGGGAGCGAGACTGAAGACGGCCCACGGTGCTCCCGCGCATAGGGAATGAAAACGGCCCGGGACAGTGTCAGGATCCGGCGTGAGTCCTCGGATGGGGAAAATGCGCTCACGTAGTCCCGACCAGGCGACGTTCACCACCATGCGAACACCACCCCGGCCGGTTTCAAGAAGTTCTTCGAACTCCGCTCCGTAGCGCTCTCTCCACGAAACTGGATATATGCGGGTGAGCAGTCTGGCGAGCCTTGGATTCATAGCAGTTCCAGTCGTTTCAATCCCGATTTGGCGAACCGTTGAAGCGTCGTTAGTTTCGCCCGAAGAACACTCATACCCTCAGCAGTGATGCGATAGGGTTGACGCCTCTCCTCTACCGGGAGTGGTTCAATCCAACCCTGCTGCTCCAGGCGCCCGATCGCGCCATAAAGGGTTCCCGGTCCGAGCCGCGTTCCGCATAGGCGTTCAATGTCTTCGATCATCGAGTGCCCATGCTTCGGCCCACTGGCGAGGCTCGCCAGAACCAGAAGTGGTGGGTCGGAATAATGTCCCATTTTTTCGGGGGTATTCGTCGATACTACGCGTTGCGTACTTCGCATGACGTAGTTGTAGCATACATTTGCCCGCAACTACAAGGCGTCAGCAGACACACACTGCGCCAAACGGGTAATCCGTCGACATCATACCCATTCACCGTCGAGAGTTCATTCGCTGCAATGGGTATGCTGTCAGTGCGCCAAGCAAAGCTGGCGTGTTCCAGCCGGTGCAAGTCCGGCCCGGGTAGGGCGTAGCAGCCGCCTGGTAGTGAGTGTTGCGTGGTGGAAGGTGACAACCACTGCGAAGCGTACACACCGATTGTGTGGGGTGGACTATTGAGCCGCGAAAGTTACTATGCCGCTGAGGCTGAGGCCGTTGACAGAGCCGAAGGCAACATGTGTGGACCCGTTATGCGAGGGTCCATCGCTCAGCCGTGGTCGAAGACCCTATCACGCATAAAAGGAAGGTCGTCACCGGCTACTTCGCCTACCACGCCGTGCCGAGTAATCTCGGCTCGCTCGTGGCGTTCCACAACCACGTCACCCGCCTATGGCAGCGCACGCTTCGACGGTGCAGTCAGAAGGACCGTATGGCGTGGTCGAACCTGACGAAGTTAGTCGCCCAGTGGCTACCCAAACCGCGCATCCAGCATCCGTGGCCTAATCAACGCTTCGCCGTCAAATATCCAAGGTGGAAGCGGTATGCGGGAAAGCCGCACGTACGGCTTTGTCCGGGGGGCGCATAGCAATATGTGTCCCTACGCGATTCGGATTAAGTCCTGAGTTGCGAAAAGTCACCTTCGCTTCATCATCCAGCCGATGGATATTCCGGTGGCGACACCTATCGCAATTCCTGTAGCGACGCCTATCGAAAATGTCGCTACCACTGTTTCGACGGGGTGCCGCTGCAGGCGCTTGATTGTGTCGTCCATGAGCTCTTCGGCAGTGTCGCCGCCTTGTTTTGCGATGCGACGCGTCGCTCCCAAGCTCTCCTCAAGTGCATCTGCAAGGGCAGTTGCCGCCCGTGAAGCCTGCCGCGCTGCTTCGGCAACTTGGTCGCCCGTCCATTCCGCCACTGATTGCGCCATGATGTCTTGATCCCCCTCGTCTCTCAGTTCGACCGCGCCTTTGCTTGGTTCCCCACAGCCACTTTGCCTTCATGTGACTCCGATTGCTGAAAGCCGCAGTTTGTATGTTACGCCCCGCCATCGAACTATGGAAATGGCGGGCATCAGAGCATAGGGCGATGCACGCGGGCGCCGTTGTTCCTTGGATTTGTGGTTCGGATTTGAAATTTGTGACGAGACGGAACTGACCCTTTCGCGTGAGAACGGCTTCTCCTTGCCTCTCAAATTTCCAAAGTGTCAGTTCCGTCTGGTCAGGAATTCCTAGGAATTCCCCGTCTGGTCAGGAATTCCCACTGTGAGCGGCTCGATCCTCGCCCATGTGCTCGCGTTTCAAGACTAGGCCGTGGTCGTGATTGATAGAAAACGCCGGCTATCGATCCAGGCCGATCAGTTACCTCCGACGTACATGATCCACTCGTTGAATTTCATTCCTGATGGTGTCGTGTAGGTGATGGCAGCAGTTCCCGGAGTAAGCGCCCACGCCACTCCCGTTTGGCTAACGTACATCACCAGTGGGTTGCTCGATGCCCAGGTGCCGCTTGATCCGACGTAGGTGCTGTTGACAAATGGTTCGACCAGCCCATTTTTGTACCACCCGTACGGAGTGAACTGTAGTTGAAACCCTGGACCTACGGTATTTACGTTGGCGAGTAGCGGGGACGGGGGAATGGCAACGTTCAAAGGTTGGTTGGAGAGCTCAATATTCTGTAAATAACCTCCGCCCGGCATCTGTCCCAAAGTGTTGAGAATGGCCACCTCTGCCATCTGGGTCATCAGTGCGTAGCCAGCAACGGTGGGTCCCGATCCGCTGCCGGGATTATCGTACCCAGGACCGTACGCAGGTCCACCGATAGAACTGACACACTGGCATAGGGCATCCCCGTAGTTGATGACCGGGATATTGTTCTGTGCTCCGTAGGCGGCAACAATGGCGTTAAGCTGCTGCGGATACGGCGGCTCTTCGCTCGCCCATGCCAGCGGTTCGATTCCAAGGATCACTTTAATGTTGGCAGCTTTCGCCATGCTGACCATCTCTTGGAGACTGGTTTTGAAACCTGGGGCAATGCCCCCGACGGCTTGAACCGCGTCATCATCACTGGCCAAGTCATCCGCGCCGACCATGATGTGAACGATCGCCGGGTGCTGGGATACCACGTCTGATTGGAATCGAGCGGCCGTAGATTCCGAAGTTCCAGCACTGCAAATCAAGAAACAGTTGTGGAACCGGTGTCCAAGCCCAACCCTGGTTGATCCAGTTTGGGTTGGCAGCGAAGGGTGGGGTAGCGCCCCACATATATGTGAATTGGTCACCGATGAAGACGACCTTGGGGGCGGGCGTTTCGTTGGGACTGCGTGGCCGTACGTAATTGGGAGTGAGTTGTGCGGTGGCGGCGTTAGAGAGAATCAAGGCAGAGAGCAGCAGTGCTAACGGAGCGAGGGTTGACTTGTAGTGCCGGATCATTTCACGCTGCCTCCTAAGCAGCTTTGCTGGATGGAACCGGATAAACTTCGCGACAGTCGATCCGTGCGCCTGGGGGCAAGCGGCTGGGGTGATACGAGTGAGAAGTCTATGGGTCTGTTGCGGTTCAGGCAGGGGAGAATCAGAATCGCAACGACTGTGTGTATCACGGGCCCTACCCGCAGCACAACCCTATCTTTTGATTGATCTGTGTTTATCCTGTCAGGAACTGTCGAGAGATGGACGGTTGGAGATTGGCCTGCAGCCCCTACATCTGCACGCCAATGTATGCAGCAGGGGAGGTAAAAGTCCGCACCGAATAGGAACGTGATACCTCAGGGGCTAAAGCCCGTCCTATTCTCGATCGTTTGCGGCCCGGCTAAACCTCAATTTCCTGTACGTGGATGCTGGAAAGGTCCGCGCGTGCGGTTTTCTCGCAAGGAAAACCGCATGAAGTGCCATGGCTCATTAGGCCTATACAGGAAATTGAGGGAAGCCCTGCCCTGACACAAAGCATGAGTTTTTCGCAGCCGTAACGCCTGCTTCTGTACTCTATTGTCCGAATTCTGAGCCTGCCCCAAAAAGCCCGAGAACTCCGGCTCAATTAAATCTTCCATTCGCGTCTGTTAGAAACTTCGATGTTCGGCGACTACCTTGATTGTGGGAGGAAAGGAATCGATTCTGGCCGGACAAACAAATCAGGATGGCCTCTACGGGGAGGCCTTGGACCAATTTGGTCCCGCACTCGAACGCCTGGCAAGAGCCTACGAAGCAGATCCGGAGAAACGCCGCGACCTGAGCCAAGACATTCATTTTCAACTATGGCGGAGTTTTCAGAATTACAATTCCCGCTGTTCCCTTCGCACCTGGGTGTATCGTGTGGCTCACCACGTCGCCGTCTCGCACATCATCCGTGAACGCCGGACCTTTTCGAATCTCGTGAGCCTCGAGGAACTCGAAGTCCTGCCAGACAAAGCGGATGCGCAGTCTGCCGCGGATCGGCGAATGGATCTGGACCGGCTGTCAGCGTTGATTCAGCGGCTCAAACCGCTCGATCGCCAGGTCATTGTTTCTTATCTCGAAGATATGGATGCGGCATCGACTGCAGAGATCACGGGCTTGTCGCCCGCGAACGTGGCCATGAGAATCCATCGAATCAAGAACATCCTCGCAAAGCGATTCCACCAACAGCGGCACGAGGGAGGGAACGATGCAGAATGATTCGCCCGAAAACGGAGTAAGAACGATATGGCTGAACCAGCCAACGGAGAAACCCACAATGATATCGAAATTGATTGAACAGAGGTCGCGTAAACTTCGCGCAAAGACCCGCAGGAAGTTGATCGGGACTATAGCCGGCCCGCTCGTTGCAGGCATCTTCTACGCGTACAGCATGAAAGCGTTCCCTGCGCTGAGACAGGTGCTGCAACCGCCGTTCGCATTCGCCGTCGCCTGGGGCCTGGCCGGATTGTACTTCCTGAACCGGGGAATGTGGTCCGCGGTGATGCCTGGGGACCTAGGACTTAATACCGGCCTGGAGGTTTGCCGGCTGGAGATCGAGCGCCAACGCGACCTCGTGCGCCGGTCGTTGGTGTGGTCATTTGGTCCAGCAATGCTGGCCACTGCCACATTCGTTTTGGCGCTGGCGCTGGTCTCGACGAGGGAACGGGGCATAATCCCGAATGGACTTCCCTTCCTGATTGTGTTGGTTGTCTGGATAGTCTCGTTTTTTGTGATCAGGTTGCGCGAACAGCGCGAGCTCCAGCGCGAGATCGACGAACTGAAGGATATCGAGATGGAGAACCGTAACTGATACCAAAGATCGGCGGACGGAGAGATCAGAAACATGCAGCTTCCTTATGGAAAAATTGCCCGACTTCCGTCTGTCCTGGTTTTGTCATGAGAAGCAACAGCTTGCGCCGAGGCGAGGCTGCGTCCGCGTTTGGACCGATGTGGGACTGACGATTTCCTTCGTTGATCAATAACGAGGCGCGCCGGCCGGGGCCACGTCAAGAAGCAACGGCTCACGCCGAGCAGCATGGCGGCCGCGTGAAGTGCAGCGTCTAGTTCGCCATGAGGCTGGCTGCCAGCGCGCTCGATTCATCCACGAGTAGCCAAAAGCAATTCTTTTGGCTTACGCAATTTGGTCCAAGTGCTCGATTTCCTTCAACCGGCGGCCGGCTCGCGAACTCCAATTAGGGTTGTTTCCCTTGCGCCGAGTGCCTACGATGAGGCGCGCGGCGGCGGGGACCTGCCTGTTCCCAGCGGCGAAGACCTGCTTGTCCCCACCCCATTTGCTGATGATCTGGTAGTTGCCACCGTGTCCGGGCGCAGTTTGGAGTGGGCCAGGAGGCGGTACAGCACCTGCCATCTTTGCAGAAGTCATGTAGTCATACGGACCGGCCGCCCCAGGGGCGAACCACGCTCGAAGGAGCCAGTTCGAGACTTGAACGACGGTACCGTCCTTGCAGGTCTTACCGTATGTCTGAATTTCCACGGCGTCGCACATTTCCACGGCGTGCAACAAACCTTTGTTATCGTTTGCAAACTGGTTTGCACCCTCGTCGCCTGCTGTTTCGAGAATCTCGTGAGAGGCATCGACGCTCACTCCGGTCGGGCCGAGCAGACTGCCGCATGTTGTAACAGCGCATAGGGCAAAGGGGACACCCTTGCCATTGATGTCATGGTAGGCACTGGCGCCGGGTGCATCCGGAAGTTCTTTTACGAAACCATAGGCCCATTCGCCAGGCTGAATGTCTTTGTCACTGGCGCCCGCGCGTATCATTGCTTGCGCACCCCACTCCGCGGCGAACTCCTGGTTGACCTGGTCCTGGACTGCCTCCGCAACATGTTTTAGGACGGCAGGGGAGAGCTTCGAGCCGTCCTGCGTGGTAGCACCCTTGGTTGAATCAATTAGGACCCATTTGACTGCGTTCATTTGCGGCCCCCTTCTGAGTGAAAAGTGATTGTTGAAAAGATGGTAGCTACAAAAACATAGTGAAAGAGGGAACGTAATCGTTACAACTATCCACCAGAGGATTGCTCGTTCGCGTGCGGTGATCGTTTCGTCACCAGGACCCTGTCATCCTGTCATCCTGTCACACCAGGATCGAAGACTCGTCCGAGCCCGTGGAAGCGTAGTGGAGGGACCTGCTGTTTTTGAGTTCTCACGCAGACTCTAAAGCCCGTCGTATTCTTCTCGGAGCCGAGTTGCCTACTTGGCTTGCCAGAGAGGCGATTTATTCTTCGCCGGTCGATCGTTTACGGCCCGGCTAAAGCACTGATACAAAGCGGCACGGTCAGGAGCCGCCTAGTTGCGCTGGGAGATGTTGACCTTTAAGCTGGTATACATCATGATAGATATCAATGAGGTAGCGTATGGAGGAGGTTCGAAAAGCCCGCGTTTTCCGCAATGGCCGGAGCCAGGCCGTGCGCATTCCTGCGGAGTACCGATTCCACTGTGACGAGGTTTACGTTCGCCGAGATCCTGAAACCGGTTTGCTCACCCTCTCGGAAAGCCCATTTGCTCCCTCTCTCGATGAGATCTATGCGCAGTTGGACGCCGCAGGTGCTAGCCGTTTCACCCTCGAACGCGACTCGGCTCCTCCCGGTGACCGAGAACCGCTATGAGCCCCGCTGCTCGCTATCTTCTCGATACAAATACGGTAGCGTATATCGTGAACGGTCGATCCATGAAAGCCCGCAGGCGGCTCAAGGTGGAGCAGGCGCACTCGACCGTATCGATTTCCGCAATCACACAGGCCGAAATCTTGTTTGGACTGGAGAAGAAACCAGAAGCCACCCAGCTCCGCGGGGCGGTTGCCGCGCTTTTTCAGGCGATGCCCGTAGTGGCGTGGGATGGACAGGCCGCTCAGGCCTACGCAGTCTTTCGGGCTCGCATGGCGGCGGCCGGCAGGAGTTTGTCAGCCATGGATCTACTGATAGCGTCGCACGCCATCGCCACCCATGCTGTGCTGGTTACGCACGATAAGGCATTGCTGCAAGTGGGGCCTTTGCTGAATGCGATGGACTGGGCCACTGATCTGTAATCGAGTAGGTATCGACAAGCCGGCCGGTCACTGAGAGCAGGGAACTGCGCAACAAAACAAAAGAGGCCACCCTGGCGGGTGGCCTCTTCGTAGACTGCTTGTTGCTTAGTACATGTCGCCCATACCGCCGCCGTGACCACCACCGGCCGGAGCACCCTGCTTCGGCTCGGGGATATCGGCCACCATGGCTTCGGTCGTCAGCATAAGAGCCGCGATCGAGGCTGCGTTCTGCAGTGCCGTGCGGGCCACCTTGGTGGGATCGATGACGCCGGCCTTGACCAGGTCCTCGTACTCGTTGGTCGCAGCGTTGTAGCCATAATGAGGATTGTTGTTTTCGATGATCTTGCCCACGATCACCGCACCTTCCTCACCGGCATTGCCGACGATCTGGCGAAGAGGCTCTTCCAGGGCGCGGCGGACGATCGTTGCACCGATCTTCTCGTCACCCTCGAGCTTCTTGATGAGCTCATCCACGTCCTTGGCGGAGCGCAGCAGAGCTACACCACCACCCGGGACGATGCCTTCTTCCACTGCAGCGCGGGTAGCGTGCATGGCATCCTCAACGCGAGCCTTCTTCTCCTTCATCTCGGTCTCGGTTGCCGCTCCTACCTTGATTACAGCCACGCCGCCTACCAACTTGGCGAGCCGCTCTTGCAACTTCTCGCGGTCGTAGTCGGAGGTCGTCTTCTCTACCTGGCTGCGGATTTCCTTTACCCGGCCTTCGATGGCCTTCGAATCACCGCGGCCCTCGACGATCGTGGTGTTGTCCTTGTCGATGGTCACACGCTTGGCACGGCCAAGATCTTCGATCTTGACGTTCTCGAGCTTGATGCCGAGATCTTCGGTGATTGCGTTGCCACCCGTCAGCTTGGCGATGTCTTCGAGCATTGCCTTGCGGCGATCGCCGAAGCCAGGAGCCTTGACTGCCGCGACGTTCAACGTGCCACGCAGCTTGTTGACTACGAGAGTCGCCAGAGCCTCGCCGTCTACATCCTCAGCGATGATGACGAGCGGCTTGCCGTTGCGGGCAACCTGCTCGAGCAAGGGCAAAAGATCCTTCATGGAGCTGATCTTCTTCTCGTGGATCAGGATGTAGGGCTCTTCGAGCGATACTTCCATGCGGTCCGGATCGGTCACGAAGTAAGGGCTCAGATAGCCGCGGTCAAACTGCATGCCTTCGACCACTTCCAGCTGGGTCTCGAGAGTCTTCGACTCTTCCACCGTGATCACGCCGTCCTTGCCAACCTTCTTCATGGCCTCGGCAATGATGTTGCCGATGGTGGAATCGCTGTTGGCCGAAATGGTGCCCACCTGGGCAATCATTTCGCCGGTCACCGGCTTGGAAAACTTTGCCAGCGCTCCGCCGATCACCACACCGTGCTCGTCGCGCTTACCGACAACTGCTTCCACTGCCTTGTCGATGCCGCGCTTCAGAGCCATCGGGTTGGCGCCGGCAGCCACAGTCTTCACGCCCTCGCGATAGATCGCCTGGGCCAGAACCGTCGCCGTCGTGGTGCCGTCACCGGCCACATCCGAGGTCTTCGACGCTACTTCACGAACCATTTGCGCGCCCATGTTCTCGAGCGAGTCCTTCAGTTCGATCTCCTTGGCCACCGTGACACCGTCCTTGGTGATGGTGGGGGAACCGAACTTCTTTTCGATAACCACATTGCGGCCCTTGGGCCCAAGCGTCACCTTCACCGCGTCCGCCAGCGTGTTTACGCCGCGCAGAATTGCCTGACGCGAATCTTCTCCGTGCAGAATTTGCTTTGCCATTCCATTTCTCCTTGACAATGTGCGCTGCCAGATCGGCAGCAATAAAAAAGCGCATCCGGTGCAACCGCGATGCGCTTATTTCTTCTTGAGAATGCCGAGTACTTCTTCCTCACGCATAATGAGGAATTCCTCGCCATCGATCTTGATCTCAGTTCCGGAATACTTGCCGAACAGAATGCTGTCCCCGGCCTTGACATCCAGCGGGAAAACTTTGCCTTCGTCGTTCGACTTGCCCTTCCCGACGGAGATAACTTCGCCCTCTTGGGGCTTTTCCTTGGCCGAATCAGGGATGATGATGCCGCCCCGGATCGATTCGCCCTCTTCCACGCGCCGTACCAGAATGCGGTCGTGAAGTGGCGTGAAGCTGGTAGCTACGGATGCTGTTGCAGGTGCCATTGCGTTACTTCTCCTTCGCACGAGGGTTTGCCTCGCGGTAATTACGAGTAAAGCTGTTTGGTTTAGATTGGAGAGCGATACGCTGATTTCGACAGAGGCGCTTAGCACTCTCGCCCTTCAATTGCTAAGATAGTCACCGCGAGACTCCTTGTCAAGCCTGCAAAGCCAAAATGTGAGTCAAAGTCGCTCAAATATTACGGCTGCGTAAATGCTTTCGAAATCATCTATACTTTTTGCCATGGGCGTTCGTTTTCCCCGCCGTATTTTGGGTTTCGCGCTGTTGCTCGCCGGTTTTCCGCTGCTAAGGCCTGCCTTCGCCGATCAGCATAATGGGCGTAAGTACACGCCCCCGCCTGCCACTTGCACCATCAAAGTCACGGTAATCAGGTCCACCAATGGCAAGGCCATCCCCAACGCAGCCGTGGTTTTCCATCCCATGGAAGGCGATAAGGACAAGGGCGCGCTGGAGCTGAAGAGCGACGAAGACGGCAAGGTCACCATCGATGTGATTCCGATCGGCGACACGGTGCGCCTGCAGGTGATTGCCGATGGCTGGCAGACCTATGGCGAGGACTACAAGATCGATAGCGACAGCAAAGAGATCCTGGTCAAGATGAAGCGGCCAACCGCACAATACTCGCTTTACGGCGACGGGCAAGGGACTGCGCCCAGCACCACCGCCCCGAAAGGCGAGTCGAACAGCGCCAAACCCTCCCAGCAAACGCCCCTACCGCAATAGACCCGGATTTCCTGCTACGTTGCACTGGAAAGAGCCGTGCGTGCGCCTTTCCGTAAAGAAAGGCGCATAGAGTTCGCCAACGCCACAAACCTCGACAGGCAATCCGGGGGACCCGGATTTCCTGCTACGTTGCACTGGAAAGAGCCGCGCGTGCGCCTTTCCGTAAAGAAAGGCGCATAGAGTTCGCCAACGCCACAAACCTCGACAGGCAATCGGGACGATTTCCTGCTACGTTGCACTGGAAGAGCGCGCGTGCGCCTTTCCGTAAAGAAAGGCGCATAGAGTTCGCCAACGCCACAAACCTCGACAGGAAATCGGGGAGCGGCCTCGCTTTCCGCGGCAAGATCGATTTCTATGGAAAACCTGCATCACAGAAGAGCGCTTGTGACCGGCGCTGCCAAGCGTATCGGCAGGAGCCTTGCGTTGGCCTTGGCCGCTGCTGGAGCGGACGTGGCCATCACTTACAACGGTTCCAAGTCGGAAGCGCAGGAGACGGTAGCAGCTCTGCAGCAGCTCAACGTCAGGGCCATGGCGGTTGCCTGCGATGTGCGCAACCTCGATAGTGTTCAGGCGGCGGTCGCTGCCGTAGTGGAGCAGTTTGGCGGCCTGGACATCCTGGTCAATAACGCAGGCACGTTTGAAACCGCGGTGCTGCAGTCGATCACCCTGGCGCAATGGGACAAGATGTTCGAAACCAACACCCGCGGACCTTTCCTCGTGTCCCAGGCAGCTTATCCGCACCTGCGGGAAGCCAAGGGCCGCATTATCAACATCGGCTCGCTGGGTGGCATGCATCCCTGGCCCACGCACGGCCACTATTGCACCTCGAAAGCCGCACTTCATATGCTCACGCAAACCATGGCGAAGGCCTTCGCGCCAGAGATCAGCGTGAATTGCGTAGCTCCGGGCATGGTAGTGAATGGGGAAGTGGACCCAGCCTACGAGCATTTTGCCAACAAGACGCCGATGCGGCGCAATGGCACGCCCAACGATGTTGCGGAAGCAGTTCTATTCTTCGCCCGTGGACCGCACTTCATCACCGGCCAGATTCTAGGCGTAGACGGCGGCCTGGGGCTGTAACGGACGTCAGAGTCTGTGTGAGAACTGGAATGCAGTCCCCTAATCGCTAAGGCCCGGAGGCCCGACCGCTAATAATTCCCGCGCCGTCACCCAGGTTGTGATCACTCCGGTCTCTGCGTTCAGGCGTCGAATACAGTCGTTGCCCGTATCGGCGATAAACAGGTCGCCTTTTTTGTTCGCGAGGACCCCCATCGGACCATTGAGGCTGGCCTGCACTGCCGAAGCTCCGTCTCCGGCATAGCCGGCCTGCCCATTTCCCGCGACGGTCGTGACCACCCCTGACCCGAGATCCAAACGGCGGATCCGGTTGTTAGCCGTATCTGCGATAAAAAGCTGGTTTCCGCTCACGGCAACCGATTCCGGGAAACATAGAAGAGCTCCGCTTCCCGGTCCGCCATCACCGGCAAAGCCGCAAACCGGGCCGCCCGCAATTGTCCTGAAATTACCTGGACCGGTAATTTCAGCGACCGAATTGCGGGTTGGATCGGCAATGAAGAGGACTCCATGTTCGCCGGCTGTTACCCAAAATGGTCCCGAGGCGGGAGACGATGCGAGTGGATCTCCAGGCAGGTCTGCTCCCATCACCTTCGTTATCTCCTGGGTGATCGCGTCCAGGCGCATGACCGGAGAACCGCCAGAGCTTCCGGTGTAGATATTGTCATCACCGTCGACGGCAACCGATACCGGCTCATAGAGCGACGTAGCGGTTGCCACTTTGCTCCGGCCATGCCACAGGGAGCCGTTACCCCCCACGGTGGTGATGGTGTTGTCCTTTGCTGCCACCCGTCGAATGCGGTTGTTGCCGGTATCGGCGATCAATAAATCGCCCGCGCTGTTTACCGCAACACCCATAGGTACAGACAAACCAGCTTGTGTCGCAGGGCCGCCATCACCAGAGAAAGCTCGATTGCCGTTGCCCGCGAAAACAGTAACCTCCCGGCCGGGAGAGATCTTCAGAATTCGATTTTGCTTGCGCGCCGCTACATAGAGATTGCCTTTGCCGTCCTCGGCAAGTCCTACCGGGAAGGCGGTCGAGCCCGCTTGCGGTTGTCCCGCAATGGTTGCTTTCCGTTGTGTGCGGTAAACCCAAACCCCCGCGGCTACCAGCAGGACCACACCACCAAGAATGAAAAGCAGTCGCCGGTTCATTCGTCGGGGCTCTCGCTGATCAACTGCCGATACACCTCGCGGGCATGGTCGTACGCCTTCTGCGCTTCCGGAAGCTCTTTGGCAGAAATCTTGGGCTGCTTCTGGCTCCAGCACTGATTTACGCCTCTGAGGCACCATTCCGCGCTTCGCCGGGATGCCCGGATGGGCTTGCCGCCCACCAGGACAAAGATAGGGTTGGTATGGGAAGAGGGAAGTATGCGAACCGCTATCCAACTGCTTTTGCTGACTGGTATCTCGAACTTGAGCTTCTGCTCGGTTCCGTCCGCGACAATTTCTTTCGTTGCCACAGGTTCTCCGTTGACCACAACGGCCACAGGGACCTTGCGGGTGGCCCCAATGCGCGCTCGCTCCAGATGCCAGTAGGGCCTTTCGTTGTAGGGAAGCTCATCAATGGCCGTGTCCGGTTTTACCGGGAGATACGCGGCTGCCGTGACGCTCACCGATACCGTGCCTGCGGTTGCCAGATCCACTTGGCTGGCTTTCACGCCCATTTCGTTGCCATTCACGGCAAAGTCCATGAGGTGGCTGCGGCCGTCAGAAACATAGACAGCGCCATCGCGCACCGCTTTGGTGTAGTTGTCGTAGGACAGCGGACCGCTGATTTTGGCGTAGGTTCGTCCTTCGCCAACTCTGCTGTCATATATGCAGGGAAAATCGGTTTCGCCGGAGATACGGGTGCGAAACCCAACGTTCAAAGTCTGATACCAGATATTCAGCTCCCAGACATAGGGCGTATCGCCCGCGGAGATGAAGTCTACGGCGCCTGGGTGGGTCACATCCATGATGTATTCATTGGCTCCGATGCTGTCAAAGGGGGGCACGATCAAGTTCGGCAAAGCATCCGTTTGCACGTCAAGACCCCAGCCGGAGTGCGCAAACCCCGCCACCGCCCCTTGTGATTTCGCCCATTGCAAGATGGGTAAGTCCCAGGTCGGCCACTCTTCAATCCGCTTCGTGTTGGGATAAATAATCTTCTTAAGGTTGAGCAGTACCAGGTGCCCGGAGTGGTCGGAAGGGAATCCGGAGACCTCGAGGTCATAGTGGAGCAGGGAACTCCGGGTTGAGCTGGGGTCATCATGTTGACCCCGAAAAAAGTGAGTCTGGTAGTAGAAGCAGGGTCCCCACACCAGGACGGCGCCGACATTCAGATGCTCGCCCCGGACCTGCCGTCCCATATCGTCGTCTGAGACTCCCTCGGTCGGGTTCTCATAATGCGAGCAGCCTGCGGGATGGATATGGTCATCACCGGAATACCATCCACTCTTCACCGGGTCGATCCAGCGGTTGAGGCGGAATGTCAGCTCGCTCGGCATACGGCCCGTTACGGTGAGCTGTCTTGTATCTGTTATGTATTCAGGGCCGCCGGTATAGGCGACCGTGTATGAGCCGGGCGGCAGTTGGATCGATTCGCCATCGCCACGATAGACCTGTGGCTGAAAATAGAAGTCTGGCGCGAGCCTCTTGACTGGATTGGGATAGATACGGCCCAGGCTATCGCGAAAGATGAATGAAGCCATCGTCGGCTGACCATTCGGGTCGACGACATGAAGCTGAATCGAATGAACGGGCACTATCTTGAAGAGGACCGGGATCTCGTTAAGAAAACCGACATCTTGTGTTCCTTGCCCGACATTGAAGCTGATCTTTGCCGAGCGTTGACCGGCGTCACGGCTCGAGATCGTGAGCACCCGATATTCCAAGTTCAAACCCGACAGCCTCGCTTCCATCGGAGGATGGTCGAACAACGAAATATCTGCCCAACGTTCGGCCACGTCGGATGCAGTCAGACGCTGTTTAGGTTCGTGGTCGCCGGAGGACGTGATGTAGACTTGGCCGCTGTTGGGGCTGCTGACGGCAAGTGGAGCGGTGATGCCTGGTTGGTTGATCACCTTTATCAGAAAAGACCGGGTGCCATTCTGAATCAGTTCCGGCACCGCCGGCCCGCGCTTTACGTCGACACGGCTTTCCGGACTAATCGTCACCAATGCGAGTACATACTTATCTAAGATTGACTCGACCTGAGAAACCGCCGACCCCGTGTCCCGTCCGGCGGCGATGGCTTTGATTCGCTCCCGATCCTGCTGTGCCAGCGGTTGGCCGAGGTATCCAAGTGCCGCCTCCACGCGATCCACCTGCGCCATAAAAGGCTGCATCGCAACATTGGGAACGGCGCCGCGAACTCCGTGTGGCGCGCATGCGGCTAGGAGGAAGAGCACCCTGAGTTTCATCGAAACCAACCTCGGCATTACGCCAAGATGATACAAGGCACTTCAACACCGGCAAGATTTTGTGTGTGTGGACAGGTAAACATGGGGCACCCGTCCAGGGTTCAAGGTCTTGTGTGCTTGGGCGCTACTTCTCTACCTACCAACCGAACATCTTGTTCAGCAGCCCCGACGAGTGCTTCGGGTCCAGCTCCGGATGCAGGCCTTCCGGTTCGGGCTGAGGCGGCAGGCTCTCCCCGAAATAGGCTGCGCGAGGGTTGTGAATGCACAGCCGGTCCGCGGTCTCGACCCCGTATTTGTCCACTACCAGTTGATAGGCGTCGCGCAGCATCGGAGGCCGCGACTGGAGGTCGTGTGCGTCGGTGGCGAGAAAGTTCACCCAGTTCCGCCGCAGCAGCTCGTGGGAAACGCGCTGCGCCACCTTGCCGAAGCGGCCGGTCAAAGAGGCAGCAGTGATCTGCACTAAACAGCCCGAGCGGAGCCAATCCGCCATGCGTTCGGGGTGGCGTGCGAGCAGCGGGTTGCGCTCCGGATGAGTGATGATCGAGGTCAGCCCGGCCATGCTCAGACGAAAAAAGATCTCCTTCATGTTCTGGGAGATTCCGTGGTCAGGGAACTCCACTAGCAAATATTGCTTGCCGTTGATGGAATACTTCGCCGGGTTGGCGATCGCGTCCTCGATGTTGTCGAACATGAGGTGGAAGTCGCAGCCGAGGGCAAGCGAAATGCGGTTTCCCAACCGCATGCGGATCATCTCCAGGCGTTCCAGATTCAACTCCGGGTCGAACTTGAAATGCTCGCTCGAATGAGGCGTGCACACGATGTGCGTTACCCCGTTCTGCATCGACATCTCCGCCATGGCCACCGAGATTTCGATATCGGAGGGTCCGTCATCCAGGCCGAACAACAAATGATGGTGTATATCAATCATGAAATTCCTAACCTACCTGGCCATCGTGTTGACCAGTGAGGCAAACAACAACAAGCCGTCCGAGGAGCCAAGCATCGCTTCGCTCGAGCGGTCCGGATGGGGCATCATACCCAGCACATTGTGCCCCTCGCTATATACCCCTGCAATGCAACTAATGGAGCCATTGGGGTTGGCGGCGGAGGTAACCTCCCCTGACTGGGTGCAGTAGCGGAAGGCGACGCGGTCGCTGCGCTCCAGTTCAGCTAGGGTGGCAGGGTCGCAGAAGTAGTTTCCCTCCATGTGCCCGATGGGAATCTTCAATACCTGGCCCGGGGTCAGCGCCTGGGCGAAGGGGCTGCGATTGGTCTCAGTCCGCACGTAGACCTGCTTGCAGATGTAGCGCAGCCCGGCGTTCCTGAGCAGCGCCCCCGGCAGCATACCGCTCTCGCACAAAATCTGGAAGCCGTTACAGATGCCCAGCACCAGGCCGCCCCCGGCGGCAAAGCGTTTCACCGACTGCATCACGGGCGAAAACCGGGCGATCGCCCCCGTCCTCAGGTAGTCCCCATAGGCAAATCCGCCCGGCACCAGGATGGCGTCGCAGTGCTCCAGATCCTCCGACTCGTGCCAGAGAAAAGTCACGGGCTGATCAGCGATCTCGCGCAGGGCGTAGTAGGCATCGTGGTCGCAATTGGAACCGGGGAAGACGAGGACGCCGAATTTCATACTCCTAGGCTAGCAGTTTTGCCCAAACCGAGCAGTGTCTGCCTGACTACTGAGGCTGCGGAAGGGTCTGTTTTTGAAGGTACGGGCTTTAAAGGCGCCGGGAAAACTCATGTCTTGTATCAGGGCACGGCTTCCCTCAATTTCCTGTATAGACCTAATGAGCCATGGCACTTCATGCGGTTTTCCTGGCGAGGAAACCGCCCGCGCGGACCTTTCCAGCATCCACACAGGAAATTGAGCTTTAGCCGGTCCGTACCACCTCGCGATGAGGGCTTTAACGGGCTGCGAAAAGTCCGCACGGAGCAGGAAAGAAACACCTCAGGGGCTAAAGCCCAACGTATTCTCAATCGTTTACGGCCCGACTAAAGTCGTGCCCTGATACAAAACCTGAATTTTTCGCAGCGTGTTTAGCTCCTGAGGTGTTGCACTCTTGCCCCCTCCCGGACGGCATCCCCCTTGGCCCAATTCTCATTGTGGCATTTGGGCTCGTAGCTGGAGTATTGTCGGGGGTATTGGCCATGCCAGATCAGGACGCCATTCCCGGGGATCCTGTACCCGACGACCCGCCCGCGGCGCCGGCGGCGCCAGCGCCGGCCACCCTCAGCACCGGCGGACCCGTCCCGGGTAATTTTTCTGCCAAGAGTGCGCTTCACCTGCGAACCGCCGGCACGGCACTGGTCAATTGGTGGCGCGCTGTAACCATTGAAGGGCTCTGCGTCGCCGTGTTGTGGCTGATCGGGCTCCTGCTGTTAAAGGTGCCTCTGGCGCCGGTTTGGGCTCTGATTGCCGGCCTCATGACCCTGGTCCCCAACATTGGCGGGGTGATTGCTCTGCTGGGGCCGGCCTTCTCGATCCTGGTCAGCAAGCCCGATATGTACCGTCTGTGCTTCCTGCTGGGTATGTACGCGGTGATCGTGGTGATCGATCAACTGATGTTGCAGCCGCTGATCATGAAGCGGGTGACGCGCGTCCCCGTCTGGGCTTCGATCCTGGTGCCCATCGTGCTCGGCATTGTCATTCCGTTTTGGGGCATTCTCTTGGCGCCCCCATTGCTCGCCGTCGTCTACGCTTTCCGCCGCCCCCGGCCACGTTCGCTGCCGTAGCCACGACCCAGTGCCCATCCTTCGCCGTTTTGGGCAAGGGTGGGAACCACAACTCTCAAGGTGCTATACTCGCCTTTCGCCGCGACTACTCGGTTCGCTTCGCGGTCAGATCATTTCGCTATAGGTGCAAAGGAAAAGACGGGACTCGATGTGGCCATTCCTCAAGAACTGGCCGCACATCACCGATCTCACCAGCTCATCGTAATAGTGAAACGATCAAAGTCCCCGCCTTCTTACAGGCAGTAGAGGTTGCTATGTCCGGCCATTCCAAATGGGCCACAATCAAGCACAAAAAGGGCGCACTTGACGCCAAGCGCGGCAAGATCTTCACGCGTCTGATCAGGGAAATCACCATGGCCGCTCGCCAGGGCGGGGGAGACGTCGATGCCAATCCCCGGCTGCGCGGCGCTGTCGCCGCCGCCAAGGCCGAGAACATGCCCGCAAGACAACATCAAGCGCGCCATCCAGCGCGGCACCGGTGAATTGCCCGGGTCGATCTACGAGGAAATCTCCTTCGAGGGCTACGGTCCCGGAGGCGTCGCTCTCATCGTCGAAGTGACCACGGACAATCGCAACCGCACCGTCAGCGAGGTGCGCCATGCCTTCTCAAAAAACGGCGGCAACCTGGGCGAACCCAATTCTGTCCGCTTCATGTTTGCCAAAAAGGGACTGATCGCCGTTCCCAAGTCCGCGGCCGATGAGGACAAGTTGATGAACATCGTTCTCGATGCCGGCGGAGAAGATCTGAACGACGAGGGCGATACCTGGGAGATCCTGACCGACCCTTCCGCCTACGATGCGGTCGCGAACGCCGTCAAGGCAGCCAAGGTCGAGCCCACAGTCTCTGAGATCACGATGATCGCGTCCACCTACACCAAGCTCGAAGGCACCGTGGCGGCCCAGATGATCCGCCTGCTCGAAGCGCTGGAAGACCTGGACGACGTGCAGAACGTCTACTCGAACTTCGATCTGGACGCCACGCAGTACGAAGAAGTCGCTGGCTGATCACCCCGATCGCATCCCAGTCTCCTCCGTGTCGCTCTGTAACTGTATCCTCGCCCAAGACAGCTCCGCCTCCGCCTGCCTTAAACCCGGTTTCAAGATGGACAGTGATTTGAAAGAAGGGAAGACGAGTATCACCATGCCAAGCGGAATGCCACGCCATCGAATTGCTGCCGTGCTCATGGCTGCGTTTGCACTTCTCTTGCCCGCACTCGCCGGCGCGCCAGTCCGCCGCGGGCGGCTCCACTGATCGTCCGGCGGAAAATCTCTTGTCCGGCCAGCCCTGGGAGTTTGGACCCTTTGTGAACGGCGGCTTCGGCACTGGAAATCGCGATGCCTACAAATTTCTATGGGCCGGCGTGCATGCCGGCAAGGTGCTGACGGGCCCTATCGGTAAGGGCTTCCTGAGAGGCCAGTTTGAACTGGGTGCTGAATTCATGCCCCTGTGGCAGGCGTATACCCCTAAGTACCTGCGCGCCAACTGCTACGAGCAATCTGGCGAGCCGTTGAGTTGCAGCAACCTGTTCCCCACCGGCGGGACCTATACCGGGTTGAGCGTCACGCCGGCCATTTTGCGCTGGAACTTCCGTAGTAGAGGCCGCTTCCTGCCCTGGATTCAGGGTGCAGGCGGTCTCATCTGGACCAATCACAAATTTCCACCCGTCGGGCCGTACCCCGTGCCCAATCACCTGGGGACAAGTGTCTTCAACTACACTCCGCAATTCGGTTTGGGCGTGCATTACTTCGTCAAGCCCAAGCAGTCGATTTCGTATCGGGGCCAATGCGGTGCATATTTCAAATGCCAGCATGGGAGATGCCAATCCTGGCGTGAATGCGAGCGTACAGTTCTCTATCGGCTATACCTGGTGGAAGTAACCGTCACAGAGGCCGGGAGTCTTATGGACGAGATCGTCATCGAGTGCGTGCCCAACTTCTCCGAGGGCTGCGATCGCAAAAAAGTGCACGCCATCGTGGACGCCATGCGAGTCGATGGCGTCTCCTTGCTCGACTGGTCCATGGACAGCGACCACAATCGTTCGGTGGTGACCATCGCCGGGCGGCCGCTGGCGGTGGTCGAGGCGGCTGTTCGTGCCGCGGGTAGGGCGGCGGAACTGATTGATCTGACCGTACAGCGCGGAGTGCATCCCCGTATCGGCGCCACGGACGTCATTCCCTTCGTTCCCGTCTCGGGAATCTCGCTGGCCCAATGCGCCATCCTGGCTCGCCAGGCCGGCCTCGAGATCTGGAGCCGCTACAACATCCCCATTTATTTCTACGAAGCGGCCGCGTCCCGTCCCGACCGGGCTCTGCTGGAACAGGTGCGGCAGGGACAATTCGAGGGCCTGCGCGAGCTGGTGTCGCGCGATGCGGCGCGGCGTCCCGATCTGGGAGGCCCTGAACTACACCCCACCGCCGGGGCCAGCGCGGTGGGAGCGCGCAAGTTTCTTATCGCCTACAACCTCTATCTGGACCGGCCCAACGTTACCGCCGCGCGGGCTATCGCCAAAGCTTTGCGGGCCTCGAATGGCGGCCTGGAAGGGGTCAAGGCGATGGGTGTGCTGGTGCAGGGGCGGGCTCAGATCTCCCTCAACATCACCGATTTCCGCCTTACCCCGGTAGGCCACGCTTTTGCCGCGGTCAATCGCCTGGCGGCTAAACATGGCACCAAGGTTGTAGCCGGAGAACTCATCGGTCTACTTCCGGAAGAGGCCTTTGAGCGTGATAGTGAGTGGGTACGTCTAATAAATGGGTTTACGCCGGAGGAGAGGATTCTCGAACGGCGGCTCAAGCAGCCACTCGATTGGCCCGTCGCCGGCACCAGCAAAGCATAAGATAGAGAAAGCTGGGTTGGAAGCGGTTAAACGAAGATCGGAGCCGGGGAAATCGCCTTGCACAGGGATTTTCACCAGGAAGAGCCCAATTCGCTCGGGCCGGACAGGCAAGATCCGCGTGAAATCGCTCAAATAACTGCTTACATTTTTTGATGTAGTCCCCCCAGGGAAGGAAGACCCATTGATTCAATTCGCGAAACAAATGCAAACGAGCGCCATTGCCGGTCTCGCTCTCGCACTGACGCTACCCGCTACTGCCGCTCAGCTCGGCCAGGATGCGCGTGCCGCAATACCTAAGGATGTTCAGCAGCTGATCGTCGTTGATTACCACGCCATGCAGAATTCGCAGGCCGCGATGGATCTCAAGGCGCGTGTGCTTCCGCCTGAGCTCAAGCAGCTGGAGCAGGCTCTCCGCACTTCAGGACTCGATGAGAACCATGACATTGAAGAGTTGGCCTTCGCTTCGTTCAAGAAAGGACAAGAGACTCGTATCGTTGGTTTGGCGCAAGGCCAGTTCTCGCTGGATGACATCATGGCTAACTTCAAAAAGCGGAAGGTAAAGCCCATCGTCTACCGCGAGAACAAGGTGTATCCCATGGGCCAATCGGGCATGCAGGTGGTCTTTCTGAATCCGACCACCATGGTCTTCGGTCAAACCGAATCGCTCAAGGCGGCGCTCGATGCGCGCGACGGTATGGCGCCCAGCTTTCTGACGAACAGTGCCATGCTGAGCCAGATGGCATCCGTCGACACCGACGCCGTCTGGAGCGTTCTCGATCAGGAAGGCACGCAGACCATGATGCGCACAGTACTGGGAGATGCTTCGCAGTTAACCGACTATGACACGGTGAAGAAACGGCTCCTTAGTTCCCGGTACTCAATGAACTTCGACAACGGGGTCAGGTTCTCGCTCGACGTGATTACTCCGGACACCATTTCAGCTGCCACGATGGCTTCGCTGCTGAACGCCGCGGCACTGTATAAGAAAGTGAGTGGCACGCCGGCGGAGAAGGAAGCCATCGACAACACCACCATCAACTCGAGCGGCGGAACATTGGACGTGCGCTTCGCGTCTTCAGACAGCCAGTTTTCGAGCCTCTTGCAATCGAGTCTCTTCCAGTCCGTGGTGAAGTAGCTCTATTTCGGATTGGTCAAGCTTGGCGTCCAGGTGACTGTCCCCGTGGGGCTGATAGTGACCAGCAGCGAACCCTGATCGCCCAGGTCCACATTCGGACCTGTGGCGGTGTGAGCATGACCTTTCCCGTCCTCATATTGCAGCGATAGCGGTCCCGACCCCTGAACCTTGAAGCGGTAATGAAACTTGCCGCCGGCCGCCAGCACGTTCGCGCCAAAGCTGGCGCTGGGGTAATCAAACTCCATCACGTGCAAAGCCGGGCCCTGATTCACAATGGTGGTTTCGACAAACCGCGAACGGCATCCGGCCAGGCCAACCAGGCACAACGCCAGCATCAACACGCCGCGGAGCGTTACAAGAAACTGAACTTGCTGCAATCAAACCTCTCTGTCCACCAACACGTGACAACTTCTCTTACGAACTCTGCAGAAGCCAATAGGAACAGGACGGGTGCCCCCGTCGGGCCCTGGGAAAGACCGTGGCGGGTCCCCGGTGCGGGCTTCGGTGGTTCAAAAGCTCCGAGTAGCATGGGTAAGAAAAGCACCACCGGGGTTCCCTCGGCTACGTTCGGGACAGGCTCTTCGACTCCGCTCCGCCAAGCGCTGCGTCACGCGATAAATCTGTGAGGCGCTCCGCTCAGAGGTTGTGACTTTTTAATTTACCTTGTGGTCTGTGGCTGGAAAGCTCCGAAGAGCATCTGCCAACAAGCATCGCCGGGGTTCCTTCGGCTACGCTCAGGACAGGCTCTTCGACTGCGCGCATAAAACCCTCTGTTATGCGATAGATCTGCGAGGCGCTTCGCTCAGGATAACGCCTTTCTGGAGGGGATTGAAAAACATCTGGTCGGGTGCAAAAAACACGAAAAGATCAAAAAGTCACAGACTCTCAGGATGACGTTTTTTCGGCGAATTGGAGACGCAAAGAGAATTGGGCTTCAGCCCCTGAGGCACTACCTTCTCTCACGCTCACAATAACGTCTTCCGTTCCAGGATCCGCGCCGTCAAAACCACTCCGGTCTCGTCGTTATGCAACGTGAGCGGAAACGCGAGCACATTCCAGACCCATTCTTCGCCCTTCCGGGGCAGATTCAATAACCCGCGATAGGTTCGATCGATATACGTCTCGCGCTTCTCCGCGACAGTGCGCAGAATCTCTTTCCAGTCAGCCGCCAGATCCGGCATCTCGTCGAACATGTTTTTGCCTGGAAACCAATCCCGTGGCCGCTCCAGCAGTCGGGCGCAGGACTCGTTCACGTACATCCATTCTCCCTGGCCATCAAGGATCTCGAGCACTACGTCCTCGCCGATCGCCATGCCGATACGGGAGTAGAAAAAATCCCGGGCATCGACCACCACGGGTCTTCCCCGGTGCTTGGCCTCGAACGAACGCAAGGCAGCGATCAGATCATCAACCGAGCTGTAACCCTTGAGCAGGTGCATGTCTTCCACTCCGCCGAAGCGCCGCTCCAGGGTGGAGGAAAGAATGATGATCGGCACTTCCGGCCGGCGCCGGCGAAGGACGCTGGCCACTTCCGTACCGAACTGGCCGGCCCCCAGGTGGTAGTCGAGGACAGCGATGTCGATCTTGTTGAGCAGCTTCTCCGCCTCACCGATGGTGCCCGCCGTGTCGGCTAGGTAACCGTGCTTGCGCAGGATAGCGGCGCGCAGCAACAGGTTCTCCGGATCATCGTCAAGCAGCAACACGCGAACAGGATTCTCGACCAGATGCAACGCTTCCCCGTTTCTCCGATAGGTTGGTTCTGCCGGAATTGTGACTGAAGTAGGATGCCCGTTTCGGGAAATGTGCTGCCGGCCGAATCCTTTTTGCCTCGAGAGAACCCAGCTCAACAGACTTCAATAAAGAATGACTTCACAAATTCTTACGGCTTCTTATTCACCTGCTTGACGAGCTCTGGCAAACGCCTGAATGCTGCCACACTTTTCATCCAGGCGCGGTGTTCGAATGCCGGTGAACCGCTGATCACGCTGCCGGGAGCCACATCCCCGGGCACTCCGGATTGCGCCGTGACCACCACACCATCGCCGATGAAACTATGACCGACCACCCCTACCTGCCCGGCGAGCACAACATTCTTCCCAACACCCGACGACCCGGCCAGTCCCACCTGGGAACAAACCAGGGTATTCTCTCCGACTGACGATCCATGCCCCACCTGCACCAGGTTATCGATCTTGACCCCGCTGGCAATCTCCGTGTTGCCTACGCTGGCCCGGTCGATGCAGGAGTTGGCCTGAAC
Source organism: uncultured Acidobacteriaceae bacterium (assembly GCA_963746595.1). Lineage (GTDB taxonomy): Bacteria > Acidobacteriota > Terriglobia > Terriglobales > Acidobacteriaceae > PALSA-350. The sequence continues at coordinate 344,200 of CAVVBS010000008.1, forward strand.
CTCCACCTGATCCCCCAGAATCGCCGCGCCGCTCTGCGTGATTTTATGCCATGTGCCGCCATCCTCTTTAGCAAATCCGAAGCCATCTGAGCCGACCACCGCTCCGTTTTGCAGGATGACGCCGTCGCCCAGCCGGCACTCCTCCCGCACCACGGCATGGGCGTGGGCAAAGAAATGTTTTCCTATGTGCGCCTTAGGGTAGATGACCACGTGCGGTAACAGGGTGGCGTGGGGGCCGATCACGACCCCTGCTCCGACCACGACATAGGCTCCGATATGCGCCTCCTCGCCAATCGTGGCGCTGGGGTCGATCACTGCCGTGGTGTGAATCCCCGGAGGATAATGCGGGGCTGGACGGAAGACATCGATGGCGTGGGCGAACGCCAGGTAGGGGTTCGCCGTCCGCAGGGTGGCGGCTTCGATTTGCGGAAAATCCTCGGTCACCAGGACCGCCCCTGCCTTGGTCGTGCGGGCAAACGGCGTGTACTTGGGGTTGGCCACAAAGGTCAGCTGGCCGGGACCAGCCCTTTCAATCCCTTCGACCCCGGTAATCTCCTGGTCCGGATCGCCGTGGCAGGTGGCCCGAAGGACACGGGCGAGTTCGGCAAGCTTCATGCAGGGGATTGTACCGGACTCCCTTGGCCCATATCAGACCCGTTTCACGATCAATGCGCCCCGTCCGGTCTCGGCGAAGTGGAACTTTTCTTGGCGAAAAGTCCCGTGTGCGGCGTTTTCATCGGCTAGGCCTATCGTGAGACGGCTCATAATGAATTCTGGGGTTTGAACAGGCTCTCCTGGACAGCCTCGGAGGGGCCTCGCCTGCTTCCTGTCTTGATCACTGCCAGCACCTCCAGCTCCGCCACTGCCTGCCGCGGCAGAAAGATCCGCTGCGTGTTTGATCGGGTATCCGGGGGAATGAGGAACAAGCCATCTCCATCCAGCAAGGTTGTGTCATTCTGCGCCAGCCCCTCGATCAAGTCGTTGTCTTTCAGTCGCGCCCGGACCCACAGGCCCTGGCTGCGGGGACGGGTGACAAATGTCTTGCGCAGCAGACGCTCAGGTTGGTTGGCATCGCCTGACTGAAAGTCACGAACGAAGCAGATCCATTTCACCTCGGACATGTGTACCGAGACCAGCTTACCGGCCAGGTCGAGCACTTCTACTTGTTCGTTGTGAACAAAGGCCGACGGAGGCAGATACCCGGATAGCCAGTCGCGGCTCAACTTTCTTACGATGACTTTCTTACGACTGACTGGCATGGAGTCGGGCCTCCACTGGCCCGGGCGCCTCGCACCCGGCATGCCTGGTTAGCGACCGGCGGAAGTTCGCCCAGCTGGATTGTCGCATGTTCCGCAAGAGCACCGGGAATCGTGCAAAGGAGCGCAGCGAAAGCTGTGCAAGCCTGTAGCCAAGGGGCTTCCCAGTATGGTAACTTAGGTGTTTGTTCGTAGCGTGAGTTTGCCGCTAAGGTGTTCACATGGCGAATGTTAGCCGCAAACTCAGTGGCGGGCGGAGCTGAACGTAAGGCATGCCCGACTATATCTATCTCCTCAAGAACCGTCTCTCCATACACCAGCAGAACGCGCTCCAGCACATCCGTGAGGCAGCTCGCGAAGCCGGGATGACCGTATTTTTGGTCGGTGGCGCGGTTCGCGACCTTACCAGCGGTTCGCCGGTCTTTGATCTTGATGTGACCGTTCAGGGAAACGCCCTCAAGTTAAAGAAACCGTTGGAGAAAGCGGGCGGAAAGCTGTGGGGCGAGCACGAGCCTTCACGGACCCTCTTCTTCCGTTTTCCGGTCGGCGTCACGGTTGAGATCTCGAGCGCACGGCGCGAGGAATATCCCAAGCCGGGCAAGCCGGTTTACCACTGGGACACGATTTTGGAGGATCTGCGGCGCCGGGACTTCACCGCCAACGCCATGGCATTGTCTCTGAATGAACATTCTTACGGCTTGCTGATGGATCCGCTGAACGGCGTCGCGGACATCGAAGCTCGCCAGCTGCGCCTGGTAAGCAACTATGGATTTCTGGAGGAACCCTCCCGCTTGCTCCGGGCCACTCGCCTGGTCGCGCGCTTGGGCTGGGAACTGGATGAGCGCACCCAGACACGTTTCCAGAATGCCAAGGAAGAGAAGGCAATCGAGGCTCTCTCGCCCTATCACCGGGGCTACGAGCTGGAAGAGATCGGCCACGAAGAGGACGGGTTGCGGGTGCTGGCCGCCATGGAGGCACAGGGCTGGATGCATCATCTGTTTCCCGCCTGGACCACAGCGTCGGCCGATGCACCCGGCCTCGAGGAAATGCGCAAGCTTGTGACCCAGTTGCAGATGCAAGGGGTAAGCCCAGACATTTCAGCGGCTTCGGTGCATTATCTTACAGCCAAGCTTTCAGCCAAAGACCTGGCGGCCCTCAAGGCCACCTTTGTTCGCCCCGGTTTTGTCGCGGAATGGGACCATCTCGACAATGCAGCCAAGGAGTTCAACAAGCAGCTCAGCGGCAAAGAAGCAGCGACTCCTTCGGCCACCTGGAAGCTGTTTACGACTGCTGACCCGCAGGCTGTCCTATGGCTGGGTTTGACCTCCAAGTCCCCCGCAATTCAGGCCAAATACAAGAACTTCTTCACCGTTTGGCCGGAGGCGCGCCAGAAGGTTCCCCATGCCTTGCTCCAGGAACTGCGCATTACTCCCGAGGTGGCAGGCTATGAGGAGATGATTTCCGGGCTATTTCTGGGTGTCATTGACGGCAAATTGGAGACTGACGAGCAACTGCGTGCCTTCCTGGAACCCTATTCGCCTCCGGCTCCGCCGCCACCGGTGACGGTACGCCGCACCCGAGGCTCGAAGAAATCCGGGGAGTCAAAAGCCAAGATTCCGGTGGAGGAAGTCGCCGAGGAAGCTGCTGAGGAAGTCGCCTTTGACGGCGAGCCCTTGGAACTCGACGATGAGGAGGCGATTGACGAGATAGATGAGGAAGAGGATGGCGAGCCCGAGGATAGCCTTCCGCCGGTAGTGAAGAAGAGCGCACCGGCGCCCAAAAAAGCCCACGCGGAGAGTGGATCAGGCAATGGGGGAGGGAAGGCACCGGCCGGCGCCAAGCCCGAGGTTGTTGCCGCCAAGGTAACGCCGGCCGCGGCGAAGACCTCGCCAAGTCCCACCCTTCATGTGGTGGCGCCCACCAAGCAGGCCAAAGTCCATGTGATGGCGAAGGCTGCCAAACCCACCGCCGCCCCGAGCCGTCCGCCGAGCCATGCTCACAGCCCTGCCCACAGCCCCGCCCCTGTCGCCAAGAAAGCGATGCCCGGGAAACCAGCTGCCGTCAAAGCGGCGCACGCCAAGGCTGCGCCTGCCAAGGCGGCTGCCACCAAGCCGGTCCCATCCAAGGCCATTCGGCCTGCTGCAGTAAAACCGCCGCCCGCGGCCAAGCCTGTCGCAAAAAGCAATAACCATGTGAAGAAGGCGGCGCCCTCCAAGCCACCCGCCAAAGCCATCAAGAAGGCCGAACCACCCAAAAAACCGGTGCCGGTAAAGAAGTCCGCGCCAGCCAAAAAGCACCGCTAAAGCAGTCTCGCAAGATGGAGAAACGGAACCTGGAGGCGATTCGTCCTCGGGGTATCCGCTTGTGCCCGATGCGGGTGCAAAAGAGTCGTCGCCGGTAACGCATTGGCCGCGAATGAGTCGATATTGTCCCTCAAGCCTAATCCCGATTACGGCGTCAGCCTGAATCGGTCGCGATGGTTAAAGTCCCAATCCCCGGGGACGATGATTCATCCATGGACACTGCGTATGCTATGCCCTCGGCCGCGACTTCCAAGAGGAAGTCCGTGGAGCTCTCAGAGATCGCTGAAGGTGCCACGATCACGCAGGATGCCTATGAATCTTGGCTTCCCTTGAATGAAATGAACCGCCTGCTGCTGGAGTCCGTGGCCGACGCTGTTTACGTCACAGATGCAAAGGGACGAACGACCTTTATCAATGCCGCTGCGATGAGGATGACGGGGTGGTCTGCTGAAGAAGTTCTCGGCAAACCGGAGCAGGTGTTTGCTCGTCACCTGCTGCCAAGCGGTCGAGCTGATTTAACCAACCGGCTGCTCCGTACCACCCAGCTTGCCCCGGCGCAGGGAAAAGACAATTCGATCTTTTGCCGCAAAGACGGCAGCAGCTTTCCTGCTACCTGCACCGGCACGCCCGTTCTGCGCCACGGCAAGCTCCTGGGAACGGTCGTCGTCTTTCGCGACCTCTCTGAAAACCGTCGCATGGAGAAGTGGGAACAGAGCAAGAACGCGGTATTCTCCGCCATCATCGCCCACCATTCTCTTCCATCGACCATGCAGTTGATGGCCGATGCCTTCGTCGCGCTCTATCCCCCTAAGTCGATTGCCATCTTCGTGCTTGCCGGGGACCAGTTCCAGATCGAAGCCGAAGCGGGATTGCCCCCACGGGCTGTCCGTCCCGCGGCGGCGGCTCCGGCCTCCTTGGCCCTGGCTCGGTCCCCAAAACGATCCCAGCCCCGATCCGAGAGCTTGGCTTGGACCGCGGCTTCCGGATCGCGTGATGGCCCTGCTCCCAGCTGCCCAGCCTTTCGGGAAATTCTGAAAACCGGCGTTAAGCTCTGCATGGCGTCGCCCCTGAGATCCGGTTCCGGAGAAGCGACGGGTATGGTGACCGTATTCGACACTCACCAGGCACTGCTGGACGGCGCCATTCGCGAAACCATCCGCAGCCTCTGCGATCTCGGCCGCATGGCTATCGAGCATCGACAGCTTTATGACCAGGTTGTCCATGGTTCCCACTATGACCTGCTGACAGGGCTGCCCAATCGAACCTTGCTGGAGGATCGGTTACGCCAGGCGACGGTAACCGCCAGGCGCCAGGGCAAGCTGATTGCAGTCTGTTGCATCGATCTGGATCGCTTCAAACAAATCAACGACAACCTGGGACACGAGTTGGGCGATGCGTGTTTCAAAGCTGCCGGCGACCGGCTAAAGGCAGCGATTCGAGACGTCGACATGCTTGCCCGCCATGGCGGCGATGAATTCATCCTCGCCTTGCCCGACCTGGCGGAGATCTCGGACGCGGCGAACATTTGCAACCGGCTGCTTAAGGAATTGAGCGCACCCATGCTGGTGGATGGCCATTCGTTGACCCTAAACGCCAGTATCGGCGTGAGCATCTTTCCCGATCATGGGGATACTCCGGACTCATTGTTGCGCAACGCAGAGTATGGCGCTGGTGGAGGCGAAACGCGCGGGCAGGGGCCAGGCCCAGATCTATTCTCCGGATTTGGGCCGGCAAAGCCGGCGGGCGGCGGAGATGGCGGATGCGCTGGCCGTCGCCGTCGCCCACGACCAGTTCCGCATAGCCTACCAGCCGATCTACAGCATGAACCGGGAGATCATGGGCTTTGAGGCACTGCTGCGCTGGAAGCATCCCAGCTGGGGCCGGGTTGCTCCCCTGGAGTTCATTCCCATCGCCGAAAAAACCGGTCTGATTGTTCCCATAGGCGATTGGGTCATTGAAGAAGTATGCCGCCAGGCGATGGCATGGAATGCCGCCTCCATGCCTCCGGTCAAGATCTTCGTCAACGTATCCGGCGTGCAGTTGGGGCACCCTAACTTCAGCTCCAAGATCGCCGAAGCGTTGCAGCGCAGCGGCCTCGCGCCCGACCGCCTGGAGCTTGAAATTACCGAAAGCTGGATCATCTCGGACCTCAGGGGAGCTGCCGGCAAATTGCAGAAGCTGCGCGATCTGGGGGTCGGCATTGCGATCGACGACTTCGGCACCGGCCACTCGACCTTCAGCTACCTTCAGGCGCTGCCTCTCGATACCCTCAAAATCGATCGCTCCTTCGTCCAACGCCTGGATGGTTCTGCTGCCAACCTGTCCACGGTGCGCGCGATCACCGGCCTGGCGCATCAGCTGGGCCTGAAAACCGTGGCTGAAGGAGTGGAGACCGAGCAGCATTTGAGGCAGCTAGCCGAGATAGGGTGCGAGCTAGTGCAGGGCTTTTTCCTAGCCCGGCCATTGACCCCTCAGGCCGCCTGTTCGCTACTCATGAAGCAATCCTTCCCCGCAGCAAATTCCAAGACGGCCCTCGCCGAATGCCTTAGCCACTAAGCACTCTGCAATAATTTCGTTCGTGCAGCGCAATCAGGAATTCTCTCCAGAGGTCAGCCAGTCATCCCCTCGTGTGACCAGCATGAGGGTGATTCCGGTCGCCGGCAACGACAGCATGCTGCTGAACCTCAGCGGGGCCCACGCGCCATTTTTCACCCGCAACGTCGTGCTGCTCGCCGATGACGCCGGCCACACCGGCGCGGGCGAAGTTCCCGGCGGCGAGAAGATACGCCAGGTTCTCGAAGAGGCCGGCTCCGCGATCGTTGGCCGCGCGATCGCTTCTTACCGCGAGATTCTGCAATCTATGCGGCGGCGCTTTGCCGATCGCGATGCCGGCGGACGTGGTCTTCAGACCTTCGATATGCGCACCACGGTGCATGCGGTTACGGCGGTCGAGAGTGCGCTGCTCGACTTGCTGGGTCAGTGGGTCGGCCTGCCTGTCGCCGCGTTGCTGGGGGAGGGAAGGCAGCGGTCGAGTGTACCGGTGCTCGGCTACTTGTTCTTCGTCGGCGACCGGCGGAAGACGGATCTACCCTACGCGAGCGAACCAGAGGCCGGCGACGAGTGGTTGCGTCTGCGCCATGAAGAGGCGCTTACCACCGCCGCTGTCCTACGCCTGGCAGAGGCCGCGCAAGCCCGCTACGGCTTTCACGACTTCAAGCTCAAAGGGGGAGTGCTTGCCGGGGCGCAAGAGATGGAAGCGGTGACTGCGCTGGCGGAGCGATTTCCCCAGGCGCGCATCACCCTCGATCCCAACGGCGCGTGGCCCTTAGAGGAAGCAGTGGCACTTTGCCGCGGCAAACAGCATGTTCTGGCCTATGCGGAAGATCCCTGCGGGGCGGAGCAGGGCTACTCCGGCCGCGAGATCATGGCGGAATTCCGCCGCGCCACCGGCCTGCCCACGGCCACCAACATGATCGCCACCGACTGGCGAGAGCTCAAGCATGCCGTGCAGTTGGACGCGGTCGACATTCCCCTGGCCGATCCGCATTTCTGGACCATGCAGGGTTCGGTGCGCGTGGCGCAGTTCTGCCGCGACTGGGGCCTCACCTGGGGATCGCACTCCAACAATCACTTCGACATCTCCCTGGCCATGTTCACCCATGTGGCCGCTGCCGCTCCGGGAAAGGTAACCGCCATCGATACGCATTGGATCTGGCAGGATGGCCAGCGCCTGACCCGGGAGCCGTTCCCCATCGTCAACGGAGAAATCGAGGTGCCCACCCGCCCCGGGCTGGGCATCGAGATCGACATGGAGCGCATCGAGGCCGCGCATGCTCTTTACCGCAAGCTGGGCCTGGGAGACCGCGACGATCGCACTCCGATGCAGTACCTGGTGCCCAGGCTGGACCTTTCATCCCAAGCGTCCCTGCCTTGTCAGGTAATTTTTGCTCGCTGGTTTATCCTCCGGCCGAAGTGCCGCCCTTGCGAAACCCCTTAAAGAGTAAGAGCGGGCATGCAACAATCACGCATGCGACGCTATCAATCCATGAAACCTGTCCTGCTTGCCCTGCTAGCCTTTTCTACCCTAGCCTCAGCGCAGAAGCGCCTGGTCCTGGTCGACCAGGACGCCTCGGGTCCCGGCGGATCGGACCAGATGTCGTTGATGGTCCTTCTGCAATCGCCGGATGTTCAAGTCCTCGGCATCACCGTAGTGACGGGGGACGCCTGGCGTGATGAGGAAGTGCAGCACACGCTGCGCATGCTCGAGCTGATTGGAAAAACCGACGTCCCGGTGGTTCCCGGCGCGGTTCTTCCCCTGGTGCGCACGCAGAAGGGGACCCAGCTCGCTGCCCAGCTTTACGGCAAAGTGAATTGGCTGGGCGCATGGGGAGGCGGACCGTCCAATCTTGACCAGCAGGCCGGCCACGAAGGAGACCCATCGCGCAGCCATGATCCCTACTTCGTTCCTCCGCTGCCGGAAGGGCGCGCCGCATACGCTCCCTCTTGACCAGGACGCTGCCCACTTTCTCATCTCCCAGGTGCATGCGCATCCTCACCAGGTGACCATCTGCGCTTTGGGCCCGCTCACCAACATCGCGCTTGCGTTATCCATCGATCCGCATTTCGCCGAGTTGACGCAGGGGATTTATCTCATGGGTGGGAGCCTCGATCCGCAGACCGCCGATCCGGAATTCTCCGCCAGCCCGCGCCATGAGTTCAACTTCTGGTTCGATCCTGAAGCCGCGCACATCGTCCTGCGTGCCCACTGGCCGCGCATCGATGTGACCACGGTGGACGTTTCCATCAAGGGAACATTCACCCAGAAGATGGTGGACGACATTGCGCAATCGTCCAACCCGGCGGCGCAATATATCGTCCGCTTCTCCAAGGATCGCTACTACCTGTGGGACGAGCTGACCGCCAGCACGTTGCTGGACCCGTCCATCATCACCACGGAGCGCCTTCTCTATATGGATGTCGACATGAGCCACGGTCCAAGCTACGGCAACACGCTCACCTGGACGGCGCCGCTTAAGCCCGAGACCGACGTGCAGCTAGTACACGCGCAGATGGATCTGGATCTTCCGAAGTTCACCAGCTATGTTCGTCGGCCTGATGAAAGCGCCCCCTCCAAAGAAGTAAACCGCCGATGGGGCGCAGGGATTTCAACGCGAGGATCGGTGCTTCCATTCAGACCCGGATGCTGGTTGAAGAGAAACTGCAGGTCGCTCCACTATGCTTCGCTCCGGTCGAAAACATTTCGCACGGGAGGTCCGCTGAACTGCAGATGCCGCTCGGCTACGTTCCCACGGCACACTGCGGCAGGCGGGATGACAAAGCGGAGGGTAGCGCTTACCTCAGCAGCCGATACGCTGGCGATAGATAGAGCCGCAGGTTATCCGCAATTTTCATCAGCCTTTGGCGTGCCGTGGTACCGGAGCGAAGCGTAGTGGACCTGCGGTTTCTCTTCACATCCACATAGCAGATTTAAAGGGTGGCAGTTAACCTTAGCTTTGTCATCCCGGAGGAAGCCGAGGGACCTGCAGTGTCTACGATGCTAAGGGAAAATACGCCGCCGAATTTGAAGGGGCGAAGCAAGTGGTCGGCATACGCGGCTGTTACCCTCGCCTTGATCGGTGCGTGCCTAGCCATCATCTACACCCGACAGCGCCCAAGCATCGAACCCCAACAAGTCACGCTACCAGCCGATGGAGCCGAACACCCGGCATTCCGCATCCGGCTACCTTGGCCCAGCGGTACCGTTACCCAAGACACCAACGAGCCCCAAGCCTACGCCTGCTCGAATCCAACAACGCCGTCATCGAAGCCATGCTGCAATCTCCGGTCAATCCAGGCCACACCCAACTCCATCTACACTGGCGCCATCGCCTCTTTCGCATCCCAGTAACCTTCGTCTTCGACCCCACCGACACCTACTCCGACGGAACCCCCGACTTCCTCCGCCTACACACCACCCAGGATCGCCAAGCCTTCCGCGCCTGGTTCACGACGATCGCCGAGCACCAGGCAGACCAACCCGCCCAACTGCCCGCCGAGATCAACGACTGCGCCGCCCTCCTGCGCTACGCCTATCGCGAAGCCCTCCACGCCCACGACGAAACCTGGCTAAGCAGCCACGCTCTCCAATCCGCCGCGCCCTCGATCCGCCAGTACGCCTACCCGCAAACCCCCTTGGGAGCCAACCTCTTCCGCATCCGCCCCGGCCCATTCCTACCCGCAGACCTCAACAACGGCAGCCTTCGCCCAATTCGCCGACGCGCAAACCCTGATGCAAGACAACACCTACCTGGTAGGACGCGACCTTCGCCTGGCCCGCCCCGGCGACCTCATTTTTTATCGCCAGTTGGACCAGGACTCACCGTATGATGTCCCGGGCACTCCCCGTTACCACTCCCCGTTTCACTCCATGATTTTTTGTGGGGAAAAGGGCGTTGTCTATCACACCGGGCCCATTCAACCATGGCAAAGGCGAAATGCGCCGTCTGCTGTTGAGTGATCTGTTGCACCACCCGGACGCGCGCTGGCGTCCGCTCAACGAAAACGCAAACTTTCTCGGAGTCTACCGTTGGAACATTCTGCGCGAAGGCGATTGAGCGTCGGGTTGCTGCTCCTGCTCGGGCTTCTGCTCCCCGCGCATCTGCACGCCGCCCGTGCCGGTCTCCTTCAACCTAAGCACCAACCGCAGCTTCGCGCCCACCGAGAAACCCACCATCCATCTCTACGCGCAGAACGTCGATGAGCTGGAGTTCCGCATCTACCGGGTCCAGAACCCGGCAAAATTCCTCGCCGGCCTGCCCGACCTGCACAGCTTCGACAACGGAGCCCCGTTCGGCCCCAAAGAGCGCATCGACGAGCGCACTTGGCTGGAGAAGTTCCACGACTGGAAGCATCATCTCTGGTTCCTGGTCCGCCGCTTCTTCCGCAGCCAGTTCACCATGGAGAACCGCGACCTTCTGCGCGCCCGTCAAGCCAATCTGGCCCATCGCAGCCGCATCGTCGGCGTGGCCCAGTTCGCCCAGATCCCGCTACTGAACGATCACCAGCTGGTCGCACGCTGGCGCCAGGAACTGCCGCCAACCTACGTCTCCGATTCGCAGGAACTGCCCATCGATCCGCTGCCCTCCGGCCTCTACCTGATCGAGGCCACCGACGGCCACTACAAGGCCTACACCCTGCTGATGGTGAGCCGCATGGCCATGATCACGCGCACCGGCAACGGCAACGTGCTGGCCTATTGCGTCGACCGCGTCTCCGGAGCGGGCATCGCAGGAGTGCAGGTGATCGCAGGCTTCGGCCAACAGCAGCAGGCCACCGGCAACACCGATGCCGACGGGCTCGCCGACCTGCATCTGACCGCGCCCAAGGTGCAGCAGGACAACTTCTGGGTGCTGGCCACATCCGGCGATGACGTGGCCGCCGTCACTCCCGGAAGCTACGCCCTCAGCGGCTTTCAGGGCGGCCGCTGGTCTTCCTACATCTACACCGACCGCCCCGTCTATCGCCCCGGCCACGTCGTGCACTGGAAGGGGATTCTGCGCGCCAAGGTGGAGAACCACCTGGAGCTGCCCAAGCTCACCACCATCCACGTGACCATCGCCGACCAGGATGACCACGCCCTCCTCGACAAGGACATGCCGTTCTCCGCGGGTGCTGTGTACGGCGATCTGACCCTGCCGGCGACCGCGACCCTGGGCTACTACACCATCCGTCTGCGCAACGGGCCCGCTTCCGACGATGCCGACAACGACGCCGGCACCGGCATGTTCCGCGTGGAGGACTACCGCAAGCCGGAGTACCAGGTGCGCGTAAGCCCCGCCAAACCCCGCCTGCTGCAGGGCGAGACCATGCCGGTAGTGATCGATGCCCGATACTTCTTCGGCGAGCCCGTCTCCAATGCCGCAGTCAAGTACCGCGTCTACCATTCGCCGCACTACTGGTGGGATGACGAAGGCAGCGGCGATGACGGGGCGGGGCATGGGAGCCGGCGATGACAACGCCTCGCTAGGCTACGACGCCGCCCAGCAATCGGAGCAGACCGGCAAGCTCGACGCCAACGGCAAGCTCACCATCAATGTCCCCACGCAGTACGTAGCCGACGCAACCCATCCGATGGACCAGGACTACACCGTGGAGGCCGCCGTCACCGACCAGGCCAACCGCGAGATCACCGGCCGCGGACGCTTCCTCGCCACCCGCGGCACCTTCCGCATCCGCGTCGAGCCCGTGAGCTACGCCATCCGCGTCGGCGACACCGCGCTCTTTAACGTAACCGCGGTGGACTACGATAACCACCCGGTACAAACCCGCGTGCACCTCCAGCTGGTTACGCATAACGTATGCCAACGGAAAGACCGAGACCACGCGCGGCGCCGCCACCGATGTGACCACCGACGCCAATGGAAAGGCCCAGGGATCCATCCGCGTCAATCAGGCCGGCAGCACCGAAGTGGAGGCGAGCGCCACTACTCCCGAAAATCGCGTGGTCTTCGACTCCAGCTATCTCTGGGTAATGGGCAGCAACGAGGAAGGATGGGGCGGGGAATCGCGCGCCGTCCAGATGATCGCCGACAAAAAGAGCTATGCCCCCGGAGACACAGCCCACCTCAGCATCCTCTCCAATGTCGACAACATCCACCCCCTGGTGATCGCCACCGGGAATACAGTCGAGTTCCGCAAGGTCATGTTCTCCCCCGGCAAGTCGTTGACCTTCGACCTGCCCATCACCGCGGATGCGCAGCCCAACCTCGAGGTAACCGCTGCCTTCATCCGCAACGATCAGCTCTACCAGGCCAACCTCAGCATCAAGGTTCCGCCCGTGCAGCAGCAGTTACAAATCGACATCACGCCCAGCCAAGGATGTCTTTCAGCCCCAGCAGACCGCCTCCTACGACGTCTTTGCCCGCGACTACCAGGGCAAGCCGGTCAGCGCCGACTTTAGCTTTGGCGTGGTCGACGAGGCCATCTACTCCCTCTATCCGGATAGCAGCGGCGACATGGTCAAGAAGCTTTACCCCGACCGCTACGTCTACGCCGCCGTCGATTCGTCGCTGCAGTACTACTTCAGCGGCAAGGCCGGGCTCAAGTCCCCGCAGCTCGCCGAACGGCAGTCACGTTACCGTCCGCAGCTGGCCCAGGTAAAGCCGGGCAACGATGTGGTGCAGCCACGCGTGCGCAAGGCTTTTCCAGATACCGCCTACTGGTCGCCCTCCATCCATACCGACGCCACCGGCCACGCCCACGTCACCCTCACTTTCCCCGACTCGCTCACCACCTGGCGGAGCACGGTGCACGCCATCACCCTCGACTCCAGGGCAGGCTCCGCGATCAACCGCGTGCTGGTGCGCAAGAACATCATCGTGCGCATGGGCACGCCCCGCTTCCTGCGCCAGGGGGATGAAGTCACCATCCCGGTCATCGTGCACAACTACCTCGACACCGCGAAGCAGGTGCAGCTCTCGCTCGACATCAACGGCCTCGACCCCGTCTCCGGCGCGCCGCAAACAGTCACTGTGCCCAGCAAGGGCGAAGGCACCGCGCTGTGGCGAGTCAAGGCATCGAAGATCGGCACCGCGCGCCTGCTGGCCAAGGCCCTTACCAACGAAGAATCAGATGCCCTCGAGCTCACCTTCCCCGTGGAGCCGATCGGCGTTCCGCGCACCATCAACAACTCCGGAGTCATCGCGGACAACGGACAGGCCTCCACCACCATCGACTTCCCTGGAAACACCGATGCCGCCGCGCACACGCTGCATCTCGAGATCGCTCCGTCGATTGCCGGCAGCCTCTTCTCCGCGCTCGGCTATCTCACCAGCTATCCTTACGGCTGCACCGAGCAGACCATGTCCAGCTTCCTGCCCAACCTGGTCGTCGCCGACACGCTGAAGAAGCTCAACCTCTCCGGCCTGGTGAGCCCGGCCGATCTGCAAGCCAAGATCGACGCCGGCCTCGATCGCCTCGAACGACCTCAAGCACGACGACGGCGGCTGGGGCTGGTGGAAAGAGGATGCCAGCCGCGTCTTCATCACCGCCTATGTCGTCTCCGGTCTGGCGGAGGCGAAGACCGCGGGCTATGCCAAAGCCGACGCCAACCTCGGCGGGGGAGTGAGCTATCTGCAGAAGCAGCTGGCCCAGCATCCGCGCATGATCCCTGAACTGCGCGCCTACGTGCTCTATGCCCTCAGCGAGGCCGGCGCGAAGGACCTGGGTCCGTCCGATCGAAACCCTGTGGTCGCGCCGCAACGACCTCTCCGCGGAAGGCCTGGCCCTTACCGGCATGGTCATGCTGCGCACCGGCGACAGCAGGGCAGCGCAGATCGCCCAATTGCTGGAAGCGAAAGCCAAGCACACCGGAACGCTCGTCTCCTGGCCATCGACCTACAACCCGCTGCTCGAGCTGAGTGACGACAACAGCGCCGAGAGCACCGCCTTCGCCCTGCGCTTCCTCACCCACGCCGATGCCAAGAGCCCCTTGCTCGAAGGCGCAGCGCAGTGGCTGGTGCTCAATCGCAACGGTGGATACTGGTGGAACTCGACCGAGCAAACAGCCATGGTGCTCTTTGGCCTGGTGGATTATCTCGCCGCCTCGCAGGAGCTGAACGCGGACTTCGATGTGGACGTGCAGCTCAACGGCGCCTCGATAGGCAAGCGGCACTTCACCGCGGCCGACGCGGCCTCGGGGGTAGACCTCACCCTCGATGTAACGCCTGCGCAACTCCATCCGGGGAGCAACGCGGTGGTCGTGACCAAGCAGGGAACTGGGCGCGCCTACTGGACCGTGCAGGGCAAGTACTATTCCACCGAGCAGAAGTTCTACCAGCAAGGCACGCTCTCGCTCAACCTCACCCGCGACTACTTCAAGCTGGTGCCTACCACCAAGGACGGGCAAGATCGTTTACCGGCTCGACCCGCTGAAGGGTCCCGTCGTGCCTGGCGACACGCTCGCCGTCCACCTGGCGGTGAACGGCTCGCCGGCAAAGTATCTGCTCATCGAGGATCCAATTCCCGCAGGAACCGAATTCGTGCAGCACGAGGACAGCTATAACATCCTCGACCAGCCCGCTGCCTGGCAGTATTGGTATACGCGGCGCGAGTTTTTCGATGACCGCGCCGCCATTTTCGCCACCGAGTCGAGTGGCCGCCACGAATCCTTCTATCTGCTCAAGGTCGTCAACCCGGGAAGCTTTGCCATCAGCCCGGCCAACGTGCAGCCGATGTACCAGCCGGGCATTCAGGCCACCAGCGACTTATTGCACCTGCAAGTAGATCCGGCGCCGTCGCCCGTGGAGGACAAGAAATGATGCAGGCATTCCGAGGCGCCGTCGGCCAGGTTTAGGGGCCGTCTTATCCTTGCCCAATTGCTGGGAAATTTCCTGCTCATGCTGTTGGCCGCCGGCTGGCTGCAAATTCCCGACTCGCACACCTGGCAGTTCGCGTTCTCCATGCTGTCCGGTGTGCTGCTGGTGATCGCCTTTCTCTGGCTCTACACCGCAACCTTCCGCCATCTGCTGTCCTGCACTGCGCGGCCGCCCCTCTGGCTCAGCTGGATTCTGCTGGCGGTCTTCGTAGCGCTGTGGTGGTTGCTACTGCAGCCGATAGCCGCCGGCCGGGCGCACGAGGCCTTGTATGCCGGCTATTGGAACTCTCAATCGCCGCCGTGGCTGCGCCATCATCTCGGCTACTCGTCCTTAGTAGCCTGGCAGGAACGTCTCTATGACTGTGCGCAATGGCTTTTGGGTGGGCTGTTGCTTCCGCTAGCCATGGAGACCTGTGCCTGCGGCCTGAAAGCCGGTTGGTTCGGTCGCGCCGCGCGAGCCTATCGCCACTGGCTCTACTGGTTTTGCGTCCTGGTGGCCGGCCTGGGCGCATCCGCAGTCACCTGGGCTCTCGCCGGCTGGACGCCCTCTGCAGGTCTGGCAGGCCAGACGTTCAGCATCATCGCCCGCCTGGGCACCGCCTACATTCTCGACATCATGCTCTGGTGCTTCATCCTGGGCCTCGTCGCCCATTACCTCGACGCCGCACCTGCCGGTGAGCAATTAGAGCTACAAGCCAAATAGCCCACCACGGCTACAGGAACGGGACGTGCCCCTCGTTCGCCTCAGTGTACGTGGATTGAAGAAGATGGGGGCGAACCCGCCCACCATAGTTTTAACGCTCAACTTGGATCGGGTCGGGGTTCGGTTACTCGCTCTTGTGAAAGCATTCGAAGAAATCATTTTCGGTCCAGGTACGCTCCCACGGCACGCCGGGGCAGGTAGGCGAACCTGGGGCACCCGTCCGATTACCTCCAATGTGGTGGGTTATCCGTGGGGAGTATCGGAACAAGATAATGGGAGCGCCCTTGGCGCGGCACTAGACCTGAACCAACCGAGGGGCCTTCCTTATTTCCTCCAAAGGCGACCGGAAGCTATTGGAAAGAACGCAGAACAGCATAAAATCGAAAAGCATGCCCACGCTCCCGTTCCAGCAAGCTCCTCTTGCCGCTACTTCCCGCCGCTGGACGATCGTGTGGCTCCTCTTCATAGCCTCCCTGATCAACTATCTTGACCGCTCCAGCATTTCACTGGCCTTGCCGCTGATCTCCAAGGACCTGCATCTGGGTCCGGAAAGCAAAGGCCTGTTGCTCTCGGCCTTCTTTTGGACCTATGCCTTTATGCAAATCCCAGTGGGCTGGGCCGCTGATCGCGTCAACCTGCGCTGGCTCTACTTCTCCGCTTTTGTGCTCTGGTCCCTGGGACAGGGCTTGACCGGCTTTGCCGCCAGCCTCGGTGTGCTCATCCTCTTTCGCCTGCTGCTCGGCATCGGGGAGTCCATCTACCTGCCCGGCGGCACCAAGATCGTGAGCATCCTTTTTGCCTCCACGGAGCGCGGTCTACCTTGCGGCATCTTCGACTTCGGCACCCGTATGGGCTTGGTGGTGGGTGGCCTGACCATCCCCTGGCTGCTGGTCCACTTCGGCTGGCGCCTGAGCTTTCGGTTGATCGGGTTCACTGCGCTGTTGTGGCTTATTCCATGGCTATGGGCGACGAAAGGACGGCTCGATCAACGCGCGCGTCCGGCATCATCGGGCCGCGATCAAGGGCGAGCACTGCGTCGCCTGTTGACCAATCGCAACCTGATCGGTATCTGTCTCGGTTTCTTTTGCTTCGACTACTACTGGTATCTGTTTGTTACCTGGCTGCCGGACTACCTGGTGACCGTGCGTCACTTGACCATTTTGCGTGCCGGGTTCTTCGCCGCGCTGCCATATTTCGTTTTTGGGGCCAGCGAACCCCTAGGGGGCTGGATCGCCGACCGCCTCACCGCCCGCGGCTGGAGTGAAACGCGGACCCGCAAGGGAATCGTCACCATAGCCTTTCTGTGTGGCCTGTTGCTCATTCCTGCGTCCCGTGTGCAGAGTGCCAACACAGCGGTGTTTCTACTCGCCGGCGCTTCGCTGGTCGGCCTCGCCACTGGCAATCTGCTGGTCATCCTACAGTGCTGCGCGCCCCAAGAAGACGTGGGCCTATGGACTGGCTTTGAAAACTTTGCCGGGAACCTCGCGGGTGTTTTAGCGCCGTTGCTCACCGGCGTGCTCATCAGCCGCACCGGCTCTTATGCTCCCGGCTTTGGCTTGGCCGTGGTGGTCTTGCTCACAGGCATATTCTGCTACTGGTTCATCGTGGAAAACTTCGATATCCGGCAGCCTGAGCGTGAGTCCGCACCATGAATCCCTCAGAGTTTAAGCACTCTGGAAAGACGCGCCGAACGAAGGGCATGGCTTTACAGTTTGCGGAAAAGGTCGGGAGGGCGATGAAAAGGAGTGCCCTCAGCGGCGAAAGCCGGATTCATGGCAAAGCATTTATGTACGGCCTGAAGGCCGTACCCTTCAGAAAAATGAGAGCAGTTAGTTATGAGTGGTTATGCGCGTTAGTTAGGAGTGGTTATGGAAATTCGTTCCTGGAGGGACCACGTGCTGGGGGGGACAGGCCATTAACCAGAACGCGGGCCGCTTCCTCACTTACGCCATTTGGGGTCAGCACCCGCGAATGCCTACTTAGGGAAATTCGACGAGGTCATGCAATATGCAGACCGGTACGGACACGCAACTCTGACATATCAAAGCAGCTGTCGGATGGCGAGGGCTCCGTTTCAAAACCCATTGGCCTTCAGACTCTGAAGTGCGCTTTCCCTCGATGCACTCGCGAGTGCTGGAGGAACGTGTACTTGCTCGCCAAAGCAGGACTTCTGTTAGGGTAGGGACCATGCGTTCCCAGCCGCTCATCTGCGTGACGGATGTCGAAGCCAGCAGCCGGTGGTATCAGCGCCTGCTGAGCTGCCGCGGGGCTCACGGTGGCGGCCAATATGAGCAACTGGTGAAGGATGGCCGGCTTATTCTGCAATTGCACAGCTTTGAAGTCGAGCATCATCACGGCCCCATTGGCAATCGCGCCGACAGACCTTACGGCAATGGTGTGCTGCTCTGGTTCGAGGTGGATGACTTCGATGCGGTCATGCAGCGCGCCGCCGAAATGCGTGTCGAGATCGTGCTGCCCCGCCATCGCAACCCTGCCGATGGCGAAGGCGGCCCCAACCATTGGGAGTGTTGGATGCGCGACCCGGATGGCTACACCGTCGTGGTCGCCAGCCCTTATGGAACCGCCGATGGTGCCTGGCGCCCCGGTCCTGATCTATTCACCTAAACCGCAGGGATCAACGGGGTAAGCCTGATCCGCCCGCCCCCTTGCCAGGATCCGATTCGCAACGATTCACGCTATCTTGACCTCGTTCGCAAGATCGGGTTCCCAAACGAGCGGGAGAACAGACGGTAGAGGAAGCCCCGGGTAACAATGGGGACGAAGACTATGAAAGAACGGACGTCACATGGAATGGAGCGTCTCGGATTAGTGTCGCCGATACGGTCATGATCAGCGACTGAATGCCGTGCTTGCGAAGCGCCCGCCTTATCCATAGCAGCTATCACTTTCGTTTCGCCAGAGAGATTGGGGACGACCTCAGGGAGAAGTCATTTCTGTTTCGTCCGAAGTTGCCAACTCGCAGAAAGCCGCCAAATGCTCTAAAATCGGTGGGCTTAAGTTTTAGTCAGGCCCACCGTTCCGACCGAAGTCAAATTCTTTTCGCGCACGGAGTCAACCGATGAACGTTCTGTCCGCTCTTACTCGCCGTACGTTGCCGTTGATTGCGGCTGCTCTTGTCTTCAGCCTTGTTGTTCCAACTGTCATCGCTCAGAGCCCCTCACCTACCTGGTCGCAAGACGATGCGCTCCGAATCGCCAAAGAGGTGCAGAAGAGGCTCGGCGGCCTTACCAACTATGGCGTTTTCGACTGGATTACCTTCGGCTTCCATGGCAAGACAATCGTTCTCAAAGGGTTTGCCTCTCGTCCGACTCTCAAGAGTAGTGCAGCCAACGTTCTCAAGGGCATACCAGGAGTAGAGTCGGTTGACAACCAGATCGAAGTCCTCCCGAATTCTCCGAATGACGACCGAATTCGCGCTGCCGTTTACAACCGCATTTACACGCAGCCCAGTCTGCGGAAATATAACGCCAACCAGGGCAGTGTCGCGCAAGCGATGGGACCCGGTGGCCGCAGCGTCGCACTGATGGCGGGAGGCATCACAAACGATCCGCCTCGGGGCTTCCATGCCATCCACATTATCGTAAAAAATGGAAACGTTACCCTCTACGGCGTCGTCAACAACGCAACGGACGAGGCCGTTGCCGGCATCCAGGCGAACTCTGCTCCCGGGGTCTTCAGCGTCGACAACGACCTCGTCGTTCAGGGCGCGACCTCGAAATCTGAATAGCCCAGGTACGGGGGAACTTCGCGCCCGGCAGTGCGAGTGCATATGAAAGATGGTGTTTAGCCCGGCGACAGCATACCTATTGCAGCGACTGAACAATCTCGACGGGGAATGTGTACCCAGTCGCTGTATTTCCCCCCGGCACTAGGCCCAGTTGAAGCCGCTGCGCTGAAGTGGCAAGGTGCGTATTCTTTTGCCCGTAGCGGCAAAGATGGCATTCCCCACCGCGGGGAGAATAGGGGGCAGAGTCGGTTCGCCCAGCCCGGTCGGTGCGTAGTCAGTCTTGCGCCAATAAACTTCGATTTTTGGCACTTGCCTCATGCGCATAAGTGGGAAGTTATAAAAGTTTGACTGCTGTACCTGGCCATCCTTCAGCGTGATTTCCTGGGCCAGGTGTCCCATGCCTTCCATGATTCCACCTTGCGCCATGCTCTCGGCCGCGTTGGGATTGATGATCTGGCTGCCCACATCGCCAACGGCCCAGACGTGATGCACGGTGACCCGGTTCTGTTTATCGACGCTGACATCGGCAACCTCAGCGAAGTAACCCAAGTGGCAAAACCATACGGCTATTCCCATGCCGCGTCCTGGCGTTTTCGGCCGGTTTGCCCAGTCTGACTTTTCTGCGACTAACTGCAACACGCCTTTGTATCGTTCCGGGATAAGAACAGACGCTCCGGTCGGCTCGTGATCGCCCACGGCGTCATGTTCCCCTGAAGACCAGGGCATTTGCTTGTTACTTAGCAAGTCGAGTTGGAATTCGAGTGGATCGCGCTTAGCCGCACAAGCCAGCTCGTCGAGGAAGGATTGGACCGCCCAGCAATAGGCATTGTCGCCGGGCGCGCGCATCGCTCCCGTGCGCAGCATAAGGGGCTGCATAGAGGTGTAAAGTGCATAGGCTGGGGGGAAACCGGCTGGATAGGCGTCCTGTCCGATGCCCCCGCCGGATGTTGTCTGCTTGCCGTCTCCAAAGGTGATGAAATGCTGCCGCCAGGCAGTCATCTTTCCTTGCGCGTCAAGACCTGCTTTCAACCCAAACGTCCCACCCGGACGGAAGGGGTCGTGGGCGATGTCATCTTCGCGCGACCAAAGCAGCTTGACCGGCGCGTCCACGCGTTTCGCGATCCAGGCGGCCTCGACCAGATAGTCGTTCTGGAGTCTTCGCCCAAAACTGCCTCCTGAGCGCACCATGTGCGTCGTTATGTCACTCTCCTGGATGCCCAGTGTCTTGGCCACGAGAGCGCAACCATCAGCCGGCAGCGTGCTGGTAGACCACATCTCAAGCTTGCCGTCTTTCCAGTGAGCTGTGGCGCCCTGGGGCTCAAGGGTGACATGGGCAATGAATGGAAATTCGTAAGTCGCCTCGACAACCTTCGGCGATGATTTAAGCGCCGCATCCACATCTCCGTATCGGCGCACAGTGTTCTGTGGCGACGCTGTCAGCAAATCAGCCGCCTTGGATGCGAATCCTTCACTGCTCTGCGTCACTGCGGGGCCGAGGTCCCAGTCGACCTTCAGTTTCTTGCGCGCCTGCTGCGCCTGCCACCAGGTGTCGGCAACGATGGCGATGCCCGGTTCCATGCCAGGCTCCCATGGCGTATAGGCTGCGGGAGTTATGCCACCATCGATCACCA
Organism: uncultured Acidobacteriaceae bacterium; assembly: GCA_963746595.1. GTDB lineage: Bacteria > Acidobacteriota > Terriglobia > Terriglobales > Acidobacteriaceae > PALSA-350. Next base: position 365,215 of record CAVVBS010000008.1, read on the forward strand.
GGACATGGCGTACGCCGGGCAGAGCTTTGATCTCATCGAGGTTAGCGCTCTTCACCTTGCCGGCAAATACGGGAGCCTTCTCAATGCTTGCGTACAACATCCCAGGCAGTTCGACATCGATACCGAAGAGGGGCTTGCCGGTGACAATCTTACGAGTGTCAACGCCCTGCTGCGAGTGACCGATGATGCAGTAGTCCTTGGGATCTTTGAGTTTGACGTTAGCCAAGTCGGGCGCGGGCAACGCGGCAGCCTTAGCGGCAAACTCCCCATAGCTCGCGGAGCGCCCCGAGGTGGCGTGCATCACGCGGCCGGAGTGCGTAGTGCATTCAGCAGCGGGCACGGCCCAGGTTTGCGCAGCGGCCGTGACCAGCAACTGGCGTCCAGCCGCGCCGACGCGGCGCATCGGCTCCCAGCCCATGGGCGTGTTCGCGGAACCTCCGGAAAACTGCTTGCCGTATATCTTCTCGTTCAGATCGGCCTGCTGGACTCGGACGTCCTTCCAGTCGACATCCAGCTCCTCGGCAATCAGCATCGGCAGCATGTTCCGCATGCCCTGACCTGACTCCGAGGCGCGCGCCAGGATAGTGACGGCGCCGTCCGGCGTGATGTGGATGAAGGCCTGCGGCGTCAGTTCCGGAGACTTCTCCGGACCCTGGGCTACAGCCAGCGAAGAGCGATATAGACTCAGGGCAAGCCCACCGCCCGCAAGGGCCGTCAACTGCAGAAACGATCTCCGGTGCATGCGCATAAGTATGCCCGTCCTTTACTGTTTGCTTGCTACCGTGCTGGTTTGTGCTGCTTGATGGATCGCCTGGCGAATACGCGTATACGTTCCGCAGCGGCAGAGGTTTCCGCTCATCGCCGCATCGATTTCCGCATCGGTAGGGTGCGGCGTACGGTGCAGCAGGGCGGCGGCCGACATGATCTGGCCTGCCTGGCAGTAGCCACACTGGGGTACGTCGATTGCTTCCCAAGCCACCTGTACCGGGTGCCGGCCATCCGGCGAAAGCCCTTCAATGGTAGTCACCGGTTGGCTAGAGACACTGCTCACCGCCGTCTGGCAGGAGCGAACCGCCTCGCCGCCAACGATGACTGTGCAGGCCCCGCAAAGCCCAACGCCGCAGCCGAACTTGGGGCCTTTGATGTTCAATACATCGCGCAGCACCCATAGGAGAGGCGTATCCGGTGACACGTCCACCGTCGCGGCTACGTTGTTGATAGTCAGTTTAGTGAGCATCTGTTCACTCCACGGTCTGGCCAGCTGGAATTCGCAAAATCTAAGTGTGGCCTGGCTATTATCAAAGGCCGCTTCGCCGTTCGTGTCAAGAAGCAGGCGACGTTAAGATGTCGCAGCCGAGACAAAAACCTTTGAGATCATCTGGGCGGCATTCCGGCTGCAACTCGACCGGATGCGCATCCACCTACGCCGGCTTGCTCTTAGTGAGAAACCGCATAGAACCTCCGACTAGAAACGTACAGATTCGTAGACGGCAATGATTTGGCCAAGGTGATGTTGGGTAACCCGTCGTGCGATCGAATACCTGGCCCAGAATGGGAGCCGGACACAAGACAACAGATGACCGGACGGAAGTCAGGGGAAGCCGGGCGCGAATGGGGATATCTGCTCTTTCGCACCACGTGACGCACCGTGGGAACCTGCAACACAAAAAGGAAAGCCCAAAGCTGGTGATGGGACGTTCACCCCTCTTACGTCAAGAAACTATAACGGTTACGAAATGAATCAATGGTGAACGCCCCGTCCGTCATCAGCTCTTTCCACGCAGATTACTCGTAGCGCAGGGCTTCCATGGGGTCAACTCTGGAGGCTCTCCTGGCGGGGAAGTAGCCTGCTGCTGCGGCGATGACAAGTAGAAGAAGCACGGCTGCGGTAAGGCTTATTGGGTCGGTGCCATTGATGCCGAACAGCATGCTGGCTACCAGGCGGTCACCGGCGAGCGTGGCAGGGATGCCGATGACGATGCCTGCAGCGATTAACATAATAGTCTCGCGCATGACCAGCCAGCTCACGTTGGATCTTGGTGCACCCAGGGCCATGCGGATGCCGATCTCGTTGGTGCGGCGGCTGACTACGTAGGACATCAAGCCGTAGATGCCGATGGCGGAGAGCAGGACGGCTAACAGTCCGAAGAAAGTGGAGAGCTGCGCTACCAATCTCTGGTTGGTGTAAGAGCGGGATACCTGTTCGTCGAGTGTAGTGACGTCGCTGATGGGCAGGGTGTGGTCGATAGAATGAATGGTTTGCTGGACTGCGTTGGCCATGGCAGCGAAGTCGCCGCTGTACCGCACCTCAAAGTTGCCGAAGTCCCAGGCGTATTGTGTGTAAGGAAGGTAGTCAATGAGGCGGGGGCCTTCGATGAGGTCGCCGCTTTTTGCGTCTCCAACGATACCGACGACCTCGACGGCGTTTTGCGGTTCTTTAGTGTCGTCGATGTAGTAGCGGCGGCCGATGGGATTGACCGAAGGAAAGATGGTCTTTGCCATTCGCTGGCTGAGGATGGCTACATGGGGTGAGGTCTTGGTGTCGGAGGTTGAAAAGATGCGTCCGGCGATGACCGGGATACCCATGGTGGCGAAGTAGCCGTTGCCTATGTTGTTGTGGCTGGCGTGGATGTTCTGTTCGAGGCCGATGCCGTCTGTGAGGATGGGTGTATTCCAACTGCCTTCAGGGCCGAAGGTGAAGGTGGAGAAGCTCGCCGCGCGCACGTTGGGGAGTGCACTGACGCGATCTTCGATCTGATGAAAGAGAGCGTTTTGATTCGCCTCGCCAATGATGGAGCTTGAATCGATTTGCAGCCGAAGGACGTTTTGCTTGTTGAACCCGGTATCGGCGTTGCTGAGATTGACGAGGCTGCGGAGGAAGAGGCCTGCGCCGACCATGAGGACGAGTGAGAGCGACACCTGGGAGACGATGAGGGCCTGTGCGAGCCGACTCTTGCTGCCGGAGCTAGTAGAAGTGCGCGATGCCTTGAGGGTGTCAGTGAGTTGAAGCTGTGTCGCGCGCAGGGCTGGGATGGTTCCGAAGATCAAGGCTGTGGTGATGGTGACGGCGAGGTTGAAGAGCAGCAGATGGCTGTTGATGGAGAGATCGAGAGGGATGGTCGCGGGGCCGTCGGAGGCCATGCGCAAAAGGACGCGGCTGGAGACCGAAGCGAGCGCGATTCCTAGCGTACCGCCGGCGAAGGCGAGCAGGAGGCTTTCGGTGAGCAGCTGACGAATGATGCGTGTGCGGCCTGCGCCGAGGGCCTGCCGGATCGCGAGTTCGCGCGCGCGGGTGGTGGCGCGGGCCAGCAGCAGGTTTGCGATGTTGGCGCAGGCGATCAGAAGTACCAGTGCTGTGACGGCCATGAGGATCTTGAGTGGCTGAGAGAACTGCGAGCGGATGGAGGATAGCCCGGTGGCCATGGGGGTGAGCGTGACGTGAGCTTTGTCGAGCTTTTGCAGATTGAGCTGGGTGAGTTTGGCGTCGGGGAAGCTGCGCGTGATTTGCTGGAAGAGCAGGTTGGCGTTGGCTGTGGCTTGTTCCATAGAGACGCCGGGTTTGAGGCGGCAGATCAGGTGGAGCGACTTGCTGAAGTTGTCGTTGTATCCGCCGTAATAGGGTGGGACGGCCTTGACCATGGAGAGAGGTAGCCAAACCTCCGGAGCCTCACCGACGAGGGTGCCGAAGAACTCCTGCGGAGCTACGCCGACGATGGTGTAGATGACGGAGCCGAGCTTGATTTTTTTGCCGAGGACGTTGGGATCCTGTGCGAGTGCGCGCTTCCACCAGCCATAGCTTACGACGGCTACTGGATGATCGCCCTCGGAGTTATCGTCGGCATCGTTAAGGGTGCGACCGATAAGGGCATGAACGCCGAGCAGCGGGAAGTAATTGCCGGTCACGAGCTGGATGGAGATGGGCTGAGATTCGTTGCTGCCTTCAATGAAGCCGTGCCCATCGTTGTTCAGACTGAATATGCCGGCGACGTCAGAGAAGACGGTGTTGCGCTTTCGAAATTGGCGGAAGAAGGGATTGGAGGAGAGCTCAGTAAAGGCGACGTCGTTGCCGATTCCCCGCATGCGTCCTTCGCCGACTAGAACGAGCTGTTGAGGATCTTTGACGGGAAGCGAGCGCAGGAGTACGGCGTCGAGGAGGCTGAAGATGGCGGTGTTGGCGCCGATGCCGAGAGCGAGTGACGCCAGCGCGACGATGGTGAGTGCAGGACTGCGCAGCAGGGCACGGGTGCCGTAGGCGATGTCGGCAAAGAAGCTTTCGAGAGTTTCCGATCCCCAGATCATAAGGCTCTTCTCCTTGATGCGGGTGGTGTTGCCGAACTTGAGATGAGCGGCGCGCGCGGCGGCGGTGAGCGGTAGGCCGCGATCCATTTGCTGCTGGCGTCTCAGTTCGAGATGGAGGCGCATTTCTTCCTCTAGATCGCGTTGCAGCCGGTCGCGATGGAGAAGCATCTGGATGCGGCGCTGGATTTCGCCCGGCAGGCTCATACGCTCCTCTTATGCCGTCTGGATAACCTTGGTGACTGCGCCCATGATGCGCCGGAACTTGCCTAGTTCAAGGGCGAGTTGCTTCTTTCCCTCTGTGGTGAGGGTGTAGTAGCGAGCGCGGCGATTGCCGGCCGTCACACCCCACTCGGCGACGACCCAGCCTTTGATGAGCATGCGCTGCAGTGCAGGGTAAAGGGATCCCTCTTCGACCTGAAGGATGTCTTCGGATTGCTGTTCGATGGATTCCGCGATCTCGTAGCCGTGAAGTTTCTTGCGGACGGCGAGGGTTTTGAGGATGAGGAGGTAGAGGGTGCCCGGTGGGATTTCGTCACGGGACATTTTTTTCTCCGGTTACTGGCATAGACAGACTATGCCAGTGTGAGCTTTCGGAGAGGAACTGTCAAGAACGGCGGTGCGAGGAGCGAATTGAAAGCATTCGCGTTCCTGACCATGAATGCCGGGACTACTGGACGGTAAGAGAAAGCGTTTGTGTAGCCGCTACTGATCCTTCCGTTGCTGAAACATGGATGGAATAAGACCCTGGCCACCTGGCTCCCCCCCGTCGCCGTAGAACTGGAACTCTGGCCGCCGCCGCAATCTGAGAGGCCGGTCCCGGCCGCACACAGCGCCGCGCGCCGCCGCCGCGCTCCTCGCTCTCAGCGCACTCCTCGCCTGCCTGTTGCCCGCCCGCCACGCCATCGCCGTTCCACCCGCCGAAGCTCTCCGCAATGAATAAGCGTGTCACGGAACTCGGGGAAGATACGGGAGACAAGGGGACAGCATGCCTCTCCCAGTTTGAGGACTAGCATTCCGCTGCAGCTCTCGAACGATAGGAGGCAAGCGCAACGGAGTTATTCCTCCTTGAGAGAGGCGATCGGATCGAGAGCAGCGGCTCGGCGAGCCGGGAGATAGCTCGCCCCCAGTGCGACCGCCGCCAAAACCGCTGCGGCTATTGCCAAAGTCGCTGGGTCACGCGGCTTCAACCCGAACAGCAGCGCGCTCGCCGCGCTTGCGCTAGCGAGGGATAACGCCATGCCCAGCGCCAGACCCGCTACCAGCAGCGTCGCTGCCTTTCGCAAAATCATCGCCGTCACATCCGTGCGCTGCGCACCCAGCGCCATGCGGATGCCGATCTCGCTCGTACGCTCCGCCACCGTGTACGACATGACCCCGTACAACCCGATCATGGCCAGCACCACCGCGAGCGCGCCGAAAAATCCCGAGAGCGTCGCCAGCAGCCGCTCGGCCTGGAGCGACTGCCCGATCTGATCCTGCAGCCCTTCGAAGTTGAAGCTGATCCCTGAGCTCACCTCTCGCACCGTGCGTCGGATCGCGGCCTCGACCGTCACCATCGGCAGCTTCGAACGTACCAGCACCTTCATATAGTTGTCCGCGTCCTTGTCCTGCGCGATGTCAAAATACGCAATCGCCCCTGCTGGCCGCCGGATATGACTGTATTTCGTGTCCTTTACTAGACCGACAATCTCGTTTACTTGCTCCGGGCTCGTCGGAGTCGCCTCCCGGCGGAACCTCATGCCGATAGGATTCTCACCCAGCCCCAGCAGGCGCGCGAACGTCTCGTTGACAATCGCCGCATGCGGCGACTGGACCGTGTCGCTCTCGTTGAAGTCGCGCCCGGCCAACATCGGAATGCCCAGCGTCTTGAAATACTGCGGACTGACCGAGCTGAAATTCGAATCCTGCCGCTGCGTCGCATCGTGGCCGTCAATCCACACCGTGTTGCCCCAGCTCTCGCCGCTGAGCGGAACGATATCCGTGTCGGCTGCCGCATCCACGCCGGGAATGGCTCGTATCCTGTCGAGCAACTCCCGTCGGAACGCTCCGCGCCGCTCCACCGGAATCTGCAGGCGCACAAAGTCCAACCCGGCAATCAGCACACCCTTTGCCTGAAACCCCGGATCATTCGTCAACAGATTCCGCAGGCTCTCGGTGAACAACAGCGCGCCGAACAGCAGCACCAGCGACAGCGCCACCTGTGACACCACCAGCGCGCCGCGAAATCCCAACCGCCCTCGGCTCGCCGTCATTCCGTGCCCGCCCGTCTTCATCGCTGCGCCGGGAGCGGTGCGCGATGCACGCAGCGCCGGAGCAAGCCCGAACAGCACGCACGTCACCAGCGATACCGCGAGCAGAAACGCGAACAGCCGCCAATCCTGTTTGAAGTCCAGAGAGACCGGGTTGTTCGCAGTATTGAGAAACGCCACCAATCCCCGGCTCAGCGTGCGCGCCAGCAGTGCGCCGGCCACCGCGCCCGCCAACGAGAGCAGCAGGCTCTCCGACAACACCTGCCGGATCAACCTCGATCGCCCCGCGCCGATCGCCAGCCGCACCGCCATCTCCCGCTCACGCGCGCTGGTCCGTGCCAGCATCAGGCTGGCCAGGTTCGCGCAGGTAATCAGCAGCACCAGCCCGGAGATTCCCAGCAAAATCCGCAGCGGGTCTGAATAGGTTTCACGCAGCATCGAGACACCGGCCGCCGAAGGCGCGGCCGTCAGCTTCATCGCCAGATAGTCCTTCACGCTCTCCACCGGATAATCCGGCCGCAGCGTCGCCGCGAAAATCGCGGGCGACACCGCTCCAAGGTGCGCTGCCACTCGTTCGATCGGCCACGAAGGGTCGAGCCTTCCGATCAGCGAGAGCCACCACTGAGTACTCGCATCCAGCCTGTTCCTTGTTTCCAGGAATGGCTGCGAGCACACCGGCACTGCCACGTCGAAGCTGCGCCCCACATCCACGCCGAAGAAACTCGCCGGGGTCACGCCGATCACCTCTACCGGCTTGTCGTTGAGCATCAGCTTGCGGCCCAGCGCGGGGCCGCCGCCATACTCCTGCTGCCAGAAGCTATAGCTGATCACCGCGCCCGGCAACCCGCACCCGCGGCGATCGTCTTCCGCGGTAAACACCCGCCCCTGGATCGGCCTAACCCCGAGCACGCGGAAGAAATCGCCGCTCACCCACAGCCCCTTGGCAAAGCGCGCGTCACCGCCCGAATCCCGGCTGAAACCGGTATCCGCCCAGGCGGCAATCTCCGAGAAACCCTGGTGATCCTCGCGCAGCCTCTCCCAGATCGGGTTCGTTACCACCGGATATGCGCTGGAAAAGCTCCCGCGCGCTTTATCCATATCGACAAGCCGTACCTCCGCCAGTTCCTGCGGATTCTTCACCGGTAGCGACTGCAGCAGCACGGCATCCAGAAGCTCGAAGATCGCCGTGTTCGCGCCGATGCCCAGCGCTAGCGTCGCAATCGCCGCAATCGTGAATCCCGGAGATTTCAGCAGCCGCCGCAGCGCGTATTTCAGATCCTGCACCGCGCTCTCCAGCCACTCCCAGCCCCACGTCCTGCGCGTCACGTCCTTCACCAGCGGCACATTGCCGAACTCCTTCGCCGCCGCCGCTCGAGCCTCTGCCGGATTCTCGCCACGTTCCACGCGGTCACGAACAGCCATCCGCAGATGCGCCTCGATCTCCTCATCGAGATCGCGCTTACGCCGTGCGAAGAACCGCCACCAGCTCATGGCTCACCTCTCTCCGGCTCGCCGCTCATAATCGCGCCAATCGCCTCAACCAACTGCTGCCACCGGCCGTGATCGGACGCAAGCTGCTTCCTCCCAGTCGCGGTAATACGGTAGTACTTCGCCCGCTGCTTGCTCTCCGTCAGCTTCCACTCCGACCGCACCCACGCTTGCCGCTGCAGCCGGTGCAGCGCGGGGTACAGAGATCCCGTCTCCACTTGCAGGGCCTCTCCTGATCGGATGCGAATCGCCTGGCTAATGCCGTATCCGTGCTGCGGCCCCCACTGCAGTGTCTGCAGAATTAGCATGTCGAGCGTGCCCTGAAGCAACTCGACCCGGTTCTGATATGGATTCCGCTTTTCTTTGGTCGCGATCATAGGTGTAGCCACTCTACTCCCGTATGCAGTAGAGTGTCTACAGCCAACTATCAGGTGTATCGCGATCAGTCCCGAAGGGATGGCTGAGAATCAGACTTGTCCAAATTAGCTCAGCAACGGCCTTCTGGACGGCGCGAATTGCTGAACGCGTCCAAGAGAACGTGGGCAAGGGAAATCGGGTTGGTTGCTGTAGTGGCGACTCTGTCCATCCACCTCCACCCAAGCCAAGGTGAGCCACCGACCTCAAATTTGTCATCCCGCGTGCCCCGGCGTGCCGTGGGACCGGAGCGTTAGCGCAGCGCAGGGATCTGCAGTTTCACTTTCGGCACAAACCAATGTGCGCGGGCGAATCTCATCCGGGTTCCGTATTGAGGGCGGTGACACACTTGCGCAGTTGCGTTAGAGAAAGGCGCACAGCAGGTCCCTCGGCTTCCTGCGGATTTCCTGTCAGGCTTCGTGGCATAGATAGACCTCATGCGGCTTTCCTTACTGAAAGCCGCACACGTGGCCGTTGATTAGTGCTGCGTAGTAGGAAATCCGGAGTTCGCTCCCACGGCACGCCGGGGCAGGCGGGATGACAAATTTGAGGGCGTTGGCTCACCTTGGCTTGGGTGGAGATGGATGGACAGAGTCGACAAAAGGCTAATTTGGACAAGGCAGGCTGAGAATCCCCCAGGACGTTAGTTCTGGGTGGACCACATAGATGCCTGAGGCTGAGGTTGGTGGCTGATTCGTAACTTCCCAGCCGTCATAAATTTACCTGCGAAATTGCGACACCTAAAAGCGTGAGCGGCATCAAAAGCCAAGACGGTGAGGGAAAGTCAATTTGCTGAAATCACTCTTCGACTCCATCGGACAGGTGGCGTTATTTGGCGCAAGGGCCATCCGCGATGCGTGTGTGCCGCCATTTGAATGCGAGTACCTGCTCACGCAGTTCTATGAAATTGGAGTGGGTTCGTTTTTCCTGATCCTGGCGTCCGGCCTGGCGCTGGGCGTGGTCATGACGTTGCACACGCGAAGCACTCTGGTGCAGTTTGGCGCCACCGCGGAAATTCCCGTCTTCCAGTCACTTGCGTTCTTCAATGAGATTGGCCCGCTGGTCGCCGCCCTGCTGATGGCTGGGCGCGTAGGCGCCGGCATGGGAGCGCAGCTTGCCAACATGCGCGCCACTGAGCAGATCGACGCAATTGAGACCCTTTCCATCGACTCCTTTAAGTTGCTGGTGGTCACCAGGGTCATCGCGTGTACCCTCATGCTTCCGCTGCTGACTATGTTTATGGATGCAGCGGGTATCGTCGGTGGCTTCCTCTCCGAGCATATCTGGTCGCATCTGAGCTGGACGCTCTACATGCAGCGTGCCTTCGACGGAGTCGCACTCGCCGATTTCCTTCCCCCCACGCTCAAGACCGCGGTCTTTGGCTATCTCATCGCGGTCATCTCCTGCTTTTATGGCTACAACACCAACGAAGGCTCCGACGGCGTGCGCAAGGCGGCTACCAATAGCGTTGTCGTCTCTTCGCTGGTCGTCATCCTGGCGGACGTGATCCTGGTCAAATGTATCTTCTTCCTTTTTCCGGACCAGGCCATATGACCGAGGGGCAAGCCAGCAGCGCCACGATCGCGTTTGAACAAGTGGAAAAGGGTTTTGACGACAGGAAAGTTCTGGATAAGGTGTCGTTCACCGTCGCTCCGGGAGAAGCACTCTGCATCCTGGGCCGAAGCGGGACCGGCAAAAGTGTGACCTTAAAACTGATGATTGGCCTGTTGAAAGCAGACGCTGGAAAAGTCCTGGTGACAGGGGAGGATATGTCGACTTCGGACGAAGACAGGTTGGCCAAGGTCCGCCGCAAAATGGGTTATCTCTTCCAGAGCGCAGCCCTCTTTGACTCCTTCACTCTTAATCAGAACCTCGCCCTGCCCCTTCATCGGCTGGACCGCAGCAAATCTCCTGAGGAGATCAAGCGCGCAGTCGAAGAGACCTTAGGAGAGGTGGGCCTGGGAAAAGATGGCAACAAAATGCCGTCGGCTCTCTCCGGCGGTATGCAGAAGCGAGCCGGCCTGGCGCGGGCCCTGGTGCTTCAGCCGGAAATTCTGCTGGTGGATGAGCCCGCCAGCGGATTGGACAGGATCACCGCCTCTGAGATCGACGACCTTCTCATGAGAGTCAAAACCGAGCGTCACACCACCATGGTGATTGTCACCCACGACGTTCATGGGGCGCGCAAGATCGCAGACAAGTTTGCCGTGTTGGATCAAGGCAGGCTCCTGGCATTCGGCACGCCGCACGAACTGGACAGCAGGAATGACAAACGGTTGCAACAATTCATAGCGGAGCCCTAGTCGCATGAAAAACCACAACGTGGTCGTCGGAATTTTCGTTACAGCCGCTATCGTGCTGTTCGGCGCCTGCCTCTTTCTGATTGGCAATCAGCACAAAGCGTTTAACCGGCACATCGTGTTCTATGCCAATTTCAAGAGTGTGGATGGCCTTCCCAAGGGGGCGAAAGTCCGCGTGGATGGCATGGATGCGGGGGAATTGGTAAATATCCAGATCCCCACAAGCCCGGCACAAAAATTCCGCCTGAAGATGAATATAGAGGAGCGACTCCATGGTTTGATCCGGGAGGATTCGCTGGTGACCGTCGAGACCGAAGGGTTAGTGGGGGATAAATTTCTGCTCATCCATTCTGGTACCGATCGTTCACCCGAAGCCCCGCCGGAGAGCACTCTCGCCGGTAAGGAGCCTTTCGACCTAACCAAAATGCTGGAGCAGGCCCAGGGTCTCATGAACCAGGCGGGCACCACCATCACCGCCCTTCAAGGCACCATGAAAGACGTAAGCGGCCGTCTTGACACTACTCTCGACACCGCGACCGGGACCCTAAGAAACGTGGACGGAGTGGTGGGGGACGTGCGAAGCGGGAAGGGCACCGCAGGGCTTCTGCTCGAGGATAAAGCAACTGCGACGGACGTAAGGCAGTCAATAGCGAACGTCCTTCAGACAACTGAGAAGCTCAATACCACCACCACCCGCGTGGACAATCTCCTGGCGGACGTGCAGTCCCGGCAACTGGTGCCCAAGATGGACGACACACTGACCAGTGCCAAGGCGGCAACCCAGAATCTCGACCAGACGGCGGAGCAGCTCAATACCACGTTGAAGAGCGCCTTCGCCCAGGATCAGTATGGCGAAGACGCAGGCACCAACCTGCAGCAATCCCTTACCAACCTCAACCAGGCCTCAGGCAACCTGACCGACGACACAGAAGCGTTGAAGCACGAATTCTTCTTCAAAGGCTTCTACAAACACCGCGGCTACTACAACCTTGACGACCTGCCGGCTGAGCAGTATCGGTCCGGGCAGCTTTTCAAGTCCTTGCCCGAGAGCCGCGAGTGGATCGATGCTTCTGGGCTTTTCACCAAGAATCAGAGCGGGGAAGAAGTGCTGTCGGCGGATGGCAGGCACAATATCGATCAGGCAGTAGGTCAGTTTAAAGAAATCTACGATAAACCCCTCATCATCGAGGGCTACGCTTCTTCAGGATCGCCGTCGGATGAACTGGTGCAATCGCGCAGAAGAGCGGCCTTGGTCCAAACCTATCTGCAATTGCACTACCATCTAGAGCCCAAGAACACGGGGATAGTTGCCCTCAGGAGCACGCCTCCGCAGAATGCCGGCAAAACTACCTTTGACGGAGTCAGCCTGGTAAGTGTGGGCCGCAGCCGCCAAGTAAAGCCGATGCTGCTCTTCAGTAGTCATAAAGGTGTTCTATCTTAAGCCCCTGTTGCTCCAGCATAGGCAAAGTGTTGTGGAGTTCGGGGACGCGACACAACAGAACGACGCGGGTGTTGCTTGGGTTAGTCAGCAATGGCTGGGCTAATAGCAACTGCACATTCGGTATGCTGTTCGTCCAACCACTGGGGGCAATGGCCGAGATAACGATGAGATCATTGCTCGCGATCTGGCGGAAGTGGACGCCGGCATGGATCAGACCCAGCGCCGCGCTCGTGAACTCCTGATAACGAGGAATCTCCACCATGGCTTGCTGGGTTCCCAAGTCGCGGAGAATCCTGACGGACGTTACCGGGGAGGAAATGAGCGTGTTGCCTGAGGCTGGAAACTCGACCCACGCGACGGTAGTTGTATCTTCGAAGCCGTAGGTGGCGTGCGTTGCCAGCTCGATAAGTTCGCAGTAGACGGCTTCAACCGAATAATCGAGAGTGAGCCATGCGCGGCGTTCCAGGGTGCGAACGAGGTGAGTGGTGCGGAAGGGCGTGTTGCTCCACAAACCCCGCAGTGCATGCGCGAACGAGAACTCATAAAACGGGCGGATGTGGACGAAGGTGGCGTAGTTTTCTGCCACCTCGGCGGCATACTGATCTTCAGCCACGGACTGATGATGGCTTGTCCACCCGCTCAACCGGCCTACGGTTTCCTCGTACAAGCCTTTCAGGGCGTACTCGACCGAGAAAGAGGAGCCGATGACGGCAAGCATGATATGGTCGCCGATTGGTAATGGATAGCGGCCGCGGGTTGCCGAGTAAACGCAACAGTACGCTTGCCAGAATTGGCCGATGTCGCCGAAGTAAGAGTATCCAGAAGGAAGATGATTGCGCTGATAGTCGGCCTTCGATTGATAGCTCCATACGATGTACCACTCAGGGTAGGTGTAGAACGTATCCACCTCCGGACGCGAGTAGTGGGTAATGCCTGCGGCTTGGTCCGGATGTCGCATAGCCTCAAGCGTTGGGCTGAAGAGAAGCTGGCTTCGACGGCAGTGAAAAGTGAAAACGATACCGGCCACGAGGCCGAGAATGACGATGCACCCGAGCACGCGTATAAGACGGAGAAGGATCTTACGCGCGCGTGATCGTGGCATTCGCTCTGTGTGCGCCTACGTTGATCGCGATAAGGAAAGCCGCAATCGAGATCACCATGTGCGGCATGTTCACCAACAGATTGGTGATGGGCGAAATGAGATGCAGATGCCGGATCGCGTAGGTGATCACATCTGCCGCGTAAAAGAAACCGAGGAACCAGAAGTAGACCCGTGCGGTTCTGGGACCCACAAATCCGCTGATGAGCGCCAGCATGCCCAGACCGAGGTGGCCTACATCGACAAAGGTCGTCATCGAGAACAGGCCGAACATCTTGCCGTTGGCGTCCATAATGCCCGGCACGTAGTCCAGCGAATACACGGCTAGAAAGAGCACCGCGAAGCCGAAAGCGCATTTCTGAATCGTGCTAAAGCTTCGAGTCATGGTTGTCATCCTATAGCAGGAATGTCACGGTCGGCAGGTATAATTCCGCGCATGCGAGGACCAGGTTGGCGATGTCGTTGGCTCGTGTCTGCAGCCCTGCCCGTTGCGCTGTTTGCTGCGAGCATTGGCTCCGGCGGCCAGACCGCCGTGACCGCTCCCACGCGATCAGGGTCAGATCTTTCGACGGAAACCGAGCTGCATGCGGTTCATAACGCGCTGTTTGCCTCCTTCTTGCCGGTGGACGATCTCCCCAACGATCCTAGGACAACCGGGCTCTTGATCGCGGCGCGGGATGCCATCTGGCAGCAAGCCGGTAGCTTACCGGCGTTCCGACAATTAGTGCTGCCATTCGCAGATCTGCGTGGCCTCGGCAGCAGCTGTGGGATTGCGCAGGCAATCGAGCCGGCCGGCAGAACATCGTTTGCTGCGCTCGATAAGGGCGAACGCCAGCGGGTGCTCTTTTTAATGCATCAATGTCCGGAAAATGCGCCTCGCCGGCTGGCAGCGACGGTTCGCAATTTCTACATCGTCAAAGGCTATGGCGCAATCCAGGGACAACTCACTGGAATCAAGCTGGATATGTTTGCGCCACCGGAATACCTCAACGCGAACATGCCGCACCTCGCGCCCACGCGTCTGGTCTACAACAGCGCCAAGAAGGAAGTGGAAGAAAAGGATGGCCACCCGATCGACGTGTTGATCGTGGGCAGCGGCCCGGCAGGGTCAGTGTTGGCGCATGAGCTGCGGCAGGGCGGAAAGCGCGTCCTGCTGCTGGAGCGCGGATCGTTTGTCATCCCGGGCTCCATGGAAACCCGGCTGATCGACGACCTGATCGACACGCGCACCTCGATGGATGGAAGCATCCGCATACGAAATGGAATGGGCGTGGGCGGTGGATCGCTAGTGAATGTGGACCTGTGCTTCGCCCCGACAACGGTCGCCATCCGCACCAAGATCGAAGGCTGGCGCGAGGCCGGTTTGATTGCCACCGATGAGTTCACGCAACCCGAACTGGCCCAGGAATACGAGTGGGTGAAACGGGAGATTGGCACCCGCACCCTGTCAGACGCGGAGATCAACTCCAACAATCGAGTGCTGTGGGACGGGGCCAGGTTGTCGGGCTTACACCCTAAGCTTTACAGCTTGAACACGTATGCTCCGGGCAAATCTCCCTCGCCGGTGACCGACAAGCGTTCGGCGGAGAGCCAGTTGCTTATTGCAGCTCTAGAAGACAAAACGAATCCCCTGGGGATGATCCCGGATGCCGATGTCAGGCGTGTGCTGTTCGAGCAGAATGGCGACGAGCAGCGTGCTGTGGGTGTCGAGGTGGAGATGAGGCCGGCCATACCGGTCGTTGGCGCTATCCCGGACCCCAATGGCCTGAAGCTGCCTGCCGGAGAGATTTTCACCATTCGCGCAAAGACCGTGATCCTCTCGGCCGGCGCGCTCGGATCACCGACGGTGCTCCTGCGCAGCGGCGTCAAAAATGATTGGATTGGCCGCGGGATCGTGCTTCATCCCTCGATGCCGATCATGGGACGCTTCGACCACCACATCGACGCTCTCACCGGCACCGAGGCATCAGTGTATGTGGATGACCGGTTAGTGGATCGAGGCTACGCACTAGAGTCGATGGCAGACCAGCCGCTCTACGCGGCCCTGATGAGTCCGGGCCCCGCGCTGCACTCCTTGCAGATGATTCAGTCCTTCCGCGACCTGGCCGGCTTTGGGGTCATGCTGATCGATACACCACAAGCGAGCAACCGTATTGTGCTCGATCAAAGCGGCGGGCCACTGATCGACTACACACTTTCTGCGGCTGACAAGAAGCGCTTTGCTGCGGGAATTGCGGAGGCGATCCGCGTGATGTTCAAAGCCGGGGCAAAAGAGGTCTACCTGCCAACGACAGAAGATATTCTTGGAACCCAGGCGAGCGGGCCTCAACCTGGGGTCGATATCGGCTTGCAGCCGCAGGTTCTCACCTCGCCGGACCAGGCAGCGTTGGTCGAGAAGAACCTCACCTTCGCTGAGAACCGATCCATCGTCACGTCAGCCCATATGCAGGCAACGGATAAGATGGGCGCGAGCCCGCAGAACAGTGTGGTTGGCCAGGATTTTCACGTCTGGGGAACCGAGCGACTCTACATAGTCGACGGAAGCATATTCCCCACATCGGTGGGCGCGAATCCGATGCAAAGCATCTACACCGTTGCGAAGATTTTTGCGGATCACTGGAATCGCCGGCAATAACGCATCACTGCGTTCAGGTGCATAGTTTAGCGAGGCGTGACGGTGTTTGGGGTTCGACTCTGATAAGGCTCGATACGCACGTTTCCGTGTGCGTCAATTGCACGAGTCTGTTCGTTGTAATCAACCGCGTCAGCCCGTAGAAGCATCGACCATTTGTCACAACCGTGGCTTGAGGGTGCGCACATTGTCACTTGAACGTTTCCTCTTAGTTGGAGAACCGATTCGATTTCCGCGCTCGTTAGATTGGGTTGTGGGCACAAAGTGAGCTGAGCGCTTGATGCTACCAACTCGACGCGTCCTATTCTTTCCGTAGGCGGCATTGAGAAGTACAGTCGCGTAGCTTCTGTGTGTGTGAGGTAAGGGCGCTCTGCCTGTTGGTTCTGCCGTTGGCATACCCCTTCCGAGGCAAAAGCCAAAGCTGCGCAAGCCACCGCAACACCGGGCATCAGGAGTTTCACGGGATCTGCTCGCGAAACCAAACTACTTGTCTTGGCTCCGAGTGTACTCCGCAGTTTCAAGGCGCATCCACGCATCACCGTTCACCAAAGTCCCATGACCGAATCCCCGAGGCAACGGATGCGAGATGTCAACCATCTGAAGGAGAAGAAACAGCGAACACCGGAGGAGCGATGAACACCAGGCCCGAAACAGCAAACGATCAGCAAAATGCCGGCGCACGTGGACAGGAGACCTTGGAGCAAGCGCAACAACGGGCGGATAGTGCTGAGCGGGAACTGTCCCAGCTAAAGCACGTTGCCAACGCAGATAAACGCGACGAAACGGAGAGCCCTGTCTCCGAGCTGGACGGAATCCAGGAACTTCGTAAGGACGCGATGATGACGCACCTCCTGGATTCATTGGCGGCGGGTAAAGACATAGGTCACTACGGCCGTCTCGTCTTTGCGATGGTTACGTCGCGGTTCTTGCCAGAACAAGAAGTAATCGATTGGCTGGCCAAGGACCCGGATTGTCCTCGTGAGAAGGCGTCAGCGATGCTGCGGCAAGTGGAGGGACGGGACTACAACCCACCGCGGCGCGAACGCATTCTCCAATGGCAAGCGGAGCAGGATTTTCCCATTGTTCCTGATCCCGCCGATCCAGACTGCGGAAACGTGTACAAGAGCCTCAAATTCAACCACCAGGTGTACGACCACATAGAAAACTACCAAATGGAGAAGGCAGAGGCGAGTTCGTAGCCCCGGTTGGAGCGTTTATTCAGGTAAATTTCGGAGTTCCTTACGGTGGCTGGAGTCTACCGTAAGGAACATATTTTGGACCGCTGATCTGCCCTGCGTACGGGGTTTACGCCTGTCTGTAACGGTTCTGTATCCTGGCGCACAATATCTGCATCAGGAATTCCCCCATGCTGCCAAAGGAAGACTTTCGATTGATCTTCGTCGCGGTGCTTTTTCTTACTCTGCTCATAATGTGGACGTGGCCTAGTCCTACCTCGTTCGAGCCATCGCCTTGGGTTCTCAGCCTTACACCGCCTCAGGCCCACACCTTCAGATAACGCTGCGCACGCTGCTAGGTACGGCAGGCTTTGCGCAGGGCCCACCGTGCTCCAAGCCTTTCCGGTCCTGGCGCCATCGATATGTCTTGAGTTCTTCCGGGGAGGAAATGATACCGTACGAGAAATCACCTGGAGGGTTCGTGGATGCCGCAGAACACTTCGCCAAGCGGGAAACGGATAATCCGCTTGGTCGTCTTAATGGTCGAAGTGGAGCAACCGGAAGGTATTTCCTCCCGCAAATTGATCCTGGAAACAGCTCGTCACAACGTCCTGACCGCCTATGGCGGAGATGGTGCAGTCTACCTGCTTGAGCGGTTCCCTAACGTCGACCTGGCTATTATTCATACGGAACTGGAGGGCAAGGAGTTTGAAACAACGGTTCGCCGGCTCAAGGAGATGCGTCCGGACCTCTACATTGTTGCGATTTCTCCGGTCGACTCCGGCAAGCTGGAAGGAGTGAACGCCGTTCTTCCCAGCTTCGATCCGCAGGAACTCCTGGAATTTCTTGCCAAGCGCTTCGAAGCGGCGACCTCCGACGAGAGCACCTGATCGTCGCCCCTCAAAAACTGCGTACCCCCTTCGCCGGCCGGTACCGCCGGGGCGAAGATACCGGCGGCACAAAAGAAGCGATCGAGCGTCCGTCTTCTCTGGCCTTCACTACCCATGCGAATTTGCATTTGGTGGTGAGAATACCTGCTGACATCCCGGACAGCGTAGAGTCTGAGGACCCACCAGGACAATCTCGGTCGGCTGTATCCGGTAACCGCACAATGGGCATGTTACGGTTAGGTCCAAGATCAGGGCGTCAGGCGGCCTAAATGTCATGCAGTTGTGATGCGGCTTTTGCTACTATATTGAGGCAAATTGACATCGGGCTTCGATGGGACTTTACGATAATTTAGCTCTATCGAATAGCCAATCCTCGGTCCCCCCGCTCCGAGATGCCGTGAAAGGAAAGGCAGATGACAGCGGCGATTTTGATCGTGGGCGATGACTCAGCTCTGCTGGGGACACGAGCTGACCTGTTGAAAGCCTGGCAGGTTTCAACCACTACCTCCAGACATGCTGTCGAGGAGATTCGGTCAAGGTTTTACGACCTGATGATCTTCTGCCAGACGATTTCTGACGAAACTGCGCAGACGCTGATCAATCAGGCTCGCGAACTGAATCCAAAGCTTAAGACCCTGGCAATCCACATCCCAGGACAAGAGCGCGACGTCGACGCAGAGCTGTATGAGATTGAGCTGCAGAATCCGGAACGTTTGCTAAGCTCCATTGCTCGCCTTCTGCAACCATCAAACGTCCGTCCCACGAACGAAGAATTAGTCAAGCAAACTTGAGACCGCTTCAACTTCGCATGCTGTTCAGGCGTCAGCTTCAGGTGACACCACCACCCGCGCAAGCCCGCTTGGCCGAGATCTCACAGATTCCAGGAATGAGTATCGAAGAGCGTCATCTCCGCAGGGGCCGGCGCCTCGAAGATATCCGCCCACTTTTGTACTTCTGCCCACTCGATGGGCGGATCTTCCATGTTGCGCTGCTGAATTCTTGCGAAGAGCTCCTCCAACGGTGCCGGGAGATAATAGAGCTCAACCCGAGCGCCTAAAGCGCGGGCCTCTGTTCGAAAGGCATCCCTCTCCGACTTCGCCCATGCACCCCACTCGATAACAACATTCTGCCGAAGAGACAGAAGACGCTTGGCGAGTTCCCATTGCAACGCCTCGATTTTGGCGCGTTGCCCTTCAGCGTGAAGGTTGATGGAGAGAGCTGTCATCCAATCATCCGCCGACATTCGGACTGCCGAACGCGATCTCTCAATCTGTTTTGACACCGTCGTCTTGCCGGCGCCGGGAAGTCCACAGACGATAAAAAGCGTCGCTTGAAAATCCATGCGATCTTGCCTCCGAAAACAAAATACTGGCATGCTTCAGCAGTGGCCGCTGGGTAGCGGCGTACTGTTTAGCACTGCTACAAGCCGTCTCGGGCAGCTGGGTTGAGCTGTTCTGGCGATCGAATCAGCCAGTCTGTTCGGCCCAAAGTCACGATGTCCACAGCAAGTAGATTGAGGCGATCAGAAGCAAAGGTGAGCTATAGATTCCGGGCATTCGGCGGTGATACCAAATTGAACCAACCAGATGGAGTCCAGCGTTGAATACGCCCACAACAACGGCAATGGGACGCGCCACGATATGGAGCCAAGTGTTGCCATGAAAGGCCAGTGGTGAAAGGCAAAGAAGAGCGACAAAACCGGCAATCAGCAGCGCTAACCAACTTGCAAATGAGAACGTGGGGATCGGAAGCAGCGGTAGCTTGTTCCGGACCATCCGAACTCTTGAATTGTATTCCGGTAAGAAGCCGTGAAGAGCCTCATCCGTGAAATGGGTTGTAAAAGTCACGGCAAACAAAACCCATGCGATTCCGAAAGCGTGAGCGGACATCGGCAAGCTCGATACTCAGCCGGATTATAACTCCCTTAAATCCTGCCTGCAGCATTAAGCCATGCTCGCCATGATCATCGCAGCATCTACCTCAAACGAGAGATCGTTCTGTAGCTTGAAGTAATCCCTTACTTCGGTCGGTGCGCCTGACCAAAGGGAACGTATGGCAGCTATGCGCTCTGCCGAAGTACCGATCCGGGATACCCAGGAGGAAAATTCAAGGGTCAAGCGCCATCTCTGTTCTATGAGCGCATCGAACGAGGCCACCTGGAAGAACGAAAGCCATTCTGATTTGGTGTAGCTGCGGACATGGGATGGATCTCTCGCCAGCTCCACAGATTGCAGATGGGTGTCCAGCAAAGGGGAGGGAGCACCGGTAAGGTCGATGAAGCAAACTTGGCCACCGGGCTTTAGAACACGCTTCACTTCCTGCAACGCACGTGGGACATCGTTCCAGTGATGAGCACTGTAACGGCTCACCACGAAATCAAACTGCGGGCTGCTGAATGGAAGCTCTTCCACAGAGCCCTGCGCTGTGCTGATATTTGAGAGGGCACGCTCTTTGGCTGCGGCAGCTGTTACCTCAAGCATCGCTGCAGTCAGGTCGAACGCAACCACCTCTCTAGCGTACGGTGCCATGGCAAAGCTGGCGTGGCCTGCTCCGCAACCGAGGTCGAGGACCTTAGGTTGATCCAACGCGGCGACGGAACGCGCCAGAAAATCAAGATCGGCGCCGGCTGAATGGACGGGGCTGGTGAGATACTTTTCGGCGTTTGAAGCGAAACTCCTGGATATGGATTGTTCGTGCCGCATGGGGTGCTCTCCTGCCGGATGATGGCTTTCTATAGAAACCGTAGCCGTGCGCATTATGCAGGTACAAGATGATCTTTTATCCTAGTATGACTGGTACCCTGATCAACGATGCCATCCCTCCGTGCCGAACCCACCCCATCCTCTACCCAGACGCTCGGGATATTTCTCCGTTCTCATCGTGAACGCCTGTTGCCCGCGAAGGTTGGACTAGCATCCGCTGGACGGCGCAGAACCCCTGGCTTACGGAGAGAGGAAGTTGCTCAACTCTGCGGTGTGAGCACCACCTGGTACACATGGCTTGAGCAAGGGCGTCCGATTCGTGCCTCGGCCACGGTTTTGCGGCACATTGCCGATGCGCTTCAGCTTTCGCGTGCCGAGAGGTTGTACCTGTTTGAGATCGCAGGCTGTATTGTTCCGGATTCAAGCGAAGCACATGAGTTGGAAATTCCTACCAGTCTGAAGGACCTGGTCGATCGGATGCCAGTCCCCGTTTATGTGTTGGATCGCCAATGGAACGCGGTGGCCTGGAATGGGAGAGCTGCGAAGCTCTTCCGGCGCTGGTTGGTTGAATCGGAAGATCGCAATCTTCTTCGTTTTGTCTTTCTGAATCGGAGTGCTCGCACTTTGATCGTGGATTGGAGGAACCGTGGGAAGCGCCTGGTGGCCGAGTTTCGGTCGGATGCCGGACGCCATTTGACCGAGCCTCCGACACTGAGGCTGATCTCCGAATTGCAGGCCGGCAGCAAGGTTTTTGCCAGGTATTGGAGCGAACAGGATGTACGGGAACGAGAGGGTGGTCCTCGCACATTTTGCTCCCCAACGGGGGCGATCAGTACATTTTCCCAGGTGTCGTTGATTCCCAGTAGCCATAGCGATCTCAAACTCGTCGCGCTCATTCCCCAACCTACGTTGCCGTAAGCAGTGGCTCCTATATACTTCCCCCGGTATTTCTGCTCAAGGAAACGCCAGTCGGAGACCAAAGTGATCAGAATGCGACGAGTAAAACCGGCCGGCTTAGTCGTGGCGAGCATCTTTTTGCTTGGTGCGGCCTCTGCCGTGGGTCAGATTATGGATGATACCCATGGCGCGCCAGATCAGCCAGTCCATGTGCGCGTGCATGCGGGGGAGTTACAAAAGGAGGCGATCCCGCCTACCATCTTCGGCAGTTTTCTGGAACCGATCGGCCACTCCACCTATGGCGGATTGTGGTCGGAACTGCTGGAAAACGGCAGCTTCGAAGAAGGCTTGTGGAGCGCTGGAGCGATCGCCAGGATGATCAAAGAACGGCCGGAGCTGGAGCGGGCTTCGAAACTGGATCTTCCGTTGCCCTGGGAGCCATTAGACGTACGCCAGGAAAACCGCTATGAGCCGCAGTCGGGCGATGCGGCCAACTCTTCAATTCGCTGCTGATCATGGGTTTGCCTGCCGGTGAAGTAGGCATCCGTCAGCGAATCTACCTGCCCGTGCATCGCATTCTCACCTATCGCGGAAGCATCTTTGTCAAGCATCAGTCCGGGCCGGCGAAGGTGTACATCTCGCTGCGCAACCGAAACAATGATCGAAACGACGCGCAAGGTGTATTTGCCGAGACGACGATCGATGCCGCCGCCAAGGAGTGGACCAAATACTCCTTCGAGCTCACGCTCAAACCTGGCATGGTCGGGCGGTTGCAGCCGGTCGATTTCGCGATTGCCCTGCATGACGATGCTCGTGCCTATATCGATCAAGTCTCGTTGATGCCTACCGACGCTGTAGACGGGATGGATCCGGAAGTCGTGCAGATGGCGCGAGCGCTCGAAAGCCCACTCGTCCGTTTTGGCGGCAACTTTACTTCTTCCTATCACTGGAAGAACGGCATCGGACCCCGCGATCAGCGCAGAAGCCAATCCAACCTGGCATGGAACATCCCGGAGTACAACACTTTCGGGACGGATGAATTCCTGCGATTCTGCG
Organism: uncultured Acidobacteriaceae bacterium; assembly: GCA_963746595.1. GTDB lineage: Bacteria > Acidobacteriota > Terriglobia > Terriglobales > Acidobacteriaceae > PALSA-350. Next base: position 387,857 of record CAVVBS010000008.1, read on the forward strand.
AACTCATCGGAGCGCAACCACAGATCGCCCTGAACCTTGGCTCTGGAACTCCTGAGGAGGCCGCGGAGTGGGTCAAGTATGTGAACGATCGCTGGGGCGACAAGAAAGGCGGCCTGCTCTGGGAGTTGGGGAATGAACTATGGGGTAGTTGGAACACGGGCTACCCGGCTCAGGATCAGATTGGCGCCCGAACGCAGGCATTCAGCGAGGCTATACGTAAAGTGGATCCGAACGCACGTCTGATCGCGACCGGCGCCGACCCGGACCACTTCCATGAGTGGAACGCAGTGCAGCTTGCCACTCCACCCGGTACCTTTCAGTATTTGTCGACCCATTTTGTGGTGAGGGATGACCAGGTACAGTTGGCCAATCCATCGGATGACTTCATTGCGCTCTCGAGCTTCGCGCTGCCCATCGGGTTGGAGCAGCACTTAAAGGAGATGACAGAGCAAATCCAGCAGTCGAATCACAAAAACGCGAAAATTGCTTTTACCGAATGGCTCTTTGTGCCGGGCCAGCGGCCGGCGCCGGGCTTCGACAATATGGGCGGAGCGATCGATACCGCGGGCTTCCTCAATATGCTGTTGAGGAATTCCAGCATCGTCCCGATCTCCGACATGACGGGCATTCTAGAGTTTGGAGGTATCTGGAAGAAGCGGGAGCAGGTCTATGGCGCTCCGGGCTATTGGGTGCTGCGCTCGTACGCCGAGGAAAAACCAAGCCGGCTGGTGGCCACCGAGAGCGATGCTCCAGCGTATGCGGTCGAACATGGAGTCAATCGTCTGCCGCACATTGATCACGTTCCCTGGCTGGAAGTCGTAGCGGCGATGGGTCCATCACCCAGCACGCTTTTACTATTCTGCGTCAATCGCAGTCTTACCCGCGATTTCCGCGCGGCGATTCAAATCGATGGCTTTAACCCCCAGGCCCTGGCGCAAGCGAAGACCATCTCGGCGCCCAGCATCTATACAGAGAACAACGAAATGCAGCCAAATGCAGTAGAGACTGTGACGAATCAGATTAAAGTAGGGTCGAATTTCGAAATGGTGTTTCCGCATGCCAGCGTCGTAGTCATCCGGCTCCTGCGCAAGAGCAATTGACGAATCGCGAGGCGTGGGAAGTCTCGGGGCGGCGGAACCGATTCTAAAGCAAATGTTTCTGTCTCCATTGGCGCTTGATGGCTCGCTATGGGTCAGCACCAGCGTGCACTGGCTTGGCGACGAACAGCGACCCGCGATGTATGGATCCAAGGCGCTTTCGGCCGCATCCTACGTATCGAGAACGGAGGTACCGCATGAATCTTCCTGATGCGCCGATTGCACACGAAGGCTTCGTCGCCACGCACTTCTTCACCGTGAGGGACCAGGAAAAATCGAAGGACTTCTACGTCCGAATTCTGGGCGGAAAAGTGATCAAGGCGGAGAATCCGTGCTACATCAAGCTGGCCAACACGTGGATCATTCTCAATTCCGGCGGTGGCCCCACCCCGGACAAGCCAGAGGTCCTCCTTGAAATTCCTTCGCACGTCAACACGGTGAGTAGCTTCCTTAATTTGCGGGTCGTCGACGTCTGGGCCTGCTACAAGCAATGGAGCGACAAAGGAGCGTTCTTTCTTACCGAGCCGCTAGACAACCACGGCTGGGAATGGCGTTGCTACATGCGTGATCCCGACGGCTACCTCATCGAGGTCGGCCAATATACTCAACTGGCTCTCGACCATTTCAAAAACCACCCTGGTTAGCAGCCTGGTTCGGATTTGAACGAGAAGAGTTTCCAGGATCTGCCATCCTTCTCGATGCGGACAGGCTGGATTAACTCACCAATAAAGCCGGAAATCGCCCGATTCCAGAAGGAGATCGCTGAAGGATTGGATTGCATTACCCGCACCTCCCAAAGTCCTGGAAAACGCCTCCACACCTGCTGCGCGGCGAGTGTTCCGATCCTGTGTCTGCGGCAGCCACGGAGAACAAAGAATTCCGCCATGTCCCACACATCCTGATTACCAGAAATCTCCGAACCCCTCTTCAGGAGAGCGAGCCCTGCAAGCGTGCCATTGAACCGGATAAGGAACGGATGTCGATTGGATTCACTCCAGTACAGTGAAAGTGGCTCGTACCCGAACCTACCCTCCGGGCCTATCTCCAAAGGTTGAAATTCACTGAAGTCATGCGCATACAACTCGAGCAGATTGGCAAGGATCGGTGACTGCTCGCGCAGCGCAGGTTCAAGCTGAATGTCTGCCGCAGGTCTATCCATTTTTTTCTGTCATGTGTCGATGTTATGCTCACCCATCGAAGCGCAGCAATTTGACAGCGCATCTGTGTAGCGATTAAATTCGGGCAGTCTCGTCCCCAATCTGATTCTTTGGATTTTTCCGCTTTCGCGTGCACGGCCCCACTTGTAATTCGGTAGTCGCGTCAGGTCACAAGGTCAATGATTCGCAAGGAGCCGAATGGCCAGATTTCTCATCACCATGCTTCCGGCTAATGATCTTGGTCTTCCCACGCGCATGGTTCCCATTGCGCGCGCGCTTGCCGATCGCGGCCACGAGGTCGCTGTTTTCAATCCCGCGCCTGCGCCCAGCAAGCTGATTGCCGAAGCGGGGCTGACGAATTTGCCGATGCCGGCGCGGCCGATGCCGGCGCCTGCGTTCGATCTGACGATGGTGGCCGAGGGATGGGACGTGGAGCACTTCTTTGCGGGTTTGTACACCAGCGAAGAGTACGTGCGCGGCGCCACTGCCGTCTACGTTGACCTGGTACGTGATTATGCGCCGGACATGGTGGTGGATTCGTTTGAGCCGATTGCGTGCCTGGCAGCGCGCATCGCCAAAGTGCCCTTGGCCACCGTGCTGCAGGGGAATATTCATCCGGCGAGTCGCGGCTTTACGTGGTGGGAAGACGAGCGGCCTGCCGGGCTGCCCAGCGCCGCGGCGCACTTCCGTGCGGTTGCGCAGCAGTATGGACTGGCGCCGGAAAAGCGTATTGTCGATTGGATGGCGGGCGACCTCGCGTTGATTGTGGGAACGCGGGAGACGGATCCGGTGGCGGCGGATGCCGCGGTAACATACATCGGGCCGATGGTGTTCCAGCGCAGCGGTGCAGCGCTGCCCACGTGGGTGGAGGAATTGCGCGCGAAAAATGGGCACGGCCGCGCGAGGCCGCTCATCTGGGTGTATTCCGGGAATCCGCGCTACTTTACATCAGCCGGACCGTGCGATTCGATCGTGGTGATTCGCGCCGCGATTGCGGCGCTGGCGGACGAGCCCGTAGACGTGGTGCTGACCACGGGCTATCAGGAACTGCCGCCAGAATTTGGCACTCTGCCCCAGAACTTTCGCCATGCCGCGTATGTTCCGGGGCCGCTCATGGCGGAGCGGTGCGACCTGATCGTGTTTCACGGCGGGCACAGCTCGGTGATGACGACCTTAAAGGCCGGAACGCCGGCGGTGATCATTCCCACGATCAGGGAGCGGGAAAGCAATGCGCGACGGCTCGCCTCGTTAGGTGCGGGCGAAGTGGTGATGCCGGTAGACGGCGAGGATGGCGAGAAGCTGGTGGATGTGGCCGAGTTCCGCATGAAGGTGAAGCGCGTGCTGAACGAGCCCTCCTACCGTCAATCCGCCAAGCGCGTTGCCGAATCCATGCGTCACTTCGGCGGCGCCAGGGCCGCCGCAGAGCGTATCGAAGAGGGCGTGCTCGCTCAAGGAGTGAAAAGTCACTGAGTCTCATTACCTCATGAGCCGTCTCTGTGTGTATCACCAGCCGGGGGCATGAGGTCTTTAGGCGGAAACTTCTGATTCAGGAATCAAACCACGGTGGTGGGATATGGGAGATGCGATCTTGCCCTTACAGGCTTCATTTGCGCGCGAGTTTGCTCAAGACTGGGTTGATGCTTGGAACAGCCATGACCTGGAACGAATCCTCGCTCACTACGACGATGAGGTGCTCCTTGTCTCTCCGGTCGCATTGAAGTTACTAGCTGGCGATGGCACGGTGCGAGGGAAAGCTGCATTGCGGGAATACTTCCTCCGGGGTCTTGCGGCCTTTCCGGATCTCCGCTTCGACCTGATCGATGCATTTTGGGGTGTGGAGACGATCGTCGTCTACTACGTCAACAATGTTCGCGGCAGCAAGACTGCAGAGGTGATGCTGCTGAATGCTGCTGGAAAGATTCGCCATGTGTGGGCCAACTACGACCAGTAGCGGAGAAGGCCAAATGAACACACTTGAGAGCAAGACCGAAATTGGTGCCGAACTCGGTATCACTGATGATAATTAGCCCATTTATCATCCCTGACAGACCGCGTATGTATCGCGTACGACTCCCAATTCCTGGGCCGACGGACAACGTGTCCTGCTTGGACAGGACGTGGTGGATTTCTCCCTCAAAGTGGAAACCGTAAACCCGGCTGAACATATCGAAACACTACTGATTCAGCACGTGCCTCCTCCGGCGCTTCATGTTCAGCTACCTGCGAAGCGGATGGACGAGGTAACATCCGCTACGCCCAACCATTTCGTGCAGGTCTCCAAGCAGGATGGCGGATTCACCGCAGAGACGGGCAAGGAGACGTTTGACGTTCGACTTGTCGTGGACACTCGCGATGGCCACATACTTTCGGCGGCGATGCATAACCCTGTTTCGCTCACAACCCGTACCTGCACAGATCGGGAACGGACGCAGTGTGGGCCAGAAGTCTCAAAAGCTACCCTTCGAGAAATTACCTGGAAGCTCCTACCGTAACCTGTCCCGGTAGGTGGCGCGCCCGGCGCAAGTCCCGAAGTTGGGTTTTGCGTCGAGTGTATCTTGGAGAGACCATCACTACTGCATCGGAGCTGGCGCCCCATCGGACCAGTTCCCAACCGGGACCATGAAGATCGTCACCCGTTCTTCAGGGTCATTCGCCGCAATCACCGGTGAGCCCGGCAGATTGGCTCCCCAGCTCTTCGCCTCATCGCCCGCAACAAAGAACATCACGTGCGGATGCCAACTTTTGCCGCGGTCGTTCAGATATTGCTGTTTCGACATCATGTAGGACATGGATCCTGGCTCCAGACTGGGCAGGTCCTTCTTATCCAGTGCCGATGCGGTCGCCTCCACGATCTCCGTCTTCGATTTTCCTGCCAGCACCAACCTGGTCTTCATCAGGAAGATGGGCGCAAAGGTCCTTGCGGCCGCCGCATTAAAACAAATGGGGGAGCGAATTTTGGGATTCCAGAAGTCCGGGTCATCGGTGGTGGCGCCCCATGATCGCTCCACGATACAGAGGAAGCCATTCGTGCCTTTCGCTGCGACCGTAAATCCCTTCCGTCCCAGCACCATCACTTCGGCTCCGTCGGCAATCGATGCTGGAGCAGCTGTTCGGGCTAGCGCAATTTCAGATTTCTCGTCGGGTATCAAATACTCATTGACAGAAGCCATGGCCGGATAGGGAACCTTCTTTGCCTGCGCCCCTGCCTGGCGGTATGCGCCCGGTAAGGCAGTCAGCAAAAGGAATGCTAAGACAAAGTACCCGATTGTCTTCTTGTGCATGGAATTCTCCTGTACGTGTATTCTCCGCTTCAGGGGTGAGGACTCTGTTCCGGGATCGCCAGGCAATTTGAAGCCAATATTACAATATCCTTTTTCTCAAAATGAAGCGGGAGATAGTCAATGACCTTTTTCGAAAGCCTGCTTGCACTCCTGCTCATCGCCATCGTCTTATTACAGCTCGCTCGCCGCCTGTCACTGCCTTATCCCACGATGCTCGCTGGGGCGGGGGTTATCGTGGCGATGATTCCCAGGGCGCCGTCGTTTTCGATCGATCCCTCGACCTGCCTCGCCCTCTTTATTGCGCCAGCCGTAGTCGATGCCGCATTTGATTTTCCACCGGGCGCGACGCGGCGTTTTGTTGCTCCTCTGGTCACCTATGCGGTCATCGCCGTGGTGTTGACCACGGCTGTTGTGGCCTGGATTAGTTGGGCGTTTCTCGGCTTGCCTCTCGCGGCGGGCATCGCCCTGGGCGCCGTTGTCTCTCCTCCGGATGCGGCCGCTGCCACCGCCGTGCTAGGCAAATTTTCACTGCCTCGCCAAACCGATGCCGTGCTGAAAGGCGAGAGTCTCTTCAACGACGCAACCGCCCTGCTCCTTTTTAGCGGTGCCTTAACAGTTCTTCAACGCGGGGGGCTTTCTTTACCGATAGGCTTGCGCCTGGGATTCGCAGCACCTGGCGGCCTACTGTTAGGAATTCTCTCCGCATATCTCTACGTCCACGTCAGTCGCATAATGAGAGACACTTTGGGGGGCATTCTGCTGCAGTTCGTAAGCGCCTACGTTATGTGGGTCACGGCGCAGCACCTGGGTCTGTCGGCTGTACTCTGCGTGATCGGGTTCGCCATGACCCTGGCACGCAAGATGAGGCCGGAGGATTTTGACGCTCGGATGCGTGTTCAATCGTATGCAGTGTGGAGCGCCGTTGTCTTCACTCTGAATGTGATTGCGTTTCTTCTGATGGGCATGCAGGCGAAGTCGATCGTAACGCGCATGCAGGGCCCTCATTTGCGACAGGCTCTTGGATTCGCAGGGTTGGTTGTGCTCGCCGTTATTTGCACGCGCATGATCGTTGTTCTTGGCTATAGTTACGCGGCATCCCGGAGAGAGAAATCCAGCGAAACACTGCGTCAGGCCGTTTTTATGGGGTGGTGCGGCATGCGAGGTTTCGTCACCATTGCCACCGCCTTCGCTCTTCCCGATGCGTTCCCGCACCGCGATACCGTGGTCCTCACGGCGTTCTCAGTCGTTCTGGCGACGCTCGTTCTTCAAGGCCTCACGCTGGCGCCGATGGTAAGACGTCTCGGGCTGGACCGCTCCGAGGAAGCAATGCTTGAACTTGCATCTGCCCGTGTCTCCCTGGCAAGTACTGCTCTCGCGAGCATGGCCGGCGAGCAAGGCCCGGAAGCAGAGAACCTGCGCTATCGCCTTTCCCTCAAGTTGCAGAGATGCGTTGACCGGGAGAAATGTGGACCGTTGGATCGCCTCCACGACCTCGGACTAACAGCAGTGCAAGCAGAACGCGCTGAACTCGAAAACCTTCGAAGCGAGGATAAGATCGGCCCCAACGCCTACCTGGGTTTACAGGAACAACTCGACTGGAACGAGCTAACTCTATTGCGTGATTCGGAACGCCAGATCGAAGAAATTTAAGCACGGGGCAGGGGGAAAAAGAAGTTTGATCGTTTCCCTCTAAAGATCAGCATGTCGTGTGATTTTGCGGGCCGAATGCGCTGATCTCTTATTTGGCAACGGTTTATGCACTTCTAGCACCCATTTCCATCCCGTCCTTCACAGCGTGGAGATTATGGCGGTCATGGCGTCGGGGGCCGGCAGGGCAATGCGAACGCTGCGCAAGCTACATAGCACCCTTCGAGCCAGAAACGCATCATCCATTGCTTGTGGCCGGAGCCGGCTTGGCAAACGACTCTTCTGTATGACCGCATTGGCCACACTCATATCGGACCCTGAACGCGGAGACCTGAGGCGTGCCGTCAGCCGGCTTCAATTGCAACGCAGGAACCGGCGACGGTGTGATCGATTCGCGCATGATGGCGTAGCAGGACGGACAAATCTTCATCACATTCCCTCAATATCTAGGACGCTGATTAGGTGCGAACCGTCGCCTCAGATTGTGCGGCTGCTGCCCAGTGTTGGAGCCGTCCAAGTGCCAGTCTTGTCCAAATTGGCTCTTTGATCGGCCGATTTGCGTAGCACTCGCTGCGCGCTACGCTTGCTTTGCGTGTCGCGCCCTCGTTGCTGCAACGGCTTTTTCGACGAGTGTCTCGAGCACCTTCATGTCCACATCCGAGAGCTTCTTGATGTACAGGCACCCCTTGCCGGTGGTGTGATTGCCGAGCTTGGCGAGCAATGCCTCAGCGCCATCAAAGCCGATCATGCCGTACAAAACGTTTGCCGCCTTGCGCGGCGAAAAGCCGACGATGGGCATATCGCCTTCACGCCCGCTCTCGTATATGTAGTGGTACCTGTCGAAGCCGACGATCGACGGTCCCCACATCGCAGCCTCGTTACCGGTAACCTTCTGCATCAGCTTGGCCAGAGCCTTGGCGTCTGTGCGTCGCGCCTCGTCAGTGCACGCATCGAGAAACGCCGGAACGCTGCTGGTTGTGGGTTTGGTTTTATTCTCGGCCATGTTTTATCCTTGGGGTCAAAATCCGAAGCTTACGGGACAAATTCTATCTCCGGTTCGGCCCCGACCCCAATAGACTGACCAAACCAGCCGCGCGTCAAACGATGCTAATCACCTGGCCGCCGCCTGCGGCGAGGAACGCAGCATGGGTTTCAAAGCGGCGCCGTTCGGCTTCTTGCATCAGTGCCGCGTAGCGCGGACCAGATCGTATCGACGCAAACCACGGATCACTCGTAATCGCCGAGGGGCAGAGAAACCCGCGATCCATTGCCGCAGAGAGAGCGGCGAGCGCGCGCTCGGTCTGGTTGATCTGAGCAAGCTGACGGGCGGAGTAGAACAATACCTCAGGATCAGCCGACATTGCAGTCTCGGCGATCGCATCCAGACATTCTTTCGTATTGCCTTCAAGGTAGGCGCGCAGCGAGCGCATCACTCCCTGGACCGCGCCCGTTGTGCCCCCGGAATGCTCGCGCTCCCTCAGCTTCAAGAGCGCCGTCTCGTTTTCTCCCATGGCGGCGAGCGCGGCACAATCGAGGTAATATCCGCCCCTCCTCCCATAGAGTTCAAGCGTGTTGGTGTAATTGCCCAAAAGGAAATAGGTGTGCGCGGCGCTCGTGATCAGATGAGGATCCAAATGACGTCCACGCAAGTGAGCAGCAATGGAGGCATCCAGTTCATCGCAATAGCGGCACGCCTGCACCAAGCCCGCAAACAGCTCGGCGTCGTTTCGGCGGAAGTGCGCTCTCTCCAGCAACCGGACCATGGCTTTTCTGGCGCGGCCCTGGTCGCATTCCATGGACGTATAGAAATTGTGGGCAGTGGCGAGGTCGGGGTTCAGAGCAAACGCACGTTGGAAAGCCTGTTCCGACAGCACTTCATTGTTCTGGGCATGGTTACTGAATTTTCCCAGGAAGTGGTAGGCACGACCCAGGCGGACCCACGCCGGCGCATAATCTGGGCTCTCTTCAAGACATTGGAGATAGAGGTCCCGTGCGATGCTCGTATTATCCAGCCCGCGAACGGCCGTGATCTGGTTGGCGCGAAGGTAGCACTCATACGCGCGTGCGGTCGCTGGGACGTCGCGATGAGAAGCGCCCTGTTCGCGTTCGTCGAGCGGCACCTGAAGCGACTGGAGGATGCGCTCGCACAATTCATCCTGCACGGTAAAGAGTTCCTGCATCGAGGAATTGGCCGTCTCCGACCAGAGCACCGTTCCGCCGGGCGCTTCAACCAGCTGACAGATCAGGCGAAAGCGTTCACCGGCGTGCAACAGGGAACCTGTGAGGAATGCGTCGACGTCGGCCTCGACGGCGACCCGCTTGGGATCCGGCTGACCCTCAAAACGTGCCGCGAGTAGACTCGATCGAACGATAAGGTTGTTCATCGCCGATAACGAATTGCCAATGGCCTCCGGCAAAGCGAAGGCAAGGAAATCGATTTGTTCATCGCCCTTCGGCGCGCGAAAGGGCAGTACGATGATGCGGAAGACGGTGCGCGTTCGGGGCCCGACGGAAGTGCTTTCGGAAAGAGTGATGAAATCCAGTGCTTCGAGCATTTCGCGCGCGGAGGTATAGCGGTCCTCGACGCGCTTGGCCATGGCCCGGCGAAGGATTCGGTCAAGGGCCTCCACGTCGCGCGACCCACTGAGCGGCGGCGGATTCTGATGAAGGACGGCGTAGAGGATATCGACCAGCGAATTGCCCTCAAACGGCCGCCTGCCAGTGAGCAATTCGTAGAAGACCGAACCGGCCGAGAAGATGTCCGAGGCTGGTCCAACAGGCAGACCGCTTGCCTGTTCCGGCGACATGTATAAAGGTGTACCAACAATGTCTCCAGCGACGGATTCGCCGGTCGCGGTCTGATTCGGGTCCGCGCTGAGAACGGCCTCTGTAGTGTGGGCCAGGCCGAAATCCAGCAACTTGACGCCGTGGCGCGTCAGAAACACATTGGAGGGCTTGAGATCGCGGTGAACAATGCCGAGATCGTGCAGCGCCTGGAGTGCCTGCAAGATCTGTCGCGTAATCTTCAACGTCTCGGAGGCGTCCAACATCCCGGCCAGCAGACGGTCGGCGAGCGAAAGGCCATCGAGCAGCTCCATCACCAGCACGAGAACCCCGCGCTCTTCGAGGACGTCGTAAACCTGGCAGACGTTGGGATGATTTACGCGCGCCAGTGACCGCGCTTCGCGCCAAAGCCGCCTGCGGGCCGCGTTGCCTTCATGGGTCTCGTCGATGGTCTTTACGGCGACAGGCCGCTGCAGGCGGTCGTCCCACCCCTCGTACACCACGCCCATCGCACCTTGGCCGATCTTCTCCCTGATCCGGTAGTGGCCGATGACTTCCAGCATGGAGAGATGATAGCCCCGGGCGACGTGCTCTTACGCGCCGGAGTTGTCGCCGGAGGGCCCGTAAATCGAAGGCACCTTGCCCCCCATGGGCCGAATATAAGTGCTCAACTGGCCGCGGTGGTGGATGGAATCGAAAAACATGAACCACAGCAGCTCGCCAAGCGGAGCCTCCCACGCCAGCTTGCTATGGACCAAAAACCGGGCCTTGTTGTCCCATGCCGGCTCATCCAGCCGTCCAATGCGCTCGCCTAAATCAGCGGTGTGCTTCTCCAACGTCGCGACGATCTTTTCCGGGTCGGCGGGCGGGGGATCGGGTGCCCAGTTGGTCTCCCGTGCATCAATGAGTTCGCTGCAGGCCTTGGCTTCCAACGCCAATGTCCAGAGAATTTGTGCCGCGGAGGGCGAACGCTCATGCGGGCTATAGGCAAATTCCCCCAGAGGCAGGGCATGCAGGACCCGTTCAAATGCCGGGCGCTCTGCTGTCCAACGATGCTGCAAAAATTCTCGTAAGCTCATGAGGCACTCTCACGGTAAAGGATGGAGAAGGATCCGGTGGCATTAAACACCACGCCGAGGGTCTTAGACACACAAATCTTCCGGGATCATCGAGAATATATACGAGCATAGATTGCTGGTCAGGAGCATCAGGTCCAAGTTCGCGACTATACCTGCGAGAACGCTCTCAGAAGCGACAAACCTAGAAGAGACACAACTCATCCGTCGCGTTGAGCCGGCGGCAATCGTTGTGGGGAGCTTCGCCGAACCTTCACACACGAAGAGATCTATCCACCAGAAATTGGGTGTCACGATGAAGTGCTGGCAACACATGGAACCCTCCTTTCCGGGAGCACTTTGCTGCACATGTGCGCGGACTATGACGAGATCGAGATCGCTCACTGGCTGCTTGACCGTGGGATGAACGTCGATGAGCAGGCGGCAATCGACTGCGACGGGTTCGGAGGTTACACACCCCTCTTCACGACCGTAGTGTCGCAACCAAATTTCTGGATTAACCATCGTGGGCAGGTTCCAGACGCGCCGTTTGCGCGCCTGTTGCTCGAACACGGGGCAACCCAAATGCGCGCGCATCACTGCGCAAACAGCTCCATCCCTGATACGGAATCGATGGAATGCACGAATATCGCAACGTAACCCCAATAAGTTGGGGTGAACAGTTCCACTTCAAAAAGCTTGTGAACACGGCGGCAATGCGCCTGATAGCCGAGCGAGGAGGACAGCCTAGTCTATGCAACGCTGGAGGTAGCTAAGCCAGGACCTTCGGCACCACCTTGCCAGCGACGTCGGTCAGGCGGAAGTCCCGCCCCTGGAATTTGAAGGTCAGCTTGGTGTGGTCCACGCCCAAGCAGTTCAGGATGGTCGCCTGCAGGTCGTGGATCGGCACCGAATCTTCCACCACGTTGTAGCAGTAGTCGTCTGTCTCACCGATCGAGATGCCTGGTTTGATACCGCCGCCCGCCATCCACATCGCGAAGCATTTCGGATGATGGTCGCGACCGTAATTGGTCTCGCTCAGCTTGCCTTGGCAATAGACAGTGCGGCCGAACTCGCCGCCCCAAACCACCAGCGTGTCGTCGAGCAGGCCGCGCTGCTTCAAGTCCTGAACCAGCGCCGCGGAGGGTTGATCGGTGCCCTTGGCCTGCAGTTGGATGTCTCGGGGAAGATCGTTGTGCTGGTCCCATCCACGATGGTATAGCTGGATAAAGCGCACGTTGCGCTCCGCCAAACGCCGCGCAAGCAGGCAATTGGCGGCATAAGTGCCGGGCTTGCGCGAGTCCGGCCCGTACATTTCGAAAACCGAGTCCGGTTCCTTTGAAAGATCCATTAGATCGGGCACCGAAGTTTGCATGCGGTACGCCATCTCATACTGCGTGATGCGCGTTTCGATTTCGGGATCACCGTAAGCGTCGAACCACATCTTGTTGAGCTGCGCGAGACTGTCGAGCATGTGGCGGCGCGACTCGCTGCTGATGCCCGGTGGGTCATCGAGGTACAGTACCGGCTCGGCGCCCGCTCGAAACCTGACTCCCTGATACTTGGATGACAGAAAACCATTGCCCCATAGCCGCGAAAACAAAGGCTGGTCCGGGTTCAGTGCGTTAGCCTGCGAAATCAGCACCACGAACGCGGGCAGGTTCTGGTTCTCACTGCCCAATCCATAGGTGACCCACGCGCCCATGCTGGGGCGGCCGGGCTGCTGAAATCCGGTTTGGATAAAAGTGATCGCCGGATCGTGGTTGATGGCGTCGGTGTTCACCGTCTTGATGATGGCGATGTCATCGACAATCTTGGCGGTGTGCGGCAGCAGTTCGCTGATCCAGGCGCCCGACTGGCCGTACTGTTGAAACTTGAAGATGGGTGCGGCCACCGGAAAGGACGCCTGGCCCGAGGTCATGCCGGTAATGCGTTGGCCTTTGCGGATCGAGTCCGGCAGCTCCGTGCCTTGCAAATTCTTGAGCTTGGGCTTGTAGTCAAACAACTCAATCTGCGAAGGCGCGCCCGACTGGTGAAGGAAGATCACGCGCTTGGCCTTGGGCGCGAAATTCGGCATGCCCGGGAGGCCGCCGGACGATTTATCCAGTGCGGGATCCACCGCCGGCCCCTCCGCCATCAGGCTCGGGCCGAGCAGCGAGGCCAGCGCCGCCACGCCTATCCCCTTCGCGGTGCGGCCGAAAAACTGCCGCCGGGTCATCTCCAGCAAGATCTCGCGTTTCGCTTCATCCATGGGAATCACTCTTTCGTGATGGTTTCATCCATATTAAGGATGGTGCTGGTAACTGTCGTCCAGGCGGCCAGCTCCGCCGGATCGAGCTTCGGATTGCGCTTCGCCTCGCCCACCCCGATAAGCTTGATCGCTGATGTCTTGTCTCGCCGGTACTCCGCCAGTTCTTCCCGCGCCAGCGTGAGCAGCACCGCGCGTTCCTGCGGCTGCGGCTTGCGGTCCGTTGCCAGCCGGAAGGCAAAGTCAATCCGCTTGTCCGGATCGCGCCCGGCCTGGGAGAGGGTCTTTTCTGCCAGTACGCGGCTAGCCTCGACGTAAGTAGGATCGTTGAGCAGCACCAGTGCCTGCAGCGGCGTATTGGTAATGGTGCGCCGCGCCGTGCACTTCTCGCGGTCGGGTGCGTCGAAAGTTGTTAGCGAAGGTGGTGGAACCGTCCGCTTCCACACCGTGTACATGCTGCGCCGGTAGAGGTCCTCACCGGTCGACTGCGTATAGGTCTGTCCGGAGAATCCCCCGCCGAAAGCCATTTCTTCCCACAGCCCCTTTGGCTGGTAGGGGTAAACGCTCGGACCGCCGATTCGGGTGTCGAGTAGCCCCGCAATATCCAGCGCGTTGTCACGCACCATCTCGGCGGGCAGACGGAAACGCGGCCCCCTCGCCAGCAGCCGGTTCTCAGGATCGCGCTCGACCATCTCCTTGGTCTCGCGCGACGACTGCCGGTAGGTCGATGAGGTCACAATCAGGCGCATCATGGCCTTGATGTCCCAGCCGTTGGCGATGAACTCCGTAGCCATCCAGTCGAGCAATTGAGGATGGCTGGGCTGCTCTCCTTGCGAGCCAAAGTCCTCGGCTGTCTTGACAATCCCGACGCCAAAGCAGTCCTGCCAGTAGCGGTTCACCGCCACCCGCGCCGTCAGCGGATTTTTCGGGTCCACCAACCATTTCGCCAACGAAAGGCGATTCGGCGGAGCCCCGGGCGGCAGCGGCGGCAGAAAGGCCGGAACGTTAGGGGTCACCTTCTCCCCAGGATTGTCGTACTGACCGCGCCCCAGGATGAACGTGTCCCGCGGCTTCTTCATCTCCGTCATCACCATCACGTTGGTGATCGACGCTTCCAGCTTCTTCTTCTGCTCCCGCAACTCGGTCAGTTGCGCGTATAGCTGGCGATCCTTTTCCGGCGCCGCATATTTCAGGTAGTACTCGCTCAGCGCGGCCTGGCGTTCTTTCTCCAGGCGCGCCGCCTTGGCCTCTGGGGTTTCGGCCTTTTCTTCTGCTCCGATCTCTGCTTCCGCGGGCGGCTTTTCCGGCTGCAGAGTGGCGATCTCCTGGGCAGGTTTTCCCGCCAGTTCTACCAGCACTGAGCGAATCGGCATGCGGATACCCAGGGTTTCAGCTTCCTCGGCAGTCACCGGGCGGTTATAGATGCGCAGGTCGTCGAGCCATCCCTCGAAGGGCTTTCCGTTCGCCTTATTGCCTATCTCGAGTGCGGCGGCGGTACGAAACGTGCCGCTCAAGTTATCCTTCACCACTTCCGTCATCGCCGGTTTGCCGTTGACGTAGAACTTCACCCCCGACGCTTTGCCCGAGCCGTCGTAGCTCATCACCAAGTGAGTGAGCGAGGCCGTCGGGAAGCGCTCCTTGGTGCGCACTTCGAGCGCGTCGTCAGGCCACTTGGCAGCCATGCGGACGATGAAGTGGGAAAGGCGGTCCTGGGGCCGGTCATACGTGGGATCGTCCATGGCGATCTCATAACCTTGCCAGTGTTCAGCGCTGTCCCGTTTTTGAACGAGCTCAATTGCGTGCGCGGGCGACGTGCGGACCCACATTGCCAGGGCAAAGCGGTCGCCGCGGTCAAAATCGCCGGCATTGCCGAAATTCACCTGGGTTTCTCCGCTGAAATCCGCGGCCTTTCCCACCTTGCCTTCGTCGTACACCACGTCACCACGCACCGCCTTGCCGTCGTGGTGCTGGCCGGAGGCATCAGCCAAACTGCTCTCCAGCGGATAGTACGCGACTAGACCCTTTTGCGACGGTTCAGGGATACTCGCCAGCGCCGTCTTTTGCCACTCGTTCCGCTGCGCCACGATCTCTTTCTCCGGCAGGGCAGCGAGCGTGCTGGTGACCCGGTCATTCACCTCATCGAGTTGGAGCTGCTGTGCTTTGGTGGGCAGAGGCAGCACCGGATCCGCATTCCCCAAAAAGCCGTCCAGGCCCCTCTCCGGAACGTTGTTGAAGTAGGCGACGAGCTGGTAAAAATCCTTTTGCCGGATGGGATCGAACTTGTGGTCGTGGCAGCGTGCGCAGCCCACGGTAAGACCCAGCCATACGGTGCCCACGGTGCTCGCCCGGTCGATGATGTACTCCGCGTGGTATTCCTGGGGAACGGCGCCGCCTTCGAAGTTGATCATGTTATTGCGGCTGAAGCCGGTCGCAATCTTGTCGTCCAGTGTGGCGTTGGGCAGCAGGTCGCCCGCCAGTTGCTTAATGGTGAACTGGTCGTACGGCATGTTCTGGTTGTAGGCCTTGATCACCCAGTCGCGCCACGGCCACATCTGCCGCAGGCTGTCGATGTGGTAGCCGTGCGTGTCGGAGTAGCGGGCCAGGTCCAGCCACTCCATCGCCATACGCTCGCCATAGTGTGGCGAAGCCAGCAGCTGGTCCACTCGCTTCTCATAGGCGTTTGGCGACTTGTCCGCCACAAAAGATTCCACCTCGGCGGGCGTAGGAGGCAGGCCAGTTAAATCGAAGCTGACCCGGCGCAGCAGCGTGGCTTTGTCGGCTTCCTCGCTGGGCTTCAACCCTTCGGCCTCGAGCCGTGCCAGCACAAAACTATCAATGGGATTCCGAACCCACGACTTGTCTTTCACCTCAGGCACAGGCGGACGCTTAGGAGCGACAAACGACCATTGCGTCTCCCATTTGGCCCCTTGATCGATCCACTGCTTGATGACCTCGATCTGCTTGTCCGTTAGCGTCTTGCCGGAATAGACCGGCGGCATGCGGAAGGCGACGTTCTTGGAACTGATCTTCTGGTAGATCTTGCTTTGCGCCGAGTTCCCCGGGACGATGATCTTGTAGCCGCCGCGGTCGACGAACAGACCCTCCGTCTCGTCGAGGCGCATATGGGCCATGCGCATCTTTTCGTCTGGGCCGTGGCACTTGAAGCAATTGTCCGAGAGGATGGGACGAATTTCACGGTTGAAGTCCACAGGTTTCGTGGGCGCCTCGGCCGCGGGTGCGGCTTGCGTCGCGCCCAGAATCCAGGCTAGCGATGCAGAGACAAGCAAAACGAAAAATAGCCGCAGCTTCAAGTTTCCAATCCCCCTTGCGCGCTCGGCGGGAAATCTTGCTAAATGCTCGAATTATCTCCAGGCGCGACCCTGAAATCCAGCATCCCGATGGCTTACAACAGCAGACTCCATCAACGGGTAACTTGGCAAGCTAGAATCCTGATCCAACCCAAAAGTCCCGTCACTGTTGGATTGCGGTCCCCAGTGCCCTGATCGCTAAGTTCAATAGGGGAAACGCGGACTAGAAGGGCCGACCTTCAGCCTTGTCCAAGTTGGCCTTTTTCGATCAGCCAATCGCCCAAGACAAATCAGCTGTCAGAGTGCGTCGCGTCAGCCGCTGAGGGGCGCCTGAGAGTCGAGCTTCTTCAAGTTACTTCTTGGCTCTGTCCAGCCATCTACGCTCCCGCCAAGGTAGGCGAAGCCAACGGCAGCCCAGTCGAGGCGGCACGCCTTCTGGGAATTCATCCCAAATACTTGCACCGGCTTATCCGCAATCTCAATTTGAAGTCCGATATGAAACGACTGGGATAAGCAAAGCGGTGAGGCTCGAAAATCGACAAGGTCTGCAAAAAAATCCCTTCGATCCACATTTCCCATTGAGTCTCAGTACCCTTCTCGAAGCGTATCCTCCACCTGCGGCCGAACCACGAGCCCGCGGCGGGCAGCGCTTATCACAGGATTATGCTGTCGAGCGGCTTCCAAGGTAAGGGACGGCCGTCGCCGCCCCGTCAGGCTCGGCGAACGGCCGCCAATACTCCGCGAGGGATAACGCCCAGTCCTGGACCACAAGGGTGGTCGCTCGCGAAACCGGTTTAGAAAGAAACCCGCAGAGCAAACTGCATCACGCGCGGATCGCCGGACAAGGTCGTGATGCTGCCTGCGGAACTGGAGGTGACATTATTGCCCGGCTGCCCGAACAGGGGCGTATTTGTAACGTTGAAAACTTCCCAGCGAGCCTGAATATTGAAGCGCTCAATGGGAAAATCGCGCATCAGCGCAGCATCAAAGACGTTCGTTCTCGGTCCGATGAGCGTATTGCGACCGCTGTTGCCGAACTGCCCTGAAGGGGGCGCAGCGTACGCGTCTGTAAGGTTTGGCGCGAACTTGGAACACGCGCTGTTCTTCGAGATGTAGTACCAGCAGGCTGGGTCGCCGACTCTGTGCGGTGTGCCAATTAAAAACGGCGTAGCGGTCGCGTAGCCATACGGATCAAGCGCGCTGGCCAGCGTGCTGCCTGCGTTCACTGTGAACGGATGGCCCGAGTAGAACGTGTACACACCTGAAGTGCGGAAGTCCCCAAAGATCCACGCCAGCGGACCGTGGTTCAGCATCTGCTTGTCGTGACCAAATGGCAATTCGTAGACGTAATTCACCGAAACACGGTTGCGAATATCGAAATCGCTATTGCCATACCACGCGGCAGCGTCACGTCCGTTGGGCGCGTCCCCGGAGTTGGATTCCAACTCTTCGGGGGCATTATCCAGACTGTGCGAATAGGTGTAGGCAGCCCCCAGACTGAGGCCGTTCTGGAGACGGTGCTTGAGGCTGGCCTGCAAGCCGTTATAGTTGCCGAATCCGATGGGGTCGGTGTATTCAATGAGGCCGAAGTTAGGATACTCGATCACCGGGACTGTCTTGCCGGCGCTGTTGGTCGTGCTTTCCACCGTATTGCCGGAGATCAGCGGCTGGTTGTAGTTGCGAATAAGGTCCAGGTGCGTCGACTTCGTGCCGACATAATCCACTTCCGCCGTCCACGAGTTGCCAATCGCGCGCTGGATGCCGAAACTCCATTGCTGTACGTAGGGTGTCGGATCATTGCTGTTCAACGAGCGTATGTGGAAGGCAGTAAGGTTGTTGAGGTTGATGGTGGAAGGATCAAGGTAGTCCGCCGGGAAGCCCTGCTCCGCAATCATCACCGGAGTGGTCGAGGTGGACGCGGCAGATTGGGTCTTGTTGATAAGGTAGGGTGGGTTCAGCGCAAGCTGGTCCTCGCTGCCGTAGCGCTCGAACACCGTGTAGTAGATGCCGTAGCCGCCGCGTACAACCGTTTTCTGATCCGGTGAATAGGCAAAGCCGACGCGTGGGCCAACGTTCTTGTAATTGGGATTGACGAGCGCGCGGGACTTCAGGCCGCCAGAGCTCGCAAACACCAGTGCTCCGGCCTCGGGATCGAAATTCGCCATCTGGTTCTTGCCATTAAGCGCCGGCGTCGCGAAATCATAACGCAGCCCGAGATTGAGCGTAAGCTTCGGCATCACCTTCCAGTCATCCTCGAAAAATCCAGAGATCATCCAGATGCGCTGATCGACAAAATGTACATTGGTAAGCTGATTGCTCTGCACCAGGCCCAGCAGCCCATCGGCATAAGGGTAGATGCCGCTGGTGGAAACGCACTGGCTCGCAGCATTGCGCTGACAGGTGAAGATACCGGTAAAGGTCATATCGCCGCGCATGCCCGGCTCGTCCTGAAACAGGTTCCGCATGGGCAAGTACAGTGATGCGCCCATCTTGTAGGTCTGCCGCCCGTGTACCAGAGAGAGCGTATCGTTGTATTGGAACTGCTGCGGCACCTGCTGTTTGGGCAGAAAGTCAGGTGAGCCCAAAAAGGCTCCGATGGAGCCGCCGAAGGTCGTCAGCGGGACGCCGCCCCCTACCGCCGGATTGATCGGAACTCCGGGAACAAAATCGCCCGCATATTGGGTCAGGGCAAAAGGATCCTGTTCCGCGAATGAGTAGTTCCGCACCCATCCGAAACGGAAATCATTCACCAGGCTCGCGCTTAGGATGTGGGTCCACCCAAGAACGAAACTATGGCTTTTCAGATACTGGCGGCCCCAGGCAGACGTGCTGCTGCCGTCTGCCAGCCCACCCAGGTATCCAGGAATAAAACGAAACCGGTTGGAGTAGTTGTAACGGGCAAAGAATGTATTGTTCGTGGACGGTGTCCAATCCACTCGCCCATTGTAGCTATCCGTGTCGTCTTGAGCCCCCCCATTGCGGAAGTAGTTGTTAACCTCGGGAAATTTGCCGTTGACGGTTACATTCGGCTCGGGAAAGAGGGCGATCAAGCTGGCAACCACAGGATCGATACGCTGCTGCGGAATCTGATTATTTGGAAAGGGTTTGCTCGTCTGCGGGTCGTAGATGGTAGCGTACTGGATGCCGGTGCTCTGCGCTGGCCGCGGGGCTGAAATCTCCGACGCGCTCGTTATCCAGCGGCACCGTGGAGGTGCGGGTGACACCTTGCTTAATGCGCGTGCCTTCATAGTTGAAAAAACCAAAAAGCTTATTTTTCATGAACGGACCGCCAAGACTTCCGCCAAACTGGTTCTGGTTGTTCTCCGGCTTGGGCAGGCCATGCTGCTTGGTAAAAAAGTCGGTAGCGTCAAAGTACTGGTTGCGCACGTATTCGTAGGCCAGGCCGTGGATCGCGTTCGTGCCGCTCTTCGTATTTACCGAAACGGCAGCGCCCGGCGCGCGGCCATACTCGGCCGAGTATGGATTGGTGATGATGTTGAACTCGGCGATGACGTCCACCGAGGGGTGCGCCGCTTCCGTGCTCAATTCCTGAACATTCTCTGAAAAGGTGTTGTTGTCGATGCCGTCGAGGATGAAGTTGTTTTGCAGAGAATGGATGCCGTTCACGTTGAAGTCGCCGGTGCGCCCCGCGGAGGTGGAACCGCTCTGCTGCGTGAATCGCGAAATCTGGACGCCAGGAACCGTGCGCAGCAGGTCATCCCAGTTGCGCAGATAGAGCGGCGTTTGCTCAATAACTTGCTGGCCAACCACGGTCCCAATGGAAGCGTCGTCGGGCGACAGGTCTGTCCCGAGCGCCTGCACCTGCACCGTCTCCTGTGTCGAGCCTAAGTGTAGAGAAAAATCGCGACGGCCCTTCTCCGCAACGTTCAACGTAACCGTTTCCTGGTCCGCGCTGAACCCCGATGCTTCTACGCGCACCGTGTATTGGCCGATGGGCAGATTCTGGAACGAATAGTAGCCGGCACCGTCTGTGGTTACAGTGCGCACATAGCCGGTGGCAGGACTCGTCGCGGTCGCCTTGGCATTAGGAACTGCCGCACCACTCGGATCGGTGACAAGGCCGGTAAGGCTGGCCGTATTGACCTGGGCAAAACAAGTTGTGTTGAATATGAAGGCGAGAGCGAAGGCGATGACGGAACACTGCCATGCCCGTAAGTACGGGTGCTTCATAGTAGGCCTCCTCGGCAAATCGGGATTGTTGTGCAGGGAAGTACTCGACGCGCGCCTGAACGTATGCGCTGAGCCATTACTAAAAGACACTAAGGTTAACCCTTTAATAACCTGTTAAACGTAGATGAAACGGACGTGAATCTGAACAGAAGCAAATTTCTGGAAGTGAATGCCGGTTATCTTTTGACCATCGGAGATTTCGATTTGAAGTCCGACGTGAAATGACTGATCAAGCGAAGCGGGGAAGGCTCGAAAATCAACCAACCGCTGTATGCCACATCTCGCGATGGGCAGTCAAAAATTTTCAATCATCCAGACGTTGCTGTCGCTTGTAATACCGGCGATGGCGAGTTCGCGCCCGTTTGGCGCGGGGACCGCACAGGATTCGCCAGGACCCACGTTCGTCCCAAAGAGGCGTCGCATGACCTTCCAGGTCCACGTGCAGCAGGGTTGAGCTAGTGGGTGACTGACTCGAAACGAAGAGCGACTTGCCATCCGGAGCCCAGTTCACAGCATTGAATCCTGCCCAGCCCTTGATGACGATGTCGCGGTCCGGATCGCCCCGGAGCGAGAGCAGCCGGATGCGGCCTTCCAGGGTATTGAACTCCGAAAAAGCGATGCGCGAGCCATCGGGCGAGGGCATCCAATTGTGGTTTACTCCAGGGTGAATACCGACGGTGCGTACCTCGCGCCGTTTCCCCGTTACTGGGTCAAACGTGTCGACATGGATTTTCTGCCCGTCCTCGCTCGATTGCCCCACGAAGCAGACGTCCGAAGGCGGCAGCGGGCAAGCATAGTTAGCCAGTCGCGGCACCTCCATCAGCAGCTCCGGGGTGTCCCCAATCGACCGTACGCGCATGATACGGTTCCACTCATCCGCTTCCTGGCGAGGCAGTGTGTTGCCGGGCTTGCCCGCCACATAAAGAATGGCCCCATCCGGGCTCAACCGGGGCATCCGGGCCTCTCCAGGACCGGTGACCACGGCTTCGGCGTTCTGCTGGTTAATATTCTGCATGAAAACCTGGTTCAAACCGTTGCGGTCGGACCAGAAGATCACGGTGCGGCTGTCGCTAGTCCAGGTGGCAGGCAAGTCATTGCGATTGTCGAAAGTCAACCGTCGTGGAGACGTCAGCCTGGCGCCTCCCGCCTTCAGTTCGGCGAGGTATACGTTCGTCTGATAATTCCACTTCAGAAACGCTACCCGCTTCCCATCAGCGGTAAGCGTAGGAGAAGCAAAAGAAAAGCCAACCCAGTTCGTGAGCCGATCTGGCTTGTTTTCGGGTTTTCCGGTGCGGGGATCGAGTCTGACCTCCCAGAGATTGGCATCTTTTCCGTTGGGGGCGGGCTCGGCGAGAGAGAAAATGAGCCGGCCGTTTGGCGCCCACCAAAATCCCTCAGGGTTATTGCATAAGTTAGCGTCAGCCGTTACCAAGACGGCCGGCCCTCCCTGCAGGTCGCGATTTTCGAGCGCGCATTCGAAAGCGCCCGAAACCTGGTGAACTGCGAGGTAAGCGATTCGACTACCGTCAGGGGACCAGACCGCTTTCGTGAATCCCGTAGATTCATCGCCCTCAGTTATCTTTTTCGGAGGCTGGCCATTCACCTCCGCCAGCCAAATTGAGTGGTCGCCAAAAATCCGGTGTTGCTGCCTGTGCTCGCTCAACCCCGTGCTCGCACTGGTAAAAACAATCCTTTCGCCGTCGGGCGAGATGGAGTGTGCGTAGCCATCGTCACGGAATTTTCGCGGCTCATACCCAATCAGGGAGAGAATCCAAATGCTCGGCGGTTTGCCTGCGACTTCCAGGTTTGCCAGTAACCTGGATCCGTCGGGAAACCAAGCCACTGGCAGCCAGGTAGCGTGGGCCGATGCCACCTCCGCCGGCAGGGGAACCGTCCTCGTTTCTCCCGTCTCCAACATTTTGATGTGCAGTCCCGCGTCGTCGGAATAGGCCAGGTATTTGCCGTCACGCGAAATCGCCGCCTGAGTCGCGCCGTGCCCCATGGGATTGGCGGTAAGCTCATGCAGGCTGATGGGGGGCTTGTTCAAGGGAGCATTGCGTGTGATCGCCAGGCGCCAGGCGTACGCTCCGGCTAAGAGCAGGACCGCCGCGCCGGCCGCGACCCACCAGCGCCTCCGGCTAGGGGCAGACCTTGGAGCAGCTACCTCAGCCTGCGCCGCACCGGATCCAGTCGCGGCTGCGGTCGCGCCGGCGATCAATCCGTGCGAACGCCCCGACTCCGTATCGCGCCTCAAACGCTTCAGGTCAGAACGCATTTCTGCCGCACTCTGATAGCGCAGCTCGCGGTTTTTTTCCAGAGCCTTGTTAATGATGTCTTCCAGCTTGGGGGGAAGATCAGGATTCAGCCGCACCGCGGGAACTGGATCGTGATCCAAAATCTCGCGGTAGATGACCGCGGTACTCCCGCCACGGAAGGGCAGTACACCGGTTGCCATCTCGTACAGCACCGCGCCGAAGGAGAACAAATCGCTCCGTTCATCCAGTTCTTCCGCTCGTGCCTGCTCCGGTGACATATAGGCGACGGTGCCTAGCGGAGCGCCCGGACTGGTCAGGTGCTCCTCGGTCACCGTGGTTTGTTGAGCCGTCAATGCTAGAACTCTGTTGGCGGCGGGCGTCACTTTCGCGAGACCGAAGTCCAGAATCTTCGCGTGGCCGCGCTTGGTCACAAAGATATTCGCCGGCTTGATGTCGCGATGAACGATACCTTCGCTGTGAGCAGCCTCGAGCGCGTCGGCAATCTCAATCGCCAGATCGATTAAAAGCTCGGTCTCCATAGGCTTCCCGGAGATGCAATGCTTCAACGTCCTGCCCTCCAGAAACTCCATGACCAGAAAGCGTTGGCCGTCGTACTCACCAATCTCGTGGATAGTGCAGATATTGGGGTGGTTGAGGGCCGACGCAGCGCGGGCTTCGCGACGGAACCGCTCCAGCGATGTTGGCTGTAGAGCCAGGTCTTCAGGAAGAAACTTAAGGGCAACAAAGCGGCCGAGTTCAGTGTCCTCAGCCTCGTAGACAACACCCATCCCACCACCACCAAGCTTCTCGATGATGCGGTAGTGCGAGATGGTTTGGCCAATCATTCGGGAGAGACTCCGATTCAGGCGACTCGCCGGTTTTCACGCAAGCCTTTCGAAGTGGGCTTTCCCGGGTTCCCGGGAGCTGGTCTAAGTTGCTGCGTTACGCCTAAAGCATACTACCGCGAAGAACTTAGGATTTCTTTGCCGAAAGCGCTTCTTTATTGCGATTCTTGATGGCCAATCATTGCGCGCCAGAAATACTTGCCAGATACTCCGCATCCCGCCTGACGAAGGACCGGGGCATCGTCAGCATCTTTCCATACGCTAAGGCAACGTTGCTTACTCCGCGCGCGAGCGTCCTCGTCGCCGGCCAGGCGTCTGCAACCAATCCGAAAACGAAAAAATTGAGCGAGTGTCCCACCTGCCCCGCGGGAACGCAGTGCAAATGCGGCGCCATAATACACATTTCAGGTAACTTGCCAGTTGATCCGAAATTAAGTACCGGTTCTCTTGACGACCAGGGGGGTGCCGGGGGATGCTAGCCGCCATGCAGGAGCAGGCGCAAACAGCGCAGTCCATCGCGGCGAAGGGTTGGATCGTCCTTCTGGTGTTCGGAGTGTTCGCGCCAACGCAGGTGGCGAGCCGCCGGCAGGGATTGGTGCAGCGGGGCCTCAAACCGCTAGCGGCTTCCTCTCCCATCCGCTCCCAGGGCGAAACGAGACTCCAATGGTCACACTGTCTGTGGTTACCCACGACTACGAAATCCCCTCCCGGAGCTGATTTGTTTGCGATGCGGAACTACACTCGGAGAACCTTTAAGCAATTTGCGTGCTAAAGGAGGTTCAGTGTGGCGAAGAATTTCGAATTACATCCCAACGACAAATGCAAAAGTGGCCAACGACCTCCCAGTCGGGATGTAATTCCTTTCGATTCCGGACGGAGAGGGAGAAACGAATCCCGGCCGATAAATTCAGATAAGGCAGAATCCGAAGTCTCATGGCCGGGATTCTGGCCACGGAACTTGGCAAGCGCAGGACCTATATTCCTGATAGGGATAGCTCTTCTATGTGGGCTGTATACCGTCATAAATTATAAGAAGTCCACTGCCGCAAGTCTAAAGTCAGATGAACAACTCCGGTCGGTCCCAGCTTCTCAGTCATCTTCACCAGTGCAAGCCCTGGCAAAGCCCTCTCCAAACCCTCCGGCCGTTATAGCGCGGGCGGAGAGTTCGATCTTGCCCGAGCACTCTCCAGATGCGGTGTTGAACTCACCCGGCTCCTCGGCACCGCATTACCGTCCGATGAGATATGAGGCTACACATAAGAAAGTGTTTGGCAGTTGCACGGGCCAACTCGAACTTACAAGTGTCAGACTCCATTTCAAATGCGCGAATGAGGTTGACCTGAACATTCCAGTCGGTTCCATTGCAAGAGCCCATAAAGATGGTGTGGTTCTTGCATCGGGAGTGAAGTATCACTTTCTGATTGCCAATCGCACCAAGGGTCAAGTGGAAGCGATCTTCACCCTATGGCTGAACAGGGTCCAGCGGTCTCGAACCTAAGGTCCGGGGAGATGCGCAGTTGAAGCGACCAGGGCCATGCCGGCCCAGGGACCTATCAGAGGCCGTTATCTGGCCGTCTCCACCACTCGTTGCACCTCGGCCTCATCCATCAGGTGGAGGCGGCGCAACAGGCATAGGCCCATCATGTTACTTGCAACCGCAAGTGACAGCGTCGAGTATCGATTCCGCACTTTGAGCTGATTTGTCTCATTTTTAAATCGGACGCTAGTCTCCCACCCAACGGTCGTTAGTGACGACTTTCGAGGCGAATGATGAATCGGGGAGATTTCTTGCGAGCGCAGTCCAATCCTCATTCAACGCCGCGCGCGCGCAAACGGCGTGGTATCCGATATGCCGGAGTTTCAGAAAGCGTTCGGCTGCAAGAAGGGGCGGCCCATGGTGCGGGAGAACGCCTGTCACGTTTGGTTGGTGCCCTGGCCCATCTTTCTTTAGTGCTGCCGAGTTCCTTGCTCGCCGTTCGACACTCATCCTACTGCGGTTCTAAGTCGGGGCGGTTCGGTCACTGGATGGCATCCCCCCGTAAGAAGGTCTGTATGGCCGGTAAGAAGCGCTTGACTTCAGCCCCCCGGCAACGCACAATGACTGGCGACTTGCTGACAACAAGAAATCTGCGTCCGCATCAGCCGGGATGCGGAATCACTTCGATCGCGATGTGCCAGAATGCTATGGCGACGTTCATGGACAGCGTGTCTCCTCATCCCTGTGGCTGGCGCGGCAGCGCTGATGGCCATTGCACGGAGCGGCGCTTCGGCGGTCGAAGCGGATGCGAACCCTGACAGTGAGCCGTTTCCGATCAGCGTCGATGCGAAGCCGACGACGTCGCTTGTCGGGACCGCGATCGAGCTGAGTGGCAGCACGCTCGCGCTTCTGAATAATGACGTGGTGGTGACCATCGCTGCGCCGAAGTCCACACCACCGCAGTCGACAAAGCTACCCGCCGCGCGAAGCGCCGACGGGAGTTTCAAGGTCAGCTACGTGCCCAAAGTCGCGGGCGCCTACACCGTCGATGCTATGGCTCCGGATGGTAAAGGCCATGCCTCGGCGTCGTTCACGGTGGAGAATCCGCGTCAGCTGAGCCCGGCGACTGCCCAGGCGCTCGCCGATCTCGCGCAGGACGCCGACGAGATCGTCCGTACCTCCAGGCAAAAACTCAACAACATTCCTCCCTCGCCCGCCCGGGACCAAGCCGAGCAGAAGCTCGATGCCGTAACTCAGAGCATGGGTGAATTCATAGAGGTCAGTAAGCAGTTGTCCGGCAATCTCGGGGAGATGATC
This sequence comes from uncultured Acidobacteriaceae bacterium, assembly GCA_963746595.1. Lineage (GTDB taxonomy): Bacteria > Acidobacteriota > Terriglobia > Terriglobales > Acidobacteriaceae > PALSA-350. Next base: position 414,519 of record CAVVBS010000008.1, read on the forward strand.
CGCGACACCGCCAATTTGCCGCCGCAGCCCGCAAGCAACGCGGCGGCGAGCTCGCGATCCGGTAACACAACGGTGGCGGGGAAGTACACGGTCGCCGGCGGCGGAACGGTCGCCGGGAATACCTCCCTGGGCGGTGACGGGACAGTCGCAGGCAACATGCAGGTGACGCTCTCCAAGGTCGCTGCCGATCGCCAGGCTCTGGTTGAGGTGCTTGGCCAAGCCGCCCAGGTCCACCAGCGCTCGCAGCAGGAGATTCAGAAACTGAAGATGGAGCAGCTCACCTGCGACAACCTGGAAGTGGTCGCCGAAGGCATCAAATTTGTGGGGGTGATGTTCAACTTCATGACGAGCGTGGAGGGCATCGCAAAGAACTTCGTGCTGGATTTTGCGGGCGCGTTCGCGAGCGATCAGATCAAGAGCCGCGGTGGAGGCGCGTTGGGCGGCTTCCTCGCCGGAGAAGGCGTGAAGAACTACGACACGCTGACGCGCGAAGGAGAGCAGAACGCAAAGAAGTGGAAAGTCGATATCGGTAACGTGATCAGCTCCGTTAACGATGTCGCCGGTTTCCTGGTGGATCGCGTCATGGACCAGTACTGCGAGCAGTTCACCGGTCCCGTCACGGCGCACATGCATGCGACATTCACGGACAGAGGCGTCAAGTGGTGGGAGTACAGTTTCGACGTGCGGGGCCAGCTCACTCTGCACTATCCGAAAGGTGCGAGCGGCGGCAGCGTTCCTCTCAAAGGCCGGATCGAGGGCTTCGCCACGAACTACAAGCTCTGGGAGAACGCGCTCACGGTAAAGTTCCCTGGGCTGATGACGAGCACGGTGCAAAGGCATGCCTACATCATGCCCCTGGCGCCGGCCGATACTCAGACGGGCTTGTTCAAGAAAGTTAACAGCGTAGAGGGTTCGATATTCGGCAACCTCGTGACCCCGAGCAACTTCCTCTTCGAGGTTCATGGCACGGCTACCCAAGATCAGCTCAACATCGAGATTGGCCCCGCGAGTACTGATACCGACGCCAAGGCCCGCGTCATCGTGCTGTATGCGGCGGTGCTGACGCTGGGCCCGGGGATCGAGATCTACTCGCTACCCTACAAGCCCGTCCATTTCGTTTTCGAGCGTACGGCTTCCACCTATCCGATACCTTTGACGACCCAGAAGAAGGTGATCCGTGGTAAGCAGCACTTCTCGAACACGAGGGCCGGTCCCGGCGCGATGGGGGAATACAGCGTCGACATCGAGGCATGCAACCCCGATTGCTGAGAGGAAGACCGAATGCGCTTTTTTCTGATGTCGAGCTGTTTGCTTCTCCTTGCGCTGCGGCCGCCCGCGCTGCGCGCCCAAGAAACACCCGCGGCCATCCTCGAGCACACGCGCTCGGTATACGCGGCGCTGACCAGCTATTCGGATACCGGCACCGCGCTCAGGGAATACAGTCCGACGAGCCACGACGAGAATAGCTTTGCCACATACTTCATCCGCGCACCGCGCCACTTCATCTTCGACTACCGCAAGCCGAGCGGCGACCGGCTCGTAATCTGGGGGGATCCAGATGCCTTTCATGTCTGGTGGAAGACCACGGGGCAGGTCACCGAATACCCCAATCCCAAGAACACGGGCGCCATCATGCTCAGCGAGTTTCCGACCGGCGGGGCGATCACCAAAATTCCCCCCCTGCTGTACTCCAAGGGGAACCTGCCCGGCGCGATTGCGCATTTCGAGCCGGCCCGCCTGGCAGGAATGGAGGATGTGGCGGGGAGCAAGTGCTACCGGCTTGAGGGCACCACCAGTGACCTCTACGGCGAAACAGGGAAAAAGGTGAATGTGCGCAATCTCATCGTGTGGATTGACTCCACAAGCTACCTCATCCGAAAGATTCTTGAGGAAGCGCCCGCAGCCCCAGGCATGCTGGACCGGACAACCACGACTTTCCATCCCCAGGCGAATCCCAAGCTCAACGATGACCCTTTCAAGTTCGTACCACCGAAATGAGCTATCTATGACGATACACAGGAGCGGCGCGGCAAAGGCCGCGTTGGCCATGACGGTGGTATGGGCGCTCGCGCACGTAACCGAAGCCAGGGCCGCCGACAGTATTCCGCTCTGCCCGGGACTGACAGTTGTGACGGCGGTCAGCCAGCCGGCGGGCGATTACGAGTCGATCAAGACCGTTGAGTCCATTTCGGGCACGGAGGTACGCCTCAGGTACTCCGCCGAGATGAAGAACACCGACATGCTCTCTTCGGGACCGGAGCTCAAGACCGTGATTCTCGGTCGCACGATGCTGGTCAAGGATCTGCAATCGGCGACAGACTACCAGCAGGTGTACCTGGATAAGTCGGATGAAAAAATCCCCGGAACCACTTCGATAGGTGTTTCGACTGCCGTGCTGCAGAATCTCAAGTCCAAAGGCCAGAGCAATTTTGGGTTTTCTAACGCCTACGCGGATCTGGCTCTTTCGGCCGATTCGAGTAAGTACCCCAACTACTACAGCTACCTGCAGCGCGGAGTGCTGCAGCGCGTCGCGGGACCCGCGACGTTGTCGGTCATCGTGAACGACCTGCCGGTGGATCTACCCGTCGTCCACGCTCAGGGAACACTGGTTGGCGACAAGGTTGATTTCCTGTTCCTGGACGATCCAGCCAATCCGCTAACGCTCGCCTTTCGCATCGGGGTCGGCGCCATCAAACCGCTCATCCCGGAGCAGGTCCAGTTTTGCGCCGCGCTGGCAAAGGCAGGTGGCGGTGCGGTTCTGCCAGGCGGCGTGCATTGCGACAAGCCCAACGGCGGAGACCGCGACACATTACGCGTGGTGAAGATTGAGTACCGCTGCCAGGCGCCATCCGCCGCTGGTGCAGGCGGCGGTGGCAAAGGCGCAGGGCAAGCGCCTGGGGGCCTCGGCGCGGGCAACGGCAGTGGCCTTGAGAAGGCGCTGGCAAACCAGCAGAAGGTCGATGTCTACAGTATCTACTTCTCGTTCAACAGCGATGTCTTGCGAGATGAGTCCACGCCCACGCTCAAGGAAATTGCAGACATCCTGACCCGCCACCCCGACTGGCGGCTGGCCGTAAACGGCCACACGGACGGCATCGGGACAGATCAGTACAATCTCGATCTCTCGAAAAGACGCGCGGCTGCCGTGGTGAAGGCGCTGGTTACGCGCTATCACATCGATGCCAGCCGGCTAAAGTCCGCCGGCTTCGGCAAGTCACAACCGAAGGACACCAATGACACCCTGGAGGGCCGCGCCCGCAACCGGCGCGTGGAGCTGATGCGCTTCTGAGGCCGCAGCGATGAGATAAGGACCGGGAAGCGCGGATGAACGGCAACGAAATACAGATCGAACCAGGCTTCTTCTTTGGGCAGATGGCCTCCGTGCTCGGCGGCCTTTTCCTTGTCCTGCTGGGGGCGGCAATCCTCTACAGCATCGCCTACTGGCGGCTGCACGCCCAGGGCGTGGAGAGCGAGATCATCGGCATCCGCCGGCGGGGAGCGTATTTTCACAGCGTTTATCGATATGCGCTGCCCGGTGGCGGGTGGCGCGAGGCCACCTCGGTTCAGGGCAGCAGCAGCCTGAAGGGGCGCACCACGGGCAGGCGCCTCGAGGTCCGCGTCATGGCCGACCATCCTGGTGAGGCGCGCGAGGCCGCTGCTCCCGTGACGTGGGCGGTGGCTTTGGGCCTGGTGCTTGGCGGCGGCTGGCTCACGTATTACTCCGTGACTATGTGGAAGCGTAGCGTAGTCATCTGGATCCTTTTTGCGCTTGTGACACTGTATGTGGGACGCAGGCTCTGGCGCTGGCTCGCGCCTTACCTGATGAACATGCGCTCACAGCCAGGTGCTTCCGATGCCTGGAGTGCACTCCCGATCGAGAGCGCCGAAACACTCGGCCTGTCGCCTGAACCAAATCGGTTTCAGTTCACGGGCTCAAAGTCGCGACGTTCGGGCGCGATCTTCTGCATGATAGGTCTCGCGATTCTTGCGTTCGCGTACATCCCTGTGCACAGGCTGCTCCTGCTGCGGACCGGAACACGAACGGAAGGGATTGTCTTGCAGCTGGATAGGGACACGTCGAATAGGCCCGGTAACAACCATCCGGGCCTGTATCCCGTGGTGCAGTTCACCAGCACGGATGGCACGGTCGTGCACTTCCTTAGTCGCGCAGGGGCGAACCCTTCACCCTATAAGGTGGGGGATCACGTGACGGTACTGTATCAACCTGGCAAACAAGATACCGCGATGATCGATCGCGGCATGCGCAATTGGGAACCCGCGGGCGCTCTGCTGCTCCTCGGTATGGCTTTCACGGCCTTGGGATTCACGAGTCTGCGCGCTGGCTCTGCGCGATTACGATGACTGCGCGTTTACGGTGTGCTCCGCCATTTTCCTATTCGCCTCGTAAGGCCAGAATAGGATCCGTATTGGAGGCGCGTCTGGCTGGTATTGCAGAAGCCAGGAGCGCCAACAGCAGCATGGCGACGGCAGAGAGTGTAAGCACCACGGGATCGAATGGGCTGACGGCAAACAAGAAGGAACGCAGCAAGCGGGATGCAGCTGCGGCTCCAAGCAAGCCGAAGACGCAGCCGACCGATGCCAGTTTTACCCCAGAAGTAAGGATGATCGCGAGCACTCCCGATCGCTGACAGCCCAGCGCCATGCGGAGGGCCATCTCCTGTTCGCGCAGGGCGACGGAGAAAGCAATGATGCTGTAGATGCCGAGCACACTGAGCAGGACCGCGACGAGGGCAAAGCACGAGATCAAGATGGTGTTGAAACGGCGGGGCGCCTCGCTGCCGGCGACGGCGTGTTCCATGCTTTGGATGTGGTCGAGCGGCACCTGCGGGTAGATCTGGTGCACGGTTGCGCGCAGCGCATTCTCCATCTGCTCGGGTTCCACATGCGTGCGAAGCAGGATGTAGCCGTAGTCGGCATTTACTTCTCCGGCGGTGGCGAAGTCTCCTTCGGAGATGGCGGTCTGGTCGACCGGCTGATAGAACTGGTCCGGTGTTCTTTCATCCGGAGATCCCATTTTCACGCTATCCACCTCGCCGACCACGGTCATCCAGGGAGTCTTGGTCTCCTGCATCCCGCGGCGAAATCTCTTGCCGATGGGATCCTGGCCGGGCCAGTTGCGCTGGGCCAATCTGCTGTTCACCAGGGCCACTAATTGGGAGCCGGCGTTATCTGCCTCGGTGAAGGTTCGGCCGCGCAGCAGGCGCATGCCCAGCGCCTGGATGGGATCGCCGCGCAGCAGCGAAACCATGGCCATGTTCAGCCCCGCTCCCTTGGGAGGAACGTAGTCTTCGATGGTGATTGCAGGGCCGGCCCAGTCGCCGGTGGAAGGCAGGACCGACGTGATGCCAACGGCTTCTACACCCGGCAATTGGCGGAGGTTGCGCAGCACCTGCTCATCGAACGTGTCGATGCTCGCCTGGGTTCGATACTGATAGCTGGGCAGATCGTAGACCGCGGTGAGGGTGTGGTCGGGGCGGAAACCTACGTCGACGGCGCGCACCTTTTCGAAACTGCGCAGCAGCAAGCCTGAAGCGGTGAGCAGCACGAGAGCAATGGCGATCTCCGCGGCGACCAGGACGGAACGCAGACGGGCGTGGCCGCTGCCGGTGGTGCCCGTGCGGCCGGTTTCTTTCAGCGTTCCATTGACGCTGGTGTGGATGGCGGCGAACGCGGGGGCCAGTCCGCAGAGCAGGCCGGTGAGCAACGCCAGCCCCAGGGCGAAGGCCATCACAGGCCAGTTGAGACCAATCTCACGAATGCGTGGGAGTGTTTCCGGCAACAGGCTTATGCCTAGACGCAGCGCGGCTGCCGCGAATGCTAACCCTACGAGGCTGCCGGCGAGCGAGAGCACCATGCTTTCCACAATGGCCTGGCGGAGCAAGGTTGCGGCGCGCGCGCCGAGGGCGAGGCGAACGGCGATTTCTCTGCGCCTGCGGATGGAGCGCACCAGCAGAAGGCCGGCCAGGTTGGCGCACGCGATGAGCAGGATGACGACCACGGCAAAGAATAAGGTGCGTATCATGGGACGGGCTTCCTGGACCGTGTCCTCCTGGAGCGGTTTGATGGCTCCATGAATGCGGAGGCTGCGCATGAAGGCCGGGTAGTCCCGCACGGTTGCCTGGGCTACTCGCTCGGCGTCGTTCTGCGCTTGCTCGGGGGTGATGCCGGGCTTCAGGCGGCCCACCATGCGAAAGCTCCACGAGGCGGCCTGGCCGGCCAGAAATTCTTCCGATTGCAGGCGCAGGGGAACCCATAACTCGCTGCGGTCTACGTGGCCGGGCACGAGGGGAAATTCAAAATTGCGCGGCATGACGCCGATGATGACGTAGGGCTTGCGATCGAGAAGGATCGTGGTCCCGAGGATGTTGGCCCTGCCCTGGTAGTGGCTCTGCCACAAGCTGTAACTGAGCACGACGACCGATTGCTGCTGCTCGTCTTCAGCCTGGGTGAAGGCGCGGCCGAGGAGCGGCGCGACCTGCAGTGCCGGAAAGACGTCGCCGCTCATTCGAACGGCATGGACTGCTTCGGGAACACCTGTGGTGGCCAGGTTATAGCTTGTTTGCTGATAGCCGCCGAGGTGGGTAAAGCTTTGGGTGTCGCGCATGTAGTTGCGGACGTCCGCGGCGCTGGCTCTAGGCCGGGCGCACATATCGCAATTGGAACCCTCGAGGGTGTCTCCCAGGATGACCAGCTGATCTGGGGCGGGGAAGGGCAGTGGGCGGAGGAGAACGCCGGCGACGATGGAAAAGATGGCAGTAGTGGCTCCGATGCCCAGGGCCAGCATCAGGATGGCGGTGATGGTGAATCCTGGCGACTTACGCAGTTGGCGGAAGGTGTAGCGAGTGTCTTGCAGGATCTGCGCCAGCCCTTGATAGGAGCGCTCGTTGCGGTGCATTTGCTTGGCCTGCTCAACGCCCCCGTAGGCGCGCCTGGCGGCTTGCCGCGCTGCCTCTGGAGCCATGCCCTGGCGAAGATAGTCATCCTCTAATAACGTCAGATGCGCGGCAATTTCTCTGGCCAGTTCTGCTTCTTCCCGCGAGTTGGTAAAGAGCCGGAAAAGCTTCAGGAAGGCACGTCTGAGTTGCTTCATGGTTATGACTCCTCGAGCAGGAGCCGCTCTACCAGGGCCGCCATGGTTCTCCATTTCTGTGTTTCGGCGCCCAGGGCTTTTTGTCCGGCCTTGGTAATTTCGTAGTATTTTGCTTCGCGGTTGTTTTCGGTCTTGCCCCAGGTTCCCTTGATCCATCCGTATTGTTCCAGCCTTACTAATGCGGGATACAGCGTTCCCTGGTTAAGATTGAGGAGGCGATCAGAGATCTGCTGCAGGCGGGTGGCGATCTGGTAGGCGTGCTGCGAGCCCATGGTGGCCAGCGTTCGTAGGACGATGAGATCGAGCGTGCCCTGCAGCAGTTGGATCGGATCTTTATCTTTACTTGGCATCCAAGTGATCTCCCTGCATTCAGGATTGCTCCGAGTGCACTAGGATGTCAAGTGGAGATTTGCCGCGCCGGCCGGTATCACTGAGAGTAGCCCCATGAAGGGGTCAGTAAAGCTTGCCCTTCCAGTCTCCACCCTGCCGGCAAAGCGCGCTTCCGCGTCTGAGCCACTTGGCTTGACAGAATAGTCATACCAGCCGTGACTTTGCTCGAGATGCAGAACAACCGATATTTCCCCGAGGGGTTCGATTCTTCGGGTCACAGACTTTGTCTTGTACGAATTGTCTCTGATCTCGATGCTGACAGGTTGGTCGGCTGCGTTGCGCAGACGCATCAGCAGATTTCCCGTCAAAGCCTTTCCTGTTTGCTCGTAGGACGTCTGCACCTCGACATGGTGTGAATCCGCGCGGCCGGTAAAGGATCGGTAGAAGCCGTTCGGGCCGTGCACTTCAATGGCGTAACCCGCATCGGTGAACATGGCGAAGGGATATTGGCGCGTCAGGCTGTCACCTGGCTTGACTGCGTAGGTGGCAGCCATCATTCCGCCTTCCGCGCCGCTTCCTTCTTTCGTGTTCCGGAGATAGACGTTAAAAGGGGCACCCGCAGCCCTCGCTCCATGCACCTGATTTCCGGCGCTGAGGCGGATTTCATAATATTTGCCGTCTGCACCGAGACTCCCATCCGCATAGAGCTCATAGGGAAGTGCGCATGCAGGGCGGATGCCCTGTTCCTGATGGGGCATCAGCGCGGAATGGACGGGAGACGCGGTTGATCTGTTCGATCTGGCCGGCGGTGAGCTTTTGTATAGTTCGACGGGATCTCTTTGTAGCGCGCCTTCTCGATGCTCACAACAAACTTGTTCCGGTTGAGAAAGTCAAGCGCGGGCTTCTTTGGGATCATAGGGGCGAAAGACCGAAGTGAGATCGCCGGAGATCGTTCGCCGCCACGCGCTGATGTTCTCTTCGCGAACCGTCTTGCCGTACTTGCTCTTGAATGAATCGTTCCAGAAACATCAGCGTCGAGGTGTGGTCGAAGAGCTGGGAGTTCACCCATCCGCCGCGGCTCCATGGCGAAGCAATGATCATCGGCACGCGAAATCCCATGCCCATCGGCCCGGATCCGCGCCTCGTTCTCCGCCACGCCCTGCCGCAATTCGTCTTCCTTGTAGCTGTACTCGAGACCGGTATCGATGCCGGCGGAAGCTCCTCCGGTTTCCGGGCGCTTTGGGTCGGCCGCGACGAACGAGGGCGCATGATCGAAGTAGCCGTCGTTCTCGTCATAGGTGAGGATGAAGATCGTCTTCTTCCAGACCTCCGGATTTTTGGTCAGGATGTCCATCACCTCCGAGATATACCAGGCCCCATACCACGCCGAGGTCGGATGATCCGAGAATTTCTCCGGAGCCGTCAGCCAGGAAATCGCGGGCAGCTTGCCTTCGTTCACATCCTTGCGGAACTGATAGAAGAATATCGCCCTCGGGAACCTGCATGGTCTGCGCCTTGCCCTCATCCTCAAAAGACAGCGAGTCGAGCGCGTGATAATCAGGATCGCCGGCATTGGTGACAAATGCCGCATGATGCAGCGCTTTCTGCTGCGCAGAGAGCTGACTGTATCTCGCTTCGCCGCTTTTGGCGACCGCCGCCTTGACAGCTTCGATCCGGCTTCGCGTCTCGTCGAGCTTGCGCCGAAGATTCGCCACTGCCGCCTCAGCGGTCTTTTTCGGCGGAGATCTCCGCCTGCGAGCTTCGCCGCATGGGCCGAAAGCTCGGAAATACCATCGCTGCCGCGGCCAGAGCATAAACCCGGATACGCCTCGACGTTATAGGCGGAGAAACATTCCAGCACATTGTCGCCGAAGTTCGACAGCCATGCATCTTCTTCGCCGGCCAGCCCCGAGCGGGTCAGCTCATTCTGGTAGTGACTTCCAACTGATCCCGGCTTCCTGCAGCCGCTCGGGAAAGGTCTTCCAGGTCATTCCGCCGTAGTCGATCTGCTCATTGCGAATGTGGACCTTCGAATCCGCGCGCTGCTGGTCGCGAATGGTCCCGGTCCAGAAGTAGCTGCGGTTGGGCGAAGTGCTGGTCATCACGGAACAGTAATTCTGATCGCAAACCGTGAACGCGTCCGCCAGCGCGTAATAGAACGGCAAATCTTCCCGCGTGTAATGGCCCATGGTCAGCGGCAGGTGTGCGTATACTCCTGTCTTGCCGGAACGCTTCGCCTCCAGCCATCCATCGTGACGGCCTTCATTCCACGCATCCACCTGGCTGTTGCGGGAATGCGGAAGATCGCCCATCCAGGTGACGCGCGTGTCGCGGATGTCGAGCCGCCACGGAGCGTACGAGTTGCCCGACGCGTCGGTCTGCACAAAGACGGAGTTGCCGTTCGGGAGCCGGATCGCGCGCGGGTCGTTGAATCCGCGCACCCCGCGAAGCGTGCCGAAGGCGTGATCGAACGAACGGTTCTCCTGCATCAGGATCACAATATGTTCGGCGTCAAGGTAGGTCGAGCCAGGTGCCGGATCAATTGCATACGCGCGCTGAATTGATTCCGGAATCAGCTCGGAGACTCCAGCCGCGCCGGATACCATCGCTGCAAGTTTGAGAAAGTCCCGTCGAGTCTGCATACTCTATTTTTTCTCACCGCGCTGTTAGAGGATCGTGAAGGCTGCCGTGCCCGCTTGAGCCCGCCACAATTCTGGAAGAGCCAGCAGGGAAGCGGTCGTTGTTCGTGGGCTCAGGGGGCCACGAACTAGAAGTCGATGCCGTCTCCAGTAGGTGGGTGTCCTTTCAAGCCGGGCTCATATCGATGCAGAGCGGCGAGCTTGCGCTGCGGAACGAAGCGGTCCCACGCCGTGATGAGTTCGGGGGCTCCAACGTCCGAGGCCACTTCAAAGTGCATGGTGACGATTTGCTGCGGTGCAAGCGAGACCTTGTAGCTGGACGCAACAGGTAGCTCGGCGAGCTTCTTTCCCGTGAAGTCCACCCGGGCCGCCGCGCGATGCGGCAAGAGCAGACGCACCGTTGCCTCGCCTTCCATGCCGAAGGCCTCTACCATGCGCACCTCGATATGCGCTTGCTCCCTCCGGACAGCTTCGACAATCACGTTGTCTGAAGTCTCAAGGAAGCTTCTGGCGCCGGAGACCGAACTCTCTGCCAGCGGGATGACGCCCTGGTTGTATTCCCAGGCTGACTGCGGTACGCGCGCAACCGGCCAAGCCTGTTCCCGGGGCAGAATCGAGTACGCACACACATGGCGCCCGGAGCCCGTGAGCCACGGATTTGGATACCCGTGATAGCTATCTTCGGCATTGAGTAGATACACCATCGCAAGTTGTCCATCCAACTCGCGCCCGCTCAGGCCCCGGTCGAAGATGGCGAGGCCCGCCTCGTCCGCCATGGCGTGGTCGATCCAACGAACTGCCGGAACAATGCCCTTCGTCCACCCGTGCAGTTCCGCGTTCGGAACTGCCACCGCGCCGTGGGAGAAGCCGTACGGAATCCCGCGGCGCACTTCCAGAACCGGTGCGGCGAGCGGAAAATGAGCGACGACGACGGTATAGTCATGCACATTGTTTAACTCAGCAAGGAAGTCGATGCGCGGATGCGCATGGTAAAAACGCATGGTGCGGCGGATGGAACTCCCCTGCAAGGTTCCGGTCGCCGTGATGGTGTACGCGACCGGCCCTTTTCTGCATTCGATGGACGAGGCCGAGTCGCTGGAAGTCCCAAGCATCTCCCGGTCAGGATGCGCGGCCATAAAGTCCGCGGGTGCAGCTTCCTTCTTTTTAGGCCGTTCCGCCACGATCACATTACCCGGGCCGCCCAAAAGCTCGCGTCCGCTCCTGTGCATCTTCAGACTCACCAGCGCTCCCGTATGCGGATCGACCCGGACGGTGTAATGCGCGGTCTCTATTGCCTCCGGAAGTGGAGTGGCCTCCGCAGGACGAGGTGGATCGCTGATGAGCTTCCACCCGGCAACGGAGGCGGATGGCATGGCAGGCTGGCAGAGCACCGAGCCGTTCGGCAAAAGTTCCCCCGTCACTCCTTGCAGACATTCGCCTGTGGGGAGGTTGAGTTCTACCGGGTCGTTCCTCTTCCAGTTCAGGGGGTTGAAGAGACCGAATCCGTCCCCTGCCGGCAGTACGGCTCGGCCGGCACTCTCGGTGGCAGCTTGTACGGCGGAGTCTACCCACTGGAAACGGTCTTGCACATCCCACGACTGATCGCTGACGAAGACCATCCCTCCTGCGGAGCCCCAGAGTGTATTGCGGTCCATGTTCAGGCACATCAGAATCCATGCTTCATGCAGCTTCTGGGTTGGATAGGCATAGGTCCCTGTCATGCTGGCCGCGGTCGCCAGTAACTCCGCTGCCTGCAGGTTTTGCTCGCTGGCGCGGTACCGGGTCTTCACCTCGTTGTTCTCAATCCAGAACGCGTTAAATTCGTACGCCGTCCCTCCTCGCATGGTGGGAATCTCGATTTTTCCCGAGTCGATCCCCGGGCGGACCTGGTCCATATAGCTGCTGAAGGTAGCAAAGCGAATGGATCGCTTCTCTCCTCGCGCCTTCCACTGGCGCAGCAGTTCGCTGGGATACGACTTCAGAACCGGTGCGACGCTGTAATCGCCGGATCCGGCGAGGATGAGGATGGGCGCGCCGGCGGGTGTCTTCTGCTCCCGCTTGACGATCGAAGCCTCCAGCTTGTCCAGGTCCGCATCGCTGAGCGGTGCGGTCGTCTTGAATATCTCGTTCTCTTCGCTGTAGTGTCCGGGGCATACAGAGAGAATGCGCGATCCGTCCGGAGAAACCGACCAGTGCAGGGTCTTGCCCGTCGGGTTGGCCCGCGTGTAGACCATCGCTTCCAGACCCAGGCCTGTCGCGATCTGGGCCATCTGGTCGTGCGTTCCGCACACGTCGATGGTCCATGCATATCTCGGCGCCATGCCAAACACCTGCTGATACCAGCGGCGTCCTTCTACTCCTAGTCGCACCAGAGCTTCCCCGCCCGAAAGGTTTACCGTCGACTCCAGAAAGAACCCGTTCACAAGCTCAACGCGCTTCTCGGAGATTCTCTGTTTGAGCTCCGGTATGCGCTCCGGCTTGAAATTCATGATGGCGATGATGTTGTTGACTTCCGATAGCACAAAGGCATAGTTCGGGTCATCCCGTACACGATCGAGATGGTCCAGATAGCTGTTGGCGCAATAGACACGCTCACGGCTGAACGTGGTCAACCATCCGCAGCTTGCCGGATGGAAGTTGGGGACCAGAACAGCGTCGGGTGGTGTCACTGCTCCGTCCAGCCCCTTAGCCCCTAGCGCGAAACCCGCCGCAGCGGTTGCCGCCGCAGCCAGGAACGTGCGCCGATTGACTGGCTCTGCTGAACCAGACGTGGGTAGTTCTGGATTAGAAATCGGAGTGGTGGGCACAAGTTTCCCGCATAGGCAGAACTTGCAGAATCGTTAGGTCGACTTCGTTGGCATTCGCAAAGGGCGGCGAGCCTTGATCCTGCATGGCAAAACTATAGCAGGACGCTCCGGAGTTCGGGACTACGGAGTCGACGGCCGGGTAAGGCCGGGCATGAAAATACCTGACGCGTCTCTAGGGCACGGCACCGTGCTCGCTGGTTTACGCCGACCGTGCTTTCTTGCGTGCTGGGGCTTGGGGCGATGCAGCACTCTGCGACTTCGCAGCCGTGGTTGTGGCTTTGGAAGACGCATTCGTCTTGGGCTTCTTCGCGTCTGAAGGGGATGAGCTGGTTTCCGCTGGGGCCTCGTCATCGACAGCCTGCACCGGCTTCTTCTGCAGCAGGCTCTTGCGCAATGCTTCCATCAGATCGATGACCTTGCCCTGCTTCTTCTCCACCGGCTCCTCGGCTATCGGCAGGTTGTTGATCTTGGCCTCCACCAGCTCGCGAAGCGCTTCCTCGTAGTGATCCTTGAAGGCGCTGTGCTCAAATGGCTGCGTGTACGCATCGATCAATTGTTTGGCCAGCTTCAGCTGCGCGTCGTCGGCCTTTACGTCTTCCACGTTGTTCGAGTAGTCGCGGGCGTTGCGCAGCTCGGCGGCAAAACGAAGGGTGTACAGCATCATGCCCGGCTGGTTGGGATCGAGGGGCGGGGCAAGAGCCATCAAATGCTGCCTGCCGCTGAAGACGATCTCGCCAAGGCCCACCATGCCGCTCTCGCGCAGACTTTTACGGATAACGGCAAACGCTGTCGCCTGGGGACCCGCTTTGGGCATCACGAAATAAGGCTTCTCAAAGAGCGCAGGATCGATCTCGGCCGCCCTGGAGAATTGCGAAACCTCGATCGTCTTTTTGCCGGCCATGCGCAGGTTCTTGAGCTCAGCCGGTTCGAGGATGGCGTATTTGCCTTTTTCGTACTCGTAGCCTTTGACAATGTCGGCGCGCTCGACCATGTGTTCCATCGCGGCGGGAGCGCTGGGGCTGCCGGTCAAGGTGCTTTGCAACTGGCGCGCGAGGTGCAACGCCTGGTTGCCGTGGCGCTGTTCCTCGGCTTCCTGCGTGTCTACCGATGCATCTGCGGCGTCTTCCCCCGGGGCCGCGCCGGGCGAAACACTTTGGCGCTTGACCCTCGTCATGGTGTTGCGATCAATCTCGTGGAACGCGAAGGGCTTGGTGGTATTGGTTGCCGGGTAGATTTCGACTGCAAACCCGACCAGAGATATCTGGATGCTTCCTGACCATAATGGTCGCGCCATGGGACAATCCCCTTGCTGATAAATCGTGAACGCGGGCTTCCTGACTATTATGCCTTCCGGCTGCTAAGAACGTCTCTGAAAAAGTTGAAGCTGCTCCATTGCTGAAGTAGCAAAGCGGGTTGAGCATGTCCAGAGGTGGAATTTCCGTTGACAAAAGATACGTCCAGATGCACCCCTGCTGGGGACAGCATGCCTATTGAAACAATTCGCGGAGGGATGGGTAGCGTGTCCTCCTATCTCCATTGGCTGGCTCGGCGTCTCGACATCTTTCCTGCTCTAGTTATGTTGTATACTACATAGGGGGATGCATAGAGAGCAGAAGAGGATCGGTCGCGTTGTCCCTTTTCTGTCCATGCCGCCGGAGATCGGAGCGCGTCTCCATAGGGGGCTTTCAGAATGCGTCAGAGCAGAAAGAAATGGATTTGTCATTGTGCGGTCGTCCTTTTGGCCGTCCTCGCGCTTGCGGCGTTGAGGGCGCAAAGGGTGATTACGTCCCAATACGACAATGCACGCACCGGCGCGAATCTCAACGAGACCAAGCTGACGCCGCGCAATGTAAATGTTCAGCACTTTGGAAAGGTCTTCACCTTGCACGTGGACGGAGATGTCTATGCCCAGCCGCTCTTCCTCGGCGGCGTGGAGATTCCAGGGAAAGGCCGCCACGACGTACTCTTCATCGCCACCGAGCATGACAGCGTCTATGCCTTCGATGCTTACGGCAATCCGAGTACTCCTCTGTGGCAGGCCAGCTTTCTCAAGGATGGTTTGACCACCGTACCGGCGCTGGATGCTAGTTGTCCGTTCATCTCACCGGAAATTGGCATCACGTCGACTCCCGTCATCGACCCCGACACCGGAACCCTCTATGTCCTGGCCCGCACCAGAGACGGGTCGGGCTTTTTCGTGAACGTGTACGCCCAGCGCCTGCATGCCCTCGCAGTGACCACGGGGGTGGAGAAGTTCGGTGGCCCGGTGGAGATTCGAGCCAGCATGAGCGGTTCCGGAACCGGGAGCAGGAGCGGAAAGCTGAGCTTCAATCCATTGCGGGACAACCCGCGAGCAGCGCTGTTGTTGAACCGCGGCGCCATCTATCTCACCTGGGCCTCTGCCTGCGATGTCAGTCCCTACCACGGCTGGGTCATGGCTTACGGCGCTCGGAGCTTGAAGCAGCAAGCGGTCTTCAATGCGTCTCCCGACGCCGATGACAGCGGAATCTGGGAAGGGGACACCGGCCCGGCGGCCGACACCGCCGGCAATATCTTTCTCGCCACCGGCAATGGACGTTTCGACGCCGCCAAGGGCGGCCGCGACTATGGCGACTCGCTACTCAAGCTGAACGGCGAGAGTCTGAAGCTCAGTGATTATTTCACTCCGTACAACGCGGCCGACCTGGATGCGAACGACAGCGACCTGGGCTCCGGTGGGCCGATGCTGTTGCCCGACCAGTCCGGCGCTAATCCTCACCTGGCGGTGGTGGAGGGAAAAGGCGGCATCCTTTACCTGGTGGACCGCGACCACATGGGACATTGGCAACCTGGAAACAATAGTCATGCGGTGCAGACGGTGGCCGTTCCCGATGGTGTCTTCGGATCGATGGCCTATTGGAACCACTATGTATACGTGCTAAGCGACGGGGACGCGCTGCGTCAATTTGCTGTGATCGACGGTAAGCTCTCACCCAAGGCGGCGAGCGGCTTTGCTGGTGTATCGGCAACCCCGACGATATCCGCCAACGGGCTAGGCGACGGCATAGTGTGGCTGCTCCGCTCCAAAAGCTGGAACGGAGCCGACCAGCCCGCGGCTCTCTACGCCTACGATGCTGCGAACGTGGCCCATGAACTCTACAACAGCGAGCAGAATGCCGGACGGGATCGCCCCGGCCTTGCCCTACGGTTCAACATCCCGACCGTGGTGAACGGGCATGTATATGTAGGCACCAAGCACGAGGTAGATGTCTACGGCCTGCTGCCCGTTCGATGAGGTTCAATCGTTTACACCCAATCTGAGGACGGGCTAAGATTCTTTGCATGCTTTCTGGGAGGGGCCCGGCAATGCGTAGCTTGGCGCTGCTCTTATTGCTCGCTGGAACCGCGGCCTCAGCCTTTGCAGTGAAGCGCGTGACCGTATCGCAGTTGGAGCAGGAAGTAATCGCATTGCAGGGAAAACCGGATGCTAAAGCGGCGCGGCAGCTTTCGGATCTGGAATTGACCGAACGGCTCAGTGGCGTAAGATTGGCCGGGTTGCAGACGGAAACGCCTGGGCCGAAGGCACGGCAGGCTCTTCTCGTGCTTGCTGATATGTCGGCGTTCCTCGATCTTCCCTCCGCTGAAGTTCCGCAGACACCTGCGCCGGATCTCTCAACCCAGCGCCTAATTCTGACCCGAGCGATCAGTTACGTAACGCGAACCCTCCATCAACTGCCAAACTTTTCGGCCTCGCGCGTGACGACGCGCTTTGAGGACACAGAGGGCGAAACTGCCTACACGAGCAACAGCAACCAGCCGCTCCATCTTGCCGGCGTCTCCAACTCGCCCGTGACCTTTCGCGATGGGCAAGAGGCCGTGGTCGCGGCGGACCAGAACAAAAAGAACGCGCCTGCCATGAATGGACTCACAACCAAGGGCGAGTTCGGGCCGATCCTTTTCACGGTTCTGCTCGATGTCACGCACAGTACGGTGAAATGGAACCATTGGGAAAAGACTCCGGGCAAAACGCTGGCGGTCTTTGCCTTCAACGTGCCGCGCGAGCAGTCCCATTACCAAGTAGGAGGGCCGAATGATCCTTCCGGCGCTATTCAGCAGTTTTCCAGCTATCACGGGCAGATTGCTATCGACCCGGAAGAGGGGACGGTCGTCCGCATTGTGGTGCAGGCATATTTGAAGCCGGCAGACTCAATCTCGAGGGCTGACATTCTCGTGGAGTATGGGCAGGTTGAAATCGGAGGCAGGCCCTATATTTGCCCGATTAGAAGCGTCGCCATCCTGGTCGATAAAGTAGTCCCCACCTCGACTGCACCGAGCTTTCGCAACGGGCAAATGTCGCCTACCATCAACGGCAAATATCTCCCGCGACAAACGCAGACCCAGCTCGATGACGTTGCCTTCACCCAATACCACGTTTTCCGCGCAGAGTCGCGGATGATACCCGTGGACGCGAGCGATCAGCCGGAAAAACCAAGCAGTTCTGGAGCGCCGGCTTCCACTAAGCCAGCGCCGCCCAGGTGACATGGGTGCGGACTTGGGTACCGTGAGCAAACAACGGAATACCGGTTCCGAGGCACTTGGATCTCTGATTCTTTTTCTGTCCAGCCTCGAGTAACTAAAAATCAGCACTGCTGGAAGCCTACTGCAACTTAGGTGTAGTGGGTGAATACAGAAGACGCCATTTAGCTTCTAGTCATCGCACCCGCTCCTCCCCACAGCGGAGCCGTATTTGTCAGCATGATGGTTGCGCATAGTCTCTCAAGCAGTCCCGTTCGCTGATTTTCTCCCCCGAGAATTTAGAGGAATTAAATGCAGTTCTTGAAAATTGCCTTGGAAACTTCGTCTTCAAAATCGATCCGAAGGCTCTCCAGTCTTCCCGCAATCGCAATGCTGTTCTGTGCTTCCCATGCCTTTGCCGCGGCGCCTGGGGTGGTGGTCGACGCGCAGCAGACCCTCGGAAGTGGTTTCAATGATCCGCAGGGGATCGCAGTTGCGCCGAATGGCGCCGTCTACGTTGCCGACACATCGAACAACCAGATCGTAATGCTCACTCCCAACCTACCTGGGAACTCGACCTCAGCGGTTGTGACCACCGGACGACTTTATTCTCCGCAAGGGATTGCCGTGGACGCTGCCGGCGACCTCTTTATCGGTGACAACCCAACCCTAGGTGCGCGGATTCTAGAAGTGGTGGCTAGTGGCGGGGTGTTGACCAGTACAGTCAAAACCATTTACTCGGGCGGCTTTCTGAACGATCCGATATCGCTGACAATTAACAACGCCAACCCTACGTTCGCGAACACTCTGTTCATCGGGGACAGCGAAGCCTTCGGTGGCGGAGCAATTTACTCCATCAATTTGACCAGCAAGACGCCGACGCCCGCACAGGTATCGATCAAGGGTCTGCCGGGGTCGTTTACACCCTCGGCATTGGCCCTGGATGTGAAAGGCAACCTTTACATTGCCAACAGCACCAGCAGCGGGGGTGTCTATGTGGCGCCCGCAGCCGGCGGAGGTACCGCGCAGTCCATACGTACCGGCAGCTTTAACGTCTACCAGCCTCAGGGCCTGGCGCTCGATGCCTCGGGAGATCTTTTTATCCTTTCCCAGTTATCGGGCAGCGCGCCGAACGGCGAGCAGGTGATCGAGGTTCCCAACGCTTCTCCCACGATCCAGTCAACCCCGTACATTATCCCGACGACGAATCTCGAAACCGGCGGCGGCATGGCGCTGGATCCAGCCGGTAATCTCGATGTCGCCGAAGTGGGCACGCCTGGCTTTTTTGGCGGCATACAGCCAAACACCGGCCTGGTTGCGCAATTGAACTTCCTCAATCCCGTCTATCTCGGAGCTGCAAATGTCTACGGGAACAATGGAATCGGAGTTGACGTTCAATTTCGAATTCAACAGTAATATGACCTTCTCAGGCTTTACTGCGGTGACGGTCGGGGATTCCGCGAGCAACAACGATGTCATCCAGGTTCCAACCCAGCGCTTTGGACCTGCAACCGGCAACTGCAATACCGGGAAACTCACTGGCCTGACGGCATATCAGCCATATTCCTGCTACCAGAACGTTCGAGGCGACACCGCAGTATGTGGGTACCCGCGCCTCGGCGATCCAGGTCAAGGGCTCTGGTTCCACAATCCTCGACTCGTCGCCGGTCTATGAGTTGGGCAACGCGGCAGCGCAGATAGCTTACCCGCTCGATGTGACAACCACACAGCTTGGACTGGTTCAACCCCAGGGAGTAAGCTATCTCCGGCTTTAATAACGAGGTCTACATCGCAGATCTGGCCGGCGGCAAGGTTTATTCGATCAATGGAATGATTGGATCAAAACCGGTTGCTGTATTCACCGGCGCCGCCGGCAGCGCGACCGCCCTCAGTGCGCCGAGTGCGGTTGCCATGAACGGCGAAGGAGATTTGTTTGTCGCCGACTTCAACCTGGGCGAAGTCATCGTCGTGCCCACCACGACCGGCATCGCCCCCTACGTCCTCAACACCGGGACCGTGCAACTACAGCATCCAATCTCCCTGGCGCTCGACGCGCTGGGAGACTTGTACATCGGCGACTCGGGAGTGGACGGTGACAACGCAGTCGCCAGCGCGCCTGGATTCGTGGTTGTCGTGCCCTACAACGCTTCGGCCTTTAAGCTGGCGCTTAGTGGCGTATCGATCATCTTTCCGCAGGCGCTTGCGGTCAACAACACCAACGGCAATTTGGTGATTGGAGACGGAGGCGACGGTTCCAGCGGCAGCCAGATCGTTCAGGTTACTCCGGCCGGCGCAGCTAGCGTGCTTTCGACACCCTCTAATCCGACCGGTCTCAGCTTTGATGCCGCCGGCAATCTCTACATTCTTGACGGCACCGTGAATACCATCACGGAGGTAAACACCGATGGGACGAGCGGACAGTTGAGCATCGCCAATCCTTCGGCTCTCTCTTATCCCAGCGCGCTGGCGAGTTCCGCAGGCTCACAGAGTTTTGTGGTCGCGAACCTCGGCGGCGGCACCGCCAACAGCCTGGTCTATCTCAACGGCAATAGTGTGTCGTTTGCCTTTGGGAGCCAGGTGGTCAATTCCACCAGCGCTTTCCAAACCGCGACCGTGGCCAATATCGGCAATCAATCATTGAAGCTGAGCAACTCGGGCTCGGGCTACTACAGCCCCAAACCAATTCCTGCATTCGGTCTTGGGACGACCACGAACTGCGCCAACAACGATGTAATCACCTCCTTGACATCGTGCCTCTTCGCTGTCGCATTTGAGCCGACGTCGAAATATACAGGAGCTCAAAGCCAGCAGGTAACGATCAACAGCAACGCTTATAACAGCGGTACCCCAGCCATTAACTTGACTGGAACCGGCACCATCGCCGGCCCTCTGGTCAAAACCACTCTAAAGGCTGCTGCGCAAACGCTTCCGAGCAACAACAGGGGAAGGAAGTCGTTTGCTGCAGCCAAGTTCAAATAAGAAGTAGACGCAGTCAACACTACCGGGGCCATGACTCGCACGTTGAGTCATGGCCCTCTTCTTTTTCCGCATCCGCTACAGGAGCCCCTCGTCTCTTGTAAAAATGTGTAAACAAACCAAATTAAGCGCGTTTGCTTGACAGGCGAATGCCATGCTGCCCATACTGGCATAGTCTAACTATGTTACGGCTTCCGAGGAAAGCATTATGGCAGCACTTATCAGGGCCGGGAAGAACTCCAGGAGTGAACGCGATGAGATTCCCCCGGGCACTCTCTATCTTCTGATCCTGAAGACTCTTTCTGTGAGCGGTAAATTGCACGGCTACGAGATCGCCGAAGGCATTCAACGCGCTTCTGACGAGGTGCTGCAGGTCGAAGAGGGATCGCTCTATCCTGCACTGCAACGCATGCTTATTAAGGGCTGGGTTACAGCCGAATGGGGAGTCACTGCAGGTAACCGGAGGGCCCGCTACTACACACTGACAGGGTCGGGCCGTAAACAACTGCAGGCAGAGGTATATCAGTTTGAACGCGTGATGGGCGCGGTTGCCCGCGTCGTTCAGACAGCGTGAGGCGTGCAATGGATTGGATCCGGGAACTCACACGACGACTCAGGATGCTGGTGCATCGCGATCAGTTGGATCGCGATCTCGACGAGGAGATTCGGCTCCATCTCGAACTGCGCGAACAGCAGCTGATCGACAGCGGCGTCTCGGCGGCGGAGGCTCCGCGTGCTGCCGGTCTCCGATTTGGAAACCCGACTCGCGTAAAGGAGAAGAGCCATATGGCCTGGACGTCGGAAGTACTTCATGACTTTGTGCAGGATGTCGCCTACGGCACACGCGCTCTGTTACGCAGCCGCGCCCTCGCCGCGGCCGCAGTTATCTCGCTTGCCCTCGGCATTGGGGCAAACACGGCAATCTTCAGTCTTCTTGACGCGGTCCTGCTTCGCTCTCTGCCTGTCAGGGAGCCCGGACAACTGGTACTGCTGGGCACGGGGACGTCAGACGGGATCGGAACCGCAATCGCAGATAGCGAACTCTATTCCTACCCGTTTTACCGTGAGATTCGGAAGCGAAACGAAGTTTTCACGGACGTCGCAGCGATCTTCAGCATGACGAATGATGTGCACGGTTTCGTCCTGAGCAAGTCGGATCAGGTGAATACCGATTCAGAGATGATGCATGTCGTGCTGGTTTCCGGCTCGTATTTTCCGATGCTGGGGGTGAAGGCGCGATTGGGTCGCATGCTCGACCAGGGTGATGACTCCTCAGAAGGCGACCATCCAGTCGCGGTAATCAGCCAGGGTTTCTGGAAGCGGGCATTCGAGGGTGATCCGAATATTCTTGGACGCAAGGTGAAGCTTGGTACGGCGTTCTTCAACATCGTAGGCGTCGCGCCGCATGAATTCTTCGGAACGAAGGTTGGCGAATCCCCCGACATCTGGGTGCCGACGAGTATGACCAAGAGTGTCCCGCCGGGCTGGGATTTCTACAACAAAGACTTCACCCAGTGCCTGAACATCATCGGTCGGCGGAAACCGGGTGTTTCTCTGAGTGCGGCCACTTCCAACGTGAACCTGATGCTCCAGCAGATCACGCGAGGATTCCCGGATGTGGATCTGAGCCAGAAGAATGTCGAAAAACTCAGCAAAATGACGGTGCAGTTAACACCGGTTGGCAATGGTCTTTCCTCCATTCGGGGAGAATTTTCTCAACCGCTGCAGATTCTGATGGGCGTGGTTGCATTGGTCTTACTCATTGCGTGCGCCAACATCGGAAACCTTCTGCTGGCGCGGTCGACGACGCGCGCGCGTGAATTAGCTGTTCGCCAGGCGCTGGGAGCCCGCAGGTCCCGCTTGATTCGCCAATTACTTACAGAGAGTCTCCTTGTTGCTCTTGGCGGTGGAGTCGTCGGCTTGGGTCTTGGTGCTGCGGCGATTCGTCTTCTTCTCCGCATGGTCTCTGGCGGGCCTGAAACGATCCCAGTGGAAGCCGGACTTGATCTCCGCGTGCTTGGATTTACTTTTGCCGTAACTGTGCTGACGGCTCTGCTCTTTGGAACCGTGCCTTCGTTTCGCGCCACCCGTCTTCATCTGTCCGACCCGCTGAAAGAAGGCCGGGCATCGAGCAACACCAGTGCGCGGAATCCACTTGCGAAGGCTCTGGTCATCGCCCAGGTTTCGCTTTCGCTGGTGCTGATGGTTGGTGCGGGGCTATTTCTCCGCTCGCTTGTGAACTTGAACGCCATCGATCCAGGCTTCAACCGGGATGGAGTGCTTCGGCTCAACATCGATTCCCAGGCCGTCGGGGCCAAGGATGATGACCAACGCCTGAATGCGATGTTTCAAGAGATCGAGACGCGTGTGAGCGCACTTCCCGGGGTAAAGGCTGCGAGCTTTTCATCCTTTACCTTCCGCGAGGGAAGTTGGAACGAGGCCCTGCTCGTTCCCGGCATGCCGGGGAATGAAAATATCGGCGTCGCTCAGAACGTAGTGGGTGATGGATACTTCGCGACGATGCAGATTCCGCTGCTCGCGGGCCGAACCTTCAACGCAGGCGACACCGCGAATTCACAGCACGTTGCCGTCATTAGTGAGCACATTGCGCAAGTGCTGTTCCCGCCGGGCAATCCGATTGGCCGTCACTTCATCCTTCCTGATGGAAGCAAGGGAAATGACTATGAGGTCATCGGGATCGTGAAGGATGTGAAGTTTTCCGATCTTCGGGAAAAGACGAAATACGTGAACTATCTCTCGTACCGGCAGCGCCCATGGGCGTTCGGCGATTTCGAGGTGCGCTACAGCGGCGATTACAGCGCCGCCTCTCGCGCCGTACAGCAGACTATTCGTTCAGTGAAGCGAGACCTTCCGATCATGAATGTCACCACGCTGGACGAACAGGTGTCGCGGACGATGACGAACCAACGTCTCGTCGCGCAACTCTCAAGCTTCTTCGGCCTTCTTGCAGCGTTCCTGTCGTGCATTGGCATTTATGGAGTCATGTCATACACGATCAGCCGACGCACGAATGAGATCGGGCTCCGGATCGCGCTCGGCGCAGACCGCGCGAACGTTCGGTGGCTGGTGATGCGTGAAACGCTGGTGCTGGTTTCGTGCGGGATCGTTCTCGGCATCCCAATAACGCTGGTGGGCCGACGCCTGATCGAAAGCATGCTGTACGGTCTGCACAGCGGAGAACTCGTCAGCCTGGTGCTGTCAGTTGCCCTGCTTCTCGCAGTGGCTCTTCTCGCCGGCTTTGTCCCGGCACACCGAGCCTCAAAAGTCGATCCAATGGTGGCGCTGCGCTATGAGTGACCGGCGCCAAAGCGAATGCCCAGATCCGCGAGTCGCGTTCGACCGACGTCGAAATACGCAGGAGCTTAAAGCCAGCAGACAACGATCAACGGTAACGCTTATAACAGCGGTGAACCCAGCCATCCACTTGACTGGAACCGGCACCGGCGCCGCCCCTGGTCAAAACCAATCTAAAGGATGAAGTGCAAACGATTCCGAACAACAACAGGAGATGGAAGTTGTTTGCCGCAGCCAAGTTTAAATAAGAAGTAGACGGCGACACTACCGGGCATGACCCGCAGGTTCAGTCTGGCCCTCTTCTTTTTCCGCTTCCGCATCCTTTCTCCCGTACCATAGGGTGAATCGTATGACGGGAAAGACTCAAACCTGGATGGTCGCCGCGATCTCCGCGGTTATTTTGCTTGGCGAAGGCGCCTGGGGTGGGGCGGCGCAACAGGCGGCGGCCACCAATCCGGTTGCCGGCAACGCGGCCGCCATCCGGGAGGGAGCTTCGCTCTTTCGTTCGAACTGTTCGCCCTGTCACGGTCCCAACGCGCAGGGTGGCGGCCGAGGCCCCGATCTGACCAGCGGGCGTTGGGTTCACGGCTCGAGCGATGCCCAGATCTTCGCCACCATCACTCATGGAGTGCCAGGCACGGAGATGCCTGCCAACACATTTGAAGATTCCGAGACCTGGGCCATCATCGCTTATGTTCGGTCGTTGGCGCCGGCGAAGAGCGTGACTGCGTCCGGCGACCGCGTAAAGGGAGAGAAGATTTTCACGGAAACGGCGGGGTGTTCGGCCTGCCACATGGTGCAGGGCCGCGGGGGCTTGCTTGGCCCGGACTTGTCGCGCGTGGGTGAGTCGCGCTCCGACGCGTACTTGATCGAGTCCATTCGTGAGCCCAGCAGGGAACTGAGCAGTGGCATGCTCGACCCCAACAATCATTACGGCCTGCCATTGATCTACGACACGGTCACGGTGGTAACGGCTGGCGGCCAGAAAATTGTGGGTGTAGCCAAGAACGAAGATACCTTCTCCATCCAGCTACTCGATACCCACCAGCAACTGCAGTTCTTCCTGAAGAAGGATCTGAAGGAAGTAACGCACGAACGCAAATCCCTGATGCCGGCTTATTCCGAGCAGATGCTCAAGCCCGCGGACCTCGAGGACCTGGTCGCTTACCTGGAAAGTTTGCGCGCCGAGTGATCATAACAAGGACGGTGGCATGAACAAGAGGTCGTTGCTGGTGGCGCTGCTTCTTTTAGGCACGGCCTGCGCGCAAGCGCAGGTGAGCTACCAGCGCTTGCTGGGCGCCGATCACGAACCGCAGAACTGGCTCACCTATTCAGGGCGCTACGCCGGCTGGCGCTACAGCGAACTGGACCAGATCAATACCGGCAATGCCCCGCGGCTTGCAATGCAGTGGACGTTCCAGGTCGCCGACCTTGGCCAGTTCGAAACGACCCCGCTGGTGGTGGATGGCGTGTTGTACGGAACCGGGCAGAACGACCGTGCTTTCGCGCTCGATGCCCGCACGGGACGCTCCATTTGGCGTTATCAGCGGAACCTGCCGGATAAGCTTCAGCCCTGTTGCGGTGCGGTGAACCGCGGCTTCGCGATTCTTGGCAACAAGCTCTTCATGGCGACGCTCGATGGCCACGTGATCGCCCTGGACACGAAGACCGGTAACCTGGTGTGGGATGTAAAGGCGGCTGACTCCAATGCCGCGTATGTCTTCACCGTTGCGCCGTTGGTGGTAAAGAACGAGGTCATCGTCGGAGTCTCCGGCGGCGAGTACGGGGTCAGAGGATTTGTGGACGCCTATGATGCGGAGACCGGCCGCCGCCGATGGCGCTTTGAAACCGTCCCCGGTCCTGGCCAGCCGGGGCATGAAACGTGGACCGGCGATTCCTGGAAGACCGGCGGCGCGCCGGCGTGGATCACGGGCTCCTTTGATCCTGGGCTGAACCTCGTCTATTGGCCCACTGGGAACCCTTCACCCAGCGATTACGGCGGCGAGCGGGGCGGCGACAATCTCTACAGCAACAGCATGCTTGCGCTGGACGCCGACACTGGGAAATTGAAATGGTATTTCCAGTTCACACCGCATGATTTGTACGACTACGACGCCACACAGGTTCCCGTTTTGCTGGATGCGGACTGGGAGGGCCAGCCGCGCAAGCTGCTGGTGCAAGCCAATCGCAACGGCTTTCTCTACGTACTTGACCGTACCAACGGAGAATTCCTTCACGCTTCCGCATTCGGCAACGTGACCTGGGCCAAGAGCATTGGGGCGGATGGCAGGCCGGTAGTGAATAAGGATCTGGTGCCGGACCCGGCAGGCAAGCGGGTCTGTCCGGGCGCGCTTGGGCTGACCAATTGGTATTCGCCCTCCTACAGTCCGGAGACCAAGCTCCTATATGTGGCGACTTCCGACGAGTGCGACATTTTCACGGGCGCGCCCCAGTCGTATCGCGTGGGCCACGACTTTCTGGGAAGCGTCTACGTGCCCGACCCTGTCGTACGACCGACCGGAGCGCTCAAAGCGCTCGATCCCACGACGGGAGCGGAGAAGTGGCAGTTCAAATACTTCAGCAGTCCTAACGGGGGAGCGCTCTCCACCGCGGGTGGCCTTGTCTTTGCCGGCGAAGCTGACGGCAACTTCATTGCGCTCGATGGGCGCACGGGACAGGATCTGTGGCACGTGCAACTGGGTGCGGCCATCTACTCCACCGCCATCACCTACCGGCTCGACGGCAAGCAGTACGTGGTCATCCCGGCCGGCTCCGGGCTCTTTGCGTTTGCCATCGCGCAGCCTTAGTACCTGAACGAGCCCATCAGATTCCCCTCGCAGGGAAAATGCTTTATCGTTCTGGGGCAGCACTTCCATCGAAGGAAACGCGATGAATCGCAGAGAACTGATCCAATCGGCCCTTGCCTCCCTTCCCCTTATTTCGGTTGCCCGCGCGCAGGAAATCGCCAAAAGTACCAACGGGCTCCCGCCCCTGACCATCAAGGATGTCAAGGTCATCACCACCAACGGAGGCAGCCATTATCGCTGGATCTTCCTCAAGATCATCACCAGTGAGCCTGGTCTTTATGGCATTGGCTCGGCCAACAATAACTACGAGACCATGGCCGTGGTCGCGGCGCTGGAAGAGCATCTGAAACCGTGGCTGATCGGCAAGGATCCGGACCGGATCGAAGACCTGTGGCAGTCGGCCCAGATGCGCACCTACTGGCGCAACGGCCCGGTGAACAACAACGTGCTCTCGGCCATGGACATGGCCTTGTGGGACATCAAGGGCAAGCGCGCCAACATGCCGGTTTACGAAATGCTGGGTGGCAAGGCACGCGATGGCGTCCCCGTCTACGACCATCAGGGAGGCAAGACCAAAGAAGAGTGTCTCGACACCCTGCAGAAGTCACTGGCCAATGGATTTACCCATGTGCGGATCCAACTCGGCGGCTACGGAGGAGGCGGATTCACTCCGCCGGGGCAGGGCAGTCGCGCGGAGGGCGGCTACCAGGGCGCGGCATTTGACGAGCAGCAGTATGTGGACGCGATCCCTCCGCTCTTCGAGTACCTGCGCGACAAGGCAGGCTTCGGTCCGAAGCTGATGCACGATGTGCACTCGCACCTAAGCGGGATGAACGCGGTAGAGCTGGCGCGGCGGCTGCAGCCTTACCAGATGTTCTTCGTCGAAGACATTCTTCCCCCGGAGCAGATTGCTTACTACCGCAATATCCGTGAGATCTGTACCACTCCTCAAGCAGTGGGCGAAGTATTTTCCCATCCCTTTGAGGTGGTGCCGCTGGTCACCGACCGCCTGATCGACTTTATTCGCTGCCGCGTGGCGGCGACGGGCGGCATCACTCCCATCAAGAAGCTCACCACGCTCTGCGAAATTTTTGGCGTGAGGACGGCCTTCCAGGAGGGCGGCGAAAACGATCCCGTGAACCAGATCGCCAGCTACCACGTCGACATTTCCAGCAGCGCCTTCGGGATCCAGGAAGAGAACCACTTTCCGCCGATCGTGCACGAGATGTTCCCCGGCATGGGAGAGATCCGCAGAGGCTATCTCTACGGCAGCGGCAAACCGGGTCTCGGCCTGGACATCAATGAGGAGCTGGCGGCGAAGAATCCGCTAGGCCCGATCAAGGGTGGCGGAGCTTATCCGACCGACCGCACCATCGATGGAACGGTGGTGAAGCCGTAGTCAGGCACGGTTAGGCGGCAAATCCAGACTGGATCAGCCATCACGCCCCCTCGGGCAAAGTTCAAGCTATGATTTAAGGGCAGATGCCCCTCATTTCCGATATTCGAAGTATCTGGCAGCCGGGGTCCGCGGGACGGAAGTGTCTCCTCGGACGGTCGCGTTGCTGCGCGGAGAGACAGAGGCCTTCTGCGCTGCGACCAGCCTGGTCAGCCAAACCGGTTCCCTCATCGAGCTTTTTTCTGCGATCTGGCTGCAGCGCTCGGAGCGCGCCTTCGAAGCCTCCTTGGCAGCTGGTTGGGCATGCTGGAGCAAGACGATGGCCTGCGCTCACGTTTTCAGCAGGGATGGAAGTCGATGCTCGGTTCGCTCGATTCCGTTTCCTTCTTCGCGGAAGCAGGCATTCCCGCCCAGCATGCGCTGTTCCGGGAGATTACGAGCCGCCTTTTCCAGCGTTGGATGCCTCCGCCCCGCGCAGGACGAGGACACGGCTCGACTCTTCGCCGCGGTCTTTTGCTCGTCCCGCGCTGTCCAGCGCTTTCTGGATATGGATGCCGGCGCTGTTTGCCCGCCTGGCCGCAAATCTCTGGAGCGAGGAAGGCCTCGCTGCTTATCCCCATCTACACCAGGACCTCCACGAAGCGCTACGATTGTTGGCGGCGCGCGTTTCGGCGCGTGGCACCAGCCGTGCAGTCCGCCAGCGCAGCGGCGATCAGGCGGTGGAGCAATCTCCTTCCTACGCCCTGGTCTTTGCTACCGAACGATTCATTGAGTGCGAAAACAAGGCGGTCCCTGGCGACTGTCCGGACGAGTGCAGGGAGCAGTGGCTCAACGCGGTCTACGCCTGCCGGGGAGAGCTCGCGATTGTCCGCATCAACATGGAAGAAGCGGGCGTGAATTCGCCGCTGGTCTTCGATCTGGGCGCCATGGATGCGGCGCTGGACCGCATGGAAATGCTGGCCGCCACGCTGGTGGAGCGCACCACGAAGGCTTTCGGCTGCGGTGCGACTGTTGCTGGATACGCTGGTGCGCGGCCTGCTCGAGGATACGCGCATCTCCTCGCTCATCCAGCAGAACTTCAACCTGCTGGCGCGCAAGACGGTGGAACGCACTGGCCACGGCGGGGAACACTATATCGCCCACAGCCGCAGGGAATACTGGCAGATGTGGGGTGCAGCCATCGGCGGCGGATTCCTTACCGTCTTTACCGCGGCTCTCAAACTGCACCTCATCGGCAAGCACTGGCCGCCCTTTGTGGAAGCGATGGCGATCGGCACGAACTACGCCATCAGCTTCCTGCTGCTGCAGATTTTCGGTTTTGCGCTGGCCACCAAGCAGCCTGCCATGACCGGCGCCACGCTGGCCGATATCATCCGCCGCAACCGGGGCGATTCCCGCCGCGACCAGATCACGGAATTCGGCGCATCCATCAGCCGCACGCAACTGGCTGCGGCGCTGGGCAATATTCTGGCGGTGTCCATTGGAGCGGTGATCTTCAATCTGCTGTGGCTGAGGGGCTTCCACACCCCCTATGTGCCCGCCGATCAGGCGCAGAAGGTCTACCTGTCGCTGCGTCCTCTGGCCTCGTTAACCGCGATTGACGCTGCACTCACCGGCGTTTTGCTGTGGCTTGCCGGCCTGATCGGGGGATGGTGCGAAAACTTTGCCGTCTACCATCGTATTCCCGCATCCATTGCCCAGCACCCGCTCGGCCAAACCATTGGCGCCGCCAGAATGCAGAAAATCGCCGACTGGGTCGATCGCAATATCGGTCCCTGGAGTACCAGCATCTCGCTCGGATATCTGTTGGGGTTTACGCCGGAGGTCTTTCCCTTTTTTGGGCTGCCGCTGGACGTCCGCCATGTCACGCTCAACACCGGCATGTTCGCCCTGGCGGCCGCGCGCTTTGGCCCATCCGCATTCAAGCAGATATGGCTATACTCTGCCATCGTCGGCATCGCGGTCATGTTTGTGCTGAATCTGGGTGTCAGCTTTGCCATCGCTTCTTTCGTTGCGCTCCGCGCTTACGATGTGGGCCACAAAGAGCGGCAATCGATCCTGCGCTATGTGCTCAAGCAAATCGTCTCGTCACCGTTGCAGTTTCTCTTTCCTGTGCAACCGAAGGCTGCTGCCTCCGCGGGGTCTGCTGAGGATATCGAGCGGCCGGCGCCCGCCGCGTAGAAGAGCGAAATCATACACCTGATTGGCGGTGAACCAACGTGAGACGGAAAGTAGATCTCGAGACCTGGGTACGCAGGGAACACTTTGAGTTTTTCAATGCCTTTGAAGAACCATATTATGGCGTTTGCGTGAATGTGGATTGCACTGCGGCATACTCCTTCGCAAAGCGCAATGGGTTTTCATTTTTCCTCTACTACCTTTATCAGTCGCTCTCCGCGGCCCAGATAGTTGAGCCCTTCCGCTATCGAATAGAGCAGGGCGAGGTATTCATCTACGACAGAATCGATGCCGGGTCGGCGATTGACCGGAGCAACGGGACATTTGGCTACGGTCACATCCTTTATCACGAAGACCTGAATCAATTTCTGGAAGGCGCCAAACGCGAGGTGGAACGTGTCCGTAATTCTTCCGATCTAACCCGGACAACCGCGGGCAACGTCATACGCTATTCGCCTCTGCCGTGGATCGACTTTACTTCGCTGTCTCATGCGCGCATGTTCACCGTGCCCGACAGCTGTCCTCGCATTTCATTTGGCAAAATGACCGAGAGCGGGGGAAAACGCTCCATGCCGGTTTCGATTCATGTGCATCATGGATTGGTGGACGGCTTGCACGTTGGACGATACGTTGATTGCTTTCAGGAACTCATGAATTCGCAATAAGCCGTTTATTTTCCCGGCGTGTCGCAGCCGTGATGACCGGCGCAATCCGGCGACATGAGCTATTTCCCCTCTTTGTGCAGAAATGTGCGAACTAGACGAACTAGACGAACTAAGCGAACTAAGAGAACTAAGAGAACTAAGAGAACTAAGACGAACTAAGCGAACTAAGAGAACTAAGCGAACTAAGCGAACTAAGCGAACTAAGCGAACTAAGCGAACTAAGCGAACTAAGTCTCCGCGAAGATGCTGCAGGATTGTTCCCGCCCACGACTTCAGTTATTTCATCTTCCGCGAATTAGTTAGGGCTCCCATCATTCCACGGGCGCAAAATTCGCCGCGTCGTTGCGATCGCCCGTACCCTTGTACTTGGCATGTAGCGGATAGGGATAGGCCGGCCTGGTAAAGGTAACCGGAGTGGCCGGGTCCATCGGCATCCTGAGCGGCGCCCGGGAAGAATCACGGAGATGCGCCCCGACCATCACATCGGGCGCCTGCCCACGTTCTACCCACGCCTCCAGATAACTCAGGTAGTCGAAAGTAGATGCGCCGTCGCCGCCCCCGCAATGATTCATGCCGGGAATCGCGAATAGTCTGTAGAAATCCTGCGTGGCCTTAGGGCCGCCCATCGTCTTTTCCACGGTTTCGTAGTAGTCAAAAGCCGCGCCCGGCATCTCCGTCATATCGTTGTCACCCTGGTAGCTGAGCAGTTTTCCGCCGGCGTCTCTAAACCTGCGCAAATCAGGATCTGTATCCGCATAGAGCACACCGATCCCGCTGCGCTTGTAGTCGCTGTCGAAATCGAAGTCGGTGTAGTTCCATTCCTTTCCCGCAGTGGAGAGGAGGGCCGTGTCCTTGAAGAACTCGTCGCCCCAAGTATCGGAGAACGCATTTTTCCATTGCAGCTCGGCGCCGGGAAAGATACCTCGCGGCGAGATAGCGTGTCCTTTCGAATCATGTGGCCGGCTGTAGATATCCGTGACGGCCTGGACCTGACGCGCGCTCAAGCAATCGGCTTGTTTGCCAGCCTTGCACTGGAGTACCGACGGATCGAACTTGCAGTGGTACGGTGCGCTGACGATGCCGTCCTTGACGCCGTCATCCATATCGCATTCGGCCAGGACGGCATTGTGCAGAAGTTGAATGTCGGCATCACTCAGAACGGGTTTTCCATCGTCACCCAGAAAACTCCGTTTGGCCCAGATGCCGCGCACCGCGAGATCACTCTCATCCATATCGGGGGCGCCGGCAATGATGCCGTCAAAGTCCCAGGGAAAGCGCTGCGCTTCGATCATGGCCTGATAGCCGCCTGTGGAACATCCCATGAAGTAAGACTTGTTGGGCGCGGTGGCGTAAAAACGTTGTAGGATTGCCTTCGCGGCAAGGGTTACGACGTGCGTGGCGCGATATTCAAAATCGGTTTGGCCCTGAAGGTTGTTACGCGACCACAGACCGCCCCCGCCCGTATGGCCCATATCTGTGCCGACACAGGCGTAGCCGGCGTGCAGTGCGCACGACCCAGCCACATATTCTGTGGAACCACACCAGCCTCCGCAGCCAACATGCAGCAGCTTCCCGTTCCAGTGTGATACCGGCAGCAGAAGGACAAAGCCGGCATTGGGTGCGACGTAGCCGGAAACGCGACACGTGGGCTGAACCTGGCCAATCGCTTTTACGAGGTCTTCGCTCACTTGTGCTTTGCCGGTGAGTCCCTGGACGTCCTTCGCCAGAGCGGCTTGCGAGATTCGGGTGGGAGCGCCGGGGACCGTGGAGAAGTCCGTCGTTGCCAAGGCCCGGCACCGTGCGTCCTCAGCAGGCACGGATTGTGCCCGGCCAACTGCGTTGCCGAGCACGATGATGATGAGCACGGGCAGCACGCACGCACAGCTTGCCATCCGCTTTGCGATTCGGACTGGCGGCAGTTCAGTCTTCACTTTCAAGGCTGCGACCTCCGTACGGCACAACTCGCCGGCGGGTTTCAAGATCGAGCAAAGCGGCGCAATAGAGCCATCCGTCTTGGCGGGTTTGATTCCGATTCGGCGACGTTTGATACCACTATGGGTTTATCCGATAATCGCTGCGGCAGGCGCTCAGTGCTGCCTCCGCGATCCACGTGCAGCGCCGGCCCCGGCGCCCCCTCCGCGATTCTGAAACTGTTCCAGTTGGTCTCCGCGGGCGCGAGACTGCGAATCGTTTTGTAATTGCCCCATCGTATTGTTTCCTGAGGACGGCGCCTGGGCGGAAGGCTGCGTAGGCTGAGCTTGAGAGCTTCGTCCGTATGCGCGCGGCGTAGTAGAACCGGATCCGCTTCCGGACGAAGGAGGTGTGCCTGAGTGGGCGCCCAGGTTCGAGGAGCCTTTGGACTGAGACTGCGTCAAGCTGTTGGTATTGGTTGAATTCTGCTGGTGCTGTTTTGCCTGGGCTGCCCCGGTCGAAGGATCCACCGGCGTCCAGTTGCCGTTGTCATATTTGCTCCAGTTGCCGTTCGAATCCTTTTTATACACGTTGCCATCGGCGCCGGCGTAGACGTTGTTATTATTGGCATCCTTGGCGACAAAACCACTGTTCCCGTTAGCGCCGGAGAAGCCCGCGCCTGCGCTGCCCTTGGATGTCTGGAAAGAACCCGCACTCCCCTGGCTGTTGGTTACGTGCTGTGCCTGCGCCCAGTTGTCTCCGTTGGTGACCACTGAACTGCCCCACTGGCTATATTGGTTGTGCCCCTGAGAGGTGGCGGCGTAGGTGCCAGTCCACGGATTATAGACCTGGGCATAGGTGTGGCCGCCGTACGCGTTCTGGGTGGTGACAGCTCGTCCGTAGGTTCCCGTGCTGGGGTTGTACCAGGCCGCTGTCCCTGCCGAACCATAGGGCCCATAAACCTCGCGGCCTACCCCGTAAAATCCGGTATAGGGGTTATAAACGGCCGCGACTCCGTAGGTATAAGGATAGGGATAATAGACAGGGTGCGGTCCATAGTAGACGTAGGGCGGGTAGTAATATCCGGTGCCGTAAACGATCGCTGTGCCGACGGCCACGCCCACCACAAACACCCCCAGGTAGCCGCTTGAATAACTCGTCTGCACCGTGGTCGGCGTGGGGTTCGAAACAACCACGTAGGTCACGTTATACATAGGTGAAGTTGGTGGAATGGTGTAGATGACCGCAGGCACGGAATCCGCCGTTTTCCAGGGTCCGTTTGGGTTGGTAGACACAAACCAGATGCCCTGGAAGCAAAGGTAATAAAGGCTGCCCACGCGGATCACCTTGTCGGGGGTGTTCACCGCGTAATACATCGAGGTGCTGGGGATGGTGACGAACTGTGGTGGGCCCGCGTAGGCGACTTTTACCGCCGTCTCGGCGGCGGCCCGGTTTACGACCGCAGTCGTGGGTACTTGCGCCAGCAGCACTGCATCGCTAGCCTGCTGCGTACCAGGCACCGAAACCAGAACTCCGGAATAGCTCTGCCCGGGTGGAATCAAAGCGAAATCATGTGGCAGGCTGCCTCCGGCGTAAGTCCACGGACCGCCCAAGCTGTTGGCGCGGAACCACCGTCCCGAGATCAAGACATAGATCAGGCCATCAGGCTGATGTACAAACACTTTGCTCTCGGTATTGGTCGCGTAGGAGAGGCTGGTGCCAGGGATTGTCGAATAGATTGGCTTACCCCTGAAAACGATTAACTCGGCAGGCTTATCCGTGAACAAAACGTTGGTCGGAGTTTGAGAACGCGCCGTCGGTGGCATTGCCTTCAGGACCTCATCCCAGTTCTGATTAGGAGGCAGCTTGGCCATATCAGCCGGCAGCTTTGCCGTTGCAGCCCATGGTCCTGGGAGCGCCTTTGCCTTGAGCCAGACTCGCCCATTCAGCAAGTAATAGTCGGAGTTGTCATAGAAGAGATTCCAGTTGGTATTGATAACGTATTGCAGGGTCGTACCCTGAATTGGAGCTAATATAGGTTTTCCGTCCACCAGGAGCACAATCGCCGGGGACGTACTGACGAGAATCTTCGGCGCCTTCGTATCGCCCGCAACTGACCGTACCGGCACATTCACATGCTCCAGGCTGGCGATCATGCGCGGTAGTCCAATGGTCAGTGTCACGGTCGGGTAAATCTGATGAACTCGCCTTTGCATGGCTGCTGCCTGCGCCGCATCGAGCGAAGGAAAGCGCGCGTCCAGCACCACGATGTGGCTTACGTACACAATTTGGGCGCTCGAGTCCGTGATCGTCTCCGCACGCCATGAAATCACGCCCAGGACAGTTTTCTGTCCGGGATCGGTGATGGAGATCGCGGTGTCGGCAACCAGTGTCCGGTACTGCTGCCAAGCCTTGAGCTGGGGCTGGTAGACCACAACATGTGTGCCGTTCCGGTCAAACACTCTTGGCCAGGAAGGGGTAGCGGTCGCGGGCTTGGCGGCTGCCAAAGGCGCCTGTTGCGCCGAGCCGGGGATAGCGCCGGCCGTGAGGCACATCGCGATAGTAACAACGAGCAGATTGCTGAACCTTACCATGTGTTCCTCACGAATGATCGCTTTCTGTGTACCATTTGCTGGGGGACTTTCGAAACTGATGGATGTCGAAACGCATTTTATACGATGCCTCACGTTGTCGCTCTTCAGCAGCGCGAAGGATCGACTGAGGGGGGCGTCGAGTTTAGCCCAGATTCGAATACTTCTTGACGCCGGTGGTGTGCTAGAGACAATGCTGTTCCAGTCCAGAAATGGGCTTAGAATGTCGGGGGGCACGCAGTCTACGCTTGTTCACGGACTGTACCCCAAATTGGCGGTTCCCATCGGACAGTCTCAAACCGATCACAATCACCCATCGAGGTTGCCCTTATTCCGAATGGCGATGAGCTGAAACTCTTTCTATCGGCACGCGATCTTCTGTTACGTCATCGTGAGGATTATGGAGCCGCATATCGCGAGTTCCGCTGGCCAAGCCTCACGCGTTTCAACTGGGCACTTGATTATTTCGACGACTACGCACGCGGAAATTCAAAGATTGCCCTGTGGATTGCCTACGAGAGCGGACTAGAGACGAAACTGAGCTTTGAGCAGATGGCTCACCGGTCTAGCCAGGTGGCCAATTTCCTCCGACGACACGGCGTATGTCGTGGCGACCGCATCATCGCGATGCTTCCGAATGTGCCAGCCGTCTGGGAGATCATGCTGGCAGCCCTCAAGTTGGGAGCCGTGGTGATTCCAGCTGCAACGTTGCTCGTTCCCGATGACTTATCCGACAGGCTACGGCGCGGACAAGCGAAGCATGTGATCACCGATGCAAAGTCGGCGGAAAAATTTTCCGGCTTGCCGGGAGACTACACACGGATGGTTACAGGAGATCCCATTCCTGGTTGGACTTCTTACGAACTGGCTTTCAACGAATCCATAAACTTCCAGCCCGATAGACTTACATGGGCCGATGATCCGTTTCTCCTGTACTTTACATCCGGTACGACAGCGGTTCCCAAGTTGGTGCTGCATACTCACCAGAGCTATCCCGTGGGACATCTAGCGACCATGTATTGGATCGGCATTCGGCCGGATGACATTCACTACAACATAAGTTCTCCAGGATGGGCCAAGCATGCATGGAGCTGTTTTTTTGCGCCGTGGAATGCGGGCGCTACGGTCTTTGCTTACAATTACTCGCGGTTTGACGCAAAGCAAACGCTGCATACGATCACGCGATGCGGCGTGACCACGCTCTGCGCACCGCCGACGGTGTGGCGCATGTTTATTCTTGAGGACCTGCGCGCTTATCCGGTGCGGCTTAAGGAAGTTGTTGCAGCTGGAGAACCGCTGAACCCGGAAATAATCCAGAAGGTCCGCTCCGCGTGGGACCTTACGATTCGAGATGGATTTGGACAAACTGAGAATGTTTTGCTGCTGGGGAACTTCCCCGGACAGGACGTCAAACTCGGGGCCGTGGGCCGGGCGTCCCCTGGGCACCAGATCGTACTGCTCGACCCCGATGGTCGTGAGAGCGAGGACGGTGAAATTTCAATCCGACTGAATCCACTCCCTTTGAGCCTGATGGCTGGTTATATGGATGACCCTGAACGCAGCCGGCAAAGCATGGCGGGCGGGTACTATCGAACGGGAGATGTTGCGCAGCGGGACGCAGATGGGTACTTCACCTATGTGGGTCGAACTGACGATGTATTCAAGAGCTCGGATTATCGCTTAGGGCCCTTCGAACTGGAGAGTGTACTCATGGAGCACAGCGCTGTCGCGGAAGCAGCAGTCGTACCCAGCCCGGATCCAATTCGCTGGACTGTCCCCAAGGCGTTCGTCATGCTGGTTCCGCCTCTTGAGCCATCGGCGGAAATCGCGCGGGAACTGTTTGAATTCATCCGTGAGCGGCTTGGTCCTCACAAGCGGATTCGCAGAATGGAGTTTTGCGAATTACCGAAGACTATTTCCGGTAAGATCCGCCGGGTGCAATTGCGCAAGCTGGAACAAGAGGCAAGAGCGCCGGGAGTTCGCAGAGCCGCGGAATTTTGGGAGGAAGATTTCCCCGATCTTCGAACGCAGCGGAAAATCTGAGTGCCGCGCAGGGGATGGAAGGATTGTCCGGGGAGCATTCCCAAACTGAGCCGTGCTTACAAGTCTGAACCACTCGCTTTGCGGGTAGTTGTCGTTCATTTCCAGGGCTTGTCTTTCGCAACTAGGAACGGGCGATGTTTGTTGACCGCGGTCAAATATGTCTTGACAGAGGACTTCGCGGAGCGCATGATTTGACCATGGTCAAATCTGATCCTAGTACTGGCAAGGGCGAGCAGACTCGAACGCAGATCTTCAAGAGTGCTCTACAGCTGTTCAGAGAACGTGGCTTCGATTCCACGACTATGCAAGAGATCGCCAAACATGCCATGGTGGTCAAGAGCGCCGCTTACTACTACTTTCCCAGCAAAGAAGCGATTGTCCAGACCTACTACGAGACGGTGCAATCAGAGCAGGAGCGCTTGTGCGAAGAAGTGTTCGCTGGAACCAGGGACTTAAAGATTCGCTTAACGACAGCCCTTCACTCAAAATTCGACTTGGCAAAGGATGATCGTAACCTGCTCGGCGTGGTGTTCCGATATACCGGTGAGCCGGAACATCCGCTCTCCTGTCTTGGACGGGGTACAGCGGAGATTCGTCGCCGCAGTACACAAGTCTTCCGCAATGCGATTGCTGAAGAGAAGCTTCCCAATGACCTGAAGGAACTGCTTCCGGTCGCGTTATGGGCGCTCCAGATGGGTCTTCTGGTCATGTTTCTGTATGACTCTTCAGAAAATCAACGGCGAACACGACGCATGGCAGATGGAGCACTCGACCTTACTCTGAAGTTGCTAGGACTTGCAAAGCTGGCAGTTTTGAAACCAATCAGAACCAAGGTTCTTCTGCTTTTGCGACAGGCAGACCTTTTGCCGGGGAGTGAAAGCAACCCATGATTCGACTCGAAGAGACCACAATAATCGAAGCCCCAATCGAACGTTGCTTCGACCTATCCCGTAGTGTCGAAGTGCATCTGCTCTCGAACGTTCATTCTGGAGAACAAGCGCTCTCGGTCGGAGGCGTTACCTCTGGCCTCGTCGACCTGTCTGAAGAGGTCACCTGGCGCGCCAAACACTTCGGCATCTGGCAGAACCTGACCAACAAGATCACCGCAATGGAATCGCCCTGCTACTTCCAGGTCACAATGGTCCGCGGGATTTTCCGTTTTATGCAGGCAGATCATCGATTTGAGAGTCTGGAATCCGGCGGGACTGAGATGAAAGACGTTTTCTCGATTGCCGCGCCTCTTCCGCTGCTCGGTCCATTAGCCGAGGCAATTTTCCTGCGACGGTACATGTTGGCTCTGATCCGTGAACGCAATGCTGTCATCAAGCGCGTTGCGGAGTCGTCGGAGTGGGAACGGTACCTACCCAGCACTTCGCAGCAGAGCAAGGACGCTGCGCCATGAAGATCATTATTGCTGGAGGGAGCGGGCAAGTTGGAACCATCCTTGCTCGGCACTTTCACAAGAATGGGCATAGTGTGGTTGTTCTCAGCCGTAGGTTGCAAAAGACGCCCTGGCGGGCGGTTCATTGGGATGGCTCCACGTTGGGTTCGTGGCTCGATGAACTCGATTGCAGCGACGTTTTGATCAACCTCGCAGGTAGAAGCGTAAATTGCCGCTACACCCAGGAGAATCGCCGGGCAATTCTTGACTCGCGTGTGCTGTCTACGCAGGTCCTCCATCAAGCGATTGCCGCGATCGAACGCCCACCTACAGTTTGGCTCAATGCTAGTACAGCAACCATTTACCGCCACGCTCTTGACCGGCCCATGGATGAAGCGACCGGGGAGTATGGCGGCAACGAGGCAGGAGCCCCCGACACCTGGAACTTTTCGATTCAGGTTGCAAAGGCCTGGGAGATGGCCTTCTTTTCCACGCCGACTCTTGGAACCAGGAAGGTTGCCCTCCGGAGCGCCATGACCTTCAGTGCCGATCGAGGTGGCGTATTCGATGTATTTCTGAATCTTGTTCGTCACGGCCTCGGCGGAGCCACATTGCCTGGCACTCAATTTGTCTCATGGATTCATGAGGTCGACTTCATTCGGTCGGTTGAGTTCCTCATCAACAGGGAAGAGCTTACTGGAGCAGTAAACTTGGCCTCCCCCCACCCACTCCCGAACCGCGAATTCCTTGGCATTCTTCGAAAAGCGTGGGGCACGCGCGTCGGTCTGCCGACTACAAGGTGGATGCTGGAGCTGGGCACTTTTCTGCTGCGTACTGAATCCGAACTGGTCCTTAAGAGCCGTCAGGTTGTTCCTGGTCGCTTGCTCGAAGCCGGCTTTCAGTTCAAATATCCAACGTGGCCTCAGGCCGCACATGATCTGGTCGTCCAATGGAGGGCGGCCCATCCATGAGGACCACTTCGGGCATATACGTAGAGATCGAGATACAGACACAAGTTTGGTTGAGTCCGCATGATTGCAGCGGCTACCGGAGTGATCACGACGGTTGCCGGGAACGGGACGGTGGGATTTAGCGGCGATGGAAACGCGGCTGTCAATGCGCAGTTGCAATATCCTCACGGAACTGCGGTTGATAGCGCTGGAAACCTGTACATTGCCGACACCTCAAACAGCCGCATACGTGAGGTCGCAGCGCAGACCGGCATCATTACGACATTTGCTGGAAGCGATCTATTCGGTTATGCCGGGGATGGCGGTCCGGCCAACGCGGCCGGACTGTACCAGCCGGAAGGAGTTGCGGTGGACGGCTCCGGGAATGTCTACATCGCCGACACCTATGACCAAGTGGTTCGCAAGGTGACCGCCGGCACAGAAGTGATATCAACGGTCGCAGGCATCAACTTGCCCCCGGGCCCAGATGGAGGCGGCTTTAGCGGAGACGGCGGCCCGGCAACCGGCGCTGAATTTCGCCTTCCGACAGATGTGGCTCTCGATAGCGCAGGTAACCTCTACATAGCAGATAGCAACAACCAGGTCATCCGCAAAGTGACCGCAAGCACCGGTCTTGTCAATACGGTGGCCGGCAATGGAAATGGAACTCCTTGCACTTCCTTCGCCGGGGACGGGGGCCCAGCAGCCAGCGCGGCGATCTGCTTTCCACTGGGAATTTCCCTCGATATGGCCGGCAATCTGTACATTGCGGACAACGGATTCGACCGCATCCGTGTGGTCACTGCCGCTGCGCTTCCCCCCGCATCTGCAACCGCCGCGCCGGTGGTCACTGTGCCGGCAGGGACTTATCCCACTCCGCAAACGGTAACCATCACTGATGCTACTCCCGGAGCCTCCATCTACATAACGACCAACGGAGCAGCCCCCAGCACAAGCGCATCAGGCTACAACGGACCGCTCAATGTATCCGGGTCAGTGACCATCCAGGCAGTTGCGGTAGCGCCAGGCCACCTGACAAGCGCTCCTCTTAGCGCCGCTTACACCATCACGTCTCCACCCACGACAGTCATCAAGACGGTTGCTGGAAATGGGGTGAGCGGGTTTACCGGGGCCGGAGGGCCCGCGACCAGCGCCCAGATAGGCCAGATTACGGCCATGGCCTCTGACAGCGCCGGCGACCTGTTTTTCACCGACACGCTTAACCATGTCGTCTGGATGGCGACAGCGGGCACAGGAAATCTCTCGATCGTGGCGGGCAACGGAACGCCGGGATTCAGTGGAGACGGCGGCGGGGCAACCAGCGCCCAACTGAACGAGCCGAGCGGGATCGCAGTAGATAGCGCGGGGAATCTGTACATCTCCGATGCCAATACCAGCGTCGTGCGTAAAGTAAGCGCCGGCACTGGATTGATCGCAACCATTGCGGGAGTCCCTGGACGACTTGGGGCTCCGGGTTATGCCGGAGACGGATTCCTTGCTACAGCGGCGTACTTGGCGGGCTCCCCAGGGCTTGGCGTTGGATGCCGCCGGCAATCTATACATTGCCGATTCCTTCGATAACGAAGTGCGCATGGTGTCGGTAAGTAGCGGCATCATCACGAGCGTGGCCGGGAATGGAAAGCAAGGCTACAGCGGGGAAAACGGTCCGGCTACCAGCGCCAGCCTGCAAGAGCCCTATTCGTTGGCGTTCGACAACGCGGGCAACCTCTACATCGGATCTCTTACCTTGGGTCGAGTTTGCAAGGTGGCCGCGACGAACGGGATCATCACGACCGTAGCCGGCAACGGCAATCCATATGGCAGCAGCGGTGACGGAGGATTAGCCACCGCTGCGGAGGTATATCCTTACGGGCTGGCGCTGGACTCCGCTCAAAATCTGTACATCGCGAACTGGCCTGGCGTGGTGCGCGAAGTGGCCGCGAGCACCGGCGTGATCACGAAGGTGGTTGGCAATGGATATCCGGGTTATTTTGGAGACGGCGGCTCGGCCACGGTCGCGCAGATCCAAGGGCCAATGGGAATCGTTTTTGATGCTTCCGGCAATTTGTATCTCGCCGATTCCTACAACTATAGAGTGCGGGAAGTCTCGCCAGCTGCTCGGGCGATCGCGCCCACAGTAACGGCTACCCCATCTTCGACCAGTATCACAACCGCGCAGGCGCTGACCGTTACGGTCGGCGTCGCCGGCCCGGCCGGCAGTCCGACGCCTACGGGCTCGGTGGTGCTGAGCGGGGGCGGGTTCAATTCGCAACAAGTCCTGGTGAACGGCACCGCCGCTTTCAGTGTGGGTGCGGGAGCACTTCCGGTTGGCACACAAACCCTGACGATGACCTATACCCCTGACGTCCCCGGCGCAGTGAATTACACCAGTAGCACGCAATCCGCGACCGTGACGGTGACTCAGGCGATTGGCACAGCAACAGTGACGTTGACGCTAACCCCGTCGGCCACAACGGTCACGAACGAGCAGCCGGTCAGTGTTGCTGTCTCTGTCACAGGGGTAAGCGGGCCAACCGCGACGGGCACCATGACCTTGGCCGGGGGCTCATACATGGGTCAGCAGCCTCTCTCCGGCGGTTCAGCAACGTTTAGCGTTCAGGCCGGAGCCTTGAGCGCCGGTTCCAATGCGCTTGTGGCGAACTACTCTGGCGACGCCTATTACTCCGCCGCCTCTGGGACAACCACCATCACATTAGCTCCTGTTGTGGTCGCAGTGTCCAACCCGGGTCCAGTCACACCTGGCAGCGCCACTACAGCGACAGTGACCTTTTCAGCGGGGAGCACTTATTCCGGCACCGTGAACTTGAGCTGTGCGCTCACTAGTTCTCCAACGGGTGCGCAGAGCTTACCGGTTTGCAGCATTCATCCGAACAGCGTCACGGTTTCCAGCGGTGGGAATGCTGCGGCGAGCTTGACTGTCAACACAACTGCGGCTTCCGCCAGCAGCGCTCTCGCTCGACCAGGACTCCAGGACTGGAAGACCTGGCGCGGAGGGGGCATTTTGACATTGGCACTCCTATTCGGCGTGCCGTCATGGCGTCGCCGGCGGATATTCGTCATGGTCATTCTGTGCGGAGTCATCGCCGCCGGGGTGATGGGCTGCGGCGGAGGTGGCGGCTCAAGCTCCAATCTTCCACCCAGTGCTCCCGCGACGACCGCAGGTACTTACACGTTTAGCGTGACCGGGACAGACGCGACGAATGCGAAGATCACGGCCTCTACGAATCTGACAATTACCGTGCAGTGACGGGCAAGATTCTGCGCAGCACCCAGGCCTGGATAGAACCACGTGCAGCAAATCGGGGTCCGGATCGGACGATTTAAATTTCCATTCTGTGTGAGAGCCCACAATTGCTGATGCCGCAGTCTGAAGCGCAGGACTAACCGTCCTGGGATATTTTCAGCCGGAGCTGTCCAATTTAGCGAATAAATCGGGAGCAGTTAATCCGTCGATTGTATGGAACCGTATTGGTCTTAAAGAGAATCGGGTTGGTTTTGGAATGATTGTCAATCAGCATTCGCGTGCGGTCCGGGTTGAGAGCTGTCCAGATTAGCGAACGAGTCGGGCTTGGTGTGCAGGTGACTCCCTTGCGCATTTGCGTTCGGGAAGGGCGCACAGCAGGTCCCTCCGCTGCGCTACCCCGGGTTTCCTGTCG
Source organism: uncultured Acidobacteriaceae bacterium (assembly GCA_963746595.1). Classification (GTDB taxonomy): domain Bacteria; phylum Acidobacteriota; class Terriglobia; order Terriglobales; family Acidobacteriaceae; genus PALSA-350. The sequence goes on from CAVVBS010000008.1 coordinate 457,790, forward strand.
AACTTGGTGGCGTTGGCGATCTTCATGCGGCTTTCTTAACGGAAAGCCGCACAAGTGGACGTTGGTGAGGGCAGCGTAGCAGGAAACCCGGGTACGCTCCGGTCGGGATGACAAGGGTGGGGTGGTGCTTCCAGGAGGAATTGGCTAGTGGCTGAAAGAATCACAGGCCTAGATGATTTGTTTTTCAGCGAGTGCTCCAGAGGGCCGATCGAAAAGAGCTAATTTGGACAAGTCTGACTCTCGGCCGTCCCCTTCGGCAAGCTCCCACGGCACGCCGGGGCAGGCAGGGCAGGCTCTTCGCGGCTAACCCCTGAACCGGCAGTTTCTCACGCAGAATCCTTAGCCCTTCGTGAGCAGCGTGTCTATTTTTCAGGGTGAGCAGTCTGTGGCTTCAGGGACGATTGCGCACGCAATCGCTTTTATCCGCGGAATCGAAGCGGGAATGCTCGAGCTAATTCACTCGGAGCGAAGCGCCTGCATGGGATCGATGTTGGCTGCCCGCCAGGCTGGATTCCAACTGGCCACAAGGGTCGTGAGGGCCAAGACGATGGAAGCGAGTACAAACATTGCGGTATTCTCTGCGCGCACTCCATACAGCAGGCCAGCCAGAGCGCGCACGGCGATGGCAGAGCCGATCACGCCCAATGCAATCCCCATCGCCGCCAGAACTATGGCCTTGCGGAAGACGCGGCTTAATACTTCTCCACGGCTGGCTCCTACGGCCACACGGATGGCCATTTCTCGCGTTCGCTGTGCGACCATCTGGGTTAGCACGCCATATAGTCCAACCACCGCCAGCAGCAGAGCCAATCCTGCGAAACTGCCGAAGAGGACGGTGCGGAAGCGGGGTTGGGAAAGTACGGCCGATTGCTGGTCTTTGAGGGTTCCCGGGTCGGCTAATAGCAGGCCACGATCGATCGCGGCAAGCTGCTCTTCGATTCCACTGATTAATCCCGATGGCTTGTCTTTCGTTAGAACCATCAGGGCCAGAGACGCCGGCGCATCCTGGGCGAGTGGCCGGTAGACCGTGGGCTGCACCACATAGCCCATCTCCTGAAAAACAGTCGTTACCTTGACGTCGGCCACCACGCCGATAATCGTGAGCCATGGGTGCGATGGATCGTCAGCTCGGCTCAGCTTGACGGCGTGTCCGATCGGATCGTCATGGGGGAAATAGCGATTGGCAAGAGCCTGGTTGACGATGGCAACTTGCCGGGTGTCGTTGCGATCTTGGGTGTCAAAGACTCTGCCGCGAAACGATGGAATCTGCATCGCGTCGAAAAAGCTTGCGCTCACACCCTGGGTGGCAATACCGCCTGCCGCGAATCTGCCGGGATCTCCCTCAACCGATAGCGGGTTTTCTCCCCCGGGAGTAAAGTACGAAGCTTCGGCGACTGCGTCGACCCCGGGTAGGGCGGCTACTCTTGTGGAGAGATCGGCGGCAAACCTGGATTTTGCCTGGTTGTCGGCATAGTGCTCCGGCGGCAGGTTGATGGTCGCTGTCAAGACATGATTGGTGCGATAGCCCAATGGGGTCGAAGCCATCCGCCACAAGCTTGCTGCCAACAGGCCTGCTCCAACAAAGAGCATGAGTGAAAGCGCAATCTGCATCACCACTAATATTTGTGAAGCGCGCTGTGCGGAAGGGCTGGCGCCCGTACCGCGTTGGTTGTTCTTGAGGACAGAGTTCAGGTCGACCCGCGAAGCCTGCCAGGCTGGCAACAGCCCAAAGACAATGGCCGAGGCAATGCCCAAGAGTGCCGCGAAGAGCAGAACCTGCCAGTGGAGAGCTACCACATTGCCGGGCGGCAGTTCCACCGGGTTCACAGCGCGGAACCAGTGAAGCATGAGCAGGGCCAGGAGAACGCCCGCACCCGTGCCGCCAAGGGCCAGCACGAGTGACTCGGTCAACATTTGCCGGATGAGGCGCGCGCGGCCGGAACCCAAGGCGGTACGAATGGCCATTTCCCGAGCATGCTCCATCGCGCGGCCAAGCAGCAGGCCGGCCACGTTCAAGCACGCCATGAGCAAGATAAGGCTGACGGCGCCCGAGAGCAGCCAAAGCCCTCGGCGCAGATTCCTTCCCGCCAGCCAGGTGAAATTATCCTGCAGGCTGAGCACAATCGGCGTAGCGGAGGCAAGCGTGGACAGCGATGCCGGAGCTTCGGGTGAGACCCTCTTTTGCATGGCGTCGAGTTCCGCCTCTGCTTGAGCGTGGGTGACTCCTGGCTTCAATAATCCAAAGACGCCGGTCATTGAATCCCAGGGCTTCTGCACGAATGCGCTTGTGGGCGTAATCAGGGACCATGCGTTTGCTTCTTTGGGATAGAACGTGAATTGTTTCGGCATCACGCCGGCCACGACACAGGGAAGCGGGCCCACGGTCAGAGTTCGCCCGGCAATGTCTTTTGGTGCGCCCAGCTTTTGCTGCCAGAACGGATAAGCGAGGACCAAGGTGCAGGGGTTGTTCAGGTCTGCCTGGCGAAATGTCCTGCCGATTTGGGCTTCGGCGCCGAGCATGGAGAAGAAATTGGTACTGGCAGGAAGCGCCAGCAGCCCCACGGGTTTACCCCGCCAGATCATGGTGGCGCCGGTGGTCGCCCAGCTCATCGCGGCTAACTTCTCGAAACTGCGGCTCCCACGTTGCCACTCTTCAAATTCGCGGTAAGGATCGAACCATGCGCCTACGCCGCGATGCGCAGCATCCGTCTGCCACACAACGACCAGGCGATCGGGATTCTTGTAGGGCAGCGGCCGCAGCAGCACGGCATCCACAATACTAAAGATGGCTGTATTTGCCCCGATGCCAAGGGCCAGGGTCGCGATGACGGTGACGGCGAACCCGGGCGATTTACGTAGTTTCCGGCAGGCGTAGTGAATATCTCTCAAGACGCTGTCAAGGGTTAGCGCCGCATCCACGCCAGCCACTTTTTCTTTCATGACCGTGGGGTTGCCGAACTTCAGCAGGGCATCACGCCGGGCCTCTTCCGGTGGCATGCCGGCCGCGACATTGTCCGCAGCCCTCATTTCGATGTGCGCTTGCAGCTCAGCATCGATCTCCCGCTCTACGATGGAACGGGAAAGTAGATTCAAGATGCGACGAACGAGTCGCATGGCGTATCCCTCAACTTAGCCATTAATGCATAGATGGCTAGGGATGTCAATCCTCGCGCAACGTTTGAGGCGGGTCAAGTCCCGTGATCCGCAGCGATATACGAATCGATTCAGAGGTGAATGTCTGATAAACAAGGGCGCCGCTATGGGCGGCACCCCGGGATTTTGGGAGTCAGTCGGGCAGTGGTCCGAGAATGTCAATCTTGTTTTTCTCGCAGAGGGTCTTGAGTCTTTGAAGATCGGGGGGTGTTGGGTTTCGTAAGATACGATCCGTGGCTGGCACAGCCATCTCGAGCATCATTCCAACAAAGCCAACGTCTGCGCCTGGGATTACGAATGTGAGAAGGCGAGAGTCCTTTTCACTGCTGCATTTAAGCCCGTGGGGTACTCCGCGGGGAAGAAAGATGTATCCACCCGATCCCAGGACCGTCTTCTTTCCGTCGCAGAAGAAGGTGAATTCTCCATCCAGCACATAGAACGCTTCGTCTTCCATGTGGTGAAGGTGGTAAGGCGTCGCGAAGCCCAGAGTCGCCGTGAGATGGATGAGTGAGTAGGCGCCTCCCGTTGATTGGCTTTTGGCCAAAAGGATATGGAGGGTGTTGAGGAACCAATAGGCCGGCGCATCATCGAGGGTTGTAGCTTGCAAAGCCACTGGATGCATACATTCAATCTCCTTCTTGCTGAGGCGGTCACACCATTTGAGGTTAGCTGCGCAAAGCTTTCATTTCTATAGAGGCCACTACATGATTCCCCGTGTGGTTCCGCACGGATCTCAGGTAGCGCGCGGCCTCAGGCCCATGCAGGTAAGAGCCCAAAGCTCGTCGGGATTTTAAAAATACATCTTGTGATATATCATAAGATGTATTTTATGAAAGGATGAAACATATGCATCGACATCATCATCAAGACTTCTCTTTCTTCGAAGAACGGGGACGCCACGGTTTCTTTGGGGGGAGAGGAAGGCCATTTGACCGTACGGGTGGTGGCTTCATGGGCCCCGGAATGCGGGCTGCGAAAATGCTCGCCTCGGGCGATCTGCGGCTCATCATTCTTGCTTTGCTCAGCGAAAAGCCGGGCCATGGCTACGAAATCATCAAGGCTATCGAGGAGCACTCCAGTGGCATCTACTCGCCGAGTCCGGGGATGGTTTACCCGGCGCTCACTTATCTTGAGGAACTGGGATATACAGCCTCGGAATCGGAAGGCACCAAGAAACTTTATCGAATCACCGAGGCGGGTACTGCCTACCTGAACGAAAACCGAGCCGGTGTTGAGGAGACGCTGGACCAACTCGCACGCTTCGGCCGCAAGGTCTCCCAATTCCGAAAGCAGTTCAGCGAGGAGAACGAAGAGGACGATGAGTTTGGGGCCGATCCCCGCCGCGGGATTAGAAGTGACTGGCGGCAGATGAAGACGGAGTTTCGCGAGCTGCGCAATGAACTCAAAGCTGCATTGCACGAGAAGATCGAGGCTTCGCCAGAGGAGAGAAAGCGGGTTTTCGCGATCCTGCGCCGGGCCATTGAGGAAATCCGGGGGAAGCAGCTATGAGCGCCGCAGAGACCCGTCCGCGATTGAATTCGGAGAAAGCCAGGAGAGCCGCACAACGCCCAGACAGGCCGGGAGAGAAGTGCGGGGCAGACGCGGGCGCCTATCGGCCCGTGGTTGACCGCAATGCCTGCGAGGGAAAACGTGATTGCGTGGAGGTTTGTCCCTATGACGTTTTTGAGGTCAGACAGATCGACGATGTGGACTTCTCAAGTCTCTCCTTTCTGGGAAAGATGAAGAGCAGGGCTCATGGAAGACTCACCGCCTATACGCCGAAGGCGGATCTGTGTCAGGCGTGTGGGCTTTGTGTAGTGGCTTGTCCGGAAAAGGCTATTCGGCTGGTTTCGACTAAGGACTGATCCGGGAAGGGCATTGCGTGAGATCGAAAGAAGCTTTATCTCAGCCGTCCCCTTCGACAAGCTCCCACGGCGCGCCGGGGCAGGCAGGGCAGGCTCTTCGGGACTGCGTTGTAGCAAGAGCGGATAGATCCGACTGAATGCTTCTTCTATCCAAACCCCGATTTGCGGGGTAGCAAATGCGATCGTAAGGGCTCCGCCCATCTTATTCAACCCAGGTACGCTGGTGCGAACCTGGGGCACCCGTCCTGTTCCTGTTGGGTTCTGCTATGAGATAGACTCCTTCGAGCGTTTGAGCAGCCTGCCAAGATGGTGAAGCGGAGCACGCTGGTGGTTGTCCGGATTTGAACGGCGGTGTTCAGTTTTGGTGAGGAGCGGCGCAGCTTACATCGTGAAGCCTTGATAATCCAAGGGCTTAGTTGCACGAACGGCGGCAGATGTTTGGCCCACCACGTGCTCCTTGGGGTAGATGCCTAGGAGGCCGCCATGCCCGCAATCGTCGACAACCTAAGATATGCAATTCGCCAACTAAGAAAGACGCCCGGTTTTACCTTGGTCACCGTACTCACGCTGGCGCTGGGTATCGGAGCGAATACGGCGGTCTTCAGCGTGATGAACGCGGTGCTGCTGCGCTCGCTGCCGGTGGCCGATCCCACCCGCGTGGTGTATCTAAGAACCTCTAACCCACCGAGTGGAACGGGCACCATCGACTCAAACGAGACGTTCTCGTATGCGGTGTACGACGCGCTGCGGCGGCAAAACCGGGGATTATCGCCGGTAATGGCCTACGTACCCCTGGCCACGGGCAAGGTTGCCGTCCGCTACGGGGAGCAACCGGAGCAGGCAGAAGGCGACATGGTGAGCGGGACCTTCTTCTCCGGCCTGGGCGTGAAGCTGGCGTGCGGACGTGGTTTCAGCGGACAGGACGAATCGAACCACGCGCCCGTTGCCGTGATCAGCTACAGCTACTGGACCCGGCGGTTTGCGAGCGACCCGGGACGTGTTGGGAAAGACGCTTTATGTAAACGGCATTCCCATGACCATCGTGGGGGTTGCTACGCAAGGCTTCGAAGGAGTCGAGGCGGGTAGTTCCACAGATTTCTGGATTCCACTGCAGAGCCGTGCAGAACTGAATGCCTGGGGCAATCCAGTCGACGATGGGAAAACATACATCGCAAAACCCACATGGTGGTGCCTGCGGCTGATTGGACGTCTCGCGCCGGGCGTAAACCAGGCGCAGGCAGTGGCGCAACTTGAGCCGGCATTTCAGACGGCGGCCTATGACGGGCTTGGCAATCCGCAACCAGGCGAAAAGAAACCCATACTCAGCCTGCAAGAGGTAAAGGGTTTCCCGGGATACGAGGAACAGTACGGCAAACCGTTGCGCATCCTGATGAGCATGGTCGGGCTGGTGCTGCTGATTGCCCTGAGCAACGTGGTCATGCTGCTGATGGCGCGGAATGCGATGCGGCAGCGCGAGTTCTCGGTGCGGCTGGCGCTGGGCGCGGGGCGCAAGGCGTTGTTGCGGCAACTTCTGAGCGAGAGCTTGCTGTTGGTGTCGGCCGGCGGCCTTGCTGGCATGGCTCTTTGCCAACTCGGCAACCAGGGCGCTGGGAGCCTGGGCGCAGATCGAGTCGAGCCTGGCCCCGGACAATACGGCCCTGCTTTTCACGCTGAGCATCTTGGCTCTGGCTGCGCTTTTATTCGGCTTGGTGCCTCTGCGCGTTGTGCTCTCCTCCGGGCCGGCGCTGGCATTGAAAACATCGGCGGCGATCTCGCATACGGATGCCGGCAAATCGCGTGCGAGCAGAATCATCGTTGCGGTGCAGATGACGCTTTGTGTTGTGCTGCTGGTGGGTGGCGGGCTGCTGGTGCGCACCTTGCGTAATCTGGAAAATACACCTCTGGGCATGCGAGTTCAGGGCCTGGTCGTCTTCGGAGTGAAGCCCAACATACAGTCGGTTCCCGAAGGGGTCGCCTTTTATCGGGAGCTGATGAGCAAGCTGCGTCGTTCTGCCCGGCGTGGAATCTGTGACCATCATGGAGGAGCGCCTTGGATCGTGGGTTTCTGACAACAGCGCCATGACGGTCGATGGTAAGTTGCCAGAGTTGGCGAACGGTGCGTCGTCGACAGTTCGCAGCAATGTGGCGGGGCCGGACTTCTTCCGTACCCTTGGAGTCCCCATACTTCTGGGCCGCGATTTTGCCGATTCCGATACGGCGACCTCACCCCACGTGGGCATCATCAATGAGCAGTTTGCCAAGCGCTTCTTCGCCAACCAGAATCCGCTGGGTCACAGTATTGGGACCGACAATGGGCAATACCAGATGACGGTCGTAGGCGTGGTGAAAGATCACAAGTATCGCAGCATCGATGAAGAGCCGATTCCCATGGCCTGGTACATGTATGCGCAGATTCCAATCACCGGCCAAATGCACGTGGAAATGCGGGTACATGGCGACCCATTGGCGATTCTGCCATCGGCGCGCAAAGCGGTGCAGCAGATGGATCCGAACCTGCCGCTGATCCAGCCCATGACACAGCGCGCGCAATTTGATCTCACCATCTCCCGTCAGTTGCTCTTTGCACGGCTAGCGGGGTTCTTCGGTTTCCTGGCGGTGGTCCTGGTGGCGACTGGGGTGTATGGGACGCTCGCCTATCGTGTGAACAACCGCACCAGCGAGATTGGCGTGCGCATCGCCATGGGCGCGCAGCGGAGGCAGGTGGTGTGGATGGTGCTGCGCGATAGCCTTATGTTGACGGCTGTGGGCGTGATCATCGGCATTCCGCTGTCGCTGCTTACTGGGTAAGGCGTTGACCTCAGCTCTGTATGGTGTGCAAGCCTACGATGCGGTGAGCTATGTCTTCGCAGCGCTTGGCATAGCTCGCGGTGGCGATTGCCGCCAGCGTGATCCCCGCGCGCCGGGCCGCGGGCGTTGACCCATTGACGGCATTGCGATCGGAATAACGAGGGCGTCTTTGCAGACTGTGTGAAACCGTATAAAGCGCACGGGCTTCAGTGTCTGCGGTTACGAACTCAACCCGCAGGAGTCTGCCTCATAGCAGAACCCAATCGCAAAAAGCTCTGGTGGGCTTCGCCGTCTTTTTCGGCCCAGGTACGCTGACGCGAACCTGGGGCACCCGTCCTGTTTCTATTAGATTCAGCTAGGAGACAGGCTTCGCCGGGACTCAACTCTTAGGCCAGGGTTTTCAGATGGTCGTAAGTGGCAGTCAGGCGTTCGCGCAGATAGTCGGCGCCGGTTGTGGGTGGATATTTCGACGCGGCGCCAGGCGCGATGCAAGCCTGAAGGACTTCCACGCGCGCATCGGGATTTGGATCGAGAAAGAACGCTACCGAATACCGGTCCTGGACCGGGATCGCGACCCGATGCGGTGTTGAGAGATAGACATCGTTGGTCCAGCGCATCAGGCAATCACCGATATTGCAAACGAATGCGCCCGGAATGTGGGGTGCATCGAGCCACGCGCCGCTGCGGGCGCGCACCTGCAGTCCAGCAATCCCGTCCGTGGCGAGAATGGTGAGGTTGCCATAGTCGGTGTGCATGCCGGCCCCGCTGTCGGGAGCGCGGTCGTGGCTCCGCGGCTGCGGCGGATAGTGCAGCATCCGCACCATTGCCAGCGGCGCATCGAGTTTGTCCTCGAAGAAATCCTCCGCAATGCCCAGATCGAGCGCGAAGCCGTGATGAAGACGGCGGCCCAACGCCCAACACGCGTCGTAATAGGCGAGCACGGTCTCTCGCCAATGGGGAAGTGCGGGCCATAGATTGACTCCCCGAAACGGCTTACCGGCCAGCACCTCAGGATGGTCGGCTGCCAGCTCCAGCCCGACATTAAAAGCTTCCTTGTAATCGGCCCGAGCGGCGGCTTCATCGAGGCGTTCTCCCTCGAGCGCGATATATCCACGGTTGTGCGGCGAGCGCTTGATCGAATATTGTTCCTTGGCCGCGACCGGCAACGCGAAGAATTCCCGGGCGGCGGCAAACATGGCGGCACGCGTGGTCTCAGCGATGCCATGATTCACCACATAGAAGAAGCCGATCTCGCGGCAGGCATGGCCCAATTGAGCCGCCACGCGCGCGCGGGCAGAAATCTCGTCTGAAGCCAGACCCGAAACATCGATCACCGGAAGCGCCGTCGTCATCTATCCGCTCCAATATCTATTCCGGGATGCAAGGCTGATATCATTGCGACCACCCGGATTTCCGCAGGGTCAAATTGTAGCAAATCATAAGGTTACGATTATGGGGCTCAACTCGTAACCGAGGAACACATGCTGGAGGAACAACGATCAGCCGTGAATATCGAGAACTTTGTCAGGTCGCTGCCCAAAGCCGAGCTGCATTTGCATCTTGAAGGAGCGGTGGCCGCAACCACGGCAATCGAGTTGGCGAAGAAACACGGTCTGGCGACGCACGATGATGAAGATGCGTCGAAGCTCTTCGACTTCGCGGACCTGGGCGCGTTTCTCAAAGCCTACGACGTCATCTGCAACTCGATCGTCGATGCCGACGACTTCCATCGGGTAACCTACGAAATGCTGGCATGTTGTGCCGGCAATGGCGCGCGCTACGTCGAGTTCTTCTTCAGCCCGCAGGCGCACCAGGGTGTGGCTTATGCGACTATGCTTGACGGCATCGTCGCCGCCATGCGCGACGCGGAGCGCGATCATGGTGTGCACTCACGCCTGATCCCGGCTCTGAATCGCGAGTTGGGCCCGGACATCAGCATGGAGTTCCTCGATCTCGTGCTGGCGCACCGGCGCGAGGAAGTCATCGGCATTGGCCTCGATTACAACGAGGTTGGCCATCCGCCCGGTCTCTATGCGGATGTTTACCGGCGCGCGAGGAACAAGGGACTGCGCGTGACCGCCCATGCAGGTGAGAATGGTCCGTCTGAGCATGTCGGCGCTTCGCCTTGATGTGCTGGCCTGCGATCGCATCGATCATGGCTACCACGTGGTTGACGATCCTGCGCTGGTAGCAGCATGCCGCGAGCGTGGAGTGTTCTTCACCGTTTGCCCGACCACGACCACCTACACAACCATGTTCCGCGATCTCGCTTCGCCCGGCCACGCCATCCACCGCATGTTCGACGCCGGGCTTAATCTGGTGATCAATACGGACGATCCCGCCCTCTTCCGCACCGACCTCAACCGCGAGTATTTGTTGGTTGCCCGGCATATGGGCTGCACGCCAGAACAATTGGGCGGAGTGGCTCTCAACGGTCTACGCGCCTCCTGGCTCGATGACACCACCAAGCGCACCTGGATCTCTGAATGGAGCGCCGAAATCAACCGCCTGCTCTCGCCGGCGGCGTGCCAATCTGCTCGATAACGCGAGAGCGGGCACCCGAATTTCTAAATCATTCGGCACGGAATACGTCTTAGCGGAATGCCTGCATGGAAGAGTTCTCTGAACGAGCAGGAGAAATGGCAAGTGACTACATTCTTGAGCCACATGGGTAACCTTTCGCTAGAGCTGTCCGAACAGCGGAAAGCAATCGCGAGCAAAACTCCCTGAAGCATCTTCGCCCGACGCGGTTTGCATTGTAGCTGTAGGTAACAGGCAAGTTCGACCATGGGTAACAAATGAACTCTTAAGCCTTGATCATGGGTAACAACTGGCTCGTAAAGCGGTACTCAAGCGGTAATCCGTCGTAAGTCGGCATTAAATCTCCATCCAGAGTCGCTTCATCTGCGGTGAGTCTCGACCCGAGGAAGGGCGATATAAGCAGGAAAGGGGCGCGTGAGACCGCGGATAAAAGGTATTCAGGCTCCGCACGGCGATAACCAGTCGAGGTTACATCCGCACCCATCCACGCGTCGTAGACGTGTTTTCCACTCTTGCGTCTGTGGGCTCCGTAGTACTATCGCGAAACAGGGCAGAAACGACCGAGACCCTAGTCCCCCTAACTTAGCCTCAACAGTAAGTGGAGACTTGCCATGGTTAGTGTAATCAGGGACTCGTCGGCGCAAGCTGAAGTAGTAACGAAACACGCCCTCCTCGAATTGAGCGTAGTGATACCCACTTATAAGGAGCGACAGAACATCGCTCCGCTGGTCGCCGCTCTCGAATCCGCCCTTCAGGGAATCAATTGGGAGGTCATCTTTGTGGATGACCACTCACCGGATCATACCGCCGATGCAATTCGCGAGCTGGCGCTAACCAATCGACGAGTAAGGATTCTGGAGCGTATCGGGCGCCGCGGGCTGTCTTCGGCATGCATCGAGGGGATGATGGCCAGTCCTGCTCCCTGCCTTGCGGTCATGGATGCTGACATGCAGCATGACGAAATGATCCTGCCGGAAATGCTTCATCTCTTGCAACCGAGAAAGTTGGACGTGGTTGTCGCCAGCAGAAGAACTGCGGGAGGCAGCATGGGCGAGTTTGCCAAGAAGCGGGTTCGCTTGAGCGACCTTGGCTCTCGCGTCAGCAAACTCGTCTGCCACTGCGATGTTAGCGACCCGATGAGCGGGTTCTTCGTTGTGAACAGCGAATTTTTCAGGGCCTCGGTGCCGCGCCTGACTGGTGCTGGTTTCAAACTTCTGGTCGACATCCTGGCATCGAGTCCGACTCCACCCCGGGTGGCTGAAGTGCCTTACCGATTTCGTAATCGACTTGCGGGAGAGAGCAAGCTCGATGTGAACGTAGAGCTGGAATATATCTTTTTGATTGTCGATAAGATTGTGGGCCGCTACGTCCCGGCGCGATTTGTGGTCTTTGTCGGTGTTGGCTCCTTAGGCCTTTTGATTCACTTGTCGATCCTGGGAACCTTCCATCTCTTTGACGCACCAGCATTTGCGCTGGGGCAGGTTGTCGCTACGCTGGCCGCAATGATGTTTAATTTCTTCCTGAACAACCTGGTTACCTTCCGTGACCGGAGGCTGAGAGGACTTGCGCTGCTTCGCGGGATGGTCATCTTCTGCGCCGCCTGTTCAATGGGCGTGTTGATCAATCTGAGTTTCGCGCACCGTCTATTCGCTGCGGGCCTACCCTGGTACTTAGCCGGACTTTCCGGCGTGGCCATCAGCTCTTTTTGGAATTACGGTGTAAATACGATCGTGACCTGGCGGCGGACGCGAGGATTTTATGAGTCGGCACCCGCCGCTGCGCCAGCCGCGGAGGTTGTGACTACGAATGCAGCATGAGCAGAGCACTTGGCTGACGTAGCCCTGAGGTGAGAAGCACCATGGTCGATGCAGGCCCTTTGGCTTTGTGGGTGGGGCTGCTCACAAACCGCCGCGGCTACTTCTGGACGGCGTAACTTGCTGAATGCGTGGAAGAGAACGTCGGCAAGCGACATGACAAGGTAAAGGGCCGTGGCCAACCCTCGCAGCAGCGGAGGTGGATGGACAGAGTCGAAAAAGCTAATTTGGACAAGTCTGCCACAGCAAACTCTCGGCATAGAGCTGAAACTAACGATGCCCTTCTTGTCGTCCAATCAAATGACAATTTACTGACTTTTTCATGACACCGGGAACGACGGTGCCTGTTTTACTAAGACCCTCCCCCTCCATCGGTTAATGGAGGTTTGCCATGGTTAGCGTTGTCCAGGACTTGTCCGCTCAGGCGGCCGCAACTACTAAACAACGGCTCCTTGAACTGAGTGTAGTGATACCCACATATCAGGAACGACAGAATATTGCACCGCTTGTCGCCTCTCTCGAAGCCGCCCTCGAGGGTGTCAATTGGGAGGTCATTTTTGTGGACGACCACTCACCGGATCGTACCGCCGATGCAATCCGCCAACTGGCGCTAACCAATCCGCGAGTGAGGATTCTAGAGCGTATCGGGCGGCGTGGGTTGTCTTCTGCATGCATCGAGGGAATGATGGCAAGTCCGGCTCCCAGCATTGCGGTCATGGACGCCGATATGCAGCATGACGAAACGATCTTGGCGGAAATGCTTCGTCTCGTGCAGTCGAGGAAGTTGGACGTGGTTGTCGGGAGTAGAAGAACAGCTGGAGGGAGCATGGGCGAGTTTGCCGAGAAGCGCGTTCGCTTGAGCGACCTCGGCTCTCGAGTCAGCAAGCTGGTCTGCCACTGCGATGTCACCGACCCCATGAGCGGTTTTTTTGTTGTGGACAGCCGTTTTTTCAGGGCCTCAGTGCCGCGCCTGACGGGCGCAGGTTTCAAACTTCTGGTCGACATCCTGGCCTCGAGCCCGACTCCACCCCGGGTAGCTGAAGTGCCTTACCGATTTCGTAATCGACTTGCAGGCGAGAGCAAGCTCGATGTGAACGTGGAGCTGGAATATCTATTTCTCATAGTCGATAAGATTGTGGGCCGCTACCTGCCCACGCGGTTCTTGTTCTTTGTCGGCGTTGGCTCGCTAGGCCTCCTGGTTCACTTATCGATCTTAAGCACCTTCCATCTCTTCGACGCAGCAGCATTTTCGCTGGGCCAGGTGGTGGCTACGCTCAGCGCAATGATGTTTAATTTCTTCCTGAACAACCTGGTTACCTTCCGTGATCGCAGGCTGAAAGGGATTGCGCTGCTTCGCGGAATCGTCATCTTCTGCACTGCCTGCTCAATGGGTGTGTTGATCAATCTGAGTTTTGCGCACCGCCTGTTGTCCGCGGGCCTGCCCTGGTACTTCGCCGGACTTTCCGGCTTGGCCATCAGCTCTTTTTGGAACTACGGTGTAAACGCGATCGTGACCTGGCGCCGCACCCGAGGGTATTATGAGTCGCTGCCCACCGCTGCGACAGCCGCGAAGCTTACGACCAGGAACGCAGCATGAGTGTTTCTGGCTACGGCCGGATGTTTCGACACAGCTTGACAAGTGTAATCCTAATGCGTTAAGACTTGTACTGTGGGCTCTTTGCCGCAATTACAGTTGCGGAGCATGCAGGGAAAGATCACGATGCATCCTGCGCCCGAGGGAAGCACGGCGAAGTTCAGTAATGCTTAAACAAGACCGCGCTCTGAAAGCGGGGCGAGTATAAAGTTAAGTGGACCTTTCGACTGATGAAGCGTGTTTGCTAACGCGTGGGGGATAAGTATCTCATCGCAGTGTTATCTGTCGGAAAGTTGTATTGTTACTTAGATGCCTTGCTCTATTCTGAAATGATAGCGAACGTTTTCCTCCCCAGCTATGTTCTTTGGACGAAGTCTAAATGTCTGCACAGAACCTGCCGGCGCAGCCTCACTCACCCAGCCAGACATCAGTGGCTCAGCGGGAGATTTCGTTCGAGATGGTTGCTCTTGGCTGCATCACCATTCTCTGCGCCGCGCTGAGTATCTACCATCTTGGCGCAGCCTCGCTGTGGAGTGACGAGATCTTTTCGCGGTATTACGCGGATCTCTTTGGACTGCACTACGTCCTAACCGACGGATTGTCCAAGGAGACGAACCCTCCCACCTACTATCTTTTGCTTCATGCCTGGATCGCGGTGTGGGGCTCCAGCGAAGCAGCGTTGCGCTCGTTGTCCGTTGTGGCCAGCACTCTTTGCGTTCCAGCAACTTATTTGCTCGGTCGCGAGCTAGCCGGGAAGTCGGCGGGCTTACTCGGCGCTCTTCTCTTCGCGCTTTGCCCGACGAACTTGTATTTCGCTCAAGAGACCAGGGTCTATGCCCTGTTAATGTTAGCGGGAGCGGTCCTGCTCTGGGCCACCGCGGTGTTCCTGCGTGACTCGCGCTCTGTAAAGGGAGCCGCCTTCTACGTTCTATGCGGTGTTCTCTGTCTCTATCTCCATGCGACTGGACTGGTGTTCGTAGTGGCGTGCGGGGGCGTCGTGTGGCTGTTTTTGTTGACGCAAGGAGCTAACGGCCGCCAGGCGCTTTGGAAATGGACAGCGTTAAACGCCTTCGTTCTGTTGGTCGGGGTGCCTTATTACCTCCGCGCGCTCACCGCCAGCAAGAGCGGCGTCATTAATTATGTGCCGCCGGCGGGCATCCACCAAATCGTCTATTGCGCTTCGCTGCTTGTGAGCGGCATATTGACCCCGTACCCGTGGCCCGCGTTCCTTCTCGCGGCTGCGGTATTTGTAACTCTGGCCGTCTCGTTGTCCTTCCACCGTCCCGCTAACCGGACAAGTGTCACCCTCATCGGCGTGCCTTGCCTTTTCATTGCGCTCCTGGTCGTGCTCAGCCAGGCGCGCCCGATATTGTTGCCGCGGATTCTCGTCTGGGCAGTCGTGCCACTGTGTTTGATTGGCGGAAGCCAACTCCTGGCGACTGGACGAGCCCGTTTTGCTGTCCTGCTTAGTCTGCTGGCCGCGTTCGGGACGGGCTTGTTCTTCCAAGTGACAACGCCGAACAGCGACAAAGAACCTTGGCGAGAGATTTCGCAGACGCTCGCGCCGGAGCTTGAACGAGCAGATCTCGTGGTGCTCAGCCCTGTTTCCAATCCCATGGTGCTGAGCTACTACGGGCCGCCGGTTAAGAATGCCCGTCTCTGGGATGAGTCGATACGGCCGACGATTATGAGCGCCGCGGCGGAAAAACTTCATATCGCGTCGATTTCAGAACCGGAGATTTTGCAAGCGATCCAAACGAACCGCTCTGTTTGGGTGCTGTCGCATTCGTTCGACCTCAGACGTGTCGATGATCTTCGGCGCCACGTGCCGCCTACGTACTATCGGGTGTGGTTTTGCGGTAAAGTTCCTTGCGTGGCCGCGGCGGGTTGGCAGCCTCACCCATAAAACACAACCGCCCTGGATCGACCATGGCATTCATCACTTGATGGAAGCGATTCCGGGCTGTATCCAGGAAAAGATAAAGTCGGTGAACTCGGGAAACACGCTGGCCAGCAAACCCAGCACAGGGCCTGCTCCGAATCCGACTAACTTGATCCAGAAATCAGCTCCCAGTTCGCCGGGCTTGGTTCCTGTCAGACTGCTCAGTGTCGGGTCGCGATGCATCTGCGAATACACCGCTACGATGGTCAAAGCCAGGATGGTAAATAGAACCACCACCATGCTACTGATGAGCGGACGAGGGTCGAAAGGATAGCGCGCTACCGCGACCGTAATTGCTAAGAACAGACAGATAATACCCAGGACGAGCGAACGCATGCGTCCGAGAATATTCTGGATGAACGCCATGTATACGAGACAAACGAGCTCTTCAGCGTTGCGGATATGTGGCGGAAGGGTAGGTACCAATTGTGCAGAAGGGGCTGCCGTATCGTTACCACTCTCCTCGGCTTTGCCGCCCAGGGCCACGTGATCCTCTTGCCGCCACGCAGGAATCAAGAGTTCGGTGAGCAAAATAGCTGCCATCTCGGCCAGAGAATGCTGAACTGACTTAAGGTGAATCAATCGACGGGCTTTCCAGTCGTCCCAATGGAATGAATACCATTTTGCGAATTCCAATCTTTGGGTGCTCGTGGTTTCGATAGCTTCGATCAAGCTAGAGAGGGTCGAGGGTTCGATCTTGCTTATTTTCTTCCCCAGGAAAACTCTCGCCAACCCGGGCAAGGGCTTCTCTTGTCCTCCGGGCAGGGATTCGCGCAGGTGGGTCCAACTTTCAAGCTGGCGAAAGAGAATCTTATAGCGCATATCCAGAACACTGCCGCTCATTTTCCAGACCGATCCCCAGGAGAAACCATTCACCGATGCCAGCGTGCGGCGCAGGGGCAGCTTGTCAAGAAACTGAAGCAGATGGCGTAACCGGAGCCAGACTCGAGAAACCTGCCAGGCATTTGCCAGCAGGATGCTGATGCAAAGAGCAAGCGATAGGCAAAACACGACAGAATAAGTCCTTGATCCCAGACCACGAATGGCCGGATAGCCGAATACCGACCACCCGATCACGATGATCCCAACAAAGGAAATGCCGGCGACCGTTACTGCGGAGGTCGCAAAGGGGAAGCTCAACTCCTCGATGACCTCCTCCGCCCAATCCCTGCTGAGCATGCGCAGCAGATCTTGACCGCCCTTTACCACCATCCCCTGCTGCTTGGAAGGACCGACGATCAACGAATCAGCCTTGGGCAATCTTGGCCGGTCCTCGCCAAAGAACGCGAGTCCTTGCAGGGCATACCAGAACCACCCGTACAGTCCTGCTATCAGAGATACCAGTGGGACTAACGGCGAAAGGCCAGTCGTCAGGTTGATTGCCCGCCAGTAGGTGGGGATTCGATTGGCATCATTCAAGGCCCCGTCGAACCAAAAAGCCACGCACCAGTAGAGAAGCAGCGTCCAGGCAAGAAAATAGGCGAGCGACCGCCACACTTCTGCTGGAACTTTCCTTTCCCGGGTCCAGTCCAGGAATCCTCGAACGACTTTGCTGATCCTTTCGCGTGTCGTCTCCTTGACAGGCCTAGGGTCGTTCCGCTCAAAAAGATAGTCCTCAACCCAGGTATTGGCGCAGACGCCGATACCCGCTATCAACCAGGTGAGGGAAAGAAACACGCGATAGGGCCAGGGATTCGGCAGCGGCTCACCGCCCTCCCACATTTCACCGTAGCCCCAGGCAAGCGTGATGGGGAGGAGCGCCACCAGGAGGCTGCCGAAAAGTACGAGCGCTCGATGCGCAATTCGCTGCCGGCGGAGATAAGCGACATCGCAATCTGTTTCCGATGGACAGCAATTAGGCCTGACAAAATGAGCCCGGTGCGCGGGTTTGACGGTGAGGGATGCGCGGCAACAACAGACGGCATGAAAGATGGCCCAAAAGAGCCCCGCGAATAGCAAGAGCTTCATACTCGGGGGCATGGATAGCCACGCCTGGGGCGCGGCGCCGGCAGACCCATCGCTCGGCTTGATCCCAAGGAGGAAAGCAATGCTCGAGAAGATGGAGGTAACGCTATGTCGCAGACCGCTGGATAGCGTTTCTGTTTCGCCCAGCTCGCGGATCGGTGGTGGTCTGGGGCAACCAACGCAGGTCGGAAAATCAAGGACGGCTACTGGCCAAAAGCCTCCGTTGCCTAGTGCTGAGAGCCAGGTGGGTGGATACCGGCAGTCGCCTTTGTCCTGTTGGTTTACCCAGAAGGGAAGCGCATAGTCAGGCAGGTTGAGCTCATCGAGGCAATTGCGCGGCACGAAACTGCTCGGCGTCTGGTCTTCTCCTTGCTTAGTGGGCGCCGTCGGTTCCGTCCCAGGAGGGGTGATGGGTGGCTGACGGAACAGGAAGCGCGCCGCAACATAGGCCCCTTCCACTCCGTCATTGGCAAATACCCTGTGGGAGTGAAATCGCGTACTGGGCTTGGCAAGATTCCGGGTCCAATCCTGCCCCCACGGCTGCAGCGGGTAAGTGCTCAACGTCATGACCCCGTTAAGGCCACCGGCTCCAGTTTCGCGGCGGAGAAGTAAGTCGGCGCCCACCAGAACAATGCGCCCCTCCGGATAAGTCATACGGAAGTAGTGACTTAGAAATAACTGATCCAGCGGGTTGCTGCTGCGCAGCAGGAGGTATTCCGTCCTATGTGCGCGCATCAGGCTAACTATTTGCTGTAGCTCGGCTTCCTGCGAAAGCGCAGTCTGGTCTCCGCCGTAAGCGCGAATGGTGTCATGGTCCTTTCCCTTAGGATCGGCCAGGTCACTCTGCAGAACGTGGTGCGATGAGTCTCCGCTGGGCTGAGCCGCCCGCTGGTTGAAGATGGACTGGCTCTGGTAGGCAGCGCGAAGAGCGGAAATGTCTCGCGGGTAGTAAAGATAAACAGGCCCTTGTTTATGTCGTCCGTCCGGCAACGTCCCAGGGCGACAGGGAGAACTGTTTGGGTCGTTCCCGTCACTCCCGTGATCCCCATCTTTCTGGTCACCCCCGTCACTTCCGTACTCACTACCGAAGGCGGTTTCGTCCTCGGAGACAATTGCCAGGCTCCCCAGGTCAGTTCCGGTGGCGTTCATGTACCTGCAGTATCGATCGAGGTCGAGATCACCGCTATGCTCGAAGCTGCGAAATTGAATGTTCAAAGAAGCTAGATCACTCTTGTCCTTAGCACGGTTCAGCCAATCCACTCCGGCGTTGCTGCTGACACTGCCGCTGAAGATGCGTAGATGCTGCCCCGCGCGTCCAGACAGGCCGTTCACCGTCTCTCGCAACAACTCCACAAGAGAGGGGATGGATCCGGAAAAAGTCGGACCCAGGATCTGCACCGGGGGGCTACCTGCATCGGTAGTTGGCTGCAGTGCCGCGATCCATTGCACGGCGTTCTCGAACTGCCGTCGGTGGATGCCCCCGGTCGGCTCTTCTCCTACGATCAGCACAACTAGTCCTTTGTCAAAGGGCGGATGCTTAGGAGTACCGTCGCCGGATTTTTGGTCAGCGAGCGCCCCGCGGAAGAGAAGGATCCCCGGCTGATCTTCCTGCTGTTCTTTTCGTTTCTCCGCCTTATCCTGATCTTCCAGCAGCGCATAAGAAGCTTCTTCCGTATCCCATGGGAGCCACGAAGAGTCGTATACATAGTTCCCATCGTCCTGCGCTGCTTCTTGAATAGCTTCCGTAGCGCGGTCGAAGGAGAGTGGAAAATGAGTGTGAAGGGGATCAGGCAGGGTGGCGATTACGAAGCGCACTTGTTTGACGAGACCCAAGAACGCGGTCGAGTTGGGCGGAGTTTGCTTCTCATCCGGGTAGCATGACTTGGGTGCGATGATCTCTGTTTCATCGATCAGAAAAAAGGCCTGGAGTAGCTTCTCCATGTCCGGACAGGGTCCGTTGTCGAGCACATCCATTTTCGGGGTGCTGGGGCGGGTGTAGGATTTGGTGGCCTTGGGGGCGGCTGTAGGTGGAGATGGCGGTGTGGTTTTTGTTGTGGAGATGCCAACGGTTGCGGCAATACCGAGTACGGCCGCTGTTGCCCATAAGCCGCCCTCGCGTTTCATGCCACACCTCCCGCCGGAGCAATGGCGTAACTATGGCCGTGAGAGCCGAAAATGCCTCTGCGGCAGACCCGCAGTGGAGTGACCCGATGGGCCCAGCACTCGTAGACAGCGCCCGATTACTCGAGTAGTGATGGAGGAGCCGAGTTCGTTTCATGCTCAGGACTTCAAAGCCGTACTTAGAGGATGCAACCAATCTCCAAAAGCGTGCCGGCAACTTTCTGCGCCGCGAGACTGGATCCTGGAGTAGTAGATTCTCACGCAGACATGGAAGGTCAACACATCTCAGCTGCGACCCGATACTCCCTTCCAACCATGTCTTGCCTTTGAGTGAAACGCTTTCCGACAGACATTCACTACCCTCCTGTAGCCAGCCCGGATGAAATGCGCTGGAAGACCGCCCAGCGAGGGGCTCGCCGAGGTGGGAATGGCCATGCTTCAAGGTAGCTGGAAGACGACCGTCTCCTCTGCGTGAGAACTCCAGTTACGAACGCCAGTTCCGCTAGGGCCGGAGAACCCACCCTTCTGGGGGAAGTTATTTCCCTCGGGCGGGTGTGGTAAACGGCAAGTGGCACATCGAGAGCCATTATCCCACTCAACCCAAACAACGGCTTGAATGGGGCACCCAGCATTTGCTGCCGGTATGGCAAAACTATGGTGGGAGCATTGAAATCACGTCTGGGCGTCGGGCTCTCTCACGCAGAGTCTAAGCCATGCAGTTACTATCGCGTACCGGAGGTAACCCTCGCCGGTACCTTTGGTTTGGATTTCCTGCAACGACAAGAGGAAAAAACGGGTGGCGATGGAAGGATGCGAATTAGGATCTAGTGAGAAAAGCCGTGTCAAGGCCAATAGGAATCCGGTTGGGTACTAGATTCAACGGTTAGGTTACCAGGATTGAGATGAAAATTCTCAATCGCGTTGTATGCTCCTACTTGAGCAGATTCAGACTGGGAGAACACCCCATCCCCCCGATGGAAGCCAGGGCTGAATTCGTTGAGAAGCGGAAATAATCCGCTCAACCAATTATCCCCCCTAAATTTTGATGGCGTTGCCCATTTGGGCTGCGTCGAAGTAGGTGCCATTGAGCTTTGGTCGCACAGGTGTAGCCATTATCGGTGGAGGCCCAGCGGGACTGGCGCCTCTGCTCGCGGCGCATAGACGTGGGCGTCTCGCTGAGCTATTAAACGAGGGTGTCACGGTGGTGGAGCAGTCCGGCTCCGTTGGAGACGGGACCATCGGCCGTTGGGCTATTAATTCCGACAGTACAGCGTTCACCTTTGCCGACTGCCTTGCCGGACCACCTGACAGTGAGCTTGCGGCACTCCGAAATCATCCACTCACGAAAGAGTTCGTGGAAGCGGGAGAAGGCACGGTGCCGTTGCGCCGCGCGGGTGAATTTCTGGGCTTGGTCGGAGAAGCGATGAACGAGGTGATTGCGTCCTCGCCTAACGGTCGCGTTCTTAAGGGCTACAGAGCAGTGTCGACGCAGCGCACGCAAACGGGTTGGGTGACGCTGCTTAGAGATCTTGAGACCGGGCGCGAGCGCACCATCGACTCCCGCAATGTAGTGCTTGCCACGGGCGCCTCCCAGCCGGTCGAGCGGCTTCGGAGTGAGGTAGTGGCCGGCGTCAACCTTGTGGAGAGATGTGGCGAACGACTGTCGCAATCCGGCGAGGTTGTGAGCACTGAAGGTTTTGCAGCGGTCGCTGCCCGTCTTGCGGGTCTTGGCCGGCCTCCACGCGTTGCCATCATTGGCGGCTCCACGAGCGCAGCGGCCATTGCTTTCGCCATGCTGAACCGGATGCCCGGGGTCACGTTTGGTCCTGGCGGGCTGACCATTCTTCACCGCCGCGAATTGCGTATTTTTTATCCCAATGTGGAAGCGGCCCTAGCTGACGGATATACCGAGTTTGGGGCCGATGACATCTGCCCAGTCAGCGGTCGGGTATTTCGTCTGAGCGGATTCCGGTTGGACTCGCGCGAGTTAATCATGCGCGCGCGGGGAATCGGCGGGCGTCCGGCTGAGCCTCGCTTGCAGCTACACCGCCTCGGGGTGGATGATGCGGCTTCACTGGCGGTGCTGGACAATGCGGATCTGGTGATCGCTGCGCTCGGTTACCGTCCTCGCGCTCTGCCGGTCTTTGATGAGGCGGGGGAACGAGTGTCGCTTCACTCTGAAACAGGCCCGCAGGCGCGGCTTGTGGATAATTACTGCCGGGTGATGGACGCCGGCGGCAACCCGCTTCCTCACTTATTTGCCATTGGTCTGGCGGCGGGGTTTGTCCCCTACGGAAAGCTTGGCGGTGAAAAAAGCTTCAGGGGTCAGGCAAATGGACTCTGGTTGTGGCAGAACGACGTTGGCGCGATGATCGCCGACGCGATCCTGTCCCCCAGCTTTACCGAGGACTACTTACTTGAATCGCCCGCGCTCGCGGGCTTGGAACAAGTTTATGCTGCCCAGGAGCTCGAGGTATGAATATCCCGTTAGTTCGTCCCGCCCCACCGCAACTCTCGCTTGCAATCGCGGAACTGCAGGCGCTTGAGCAGAGTGGAATTTTCAGCAACTTCGGACCGGTCAACACGCTTTTTGAGCAGGAGATGCTGGATCGCTTCTTCGGCGGTAAGGGCGCTTGCACGACCGTGTGCAATGCAACGATCGGCTTGATGCTGGCGATCAAAGATGCGGTCGGGGATGCGGTCGGCGAACAGCCTGCTGGAAAGTTTGCCCTTATGCCGGGGTTCACGTTCGCAGCCGCGGCACACGCCGCGCTTTGGTGTGGCCTGACGCCTCTGCTCTGCGACGTTCACCCACGGAATTGGGCGGCTGATCCTGCAGCCGAGTCAGAGATGCTGGCACGTTATGCCGGCAAGATCGCGGTTGTGATGCCCTACGCGACGTTTGGTTACCCGATCGATCTGGAGTACTATACGAAACTCGCTGCTCAGCTTGGCGTCCCGGTCGTTGTGGATGCCGCAGCCTCGCTGGGCACGTGTGACGAGCAGGGGCGGGGGTTCGGAAGCGGCTTTGGGGGAAGCGTAGTGTATTCCATGCACGCCACCAAGTCGTTTGCTGTGGGAGAGGCTGGACTGATCTACAGTGCGGATACGGATCGTATTGCCAGGATTCGTACCATGAGCAGCTTTGGGTTTGGTGAGCCACGCACCGCGACCATGGTTGGCCTAAACGGCAAAGTCAGTGAAGTGACTGCGCTGCTCGGCCGGTTGCGTCTCCTCGATTACGACAGCGTTATGGAACACCGCGCCGTGCTATCCAATCGCTATCGGGATGCGCTGCCCGAATTGCAGTTCCAATTGAGAGCACCAGGCACGCAAGCGCATCAGTTTGTGCCGGCCTTGTTGCCCTCTGGATTGGGTGAGCGCAGGGCGGCTATTCGTGCAGCGTTAGCCGATCAGGGGATCGCGACGGGAGCTTACTTTAGCCCCCACTTGATGGAGCAGCCATACTTCCAAAAAACCTGCGTGGCAGGTTCGCTGCCGGTCTGCGACGACGTTTCCGCAAGGATGATCAGCCTGCCTCTGTTCGATACTATGACTCACCATGAGGTTGATCAGGTGGTTGAATCCCTCCAAACCTTGATCGATGCAGAGCTGGGGAGAAGGCGGCCGACGCTGTCGCGTAGCGAGCAGCCCGCACAACTGGTCCACGCGTAAGCAGCGCGACCCGGATTTCCTGTACGTGGCTCCGTGCAGGAACTGCGTGTGCGGCTTTGCAGTAGGGAAAGCCGCATGAGGGCCGCCAACGCCAGCAGGCTCCACAGGAAATCCGAGGGAGTTTCAACACATAAGATCGGCAGGATCGAGGAACGACGGATTATGAGCACCACTAGTGCCCGCTGTGCTGTTGTCTTTAAAACTTATGCCTGGGATGGATTTGTTGAGCGTCAGGCGCACCGCCTTGCGGAGGCTGCCGGCGCTCAGGATTTCTACGTTTCGGTCGATGAGACCAATGGCTCGGTCGGGCCCATACCATTCGAGCGTGTCGTCCGTTTCACCTGCAACGATCTCGCCGCCGCCGGTCTTCCGATGCGTTATGCCGTGGGTGGCGTGTTGTGGTGGAATCCGGATTATGCCCACTATCAGTTTCAGATGCAGTATCCGGATTACGACTATTACCTGTTTGTTGAGTATGACTGCGTCGTGCAGTGCTCTGTGGAGCAGTTTGTGGTCAATGCGGCGTCACAAGGGGCCGACTTCGTTGCCTTGCCGATTACGCGACCTTTCAACAAATGGCATTGGATGCCGTATCAGCGCGATGTTTATCCTTCTGACCAGGTCAAGCTCGCTCTGTTGAATGCGTGTTTGTTTTCTTCTCCTGCTCTAAAGTTGTTGCATCAGCGGCGGCTCGCCATGGGCTCTGATCCGTTCATGCGACAGTGGCCGAGCAGTGAGGTATTTGTACCGACCGAGGTTGCGCGGGCGGGGATGACGTGGTTGTCGCTAGCCGACTTTGGCGACGTTTCTCGCTGTGACTGGTTCCCGCCGACGATCGAAGAAGATTTGCGAGCAACCGATGGGGATGCCTTCTTGCACCCGGTGCTCGACCGGCAACGATACATCTCCTCGATGCTCTATAACCGTGGCGCACTTGCGCCCGGGGAACTTGACCGTGGACTCGCTCGTTTCCAGCGCAAGGAATACGCCAAGCTTATTTGGCCGGCGGCCCGCCGGGGCGCCGTGAGGCGGATACAGCACAAACTCCTCCGATTGCGACAGCAAGTGGGGTATTGAGCCTCGGCCAGCGGACGCCGTTCGAGGACCAGGAAATGGATTCAGCCATTTCCTGGTTCTCATGGAGCTGGTCTCTTTCGTCCAGTCTGGTCAGAGCTGTGACGTACAGAGATGGCGTCGGTAATTCAGCCATAGTGAACAAGTGATTCTGCGAAGCCTAAAGCTCACGGCGCTTTAAAAACAGAGCAGTACAATTCCTCAGCGGACGCACAGCTCTTGGAGCTGTCCAAATTAGCGCGCCTGTCAATCGCATCTCGGCATTTGTATGCGGGACGGGCATCCTGGGACATTCTCAGTCGTCCCCTACGACAAGCTCCCACGGCTCGCCGGGGCAGGCAGGGCAGCCTCTGCGGGACTGGCTCTTCCACTTCTTCTAAACCCAGGACTACGTCCTGGGCTACTCTCAGCCAGAGCTGTCCAAATTAGCGCGCAAATGGCCTTCTGGACGGCGCAAATTGCTGAATGCGTGGAAGAGCACGTGGACAAGCGAAATCAGGTTGATGCTGTGGCAGTGCTTCCGTCCATCCACGTCCACCAATGCCAAGGTGGAGATGGATGGACGGAGCTGTAAGGAGTTGTTAGAGGGAAGGGCGCACAGCAGGTCCCTCGACTTCACTCCTGATGACACAGGTGCGAGCGGAGCCAGGTGAGTGCCGCGCTTACAGCGCTCGGATCATCTTCGAGATTGGGTCCCAGCCCTTCCGGGCTGGGCTCACGTTTGGCGGACGGCCCTCCGGGCCTCGCATCCATGGCGATTGTGCGGTGTCATTTCTTTCTCAACCTGCCGCAGGCAAGTAGAGGCGCTCGGGATGACAAAGTTAAGGGTGGTGGCTTACCTCAACATGAGTAGAGGCGGATGGACAGAGTCGAAAAAGTTAATTTGGTACAAGTCTGACTCTCAGCCGTCCCTTCGGGACTGTGTCATGGTAGGAGCAGTTAAATCAGGTCTGATCTCGAATCAGCCCTGATAGCTGACTTGTACTAAGAAGCTTGCGGCCTACCGAACGGTAATGGTCTAACTGGTTACCAAGGTAACTAATTAGATTACTAAGTGCTTGGGATATCCCTCGCTGAATCCCTCCCTAAGTCCCATCATTACAGCATCTAGTTGGGGCAGGAATCCTACCCTTGTAGAGCGTTGTCCCGGTTTGTTGAGGAACGAAGGAAATTTTGCTTTTGGGCCAAGGTCTGTCGTAAGCTGCTCGCCAGGATACTAGTTTGGCGCCGCTGGAATAATCTTGAGGTGCGGCCACCTGACCGTGTCGTACTCTAGACCGTCCCCCCAAACATTCATGGCGCCGCCTGTCATTTGGGCTACGCCAGAGCAGGTGACATTGAGCTTTGGTGACACAGGTGTAGCCATTATCGGCGGAGGCCCAGCGGGACTGGCGCCTCTGCTCGCGGCGCATAGACGTGGGCGTCTCGCTGACCTATTAAAAGAGGGCGTCACGGTTGTGGAGCAGTCGGATTCCGTTGGGGACGGAACCATCGGCCGTTGGTGCATCAACTCGGACAGTACGGGTTTCACCTTTGCCGACTGCCTTGCCGGACCAGCCGACAGTGAGCTTGCGGCGCTCCGAAGTCATCCACTCACCAAAGAGTTTGTGGAAGTGGGAGATGGCACGGTGCCATTGTGCCGCGCTGGTGAGTTTCTCGGCCTGGTCGGGCAAGCGATGAACGAGGTGATTGCGTCCTCGCCAAACGGCCGTGTTCTTAAGGGCTACAGAGCAGTGTCGACGCAGCGCACGCAAACGGGTTGGCTGACGCTGATTCGAGATCTCGAGACCGGGCGCGAGCGCACCATCGATTCCCGCAATGTAGTACTTGCCACAGGCGCGTCTCAGCCGGTAGAGCGGCTTCGGAGCGAGGTAGTAGCCGGCGTCAGCTTGGTGGAGAGATGTGGCGAACGGCTGTTGCAATCGGGCGATGTTGTGAGTACCACAGGTTTCGCGGAAGTTGCCGCTCGTCTCGGCGCCCTGGGCCGGCCTCCCCGCGTTGCCATCGTCGGCGGCTCCACCAGCGCAGCGGCTGTCGCATTCGCCATGCTGAACCGTATGCCCGGGGTCACGTTTGGTCCGGGCGGACTTACCATCCTGCACCGGCGGGAGCTGCGTATTTTTTATCCCAATGTGGAAGCGGCCCTAGCTGACGGATATACCGAATTTGGGGCCGATGACATCTGTCCGGTCAGCGGCCGCGTGTTTCGTCTGAGCGGATTCCGGTTGGACTCGCGCGAGTTAATCATGCGCGCGCGCGGCATCGGGGGGCGGCCGCCCGAGCCTCGCTTGCAGTTGCATCGGCTCGGTCAGGATGATGCGGCTTCACTGGCGGTGCTAGACAATGCGGATCTGGTGATCGCTGCGCTTGGTTACCGTCCTCGCGCTCTGCCGGTCCTTGATGAGGCGGGAGAACGAGTGTCCCTTCAGTCTGAAACAAGTCCGCAGGCGCGGCTTGTGGATAATTACTGCCGGGTGATGGACGCAAGCGGCAACCCGCTTCCTCACTTATTTGCCATTGGTCTGGCGGCGGGGTTTGTCCCCTATGGAAAGCTTGGCGGCGAGGCTAGCTTCAGGGGTCAGGCAAATGGTCTCTGGTTGTGGCAGAATGACGTTGGCGCGTTGATCGCCGATGCCATTTTGTCTCCCAGCTTTGCCGAGGACTACTTACTTGAGTCGCCCGCGCTTGCGCGCCTGGAGCAGATCAACGCTACCTAGCTAGGAGTTTCCTAAGCATGAAAATTCCCCTCGTGCGTCCCTCCCCACCCCAGCTCTCCCGTGCAGTCATGGAACTGCAGTCGCTTGAGCAGAGTGGAATCTTCAGCAATTACGGTCCGGTCAATACCCGCTTTGAAGAGGAGATGCTGGAGCGCTTCTTCGGCGGCGAAGGAGCTTGCACGACCGTTTGTAATGCCACGATCGGCTTGATGCTGGCGATTAAGGAAGCGGTTGGGGAGCAACCTGCTGGAAAGTTTGCCCTTATGCCGTGCTTCACTTTCGCAGCCACGGCACATGCGGCGCTTTGGTGTGGCCTGACGCCGCTCTTATGCGACATTCATCCAACGAACTGGGCGGCCGATCCTGCAGCCGAGGCGGAGTTGCTGTCGCGTTATGCGGGCCAGATCGCAGTGGTGATGCCCTACGCAACCTTTGGTTACCCGATCGACCTGGAGCACTATAAGAGACTCGCTGCTCAGCTGGGCGTGCCGGTCGTAGTGGATGCCGCAGCCTCGCTGGGCACGTTTGACGGGCAGGGGCGTGGGTTCGGGAGAGGATTTGCCGGAAGTGTCGTGTATTCGATGCACGCCACCAAGTCGTTTGCTGTGGGAGAGGCCGGACTGATCTACAGCGCGGATCGGGATCGTATCGCGAAGCTTCGCGCTATGTCCAATTTCGGCTTTGGTGAGCCGCGTACCGCGACCATGGCTGGCTTGAACGGCAAACTCAGCGAAGTGGGGGCGCTGCTCGGCCAGTTACGTCTTGCCGATTACGACCGCATTGCGGCGCATCGGGCCGCGCTGCACGAGCACTATCGCAACGCACTGCCGGAATTACAGTTTCAATTGAGAGAGCCAGGCACGCAGGTACATCAATTTGTGACGGCCTTATTGCCCTCTGGACTGGGCGGGCGGAGGGCGGCTATCCGTGCGGAGTTAGCCGATCGGGGGATCGGGACGGGAACTTATTTCAGTCCACACCTGATGGAGCAGCCGTATTTCCAAAAAGTCTGCGTGGCCGGCCCGATACCGGTCTGCGACGATGTTTCCGCAAGGATGATGAGTCTACCGCTGTTCGACACCATGACGCACCATGAGGTTGACCAGGTGACTGAATGCCTCCACGCCGTTATCAATGCGGAGCAGGGGGGAAGGTGGCGCAAGCCATCGTGCAGCGAGCAGCCCGTGCCCCTGGTTTATGGGGGGAGGAACCACGCAACAGGGGAAATCGCCGTCGAATAGGATAGGCAGGATCGAAGGGCTGGACTCGCTGTTGGTTCTCTTTGTGCGCGTAGGATATTAGTTGAGCATGCTGCGTCTGATCTCCGGTTTGTTGGTGTTTCATGGCCGCTGGTCGCATTGGTCGCGCCTCGCGGCTGGACTCATTCTTGGGGAAGGACGGGTATGACCATCGCTCCTCCCCGCTGCGCGGTTGTCCTCAAAACTTACGCCTGGGACGAGTTCGTTGAGCGCCAGGCGCGCCGCCTGGCGGAAGCGGCCGGCGTTTTGGATTTCTACATCTCGGTAGACGAGACCAACGGCCCAGTTGGGCCGATACCATTCGAGCGTGTAGTCCGTTTCACCTGCAACGACCTTGCCGCCGCTGGCCTTCCGATGCGCTATGCCGTGGGTGGCGTGCTGTGGTGGAATCCGGATTATGCGCACTATCAGTTTCAGACGCAGTATCCGGACTACGACTACTACCTGTTTGTCGAGTATGACTGCGTCATGCAATGCTCACTGGAGCAGTTTGTGGGCCGTGCGGCGTCACATGGGGGCGACTTCGTTGCCCTGCCAATTACACGACCTTTCAAGAAATGGCATTGGATGCCGTATCAGCGCCATGTGTATCCTCTTGGCGAGGTCAAGCTCTCTCTGCTGAATGCGTGTTTGTTTTCTTCTCGTGCTCTAAAGTTGTTGCATCAGCGACGGCTCGCCATGGGCTCTGATCCGTTCATGCGCCAGTGGCCGAGCAGTGAGGTGTTTATACCGACGGAGGTCGCGCGTGCGGGCATGACGTGGCTATCGCTGGCCGACTTTGGCGACGTTTCTCACTGTGACTGGTTCCCGCCGACGATGGAAGAGGATTTGCGGACGGCAGAGGGCGCCGCCTTCTTACACCCCGTGCTCGACCGGCGACGGTACCTCTCCTCGATGCTGTACAACCGGTGGTCACTTGCGCCCGGGGAACTCGACCGTGCACTCTCCCGTTTCCAGCGCAAGGAATACGCCAAGCTTATTTGGCCGGCGGCCCGCCAGGTCGCAGTGAGACGTATACAGCACAAACTCCTCCAATGGCGACAAGAAGTAGGGTGGTGACACGGCGATCAGTAGCCGTGCTGTCGCCGCCTTCACCTCATCCTATTTCCACGATGCGGTGCTCGCGAGGGTTGCAACGCCGGCCAGAGCGGTACCTGCAAAACGACGCCGAGTCCAATATTCCCGGGTGCGCTGGCTGACATGGAGCGAGGCCAGTGCACGCTCAAAAGCGTGGGATCTGCGCTGCGGATTCATGTCGAGGCATTCCACGATCAGCTGGACGCAAAAGGAAGGCAGGCCGCAGGTGTTCAAGTGCGGACTGACGATCAGTGATGAGCTGTCTGGCGCCACCGACGGCTTCCGTCCGGTAAATACTTCGTGCAGAACAACACCAAAGGCGAAAAGATCGCTGGCTTGCGAAGGCGGTCGCCCAAGGTAAAGTTCGGGGGCCATATAGTCCGGTGTTACGGCTACTACTAAACCTCCACCCGAAAGAGATGACTCAGCCTCATGGGCGCGCGCTAAGCCAAAGTCGGTGATGCAGAGCCGCACTTCTGAAGCGATCCCGTCAAGCACGATGTTGTTTGGCTTGATATCCCGGTGAATGATGCCGGCGGCATGGATGGCGGCTAGTCCCGCGGCCAGTTGCTTGAGGATGGCCAATCCTTCGGTAATCGGTATGGTGGTTCTCCGCAGCCGCGCCGCCAGCGTTTCGCCGGGCAGAAGCTTCATGGTCAAGAACAGGAAGTTCGCCGCCGGTTGCTCACCATGAAAGATGTCATAGATTGGGCAAAGGTTTGGGTGGCTAACCTCCCTCGCAACCAATACTTCCCGCTCGAACCGATGGCGCAAGGCAGGATCATCGCCAATTTGAGGAAGAATGGTCTTCAATGCGACGCGGACACCTTGTAGGAATCGGTCCTCCGCCTCATAGACTTCGCCCATCCCTCCTTTGGCGATGAAACGAACAATAAGGAAGCGATCGATCAGGACCTGGCCAGGCTGGAGCCGCCCTCCCGGCGGCGGCAAAGAGATCTCACTTTCCTCGATAGAACCGGTCTTACCGGCGCCGCCCACAGAGTGCGTTTCCGCTCGGCCAAGAAACTGAAACGGCGGATGCTCCCGCAGGCTGCCGGCGTTTGCATCCTCGGCCAGCAACTGTTCGACGGTGCGTCTCAGCTTCGGGTCGTGGCTGCCCACCTGATCGAGCAAGGCCTCGCGCCTGTCCGGCTCTAGCGCCAATGCGGCCTCGAAGAGTTGCTCCACGACTTGGGGTTGAATTGCCATGATACCCGGCCCACAAAGCGCTTATCTGTAACGACCTAAGCCGCCGAAGAGAGTTCCGGACGGCGTGTGGTCTTCCATAAGTAGGCCACTGCACATTCCTGCCTTATGGACTTAGTGTTTGGGCACCGCAAAAGGTATCAGTGTTTCAGCAAAATTCGCCTGAGGGTTCCTAGAAACTAACGGATGTCCATGAGGAGACCCGAGGTCTGGTTTGGCCCCGGGCCCCACTCCCAATGACTCCGTTAACGGGCAGCAATGAAGACCTCGCTGCTCGGGTGGACCATTGCTTGTTGCAGTTGAACCCTTTTCTCCGCTTTGGAGGGACGGAATGAGACGTTCATATCCGCCCAGTCGCAGAGAACCTCGCTCAGGAAGTACTGGTCGCCGTACTTGTGGAACATCAGCTTTCCGCCGTTTGGGGACTTGTTTCCGTCCGGGTCGGCCATCGTGAGCACCGTAATGGGTTTATCGTGGTTCTTGATCACGATGAGCCCCGACGATTCCGCTTGGATTGTGTAAGCGCCTGCGGGAAGCAGCTGCTTGCCAACGGTGAAGTCAAAGGGGACGTTTGCCCGAACCCCGTTGGACTGCGCGAATGACGTGCCGGCCATGGCAAAATTTGCGATGGCGAGGAGTGCGATTGCTGTGATCCGTTTCATGACAGTGTCTCCTTTTGGTGAGGCGCTGAACTCTGATCGCCTTCAATCTGTTAAGCGGATTGCGCTGCCGAAAAGTGCCAATCTTTGAAAACTATTTTTGAAAAACCGAACGGGCTCAGAAAACTCGCAGGAGCCAACGATCATGTCTGCGGATGACGGGCAAGTCACCCTTCTGTTGAAGGCCATGAAAAACGGAGACGAGTCTGCAGCAGGGAAGCTATTGCCCCTTGTCTACAACGAACTGCACCGGTTAGCGAAGTCGTACATGCAACGCGAGCGATCGGATCACACATTGCAGCCGACTGCTCTCATCAATGAGGCATACCTGCGTCTGGCTCGCGACAGCGTCGATTGGCAGAGCCGCCAACACTTCATCGGAGTGGCGGCAAACGTGATGCGCCGTTTGCTTGTCGATCACGCACGAGCACACAACGCCGAGGTGCGAGCGGGAGGCCTGCAGCGCGTTGAGCTGGAAGAGGGACTGATTTCTGGCGAGCGATCAAGGGAGGTGCTTGCTTTGCACGATGCCCTAATCGCTCTTGAACGAGTGGATTCGCGGCAGGCAAAGGTCGTGGAACTGCGCTATTTCGGTGGATTCTCTGTTGAAGAGATCGGCGAAATCCTGGAGATGTCTCCGCGATCCGTGAAGCGGCACTGGGCGTTGGCTAGGATCTGGTTGTTGAAACAGATGCAGAATCCACGCGATCCGGATGCGCTGCCCGACCCTTTGTGATCTTACGGTTTTCTAGGGAGCAGGAGACGTTTCGTCTGTTTGTACCGGCGCCTGTCCCTTGTTGGCGACAGACGCGATCGAGACTGCGTCCTGGCCAAAGAAGTTCATCTTGATATGCGTCTCCACTTCAGCCGGACTGCCAGCAACCTGATTGGGGTTATAGTGCCATTGGCGGACCGCTCGCATTGCGGCTTCCGCCAATTTGGGGTTGCCACTTAATACGGTCACGTCTTTGACGGACCCATCCGCGGCAATCAATGCTTTTAGCTGCAATTCTCCAACTAGATTGGGTTCAGAAACGACAGGATGAGCAAAGTGACCCTGTGGGAGCTCGGAGACAAACCGCCGTTCTACAGGAGCGGAAAGAGCTTTCGGAACCGCCTGAATCGTATCAGGAGCCGTAGCAAGAGCCGGAATCGGAAGGCGGCCGGCGTTTATGGGTTGGTCCGATCCGCCTGCCGGTGGTGCAGACTTTTGTTGAGCTACCGCAGGCTCAGGCGGCGGGGATACGACCAGCCGTCTTGGCTTTTCGCCATTCGGTAAGGGAGCGGTTGCCGGTGAAACCCGAAGCGGGCTGATTGCAGCCGGATGCGGAGCTGATGGTTGGATGTGGTTTGCGGCAGGCTCGATTGGCCTTGATGCGGTTTGCGGATTCTCTATCTCTCCCGCATTTGAGAACAGAGGGATTCCGGAGAACGATCCCAGTATCACTGTGACACAAACGGCAACCAGCACAATGGCCCAGTCTTTTAGGCTGCCGGGCGATTCCTTTGCCTCTTTTTGCTTTGCGCCAACGTACGAATCTGGAGTTGGCAACGCTGGCGTCGCGGATTTCGCCAGGAATACTTGCGTCGTTACCCGTGCCGTTCGCAGGGTGACAACTCGATTGGCGGAAGCCGGTGACTTGGGGCGTCCTTGATCGACTACTCCAAAGACAGCGCTTTGTGCCACCGGTAGAGTGGGCTTTACGACGGCCGACCGGGACAGTTTCTCAATCAGGCGCCGATCGCCGCGGCTCAGGACCTGCGGAGGAAGGACACGAAAGTGGCGGAAGGCCCACTGAAGGCGAATGCGTTGCCACCGAGACGGGCGAACGTACACGGTCCCAGCCTCGGTACGCAATTCTAGAAGTTCTGCGCCATTTTCGTTGATATTCCGGTAGCTCACGGCCGGAACTGATTGCGGTTCTTCTGAGAGTTGGAGGAGCGGCCCGAAGTTCGTCAAGATGGCCTCCGCTTTGAGATCGCACAGGGGCCCGTCTACATTTACTGAATTTTGGGGGGTCTTAAAGACCAGCAGACTTTCAACACCATCTTATTACGGCATCGAAACTGTTTCCAGTCGATCTTATTACGCCATTGAAACTGTTTCCAGTCGATCCCGATACGGCGCGGGCGCATCTCATTGCTATCACGCAGTTTCGGCCCCGAAGACGATTCCGGATGGCGCCCGGTTTTCCCATGACCGGCCGCCGCCGTTCATCCCTCAATTAAGTGATGTCTGGGGACCGCAAAAGGTATCAGATTTTGAGCAAGATTCGCCTGCTGTTCGCAGAGATGAGAGGATGGGCGACCGTGAGAAGGCCCGAAGTCTGAAGGCCCGAAGTCTGGTTTGGCTCCGGGCCCTTCATTTCCAACGACTCCGTTACCGGGCAGCAATGAAGACCTCGCTGCTTGGTTGGACCATTGCTTGTTGCAGCCGAACCGTCTTCTCCGCTTTGGAAGGATGGACTGAGGCGTCCATGCCGGCCCCGCTGCAGAGGATCTCGCTCAGGAAGTACTGGTTGCCGTACTTGCGGAACAGCAGCTTTCCGGGGTTCTGCGGCTTTGCGCCATCCCGGTCGACAAGGGTGAGCACCGCAATGGGTTTATCGTGGTTCTTGATCGCGATGAGCCCCTCTGATTCCGTTTTAATCGTGTAGGTGCCCGCGGGAAGCAGCTGGTTGCCGACGGTGAAGGCAAAGGGGACGTCTGCCCGAACCCCTTTGGACTGCGCGAATGACGTGCCAGCCAGGGCAAAATTTGCGATGGCGAGGAGTGCGATTGCTGCGATCCGTTTCATGACAGTGTCTCCTTTTCGTAAGGCGTTGAACTCTGATCGCCTTCAATCTCTTAAGCGCAGTCCACTGCCGAAAAGTGCCAATGTCCCAAAACTTTTTTTGCGCAGGGGCTTGTAGGGTGCAGGAAAGGTCGCGGGGGAATGAATGGAGACCGCTCACATGAGCGGTTTCAGTAATATCCGCAACGCGAGATTCGACATTGCTGAGCCCAAGACCCGCAGCCTCGAGGGTCGCCAGATCAAGCTCTTTCTGGTCGATGTCTGGTCCCGACGACTCTGCCTGCAGAGCCCACGGAGCGGGCCCATGTCGAAGGCCAGGTCGCCTCCTCCGCAGCCGACCTCCAGGCAGGCCATTCCTTGCCGAATGCCGGCGCGATGCACTAAGCGGAGGCTCGAGGGCTGCATCACCCGGGATAGGATCCGCAGGCGTTCTCTCCCCTCAATCCGCCTCGAATGACGTAGTCAGAAGTCCTCATTTTCGTCCGTGGCGGGAGCTTTATCAGCAAGCATTTGCTCGCACAATGCTCTTGGCGGCCGGAGATTTGCTAGCGATCTATTGCCCCCTAGTCGCAGGAATCCGTATGCGGCAGCACTTCCAGCTCTGGACATCGTCCATAAGAAACAGTGCAACGAGTTTGCCGTCTGAATCGAGCAGTGCCAGGTGCTCACCATGGATTTCAACGCTTGATGCAATCACAGGCTGAATGCCCAGCCTGGGCGGCTTTAGATGCAGTAGATGAGTCTTGTCAGACATACGGTTAAAGTCTATGCAAAGTGGCCGATGGCGCAATCGGGGGAAGCCTGATGGGGGTTACTCCGCCGTTATCGAGTGTGCGGACGCCTCCGCGCAGAAGGGGTAAGATCGGTCTTTGTGCGCGGCCTGGTTTCGCGAGCTTCGCAGGCGGCCAATGCTACGGTCGCTGCTGCTATTGAGCAACCGTCCCGAGAGGTAGTGTGCAATGAAGCGACGAATTGTCTTTCAGTCTGCCCGCATCTTCGATGGCGCATCGGAAACACTGCGCGCGCGGGAGCAAGTATTTGTTGAAGGCGGCGTGATCACCGAGATATCCTCACGGCCGCCAGGCAGCGAGGATGAGGTCGTCGATTGCGGCGGCCGGGTACTGATGCCAGGTTTGATCGATGCGCATGTTCACGTCTATGGAGCGGGGTTGAACATCGTCAGGGTCGTGCAATCGCCCATGTCTTACCTGGCGCACTTTGCGGCGCGGTTTCTTCGGGCGAGCCTCGATCGTGGCTTCACCACACTGCGCGACGTTGGGGGGGCCGACATTGGCCTGGCTTTGGCCGTCAAGGATGGTCTGCTGGGGACCGTCCCAAGATTGATTTATGGCGGCCGCTTTATTTCGCAGACCGGCGGTCATGGGGACTTTCGTCCCGGAGACCACGCGTTCGAGACGGGCAGTTTTTGCGGCTGTTCATATCACGGCGACCAACTGGCGGTGATTGCCGATGGAGCGGACGCGGTGCGCAAGGCGGTGCGTGAAGAGCTTCGGCGTGGCGCTTCGCACATCAAGATCATGGCTTCAGGAGGAGTAGCATCGCCTACCGATCCAATCGACCGCTGCCAGTACTCCGAGGAAGAGATTCGTGCGGCGGTGGAGGAGGCGGATCGCGCCGGTAGCTACGTGGCTGCTCACTGTCATCCGAAAGAAGCCGTGCGCCGGGCTGCGGAGCTGGGCGTGCGATCAATCGAGCATGCCACCATGATCGATGAGGCGACGGCCGATTTTGTCGCTGAGAAAGGCGCATTTACAGTGCCCACCATGGCGATCATGGTGGGCCTGCTGGAAGAGGGCGAATCGCTTGGACTGCCGGCGGCGAGCCTGGAGAAGTTGAAACGTTTCGGCGATGGGGCGTTCTTGACTCTCGAGATCATGAAGCGGGCAGGCGTGCGGATGGGTCTCGGCACAGATCTTCTGGGTAGCCTGCACGTGCGGCAAAGTACCGAATTCACTCTGCGCGCTCGGGTGCTGCCGCTACTCGATGTGCTTCGTTCGGCTTGTACCGTCAATGCGGAATTAATAGGACAAGCGGGAAAGCTCGGCTGCATTCGCGAGGGCGCCGTGGCAGACATCCTGGTGGTCGATGGCAATCCCCTCGAAGATATCTCTGTGTTGGGGAGTGGCGGCGATCGGCTCTCGATCATCATGAAAGATGGAAGTTTTCATAAGCGTGCGATCTGAGTGAGTGGGGGACGGTAGAGGGATTGCCGCGATGCCGGCCATTCAATACACTCGGCCAGAGCGGCGACCGTGTCCCGGCTCGATGCTTCGCTGAATTGACATCGCAGGCCAACGATGCCCACCTTTAGAGATCCAATGATCAATCTCTACTCGCGCGATCTTTCTCGTGCGGTTGCATTCTATTTGGAACTAGGCTTTGTTGAAGCTTTTCGCACTCCGGCGTCGGGCGAACCGGTCCATATCGAACTCACGTTGGATGGATTCACCCTGGGAATCGCGACGACGGAAGCAGCGAAAGAACACCACAACCTTCGATCCGGGGGAGAAGGGCGTGGGTCGAGATCGTCCTTTGGACCGACGACACGGATGCCGCAGTGGATGTCTTAGTTGGCAAGGGCGCACCTCTTCTTTCTCCTGCGCATGACTTTCTCGATGGCACGCTGCCCGCTGCCTGGATTGCGGATCCGGATGGCAATCCGATCCAACTCGTTCAACGAAAATACTGAGTCACCCGCAGAAATGATAAATGCTCTCCGGCCGGTTTGATGGTCAATCACTTCCTCGATGCGGCGCTCCCTTTCATTTGCGAGTTCCACAGCGAGACCAGGAGACAAATGCCGGTCCACGTGCCACCAGGCGGCGGCTGGGCGCGGAAATCTTAGACACCGCCATTCTTTATCCGGATCAGATGTTGGGCAAACTGGTCGGCACAGCTGCACGCATGTAGTCAATGGAAAGTATAATCCGGGGCGCGGGTCTCCCGCGAAGTTAGTGAAGGGTGAGGTGGATGGGCGAGTACACTTTGTCGCATGAGTTAGTGGGCGAGCGGCAGCGGTTGGCGCTGATGTCCTCGTTGCTGGATCCAATGGAGCGGGCTCGCTTTGCGCGGCTTGGCGTGCGTCCGGGCTGGCGCTGCCTGGAACTCGGCTGCGGCAACGGGTCGATGGCGCAGACTCTGGCTGGGGCCGTGGCGCCCACTGGCCACGTGGTCGCCAGCGACATCGATCTCGCTTATATCGCGGACCTGCGAATGCCGTGTCTTGAAGTCCGCCGCATCGATATTCTGCAGGACGTGATTGAAGAGGGTTGGTACGACTTCGTTGTCGCTCGTGCCCTGCTTCACCATCTCCCGCCTGCCCGCAAGGCCTTGGGGCGGATGGTCGCCGCGCTGAAGCCCGGCGGTGTGCTTCTTTCCATCGAGCCGGACATGCTGCCTTGTACGGTGACCGAGCCGGATGCGATGCGCGCGTTCTGGCAAGGATGGCTTAAGTGGTCGGTGGAGGCGGGCATCGATTACTCCATCGGGCGCAAAATTCCCGCATGGCTAGATTCGCTCGGGCTGGAGGAAGTTGCCGGGGAAGGGCACACTGCGCAGTTCAACGGCGGGTCACTCTGGGCCACATACTGGACCGCAACCATGCGGGAGTTGGCGCCTGCACTCCTGAAATCGGGTCACGTTACAGGGAAAATGCTGGAGGAGTTTCACTCCTTCTATCAGGACCCGCATTATTGGACCAGCATCATGACCTTCGTTGAGAATTGGGGACGCAAGCCTGCGTGAACGGCAGTTGCGAGCGGGACGACAACTCTACAATTGTTGTTGATCGCAGGCGTTGATGTTATTTAACTGCGTTGATCTCCAAGAGAATCGGGTTGGCTTTTGATGATTGCCAAACAGCATTCGCGTGCGGTTCAAGTTCACCCAGGACTACGTTCTGGGATATTCTCAGCCGGTCCCTTCGGGACTGTCTTCTGGCAGAAGCGATAGATTCGGTTGAATGCTATCGCCATCCAAAAGCCAATTTGCGGGGTTCAGCGAATGCGATCGTGGGGCTTCGCCCCATCATTTTCGGCCCAGGTACGCTTTGGCGAACCTGGGGCACCCGTCCTTTTCCTATTGGGTTCTGTTTTGACACAGGCTCTTCGGGACTGGTTTCGATACACGCTGATAGCTGATTTGTTTTAGCGAGTGTTGTCCAAATCAGCCAATCGAGAAAAGCTAGGCTCTGGCCTGGCCCATGGGCCAGAAACCAGTTCGGCCTTTTTGGCCGGATCGGCAGGCTGCCGCAGCCAAGTACCAGGCTTTGCAAACCCCGCCAGGGACCAGAGGAAGTATCTCCGGTCAGAGTTTCGCAAAAAAGGTTCCATCGCTTCTCCGAAACGCCAATCGGTTGTCAGGCGCATGAGATTTCTCATTCGCTAGTGAGGTTGAGAGGGAGGCTCGCTTAAGGTAAGCATCGATCGGAGAGCTCTTTATAACTGGACGGTTTCCATTGTGGGCTCGCTCCACAGCATACTCCACACTGCTGTTACGCGGGGTCTCCAGTGTCTCCGGTAGACCTTGCGCTTGACGCCATTTCGAAGCGAAGCGTGCCGCCTTTCATAATGGCAGCATGGTCGAGGAGGTTGCCGGTGACGGCCTTTCCCTGCAGAGTACGCGCGACGGACAAACACCGCATCGGGCCTATTGCCCTGGGCTTCGATGGTAAATGTAACTCCGCCAGGTACGTGTACGACAGAACGAGCAAATAGGGGACTGCCCAGGGTGTACTCCGGCTTTCCGGGGCAGACGGGATAAAACCCCAGCGCACTCAAAACGAACCATGCGGACATAGAGCCGGTGTCCTCGTCCCCGGCAAACGTATCCGGCGTATAGAGATTCTGCATCACCTTGCGCGCCCATAGCTGCGTGAGGTCCGGGCGCCCGGCATGAGCAAAGATGTAGAGAAGATGGTGTACCGGCTGATTGGAGTGCGCATACTGGCCAAACGGCACCGCCGCCATCTCGGACATCTCGTGTATCTCGACTCCGTACACACCGACGTGGAAGATTGCGGGGTCGATAACATCTCCTGCAGCGCCTTCGCTGCTTCTGTGTCGCCTCCGATTTGTTCGATCAGGCCGGGGAGGTTCTGCGGTGCGTCCCAGCGGTGCTGCCAGGCTGCCCCTTCTACATAAGGACTGCCCCATGTGAAGGGATTGAAGGGTGTAAGCCAGGAGCCATCTTCGATTCTTGCCGCGAAAGAACTTCACCTCGGCATCGTAGACATGCCGCCAGTTCTCAGAGCGCTTCATAAAGGCTGCGTGATCGTCCACTTTGCCCAGCGCCTGGGCTACCTGCGCGATGCAGAAATCCCCGTAGGCTGCGTCGACGGTTTCCGCAACAGATTGGATCACGTGATCCGCGGGAACGTATTGCAGCTTGAGATACTGCTCCAGTCCAACCCTCCCGTAGCCTTTGGCTGGGTCGCCGGGCATGGTGGCATGCTTTTTTAGTCCCTCGTAGGCGCCTTCCAGATCAAAGCCCGTAATGTGCTTCACCGCCGCATCGCCGAAGACGGAGTCGATCAGGCTGCCGGTCATGCACGCGCGGTATCCCGGACACGGAAACTGTGGCAGCCACCCGCCTTCCTTATACGCATTCACCCAAGCCTGCAGAATCTCACCCAGCCGCTCTGGAAACAGAATGGACATCAGCGGATACCAGGCGCGATAGACATCCCAATAGCCGTGGTCTGCGTACATCACACCCGGCATCAGCCTTGCCATTGAAGGCGCTGAAGTGATGCATCTTGCCGTCTGCATCCGGCTCGTGCCAGGTTCGCGGAAACAGCAGCACGCGATACATACACGAATAAAAGGTGCGGCGCTGATCCTCGGTGGCGCCTTCGATCTCGATTCGTTTCAGATGATCGTTCCACGTGCCTGCTGCCGAGCTGCGCAGCTCATCCACAGAACGCTGCCCAATCTCGTTGCGCAGGTTCAGCGCCGCCTGCTCGAACCCGATGAAGGAGGTGGCGATATGTGCTTCCAAAGACAGGCCCTGCCGAAAGCGAAGGATACCGATCCGGTGCGCACCGGCCTCTTTCACTTCAAAACTATCCCATGGAGTTTTGAGCTGCAGCAGGTAGTAGGTAGCGAAGTTGTCCGGCACGCCGCCAGAGTTTGCAGTCGATGTAAAACGAATGGATTGCGTCGCGGGATCGGGTTCGATCGTACCCTGATGGCCCGGGAATATCGAAGAGAAGGCCGATCATTTCTTCGTCTTCGGCTTCGTCTTTCTCAAACGTTGCGGTCAGTCACTGCGCTTCGCTCGGTTGGGACCAGCTCAACGTGAGCGCGGTAGCGCAGCAGGAAAAGCTGCAGCGAATGAGGGCCAAGATGTGCTTCCTCGACAGCATAAGAGGAGGCGCGCGCGGCCGCCTCGGGATGGATCTCTCCACGAAACGGAAGAAAGGTCGCTTGCCCATAGTCGCTCAGCCATGGGCTCAATTGATGCGTACAGCGAAAACCCTGGATACGGCGAACGCCGGGCTGAAACATCCACGGTGTGTCCTCGTGCGATTGCAGGGTCCAATGCGCCATGCCAAAGGGGAGCGCGGCGATGGGCAGTGTATTGCCGCGCGAGAACTCGGACGTGGATGCTGTCCCTTGCAGGATGTTGACCCAGTCGACCGGGTCCCGCGGCGCCTGTGCGCTCGCGTTCTTTGTTTCGCTGGCTCCGTGCGCGGCGCGAACAACACCTTCCTCAGTAAATACGGCGCTGACCGCAGCCAGCCCTGACGTTTTCAGGAATGCGCGCCTGCTTGGACCATTCGATCTATCGTTCGCCATGTTAACTAGGGATACCCTTCCTCAAGCGATGCTGTATCAGAATAGGCTTATACACCAGCCCTTGTCCCGCAGCCGGTGTGGTAGGACGGTATCGGGTGGGCAGGCAAGGCTTGCGACCCGCGAAATAAAGTTATTCAGTTGCCAGCGGTCGCCAGCCGTGAACGTCTTACGTAAAAGCGCTTCGCCTTTTAGCCATAAGACCAACGGCAGCCCAAAGCTCTCGTCAAACCATAGCGCTGTCAGCGCCAGTGCTAGGATTCACTCATCTTTCTGTGAAAGGGTGTCTAGTCCTATGTGGCGAGCCTTACTCCTGCTGTGTATCTGTACGCTCCTGGCCCCATCGTTGGTGGCGCAAGCCGCGGGCGGTGCACCCCCTCCGCTGCTGATGCCGGAGTCCCGCCTGCCTGCCAAGCTCAATGTTCCGGTGTTCGGGCAGAAGATCGCCTACTACGATACCGGCTCCGGACCGGTGGTCGTGCTGGTGCATGGCTTCGGCAGCCAAGCCCGCTTCGACTGGGGCAACGTCCTTCTGCCTTTAGCAGAGAAGCACCGCGTGATTGCTCTGGACCAGATCGGCTTTGGCAGCTCGGAGAAGCCGTTCATCGACTACTCCATCCAAACCTACGTGGACTTCCTCGGCGAATTTCTGCGCACCCTCAACATCCACGAGTTCACCCTCGCCGGTGAGTCGCTCGGTGGATGGATCTCGGCTCTCTACACCATCGAGTCGCTGGCACCCCAGAACACGGGATCCTATGCTCTGCCCAAACCGCAAAGGCTCATTCTCGAGGACGCGGCGGGCATGGCCCCTCTCCCCTCCGCCTCGCCCATTGCCATCCCCGGGACCGTGGCCGATGCGCACGGCGTGGCCATCGTCTTCCACGACAAATCCAGGGTCACCGAGGAGTTCGTTCGCGAGGACTGGGCCATGCAACTCAAGGCCAATGATGGCTTCACCAAGCGCTCCATCTGGGGAAATCCGAAGATCGCAGCGGAAGTGGTGAGCGATCGTCTGGCAAGGATCACTGTTCCCACCCTGGTCGTCTGGGGCGGCAGCGATGAGATCGTTCCCCTCGCACAGGGGCGCGCCTACGCCCAAGGCATCCCAGGCGCAAAGCTGTCCATCATTCCCGAATGTGGTCACGGGCCCTCGATCGAGAAGCCGGCCCAATTCCTGGCGGCCGTACTTCCGTTCATCAACGGTTCATAGTCAGAACGGGTTACTAACATCACCATTCCGGGGTAGAAGGGTTTGAAATTAGCCCATCTTGCGGGTTAATGTATGAGCATCCGCCTAAAATTCGTTGGGAGAAGCCATGAGGTCGATCGCGCTTGCAGCCGTTCTGATGACCTGGATAAGCATCGGTTATTCTCAAACGCTGACCACCGCTCAAGCCAGGGCGCATGATGGCGAAAGCGCCACGGTCTGCGGTACGGTAGGAAACGAACATACTGCCATGGCGAGCCAGGGCAAGCCAACCTTCATCGATCTGGATTCAGCCTTTCCTGAACAGAGATTCGCGCTGGTGGTATGGGATCAGGATCGAGAGAACGTAGGGGAACTCCCTCGCGTAGGGGGACATGTATGCGCTACGGGAGTGATTAACTATTACCACGGCGTGCCGCAGATAATTATCAAGAACAGCAGCCAGCTCAGCCGGTGATTTTGGCAAACCTTAGCGATCGGCCCGGTGAAGTCCGAACGAGTCCCTCGTCCGCGAGCGTGGTCTGCGCTTCTTGAATCATCGCAAACTGCGCTCGCATTGAAAGTCCTGCAAATTTGCCTCAATTCATCCTCGGGGTTTGGAAATCCCTTCCGGCAAGGGTCAACGGGGGCATCACTGTCCAATCTTCGACGCGAGCTTGACACCCCTCTACTTCTAGGCCTACGCTTACCGGAATACCAAGATATACAGGGGTCAGTCGCATGGCACGGAATGACCTTCAGGGAAGTTTGGATCTTTTGGTTCTCAAGACCCTTTCGCAGACCGGCTCGCTGCACGGTTACGGCATCGTGCTCCACATCCAAAGGGCCTCCGACGCATTGCTGAATGTTGAAGAGGGGTCACTGTATCCGGCCTTGCACCGTATGGAGCAGAGTGGATGGATCCGTTCAGAGTGGGCGCTGACAGAGACAGGGCGAAAGGCGAAGTATTACAAGCTGACCGCCGCTTGGTCGGAAGCAGTTGGAGGAAGCGGAAAAGAGCTTCGAGCAACTGGTCAAGGGCATACGCGCCGTATTCCGCTACGCGTGAGGTGATTGCATGTCGATGTTGCGTCGCATCTCGAATCTTTTCTCCCGTCCCAAACTAGGG
Source organism: uncultured Acidobacteriaceae bacterium (assembly GCA_963746595.1). GTDB lineage: Bacteria > Acidobacteriota > Terriglobia > Terriglobales > Acidobacteriaceae > PALSA-350. The sequence continues at coordinate 501,187 of CAVVBS010000008.1, forward strand.
CGGGAAATCGATGCTGAACTTCGTTCGCACATCGAGATGCGGATCGAGGACAACATCGCCGCCGGCATGTCGTCCGGGGAGGCCCGCCGCGATGCGCTCCACCGCTTCGGCAACCCCACGTCGGTCAACGAGCGGGTCACCGCCGCGGACGCCAGCTTGGGTCTGGAGAACCTTGCGTTCGACATTCGTTATGGGCTGCGCCAATTGCGCCGCTCGCCCGGCTTTGCGTTGACCGCTATCCTGACGCTAGCCCTGGGTGTTGGCGCAAATCTGGTCGTCTTCGGCGTGCTCAATGCGCTGCTTCTGCGCCCACTCAATGTGGCTGGGGCGGACAGGCTGGTCGAGATCGTGCAGAAGCCCCAGGGTTACGATTCGCAATCCTATCCCGACTATCTCGATTACCGCGCCCGCAACGCTACATTCAGCGATATCGCCGCGTACAAGCTGACCATGGCTGGTATGAGCATCGGCGGCGCTGCCGAAAAGTGCTGGAACTACGAAGTCTCGGGCAATTACTTCGACATGCTGGGCGTCCAGCCCCAGGTGGGCCGGTTGTTCCACGCTAAGGACGAGCACGGTCCGAACTCCGCGCCCCTCATCGTGCTCAGCGACACTTTCTGGCGCACGCGTTTCCATGCCGATCCACTGGTCATTGGCGCCACTGTGGACCTGAACAAGCACCCCTTCACCATCATCGGAGTAGCACCCAAGAGCTTTCATGGGACCGAGCTGTTTTTCTGGCCGGACTTCTGGATCCCGATGGTTAATGAAGAACAGATCGATGGGTTCAACTATTTAGACAAGCGGATGAACCACGGCATCAACGTGCTTGGCCTGCTCAAGCCCGGCGTCAGCCCGCAGCAAGCGGTCGATGACCTGAATTCCGTCGCCCATCGACTCGCCCAGGAGAATCCGAGCTATGACGATGGCTTGTCGGCGCGCTTAATCAGGCCAGGACTACTGGGTGACACGCTGGGCGGCCCGGCCCGGCCGTTTCTCACCGGCATCATGGTGCTGGCGTTTCTTGTGCTCGCGGCCGCTTGCGTCAACCTGGCCAGCATTTTTGCCGCGCGCACCGCCGACCGCGCTCGCGAACTGGCCATCCGCCTCTCCATCGGTTCCACTCGCTGGCGCATCCTGCGCCAATTGTTCACCGAGGCTGTTCTGGTCTCCATGGCTGCGGGTGTCGTGGGAACCCTCGTTGCCGCCGCGCTGCTGGCGGCGCTTAGCCGTTGGCAGCCCTTTGCGGAGTTTCCCGTCCGCGTGGCGGTCGTTGCTGATGCGCGCGTTTACGCAATCGCCTTGCTGCTCTCCGCGGTCAGCGCCGTGCTGCCCGGCCTGATCCCGGCGCGGCAGATCTGGCGGACGCACGCCATGCAGGCAATGAAGAGTGGAGCGCCCATATGCAGGTTTATCGCGCCGCCTCACGTTGCGCGACCTTCTGCTCGGCGTGCAGATCACCCTCTGCGCCCTGCTGGTGACAGCCTCGTTGGTCTCACTGCGCGGCATGGAGCGGTCGCTGCACGCGCCGATCGGTTTCGTGCCACAAGGCGCCGTGCTGGCGGAGGCCGATATGCACATGGCTGGTTACTCCGATAGCTCCGCTCTGCCCGTGCAACGGCGCATGATAGAGGCTGCCGAGCGCATCCCTGGCGTGACCGCTGTCGGGAACCATCGACGATACTCCGCTCGGCACCGGCGGCAGCTCGACGCCGGTGTACCGCGAGGGCACAGCCGACCAGCGTCACTCCAACAGCGTGATGGCCGCTCACTATTACTCCATCTCGCCCGGCTATCTTCAGGCTGCCGCAACGCGGCTGCTCGCCGGGCCGTGACTTCACCTGGCAGGACGATGCAACCAAACCCAAGGTCGCGCTGGTGAACCAGACCTTTGCCCGCAGGATGTTCGGCAATACCCCTGCGGTTGGGCGGCATTTCCTTGAGGGCGAGCCTCATCGAAGTGATCGGGGTGGTGGAAGATGGCAAGTACGAATCGCTGACCGAAGATCCTACACCGGCCATGTTCTTTCCTCTTGCGCAAAGCAACCAGGGCGATACGGCGGTTGTGGTTCGGTCGCCGTTGCCGCAGGCCGATACAGCAGCTGCACTCAACCGCGTGCTCGCGAGCGTTGATTCCAGCTTGCCCTTCACTACTTCATAGCTGGTCCGACGAGCTGGCGCTGGTACTGTTTCCGGCTCGCGTGGCCACGGCGGCGCTGGGCGTGATGGGCCTGTTCGCCGCCATGCTTGCCGTCACTGGCGTCTTCGGTATGGCAGCCTATTCGGTTTCGAAGAGGCTGAAGGAGTTTGGCATTCGTGTTGCGCTGGGCTCGCGGCGGACGCAACTGATGCGCGCGGCGCTGGTCCGTCCGCTGGTGCTGTTGTTCTCCGGTTCGATTCTCGGCCTGCTTCTGGGAGTGGTTGGCCAGCGGTCTGCTCGCGCACCTCATCTACCAGGCCACGTCGCGCGACCCTCTGGTCCTGGCCGGGGCGGTCGTGATCATGATGCTCGTAGGTATGGTTGCCACCTGGATTCCCGCACGCCGCGCTTTGGCGGTGGACCCCGCGCAATTGCTTCGTGAGGAATGAACGCGGTTGTTACTCGGAGGCCAGGCCAAAAGCGCGCGATATCCTTCGCGATAGCGTGACCCTTGGCTGCGCCCCGCTTTCGCCGCCGGTGCCCGGGTCTCAGGCGCAAGAGGATTGAGACCGATGGCGCTCTTCGACGCCTTATCCGGCTCGACCACGTAGGTTTTGCCACCGGCGCTCTTTAAGGTCTCGACCTGCTGTTCAAGGCTCTCTCCAGTAATTTCAGGGCGCGCTGTACCCATGGGAGAGACAATCACTGTGCGGGCATAGCCCAGTGCCAGGTCGGCGTTATCCGATGAACGTGCACCGCCATCCATGTAGCGCCGTCCATTGATCGTGACCGGAGGCCATATACCGGGCACGGCGCAACTCGCACTGACCGCATCGACAAGACTTGTTCCCGAGAGGCGATCGAATATTTCGGTCTCTCCCGTTTCCGTATCTACGGCCACGATCAGAAGCATGCCATTTGGCCAGGCATGACTTGGCAGGCGCTCTGCAATGACGGATCGTCGTTCTGCTTCTGTAACCGTCGGTGCTTCAAGTGCCCATCGTCCGATGTGCCGTATGTGGTCTGCCCGATCAGGCAAGCTGTTAGCCGCCAGCAGGGCACGCTCAAATAACTCAAACAGACTGTTCGTTCGGCGCCAGCTCCCGCGTCTGCTGCGCAGGGTCGACCTGGCGGTCAAATAGCTCCTTCAGCGACAGGGCGCTCCCGAGTTGGGCGGCAACGGCCGAACCAGCGGAGGTTCCCACCACCAGATTCGGCGGTGCGCAAATCAACGCCGTGTTCGCCAAGGCCGAAGAGCAAACCAGTTGTCCAGGCGATTCCCGCTACCCCGCCTCCACCAAGCACCAGGGCACGATTCTTCATCGTTGTTCTTTACTCCTCAGGGAACACGCGGGACGGCGCGATCCAGATTGTGATCTAGAACTGCCTGGGAAAAGTGTAATGCCTCGGCCGACCCGCCGGAGTGAGCGTGATGCGAACGCATTTGGAGGCAGGCTCTTTGCTCTTGGCGGCAACGCTGCGGAGGGAGACCAGAACATGCCAGCCGCGCGCTACTGTCCTATTTTTGTGCCCATACTTCCTTTTGAAGCATCTGTGCTAGTATGCGCAACTAGGCTCGCTCAGGAGGTGCTATGTTCCGCTTCCCACTCACCCAGAAACCACAAACTTCTCGGGAACCGTTCAGCGTAGAGACGCTGGCGAAGGCTTCGCGGCTGCGCGGCGCCACATGTCACCCAGGGCATTTGTCCTTACTGCGCCGTCGGCTGCGGGCAGCTCATCTTCAGCAAGGGCGGCGAACTCATCGACATTGAGGGCGATCCTGATAGTCCCATCAGCACGGGCCACCTATGCCCCAAAGGGGCCAACGCCTACCAGCTCTCCGTCAATTCGCATCGCGTCCGCAAGGTCCTCTACCGCGCTCCCTACTCCGATCAATGGGAGACGAAGACGATGGAGTGGGCGCTGGAGCAGATTGCCCAGCGCGTCAAGACGACCCGCGACGCCGATTTCACCACTCGCGACGAGCAAGGCCGTTTGCTCAACTCGGTGCGCAGCATCGGCTCGTTGGGCGGGGCAACGATTGACAACGAGGAGAACTACCTCATCAAGAAGCTGCTCGGCGGCGGGTTGGGAGTGGTGTCGATCGAGAACCAGGCGCGAATATGACACAGCGCCTCGGTGCCCGGTCTGGGCGCCTCGTTCGGCCGCGGCGCGGCCACAAATTATCAGCAGGACATGGCCAATAGCGATTGCATCCTGTTCATGGGATCGAACATGGCGGAGGCTCAACCTGTCGGCTTCCGATGGCCCATGGAGGCCAAGCTGAAAGGCGCGACCCTGATCCATGTCGATCCGCGCTTCACCCGCATGTCGGCCGTGTGCGATCTTTACGTGGGCATCCGCTCCGGGAGCGACATCGCCTTCCTCGGCGGCCTGGTGAATTACGTCTTAACGAACGACCGTTGGTTTCATGAATACGTCCTGGCCTACACCAACGCTTCGACGATCATCGACGAAGGTTTCCGGGATACCGAAGATCTGGCAGGGATGTTTAGCGGCTTCGACCAGCAGCACGAGTCCTATGATTCCAAGCAGGGCCATTGGGGCTTCGAGAGTAGAACGGCGACGCGGAGCAGAACGGTTCGACGCAGTCGACTCAGGAGCACGACCCTCGTGGCCACTCCACGGATGGCAGCAGGCAGCCACATACCTTGGCCGTACAAAGACCCGGCAAACGCACAGCGCGACCCGACCTTGCAGCATCCGCGCTGCGTTATGCAGATTCTGCGCCGGCACTTCGCCCGCTACACGCCGGAGGTCGTTTCCCAGGTGTGCGGCTGCAAGCCGGAAGAGTTTCTGCGCGTCGCGGAATTGCTCTGCACCAACTCCGGACGCGAGCGGACCACTTGCATCGCCTACGCGCTGGGCTGGACGCAGCACACCACCGGCGTGCAGATCATACGCACTGCCGGCATCCTGCAATTGTTGCTCGGCAACATGGGGCGGCCTGGCGGCGGCATCATGGCCCTGCGCGGCCACTCTACCATCCAGGGCGCGACCGACATCTCGACTTTGTACGACACACTGCCCGGCTACCTGCCGCAACCCGCGGCACACGACCCCGCGCACGAGGATTTGGGTTCTTACATCGAGAATGGAGGGATGCCCACCGGCTACTGGGCGAACTTTAGCAAATTCATTGTCAGCCTGCTCAAGGCGTGGTACGGCGACGGAGCAACGCCGGACAACGATTTCGGGTTCTCCTGGGTGCCGCGCGTGGACGGCGACTACTCGCAACTGGCCTACTTCGATCGCATGTCAAAGGGTGGGGTGAAGGGCTACTTCCTGGCTGGTCAGAACCCCGCCGGCGGCGGACCCAACGCCGGTCTGCACCGTGCCGGCCTGCGCAACCTCGAGTGGCTGGTGGTTCTCGACTGGTTCGAGACGGAAAGCGCCACCTTCTGGAAGAACGACCGGAATGCGCCGCCGCCCTCCGAGATCGGGACCGAGGTCTTCTTCATCCCCGCGGCGGCCGCTCAGGAGAAGGAGGGCAGCTTAACCCAGACGCAGCGGCTCATCCAATGGCACAAGAAAGCCATCGATCCGTCCGGCGATTGCCGTTCCGACGCCTGGTTTTTCTACAACCTGGGTAAGCGCCTCAAGCAGCTCTACGCCGGCTCCACCGATCCCAGGGATCAGGGGCTGCTGAACCTCACCTGGGACTACGACTTCGACGAGCAGCCGCGTCTGCCCGATGGAACGCTCAGCCGCATTGAAGGGGAACCGGACCTGGAGAAGGTCCTCATGGAGATAAACGGTCACCGGCTGGATGAAATCGACCCGCGCACCGGGGGGCCTCGTCTGGTCAGCGGCTATTCGGAGTTGAAGGACGACGGCACGACGGCATGCGGCTGCTGGGTCTACAGCGGCGTCTTCCCCGAGCCGGGCCGCAACCGTGCGGACGAACGCAAGATCACGGATAACCCAATCCAACCGGAATGGGGCTTCGCCTGGCCGAACAATGTCCGCGTCCTGTACAACCGCGCCTCGGCCGACCCCGAGGGGCGGCCCTGGTCGGAGCGTAAGAAATTGGTCTGGTGGGACGCAGAGAAGCGGAGCTGGGTCGGACTCGACAAACCGGACTTCGAGCTGAACAAGCCGCCCGATTACCAACCGCCTCCAGGCGCGACCGGCATGGCCGCCATCGCCGGCACACACCCCTTCATCACCAAGGCCGACGGACTGGGCTGGCTGTACTCCCCCGGCATCAAGGACGGGCCTCTTCCCACGCATTACGAGCCGGTCGAGTCGCCGTTCGGCAACCTGCTCTATCCCAAACACAATACCAACCCGACGGTGCGCTTGTTCGCAGGACCGCTGAACCACATCGCCCACATGCCGACAGCCGAGTATCCCGTGGTGGCCACGACGTTCCGTCTCACCGAACATTACCTCAGTGGGCCGATGAGCCGCTTCAATAGCTGGCTCAACGAATTGCAACCGGAGATGTTCGCCGAGCTGAGCTACGAGCTGGCCGCCGAGCGCGGTATCGTTCACGGCGGCTGGATGACGATCCAAACGCCGCGCGGTCGAATCGAGGCCCGTGCGATGGTGACCCGGCGGCTGCGGCCCTTTGTCGTCGAGGGGCGCGTGGTCCACCAGATCGGCCTCCCGTTCCACTGGGCTTTCGCCGGGGAGATCGTCGGCGGCAACGCCAACGACCTGACCGCGCTCTTGGCCGACCCCAACGTGAGCATGCACGAAAGCAAGGCGTTCACTTGCCAAGTCCAAGCCGGGCGGCTCGAAGGCCAGGCTCTGCACCCGACGGTGCCCACAGCGCACTGGCCGACCCTCGATCCGATCCCGGACACGCCGGCCAGCGCCCAACCAGAAGGAAGGATCGGACATGGCAAGTAGAGAACAGGAACTGTCCGCTTTGCCCCAGACCAGCGATCCGCCGCGCGGCCGGCTGTCACAGCTGCTGGGACGCCTGATCGATCCGTACCTGCGTGGTGAACCGCGCGGCCTGGTGCCGGAGGTGCTGGGACGCCTGATCTATCCGTTCCTGCGTGGTGAAGCGCCCAAGCCCCAAACGCCTACTGGCTTTTACACCGACACCACCGTATGCATCGGCTGCAAGGCTTGCGAGGTGGCGTGCAAGCAGTGGAACCAACTACCCTCGGATGGCTTTAACTGGTCCGGCAATAGCTATGACAATACGAATGAGTTGTCGGCGACCACCTGGCGCCATGTGAAATTCATTGAGCAGTTCTCCCACGAACCAATCCGTCACATCCCTGGACCAGCTTGTTTCCCTGGACACGGTATCCGACGAGTCGCCTCTTAACCGCTGGCTCATGATGAGCGACCATTGCAAGCATTGCCTGGCGGCCCCTTGCCATCAGGCTTGCCCGACCGGCGCCATTATTCAAAATGAGTTCCAGAACATTTATATTCAGGCTGACATCTGCAACGGTTGCTCGTGCTGCATAGCGGCCTGCCCGTTCGGCGTCATCACGCGCAGCGAAATGGGCGGGCATTCGCACAAATGCACGCTCTGCTATGACCGCCAGCGCGACGGTCTGGAGCCGGCCTGCGCCAAGGCATGTCCAACCCAGTCCATCCACTTCGGCCCGGTCGACGAGCTTCGCGAGCAGGCCCGCAAACGTGTGGAGCAACTTCACGAGCGCGGCGTCCCGCAGGCGTACCTTTATGGCGACGTCCCGAGTGAGACGTATTCCGAAATGCATTCCTTCTATCTGCTGGTCGATCGCCCTTCCGTTTATGGCCTGCCGGATGCTCCATTCAATCCGTGGCTGCACATGATGGGAGATTACGTTCGTTCCGTCGCCGGCGGCTTGGCCGCTATCGCTGTACTGCTCGTGGTGGTGTTTCTTTTGAAGCCCTGAATGCACACAGACTCCAGACCGCAGCACGCTGTCACCAAACCTCCCTTGCCGGAAACAAGGGGGCCAGAGCGGCTATGCGAATATGACAGTGACCAAGGTGCCGGGGTGGCACGGCATCATCGCCTGGGACGCTTTGCTCAACGGCATGGCGACCGGACTGTTCCTGGCCGCCGCGGTCAGCGAGTTGGCGGCGCCCGCGGTCTTCATGCGCGTGGCGAAAGT
>CAVVBS010000009.1:0-2225970 GCA_963746595.1 uncultured Acidobacteriaceae bacterium
CGGCAACACCATGGAAGACATCGTCACGGCAAAGATGGACTACACCAGGCTCGACCAGGCTTCTTCACCAGTGCGCATCCGGTTGAACAGCACGGCAGTGCGTGTGAAAAATCTGAGCGAGACAGTGGAGGTGACCTACTCACTTGCAGGAAAGCTGCACACCGTTGGCGGGAACGCGAGCGTGCTCGCCTGCTACAACTGCGTCGTGCCGTATCTCTGTCCTGAGATGTCTGAGCCGCAGAAGGAAGCGTTGGCGTATGCGGTCAAGCAGCCTCTCGTCTATGTGAATGTCCAGATCCGCAATTGGACGGCCTTTGCCAAATTGGGCGTCAGTGGTATCTATGCCCCAAGCAGTTACTTCAGCACGACTATGCTGGATTTTCCGGTATCCATGGGCAGCTACAAATTTCCGGCGTCTCCTGAGGAGCCTTGCGTGCTGCACCTTCTACGCACTCCATGCAAGCCGGGACTGACAGCCAAGGCGCAATTCAAGGCCGGACGTTACGAACTATTCACGACTCCATATGAAGTGTTCGAACGCAAGATTCATGACCAATTGAACCGCATGCTTGCGGGCAGCGGATTTGACTCGTTGCGTGATATCCAGGCGATCACGGTAAACCGGTGGCCGCATGGGTACGCTGACCAATACAATCCCCTCTTCGAGCCTCAGAATCGTCTCCCCGCGGATCGACCATGCGTTTTGGGGCGCAAGCCGTTCGGGAGAATCACGATTGCAAATTCAGACTCCGATGGTCACGCCTACACAAATATCGCCATCGACCAGGGATATCGTGCCGTGCAGGAAGTTTTCTCATTGAACCAGCAGAAAGCCAAGGGTTAGTTCGGTAAACCAGTACCGTGGGTTGACCTGAGAAGTGGTCCTGGAAGGTTTGGATGTTGGGTTTGATGAGAAGCATCGCTCTTTGCCTGAATCGTCGGCAACCAGCAGTCGCATCGCTTCTCAAGCTGGGATTCAGATACTTTCGCGCGGCGGATCGGAAAATATTGCAGGGTTAGAAAGGCACTGGACGGTGTCAAGGTAAAAACAGCAGCGAAATTTGACTGCAGGCTTTGCGGATGCTAGGGCTCCGGTAGTCTAGTCAAAACCTTGAGGCGGGCTTCGATGCAAAGCACTATCTGCGTTTAAAGCCAAGGTATCAGGACGCAGAGAATAAGAGCGCGATGGGAGAACTCCGCCCATGAGGATAGTAAAGAAAGCTCGAGTGGCTTTGTGGATGGTGCAGGGCGGCGCCCCTCGACTTGCACCAGCATTGCTTTCGGCCTTGTCCTCTGCACAACAAGCTCTCCGCAGCCTTGCTTCCTCCGCCTGTATGTTGGTTTAACCCCTCCCGTTCAACCATAAAGACACATTTGAGCTATCAAGCCTCCCCTGCAAGTTTTGTCATACCAACCCGGAGCCGGGCAACCTGATGACGCTTCCGGCTGCACAAACGTGCATGGGCTGCCACGCTACTGTAGCAAGTGACAAGCCCGCGATTCAGCAGCTGGCTGCATTCGCTAAGTCCGGACAGCCGATTCCCTGGAAGCCGGTCTATTCCGTTCCCGGTTTTGTTTATTGGAGCCATCGTAGGCATCTTGAAGCCGGCCTTACCTGCGAAACGTGCCATGGCAACGTGGCGCAGATGGAAGTGATCAGCAGGACCACGAACGTCACCACCATGGCCGGTTGCGTCGCCTGCCATCGGAAGAAGGAAGCTCCCACGGGATGCGAAACCTGCCACGAAAGCCAGAGTTCAGTCCTTTCCAGACCTTCTGTTCCCAATCCGGTCTACCGAGCCGCTTCTGGTTGGCAGTCTTCGGCACCCTCAGGACAATGAGTGATGACTAAGAAGAAACGACCTTATATCGCCGCGCTAACTATGGCGATGGAGCTGGTTTGGATCTTCGACCGCCGGTCACCGGCTCGGTAATTCCTTTCGCCAGACCTCTTTCCCGCCTACCAGGGTCAGCAGAACCTGGGTCTGTCCGATAGACGAGGGAGCTATTTTCGACAGATCCTGTGAAAGGACGATCAGGTCAGCCAGCTTGCCCGGCTCAAGTGTTCCCAGCCGTTTCTCCATGAACTCCGCATAGGCGCTATTCCGGGTGTAGCCATCCAGGACCTGCTCCAGGGTAAAGGCCTGATCGAGGTGGAACGGTGGATGCGCGCTACCCCTACCCCCCTGCCGCGTGAGGGAGATCTCCATCGTAGGAAAGGGATTGATCGGTGTCACCGGCCAGTCACTGCCAAGAGCTACGACTGCATTCGCCGCCTCAATGTCATGCCAGCGCAGGCCTTCGGTATCTGAGATATGCGGTCCGACGTTGTCGGCCCAGGCCTTGTCTTCATGGGGCAACACCAGGGCTGAATGCTGGCGATCACATGCTGCTGGGCAAACCGGGGAACGTCCTTGGGATTGATGGTTTCGATATGCTCCACTCTCCACCGGCGGTCACGCGGGCCATCGATCTTCTCGACGTACTGGTAGGCATCGAGCACGGTGCGCACCGCGCCGTCGCCGATGGAATGGGTCATAACCTGGAAGCCGCGCTTGTCGAGTTCCAGAAAATATTTGCGGAATTGCTCCGGGGTATAGAGCGTTGAACCGCTATCACCCGGCTTGTTTGCGTAAGGCTGAAGCATGGCCGCAGTGTGGGTCTCGATGACGCCGTCGGAAAAGAACTTGATAACGCCCGCACGCACCCAATCTCCGGTAAAGCGCTTACGCGCCTGCTCGAAATCTGCTAATTCCTGCGGCGACAGGGTGTGTTTCACACCCACATCCATGCCAAAAGCAGTCGTCATGCGCACCGTCAGGGCGTCATGCCGATGCAGTTCCTGGTAGAGTTCCATTTCCGAAATGTCACCCGTGGCGTTGACCACGCTGGTCACACCGTGGCTGTTGGCCTCGCGCATGCCTACTTTCAAAAAGGCGGTCTTCTGTTCGTGACTGAAGGGCAGCCGCGCAATAATGAGCTGCTTGGCGGCTTCTTCGAGCACGCCGGTGGGCTCGCCCTTCGTATCGTGAATAATGATGCCGTGCGAATCACCAGCAGGGTCCGGCGTGTCGCGCGTAACTCCAGCCATAGTCAGAGCTTTGGTGTTGACCCAGAGGCTGTGACCATCGCCCGACATGATCTCGACCGGGCGGTTGGGATAGTACTCGTCGAGGATCTCTTTCGTCGGCAGGCCCGTGGGTGGAAAAAATCCGTACTCCCAGCCGGCGCCATAGACGAATGTCTCTTTGGGATGCGCCTTGGCATATGCGCTCAGCCGCTGTTTCACTTCGGCGACCGTCCGTGCTCCGGCGAGCTTCACCCCGACCAGGCCGGCCGAGCCCCAGATAAAATGCGTATGGTCGTCGATGATGCCGGGCATCACCATGCGGCCTGCAAGGTCGATGACCTTGGTCGAGGGCGCACGCAGCTTTTCCACCTCAGCCGTTGTGCCGACGGCAACGATGCTGTCGCCGCGAATGGCCAGCGCTTCTACCCAGCGCTGCTGCGGATTGGCGGTATAGATGTGGCCATGCAGCAGCACCGTATCCGCTGGGGGCGTGGCGGCCATGCAAAAGGACGTTGCAGCGAGCAGCAGGCTTGCTACGACTATGTGCCGTCTCTGCGAAATGATTACTGGGCGTCACGCCGTCTGCTGGTTCATCGCCTTTCTTTCCCCACGTTCCTGGGTGAAGCAACAGGTCCCTCTCCTTGCAGGCCCGGCACATCGCAGTGCTGTGATTACAGGGCCCGCCCCGCGGGGAGTTGCGGACGGGCGGCGCAGTAAGCCAGACACTGCGCCGCGATCATGCAACTGGCATCGCGCCCCAAAAAACACGCAAGCAATGGAGGGAAGGCCCCGTTGTTGCTACGCAGGGGTAACGCCTGCCTTAAATGACCACGTCGTGTGTCGACGAAAGCAGCGACCTGGCTGCCATGTAAGAGAGTTGACCGCAAACTAACTGCAGATTTGCCACGGAAGGAACATGGTTCCGTAAGCGGGTTCCGAACTCAGTCTGATGCGCTGTTGGTGGTGCGCTAGCGCGGCGCAAGCGATAGAAGGAATGATCGAACACTAACGCGTTTTATTTTCGGTGTCTAGTATTTTTTTGTAACCCTATATTTTCTTGTGTAGACTCAGTACTCAACGCGGTATCCCTGAAACACTCTAATCATTGGAACAGCCTTCAAGGTTTCGGCGGTAGCTCTATCTCTCGCCGGCAACGCGGAACGGCGCTGTGCCGTTGAGGGTGGCGACGCAGATCAACCCTATGCGTAACCACGGCGGTGCGTCCGCCGAGACGGAGAACTGATTGAGCGACGGCGCCGAGCACAAGAGCGAATTTTCCGACCATACGCTGGGCATGAACCGAAAGATCGATCGGCGCGATTTCATTTACGGTGCTGGCATGGGGCTTGCCGCATCGCTCATACCTGGAACTGCAAATGGCATGATGGCCGAGCCGCCAGCGGGACCAGAAGCGGCCGCCCCCCAAAACCCATACCCGCCACAGCGCATCGGCATGCGCGGAGACCACCCTGGATCGTTCGAGGCGGCGCACCAGATGCGCGACCAGCGGTCGTGGAATCTCGCCGGCGTGTTGAATCCTGATGAGCCCTATGACCTGATCGTGGTGGGCGGCGGCATCAGCGGCCTCTCAGCGGCGCATTTCTTCATCAAGGATGTAGGCCCCAAGGCCAAGGTGCTCGTACTCGATAACCACGATGACTTTGGCGGCCACGCCAAGCGGAATGAGTTTGTCTACAACGGCCGCACCCTGGCAATCAATGGCGGCACATTGAACATCGAGTCGCCCCAACGTTACAACCAGGCCGCTAAGCAGGTACTGCAGGATATCGGCATCGACCTCGACCGGTACAAGGCCGAGAACGCCACCAATCATGGCCTTTACAACTCGCTGGGGCTTAAGCCTTCCTACTTCTTCGATAAGGAAACCTGGGGCAAGGACCAATTGGTGGTCGGTGGGCTCGACTATGAGGAAGGTGTTGGGCGCGTTTTTTCCCCGCAGTTCCTGGCGAAGACGCCGCTCTCCGAAGCAGCGAGGAAAGATATGCTGCGCCTCTTCGATCCCAATCAGCCCGACTATATGCCTGGTTTGTTCCGCCGAGAAGAAGCTCCGTCTGGCCAAGATCAGCTATAACGATTACCTGCTGCAATTCGCCAAGGTCGATAAACAGGTGATCTGGTTCTTCCAGAATGTGCCGGCGGGCGTCTTTGCCGTGGGTACGGATGCGACCCCCGCGCTCTTCTGTTGGGGCATGGGGCTCCCCGGCTTTCGCGGACTGAAGTTGGATCCGATGCCCGACGGCGTGCTCGCCGATTTGCCCGGCGGCCAGCACGGGCGGCAGAAAGAAGGCGGGGCCGCGGTCCACTTCCCCGACGGCAATGCCACCGTAGCTCGTCTCCTGGTGCGCAAACTTATTCCAGATGCCGTTCCGGGTAAGACCATGGATGACGTGGGTATGGCCAAGGTGCGTTATGACTGTCTCGACCGCAGCGGCCAGAGTACGCGCATCCGGCTCAGCAGCACGGTAGTGAATGTTACCCAGGAAGGTCCCGAAGCGAACCCCACCGGCGTGGTGGTGAACTACGTGAACGGCGGCAAGACTTATCAGGTGAAGGGCGCAGCCGTGGTGATGGCCTGCTGGAACATGTTCATCCCCTACCTGGTGCCGTCGCTGCCTGAGGCGCAAAAGAAGGCGCTGGCCTACAACATCAAGGCCCCGCTGGTCTACACCAGCGTTGCCATAAAAAACTGGGAGGCATTTCAGAAGCTTGGCATGCGCAGCGTGACCACGCCGACCATGTATCACACCAGCATTGCGCTGACCGAGGCTGCAAGCCTGGGTGAACTGCGCCATGCGCAAACCCCCCAGGAACCGATTGTGTTGCACATGGTGCGTACGCCCTGTTCGCCGGGGCTGCCGCGCAAAGACCAGTACCGGGCCGGCCGCTACGATTTGTTAAACACCAGCATCGAGACCTTCGAGCGCAATATTCGCGATCAACTGGCGCGCACCCTGGGTGGAGGCGGCTTCGATCCCGCGGAAGATATCATCGCCATCACAGTGAATCGTTGGCCGCACGGCTACTCCTATACTTACAGCAGCCTTTACGATCCGCTGGAGTGGGTTTACACCTCATCGCCGGAGCGGCCCTGCGTGATTGCGCGGCAGCCCTTCGGACGCATCAGCATCGCGAATGCCGATGCAGCCGCCAGCCCGCATACCGACGCAGCGATTGGGGAAGCTTATCGCGCGGTCACCGAGGTCGTGGATCGGCGATCGATGCCCCTGCTCTCCTAACTGGAACAACACCCGCGAACGTTGTTTAGAACCAGAGGATTTGCATGGACGCTCTCTTTCGCAAACTCGGTATGGATCGCCCCATTACCCGGCGCGATTTTCTCAATGGTATGGCAGTCACCGCCGCTTCCACCCGGATCCCAGGCAATGGTTTGATGGCACAAGCAGCTGCGCGTGCCGCGACGGCAGACGGCGGTCTCACGGCGGAGAACTATCCGCCGCTGCGCTCCGGCCTGCGCGGCAACTATCCCGCCTCTATCTCAGAGTTTGAAAATCTGCGCACGGGTAAGTACAAAGCCTTTCCTGTGCCTCAGGCCGAAATCAACGAATCCTACGACCTGGTGATCGTCGGTGGCGGTATCTCGGGTCTTTCTGCGGCGCATTTCTACCGCAAGGCATTGGGCGAGGACCAGCGCATCCTCATTCTCGATAACCAGGACGATATCGGTGGCCACGCCAAACGCAACCAGTTCGAGCACGCAGGCAAAACCTATCTCGGGTTTGGCGGCACCATGGCCATCGCGACGCCTTACCCCTACAGCTATGGCGCCAAGGCATTGCTCAAGGAGCTTGGCATCGAGGTGTCGCGCTATCCCGAGTTCATCAATCACGAACTGGAGACCAACTACAAACTGGGCTCGGCCATGTTCTTCGACAAGGAACATTTTGGTGATGATCGCGTGGTGTCCGGGCTGGGGCGTACGCCGTGGAAAGAGTTTTTTGCCAAGTCTCCCCTCTCTGAAGCGGCGCAGCGCGACTTGGTGCGTCTCCATGGGAAGAATCCCGACTACATGGCCGGCATGACGATTGAAGAGAAGAAAGCCAGGCTTGCCAAGATGAGCTACCAGGATTACCTGCTTCATGTAGCCAGGATGGACCCCGGCGCGCTACCCGTATTTCTCGGCGACGGTGAGCGCAACAACAAGCGAGTCGACACGCTGCCCGCGCTGGAAGCGGCGGAACATGGTTCGATCGGTTTCAATGGCCTCGGACTCAAGCTCGAAGAGACCTACAACGAGGGCTCCTTCTTCTTCCACTTTCCTGACGGCAATGCCTCGGTGGCGCGGTTGCTGGTTTCGCGGCTGGTGCCGGAAGCGTTGCCGGGCGATCCGACCATGAACACCATCGTCGGGTCGAAGCTTGATTACGGCAAGCTCGATGTGGAAGGGGCGTCGATGCGTATCCGCCTGAGCTCGCCGGTGGTGCGGGTCAAGCACGAGGGCTCACCCGAGAGCGCAAACTGGGTGGACATCGCTTATCGCCAGGATGGAAAGCTGCATGCGGTGCGCGCGCGCAATTGTATCCTCGCCTGTTACAACCGCCTCATTCCTTATCTGGTGCCCGAGATTCCCGAGAAGCAGAAGCAGGCGCTCTTCTATCCGGTCAAGGTGCCGATGGTCTACACCAATGTCTTGCTTAAGCGCTGGACCCCGTTCGTAAAGCTGGGTGTATCACGCTTCAGCTCGCCAGGTATGTTTTATCCGCATGCGCAACTTGATCCCGGTACCACGGTGGGCGGCTACTCCGGGGTGACGACGCCGGAGGAGCCGATCCTGGTACACCTGATGGCGAATCCCAACAAGCCGGGTTTGCCGCGCAAAGAGCAGAACCGTATTGGCCAGGAATGGCTGCTGAACGCAAGCTTCGAGAAGTTCGAGCTGGACGTGCGCCAGCAATTGGCCCGAATGCTGGCGGGCACGGACTTTGATCCGGCTGAGGACATCCTCGCGATCACAGTGAACCGCTGGCCCTACGGCTATGCGTACACCTACGACTCGCTGGCTGATCCAGAGGTGCCGCTGGAAGAGCGGCCACACATCGCCGGACGGCATCGCTTTGGCCTGGTCTCGATCGCCAACTCAGACGCAGGCGCCGCGGCCTTTACAAACCAGGCAATGGATGAGGCAAACCGCGCGGTTGAGGAATTGCTGGTTCGCCAGGGGCTCACCTAGGGAACTCACGAGGCCCATTCAGATATGCGAGAGAAGCGGTCAAGGCTTTAACCGGTCATGCACCTGGCTTTCAATCTGCGGTTGAAGCCTTTTTATGACAGAGATCTCGGCTGGCAAGATCAGACGTTCGCAACACTCGAACATGAAGGTTGTATGGCCGACGAAATTTCGGTTCCCTGTTCTCTTTTTCATTGGCGAGGAGAAGCAGTGACGCCAGCCAAGCATGAAGCTCAAGCGGCCGTTTTATCGCTGGTCTTCCCTTTGCAGGTTGTGCGGGCTGACGTTGAATCGCCACCGGACTCGTCTTGCGGGTGCAGAGGGGCGCCGAATGGTGTCTCTCTTGCCGCCCCGAATGAAAGGCGAGACCTGAGCTAAGTAGTTGTGTTTTGTTGGCGTCCCAAAACATTTCGAGTTTAGACTCTTTTGCTCGCCACGTCACCAATGCCACTGGGCTTCGCGCTGAGATCGCACTCATAAATAAAGACTTACCGGAGAAGCATGCCGTACAGGGCGGGCATCGGGTCAGCGCGCCTAAGAAGAACAAACCCTGGCTCTTGAAAAAGGCATGACCCAACCCGCAAAAGCAAAACGGGAAGAGTCCGAAGACCCTTCCCCGCCTGCTAATGGGTATTGGGCAGCGCCCATTGGCACCCCTAAACCACACAATTTTAGAACCAGGGTTTCGGGCATATGCATATAAACCACCAGTTATAGTGGTTCCATCTTGACACACACCATGGAGAGCGGTACCTTCGTGCCACCGATATGCCGTATAGGTGGCTGAACGGGTCACCTCGCCCTTCGAAAGCATGCGACCCGTTTCAGCGCGGTTGGCCAGCAAGGAACTGACGCGAAGCAAATTTAGCATCGGGCTCCTGTGTTGTCCAAAACTTTTTCCACGTTTTAGACAAAGGAGTCTCTCGATGAAAACCATAGGACATGCTGTAAGCATCGCTGTAGTGATGCTCGCCTCTTCCTTTTCAGCAATTGGACAATCAGGCCCCAGAACCGTCTCCTCGCATTCCTCAACCCCCAGACCGTTGGCCGACGTGGTCGATCAAGTCGACCGATCGGTGGTCCGGGTATTCGCCAGATTTACTGCACAGGTGCGATCGCAGGATGGAACCATTCAGACCCTTCCTTGGACCAGCACAGGAACCGGATTCATTCTTGATGCACAGGGGCGAATCGTAACCGCCGGGCACATCGTGAGCCTGGAAATGAATCGAGCTGCTCTTGAGCAGTTGTTACCGGCCAAGCAATTGAGCTTGGTCCCGGGTTCCTTTCGAGCGATAGACGTGATGGCTTCTGCCCCACCCCTAAACGTCGAGAGAGCGGTATATGGGGTCG
Organism: uncultured Acidobacteriaceae bacterium; assembly: GCA_963746595.1. Taxonomy (GTDB): domain Bacteria; phylum Acidobacteriota; class Terriglobia; order Terriglobales; family Acidobacteriaceae; genus PALSA-350. The sequence continues at coordinate 9,630 of CAVVBS010000009.1, forward strand.
AACTTTCCAACAATAATGCGAAGCACAGAGCGGAAATCGTAAAGGAAGACGGTCAACTCGATATCGCTCTACTCGCAAGCGATCAAAGTCTTCTCACGAAACCTGACATCATCATCAACGGAAAAAGCCCGGTCCCGCTCCGCACGGTACCGATCTTCCAGAAAATTGAGCCTCGACCCGGAGATGCGATTTCAGTTTCGGGTTTTCCGGCTGTAAACGGTTATGCTGCGGGGATCCCGAGCTTGGTCACCAGCGGTGGGATGGTATCCAGCACTTCGTTTAAGGACGAGCGGGGCCGCTGGGTTTACCTGATCGACCTGCACTCCAATCATGGGGACAGCGGTGGCCCGGTCTTCAATAACCAGACGGGCGAGATAATCGGGTTCCTCGATGGTTATTACCCGGCTATGAATGGCGAGAATTCGGGCGTGACGGTCGTGATCCCGATTCGTCAAATCCTCAGGTCGCTCCAGGGCGGTGACAAGATGGTGGCCGGTCGGCAGGATTAAAGCCATAAAGCAAAACGGGGAAGAGTCCCGAAGGACCCTTCCCCGCCTGCACTACCCTTGACTCGTCTTGAGTCGTGATGCCACGTCAGGTCAAATGCTGTCGCGTCTCGTCAAGTCTGGTCTTGTGGTGTCGCGTCTTGTGTCGAGTATGCTCAGGCACCAAAACCCCTGAGCACGCTACGGCCCTCGGTTGCGCCGCAACAAAAGGATAACTCTGCTGCCCAGCCCTGCAAGGGTTTTTTGAACCCAGCAAACGTGCCGCGCCTTATCGGCCTGATCGATAGAACCTTTAGGTATCGATCATCCCCATGGGTGGATAATGGGCCGATGCGCGTCCTGGTAAACGCTCTCAGCCGGTGGCGCTGAGGGTGAAGTTAGTCTGATCAGATGCCAGCAGTTTCTGCAGTAGATCGGGATTGGCTGGCTTTGTTGTGATGTCGATGATGAATCGACAATTGATAAATCTGGCGGGTTGGATCGTCACCGGGCCACCGTGCCACTGGATCACGGAATTCACGAAGACTGCCCCTTGGACGAGGTTCTGGGTCCCATCCAGATCGACGACGCAATTACTAAATTGCATTGGACCCTCGATCACATTGTTGCTCCCCAATCCCTGGGTTAAGAAAAGACATGGCTTTGCAACCTGCAACGGGTCCGGTGCCTTGTTTTCTATCTGGTTCACGTATGACTGATAGTTGATGATGGCCGCAGCGGTGGCCCAGTAGTCGGCCGCAGATGTTGGCAGAGTCTGGACTTTCTTCTTGTACTCGATCAGGGTGAGGTCCGGCAAAATCCTATTCTGGTCTTGCGCCTGTTTAAGACTGGCCCGAATGCCCGTCAGGGCTTTGTCCGGGTTGCTGCTCTCGGCCATCCGGTTGGGGTCCGACTGTTTCACGGTTGCTTTCGGCTTTTCGTGTGCTGGGGTGTAGATGTGCAACGTTCCCTGAAGCTGGCCTAATTGTTGGATCACCTTGGCAACCTGATCATCAATTTTTCCCAGCCTTTGATTTGTAGCCGCTTGCGCCGCATTAACTTTTTCGTCAATCAGGTGCCCAATGTGCTCGTCTGATGTCGTCTTTTGGGTTCCTTCATTGTGAACATGGACCGTGTATAGAATTCCCCCCAAGGTGAAGAGGGCGGACAATGCACTCACCGCGACGGCGATTTTTACCCAAATGTTGGGGGGCTGCGGTCCCCCTCCAGTCTGTTGGGATGGGGCCGGTTGCGGATTGGGCTTGGCTTTAGGGTTAGCCATGTGGTTCGGGAAAACAAGTACCTTCGCGGTGGTAAACCGATTTTCAGCGCTCGCTCGCAAAGACACCCTCCGGCTACTGGTTAAGGGTAGGCGCGGAGTGGCCGTGGGGGCTTACACGTCGGGGGGATACGATCCTACATCTTTGGTCTGTTGGCCCTTAGGGGCCACCGTCTTCAGATTGTAGTTGATTTTTCTTCCCCAGCGCTTCCTCTCGTCCACCCACGATTGCCTGCACCCCCATACTGGTCCAGCCCGCCGATGCACCCCATTGCGTCAGGCCAGCGACACAGGTCTTGAAGGCAGGCCGTCATGTATAACCGGAGCCATAGTCGCTTAATCGGCCCCAACGTAAAAAGGTCCACCAGGATCGCTTCGGGGGGCATGACTCTGGACGCCTTCGAGGGCATGATCTTCCCCGGCCGCGAAGCCGGCTGCGTGATCAGTTCGGTTTCCACATCGGCCACACGGGCCGATGGGGCGGCCGCGATGTGCAGACGCAAAACCTCGCCCGTCCTGACCGCTCAGTCGAGGATCGGGTGGAAGAGATCACCGACGCGATCCGGCAGGAGTTTATTCCACCGGGCCTGGATTGCGTGCTGCCCTCAGCTCGACTATTCGTTCGAGTTTTCGAGCGCCCGAGAATCACCGGCTTCTGATTTCGGATTTTTCCTCGATTGAGTCCCGCGTCTTAGCGTGGCTCTCCAATTGCCAGCCATTGCTGGAGGTGTACCGGCAAGGTAAGTGCGCCTACAAAGCTTTCGCGGTGGTGTTGAATGGCGTTCCCTATGACGAGGTGACCAAGCAGCAGAGAACCGAGGCAAAGCCTGGCGTCTTGGGCGCAGCGTGCTTCCGTCCAGCCCTGGTGTTCCATCCTCGCCCAGGCCAGGAGTATCGCATCACGCTCGGCGCTGGAACAGCCGCGATATCTTTTGATCTGGTCATTCATCCACTTTGAACAGCTGAAGACCACTAACGACACTGACATCATCACCATTGGGCAGACCCAAGAGCGTCGGCGATCCCGATAATCCCCGAGAAGAAGCGCCCGAAACGGATCACGCAGACAAACAGCGAAATCTCCGGAACTCGACTAAGCATGGAGTCTCTCTGCTGACATGGATTTCGGACGCGGGTTCGAGCCCAGCCGCTACAGAGATCAGCGCAAAGGCGTAGCTGTTACGATCGCAAATCTTCAAGTAATAGGCGTTCCTGCCGAACTTAGCTGGAGGCAAAGTGACCGCGACAATCAACTCGTCCGGCCTCAGCGTTGTATCGGGCCATGGGGGTCGAACCTGGCAGTCTATGAGATTCGGCGAAAGGAATCGTTCGTTTGCTCTTGGGACCCTCGACTTTCGAACTTAGCCCCAAGCGCCGCCATAGCGACATCGGTGAAGTAGTAGCACCGCGTCCGCTGCAGCAGGTTGCCCCCGGTCGTAGCCAGTCGGAAACACGAAGACTGCTGTCGCCCTTCCGCGGACAACGGAGTAAGTCTCGGAGGAATCCATGCTCGTGCTTTGCTCCGGTCGTGGAGAGGTAAAGTCAGGTGCCTCAGAAGCGACGCCTGGGCAGTCTGTAGGTATCTCTAAATCGTCCTAGACGCTCCCTAGCTCGCTCTCGGGCTGTACCCCGTTAGCGTTCCGCTGGGGTCGCATTCTTACAGGCCCGCAAGATCCTCAGCGCTTCCTGTGCAGGAATTTCACCCTCACCGCCCAACTCGACCGACCTGCTCGCGAGTTGTTCCACGGCTGCCCACACGTACGGAATGCGCAAGATCGACTCCGCGTATCTTCGCACGTAATTGAACCATCCCCGCTGATCATCGGTAGTGAAGCACTCCACCAGCATTCCGAGAATCCTAATCTGATTGTTGTCATTGCTGTTGTCCCAGTCAAAGGAAGGGTTACCACGGAATTCTTCATGCAAGTTGTCTGCAGCTTGCCCAGCAGCACAGCCTATTGCGCTGTCGGTATAGTCACGGCGATACGTTTCAGGCAAAAGAGTCACTTGACCGGTCGTCTCACCCTCTTCATCGTCTTCTATGGTCAATTCAACGAGCGACAACTTCAGCCAAGCCATGACAATCGCGTGCCCAGCCTCATGGTGTGGAGTCTGTTCACCCTGTTCAAATAAGGCCCCGAGCTCCTTCAACTCCCCTACCGACGCGCCCATTTATCGCCCCTGCTTTGTCAAGTTTCTTTCGTACCCTGCAACAGTACGGCGCGAATGGGGCAGGGTCCAAGGCCACTTTCGTGTGAGACAGGCGTCAGAACTGTTTGCTGAAGTGGAGCGCCGCCTGACCAGATCGCCTACCTCAGCTAGAAATGGTCCGGCAAGTTTCCGAGATTTTCGTATCTAGAGCAGTTGCCATAGAAAAGGCGAGTTGGAGGGAACTGTCCAACCTGATCTGGCGGTTGTAGGGACAGAACTTCGCACGAAGGATCGACCCACGGACGCCGGAAAATACATCTACTAAACGTATGGGACAAGAGAAACGATCGAAGCTGCCGCAGGGCTGGCATTGGGCAATGGTGGGAATAGCACTCTTGCTGTTCGTTTTGCTCGGTGGTGCAGAATGGGAACGCAAGAAGAAGCTCGCGCTACGGGAATCAGCGTAGCTCAGAAGTCCACGGGTATGTTGGTGATACCTACCGGGGCGTCCTAAAGCACCAAAGGCTCCCGTGATGGCCGTATTTTCTGAAAGTGGCCTTGTTTCAATCTGATCTTCTACTGGAGATCGGCCGCGGGTTCGACTCTCGCCGCCTCCACCATACTTAAGTAATTTGTAATCAACGATCTAAGAATTAGCTCTCCGGAATTTGTAAGTGGATGTACGATGATCTCGAGCTCTCCCTCTTCCGGGCTCCTGGAGGTCTCATTCCTCCGTCTATACCCGTCCCGGAGCTAATTGCGCTAAGGCAAACGACAAGAATTGGCGGCCCTGTCGCGTGCTTAGCGTAGGATTTCCGGAGGAGAGACAATGTTGAACGCCACGTCTGAGACCGGGATGGAATTCCGAGATTTACTCAGCGACCCTGCGTTTCTCAGCCGAACCGGGAAGAAGAGAGACTTTCAGCAGCCATTCGATGCTCTCCGCCGGGTGACGCAGGTATTTGCGACGCATCCCGAGGACGTACTCCAGGAATTGGTCGATGTCGCGATGACTTGTTGCGGAGCAGATAGTGCAGGGATCAGCCTGGAGGAGCCCGATGGGGAGGGTAAACCGACCTTTCGATGGGTTGCCATTGCGGGGAGTTTTTCCGAGTATCTCGGAGGCCGTACACCACGTTTTTTCAGTCCCTGTGGCACCTGTCTCGATTGCGGAAGACCACACCTCTACCGCGTAACGAAGCCCTACTATGATTTCCTCGGAGTCACGGCCCAACCCATCACAGATGGAATGCTCATCCCTTGGGAAGCGAATCATATTAGAGGGACCATCTGGGCGGTTTCGCACACATCCGAAGAGGCGTTTGAGCGGCCTGACTACGAGCTATTGAAGAGCCTTTCCGACTACGTAGCCATCATCATCCGACAACACGAGTTAGACGAAAAGGCCCGTCAGGCCGCCAAGGCAGAAGCCTCGGTTGAACGTGCCCATAAGATGGCACACCAGATCAACAATCCGCTTCAGAGTCTGACGAACACCATGTACCTCGCGAGTCAAGGTGGACCAGACACAGGGGACTATATGAAGACGGCCCTCACGGAACTCGCAGCCTTATCTGAACGGGTCAGACGACTTCTCGCTCTGAAATATCCCGAGGAGTAATCGACTTCTTCGATGAGTCCCGACAATCCGTCCAATGTTTACTGATTCGTTGGCCTCGCGAGCGAAGCGCGGGTTTTGGATATCGATCACCGGGCGCCTAGCAAGAGCACCCAGCAACCGAGACAAAGTGGAGAAAGCCAAAAGTACCCGCTGTAAATCGCACGCCACGTGGATGGGACCAACACTTAATATGGGAACGAAGGCAACTCCTTGGTTCCCGGCTCACCTCTTACTGTCCGCAGGGGGAGAGACGAGATGAAAGGTTATTGGTTCCAATTCTTAGCAACCGCCGCACTAACAGCATCATTGGCTGGTGGGGTAGTACAAGCGCAAGAGACTACGTCGTCGGATAAAACCTTCGTAAAAAATGCCATGGAGGGGAGCCTGGCGGAAGTGAATTACGCAAAGTTGGCCTTGCAAAAGAGCCAGGACAAGAACGTGCGGGAATTCGCTACAAAAATGATCCACGATCACGAGATGCTGATCACGGAAATGAAGCCGCTCGCGAAAAAGATGGGAGTAAAGGTACCGAGCGGTCCTCCGTTATCAGACCACGCAAAATACATGGAATTAAAGATGAAGTCGGGCACGGACTTTGATCGGGCTTATGTGGAAGCCATGGTCAAGGATCACCACGATGATCTGCAGGCGTTTCTCGACGAGGAGAGCAAGACGAGCAATCCGGATCTGAAAGCTGTTGTGCAGAAGGGCGAGTCAGTGATTCGGCAGCACACCGAGCTGATCGACAGCATCGCGCACATGGGTGGTATTCAAACTCCTCCCATGCCGGCTAACGCTTAAGAAATGCCGGTGGTAAAGATGGGGCTGGTGCCGGGTCACTCCGCACCGGCCTTTAACCCGGAAAGAAAACAACACTCGATCAGAGTTCGCAGCTCTCGATAAGCGCAAGCAGTACGGGTTTCCGCAGAACACGCTTCGACCCTCGTTAGGGGAAATGCCTCTCCAGATACTCACCTTTATACTGATTACAAATGAAAAGAACTTACATAACGTGGTCAAGGCGCGTGGATGGTATGTCTTGGGTGTGGACTGCCGGAAGTCGAGTAGCTCTTCTGCTCACGGCGATGCTTGTATTGGTCATGCCCTGGACCGAGTACGCCTGGCATTTTGACAGGTTTCTGTTCGGCGGTCAGGATTTAGAGTTGGGTCTGCTCTCCATGGCGACCTTTATTTGTCTGATTTTAGTAATGCTGCAGCATGGCAAACGTGAAGTCGCATTCATTCTGCGGGTTCGCACATGGATCTGCTTCGTTTCGCGACATGGCGATGAGCCGGTTCGAGGAATGCTTTGCCGGCTGGTGGCTGATTTGCACCCAAGCGCGGCCGCCGGTCCGGCCCCGGTCCAAGGGCTTGCCATTCGGGTATAGTCCGTTCTCCGACAGTTACAACGATGGCTCAGCTGAGCCGACATGAGTTCCCTGCAAACAGCTGGCGGCGAAATCGCCGGGCTCGGAGAAGCAATGAAAAAATCTGAAGTGTTTCACGCCTGGGCCAGTATTCTTGCTGGCCGCGCTCCATCCCTCTCCATAGAAATCACGAAGGAATGCCCACTTCGCTGCCCCGGCTGCTATGCATTCGACGCAGCTCATCTTGGAGGCACGACTCAGTTACGCCAGCTCTCCGATTTCAAAGGAGACGAACTCGTGACTCGGATTCTCGTGCTCCTGGACGAACTCAAGCCGCTCCATGTCTCACTGGTTGGAGGCGATCCGCTCGTACGCTACCGCGAGTTGGAACAGCTGCTTCCGCAGATCGAGGCGCGCGGTATCCATGCCCAGGTTGTCACCAGCGCTTTCCGGGTAATCCCTCGTAGCTGGAAGTCTTACAAAAAGCTGAACGTAGTCGTCTCGATCGACGGCCTTCAGCCGGAGCACGACGCGCGCAGAAAACCAGCCACCTACGAGCGAATTCTGAAGAATATCGTCGACGCCGAAGTCACGATTCACTGCACGATCACCTCTCAGATTGCTTCCCGTTCGGGGTATCTTGAGGAGTTTCTTGCGTTCTGGAGCGAGAATCCCGCCATCAGGAAGATCTGGTTCAGTCTATTCACGCCGCAGCGCGGCGCGATCGACCCTGAAATACTTTCGCCAACTCAGCGCACAGCAGTCATGAACGAATTTCGGCTACTCCGTCCTCTTTATCCAAAGCTGGACATGCACGATATAGTCATCGACGAGATCGCCACGCCGCCCTCCAGTCCGGCGGAGTGCATCTTTGCCCGAACGACAGAAACGATCTCTGCGGATCTAACCACAAGGATCACACCCTGCCAGTTCGGAGGGGATCCGGATTGCTCCCAGTGTGGCTGCATCGCCTCCATGGGACTCGCGGCAGTAGGCCACCACAAAGTGATCGGGGGGCTCACCGCCGGTCACCTCTTTAACGCGTCAGATAAGGTTGGCAAAGAATGGCGTAAGCTTCAAAAACTTCTTTCCCCTAAACCCATCCCGGAAGTACATTCCGCTCCATTCAAGATCCTTTCCCGTTGACGGTGAAGCGAATGAGAAATGGGAGCAAAGTTCTGGACAACGGCCGGTGCACAGTAGAAGAAGAATTGCGGTGCAACGAATGAAATGGCTTAATGCCCAATGCGCTCAATGAAGCCCCTCTGCTTTGCGGGGAAATCAGGAGGTCGCAGATTGGGTTTGTGCGGGGCTCGACATTCTGGGGCTGGTCTGTGTGGGTGTGTTTACCTCACTCTGCAGGGATACAGAGCTAGTAGTTTCGGTGGCGTGGAGTGGCAGCGAAACCTTGCTGCCGTCCGCGCCGATCTCATTCGATTCAACGGCCGCGGACTAAGCCGAACGGGAGCTGAAAATGAAGAAGCACGGCCGGCCGGCGAAGGCCGTTTGGCCGAAATAGACCAACCTTCGAGCCCAAAAGCCCCCTTTTGGGAATGTTGGGCATCCAATGCCAAGTTCCACAAAAAAGGGGCAAATGCGCGCGCGCTTCGACCGATGGCTCGATCAGTTGAGAACCGGATTTTGGTTCATGCCCTCCCTGATGCTCTTGCTGGCTTCTGCTCTCGCGCTGGTATTACTTTATGTCGACCAGAGATTTGATCCAGGTATAAAGTCCTCGATCGCGTGGGCGTATTCGGGAGGACCAGAAGGGGCGCGGTCGCTGCTGAGTACCATCGCCGGCTCGATGATTACCGCAGCCAGTGTTACCTTCTCGCTGGCTTCAGTCGCATTGTCGATCGCATCGCAACAATACGGATCTCGTGTCCTGCGCAATTTCATGCGCGATCGCATTACGCAGATCCTGCTGGGCACGTTCGTCTCCACCTTTATGTATAGCGTGTTAGTCGTTCGCGCCATTCGTGGCTCGGATGTCTCCGGCGGGTTCGTTCCGGCGATCTCCGTGACGATGGCGATTGTACTCTCGCTCATCAGCCTTGTTCTGCTCGTCTTCTTCGTGCACCACGTATCGACCTCGATCCAGGCATCGCATATCGTGCTGGTGATTGCCCGGGACCTGCATGACGCTACGTTTAAGCTCTATCCATCGAAGACCGGGGCATCCGGGGAGGAGCCGCCCAGCCTTGATGATTTTCATGAACTGGCGAGCATGTCGGTGGCCCTCGTCGATAGCGGTTACCTACAATCGATCGATTTGGACAAGCTCCTTGCGGTCGCGAAAAACAAGGGAGTGGCCATCGAACTCACCATCAAGCCAGGAGATCACTTCGTCTCAGGTGGTGAAGTTGCTCGCGTTTGGGGAGCCACTTTTCTTCCCGAACTGGAATTGAAGCACATCATCGGCGCCTTTCTTTTTGGCGGCGAGCGGACTCCCGCCCAGGATATCCGCTATCAGTTTCAACAGCTGACGGATGTGGTGGTGCGGGCTCTCTCTCCAGGTATCAACGATCCTTTTACTGCCATTAACGGGATCGACGAACTTGCCAGTGGTCTCTCGCAACTCGCGCGGCGGCCGCGGGTTGCAGAGAAGAGGCATGACGAAACCGGCGCATTGCGGCTCATTGTTCCCAGGCCTCAAATCACGGAAATACTCGAAAATACAGTCGGTCACATAGCCATCTATGCGGCCGCGGATCGCTTTGTTATGGCGGGACTTCACCGCGTTCTTGACGTCGTGAAGCCGGATCTTCAGGGTGACCGGGAACGAGATACGGTCCTAACTCTTAGAAAAGAACTCGACCGCCGAGCTGGGGCGCACAACGGGATGTTATGAGGGCGACCGGTAACCTCGCCAGGGCCAGCTGCTTGGTAATCGGCGATTTGCATCGCCGCCCTCTTGGCACGTGCCGGTGGCTTGCGGCCGCGGGGTAGACATGGGGATTAGTCTAGAACTCTCGCGCCGCAACTGCCCTAGGGTGCCCTCTACCGTTTTATGTGGCGCGGAGAGATGTACTTTTGCCGTAAACTGCATCCCACTACATATGAGACAGTCCGACGAAAGTACCGGGACCCGCGACCATGCGAAGAATCCGAACTTCCTCCTAATCGTGATCTTGAGTGGGGTGGCGCTCATCGGACTGTTTCTCGTCGCCTATCTCCTGGTTGGCGACCAAGGAAGACGGCTACTACCCGGTTTGCACCATGACCCGCAGCCCACTTCGTGGGCTCAGCCATCACCTGACCGCTTCGCCCTTGAATCTGGCACACCTTCCCTTGTGTAGATAAATTGATACGTCATCATTACCGCACCAAATGATGGAGACAATCGCCTGGATTTCAATAGCCGTCGCGGTCGCGTGCTCTCTGTGGATTACCGCGGATGAGTTTCGGCATCCTCAATCAATGAAGGTGATGAACATAGTATGGCCAGTTACGGCCCTGTACTTCAGTGTATTTGCGGTGTGGGCATACTACCGGTTGGGGCGAAAAAAGGCCAACTCCGCGAGCAGCAGTAACGGCAAGATGCCAATGCCCGCGGCACAAAGTGAACAGGTAAAGTCACCGACCGCTTCTCAGGTGGCCGTAGGAACGAGCCATTGCGGGGCGGGTTGCATGGTCGCGGATGTGTTTTGTGAGTTTGGGATTGCGGCGGCCACAATCACATTCCTGGGTTCTGTACTTTGGGCGGAGTATGCGATTGACCTTGCTGCCGCCTGGGCACTGGGGATCGTATTCCAATATTTTGCAATCAAACCGATGGGGAATTTTACGGTGAGGCAAGCAATCGTGGCAGCGATCAAAGCCGATACGCTGTCCATCCTTGCATTCCAGGTGGGAATGTATTCGTGGATGGCTTTGGTGTTCTTCAAACTCTTCCCTGATCCGCACCTGACTGCTCTGCAGCCGCAATATTGGCTCATGATGCAGGTAGCCATGATCGTGGGATACGGCACAGCCTTTCCAATGAATTGGTGGCTCATCAAGACGGGCCTCAAGGAGGCGATGTGAACCCTGCGAATAGGTCACCGCTTTCCGGCTGACGAGATTAATCTTCCGAAGGAGATCCCCATACGTAACTAATGGGGCCTAACTGTACGATGGGATTACCTGACGTAAATAATCCCAAGCGCTTGAACCTGAGAGAAACACAGGTACACATCCTCTCATCTGCTTAATGCATCGAAACTAGTGTCTTGGCACTACTGTACGAAAGTGATCCTTCATTGCGGGGCACGCAACAGCGCTCCATGACGGCCGAGCTCTCGGAACGAATCCAAGCAGAAAGAGCAAAACTTATGCTAAAACGTACTCTCCTCCTGTTGACGCTTATCATGTTGGGCATTCAATTCGCACAAGCTTCCGATCGCGACGATGACGTCGCCCGAACCCAGAAGGCGGCTCAGGTATTCAAAGAAATCATGGACACACCGGATCAGGGAATTCCGCACGACTTACTGGAAAAGGCGAAGTGTATCGCAATCATCCCCGGGGACAAGAAGTTTGCTTTTATCTTCGGCGGCAATTACGGCCGGGGTCTGGCAACATGCCGCACCGAGCACGGTTGGAGTGCACCCATGTTTCTCGCTCTTGAAGGCGGGAGCGTAGGGTACCAGATCGGTGGGTCTTCGACGGATATCGTGATGCTTTTCATGAACGCTCATGCGCTCCATAGCCTTTTAAGCGATAAGTTCAAGCTTGGAGCCGACGCCTCAGTAGCAGCCGGCCCTGTAGGCCGCAACGCGTCCGCGGACACCGACCTAAAGCTGAATGCAGAGGTTTTGTCATATTCCCGCGCCAAGGGAGTATTCGCCGGTGTCAGCCTGAGTGGTGCGGTGGTCCAAGCAGACAAGAGCGGTGACAGCGCTATGTATGGCGAGGGCGTGGAAAGGCAGCGGATTATCAGCGGTGCGGTTAAGACTCCCTCATCTGCGATGCCTTTGATACACGAACTGGACGGTTACGCGCGGGGGTAAGGGATGACGTTGCGTCCTACCGGTGAGGGCGAGGCAACATCGCTCGCCGCTCCCCGTTTTGATCGGAAAGAGGTCTGCTTGCTAAAGGGTCCTGTGAGGTCGTTGGTTCTCTCAGTCTTTGTGCTCTGGCCAATTCTGTGCTTGCCTGTTCTTGCCCAGGAGATTCCGCAAGGGACACGACTGGCGGTGCGCCTGGATGCAAACGTCAGCTCCGGTAGCGCACAGGTCGGAGACAGTGTGCCGGCCTCTTTAGCGCGCGACCTGGTGGTGGACGATCGAGTATTGGCACGGGCAGGGACTCCACTCCGCGGCCAAGTGACCTATGTGCGCCGCAGCGGACGCTTTCACAACCCGGGGTATCTCACAATTCGCCTGGCTTCCATTGACATCGACGGGCGCCAATACCGACTGGATAGTACCGCAATTCGAGACAAAGGTGATGGCCATACGGACAGCAACCTGGAAAAGATCGGTGGCGGAGCCGGCATCGGCACCATCATCGGCGCCATTGCCGGCGGGGGTAAGGGGGCACTCCTGGGTGGCCTGCTCGGTGCTGGAGCCGGTACGGGCGTTGCCGCCGCCACGGGCAAAAAACCAGCGGAATTCACAGCGGAATCCGTTTACAACTTCAGCTTGACTTCATCGGCGGAGCCACATACGTAGGATCGGGGCAGAGTTTTCCCGGAATGGGCCTGAAGCACCCGTTTGGTTGGGTGAACAGGATTGCCTCGAACTGCGGACGATGACTGAGACAGATCGGACAATCGACCCAACATGCATTGTGTGATTGCGTTCCTGAGGCGCCCCGTGATTGTTTGTGTGCTGAGCGCTCTGCCTGTTAGTCTTCCTTCACAAGCCTCCGACAACGACAATTGGCCCAGAACGGAGGGGCGGGTGCAGGTTCGCGCAGCGGAACCGCTGAATCCAAGCGAATTGTTCTCCAGGTTAGCTGCCCGACGCCAATGGCAACAGGCGCATATAAGCCAACTCTCTGTTATCCGCGATTACACCGTCAGGAACAAGAGAGGCAAGGCATTAGCTCGCGAAGTAGTACTCGTGGAATACCGATCGCCGAGCACGGAAACCTTTACGACGAGATCGGAGGAAGGGTCGCACTATATCCGCTCACACGTGTTTCACAGGCTCATGAAGTTTGAAGCGAATAAATTACGCACCAAGACAGACTGGAACAGCTTGATCAATCCGGAAAACTACACTCTCGAAGTCGTGGGCAGAGAGACGGTAGACAGTGCGGAATGCCTTGTTGTTCGCGCCGTTGCGCGGCGAGAGGAGCTCGATCTATTCACTGGAACAATTTGGATCAACGAGCAGAGCTTCGCCATTATCAAGATAGCCGGTGAGCTTGCCAAGAGCCCGTCGTTCTGGATCAAGCACGTGCATTTTACCCGTAAATATCTGCAGGCCGGAGAATTCTGGCTGCCTTCGACAGAACAAGCGGTTTCGCTGATCAGGATCTTCGGGCGGGAGGCGTTGACGATCGATTACCATGACTACTCCATCAACGGGCAGAAGAAATTCCCAACCTCACATGCGCCGGAAAGTGGCCGCCCGGGCATTTAGTCGAAGCGCTGTGGGTTATCCCTTTTTTCAGGCAGCCGTGGTTAGTTACCGATAAGGAAAGCTGCTACAAACGCAGCATATATGACGACCAGCAGAAAGCCGGCTTTTCGTCCGAGACTTCCGGGTGCGAAGGCAAGGATTAAAGCAAGCAACGTCATGCCGATTAACCACCAAAGCGAAAACAGTGTACGGGATGTGAGCGTTCCCATGCCGAGTAACAAGGTGGGAAGAGAGATACCGGCCACCAAATTGAGGGTATTGCTATTCAGCGATTCACTCAGAACCGCCGAGCCGCGGCCCCGAAGCGCCAGTTGAACGGCGGATACGACATTAGGGATTCCGGTAAGACCGGCTAGAATGATTGCGCCGACAACCGGCGTGGAAAGCCTCCATGCGGCGCCCAGAACGATAGCGGAACGGACCATTCCGATACTCGCGACGACAATTGAAAAGAGTGTTGGCACGACGCCGAGGATGTCTGCATACGATGGGCGCGGTGGCGTCTCGGCGGTGGTGGCATCCCGATTTGCATCAGTGATGGTTTTGCCTACGACGGCTCCCAAGCCCAGGTAGCCTGCGGCTCGCCGGATCTGGAGAGGCGAAAGCGCGGTGACCAGGATGTAGGCCACCATAATTGCCGCGATCAAGCTGGTGGCCAGGACCGCGGAAAGCAATCCATACAGTTCTAAAGCCGTCAGCGCGAGTACAGCCACGGCGACGCCCCCGTTTAGCGACAAAGTCCGACGGCTGACTCGAACTCTTCCGGAAAGGAGAGCGCTGATGCCGAGTAGCGCCGCGAGGTTGAATATGTTGGAGCCAAGCACAATCCCCAGCCCTAAATCGTGCTGTCCCTGGCGCAATGCGGTAATTGCAGAAGAGATCTCGGGTGCATTCGCACCTAAGGCGGCGACGAGCCCCAAGAGGGACTCCGATAGCCGCAGCCACTTGCCGAGCTGCTCGATACGTCTCGAAAGCACAATGCTGGAAACCACCGTCAGAACGAAGCTGGCCAGGAAAAGAAAACTAGCTTCCAGAGTTGACACGGATATCGCCTTTCAGTAGTGGGCCCGGGTATGCACACATGATGTGACCGTCCCAAGTCTTTCTTTACCAGTTGATCGGGAGGTAGGACGGGTGAAAGAATGGCGACACCTTGGCAAGACTATTTCGTCCTTTCCTCGCCTTCTTATTGCATCTTGGCTATTTCGGCCCGGTGTTGATGGGTGCACTCGATTCCTCGTTTCTCTTCCTCCCCTTTGGCAACGACCTGCTGGTGGTCACGCTGGTGGCACGCCACCATCAGGGCCTTCCGTGGTATGTTCTTTCCGCTGCTACCGGGTCCACCATTGGAGTATTTGTGCTTGCCTGGGTGGCGGCCAAACTCGGCGAAGAGGGCATCAAGAAGATGGCCGGCGCGAAACGATTCGACAAATTAAGCGGAAAGATCGGCAAACGCGGCGCCAAGGCTATCGTGCTCGCGTGTATCGCGCCACCGCCCTTTCCATTCACCATGGTGATTGCTGCCGCCGCGGCTTTGAACTACTCAAGGCTCCGGATCTGCGTCATCAACTTCTTTAGCCGCGGGGTGCGTTTCCTGATTTTAGGGCTGCTTGCAATCAAATATGGGAAGGCTATTTTAAGTATGGCCAACTCCGACGTGTTCCGGTGGAGCATGATTGGATTCATCGTTCTGTGCATTGCCGGCAGCGCATTTTCTATCTATGGTTGGCTTAAAAATGTTCGCCGTGGCTAGAAGGCTGAATTCGATACACGTGCCGGGTGAGGTGACAACGGTGAGGAGATCGACATAATCGATTTGCATGTACTTCGGCTGGGATCTGGAATACCGCACTGTCTTCCAGTTGTCGTTTGACCAGTGGAGGGTAAACGGCGCCGTACCATGCACACGGAGGATACTACCCGCTCGCATAAAGCGGACATGGGGGTTTGGTTTCCATACTTCGTACTGCTCCTCTTGCGGCGTTTGCCCAGGTAGCGTTCGGCACCTTGCGGAATGAGGTCGTGGACCTTGCCATCCGCCGTGGAGCCTAGAAGTTTAATGTACTCGCTGTGGGCCCACATGAGCGGCATGCTTTAAGGCGCTGCAGGTGGCAAAACAACCACCTGCTCACTGTTCCCTCAATCTTCAATGCCAGCTTTCAACATGGAACTCGCCTCCGCCCATGTCTCCCGGATGGCGTCTCGGCCACCGTATGCCATTACCCCTGCAGCCAACGCCGTGCCGGTACACCACGAGCAGAGCTTGCCAAAGCTGACCACTTGCCGGGTGGCGTTGAATGCGGCCGCCGAGGCATCCAGCGTGAGTTTTGCTCCGAGCAACTTTTTCGCCGTCGGGTGCCGTTTGGCCAGAATGGCCAGAATGAATGTTGTACCGAAGCTGGCCAACCCGAGCCATCCATCGGGAATTCCGAAGAGATGCGCAGCGCCGGATGTAGTGATTTGTTGCGAATCGAAAACGCGCAGAGGCGGATCAGGAAGCCGCGGAAGAATGCCGGATTGATAGAGCGCCACCGGCGCCAAGGTCGCCAGCGCCACACAACAGGAACCGATGACAAGTCGATCATCTTTGCTCATCAAGGTATATGGGCCACAGCCGGGAGTCATGAAAACTTCCGTTTTGCAACCAGCGCACTACCGATCGCGGTGAGGGCCACCGCGGCGCTCAGCGCGACCAAGCCGACGTGCAGCGACGCAAAAATCTCCGCGCTACTCGTGGAAGAACGATCGGTGAACTTGCCGCGTGTGCTATGTGTCCCGGGAACATACGTGTAGAGATTGTCGGGCGCGTTGGGATCCTTTGGATCGTTGGGGATCTGCTGCGACTTATACCCAGTCTTCCCCAGGTACCAATCGAGCAAACCAGGAATGAACTTCTGCCCAATGATCGCCATAACTGTGGGTGAGCCGACCCAATACTCCCGGCGTGGCTGCCTGGCGAGTCCGGCGGCGACTACCACCTCGGCTGCGAGTTCCGGCTCAAAGATGGGTGGAACCGGCTGGGGGTTGTTTGGCATGCGGTTCTTTACCCAATCGAACTGCGTCGTGTTCATGGCGGGCATTTGGACAGCCGTCAGCTTGACGTTGCTATTATCGTGATGCAGTTCGCACCGCAGAGAATCCGTGAATCCATTAATGGCGTGTTTGCAGGCACAATATGCAGATTGCAGTGGAATGGACCGGTATGAGAGCGCCGAACCGATTTGAATGATGGTGCCACGATCACGGGGCAGCATTCTTCTCAGGGCGGCCATGGTTCCATGCACAAAGCCGAGATACAGGACATCCGTCACTCTTTTGTAGTCAGACGCTTCCATCTCCTTGACCGGAGAGAACACGCTGACCATCGCATCGTTCACCCAGATGTCAATGGGACCAAACTCCTCCTCGACGCGGCTGGCTGCAGCCTCGACAGCACCGGAATCGGAGACATCTGTGGGTAGCACCAGAGCCTTACCGCCCAGCGCCTCGCATTCTTCTTTTGCAGCGTTAAGGGCCTCTGGATTTCTCGCGATGAGGCCGACGCTCGCGCCACGCTTGGCAAAGCCGTGAGCGATGGCTCGGCCAAGGCCGGCCGACGAACCGGTTACTACGACAACAAGAGCCTTTGGCATGATCACCCTTCGAGGCATACAAACAAACGCTACAAATTGTAGGATGCCGTATTGTGACTCAAGGGTAAGCCGCACATAAATTAACCGAAATCTTCGGGCCGCCGGTTATCGATAAGTCGCAAAAAGCAAGATAGGCTAAGGTAAACCCTCCGCCTTCTAACCGGCTGGGCGCCGGAGCTCATTAGATGAGCTTGTATCTATCTCTGAGAGCCTTGCATTAGGCGACGCAGAGTTCGCAAAGAAGTCGGTCGATCCTCGATGGCTTCAAGACATCATGTCAATCGTTCACTCACCGCGCATATCACAAAAGAAAAGCTCTTATTTCCCTTGCACAGGAGAAAGACGTTATCTTTCGGCCAACCGAACATCCCAACGTCCTATTACCCCATCTATATGCCGTAGTTGGAAGAAGTGGGAGCATCATGGCTGTCGATCCAGAAAGGCACGCGAGGACGATAGCGTCTCTGACTGATTCGGGTTATGACGTGATCGTCGCCACTTCCCCAACGGAAGTTCTTTTAGTGACCGGATATTGGCCGGTGATGGGAGACAGCGTAGCTTTCTTTACTTCAGACGGTGAAGTGCTCGTACTGCTCCCAGAGGATGAGGTTGAACTCGCGCAAAAGAGCTCTGCGGCGAAACTCATCTCTTATAAACCCGCTGGTCTTCATACGCTGCTCGATCCGCTGCAGCTCCTGAAGGAGCCATTGCAGTGCGCAATAGGCAGTCTCGCTCTACAATCTGCCAGGATGGGACTGCAGTTGAGCCAGGGGGTTCAGCCTTCCAGCTATGCGGTCTGTACCCAATTTCGCTCTCGGTTGGTTGAACTGTTAGGCGAGGTTGCCCCGGCCTCTACCCGTTGGGGCTGCGACCAACTGCTTGAGGACATGAAGGCGGTAAAGACCACAAAGGAACTGGAGCTGATGCAAACGGCAGCGGATGTCGCGGCGGCCGGCTTCATAGAGGCTGCACGCATCATACAACCGGGCTTACGCGAGACAGAAGTGGCTGCCGCGGCGCAGTCCGCTTTCGAAACAACGAGAGATGCCGACGGACTCCAGCGCAGCTATGGCTATTTCTTTTGTATGTCAGGACCGAATTCCGCCAGAGCCGCTGCGGCATACGCCCGGACCCGGCAGCGCGTGATTGAAGAAGGCGACCTGGTGATGATTCACGCCAACACCTGCGCCGATGGCTACTGGACCGATCTCACCCGGACCTACACCGCTGGCGAGCCTGGAAACCGACAGACGGCCATGCGGGCAGCGATCAAAGAAGCACGCACCACAGGCTTGCGCGCGATTCATCCCGGCGCGACCGGTCAACAAGTCGATCATGCCGCGCGATCCACCATGGAGCTGTATGGATTCGGCAATGAATTCAAGCATGCAGCCGGCCATGGGGTGGGGTTCGCTGCGGCCAATCCGAATGGCAGGCCACGTATCCACCCTCTCTCCACGGATGCGCTCGAAGCGGGCATGACGTTCAACCTGGAGCCGGCTGCGTATTTCGAAGGCTACGGCGGGATGCGCCACTGTGACGTGGTCGCTGTAACCAACGATGGGGTCAAGGTCGTGTCCGATTTCTGAGGCCAATATGTTCGGGAGTTGCATGATCACGCAGGCGAATGTCGCAGTTTACACGGTGCCTACCGACGCGCCGGAAGCTGATGGAACGTTCTCCTGGACCAGTACGACGATGGTTCTGGTGAGCCTGGAAGCGGGGGGCAAACTGGGTATCGGCTATACGTACGCGGATGCCGCTACGGGCAAGCTGGTGCAATCTCTGCTGGACAAGGTAGTGCGCGGTGCGGACGTGTTCTCACAAGGGGCCATTCGCCAGGAACTTTATCGCGAGGTGCGCAACTCGGGCGAGACCGGCATCACTTCGATGGCGATCTCGGCCATCGATAACGCGCTTTGGGATTTGCGAGCAAGGTTGCTCGATACTCCTCTGGTCAGTCTGCTCGGTTCGGTTCGGCAAGGAGTTCCCGTGTACGGCAGCGGAGGCTTTACCTCATACAGCGATGAACAATTGCAGGGTCAGCTCGGTGGCTGGGCGGAGCGAGGCTTCCGCATGGTGAAGATGAAGGTTGGTACCCATCCGCACGATGACCCAAGGCGCGTTGAAGTTGCGCGCAAAGCGGTTGGCAACGGGACAGAGCTTTTCGTGGATGCAAACGGCGCTTACACCGTTACCCAGGCACTCCAACTCGGCCACCGTTTCCAGGAGCAGAACGTGCGTTGGTTTGAGGAGCCGGTCAGCTCTGACAATCTCCCGGGTCTCTCCGAAGTGCGTTCACGGGCGCCGATCGGTATGGATATCGCAGCGGGCGAGTATGGCTATACCGCCTGGTACTTCGAGCGCATGTTAGCGGCCAAGGCAGTCACGGTTTTGCAGGCTGATGCGACGCGATGTGGGGGAATCAGCGGATTTCTCGACGTCGCTTCTCTCTGCTGGGCAGCCAATGTGCCGCTCTCTTCCCATTGTGGCCCCAGTATGCATCTACACATATGTTGCGCAGTACCGCGCGCGATTCATATGGAGTTTTTCCACGATCATGTCCGCATCGAACGAATGTTCTTCGACGGCTTCTGCGAGCCTGTCGATGGCGTCATGTCGCCCGATCGTTCCCGGCCTGGCGCCGGCCTAACGTTTAAAGAGAAAGACGCCGCACAGTACCTGGTCTGATCGTCCATGGACACTCTCCCTGGACACCTATCGAAGTAATGCACGGCACCCACCGGCGCCCTCACCCGAAGTAAGGAGAAATGTTGTGGCGAAGCAGGTTTCAGATCTGATTGTAGAACGGCTGATCGAATGGGGAGTCGATACCATTTTTGGTTTTCCCGGAGATGGCGTGGACGGATTTTTCGAATCTCTGAGAACCCATGCGGACAAGCTTAAGTTCATCCAAGTGCGACATGAAGAAGCCGCGGCGTTCGCGGCCGTGGGCTATGCGAAGTATACCGGGCGACTGGGCGTGTGCTGCGCCACCTCAGGGCCCGGCGGTGTGCATCTGTTGAACGGACTCTATGACGCGAAGTGCGATCAGCAGCCGGTGCTCGCCATTACAGGACACACCTTTAGCGACCTGATCGGTATGGACTACCAGCAGGACGTTGACCTCGACAAGCTGTTCATGGATGTATCGGTATTCAACGAGCGGGTGATGAGCGCCCCTCACGCGGTGAACGTGGTGGATATGGCGGTGCGGACCGCGTATGGGCGGAAGGGTGTGTCGCACATCTGCATTCCAAAAGACATTCAGGAATGGCCGGTTTCGAATAAGCATCGCAGTAACGCCAACGTAGCGCACCACAGCGGAGACTGGGCCGTTCCGTCTTCGGCCAAGCCGGCGCAGTCCCTTATCCAGGAGGCGGCGGATGTCATCAACGCAGGATCGAAAGTCGTCATCTTTGCCGGGCGAGGCGCGCTCGGCTGCAGCGAAGAGCTTGCCCATCTTGCACAAACGGTTGGCGGCCCGGTGGTAAAGGCGCTGCTGGGCAAAGCTGTGCTGCCGGATCGCAGCCCCTACACCACAGGCGGCCTTGGGCTGCTCGGCACCGCGCCTTCAGTCGATGCGATGGAAGAGTGCGACACGCTGATCATGATCGGCACCAGCTATCCCTATATGGAATTTCTCCCCAAACCGGGCCAGGCAAAATGCGTACAGATCGAAATTGATCCAACTCGTATTGGGCTCAGGCACCAGGTGGATGTCGGCCTGGTGGGTGATGCCAAGGCGGTCCTCACGTCGCTTCTGCCTCTTCTGAAGACAAAGAACCACAAGTTCCTCAAGAGGTCGCAGGAACGGATGAAGACCTGGTTCGGGCTCATGGAAGAGCGCGGCACGCGTAAAGACATGCCGATGAAGCCCCAGGTGGTTACGCATACGCTGAACAAACTCCTGAAGGACGATGCCATCGTCTCCTCAGACAGCGGCACCATCGCTACCTGGACGGCGCGCCACGTAGACATTCGCGGCACGATGAAATTTTCCCTCTCTGGTTCGCTCGCCACCATGGCCAACGGCCTTCCCTACAGCATCGGAGCGGCCGTTGCTTATCCCGGACGCCAGGTTGTTTGCGTGGTGGGTGATGGCGGCCTAACCATGCTGATGGGCGACATCGCCACGCTGGTGAAATACAAGCTGCAAGTGTGCGTCATTGTCATCAAGAACAACGTGCTCGGGCAGATCAAATGGGAGCAGATGATTCTGGAGGGTAATCCCGAATTCGGTGTTGAACTCGAGCCGATCGATTTTGCCATGGTGGCCACCGCCTGTGGGGCCAAGGGATACACCATTGAACGACCTGAGGATGCAGAAGACATTCTGCGCGAGGCTTTGGCGCACAACGGTCCGACCGTGGTCCAGGCCGTGGTTGACCCGAACGAGCCGCCGATGCCGGGCAAGATTACGACCGAGCAGGCGATTCACTTCGCCGAGGCACTTGCGCGTGGCCAGAAGGACGCACTCAAGATTATCAAGACCATTGCTAAAGACAAGATTCGCGAGGTCATCTAAACGATGCCGAGCGAGTCAGCGCTTATGATCACGGATCCTGTCAAAGATCCTCTCAGGGACCTGGAGATCGCTCGAAACCTGATCAGGGAAGGGCGCTTCCAAAGAAGCCTCTCCCTGCTCACCGCCGGGACCAGCATTGTAAGCGGGATCGAGGTCGCTTACGAGCATTATCGCGGGAGCTACAGCCGACGCGTGATGTATACGCCGGTGATTCTGAGTGCGCTGCTGGGTGCAGCGGGAATTGCAGGATTCTTCAGCAGGCGGGCAGCGCGCACGATTCTCCGCCTTGTCTCGGTGGCTACCCTAGCCGACGCGGCCATCGGCTTCTACTTTCACGTACGCGGCATCAAGAGGAAGCCCGGCGGCTGGCGGCTGCCCATGACGAATATGATTATGGGGCCGCCGATTTTCGCGCCACTGCTCTTCGGCACGAGCGCCTATCTTGGACTGGTCGCTTCTTATCTTCAGCGGGAAGACAGTTCGAGTGCGATCTCGACATCGGGCAAGGACGGGTTTCTTGCGGGCCTCTTGCCCTCCGGCGAAGGCCGCCACCTGCTTTCCGCCGAACAGGATATGCGCGAAGGGCGTTTTCAGCGCCAAGTTGCGATTGTTACCGGGGTCAGCGCACTGCTGAGCGGCTTTGAAGCCTACTACTCGCACTACAAGAACAACTTTCGCTACTGGATCCAGTGGAGCCCGGTAGTTCTGGCGCCTATACTTGCCGGCACTGCCTTTGCGTCGGTAAAGAGCCGCAGACTTGCCACCACCGCCTTGCCCGCTGTGTCTGCACTCGCCGGCGCGGATGCAGCCGTGGGTTTCTACTATCACGCGCGCGGCGTGCTTCGCCGGCCGGGCGGCAGCAAGCGTCTGCTCTACAACATCATGTACGGTCCGCCCATCTTTGCTCCCCTGCTGTTCGGCGCGGCCGGCATGCTAGGCATACTCGCCAGCCTGCTGCGGCGGAGGCACGAATGAAATACGGTTATCCCGCAGTCGATCCTGCCTTGTGCCCGCGCGACGCCAATACAAGCGAGCCGCTTCCAGCTCGAGAGCAGCCCGGATACTACGCCGGCTTCAGCACACTCTCGCAGAGCCCGTTTTGGGACGACGCAACCCGCACTGTGGTGGAGAAGCGCGTCGAGCATCCCCCAGAGCGGCAATTCCTTTCCGAAGACGCCTGGAATTTCTGGACTGCGGTCTTCGCTCACCTGATTCCGCAGACGGACCGCACTCCCGAGCGCCAGATACCCATCGTTGCCGTCCTCGATCACCGGCTTGGGCAAAACCAGACGGTGGGATATCGCTACGAAAGCATGCCGCACGACCGCGTCGTCTATGAAATCGGCATCGAGGCCATCGACCGCGAGGCCGAGCATCGCTATGCTGGAAAATTTATCCTGCTACCGCACCTGCAGCAGGATCTCGTTCTGAAGGCAATCCACGACGGCAAGCCTGAGGCCGCGCCCGAGATCTGGAGGAAAATGTCGGTGCACCGCTTCTGGCAGATGATCATGGGTGATGCAGTTGACGCGTATTATGCACATCCGTGGGCGTGGGACGAGATTGGTTTCGGAGGTCCAGCGTACCCGCGTGCTTATACCCGCCTAGCGCGCGGCGAGCCGGAGCCCTGGGAGGTGGAGGAGAAGCGCTACGAGTGGCTTGCTCCCGCTACCACTGTTTCCGATGAAATTGACTCCACTCCGAGCCACCACACCGAGGCAGGCCAACATAGTCATCACGGGAGTGGAGGCGCACAATGAGAAAGCCTCTCCTTGGCGCCTTTGAAACTCGTAACTCTCACAAGCACATGGTCGGTTCCCTGCAGTCGATTCACCTGCCCATGCGGCGCTTCAGAGAGTATGAGGAAGTGGACTACGCCATTGTGGGCGTCGGCTCAGCCGGCGGCGTTTTGCTGCAGCGTTTGGCACGCGCAGGGTTCAACGTCGTCGGACTTGAGGCAGGACCCTTCTGGGATACGGAGAGAGACTGGGTAAGCGACGAAGCCGGCTCTCACGAGCTTTACTGGACGGAACCACGAGTTACCGGGGGGGCCGATCCCCTGGCGCTGGGGGCCAACAACTGTGGCAAGGGAGTGGGCGGCGGCTCAGTCCACTGGGCCGCTTTCACACCTCGACTGCATCCCTCCGACTTCGAGGTTTATACACGCGATGGCGTGGGCGCAGATTGGCCCATCACGTACGAGGACATAAAGCCCTACTACGAGCAGCTTGAGTTAGAGATGCCCGTGGCCGGCCCCGCGTATTACCCATGGGGTCATCCGCATGGATATGCTTACGGGCCACATCCGATGGGGGGCGTCGGCGATGCGTTAATCAAGGGTTGTACCGCACTCAACATCCCGATATCGATCGGTGGCCCAGTCGCCATCCTCTCCGGTTCCCATGGCGACCGGCCGCATTGTATCTATCGCGGTTTCTGTATTCAGGGATGTAAGGTTGGGGCAAAGGCGAGCACACTGGTAACCCATGTTCCCGACGCCCTAAAAAAGGGCGCGGAGATCCGTGACCTTTGCATGGTGTCTCGTGTCGAACTCGGCCAGAACGGGCGCGCGACCGGCGTCCACTACTACGACATCGATGGTCATGCCCACTTCCAGCGCGCCAAGGCTGTGATTCTCTCCGGCTACGCCATTGAGACGCCCAGGCTGCTGCTCAACTCCGCCTGCCCTGGCTTCGAGCACGGCCTTGCGAATTCCAGCGGCGCCGTAGGTCGATACTTGATGGCGCAGGCGGGCAATGTGGTGATGGGCCGCTTCGACCAGCCGGTTCGCATGTATAAGGCGCCCCCCGCGCACGCACTCACCGAGGAGTTCTACGAGACCAACCCTAAGAACGATTTCGCCCGGGGTTTCGCGATACAGACTGTGGGACCTCTTCCGGTGGCATTTGGCAAACAAATGCTCGCTGCGAAGAAGGCGTGGGGATGGGGTCTACGCCGCGAGATGATGGATTACAACCACTGGGCCGCGTTCGGTTTGCTGGGCGAGATCCTTCCCTGGAAAGATAATCGGGTCACCCTATCGGAAGATAAAGACCGCTTTGGACTCCCGGTGGCGCACGTCAGCTTTAACCTGCACAGCAACGACAAGAAGCTCATCAAAGCTGCCAAAGAGAAGACGGAGGCCGTTATGCACGCAGCCGGTGCGACTGAGGTCGTGCAGGAGGCAAGATACGCGCACCTGGTGGGCGCGTGCCGTATGGGAGCAGATCCGAGTAAGTCTGTGGTCGACAAGTTCGGCCGCGCGCACGATGTCTCCAACTTGTTCGTCTGCGACGGTAGTGTCTTTCCCACGCAGGGTTCAGCTAATCCCGGCCTGACCATTCAGGCGTTGGCTGCGCGTACTGCGGATTACCTAATCTCTCAAGGTGACAAAATCTTTACCAGCAATGAGCGCCATATGGCGTCGCCGCCGATTCGGCGGGAACTCGCTCCGCCGGAAACATGGGGCAAGGGCGTTCCCCGATTGAAGTGATATTGTTTCACATCTACAACAGGCTGCGCGCCCGTGGGTTCCTTTATGACAGCAAGTCTCTCGCTCGCGTTTACCATGCGGCTTCTGTTCGCAGAAGTGGATCCGATTCCCGTGCTGCACCCGCAGTCGCACTACGCCCACTCTATTTTCGAGCTTTCCGCCTGGGTGCTCTACGTGTGCCTGGCCATCTTTCTTCTGGTAGCAGGGCTGGTTACGTATGCCGGCTGGAAATTTCGTGCTCGGCCCGGTGAGCCGGACCCCGAGCAGGTGTTCGGCAGCACAAAGTGGGAAATGGTCTATGTCATTCCACCAACGATACTGCTGGCCGTGATCTTTGGCTTTATGCTGCATGTGATGCATACCTCCGATCCGCCTGCGCAGGCGAGCGGAGATGACATCGTCGTGGTTGGGCACCAATGGTGGTGGGAGGTTCGCTACCCAAAACTCGGGTTCATCACGGCGAATGAGATCCATATTCCCACGGGCAAGAACGTGCAGTTCGGGTTCGAGTCGGCCGATGTGATACACGACTTCTGGGTCCCGGAGCTGGGACGCAAAATCGATTTGATTCCCGGACGGCATGCCAAGATATGGCTCGCCGCGGACCATCCCGGGACTTATCTTGGCACGTGTGCGGAGTTCTGCGGTAAGGAGCACGCGTGGATGCGCATCCGCGTCATCGCCGACGATCCGGCTGCATTTGCCGCCTGGTCCGCCACCGAGCAGGCCACGGCCGCTGCGCCCGACGGTACCGCAGAGCAGCGCGGGCACGAGTATTTCACAGGGATGCCGTGTGCGAACTGCCACACCATATCGGGCACCTCGGCGCGCGGCAGAATCGGCCCCGATCTCACACATCTGGCAAGCCGGGAAACGCTCGCGGCCGGCCGGCTACGCAACACGCCCGACCAGCTTTCGGCGTGGCTCCAAGATCCGGATGCGTTCAAGCCAGGGAGCCACATGCCCAACCTCCGGCTTACCGACGAACAGCGCGGCGACATCGTGCAATATCTGGAGACACTCAAGTGAGCGAGATCGAGATCGTTCCGCCGCAGATTGAAAAAATGGAGCGTTTTGAGGAGCATGCCGGCATGCTGAAATGGGTCGCATCCGTCGACCACAAGCAAATCGCCGTGATGTACATGCTCACCAGCCTGTTCTTCTTTCTCGTCGGAGGCGTGGAAGCCTTGCTGATGCGATGGCAGCTCGCGAAGCCGCAAAACCACTTTCTCACGCCGGAGGCCTACAACCAGCTTTTTACCCTTCACGGGACGACCATGATCTTCCTGGTCGCCGTGCCTGCATTGCTGGCTTTTGGCAACTACTTCATCCCCCTACAAATTGGAGCGCGCGACATCGCGTTCCCACGGCTGAACGCGATGAGCTACTGGCTCTTCCTCTTTGGTGGAGTGCTTCTCTATGGCAGCATCCTGGCGGGCAATGCGCCGGACATGGGCTGGTTCAGCTATGCGCCGCTGAGTGAGAAGCCTTACTCCTCGCTAAGCGGCGTGGATTACTGGGCGCTGGGACTGCTCGTTATCGGCATAGGCACTGTATCGACGGCTATCAACTTCCTGGTGACGATCGCTACCCTGCGCGCTCCCGGTATGTCATTCAAGCGCTTGCCGCTCTTCACCTGGATGAGCGCTGTCAACTCCTTCCTCATCATTCTTGCTTTTCCCGCGCTGAACTCGGCGCTCTTCATGCTGCTGATCGACCGCAATTTACACGGACGCTTTTTCACTCCCGATGCAGGCGGGTCGGCCCTCCTGTGGCAACACATCTTCTGGAACTTCGGACATCCCGAGGTCTACATCATGATCCTGCCCGCCTTCGGGATCATCTCGGAGGTGATTCCGGTTTTTTCGCGACAGCCGATCTTTGGCTATGGCTTCGTAGCCGGATCGACCGTGGCTATCGGTCTGCTCAGCTTCGCCGTGTGGGCGCACCATATGTTCGCCACCGGTATGGGCCATGATGTTGATGTCTTCTTTGCGGCCGGCAGCGCTTTGATCGCGGTGCCGACGGGGATCAAAATATTTAACTGGATCGCCACCATGTGGGGAGGCAAGATACTATTCACCACCGCCATGCAGTTCGCCTCCGCGTTCCTCATCGAGTTCACTATCGGTGGACTTAGCGGCGTGATCTTCGCCGTGGTCCCGATGGACTGGCAGCTTACTGACACTTACGTGATTGTTGCGCACATCCACTATGTGCTGTTCGGCGGAACTCTATTCGGCCTGTTCGCTGGCATTTACTACTGGTACCCCAAGATCACGGGCCGGATGCTTTCGGAACCCCTTGGCCGATGGCATTTCTGGCTAACCATCGTCGGCTTCAATGCGACGTTCTTCGTGCAGCATCTGCTCGGTTTCCGGGGGATGACGCGCCGTGTCTGGACTTACCCGGACCTGCCCGGCTGGTATCTGCTCAACATGATCTCCACTGCAGGCGCGTTCATTCTGGGCGCATCGATGCTCTTTCTCCTGGTGAATCTTTACCGCAGTCGCAAATACGGGGCGGTGGCCGGAGACAATCCATGGGAGGCATGGACGCTGGAGTGGGCCACTACCTCGCCGCCACCCGCCTACAACTTTGCCGAAGTGCCGCCGGTGCATAGCCGGCGTCCGCTATGGGACCTTCACCATCCCGACAACGCGGATTGGCAACGCGAGGATCAGCCATGAGCGCGAAACCTTTGCTGGAAGACAGGATCAGGCTTGGCGTTCTGCTGTTTCTCGTATCGGAGGCGATCTTCTTTGTCTTCCTGATCGTCGCCTACATTTACTCGCAGCCTGCGGAGATCAGTGGCCCGACAGCTCACAACAGCCTCACCCCCTGGAAGACAGGGATCTACACCGCATTTCTTCTGCTTAGCAGCGTCACGATTTATATGGCTGAGCGTTCCCTGGGCAAGAACGGCAAGCGATTTGCGCTTTGGATGTGCGCGACCATCCTGCTCGGCGCCGTGTTTCTTTTCGGCGAGATGCGTGAGTATTCCAGCCTGCTGCATAAAGCCATCTCGATCAGCCGCAATCTTTTCGGCAGCACCTACTTCACGCTCACAGGCTTTCACGCGATCCACGTGACGCTCGGGCTGCTGATGCTGATTACCTTGCTGGCTTTGATCGTCTCCGGCAAGCTCGGTGCTCAGCGAGAGACTTCTTTCAAGGCAGTCTCGTACTACTGGCACTTCGTCGACATCGTTTGGGTCATGGTCTTCAGCGTGGTCTACCTGTGGTCGGCGCGATGAACACTACGGCGGATCTCCTGCTCCACGGCTGGGAGGTTCATCCCACAGTTGTAGCCGGCTGCCTGGCGCTGATCGCCTGGCACTTGGGTGCCGCTCCGCGCTTAGTCAAGTATGCGGCTCCGTTCCTGCTCGGCGTGCTCATCCTTTGTCTCGCGCTCATCTCGCCTATCGATCCGCTGGGGGATGCCTACCTCTTTTCCGCGCACATGCTGCAGCACCTTCTGCTTATTCTGATCGTGCCTCCGCTGCTGATTCTCGGTCTCGCTCCCCAGCGTGCCGCCGGCTGGATGTCACATCCCCGGACGCGGCAGGCGGAGTCTGTGCTCGGCCGCCCCGTGGTGGCCTGGTCTTGCAACATGCTGATGATGGTCATCTGGCATCTGCCGGCGCTCTATAACGCCGCGAATGCGAACACGGCGATCCACATCGGCGAGCATCTCACTTTTCTGGTGACTGGCTGCATGTTCTGGTGGCCAATCGTTACGCCGCTCAAAGGGGAGCGCATGCAACCCGGCCCGGCGATGCTCTACCTGTTCGGCGCTGCCGTTGTCAGCACGCTGCTGGGCATCGTAATTACTTTCTTGCCGGTCGGCCTTTACCACCCGTATCTGCATCCGGTCGACGAACTGGGCGCGCTGCATCTGATTCGTGACACCTGGGGCATCTCCGCCGCGGAGGATCAGAAGCTCGCCGGGCTGATCATGTGGGTTCCCGGATGTTCGGTTTACTTTGCCGCCATGCTGCTGGAATTAGGCGCCTGGTTTCGGACCCCAGGCGCAGACAAGAGAGCGCTTCTGGCCTCCCTAACATCGCAGGCGGAGGTACGGCATGGCTGATAAGGGACCAAAGACACCCAGCCTTTTCTCTGAACTGGTCAAGCTCGGGAAGTCGTTGGCTGACCTGATCCGAACGGTCAGAAGAGAAGCCCGCGGCGGCGCAGCCGCTGAAGACGACGGCCCCGCGGAGCCGCCTCCGCCGCTGGCGCTCCCCATGCCCGCGGAGCACTTCGAAGCGGCCCAATTGTTGACGCAACACACCCCGGGTTGGCACCGGCCCAATCCTCCAACGCTGGCCGCCCCCAGCTACGCTCCGTCGATGACTGCCTTCGGTATCGTATTCATCGCGCTCGGAGCGGTCACCAAATGGCCGCTCAGCGCTATCGGCGCGGTCATCTTTGTCCTTGCCATTGCCAAGTGGATCGGAGAATTGCTGCATGACTGATCAGGCTCAGACCTCCACCTCCCTCTTGAGCCGGCGGCACCTGCTGATGTTTGTCAGCGTCGCGGCCGGCGGATTCGCCACAGCCATTGTCAGCCTGCCGTTGATCGGTTTCCTCCTTGCGCCTCTCTTTCGGCGTCAGCCCGGCGTCTGGCGCGACGTGGGTCCACTGAGCAAGTTTCCGGTTGGCGAAACGTCGAAGGTAACCCTGGAAGATTCATCGAGCATCGCGTGGGGTGGCGCGGATTCCCTGACCGCGGCGTGGCTACGGCGGGTGGACGAACAAACGTTTCAGGCCTTTGCCGTGGACTGCACCCACCTCGGCTGCCCGGTCCGGTGGGAGGCCTCGGCCGAGTTGTTTATGTGTCCCTGCCACGGTGGCGTTTATTACAAGAACGGCGAGGTAGCCGCCGGACCGCCCCCGCACGCGCTCGAGCAATTCCCTGTCCGCATCCTCAATAACACGGTGCAGGTCGAGTGGCGCAAACTCCCGGACGTAGCGGAAGACTGTCCCCACAGCAAAGAGGCGGACGCGTGATCCAGCTGCTTCTTAAAGTTTGGCACACGCTGGACGACCGTCTCGGCCTGGTCAAGAACCTCAAGCCGCTCATGGATCATCGCGTTCCAAAAGAGAGCAAGTGGGCATACGTCTTCGGCTCAGCGACGCTCTTCGCCTTTATTCTGCAGGTCGTGACCGGCGTGGCGTTGGCCACCGTCTACGATCCGTCCGCCACCGGGGCCTACAAGAGTCTCGAATACATCAGCCGGCAAGCGACACTCGGCAGTTTTGTACGCGGACTCCACTACTTCGGCGCCTCAGCGATGATTCTCTTCATCGGTATCCACATGCTGCGGGTCTTTCTCTACGCGGCTTATAAGTATCCCCGTGAGGGCAATTGGCTCACCGGCGTCGTGCTGCTGATGTTTACGCTGGGCATGGGGTTTACCGGCCAGCTGATGCGCTGGGACCAGGACGCCGTCTGGTCGGTTAATATCGCCGCGCGGCAAGCGGTGCGGGTTCCGTTTTTGGGCAAGTATCTCCAGCAGTTTGTTTACGCTGGCGACCGCCTCAGCGGCCTCACACTGAACCACTTCTTCGACCTTCACGTCTTCATCATTCCCGGCATCATGTTTGCCTTCATAGGCCTTCATCTCTACCTGGTCCTGTACAACGGCATCTCCGAACCGCCTAAAGCCGGGGTTCCAGTTGATCCGAAAACCTATCGCCGGCAATACAAGGAACTGGTCAAAAGGAATGGCGTGCCTTTCTGGCCCGATGCCGCCTGGCGCGACGCGCTGTTCGGCTCGCTGGTGATTGCCGGCATCGTCACCTTCGCATTTGTATACGGGGCTCCCCACCTGGCCCCGGCGCCAAACCCTACGCTGCTCAATGCCGAACCCCGACCCGATTGGTATCTGCTGTGGTACTTTGCGATTCTAGCCATGAGCCCGCATCAGCTCGAGTCGGGAATCATGATCCTGGCGCCGGCCATGGTGTTCGGTTCCATGTTTGCGCTTCCCTTCTTCTTCAATAGCGGAGAGCGGAGCTTGCGTCGCCGGCCCTGGGCGGTCGCCTGGGTTACGGTCGTGGTGGTGGGCGTGTGCACGCTGTGGTACGAGGGCAAGATCTCACCCTGGTCGCCGCGCTTCAACGCTCCGCCGCTCCCGGCCTCGATGACCGCGTCGCTCAGCCCCGCCGCACAGCGCGGGGCAGCGCTTTTCCACGACAAGCGGTGCGAAGCCTGCCACATGATCGAGGGTTACGGCGGCTTGCGCGGCCCTAACCTTTCTCGTGCCGCCGATCGGCTGAACCGCGAACAAATGGAGTGGCGCATTCTGAACGGCGGCCACAATATGCCGTCGTTTGCCGGCATCCTGAAGCCTGACGAGGTCGACGACCTTCTCAGCTTTCTCCACACGCGCGATTTCCCCAGTGGTTCCCAGATCGGCAGTACTCAACCGTAGCGTCAACGTTCGGAGAATTCATGCTCAAGATAGAAGACTATGCGATGATCGGCGATTGCGAGACGGCCGCCCTGGTTAGCCGTGACGGCAGCGTCGATTGGCTCTGCTGGCCCGACTTCTCATCCCCTGCTTGTTTCGCCGCACTCCTCGGCACTCACGACAATGGCCGTTGGCAACTCGCTCCTCAGGATAAACACACCCTATTCACGCGCAGCTACCGGCCCCGTACCCTCATTCTCGAGACCACAATGAAGACGCCCGCCGGCAGCGTTCTGGTCACCGACTTTATGCCCATCCGCGGCCGTCGATCCGATCTGGTACGCATCGTGCATTGCACGACCGGCGTCATCACAATGCAAACAGAGCTTCGTCTTCGCTACGACTATGGCAGCACGATTCCATGGATTCACTTTGAAGCCGGCGCTCGAGGCGATTCTGCCTGGGTCACAACAGCCGGCCCTAACCTCACTGTTTTGCGTACCGCGTCACTGGTAAAGGAATCGGAACGAGGCACTCTCAGCGCGGAGTTCACCATGACTGCCGGGGAGATTCAGACATTTGTTCTTACCTATGGCTGCTCCTACGAGGCCCTTCCCGATCCGATCGACGTCGATCAGGCGTTGCAGCAAACCGATCATTTCTGGACGACTTGGATATCACGCAACAAATATCAGGGACCCTACAGTGCGGCAGTCGAACGGTCGCTTATCACGCTCAAAGCCATGACCTACCGCCCTTCGGGCGGGATCGTCGCCGCACCGACCATGTCGCTTCCTGAGCGAATCGGAGGCCAGTTAAATTGGGATTATCGATACTGCTGGATTCGAGACGCGACGTTTACTCTCTCCGCGTTCATTGAATGTGGATATAGCGAAGAGGTGATCGCCTGGAAGCAGTGGCTGTTACGCGCGATCGGACGAGGCGTCTCCCAGGTCCAGATCATGTACGGCATCGGAGGTGAACGCCACATCGCCGACTGGGAGGTGCCGTGGCTGCCCGGTTACGAAAACTCGGCGCCCGTCCGCGTCGGGAACGCCGCTCAACATCAAAGTCAACAAGATATCTTCGGTGAGATCGCCGTAGCGCTCGCGCACGCTCGAAGCGCCGGCGTGCCGTGCCGGCAAGAGGAGTTGGAACTGCAGCAAGAGCTAACTGAATACCTGGTAAAGACCTGGCGGCAGCCTGGGTCAGGCATGTGGGAGTCGCGTGACGAACCTCAGAGATACACGTACTCAAGCGTGATGGCATGGGTCGCACTGGATAGGGCAGTAGAGAGCATTGAACACCACGGCATGGCCGGCCCGTTGGCAGAGTGGAAGGATCTGCGCGATAAGATCCATGCGGATGTCTGCAAGCATGGCTTCGACACTCACCTTAATAGTTTTGTGCAGCACTACGGCTCTAAGACGCTGGATGCCTCGGAACTTCTGCTGTTGGTTGTCGGCTTCCTGCCTGCGGACGATCCGCGGGCGCTGGGCACAGTCAAAGGAATAGAGCGGGCGCTGCTCAAAAATGGATTTCTGCTACGTAACTTGCCCAAATCGAAGAAAGCTCAGCAAGGCGCCTTCCTGGCCTGCAGCTTCTGGCTAGTGGAAAACTACGTCTTGACCGGCCGCATCGAAGATGCACGAAACCTGTTCGAGAGGGTTCTCTCCGTCAGCAACGATGTCGGGCTTCTCTCAGAGGAGTACGACACAAAAGCGAAACGGCTGACGGGTAATTTTCCCCAGGCTTTTTCGCACATCGCCCTCGTTCGCGCGGCCATGCGTCTTGCCGGGTATCAGCAGTGAGATTATCAAATATAGGCGTCCCAGCTAAAGCTACCTTTGCCGTCGGGCTCGGACTGAACGATCGCCGTTCGGGCGTTGACGTCACCCTCCAGCCTTTCGGCGCCTATGTCTTTGGACCAGAACCCACAAGACGATCGCAATCACGGCTGCTGCCAGCAACATCAGGCCGGTGCGACCTATTAGGTGAATAAGCCAAAACAGCCGGTTGCCGAAGAAGTAGCCGATAGAGCAGATCAGGCCGACCCAACAGGCGGCTCCCAGAATGTCGAAGAGGAAGAAACGCGGCCAGCTCATGAGGAGTGAACCTGCGACCAGACCGTTCAGCACTCGCAAAACGGCGATGAAGCGTGCGCAGAAGACGCCCCAGGATCCGTGCCTGCTGATGAAGTTCCGACCACGCTGAATGTTTCGGGGACCAATGTGAAGCCTTTTACCATAGTGATCGAGCAGAGATTGCCCGCCCAAGCGGCCCACGTAGAAACCGATGTTATCGCCCGCGGACGTGGTACAAAACGCGATCAAGGCGATCCATCCAATGTTCAATCCGGTGGGACGCGCGGCAAGCGCGCTCGCAATGAGCAGCACCGTCTCTCCGGGCACGGGAATGCCAGCGCCCTCCGCCAGCAGTCCAATGAATACCGCAAGGTAGCCATATTGAACAAAGATATGAATCAGGCGACCGAGAGGAATGAGGTGCATTCGGAGTCAGATGCCATTTTGCGATCTGCTGCGGCTTTCTATTGTAAGCCCGTCATCTTAGCTCGACCCGCAACCATGTTGCAGCCGGGCGACCGCCCCGAGCTCGTCGCTTGCAGAAGGCCCAGGCGGAATTGCCCCGCCATCTTGCGCCGCCTTTTATACCGGAGCTGGAACCGAGCACGACGGATCAAAGTCCATGAGATGGTTCAGATTCGATCTGCCGCCCAGGATAACACCGGCTTGATCGTCAGCATCTAACTTAACGCACGAATCCCAGTCGATGGAGTTCTCTAGCTGTTAAAGGAGAAGATAATTGCGAGACTGGAGGAGATCTGAGCAATAATCTGTACGAAAGGATTGGACGTTGCAGAAAATGGGAATTCAAACGTAGTGCATCGACTTCTATGGTTGCCACCGATAAGTGAAGTTTCAGTCGAATGGCACGATGCCACCTCGCACGTGCTTTTCAAGATTGGCTCCCTGCCGATAACGCCACTCTTTTTTCTCAAAGTTATCGTCTTTGTATTTCTACTGGTATTTTTCTCCCGGCTGATGCAACGTGTGCTGCTCACGCGTCTGTTCCATCGCCTGCCAATATCTCAAGCGCAAAAGTTTGCGCTTGGACGCTTCGCGACCTACCTCTTTTTTCTTGGAGGGCTCTTCGTCGGTCTTCAATCCCTGGGAGTAAACCTGGACTCGCTGGTCGTGTTTGGCGGCGCGGTGGGCGTTGGCATCGGCCTGGGGCTGCAAAATGTAGTTTCCAACTTCGTTGCCGGGCTCATTCTTCTGATTGAGCAGCCTATCCGTATCGGAGACCGTATCGAGGTCAACGAAACCTTCGGTGACGTGGTGAAGATCGGGGCGCGGTCGACCTGGATTCGGACGAACGATAATATTGTCATCATTGTTCCGAATAGCGATTTCATCAATAGCGCAGTCACTAACTGGACTGCGAATGATCCGAATGTCCGCCTCAGCATCCCCGTCGGTGTCGGATACGGCTCAGACCCCGAGAAGGTACGTGAACTTCTTCTCCAGGCAGCGTCTGTTCACGAAGATGTTCTTTCAGAACCCCGCTCCGATGTCATCTTCACCGATTACGGCGACAACTCCTTAAATTTCTCACTTCGCGTGTGGACTGCCAACCGCGCTCACACACCCTTCGTTCTCAAGTCGGATTTATATTTCGCTCTCTTCAAGGTGTTCCGGGAGAATGGAATCGAGCTGCCATTTCCTCAGCGTGATTTGCATATCCGTTCGTCCGATATACCGCTGCCGTTTCCGGGGTCCAAGGAAAGACTCTGATACACGGGAGTAGGTCGACCACTCGCCGCAGCCACGAGGCGTTGGTGAATAGCGCAGTCTGGCCTCCCCATTCGGCGATGCGGTCACGCGCACCGGATCGCCGAATGGGGATGGAACCTTTCGCCTTCAACGGCTCCGGTAGAAGTTTCGGCGGATCGTCGTTGGGCCCATTTGAAAAGTCTTTTTCGCGCCGGTACTGTTCTTGATGGTG
Organism: uncultured Acidobacteriaceae bacterium; assembly: GCA_963746595.1. Classification (GTDB taxonomy): domain Bacteria; phylum Acidobacteriota; class Terriglobia; order Terriglobales; family Acidobacteriaceae; genus PALSA-350. Next base: position 45,202 of record CAVVBS010000009.1, read on the forward strand.
AGCTAATGTTTGTGCCGGTCAAGCTTTACACTGTTCCGCTGCGCGATGAATGGGTCAATGCCAAGATTTTGTAAAGAAACCGCGGTACGGACATCGCCATCGCCGAAGTCATAGACACTCGCCTTGGCGCCGATCTTGGAAAATGCATCGGCAGGGCTGCCCAGCCCGATGAAAATCAGGCGAGTCATCTCACCCACCATATCTTTCCGGAAGCATCGACGTCTTCGCAATTGCCAGTTAATCGACCGGTGTAGAGCAACCTCCGAGATTGCTCCAGCGGGAAGTTACAACGGTTTAGTCTTAGAGATGTTAGGCACGCCAAGGAAGTTATTCTGAGCACCCTAAACGTCTCACCGACTACCGGCATCTGACTGGGTAGAGGTGATATATGGACAAGGAACATGTAAAAGGTGCGGCAGATGACGTCAAGGGTAAAACTAAAGAGGCTGTTGGCAACGTCGTAGGAAACAAACAGCTCGAGCAAGAAGGCGAGACAGACCAGGTCAGAGGAGCTGCGCACAAGGCAGTTGGTGATTTTAAGGACGCGGGCAAAGAAGCCATCGACAGCGTGAAGCACGCGCCCAGCAAGCAGTGAATGTTGCTTCGGCATCTTTGAGCCGTTCGTCTTTAACCCGACGGGCGGCTCTAGTGTCTCGCCTCAGAAACTACTCTTGCAGTGGGAACAACGGTTGCTTTCCGCGCTTCTTTCCCGTCTTCAGCACGCTTTCTAGAGCTCTTTCGATGCGGATGGCTCCCAAAGGATCTCTGAGGACATTTCGGAAATGGTTATTGGACGCCAATTGGACGCTTTTTCGGCACAGTCGGGGCGGACGCGACGTCCGCTCATCAATGATCTTCAAGAGGCTGGGAACAGCAGTTTCGCCTCTTCAGGTCGAGTCATGATCGAATCGACGTCCTCTTTCACTCGAAAGCCAGTGAACACCCTTGGAAACCGAAAGGGAGACAGAGTAGGATTAAATCCTACTCCGTTCCCAGAGGTTCTCATGCGGACGACCCAACAACTTAGCATTACGCTACCAAACGAAATGGCCGATCTCGTGCGCGCGAAGGTTGCTACGGGCGAGTACGCCACCGAAAGCGAAGTCATACGGGGAAGGATTGCGAACCTTGCTTGCACGAGACCGCGCTTTGGAAGGCTGGCTACGGGAGCAGGTGGCTCCGGCCTATGATGCCCTGAAAGCCGATCCGTCGCGTGCAGTCTCCGCGGACGATGTACGAGCCACGCTCTCGGCCGAACACAAGAAGGCCGCCAAAAAACGCTGATTTACGAGACATCCTTCCAGGAAGAGAAGGACGAGGAGAGCTAGTTTTTATTTTGTTGGCGTCCCCGACGGGATTTGAACCCGTGTTATCGCCGTGAAAGTATCGCCAACAACCGTAACTGATTGAAAACAGAAGGCACGGATGGCTTCCAAAATGCCTTTAAAGAACCCTCGGGAACGGTTATTGGACCGCTATCGGACCGACGGCATCGCGCGGATTTGGGAATCTGATAACAATTCGAAATCCCGAATTCTACCCCATCTACGGTCCGCTCCACAAAAATAAGGTGCTGAATCAACGAAAGGAGTGAGAATCGTCCAATGGTCCTGACCACTGGCCCTAATCTACCCGCTGCAAGACTCCGCATCGGAGAACTTGAAAACACAGTCCGGCGAACTCGATGCGACTGTTCTACACGTGCCGCCAGGACGCCCAGAGTTTCAGATACCGCGTTAATCTTGCTTGCGAACAAAGCGCGCCCAATTTTTCTCCCCGAAAATGACTCGACCGGGAACGACAAGGGAAACCTCGGTTCCTGTGCCAAAAACGGTGGCAAAGGACACCCGCGCGCCAATTTTGAAGGCTCGTTCTTTCATTCCTGAGATACCGAAGTGTCCCGGCTTGCCGGTGTGGACCAGGTTCGGATCGAAGCCGCGGCCGTTGTCGCTAACCCTGATCGTTAGGTCTCGACCAAAGTGCAGTTCAATGGTTAATAGTGAAGCACGCGAGTGAATGCAGGCATTTCGAATCGCTTCCAGCGCTACCCGGTAAACCTCATCGCGAGCGACGGGGTGCATGACCACGGGTTTGCCTCGGATGGTGAGCGATACCTGCATTGAGTCCGGGGCGCTGTTCTCGGCGGCGCGGCGGAGCGCCGCGGATAATTCTTCGGCCTGGGTCGTACTGCGAAGAGACTCGAGCGCGGCGCGACCCTCGTCCATCGCGTGCGAGAGCCACAGCGAAAGCGTGTCAAGGGTATGTTTTGCTCGAGGCGGGTCATCGAGGTAATCCTGAACCTGGTCAGCGACCAGTTTGCTGCCCTGAATTGTCTGCAGCAAGGTGTCATGCAGGTCGCGCGCGATGCGGGTTCTTTCCTCCAACCGTTCGTTGAACCGCATCCTCAAAGTAGAGTCGTATTGACGCAACCGAAGAAGATAAAACAAATAACCCAGAAAAATTGGGAACAACAGGAAAAGCACACGGAACCAAGTGGCTTGATACCAGGCAGGCGCTATGAAGAAGGCGAGCTCTGATCCCTGCTCGTTCCACACGCCGTCGTTGTTACAAGCTTTTACCAGAAACCTGTAATTTCCTGGAGTGAGATTCGTGTAAAAAGCGGAGCGACGTGTGCCTGCATCCTTCCATTCGGAATCGTGGCCCTCAAGCATTACGCGGAAGAACACCCGCTGCGGCGAGACGAAGCTGAGCGCTGTGTAGTCAATCTGAATGTCGCGTGTATGAGGTGGCAGGCGCAGTTGATTCCGCGCAGGGTAAGTGGTGTTCTGTCCGACGACCTGTTCGATATGGATGGGCGGAGGAAGCGGATTCAGATCGAGATGGTCGGGGTCGATCATCTGCACGGTGCTGTCGTTACTGAACCAGAGGCGTCCATCGAGGGAACGTGCGGCGGCCGGTGCAAAGGTGGCCGGCCCGGGCTGGGCTCCGCTGAATGCACCGAAGGTGCGAGTCTGGATGCTGACGCTCGGATGAGCCCACCATCGGTCCAGTTCTGCCTTTTCGATCCGTATCAACCCGCAGTGGCTATAAAGCCATAACGCCTGGTGAGCGTCTCGGAGAAGCGCATAGACCGCATCGCACGGCAAGCCGCGTTTTTGATCGAGAACGCGAAGAGCGCCCTCTTTCCAGACCGCGAGGCCAACACGCGTGGCTCCCCACACCGAGCCATCGGGATCCACGGCGAGACCCAGGAACCTGCCAAGTTTCGCGCTCTGTTTTAAGAGATCAGTATTCAAGTGGCCGTCGTAGTAGGGTGTGATTCCACCGCCGATAGCGCTCATCCAGACACCGGGGCCAGCCGCGGCATCGACATCGTCAAGTAAGGGCACCTGCGGAGAGACTAATTCCTGTTGCGCCTTTTCATCATGGAAGCAAATGACCCTATGACGACCGGACAAACTGGTATTGGCCCAGACTGTTTGGTCGGAACTTTCTGCCAGGGAGACAACGGAGCCGGTTGGTTTGCCTTCACGATCGAGCATGGGCGTGAAGCGAGCGTTGTGGTACACATACAGACCGTTGTCGACACCCACCCACAACTGTCCACTGTGATCCTCAAGCAGGGCTGTGACCTGCTTTCCCGGCAGGCCGTCATGAGATTGAATAGACGACACTTGGCCATCGTGTATCGAATCCAGCGCGCCTTGGGTTCCAATCCAGATGGAGCCGTCATGCGCGGCGACCACAGAGGCGGCCGAGTCGGAGGAGAGTCCCTGCCGTTTGGAGAAATTTGCGACCGGTAAATCGCGGAAGCTGTCGATTCCAGAAGTGGTGGCAACCCAGAGACTACCCTCGCGATCCTCAAAAAAGCCGTTGATACAGTCCCCGGAGAGGCCATCGGAACTATCGAAGTGATCGATCTGATTACCGTGTATACGATAGATTCCTTTATTAATGGTTCCCACCCAAAGGTCACCGACTCGATCGCTGAAGAGAGCAATCACCTCAAGGGTGGAGCTATCGAATCCTGCCACAACAAGAGGCTTCCATTGGCCGTTGAGGAAGTGCTGGAGTCCAAGGCCAGGACCGGACCGGTTGATTCCGACCCAGAGAGAGTTATCCTTGGCGACCCCGAGGCCCTCAACGCCGGAAAGGCCTTCAGCTCTCTGGAGTTCTTTGATGGAGTAGGTGGTGGAGGATTCCTTGCGCCAACGGACCAGGCTAATCGTACTACCAAGCCAGAAGTTTCCCGCAGCGTCCCTGGTCAGCGGCCCAAGGTTGACGGGATCCAGGCCGTCGCTTTTTCCAAAGCATTCAAGACGCGAACCGAGTGCTTCGCAGAGGGGACCTAACCCATCGTGGACCCTGCTCCGGGTGACCCAGGCATTTCCGTCTTGATCAATCAGGATGCCAGAGATGCGCCCGGCCGGCGAGAGACTGAGTAGGTCTCGGCCCGTCCAACGAGCAAGGCCTCGGCTGGTGCCAATCCACAGACCCCCATCTTTCGCGGGAGCCAGGTAAGTAATGTCATCCGATGGAAGCTTCTGAGAGTTGGGAGGGGTCCAGGGAACAAAGCGGACACCATCAAAACGAAACAGTGTTCCCTGGGTACCGACCCACAGGTAACCGTCGCTGGTTTGTGTGATGCTGGTTGGCACTCCGCTGAGGATGCCTTCCTGAAGGCGCCAGGCCGTATGCGCGTACTGCGAGATGCGCCGCGAGGAGTCGAGTGCCTGCAGGTGAGCCGGCATGAATCCGACCTGCATGGAACCGAGCAGCAGTGCTGCGGCAATCTTCATCGCTACCCATTGTGGCAGATCGATTATTCGCCTCGATACTCTATTCTTCCCTGCTTGGGTTCACGGCGCTAAGGGTTTCAGATCCTGAAACACCGTAGGGATCAACTCAGCCACAGTCGGATGGATGTGAAGGGAGCGCGCTAGCAAAGTGGCAGGTTGTCGCGCGTACATCGCGGTTGCGATACAGTGGATGGCCTCGTCTCCGCCAACGCCCAGGATAGTGCCGCCCAAAATCTCCCGAGTGGCCGCATCTACGAGAACTTTCATGAAGCCGTAAGTTTCACCCTTTTCAATCGCCCTGCCGATGGTGGCCATTTGCCGAACTCCGATAAGTGCTGGTTGGCCTCGCTCCATAACCTGGCGCTCATTCATTCCCACCTGAGCCAAAGGCGGATCTATATAGAGCGCATGGATCGGAATTCGATCGGTCACGCGGCGGGGATCATGCTCAAGCAAGTTTGCCGCGACAATATCCGCGTCGTTGTAGGAGGTATGGGTGAAACCTCCTCGACCATTGATGTCTCCAAGGGCCCAGATGCCGTCGACCTTGGTTCGTAGTTGCTCATCCACATCGATAAAGCCCTGGTTGTTGGCCGCAAGTCCTGCCAGTTCGAGCCCTAAATCGTCTGTGTTCGGATCTCGACCGACGGCGAGAAGAACATGCGACCCGTGGATCTCTGGGCTGCCCTCCTTGCATCCGACATGAACCACAACCCCGGAAGGTCCCTGGTCAAGTCGCAGGCACTCCGCGTGAAAGCGAAGTGCAATCCCTTCTGCCTGCAATATTTCTGTCACCCCTGCGCAAACGTCGGCGTCTTCATGACCCAGGAGTGTTTCGCCCTTCTCAACGACAGTGACCTGTGAACCGAAGCGACTGAACATCTGTGCAAACTCAAGCCCGACATAGCTGCCGCCGATCACGATAAGGTGCTTGGGAAGAATCTCCAGGTCCAGGATGGTGGAACTTGTCAGAAAGGGAACGCTCTGCGTACCGGGCATCTGAGGAATGCGGGGGCGTGCTCCCGTATTGAGGAAGATATGCTTAGAGATAAGCACGTGTTCCCCTACACGTATTCGATCAGGGGCTTCGAAACAGCCGGCTCCGTGGAACAGCGTGCAACCTGCCAGGCCCACGATGGCCGCTTCATTCCTGGCGCGAAAATTGAGGACAATCGCGTCTTTGCGCGCTTTGACCTGCTTGAGGTCCACGCGCGTGGCTTCGCCGCCGAGGACGCCGAGTTTTTCTCCGTGGGCGGCAATGTATGCCGCCTTTGCGCTGGCAACCATTGCCTTTGTGGGCGTGCAGCCCACATTGACACAAGTGCCTCCGAGCCATTTCTTTTCTACCAACGCAACCTTCCAGCCAGCGTTGGCTAATTTGCCGGCAAGAGTTGCGGCCTGACCTGCACCCACAATGACCGCATCGAAAAAATGATCCATTTACCAACTCCTTTTAAACCCTTACTACCGGCTGCGGGCTGTCTCGAAGAGAAACCTGCAGCGACGCTGTGACTGAGCTATCCAATTTTCGAGAAGACTCGCGTTAGCGCCTATCGGTTTAACGGGCCGGCAGTTCAGGGTGTGCAATGACGGGACAATTAATGATGAGTTCGGATGGATGCAGGCCGCCAACGAATGCGTTCGTCGGCGACGAGGCGTCGCCGGTCGCGCTGGTCAGATAACCATCGGCGATCAGTTGCTTTTGCTCTTCCATCGACAATATGCGATGCACCTTCCCTTCCTGCATCGCTTTGGGCGTCCAGGCGCTGACGTGGGCGTCCCATAGCGGACTGTAGTTATTGGCCTCTGAGCTGTCATCATTGTTTGGACCAACCGGAAAGACGTTGATCGGGTCGATGCCGCCGTTGGCAAGCGACGCGGCGAAACCCTGTTCCTGACCGGAATCAAGCTTGGTGAGCCCATTGGCGTTGGGGGAGAAACCAAGGAGTGCGGAGTTATCCGTGGGCTCCGATTTGCCGAAGATGGGGAGCATCGACAGGCGAGGCGCGAACACTCCCTTCTCAAGCACAGCGGGCAGGCTGGCGGATGCGTCGGTTACCAAGTGATAGAAATACTGCCTGCCACCCTGCGCCCCATCGAGGATAGAGAGCGTCACCGTGCGGTGCTTGAGATCGATGCTCTTCAAACGGTCATGCATGCCGGTCTTGTTATCGACGATCTGGGCGTTGATCACAATGCCGCTGGGCAGTACGACGATGGAGGACCACTCCGCGTCGGCGACCGCACCGGGGTTGGCGACAGCGGGCGGAAAGGGATTGGGTGAACCAGGAACTACTTTGTAGACGGGCGAGAAGTCTACCTTGCCGCGGAAGGTAATCAGGCCGCCCTTGATGGTTGCCGTCTGTGCACCAGGACTTCCCGCCGCCTTGCGCAGCTTCGGCGCATAGTTGATGCCGAGTTCATGGGCAAAGGCAAAGTCAGAGGCGTCGGTCAGAATGTAGTACACCGGCTCGCCGCTGGGATCAAGACCGCGAAAGAGGGGTAAGGTTACCGTGGCTTTGCGATAAGTGAAATCAACCGCGAGCGCGCTCTTGATAAATACATGATCGCTAGGTTTGAACTTAGAAGGGGCGTCAGGGTTATACGCCGGCCGATGGCTTTCTCGCATCTCGAGCTTTTTTAGAGCAACCGCCTCCGATGGGGCTTGCGCGAGGCCAGTTATCGACGTACAGAGTGCGAACAACAGCAGGACTGATTTGCTTACCATTTTCTCAACCTTTCTTTGCGTCCGTCTCACACGCCTAAACCAGTTAGACATGTGCGACACCATTTGCCGTTGGGAACAGCAACTATCGCTTCGATATTGCCATCTTCCACCAAAGGCGCGGCTCCGCAAACCTCGCCAGCCTCAGTCGATAACCTATCGGTTTCTTCAGGTAGGCTCAGCTCGGAATGGCAGCTCTCGACATATCTCGCGCGAAGAACGTGCAGGATTTGGGGCACTCACTTTACGCTTTTCTGGAAAGTGTAAGGAAAAGGGCTCACCCGACGGCTTTGAACTTCTCGAGATACTGGTGGATGTCAGAAATCACTACGGAGCCCTCACCCACGGCTGAAGCAACTCGCTTGACCGACCCGGCGCGCACGTCGCCTATGGCAAACACGCCGGGGCAGCTAGTTGCAAATCGAGAGACCGGTTCCCATTCAGAATTGCCAGTACGGATAAAGCCGTTATGGTCCAGTTCAAGGTATTCTTCGAGCCACGCGGTATTGGGATCTGCACCAATCATGACGAAAACGTTTGTTACACCGAAAGGGCGTGTTAGACCCGATAGTCGATTTCTAACAGTTACGGTGTGCAAACAGTCTTCACCCCCGATGGACTCGACCTCAGAATTCAGATGAATCTGAATGCGAAGGGATGAACAGACTCGCTGTACCAGGTAATCAGACATTGTCGATTCCAGTTCGCTTCCACGGACAACCAGATGGACGCAACCAGCTTCTTTCGAAAGGTGCAAAGCGGCCTGCCCAGCTGAGTTGCCGCCGCCAACGACAATAACCTCCTGCCCAACGCAGCGGGCGGTCTCGATCGGGGTGGCGGCATAGTGGATGTTGGTCAATTCAAAGCGTTCATAGTCAGCAATTTTTAGCTTGCGGTAGCGCGCGCCGGTTGCGATCACAACGGTTCGAGAAGTAACGAATCTGCCGCCCGCAAGACAAAGCCTGTGGCGGCCGTCCAGACAACACAGACCAACCGCATTCCGGGATACCTCGAGCCGTGCGCCAAACCTTTGCGCCTGAACTTCGGCTCGTGAAGCCAGCTCCTGGCCGGTTATGCCCATGGGAAAGCCGAGATAGTTCTCAATTTTCGAACTCGTTCCCGCCTGCCCGCCGGGAGCCGTTCCTTCCAGCACGATCGTTTTCAAAGCCCTCCGATGCCGCATAAACTGCGGCGGCGAGTCCTGAGGGGCCGGCACCGACAATGGCGACATCAAAGAGTTCCTCCAACTCAAATACTTGGCTGATTCCCAGCTCATCGGCGAGCAGCGCATTGCTGGGGCTCCTGAGCACGCGCTGATCGGGCAAAAAGACAACCGGCATTTCCGATGGATCGAGATCGAGACCGTCGAGCAACAATCGAGCGGTCGGATTGGTTTCCGCTTCGATAAGCCGGTTGGGATACCCATTGCGAACCAGGAACTGTCCCATGCGCATGGTTTCTGCGTCATGACCGTAGCCGATCACAATGACCCCACCATGAACACGCTGCATGAGAGAGGCGCGGCGCCCTATCCAGGCACGGACGATGACGTCCGCGATATCCAACTCGGTACGCATCATTTGTTGCAGCGCCTGCGAGCTGATGCGCAGGATCCTGCTGCCCTTCGCGGTACGGCAACTCAGAAGCGCTTCGCGACCGCTTAGCTGATCAAGCTCACCTGAAAACTGACCCTTCGTCATGGTTGCCAACACTGCGCGAACCTTTCCAGGTTTGTCTTCGAAGAGTTCCAATCGGCCTTCCAGAACAACGAACACATCCGCGCTGCGAGCGCCTCTTTCAAAAAGAGTGGTATCCGAGTCGAAGGCCTCCACTTTCCCATACTTATTGAGCCTGATCATCATTTCCTGGGACAGAGCAAACGCCGCAGGCTCCTGAGATCCATCGCTGATGTGAGGCGTTGTTGCCTGAGGGTCATGACGGGGGTTTCGTTTCCCGGGCATCGTCATCCTTTCCCATGGCCAAAGCTGATCCCTGAAAACACGGCGCGACGCGCTTGGGGCGAGCTAAGAATCACTGCCACGCTGCAAGCTTGTGCGATGCAGCCAACAGTCGTTTTGATCAAAGAAGATCACACCTGTCCACTTTGTTGCTTTCCAGGCTGCGCCCAAACCTGTGTGCTGCTCAGAACGCCTGCAGCATTGCCGTGCCAAAGTTTGCATGAAAGCGTTCGCAATAAATCGCCACTGTATTCATCTGCGCAAGATTAACTTCGTTAGGCACACGATAACCCTGATCGCCTTGATTGCCTTTCAAGTCTCCAAGGTCTAGGTTTCTCACTGTTGCAAGAGAGAAATCTTTGGTTGGATCTGTCGACTTTCCGTCAATCAACAGCACGTGCACCGCCGGTCCGTTCGAAGTAGAGAAGTCAGTAAAGCGCAGCACGCGGCTACCGTCAGCCTGTCGGTATACTGTGGCGCGGCCGGTTGTCTTATGCACCTCTCCCACAAACTGACCGGCGAGCAACGGCTTGGGGCTACCTGCCGTTTGCGACGGGGGCGCCTCGTTTACCGTCTTATTAATGAATAGCTTCTCGGGCCGAAAAGCGAGCCACAACCCCAGCAGAACGAGCAGACTTAGAGCGGCAAAGACAACACGCTTTGGGGTTGTATCGGTCAGAATGGACATAAAAGAGTCTCCTTGTTGTTGAGGGAGTACGGAGCCTTTCGCAGGCACTTTGGCGAAGGCGCTGGTGGCCTGAAATCGCGGACGATCAGGCCAGGAGAGCCGCGGCACACAAGACAAAAACGACCGTCGACAGGGCTATTCGGGGGAAGTTCATCGCATTTTCTCCTGGTGGGATATTGGTTAGGAAGCGAGCAGCGCCGGCGCTCCCTGACCAAGTATCCGTTTTCGATTGCTGAACCGGCCCACTGGATTAAAGAGTTCCGAACCTATCCATTTCTACAGGCTCTCCGTCCCGAGGCCTGGACTATGGAGAACTACAGGCGGAAAACTGTGGAAAGTGGCTTTGCTGTAAACTGCTGAACCTATAGGCTTGTTCTTGATGATTTGCCGCGTTGACGTGTCGACGTTCGCGAAGATGAACTCTCTCGATCAAGTCACGGAGAATCCGCGCCGGCGAAGCCTGGGGTTGTCAGAGGACCCGGACCATGGAAACACTTCGCACTTCCGCCCTCGCTCCACTTCTTATGGGAATCCTTTTATTTGCTGTCTGGCTGTGGGGAGTTAACCTGATACACAGGCGCGGATTACGCCACTATGAACGAGTGTTCGACAACGCATACACGGAAAGCTTTGAGAAAAGAGCACTCATCGCGAGGTCGTTACACCCTAACTTAGCCCAGACCATTCAACGCACGAAATTTGTCGTTGACCAGGTCCGAGCAAGATTTCCGGATGGCCCGGAGACCGAAGCAGCCTTGAACCAGGTCTCAGAGTGGCTTGAAGGAGCAGCAGGAGACAGTGACCGTGCCCTTAGATCGCTTGAAGCTCGCAATATCGCGCTATCCAACCATGGTTTCATTGCAAGAGGACCGCATGTCGATACCAAAAACAATTCGCATCATGATCGTTGAAGATCACCCCGTCTTCCGCGAGGGGTTGAACATGATCATCGCTGCCCAGCCAGACATGGAGATGGTGGCACAAGCGTCGACCGCCGACGAGGCGCTGCAAGAGTATCGAAGGTTCAAGCCGGACGTGATCCTCATGGATCAAAGGCTCCCCGGCGCGAGCGGCACAGACGCGCTTATTTCGATTCGCAACGAATTTCCCCAGGCCAGAATTATGATGCTTACCACTTCCAGCGGAGATATCGAGATTCAGCGCGCCTTACGCGCGGGCGCCGTGGCCTACGTGCTGAAAAGTACGCCCAAGAATGAAATCCTGCGCATCATCCGCACGGTATCGACGGGTCGAAAGCATATTCCGTCGGACGTGGCCAGCAGCGTCGCAGAACACATGGGGCAAGAAGATCTTACGCCGAGAGAGCTCGAGGTTCTTGAACTGATCCGCGAGGGAAACAAGAACAAGCAAATCGCGGATCAGCTCTCGATCTCCGAAACGACGGTCAACTTTCACATCAAGAATATCGTCGATAAGCTACAAGCGAACGATAGGACCCACGCGGTTACGATCGCGCTGCGCCGAGGTCTGCTTCAGATCTGAGTAGTTTTTCGACGGATCAGACCTGGAATCCGAAGCATGCCAACCCAGACCAAACCTACGTGGCTGCGATCATTCGCCCTGATGGCCATAGCCGGTGCTCTTCTCTCCGCGGCACCCCGAGCGCAGTCTCTGGAGCGAACGACACGATTGACCCAATACGCCCACCGTTCGTGGCGCACTGGGGACGCCGGCCTGATGGGAACGCCGCAAAGTATCGCGCAAACCAGGGACGGGTACATCTGGGTCAGCACAGAGAATGGGCTCTATCGCTTTGAAGGAATGCGCTTCAGCAAGTGGAATCCCAAAGCTGGAGAATCTCTTCCGAGCGCTTCCCTGTGGTACCTGTTCGGGGCACGAGACGGTTCACTGTACGTTGGAACCGATCGCGGTCTTGCCCGGATCAGGGATGGCCACATTTACACCTATCCCGGAAGTCTTCGCTGGCCCGGGCCTTTCGTGGAAGACCGCGATGGCGGTCTGTGGATGGGAGTGAGCGGCGCCGACAGCGATCCGAGTGCAATTTGCAAAGTAGGAGAGGACAGTCTGCGATGTTTCGGCGTCCATGATGGATTTTCATGTGCCCGAGGCCTGTCAAACACGGCCAGCCCCGACGGATATCTCTGGGTGGGAAGCACCGAGGGTATTTGCCGTTGGAAACCAGGGAACCGGCCCGAAGCAGAGCCACTCCCTTCTCTGTTGCGGCGCAAAGGTTTGAGCCGGGTCACGGGCCTCGCCAGCGTTGCAGACGGTGAGCTTTGGGCAGGTTTAGACCTCAAAGGGTCTGGTGCTGGTCTGCTTCGTTTAGAGAATGGAACATGGCGTTCCTACGTAACCCCGGAGGTTGACGGCAGGAGCTTTTCCATCTCCTTGCTTCTGGCGGAGCGAAACGGCGCGCTTTGGATCGGAACTACTGACAAGGGTGTTTACAAGCTTGCGGGCGGACGGCTGGATCACTTCGACACCGCCGATGGCCTCAGTGACCATCACGTTCTTTCCATGCTCCAGGATCACGAAGGTGGCATCTGGATTGTTACTCCCAAAGGTATCGATCACTTTCGCGATTATGCGGTACTGAGTTTTACCGCGAGTGAAGGCGCATTGGTAGGTCACGCGAACGCGGTTGCCGCGAACCGCGAAGGATCAGTCTTTTTGGGAAGTAGTATTCTGACTCGCCTGACAGGCGAACGTCTGATCCAGATGAAGGACAACCGCGGCCGGCTTATCCGGGATGTGCAGTTCCTCTTTACAGACTCGCATGGCAATCTCTGGATCGGCGCGAGCGATCGCCTTCTGGTCATGCGAGACCACCACGAAATTTCACAGATCCGCGGCTTCCCTTCTTCCAGGGGGGAATATGTCGTTTACATCACGGAGGACAGTGCGCACGACATTTGGGCATCGCTCGAAGCTCTCGATTCCCGGAGCTCCCGTCTGATTCAGATACGCAACGACCAGGTGGTCGGCCGGTTCGATGAATCCCCCGAAATGGAAAACGAGGGGATGAATGCTCTTGCGGCAAATCCCGCAGGAGGCCTTTGGGTTGGGGGAGCGGTGCGCGGTCTATTCTGGTTCCATGACGGCCACTTTCAGCGCGTCTCGGCCGGGGGTTTCAATGAAAGAGTCGAGAACCTTTTGCAAGAACCTGAAGGTGCTCTTTGGATTGTGACCCAGCGAGGATTCGTGCGCTACTTCGACGGCACGGCCAAGCGTCTTACCGTGGCATCCGGGCTACCCTGCGACAGCGGGGTCAATATTCAGGACGATGAGCATGGATCCAAGTGGTTCTACACCCACTGCGGCATCATTCGTGTGTCCGATGCCGATCTCACGGCATGGTGGGAGACTCCCGAGGCGCTTGTTCATGGACGATTGTTCGATGCGCTCGAAGGAGCTCGGCCGAATCTGTCCAACGGAAGTCCGGCGCAAACAACCGACGGTAGGCTCTGGTCAGCGAGCGATTACGATTTTCAAGTCATCGACCCACAACATCTACCGTTCAACAAGATGCCACCGCCAGTGAAGGTAGAACGCTTGGCAGCAGACGGCCACGACCTCACACTCGACCCGAAGCAAGAAGTGCCTTTACACACCAGACAGATCGAGATCGACTACGCGGCCCTTAGCTTCGTGATTCCGGAAAGAGTGCGTTTCAAATACTGCCTGGAGGGCCATGATACAGACTGGGCGGACGCGGGACGCCGGCGGCAGGCGTTCTACAACGACCTTGCGCCCAGCCACTACGTGTTTCACGTAACCGCCTGTAACAATGATGGTGTTTGCAATTGGCGGGGCACGGATCTGGCATTCACCATTCCACCCGCGTGGTATGAAACCTCGTGGTTTCGCGCTTTGGCGGTGCTTCTGCTGGTCATCCTTGGGACTCTTGCCTACGTATACCGCTTACAAAGGTACGCCAGGCTGCTGAAACAGCGTTTTGACGAGCGCTTGCAGGAACGTACACGGCTGGCGAGAGATCTGCACGATACTCTGCTGCAAACCATCCAGGGCAGCAAGATCGTCGCCGACGAGGCGAAAGACCATGTTGAGGACGCGCGCCTGACCAGCCGCTCGCTGGATCGGCTCTCAGAGTGGCTCGACCGCGCAAGTGTAGAGGGCCGGGCGGCGTTGGAAGCCCTGCGGAGCTCGTCGATCGAGTCTAACGATTTGGTCGGTGCTCTGCACCGTGTAGCCGACGACTGCAGCCCGGGTGCCCGGATGACGGTTAACATTTCCACCTTGGGCTCGGCCAAAGAGATGCACCCCATCGCTCGCGACGAGGTCTATCGCATTGCTCACGAAGCCATTCGCAATGCCTGTGCTCACTCCGGAGGAAATGACCTTTGGATCGAGCTGCACTATAAGAGAAGATTTCACCTGAAGGTAAGAGACAACGGCCGCGGTGTCGACGATGAGGTTCTGAAGTCCGGCAAGCCGGGCCACTTTGGGCTTGCAGGGATGCGCGAACGTGCCTTATTCATGGGCGGCCATCTTCACATCGGGAGCTCTCTGCATAGCGGCACCGTGGTATCGGTCGTCATCCCGGGACAGGCAATCTATAAACATCCTTCGCGTGGATTCAGAGCGTGGCTGGGCGATATCTTGCGGCCAAAGTCGTCTCGTGAGATCTGACGCTGCGATGCGCCGGTGTCCCGCCGCGCTCTAAACACTTTTGAGCTGCCTGCAGAGCAATCGACGAGCCCGGTGGAGGCGCGCCTTCACGGCTCCTTCACTCCACTTGAGGGTTTGCGCGGTCGCGCGTATGCTCTGCTCGTCAAGAATGCGCAATTGCAGAACTGTTTTGTAGTTCGGCGGAAGTTTCGATATGGCGCCTCGCAAGAGCGCCCGCAGCTCCGCCTGTGCCAGCCGATCGAGCGGGCTCTCACGTTGGTCACGAACAAGAAGCTCAGGAGACTGAGTTGGCCCGTCCAATGATGACTCCGCTGAAGCAAGTGGCCTTACTTTTCGCCGCCTTAACTGGCCCCGGGCTTCGTTCATAGCAATGGTAATGAGCCAGGTGCTGAACCTGGCTTCCGATCGAAAACTCTGCAGCTTACGGAATGCCCGCAGAAGAGTTTCCTGGGTCACGTCTTCCGCATCCGCCTGGTTCCGAAGTATCGAGAATGCGACGCGATACAGGACCGGTTCGTATGGCCGTACCAGGTCCGCAAAAACACTGGTCTGACCGTTCAGAACGGCCACGATCATTTGCGCCTCGTCGCGCACATGATCAACACGATCGACCGGACAATGACTGGTCCATGCAGACGCTATAGGATGCGAGTTTGCTGGTTGCGGCTCGGTTTCCATGTTTCGCCTCGGTCTGATAGGTCCGCGGCCGGACCCGGCTAATTCGTAGTCTTCGCCTTGAGCTGTCGCAACAACCCTGCCACATCTTCGACGGTGAGTAGATCGGTAAGCTTCCCTTCGCTATTGAAGGTCATGTATTCAATCCCGTCGATTTTGACTGGCCTGTTGGTGGCGTGCAGGACGCCTTCGGGCGTTGCGAAATCGCCCTTGTGCGTACCGGTGATTACAAATCGTACGGCCGCCATATTCCCGTCGACTACGGTGCTCAGGTCGGTGATTCTGACGTCCGGAAAGGGCTCGACAAATCTGGCGATGCTCTTCACATATTCATCAGCGCCGCGAAACTCCCTGTCGTTGGAGATGACATGAAGATCGCTGCTGACGAATGCTTTGTTCTTTGCAAACTGATGGTCGTCAAAGTTTTTGTGAAATACCATGGCGTTCCTATAGACGAGGCGCTCGTATGGCGTGTACACGTGGGACTTGTGTGCCGGAGTAACGAGAGCCGTTTGCGCCAGAGATGCCGGAGAGGATGCGACCGGCACCAGGGTCATAGACCAGAGAAGCAGGTTAGCTAAATGCATAGGTGTTGGGGTCCTTTCGGGAAGTGCTCCGGCCGATTCGTGGAAGTCAACGCAAAACCCCACGCAAGCCAACAGAAGGCTTGAATGGGCCACCCGTCGATTATGGGGACCTTGCTCGGACCCGGGCTCACGCTACGCCTTCACGCTGCGCGATCGCCCACGCCGCATTCACCAATCCGATGTGGCTAAAAGCCTGCGGGAAATTGCCAAGTAGCTCCTTCGTTTCCGGCAGAATCTCCTCCGAGAGGAGCCCGACATCGTTGGCAAAGCTGACCGCTTTGCTGAAGGTTTCCCTTGCCTGATGCAGTTGCCCTGCTAACGCCTGTGCCTGCGCCAGCCAAAATGTGCATAAAAGAAAAGAGCCCTCTTTGCCGGATAGACCGTCCTGGGAGATGTAGCGGAACACCAGGCCATGCTGGTCCGTGAGATGCATGACGGTGGCCTGGATGGTCGATAGGACGCGTGGATCGTCCGCAGGCAGAAAGCCGACGATGGGAATCATCAGCGACGAGGCATCGAGGTCTTCTGAGCCGAATGCCTGGGTGAATGCTCCCGCTGTTTGACTCCAGCCCTGCGCAAGGATCGTAGTCCGTATCTGCTCTCTTACGGTTTGCCAGGCATTCACCTTTGCGGTGCAATGCAATAAATCCGCCAGCTCGATGCCCCTGTCCAACGCAACCCAGCACATGAGCTTGGAATAAAGGAAGTGACGAGGTTCACCCCGAATTTCCCAGATGCCCTGATCCTTCTGCTGCCAACGGGATGCTGCCGCATCCACGATGCTGACCAGGAACTCGCTGGTTACGTCGTCCAAGCCAGTGAGCTGATCTTTCAAGAGATAAACGGCGCCCATTAATTCTCCGTAGACGTCTAGCTGGCGTTGGTTCCAGGCTCCGTTGCCAACTCGAACCGGACTACTATTACACCACCCGCGAAGGTGCGGGAGAGTCCGCTCAGTAAGATCGTGCTCCCCGCGAATACCAAACATGATCTGCAGATCAGCACCTTTACGCACCTGGGTCAGGGCAGCGTCAGCGAGGAAGTTAAAAAACTTCAAGGCTTCGTCAGGACAGGCAGCGACCCACAGTGCTTGCAGGGTGAAGCAGGCGTCTCGAACCCAGGTAAAGCGATAATCCCAGTTTCGGTCGCCTCCGACTGATTCCGGGAGTGAAGTTGTAGGGGCGGCGACGATGGCTCCCGTAGGGTAGTAGGTAAGGGCCTGCAGCACACGCCCACTGTGCGCTACCTGGTCTTTCCACGGTCCCTGGTAGTTCTGGTGCAATCGGGACCAACTGCGCCAAGCCTCCACGGTCGCGGCGGAACAGCCGGCAATCTCTTCCTGGGTCCAGGCTGACGGAAAAGCCTCGAGGACCGAACCATATTGCAGCGAGAAGTGCAAAGCCTGACCTGACCCGAGGGTAAAGTTCGCAGACGCCATACCATCTGATAGTTGCAGGTCGATCGGCGTGGAAAGAACAAACCTGCTCGATCCTCCGCGAGCCTGAACGACCCCATCGACTGGCCTTAGCAGT
The DNA here is from genome assembly GCA_963746595.1 of uncultured Acidobacteriaceae bacterium. Lineage (GTDB taxonomy): Bacteria > Acidobacteriota > Terriglobia > Terriglobales > Acidobacteriaceae > PALSA-350. Next base: position 62,759 of record CAVVBS010000009.1, read on the forward strand.
GAGAGGACCAAACCATATTCGGGACGCGGGGCATACTCGAAAATGATTTGCACTTCGCCCGCAGAACACACAATGGAACGCAGCAAGCAATGCGGCGCTTCCCGGCCGAGCTCGTGGCCGCGATCTTGCTCTCCCAGGGCCATGGCATCCGTCAGGATCGCGGTTCCTGATTTTGTATCAAAGGTTGTCTGCAGCACCATGGTGGATTCGGCATATTGTCGGTGAACCCCGGTCACGCCTTCTGGACAAATGGACCAGTGCCCGGCACTCTCGTCAAGGAGGCGGCCTAACACTGATTGAGAATCAAAGTCGGGAAGGCAAAGCCAATCTACGGAGCCCCGAGAGCTTACAAGCGCAGCGGTGCGACAGTCGGAGAGGAGAGCGTAGTCGGCTATTGGGCGATTTTCCAAGCTGGAGTTCCCTCTTTCTCTGCGATGTTGCTTGCACTCTCTCTACGATGATGTATGGGCGAGCCGACCTTGGCAATCTCTTGCACTGGAGGCTGCAACCTGTAGATTCATGCAGGGTGGCGGCGGCCCTGTAGAAAAGTACAGTGCGATGCCTGCGTGGGTAAGGTTGTTGCGGAAGCCTCTCGTCGAGGATGATCAATCCTGTTCGCCGATTCGCTGGTTCGCGCGCGGTTCTCTCTTATGCTGTTCTCGAAATCCTTCATTCTCGCTTTTACCGCACTACTTCCGCTCATCAATCCGATTGGGTCGGCGCTGGTGTTTCTCGGGTTAGTGGGGGATGAAGCGCCGGAGGTGTACTGCCTCTTAGCCAGGAAGATCGCGGTCGCGACCTTTGGATTTCTCATCGTCATTGAGTTTCTCGGTAGCTGGCTGCTCAGCTTTTTCGGCATCTCGCTTCCGATCGTGGAGCTTTCGGGCGGTCTGGTGATCGCGGCAACAGCGTGGGCGCTGTTATTTGAGAAGGATGCGACGGCGAACAATCGGGCGAAGCATCAGGAGATTGCAGGCAGCGTGCCTGCCGAGGACGAGGACTTGAACGACAAGATTTTTTATCCGTTCACTTTTCCTATCACCGCTGGCCCGGGAACTTTGGTTGTAACAATGACTCTCAGCGCGCACGCGTCTTCGGGGGGCTTGATCGCCAAGGCCTCCTCTTATGGCAGCATTGCTCTCGCGGCAGCGGTATTGAGCCTATCCGTTTATCTCTGCTACGGCTATGCTCCGAAGCTTATCAAGGCGGTCTCCCCCTCTACTGTGCATGGTATTTTGCGCGTGATCGCTTTCATCCTGATGTGTATCGGCGTGCAAATCGCATGGAACGGGGTGTCTCTTTTGGGTATGGTACTGGCGATCCACCACTAGCGCTCGGTGTCGCGGTAGATCTGCTGAAAACGACAGGGAAAGGGACAGGGCGAGTGCAGATCATGGAAGACCTTGGCACAGTACACCTTGGCCGGCCCTGCCGCGCGAATGTAGATGGCGGCGGCCGTGAGCATACCGAGACACGGGGCAATGAAATAAATCCAGACTCCCCACCATAACCAGGCAAAGAAGGCGGAAGAGAAAGTGCGAGCCGGGTTTACGCTGAAACCCGAAATCGAAGAGCCAACAGCGTAGTACAAGACGGTGAGGGAGGCCACCAACCAAGGGCTGAACCGAGCCAGGCTGCGGTGATTGGAGGCGAAGAGCACGACACCCATGAGAACGCCTGACAAGAGAAACTCCGCCATAAATGCGGTTGCATTGCCATAGGTTCCAGGAGTTGTGACAACGTACTGTACTGGCGCGGCCGATAAGTGCATACCAAGGATCTGCCGGGCGAAAAAGACCCCTGCTAGAGCACCACAGAATTGAGCCACGATGTAGCCAAGAGCATCCCAGCGGTGGATTCGGCCAAGCCATAGGTAAGTCAGCGTGATGGCAGGATTGAAGTGAGCGCCGGAACGCCTGCCGAAGGGCGAACGGATGATCAGGAATGTCGTAGCCGCGACGCAAAAGCCCATGAGCGCAGCTTTGGCTGAGCGCGGCAGCGCAAGACGCGACAAGGGCGACGCACTGCTGTAGAAAAGTGTTCCGGACAGGCAGATTCCGAGCATCAAGACACCAAGTTCCGCGGCCTCCATCAGATACTCCCTCCAATGGGTCGCGATCGCCGCCTTCAACGATGCGGAGGAAGATAAGCCCGTGATTGCATAGGCCGGTGAGGACATGAGCTTACTTTGCATCTTTGCAATCGTCGGGGCACTGCAGAAAACCACAGGGGGCGTCCTGTGGAATCGGTGGATGCCCGTCGGCCTGTGGAAAGCAACAATGCGAGAGTACACCGAAATGAGGAGATGACCATGCAAGGAACAAGCAGAAATCCCGAGACCAGGACGATCACGCGGCGAACTATCCTGGGCGGAAGTATCGCCTGCGCTGTGGCGTCCGTGATTCCTCAAACCCTGCTCGGCGAGATGTCCGGCTTGCAGCAGGGTCGGGCGAATTTGTACGTTTTCCCGGGCGCGCAGATGGGAACAACGGTCATCGCCACCACATGGCCCAACCCGACGGGAAGAAATCTTGATGTAAGGGTCCATACGGGAGCACAGAGCTGGCGCGTACAGATTCTCGATAGCACTCCCAATGGCGCATCCTGGCAACAGCACGGCTGCAGGATATTCGCGGGCAATGTCGCAGAACATGTAGGGGCCGTTGTGATAGAGGCGCCCAACAGAATCCTGAATGGTGGCGGCCCGATCGGTGTGTGGGCCGAACGGTTCACACAAACGGGTTGGCGGCAGCGCCTCGGCTCGCCCTTCGTTGCCGCCGTCCTAGCCGAAGATGGCGAACTGGCGAGACGCTACCACTCTCTTTTTCCAGCAGACGATCGCGCCGAGCTGATGGACAGCGTTGCTGGAGTCATTGCGTCAAGAGCGGAGCGGAGTGGGTTGGCAGGTGATTCTGTTGCCTACGGCAAACGCCTGGCCTCGCGCCTATTAGCCGATGTTTTGCACTACAATCCACGGTTGCCCTCCGGTTTCACGTTCGCCGCTCAGAACGGAAGGCACCCTGCAGATGCGTCGGCGCTGGTGGTCGACACGATTCTCAACGGCACTCCTGCTTTCACTGCGGAGGAGACAATCGCCCAATTGCAAACCCCTTTTCCTTATTTCTCACAGGTTTAATCACGAATTAGAGCGAAAGAGGTCACACATGTCGCATCATTTCGACACCAAACTGGCGAAGGAAGACCCCAGCATCAACGTCTGCGATCTTTATCTTTTTGAGGGCACGCCCGGTACCACGGTGATGGCCATGACAGTCAACCCGGACGCTGGTTTGTCCGTACCGGACGTTCTGCACAAAGAAGGGCTCTACGCGTTCCGTTTCGACCTGAACGGAGATGCGCGAGAAGATGTGACGTTCAAACTTCAGTTCGGCGAACCTCGCCATGCGGACGCAGAGGAACATGCCCACATCCAGAGCTATAAGGTTCTCCGAGCGACTGGCGAGGAGGCGGTGCGCGGTGCGGCAGGCGAACTTGTGATCGAAGGCGAAACGGAGAAAGTACACAGCAAATCCGGGGTCCGCGCCTACGTCGGCCTGGCGCCCGATCTGTTCGCGGGGGACGCCGTAGCCATCATCGGATGGATTAAAACGTTCTACAAAGACAACCGGTATGATGCCAGCCATTTTCAAAACCGGATGAACTTCTTCGGACGCAGAAATGTGACAGCGATTGTTTTGGAAGTTCCGAACGAGCTCATCGGAAGTGGAACGGTTCACGCGTGGGCCACTACTTCGCTTTATGGACATGCCCCGGAAATGCAGGTGCAGCGCTGGGGACTGCCGCTCTACACCCACATATTCCTCACCAATCCCGCCAAACCGGAGCTGATCGATCAGTTCAACGCTTCCGGCCCCGCCGATGACGTCGCCAACTATACCGCCGTCACGGTTGCCTTCGCCGAGAAGATGTCGACTTACGCGAGCTCCGTGGTCAATCCCGGTGAGTACGGAAAGCAGGTGGCCGGCCGTCTCCTACCCGTTATGCTGCCTTACGAGATCGGCACTAAGGCCGCGTTCGACCAGGTAGCATTCAACGGCAGGCCGTTGGGTGACGACGCGATGGACATCATGTTGCAACTGGCATCCAACACACCGCTGGCCGATGGTGTCGCCCCCGACCGCAGCCGAACACGCAGCGAATTCCCCTACTTCGGCACCCCCTATACCAAAGAAGAGCAGGTTGGCGTGGCGCCCGTTCCGCGTCCCACAAAGCAGTGAGAACACACTGCGTCCGTTGACGATTGACTGGCGGTGCCGTGCCCTCTTTGCCGGCGTCCTTCTGCTTATGACTTGCTGCGGGTGCATGGCGCAAGCGCCGGCCAAGGGTATGGGCGAGATGACCGGGCGAGATGACTCCGGCGCCGATCGAAGGTTCTTTGCCATTGGCAAGTACCCGGAAGACCAGAGACCTCTTCTGATCGATCATGCGTTTGCGCCCTGGACGAAGGAGCATAACATTCGCTCGTTCGGATGGCTCGACGGTGGGATCTCCTCGATGAGCAACGCGAGCGGACTGGTGCGCGAAGCACCGACGCCAAATCGTTTCAGCAACCAGTTGATGCTGAACTCCGTATGGTTGGCGGTGGTGCGAACAACAACGGCGCAGCTCTCATGGGGATTTCGTGCGGACTTTTTTGCCGGCTCGGATCCAGCGCTGCTTCGATCGCAAAACCACTTTGGACCGGTCGGGCCGAGATGGGGTACCGACTTTCGACAGGCGTACTTTTCCCTGCATGCGCCGGTATTGTTCCGTAAAGGAATCGACCTGACCGCGGGGCGCATTAACTTCCCGACTGGAACCGAGACCGAGCTGAGCCCTTACCAGCCGCTGTACTCCCGGAGCTACTTCTGGATTCATGGCGCGACCAGCGGTACGGCGCTGTTTGCCACGCTTCATGCCACGCCACAAGTCGACGCTGTTCTCGGAACGACCATGGGCTATGGCACCACATTCATCCTGCGTGGCCGCGCTCCGAGTTATCTGGCGCGAGTTCTGTACCACCCTGAGACCAGGCTGAAACAGCAGTTCCTGGTTACCGTCTACAGCGGTCCTAAGCCGTTGGCGGCTGTGGCCGGCCATGTGGGCAGCTGGCAGACACTGGGGGAACTTCAGGCTCGCGAAGTATGGACAGATCGTTTTACGCAGATTTTCGATGGGAACTATACGGCCGATGCACATGATTCTGCGAACGGGGGGCATAACTCCGGAAGCCAGGATGCTTTTATTCTTACCACCTACACCCTGAGCCGGACGGCCACACTGCAAACCCGGCTGGAATGGTTTGCTGATCCATATGGTGCGCGCGCTGCAACTCCAGGTACCTACGGGGAGGCAACGGCCGGCATTACACTTCTTCCAAAGTCGTGGCTTGAATTTCGACCGGAGATACGCGGAGATTTTTCTGGACAGAAGCCGTTCGGCGCCGCGGATTCTAGCGTCCGTCATCGCAACCAACTGAGCTTGGGATTCGAACTTCTCTTCAAGGGGCGCTTGTTTTAGGGTCCCCGATTGGTATTGTCGGAATCGCTGTCAGCAGTGTTGCCAAATCCTGCTGAATATAGTTCAGGCGCACCCGCAGGTCGTATAGCATCGCCTGGCGATCATCTAGGTCCCCGATGGACTGTTTGATGTTTTCTTGCGGGAGACTTGTCAGGCGCACGATCTTCTCTTGCCCCTTCATGGAATCAGGTGGAGGGATGCGTCCTATCTCGACCCAACTGCGTATCAATCGATCCTGTCGCGATAGGCCATCTTTATCACCGGGAGGCACCGCATGCATAAAGGTAAATACGACCGGGGGATACATGTCGTTTTCGGCAGAAGCACGAGAGAAGACCTCGCTCAACATGTTGCTCGGCGCCAGCAATCGCCTGGATTCCCCTCGCCGCACACGCAGCGACTGTAGCGATAAGGCCACGGCAGCGCTACCCGCAAGCGCACTGGTTACAGCTGAGGCTACGTCATGGTTGGTAAAGCCAAGGGCCGAGTTTGCCGTGCCGAAAGTACCTCCGATGGCAAGGTTTAAGAGATCAAGCTGGGCGAGTTTAGAATTACGCCGGCCACTCAGGTAGTTCTGCAGTTCCCTGGTGTCTGCAATCTCGGCATCGATCTGCCCCGTCGCCGTTCCCACCTGCAGAGACGCCGTGGTCACACGAAGCAATATCTGCTGCTGCAAGGCGAGCAATTCCTGGCTGTCTGAGAGATTTGCGGAGGTCTCAATTGCCTTTATTCTCGCGAACAAGGGTAGCAATCCTATGGCCTCGGCGGTCTGCTCGGCTGATAGCGGCAAAGCCTTCTCCACGGCCATCATCGGTTTCTGCGCCCTTGCAGCAGGCAGTGGACAAAGCATGACGGCGAGAATGAAGACGGCCTTGAACCCGTTTTCGACTGTGGTAATGCACGCGCGGGAAGCCTTCATCGTTGATTCGTCCAAATTCCGAAACTCCCTGCATACGCAACGGCGTAACTCTGCCCTTCAGACCGTGAGGGCTTGCTGCAACAGCTTTGCTATGAGCCCGGTCCAGCCCGTTTGATGGCTTGCTCCCACGCCAGCGCCAATGTCGCCGTGAAAGTATTCGAAGAATAGAATCAGGTCATTCCATAACGGATCGGCTTGAAACTTCTCCATCCGTTCGTAAACCGGACGCCGGCCGTTGGCCCCACGTAGAAAGATGCGCGTGAGCCGCTGGGATATCTCATCAGCAACTTCCGCCAGCGTCATCATCACGCCGGAACCGGTGGGACACTCCACCTTGAACTTGTCGCCGTAGAAAAAGTGGTACTTCTGCAACGACTCGATGATGAGGTAATTCATGGGAAACCACACCGGACCACGCCAATTTGAGTTGCCGCCAAACAAGCCGGAGGTGGACTCGGCAGGTTCGTAATCGACGCGGTATTCCATACCGCCAACTTGCTTGACGTAGGGGAACTCGCGGTGTTTCTGGGATAGAGCGCGAATGCCATACGGAGAAAGAAACTCCTCTTCACTCAGCATGAGGCGAAGAATCGCGCGAAGCCTGTCCGCATCAATGATCGATAAAAGGAGACGATCGTTCTGCCCGCCATGCATGCGGGCAATATTCAAGGTGAGATCAGGGCGATTCTTCACGAACCAATCCAGGCGCCGCGTGAAACCGGGCATCCTGTCCAAATCGGCTGATTCCAAAGTCTCGACAGCGAATAAAGGCACCAGACCCACCATGGACCTCACCTTCATACGTTCCCAATCTCCGCTCCTGGCATACAGAACGTCATAGAAGAAGCCGTCCTGGCCGTCCCACAATCCCTTTCCATCCCCGCAAATGTGAGTCATGGCGTGCGCGATGGTAAGGAAATGCTCCCAAAACTTGCTCGCGACATCCTCATAGGTCGAGTTGTGACGGGCCAGTTCGGAGGCGATGGTCAGCATATTCAGGGTGTACATCGCCATCCAGCTGGTTCCATCAGACTGCTCGATCATGCCGGCTACGGGGAGTGGCGAACTGCGGTCGAATAGGCCGATGTTGTCCAGACCAAGAAAGCCGCCTTCGAACACGTTCAAACCATCGGCGTCTTTCTGATTGACCCACCAGGTGAAGTTCATCAAGAGCTTGTGGAAGGCAGACTCGAGGAATTTGATATCGCCTTCGCCGCGCCGCCTTTGCTCGATGCGATACACCCTCCAAACGGCCCAGGCGTGCACCGGGGGGTTGACGTCTCCAAAGGCCCACTCGTATGCGGGAAGTTGTCCGTTGGGGTGCATATACCATTCGCGCAGCATGAGAGATAGCTGCTGCTTGGCAAATTCCGCGTCGACGATGGAAAGCGTGATGCAGTGGAAGGCAAGATCCCAGGCAGCAAACCAGGGGTATTCCCACTTGTCTGGCATCGATAGAACATCCGCGTTGTAGAGATGACCCCACCTGCTGTTGCGGCCGGAATGGCGCTGTGGCGGGGGAGCGGGCTGCTTCGGATCTCCGTCCAGCCACTCTGTGATTACGTAGTGATAGAACTGCTTGGACCAGAGAAGGCCGGCAATCGATTGCCGCATTACGTTTTGCTCGTCGCCGCTGAGCGTGCCAGGGATAATGGTGGCGAAGAATCTGTCGGCTTCCGCCTTACGTGTGCGAAACAACGATTCGTAACCCTCGAACGCATCGGCCACCATCACACTGGCCGAGAGACGGAGTTGCAGCACTGTCGATGCGCCGCCTTCGAGTTGTACTTTGTAAAGCACGCTGGCTTTGGAGCCGCGGTTTTCGCGATTTACAGCACCATATTTACCGTCTACGACCGCATCATTGATACCGTCCTTGGCAAAGGACTGGTTGGGCGATCCGTAGAGCCTCGCATAGTTGGTCTCGTTCTCAGTGAACAGCGGCTGCGGCCGACCCTCACAATTCAGTTGATAGGTTTCGAAGCCTGGTTTCGTCGCGCGCAGGCTGATCTGTTCAGGTGAATCCCTGGCGATGAAAATCTCGGGAACGCTTTCCCCGGTCCAGGACCAGGTGTTACGGAACCAAAGGGTCGGCAGAACGTCGAGCGAGGCCGTCTCGCGGCCGCGATTGGTGACTGTGATGCGAATCGCAATATCGTTCATATCGATCTTGGCGTATTCCGCCTGCACGTCGAAGTATCGATCTTCATCAAAGATCCCGGTGTCAAGCAATTCGAATTCAGGATCGTGTTTTCCGCGCCGGGTATTCTCAATCACAAGTTCGTTGTACGGGAATGCCTGCTGCGGATACTTGTAGAGAAACTTCATGTAAGAGTGGGTAGGCGTTGAATCCAGATAGAAGTAGTATTCCTTAACGTCTTCGCCGTGATTGCCTTCGCTCCCAGTCAAGCCGAACAACCGCTCCTTGAGGATGGGATCTTGGCCATTCCAAAGCGCGAGCGCGAAACACAGGTTTTGATGGTTATCGCAAATGCCGCCCAGGCCATCCTCGTTCCACCGATAGGCACGAGAACGGGCATGGTCGTGAGGGAATGAATCCCATGCAGATCCATTGGGGCTGTAATCCTCCCGCACCGTGCCCCATGCACGTTCGCTGAGATAGGGTCCCCAGCGCTTCCAGTGTTTTTCTTTGCGCCTCGACTCCTCGAGCCGCTGCTGCTCAGGATTGTCGTTCATTCCTTTATGAGCTCCAGAAGATGGCCATCGGGATCCTTGATCCATGCGGCTTCCTTGGTCGCGCCGGACGGTAGCCTGGCCCAGTGCGCTCCGCGCAGCGAACTAGCATCGGCTGCCACTTCGATCGGAATCTGCCAGCAGGCAATGTCACGAACGTGGAGATCGGCTGGGATGGGACGACCGGAGTCGGGACTCTCGTAATCGAGTAGCTCTATACCAATGCCTGCGTCGGCGCGAAGGCTGGTAATGAGCACGTGCGCGTTGAAAACACCGCTGAGATGTTCCTGCTCGATGCCGAAGTTCTCGCTTGTGCCGGTCACTCTAAAATGCAGCAGGTCACGGTAAAATTCGACGCTTAGGCGAGTGTCGGAAACGGCGATCGCAGTGTGGTCGATCCCCAAAAACAGCCTTTTCGAGGGAGCCTGCCATTTTGCCTGTCCTTTTCCTAGGGGAAAGTGGATCAGTTCCAGGTAATGCCCATCCGGGTCACGAAAATAGAAAGCGGAAATGCCTGCCGCCTCCTTGTTCCATGCGGGCAGGGTTTGCGGCGTGTTGGAGACGAAGCGAGCCCGTACTGCCTCAACTCGCTGGTACGCCTGATCCATGTTGGAGACCACAATGGCCACGTGCTCGAACCAGTAGTCGTTGGCTCGCGAATCCGCGGGAAACGGATTTCCCCTGGGTGAGCTGTACTGGGTAATCGCGAGGCATTCGGCACCCAGCGAAAGCTCGGCTGTTCTGGCACTGACCTGAGGCGACGCGCCCGGTACCAGCCTTGCTGTTGCAGACGAGTCTTCCCTTTTGACGACCTGGAAATCCAGCACTCTCGTATAGAAGTCGACAGACCGGTCGAGGGAGGACACGGAGATGGATGGGCAGCCAACCCGGATCGCACGCAGAGGAGCGCCGGCATGTTCCTTGGCCAAGCTACCAAGCGCAAGGAACATGCACAGAATGACGGCGTCGACGTTCTTCATGCCAGCATGGCCTGCGGGACTTTTCTTGGTGCCTGCATGCGTTGCTGGATATGATCACCGACACGAAGCGCATTGGCGACGATCGTCAGGCCGGGATTCACGGCGCCACTGGAGGGAAAGAAGCTGCCGTCGACCACATAAAGATTGTCGATATCGTGAGCTTTGCAGTGGATGTCCAAGGCACTGGTGAGGGGATCATCTCCAAAGCGCACGGTGCCGTTTTGGTGAGCGACGCCTGCCAACGGGATCTGCTGGCCGATAAAGACGTTTCGATCGAAGAGGCCCTGGTGGCATCCGGATCCATGGAAAACACACGATGTACTGTTCATCATTTTCGACAACTGCTTTTTTAACCGTTTGTGGGCTTCCTGGTTGTTCGGCGTGTAGCTGAGCACGATCTCACCCGCGGCGTTGATGGTGACGCGGTTTTCAGGGTCAGGGAGATCCTCTGAGGTCAGCCAGAAATCGAGCGAGTGTTGCGCCATCAACTCGAGACTCCATCCTGGTGCTACGGCTGGAGCCCCCGCACGCAACGTGTCCACATCCAGCTTGCCGACAAACGAAATATGGCCCATGGGAAATTCCCACGCATCGGATGCAGCATAGAAGTCATTCACGGAAAGGGTTTTCTGAAAGATGGTCGGATTGGGACAGAGCGAAAGAGCCATCACGACCGAGTTGGTGTGTCCCATGTAATGCCGGCCGACTACACCGGACCGATTCGCAAGACCATTCGGGTGGTCGCTATTTGCTGACCGCAATAACAACGCAGCCGAATTAATTGCCCCGCAGGAAACTACAACGATGTCCGCAGAAACCTCGACCTGGTCCCCCTCGTGCTCAAAAACGACGCCCCTAATTTCTTTGCCACCGGGACCGGTCTTGAGCCTGCTGACCTTCGCGCGCGTGAGCAGAGTCACGTTTTCATGCATGCGCAAGGTTGGCTCGATGCACATCATCTCGGCGTCGGACTTAGCGTGGATGAGGCAGGGGTAGCCGTCGCATGTGTTGCAGCGGATGCAGCGGCTGGCGCGCCTATTTTGCTCGTCGAGGCGTACACCAAGGGGAGTGTGGAATGGCTGCAGTCCTTGCGCCGAAAAATCTGCGCTCAGATGTTCGAGGCGCTCTTCGTGCGAAATAGCCGGATACGGGTAGGGTGCTGTGCTGGGCGGCTCGGTCGGATCGACGCCGCGTTCGCCATGCACTTCGAACAGGTCCTCGGCCTCGGTGTAGTAGGGCTCGAGATCTTGATAGGTTATGGGCCATGCTGGAGAGACGCCGCCGTGGTGGCGGATCTCTCCAAAGTCACTTTCCCGGAGACGAAACAGCGCCGCGCCAAAAAACTTGGTGTTTCCCCCGACGTTATAGTTGGTATGGGGCTCAAGGACTTCTCCATCTTTCGTTCGCCACTGTTCCTTGGCGAGATAATGACCCTTCAGATTGACTTCCAGCGAGCTCCAATTTGACTTCTCGCGAGGTACATAATCACCGCGCTCGAGGATGAGGATCTTCATTCCGGAGGATGCCAGTCGTGATGCCAAAGTCGCACCGCCGGCGCCGGTGCCGATGATGATGATGTCGTAGTGGTTTTGTTGTGCCATGATTTTTCCCCTGACGTTCCATGGTTGAGAGTAACGAGCGCCTCACAAAGGAGACGCAGACTGCTCGAGTTGCGCCAGCCGCTGGAAGCGGCAGCGAAAAGGGCAAGGGCTGTGAAGGTCGTGATAGATTTTGGCGCAAAGAACGGCTTCCGATCCGGAAGTAAGAACGTAGAGCGTTGCGGCGAGCAGCATGCCCAGTAACGGGGCGGAAAGATATAGCCACATTGCGGTCCAAACCCCGGCAAAGATCGCCGACGATAGGGTGCGGGCTGGATTGAGACTGAAGCCAGAAACGGATGAGAACGCGATTACATACAGCATCACCAACAGGCCAACCAGCAGCCAGGTGAAACGTGACAGCCCGGCACGGTTGCCGCTCTGAAGCACGACGGTCATGGTCAGCAGCCCCATGAAGCACTCAGCCAGAAATGCAGCGGGGACCCCATAGTGGCCAGGAATTGTAACAACGTAGCGCACCGAGGGAGAGGCGAGATGCGCACCAAGCAGAAGCCGCGCTGCGAGCACCCCCAGAGCTCCACCCATAAACTGCGCCACGACGTAGAACAGGGCATCCAGGCGATGCATTCTTCCCAGACAGAAAAACGTAAATGAAACGATCGGATTAAAGTGTGCACCCGATCGACGGCCCATCGGAGATAGGATGATGGCGATCGCCGAGGCGCCCATTGCCAGCCCCATGAACACCAGACGGACCGCCGAAGACGGAATATGCGAGACAACGGTTGAGCCGGAGTAGAAGAGCAGCGTGCCGAAAGAACATGCTGCCAGCATGAACAAACCTAATTCAATGCCTTCGAAGAGATACTCCGGCCAGTGCAATGCGATCGCATCGCCCAGGCTTGCCGATGCGGCAAGATCCCGCACGGGATAGGTAGCCGGCTGGTTTTGCTCTACCGTCATAGTTGTTCTCAAGCGAAGGGGATAATATGGTTCCGTTGTGGCATGCTGCTATCCGCCAGTTGCAAAACCTGGATACAGCGTCATGCCGCCATCGACGAAAAGCGTCGTCCCCGTTACGTAGTCCGACTCATCGGATGCCAGCCAAACGGCAGCTTTCGCGATGTCTTCAGGTACGCCGACACGATCATATGGAATGAGCGTGCGCAGAGCTGCTTCCGCGGCCGGCGTTTCCCAGGCCACGCGATTAATGGGGGTTTTGATCGCACCCGGCCCAATTGCGTTGACGCGAATCTTGTGCGGAGCCAGCTCTTGCGCAATGCTTTCCATGAACAGTTTGATTCCGCCCTTGGACGTGGCGTAGTTGCAGTGCCCTCCCCAGGGAATGACCTGGTGAACTGAACTCATGCAGATGATCTTTCCTGTGGCGACGGACCGTGAAGGGTCGGGTCCGCGGCGCATAAACTCACGCGCTGCTTCTCGAGCACATAAAAATTGGCCGGTGAGGTTGACGTTCAACACAAACTGCCAATCTGCCAGGCTCATCTTGGTGAAGGCAGCATCGCGTTGCAGGCCGGCGTTGGCAACGAGAATGTCAACTGTCCCGAATCTGGAGACGATCTCACGGAACATAGCGATCACTTCGTCTTCTTTGCTCACGTCGGCAGCAGCAGCGACCGCGACGCCGCCGCTGCTCTTAATCTGGGCGACGATTGCTTCGGCTGGTGCAGGAGCGTTGGGATGATTGACGATTACCGTTGCGCCGGCTTCTGCGAGGGCTATTGCGACAGCAGCCCCGATACCGGAACCGGCTCCGGTCACGACCGCGACTTGCCCTTTAAGGGTGGTATGCATTGCAACTCCTTTGGTGATTGAGTGTGATCTTTGAGTGAGCGACTTTTTTGATGCCGATATTGATTGTCTTCGCCGAGAGGCAGAGTTACCCCATGCGTTCCTCCGGCTACCGGGCTGGAGTTTTCTGCAGGGAGCTCTCAAGCAAGGCCAAGCGTTGAGAACGATGCGGTACCTGGTCCAGATCGTCGCCTTACGGCAAAGCCTGTAGAAAACCATAGGTCTGGTACTGCGGTCTTGAGGGTGTTTCCGCGAGCAAGCACCGGATACCATCAAGGACGGCGCCGACGCACGTGGGCGCTCGGCGAGTCAAAGCAGACGGCGGACACCGTACATTCATGTCATATTTGCATGCATCCGGCGGACGCTTGTCAGGATCGTGTTGCCGGGATGCGGCACGCGCAGACAGTCAGGGCAAGACGAAGCTGCGTGCGGTATTCGTCGTGTTTATCCTCTTCTTTTTTTTAAGCCGCACCGCATGCGGACTTAACCCCACCGGCAGGATTACGCAGTACGCCCATACAGCCTGGAAAGTAGGGGACAACGGTCTGCGAAGCTTGCCCACGGGAATCGCTCAGACGTCCGATGGACTGATTTGGATAGGAACCCTTGACGGCCTCTTTTACTTCGACGGAGTTCGCTTTGCCCGTTGGACCGCGCCTGGCCAGGCCGCCTTCGATGAAAATATAGGGTATTTGCTGGGCAGTCATGATGGCAGTCTCTTCCTCGCAACCGCTCCGTCTGGTGTGTTTCGACTGAAAAGTGGCAAGTTGTTCCACTATACGAATTCCCTGGTAGCAGCCGGCCCTTTTCTTCAAGACGATCATGGCGAAGTATGGCTCGGTTCCTGGGGGAGTCAGAATAAAGCAGGTACGCTTTGCAAACTGGCGGATGACCACGCTAGCTGCTTCGCCGCCAGACCTGACTTTCCTTGTGTCCTCGGATCTTCATTGGGGCTGGATCGCAATGGAGCGATTTGGATTGGCAGCCACGAGGGAGTGTGCCAGTGGAATGGAGACTCGCGGAATATCGACGCAACTGGCGAAGCTCCAAAGTCCACCGCCAGCTCGATGTACGTGAAGACGCTGGCTCGAGACAGCACGAGGACCCTTTGGGCTGGGGTGGTGAGGACTGGAAAAGGATATGGGCTTCTGAGATTCGATCACGGAGCATGGACGAGCTACGAATCTCCTGAAATCGATGGCAAGAACATGAAGGTGCAGTCCCTGCTGTCTGACCACGAAGGCTCGCTATGGATCGGAACATCAGATAAGGGGCTTTATCGAATTGCAAACGGGCGCCTCGATCACTTCGATACAACAACTGGACTGAGTGCGAATACCGTTTCGCAAATTTTTGAGGACAGGGAGGGGGGCCTGTGGGTTGTTACGCCGGAAGGAGTGGACCACTTCTGGGACTTAGCGGTGCTGAGCTTCGGATCCAAGGAGGGCCTCTCGGCAGACAACGTGGACTCCGTGGTCGCAAATGGAGATGGATCAATATGGGCAGGTGGACTGGGAACACTGGATGTTCTTGACGATGGGCAAGTTCGCAGTATTGGGAACGGCAACGGGCTGTCGACGCACCTGGTCACGTACCTGTTCCGCGATTCGTATAACCGGGTCTGGGTCGCCGGGGGAGGACAGCTTTGTTATTACGAAGGGCATCGTTTTCATACCCTCACCATGAACGATGGGAAACCCGTCGGGATCGTTGCCAGCATGGCAGAAGACAGGGAACGCGACCTTTGGGTTTCGGCGTTCGATCAGCGGACTGGCGACGCGTCACTGATTCAATTACATAATTTGAAAGCCGTGAAGGTGTTCCCTTCGGGCGAAGCCACGGATAAGCAGTTCTTCAACGCGATCGCGCCTCATCCCGGAGGAGGCGTCTGGCTCGGTGGTGAGAAACACGGGGTGTATTGGTTTCATGACGGACGGTACACACCCGTGGGCCTGGGCGGGTACAAGGGGGAGATGGATGCTCTCCTTGCAGAAGCAGACGGCGCGCTGTGGGTGACTACCCCAAAAGGCGTGCTGTGGGTAAAAGACGGCAAGGTGAGGACACTAAATACACAAAGCGGCTTACCCTGTGAGACGGAGTCGGATATCACCGAGGACCGTGAAAACAACTTGTGGATCTCCATGGGCTGCGGTCTGGTTCGAATCAGCAAGAGTGAGATCGACCGGTGGTTACTCGAGGACAACTATCGAGTCAGAACCACAGTGTTTGACGCTCTCGATGGCGCCGAACCCTACATGGCGAATACTTCCCCGTCGTGGTCCCCAGACGGGCGGTTGTGGTTTGCGAACGGACATAAGATCCAAATGATCGACTTCGCACGGTTGCCTCACAATTCATTTGCCCCCCCGGTCCGCATTCAAGAGGTAACAGCAGATCACAAAAACTACTCGCCGGCGAGCGACATCCTCTTTCCACAACTCACCCACGACGTAGAGATTGACTATGCGGCCTTGACTTACGTAGCTCCCCAGAAGGTTCGGTTTCGATACCGCCTTGAGGGCCACGAGTCCAATTGGGATGATCCTGCAGCAAGACGTCAAGCTTTTTACAACGACCTTCAGCCAGGGCACTACACGTTTCACGTGATCGCCTGCAATAGCGATGGCGTGTGGAACAACGAGGGGGCGTCTCTGGGCTTTACGATTCCACCAGCGTGGTATCAGACAATGTGGTTCAAGATTTTATGCGGCGTTTTGGCTGGGTTGCTCGCCTATGTTTTCTACCTGTACAGGATTGGTCAGTATGCGGCCATGCTAAGGGTACGCTTCGATGAACGAGTAGAAGAGCGAACCCGGTTGGCGCGTGATTTGCACGACACTTTGCTGCAAACCATCCAGGGGAGCAAGCTGGTTGCAGACCAGGCACATGGCGATGCCAGCGATGCGGGTCAGATGCATCACGCTCTGGGGTTGGTTTCGAAGTGGCTCGACCGGGCGGTCCACGAAGGAAGGGCGGCATTACATTCACTGCGAAGTTCGACGGTCGATACGAACAATTTGGCTGCGGCTTTTCGTGATGCGGCGGAGCACTGTCGCGTTGGCACCCGCATTCAGGTCTCGCACTCCCTGCTTGGGCAGAGCCGCGATATGCACCCGATCGTGCGAGATGAAATTTACCGGATCGGATTCGAGGCTATCCATAACGCATGCGTCCACTCGGAAGGACGGATCGTTACAGTGGAACTTGTCTATGGACAGAATGTTCTGTTGCGAGTGTGGGATGACGGAAAAGGGCTCGATACGGAAACTTTGCAATCTGGGAGGCCTGGGCATTTCGGACTAAAAGGCATGCAGGAACGCGCACAGCGCATCGAAGCCAAACTTACTCTGCTTACGTCTCCCACGGGAGGGACAGAGGTGTGCCTGGTGGTACCCGGCTCTGTGGTGTTTAGAACATACGACGCGCCTGAAACGTCCTCGTTTTCCAGATTTTTTGGTCTGCGATGGAAGGCGAATAGAAATGACCACCCTTAACGTAGCCGGAAAGGGGCGCGTCCCCACGAAGCCAGCGAAGAGGGTTGGTCGAAGTTCTACCAGGCCGCGCCGGCCTGCGGCCTTACGATGATCAAGTAAAGGTCGAGGCTTCTGAAAGATCGCGGCTTTACGACCTGCTGGCCGCAGAGGAATTGAAAATCAAGTGGCCGGGCACGGTAAGCGTGAGGCATGTTCCTTTGTGCCGCGACACATCAAACACCAGACGACCGCCGATGTTGGCGGCACGCTCGCGCATGCCGCTGATGCCAAAGTGCCCCGGCTTACCGCAGTGCAGTAACGCCGGATCGATACCGCACCCGTCATCCAGCACCTGCAAAGCCAGGTTGCTGCTGTACCGCACCTCGACATTAAGCGTTGTAGCGCCCGAGTGATGACAGGCATTACGAATCGCTTCCTCTGCGATGCGAAAAACCTCTTCGCGAGCGATCGGATGCACCGATTTAGTCGCTCCGATTACGAAAACGGCGACGCGCATGGAACCTGGCGCATTCGCCTCGGCGGCGCGACGGAGGGCTGCGCCCAGGTCTTCCATTTCTGTTGTTGAACCGCGCAACGAGTCAAGGGCGCCACGCCCTTCCAAGACGGCACGATCGAGCCACAGAGATAGGCACCGCAGCGACCCTTTGGTTTTCGCCGGATCATTGACATCGTCCTGAGCCTGATCAGCGACCAACTTGCTCCCCTGGACGGTCTGAAGGAGGGTATCGTGAAACTCGCGCGCGATGCGGGTCCGCTCGCCGAGACGTTCTTCCAGGCGCAGCTCGAATCGCCGGCGGACCTGGCCCATTCGATATTGGTAAAGGGCGAAAATCATTAACCCAATCAGGGCGGCGCACAGAGTGAGAAACCACGGAGACTTCCACCAGGGCGGAAGGATGCGAATGTGCAACACTGCACCAGGGGGGTTCCAGCCACCGTGGGCGTTGGCCGTCTGCACCCGAAATGTGTAGGCACCCGCTGGAAGCGCGGAAAAATTGACGGTTCGCTGATCGCCTGCGGCTTCGATCCATTGCGGGCTGAATCCATCCAGTTTGTATCTATAGCGAATCATTGAGGAGTGAGAGAAGTTGAGGGCCGCAAACTCGAGTGAAAAAACATTTTCTGCGCTAGGCAGAACGAGGTTGTCGGTGAAGCTGATCGATCTTTTCAGGGGCGAACCCTCGCCCGCACCGACCGAATGACCGAACAATCCGAAGTCCGTAAAAACGATCGGCGGAACATACGATTGAGAGGAAACCTGGTCAGGAAAGAAGGAGGTTGCCCCAGCAAACCCGCCGAAGAACATCTCTCCCGTGTCGCTTTGGGAGCAGGTTCGCCATTTGGTGTAGTCCACGCCGGAAAGTCCGTCGGCCACGGAGTAGTCGTCGAATGTATTCGCTACCGGATTGAATCGGGCCAAGCCCCGGTTTGTGCTTAGCCAAAGATTCCCATTTCTCTCTCCGAGAATGCAGTTGACGTCATTACTGGGTAGTCCGTCTTTTGCGAAATATTTGGCAAATGTGCCGCGTTTCCGATCGAGCTTATTCAACCCGTAGTAAGTCGCAGCCCAGACCGAGCCCGCAGGATCAACGTAAACGGAGGTCACGTCGTTGTCGCTAATGGAGTTCGTATCACCGATCGTGTGCTGATAACCCGTGAATTTTCCGGATGCGGGATCGAATCGCTGCAGACCTGCCGTCCCACCGAGCCACAACTCACCGTTCGCATCTTCGGCGATATCGTAATAATGCTCCCCAAAGCTCTGCGTATCCCGTTTGTGCACCTCAAAGCTTCCAGTCAGTGGATCAAAACGATCCAGTCCATTCCAGGTGGCAAGCCACATTGCACCATTGTGATCGATGAATATTCGAAAGATAGCGTTGTTGCTCAATCGCAGTGAGTCTGAAGCGTCACGTCGAAAAACCTTAAACTTTGCGGTACGTGGATCGAAACGATACAGGCCTTGACCGTATGAGCCAACCCAGATGATGCCCGCCCGGTCCTCGGTGATTGCTATCAGGTCTGTGTTCACACCCATGTCTGGCGGCCGGTAAGAGATGGATTTACCGGTAGCGCGATCAAAACGGGTGAGAGTAGCTGCTGTCCCGATCCAAAGGGTCCCATGCTTGTCGGCGTAGATCGCGGAGACCATACTCTCACCGAGACCATTGGGGTTCAGGCTCGTGGGCAAGGATGATCTAAAAGAAACGGGGTTGGTACTGAAGAAATTAGGCGCTTTCGAATGGAGGCCGGCCCAAATATTCCCTTCGCGGTCCTCTCCCAACTCGATCACTCGATCTTCGGATAGGCTTGCTGGATCGTCGGAGCGATGGCGGTAACGAGTCGCGCTTGCATGCTCCCGATCGAATTTCAACAGCCCCTCCCCCATAGTGGCCAGCCAGAGCGCTCCGTGACTATCTTCGAAGACGGTATGGACGTCGGTCTCTATCGCCCGACCGGTTGCGCTGTCGTAAAACGAATAACGAGTCAGCGTTTCTGTATTTGGATCGAAGGCCTCCAGCCCCCCGGCGCCTCCTCCTGCCATGTAGCCAATCCAGATGATGCCAAACCTGTCTTCAAAGAGGGAAAAGCTATTGATGGGCGATGGGCCCACCGAAACTCGCAGTTTGACTTCTCCGGTCTTGCGATCTAGCTGCTCCAGGTAATTACCATCGCCAACCCAAAACTTGCCGTTTCGATCCTCTACGCTCCCAAGCACTCCGTTGCTCGCTATACTCATAGGATTTTGCGGGTCATGGAGGAAGTGGTTAGTGATCCTCATCGTTTGAGGGTCGAGTCCGTACAAACCGCTACCCGTCGTGAGCCACAAAATACCCCTGCGGTCCTGGGTGATGCGAAAGACGATCGAGGGGGCCTTCGACGCTTGGGCCTCAAGGCGGATGTGAGTGAATGTCTCCGTGATTGGGTCGAAACGGTCCAGGAATTGGTCGCAGCCAATCCAGAGAATCCCGGAGGCATCTTTAAAAACCGAGTAAACAAATGCGCAGCTCAGGCTGTTCGGATTACCGGGCTGGGGCGTGAATACTTTGAACTTGTAGCCGTCATAGCGGTTCAGTCCGTATTGCGTTCCGAACCACATAAACCCGAGGTCGTCCCGTACCATGTGCGCCACGCGGGTCTGTGACAACCCCGCCTCCACCGAGATTTGGGTGAACCGGATATCATTCCCGTCGGTCAGTGACACTCGTATGACGTTTGGATTGATCTTTGCTTCCGCTACGGCGGCAAGTGGGCTTGTATCCGACATAACCTGAGCCGC
Source organism: uncultured Acidobacteriaceae bacterium (assembly GCA_963746595.1). Classification (GTDB taxonomy): domain Bacteria; phylum Acidobacteriota; class Terriglobia; order Terriglobales; family Acidobacteriaceae; genus PALSA-350. The sequence continues at coordinate 83,020 of CAVVBS010000009.1, forward strand.
GATGGGGACGCCAAGCATAGCCGCAACAAACGCGGCAGCTAAGATCGAAATCTTGGCCAGGCCGCGGCCCATTGTTGTTGATTGTGATTGAGCCACAAATTGATTCTGAATAGCAGACACGGGATGGCTTGCCTCGCTCAGTTTTCGTAGATGCATTCTAATTCAACGGCCGTGCGCCTCAAGCCCTCCCAGCCGTTTGCCCCCTTGAGATGTTCCAGCAAGCAGCATCAACCAGTGCTCGTTGAAAGTTTGCCCTCAGCTATTGAAGACTGGCGTTACTGGATTGCCCATGGGTACTATTTCTGAACTACGCACGCCAGCCGAAGCCTAAGCATGAACGAGACTCGATCGAAGCCAAAAAGTGGCAAACAGTGGCCGGAAATTTGACCTCGAACCGCTCGCTCGATCAACCTCTGCCTCTAAGTCAAGCACGCAGCGTTGCAACGGTTGGGCCAGGACACCTCCGCAGAAAAGCGGGGACATAAATCCGACGTGTAATGAAAAAGGCTGCAGAGGAGTCGGCCGCAAGAGGTGCAGTTGCCGCTCTTCAACTCACCATGAACCGGAATGACGTCCGAATGAAGCACGCGACAATCACAGTGGCTGAAGCCTACCAGCATTTTCGACAGCGAGAACTGGACGCAAAGACTTCCTGGCGAACCTACTCAACGCGAATGGGGTATGAGGGCTATCTGGACAAGTGGGTTATTCCTCGGTGAGGCCAACGGACCCTGGCGAGCATCCAAGCCGGCGAGGTTGAAATGTGGATGCGATCCTTGCCGCTGGCTCGCTCCACATGCGCCAAGATTAGGAACATTATGAGTGTCCTATTCAACCACGCGATTCGCCACGGCATCTGCAACGCAAATCCGATTCGGCTGGTTCGGCAGAGCGCCAAGCGAAAGAAGATCCCCCTTGTGCTGACTCCACAGCAAATCCAATCGTTGATCGCCGCGCTTCCATTGAGGGAGCGCACATTGATTTTTTCTTGATGCTGGAACCGGACTTCGAATGAGCGAATTGTTCGCGCTCAAGTGGCAGGACATACACTTCGAAACCGGCGAGATCAGCGTGATTCGCTCGATTGTCATGCAGGTAGTAGGCCCTTGCAAGACCGAAGCGTCGCAGAAACCGATTCCGATGGACGCGTCTCTGGCCCAGGCTCTGAAAATCTGGCAGGCGCAATCGAAGTTCACGGCTCCAGACGACTGGGTTTTCGCGAGTTTAAAACTGAGAGGTCGGCTGCCTTACTGGGGACAACCGCTCATGCGCCACATCATCCGCCCCACCGCAGTCAAGATCGGCATCAGTAGCCGGATTGGCTGGCACACATTCCGCCACTCCTTCTCGACTCTTTTGCGCGCCACCGGAGCTGACATCAAAGTCATGCAGGAGCTAATGCGTCACGCCTCTACGCGCGTAACACTCGATACCTACACTCAGGCCATCACCGAACAGAAGCGCAAAGCACAGAGCGCTGTTGTGCAGTTACTGTTGAAACCGAACGACTCAGCCGCCGCGTGATGGCCAAGGATTGTGCCCATTTGTGCCCATGGAAACCATGACGTCAGCCGCGAGGGCAGCGGTCTTTTGAATCCCGTCAAGGTCCCGACAGGTTAATTTTGTGCCCACGGCCAATTAGGCCGATACCCGGTAAGCTGTTGATTCTACTTGGCGTCCCCGACGGGATTTGAACCCGTGTTATCGCCGTGAAAGGGCGGTGTCCTAGGCCGGGCTAGACGACGGGGACGTTTGCTTGGCCCGTAGCCTTCGGGCCGGCCGGAGTCGACCAACATCAACTCTAGCAACGCGGAAACCACGTGTCAAAAGCCGCACACCCGGTCTCAGCCAGCTCCCCTCCGGCCTTCTTCCACTCCGCGGTCCCGCCCATCGCGCTATAAACTGCAGTTTCATGGCTCGCTACAAGTACCTCGATACCCTCGTCCTCATTTTCGTCGTTGTCCTTCTGGTATCGAACCTCGTCGCCCAGAAGGTCTGCCGCCTAGGACCCTTGACTATCAGCGGGGCCGAATTGCTGTTCCCGATTACCTATATCTTTGGCGACGTGTTCACCGAGGTCTATGGCTACCAGGCCTCGCGGCGGGCCATCTGGATCGGCTTTTTCGCTTCAGCGTTGCTTAGCGCCGCCGGGGCCATGGCCGTCGCCCTTCCCGCGGACCCCGGCTGGCACAACCAACAAGCCTTCGAAACAGTCTTCGGCGTGGTGCCGCGCTTCGTGGCCGCCAGCCTCATCGCCTATTGGACCGGCGAGTTCGCCAACTCCTTTACCCTCGCCAAGCTCAAGATCCTTACCCGCGGTCGCTGGCTGTGGACGCGTACCCTCGGATCCACTATCGTCGGCCAAGCGTTCGATACTTTCCTGGTCATGTTCATCTCGTTTGCGGGCACAGTCTCCCGGCACACATTGATCCGGTTGATGCTTTCGTCTTACCTGATCAAAGTGGTGTATGAGGGGCTGGCTACACCGCTCACCTATGCGGGGGTGGCGTGGCTGAAACGGCAGGAAGGCGTCGACCCCTTCGATACCCAAACTGACTTCAATCCGTTCTTGGTGCGCGGACTCCCCACGGCGAATGAGATGAAGGCCCCGTGACTGCCGTTCCGCTGCGCCGAAATCTGGCTCAAAATGTCGCAACATTTGTGCCAACGATGATGGTCATTGGCAACGTTGCACACGCAGCCACTCCAGGATGGCATTTGCGTGCGGTCCAAGTTCACCCCGGGCTGCGTCCTGGGCTACTCTCAGCCAGAACTGTCCAAATAAACGTATAAATCGGCTTGGTGTGCAGGTGACTCATTTGCGCAGTTGCGTTCGGGGAGGGCGCACAGCAGGTCCCCATTCGACTTCCACGGCACGCCGGGGCAGGCGGGATGAAAAGGGTGGGGTGGTGCTTCCAGGAGGAATTGGCTAGTGGCTGAAAGAATCATCTGATACCCCTGGTAGCTGATTTTTCCGCGGCTGCTCTAGAATCGGCCGAGACAAGACTGATGCTGATCCATCGACACCCGCCCAAGTTATGACACCTACACCCGAATCCATGCGCTATATCGAAATCGCGGAGCCGGGCGGACCAGAGGTGCTTCGGCTCGCTGCCGGGCCGGTTCCCCTGCCGGGTGCGGGAGAAGTGCTCGTCCGGGTAGAGGCGGCTGGGGTCAATCGCGCCGATCTGCTGCAGCGGCAGGGTCACTATCCACCGCCGCCCGGCGCTTCGCCCATTCTGGGAATGGAGGTTTCGGGGCACATTGCCCAGCTCGGCGCCGGCGCAACCGGCCGTTGGCGGGTCGGCGACCCGGTCTGCGCCCTGCTTGCAGGGGGCGGCTATGCCGAGTATTGCGTGGCGCCCGAAGGCCAGTGCATGACCATCCCGCCAGGCACCTCGCTGCGCGACGCGGCAGCCATCCCGGAGGCTGCCATTACCGTGTGGGCCAATCTTTTTGAGCCCCGCCGGCTCTTTGCCGGCGATCTCTTCCTGGTACAGGGCGGCTCCAGCGGGATTGGCACTTTGACTATTCAGGTTGCCCGTGCCCTTGGCGCCCGAGTCGCCACCACCGCGGGCACGGACGAAAAATGCAGTTTTTGCCGCAGCCTCGGCGCGGAGCTCGCTATTAACTACCGCAACCAGGATTGGGCCTCCGAACTGGCCCGCTGGTCCCAGCCTGACGGCATCGATTGCATCCTGGACATGATTGGAGGCGACTACTTCGCCAAGCATGTCAGCTTACTCGCCACGGGCGGCCGGCTGGTACACATCGCCTTCTCCCACGGCAGCCAGGTGACGATCGATCTACGCACCACGATGGTCAAGCGGCTGCTGATCACAGGGTCGATGCTTCGCCCGCGCACGGTCGCAGAGAAGTCTTCGCTGGCTCGCGCCGTGGAGCAGGAGCTCTGGCCACTGTTCACAAACGGACAGCTGCGGCCTGTCGTCGATCGGTTTTTTCCTTTGGCAGAGGCAGCCGATGCCCACCGGCTGATGGAGTCAGGCCAGCACACGGGGAAGATCGTTCTGGAAATAGACTAGGGAGACTGCCCCTGTCTGGACACGATAAAATTTCTGAAGCAACCTTCGCGTCAATCTCATCCAACGGTCACTAAAGATGAAGCCGCTTCCTTTTGTATGAGGGAGTAGAGACAAACTGGATTTTCCAGCGGGTGCGCCGGTTTGTATCAACCTGAGGCGTTTCCGGCCGGGAAGGCTCGGTAACGCTACGGCATTCTAAACTCTGAGGACTTACGCTTTGACAAGGCTTCCCGTCTGGACCCAATCGTGCCTGCCCCTGATCGTGCTGGCGCTTTCCGCCTGCGCCAAACAAGCGCCGCCCTCGGCGGCACCGCAAGCCCTGCCGGTGCAAACCAAAACCATCGCGGCTGCGGCCGTTCCGCAGTACGACGAGTATGTCTCCACCATCAAGTCCCGGCGGTCCGCCACGATCAATCCCCAGGTCGACGGCAACCTGGTGAGAATCTATGTCCACTCCGGCGACCGCGTGAAGGCCGGCCAGCTGCTGATGGAAATCGACCCGGCTAAGCAGGAGGCGACGGTTTCCTCATCGCGTGCAACCGAACAGCAAAAGCTCGCCGTCTTCCAGTACAACCAGATTGAAGTGGAGCGGCAGCGCAAACTCTTCGAACAGGGCGTCACCAGCCGCGATGCCTTCGACCAGGCAGAACAGTCTTACAAGAACTCCCAAGCGGATTACCAGTCCGCCGTCGCCAGTACGCTAAGCCAGCAGAAGCAGTTGGGCTACTACCACATCGCGGCTCCCTTCGACGGCATCGTGGGCGATGTCCCGGTGCACTTGGGCGACTATGTCTCGGCGACGACCTTGCTCACTACGGTGGACGAGAACCGCGACCTGGAAGCCTACATCTATATCCCCACCGAACGGGTCACGCAGATCCGAAAGGGGTTGCCGGTGGTCATTCTCGACAACCAGGAAAACCTGCTGGAGAACACTGCAATCGACTTCGTCTCGCCGCAAGTGGACAACGGCCTACAAGGGATCCTGGCCAAGGCTCCCGTCCACGCCGATCTGGGCAAGCTGCGTAACCTGCAACAGATTAAGGCGCGGGTGGTGTGGACGACGTCGTCCATACCGGTTGTGCCGGTATTGGCGGTTATCCGGCTGGGCGGCCAGACATTTGTCTATGTTGCTACCAATCAGGATGGCAAGTATGTTGCCAAGCAGCGGCCCATCACGGTTGGCGACACTGTCGGCAACGACTACGCCGTTCTGGGCGGACTGCAAAACGGGGAGAAGGTCATCGTATCGGGCACGCAGTTCCTGATCGATGGCGCCCCAGTACAGCCGTTGGGCTAGAAATCAAGTAACAGCCTCTGAACTCGATAAGCTGCTGCGGCGGCGCCACGAAGGATTAAGCCGGCTCGACCGTTTTCACACTCGCTGTAGATGGAAGCTGAAGATTGTTACGTGGTTTTCTCCCAGGGAAAACCACTCGTCGCAAAATCGACCAGGCCACGTATTCAAGAAAACGGTCTGAGGCGGCGCAAACAAAAGGGAGCGTTCTCGTGGTTGATTTCTTTATCCACCGGCCGGTGTTCGCAACAGTCTGCGCCCTGCTGATCATTCTTGCCGGAGCAGTCTGCATCCCAACGCTGCCCATCTCCTTGTATCCAACATTGGCGCCGCCACAGGTAACGGTCACCAGCAATTATGTGGGAGCGAACGCGCAGACGGTTGAATCCGCGGTAACCATCCCGCTGGAACAACAGATCAATGGTGTGCAGGGCATGCGTTACATCTCCTCCACCAGCTCCAATGACGGAACCAGCTCCATTGTTACAACCTTTCAAACGGGTTACAGCCAGGATATCGCCGCGGTGGACGTGCAGAATCGCGTCTCGGCCGCGACCGGGCGCCTGCCGGCGGCGGTGAATAACACCGGCATCACCATCACAAAAACCAACAACAATTTCGTATTCGCGGCCGCTTTCTACTCTCCAGACAGCCGCTATTCCAATCTTTTCATCAGCAACTACCTCGACGTTTATGTAAAGGACGCGCTCAAGCGTATCCCTGGTGTAGGCGATGTTGTGATCTTCGGCGAGCGCCGGTATGCCATGCGTTTGTGGCTCGATCCAGCACGCCTGGCGGCCCGCGGCCTGACCAGTGCCGATGTGACCAGTGCGCTGGCAGAGCAGAACGTTGAGATTCCGGCCGGCCAGGTGGGCCAGCCGCCCTCGGACGAGAAGCAGAATTACCAGATCCCTGTGCGCGTGATCGGAAGGCTTTCTGAACCGGCAGAGTTTGACAACATCGTCGTGAAATATAGCCCCGGCGGCGTCGTCCAACTGAAGGATGTGGGCTACGCCGAGCTGGGCGCGGAGACTTATTCCACCGACCTTAACTACAACGGCGAAGACGCGGTAGGTGTGGGCGTGCAGCAGTTGAGTACTGCCAATGCGCTGGCGGTTGACCGCGCAGCCAAGGCGGCGCTGGATGACCTGGCTAAATCATTCCCTCCGGGCATGAAATACGAGGTGCCTTTCGATACCACTACGGTCATCGGCGATTCCATCCGCGAAGTTGTAGGCACGCTGGGCGAAGCCGTCGTCATCGTCATCATTGTCATCTTTCTATTTTTGCTCGACTGGCGGGCGACCATCATCCCCGCAATCACCATCCCGGTGTCACTGATCGGAACGTTTGCTTTCATCAAAATTTTTGATTTTTCGATCAATTCATTGACCATGTTCGGCATCACGCTAGCGACCGGCCTGGTGGTAGATGACGCGATCGTGGTGATCGAGAACGTCCAACGTCATATCAACGAGGATCACTCCGATCCGCACACGGCTACCTCGATTGCCATGGCCGAGGTAACCAGCGCAGTCATTGCGACTTCACTGGTGCTCATTTCTGTATTCGTGCCGGTGTCTTTCTTTCCCGGCACCACGGGCATTCTCTACAAACAGTTCTCTCTAACCATCGCGTTCTCCATTGCCATCTCGGCCTTTAACGCTTTGACCCTGTCTCCGGCGCTGGCGGCTATCTTCCTGCGTGGCGAGAAGCATAAGCGCGGTCTGCTGGGGTTGATTGACCGCGCGATTGTCTCGACCACGGTTCTTTACGGCAAAGCGATTCGCCAGGTATTGCGCTTGCGCTATGTGGTTCTGGTGCTCTTTGTCTGCGGCCTGGCAGGAACGGTCTACCTTTATCAGCACACGCCAACCGCCTTCCTGCCGACAGAAGACCAGAATTATTTGATTTGCATTGTGCAAACTCCGCCTGGGGCTTCCCTTACCTACACCTCGGACGTTGCGCAAAAGGCAGTGGACATCATTCGCAAGGACGATGACGTATATGGCACCTTTGCCATCATGGGATTCAGTTTAAGCGGCGGCAGCGCTTCGAATTATGGGCTGATCTTTGTCCCGCTCAAGTCCGTCGACCTGCGCAAGAAAAAGGGTGCGGGGCATTCGGCTTCGGAAATCTATGCTTACCTGGCGCCAAAGTTGTTTGGTGTACCGGGCGGCATAGTCGCTATTTTTGAACCGCCTGCTATTCAGGGGTTGGGTAACTTCGGCGGATTCGCGTTCGAACTGCAGGATCTGGGCCGCAATACGCTGCAGGATCTGGACCGCGTGGCCCACCAGATCATTGGGGCGAGCCGTCAAGGCGGTAAACTGGTCGGCTTGTACACCAGCTACACGGCAAGCGATCCTCAGCTGCTGATTACGCTTGATCGCGTGAAGGCGGAAGCCCTTGGTGTCCCGATCAGCCAGATTAATTCCGCGCTGAATGTGTACATGGGCTCGGCCTATGTCAACGATTTCAATTACAACAATCGGTCGTATCGGGTTTACGTGCAGGCGAGACAATCCGCTCGCATGACCCCTGGGGATCTGCGAAAGTTCTATGTGCGTTCCAACTCGGGGCAAATGGTAACGCTCGACAACCTGGTGACGATCGCGCAGCAATCGGGGCCGCAGGTCATTAGCCATTACAATCTCTTCCGGTCGGCGGAAATTGACGGCTCAGCCGCACCTGGCTATAGCACGGGAGAAGGCCTGGCCAACATGGAAGCTTTGGCCAAGAAGAACATGATCCAGGGCATGAGCTACTCCTGGACCGGGTTGTCGCTGGAGGAGATCCAGGCTGGTGGCAAGGCTGTGCTGATCTTCGGCCTCGGACTGTTGGTGGTGTACCTTACGCTTTCCGCGCAGTATGAGAGCTTCGCTCTTCCCTTCATCATCCTTCTGGCTGTACCCACGGCGGTGCTGGGAGCATTGGGATTGGTCACGCTGCGCGGGATGGCCAACGATGTGTACTGTCAGATCGGGCTGGTGATGCTGATCGGGCTTTCGGCGAAGAATTCCATCTTGATTGTTGAATTCGCCGAGCAGATTCGCGGACAGGGCAAGCCTATCTTCGAAGCCGCGATTGAGGCTGCCGAGCTGCGTCTGCGGCCTATTCTGATGACGTCGTTTGCGTTTATCCTCGGCGTGCTGCCACTTTATTTTGCGACTGGCGCCGGAGCGCTGGGACGGCGTTCCGTAGGCACGACAGTCGTAGGCGGGATGTTGGTTTCGACCCTTCTGAATCTGATCTTTATCCCGGTGCTATATGTGATTGTGAAGTCGGGGCTGGAACTGTTCAGCCGCAAGTCAAGTGCGTCGGCTGGTCCTGCGCAGTTTTAGAGATCAGGGCTTGGGTTTCGTGCCGCGCCTACGGCGCTCCCGCTGCGGACCGGGCAGGCAGATCATCTTCGGGATTGATCTCAGCCCTTTCGAGTCTGGCGCAACTTGCTGAATGCGTGGAAGAGCACGTGGACAAGCGAAATCGGGTTGGTGCTGTGGCAGTGCTTCCGTCCATCCACCTCCACCAATGCCAAGCTGGGCCGCCGCCCTCAGATTTGTCATCCCGACCGGAGCTACCCGGATTTCCTGCTACGCAGCCCTCACCAACGGCCACGTGTGCGGCTTTCCGTTAAAGAAAGCCGCATGAAGATCGCCAACGCCACCAAGTTCGACAGGAAATCCGGGTAGCGCAGCGGAGGGACCTGCGGTTTGCCTTGATGGAAAAACGGAACCTGAAGGCGATTGGCTCACGACACATTCGCTTCTGCCGAAAGTGGAACTGCAGGTCTCTCCGCTGCGCTACGCTCCGGTCGGGATGACAAATCTAAGGGCGGCGGCCCAGCTTGGCATTGGTGGAAGATGGATGGACGGAGCTGTAGGGAGTCGTTAGAGGGAAGGGCGCACAGCAGGTCCCCATTCGACTTCCACGGCACGCCGGGACAGGTCGCTCAGGGCAGGCTCTGCGGAGTCTCTTTGGTAGCAGAACCCAATAGGAACGGTAGGTCTCATTTCAGGGCGCTTGCGAGGCCAGGTAGCCGGTGATGGCTACGATGTCGGCGATGGTCAGTTTGGCTACTACGCCTTTCATCATGGGCGCCATTGAACCGTTCCGGGAACCGTTCTGGAAGTCGATGAGCTGCCGGGTCATCTGACTGGGCGAGCGGCCGGCAATCGAAGGAATGTTTCCCGTGCCCTTTAGATTCGGTCCATGGCACATGGTGCATGCCATCGTCGTTCCGTTGTCACCCGTGGTTACCAGAAGCTTCCCTCGCTCAAGGCTTCCCTTGGGTACATAGGCGATGAAGCCCGAGGTTGGATCGCGGAGTTCGGTCCTCTCCAGGTTTTCCGAGACCTCGATCACACGATCGCCGATTGGCTCGCTCCCACCGCCATCGATCACGACCATCATGCCTCCCTGCGGCTTGGTCTTCGGCACCTGCTCCACTTCGACTACGCGAATCCAGGGCTTCAAGGGGATGGAGGAGAAATAGGCCGCAGCCGCTTTGACATCCTCTTCAGTGGCTGACTTGGCCAGCTTCACCATATTGGTGACGGAAAGCATCTCCGGATCCGAAGCTTTACGTAGTCCATTCTTGAAATCCGCCATCTGCTGAATGATGTATTCCGCGGGCAGACCAGCAACGCTGGCGTTTTCCGGTCGACCCTGACCATTCGGCAGGTGACAGTGGCCGCAGGAGTACACCTCCGGCCTGCGTCCGTGAGCAACCACCTCGGGCATGGGCGGATGGGCATCCGGATACCAATCAGGAACGAACCAGATGTTGTTGATCTCCGCCTTGGTAAAGCTGGCTTTGCTGCCGGGAAGATGTTCTACTTCCGAGGCGCCGCCGGAAGCGCTTTGTGAAAAGTGACCTGGGTAGGCCCAGATCGGCAGGTTTTCCGGTTGCTGGGCGGTGGTTGCCGTGGCTGCCAGCAGAAGCGCAGCCACCGCAAAGTATCCGTGTCTCATGGTTGAGGCAGGATAGCAACTATCTCAGCGCAACGCCAACCGGTCCCCCGGACTTCCTGTGCAGCTTGCAGCTTCGGCGCACTTCATGCGGCTTTCCTTAAAGAAAGCCGCTCACGCGGTCGCGTCCAGCGCAGCGTGCAGGAAATCCGGGTTGTTGCGTGTTGCAGACTCCAGCGCCTGGCGGAGCTGTTGGTTTCTGGTAAGCAGTTCGGCGACCAGCCGCTGCAGTCGGGCGTTCTCGATTTCCAGTTCGGACGCCCCTACGTTTGGTTCAACATGTGCAGTCTTCATGCAGCCTCAAATCTTCTGTTCCTCCGGTTGGAATGGCCGACGGCCGAAGCATCCACGCATGCCCCGGCTAAATTTTTCGCGTTCTGCGGGAGACATCTTCTCCCATCGCTCTCCCATGCGGCTTCGCCAATGCATGTTTCCTCTACCGCGGAAGCCTCCGCTAAAGAGGATCTTGCTCAGCAGCAACAGGCCCACGGCTTGCCAGAAGTTGATAGTGTGCCATCCGAAGATGGAAGGCATGAGCCCATTCCATAGGCCTTTCACTATGAATCCAAATAATGCAACCGCCGCGGTAACGATTGCGACAATCTTCACTGCTCGATACAGCCATCTTCCCTTCATCCCGTTCCTCATTTCTTAACTCAATTCCTTACAAACTCGTCGTAGATCAATTGCAGGCGGTCGCGCAGATAAAGCACGGCATACCGCTTCCGCGATAACAACGTATTGACGCTCACTCCGCTTTCCGACGCCAGCTCTTTGAAGCTGTAACCTTCCAATTCGTGCTTAACAAAGACCGAACGTTGTTCCTCCGGCAACTCATCCAACGCTTCGTCCAGCTCGTCGAGCAGAACTCGGCTGGCGTAGGTCGCCTCAGGGCCGTTCTCGAGCGAAGGAAGCAGATCGACCAGCAAAACTGCATCCTCATCGTCGCCATAGGCGGCGTCGCTGAGCGACTCGATTTTCTTACCGCGAAAGCGGTCGATAATCCGATTCTTCGCGACGCGAAAGAGCCACGCGCTGACTTGCTCGATCGGCTTCAACAAGCGGTATGCTTCGACCAGTTCACTGAAAACATCCTGAAGAATGTCTTCGGTGGCATCGCGATCGAGCACGCGCTTGCGAATGTAGTTGCGAAGGCGCGATCCGTCTTTCTCGATCGCCTGCGCGATGAGCTGGTCCTGCTCGATGGTTATCTGATCCAGACTCGGCATTCCATGCGCCTACCGTGAAGACGGGAATCAGTGGGGAATATTGCAGGAAGGCAGGAAAAATCTTCGCTTAACGCAGAAGGGCCCCGCCAGGCGGCGGAGCCCTTCTTTTTCGTACAGGATTGAACCTAGACGTTGAAGGAGGAACCGCAGCCGCAGGTGCTCTTCACTGCGGGGTTATCGAATTTAAATCCAGCCGCCTCCAGGGTCTCCACGTAATCGACCACGCAGCCATTCAGGTACATCAGCGAGGTGGCATCGACAAAGACCTTAAGGTCGTCAAACTTGAAGACCTTGTCCATCATGCCCGCCTGGTTCTCAAAGGACATTGAGTACTGGAACCCGGAGCAACCGCCGCCCACCACGCCAATGCGGAGACCGGCCGGCAATGGATCCTGGGTCGCCATGATTTCATGAACCTTAGCTACTGCCTGTGGCGAAAGCGTCAGGGGCATGGCTACGGGATTGAGGTTGGTTACTGGTTCAGCGACGCTTGACATTCTGGTGATCTCCCTATGCTGCCTGCAGTTACTAGTTTAGACCCGGATGCCGGATCAGGACAAGCCGGAATTGCCTAGGTCAATAGATGCGTTTCGCGCCGCCCGAGACTCAAACCTTAGTGCGCCTTCACTTTGGCAGCGATCTCGTTGAATTGATGCTCGGTCAGGACTCCAGACGTGACCAAGTCATGGGTCGAGGTGTAGGGCCGGTGTTGAATGATCTGTCTCGCTTTGACCACGGAGATTCCCGGTAGCGAGGTCAGATCGGCCTCTGACGCGCTATTCAGGTCAACCCGCGCGCTGTCTGCGGGCGTCTTCGTGTCCATACCTTGCTTGACGCCGGCAGCGACGTCATTCACTGTTTGCTCGGCATTGGCCGCAGCCACCCGGGCTTGGGCAAGAGCCTCTTTCGACGCCTGTTTGGCGTTTTCCGTCGCCTGGGCGGCCTGCTCCTGCAGGTGTTGATCCGAGGGGGGCGGGTTATTGCAGGCAGCCAACAAGGCTAGTCCAACGATTGTTGATATCGCCAAAACACGCTGTTTCCTTCGGTCGTTCATTTTTCTTGCTCCTCAAGTGCTTACAGTTTGAGAGGTTCCCAAAGTGAGCTGAGTTGCCGGGAATCGACCCAATAAATAAAGAAATCTCTGGGCAATCGACCCTTTTCGGGTCTATATTTTTTAGCCGTAGGCCCCTCCTACCCTCCGAGCCCACCAAATCTGGACCCGCTCGGTATCTGGGACTGATTTAAATCCGGGAGGCAATTATGCACTTTATTCCAGTGTTGTGGATAGCCTGGGGAGTGTTCGCAGCCATTCTGCTGAGTCTGCTGCTCTACCGGGGAACCATTACCCGCTATGAAGACGACCAATTGTTTCTGGACGATATTTCCGAGCGGCAGCACAAGGAAAACGATGCGATCCTGCATAAATTGGCCAAGATTCAACCTTTTTTGAGGGTTTTTACCGGGGTAACGAGCATTTTGACTGCGGCGATCATTGGAATTTACGCTTGGGACGCCATTAAGACCTTCTACATGTAGGCGCCCAACGTCAAGGCTGGTAGGGCCCCACGGGCTGCGGGGAGGTAATGCGGCCCGCACCGGCCAAATCCGTCCTATTTCTGAACGTTTACGTACGGGCTGAGAAGGCCGTATTCCTCAGTAAACAAGATCCGCAGTCAATCCCGCAGCCTAATCGTTTCATTTACCCGGACCACATCCCGAATCCACTTGTTTGATCGTTCCTTTGGCGGTCAGTTCGATCTCTACCTGCTTGCTTACCTTGAGCATGAACTTGCTGGGATTCTTCATTCCCCAAGCTACATAGGGGACCGTAAATTGCGTGGTTGCCGTGACCACGCCTGCGGCCACCTTTACCTTGAGCGGTAACTCCAGGGGATGATCTGCTCCGTGGATGTTGAAGGTGCCCACCCCCACCAGATCCTGTGTCGCTTCTCCCGCTTCGAATGCACCCTTGATCTGGCTGGGATGGAAAAAGATGGCCGGGTAGCGATTACTTTCCAGTACCTCGTCCTGCATACGTTTGTCGCGGGTCGCGTTTCCGCTCTCCCCAGTGGTTGCGTCGACCAGAATCTCCCCCTCGGCCACGCCTGTTGCGGGGTTGAAGAATAACTCGCCGCTCTTCAGTTTGAAGGTGCCATGAGTCGTATGCAGGCCGCCGCTCAGCGTCCAATGGATCTCAGTCTGCGCCGGATCGAGTACCACCTTCAGCCCCTGGTTCTGCCTGTGGTTTTGCGGGTACGCAAGCCGAGCACTGAGAATCAATCAGAGTTGCAATTAAGCAGGAACCACTATGCCACGCTTGAATCCCATACGCCTAGGCCGCCTTCCGGGCAGGTACGCCGCAAAACAAGAAATCTCTTAGAGTACGCTCGCCAAGATGCAAGGCCAGCAAATGGGCAAAGAGTTGCGGCTGGGCTGCAAACAAACCCATGGCGCCCTCTCGCAACCACGGCCAGGTATCCATCATGAGCATGGCCCTGGACATGTGATGCGGCATCCGCAGAACAGCTGGATGACCGGCTTCATAGATGGCTAAATTATCGACTGCGACGGCTTCGGCCAGCAGTCGAGCCTGGCGGAAGGAGAGGGCGATGCCCTCTCCGGTGATGGCGTCGGCGGAGCCGGAAGCATCGCCGGTTAGCGCCACATTGCCTGCAGTCACACGACGCAGCTTGCGGGTGGTGGTCAGCGCTCCTCGCATCTTGCTCAGCGCGCCTGCCCCCTCTAGATGCGCTCGCAGCAGCGGCAGGCTGGCCAGGACTGCGTCCATTCTTGTTGCCGGTGAGCGGGCGACAGTGGCCACGCAGATTTCCTCCGGGCCGACCGGGGTAATGTAGGCTTGGCCCAACTCGCCCCAGTGCACTTCCACCATGCGGCTCCAGGGCCTCACGCGGTAATGACAGCGGGCGCCGAAGCGGCGGCTGAGAATGTTTCCCTGGCCCAGGCCGATCGACTGGCGCACACGAGAGGATTGGCCATCCGCGCCGATGGCGTAGCGGTAGGAGCAAGATTCGCCATCCACGCTCCAGCACTGGCTCTGCGCTACATCTACACGGCTGCCCCAAGCCAGTCTCACCCCCAGCTGCCGGGAGCGCTCTACCAGAAGCGAATGGAGTTGCAAGCGGCGGATACCCATGCCGGTCCCGCGCTCGAAGTGGGCTGCGGCATAGTGGCGCCCGGATAAAAAGGCGATGCCGTCGAAGGCGCGCGCCGTCCTGAGCGGTTACCTGGATGCCGAGAGCGGCCAAGTCCTTCTGCGCATCCGGCATCAGGCCCTCACCGCAAGCCTTGTCGATGGGTGGACAAAGGGCATCGGCGACGAGAACATCCAGGCCTTTTTGCCGCAGGGCGATGGCGGCTGCGAGGCCAGCGGGACCGCCTCCGGCAATGAGTGCATCACAACGGATCACTCGGGCTCTCCTGTCCTACCACTCCAGCAGCAACATCTCCGAACAAAAACCAGGCCCCATGGCGGCCAGGATGCTGCGCGCCCCGGGCTGAGGTCGGCGACGGTTCATGACCTCATCCAGCACTACGAGCACCGAGGCCGAGGATAGGTTGCCCACGCGCTGCAATGCGTCCCACGAGAGTTGCAGTTCGCCATCGTGCAGTCCAAGCGCATCGGCCACCGCCTCCAGCACTTTGGGGCCGCCGGGATGCATGATCCAGGAGTCGACCTGGTCGCGGGTCATTCCGTGCTGATCCAGGAAGGCGTCCACATCCCGTCCCAGATTTTCCCTGCACCACGGTCGGGACATCGGGAGAAAGCACTACCTGGAAACCCTTCTCGGAGATCTTCCAGCCCATCACGTCCTGCGTGTCGGGATAGAAGGAAGATGCAGTTCCCAGAATCCTCGGACCCTTGAGCTTAACTTGGTCCCCAGCCACCAGCACCGCAACCGCTCCGTCTCCGAAAAGGCCGGTAGCGATCAGGTTGGCGACGGTGAAGTCGTCCCGCTGCCAGGTAAGGGAACATAGCTCAACGGAGAGCAGCACCGCGACCTGGTCGGGATAGGCGCGCACGTAGTCGGCTGCGCGAGCCAGGCCGGCGGCCCCGGCCACGCACCCCAAGCCGAAGATAGGGTTGCGCTTGATTTGCGGGTTAAGCCGCATGCGATTGACCAGGAGGGCATCGACCGACGGGCTGGAGACTCCGGTTACGGAGACGAAATAGAGAGCGCCGATCTGCTTGCGATCCACCCCCGCCTTGTTGAGCACGCAGTCCATTGCCTGCTCACCCAAGCGCTCAGCGGTTTCGATCCAAACCTTGTTGGTTTTACCCCAGGTATCCAGGGGAGGGTATTCCAGCAACGGGAGGGTGAAGTATCTGCCGGCGACTCCTGTCCGGTAATGCAGCCTCTCCAGTACTGCGGCATTCTCCAGGCCGTCTTCCCATTGGGTTTTTAGTGCTTCGACCACTTCCTCCTGCAGGAAGTAGTGCGGAGGAAAGGCGGTAGCCGTGGTGATTATCTTCATGCGTTCTGGAAAGTATACGTGGACAAAAGTGCCCGCCTGTCGATCGCTAGGAAGTGGTTTGATGAGGTAAATTCAGGCCGCGTGCTTATTTCAGAATGAGATCAGTGCGGATACGCGTTCGGGAGAGCAACGGAAACTAAACGTCTTCGCCCAGGTACGCCCCACGGCGAGCTCCACGGCAAGCCGGGACAAGCGGGGCAGGTGGCGCGAACCTGGATTTCCTGTTACACAGCGCCAGACAGGACCCGCGTGTGCGGCTTTCATCGAGGAAAGCCGCATGCAGTCAGTCAACGCCCCCTAAATCAACAGGAAATCCAGGGAAGCTGGGGCACCCGTCCTGTTCCACTGGCTGAGGTTGCACGTCCCGCATCAGCACAGCCTCAAAGGCTTGTCCGACCAATAGCAAGGTGGGGGCTACGGAAGTGCGTAGATGGGCTAGCCCGCTTAGTCGCAGAGCAGTATACCCAGCCTCAGGACGGGATGCATCAGTGACTGCTACGCAGGGCATGGCCTCGGACACGCCGCTATTTAGCAAAGAAGCCGCCACTTGAGCGAGGTCTTGTCCCGGCATGTAGATCGCGAGCGTCGCATCCTGGGGCAAGCTGCCGGGCCAAAGCTCCGGTTGGGGTACCGTGCGCGCGGCGTGATGCCCGCTCAAAACGATCAGCTTGGAGGAGAGCCTGCGATCGGTAAGCGATGCATCGAGAAAGGCCGCGGCTGCGGAGGCCGCGGTCACTCCGGGGACAACTTCAAAGGGCACCCCAGCCTCGCGCAGGGCGTCGATCTCCTCCGCTGCGCGTCCGAAGATCATGGGATCTCCGGATTTCAGCCTTATCACCGCCAGCCCATTGCGTGCCGAAACGATCATCAGGTCATGGATGGCCGCCTGGGTGATCTTCTTCCGGCCGCAACGTTTGCCCACACTAATGATCAACGCCTGCTTGCCGGCCAGGTTCAGGATCGCTTGCGGCACCAGGTCGTCATGCAACACAACCCCGGCCGCGGCCAGCAAGCGCACGGCTTTGATGGTTAGCAAATCCGGGTCGCCAGGCCCGGCGCCCACCAGGTAAACCTTGCCTGCCTCCGCCTTGCTCACTGCGGCACCTCCGGCTTGCACTCCGCGGCCGTGGCGGCGGCGAAGGCTCGCGCCGGGCAGCTCGGTGACCCACAGACCTCGCGATGCGCCAGCTCATGCAGCAGGGCTTTGCGTTCTGACCCCGCAGGCATTGCCTGCAAGATCTCGCGGCGTAACTTTCCCAGGTCGTCGAGCCAAGTTCCCAGATCCGCCGGGAGTTGGGCGTCGATCTCGCGGCGCAAGCGCTGGGCCAGGGCCGGACTCTGGCCGGCAGTCGAAATGGCAATCTGCAAATCGCCGCGCTGCACGATCGAACCGAAGAAGAAGTCGCAGAGAGGCGGATCGTCGGCGGTGTTGCACAGGATCGAGCGGCGCGAAGCTTCTTCGAAGACCGCCTGATTCACCTGACGATCGTTGGTGGCGGCAATGATTAGATCGCAACCGGCAGCGTCCTCAGCCTCGAAGCGGCGAGCCAGCCACGCGATCTCTCCCCTTGTGCTCAGCTGCTGCACGCGCGCAACTGCGTGGGGAGCGATGACCCGGATGGATGCTCCGCAGCGTAGCAGGCTTTCCACTTTTTCCAGGCCGATCAGCCCTGCGCCCACCACCAGGCATCGTTTCCCTTCCAGCTTCAGGAACAAAGGAAAGAGACTCACGCTATCACTCAAGGTGCTTACCGCCGATCGGGGCAGGATCCCTGGGCACAGCCTCAAGGACCGCGCCCGCAAGCTGCTCGCGTAATTGCTCGTCACTGGTGCGGGCGAAGTATGCGCGCAGGTTTTCTCCCGGCCGCCTCACCTCTAAATAGCCACTCAACAGCCGCTCCAATGCATCCGGCACTTCCGTCGCGAGGCAGCGATATCCCACCGGCCGAGCAAGTTGCTGGTGCAGCCCCACTGAACCGCCCACGCAAAAGTAGTACGCGTCTTCCAGTTTGCCTTCGTGCTTGAGCTTCTTGCCTTCCAACCCGATGTCGGCAATCCAATGCTGTCCGCAGCTGTTAGGGCAGCCGGTCACATGCAGCTTGAGATGTTGGTCGAAGCCTGGAAGTCTCTCCTCGAGTTCGTCGACAATCCAACGCATAAAGCCCTTGGTTTCGGTGATGGCCAGCTTGCAGAACTCACTGCCGGTGCAGGCAATGGCGCCTCTCCAGAACGAGGAGCCTTCCACCGGCAAGCCGATAGCTTCCAGTTCCCGGGCCAGTTCCTGCGCTTTGCCGGTGGGCACGTTGACCACCACCAGATTCTGCATCACGGTGGTGCGCAACTGGCCATTGCCATAGCGGGTCGCCAAGCCGGCCACGGCGTTTAATTGCGCGGCAGTCATGCGTCCGCGCAACACAGAGAGGCCAACGTAGCAAAGCCCCTCTTGCTTCTGGCGGTGGATGCCAACGTGATCGCGATAGATGTCATCCGGAACCTTTTCTTCCACCGCCGGATCAAGCTGGTAGCCCAGGCGCCGATTCAATTCGTCCAGAAACGTCTCGGCAGTCCACCCTTCGCGGAGAAAGAGGTGCTTCATGCGCGCCCGGTCGCGGCTTTCGCGTAATCCTTGTTGATCGCGAAAGAGCTCGGTGATTTTGCGCACCACGGCGGCGGCCTGGTCCTGTTGCACGAAAGCATTCAGGCGCACGCCCAGATGTGGATCGGCGGAGAGGCCACCTCCTACACGCACGGAAAATCCCGCCTCGCGGCCCTTGCTTGTGTCACGCACAGCAGGGGTCAAGCCAATGTCATTGATCTCCGGATAGGAGCACCATACTGAGCAGCCGGTGATCGAGACTTTGAATTTTCGCGGTAGGTTATAAAGTTCCGGGTTGCCGTTCAGATCGCCGGCCGCGGCCAGGGCGAAAGGGGATGCATCCAAAACTTCGTCCGCATCCAAGCCCGCCAGCGGACAGCCGGTTACATTGCGAACCACGTCGCCGCAGGCGCCTTTCGGGGAGAGCCCGGCAGCGTCGAGGCGCTGAATGATTCCGGGAAGACTTTCAATGGTCAGCCAATGCAGTTGGATGGCCTGACGTACGGTGATATCGACCAGATCGCGGCCGTGCTTGGCGGCGATGTCCGCGATCAGCTCGAGTTGCTCCGCGGTAGCGATACCGTTGGGCAGCGCGATACGCATCATGAAGTACTCGGTCGCTTTGCCTTCCCCTCCCTTGCCGCCGAGGGCGCCGGCCCCGTCGCCCTGGGTGTAGACACCCCACCACTTGAAATATGCAGAGGCCCATTCCGGAAGCACCGATTCCCTGCCGGCGGCGGCGAAGGCACGGATTTCGTCCATGGCCTCCCATGGGTTCTTATCCCGCTTAAGCCGCTCCATGCGCTGGGCTTTTGTTTCCTTAACCTCGGCCATCGATACCTTCTTCCAGAATGCAAGCAGAATAGAAAAATGAGCTGAAACGAAAAAACCCGCGTGTCGCTGGTTGCCGACACCCGGGTTTCCGAAGATGCTGATTCGACTGAATGCTCTAGGACGTACCCGTGCGGCGCGATGAGATCACGCAACAACCAGCGCTACGGCGACAGTACAAAGACATGCTATAACCGTAATCCCGCCGGGGACTCAAGTCAATACATACCCGGTTCCTTCAATCGATTGCGCTACTTACCTGGTGCCGGATATCGGCGCCCCGGATCCAGAAGATCACATCCCGGGCGATGTTGGTGGCATGGTCGGCAATGCGCTCCAGGGCACGCGCGATGATGATGGCATTCAATGCCTGGAGGCTTATCTCTGATTGCTCCTCCATAACCTTCATGAGCTCGCTTCGGGCGACGCGATTCATGCGGTCAATCTCATCATCCATGACCACAACTGCGTCCGCGAACTGGGCATCGGCGTCCAGCAGCGCCTGGATGGCCGAGCGAACCATGCGGGAGGCATGTTCGCCCATCGACGCAATGTCCACTGGCAGCTCAACCGCAGGGTACTCCAGCAATTCCTGGGTCCGGATGGCGATGCTCATCGACTGGTCGCCGACGCGCTCCAAATCGCCGTTGATCTTGATCACCGCGAGGATAAAGCGCAGGTCAATGGCCATGGGCTGTTCCTGGGCGAGCAGCTCATAGGCCATCTCGTCCACCTCGCGTTGCGCGGCGTTAATGGCGGTCTCGTTCTCCCGAACATACTGGCACAGCCCGGCATCCCTCTGCAGATAGGCATCAACCGACGAGATAACTGCTTGCTGAGAGAGCGCAGCCATGGCCAACAATTTATCTTTGAGCGCGGCGAGCTGCTGCTGAAAGTGGATGCGCGGCAAGGTAGCCCCCTTGTACAAAAATTGTGCACCATCGCTCGTGACAGTTTGAAGAAAATCCGCGCTATTTACCGCGCGATCGATGGCCGATGTGCTACCTGGATCAAGCTTAGCGCGGAATGGGGGAAACTGCAGATTCTCGCAACGCCAAGTGTGCGGCTTTCAGCGAGAAAGGTCGCCGCGCCACTAGTCTCGACCTAACTTCGGGGTCGCGTTGTGGGGGGACCAGCGGTTTCCACTCCAGCCCGCAAGCTCAGCGGGGCTGGCAAAGTCGCCGCTCGGCTTGGTACGTCGCCTCGTAGATCTGATCGAAAGATTCAACGGCGTACAGAACTGGTTGCATCTCCGAGGTAGAAAACTCCTGGTTGAGAACCTGATCCACATCAAAGTCCCGAATTTCCGGTCCGCCCTCGACCACGTAGTTCGACTCCCCCTGGGAGGAGATCAGTCCGCTTCCGTAGAGCCGGTAGCCTCCCCGCTGCCGAATTACCCCAAACTCGACCGTAAACCAGAACAGACGACCCATCTTCTCCAGGGCGTCCTTATCGGTCAAGGCTGCGCAAACCACCCCATAGTGCTGAAGAAAATCGGCAAATACCGGGTGCGCATGCATGGGAACGTGGCCGAAGACGTCGTGGAAAATATCCGGTTCGGGGATGTACTCAAGGGATTCCCGGCTCCGGAGCCAGGTGGTGGTCGGGAACTGGCGGGCAGCGAGCATGGCAAAGAAAGCGTCCGGCGGGAGAAAGCCGCTTACGGGCGTAGCTCTCCAGCCGCTTCTGGGCCTAAGTCGTTTATTTACATCGGTCAGGTCGGGAATCAGGTCGGTTCTGAGACCGATCTGATCAAAACCTTCCAGATATTCCTGACAAGCGTGGGCTTCGATCTGGGGCATGCGGCGCCCCACTAGTTCCGCCCAGGTGGCGTGTTGCTCAGCCGTGTAGGTCTTCCAGTCTTGCTGGATCAGGTACGGCTCTGCTGCCCCCAGCGTTGCTGAACCGATAGCCATGATCTTGCCTCCCCTTAGTTATAAGACGGGTTCTCGAGCATTTCATCTCCGCTGCGCATCCAAGGTATTGCGGCGGCCGATAATGAAGTTGTCTCAGTAGTAATCCTACCTTCCGGGGCCTATCCAAGAACCTCCCCGAAGGTATATCTTTCTTCCGGCCCTCATAGGGCGACCCAAGGAGTAACTCAGGACTTATGACGACGCTAACGCACCACGAGCCACAAACGGCCCAAGACATTCTGCAATTGAACGGTACCGATTATGTCGAGTTCTATGTCGGCAACGCACGCCAAGCCTCCTACTTTTATCGCGTGGCTATGGGCTTTAGCCTGGTTGCTTACGCCGGCCCGGAGACGGGCCAGCGCGACCGGGCCTCTTACGTTTTGCAACAGGGCAAGATCCGCTTTGTGCTGACCACACCTTTGCGGCCGGATAACGAAGTGGCGGAGCACATCCGCCTGCACGGCGACGGGGTTCGCGACGTTGCACTATGGGTGGATGACGCTCGGCTGGCGTGGAAGGAAACCACCCGGCGAGGAGCGCGCAGTATAGAGGAGCCGCACGAGATCAAGGACGAACATGGAAGCGCAAAGATGGCCTCCATCGCCATTTACGGAGATACGATCCATACTTTTGTCGAGCGCAAGAATTATCATGGCCCGTTTTTGCCCGGATATGTTCACAAGGCGAAAGACCATCTGGCCCGCCCTACAGGGTTGCTGCACGTCGACCATGTAGTGGGCAATGTGGGCTGGAACGAGATGAACCGCTGGGTAGACTTTTACTCGACAGTGATGGGTTTTTCTCTCTATCAGCACTTCGATGATAAGGACATTTCGACCGAGTACTCCGCACTGATGTCGAAGGTGATGGCGAATGGCAATGGGCGGGTGAAATTCCCCCTGAATGAGCCCGCGGAGGGCCGGCGTAAGTCCCAAATCGAGGAGTTCCTGGAGTTTCATCACGGGCCGGGCGTGCAACATATCGCCCTTGCCACCAACGACATTTTGCATACCGTAGCCCGTATGCAGGAACAGGGCATGGAATTCCTTCGCGTGCCTCACTCCTATTACACACAGTTGCAGGCGCGCACCGGCATCATCGAGGAGCCGTTGGACGAACTGGAGAGACTCGGGATCCTGGTGGACCGGGACGACGAAGGATACATGCTACAGATCTTCACCCGCCCGGTGGAAGATCGGCCGACCCTCTTTTTCGAGATCATCCAGCGCAAAGGGAGCCGCAGCTTCGGGAAGGGAAACTTCAAAGCTCTCTTCGAGGCCATCGAGCGTGAGCAGGCGGAGCGCGGCAATCTTTAAGCACTTGGTGTTGGAGATTGCATGAGCGAGCTAGAAGACGGAAAGCCAGCATCCCGGGGGATGCTGGCTTTCGATCCCGCCAATCATTCCCCCAACGATATATACAAGCTGATGGTTGGCTCGATCGTGCCTCGGCCGATCGCCCTGGTCTCCAGCGTGGACGAGAACGGTGTTAGGAATCTCGCACCCTTCAGCTACTTCACAGCCTGCAGCTCGAATCCCCCGGTGGTGGTCTTTTGCCCCATCCTGCGCCCGGTTCCGCCGATGGCGAAGGATACGCTGCGCAACATCACGGCGACGAGGGAATTTGTCGTCAACATTGTGTCCGAAGAATTTGCCGAGCGCATGAATGCGACAGCGGCCCAGGTGCTGCCGGAGGTGGATGAGTTCATACTCTCCGGGTTGACCCCGATGGCAAGTGAGCTGGTTAAGCCGGCACGGGTGGCCGAGAGCCATATTCATATGGAGTGCCGGTTACTCCAGGTGGTGCAGGTGAGCGACCAGCCCGGCGGAGGAAGCCTGGTACTGGGTGAAGTGCTGCGCTTTCATGTTCGCCAGGACATCATCAAAGACTTCCGCATCGATCCTGATAAGCTGCACGCGATCGGGCGCATGGCAGGTTCGACTTACGTACGCACCGCCGACCGATTCGATCTGGAGAGACCGCCGTAGGTCTGGCTATAACGTGGAGGAGAAATGTACTAGGATCGTAGCATTGAGGGTCCTATGCGAACTCTGCTGACCGCCGGACTGACGGGGTTACTACTGATGGGAACTGGCGCCAGGCAGACGGACAAGCCCGACATAAGGTTGACGGCTTCCGTCGACATGGCTGCACCAGAGCAGCAACCGATCCTGGTGATCCACATAACCAATCAGTCAGGCCATTTGTTACGCATCCCGGATCCACCCCTGTTGTGCAAGAGTGCCCCAGGCGCGCTTTCGCTGGACGTCAAGTTCATCCCCGAAAATTCGAACCAGCCGCAGCCGGCCATCGATTGCGGCCTCGAGGTAGACGGCAGCGGACTGCCCGACATTCGCGAACGGTCAAAGAACTGGCTGGCGCTGAAGCCCGGCCAAACGTACGAGGCAAGGCGACCGCTGGCCATGGGGGTCGACACCAACGCGCATGGGACCTATGAGTTCCACGTCGTTTACGATGGGCCGAGTGCCACCCCGGAAGACGACGAAAAGTTGAAGAGCGCCGGCATCGCGGCGCCCAGCGGACGATTTGAATCGGAGAAGCTGACGTACAAGATCAACGCGCCGAAATCGTAAGCTCTAACCCACGGTATTGATTAGCGTGCCGATCCCGGCGATGGTGATTTGAATCTCATCCTGCTGCTGCAAGGTGAACTCATCTGGCGGAACAATGCCGGTCCCGGTAAGCAGGAAGCAGCCGTTTGGAAACCCATTGTCACGGTAGAGATATTCGAGCAGCGTGCTGAATTTGCGCTTCAATTCCGTGAGCGCCGTGGAGCCCGAAAAGACAGTCTTGCCGGCGCGCAGGATCTGCATGTGAATTTCGGTTGACGGTGAGATCGGTTCGCCCGCGATCAGGATGCCGGGCCCCAGGGCACAGCTTCGGTCATAAACCTTGGCTTGGGGCAGGTACAAGGGATTCTCGCCTTCAATATCCCGCGAGCTCATGTCATTGCCGATGGTATAGCCCACGATCTTGCCTGCCGGGCTGGCCAGCAGCGTCAGCTCGGGCTCGGGCACGGACCAGGTGGCATCCCGCCGGATAGCAACTTTACCGCGATGGCCGACCACGCGGTTGGGGGTCGCCTTCATAAAGAGCTCAGGACGTTCCGCGACGTATACACGATCGTAGAAGTCCCCGCCGCCCGCGGTCTTTGCTTCCTCCATGCGGGCGTTGCGGCTACGGTAGTAGGTGACCCCGGAGGCCCAGACTTCCTGGTTTCCGATGGGTGGGAGTAGCAGCTTTTCTATTCCGGCAAAGGAGCCGGGTTCGAGCGGCTTTTGCTGCTGCAGAATCTTGGTCAGATGGGATTCGAGATCCTCGTGCATGACCAGTTGATCCCAGGACGTGTCCGCGCCTGCATAGAACCGATCCTGCTGCTCGACTATGTAGCCGCTGGCGGTGCGATAAAGCTTCATTCGTGGCTGCTCCTGCTCATGGAGTCTATCGTGCAGGTGACTTTGTGGCCAAAGGCAGTGCCTTGCGGGAGAAGAGAAACCGGTGGCCCCTATGCTGGGATCGGTCGAAAAACATTTCCAGGAGAGGTCTTAGGTCGGGAAAGGCGCACTGCAGGTCCCTCGGCTTCTCGCTCGGGACGACAAAGGGGAGATTGGCGGCGAGCCTTTGGGTTTGGCTATGGGGGATGGACAGATCGGCGCGCGGGGGCAGGCGACAGTGGAGGAAAGATTGCGCAGGGAGTAGTTAGGGGGAAGGCTCACCACAGGTCCCTCGGCTTCGACGGGATGACAAAGGGGAGGCTAGCAGCTCACCTCAGCAGCCGTTAGAGGGGATGGACGGAGCCGCAAAGGCCCATGACTCCT
Organism: uncultured Acidobacteriaceae bacterium; assembly: GCA_963746595.1. GTDB lineage: Bacteria > Acidobacteriota > Terriglobia > Terriglobales > Acidobacteriaceae > PALSA-350. The sequence goes on from CAVVBS010000009.1 coordinate 108,239, forward strand.
CCATGGACTAGGGGAAGGGGTTGTGGGCGCGGAGCTCGGCAACGATTTCGGCGGCCGCGGCACGGGCGCGGTCACCCTGGTCGGGCGGGAAGGAGATTGCGCCCACGCGGGCGTGCCCTCCACCCCCATAGCGCTCACAAATTTGCGCCAGGTTGACCATCTGCTCCGGCTTTGCCTTGGTCCACGGATTCGAACCGACCGCAACTTTGGTGCGAAAACTGGACTTGCTCAGGCCCACGCTGTAGGTCGCGTCAGGATGCAGGAAATAAGGAACGAATTTGTTGTAGCCCTCGAATGGCTGATCGGTAATGTCGAAGTAGAGCGTGCCATCCACAAGCTCGGTGCGCTCAGCGATGATCTTCAACGACTTGTGATGCCTTTCGAGCAGCGGCGGCAAAAGCTCAGCCACAAAAGGCTGCTCCAGAACTTCGCTCAGACTCATGGTCGTGAGCAAAGGAATCAGTTTCGGGATAAAGGCCGGATCCTGGCTCGACTCGATCACCAGGGTAAGCTTCATGGCCGGCTCCGCCATTTCGACCGCAGCCTTGGGGCTTTCGTAGAGAGCGCCATCTACGATGTCGGCCCAGCGGATCAATTCGGCAACCGGCGCAGGGTCAAAGCCGAAGCGGGTTTGCGCGATGTGGGCGATAAAGCTGGTGCAGGAAGTGTAGTTCGGGTCGTAGAAATGGCGCGTATCGCCGCTCTTCTGCTCAAGGAGAAAATGCTGTTGATCCGCCGGGGTTAGAAAGGCACTCAAGTGATGATCAAACCACCAGGTGATGCGCGGTGAAGCGCTGTACTTGAAGTCCACAATTGCGTTCTCATCGCCGGTAAAATCCGACTCGTCAAAGAGCGCTCCCGCGCGATGGACCAGCCCGTGAAAATCGTAGCGCGCATCGGGGCGGATGCATTCGCGGTGAAAGCGCATGAAGAGCGAAGCAGAGCATGCTCCATCAAAGCACCGGTCGTGATAGAAAACGCGAACCTTCAAACAGTTATGTTCCTCTCTCGGAAACAACGCAACGCTTGTTAGCGAATGACTAGGATTGCCGCCCACCGGCTACCTGTCAAGCTGCGGCCGCAGAAAACCGCCCAGCGGTGAGACAATGAGCGCAAGATGATGGCCAAGGTCGAGGTGGGCGCCGCTCGGCGGCGAAGGTTGCCGTTACTGGCCAGGATTGGCGCCGGCCTGGTAATCAGCCTGTTGATTGTGGCGGCACTGGGGACCGCCGCGAGTGTCTCCTGGCTCAAGAAGGCCATGCGCGAGCAGGCGCCCCAGCTCGACGGTCAACTGCAGCTACCGGGACTCTCTGCACCGGTGACGGTGCGCCGCGACGTGCATGGCGTTCCCCATATCCAGGCGGCGACCATGGACGACCTGCTCGAAGCCCAGGGCTTCGTGGTTGCGCAAGACCGCCTGTGGCAGATGGATATGGCCCGGCGTTTCGCCGCCGGCGAGCTGGCCGAACTGCTTGGCTCGAGCGTAGTGGAACACGATAAGTTGCAACGGGTGTTGCAGATCCGGCCGGCGGCGGAGCACCTGACGGCGACCATGCCGGAAGACCAGAAGCGCCTCTTTGAAGCGTTTGCACGGGGGGTCAACGCCTACATCACCGCCCATCAGGACAACCTGCCGGCCGAATTCAGGCTGCTGGACTACAAGCCCCGGCCCTGGCAGCCGGTGGATTCCTGGCTGGTGGCCCTGAACATGGTGGCGAGGCTGGATACACTTTATCCCTGGAAGTTGGAGCGTGCACAGGTGGAGGCGAAGCTGGCGCCCGACCTGGTCGCCCAGCTGTACCCTACGACGACCTTCCGCGACCACCCACCTACGCAGTCGATGCCCGACCTGACCGCTCCCCAGCAGAATATTCCCCAGGTTCCCCTGGATGAGTCGCAATCAAGCGTCAAGGATCTGTTGCGCCTGCGGGAAATTCTCAATTTGGGATCGGACCCTTGCGACAGCTGCCGACGCGGCTCCAACGAATGGGCCGTCAGCGGCGCCCATACGGCCAGCGGAAAGGCGATGCTTTCCAATGACATGCATCTGGAGCACTCCATTCCCGACATCTGGCATGAGGAAGACCTGCAGGCGGGCAGTTTCCACGTGGCCGGGGTAACGACACCGGGCATTCCCCTCATCATCGAGGGCCACAACGAACACATTTCCTGGGGTTACACCACGCTCAACGGGGACGTACAGGACGTGTACGTGGAAAAGACGAATTCCCAGGGCGAGTACTGGGCGGGCAAGGGATGGCGCCAGCCTGAGCATGACCGGGAACATATTCATGTGCGCTTTGGCCAGGATGTGCTGCTCGATGTGGAGACCACTGACCACGGACCGGTGATTACTCCCCTGTTACCGCACGAGACGCGGATGCTTTCGCTCAAATGGACCCTGTACACGACGCCACTGGGCGGTTTGCCGCTTCAGGCTGTGGACGCAGCCAGTAACTGGACAGAATTCCGCCAGGCAATGAGCCAATGGTGGGGGCCGACCCAGAACATGGCCTACGCCGATGACCAGGGCCATATCGGCTACCAGGCCGTAGGGCTATTCCCCCTGCGGCCCGCCGGCCTGAGCGGGGTGCCGATCGTGGAGACCGGAACCGCTGCCGATAGCGAGCATGAATGGCAAGGATACATTCCCTTTAACGAACTCCCGAGCGTGCTGGACCCTGACAACGGCATTGTGGCAACCGCCAACTCACGCATTAGCCCCGATGGATATCCCTACCCCCTCGCGCTCAACTGGGACGCACCCTATCGCAATGAGCGCATATGGAAGTGGCTTTCCAGTCACTCCCACCTCACGCCGGCGGATATGCTCACGCTGCAGATGGATACCTACTCCGAGGTGGACCGGGAGTTGGCTCAGCGCTTTGCCTATTCCATTGACCGTGCGACTACCCCGGACGCGCGACTGCGGCAGGCTGCGGACCTGATGCGCACCTGGGATGGAGTTATCACCAGAGATTCAGTGGCAGCGGAGATCGTGGATGCCGCCAAGCAAGCGCTATGGCCGCTGGTCCTGGAGCCTAAGCTGGGGTCGGACTGGCAGCTTTACGATTGGCAAAGCAAAAACTTTGTGCAGGAAGAGATGGTGGAGAAGGCCCCATCGGAATGGCTGCCGGCCAAATACAAGAGCTGGGATGACCTGATCGCCGCCGCGGTACATCAAGGCATGATCGACCACCATGCCCCGGCGTCGCTGCGAAACTGGACGTATGGCAGCCAGCATGTGATCGATGTACGACACCCCCTCTATGGGATGCTGCCCTTTTTTCGCAGCTGGACCAGTACCGGACCCCATCAGCTATGGGGAGACGAGACCACGCTGAACCACGTGCGCGGACTCCTGGGCGCAAGCCAACGCCTCACGGTGGACTGGAGCAATGTGGACGGATCTTCGGAGAACATTGTGATGGGCGAGTCCGGCGACCCACTCAGCCCATACTTTTTGGACCAGTTTCCGTCCTGGTATAGCGGCAAGACGTTTCCCATGCCCTTCACGGAGGCCGCCGTGACCGCGTCAACCACGCATACTCTGCGACTGGTGCCTTGACGCGCGCTCCCATCTTCCGTGGGCAGGTGAGACTTCTCGATTGAGGTTCTCTTCACAGATTCGAAGCCTTCTGATCGTCAGCACGGCCTTGATTGCGGCTTGCGTGCTGTTCGCGCGAGGCAATTCGTGCGGCCATGATTTCGACTTTCACCTGCTCTCCTGGATGGAGGTTGCGCGGGCCTGGCATGCAGGACTCCTCTATCCCCACTGGGTGCAGGATGCGAACTATGGCGCCGGAGAGCCGCGGTTGATCTTTTATCCCCCAGCTTCCTGGCTGCTGGGCGCCCTGTTGGGGACTGTGACTACCTGGCACGCGGCTCCGGTGCTCTTCGTGCTGCTGGCGCTGTTGACCGCCGGCGGCAGCATGTACCTGCTGGCACGGGAGTGGGCGCCCCCAGAAGCAGCAACGTTCGCCGCCTGTCTCTACATCGCCAACCCTTATGCGATGTTTGTGGCATACGAGCGCTCGGCTTTTGGCGAGCTCCTGGCGGCTGCATGGCTTCCCTTCATGGTGCTGTTCGCGCTCCGAAGGAGCGGGTCCGTGGCGCCGCTCGGCCTGTCGGTAGCTGCCCTATGGCTCACCAATTCACCCGCCGCGGTGATCGGCAGCTATCTGCTGGCAGTTCTTGCGTTGGGAATGTGGATCGCCGAGCGCAGGCCCTGGCCGGCTCTGCGGGCCGTAGGTGGAATGGCTCTGGGGCTGGGACTGGCCGCTTTCTACATTGTGCCCGCGGCATTCGAGCAGCGGTGGGTGCAGATCGAGCGCGCGATTAATCCAGGGATGCGCGTCGAGGATAGCTTCCTGTTCGCGCACAGTTCCAACGCTTTTCATGACCAGGTGCTGCGCACGGCGTCATGGATCCTGGTCCTGGAATTTGCCGTCGCTTCCGTCGCGGCGTACCTGGCGTGGAGAAAGCGAGCGGGCGGATCGGCCAGGACTGTTCTAATCACGATGCTCCCGGTCATTCTCCTACTGCAATTGCCGGCCAGCGACGTGATCTGGAAATATGCGCCGCACCTGAAGTTTCTGCAGTTTCCCTGGCGTTGGCTGATGGCGCTGAGCGTGGCCGGATGCGCGCTCGCCGGCATGGCCGTCGTCCGCCAAGCCAAGTGGCGGGTTCTAGTAGCCGGAATCATGATCGCCGCCATGGGCATCGGCTCCTCCCTGCTCTTCTTTCAACCCTGCGACGATGAGGATGCGGTCACGGCGCAGCTGGCCGGATTCCGCCTGGGACAAGGCACGGAAGGGACAGACGAGTACACGCCGGTCGGAGTGGATAGTGCCGCCGTCCAGCAGCACCTGCCGCTGGTGCGGGTGCTGCGTTCCGCGCAGGATGATACAGCGGACGACACTCAGGCTGACAATCCAGAGTGGCGAGCCGGAGACCCCGGCAGCATAGCGGCACAGGTGGACGCCCGACGACGGAACGGGGAGCATTGGACAGTGAGCGTCGTAACCCCGGAGAGAGGTTATGCTGTGCTGCGCTTGATGGATTACCCGTCATGGCGAGTGACCGTCGATGGGCAGCCGGTAAAGAGCCGGCCCTTGCGGGAAGACGGATTAATGGCAGTCCCGGTGAATGCAGGGAGTCATGTGATGGAAGTGCAATGGACTGCAACGCGGGATGTGGTGGCCGGGCGTGCAGTCTCCGCCATCGCACTGCTGGCGCTCGCGGTGGTGGCTATGCGGGAGCGCAAAGGGCACGTTCACCGTCGCGTATGATTACCAAAATGCAGGAAAATGTGCGCGAGATTCTGGGCAGCGGTGCGGAGCTTATCGATCAAGCTCTGGATCGTCTATTGCCCGGTCCGGATCGAGCGCCGGTCTCGATTCACCGCGCCATGCGGCACAGCGTTTTTGCCGGAGGAAAGCGGCTGCGACCCGTGCTGTGCATGGAGGCGGCAAGAATGATCGCAGGCTCCGATCAGTTTCCCAAGGGAGTGGAAGAGCTGGGCGCGGCGATCGAAATGCTGCACACCTATTCCTTGATTCATGATGATTTGCCTGCGCTGGATAACGATGATCTGCGCCGCGGCAAGCCGACCTGCCACGTTGCCTTTGGCGAGGCAATTGCCATCCTTGCCGGGGATGCGCTACAGACGCAGGCCTACGAGGTGCTGGCCGGCATGCAGTGCCCGGCTTCGCAGACGGTGGAGATCGTGCGCTCGATTGCGCAGGCGACAGGAACCGTCGAGGGCATGATCGGCGGCCAGGTCATGGACCTCGAAGCCGAGGAACATAAGCCAACCCCGGAGCTGGTAGAAGCCATCCATCGTGCTAAGACCGGTGCGTTGATTCGCGTCAGCCTGATGGCCGGCGGCATTTACGCCGGCGGTTCCGCGAGCGACATCGATCGGCTGCGGGGGTTTGGGCGCAAAGCAGGGCTGGCCTTTCAGATCATGGACGATGTACTGGACGTAACCCAGGACTCCTCCCAACTTGGCAAGACCGCCGGCAAGGATGTCGCCAGCGAGAAGGCCACATGGCCTGCAGTGTATGGGGTGGCCCAGAGCATTAAAGATGCCGAGCGGTTGGTCGAAGAGGCGTTTGCGCAGTTAGCCGGGTATCGGGAGCGCGCCGATCGCCTGAAGGCAGTGGCACGATACCTGGTGGAGCGGAAACACTAAGTCCCAAGGTGGTGGCGAAAGTTTTTTCCGGATCTTTCGGAGAATCCAGGAGAAGAGAAAGATGGCCCTCACCGAAGACGATGTCATGACTGCCCTGAGAGATTGCTATGATCCAGAAATCCCGGTGAATATCGTGGACCTGGGGCTAATTTATACCGTCAGGCTGACCCCGGACGCGAACTCAAAGCGGGCCTTCCCCAGGCAACGTGTGGAAGTAGATATGACCATGACCTCACAGGGCTGCCCGGCCCACGCTTCGATCATTGAACAGGTGCGGAACAGGCTGGCGGGCGTGCCTGAGATCAGCGAAACTGTGGTCAACCTGATATGGGAACCGGCGTGGACGCCAGACCGCATCAGCCAGAAGGCCCGCGAACAATTAGGGATTGGGTAGAGTCAACGCATTCTTGCTAAGACTGTGGTCCGGTGGGATCAATCATGTGCGCCCATTCTTTGACGGAATGGCCGCGTCGGGTTCAGTTTCCTGGTCTACACCATTAGCAAAAATGCTCTAGGCTTGCCGTACAGCTTTCTCGACTACGCTGCGGAGTTTCTCGCCTTGCGCGGTAAGCTCTCCCACAAACTTTTCGAAACGGCCTAGGAGGCTATGCCCGCTCTCGAGATAATCCGGGAGACTGTTCCAGGTTTTCTTGACGCCCTCAGGATCTTCAAGCAACGCGAAGACTGTACCGGCAGCAGCAACGGCTAAGCCAGCCTTGCGCTTGCCCGTGGCCAGCAGAACCGCTCCCGTCACCAGGGTCCCGGCGGCCACCGTGCGCACCCAGTTCTTATCCCAGCCGTTGTCGAGAAGCCTGGTTCCCTGGTGCTTCAAGCTTTCGGCTGCGTCTTGAACGCTGGATGCCACTTGCTGCGGAATGTGTGTGATCCCCATCGGTGTCTCTCTTTCGCATGAACTGCTGTTTTAGATGCGGGGAAATGCCTTAAATCAGCCCCCCAATGATGATTGCCTGACGGAACCGCGAAAGGGTCGTTGGGCTTCGGTTTACACCCATTGGGGAAACTGCTTAATCGAGATCGAATTCACGCAGAGGGCGACCCTCATCGGGAGTCTCCTTCGCCTTGCGCAACGCTTCCTCGAATCGCTTGTCGAACAATTGCTGTTTATTCTTTTCGGCTTCTACCGACTGCCGGAAAATGTCTTCTTTGCGTTCATCCTGCGCGCGCATGGCCTTGGCGGCAGCTTCAAAATCCTCGAAGGTCCGCTTGCGCGGAGCCGGCGTGTGGGAGAGGATCGCCCTGGTCTCAGGGTCGACCTTCAGGATCGCCCCGCAATCGGGACAGGTCACGTCGAACGGCTTGTCCGCTCTGGCCTTCATGGCTGCCAACATTCTAAAACATTTAACCCGGACCTGCTGTAGGTATGCCCGGCAGATGCCGCTCCATCCAACTACAGCCAGATGACTTTGTGACCAGGGCACTGCTGCCCGGCTTGTTCCACCAGCAACTCCTGAAGGCCTTCGCCGTAGCGGGACAAGAACCAGGCGGCAGCAAGGATCCGCTCTTGTGGACGGCGATCGGGGAAAAGATTGAGTGCGATCAACCCAGCATCGCGGCCAAGCGATTGCTCGCGGCGGAGCTCATAGTTTGCCGCAAGCCGGCGCATGCGGTTCATCTGATAACGCATCTTCGATCCGCTGACGTCTGCAGCCCGGCCTAGACCAGGATCGAGAGAGTGCATATAGGTGGCCAGCGCCGAGAGCTCAGTGTCCAGAGCACTTCCAGCCGCGGCGAGCTTGCGCTTGCCCACCACCGAGATCGCCCGCGCACCAAACCGCTGAGCCAAGTCGAGGGGATCCCGTAAAGCGCTCTGAATCACATCGGGCAAGGAAACCTCGTGCCGGGCGAGAAGACCACCGATCGCAGGCTCGATAAGGGTAGCCGACAAACGAGGAAGGACCGGCGTGGTGCGCCCCAGGATGCGCTCATAAAGTACCTGCGACTGAGCGAAATATGCCACTTCAGACGGGCCGCCGACATAGGCGCCGGTGGGCAGGATGGCATCCTGAAAAACGGGCCGCAGCAGAGCGTTGGGACTGAGCCGCTCGGGTTCAGCATCCAGAATAGCCAGCAACTCTGAGGTGGAGTAGGCGTGCCTGGCTGCTTGCCAACCACCCTCTGCCGTTCGCCGCAGCGGGACCCGCGCTCCAGAGTCGCGATCGAACAGGAAGAGCAGGCTGGATAGCTGCGGAACCAAAACCTGGGAGTGATAACCGGCAGCGACAAGCTGCTGGTCACGATCGGTGATCGCTACTCGCAGCTCATCCGCGCGCACAATCGCTTGACGCAGAACATCGCTGCCCAAGGCATGGAACCCGCGCGAAGCAGCATCCACCACCAATAGCCCCTGCGCGGCAAAAATGCCGGAGATGAATTGCGCGAAAGCCTGCCCCAGAGTCTGGCCTTCGCGATAGCAGGCGGCTAGCTGATCGAGCACCGGCCCGGGGCCGAGGATCTCGCCCGCCTGGGCGATTAGCTGCTCGACGTCCTTCCCTAAGGTCACGCCACCGGCCGCCACTCCATGCGCGGACCCGGGAGCCAGGCGCAGCGTCTTGAGCTCATGGCGATCGGGCAACGTTACGTGGGCTGCCTCCGCCAGGTCATGATCTTCGGTCGCCAACCAGAAGATCGGCACATGTGGGCTGCCGGAGGCGGAGGCGTCTTTTGCTTTGCGAATCGCCGTTGCCGCTTTGAGGATGGTAAAGAGTGGGCCGCCGAAGAGCGTCACCTGCTGGCCGGTGACCACTGCGCCGGCGCCATCACGCAACCGCGCGATGTTTTGCAAAACCGCGTCAGATGCGCCGAAGGTGCGGTTCTGCTGTTCCAACAAGTCGCAAAGAGTTGCACGATGAGCGGCGGAAAGTACCGCGGGCGCCGGCATCCACTGGGTGGAATACGCGCTGGCCGGGTAGAAGGGCGCGAGCGCTTCACGGCGCTCCGCGAAGTCCAGGAACAGCCGGCTAAGGCCGGGCAGAAGCGAGATCGGATAACACTCGGTCTTCACCGCCGTCTCCTGTTCCAGCGCCATCCGTTTGCTCCTCTGCTGTAGTTTCTCACGACGCTACCCGGATTTCCTGTACGTGGCCCCACCCAGCAGCCGCGTATGCGGCTTTCTTTAACGGAAAGCCGCATGAAGCTCGTTGGTGTCACCAAGCTGCACAGGAAATCCGGGATAGAAGTAGCCAGCGCAGCTTTTTCCGGCCCTGGGCGGTAAAGCCCTCAAGCGCGTAAAGCGCCAAATACCCGCCAACATAGGATGGAACTCCAGGGCCCGAAGATGCAGACGAATTGTCTTCCCCCGCAAACTCCCTCGCCCGGAGCACCCCCCAGCGCATTGATGACCGGATGGTACTTTAAATTATCCAGCAGCGTGACCGGATTTCCTGCACGAGGCGCCAAACAGGTTCGCGTATGCGGCTTTCAGTGAGGAAAGCCGCATGAACTTCGACAGTGCCAACAAACTCAACAGGAAATTCCGGATAAGGAGAGGCATGGCCAAGAAACAGGCGTCGAGTAAGAGTGCACCCAAGAAGACCAGCAGCAAACGCCCCGAAATCGAAGTGATCTCATCAAAGTTGAGCTATGACGGTCCGCTCTTCCGCGTGTACACCGACGAAATTCTTGAAAATGGCCGGAAAGTGATGCGCGATGTTGTGCGCCACAACGGGTCGGTCGTCATCCTCGCGATCGACGATGCGAAAAGCAAGCGCGATCCCTTGATCGTGATGGAACGCCAGTACCGTCATGCCGCGAAAGAATATCTGCTCGAGATACCGGCGGGAAAACTGGAGGAAGGCGAGGATGCGCTGGCTGGAGCCAAGCGCGAACTGCTGGAAGAAACAGGTTTTAAGGCCGCGCGCTGGCGGAAAATGGTGCGTTACTTTGCCAGTCCCGGCTTTCTGGGTGAGTGGATGCAGGTGTTCATCGCCGAAGGCCTGACACGGGGAGAGGCGCAGCCGGAGTACGACGAACAGCTGGAAATCGAGACCATACCCCTCTCCAAACTGCTGAGCATGATCGAAGAGGGCAAGGTTCACGACGGTAAAACGCTGATTTCAGTGATGCTTTATGACCGTCTGCGGCAAAAAGAGAAGAAAAAGAACAGAAAATAGGGCACTTGCCGTAAGAGCCCTACACCACTCAACGGACATTTTGAGGAAAACCATTCGACCTTGTGATGCGTCTGTAAAGGAGAGCAGTTTGTTCTCCTCATGCTCGATCCGCACTAAGGAAGGTCGACAGGCTAGTGGCTCAACACAAAGGCAAAGTGAAGTGGTTCAATAACGCGAAGGGTTACGGCTTTATCGGCCGCGACGATGGACCCGACGTGTTTGTCCATTACAGCGCGATCCAACTCGATGGATACAAGAGCTTGAAAGAAGGGGACGAGGTGGAATTCGACATCGTTCAAGGACAGAAAGGTCCCCAGGCCGATTCCGTAACTCGAGTTCGAGAAGTAGCCTAACGCCTCACGCCGGAGAAACTGCAGGCTCACCTGCATAGCATAGCTGTGAAGAAAAATGTCTTGCTCGCGTATCGCGCCTGGTACGCGGAGACAGTTGTCTGCGGCCGAAATCCATCCGCGCGAAAGACGTTTTCGAACATCTTCGCTTGCAGGAGTCACACTAAGCGCGGCCTTTCTTGAGGGAAAAGCCGCGTTGCAGCCATTGCCTCGTGTACACCAGAAGCGAAAATGTTCTAATCTCCCCTGGGCAACAAGGCACACGGGGATTAAATGGACAACAAATCCATTGCGCAGCTACTCGCCGAAACGGCTGACCTGCTGGAAATCGCGGCGGGAGACCCATTCCGTATCCGCTCCTACCGGCGGGCCGCTGAAGCGGTCGAGAACAGCACCGAACAACTCAGCTCCTTCGTGAACGAACCCGCACGGCTGCTTGCCATTCAAGGCATCGGCAAGGGCATGGCAACGAACATCCAGGAAATCGAAACCCGCGGAAGCCTGAAGCTGCGCGACGAGCTGCTGACCAAGTATCGGCCCACCATGCTGGAGCTGCTGAAGCTGCCAGGCATGGGACCGAAGACGGTAGCCCTGCTTTGGGAGGCGCTGCAGGTGAGCGACATCGAACAGCTGCAAGCCGCGATCGACGCCGGCAAGCTGGCGACGCTACCGCGCTTCGGACAAAAGCTGATCGAGAAGTTGTCGCGTGGGATCACCGAATATCGCAAGAACAGTGGACGCTTCCTGCTCGACGACGCTGAAGCTGCGGCGGAGCGAGTGACCCTCTACCTGGAACAGTTCCCGGGAATCGAACAGGTCATGCCGGCCGGGTCTCTACGGCGGGGGCGCGAGACTGTAGGCGATCTGGACCTGCTGGTGACCGGTCCAGCTTGTACCGAAGAAACGGTTGCCGCCGCGGTCGAATACACCGCAGCCTATCCCCCGATAGCCGAGCTGCTGGCGAGAGGACAAAACAAGGTTAGCTTTCGCTTGAGCAGCGGATTGCAGGTCGATGTGCGCCTGCTGCCGAAGGCGTCGTACGGTGCAGCCCTGCAATACTTCACCGGTTCGAAAATGCACAATGTGTCGCTGCGCCAACGGGCGCTGAAGCGCGGTTACACCTTGAGCGAGTATGCGCTGGCGCGTTTGGACGACGGCACGGTGGTGGCAGCTGCCTCCGAAGAGGAGATCTATGGGGCGCTGGGCCTGGACTGGATTCCACCCGAACTGCGCGAAAACCAGGGCGAGATCGAAGCCGCCGCCGAGCATCGCCTGCCGCGGCTGATCGAAGCCAGTGACCTGCGCGGCGATGTACATATGCATACCCAAGCTACGGATGGACGAAACACCATCCTCGAGATGGCCGAAGCCGGCATCGCGCGCGGCTACCAGTACATTGCCATCACCGACCACTCCAAGAATTTGGCCATGGTCAACGGACTCGACGATCAGCGCGCGCTCGAACATCTGAAACAGATTCGCGAAGTGGATGCGCGCATGGAGGGCCGCATTCGCGTGCTGACCGGGATCGAAGTCGACATCCTGGGCGATGGAGAAATCGATCTCTCACCCGACGTGCTGGCCCAGATGGACGTGGTGATCGCCAGCGTTCACTCTCTCTTCCAGCAGCCTAAGGACCAAATGACGGAGCGTCTGCTCAAAGCACTGGAGAATCCGTATATCAGAATTCTGGGGCATCTGACGGGGCGCTTGTTGCTGCGCAGAGATAGTTACGAAATGGATTTGACGGCGGTGCTTAAGCAGGCGGCGAGGCTTGGCGTAGCGGTCGAGCATAATGCCTATCCCGACCGGCTTGACCTGTGCGACATCGACTTGCGCCGGGCCCAGGAGCTGGGCTGCAATATTGTGATCAATACCGACTCGCACCACATCAGCCATCTGGATGCAATGCATTATGGAATCCGCCAACTGCGACGGGCCTGGCTGACAAAGGCAGATGTCTTGAATACGCGGCCGGTCGAGGACTTTCTGGCGGCATTACGTGCGCGGGGGTAGGATCCTACCGGCGGGAAACGAAGCAGCAGTCGCATCACGGCTTACAGTGTTTGTGTGAGAACCCAAGAGAAACGGCAGGTCCCTTCACTCCGCCACGCTCGGTCGACATTTCCACGAAAGGTCTTAGGCCGGGAAAGGCGCACAGCAGGTCCCTCGGCTTTGCTCGGGATGACAAAGGGGAGGGTAGTGCTCACCTCAGCAGCCGTTATAGGGGATGGACAGAGCCATAGGTTGTCCGCGATTTTCATCTCCTTGGGTGGCCCAAAGGCCCCAGGACGCCTCCGGTCGGCATGAAGATTCTGTTGAACCATGTAGAACCGTCGTCGGACTATAGCGGAGCGGAGGGACCTGCGGTTTCTCTCCGACGTCAGAAAACGCGCTCGTCGAGAACGGAGCGCAGATACTTGCCGTAGCCACTTTTCGCGACCCGCAGAATCAGTTTTTCCAAACGTGCTGCGTCGATCCAGCCTAAGCGATAGGCGATCTCTTCAGGACAGGCGACCTTGAGTCCCTGCCGCTTCTCGATGGTCTCGATGAAAATGGCTGCCTCAATCAGTGAGTCATGGGTTCCAGTGTCGAGCCACGCAAAGCCCCTCCCCAGAACTTGCGTACGCAGCTTGCCTTTTTCCAGATACCGGCGATTGACATCGGTAATTTCCAGTTCGCCGCGCGCCGAAGGCTTGATTTGGCGGGCTATCTGCGAGGCCTCCCCGTCAAAAAAATAAAGGCCAGTGACCGCGTAGCGGGATTTCGGCTTCTCGGGTTTTTCTTCAATGGATAGCGCGCGGCCCGAGCTGTCGAATTCCACCACTCCGTATCGCTCCGGATCGGAGACTGGATAGGCAAAGACTACAGCGCCATCCTCGAGCCGCGCCGCCGCCTGAAGACTCTGAGCAAAATCGTGCCCGTAAAAAATATTGTCCCCAAGTATGAGAGAACACGGCGCGCCACCGATAAATTCTTCGCCAATAATCAGCGCCTGGGCCAAGCCATCCGGAGTTGGCTGCACAGCATATTGAAAGGACATGCCCCACTGCTCACCGGATCCCAGCAGCCGTTCGAAGAGCGCCGTATCCGCGGGCGTAGAGATGATCAGAACCTCGCGAATGCCGGCCAGCATCAGCACCGACAGCGGGTAGTAGATCATCGGCTTGTCGTAGACGGGAAGCAATTGCTTGGAGACAACATGGGTGACGGGATAGAGGCGGGTCCCGGAACCGCCGGCGAGAATGATGCCCTTCATCGCCTGGCGCCCCCACGGTGGGCATAATTCTGATCGATCCATTGACGATAAGCGCCGCTGGTCACTTCTTCCACCCAATCCTGATGCGCGAGATACCACTCCACCGTGCGCCGCAGGCCGGTAGCGAAGGTCTCAGCGGGACGCCAACCTAGCTGGCGTTCGATCTTCGCGGCGTTAATGGCATAGCGCCGATCGTGACCCGGCCGGTCGGTCACGAAGCTGATCAGGTTGCGGTGAGGCACATGGGGCGCGTTGGGCAGCATCTCATCAAGCAGGCTGCAGAGCAGCTCCACTGTATCGAGGTTGGCCTGCTCGTTGCGGCCACCGATGTTGTAGGTTGCGCCGATCTCACCGCGCTCCAGCACAGCCCTTAGAGCGGAGCAGTGATCGCCCACGTAGAGCCAATCACGCACCTGGCGGCCATCCCCGTATACCGGCAGCGGCTTGCCGGCGATGGCATTGGTGATCATCAGGGGCAGAAGCTTCTCCGGAAACTGAAAAGGGCCGTAGTTGTTAGAGCAATTGGTGGTCACCGCTGGCAATCCATAACTATGGACGTAGGCGCGCACCAGATGGTCTGAGCCTGCCTTGGAAGCGGCATAGGGACTGTTGGGGGCGTAGGCGGTGGTCTCCTCGAAGGGCGGATCCTGAGGACCAAGGGTGCCGTACACCTCGTCGGTCGAGACGTGCAGGAAACGAAACTTCTGCCGATCCTCCGGAGCGGATTTTGCCAGATAGCTTCGGGCGGCTTCGAGCAGCCGGAAGGTGCCGTCGACATTGGTGCGCACAAATGCCTCGGGGCCGGCCAGAGAACGGTCCACGTGGCTCTCTGCCGCGAAGTGCAGGATGGCGCGCGGTTGGTACCGGTTGAGCAAGCGGTCGAGCAAGGGCGCGTCGCAGATATCCCCCTGCTCGAAATGGTAAGCGGGATTGTGCTCGATCGAGACGAGGTTCTGCAGGTTGCCCGCATACGTAAGCTTGTCGAGATTGACCAGTGGCGAGCCCACCAGGGCGAGCCAATCCAGAACGAAGTTCGATCCAATGAACCCGGCTCCGCCGGTCACGAGAATGGGCGATAAATCGTTAAGCATCACTCACCTCCAGAGCTTCACTTCTACTCTGCCCAGTCGGGTTAGGCGAAGTGCGGTTTTTCTTTAGGAAAAGCCGCGTCGGGGACCGTTGCCTTGCAAACACCAGAAGTGAAAATGCTGTAGGCGAAGACGGATTTCTTGTGGTGTTCCCCCCCCCGGGATTGTAATGGAGGCCGGAACCCCTAGCCTAATGGGAGCGCGTTGGCAGGCTGGCTCGAAAGTATTCGAGGGACAGCTCGAGACCTTGGCGAAGAGGGATCTTTGGCTCCCAACCGAGAAGGGTTCTTGCCTTCGTAATGTCGGGGCAGCGCTGCATCGGATCATCAATGGGCAGAGGCTCGTAGCGAATCTTGCTGCGCGAGCCGGTGACGGTCAGAACCTCGCGCGCGCAGTCCTTGATGGTCCACTCCACCGGGTTGCCGATGTTCACCGGAAGATGCTCGTTAGAACGGGAGAGAAGCATGATACCGGCGATCAAATCGGAGACGTAGCAGAAGCTCCTCGTCTGGGTGCCATCTCCATAGACGGTGAGATCTTCGTCGAGCAGCGCCTGGATCATCAGGTTGGAGATGACACGGCCATCGGTCGGCTGCAAGCGCGGGCCGTAGGTGTTGAAGATGCGCACCATGTGGGTGTCCACGCTGTAGTAACGGTGGTAGGCCATGATGAGAGCTTCGGAAAATCGCTTGGCCTCGTCGTAGACCGAACGAGGTCCTATGGGGTTGACATGGCCCCAGTAGGTTTCCGCCTGAGGGTGAACCTCCGGGTCGCCGTAGCACTCGGAAGTGGAGGCGTGCAGGAAGCCGGCTTGATATTTGCGCGCCAGGTCCAGTACATTTTTGGTCCCCTGGGAGCCAACGTTCAGTGTTTCCGGGCCGAGCTTTGCGTAGTCGAAAGGGCTGGCCGGGGACGCGAAGTTGAAGAGGAAATCGACGGCTCCAAGGTCGAATGGCTCACAGATGTCCTGTTCTACCAGGGAGAACCGTGGCTCGTTGCGCAGCCCGGCCAGATTGGCGGGGCGCCCGGTGGAAAGGTTATCCACGCCAATGACCTGCTTGCCCTCGGCAATCAGTGCATCGCACAGATGCGATCCGAGGAAGCCGGCGGCGCCGGTGACCAGGACACGATGAGTCGTCAAAATACGGTTCCCCTTGGTCTAGAGTTGATCCGAGTTTAAGTTACCCGGAGTATCCAAGCGTTTGTCATCTAAGGCCAGCGTTTGGTCGATGCGGACTCGACCGAGGTATGCTGCGAGGGCCTGCCTACGCTGAGATACGTGAAGCCAAGATCCTGCATGACCCAGGGATCGAAGAGATTACGCCCGTCGATGACGATGGGATAGCGCAGGGTGTAGCGCAACCGCTTGAGATCGAGGCGGGCAAATTCGGCCCAGTCGGTGAGGATCAATAGGGCGTCGGCGTTATCCGCAGCCGCATATGGATCATCGGTATATTGCAGGTTGGCGTGGGGCGGCATTTCCACCTTAGCGCGCTCGATGCCGGCCGGATCATGCGCGCAAATCGAGGCTCCCGCATCGAGTAGCATGCGGATGATTTCCAGAGCGGGAGACTCGCGGATATCGTCCGTGCCGCCCTTGAAGGATAGGCCGAGCACGCCGAGGCGCTTTTTGCGTAGGGTCCACAGCGCGGAGCGAATCTTCTGAAAGAAGCGTTCCTTCTGCAGCTCGTTGATCTTCTCGACTTCCTCGAGCAGGCCAAAGTCGATACCCAGCTGCTGCGCGACGTAGCGGAAGGCCGCGACATCCTTAGGGAAGCAGGAGCCTCCGTAGCCGATTCCGGCGCTCAGGAAGCGCTTGCCTATGCGGTTGTCCAGGCCCATCCCCTTGGCCACGTGCTCCACATCCGCATCGACCGCTTCGCAGAGGTTGGCGACCACGTTGATAAAAGAGATTTTCATGGCCAGAAAAGCATTCGAGGCATGCTTGATGAGCTCCGCCGCCTTGGTCGAGGTCTGCAAGAACGGGGGCAGATCGGTGACGTTTCGGTGTCCTGGAACCGCGTCCGAACGCTCATAGTAGCTACCGGAGGTAAGCGGCTCGTAGATGGCGGCCAGCAGGCGCGCTGCATCTTCGCTGTCGGCACCGAGAACAATCCTGTCGGGATGGAGAAAATCCTTCACTGCTGTGCCTTCGCGCAGGAATTCGGGATTCGAAGTCACGTCGAAGAGTGAGCGCGAGACGCCATTGCGTTCGATGGTGCGTCGGATCCAGTCGTTGGTGTACACCGGCACCGTACTTTTTTCGACGATGACCTTATAGGAGTGAATCGAACGGGCGATCTCGCTGGCCACCGCGTCTACGTAGGACAGATCTGCGTTGCCGGTGTCGCTTTGCGGCGTACCTACGGCGATGAAGATGACCTGCGACTCCTGCGTGGCATGGCCAAGGTCGGTAGTGAACTGCACCTGTCCGCTGGCCCGGTGCCTGCCCAGCAACTCGGGGAGAAACTCCTCGTGAATAGGCACGACACCCTGGTTAAGCTTATTCACCTTATCTTCGTCGTTGTCGACGCATAACACCCTGTGGCCGATCTCGGCAAAGCATGCGGCCGCCACTAAACCTACGTACCCCGACCCGACAACTGTAATTGCAATGGATTCGCTCATCTTTTTTGGATCCGCCTTAGGCATCGAATGAGTTGATGAAACTACGATCTTTGGGGGAATGCCATACTCAAATCGTGCAAGATTGACACAAGAACCGGATAGAGGCTCTCTTCGGGGCGCTATCCTGGGGCGCTCTTGGCGGTTTTCCTACTCCCCAAAAGGCAAATACGTTAAGCCGTCGCCCTGACACTGTTCGTGTTCTCGTTGGGTGAGCCGGCGGCCCGGGCCTCATTTTTTACTTCTTCCTCATGATATTCCATTTCGGTATTGATGGACCAGACGTTCTCCTTGTCCTCTATGCCGGCAATAATGTTATCGACCGCCGTCATAGCGGTCAGCATAGAGTGGTCCTGATTGTTGTACTTGTGCATTCCGTTACGGCCTACTAGGTATAAATTCAGGAACCGGTCGAGATATTCCCGAATAATGTGAAATCGGTCGTAGGTGCCAAAATAGGCCGGATAGGTCTTGGGGACGCGCACCACGTGGGCGTCGGTCACGTCGCGAGCCTGCAGAATCCCGATCTTTTCCACTTCCGCGATGGCAAAGTTCTTCAGATCCTCGTCGGCCATTTTCCACAGGGCGTCTGTCTGATAGCAAAAATATTCCAGGCCAATCCAGGTCTTAGCCGGATCGGCAACCATGTAGGGACTCCAATTGTTGAAGATCTGCAGCCGTCCCACCAGGACATCCGGCTCCTGGATATAGATCCAGTTGTCCTTGAGCGGCCCTCCGTCCGCCTCGCGTACCGTCAGTTTATCGACCAGAAGTCCCACGGTGATGAAGTCGCGATATTGCAGACCATCGCTGACTTCGCGGACCTCGCTGGGAATCGGGGTATCCAGGGCATCGATCAGCTCACGCACCGGCATGGTGGAGAAGACATAGTCCGCGGGAAAGCGCCGCCGTTCCCCGCTATCGCTGACCGCCTCGACCGCCGTGATCTTGTCGCCCTGGACGAATAGACGGGTGGCGCGCCAACCGAGAAGTATCTCGCCCCCCCGGCTGCGGATCTGGTCGGCGGCGTGTTCCCATAGCTGCCCCGGACCATATTTTGGATAGAGAAATTTCTCGATCAGCGAGGTCTCTGTTCCCTTCTGCTGGATCGCCTCGTCCCTGGAGGGCGAGAAGGCCCTCTTAAGAAAATGGAGGACAGCGGTGGTGAGCGACAGTCCCTTGATGCGCTGCGCTCCCCACTCGGCGCTGATCTCCTGGCAGGGCACACCCCAGACTTTCTCGGTGTAGGACTTGAAGAATGTCAGGTACAGTTGGCGGCCGAAGCGGTTAATCAGGAAATCCTCGAGCGACTTCTCCACTTTGCGCGGAAAGAGCCTGGCCAACAGGTAGCTGAAACCGATTTTTACGGTGCGGCTCAGCCCGAGTTTGCGCAGCGTATCCGAAGTCAGCTTGATGGGGTAGTCGAAGAATCTGCGCAGGAAATAAATGCGGCTCTTGCGCGGGCGAACCAGCATCACCAGATCCGTGGTCTCGGGCGAAAGCCCCTGACTGTTGACCTTAAGGGTTCGCTGCTTATTTTGGTGACGCAACGCATGCTGCGTATCCGCACTCGCCTCAGGCGGCATCAACTCCATCCACCAGTTCATCACTCGATCGGATTTGGAAAAAAAACGATGGCCCCCGATGTCGATGCGGTTCCCGTTGTGCCTGATGGTGCGCGAAATGCCACCGATTTCGTGGCTGGCCTCGATCACAATGGGATGCACATCGGAACGGCGAAGAAACTCCAGAGCAGCCGTGAGCCCCGCGGGGCCGGCGCCAATGAGCAGGGCAGTCTTAGGCATGAACACTCCAGATGCTTACGATCAAAGACCACTGACCCATGGAGCGAGAACACTGACGCGAGAACATTTCTTCAGCGGCCGCGGGCCATCAACACTACGGTAACAGGAGAGATGCTCGATGATAGCGGGATTTCCTGCCACGCAGCACTAGACGCGCCCGCCTGCCCGGATTCCCTGTACGCGGGCCAAAGAGAGGGCCACGTGTGCGGCTTTCATTGAGGAAAGCCGCATGGAGTGCATCGACGCCAATAGACTTCACAGGAAATCCGGGGTGTGCGACTTTCCACAAAGAAAGGCGCATGAAGGCTGCCAACGCCACCAAGTTCCACAGGAAATCCGGGTGCGGCGCATTGGCCCGGGAGCAATCTGCCCGTCTTCAAGTTCCACTGAACAGACTTAGCCGCGGTGAGATTCTCGAAGGTATTGAGTGCTCTCAATGCTATTACCCTGCAAGGTTCCGGCTGATCGTGCGGCAAGCAAAATGAACCCGTCACTGCTTCCCAAGCCCTAGCCGTGTAAAGGCTACCACGATGAGTCCCCGTTGCGTTCGCTGCTAATCGATGCAGTACCTCGTGCGCTAATTGTTTTCGCTGTTCTGTCGTGAGACAGCACTGTTTCTCTTCTAGACAGACGAGTAGCTTTTGATTACCCTGAACGTGCATTAGCAGGAATACTGTTGCAAATACACGCATATTGCATTGGCGTTCCAAGGCCTGCTACGGAGCTTGAACCTTTCAGCTTCAAGAGTGGGATTTCTCTAATACAGTTCCGGATTGGGATGCAACGGCGAGCCGCCCTTTTGGGCATCAGTATGTGTACTAGCGCTGCAACTATTGTTGGATTTGTAACCAGCGAGGTTACTTGGTAGAAACGAGTGGATGCAGCGCATGCTCTATTTGTGTCTGTACTCTGCAAGATGAGATGAAGCCTGAACCAGGGAGTGCAATGCGTCATCTCGGCCCTGGATTTCTGGTAGATATCTCCAGACACCGAAGGTATCAACATTTGATTTCACGGGCGGCTAACATGCGACTTCTCTCTAGAGCACTAGCGTTCGCAGTTATCGTGGCGGGAGCCATACTGCCGAACGCAACTCATGCCCAGGTGGTACCCGCGATCAAGGGCGGCGGAAGTCAAATCAACGTCTACGGGACGTACACCCTGGTGAAAACCGAT
Organism: uncultured Acidobacteriaceae bacterium; assembly: GCA_963746595.1. Taxonomy (GTDB): domain Bacteria; phylum Acidobacteriota; class Terriglobia; order Terriglobales; family Acidobacteriaceae; genus PALSA-350. Next base: position 128,868 of record CAVVBS010000009.1, read on the forward strand.
TTTAATTCCACCCTCGACTACCCGCCGAGCAATCCTCCACCGAGCAGCGCCCTCGATGCCAATGGCTGGAATCAGGGCTTTTCCGCAGGCGCCGATTTCCGTCTGGGCCGGTTCGTGTTTGGTCAGCCCGCGGTGGGAGCTCGCTTCACCTACAGCACAGGCACTTTCGGAAAACAAAGAACCCTGTTGTTCGGCCCCGAACTTCACTACATTTACCGCCGATTTCGCCCTTATGGGGACTTTCTGATCGGCCCCGGCAACCTTACCTACAAGAGCGGTCAAACCGACAACAGCATTGTTTACGAGTTCGGCGGTGGTGTGGACTACCACAAGAATCGAACCTTGAATTTTCGCATGGTCGATTTCCAGTATCAGCTTTGGGACCTGGGAAACCACTATTATCCGCCAGGGTTTATACCCGGGGCGCCCGGTGTTTACGTGGACACCAAGCTCAAGCCTTATACTCTGAGCTTTGGTGTACTCATCCGGGTTAAGTGAGCCAAGCCTGCCTCTCATTGCAGAAGCAGGCCCTCGTATAACCGCAGATATCTCCATCACTATGCCGGGTTTTTGTCCCACGGTACGCCCCGCATAGTTGAGGGATCTGCGGTCTTCCCGACGACACCGCTCTGATCGTGAAGCGACGTGCATCGAGCAGCCCAATCCGCCGATCCCTATCTAAGGCCTTCGTTCCCCCTGTCGAACCGCATGCGCAGGTTGGCATGGTCCGTATGCTGGACGCTCCTGTTTCGCACGTCACCTCGGCCTTTTCATTCCTGGCGTGCTTTTCTTCTGCGTTGCTTCGGAGCCAGGCTCGGCCCGCATTGTCACTTTTATCCAAGGTCTCGCATATGGGCTCCGTGGAATCTCCTGTGCGCGGATGGGGTTTCCCTGGGCGACGAGGCGGAGATCTATAACCCTTCGCCCGTGTCCTTCGGATCACACGCCATCGTTTCCCAGCAGGCTTATGTTTGCGGGGCCACGCACGACTACAACGACCCGTCGTTCCCGCTTATTTCCTTCCCCATGAGCCTGGGCGCCTACTCATGGGTGTGTGCCCGTGCTTCTGTCTGCCCGGGGGTGAACCTGGGCGAGGGCGCGGTGCTCGGCCTGGGTTCGGTAGCCACACATGATCTGGAGCCGTGGATGGTTTACGCCGGAGTTCCGGCACAGCCGGTAAAGCAGCGAGCGGCACGCGAGCCGGGCACGCCAGCCACGTAATGAGTTGAACTCCACACCAAGAGCAGGAATGTTTTCCTGCATTTCTCCTGTTACTGTGATGGGGTAGGCTCGATGCGAACGCATTCGTCGTTTGCCGACCGGATGCGGTGAGCGTGCTTGCCGACTTTACTCCTACAGGAGAAATGCTCTTAGCGATGCAGCCTGTCTTGCGAATCCCTAGCCCAGCAACGGCGGGCACAACCACCGCTATCGATGTCCACCCCGGGAGGCCTTGTTCGAAACTCCTCCGGCGGGGAACGCTCAGGTTTGTGGCTGCCATCGGAATCCTGCAGCTGACCCTGTGTGTTGTGCCGGCGCAGGGACAATCTCCCGATAGCGGAGGGCTGTCTTCGCAAAGCTCGGAACCGGTTCAGATCACGCCCGCGCCGAGTAATCCCGGATCGAATGCAACACCGCTAGAGCCTATCTTCCCCCAAGGGAACGCACCCGCTGGTGCGGCGGCTGCCCGCTCGTCGAGATACGCGGCCCCCACGGGTCCGTCTTCGGGTGCAGGATTGGGCTATGGACCGATCCGCCCTGGAGATATCGTCGAGGTGCAAGTATTCGATGCCCCGGAGTACTCGGTAAGAATGCCGGTCTCACCCGCCGGCGAGATCGCGATCCCCTATGCGGGCCTCTTTCACATAGAGGGCATGACCTCGATCGAGGCGGCGCCCGCGATCGCACGACTCTTTCTAAAGCAGCAGATCCTGCGGGATCCCCACGTGATTGTCACGACCGAGCAATTCGGTTACAACGTGACCGTGATGGGCGAAGTGAAAAGCCCCGGTATCTATGCCCTGGCAGGAAAGAAGCGCCTGATCGACATGCTCACCCAAGCGGGCGGTGTGAGCGACCGGGCAGGACATGTGATCGAAATCTTCCCCGCCGGCTCGATGAAAAACCCGCAGACCGTTCTATGGGATCCGACGCTGCGGGAAAATGACAATGCCGAACTGGAGATCAAGACCGGAGAAACCATCCTGGTGAGCCGTTGCGGCGTGGTCTACGTGGGCGGCAACGTAACCAGGCCGGGCGCTTTTCCGTTATGTGAGTCCAATCACACCACACTCTCCGAAGTGATGGCATTGGCCCAGGGAGCCAAACCTTCGTCGTGGTCACAACGGACTCTGTTGTTGAGAACCTCGGAGGGCGGGACGCGGGTGGTGCAGAAGGTCAAACTCGAAGACGTGCTACGAGGCCGGGCGGTGGACATCACCATGCAACCGGACGACATTCTCTTTATTCCGCCGAGCGTACTCAAAGCAGCTTCTAAGACAGCGTTGACGGCCGCCGTGGGATTCGCCACGCAGGCATACTTCTATTCAAGGTAAGGCATGTCTCAAGTAGCGACCGGAGTAGCACGTTTGGCTGACGGGCTCTCATCGCGAGGCAATGGTAGCGAATTCCCGATGAAATTCAGCGTCGTCACCATCTCCTTCAATCAACGGCAGTATTTGGAGGAAGCTCTCCGTTCGGTGCTGACGCAGGATTACCCGGCGATCGAATACATCGTGGTGGATCCTGGCTCGACGGATGGAAGCCGGGAACTCATCGAAAGCTTCGCGAGCCGGTTGGATCGAGTAATTTTCGAACCCGACAAGGGAGCTGCGGACGGCTTGAACAACGGCTTTCAGCACGCTTCCGGTGACATTTTTGGATTTCTAAACTCGGACGATGTACTGCTACCAGGAGCGATGAGAACCGTCGCGCAGGCCTTTGCGCAGGACTCCGATTGCGACATCGTGATGGGCAACGGTTTCATCATCGATGCCCAGGGTAAGCGCATTCGACGCATCCGTGCGGCCGGCTTTACCTTGGGCCGTTATTTCTACGGAGGCGCCACCTGGCTGCAACAGGCTACGTTTTTCCGCCGCGCGGCCTTCGAGACCGTGGGCGGGTTCAACGTGAACAACCGTTCCTGTTGGGATGGTGAACTGCTGATAGACATGGTGCGCAAGGGGGCCAAGGTCAAATATCTCAATCAGGACCTGGCTCTCTTTCGCCTGCACGCCAAGTCCATCACCGGATCGCGGCGGCACAGCGAAATGATGAAGGCAGATGCGGATCGCATGTTTTCTCTCTCCCGCGGCCGTACATGGACCGCTTTGGATACGGTGTGGGCTTACCTGTTTCGCATCGAACGCATTCTGACCCATCCCGGTGCGGTTGAATCCGCGATCCGGGCACGCATGCGCAGGAGTTAGTCGAGGGCCTGGTAGGTATTGAGGGGGATGGGCTTCAGCTACTGAGGAAAAGTAGGACAATAATTCCCGCTCCGTCTGCAACCGACGTACCACTTACACTAAAGCCTCAGCGTGGCAAGTGTGCGCAGGACGGGGCATCCGGAGCTTTGTTGCACATCCCGCCAGCGTAGGTTTAGTCACGCTGGTTCACTACGCGAGAAAGATTGGTGAACGGCCTTACGGCACTTTATAATCTGGACTCTAAGGGAGTATCAGAATAGATATACCCGGGCGGCCTTCGGCGAAGATGGATTTTTCTTGATAAGAAATCCACTCTGGCAATATGACCGCTGGGTAAAGTGTTCTGATATTGCCGATAGGGCGGCTCACAGTTATCGTGCCTCACGAAGATTCGCGAGAAAACCCGGCCACTTTCGGGCAGTTGGAGGTAGAGGTTGAGGGACGGCGGACCGTTCTTCCCGGCGGTTCTTCCGGTGCTCCCCTCGGATTTCCTGTAGGGCCTGTTGGCATTGATAAGCCCCTTGCGGCTTTCCTTAAAGAAAGCCGCACAGGCGGTCATGTCCGGTGCAGCGTACAGGAAATCCGAGTCCACCACTGGCCATCTTCGATTTACCGACTGGGTGAACTTTCAAGCGCATGAGTGTCTATCCCCCACCATCGGAACCGGTCGTACTCCCCGAGTATCGCGAACCTAGCGCACCCGAGCGTTCCTTTCTCACCCTCGGATTGAACGACGGCCAGACCCTGCAGCACTTCCTCCTCATTGGCAAGAAATATATCTGGCTGGTGTTGGTTTGCGCCCTGCTGGGCACAGCCGCGGGGTACATCGAAAATGCCACAAGCCCGTCAGAATATCGCTCCTTTGCGAACATTGAGATTACTCAGGACACTGCCGATCAGTTCCGGATGGATACTGGCGGAGGCTACGACAGCGGCTACATCGACGTTGCCAAGCTGGATACAGAGATCGCGATTCTGAAGAGTTCGACCCTGGCGATGGCGACCATCGAGTCGCTGCACCTCGATAAGAACAAGGATTTTTTACCGCCGGGTTCCACTTATGCATTCGATTTAGCGAAGATACGGGACCGTCACGCGTTAATCGGGCTCTTTGAAGGAGGTCTGGCGGCTGAACGCTATGGCCACACCAACATTCTCGAGCTAAGCTACACAGCCCGTAACCCCCAGCTTGCCGCAGACATTTGCAACACCCTGATTGCCAATTACGTGGAGCACAACTTCAGCCAAAATTACGCCGCCACGCAGCAAGTCTCGGACTGGCTGGGCCGGCAACTGGGGGACCTCAGGAAACGGCTGGAAGCCAGCCAGGAGCACATGCTGACGGTGCAGAAGGATATCGGCCTGGTCGGGATTGACCAGACACAGAGCATCGTGCTCTCCCGCCTGGTGGACATCGGCCACGACGTAACCGCGGCTGAAACGCAACGGCTGGTGGCGGAAGCCAAGTTGATTACCATGCAGAGTGCGCCGCCCGATGTGCTGGCGACCCTGAGCGGCGATCCTGTTTTGATGAGTTTGAAGGAACGGATGACCTCACTCCAGGCCGAGTACGCGAGCCTGAACGCCAAGTATGGCGATAAGAATCCCAGATTGCTCGAGCTTCGCTCGGAAATGGCTGAAATCACCGAAGCCACCAAGCGAGAGCAAAGCACGGTGATTTCCCGAGCCAAGGAAGAGGTGAACGCGGCCAAACAAAACCAAGACGCCCTGCAGCGCAGGTTGGATCAGGAGAAAAGCTCGGCCTACATGGGCAACTCCAAGGCGGTGGAATACTCCCTCGCCCGGCGGGAATACGAATCCAATCGGTCGCTGTACGACGGACTGCAGCAACGGTTGCAGGAGGCGGGGATCATCGCCGGCCTGCACTCGACAAATATCCGGAAAATCGACCCTGCGGATGCTCCGGACTTCCCCAGTTCTCCACGTAAGTCGGTCAACCTGACGCTCGGGCTGCTCAGCGGCCTAGGCATTGGCTTGCTCTTATCCTTCCTGGTGGAAGCTCTGGATACCAATATCAAGACCATCTATGACATTGAAGAGCGGCTTGGCCTGCCCATGCTGGGCGTGGTCCCGCAGGTGGACACCAAGCTGCTCTCACCGGAGACTTTTGTCAGAGATGCTACCTCTCCCCTGCCCGGCGCCTGGTCACGGCTGGCTGAAGCGTACCGGTCGCTGCGCACGACCATTCTTCTTTCCCGCGCCGGCACGCCTCCCCAGGTCATTCTGATCAGCAGCGCCAAGCCCTCCGAGGGCAAGACGTCGATCACCACGTTGGAGTCGATCGTGTTTGCGCTCAATGGCGCCCGGGTACTGCTGATCGACTCTGACCTGAGACGGCCGTCAGTACATCTGCGGTTCAGGATCGCCAATAAGGTTGGGCTCACCTCTGTACTGACGGGCAAGGCCGGGCTGGAAGAGGCGATCGTTCCTGTAGCGGCACTCCCCGCCCTTCACCTTCTGCCTGCGGGTCCCATTGCACCCATGCCCGCGGAGTTGCTGGGGTCGCTGCAGATGCAGAGGTTGGTTGAGGGCTTACGCGCCAACTACGACTTCATCCTGATCGATACCCCACCGGTTCTGACAGTGACCGACGCGGCCGTATTGGTCTCCGTCAGCGACGGCGTGGTGCTGGTTTTGCGCTACGGACAAGCCACCAGAAACGTGGTCGCGCGGGCGAGCGAGATCCTCTTGCGTTCCGGAGCTCACCTGCTGGGAGTGGTGTTGAACGCGGTGGACCTGCAATCGTCCGATTACGCCGAATACTATGGGCGCGCTTATAACGACTACTACCAATCCCGTGTGGATGTCGAAGAGTAGCGTTTGAAAGCAATTGTTGCCACTGGATTCGGCAAGCTTCACTTTCACGAAACAGCCCGCGCTCTGGCCGCCGCCGGGGTAGAAGTCAACTTCCTCACCGGCTGGGTGCCCAAGAACAATCAGACCGCCCTGGTAGAGCTCCTGGGAAAATTCCTGGGAGAGAGGCACTTGGCTGCGCGCATGGCCGCCCGGCAGATTGGGATCCCAGGGGTCTCCGTCACTCCGGTCGCCTGGGTCGAGTTTGCCGGGACGTGCATAAAATTGATCCAACGTACCCGCGTGATTCCTCTCGACCTCGCCTATGGCATGGAATTTCGTCTGGCCGCGTGGGGCAGCAGGAAACATCTGAAGGATGCCGATGTGCTGCTGGTACGGAGCGGAGCAGGCCAGTCCGGCGCGATCCGCAAAGCACGCGGGAACGGCCTGGCGATTGTCACCGATCACTCTATTGCCCATCCGGCCTTTATGCACCGGGTGCTGCGGGACGAGTTCGCCCGCTTCGGTCTCCCCGCCGGCTACGACCCGCGAGCAGATCTGTGGAAGCTGGTGCTGCGCGATTGCGCCGATGCTGACCTGCTGCTGGTGAACTCCGACTTCGTAAAGAAAACCTTTGTCGACGAAGGCTACCCTGCGGAAAAGGTCCGCGTGGCCTACCTCGGAGTACGGGAAGAGTTCTTTGACCTGAAGCGCGACTACAGCATCGAAGGGCCGGTGAAGATTCTGTTTACCGGGAACTTCGATATTCGCAAGGGCGCGCGGATCTTGCTGGAGGCGATTCGCAGCTGCCGCCGGTCCGGGCTCGACCTGCGCCTGGAGTTGATGGGTAATTTGGGCAACGGGGCATCTTGTCTGCAAGCAGGCGATGACCAATTCTTTACCCATACCGCCTTTGCTCCGCTCCAACAGGTGGCCGCGGCCTTCGCTCGTGCAGACCTGTTCGTCTTTCCCACTTTTGCCGAAGGCTCGTCGCGCTCTGGAATGGAGGCCGCTGCTGCTGGTCTGCCCATCATCACGACAGAGAATTGCGGATTGCCGCTGGAGCACGGAAAGAGTGCGGTCTATCTGCCGGCGAACGATTCTGACGCCCTGGCCGTAGCCATCGCCCAGCTCTCCTCGCAAGAAGGTCTGCGCCAGCAGATAGGTAGAAATGCAATGAGAACGGTGACGGAATGCTACACCTGGACGCAATACGGGCATCAAGTAGCGGAGTACTTGCAGGAAGCGGTCGAAGCTTCCTCTGCACCATAGGCTCTGACCCCATCACCGAGCAGTCGCGACGTCGGAATGGCCTGCACAGTGAACTACCATGTTCAGGCGACAATGCGGGTCAGCCATTGGGATGCAAACCCTGCTATACGTAGCATATGCGCAACCCGTTGCGAACATTGCGGGATCTCTTCCATCCGCTGTACTACATGCGCAAGTTCGCCGCAGGTCGATGGTTAATCCGGCTTGCAGATACGCCAACGTGGCTCTCAATTCCTGGAATTCGTTTTAAAGTTCGTGGGCGCCTGGTCACTCATGGGTTGGCTTTTTCTGCTGCTGGGTCCAATGAGCCGGCAGCGGAAGCCCTCGCGCTTACTTGTGTTGATTCTCTCGATTTAAAGTCTTTTTGGGACGTGGGCGCCAACATTGGCTTCTACACCTGGCTACTCAAATCCTCGTTCCCTGCAATGCGCGCAGTCTTGATCGAGGCGTCTCCGTCCAATGCCGATCTGGTTCGCAAGACGTTAGAGAGGAACCGATTCTCAGATGTGGAGTTAATCGCAGCTGGAGCGAGCGATGCCAAGGGCTCCGGGATGTTACGCGTCGATTCCGAGGCAGGCGCAACCTCCACGCTCGACGAGGCTGCGGAACAGACGTTCGAAGAGCAGCATTGGGGCGTTCCGTCGGAGCGAGTTCCAATTTCGCTTATAACAATCGACGAGGAACGCTCGCGCCGGTCGAGCATCGACTTCATCAAGATTGACGTAGAGGGTCATGAGGCAGCCGTGTTGCGTGGTGCACAAAAGACGATCTCCTCCGATCAGCCGCTGCTCTTCGTCGAATGCTTTCACCCGGATCGCGCCTGCTTAAAACCTCTAGAGGGGTTGGGATACAGATTTGTCGACGGCGACCGCCTCACGGAAAAGCCCGAGCCGCACACGTCGAATTATTTTGGGTTTCCAACCAGGTTTCACGACGCGATTGATCTCGTTCTGCGGGCTGCCAGTGAACGCCGAAGGAACTGATCCCGGTGAGGACTGCGCCAAGGAGCTACATAGAATTGGACGTGTGGGTTAGACGGTTAGTCCCAGATGGAGTTCCACCGCTTGCAGTAAGGAGCCGGCAACGGCGTCAGCGCTCTCTGCAGCAGCCCCGGCTCCGGCCTTTTGACGCTCAGCTTCTCCGTGGATAAAGATGGTCTTCATACCCATTCGCTTTCCGGCTTGGATGTCTGAAAGCGAATCGCCGATGACTACGCTGTTGTGGGCGGCGGCTTGGGGAAAGTCTTTGCATGCTCGTGTGAAGAGCCCAATGTCTGGTTTTCGACATTGGCACTGGCCAATGTCGTGAGGACAGTAGTAGATCGCGTCCAGCCGCGCGCCATACAGTGCCAGGTGAGCCCGCATGTTGCTGTGAATAAGCTCCAGCTGATCTTCCGAAGAGAGGCCCAATGCGATGCCTCGCTGATTGGTGACCACCATCACCGTCATGCCGGCGCGGGTCATCCTGGCGATCGCCTCCACTGCCCCTGGGAGCCATTGAAATTGCTCCCAGCTGATGACGTAGGCGCCCTCAGGCTGCTTGCGGTTCAACACACCATCGCGATCGAGAAAGACGTAACGCACCAGGCTCCGATCTATGGCCATTGCTGAAAGATATAATTACCGGGGTTGAATGCCCATCCAGCGCATTACTTTACTGAGCTTTCGCACCTTTGGCGATTACGTGCTGAAGGCACCCTTTCTGTTCGAACTCTTCCGGCTGTATCCGAATGCTGAAATCACCATGATCACCAATCGTAAGGGCGGACTGGTCTACCCTCTGCTAGACTCGCGCCTGAAGTTGGCGGTCGTCGACCATGGAGACACAAAACTTCGGGTACTCGGCACGCTTCTCAGTATCCCACGGGCGGATTTGGTCTTCGCCCTCGATGACAGCCGCACCACGCTGGTTCTCTCTCTGGTGGTACGTGGAAAGCGGAAGGCAGGATGGATCCAGGGGCTTAGCCTTCTCTATGCAGAGGGCGGTTTCTTTGAATGGAAAAGTGTTCAGCCCTGGCTCTCGGCCCTGGTGAAGTCCGTTTACCGGCCCGGCCGCATTCGCCGCCCGGAAGACAAGCACGATGCAGAAGTGGAACTCGAACTACTGAATCTGCAAGGGGAGGGCCGGCCGCTTGCTTCGTATCGCAGCCACTACGCATCCCCTCCAGCCATGCGGCGGGATCCACCCTATATCTATTGCGCGGCCGAAGCCGGTTGGCAGGCGAGGCAGCTTACCGATCAACAATGGGCGGGCATCCTCGCTGACCTGCTGCGAGCTTTCCCTAAACATACGATTGTGGTCCACGGCGCAGCGGGCGCAGTGAAGGAATTCGCGCCAGAGGCACGAGTCGCTGCGTACCGCCAAGGGTCCGTCAAGGAGCTCTTCGACAAAGTCTCGGCGGCGGAACTGGTGATCGCGCCCGATAGTTTTGCCCTGCACCTGGCTTCGTTCTACGGTGTGCCGGCGATCGGCTATTTCGGGCCAGCGCATCCGCACCGCTTTCAGCCAACTGGCGCAGGCAGCAGCATCCTCTTCCACCAGCCGGAGTGTTCGCCCTGCCTGCAGCTGCGAGGTAACAGCCCCTGCCGCAAAGGGCTGATTCAATGCAGTTCACTGGCGGCAATGAAGCCGGCGGAGTTTGTCGCTGCGGCGCAAGCGGCGCTGATGGCTGGTAACTGACAATGGATCGCCATGGCCATTATTTCGCTCACGATTGAATTGCGCATCGAGCATGCCCAGTCGCTCAAAGACCGCCGGCAGGTTGTCCGCAGCCTGAAGGATAAGCTTCGTCATGGCTTCAATATTTCGGTGGCCGAGTTGGACGAGGCAGTCACCTGGCAGTCCGCAACCATCGGCGTCACTGCCATCTCCAGCTCGCGGGACTATCTTGCCGGCCTTATGCGGCAGGTGGAGAATGCCGCCGTACGCATCGCCAATGACCTGGGCGCCCAGGTGGCCGACTCGTGGTGCACCTTCCTCGAGGAGGAGTCTGAGGATTAAAGCGGTTCGCAATTACCTGGCCTGTTAAGTTCGCGAAGTGTGGTTTTCCTTGGGAGAAAACCACGAAGAGGGCTTTCGCTTCCCGGATTTCCTGCAGCGCAGCACTGGCCGAGAACAACGATGTGCGACTTTCTTCGAGGAAAGTCGCATGCAGTTCGGTAGTTCCAATAACATCTACAGGAAATCCGGGTTCGGTCTACACCAATTGCGAACCGCTTTGCGGTTTTCTGATACCCTAAGAGGTTTAGCTAAGGACTGTTTCCATGGTGGAACCACGGGCACGAAAGTACCATCGCGATCGCGTCGCGGAAACGCTGCGCGAAGAGATCAGCGGCATGATCGTGGGCGAACTCGCTGACCCCCGCATCAGCTTCGCCTATGTCAGTGAGGTGGTGATCAACCCCGGCGGCAAGTCCGCGCGGGTCTACATCGCGGTCGATGGCGGCGAAGTAGAAGAAGAGAAGACCCGAGAGGCGCTGACGGCAGCCCGGGGCTTCATCCGCCACGAATTGCTGGAGCGCATGGGCGTGCGCCACGTTCCCGAGTTGTCGTTTCAGATTGACAAATCCAAGCATCTCAAGTTGCGCATCGACGAGCTGCTCGGGCGCAATAGAAAAACCCAGAAAGCGGACGCCCAAGAGACTCCCCCAAAGCCTCAGGCGGCCGCAACGTCCAAGGAGTAGCAGCAGCCTCTGGCCGGCTGTCTTGTCATGCAATCCACTCCAGCTATCGATGCGGTGCTCAGCTCTATTGCCAAGGCCGAACACCTTCTGGTGACTGCGCATGCGCGTCCCGATGGGGATGCGATTGGCGGCCTGGTCGCCTGCTGGATGATGCTGCAGCGCATGGGCAAGAGGGCCGACATGGCGCTCAGCGATCGAGTGCCTTGCATTTACCGGTCACTACCCTGCGCAGCGCAGATTCAACACTGGGACCGCGTGGAAGGCGACTACGATACCGTGATCCTGCTGGAATGTGATGGCATCGAGCGAACCCGCCTGGATGGACTGGAGAACCGATTGCTGATCAATATCGACCACCACACCAGTGGCCGTGCTTTCGCCCAAGTGAACTGGATCGACAGCAACGCCTGCGCGGTCGCAGAGCTGGTTTATCAGCTCGCCGGCGCCGCCGGCATTGAGATTACACCTGATATGGCCACCTGCCTCTACACCGCCGTGCTTTCCGACACTGGCTCCTTCTGCTATGAAGGCACCGACGCTAACACCTTTGAACTCGCGCGCAACCTGGTTCGCCAGGGAGCCAATCCGGTGCTCATCGCACAGGAGGTTTACTTCTCCAACCCGGCTGCGAAGATACTCTTGCTCGGCGCCGCGCTAGCCAACCTGCAGCACGATGGAGGCCTGGCCTGGCTTTGGGTCACTGAGAACGACATGGATCGCACCGGCGCGGCGGAAGAGGACTGCGAAGGGATCGTCAACTATGCCATTGGCATTCGCGGGATTGAGGTCGCTGTCTTCCTGCGCGAACTACGCGACCATCGGGTTCGCCTCAGCCTGCGCAGCAAGGGGCGAGTGAACGTGGCCACCATCGCGGAGCGGTTTGGCGGCGGCGGTCACGAAAATGCCAGCGGTTGCACACTCGACGGCCCACTGCCGGTAGCCAAGGAACGGATTCTCCAATATCTCCGCGCTGCGATGGCGGGTGCTGCCTCTTTCCTCACGTGAATGCAGCCTTCGCCCCGTTTTTTCGTGGTGCTTCACCCGACAGCGAGTCCTCCTCTCGCCCGGCCGGTGAATCTGATAGCCTTGTGGCCGTAGTTCAATGTGACGGTTCCCTTTTTTGCATTTCGCTTTATAACCGTGGCCTTGCTGCAACCTGTGGAGTCGTGGTCCCACCACCTGGCAGAATCGATGGTTGAGAAAAAAGCAGTGCTGGGAACGCCTCGAGTCCTTCATCGGCCGGCCATCGGTCTGAAGACGTTGGAAGATCGTTTTCCTGGCCTGCGCGACACCTTGGAGGCCATCAGCCTTTTCGTTTTTACCCCTTTTTTCCTGTTCTATGGATTGGTGCCCGTTTTCGGGGGAGATGGGCTGGGCCTGGTAGGCGCCGATGAGCCCAGGTATGCGCAGATCGCGCGGGAGATGCTCACCCGCCGTGACTATGTCACCCCGGTGCTATGGGGCCATCCCTGGCTGGAGAAGCCCGCTCTCTACTACTGGCGCGCCATGTTTGCCTTCCTCGAGTTTGGCGTGCACGATTGGTCGGCGCGTCTTCCCTCGGCCAGTTTTGCGTTCATTCTGGTAGCGCTGATCTACCTGCATCTCCGCCGCTTTCGGCCGGGGAGCCAGTTGGATGCCGCTTTAATCACCGCCTCTTGCGCCGGTATCGTCGGCTTCGCCCGTGGAGCGTCTACCGATATGCAGCTGGCCGCACCTTTTTGCATCGGCATGCTCGGCTGGTATGCCTGGTACGAGACGGACAAGAAGTTCTGGCTCTTCGACCTCTACTTCTTCGTGGGTGTGGCTACGCTAGCTAAAGGTCCAGTGGCCCCCGTGATGGCAGTGGCCATCATTTTCACCTTCGCCGCCCTGCGACGGGAGTGGTCTCTGCTGCGCCGCACCGTCTGGACCCCCGGAGTGATTCTCTACTTCGCCATGGTGTTGCCCTGGTATATCGCTGTTCAGCGGCGTAATCCCGATTTTCTGCGCATTTTTTTCCTGGAACACAACCTGGAGCGCTTCGCCACCAACCGTTACATGCATGAGCAGCCCATTTGGTACTACATTCCCATCCTGCTGCTCGCGCTTATGCCGTGGTCGGTCATCGCCATGCGCGCCCTTGCGGAGGCGGTCCAGCAATCGCTCGCCGAGTGGCGGGCGCGGCTGACCAAACACCATTACGTTGGTCATAGCCGTTGGGGCGATGCCTTTCCCGAATTTCTGGTCCTGTGGACACTTTTTCCGATCATCATTTTTTCTCTTTCCCACTCCAAGCTGCCGGGCTACATCCTGCCCTCTATTCCGCCGCTCACGATTCTCACCGGGGACTACATCAACCGCATTCGCCAGAAGGGTTTGAACCTGTGGCTGCTGCTGCTGCATGCTCTGCTCTCCGCGATCACCATCATCCTTTTGCTGCTGTTGCCGTGGCATATCACCCACCCAGGGGGGAGACCACCAGTCAGTATTCTGCTGCCGGCCGTTTCCAGCGGTTTGGCTGCCGCACTCCTCATCCTGGTCGTCGTCGCCCGCTTTGGGGTAGCACGCCTGCGCACGGCCACCATGGTCCCGCTGGTCGTCATGCTGTTGTTCATCTTCGGGGTCGGCCCGTTCTTCGGCCTGCCGGCAATCACGGCCACCAAGAAGAACATCCGCTTGCTGGACGCAGCCTACTCTGCCCGGCCGCTGGCGGCCATCATCAGCCAAATTGAGCGGCCTAACGAAGGCGTCGCCGTGTACAAGGTACGGCGCGATGTCGAATATGGCCTTTCCTTTTACCGGAATCACCTGGTCGAGAACTATGAGCAGGACGGTATTCCTTCCGGGGAGCATATCCTCATCACCCGCGAAGCGTACGCCGGCCAATTGCACACTCTGCTGGCCGGGCGATCGTACCAACCGCTCTTTTCCTATCCCGCACAAAGTCTTGCCGTCTACCAAGTCTTTGCCAAACCTTAGGCCAGACGCTGGTGTGCGGCTTTCCTCTGGTGTGGGTTTCCAGGGGATGGCCTTGTGCCGTACACTCCTGTTCAAACGCCGAGGGCTGCGGGTCACGGCGAAAGGCTTGGACTATGGGCAAGCATAGGGCGGAATGACACCCGCCCTTCACCTGGAGATTCTCGATTTGCGTCACTTCTCCGCCGGCAACCTGAAGCCGGTGCTGGAGGCGGAAAGCCGTGTTTGGAACGAGCGCCTGCGCTGGGATTTTCAGGCTTCGGCCAACCTGCTGCTGCAATACCTCGACTCCCGTCTTCTGCCGGGTTATGTTGCCATCGAGAACGGCCGCATCTGCGGTTACGTCTTCTGTGTTTACGAGAATGAAAAAGCCTTGGTCGGCGACGTTTTTGCCATGCCGTCGGCGGCTAACCCTCAGTCGACTGCGGACGTCGAGCGCTCTCTACTCGAGCATATGATCGAGTTGCTGCAACATTCTCCCGGGGTGGACCGCATCGAATCGCAACTGCTGCTGCGGCCGCACGGTACCCATGCAGAGACCCTGCGCAACGCCGGATTCCAGATCTACGAACGACTATTTATGGAGCTTGAACTGAGCTCCGCAAGCCTGCCCGGAGAACCACCCGAGGACGCCCTGGACGAGCTGGAATTGCGAGCTTGGCGAGACAGCGATTTTGCCGCGGCGGGCCACCTCATCGCGCATGCCTACGAAGGTCATCTGGACGGCATCATCAACGATCAGTACCGTTCCGTCTCCGGCTCACTGCGATTTCTACATAACATCGTCCGCTTCCCGGGGTGTGGGCTGTTCGACGCTTCTGCCTCGCGCGTCCTGGCCTATCGCAATCGCGAAGAGATTGCCGCTCTTTTGCTCTGCTCCCGCGTACGGGAAGATGTGGGCCACGTGACGCAAATCTGCGTCAGCCGGCAATATCGCCGTCGAGGACTCGGCGCATGGCTCTTGGCCGACTGCTCACGCGCGCTGCGCAAATCCGGTTTTCAGGCGCTCACGCTTACCGTCACGAGGCAAAATTCCGAGGCGGTTGCACTTTATCTCCGTAGCGGATTCGTCACCCGCCAGACCTTTGACGCCTTGGTTTGGGAACGCCGCACGAGAGCCCGGTGATCACTGGAACATCCCCGGAACCACCGCTCCTTGTGTATTCTTGAGTGATGGCGCAAAGAGCAGACGGGGCAAAGAAAACGGCGGATTCGAAGACGAGCCGGTTGGGGTATATGGCACTCATCGCTGGCTGGCTTATCCCCGGCGCAGGCCATCTTATGCTAAAACGTTGGGGCCGTGGGGTTCTGATCCTGGCTTCGATCAGCTGCATGTTTGTGTTGGGCATCATGATGGGCGCCAGGCTCTACGCGCCCAATACCGCCGACCTACTGGACATGCTGGGCTTTCTGGGTGATCTGGGAGCGGGCCTGCTTTATCTGATTGGCCACGGCCTTGGATTGGGGCAGGCGCCGGTGCAGGTGGTAACGGCCGATTACGGGGCAAAGTTCGTTGTCGTCGCGGGGCTCTTGAACCTGATTTCTGCCGTGGACGCGCACAGTATCGCCGTGGGGAGAAAACCATGAGCATTGCGCCTTCTCATTTCACGACCGTCATTCTGTTTGCCATCTTCGCCTCGACCATTTTCGGCATCACGCAGCGAAGCACACCCAAGGCCATGGTTCGCTATGGGGCTTACTGCTTTGCGATGTTTCTGGGAGCCGTGATCGTAGCCAGTTGGGTTATGTATTTCATCCGCCACTAGGCTTCCTAGAAGCAATCGTGGGACTTTAGAGTCTGCGTGAGAACGAGCGAAACCGCAGGTCCCTCCACTACGCTTCGCTCGTTCTCACGCAGACTCTTTACCCCGTAAGCGCTAACTGGTTTGGCAGACAATAGCAATCCGAGAAGACGCTGGTTTTTCGCATCTCCAACTCGCCGCAAAAGCGTCATCCTGAGCGGAGCGCCGCCCAGATTTATCACGTGACAGAGCGCTTGTAGCGCGGAGTCGAAGGACCCCGGCGGTGCTTATCCTACCCATGCTGCTTGAAGCTTTCAACCACCGAAGCCCGCACCGGGCAGACCCGCCAAGTCTTTCCCTTGTCAGTAAGGGCTAAATGCGGACTAGCTCGGTTTGTATTGGTCCGGTGACCACGGCGCGGCCTGGCTCAGTCAACATATTCACTTCGCTGCGTACTCCGAATTGCGAGAGGTAGATCCCGGGTTCTACTGAGAAGCAGGTGTAAGGCAGAATCAGGCGCTCATCGTGAGTTTCGAGATTGTCCAGGTTGGCTCCATTACCGTGGGTTTCGGTAGAGATGCTGTGTCCGGTACGGTGGGTGAAATATTCCCCGAATCCGGCGCCCTGAATCACGTTGCGGGCCGCGTCATCAGCCTGCCAGCCTACAATCTCCTGGCCGGCAGCAAATGCCTCTTGTACGGTTTTGATGGCCGCATCACGTGCCTTCGCGACCAAGGAGAAAACTTGCCGTTCGCGGTCACTGGGCTCGCGGCCAACTACGCCAGTCCAGGTGATGTCATACGTGCAAGTCCCCGGACGGTCCATGCGTCCCCAAATATCGATGAGGACGAAATCGCCTTGTTTGATGGGCCTGGAGGCCGTGGCAGTCGGCTCGTAATGAGAATCGGAGCTGTTCTCATTCACTGAGACATTTGGCCCATAGCCATCGGCAATGCCTGCACGCCGCATCGCTTCCTGCAGCCAGCGCATCATTTCGTATTCATTGACCGAAGCGCCGCTTTTGAGACGCGCGCCCATATGTTCCCAGGCGCCCCGGAGAACCCCATCGATCGCCCGCTGGGCCTGGTAATGACTGGCAATTTGCTCCGCGGTCAGCACCGCCTCAAAGCGGCTTACCAGGTCAGCGGAGCTGACAATGGTTTTGCCCAGTTCGCGCAGGACTTCGATCGTTCCCGCGTCAACCAGCGATACGTACATGATGGCGTTGCGCGGCGAGTACTGCATGGCCAGCCGGGTGTATGGCTTGAGCATGGTGCGTAAGCCGGTTTCCAGTTCCTGCCAGGACGAATAAACCTGACCACTACCGGGCAGTGACGCCAACTTGCCACTCTCCACCCGGTGCGTCAGCTTGCGCGGTTCGCCATGAGTTGGAACGAGATAGTACCAACGCCGCGATATGTGTGAGGACTCGCTAAGGCCGAGAATGCGATAAGCGATCGGGTCGCGGTGATGATGGTCGTAGAAGAGCCAGCCGTCCACCTGCTGATCTCGCAGCGCCTTCTGGATCAGTTCGAGGTTCATCTTCACCCGAGAATTTTTATGGGATTTCAGGCTAGCGCATTTTTGCTAATGGTGTCGACCAGGAAACTAAATTCAACGCGGCCATTTCGCCAAAGGATGGCCGCACATAACTGATCCCCAGGGGGCCACAGTATTAGCAAGAATGCGCTCGGATGCCCCACACCTCAAAACGAGATGTGGGGCACCTTTGATTTGTGCGGCTACTGAGCAGTCAACTCGGCGGCTACGCGCTCGGTTACAAAGGCCTCAACAGTATCGCCAATCTGAATATCGTTGAAGTTGGCAATGCCCATGCCACACTCCATACCGTTGGTGACCTCGCGCGCATCGTCCTTAAAGCGCTTGAGCGAAGAGAGCTTGCCTTTGAAGACCTGTTCTCCATCGCGCATGAGGCGAACCTCCGCATCGCGCTTGATGGAGCCGTCGACGACGCGGCAACCGGCAATTGTACCCACCTTGGGGATCCTGAAGATGTTGAGCACTTGGGCGCGACCAACGTAGTTCTCCTTGATGGTCGGCTCGAGCAAGCCCAGCATGGCCTTCTTAATCTCGTCCTGCAACTCGTAAATGATCGAGTGCAGCCGGATCTCGACTCCATCCTGCTCTGCCAGATCGGCTGCCTTGCGTTCCGGGCGCACGTTGAAGCCGATGACAATCGCGTTCGAAGCCGATGCCAGCAGGATGTCGCTTTCCGTGATCGCACCAACGCCGGTGTGAAGGACCTTGATGCGCACCTTCTCGGTCGACATCTTCTGCAGCGAGTCAGCCAGTACTTCGACTGATCCGGTCACGTCTCCCTTAAGGATCAGTGGCAGTTCCTTAACGCCAGCCTGCTTGATCTGCTCGGCCAGACCTTCGAGCGAAACCCGCGAAGACTTCGCCAGCTGCGACTCGCGCTCCTTCATCTTGCGATATTGCGCGATGCCCTTGGCTTTATCGCGGTCGGCAACGACCAGGACCGTGTCGCCTGCGTCCGGCATGCCTTCCAACCCCAGAATTTCCACCGGGGTTGAGGGCACGGCTTCCTGGGTGGCGCGTCCGCGATCGTCAAACATGGCGCGCACCTTGCCGAAAGTATTGCCCATGATGAAGCTGTCACCGGCGCGCAAGGTGCCGTTCTGCACCAGCACCGTTGCTACGGCGCCGCGTCCGCGGTCGAGTTTGGCTTCGATCACCGTACCTACCGCTGGACGATCAGGGCTAGCCTTCAAGTTTCCAAGGTCGGCAACCAGGCAGATCATTTCCAGCAGAAGATCCAGGTTCTGCTTCTTCTTTGCTGAGACGTCCACGAATACCGTGGAGCCACCCCACGCTTCCGGGACCAGGCCGCGATCGCCCAACTGTTGCTTGACGCGGTCCGGCTGTGCATCCGGTTTATCGATTTTGTTCACGGCGACAATGATGGGCACATTCGCTGCCTTGGCGTGGTCGACCGCTTCCAGTGTCTGAGGCATGACGCCATCGTCGGCCGCCACCACGATCACGACGATATCGGTGACCTTGGCGCCGCGGGCGCGCATGCGGGTGAAGGCTTCGTGGCCCGGGGTATCGAGGAAGACGATCTCACGCCCAAATGCGGGCGAGTCCTTCTTGGCGATACGCACCTTGTAGGCGCCGATGTGCTGGGTAATACCGCCGGCCTCACCCGAAGCCACATCAGTCTCCCGGATGGCGTCCAGCAGCGAGGTCTTGCCATGATCGACGTGGCCCATGACGGTGACCACGGGCGGCCGCGTCACTTCGATCTCGCTGACATCCTCATCCTTCATGAGGTTTTCGAGGGCCTCGTTGGCCATCTCGTCTTCGAAGGTGATGACCTGGGTGTCGGCCCCAAACTGGGCAGCCACATCCTTGACCAACTCCGCGTCGAGCGATTGGTTGACGGTGACAAAAACGCCGCGCATGAGCAGCGAAGCGATCAGGTCTTTGCCGCGTACTCCCAATTTTTCCGCCAGATCCTTTACGCTGATGCCCTCTGTCACTGTGATGGTACGGGTGATGGGCACCGGCTCCTGGGGGATCTGCGCTCCGCCAAAACGAGGCGGAGGAGCAAAGCCCTTCATTGGACCTTCCTTAGTCTTGGGGTACTGCTGGCGTCCGCGGCGCTGCTGCGGAGCCGCCCTCTGCGGACGTGGAGCTTCCCCTGGAGGCGGGGTTAAACCACCCGCACCACCCGCGCCAGGGCGAGGCGCACCGAATCCGGGGCGCGCACCAAAGCCAGGCCGCGGAGCGCCGAAGGCGGGCCGTCCACCAGGGCCCGGAGGGCCACCGGGGCTGGTCCGCGTGGGATGCATCGGGCGGCGCGCACCGCCAGGACCATCCTGGGTACGGGGCGGATATCCCGAACCACCGCCGGGTCCGCCAGATCCGGGTCCACCGCCGGGACGGCCACGATCAAAGATGGGCCGTCCGCGCTGAATGGAGCCCCCTGGGGGCTGCGGGGCGCCGGAGGGCGGCGCTGCCTGGGCCACTGGCGGCGGAGGCGGCGCCAGGTAAACCGGGCGCGGGCCCGTCTGCGGCATGATCACGCGTCGCGGCGCCGGCGCCGGAGGCGGTGGCGGGGGCGTTACTTCCGCTGACGGAGTTACCGGCTCGATCGAGTCAGAAGCCTGCGCGCTGGCCGCAGTTGCGACCTCCGGAGCACTTGCAGCCTGAGGAGGCGACACGGGCGGAGGCGCTTGCGGCCTAGGCTGGACCGGCGGAACAGCCACCGCACCCGCATGGGCCGCAGCCGGGCGAACCTCGGTGCCCGGCACGGTGCCCGTGACTGCGGGCCTGACCGTACCCGGCGCAACTGCCGGCGGCCGCACTTCCACGCCAGCCACAGGAGGCTTAGCTACGATTGGCCCTGTGGGCGGCTTGGCGGCGATCGCTGGGGCGCTCGGTGGAGGAGCTACCACAATCCTCGGCTCCTGCCGGGGTTGGGGAACAATCCTGCGCGGAGCGGGTGGCGGTGGAGTCGGCGGACGTTGACCTAGCCCACCAAGGTTAGGCCGGGCTTGACCGGGCGAACTCTGGCCAGTGGCAGTATAGGAGGCCGCCGGTTGACCGGGCGCGCTGCCGGTTGGCGAAACATTCGATCCCTGGCTGGGCACAACCGGACGAACAGCGCCCGCGGATGGCGGCGCTACGTTGGCTGCCCCTGCAGGGGCTGAGGCTACTGGATGGGCCGGAGCAGCGGGCTTGGCTGCCTGAGGCTGAGCCGGCGGCGGGACCGAAGGCCGCTGGGCCACGGCGGCAGCTTCATCTTTTCTCTGCTGGATTGCCTTGAGCACATCGCCCGGCTTGGAGACTCGCGACCAGTCGATCTTCTGCTTTGGCTCGCTGTCTACCTTGGCAGCACCGGCGCCGTTCTTCCCGCTACGTTGAAAGTGCTGACGTACCCGCTCTGCTTCATCGCCTTCCAACGAACTGGAGTGTGTCTTCTTTTCAGTCACACCTACGGCGGTCAAGGCGTCAAGGATCGCCCTGCTCTTTACTTCGAGTTCGCGTGCTAAATCGTTAATCCGAACTTTGCTCATCCGTCCCTTTGTGTCCAACCCGCCGCCATTCAGACTCTCATCGCAACCTCACGGCCGTGGTATTGACAGGTATTATTATTATCCTCTGAAAACGTGGAATGTGCGCCACTCAACCACGCGGTTGCGCTCAATTTACACTCCACCTTCTTAAACGCCACCTTCGTCTACCTTTGCGTCCTGCCGGGTTTCCTGGCTGGGTTCTTCCACATTGCCGTCGTCCACGGTCTCCGATCTGGCTACTTCATAGTTCGGGGTATGGCTGGCAAGTATCTCGCTGGTATCTTCCCGCCCGGGTGTTTCTGAAACCCCGCCAATGTCGTCGAGATCCGGCCCCGATTCCGTCAGCTCTTCCATGCGCATCCGGGCTACGTCGTCGCTGATCCGGCCCGATCCGTCCAGGTCGTCTGGGGCTTCCCGCTCCCCTTCCTGATCCAGGGTAAGGGCATCAATTTCCTCGGCAGCTTGGGCGTCTTCAATCGCCCTGGCCTTGGCTACTTCCTCTTCGTCTGACTTGGCCACTGCTCCCTCCGCGGCGGGACGCTCTTCGCCGGGTTCGTATTCGCCAAAATAGTGCCGTACCGCCAGGCTGATCTTCTCCAGCGTCTTCTCCCCGATGCCGGGAATCTCTTCCAGCTGTTCGGGGGTCATGTCGGCCAGGGCCTCGACCGTGGTGATGCCGGCAACCACCAGCTTTTGGATGATCTGCTCGCCCAACTCCGTTACCTGTTCGATGGGGGTAGAAGGGCCGCCGCTCATTGCCTGCATCTGCTGCTCGACTTCCTGGCGCTTTTCTTCCTCGCTCTTGATGTCGATCTTCCAGCCCAACAGCTTTGCCGCTAAACGCACGTTCTGGCCCTTCTTGCCGATGGCCAGCGAGAGCTGGGAGTCGTCTACGATGACCTCGATCTGCTTCTCTCCCAAGTCGGTGATGCTCACGCGGCTGACCTTGGCCGGCTGCAAAGCTTTCTCGGCAAAGGTGGTGATCTCCTCACTGAACTCGATGATGTCGATCTTCTCGCCGCGCAGTTCGCGAATGATGGACTGCACCCGCATCCCCTTCATGCCCACGCAGGCGCCCACCGGGTCTACATCCTTATCCCGCGACAACACGGCGATCTTGGTGCGCTCCCCAGCTTCGCGCGCGATGGCGCGGATGACCACGGTGTTGTCGTAGATTTCCGGCACTTCGCTTTGAAAGAGGCTTTGCACCAGCTCGGGAACGGCTCGGGAAACGATCACCTGGGGCCCCTTGGCGGCGCGGTCCACCCTCTGCAGCACGACGCGCACGCGCTCCCCGATGGCGAACTGCTCCAGACGCGACTGCTCGCGCTTAGGCATCCTGGCCTCGGCTTTGCCCAGGTCGAAGATTACGTCTTGCAATTCGAGGCGCTTTACCGTGGCGTTCAGCACTTCGCCCAGGCGATGGGCGTACTCCTTGTAGACGGTATCGCGCTCGGCTTCGCGCACCTTCTGGAAGATGACCTGCTTGGCCATCTGGGCGGCGATGCGCCCCAGCACGTCGGTCGGCTTGTAGTAGCGGATTTCGCCGCCCGTCTCTACTTCAGGCGCCAGAGCCCGGGCGTCATCCAGGGTGATCTGGTTCACCGGATCTTCCAGCTGTTCGGGAGCCTCAACCACCGTCTTGTAGACGTAGGCCCGAATCTCACCCGATTCCCGGTCCAGTTCGGCCCGCATATTCTCTTGTGTTTTGTAGTACTTGCGCGTGGCCAGCGCAATCGCGTCTTCCACCGCGGAAACTACGATCTGGGGATCAATTCCCTTGTCCCGGCTCAGGGCCTCAATGCTTTGATAAAGAACACTCGCCATGTTTTCTCTCTTCTACGGTTCGCTCAAGCTACAAAATTTCAGGGGCCAGATTGGCCTTTTCGATATTGGCAAAGGCAATCTCGACCGTCTGGCCCTGGGGTGGGCCCTTCTTGCTCCCCTTTTGCTTCTTTGCCGTCAGGTCGAGCACAATTCCTTCCGGCTTCACCTCTGTGAGCTTTCCCAGCCAGTGCCGGTTGCCCGCCACCGGAGTGAAGGTCCGAATTTTCACCGGGCTGGCCTGGAAGCGCTCGTAATCGGCCCGTGTCGCCAGCTTGCGGTCCAACCCCGGCGAGGAGACCTCCAAGGTGTACTCGCTACCCGGCACAAGATCCTCAACGTCGATCACCGTGCCAAAGTCCCGGCTGAAGCGTTCGCAGTCCTCGTGCGTAACCCAGGCCAACTGATCGAGAGGTATGCCTTCACTTCCCAGATGCTCCAGCAGGCTTTGCTCCTCGTCCGCCACCGCGCCCGCTTTGAGTTTCGCGCTAGCCTCCTCGGCCCGCCGGGTGCGCTGTTCAGAGTTTTGCTCAATAAAGACGCGTAAAACCCTATGTTTGCTGCCACCCAGATATTCGATTTCGACCACGTCCAGCCCGTGCGATGCCGCTACTCGATCCGCCGTGCGACGGATTTGCTCAATACTGAATGACATAATTGCCGCTTACCCCGGATTTCCTGCTACGCGGCCCTCCCCAACGTCCACGTGTGCAGCTTTCCGCGAAGAAAGCCGCATGAACCTCGTCAACGCCACGAACCTCGACAGGAAATCCGGGGTCAAAGTGTAGATGCTTCGCCAATAGACCAGTCCGCAGGCTGCGCGGCATCCCGGCCAAAAGAAAAGTGGGCTTTCGCCCACTCATTTCTCCGTGTTACTCCGCAGTGCGCTGAAGGCGAAGCCAAAGGACAAATTCGTCTGCTCCATCAGAATACGCCGTTTTCCGGTCTATTTCAACGGTTCCCAGCCAGACTGGAAACGGCGGCTTTTCCCTCAATAGAGAGGATTTCTCCTGTAGGTTATAGGATTAATAGAAGCCCTTCATGCACGGCTTGCAGCCAAAGGCGACTTTTTAGATTGCTATTTCTCTTCATCGCCGGAAGTTTGACAGATAACCATAGGAAATTCGTCTCATATCCCCTTTTATGATCCAGACACCCGTACCGGAAGCTCTTACCTTCGACGACGTCCTCCTCGTACCTGCCTACAGCGACGTTGTCCCCGCCCAAGTAAGCACCCAGACCATGCTCACGCGTTCGATTTCCCTTAATACCCCGCTGCTATCCGCCGCAATGGACACGGTGACTGAGTCGCGCCTGGCCATCGCCATGGCGCAGCAGGGAGGTCTCGGGGTCATTCACCGCAATCTTTCGGTCGAACAGCAGGCCAGCGAGGTAGACAAGGTAAAGCGCTCAGAAAGTGGAATGATCGTCGACCCGGTCACTATTGAGCCCCAGCAACTTATCTCCGATGCACTGGAAGTGATGCGGCGTTACAAGATTTCCGGAGTTCCGGTCACCCAGGGAAAAAAGCTGGTTGGCATTCTCACCAACCGGGACCTGCGCTTTGAAACTCGCACCGACATCCCCATTGGCGATGTGATGACGAAAGAGAACCTCATCACGGTTCCGGTGGGGACTACGCTCGAAGAAGCGGAAAAGATCCTGCATAAGCACCGGGTGGAGAAGCTACTGGTGGTCAATGGCCAATACGAACTTAAGGGCCTGATCACGGTGAAGGACATCCAGAAGAAGCTGAAATACCCCAACGCTGCCAAGGACGACCAGGGGCGCCTGCGGGTAGGCGCGGCTATTGGCGCCACGGGCGACTTTCTCGAGCGCGCGGCGGAACTGGTCCGTTTTCGGGTGGATGTGCTCTCCATTGACTCGGCGCACGGCCACTCCTCGCGCGTGCTCGAGGCCGTTCGCTTAGTCAAGAAGCGCTTTCCTGAAGTGGACCTGATGGCCGGCAATGTGGCCACCTACGAAGGGGCCAAAGCGCTGATTGAAGCCGGCGTGGATACGGTGAAGGTAGGCATCGGGCCTGGATCCATCTGCACCACGCGTATGGTGACGGGCGCCGGGATGCCGCAGATTACCGCCATCAGCGAGTGTTACCGGGCGGCACGTGCGCATAATATCCCTGTGATCGCGGACGGCGGGATCAAGTACTCCGGCGATGTCACCAAGGCCATCGCCGCTGGGGCGAGCGTGGTCATGATCGGCTCATTGTTCGCAGGCGTGGACGAGAGCCCGGGGGAAACAATCCTTTATCAGGGGCGCAGCTTCAAGACCTACCGCGGCATGGGTTCCCTGTCCGCGATGTCCCAGGGCTCCGGCGAACGCTACTTCCAGGGAAAAGGCGATCTGGAGGAGAGACCTTCGACCGAGGGCGTTGTAGCCCGCGAGCGCAACGGGGAGAACCGGTTGGCCAAGTTCGTACCCGAAGGGATCGAGGGACGGGTGCCCCATCGTGGACCGCTGGAAGCGATGGTCTACCAACTAGTGGGTGGGTTGCGTTCGGGGATGGGCTATGTCGGCTGTAACAGTATCCGGGAATTGCAGGAGAAATCCTGCTTTATCCGAATCTCCA
The DNA here is from genome assembly GCA_963746595.1 of uncultured Acidobacteriaceae bacterium. Lineage (GTDB taxonomy): Bacteria > Acidobacteriota > Terriglobia > Terriglobales > Acidobacteriaceae > PALSA-350. Next base: position 154,239 of record CAVVBS010000009.1, read on the forward strand.
GCGCCGGCCTGCGGGAGAGTCACGTGCACGACGTGATCATTACCCGTGAGGCGCCTAACTACCATGTCGAGTAAGTGGGCCTCCCAGATCTCTCCATAGCTCTCTTCGGGTCTGGACACCAGGTTTCCTCAAACTCAAACCTGAGGCACCACACTGTCGAGGATGGTTATGTGTTCTCCGGTGGTGAGAGCGCCTACGCTTGATTGCGTTACCAGTATGGTTGCGCCGGGTAGCAATGCGGATCTGACGGCCTCAAAGAAGCCGCGTGGCATGTGGACGCGGTTGAGGGTGGCCTCGTCGAGTTCGCGGCCTTTGTCGTTATCGTGCCCAGCCAGCCCCACATAGATCCAGTGGTTTTTGCCGTCAGCGCCACTGGTCAGGCTGATGACGTGAGATCCGGGATCGTCATCATTGATCTGAGCCACGCTGCGGCCTATTTCGATCCCGTTGCGTAGGACCACGATCCGCTGGTCATGCTTGGAAACAATGATGGTCAGAGGCCCGGCCGGCGATTTGTCAGGCTCCCAGCGAAATTCCGCGGAACCGAGGTGTTGCTCGGTTACTTGCTGTCCCTTGACGTTCATGGGAGCCAGCAGGCTAGCGTCTGTGGTGGTGATGTGATTGGCGGCATCGCCTTCCACCACAACGGTGGCACCGAGAGTAGTGATGCCGAAAAGTTCTTGCGAAAAGGTGTAGGGAAGGTGAACGCATCCGTGGCTCTCGGGATAGCCGGGCAACCCACCGGCGTGGAGAGCCACCCCGTCCCAGGTGAGGCGCTCCTGGAAGGGCATGGGTGCGTTGTTGTACTTCTTCGAATGGTGGCTGGCGTCCTTCTGCAGGATGGTGAAGACGCCGGTTGGGGTTTCATGCCCGGGCTTACCCGATGAGATGGTGCTGACGCCGATGCGCACTCCGTTGCGGTAGACCGTGGCGCGCTGGCGCGAGAGGTCGACGTAGATTAGGACTGGCCCGGTGGGCGCGACTTCCGGGGCCCAGACCCATTCGCCGGGCTGCAGAACATCGGCGAGGCGGGCGAGCTCGGCCGGTGAGCTGACCTTGGCTCCCTGAGCATACAGCGGCAAACTGCTCACAAAGGCGCCGGCCAGGATCGCCATCGTCCATGCACGGAGCCATCTCCTTACTTCGCTCGGATTTTCAGTCTTCATATCAGTGCGTGCTACTCCAACCTCACGGAATTTTCACACAAGATGTCCCGTCCCGCCATTGGTTTGCAACGTTATAGACCGAGTTCCCAGACTGGCAACATTGCTCCAGATGCTCGTGCTTGTCGCGCACGGATTACTCGGGGTTTTGGCTACGTGGGTTAGATGACCTAAGTCGGGGAAGGACGCGCCGTAAGATGGGGTTTGTAGTGCGCTACTTTATTGTCTTCTATCTGGTGATGCGATGTGGGAGACTCACGAATCTGTCCAAGGATTGAATAAGGTCACACCGGTTGCGGCGACATCCCTGGTATTGCGGGTTACCAGGGCGAGATTATGCTGAACCGCGGTTGCTGCCAACAATCCATCGATCACAGGCACGTTGACGCCCTTGGCGCTAGCCAAAGCGGAAATCTGTCCCCAACGATGGGCAACCTCTTCGTCGATGTTCAATATCCGGTCGGAAAAACGTAGCCGCAAATCTTTACTGAGCCAGGCTTCCAGGCTAGTACGGCGAGCACTGCGGGGGAGGAGCACGACACCCTTATGGATCTCTCCCAAAGTGAGGACACTCAAGAACAGCAGCTCCTCATCGGTTGCATCGATCCACGTCGTGACCTTTGGCTCCGGCTTCGGCTTGAGGAGTTCGGAAATAACATTCGTATCCAACAAGAATGCGCTCACAGTTCTACCGCCCGGCCGTAATCGGGCTTTCGATCGAGATCGATGGGCGCCTTGGCCAAAGGTGACTCGGCAAAGAATTTGGATAGGCTCTTCGGCTGCCGAGCTCGGTTGGTTAAGCGCTGGAACTCTTCCATCGCAAGGATGACGACCGCTTCCTTTCCTTGTTTGGTTACCACCTGGGGAGCGCGCTCGCGGGCTCTTCGGAATACCTCACTGAATTGCGCCTTAGCCGCCTGCAACTGCCAAGGCTGCGTAGATAGCTCTTGTTTGTAAGGCTCGCGCCTCTTCGAGGTCCTGGATGCCATCCTGCACACTCCTGACTAGTCAGACTAGATTTAGTATAGTTTCGCCGGTTTCAGGACGTCAATCGCGGGTGCGAGAGGCCGTGGCGCCATAGCGGGCCACGGCTCCTCGTGGATCAATTTCGCCAAACATAGCTAACAGATGTAGATATCCGATTGGCCCTCAGGCGAAAGTGATTCGCCATTGATAAGAAATGAAGTCCAAGTGCGCGGTGGCTAGAAACCACTGCACTAGTTTGTATTTGCCATCAAGCCGCACGGTGTGGAAGGCTCCAGTTGGGCCGGATGTAGTGGCAAGTGTAGCCATTTGGATATCGCTCCAGATAATCCTGATGTTCGGGCTCGGCTTGCCAAAAGGGACCAGCCGGCTCTACGGTCGTCACCACTTTTCCGGGCCAAATTCCCGAGGCATTGACATCGGCGATCGTGTCTTCCGCAGTCCGCTTCTGCTCGTCGTTGGTATAGAAGATAGCGGAGCGATAGCTGGTTCCGCGGTCGTTTCCTTGCCGATTCATCGTCGTCGGATCATGAATTTGAAAGAAGAACTCCAGCAGCTTGCGATAGCTCAGCTGCTGCGGGTCAAAGACGATCTCGATCGCCTCAGCGTGAGTTCCATGATTGCGATAGGTGGCGTTGGGGACATCACCGCCGCTATATCCGACACGGGTCGAGATGACGCCCGGGTAGCGGCGCAACAGGTCCTGCATGCCCCAAAAGCAGCCACCGGCCAGGATCGCAGTTTCGTGTGATGATGACATTTCTATTTCTCCTTCTTGGGCTCAAATAGTTTGAGATATTCGCCGTAGCCTTCGCCTTCCAGCTCGTCGACGGGAATGAAACGCAGAGATGCCGAATTGATACAGTACCGCAATCCGCCGGCATCCTTAGGTCCGTCATCAAATACATGCCCCAGATGACTGTCCGCGTGGCTCGACCGCACCTCAGTGCGGCTCATTCCTAGAGTATTGTCCGACCGTTCCTCGACATTTTCGGGGTCCACGGGTTTGGTGAAACTTGGCCACCCGCAGTCGCTATCAAATTTGTCGAGGGACGAGAAAAGCGGCTCGCCGGAAACGATGTCCACGTACAGGCCTGGCGCGTCATGGTCCCAATACTCATTCTCAAATGGATGTTCGGTAGCGCCCTGCTGGGTGACGCGAAATTGCTCGCGCGAGAGGCGAGATAGAGCGTCAGGATCTTTTGCGTATTTGGCCATGAAACATCCTCGTTGATTCGGCCGACCTTCCGGCACTCATTCGATTGCTCCGCTCGCGGAATGGATGCAGGGGTAATTCGAATCGTGGCCAAGATCCAATCATTATGCGCTTTCCGGACTCCGGCTTGCCGGGTTTAGGCTCCAGTTACGGAGCCAAAGGTTTCGCCGCCGTTTCACAAGTTTCGGTCTGCGTTCTCTCCTTCATTTCGGCTTGACACGGAGTGTGCGGCGGGATTATTTTCCCAATAGGCTAATTAGCTACTTGGTGAATTAAGTGCCGGATCAGCTTAGTTCGACGTTTGCTGCGCTCTCTGATCCCACCCGACGGGCAGTCCTGGCACACCTCTTGCAGGGGGAACTCACCGTCAAGGAACTCGCAAAGCCGTTTCCGATCACTGCGCCTTCCATGACGAAGCACCTGAAGGTTCTGGAACGCGCGGGCTTGATCACTCGCAGCCGGGATGCGCAGAGGAGGCCGTGCCGCCTCCGGAGTGCTCCTCTGCGAGAGATTAGTGAGTGGCTCGAACAATATCGCCGGTCTTGGGAATACAGCATGAACCGGCTGGACGAATACCTGGAACAGTTAGAAGCTGAGGAAGGACATAAACATGCTCACCGGAAAAAGCGTTGAGGTCAGTGTCAGTCTTCCATCCGAACGCGAGATCGCGTTCACTTGCCGCTTCCAACGGAGCGCCCGGCTGTTATTCGAGGCGTGGACGAAGCCGGAGCACCTGCGGGAGTGGTGGGGCTGCGAGGGATCTAGCATCACGCATTGCGCGATTGATCTCCGGGCCGGTGGTTCGTGGAGCCTTGTGATGCGGATGGCGGACGGATCCGATCACCCCTTTCATGGCACGTATCGTGAGATCGTCCGCCCGTATCGGCTGGTGTACACCGAGTGTTACGACATGCCCCAATTTGGCCGTCCCGAGTGGTTGACCACGGTGACTTTCGATGAGACCCAGGAAGGAACGCTGGTCACTCACACCATCCAACATAAGTCACGCGAAGTTCGCGACGCTCACCTGCAGGCGGGGATGCAAGAAGGTACGGTGCAGACTCTGACGCGTTTAGACGAGCATACTGCAGCGATGGAGCAAGGGATTTGACCGGGTGAGCCTGACCGCGCAGATCCAGAATTGAGGCCCGGAGCTACCCCTGAGAGACGCCTGTCCTGCATTCGCTGGATATCGCAGGACTAGCTAGTGAGGATGCCCAGGGCTGCCCCGGATCTGCTGCACGCTGCATTAGACAGAGGTCTACGTATGCGGGCAAACATTGGCCCAGCCCGGAAGGGATCGAGCAATGCAAACCACTTACATCGCCTTAGGGTGAATGATCGACCACAGTACACCGAACTTATCGCGAAGCTGTCCGAAACGCGTCGCGAAAAACGTTTCAGCTATAGGCATAGTGGCCTCGCCGCCATCCAAAAGCGCGGTCCAGGCCTTGTCCGCACTCTCGGTTGAATCGAGTGTGAGATACAGATAAGAGCTGCGGACGGGTTGGAAGCGGCCCGGCGGAACATCGTTGCCAATCAGTTCCACATCGGCTAGATTCATGCGCGCGTGAACAACCGCCTTCTCCATCCCTGGGAGCACGTTATATTGCGAGGGAAGTTGATCCTGCTTCATCATTGCGGTGATCTTTCCCTGTAGATTCTTCTCATAGAACAGAAACGCTTCCTCGCAGTTTCCGCCAAAGTTTAACTGTGGATAGAGCTTCATAAACTATCACCCTTTCTTATTGATGATTGCGCGGGCTCGCCTTAGTTCTGCCCGGTTCCCGGCATTCCGACCATCCACGCCACGCCGAACTTGTCTGTGCACATGCCGAACATCGGTGACCAGAATGTCGGCGTCATTGGCATCTGAATACTGCCGTCCTCTTTGAGCGCTTCAAAGATGCGCTTCACTTCGGCCTCATCCTTTGACTCCACTGAGATCTGAAAGCCGCCGAGCGGTGTGGAGCGTCCGGGCGGTGCATCGCAGCCCATCAGCAGCCCATCTCCCAGGGAAATCGAAGTATGCATCACCTTGTCCTTCCAATCCGGCGGCACCGGCATGCCATGGGGCGCTTCTCCGTACGTCATGATGAAGGCGTTCGTCGCACCGAAGACCTTTTTGTAGAACTCAAATGCCGCAGCGCAGTTTCCCTGAAAGTTCAAGTGCACATTCATCTTCATGTTTTTCTCCTCTTCCTCTTTGATGCCTTGTCGCCGGCCTGCACTCTTCGCAAATACGCATCGAGGCGGTCGAAGCTCTGTTCCCAGAATCTGCGGTATTCTTCGATCCAGTCAGCCGCGGTCTTAAGCGCCGCCGGATTCAGTCGAGCCGGCCTGGTCTGAGCCTCGCGGCCGCGTTCGATGAGGCCGGCCTTCTCGAGTACCTTGAGGTGCTTGGAAATTGCCGGCATCGACATCTCGAAGGGACCGGCCAGCTCTGTCACTGAAGTCTCGCCGAGCGCGAGCCGCGCCAAAATCGCACGCCGAGTTGGGTCGGCCAACGCTGCAAACGTCGCATCGAGATTTGCTTCACTCATTGCTTTCCGGCGGTTCTGAACACTTATTTAACTATTCGGTTATGTAACCGACGAGTTAAATATAAGCTGAGCTCGCGCCGAATGTCAACTCTGCGGTCAACAAAATTTGCACCGTGCGGAATAGATCAACTACGAGGTGTAGTTGTTGTACCAACGCAGAACTCGCAGAGCGCGCAGTGTGTTCCAACGGCTGGCCCTGGCGACATCGGTCTCCATCTTGCAATGGAATGTATTCGGGATGAAGGAGGTTGAGCGGCCAGCGCCCATTCTGGTGGCGGCGCTCCATCACGATTTCGATGGCGTCGAGGACGCGGCTGTCGGGTTTGATTCCTGCATTGCGCAGATAATCGAGTCCGCGCAAGACGTCGTAGTGCCAAAACGGCGGGAACGAGAAGCGGAGCCAGCGTTTGTTGATGACTTCGCCGGTTCGAAGCGAGCGGAACATGCGGCGCTCGAGCAGATAGTTTTCGGCCCTCTTGCGGGCCTTGGTGACGGCCGCCGATTTGCGCCCTGCTCGTTCGTATTCGAGCAGTCCTTCGAGCACGCAGATGGTGGTATGAAACGAAGAGCGCCGGCTCTTGGGTGCTTCGCAGTTCCAGCCGCCATCTTCGAGCTGCTCGCCCAGGAGTTGATTGGCGAGTGCGTCGTTCGGTTCTTTGAAATACGAGCCGACGGCCGAGGATTCTGCCGTTGATGCAGGGCTCCGTTTCGCCGTGAAGGAAAGGCCGGTTGTTCAGCCGCTTGAACACGAGCCGCTTGTCGACGCGGTCGATCATTTTGCGAGCCTGCTTGCTGGCGGGGTCGAGACCGAGGTCCATCAAGACGACGAGAGCGTAGAGGGTAATGAGCAAGCCTCGGTCATCCTTCGGCAAATCGTCTCTCCACCCGCGGGGCCCCCGCCCCAGTCGCCGGCAGGAGATTGGGGGGCGAGAAGCTGGGCTCCCCAGCCTTCGGTTGCGATGCGAGACCGCTCGGCTGCAATTGCGTCGGGGGCTTCACCGGTAAGGTCCCTCATGACCTGCCAACGGATGGCCGGGTCAGAATCGAGGAGCCATTTGAGGTGCGCGGGCCGGGGTGCGTAGTCGTGTAGGCGCATGCGTAAGTTATAGCAAGTAGCGTCTGCGGTGTATCGGCGAGAATTGATGACCAAATGATCGGTTCCACTGGATGCACTCCCACTTGGGCCTGCAGGAAGCGTTCCTATTGTCGGCTCCGCTCATTGTCCATGACCCGTCTGACAAAGGGGTGGACGAGCAAGAGATCATCCAAACACAGAGGAACTAGAGCTGAATTATCAATGGGAGCATTCCCGCTATTTGACGATCACTCCTCATCTTCAATATTTTTGGAAGCGCGAGAGTCATGGAAGTGGATATGCAACGATCCTGGGGATTCAGTTGTCTCTCACGCTTTGACTGCCGGCTGGGGGGACTTTCTACCGCGTCACAGTTTGCGACGGCTTCCAGAACTCTGGATCGGCTTTTAGCATCCTCTCTAGGCCGAGGCTTGCGGGTAAATCATGGTTTGGCGTTAGACTTCTGTGAGTGCCCGGCGCGTGGATCCGGACGATAGACTGACAGAAGCGGGAGCGGCGAAAGCGTTGACTACACCCAGGTTCATTCCCAGCAGTGACGAATTGAGCAAGCTTAACCGCGACCTGCGGTTTCATCCTTCTACCACCGAGCGTCCCACAGCTCTGACCACGGACCAGATTGCAGCTTTTAATCGCGATGGTTACGTGGCCGGCATTCGGATCTTCAATGAGGACGAGATAACCGGCATCCGCGGTTACTTTGATGAACTACTGGCCAGGACGCTGGCCGCAGGGGGCGACAGCTACTCGATCAGCACGGCGCACCTCCGCCATGGACGTGTTTACGACATGCTGACGGATGCTCGTATTGTGGCCCGCATCAAGGACCTGATTGGCGAGAACGTGGTGGGGTGGGGTTCGCATTTCTTTTGCAAAATGCCTGGCGATGGCAAACGGGTCTCATGGCACCAGGATTCGAGTTATTGGCCGTTAACGCCGTCGATGGCCGTGACCGCGTGGCTGGCGATCGATGATGCCACTGTCGAAAATGCCTGTATGCGGTTCATTCCAGGTTCGCACCACCTGGGGCATCTGACCTACACGCTGAGCGAAAACGACGAGGGGAATGTTCTGAACCAAACTGTTCCAGGCGCTGAGAGGCTTGGACAGCCAGTCGACGATGAACTGAAGGCCGGGGAAATTTCCATCCACAGCGACCTGCTGTTGCATGGATCGGAAGCAAATCAATCGAGCAAACGACGGTGCGGGCTGACTCTGCGATATTGCCCGACGGTGGTTCGAGCAGATCTGGGGTGGAACGCGAAAGGGGTCATTGTGAGCGGGAAAGACGAGTCCGGTCACTGGGCTAATCCGCCGCGGCCGGAAAGTGACTAGCTTTCGACTCCGCTGTGCTCGGGCGTTGGGTTCGGCCTGAGGCTGTAGGTCGGAGATTCGATTGCCTCCAGGATTCCCGCATAGCGTGCGCGCTGAGCAGGCGAGTCGGAGGTTCGAGCAAGTTCCGCCAACTCCAACTTCGAAGGCTTGAGTTGTAAGGGCAGCCGCGTCCAATAGTACTTCAGCTCGTCTAACGGCCAGTTGGCATAGATTTTTTCCCAGGACACCATGCGCGTCCATCTCTGCTCTTAGATGGGCGGAATCAAGGGTGATTCCATTGGCATCTGTTGCCTTGATCTGGCGAAACGGCTTGGTGGTCTTCGACCTGTGTCCAGGTTCGCTTTTCTGCTGAGGGGTGGCTATCACGCCCTGAGGTTATCTTCTATGCCGTCTCAAAGTGTCACAAGGTTGTCATCAAATTATCTTCCTGTGAGATATTGGTCGTCGGTGACATGCTCCAGCCAATCGACAACTTTACCATCGAGTTTTTCCTGGATGGCGATGTGGGTCATGGCCATAGTCGAAGTGGCACCATGCCAGTGCTTCTCGCCGGGCGCGAACCAAACGACGTCGCCCGGATGAATATCCTGGATGACTCCACCTTCCAGTTGCGCCCACCCCGTGCCGGTGGTTACGATCAGAGTCTGCCCAAGGGGATGCGTGTGCCAAGCCGTGCGCGCGCCTGCCTCAAAGGTGACGCTTGCGCCGGAAACCAGCGCCGGATCGGGCGCTTGAAACAATGGATCGATGCGTACAGTGCCAGTAAACCAATCGGCGGGCCCCTTCCCGGATGCCTGCGTTCCAACTCGTTTGATGTTCACGCTCATGTCTCCTCTTCTCAGTGCTCCATGCCTTCTCTAACTAATATCGGATGGTTCGCATGCTCTAGCGCATCACGTAGCCGCCGTCGACGGAGATCGATTGGCCGGTAACGTAGCTGGCGGCTGAACTGCACAGCCACAGGACGGCGTCGGCGATCTCTTCGGCTTTGCCCAGACGGCCCATGGGAACGAAGGCCTTTAGCATCTTGTTCAACTCTTCTCCCTGACCTTCCGCGATCATCTTGTCGGACATTGGCGTCTGAATCATTCCTGGGCACACGTCGTTTACACGAATGCCGCGGGTCGCATATTCAAGAGCGGCGCTCTTGGTAAGACCGATCACACCATGCTTCGCGGCGTGGTAGGTCCCGCGGCGAGCACCGCCGATAAGGCCTCCCAGCGATGAGCAATTCACGATTGCGCCACTGCCTTGCTTGCGCATCTGCTGCAATTCAAACTTCATGCAGCTCCACACGCCGCGCAGGTTGATGGCCATAATACGGTCGTAGTCATCGCGTGGAGAGTCGGCTGTCTCGGCGAGCACATTTTGCACGCCAGCATTGTTGTAGGCTGCATCGAGCTGACCAAAGGCGGAGACCGTCTGCTTCACCATCGCTTCGACCTGCGCATCGTCCGATACGTCACAGCGGACGGCCAGGGTCTTGTGACCCTTGCCGGCAAGCTGGGTGGCGACGGACTGCACCTCCTTCTCATTCCAATCAGCCAACACCACGGAAGCACCAGCTTCGGCAAATGCCTTAGCTGTGGCAAGGCCCAGTCCGGAGGCGGCTCCTGTCACGAGTGCAACTTTGTTCTCAAACGAGATGTTCATCTTTTTTCCCTCCACCCCTTCAAGCCTAGCTAGCTTAGCGACGCGACGCTTTCCTGATCCTGCCGATTGTTTGCACGATCCTGTTTGGCTTGCAGATTTCGTGCACACAGCTGGTTAGCTGGGACTAAGCTGTTTTTTGGGGGGGTCTTGCATGCTGAAGCAGAGAAAAGGCGCGAAACAGCCGGATTTGGAAGTCATAGAAATGCGCCGGTTGCTGGCACAACGTATCAAGGTGCTGGCAGCGACGCCTGGAGAACATCCAACGGCGGTACCCGGGCTATCCCTCTACCACCGGACGGCTCCGACCCCTTGTTTCCGGGCTTCCTACGAGCCGGGCCTGAGCATCTTCGTGCAGGGACGGAAACGCATCCTGCTCGGGGGCACGGAATACCTGTGCGATGACAGCTCGTTCCTGCTCTCGTCGATCGATGTGCCGGCTCAGAGCCAGATCATCGAGGCATCGGAAAAGACTCCGTTGCTGTCGATCTTCCTGCGACTGGACCTGCCGACAGTTCGCGAGGTTCTGAGCCGGGATGATATTCCGGAGGGGCCGCCCTCTACGCACCGCCAGGGCCTGGCTGTTGGCGAGACAACGATTGGATTGCTGGGCGCCACCATGCGAATGCTCGCGCTTCTCGACACGCCAGAGGATGTCCCATTTCTGAGTACCTTGGCTCACCGCGAGATCCTGTATCGTATTCTTCGGACGCCGCAGGCGGAACGACTGCGCGCCATCGCAACGAGCGGCGATCTGGGCCAGCGAACGGCGCGCGCGATCTCATGGCTGCGCGAGAACTATGCGAAGCCTTTGCGCATGGAGGAGCTTGCTTCGACAGCAAGGATGGGCGTCTCCACCCTGCATCATCAGTTCCGCGCTCTCACGGCGATGAGCCCGCTGCAGTACCAAAAACAATTGCGACTGCAAACCGCACGCCAGAGGATGCTGATGGACGGGCTCGACGCGACTACCGCGGCGTATGAAGTGGGCTACGAGAGCGTTAGCCAGTTCAGCCGGGAGTACAGCCGATTCTTCGGCCTGCCACCCATCCGGGATGTCAAGGCCTTGAAGGACAGTAACACTGCTTTGGTCAGCGTCGCCTGAGAGCCCGGCTGGTGAGCATGAAGACAAAACGAATCATCGTGCTGGGGCTGCCGTTGATCGCCTCCTGTCTCTTGTTCGCGACGCGGCGTGGAGTTTGCCAAACATTGGATGACCGTATGGTGAGAATCGCAGAGCTGGAAATCTATCCCGATCAACTGAATGCCTACAAGGCAGCGCTGAAAGAAGAGATCGACGCTTCGATCCGAACGGAGCCGGGTGTGTTGACCTTGTATGCCGTCTCGATCAAGGGCCATCCAGAACAGATTCGACTTTTCGAGACGTATCGCGATGCCGCTTCGTATCAAGCGCATCTACAGTCTCCCCACTTCAAGAAATACAAAGAAGAGACACAGCAGATGGTGAAGTCGCTCACGCTTCTGGAGACTGACCCTATTCTGCTCGGCTCAAACTATAGGTGAGATACACAGGGGTCAGGCCGGTGGCCACTCGTCTTCGCCGAGGATGTTGCTTATACGGACCAGCGTTTCGATCTGTTCCGCGCTGAGCCGGTCGAGTAGATTCTGGCGCACCGATCGCGCATGAACGGGCAGCGCAGCCTTCAGCTTCTCGCGACCGTGGCTGGTGAGGACTATGAGAACAACGCGCTTATCGGCCTCGCGCCGCTCGACGAGTTTTCTTTCCTGCATGCGCGTGAGCTGGTGAGACAGCCGGCTTTTGTCCCAGCCCATGGACTGCGCCAACACTTGTTGACGCATCTCCCCTTTACCAAGAGCGGCAAGGCGGGACAGGACTCCGAACTCTGATCCTGAGAGTCCGGTCGCATCTGCGATATCCTGTCCGACCCGGGCCATCACGTCTTCGCCCATGAGCTTAAAGGCATGCCAGACACGGAGTTCGTGTGGAGAAAGCGGCTTGGTGGACATGGCAGGAGCTTAGCAGATCGAGGTTGACACGACAACCTTACGGGTCCATCTTGGTTGGGCGCGCGGCAGTGGCGATCCGCTTGGCACGGTTGAATAGCGATGGGCCGACAGGTCTTGTACTTGAAGATGATATGCAACTGAGGTGGTGACGTTCGGTTCGACAGAGGTCCAGCGCGGAGAAGCCGCGCGTGCGTCTCATATTTGGGCAATCGCCGCGGGAGCTAAGCGCAGGGTCATGACTGTGATGTCGTCATCGTAGCCAGAGTTTTGCGCGGCCTGCACGATTGAATCCGCTGATTGAGTTGTCATCCTCTGTACGCGATCAGCGAAGTGTAGAGTAGTGACGCGGTTTGTTCCCTGTCAAATCCCGTGCTGCAATGTTTACGGAACAGCCGAAGTGAGGCGACGAAGGGGCTCTCAAGGGGCGGACCTCAGAGCACAGGTGGAACGTACCCCTCAGTGAGGTGTGCTTCGCGAGTCATCACCCCTTGTTCTGGGGCAAGCTCATCGGTTCAGAGAATGATCGTTGTCCAGAGACCACCATTCCCCCGAGGCTTTTCCGCACACAACGAGGCGCGCGCGTCGGTAGGCGCGCTTCCGGAATGAGTTCCGTACGCTTCATCCCTGAATCTGTAGAAACTCCTGGCACGCCCGAACGGTGTGCCGGGATAGCTGGTCTCGGACATGGCGCGGAACGCAGGTAATAAATTTCGTTATCCCGCAACCCTTGCAGCTTGGCGGACATATATATAAGCAGAATGATTGCACCGGAGGCTTCCTTGCGAGAAAACTCAGCCGTGCCGAAGGCTCCGCAGGTGGTGATTGTCGGGGGAGGGTTTGGCGGCTTCTATGCCGCCCGCGCTTTGGCCAAGGCTCCCGTGCATGTCACCTTGGTGGATAAACGGAACTATCACCTGTTCCGGCCAATGTTGTACCAGGTGGCTACCGGACTCCTTTCGGGCGACGAGATCGCTCCGCCGCTGCGCGTGCTGTTCAGCAGGCAGAAAAATATCGACGTGCTGATGTCGGAGGTGACTGGCGTGGATGCCAAGAATCGCAGGGTGCTGCTGCCCGATTGCGACCTGCCGTATGACTATCTGATTTTGGCTACCGGCATCCAGGTAAATTACTTCGGCCATGAAGAGTGGAAGCCGATTGCTCCGGGACTCGATGCGCTGGAGGATGCGGACGAAATCCGCAGCAGAATTCTGAGGGCGTTCGAAAAGGCGGAGCAGATAGCTTTGTGCGGGGACGCGGATCGCGCCGCGCTCAAGGAACAGCTCACGTTCGTGCTCGTGGGCGGCGGCACCGTCGGCGTCGAGCTCGCCGGCACCATCGCCGAAATGGCAAAGATGGCGCTGGCTCACGACTTTCGCCACCTTAGTCCGGGAGCAGCACAGGTCATGCTCTACGAAGGCACACCACGCATACTCCCGAGCTTTGCCGAGGAGCTTTCGGCGAAGGCTACGCGCCATCTGGAAGAGTTGGGCGTGAAGGTCTTTACCGGTACTAAGGTGGAAAGTGTCGATGCGGAGGGCATTGTGGCCGACGGCAAGCGCATCCGCAGCCGGACTGTGATGTGGACCGCGGGCGTGGCCGCCTCCCCGGCTGCGCGTTGGCTGGGCGCGGAGACGGACAAGTCGGGGAGGGTGAAGGTGAACCCTGATCTATCGGTTCCCGGACATGATGTGATCTTTGCCATTGGCGACACTGCGCTGGTGATTGCCAATACCCGCAACCTGCTGGGCTTCAAGAGCGGGACGGCAGTGCAGATGCCTGGGCTGGCACAACCCGCCATACAGCAAGGCGAGTATGTGGCGGAGCTGATTCTCCGCCGCACCACCGGCAAGGCTGTGCCAGAGCCTTTCTGGTATTGGGACAAGGGCGACCTGGCCGTGGTCGGGCGTACGTTCGCTGTCGCCGATCTTAGGTTTTGGAAGTCTGCCGGGCTCGTGGCTTGGTTGTTGTGGGCCGGGGTCCATATTTATTTTCTTATTGGGTTTACGAATCGGCTGTTCGTCATGCTGCGGTGGATGGTGCAGTTTGCAACCCGGCGTCATGGAGTCGGGGCGGTGGCCGCGCAAACGCAGGTTGCCGGCCAGCGGCTGGATAAGGCCGGATAGAGAAGGTGTACAGGGTACGGGATCTCACTACCTGAGGGGAAGGCGGTCCCTCGGCGGCTGAAGCCGCATTGAATTTGAAGTAGGTGCGTACGGGCTAAAGCCCGTACCCTTCCGCTCCTCTACAGTCCCACGACACGCCGGGGCAGGCGGGATGACAAGGTGGAGGATGGCGCTTTGAGCTGGAATTAGCTAGTGCAACAGCTCGCCTCAGTAGCTTGCTCAGGCTTGGATCATGCCGGCTTGGAGAGAAGCGGCGTAGCTTTCCAGCGCGGCTAGGTGGTCTTGGTCGGAGCGCAGGCCGACGTAGCCGTCGGGGCGAACAGCGAGGAGTGTGCTTCCTTCAATCCCCAGACTGGAGGCATCGGCGGGTCCGAGGTGCCCTATCTGGTCAGGGACGTCGGCATTCGCGCTGAACGCTACGGCAGTTTCAAACAGGGTCGAATCTTTTACGTATTCTTGCAAGGCGGCGTGGAGAGCCGACAATGCCGATGGGTTTGCGGCAGGTCCGCCCAAAAGGATGAGAGTATTGCCCGCACGATGGCCTAGTGCGTGAAGCCTGGAAGGAGATCCTTCGGGCATTTGCACCGGAATGTTGTCGGGCAAGCGATAGCCGGCCGCGAACGAGCTGTTTGGGTCACCGAAGACAATCGGAGAGTGGGCGTAGTCGATGTTGAGTTCCGTCTCGGCAACCGCGTCGTGGTGCAGGATCTCTGGGTCGGCGAGTGCGGTCTTGATGGCCTGGTCACGGGTCTTTCGTTCCGTTGGGCCGGCCTTGGCCAGCATGTCTTCGAAATCATCACCGGATCTGGTTACGATTTCCGCAGCCGGCCGACGTTCGATTTCGTAACTATCGAGCAGAGTGTCATGGGCAGCGCCTTGATGGACGAGAGCCAGTTTCCAGGCCAGGTTGAAGGCGTCCTGCACTCCGCAGTTCATGCCATGTCCTTCGCCGGGGGAACAGAGATGCGCCGCGTCGCCGGCGAGAAAGATTGGTCCTGAGCGATACTTCGCCGCTATCTTCGTGTGGCAGCGGAAGCGCCCTGGATTTTCTACATCCACGAAAGAAACGGATGGTGCGTAGGCGCGCAGGGTAGAAACGGCATCCGCGACGAGATCAGAATGCTCCGAATTTGGCCGAAGGTAGACGCGCCAGCGATGGCCAGGAAGCGCAGTCAGGATGACCGGAAGGGATTCAAGATAGACGAAGGTCGCTTCGAAGGTGTCGGCCCATCCCTCGAGCGAAGCATCGAAGACGGCCCACGGCTTCAACATGTCGTGGCCCTCAAAAGCAATGCCGGCCAAGTCGCGGGTTGCACTGTGGAGGCCGTCGCAGCCCACTACCCAGCGGGCGTCTATTTGATAGCGGCTCCCGTCGCGTTCGATCTCCGCCAGGACCCGATTATTCGGGTTGATGGTCAGCCCAATCAAGCGCGAGGATCGATTTACCCGGCCACCGTGCTGATGGAGATAGCCGGTGAGGATGGACTCCGTGACCTCTTCGGAGAGGCCGACATTGAACCCGTAGATGCTGCCGCAACCTGCGAGGTCTATCGTCCCAAGCAGTTCGCCATTGGAATGAAGCTTGATGACCCGTTGTCTGCATCCGGCGGTGAGAAATTTTTCGGCCAGTCCCATCGACTCGAATATCTGCAGGGAACGGGGGTGAACGACAGTCGCTCGATCCCAGTGGAGCGGCCCAGACTTGGCATCGATCAGATGACATGGCACCCCTCTGCGGTTCAGCTCGGAAGCGAGCAGCAGGCCGGTTGGGCCCGCCCCGACCACCAGCACTGCGGTTTCCTCGATTGGTTGGCTCATAGACGGAAGAGTGGACCAGGAACTCTGTCTCTCGGGGGTTGATCCACACGATAGGGCGGGGGGTTGTAGTTGTCAACCCGATGACTTGCGGAGTTCCTTAGACCCGGAGTCGCGGCCCGCGAAAATGAAGCCGAATAATTTGAAAAGTGATTATGCAGAGCCTAAAAGGGAGAAACTCCTCAATGCTAAAGAGAATTGGGTCTTTAGCTCTGTTATGGCGCACCCTGCAAGAAATGCTTGTCCAGAGGAAGTGCTGAGCCGTGCGCGGGTGTTCTTCGTCACAACGAACACCAGCATGGGACGGCGCTTATTGCAATCTGAACGGAACGCGACGCTTCTCATCGACGTGCTGAGATCGAATGTAGCGACAGGTAAGTTTCAGTTGCATGACTTCGTAATCATGCCGGATCATCTACATCTTCTGATGACGCTCCAGGGCGACGTCACCATTGAAAAGGCCATGCAACCTATCAAGGGCGGATTCTCCTACCGTCTGAAGAGGGAGTTTGGATATCAGGGAGAGGTCTGGCAACGCGGGTTTTCTGACGTGCGGATCAGGGATGGGCAAAGCTTTTCACAGCACCGTGCGTACATCGTTCAGAATCCGGTCAAGGCAAGACTCGTGGATAGTGCCGAGCAGTGGCCCTATTGTTACAGCTACCTGGCGAAGAAAAAAGCGCAGGGGCTAAAGCCCTCATCTTTGTTGACCCCTTACGGCCCGACTAAAGTCGTGCCCTGACACAAAGCCTTAGTTAGAGCCTTGGCTACTAGAAGATTTAGGGCCCGATAGGACAAGTTTGCATTCAGGGATACCGCGGAACTCGATACTGAACCGGCAGGTTCTCACGCAGACCCTAAAGCCCGATTTTTGTTGACCTCAACGGCCTGACTCGTCCTAACACTTTGTATCCGGACACGATTTTGAGGCTTTGTGTCAGGGCACGACTTTAGTCGGGCCGTACCAGGGCCACTGATGAGGGCTTTAGCCCCTGAGGTAGGCTTTTCCTGCCCGGTGCAGACTTTTTCCGCAGCCCGTAGAGTCGTCCCGGCCACAGCCTCAGAGCAATGACTCGCGGGAAGACTATGGTTCTCCGCACAGAGCGAAGCCCGCGCTTTTTGGCGCGGGCTTCGTGGAATTGCCGACAGACTTTAGGCGTGGCTGCTGCCGCTGCCGTCGGGTGGCTGGTTCTCGGACATTGCCTTGTCGATTTCTTCGCGGCGCTTGGCTCTTGCTTCGGCACGCTTCTGGCGCTTCTCGTCCAGCTCGTGCTCGGAACCGAGGAGTTCGATGAAGGCCTTCTCGGCTCCATCGCCCTTTTGGAAGCCGGTGCGCACGATGCGTAGATAGCCACCCGCGCGATCTCCATAACGCGGGGCCACGGTATCGAACAGACGGGAGACTGCTTCCCGGGTCTGCAGATAGGAGAGGGCCAGGCGGCGGGAGTGCAGGTCGCCACGCTTGCCCAAGGTGATCAGCTTTTCTACGTGAGGACGCGCGGCCTTGGCCTTGGTGATGGTCGTCTCTACACGGTCCTCAAGGAGAATGGACGTGACCAGGTTGCGCAGCAAGGCGCGGCGATGGCTGGTGTTGCGTCCTAGTTTGTATCCTGCATTGCGGTGGCGCATCGGTTTCTCTTTCTCGCAAAAATTAAACGGGTGACCGGTGGGTTCTACCACCGGTCACTCCAACGAACTAGAAGTTTTCCGGCTCCGACTGGAGGGGGATGTCTACTCCCTCGAGATCTTCGTCGTCGTCATCCTCTTCGTCGTCATAACGGTTGTAGCTTGCAGCCAGGGTTGCGGCCGGCAGTACGCTGGTCGGTCCAGGCACCGCGTTGCCGTGCTCGTCGATCTTCATGCCCAATGACAAGCCCATCTGCGCCAGAATTTCCTTGATCTCGTTCAAGGATTTGCGGCCGAAGTTCTTGGTCTTGAGCATCTCGGGCTCGGTCTTCTGCACCAGCTCGCCGATGGTCTGAATGTTGGCGTTCTTGAGGCAGTTGTAGCTGCGCACGCTCAACTCCAGCTCCTCTACGGAGCGGTTGAGGTTCTCGTTGCGCAACTGCATGCGGCCTTCGTCGTGGGCGCTCTCGGCTTCGATCTCTTCCTCGAAGTTGATGAAGATGCTCATGTGGTCCTTGAGCAGCTTGGCCGCGAGACCGATAGCATCCGCCGGAAGAACGGAGCGATTGGTCCAGACTTCAATGGTCAGCTTGTCGTAGTCGGTGATCTGACCCAGACGAGCGGCGTCCACGGCGTAGTTCACCTTGCGAACGGGCGAGTGAACCGAGTCCACTGGGATGAAGCCGATTCCTAAATCCGAATCGAAGTTCTTGTCGGCTGAGACATAACCACGGCCGCGCTTGAGGCGCATTTCCATGTCCAGCTTGCCACCCTCGCTGACGGTCGCGATATAGACGTCCTTGTCCAGGATCTCCACGTCTCCGTCGGCCTCGATCATGCCCGAGGTCACCACACCCGGCTGGTCCGCACGCAGATACAGCGCCTTGGGACCTTCCCCGTTGAGCTTGAAAGGAATCTGCTTGAGGTTCAGGATGATGTCGGTGGCGTCTTCAACAACGCCGGTGATCGATTGGAATTCGTGCAGCACGCCTTCGATCTTGACGGCGGTGACAGCCGCGCCCTCAATCGAAGAAAGCAGCGTGCGCCGCAGCGCGTTGCCAATGGTGGTGCCGAAGCCGCGCTCAAAGGGCTGAGCGCTGAACTTGCCGTATTTTTCGGTGAGCGTCTCCGTATCGACTGCAAGACGTTTCGGTTTTTGGAATCCTCTCCAAAGCATATCTGTGGTCCTCTCCATGCAGCGGCGTCGCGAAGCATTCTGCTACGGCCGTGCTTGTTTCTCCTCGTTGATTGAATCTTTACTCAGCTACGGTTACTTGCTATACAGTTCGACGATCAACTGCTCGTTTACGGGCAGATTCACGTCTTCACGCTTGGGCAGCGCCAGCACCTTGCCGGACAGATTTGCGTGGTCCACCTGCAGCCAACGGGGGGCTACCTGGTGGCTCGCGAACTCGGTCGAGGTTTCGAGTACTGTGAGCTTCTTGCTGCCTTCGCGGATCTTGATCTCGTCGCCCACGCCTACCTGGAACGACGGAATGTTCACCTTGCGGCCATTCACTTCCACATGGCCATGGCGTACGATCTGGCGCGCCTGGCGACGCGAACTGGCGAAGCCGAGACGGAAGGCCACGTTGTCGAGACGGCGCTCCAGCTGCTGCAAGAGCAGTTCGCCGGTGACGCCCTGAGCCCGCGATGCCTTCTCGTAATAGGCGCGGAACTGGCTCTCCAGGGTGAAGTAGATGCGTTTTGCTTTTTGCTTTTCGCGCAGCTGGAGGCCGTAACCTACGATCTTGGGCTTGCGGTCGCGGCCGTGCTGGCCGGGGGCAAAATTGCGCTTCTCAATGGGGCATTTCTCCGAGAAGCACTTGGTGCCCTTCAGAAAGAGCTTGGTGCCTTCGCGACGGCAAAGGCGGCAGACTGGTCCGGTATAACGTGCCACGTAATTCTCCTTACTTCAGAGGCCGACCGGTTTACGGATTGAATCCTTCGTCCCGGTCCTGCGGTTAAATTTCTTACACCCTACGGCGCTTGGGCGGACGGCAACCATTGTGCGGAATGGGCGTAACGTCGCGGATGGAGCGGACGTCGAGTCCCGCTGCAGCCAGGGCGCGCACTGCCGACTCACGGCCGGAGCCCGGACCACTTACCCGCACATCGACGGAACGTAGACCATGGTCGCGCGCCTGGTTGGCGGCGTTCATCGCGGCTTGCTGGGCGGCAAAGGGAGTGCCTTTGCGCGATCCACGAAAGCCGAGGGAACCGGAGCTCTTCCAGGAAAGGGTGTTGCCCTGGCCGTCGGTGATGGTCACGATGGTGTTGTTGAACGAGGCCTGAACGTAGACCAATCCGTAAGGAACGTTCTTGCGCTCGCGCTTTTTGAACTTCTTGTTCTTGGCAGCCTTGCCGGATGCCTGTTGCTTCTGCTCCTGCTTTGCCATTAAGTCTTCGCCGTCGCTTTCTTCTTGCCTGCGATTGTGCCCTTACGCGGTCCCTTGCGGGTGCGCGCGTTGGTGTGGGTGCGCTGGCCGCGAACAGGCAGGTTGCGCCGATGGCGCAGTCCACGATAGGACTGAATGTCAATCAGCCGCTTGATGTGCATCGAGACGTCTTTGCGCAGATCGCCTTCGATCTGGCCTTCGTTCTCAATCACCTGGCGGATACGGTTTACCTCGTCTTCGCCCAGATCCTGAACTTTCTTGAACGGGTCCACATTGGCCGTCTCCAGGATGCGTAGCGCACGAGGGTTGCCGATACCGAAAATGTAGGTCAGCGCGATTCTTGCCTGCTTGTGGCGGGGCAGATCGACGCCAGCAATACGTGCCATGCTTAATCCTTTTTACTTGCGTTGGCTCGGAGTGGCTTCGCCGCTTCGAGCCGGTTACTGGTGAAAGCTACGCGGATACCGAAACCTGAAGGAACCTCTATCCAGGATTCGGAACCGCTACGGGAGAGGTTCAACGCAAGCCTTTAGCGGCTACCGCATCCTGAAGAAACGTCTATCGAGGACTCGGGATCCGCATGGCTAACTAGCCTCTCCGGTGCTTGTACTAAGAGGAAAAGATCCTCAGTTTAGATTTTGTTCGATCCCACTCAAGCCAAAGAACACCTTGAATGGGGTACCCAGCATTTTTCTACGCCGAGAAAGAATCCGTCGATTTGCTATGCGAAAGAGCCTTAGCCTTGGCGCTGCTTGTGCTTCGAGTTTTCGCAGATCACCCGCACCACACCGCGGCGATGGATGACCTTGCACTTGTCACAGATCTTTTTTACTGATGCTCTTACTTTCATAATGACTGCTCCCTCTATTTGTAGCGGTAGACGATCCGGCCTCGGGTCAGATCGTAAGGACTGAGCTCAACCGCCACCCGGTCGCCAGGGAGAATGCGAATGAAGTTCTTCCGCATGCGTCCCGAAACATGAGCCAGAACCTGATGCTTGTTCTCCAGCTCGACTTTGAACATCGCGTTTGGCAACGTCTCTACGACCGTTGCCATTACCTCAATCGCGTCTTCCTTCGACAAACTTAATCCCGATCCGCCTGCGATTCGCGTCCCAACAGGCTTTCGTTGCCTACTGCGTCAAAATTACGGCGCCCTCAGCCGTTACCGCGACGGTGTGCTCGAAATGAGCACTCAAGCTTCCATCTTCGGTGACAGCCGTCCAGCCGTCGCTCAATACCTGTACCCCTGGCTTGCCCGCATTCACCATGGGCTCGATCGCCAGAACCATTCCCGCGCGCAACTTGGTTCCCACTCCCCGCTGCCCGTAGTTTGGAACCTGGGGATCTTCGTGCATCCTGGTCCCAATCCCGTGGCCCACAAAGTCCCGCACTACACTAAAGCCGTCTGCTTCCACGACTTCCTGTACCGCCGCGCCAATATCGCCCAGAGTCGCTCCAGGGCGCACTACCCCGATGGCGGTCTCGAGCGATGCCTTGGTCACGTCCAACAACCGCTTGGCCTTTGGCGTTACTTCCGACCCCACGGGAACCGTGATCGCGGAGTCACCGTAGTAGCCGTCCAACACTACGCCGCAGTCGATGGAAACGATGTCCCCTTCGCGCAGCACGCTCTCTTTGGAGGGAATGCCGTGGACCACCTGCTCGTTCACCGAGGTGCACAAAACACAGGGGTAGCCGCGATAACCCTTGAAAGCGGAGGTAGCTCCCGATGCCGCAATCTTGCTTTCCGCCGCCATTTCCAGGTCGAGCGTAGTGACGCCGGGCTTGACGAGCGAGCGTACATGCTCAAGCACCTCACGCACTACCGCTCCGCTGCGCCGCATCTTTTCAATTTCCTGCGGCGTCTTGATCATGATGGCCATCGGCCTGGTAAACTCTCTTTCCTTCACTCGAAAACTTCGCCAAACCGGCGAAAAAACTTCCACACTCGACTGAGACTGCTAATTCTGGGATCTGAGTCGCGCTACCGCGGCCATGATGCCCGCCATTACCTCGCCCGCCGGCTGCTCGCCATCCACTTCTACGAATCGGCTGCTGGCACGATAATGTTCCACCACCGGCGCCGTCAGCGCCGCATAAGTGCGCATCCGTTCATGGAAGACCGCTTCCGTGTCATCCGCGCGCTGGACCAGCGGTGTGCCTTCCACATCGCATACCGTGTCTACTTTCGGCGGCTGCAGGTAAACGTTGTAAATGCGCTGGCAGGTTGGACAGTTGCGTCTACCCGTGATACGACGCAACAACTGAGTATAACTTACCTGGATACTAACTGCAATCAGCGGGAGCCCGCCCGGAACCGCTGCCAACCGGGAGTCGAGCCACTCCGCCTGGGCCAGGGTGCGGGGATAGCCATCCAAGATGTAGCCCCGCGCGGTATCGGGCTGGGCCAGCCGTTCGGCTACCATCTGGTTGACCAGATCGTCGGGCACCAACTTGCCCGAGTTCATGATCTGGGTGGCCACCTGACCCAAGGGGGTTCCGCGATCCCTATGGTCGCGCAGCAGGTCACCGGTCGAGATCTGGGGGATACCCCAGGCGGCCATGATTCCCTTGGCCTGCGTGCCCTTGCCCACGCCCGGCGCCCCCATCAGCAGGATGGGCCCGGGAATCACCAGCTTTTCGTCTGTAGAGGGCCCGGCTTGCAGCCCCGCCACCGGCTGACCTACCACGACCGTCTTCCGCGCACCCTTCCACTGCGGGGCGAGAAGCCATCGTAGTGGCGCATGATCAACTGCGATTCCACCTGATTGATCGTGTCCATGGCCACGCCCACCACGATCAGCAGCGACGTACCGCCAAAGTAGAAGGTGAAGTTCAACCCGTGGGTGACCCACGTGGGCAGCTGTTCGAAGAACCCACCCACCAGCCAGAGATTATTCAGGTGAATGCCGCTGATGAGGATCTGCGGGATTAAGGAGATCACGACCAGATAGATGGCGCCCACCAGGGTAATCCGGGTGAGAACGTCGTTGACAAAATCGGAGGTACGCTTGCCAGGCCTGATGCCGGGAATGAAGCCGCCGTACTTGCGCATATTGTCAGCGATGTCATCGGGGCGGAAAATGATGGAGATGTAGAAGTAGGCAAAGAAAACGATGAACACTATGTACAGAAACTCGTACCAGGGTTCGCCCAGGCGCAGACCGTCAAAGATGCGGGTGAGGAAGTTGCTGTTGCGCACGAAGCCGGAGCTGGCGAAGAGCAGCGGGGCCGAAAGAATCGAGCTGGCGAAGATGACCGGCATGACGCCACCGGAATTTACCTTAAGCGGAAGGTGGGTGGATTGACCGCCCATCATGCGCCGGCCGACGATGCGCTTGGCATACTGCACCGGGATGCGCCGTTCACTGCGCTCGACAAAGACAATGAAGGCTACGGTAGCCATCATCACAACCACCAGCAGGACCAGGGCCGGAATCGTGAACGCCCCCCAAGCCATAGTGCGCCCCTTATCAATCAAATCCTGAATGCCGCGGGGCAGGCCAACCACAATGCCGGCGAAGATCAGCAGGCTCATGCCGTTGCCAATGCCGCGGTCGGTGATCTGCTCGCCCAACCACATGATGAAGGCAGTCCCAGTGGTCAGCGTCACCACGGTCATCAGAATGAAGCCAATTCCGGGGTTCAAGACGTACGAGACACCACCGGAGCCGTGGGAGAGAGTCAGCGCGATAGCCAGCGACTGCACCACCCCTAGAACCACGGTGACGTAGCGGGTCCATTGAGTGATTTTGCGCCGCCCCAGCTCGCCTTCCTTCTGCAGCTTGGCCAAGGGCTCGTACACCACGGTCAGCAACTGGAAGATGATGGAGGCGGTGATGTAGGGCATGATGCCCAGGGCGAAGATGGTCAGTCGGCGAAGGTTGCCGCCGCTGAAGAGATCGACCAGGCCGAGCGCGCTGCCCGCCTGCTGGTCAAAGAATTGCGCCAGCAGCTTGAGGTTTACCCCGGGGGTTGGTATCTGCGAGCCCAGACGATATACGGCGAGGATGCCTAGCGTGAACAGAACCCGCTTGCGCAGGTCGGGGATGCGGAAGATATTCGCGATCTTCTCAAACATAAAAGTCGATGCCTCAGGGGCTAACGCCCTCTTTCACCCTGCCGGCTGACGTACGGGCTTTGGCCCGTACCCTTCAGGAAAAGCCTATTTCAAGGGCTCAAGCCCATTCTACTTTCGGCGTCTACGGCCTGGCTAAACAGGCTGCGGAAAACAATACGACGGGCTTTAGCCCCTGAGGTTTTGCTTTCCTGCTCGGTGCGGGATGAACTGGCGGAGCCAGTTCGATAGCCCTAAGCGACCAGAACGGCCTTGCCGCCGGCTTTCTCGATCTTTTCCTGGGCCGACTTGGAAAACTTATGGGCGTGCACGATGACGGCAACGGTCAAATCGCCATCGCCCAGTACTTTGACCAAGCCGTGGCGCTTCTTGAGCAGCCCCTTGGCTGCGAAAGTCTCGAGGGTCAATTCCTTAAGGCCCTCGGCGTGGAGCTCTGCAACCCGGCTCAGGTTCACCACCGAGTATTCGGTGCGAAAGATGTTGGTGAAGCCGCGCTTGGGCAAGCGGCGATGCAACGGCATCTGTCCACCCTCAAAGCCACGCATCATGTGGGAGCCGGAACGTGAACGCTGTCCCTTGTGGCCTCGGGTCGAAGTCTTGCCCATGCCCGAGCCCATACCGCGGCCGACACGCTTTTTGTTGCTGTTGGCCTGCTTGGGGGCACGCAAATTAGAAAGATTCTTTGCCATTACTGTCCTCGCTCAACGCCAGACTGGTCTAGCCAGTCCGACTCGCATTTGTTCTTGGGCGGAGTTACTTGACGATCCGCACCAGGTGCGGCACGGCCTTGACCATGCCACGGATGGAGGCTGTATCCTCGCGCTCCACCACTTGATTGAGCCGGGTGAAGCCCAATCCTTTGACTACCCGCTTGTGCTTCTCTGGAGTGGAAATCGCGGAGCGATAGTACTCCAGGCGCATCATCTGTTTAGAGGTCGCTACCATCAATATAGCTCCTGTACCTGCTTGCCGCGAGCGGCTGCCACTTCGCCACGGTCGCGCAACTGAACCAGCGCGTCGAAGGTGGCCTTGACCACGTTGTGCGGATTGGCGGTGCCCAGGCTCTTGGTCAGCACATTTTGTACCCCGACCGAGGTCATCACCGCGCGCACCGCGCCGCCGGCAATCACGCCCGTGCCTTCCGGCGCCGGCTTCAAGAGCACGTGACCGGAACCGAAGCGCCCCAGTACTTGATGGGGGATGGTCGTCTCCGACAGGTTGACGTGCACCAGATTCTTCTTGGCCGCTTCGATGCCTTTACGGATCGCCTGCGGGACTTCCTTGGCCTTGCCCGAGCCAAAGCCAACCACCCCGGCAGCGGGATCCCCGACCACCACCAGCGCCGCGAAGGACATGTTCTTACCGCCCTTGACGACCTTGGTGACACGATTGATGGACACCACCTGATCCTTCAGGTTGTACTGCCCGGCGTCCAGTTTCCGCTTGAGTATTGCCATGCTCTTTTCCGATCCTTCCAAAACCGTGAACTACTTTAGAACTCCAAACCTGCTTCGCGCGCCGCATCGGCCAAAGCCTTGATGCGCCCGTGATAGAGATAACCGCCGCGATCGAAGACCACCTTCTTGATTCCCTTTTCCAGTGCGCGCTCGGCTACCAGCTTGCCCACTTCCTTGGCCGCGGCCACGTTGCCACCAGTCTTCATCTTGGCGGAAAGGGTGGAGGCGGAGAGGATGGTTTCGCCCTTGGCGTCGTCGATGACCTGGGCGTAAATGTGGTTCAGCGAACGGTATACATTCAGTCGCGGACGCACCGCGGTGCCTTCCATCTTCTGGCGGATACGAAAGTGCACGCGCTGGCGAATTACATTTCTCTGTCTAATCGGGAGCATCTGGTTCTTTCCTTCCTAAAGGCGGAGCTGCCCTGCAACCCCGTTCGGTTTACTCGACTTCGGTTTACTTCGCGCCGGTCTTGCCGACCTTCTTCTTCAAACGCTCGCCCACATAGCGGACGCCTTTGTTCTTGTAGGGGTCGGGTTTGCGCAGCGAGCGCATGTCGGCGGCCACCTGGCCTACCTTTTGACGATCAATGCCACTGATGGTCAGCCGCGTCTGCTTGGGATCGATAGCCACGTCGATGCCCGTGGGCAGAGGAAACTCGATGGGATGGGAGAAGCCCAGGGTAAAGACCACCGTGCCTTTGCCCTTAAGCTCGGCGCGATAGCCAATGCCGACGATGTCCAGCTCCTTGGTCCAGCCCTTGGTCACGCCTTCGACTGCGTTCGAAACCAGCGCGCGGGTTAAGCCGTGCAGCGCTGCCAGCTCTTCTTTATCCCGAACCGCGAAGAGGTTTCCGTCCTTCGTTTCGAGCGTGATGCCGGCGGGCACCATGGCGGTCAACTTGCCCTTGGGCCCTTCGACCAGCACGGTGTTGCCCTGCATTTTGTATTTCACCGTTGTGGGCAACGGAATTGGTTTCTTGCCTATACGCGACATATTTTTCTTGAACCCCTCACGGCTTGCGAGTCGCGGCGGCTATCCAATCAGCCACCGTTCCACTGCAGCCACTGCTTACCAGACCTCGCAGAGAATCTCGCCGCCGACGCCTTCGCGCCGCGCCTGCCGGCCGGTCATCACGCCGCGAGGCGTGGTCATGATGCTGATGCCGAGGCCGCTCTGCACACGCTTGATCTCGTCCCGGCCGACATAGACGCGGCAGCCCGGGCGTGAAATGCGCGACAGGTCGCGAATGGCGGCTTCGTTGTTGGCGCCGTACTTGAGGTAGACCCGCAGCACTGCGCGGCCATTCTCTTCTGCCGCCTTGTAGTTGGCGATGTAGCCTTCTTCCTTGAGGATGCGGGCAATCTCGGTCTTCAGCTTCGAGGCCGGAACATCCAGCTTTTGGTGGCGCGCACGAATGGAGTTGCGGATGCGGGTCACAAAGTCGGCTACTGGATCGGTTAAACTCATTCTCTCTCCTCCACTCCCCGTTCGCTCCGGCATGTTAAGAGCCTGAGAACCAGCGGGAATGTTGTTGTTACATCAAGACCCGGTGTGGGGGTCGATTACTTACCAACTTGACTTGACAACACCGGGGATTTCGCCCCGAAGCGCCAGCTGGCGGAAGCACAAGCGGCATAGACCGAACTTGCGCAGGTAGGCGCGCGGACGGCCGCAGATTTTGCAGCGATTGTGCTGACGGCTGGAAAACTTCGGCTTACGTGCGTCTTTTACTCGTTTTGCTGTAGTGGACATTCGTCTCTCTTCCTTATGCCGTCTGCCGGAAAGGTATGCCAAACTGCCGGAGCAGGGCGCGAGCCTGGTTATCGTCCTTGGCTGTCGTCACGATGGTGACGTTCATGCCCTTCAACTTATCTACCCGGGCATAGTCAACTTCGGGAAAAATCAGCTGGTCGCGCATACCCAGCGTGTAGTTGCCTCGTCCGTCGAAGCTCTTGGTCGATACACCGCGGAAGTCACGCACGCGGGGCAGGGCTACCGAGATCAGGCGGTCGAGAAATTCGTACATGATGTCGCCGCGCAGGGTGACCATGGCGCCGATGGGCATGCCTTCGCGCACCTTGAAGGCGGCGATGGACTTCTTGGCCCGCGTGGTCACCGGCTTTTGCCCGGCTACCGAGGCCAGGTCGGCCACCAGCGGATCCATGATCTTCACATTCTGCGTGGCCTCGCCCAAGCCCATGTTGAGAACGATCTTCTCCAGGCGGGGTACGGCCATCAGGTTGTTGAGGCCCAGCTCCTTCTGCAATGCCGGCCGGATTTCCTTTTGGTACTTCTCTTTGAGTCGCGCGTTTACTTTTGCTGCCATCGCTCTGTCTCTTTTCCTTTTCACGGTCCCGGAGTGGGCAGTGCCCGTTTACCGTTGCGTGATCAAATTGCGCTTACTTCCTCTTCGGCGCCAATGTCTGGCCGCACTTCTTGCAGACCCGAACCTTGGTATCGCCTTCAAACTTGTGACCTACGCGTGTCGGTCCGCAGGTGCCGCATACCAACATGACGTTGGAGATCTGGATGGCCGCTTCCTGCTCCGCGATGCCGCCCTTGATGTTGCGCTGCGGATTGGGGTGCACGTGCTTCTTGACCATGCGGACGTGCTCCACCAACACCCGGTCCTTGTCGCCGAGCACGCGCAGCACGCGGCCACGCTTGCCTTTATCGCTTCCGGTAATCACTTCCACCGTGTCGTTGCGTTGTAACTTCAATGCCATAGATTCCTCGCTTTCGATGACCCGGCCTAGATGACTTCCGGAGCCAGCGACACAATCTTCAAAAACTTCTTTTCCCGCAGCTCGCGGGCGACCGGACCGAAGACGCGGGTACCCACCGGCTCTCCTGCTTCGTTGATCAGGACCGCGGCGTTCTGGTCAAAGCGGATGTAGGTGCCATCGCGGCGGCGATATTCTTTGCGCGTCCGGACGACGACCGCCTTCACCACCACGCCCTTCTTGACCTGGCCATCAGGAGACGCTTCCTTGACGGAGGCAGTAATCACGTCGCCCAGGCCCGCCTTCTTTCCGCTCGAGCCGCCCAAGGGCAGAATCATCTGCAGCTTGCGCGCGCCGGAGTTGTCGGCTACGTCCAGCATGGTTCTCATTTGCACTGCCATACGCGTATCTCCTTACGGTGTTGCCCTTATTGCTAAAACTCTGTGTCACTACTTGCTGAACCGCAGGTCCCTCCATTCCGCTTCGCTCCGGTTCCACGGCATGCCGGGACAGGCGGGATGACAAGAGTCGAGCGGCGACCGCCCGGAGTGACTATTAAACCGCGGGCTGCGCTACTTCTTCGACTTGCGGCAGGGAGGAGCGGCGCACTACTTCTTCCAGCGTCCAGCGCTTCAGCTTGCTCAGCGGGCGGCTCTCGCGAATCCTCACCACATCGCCGACACGAGCCGAGTTCTGCTCGTCGTGGGCGTAGAACTTCTTGTTGATCTTGATCACACGCTTGTACTTGGGGTGGGTCTTGCGCATCTCCACCTGGACCACGATGGTCTTCTGCATCTTGGTGGAAACGACATTGCCAATCTTTTCTGTGCGCCGTGATTCAGGCTTAGCTGCTGTGGCATCCGACATGGCTTAACGAGCCTCTTTTCCGGCCGGCTTGGCCTTCTTGGTTTTGGCGGCCTTGGCTGGCTTGGCGGTTGCCTCACCGGCCGGCTGCAGGGCAGCGCCGTGCAGACCGAGTGCCCGCTCGCGGGCGATGGTCTTGATGCGGGCTACGTCTTTGCGCAGATCGCGCAGCTTCTTCACGCCTTCGTTCTGCCCCAGCTTCATCTGGAAGCGCAGGCGAAAGAGCTGCTCGGCGGACTGCTTTTCCTGCCGTGCCAACTCTTCATCATTCAAATTGCGTAACTTTTCCGTTTCCATGGCTCTTCTCTTTCGCGTCCGCTACTTGACGACCGCGGTTACCTTGACATCGTGGCGCATGACAAAGCGCGTCTTGAGGGGCAGCTTGTTCGAAGCCAACCGCATGGCCTCGGCGGCTATCTCGGGGTTGACCCCTTCCATTTCAAACAGCACCTTGCCCGGGCGGACCACGGCTACCCAGTGATCGGGAGCTCCCTTGCCTTTACCCATACGGGTTTCGGCCGGCTTCTTGGTGACCGGCTTGTCAGGAAACAGCCGCAGCCAGATCTTGCCGCCACGCTTGATGAAACGCGTCATGGCCACACGGCTGGCTTCGATCTGCCGGTCCGTGATGTAGCCGCATTCCATCACCTTGAGCCCGTAGTCCCCGAAGGAGAGCTCGGAGCCGCGCCAGGCTTTGCCCTTCATGCGTCCGCGCTGCTGCTTGCGGTACTTGACCTTCTTTGGCATCAACATAAAATTTCGCCCCTAAACCAATTCATACTCTGACTGATCCAGCCAAGACGGCCGGAATAGTCTTAGAAAACTCCGCTGGTGCCCGCCGGCTGCGGCTGGCGACGCTTCTGCTCGTAAATGTCACCGCGATAGATCCAGGTCTTGACCCCGATCACACCGTAGGTGGTACGCGCTTCCGCAAAGCCGTAGTCGATATCCGCGCGCAGCGTGTGCAGCGGAAGACGCCCCTGCAGATACCACTCGGAACGCGCGATCTCGTTGCCATTCAAACGGCCGGAGACGCGCACCTTGATGCCCTTGCAGCCAAAGCGCAATGCCGAATCGACCGCCTTGCGCATGGCACGGCGAAAGCCCACGCGCTTCTCCAATTGGAGAGCGATGTTCTCGGCCACCAATTGCGCATCCAGCTCGGGCTTGTTGACCTCAAGGATGTCGATGAAGACGTCGCGGTTGGTGCGCTTCTGCAGATCCGCCTTGAGCTTCTCGATCTCGGCGCCCTTGCGGCCGATCACGATGCCCGGACGCGCGGTGCGAATGATCAGGCGCAGCTTGTTGCCAGGACGCTCGATCTCGACCGAGCTCACGCCGGCCGCCTTGAGCTTTTCCTTCAACTCCTCGCGCAGGTGCACATCTTCAATCAGCAACTTGTCGTAGTCGCGCTCGACGAACCAGCGTGACCGCCATGGCTTGTTGACGCCTAGTCGAAAGCCGTAAGGATGAACTTTTTGTCCCATAATTTCCTCGAACCTACTTCGCGGCCTTCTTCCAGTTTTTTGCTGCGCTCTTCTTAGCCACGGTTTTCTTGGCCGCAGCCTTCTTCGCTGCGCCCTTCAGCATTCGCTTCTTGGGAGCTGCTGCTTCCCCGTCAGCTGTTTCCACCAGGCCGCCACGCTTGCGCTCCGCCACCGCGATCACGATGTGCGCCAACCGGCGCTGATAGCGGAAGGCCCGTCCCATCGGCGCCGGACGAATACGCTTCATGCGCGGTCCTTCGTTGGCCAGCGCGGTCTTGACATAGAGGTTGTCTACATCCAGATCGAGCTCCCGCTCCTGGCTGAGATAGTTAGCGTTCTGAATGGCTGCGCGCAGCACTTTCTCGACCAGCGGCGCGACACCCTTCTTGGTGAAGGCCACTGTCTCCAGTGCTTCGCCCACGCGGCGCCCCTTGATCAGCTCCAGCACCAGGCGAGCTTTCTGCGGCGATACCCGCTGGAACTTCGCTTCGGCCCGGAATTCCTGTGTTTCCAGTTGCATTGGCTTCTTCCCTTAAATTCCGCTTAGCGAGGCTTGGCCGACGACTCGGCCGATTTTGCCGAGTGACCCTTGAACGTCCGGGTGGCGGAAAACTCGCCCAGCTTGTGCCCTACCATGTTTTCCGTCACGTAGACCGGAATAAACTTTCTGCCGTTGTGCACCGCGATGGTGTGTCCCACCATATCCGGATGAATGGTCGAGCGGCGCGACCAGGTACGAAGGACCTTCTTGTCATTCGTCGCATTCATCGCTTCGATCTTCACCATCAGGTGGGTGTCGATAAACGGACCCTTTTTTGTCGAACGTGCCATAGCTCTCGATGCTCCTGACTTCTATTTCTTGGCGCGGCTGACGATAAACGTGTCGGTCCGCTTGTTGTTGCGTGTCTTGTAGCCGCGTGTCGGCTGACCCCACGGGGTAACCGGATGACGGCCGCCAGAGGTCTTGCCTTCACCGCCGCCGTGCGGGTGATCGACCGGGTTCATGGATACGCCACGATTGCTGGGACGAATGCCCTTCCAGCGATTGCGTCCGGCCTTGCCGATGGAGACATTCTCGTGATCGGTATTGCCTACCTGGCCCACTGTCGCCATGCACGCCACCAATACCCGGCGGGTCTCACCGGAGGGCAGCTTCAGCAGGGCGTAGTCGCCTTCCTTGGCCACCAGCTGGGCCGACGCTCCTGCCGAGCGCACCATCTGCGCGCCCTTGCCGGGACGGAGCTCAACATTGTGCACCGTGGTGCCGGAGGGGATGTTCTTGAGCGGCAATGCATTGCCGACCAGGATGTCAGCCTCGGGCCCGCTCATGATGGTCTGCCCTACCTTCAACCCTACCGGCTGAATGATGTAGCGCTTCTCACCGTCGAGGTAATGCACCAGCGCGATGCGCGAGGAGCGGTTGGGATCGTATTCGATCGAGGCCACCTTGCCGGGCACGCCAAACTTGTCCCGCTTGAAGTCGACCAGGCGCAGCTTCTGCTTATGGCCACCGCCATGGTGACGCATCGTCAGGTCGCCGGAATTGCGGCGGCCTCCCGTGCGCTGCTTGACTGCCAGCAGCGGCTTGTGCGGGCGATTGGTCGTAATGTCGTCGTTTACCAGAGTTGTCTGGAAACGCAGCGTTGGTGTGATCGGTCTGTATGTCTTGATCGGCATCGTTTCGCTCGTACTTCCAAGTAAGACTTCTAAAACAGTTTCGGTTACCGATACTACGCTTTACATCGCGTTGACGTAGTCGGGCATCTTCTCGCCCTTCTGCAGGCGAACGTAAGCCTTCTTCCAGTCGGGGCGAAAACCGGAGAACTTGCCCCGGCGGCGCTCCTTGCCCAGGAAGTTGGCCGTACGCACGCTCCGTACCTTCACCTTGAACAGCGTCTCCACCGCTTGCTTGACCTCAGTCTTGGTCGCATCCGGTGCCACGTCAAAAACCAGCGTGCTTTCTACTTCCTTGACGCCCAAGCCCTTTTCCGTAATGAGGGGGCGCTTGATCACGTTATAAAGAGTCGGCATCAGGCCACCTCCGAACCGGCCGCAAGCTTGCGCCGGGATACAGTCTTCTTCAACGACTCCTGCAATTGCTCGATCGCGGCGCGGGAGAAAATCGCCCGCTCGTAGCGCAGCAGATCGTAAGGATGAACTTCCTTGGTCAGCACCAACTCCACCCGATCGAGGTTGCGCGAACCGAGCAGCAGAGCGCGGCCTGGTTCCTGGCCACCCTCGACCAGCAAGGTGGTCCGCTTGGCATCGAGCTTGTCCAGCGCCGCGCGATAGGCCTTGGTCTTGGCGTCGGCCAACTCGAGGCTCTCGACCACGGTCAGCTTGCCATCGGCCAGCTTGGAGGCCAGAGCGGAGCGCAGCGCGCCGAGCAGCTTCTTGCGCGGGAAGGCGTAGTCATAGCTGCGCGGCTGGGGTCCGTGAACCGTGCCGCCGTGCCGCCATAGCGGGGAGCGCACCGAGCCTACGCGAGCCCGTCCTGTACCCTTCTGCTTCCACAGCTTCTTGCCTGCGCCGGAGACCAGCTTCTTATTCTTGGTGGCGGCCGTACCTTGCCGCATCGCGGCGCGATAATGCTTCACCGCTTCCCACAGCAGCGCCTCGTTGATCTGGTCAGCCGCGAAAATCTCGTCTGCCAGCTCGAGCGAGCCTACCTTCCGTCCACCGAGATCCACTACATCAATCTGTGCCATATGCAATTCCTTAAAGAGGGCGAGGTTAAACTCTAATCGCCCCTCAGCGGCTAAGGCCCCTGAACTATTTCCCCGCACTTACGGCCCGACTAAAGTCGTGCCCTGATACAAAGCCCTAACGTCAGCGCAGTCGTACAAAATCTGAGCCAGTGGCCGGATGCAAGACCCTATTTCTTACCCTTGGCGCCTGAGGGCTTGCCACCGGAAGCCTTCTTCGAGGCCTTCAACGGATCGACCGTACCGCCGCCACCAAAGCCACGACGCTCACGCGGCGGCGCCTTGGATTTGGAAATCATCACGTAGCCATCGCGCGGTCCAGGGATCGCACCCTCGACCATCAACAGGTTCTCGTCCAGGTCGATGCCGCGAATGCGCAGATTGCGCACCGTAACCCGCTCCGCTCCGAAGTGACCCGGCATGCGCTGCCCGGGAAAAACGCGCGAAGGAAACGAGGATGCACCGATCGAGCCCTGCACCTGGAACATGTGACCGTGCGCCTTCGGGCCACCGCCAAAATGATGGCGGCGAACGACGCCGGCAAAACCACGGCCCTTGCTGGTGCCGACTACATCGACGTACTTGGCGTCTTCGAAAATATCTACCAGCACTTTGTCGCCCGCCTTCAGTGCGGGAGCGGCGTCTTCACCCGCAGCGGAGCCATTGACCAGCTCCAGGGGAACTTCGCGCATCAACTTCACTGGCGGAACATTGTTCTTGGCGAAGTGACCGGCCATTGGCTTGTTCACCTTGCCACCCTTGACGAACTCGATCAGGCCGATCTGCGCCGCACTGTAGCCGTCGCCGGCCAGCGTCTTCAGCTGGGTCACTACGCAGGGACCCGCCTGCAGCACGGTGACCGGGTGCACTTCACCCTTGTCATCGAACAACTGCGTCATCCCGATCTTCTTGCCCAGAATTCCTGTTACCGACATGATGCTCTCCTGCTTACTTCTCGAATGCCTTGATCTCGACATCAACGCCGGCCGGAAGATCGAGCTTCATCAGCGCATCGATGGTTTGCTGCGTGGGCTCGAGAATATCGATCAGCCGCTTATGCGTGCGGATCTCGAAGGCCTCGCGCGATTTCTTGTCGACGTGCGGGGAACGCAGCACGCAGTATTTGTTCTTCACGGTCGGCAACGGAATCGGACCCGCGACCTGCGCTCCGGTGCGCTTCGCCGTCTCGACGATTTCGCCGGTCGAGGTATCGAGTACGCGATAGTCGTAAGCCTTAAGCCGAATGCGAATTCTTTGTCCTACCATCTCAATTCCCTCTTGCCACTCAACCGCTCTGCTGGTTTCCGCCCTGCCCGCTCGGTAGCCGGCAGGGCGGAAAACTTACTTGATGATTTCGCTGATGGTGCCGGCGCCTACCGTGCGGCCACCCTCGCGGATGGCAAAACGCAGGCCCTTTTCCATCGCCACCGGGGTATGCAGCTCAATCTCCAGCTGCACATTGTCTCCCGGCATCACCATCTCCGTGCCTTCCGGCAGCTTCGCCGTCCCGGTCACGTCCGTCGTCCGGAAGTAGAACTGCGGCCGGTAGCCATTGAAGAACGGCGTGTGACGGCCGCCCTCTTCCTTGCTCAGCACGTAAATCTCGCCCTTGAACTTGGTGTGCGGCGTAATCGAGCCGGGCTTGGCCAGGACCATCCCGCGCTCCACGTCTTCCTTGGCAATGCCGCGCAGCAGCAGACCCGCGTTGTCGCCCGCAAGTCCTTCATCCAGCTGCTTTTTGAACATTTCGACGCCGGTGACCACGGTCTTGCGGGTTTCCCGGAAACCGACGATCTCCGACTCTTCGCCAACCTTGACCTTGCCCCGCTCGATCCTGCCCGTCACCACCGTGCCGCGGCCGGAAATGGAGAAGATGTCCTCAATCGGCATCAGGAAGGGCTGGTCAATGGCACGTGCCGGCAAGGGTACGTTCTTGTCCACCGCATCCATCAACTCATCGATCTTGGCTTCCCATTGCGCCTCGCCGTTCAACCCACCCAAAGCCGAGCCGCGAATCACCGGCACGTCGTCTCCAGGGAAGTTGTACTTCGACGAGCAGCTCCCGGACTTCCATCTCCACCAGGTCGGTCAGCTCTTCGTCTTCCACCGCATCGCACTTGTTCAGAAACACCACGATGTAGGGCACACCTACCTGGCGGGCCAGGAGCACGTGCTCCTTGGTTTGCGGCATCGGACCATCGGTCGCCGCCACCACCAGGATCGCTCCGTCCATCTGCGCCGCGCCGGTGATCATGTTCTTGATGTAGTCGGCGTGGCCCGGGCAGTCCACGTGCGCGTAGTGGCGGTTGGCCGTCTCGTACTCCACGTGCGCGGTGGCAATCGTAATGCCGCGCTCCCGCTCCTCGGGCGCATTGTCAATCGAATCAAACGAACGAAACTGTATCTTCGGATTGTGCTTCGACAATACCTTGGTGATCGCCGCTGTCAGCGTCGTCTTGCCATGATCAATGTGTCCAATCGTCCCCACGTTCACGTGCGGCTTGGACCGGTCAAACTTCTCCTTCGCCATCTCGTCCCTCTCTCCTGCTTAAATCAAAACTTCTACAAATCCGAGGATCGTTCCCTCGGGGGCCAAGCGGATACCGCGGGTAAAAGCACCTGTTCTTCCCTCGGTAACCGCAGCTAAAGCCCGACTTCGTGCTTACTTGCCCTGGTTGCGGCCAATGATCTCTTCCGACACCGACCGCGGCGCTTCTTCGTAGCGGTTGAAGTGCATGGAGTAATTGGCCCGGCCCTGGGTCGAAGAGCGCATGTGGGTGGCATACCCGAACATCTCGCTCAACGGCACATTGGCCTTGATGACTTGCGATCCGGCACGATGCTCCATGCCTTCGATCCGGCCGCGGCGGGAGTTCAGGTCACCAATGATGGTTCCCATGTACTCCTCCGGCACTACCACTTCGACCGACATCACCGGCTCCAGCAATACCGGAGTCGCCTTGCGGGCCGCTTCCTTGAACGCCATCGATCCGGCAATCTTGAAGGCCATTTCGTTGGAGTCGACATCGTGGTAGCTGCCGTCATAGAGCGTCGCCTTGACATCGACGATCTCGTAGCCCGCCAGCACCCCGCCCTGCAGCGCCTCGCGAATGCCCTGCTCGGTCGGCTTGATGTATTCCTTGGGCACCACGCCACCCTTGATGTCGTTGATAAACTCGAAGCCTTTGCCCGGCTCATTGGGCTCGACACGAATCTTCACGTGGCCGTAGTTGCCCGATCCACCGGTCTGGCGGATGTACTTGCCTTCCGCCTCCGCCTTCTTGCGAATGGTTTCGCGATAGGCGACCTGCGGCTTACCGACATTGGCCTCGACCTTGTACTCACGCATCATGCGGTCGACGATGATTTCCAGGTGCAACTCGCCCATGCCGCTGATGATGGTCTGGCCGGAGTCAGGATCGGTGTGCACCTTGAAGGTGGGATCTTCCTGCGCCAGCTTGGCCAGGGCCATGCCCATCTTCTCCTGATCCGCCTTGGTCTTCGGCTCGACCGCCACATGGATCACCGGGGCCGGGAAATCGATCGATTCGAGCACGATCGGCGACTTGTCGGTGCAGATGGTATCGCCCGTGACCAGGTTCTTGAGCCCTACGCAGGCGCAGATATCGCCGGCGTAGATCTCGACAATCTCTTCCCGCTTGTTGGCATGCATCTTGAGCAGGCGCCCGATGCGCTCGCTCTTGCCGGTACGCGGATTGAGTACCGTGTCGCCCGTCTTCAGGTGACCGGAATACAGCCGGACGAAGATCAGCTGCCCGACAAACGGGTCAGTCATGATCTTGAAGCCCAGCGCAGTCAGCGGCTCAGAATCGTCGGCATGGCGGAGGATGACCTCTTCCATGTTGTCCGGATTGTGGCCCTCGATCGGGGGCACATCGAGCGGGCTGGGCAGATACTCAACCACGGCGTCGAGCAGCGTCTGCACGCCCTTGTTCTTGAAGGAACTGCCGCACAACACGGGGAAGAGCTTCATCCCGATAACTGCGCCGCGCAGCGCCTTGCGCAACTCAGCCGGGCTCGGAGTCTCGCCTTCGAGAAACTTGTGCAGCATCTCGTCATCGTTCTCGGCCACAGACTCGACCAGTTGCATGCGGAAGGCTTCCGCCTTCTTCAGAAGGTTGGCCGGAATCTCTTCGACATCGTACTTGGCGCCCATGGTCTCGTCGTGCCACAGGATGGCACGCATCTCGATCAGGTCGATCACGCCCTTGAAGCCAGCTTCCTGACCGATGGGAATTTGAATGGCTACCGGGCGGGCGTTCAGCCGCTTGCGGATGGTATCGATGGCATGCTCGAAGTCGGCGCCCATCTTGTCCATCTTGTTGATGAAGCAAATGCGGGGCACACCGTACTTGTCTGCCTGCCGCCACACCGTCTCCGATTGCGGCTCTACGCCATGCACGGCGTCAAAGACGGCAACTGCGCCGTCGAGCACGCGCAGACTGCGCTCCACCTCCGCGGTAAAGTCCACGTGGCCAGGAGTATCGATAATGTTGATGCGGATATCGCGCCAGGTGCAGGTGGTGGCAGCCGATGTAATGGTGATGCCGCGCTCCTGCTCCTGCTCCATCCAGTCCATCGTCGCCGTGCCTTCATGCACTTCGCCGATGCGATGGGTAATGCCGGTATAAAACAAAATCCGCTCCGTCGTTGTGGTCTTGCCGGCGTCGATGTGCGCCATGATTCCGATGTTCCGGCAACGATCGAGTGGTACTAGACGAGGCACGGTTTTCTCTCACTCTCGCGCGAGACGTAAGACTCGCGATTCTTCTTGCTGCCTTTGTTGCGCCTGTCCCTTACCGGCTGCAGGCCCTGGGTTCGTAATGTTCAACTACCAGCGATAGTGGGCAAATGCCTTGTTCGCCTCAGCCATGCGATGAACATCTTCCTTCTTCTTCATGGCTGCGCCGCGGCCGTTGGCCGCATCCAGCAGTTCGCTGGTCAACTTGTCGATCATGCCCTTCTCGCCCCGCGCCCGGCCGTAAGTCACCAGCCAGCGGATAGCGAGCGAGGTGCGCCGCTCGGGATTGACTTCGATCGGCACCTGGTAGTTGGCGCCGCCCACACGACGGGTCTTCACTTCCAGCAGGGGCTTGCAATTCTCCACTGCCTTCTTGAACAGCTTCAACGCCTCGTCGCCGCCCTTTTGCTCCAGGTTGGTCATCGCCTGGTAGAAGATGCCCTGAGCAGTCGACTTCTTGCCGTCCCACATCATGGAGTTGACGAACTTCGTAACCAGCGACGAGTTGTACACCGGATCGGCGGCCACTTCCCGTTTCGCGATATGTCCTTTTCTCGGCATAGAACCTTGTATTCCCTTCCGCTATTCGTTTCGCGCCCACAGGCGCTCAATCCTGACGCTACTTCGCGCCGTTACTTCGCACCGCTCTTGGGGCGCTTGGCGCCATACTTCGAACGGCTCTGCTTGCGGTTGGCTACGCCCACCGAATCGAGCGTGCCGCGCACCACGTGATAGCGCACGCCGGGCAGATCCTTCACACGTCCCCCGCGGATCAGCACAATCGAGTGCTCCTGCAGGTTGTGGCCGATGCCGGGAATATAGGTCGTGACTTCGACGCCGTTGGTCAGGCGGACGCGCGCGACTTTACGCAAAGCCGAGTTCGGCTTCTTGGGCGTTTGCGTGTAAACGCGGGTGCAGACGCCGCGCCTCTGTGGCGATCCCTGGAGCGCCGGCGATGCGGTCTTGTACCGCGCCGCGGTGCGGCCTTTTCTCACGAGCTGACTGAATGTAGGCAAACCTTACTCCTTAAAACTTCCGCATTGCGTGGGCGAAAAACACCCAGACGCGAAGAGACCGCCTTCGCCAAGAAACTACTGCGCCGCACATCACCGACGCAGCGCCTGACCCGGCGCTCATCGGTGCACAAAGCCGGCTTGCTTCGTGCCTGCTTGCTGCATACCAGACGAGAACTTCGACGGTGGCCGCGCGTTTCTTCTCACATCCAGCTTTGACTGGGCACATGCGCTCACGCGCTATTGCACCCCGTGCCGGATCAGGCACCGGAAAACCGGGCACCAGAGAAGAAGCCAGTTCCGTTTCGAAGTTCCGGCCCGCATAGCCTCCCCAGGTGGGAGGTGTCGCAAAGGCCGATGCGATTGTTTCCCCTACATCACGCGAACGTTTGGAAGGGACCCTGATGAATGGGCCGCAAAATACTACTGCCTGTCTTTAGCGCGCCTTGCCGGTTAAGGCTCGTATTGCTTAGCCTTTACTGCGGCACATCCTTCCAGCACGCACTTTACAGGCTTATGCGGAACCTTTTTAAGATACCAAGCCGCGTCGCTGGCGTCAATGGCGCGGGGGACTGGGCGGTTGCGCCATCGTGATTGTACAGGCTGTGAAACGTCGTATTAGAGGCCAGGTGCCCTTGTAACGCAGAATTGTGGACGACGGCAGCACTCACGACGGTGTGTGGGAACTCACTCAAGCCACACAAGACCCTAACCCCTGGACGGGTGCCTCAGGTTCGCGCCAGCGTACCTGGGTTGAACAATGTGGGCGACCCGATTTCCTGTACGCTGCACTGGACCGCGTGTGCGGCTTTCATCAAGGAAAGCCGCATGAAGTGCGCCAACACCATCAAGCTTCACAGGAAATCGGGGGAAGCCCTTCCAAAGCTCTCATTCCACCGATTACACGTCGCAAATGGAGTAAAAGCATTCGAAAAATATGTATCCGGCCCAGGTACGCTTTGGCGAACCTGGGGCACCTGTCCAGGGGTTAAGGTCTTGCCTGGCTTGAGTGGGTTCGCGAGCAGACTCTAAGGCCGTTACCTTCAGACCCGGTTGGGCCGCCTCACAGGTAAGCAGCGCCGGCGAACAGAACGGGTATGCTAGCATCCGTCCTAAATGTTTGCGCCTTGTCCCCCGCGATGGCTCTTAACTCTGCGCTTCGGCGCCTGTCTTGGGTTGGCAGCGGCGGCTCTCGCCGCCAACCCCGCCGCCTTACTTGGCCAGAGCGGCTCTTCTAAAGCTGTCGATCCTCGTATTGCCAGTGTCATCTCCGAACTGGAAAGAACGCGCGACATTCATCAGGCCACACTTTCGCCGGACGGTCAGCAGATCGCCTGGGTCGTCGATGGGGACGGGCGCACCGAGATTCAGATTGCGTCCACGGCCGACCCCTCCCGCGCCCACCGGGTCACCGCAGGGACCGGGGCCCCCTGCCTGGAGGAATATCTAGCCTGGTCTCCGGACAGCAAAGGGCTCGCTTTCACATCCGACTGCAACAGCAGTGCAGGCGGCGCCGTGGACCAAGCAGATGTCTACCTCGCCACCCCGGGCGCGGCTAGTTCTTCGCCCCGGCGGCTCACCCATCTGCACGGCGGAGTGACCAGCCTGGCTTTTTCCCCGGATGGCCTGCATATTGCCTGCCTATATATTGAAGGCGCCACCCGGCCGGCCGGGGCGCTGGCTCCCATGAAGCCGCCCGCCGGCGTAATCGGGGTGGAGGGGCTGGAGATCCAGCGGGTGGCCACTATCGAAACCGCTTCCGGCGAATTCCGCCAAGTCACCCCATCTACCCTGCACGTCTATGAATACGACTGGGCGCCCGACTCTGGCCAACTGGCCTACGTCGCCGCACCCCCACCCGGGGAGAACAACTGGTGGGTGGCCCAACTCTATACGCAACGCCTGGCCGGGGGCGAGGCGCGGGCGGTGCTCGACCCGGAACACACGTCCGGGCCGCTGCACGGACTGCAGATAGCGGTTCCCCGCTGGTCGCCGGATGGGCAAGAGATCGCCTTCATCGGCGGGCTGATGAGCGACCAGGGGGCCACCGGCGGCGATATCTATTTGGTCTCCGCCGCAGGGGGAGCAGCCAAAAACCTTACCCGGGACTCGGACCAGACCGCGGCCTGGATTCACTGGCTCAAGCCAACCCAACTCCTGGTCTCCTGGATCAAGTCGGGCCAAGTGGAGATCGGCGAGTTGGATTCTGTCAGCGGAAAGAGCGGGGGCAGCAACCTGACCATTCCCGCCTCGGTCGGCGACGGACGCCTGGAAAATAGCCTCTCCATCGCGAAGGACAGGGTGGTGTATATCAAGAGCTCCTTCTCCGAAGCGCCCGAGGTTTACCTAGGGCAGCTGGGCGAGCCGGCGCATCCCATCACGCGCTACAACGACGCCCGCAAAGCTCTCTGGGGCAAGTCTGAATCGGTCCAGTGGACTAGCGACGCCTTCCCTGTCCAGGGCTGGTTGCTGTACCCGGCCCATTACCAGCCGGGCAAGAAGTACCCGCTCATTGTCAGCGTGCATGGCGGTCCCTCAAGCGCGGTGCTGCCGAAATGGCCGGACCTGGGTTACAACCCGATTGCCTTTTCCGCGCTGGACTACTTCGTGCTCATGCCGAATCCGCGCGGCAGCTACGGCGAGGGGGAGGCCTTTACCCAGGCCAACCGGAAGGATTTCGGCTACGGCGACCTGCGCGACATCCTGGCCGGCGTCGACGCCGTGAGCGCGAAGTTGGGTATCGATCAGCAGCGCATCGGACTCACGGGTTGGAGCTACGGCGGCTTCATGACCATGTTCGCCGTGACCCAGACACAGCGCTTTCACGCCGCGGTCGCCGGCGCGGGCATCTCCGACTGGAAGAGCTATTACGGTGAAAACTCCATCGACCAATGGATGATTCCCTTCTTCGGCGCTTCGGTGTACGACGACCCGGCGGTGTACGCCAAGAGTTCGGCCATCGACTTCATCCGCAACGTCAAGACGCCGACGCTGGTGGTGGTCGGCGACCGGGACGGAGAGTGTCCCGCTCCGCAGTCGTTCGAGTTCTGGCATGCCTTGCGCGCCGAACACGTGCCCACCCAGCTGGTGGTCTACCCGGACGAGGGTCACCACTTCAACTCGCCCCAGCATCGCCGCGATGTGCTGGCGCGGGCCTTGTCGTGGTTCGAGCAATACATGCCACCAAGCTAGATGCCGGCACGGACCCACGGCCACATGGCAGGCCTGTTGCCTCAGGGCTCAGTCCCTTCTACACTTAGGACGTTGACCACACAACTCTGCACGCGGATCGAGGCGGCGGCTACGGTGCCAGCGATCATACGAGGTATAGCCACGCTCCAGAAGACACTGGAGCGATAGAGTGGCGCGGAGTTGGATTCTGGAACAAGTGCTTAGGCAGGACAACGAACTCCGATTGCGATTGCAGCACCAGAACGCGCGAGGTGTGGCTTTTCTTGACGGAAAGGCCACGTGGAAGGCAGCGGCTCCGGCGTGCACCTATCGGGGATTCGTTCGAGTAGCTCATCAACCGCCGGGGGCGGCGACACCCGGCGGGGAGGTTTCATGCAGCGGTTTTTGACTTTCGTGGTTTTGTTACTCCTTACCGTTCCTGTGGGTCTTTCCATCCAGGGCTGTGCCAACAAGAACTCGGAATACTGCAACGGATCCGGCTACGGCTACCTGAAGGACCAGCCAGTCTCGATCTCGCTTCAGCCCCAGACCACCGGCTTGTCGGTTGCGTTCTCGCAAACCTCGCAGCTGCAAGCTCCCTCCGCTTTGAACTGCGCTGGCACCGCTGCATCGATCGGCACTTACAACTACGGCACCACAGACCGCACTATCGCCGACGTTTCGCCCACCGGCGCAATATGCGGCGGAACCTGGAATCTCCATACCCCGGCGGTGGCTGCTTACACCACCTGCATCCCCACCGGCAAGACCGGCGTCGCGTATATGACCGCGAGCGCCGCGGGATTTACCAGCAACCAGGTTGCGGTCTATTCCCATCCGCCCATCACCAGCCTCTCGGTCTCTGGCCCGACGAACAGTACCACCGGCAAGCCGGAGTGTCTTTCGCAGGGCCTCACTTCGCAGCTGGACGCCACTGCCTACTACACGAATAGTGCCGGCAAGCAGGTACTTCTCTGCAGCCCCAATATCCTGGCTGATGGAAGTTATGGCCCTACCGACTGCAACAATGTCATCGGCCACTTGACCTACTCGGCGGCCAGCGCCGGCGTAGTCACCATCGATCAAAACGGTGTCGCCACGGCCCAGGCTCCGGGCTCTACCCTGATCACCGGCACCATCGCCCAGACCAGCAGCAACGCCGGCTATTTCTATACCTGCCCGCCGGCCAAGATCGCTCTGAGCGTGGCCTCGACCGGCGCAACCAGCGCTAACGTCACGCTCAATACACCGCTGGCGCTCACGGCGACGGTGACGGATGTCAACAACAACGTCATCAACGGGTTGGCGCTGAGCTATGTCTCCACCAACCCGGGGAGCATCGCTGTCAGCTCCACCGGCGCGGTGACCGCTGCATTTCCGTCCAACTCAGCGATCACTGCCATCTGCCAGCCGACGACGTGCAATCCTGCCCCGATTAACCAGCAGGGAACCCTGGGCACAGGGGTCCCGGCGATCAGCAATTTCGTGCAGATTGCGTCCCCAGGGAAGAACAGCAACTACATCTGGGTAGCGAGTCCAGGTTCGCCGTACTTCGTCCCCATCGATTTGTCGACTGGGACCATAGGCACGCAGATCAAGCTTCCCTACTCGCCCAACTCCATGGTGCTTGACCCTACGGGCACCACTCTTTATTTCGGTAGCTACCACGAGCTGATGTCGTATAGCGCGTCAACCAACAGTCTGTCCTCGGAGGTGACAAGCATACCCGGCGTTGTCCTTGCGGTCTCGCCCACCAACTCCGCTGTGGTGGTCAATGACCAGTTGCGCGGCGTTATCTATCTCTACTCCCCGGCCACTTCAAGCGGAACAGGGACTACGGCGACTTCCTCAGGGGGAAGCTATACCTCCATCGCCGGGATCGCCCAGAGAGCTGCCTTCACCGCCGATGGCCAGACCGTCTACATCGTGGGCGACGGGGTGCTCTATATACACAACTCCTTTACCGGCTGGTCGACGGAACCACTGCCTGCGGGCCAAGGAGCCCCCGGCACGGGCGTTTGCCCGGCGACCAACACCACCAGTCCTATTCCCAC
Organism: uncultured Acidobacteriaceae bacterium; assembly: GCA_963746595.1. Classification (GTDB taxonomy): domain Bacteria; phylum Acidobacteriota; class Terriglobia; order Terriglobales; family Acidobacteriaceae; genus PALSA-350. Next base: position 198,494 of record CAVVBS010000009.1, read on the forward strand.
CGATCCCACGACGTATCCGCCCAACACGACGGCGAACCCCAACAACACTTACAACGTGTTCTGCTCACCTGATCTGGCGGTGACGATTCCGGCCGCCGCGGTCTTTGTCTCCGGCTCGCCTACCTCCGCCTATGGGCAGTGTCCGGAGACCACGGTCAAGCCAGTAGTGAATTATCCCGAAGCCACTACGGTCGCGGTTGTCTCCGACCACGTGGCCTCTACCACCGACGGCAAACACATCATCGGCGCCACCGCGAATCCGCCGACACTCACCGATCTCTCGATCACGGTACCGATCGATGCCTGCCCGACGGACGCGAATAGCCAAACCACGGGCATCGTCTTCAACCCGCCCCCGGTGGCAAATCAGGCATCGTTGGCAGCCTACGGCATTACCAACGTGAACCAGGTGGTTGCCGCTACCAACTCGCTGGAAGCTTTCGTTACCTATAGCAGCGCCGCCACGACGCCACCTGCAGGGGGCGCCTTGTTGCCGGTCTATAAGCCTTCTGCGACAGCAGGCGCGCTGGGTACACTCGGCAGTGTCAAGCTCACCGGCAATGCATTGGCTCCTGTGGCAGGCATCTTCTCTCCCGATAACACCATCTTCTTCGCCGGCACTACCGGCGATGATCTGCTGCACTTGATCGACACCACGACCCTGGTCGACACACAGCAGATCAACCCCAAACTTACGGATATCAATGGCAAGCCGCTGCCACCCGTCTTCCTGGCGGTCAAACCGCGGCCCACCACCTAGCGGCGTGGTTGCCTAGGCGGAGCAGGCTGGGGAGAATTCTGCCCCGGCCGGAAACACCTCAGGGGCTAAAACAGCGTGCGGAAAAACTCATGTTTTTGCATCAGGGCACGACTTTAGTCGGGCCGTAAACGATTGAGAACAAGACGGGCTTTAGACTCTGCCTGAGGACCGGTTCAGGGTTAGTCCCGAATAGCCTGCCCTGCCTGCCCCGGCGTGCCGTGGGAGCGTAGCCGAGGGACCTACTGTGCGCCCTTCCCTCTAACAACTCTCTACAGCTCCGTCCATCCTCTCACCCGTGCCAAGCTGGGCCGCTGTCCTCAACCTTGTCATCCCGAGGGCTCCGTCCATCCATCTCCACCCATGCCAAGCTGCGCCGCTGTCCTCAACCTTGTCATCCCGAGAGTCTGTGACTTTTTGATCTTTTCGTGTTTTTTGCACCCGACCAGATGTTTTTCAATCCCCTCCAGAAAGGCGTCATCCTGAGCGAAGCGCCTCGCAGATCTATCGCATAACAGAGGGTTTTATGCGCGCAGTCGAAGGACCCCGGCGATGCTTGTTGGCAGATGCTCTTCGGAGCTTTCCGGCCACAGACCATAAGGGAAATTAAAAAGTCACAGCCTCCGAGCTGGTAGCCGAGGGACCTGCTGTGCGCCCTTCCCTCTAACAACTCCCTACAGCTCCGTCCATCCATCTCCACCGTGGCATTGGTCGAGGTGGATGGACGGAAGGCACTGCCACAGCACCAACCCGATTTCGCGCGCTAATTTGGACAGCTCTGGCTGAAAATAACCCAGGACGGTCAGTCCTGGGCCTGCTACCTGCTAGGCGGGTGGGCTGACGAGTCCGAGCGAGAACCCACAAATCCTCACAATCCAAATCTGCGGAATGCGCGAGTTTATAGTCGCGGTTCTGATGCTTTGTGTCAGGGGACGGCTTTAGCCGGGCCATACATAGCCGCGGGTTGAGCGCTTTAGCCCCTTAGGTTTTGCTTTCCTCCTCCGGTGCAGCACTTTTTCCGCAGCTTTAGTGGCCGACATCAACCAGGAAATTTTTTGGGGTTGACGAGATCAGTCCCGAAGAAGCCTGTTTCGTAACTGGATCCCATAGGAGCAAGCCGGAGCGTGCCACATCAAAAGCGACGATCCCACTCAAGCCAAAGAAGGCTTGACCCCACGCTGCGCTAGAGGGTCCGCGTGTCGCCTTTCATTCACGAAAGGCGCACGGAGTGTATCAACACCACAAGCCTCCGCAGGAAATCGGGGCAAATGGGGCGCCCACCATTGGTTGCGGGTGGGAGAACTGTTCTGGCTGTTGAGGGGTCTATCAGTCGCCGGCGAGGGGAATGGGGGAGGGTCGCTGGGCTGCAAGCGCCCTCACGCTCCCAGCCGAGGACTTCCGAGATCTGGTCGGCTAGCGTCAAGGGGTCGAAGGGCTTGGAAAGGATCGCGGCCGCGCCCAATTCATCGAGCTTGCGCCGATCCTGCCCCTGCACTTTCGCCGTCAGCAGAAGCACAGGAATGTGAGCGGTGTTTCCGTTCTGCTTGAGGATCTGATAGGTTGTCGGACCATCGATGTCAGGCATCATGACGTCGAGCAGAATGGCATCCGGCTGTTCCAGCGAAGCGCGCCGTATGCCTTGCGCTCCGGAAGGCGCCAGGATGACCTGCCAACCGGCAATGGTTTCCAGGCTGAGCGCAGTCACCTCACGAATATCGGCTTCATCATCGATGATTAATATGCGAGGGATCATGCCAGTGCCTGCTCTCGGTGTTGTTATCACTCTAGGTTCGGTGCCCCTGGGCGTACATAACACTTGCTGTGCATTACCTTGATAACAAGCCATTTAGAAGATTCTTCCACTATTGGGAAAAATTTTCGCAGGGAGCGGCGCGGGGCTCGACAGAAGATCGGGTATGCTAGAGCAGTTTCGCAATGACGTGGCCCGACAAAGATTGCGAGGTGTGGTTTTCTTTAGGAGAAAACCACGAAAAGGCTTATCACTTCGATCTACACCAATCGCGAAAATGCTAGACCCCGGTCGAGACGAGAGGAACAGAATGACCAGATTGCTCAGATTGTGCATAGGTACGATAACGCTGCCGGCTTTGCTGGCGCTTTCCGCTTCGGCGGCGAGGAACAAGGGCCTTGAAGTGAACTTCAAGAACAGCCAGGGTCAGGACGCGGGAACAGCGACGCTCACGCCCGCGGGCAATGGGGTCAAGGTCAAGCTGAACCTGATGAATCTTCCCGAGGGTGAGCATGCGCTGCACGTCCATCAGAACGCGAAATGCGATGGGCCGGATTTCAAGACCGCAGGCGGCCATTTCAATCCCGACAGCAAAGAGCATGGAACCAAGAATCCCAAGGGACCTCATGCCGGCGACATGCCCATGAACCTGCAGGTAATGGCGGACGGCACGGACCACGTCTCCTTCGTGACCAACAGCATTTCTCTCAAGAAGGACGCGAAAAATTCGGTCTTCGCCAACGGGGGCACGGCATTCGTCATTCACGAAAAGGCGGACGACATGATGACCGACCCCACGGGCAATGCGGGCGGCAGAATCGCTTGCGCGGTGATCACCGCACCGTAGTCAGGAACGTGATCCGCATTTGCTTCAGACACTGTGACATTTGCGGATCACGCCGCCGGCCGTCTTTCAGGTTGGCAACAACCACTGCATCAAAACGGCTCCCCCAAGCCAAAGCAGCGCCACCGTATAGCGATGGCTCCCACCTCGAGAAAGCACCCGAAGCTTACATCGTGCTTTTCCTCGCGCAGGGCAAGCCGCCAGCAAAATCTACTTGACGGGTCAGCAAAGAGATCAACGGCGCGAGTGTCGAGCGACCGGGGACGCGGCCGAGGCGAGGTATTTGACAATACCCGCAGGCGGCAGGGTGGGTGCCAGGAGTTGACCTTGCACAAAATCGCAACCCAGGGTCCGCAGGCACTCCAATTGATCGGCGCGCTCCACTCCTTCGCCTACGACCTTCAAGCCAAGACCGTGGGCCAGGGCAACGATGCCCTGCACGATGGTATAGGTCCCGTTGGGTTCCGAGATGCGCTCAACGAAGGAGCAGTCAACCTTGAGCGTGCTGACGGGAAGCTGATGAAGGTGGCTTAGACAGGAGTAACTGGTGCCGAAGTCGGCCACGGAAAAGTGAACGCCCAACGCGGCCAGGCTGCGCATCTGAGATGCGACCTCAGGGCGGTTGCGCATGACCGTACTCTCGGTGACGATCAGTTCGAGCAGGCGCGGATCGAGGCCAAACCTGGTCACACTGCTGAGCACGCGGGCGGAAAAATCCGAGTGCAGAAACTGCAGCGGAGAGACGCAGAAAGATATGCGCAGCGGGGTGAGCTTCTTGTTTTGCCACTCGATGCTCTGGCGGCAAACCTCGTCCAGGACCCATTCGCCTAAGGGAACGATCAGGCCACGCTCCTCGGCAACGGGCAGGAACCTATCCGCTGCGATCGACCCGAGTTGGGGATGGTTCATCCGCAAAAGCGCTTCCAGGCCGCATAGATTGCCCACCATGGAGTATTGCGGCTGGTAATAGAGCTCCAGTCCCTGCCCCTTGAGCGCGCTGCGCATGAATCGTTCGAGCTCGCTGACCTCGCTGGCGGAGGAGCTGATCTGCGAAGAGACAAGAAGATATTGGCCCCCGCCAGCCTGCTTGGCGCGGTACATCGCGGCATCGGCCGAGCGCCGGAGTTGCATCGAGTCGGTTCCATCATCGGGATAGATGGCAATGCCGATCGATGCCGAGATGTCGAAGGAGTAATCCTCGACTTCGATCGGCTGGTTAATGCTTTCGAGCACATTGCGCGCGACCATGAGGGCGCTGCTTTTATTGGCCAGCTCGCCCAGAATGATCACGAATTCGTCCCCGCCGGTGCGGGCAAAGGTGTCCACGGCGCGCAGGCGAGCGGAGATCCGCGCCACTACCTGTTGCAGGCATAAGTCGCCGGCGGCGTGGCCAAAGGAATCGTTAATCTGCTTGAAGCGATCCAGATCCAGGCACAGGAACGCGGCTTGCTGTCCGTAGCGGGCGGCTTGGGCCAGACTCTGTTGGATTCGATCCTCCAGCAGAAGGCGATTGGGCAGCCCGGTGAGCGTGTCGTGATGTGCCTGGTGAAGCAGCTGCTCATGCAGTTGCTGGCGGTCGGTGACATCCTGTATCAGGACAAAACTGCACTTCCGCCCCATGAAGTCGATGCGATGGGACGCCATATCGACCTGGATGTAGGAGCCGTCTTTACGGCGGTGGCGCCAGGGGCCAGCGAGCTGGGTGGGGTGGGTACCGGAATTGTCCCTGAGCATCGCCGCGTCTTCGGTAGGCCGCAAATCGCGTACGGTCATGCTCTGAAATTCCTCGCGGGTGTAGCCGTAGTGGGCCACCGCGGCGTCGTTAACCTCAAGAATGCGGAGGGTGCCCGATTCCTGCACCCACATGGGATGCGGGTGAGCGGCGAAGAGCAGACGATAATGCTCCATGGCGCGCCCCGCAGCCAGGAACTCGTCCTCCAGCAGCGTGAGGATCATGCCGAAAGCGACGAAATACTTGGGCACATTCCACAACTCCGGAGGAATCTGCGCGGCCGGAATCAGATAGTCGCAAAGCAGCCCGACGGGAAAGACCGAAGACCACGCCACCAGGCCCAGGATAGAGGTCAGGACGCCGGTCGAAGTACGACGGAAATCGAACCAGTAGAGCGCGGCAAAGGTAAGGAAAATCTCAAAAAGAAGAGCCGAAATGCCTTGATCCGGGGCATGATGCGCGAGCGCGACGATGGTCCAGATTTCGCCCAGCGAAAAGGCCAGGGTGATGACCGCCCAAACCCGGCTGCGGCCGCGGCATAGCTTCCAAGCCAAGGCGATGCCACCCGCAGTAGCCACTGTCGCAGCGGCATACAGCGGCCACTGACGTACTCCACCGACGATCACGTAGTTGATATAGAAGAGCGCTGGAAGACCGACGCCAAGCACGGCCAGAGCCCTGCTCACCGCGGTCTCGGAGATGGCCGGGACGGAGAAAAGGAAGCACAGCCCGGAAAGAAACAGCGCGCTGATGCTCACGCTGTCGACCAATACCTGTCTCCCGTCGGACACAGCGGGAATCAGGAGGGCGGCAAAATGGAGCAGGACGAGGATCCACCCGGCAACCCAGCAGCGTAATCGCGCAGTCGCACGTTTGCGGTAGATCGAGGCGAACAGCACCACGAGCAGACCCAGAATCAGAATGTCGAGGACTTCGTTCTTCATAAGACGCGGCAGAGAAAAATGCAAAGAGACACAGTGGGAAGCGCAAACAATCAGCTCTTCCCTGGTGTTAAGTATCGCTCAACCGGGGAAAGACTCAAGGTCACGGAAGTGTGACCGGATGGGGAGGAGTCGTATGCTCCTCTGCATCCTTTCGTGGAGGTGTGTCCCCTGCTTGACCGTGCTTTATGTTGGGTTTTTACAAGGTTGTTCCTAAGAATGAGTTTTTCCGCAGGCAAAGAGCCGGACGCGCTAAAGAGTCTGGGTGAGAACTTCACTACGAACCCAGTCCCACCGGGGGGTTGGAGAACCCGCTGAAACGCAAAATTGCCTTCTTACGCAATCACTGGCCCTGCGCTGTGCGGCGCGGATCCTATATTGCTGAGAGTTTTTCCTGCAGATGTTTCGGTTCGTTCGGAAGTGGAGGCTGGCGATACGGGAAGACCAGTACGCGACAAGACCAGAAATCGGCCTTCCCTAGCCTCTACGATGCAGTCTTCAGTTCTTTTTCGGCGCGCAGCCAATCCTGCTCGGGCGAACCTTCCGGCCAGCCGCGCTCAGCCCAATACTTCTCCGCCAGGCGAGCGATCTCCTCGCGCGAGGGTGCGGGGGGTGGCGTCTGCTTCTTTGCTGCCGGCTTCCGTTTCTTGGGAGTCCCGTTCGCCGCTTCTCCGCTTTTGGTAGTCATTCCTATCTCCTTAATCAACCCACATTGAATCGCCCATCCATTCATCCAGGGACATCTCAATGATACGAAGGAGAGCGAGCAGTTGTCAGCTAATTCGATAGTAACTTTGGGGTTACCTTGGGCTGCATGCTGCGTCGCTGGCCTCACGCCCTGGCGGGGCAGTCATGGCGTAAGTAGAAGCCTGAACCTCAGAGGCTGCGAAAAACTCTGCACCGGGAAGGAATGGAACACCTCACAGCTGAAGCCCGACGTATTCTCAATCATTTACGGCCCAACTTTAAACAGCGTGCGGAAAAAGTCGGACAGGGATGAAAAGAGTGCCCTCAGCGCCTAAAGCCGGATTCATGGCAAAGCATTTACGTACGGCCTGAAGAGTCTGCGTGAGAACCGCAAGGTTATCTAGCAGGATTGATAAAGATGCCCAGGACCGTGTCCCGGGTTACTTTCAGCCAAACTTGTCCAAATTGGTTTTTTTTCGACTCTGTCCATCCACCTCCACTCATGCCAAGCTGGAACATCGCCCTCAACTTTGTCATCCCGTCGAACTCCGGATTTCCTACTACGCTGCGCTAATCAACGGCCACGTATGCGGCTTTCAGTAAGGAAAGACGCACGAGGTCTATCGACACCACGAAGCTTGACAGGAAATCCGGAGGAAGCCGACCTGTCCCGGCGTGCCGTGGAGGGACCTGCTGTGCGCCCTTCCCTCTAACAACTCCCGACAACTCCGTCCATCCATCTCCGCCCATGCGAAGCTGGGCCGCCGTCCTCAAATTTGTCATCCCGAGAGTCTGTGACTTTTTGATCTTTTCGTGTTTTTTGCACCCGACCAGATGTTTTTCAATCCCCTCCAGAAAGGCGTCATCCTGCCTGCCCCGGCGTGCCGTGGGAGCGAAGCGCCTCGCAGATCTATCGCATAACAGAGGGTTTTAGGCGCGCAGTCGAAGAGCCTGTCCTGAGCGTAGCCGAAGGAACCCCGGCGATGCTTGTTGGCAGATGCTCTTCGGGGCTTTCCGGCCACAGACCACAAGGGAAATTAAAAAGTCACAGCCTCCGAGCGAAGCCGACCTGTCCCGGCGTGCCGTGGAGGGACCTGCTGTGCGCCCTTCCCTCTAACAACTCCCGACGGACGCACTGCCACAGCACAACCCGATTTCGCTCGTCCACGTTCTCTTCCACGCATTCAGCAAGTTGCGCCGTCCAGACGGCATTTGCACGCTAATTTGAACAGCTCTGACTTTCAGCCGTCCCTTCGGGACTGATATCTGTAAGTTGAGTTCTCACGCAAATTCTGAAGGCCGTCCCCTTCAGAAAAATGAGTTTTTCCACAAGCTGTAAAGTCGTGCCCTGATTACAAAACAGGAGTCTTTCCGCAGCCTGTTCAGGCCCCGGAGGCGGGGCTGTCGAAGCGCTCCTGACGACGGGAGATGGCATTGGAAAGAGTGATGGGCGGCTCGGATTGCAGCAGCTGGATACTCCATTCCTTCATCGCCGGCTTGGTCTGTTGCAGCTCCGCCAAGTCTGCTCTCCAGTTTCGGAGATGGACCTTGTTGTCGAGCATACGGATCCAGAAGGCGCGGTATTCGGCCAGGTTGAGCTGCTCGACGTTGGCGAACAACTCCTCGTCCGCGAGCAGCCATTGCCACAGAAACCGGTCCTGGGAGGTTGGCTGGCGGGCAGCGAGCGCCTCATCGGCCAGTTCCTCGTCGGTCGGAAAGGCGTTCAGAGCATAGCCAAAATCGGAGAAATCGCTCTTCTCTCCGGTCTGCTCCGCGATCCGTTTGAGGGTGCGCACCAGGTTGCGACGCGCCGGCCCGCGATACGCCCTCTCCTCAATCAATCCCTTATAAAGAGCGACTGCCCGGCGAAGGCCGCGGACAAAGAGATCGCTCCGCGAGCCGTTGTCGGCGGCCTCGTCGGCGAGGTAAAAGCGGCTGCAAAGCAAGGCTTCGACAAAAGTCGCATGCCGCCACTCCGGGTCCACGGACGTGGCGTGGGCGATATCCGTAAAAGCCTGCTTGGATAACGACTCGAGCTGGGGTCGTCCCGCTTTGCGCAGCCAGGAGGGTTCCCTGTCTTGGGACTCCAGTACCTGGTAGGCGGCCAACGCACGATAGGAATAGCCCTGCGCGATACGGCGCCGATCCACCGCGTCCGGGAAGCGCGACAACTGCAGGAAAAACTGGTCCAGTCGCGCAAAAGCCGTCCATGGATCGGAGCGGGTCAAGTGGGCAACCGCCGACAGCAACAGGCCATTCAGGTAAACCGCCGCATCGGTCTCCGTGGGAAGGTCGCGAAAGGCAAGACGGCCCTGTCCGACGTAGGCCAGATGGTCGATGTCATCGATAATCGCCAGCGCCCGCGGGGCAAAGGCTGTGCCCTCTTCCTGAAAACCCAAGGGCTGCTCGCCTACTTCCTGCAGCAATCCGGGCAAAGCGCTCCTGGCTTCACTCTGCGCATCCCGTAGGACTTCCAGCTGGGCCGCGACGGCTTCCACTTCGGCGACGGCCTGGGACTGATCGTTATCCCAGGCACGCGCCTGCAGGTAGACCTGGATCACAATCAGAGCGGCGATGACCACAAAGACAGCCAGGAAGAGCGCCGACGCAATGCGGGTTCGATGCTGCGCCGCCGCCGCTTCGCGCATAAATTCCTGGGACTGGCGCAATTGGTCGTGCACTGTAGTCAGCTCGGCCTGGAGCTCATCGATCACGATATCGGAGTGCGAAGGGCCGGCGGACGCCTGCGCCGGAGGCGCAGGACTGGGCGCGGCGGCCACGGTGACACGGCGGCTCCCGCCGCCGGTACACCGGGGCGGCAGGGGCAGGCGCGGAAGCTGTAGGCTCGGTGGTGGAATCGCCAACTGTCTGAGCTTGGGCAGGAACACCGATCAGAACATACAGGCAGGCAAGAAGACCGGCACCGAGAAGGCCCAGCGCCAGCACCGTCATCCAGCCGTTCGTGTGCTTGCGTCGCGCCCTGCTAACGGGTTCGCTATCCATTCTGCCTCCGGCAGTACCAGCTAAAGCGTTCTCAGAGTTGGTGGAATCGAGCGACTTGTTTCCCTGTTGGCTGTTCCTTCAAAGAACAGCCAACAGAGCCGGCAATGACGCCATCGACGCAACTCGGATAATGCTTTTGAGTATCTGCAACTTCGAGCGGCATCAGCAATCCCACTTCCGCAACAGCGGTAAAGCAGAGAGAAGGTTGTCGGTGATCCCGTTACCTCTCTGATTGGTGCGCGGTCCAACTGGCCCAACCGAGCTGGCTTGAAAATTCGGGACGCCCTTTCGCCTCACTCCTGCGGTGTATGACTTTCCATCACCACCGTGATGGGCTGGGTAAGGTTGAAGGTGACGACGCTTTCCGCGGGATGGTAATGTCTTTGTTGCCGGTAAACGCGGCGCCTGCAGTGCCGGCGCCGGCTCCCAGCAGGCCGCCAATCAACGCGCCCTTGCCGCCACCAGCGAGGCCACCGATCAACGCGCCTCCGCCAGCACCGCCACCAACGAAGCCGGCGGTACGCTTGCCCTTGCCTTTGGCCGTCGCTTCATAAGAAGTAGTCGCGACCGAGTAGCTGCCGACGCGGGTAATCGCTATGCCCAGGTCTCCGGAGCCCTTAAACCTTCCCTGCCCTTTGGCGGCAACCACGGTCCCGGTGACCGGGAGCACCTGCGTTGATGACTTTGACGCCATGGACCACCACAGACTGCGCCAGTGTCCCGGTGAAAGTATCGCCCACATTGCTGCCCTTAGCACTGAGCGTCTGTCCCATGCGGACGACCAGTGGGGTGCCAGCTGGGCACGACATATTTCTGCGGAGGCGGCGGGGGAGGGGGGGCTGCAGGAGCCGGCGGCGGCGCTTGGTGGCGGGAGCGGCAGTCATCGCGGCCGGCGGTGGAGCGGGGGCCGGGGCGGCCGCAGGAGTAGCGTCAGGGGCAGCGGCAGGAGGTGGGGCAGCTTGTGCTGTGGTCGCGGGTTCCGCAGCCGGGGCAGCGGGGGCCGGCGTTTTATTGCATCCACCAAGGAGCAGCAACCCGGTCAATCCAATCGAAAGCATGCCCGCAAGAGAGTACGCCGTCTGCCTCTGCGCGCGGCCGCCGGTGGAGGACCCTGGGCCCAAGAACGCGTGCTTCTTCATGATTCTCTCCCTGAACAAGAAATTTTCTGCACTGCCATGCTAGAGCATTTTCGCTAATACTCCGTCGACGAGGACAGCGATGTGCGGTTTCTTTCGAAAAGAACCCGCCCGCTCAGAAGTAAAGATGCATTAGCCCGGGTGCAGGAGCCGAAGGTTCTCCTCCGATGCGGTTTTTTCAGCCGTTCCATCGGCTTGTCGAAGACCCTGGGTCGCTCTTCCGCTCCCTCGTGGGATCGATGGATGGACCCCTCGAGATCCCGCAAGCCTGGCTTGTGGATCCTTCCCCGATTCAGCGATGAGTGGACGGAGCGTTAAGAACGACTCCAGCTTACACCAACTCGAAATGTTCGTCGTCCGCGCCAAAGCTCGTTGTTGGCAGAGCGTGGGTTCAAAGTTCCACTCAGGCTTGGGCCTGCTCAAGCCGCCGGCGCAGGCTGCCGGCGAGTTCGGCCACCAGCTCTAATTTGCCGGCGAGGCTCGGGGGTAGTTCGGGTTCGGCGAGCGCGAGCTGGGACTGCAGCAGGAGCCCGGTCAGGGTAGATTTCAAGTCGTTTTCCAGCAGCAAGGCGGCAGCGCGCAAAGCCATGACCTGCTGCTGCTCCCGTCGCCCGATCGCCGCTTGCACCTCGCGCGCCAGTCTCGCCCCCCCGGAGAAAGCGAAGTTGATCTGCACCGGCACAGCCATGCCGAAGCTCTGCCACAAGAGCTCGACGGCCGCGGGATTGGCTTCCGCCAGGCAGTCGTCCACCACCACTACCGAGTAGTCACGGTGGCGTAGCGCGATCAACCCGGCGCGATGGGTGGGGGCAACGTTGACGGAACATCCCAGAGTGGTGGCCAGGGAGTCGGCGACCCGGGAAGCGTCGGCCATGGGACTAATGATCAGGACACTGTGCTGCGCAGCTGATTGCACAACTACCTCCTCTTTGCACAACTATCGTTAGGGTTGCAGTGGTTTCAGGAAGCGGCCGTTGAGATCGCGAAACGAGCCAGCGGCCGGGGCAGCGAGAGTGGTGGATTCGTTGGCTTAGTTGCTTAGTTGGCGTGGTCTCCGGCGTCGTTTCCGCTCGGCGGGGGCGGTGATGCCGTACTCCTTCAGCTTGCGGTAGAGCGTGGTCTTGCCGATGCCCAGCAGGCGCGCGGCCAGGAGCTTGTCGCCATTCAGTTTGCGCAGGGTTTCGAGAATGGCTTCCTTCTCCAACTGGGCCAGTGGCAGAACCGCTCCGCGCACGGCAGGGCTGGCACTGGGAAGATTCGCCGCCACCACCAGGGCACGGCGATGCTGCAGATGAAAGTTCTGCAACTGGGTGGGCAGATCGCCCAGGTGGAGTACGGGACCGGAGGAGAGGGTACAGGCACGATCGATCGAATGCTCCAGCTCGCGCACGTTACCCGGCCACTCGTATTCCACCAGGGTTCGCAATGCGTCGTCGCTGAGGGTGTGCGGAGATGCCGGTTTCGCGTGCCATCCGCTCCAGAAAATGCGTGGCCAGCAGGGGAATGTCCTGCTTGCGGTCACGCAGCGGAGGGATGCGCAGGTTGACCACGCTGAGCCGGTAATAAAGATCTTTGCGGAAGCGTCCCTGCTCCACCATCGCCGGCAGATCGCGGTTGGTGGCGGCCAGGATACGGACGTTGATGTGGATGCGATGGGTGGCGCCCACCGGGCGAACTTCTTTTTCCTGCAGGGCGCGCAGCAGCTTGGCCTGCAAATCGAGTGGCAGCTCCCCAATCTCATCGAGAAAGACCGTGCCACCCTCGGCCGAAGCCAGCAGACCCTCCTTGGCGCGATTGGCGCCGGTGAATGCGCCTTTCACGTAGCCGAAGAGCTCACTCTCCATGAGCGTAGGCACCAGGGAACCGCAATCGACAGGGACAAACGGCCGGTCGGCGTGGGGGCCGTTGCTATGAATGGAGCGCGCCACCAGCTCCTTGCCCACGCCGCTTTCGCCCAGGATCAGCACCGGATGCGAGCTTTGCGCCACCTTGGCCAGAATGCGATAGAGCTTGTCCATCTCCGGGCTGCGGCCGATGAGGTTGCCCAGGCCCAGGTTGGAGCGCAGGGATTCGCGCAACTGACGGCTGGCGCCTTCCACCGTGCGCCGTTCCGCGGTACCGTTCAAGCGCCCGTTCCAGCACCGCCGCCAGTTCATCCATAGCGAAAGGCTTGGTCAGATAATCGGCGGCGCCGGTGCGCATCGCCTCCACTGCCGCGGGCACAGTGGCGTATGCCGTCATGACCACTACCACCAGGCCAGGATTGAGCGCCTTGATCTCGTGTAGTAGCCCCAGGCCTTCGCCCAGTGGGGCGCGAAGATCGAGCAGCAGGACATCCACACCCTGATCGCGTAAGAGGGTACGGGCTGCCGCAATGGTGGAAACGGTCTGCGGAACAAAGCCCAGGTCAGTCGCTATTTCGCAGCACGCCGAACGGATCGCTGCGTCCTCATCGACCACGAGGAGGTGAAGCTTGCCGGTGCGCTCCGCGGGACGCGACATAGTTGCCACAGAAGCTGTTGCTGGAATTGTTATCGCCATTGTACGCAGATTCCTTCCTGGCCGGATAGAAGAACTTCCCTGCCTGCTGTATCGACATTTAGGCGGCAACTTTCGTCACCTCACCGGGAAAAGGCGCGGCAAACAATTTATCAGCGCAGAGGATGCTTTTTATTCTTCTGCGCACCCCACTGATTGCTCGCCAAAGAATGTTTTCGTATCGCCGAAGACAAAACTCATGCGCAAGACCTCCTGATTGAAGACCGCTGCTTCAAGCCAGCTGAAACTTGCGGTTGTTGATGCAACTGTTAAAGCATGTGGCGTGCCAATGGGGCGGCGGTTACGCGAGAGAGCGGTAAGTTACCGAATAAGCATCACTTACAGTGAATAGGGAGGGGAGAACGAAGGCGCATCTCGGGCTTCCCGCGGGGGAGGAGTTCCTAAATGGAACTATGAACGCCGTCGCGGCAGCGGTAACTTCCGCCCAATCTGTGCGTTAGGGGCACGAGTTCCTAATTCGGGAAGAATCCCAAAATGGGAACGCTCGCCGCCGGGTGTCCTGCTAACGAACGCCAACCAGGGCCACACCGTGCGCTCCGATTCGGCAGGCCCCCCCGGGGAAGTTGCCGACACAATAGACCCCAAGCAGGAAATCCGCTGGGCCGGGGCCATCCCCGCTCTCATACAATCAAGGAGATGAACCCAGCGCAAAAATCTGCGGCGACCATCTCCCGCACCCATTCTTCCGTCCCAATGACCGGGCCGCGGGCGCGATGCGTCCGGTACGACTCACGCCGCATTACACCTCGATGGCCGAGGGTTCGCTGCTGATCGAAGTGGGCCACACCCGGGTGTTGTGTAATGCCACCATCGAAACCGGCGTGCCTGGCTGGTTGAAGAACAGCGGACGGGGATGGGTCACCGCGGAATATGGCATGCTTCCCCGGGCCACACTCACCCGCACGCCGCGCGAATCGGAGCGCGGTAAGGTAGGCGGGCGCACGCATGAGATCCAGCGGCTCATCGGGCGTTCTCTGCGTTCCGTGGTCGACATGCATGCCCTGGGCGAGCGCACAGTGATCCTGGATTGCGATGTGCTGCAGGCCGATGGGGGCACCCGCACCGCCGCCATCACCGGCGCCTGCGTGGCCATGGCCATTGCCTTCCGGCGGCTGGTGCAGGCGGGAACGCTGAAGAAGCTGCCCCTCACCCAAATGGTAGCCGCTACCAGCGTGGGGATCGTGGAGGGAGTGACGCTGCTTGACTTGGCATATGAAGAGGACTCGCAGGCGGAAGTCGATATGAACGTGGTCATGACCGAGGGCGGAGGATTAGTGGAAGTGCAGGCGACCGCGGAGCGCAACGCGTTCCCGCGGGAAAAATTATTGGAGATGATGGATCATGCCGAGCGCGGGATCATCGAACTGGTGGAGGCGCAGCGGGCGGCTCTGGCGCAGCAGTAAGCGGTCACACGTTAACCACCGGGAATGCATTAGAATGAGCCGCGGGAACAATGGCAAAAATTGAGAGGGAATGAGCAATGACAACCACGAAGCTGACAGCTGGAAAACTGGCGGGACTCAAAGCCGTCTCGGACGCACGCGGGGTGATCGCCGCGGCCGCTATGGATCAGCGCGGATCGCTGAAGAAGTCGCTGGCCAAAGAGAAGGGCGTTTCCGACTTGCCGGACTCGGCCCTGGTCGAGTTCAAGGAACTGGTCACCGACGTTCTCACCAAATACGCATCGGCCATCCTGCTCGATCCCGAGTTTGGCTTGCCGGCGTCGAAACTGCGCCACGGCAAAGGCCTGCTGCTGGCCTATGAAAAGACCGGCTACGATGCCGATCACGCCGGGGCGGCTGCCGGATCTGCTCGACCACTGGTCGGTGCGCAGGTTGAAAGAGGCGGGCGCGGACTGCGTCAAGGTGCTGCTCTATTACACCCCGTTTGAGAAGAGCGATATCAACGATCAAAAGCACGCCTTCATCGAGCGCATCGGCGACGAATGCCGGGCCCACGACATCGCCTTCTTCCTGGAGTTTGTCGGCTATGACGTGCACGGCAATAGCGAGAAGTCGTTAGAGTACGCCTTGAAAAAGCCGGAGATCGTATCCGGTTCGATGTCCGAATTCGGCAAAGCAAAATATCTGATCGATGTGCTGAAGGTAGAGGTTCCGGTGCAGATGGAGTTCGTGCAGGGCACCAGGGCCTTCAAGGGCGAATCCGCTTACACCCGCAGCGAAGCTTTGCAGCATTTCAAAGACGCGGCGACGACCACGCACAAGCCTTTCATCTACCTCTCCGCCGGGGTGAGCAATGCAGTCTTCACCGAGACCCTGGAGTTGGCCGCGGAAAGCGGCACCACGTTTAACGGCGTTCTCTGCGGCCGCGCTACGTGGAAGGACGGCATCGCCATCTATGCCAAGGGCGGCGCCAAGGCGTTTAAAGACTGGCTCGACGACCAGGGCGTGAAGAACATTCAAAACGTCAATAAGAGCCTGGAGTCGGCTCACTCCTGGTTCCCCAAGGTTGGGGTCACGGCTGCGGATGTGTTAGCGCTGGCGTAGAAATTCATAATCGACGAGCAAAAGAACCCAGGTTTCAGTGCGAGACCTGGGCTCTTTTTTATCTATTCCCACTCGATCGTTCCCGGCGGCTTGGACGTGATGTCGTAAACCACGCGGTTGATGCCGCGGATCTCATTGACGATGCGGCTGGAGATTTTCTTCAGCAGTTCGTAGGGCAGCGGCACCCAGTCGGCGGTCATTCCATCTTCTGAATGCACGGCGCGGATGGCGCACGTGTAGGCATACGTGCGCTGATCGCCCATCACGCCGACGCTCTTGACCGGGAGCAACACGGCGAAGGATTGCCAGATCTGCTGGTAGAGCCCGGCGGCCTTGATTTCGCTGACCACGATGTCATCGGCTTCCTGCAGCAACGCCACCCGCTCGGGCGTCACCTCGCCCAGGATGCGCACCGCAAGCCCGGGGCCGGGAAAGGGCTGGCGCTCCAGGATCTCGGCCGGCATCTCGAGGTCGCGGCCGATGCGCCGGACTTCATCCTTGAACAAATCGCGCAACGGCTCAATGAGCTTCAGCTTCATGGTGGCCGGCAGGCCGCCGACGTTGTGATGGCTCTTGATGGTCTGGGACGGGCCTTTGACGGAAGAGGATTCGATCACGTCGGGATAGAGGGTACCCTGCACCAGCCAGGCGACGGAGGCGCCCGGCCGCTGTTGCTCGAGTATGCGCACCGCTTCATCGTCGAAGACGGAAATGAATTCACTGCCGATGATCTTGCGTTTCTGCTCCGGGTCGGTGACGCCGGCCAGGCGGGATAGAAATCGGTCGCTCGCGTCCACGGCCACTAGCCGCAGGCCCAGCTTGTCGCGCATGTTGCGCTGCACCTGGAGAAATTCGTTCTTGCGCAGCACGCCGTTGTTGACGAAAACGCAGGTGAGCCGGTCGCCAATGGCGCGTTCTACCAGCACGGCCGCGACCGATGAATCTACGCCTCCGGAGAGGGCGCAGATGGCGTGGCCGTCTCCCACTTGCTCGCGAATGGCCGCGACCGTCGACTGGATGAATTGGGCCGGCGTCCAGTTGGGCTCGGCATGGCAGATGCGGAAGAGGAAGTTGCGCAGCAACTCGGTTCCCTTGGGTGTGTGCCGGACCTCGGGGTGAAACTGCACCGCCCAGATGTTGCGCACGGGATCGGCGATGCCGGCCACGGCGTTGGCTGTGCGCGCGGTGAGGGAAAAGCCAGGAGGCAGCTCCAGGGCCTCATCTCCATGCGACATCCAGACGTCGAGCGATGGGGGCAGGCCGGCAAACAAGGGGATTTCCTGGTTAGGCACAATCGACACCTGCGCGGGCCCGTACTCGCGCTTATCCGCGGGGCGCACCTTGCCGCCTAAGTGGTGGGTCAGAAATTGCAGGCCATAACAGATACCGAGAATCGGCAGTCCCAGTGTGAGCATCTCCGGGTCAGCGGGCGGCGCATCCGCGTCGTAGACGGAGCAGGGACCTCCGGAGAGAATGAGCCCGATGGGATGATGCGATCGGATTTCGGCGACGGAAGCGCTGCAGGGGAGCACTACAGAGAAGACATTCTGCTCTCGAATGCGGCGCGCTATGAGTTGAGTGTATTGACTGCCAAAATCCAGGATGACGATCGAGGAGGTATCCACGTTCTAGTTTTTCAGCCTTTCCGTGTGTAAGCAAGACCCGTTTTCCTGTACGCAGCACTGGACACGACCGCGTGTGCGGCTTTCTATTAAGGAAGGCCGCGTGAAGTTCGCCAACGCCACCAAACTCGACAGGAAATCCGGGGGAGCGGTGTACGGGGAATCCCGCTGAGTAAACAGCTCTGCGGATGTTTTGCTGGTGGTTATGATCCGGCCGGGGTGCGGGAATGGTACAGTCGCCAGAATTGAACGAAGGCCGCGAGCCTTGCCACCTGAAAAAAATCGCATGCGACCAAATAAAGCAGGGTCACCAGCGCCCACCATACGTACAGCGCAGTCCCGGTCATATCTGCCTCAAACGGTAGCGGGATCGCCGAGAACACCATGGCCAGCACGATCAGCGCCAGCCGGACAATGCCCAGTACCAGGTTCACTTCGACGAGCTTAGAGGTGAGGGGGCCCAGACGAAGACTCCGAGCCAAGCTGCGGAAGACGCCCGTGCCTTCTAACATGGCGAGCAAAGGAGCTATGGAGAAAATCCAGCTCAGCAGCGCCCAGAGAACGAAAATCCCCAACGTGAGGCAGATGACCCACGCACTCCAGGCCACCAGGTTGGGAGCAGTGCTACGCAAGGTCGCTTCCGCAGCCCAGCCGATGGCGCGGTACCATCCCACGCAGACGGCGACCAGGGCGGAGATGCGCAACAGCTGCAGCAGAATCAGAGTCAAGGGAGCTGGTCGCAGTGCGGGGTCGAGCCGCCGCAGCACCGCATTGCGACCGAGCCCGGATACGATCGCCCAGACGACCATCAACAATGGCCCTAGCCAGAGGGCGGCCCGCAGCAGCAGTGGAGCAAGGGCGGCCGCTGCCTCTGTCAACTGCTGCCCGGTCCCCAGCGGGTCGCTGAGGGAAAGGTTGGAGAGACTTTCCGGGTTGAGGGAGACACGGGCAGCGATAATCTTGCCCTGCCGATAGAGTAGCGCCGCTGCGGGAATGCCGAAACCCCAGCGCCAGAGCAGCTTCCCAGGCCAGCAGGCTGGGACGCTTCCAACAGTCGGCGCAGATGTGCACCAAAGACTGCGTTCCGCGGATGGTCAGCTTACTTCACCGTTGTTCGCCGGAGAGAAGATCGCTCTCACTTTGAGCCTACTTCACCACGATGCGGATCGGGTTTTCGCCACACAGAGATTGGTTCTCACCTTCGCTCACTTTGAGCCTACTTCACCACGATGTTGATCAGCTTGCCCGGCACCACCACCACCTTGACGACCTGCTTACCGGCGATGGCGGCCTGCACTTTGGCTTCCGCCAGCGCGGCCTGCTGCATGTCTTCGCTTCCGGCGTCCGGCAACAGCTTGACCACAGCGCGCAACTTGCCATTGACCTGCACCGGCACTTCCAGCTCCTCTTCGCGGGCCAGATCAGGATCGAAGCCCGGCCACGGCTGACGAAGGAGCGAACCAGTCCCGCCGGTTTCACTCCAAAGCTCGGCCGCAAGATAGGGGGCAAAGGGCGCCAGCAACAGGATGAGCGAAGGCAAAAGAGTGGCCATCAGCTCCGCGGAAACCTCCGCCGGCATCTCTGCCAAACCCGGCTCGGCGGCGGTGATTTCGTTGACCAGCTCCATGACCGCCGCAATGCAGGTGTTGAAGTGCCAGCGCCCGGCAAAGTCCTGGCTGATCTTGCGTATGGTCTGGTGCAGCTTACGCAACAGCGCCTGAGCTAAGGCAGAGGCGGGCACAACCGGCGCGCGGTTCTGGCGGCCGCGCACTGCTTCCCGGTAGCGCATGCCCAGCCGGTAAACCCGGCCCAGGAAGCGGCTGATGCCCGCTACCCCATCCTCCTGCCATTCCAGGTCGCGATCCGGCGGCGCGGCGAAAAGCGCGTACATGCGGGTAGCGTCGGCGCCGTAGCGGGCGATCATCTCGTCGGGCGAGACCACGTTGCCCTTGGACTTGGACATCTTGGCGCCATTGCGGATGACCATCCCCTGGGTGAAGAGGCGAGTGGCCGGCTCGTCATTCCCGATCAGCCCCATATCGCGCATCACCTTGGTCCAGAAGCGGGAGTAGATCAGGTGCAGAATCGCGTGTTCCACCCCGCCAATGTACTGATCGATGGGAAACCAATAGTCGATCTTCTGCCGGCTGAAGGGAGCGGTCGCGTTGTGCGCGTCAGGATAACGGTAGAAGTACCAGGACGAGTCGACGAAGGTGTCCATGGTATCGGTCTCGCGCCGGGCCGGGCCGCCGCACTTGGGACAGGTCGCATTGACGAAGCTGGGAACCCGGCTCAGCGGAGAACCATCCTGCTGGGTGATCTCGATCTGCTCCGGAAGCAGCACGGGAAGCTGGTCGTCGGGCACGGCCACGATACCGTCTTTGGGGCAATAGAGCACGGGGATCGGCGCACCCCAGTAGCGCTGGCGGCTGACGCCCCAATCCTTAAGGCGGAAGGTGACGGTGGGCTGGCCAAAACCATGTTCCTGTGCGAACGCCGCCATCTTTGCCTGCGCCTCCTGGCAGCCCAGCCCGTTGTACTCGCCGGAATTCATCAGCAGGCTGTCTTCTTCGGTATAGGGCAATACCGGCTCGTCGGCCTGGCCAGCGGCGGGTGGTTCACCCGTCCGGCGGGGCAGAATAACGATACGTACTTCGAGGCCATACTTGCGGGCGAACTCGTAGTCCCGGTCATCATGCGCGGGCACAGACATGACCGCGCCCGCTCCGTACTCCAGCAGGATGTAGTTGGCCACCCAGATAGGCAGCCGCTCGCCGTTGAAGGGGTTAATGGCGTAGCGGCCGGTGAAGACGCCGTGCTTGTCAATGGCCGCGGGATCGCCGGCCTCACGCGCCTTCTTCTGCTCTTCAACCAGGGTGGCTACCTCAGCAGCGAGGCGTTCGTCGGCCTGGGCAAATTGATTGACCAATGGATGTTGCGGTGCAAGCTGCAAGCTGGTGGCGCCGAAGATGGTGTCCAAACGGGTGGTGTATACCGGAATCCGGGTCGCGTTCTGGTCAGGCGCAGCGCCGGCAACAAAATCTTCCGCGGGCGCGAGGATCGCTTTGCCATTGCGGCTCTCCGGTTCCGCAACGGCTGGATCGAGAACGAACTCGATGGTGGCGCCTTCGCTGCGCCCGATCCAGTTGCGCTGCATGGTGCGCACTTTTTCCGGCCAGCCGGGCAGGTGGTCCAACCCGTCAAGCAGTTCCTGGGCATAGTTGGTGGTGCGCAGAAACCATTGCTCCAGGTCGCGCTGTTCCACCACGGTATCTTCATGACGCCAGCAGCATCCGTTGATGACCTGCTCGTTGGCCAGCACGGTGGCGCACAACGGGCACCAGTTCACCTTGCTTTGCTTACGAAACGCCAGCCCCTTCTCCAGCATGCGCAGGAAAAACCACTGTGTCCAACGGTAGTAGTCGGGGAGGCAGGTGGTGATTTCGGTCTGCCAGTCGTAGCTCAGGCCGAGCCGGCGCATCTGGCGGCGCATGTGATCAATGTTTTTGAGCGTCCACTCGCGGGGCGGGGTGTCGTTCTTGAGGGCCGCATTTTCCGCAGGGAGGCCAAAAGCGTCCCAGCCCATGGGGTGGAGCACGTTATAGCCCTGCATCCACATGTAGCGAGCGAGGGCATCGCCAATGGCGTAGTTGCGCACGTGGCCCATGTGCAGCTGGCCCGAGGGATAGGGCAGCATCTCGAGCACGTAATACTTGGGCCGCTCGCTGCTCTCGGGCTCGGCACGATAAAGATCCGGTTGCGCATCCCAGAGTTGCTGCCAGCGCACCTCGATCTCCGCCGGGTCGTAGCGCACCTCGTGCGCGGCCGCGGCCGGAGGGGAGATGGCGACGGTCTCGGAGCGGGCGCCGGGTTTATTCTTTGCGTCGGTCGGGGGCATCTTCATTAACGATTGTAACTGGCAACGGCGGAGGAACGCGCGATGAGCGAGCGCAGCACGCTGACGTTACGCAGGTCATCGTCTGGTTGATCGACCGGCGTTTCCGCGATAAAGGCGGCGTGAGCAAAGCGCGGGTCGTTGAGCAAACGGCGGAAGGGTGCGATGCCGATGGTGCCTTCTCCGATATGTTCATGGCGGTCGAGGCGCGAACCACGCGCGGCCTTGGCGTCATTCGTGTGCCACACGCGGACTGTCTCAAAGCCCAGTAGGTGCTCGATCTGTTGCATCGTCGCCTCATAGCCCTTGGCGCTAACGAGATCGTAACCGGCCACGTGGGTGTGGCAGGTGTCGAGGCAAGCTGCCACCGCAACCACCGGTCTCAGGTACTCGATGAGTTCACCCACCTGCTGCAGCGACGCGCCCAGGGAGAACTCGGCGCCGGCGGTGTTCTCGATCAACAGGGTGAACGGTGTCTGGGCCCAGGGAAGCCCATCGAGCGCGCGCGCGACGGACTCAACCGCCAGGCAGAGACCCTCCTCCCGGGTAAGGCCTTTCCAGGACCCGGGGTGCAGAACCAGGTATTCGGCCCCGAGGGCCAGGGCGCGTTCAATCTCCCCGCGCAAGGCCTTGATGGAGTTGGCTCGCACGGGCTCGGATTGGCTACAGAGATTGACCAGATAGCTGGCATGGATGACCAGCGGCCCGCAGTCATAGAGCGAGCGCAGTTCCTTCATGCGGCCGCAATCCTCGACTGCGATCACGCTGCCGCGCCACATGCGCGGGCTGGACGAGAATATCTGAAAGGTGTTGGCGCCGATGATGTGGGCACGCTCTGGCGCTCGGCAGATTCCACCTGCGGTGGGCAGGTGAATGCCTACCCTACGTAGTGCTGCTGGTTTGTTCGCCATCCTGTCTCAGTGTAGAGCCTGAGTCTGCGCGAGCTGGATGGGCGAGCGCCGGACGTCCATGTCAAAGGTCTCTCCGAGCCACGTATCGCAAGTATCGAAGATCGCTCAGACTAGAACCTTGTCCGACCACGAAGGACGGGTGCCCCACACCCCGGATTTCCTGTGAAGTTCGTCGGCGTTGATGAACTTCATGCGGCTTTTCTTAATGAAAGCCGCACACGTGGATGTTGCTTGGTGCCGCGTACAGGAAATCCGGGTATCTCGCTCGTTTTTCGCGAGATGTGGGATACCACTGCTCTTTCCCTGTGACACTCGATTCAACCGACGGACTGAACGGTCGACATTGGTGGTATCCCACATCTCGCGAAAAACGAGCGAGATATGGGGCACCCAAGCTTTTTATTTCCAACTAGCTGCGAGCTGTCTTCCGGAGGATGCGCCTAGTCGCATCTGAGGGCGATCATGGGGTCGACGCGCGTGGCGCGCTGCGCAGGCAGCCACGAGGCGAATAGGGTCATAGCGCTGACGACGGCAATGGAAATCGCAAGTGTCGCTCCGTCCAGTGAGCCAAGGCCGAAAAGCTGCTGCTTGATAACCCTGGTTGCGGCGAGTGTAAGTGGCAGTCCGAGCGCGACTCCGATGGCCAGCAGCCACAGCGACTCGCGAAGGATCATCCAGAGCACGGTTGGCTGGGGTGCGCCCAGAGCAAAGCGGATGCCAATTTCGTTGGTGCGGCGCACGACGTTATAGCTCACGACACCGTAGAGCCCAATGGCGGCGAGTAGCAGCGCAAGGAGCGAAAAAAT
Source organism: uncultured Acidobacteriaceae bacterium (assembly GCA_963746595.1). Lineage (GTDB taxonomy): Bacteria > Acidobacteriota > Terriglobia > Terriglobales > Acidobacteriaceae > PALSA-350. Next base: position 221,644 of record CAVVBS010000009.1, read on the forward strand.
GCCAGTGAGGGTGGAGATGAGTTCGTCGTGAGTCAGCAGGCTCGAAACCTGTGCATGGATCGTTGTGATATCGAGAAGGGCTAAGTTGGGATCGATGGCCGCGACCGTCGTGCGCAGGCTGGCAATGGTCGTGGCTGGATCGTTTGCGGTGCGCAGCAGGATGGTGTTGGCGAAGCGATCCTCATTCTCGACAGGAGGCCCTGAAGCCGCGTGCCCAGACGATGGCTTCTCGGCAGGTACGAAGGGCTCGATCTGGACCAACGGAAGGTAAGTCATCCACACGGGATCCGTGTCCCGGGGATCGCCGGACTTGCTGTCCTTGGCAATGCCGATGATTTGCCATGGGCCTTTCACGCTGTCGATGCCGAGGGTGAGGGTTCGTCCCAGCGCATCGCCTTTAGGGAAAAAGTGCCGAGCGAGACTTTGGCTGACGACAACAACCTTGGCAGTCGTGGCCGTATCCGCCGGGGTGATGGAACGGCCCGCGAGGATGGGAATACCCACCGTCTCGAAGTATCGCCCTGAGACGCGATTGAGCTTCGAGGTCATGTTTTCTTTGGGGGCCGGTACATAGCCGGAAATTTCGAAGTTGGAAGCCCAGTTGCCCTCCTGAATCGGCCGGGCGATGGAGAGTGCTACAGAGCGCACCCCGGGAAGTGCGGAAAGCCGCTCGATAAGCTGCTGGTGAAGTCCGGGCGTCTGGCTTGGCCGGTAACCGGCGAGCTGGGCGTCGAATCCAGCAAGCAGCAGATGGTCGCGCTCGAAACCGTAGTCCTGATTCTGCAGGTTGCGCAAGGAACGGAGGAAGAGACCGGCGCCTACCAGTAGAAGCAGCGAGAGCGTGATCTGGGCGGAAACCAGGATCTGTGGCCAGATGCGGGAGGCCTGGCCCCCGCTGGCCACAGCGGTACGGGCGCCGGAACTGAGGGTGCTCGCGGATGCAGTGCGGGCAGAAGCGAAAGCCGGACCCAAACCGAAGAGCAGTCCCGTGAGCATCGAGACGGCCAGGGTAAAGAGCAGAACGGTGATATCCGGCGCGGGGCTAAGCGCAATGTAGCTGTTGCCTTGACGGAGGAAGGCGATGAGGGCGCGGGTGGCGGCGAAGGCGATTCCCAAGCCCAGAGCGCCGCCGGCCAGGGACAGCAGAAGTGTTTCCGTCAGGCTCTGGCGGATAATCCGCGCGCGACTGGAGCCGAGTGCGAGGCGGGTCGCGGTCTCGTGCCGGCGAGTAGCGGCGCGGGCCAGCAGGAAATTGGCCAGGTTGGCACAAGCAATCAGTAGCACCAGACCGACGACGGCCATGAGGATCTGCAACGAATCCCCATACTGGCTGCGCAGGCGAGAGACACCGCGCGCGGCCGAGATGAGAGGGACGGTGGAGCGGTTGATCTCCTGCTGCCGGGCTTGGGATATGGACCCACCTTCATTGGCGCGAATCCCGGCGCGGATCTGCTGATCGAGCCATCGCTGACTCTGCACCAAGGCAGCGTTGCTGGTTGCTCCCTGGGGACTGAGGCGGCCGAAAAGATGCAGGAAGTAGGGCCCGGTCTGCGTAAGGAAGGAGGGCTGCTGGAGAATCACGGGCTGCATGGTGATCGGTACCCACAGACCGGCCGGTTCAAGTTCCAGCTTGATACCGTGAAATGCTTCGGGCATAACGCCAATGACGGCGAATGGCGTTCCATTGATGGTGAGTGTTTTTCCCAGGATGGCGGGATCGGCGGAAAGTGACTGCCGCCAGAAATGATAGCTAAGGACTGCGACGGCTCCACTTCCGGGGGTCGCGTTGTCCGAGGGAGCGATCGTCCGGCCGAAAAGCGGTTGCGCACCGAGAAGACTGAAATAGTTGCCGGAAACCAGGCTCGCAGGGACAAGCATGGCAGGCGTGTTGGAATCCTGGGCACCCTGGTAAGAGGGTGGACGCAAGCTAACCTGCGGAGAAAAGCTGCTGTAGGACGCGATGCCCTGGAACGGACCTGGATTGACCTCAAGCTGGCGGGCAAAGTACCAGGGGAACATGCCGTAATAGCCCAGGTCCACGCCGCCTACGATCCCTCCACCATCAGACTTGTCAAAGGTGACCAACTGCTGCGGATCACGCACCGGAAGGTTGCGCAGGAGTACCTGGTGAATCAGGGTAAAGATGGCGGTATTGCCGCCAATCCCGAGAGCGATGGAGAGGAGGGCCACGCCAGTAAAACCGGGACTCTTGGCGAGGGAGCGCAGGCCAACACGAATATCCTGCAGCAAACCCTCGAGCGTCGACTCCCAACGCGTTGACCAGACCTGATGCTTGACCGTGTTGCGGCTTCCAACTTCAGCGAGAGCGGCGCGCCGGGCAGCTTCTTCGGTCATGCCGGTGCGTCGCTTATTGGCAACCGACGCTTCCACGTAGCTTTCCAACTCCTCGTCAAGCTCTGCTTCCACTCGCTCCGTTTGCCGCAGGGCTTTAAGACCATCGATAAGATTGGTTAGCCAGCGCATGACTTTCTCCTTGGAACTGTCGTGGTTTAAGCCTCGAGGATGCGCGAGATGGCGATACTCTGGCGCTGCCACTGCTCGGTTTCCTTGCTCAGGGCTTTGCGGCCCTTGGCAGTGAGCTGGTAATACTTGGCGCGGCGGTTATTCTCTGTCGCGCGCCACTCCGACTTCACGCCCCCCGCTCGCTCCATGCGGCTGAGGGCAGGCAGCAGCGAGCCTGGGTTCACGCGAAATACCCCCTGGCTCATCTGCTCAATACGCAGAGCGACGCCGTAGCCATGCATGGGCTCAAGAGCCAGGGTTTTCATGATGAGCATCTCCAGGGTTCCCTGCACTAAGTCCTGGGAGGCTGGATCGCGCTGGTTGGATGGGTCCGACTGTGCGGGCATGGCTGGTTGCCACCTCTTGACAATCTAGATGAAACATTCTTTCCTCTAGGTTGTCAAGAGGAGCGACGGAGGGGTTAGATGGAAACCGCGCCGTATTTGATTACCGCCAGATGCAGTTGAGCGCGTACCTGGAACCCCAGTTTTTCGTATAGGCGAACAGCAGTATTTTCTGTTTTCACGTGCAGAAATGGAATCTCGCCTCGCCTCCTGATGCGGGTGATCAAGGCGGACATGAGCGCATTTCCGTAGCCTCGCCCGCGGTATTGCGGATGCGTGCACACCGCGCTGATTTCAGTGAACCCGGTAGGATGCAGCCGTTCACCCGCCATGGCCACCAGATTCCCGGCATCGTGAACGCCGAGATAGGTACCGAGTTCTATCGTCCGGGGCAGAAAGGGACCCGGCTCTGTCAGCTTGGTTAACGCCAGCATCTCGGGAACGTCAGCCTTTGTCAGTTCGCGGAAGATCGGACTGTCGTCCCGGTGGGCCGGCGTCTCACAAATCATCTGGTACATCTTTCCGCTGTGTACCATCTCCCAATTCGGAGGGAGAATTGGCGCAACATCGAGGGCTAAAGCGGTGACTGCTCCCGGAAGTAATTCTTCCAGCGCGCGGTAAGCGGCCGCGGATTGATCGATCAATCCGCCAAATGGGGAGACATCCATGGGGAAGCGCTTGGCGAGCCCGTTGCCTAGGGCCAACCCACTCTGTTCCGTGGATAGGGCATGCCAGATGGGATTGTCGAGCAAAAGAGTATCTGACAACGACGAGTCGGAAAGCTTCATCCCTAGGTAGATGAAGAAGCATCTTTCAGGATTCGAGAGTTCTCCGCCTGCCCAGGTAGTTTCCGTCGCAGCGGAGCGTTGGAGAAAGACGTACCCAGGGGCTTCTAAGAGTCTGCGTGAGAACCACGCTCTCCACATTGAGTCCCGTAGAGCCCGCCCTGAGCTTGTCGAATGGGACGGCTGAGAGTAGCCCAATCTTGTCCAAAGAAGCCTTTTTCGACTCTGTCCATCCACCTCCACGAATGCCAAGGTGCGCCACCACCCTCAACCTTGTCATCCCGAGCGTACTCCGGATTTCCTACTGCGCGGCGCTAGTCAACGGCCACGTATGCGGCTTTCATTAAGGAAAGCCGCATGAGGTCGATCGACACCACCAAGCCTGACAGGAAATACGGAGGTAGCCGAGGGACCTGCTGTGCGCCCTTCCTCCTAACAACTCCCTGCATGCTGTCCATCCCCCTCCACGAATGCCAAGGTGCGCCACCATTTGCCCTTTACCTCCCGACTAAACGGGCTGCGGAAAAGCAAACTCCACGAAGGGCACGGGTTTAGCCGTGCCGCAAATAGTATGCGAATGGAGAGGGCTTTAGCCCCTGAGTGACGGTTTCCCCATGATTCGGCGCAAATTTTGTGACTCAGCGCAAAGGCAGAGTGCGAAAGGTGGGCATCTCGTCTGGAAGGGCGCAGAAATCCGCACCTCAGGGGCTAAAAGCCCTCATACTCTGCGGCTCTATATGGCACGGCTAAACCCGTGCCCTTCGTGGAGCGTGTTTCTTCCGCAGCCCATAAAGTCCCTGGCACAAAACCTGAGTTTCCCGCGGCTGTAACAGTCCTGCCCTTCTTCGAGAAGAGACGTCTTGGCTTGCTAGGGCTCATCTTCGGCGGGTGGGCTTTTCAGGATCTTTGATAGCACGTGCAGGTTGCCGTCGACTTTCGGAGCGTCCAGGCCCAGGATGCTCGCCAGCAGCGGATAGAGATTCACGTTCTCAAAGGGCTCTAGCGTCGAGCCTGGACGAATGTCCGGGCCAACGGCAATGAAGAGGGCGCGCATGGACTTCATCGCCCGCGGATCGTATCCATGTACTCCCGCTTCCGGAGGCTTGTCCGGTGAGCCGTTCGCCGGACCATGGGCGCGAATGGCATAGGGCCCGTTGGCCACAATGACGGGATCGCCCTCGCGGGGATTGTAGTCGTACTCGAAAGCCGCCGGAACCCGCTTGCGCCGATAGACGGTGAAGGCATCGCTCTTGATCTTCAACTCCTGGTAGGCCTTCTCCGCCGCGGCTTCGGAGTTGGGATAGAGTAGCCATCCGACGGTAGTGAAGTTCGCCAGGTCGGCGTACTTGTCCAGATCGATCCAGGGTCCCTGCTCCCTCTCCATGCCGTGGTCGGAGACTACAAACAGGTCGACCGGCAGTTGCAGCTGGTGAAGCTGCGCCCATAGATCGCCGACCAACTGATCGACGTGCTCAACGGCCGCAGCGGTCTGCGGACTGTCGGGGCCGTATTGATGCCCGGCATGATCGACGTTGGAGTAGTAAAGCGTGATGAAGTGCGGCCGCTGCTCGGGCGGCATGCGCAGCCAGGCAAGGACTTGTTCGATCCGTTTGGCATCGGGAAAGTGGTCGTCAAATTTGAGGTAGTAGGTTGGCCGGCCGCCATCGATCTCCGCTTCCGAGCCGGGCCAGAAGAAGCACGCGCTCCGCATGCCCTGTTTCTCCGCCAGCACCCAGAGCGGGGTGCCCCCGTACCAACTGCCATCGCCGCTGGTGACCGCGTCGCTGTTTGAGTAGCGTTGTTTGCGGATGGGATCGTAAAAGTTGTTAGCCACGATGCCGTGGTGCTCGGGATAAAGCCCGGTGACCAGCGTGTAGTGATTGGGAAAGGTCAGCGAGGGATAAGACGGGATCATTCCCTGGCCCGCGATCGCACCCTGTGCACCCAGCGCCAGCAGATGTTTGGCGCCATACTTCTTGGCGTAGTCGTAGCGGAAGCCGTCGAGCGAAACCAGCACCACGTAAGGCTTGGCTTGCTGCGCGGCGGTATTCGGCCCGTGGTCGACGGTAATGACCGGAGCAGGATTCTGGGCGGCCAGGCACAACGACAGGAAAAAGGGGAGACAAGCCAGCAGCCGGAGTCGACGCATAGTCACGAAGTTTACCCACCGGCCGCGCGCAGCCGCTCGGCGGCCGTTTCTGGAGTGATGTCCCGCTGCGGCATGCCCAACATTTCGAAGCCCACCATGAATTTGCGGACGGTTGCAGAACGGAGCAGGGGCGGGTAGAAGTGACCATGAAAATGCCATTCCGCATGCGCCTCCCCATCCGTTGGACGCTGATGAAAGCCCATGGTGTAAGGGAAACTGGTGGCGAACAGACGGTCGTAGCGCATGGTCAACTGTTTGAGAATATCCGCCAGCCCGTGTTGCTGCGCGGGGCTGAACGCATCCAAGCTCCCCAGGTGCGCGCGGCTGAGCACCAGGGTCTCGAACGGCCAGACCGCCCAAAAAGGCACCAGCACCACGAATTCCTGGTTCTCGCACACGATGCGCTGGCGCTGCTCCAGTTCGATCTTGAGCGTGTCGCAGAGCAGGCAGGAATCGTGCTGCTGGGCATACGCGCGCTGGTTCGCCAGTTCCGTCAGCGGCTCGTCAGGAATATGCTCGGTGGCCCAGATCTGGCCATGGGGGTGGGGATTGCTCGCGCCCATCATCGCGCCGCGGTTTTCGAAGATCTGCACGTGACGGATCTCCGGGCGCGCACCCAACTCAGTGAACTCCGCCGTCCACGCTTCCACTACGCGGACGATGTCAGCCACCTCCATGCCTGCCAGCGTGAGGCTGTGGTCGGGATGGAAGCACAATACGCGGCAGACACCGCGCTCACTCTCTGCTCGCAGCAAGCCGTTGCCAATCTCCGTCGCCCAGCCAGGCGAGTCGGGCAAGAGCGCAGCGTAGTCGTTCACAAAAGCAAAGACACCCGTGTATTGCGGGTTATGCTGCCCGCCGGCACGCACGTTGCCGGGGCAAAGATAGCATTCCGGGTCGTAATGCACCGGCGGCTTGGTATCGGTCCGGCTGACCTCGCCCTGCCAGGGGCGCTGGGTACGGTGCGGGGAAACCAGGACCCAGCGGCCACGGAGAGGATCGAAGCGGCGATGGGGAAACTGCATATTCTGTTCGTTCATGGTTCCTCGAGAGCATTTTTGCTAATGGCGCAGCCCAGGAAATTGAACCCGACGCGGCCATTCCGCCAAGACCGGGGCACGCGGTCTTGGCGTGCACGGGGTGGACAAAAATGGCCGCACATAACTGATCCCACCGGACCACAGTATTAGCAAAAATGCGTTAAAAAGCGCCGCTACTTGCCGTGCTGTGGGCATTTGGCGCAGGTCTGCCCGGTCACGCCCTTACCCTCCTCGACGGTGAAGATCTTGTCGATACCGGGCAGGTTCACCTTCTCCTTCAGACCGCTGGGCCAGTGAATCTCCACCGCGGTGACTTTGTCGCTATCGCCCAGGCCAAAGTGTACCCGCGGATCGTTGGAGGAAACAAAGCTGCCCCCGCTGAGCACGTCGCCCCGCTGCCGCAGGCCGCCGGCCGTGAGGTAGACCGCCGCGCCCACCGCATCCCTCGGACTCTTTGCTCCTCCAACCAGGCTCAGCTCCACCCAGTGGTGGTGATCCGGGTCGACATTGCGCAAGAGCGTGGGCGCGCTGTCCATGCTATTGATCACCACGTCGATGCGGCCGTCGTTGAAGAGATCGCCAAAGGCCGCGCCGCGCGCGGGGATAACCAGGGCCAGGCCGGAGCCCTCGACCGCGGGCATCAAGTCAAACTTCTTGCCCAGCAGGTTGTGGAACAACAACGGTCGCTCGGCGTAGGTGGTGCCCCAGTTGTTCTTGTCTACCAGCGGGTAGACGTGGCCATTGGCGATGAACAGGTCTTTCCAGCCGTCGTTGTCGTAATCGATGAACTCGGTAGCCCAGCCCAGGAACGGCACGGTCGGCTCGGCCACACCGGCGGCATAGCTGTCGTCGGTGAAATTGGCATCGCCATCGTTGCGGTAGAGCACATCGTAGTCGTCGGAAAACGTGGTGTTGAAAAGACCAAGGCGGCCGTTGTTTTGATAGTCGCCGACAGCAACCCCCATGGACGCCGTTTCGCGGCCATTCTCGTTGAGCGCATAACCCGAGGCATAGCTGTCATCTTCGAAGGTGCCGTGGCCCTTGTTGATGTAGAGGTAGTTAGGAGTGGAGTCGTCGGCCACCAGCAGATCCACCTTGCCGTCGTTGTTCAGGTCCGCGAACACAGAGGTGAAACCGTAGTAGCCATTGGGATCGCTTACTCCGGCCTTTTCGCTGACGTCGGTGAAGGTGCCGTCGCCGTTGTTGTGGAAGAGATGGTCATGCTCTCCCTTGAGCCCGCGCGGACCACACATCACGTTGACCCCGCGGAACTGGCAGAAGTTCGCAGGCACCGCGTTGCTATCGGTTGCGGGCGGCTTGTCCTGATCGTAGTGCACGTAGCCGGAGACGAATAGATCGAGCCTGCCGTCGCCGTCGTAGTCACCAAAGGTCGGCCCGCTCGACCAGTTTCCCAGTTGCACGCCTGCCTTCTCCGCCATGTCGGTGAAAGTGCCATCGTGGTTGTTGTGATAGAGGCGGTTATGGCCGAAGTTGGCGACAAATAGATCCGGCCAGCCATCATTGTCGTAGTCGCCTACGGCTACTCCAAATCCCCAGCGGTCGTTGGTCACACCGGCCTTAGCCGCCACATCGGTAAAGGTGCCGTCATGATTGTTATGGAAAAGCGCCGCATGGGGGGAGACAGCCTTGCCCGATAGCGCGTCGTAGGTCGAGCCGTTGACCATGTAGATGTCGAGCCATCCGTCTTTGTCGTAATCCAGCAGCGCCACACCAGACCCCGGCGCCTCCAGGATGAACTGCTTCTTCGGAGTACCCATGGTGTGGTGCCAGACGGTCAGGCCGGCCTTGGCGGCAATATCCTCAAAAATCACGGGACCGGTCTTCACAAAGCCGCCGGCGGTGATGGGGCGCTGCTCTGAGTCGAGCACCGGCGCATAGGTTCCTCCGGTGTTTACGCCCATGGCCTGCGGTTGAGCGTTTTGCGGGGCGGGGGCCGGGGGTGGGGTAGTGCTCTGGGCCCGCACATACCAGGGAAATATCAACAACCAGAACAACAGCACCACGAAACTACGACAGAACAAGCGGGTCACTCCTTTTGTGCATCAGGCCAAAGCATAAAGGATTTGTTGCTCTCCGTGGTTCTTGCGCCCAATCTCCCGTTGTAGCAGCCGCTTAGGCCGGCGAGGTCGGACAGGTTGACAAACGGTCGTTTGACTGACGCTTATATTGGCATAGACCTGAAAATGAGGGTCTGCTTGTGAACCTAACGGCACGCATGAAGACCCGCGGCTTGGTCAGGGACACTGCCCACCTTTCCGTCGGGCAGGGCTTTAGGCTGGTCATTCAGGCTGCCTATTTTGTTCTCGTTGCCCGATCGCTGGGCCCGGATGCGTACGGCGCGTTCGTGACCGTGGTGGCGATGGCCGCTCTGCTCGGACCCTTCTCCGGCCTGGGCACACCCAACCTTTTTATCAAGAATGTGCGCTCCGGCAAACGGGTAGCGGCCATCTGCTGGGGCAACGGAATCCTGCTCACTGTGCTTTCCGGTGCATTGCTCACCGCCGTGGGGATTGGGTTGAGCTTGCTCCTGCACCTGAAGACTGCACCGTTTGCCGTCTTGCTGATTTGTGTCGCAGACATGGTGTTGATGAAAGTGACAGAACTGGCCGCATTCGGCTTTGCCGCCTCTGACCGGATGAAGCAAACCTCGATCCAGAATGTGGTGGTTAGCCTGTTGCGGCTGGCCGGCATCGTGGTGTTGATGGCGACGGTGCATCCGGTGACGCTCGATCGCTGGGTGCTGGTCTACCTGTTCACCACCTTGCTGGGCATGATCTACGCCGTCGCCAAGGGCTCGCAGCTGTGGGGATGGCCAGCCACGGACCGGACGGCGTTACGGGAGGACATCGCGGAAGGCGTGTTTTTCAGCATCGCCGGCTCGGCGACAACGATCTATAACGACATCGACAAAATCATGCTGAGCAAGCTGGCGGACCTGGCGTCCACCGGCGTCTATGGCGCGGCCTATCGCGTAATCGACGTAAGCATGACTCCGATCCGGTCGCTGGCTGCGGCCGCGTACCCGCGCTTCTTCCGCAAAGGGATGGATGGCATCGGCGCCACCTATGCTTACGCGCTGGGACTGATGCGGAAAGCCGCGGTCTACGGTTCCGTCGCGTCGGCCGGACTATGGCTGTCCGCACCCGTCTTACCGCACATCCTGGGATCCAAGTACGATGCTGTCGTTCCCGCGGTGCGATGGCTGGCACTGATTCCCTTCCTGCGCTGCCTCCACTCTTTCCTGGCGGATGCGCTTTCGGGTGCTGGACTGCAACGCACGCGCATGGCGATCCAGGTAGTGGTGGCCCTCATCAACATTGCTCTCAACCTGGTTATCTTGCCCCGCTATTCCTGGCGCGGGGCCGCATGGACGAGTCTGGGTTGTGACGGGTTGCTGGTGGTGGTGTTCTGGTTCACGGTTCTTTACTGCCGCCGTCGCAGGACAAGTTGAGTCCTGACGATTGCCAAGCAGAGGAGGACTCCGCGCCTCATCTGTAACCGATGCAGGTGCAGTCATTTGCGGAGGGGGCGCCGGGGAATCGTCGATCGGTGCTTTTTTGGTGCTACGCGTCCCAAAAAAGCACAATCGCAGTGCGCGTTCCAGTTTTCCACGCCCGGATGGGTCGCCCGCACCCGTCTTAATTCAGCGCCTGCCGTAAGATCATTCCAGCCGCCATCGCCTGCTTCTGTTTGCCTTCCATCTCTCCTGAAAGGAGCGGGAACTCGTGGTGGCCGAAGGAATATGCGGCGCTCAACTCCTGATGACCGCGAACAGCATGGCGCAAACGTCTCTTATCCCCGACAGAAACAACGCGAGCACAAGCGATGACCGTCAACGGTTGGCTGGCGGCACGCCAGGGATTGCCTCAAGAGCAATTTCCGCGTTTAGCGACTGCGCAAGAGCCACAGATCTGGTGATCGGCAACCGGAAACTGCACTCATGCCTGGCCGAGATTCTCGAACTCCGCCGGCGTTGTGGCCAGCAAGACGATCTGACGACCGAGCCGCAATACTTCATGGCTGCAAATACCCTGGCAAACAGAAGATGTGCGGCTGTGCTGATTCGCCGGGAGCGCGAACTCGAAGCCTGTGTCCTATTCTTTGAGCACACCAGGCTGGGCATCGGGATGGGATTATTCCGCGGCGGAGATTACATCGGGGAAAGTCTGGTGGCCGGCCCCCCGGCACACCGTGTGCACTACGTACATCTGGCGACGCAAGCCCTGCTGAAAGAGCGGCGTATTCACGGCGTAAGCCTCAGCGTCAAGGCTTCTCTGGAGTCGTGCATCGAGGTGATGGGCCCGGCGAGCAACTTGCGCAGATTCAGTGCAACGACGGTACAGCACAAGCTGCCGCTGGAGACCACTTACGAAGGCCTGCTGGCGCGGCTGGGACCGCGCACGCGGCGTAGCCTTGCAGGCAAGCGCCAACAACTGGAAAAAAGCGCGAAGGTTCAATTTGAGCCTGCGCTCGATCCGGATCAGTCACTGGAGGGAATGTTGGCGCTGGAAACTAAATCGATGCCGCAGCGCATAAGCAAATTCTTCCACGCCCGATATCGCCTGCTGCGCGTGAATGCTGACTTTTTTTCCATGGGCCTCCGCTTACCGGATGGTCCATGGTTAAGCATCCTGGCCGGCTGGCGCCGCCATGGCGTGACCTATGTGGACATGCAAATGAACGACATGCACTACAAGAAGGAATCCATTTCCGCCGTGATGCGGGCCTTCATGTTGGAGCATGAGATTGGGCGCAGGCAGAAGCTCATCAACTTTGTTGGCGGGTCCTCTTTGTTGCTCAGAAGATACTGCGAGCCGATGGAGCTGTGCACAGACATTTTTATCTGGAAGCCCTGCCTCCGCGCCCGTTTTTTTGAGATGGCGGCCACGCACATGCGATCGGGGAGCGTGTATGAGCGTTTAAAGCCCGGCGTTGAGTCCCAGCTTCCCACTGAAGCAGTCAGTTTGGAAAAGTCTAAGAGTCTGCGTGAGAACTAGCGAAACCGCAGAGCCTGCCCTGAGCGAAGCCGAACGGGGACCTGCTGTGCGCCCTTCCCTCCAACAACTCCCTACAGCTCCGTCCATCCATCTCCACCCATGCCAAGCTCGGCCGCCGTCCTCAACCTTGTCATCCCGAGAGTCTGTGACTTTTTGATCTTTTCGTGTTTTTTGCACCCGACCAGATGTTTTTCAATCCCCTCCAGAAAGGCGTCATCCTGCCTGCCCCGGCGTGCCGTGGGAGCGAAGCGCCTCGCAGATCTATCGCATAACAGAGGGCTTTATGCGCGCAGTCGAAGAGCCTGTCCTGAGCGTAGCCGAAGGAACCCCGGCGATGCTTGTTGGCAGATGCTCTTCGGAGCTTTCCGGCCACAGACCACAAGGGAAATTAAAAAGTCACAGCCTCCGAGCGTAGCCGACCTGTCCCGGCGTGCCGTGGAGGGACCTGCTGTGCGCCCTTCCCTCTAACAACTCCCTACAGCTCCGTCCATCCAGCTCCACCCATGCCAAGCTCGGCCCGCCGCCCTCAACTTTGTCATCCTGAGCGAAGCGTAGCGTAGGGGCCTGCGGTTTCGCTAGTTCTCACGCAGACACTAAAGCTCCAGGTATTTTCAATTATTTCCGGCCCGACTAAAGTCGTGCCCTGACACCGGAGTCAATGCTTGGCCGGAATCAACAACTCAGCCCCCGCCGAAAGCTTGTAGGTCTCGGAGAAGTTTCGCTGATTGACCCCCAGGCTCAGCCGCCCCCGCGAATCGATATAGAACAAAGGTGCGCCAACCGGGACATCGCTGAAAGTCTTCACAAAAGGAAAGTGGTAATCCTTGCCGCCCAGCGTCACCGGTATGGAGTCGCCGAGCGTATAGCCCAGCTTGGCAAAGGTTTCGGCAGGGACGTTCAGCACCAGGTTTCCGAAAGGCCCATCGACTCCCAGCACCTTGCCGTGCAAACCGGCGGCGTCGATGGTGGCCGAGTGAATCTCCAATCGCACCAGCTTGTCTACATCGAGGGATGGACCCGCTGTGGTCCAATCGTCACCCCGAGCAAGGTGGGCTCCCGCAGGAGAGAAAATATCCCGGCCGTGGAAGGTCGAGGAGAGCGCGGCGCCAATCATCCATGCGGGATTGGTGATTTCCCGGGCCGCCACGATGCCATCTCGGTCCGCAACCAGGGTGAGCAAGCCATTATCGGGCAGGACGAAAAACTGGCCCACCCTGGATTGCGCAATGATCGCCTTGCGTTTGCTGCCCACCGTCGGATCAACCACCACCACAAAGACAGCATTCTTGGCGAAATAAGGCGCTGAACCGGCGAGAAAACGTGCCCCCTCCGCGATATCGAAAGGCGTCACCTGATGCGTGATGTCGATGATTCTTACGCCCGGAGCAACCCCCTCCATCACCGCCTTGCAGATACCCACGGCGTCATCTTTGACATCGAAGTCGGTCATGAAGCCGATGGTGCGTAAGGGAGCCTGAGCGGTCGCGGCCGGCAGGGCCGCGACCATCAGGAGCGCGAGGAGAAGGGTAGAGCGGAAGAGCGGAGACGTACGAGGCAAGCGCTAGTGTCCTTACAGGGCAAATCGAAAGCAACACTAGTGTAAAGGCAGTCTGACTACTTGGCTGCCTTTTCCAGGTGTCCTCCAAATTCAAAGCGCATGGCGGAGAGCAGTTTATCGGCGAAATCGGCTTCACCGCGCGAACTGAAGCGTTCGTAGAGCGCCGCGGTGAGCACCGGCGCGGGCACGCCTTCGTCAATCGCCGCCTTGATGGTCCAACGGCCCTCGCCGGAATCGGAGACGTGACCGGCGAACTCCGCTAGGGCAGGACTCTTGGTCAACGCAGCCGCGGTAAGGTCCAGCAACCAGGAGGAGATCACGCTGCCCCGCCGCCACACTTCCGCCACATCCGAAAGGTTGAAGTCAAATTGATAGTCCTGGGGATCGCGTAGCGGCGTGGTTTCGGCATCGATCTCCCCGGTCTTGTGGCCGACATTGGCGTGGTGCAGGATGTTGAGGCCTTCGGCATAGGCCGCCATGATGCCGTACTCCATGCCGTTGTGCACCATCTTGACAAAGTGGCCGGCGCCGCTGGGCCCGCAATGCAGGTACCCCTCTTCCGCCGTGCCGCCAATCTTGTCCCGTCCGCGGAGTGCGGGGAATATCGCCGACGCCAGGAGCGATGGTTTTGAAAATCGGTTCCAGGTGCTCGACCACGGCGGTGGGGCCGCCGATCATCAGGCAGTAGCCTCGTTCCAGACCCCAGACACCGCCGCTGGTGCCAACGTCGACATATTGAATTCCCTTAGGCGCGAGCTGTTCACTGCGACGGATGTCGTCGATGTAGTAGGAATTGCCGCCATCGATCAAAATGTCGCCGGACTCCAGGTGAGGCGCAATCTCGGCGATGGTTTGGTCCACCACGGCGGCGGGAATCATCAGCCAGATGGCGCGCGGCTTGGAGAGCTTGCTTACCATGTCCGCGAGCGAAGAGGCGCCTACGGCTTTTTGCTTTTCCAGATCCTGAACCACCTGCGCCGACCGGTCGTACACCACGGCGGTGTGACCGTTGTTCAGCAAGCGCTTGACCATGTTGGAGCCCATTCTGCCCAGACCCACCATTCCTAATTGCATCGAATCGCTCCTCTTTCGGTTAAGTGTTCTTCGTCAATCACGCGGCTTTACTTGAGCTTGCGGTAGCGGCGGATAAGGTTGTTGGTGGAAGCATCATGCTTCAGCCCTGCGTCATCCGGAGCCTCAATCTCGGCAATGATGTGCTGGGCCAGCACCTTGCCCAACTCGACGCCCCATTGATCGAAGGAGTCGATTTGCCAGACGGTGCCCTGGGTGAATACCGAGTGCTCATAGAGCGCTACCAGCTTGCCCAGCGTTTCGGGTGTGAGCTTATCCGCCAGGATGACGTTCGACGGGCGGTTGCCCTCGAAGACGCGATGCGGAACCAGCCAATCCGGCGTCCCTTCGGCCTTGACCTGCTCCGGCGTCTTCCCGAAAGCCAAAGCCTCGGCCTGGGCAAAGACGTTGGCCAGCAGCATGTCATGGTGCCGCCCCAGCGGATTGAGGGTCTTTTCAAAACCGATGAAGTCACAGGGAATCAGCCTGGTTCCCTGGTGGATCAATTGGTAGAACGAGTGCTGCCCGTTGGTTCCCGGCTCGCCCCAGTAAATCGGGCCGGTGTCGTAATCGACCCGCTCGCCTTCGAGGGTGACGTGTTTGCCGTTGCTTTCCATGGTGAGCTGCTGCAGGTAGGCAGGAAATCGCTTTAGATACTGCTCATACGGCAGTACTGCCACGGTCTGCGCGCCAAAGAAGTCGTTGTACCAGACGCTAAGCAGCCCCAGGATCACGGGCAGATTGCTCTCGAAGGGAGCGGTCCGGAAATGCTCGTCCATCTGGTGGAAGCCGTCGAGCATGGCGCGAAAATTTGCCGGGCCGATGGCCAGCATGGTGGAGAGGCCGATGGCGGAGTCCATGGAGTAGCGGCCGCCGACCCAATCCCAGAAGCCGAACATGTTGGCGGTGTCGATGCCGAATTTCTTGACCTCAGCGCCATTGGTCGAAACCGCGACAAAATGCTTGGCGACCGCAGCCTCGTCCTTTAGACCCGCCAGCGCCCAATCGCGCGCTGAGTGCGCATTGGTCATGGTCTCGAGCGTGGTAAAGGTCTTGGAGGAGATGATGAACAGGGTCTCGGCGGGATCCAGATCGATCACCGCCTCGGCGAAGTCGGTGCCGTCGACGTTGGAGACAAAGCGAAAGACCAGCTTGCGGTCGCTGTAGAACTTGAGCGCCTCATAGGCCATCACCGGGCCGAGATCGGAGCCTCCGATGCCGATGTTGATCACGTTGCGAATGCGCTTGCCGGTGTGGCCTTTCCAGTCGCCACTGCGCACGCGGTCGGAGAAGGCGGCCATCTTATCGAGCACCGCGTGGACTTCCGGGACTACATCCTGGCCATCGACAAAGATGGCTTCCCCTTTGGGCGCGCGCAACGCGACGTGCAGCACCGCCCGCTTTTCGGTGATGTTGATCTTGTCCCCGCGGAACATGGCGTCGATGCGCTCCCGCAGGCCGGATTCCTGGGCCAGTTGGAGAAGGAGCTTGCGCGTCTCCTCGGTGATGCGGTTCTTGGAGTAATCGAGAAAAAGACCGGCCGCCTCGAGGGAAAAACGGGCGGCACGTCCTGGATCGTCGGAAAACAGCGAGCGCAAAGAAACATTGCGAACTTGTTGGTAATGGGTCTCAAGCGCCTTCCAGGCTGCTCGTTGCGTGAGAGATTGCACCTTCACCGCGGTTGCCATTGCTTTGCTCCGTTTCTCTGATGTGACTCAGCAGGTTTGATGCCCCAGCCACACTTTGGATCTGTCGTGGGCAATTTTTCCCAATGCAAGGATTCTCTCAGAAGTGGGCCCACCGGGGAGGCGAGGTTGGGGCAAGCGGTTAAAATCGGGAGAATTTTCAAGGCATTTTAAGTACCCGCGAAAAGCAAAGCGCTCCATATCTCGTGCTTTCGCGAAATGCACTCCAGACATCCGTCGAACCGCTTTCACAGGCTGCGGAAGAAGTCTGGTTGTTGAAGAGTACGGGCTTTAGAGTCTGCGTGAGAACTCCGCCAACTAATCTCAGTCCCGCAGAGCCTGCCCTGCCTGCCCCGGCGTGCCGTGGGAGCCTGTCGAAGGGAACGGCTGAAAGTCAGACTTGTCCAAATTAGTTTTTTTCAGTTCTGTCCATCCACCTCCACTCATGCCAAGGTGGGCACTGCCCTCAACTTTGTCATCCCGACTGCAGCGGACCCGGATTTCCTATATCGCAGTACCATCCAAGTTGACGTATGCGGCTTTCCCAACGGGAAGCCGCACGAAGTTCGCCAACGCCACTAAGCTGGACAGGAAATCGGGGGGAGCGTAGGGGAGAGCCTGCCCTGAGCGAAGTCGAAGGGGACCTGCAGTTTCGCTCGGGCCTCTGTACAAATCTCGACAAGCGATCCATTTAACCCAACCCGATTCTCTTTGAGATTCACCCGGTTCCGCACAATCAACGGATTACTGCACATCAAGCCCGATTTATTCGCTAATTTGGACAGCACTGGCTGAAAATCAAACTTGTCCAAATTAGTTTTTTTTGATCGGCCGATTTGTACCGCACTCGCTGAAAACAGATCAACGATCAGCGTGTATCGGAATTAGTCCCGTAGGGACGGCTGAAAGTAGCCCAGGACGTCAGTCCTGGGTGTACATTGCCGCCGAGACCAGTCCCGCAGGGACGACTGAGAATGTCCCAGGACGTTAGTCCTGGGTGGACCTGAACTGCGCGTGGAAGTGATAGCAAATCTCCCAAAGCCAACCCGATTTTCATTGAGACCGCTCGGTTCCGCACAATCAACGGATTACTGCACATCAAGCTCGATTTATTCGCTAATTTGGACAGCACTGGCTGAAAATCAAACTTGTCCAAATTAGTTTTTTTTGATCGGCCGATTTGTACCGCACTCGCTGAAAACAGATCAACGATCAGCGTGTATCGGAATTAGTCCCGTAGGGACGGCTGAAAGTAGCCCAGGACGTCAGTCCTGGGTGTACATTGCCGCCGAGACCAGTCCCGCAGGGACGACTGAGAATGTCCCAGGACGTTAGTCCTGGGTGGACCTGAACTGCGCGTGGAAGTGATAGCAAATCTCCCAAAGCCAACCCGATTTTCATTGAGACCGCTCGGTTCCGCACAATCAACGGATTACTGCACATCAAGCCCGATTTATTCGCTAATTTGGACAGCACTGGCTGAAAATGCCCAAAGACGCCAGCCCTGGGTTCCAGCTGGAGCGCGCACGATCAGGCGAACAGTCCTGGATTTCCGTATTTTGCGGAATATGGATGAAGAGTAGTTTACCTACCCTGCATCCACATCTTTTTTTTCAGCCGCTCTGGACGCCAAGACCAACCCGTACTACCGTCCTAACTAAGAGTCCCACTAACCCGAGATTCTCCACCCAAAAACCCGCGGCACGCGGAACGAAGAGGTGTGTTCAAAAATGAAAAGCCCCCCGAACTCATCGCCGGGAGCAATCAAACCAGCCAGAGCACTCCGGCGAATCGCACTCTCCTAGACAACTTAGGAGGGCGGGAAAAATAAAATTTGAGCACCTTCGTGAAACAAAGGACTTAGCCGCCGTCAGGACGCAAACATCGCACTCCTGAAACCCAACCTCAACCCAGGGCCGCCGTCCCTGGCACGCCCCAAGGGGCGGACAGTCAGTTCTTTCTCAACCACTGCACTTCCCAACTCCTCCCAGGGGTGGCTGATAATCCCGGTTTTGCCGGCTCACTTCGCCACCCCAGGGACTGGGGATGGAACCATCGCGCCCGGCTTCTCCTGACCACCCGGAGAATGCGGCAACTCCACGGCTGGTTATGGGTCGAGGCGCAAATTCTTAGGAGTATCGCGGACAATTCCCCTTTAGCCCTAGGGCGCCATGGCGGCCAACGAGTCCTTAATCGAGGGAGTCCCACCTGCGGCGATCGCATGACGTCGGATTTGATGGAATTTTGAAAGGACACCATTTGCTTTGGCCAGGGCCTCGATCCGCCGCGTATAGGCCTCGAGTTTGTGTCCGGGTATCGCAAAGACGGCCGCGTCGTCGGTGAGCACATCCAGATAGGCCCGTGCTCCACAGCAACCCAAACTCAGCGCTGCCCGGCCAGTGTTCATCACCTGGGGAACGACCGCGCAGGCCGGTCTGCCCATGGCGGGAGCATTCTGATTTTCTACCTGCTGCGTTGCTTCGGAAAGGATAAGGGTTTGATTCGCATTTACGAAGAGGAGCACAACGTCCGGGGGCAGCGGAGTATCCGCCAAAGGCGCATAGACGACGTACCCGGGCTGCGATCCCAGCACTGGAATGAGCGCCAGGTCTTCCGGTCTCACGTAGTCGAGCTCGCCGAACACCTTGAGAGCATCCATCAAGTCAGTCTGCTGAGCCGGCGAGGTTTGAAGGTTGTGAGTATAAACACCAATGGCACAAAGGCTGTGGTCTGCAGCGGACGTCGAAAATGCGGTAGTCGCGCCGTCTTCCCAGAACCTGCAACCTGCGGGAGCCCGGCCAGCGTGACTTTTCACGCCCGCGGGCAAAGAGTCGGCGAAGGAAATCGCAACCGGCGGTTGCTTAAGATCCAGCGATGCGGCAAGCGTGGCGGCCAATTGCGAGTAATTTCGTTCCTGGGACATGTATTCAGCCTTTCGGTTCAGGTTGCACGGTGAAACCGAGATCGGTGATGAATGCGACGATGGCTTGCTCGCTGATTTGGCGGGGATCGAAGCCGACCGTCACTTTACCTTCCGGGTAGGTTGATTTGCTCGAAATGATGCCTTGCTGTTGGCCAAGCAGGGTATCGAGGCCGGTGGCGCAGGTGATACAACTGAATCCCTTAACGAAATAGATCACGGTCTTGCTGTTTCCAGCCGACATGGCTTCGAGAGGAGCCAGCCCGCCAACACTCGCTATGGTCATCATTTGAAGAAATCGTCTACGAAACATTTTCGTTATCTCCTTACCGGGCAGTTGCAGTGCCGGGTTCATATCTCCAGGGTGTCTGGATACTGGCTTGGTCAGAGAAGCGGGTGTCGGTGTAGTCGCTGAACTCGATCTTCTTATTCAAGACCCCGGTTTCTATCATCAAATCGCGCACCATATCGAAATCTGCTTTGCGCGGGGCAAGGGGGCTATAGGTGACGCGGTCCATCGGTTTGGTCAGGGCCCATCGCAGGAGTGCAGGTTTCTGGTTGTAGTAAAAACGGCCAACAAAATCCGCGGCATCCTCACGATGGGGCTTGCTCGTATCCAGCCAAAGGCCGGAACGGGCGATGCCATCCACCAGCGTCTGAACGACTTCGGGGCGCTTATCGATCAGATCCTGGCGCACGACCAGAATGCATGACATGTAGTCCGGCCAATATTCGCGGGCCTGAAAAAGGACTCGTCCAAAACCAGCCATCTCCGCTTGCGAGGGAAAGGGCTCGCCCATCACAAAGGCGTCGATTGCATGCGCGGCCAGGGCGCCGGAAACATCCGGGGGCGCCATCTCGACCATCTTGATTTCGCTGGGCTTGATTCCCCACACCTTCATGGCGCGAAACAGGAGCAAGCGCTCGTCGGAAAAGCGGCTGGGGATGGCAATGGTGCGGCCGCGCATGTCGGCAAACGTCTTGATGGGACCGTCTTTGCGAACAACGACCGCACTGCCGTAGCGGTGGCCCAGGTAAACGATCTTGATGGGAACTCCCTGGGCAACCAGAGCAATCGCCAACGGGGCAACGATAAAGGCAGCCTGTACCCGGTTCGAGATCAGCGCCTCCTTCATCTCCGGAAAGCCCTGAAACAGTTTGGGCAAAAACATTTCACCCGACAAAGAGTACTTGGAGATGTAGTCCGTTACCGGGCAAGTGAGCTGGCAGGTGACGGGGAGGTAGGCAACGGTGATCCTGCGTTGTGCCGGCGGGCGATAGTCATTCAGCACAGCCGCCCAATTCACATTCAGCCAGGCATGCAGCCCTGTAATGAGGACCAGCCACCCGCATACACCCAGGACGATCTTGCTCTTAAGACTCATCGCGAAATCCCCATCGAACGGATTTGATTCTCTCCAGCCGGCGGAAGCAGAAATCGAGGATCAGGCCAATCAGGCCGATCAGCAACATGGCCGCCACCACCAGGTCGTATCGCTTACCTGAGTTACGCGAATCGATCACCAGAAAGCCAAGTCCGGAATCGACGGCAATCATTTCCGCTGCCACCACCACCAGCCAGGCAATACCGAGGGCAATACGCAAACCGACGATGATTTTGGGCAGCGCGGCCGGGAAGACGACCTGGGTAAGCAACCGGACCGGGCCGAGGCCAAAGTTACGTCCAGCGAGGCGGAAGACCGAGGGCACGTTCGATACGCCGTCGACGCAGGCAACGATGATGGGAAAAAGCGCTCCCAGGAAGATAAGCGAGGTAGCGGCGTGGTCGCCCACGCCGAGCAGGATGATGGCGACAGGGATCCAGGCGATGGGACTGATAGGGCGAAGAATCTGCAGCACCGGGTTCACCACCTGGTTGGCCGCGGGATACCATCCCAGCGTCAGCCCCAGCGGAATACCGATGGCGGCGGCGCCGCCGAAGCCGATGGCTACCCGGCGTAGGGAATCGATGATGTCGGGCCACAACACTTGTTTCCGGATCAGCTCAGCGAGTCCCTTCTTCACGTCGAGGGGCGAGGGAAAGACCCTGGTCGCCGTCCAGACGACGGAGTAGTGCCACAGCGCGAGAAGGAGCGTGCAAGCCAGCACCGGCCAGAAGAATTTTTCCCATTTCCTCGGTTCTGCGAGCGAATTCATATTCTGTGGGCCAACCCGATCTGTTGGAAAATGCCGTCGCGCAGTTCCAGGTAACGCGCCGAGCTGATGTCCCGTGGGTGCGGTATATCGATTGGTACGATCTGCTGGATGGTGGCCGGGCGAGCACTCATCACCACCACACGGTCGGCCAGCTGGACCGCCTCATCAATATCGTGAGTAACGAAAATAATCGTTTTGCGCTCCGCCTCCCAAATGCGCAGCAACTCACCACGCATGACGAGCCGGGTGATGGAGTCAAGGGCGCCAAAGGGCTCGTCGAGAAAGAGCATGTCCGGATTGACAGCCAACGCGCGCGCTACTTCCAGCCTCTGCTTCATCCCCCCGGAGAGCGCGGCGGGATAGGCCTTCTCGAAGCCTTCCAACCCCACCATCTTGATGTAGTGGGCAACGCGCTGCTGCCGCTCTGAGTGGCTCAGGCGAAAAAGTCCGAACGCTATATTCCCCTCGACGGTAAGCCAGGGGAAAACACCACGCTCCTGAAAAACGAAGATGCGTCGCGGGTCCGGGCCCTGCACGGGTTCCCCATCGATCTTGATAGTTCCGCTGGTGGGAGAGAGAAAGCCGGCCATGGTACTAAGTAGTGTCGACTTTCCGCAGCCGGAGGGTCCGAGCAGGCAAACAAATTCCCCCTCGATGACGTCAAGGTTGATGTCGTCGAGCACGGCTCGTCGTTTCCCCGTCGCGGACGAAGACTGTATGGATGTGCTCCGCCTGTAACTTCAACTTTCCCAACTAATCCTCCGAGTAACTCCAGCGAAGCGACTTCACACGCTCGAGAGAACGCATTCCTATATCCAACAACAAGCCGATCAGGCCGATAATGACCATGCCGGCGACTACCAGGTCATAACGATTGCCGGCATTGCGAGCGTCGACAATGAGAAATCCCAGACCGGAGTTCACTGCGATCATCTCCGCGGCCACCACCACCAGCCAGGCAACTCCCAGGGTAATGCGCATGCCGACAATCAGTTGTGGAATCACGGCGGGGAAAAGGACGCGCGAGACCAAGGCGGCCTGCCTTAGACCGAAGTTGCGCCCCGCATTGAGATACACCGCCGGAATACCCCGCACCGCGTTGATAGAGGTCAGCAGCAAGGGAAAGAAGCAGCCCAGGAAGATAAGGAAGATAGCGGAGAGATCGCCTACTCCGAACCAGAGAATGGCGATGGGAATCCAGGCGAGAGGGGAGATGGGGCGAAGGATCTGAATCAGGGGATTGAATGCCATCTCCAACCTGCGGTTCCAGCCGATGATTAACCCCAACGGCACAGCCAGCACGACTCCCAGCAAGAAGCCCCAGGTGACGCGAAAGAGCGAAGCCACGACGTATTTAAATAGCAGCCCGTGTTGTAAAAGATCGCCGATTCCTTCGACGACGCCCCAAGGCGTCGGCAAGATGTGAATGGGGCGCCGGGTCACCGCGACTTGCCACAGAAGCAGCAGGACAGCAATGAGCGCGATCGGGCGAAGACGAGCGATCAAGCCTTTCGACCTCTTTCTTTCCTGTCTTGCATGCAGTCGGGTATTCGCAATCGGATTCTAACGCCATTACACCGGAGCTACCTCAATCGAAAGGTTGAGATAGACGCCCACCTTTATCCTGACGAACCGCCTGACACACAGGCAGTATGCTCGCACGCATACAGTTGCGCGAAAGGATCGAGGTCATTCAGCAGACAGGCACGCTCGATCAGCAATCCCTTGTGGCCGGGAATGACGTAACCGTGATTGGTGGCGGCCTGGCGGGTATGGCTGCGTCGATTCATCTGGCCCGGGCGGGATTGCGGGTCCTTTCTGTCGGCACCTGCGGAATCGAGAACGACACGATTGGCGAGTCGCTGGACTGGTCGGCACCCGGCCTATTGGCAGACCTGGGACTGACCATGACCCGGCTGATCGAGGAGAAAATTGCGACTTACAAGCGCCATGTCACCCTGAAACTGGGGAATGGATGCGACCAAAGCTATCTCCCGGCTGAGTGGTTAGGGCGGCCGCCCTTCAACGTAGAACTGCGTACCCTGCATGTTGACCGGAGTCAACTGAATCGGCACCTGCGAAAAATCGTTCTCAGCTGCGGCGTTACTCTTCTTGAAGATCGCGTCGTTGCGGTGGAAACCAACGGGCGACGGGTAGAGGCGGTTAGCACCCAGACCGGCAAGAGAATCGCTTCCCCCTGGTTTATCGATGCTTCGGGCTCGGCCTCAAGCTTATTCGCCCGGGCTTTCCACCTGCCAACCTACGAGACAGGTCCGCGCA
Source organism: uncultured Acidobacteriaceae bacterium (assembly GCA_963746595.1). GTDB lineage: Bacteria > Acidobacteriota > Terriglobia > Terriglobales > Acidobacteriaceae > PALSA-350. The sequence goes on from CAVVBS010000009.1 coordinate 245,174, forward strand.
AAGTAGCCATCTGGGGGTATTTCCCGGTGACCACGCCGGTCGAAGGGACAACCCTCTATGCGGACGGAGTGAAGCCACCCTACATGGAATGGGTTTGGGAAATACCCATCAACCCCGAGACCATAAGCGTGGGATATGTAGCCATGGGGGAAACGATCAAGGTCGCCCGCCAGCAGGGACAAACCGTGGAAGATATTTTTCGGGACAAGCTAGGCCGGTTCCCCCGCTTCGAGAGTTTTTTGCGAGCTGTGCCGGCAATTACCCCATCGGTCACATCGTTCATTTGCCGCATGCATGGCCGGGTCGCCGGGCCAAACTGGCTGATCGCTGGAGAAGCCGCGGCAATGGTGGATCCGATGACGGCAAACGGAGTGACCGCAGCACTGAGACATGCCGCGGAAGCCTCTCAACTGCTGATTAAGTCTCGTCACCGGAAGAGCATCCCATGGTTGGGGGGAGCCCTATACAGCCGGCGGATTCTTGACCTGGCAATGTTCTTCAACTATGGGATTGAGCGGGTGATTTACGAATCGCCGATAAGGAACCGCATGGGTGTCTTGAAAGCAGGTGATGTCTACACGGTGCCGGCGTGGAGCCTTAACGCAGTCTATTCGCGGCTCCGGCCGCGCGGCATGTTGAAGACAATCTTGTTCTGCTCCCTGTTGAATCTCTTACGCCTGGGGATGCGCCTGTTTTACACCTTTTGCAAATGGCAGCAAACGTCGAGCGAGGCCGCGGTCTAGCCTCTCCCCCGAGCCGGTTTTCGAGCCACCTCGCACATCTCAACCCTAAGGTTGAGATGAATACCGACCCCAGGGTGGTTGACCCATCCTGTCAATTGACGGATGCTAGCGCCACCAATGTTTGTAAATCCGACAGGGATTCTGGCCCTTGCCCGGGGCTGTCCGGCCGTGCATACCTTGCACACGTCCGCCCGAATCGGGCGTAAACGGGATGCAATTCAAGTCCGTTCGTTTTCAAGACGAAATCTTCTACATACAAGTTGAGAAATCAAGTAAACCGGCAACTATTTTGGAGGCAAGTGTGCGTCGTTCTATTTACTTTTTGATCTTGTTATCGAGCGCGATTGCTTTGCGCGGCCAGACACCGCAACCGGCACCCAGTGGGCACCCCGTGCATTTCTTTGTATTTGAACGAGGCCGCGGACTCGGCTGGGACTGGTTCAAAGCCCCTCCAGACAACATCTACGGCTACGGCGAATCACTGTTACGTTTTGGACTTTCACAGACCATAGATCGCTGGGACTGGAAAGTCGAGATCACGCAGGGAACGATCATTGATGCTCCCAACACCGCGGTCAGCTCATCGAGTGCTCAGGGCCAGCTGGGCTTGGGCGGCACTTATTACGCTAGCAGCGGCAACAATTCTTATCCCGCGGCCGCGTTTCTTAAGCAGGGATACGTTCGTTATGGCTTCGATAAGGATAAGAATATTCGTATCGGACGCTTTGAGTTTTTCGATGGACTGGAGACCAAACCAAAGAATCCGACCCTTGCCTGGCTGCAGCCCAACCGGGTGGGGCAGCGGCTGGTGAGCAACTTTGGCTTTACCAACGCCCAGCGTAGTTTCGATGGAATCGATGCCCACTACGGCCAGGGCTCGTGGGATATCACCGCAATGGCTGCACGCTCTGACCAGGGCGTCTTCAACATGAACGGCAATCCCGAATTGAACGTGGATCTGCAGTACCTTGCCTATACAAAATCCGACTGGCAAAACCGCTTCGTGTGGCGTTTGTTTGCAATCGGCTATCACGACGGCCGCACCGGACTTACCAAGACAGACAACCGTCCGCTGCCGGTGCGGCAGGCAGACCATCAAAATATTCGTGTCGGCACCTACGGTGGAGACTTCATGACCGCCATTCCCGCCGGCCCCGGACAATTCGATTTCGTCGGCTGGGGGGCCTTACAAAACGGCCAGTGGGGAAAACAGGACCAGCGCGCGGGCGCTGCCGATATCGAGGGAGGGTATCAGCTTCTGCACGTGGCCAGCACACCGTGGCTGCGCGGCGGCTGGTGGCGGAGCAGCGGAGACAACAATGCCTCAGATAACAAGCACGGCACTTTCTTTGAGCTTTTGCCCACCCCGCGCGTCTATGCGCGCATGCCCTTCTACAATCTGATGAACCTCACGGACGAGTTTGTACAGATCATCGACCGTCCAACGCCCAAGTGGGAACTGCGCAGCGACCTGCACTGGCTGCAGCTTACTTCGGGCAAAGACCTCTGGTACCAGGGTGGTGGGGCATTCGATAACAAGGTCTTCGGCATGACCGGACGGCCCAGCGGGGGATTTTCCTCTTTCGCCAGCGATGCCGATATCAGCTCGGACTGGCACGCCAAGCCTTATCTGGACGTCAACGGGTATTACGCTTACGTGTGGGGTAAAAGGGTGCCCAACTTTGTCTATCCGCAAGGCCCCCATGCCCAACTTGCTTATGTCGAGTTGATTTTCCACTGGGACACGCCGCTCAAACACTAAGCGTCGATTGCGCTATCCTTGACCAAGGATAGGAGTCGAGTTCGCGATGCATGAGCAGTACATTGAGCAGGTAGTCGATCTCACGGAACCAGAGGCGAACCAGCTCTATCGCCTCTCTGTGGAGCAAGCGCGAGAGATAGTATTGAACGGATGTGCGGAAGAAGTGAGCCGCATCGCCGGTTCGTTTGCGCTGGTGGCGCGCGCCGGTAAGACCGTGAAGCTGGCACGTTCGCTGGACCGGCCTCTACGCTACTTCCTCGCCAAGCGCCAGGCCGGCCCAGTGCTGATCGTCGCGGCGCGTATCGATACGATCTACAACTGGATGAAAGCGGAAGGACTGGAAGCCCAGTTTCAGCCCAGCTACACCAGGATGGTTCCCGCCCACTACGTGGTTGCGCTGCAGTTGATCGGCTGCCCCGATCCGGACCCGGTTTACACGCGGTTCTTCACCCCGTCCCAAGGGGCGATGGGCACCGATCTCAACCAGATTGGCGCAGCCTACATCGGCGCACTGGCCGGCGAGATCGAGCAGTGGTTGGTCCGCGTTCCTGCGCAGGAACCAATCGGGGTATGCTTTTCGGGCGGCATCGACAGCGGCAGCGTCTTGCTTACCACCTACCACGTCATGCTCAGGTTGGGCATGAACCCCGCGCGCCTGAAAGCCTTTGTGCTCGACCTCGGCGATGGTCCTGATTTGGCCCAGGCTCGCGCCTTTCTCGAGGCTCTCGGCTTGGGACTATTCCTTGAACCGGTCGAAGTGGATGCGTCGTCGCTCAATGTCGACGAGACCATCCGGGTGATCGAGGATTACAAAGCGCTCGACGTGCAATCGGCCACCATGGCGATGGCGTTATGCCGGGGAGTGCGGCAGCGCTATCCCGCCTGGCGCTACCTGATCGACGGCGACGGCGGCGATGAGAACCTCAAGGATTATCCCATCGAGCAGAATCCTGAACTCACCATTCGCAGCGTCATCAATAATCCGATGCTGTACCAGGAAGGTTGGGGGGTGGGAAAGATCAAACACTCCTTGACTTACAGCGGCGGACTGAGCCGCTCTTATAGCCGAACCTACGCCCCGGCCCACCACTTCGGCTTTTCGTGGCTTCAGCCCCTTCACGCGGCCTTCGGTGATCGCAGTCGCGGAGAGCATTCCGTTCATCGATTTGACCAATTACGATGTGGAACGACTCTATCGCCTCAAGGGTGAGATCGTGGCGCGCGGAGTAAAGGGCGTCACCGGCTTCGATATGCCGGTGTTTCCCAAGCGCCGCTTCCAGCACGGGGCGGTTACTGAGACCACTATGCAATCCGCGCTACCCTTTCGCGAGGCGGAGTATCGCCAGAAATTTTTGTCTCTGTATCCATGAACGTATATCCGGCCAAAGCGGCGGAACGCGACGCCTGGATACTCAGCCGGCGCCCGGCGCGAGAGATACGCGATCCTTATCTCCCTTATCAATATTTCGTCGAAGAGGAATGTGCGATTGGCGGCGCAGTGGAACCGGTTGCCACCGTCTTTCTCACCAATCGAGAATGTCCGTTCCATTGTTTGATGTGCGACCTGTGGCGCAATACGCTCAGCGAAACAGTGCCCGTAGGGGCTATCCCGGCACAGATCGATCACGCGCTTCTCAAGCTCCCACCGGCGCGGCAGCTCAAGCTCTATAACAGCGGCAGCTTTTTTGATCCCCAGGCGATTCCTCCCGCGGACTACGGCGCTATCGCGCAGCGCGCCAATCGTTTCGAGAGGGTCATCGTGGAAAACCATCCCGCGCTCACCGGCGACGCCTGCTTGCGTTTTCGCGACTTGCTTAGCGGCAAGCTCGAGATCGCGATGGGCCTGGAGACGACGCATCCGGAAGTGCTCGCGGGGCTAAACAAACGCATGACGCTCGATCAATTTTCGACCGCGGCAAACTTCCTGCGCCGCAACGGGATCGATCTTCGGGTCTTTATCCTGGTGCAGCCTCCGCTTATGCCGGCAGCCGAAGCGCTGGAGTGGGCTGAGCGCTCTTTGACATTCGCCATGGAACTTGGCGCCACGGCCGCAACCCTAATCCCGACACGCGCGGGAAACGGCGCCATGGAGTCGCTCGGGCTTTACGCCTCCATCTTTGGAAACCCTGGAGTCCGCGATGGAGTACGGTTTGCGGCTTAAGGCGGGCAGAGTCTTCGCGGATCTGTGGGAACTGCGCGAATCGTGCGCGCACTGCCACGCGCAGCGCGCCGCCCGGCTGCGCCAGATGAATCTGCAGCAGGTAGTGCTGGATAGGATTTCCTGCACTTATTGCGGCGGTGCGAGTTGAAACGCGAGTTTGATCTTGCCATCGTCGGCGCAGGCTTCGGCGGTAGCCTGATGGCGATGATTGCCCATCAGCTTGGGCTTTCGGTTGTCCTGCTCGAACAGCGGCCGGCATCCCCGCATGGTGATTGGAGAATCGACCACGCCGCTCAGCAATCTGCTGCTGGAGAGGCTGAGCGCCACCTATGATCTGCCGCGGATCGCTCCGCTGGCAAAATGGGGAAGCTGGCAGCGCACCTACCCGCAGATCGCTTGCGGACTGAAGCGCGGCTTCACCTTCTTTCACCAGGAAGGTCAACTGCTGGTGGCGGCGAGCCCGCACGATGATATCGCCGACACCCATTGGTACCGGGCGGACGTGGACCACTTCCTGGTTCGGGAAGCGCAGACGCTGGGAGTCGAGTACCGCGACAGCGTCCAGATCGAGGCGCTGGAATTCGCAGAGGATGGTGCGACCATCACCGGCCGCGCCGGCGAGGAGACGTTTCACCTCCGTGCCAGGCTTCTGATCGATGCCACTGGTCCACGCGGTTTTCTGCACCGGAGTTTGCGGCTAGAGGAGTCTCCGCTGCCTGGACTCCCTGCTACAGAAAGCCTGTATAGCCACTTCACGGGAGTTACACGGAGCGACGCAGCGGGAGATGAACCTCCCTATCCTGTGGACGACGCCGCGGTGCATCACGTATTTGATGGCGGATGGGTGTGGGTACTGCGATTCAATAACGGCGTGACGAGTGCTGGGGTCACAGCGACTCACCGGGTGGCTAAAGAGTTAGCGCTCAGCGAAGGGGAGCCGGCATGGCAGCGGCTGTTGAAGCGCCTGCCTAAGTTGAAAGCACAATTCAAGCAGGCAGCCGCGTGCCAGCCGTTCCGGCACATGCCGGCGGTCAGCTTCCGCAGCAGCACCATTGCAGGAAAGCGATGGGCTATGTTGCCTTCGGCGGCCGGTTTTGTTGACCCACTGCTTTCTACCGGGTTTGCTCTCACGCTCACCGGGATAGAACGGCTAGCGCAAATCATCTCTGAACATCGCGACTCGGTTGACTTGGCCCGGCAACTGCAAGGTTATGCGAAGGAAACAGATGACAACTTGCTGGCTGCGAGCCGGCTGATCGGGGCTCTCTATGCGAACATGGGCGACTTTCGAGCTTTTACCGCGCTGTCACTCTTGTATTTTGCCGCAGTCAGCTTTGCTGAGACCGCGCACCGTTTAGGTAAACCGGAGTTGGCGCCTGGATTCCTGTTGCATCGCCATCCCTCGTTTGGGCCGGCATCGCGGGTTTTGTTGGAACGCGCGTACCAGGCGGAGGAAACGTTCGCGGCAGACGTTCACCGACTCATTGAACCCTTTAACGTGGGCGCCTTCGGGGATCCTGCACGTCACAACCGGTATCCGGTGCGTGCCGACGACTTGCTCAATGCAAGACACAAACTTGGAGCGAGCCGAGAAGAGATCATGGGCATGCTGGAGAGGGGCGGTTTCTTTGCGCAAGCTTCAGTGACAAGCTGAGTGGAACTACAGGTCCCCCGGCTGCGCTCCGGATGACAAAGGGGAGGATGGAGTTTCCATGAGGAATTGGCTAGTGGCTGAAAAAGTCGCCGGTCGGGCGGCGGCTGCGAAGCATTTGCGGATCTCTCCATCCGTCGGTCGTGGCTGCCAAGGTAAGCACTGCCCTCCCCTTTGTCATCCCAGCCAAGTTGCCTCTGGCAAGCTGACAAAAACAAGCCGAAAGCGGGATGACACTGCAAAATCACCCACGGATGCGAGGCCCGGAGGGCCGACCGCTAAACGTGAGCCCAGCCCGGAAGGGCTGGGAATCTATACGAACATGATCTGAGCGCCGTAGGCGCGGCACTAAACCCAGGCCCTCGCATCCGGAGGGATCTGGAGGTCCCGGCGTTCATGCCGCGACAAAGCACGCTAGCGCGATGCCTTCCTTGGCGCACGTCCTTGCAAACACAATCGCGTGGGCTGCGACGATTCCCTTCCCTTCCTCCACGGTGATGGCTTGGTTGGGCTGAATGTTTGGTACAACGTCCTTGTGCCCGCTGGGCCATACGATGGTAAGCCGCATTCTTCTGCTTGGGTCAGGCTTGCCCAATCCGAAGGTCACCGGTAACTCGCTTTGCGACAAATAGGCGGAGCCGGTCTTCACCATACGTAACAGCTGAAGATGGTTATCGACCTGGAGCATAAGCTTGGCTCCGATGCCGTCCCGATTAGAGCGCGTACCGATCAGCTTTACCCGGAGCATGTCGTTCTGATTGCCGTTGTCGTTACGGAGCAGCCGCGCCGGGCCATTGGCCTCGGTAATCACCAGATCCAGATCGCCATCATTGTCGAAGTCCCCGTAGGCAGAGCCCCGTCCTACCACCGGCCGCTCGAGCGCAGGCCCTAATTGGGTAGACATGTTTTCAAACTGACCCTTTCCCCGATTACGAAATACCAGGGCTGGTTCCGCATACTTTAGATGGGGTTGGGTTACGCTGATGTCGTCGGCCACATGCCCGTTCACCGCTAGTATGTCGAGCAGACCGTCCAGGTCGTAGTCGAAGAAGAAAGTACTGAAAGTCAGCGACTGTAAAGACCAGCGGTCGATCCCCGTCGCCTCGGATGCAGACGTATACAAACCGGAACCGTCGGTGTGGTACAGCGCCATGCCCTCATTGGTGAAGTTGCCGATGATCACGCCGGGATGACCTGAGTTCTCATAGTCGCCGTTATCTACCCCCATGCCCGCCCGGGTGGCGCCGGCATCGCTGTAGGCCACGCCGGCCTGCACGCCGACATCCGTGAAGGTGCCGTTGTGGTTGTTGCGATAGAGCTTATTTGGCTGAGTGTCGTTGGTGACCAGCAGATCGAGCCAGCCATCATCGTCATAGTCAACCAGCGCAATGCCAAGAGACTTGCTGGTCGCATCGAATAGACCGGCGCGCTTGGTAACATCCTCAAAAGTTCCGTCGCCGCGATTGTGGTAGAGCCTCGCGCTCTCGCCCTGGTAAACCTGGGGCGTGCAATACGACTTGTTCTTTGTGTCGAGTGAACAAAACTGATCTTTCTCCACCGACCAGGTCACGTAGTGCGCCACAAACAAATCCAGCTTGCCGTCGTTGTCGTAGTCGAACCATACGGCGCCGCTCGAAAACCCGCTGCCACCCACTCCTGCACGCGTGGTCACATCCGCAAAGCGGCCATTGCCGAGATTGTGGAACAGATGATTGGAGCCGACTGCAGTGATGTAGATATCGTCCTTACCGTCGTTGTCGTAGTCGCCGACGGTGCACCCCATTCCGTACATCTCGACGGCCAAGCCAGCCTGCTTGGTGCGGTCGGTGAAGGTTCCATCGCCATTGTTGTGGTAGAGGGCGGGATAAGACTTGGATGAGCCGTGACCGGGCCAATCCATGGAGTTCACGAAAAGGATATCCTGGGCGCCGTCGTTGTCGTAGTCCAGGACACACACGCCACTGCCCATCGTCTCGGGAAGGTATTTCTTTCCAAAAGCACCGCTATGGTGACGAAAGGAAATGCCGGACGCGGCGGTGGCATCGACAAAACGAATCGGGCCGGAAGGCCGTTGTGCCGATGCGCTCGAAATCAGGGTCCCGAGGAAACATAAAACAAGCCAGCGACGCACGGTACTTTCAGGCATGCGCGACCACGAGACGGGCACGGCGGGAGTCCATCCACATTTCCAGAAGCATGGCCGCAGGCCCCACCAGGAACAGGGCGTAGAAGGGGGCGTAGACCGCCTGGTGCAGACGCAGCACCATTTCGACCGCGGCCACGACAAACACCGTCACGCACTGGCCGGTCTTCGAGCGCACGGTCGTTTTAGGATCGGTGATCATGAAAGAAAATGAACAGCTGATACATAGGTCCGGTGATGGGAGAGATTTCCGAACGCCAGGGATCGCCCGTGATCCAACTGCGCAGCAAAGCAAAGACCAGGAATGACACGACGTAAGTCGCACTGATATGAAAGCGCCGCAGACGCCAGATGATCGCCGATCCGAGCGCCCAAATCACGATCATCGGCCAGACAAAGTTTCCCCACTGGATGCTCAATCCCGCTACCGTGCCGGAAGCGAGAATGAACATGGCAACAATGCCGAAGTTGGAGGGGTTCCAGATGTGCCGATCATGAACGCGCAGCACGTACTTAGACGTAATGGAAATCAGCGCGCAAAGGGCATACGGCCAAAAGGCGGGGGAACGCACCAGAATGCCAACGCTGATTCCAGTGATGTAGGCACTCGCCAGGTTCGGCCACTTGCCTAGGTAAATGCGGGACAGAATCAACTCGGCGACAAGGCTGGCGCCAATTGCCAACAAGGTACGGGTGTAACTCTCGAGGATGCCGTAGGAGAGTTGGCCTACGAGCAGGACGCAGGTGATGAGCAGGGGGGAGAGATAGCGATTGGACGCGCTGAAGAACCGCTTCCACGCCGCTTCAATCTTCACCGGTTGCCCGATACTTACCCCGTGACTCATTCAGCCTCCCGAACATTGTAGAGCTTTCCGGGGACCAGATGATCGACTGTCTGCACTTTGCCCGAGGGCCAGCGGATGACGGCCTTCTCGATCTGCGGATTCTTCCCCAGCCCAAAATGCAATCGCCGATCATTCTGCGCCGCAAAGCCGCTACCACCCGAAACCTGCTGCACTTGTTGCTGCCCGTTCCAATAAAGAGTGAGCTGAGCGCCGATCGCACTGCGATTGCTAGCCGTTCCCTCGAGCGCAAATTCCAGCCACTCATTCTCTTCCTTCACCGTGTTCTTGTAAATCAGCAAGGGGCCGCGTTGATTGGCTACCACCACATCGAGTACCCCGCGATTCCACAGATCGGCCATCGCCACCGAACGCCCGTCATAGATATCGGTCGCGCCAACAGCCTGGGCTACGTCGATAAACTTTGCCGACCCATCGTTGATCCAGACCTTCTTCTGCTCATAACCCGAAAGGCTGCGACCATTGAAAGCAGGCCAGTCTGCGGCGTCGCCGATGATCTTGCTGTTGCCACCGGCTACTCTGGAGAAGTCATACCAATAACTCCTGGTGCGGCTGAGGGAGATATAGCCGTTGGTGAGATAGAGATCCAGGTAGCCATCATTATTGAGGTCGCCAAACTGGGCGCCGAAACTCCAGCCACCCAGTTCCACACCCATATCCCGGGCTAAATTTTCATACTTTAAGCTCGATCCCTCCTGGGGCACCCAGAGATTATTGCCCTGGATCAATACCCCCTCCTGCGAGATATTGGAGACATAAATGGCATATTTGCCCTGGTTCAGAATGTCTCCATAGGCGACGTTCATGCCGCTCTTAGGCGCAAATCCTACGCCGGTCGCCTCGCCGGCCTCGTGAAAGTGTCCGCCGTCATTCAGAAAGAGCTCGGAGACGCCATAGTCGTTGGCAATAAACAGGTCGGGATGTCCAGTGCCGCGCAAGTCCGCGGCAGAAGCAGCAAGCGCCCACCGATTGCTTTTGATACCGACCTTTTCGCTGACCTCTTCAAACTTGCCATTGCCCAGATTATGAAACAAGTACTTTCGGCCGCCGTTTTTTGCGTACTCAAAACTCTCCGGCATCATGCGCGTGGTATCCAAATGCCACAGATCCAGCTTTTCGGAGTAGTACCCGCCAACGAACAGGTCGAGCAGCCCGTCGCCGTCATAGTCAAACCAGACAGCGCTATTTGCGTTGATCCAGGGAGGTAAGCCGGCAGCATCGCTTACGCGGGTAAAACCACGGCCCTGGTCGTTATGAAAAAGCTCGGGCCTGCCCCACTTGATCAGAAATAAGTCTTCGTAACCGTCATTGTCATAATCGCCCCAGACCGCTCCCATGGAGACGCCGGTTCCTGCCTGGTTCACATCGGCCAACCCCATCTGCGGGGCAACATCCTGGAAAGTGCCGTCGTGCATGTTGCGGTACAGGTGGTTCTGGCTGCCGATGGCGCTGTTGGTCGCGTAGAGATCGGGCCAGCCGTCGCGGTCGAAGTCGACGATGGAGACCGAGGCGCCCATGGACGCGACTTCCGGCATGATGCCTTCGAGCTTGGCGTCCAAGGTCGGCGCCTGGTGGACAAAATGAACGCCGGCCTGTTGCGAGACTTCCTGCAGATGGAAGCCGTATCGCGCAATCGCCTGGCCCTCATCCAGCTTTGCCTGGGCCTCTTCCCGTCGCGCGGAAACCTGCTTGATAGCAAGGGGGGTGGCTAACATCCCCACAAACAAAATGGCCAGAACAACTCTTGCGGTGATGCCTGCCTTCATTGCGCTGCACCGCTCCTGAGTGCCTGGTCAATGGGTTCCGGGGTTACGTAGCGGGTGTGGTAGTTCTGCCAATCCTGTGGATGGTGGCGATACACCCACTCATCTTCCAGCTTGCCCGGAGCTTCGTTGTACTCGCTCTTTGCGTGGTAGGGCAAAGGTTGGACGGTTCGCGAGTAGGTAGAGTTATAGTCTCCATCCTTAATCCAGCCGTCTCCGGCGATCACGTAGTCGCGCACCCATCCAGCAGGCGGCGGAGGCTGCTCGGGAAAACGCAAGGTAATCTCGTCGCCGGCGTTCATGATCACGTAGCGGTCATCGATGCCTGCCAGCAATTCGCGGACATCGCCATAGCGAGTGTAGTAGCCCTCGAGATCACGCCAGATCTGCCGGCTGGCTGCAATCCGGTTGTAATCGGGTAGCTCGGGAGAAGAAGCATTGGCCTGATGGACCACGGAGTATCCCCGGTAATGAAGATCTGCCAGCGACGGATCCAGTCGCGTGACCTTGAGCCGCGTATCAGGCAGGCCCTGCGCCCACTCGATGGAATCCCAATAGACCTCGAGGTTTGTGCGCAAGCGAAGCTTGTGCGGCGTGCCGGGCAGAAAGACATTCTCCAGGTCGATCAGGCAGGTCTTCTTGCGGCCCGCCGGGAAGCCCAGGTTCGCCCGAGCGGTACGCCATCCGCCGTGCCCATCGGAAACTTCAAGGCTAAGAGAGTGCGCCTTCTGTTGGCTTCCCTGGCTGATCGCGACGTTTACCGAGGAGTCTGTCGGGTGAACCCATCCCTTGGCAATCAGCCACAGAGGCCCACTCGACGGTACATCGTTGCCCAGATCAATCTCCACAAAGTGATCACGGGTAAGCCCCTGATACTGGCCGCGTCCAAAGGTATCCAGGTATTTGCCATCGAGCTTGCTGACGATTTCGGTCACATCCTGACCTCGATCATCAGTAGCTTTCGCAATGGCGTGGGGAGGCGCAACGGTAGTCAGTGCCAGCTTGACGGGTGGAACGACAAACCGCTCGTCGGTAAAAACCTCGGTGCCAGCCGGATGGTCAACCACCATCAACTTCAGGTAGTCGTAGTAGTAGGTCTCCCATAGCTCGCCAGTGATGCGCAGGTCGTAGTAGCCATCGTGGGGCACGAGTTGATCGCGGCCGATTTTGTACCACTCTTCGGTGGCTGCGATTTTAGGGGAGCCAACCGAGTCGATTTGCAGACCGATCGCCGAACCCCATGGCACGGCATCTTTGACAAAGCCAATCTGCTTACCGTTCCAGGCAAAGAGAAAGGGGCACGAGCCCTTGAGGCGCTGCTCGGTCAGCACTTCCTGATCTGCCTTCAGCGCGAACTCGGCGTTCTCCATGCCATTGGGCCACTGGATTCTTACTACGTCGGCGCCGCCCTGCTCTCCCAGACCGAAATGCAATTGCGGCGCAGTCATCGGCTGCTTCTGAAGCATGAGGCCGGAGCGAAGCTCCATCTCTCCGCCAATGCCGAAGGAGTTGATACGCTGGTCACCCGTCGCCTGCCGCGCTCGTGGGCGAAGAATCTGCCACTGATACGTTTTAGTTCCCTGGTTGAGTGCCTGCTGCGCCTGCCCGGCCGCGGAGAGCCCCAGCAGATCGAGTCTTCCATCGCCATTGACGTCGGCGACGTCAAATACCCGCGCGGAACCCGCGGGTTGAGCCAGCGGGGTAAATTTCTGCGCGCCATTGCCCAGCCACACCAAGGCTCCGGGAGGATCCCCGGGATTCGGCCTGACTGGAGCGAGCAGCAGATCGACCGCCCCATTGTTATCGAGATCGGCGGCGTGCAGGCGCACTTCTCCCGTCGAGCGGGGGCGCGTTCCCGAGCTGGGTGACCTTCCACCCCTCGCGGTTGGTAATTGCCACCAGCGCGCCCGTCTCTTCCACAGCCACCAGGGCCAGCGTTCCTGCGCCGCTTACATCGGCAACCGTCACTGCTTTCACATGGGGGAGATCATTTGGGAGCGCAAGCTCGCGAAATAAGCCGCCTCTCTGGTTATGAAAGAAATGGAGCATTCTCGCGCCATCGATCATGGCGGCGTCGGGATTGCCGTCGCCATCCAGGTCGACCCAGGCAAAGCCGCGCAGGCCAGAAATCCCAATAAACGGTTGTATGGCGAGTAAACGATCCATCGCCGTTATTTCTTAGCACGACTGGCGGTCCTTGATCTGTACCAAGCAGGATGTCCATATCCCCATCGGCCTCCACATCGATCGCCCATGCACCGGTGTAGGGGGCATGCAGCAACGCCGGAGGGAGCTTCGTCTGCGCGGTCACATCCGTGAAGGAGCGTGCGCTTTCCTGGCGCAGGAAGCGAACGCCGCCTGCCCCAGCCAGCACCAGATCAGTTTTGAAGTCGTAGTTGAAGTCGACGGGCAAGATGGACTCGGGCTCAAGAGCCTCGTTCGCGGATCCTCCAGGGAACGGAAAGGCCGCACCCGTGGCCAGCCTTACGCCATGGCTATTGGCCACGGCGATCACCGGAGCGCCTTCCCCAGTGAGCGAGATGGCTCCGATCCATGAATAGCCTTCGAGCTTCTTGCGCGGCGCCTGGATTGGTGACGGCCACAGGCTGAAAGCGGATCGCGGTGTCGGCTGGCGGCGGAGTAAAGGTGGGCGAGGGCAGCAGCAGGAAATGGGTAAAGGGGGGGCCTCATTCCCTGCAGCCGGTTGAATCACGTTCAGGCTCTGACGAAAGTCCGGCATGCGCATCAATGAGTTGCGCAGAAAGGCGATGCGCACGGCGGCCGCTCGCGGATCGGGCCCGGCAGCCGCAGCCTGCAAGGCAGTCCACTGCGGTTGGACTTCCGGCGGCCAAGTCGCGGCGTGGGCGCCGATCTGTGCGATCACGGAGCGCAACGTCTGTCCGTCGCCACGCTTGGCCGCCACCCGCCCCAGTTCCAGCAATGCCGCCGGGTTCCCTGGCTGTTGGGCGAGAATCTGCTGCAGCAATTGCTGAAATTCAGCCTCGCTGTTCGGGTCGCCCTGCCGCTCAAGTTCCTGCGCCAGCAGATACATCGCGCGCAAGCCATGCGGATTGAGCTGCACCGCCCTGCGCAGCTCGACAATAGCCTGCGCCGGATTGCCGCGTTTGCTTTCGAGCACACCCAACAGATAGTGAACCTGATCGTTCTCCGGCACCAACTTCTGCGCTTGCCCCAGCCGTTGCGCCGACTACTTCAAAGTTTCCCTGGCGCAACGCGAGCAAGCCCCAGTTTGCCCAGCCTGCCGGTTCACCTTGGGCCAGCTGTGTGGCCCGCTCGAGGGTGCTGTCAGCGCGCACATCGTCTCCCACCTGCAGCGCCGCGAGGCCCACGTAGAACGCCTTCACCTCTTCCAGATAAGCCTTGGTCGCCGGCTTGGGCAGCCCGGAGGAGTGGCATCCGCTGAGCACCAAAGCTAGGCCGGCCGCCAGCGTCGTAATCGAGCAGCCCACGCCACCGCTGGTGAGACTTGGACCAGCGTCTATCCCCCCTCGTCCGACAGTTGCCACTCCACATCCGGCCGTATACCCGCGAGCAGTTCACCCACGTTAGCTTACGTTACCGGCGCACCAGGTTCCTACCGGAACCCATGGTATTTCCTGTAAGGCTTGCTGGGGTCAACAACTCATTACGCGATCCCGGCCAGAGGAGACCGCCGTCGTAGCATTGCTGGGGCTGCTCAGCAGAAAACTCGTGATCGCATGGGGTTTGAGAAGGAACCTGGCCAGCCCGCTAGCGACAGAGTAAGCCTAGCTGAGCACAGGGGGGCGTGTCGTCGTGCAGGGGGTTGAACTTAAACTCCACCTTTTGGTGGAGCCCTTCGAGGCTTAGCAGCTATGGCGCCTTCGGGAATGAACCCTACACGCAGGCAACTATGGAGCGGCCGTTTCCTTCAGGTACGAGGCGGAAAGCGTGCGCTTTTCTTTGGCGATGGGCAGCAGGGTCGGATAGAACTGGACAAAAGTGGTGTCCACTGCCGCATGTTGGGCGTGACAGCTGTAGCAGTCCGCCGAAGTTGGGATTGGCTTTGCCGTCTTCTCGCCACCAAAAGCGAAGAACGCCCACTTACCCGGAAAACGCGCCTCGTCCTTAACGTGGAGCTCAAGTCCTCATGACATCGGCCTGAAAGTTGCCGCTCTGGTTGATGGAGCCTTTGCCACGAGCTGCACGCTCCTCAAGGACCAGTATCGTTTTGTCGGGCCAGGTGCCGGTATTCAGAAAAGCCTTGTAGGCTTCGGGATTGACGAAGACGTTATCGAATGTGTGCTGGTCGCCCATCTGCATCGGAGGGTTATAGCTCATGTCGAATCCGGAGGTCAGGTAAACCCACTCCCGGTAGCCCTGTGGAAGTTTCAGTTCGCCGCCCTGGGTGAATTCCGGGCCGGGAGTCGCCGCTCCGGATTCGCGGAGGACTGGCGGTGAAAGAAAAGCTAACGCGCTCAGCAGTAGGGTTATCGATCTACCAATCATGCAGGCAGTATCGCGCTTTGGTCTTCAGAAGGCCAGACCACGTTTGAGCATACGATTTTGCCCGGCGACCAACCGAATTCGGACCTGGCCGCATTGGGTAGAATGGTGGTTGCAAAAGCATGAGTTGGGCTAGATGAACGAACGCGCACTCCGCCAGTTGGCGCACGTTCCGCGATTGGCAATTCAAGTCTCCAGCAGCGAGACCGCGCGGGACACAAACCGAACCATCATCCTGGAACTGATTCGCCTTGCCGGGGCGGTCTCGCGCGCCGATCTGGCTCGCCTCTCCGGCCTGCAGAAGAGTACCGTCTCCGCGATCGTAGAAGAACTGCTGGTAACCCATTGGATTTGCGAGGGAGAGACCGGCTTCAGCAAACACGGCCGAAGGCCACTGATGCTGGCAGTGAACAATAAATTGGGAGTCGTCGTTTTAGACCTCCACCCCGGCAACGCCATCGTCGCCGTCTCAGACTTCAGCGGGAATTTTCTGGTGCAGGAGAATGTCCCTATTTCTTCCCGGCCCCAACGGTCGATTATCCAACTATTAGCTGCCATCAAACGCGTCTCCAATGCCGAGCCCAAGAAAGCTATCCAAGGCGTGGGCATTAGCGTTCCGGGCCGGGTGGATCCTTTGACTGGAAGATTGGCTTTCGCGCCGAATCTACGTTGGGGACCGTTTGATATCAGAAAGGCTATTGCCGAGGGAACCGGGCTTCCGGTGGAGATCGAAAACGCTGCAAATCTCATCATTCTCGCTGAGCGTTGGTTTGGGAGCTTGTCTGGTGTTCAGGACGCGGTGGCCATTAATGTCTCGGAAGGAATCGGAACCGGCATTCTCGCCGGTGGGCATCTCATCTCCGGGTGGAACGGTATGGCGGGAGAGTTCGGCCACATGCCAGTCGAAGCCGCGGGGCTTCTTTGCGGATGCGGCAACCGCGGATGCTGGGAGACAGTTGCTTCTAACCAGGCTGCTCTGCGCCACTATCGCAAGCTGAAAGGAAAGGCGCCTGCTTCCTTCACCTATCGTCATCTGCTGATTGATGCCCAGGATAAAAAGCCCGAGGCAATGGCTGCGGTCCGCTATCAGTTCATACAGATCGCGCGCGGCCTGCAAACGATTCTGGTTGGGCTCTCCCCCGAGATCGTGTTGTTCGCCGGGGATATCGTCGCGGCATGGCCTTACTTCTCCGGGATCCTGGCCGAAGAATTGCCGAAAACGCTCAATGCGAAGCTGCCGCGTATCATCACCACGGCGGACTGCGGCATGGCCCGTCTACGCGGGGCGTTGGCCCTGGTGTTGCAACAACATTTCAGTCCTGCTTCTTCGCGCTCCCTGCCGCGTCGCCTCGCCACTGGCGAGTTGGCCAGGATGCCGAACTGAATGACCAGTTGCAGCTTCAAGACGACACCCCAATCTCCTGGAGAGTAAATTTGGTAATGGAATTCCCATTGAATCCATCGAAACAGCACCGCCCGGGGGGAATTTCGCGGCGGAAATTCCTTGGTCACGCAGCTGGGGCCGCGGCGATGACGATGGTTTCCAGCCGTAAAATTACAGCTGCGCTTGGTCAAGCCAGTCCAGGTTCCGGCAAGGGGACATCGCGCGCCGCATCGTTGCGGGTGGATGCGAGCAAAGCTGTGAACAGCTTCGATCCGGACAAGAGTCTTGGTTCTTCGATGGATGAGCTCTCGGTACCGGTGATCGAGAAGGTTTACACGCCGGAAATGGTCCGGCAATGGCTCTCGGCGGGATGGGGACCGATCACGTATCGCAACCATACAGAGCTCGCCGTCGAGGCCTGGCATTGGAATAGCAATGGAAAGTGGAGCGACGCCGGGCATCAGAGGGGCTACTTTGTCGGGGACGCGGAGCCCACAGGGTTCATTCACGATTCATTTGGATACCCGCTGCCGCATCGCGGCACGACAGCGGACGGCGGCGATTCCGAGGGTTACGGGCGGCTTACGGACGGCGATCCGGCCACGTTTTGGAAGAGCAATCCATACCTCACCAAGGCATTTACCGGAGAAGACGACGCGCTGCATCCGCAATGGATCATCTTGGATTTGCTCGCTGCTCAGCAGATCAATGCTTTGCGTATCGATTGGTGCGAGCCGAGCGCGCGCGTGTATGAAGTGCAATATTGGAGCGGCGTTGACCCCATGAATTGGGAGGCGCAGTACGCGCCCACCGAAGGCCTGGGCGTCAGCCAGCAGGCCAATGGGCGCTGGAACAGTTTTCCCAATGGCATCGTGCACCATGGCAAAGGCGGGACCGAGACGCTAAAGCTGGCCGGACAGCCGATCACGACACGCTGGATTCGTGTGGTGATGACCCAATCCTCGAATCAGCCCGGACCACACGGAAGGGACGACTTGCGGCATCGAGCCGGCTATGCGATCTACCAGGTATATGCCGGCATGCTCCTTGACGACGGCGCCTTCGTCGATCTTATAAGACACTCACCGGATGCGACACAGACCCCAACCTACTGCTCCTCGACCGACCCCTACCACTCAGCCACGGACCTGAACAAGAGCGGCGATCAGACGGGTCTCGACCTTTTCTTCACCAGCGGCATTACCAACAATTTGCCGGCGATGATTCCCGTCGCAGTCCTCTTCAGCACACCCGAAGATGCCGCGAATCAGATTGCTTACTTGAAAAAGCGCGGCTATCCCGTCGCTTGGGTAGAGATGGGAGAAGAATGCGATGGCCAGTACATGCTGCCTGAAGATTACGCGGCGCTCTATATTCAGTTTGCCGATGCAATTCATAAGGTCGCTCCGGAGACAAAGCTGGGCGGACCCGTATTCCAAGGCATCAATCAGGATGTCTCGGTTTGGCCGGACGCGCAGAACCGCACCTCCTGGTTCGGGAGATTCCTGGATTACTTAAAGTCTCACAATCATATTCAGGATCTTGCCTTTGTTTCGTTTGAACATTATCCGTTCGATCCGTGCGCGGTGAACTGGGCCGATCTTTATCGCGAACCTGACGTGACGCGAAATTGCCTCGACGCGTTTCGCCAGGATGGCTTGCCCGAAGGCGTGCCTCTCATGAACACTGAGAGCGCGCTCACCTACAACCTCTCGAACTACATGACCGACATTTTTTCAGCGCTGTGGCTGGCCGACAGCGTTGGTTCATTTTTCCTATACGGCGGATCGGCTTATTATCATTCGCCGATTCAGGCCGAACCACTTCGGCCGGGCTGCCACGGTGGCTGGGCGACTTATGGGAATTACGTGGCCGACGCCGATCTAAAGATTCGCCAATTCACAGCCCAGTATCACACCGGCCGCATGATCAACAACGAATGGGTCACGCACCGCAGCGGTATGCATCATCTGTTTCGTGTGGACGGCTCCGTCCATGATCCTGCAGGTCACGCGCTTGTGACCTGCTATGCGGTTCGAAGGCCCGACGGCGACTGGGCGCTTCTGCTGGTGAATAAAGACAGGGATAACCAGCACAAGATTGAGATCGCTCTCGAGGGCGCCGGCGGCCAAACCGGTTTCTTTGACGGCGAGGTGAACATGGTGACGTTCGGAGTCGAGCAATACGTTTGGCACTCGGCCGGCGCGCGATCCCGTGCCGAGCCGGACAACCCACCAGTCGCTTCCAGAATCGAGGCAGGAAGAGGCGCCGTAGTAACATTGCCCAAATGTTCTGTTACCGTGCTGCGCGGCAAGGTTCAGGGCTTGGCATAAGACCTTCTTTGTGTCACTCGCCCGACGGTTGCGTGGAAGGAGTGGTTGATGAGCAAGGTAAGAGTGCTGGTGGGTACCCGCAAGGGTGCGTTTATCCTGACGTCAGACGGCAAACGCGAACAATGGGACGTAAGCGGTCCCTTCTTTGGAGGCTGGGAGATCTACCATCTTAAGGGATCGCCCGCTGACCCTAATCGGCTGTATGCGTCCCAATCGACCGGCTGGTTCGGTCAGCTGATCCAACGTTCTGACGATGGTGGCAAGACCTGGCGGCCGGTGGATAACAAGTTTACCTACGACGGTGTCGCGGGTACTCACCAGTGGTATGACGGCACTCCGCATCCCTGGGAATTCAAGCGCGTGTGGCATCTCGAGCCATCGCTGATCGATCCGGATACAGTCTACGCAGGGGTCGAAGACGCTGCCCTGTTCCGCTCGATCGATGGTGGGCAGACATGGCAGGAGCTCGCGGGTCTTCGCGCGCACGGCTCGGGCCCCCATTGGCAGCCGGGCGGCGGGGGAATGTGCCTGCATACCATCCTTCTCGATCCCAGCAACCCAGGACGGATATTCATTGCCATCTCGTCCGCGGGCGCCTTCCGCACCGATGATGGCGGCGAAACGTGGCGGCCCATCAACCGTGGCTTGAAATCCCAACACATCCCCGACCCGGCGGCTGAGGTTGGCCACTGCGTTCATCACATTGCCATGCACCCCTCGCGCCCGAGTGTGCTGTTCATGCAAAAACATTGGGATGTGATGCGCAGCGACGACGCGGGCGAATCGTGGCAGGAAGTCAGCGGAAATCTGCCCACCGATTTCGGGTTCGCGATCGACGTGCACGCGCACCAGCCGGAGACCATCTACGTCGTCCCCATCAAGAGCGACTCGGAACACTACCCGCCCGACGGAAAGCTGCGCGTCTTTCGCAGCCAAACCGGGGGGAACGAGTGGGAGGCGCTCACGAAAGGCCTGCCGCAACACGACTGTTACGTGAACGTCCTGCGCGATGCCATGGCCGTCGACTCGCTCGACACATGCGGCATTTACTTTGGTACGACCGGGGGCCAGGTTTACGGATCATCAGATGCCGGGGATAGCTGGGCCCCGCTGGTCCGGGACCTTCCGGCTGTCCTTTCAGTCGAGGTACAGACGCTGTCATGATCCGAGTCCTGCTCCCGGCACATCTTCGTACGCTGGCCCAAGTCAACGGCGAGGTGAAGCTGGAGGTGGAGAGCCCGGTCACGCAGCGCTCGGTCCTCGACGCGCTCGAGGCCAGCTACCCGATGCTGCGGGGAACGATCCGTGATCATGTTACCCGCCAGCGCCGGCCGTTCCTGAGATTCTTCGCATGCGCGGAGGATCTTTCCCACGAACCTCCGGATGCTCCCCTGCCCGACGCAGTTGTAAAGGAAGCCGAACCTTTCCTGGTGATCGCGGCTGTTGCGGGTGGCTAGACTGCCGCTTCGTGCTTCGAAAACACCGCGGGCACTCTATCCCTCCAGTGTTTTTTGGCTGCTGATCGAAGATATTGATGTTGAACCAGTTGGCTAAATCGCAGGGTTTGGTCATCTCGTCCAAACGCGAGTAGAGCATTCGGACGTTCCTCCTCATTCATAGATGCCGGCTAAAAAAAAATCTATGGCTGTCGATTTCGATCCATCTTATTCGACGTTCCAGTAGAGTCAGAAATTCACCCAGAGGAGACACGAACATGCGATTCATGATGCTGATGATCCCCAAGGACTACGAGAAAGCCGAGCCCGGGGCAATGCCCAGCGCCGAGGCCGTGGCGGCAATGATGAAGTACAACGAGTCCCTGCAAAAGGCGGGGGTACTGCTCGCGCTCGACGGTCTGACACCCCCGTCGATGGGGGCGCGCGTCACGTTTCCCGGCGGCAAGCCGAAGGTTATCGACGGACCCTTCACCGAAGCCAAGGAGGCGCTCGGCGGTTACTGGATGATCCAGGTGAAGTCAAGAGAGGAAGCCATTGAGTGGGCAACACGCTGCCCCGGCAAGGATGACTGCGTCGTCGAGGTGCGCCAGGTGCAGGAGCTTTCTGATTTCCCCGCTGACGTGAGAGAGGCTGCGGCTGGGTTTGAGGATTTGCAGGCGCAGGTCGGGCAGCGCAACACGGCGTGAGGCGCTGCCCACGGCGCCTCCGCTTGCACCGCCGGATTGAAGATGGTGTGATGGTTAGCTGTGACCATGGCCGGCGACACGCATCGGGCAATTGACGCGGTCTGGAGAATCGAGTCTCCCAGACTCATCGCCGGGCTGACCCGTATGGTGCGCGATGTCGGCGTTGCCGAGGACCTCGCCCACGATGCGCTCGTGGCAGCGCTGGAGCAATGGCCGAAGTCGGGCGTTCCGGACAATCCGGGCGCCTGGCTCATGGCCACGGCCAAGCATCGTGCGATCGACCGCTTCCGGCGAAGCGCCCTGCAGGAACGCAAACTCGATGAGTTCGGCCGCGATCTTGCCTACAAGGAAATGGCTGTGCCGGACATGGCTAGCGTACTGGACGACGACGTCGGCGATGACCTTCTGCGCCTGGTGTTCATCTCCTGCCATCCGGTGCTCTCCACCGAGGCGCAGGTCGCGCTCACGCTGCGCCTGCTGGGCGGGCTATCGACGGGAGAGATTGCGCGTGCGTTCCTGGTCCCGGAGAGTACGATCGCGCAGCGCATTGTGCGCGCCAAGCGGACCCTCACAGAGGCGCATGTGCCTTTCGAAGTGCCCCGCGGCGCCGAACTCGCTGCTCGTCTTTCGTCTGTTCTGGAGGTTATTTACCTCATCTTCAACGAAGGCTACTCAGCGACCTCAGGTGATGACTGGCTAAGGCCTGAGCTCTGCGAGGACGCGCTACGCCTGGGGCGAATCCTGGCCGAGTGCCTTTCGCGGGAGCCCGAGGTTCACGGCCTGGTAGCTCTTATGGAGATTCAATCGTCGCGCTCCAGGGCGCGCGTAGGGCCCGCAGGAGAACCCATCTTGCTGCTCGATCAAAACCGCGCGCAGTGGGATCAACTTCTCATCCGTCGTGGTCTCGCCGCACTGCAGCGAGCCGAGCAATTGGGCGGCGGCCTTGGGCCGTACGGGATACAGGCTGCAATTGCGGCCTGTCACGCGCGAGCCGTCACCGCGGAAGATACAGAGTGGACCCGGATTGTCGCGCTCTACGATGCACTTGCGCAGCTCACACCTTCCCCTATCGTCGAACTGAACCGTGCGGTCGCGGTGGCCATGGCGTTCGGCCCGCAAGCGGGTCTTGAGTTGGTCAACGCACTCAAGGATGAACCCGCGCTCAAGAATTACCATCTGTTGCCGAGTGTTCGGGGCAACCTGCTCTCCAAGCTCGGCCGCTTCGGCGAAGCGCGCGCGGAGTACGAGATCGCGGCGGCGCTCACTCGTAATGCGCGCGAGCGCAAGTTGCTCCTGGAGCGCGCCCGGGCATGCGGAGCGCCCTCCGAACCCGGTTGATGGAGGAAGGTGCGGGTGCGGCTACTCGAGCCTCGTGCTCAACGCGGAATCAATGGCTTCGCGTATTCGTAGAGAGGCATACCAAAGAAATCGGTGACGCCGCCCGTGGAAACGAAGCCATTCTTGCGATAGAAACGAATCGCTCGCTCCAGCGGAGCCGTCGTATCGAGGGTAACCCGCTTGCATCCGGCGGCAAGTAAATCGTTCTCGACTGTACGAAGTAGCTGTTCAGCAATATCGCGCCCTTGCCATGGAGGGCGAATAGCCATGCCTCGCAGGTGACCCTCTTCTCCTTGCATGCCGGATGCAATCGTCCCCACGATCTCTCCCTCGTTCGCGATCGCAACATAAATCTTCATATGAACCATGCGTTCTCAAATCGCTCCCGGGGTCGGAACAGTGTCGTCGAAGGCCCCGGTAGTGTACTGAGAACGAAAGGGTTGAAATCCGAATTCAGGCACGCGGAAATAGCCTCCGCTTCTTCTATCTGTGCTTCGCGGATCACGACCATTGCGGTGCGGCCGCCGGCAGAGATTAGTCCACCATCAACATAATCTCGGTTGACTTGATGACTGCCGTGACCTCGTCTCCTACTTTGATGCCTAGATCCTCCACGCTTTGGCGAGTGATGACACTCTCAATAAGATTTTCACCCACGCGAACCGTCACCTTTGCTGTGACGACTCCCAGAACAACGGTTTCTACTTTCCCTCGCAATTGATTACGCGCCGATATCTTCATGCTGGGGATTGTATTGACGGCATAGCATCGAGTCCAATGTAAGCTGATGAGGAGAGCGTATGACAGTGAAGACAGCCGAATACGAGATTGCTCCCGCGCGCTGGCCAGAGGATATAGAGCAGGCGCGCGCTCTCTTAAAAAACTACGGGGACTACCTGGCAACCTCACCCTCGGGGGCAGCAGGCGTGTGCATTCCCGATTATGAAGCAGAGCTTCGCGGCTTGCCGGACAAGTATGTGGGGAACGCGGCAGACCTTTTGCTAGCGCGGGTCAACGGTGAAGGGGCGGGTTGTGTCGCGATTACGCGGAGAGTGCTGAAGGATGGAATGAATGCGGCCGAGATGAAGCGGCTGTGGGTAGAGCCACGGTTTCGTGGGCACGGCCTTGGGCGCAGGTTGGTCCGTAGCGCGATCGATTGGGCACGATCACATCAATGCAGCGCCGTGGTGCTCGACACAGTGAATGAGGCAATGCCCGAGGCGGCTCAACTCTATAGTTCCCTCGGGTTTGAGGAGATCACGAGGTTCAACGAAAATCCCGTTCCCGGAATTCGGTTCTATAGGTTGATGCTACCCACCTGACCTGGGAATTCTCGGTTATCAATTCTGGGTTATTGAAGACCAGTTGCTGGCGCGAATGAGTATAAGATTCGCCAGAGGGGTAACTTGTCCAATGATTTCGAGTTCCAGGCGCCTTATCCAGAAGGCCTGCATAGCGGCCGCTATCCTCTTCATTCCACAAGGACTATTAGGACAGCTAACGGCTGCTGAGAAGGTTCCCTGGGTGGGCGACACGCCGGCGACGCCGCCCCCGTTGGCGACCGATCTGTCGCCCGAGTTGACGCGAAAAAACGTCAGCCACGCCATGGAGAAAGTCGCCGATTGGGAGCTGGCCCGAGCAGAGCCGCATTTCAGCCAGGATTGGACCTTTGCCGCTCTCTACACCGGCTTCATGGCCGTGCCCAAAGCGGCTAACGGGGAAAAATATCAAAAGGCCATGCTGCAAATGTCGCAGAAATTTAACTGGCAGCCGGGCCCGCGCGTGGGCGTCGCCGATGACATGGCAATTGGGCAGACCTATCTGGGCCTCTATTTCCGCCACCACGATCCAGCGATGATCGAATCTATCAGGCAGCGCGGGGATGCGGTGATGGCGTTGCCAAATAACCCGGAGAAACTCCTGTGGTGGTGGTGCGATGCGCTCTTTATGGCTCCGCCGGTGTTCACGAAACTTAGCCAGGCGACCGGCGATCGCAAATACCTGGATTTCATGGACCGGCAATGGTGGATCACCTCCGGCTTACTGTATAGCCCGTCGAACCATCTCTTCTTTCGCGATAAAACATTCCTCGACAAGCACGAAGCCAATGGCAGCAGTATTTTCTGGTCACGCGGTAACGGATGGGTGTTTGCCGGCCTGGCCAAAGTGCTGGCGGAGATGCCGCAAGATTATCCTTCGCGCGCAAAGTATGTGGCGCAATTCAAAGAGATGGCAGAGGAAATCGCCGGGCTGCAGGGTGCAGATGGGCTGTGGCGGCCTGGTCTCCTGGATGCGGCAGCCTATCCTCTTCCCGAGAACTCCGGATCTGCCTTTTTTACGTACGGCTTTGCTTACGGGATCAATTCCGGCATCCTGGAGCGCGCAAAATACCAACCCGTGGTGCAGAAATCCTGGAAGGGGCTGCTGTCTCACATTTACCAGGATGGCAGGCTGGGTTGCATCCAGCCGATCGGAGCGGCTCCCGGGGATTACTCTGCTGCCTCGAACTACGTTTTCGGTACCGGCGCCTTTCTGCTCGCGGGCTCGGAGGTCTATCGCCTGGCGCACTAAATTGTTGAGCGGAGGCTACGGCTGGCTTATCATCATGCCGTTCCCCAGGAGAATTTAGCCGTGTTTCGATCAGCCGCGAGCGCTGTCCTTCTTGCCTTGACGCTTGGTGCTTTGCCGTCGAGCGCGCAAAATCCTGACTCGTTGTCGAGTTATTTCACGGGCAAGGAAGTGGTGCTGAAGATCGACATGCCAGGCACCCAGCAGGGCGTCGACCTGCGCTACAACAAAGACAATCCCGATGAACTGGAAAGAGTACGCCAATCGGTTGAAGAGCAATGGCGCGGCGATCCACAAAGGCGACACCGCGCGGGTGACAGCGGTGGTAGTGAAGGATGACCGGATCGAGTTTCAGCTGGACGGCGGCGGGTTCGGCACCTTTCTAGATGACAGCAACACCACCGTCACCCCCAAGACCATCGAGAAGAGCAGCTACGAAAAGCAGCTGGAAAGAGATATCGCCAACACCACCGATGACGACCAACGGCGCAAACTGCAGCGTGACCTTGACCGCGAACGTTCGCGGCGGGAGCGTCAGGAAGCCGATAACCGTGCCGCGGCGCAGATCGCCAGCCAGATCAAAGCACAAAAGGTGGCGGACGATCGACTGCGCGGGGGCTCGCGATTCAACCTGCGCTGGTCGGGCTCGATACCGCCAGACCAAAAGACTCCCGATGCGCTGAAGAAGCTGCTTGCCGACTACGTAAGTTTCGACGGCCTGCAGACAACGGCCGCCGTTGCGCCGGCTGCGCAGAACACGGCCGGCGATGCCGCTGTGCCCGCCACGGCACAACTCAAGCGGGGCATGAAGATAGAAGAAGTCACGAACCTGTTCGGCCCGGGCAAGCAGATGTCGGAATCGGTCTCGAACGACGGTTTGAAAACGCAGACAATGCAATACGTGTCGGGCGATCGCCGGGTGGATGTAACGTATGTGGAGGGCCTTGTGGTTCGCTACTCGATCAGCTCCAACTAGCCGCTCCCCATTTGGGGATTTTCTCCCGCATGCAACCGGGGATAGAGTTTTCCCCAACATGTTCGCAGGATATTAAAGATATGTTGACCGGCTATGTGAGTCCCTGCGCACGAACCTGCGCGAGCTCAGTAAACAGGGTGCCCGACCCCTTATCGTCGGCGCCGTGGGAGAAATCGTAATCGCCCTCATCACCCTCGGACTTGTATTTGGGGCCGATCGCTGGTATCACCTGTAATCGGGCACCTATTGAACGAGAGAGAGTGTTGAATTGAAACCAAGTCTGTGGGTATTCGGGGCCTTGCTGTGCGTGGGATACGTTTGGGTGCAGCAAGCCCAGGGGATGCAGGCACAGCTTGACGACTGGCCAAACCTGGCGCGCTACCACGCTGAGAATGAGGCACTCCCAGCCTTAAAAAACGGCGAGAAGCGAGTGGTTTTTTACGGAGACTCGATCACCGATGCCTGGGGACGTTCGCCAACAACGGGAGTCTTTTTCCCGGGCAAGCCGTACGTGAACCGGGGGATCAGCGGACAAACGACACCGCAAATGCTGGTGCGCTTCCAGCAGGATGTCGTACATCTCCATCCCGCGGCGGTGGTCATCCTGGCGGGCACCAATGACATCGCCGGCAACACCGGGCCCACAACCCAGCAGATGATCGAGGATAACTTTACCTCGATGGCAGAGATCGCGAAGCAAAGCGGCATCAAGGTAGTGCTTGCCTCGATTACGCCGGCGTATGCGTATCCATGGAAACCGGAAATTCAACCGGTGGAGCGAATTCGCGAGCTGAACCAGTGGCTAAAGAACTTCTGCTCTAAAAATGGGTACGTCTATCTGGACTATTACAGCTCCATGGCGGACGCGAAGGGAGCAATGCTTCCTGGCCTGTCGTCGGATGGCGTTCACCCGACTGCGCAAGGATACGCCATTATGGCGCCCCTGGCCGAACGGGCGATTGCACAAGCCCTAGGGCATTAAGCCGATTAAGCCGGGGGCGCGGGCTTGGGAAGCACGAGCTTTTTTAGGCTGTCCTCGTCGCTGGGCAGATCCGTCTTGCCGGCTGGAAATTTATTGAAGCTGAGAATATAGGCGAGAAGGTCCGCAGCTTCTGGACGGCTGAGCGTACCTGGACTAGTGGCCGGCATCAACTTCTGGATCATGTCATAGACGTTGACTGTGGGCTGGCCCTCGTATTTAGAGAGGAAGTCGTTCCCGCTGAGTGGTGGATACGGACCCGCGCCATCCAGGGCAGCTCCGTGGCACGACACACACTGCTTCTGATACAGCGCTTCGCCGCGGTGGGCTTGATCAGCGCTGTAGATTCCGTCCGCGGCCGGAGCGGACTGGCCACGGAGAAGGTTGTACGAAAATCCCACCAGGAAAAGGCTGCAGCTAAGTATGACGGTCTTTTTTACAGGCACCCGCGTCTACTCCTCGAAGAGATTACACTACCCTGATCGTACTGCAGATCGAATCAACATGGTTGTAAACAGTGGCCGGACCCGGAGAAAGGGATGACTTTCAAGAGCTCAATCATTGGAGTGTTGGCGGCGGCGGTATGTTGTATGGCCAGCGTGGCGGCACATGCGGGAACGCCGCTGGCTTGCGACCCAAATAACGCGGGGTTGACGCTGCCGGAAGGTTTCTGTGCGCTGCTGGCGGCGGACGGATTGGGCACTGCACGGCACGCGGTCGTGGCGCCCAACGGTGATTTGTACGTTGCGCTGCAGAGCGGCAAAGGCAAGACCGGCGGCGTGGTGGGGCTCCGCGACGAAAACGGCGACGGGCGCTTCGAGACCAAGGAGTATTTTGGCGACGGAAGCAGCACCGGGATTGCTTTGCGCAACGGTTATCTGTATGTAGCAAAAGTGGAGTCGGTGGAACGCTGGAAGATGACTCCGGGGCAACTGAAACCCACCGGGCCGCCCGAAGTCGTTGTCGAGGACCTGCCGACCGAGCATGAGCATCACGACAAGGGCATAGCCTTCGACGGCAAGGGCTCGCTGTACATCAATATCGGCTCGCCCTCCAATGCCTGCCAATCATTGGATCGGCAAAAGGGCATTGCCGGGCAGGATCCATGTCCGCTGCTGGAGACCCATGGCGGCATCTGGAAGTTCGATGAAAACAAGTTGCACCAGAAAGAAGCGGATGGCGAGAAATTTGTGACCGGGCTCCGCCAGGAGCCGGCAATCACCTGGCACGACGGCGCGCTGTACATCGTGATGAACAGCCGCGACCAGCTGGATGTTTTGTGGGCAGGGAAATTTACCGCGAAGGAGAATGCGGAACGCCCTGCCGAGCCTATGTACCGCGCAACCCAGGGCCTGAATTTCGGCTGGCCCTATTGCTTCTTCGATTACGGCCAACAGAAGCTGCTGCTGAACCCCGAGTATGGCGGCGATGGCAAAACAGTCGGCCGCTGCAGCGCATTCGCTCTCCCGGTCGCAAGCTACCCGGCGCACTGGGCTCCGGTGGATGTGATGTTCTACTCGGGAAGCCAATTCCCTGCTCGCTATAAGGGTGGAGCGTTCATCGCCTTCCATGGTTCCTGGAACCGCGCCCCTCTTCCCCAGGCGCCCTCGAATGTAACCTTTCAGCCATTCGCCGGGGGCAAGCCATCGGGTAAGTTTGAGATTTTTGCCAGTGGCTTCGCGGGTAAAGATCCGTTGATGAATCCTACCGAGGCGGCGGCGCGCGCCGATGGTGTGGCGCAAGCTCCGGATGGCTCGATTTACATTACCGACAGCCAGGACGGAAAAGTCTGGCACGTGTTCTATCGCAGCAGGAAGTAAGGATTGGAGCGACGATGAGAAAGTTCATGATGATTGCGGCCCTGATGTCCACCATGGGAGCGGTCGCGCAAACCCCGGCGGCTGCGCCTCCACCGATGACTAAACCGGGATTCACGCTGACGACGACGGCGTTTGACGACGGCGGGATTATCCCAAACAAGTACACCCAGGCGGCGGAGAACGGCGCTCCAGTCTCTCCCCACCTCACCTGGACGAATGTGCCCGATGGGGTGGTTAGCTTCGCGCTGATTCTGCATGATCCGGATACGTCGTTGAACAAGACCACCAGCGAGGTGTTGCACTGGATGATCTTCAATATTCCAGGCACAGCGCGCGAGCTCCCGGAAGGCGTGCCGGCGCAAGCGCAGTTGCCTGACGGATCGATCCAGGCGCTGAACCGAGGCCAAAAGGTCGGGTACATGGGCATGGGCGCGCGTGCACCCGGGCCCTATCATCACTACACCTACGAGCTGTTTGCGCTGGATACCAAGCTGAGCCTGGGACCCGACGCAACCCAGGCGGATGTGATGAAGGCGATGGACGGACACATCCTGGCCAAGGCTGTTCTGGAGGGTCGTTTCCACCGTCCGTAGATGAAGTCTCTCCTCAGGGGCTAAAAACCCGAACCCTTCGCTGCTCAAGGATTTTCTGGGTATTTGCTCTTTGAAGGAGACGGCCTTTAAAGTGTGCGCGAGAATCAACCTCCATTTGAGTCCCGAAGGGACGGCTGAGAGTAGCCCAGGACGTTAGTCCTGGGTTAGCATGTGCCAACGAGCAGTCCCGCAGGGACGGCTGAGAATACCCCAGGACATGGTCCTGGGTTGGCTGCTCCGTATTGAGAACAGTCCGTTTCGGGAAGTGGAAGTACCCCAGGATTCCATCCTGGGTAATTTTCAGCCGTCCCTACGGGACTGGTTCGTCATTCGTATCTCTGCCCAGGACTACGTCCTGGGCTACTCTCAGCCGTCCCTACGGGACTCAATTTGAAGAGCGTGGTTCTCATGCAGACTCTTCAGGCCATCCATCTACACCCCGCAAGAACTGCGGCTTTAGCCGCTGAGGGGATCTAACTTGGACCTATTCCGAACTTCGCACGTGCGCAAGGCAAGGGGCACTATCGCCTCCGTACTTTTCCTGGCGGCGAGTTCGCTGATTGCCCAGTCGACCTAGCTGGACACTGGGTCCTTTTGTGCGCCCCGTC
Organism: uncultured Acidobacteriaceae bacterium; assembly: GCA_963746595.1. Lineage (GTDB taxonomy): Bacteria > Acidobacteriota > Terriglobia > Terriglobales > Acidobacteriaceae > PALSA-350. The sequence continues at coordinate 275,487 of CAVVBS010000009.1, forward strand.
GATGCGCCGATCATCGAGCCAAACCCGAAAGCCGTCTTCACCGATCCGATCACGAAGAAACCTGTGCACTGGGAGGCGCTGCATACTTTCAATCCTGGAGCCATCGTGCGCAGGGAAAGATTTACGTGCTCTATCGGGCTGAAGATGACTCCGGGACCATGGTCATCGGCATGCACACTTCGCGCCTGGGTATGGCCTCAAGCGAAGACGGTATCCACTTCACCACCGAACCGACCCCGGTTTTCTATCCTGATGTTGACTCACAGCAGGATCGGGAATGGCCCGGCGGAGTCGAGGATCCTCGCGTAGTCGAGAGCGAAGATGGTACTTACGTTCTTGCCTATACGCAATGGAACCGCCGCAATACCGACATCGGAATTGCCACATCGACTGATCTGATTCACTGGACCAAGCATGGTCCCGCGCTGTCAGGGCGAAAAATACCAACACCTCGACTACAAATCGGCCAGCATCGTCACCCGGCTTACCAACGGCCGCCTCATCGCCGCCAAGATTCAAGGCAAGTACTGGATGTACTGGGGAGAGGTGCAGGTGCGGCTGGCAACTTCGCCCGACCTGATCCACTGGACACCGGTCGAGGATTCGTCCGGCAAAGCCATCGTGTTGCTGCACAATCGGCCGGGACACTTCGACAGCGCCTTTCCCGAAGTGGGGCCGCCTTCGCTACTCACGGATCGCGGGATTGTCCTCATCTACAACGGCAAGAATGCCGAGGTCCACGGCGCACCCGGAATCGCCGCCGGCGCCTACTCTGACGGACAGGCGCTCTTTGCGGCCAATGATCCGCAAAAGCTTATCGCGCGTACCCCTAAACCGTTTTTCAAGCCCGAGCAGGCCATGGGAACAGAGCGGGCAGTATGTCGCGGGAACCACGTTTGCCGAAGGGCTGGTGTTTTTCCACGACAAGTGGTTTCTGTACTACGGCGGCGCAGACTCCCGCGTCGGCGTCGCCGTTTACGATCCGAAAAAACCCTGAGCGCCTACTTCAGGCGCTCAGTTCCTCCGCTTCATCCATATCCGCTTCCTCGACAAACAATCCCAGCGCCTGCCGCTCGAACAGACGCTTGTAGGTGCCTTCGGTTCTGCGGACCAGCGCATCGTGCGTGCCCTCTTCGACCACGCGGCCTTGCTCGAAGACGAGGATGCGGTCAAGCATCCGCACCGTCGACAGGCGGTGTGCGATCACGATGGCCGTGCGGCCGACGATCAAGCGCTGCATCGCCTCCTGGATGAGCGCCTCCGATTCAGAGTCGAGACTGGATGTCGCCTCGTCCAGAATCAGAATCGGCGCATCTGCCAGAAAGGCACGAGCCAACGCCACCCGCTGGCGTTCACCGCCAGAGAGCTTGACCCCTCGCTCGCCAACCAGCGTGGCATAGCCCTTCGGCTGGCGAATGATGAAGTCGTGCGCATTGGCCAGTTGAGCTGCACGCTCGATCTCCGCAGCCGTTGCTTCCGGACGCGCGTAGGCGATGTTTTCCGCCAGCGAGCGATGGAAGAGCAGCGGCTCCTGCGGCACCAGCGCAAGCTGCGAGCGCAAAGAGACCTGCGCCGCCCGCGCCAATCTCCTGCCCGTCGATCAGGATGCGGCCCTCATTCAAATCGTAGAGCCGCTGCAGCAGCTTGACGAAGGTGGTCTTGCCGGAGCCTGAGTGGCCCACCAGGCCCACGCGTTCGCCCGCCTCGATGCGCAAGGTGAAGTCGTGGAAGAGCGGCTCGTGCATGCGCACCGTAGCGGAAGGTGATGCGGTCGAAGAGCACCTCACCCTTGCCGATGCGGATCGGCTCCGCATCCGGACGGTCTGCTACGCCCAGCGGCAGCACGTGCATCTCGACCAGATCTTCCATCTCGTTCACGCTGCGCTGCAAGTTGGCCACATGCTGGCCCACATCGCGCAGATATCCGTGCACGATGAAGTAGCTGGTGAGCACGAACGTGACTCCGCCCGGCGTGGCGCGGCCTTGCCACCACAACCAGATCGCATACAGCGTCACCGAGCCCCGGAGACAGAGCAGGACGATCATTTGCGTGGTTCCGCTCCAGGTGCCATTGGTCCAGTGACGATAGGTGCGACGGCTCCACTTGTTGAGCACGCGGCCAAGGCGCGCATCTTCACGCGCCTCGGCTCCGAAGGACTTGACCACCGCGTTGCAGGTCACGGCATCCGCCAGGGAGCCGCCCACCAGCGTGTCTTGCGCGTTCGACAGCCGGGCTGCGGGCGAGACGAAGTTCAGCGACAGCGCGACGGAAAGGCCGACATAGAGCGTCGCACCGGTGGCCACGATCAGGCCCATCGAGAGCCAATGCGAGCCCAGCACCAGCGCGCTGCCGACCAGCACCAGCGACGCCGGCAGTAAGGCCAGCAGCAGCGTGTCGTCCATCAGGTCCACCGCCCACATGCCGCGCGTGACACGACGGACAATCGAGCCGGCGAAGTTGTTGGCGTGCCAGTCCGTCGAGAATCGCTGCACACGATAGAACGCATCGCTGGCCAGGCGCGCCATCAACCGGATGGTGAGCCGGCTGATGCCCATGAGCGATAGATGGCGCCCGGCGACCAGGATACCGCCCAACAACAGCATGGTGGCCAACGCCGACAATGCGGCGTGCAACGCCTGACTGCGGGTAGTCGGTGTGCATGGCAATGGCATCCACCATGCGGCCGGCGAAGACTGGCATGAACAGGTCGGCAATCGTCGCCACCACCATGGAGCAGGCAACGCCGGTAACCAGCCATGCCTCGCGTCGCCAGTGGCGAAGGAGGAAGGCCAGCACGTCACGCATCACGTTTTGGTTATTTCGAGAAACACGCATAAATCACTCACCAGGACAACTGGTAGATCGCGAGGCATCTGCGCCTCAGCGATGAGTTGGAGCCGGATGGCTCAACAAAGGGAGTTGCCTCAAGTTCTGTTCCCGAAATGAGAAAGGCCCTGAGGCTGCGCCTCAGGGCCTTCGTAAATCCGTTAACGAAGGGCGCTAGGGGCGCTCTACTTCCTTCAAGCCGGCAAAGTCCGATACGCCGGAAGGCTGGACGGGTTGGGCGAGGTATTGCGTCTGTCGGTTGATTAACATAGCACCTGTCCTTCGTTCTCGTGTAGTCTACCGCAGCCTTTATGGTTTCGCTATTACTTTTCTTATGCGCGCTGTTTTTTTACTCTAAGCTGCGTGGCTCAGCAGCAACCACAAGCGTGACCCTGCCAGGCCAACCGCCCTTCATGCAGGAGGATTGGTACAGCAATCAGGGCAGCGAGCGAATCGACCCACGGAATATGAAAGAGCGCGTTCGCCGTCAGACCGGTCAGGGTGACGAGGGCCAGGTAGGCACAAGTAGCTGACTGAACAGCATCGGCCGCCAGAGCAACATTATTGGTACGGCGTGCTTCCCTGCGTTTTAGGGTGGCCAAAATGGGCATCGCAATGAGAGCTGCTATCGTGACCAGCATTCCAAGGTGACTCGTTTCGGGTCGCAGGTGAAGCACCAAAGAAAGCAGAGCCGTAGACGCGACGATAGCGGCGAGAACGAAAAGCAGGGCTCCAGCGATGCGCCCCGCATTCCTTTCGGAAACCATGTTTGGTGAGGAGAATTGCACCAGTACGAGCGTGGCGGATAACAACTCAACAAGGCTATCCGAACCAAAAGCAAGCATCGCCGGGCTGTGTGCGGCTGCTGCCGCATAGAGGGATGCTCCGCATTCGATGAGCATCCATGCCAGCGTGACGACCTGGAGCCAAAGGACTGCACGCGAACGCTGCGGAGGGCACACCGTGGTGCGCGGTGGCGAAGACCGGGAACCGATCTGTACAAGTTCGGGCATATCGCTTTAGCAGCTTTCTACAAATCAATTTTAACCCGCGGTATTGTCCCGCATGCGGGTACCCGAGAACGCGGCCGACGTTGACAAGCTCTTTCTGAAACAAAAAGAATGATCATCGACTGGATGCTGCTGCAAGAACAGGCGGGCAAACGATGGGAATTCTCGACAAGTTTCGTCTCGATGGAAAGCTCGCTCTGGTCACGGGATCTGCGACCGGGCTTGGCGCCGCCATCGCGATCGCCCTGGCTGAGGCGGGAGCGTCGGTCGCATGCCATGGCAATCGCCGCCCGGCGCAGGAAACGAGCGATCAGATTCGTTCCCTGGGACACGCATCGCAAAGTTTCGCCGCCGACCTTAGCCAGCCGGACGGCGCGGACTCACTGTATGACGCGGTGTCGGGAGCCATGGGCGCACCGGATGTAGTGGTAAACAATGCCGGCACCATCTATCGAGAGCCCGCGGAGAACCATGATTTGCAGGCGTGGATGACTGTGGTCCAGGTGAATTTGAACAGCGTTTTCCGCTTAAGCCAGCTCGCCGGCCGCAGCATGCTTGACCGGCGCCAGGGAAAAATCATCAATATCGCCTCGCTGCTGTCGTTTCAAGGTGGAATTCGCGTGCCGGCTTATGCGGCATCGAAAGGCGGCGTGGCGCAATTGACCAAGGCGCTGGCCAACGAATGGGCCGGGCGCAATGTCCAAGTGAACGCAATCGCCCCCGGATACTTCCGCACGGAAAATACCACTGCGCTGCGCGAGGACGAGGTGCGAAACAGCCAAATCCTGGCCCGCATTCCGGCTGCGCGCTGGGGAGAACCGGAAGATATTGCGGGAGCAGCCGTGTTTCTCGCGTCGCCGGCGAGCAACTATGTCACGGGTGAGGTGCTAGTCGTGGACGGCGGCTGGATGGCGCGGTAGGCATTTCTATAGGGATTGAGGAGAATGCATGGCATTGAGCGCAATCGAGGTGCTGCACACAGAGGAAGAATCGATGTCTAACCCGGAGCCTGGACTGCGCCGGCAAGTCATGTCCTACAGCCCGGGTATGATGCTTGTCCGGCATAGGATGAAGAAAGGTTGGGTCGGCGCCAGGCACAGCCATCCGCACGAACAGTTGGTGTATATCGTCAGCGGCCATCTCACGTTTCAGTATCCCGGCGGTGTCCTCGAGGCAAACACGGGAGACAGCTTCCTGGTCCCAGGTAATGTCGAACACCAGGCTTCCGCACAGGAAGACTCCGAGGTTCTGGACATCTTCACTCCATACCGCGAAGACTACGCCTGAGGGAATCTCCGCCCCCAACCGGAAAGTTCTCACACAGTAGAAATTGTCAGTTTCAATTGGCCAGAGGTCTTGCCGGGAGTCTTCAGTTGAATGCGAAAGATCTGGTTCCCCCAGTTGCGCTTCAGCTCTGCGTTCTCCAGAGCAATCGTCTCGACGCTCGCAGTCAGGAGATTTGAGTCGAAGGAAATCAAGGTCGGCGGCGCGCCCTGCGTGGAGGTCAATGTGAGTCGGCCTTTGCCGTCTTGCGTTACGCTACACGCGGTCATCAGGTTCAAGGTGATGTCTGCTACCGGCGCGGCCAATAAGTAACGGTCGATGATTTCTACCACATTGCTGGTTCGGTCAAGCCTTACTATGCGGCGCCAGCTCTTCAATCGCGACTCCGCAGGATAAGCCGTAGCCAGCTCCATTGCAAGCTGCGCCGCACGGTCATTGGACTCGTAAGCAAGGTCAGTCGCTCGAAACATGGGACCCACACCCTGCTGCACGCCACCGATGGTTGGCAGGTTGTGATAGGCGGATTGCATTGAGGGGATTTCGTAGCGGTGTACACCGAAGCTCTTTTTTTGATACGTCTCCTGGCCCATGTCGATAAGCACGGGCCATCCCTGGGAATAGACCCAGAAGCTTCCGGTGTCATTGTGACTGTGGCTCTTCCCGTTGTTGGCTGCGAGGCAGGCCAGGTAGAATCCGTCCATTGAGTCCGCTCTTCTTCTGGCAGCCATGATGTGGGTGTCCGGCAGCCAGGTATCACGCAACAGCCTTGCCTTGGCCGGCGGCTGTGCACGCAACTCCGACTCGCTAAAGATCGCAGGCAAGCTGTTGGGATGATAGGCGGCCGGCATGCCGGCCACGGCGAGCGATATCAAATCCTGATTTTTTAGCCTTCTTCCGAAGCGATACATCTTGTCCACATCCAGGTGAATGATAGGACTGGCGTCTCCTTGATTGAGGTAATACTCACCCGCGATGTGGACGCGAATCATGTATAGAGCCATTTGAGTGATGAGCGGCTGGCTGAAGATATTCATGGTCCCCAAGGTAGCGGAGTAGAAAAGCTCGAGCGCATCGAACATGGCGCCTGCAGCCACATTCCAATATCCGGGCCCCTCGTCACAGCCTCCGTCGTCGGGATAGCTGTTGATGAACCTATCCAGGCAAAGCGTGATCTTCTGAACGCTTTTGTTGCGCCGATCTTCGTCTCTGTCGGCAAAGAGAACCGTTGTCAGCCAATTCCAACATATCCACGAATCCCAATTGTTTACCCGCTGGCCGTCCACCAAGCCCATCCAATCGAAATTCTTTTCGAGAAGCGGATCGAGAATGCGGCGTTCGGTCTCGAAATAAACGCGTTCGCGGATGACCGGGGAAACGCTGTCCAAGGTCGAATTGAGCAAGTAGACCGAGGTGGCCAACAGCGCGGACGTCTGCGCGGCGAAGAGGTCGACGATGGGATCATTTGGATCCGGCAGACCCAAGTCTGCCTTCTGAATGTAGAGGTGGGCAGGTACGCCCCAGAAACTCTCCTCACATGTGGCCCACACCCCGTTGGTGATGTCGTCAAGAAAGCGGCTTTTATTTTCGACGCACTCGGCAAATACCAAAGCCTGCAGAGCAGAGATACGCGCGTTGCGAATGGTTTCGTAATCGGTACGGTTTCCATTTCTTGCGTATTCGAGGAAGAGGGTGGCCGGCATCTCAGGCCATTGGTAGCGCAGATATTTTTCCCCACCTGCAAGCAAGCTGGCCCGCGTCTCAGCGCGCAGTCCATCCCAAGCACTGCGGTCGTGAATGGTAGGAAATGGCCGGTATTTTTCTCGCGGTATGAGCGATTGTCTAAGCTTCTCTGGACTGCACGCATTGCGCAAGAGATTGCGCTGCTTCCCTCGCGGAGCCGCGGTGGCTGTATTGGCGTCGAGCGCGGAGAGAGATGCGGTGCCTGCAAGCGCGGCAGATCCTATGAGAAAGTGGCGGCGGGACAATGTAGAAAAATCCTTCGGTCGCTGCACGCAATTCCTTTCGCTCGATGTAAATTACGATCCTATCCCCCGAACACAGTGGGGAGCCAGGGTTACAGCGGCGGGGACCCACGTAACCCGGTGACCACGGATAGTCCTCGCAAATATTTTCGTTTTCGCGGAAGAGAAATCCTGCATCTAACCTGGATGATTATGGCTCGGGTGATCACAACGCGGAGGATGGCTGGACTTCACCTGTGCGTCGGGCTTATGCTCGCGGGCTGCGCAAGCCACGCTGCCCAGCAGCCGGCCGCACCCGCTCAACCGGCTCAGCCGGAGATGAAACCCGCCCCGGCGACGCCCATTGCCGAGAAGAAGGACGAGTTAGGCCAACAGTCCTGGGATCCGCAGTGGGACCTTGTTGTGGAGCATGCGTTATCACCGGAAATGCTGTCACCAAGGGTGGCTCGCGAGGTAAGAAGCTACTGTCCCCGATTCGCCGCGCTCAGCGATGGCGATAAACGTGCCTTTTGGGCGTATACCTTTCAAGCCCTCGCAGGAGCCGAAGCGGGCCTGAAACCGACCACAAATGTGCGCCATACCGAGCCCGAAGTGGCCGTGGAGGACACGGTCACCAAACGAATGGTCCGCAGTGAGGGGCTGTTGCAGCTTACTTATATGGACGCAACGCGGTACGGCTGCGATTTCGATTGGGAGCAAGATAAGACGCTAGCGGAAAAAGATCCGGCGAAGACCATCCTGCAGCCAAGGAATAATCTGTTGTGTGGCGTGAAGATTCTGGAGAATCAGATCGTCACCCAGAGAAAGCCCCTGCTCTCACCGTCGAGTTATTGGGTTACACTGCGGCCTGGAACTCCAAGCTACCTGGTGTTTGCGAAGCAGATGAAGAATGTGCCAACGGTGTGCCGCGAAGGCATGCCCCCAGTTGAAACGGCAAAGCGCAGGCACCCCGGCAATGTACCGGCAGAGGCCCTTGCGCTTCATGCCCCCGGCTCAGCCGCGGCTAACTAACTCGTCATGAATCTGATCCGGGATGATCGCCTCTTCGTTCTCACCGGCGCGGGAATCTCCGCGGAGAGTGGGCTTGCCACGTTCCGGGGCTCGGGAGGGTTATGGAATGGCCACCGGGTGGAGGAGGTGGCCACGCCAGAGGCTTGGCACGCCAATCCCGAACTAGTGTGGCGCTTCTATTCCATGCGTCGCCGTGATGCCATGGCTGTAGAGCCGAACGCTGCACATCTGGCTTTAGCTAATGTCGAACGAAAACTGGGCAATCATTTCTATCTCTGCACGCAAAATGTTGACGACCTTCACGAGCGTGCCGGAACACATCGCATTCACCATATGCATGGAACCCTTTTCCAGTCGCGCTGCGTGGAATGCAACCTGCCGTTTGCAGATCAATCCTTCTATCGAAACTGCTGCCGATCTGCCGAAGTGTTCAGGGTGTGGTGAGCCGGTGCGGCCGCACATCGTCTGGTTCGGCGAGATTCCCCTGGACATGGAAGGCATATATGCCGAACTCGACCGCGCGACCCGGTTGCTGGTTGTAGGCACTTCGGGGTCTGTTTATCCCGCCGCGGGTCTGGTGCACATCGCCAACCAGCGCGGCATACGTGCCACTTATGTGGGCCCGGAGGAACCTCTCAACGCTGACGCCTTCGACGAGATCGTCCTGGGATCGGCAACAGAGGTGCTTCCAAGGATTCTCTAGACATGCAGGGCCTATGCTGCGGCTCCTGTCTGCTCATGTTCCTCAGCCCAGATCCTGTATTCGTGGCTGGCTTGGCCGAGGCGATAAGAGGTATTTCTTGTTTCGGCAACATTGGTCTTCTCATCAAACCGCACGATCGATGAGGTGAAGATGAATGTGCCCTCCCCAATTCTTGGATGGCTGAACACTTTGCCTACCAACAAGCTTCCTGCTTGCAACGCTTGATAGCTGGCAATGTTCGCGCTTTCCACAACCGCCCAATTCTCCAATCTGGCACAAGGCTTTTGCTTTGGCATGCTATCGTCCTCTTGTTTGTTGGATGCGGCCAAGCTAAATGACGCCAAACAAAAAGCTTATGCAATATTTACCAGCTGGGGGGAAATAACTGCGCGTTGGGGCGAGAGAAAATGCACGACGGAGCCACGGCGAAGGCTTTTTCAATAAATGTCAGGTTCCCGGTTGTCATATTTCTGCCCGTATTCATTGTCATGGGGCGCCGGTCCATGCGGAATCAGCGGCAGACGAATGATTCCCAAATCGGTGTGATCGGCAGAGATCCGCACTCGGCGCGCAGAGACATTCGGCGTCCCCGGGCCCTCGCCCTCCACCCATACGTGCAGCATGTAATCATCCGCGGGAACGTTTGGAATGTGAAAACGTCCGCCCGGCCCTTCCACGCTATAAAAGGGCGTGGATAACGCGATCACGACTGCGCTCATCTCGGGATGGATGTTGCAGAATATGTAAGAGACTCCTTCGCGGCCGAAAGTAACCTCTTTCGACGAGCCTGCCTCATAAAGACCCAGATCGAAGCGGCGTCCCTCGAATTCAGAGAAAACATTGTGAAAGAAGGGGTCGGCATTGGGGAAGCGCACGACACTCCCGACGGGCACAATGAGCAGATGGGGCGAGAACTGTTTGTTCTTTTGCAGGAGGGTAAAGGTTTTGCCCGTTGCGGGCGCTGAGATGTTTGTTGCGTGGATCGGCGTGAGCCAGATGGCAGCCGGCGGCTGCGTCCGCGTATGAGCAGCTTGCGCAGTCACATCCAGAATTTGTTGGGAGTGCATCTTCAGGGCAGCACCAAGCAGCCACGCGAAAACTATGCGCTTCACGCAGTGGCTACGGTTGGTGCGAGTGGTCTGCATCGCTTAGAACCTGTAGCCTCCGGCAACGCCATACACGTCCGCGACCGAGTGCGGCCCGATCGCATAGGAACTATCGATCCTGCGGTACTCGAAGGAAAAGAGCGTATAGGCAGTCGGACTGTAGATGACGTTTGCAAACCAGGTCGAGTTGCGCGCGAGGCCCTGATAGGCGGTGGATGAACTGAGGACATAGGGCCGTATCTCGTGGGCGAACGCATTATCGAGTCCATAAGCAACATTAAACTCCAGGCGCTCACTCGCTCGCTCTTTTAATTGCGTCCATCCCCCAACATCGTCGAGCGGGCGATAGTAAAATTCGGTGCCTTGTTGCGCATATAGATAGTCTTTGTAGGCGCCGCCACCCAGTCCTCCGAGCGCCAAGCCGCGATAGAAACTCCCGCTTGACTCGAGATGAGCGAAGAGCGGGATGCGATAGTCGACGGTCGCCGCCCAGGCATCGAAACTAAAAAATTGATTGAAGGTATGAGGACTGAAGTACCCTCCGACCCCCAAGCGCAGACCGGTGAGGTCATTACCGCGGGCATACCCAACCCTGGCTTCGCTACCCGGCCAGCGGCTCTCCTCACCCAGGCTGGCGACTGGAACCGGGGCGGTGCTCGGCTGCTGTAACGGGGGATCAGGGACATCAACAATGGCAGATTGCAAGCTCATGCGGGAAGAGTCGTTGAAGCGCAGGGTCTGCTCCGCACCGACTTGCGGCATCCAGTTCCATAGATTTCCCGACCACGAGAGAGCCGGCTGAGCAATCGCCGTAATGGAAGTTGGCGTATTGGGGCTCACAATGGGACGGTCCATCTCAGCGAACGCCCGCGTCCGGTCCCAGGCCAATTCAGCATGGGCGGTGCGCAATCGTGCGAGTCCACCATTTGGCGAGTAGCCGCCACCTTGGCCGACACCTCCGAAAAAATCTATCCGCACGTCCGCATCCGAGCTGGCTCCGAAGAGATGGGGCCCGCGCGCGTCAAGTCCAAGCACGGTCTGGCGCAAGGAAATGCCAGTCGTTCCTCCTGCACCAGTTGCCACCGTCGGCGACTGAGGGATATCCACGGCGGCGGTGTTGGCAAAAGTATTCATAAGGATCAGGCCGGTGAGCTTTACGGGGAATTTCGACGCGCTCTCGACTTTATCCTGCTGGTGGGTAGCGATCTCGCTTTGTTGCACCTGCTGCTGTTCGCGGATATTCTCCACGTCAGCGTTGAGCCGAGCCACCGCCTCATCCTGGGTCTGTTGCGGCGCTTGTCGAGTCCCAACGAGTTGTCCTTGCAATTCGGCAACCTGGCGGCGGAGCTCCTCGATCTGCCGTTGCGAGGATTCGAGTGCCGCTTGCTCCCGGTTCACCATTTCCGCGAGCCGATCCACCTGCGACTGTACGGAATCGGTTGGAGAGGCGGGGTTATCTCGCGTTTGCTGCGCATCCACTAAGACTGTCACGAGCAACAGCATAGGTATCATCAACAAACGGTATCCTGCGAGATTCACTGTAGTATCCCTCCTGATGTAGGGGACGGGGTCTCCGGCTGTTCCGGTGTTGTATTTGTAACTACCCTGGTAAAGTCGGTACACAATGAAAGTCGAAAGATGGTCTCTCCCGGCTGCGTGCTCAACAACGTGACGGCGCCGCCATGTTCCTTTGCGACTGAATTGGCCAGCGTCAGGCCGAGACCCGTCCCGCTTTGCTTGCCGTCACTCACGAAGGGATCAAAGAGAGAATCACGAATGTGTTCCGCCACGCCGGGCCCCGAATCAGTAATGGTCAGGGTAATCATCTTCCCCGAGGCGGCAATCGAGACGTTTACCTCGCGCGCGCCCTCTGTCTTGCGGGCCGACTGACACGCATTGAGCAAAAGGTTGTAAATCGCTCTCTCCATCTGCTTCGCGTCGACCAGTGCATATCCTCCGGCCGGATCTGCACATTCCATGTGGATGGTAACCCCTTCGGCCTCGGGATGGGCCCGGAGCAGGGAAATGCATTTCTCCACGATCCTCACCAGGGAATTGCGCTCGCGATGGTAGACGGCTCCAGTCTTGCTGAAGATCAGCAGTGACTCGAGAAGTTCGGTGGCGCCGTGTACGGCGATATGTATGTCGGCAAAGAATTCGTGACGCTCTTTCTCAGAGAGGCGGGGCGAGGAGAGAAACTCGGCGTTGGCGTAAACCGCGGCCAGGTAGTGCCTCAAATCGTGCGAGACAGAGCTTGCCATGCGCCCTATGGTCACCAGCTTTTCTGATTCCAGCAGGGCGCGGTTGGTATTAATAATCTCGTTGCGCATGCGGGCAAATGCGGCACTTAATTCGCGCACCTCCCTGGTGCCATCGCTAGGCAGTGCGCGGGAGTGGTCTCCAAAACCAAAAGCACGAACCCCCTGGGCCAGCATTTCCAGCGGCTGCGTAACAAAGCCCGAGAGCACCAGCATCAGCAGAGACCCGAGCACGATAGCCGCAATGCCCAGCAATAAGACAAGCCGGTTGGTATCGTGAACCACTCGATTCGCCTGCGCGAATGATTTGAGCACCACCAGGCGTAGTGGGTGCGCCGCCTCCGCTGAAAGATCGGCCTCCGTTCCCAGGAATTGTTCTCCGCCGAGCAATATCTCTTTAGGGCGACCATGCGCGACCGGTGCGAGTGTCTGATATTTGCTCAACAATTCCTGCTGAAGTTGGGGTGGCAGAGTACTTGCCATGATCTCCCCGCCGGCGAGAAAAGTGACTTCATTCCCGGATGCCCTGCCAATCAGATTGAGAACGTTGCGATCGATGACATATCCGGTCACCACGTAGCCTAGGAGGGTTCCCTGACCTTTTCTACCGAAGTAAAGCGGCTGCACTGAGAAATCGAACAACCTGCCATCTGCGATCAGATAATGCTCCCCCGATCGGGCCATCGTCTGCTCAAGCGCCTGCTCAAGAACAGGGGAAGACGGCTTTCCTTTTGTGTACACGGTGAGGACTCGGCCAAACGGGTCGGCCAGCGCGAAAAGATCACTGCCACTATCCCTCCAGAATAAGGTCGCGCCATCCTGGATGGTGGGCTGGTGGTGCGTGGTCATCAGGGCTTTGAGATCCGACAAGTCGGCGAGCAAGGCATTTTCATGGACCAGGGCGTCCCGGCGCTGCTGTTGCAGACTCTGCAGGGTGGCCAACGAATGGGTGAGATCGTCGGAAAGCTCCTGGCTGACGTGTTGGTGTATCCGGCTGCCGATGATAAGCAGGCTACCGCCGGTGACCGTCGTGGTAACCGCGATCAGCGCCGCGATGAGCAATACGCGGGTTCGGATACCACGGAATGACGGCATCAGGTGGCTGGCTCTTCAGGGAGTAAATTTATAACCGGCGCCATAGATTGTTTGCAGATGCCGAGGGCTCGCCGGATCTGATTCAAGCTTTTGCCGGAGCTTGAGTATCTGGTTGTCGACGGTCCGTGTCGTCGGGTAGGAGTTATAGCCCCACACATCACTCAGCAACTCGTCGCGGCTGAGCACGCGCTCTGGATTCTTGGTGAAAAACCGAAGCAGCTTGAACTCATGGGCGGTGAGAGATATGACTTTGCCGCCTTTCCTGGCAATCATCTTGAGGAAATCGATCTCGCAGTCCCCAAACCTGTAGGTGGCGACTGGTTCCGATTTGCGCCGGCGGCGAATGGAAGCCTGTACCCGCGCCAGCAGTTCGCGGGGACTGAAGGGTTTGGTAACGTAGTCCTCCGCGCCCAGCTCCAGCAACAGCACTTTGTCCACCACTTCGCTCACCGCGCTCAAAATGATCACGGGGGTATCGGGCGAAGCGCTCTTGATGCGTTTACACACCTCGCGGCCAGACAATTGCGGCAAAATCAGGTCCAGGACAACCGCACAAGGCTGGAGGGCGGTAAAGGCATCAACGCCCGCACGACCGTCGGATGCGAGCTCGACCTTATACCCCTCGTCATGGAAAATGCGGTGCAGCACCTTCTGCATGCGAGGATCGTCCTCGATGATAAGAATAGTGCTCTGTTCTTCACTCATGGCGAACGATCTCCACTCTGCTTTCGATCACTTAATCCATCCTCTATCGTGCTCCAAACATTGGGCTCTTCGAGCGTCGTGGCGACAAATGACATTCTAATGACATTTTGCTGCACCAGATTTCTCTGCCCTGAAACGGGGCTTTTCGGCAGCCGGGTCTCTTTCCCGATGCGGCTGGTGTAGCATGGGTGGACCTGAGGACATCTATGCCTAAGTTCATTATAGAGCGCAACATACCGGGCGCCGGCAAACTGGACCACCAGCAGCTTGCCGCCATAACGCAAGCATCCTGCAACGTAATCAAAAGCATTGGCCCACAGATCCAGTGGCTTGAGTCCTACGTCACGGACGACAAGCTGTACTGCGTCTATATCGCTCCAGATGAGGCGACTATACGAGAGCACGCCCGGCTGGGGCAGTTCCCGGCGGATTCGGTGCAGGTTGTGCGGTCGGTGATTGACCCTGCGTTCACCTGAACGGGCATCATCCATCGGCCAGACCTTCAGCGTGCCCGAACGGCTGGGCTTAGGCGAGTAGTCAAGGTAGGCTCAGGTTCCAGTGCTAGCGTCAAGTGGGCAGTCACGGTAAGTGTGGGGCCTCGTTGTTGGACTCTGTCCATCCACCTCCACCCGTCCGCGCCCGGATTGAGGACAACCCTGTTTAAAGCAAGAAATAAATGACCGGTGTCTAAGTCGCTATAAGGTCGAATCCTTGAGGTAGGCAAATGTTCGAAGATGCTCTCATGGAGTCTAGTAACCGGATCAAGACCAGGAGCAGGTATTGGTCCTTCTTCGCCGTCTTCATCAATTGCGGAGTGCTGGTCGCACTCATCATCTGGCCATTACTGCATCCAGACGCACTGCCCGTGCAAATTATGGCTGCGCTGCTGGTGGCGCCATCACCGCCATCACCGGCTCCGCTACCGCAGGCGCCTCAACCAAGATTACAGGCTCGGTCCGAGCTACTCGACAATCAGATTCACGCACCGAGTAAGATCCCTAAAGACATCAAGCTCGATAAAGAAGTAGCTCCATCTCCGCTATCTATGATCGGTGTTATTGGTGCGGAAGGGATGGCCGATGGTACGCGCGGCGGCTCACTGAACGACTTATTCAGCCGCCTCGGAACAGGCCCCGCCGTGGTCAAACCATCGACTCCCCGTACACTGAGCATCTCCTCCGGTTTGATGGCCGGTAACCTGCTCGATAGGACCGTTCCGCAATATCCGGCGATCGCAAGAGCGGCGCGCATTCAGGGTACTGTTGTGCTGCAGGCCACCATCGCTAAAGACGGCACCATTCAGAATCTCCGGGTGATCAACGGTCCACCTATGCTGCAGCAAGCGGCATTCGATGCAGTCCGTTCGTGGCGCTATAAACCTTATCTACTCAATGGGGAGCCGGTTGAAGTTGAAACTACCATAAACGTGGTGTTTAACCTGGGCAATTAGAGATTCTGCCTTATCAATTAGCGAGCAGCCGATAAACTAGATAGAGTTTTTGTCGGCGAGAGAGTCTGCTGGAAGACCTGTCGCTTGCGCACGTACGGTACATAAAGTGGTTCCCAAAAATTCGCCTGGAGTTCGCGGTTCAAAGCATCTTCGTTTGCAACTTGTGCTTGACCATCGCGAATCGCCTGCCTTCCCACGGCCATACCATCAGGCGGCCGAGTTCTCGCGCTTGCGAAAGTGGCGGGAGGAGACTCCCCTGCTTGTCCTTCCGTGTCGGCAGGTGACGAACTAATTCCTCAGCCGCAGCTTTCACCATCAAGGATTCTTTCCCCATCGCTGACCACGATGCATTTCACATCGTCGTAGCGGGAATGGCTAAGAATCTGATCGATACGATCTTTATTCGGGTAGCTGAGAAACAAGCCTCGCGGCTTTCTCCATATCTCACTAAAGCGCTGGCAGCCCTCACCCACAGTCGGCGTGTATACGAGAGGAAGCATCTCTTCGATATTGCGGACCAGGAGCGCATAGAAAAGCGTTTCATTTGTATCCTGGAGATCGCGGAGCAAGCTGTATTTAGTGAAGGGAGTCGACTCGTCCGCGAGTGCCTCCGTGCGGCGCTCAATCTGTTCATCGAGAGTCCCAACGTGCGGCGGCAATAGGCCGTGTAGGTCAAATACGTCGCGTTCGAGAGCGGTGAAAGCTGTTCCCTTATTGAGGCGTGGAGAGTTGATCAGGTCAAATCCCGAAAGAGAGACCTGGCAGGTCGCTTCAGTCGATGCTTGCTCTAATTGCGGTTTCTTTTCCATTCCCCTTTAGAAACGCATAAAGGATTCACTGGCCACGGAATGTTAACGCAGTGTTCGGGAGGTGAAGGTTGAGCTCAAGTTCGTTGCGCTACAGTTTACCCGCTGGCCCATCCTTATCGGGTGGGGCAGCGGCAGGCCGGGCCTTCCTGGCAAGCCTCATCTTCTTTTCAAACTGTAGCTGCTGCAGTTGGCTCAACGTGATACCGAGTTTGTCAGCCTGAGCACGAAGGTCTGCCCAGTCGGTCGCGACCCCCGCGGGCTTTTCTTCCTCCGGATTTTGAACCTCGTCATCTTGCATTACGCTTCATCTTACGCTCCCGCCCCCAAATCCCGCGAAGGCGGGGCTGCGCAAGCCTGAGTGCGTCCCCCGGCATTTACCAACTCCGACCCGCGAGTGCAAGGTCATGGACATTCTGTCATACCAACGATCCTGCCTTGCTGGACGGGTACGGAACCAGGATGGGCATCGGCGAATGAAGCCAGCTGCGCCGCGACTCTTGCCGGAAATTGAACCTTAGTTACTCCCCGGCAGTTACCCTCGGTCGAGCACGATGAATCATCGCGAGCGGGCCACTTTTGAATTTCACGATTCGAAAAAGAGGTCTATGCTGTTGGCCTCCCCCAAAAACAGCTGGGTTATAAGGACTCTGCGCACCCACAGGTTTCCTCGAGACCCAGAATCAGCTTTGATTTCCTGAGTGCGCGACTGCGCAAGAAGTGAGGTGAGCGCCATTGACAACACAATCAAGCCGAAAGTCGATGTCCAGGAGTCTATTGAGAACGCAAAAGTCTACTGCAAGCAGAACCCTGCGAGCTTTGTCAGTCTGCGGGATTATAGCGGTGACATTTACAACCAGACCTGCGCGGACTTTGCAGCAGAGCAACACGCCACTGACCCCGCATACAAAGTCGGCTCAGATTAACCCGCGCAGCATAGGCCTCGTATTGCTGGCGGCAAAAGCTCCTACGGGGCGTTCTTGATTGCGGGAAGGGCGGCGGCTGGCATTTTTGCTAACGGTCTAGACCAGTAAACTGAACTCGACGCGGCCATTCCGCCAAAGAATGGACGACATAACTGATCCTACCGGACCACAGTATTAGCAAAAATGCTCTAGCATTGGCGGCCTCCGCCCGTTCTGTCCTCACTCATGGTGCAGAAGCCGCTGCGTGTGCGGTGAAGCTTCGCAGGCGCCCCTGTAAAACAATTAATGACTGGCCTCCTGGTTCGTCTGGGGATAGTCAGTGACTTTGCGGTCGACGCGGGGGTGAATCGACGTTGCCCCGCCTGTGTCGTTGATCACGTTGCTGATTTCGCCGTTGTTGCCTAAGCAGACCGTGATCATGTCATGGAACCTGACCTCGGGGTTTCTCGGAGTCTCAATGGCCCGACTGAGCAACACGCCGGGGTGCTGAAAGACACTGTAGACCCCAAGGCCCCAGGCTTCATGTGTCGTCACCGAATTGGCTATTTTGTATGAGGCCCAGCCGTTCACGCCTGGCGCACTCGAATAGCTCGCCTGATCAGGAGGATCATAAGGAATCTCGGATTGGTAGAAGTAGGTTCGTCCGCCGTTGCCGTTCCAAAGAACCTGGAACTGTTGATGATGTTCGACGAACAGACCGTAGATCGTCACGAAATTGGCATTCACCACCAATCCGTTCGCGCTGGTATTGAGGTTCCACCCTACTCCGGATCCATGATCTGCGCGCCATATCCAGGTGTGGTCGACGATGGTGTCGTTGCTGTTGATTTTCAAGTTGACCCGCGTGCGGCCAATCGCCGCGCCTCCTACCCGGAAAAAGACATCGTGAAGGGAGATCGGGTTCTTGCTGTGGCTAGCCCTGCTTCCATCCGGTCCGACCTGCAGCAGCACTGGCGATTGGATCGGTCCTGCGTCGAACAGCAGACCGGCAATGATGATGCCATCCGCATCCGCGGTTGTCATGGCGGGCGTGCCATGGGTAGGTCGCAGCGTGGCAAAGCCTAATCCCAGCACAACAGTATTCGGCCGGGTAACGCGGATGGCAGCGGCAAGGTCATAAATACCCGGTGTCAAGAGCAGGTTCTTGCCGCTGGCGAGTTGAGCATTCATGCTGGCTGCAGTATCGACGCCGGCCCGCGCGATATAGAACTCGCTGATGGGGATGGATCTACCAGGCGTTTCGCCGCCTCGCCAAGTGATACCTACACTGTTGGCGCGTAGCGATGGAATGCGAACACTGAAATCTCCGGCCTTGTCGACTTGTAGAAACGGCTTCTCGCGGATGATGGGAGTTACCGCGACCTTGGTATAGGGCGGTGACGGCCACATACCCGCCGGCGGGTGAACCACGCCCACAAAGACCATGTTCCAGTTTGAGCCCGTCCAAGCGTGCCACTCGCAGTTCCTCGAGATCCATTGCTGCTGGCTTCCGGAATCGACATTACCGTCCACCAGATCGTCTGACATCCATCCGCCACTAGCCCAGCCGCGATTTTGATGGAGAATCAGGTTCCCTGCAATGTGCATGCGGCGCAGAGCGATAGCCTGCGAGACCGCCCACTGCATGGTGCCGCCTGTAGGCGTGACCGAAAAACCTTCCGCAGCTCTCCAGAAGGTGGTGGTCGCGTTGTTGTTCGGCAAGTTGGCATCAGCGTGCACGTTTCCAACGATGCGCGTGTCATCGGGTAAGGCGCCCAGCCCGATCACTTCGGTATAGAACCCCACCGGAACGTCCACATGGTAATCGCCCGGCAGAAACAAGAAAGCGTTGCGCTGAGGTCCGAATTCATTGTGCTGCTGCACGGCGTAGACTCGATCGATCGCCTTCTGTATAGAGGCCGCGGACGTGGATGGACCAAAGATCAGAACATTCGGACCGAAATCCGGGCTGGCCGCGCGGGCCGGCATAGCCGGGAACAGTGCATAGGCTAGCAAGGTGAAAACAAAACCCAACTTCGTCAAGCGGTGGTGCCTCCTGTTAGCCTCGTGGATCGATGGATCCGGCTCCAGAAGCCGTCCATCTCCGTGACGCGCTTTCACCAGACATAAGTTCCTACCGATTCTTCAGGTAGCGTTGTCGTAAATACTTTGCCATGGTACCGGACACTCACGGTCGTGGGGAAATTGGCAGTATTCGATAAGACCAGGACGATTTTCCCGTCAGTAGTGCGAAAGGCGACATCTCCCAATTGTTCCAACTCATTTGATCCGATTCGCACAGAACCAGGAGGAACAAATTTGGAAAAGTGTGCGACGGTGTAATAAGCAACATTGCGAGTTACTTTGTTGCCGTCGAGAGTGATCGCACCCCGGCAGCCCGTGCAGCCGCCATTGTTGGTATGCGGCCCGTTGTTCGGATCGGCCGCAAGATTCCAGAGGAGGACGTTTCGGCTCCAGTTCCGGGTTGCGCCGATCATGACCCAACTGATGGCCGCCGCAATACCAAGCGGGTCGCCGGGAGCTTCGGTCACCGACTGCTCGGTAAGATATAAGTTTTTGTTCGGGTACTCATCGTGCACTTTCGTCAATGTGGAGACGTCGCCGCCATATAAGTGAAAGGCAATGCCATCGACAAACTTGCTGGCTTCGTGGTCTGCCAAGATCGATAGTGGGTACGAAGGAGCGTCCGCGTTATGGTCGTAGAGCAGTATCTTTGTATCGATTCCCGCCTTCTGAAAGGCTGGCCCCAGGTACTTCGCGATGAATGTATCTTCTTGTGCCGCGAACACCACCATGCTCGGAGTATTCTTCGGGTTCAATGGCTCGTTCTGAACCGTGACTGCGTCGATGGGGATGCCTTCGGCTTTCATCGCTTGGATGTATTTCACAAAATACTCTGCATACGCTCCATAGAACTCCGGCTTCAGGAACCCTCCCTTTGAGTTCTGGTTCGTTTTCATCCACGCTGGAGCAGACCAGGGTGAGCCGAGTATCCGAATATGGGGATTGATCGCCAGAATCTCCTTAAGGATGGGAATGACGTCCATCCGATCAGGGCCCAGACTGAACTTCGCCATCTCTACATCTGTTTGACCTTCCGGCAAATCATCGTAGGAATATACATTGGCGTTCATATCCGATGACCCGATGCTCACTCTCAGGTAGCTGACGGCGATGTCCTCTCCCGAGGTCGCGAAGAGCTCCCTCAGCAGTGCGCCCCTCTGAGCAGGATCCATGCGCATGAGAAGCTGCGCACTCCCCCCGGTCAAGGCGAAACCGAAACCATCAATGGATTGGTACTGCTGGTCATCGTTCACCTCGATCGTAGGATGAGTACTGGCGGATGCGGAAAAGTGTAAGGGCTCTTTTTGCAGGGTCAGCAATTGGGATCGATCCGGAGTCGTCAACCACAGCCGAGCCTCCCCTGGCTCCTGCGCTTTCGCCGAAATTGCCGGGCAAAGCAGGACCGCACACAACGTAAAGGCGAGCCGCAAATTCATGAAGCCTCCTATGCCAGATAGCCATAAACCGCTTAGACAAACGATTGTTTATTACAAAAACGATGAAAACAGTGCCCACCTTGTTTGTCAAGCATTGTCTATGGAAGCGGCTTGGACGAGCGCCACAACGATGTTGCGGGCCGGGTCAGGTCCCGCCCACAACCCTCGTAGAACTCGAGGCGATCCGATCACGACTTCGCTGGCACCAATAAAGAAGGACGGCGGATACCGCCGTCCCTCTTCTGAAATGCCCTTCCAGATTCTGCTCCTAGAAGAAGAATCTGCCATAGGCTTGCATGGTGCGACCGGTTTGCGTGGTCGACGTGATCTGGCCCACGCTTGGATTCGCAACCCCGGAGGCGAGGGCCGCCGCGCTGAGTTGGTTATTGGGGAGATTAAAGCTTGGATGATTTATGAAATTTGTGGCATCCATGCGAATCTCAAAGTGCGCCGATTCCCACTTCGGAATGTTGAAGGTCTTACCGATCGATAAATCAATGTCGCTAAGATCCGGTCCGTAGAGCGAGTTCCGCCGGACGTTGCCAAATGTATTGTTCGCCGGCGTCGCATAGGCGAGCTGATTGAACCAATTATTAATTGATTGATTCGTAGCTTTGGGATTGCCCACGCGATTGGGGAACCAGAACCCATCCAGCGCGCCCGCATTAGTGGCAGAGGACATGATCGGAGTGAACGGGGTTCCTGCGTTCCAAAGGAATATGGAGGAAACCTTCCACCCGCCGAGCACGGCATCTCCTATACCGTGGTTCATGAGCTGATGCCCGTTTCCAATGGGAAGCATATACACCAGGTAGCCTTTGAACATCCTGGGCGAATTGAAATTCGAAGCCCCGTAGTTCGCTGATGGGTTATAAGCGTCCTGATAATATGCGTCGCCGTAGTGGCTGCCCCAACCCGACGTATCCTGATCGTCGAGCATCTTGCTCCAGGTGAAATTAACATCGGCAAGCAGCCCGAAACCCATCTGCTTCCTAAGGGACAGCTGCATGGCGTTGTAGTTCGAAATATTGCTGTACAAGCCGGTCAACGCGCCCGGGACGGAGGGCCCGATGCCTAGGTACTGTGGAAATGGCCGCGCAGCCTGACCACCCCCAAGCTTATCCGCAGGTACCTGGTTGATATCCGCCTGAAATTGTAGCCCGGATCCGTGGCTGCCGACGTACGCGGCTTCCGCAGTCATATTCGCAGGCAATCGGCGCTCGACGGCCAGCGACCACTGCCAAATCTTGCTGACCGGTGTGTGGTAGGGCATATAAGGTATGTTTCCACCACCCTGACCGTTATAGGCACCGGCATCCCTGCTGGGTGGAAGATAGGGTAGGTTCGCACCAGTACCGGAGAGCAGTACCACCGGCGCCTGGCCCGGATTGGCGGAGATGCTCCCCGTGCTGGCGCTCCCGAAGCCGATCGGGGAACCGTCTACGTCCATGCTCCACAAGGTTGCATACTCGCCCACGCCACCCCGCACAGCCCAGTCGGGCGACGGCGCCCAAGCAAACCCGAGGCGAGGCAGAACGTTGTCATAAACAGTCGCGATCGCCTTGGTTCGTCCTTCGACGCCGGCAAACCAAATGGCCCCCGGAGTATTGGTGATGGGGTTGGTGAGGGTCGGATCGAAGCTACCTGCCTTGTTATTCTGCTCGCTGAAACCGCCGTGGATCTCCCACCGCAGACCTAGGTTTATCGTGAGATTGGAGAACAGCTTGATATCGTCTTGAACAAATACTGCCGGAAGTTTGGACCGCATTCCCTCTGATCCCTGATCAAGGGCGGACCACTGTTGGACATCCCCCAGCAAAAAGTCCGAATAGCCGACATTGGAGTTGGGGGAGGTGTATTGGCCAGTAAACGTAAGACTCGCCCCATTGAGATTTCCCCAAGGGGTGGAGTTGTCCTGTTCCATCAGAAGGTCGGCACCAAAGTGCAGTATGTGTTTGCCACGGATCATCGTCACTACGTCTGACAAATCAAAGGCATTCTGGATATAGATCGCATTCGTCTGCGGGTTGAGTGTGTTGTTATTGCCGCCGATTCCGTCAATGGTGATGTTGGGAAACATATCCACTTTCGAAAACTGCAAGCCCAGTTGGGCGGGATAACCCTTGTTCAGGCTGCCGGGGAGAAACCAATTGCCCCCTCTGGCAAATGAATAATGTGCCTCGTTTACTATTTTTGGGTTAAAGGTATAAACGTCCGTGACTTGTGCTGAAATTCCTTCGCCCGAACTCACCTGAGTATTAATAGGAGCAACTGAATTCAGGGTCAGGTTCGCCGGATTCGCCTGCACCAAGATCGTGAAGTTTATTCGGTTCTTGTCGCTCAGGTTGTAGTCCAGGCGTCCGAACGTGATTCGCTGAGGGCTGCTGCCCGTTTGCAGGTAGCGGTAGTTGTTGGCTACTAGTCCCGCGATGTTTGGCGCCGGAAAGTACTTCTGAATGGCGACAGCCACCGGATCAAAGCGGTCGGCTGGAACCTGGTTGCCCGGAAACGGCAGCCCGGTGGTGGGATCGTCGATCACCCCGAAGACGGCAGGATCGAAATACCCCTGTTGCATGGCGGCAGTAGGTACGGTGGCGATTTGCGTCGATTGGTTTGGTTTTGTGATTTGGTCGTAATCGAAGTAGAAGAACATCTTGTCCTTCAACTTCGGCATCGGCCCGCTGAATGATCCGCCAAAGTTGTTGAACCGCAGGCTTGCCTTGTCCCCCGAATTGAAGTAGTCTCTCGCGTTCAGAGCGTCATTCTGGAGATACTCATAAGCTACGCCGTGCCATTGGTTCGAACCGGTTTTGCTTATCAGGTTGAAAACATTTCCTCCGCTGCCATATTGGGCTGAGAAGGACGTCGCAACGATACTGACTTCCGCGATGGATTCTGTAACCTGGCTGTTGATATTGGCACTGTGCGGCATCCGGATTGTTCCCCCATCAACCAGGTAACTGGAGTAGTAGGGTAGAGTTCCATTGATGGCCATCGCCACCCCCGGATTCGACGATCCCGCATTGGATTTAGGAGTGCCCGAGGCACCGGGTAGCATCTTCACGAAGTTCTGCCAATTGGGTGTGACGTTGGGCAGGGACTCCAGGGCCGTCGCGTTGAAGGTGTTTGCCACCTCAGGATTCTCGGTGTGCATTGCCTGCACATCGGATGAGACCACAACCTGCTGGGTAGTCGAACCCACGTTCAACGTGGCGTCGACCGTCGCCGTCCCGACCTGCAGGGTGACCGGGCCGTGTATCAGCTTCTCAAAGCCTGCCTTGGTGAAGGTAATCGTGTAGTTACCCGGCAAAGTCGAGACGGTATCGTAGATCCCTTCGCCGTTAGTTACGAAATCCTTACTCGCCCCCGTGTCGTCGTTGGTGACTGTGACGGTCACGTCAGGCAAGAGAGCTTTGGATGCGTCCGTTACGGTGCCGCGGATGTCAACGGAGTTAGTATTTTGTGCGCGACCTATACCAGCCACACACAGCAGAAGACAAAACACAACAACAACGTACGCTGACTTTCTCATGACCGTCTCCGAAGCACTGATCGAGCAGTGAAGCACCCAAGACGACACTCAGCCAGACGGCAGTGCTCTGCGCGCGCCGTTGACCTTTACGAACGACGAATGATCTCTTGTAAAGTCCTGCCTCCTGCACCAGAACATCTCCACAATGCAGCTTTTATCCAGATGAGGTTGGCAGGCGAAACGGTAGCCCGCCTCTCCAGGCATTGTCAAGCGGAAACTTTAGGGGTCCCAATTAGACAAACGGTTGTTCTTCAATACATAGCTTTAATGCATAACTTCACGCCTTCAGCTCCAGCATGCTATACCCATTCATGGGCGCAACTGGGATCTGCAAGATGACCACTCGCTGAAGGCAGTAACATTTGGAAAGGACACACATCATGGGTAAGCCAAGAGGATTATGCTGCTCGTTCCTTCTGCTCGGTGGTCTTTGCCTGCCCGCAGCCGCCTTTGGCCAAACCAGCCAATACCAGGGCAAGCCGTTCCACGACAACGTATATCAAGGCGGACCCCAACGTATTCCCGGGAAAGTATTCTGCGCTTACTACGATGTAGGGGGCGAAGGGATCGCATACCACGACACCGATGCGAAGAATAAAGGCAGCGGTGGTCTGAACCCGGCGGATGGGACTTATCTAAACCAGTTCCGCATGAACGAAGGAGTGGACACCTCCTATACCAAGTTCCACGACCAAATCGACAACAATCCTTACAACCTGGTGCAACCCTCCGAGGGACAACTCTATGTAGGCTGGACAGAGCCCGGGGAATGGTTCAACCTGACGGTAGAAGTCGAGCGCGCTGGTGTCTACGCCATCGACCTTCTCTATACTTCAAACCGCGGTGGGGAAATATCGTTTGACCTGAACGGAAAAAAGCTCACCGGACCTGTGAACGTAGTGTCGACCAACAACGCCGCCGAACCCATCGCCTGGCGACAGTGGCACCACTGGAACATTATGAAGAATTTGGTCGAGGTGGAACTGCCCAAGGGAGTCAATGTACTGACCGTGCACGTGGTATCGGAAGGTAATATGAATTTCGCGTATCTAGATTTCGAACTCAGGAAATAGTAGTTGGTCCTGTCCTCCATCGAGCTCTCCAACCTGCAACCGTGCTCTGGGATAAGGTCGAAGCATGATGCATGTTCTGCTGGTTTTAAGCCTCCTGGGCCTGACTACCTCGACCATCTATACCCTGTTGGTGGTGTCGGGAGCGTTGCATTTTGCGCAACGGCGGCGTACCGCCGAGTCTCGCGAATTCACACCTCCGGTCAGCCTGCTCAAGCCGTTGCACGGATCGGAGCAAGGGCTTGAGTTCCGCCTCGAAAGCTTCTTCCGCCAGGAATACCCACGGTTCGAGATCCTTTTTTGCGCGCGCAGCGATCGGGACCCGGCCTTATCGGTCGCCATGACCGTCGCGGCGCGCTATCCGCATATTCCAACAAAATTCCTCGCATGCGGTGAGTCCCCATACGCGAATGCCAAGGTTTGGTCACTCGAACATATGCAGCGTGCCTCGGAACACAAGATTCTTGTGATCAGCGACAGCGACGTCTCAGTGACCCCCGATTATCTGCGTGCCGTGGTCGCACCGTTTGCCGACGACCGAATAGGCCTGGTGACCTGCCTCTACCGCGGTGTGGCCTTGCCGCCTACGACGGCTAAGAACCGCAGCCTCTGGTCCTGCCTCGAAGCGGTGGGTATGTCGGTGGAGATGTCCTCTGGCGTGCTGCTAGCGGAAATGCTCGAAGGGATGCAATTTGCTCTCGGACCAACTATGGTTGTGCGCCGCGACTGCCTCGATCGAGCAGGGGGGTTCAGCGCGATCGGAGAACACCACGGCGACGATTTCATACTCGGGAAACTCGTGGCAGCACATGGGCATAAGGTGCTCTTATCGACCCACTCCATCGAGCACCATATCTTGAATACATCCTTTGTCTCGTCGGCACGCCATCAGATTCGTTGGATGAGGGGCACGCGATTTTATCGTCCAAAGGGACATACTGGAACCGTGCTGACGTTCGGCACACCCTACGGGCTGCTTGCAGCCGCCGTTGCACTGAGCGTTCATCGCCCGCTGTTAGCTGCTCTGGTTTTCGCTTGGAGCTGGGCGACCCGTGTAGCGCTCGCAGCTCTTGTCGGCGGCTTGGTAGTGCGCGAGCCTGATCTCTGGCGTAACGCCCTACTGTATCCTTTCCGGGACTTCATGGGTTTCTTCTTTTGGAGTGCGAGTTATCTTGGCAACCAGGTGGTATGGAGGGGAGAAGTATACGAGCTCCTTCGCGGGGGACTGATGCGCAATAAGAGAAGCCCCACTCTCCCCGCATCCCCCGCCTCAATTTCACCCCTTCCAACAAGTGGCTCATTAGGCCTAAACCGACCGGCCCGCAAGGATTCCTCACAAACCTACGGGCTCCGTACCTAAGCCTCCGCCATCATGTCCCTGGGTTGTATAGTGGACCGGTGCACTTGGGAACCTCCGGGTAGCACGACTGGTCGTGGGTTGAGATGGCAAACCAGGTCTTTGATGTGTGTATCGTTGGCTCAGGCGCAGGCGGGGGCACGCTTGCCGGCCATCTGGCTCAACTCGGGGTGAAGGTTGCGTTGGTCGAGGGCGGCCCGCCCAGGAATACCCGCACCGACTTCAACACTCATGCTCTTCCATTTGATTATCCGAACCGGCACATCCCAACCGTGAAGCCAGGTAAGCCCGATTTTGGCTCAGAGCGCGCTCGCGGCGTCGGGGGTAAGACGATGCTCTGGAACGCAGTAGCCCTCCGCTTCAGCCATCGTGATTTCAAGGGTTACACCATCGACGGGGCGGGAGCTGATTGGCCGATCGACTATGCCGACATGGCTCCGTACTATGACCGGATCGAACGGGAAGTAGGTGTCTGCGGAAACCGTGACGGCCTGGAAGATCTTCCCGACGGAATTTACATGGAGCCTCCTCCACTGAAATTGGGAGATCTTCTGCTGCAGCGCGGTGCTAAGGAATTAGGCATACCCATCATCCACACGCGCAAAGCAACGCTTACCAAGGCGTCCCAAACGCGACCTGCCTGCCATTATTGCGGCAATTGCATGGGGGGCTGCGATGTCGCGGCAAAGTACAACTCTGCTGACGTCCACCTCGCCCCGGCCATGAAGACGGGCCGCCTCACCGTCTTCCCTAATTCAGTTGTGCGTGAGGTTGTGGTTTCCAATGAGAACCGCGCCACCGGAGTGCGTTTTCTTCATCGGGTCACGGGCCAGGAGGGCGAGGTCCACGCGCGGTCTGTGGCCGTTGCGTGTGCCTGCATACAGAGCGTAGGGCTGCTGCTGATGTCCGAGTCCCGACTCTATCCCCAAGGGCTAGGAAACTCGAGCGGCCAACTCGGCCGCAACTTCATTCCTCACTTCAACTCCGGGGTGGAAGGTTTTTTGACGGAGATGATCGGCCGGCCGGTGGTGAATGACGAGGGCTTCATTGATCATGCCTATCTGCCGTCCTACATGCACAGCCAAAAACGAGACTACGCGCGCAGCTACGGGGTGCAGATCTACACCGGTATTCGCCGCACAACCGGATGGGCCAAAGAAGTCCCAGGCTTTGGCGCCACCTACAAGCGATCCGTCAAGCAACGCTTTCCGGCTTACGCCAGCTTTCAATGCTTTGGCGAAATGATTCCCAATGACCAGAGCTTTATTCAGTTGGATAAGTCAGTAAAGGATGAGTACGGATTGTACCCGGTGAAGGCGATCGCGGTGCAACAGGAAAACGAAAGAAAGATCTACGAAGCCATGAATAAGGCATCGATAGACATCCTCGAGCGAGCGGGAGGAGAAGTGCTCTCAGTTTCCAATTTTGAAGAGCCCACTTTTAATCACCAGCTAGGAGGTTGCCGGATGGGAAGTGATCCGCGCACCTCGGTCGTCGATGCGTTTTGCAGAAGTCACGACGTACCTAATCTTTATGTGGTCGATGGCAGCGTCTTCCCTTCCTCTTCAGAAAAGAATCCCACGTTGACCATCATGGCCCTGGCAGCGCGCACCTCCGATCACATCAGCGATCGTTTTAAGAAAGGAGAGATCTGATGAAAAGCCGGCGTGAGGCCCTCAAAATTATCGGAGCCGTCGGCGTCACTTGCGCGTTCCCGTTTTCCGCCAACGAACTCTACGGTCAGCACGTCCACCCATCTGGAGAAGCGGCGTCCCAGGGGGCTAAGCCGCCCCTCTGCCCCGCAATTCTTCACCCCGGCGGAGCTGCTGGTGATTTCCCGTTTGACCGACCTCATCATTCCACCGACCGAAACCCCTGGCGCCGCGGCTGCCGGCGTTCCGCAATATATCGATCTGGTGGTGAACGAAGATCCGAAGCTGCAGGACATCTTTCGCCAAGGGCTACCACGCTTGGACACGATGAGTGAATCCATGTTTTCCAGCAGCGCCTTTCTGCGGTTGACCGAAGCGCAGCAGGTCGAAATCCTTACCTCGCTCAGTGAAGCCGCCGAACAGAAAGCGCCACCCAAGCAAAATGTAGCTGGGGGCGATGCTGCTTTCTTCAAGGCAATCAAGAGCCTGACCGCAGACGGATACTACACCTCCCGCATCGGCTTACTGCAGGAGCTTGGATATAACGGCGACACCTATCTGGCGGCTTTTCCGGAATCCAGGATTCCGGAACACTGAAGACGCACGCAAGAAGATTAAGCTCCATAAAGTGCTGCTAGCGGAAGGATCGATTGTGTATGTTTCGTAATTGGTATTCGACGTTTGCTTCGTGCGCTCTACTTTTTCTGTGTGCAACAGGCCGCTCTGCCAGCCGGCCCGACGAGATCCCTTTTGAAAAACACACCATCGACCTGGGAGCATCAGAAACCGCGGTTTTCGCCGACATCAATCGTGACGGGAAGCTCGATCTGGTGTCGGGCGAGTACTGGTATGAGGCGCCCGGCTGGACCAAGCACCGTTTCCGGGAGCTGGAGTACACCAACAACTACGTCGACGATCTCTCGACGCTGCCCCTTGATGTGGATGGGGACGGCTACGTGGACCTGGTTACTTCGGGATGGTTTAGCAAGGAACTATCGTGGTGGCGAAATCCCGGACGTACGGGCGGAGATGTGGAAAGAGCATCCCATCGCGACTGGATCACCCATCGAGTTTTCCTTTCTGGTTGACCTTGATAACGACGGTAAGGCCGAGGAGATTCTGCCCCAGTTCGGAGACAAGCGTCCCCTTGCCTGGTACGAACGGGATAAACACGGCGGAATCGTGGAGCACATTGTCAGCGACCACAGCTATGGTCATGGGATCGGAGTCGGCGATGTAAACGGGGACGGCCGCAACGATATCCTCACTCCGCAGGGCTGGCTGGAGGCTCCCGCCGATCCGCGGCAGGGGAACTGGACCTTTCATCCAGATTGGAATTTCGAGGACGCCCTCGGCTTTATGTACGTGCGCGACGTGAACGGAGATGGCCGGCCGGATATTGTGTCCTCGATGGCACACGGTTACGGCATTTTCTGGCTGGAGCACACGAGTGACGGCAAATGGGTCAAGCATGTGATTGACGACAGTTGGTCGCAGCCGCATGCCATGATGATTGTGGATTTTCGAAAATCCGGGAATATAGGTTTGCTGACCGGAAAGCGCTACATGGCGCATAACGGGCATGATCCCGGAGCGCGCGAGCCGCTAGGCGTCTATTGGTACGAGCGGCTACTCGATCCTGCTACCCACTCCGTCGATTGGGCCAAGCATGTGATCGATTACGGTGGCCGCACCGGGGGCGGCATCGAGATCGGAGTCGCAGACATCGATGGAGACGGAGATCTCGACTTCGCGGTGGGCGGCAAGAGCGGACTTTTCTTGTTCGAGAATAAGACGACTACAAAGTAGCCATGACACAGACGAAGGACACTACAGACACAATCGAAAGGGGCAGCACAGCCATGCGCACACTGGCGGTCGGTGCATTTGCTCTGGGCGCGGCGGCGATCGGGGCAATCGCTGTGGGTGCGTTGGCCATCGGGCGTTTGCGGGTTCTGGAGGCTCGCATTGAGAGGCTCTCCATTGGCACACTCACAGTGGACCACCTGAACGTGCGCTCCCGATAATTCCCTGCCCACCTGCCGTAGCGTGATTCGCGGCGATGGGCTCGCTTCCGAAAGGTACTGCCATGTGACGGGCTACACGGAGGGAGGTTAGCTACCTATTTCGGCTCAATGACTCACTCAATGAAAGCAATTGGTGGACGCGAATGAAATGGAACCATCAAACGAATTCCGGCCATCGCAGGAAAGTGGTTGAGAGCGCACTGGGAATCACAGAATAGAGCACGTTTTTCGGGCACGACTGGGAAAGCAAGGCATCCACTCTCTCGCAGACAGCTAGCCGCCGGCAAAACAGTAATAGCGGCGAAAGCAGTTCGCACAACGAACCGGATGGAAAGCCAACAATGCAAGCAGTCGATCGAGAGATTGATGCTCTGCCTCGCTGAACAAAATCGAGGTGCACAGAGGGCACTTTTGACCATGCCAAAGGAGCCCCAAATACTTGCTCAGCCAACGCACACCCGACGAGGCCCCCGGCTGCTTCGATTTCAACATCTTGCCTTCTCTCAGAGGGAAGGAGCGGCTTTTAATCGCGATGAGAGGTTCCATCCCTAGATCAGGGTCCATGAGGTATCGTCTCACGTGTGATTGTCTAAGCGGGACCGATCCCGCGCCAACGGCTCGAACTACATGCTTCGCTTCGCAAGACACATCTTTATGCTATGCCGACGGGCATCCTGAGTCTGGTCAGAATAGCTCGCTATTGAGGTGGCGCAATATGATTTTCCCTTTTTGTTCGCCATACTCTGTTCCCCATATTTAACCACGGTTTGACCAATGCGCCTCACCCCCCTGCGAGATCTGCTCAGCAGGAATGAGATTTGGCAGCTTCAGCGAAGTCGAACACAGGAGGTTTGGCTTAACCGTCGCATCCAACTGCGCCAGCGCCTGGTGTGCTCTTCGGCATTGCGCGCCCACAAGCAATCCTGCGGAATGTAAATGCCGAAACCGCGCATATTCGCATCATGCGCCGCGACGATGATGCAACTGTTGGACGCATGAAAGGATGACAATCTGGTGACGTTGCCATGACAAGTGGGACAGGGCTCTCATCTATTTTGTTATCTCGGTGCTGGTTAACGCCAGGCGGAGGACAAGATTTTTATGGGCCCGCTTGGATTCACCCGAATTCGCAGCCCCAAACCCATAGCCCAGCCTTCCTTAGTCATTCTTCGAGTATCGCTCGTTCCTGCCCTCGTTCTACTGGCAATCTACTGCTTTCATCTCAGGTTTTATCAAAGCTACTTTCCGTATGGAGACGACCCCGCACTTTTCAATGCGAGCGAGGGGAATCCCGCGAAATGGTTTAGCGAAGGATTCTCGAAGTACTTTGTTGTCTATCCAGAATGGAATGTGCCGCGGACGGATTTCCTGCGGCCAGGCGTCAATATCATAGTCCGCCTCAACCACACCGTGTTCGGAGAACACTACTCCCTTTATTTCGCAACTTTCTACTGCGCCCAATTCATGGTTTGCGTTCTGGTCGTTTGCCTGGCGCGGCACATGGGAGTGAACGAACGATGGCTCTACTGCATTGGGCTGCTTACTGCTATCAATCCTGCCTTTGTTGGAGAGGGTCTTTACAGCATAGCCTTCCAATTTGATATCTGGAGCGGGTTGTTTGCCGTCCTGGCCCTTTATCTGATTTTTCGCGAATGGTACGCGCTCGCAGTCCTGAGTCTTACCTTCGCGGTCTTTACGAAAGAGCCGGCTCTCTATGCGCCAGTCGCTGCTATGGCCGCGGTCTACTTGACTCATCGCCGTAAGCTGCTTGCTATAACCGTGCTTCTTCCGCTGGTGGTGTGGGCAGGTGTGTGGCAGTTTGTCTTCGTAGGGACCCCCGGTGGGAACTATGCCTTGCAGGGTGGCCCGAAAGCATTGCTGCTCAAAGGATTGATCCAAGGATTCCTGCGGTGGCCTACCGGTATTTTCGATTACCATGTCGTGAGAAACATCCTTGTCGAACATTCCATCCTGACTCATTTGCCCGACCTGCTTATGCTGCCGATCAATCTGTTCCTGTGGGGCCTTCTGGTTGCGGTAGGCGCGTATTTCGGGAAAGCGGTCTTCGCGGCCAAGCCGCTATCTCACCAAGACAAGTTGGTATTGGCCGTTCTTATCTGGTTGGTGGGAGCGCTCAGTTTTGGGATCCTGGTCGGTTACGATCCACGATTCGGCGGCTCGATTTATCCGCTTGAGATTCTTGTCTACGCCGGCATTTTTCACCGCAACGCGTATGGGCTGGCGCATTCGTTCTCTGCCGTGGCGATCGGCTCACTTGCCGCAGCATTTCTATGGAGTGCGCAACTGAAAGTGCCCCACCAGGAAGTCTCGCAGGTTTCCTCCATGAGGAGTCTCATGGACTCTCTTCGCCGGCACCGAGCTGACGTTGTCTATGTTCTGAATTCGTCGCGCTCCGACGCGGCGCCATCGAACATCGCAAGTTTGGCAGGTACATCCTCTGAGAAGGTAGTTATTCTGAGTGAGGCGAAAGGTTGCCTTAACGATAGCCGAGCCGATCCGCCCAAAGTGCAACAAGTCGGCAAGGCGGTGCATATCGTTTCCGTTTTGCCCGCATGCGCCAGCTACGAATTTAATGGCGTGAGCGCCTCGATGATGGCTCAAGCCTTTGGTGGTGTCCTTCGACGCGATCATCTTGCCACCTACAGCTTGCCAGGAGGACGTATTACGGAACGTGGATTGGTGAACACTGACGCAATTGCGTCTGTCGAGATGGGCAGAGAGCTAGACCTGAACCTCTTTCCGCAAGAAGCAAAAGCGTATGTCATTCTTTACTACGATTGGTCGAGCGGAAAATTCCTTTGTGCGGGATCGTTCTGCCGACCATCCCAAAAAACCGAGTGACGATAATGAACAAGGCCCGCTCCACCGTCCCGGATGAGCTACCGAAGATCGCCGGCAAGATCTCCACAATCGCCGTGTTTGGCGAATTCGGACCGCCCATCCTCACCGCAGCAAGATCGTTTCATGACGCTGGCATTGAGGTCGTCGCCTTAGGAATTGGAGCGGGTAAGCCATCTGTGTGGTCGAATGCCGTAAGTCGAGCCGCATTGATGCGGCCTGATGACTTGGGAACGCCCGCGGGCATTTCAGTGATAAGCGATTTTGTCCAAGAGACAAATGCTCAGGCTTTGCTGGCGCTTTGGGAGCCCCATATGTCATGGCTCGTTGCTAACCGGAACTCGCTCCCCGAGGAGTGCAAGCTTCTCATGTCGAGCGAAGAGACTTTGCGAGCCATTCAATCGAAACACGATCAGTTGCCGGTTGCACGGCGCAGCGGCTTCAGCATTTTGCCAACGTGGGAGCTATTCCAGAAGAGCGATGTCTGCCGCATCGATCCTGCTGAGTACCCGGTTTGCTTACGGCCGTCGGCGCCGCAGGAGGTCGAGCCACAGTTCAAAGTTGAAGTGCTGCAATCGCCATCAACGCTGAAAGCCTTTTTGGAGGGCAGGATTTGGGGACCGGGACCTTTGCTCGTTCAACCTTTCCTGCCCCTGCCTACAGTTGTGGTTCACGGAGTCCGAAGTGAATCGGGCGAACTACTTGCGCTGGAGAGCTTCATCGCCCCGATGAGGTTTGAGGCCATCTCGTTAGAGTTGAGGCCATTCCCCATGGAAGAAAAGCTTGCGGAGTGTTGCCGGAACTTTGCGAACGAAGTGGGGATTACCGGACCGTTCCACTTCGATTTGCTCTATTCCGCAGAGACGAGCACCTTCCACTACCTTGAAATCAACCCCCGGCTCGGGGGCACGACGGATAAGGTCTTCAGGTTGGGTTTTGACGAGCCGTTATGGACGCTCGCGGCTTACGGCATTGACGTCCGGGCCCGCCAGTATCGCGCCCAAGTGGGCCGATCCGTGATCAATCGCAGAGCTATGCTCAAACACATTTCCTGGCTCATGCACGGACGATTATCGCCTCTGGACTATCCGCTGGTAGGTCCTTTCCGGCATTTACTTTTGTCGCTTCGCCGTCTTCTCTGGGCCAAAGACTCGATTGCTTCTGCGCGAGATTTACGGGGGACGTGGCGCTTCTACGCCGGTGGAGGGTGATCCGCGCGCAAGGCTTTAGGTTGGTGGACGCGGGTGGAATCGAACCACCAACCTGTCGATTAAGAGTCGAATGCTCTGCCAGTTGAGCTACGCGTCCGAAGGGTGGGAAGGCCGAATGTTGAGCAACATTCAGAAAGGCCGAGAGGGCGCGCCTGGGTCACGCCTAAGGAAAAATATAGCATAAGTCAGAACCTGCGATTCTTTCAGCCACTAGACAATTCCTCATGGAAGCACACCCCACCCTTGTCATACCGCCTTCCCGGCCTGCCGTGGAACTGGAGCGCCAACGCCACCAAGTTCGATAGGAAATCCGGGGAAGCATAGGGACCTGCTGTGCGCCTTTCTATGTAACAACGGCCCAAAGAGGCAACACGCCGGCTGCAGGGAAACTTGTGCCGGTGTCGACAACAGAATTGTTTGGGGACTTAAAACGAGAAGGAAAGTCCGCCCCGAATCGAGCGCTGGTCCTGGGCAAAATAGAGCGTACTGCCATCACGCGTAAGGAAGGGCCGATAACCCTGAGCCAGCAAATTACGAACGTCCACTAACGCTTCGGTTCCGTTGGGCAGCAGACGACCGCAGTGGATCGGTTGGCGGATCAGGAGATTGAGATAGGCACTCTGTCCGAAGTTGTCGTACACCGCAACGGGGGTTATCGTATTCACCGGCTGCCAACGGTAGGAAGCGCGCCAGCCAGTGCCCGTCCGCTGCAGCTTGCCGTCGAGAGAGGCTGTAACGGCTTGGGTCCTGCGCTGTGTGAGGCCCTGCACAGCCTCGTCTAAAGTGACCGAGGAGCCTGGAGCTTCAAATGCCAAGGCCTTGCCGTTAGCAAAAGAGAGCGTCGCCCACGTGGATGAATTGATCTTCTGTGCAAAGACTGCCCGGAATCCTCCACTGGTGTAGCCAGGACCGGTAACCCGAAACACCTGCGAGACCGGATCGTACAGCATGTTGCCAGAGGCCAGATCCTGCTGCTCCACAGAACCGCCTCCTCCGATAACGGGGCTCGACACCTGATCCTGATAAAAAGCCACCATCGCTCGACGCGATTCAGTATTGTCCTCAAACCGGAGTTCCTGATGGAGACCGTGCTCAATCCTCACTCTGCCGTTCTCTTCAGAGAACATAGGCGCCAACGTGCTGCTGTCGGCGAGCTCACCGGCATTCTGCAACTCGGGCGAGGTGGCAACCCGGTACGACACCACGGCTCCGTCAGAGTGCCAGGAAACATTGACGAAGGGCAGGCTTGAGGTCACCTCATCCGGCCCATGCACAGACTGGACCTCGTTGCCCACCTCCATCGACGCATTGGGACCCAGGTTCACAGCCTCTGCGCTGCGCAGCCGCAAAGCATACAAGCCCTGGCTTCCTCCGGCGCCTTCCACAACGTTCATTTGTTGCACGGTAGCGACGTTGCGAATCTGACGTTCCGGACCCAGCGCCAGTTCATATCCAGCCAGATACTCCGAGCTGTCCGCCGGTTGCGGACTCAGATTGGCACGCAAAATCAGGTGGCCGCCGGTAGCGCTGGAGCGCTCCAGCGCAAAGGCATGATGAGGACCGCCTTCTCCAAATTCGCGCGAGGAGCCCGCGACACTGACCCGAGCGGCTAATTGCGGAGCGGAGCCATGATCATCAGGGGCGAGAACTACCAGCGGACCGTCTTCGAGATAGCGCAAAAGCGGACGATTGGCCGAGGAACGCAATGTCCATTTCCAGTCATCGGTTGGCTCGTCCGGCGCCCGAGGTTGGGCGGGAAGCCATTGCACGGCCTCAAAGAGTGTGCTCAGGGTGAGGTTTACGACGAGTTTGCTACGGGTCCGCAGGTGCAGGTCTTCACGCAAAGTGGGAAGGAACGAGTCTCCGGTCGCCTTTACCTGGTAGATTCCTGGCAAAACATGATCGAAGGCATAACCTCCACGCATGTTGGTGTAGACCCTGGCAACGACGGTGGCGTCGGCGGCCAACAGCTCGACCATAGCGCCCATCTGCGGAGTGCCCCGTGCATCGCAGACTACCCCGCTCACGGCTGCAGGGAAAGGAGCACCCGAGGCAGGTAAAAGACCTGCTACGGTCACCACCACAAGAGCTGCGATTTGGCAATACTTTCTACGCACTCAGTTACGCTACTCACTCAAACGCAGTGCAGGAACCCAGTTCCTCGATCGCCGACCCTATATGTTCTGCTCCGGCCACTAAAATCACTATTTGCAGCTTACCAGAGCGCTAGTCAACCGTAAACGGGGCCGTTTGCGCCACCTGTTGCTTGGACACGTGGTCGTTGACCGTAATGGTCACTTGGTACTTGCCCGGCTGCAGGCTGGCCAGGGACACCGACCTCCGAACCGTCAACTGGTCGGAATTGGCGCTGTTTTCTCCCGACGCCGCACTGGTCTCCGACGTATCCAGGATAGCCTTGTTGCTCGCCATGTCCATGATTTGATATTGGATCGTGGCTGCGTTCTGCTTGCTCTTGTCGTCGATCCCCAGGTTATAAACCTGCATCCAGAAATTGAGCTTCTGGCTGCGATGGAAAGAGACGGGAACTCCAGGCCCCGAGCTTACCCGCGGCCGGACGTAGGTTCCGGCGATAATGAATTGCCCGGTGCCAATCTGCTTGGTCGGCACCTGCTCCATTTTGTCGGCCAGTATAAGTGACGAAGCCGAAAGCTTTTCGTCATCATACTTGGGCACCATAATGCCCTCTGCCCAAGTGCCGATGTGGTCGGGGTTGTTCACGTCCTTGATCGCGATGTCCACGCGGTACCGCCCGGGTTTCAGAGGCAAAGCCCACCAGTGGACTGAGGCTTGGTCGAGCGCCTTGCCCAGCAATTCACTCGGCTCTTCCACTTCCAGCGTCTGCTCGAAGGTCTGCACGACGTGGTCGGTAATGGTCGCGACCCGCCCCAGAACGTTGACCTCGCCCTTGGAAACCCCATCCTTGGTGTTGAAGGTGATGTCCCGGTTCCTGATCTGCAGAGTCAGGGGAACGAGGACCGTATCCTCGGTGACCTTCACATAATCGGTGCGGACTTCGAAGGGGAAGAAGGGTCCGCTCAGGACCTTGTGATTTACGAGAAACGATTCCAAATCCTTGAATTTGACGACCGGCGGAGCTTGCAGCTTGGAGAACTGCTCCAGGCGATCAAACTCCTTGGCCTGATTCGACTGCGCCATGGGGCCGCCGCCAAGGTTTTCCAGGCCGCCATTAAAGCGGTCAGTCCGCTTCGAGGTGCCCATCTGCTCGCCCAGGGTCGCGCCCGCACCCGGGACGTGCAGCAAAGCATCCTTCTCCGAGCGGTCCAGGGTCATGTGGTAGTCGCCGCACATGCAGGTATCGACGAACTCGATATCGATGTTCTCGCCGATGCCTTCGATATAGCGGTAGTGCCAGGTTTCAAAGGGGAAGGTCGAGGTCTCGCCGCCGCCCTCTTCCATGGGGCGTTCATAGGAGCCGCCGCTGGGGTGAGACTCAATGCTGTCCGGTTTGCCGTACGCGATATACATGTGCCCGCGGTCGGTCTTCCAACCCGGTTTGCCGGCGGCAAAATGCTCGTTGGCGTAGGCAATCCGCCGGTAATTTTCTTCGCGGTATTCGTTTTCAGGGGAATCGGGGTCGGGGTTACGCCGCTGCCAGAATTGCTCGATGAAGTTGTCCCGCTCTTCATCATTCGACAGGCTCTTGAAAGCCTTCAACTCCTGGTCGGTGATGATCCAGCGCACATCCTCATCGACCCACTTCTTGTAGGGCCCCTTTAATTCGTTTCTGAGTTCTTTCTGCTGCTTGAATTTATCTTTGTCACTCAGTGGCCGGTTGAGCGGGTCCTGCGTGCTCTGGGCATCCTGACGTGTTCGGAGTATTGGCCGGCGACGGTTGATCGCAGATTGAGCGATGAGCATGGGTGGCAGACCCAACGACAAGAACAGAAAAAGGGCGGAATATACCCCTCAGCGATAGCCCTCAACATAGGTTGCGCGATACTCCCCGTACGGCACAACAAGTTTAAGGTTCGGTAACACCGAATTCAAGCGGGGAATGTCATTTCTCCCTTTATCTTCCGGACGATGGCGGGTGCGGGTAACCCGATATAGTGGTACCAGGACGGATTTCCGTCGCTTGCCCCCTGGCAAGCTCTGACCGCAGGGCTCGCTTGCAGCCCGGCAGCCCAAATACCGGCAAGCACCACGTTGCGGCCCTTCTCTGTGCCGCCAGCCACGCATGAAAACGAGGGGCAGGACCGTTAAAGCCGGAACCCCAGCGGCCCGTTCCACGTATGATGTAGGCAAGGGCGGGGGATACCGTTCTACCCATGAAACTGAAGAAGATATTGATCATCTCAGGCGTGGTCCTGGTGGCGGCTGGCGTCACCACCTTTACCATCGTTCGCGCCCAGTCTGGTTACACCAAAGTACTCACGGCCAAGGTGGTGCGGGAAAACCTGGTCTCCATCGTCAGCGGCACGGGCCACATCAAGCCCAAGACGTACGTCAATATCGGAGCCACTTCCTTCGGCAGGATTACCCACCTCTACGTCAAAGAAGGCGACCGGGTAAAGAAGGGTCAGGTCCTGGCCACGGTGGAGAGCGTGCAGGCGGAAGCCGGCGTGGTAGCCCAGCAGGCCAGCATTGAGTCGGCCAACACCGACATCGCCTCCTACCTGGCGGCGGAGAAGACGGCCGAAGCGACGGTGGACCACTCCGTCGCCGATCTCAATCAAAAGCGGCTGGATTGGCAGCGGGCGCAGGCGCTGTACAAGGCCCAGCTGATCGCCAAATCCGAATACGACTCCAAGAAGGCGGCCTACGACACCGACGTGGCCACGCTGGCGCAGAGCAAGGCGGCGCTGGTACAGGCGCGGGCGCAAACAGCGTCAGCCCGGGGTAAGCTAGGCACCGCCGTGGCTACGCTCACCAGCGATAAGGATCTCTTGAACAAGACGATCAGCACCGCGCCCTTCGATGGCATTGTGACTAATATGCCAGTGCGCGAAGGTGAAACCGTCGTGGT
This sequence comes from uncultured Acidobacteriaceae bacterium, assembly GCA_963746595.1. GTDB lineage: Bacteria > Acidobacteriota > Terriglobia > Terriglobales > Acidobacteriaceae > PALSA-350. Next base: position 314,866 of record CAVVBS010000009.1, read on the forward strand.
TGGCATTCAGAATGCCCAGGGCAGCACGCTGATGACATTGGCGGACCTTTCGGTCATTACGGCGGAGGTCAAGGTGGATGAGACCGATATCTTGAATGTCGCTATGGGGCAGCCGGTGGAAGTCTCAGTGGATGCCTTGCCCGGCAGGGTCTTCGCGGGTACGGTAACCGAGGTGGGCGACCAAGCCATTCTGCGCACTACCGGCATCGCCACCAGCCAAAGCACCACCGGCACGGAAGAGGCGAAGGATTTCAAGGTGGTGGTCACACTCACCAGCCCACCCGCGGAGCTGCGTCCAGGGCTTTCGGCTACTGCCAAAATTACTACCGCGCGACGGCAGAATGTCTTGGCGATTCCCATCCAGGCTTTGGCGATGCGCACCGCGGCATCGCTGAAGAACAACGCCTCGATGCAGACGGTAAACGCCGCATCGACGGGAGATGGGGCGCTGCCGGCCGCCCAGGATCCGGGCACCCAGGGGGTCTTCGTGCTGCGGTCTCACGGCAGCAAGTTGGAATCGCAGTTTGTCCCGGTCACCACCGGCATCACCGGCTCAACCGACATCGAAGTGACCGGTGGCCTGAAAGCCGGGGATGAAATCGTGATCGGGCCCTACAAAGTGCTGCGTACCCTCAAAAACGACGTCAAACTGAAGCGGGATAATGGCGCCGCCACCCAGGAGACGGAGTCCTCCTAGACGGCCAGCTTGATAAGCTGGAGAAGCACACAAGCACGCAGCGTCTTACCAGTAACAAAACAGGGAGCGAACGATGGCACTCGAAACCAGCAGGGCAACGCCAGCTGGCACGGCCCAGGATGGCGCCCAGGGAGAGGTCATCGTCGTCGAGGATCTGTGGAAGACGTACACCATGGGCCTGGACCAGCAGGTAAACGCCCTTTGTGGCATCACGCTGCGCATCCGGCACAATGAATACGTCGCCATCATGGGCCCCTCGGGTTCAGGCAAATCGACGTTGATGAATCTGATTGGCTGCCTGGATACACCGACCAAGGGAAAGTATTGGCTGAACGGCCACCTGGTCAGCGAACTGAACGATGACGAACTGGCTCGCATCCGCAATCGCGAGATCGGTTTTGTTTTCCAGACCTTCAATTTGCTGGCGCGCGCTACCGCTTTGCACAACGTGGAGCTGCCGCTGATCTACAACGGAACCCCTTCCGATGAGAGAATCGAGCGGGCCAAGGCGGCTTTGCGCTCGGTCAATCTCGAAGAGCGCATGAATCATAAGCCCAACGAGTTGTCTGGTGGCCAGCGCCAGCGGGTGGCGATCGCGCGCGCACTGGTGAATCGGCCTTCGATCATCCTGGCGGATGAGCCGACAGGCAATCTGGACTCGAAGACCGGCGATGAGATCATGGCGCTCTTCGATGATCTGCACGCACGGGGCAACACCATCATCCTGGTCACCCATGAGCCGGATATCGCCGAGTACGCCCATCGCGTGGTCCACATTCGCGACGGAATGATCGCTTCCGATACTGTCTCCCCGCGGGGGCGCGCGGCGGTCAAGGTGTAAACCGGACTTTTGCTGAGGGCCTGGTTCGTCGCAGATCCCTAGAGCAGTTTCGCAAATACTGTGGCCTGATAAAGATCGCGAGGTGTGATCCCGGCGCGCCGGGACACGAAAAGGCCTATCTCTTCGATCTACACCAATTGCGAAACTGCTTTAGCGGCTTTTCCCCTTCCTCATTACTCCCGAAACTCAACTCTTTTTCTGCACCGCCGATAAAGCGCCTAAGAGCCACAGGCAGCATCAGCAGGAATCCCTTGCTTGGGCTGACGATGATGGGGCGATGGCAGGGAAAGGTGTGGAGCGATGAATCAGACAATGCAACCGGGAATGCAACCGGGCCGGGAACCAAATCGTTGGGCGCCACCGCGCCGGCCAATAGCCGGCCCGTTACCCGAGCTGGTGTCACGATCGCTGGCCATGCGTCGCGTGTGTGAACAGCTCCAGCAGGTCGGCCCGCGCGTCCGGCTGGCCCTGATTGAGGGCGAAGCCGGCACCGGGAAACATCTGCTCGCCAGGCACATCCAGGCGCGCCATGCTGCTCCGGGCATCATGGTTGCGGAAGAGGCGGCCGCCCTGTTTTGCGCTGAGGCTACCCCCCATAGCGAACTCCGCCCCGAACCCCTCCGCGCCGCCGTGCGCAGAGCAGGCGACGGCATTCTGCTGCTGCGCAGCATTGACGAATTGGCGGCGGAGCCACAAGGACAGCTCTTGCGCTACATCCGCTCCTTCGAAACTGCGCTCTCCGCGGAAAAGGCGGGCGTGCTTCCCTCCCCCTCGCAGGTGATCTGCACCTCCCGCAAGCCGTTGCGATCCCAGGTGCTGGCGGGTGCATTTCTGCCGGAAATCTACTATCGATTAAACGCTGTTTCCTTCTCGCTGCCCGCTCTGCGCGATCGCAAAGAAGACATTCCATCGCTGGCGCAGATGTTCATCGATGCTGTCTCACGAGAGCAGCAGAGGCCTTTGCAAGGCCTGGGTCCGGGTTCATTGCAAATCCTCCTGCGCCACCTGTGGCCGGGGAACGTGCGGGAGCTGGAAAGCGTGATCCGGGCTGCGTGCTTATCGGGCGAAGGCCAGTGGCTGCGGCCGATCGATCTGGTCATCCTGCCGCTCGAACCAGCAGGCGCCAAGAGCGGTGAACCGGCCATTCCCGAAAACTACACCCTCGATGGTGTGATCCGGCGGCATATCCTTCAAGTATTGAAGGCCTGCGATGGCAATAAAGCGCGCGCCGCCTCCAAGCTCGGGATTAGCCGGTCCACGCTCTACCGCATGCTGGAAACCGACATCGCGATGCCCATGCAAAACCCCGAAGGCCCCGAAGTGAAGCAGGACGAGCTGATGGCATAGCACCCATCTCTTCGGCTAAGGAACCGCATTCGTATCAACAGGAATCGGCGCGGCTTTTGATACTCGCCTGTCGGCATTCGCGTGCGGGCGAGAATGCCCCAGGACTGCGTCCTGGGCTACTCTCAGCCAGAGCTTGTCCAAGATTAGCACGAATAAATGGCCTTCTAGACGGCGCAACTGCCTGAATGCGTGGAAGAGCACGTGGACAAGCGAAATCGGATTGGTGCTGTGGCAGTGCTTCCGTTCATCCGCCTTGACCCATGCCGAGCTGGGCCGAGATGGATGGACGGAGCTGTAGGGAGTTGTTAGAGGGAAGGGCGCACAGCAGGTCCCTCCACGGCACGCCGGGACAGGTCGGCTTCCTCCGGATTTCCTGTCAAGCTTCGTGGTGTCGATAGACCTCGTGCGTCTTTCCTTACTGAAAGCCGCATACGTGGCCGTTGATTAGCGCAGCGTAGTAGGAAATCCGGAGTTCGACGGGATGACAAAGGTGAGGGCCATGGTCCACCTGGGCATGAGTGGAGTGGATGGACAGAGTCGAAAAAAGCTAATTTGGACAAGATTGACTCTCAGCCGTCCCTTCGGGACTGGGGATAGTCTTCGTATTCTGTCCAGCCTTAATTTGCCGGTTGATGTCGCAAAAAGCTCTCGTGGAGCTTAAAGCCCCATCGTTTTCGGCCCAGACTCCGGATTTCCGGAGTGCGCCTTGGCGAGGACACCCGTCCTGCTCCGATTGGTTCCTGCTATCAGATTGCGGATGGCCTCGGTTAAGTCTTTTGTTTCACGAGATGCTTCAAAAGCCCGGTTAAGCTAAGTGCTTTTGTTTCTTCAAGGTGATCAAGATGCTCAAAATAATTAATTGATCATCTTGCTTTTTCCCCGTCGAGTCCCCGTAAGGGGACAGAGTTCCTCTGCATACATAGATCCAATTCAGAGAGGTTTCGGTCCCCATTCGCTCATCTTTTTTTCAAAGCTATATGCCGCCTAAGAAACGGCCGATGGCGAATTTCATGCGGCGTTCCATGCTGAAAACCGCGCAAGCGGTCCACACGCGCATGTCGCGGCCGGCGGCCCTGTTCGCCCGCACGAATTGTCGATACACTGCGCTTAGACTTAACCAGCCCCCTTGCACGTTCAGGAATCCGTTTGTTGCGAGTACCAAACCGTTTCGCCCTTCGTCTTGCCTTGATCGCTCTCGCCCCCGGCATCCTCTTTGCCGCCCAAAGCACGCCGAGCGCAACGCCGCCTCTCAGCAGCCGCGTGAAAACGCTGAACACCATCTTCTCCGACGCCTGGGAAGATCGGCTCAAGCACGAACCCGAGTTCGCATCGTCGATCGGCGATAACCGGTACAACGATCAACTCTCAGACCTCTCGGTGCAGGCCTATAACGAATCCCTCGCGCGCGGGCGCGCCTTTCTGACTCGACTGGCCGAGGTGGATACGACTGGAATGTCGGATCAGGAGCAGTTGAGCAAAGAGTTGATGGTGCGCGGGCTGATTGAAGATCAACAGGAAGCCAGATTCAAGCCCTGGGAGTTGCCGGTCAACCAGTTCTATGGCTTGCAGGTAGATCTGCCCCAGCTGGTACCGCAACTTAGCTTCCATACAGTCAAAGACTACGACGATTACATCGCCCGTCTTAAGAAGGTCCCGCTCGCCTTTCAACAGATCACCGACAACATGTCCATCGGCATGGACGACCATCGCGAGCCACCCGCGTACCTGATGGAAAAGGCGCTGGGAGAGGTCAACGACATTGCCAATCAAAAACCGCAGGACAGCCCATTCGCCCTTCCGATCCAGAAGTTTCCAGCTTCGGTCTCTGCGACCCAGCAGGCGCGCATCAAGGAAGACCTACTCGCGGCAATCACCGGGCAGGTGATACCGGCCTACGTCCGTTTCGGCAAGTTTCTAAAAGCGCAATACATCCCCGGCGGCCGCAACGATCCCGGTATATGGGCTCTGCCCGATGGCGCAGCCTATTACCGCTTTCTGGTGAAGCAGAGCACCACGACCGACATGACGGCGGATCAGATTCACCAGATCGGCGTCGACCAGGTAAAAGAAGACGAAGAGCAGTTGCTGGCGATTGCCAAGAAGCTGGGGTTCGCCGACATCAAGGCGCTGCAAAACGCAGCCGAGAACAACCCTAAGCTCTATCCAACCAGCAAAGAGCAGCTTCTGGATGCTTATCGTGGGTACCTTGACCAAATGCGGCCGAAACTTCCCCAGCTCTTTGGGCGTTTGCCGAAAGCGTCGCTGGTGGTTATGCCGGTGCCGGATTATGCAGAAAAGGATCAGGCGGCCGCCTACTACATCCACGGCACGCCGGACGGCTCCCGGCCGGGCACAGTCTTCGTCAACACGTATAAATTTGCCACGCGGCCCCTCTATGCAACGGAGTCCATCGCGTATCACGAAGGGCTGCCCGGGCATCATCTGCAGATCTCGATCGCGCAGGAGCTAACCGGCCTTCCCGAGTTTCGCAAATACACTTACTACACCGCGTACACCGAGGGATGGGGGCTCTACGCCGAGCGATTGGGAAAGGATGTCGGCTTCTACCAGGATCCCTACAACGACTATGGCCGCCTGGAAGGCGATATTTGGCGCGCAGTGCGCCTGGTGGTCGATACCGGCGTCCACTCGCAGCACTGGACGCGCGAGCAGATGGTCGACTACTTCCATCAGCACTCTGCGGTGCCCGAGACCGACGTACAAGCCGAAGTGGATCGCTACATCGCCATGCCGGCACAGGCGCTGGGGTACAAGGTAGGCCAACTCGAATTTCTAGAGTTAAAGGCCAAGGCACAGCAGGCGCTGGGGGATCGGTTTGACATCCGATGCCTTTCACGATCAGCTGCTTGATTCCGGCGCGCTGCCTCTGGATCTACTGGAACAGCGCATCGATACGTGGATCGCAGCCCAGCAAAAAACACAAAAATAAACCCACAAAAGTAAGCCAGGAGATTCGATGGGCGCACATACAGTCAGTCAACCGCTTGCCGGCCTCCGCGTCGCTATTCTTGGAGCGGGAAAAATGGGGGGGATTTTGCTCCAGGCCTTCCTCAAGTCCAAGGTGCTGGAGCCGGAGCAGATTATGGCCACGGTGGAGCACGCCGAGCGCGCCGGGCAGCTCTCCGCGCAGTGGGGGGTCGATGTATCCACCGACAATGTGGCCGCCGCAGAGGCCGCGGACCTGATCCTGATCGGGCTTAAGCCGGTCACGGTTCCCGAGGTTATCAGGCAGATTCGTCCTGCGCTCACGCCGCAAAAGCTCCTGATCTCGATTGCTGCCTCGGTGCGGACGACGCAGATCGAGCATGCTGCAGACATGGAAATCGGTGTGGTCCGAGCCATGCCGAACACTCCATCCATGCTGGGGGCAGGCATCGCCGCCCTCAGTCGCGGACGCTATGCCACCGAGCAGCAGCTGGACCTCGCCTCCTTGCTCTTCGCCACCGTCGGCCGGACTGTAATGGTGGAAGAAAAGCATCTGGACGCCGTGACAGGCCTTTCCGGCTGCGGGCCGGCGTTTATCTACATCATCCTGGAATCGCTCGCGGAAGCCGGCGTCAAGGTCGGCCTGCCGCGCGATATCGCCACCCTGCTGGCGGCTCAAACCACCTTCGGGGCAGCCAAGATGGTGCTCGAAACCGGCTACCATCCAGCACTGCTGAAGGATGCGGTCACCACGCCGGCGGGCTGCACCATCGATGGCATTCTGGAGCTGGAAGAGGGCGGCCTGCGCGTGACCCTGATCAAAGCGGTGATGCGCGCCACTCAGCGCGCCAAGGAACTGGCCGGGTAAGATTAATCCATGAGCTCCGCACAGGCGTTTCCGGCTGCGGCCGCGACCGCAAAAAGATCCCGCGCCTCAACTCTGCTGCCGCGTTTTGCCTGGGCCGTGCTGGTCTACAACGTGGTGGTGATTTTGTGGGGGGCCGTCGTCCGCGCCACCAGCTCGGGCGCCGGCTGCGGCGACCATTGGCCGCTGTGCAACGGTGTGGTTCTGCAAAGCAATCCGCGACTGGCAACTCTGATCGAGCTTGCTCATCGAGTAAGCAGCGGGGTCACACTCCCGTTGGTTTTGCTGCTCCTGCTGTGGACATTTCGCTCCACGGTTTCGGGTCACCTTGCACGCATAGCCACCATTGCCGCGGTGATCTTCACCTTCAACGAGGCCCTGCTAGGGGCGCTGCTGGTGCTGTTACGACTCACCGCGGACAACCGTTCGCCGGCGCGCGCGGTTTATCTTTCTCTGCACCTGGCCAATACGCTGTTGCTACTGGGCGCACTCACGCTTGCGGCGCACTTCCTTTCTCGGGATGAAGCATTCACCCGGCGCACGATACACTTCGCGCAATTGCCCCTCGCGGTCACTGGGATGACTGCAACCTTGCTGGTGGGAGTGAGCGGAACCCTCGCCGCACTCAGCGATACGCTCTTTCCCGCGACCTCGCTCAGCGCTGCGTTTGCGCAAGACTTCTCCGCCAGCGGTGGTTGGCTGCTGCGCTTGCGCGTTCTTCATCCCCTCACTGCGATGATTGCCGGGTCTTTTCATCTGCTGGCTGCTTCTGCGCAGCATCGCGCGCCCCTCGGAGCGCAAGCTGGCCCTGCTGGTCCTCTCGCTGCTGGTATTGCAGTTTGGACTTGGTATTGCGGACGTGACGCTGCTGGCGCCCGTGTGGATGCAGGTTCTCCATTTACTGGGAGCCGACCTTTTATGGATCGCCTTGGTCGTGCTCGCAGCCAGGGTCTGCGTCTTGGCCGAAACTCGGGCTGTCCGCTGAAGAGGCCTGCGGAAAAACGTACCTCAGGGGCTAAAGAGTCTGCGTGAGAACTAGCTTCAGTGAGACCCAGGATTGCATCCTGGGTCTCACTCAGCCGTCCCTACGGGACTAAATCATGTTGTCAACTTATACCCAGGACTACGTCCTGGGCTACTATCAGCCAGACTTGTCCAAATTAGCTTTTTCGACTCTGTCCATCCACCTCCACTGCTGCCAAGGTTGGCCACCGCCCTAAACTTTGTCATCCCGCCTGCCCCGGCGTGCCGGGGTAGCGCAGCGGAGGGATCTGCAGTGCCCCTTGATGGAGAAACGCAACCCGGGGGCGATTCGCTCATGGCGCATTCGCTTGTACCCGAAAGTGGAACTGCAGATCCCTCCGCTACGGTCCCACGGCACGCCGGGGCAGGCGGGATGACAAAGTTTAGGGCGGTGGCTTACCTCGGCATGGATGGAGGTGGATGGACAGAACACACCACCGCACCAACCAACCTGATTTCGCTTGCCGACGTTCTCTTCAACGCATTCAGCAAGTTGCGCCGTCCAGAAGGCCATTGCTCCGCTAATTTGGACAGCTCTGGCTATCAGCCGTCCCTGCGGGACTTCCATCGTGGGAGTAGAAAGACGTATCTCAGGGGCCTTGCTTTCCTGGCTGTTGCGGAGTTTTCCGCAAAACTGTAAACCCGCAGCCGCCCTAGTTGCAGGCGCATAATTCCCTACGAGGCCGCACGGTGCCTTTATCTCATGATCAAGATCCAAGCTTATTGTGCAACTCTCATCTTGCTAGGGTTGCTGTCCAGTCATCCCCCACTCTCGGGACAAGCCACCCAATACCCCGGCGTACCGCCCGTGCTTTTGGGCGCGGCATGGTATCCGGAGCAATGGCCGGAGTCGCAGTGGGACCCGGATCTGGACCGCATGGCCGCTTGCCACATTCACCTGGTGCGGATTGGCGAGTTCGCCTGGAGCACCATGGAGCCCCAGGAGGGCAAGTACGACTTCACCTGGCTCGACCACGCCATCGAGAAGGCCGCCAAACACCACATCGTCGTTGTCCTGGGCACGCCGACCGCTGCTCCTCCCGCCTGGCTCACCAGTAAATATCCCGAGACCTTGCGGGTGGATGAGAACGGCAAGCGCGCCGAGCACGGCAACCGCGCGCAGTTCTCCTTTTCCGACGCCCAGTATCGCGTTCTGGCCCACGGCATCGCCGAGCAGATGGCGACGCGCTATGGCCACAACCCCAACGTCGTGGGCTGGCAACTGGATAATGAGTACGGCAATGCTGACTTTGGACCCTCGGCGCAAACCCAGTTCCATGCCTGGCTGAAGAAGAAGTACGGAACCATTGCCGAGTTGAACCGGCTTTGGACGACAACGTATTGGAGTCAGACCTACGACAACTTCGATGAGATCCCGGTGCGGGCGAGCGAAGAGAATCCTGCGCTGGAGCTGGATTGGAAGCATTTCGTCAGTGATACCTGGAAGAACTACTCGCAAAACCAGATCGACGCCATCCGGCCGCATGCGGATCCGCGGCAGTTCATCACCACCAACACGATGGGCTGGTTCGATGGTTTTGACCACTACACCGTCTACAGCAATCTCGACATCGCCTCCTGGGACGACTACGTTGCGCAACCCGATCTACAACCCCGCGCTCAATGGCGCCACCCACGATCTGGATCGCGGATTCAAACACAAGAACTTCTGGGTCATGGAGACCGAACCGGCATTCGTGAACTGGAGAGACACGAATAATCCTCTGGAACGCGGGCAGATTCGCGAGATGGCCTGGCAGGCGGTGGGTCACGGCGCCGATGCGGTCGAGTACTGGCAGTGGCGAGCCGCGCTCAATGGGCAGGAACAGTATCACGGCACGCTGGTCGGCAGCGACGGATTGCCCGTACCCGCCTACGCCGAGATCCAACAGGTCGGGGCGGAATTCGAAAAGGCTGGTGCGGCTCTTGCCGGAACCACGCCCCATTCGCCGGCGGCCATCCTGGAAAACTATGACAGCCGCTGGGCGATCGATTTCCAGCGCCACTCTGCCGCCTTCGACCCGGTGAAGGAGCTGTTGAGCTTTTACCGCCCGCTGCGTCTGATGAGTCAGGCGGTGGACATCGTCGCGCCCGACGCGCCGCTCGATGAGTACAAACTAGTGGAAGCGCCGGCGCTGAATCTTCTGCCGGAGGCGGTGGCGCAGCACCTGATCGCCTATGTGAACCACGGTGGCAATCTGGTGCTCGGTCCGCGCAGCGGCATGAAAGACAGCTACAACGCCCTCTATCCCGGCCGTCAGCCAGGACCGTTGATCGGGCTGCTCGGCGGCCGTGTGGAGGAGTTTTACGCGCTGGAAAAACAAGTGCCCGTCAGTGGAGAGATCGGATCGGGTTCGGCCAGCGTGTGGGCGGAGCTGTTGAGTACAAGTGATGCGGACACCCGAGTGCTGATGCGCTATGGAGCCAGCAATGGCTGGCTCGATGGGCAACCCGCGGTGATCACACGTAAGGTGGGCAAGGGCAGCATCACTTACGTTGGCGCCTGGCTCGACGACGCGCTGATGAGCAAGCTGACGGCGTCCTGGATTCAGATGAGCCAGATCCAGCCCATCATTCCCAATGTTCCCGAAGGGGTGGAGGTGTGCCAGCGGAGCGGGAGTGGAAGATCGGTCGTGATCGTGATCAATCACTCAACCAGCAGCCAATTGATCGCGCTGCCCTCCGCCATGAAGGACCTGTTGTCGAACGATGCTGCTCCGTCTTCCCAACTGACCTTGCCTGCGCACGGGGTTGCAGTGCTGGAATAGCATCAAGTGCATACCGTGGTTGATAAAGTTCTCGGGCTTCGGTGGTTGAAAAGCTCCGAGCGGCATGGGGAGGATAAGCACCGCCAAGTTCCCTCGGCTACTCCCGGGACAGGCTCTTCGACTCCGCGCCACGAGCACTGTGTGACGCGAAATCTGGGAGGCGCTCCGCTCAAGAGGTTGTGACTTTTTTGATTTCTTTCAGGTTTGGTGTCCGGAAAGCTTTGAAGAGCATCGGCCAACAAGCATCCTCGGGGTCCTTCGACTCCGCGCCAGAAACCCTCTGTTAGCGATAGATCTGCGAGGCGCTTCGCTCAGAGGCTGTGACTTTTTAATTTCCCTTGTGGTCTGTGGCCGGAAAGCTCCGAAGAGCATCTGCCAACAAGCCTCGCCGGGGTCCTTCGACTGCGCGCCTAAAACCCTCTGTTATGCGATAGATCTGCGAGGCGCTTCGCTCAGGATGACGCCTTTCTGGAGGGGATTGAAAAACATCTGGTCGGGTGCAAAAAACACGAAAAGATCAAAAAGTCACAAACTCTCAGGATGACGGCCTTGTGGGGCGTTTGAAAAACATTCTGGGTGGCTGTGCCAAAAAACACAAAAATGAAAAAAAGTCACAACCTCTCAGGATGACGCCCTTGTGGGGACTTATGGCTTATGGGGCGAAGCTCCGGCATTACTTTTACGTAATCGTAATAGTTTCTTTAGGAAGATGATTGAGCTATCCAGGGAAAGCATTCGAAATATATCGTTTTCGGCCCACGTACGCGCAGGCGAACGTGGGGCACCCGTCCTGTTTTATGCGGCTTTGTTTGGCTAGCCGGTTTTGCGGCTGCGCGCGGGCTTGCTTTCTGTAACTGCGGCTGATTTCGACGCTTTCTTCCTGGCGGGTTCGACCAGAGTGGGAGCAGCCGCGGCGGCGGGGCGCCACGCTCGGCAATGCTCTTCTTGAGCGCCTCCATCAGGTCGATGACGGGAGCCAGTTTTGCTTTTTGCGGCTGCCCGGCCACCACTTGCCCGGCTCGCTTGGTTTCGACCAGCGCCAACACCCGGTCCTGATATTCGTCTTTGTACTGCTCGGGCGCAAACCCGGCGGTCAGCTGCTTAATAAACTGCTCAGCGAGCTCTATCTCAGGCTTCTGCAAGGTCATGTTTTCGGTCTTGCCGTATTCAGCGACTTCCCGAACCTCAGAGGCAAAGTAGAGCGTGTGCAGCACGATTCCATTGTGGTACGGGCGCATCAGGACGATCTGCTCCCGCTGGTTCAGCGTGACCTTGGCGATCGCGGCGACATTGAGCTTTTCCATCGCCTGCAGCAACAATCCATAAGCACGCCGGCCCGCGGTCTTCGGGGGCCGAGTAGTACGACGACTCGAAATAGATCGGGTCAACCTCGCTGAGGCTGACGAACTGCGTAATCTCCATGGCCTCCGACGACTCGGCCTGCAGGGTCTTGAGCTCTTCGTTGTTCACCAGCACATAGGCATCGCGGTCAACCTGGTACCCCTTCACCAGCTCGCTGCGCTCGACCACGCGCTCGCAGGTAGGGCAAAAGATCTGCTGCTTGATCCGTGAGCCGCAAGGTTCGTGGATCTGGTTGAAACTGACATGTTCTTCGCGCGCGGCAGCGTAGAGCCGCACCGGCACCGAGACCAGGCCAAACGAGATGTAGCCCTTCCAGACTGTCGATGCCATGGCTCCTCCGAGGGGATAAGATACCTGTCCGGCGGCAGCCGGAGCAACGAAAAAAGTGCAATCGTGACTTCAAAGACAATATTGCCTAGCGCACCATCTCCTGTGCAGTGTTCTTCCCCGCCGCCTTGTGAATCCGGCGCAGGATCGTGGAAGCCACGTAGGCCGCGCCGAATCCGTTATCGATATTAACCACGGTTACGTTGGGCGAGCAGGAATTCAACATGCCCAACAGGGCCGCGATGCCACCGAAGGACGCGCCATAACCCACGCTCGTGGGTACGGCAATGACGGGCGCTCCCACCATGCCCCCCACCACGCTGGGCAGCGCGCCTTCCATCCCGGCGCACACAATCACCACCTCGGCCTCGCGCAGAACCTCGCGGTGCGCCAAGCAGCCGATGCAGGCCGGCGACTCCCACATCGTAGATCCGCCGGACTTGGGCACCTCCGGGCGCCCATCACCTCGGCTGTCACAGCCGCTTCCTCAGCCACAGGAAGGTCGCTGGTTCCGGCGCAGAGCACGGCCAGCGAACCCCCGGCGCTCTCGCACGGCGGCGTCTGCCGTAGAGCAACCATGCGGGCTACGGGGTGATACTGCGCTTCCGGGACCAGGGCTTTCACAGCGGCAAACGCAGCCTCATCGGCGCGGGTCGCCAGCACATCTCCACCCATCGCAGCCATGCGAAAGAAGATTTCTCCCACCTGCGCAGCCGTCTTGCCGGCCGCGTAAATGACCTCCGGCAGGCCGGTACGCAAGTGGCGGTGATGGTCAATCTTGGCAAAGCCCGCTTCCTCGTAGGGCAGGTTGGCGAGGCGCTCCATGGCCTCCTCGGGGCGCAGTTCTCCGTCGCGCACGCACTGCAGCATCGCCAGGATGGTGTCTCCGGTCATGATCGCGCTCCCGCCGGCTTGCCGGGTACGCCATGCCGCCATCGCCGCCTGCATGACCGTCTTGAGCGGCACATCGAAGGCTGCCGCGGCACGGCGGCAATCCTCAAACTCCGGCGCAGCATTCCACTCTTCTCCCTGCCAGGAGCCGGTCTTGATATGAATCACGCCAAAATCCGTCTCCACCGGCGTGATTTCCCGAGCCAGGATGACGCGATTCTCCTCCCGCACCCGAATGCCCAGGGTGGTCGTTTCGCGGAAGATCAGCTGCTGCAGGCCGGCCGCATCGCCGGGCTTGCAAAGTACGGTAAGCAGCGTTCCCAATCGTCCCTTCTTCATAGTCACCGGGCCACTCATCACATCCAGCGCGCCCCGCTCCAGTGCCAACTGCGCGGTGTGGGCCAGGACCTGGGGACTTAAATCGTCCACGGCACACTCCAACACGGTCACCTTGTCCTCGGTGAAGGACTGCGCGGCCGTCGCAATCTCACCGATGCTCACCCGCAGGACGTTGGGAAAACGCTCCGGGTTCCGCGTACCTGCTCCGTAGCCGATCGCCTGGGTCCGCATCACTGGGGTGGCATCGAATCGGCAGTCCAGGGCGCGCAGCAGAGGCCGCTCCGGTGGGCGTGACCAGTTCCGCCTGCACGTGCGCTGAATAGGTTGGCAGGTTCTTGAGCAACTCCGCGGTGGCTGGGGCCGGTACCGGAAAGCGTCCGTGAGCGCAGTTGACAAAGCCACTCCCGACATTCACCGGGGAGCAATACCACGCGTCCAGATCCAGGGCATCCGCCGCTGCGGCACAGCAGGCGATGTCGACGATGGCGTCGATCGCCACCCACTTCGTGGAAGTGAACCTCTTCCGCAGGAATGCCGTGAATGCGACCCTCTGCCTCGCGCCAGCAAAGCAAAAGCAGTCAGGCTGAGGTCAAGGGCTCGCTGGGTCAGATCGGCGCGCATAAGCAGGCTGCGAATCTCGGGCAGACTGCGACCATGGTCGTGCCTGTGGCTCTCATGGCTGTGGTGGGTGTGGTCGTGGTCGTGATGATGATGGTGGTCATGATGGTGCCCGTGGGCGGGCGCCGGTTCCTGCCCCTGCTTTATCTCCTCTTGAGCCGGTCCACTGGGGGCTGCGGGTTCATGCACTTGCCCGTTGACCATGACATCGATCTTGGTCGATTGAATGCCGCTCCGGCTCACCCTGGTAACGCGCAACTCCGCTCCCAACGCCAGCGAGGCCGCGGTTCGCTGCAGCAATTCGATGGGTGCGCCCGCATCCACCAGCGCGCCCATCAGCATATCGCCGCTGATGCCGGCAAAGCATTCCAGGTATCCAATCCGCATAAGCCTATTTTGCAAAACCGGTCAGCACCTCGATGGGCAGGACCTCGTTCATCGACCCGGATCGGTATCCTTCGCAATCGAGCGAGACGTAACGGAATCCGGCAGCGCGAACCACGGCGGCCATCGCCTTCATTTTCCCCACCTGGAGGATGGCGGCCATCTCCTCCTCGGCGATCTCGATGCGCGCAATCGAGCCGTGATGGCGCACGCGAAAGCGCTTGAGCCCCAGAGCGCGCAGCGAATCTTCGGCCTGCTCGATCATGCGCAACGACTCCGGAGTCACCCGTCGGCCATACTCCATGCGCGAGGACAGGCACGCCGAAGCAGGCTTGTCCCAAACCCGCAATTGCGCCCGCTGCGCCAGCTCACGGACATCGGCTTTGCTGAGACCTGCCTCTGCCAACGGGGCGGCCACGCGGTGCTGCGCTGCTGCTTTATGGCCGGGACGGAAATCCTGCCCGTCATCCAGGTTCAATCCGTAGGCCAAAGCTTCGAAGCCAGTGCGCTCCAGCTCCTGCTCCAGCACGCTGAAGAGTTCGTCCTTGCAGTGGAAGCAGCGATCGGGCCCATTCACCGCATATTCTTCCCGCTCCAACTCGTGGGTTTCGATCGAACGCAGAGGGATTCCGTGCTCCCGGGCAAAATCCTGGGCGTCGCTGTATTGCGAGCGTGCCAGGCTGGCAGAGTCAGCGATCACCGCCAGCATCTGCTGCCCAAGCGCAACATGAGCCGCATAGGCCAGGTAAGCAGAATCGACTCCACCGGAATAGGCAACAATGACGCTTCCCAGCGAGCGCAATCGCGCCTGCAGAGCTCGCTCTTTGTCCTCGAGGCTGATGCTGAGCCCTGCCCGAGGTTGTCTCTGGTGCCGGTTTGCTGGTTCATTCCTGACACACTCCCGATGACAAACGCAGAAGTCCACGGAGTAAGATGGTCAATAGCGGGTTCGTCGAATACGAAGCCTGGACATTATTTCCAAGTAAACTGGATGATGATGTCGTTCTTCGCTCTTAAGTCTCCACTGACCGCCAGCGACCGTATCGAACGGCGCCGTCTGATCTTCGCAGATACGCTGTCTCTGGTCACCCTGTTCGCGATCACGGCGTTGTTGGCCGTGCTGACCAATTATCTGTACCAATCTTACGCCTCCCACCAGGTGGAACTGGCGAACCGGTGGCTGGAACGCGGCGAACAGGCCATGCGGGATGGCAAGCCCCAGGCAGCGATCGACGCCCTTAGCTCCGCACTGGCCTTTGCCCCTAGCGACCGCAACACAGAAATCAAACTCGCCGAAGCACTGGCCTCCGCCGGCCGCATTCAGGAGGCGACCGTTTACTTCAATGCGCTGCTTGAAAGCCAGCAGGGTAGCGGTCTGATCAATCTTCAACTCGCCCGCCTGGCAGCTCGCCAGGACAACGTCAACCAGGCCATCGAGGACTATCAGAGGGCAATTTACGGCAATTGGGAGGGCGACGGCTACGTGCGCCGCCGCGACGTGCGCTTTGAGCTCATCAACTATCTCATCGACCACCAGCTTCTCGACCGGGCCCGCAGCGAACTGCTGGTCGCTTCGGGAAACGCCCCGCAGGACGACATCAGCGTCCAGTTGGACATTGCCCGAATGATGGAGCGGGCGCAGGCCCCGAGCGACGCACTGCAACTTTACAAGACGATTCTCCACAGTCACCCATCCTTGCGCGAGGGCCTTGAGGGTGCAGGCCGCACCGCCTTTCAAATAGGCCACTACCTTCAGGCAAAGCGGTACCTCACGCGAGCGCTGGAGGGCCCCGGCGTCGACCAGGAGCCGAAGGCCGTTCTCGATCAAAATCATGACCGTCTTAACGAGGCGACCCGCTTGCTAGTCCTATACCCATCTTCGCGGCTAAGCCCGCATGAACGTAACGCCCGCATTCTCACCGACCGGAAGCTTGCCATGGCGCGCCTGGCGGAATGTATGCAAGAGAGGCCCCCGGTGCCGGCAAACTCTGCCGCCGCCGCTCCGCCACCCGCCGGCGCATTCAAGGGCTCCAATCCGCTGCAAAGCCTGACATCTCGTTTCACGAGCCGTCCAACCGCTCCGGCATCGAACCAGGCCGCCGCCCCTCCCCCGATTGATCCTCTGCCGTCTCTGGCAGAACGATGGAAACATTGCCCGCCAAGGTCTCCCTGAGCGTGCTTGAGAATGATCCCGATCTAGCTCAAACGCAGATTCAACTCATCTATGACACTGAGTTGATTACGCAACAGGTCTGCGGGGCGCCCGCAGGGGACGACGACCTGCTACTGAAGATTGCCCAAGCGCCCAACCTAGTGGAGGAAGAGTGAGTACGGCCACGGAAACGCCCGGCGTAAACCCGGTGCCAGTCAATCCGGCTTCGGGAGTCGACCCGGTTGAGGTTGCAGAAGAGAGGCGTTATCGGCCTAACCCGGCCGACGTTCACCGTTTAGCCCCTAATCGGGACGAGCGGCTCTTCCTGGTTCTTTCTATTTTTATCGGGGTCATCTCCGGCCTCCTGGTCGTATGTTTCCGCGTCGCCATCAGCTGGATCCAGGTGCTTACGCTCGGGTCAGCGCCGCACCCCGGGCAGCTGCGGCTGTTTTTTGTGCCCATGGGCGTGGGTCTTCTGGTGGCTGCACTGGTCCAGCTGGTTTTCCCGGGCGCGCGGGGGAGCGGCATCAATCAGACCAAGGCAGCGCTTTACATCTACAACGGCTATATCTCCTTCAGAACGGTCATCGGGAAATTCATCACTTCGGCGCTGGCCATCGGCGGCGGATTCTCGCTCGGCCCTGAAGATCCTTCGCTGCAAATCGGCGCCGGCGTGGCCTCCATGGTCAGCCGCCGCCTCAACCTCTCGCGCGAGCGGCTGCGCATGTTTGCGCCCATCGGTGCGGCCGCAGGCCTGGCGGCTGCGTTCAACGCGCCGATCTCGGCCATTCTTTTCGTAGTCGAGGAGGTAATCGGACGATGGAGCGCGGCCGTGCTTGGATCTATCGTGCTGGCCGCGATCTCCAGTGTCGTCGTCGCCCGCGAGTTCTGGGGCGCGGAGCCGATGTTTCGCATTCCCTCGGTAAACGTGAAGGGTCCGCAGGAGCTTCTTGCCTACGCTGTTCTCGGCGTGGCGGGTGGCATCGCCTCACTCATTTTCTCCAAGGCACTGGGCTACTTCCGGCCCCGGCTTCGCCAGCTTCCCCGCTGGACCTGGTATATCCAGCCACCCATCGCGGGCCTTATCGTGGGCGCGATTGCTTATTTCGGCGCTCCCCAGGTAATGGGGCCGGGATACAACGTGATCGACCAGGCCATGCACGGGCAGTTCACCTGGAAGTTTCTTCTCGCCCTGGCTCTGCTCAAGATTGTGGCCACGACCATCTCCTTCTCCAGCGGCACGCCGGGCGGAATGTTCGCCCCCACTCTTTTTATTGGCGCGATGCTGGGCGCCTCGATCGGAACGTTCGAGAAGGTTTTCTTCCCCAGCTTTTCCATCTCAGTGGGTTCGTATGCGTTGGTGGGCATGGGGGTTCTGTTTGCCGCGTTCTTACGCGTGCCCCTGACCTCTGTTTTCATGGTTCTCGAAGTCAGTGGCAACTACTCCATTGTGCTTCCCGTGATTCTCGCCAACACCATCGCGTACCTGGTCTCGCGCAGTCTGCAGCCGTATCCTATCTTTGAGACGTTCACCCACCAGGACGGACTCGACCTGCCGTCCATGGAAGAGCAGCGGGAGGAGAGCGTTCTGCATCTCGAGGACGCCTTGCGCCCGGTAAACTTCCCCATCTTCCCCGGGAACGCCACGCTGCAGGAGGTCTCGGCCCAGCTGGCAGTCGCCGACGCGCCTATATTGCTGGTCAAGCTGCGGGATGGCTCCTGGTACTCGATGACTCGAAACGAGTACACCTCGGCCGCGGCAACACAAACCCCGGATACTCCGTTGGAACGCACTCTCAAACCCGATCGGGCGCCGCTCCTGTTCCCTGATATGCCGCTGGATAGCGCGATCCCCTACCTGGCCCGGTGGCCTGTTCTCCCTATTCAGAATCGGGCCAGCAAGGGCACCCTCGAGGGCATCGTGTCGCTTGAAGATGTGTTGAGCCGTTACCAGCAGCAATAGTGGGCCGGCGAGAAACCGCGGGTTGAAAAACATTTCCACGAAAGGTCCGCTGAACCGCAGGTCCCTCGGCTTCGACGGGATGACAAAGGGGAGGGTACCGCTCACGTCAGCAGCCGTTACCGGGGATGGACGGAGCCGCAGGTGATCCGCGATTTTCATCCCCTTGGGTGCGCCAAGGACAATTCATTTTCACGATGTAGTTCCACGACTTGATACCGGTAACCCCCATCCCTTGCGCCTGACTGCCCCCAATAAACACGGCGAATTCTTGGCACGGAACCCTACCGTCGCCATCGCGCTGCTCACGCCGGCGGTGCTTCTGGTCCATGGCTACCATCCGCTGGCTGATGACGGCGCGGTCTACGTAGCCGGTATCAAGAAGCTGGCGGATCCAGGCCTCTACCAAACGGACGCGGTTTTCGCCTTATCACCCACGCATCTCTCCATCTTTGCCCACGTTCTCGCTTGGTTGCTTCGCTGGGGGCACCTTCCCTTGCCGGCCCTGCTGCTGGTCTGCCATGTGGCTTCGATCTTTCTCTTTCTTCTCGGCTCATGGAAAGTGGCGGCACGAATCTTTCCCGAACAAAGCAGCGCGCTGGGGAGCAGTGTTGCTCACCGCCTGCTGCTTTACTCTGCCGGTCGCGGGCACATCGCTTTCCATCATGGATCCCTATGTCACGGCGCGCTCCTTTTCCACTCCCTTCATGCTTTTCGCGCTGGCGGCCGTTCTCGACGAGCAGTGGGTGGCTTCCGCAGTGTGGCTGGTGTTGGCCGCGCTGCTGCATCCCTTAATGGCCTGTTACGCGGCCATCGCCCTGCTCACCATAGTGCTTACCAGGCGCAGGCTGTGGCGCTCGCTTGGTCTGCTTGCCGTGCTTGGGTGGGTGCTGTGCGCCGTCATTTTCATGGTCACGCGTCCTGCGGACCCCAGCATTGCTTACAATCGCGCGGCCCTGAGCCGATCGTATTTTTTCCTCTCCAGCTGGCGATGGTATGAGTATCCGGGTCTGGTAATGCCGGTCTTCCTACTCGGCATTGCCGGCGCCAGCAGACGAGCGCCCTGGCCTGCACGCACACTGGCTATCGCCGCGACCATAGTCGGGGGTTGCGCGCTGCTGATGTCCATGTGCTTCGTGCATCGCAGCGGAAGCCTCCTGCTGGCGAGGCTGCAGGTGCTGCGCGCCTTTCACTTCGTCTACATCGCCGGCGCACTGCTGGCCGGCGGCATGTTGGCAACGCTTGGCGCAACGGCGGAAACGCGTCGTCGTCGCGCTCTACGTGGCGCTTCTGCTCATCATGTTTGCCGCCCAGAAGCTGACCTATCCAGCTTCCAGCCATGTGGAGTGGCCGGGGCTGACGCCACGCAATCCCTGGCAGCAGGCCTTCCTGTGGATTCGCGCCAAGACCCCCAAGGATGCGATCTTCGCCCTGGATAACGACTACATTGAATGGCCCGGCGAAGATGCGCAGGGCTTTCGCGCAACCGCAGAGAGAAGCGCCGTCGCCGACTATTTCAAAGACGGCGGCATCGCCAGCAACTTTCGTCAGGCGGCAATTCCCTGGTGGCAAGGGTCGCAGGCCACGAAGCAGCTCAACAGCGCTACCGATGAGCAGCGGTTGGCCCGGCTTTGGCCCCTCGGCGTCACTTGGATCGTTTTGCCGGCGCAGGCAAACACCGGCTTTCCTTGTCCATTTACTAACGCCAGCGTTCGCGTCTGCCAGTTAAGCGGAGCTTTGCTTCACCGCACAGAAGGCGCAAAATAACAGCTGGACAGCTCTCGAAAGAGTCTGGACACGGAAAGGAACACCTCAGGGGCTAAAGCCCGACATAGCTGTCCAAGATTAGCGAGCAGATAGGGTTTGGTGTGCAGGTGACTCCCTTGCGCAGTTGCGTTGGGGAAGGGCGCACAGCAGGTCCCCGTTCGACTTCCACGGCACGCCGGGACAGGTCGCTCAGGGCAGGCTCTCGGCTTCCTCCGGATTTCCTGTCAGGCTTCGTGGTGTCGATAGACCTCGTGCGGCTTTCCTTACTGAAAGCCGCATACGTGGCCGTTGGTTAGAGCAGCGTATTAGGAAATCCGGAGTTCGCTCCCACGGCACGCCGGGGCAGGCGGGATGACAAGGGTGGGGTGGTGCTTCCAGGAGGAATTGGCTAGTGGCTGAAAGAATCACAAGCGTAGCCGATTTGGTGTTCAGCGAGTGCCCCAGAGGGCTGATACAGAACATGAGTTTTTCAGCAAGCGGTAGAGTCGCCACGCCGGAGGACTAGCAAGTCGATGTTGACGCTGTATCAGAGACTCATTTTCGGTTACGTGTTGCTGCTCTCTCTGCTGCTTGCCGTCGGCGTGCACGATTCCCTTTCGCTCCACCAGGCAGCCGCGCTTGATCACCAGCCGGCAGTCTCTGCGTCGTCCGCAGCGCAGGCGCGCGCTGTTCTGGCCCGCCGAGCTACCACCATCACCACCGCCTGCACCCTGAGCGGCGTTCTGATCTCCATCGGCTTTCTCATCTCCATCATCCGCCCGATCCGGCGCACCGCCGCCGCCGCTCGCCGCATCGGACAGGGGGAATTGCAACAACGCATCGAGTGGCGAACCCGCGACGACCTGGGCACGATTGCAACCGAGCTCAACCGCATGGCGGTGCGGCTACGCGACCTCCGCGACACCGAATACGGGCGCAAACAGATGGACCAGCAGCTTTCCGATGCCGTCGTGCAGTCCATCTTCGAGCCGGTAATCGTCACTGACGCAAAAGGGCATGTCCTCAAGCTCAATCAGGCGGCCAACGAATTACTGGGCGAAGCAGCCGCCGATCGCATGGCCCTGACCAACACCCCGGGAGGCGAGAGGATTCTGCGCGCTGTGCGGGATGCGGTCTCCATGCGCCAGTCCATCGCCACGGAGGGCGAAGCCGCCCTGCTGCCCATGAAGTTCGGCGAGGGACAGCGAAGTTACCGGCTGCGCACCACTCCCATGCGCGATGCCGAGGGCAAACTGCTGGGAGCGGTCAGCGTGCTCGAGGACATTACCGAGATGCAGGATATCGATCGCTTCAAGACCCGCTTTCTCAGCGTGGCATCCAAAAAACTCCGCCGGCCCCTGGAGCAGCTTCGGCTCAGCCTGTACACGCTCACCTCGGGTTTCGCCGGAGACTTGCGCCCCTTGCAGGCAGATGTGATTCATGGGGCGGAAGAGGAAGCGGAACGTCTCAACGATCTCATGTCTGATCTGATCGAGGTCTCCGAACTCGATACCGGGCGGCGCGAGCTTCGCATGGATCGATTCCGTCCCATCGATATTCTGCGCGACACCCTCTCCCGGGTGCGCGATGAGGTCCGAGCCAAGAACATCGATGTACAGATCCAGGCATTTGCCGATCTCTCCTATGTAAACGGAGATCGCCGCGCCCTGCGCAGCATCATGGACAACCTCATGAGCAATGCGGTGCGCTACACGCCGGAGAATGGAACCATCCTGCTGCAGGCCCAGGAGCAGAAAGACAAGGTGCAGTTCTCCGTGCGCGACTCAGGCCGGGGCATCGAAGCCGAGCGGTTGGCCAACATCTTCGGCCGCTTCAATGCCGCGCATGACCAGGGGACCGGCCTGGGCCTCGCCCTGGTGCGCCGGCTGGTCGAATTGCTCGGCGGTCAAATTTCCGTGGAGAGCCGGCTCGGCCACGGAGCCGCCTTCAGTTTTACCCTCCCCGTAGCCACCGCCGTTGCCACCCGGCATCCCATCGAAATTGGTTAAGCATTTCACTTTTGGTGAAGGTTTCCTCAAGAAGAGACGCACCTCGTTACACTTAACCATGAAGCGTAGACGGGAAACGCTCTAGGCTCGCAAGGGATAATGACCGACTTCTCGACCGACATCTCACCCGCCGCGCCTGAGCAGGCCAAGCTGCGGGTCTACATCGGGGCCGCTCCCGGAGTGGGCAAGACTTACCAGATGCTCGAAGATGCCCACCTGATAAAGAAGCAGGGCATTGACGTTGTCATTGGGCTGATCGAATCCCATGGCCGGAAAGATACTCAGGACCAGGTAAGAGATCTTGAGTTGATTCCCCGTCGTTCTATCCCTTACCGCTCCGTGGTTCTGGAGGAAATGGATCTGGATGCCATTCTTGCCCGGCATCCCTACATCTGCCTGGTAGATGAGCTGGCACACACCAACGTGCCTGGATCGAGAAACCGCAAGCGTTACGAGGATGTGCGGGAACTGTTGGACGCGGGCATCAACGTCTGGACCGCGGTCAATGTACAGCACCTGGAAACCCTCAACGACTCCGTTTCCCGGTCCGCCGATGTCCAGATTCGGGAAACGATCCCGGATAGTTTCCTGAAACGGGCCGATGAAGTCGTGAACGTGGACATCACCGTGGAGGAACTGCGTTCACGCCTCAAGCAAGGCAAGATCTACGCCCAGGAAAAGATCGAGCAGTCGCTGGCCAACTTTTTCCGCAAGGGCAACCTCAGTATGCTGCGCGAGCTTGCGCTGCGCACCACTGCGGCGGAGGTCGGCTCCCGCGCGGCGGAGTATCGCCGCAGCGAGGGCCTGGAACAAGCCCCGATTCCGGAGAAGGTGATGGTCTGCCTCTCCCCACGGCCGGGAGCGGAACGTCTCTTGCGGGTGGGAGCGCGCATCGCCGGCCGCCTGGCCACCAACTGGTACGCGGTCCGGGTTGAATCCCCAGACGAAGACTCGCGCCATGGCGATGCGGAAGAGTTTCAGCGCATGGAAGAGTACCAGCGCCTGGCCCGTGATCTGGGCGCCCAGGTCATCGTGCTGAAAGACAAGAACGTCGCCGATGCGCTCATCGAGTTCGCGCAACAGGAGGGCATCTCGCACGTGGTCTTTGGGCAATCAGCGAGATCGCGGCTGGACATTCTTCTACGGGGCTCGGTGATCAATCGCTTTCTAGCGGAGATTCGTGACGCCACTGTGCAGGTGGTCCCGATCGGCAAGGGCAAGCGCTAGAACATAACTGAGTCCCGAAGGGACGGCTGAGAGTAGGCCCAAATTAAGGAATAAATCGGGCTTGGCGTGCAGGTAATCCGTTGATTGTATGGAACCGCATTGGTCTCAAAGAGAATCGGGTTGGTTTTGGAATGATTGCCAATCAGCATTCGCCTGCGGTAAGGGTTCTGATCCGTCCAGATTAGTGGCTCGGTGTGCCGGTGATTCCTTTGCGCAGTTGCGTTCGGGAAGGGCGCACAGCAGGTCCCTCCACTCCGCTACCCCGGATTTCCTGTCGAACTTGGTCGCGTTGGCGAACATCATGCGGCTTTCCTTACTGAAAGCCGCACACGTGGCCGTTGCTGAGGCCGCGTAGCAGGAAATCCGGGTACGCTCCGGTCGGAGGCTGTGACTTTTTAATTTCCCTTGTGGTCTGTGGCCGGAAAGCTCCGAAGAGCATCTGCCAACAAGCATCGCCGGGGTCCTTCGACTGCGCGCATAAAACCCTCTGTTATGCGATAGATCTGCGAGGCGCTTCGCTCAGGATGACGCCTTTCTGGAGGGGATTGAAAAACATCTGGTCGGGTGCAAACAACACGAAAAGATCAAAAAGTCACAGACTCTCGGGATGACAAGGGTGGGGTGGTGCTTCCAGGAGGAATTGGTTAAGTGGTTGAAAGAATCACCGGGGTAGCCAATTGCTGCTCTAGTGGGCCACGCATTCGGGAGCGTTGTTGCGGTACAGGGGATTCTGCGGATAGGCAACCGCCAACTCGTGGAGCAAACCACACCCTTGGGCATCGTTCTTATCGCGCAGCGCGGCTACGGCCAGCAGCAGCTTGGCGAAGGGCTTCAAGAGGTTCCCGTGAGCAGCGGTTTGCTCCAGTTCGCGAATGCCCTGCTCCTTGTCCGGCCTGATGCCGCCTATGCGCAATATCCACCGCACGGGCGCCGGCTTGATGCCGGTCAGGTAATTCTCGACTCCGACAGCCAGGAGAGCGTCGTAAGCATCGGGCTTTTGCTGTAGTAACTGTTGCGCAAGAATGCGCCCTTGCTTCATATAGCTCAGTGCAGCAAAATCCTCCTTGTCGATCATGGCTACATAGTCGGAGCGCAGCCCCATGGCCAGAACCTTGGCAAACAGCGCGTTGCTGTCATTGGCATGCAGCTTAAGCGCTGCGTCCGCCAGCTGGTCACCGCGATCCACTGCGCCGAAGAACTGCTCGCGCACCTTGGGGTCCGGAAGAAGTTTAGACCGGGCTTCAAATTCTTTGTCGTTGGTGAACAGCTGGCTTTCCAGGATGTTGAGCCGGGCGAACTCCCCGAACAGGAAGCCGGCAGCTTGGGAGACCGGTCCCATTGGGTCTTGGGGGTGCATCTGCTCCCAGGTGGAGAAATCCTGATGCGCCTTTTGAAAATCAAGGTTGTACATACTCTGGAAGCCCTGTTCAATCTCGGTCGGCGCCAGAGCATCCGCTGGGTGCGCGGATGCCAGGGCCAGAAGGAGCAACAGCGCGGCCAACAAGTTCCGCGCGGGCGCCGACCTGCTGTGACTGAGTTTCGGGTGAACTGGCTTCATTAACCCAAGGATAGAATGCGACGCCGGCGGAATTGTCACAGAAAGGTCTCGCGATTGCCTTCACCGATTGTGACCGTTGGCTCGGGCAAACTCGAGCGCCGCCCGGGCACTTATAGCTCGCTCCAGCGCACTCCTGGCTGCCCCATCGCGGCCGGCGCAGAGAAGCTACGCAGCCAACCGGCAAGATGCATATAGTCTTCGGCAACCGCCGAACCGGGTGCGTAATCGATCACCGTCGTTCCTTCGGCCAAGGCCTCGCTTACCGCGGAGCTGCGGCGCAGCACCAGGGGTAGGAGGCGATCGCCCAGTTGCTGCTGCAACGTCTCGCGCACGTCCAGGTGCAGCGGCGATGAGGCATCAAACTGGTTCAAGAGATAAAAGGCAGATCCCGTTTCTCTATCCCGGCTTGGCGGATTGGCCGGGTTAAACAAGAAGGCCTCCAGCGACCGCACGGTTGCTACCGAGCTGATGTCGGGAAGGATGGGTACCAGAATCGTGGGCCGCAACAGCAGCAGCCGCCTCGTCACCTGGCGGCTGGCGGTGCCTATGTCTACCAGGATGCGGCTCGCGTCGCGGCCGTCGCGCCCCAGCTCTCCCAACAGCGGGTCATGCTCATCGGCGCCGTCTCCGGGATAGCGCTCCGGCTCTAGGGTCAGAACCTGTACTGGTGCGTCTCTCTCCCCGCCCGGAGGGGAAAAGGTCCGGACCACGCCGGGCTTGAACTCGCGCGAACCGAAATAAAGCGGCAGGGGCCCGTAGACTGCCGTATCGGCCAGCAGGACGTGTTCCCCGAGGGCTGCCAGAGCACGCCCCAGCGTGGCTACCAGGCAGGTCTTTCCTACTCCGCCGGCGAGGGAAAAAACCGCAACCATGGGTGGCCTGTCTTCGAGGCCAGGTGTTGATACCACCTCTGGAGGAGCGAAAATAGAGTGCAGCGCAAACCAGCGTGTGGCCGCCGTATCCATGGGCTGCGGCCCCGTCTGCCGCGCGGGCCCGGGAAGAGCTTGTGCCTCGGTTGCCTCCAGGCTCCCATGGGGCACGACCTGGGGCGCCTCCTCCGTCGCTTGATGAGATGAGCGCTGGGAAATGACCGTGGGCTCGGTGGCGCTGCCAGCTTCTCCTGGTTCGCGCGCGATCCGGTAGCGGAAGCGCCCCAGCACCTCCTTGCGCGACGCTGAGAAGTCCCAGTACGTGCTCCCCGGCGTGCGGGCGCGAGCGTAGAGCGCCGCGATATCCTCCGGCGGTGCGCTGTGCTCCGGGTCAGATGGTTTCTCTGTCATGACACTCCCTCAATTCTCCCAAATCAGAGCTCAAATCGGACCCCAAGGATGGGCCGGTCCTTCGGCGAACGGGGGAGAGTCTTATTGTCGTCTTTCGACAATATTACCGGGGAGCTTTAGTTCCTTAACATACTCCCGATTTGCTGTGGAGGTGAGCGGCATTGTCAAAATTCATGCGCTCGCGCCTGCCTCGCCTGCCGTAGGGCGTGCTGCGGGGCCGGCTCTGCCCATTGTGATACTTTTGAACTTGGAAATGAGCTCGTAGCTCAGTCGGTAGAGCAACGCACTTTTAATGCGTGGGTCGTGGGTTCGATTCCCACCGAGCTCACCACGTTTCGGAGCTACCGAACAGCCGGATGGGTGCTCTCACCGCCAGAGATGCTCCTTACCAGTTAACGCTCATGGCCACCACGCCGCTTTGCGCCGCGCCGCTCAACTCATTGCAGGTCACCGCGTTGCATGACCGCTGCACCGCGGCCTGGCATCACGAGGTTCCCTCTGTAGCGCCGTTGGTGACCGGCTTCGAGCGCACAGTAGCCGAGCAGCATCTGGCCAACTTCGAACTCTGGCACGCGGAGGATATGGCACGCGCTCCGGAAGCCAGCGATTACGACCTGGCCCGCATCAAGCGCTTTATCGACCGCGCCAATCAGCGTCGCAACGATCTAACCGAGCAGTGCGATGTCTTTCTGCTGAACTTTCTCAGCCAGCAAAACCTGCCTGCTCCGGGCGCCGAACTGCACTCCGAGTCTCCTGGCCTGATCCTCGACCGGCTGTCGATTCTTTCCCTCAAGCTGTTTCATACCCGGGAAGAGGTTGACCGTCCCCAGGCGCCCCACGGCCACGGCGAACGCAATCTGGAGCGTTTGCGCATCCTGGTGGAGCAACGGGACGATCTAGCCGGGGCTCTCGATCGCCTGTGGCAGCAAGTCCTCGACCGGCAGCGAAGATTCAAGCTCTACCGCCAGCTAAAGATGTATAACGACCCCGCGCTCAACCCGGCAGTTTATTCCCCGCAGCCCAAGCCGTAGGTCAGGCCGGGCGCCCTAACGGCACCTTATTTGGCGTCCGTGCTACAGTCTTGCCAAGGATGCCGATCTACCTGCCGGGTTGACGTACGCCTATTCTGTGCGTATAAAAACGAATCTAATAGCCGGTACGGCTCCGTATGCAATTTGTCTGATCGATGTCGACTCCTGTTAAAAAACGGAGAAGGAAGAGTGGGTTATGCAAAACACAGGTCAGGGTATCCCCGCTCGGCGCAATCCTCGCACCATAGAGGGCAAGGCGCGTCCGATGCCGAATGTTGGGCACCAAAAGGCCCTGAACGAGTACCAGACCGCGCTGCAGTGGATGCACGAAGGCAAGTATGAGAAGGCCCGCCAGGTTTTTGAGAAGCTCAGCCAGGACGGCCCGGTTGAGATTCTTGAGCGGGTGCGGGTCTATCTCGTCGCCTGCCAACGGCATGCGCAACAAAGCGGCCTTTCCTTCAACAACACGGAGGAGCAGTACGACTACGCCATTTCCCTGTTAAATACTGGTTTCTACGAAGAGGCTCGCGACCAGTTCCAAGGCATTCTCAAGACCAATCCGACTGCGGATTATGCCTACTACGGTCTAGCCATTCTGGAAAGCATGACCGGGCTGGCTGAGCCCTGCCTCGAGCACCTGGCCAAGGCGATCGAGCTGAGCCCCCGTAACCGCATCCAGGCTCGCAGCGATTCCGACTTTCAGGATATGGCCGATGATCCCCGTTTCACCGAATTGCTCTACCCTGAAGTTCCGTAAGCGAATGCTCCGGTTCCTGGTCCGCCGTGTTCTGTCCCCCTGTGTTCTGTCCGAAGAACGGTCGCACTCCCCGCTCCCGCTTTCAGGGAATCTCCGGAGTGCGCTTCCTGGCGTAGGCTAGCTTGTGTGACGGCATTATGGTGAAATCCCTGTCCCCGACCTTGGCCAAGCCAAGGCGAGCGAAAGCCATTCCTGCTCGACGGAGCACCGACCGTTCCAGCATTCGTGCCGTAGCCATCGGCGGAGGCACCGGGCTTTCCACCCTGTTGCGCGGGCTCCGGCACTATGTGGCATCGCCACACCCGTCTTCCGGCGACAGCGATGCTGCGCCATGCCTCATATCCGATCTGGCTGCGGTGGTCACCGTGACCGACGATGGGGGCTCGAGCGGACGGCTGCGCCGCGGCTTTAACATGCTGCCACCGGGCGATCTGCGCAATTGCATGGTGGCTCTTTCCGAAGATGAGCATCTGATCTCCCGGCTCTTCCGCCATCGTTTCACCGCCGGCGAGGGGCTTGAAGGGCACAGCTTTGGCAATCTCTTTGTGGCCGCGCTACTGGAAATGACGGGGGATTTTGCTCAGGCCATCAAACTCTCTTCGCAGGTGCTCGCTACCCGCGGCCACATCTACCCCGTAACCAACGCCAACGTCTCCCTCGCCGCGCGCATGGACGATGGCTCCCTGGTACAGGGGGAGACCAACATCACCGCCAGCCGGCAACGCATCGTTGAACTTATGCTGGAGCCGGCAGACGCCGAACCGCTGCCCGAGACCCTGGAGGCGATCGAACGCGCCGACCTGATCACCGATCGGACCCGGTTCGCTTTTTACCAGTCTCATTACCAACCTTTTGGTCAAAGGGGTTTCCGAGGCGCTGGCCAGCTTCGCGGGCCGTCCGGGTGTACATCTGCAACTTGATGACTCAGGCAAATGAGAGCCTGAACCTGACCGCATCGCAGCATATCGAGCGCATTTATGAGCATGCGCACCACGCCATCTTCGACTACGCCCTGGTGAATACCGCGCCCGTCTCAAAGGCACTGCTCGATCGCTACGCTGGAGAAGGGGCGTCGCCGATCGTCGCCGACATCAAGGCCATCGAAGCTCTGGGCGTACGTTGTATCGCCGGCGACTTTGCCGCCGAAGGCGATGTGGTCCGCCACGCCGCGGATCGCGTAGCCGATGCCGTCGTGCGCTTGGGCATCTCAGGGCCGGTCGAGTAACGTTGCAGGTTGAATTTCCTTGACCGTTCGCTTCAGCTGGCCGCAGGCGGCATAGATGTCTCTGCCCCGCGGCCGGCGCAGAAAGGCGGGAACGCCGCGCGCGATGAGTCTTTGCTGAAAGGCCGCCACCTGCTGCGGCTCCGGCATCGCGTAGCCAATCCCGGGACCGGGATTCCACGCGATCAGGTTCACCTTCACCGGCATGGGCGCGCTGCGGGCCAGCGCGACCAACTCGTCCGCATGCTGCAGGCCGTCGTTCACGCCGCCCAGCAGCACGTACTCGAAGGTGACCCGTTCCCGCGGCCTTAGAGGTAATTGGCCAGCCGCCTGGATGACTTCATCGATCTTCCACTTGCGGGTGATGGGCATGATCGCTTCGCGAATCGCATCGTTGGGGGCATTCAGGCTGATCGCCAGCCTGGGCCGCACCGCCTCGCCAGCCAGCCGCAGAATGCCGGGCACAATGCCGGAGGTGGAAACCGTCATCCTGGATTCGGCCAGCCCTGCTTCGTTTACCAGCAGACGCACGGCCGCCATGAACTCGTCATAGTTCAGGAACGGTTCGCCCATGCCCATGAAGACCAGGTTGATCCGGTCGCGCCCCAGTTGCACTGCCTGCCGCTCCAGCACCGCGATCACCTGGCCGGCAATTTCTCCGGCCGAAAGGTTTCGCTGCAATCCCAGCTTCGCCGTGAGGCAGAACTGGCAGTTGACCGCGCAGCCGATTTGGCTGGAGACGCAGATGGTGGCTCGCCGGGAGCCGGGGCTGACCGCCTCGTGCCCGCTGCCATCTCCCTGCTCTCCCCCGTCGCCGCCCGGCATCCAGACCGTCTCCACCGTCTGCCCGTCCTGGCCCGCAACCAGGTAGCGTTCGGTGCCGTCGACGGAGCGAAAGGTCTCGACAATCCTGGGACCGGCGATGATCCAGCCCTCCTCCGCCATGGCTTTTCGCAGCTCGCGAGGCAGGGTATGTACCTGGTCGAGAGAGGCAGTCCGCTGCTGAAACATGGCTTCCAGCAGCTGGCCGGCCCGGTACGCGGGCTGGCGAAATTGCAGCATTAATTCGGTAAGTTGTTGACGGGAAAGGCCAAAAAGATTTCCAGCGGCGGGTTTGGCTGCTCCGTCTAATACGGGGACGAGATTTTCCCTACCAGGCATCGACGAGCTCTTTGGGCAGCATAGCACTCGCCGATTTAGCGGATTTGCCATTAGCATTTGCACCAACAAGGGTGCATTAGAGAGCAACTTCTGTCCCTGGAAGGCCGGCCCAAGTTGCACCGCATTTTGGTAATCGGGCGCAGGAAATCCGCTTTAGCCCAGGGAAAGCCGCTACACTGAGATGGTGACAGAACGCAGCATTCGACGCACGATCCTCCCTTCCGGCCTGACTATCCTGACCGAGCGCATGGAGCATATCCGGTCAGTTGCCATGGGTGTGTGGATCCGGGCCGGCTCCCGGCATGAGCTGCCGGAAGTAAACGGCATCTCTCATTTCGTCGAACACATGGTCTTCAAGGGAACGCAGTCGCGCTCCGCCAAGCGCATTGCGCGCGAGGTCGATGCGATCGGCGGCAACCTGGACGCATTCACCGGCAAAGAGACCATCTGCTTCAACCTCAAGGTTCTCGATCAGCATGTGCCCACGGCGCTCGACGTTCTCTCCGACCTGGTGTTGAACCCGGTCTTCAACAACGATGACATCATGCGTGAGCGCGGCGTAATTCTCGAAGAGATCAAGATGGACGAGGACAATCCCGACTACCTGGTGCACGAGATTTTCACCCAGAATTTCTGGAAGGACCATCCCCTCGGGAAACCGATCCTGGGGACCAAGGAGACAGTGCGCCGCTTCGAGCAGGATATTTTGTTCGATTACTATGGCAAGCGCTTCTCCGGCAACAACATGGTGTTCTCCGCCGCGGGCAATCTGGAGCACGACGCCTTTGTCGATCTGGTAGCGAACCGCTTCGACCACATTACGCCCGCCAACGGCTCACTTGCGGAGACGGAACCGCGCACCGTTTCGAAGATCGTCCTGCGCAACAAGAAAGCCTTGGAACAGGTGCAGCTTTGTTTGGGCGTGCCTTCTCCGCCCATCGCGCACGATCTGCGTTACGTGACCCTGCTGCTCAATACGGTGCTGGGCGGCGGCATGAGTTCGCGGCTCTTCCAGACCGTGCGCGAAGAGCATGGCCTGGCTTACTCCATCTTCAGCGACCTGAACCCCTATCGCGACACCGGCTCGCTGTGCGTCTATGCGGGTACATCGTCGGCGCACTGCCTGGAGGTGATCGAGTTGATCATGTGCGAGTTCCGGCGCCTCAAGTGCGAAGCGCTGCCGGACGACGAGCTGCAACGCGCCAAGGACCAGCTCAAGGGCAACATCATTCTCGGCCTGGAAAGTTCCATGTCGCGCATGTCGAACCTGGCTCGCCAGGAGATGTACTTCGAGCACTTCTTCGGCGTGGACGAAATCATGGAGAAGGTCGATACCGTCACCAGCGAAGAGGTCATGGCGATGGCCAACTCCCTCTTCGATCCGGACAAGGTTGCGGTGACGCTGCTGGGCCGGCTCGACGGGCTCAAGATCAGCCGCGCCCAGCTGGCCTGCTAGGTTCGTTGAGCGCTTTTGCTGCCGGCTGCGTCCATATCATTTGTAAAATGGGACCGTCATGACTCAGACCAGCAATACCGGGATCCTCCGCAGCAACCGCCAGCACGGCTTCACCCTGATGGAACTGCTCATCGTCATGTCCATCATGATCATTCTGATGTTGATCGCTATCCCGAACTTCATCAGCATGAAGGCCCAGGCGGACGAGACCTCAGCCATCCAGTCGCTGCGCGCCATCTACCAGGCGCAGATCCAGTACCAGACTAACTTTCCCGCCAACGGTTTCGCCTGTGCGCTGACCGCACTGGGTGGCAACGCCAGCGCCGGTCCGCCCAGTGCGCAGGCGGCGCAAGTTCTGCAGGGAGATCTGGCCACGGGACAGAAGTCCGGCTACACCTTCAACATCGTCAACTGCACCAAGGTCACGGTCAACAACCAGGACATGTACACCTCGTATGAGGCGACCGCGGTTCCGCAATCGATTGGGAAGTCGGGCCATCGTGGCTTCTGCATCGACCAGGCAGGGGAGATCAAGGCCGACCTTGCGGGTGGCACGAATTGCTCTCAGCCGATTCAGTAAGCGCCCGCTGCTTCTTTTGCTGCTTGGCTCTCTGTTGCTGCCAGTTGCTTCGTTCGCCCAGGCCGAACCCACCGCGCAACAGCTGGCCCAGCGCGTCGACAAGTACTACAACGGCCTCCATTCGCTGCGCACCACATTCACCGAGAGCTTTCACGGAATGGGCATCGATCGCGAAGAGAGCGGGACTCTGCTGCTGCGTAAGCCGGGAAAGATGCACTGGAGCTATACCAATCCTCCGGGCAAGGTCTTTCTGCTCGACGGCAAATATGCCTGGTTCTATTCGCCAGGAGATGCCCAGGTCGAGCGTGTGGCCGCCTCGCAATTGGACGATCTGCGTTCGCCGCTACGCTTTCTTGCTGGGCCACACGCAACTGCAGAAGGAGCTCGAGGGGTTGACGCTCACCACCACCGACGCGTGGACTGCAGCTCTCCGGAGTGCCCAAGGGTATGCACAACCGGGTGGAGAAGATCGTGCTCGGGGTGAGCGCCGATGGGGTCATCCACTCCATGGTCATCGACGAAACCGATGGAGCGCGGACTGCATTTACGTTTAAGGAAAGCCAGGCGAATGCTCCGGCCCCGGACTCGGATTTCGTTTTTCATCCGCCGGCGGGCGTTCCGGTGATCGATGGTCTGCCACCGGTGTAGGAAAGGGGAGAGAACGCCGCAGATCTCTCCCCTGCGCTCTGTCGAAAAACATTTCCATGAGAGGTCTTAGGTCGGGAAGGGCGCACCGCAGGTCCCTCGGCTTCGCTCGGAGGCTGTGACTTTTTAATTTCCCTTGTGGTCTGTGGCCGGAAAGCTCCGAAGAGCATCTGCCAACAAGCATCGCCGGGGTTCCTTCGACTGCGCGCATAAAACCCTCTGTTATGCGATAGATCTGCGAGGCGCTTCGCTCAGGATGACGTCTTTCTGGAGGGGATTGAAAAATATCTGGTCGGATGCAAAAAACACGAAAAGATCAAAAAGTCACAGACTCTCGGGATGACAAAGGGAAGGGCAGACCCAGGTGAGTGCCGCGCTGACAGCGCTCGGATCATCTTCGAGATTGGGTCCCAGCCCTTCCGGGCTGGGACCACGTTTGGCGGTCGGCCCTCCGGGCCTCGCATCCATGGCGATTTTGCGGTGTCATTTCTTTCTCAACTTGCCACAGGCAAGTTGGCTGCTCCCACGGCGCGCCGGGGCAGGCGGGATGACAAAGGGGAGGGTAGCGCTCACGTCAGCAGCCGTTATTGGGGATGGACAGAGCCGCAGGTTATCCGCGATTTTCATCTATAGCACCCATCACGCAATGATCAAGTTTCTTGTTTGGACAATATGCTTGCTGGCGGTTCTGGTTGCCGGGGCGCAAAGCACGAGGCAGAGTGGGCCGTGGGAACTCGAGGATAGCGGGTCCACTGCCGGGCTGCGGGGAATCCATGCCGTGGGCGGTGGCGTGGTTTGGGCCAGCGGCACCGGCGGCACCGTACTGCGCAGCGAGGACACTGGCTACCTCTGGCAGCAATGCGCCACGCCACCCGGCGCAAGCAAGCTGGACTTTCGCGCCATCTGGGCCTGGGACGCGCAAAGTGCTTTGGCTCTATCGAGCGGACCGGGCGACCAGTCTCGCCTCTATGAGACTACGGATGGCTGTACCAGCTGGAAGCTGCTCTTGACCAATCCCGATGCGGCCGGCTTCTGGGATGGGCTGCTCTTCCTCAATCGGCAGCAGGGCGTCCTCTACGGTGATCCGGTGCAGGCTCCCGGACGTACTGATCATGTGAGGTTTGGTTTGCTGGTGACCCACGACGGAGGGAAAACGTGGAGTCCCGGCGCTCCGACCTGCAGCCGCTTCCCGGGGAGTCTGCTTTCGCCGCCAGCAACAGCGCCATGGCGGCGAGCGGAGATTGGGTCTGGTTAGGGACCAGCAAGGCGAGGGTGCTGCGGACCAGGGACATGGTCACATGGCAGAGCGCACAAACCCCGCTGGCAAGCGGAAACGACTCCTCCGGCGTCTTTTCCTTAGCGTTTCGCGACCAAAAGCACGGGATCGCTGTCGGTGGAGACTATCGCAAACCGGAGGAGGCGACCGGCACGGCAGCTTACACCTCGGACGGCGGAGAACACTGGAGCGCTTCCCGGCAAGCTACCCCATGGGTATCGTTCTGCCGTGGCCTGGGACGCACGAGACGAAGCCTGGATCACGGTGGGTAGCAATGGCTCCGATATTTCTTATGACGATGGTAAGACCTGGCAATGGCTCGATAGTGGTAATTGGAACGCTCTCAGCCTGCCCTGGGCCGTCGGTCCCAACGGTCAAATTGGCAAGCTGGGAACGCTTCCGGCCAAGCCGGCCGCAGCGGTTGGAGTATCCCGGTAAACTGGTAAGGGGCCCATGGCAGAGTACGTAGTCAAGCTGGCAGATGAGCGGGGACGCATTCAGGAGCAGGTGCAGGTTGCCGGCTCCGCCGGAAGAACTGCGCAGCCGCTTCTCCCAGGCCGGCTACTACGTCTACTCGGTGCGGCCGCGCGGCATGCGCGGCGGAGGCAGCCGCAAGAAAGCCAACCTGGAAGCCTTCATCATCTTCAACCAGCAGTTTCTTACCCTGATCAGCGCCGGCCTGCCCATTGTTGGCTCGCTCGACATGCTGGTCAAAGGCCAGAAGAACCCAACCTTCCGCGCACAACTGGAAAATGTAGCCGCGCGCGTGCGCACTGGGGAATCGCTCTCCGGAGCTTTTGAAGCCCAGGGCGGCTTTCCCTTGATCTACACCACCACCCTGCTGGCAGGAGAACGAAGCGGGCAACTGGAAGATGTTCTGTCGCGGTATCTTGCCTTCCAGCGAATTTCGCTTTCCTTCCGCAAGAAGCTGATGGCTTCCCTGCTCTATCCCTGCCTGCTGGTCACGATGGTGATCGCGTTGTTCATCTTCCTGATCAGTTTCGTGGTGCCACGCTTCGCCATGCTTTACGACCAGCTGGGCACCAACCTGCCGGCGGCGACACGCATGCTGTTGACGGTAGGCAATAATTTTCAACATTACATATTTGTGGCTGCTGGCCGGCATCGCCATCATCGTCTACGCGGCTCTACCGTTATAGCCAGACCACGGCCGGCACAGCGCGCATCGATCGCATGCGCATTGGCATGCCGATCTTCGGCAATATCTGGCGCAAGTACCAGGTCGCGCTCTTTGTGCGCACGCTTTCCAGCCTCCTGGTCGGCGGACTGCCGCCCGTGCCCTCGCTCGAAACCGCGGCGCGCTCTATCTCGAGCGACACCATTGCCAAGGCCGTGATGGCCTCCGTGGGCAGCGTGCGCGAAGGAAAAAGCCTGGCCCAGAGCCTGGAAAAAACCGGCGTCTTTCCCGACCTGGCGGTGGAAATGATCGACGTCGGCGAATCTACCGGAGCTTTGCCGCAGATGCTCAACTCAGTCGCCGAGTTTTTCGAAGAAGACGTACAGACGGCGCTGACCGCCGCGCTGGCTCTGATTGAGCCCGCTATCCTGATTGTGATGGGCTCAGTGGTTGTCGTCATTCTGATCGCGCTTTATCTGCCCATCTTCTCCCTGGGTCAAGCGAGCACCATGGGAGGCCGTTGAGGAGGCCCCGCCTCCGCTTTGTCCATTTCTGCCGTTAGGAGTTTCGTATGGCCGACAGCACCGCACTTCTCACTACCGTCGTTCCAGAATCCGACGAGAGTTCGCGCGCCCAGGCGCTGGCCCATCGCTATCGCTGTGAGTTCGTCGACCTGAAGAACTTTCGCATCCAGCACGAGCTCTTCCGCAGCGTGCCCGTGGACATGATGTTCCGCTACAACTTCGTGCCCCTGGAGCAGATGGAAGACCGGCTGGTGATCGCGGTCAGCGATCCCAGCCGGCTCATGATCCTGGACGAAATCAGCGGCCTGCTGGGACAACGAATCACCACCCGGGTCGCGACCCTCTCTCAGATCACCGACCTGCTCAAAAAGACGGAGCAGTCGCAGCGCGTGCTCGACGAGGCGTCCGAGGGGCTCACGTTCGACGTGATCTCGGCCGAAGACAATCCCGATGAGAACATCTCGATCGAGAAGCTTACCTCGGAAGAGGACATCAGCCCCATCATCCGGCTGGTGGATACCACCATCTTCACCGCGCTCGAGCGCCGCGCCTCCGACATTCACCTGGAAACCTACGATGACTCGCTGGTGGTGAAGTACCGCATCGACGGCGTACTGCAGGCAGCCATGGCGCCGATCGCGCGCGAGCATCACTCCACCATCCTTTCCCGCATCAAGGTCATGAGCGAACTGGACATCGCCGAGCGCCGCGTGCCCCAGGACGGCCGCTTCCGCGTTCGCTACAAAGGGCGCCTGATCGACTTCCGCGTCTCCATCATGCCCACCGTGCACGGCGAAAACGCCGTGCTCCGCGTGCTCGATAAGGAGTCGATGAGCGAGAAGTTCCGCAAGCTCACCCTCGACGTGGTCGGTTTCGGAGAAGAAGATCTGCGCCGCTTCCGGCGCTACATCCGCGAGCCTTACGGCATGGTGCTGGTGACCGGCCCCACCGGCTCAGGCAAGACCACGACACTCTATGCCGCGCTCAACGAGATCAAGAGCGACGAGGACAAGATCATCACCATTGAAGACCCGGTGGAGTACCAGATTCGCGGCATCACGCAGATCCCGGTAAACGAGAAGAAGGGACTCACCTTCGCCCGCGGCTTGCGCTCCATCCTGCGCCATGATCCGGACAAGATCCTGGTGGGCGAAATCCGCGACCAGGAGACAGCGCAGATCGCCATCAACTCCGCGCTGACGGGCCACCTGGTGTTCACCACCGTCCACGCCAACAACGTTGTCGACGTGCTGGGGCGTTTTCTCAACATGGGCGTGGAAGCGTACAACTTTGTCTCCGCGCTCAATTGCATCCTTGCCCAGCGGCTGGTGCGTACCATTTGCGAATACTGCAAACGCCCCGTGCGCTACGACGATGAATTCCTGCGCAACAGCGGACTGGACCCTGAGCTGTGGCGCAGTTTCGACTTTTTTGAGGGCGCAGGCTGCATCGAGTGCGCGGGCACCGGTTATCGCGGCCGAACCGCCATTCACGAACTGCTGGAACTGAACGATCCCATTCGAGAGATTATTTTGGAGAAGAAGCCCTCCTCTGAGGTGCGCAAGCTGGCCCAGGCGCAGGGCATGCAGTTCCTGCGCGAATCGGCCGTGGACCGCGCCAGCCGCGGCTTGACGACACTTAAGGAAATCAACAAGGTCACCTTCATCGAGGCCTTCCGCTAGACATGCTTTCCAACATCGCCAATCGTATCTTCCCCTCCGAAGCCGACGCGCTGCGTCCCCGCCTGGCCTGTGAGATCACCAGCGCCGGCGTGGTTGCCGGCCGCCCTGGCGACGGGGAACAGGAGATTGTTTCTTCGTTCGCTCCCTTGCGCCCGGGTGTGCTCGCTGCCGGCCTGAAACCACCCAACTTCACCGATCGTGCCGCCGTGGCCAGCGCACTGCGCCAGGCGCTGGACGAAATCAGCGTCAAAGAGAGCCAGATCACGGTCGTCATTCCCGACGCTGCCGTCCGCGTGCTGCTGCTGGACTTCGACCTGTTGCCCGCGAAGGCTCGCCGAAGCTCTGCCCATTATTCGCTTTCGTCTGCGCAAGCTGGTCCCGTTTGAGGTGGAAGATGCCGCCGTCAGCTACCAGGTCATGCCCGGCAAGCCGGGGCTGGTGCGGGTGATCGTCGCCGTTTCCCCGGCCGCGGTCCTGGCGGAGTATGAAAGCGCCGTACGCGAAGCGGGCTACGAGCCGGGAGTAGTCTTGCCCAGCACCCTGGCTGCATTGGCCGCGGTCAGCGGGGAGGAACCGTCGCTGGTGATCAACCGCAACGGCAGCTCGGTCACCACCGCCATTACGCGGAAGAATGAACTGCTTGCTGCACCGCACGCTGGAACTCACGGAGAAGGAATTGCTGCCCCAGGAGAACTCTCTTCATGCCGCCGACGAGCTGCAGCAATCGGTAAGTGTGGCGGTGGCTTATTTTGAGGATACGCTGGAATCGCCACCGCGGCAGTTGCTATCCTGCGGCCTTGGCGGCCCGGAGGAGCTTATCCGCCTGCTGGGCGACGAGAGCATCCCGGTGCGCGACGTCGTTCCTACGCCCTACAAGAGCAAGGCGATGCCTGGCGGCATCCTCGCCGGGGTGGTGGGAGCGCTCGCCAACTGATGCGCGTCCAACTCAATCTCGCTTCCCGTCCGTTCGTCGAGCTCGGGTCCGCTTTACCTGCGGCTGCGGATCCTGATCATCCTGCTGGCGGTGATCGCGGTGCCGCTTGTGGCTATTGCTGGCCACGGAAAAGCGCAAGGCAGCCGAAGCCCATGCGCGGCTGGCACGCGGTGGAGCAGAAGATCCAGGCCATCGAGTCTCAGCGGCAGGCCTTTCAGATGCAGATGCGGGAGCCAAAAAACGCCGCGGTCTTATCGCAATCGCAGTTTCTTAACCAGCGTCTTCGCCGAGAAAGCCTTCTCCTGGACGGCGGTCATGATGGATCTGGAAAACGTGCTGCCCAGCGGGGTGCAGGTAATGAACATCGAGCCGGTGATCTCCCGCGACGGCAAAGTGACCATTCGCCTGCGCGTGAGCGGCGCCCATGATCGCGGCGTCGACCTGGTCCGCAACCTGGAACACTCCCACCGTTTTCTCGCTCCCCGCCTGGCCCGGGAGACGGCGGAAAGCAATCAGAATGGGCGGCAGGTCGAACAGGTGAGCGCCGCGTCCAACGTGAACTTTGATCTGCTGGCGGAATACAATCCGCTGCCCGAGATCACCGAGAAGCCGGCTGCGGCGGCGCAAAAGGAAAAGAGTCCAATCGGAACAAGGCGGCCGAAGGCCGTCCCCGGACGCTGCACGGGAAAGCCGGCCGTAAACCGCGGGCTGGCAAGGTGGCCACGCCATGAAGAAACTCAGCGGCAACCTGTTCAGCTTACTCAACCTGCATATCGCCGGGGTGGCGCTGCTGTTGATCCTCAACCTGGTTCTTGGCGTGCGCCTCTTTCTTGCCTGGAATACGTTGCGCGCCGCCGGCCCCGAGCAGCTGCAGCAGAGGCAGACCGCCTATCGCGCGCTGCAGCTGGAGATGAGCCCGTTGCGCGGATTGCCGCAGAAGGTCGACCTTTCGCGGACCCAGGCGGACGAGTTCTACGCCGCGCGCTTTCCCGCTGCGTACTCCACCATCTCCTCAGCGATCAACGACCTGGAAACGAAGAATTCTGTCCGCCTTACCAACCTCGCCTACAGTCCGAGGCCCGCGCTCCCAGGGACTGATCGAGCTGCGTCTGGATGCCAGCCTTAGCGGGGAGTACGCACCGCTCATGCACTACATCAACGGGCTGGAGCGCAGCAAGACGTTCTTCCTGATCACCGGGCTCACCCTGACCGGGCAACAGGGCGGCCTGGTAAATCTGCGCCTTCGAAACTCAATACTTATCTTCGTGCCAGCGACCTGAAGCAGCTTCCTCCGCCCACCCAGGGAGACGAGGGCCCACCGCCCGGAGAGGAGGAAGCCCGCTAATGGCCCTCAAAGTCGGCACGGAAGATAAGAAGAAGGTGTACCTGGCGAGCGGCCTGGGCTTGGTCATGCTTATCCTGCTGGTGCGCTTCCTGTGGCAGACCTTCGGCCCTTCGCCGTCCCCTGCGCCGGCTCCTCCGCCAACGGTTGTCACAGCGCCGCGTCCCGCAACCACGCCTTCGGGCGGCGAGACGCCGCAAGAGAACACCACCGCGGGGGCTTATGCCCACCCGGCGGCAAAGATCGGCGGCTTAGCCTCGCTCGACCCTACGCTGCACCCGGAGATCATGCGCCAGGCCGAGTCGCTCGAGTACACCGGCAAAGGGCGAAACATCTTCTCCCAGTTCTCGGCGCCGCCGGCGATACCCAAGCCGATCGCTCCCATCCGCCAGGCACACGTCGATACCGGGCCTCCGCCGCCTCCGCCGCCCCCGCCCATCAATCTCGGGTTCTATGGCTATGCGGCGGAGAAGACCGGGCAAAAACAAGTCTTCCTGCTGCACGGCGACGACATCTTTATCGCCTCGGAAGGGGATGTTGTCGACCGGCGTTATCGGGTGGTGAAGATCGGCACCGCCTCGGTCCAGGTCGAAGACATTCCTTACCACAACACACAAACTTTACCGCTACGCCAATGAAGCATATGAAGCTGATCTGAGATCTAACTCGACACAATCCGGCTCTGGCGCACGACTTTCGAAACCAGGAAGGATTTCTCCTGCTGGGCGTGCTTTTCATGGTCCTGCTGCTCACGATTGCGTTGGCCATAGCGGCGCCCAAGATAGCTGAATCCATCCGCCGCGACAAGGAAGAGGAGACCATACACCGCGGAAAGCAATATGCCCGGGCCATCCACATGTACTACGCAAAGTACAACCGTTATCCCAACAGCATCGACCAGCTGATGAAGACGGACAATGTGCGCTTCCTGCGCAAGCGCTATAAGGACCCTATGACCGGGAAGGACGACTGGCGCATCATCCACCTGGGTGAGGCCACGGTTCCTGCCATGGGCTTGTTCGGGCAGCAAGTGCAGATGCAGCAAAACGGCATTACGCCTACTGGGACGACCAACGGCGCAGGCGGCGTCTCAAACAACTCTTTCGGTTCCTCTTCCTCTTTTGGCGCTAGCGGGTCTTCGCCGGGCGGTGGCAGTTCGGCGTTCGGGTCTTCGGGATCTTCCTTCGGTAACAACAACAGTTCGTCGTTTGGCTCGTCGTCTTCATCCTTCGGGAGCTCGGGGTCGGGTTTCGGCAACAGCGGCTCCTCTACTGCGACCACTCAGACCACCGGGGGCACCGACTCGGGTAGTGGCACCACTTCCAGCTCTGGTATTGGTTTCGGGTCGAGCACGGGGAGTGGTTTTGGTTCGTCTCCTGGAATCGGCGGTACGGTCACGACTGGCGGGACGGGCACGACAAATCCCACGGGCACCACCGGGAGCAGCGGCGCCTTCGGTACACCTGGGGCTACGTTCGGTGGTGCACCGATCATGGGAGTCGGCCTGCTCAGCAAGAAAGAATCGATCAAGGTCTTCAGGAAGCAGACCCACTACAACAAATGGGAATTTGTCTACGACTACACCCAGAGCGCTCTTGAAGCGACGGCCGGCGCCCCCACCAACATCAACGGCGAGCACAAGTGCGACCGGTACAACCGGAACCGGCTTCGGATCCAGCAACGGCACCGGGTTCGGGTCTAGTAGCGGCTCAGGATTTGGGTCGAGTAACGGCTCCGGATTTGGTTCCAGTTCAGGTTCAGGATTTGGGTCCAGCAACGGGTCTGGATTTGGGTCGAGTTCCGGTTCTGGATTCGGCTCCAGCAATGGCTCTGGGTCTGGCTCAAATGGTGGCTCCGGCTTCGGCGGATCGCCGACAAGCCCTGTGAGCCCCACCGCACCGGTCAACAACTCGCCTCAGTAGGACTTGCCATTCCGGTGAAGGAAGCGCGGCCTATAGCAGGAGCATTGGAGGGGCTGCGCCATAAGCGCTAACTTGTGACTTTTTTGATTTCTTTCAGGTTTGGTGTCCGGAAAGCTCTGAAAAGCATCGGCCAACAAGCATCGTCGGGGTCCTTCGACTCCGCGCCACCAAGCGTCGTGTCACGCGATAAACCTGTGAGGCGCTCCGCTCAGAGGCTGTGACTTTTTAATTTTCCTTGTGGTCTGTGGCCGGAAAGCTCCGAAGAGCATCTGCCAACAAGCATCGCCGGGGTTCCTCGGTCCTGGAAGCTCCGACTGCGCGCATAAAACCCTCTGTTATGCGATAGATCTGCGAGGCGCTTCGCTCAGGATGACGCCTTTCTGGAGGGGATTGAAAAACATCTGGTCGGGTGCAAAAAACACGAAAAGATCAAAAAGTCACAGACTCTCAGGATGACGATTTTGTGGCGAGTTGGAGATGCAAAAGACAGCTTCTTCTCGGATTTCTATTGTCTGCCTAACAAAGTTAACGCTTGTGGGGCTGCGCCCGTCTTTTTCGGCCATATACGCTGCTGCGAACATGGGGCACTTGTCCAAAACCATAGATAGGAGTTCAAGGAGCAAAATCCGCCAGGCACCAGAGCGCGACAGTTGCGGCTAGCGCTTCTGAAAGTCAGGAGAGCCCAGCAACAGCCCTGCGACCACCGCGGCTTGCTTGTCCGCGGGCGGTGGTATCGGCGTCGCCAGATTCATCACCTGAACAAATGCCGCCCGGACAGGAATCGCTCCTGCTTGCTTGGCGCCCGGCTTGGGTGGCTCTGATCCGGGCAGTGCGATCGGTCCTTGCACAGCCAGTTCGTCAGCCTGCTGCAAGACCGTTTGCCGTGCCTGCGGATTCAACTGCCCATCCAGAAACACAGACTCCAACTTGGTTTCCTTCTGCGCGACGGTGGCAGCATCGGGCCCCTTGATCTTCATCAAGGCATCCAGATCGGTGGCCGTGCCCAGCTTATGGCCGGCGAGCGCCAGCGCGATGTTGATGCGGGTCAGCAAGTCACCGGAGTTCACCCACGCTCCTGCCGTCCAGGAATAGCCATTCGGTGTCTGGCAGCCGTAGAAGGGCATGCCCAACTGGTTCATCGCGTTGAGCACAATGGCCGGCCGCTCCACTTCGCCTCCAGTCGCCCGCACCGCCGAAAGAACAAATTCTTCCGGAGTCTTGACCTTGGCGCGATATGCCTCGCGGGACCAGAACTCCGGCGAAGTAAACATGGTGCGCAGCACCTGGCGGATGTCGCCATCGGTATGCAGGTAGGTCTTTGCCATGCGGTCCACCAGCGCCGGGGGCGGAGTGTCGCTCACAAAGCGCTCAGCCAGCTGCTGAGACAGATGGTGCGCCGTCGCGGGGCTGCTCGCGAGCTGGTGCAGCACGGCTAGTCCCTCCTGTTCGCCATTCTCTTGAATGGTGTGGCCCAGGACGTACTTGGTGCCGGGCTCGTGGCGCCGCTCATTGAAAGTAAACCCGCTTCCTTTGCGAGGCTCTTCGACA
Organism: uncultured Acidobacteriaceae bacterium; assembly: GCA_963746595.1. Classification (GTDB taxonomy): domain Bacteria; phylum Acidobacteriota; class Terriglobia; order Terriglobales; family Acidobacteriaceae; genus PALSA-350. The sequence goes on from CAVVBS010000009.1 coordinate 358,424, forward strand.
GTCCAACCGGTAAAGACCTTGGCTACTTCGGTAATATCTTTCTGCGTGTATCCGCCGTCGACGCCGAGAGTGTGCAACTCCATCAGCTCACGGGCATAGTTCTCGTTCAGCCCGAGGTCTTTGTTCTTGGCCGCAGGATTCATCTGGGCACGTTGCGCGGCCAACGAATGCGGCCCGATGCTGGAATGGTTGTCAAGATAGAACAGCATCGCTGGGCTTTTCGCCGTCGCCACCAGCAGGTCCTCGAACTTGCCCATGGCATGCGGCGCAATCACATTTTGCTGGTAGTCCGCCAGGTACCAGGGCGCAAACTGCCCCTTCTTCAGATAGACATTAAAGTGGTTCAGCCAGAAGTCCGTCATCACCGCCTGCAACTGCCGCTGGCTGTAGATATCCGTGAGCAGGCGAGTTTGCAGGAGTTCGCCGGCTACCAGCAACGTAGGGTTAATCAGCGCAACCACTGTTTCTTTTTGCTGCGGCGTCATCCCCGCCGTCAGCTGGACCCGCTCTTCCGGGGTCAGGCCCTTCATGAAACTGCGAAGCTGGCCCGGCTTCATACTCACCAGCCGATCCAATCGCTGGCCGGGAGATAGATTCACAATCTGGGTTGAGGCCAGATCGGCATAAAGCTTCTGCTCGTGCACGGTGATCGACGGGGAGCTGGCTACATCCTCGAGCGCCATCGCGTCGGCCATCACGCTTTCGCTTGCCGCTGCCTTCGCGTTCTCCTGATTATTCTCTGCCATGACGGGCGGCGCGGTCGCATTTGTTCCCACTGCGGCGATGGGCGCGGGTTGCCGAGCCGCTTCCTGCGCCTGCTTCTGTCGCTTCTCTTCATAGGCAAAGACCTGGTTCTGATAGATTGCGCGCTCCACCCGATCGGTGGGCAGGTTGACCTTTCCGTCAGCCACGGCGCGAATCACCGCCCCGGACGGAAACGCCCGCAACAGATCTGGTTGGCTCAGGCGCATGGCGGGAAAGCTCTGCAAGCGTGCCTCGAGCAGGCTATCGTCGACGTGCTCCGGGTTGAGCTGCATCTCCACCCATTTCTTGATCCCGATGGCCTGGATTCGCTCCAAATCGCCTGGCCGCGGACCAAAGGTCAGCCGGTTCAACGCTTGGCTTGCGCGTTCTTCTTCGGTAAGTGGCTTCACGACCGGAGCCCGCTTGCTATGCCAGCCAGGGCCGGCTGCAGCCAGCAGCGTTGCCGGTTCCTGGACCAGCGAGAGGATCAGGCAGGCGGCAAGGGCACGCGTAAACAGTCCGGCAATCGAGCGCGAAGATGAGGACATGGTCGAACTACTCCACAAAACATTAACTAGGCGTTCAGACCCCCGGATGGGGCCGAAGTCGCGTCCGCAGCAGCGGATTTAAGCCTTGGGCTTGCCGTGGCATCGTTTCGGTTCGTGGCTGGAAAACTTCCAAACGTCGGATTTTTGGTGCTTTAGCCGTTACGCTGAGGCTTGGTTCGAGCTTGGCCGGCAGAGTGCTATTGCCTGATAAATAGGCCGGATTTCCCTCAAATGCTGCCCGGTCAGACGAACGCTACTGCAGTTCGGCGAGCGGTACGCTCGCTATGGGATAGAAGTGAAGAGATGGTCTGCTATCTCTGGCAGCCAGCCCTGCAACCTCTCGCCCGTATCCTGCACCCAAGAAGACAGACCTACTTAAAGCAACCGATAAATTGCGTCAAGAACGAGGAGAAAGCAATGCCCACAGCCACCGTCCCGAAAGAAAAAGCCATCACCCGTGAACAACTGGTCGCGCTGCTCAATGAAGATCTGGCCCGGGAATACCAGGCGATTATTGCTTATGTGAATTATTCCCAGGTGCTGAAGGGCGCTGCCTACATGAACATCGCGGCTGAGTTGGAGGTGCATGCCGGCGAAGAACTACAGCACGCCATCACTCTTGCCAACCAAATCGACTACATGGGCGGAATGCCGGTGGTGGTTCCCAAGCCGGTAAAGACCTCGGAGAAGGCAGAAGAGATGCTGCGCTTCGACCTGGACAATGAGAATGAGACCATCCGCAATTACCGGCAGCGGATTCGCCAATGCGACCAGTTGGGCGAGTACGCGACCGCCGAGCACATCCGGACAATCCTGCTGCAGGAGCAGGATCATCAGATTTCCCTGGCCACTGCGCTGGGCATCGATGTTCCCAACTTGAGCGAGCCCTCTGCTTCCTCCCAGGAATAAGCCGGCAGGCTGGGGACATGCCGTGTCCCCAGCCTCCACAGCCTCCCCACCCTCTCGGTTAGACTGTAAGCACCACCATGTTTGAAAACCTGTCCGACAAGCTGCAGCGGGCCTTCAAGAACCTGCGGGGCCAGGGCACCATCACCGAAGAGAATATCGGCGAGGCCCTGCGTGAGATCCGTGTTGCCCTGCTCGAAGCCGACGTTAACCTGAACGTGGTCAAGGAGCTCGTCGACCATATCCGGGAGCAGGCTGTGGGCCAGCAGGTCATGACGGCTCTTTCCCCAACCGAGCAGGTGGTCAAGATCGTCCGTGACGAGTTGGTCGCCCTGCTGGGCAAGGATACGGCTCGATTCAACTTCGCTTCCCGCCCACCTACTGTGATCCTGATGGCAGGCCTGCAAGGTTCGGGCAAGACCACAACATCAGGCAAATTGGCTGCCTGGCTCAGGAAGGGCGGTCACCGCCCTCTGCTGGTCTCGGTCGACGTTTACCGCCCTGCGGCTCGGGAGCAGCTGCGGGTGGTGGCCAACGCGATCAAAATCAACATCTACGAGGGCGACACCAAAGGCGAGGCGCCGGGGATTGCGCTGGTCGAGCGCCTGGCGAAGGAGGCCCGCCGCGAAGCCATCAATTCCGGCTGCGACACGCTCATCGTCGATACGGCTGGCCGGCTGGCTCTGGACCAGGAGCTGATGGACGAGATGCGGAGCCTGAAGAATCTGCTCAACCCGCAGGAAATCCTCTTCGTGGCCGATGCGATGACCGGTCAGGACGCGGTCCACTCCGCGGGAGAATTTCACAAGCAGCTGGCGCTTACCGGCACAGTGCTCACCAAGATGGATGGCGATGCCCGTGGCGGCGCTGCGCTCTCCATCCGCCATGTCACCGGCCAGCCCGTCAAGTTCATTGGCACGGGCGAAAAACCGGAGGCCTTTGAGCCCTTCCATCCCGACCGGATCGTGAGCAGGATCCTGGGCATGGGTGACATGATGACGCTCATTGAGCGGGCCGAAGAGACCCTGGACAAGAAGAAGCAGGAGGAATTTGCCCGCAAAGCCCTCTCCGGCGATGGCTTCTCACTGGAGGACTTCCGCGACCAGCTGCGCCAGATCCGCAAACTGGGGTCGATGCAGAGCATTCTCAAGATGCTGCCTTCGATCGGCCCGTTTCAGGGCATCCAGCAGATGGCCGGGCAGGTGGATGAATCGCAATTTACGCGCATTGAGGCCATCATCAACTCGATGACCAAGCAAGAGCGCGACAAGCACGAGATCATCTCCGGCAGCCGCCGTAAGCGGATTGCGCGCGGCTCAGGAACCAGCGTGCAGGAAGTGAATCAGCTGCTGCGCCAGTATGTGCAGATGCGTAAGATGTTCAAGACTGTGGGCAAGGGCGGCGGCATGCAGCGGCGGATGATGGGCGCCTTGGGCGGCATGCGCGGCATGGGTCGCTAGAGCGTTTTCACTCCTACGCTGCACGGGTCGATAGTGTCAGCGCAGAAATGAAACTGCTAGCGCCTGGCCAAGAAAAGCGCAACTTTACTGAAGCCGTTCGGGTACGGAGATCGTCAAACCGCTTGAGGGCAGCTCCGAAAATAACTTTGGTATGCGATGCGACGGGCTTTTCCGGCCGTCCCACCGAGGGATTTTAGGGTTTCCCCTTGAGAACGCCTTATGTCGAAACTGCAAGACCAACTCGATCAGATCACGGCCAACACGCGGAACCTTGTCCAGCCGGAGCGCCTCGAGATTAGCGAGCGCGCAGTTGCGGAGCTCTATGCAGCGGGAGTAGAGGATAGAATCCTGCAGGTTGGCTCCCGAGCCCCGGAGTTTGCCCTACCCGACGCCGCGGGCCGCATCGTGCACAGCACGGATCTGCTGGCCCTTGGACCGCTGGTCATCAACTTCTTCCGTGGTCGCTGGTGCCCGTACTGCGTCACCGAGCTTGAGTCTTGGAGGGATCTATACACCGCCGTCCGCAAGCGCGGCGCGTTGCTCATAGGCATCTCTCCACAAACTGTGCGCCAGAACGACTTCACTGCCGTACAACACGGGCTTCCCTTCCCAGTGCTCACCGATGCCGGATGCCGGCTGGCTGCCCAGTTCGGCCTGGCCTACGCGGTCGCGCCTTCCCAGCAGCAGTATTACCGTAGCATCCTGGTGAATATCCCCCTGGTAAATGGGGACGCGAGTTGGCGGTTACCACTCCCGGCGACCTACATCGTTGGCAAAGATCGCACGATCCTGTTCGCCGGGGCGCACGCCGACTTCCGCGTCCGCCCCGAACCGCGAGAAGTGTTGGATGTACTGTCGCCGTAGCGATGGATCATTAGCAGAAGCCAATAGAAACAAGACGGGCGCCCCAGGTTCGCCAAAGCGTACCTTGGCCGAAAATGATGGGGGTAGCCCTACTATCGCATTTGCTGAATCCCCGCAAATCGGATTTTTCATAGCAAAAGACATCAAAGCGGATCAAGCCGTTCCTCTCAGACTGTCCCGCAGAGCCTGCCCTGAGCCTGTCGAAGGGGACGACTGAGAATCAGAGTTGCCCAAGTTAGCGCAAATAGGGATTCATGTGCAGGTAATCCGTTGATGGTATGGAAGACAAGCGAAATCGGGTTGGTGCTGTGGCAGTGCTTCCGTCCATCCACCTCGACCAATGCCAAGGTGGGCCAGCGCCCCTAGATTTGTCATCCCGACCGGAGCGCAGCGTAGTGGAGGGACCTGCGGTTCCATTTTCAGCAGAAGCGAATGTGCCGTGGGCGAATCGCCCCCAGGTTCCGTTTTTCCATCAAGGCAAACCACTGGTCCGCTGCCCCGGATCTCCTGTTGGATTTGGTGGCGTCGGCAAACTTCATGCGGCTTTCTTTACGGAAAGCCGCACACGTGGCCTGGTGGTGGGTGCCCCGTAGCAGGAGACCTGGCTACGCTTCGGGATGACAAAGTTGAGGGCCATGGTCCACCTGGGCATGAGTGGAGGTGGATGGACGGAGCTGTAGGGAGTTTGCTAGAGGGAAGGGCACACAGCAGGTCCCTCGGCTACGCTCGGGATGACAAAGTTGAGGGCCATGGTCCACCTCGGCATGAGTGGAGGTGGATGGGCGGAGCTGTAGGGAGTTGTTAGAGGGAAGGGCGCACAGCAGGTCCCTCGGCTACGCTCGGGATGACAAAGTTGAGGGCCATGGTCGAGCTTGGCCTGAGCTGGTAATCGCCGTGCCTGCTCATAGGTAGCTGAGCCATACACTGCCGCTGCGTTGCTTCAGCCTCGCGTACCACACACAAAGCGGGTAAAGGGTGACCACCACAAAGGCCCAGATCAAGTAGACCATCGGCAATCCGAACCCCCATCCAGGCGGCGTCGTAATCGGATATTGGCCCAGGCTGGGTGACTCGAACATCCAATGAGCCTGCCCGTAACGGGCATAGCACACGACAACCGCAATCACATGGATCAGCACTAAGTGCATCGCGTAATAAAACAAGGGTACGCGCCCCAGGACCAAGGCCGGACGCATGAATCGTGGGAACCCGCTGTCGAACGCCCAGAGCATAAGCATGGCTGGTCCGAGGGTCATCAACAGGAAGAGGAGCGAGGGCGGGTATTTGATCGTGTTCAGAAATGACAGAGCTGTGAAGACGGCGGACTTCTGTCGTGTCCAAGCGGCCGGATCGCCGTAGACATTAGCCGCACGCAGAACCCCGAAAGCGGCTGTCAAGCCGATGCCGAGGCGCAATAGAAATGTCTTTCGACGCTCAGGAGGCCAGGCAAAAATCTGTCCCAGCCCAAATCCTGCCGCGGTGACTCCCACCCAGGGAATCAGGGGATAGGCAACGAAGACGAGGTGCTGAGGATTCGCCACGATCAGGCCCGGCGCGTGAAGAACGTTCCACAACGGCGCCAACCGCCCCAGGGACTCTGCTTGTACCGGATCGAGCAAATTGTGACCTGCAATCATTGCCAAGCCGAAACCGGTGACCACTGCATTCGGCAGATAAACAAGCGCGGAAAGCAGGATCATGGCCCAACCGAGAGCCCAGATGACTACGAGCATCGTGAGGTGATAATCAAAATTGAACTGCAAAGCAAAGCAGCGCAGCACGACTGCTTCCAGAAAGATGAGCCAAAGCCCCCGTGTGAAAAGGAATCGAGAAAGCTCGGCCCTCGAATATCGCCGCAGCGAAAGATAGGCGCCGGTGCCGGTGAGCAGGAAGAAAACTGGTGCGCAGATGTTGGTGATCCAGCGCGTGAAAAACAAAGAAACGGTGGCTTGCGCGAGATTCGTTGGACTGATTCCCGGCGTGCCCAGAAAGTCGCGAACATGATCGAGCGCCATCAGGATCATGACAATCCCACGCAACAGGTCAACCGATTCGAGACGAGCGGTCTTAGGGCCAGGGATATTCATCTGCCGGAATAGTCTAGCAACCTGGAATTAGTTGGAACAAAGGCACTTCCGGTACCGACCCACAACGCCAGAACCGCCTCCGTTTTCATCCTCCTTTTTCGGCCCGCCCCTAGTGCCTCGAGGGGATAGCAATCGTCTGCAAGCGGCTTATGATCGATATCTGTCAGAGTCCGCCCGTACACTGGCTGACTGCGACTCCGGCCTTCCTAAAAGGGGGAAAGAAATATGGCTTCGTCAACTACCATTGCATCCGAAAAAAGACGAACGATCGATCCTGACAAGCTGAACGCCCTGCTGGGACAAGCAGTGCGGGATATGGGCGCGGCCATGCAAGCGCCGCTGATCGTTATCGGAGACAAGCTCGGACTTTACCGCGCCATGGGAGATGGCGTACCGGTGACCCCCGCGGAGCTTGCCCAGCGCACGGGCACTGCGGAGCGCTACATACGCGAGTGGTTGAACGCCAATGCGGCTGGAAACTTTGTGGAGTATGACGCCGCAAACGACACCTACTTCATGACTCCGGAGCAAGCCCTGGCGCTAGCGCAGGAAGATACGCCGATCCACCTGCCGGGTTTCTATCACATGCTGGCGTCACTGATGAAAGACGAGGAAAAGATCACGCAGATCTACCGCACGGGCAAAGGCATGGCTTGGCACGAGCATGAGAAGGGCTTGTTCGAAGGCTGCGAGCGATTCTTCCGGCCGACGTATCTGGCGAACCTGGTTTCGAGCTGGATTCCGGCGCTGGAGGGAGTAGAGAAAAAGCTGAAAGCGGGCGCTCGGGTGGCTGACATTGGTTGCGGGCATGGCGCATCGACACTACTGATGGCACAGGCTTACCCCAAGTCGCAGTTCATTGGCTTTGACTACCATGCGCCATCGATTGAGACTGCCCGAAAGAAGGCGAAGGCGGCTCAAGTAAGCGATCGCGTGACCTTCCAGGTGGCGCCATCAAAGGGGTTTCCCGGGACAGACTACGACCTGGTGGCGTTCTTCGATTGCCTGCACGATATGGGCGACCCGGCGGGTGCGGCACGGCATGTGCGCGAGTCATTGGCGCCCGGAGGTACATGGATGATCGTAGAGCCGTTTGCGCATGATGAGATCGCTCAGAATCTGAACCCTATTGGCCGCATCATGTACTCAGCGTCGGCGTCGGTGTGTGTGCCCTGTTCGCTCTCGCAGGAAGTGGCGCTTGGCCTGGGAGCGCAAGCCGGTCCCGCGAATATAGAGAAGGTGGTCCGGGGCGGCGGATTCACGCGCTTCCGCAAAGCAAGTGAGACGCCGTTCAATATGGTGTTTGAGGCGCGCGCGTAATGTCCTTGAAAGATCTACAGACGTTGATGTGTGCTTACTGGTAGCTCGAGCGTTGGCCCGTGAGCGATACCAGTAAGTTACCCAACAGGCGGCGATTCTCCGCGCTACCCTTGATTCGATCCTTCCGGGGGGGAAGGGCTCGATGAAAATGGAACGAGGAGAATCGCCGTTAGTACTTACTGCTTCAACTCATCCCGAACCTGCAATCCGCAGGAGTAAAGTTGTTATATGCGCGCACGACTCTGGCCTGCGGTCGCCGTATCCTTTGGCGCCCTGCTGCTATTCTCGACACTCTTCGCGTGGCTCGTATCACGCGAGGCCGCCAGAATTCATGAACGCACAAAGATCGCTCACCAGGTCTATCAGAAAGCGGACGACGCTATCTCGGATATCCAGGCGAATATCAACAAAGGCGCTCTGATAGAACAGAGCAGTTTGAGTAACCCCATTGTTGTTGAAACCGAGAACCGAATCGCTGAGCTACAGCGCAACACTGCAAATGACTGCGCAACCCTGATTCAGCTCATCGGCGCAAACCAAAAGCCGCAAATTGTTGCCCTGCAGCAGGGTCTGGATCAGTACTGGAACTCAATTCAGCAAAGCCTTGGCACCTCGCGAACGCGCCAAGGGCAACAGACCCTTTTCAGCGAGTTGGAGAACCAGCCGGAAAAAGTTCTCGATCTCGCCGGGCGCATCGATGCGCTCAACCAAGCCAGCCTTGCCCGCGAGGAGCAGGAAAGTGAAGCTCAGCAGACGAAACTGCGGGAGAGCGCCATCGCAGCGACGTTAATGCTTCTCCTGCTGGAGTGTGCGATTGCGATATTCAGTACGGCATACATGTATCGGCTCGACCAGGTCTCAGAGGCAGAGAGGAAGCGCGCCGAGAAGGCGGAACAAGAGCTCCGGCGTTTATCCAACCAATTGGTCCGAGTGCAAGAGGAGGAGAGAAAAACGATCTCTCGAGAACTTCACGACGAGGTGGGCCAATTACTGACAGGCTTGCGCATGGAATTGGGCACGTTGTCGCATTACGACCCGGATGACGAATTCAAGGAGCGACTGGAAAGCGTAAAGGGATTGGCGGAAGAATCCCTTCGTTCGGTGCGGAATCTCGCTCTGTTGGTGCGGCCTTCCATGCTCGATGATCTGGGACTGGAACCGGCCCTGCACTGGCAGGCAAAAGAGTTCTCGCGCAGATGCGGTATCCCTGTTTCCGTAAACATTGAAGGCAAGCTCGACAAACTGCCGGAAGCGCTTCGACTCTGCATATACCGCGCGATTCAAGAGGCCATGACCAATTGCGGCAAGCATGCCGAGGCTAGCCGCGTCACGGTCATCGTCAAGCAGGACGAGGCGCGAGTGATTGCTTCTGTACAGGATGACGGGCGGGGGTTCGATGCCCTGGTACAAACTCCTGGTCTCGGATTGATGGGCATGACGGAGCGAGTGCGCGCCTTGCAAGGACGTATGTCCGTAGCCTCGGAGCCCGGTCGCGGAACGATGATCAGCCTCGAATTGCCAGCCAGGCTCGATCCAAGCCCGTCCTAATGTCCGGACTGTCCCATCTTGGGTCATCTCCTGTCATTTAGACTTGCCCATAGTGTCTCCAAGGGATTTGTTCCGGCGCTCCTTCCGCCTATCGTTGTTCTAGAAAGCAATTTGCTTCTCCAACGAGAAGGACCCGATGATAGACCTCTTGCCAAGCATCCAGGACCAACCGTCAACACCTCGAAGAACCGATGGCTTACAGAGAGCAAGAGAAAACATGAAATACACGGTGCTCATCGCAGACGACCACGGAGTGGTGCGCAAGGGTCTGCGGCTCCTTCTCGAGCAATATCCCGAGCTTGCGGTCATAGGGGAAGCAGCGAATGGCCGCGAGGCGGTAACGATGGCCGCAGCACTCTCTCCACAAATCGTCGTCCTGGATGTCGCCATGCCGATACTGAACGGCATCGAAGCGGCGGAACAGATATTAAAAGTGAATAGCAAGATGGGCATCATTATTCTCACCATGCACGCAGATGAGAGCTATCTGTTGAGGGCACTCAATGTGGGCGTTAAAGGTTACCTATTGAAGGAGTCGGCCGAAGAAGACCTGCTGTTGGCAATAAGGGCTGTGGCGAACGGAAACCATTCTTCAGCCGGGCAATCAACGAGACGCTGCTTGAGGATTACATGCGAATGCTTAAGCAACAGGGTCTCTCCGATACATTCGACCTGCTCACCGCCCGGGAAAAAGAAGTGTTGCAACTGCTCGCCGAAGGAAAAACCAATAAAGAAGTGGCCCAACTGCTGGACGTAAGCCCGTATACAGTCGAGAGCCACCGAACGAATCTGATGCAGAAACTCGGTATCCACAATACAGCTGAGATCGTTCTCTACGCGGTCCGCAAAAGGCTGGTTAGCTGAACTTGGTTCTCTACAGCTCTTGTGTCCATCCAACTGGCTGTAACGAACGCAAGTAGGCTGGGCACGAACAAACTACGGAGCGCGCAACCACTGTGCGCCCCGCTGGGGATATTTCTATGTTCAAACGGGGCGATGTATTTGACAATCCGATCACAGGCGAACGCGCAACGATCCGCCTGGGCACGCGTGAAACGAGGGGCGACCGCCTGGTGGTCGATCTGGAGTTGCGGGGAGCAGGTTTTGGTTCCCCTCTGCATTTGCATCCATCTATCCATGAGCGGCTGAGAGTGGTGAGCGGCACCGTCGGCGTGTCGATCGACGGGGCAGTTTCGATTGCCGACTTGGACAAGACAATTGAAATCCCCCCCGGGGTGCCTCACCGGTTCTGGAATGCTGGAATCGTTGAGGCGAAGCTGATCATGGATGTTCGGCCGGCTAATCGATTCGAGGCCTTTACGCGAAATATGATTGGTCTAGCCCAGGATGGCAAGACTGATCCAAAGGGCATGCCGAATCTTCTACAGCTTGCACTCATCGCCAAGGAATTCGGGGACGTCATCCAATTCTTAAGTCCTCCGCGTTTCCTGCAAGGCGCATTCTTTCCCATTCTTGCTCCCATAGCCCGGATGCGGGGCTACAGAGCCTCGTACAGCGAATATGTTTTTCGGTCGCCTTCGGAACGGGTCCAGAATGAAGCCAAGGCGCCGATGTTTGAGCATTCATAGAAATCGCGGTCGGAATGAAAGACAGCAAATGATACCTTCCCGCCTGACTGCCTTTACCACGTCGGCGATCCGTGCCGGATCACCAGGAGTCAACCATGCCAACCCATGAGCACACAAGTTCTACCGCCGGTAGCTTGCACACCGGCACTCTCCTTTTTGTTACCAATCCCGCTAACGACAGCCAACCGTGCTTGAATTCGCTTGTGCGTTGGCGCAGAAACACCGTGCGCGTCTAGAGTTGGTGCATGTCGTCGATCCGGGACATATTTCATCGATGCCTGATGCGCAGATGGGTATTCAGTACAAGCTCGAAGCGCTGGCTCGGAACTTGAGAAGTCTCAGCAGGAGCGCACAGGCGATTCTGCTCTTTGGAAAACCCGAGCATGTGCTTCGAGAGCGAGCGGAGGAGATCAAAGCAATACTCATCGCAATTGCGTTGAATGGCTCTGCAACTGACCGGGTTCAGAAAAGACTGGCCGGATACTTGGCCCGGAAGTGCCATTGCCCGGTGCTGACGGTTCCTCCTGATATTCACGCAGGAGACCGGCAAGCACTCTCAATTCCAAGCCACCCGGCACGAAGGCGGGTTAGCTGAACCAAATCGTCTGCGTTGGACCGGAAGGTCCATCGAGACTAACGCATTTTTGCTAATGGTGTAGACCAGGAAACTGAACTTGACGCGGCCATTCCAGCCAAAACCGGGGTCCCCGGGGCACGCGGTCTTTGCGTGTCCGGGGTGGAAAGAATGGCCCCACACAGTCGATCCCACCTGACCAAAGTATTAGCAAAAATTCTCTAGAACGATCGTTATGCCTACATTGAAAGCTAGCCGTAGCCCGGGGTGTCACATGTTTCTTGACGCCCGCGTTTTTATCTCGGCTCTTTTACTTGGAGTGATGATTGGGGTTTGCGGCTTTGGGCTGGATTGCCTGGTGCATCATGCGAGTCGGATCTATGCCTCGGATCTGTATACGTGTATCGTCGCATCCGTGCTTTCGTATTTGGTGCTGATTTACGAAAAACGTCGACGCATGATTTTGGCGCGCAGGATGGAAATTGCGGCCGAGGTCAATCACCATATCCGAAATGCGCTGACCGCAATCGTGTTTTCGGCGTCGGTCGAAAACGATCCGTCGTTGCAGTTGATCCTCAAAGATGCGACCGAGCGCATCGACTGGGTGCTGACGACCGTGCTACCGGACGGAGAGGAAAGGCTGAAGTGGCCGGTGCAGAGGCCGGAATGGCGTCCGGTTGCGTGGCGCGCTCCATAGGATGCAATGCCTTCAATGGACGCAGCCTCCTCGTACCTTCCGATCGGTTCGACGAAGGGCAATGGCTTTACGGCTGCGGAAAGGCCATTTTTCTGAAGGGTACGGCCTTCAGGCCGTATGTAAATGCTTTGCAACGTTCGGAGCAATTCCTGCCCGTCGTCGAAACCAAAACCATAACCCATAAAAGAGAAACCTCGATGAGTGCCCTCGAAGAATTTCCTCGCATTACGCCCTTCCTCTGGTTCGACAACAATGCGGAAGATGGGGTAAATTTCTATCTCTCGGTATTCAAGAATTCCCGCCGCCTCGGAGTGCAAGACAATACCGGCGGCGCCCCTGGGCCCGCAGAGATTCTCACCATCGCTTTCGAACTCGACGGCCAGACCTTCACGGCGCTCAACGGCGGCCCGCTCTTCAAGTTCACGGAAGCGATTTCCTTTGTCGTCCGTTGCGACTCGCAAGAGGAGGTCGACCACTATTGGGTAAAACTCTCCGCCGGATGCAGCGGCGGCCAATGTGGGTGGCTCACGGACAAGTTTGGAATTTCCTGGCAGATCGTACCCGCCCGCTTGCCCGATCTGATCAAAAAGCCGGCCGCGATGCAGGGCCGTGTTGAAGATGACGAAACTCGATATCGCCGAACTTGAACGCGCAGCAAAAGCATAACGAAAAGAGAGGATTAACCATGAGCACAGCAGCACAGCAGGAAGTAACTACGCCGGTCAAAGCAGCCAAAGGCGACTTTGTCTGGCACGAGCTCAGAACCACAGATGCCAAGGGCGCCCAGGATTTCTATACCCACGTCGTCGGATGGCAAGCGAAACCCTCTGGCGATCCCGGCGGCATGCCTTACACGCTGCTCACGGTCGGCGATCTTGGCACCGCCGGGCTGATGCAGCTGTCCCCGGATATGCTCGCCTCCGGTATGCGACCTGCCTGGGTCGGCTTCATCGGCGTCGATGACGTGGATGACTATGCCAAACGAGTGGAACAGGCCGGCGGCAAACTTCAGTGTCCACCCATGGACATCCCGACCGTGGGTCGCTTCGTCTCCGCACAGGATCCGCAAGGCGCGGTCTTCCTCTTGTTCAAAGGCTCGATCGACTATGCGCCGCCGCGTCCGCCCGTTGGTTCCCCAGGCGTCGTCGGCTGGAATGAACTCTCTGCCAATGACGGGGAAACTGCGTGGTCGTTCTATTCCACCCTCTTCGGTTGGAAAGAAGACAGCACTATGGACATGGGCCCGATGGGCACTTATAGAATTTTTAATAACGGCGGCGCCGCAGTCGGCGCCATGATGACGCGGGACCCCAACAATGCGCCTGTCCCGTTTTGGCTTTACTACTTCAACGTTGAGGATATTGACGCCGCGGCAACGCGCATCCAGGAGAAGAATGGCCAGGTGCTCATGGGTCCCCATGAAGTACCCGGGCGGCCTTTGGATCATCCTTGGCGTCGATCCGCAGGGAGCCATGTTCTCGCTCGTTGGCCCCAAGAAGCAGTAGCCTTCCGGGTGGCTGCACTTCTAGAGCAGAGGTGCAGCCATCGTTCTAATTAAGCTCCCTGATCCAGATATTCCGGAAGCTGATGGGCTCGCTCTTGTCGCCATGCGCCTGCAGCTTGATAGGAGCGGCTGTGTATGCCTTGTAGAATGGCTTGCCGATATACAGCGTCTGGCCCTTCAACTCGAAGTGATTCTCCACTAGAACGCCGTTGAACAAGACTGTGACATAGGCCGGAGTCTTCACCGAGCCGTCACTATTGAACGTAGGCGCCGTCCACACCACATCGTATGCCTGCCACTGTCCCGGCTTGCGGGTGGGATTCGCCAGCGGAATAGCTTGCTTGTATATGCTGCCGGCCATACCGTTCACGTATGTCTTGTTCTCGTAGGAGTCGAGAACCTGCAACTCATATCCGTCATCGCCGGGCCCAGTCGAGGCGAGAAACACGCCGCTGTTGCCGCGGGCCTGACCACTGCCGGTGATGTTTGTAGGAACTTTCCACTCAAGGTGGAGCTGGTAGTTCTTGAAGCTCCGTTTGGTCTGGATGCTTCCCTCGCCTTTGCTTACGGTCATCACTCCATCGGCAACCGTCCATTTGGCGGGAGTCTGGTCACGGACCGAAAGCCACTCGTCCATATTCTTGCCATCGAAGAGCACGATCGCATCGGAGGGAGGAGCCCCACAGGTGGCCCCGGGTGTCACAACCGCGGGGACCGGCTCCCAGATTTCCGTCTCCTCAGGTTTCGGTTTGTCTGGTGATTGGGCGACAAGCGGGAAGGCTACGGCAAGCACAGCCGCGGACACAAGGAGTCTCGAAAACTGAATGCGCATCATGAGACGAAAATATACTGAAATTGGGTCGATTTGGCCAAGATGCCGCCAGGCAAGGCGATCTTACTGGCCCTCAATGGTTCCTGGCCTCAGGGAGCCATCTATTCGGCCCCGCCGAGCCGGGCCGCTTGCGTCAAGAGGTAATTCCGCTCCGGGCTACTCGTCGTGCGTCCAGCGGCAATCCGGTAATGCCTGACTGCGGTCTCATGATCACCAGCCATTTCCAGCAAATGGGCGCGCACCGCTTCGAGACGATAATGGCCGGCAACGCGTGGGTCCGCGTCGAGAACTCTTAGCAGTTCCAATCCTTTAGAGGGGCCATGCACCATGGCCGCAGCGATGGCACGATTAAGCATCACCATGGGATTGTCGGACATGCGTTGAAGGAGTTCATAGAGCGCCAGGATCTGCGGCCAGTCAGTATCCTCGGGCCGGGCCGCTTCGTCATGAACAGCGGCGACGGCGGCCTGTAGCTGATAGGGGCCAATCGCCCCTTTCGCCAGGGCCGCGGTGAGCAGTGCGACGCCCTCGGAGATCTTCGTCTGATCCCACAGAGTCCGGTCCTGCCGGGGAAGCGGGACCATCTCCTCGTCAGCCCCCATACGTGCTGCGCTGCGCGCATCGGTTAATAACATAAGCGCCAGCAGTCCGCCGACTTCCGCATCATCCGGCAGCAATGTATGAATGGCGCGCGTCAGGCGGATGGCCTCGCGGGATAGTTCGAGCCGCTGCAGATGCGGCCCGACGCTGCTGCTGTAGCCCTCGTTGAAGATCAGGTAGAGCACATGCAGCACGGCACGGAGACGTTGCGCCCGCTGCTCGCTGGTGGGCAAGCGAAACGGCACGCCGGAAGCCTTGATGCTGCTCTTGGCGCGGCTGATCCGCTGTGCCATGGTCGCCTCAGGAACCAGGAATGCATTGGCAATTTCGGCCGTGGTCAGGCCGCCGACTGCCCGTAACGTGAGCGCGATGGCTGAGGACGAAGTGAGGGCTGGATGGCAACACATAAAGAGCAGGATGAGCGTGTCGTCCTGTTCGGTTTCGTTCCCGGCATCGACGGGCGGCGCCAGCTGGTCCATCTCCATGGCCGCAGCGGTCTCGCGCTGCCGGCGGGCCAATTCGCTGCGCACGTGGTCCGTCATGCGGCGGAAGGCTACCTGAATCAGCCAGGCGCGCGGATTGCCGGGAACACCTTCAAGCGGCCATTGCGCCGCTGCCGCTATCAGGGCCTCCTGCACAGCGTCCTCGGCAGCGGCAAAGTCACGAAAACGGCGGATCACCGCACCGAGCACCTGCGGCGCAAGATCGCGCAGCAGATGCTCTGAAGTGATGTCCAGCGACTGGGCCGTCACGGCAGTTCTTCGGTCCTTCGACTCATGATCTGCCGCACTTCGATCGGCATGCTCAACGGTACTCCGCCGGGGCCGGGGCCGGCCGACAATCGGGACGCAATCTCATAGGCTCGTTCCGGACTATCGACGTCGACCATCCAATACCCGAGAAGAAACTCCTTCGCCTCGGGGAAGACTCCATCGGTGATTGGCGTACCGTCCTTGCCGGCTCGCACGACCTTGGCCTGTTCCAGAGGTCCCAAGGCCTCATTGGCCACAAACTCTCCGGATTCGCCTAGCTCTTTGTTAAGGCCCTTCAGATATGCGAAGTGCGCCCCGATGTCCTTCTCGGACCATGCCCTATACGTGTCGACGCCCGTTTTTACGCCGGTCATCAGCAAAATGTACTTCATGTCTTTCGCTCCCTTCCCTTGTGAAGCTGGTTTCTGCGCTTTCACAGGGTAGTCGGAGCAGGCGGCGTATTCTCGACATCCGGACAACGATTTTTGATGACTTTTCCGGAAGCTGTCACAGATGCACTGTGTGCCCGGCGTCATGCGCTCCGACGTGGAAGAATGGAAAGTATGGTAGCGAAACCAAAGCCCAACAAGCGCGAGGCCATTCTCAATGCGATGCTCGACGTGGTGGCGGAGCGAGGCTTCCACGAAGCTCCCATGTCGCTGGTTTCCGAGCGCTCGGGTGCAAGTGCGGGCGTGAAAATGAGATTCGTTCTGGACAGCAGATTTGTTGCTAGTGCGCGGCCGATGAACCGCCGCCGACCTTGAAATACTTCGTCAAAAGAGCCAACGGAGCCACTACCAACGTGATCACTCCGAGAATGAAGAAGCAATCCATAAAACCCAGAAGCCTGGTCTGAGCGATAAGCTGGTTGTAATAGTGACTGTATGCGGCGGTCATGGCATCCGTAGGTGAATAGCCTCGTTGCTGCAAAAACGCCGCAGTCTGTTTCACCGCATTCTGCAGCGTTTCTGACGATGAGGTCAGGTTGTCTCCCACCCGGGCCTGGTGAAGGTCTTGCCGGCGCTCAGACATGGTTGTCACCAGGGAAACACCAACGCTTCCTCCCCAGTTGCGAAAGAAGTTGGTCAGGGACGACGCCTTGTTATTC
This sequence comes from uncultured Acidobacteriaceae bacterium, assembly GCA_963746595.1. Classification (GTDB taxonomy): domain Bacteria; phylum Acidobacteriota; class Terriglobia; order Terriglobales; family Acidobacteriaceae; genus PALSA-350. Next base: position 375,557 of record CAVVBS010000009.1, read on the forward strand.
TGCTGCGGCGTCAGTTGCGAATAGGCGATCACGGTCAGCGGAACGAAGAAGAACGCATAGCCGAAGCCCTGCAGTCCGCGAGCCAGCGCATAGTGGGTGTAATCCGTATCCAGGTTGAAGTGGCTGTAATGCAGGAATGAGATGCCCACCACCACGACAGCACCAAAGAGCAGTATGCGCGGGTGGACGATGCCGCGTTGCACCAGCTGGGCTCCCACCGGCGCCAGAAACGTGATTACCAGGGCGCCGGGCCCGAGCACCAGGCCTGCATCGATGGCTCGATAACCATAAAGCGACTGCAGTATCTGGGGAATCATGGTGGTTGAAGCAAACAGTCCCACACCGAAGATGAAGTAGAAGACATTGGCGATCGCAAAGTTGCGAACCTTGAGCATCTTAAGATCAATCACAGGATCGGGATGTCGAAGCTCCCAGAAGACAGCTGTCGTGAGGCACGTGCCCGCGATCACAGTCGCACAGACGATGAGCCTTGAACCGAACCAGTCGTCAATCTGGCCTCGATCAAGCAGAAACTCGAGAGCGGCCGAACCAAGCCCGACGAGGCTGATGCCTATTCCGTCGATCCTGAGTTTGCCGTCTGCCGATCGCGCGCTCTTTCTTTCCTCTGCGAAACGGGGCGGGTCGTGAACGAATCGGTTGGTGAAAAAGAGTGACAGCGCGCCGATCGGAATATTGATAAAAAATATCCATCGCCAGTTGTAGTTGTCTGTGATCCACCCGCCCAGCACCGGCCCGATCGCAGGAGCAGTGACGATGGCAACCGTGTACAGTGCGAAGGCCAAGGCCCGCTTATTCGCGGGAAAAGTATCTACCAGGATCGCCTGTTCAACCGGGGCCAGGCCCCCTCCGCCCACACCTTGAAAGACCCTGGCAGCGAGCATGATGCCCAGGGTGGGAGCCAAACCGCAGCACAGCGAAGCGACAGTGAAGAGACCCACGCAAGCCATGTAGTAATTTTTGCGCCCGAAGACGCGCGATAGCCACGCCGACATGGGCAGCACGACCGCATTCGCCACCAGATACGTTGTGAGTATCCAGGTCACCTCGTCGAACGATCGGCCCAGGCCACCGCCAATGTAAGGCAACGAGACATTGGCAATCGACGTATCCAGCAGCTCCATGAAGGTCGCAAGCGTGACCGTAAGAGCCACGACCCACGGGTTGATCGCTGCTTGCCGCGGGATTCGGGCCGGTACGGCTACGCTGGTTGCCAAATCTTTTCCTCACCACTCTTTGAATGAGAACAGGCGACACAAAAGTCCCGATATCGCGCCGGGCGATTGTCTCTCTACATTGATTCCGCAGAAAAGAGACCGATGCGTCTTTTTTTTGCTAGTCTGGTAGACGCCATGAGCAAAGGAGAGGAAACCAGGCAACGCATCATCGAGCAGGCCGCTCCGCTCTTTAACCAGGGCGGGATGGCCGGATGTTCCATGCAGGATATTCTGCATGCCACCGGCCTCAAGAAGGGCGGACTCTACCGTCATTTTTCCAGCAAAGAGGCGTTGGCTGCGGAATGCCTGAAATATTCGCTGGCGCTTGTCTTTCAAGCCCGCTCAGGCCATGCCAACCACATTCCAAACGCGATCGACATGCTTCGTTACCTTGTGGGTCGATTCGTATCCACTCCTTCTCCGATGAAGGGTGGTTGTCCCCTCATGAACGCTGCCGTCGACTCCGATGATGGTGACCCTCAATTGCGGAAAATTTCTCTCGAAGGCCTGAGGGCATGGAAATCCAGACTTCTTCAGATTCTGAAAGAAGGCATCGAACGGGGAGAGGTGGTGAGCGGAACCGACCCTGCCCGGGTTGTCAACACCGTAATAGCAATTCTCGAAGGGAGCTTGTTGATCAGCCGGATCGAGCGGACGTCCACGGCCATGGAGGATGCGAGAGTGCATCTCGACACACTGTTCGATGGGCTCGTACCCGCAGGCCAACGGGTCTCTGGTAAAAAGAGAGCGGCCGTGTGATGTCTCATTTTTTCGGACCAAATTATAGCCATGACCGTGATGCGGCCAAGCATGGATCAGGCACGATCCCGGCATGACCGGGTGGTCAATGAAAAATTGCGTTTGTATCACTAAACCGTCCCGGACGAGCCAGACATGAGCGATGGGAACGCGATCGCTCGCGCCGGTCGCGTTCGCCGTTCCGTGTGTCCACCCGATCGCCACCACGTGATCCCCGGCGCTGGTCATTCTTTCTATATCCAGCGTGGAATTAATATGCGAGCCCAGCTTGCCAAAAAACTGCCCCGTCCGTTTCCATCTGGCGAAGCGTCCTGGTCAGCATCTTCTGGCTCACGCCTCCGATCAGTTCACCAAGGCGGGTGAAACGCAGGGTGCCGTGATCGCTAAGCACCTCGACGGCAAGCATCGTCCACTTATCGGCCACCCGTCCGATGATCTCGCGAACCAGCGCGTCCAATCCGGATCATGCTGCTGCGGTGGCGCCGCGTGCATCCGATGGTTGCGAGAGGGTGGTTCGGGCTTTACAGTGGCGTTTCACAGCGACACTCTCCTTCGGGTAAGTATGGCGCTTTTAGGTGCCTACTTCCCAATGGTTCGTGCCCATCATACGATCGAAGTCAGGAGAAGATCATGCAAATCACCGGCAATACAATTTTGATTACAGGCGGCGGCTCCGGCATCGGCCGCGCTCTTGCGGAAGCTTTTCATTCTGAGGGGAACCAGGTTGTCATCGCAGGCCGCCGTAAAGAACTGCTCGACGAAACAACGGCGGCGAATCCAGGGATGAAGTCTGCCATCTTCGATATCGGAAACGGGAGCGCGATCCCAAGCTTCGCAGACAAACTCAAGGCCGACTTCCCAGCCCTGAACGTCGTCATCCACAATGCGGGCATCATGCGGCTGGAGTCGCTGCGGGACGGCACAGTTGCGGATACCGAGGCTACCGTTGCGACGAATCTGCTGGGGCCGATCCGCCTGACCGCGGCACTGCTGCCGTTGCTCTTGAAACAGCCACACGCTACCATCATGACGGTTTCTTCTGGATTGGCGTTTGTACCGATGGCGACGACCCCGGCCTACTGCGCGACGAAGGCGGCGATTCATTCGTATACGCAATCGCTGCGCTACCAGCTGAGGGACACTTCCGTGCAAGTGCTGGAACTCATCCCTCCGTACGTACAGACGGAACTGGCCGGGTCACGGCAGGCAAACGATCCCAACGCGATGCCGCTGAAAGACTTTATCGCCGAAACCATGAACATCCTCAAGACCTCGCCCGATTCCAGCGAGATCTGCGTAGAACGGGTGAAGCCGTTGCGTTTTGCCGAGGCCAACGGGGGCTATGACGCATTCTTCAAGAACTTCAACGATGCCGTGGCGGCTGCCATGGCGGGACACTAAGGAGAGGCGATGAGAGAACGGAAACCGATTGGATTCTGCACTGCGGAGCTTTCTGGATGCGCAGGGTGCCGCCGCAGGCCCTATGCCGGCTTCCGACGCAGAGTTGGTCAGCGCGCGGCGGATGCTGATTGTTCGCGCGCTGGAGAACCGCTCGTCCATACCCGGCCTGCCCAACAAGGTCGAGGCACGCGACGTCGCGATCACCGACATACTTAAGGGCGCCTGTACACACCGGCGCGCTCCGCAGAGAAGTTGCCGGTGCTGATCTACTTACACGGCGGCGGCTGGGTGGCCGGATCTGTTGCAACGCACGACCCGTTTTGCCGCCTTTTGAGCGAGGCAGCCGGCGTGATCATCGTCTCGGTCGAGTATCGGCGGGCGCCGGAACATCCTCACCCCGCAGCATTAGAGGACGCGCTCGCCGCCGTCCAGTGGGCCGCCAATAACGCAGCGCAATGGGGCGGGGACGCGGCGCGGCTGGCCCTCGGCGGCGACAGCTCGGGCGGCCACCTGGCCGCAGTGACCGCCAACCGGCTTTGCGCCACGCATGGAGGGCCGGCGTTGCGCGGCTTGCTGCTGCTCTACCCCGTAACCGACCACCCCAGCGCGAATCATCTCTCCTACACGGAGAATGGGACCGGCTACGGGCTCGAAGCGAAGCTCATGCGTTGGTTCTGGGAGCAGTATGCGCGCGGATTTTCACCGGACGATCCCGATGTGTCGCCGCTGCGATTACATACAATACCACCGCTGCCTCCGGCCCTGGTGGCAACAGCGGAGTACGATGTGTTGCGCGATGACGGGATCGCGTATGCGGAAAAGCTCGGAGCGGCAGGAGTTGCGGTAACCCACATGCACGCGCCGGATATGCACCACAACTTCCCCGTACACCCGGCGACGGTGGCACGGTTCCCGCAATGTGATTCCGCACTCACCCAGATCGCGGACTGGCTACGCGCAACGCTTGCTGCCGCCACGTAACTCCGGAGGATTTTGTGTCATAGCGAGGCCAGAAGGCATAGGACGGGTGCCCCTGGTTCGCCCAGCTGGCATTGTCCTGTCCGGAGTGGCGTGTTCGCCATGGGTGGCCTATCTATGGGTGGCGCTACGCTTGGCTGGCTTCGCCTTGCTCCCGTTGCCGGACCGCCCCTTCCCTTTCAACTGGATGTTGTGGGCATTGACAATGGCCTTAATCAGCCCCGGAAAGCGGTTTTCGATCTCTTGCGCAGCGAGAGGTGTTGTGTATCTCGACGCCTCGCCGCTCGCTGCGGATCAAGCCTGCCTCCCTAAGTGCCTTGAAGTGCTGAGAGAGTGTCGATTTGGGTATCGTTTTGTTGCTGACGCTAAGAAAGGTCGAGCAATTTTGCGAACAGGCTGAGCCTACGATGTCGGCATAGATGGCCACGCGCACGGGATCGGAGAGCGCGTGCAGAATCGCTTCCACCGTAACGTCTTCAACCGAAGGGTGGAAGAGGGGCCTCATAGTTGTTCATCATATCTTCACATTACGGCTTGTTCAATAGTTCGTATTTTAAGAACTATTGAATCCTTGCCGAACCGCTGCCCATCTTAACCTGCAGCAAAGGGTCCATTAGACACCTTAGTAAATGGCAAAGAGGAACCGCATATGAGCAAACTCAAGGGTAAGGTAGCCGTGGTTACGGGCGCATCCAAAGGTATCGGAGCCGCCATCGCCAAATCACTCGCCGCGGAAGGCGCATCGGTAGTGGTGAATTACGCGTCCAGTAAATCGGGCGCCAGAACCGTCGTCGACGCCATCACGGAAGCCGGTGGCACCGCTGTCGCCGTGAAGGGCGACGTTTCGAAGGCCGCCGAGGCTCAAGGGGATTATCGACGCAGCCATCAAAAACTACGGCCGGCTCGACATTCTGGTCAACAACTCCGGCGTCTACGATTTCAGCCCGATTGAGGCGGTTACCGCAGAGGAGTTCCACCGCATCTTCAACATCAATGTGCTTGGCTTGCTGCTCACTACGCAGGCGGCCCTCAAGCACATAAGCGAGGGCGGCAGCATCATCAACATCGGCTCCCTCGTCAGCCGCATCACACCCGCGGCCTCCTCCATCTACACCGGAACCAAGGGCGCAGTGGATGCCATCACCGGCGTGTTAGCCCGCGAGCTTGGACCGAAAAAGATCCGCGTGAACGCGATCAATCCCGGGATGGTCGAAACCGAAGGCACACACGCCGCCGGCTTCCACGACTCGGACTTTGAGAAGGCGATCGTCTCCCAAACCCCGCTCGGACGCGTGGGTCAGCCCGACGACATCGCCTCGGTAGCTGTCTTCCTCGCCTCCGACGACTCTGGCTGGCTTACGGGTGAGCAGATCCTCGCCGGCGGGGGCCTCCGCTGACACCGAACATTACTAACGAAAGGGAGAAGACGATGGGCAAGCTGGACGGAAAAGTAGCGGTGATCACGGCAGCAACCTCAGGCATGGCACTCGCCACCGCCAAGCTATTCGTGGAAGAGGGCGCGTATGTCTTCATTACTGGGCGCCGCAAAGACAAGCTGGATGAGGCAGTGAAAGCCATTGGCCGCAATGTAACCGGCGTTCAAGGCGACGCTTCGAACCTGGACGATCTCGACCGGCTATACGAGACGGTCAAAAAGACGAAGGGAAAGATCGACGTCCTGTTCGCCAGCGCCGGCATGGGCGAGCCTGCGAAGCTGGGCGAGATTACCGCGGAACAATTCGACAATACCTTCAATCTGAATGTGCGGGGCACACTGTTTACCGTGCAGAAAGCGCTGCCGCTGTTCAGCGATGGAGGTTCGATCTTCATGAATGGATCGATCGCGACTATCAAGGGCTTTCCGGAATTTAGCGTCTACAGCGCGAGCAAAGCCGCTGTGCGTTCCTTTGCGCGCACCTGGCTGGTCGACCTGAAGGAACGCAAAATAAGGGTGAACGTGCTCAGCCCGGGAACGATCGATACGCCAATACTGGATCCGCTGGGGGCGGACGCAAAGAATACTTCACATCGCTGATTCCGCGCGGGGAAATCGGACGCCCGGAGGAGATTGCGACCGCAGCACTCTTCCTGGCTTCGAGCGATTCCAGTTTCGTGAATGGCATCGAGCTGTTCGTGGATGGCGGTGTGGCACAGATTTAACCTTCCTTTTATCATCCAGGGCCCTGTTGGACACGACCCCATCCTTGAACCTGTTCCTTGGGCTCAAGGATGGGGTTTAAATTGCGCTAAAGCGCTCCACACTCCGATAGCTGCATAATGGTTGCTGCACACTAGACATGGAGCGCCATGCATCGTCGTGAATTCAACCAGTTGATGGTGGGGGCAACTTTCGGAGGGGTTCTCTCCCGCGGGTATGCCCAAATCCCACCTCCCCAAAGTGGGTCTCGTTTCTCCGTAATGCTATGGACACTGGAGAAGCAATCGCCATTCGATCGCTGCCTCGAAATCGTTGCCGAAGCCGGCTACCAGGGCGTCGAGCTGACTGGTCAATTTCAGAAATGGTCGAGCGACGAGACGCGGCGAGTCATGGCAAAAATGCGTTCGCTGGGCTTGACCTTCGATATGTTAAGCGGAGTCAAGGCCGGCTTTGCCGACCCCGCCGGCGCGAGCGAGTTCCTGACCCAAGTCACCGCGCAAATGAAAGCAGCAAAAGAGCTGGAGAGCCCGCAAATTAATCTCAAATCTGGCAATCGGATAGACAATCTGTCGCGCAGCGTTCAGCACGCTGCATCGGTTGAGAACCTTAAGCGTGCTGCTGATCTTGCCGCGGTGAATCATGTGCAGATCGTAGTCGAACCGATCGATCCCCTGGAAAATCCAAACATGTATCTGACTTCCGTTAGCGAAGCATTCGACATGATTCGTGAGGTCAATAGCCCCCAGGTCAGGGTGTTGTACGACTTCTACCACGAGCAGCGCGCCGGCGGTAATTTGATAGAAAAGTTGGAGAAAAACATCGATCTTGTTGGGTTGGTGCACATTGCGGATGTACCCGGGCGCCACGAGCCTGGAACCGGGGAGATCGACTACCTAAACATCTATCGCAAGCTTGGCCAACTGAAATACGACAAGTTCATAACCATGGAGTTCTATCCCACACAAGACCCAGTAGCGACACTAAGAAAGGCGCGGCTGGATGCCAGGCAGGCGACAAGTGAAGCGGCGGCCACGTCGTAGACTGGCGGCTGCCGCGTCCTGGCGGTAAGATCGAATAGCATGCAACTCGGTTTTGTAAGCGCCATTCTCCCCGACCAAACGCTGGACGAAGTATTTGCTATCGGCAAAGAGACGGGGTATAGCTGTGTGGAGTTGATGTGTTGGCCGGTGGGCAAGGCCGATCGCCGCTATGCGGGCGTTACCCACATCGATGTCAACAACCTAAAACCCGCGGACGTCCCGCGGATTTTGGGTCTTGCCGAAGCTCACGGCATGGACATCAGCGGACTTGGTTACTATCCAAATCTACTCACGGCCGATCAGGAGGCAGGGCGGATGGCCGCCTTGCACCTGAAACGTGTCCTCAGCGCAGCCAAGATGCTCAACCTCACGGTCGTCAGTACGTTTGTCGGCCGGGACTGGACCCGATCCGTCGAGGAAAACTGGCCCCGCTTCCTATCTGTCTGGAGCGATCTGATTGCTTATGCGGAAGACCAGGGGGTTCGAGTCGCCATCGAGAACTGTCCCATGATTTTTACTCGCGACGAATGGCCCGGGGGAAAGAATCTTGCGTCCAGTCCCGCAATCTGGCGGCGCATGTTCGAGGAGATCCCCAGCCCGAACTTCGGACTCAATTACGATCCGTCGCACCAGGTCTGGCAGCAAATGGACCATATCGCCCCGCTCAAGGAATTTTCTTCGCGCATATTCCGCGTTCATCTGAAGGACGTAGCCGTCGATCGGCAAAAGCTGGACCAAGTAGGCATCCTGGCTTATCCCCTGGAGTTTCATAGCCCGAAGCTGCCGGGGCGCGGGGATACCGACTGGCCAATGTTTCTCCGCGCACTGAAAGATTCGGGCTACGACGGACCGGTCTGCGTGGAGGTCGAGGACCGCGCGTTCGAAGGCGACCTGGCGCATCGCAAACAGGCTCTCACTTTCAGCTCAGAGTACCTGCGGCCATTGATTAATACATAATCCAACCGCCGTCGACATTCAGCGTCTGGCCAGTCATCGCGTCGCTCAACTCTGTCGATAGAAACAAACACACGCGGGCCACGTCGAGCGGGCCGATGCGCCGCTTGAGACTTTGCAGGTCCATGAACTTGTCGGACTCCGTCGTCGACATCAGCTTTCTTTCCCCCTCGGTTTCGATGGCGCCCGGGGTGATGCAGTTGACGCGAACGTTATGGCCACCCATCTCTCTGGCCAAAGAACGGGTAAACCCAATAATCGCTCCCTTCGAGGCGACGTAATGGGTCAAGTTCTCGAGACCGGTAAAGAACGTGACGGAAGAGATATTTACGATCGCGCCAGATCGTTGCTTAACCATGTGAGGCATAACCAGCTTTGTGCTGTGAAAGACACTCTTCAAGTTGATGTCGTGCATCCCATCCCATTGTTCTTCTGTCATTTCCAGGAAGGGCTGCCGGGGATAAACTCCGGCATTGTTAATCAGGATGTCGACGCGTCCAAAGCGGGCGATGGCATCCTCAACAACTTTTGCCATATCGTGGCGCCTGCCGGCGTGGGCTTCAAAGCCGAACGCCGAGCCGCCTTTGGCTTTTAGATCCGCCGCAACCTTTTTGACTTGCGGCCCATTCAGGTCGGCGAGGAATACGTGGGCCCCATTCTCGGCAAATAGCCCGGCCACTCCGGCGCCAATGCCCGCGGCGGCCCCGGTCACAATTGCGACTTTATCCTTGATCAGCTCCATGAGCACTCCTGCATCACAAGCGCTGATCTTATCAAACGTCCGTCTCCCTAATCTCCCCGCCCCACCTCCAGGCCAAAGTGCGCCAGTTCACGCTTCTGCATCATGTAATCGATAAAAAAGCCAACCCCAATCGACAGCGGAATCAAGCCAAACGCGCCTCCGGAGAGTACTTCGTGGTCGTTCACGATCCACGCCAGCACGAGAAAAGAGAGCATGACGCCAACGCCAGTCGAGATCAGCACGAACGCTGTTCTGCGCGTGCTCGCAAGTCCCTGGAGTGGGTCTTTCGCCGATTTGCCCTCAGCGCTCAATACTTTTTCGATGTCGCCGGCACTCATTCCTCGCGCCAACATGGCCAAACGCTGTTCCGTCTTTAGCCGCTGCTTATACGCTCCACCGACAACACCAGCAACAATGGCTACAATCCCAACCAAAAAGGCCCCCAACGGGACCATGAACGGACTCCAATGCCAATCCATAAGCCTTTACCTCCCCTTCCGACCGTCTTAGACTGTTGGGTCGCTCGAGAGTTTCAGGCTCCGCATGAAACTTTCAGCTAGATTCTTAGTCTCACTCTCCTTGCATGCCGCCGACTCCAGCTTCGAGCAGATCGTCCGGGATCATCAAGCCATGGTCTTTGGCACCCTCATTCGCCTTACCGGCAGCCGCGAACATATCGACGACCTGGCGCAGGAGGTCTTTCTACGCCTCTACCGGGCGCTTCCAGCCTTTCGCGGGGAATCCCTGCTCAGCACCTACCTCTATCGCATCGTTGCCAACGTCGCCCAGGATGAATGGAAGCGCCGGCGCCGGGAGGAGCGTCCGCTGGTTTCCTTTTCTGAGGAGGAATCCGAGTGGGAGGATCGCCTCCCCCATCCCGGCCCTGATGCCGAGCAGCAGTTCGAGGAGAGGCAGTTTCGGTATGCCGTGGAGCAGCAGTTACAGGAGCTCAGCCCTGTGGAGAGAACCGTGCTGGTGCTCTATCATCAAGAGGAGAGGAGCTACGAGCAGATTGCGCAGGCGCTTAAACTGCCCATCGGCACCGTGCGCACGCACCTGCATCGCGGCCGCAAAAAGCTTCGCGAAGGTATCGAACGGCAGCAGGCAGTGGAAAGGGGAACAACATGGCAGAAGACAAGATGAATCCGGCTTCTCATGCGCAGTCACTCGATGCCAGAATTCTTCGCGCCCTGGAGACCGCTCCCCGGCTGGAGATTCCCGCTGATTTCGCCGCCAGGGTCGCTCGGCAACTACCGCCGCTTCCGGTGCCGATCCTCTCCCCAGCGCGTTATGGTTATCGTGCGGGTGTGGCATGCCTGGTTGTTCTGCTTGCACTTATCCTTGCCTTTGCCCGCCGGGCAACGGGCACATCTGTTTTCTGGCTTTCGATCGAATCCGTTTTTTGCGCGCAGTTCGCGCTCGTGGCTGTCTGGCTGGCGGTGCGCAACGCAGGCTATACTTTCGTTAGCTTCTTCTAGAGTATTTTTACTCAGAGCTGTCCCAAGTTTGCGAGGAGAATCGGGTTTGGTGCGCAGGTAATCGGTTGATTTATGCCATTGCATCAGGTTCACCGTCCTGGGACATTCTCAGTCGTCCCTGCGGGATTCGTATCAGTGAGTTCGCATACCCAGGACTGACGTCGTGGGCTATTCTCAGCCAGAGCTGTCCAAATTAGCGCGCAAATGGCCTTCTGGACGGCGCAACTTGCTGAATGCGTGGAAGAGCACGTGGACAAGCGAAATCGGGTTGGTGCTGTGGCAGTGCTTCCGTCCATCCACCTCCACCTCGACCAATGCCGAGGTGGAGATGGATGGACGGAGCAGGGAGTTTGTTAGAGGGAAGGGCGCACAGCAGGTCCCTCCACGGCACGCCGGGACAGGTCGGCTACGCTCGGAGGCTGTGACTTTTTAATTTCCCTTGTGGTCTGTGGCCGGAAAGGTCCGAAGAGCATCTGCCAACAAGCATCGCCGGGGTCCTTCGACTGCGCGCATAAAACCCTCTGTTATGCGATAGATCTGCGAGGCGCTTCGCTCAGGATGACGCCTTTCTGGAGGGGATTGAAAAACATCTGGTCGGGTGCAAAAAACACGAAAAGATCAAAAAGTCACAGACTCTCGGGATGACAAAGTTGAGGGCCATGGTCCACCTCGGCATGAGTGGAGATGGATGGACGGAGCTGTAGGGAGTTGTTAGAGGGAAGGGCGCACAGCAGGTCCCTCGGCTCCGCTCGGGATGACAAAGCTGAGGGCGATGGTCCACCTCGGCATGAGTGGAGGTGGATGGACAGAGCCGAAAAAAAGCTAATTTGGACAAGTCTGATTTTCGCTTCTCGAGGACGGGCTTTTTCTCAAGAAAAGGCGCGAATGGTATTGGCTGCTTTGTAAACAAAAGTTAAAATGCAGTATTCCGCCCTGGGCGTCGTTAAAAACTCTTCCGGTTTAGGTCGAACTCATCGATGGCCATCAAGATTACCCGCACCGATCCGCGCTACGCGATATTGCACCGAAGCCGTAACCTTCGCTGGGATGGCAACGAGGCCGAGGCAGCCGCCGAAATCGAACTGTGCGAAACCGCGGAGCAGGCGGCGGAAACATTGCAGCGCATCGTAGACGCAGGCATGCGCCCCACCATCCGCAGCGGGGGTCACTGTTACGAAGACTTCGTGGTCAACAATCCAGGCGGAGCGATTCTGGATCTCAGCCTGCTGAAGAGCGTCAGCCTGCCCGGCGACGGAACGCGCTATCGAATAAGCCCGGGGCAGGAGCTGGGCGAAGCATACATCGACCTGTATAAGCGCCATGGGGTAACCATCCCCGGTGGCAGTTGCTACGAGGTGGGCGCCGGGGGCCACATTAGCGGAGGCGGCTACGGCGTGCTGTCTCGGCTGCACGGTCTCACCATCGATTGGCTTTCGGCGGTCGAGATCCTTACCGTCGACGGCAAAGGGCATGTAGCGCTCAGGCGGATCGACAAGGACCATGATCCCGATCTTTTCCGAGCCTGTCGCGGCGGAGGCGGAGGAAATTTCGGTGTCATCACCGGCTTTCTCTTCGACAAGTTACCGACTGCCCCCTCTGAGATAGTGAATGCCCACTTGTCCTTTGACTGGGCTACCATGACCGAGGACAACTTCACCGCCATCCTGATGGCATTCGGAGACTACTGGGCCAAGCGTGGGAGCGAAAAAGATACCTGGGGACTGTTTGTTGGACTCGGTCTCACACACGCCTCCTCGGGCCGATTTGGCCTCTCCTTGCAGTTTTGCAACCCCGACGGAAGTTGTGACGACCTGAAGCCTCTAAAGGAGTTCCTCGATCTCTTTCAGAGTTTCGGCCCCCTGGAAACGCGCTCATCCGCCGCCGGTGAAAAACGCTTTGCCCAGCGGAGGCCGGCGGTAAACCAGACCCTGGGGCCATATGGCATCGATCGACTGCTCTGGCTGGAAGCGACGATTGGCGATAGTGGCAGCGGCCACAGCGGTCGTGCCGCATACAAGTCCTGTTACATGAAACAGAACTTTACCCGCGCGGAAGCGAAGTGCATTTTCAAGCAGCTAACGCGCACGGTTCCCGGTGTCGATCTACGGGGATCGGTCATGGCCGTCGACTCGTATGGCGGAGCCGTCAATGCGAAGGGCTTGGCCGACGTCACTTCGGTTTGGCAGCGCTCGTCCATCATGAAGGTCCAGTTTCAGCAATATTGGGACAACCCGGATGAAGACGCGGGGCGCCTGCAGTGGATGCGCGAGTTCTACACCGACCTCTACTCGCAGCAGGTGGATCCAAAGTATGCCGGCACTCCCTACCCCAACGAGTACTACGAAGGCTGCTACATCAACTATCCCGACTGCGACATGCTCGCGTACCCCTTCTGGCCCCAGCTCTACTACGGCACACACGATCTTTACCCGTTTTTGCAGCAAGTGAAACGGCGCTATGACTCCAACAACATCTTTCACCACAAGATGTCGATCCGCGCCTAGGAGGAGCTATGCAGAGTGATGATCGACTATCGGCGGCAAGATGGACTCGCAGAGAGTTTGTGCGCGGCGCTGCGAGTGTGGTCGCGCTCCCTCACCTGCCGCAGATTGTGACTGCCTCGGCGCTGCCCCGGCAGTTTGCCTACGTGGCGTCTGGGCAAGGCTCCCTCCATGTCTTCAGGTTGAGCGGCGAGCGCTGGACAAGCACACAGCGCGTGCCCAGTCGCGCGCCTGCCTGCATTTTGCTTTCCGCGGCCCAGCGGACCCTCTATGTGGCCAACGAGGTAGATGTGCACGAGGGGTTGCCGCGGGGCACCGTCGAATCCTTCCACATCGATCCTTTTGACGGCCACCTGACCCTGTTGGGCCGCCAACCGCTGTCCCTTTCCGCAACCCACCCGCGGCACATGGCCCTCTCACCGGACGGAAAGCTGCTTGCCGTGGCCGCTTACGGCGGTGCAATTTACAACGTTTTTCCTATTGCGGCGGATGGCTGCCTGAGCCAACCGAGCGGCATCTTTAAACAGGCTGGTTGCGGACCTCATGCCGATTCACAGGCGTCGGCGCATCCCCATACGCTGCTCTTCGACACTAGCGGCTGCCATCTGCTCTCGTCCGATTTCGGTAGCGACCGGCTGAACGTATTCGCAGTGGAAGGCGGCAGACTAGAACGGCGTTCACAGCGCACCACCGATGAGGGGAGTGGTCCAGGCGCGTGCGCGCTTCATCCCGCGGGCTCTGTCTTCTACGCCTGGCACGAACTCCAGAGCACGCTCGCTTGCTACAGCTATGATGACGTCTCTGGAACCATGGGCGAGACGATTCAGCGGCTCTCATTGCCGATGGCGTCACTGCATGCCCTTGCCTTGCACCCCACAGGCCGCATGCTCTACACCACCCAGGCAAACCCGAACGAGTTGAGGGCGTGGCGCGTGGACGCGAAGAACGGTAGGCTCACGCGCGCGCAGGTTGTCTCGCTGGAAGAGGCGACACCGACCCGGATCACGTCCACGCCCGATGGAGAGAGCCTTTTCCTTCTGGATGGCCAACGAGGATCGATCTACAAGGTGACAGCGGACCGGGTGACCGGTGAGCTACACTGCAAAGCGGAAGTCGCGGTCGTGAATGAACCGAAGAGCATTGCTCTGAAAACAATTTAGTGGCCCCGGGAACAGAGTAGGTCCGAATACCTGAATGGGTTCGATCACCAATCCAACTGAGAAAGCAAAGGAGTCAGTCGATGGAAATGCAGTCCAGGAGAGGTCTTCTCAAGAACGCGGCCAAAGCTGCCGCAGTCGCAACCGGCAGCGCCATGGTTGCCGTCAAAGCCGAGGCGAAGGCATCGGCAAAACTGGAAAAGAAGGCCTACTCGTGCCAGCCCGTCGCAGACAATGCACCCAGCGCTCCGCCGCTATTCTCCTCCGCTGTTTCCTACGGCAATCTGCTCTTCCTGGCGGGCGTCGGCGCGCACTTCAAAGGCACGATTGAAGAGCATACCAAGCACGTGCTCGACGAGCTGGAGAAGAACCTGCAATGTGCCGGCTCCTCGATGGATAAGGTGCTTAAAGTCAACGTCTACCTGAACGACATCAACGACTGGGCCAAAATGAACACCGTGTATACAGGGCGTTGGGGTAAAGTGCCACCCGTCCGTACGACCATCGCGCCGGCCGGAGGCATTCCCGGCAACTCGCTGGTAGAAATCGATCTCATCGCCTACATTTAGCCATGTCACTACGATCCGCAGATGCGGCCGGCACGCCCGCGGGCCGCACAGAGCTTACGCGCGAGGGCACCGAGCACGACAACCTCTTTACCCGGATTGGGGTTCGTCCACTAGTGAATGGCCGCGGCACATTCACCATCGTTAGCGGATCGCGCTCCCTGCCCGAGGTGAAGCAGGCGATGTACGATGCCTCTTGCTACTTCGTGCATCTCGACGAGCTGATGGAGGCCGTCGGCCAGGAGCTCGGTCAACTCACCGGCGCGGAGTGGGGCATTGCCACCACCGGATGTGAGGCTGCGATTGCGCTCGCGGTCGTTGCCTGCATCGCCGGAACCGACCCGGAAAAGTCTCAGGCGCTGCCCTACGTCATGGGCCGCGATCAAGTCATCATCCCCAAACATTCCCGCAACCCCTATGACTTCGGGGTGCGCATGACCGGGGTCGAGGTGGTCGAAGTCGATTCCGCCGAAGAGTTGCGTAGCCGGCTGGCCGCCCGTACGGCGATGATTTACATCCTGTCCAGCCCAGCAGCAGAGACCGGCCCGCTCAGCATCCCCAATATCTGCGCCATTGCAAAAGAGAAAGGTGTGCCAGTCTTCGTCGACGCCGCTGCCGAGGAGCCTCTAGTGCCCAACATCCACCTTCAGCACGGTGCAACCCTGGTCGGCTACTCGGGCGGGAAGTGTCTGCGCGGACCCCAGTCCTCGGGCCTGCTCATCGGTCAAAAGGACTTGTGCCGCGCGGCTTATTTTCAATCTGCGCCCAACCACAACTACGGGCGCGCCTTCAAATGCAGCAAAGAAGAAACCATGGGCCTGCTCGCTGCAGTGCGCCAATGGTATAAGCGCGATCACGCAGCGGAGCAGCGGGCATGGCTTTCATGGCTGCAACACATTGAGTCGCGCGTGCAAGGCCTGCCTTCGCTAACCACCGAGTATTTGCAGCCTGTCGACCTGTCCAACCGATCGCCTCGTCTGCGTATCCACTGGGATGCCCGCACGCTCGGGATCACAGGAACCGAACTTGCCGCAAGGCTTGACGCCGGCACCCCCCGTATCGTCGTCCACGACAGCAGCGGCGTACGCCCGTCTCAGATGGCCAGCTCGCTCATCATCATGCCGTACATGATGGAGGCAGGAGAAGAACGTATTATCGCCGACGCCCTCTACGAGGGGCTCACCAAACCCGGACCCTACGAAGATCCGGTGCTCCCGTCGGGCGCGCCGATCGCGGTCCAGGGAACGTGGGCGGTTGCGATCCAGTACATTCGCGGCGTAGGAGAACAGCACTTCACGCTGCAGCAGAGAGGCAATGAACTCAGCGGTACGCAGCAGGGAGAGCTATACAGCGCCGCGCTCAAGGGAGCGATCCATGGCGGACAAATCGAATTGCACAGCACCATGGCGGTGCCGGGAAACTTTATTGAATTCCACTTTCAAGGCAACGCGCAGGGGAACACTATGACAGGAACGGTTGATTTGGGAGAGTATGGTAAGGCGGCCTGGGAGGCCATTAGGAATCATGATTAAGGAATCCACGGGGAAGAGGACCTTCCACGGCTGTATCGCGTTCGCACTTGCGACCATTATTACCGCGTTTGCCCAGCCGGCCGCGCCTACCTACGACCTGCTGTTGCGCGGCGGACACGTGCTCGACGACAAGAATCACATCGATGGCGTCATGGACGTAGCCATCAAGGACGGCAAAATTGCCAGGGTGGCGGCGAACATTCCTTCCGACGCTGCGCTCAAGACAATCGACGTAAAAGGCCTGTACGTGACGCCGGGGCTGATCGACATTCACGTTCATGTTTACGCCGGTACGGGGGAGCGCAATTCCTATGCGGGCGACCTCAGTGTCCCGCCCGATGGCTTTACTTTTCGCGTCGGCGTTACCACGGTGGTCGACGCGGGCTGTTCCGGCTGGAGAAATTTTGAGGACTTCAAGGATCGCATCATTGATCGCTCCAAGACCCGCGTCTTTGCCATGCTCAACATCGTTGGCGCGGGCATGCGTGGCGGCAAGTACGAACAGAACACCGCCGACATGGATGGAGCAGCCACCGCGGCCATGGCCCTCAAGTATCCGCAAACGATCGTGGGCATCAAGACCGCGCACTTTGCCGGCCCGGAATGGACTCCGGTGGAGCAGGCCGTCATCGCCGGAACCAAGGCCAACATTCCAGTCATGGTCGACTTCGGTGTAGACCGCCCCACTCGCCCAATCTATGACCTGCTGACCAAGAAGCTGCGGCCGGGCGACATCTATACCCACATGTACTCGGGGCTTCGGCACGAGCAGGATGCGGTCACCTTGGGCCCCAGCAAGGCCTTGATCGAAGGGCGCAAGCGCGGTATCTACTTTGACGTCGGCCACGGCGGCGGCAGCTTTAAGTGGTCCGTGGCAGTACCCCTGATCAAGGCAGGGTTCATCCCCGATTCCATCTCGACCGATCTTCATGTGACGAGCATGAATGGCGCCATGAAAGATGAACTCAATGTCGCGGACAAGATCATGGCGATGAACGTTCCGCTGAAGCAGGTAGTCGCCGAGATGACTTCGCACCCGGCCCATGAAATTCGCCACGACGAACTGGGCAATCTCTCCCGGGGCGCCATCGCCGACGTTGCGGTGCTCCGCCTCGAAAACGGTAATTTTGGTTTCACCGACATGGTCAACAGACGCCTGGACGGCAAACGGAAGCTGATCTGCGAACTGACGATCAAAGATGGAAAGATCGTCTACGACCTGAATGGGATCAGTGCGGACTTGTGGACAGCGCCACCCGGTCCCCATGATGCGGAAGCGTACCGGTGGACTACCTTCGCTCCGAGACCACCGGGATCCACTCCAACGACCACGGAGCTGCCCCACTAATGTAGGCGACACTGCCAAATCCGCCATGGATGCTAGGCCCGGAGGGACGGCTGAGAGTCAGACTTGTCCAAATTAGCTTTTTCGACTCTGTCCATCCACCTCCACTGCTGCCAAGGTTGGCCACCGCATTCAACTTTGTCATCCCGACCGGAGCGGACCGGGTACCGCCCAAGCCACGTATGCGGCTTTCCGTAAAGCCGCACGACGTTGATCAGCGCCACCAAGCTGGACAGGAAATCCGGGGTAGAGCAGCGGAGGGATGACAAATTTTAGGGTTGGTGATTTTGTGAGGAGCCGTCAGATGAATGGACAGAAAGAAACAGCAGGTCCCTCCACTACGCTTCGCTCCGGTCCCACGGCACGCCGGGGCAGGCGGGATGACAATTTCGTTTGAACTCGATGACGTCGGGCCAAAGATCAATAAGGTCACAGCCTCTCGGGATGACAAATTTAAGGGCGGTGGCTTACCTCGGCATGGATGGAGGTGGATGGACAGAACACACCACCGCAGCAACCAACCTGATTTCGCTCGCCGTAGGGACGGCTGAGAATATCCCAGGACCCAGTCCTGGGCTTCAGCACTCATTGCGGGTCAGGGATTGTGCGTTGTCACCCAGACTCGGGAGGCTGGGGTTCAATCCCGAAGATGATCTGCCAGGCCCGGCCTGCCGTGGGAGCACCGTAGGCGCAGCACTACACCTAGGCCAGTCGCACCTGTGTCTCCGCAGCACCTACTGTGTTATCCTCTTAGGGTGACGTCTGTTCTCCATTGCTGTCCAAGCTGTAGCCGCGCCGCCTTGGCGCAGGCCAGCTGTTGTTGTTTGCGCTAACTCGCAACGGACACAGCATAGCTGCTTCTCTCCTGGCAGCATCTTCCAAAACAGCTTTTCTATTTAGGGAAATCTGCACGTGGGCATTGCTCTCCATCTAACCAGATTTGCATCTGACGCCAGCCCCTCGCTGCGCCTCTTCCGTTCTTGTTGTAGCCGGTAGTCGTACGTCCTCCCTTACTGTTTCCAGCCGTGCGCGGCAATCTCTCCTGGAGTTTACTTATGCGTGACTTGCAGCTTCTACTTCGCCATTTCCTCTTCTCCACCCTGGTTGCGGTTGCATTATTTTCACCGGGGGCCAGAGCCCAGATGGTGGGAGGCACTATCTCCGGCAACGTTGTCGATCCCGCGGGCGCTGCTGTGGCACGAGCCGAAGTGCTTATCCGCAATGATGAGACAGGCAGCGAACGCAAGTTCACTACCGCGGAGAGTGGTATATTCTCCGCGCCCTCGATCGCGGTGGGCACTTACACCGTCTCTGTTTCGCGGGATGGCTTTGCGCCTCTCAGCCGCACAGGCATTGCGCTCACCGTCGGTCAGAATGTTCAACTGCACCTGGCGCTCACCCTCGGCAGCGTGCAACAGAGCGTTCGTGTGGTGGACACTCCCGCCGTGGTTGACACCTCAACCTTGCAAACGCAAGGACTGGTCGATGAGCAGCAGGTCAAGCAACTGCCGCTCAATGGCCGGAGTTTCGACCAGTTGATCCAGCTGAATCCTGCTTCGGTCAGCTACACCACCCAGCGCTCGGGCGGCGTGGGCACATCGAACTCTTCCGTAGGCAATATGTACTCCGTCTCCGGACGGCGCCCGCAAGACAATCTCTTCCTGCTGAACGGAATCGAGTACACCGGCGCCTCGCTCATCAACGTAACCCCAGGTGGGACTAGCGGGCAGCTGCTGGGGGTGGACGCGGTCCGCGAATTCAACGTGGTCAGCGATACGTATGGTGCGAATTACGGCAAGCGTACCGGCGCGCAGATATCGATCATCACGGCATCGGGCGGAAACCAGCTTCACGGTTCCGTGTACGAATTTCTGCGCAACAGCACACTGGACGCGCGCAATTATTTCGACCAGGCGCAGATTCCGGAATTTCAACGTAACAACTTCGGCGCAGCCCTCGGCGGCCCGATCCGTCACGACAAGCTATTTGGCTTCGGTAACTATGAAGGTTACCGCCAGCATCTCGGTCTTAGCGCAGTCAGCTTCGTTCCAGACGACACCTCGCGCGCCGCTGCCGCTACCATCGTCCGGCCGCTGCTCGCGCTTTGGCCGGTAGCCAACGGCCCCGAGCTGCTCAACCCGAATGGCACGCCAAGCGGGATTGCTGAAGCCTTCGCCAATCCGCCACAACACGTCCGCGAGGATTTTGGCACCACGCGGGTCGATACCAACCTGACCGCGAACGATCTGCTCTTCGGCGTCTATACCGTGGATGACAGTGACGCCAACACTCCCTCGCAAAACCCCTATTCAACCATTTACGAGCGGCTGCGGGAGCAGGTCTTAAGCGCGCAAGAGCAGCACATCTTCTCTCCCAACCTGCTCAATACCTTCCGTTTCGGCTATTCGCGGGCGGCCTATTACTTTACCGGTCAGGCTCCGGACTCAGTGCCTGGCTGGGTCGCCGGCGCGCCCGTCGGAGCCGTTGTGATCGCAGGCAGCACGGCCTCGAATGGCGCCTCTCAGGTGACGCTGGCGGGGGCGAACACCGGCAGCAACAACCAGGCTGTCCGTAATCTCTTCACCGTGGACGATCATATTTTCTGGACCCGAGGACGGCACCAGGTCGAGGTGGGCGTATGGCTGCAGCGGCTGCAATCCAATGACAACCTGGCTCAAAACCAGTATGGACAAGCCTCCTTCTCGACTCTCAGCAGCTTTCTGAAAGGCAGCGTCGCGACGTTTACGGTAGTGCCTGCACCGACGGAGCTCGGCTGGCGGTCGCTCTTTGGAGCAGGCTTTATCGAAGACGCGTGGAAGGTAACGCCCCGCCTCGAGCTGCGCGCGGGCTTCCGTTCCGAATCAAGCAACGGCTGGAACGAGACCCACAACCGTGCCTCGAACTACGGTTTCACCGACGGTGTCATCAACACGAATCCCACCATCGGCGGCTCCGCTCTGGCGCAAAACCGCGCCACCTTTATGCCCGAGCCGCGCATCGGAGTGGCCTACGATCTCTTCGGCAATGGCAAGACTGCCCTGCGGGCAAGCTTCGGCGTGCATCGCGCGCTGCTGGATACACTGGACTACCGGCTTGACCAGACTGCGCCGTTCAACACCACTCTGTCGTTTAGTAATACGACCGTAGACAAGCTGGCCGCCCTCGCCACTGGTACGAGCAAAGGCAGCGGACAGATCTCACCCAGCAATGTGCAGCCGGACATCGCTACCCCCACGGTACTTGCCTGGACCTTCAAGATCGAGCGACAGATCGCCCCGGCGACTTCGCTCACCATCGGCTATGTCGGTTCGCATGGATACCATCAGATTCTCTCCGAGGATCAGAACACGCCCGCAACCGTCGTGTGCCCGGCATCGCCCTGCCCTGCAACGCTTGCGCCGGGAACTGTCTTCTACGCGAGCTCAATCAAGGCCAACCCAAACGTCGCCAACACCACTTCCTGGGTCTCGCAGGGAATCAGCAACTATAACGGTCTCGAGGTGGATGTGCGCCGCCAATTGTCTCACGGGCTGCAGCTGCGCGGCGTTTATACCTTCGCCAGCAACTTGGACGATGGCTCGGCCTGGAATACCAGCGTCTCGGCCAACACCCCGGCGTATGTCATGTATCCAGGAAACCCTGGGCTCGACTACGGACCGGCGGCTACTAATATTCGCCATGCCGCTGCAATCAATGGCACCTGGGAGTTACCTTTCAGCGACGGGCGGCTTGCCAACCCCTTGGCAAAGGAGTTGGTGGGCGGCTGGTCGGTGAGCGGCATCGCCACGCTGCAGAGCGGTTTCCCCCTCTCGCCGCAGCTTGGCTACAACCCAACCGGCAACGGGGATACGCGCAACCCTGTGCGCCCGAACCTGGCTCCCGGTTTTCACGGTCCGCTCTATGCCAAGAGAGTGGCACAGTGGTTCAATCCGGCTGCTTTCACCGCGCCCCCTCCAGGCACATTTGGAAATGTCGGCCGCGACACACTCACCGGTCCCGGCCTGTCGGAGCTGGATCTCGCCCTGGTCAAGAACACCACGATCCATGAGCGGCTTCGCGCACAATTTCGTGCGGAGTTCTTCAACGTGCTGAACCACTCCAACTTCACCACGCCGAACCCGGTCGTCTTCAGTTCCGGCCCAACCCCAAAGGCGCCCACGGCAGAAGTTGCACCGTCGCCAACTGCAGGTGTGGTGAGCGCAACGGCCACGACTTCGCGGCAGATCCAGTTTGGGGTGAAAATTCTTTTCTAAGCGAAATTGAGATTGGCGCAGTCCGCCTACAGGGTTTCTAATCCCTCTGCTTCGGCCAGCTTGGCTTGGCGACGGTCAAATGTCCAGAAATGGTCGGCCTTCAGCTCCAGAGCTGAGAGCTACATGGAGCGTGTCGAGCGTTCGGACACCGAGCCTTGGCACACGATTTCGAGCCAGCACAATACACGAGTCAAATACCCGCTCCGGGAGCCCTACTTCAATCCACACACCGGCTTCGCGATCACGCTCGAACTCCCGGTAAACCGATTGCGCTTCCCTGGTTGTAATCTTGTGCTGAAATAGGTGCTGGCCAATTGCATGTGTCCATTCAGCGCGATGCAGCGGCGTCAGCCAAATACGAGGATGTTGCGCCATGTGCTGCTGTGCTTCCCTGGAATGGGCATCCGGTAAGTACAAGGAGACGAAAACGCTGGTATCCGCGTAGACCGTCAAAAGCGACCGCGCTCCTCGATCAGAAGATCGGCTCCCGGTAAACAACGCTCCCCAAAAAGCTTTTCCACGCGGGCGGCGAAGTCCGGCCATTGTTTGGGTTCGCCACGAGCCGGCTCGGGAACAATCGTGGCAAGAAGGCGATCTCGTTCGTGGAGTTCGACTGTTTTGCCGGCCCGAAGCCACGCCTTCAACTGGCGAGTGTCTCGAAGCTCACGGAGGTTGATCTTCGGCATAGACCAAATGTGTCACATTATGTGGCACACGTCAATCTCTACTCGTTTGAAGAGCGCCTGACCCAACGCAAGTGGCCACCTTGGTTGCACAACCTGCCTCCTGACCGATGACCAAAATTATTCTTTGCCCGTTGGCTATTTGGGCTAATCTTTTTTAGGTCAAGGGGTCAGCCGAATGAAACAGCTGAAGCAACAAGCGATACTTTGGGCATTGCTCTCCACCACCCTGTTTGCGAGCGCAGACATTATTGTTTTGCACGATGGCACCAGCTACTCCGGACACTACACGCCGGCAGGAAATGGCACTCTCTCGTTTACCGATAACCAGGGCATTCACTATGACCTTCCCGCTGGCGACGTGCAGTCGATTGTCTTCTCGAATGCCGCCGACCACCTCACCTTACGCAATGGACGAACTTACTCCGGCCAACTGAACGGAACCGAGATGATTTCCTTCGAAGGTAGCGGCGGCATCGATTATCAGTTCCCCTTCCGCGACGTCAGCTCCCTCGTTCTCACCGGGTCGCCCGCTCCCGCTGCGCCGCACCATATTCCCACATTGGTCATTCCGGAAGGCACAGACATCGTGGTCCTCACGTCGGATGCCATCCGGTCTGGCCAGGAGTCCTCCGGCCAACTCTATCCCGCAACGATCCAGCAGAATGTCTACGGAAGCGCCGGCAGCATTGCGATTCCCGCCGGCACACGCGCCCAGTTAGTGGTAAGCAACGTCCGCAGTGGAGGAGCCGTCCACAGCCCGGAATTGGTCCTGGATCTCTACTCCGTCGACATTCACGGCGAACAATACCGGGTCGATACTTCTTCGGTGACGGAAAGCAATCGCAGCGGTCTGGGAGCTAACCGGCGCACGGCGGAATATGCCGGCGGCGGCGCGGGCATTGGCGCGCTGATGGGCGCTGTTTTTGGAGGAGGAAAAGGCGCCGGCATTGGCGCCCTTGCAGGGGCCGGAGGCGGTGCGCTGACCCAGCTATTCACCCGCGGCAAAGAAATCAGCGTTCCGGCCGAGACGGCAATGACCTTCCGCCTGGAACGAACGCTGGTGATGCACCCCTAGCATCGTTTCATAACAAAGCGCTAGCGAGCACCAACGACGCCCGCGTCTTTAAGAGCATGTTTCTCCGCTTCCAGCGAGGAGGTATGTAGTTGCACCACGCGTTGCATGGCCGCGTCTGCCTCTTGCACATGGCCCTCGGCACGTAAGGCACGCGAGAGCAGGTAGAACGATCCCGCGTCCTCAGGATTCATCTCTACGGCCTGGCGGAGCAGGTGCACAGCAGCCGCGGTATCGTGCTGCTGAAACTGCGCCTTTCCCATATAGAAATAAGTGGCCCACGCATCCGGGGTCATGCGCTGCGCTTTTTCCAAATAGGACAGACCGTCCGGATAACGCTGCGACTGAACCAGCAGCGCTCCCAAGAAATACAAGGCGCTGGCATCCTGCGGGTCAGCCTCGATCGCCTGTTTCAACTGCTTTTCCGCATCGGCGTTCTTCCTCAAGCTGATGTATACCTTGCCGAGCTCGCGATGAGCCCCGGGAAATGAAGGATCGGCTTGCAGCACTGCCTGGTAGGCCTGCTCCGCTTCAGCAAATTGCGCTCCGTCGTAATAGGCGTGGCCCAGCAGAAAATTGGCTTGCGCCGGAGTGGCGCTGTCGGCAAAAAGTTTGCTAAATACCTGCTGCGCCTGTTGCGCCTGCCCGGCGCGCGCATAAGCAACCCCAAGCAGGTAGAGTGCTGCCGGGTCCGGATTATCCGCCTCCGTCAACGGCTTCAGTAAGCCCAAGCCTTGATCGGGATGCCTGCTGAATGTGAGGCATGTAGCCAGAAGCATGGCGGCCTGCTGGTCGGCAGGTGATCGCTCGTGCAACTGGCGGAAATATGGCAACGCATGGACGCAATCTTCCTGTTTGAGATAGGCGAGGCCAAGATCGAGCTGAATCTCGCGCAACTGAGGGCTGATGCGAAGAGCGCGTTGATATACGTCGATCGCCTTCCCATATCGATGGGTCTTGGCATACAAAACCCCGAGGTTGGCAAGAGCACTGACATTACGCGGATCAAGTTTGAGCACTTGATTGAAACCCGCTTCCGCCGCGGGGTAGTCCCCTGCGTTCAACGCCTGGGTCGCAGACTCAAAGATTTGCTTGGCTGTATCCGCCCCCAGACCCCACACAGCGATTGGAGAGAAGAGCAGGACCGATCAAAATACCGGATACAAGAGGTTTCATGAAGAGCTCTGCTTCATCAGTCTAGCCCAGGTACGCTTGGGCGAACCTAGCGTACCCGTCCGGTTCCTATTGGTTCCGCTATGACACAGTCCCGGGACGGTTGAGAATCAGAGCTGTCCGATTAGCGGGCAAATGGCAGTGCTTCCGTCCATCCACCTCGACCAATGCCAAGGTGGATGGACGGAGGTGTAGGGAGTTGTTAGAGGGGAAAGGCGCACAGCAGGTCCCTCCACGGCACGCCGGGACAGGTCGGCTACGCTCGGAGGTTGTGACTTTTTTAATTTCCCTTGTGGTCTGTGGCCGGAAAGCTCCGAAGAGCATCTGCCAACAAGCATCGCCGGGGTTCGGCTACGCTCAGGACAGGCCTTCGACTGCGCGCATAAAACCCTCTGTTATGCGATAGATCTGCGAGGCGCTTCGCTCAGGATGACGCCTTTCTGGAGGGGATTGAAAAACATCTGGTCGGGTGCAAAAAACACGAAAAGATCAAAAAGTCACAGACTCTCGGGATGACAAAGTTGAGAGCGATGGTCCACCTCGGCATGGGTGGAGGTGGATGGACGGAGCTGTAGGGAGTGTTAGGGGGAAAGGCGCACAGCAGGTCCCTCGGCTTCGCTTGATTGGATGACAAATTGAGGGCGGTGGCTCAGCTTGGCATGGGTGGAGATGGATGGACAGAGCTGTAGGGAGTTGTTAGAGGGAAGGCCCGTTTTGCAAAAACACATCGGCGATGGCCGACGCGGAATGGAATCCACGAGCCCGCATTTGGTCCCGCAGAAACAGTAATAGCAATAAGCACCTTTGAACGATGCCGATATTCGCCACTGGATATGTTGCAAATCTTGAACGCCCCCGAAGCCCTGATTGAATCCTGATGTTCTTTGAGCATTCGGGAGCCCTTGAAGTGATATCGAAGTTGAGAGTCTTCGGGGGCCATAGATCGAGTTACATCACCGGCAGAACTCTTCCCTGGTCCGGGTGTGGCCGCCGACATGGCAAAACAGAACGGATTCTGTTCTCTGAAGAGAGGGTCGCCCCCCCCGGAAGGCAGCTCGAGGCGCTGAAAGACTGTCAAGCGATTTATTTTCAGCTTATTGGAACCGAGTGCCAGCGAGCCGCGTAATGGGAACTCAGGAGGGATAAGTGCAAAACGTTTTCGTTTTGACAACATACGACCAAGAATGCAACACTCCGTCTTACCCTTGAAGAAAGCACCCGAAAAGGATGGACCGGTAACCCTTCGCACCCTGGCGAGCCACCTTGGGCTGTCGCTGACGACTGTATCCGTTGTCGTGAGCGATGCACCGGCTGCGCAGGCGATTCCGCTCGCCACCAGGAAGCGAATCCTGGCCGCGGCTAGCGAATTACAGTATCGACCCAATTACTTCGCCCGCTCGTTGCGCAAGAAACGCAGCATGTCTGTGGGCGTGTTGGTCTCTGAGATGAGTGAGGGTTACTTTACGCTGGTCATGAACGGCGTGGAAGAGTACCTGATGGCCGCGAAATACTTCTACCTGATGGCCGCGCATTACTGGCAGCCGGAGTTGCTGGAGGAATATCCGCGGATGTTGCTCGAACGGTCCGTGGATGGACTGCTCCTGGTGAATACTCCGACCCCGCCGCAGGTCTCGGTGCCGATCGTGTCCATTTCCGGCCACCAGGATGTTGAGGGAGTAACCAACATCCAACTAAACCACAAGCAGGCCGCTTATCTCGCTGTCAAGCATCTCGTCGATTTGGGACACCGCAGAATAGCGTTCATGAGAGGCCAGGAACAGACGGTCGATACGGACTATCGCTGGCGGGAGATCATGGAAACAGCCTGCGCTTTCGGGTTGGAGGTGCACCAGGATCTGCTGATTAAGCTGACTGAGAACAGTTGGTCGCCGGCCCTGGGGTATGGCCCGGTAAAAGACCTGCTGTCGCGTACCAGGAATTTTACAGCGCTCTTCGCATTCAACGATATCGCTGCCTTCGGGGCCATTCGGGCCCTTCACGAAGCTGGACTCACGGTCCCGCAAGACATCTCCGTGATCGGCTTCGACGATGTGCTCAGCGCCCCATTCGGCATTCCCAGCCTGACCACTATTCGCCAGCCCCTCCGTGCTATGGGTCAAGCAGGCGCGGAATCTCTGCTCAACCGGATCAATCATCCCAAGGCCCCCTATGCACCACAGGTGGTCATGGAACCGGAACTCGTCATCCGGGAATCCACCGGCAGAGCCTCGTGCGAACCCCCATCACCCGGCAAGAAACGGCACGAAGCGGCATCGCGCACGCGAGGGTGAAACGGCGGCATCGCTTTTCAAGGAAGACCCCGGCTCGACTGTGCAGGGTAGAGCACTCGATTCTCTACCGCTTATGCGCGCTGATGCTTGCGAACGCGGTATGGCATTCCTGCTCAAGCAAGGCCAGCAGCTGGTCTATATGTTCACTACGCGTACGAAAGTTCACCGGGCTAATGCGAAAGTACGCCTTTCCTTTCAGCTCCGTGGTCGAGAACCAGAATTTTCCGCTCCGTTCCACGCGCCTGGCAACCTCCGCATGTAGTTGCTTGGATTGCGCCTCATCCAGACCCGCGCCTCGATAGCGAATGCAGATCGCCGACAGCGGCGGTTCACTCGCCGCCTCAAAGTCAGGATGTTTTTCTACCAGCGAGTAAAGGTGCTTCGCCTGGCGTACATTGTTGTCGATCCACTCCCCGATCTGGCGTGCTCCGTAGCGCTTGAAACTCATCCACACTTTAAGCCCGCGAAAGCGTCTCGACTGCTCGAAGCTGTGAACGTAATACTGGTAGCGCTCGTTTGCGCGATCGAATTCGTCGGTAAGATATGCGGGCTTAATGCCGAAGGACGCGGTCAATCGACGGTCATCCTTAACCAGGATCGCACCCGCATCCAGCGGCGCGTAGAACCACTTGTGGGGATCAATCGTGACCGAATCCGCAAGTTCTAATCCCTGGTCGCCCATGGGCCATGCGTGGGAAAGCAACATGCCGCCGCCATAAGCGGCATCGATATGCAGCCACATTCCCTCGCGATCCGCGATCGCCCGCAGCGCGCGCACCGGATCGATCGCGCCGGTGTTGGTGGTTCCGAAAATGCCCACGATGCACATCGGCTGTATGCCGGCTTTGCGATCCTCCGCGATGGCCGCCTCAAGTGCATCCAACCGTATGCGGAATTCGCGGTCGGTTGGCAGAGCACGCAGCGCCAGACGCCCCAGCCCCACAGCGTCCACCGCTTTATCCACCGAGACATGCCGTTCTTCCGACGCGTAAACAGCCCATCGTTCCTGGACGCCCTGCTGCTGAATCCGGTCGCCCGAAACGAAGTCCCGCGCCAGTTTGAGCCCTGTGAAGTTCGCCATCATCCCGCCGCTAGTCAGGTTGCCGCCAGCGTCCTCACCGTAGCCCACCAGGTCAGTGAGCCAGCGGACGGTGCGCCGCTCCATGGAGACCGCGGCAGGACCAAGGGTGTAGGTCCCAATGTTTTGATTGAGAGCGGAGCAAATGAAGTCCGCGATGATTCCAATTGGGCTCGGCGAGGGCGTAATCAACCCCATATAGCCTGGATGTCCGACATGGGTACAGTTAGGCAGAAGCTTCTGCTCCAGCTCACCTAGAACCGACTCCGCAGAGCTGGGATCCTGAGGCAGCGCCTCGGCGAAGAGCTTGGTTAGGGTCGCCGGCTCTACATCGGGAAACACCGGTCGCTCCTCGATTTTCTCCAGGTACTCAGCGAGTAGATCCACCACTTGGTGCCCAACTTCACGAAATTCGCCCGCGTTCATCAGCCCTCCTTTGTCATCTCGCCCGCCCCGCCTGTCCGGCCTGCCGTGGGAGCGCCGTAGGCGCGGCCCTCAACCCGGATCCCTCCCTGCCGCGCTCCGGTCTGCAATCGTGGTTCCACCATTCAAAAGGTGAAAGATACTCCGCCGCCGACCCGCTGTTGGCGCATGGCTCCGGCGAGTACAGGTCCGACGAAAGTCAGGGTCGCATTGTCCAACTCGATGCCGCTGAGAATATTGGCCTTGGACTTCGTCCAGAAATCGGGCTGCGACACCAGCGTCTCGCGATAGTCCAAGCGAATCATCCACCGGGGCGTTACGCGATAGCGAACGCCACCGCCGTAGTTGAATCCAACCTGAAAGATGCCTCCACCCTCCAGAGGAGGCGTGCTGCCAAAGTTATAGGCGGCACTCAGCAGCCCGATGTTACTAAGCCCCAGCCTAAAGTAGTTGGGCGCCTTTTTGATCGGGGCGTCGTCCAAATGCATAAGCTGCAGAGCAGGCCCAACCGCGAAATAGGGACGCAACCGCGAGGTCTTTGGGCGCATATGGATAAGAAGGTTGTACGACACCTGAGAAGTCCGGAGCCCGGTGTTGGCAAAAGCAAATGCGCTCTGCACAGTAGCGCTCGTGGTGTCGTTATCCACCACCGCCAATCCCATTTGAAACGTACTGAAACTGTAGTTGTAACTAAATTCCTGGGAGAAATACTTCTGCGAGTCAAGGGTGACAGACCCTCCAAGATTCCAACCGTTGTGCATGGAGTTGCCGAGCGCAATCACGATTTGCTCCCCAGGAGGGTCGATGGAGTCCAGGATGAAGCCGATTCCACCGCCATCCCCGCCGGCGTAGCCTAACCAGGATCCTCGAAAGCCGATCTCGACCGAAGGTGGTTTCCAACGGTCAGCTGCGTCCATCGTCTCAGGGGTTCCGTGCATGATCGACGCGGACGAGGATGTGTAGTCGTTCTGGTGCCCATCGGTCCCATTAATCGTGTACTTGTCGCCCTCGATATCCATGCTTCTCGGAGCCCGCGGAGTGTCCGTCTTCTTCATTTCCTTAATGCCGGTGCGAATGCCGGAATAAGCCATCACGCCCACGTTGTCGCGCAGGATATTGTTCTTAAGCGTCAGCACGGTTTGCCGCGATACGCGGTCCACGCGATTGCCATGGATCGGCAGCGTATCACCGGCAGGCTCCGGCTTATCCTGCGGCCCCAGGCAATCGTTCAACTGCAGCACCGCGACCCGCCCGTCCGTGACGAGATCTTCCCCGGTTCCATTCTTTGCGTCCTTGGGAATCCACGGCCGGGTGACCAATTGCACACGCGAAACGCACCCGGTAAAGATCAGATCGTTGACGACTTTCGCGCGTTCGTTGTCGATATGCGTGTCGATCAGGTGGATAAACGTTTTGTTCTTCTTGGAAAACCCGATGCCGGTGTCGTGCGTCGATGAGGAGGTCCAGACGCTTTGGTTATACCAGTCGAGAGAGCTCCCCCATATGCGAAGATGATGCCGTTTGGAAAAGGTGTTCAACGTCTTGGCGTAGGCATAAGCAGGAGCCTGGTCGCCGAGCAGCAGGGTCGACATGGGTGCGCTTTTGTAACCCTGATTCTCGGCGACCGAGCGTATGGTGGCATAGGTTGACCCGGCTGTGAGGGAGTCCACTTGCACCCAGTCACTGGCGGCGAACGCGCGCTCCACGGCGCCGGCGCTGCCGATGAAGATCAGGTTGGTTATGTCCGACGGGATGTGACCTTTTTCGGTATATGTCCGAAACGGCAACTGTTCCACCAGCTGGCTAAGCTCTTTACTCATGGCATCCGTGGTCGCAATGGGAGGGACGTGTGCTGCTTCCTCCTTCGGAAGGACTATCGGAGCGGTTAGCTCGGCAATCAACTCCGTGCCCGCGGGTAAAGAAATCTCGGGCTCTGAAAATCTGAGGACGGAAGCGGAAGCAGCGGTGGTGAAGATGGCTGCGATCGGGTCGCCAAAAGCAAGGCTGCCGACAAAACCCGAAGCGCGATAGCTCAACGTGGCGGTGGAGCGGATTCCCTGGATACGGCCCTCCTTGTCCACGGATTCCCGGGCGTTCTCCACCTCCGTAATCCGGCATTGCAAGGGAAAGCTTTTTCCGTCAGAAAGAAGCACGCGATCGAATTGCAGTTGGATCCGGGCCGTTTCATGGACAACCCCGATCCCCACCTTGCGCACCGATACAACAGAGCCTTCCACGGTAGTTCCGAGAGGGAGCAGCATATCGCCCTTCTCTGTCACTGGAGCGATCAAAACACCTGAGATCCTGGACCCTTTCTTTGTAGCGTACGAGCTGATCGGCTCCTTTAGGCGAATCTCCAACTTGGTCCCGGTGGAAACTGGGTCGGCAAAGGCGTGCAGTCCGGCAAGCGCCAGCACTGCAAAGCAGCACTCGATAAGCAGGATTTTGCCCCGCTTTGATCTTCCGGCCAAGCGGGCGGCACAGGCAGAAAAACCGGATTCCAGGCCATCTCTTGAACTGCTGATGGACAAAGTGCTCACCTCAGGAAGCCCTCAAAGCATAGGTTCAGGTTGTGCGGACCGGGTAACGCCTCCCAGTCTACCGGGGGACACACGTCAGCTTGACCTTTGGGGGTAACAATGACTTTACAGCTAGCTCAATATCGTCGCCAACTTTTTCATGCGGCGGTGCCGTACCAGCCGGAGCGCATGAAGCTCGCTGATTCCAGAAAATCGGGAGGAGTAGTGGTACTCTATATCCCCTGCTGGCGAACAAATCACATAGGCCCTGATGTAGCCGCTCGCGCGGAAACGATTGCGCGGGAGTAAAAATGGAGGATCCGAGAAAATGCTCTTTCCCGGTCGCTGGGGCTTCCTTTGTGCAGCTTTCCTGGCTGTTGTGTTGTGCCCTTACCGCGCCTTCGCCGTAGATAAGTTGCTCATCGTCAACGGTACGAACCTGACCATGAAACCCGGCCAGACTGAGCCGTTCGTCGGCTACATCCTGGTGGGCAGCGACGGAAAGATCAAAGCGATCGGCAAGGGCAACCCTCCCCCGGGCATGCAAGCGCAGACCACCTACGACGCCAAGGGAAAGTTCGTTCTCCCTGGCTTCATCTCTGCGCACAGTCATCTATCGGAGAGTGCTTTTCGCGGACTGGCTACAGACCAATATGTCTACCAATACCCTGCCCTGACGGGTTGGGTCGAAGCACTGGAAACCCGGGAACTGGGGACCAGTCCGGAGGACTACTACTGGTTCACCCTACAAGGCGCCCTCGACCACCTGGTTCACGGAATCACCTCCGTCTACAACTTCGCCTATGCGCGCAAAGATAACGAGGCTTTCGAGGAATATCAGTGGCGGGCAGAGCTCGATTCCGGAATGCGCTTTATTCATTCCTACGAGCCGTCAGGCAACTCAACCCCGGAAGTTCGCCGCGCAAACCTGGAGAAATTTTTAGCCTATGCCAGAAAGGATATGTCGCGCCCGACCGTTTTGAAGATGGCATACTCCGGATGGATTACCACTCCACAGGCTCTTCAACTCGATGCTTCGTTTCTCCGCGATTACCATCTCTACTCGGAGATTCATTACCTGGAATCTCCAGTGAACCAGCAGGCGCAGCGCGACAATTTCAAATACATTACCGCGGTCAACATCCTGGGCCCGAACGTGAGCTTTGGGCACTTCATCCACACCGATGATGCCATCCTGAAGACGGTGGCGGCCGCCGGCTCCGGAATGGTATGGAACCCCATGTCGAATGGCCGGCTGGCGTCGGGCATCGCCGACATTCCCAAATATCGAAAGATGGGCATCAAGGTGGGCATGGGGGTTGATGGCGAAGGAAGTTCGGACCTCCCGGATCCGTTCGAGAATATGCGCATGGGCCTCTACGTCATTCGCGCGAAATACGAAAGCGCGAAAATTCTGCAGCCCATTGACGTGCTGCGCTTCCACACCATGGGGAGCGCGGAGGTTCTCGGGGTCGCGGACAAAGTGGGTAGCCTCGAAGTAGGCAAGTTTGGCGACATCATCATTGTCGATCCCAAACTGGTCGAGCGCGGGCCTGTGGTCGATCCCTATGCCGCCGTAGTGCTGGCCTGCAATGCCATGAATCTGGCCAAAGTGTATGTCGGCGGAGACTTATTGGTGGACACTTACCATTTGCAGAAAAACGACATGAGTAAAGTATCCCGCGAAGTCAATCAACGCGTCGCGCGACTACACTAGACCTGCAACATACGTGCGAGGGGTCAATGGCCGGCAAGTATCGAATAGGGCGACGGGATTTCTTCAAGCAGGCTGCGGGCGCTATCGGCGCTACCACGCAAATTCCCCATTGGTCTCCGTTTGCAGAGGCGGAGACTGCGATACCGCACGCACGCGAAGCAGCAGAAAAGATCGCGTTTCCACGCGTCTTCACCGGCGATCAGCTCAAGATGCTTGCCTTCCCGCTGGGCGGCGTCGGGCTCCGGAAGCCTGGCCCTGGGAGGGCGAGGTCAGCTGCGCGATTGGGAGATCTTCAATCGGCCAAACAAAGGCTTTTCGCCGCCATACGCATTTCCCGCGATCTGGATCAAAGCCGGGGATGCGAAGCCCATCGCGCACGTTCTGGAAGCACGCATTCTGCCGCCGTATGAAGGCCAGGACGGCCTGGGCTCGAACAATTCACCCGGTCTAA
The DNA here is from genome assembly GCA_963746595.1 of uncultured Acidobacteriaceae bacterium. Lineage (GTDB taxonomy): Bacteria > Acidobacteriota > Terriglobia > Terriglobales > Acidobacteriaceae > PALSA-350. The sequence goes on from CAVVBS010000009.1 coordinate 409,066, forward strand.
GCCGCATCGCCACGGCCGAGTTTACTGCGCAGTATCCGCTGGCGCATCTTCAATTCAAAGACCCAAGCCTGCCGGTCAAGATTGAGCTCGATGCTTTTTCGCCCTTCATCCCGCATGATCCTGACGCCTCGGGCCTGCCGGTTGCGATCTTGCGCTATCGCGTGAGCAACCCGGGCCATTCAAGCGCCCTCGTCGCCATTGCGTTTTCCATCGACAACCCGGTAAAGGTCCCCTCCAGAACCGACCAGGCACGTGACCCCAAGGACCCGCGCGTGAATGAGCACCGCACGGCGAATCAGCTGGAAGGTCTCCTGATGACCAATCCAAGCGTGGCCGCCGGCGACCCGATGCAGGGCAGCTTTGCCCTCGCGGTAATTTCCGGACAAGGTGCGCGGACCACCCATTGGCGCGGCTGGCCGCGAGGGCGTTGGTGGAATTCGCCCATGTTGTTTTGGGATGCCTTTTCGCAAGATGGCCAACTGCTGAACGAGCCGGCATCACTGAGCGCAGTGGGGGCCCTTTGCCAGCAGAGATCGATCCCGGCCGGCGGGTCAGCGGAATTCACTTTCCTGTTAGCCTGGCACTTCCCCAACCGCACCCCGGATTGGTGCGGATGGGACGCTCCCCCGGGCGAGGGGCACACCATCATCGGCAACTACTATGCCACGCGCTTCAAGGATGCGTGGGAGGTAGCCGAATATACGGCGACGAATCTCGAATCGCTGGAAACCCGCACGCGCACCTTTGCCAACGCATTCGCCGCCAGCACGCTGCCCGCGGCCGTTAAAGAAGCGGCAAGCGCTAACCTTTCCACGCTGGCGACGACCACCTGCTTTCGCACCGCGGATGGCGAATTCCATGGCTTCGAGGGCTCCGATGATCATTTAGGCTGCTGCTTCGGAAACTGCACCCATGTGTGGAATTACGAGACGGCAACCGCCTTTCTCTTTCCTTCGTACGCACGATCGCTGCGTGAGGCTGCCTTCGGGTACAGCATGGACGACCAGGGCGGCATGCGTTTTCGCCAGCTGCTTCCCGACGGCAAGGAGAGATACCACATCGCAGCGGCAGACGGGCAGATGGGGCAGATCATCCACGCGTATCTGGATTGGAAGCTTTGCGGAGACGAGGCGTGGCTTAAGACGATGTGGCCGCGCGTAAAGAAGGCCATCGAGTTCGCCTGGATTCCCGGAGGCTGGGATGCGAACCGTGACGGTGTCCTGGATGGTGTTCAGCATAATACCTATGACGTCGAGTTCTACGGCCCGAATCCCCTCTGCGGCATCTATTACCTGGGTGCGTTGCGTGCGGCGGAAGAGATGGGGCGCGCCGCGGGCGATGACGCCTCGGCGAATGAGTATCGAAGGCTGTTCGAGATGGGCAGTCGCTGGATTGATGCCAACCTGTTTCGCAACGAGTTCTATATCCAGCAGATTCGCGGCTTTCGTCCGGACCAGATTTCTCCCCAACTGCGCAGTGGCATGGGCAGCGAGAATACGGAACAGCCAGAGTATCAAGTTGGCGAGGGGTGCCTGATCGATCAGATGTTAGGGCAATATCTCGCCGACATAGCCGGGCTGGGACCATTGGTTTCGCCACAGCATGTGCGCACCGCGCTGGAATCGATTTATCGATACAACTACAAACGAAGCCTGGTGGACCATGACACCGTGCAACGTACTTATGCGCTGAATAACGAAGCTGCCGTAGTGGTCTGCGATTACGGGAAGGCGCCTCGACCTCATATTCCGTTTCCCTATTACGCGGAGGCATGGACTGGTCTGGAGCATTCGACCGCGGCGCTGATGTTCTACTCCGGCATGATTCCGCAAGGGGTAGAGTACGTTGAGAATCTGCGCGCCCGCTTCGACGGGGTCAAGCGCAACCCTTGGGATGAGGCGGAGTGCGGCCATCACTATGCCCGCGCGATGTCTTCGTGGTCGAGCGTCGTGGCTCTCAGCGGATTCCACTATGAAGGGGATCGTGCCCATGTGATGGCGCTGCCGAAGCTGCCGCACGAGAACTTCCACTGTTTCTGGGCAACGGGCACAGGCTGGGGAACCTATACTCTCAAGCGCACGCCAGCCGGCGGGGTTAGCTTCACGATTCAAATGCTGGCCGGTACATTGCCCTGCCGCTCCTGCACGCTGGCCGCGCGAGGTTCTAAGGCAACCGCGTCGGTGGCCGGCAAGAAAATGACCACGCGACTGGAGAAGAACAAGGACCAGACCAGGGTTTATCTGCCGACCTGATCCAACTCCACGAAGGCGAGCAACTGGAAATCAAGATCGCCGGGTAAATATGTTTTCGATTGCTTTTCCGGGCCCGGTCCTGGAATTTTCTGGTCGATATGAAAAAGAGTTTTGGTGGGCTTTGTCTTTTTCAACCCACGTCCGCTGGGGCGAACGTGGGGCACCCATCATTTGTTTGGGAACGAGCAGCTTTCGCTACGAAGCCATACCGAGGCCGACAATATTGGCCGCCACAATGATGACGACCATCCCCGCCCACAGCAGGCGAACCGGCTTGTTGCCCACACCGGCCCATTCTCCAAGCGCAAGCCCAACCAGCCCACCAAATAGAACATAGCCACTCATGTGCAGCATCCAGTTCACATAAGCGTAGCTCGCAGGGATGCTGGCTGCTCCCCACGCGTAGAAGAAGAACTGGAGATACCACATGATGCCGCCGGCGGCGGCGAGCGATCCGTTCTTGAGCAGCGTGGCTCCGGGCATAGCGAGGTCGGCCTTCAAGGAAAGCTCCTTCTTGAAGATGAGCCGGCTGAAACAGTAAGCAAAATTGATTAGACCTCCGCCACCCATGATGATTACGTAGCTGGGAAGCGCAGCGTACAGAGGCTTAACCCCGAGAAGAATCGCTGAAGCCTGGATGGGCCTGGCGGCGTCCATAGCAAACGACATGCCGGAAGAAAAGATACCGCACATAACAGCTAGCATCAGCCCCTTCTTCACATCAAACTCACGAATTTCCGCGCCCAGCGCGATCTCTTTGCGATGCCCTGCAACAGACACAATGACAATGCCGCAAAGTGCGACGGCAACACCCAATAGCGTGAGCAGGCCGCCACGCGTACTGATAAGCTCGCCACCCTGTCCATGGATGAGCGGAGGAATCAGCGTTCCCACTACCAGGGTGACGCCGATGGCAACTCCGATACCAAGCGACATGCCTAGATAGCGCATGGTGAGACCGTAGCTCACGTTGCCGACTCCCCACATGCAGCCGAACAGGAAGGTCCTGAGAACGACGGACGTATCAAGCGATCCGTAGAAGGATCGCATATCGGGTAGCAGGAAGGCGCTGACACAAATAGGGAGTAAAACCCAGGAGAAGATGCCGGCCACAGCCCAGGTCGATTCCCATGTCCAGCGCTTCACCTTGCTGATCGGCGCGTAGAACGACGCGGCCGATGCGGCGCCGACCATGTGCCATCCAATTCCCGTAATGATTCCCGTCACTCGATTCTCCTTTGCCTGTCGAAGACAATACAGCAAGAATCGACAAAATGCAGTCATTCTAAGAAAGACCGCGGACCGGATCCGTTACGCTTTGTTCGGCAGAGCATGGAGGCTGCCGCATCGGTAGGTTCGACGCAAACCGACGGAGTGACGAAGACTCCGGATGACACCGTAACCCTCAATTTGAAGACCTGGGCGATCAGCTAGTGTTTAGTGGGGCAGCTGGCCAATGGTGCGCTTGAGATCGGCCTGGGCAAGCGACAGCCCTAACGTCGCTTCCAGATAAGAAGCCTTTGCCGAGGCCGCCTTTGCGTGTGCCTCGGAGCGATTGGACGCCAACACCTCGCTCTGTTCGAGTTGCCGGTCGGATAGCCGGGCAAGTTCGACCCTGACCTCCAAGGCCTCCTCCGCGACTCCGACCATGTTCTGCAGTTGCTCTACCTTGTCGTACGCCGTTTCCACCTGCACGGCAACTTCGTCTTTTACCTTGGCGAGATTAAGCTCGGCCTCGGAGAGGAGCGTGCGCGAATCCTTGATCTCGGCGACCCGGCGGCCGCCGTCAAACAGGTCATAAGTGAGCGAGGCGCCGAAGGTGCCGAAGTTATGCACCAGGAACGGAATCCCGCTTTGATAGCTATACCGCGCCAGCCCGGTGATGTCAGGAATATAGGCGTCCTTTGCCGCTGCAAGGCCGGCCTTGGCTTTCACCACCGCCTGCTCCGCGGAGCGAATCTCGGGACTATGGTCCTGCGCGATCCGGATACACTCTTCGCGAGTAGGAGTTGATAACGACCCCATGGATGGATCGCTGTCGAGCTCAAGTTGCGTCTCCAGCGGGAGACCAAGCAAATCGCTCAGCGTCAACGATAGAGAGTGGATCTGTAGGGTTTGCGTGAGAACCTGCTGCTTTGCGTCCAGAAGTCCCGCGACGGCCTTCAAGAGCGGAGACATCTAGAGCGCTACCGTTCTCCACCGCATTCTGAGCTTCCTGCTCTTTGACCTGGCTTGCATTTACTTCTTCGACTGCGGCCTGTTTTTTCAGTTGAGCAATCAACAGCCCGTAGTACACCTGCCGTACTTTCAGCACTACATTATCCTCTGCCTGATCGACCTGAATCTTTGCACTATTGATATCGGCAGTGGCTGCGCGGTTGGATTCGCGGATCTTGAACATTTGCGTGAAGCGGTTGAGCCAGCCCAGTGCCGCTGGTGTACGTAGTAAGCAATCCCTGATCGAGGAACAAGGTCTCTCCTGGGATCGGCCCCGTGGAGGCATGATTGCCGAAAGCCCCAGCGGGAATTTCCACTCCAGCAAGTTGGGTGATGTGCAGCACACTGGATTCGTTCTTGATGTGGGGGAAATAGTCGGAGCGGGCAATTTGTTTCTTGTGCTCACTGTCTGCAACGCCCAGCCGCGCCAGGCCAAGGCTTCGATTCTGTTTGAGGGCAAGATCAATGGCCTGGGGCAGTGTAAGGTGCATGGGAGTCGTTTGCTGCGCTCGAGCAGCCAGAACAATTGCCGTCAGCCACACGGATGCACACCAGCATCCGCGGTAGTAATTGAGGTGAGCAGCGCTTCGTTATCTTTAGCCACATATCCGTATCCTTCAGGACCCAACTTCGCCATCAAGCGGGTCCGGGGGCAGCCCGCATTACCTGGCGATATTGAGTGGGAACAGTTTCCATACAGGCCACGATGATCAAGCAGCAGATGGCGGCCCACGCGATCAGCCTGAAGCTGTCAGCAATGGCCAGCGTGAACGCCTGCTGCCTGATTTGCAGGTTGAGGATCTCGCCGGCACGCCCGGCGGCGGTCGTCAAGCCCGGGGAGTGGCTGGACAACCCTGCTGTCAGCCCGAATAGCCGTTGATCAGTAGCCGTCTGGCCAAAGCCGACTCCAAGACCGAGAATATTGGAGTGGAACTGTTCCCGCGTGGGAATGAAATGCCCCATCAAGGAGCTCCCGGATTCGCCACCGAAGAGCCGGATCGTCTGGAAAAATCCGGCGAAGGTGAGAACGTCCACCGGACGAGTGAGCGCTCCCGTATTGATGACTTCGAGAATGATCGATCCCACCATGCCATTGAATGCGAGCGCCAGGCCCACTGCCATGACCGCCTGCGATGGGCCAAAGTTCTCACCCGACCAGACCGAAGAAACCTGGGCATTCATGAGGCAGGCGATGGCCACCAGCGCGAAACCTAAAGTCAGGATGAGCCGGGCATCAATGTACTTCAACAGGTAGATGGCGAGCAGCCCGAGCACGCATTGCGGCAATGCAACCCACAACAAGACAGGACCTGTTTGCAATGGACGATAACCCTGAATCGAGCCCAGATAGCTGGGGATGGCAACCACCGACGCCAGCATCACGAAACGAAAGAGGAAGAGAACTATGCTCAACAAAACGGTGTTCCGCCGGGCAAGAAACTTGAAGTTGATCAGCGGATTCGGGATGACGAAATGGCGCACGGCGGATGCGCCGAGCAGGAAGACTCCAGAAGCCGTCAGAGCGACGATGACGCCGGAGTTCATCCAATACAACCGTTGCCCCTGATCGAGCGCGATATACAGCATCGACAATCCAAGGCTGGCGTAGAGGAAACCTCTCCAATTGGGTTTGGGTTGCCCCTCCTTAGGCTTGGGCAAGGGCTGCCATGGAATACCGAAATACACCAGGACCATCATCACCGGGGTGAGCACGGCGCTGTTCCAAAAGATCCAGCGCCAGGACAAGTGGTCGAAGTACCACGCTTCCAGCGAAGTAGCGACGTTCGTAGTAAACAGAATGTCCACGGCATACATCGCGATGCCCAGCAGCACGTATTGCATGGGAAGATTGCGTAAAACAAAGGACAACGTGAGAGGGTAAAAGGTTCCTGCTGTCAGGCCCGCGAGCACCAGCAAGACGAGCATTACGGGAAGGTTCGGAGCAAAGGGAAGCACTACGCTGACCAGGGTAAACAAAGCCGCGCAAGCCAACAGGACGCGCCGGGCGCCGAGCAGGCCGCCTAGATATACAGAAAAGGGCCCGATGAACATCAAGGATGCATTGAATGCTGTGTTGATCCATGAAGCCTCATCCACGCCCAGATGCAAAGCGCCTCTCAGGTCAGACAAGCCGACGCTCATCAAGCGCCCGGTACAGGTCGCAATGCTCGCGCCAAGCAATACGCCGGCAACACCAAGCAATGGGTGCGTCGTAATCACCGATGGTGGAGTCGTTGGATTCGCAGGCCCGGATGTGGGTGCAGGGGTGCTCAAGGCTGGGAGCCCTCCGCACGATCGTTATTGCCCGAGGCATGAACGGTAACCACCGCGGAAAAACCAGGGCGAAGCACGTTCTGCAGGGGATGACCTGGGTCGAGCGCGATCTTCACCGGGATTCTCTGCACTACCTTGGTAAAGTTGCCGGTTGCGTTATCGGGAGGCAGCAGCGCAAATTGCGATCCGCTAGCTGGCGAGATCTGAACCACCTTCCCATGGAGGACGACTCCAGGGAAGGCATCGATCCTGATGTCTGCCGTATCTCCTTGACGCATGTTGGTAAGCTGCGTCTCCTTATAGTTGGCCTCGATCCACACATCCCCCCTGACCAGGTCAATGACCTGCTGTCCGGGCGAGACCAACTGACCCTCCCGTACATGGCGTTCTCCGACGGCTCCCGCGGTAGGCGCAAGTATGCGGGTATAACCCAGATTCACTTCAGCAACGATGATTGCCGCCTCTTTGGCCTGGATATCTGCCTTATAGACCTCGTCTTTAGTATCAAGCGCTGTACGCTGCCGCTTTTCTGCTTCGAGCAGAGCGTGGCTGCTGGCGAGTGCGGCTTCTGCGCTCGCCAAACTGGCCTGCTGACCTACAAGCGTTCCTGAAAGTTGGTCTGCAGCGGCGTTTGTCTGTTCCAACGTCTGATGAGTCGTTGCTTTTGCAGCGATCAGAGCCTGCTGGCGCTTGCGTTCGAGTTCTGCCCGCTCGACCTCGGGTTGCACGGCAGTGATAGCCGCCTTTGCAGCGCTTACGGCTGCGGTTGCCTTCGCTACACCAGTCTCTGCGTTCTGGATCTTGGCGTCCTGGATAAACTTCGCAGCCTGGTTGTCAGCCAGTTCAGCTTTTGCACCCGCCAACGCCGCTTTCGCCTCTTCCAGCCTGGCGCGATAGTCCTGATCATCGAGCTGCACCATGAGTTGACCCTGCTTTACGGCTTGATAGTCGTCAACGTCCATGCTGCGCACGGTGCCTGAGATGCGCGTGCTGAGTGGGGTCATGTCCGCGCGCACGTAGGCGTCATCTGTTTTCTGTTCCCCGGCACGGCCCTCCCATGAATTCCAGCAGCCGTTGATGGTGAGCAAGAGCAACGTCGCTACGCCCAGAGTTACCACCGGAACAATGATGTTTCGTTTCGACATTTTTTCTGACTCCCCCATGACTTTGGGTTAGCAATGTAATTGTTCTCGGTTAGTGAATCCCGAGAACACTGCAGGGCGCTTCCTGTGCCAGTTCATAGACAGTGCTCCATAGCCGCGATATGTAGAAATCGCGTTGGTGCAAACCGATGACCAGGAGATCCGCCTTTTGCGCTCGTAAGAAATCCACGATGGCCTCCGGTCCATGGCCCTCGACGAGGTGGGTGTGGAGCTCTACGGCGTGAGACAGAGCGAGCGCACGAGCCTTCTCTTGTAAATGCTCATAGAAGGCCGCGCGATCTTGTCTCAGTGCGTGCGGCAGGGAGGGGTCTCCCACACTGGCAAATGCGGTGTAAGCGGGAAGGTCCGCCATAACGGTGATGGCTGTCAATTCGCCGCTCATAATTTTTGTGAGCCTGATCGCTGAAACGAGCGCCCGCTCTGCTTCAGGAGACTCGTTGTAAGCTGCTACGATTTTTTGAAACATCGCTGCCTTTCGCTCGCGATCGGACGATCACGAAGTTATTCATTGCCCATCTCATTCTGGCCGCGCTCCTCGAAACTTGCGGCCGCCCTGAGTACCGCGCTCTGGATCTCCCGGTCGGTGAACGGCTCCACGATGACGTCATACCCACCTGCTTCGAGCACTCCGGACCATAGCTGAAAGTTGGCCGTGTGGGCGTACACCAAAAGGGCTGGCCGTGGGTTCAGCAAAGAAATGCTTCCCCAAACCGCCCACCAGTCTGCGTCCGGCAGCGCCGCAGGCAGAAGAGCCACGTGGTAGGGGGCTTGACCGCGAGTAATGTATGAGAGCTCGGCTGCCCGTTCAATGAAGATCAGGGTCACACCGAGCGGAGCCAATTGGCGCCGCAGATCTCGTTGCATTTCTGGCGATGCTAAAGCAAAGACCTGCACCCTATCGTGTGTCTCTGTCACACCCCGCCTCTCGATCTATGGATGCGAGAATGACAGAATGGACTTACGATTTTAGCGTGGGCAACGGTGAGATCACCGTGATGTCAAACGGCTGCCTGGACTGCGAAGCGAATAAGATAAGCCGTACCCCTCGGCTTATTCATCTGTATCTGGGCAGACGTGGGATATTGGATCAGGAGAGCCTGGAGCCTCAACCGAGTGAATGAAGCAAACGACATGGTGGTTTCGGAGCAAGCAGTTCGCGAAGAGCTTGAGCGCCTTCTGCGAAGCCCGATCTTTGCACAATCCGACCGGTTGGGCCGGTTCCTGCGATTTACCGTCGAGCATGCTATCGAGGGCACCCAGGATGTCCTAAAGGAGTATCTGATCGGCGCCGAGGTCTATGACCGTAAGCCTCCGTATCACCCGAGCCAGGACTCGATCGTGCGGACCGAGGCTCGCCGCCTGAGAAGTAAGCTGAAGGAATATTATGAGGGGGAGGGCAAGGGCGACCCTATCTTTATCTACTTCAGGCCTGGCAGTTACGTCCCGGTATTTCGCTGGAGAGGAAACCTCGATAGCCATCCGTTAACCCCAGTTGCCAGCGAAAACGGTCTCTTCATGCCGGGTCATGGATCTCCCATAGGTGTCATTCCATTTGTCGACATGTCGGCCAGTCTTTTATCCGCCGCCTTTGCCCACGGAATCACGGACGAGCTAATCCATATACTCATGCGCACCGATGGCTGCCGCGTCATCGCGGCAAGCTCGATGATGCAGCTAGGTTCGCTGGCGAATGACATCCCCGCTCTGGCGGATAAGCTGGGCGTTCAGTTCGTCTTCGAAGGAACGGTAAGGGAAGAGGGGAATCGCGTCCGCGTTACGGCAAGGCTGGTGAACGCGGATGGTTTCCAGTTATGGTCACAAAGATTCGAAGCCGAGCTGGACGCGAACAGCTTATTCCGAATTGAAGAACAGATTGCGTCGGCCGTGGTGAGCCGGGTCGCGCCCCGGCAGTCCGTTGTCCGCAAACTTCAAGCCTCGGCCGCTCCGTCTCTGCTCAAGCTTTATCCGGCCATTCTCGCCGCCGAGGAACTGCTGGAACAGGGAAATGCCGCGGACCTGCAGCCGGCACGCGCTCGATTTCAAGCAGTGGCAGAATCCGCACCGGAGTATGCCCGGGCCCACTGCGGCGTTGCCCAATGCTACATTGGCATGGCTCAGCGGGGTGCTCCGGAGTCAGCCCAACTTGTTGCCCAGGCCAGGAAGGCTTCGCTGCGCGCGATGGAGCTTGATCCGGAGATGATCGAAGCTCATTCGGCCATGGCTTGCGTCCTGGCAATGGAGTGGAATTGGAAGGAGGCCGAAACCAACTTCAAGCGAGCCCTGGAGCTGGGATCGCACCATGGGACTTATCGCCAATTTGCAACTTTCCTCGCTGCCCTGGGACGATTTGATGAAGCCTGGAGCTACCTCCAGATTGCGCAACAGATCGATCCGTTTTCCTACCGTCAGAAGGCATCCTACGCCCGATTGCTCTTTTGGAGCCGCCGATATAAGGAAGCGGCCGAACACTTCTACAAGCCCCTGATGTATGGGCCTCTTCCGCCAGAAGTGCTTATCTACCAGGCACTGGTCCAGGTCCAGCTTGGGCACGGCGACGAAGCAAAAAAGATAGCGCAAACCCTGCAGCGCAGTGCGGGGGCGGAATCCCTGTTCCAGACAGGTATCGCTGAAATATACGCTCTGTCCGGAGACAGAGCCCTGGCGGCGGGAATCGTGGAAGAATTTGGACTGCTTGATCCCGCACATCCCTACAGCAAATTCCGGAAGGCTGGGCTGTCGCTGGCCCTCGGAGAAGCCAACAAAGCAATCTCCCTGCTGAACGAATCGTGGGAAGAGAGAGAAGCTGAACTGCCGTGGCTGGCTGTCGACGCTCGATTTGATTCCATCCGCGAACGGCCTCGGGTGAGCAAGATTCTCAGGAGCGTCAGGTCCGGGGTGGTTTCAGTGGCGAACGCCACTGTGGATGGTTAAGCTCCATCGCTGCTATATCCTTGGATAGCTTGCAAACAACGCAAATTCCCGCAGAGCACCTCCCTCTTTCAGCGGCCACGATTTCCGCCCGGCTTGACCGGCTCCCAGCCACGCGAACGATGTGGAAGCTCGTCGTCTTGCTTAGCTTGGGATTTTTCTTTGAACTGTACGACTTGCTTTATTCCGGATATATCGCGCCGGGACTTGTGAGGAGCGGCATCCTGACAACCACCACCGCAGGCTTCTTTGGCATGAATGGAGTGGCGGCCTTCATTGCGTCTCTATTCTCGGGGCTTTTCCTAGGCACGATCTGTTGCGGGTTTCTCGCTGACCGTTTTGGCCGTCGTGCGATCTTCACCTACTCGTTGCTTTTCTACACGGCCGCGAACCTTATCATGGCCTTTCAGGTCACGGCTGCCGGCCTAAACTTCTGGCGTTTTATGGCAGGGCTCGGCATTGGAGTGGAACTGGTAACCATCGGTACGTATATATCCGAACTGGTGCCGAAACATATCCGCGGACGCGCTTTTGCCTGCGAGCAGGCAGTGGGGTTTATGGCCGTCCCCGTGGTGGCGTTCCTGTCGTACCTTTTGGTGCCGAAGAAGCCCTTCGGCCTCGATGGATGGCGTTGGGTTGTGATCATCGGGGCGCATGGAGCTCTGTTCGTCTGGTTCATTCGTCGCGCATTGCCGGAAAGCCCGCGGTGGCTGGCGCAAAAGGGACGGCTCGCAGAAGCCGACCGCGTGGTTTCGAAGCTGGAGGAGATCGTCGCCCGAGAGTTCCCACTTCCCGTCCCTGCTGCGACTCATCCCCAACTTGTAACCACAGGCCAGACCTTCTTCGACATGTGGAGAGCGCCCTATGGCAAGCGCGCAGCGATGATGATCGTTTTTAACGTCTGCCAAACTGTCGGCTTCTACGGCTTCGCCAACTGGGTGCCGACGCTGCTCGTCAAGCAGGGCATCACGCTTACGACGAGTCTGCTGTACTCATCGATCATTGCCATTTCAGCACCGATCGGGCCGCTGATTGGCCTAAGGATCGCCGACAAATTTGAACGCAAGAGCGTGATCGTCGTGACCGCTGCGGCTATCGTAGTTTGTGGGCTGACATTCAGCCAACTTTCAAGTGGTGTGCTCCTCATCGCTATGGGCGTGGGGCTGACACTTGCAAGCAACATCATGTCCTACAGCTTTCATGCCTACCAGACAGAGCTTTTCCCAACCAACATCCGGTCGACCGCTGTAGGTTTCGTCTATTCGTGGAGCCGCTTTTCCGCAATTTTCACTTCGTTTGCCATCGCTGGAGTGCTGAAGAACTTCGGCACCACCGGAGTGTTCGTGTTCATTGCGGCAGCGATGCTGATCGTGATGGCCGCGATCGGCTTGATGGGGCCGCGCACACGGAATCTTACGCTGGAGGAGATTTCCCGCTAACGCCTATGGCTGCAGGCTGCGTGCGAACTCCAATCAAAGACTAACTCCCGAAGGAGTCTGTGTCATAGCAGGAGCGGATAGGAACGGGACGGTACCCCACGTTCGGCAAAGCGTACCTGGGCCGAAAAAGGCGGGCGAAGCCCAGTCTTCACTCGATCGGCCAGTAAATCCAGGGCGGGGCTAGGAAAAGCAATCGAAAAATATCATTTTCGGCCCAGGTACGCTTTGGCGAACCTGGGGCACCCGTCCCGTTCCTATTAGGCCCTGCCATGACACAAACCCCGAAGGGACGGGTGAGAGTCAGAGCTGTCCAAATTAGCGGAGCAACGGCCTTCTGGACGGCGCAACTTGCTGAATGCGTTGAAGAGAACGTCGGCAAGCGAAATCAGGTTGGTTGCTGCGGTGGTGTGTTCTGTCCATCCACCTCCATCCACCGATGTAAGCACGCCCTTAACTTTGTCATCCGACTCCGCGAGCTACCCGGATAACCTGTCGGGCTTGGTGGCGTTGAAGCCTTGGAGGTGGATGGACAGAGTCGAAAAAGCTAATTTGGACAAGTCTGGCTGAGAGTAGCCCAGGACGCCAGTCCCGGGTTTGCTGGACTTGGAGGACGAGTGAGGATGCCGAGTACCATTTTCAGCCTCCCTGCCGGGACTTAGTTTTTTGCTTGGAGTTCTCCCACAGACTCTCTAGGCCACTCTTTCCCTATTCAGCTTTGGGGCAAAAGAAGCAGAACTATGTCCCTAGCTGTGCAGCAAGCGCGCTGGGTTGCCCGCAACGGTAACACCAGGGGGGACGTCACGCGTCACCACGCTGCCGGCGCCGATGACCGCGTCATCGCCGACGGTGATCCCAGGTAGGAGAATCGCGCCTCCGCCGATCCAGACATTTCTGCCAATCATGACGGGCTTGCCGCACTCCAGCCCAGCCAGGCGCGTCTCGTGTTCGCGCGGATGGTCGGCAGCATAGATCTGCACGCCTGGGCCAATTTGTGTTTTGTCCCCAATGCGAATGGGCATCACGTCAAGCAGAACGCAGTTGAAGTTGAGAAAGACTTCGCGGCCCAGGTAGATGTTGTACCCGTAATCACAGAAAAAGGGTGAGCGGATCACGGTCTCCTCGCCAATCGCGCCAAACAGATCGCGGAGCAACGCGACACGCTCCACTGGGTCACTGCTTCCGTTCAATAGAGCAAGTTGCGATCCGGCATGTTGCCGCTCTACAACAAGCTCGCGATCCGTAGCATTGTAAAGTTCGCCACGAAGCATTGTCTGCTTTTCGCTCAGCCCGTCGATTTTCATCACTCCTAGGATGCCCGGAGAGAGCATTTGTAGCAAACGTAGAAATTGGGAAATGTTTTTTGCGAGTGCCAGGGAATAAAAGACAGCGAGGCCAGTTATCTGCTGCAGAGGTAGTAACGATGAAGCGGGAGATCGATATGAAACACACGAATGAGGGAGAGACGGCGCAGGGAACGCACAAGCCGAGGGGTTTTGTTGGAGATGGCATCGACCGGCGCAACTTCCTGCAATGCATGGCATGGGCGGGTACGGGGCTTGTCTGGTCGATGGTTGCGGGCGTACCGACTTCGAAGCTGCTGGCCGATACGACGAATGCAGCAAAGAAAAAGACAGTAGAGGACTTCTCGTTCGTACAGATCAGCGACAGCCATATCGGCTTCAATAAAGCGGCCAATCAGAATGTTACCGGCACGCTGAAGATCGCTATCGACAAGATCAATGCCGGGCGCGCGGGAATGAAGCAACCGGATTTTATGATTCACACCGGCGATATCACCCAGAGCTCAAAGGCGGCGGAGTTCGATACAGCCCAGCAGGTGATCAAGGGCGCAAAAACGGGACAGGTGCTTTACGTTCCCGGAGAGCATGATTTTTCGCTTGACGATGGCGAACAGTACAAGCAGCGCTTTGGCAAAGGGACGCTGGGCAATGGCTGGTACAGCCATGACTACAAGGGAGTTCATTTTGTGGGCCTGAACAATTGCGTGCAGGTGGACGCAATGGGCAACCTGGGCGCGGATCAACTGGCATGGTTAAAGGACGATTTGGGCGGCTTGAGTGCTTCGACGCCAGTGGTGCTGTTCGCGCACATTCCCCTGTGGATGGTGTATGAGAAGTGGGGCTGGGGCACGCAGGACGGGGCGACCGCGCTGAGCTATCTGAAGCGTTTTGGGTCAGTCACGGTGTTGAATGGCCACATTCATCAGATAGTGCAGAAGGTTGAGGGCAACGTCAGTTTTCATACAGCCATGTCGACGGCATTCCCGCAGCCTGCACCGGGAGCTGCGCCGGGGCCGGGCCCCATGGCGGTTCCCGCCGGCAAGTTGGAAAGCGTGCTGGGGGTTACAAACGTCAAGGTCGTCCGCGGGCACAATCACCTTGCTGTGGTCGACTCTTCGCTGGCGGAGACGGTGTGAAGCGCGCTTGGATCGTGGCTTTGCTGGCCACAGCCTCGGTGACGGGGTTGGGATATGTGCATCCGTTTGGTAATCCGCGTGTCGAGACCGCGACAGGGCTCGGCACGCTGCTTCAGGGCGCCAACCTGCCGCCGGACGCAAAGGCACTGCTGGTAACCAAGTGCGCGGATTGCCACTCGAGCGAGACACGCTGGCCCATCTACGCCCGCGCTGCTCCGGGGTCATGGCTCATAGAACGGGACATCGTCGAGGCCCGCAAGCATATGGACCTCTCCCGCTGGGAGCTATTGTCGATGGAGCAGCAGCAAGTTCTGCTGGCCAAGATTAGCCATGAAGCAAAGATCGGGCATATGCCCCCCCTTCAGTACGTAGCGCTGCACTGGGGAGCAAAGCTTTCACAGGCGGACGTGCAAACGCTTGCGATGTTGGCTAAGACTGCGGGCGGCAGTGAGGCAGCGTCGGCAGGAACTGGTGACGCTGCGCGGGGCAAACTCGTATTTGAGAAACGCTGCACTGGTTGCCACGCGATGGAATACAACGGAGAAGGGCCCAAGCTCGCCGGAGTATATGGAAGAACGGCTGGGAGCGTCCCTGGTTTTGACTATTCCAGGGGATTGAAGAACTCAGGGTTGACGTGGAACGATGCGACCTTGGAGAAGTGGTTAAGCGGCCCGGACTCGGTAGTACCAGATGCCAAGATGGATTTTTATGTGCCCAAGGCCGGAGAGCGGCAGGATCTCATTGCCTATTTCAAGCGCTGAGCCGAATTAGCACCAGCTTCCTTGACCTTCCCGAGCCAAACTCCTATTGTTCCTGAGTCAACTCAACCGGGAGGCACTAAAACCCATGCCCGCATCGTATCGCCGCCATACTCGTCACTCGCTTTTTCTGGCAGCCGCGCTGAATTTCATTTTCCCGGCGCTGCCGCCGCGCTCACCGCTCAGTCTGTGCCGCCGGCGCTGGTGTCTCCGGCTGCGGGGCCGCCTCAGACGGGTCCAAACGGCGAGAAGATCCCCGGGATGCCTAAGTTTCATGACCCCGCGCCGTATGACATTGACGAGCATACGGGCTATAAGCAGATCTTCGACGGTAAGAGTTTCACCGGATGGGACGCTGACCCCAGCATCTGGCGCATCGAAGACGGCGTCATGGTGGGAGAAACCCTCGAGGGCAAGCCGAAGGGCAACAACTACATCGTTTATCGCGGCGACAAAACACGCGACTTCGACCTGAAGCTGCAGATGAAGATCGAAAAAGGCGGTGGCGGCGGCATTCAATACCGCAGCGTCACCGGCGTGCCGTGGACACGTCCGCAGCCGGACGGCCAGCCGCCGTATGACCTCAAGTTTATGATGACCGGCCCGCAGGCGGACTTCTGGTTCCCGGTCACTGCGCGCACTGCGTCGTACACAGGCCAGTGGTACTCGGAAAACACGATGCAGGGCATCCTTGCATATCGTGGCCAGGTAACGCAGGCGCTGCCCGGCCAGACCAATCGCCTGGTTGCCAATATCGGCGACATACGGGCGCTCGGTGGCTATGTGAAGGTCAACGAATGGAACGACTACGAGATCATCGCGCGCGGCGGCGTGATGATGCACATCATGAACGGCCAGCTGATGGCAGTCTTCATCGATGACACGAAAGACTCCGTCAATAACCAACCGGGACTCATCGGCTTTGAGATCGAAAGCCAGCCGTGCAAGATCTCCGTGCGCGATATCTGGCTGCGTAGTTTCGACTAGCGTCCTGCTATGGCTTCAGTACATCGCGCTGGTCAACCCAGCCGCCTCGAAAGAAGCGGTGACTCACCATCTGTTGGCCAAGCAGAAAAATCATGCCTATCAAGAGGGCTAACAAAAGGAACTTTACAAATCCCAGCCACGGGGACGGTCGCGCCGCAGCGTCCGGGGTGGTGTTTGAAATAGGTGTCATCAGAACTGCGCCTCCCCCGCCGATAACCAGGATCGGGCACGCCGGAGTTGTGCCGCTCTAAGACTCCCACTAACAGCGGCCCGTCGGCAACACATTTTTTAGAGATTGTCCGCCGTCAGCCCAGCCCGGCAGGGCTGGGGATCGGAAGCCCATAGAAACAGGACGGTTGCCCCAAGGTTCGCCCACCTGCCCCGGCTTGCCGTGGGAGCGTACCTGGGCAAAACGTTTAGGCGGCGCGTGCGAGCCAACTTTTCATCGTGGTCGCGTCCACCAGCCCTGCCTGCTGGAACTGAAGGTTACCGCGAGCGAATACCGCGAAGTTCGGTATACCTTGGACGTTGTACCGTGAGGCAAGCTCCGGGAACTGCTCCGTGTTCACCTTGAGCACGACGGCTCGGCCTGCGAGGTCTCGCGCGACTTCTGCAACATGCGGCGCCGCCATCCGGCAAGGGCCGCACCACGACGCCCAGAAATCAACGAACACAGGAACTTTGCTGTCGCGAATAATTTCGTCGAACTCTTCGGGGCTGACCTCAACCGGCTCAGCCATCGCGGATAGCGGTGCTTTGCAGGCGCCGCATCTTCCTGTGTCGGCAAGGTGTTTCGCCGGAATTCGATTCGGCTTCCCGCAAGATGGGCAATTTCGGATGATGGCCATAGCGAACTCCCGTATTGAATCGCAGCGTCAACAGTATCTCGCAGGCCGGCCGGTCATGCCAACCACGAGCCACGAGCCTTGGCGACAAGAGCAGCCGTTCAAAAAACGATTTCTTACGTATATTGACTATAATATTATATTTACTATAATTATTTCATGCCACCCGTCGGGCTCCGAGAACGAAACAAGCAGAAGATGCGAACCGCTATTTCAGACGTGGCAACACGCCTCTTTATCGAGCGGGGCTTCGACGATGTGACCGTCGCGGAGATTGCAGAAGCCACCGGCGTCTCCACCATGACGGTCTTCAACTATTTTCAAAAGAAAGAAGATCTCTTCTTCGATCGTAAAGGTGAGTCCGTTGCCTTTATTCGGAAATCTCTTGCCGAGCGAAAGCAGGACGAATTTCCCATCGCAATTCTTCGGCGGCTCACTCTTGACTTGCTAAAGAAAACACAGGAATCTCCAGCGGAGCTATTGTCCTTTTGGGATGCAGTGGTTCAAAGCGCTTCCCTTCAAGCGCGCGCCCGCGAACTACGAGATCATTCCGTCGCGAATATTGCAAATTTGCTCGCCGAAGCAGTGGGCAAATCGACTCCCGATGCAGAGGCCCAACTCATCTCTTCTCTCTTGATAGCGACTTGGGAAACGGCGCTGATGGAAGGCGTCCGTCTCTATCGCGAAGGCGGATCTCCTGCGAAGAATCGCAACGCTATCCGGCGAATTCTCGATCGAGGGCTGAAGGCGGTCTCGTCGGCTGCCGTCGGAACGCCCTATGGTTGATCACACTTACGCCTCGCCGTGACGCTCCCATTCGCGCTAATCCCAACCTTTACACAAAAGACAAAGGGTCTTTCATGCCAACACAGCCAAAAATCGCCGTCATCGGAGCAGGTCCAGGAGGATTAACCCTCGCTCGGATTCTCCAAATCAAAGGAGTAAAGAGTACCGTCTTCGAGGCAGATTCGCGAGCTTTCGCCCGTCCGCAAGGCGGCACACTCGATCTCGACTCACCGTCGGGACAGTTTGCTTTGCAGCAAGCTGGCTTGATCGGGGAGTTTCGTCGCTTGGCTCGCTATGAAGATCAGGGGATGCGTTTACTCGATCAGCATGCCCACGCTCATTTCGACAACGCCGTTACGGATAGCCGTCCGGAGATCGACAGGTCGCAGCTCCGGGACCTGCTCATCGCATCGCTGCCTCAAGATACTGTCGAGTGGGGCCACAAACTCCGGGAGGTGCGTCCGCGCGAAGACAGAACGTACGATCTTGTCTTCGATCATGGAACCGTAGGGCCTTTCGACCTCGTGGTGGGTGCAGATGGAACATGGTCAAGAGTCCGCCCCCTGGTCTCGTCCTATGTGCCTCAATACACCGGAGTGACGGTCATTGAGCTCGGGATCGATGATATCGACGCGACGAATCCTTCGTTATCGCAACTTGTTGGGCACGGCAGTATGGCGGCTTACGGCGACGCGAAAGCGCTCATGGCGCAGCGCAATGCGAATGCACATGTCCGTGTGTACGCGGCAATGAGAGTGCCTGAAGACTGGCCGGCACGACACTTCGATTTCTCAAACCCTCACGCTGTTCGCGAAAAACTTCTCCATCTTTACAGCAACTGGGCGCCGGCATTGGGGGATCTGATCCGAGCCAGCAACGAACGTGTCCAGCGGCTGCCGCTCTATGCGCTTCCGGTGGGGCATCGCTGGACCAACAGAAAGGGCATCACCCTCCTCGGAGATGCCGCCCACGTGATGTCGCCATACGGTGGCAGCGGCGTAAACAACGCCATGCGTGATGCCGCTGAATTGGCGCGCTTGTTGCATCAATCAGAAGACTGGGAACAAGGAATCAAGATTTATGAGTCGGAGATGTTTGAACGGGTTCTCGATTCGGCCAGAGAGGCATGGACCGGCATCGCTACGGCCCTCTCGCACATGGAGCTCGACATCATGCTGGAAGCGATGCAGCGTCTGCACGCTTAGCGGATAGTCCCCGACGCCCATCGCCGGGCATGCAGATGCCTGACATCCAGCTCACGATCGCTTTTTGGAGCGTCCGCCCTTTTTGGATTTGGGCGTTTTCTGTGTTCTTTGCATTCCTTCGGCCATGCTAAGCAATGCTTCGGTGAGGTCTCGAGCCGAAAGACCATGCTCCGGGTCAATCAGCCATTGCATGATCAGGCCGGACAACAGCACATGATGAAATTTTCCGATCGTCTGTACTGTTCGCTCGCTAATAGCGCTCTGCTCCTTATTCAGAAACAGCGATGCCAACTCTGAACGGGCCACCTGGAGATTATTTCCCAGGGCGCCACGGATCTCCGGCATACGCGGAATCTGGGAAAAGAGCTCTATGTTTGCCACCCATAAAGAACGATGGGTTTCAAATGTCTCGATCAGACGGGCCCAGGTGGACTCAAAGCGCTCCCGAGGACTGGCATCGGTGGGAAGGCTGTCGTTGATCAGGCGCCGAAAATCTTTGTCCCAATCGTCAAAGGCAAGTAACAACGCCTCGGTCAGCAGTGCTTCCTTGGAACTGAAGTGATAGCCGATGGCAGCCAGGCTGACACCGGCCGCTGAGGCGATGTCGCGGGCGGTGGTCCGCGCATATCCCTTCTCCAGCAGACAACGCTTCGCGGCAGTCAACAAGGCCTCTCGATTTCCCATGGAATACAGTTTATTTCAAAAATTGCACAAACGTCTCATACGGAGGTATAGTACAAACGTATGAGACGATCGTACTAATCTTTCCCCACCTGCGCCATTCGCAAAAGAAAGGAGAGGCATGAGAAACAAGAACATACTCATCTCGGGAGCAAGCGTGGCGGGGCCGGCACTTGCCTACTGGTTGAGCCGCTATGGTTTTAATCCCACCGTGGTTGAGCGTGCTCCTGCGGTGCGGCCGGGCGGCTACGCGGTCGATTTTCGTGGAGCTGCGATGAAAGCGCTGGAGCGAATGGGCATTGTCGGTGAGATCCGCAAGCTTGAGACGCGTACAGGCGCAATTACGATCGTGGACAAGACGAACAGGAAAATCGCGAGTATGCCGGATGGCTTCACCAGCGGCGAACTTGAGATCATGCGCGGCGATCTGGCTGGAGTCCTTCATGCGGCCACTCGGGATCACGCAGAATACATATTCGACGACTCGATCCTTGGCATCAGCGAAGATGAAAATGGCGCCGAAGTAACGTTCAGTCGCAGCGGGCCAAGGCGATTTGACCTGGTCGTGGGGGCGGATGGACTGCATTCCAATGTAAGAGCACTCGCATTTGGCGAAGAGTCCCGGTTTATTCATCATCTCGGCTACTACATTGCGATCTTCACTACGCCCAACTTCATGAATCTCGACCATAGCGCACTCTACTACGGCACACTCGGAAAGAAGGTGGGCATCTTCAGCGCCCGAGAGAATACGGAGGCGAAGGCATCCTTCTTCTTTGCATCTCATCCGTTGGAGTACGACCGCCGCGATATCGTCCGCCAGAAGCAGATTCTCGGTGACAAATTTGGACGTGACCAGTGGCAGATACCCCGCCTTCTGCAGATGATGGAGGACGCCCCGGACTTCTACTTCGACTCCATCAGTCAGATCAGGATGGAACGATGGTCGGCGGGGCGCTCCGTTCTACTCGGGGATGCAGCGCATTGCGCCTCCCCGCTGTCCGGAATGGGCACCAGCATGGCCGTGGTGGGCGCCTACATTCTCGCAGGTGAACTGAAGGAGGCAAACGGCGACTATACCGTCGCTTTTGCCCGCTACGAAACTCTTATGCGCGACTTCGTGACGCAATGCCAGAAGCTTGTTGAAGGTGCAGACTGGTTCGTTCCGCGCACCCGCTTCAAACTATGGTTGAGCCAACAGATGTGGAAGGTCCTGCCTTACACGCCGTGGAAGAACATGATGATCGAGCTTCCCTTAAAAATAGGAAACTCGATCACCCTCAAAGATTACTGAGGCTGCCGGCGTAATGCTCGATCAGTTGGCCTGGTGGGGACAAGCCTTGAAAGAGGCCCGAAGCATTCGTCCCTATCCTGCCTGAAGGAGCAAGCAAAGTTCCCGCCATCCTCGGGCGATCTTGCTGATCCGTGAAAGGCCGACCGACTCGTCAGGGCCGCCGGCAAAAAAGGAGAGCACTGCTTCCCTTTCCGAGCAGAGAGTCCCGGTTCGGAGACATTCGCCTATTCAATTCGCAATGCCTGCATCGGATCGATCCGCGACGCCCTCCACGCCGGGATCAGGCAGGCCAGCGCTGCCACCACCAGCAGAGTTGCAGCCACACCCGCGAAGATCGCTGGATCGAGCGGCCGGGTTCCGTAGAGCATCGATCCGATCAGGTGTACCGCGCCGGCGCTGGCTGCTAGACCAAGCACCAGCCCATAGAGCGCCGGGCGCAAGCCGTCGCCCAGCATCAGGCGCACAACCTGCTCGCGTTGTGCGCCAAGCGCCAGGCGAACGCCGATTTCGCCGGTCCGCTGCGTCGTGAGGTAAGAGAGCACTCCGTACAATCCTACCGACGCCAGCATCAACGACAACACCGCGAAGGCCAGCACCAGGCTCGCGCTCAAGCTGGCGTT
Source organism: uncultured Acidobacteriaceae bacterium (assembly GCA_963746595.1). GTDB lineage: Bacteria > Acidobacteriota > Terriglobia > Terriglobales > Acidobacteriaceae > PALSA-350. Next base: position 430,952 of record CAVVBS010000009.1, read on the forward strand.
GCCCAATGAGCGTTCGATGATCTGCTGCATGGTAAGCACATCGGAAACCGGCAGCTCCGGATCGAGCTCTGCAATCTGTTTCTGGATGGGAACGGAAGATGCCAATGGACCGGAGGCAGTCCGCACTATCAGGATCGCCCCTCCCGGACCACTCTGCCCGTTGAGAATTGGGAAGTACATGGTCGGCTTGCTCGGCTGACCGACCTGATACACCGTGTCCGCGACCACCCCGACAATCTCGTAATCGGCATCACCGTACGCAACCATGTGTAGGTGCCTGCCCAGCGGATTTTCCCCGGGAAAATACTGCTGCGCCAGCTGCTGGCTGACGATGACCGTCTTCGGATGGCCGATGCGGTCCTCATTCGAGAAGAAGCGCCCATTTAGCAGTGGTATCTGCAATGCGTTGAAGTATCCGGGGTCGGCCGCCCGGTAGAGCGCGTCGGGCAGCGCCGTGCCGAGCGTGATCGTATGCTCGGGAATCGTGAAGGTATCGTCCTCCCCTGCTCCTGCTCCGGGCACGCTCGATCCCAGCGCTGCGGCGCGTACACCCGGCATGGTGCGCACCCGCTCCAGCAGCTTTTCGTTGAATTCGTTCATCTTCTCCGGACTATCGTATTTCGTTGCGGAAAGGCTGTAGCTCATGGTCAGCACGTTGTCGGTCGTGCAGCCCACATCCGTCGTCCGCAGACGCCAGAAACTTTTGAGCAGAAGGCCGGCGGCGATTAACAGCACTACCGTTGTAGCAATCTCCACCGTAAGCAGCGTCCTGCGCAGCGCCGTGCGGGATCGGCTGCCTGCGGCATTCCGCGACGACGCCTGCAGTGCGGCGATCGCTTTCTTGCCAGTCGATGAGATTGCCGGCAGCAGGCCCGCCAGCAGTGCTGAAGCAACAACCAGCGCGCAGGCAAACGCCAGCACTACACCATCGGGATGGATACTCTGCGCGCTTGGGAGATCCCTCCACGTGCCGGCCAGCCACTTCGTGGCTGCCAACGATAACAGCACCCCGGTCACTCCGCCGGCAAGCGAGACCAGCAGGCTCTCCATCAGCTGGCCACGAATCAGCGTCATTCTCCGCGCCCCCAGCGCGCTCCGGACGGCGATCTCCTTCTGCTGCGCCGCGGACCGCGCGACCAGCAGGTTAGCCACATTGAGGCAGCCGATCAGCAGCATGCAGGCCACAGCGCAAAGCAGGAAGATCAATGGCTTCTTAACATCTTGTGCGAGATCCTCAATGAGGGTCTTTGACGCCACGTCCTCGGCCACCGGCGCAGGCTGGTTTTGCGAGTGCAGCCGGTACTGCACTGCCTCTACCTGGCTCAGGGCGGTTGCCTGGCTTACCCCCGGTCTCAGGCGGGCCACCACGTGGCTGAAGTGAAAGTCATGATGCTGCAGGATCGCCGGCGGCAAACCTGACGCGTATGCGACCCAGACCTGCATCTTGGCATCGGGATAGTTGAACCACTTCGGAAGCACGCCCACTACCGTATACGGCTTCGCATCCAGGTGGATTTGCCTGCCGACAATCGACGGGTCCCCGCCGAACCGCCGCTGAAAAAGATTCCACGTAATCATCACGGCGTTTCCGTCCGGACGATCTTCGCTCTCGACAAAGGTGCGTCCAACAACTGCAGGCACGCCCAGTAGAGGAAACAGGTTCCAGCTCCCGCCGCCCGCGCTCACCATTTCCGGCAACTCTCCGTGCTCCCCGGTCATATTGAATTGCGCCCATCGCCACGCAGCCATGTCTTCAAAGCCATGTGTTTGCGCGCGCCAGTCGTAGTAGTCGGCAGGAGCAACGGGGTTGTAATTAAACTGCTGCGCGTTCATGCTGGGATCGCGAAAATGCTCATAGATCATCAGCAGCTGATCCGGATCGCGGAAAGGAAGTGGTCTGAGCAGAACCGAACGCGTCACCGTGAATAGCGACGTCGCAGCCCCGATGCACAATGCCATCACCAGGATGGCAATGAGTGAAAAGCCAGGCGACCGGTAAAGTGTGCGGACACTAATCCTTAGATCTCGAAGTAGATTCTCGAGCCCGTTCCACCTCCAGACATCATGAGTGTGCTCGTGAATAAGGGTCGGGTTGCCAAAAGCGCGCAGGGCGGCATGGCGAGCCTCTTCTGCTGACAAGCCGCCTTCTCTCTGCTCTTCCTCTTCCAGTTCGAGGTCAGACCGTAGTTCCCGCTCCAGGTCCGCATCCCGTTTCCTGATCTGCCACCATCGCATCTCAGCTCTCCTCACCGGCGGGCTGCCTGACTCATGCCAGAGCGTCCGCCATCTACTTCCATTCCGGGTCTCCGCATTCTTCTATCTTTCCACAGAAGACATTCGACCCTCGACCTGAGGCGATGGTAGACATCCGACTATCAACTGTCAAGTGGGCACAGGTGAAGGTGAATTCTCGACTTGGAATCGGGACGAGTCCTTTTAGCTATCAGGGTATATCGAAGTCAGCCCTCAAGAAGTCTGTTTCATAGCAGACCCCAATAGGAACAGGCCCCCACCTTCGCATTTGCTGAAGGACGCAAATCGGCCTTCGATAGCAAAAGCAAGCAACAGGATCTTTCTTCACCTGCTGCTAGACAGTCCCGAAGGAATCTGTGTCGTAGCAGGACTAGATAGATCCGGTTGAATGCTTTTTGTTATCCAAAAGCTAATTCGCGGTGATTTAGCGAATGGGATCGCAAGGGCTGCGCCATCGTTTTCGGCCCAGGTACGCTTTGGCGAACCTGGTGCACCCGTCCTGCTCCTATGGGCCTGCTGTGACATAGACTTTTGAAGGGATTGCTGAGAGTCAGACTTGTCCAAATACTTTGGGTTGACTGGTGACCTGGTGGTCAGAGCCGATGGAAGCTCGCAGAAGCGATTGCTCGGGTTGGGTAGTTGATCGCTTGTCGGCATTTGCGTTCGGCCCGGGTTCACCCAGGACTGACATCCTGGGGCATTCTCAATCGTGCTGATATTCTCAGAACTCGGCCACTTTGCGGCCTGGGAACAGCCGCAGCTCTTTTCAGAAGAGGTGCGCGCGGGCTTCGGTCACTGCAGTCAGGCGTGTCGAAGTCGGATGTGCCCTTCACCAAAGCTGGCTAACTTCGGAAAGCGGCAGGAGAGCTTCGGAGCTGGAGGCTCTCCTGTTTCGCCCCCATGACAGGTACAGTGATACTTCAGGTTTGGCGCCGCTACACCCATAACGGGAGGGATCTTGGCAGATACGATCGATCCACAGAATCAAGTTGTACGGTATTGTGTCGAGGGCATGGAGAGAGAGCAGGAGGGCCGGCACGAGGAGGCATCGCGACTCTTCATGCTTGCATGGGATCAGAGTAAGGACGCATTTGAGAGATCGATCGCTGCTCACTATGTCGCGAGACATCAGACCACGCCTGAAAGGGCTCTTCATTGGAATCAGGAATCGCTCATAAATGCTGACGCAGTCGGGGACGACCGCGTCCAGGGGTTTTATCCTTCACTGTATTTGAATATGGGAAAGTCCCATGAGGATCTCGGCAACCTGAAAGAGGCCAGAAAATTCTATGCTTTGGCCGCCGATCGAATCGACTGTCTCCCCGATAGTCCTTATGGCGACACTGTTCGCCGCGGTGTTTTGAATGGCATGCAACGAATATCGAACTGCTCAGAGTGACACGCTCAGTCTGGGTCAGCGTTGGTGTGTACGTGACGCTCATTAGGGGAAATTACGTCGCCGACATGGGCCCCCTATGATCTCTTATTCCCCTAGTCCATTCCACCAAATTCCAACGGGCCGCAGCCCCAAGGCCCTTGTGATTGAATAGGTGCCTAGCGAAAGGAATCGGGATGCCAGAACGGCCGGTCGAACTGATTTATGCACTGGACGAGAGACCGCCCTGGCTACAGCTGCTTGGCCTTGGGTTTCAGCATGTAGCCGTCATTTGCCCTTATCTGGTGATGGTGGCACTGGTTGCGGAAGCGGCGAAGTTGCCGCGCGAGGCCGCGCAGAGTGCCGTTGGCCTGGCAATGATTGCAGTCGCACTCATGAATGTTCTGCAGAGTTTGCGGCTCGGACAGGTTGGTTCCGGTTATCTTTGTCCGCCGGTCGTCTCGGCCATTTATCTTCCGTCGAGCATCGCAGCGGCGGCGGCGTTCGGGTTATCGGCCGTGTGCGGGATGGTGATCTTCGCCGGCGCTTGCGAGTTTGCGGTGGCGTTCCTCATCAACCGGACACGAAAACTGTTTCCGGCTGTGGTTTCGGGCGTGGTCATCATTGCCGTCGGCTTAGAACTCGGAAAGATCGGAACCAGCGTGCTGTTCGTGCATGCAGCCGCGCATCGCGATCAAACCACGGGGTCGTTCGCGACTGCGGCTTTGGCCCTCACGGCGATGACGGGCCTCGCGGTTTGGGCCAAGGGATTGCCCAAGCTGTTCTGCTCGCTGCTGGGGATACTGATGGGATACATGGCGGCCGCGGCGTTCCACGTTTTTTCGCCGAGCTTCTTCGCCGATTTTGCGGCGGCACCGTTTTTTCGCGGTTCCCGACGTAAGCTTTTTGTCCTATAAGTTCGCGCCCTCCTTTGCCGTGCCTTTTGCGATCGCGGGACTCGCCTCGGGTCTGCGGGTGATTGGCGTTCTGACAACGTGTCAGCAGATGAACGATGCGGCATGGCGTCATCCGGATATGCGAAACATCGAGGCCGGTGTGCGGGCGGACGGGCTCGGCTGCCTCGCCGGCGGCTTTTTGGGGACCCCAGGCATGAGCGCTAGCCCAAGCCTGGTGAGCGTGGAAAAGACCACTGGCGCCACAAGCCGGGTGATCGCCTGGTCCATCGCCTTCTGGCTGGTTCTTTTGTCGTGCCTGCCGAAATTTGCGGGCCTCATTGTGAATATGCCGCGCCCTGTGATGGCGGCGGCGCTATTCTTCAACGGGGCCCTCATGCTGGTCGCTGGTATGCAGATTATCGCCAGCCGCCCTGATCACGCTTCGGGCCACGCTGGTAATAGGATTTTCGATCCTGGCGGCAATTACTGTGGCGATTTATCCAGAGTTCTACAGGTCGCTTCCAAGCTGGACACAACAGTTCACAGGTTCGATCATTTCGATGGCGGTGATTGTTTCCGTGCCGCTCAACGCCCTGTTCTTGCTGGGTACGTGGCGTTATCGTCAATTGCTTCTTGGGACAGATTCGACGCCTGCTACGGCCGCGATCGTTCAACATGTTCTTCGAGAAGCAGGCCAAGGAATGGAAGATTCCTGCGGAGGACGCGGCGCGAGTGCGCTCCGTCGTGGATACGGCCATCGAATATGTCACGGCCAATGCCAATGGGCCGGTGGAAATCCAAATGGGGAGCGATACGTTCGACATCCTGGTGACGCTTGCGCTACACCGGCAATCTGCCGTCTCTGCCGGACGAGCGTCCGAAAAAGGAGATGGTCGAAGAGCAGAGCTTTGTCAGTGGTCTTTCGGGTTATCTGTCGGGCCTGCACGCCGACCGCGTCGAACGCAGCGCCAAAGGAGAGCAGTGCGAGATCAAGCTCCTTTTCCGGTTGTGATCCAGATCGTTTCGAAATACAGCGACATTCTTATTGAAAATCGTATTCTCCTCGCCAGGACGATCAAGGTTAGATGACTGCACGCAGGGCAACAGTCACGCTGTCACGTGCAGCCCTGACAGCACCAGCGACGGTCTCACCCGCGGCCATTGTATGCGCGAGTGCCGATCTCTTCCGTGTTTCCCGGTGCCGGACAGGGACGGTCTCGATCCCACCACCGAAAAGCGTGTGCTTCTCTTCGAGCCGATCCAGAGCCGCGTTCAAGTCCGTGACAACTGCCTCAGCCTCATCGGCGACGACGATTAGTTCGACATTGATCTTTTTGTATAGCATCTGAATCTCTCCAGCCTCTCATCTTATGCCTTGCCCTGCCAGCAGTGCTTGCGGCATTCCACGGCGGCGCCGATGGCGTCATTCTGTCACGAAAGTATTCTGAGATGAAACTAGCCAATCTCAAGGGTGCACGCGTGGCGCTGCAAGAGCTTGGCTTGACCTAGATACGCCGTCTGAAGAGGTTGTTTTCATCGAGTCCTGGCCGGCTGACAGGCGGCCGTTCCAGAGCTAAGAGCCTAAAGGGCAAAGAGTTCCGACTTGACCGGATTCCGCGAGCAGCGCCGATCCCCAGTTCTCGGAAAGGGCTCTGGCGCGGCTAAGGTCAGCGGCGGGCACCATTAGCCATGGTTCGCTTGCTTCTGCTTTCCAGGGCCTGTGCGACCCTATGGCGTGACGTATTTCGTTGGCGTCTAGTTGAAGCGTAACCCGCGATAGCCGGTCTGCGTCTCTGGCGATAACCAACCGTTTCCAGCGAATCGTTTCCATTTGGCACCTACCCCAAGTTATCTATCGGCTGTTCCGGGGCAAGCCTTTAGAGCGGCTCGATTCGATACATCATCAACGCGTAATCAGCACTGCCCAGTTGCGCGGAGCGTCCAGCTTTACCCTTCATCCAATGCAGGTCGACCTACAGCTTCGAGAATCGCCGGCTTAATGGTCCAGGCCTGCAGCCGAGCGAGTTCCATTAAGTGGGCGGAGCGGAATCCGGGCGGAAAGATGGGCCACTCCCAAATCGAGGGAGCGTCTTTGGCAACCCATTGGGCAGCCGCTAACTCGGCAGGAAAGGTGGTCACAAAATCAGGCGGCCGGCCCCCGGAAATAAGAACGCGGGTGGCCTCTGCCAGGGCCAACAAATAAGCTTCAGGAGTCACGGCTGTGCTACCGAACCAGACAGCATTCGGAATGGACCGGTGTGTGGTCAGAAATTCGCTGACGTCGATGGAAGTTCGTGAGAACTGGCTCCATCCAACCTTCATGGCTCCTGCCGGCATTGTCACACCGTATGCCTGTGATGCAGGACCATAGGGAGTGTGCGCAAGCGTCACTGCTGCAATGGAACCATTGCTTACATGGTGAGAGACAAGGCGGTTGAGTAAGTAAAATATGTCGCTGGCGGAAAGAGCATAGTCCTCGTAAACCTGGAATGTTATACCCGGCTTTACCTGGCTAGCGACCTGGGCGAGTTCCTGGCTGCTAAAGGCGCGACCCTGGGCCTTATCCCGGCAGAGGATATAAGCTTCCGATGCGGTCACGAAGCGGACGCCGGGGAACGATTTTGCATAGCTAACCAAACCTTCGAGGTATTGGAAGGCGCGCTCGCGCTGCGCTGGGCTGCACTCCGGTTGCATCTTCCATTCAGAACGGGGCGGATTTGCTCCCTGGGCAAAGTTCACCGCATCCCAGAACACTTCGGATATTAGCTGCGTTGGGTGGAACATAAAGCTGACAACACCACCCTGTGGCTCAGCGCTGATCTGCGCATATAAAGTTTTGAAATTGGCTTTGGCCGACTCCAGGTTCGACCAATCGTTATTCTGCTCAAGTTGCCGCCCGGCATCGATATGAAAAATATTGAGCAGGCCGCCGTACCAAAAAGGCTTGCCATCGAGTTGTACTTGCTCGCCGTCATCGAGGTATACATTCACACCCCACTTCTTCAAGGCCGGATAAGTTTGCGGCGCCCAGCTGACGCCAGGCTGCCCATAACAGCTGGGCGGCCTGCCGAATATGCGGGTGAGATCGTCAAAGCCAGGACGCTCGCGCCGATCGAACTCCTCTGCACCGGATTCCCAGTCGAGCACCGACTCGTATACCGCCGGGGTTGGTTGCTGGCTGTGGGTGTTTGAGTGGTAGCCGATTTCATGGCGAGCGAGCGCGGCGATCACGTCAGTACGCCGGCGCTGTTCGAGCACACGCGCCTTTTCACCCACCACCTTGAATGTGGCGCGAACCCCTTGCTGGGTGAGGAAGTCCGCGATGCGCAGGGCGGCGTCATCGCTTGCAGGCAGCATGTAGTCCTCGGTATCAAACCAAAGCACGATATAGACGGGTGCCGCGGGCTGGGCGCCGGGGCTAGCCGGCTTATCGCCTGCCGCCAGCGGAGTCTCTGCGCCTGAAGCACGGGCGCCCGCTGCTATTATCGGCGCGCCCACCAGAGCTTCGGCCAATAGGAGCGCTGCCTGTCTTCTGGTCAATTCGATTCCCATCTCTTGTCTCCATGAGCCGACGATCCCACTGCGGCTTTGACTATACCCGTTTGCGGGTCCCTCGATGGCAGGCCCGATTACTCTGCTGCCGGCATCAAAGTCCCGTTCCTGGCTAGATGAGACCGGTGCACCAATGAAGGTGCAATAGGAACTCATGCGTCACGCATCGATTCGGGTGACGATGAATGTGTTTACGGACAGGCGATGGGCGTCCTCGAAGCGCGAGGCTAACAGCAAAATCGTGGATATGGTGCTCAAGCCGGTGCAGGCGAGCGCCGGAAACCATGATTTTTCTTATTGGGAGGTTGCCGGAACGACCATCCAATCACTAAGTTGTTGATCTGATTGGTTGCGGGGGCTGGATTTGAACCAGCGACCTTTGGGTTATGAGCCCAACGAGCTACCGGACTGCTCCACCCCGCACCTTGATAGTAACAACCGCAGAGCACAGGGTCAAACCACGCCAGGCGCCTGGAGATCCCATCCGGCAAGGGGAATCGCAAGGCAGTTTCCTGCGGAAGCACCTGGGTCGTGATTCGGCTGCGCAGCGCGTACAGTGGATAGGGCGAGTGCCGCGCGGTGGCACTCGATGAACGGCCCTTCTCGGATGCCTCACGCAAATCACAGTGCGGCCGAGACCCTTCGCCTTCGTCTTGCTGGAGCCCCTGCTCCATATTGGAGTCGCTCTCACTGGCGTCGGTACGGTGCTGCTGGGCGCGATTCTGCCGCAGCTTTCTGCGCAATGGCACCTGCGGGATAAGGACGCAGGCCTACTGCTGCTGGTGCAGTTTGCCGCCTCCGCCTCAGGAGCCCTGTTGGTCCGGCGCAATCTCTGGAAGGCTCTGGCCTGCGGCTTCGGGCTTTTTGGCGCAGGAGGGATCGGTATCTTTCTTCTGCAACAGAGATCCCTGCCCGTCTTTGCCGTTTATGGACTGGGCCTCGGATTGGCCATGACGGCGAATAACATGCTCGCCGGACGACGTCATCCAAACCGCATGGGAGCAGCGCTCGCCATACAGAATTTCGCATGGAGCGCGGGCGCGGTGGCTTGCCCCCTTCTGGTCGCGCAGTTTCTCCGCCATGCCGCGAGCGGCTCCGCCTTCGGCCTGATCGGACTCCTGGTTATCCCGTTCGCCTTTTTACCTGTGCTCGCCGATCGGCGTGATTTTGCAGCGTCGACGGCATTCGGTCCGGCGCCAGCCGGAATCAAGGAGGCGGCAACCATCGTTTACTTTGCGCTGCTGGCTTTTCTCTATGTGGGGATGGAAGCCTCCGTCGGGAACTGGATGAGCACGTACGCAACTCGGGCCACTGCCTGGAGCTTCGCCGGCGGGCAGCCTGGCGTGGCGGTCTTTTGGGCGGCGTTGTTGCTGGGCCGGGCAATGACCCCGGCGATGTTGCGCTTCCTGACGGAACGCCGTCTTTATCGAGCCTGTGTCATCGCGATCATAGCAGGAATCTCATTGCTGCTGGCGGCGCACAGCCCACCAGTGCTGCTGGCAGGATCGGCTCTTACCGGCCTTGCCCTGGCGCCCTTGTTCCCGCTCATTCTTTCGCTGTTTCTCGGGGAGATAGGAGGGTCGCGCAATGCGGGTTGGGTCTTTGCTGCTGCCGGCCTGGGAGGAGCTGTCCTCTCCTGGTTGACGGGGACTGTTTCCAGCGGCACCGGCTCACTGCGCATCGGCCTGATGGTGCCCGGCGCCGCTGCCCTGCTGATGATGGCCTTGATCACGTGGCGCCGAAACAATCAGGAAGGGCCAACGACAGGCACTCAACAGGAATCCATCCTTCAGCCAACGAGCGCTGGAAAGACTTAATCTGGGGGTTGGCGACCGATTCGTGCGACTCATGGCACAACGGGCTACGGTGAAACTCTGCGCCGGACAGGAGAGCAACAACTCAGGGGATTTAGAGTCTGCGTGGGAACGAGCGAAACCGCAGGTCCCTCCACTACGCTTCGCTCCGGTCGGGATGACAATTTTGTTGCAAGGTGGAGGATTTCTCGCTGAAGCTCTTGCGGGCACAACAGAATTGTCATCCCGACCGGAGCGCAGTGGTCAAAACAGAGTTTGCGCCAAAGATCTTCCTTGCAGGCTACCGCGGGCAGCTGGCGAGGCTCTTGCGCGTGAGCGCGGCGACATCCTCGCGCTCCGGTCCTGTGAGTTCTAGCCTGGGAGGCCTTACACGCGCAGAAGGGCCGCCGCACTCTTCCTGAACCTGCTTGATCAGTTGCACAAACTTGGGCACGGTATCCAGGCGCAGCAAAGGCAGGAACCAGGCGTAAAAAGATGCCAGTTCCGGCGATGGACCGCCTTGCGCCAGCTTGAACAGACGCACCGATTCTTCGGGAAAGGCATTCACCAGTCCGGCAATCCAGCCGGTCGCGCCCGCGGCTACACTCTCGACCACCACGTCGTCCATGCCCACGAAGATCTCCAACGAGTCTCCGGCCAGATGCTTGAGCGAAGTAATGCGCCGGATCTCGCCGCTCGATTCCTTCACCGCGTGGAAGTTCGGATGCTGCGCACGCAGTTCGATGATCTGCTCCGGAAGGATGTCTGTTCCGTAGGCGACTGGGTTGTTATAGAGCATGGCGGAGAGCGGCGTCGCTTGAAAGACGGCGCTCAAGTGCGCTTGCGTTTCGCGCCAGTCACCCCGGTACACCAGAGGGGGCAAAACCATCAAGCCATCCACACCGGCCCGATGTGCCTCTTTTGCAAGCCAAACCGCTTCGGCCGTATTGAGCGCGGAGATGCCGGCGATCACTGGCGCTTTGCCATCCAAGGACCGCTTGGCCTGTTTCAGAAGCTCAAGTTTTTCTTCCCTGGTCAGCGCCGGCGCTTCCCCGAGAGAGCCCAGGGCGACAATTCCGTTGCAGCCACACTCGACCAGCCAGCGAGCCTGGGCTCCAAATGTTTCGTAGTCGACCGACAAATCAGCCTGGAATGGGGTTGTGATGGCTGGAAATACTCCAGCCCAATCTTTCTGGTCCAATGTTCATTCTCCTCATTGCATCATAATCGGCTTCGCGGAATGAGTTCTATCTGAGTTCCCTGCGGGTGAGATCGAAAACGCGCGCCGCAATCTACTCCTGGCGCTGATCATCGGCATCCTGCTGACCGCAGGAACCTACCTGCTAGTCAATGTGCTTCTCATGTACGCCGTCACCAAGGAACATATGGTGCAGCAAACCACGGTAGGGGCGGGGACGGTATTCCTTTTCGCGAGTGCAAGCACAGCATCTTCTTTGGGCACGGAGCGGTAGAACTTACCGCAGTTCGCATCGGAACTCTGTCCTCTTACAAATACCCTCCTCTTGCGGTATGCCCAGCCGAGTGCAGCACCAAGTCGTCACTCCTCTCCGCAAGATAAGCAAACTAAAAGCAATTTCGATCAAGCTATCTCCCACTCCCTACGCTACTTTTGCTTAGGCCCCGAGTAGCTTATTCCAAATCTTCTCCCGAGGTTGCTTCTATGAGTGCATGCAGCGTGGTAAGTAGCAACATTGTCCATCGTCTTGAACCCAACGCTATGGGAGACGATCTGTTGGTTGAGGCGGCGCAAGCCGGCCAGGAGTGGGCTTTCGTCGAACTGTGCACACGTAACTCCAAACGTGTCTTTAACACTATCTACGGGGTGACAAAAAATCGTGAGGATGCGGAAGATGCGCTCCAGGATTCTATGATGAGGGCCTTCCTGCATTTGAAGCAGTTTGACGGGAGATCCAGCTTCGCCACGTGGTTTACTCGCATCGGCATCAATTCGGCGCTCATGATTTTACGTAAGAGGCGTATTCGCCTGGAAACTTCCATGGATGCGACCGCTGAAGGGGAGACTTGGCAGACGTGGCAAATTGCCGACTACTCCGCAAACCCCGAGCAACATTACGTGGGACACGAGAAGTCCGTGCGCCTGAAGCGGGCCATCTGCCGCCTGCCAAGCACTCTGCGTTCTGTCGTCGAGCTGGGACAGATGGAAGGTCATTCGATGAAACAGATCGCACGCAATATGGGGATTTCTGTCCCGGCGACCAAGTCCCGGCTGGCGCGCGCCAAAGTGGCTCTGCGCAAGTCGATGATATAGAGCGGTCGGGGAAAGAGCGTGCCGATCGTTCTCAGGAAGGGTGACGTAATGAATTGGCGAGACAAAGTACCAGATGCATTCGTCGTCAAACCCGGCGTCACCCAAGCGGCCCATGCGAACAAACAATTCGCAGACTTCTTTATCAGTGGACTGCTCCTGCTCATTGCGCTTGGCGGATTAGCAATGTGACACCGATGCTCCTGCCACTCTACTCCAGGGAGGTCTGCGCGGTGCGGTTTTCTCTTAAGGAAAACCGCATGCAATCTATCAACGCGGCTGAGTCCAACAGGAGATCGGGGTGACGACGAATCAGATCTATTTGATCGCGGGCACCCTGGACAAGAGCGCTACGATTCCTTCGGCGAGAGTGGGATGAGTGATCGTCATGTCGCGCAAGACGGTGTATGGGATACCCGCTCTCATCGCGAGCTGAATGGTAGTCATGGTTTCACCGGCACCCTCGCCAAAGCCCGTAAAACCTAAGATCTGGTCATCCGTCGCAGCGACCAGCACTTTAAGAAATCCCCTGGTCTCAGACATCGCCCGGGCTCTCAGCACGCCTGTCATGGGGATCTTGGCCAGACGGTACCGAATGCCTTGCTCCTTGGCCTGCGATTCGTCAAGCCCTACGTGGGCAAGTTCAGGGTCGGTGTAAAGGCAGGATGGTACCTGCCTTCCAGTAGTTGTGCGGTGTGCGCCCTGCAAATTGTCGCGAACGATGCGAAAGTCGTCGAACGATATGTGGGTGAACAAAGGACTACCGGCGCAATCGCCCAGCGCCCAAACACCAGGAGCGCTGGTCTCCAGCCGTTCATTCACGTCGACATAACCTTGTTTCGTGGTCTTCACGCCGGCCAGGTCGAGCCCGATGCCCTCTGTGTTGGGTAGACGTCCCGTCGCTACCAGCAGGTGGGAGCCTTCGACGATGATCTGAGACTGACGCCTGGAACCGTACAGCCGCACCCCGTGACCGGATTTCCCTTCTACGTGCCCCAGGCTGGTATTTGCCACAGTGACGATGCCTTCGTCCTGGAAGAGTTGGGTGATGGCCTCGGAAACATCCTGATCTTCACGATGGAGCAGGCGATCATTCCGCTCCATGATGGTTACGCGGCTGCCTAGACGACGCATGGCCTGGGCAAATTCCAGACCGACATAGCCCCCACCGAGAATCAGCAAATGTTCGGGGACGATGTCGAGTTCCAACGCCTCGACATGAGTGAGGGGAGAGGCCTCGGCGAGGCCGGGTATCTTGGCAATCGCTGCCCTGGTCCCAGTATTGATAAAGACCTGGTCGCCATGCAGAATGCGTTCTCCTCCCCCGTGGAGCGAGACCTTCAGGGTTCTGTCGGCGATGAAGCGGCCTTCCCCCATCACGATCTCCGCCTTGCTCCGGGCAAAGTTCTCCATGTGCATCTGGTGAAGACCATCTACCATCTGCCGCTTGCGCGCCCGTACGCCCGGCATGGAAACGGTCCACTTGTCCGTCAACATGCCGAACTCTTCACCTCTCTGGAAATAGGAGGCCACCTTGGCTGACTGAATCACGTTTTTGCTGGGAAGGCAGGCGACGTTGGGGCAGGCACCTCCGATGTACTTGCGCTCAATGACCGCAGTACGTTTCCCGCTTGAACCCAAATGCCAGGCCATATACTTTCCCGCTTCTCCGGTGCCCAGCACAATGGCATCGTAACGCTCAATCTCAGGCATACAGTTTCCTCTTCCTCACGCGCGGTTGCAGGAGCAGCGTATTCTTCCCGCTCTTGGCGAAGAGGCCAGTCTAAGGTTAGCCAGGCCAGACTTCTGACATCTTGTTTCTGCTTGCTCATAATTTGCTCTTATTGCTGCCGCCGGTGTGCTAGCCCTGGCAGGCGTGGTTGGGGCCCACAGGGCGAAATTAAAGAGCTTTTTCATGCACGGTGCGCATCCTAGAACTAGGGTCTGCGGCGAGGACCTACCCCTTCTCTCAGGCGGACAAAAGGAGACGATGATGGCAACAGCAGAAAAAGTTGAAACAAAAAACGAGAAAGCAACAACGATCAAGAGCGTTGGACTGCTGGATCACGCAGCGGTCGAGGAAATATCGGGCGAGCTCCGTCACTTGCTGGCGGATCTGTTCGCTCTCTACCTCAAGACAAAAAACTTCCATTGGCATATGACCGGCAAGCACTTCCGCGACTACCATTTGCTGCTTGATGAGCAGGCGGATCAAATCTTTGCCATGACGGACCCGGTGGCAGAGCGGGCTCGGAAGCTGGGGGGGATCACCCTTCACTCCATCAGCGAGGTCGCGAGCAATCAACGGCTTAAGGACAATAACGGCCACCACCTTCTACCTAAGGCCATGCTCAGCGAGCTGTACGCCGACAACCGGCAGCTCACAGCGTCTCTGCGTTCCACCCACGAATTGTGCGATCGCCACAACGACGTGGCGACAGCCAGCCTGATTGAAGTCTGGATCGACGAGACAGAACGCAGGTCCTGGTTCCTGGGTGAGATTATCGACAGCGTCGAGTGATTCGTCTGCGTCGTAAGAACGATCATGGCGGGATACGCTTGCCATTGCATGCGTATCCCTGGCGTTTGTAGCTGGCAGAGAAAAGCGCAGGGGCTAAAGCCCAATTCTCTTTTGACCGCTTACGGCCCGACTAAAAGTCGTGCCCTGACACAAAGCCTCAGAGCGGTGGCTCATTGCGGTCCAGCTGAACCGGCAGAAAACTCTGCACCTTGCAGGAAAGCAACACCTCAGGGGGCTAAAGCCGAATTCATTGCAAAGCATTTAAGGCAGGCGGGCTATTGCATGTGTATCCTGCGCCATTCCCCAGGCGTCGTGTCGAGCAATTTCCGGAATGCGCGGATGAAACATGCCTGATCCGCAAAGCCGCACTTGAGCGCGATCTCTACCATAGGCAGCCCGGAATGCAGGAGAAGCTCTTTGGCGGCGTCGATGCGCTGCTGCAGCAGCCAGCGATACGGCGGCTCCCCAACCGTCTGCTTAAAGGCGCGGACGAAATGGCTGACAGATAGCTTGCATTCGCTCGCGACCTGAGAGAGCGCGATCTGGCCATCCAGGTTGGCCTTCAGCATGTCGGTGGCGCGGTGCAATTGCCATGGGGCCAACCCTCCACGCACAATCGATGGAGCTATTTTGATTCCACCGTAGGTGCGAGCTATGTACGCATGCGCGGCAAAGACCAGGTGGTCGACGTAAAGCTCGCTCGCGAGTTCCGGCCTCTCCAGCACGGGCAAGAGGCACAATGCCAGGCTCGTCAGCCTGGGATCGACCTTGCCGGAAGGCCAGCTGAGCGTCTCGCACCGGTTGCCGGCGTTCTCATCCGCGAACTCGTCCAGGGCGACGCGAGGCACATAGAACTGCACCATATCAAAGGCACTCCCCAGGTACATCGAGGGGTCCTGCTCCAGAGGCATGATGCTGACGCTGCCTTCTTGCGGAGGTTCGGCCGAGACCGGCCGGCCGCGTAACCAGAAGTTGACGGGCGACACAGGCCGCAGATGCAATTGGACTGCGAACGCCCGCTCGCAGGCGAATGGTGTGGTCCGGTCAACGAGGCCCGTTTCCGAACGCAGCCGGGTGACGGCAAGGTGCGCCTTGCGCCGGGTTCTCACGCTGATCATGGGTGCGGTCGTCATGTGCAGGTGCTTCGCCATGCGGTTTCCGTAGGTTCCGGCTTCCACCAGACTGAGTGTCGGGGGCGGGCAAGGAACAGCTTTGGCAAGGGGCATCTTACGGGAAACGACCCCGGGGAACAGGCTGACGGAATTGACTGCAAGGTTAGAATTCAGCATCGGCGGACCACCTTTCGAGCAAACAGTGAAGGAAGCGTGCAACGATGGTTCAAAGTTAAAGATCTATGCGTCTCACCGAAACCCTCATTCGGGCCGATCTCAACCAACCATTTGGGATCGAGCAAGTTACATACAGAACAAGATCATGAGGCCGGTTCCAGCAGCAAAAAACGCATGAACATTAGTGAAACGATCGCTCCGGCGACAAGGCACCCCCAAAAGCAGCAACAATTAAGGGCGAGAGACTGATCCTTTCGAGGGGGTCGGCACCCCCTTCGAAGAAGTACCTTGAGGATCGCCTGATTGTTAAGATTGGGCGAATCCGGTCTGGCCCGAGGGCGCGGAAGACGATGCTGATGGCACGAGGGAGACGACAGATGAACAAGACGCTACTTGCAGTACTTCTCTGCCTGCTTGCGGCCGGGCTGGTCGATGCGCAGGCTGCCGGCTCCTCGAGCCAGGCTGACCAGGCGCTCGATCCCGCCCTCGACATCTCCACGCTACAGCTGTGGCCAAGTGGAGCACCCCAGGTAGAGGGCACCCCTACCGCCGATTTGCCTACACTCACAGTCTTCCTTCCGCAGAAAGGAAGGGGCACGGGATCAGCAGTGATCGTGGCCCCCGGCGGCGCGTATCTCGGCCTTGCCAGCAACCTCGAAGGCCGCCAGGTTGCCGATTGGTTCACCTCCCAGGGCATGACTGCTTTTGTGCTCAAGTACCGGCTGGGGGCGAAGTACCTTTATCCGATTCCTTTACAGGATGCGCAGCGCGCGATCCGGCTGGTGCGATCTCTGGCCGGCACCTATGGGTTTCTTCCCGACCGTATTGGCATCATTGGCTTCTCCGCCGGGGGCCATTTGGCAGCGGCCACGGGCACGCTCTTCGACGCAGGCAATCCGGCAGCCAGCGACCCGCTGGAGCGGTTGAGCAGCCGGCCTGATTTTCTGGTGCTTGGCTATCCATGGCTAAACGCTATGCAGCCGAGCGGCAACTACATCACCTACTGCTCGGTGATCAAGACCATTCCACCAGAAACCTGCAAGCTGGATGAGCAGAAATACACCCCGAGCCGGCACGTGACTGCCCAGACGCCCACCACCTTCATCTACAGCACTTCGGACGATCGCACCGTACCGATCAGCGCCAGCGTTGATTTCTACAACGCCCTGATTGCCGCCGGAGTACCCGCGGAGATGCATATTTTCCGCAACGGAGAACACGGCAGCGGCATGGGAGCGGGAAGCGCAGCGCTGGATCAGTGGCCGGCCCTGCTCGCGCAATGGCTGCGCGAGCAGGGTCTGCTCACCCCGGTTCCCAAACCGTAGCGTTCCGCAACTTTGATGGGCTGAAAGAACTTCGCCCGCTTGGTGGAAGTAAGCTCAACCAGCTAAAACGTCTGAATCCGCATCTATCGAACCGACACCAGTAAGCATCTGAGGACTCTAATCATCATGGCTGCAACGATCGTGCCGGAAACGCTCACCGGCCCCCTTACAGAAGGCCTTCCCCACCCCCGCGGCGCCTGCTGGGATGGAAAGGGCACCAACTTTGCGATCTTCTCCGCCCACGCAACCAAGGTAGAGGTGTGCCTGTTCGACGAAAACGGCGAAAAGGAACTGGAGCGGATTGAGCTGCCCGAGTACACCAATCAGATCTGGCACGGCTATCTGCCGGGCGTGAAGCCCCGAGCGGTGTACGGGTACCGGGTTCACGGGCCCTATGAGCCTGAGGCCGGACACCGTTTCAACCCCAACAAGCTGCTGCTCGATCCCTATGCGGTGGCTCACATCGGCGAGCTCAAATGGAACCCGGCAGTATTTGGATACAAGATGGAGTCGGGGGACGACACTACCTTCGACGAGCGGGACAGCGCTCCCTTCATGCCCAAGTGCGTGGTGGTCGATCCCAACTTCGATTGGCATGGTCAAAGTGTGCTGAGCGAGGTTCGTATACCGTTTGACGACACGATTATCTATGAGCTCCACGTCAAAGGTTTCACCAAGCGATTTCCAGGGCTGGAGGAGCAGCTGCGCGGCACGTATGCGGGCCTGGGCGCGGAACCGGTCATCAAGTACATCAAGGAGCTGGGCGTTACTTCGGTGGAGTTATTGCCGGTCCATTTCTTTATCAATGACAGCAACCTATTGGAGAAGGGCCTGACCAATTACTGGGGGTACAACAGCATCGGATTTTTTGCGCCCGATGCGCGCTATGCCAATGACCGCCGCCATGCATTGCGCGAGTTCAAGGAGATGGTGGCGCGCTTCCATGATGCTGGAATTGAAGTCATTATGGACGTCGTATACAACCACACCGCGGAAGGAAACGAACTCGGCCCCACTCTATCGTTCAAGGGAATCGACAACTCAAGTTACTATCGCCTGCTCCCCGATAAGCCGCGCTATTACATCAACGACACGGGCACCGGGAACACGCTGAACTTGAGTCACGCACGAGTCATTCAAATGGTGACCGACAGCCTGCGCTACTGGGCAGAGCAGACTCGTGTCGATGGCTTCCGGTTTGACCTGGGAACCATCCTGGCGCGGGAGCCAAACGGATTTGACAACCAGAGCGGATTTCTCAAGGCCTGCAGCCAGGATCCATGCTTGTCCAGGATCAAGCTCATCGCGGAACCGTGGGATTGCGGTCCGGGCGGCTACCAGGTGGGTGCTTTCCCTCCCGGCTGGGCAGAGTGGAACGACAAATTCCGGGACACTACGCGCAAGTTCTGGCTTGGCAATGCGCCAGCAGCGGCGCTGACTGAGATCCTGTGTGGTTCCGCTTCCATCTTCAATCACCAGGGACGCAGACCCTGGGCATCAATCAACTTCGTTACCGCTCACGATGGGTTCACGTTGAATGATGTCTATAGCTATAACGAAAAGCATAACGAGGCGAACGGCGAAGATAATAGGGACGGCAGTTCCAACAATAATTCGTGGAACTGCGGCGTAGAGGGCCCTACGGACGACGCGGATATCATTGCCGTGCGCAAGCGCATGATACGGAACGCGCTGGCCACCCTACTCCTATCGCAGGGCACTCCCATGCTGCTGGCAGGCGACGAGTTCGGCCGCACGCAGGGTGGCAATAATAACGCTTATTGCCAGGATGACGAAATCAGCTGGCTCGATTGGGATCTGCAGGAGAAGGGCGAGTCATTGATTGCTTTCACCCGCCGGTTGACGAACCTGCGCCACCAATATCCCATTTTGCGCCGCAACCTCTTTCTCACCGGCAAGTATGACGAGGAGTTGGGAGTAAAGGATCTAACGTGGATTAATGCCAACGGATCGGAGATGCAGCAGGAGCACTGGGGTGATACCGGCATGCGCTGCTTTGGCATGCTGCTGGATGGGCGCGCACAGGTAACGGGAATCAAGCAACGCGGACGAGAAGCGACAATTTTGATCGTGATCAACGACTATCACGATCTGGTCGAATTCACTTTACCCGAGTGCCCAGGCGGGGATACATGGTGGCTGCTGATCGACACTAATATCACTGACAATAGCGAGCGAGGAAGCTTCAAGGTCGGCGAAACTTATGGCGTCACCGCGCGTTCTTTGCTGGTCTTTGTCTTGAAGGCGGAGAAACCGTAGCCGTATGGCTGCGGTGCTGTTTCGAGGGGCGGTCGTCCCTCAGCGGCTAAAGCCGGATTCGTAGCAAGGCATTTACGCACGGGCTGAAGGCCGTACCCTTCAGCCCATCCTTGAACCCCACCCAGCGGGTTCAAGGATGAGGCGCCGGGTTTACTTAGACACTTGCCAATCGCTACCGTTCATCACCAGCGAGTCGTGAGCTGGCTGGCTTTGCGCAAGCGCGGCACCCAGGGAGGGAAATGCGGTTTTGACTTCCTCGGACTGTGCCCATGTTGGAACATCGGCCAAGCTGTAGTGATAGTTCACCTCTGCCGTCTTCAAACCAGAACCGTTGACACCGGCGGTGAAGCTGTCAATCGAATCCACAGCACGGTGGCCATAACAGAAATTACCGTATCCCGGCTGGGCCGTATCCGGCGTCCAGGCGGAACGCCCTTGCGCTGACAAGTCGTAATTGTTCACCTGCTTGGAAGCGACGATGAAGACTTTCTTTTCAGCCGTGGTGCGAGCAAGTAGGCCGGCGTCAGTTAGAGCGTCATAGCCTTCTGTCTTGGCGTCATCCGAAGTCGCGGCTTGCACGGGAAACTTCTTTGTGTCCTGCCAGAGGCAGAGGGGACGAGCCTTGTAGTAATTGTTAATCGCTGCTTGATAGTTCGCTTTGGAGTTGTCCTGCTTATTACAACCCGCGAACAAAAGCGTAACACCGCAGATAAATGCCACTCTGTAATGATTATTTCTTGTCATGAAAATCCCTTTCTACCGCTTGTGCAGGCTTTCAGCCGAGCAGGCGATAGGATGCTTTCCCGAGCGTTGCTGTTGCAGGTCGAATGGGGTTGCGCCGAGACAACCGATGGCTTGATATGTGCAACTAACCAGGATCCATGTAAGTCTTAGCAGACATGCTTTGATAAGGCCCCTACAATCGACGTCGAGCGCAGTAGGGGTCCATCACGCGTCCTTTTCTGGGCGTGGCGCCGCGCATTCTTAGAGGCCACTTTATGAAACTATTACAGTTTCACAAAGCAGACTCAGCTGGGACACAGGATTCCACCGGCGCCCGCGGATTTGATGGTCTTCGACCAGAGAGAGACGGACGAAGATGCTCCCGTAGCCATGCCCAGCCAGGTGGCGAAGCTGTTCGTTGAAGTATAGGTAGAGCCCGCATTTACGCTGAACGCCATGATGTTGGTTTGGCATGGAATGGGACTGACCATTCCGTTAGTGACAATGCCGTAGGAAGCGACAAAGTTTAGATAGCCGGCGACGGGCGCAGTGGCCGGTGGCCAGCCCAAGGTCAGTTCCAACCGCGGCGCCTCCGTAGCTGCGGTAAAGCCCACCGGTCCGACGGCCAATACCCGGTTATCATGTGTGGTGACACTTCCCTGAACATCTATGGAGCCGGATGGACTTGTCCTACCATTGGCAAGACTAAAGCCGCCGCTGCCACTGTATTTGATGAGCTTGCTGCCCTCAATCACGCTATTCTTCGAGGTGAAAGCGGGAATAAAGCTAAAGCCAAGCGATATCCTCAGGTCGAAGGGCACCGCGCCCACGAGGATGGGAACATGATAAGCCGCTTTGGAGAGCAAGGCGCTCTTCACAAGCGCTGCCGGCCAGGAGGTAATTTTGGCCATGGCCCCCGACTTCATGTCGTCGGTCGCGACTGCGTACCACTTCAACTCGACCTGGCCGGTAAGGTTGGAGTTGGTGAAGTTCAGGCTGGTCAGCTTGCCATCTTTGATCTGCATCTTGATGGTGGAAACAAAGTTACTAAGGTAGCCGACGCCTTCATAAGCCAGCTTGCCCTGGCTCCCCCCAAATTTAATGGTCGCCTGCACATCGATGCGATCATTTTCGGGCGTAAATTTGACGTGGTAGTTGTAGCCCGAGAAGTCCACATCAAACTCGGCCACACCGGACGCAACTGTTGTCTCACGACCCGCGGCATACACCGTACCAAAGGGAGAAAACCGGGAGGGAAGCCACTCCTGCAGGGAGGAGGATCTCCTGGCCTGCATCCTGCTGAAGTCGATTTTGTAAGTACCCTCGAGCCGGCCGTCTTTGATGGCATCGGTGATCATGGCCGGGGCTGTCTTGAGCAAGTAGCCGCCGGCGGTCTTCTGCACATCGACCACGGTGCGTAGCGCCAAGCCAGAGAGCAACAGCACGCTCCCGCTGCTTAGCCTGGCAATCTGGCTGGCTGAGGAGTCAAAGACGTAATTTCCATCTCGATCGATGTTGACCAGGTGACGCATCGTTTCGTCTTTGCTGAGCACCGTGACGCCGTCCTGATAAGTCGCGTTATAGACGGTGGTGCCATCTTCCATCGGAGAAGACCGGGGAATGTATATCGGCCCGATGAAATGCTTGCCGTGATATCCGGCCGCGTTTACGTTCAATTCGGGATCCTGGGGTCCTGCCGGTCGCGCCGCAGGGGGCTCGCTGCGAGACGCTTGCTTCCTGCAAGAGGACAACAGGAGGAGCAGAGTGAGCGAGCTGACCAATATGCTCTTGAAAACCAATTTCCGGTCTGCGGTTCGCATCTCTTCCTCGGCGGCCACTGCTGTACACGGAATGACTCGAATGGTACAGCCTAGGAGTGGATCGGGAAAGATGCCGAGAGAGGTTCTGTCACGATAGGTTGACTGGCAGCGCAGTCTTGCGTCAAAAGAGAGACGGCTCATCCCTGGGCCATTCCTTTTGAAACAACCGTCGACCGCATCCGCGCGCAGAGCTGTTTCCGCGCTCTTTGCCGGCAACGGCTTCGCCTTCGGCGTCTGGCCGGCACACATCTCGGTGTTCAAGCAGAACTATCAACCTAGCAATGCACAGCTAACTGTTCCGCTGTTTACCCCGGCGCTGGGAGCGATCCTCGCCATGCCCGGGCGCGTATTCCATCGCTTTGATAGTTCCGCGATCGCGTGGAAAGGGCACGGGTCAGCTGTGATGAGATACAAACCGCTTAGGAGCAGAGCAGGAATTCTGCCGCGACACAGCGCGGGCCGCGATCTAATCGCTTTGAATTTGGCTACTTGGCCGGCTTGCCACCAGCGAGGACGATGGGTTATCGTTGGGCTGCTTCTTGATAAGCGAGCAGCAATGGAAAGTTTGGCAATCCTCGGCGGTCACGCAGTGCGGACCACCCCATTCACACCCTGGCCGCTATTCTCAGATCAAGAAGAGACGCGGATTCTCGACGTGCTGCGCAGCCGCGCCTGGGGAGGGCAGCCCTTTCCCGGCAAGTACGCTACCCAGTTCGCCGCCGGTTTTGCCAAGCTGCACGATACGACCTATGGTCAGTGCGTCAACACTGGCACAGTCGCCATTCAGGCCGCGTTGAAGGCCATCGACATCCGGCCGGGCGATGAAGTGTTGGTTCCTGCGTACACGTGGGAAGGCACTGTGGGGCCAGTGCTACTGGTAAACGCAGTGCCGGTGTTTGTCGACGTCGACCCGGACACATACTGCATGGATGCCGCTGCCGCCGAGGCGGCTATCACGCCTAAAACCCGCGCCATTCTGCCGGTGCATCTGGGCATGCGTTTCGCCGATATGGATGCCCTGCCCGAAATCGCGCGCAAGCATTCGCTGAAGATCGTCGAAGACTGCGCGCACGCGCACGGCGGCAAGTGGCGCGGCAAGGGCGCGGGCTCAATGGGTGACCTGGGCGCCTTCAGCTTTCAATCCAGCAAGCTCATCACCTCCGGTGAAGGTGGAGTGGTGCTGACCAACAACCTCGAATACCACGAGCGCGTGCAAACCTACATCAACGCCGGCCGCGCAAGCGTGACGGATAAGTTCCACCATCGGACGATTGGTTTCAATTATCGGCTGGGCGAATTTCAGGCAGCAGTGCTGTGCGCGCAGCTGGAGAGCCTGCCCGACCAGGCCGTGATTCGCATGGCGAATATGGCTTACTTCGAAGAGCAGCTGGCGAAGACCGCCGGCATCGGTTTCTTAAAGAAGGAGCCGAGAATTACGACCCTAGCTCCCTATGGCTTCGTGTTGAAGTATTTTTCTGAACAAGTGAACGATATTCCCCGCGCTGCATTTGTCGCGGCTCTGCAACTGGAAGGTATCCCTTGCGATGGGTTGTTCTATGAGCCGGTCTATCGCAGTTCCCTGTTCCCGCTCGATCCCGCCGACTTCCCCGCGTTGAGTTGGGGCCGGCCGGAGCCGCTTAACCTGAAGACGATGTATTCCTGCCCGGAATCGGAAAAGGCAGCGTACCGTGAGGCCATCTGGTTTCCGCACCAGATCTTCCTCGGTCCACGAGCGGACATCGACGCCATCGTGGAGGCGATACACAAGGTGATCAAAAATGTCGAGAGCCTGCGCGACCTGGATCACAAGGCAATCCGCAACCAGCGGTTGTCGCGCGCAGACCGCGAGAGCTAATGCCTCCGGTAGGGTTTGCCGTGCTTGGCCTGGGCACCCTTGCGCAGACGGCGATACTGCCTGCCTTCCGTGATGTCCAAACGGCCAAGCTTGTGGCTTTGGTCAGCCGCGATCTCGAAAAGGCCCGTCGCCTGGGCAAAGTACACGGAGCAGCTTTTTCCTACGACAGCCTGGATGAATGCCTTGACAATCCCCAGGTGGAGGCCGTGTACATCGCGACTCCGCCAGGCACTCACCTGCAGGAAGTGAAAGCCGTTGCACGGGCTGGGCGGCACGTGCTGTGCGAGAAGCCGCTGGCAGTGACCGCGCCACAGGCGGCAGAAATGGTGGCTACGTGCGCCCGGCAGTCCGTCTTGTTGATGACCGCCTACCGCAAGTGTTTTGAGCCCTCGACGCTCTTTATTCGCGACTTGATTGTCTCCGGCCGCCTGGGCGCGCTCAAGATATTGCACACCTCTTTCAGCGAGCGTCACGCCGGGCCCCAGATCTCGCCCCCGTGGATTCTTGACCGGCAGCTTGCCGGTGGAGGGCCTCTCATGGACTTGGGCATCTATTGCATTCATATCGCGCGGTGGTTGGCTGGAGAAGTTCCCTCCAGCGTCTCGGCTTTCCAGTGGACCCACGACACGTCCCTCTTCCGCGAGGTGGAAGAGGGCATTGCTTTCTCCATGTATTTTCCCAGCGGGCTGATCGCGCAGGCGAGCACCTGCTTCAGCGCTGCCTTCACATCCATGCTCTATCTGGAAGGAACGCTGGGTTCAGTCTCGCTCACCCCAGCGTTTCCTTACGAGCATGTACGCGTGCTCAACGCGCGCTTCGGAAATGAGCTGGTACACAGGGAATTCCCGGTGGTGGATGAATTCGGCCCGCAGATCGACGCGTTTTCCCAGGCGGTTCGGGGCGGACCTCGTCCGCCCTCCTGCGGGAGGGATGGTTATGTCGACATGGCCATTATTGAAGCTATCTACGGCGCCGCCCAGGCTGGGGTCCCTCAGGCAGTGAAACTCCAGGGCGACGCTAAAATTTGACCGGGATCTATTCTTTGGTCTTCAGCAAATGGGCGTTGTTTTGCAGGAAGGCTTCGATTTCATCCTTCATGCCCAGGATCTTCGCCCACTGTTCCTTGTAGAGGGTCACAGGGAACCGGCCGACGCCGTAAAGGGATACTGCTCCCTTTTCACTCACTTTCAAACTCAGTCCACGGACACTCTTGGTTTTGAGCTGATCGTTTTCTGCGCGCAGCTTCTCAATCTCTGCCCTCAGATCTTCCTCGGACATGGTGCAACCTCCTGAAGTGAAACACGTCTGGATCAGTCTAGACTGATTTCTCTCCTGCTGAGAAGGATGGTGTATACCGGAATAGGAATGGTGCACTATGCCTGATTTTGACAGCCTTATCCGAAATGTGCGCGTCGTGGACGGCAGCGGCAGCGAGCCTTACCAGGCCGATGTTGCGATCGAGGCCGGCCTTATCCGCGCGGTCGGGGAACTTTCTCAGTCCAGCGCCCGGCAGGTTATCGAGGGAGACGGACGGGCGCTTTCTCCCGGCTTCATCGATGTGCACACGCATGACGACACGAGCGTGATACGCAATCCGCAGATGCTGGCCAAGCTGTCCCAGGGTGTCACCACGGTGATCGTCGGCAACTGTGGCATCAGCGCAGCGCCGGTGAAGTTGGCGGGGGAACCACCCGATCCGATGAATTTACTGGGGGACGCAAATGCTTTCCGTTACCCCACCTTCGCGGAGTATGTCGCGGCGGTGAATACGGCCAAGCCGGCGGTCAATGTGGCTGCCCTGGCCGGCCATACGGCGCTGCGCAACAACCATATGGATCGCCTGGACCGCGCCGCCACCGCGACCGAGATCCAGGCCATGCGCGAGCAGCTCATCGAGGCCCTTGACGCCGGGGCGTTGGGGTTGAGCACTGGCCTTGCCTACTTGTCGGCCAATTCCGCTCCTCCGCAAGAGGTCTTATCCCTGGCTGAACCGCTCGCAGCCGCCGGAGCTGTCTACGCCACGCACATGCGCACGGAAGCTGAAGCAATCGTCGAGGCCATGCGCGAGGCGTTCCAGGTCGGCCGCCAATGCCAGGTGCCGGTCGTTATCTCCCATCTGAAGTGCGCCGGCGTCGCAAACTGGGGCAGGAGCACAGAGATCCTCAACACATTGGATGCGGCCCGGGCCGATCAGCCCGTGCAGTGCGACTGCTATCCCTATGCGGCCTCGTCGAGCACGCTCGACATTCGCCAGGTAGACGAGCGCGTTCGTATCGTCATCACGTGGTCCAAACCTCATCCGGAAATTGCCGGTCAGACGCTGGAGCAGATCGCCCTTGCGTGGGGAGTTCCGCAGCGCCAGGCCGCCGAGCGTTTACAGCCCGCTGGAGCCATCTACCACTGTATGTCTGAAGAGGATGTGCGCCGCATTTTGCAACATCCGGCAACCATGATCGGGTCGGATGGATTACCACACGACCCGCTCCCCCATCCTCGCTTGTGGGGCACATTTCCACGCGTGCTGGGCTATTACTGCCGCGAACAAGGCCTTTTCCCGCTGGCCCATGCGGTGCACAAAATGACTGGTCTGCCCGCCCAGCGCTTCGGGCTGGATGGCCGGGGAAGTATCAGCAAAGGCGCGCACGCCGACCTGGTGCTCTTCGATCCGGAGACCATCAAAGACACGGCCACTTTCAGCGACCCGATCCGCTGTGCCGAGGGGATCGCCGCGGTATGGGTCAACGGCGAACTTTCCTATCAGGATGGGGATAGCACAGGAAAGCGAGGCGGACGCTTTGTGCCCCGCCCGCGCAGGAGACAATGAACCCAGCCAATCCGGATCCCTTCCACCCATGATCGACAGCCACGGCCTTTACCTGCTGATCGCAGCCGCCACTTCTGTGGTGGTGCTGATCCTGTTCATCGCGGTAGTCAAGCTCAATCCCTTCCTCTCGCTACTGACGGTTTCGCTGGCGCTCGCCGTCGCGACCGGCATGCGACTCGAAACCATCGTCGGCTCCTTCGAAACAGGGACAGGTAATACGCTGGGGCATATCGCGATCGTGGTTGGCCTGGGCACCATGTTGGGCAAGATGATGGCGGAGTCCGGAGCCTCGGAGCGTATCGCGCAGACTTTGGTCGACCTTTTCGGTGAGCGGCACGTTCCCTGGTCCATGCTGTGCGCAGCGCTGATCGTGGGCTTGCCCGTCTTCTTTGAGGTGGGCTTCGTTCTGCTGGTCCCGATTGCGTTTACCGTGGCCCGCCGCACTCGCACGTCCCTGGTGCTGGTCGGGCTGCCCATGCTTGCCGGCCTCTCTGTGGACCACGCCCTGGTGCCACCGCATCCCGCGGCCATGCTGGCGGTCACCATCTTCCACGCCGACGTGGGACGCACCATCTTATTTGCGCTGCTGATCGGAATTCCCACGGCGGTGATCGGGGGGCCCATTTATGCGCGCTGGATCGCGCCCAGGATTGTCCTCAGTGAACACAATCCGATGGCGGAAGAATTTCTCAAGCACGAGACCTATCGCAGTTTGCCCGGCTTCGGACTAGCCGTGACCACCATTCTACTTCCGGTCGTGCTGATGTTAATCGGAAGCTGGGCCGGCCTGGTGGCACCACCCGGAACCATGGCTAACCGTGTACTGCACCTGCTGGGCAATGCCGATATGGCGTTGCTGGTCGCGGTCCTGGTCAGCTTTATCACGCTGGGCAAAATGCGCGGCTACAACCGGGAGACGATTCTGAAATTCACCAACGAATGCCTGGCTCCGACGGCGAATGCCACGCTCGTGATCGGAGCGGGCGGCGGATTCGGACGTATTCTCCAGGATAGCGGCGTCTCGCAGGCGATTGTCGGGGTCGCGCTGCATGCCCACGTATCTCTCCTGTTGTTGGGATGGCTGATCGCGGCACTCATTCGTCTGGCCACGGGGTCCGCGACGGTGGCCATGACTACGGCCGCCGGCATCGTCGCTCCTATCCTCCTGCACAGCCCCGGGGTCCGCCCGGAATTGCTGGCCATCGCCACGGGCGCGGGAGCACTCATCTTCTCCCACGTCAACGATGGCGGCTTTTGGCTGGTGAAGGAGTACTTCAACATGAGCGTGGTCGATACGATGAAGACCTGGTCCATCAGCGAAACCCTGCTCTCCGTCATTGCCCTGCTGTTCACGCTAGGATTGGCCGCGGTTATTTGATGAGAGACATTTTCTGTAACAGCAGTTGTCAGTGAAGCGATGGGCGGCCAGCTGCACTCGTCCGAAAAGCAACAACTCGGGGCTAACTAAGAGTCTGCGCGAGAAGGGGGAGACACACTAGATCCATCCGTTCGCCAAGGCCCGGAGGGCCTTGGCGATTAGAAGATACAAAACAGGGTTTCTGCAGCCTGCTAGTTAGACCCGCAATTTCCTCAATGCCTCGCCGCTGGCGACTTTGCTGCCGGCGGCTTTGCTCCCGTGGACTTCACTGCGGTGGGCGGCATAGCGTTTCCGGGTCCGCCAACAGGCTCCAGCATGGGTAGCCTCTGTTCCACAGACGGCAACGGAGGAAAGGGCGCGTGCGGCTCGGTCTGATACCAATAGGCGACCGAATAGTAGTTATCTGAGCGATGGTTGGCGTTGCCGTGTTCGATGGTCGCCTTGAAAGACGTATTGAAGACGATAGGAGAATCGAGATGAAAGCGATACACGCTGGATCTCGATCCCGCCCTTCCCTTACCTACGATCGGTGCGCCGTACAACTGGTAGGAGAAAGGATGGTCTTTAAAACCCCAGGCGCCGAGAAAATAATCCTCTGCGCCAGTGCCGGCGATGGTCGGCGTCTTTGCCCCGTCCACAAAAAACATGTCGTCGCCCTCGCCCCACCAATCGTTCTGGTTTTGCAAGATGGACATGGTCACGCCTGCGTACTGGCCGCTTCCCTTGGCATCGACCCACACGTAGTTGTCCTGACCGGTGAGGTTGGCCTTCTTATTCACCAGCGGCTCGGCGTTCGATGTCCACTTATTTGTCCACCCACGATTAGGTTGCGCCTGACGATACTGCGCGTGGAAATACAAGGTGCCCGGCGCCAGAGGCGTTGTGCCGGTGCGGTAATCGATGTTGTAGTACAGGGCCTTGATGAGTTGCTTGCCTTCATTGGTCACGGTAATCCGCGCATGCCGCTGAAAGGGCATAGGGAAAAAGCAGTTCAAATCTTTTACGCTGCCCACCGACAGCATTTCAGACTGCCACGGGTTGTAGTAGCCGAGACCGAGACCGAAGAAATCTCCGATCGGGGCTTCCACGCTTGGGGTCTGCTCGCCATCCCAATAGATGCGAAGTACGATCCGTTTCAGATGGTAGGGTTCCGAGCTGGCAATCGTAAACCACAGGTGCGAGACCAGGCCCGGGCCATCCGTGTCCAGCACGGTGAGCGTTTCACCGGGTGCAACCTTGCGCCGGTCGGCATTGGCTCCCGTGGGATCGGCGCTCGAAGCGCGATGCGCAGTGTAGGTCTGTTGGCGGGTAAGATTTGGTTGCCAGGGCGCGCTTTGACCCAGCGCCATGAGCGGCAAGCTCGCAGCCAGGTATACGAGCAAAATGCATCGACTCACAGGCAACTTCCCTCAGTGCTTCGCTAAGATTATTGCATTTTCACTTAAGTCCGGACACCACTGCCACGCTGTCGGACCCCAGCTTGACCTTCCCGCCGCGTAGGACGATGGAGTCATCGGAAGCCAGCAGCAACTGGCCGCCACTGCCGATTTCCACCTCTACTGGCGCGTTGCCCAGATTGCAGGCAATGCGGAAACCACTGCGTTCCAGCACTAACCACTGCGCTGCTTCGTCGAAGCGTACCTGGACGGCGTTGAGGTTTCCATCCGATAATTCGCTGCTGTTTCGGCGCAAGGCGATCAGGTCCTTGTGCCACTGCAGCAGAGAAGCATGAGGTTGCTCACCTAGCTCTGACCACTGCAATTTGGAATCGGTGAAGGTCTGCTCCGCCTGAGGATCTGGAATCTCATCCGGGCTCCAGCCGAAAGCGACGAATTCTTTCTTGCGTCCCTCGGAGATCGCCCGTCCCAGCTCGGGATCATCGTAATCGGTGAAGTATAGAAAAGGCGCAGAAGCTCCGAACTCTTCTCCTTGAAAGAGCATGGGCACAAAGGGCGCGGTGAGCACGAGTGCGGCGGCTATCTTCGCGCGCCCTACGCCTGCTTCATGGCTGATGCGTTCGCCCTGGGCACGATTGCCTACCTGGTCGTGGTTCTGCACGAATCCGACGAAACGATGCCCGGAGAGCCCTACCACCTGGCGTCCGTGGTGTCGCCCGCGGTGCTCAGAATAGGTTCCGTCATAGACGAAGACGCAGCGCAGAGACTTGGCCAAAGCCGCCAGCGAGCCGAAGTCCGCATAATATCCTGCACGCTCCCCGGAGATGACAGAGAACAAGGCATGGTGGAAGTCGTCACTCCATTGGGCATCGAGACCATATCCGCCCGCCTCCTCTGCTTTTACGATTCTGGGATCATTTAAATCGCTTTCAGCGATCAGAACGAAATGCTTGCCCATGGCTGCTTCCAGTCTTCGTGTTTCACCCGCCAGCTGCTCCAGGAAGTGGATCGCTGAGCGATCATTGAACGCATGCACCGCATCCAGGCGCAATCCATCCATGTGGTAATGGGCTAGCCACATCAGCGCGTTGTCGATCAGGAAGCGGCGCACCTCGGTCGAGCCGGCGAATTCGAAGTTGATCGCGTCACCCCAGGGCGTGGAATGGTGATCGGTGAAGTAGGGCCCAAACTTGCTCAGGTAATTGCCCACCGGACCGAGGTGGTTATAGACCACATCCAGCAGCACGGCCAGCCCTTTGCTATGGCATGCATTCACAAACAGCTTGAGGTCCTCGGGTTCCCCGTAGGCATTGAACAGCGCATACAAATCCACTCCGTCGTAACCCCATCCACGCGTGCCGGGGAAATTTGCAATCGGCATCAGCTCCACGTGGGTGACGCCCAGGTCTTTCAAATAGTCCAGGCGGGACTCAGCCGCCTTCAGCGTTCCCTCCGGGGTAAAGGTACCCAGATGCAGCTCATAAATGAGCGCGCTGGAGAGAGGCGGGGCCTGCCAGCCGCTGTCGCTCCAGGCAAATGCGGCGTCATCGACCACTCGCGATTCACCATGCACGCCGTTCGGCTGCCATCGCGTGCGAGGATCGGGAAGCGCCGGCTCCTGACCATCGATCATGAACCCGTAGTCGGTGCCCGGCCCCGCACTGGCCACCTCCGCGGACCACCAACCCCTTCCCTTGCCAGCCATGGCAAATCTCTCATTCCCAATTTTGACTTCCATGGTTCGGGCATAAGGAGCCCAGACTTCAAATACGTGCATGCCATTCCTCCGGCAGATCTTTTCTTTTTGGCATGTAGGCGGGAAACAGTATTGGCCCACACTCTCGTAAGAGTAAGAATGCGATATTCCCAATTGGATGCAGGAAGAAGCCTACTTCGATGGAGATGCCCCGCCAGCGCCAGTACCGCCCAGGCCGAAAGCCGCATTCACCAGGGCGATATGCGAAAGCGCCTGGGGGAAGTTTCCTACCAGTCGCCTGGCCCCAGGATCGTACTCTTCCGACAGCAGACCCACGTCGTTGGCCAGCGACAACACCCGCTCAAAGAGCTTTCTCGCGTCGGCGTCACGCCCTTGCAGCTGGAGAGCACGTACCATCCAGAAACTGCAGGCGAGAAAGACTCCCTCCCCCGGGGGTAGCCCATCCGAAGACTTGACGGTGTTGTAACGCAGCACCAGGCCGCCGGACATCAACTGTTGTTCGATCGCCTTCAAAGTGCCGCTGACCCGCGGGTCCGAGGCGGGAAGAAAGCCGGTCATGGGCATAAGCAGCAGGGACGCATCCAGCTGGTCGGAGCCGTAGCTCTGCACAAAACTACCCAGCTTCTCGTTGTACGCCTGGCTGCAGATTTCATCGTGAATTTTCGTCCGTACCTTCTGCCAGCGTTCCACGGGAGCACCGGCATGCAGCATCCCCGCTGCCTTGATGGCCCGATCAAAGGCAACCCAGGCCATCATCTTGGAATAGGTGAAGTGTTGCCTTCCGCCGCGCGTCTCCCAAATGCCCTCGTCGGGCTGCTGCCAGATGGTTTCGAGATGCTCGACGAGAACGCGAAGCATGGAAAAGGATACCTCTCCCTCTTTGCCGAGCCGGCTCAGCGCCTGATGAAAAGCTCCTAGCACTTCGCCATAGATGTCGAGCTGCAATTGTTCTGAGGCAGCGTTCCCTATGCGTACTGGTTTGGAATCTTCATATCCGGGAAGCCAGGTCAATTCGCGTTCCGGCAGATAGCGCTCACCGGCAATGCCATACATGATCTGAACTTGGTCGGGACTGCCGGCGATGGCACGCAGCAACCACTGCTGCCAGGCCTTGGCCTCCTGGTAATACCCGCCATGCATGAAGGCATCCAAAGTGAACGTTGCGTCGCGCAGCCAGCAATAGCGATAATCCCAATTGCGCGGGCCACCCAGCTGCTCAGGCAGCGAAGTGGTTACGGCGGCAACGATGCCACCCGTCGGCCGATAGGTAAGAGCTTTCAGCGTGATCAGCGAACGCTCCACCATGTCCCGGTACGGTCCCTGATAGTTAGACTGAGCGGCCCATTGCTCCCAGAATATCTGCGTCTCTGCGATGGCCTTGTTTACATCGATAGCGCGCGGCGCATGCAAGTGGGAACGGCCATAGGTCAACACGAAATCGACGCTCTCGCCTTCGCTCACGGTGAATTCACTGACCGTCGTGAGATCTTCGCCCGCGAGTGGGACTTTGGTGCGAAGGACCACGAGATCAGGCCCGGCGATTGCGCGGATACCGCCGTCATTGCGGGTGACCCACGGCACGGTCGCGCCGTAGTCGAAACGTATCGACAACGCCATCTGCATCGGCGCGCTCCCGCGAATTCCCTTCACGATGCGCACGATGTCGGAGTTAGTGCCGCGAATCGGCATGAAGTCGATCAGCATCACCGCGAAATCAGCCGTTTCAAACGTGGTCTCAAGAATGAGCGTGTGATCGCGGTACTTGCGCGTCGTCTTAACAGCTTCGGCTGCGGGCGCCAGCAACCAGCGCCCGTTTTCCTCGGACCCCAACAGACTGGCGAAACATGCGTCGGAGGAAAACTCCGGCCAGCAAAGCCAATCGATCGAACCATCCAGGCCGACAAGCGCGGCCGTCTCGCAGTCGCCAATCACGGCATAGCTTTCAATGGGAGCAAAGGTCTTCTTTTTGGTATCTATCACGGCTCTTGCCATCCTCGGAACTCATCGTGCAGGCCCAACTGTAGCAGGCCCAGTTCTAATGGTAATAGCCCTGATCCTCTCCGCCCTTCACCTGGCCATACTCGAGCAGAGTCACCAGCAGAACGCCGCCGCAGATGTTACCGAGCGTTGCGGGGGCAAGCCAGGCGAAGTATCTCGACACTGCTAGCTGATGATCGAGAATCGCCGCTAAAATTTCGCCGCTGGTTGCAATGCAATGTGCGAAGCCTCCCAGACCCACCACGAAGGTCAATAGCCAGATCAGCATAACTGAGCCGGTGATGGAGTGGCTGCCACTCACCAGCCAGGCGACCAGCGCGATGATCCAGCCGCCGATCACCCCGCTCCAGAAGATATGGCTCGTCGTCACACCGGCAGCCTCCACCCCAATACGCGTCATCGCAGCCACAAATTCCGGACGAAGGGCGCCGGTCCGCACCGCGAGGAGCGCGAAGAGAAACGCTCCCAAGACGTTGCTGGGAAGAACAATGGCCCATAAGCGAAGAGTTTTCCAGCCATGACGGCGTTCTGCGAGCATCAAGGCTACAGGGTAAAGGGTATTTTCCGTAAACAGTTGCGCGCGGCCGAGAATAACGGCGATGAATCCGATGGGGTACAAAAGATCGGCAATAAAGCTGGCGGTTGGGCTTTGCCCCAACTTGGCAATCACAATCGACGTGCTTAGGGCAGTCAAGCCCATTGTGATTCCACCGGCCAGGCCGGAAATGAAAAGGCCGATCACAGACCGATTCAGCTCGTGGCGCGCGTTGCGCGAAACCTGCTCGTAAATCTCATCCGCGGTTGGCCGGTCCAACTCGGTTTGGGCTTGAGAGCCACCCGCGCCGGCAGCCGGTTCGGGGTGCGGATTTTTTCTTAACTTGCGCAGAGGCACGAAAGCTCCAATCTAAAACTCCACTGCAGGGAATCATCGGCCCGGATTCCCTGACCACTACTCCATCCAGGGACCGCAGGGGGTTTGATGCGGCCACTCGGCCGAGGCGCCGCACGACGAGACCAGATCCCTCCAGTCCGCGAAAAAACATTTCCAGCAGGGGTTGTGAGTGGGAGAGGGGTTCGCTTGAGATGACAAAGGGAAGGACGGCGATCACCTGGGCAGGCGTTACCGGGAATGGACAAAGCCGCAGGTTATCCGCGATTTTCATCACATTGGGGGGCCAAAGCACCATGATTCCTCCGGTGCCACGGCAAGCATTGAGCCGGGCTCGATGGTACATTCATCTTTGCCGAATTCAGCCTGGTAAGGAGGGTCTTTGCTGTCCAGAACGTCTCACGCTGCCAACTTCACTCGCGCTCACATCGTGCCCTGGATGCTTTGCGCCATGGTGACCTTATCCCCTTGCCTTGCGATGAAAGCGAACGCCGCTGACTCTTCGTCCGGCGCGAGCATCATGAACGCGGCGGAGGCGGCCAAGGTACTACCGGCCACGGTCTTCTTCCGCGGCCAGTCAGCAAGCGTACAGGCACGCAACTCCGGCGGAGTGAAGCTGCCCGATGGCATGTTGGTGCTCTGCGCCCTGGTAGATACTTCGGGCTACTCGACCGCGGTGCAGCAGAAATATCAAGCCTATTTCATCACCGAGGTGACTCTCGAGATCAACGGGCAGACGCTTAAGCCGGGCGCCTATGGGGTGGGCTTTATCGAGGGCACAAAGTTCATTGTGATGGACGTCGGCGCCCACGACTCTCTTTACCGTGGGTGGAAATCGCGATGCGGCATTGAAACGGCCCACGCCCTTGCAGGTTCTCGCCGATACCACACCCGGCCACTACCGGCTCTACATCAACCGGAATTACGTTGTGTTTGCTCCCGCCCCAGGCCAGTAAAGGGCCGGGGCACCACCCCAAGCAGAGACCCGTTCAGGTCAGGGTGCCGGTTGTGGCGCACCAGCCCGATCACGCTGTCACTGCGGAAGCCGAGCTGCAGCCCGACTGCCTCGGTGAGTCTCAGCCCCTGATAAACCAGCGGCCACGGTACACAAACGAAACGCGGCTTGCTCCCCGCGGATTGAGCCAGTTGCTGCATGAGGGAGCGTAGCGGCCAGCCGTCAGCATGAGCGACGGTTACCGGCTTCTGCGGCACCTTCTCCGCAGAGACGGCAGCAACTACGGCCGCAGTCAGATCATCTTCGTGCACCAGGTACTGCGTATAGCGGCCATTGCCCAGCAGCGGGATAATGGCTCCTCTACTTGCCTGCGCTTTGAGCGCGCCGAACATTCCGCCGGGACGTTCGCCATAGACCAGACCCGGCCGAATCACGACCCCGCCCTGCCGAGCCACCCCCAGCTCGACGGCTAGCTTGGTCTTTCCGTAATACGACTCAGCCGCATCAAAGGCGCTGATGGTGGAGATAAAGACAAATCGCGGCACATCCGCTGCCCGGGCCGCGTCGAGGAGGCGAAGGGAACCCTGCACATTCACTCGCTCCAGATCGCGGGGGCGCACCAGGCGCAGGTCCCAGGCGGCGTGCACCACTGCCGATACCTCGCGGCGCCGCAGCTCTTCGCAAAGAGCATTTGGCCCCGAGCCAGGGGCTTCATCAAGTGACCAGCGAATCTCGTCCTCGGCCAGCCTCTCCCTTCGTGATAAGGAGATTACGGTCCAGCCCGCGGCGGTCAGGCCGCGATGCAAAGCCGAACCCACGTACCCGTGAGCGCCGGTCAATGCACAGACCTTGGTATCGCGGTTCATGCGTAAAGCTCCCATTCGTCACCGATACGGTGTGCATTGGCCATCGCGGTCAGCGTGATGGTGGTTGCGGGGATCGAAGGGAAGATCGACGAATCCACCGCATGAATCCGGCGCAGGCCCGCCGGCCGCCCAAAAACATCCGTGTCCAGTCCTTGCGGATTTTGGCGCATGGGCAGACTGCCGCCGCCGTGAAAGCCCCGGCCGGGAGCGCCAACCCGCAGCAGTGACGGCAGCGGTACGGCGCGAATGTCGCCCGCCATGGTGAAGAGTTTGCGGATGAGCGCGTTGATCTGCCGCCCGGTTTCCGGCTGCTCCGTGGCCGAGACGTGGAGCAGATCTTCTGCCGAGCTTTGCCGGCGGAGCTCGATCGAAAGGCGGCCTGATTGCGACGAGTGCAAATAGCCCTGAAACAAGAGCAGACGGGATAGTAACGAGGTCGTGGCCAGGACCCTACCAGCCCCCCACAGTGCGGAACGCAAAGCGACCTCGAAAAGATCGTTGTAGGTATAAGTCTGTAGGTGGACCGTGTAGGGGCTTACTGTTCGATCGTCGATTTCGAGAAACAATTGGGCCAGCGTATGCAGAGACTCCGTGCGCACCCCGGCCACGCCGCGAAGCCGCAGCAGGGGCAGCAGGAAGTACTGCGAGTCCGACGCCGGGGTTGGGCGGGCGTACATATCAAGCGAACGCAAGAGCAGCGCTGTGGTCTCCAGGAAGCCGCAGGCCAGGTAAACGCGCTCCCCAATAAAGCTTCGGGCTGTTTGTCCGGGCAAGCTCATGCCGCTTATCTTCACCTGGTCACCAATTTCCTCGACCCGCCTCGCGTGAAAGCCGGAGACATAGTGAAAGTCGGGATTCTGTTGTAGCTGCCCCAGTGTGGTGCGCGTGGAATAGATCAATTGGTAAGGGCAGCCGTACATACAGAGCCCGCAGCGCGCGCAATCGTGACCATTCTGCCGCGCATGCACGGCGATACGAGCGGCTCCGTACTGGACTCCCTTTGCGGCCAGGCTGCTCGCGTGGCGCTCCATGTCGTGAAGCATGGCAGCGGCCTGGCGGCTCATTTCGAGTGGCTCGTAGCTCTGCGCATAGAGAGGAAACTGCTGCTCGAGCCGATCCCGGCGAGCGGCTAAGGGCATAAATTCAAAGACTGAGCGGTAGTGCCTGGCCAGCCGATTTTCATCAATGGGCCAGTCCTCCATGTCGATCTGTCTGTACGGCAGCACAACCGATCCCCATACATTACTAAAGCCACCCTGGGCATAGGAGGTGGCAACGCTTGCCTTCTCCAGTTTGATCTCTGTTGCGCCGGCGAACTCCGCGATAGGGAAAGTCCGAGCCATAGACCAGCTTGGCTGGGATGCCTCCGGTATCAGCTCCCATGCCTTCCTTCAGGAATGCGCGCTCGCCCGGCCCCCATTGCTGTGGCGGAATGGACTGCAAGGCTACCAGCTGTCGGTTCCGCCCGGCCTCCAGCTCCAAACCCACGTCGAGCAGGGTGACCTTCCGCCCCTGACGGAGCAGCGCATATGCACACGATACCCCGCTAGGCCCAGAACCAATGATGTAGTGCATGCTCGAAGATGCCTTATGCTCTTACCAACTGCTCTTTTATCCTAGAGCCTGGAAAATATCGTCTTGCTTGAATCATCGCATCGCCGTTGTGAAGTCAGCGTCGTGATCCCCTGCCTCAACGAGGCGGAAACGCTCGCGAGCTGTATCGAGAAGGCGCACACCGCCATGCGCGAAGCCGGCATCGATGGAGAAGTAGTGGTTGCCGATAACGGCAGCACCGACCGCTCGCCGGAGATTGCGATCGCTTTCGGGGCCCGCCTTCTCTCCATACGCCGCCGCGGATACGGGGCGGCGCTCATGGGGGGATTCGCCCAGGCCTATGGCCGCTACCTGGTCATGGCCGATGCCGATGCCAGCTACGATTTTGCGCATGTGCCCAGATTCGTCGGGCCGCTGCGGCACGGCGCCGATCTGGTCATGGGAAACCGCTTCAAAGGCGGCATCGCTCCCGGCGCCATGCCCTTTCTGCACCGTTACTTGGGCAATCCTGCCTTGAGCTTTCTGGGCCGGCTCATCTTTGGCGCCAAGTGCGGCGACTTCTATTGCGGCATGCGCGGCTTGAGCAAAGAAGCCTTTGAGCGTATGCACCTGTGCACCACGGGCATGGAGTTCGCCAGCGAGATGGTAGTCAAGGCTACCCTGGCGGGCATGCGGGTGGAGGAGGTGCCCACGACCCTCTCCCCCGATGGCCGCAGCCGTGCTCCGCATCTGCGCACCTGGCGGGACGGCTGGCGCGGCCTCCGCTTTCTCTTCCTCTATAGTCCGCAATGGCTCTTTTTCTACCCCGGCTTGCTGCTGATGGCGCTGGGGTTGGGCGCCAGTTTGTGGCTGCTGCCGCACCGGCGTTATATCGATGGAGTCTCTTTCGACGTGGACACCCTGGTTTATACCCTGGGCGCCATTTTGATCGGCTTTCAGGCAATCGTCTTTGCCTGTTTCGCCAAGGTGTATGGCATGATGGCCGGGTTGCTCCCGCGCCGCCCTTGGATTGAAAAATGGCTGCGCTACGTAAGCCTCGAGCGAGGCTTGGTGGTGGGGGCGTTGCTGACCCTGGCCGGCCTTGGCGCGACATTCTACGGCGTGCATCTCTGGCGCCTCACTGGCTTTGGGGAGTTGAATACCAGTGGGATGTTGCGCATTACTCTGCCCTCCGCGTGCGCAATGATGATGGGAGTCGAAGTTGCCTTTGCCAGCTGCTTTCTAAGCATCCTGCGCCTGGGCGAGACGGAGAGCCGCACCAGGAGAGACCATCTGCACGACGAAGGCTGAACCCCTTGCAGGTAAGCGCGCATTCGCTCTATGTGCTCGAGTTCGCCGTCACGCTGCTTAGCCTGCTGCTGGCTTTTCGAGCGCCCCGCATCAGTGGGCTGTTCTATTCGCGTATCGTGCGCCGCTTCCGGCGCATAGCCAAACATCCCTACCTCTCCGCTCTGTTGGTAGCGGCACTTCCCTTACTGTTGCGCTTCGCCCTGCTGCCCTGGATCCCTGTGCCCCAACCACAGATCCAGGAGGAGTTCAGCTACCTGTTGGGGGCGGATACCTTTGCCCACGGCCGTTTGGCGAACCCCACGCATCCGATGGCGGTCTTTTTCGACAACATCCAGTTGATACAGACGCCTCACTACGCCTCCGCGCGGCCGCCGGGTCAGGCTGTCTTCCTGTGCCTGGGCCAAGTGCTTTTCGGGATGCCCTGGCTGGGCGTTTGTTTGAGCGTGGGGCTGATGTGCGGGGCGTTCTACTGGATGCTGCGCGCGTGGACCCGGCCTGCCTGGGCCCTGCTAACCGCCGTCATTTTCGCCATTCGATTCGGTGTTTTTACCTACTGGACCAACTCCTATTGGGGTGGATCGGTGATCGCGCTGGGCAGCGCGCTGGTGGTGGGTGCTCTTCCCCGCTTGCTGAGCAGGCAGAGAATGCGCGACGCATGGTGGTTTGGCGCGGGGTGCTGCCTGCTTGCTTCCACCCGGCCCTTTGAAGGCCTCGCGCTGGTATTGCCGGCGGCGATCGTGCTGCTGGCTTGGTGGATCAGGTCAGAGGACTGGAGGGCACGCCGCTTCCGCCTGGTGCGCACCCTGCTTCCCATCAGCGTTATGCTGTTTGTCTTCTTTGCCTGGCTTGCTTACGACAATTTTGCCAATACCGGGCACGCGGCCGTCTCCGCGTACCAATTGTGGCGGCAACAGCAGTCGGTAGTTCCTTCTTTTTTGTGGCAACCGCTGCGTAAGACGGTACCCATCTACTACTCTCTGCAGACTCGGCAGTTCAATACCGTCTGGGAGATGTCCTACTGGAACCACCTGCACCAGAACGTTGCCCTTGGAATCCTGCACGTGGCCGAGCGGCCGATTCAGTTTCTGCAGATCTTCCTCCGGCCACTGCTGCTGTTGCCGTTCCTCGTCCCATTGCTGATTACGAGAGTCCGTCAACCTGCCGCAGGGCGGCGCCTCGTAACCGATGGACCCTTTGTGGCTATTGGTCTGCTTGCCATTCTGCTCGGCCACTCATTTCCAGTGACCTTGATCTGGTATGCCTGGGCAGCATGGCTCCTCGCCCACGCGCGATTGAAGCCAGGCCTGCGTTTGGTTATGGTTATGCTCCTTTGCGGAGCGTTTTGCTCCCTGCTCACCACGTTTCACATGCCAACGTACGAGGCCCCATTTGTAGCGCCGGCCTTTGTTCTGGTAGCTGTGGGGATGCGCTCCTTGGCCACGTGGCGCCGACGAACTGGGACGGGCAGAGCGATGGTGGTGAATCTGTCACTGGGGTGCGGCTTGCTCTTCCTGGTCTACACGCTGTTGGCCGTTTTTCACTTCCATGTGGACGGCGAGTCGCCCTTCAACTGGTCCTCGTACGAAAATCGCCTCGAGGCGCGGGCAGTCGCGCAGAGATTTTTGGAACAACAACCCGGAAAACAACTGGCCATCGTCCGCTACGGACCCGACCATGATGTGCTGTACGAATGGGTCTGGAATTTGGCCCAAATAGACCAACAGAAAGTGATCTGGGCGCGCGAACTGAAGCCGGCTTGGAACGTGCAGCTCCTTCGCCATTATCCAGATCGCGCGGTTTGGCTTATCGAACCGGATGCCGCACCCAGTGGGGGGCCCGGCGCACCAGCGCCGCCGGCACGCATCAGCGCCTATCCAGTCGCCGGCCTGCCAAAGCAGGGCGACCCACTACCGGATATGGCCGACAACAAGTGATCGTTATTCTCTCCCCGGCGCAAGAAGGGTACCTCCACTAAAGGTTGTAGGCGGAAGGGGAGCGAATTTCCGCTGAATCCGTCGATAATCTCAAGAACGGAAAGAGGTTCTGCTTGGTTCCCCCCACCCCTGCCAATCCGCAAACCGAGCGTTCGAAGGAATCGTCAGCGGATTTACTCGGCGGCGCCATAGCCACCAGCCGTTTCCTGCGCACCTTCGGTTTTCACGTGCTTGCCGTGCTCCTTGGTATCGCCCTCGCCTTTATGTAGCGGGTGCGGAATGCTCCGCAATTCAACGGGCGTTGGGCTGGAATTCAGGATCTTGGCGACTGCGGACCGCAACCCGCCCGGGTTGTTCAGCTCCACCTGGTAAGTGGGCAATCCCACGTGCCGCTCTTCTCCCGAACGAATTGCCAATATTCTGGATTCAGGATGCAGCTGTCGAGCTTGGTCGATCAAACTTCCTACTATCTTCTCCTGCACGGTTTGGCTGAAGATCAATAAGTCGTACGTTCGCACCAGAATGGCTTTTTTTGCTTCTCGTGAGCTTGCGGTCACTATCTGCCAATCCCGCAGCAACTCGGCGCGTGTATGCAAGAGAACCGGGTCGTCTCCCACGATCAAGATCGATGCTTTCACGTGCCCTCCTTCTCGAGCCGACATGGCCGCGTACCCAGCCAAAGACTGGGGGCATAAGAATGGACGCAGATGCCGCCCCGAATGTTTGCGGAGGAACAACCTCAGCGTCGGGGAAACAGCGTGCAGGAATCAGCGTGCAGGAAAATGAAAATTGCGCATATTTTCCGTCCAGCCCGGCAGGCTCGTTCTACACTCGTAGCACTCTATGCGTTGGACTCCTAGTGGTCTTAGCGGCGACGTTGAGGATCGGCGAGGCCAGTCAGGCGGCGGTTTCGGCGGGGGCGGGCTCGGCATAGTGGGCTTTCTCATCCTGCTGGTCGTCAGCCTGGTTACCGGTCGAAACTACATTGGCGCTTATTTTTCGGGTGGTGGTGCGACCCACGTGCAGCAGGGCGCGCCGCGCGCTGCGTCACCGCAGGAAGATCGCTCCGCGCAGCTTGCCTCTTTTGTGCTGGGTGACACGCAGGACACATGGACGCGGATTCTCGCCCGGGAGAATATCCGCTATCCGCGAGCGAAACTGGTGCTTTTCCGCGACTACACGCAGTCGGAATGCGGTGCAGCACAATCGGCGACCGGCCCTTTTTACTGCCCGGCCGACCAGAAGGTTTATCTCGATCTCGGGTTCTGGGATCAGCTGAAGCAGTACGGTGCTTCGGGCGAGTTTGCCCAGGCTTACGTAATTGCACATGAAATTGGGCATCACGTACAGAATGTGCTGGGCATCGAGAACAAGGTGCGTGCCATGCAGCAGCAAAACCCGCGAGCACGCAACCAGCTATCCGTCGCGATGGAGTTACAGGCGGACTGCTTTGCCGGAGTATGGGCGCGATCCACGGCCGAACGGCAAATCCTCGAACAAGGGGATGTACCGGCCGCCTTACAAGCCGCTGCCGCAGTAGGCGATGACCGGATGCAGAAGATGGCTCGGGGGTACGTGACCCCCGACTCATTTACCCACGGCTCGTCGCAGCAGCGCGTGGGATGGTTCAACCGTGGACTCAACAGCGGTCAGGTGAGTGCCTGCAATACCTTCTCCTCCGCTGGACAACAACCGTAGCTGCCCTCAGAGCCGGGCAGCGACAGCCTTGGTTTCGGTGTAATGCTCCATGACTTCCTTGCCCATCTCGCGGCCCCAGCCGGATTGCTTGTAACCGCCGAACGGCCACGCAGCATCCCCGTAATTGTGGGTATTGATGCAGACGGTGCCCGACCTGATCTTGCGCGCCATCATGTGAGCAGCCTTCAGGTTCTGCGTCCAGACGCTTGAGGACAAGCCATATTCGGTGTCATTGGCGAATTTGGCAACTGCGTCCAGGTCGGCATCGTCGAAGGATTGAACGCATACCACCGGCCCAAAGATCTCTTCGCGCACCACCTTCATGTTGCGATCCGTCCGGGCCAGCACCGTGGGCTCAACGAAATAGCCCTGGTTGCCCTTGGCCTTGCCGCCGGTAACAACTTCTGCGCCTTCCTTCCGTCCCGACTCAAGGAAGCCGGTTACGCGGTTGTGCTGCTCCTTCGAGACCAGCGGACCGAGGTTGACCGACGGATCGAGACCATGCCCGATCTTGAGCTTGCCCGCTTCCCTGGTGACGCCTTCGACAATCTTGTCGAAGATCGACTTGTGGGCGAACAAGCGCGAGCCCGCGGTGCAGCACTGGCCCTGGTTGTAGAAGATGGCGCTGGCTGTGCCGGCGATGGCGAGTTCGAGATCCGCGTCGGGGAAGACGATGGCCGGCGATTTGCCGCCCAGTTCGAGCGAGACCCGCTTCAGGTTGCCCGCGGCTGCCTTAACGATCAACTTGCCGACCTCTGTCGAGCCGGTGAAGGCGACCTTGTCGACATCGGGATGTTCGGCGAGGGCGGCCCCGGCCGTCTCCCCAAACCCAGTGACGATGTTCACTACGCCGTTGGGGAAACCGGCCTCGGTAACAAGTTCGCCCAGACGAATAGCGGAGAGCGGAGTCTGCTCCGCGGGCTTGAGCACGATGGTGCATCCCGCGGCCAACGCCGGCGCCAGCTTCCATGCCGCCATCATCAAGGGAAAGTTCCAGGGGATGATCTGGCCCACGACCCCGACCGGTTCGCGCATCGTGTAGACGTGCCAATTGCCCGGTGAAGAGACGGGAATCTGCTCGCCGTTGAGCCGCGTTGCCCAACCCGCCATGTAGCGGAACATCTCAATCGAGCCGCCGACATCGTCGCGGCGTGCATTGGTAACCGGCTTGCCATTGTCGAGCGCTTCCAGTTCGGCGAGCTCGTCGGCGTGCCGCTCGAGCAGGTCGCCCATCGACCAGACGAGCTTTTGTCTTGCGGCGGGCGACATCTTGGGCCATGGTCCGGTCTCGAATGCGCGACGCGCGGCTGCGACCGCAAGATCGATATCCGCCTTATCTCCTGCCGGGACGTGGGCAATGATTTCCTCGGTTGCGGGATCCTCGACCGCAAAGGTTTGGCCGCTGCGCGCGTCAACCCATTTGCCGTCGATCAGCATTTGATGTTTCTTGGCCATGAATGCGGCCGCGGCAGCGCCGAGTGCAGGCTTGTGTATC
Source organism: uncultured Acidobacteriaceae bacterium (assembly GCA_963746595.1). Classification (GTDB taxonomy): domain Bacteria; phylum Acidobacteriota; class Terriglobia; order Terriglobales; family Acidobacteriaceae; genus PALSA-350. The sequence continues at coordinate 474,916 of CAVVBS010000009.1, forward strand.
GCGGGCGTCATCGCTTCATCGGTTGTGGGCATGGACAACTCCTTGCAGTCGCAATTCTCTTGCGGATAATGGTGCCCCCGTGTGCCGAGGGATGTCAATGAAGCGGAACGACGTCGCGGTGAGGATCGAATTAGTGTTTCATTTTCAAGGCGGCGGCATCGAAGGTCGTGACTTGCGCGGCCATCAGTCCATCCTTGGTCTCATAGGCATCGGCTCCGCGGTAGGGTTCTGCAAGAAAGGGAGCATCCGCCCGCCACTGAACATTGATCACGTCGCCGACCACGAAAGTGTGCTCCGTGGTGATCTTCAATCCGCAGGTTCCCCCCTGAGCCGGCGGCTTCACGACCTTGGCAAACATCTCGCCTAGCGCCTTGCGGCCGCGCACCGTCATTCCATTGGGAGCAAAGAACTCCACATCGTCGGGGAACTGAGCCATAAGACGCTTCCAGTCGCAGGAGCTGAACGCCGCCATGTGCTCGGCCACAACTTTGGCCGGAGTCGGTTGACGAACTCGCGCGGGCAGCGGGGTGGACTGGGCCATTCCCCGAGGTATAACTACGATGGCGGCCGCGAAGACGGCAGCTGCCGCAATCGACTTTATTTTGGCGTGAGGGTCGGGAAATTTCATTTTGCGATTATTGCACTCCGCAGGAGGACTTGCGGCAGCCGTCCTGTTCCTGTGCGGTTCTCCTATCGACGGGCTTTCGACCGGACGACAACCAAAGGAAGGATTGAAACATGAGGCTATGGCACAAGCCATGACACAAATGCTCTAAAGCACTTTCCTCCGGGGCCGCATGCTATTGATATTTTTGGTGGAGCTAAGCGGGATCGAACCGCTGACCTCCTCGTTGCGAACGAGGCGCTCTCCCAGCTGAGCTATAGCCCCACAAAGATGGGAACAACCAGCATCAGTTTAAAGCATTTTGCCAATTAATGTGACGTGAGACGGCCTTCGAGGCCGCTGAAGAGCGCGTCCAGATGTGCATTGGGAATCTGGCCCTGCGCCATTCCAGGGGATCCGCCTCCCCGTAGACCATAAGCCGCAAGCGCCTCGCGCAGCAGGGTACCGCAATCGACTTTTGCGTCAGCGCTTGCCGCCATGACCACCCGGGCCGGTTCCTCCTGGGTGGAGGCCAGCAGCACGCAGGTTTCTCCAGCCGAGGCCACCAGCCGCGACGCCAGCAACTTGAGATAGTTGGCATCACGATCGGTAAAGGTTCTGCGCAGCACTTGGCGGCCCTGGCCCGAAGGATATTCAAGCAGCAGCATCGAGGCATGGTAGCCAGCCATCTCCTCGGTGAGTTTCTGGCGCGCCTTGTGGGCTGCCTTGCCCTCCGCCAATAGCCGCTCCACTGCCTCCGCCACCTCGAGACGGCCCACTGAGAGCGCGGCAGCCGCTCGGGTAAGCGTCGCCAGATCACGGCGGGCGGTCACCGCGGCGCGCATGCCACAAACAAATTCGACTCGAATCCCCTGCCGCATGCGTTCGGTCCCGCGGATCAGCAGACCGCCTATCTGGCCCGTGGCACGCACATGGGTACCGCCGCAGGCGTTGAGGTCGACCTCATCGATCTCGATCAGCCGGATGTCTCCCTCCCTTTCCGGCAATTTATGGAGAGTGCCGGCGGCCAGCAGCATCTCCGCTTCGTCCCGCGGGATGGTGCGCATGGTGACCGCGCGATCTTCGGCGATGATCTCGTTGGCCGCGTCCTCGACCCGCTCCAATTCCTCCGGCGAAATGGCTTCGCGGACGAGATCAATGGTCGAGGTCATCTCGCCCAGATGGAAAGAGACGGTCGCCGCGCCCAGTTGGCGATAGACCACCGCGGATAGCAAATGCTGGCCTGAGTGCTGCTGCATGTGGTCGCGGCGACGGCTCCAGTCGACATAACCGCGCACCGCGGTTCCGGCCAGGAGCGGCTTCGGCGTGGTGTGCCACACCTCTCCCTGCTCGTCCTCCTCTACCGCGAGGATGGGAGCTTCCAGCACGAGCGCCGCCCGAAGATGTCGCCGTGAGCATGCCGGTGTCATGCGGTTGGCCGCCGCTGGTGGGGTAAAACGCGCTACGGTCCAGGGCGACTTGCCACAGCGACCGCCCCTGGTTTCGGGAAACCTCGCGAATGTCGGAAACATGCGCCTCGAAGGAGGCCAGTCGATGGGTCAGCGTAGTAGAGCCGGTCAGACATGCTGCACGTTATTCTATCCGGGAGCGAGCGCGGGCCCCCGGATTTCCTGTGGAGCTGGTTGGCGTTGGTGCACTTGATGCGGCTTTCCTTAATGAAAGCCGCACACGCGGTCTTGGCTAGCGGAGCGTACAGGAAACCCCGGTCCCGCAGCGGATGCTCGGAGGCAGATTCACGTTGTCAATGAGCAAAGCGGGAGCACTTTTCGCCAGCCTGCCCCTTCTGTGCGGGCTCGGGGTCTGCGGTTGCACAGGGACCCACCTCTGACTGCACCGCGCTGTTGCAGGCGCAGGACGCAAAAGCCGTCGCGGCGTGCAAGGCGCAAGTCGATGAGGCCGAAAGCGGTCCTGCCACCGAGCGTATGGCCCGCATTGTGGCCGACGACGAATATGGCGTTGCCCTGCTGGCCATTGCGCACCAGCCAAAACAGGCACTGGATCCTTTTGACCGTGGGATCGCGCTCCTGCCGGCAAGCACCGTCAAGCCTGACAGTTTGCAGTGGGCGGTAGCCTTCTGGCACCGCGCCACTGCCTATCAGCAACTGAGCCAGTGGGAACAAGCGGCCGGCGATCTGGGGACGGCGGAGGATACCTTGACCAAGGGCATTGCGGCAGCCGTCGGGAATGCAGGCGCTGGCGCACCATCTCACGGAACTGCGCCAGCGGGTCCGGGCGCAGCGCGCGGATGTGCTGGACCGCCAGGGTAAGCACAGCGAGGCGCAAAGCCTACGAGCTACACAATAGTGCTATTAACCGGGGGCTACGTAAGCGCCACTCCCGGTTGGCCCATCCGGCATAATCAATCTGTAGGTTTATGCCCGGGATGAAGGTTATTATGCGCGTTTGCATCTGCTGCTGCGTGGCCCTGCTCATGATTGGAAGCCAACCGCAATTCCTGCTCTGTGCACAGGCGTCAGGCCAACAAAAGGCGGGAGAACCGAATGCCCCGCCCCCCTCGCCACTGAGCAGCGACGACAAGGCCAATGAGTTGAGCGACCAGGTGGGCAAATTGATGGTGAAGTGCGTGAACCTGCTCACCGCACAGGATCCTCTCTCACTGGATTACTGCAAGCAGCAGCGCGATCTGGCCGACCAATATCCTCCCCGGGAGCGCATGGTGGACAAGATGTTGGCGCACGACGAATACGGGATCGCCCTGGCGGCCTTCGACCATAAGAAGGAGGCGCTGGAGGAGTTCGATCTGGAGGTCGCGCTGGTGCCCAAAGCCGTGAAGCCCGGGTCAGCCGGAGTGGAGCACGGCTTACTGGCATCGGGCGATGATCTACACCCAGCTGGGCGAAATGGATAAGGCCGACCGGGATTATCGAGCGGCGGAAGCGAACTTCCGCAAGGCATCGTTTAACTCGGGGGAAGCCATCGGCGGAGAAGAAGCGGCGCGCCATTCTGCGCCAGCATGCCGCCCTGTTGCAGAAGGAAGGCAAGACCGAAGCGGCGCACCAGTTGCTGGAAGAGGCGGCGAAGTAGGCAGAATGACGGAAGAAGCATCACCCACAGAAAAGCCGCGGATGAAAAATATTCCTCGTGATGTAGAGCCCTACTTCATTGCATTTCTACTCAAGGGCGAGCGGTGGAACGATACCCAGGGCGCGGACGTGGCCGACCTGGTGCCGCGCCAGCTGGCATTCATACGCGAACAGGTGCGAAGCCGGGCGCTATCTGCTGGCAGGCCCGATTACCGATGACGGGCCGCTGGTAGGGATTTCGATCATCGCCGCCGGCAGCGCCGCAGAGGCGTTGGCGATCGCCAGCGCCGATCCTGGAGTGCAGGCAGGACGATTGAGGGTGGAGGTGCACCCGGCCTTTTTGCCTTCGCTGAAGGAACTGAAAATCAATTATTCCTGAAGCCTCAGGGTAGCCAAATTCTGCGCAGGGCGAAGGAACAAAGCCCAACCACACGTTTCCGCGGCTGGACGTCGTGCTTTGCAGGGTTAAGCTACCATGAGGCTATTGCTCTTGCGCTGGCATCGACAAGACTTCATTCCGGCCGAAGCATGCGTGAGGTGCGACCTACTGCAGAACATCCATTTTCTCCGCAGACCTGGCTAGGCCGGTGCCCTTCGTTCGTACTGGCTTTCTCCGCGGGCGCGTTAGCTCACGCCAGCCTGGTGGTTCGGGCTGCCTTTTCTTTTTCCAGGCGGCGCACTGCCGCAGCCATAGCCTCCAGGTAGCGCTTCGGCTTTTGCGGCAGCAGCGAGTGCTCGACGGCCTTCCTGTATCCGCCGGAATAGATGGCGTAAAAGACCGCAAGCGCGCAGCCAACCCCCAGGGCGAAGCCGAAGAAATACCCCAGCATGATGTTGTAAAACACAGCCATCGTCAGAGTCCGCCTTGCACGGTTGTTTTCGGCCGCGCACGGTGCAGAACAGGCGGACCCGCCCGGCCCCACTCACTGGGATCCCATCGAATCGGGCTGAGCTCGTGGTCGCGATGGCGAAAGGTTATCGGGCGCGGCGGTTGGTGCGGCCCCATCGGGTCAAACGTAAGCACGATCTGGCTGCCGCTCTGCATCCAGCGGCCATGCTGGGTCACGCTGTCCTTGCCAATGTAAAGAGTGTCGAAAACGGCTGTGCCGTCCGAAGCCAGGTTGAGGGTGAAGACCCGTTTCGCCGCATCGGCCGCCGGCGCGTGGCCCTGGTAAGTACCAGCAAGATCAGCCTCCTGCCGCCAGACAAAGCCGACGGTGAGCGTTCCGGGCCGAGCTCTGGCAGTTGTGCTCCGGCGCAAGCGGTCGGAATGAGCCAGCAGAGCGCCAGCAAGGAACCAGGAAGCTGGGGACGGACGCGAAGAAGTCTTGAAGCAGCGGCGTGCATGACGAATGATCATAGATGCCGTCCGCACACCCGGTCAGCAAGAAATCGACAGCAGATGTCAATCGGGGTGGCAGGAAACGGGGGCGAGCGGAAAGGGCGTATGATGCGTCTCTATATGCGACAGTCTCTCCGTTCAACACACGGCACCAACAACCGCTATGGGAACCGTTGAAGGACAATTCGTCGGATGGCTGGAGGCCGAGGCAGTGGCCAAACCAGAGCAGGATACGCACGCCCAGGTGACCGCGCTGGTAGAAGAGTATTCGACCACGCTTTACCGCGTGGCCTATTCGGTTACGCGCAACGCAGCCGATGCGGAAGATGTGGTGCAGGAGACTTTCCTGCGCGTTCTGCGCCACCGCAATAAGCTGGCTGAGGTGCGCGACTATCGCGTCTGGCTGGTTCGCATCGCATGGAACCTTGTCCTCGACCGCAAGCGGCGCGCCAAAACACGGCCGCAGGCCGACGATTTTGAAGACCTGGCGCGGGTTCTGCCGGCGGGCGAGCTGAGTGCGGAAAAGATGGTGATCACCGCCCAGCGTCACGCGCGGATTCTTCGTCTCATCGACACTTTGCCGGCAAGAGAGCGCGAAGTATTGCTGCTTTCTGCGGTGAAGGAACTTTCGACCGTAGAGATAGCCCTGGTACTTAAGACAACCGAATCGACCATCCGCTCCCGGCTCTACCGTGCGCGACACGCGCTCGCGGCCTTGCTGGAGCAGGAAGGGACATTGCAATGAGCATACATTCAGAAATCGACGAGACACTGCGGCGGCTGGGTAGTGTTGAGCCTCCGCCTGGTTTGGAGCGGCGCGTCAACCTCCGGCTACGAACTCCACGCAAGGGCTTTTCCGTTTCGATGATCCAGGCCATCTCCGCCTGCGCCGTGGCGGCGGGCGTTGCCCTATCCGCCGTAGCGCTGAACCCTGGTCTGCGCAACCTGGTGCTTCACCACCATGCCGCCCCGCAAAGCGTGCCCGGTGGCCGGCGCGCCCCGCGTAGTTGCCCCAGCGGCCGGGGGGTTCGGGACTGCTTCGGCGGTGCACGTGCCCGTGGAGCCGGTTCCGGTACAACCCACGCCCGTTAACCAGGGACGCGGGCGGTCCAGGTCGGGCCGGGCTGTGCTCCCAAACGGGACCCCGACGCCGCTGCCGCGCGGCGTTGCGGCGCCCCACGCTCCCGTCCCCCCTGCCGGCGCTGATTCAGCTCCCGACTCGGCTCACTGATTCGCGCACCCTCACCAACCCGGTCATGAGCGGGCTACAGCACTGCCTCGATCACAACGTGAACCACTGCCAGCACCACGGCTCCAATGAAGGCGGCGCCGAAGCTCGCGATTTGCAGTCCCGGAGTGATCTTGCTCGCCAGGATGAGCATGAGCGCATTGATCACTAAAAACAGCAAACCCAGAGTGAGAATGGCGAAGGGAAAGGTGATCACCTTCAACAGCAGACCCAGCGTCATATTCAGAAAGCCAATCACCAGGACTGCTACCAGAGCTGAGGGCAGGCTCACTACCCGGAAGCCGGGAACGATATACGTTACCGCTAACAGGGCCAAGGCGCCTAGAACCCACTTCAAAAGCAAATTCACCATCGTGTTGATTTCCTTTCGCACCAGAAACCCGTGATCCTGTCGAGTGAAACGAAGGATTCAGGGAAGCTTTTCGTTGTAACAGCCTACGCTAAGATGAGCGGTAAGGGGCAAGATATGCGCTCGAGCCCATGGCTCGCAACGAGTGCTTTGGTGGCCGCGTTGGCAGCATTCGGCGGGCGGGGAGTTGTGCTGCCTCCCGCGGACCTCGGCGGCAAGCGAACAGATGGCGATACCCGATGCCGGCACTATGCTGCGCGAGGTGGAGGCTCATCAAAAGCAGCTGGACAAAATTCGGGAAAACTATACATTCCGAGCGGTGCAGACGACCCGGCAACTGGACAGCAGCGGGAACACGAAAAAGATCGAAACCGAAGAGCACGAGGTCTTCTTTGTAAACGGACACCGGGTGGAGAAGCTGGTGCGCAAGGATGGCAAGGATCTCACCCCGGACCAGGCGCGCAAAGAACAAGACCGGGTCAATAAGGAAGTGGTAAAGATCTCGCAACCGGGCTATCGGGACAACACAGAAAAAGATGACATCACGGTCGCGCGGCTGCTGCAGATCGTTTCCTTTTCCAGGCCGCGCCGCGTGAGCCTGAAATGGGCGAGACACCATCGCCTTTGACTTCGCCGGCGATGAACACGCCAAAACGCACGGCCGGGACGAAGATGCCCTCAAGAAAGTGAGCGGTACGGTGTGGATCGATGAAGCGGACCGCGAGGTCTCGCGCATGAGCGCGACGCTGGACGAGAATTATCATGTCGGCTTCGGACTGCTGGCGTCAGTCGCCAAGGGCAGCAACATGGTTTTCGATCAGGCGCTGATCCGGAACGAGGCGTGGCTGCCTACGGCGATCACATTGCACCTACAGGCGAGAGCCTTGTTGGTAGCGGGCATCCGGGCCGACGTCGAATATTCGCTTCGACCAATACAAAAAGTTTCAAACGGACGCCGAGCAGCAGCCGGGAGCTACGGTCAGTGCGCCTCCGGCGCACTGACGGGCTTTTGCTACTTCTGCTGTAGCTTTTGCGCGGCGATCTGGCCGGCGGCCGATTTCGAACTCTTAAGCTGGGCGTAAAGCTTATTGGCTTCGGCGGGATTGGTTTTTTCGTAGAGCGCCGCCAATTGCAACTTGGCAGCATCGACGGGCACAGTGTTGGTGGGTTTCGCGATGAGCTGTTGCAGAAGGACCACGGCTTGGCTACTGCGGTTGGTCTGTTGGTACAGGTTGGCCAAGGCTAGTTTGGCCAGCGACGCTAAAGCGGCATCGTGCCCATCGGCGACCTTCTGCAGGGAGGTTTCCGCAGGACCGGTCTGGCCCAGGTCTATCGCCGTGATTCCCGCGAAGTACCGTGGCGGTCTTGCCCGCTTTAAATAAGCCGTACTGGTCGGCCACCTGTGCAAACTGCTGGTTAGCCAATTTCGCTCGCTCCGCGGCGGTGGCAAAGGTCTTTTGACCGGGGGTCGGAGGCTGCCCCGGTTGGGCTAGAGGTGCGTCGTAGGTGTCCATCGCCTCGCCAAAAGCCAGGTCGGCCGCTGCCGAGCGCTTACCATAAAGCACCAATCCAGCCACCACGATGGCCAGGCAGATGACCGCGGCAACGCCGGCGGTAATTACCCTGGATCGATTCTCTTGAAACCAGTCAACACTGGTCTTGGTGGCTTCGACTAAACGGTCTTGTTTGAGCGCGTGACGTGTCTGGGTGTCCACTAATTTCCTTCAGAAGCCAATCTTAGGCGGGGTCGCAGTTCAGCAGCAGTGACTTTTTGCCGTCTGCGAGGGCTTCTAAAGTTTAGCAGCGCCGAAGTTTGCGGGTCAAACCGGCAAACCCCGGCGCTGCATAGAAGCGGCCGGCCAATTTAAGCAGCGGCAACTGGATCTTCGATCTCGCCGTTTTCGATCTTTTCCCGGCAATCGATGCAGTAAGGGGTCCAGGGAAGAGCTTCCAGCCGTTTCAGGCCGATGGTCTTGCCGCAATGAATGCATTCTCCATAGCTACCCTCATCGATTCTCTTAAGGGCCAGGCGTACCAGGGCCAACTGCTCGTGTCCGCTGGTGCTCTGGCTGAAAAGCATCTCTTTCTGGTAGGACTGCACGGCTTGGTCGGCAGCGTCCAGGGCACTGTCTGCTGCAACTTCACGGCCCTGCTCCACCGCTGAGATCATGGAGTGCTCCAACTGCTTTTCCTGCCGACGGAGCGTCTGTTCGAATCGCTGTATGATTTCGGGATTATGCACCACTTTTTTAGTTGCTCCTCAACACGGTCAAAAGTTCGTACTAGTGTCGCCTAATTGGACGCAGATTTCAGGGTAAATTCTCTTTCTTTTTTAAATTTTTCTCGTTTGTTTGCTGTACCAAGCGAAGAACCTGCCCCTGGCACCCGCCGCGGACGGATAAGGACATAGGATAAGCCTTGAAATGCTAGGCTATTAGCCATGTATGAAGACTTCCATGTAACCGACCACTGGACCCGAGAAGACCTGCACTGCCGGTGGACGGCGAACGTGGTCGCCATCGCCACCCGCCACGCGGACGCAGTCGACATCCGGTTCGAGGTAAATGGCCGTCCGGTCTGGATCGCTATGCCCGCAGAGGCCTGGGTAGTGCAGAAAGAACGCTCTGGCCATGTCATCACCGACCGGCTGGCGGCCCAAGTGGCTGGCCGCTACTTGAAGCAGGCTGCGGAGAGCGGGTACGACAACGGGCGCGAGATGTATACCATGAGCGTGGATGAAGTGCTGGCACAGGTTACAGCCGTCATGGAGGAAGTTGGGCACTCCACCCTGCTGCCCGAATTGCCGGTAATGCCTTCCTCTTAATCACGCGGCCGGTCGCAGGCGGTGGCTTGTCAACTCCCCCTCCGGGTCATTGCAAGCAAGACAACAGCCATTGGGTAAGGCGCCCAAAAATCGTTGCCGCCGTGGTTGCACACGGGTAAACTCAACGCCAACAAACTTCACAGGAAATCCGGGGGTACCCGCGTGGATTCGGTCAAGGCAACCACATTAACAGCAAAGCTGGTGGAAGGCGCCCACGTCCACAGGAACCTATCGACCCCGCAACTGGTTGAGGCGGCGATTGCCCGGGGCGAGGCTAGTCTGGCGGATAATGGCGCACTGGTGGCGCTGACCGGCGCGCGAACGGGGCGCTCCCCGCGAGATAAGTTCATCGTGCGGGATGCCATCACCAGCGACACAGTGGATTGGGGTAAGGTGAACCAGCCCTTCGACTCGACAAGATTCGAAGCCTTGCTGGCGCGGGTCGCAGCTCACATGCGGGAACGCGACCTTTACGTTCTCGATTTGTATGCGGGTGCTGACAAGCACTACCGCCTTCCCGTGCAGGTTATTGCCGAGTATGCCTGGCACGCCCTGTTCGTGAAGCAGTTGTTCGTGCGCATGCCGGCAGAGGAACTGGCCGGCCATAAGCCTGAATTTACCGTAATAGCCGCTCCCGAGTTCGAGGCCGTCCCGGAGCGCGACGGCACCCATTCGAGCACCTTCATCATTACAGATTTCACCCGCCATATCATTCTCATCGGCGGCACGAAGTATGCCGGCGAGATGAAAAAGTCGATCTTCGGTGTGATGAATTTTCTTTTACCCGCTCGCGATGTTTTTCCTATGCACTGCTCGGCCAACCTCGGGCTAGCCGGCGACACAGCTCTGTTCTTCGGACTATCCGGAACAGGAAAAACCACGCTATCCGCCGATCCGCGGCGGCGGCTTATCGGAGATGACGAGCACGGTTGGAGTGAGGCAGGCGTCTTCAACATTGAAGGTGGCTGCTACGCCAAATGCGTCGATCTATCCCCGGAAAAAGAACCACAGATCTACCATGCAATCCGCTTTGGCGCAGTGCTCGAGAATGTAGCGATCGACAGCAAGACCGGGGCTCCGGACTACAGCGATATCCGCTACACGGAAAATACCCGGGCCGCTTATCCGGTAGAGTTCATCGCCAATGCGGTCATCCCTGGCGTGGGTGGTCATCCCAATCATGTTCTCTTCCTCACTGCCGATGCGTTCGGCGTGCTGCCGCCGATCGCGAGGCTCAACCCGGCGCAGGCCATGTATCACTTTCTTTCGGGATACACCGCCAAGCTTGCGGGAACGGAAACAGGACTAGGCAGCGAACCGGTGCCGGAGTTCTCCACCTGCTTTGCCTCGCCCTTTATTCCCCTGGCTCCAGCGGTATACGCGAAGATGCTGGGGAAACGGCTACAGCAGCACAGTGCGCAGTGCTGGCTGGTGAATACCGGCTGGACCGGCGGCGCCTTCGGCACCGGTGAGCGCATGAGCTTGAAGTACACCCGCGCCATGGTTAACGCTGCATTGGATGGGCCGCCTGGACAACGTCGAGTTTGTCACCGAGCCGGCGTTCGGCTTAAGCATCCCCCTCAGTTGCCCTGACGTGCCGGCGGAGTTATTGAATCCGCGCAACGCATGGAAAGACCCGCACGCTTATGATCAGCAGGCGGTGATGCTGGCGGAAAAATTCGAGAAGAATTTCGCTAAGTTCGATGCGCCCGGGGGCGTGCGCGAAGCGGGTCCTGCCGTTAGAAAACCAAAGAACTAGCTAGAAGACCTCACACCGGTGTGCTCTTTCGCTGCGACGGATATGGGGCACCGCGAGAGCCGTTTAGAGGAAAGATCCCAGGCGTGGCTACTTAGCCATCACCACCGGAACCCGCGGCGCAACGGTGCGCCCGTCATGGAAGATGGTCACAATCGATCGCGTGTTGGTGATGTCGTCGAGAGGATTAGCTGCCAATACGATCAGATCCGCGCGCTTGCCCGGTCGCAGCGTTCCGCGCGTAGCCTCAATGCCCAGTAACCTGGCGTTGCTGCTGGTCGCGCAAACAATGGCCTGCATGGGCGTGAGTCCCGCCTGCACCATGTCTTCCAGTTCCCGATGCTCGGAGAATCCTGGAATGCGGGTGGGCATAGCGCCTGAGTCGGTTCCAAAACCGACCAGAACCCCGGCGTCGTAGAGAGCCTTCAGGTTCTGCTGATCCATGGCAAAGTCCGCTTTGTGCTGTGCAGTCTTTGGATCCTCGCTGACCTTCTTGCTGTACGCGTCGCTGGTCAGCATGGTCAGCAATACAGGCGAGATCGCTTCCTTGAAAAAATTAAGATGCATGAACCCAGGATGCTCGGCGTAGATGTAGAACGATTCATCGACCGTGAAGGTGGGAATGTACCAGACGCCCCGCCGCTTGATCGCGGAAATGAGCTCCTGATCGACCGGTTTGTCCCGCACGCTGTGGGCCAGCACATCCACACCATCGTGAACCAGCGACTTGGCGTCCGCCAGGTAGTAGACATGCGCCGCCACCCGCAGATGGTGCTTGTGCGCTTCCTCGATCACTGCACGGTAGATCTCTGGTGACATGGCGGGTTTGGTTCCTCCCATGCTGTCGACCCAGATCTTGACTATGTCTGCATGCCGCTTGGCCATCGCGTCCACCGCGGCGCGGGCTTCTTCCGCTGTCGCCGGACGGTAGATCTGATCGGGGGCAGCGGGCAAGGCGGGAGCGGCGTCCGGAACGCCTATACCGCGGTCTGCCGTGAAGACCGTGGCGCCATCCAGCTTGCCTTGCCTTTGCTGCTGGCGGATTGAATAGAGCAGATCGCGGTTCACCCCCAGCGATAACATCGAGGTCACGCCGTAGCTCTCGTACTGCCGTAATTCTGCGAGCACGTTTTCCGCGGTGTAAGCCGTGGCCGAGTTCTGGCCATCCTGGACCAAAGCCAGATGACCATGGGCGTTGATCAGCCCCGGCATCACAGTATCGCCGTGTAAATCGAGTACCCGCGCACTCGAAGGGAGCGCGCCAGCCCCCGCGTGAATAGCCAAGATGTGATCACCCTGGATCACGACCGTCGCATCTTCCAGCGGCGGGCGGCCGGTGCCATCGATCACCCGCACGTGGGTCAGAGCGGTTACGCCTGAGGACTGATCTGGGGCCGCGGCGTGCGCTATCATCGGCCCCAACGCGAACAACGATGGCTCCTGACAATATGGCGAATGAGGCGTGCAGAAGCATGGCTGCGATCGCTCCTCCTGACATCTTACGTGCGGAAATCACCGTATGTTCCAAGCGAGACGCTTACCCCTATGCACTGGCTCGCTGGAGTGAGATACTCTCCGCAAGGTGCACCGCAAATGTGGCTCGCGCTGGCGATTATTCTGATCCTGCTCTGGGTAGGCGGCTTTCTGCTCTTCCACCTCGCTGCCTTTGCCCTGCATATCCTGCTCATCGTCGCGGCCGTGGCTCTGATCATTCACCTGGTGAGCGGCGGCCGCCGAGTGGTTTAGCTACTCGCTGTAATGCAACAGGCTGAAGACGTCATACTCCTTGAACCGGTCACGGCCATTGAGGAAATCGAGCTCGATGGCAAAGGCTAGTCCCACAATCCTGGCCCCCAATTGTCGAACCAGCTTTACCGTTGCTTCCATCGTTCCTCCGGTAGCCAGCAGGTCATCCACGATCAGGACATTCTGCCCCGGCTCGATGGCGTCAAGATGGATTTCCAGCGCATCGGTTCCATACTCCAGGTCATAAGTCACGCGTGCTGTTTCCGCGGGCAGCTTGTTCGGCTTGCGCACCGGCACGAAGCCGGCATTCAGACGATAGGCGAGGGCGGGTCCGAAGATAAATCCCCGCGCCTCGATGCCCAGAACTAAATCCACATCCTCTACGCCGATGTAGTGCGCCGCCAGGGCGTCGACCAGCGTTGCGTAACCCTTCTTGTCCTTGAGCAGGGTGGTGATGTCGTAGAAAAGAATTCCTGGTTTGGGGAAATCCGGGATGGTTCGGATGAGAGATTTAAGAGGCTCACAGTTGATTGGGGGATGAGGCATGCGTCCTTACCAGGCTCCTTCAATTCGGAACGATTCGAGGCCTTCGGCCAAGGCTTCGTCCATGTCACGCTCCTGCACCGCATCCACGCGGCTGCCACGGGAGCCGCGTTGCAGCACGGAGCGAAGCTCGGCCAGCTTCTCCTCACTGCCGGCCACCATGATCTCCACTTCGCCGCTTTCAGTATTGCGAACCCATCCCTTCAATCCGCGAGCTCCTGCTTCCTGATGGACGAGCCAGCGAAAGCCAACTCCTTGCACACGGCCTTTGACAACGTAATAGCGGACCATAGGTTTGAGCCTGTGATTGAGTGTGATGGATGAGCAGGTCAGTTTCGCATCTCATGCCCGAGACAGGTAGGCGCCTTCGGCGGTGTCGACACGAATCTTTTCCCCTTCGTTGATGAACGGGGGCACTTGCACCACCAGGCCGGTCTCGAGCTTGGCCGGTTTGGTGACCGAAGACGCAGTCGCCGATTTCAGACCAGGTTCGGTTTCGACGACGGTCATCTCCACTGTCCCAGGCAGCTCAATGCCCACAGGCACGCCATCGAAAAACGAGACCTTGATCTGGAGATTAGGGATGAGGTACTCGATGGCATCACCCAGGGTCGCGCCCTTCAGGTTGGTCTGTTCGTAATTCTCAGTGTTCATGAAGTAGTAGTCGTCACCGTCCGCGTAGAGAAAATCCATGGGAACTTCATCGACGATGACCCGTTCGATAGGGTCCGGGGAGCGGAAGCGGTGCTCGAACATGGCGCCGGTCCGCAGGTTGCGAAGCTTGGCCTGGATGAATGCGCGCAGGTTTCCGGGGGTTCGATGCTCAACGCTGAAGACAGTGTGCAGCTCGTTATTGTGCTTGATGATCATGCCCGGACGCATCTGTGTGGCGGGAATCGCCATAAAAGAAAAACTCCTTCATCTCTTGCTGGAATGGGCGTGAACCCGGATTCCTGCTTCGTTACACTGGACGCCGCCGCGTGTGCGGTCCCGGCCAGCCGGGACCGCATGGAGCTCGCCAGCGCCCCCAATACCAACAGGAACCCGGGGATCGCCTCAATAGTCGATTGTAGCTCCTGCCTGGAATTAGCCCTATTAACCGAAGATTTTGGAAAAGAAATGGCCGATGCGATGGAAGAGACCGCCTTGATGGGTGGGCGGGGTCGCGGGTGCAGAAGCCACCTCCGGTTGCGCAGCAGAAGCGCCGGCGACCGATGGGGCTGCCTGGGCGGAAGGAGATGCCGGGGTAGTAGCAGGAGGGGCGGGCGGCGCTGGAGCCGGATTCTCTCCGTTGTAGCTCAGCGGAACGGTCACTTGGGCATGCGTTTCTCCCGCAGGAACAACCGGCGCGGTGGGTGGGGCAGGAGGCGCAGCTAGTCCCTCGCTTTCTGCGATGGGGAAAGCCGTATCCGCGGGCGTAGAGGAGGGGCCGCCGACCGGCCGTCCTGGCGGTGCGGGGCTGGCTGTCGTAGATCCAGTACTGGCCACAGAAATGACGGGAACCGCTGGGCAACCGCACGGCTCCGGTTCGTGGTCCACCACTTCGCGCAGGCTGCCGTGCTGGAAGTTGACGCGCTGATCCGGCAGCACCCGGTAGGCTCCGCCCTCGAGTTGGCTGGTGACCGTGACGTACGGCGCATTGGCGCCGTGGTTGTCCACACAGGTATCTCCCTTGGGATTAACCCGGATGCGCAAGTCGGCCTCTCCCGGGCCGGAAATGAGGATGCGCAGATCGGGAGTGAGCAGCACATCAGAATACGTGCCTACCGCGTAGTTTGCCTCGATGGCCCCGCGGTCCAGCGCCATCATGAGCGCGCTGCTCGCCGGATCAGCGATGGAGCGGTCCTTCGAAAGATGAACCTTGCTGGTGGAGCACAGTCGCAGGGAGCCACCTCGCTCGAGCGTAATCTTCACCGCCTGATCTCCTGCGGTGATCTCGCTTCCATTGCCCAGCCGCGTTTCGCCATGAGAGATGTCCACCGCGCCGGAGACTTGCACCTCAGTGGCCGATGTTCGGCCGATAGGCTGTTGGGCCGCGAGCAGCCGGGCGCCGGCGATGAGGAAACCGATCAGGAGGAACCGGCCTGGCGAGAATGGCTTTAGCTTTTCGACCAGCATTGTCAGAGGGCGAGGAAATTCCGGATCAGGCTCTTGCCGTCTATGGTGAGCACGCTCTCGGGGTGAAACTGGACGCCTTCGATGGGAAAGCGGCGATGCCGCAAACCCATGATGGTCCCATTGCCGTGTCCGTTTTGCACGCGCGCAGTGACTTCAAGTTCTTCCGGTAGATCTTCGTCAGCAACGATCAGAGAGTGATAGCGCGTGCAGGTCATGGGGCTGGGAAGGCCGGCGAAGAGATTGCGGCCATCGTGCTCCACCGGGCTGGTTTTGCCATGCATCAACTGCGGTGCGCGCACTACATTTGCGCCGAAGGCGGCTCCGATCGCCTGGTGGCCCAGGCAGACACCTAGTATCGGCACTTTCCCGGCAAAGTGTTGAATGAGAGGAATGCTGATGCCGGCTTCCTGCGGGGTGCAAGGTCCGGGAGAAAGGAGGATGCGCTCCGGCTTGAGATCCTCAATCTGTTCCACGGTCAATTCGTCGTTGCGGCGGATGACCATCTCGGCACCCAACTCACCCATGTACTGCACCAGGTTGTAGGTGAACGAGTCGTAGTTGTCGAGAACGAAGACCATACGGGCCACTGATTCCAGTGTAGCCCCAGCGATGATTTTGTTGCAGGTGGAGTGGAACTGCAGATCCCTCGACGGGATGACAAAGTGGAGGGTGGTTGCTCACCTCATAATCCGGGAGTGGATGTCAAGATCTGTCGGGTGCTGTTGGTCTTGGAACTCCCCATCCGATTCACCGGAATCCAAGGGTGAGCAACCACTCTCAACTTTCTCATCCCGAGCGTAGCCGAGGGATCTGCGGTGCGCCCTTCCCTAACGCAACTGCCGAGGGACCTGCAGTTCCACTCCACCCGGCAACGAATCTACTTCCCCCGGGCGCACAGCCCGTGCTCTTTCCACCGCCCGGACCACTGCTTTCGCCTTGTTTACCGACTCCTCATACTCTTCTTCCGGCACCGAATCGGCTACGATGCCGCCGCCCGCTTGAATGTAACCCTGCTCTCCTTTGAGGAGCATGCTGCGAATGGCAATACAGGAGTCGAAATTTCCTGAGAAATCGGCGTAGAAGACGCTGCCGCCGTAAATGCCGCGCCTCGTCGGCTCGAGTTCTTCAATGATCTCCATCGCGCGTATCTTGGGCGCCCCACTCAGGGTGCCGGCCGGGAAGCAGGCGCAGAAGGCATCGACCGCGGAGAGGCCCTTTTTCAGTTGTCCCTCAAGCGCGCTGACCAGGTGCATCACGTGGGAATAACGCTCCACATGCATCAGGCTCTTGACCCGGACGGTGCCGAACTCGCATACCCTGCCAATATCGTTGCGTCCCAGGTCGACCAGCATTACGTGCTCGGCCCGTTCCTTCTCATTGGCCAGCAACTCCTGCTCGATGCGGAGATCTTCTTCTTCGTTAGCCGAGCGCGGGCGCGTGCCCGCGATGGGACGATACTCGACGTGGCGCTGCTGCACGCGCACCAGCAATTCAGGAGACGACCCCACCAGGAAGGTCGGCGACTTGTCCGGCTTGCCCTGGTTTTCTAAACCAAAGCGCAGGAAATACAGGTAGGGCGAAGGATTGACGATGCGCAGCGCGCGGTAGATGGAGAAGGGATCGACTCCCGGCTTCAATTCAAAGCGCTGCGAAAGCACCGCCTGGAAGATATCGCCGGCCGCGATGTACTCCTTGATTCTGGCGACGGAGGCCAGGAAATCCTTCTTCTGGGTGTGGCTGGTAACCGAGAGTTTGCCTTTGGGCGCCGCATGCCGCCGCTTTGGGGAGAGGCCGGGCCAGGCGCTTTTCCAGACGGTCCAACCGCTGCTTCGCGTCCGCGTACGCGGCCGCAGGCTTCTGGCGGGAAAGGTCCGCGGTCACGATGAGCTGGATCTGCTTGCGCACATGGTCGAACGCCAAAACCTCATCGAAGAACATCAGGCAGGCATCCGGGATGCCCAGATCATCCTCCGCCAGCTCCGGCAAACGTTCGATCTGGCGCACTACGTCATAGGCAAAGAACCCTACCGCGCCCGAGGTAAACGGCGGCAGCCCAGCAATACGCGCCGGCTTCTGCCCGGCCAGCAACTCTTTGAACAGCGCGAAGACATCTCCCTGCAGGGATCGTGTCTTGCCTCGCTCGCTGATGGAAATCGAACTCCCGCGGGACAGGATGGTGCGATAGGGCCGGATGCCGATAAAGGTATAGCGACCCACCTTTTCGCCGCCTTCCACGGATTCGAGAAGAAAGGACCGAGGTTCATCGGAGGCGAGGCGCAAAAAGGCGGATACCGGGGTTTCGAGGTCGGCCGTGAGCGTGCGGTAGACCGGGACCAGGCTATGCGTAGCCGCCAGTTGAAGGAATTCTGCACGCGAGGGTGAAATGGTAGTGTCTGCCGGCATTCCTGCTCATACTAAATGGCCATAGCCGCGAGCACCTCAAGAGTAGAGGATTTCTCCTGAACATGGGGCGTCTCAAGCAGAGCATCTCAAGCATTGGAAGTGCCGTTAGGCGGCTTGCCCGAGCCTCTTCGGGACGCCTATACTCGATAGGTTTGGGGTAGTGCGAGAAACAGGTCCCGGCCAAGTGGGCGCGAAACGCGCGTAGGGCTCGCCGGGAGCGGAAATCTTGCTGAATCTGACGCTCGATTTCGCCCCGTCGATGTGCCTGCGCCGTCCCGCCCGGGCGCGAACGGCTCAACCGCGGTGGGACATGGACATGGAGGACTGCCGAATGCAGTCCATATCTGGAGATTGGTTATGCAAACCGTAACGCTCGAGCAGGAGATTAATCCCTGGGAAGCCCAGGCTGCCCGATTTGACTTTGCCGCACGAAGACTGAACCTGGACGAGGGCCTATGGAAGGTACTGCGCTACCCTGCACGCGAAGTGATCGTGCACATCCCGGTGATGATGGACAACGGAAGCATTGACGTATTCACCGGCTTCCGGGTGCAACACTCGATTGCCCGTGGACCGGGCAAGGGCGGAATCCGTTATTCCCCCGATGTAACCCTGGATGAGGTGCGCGCGCTGGCCAGTTGGATGACCTGGAAGTGTGCAGTGGTCAACATCCCATTTGGGGGCGCCAAAGGGGGCGTGATCTGCGACCCCAAGAAGATGTCTATCGGCGAACTGGAGCGCATGACCCGCCGCTACACCTCGGAGCTGATCGAGTTTATCGGACCGGAAAAGGACGTTCCCGCCCCGGACATCAACACCAACGAGCAGACCATGGCCTGGATCATGGACACCTACTCCATGCATATGCGGCAGACGGTGACCGCGGTGGTTACGGGAAAGCCGCTCAACATCGGCGGTTCGCGGGGACGGCGCGAAGCTACCGGCCGCGGCATCGCCGTGGTCTGTGACGAGGCCCTGCGCTATTTGAATATGCAGCGCGAAGGCTGCCGGGTGATCATTCAGGGCTTCGGCAACGTGGGCTCGAACGCCGCCAAGCTGATGATGGAGAAGGGTTACAAGATCATTGGCATCGCCGAATACGACGGCGGACTCTACAACAGCAACGGCATCGACATCCACTTGCTGCTCGAGTATCGCCAGCGCAACGGCACGGTATTGGGCTTCAAGGGTGCGGAAGCGGTGGATACCTCCGGCTTGCTGGTCTCCGATTGTGAGATCCTCATCCCCGCGGCCACGGAAAACGTCATCACCAGCCGCAATGCGGACCGCATCAAGGCACGCATCGTTTGCGAAGGCGCAAACGGCCCCACCACTGCCGTTGCCGACGAGATCCTGGCCGACAAGAAGATCTTCATCATTCCTGACATCCTGGCCAATGCCGGCGGGGTTACGGCTTCCTACTTCGAGTGGGTGCAGGACCGCCAGGGCTATTTCTGGAAGGAAGCCGTGGTGAACGAGCAGTTGGAAAGCATCCTGGCGGAGAGCTTCGGCGACGTCGTTCGCTACGCGGAAGCGCACGCGGTGAACAATCGCATCGCCGCCTATATGCTGGCCATCGACCGGGTTGCCTTCACCATTAAGCAACGCGGCATTTACGCCTGAGTTCCTGGCCAAGGGGGGCTCCGGGCTGGGGGCCCCACTACCAGTACGGAAGTAACACGCCCTGACTGGTGCATAATGATGAGAAGGGCAAACGCGGCCTTTCCTCAACCAGCCGAGTCTATCGTGAACCTGCCAAACTCCATCACGATGAGCCGCATCTGTTGCATTCCCTTGCTCATCTGGATGCTCTCCAGTTACTACCCTTTTCGTAGCGTCCACGGAGAGCAGGAGATTGCTGCTTCCCTGCTATTCATCCTGGCCTCCATCACCGATGGGGTCGACGGATATTTGGCGCGCAAGCGCGGTCAGATCACGACCATGGGCATGCTGCTCGATCCGTTGGCCGACAAGCTGATGATCACGGCAGCCTATGTTTGCCTGGTGCAGTTCAACCCTCACCTCATGAAGGCCTGGGTGGCGGTACTGGTGATAGGCCGCGAGTTTCTGGTCAGTGGCCTGCGCTCGATAGCCAGTTCCGAAGGCTTCACGATCGAGGCCAGCGATCTGGCTAAGCTCAAGACGGTGATCCAGATTGTCTCGGTGGTGGCCGTCATCCTGGCTCACGGCTGGTATGCCTGGCATTTTGGCTGGTTTATTTTGCCGGTCGAGTGGATCGCAATCGCCGCTATCTACTTCATGGTGCTGGTATCGATCATTTCCGCAGTGGATTATTTCGTCGCCTTTTGGCGCAAGATCGATCACGCCTCCGCCGACCGGCGTTCCCGGGCCAGTTTCGTGCTCAGCCGCAGGAAAGATATACCGGCCGCAAACAAGGTTAGTTAAGCAGCGAGTTGAGACGCACTTCCCTCTTTTAACGCGCACCCCTCATAGCTCCTGCTAGGGACAAAAGCAAAGACCCCGGCCAAATAGCCGGGGTCTTTGCTTTCCAGATAACAATCGTCTTATGCAGGTACCGCATGTACATGCACCGGACGAGTCAGCCGCTGCACGAAGTGATAGGGTGGCCAGGGTCCGGAGAGTTGCATATGGCAATCCTTCAGCTGCTGGCTGGCGCTTGAATACTTGTTCTGATAGCGCTCGATACACTTGTGATCGATCAGGTGAGCGATGTCGAGCAGCATCTTGCCGGAATCCATCCTGCGGCAACTGATCTCTTCATCGAGCGGGCTGAACATGCGGTGCATCTGCACCGAAACTGCCCGCGCCTTGGTCTGTCGTTCGCGTTGCCGAGTAGCACTCTCCCGCAGGCTTGACAGGTATTCTTTGCCTACCCTGTCCATGGGAACTGGAGCACCCTGTTCGCGGCAGCAATCATCCAAAAGCACCTTAAGGTGCATCTCGGCTTTACCGCGCAAACGGTCGACATTGGCAAGAAACTGCCGTTGATTGGAGCGAATCGATTTCCTCAGGGCCTCATCGTCCGCAAACACCGTACCAAAGCGGAAAGGAAGAACTGTGGATAGTTTGAAACAGTCGCTGATCACACGTGCGTGTTCGACGGCTGCCTTTTGGTCTAAATTTTCTGAGGGATGGTGTTCACTGACGATAACTGCTAAGTCGCTGGCTGGATAGAGGAAGATCTGATTTCCTGAGATTCCCATCACCGATTCCATTGGAATGGGTTTTCGATGGCGGCTGAGTTCAGGAAACGCCTGCTTTTCACTAATACAATAGGCATACCATGCCATAGAGAGTCACTCCACACACGCTGACGAGTAAAAGTCGCCAGCTTTTCTTTGCTATCGTGAGGCCTGGAACGACTTCGTAGGGGAGATCTGGCACGTCCAAGGAAGAGGACTGCACCGAACTATCGCGTATCCTAGTCCCGCATTAGAACAACTGGCAACAGGAAGGCGTAAGGGTTACGCCGGAAATTAGTGTTGTCGCGAAGTCGGATTTGTATGGCGAGAAATAAATTTTCATCCCATCAACAACCGGGTAAAAGTTTCCTACGGTGCAGCTGACTGCACTACGAATGGATCACCAGGAAGGTAAGCAGCCCGACCGAGACCAGACAGAAGCACGACTAACAGGATCGCCATGGCGAACAGCGAGCAGCGGAGCGATCGAATCTCGGAGAACAGCTTGCGGCTCTCCTCTATGTTGTTCTCTTGAACCACCCGCAGACGGGCCATTTGCTGCTCGATCCGCTCCAACTGGAGCGCCTGGTTCCTGGCCTGCACCTCTAAATCGCGGCTGCCGTCCCGCATCTCGCCAATTCCCTTGGTAAGCTCGGTAATGTCCGAGGATCCCTTGAGCAGGCCCCGATCGAGCAGGGGCACGATCCGAGCCAGGTAGGGCAGAAGTACACGCAGTTGAAGTAGAAGTTCCCACATAGAGCGGTGCGAGCCTTTCTCCGCTTTTTCCAGCGAGAGTGGGGGTAGAGTGGGTTCAGCGACGGGATCGTCAGGAGTGCGATTTTTCGTCATGGCGGGCCGGCAGGGCGATGTGGCGCTGCCGCGCTATGGTACGCAGTTGCCCAAAACTTGCCTAGGGAGCCAGATATTCCATTTTTGGGAATCAACCGAGTAATTTCTATGAAAAAAAGTGTTGACCCTCCCTTTCGATCGAGTTAACTTCTACATGGCTTGATGAGAACGCGCCTTTCGGGCATGAATCAGAGCTATCTGGCACGTTCCTGTGGTTATCCAGCTTCAGTGAAGTGCATCGAGCGCCCGAAAAACAGAACTCCTTAGGCACAGAGGTCACAGCAGCGCGACATGCAGGCTAGTTGAGAGCATGCGCAACCTGAGACAGGAGGCCACGCCTTTGAAAAGCGCCTCTGCATAAAGGTTCCGCGCGAGGGAAATTCCGCCGGAAGCGCCCGTTTTTGGGGCGCAGGGAATCATTCCAGTAACTCCGGTTGGACAACAAGCAACCCAGACGAAAAAATTGTTCCCGCAAGAGAGCATTCGCGTCTAACAAATAGAAAATCGACCGACGGCCGCGCGAGGCAAGTTCTTTGCCGTCTTAAATGCGCACATGGACGGTCAAAGGATGAAGGAGAATAAAGATGCGCTCTGATCTTATCTTTGGGGCACTTGCCCACGTTACGAATCGCTATACACTGTGTCAGCTGGCTTCAAAGGCCACGCGTAAGCTGCACAAGCCCAATACCCGTCTTCAGGACACCACCAATGAGGTTCTAGTCCGCTTCCACCATGAAAGCCCGGCGGCATCCTCCGCCGTTACACCGGAAGCAACCCAGCTCCAGCAGCGCCGCGCAGCGTAAGCGCGGCCCTGTTCTGGGCCTTCGCCACCCCTTTCCCCAGACATTCGAACCCGCTTAACGCCAGCAAGATTCCTGCCCGGTAAACCCCTCCACAACTTCCCCCCGTAGGTGAAAATGACCATTTCCGAGTTGAAAGAAAAAAATATAACGGAGCTCAGCCGCATCGCCCGTACCCTGGAAATCCCAGGTGCCAGCGGCCTCCGTAAACAGGATCTTATCTTCAAGATTCTTCAGGCCCAGAGTGAAAAAGAAGGCCACATCTTTGCCGAAGGGGTGCTGGAAATACTGCCCGACGGATACGGCTTTCTTCGTTCCCCTGATTACAACTACCTCCCCGGCCCCGACGACATCTACGTCTCCCCCTCGCAGATCCGGAAATTCGACCTGAAAACCGGTGACACCATCAGTGGCAATGTGCGTCCTCCCCACGAAGGGGAGAAATATTTTGCCCTGGTGAAAATCGAGGCGATCAACTTCGAGTCGCCCGAAGAGACGCGGAACAAGATCCTTTTCGACAATCTGACCCCTCTCTATCCCCAGGAACGGATCAAGATGGAGACCGTTCACGAAAATACCAGCGGGCGGGTCACGGATCTGCTGACCCCGGTGGGTAAAGGCCAGCGCGGGCTGATCGTCGCTCCTCCACGGACCGGCAAAACGATGCTGTTGCAGTCGATTGCCAACTCCGTGACCACCAATCATCCTGAGGTCGCCCTGATCGTTCTGCTGATCGACGAACGCCCTGAGGAAGTAACCGATATGCAGCGGTCGGTCAAAGGGGAAGTGATCAGCTCCACCTTTGACGAGCCTGCAGCGCGCCATGTGCAGGTAGCCGAAATGGTCATCGAAAAGGCCAAGCGGCTGGTCGAACACAAGCGCGATGTGGTCATTCTTCTGGACTCCATTACCCGCCTGGCGCGCGCCTACAACACCATCGTTCCGCCCTCGGGCAAGGTGCTTTCGGGCGGCGTCGACTCCAATGCCTTGCAGCGCCCGAAGCGGTTCTTTGGGGCCGCACGCAACATTGAAGAAGGCGGTTCGCTCACCATCATCGCCACAGCCCTGGTGGACACCGGCTCGCGCATGGATGAGGTCATCTTCGAAGAGTTCAAAGGCACCGGCAATATGGAAGTCATCCTGGACCGCAAGCTGGTCGACAAGCGGGTCTTTCCCGCCATCGACATCCAGCGCTCCGGCACGCGTAAGGAAGAGTTGCTCATCCCCAAGGAAGATCTGCAGCGTATTTGGGTCCTGCGCAAGGTCCTCAATCCGCTTTCGCCGGTCGAAGCCATGGAGTTGCTGGTCGACCGTCTGGGCAAAACCCGCAACAACGCCGAATTTCTGCTCAAGATGAACTCCCTGTAGACTTCTTCCTCGAAAAGCCAGGAAAGCAAACCTTCAGGGGCTAAACCTCGATTTCCTGTACGGGCATGCTGGATGGGTCACGTGCGCGGTTTTCTCTCGAGGAAAACCGCATGAAATGCCATGGCTCATTAGGCCTCTACAGGAAATTGAGGGCAGCTCCTAGCTCTGGCTTTGACGGCCCGGTCAAAGAGGCTGCGGAAAAGCTCATTATTCCGGAGGGGACGGCCCTCAGGCCGTACGTAAATGCTTTGCAATGAATCCGGCTTTAGCCGCTGAGGGCCCTCTTTTCATCCCCTCCCGACTTTTTCCGCAAGCTGTACAGTCGTGCCCTGATACAAAACATGCGTTTTGCTGCAGCCTTCAAAGCCCGGACATACCCAACAGCGGCCTTTTTGAGACAGATCTGCGGTTCGCCTTGGCCATAGGCGGGATTCTGCCCAGAGTTGTAAGCTGTTAGACACACAGGGGGAATCGCATGGGAACAGAGTCCCAGCACCGCCGCAATGCAGTGGCAGCGCTCGGTGGAGGCATGTTCCTGCTGGTGCTCGCGCTGGCTGCGCTGAACGCCTTCAACCCCCTTCCCCCATTTCTGCGCCCCCACGGGACCGGCCAGATCCTGCTGTTCACCGCGCTTTCGGTGATCGCGTTTTTGCTGCTGCTCACGCTTGCTCATCCTGCTCTTCCGTAACATTGTGAAGCTGCTGGCCGACCAGCGCAGCCGGGTGCTGGGCTCGAGAATTCGCAGCCGCATGTTGGTGGGCGCTCTACTGCTCTCCTTCGCGCCCGCCGTGTTCATGTTCCTGTTCAGCTTCGGGTTGCTCAATCGGGCCATGGAGCGCTGGTTCTCGCAGCCCTCCTCGCAAATGCGCCAGGATTCGACCCTGGTAGCCATGGAACTCTCTCAATACGCCGCCGCCAACGCCAGGGCTGAGGCGGAGTCGCTGGCCAGCTCCCCTAGCCTGACTCACTCCCTGCAAACCGGAAATACCGAAGCCTTGCTGCGGGAGATCGCAACCCACCGCATCACCCTTGAGGGCGGATTTGCCGTCGTCTTCCGCAACGGCGATGTTGTGGGGCAATATCAGTTGCCCCGGGATGATGGCAAGGCGATCGTTCGATCCTGGATGGATGAGACAGAAAGCGATGTCGCTCAGGGGCACGAGCCATTAGCGACGACCGTTTTGCATGCCGCCCAGCGCAGCGACGTGCCCATGCTGGTAAGCGGAAAAAATGAATATGTGCTGGGGGCGGCAAGCACCGTAGACGGGTGCATCGTGGTCGCCGGTCTGCCTCTGCCCGCGGGGCTGAGCGCGACCGTGCAGGACATTCGCTCCGGCGCCCGAGACTACCAGGCCCTCTATCGCGCGCGCAAGACGATCCGCAGCACCTACCTGCTTCTGATGTTCCTGTTGACGACGCTGGTCTTCTTCGCCAGCAGCTGGCTGGCGCTCTTTCTTTCCAAGCAGGTGACCCGGCCGGTGGAGGCTCTGGCGGATGCCATGGATGCCGTGGCCGCCGGCCACTATGCTCACCGGGTCAGAGTGGCGGCGACGGAGGAACTGGGGGAACTGGTGCGATCGTTCAATCGCATGGCGGAAGACCTGGAAGAGAGCCGCGCCCTGGCGGAGACCTCCACTACCCAGCTGTCTGCTGCCAATCGGGCGCTCGAAGAGCGCCGCAGTGAGTTGGAAACGGTCCTGGAGACCATCCCCAGCGCGGTGGTCACGCTCGACCCCCAGATGTGCGTTTTACAGGCGAATCGCGCCTCGCGCAACCTGCTCAGCCCGCGCGAGCATCACGATCTTGCAGGCAAGCCTTTGGAATCGATTTTGCCGCGCGAGATCGCCGATGAGCTGATCGTGCTCTTGCGCCGCAGCAAACGCATGGGCGTGGCGGCCACGGAAATTGAGTTGCCCGGGCCGCGCGGCGCCCTGAACGTAACCGCCACCATCGCCCGGCTGGAGCTGGGCAAAGATCGCGAGGGATGCATCCTGGTGCTGGAGGACGTGACCGACTTCCTGCACGCCCAGCGTCAGGTGGCGTGGAAGGAAGTAGCCCAACGGGTGGCCCACGAAATAAAAAATCCGTTGACGCCGATTGCGCTTTCCGCGGAGCGCATCCGCAAGCATGTCGACCGTCCCTTGCCGGAATCCGACATCGTGATTCGCAAGTGCAGTGAAGTGATCCTGGGATCCGTTCAAACCATGCGCAGGTTGGTCGATCAATTTGCCTCGTTGGCGCAGTTCCCTACCTCGCGGCCCAAGGTCTGCGACCTTAATTCGATCGTAGAAAGCGCTCTTGCCCTGTTCGCCGGCAGACTGCATCACATTCGCATTGTGCAGCGCCTGGGCGGCGGCATTCCCCCCGTGCTGGCGGATCCCGAGGCGTTGAAGCGCGCCTTAGCCAATCTCATCGACAACGCGGCTGAAGCGATGCAAAGCAGCCTTCTGCGCGAACTGACCATCGAAACCGGGCTGATCGAGGGGCACACCACCGCCGAGATCGTGGTCGCCGATACCGGTCATGGCCTGAACGACGAAATGCGCGAGCGTCTTTTCCTGCCCTACTTCTCGACCAAACAGCGCGGCACCGGCCTGGGGTTGGCGATCGCCTCGAAAATCATTCAGGAACATAGTGGGGCCATTCGCGCGGAACAGAACAGCCCTACCGGCGCGCGATTCATCATCGAACTGCCGCTGGCCGATGCCAAGAGCGCGCATGAAGTAGCTCTGGCAGGGGTTAACGGCAGGGCGCACGCATGAACCACATCCTCATCGTCGACGATGAAGCGGAGATCCGCGAATCCCTGGGCGAGATCCTCAAGGAAGATGGGTATGCGGTCACCAGCACGGCCAGCGCTTCGGAGGCCATGGTGCTGCTGCGGGACGCGTCCTATGACGTGTTGCTGCTCGACATCTGGCTGCCCGACCGGGACGGCCTGGAAGTGCTGACGGAGATCCGCTCGCTGGAGATCGAGAGCTTGCCGGAAGTGATCATCATCTCCGGTCACGGCACCATCGAAACCGCGGTCCGCGCGACCAAGCTGGGTGCATTCGACTTTCTGGAGAAGCCGCTCTCCATCGATCGCACTCTGATTCTGCTCAAGAATGCGGTGGAAGCGCGGCGGCTGCGCAGCGAGAACCAGGAGTTCAAGCGCCAGCTGCTGATGCATGTGCCTATTACCGGCGAGAGCGTCTCCATCAAGGCGCTGCGCCAGCAGATCAAGCTGATGGCGCCCACCAACGGACGGGTGCTCATCTATGGCGAATCCGGCTCCGGCAAGGAGCTGATCGCTCGCGCCATCCACAGCGAGAGCCTGCGCAGCGACCGGGTGTTTGTGGAGCTGAACTGTGCCGCCATTCCTGAGGATTACATCGAGAGCGAGATCTTCGGCTATCGCCACAGCGCAATTCCCAATGGCCCGGTCGAAAAGCGCGGCACGTTTGAACGAGCCGATAACGGCACCCTCTTTCTCGATGAAGTCGGCGACATGAGCCTCAAGATGCAGGCCAAGGTTTTGCGCGCGCTCGATGAGCAGCGCTTCACCCCGGTTGGCGCCACGCAGGCTATCCAGGTCGATGTCCGGGTGATTGCGGCCACCAACAAGGACCTCGAAGAGGAGATCGCCAAGGGAAACTTTCGCGAGGATTTTTTCTACCGCTTGAATGTCATTCCTTTTTACGTGCCGCCCTTGCGCGACCGGAAAGAAGATATTCCGCTACTGGTGCGCGAGTTTCTGCTGGAGTTTGGGCGCCAGTATGGCCGTCCGCGGATTGAGATGAGCGATGAGGCGGTTGCGGTGCTGAAGCAATACCATTGGCCGGGCAATGTGCGCGAGCTGCGCAATGTGATCGAGCGGGTGATGATCCTGAACCCGCTTACGGTACGCATCGAACGCAAGCACCTGCCCATGCTGGTCTTCCGCGGGAATAGCCGCAAGGGAGAAGAATTCAGCACTCTGCACCAGGCCCGGGAAGCGTACGAACGGGATTACATCCTGAAAAAGATCGATGAATGCCATGGGAATGTAAGCCGCGCGGCGGAAGCGTTGGGACTGGAACGCAGTCATTTGTATCGGAAGATGAAGAGCCTCGGCATCAGCGTCCGCGAGTAAGCCGAGTGAGAAACCGCAGGTCCCTCCACTCCGCTACGCTCCGGTCGGGATGACAAATTTTTTGCGGGGCCAAGTATCTATTCGCTGAACCATCTTGCGGGATGACAAATTTGTCGTGGGCGCAACAGGTTCAGCAAGAAAGATTTGGCCCCGTAACAAATTTGTCATCCCGACCGGAGCGTAGCGGAGTGGAGGGACGAGCATTGGTTACATGACAGAGTTAGGACAATGGTGGGGCTTCGCCCTTCTTCTTCAACCCACGTACGCCGGGGCGAACGTGGGGCACCCGTCCAGTTTCCTGTACGGCTTCTGCTGGAGAGGCGTTGGCTTGCGCCAGGTCTTCCAGTTGTTTGCGCCAATCCAGGGAGTCGACAAAGTACCTTGACTCACGCCAGTTCTCTTCGACGATCACGTGCAGCTCAAGATAGACCCGCGTGCCCAGCAGCGACTCTATCTCCTTGCGCGCCGCCGCACCTATGCTTTTGAGTTTGCTGCCGCCTTTGCCGATCAGGATCGCCTTCTGTCCCGCGCGCTCACAATAGATCACCGCCGCGATGCGTGTCAGGGGCAGCTTGGGGCCAGCGGCCGGCTCAGGCTCTTCAAAGCGCTCCACCACCACCGCAGAGGCATAGGGAACTTCCTCTCCGGTCTCCAGCAGAATTCGCTCGCGGATGAGCTCAGCGACCAGGAAGCGCTCGGGCTGATCGGTGAACTGATCCTTGGGAAAGTATCGTTGGCCCTGAGGCAGATACTCGACCAGTTTCGCCAACAGGACGTCCAGGCCATCTTTCTTGCGCGCGGAAATCGGGATCACTTCCGCAAACGGATACAGGGCACTGAATCGCTCGATGAGCGGCAGAAGCTTAGAGCGCAATACCAGGTCGATCTTGTTGATCACCAGGAAGACCGGGCAGTCGAGCTTCTGGATAAGCTGCATGACGAACGCGTCTTCACTGCTTTCGCGCTCCGCCCGGCGCGATTGTTTCTTGCCCTCTTCAGGGCACTTCACTGTGACGGGACGCGTCCACCAGCAGGAGGACGATGTCCCTGCTCTCCAGGGCCTCGTACACTTCCTGCATCATGCGCCGGTCGAGCTGGGAGCCAGGCCGGTGGACGCCGGGGGTGTCGACAAAAACAATCTGTGCCGCACTCTTGCCCTTGCGCGCAGGCACTTCCACGATTCCTTGAATTCGGTTCCGTGTGGTCTGCGGCTTGTCGGTAACAATCGCGATCTTCTCGCCGATGAGCGCATTCAGCAGCGTCGACTTGCCTGCATTGGGACGGCCGAGGATGGAAACGAAACCAGATCGCACACCTTAGTGTAGACCCCGCTCACCGGTCGTCGCTCTCGATGGCCGATACACGAACCCGTTCCATCCGGCGGTCGGTCGATGCCACCACTTCAAAGCGTAGGGAGTCGGCAACGATCACTTCGCCTGGCAGAGGGATCCGTCCGGCAATCTCGCTTACCAGGCCTGCGACCGTCGCTGCCTGATATTCCTGCGCGACCTGATAGCCGCCACTGAGCAGGTCTTCAAGCCGAGCCACCTCCAGGTTGCCGGGAACCAGCCACGTACCGCCAGCCTCGTGCAGCGGCACATCCTGCTCACTGTCGTATTCGTGCTCATCGCTGATGCGGCCGACGATCTCCTCCAGCAGATCTTCGATGGTCACCAGGCCGGCCACGCCGCCATACTCGTCAATCACGATGCGCATGTGCTGCTTCTCGCGCTGCATCTCGCGCAAAAGTTCATTCACCCGCTTGGTTTCCGGAACGAGGGCGGCAGGCCGCTGAATGCTGGCCACCGTCTGCGTGCTGGCGGCAGCATCGGCGATATGGAGCAGATCGTGGGCGAAGGCAATCCCGGTGACGTGATCGAGCGATCCGCGAAAGACCGGGACACGCGAATACGGATGCTGCTTCAATCCGGAGATAAAGTCTTCCAGCGTCATGTCGGCGGGAACCGCAAAGACATGCGGGCGCGGTGTCATGACTTCCCGCACCACCTTGTCGCCAAATTCAACCGCGGAGCGGACCAGGTCGCGATCGCCCTCCTCGATGATTCCCTCTTCCTCTCCCGCTTCGATCAGCGCCTCCACCGCCGCCTCGCTTGGATCCTCCTCAGGGTTGCCGGGAAGGGGTTCCGCCAGGGCTGCAATCGACAGCAGAAATGCCAGCAACAGGGTAACTGGCAGAACGAGGTATAAGAGCACGCGGATGAGGGGCGTCAGGCGAACCACCCAAAGTCCGGTGGTGCGGGTGAAAAAGACAAAGGGCAGGAATTGATTGAAGAGCACGATGACCAGGACGGCGCCCAGCACCGCCTGCGCTGCCTCGGCCACGCTGGGACGAACGCCCCCGTTCCCGGCAAAGAGCAGCACACCAAAGAAGAGGGCCAGCGAGGCCAGGGAGAATTGGGCTCAGTACGGCCGCGGAAAGCGCGATCCGCTCGCGGCTGAGACCTAGCTGGGGCTCAACCTTCAGCTCCCAGACGTCGATGTTCTCCTGGAACTCGCCGGAAAGAAACTTGCCCGTCTCCGCGTACAGCCGGGCGATGTAAGAGGAGATAGTCAGGATGAAGAGCAGAAGGGCGATCGCCAGTGCAGAGAGGAGGCTCATGGCTTGCCGCCCCTTGGCACCCGCCGCCGGCTTGCAGGCCTGCGGCGCTCTTCTAAGGTGCGCTCGACCAGGCCGGCGGGCAAGGCGAACTGCTTGCGCAGCAGGCTTTCGCGGCGCCGCATCTGCCCTTGATCGCGCTCATGATCATAACCGGCCAGATGCAGTAGACCGTGCAGGATCAATATCTTAACTTCCATCTGTAAAGTGTGCCCATGGTCCGCAGCCTGGATGGCGGCGGTTTCCAGAGAGATGGCCAGGTCGCCACCCTGACCGCAGTTCGCGGCCTCTGGTAATGCCGGGAACGAGAGCACATCGGTAGGCTTGTCCAGGCCCCGAAACTGAAGATTCATCGCGCGTAGTTGTTCATCTCCGGTCAGAAGGACGGAGAAATCACCGGCCAGACCAAGTGCTTCTGTAGCTTTGGCCAGAAACCGGTTTAGGTCACGCTTACCGAGAGCAGAGGCTGCCGGCAACGTCTTCGCTGGGGCAGCTTCGATAACGATCATCTTGCCATGAGACTACGTTGCCGCGGGGCTTTGAGGATAAATATCAGGCATCCGGCCGGCTATTTTCCCAAAAGCCGAGAAGCCTACTGCGGTTTGGGCGCCGATTTGGCTGGAGCGCTTTCTCGCAGGTTGAGCGGCAGTTCCCTCTGCGCCCGGCCAAAGCTATCGTACGCCCGGATGACCCGTTGTACGAGGTGATGACGAACCACATCGCCATCTTCGAAATGGCAGAAACGGATGCCATCCACACCGCGCAGAATCTCAATCGCCTCCACCAGCCCGCTCTTCTTGGGATTGGGCAAATCGATCTGGGTTACATCGCCGGTGATGACGGCTTTGGAATTGCTGCCCAGCCGGGTAAGGAACATCTTCATCTGCTCGCTGGTCGTGTTCTGCGCCTCGTCCATGATGATGAAAGCATCGTTGAGCGTTCGCCCGCGCATAAACGCCAGCGGGGCCACCTCGATCACATTGCGCTCCAGCATCTTGTCCACGCGATCCTGCTCCAGCAGATCGTAGAGCGCGTCGTAGAGCGGCCGGAGATAGGGATCTACCTTTTCCTGCAGGGTTCCGGGCAGAAAGCCCAGGCGTTCGCCCGCTTCGACCGCGGGCCTAACCAGGATGATGCGGCTCACCTTCTTGGCCAGCAGCGCGGAAGCTGCCATGGCGACTGCCAGGTAGGTCTTGCCGGTGCCCGCCGGGCCGACGCCGAAGACCATATCGCACTCCTCGATGGCTTCGAAGTAGCGCCTCTGGTTGATGGAACGGGGCTGAACCATGCGCTTGATGCCGGCCGAGCGTTGCTTGCCGCTCTCCACCAACCCGCGCAGGGTCACCGCCGGATCGGCGGTCACCAACTTGAGCATGCCATGCAGCTCGCCGTTGCACAGCAAAGTACCGTTGCGCCGCAAATACTCATAATCGGCAAAAACCCTTTCAAAACGGGCGATCGCCTCCGGAGAGCCCTCCACATGCAGGGCATCGGAACGCAAATCGATGCGGACGTGCAGGTTTTGCTCGAGTAGCCTGAGATTCTCATCGCGAGTCCCAAAGAGGGGCTCCAGGTTGGGCGTGATTTCCAGCGCTTTTTTCATCAAGCGGAGAAATGACCTCCTATCAGATCCCTGAGGACTGACATGATTGGTGGGGTGGTTTCAGAACAAAATCGGTTGGAAGGCAGAGGCACAGGAAACTGCACATGCATCGGATGTTTAGCCGGGTTGGCGATAATCACCAGATATTTCCCGTGGATGGGCACAGAGTAGCGTTTGCCGGTCATGGCGTCAACGCCTAATCCGTGAATTCTTTTCCATTGGATGCACGACGGTGCCGCCGGGACGCCTTTCTACCCGGCGGGAGATTGGGCATTAGATTGACCGGGGACGGCAAAGCCCGTAAAATTAAGGTTTGCAGGCGCCTTGACTCTTCTCTGCTGCCTGCTCCCAGTTTCAAGAAAGTTAAGGGTTTACCATGGCAAATCATGTGTCGGCGCTGAAGCGCGCCCGTCAGACAGTCAAGCGCACCGCCGTTAACCGCGCCAACAAGAGTCACGTTCGCAGGTCACTTCGCGCCCTCCGCGAGGCCATTACCAAAGGCGATTCCCCGGCGGTGGCCGAACAGTATGGCAAGACCGTCTCCGCGCTCGACAAGAGTGTGCAAAAGGGTGTGCTCCACAAGAATACCGCCTCCCGCTACAAAGCCCGCTTGCATGCGCGCGTGAAGGCGCTCACCCACAAAGCTGCTTAATAGCCGTTTCGCAATTACTGTGGTCTGATCAAGATCGCGAGGAGTGGTTTTCCCTTGGGAGAAAACCACGAAAAGGCCGCTTACTTCGATCGACACCAATTGCGATACTGCTCAAAGAGATCACTTCTTCTGCGGCGGGGCCGGAGTTTCGGTTTTTTCCGCTGCCGCGGGAGAAGGCACGTTGTAGATCTCGATCGCGCCCTCGCGCAGCACCGCCAGGCGTTCCCCATCATCCGAGAGGGCGAAGTTCTGGCCTGCGGTCAGAATGGGCGACGCATTGGTCGCCATCAGCAGAGCACCCGTTGCCGAATCGAAGACCTGTACCACCTGCTCCGCACATCCTCGTCGTTGAGTGAGTCCAGCAGGTCAATGAAGTGGGAGATGCGCAGCATGCTCAGGGCAAAACGGTCGCCCTTTCGCGAATAAGCGAAGGTAGGCCACACCAGATGGCCGTCTCGGCGGCCGGTCCATAGCTTTTTTCCGTCCGTGGTCCACGCATCGAGAAAGATATCCCCCGTCTTGGGGCCGCAACTCTCGATGACGAGGGCTTTCTGGTTCAGGAAATTCTCGTGGGGAGTGCACACGGATGCCACCCTGCCCCAATATCAACGAATCGCCTACAAAGGGAACGAAACGGACCAGGAACTGATCATCGAACCCGCCCGCGCCCTTATCTTTGACCCCGCCCTGGCCTTCGCCCTTATCTTTGGCCTCCCCTTGGGCTTCGCCCTTATCTCCGGTCACGCCCGCCAGGCCTTGGGCTTCGTCCTTATCTCTAGCCACCCCCACGTATCCGGTTGAGGTGATGGGCACGTTGATCGGCGACTCCGTTCGCAGCGCCGCCATTACCTCTCGTGAAGCTATGTTCACCACCGTAATCTGGGTGTCCTCAGGGGGTGGCGGTTCTCCGTATTGCTGCGCTTGAGCCTCCAGCTTTCGGTGCTGCTCGGCGGTATGCCGTTCGTATTGGTGCTCGATCACCAGGACGCGGCCATCCGGCGACACTTCCGTGGAGAGGATTGGCGTAGGGACATCGATGTAGGGGTGCAGCTTCAACGATGCGTCGGTGAGTGAGTAAGAGTTCTTCTGGCGCACCAGAAACTTGCCACCGCCGAGTGCCCACAAATACCTCCACCGGTCATGCATCCGCCATTCCGCGGAAGCCTGAACGGTCCCGCCGGGCAGGCTCAGAATGACAGCCCGGATGATCTGGTCGTCATCGAGCCGGTCCGGATTCGGCTCGCGCCGCATCAACCGCGGCTGATGGAAGGTGAACAACAGGTGATGGGCATCGATGAAGTCCAGGGAGCCGAAAGCCTTTCCCGACAGCATGTAGAGCGACCCAGGTGGACGGTACCCCAACGGTCCAACCGGGATGCGTTCCTCGGGCCCAACGGCGGGTGGAGGTGGATCCTTGCGATGAGGTGACCCGGAGAGAGGCGCCCCGCCCAGCCAGAAGACCAGCACAATCACAGCGGGCGAAAAGGGGTGTTTGGGCATTCGATACACGCTTGCTTTGAGTGTAGAAGAAATTCGGCAAGCTGCTGAGAACCGCGCAAATGCTCTTTGCGGCTCAAGAAAAACGTGGCAGATTCACAGGTCCATCACGTATTGGCCGTATTGGGCTCCGGCCATGGCAGAGGCCCGGGGACGCGGTTCGCTGGCCAGCTCCATCACCAGGCGCTCCAGGACCAGGCGCTTGTCCGGCGGGGAGGAGCGCAATTCGAGATCAGCGTGGGCAATCAAGCGGAGCATTTGGGTGAGCTCCCGCCGCGAGCGGTAGCGGCGGGCCTGGCGTATGAGATCCTCGGCGGCAAAAGGAGGCATGCGGAAACCCTGCCATAGCGCCTGCCAGATGGCGCGCGAGTCGCGCACGTTTTTCTCCAGGATGACGACCATCTGGCGGAAGGTCCGCGCCAGCATGTAGAGATGTCCGATGGCTGAATCCTCACCGCCGTCGGAGGCATTCAGCAGGCCATGCAGCAGGGCGAGTGCCCGTGGCTTGTCCCGCGCGCTGATGGCGTCGGTCAGCTCGTAAAGCGAGCGCTGCTTGGCCGCCAACACCATGGTCTCCACGTCACCCAGCGTGATGCGCTTACGGTCAAAGGCATACAGCATAAGCTTTTCCAGCTCACTCGAAATGAGCATCATATCCGCGCCCAGGGCATCGGCGAGCTCGCGTGCCGCGTCCGCATCGAACTTCATCCCACGGCTGTCGGCGGTCGCGATCAGCCAGCGCACCGCGTCCGCTTCGTCCACCCGGGCCAGCTCCACCAAGCCACAATCATCGCCCAGCGTCTCGCGGATTCGCTCATAGCGGTCCTTGTCCTGCAGATCCATTCGCCTCAGGTCGGCGGGAAGACGCAGATGGTCGGCGACGAAGATGAGCACCGCCTGGGGATTGGGCGAGCGGAAGTAGTCTTTAAGCGCCGCGAACTCTTCCTTCTTCGCGCCACGGGTATAGAGGGTTTTCAGGTTCCTGACGAAGATGACCTGAAAGGGCGCCATCAGAGATGGGGTGCGGGCGAGGTCGAGCACATGAAAAATGCTGGTCTCGGCCAGATCGAGTTCGCTGAGCGAGAACTCACGAAGCGTGGGATCGATGAGCGAGTCCACGACGGCGCGGCGGCAGCGTTCGTAGAGGAAGACCTCATCGCCGGCGAAAACATATCCGGCGCGCAAGGGCGCTTTCGAGGCGGCAGCGGCTTTCACCTCCGCCACGAAGCGATCGGAAGAGGAGAAGCTGCGGAGCTTGCTGGGGTCATCCGTAGGCATGTTCTCCCCTTAAACGCATTTTCGCTAATACCGTGATCCGGTGGGATCTGTTATGTACGGCCATTCTTTGGCGGAATGGCCGCGTAGGGCTCGGTTTCCTAGTCTAGACCATTAGCAAAAATGCTTTAGAAGGATTCCAGAATATCGCTGACCAGAGCTTGGGCAAAGTCCCGCGAGAGCCGTTGCACGGCGGGGGAATCTTCTTCGATAAAACTGGCCAGATCCGTGGTGGTTTCGAACTGCTCATGAAATACATAGTTGGTGTGCTGGTAGAGAACGCGGTGGTCGCGATCGGTCACCAGCACGTTCACGTTGATGGTGACCAGGAAGCTGGAGGTGACGCTGGTTGTCTGCCCTGTCTGCACGTCAGTGGTCTCGGTGCGATAGGTCAACGGCTGCACCGATTCGGAGATGATGGTGCCAGCGACGGTGGCGTCGGCGTCATCGCCGGTGTCCGGCGCGACGTTGAGGCGGGTGCGATCCGTAAACTCCCGGACCACCGCCTGGGTCATGGGAACTTCCGTGTGATAGAACTGCGTCTTGTTTTTGAAGATGGGGACAGCCAGCGTATGGACCGTGTCCGGCAGATGAGCGGCAGATCCGAGGGTGTGGTATCCGCAGCCGGAAACGCCAGGCAAAGCAAGAGCAACCAGCAGAAGTAAGGAACCGCGCATGCTGTGCCTATTGTCGCATCCGGGGGTCCACGCCCGGATAATCGCCCTTGTAGTTTGCCGACGACTTACATCCTGGCTAATGTTTGGCGGTCCTTCCGCAGAGAGCGCCTTGCCTACGGAAACCCGAAGGGAACTAGACGGGTGCCCCATGTTCCCCTCGGCCCTCTCGATCCCACTAACAAATCTTCAGGTGAGCTGCCAGCCTTAACTTTGTCATCCCGAGCGCAGCCGACCTGTCCCGGCGTGCCGTGGAGGGACCTGCGGTTTCCCTCGGCCGGCAACAACGGTGAACGGCCACCGGCCGGATTGCATCCCTCAGCGACTTGAAGCGGCCTTCATTTCTGAATACTTGCATTGGGCCGAAGCAGGTGCTCCTCTCGGAAACCGCCCTCGGTGAAGAGAGCATCGAGGGCCGGAGGAAACTGCAGGTCCCTCCACGGCACGCCGGGACAGGTCGGCTGCGCTCGGAGGCTGTGACTTTTTAATTTCCCTTGTGGTCTGTGGCCGGAAAGGTCCGAAGAGCATCTGCCAACAAGCATCGCCGGGGTTCCTTCGGCTACGCTCAGGACAGGCTCTTCGACTGCGCGCATAAAACCCTCTGTTATGCGATAGATCTGCGAGGCGCTTCGCTCCCACAGGATGACGCCTTTCTGGAGGGGATTGAAAAACATGTGGTCGGGTGCAAAAACACGAAAAGATCAAAAAGTCACAAACTCTCGGGATGACAAAGTTAAGGCTGGCAGCTCACCTGAAGATTTGTTAGTGGGATCGAGAGGACCGGGGGAACGTGGGGCAGGTCGGAAGTCGCAAAAGAGAAAAGGCCCATTTCCGAAGGAATGGGCCTTTTCTTAGTGGAGTGTTGCTTTGCGGCTAGGCCGGGGACGGCTGGCTTTCGCCGCCGAAACCGGGTGCGCGGCCGGGCTCGGGCTTGATCACGTGCTGGACGTCACCGGTAGAGTTGCCCGGCGGCGGTCCGAGTGGCGGCAACGGAGGCAGCTCCTTGCCTTCGATGATCATGCGGATGTCATTCGCATCCAGGGTTTCACGATCCAACAGGGCTTGCGCCATGCGGTGCATCGTGTCCTTGTGGTCGCCAAGGATGGAGTAGGCGGACTTGTAAGCTTCGTCTACCAAACTCCGCACTTCGGCATCGATCTGACGCGCCGTCTCCTCGGAGAAGTCGCGGTGCTGGGCGATCTCCCGGCCGAGGAAGATCTGCTCTTCCTTCTTGCCGAAAGTCAGAGGACCCATGCGGCTCATGCCGTACTCGCAAACCATCTTGCGCGCAAGATCCGTCGCCCGTTCGATGTCATTGCCGGCGCCGGTTGTCTTGCGGTTCATGAAGATCTCCTCGGCACAACGGCCACCCATGAGAATGGCGAGCTGCGTTTCGAGGTAATCCTTGGTGACCGTGTGCTTGTCTTCTTCGGGCAACTGCATGGTGACGCCCAAAGCCATGCCGCGCGGGATGATGGTGACCTTGTGCAGCGGGTCCGCATGATCGCGCATGGCAGCGACCAGAACGTGGCCTGCTTCGTGGTAAGCCGTATCGCGCTTGTCATCCTCGGAGAGGAGCATGGACTTACGCTCAGCGCCCATCATGACCTTATCTTTGGCCAGTTCGAAATCAAACTGATGCACGGCCTTGCGGTTGGCACGGGCTGCATTCAGCGCTGCCTCATTCACCATGTTTGCGAGGTCGGCGCCGGAAAACCCGGGAGTGCCGCGAGCCAGGATGCGAAGGTCGACATCTTCCGCCAAAGGAACCTTCTTGGCATGGACGCGGAGGACTTCCTCACGGCCGCGTACGTCCGGCCTGCCCACCACGACGCGACGGTCAAAACGACCGGGGCGCAGCAGGGCGGGATCAAGCACATCGGGGCGGTTGGTGGCGGCGATCAAAATGACACCGTCATTGGACTCAAAGCCGTCCATCTCAACCAGCAATTGATTGAGTGTCTGCTCGCGTTCATCGTGTCCGCCGCCCAGGCCAGCGCCGCGGTGACGCCCGACAGCGTCGATTTCGTCGATGAAGATGATGCAGGGCGCATTCTTCTTGCCCTGTTCAAAGAGGTCGCGCACACGGCTTGCGCCGACGCCAACAAACATCTCGACAAAGTCGGAACCGGAGATGGAGAAGAACGGTACGTTGGCCTCGCCGGCAACAGCCCGCGCCAACAGAGTCTTACCGGTGCCCGGAGGTCCGACGAGAAGCACGCCCTTCGGGATGCGGCCACCCAACTTCTGGAACTTCTGGGCTTCGCGCAGGAACTCGATGATCTCCTTCAGCTCTTCCTTGGCCTCGTCCACACCGGCCACGTCTTTGAAGGTGATTTTCTTCTGCTGCATGGAGAGCAGGCGCGCCCGGCTTTTGCCAAAGGACAAAGCTTTATTGCCCCCGCTCTGCATCTGCCGCAGCATGAAGAACCACAGGGCGGCGATCACAATGATGGGAGCGAAGTTGAGGAGAATCGGGAGCCAGGAATTGCCTTGGGTGTCCTTCACCGTGATGCTGACATGGTTGTCTTGAAGGATCTTGAACATGTCAGGGTAGTTGGAGGGCACGGTGGTGTGGAAGGCTTCCCTGTCGTTGGCGTAGTGGCCGTGCACTTCGCTGTTGATAACGGTCACATCACTGATCTTGCCCGTCTGCCCGTCTTGCATGAATTGAGAAAAGGAGATCTCCCGGTCATGACTCATGCCCGTGCTCTTCTGGACGATCTGCCAAAGTAGAACCAGGCAAGCCAGGATGAAAACCCAGAAAATAATTGTCTTGACCGTCGAATTCACGAAAAACCCTCTTTCTACTGCGCCTCTATAAAGAGAAGGGACCATTCAAGGCGGAGCTGATCGCTACACCGGGAACGTTCTTGCAGCCTTTGACATCTATTAGACGACAGTAATCTGCCGCCGATTCGAAGACTGGTGGAATTGATACGGCAAACCGTACGCCCACCCCTACCCTTTGCGCCAAATTTATTCTACTCCGCGAAAGCTGGAAACGTCTCCGAAAGCGTGGGAAAGCGTGTCCGAAGTTATACGCGAAGGGTACCGCTGTTCCGGTTACCCTGCTTTGCCCGTCTTCAGGCCAGGAATTGGGCGGTAAAGATAAATTCGGGCGCATCCACGTCGACCCCGCGCATCCAGACAATCTTTCCTTCCCACTCGACCACCGGCCAGTTTTTTCGCGCTCCGCCAAGCACGTGGAGCCGGTCCAGAACCTCTGCAACTTTCTTGGGACCCCGGCTGTGCGCGAGTGTTACCCGGTCTCCGGCTTTCCAAGGCCGTAAGACGGCGGACGCGCTGGCCAAGCCGTCCTGCGTGCGCACGCCGTGCAAAGCACAGGCCGTATTCGGGGGCGCGAACATCGCCCGGGATGGGAAACGCATAGTCCGGTCCGGGGAGCGGGGGAGCTGAACTCCGGGTCAGACGGATTTCCCGCAGGCTGCGCTCCACCGTGATGCCGCCGGGGAGCTCGAATTTGCCGGGGCGGGACTCACCCATGGCCAGCAGCTGTTCCGTCTGCTCAAAGCTGAGCCTGGCTCCCAAGCGCCGCGCAGCCGCCCGCACCACCCGCCGGGCCACGGCTGGGTGGAGTTCGCGCAAGCGGGCCTGTTCGATCGCCACCGTTTCCTCCTCCGGATGGGTGCTGGCGGAACGGCCGCCACCCCGGGTGGGCCGGCCAGGCAGCAGCAGAGGGGGCAGAAGGCGGCTGCAACTCTCCCTGCCAGTAGGCCTCCTCGTCGGCGGAAATCGAAGCTAAACGCGCCAATTGGGCGGCAATCTGGGGATTGAAGGTGCGCAGCAAGGGTAGCAACTCCCAGCGGATGCGGTTGCGCGTATACGCCATGTCCTGGTTGCTGGCGTCTTCGCGCCATGGCTGCTGAAGCTCGAGAAGCCAAGCCTCGATGGTGGCGCGGCTGTTCTCCAGAAAGGGCCGCAGGATGCTCCCGGGCTCAACGGTGAGCACTGGATGGATGCCGCTCAGCCCCTCGGTCCAGGCGCCGCGCAGCAGTTTGTGCAGCACCGTCTCCGCCTGGTCGTCGAGGGTGTGCGCAGTGGCAACGGCGTCTGCCTGGCCACCGCGATCAATTCGCCGAAAAAATGCATAGCGAAGGTTGCGGGCGGCCTCCTCCAGGGTTTCATGCAGGGTGGCTGCGGCGGCCGGCGCATCCGCGCGATGCAGATGGAATGGCAGGCCATGGGCTGCGGCGAAGCTGGCAACAAATGCCGCGTCTTCGCTCGGCCGCGGCTCCACGAATGCCGTGATGGACGTGGGCGACGGAAAGCACGATGCCCAGCGCGTGGCGCTCCTCGAGCAGGCGGCGGAGCAGAGCCACCGAGTCGGCTCCCCCGGAGACTGCGACAGCAATCCGCTGGCCGGGACGAAAGAGGCGGTTTCGCAGAGTTGGCGGCTGCATCGCTGCTGGCCTATGGTAAGCGAGCACTTCGGATTTACACCTATCGTGGAATCGCTATCAAGCAATCGCACAGTTACATAGCTATACTGCGGGCATGTACCAGATAAGAGCAGCGACGCCCGCAGATGCGGCCATCATCACCCACCACAGGCGGCGCATGTTTGTGGACGCCGGGCGCCAGGACAACAGGATTCTCGACGTAATGGCGGAGCACTTTAAGCCGTGGGTCGAAACCCGGCTGGCGGATGGACGATATCTCGGCTGGCTGACCACCGAAGGCGGCAAGGTGGTTGCCGGCGCGGGCTTGATCGTCCTCGACTGGCCGCCGCATCCGCTCGATCCTCGTCAGGATAAGCGCGGATACCTGTTGAATGTTTACGTGGAGCCGGAGCACCGCCGCAAGAAGCTGGCCAGCCACTTGATTGATCAAGCACTGGCGGAGGCGCGCAAGCAGAAAATCCGTGTCGTTGCGCTGCATTCGACCGACGCCGGCAAGCCGCTGTATGAGAGCAACGGCTTCCGTCGAACCAACGAAATGTTCTATGTGGAGCCGGTAGAGGGCTGAGCCCTTCCTGCTATACTCCGATGTTTATGCGGGTCTTCGTTATTCTCCCGGCCGCCGGAATGGGCACACGCATGGCGCCTGGCCACGCGACCCCAAATGCTCCCAAGCAATTTCTAGCGTTGCATGG
The DNA here is from genome assembly GCA_963746595.1 of uncultured Acidobacteriaceae bacterium. Taxonomy (GTDB): domain Bacteria; phylum Acidobacteriota; class Terriglobia; order Terriglobales; family Acidobacteriaceae; genus PALSA-350. Next base: position 516,644 of record CAVVBS010000009.1, read on the forward strand.
GATGCCGATTCTGGTCCACAGCTTGCGAGCGTTCGCGGCGGTGCCGCGGGTGAGTTCTATTTACGTGGCCGTCCGTAAGCCGGAGATCAGCCGCATGGAGGCGATGATTGCCGAACATGCATTGGCGACGCGGGTGCAGGTGGTGGAAGGTGGGGATACCCGGCAGGAGTCGGTGAGCCAGGCACTGAAAGCCCTCTCCGCGGCGGACGATGACATCATCCTGGTTCACGATGCGGTGCGGCCGCTGATCGACCCCGCGACCATCGAGCGAACCATCGAAGCAGTAGAAATTTACGGCGCTGCCATCGTAGGACTGCCGGCAGTGGATACTATCAAGCAGGTGGAGCGCACGGCCCGTGGGGCTATTGTGACGGCCACCATCCCCCGGGAGTACATTGTGCAGGCGCAGACGCCGCAAGGTTTTCGCTGGAGCATTCTGCGCCGGGCCTTTGCCGACGCGGAGGCGGATGGGTTTGTGGGAACCGATGAGGCCAGCCTCGTCGAGCGATCGGGGGCACAGGTTGCGGTGGTCATGGGATCCCCGGCGAATTTAAAAATTACCCATCCCGGCGATCTGAAGCTGGCAGAGTTCTATTTGCAAGACAGGTCCTGAAATGAGCATGAGAATAGGCTACGGCTGGGACTCACACGCATTCCAGCCCGGCGTGCCGTTGAAAATTGGTGGCATTGCGATCGATCATCCAGAGGGCCTGGCCGGGCACTCCGATGGTGACGTGCTGTTGCACGCCATTACCGATGCCCTGCTGGGCGCGCTGGCCGTGGGTGATATCGGCAGCTTCTTTCCCCCTGGCGATCCGCGCTGGAAGGATGCCGATTCCGCGATTTTTCTGAACCTGGCCTTGGAAGAGTTGCAGACCGCCGGCTATCGGATCGTCAATGTGGACACCACACTGGTGCTGGCCGCGCCCAAGATTGGGCCCGTCTCCGGCGATATGCGGCAGCGGGTGGCGGAATTATTGGATATTGAGCCGAACGCAGTGGGCATCAAGGCCAAGACGCCGGAAGGCCTGAATCAGGATCACGTAGCCCAGGCCCACGCCGTGGTTCTGCTGGAAAAATTTGATGACAACGAGGGGATGGGGCTACTGGAAGCCGAGATCGACGACCCCACGACGGTAGAAAAAGTAGTGAGCGAACTGGTGGGCGAGGGCCGCGGCAGCAAGAGTAGACGCATGGTGCCCCTGCCGGTCTTCGATACCGAAGACATCACCTAGTGCGTCAGTAAAAAATCGTGCCCTCAGGGGCTAAAGCCCAACGTATTCCCAATCATTTACGGCCCCACTAAAGTCGTGCCCTGATACAAAACATGAGTTCCTCCGCGGCCTGTAAAGCTGTGCCCCGATATAAAACGAGGTTTTTGGGCAGCTTGTAAGGCAGTGCCCTTCGTTCCGCAAAGCCAGCCAGTGGGACGATGCGGTGGCCGTTGAAATGAAATAGCATCGGAAGAGCGATGCCAGAAATTCCCCAACTTCCTCGCGTTCGTTTCGCGCCCTCGCCTACCGGCTATCTGCATGTAGGCGGCGCGCGCACCGCCCTCTTCAACTGGCTCTTTGCCCGGCACGCCGGTGGCACCCTCATTCTGCGCATCGAGGATACCGATTTCGAGCGCTCCTCCGAGGATATGGTGCAAGGCATCCTCGATGGCATGCGCTGGCTCGGCATGGAATGGGATGAGGGGCCATTCTTTCAATCCCAACGGCTCCCTCTCTATCGATCTACGGCCGAAAAGCTGCGCGCGAGTGGCCACGCCTACTACTGCTTCTGTACTAAGGAAGAGCTGGAGCAACGGCGCCGTCAGGCGACGGCCGCCGGCAAACCTCCGATGTACGACCGGCGCTGCCGTTCGATCGATCCGGTCACGGCCTACAGCCGCTTCCAGGCGGGCGAGCCTGGCGCCCTGCGCTTCGCGGTGCCTGAAGGGGGAGCGACCGCATTTGAGGACGCGGTCTTCGGCCGGGTGGAATTCGCCAATGCAGAGCTGGAAGACTTTGTCCTGCTGCGCTCCGACGGCGTGCCTACCTATCACTTAAGCGTGGTTGCCGATGACCTGGATATGCGCCTCACCCACATCATTCGCGGCGCGGACCACATCTCGAATACGCCCAAGCAGGTGTTGCAGTACCAGGCCCTGGGAGAGCCCCTGCCCGTTTTTGCTCATCTTCCGCTGATTCTCGGACCGGACAAGAGCCGGCTCTCCAAGCGCCATGGCGCCACCAGCGTGCTGGCATACCAGGACATGGGCATCGTGCCTGAAGCCTTCCGCAATTTTCTGGCGCTGCTGGGCTGGACGCCGAGCGGCGCAGAAAAGGATCGGGAGATCTTCTCCTCCGATGAGCTGATCGACCTTTTCTCGCTGGATGGCATTTCGCGGTCTAACGCCGTTTTCGACAACGACAAGCTGGCCTGGTTCAACACCGAATGGATACGCCGCTACTCGGCGCCGGAGTTGTTGCCTCTGATTGAAGCGGAGTGGGCGAAGGCCGGCTTCTCCTCCGACAGGACCCGGGAAGAAATATTGGCAGCGATTGCCTTACTCCAGCCCAGGGCGCGCAGCCTGAAGGATTTTGCCGGGGCATTTCGCGGCTACTTCAGCGACGCTTATGAATACGATACAGCCGCCGTGGCGAAATTCCTCTCCGACGAGCAGAGCCGCGGCTTGCTGATGGAACTGGGTGGCCGCTACGAATCCCTGGACGAGTTCACCGAGACGGTGGCGGAGCAATTGCTGCGGGCGTTTGCCGAGGAGAAGGGTGTCAAGGCCGGCACCGTGATCAATGGATCGCGGGTCGTGTTAACGGGGCAGGGCGTGGCCCCGAGCCTCTTCGCTGTGATGGCCGCCTTGGGCAAAGAGCGGGTAGTAAAGAGGCTAAAGGCGGCCGGCGAGATCCCCACTTCACACGAACAATTGGGTGTGAGCTAGCGGGGGCTTGGGAGGGGAAAATTATCCCTCAGCTGCTTTATGGCGGATCCAAGTTCACCCAGGACTGAAGTCCTGGGCAAGTCTCAGTCGTCCCTAACGGAGTCTGTGTCATAGCAGGAGCGATAGGAACGGACGGGTGCCCCACGCTCGCCAAAGCGTACGTGGGCCGAAAAAGACGGGCGAAGCCCACCACAGTTTTCACTCTATCGAGCAGCAAATCCAGGGCGGGGCTAGGAAAAGCGATCGAAAAATATCATTTTCGGCCCAGGTACGCCAGGGCGAACCTGGGGCACCCGTCCTGTTTCTACTGGCTTCTGATACGACATAGAGTCCTTCGGAACTCGCTTCCGAATTCTGATTCAGTCTGCAGGCGCGGGGAAAGTGTGCGCCTTAAGCGCCTTATGCGCCCTAAGTCTGTGCTTCAGGCGGGGAACCCCATCGCAGCGCTACTGCGCGACGACGGTGACCGAGACGGGGATGGAGTTCGGCGGCCTGCAGGCGTTCGCATCGCAGGCCTGATAGCGAAGGGCTCCCGCCAGTACATGCTCTCCCGGCTGCGCGGTCAGGTGGGCATGCAGGATGAATTCACCGGTATACACACTGAGCTTCTGCCGGGGAGCAAACTGCGGAGCATACTCAGTACCCGGCGGGAAGTCGACCGCGGTGACATTGAGACCTTGCACCTCGACCACAGCGAGCCGCGCGGGGATCAAGGATTTGTCCGTAGGTGCGTGGGAATTGATGTGGAGACCATCAGCCACGCGAAAGTGAAGATCAATCTGCGCTGCGCGGCGCGCCGGAATACTTACTTTTTCAGGGTAAAGGAACTCGACCGCCGCATCGCCTCGCTGAGTGGCGCCGCCGGGCAGCGGCAAGGGCTGGTCCTTTAACACCTGCCCGCAAGCGCCAAGGCAAACAAGCCCGGCGACCAATATGGCAGTGAGGCGGAGCACTTATTTGCCCCCAGCGGCTAAGGCCTTCTTGATGCTGGCCTCGACTTCATCCTTTGAAACCAGCCCGGCGGTTTCGGCGACAACCTTTCCGTCCCGGCCAACAAAATAGGAGGTGGGCAGGAATTCGACGCCACCATACTTGCGCGATACGACATCGTCGCCCACCAGCAAGGGGTAGTTTAGGCCCTGTTCCTGGCCGAATTTTGCCAGCTTGGCCCGCGGCGTGTCGGCATCATCCTCGGAGACGCCGAGGATTTCAAAACCTTGCGGTGCGTACTGCGCGCGCAAGGCAACCAGCCAAGGCATTTCGATCTTGCAGGGCGCACACCAGGTCGCCCAGAAGTTGATCAATACCGCCCTACCCTTGTAGTCGGAGAGGGAAAGCTTCTTGCCTTCGACCGTCCGCAGGCTGAATTCGGGGGCGCGCTTACCGCGCAGATCGGGCAGGCCTTCGTCGGCGGCAACATCCTGCTGGACCGACTGGTTGTTAGCGTTTTCAGGAGCAACAGCACCTTGTGCCTGGCGCTGTGCATATTGCTTGCGGCGCTTGTAGTTGGCATAACCCGACCACACCATAAGCGCGAACGCGGCCAGCACCACGACAATAACCCATTGATTGCGCTTCACGTCGAGTGACCTTCTCCGGGCGAGGGAGCTACTTTGAGTTTGCATACACTCGTGCCTCTACCATTCTAAAGGAGGCTCTCACCTAGCGCTCCAAAGGCTCCCCACTGGCTGCTGTTACGATCAATTGTTTTGTGATTGCGGATTCATGAGCGCACCGACTCCAGCCCAGCTGATACGTATCGAAGCCGAGGCGCTGCTTCGACTTGCGGCCCGCCTTGAGGACGGCATGTCGGCCAGCTTTGCTCAGGCCGTGGAGCTAGTGGTGGGGTGTGGGCAGCGGCGCGGGCGGGTGGTTGTCACCGGCATAGGCAAGAGTGGCCTCATCGCACAGAAACTGGTCGCCACCTTCAACTCGACGGGAACACCGGCCCTATTTCTGCATCCGGCCGAGGCGCTGCACGGCGACTTGGGGATGCTGGCCAAGGGTGACCTGGTGCTCGCACTCTCTTACAGCGGCGAGACGGAGGAGATCCTGCGACTGCTGCCCACGCTTAAGCGAATGGGCGATGCACTGATCAGCTTCTGCTGCGCCTTGCGTTCGACGCTAGCGCTGGCCAGCGACGTTGTCCTAGACGTCAGCGTGGAGCAGGAAGCGTGCGGGCTGGGCCTGGCGCCAACCGCCTCCACCACGGTGATGCTGGCGTTAGGCGACGCTCTAGCAATCGCGGCGTCGCTCAAAAAGGGCTTCCGCGCGGAAGACTTCGCTGACCTGCATCCTGGCGGTAAGCTGGGCAGAAAACTGGCCCGGGTGAGAGAGCTGATGCACGCCGGCGATGCTATTCCCAGGGTATCCGCGGGCACATCAATGCCAGCGGTGATTTACGAGATGAGCCGGAAAGGCTTGGGCATGACCACCGTGACTGAGGGCGAAACCCTGATCGGCATCATGAGCGACGGCGACCTGCGCCGGCTGCTGGAAAGGAAAGGACCGGAGGCGCTGGCCATGACCGCAGGGCGATGCCATGAATGCCGCGCCCAGGACCATTGCCCCAGACGAGTTTGCCGCCCGCGCCCTGAGCATCATGGAGGAAAAGAAGATCACCTCTCTGGTGGTCGTCGACCCCGCGCGTGCCCTGGCGGGTGTTCTCCATCTTCATGACTTGTGGAGACTTGAGTTGATTTGATTTACGAGGCGGCGGCTTCCGCGGCTTCGATGCTGTCGTAAGTGTTGATCAGGGTATTGGCGCTGGTGAGCTTCAGCAGCTCGGCAACCCGGTAGTTGACTGCCACCAGCCGGATGGCACGGCCATGGCGTTTGCCGGAGACATAGTAATTGAGGATGACGCCGAGCCCGGCGGAATCGATGTATTCAGACTCGGTAAAGTCGAGGATGGTGACTTTCTCCGTGCCGCCGGTGAGAACCTTTTGAAAGTCGAACAAGTTGCTCAGGGTAATCGGGCCGTGCAGGCGAAAGATGCGGGTATCCGCCGTGCTGCCAGGAACGACATCAAAGGTCAAAGGTTCGTTATACATAGCATCCGTGATTGTAGAAAGGGTGCCGCCCGGTTTGATGACAATCCGGTGAATACCGCCGACGTCGCCATGAGCCTAGGCGCCGGAGTCGGACTCCCGGCCATGTGAACCGTCCCTGAACCATTTAGAATTGGCTCACGCTGCTCGAGAAAGTATCCCCCAGAATGCACCGTTGGTCGAAGCTGTTTATCCCTACCCTGCGTGAAGCCCCGGCCGATGCCGAGGTAGCCAGTCACAAATTTCTATTGCGCGCCGGATTTATTCGTCAAGTCGGGGCGGGAATCTACTCCTACCTCTTCCTCGGCCAGCGCTCCATCAACAAGATTCAGGCCATTGTCCGGCAAGAGATGGACCATATCGGGCAGGAGTTCTTGCTGCCGGCGCTCCACCCCCGCGAGTTGTGGGAAGAGAGCGGACGATGGACCGTCATGGGGCAGAACCTGTTCAAGCTGCAGGACCGCAAGGGCGCCTGGCTGGTCCTGGGCATGACGGAAGAAGAGGTGATGACCGACATCGCCCGCAAGGAGCTGCGCAGTTACAAGCAGTTGCCCCAGATCTGGTACCAGATTCAGACCAAGTTTCGTGATGAACCGAGACCCAGGGCGGGCCTATTGCGGGTGCGCCAGTTCATCATGAAGGACAGCTACTCGTTCGATCTGGACGGAGCCGGCCTGGATGTCAGCTATAACAAGCATGACGCTGCCTACCGGGCAATTTTCACGCGGAGCGGTCTGCGCTTTGTCGCCGTGCAGGCGGATTCCGGCGCCATGGGCGGCTCCCAGTCTCAGGAGTTCATGGTCTACGCCGAAGCGGGCGAGGACCTGATTATCAGCTGCCCTAACTGCAACTACGCAGCCAATATGGATAAAGCCGCCTCACGGCTGCTCGCGGTCGAAGATCTGCCGGCAACGGGGAACGGTGAACCAGAACTGGTGCATACTCCGGGGCGGCGCACCATCGAGGAGGTGGGCGCGCTTCTCGACCTGGGACCGGAATACCAGATCAAGACTATGGCCTATATGGCCTTGACCCCGCAGGCGAAGGTGGGCGCGCCGGAGATCGCTAGTCCGGTCGTCGTCCTGCTGCGCGGCGATCACACGCTCAACCAGGCCAAGCTCGCGGCCCTTTTTCCCGCCGCCCGGGAACTGCGGCCGATGCTCGCCGAGGAGATCGTGGCTACTTTTCATGCCCCGGCTGGTTATCTGGGCCCCATCGGTCTCGACATCCTGGCAGCCGGAGAGCAGGCGGAGAGCGGCAAAGTGACCGTCATCCTGGATCTCGCGCTCGAAGGACGACACAATCTGGTCGCCGGCGCCAATCGGGAGGAATATCATCTGCGCAATGTAACCCGGGGCCGGGACTTCACGCCTACCCAGGTCGCCGATGTTCGCAACGTCATGGAAGGGGAGAATTGTCCGCAGTGTCCGGCCTTGCCTGGCAGCCCGCTGAGGGTAGCAAAGGCCATCGAGGTAGGACACATCTTCAAGCTGGGTTACCGGTATTCGGACGGCATGGGGGTGCGTGTATTGGACCCCGGAGGCAAGGAAGTAACGCCCATCATGGGCTGCTACGGGATTGGTATCGAGCGCATCCTGACCGCGGCCGTGGAGCAGAACCATGACTCCAACGGTTTCTGGCTGGCGCGTTCCATCGCGCCCTTCGATGTGGTGGTGACGGTGACCAATATGGGCGACGCGAATCTGGCGGCTACCGCCGAGCAGGTAGCCCTGAAGCTCGAGGATGCCGGATTTGATGTTTTGCTGGATGACAGGGACGAGCGGGCAGGTGTCAAATTCAAGGATGCGGACCTGATCGGCATACCTTTCCGCATCAATATAGGTAAGAAAGTTGCGGAAGGCCGGGTAGAGCTGGTAACGCGCTCCACGGCGAGCAGCCAGGATGTTGCTATCGCAGAGATCGTGCCGCGGCTGCGGGAGATTGCAGATAGCGTCTAAGAGATGCAGGAGTTCATCATTTGACCGTCAAAATCAAGGTTGTCCGCGCTAGCCTGCTTGAGCACCCGGTGCGCAATATCATCCTGATCGCGCTGGTGGGCACGCTCATCCTGAGCCTGGTGGTTTGCGAATCAATCTTCGGCTATTACTACTTCACCTACCGGCACAAGGTGGATGAATACCTGCAGAAGCCGCTGTTCCCGCAGACAGCAATGATCTATGCAGCCCCGAAGGAGATAAGGGTCGGGCAGAAGCTGACCCCGCCGACGATAGCCCAGGAGTTGCGCGCCGCTGGTTACAGCGGAGACGACGATCGCGAAAAATCGCGGATGGGCACCTACTCGTTCAACGACTCGAGCATCAAGATCCAGCCTGGGCCGCAGTCCTATCACTCCGAACAGGGCGCCACGATCACGTTTGACAAAGGAATGGTCAAGCAGATCTCCGGTGACGAAGGCCAAACCCTCGATGCTTATGAGCTGGAACCACAGCTCATCACCGGGCTCTCCGAAGGAGCGAACCGCACCAAGCGCCGCCTGGTCAGCTTTAACGAACTGCCACCCAACCTGGTCAACGCCGTAACTTCGATCGAGGACCGCCGTTTCTTTGAGCATGGCGGAGTCGACTACTACAGCATGCTCGGCTGGATCTGGCATGACTTGCGGCATGACCGTCGTTATGAGGGCGGCGGTTCCACGCTCACCATGCAGCTTTCCCGAGGACTTCTTCCTCTCGCCGGAAAGCCGAATCAAGCGCAAGATCATCGAAATTGCCATCACTTTCCAGCTGGAGAATCGCTTCAACAAGCAACAGATCTTTCAGATCTATGCCAACGAGATCCCGCTAGGGCAGCAGGGAAGCTTCGCCATCAACGGCTTTGGCCAGGCGGCGCAGACTTATTTCGGCAAAGACGTGAAGGATCTGGACCTGGCGCAATGTGCGATGCTCGCCGGGCATGATCCAGCACCCAAGCTATCTCAATCCCTACCGCCATCCGGACCGGGTGATTGCGCGCCGCAACATAGTGCTCGACGCCATGGTGGAGACGGGGAAGATCACCAAGGACGACGTCGATGCGCGCCAAGGCTGAGCCGCTGAACCTGAGGCCTATGAACGTCGATGCCGGCGAGGCGCCGTATTTCGTCGACTTGGTGCGCGACCGGTTGGTGCAGCACATGGGCGAGGCGGACTTCAACCATTCCGGGCTGCGCATTTACACCTCGCTCGATCCGGGTCTGCAGCGGCTAGCGGCAGAGGCGGTGACAGAGGGCATGAAGGGCGTCGACCTGCAGGTGGAGAAGCTGCATGCGCGCCGGGTGAAAGCAGGGGACGATTCACCCATCACCTATCCCCAGGTCGCGTTAGTGGCACTGAATCCTCACACCGGCCAGGTACTGGCACTGGTGGGAGGGCGAAATTACGGCCTTAGCCAGTTCGATCATGCGGTGCAGAACCGGCCGACCGGCTCCGTTTTCAAACCTTTTGTCTATGCCGCAGCCTTCAACACCAGCCTGGCCGGCACCGTGCTCACCCAGCCGGCAGTCGTGCCGCCGGCCAGCGAAGAAGCCGTGTCCACGACTCCTGTAGCGGCGAATGCGCGCATCCGCCGATCCTGCGCCCCCTGATCCAGGCAGACTAAGCGGGATCTTTACCGCTGTCACCTTGCTTAACAACGATCCTTCGACCTATGAAGGCGGTTATACCCCGGGCAACTATCACCATGACAAGCGTTTTACCGGACAGATCACCGCGCGCACAGCGCTGCAGCATTCGGAAAATAACGCAACGGTAACTTTGGCCGACATGGTCGGTTACAACAACGTCGCTGCCCTGGCTCGGGATGCCGGGATCAAATCCGCCCGTGGAACGCCGTCGGTGGCCCTGGGCGCTTATGGATCAACCCCACTCGAGATCGCCGGAGCCTATACGGTCTTTGCGAATGGCGGGGTCAAGATCGATCCCTGGCTGCTGGCTTCGATCCGCTCCGCGAACGGCGATGTGCTCAATGATTACCCACCGAACTCCAAGCCGATCCTCGATCCGCGGGTCTGCCTATCTGACCCTGGCCCTTATGGAGAACGTGATCAACGCGGGTACGGCTGCCGTGGTGCGCGCTGACGGCTTCACCGCCCCTGCCGCCGGCAAAACCGGCACTTCGCACGATGCGTGGTTCGCCGGCTTTACCAGCAACCTGCTCTGCGTGGTGTGGATAGGGAATGACGATTATACGGATATCAAACTGGAAGGCGGTAAAGTAGCGGCGCCCATCTGGGCGGATTTCATGAAGCATGCGGTCAAGTTGCCGGAATATTCCGATACCCGCCAGTTCACCCCTCCCAATGGGGTCTCGACGGTGCGGCTGGATAAAGTGACCAACTTGCTTGCGGATGCCAGCTGCCCATCGGACTACGATGCCGTTTTCCTCGACGGTACAGCGCCCACGCAAACCTGCGACCAGAGCGCGGGGGATCAGCGCAATGTCTTCCAGAAGCTTTTTGGAATTGATAAGGAGGCCACTGTCGCTCCAGGAACCCCGGCGAACGGAACGCCGGCGTTACCGCCACCCCAGGTGGGCACGCAGGCAGCAGCAGCGCCAACCCAGCCGGGCCCGGCTCCGCCTCCTCCTGACGGGCAGAAAAAGAAGAAGAAGGGCTTCTTCGGAAGGTTATTCGGCGGCAAGGGGGATGACGAGAACAAGCAGCCGGTCCAGCCCGACCCCTCGCAACCGCACTAGCGCTAATGTAACCGTGAATGAGCTTTATTGGCCGCGAGATAAAGTCGGTTCAAGGGGAGTTGGTCGCTTCGCCGGCAAACCAAACGACAAGGATAGGTCCTCCAGGCTTTAGTGTCTGCGTGCGGACTGAACCCGGCCGAGAGGTCCGTGTCCTAGCAGACTTCGGCCGCAACTAGCTTTATTGCTTTTGGCATTCTGGGCACCAGAAGGTGGAGCGGGCGCCCGGGCCTTGTTTACGCATGAGAATGGTTGTTCCGCAGCGGCGGCATTGGGAGCCTTTGCGGTGGTAGACCCAAAGCCTGGCGGCGGGGTCGCCTGAATCTGTGGTGCGGCGCCCTCCGGCGTAGGTCACGATGGCGTCGCCTGCTCCGTCTGCTACGTTGGCCGCGAGAAAGCGGCGCGCCGTTCCCAGCAGGCACTCGATCTCTTGCGCGCGCAAGCTCGCAACCTTGCGGAAGGGATTTACTCCGCAGGCAAAACAAATCTCGGATTTGAAGACGTTGCCGATGCCGGCCATCACCCGCTGGTTCAGCAACACATTGCCTACCTCTTCGTCACCAAGCTCAAGCAGGCGCGCCGCAGCTTCATCCGCGGCAAACGCAGGTCCCAGCAAATCGGGTCCCAAGCCCGGCGACTCCGGCAAACCTCTCCAGAGTGCGCGCGGTGTAGAAGCGAGCGACCGGCACGTTGAAGGCGACGGCCAGCAAATCCTCCGTGCCCAGCGCTACGCGCATGTGGCTGCGAGCGCGGTGCCATCGTTCCCCGACGCGGTAGATGTGCCAGCTGCCGCTCATCAGCATGTGCGTGGCCAGGATGAGATCGCCGGAGAAATGGATGAGCAGCCATTTGCCGCGCGACTCCACTTGCTCGATGATGCGGCCAGTCACCGGGCTCTGATCGTGCACACTGGCCAGCGGCGCATAGGCGGTTTCAAAGAGGGTGACTTTGCGGCCGGCAAAGCCCTGCTGCAGAGCGCGAGCGGAGCGGAAGATGGTATCGCCTTCAGGCACGAAAGAACCGATCTCCTATTGCACGTTGGGGGCGATGCCCGACGGCTGCGCGGATGGATTGGGCAACAACACCCGGCGAAAGTTGAGGCCCATCGGCGCGAGATGGAAGCCGGCATCCTGCAGGAAGGGAGCGAGGAAGTGATGCGCCGCCGCCTGGCCGTTGATGGTCGAGATCAGCATGCCGCCTCGTTGGTCTTCACGGCGCTCCATATCCTGCTGGGCGAGTGAGGCGAGAAATACGCTGAGGTCGCGCGCAGTCGACGAGCGCTCCGGTTCATCGGCGGGCAGGAAGACTTGCAGGTTGGGCTGATTGCGGCGCAGATAAGCCACCAGTTCTCCGTTGCGCAGCACGACGCTGGCGCCCACGCTGCGCGTGAGCTGGCGCGGGGCGCCCTCCACCGCATCTTCGTCTTGCACAGGCCAGCGCAGGACAGAACCATATAAATTGGCCGGATCGGTAGCCGCGAGAATCACCATCTCCGGCTTCTCCAGCGGCGGGCCATTGCGCAGCCCACGCAGCAAATCGACCGCCGCGGGGAGAGCAAACTGCGTCGCACCCAGACCAGCCACAAAATAACCACGGCGTATGCGGCCGCTTTCTTCCAGCGCTTTGAGCACGTCGTAAATGGCGCTGAAGCCTCCGGGCAGATTCTCAGTCGCTGCGGATTCCCGAGTGAGCACACCATAGCGATTGAGCAGCTGCTGGGCGAAGGCGTGGCTCCATTCCGTCGCCGAGGCGAGCGAGGAAGGCACCAGGCTCCAACGGCCCTGAGCGCTGGGCGGAGTAGTTCGGCGGGAACGGAAGGAGGGCAGATTGTGCTGCCGCTTGGGCTGTCGTGAAGAAGCCGCGGGCCGCGCGACATAGGCGCGTAACGCGTGAAAGGTGTCATTGGTCACCAGGCCGCGCCAGACCAGGCTCCACAGCGCATCGAGCGTCTCGCCCGGATATCCGCCGCCGACCGCCTCGTGGAGTTGGGCGAAGAAAGCAGCGCCGCTGCGAGCTAGCTGTTCCAGCAGTGCTGTTTCGCGAGGACTCAACGGGTTTTCGGGCGGCGGTGCGGCGCGCGGAGGCAACAGCGTTCTGAGCTTATCGGCCAGGAACAAGCCAATGCGCCCGTCATGCTCGCCCAGCGAATCGAGGCCGCACCAGACTACTTCGCCCGCAGCAATCAACGTGTCCAGGCTACCGGGCGTGTAATTGACCAGGCGCGCGGGCAGAATGGAAGTTTCGATGCAGCGAGGCGGCCAGCGGCGCGCCCTGCAGATGCTCGATGGTGTCGAGCAAGGCATCGAGGCCGCGCCTGCGCTGCAACACACCCTGCCAGTGGGTTGCCAGGCGAGCCAATGCCTGCTGCTCGATGGGCTCTACCTCGCGGCGCAGCTTGGCCAGCGACTTGCGCCGTATAAGGCGCAGCACCTCGGCATCACACCACTCGCGGTAGACGCCTCCGGGACGGAATCCCCCTTCCAGAATGCGGCCGTCGAGCAGCAGCGCCTGCAAGGCGCTCTCGACCTGCGGCGCGTCCAATGCGAAGCGGGCGGTGACTTCACGCAGGGTGAAGGGTCCATGGGTCCGGGCAAAGCGGCGAACCAGTTCCAACACCGGAGCCGCCACCGGCTGCAGCAACGCGGGCGCGATGCCGGGCGGCAGGGGAATGCCCAGTGCATCGCGATAGCGCGCCGCATCTTCGACCGCGATGAGCCGCTTTTCTCTGGCTATCTTGATCTCGAGCAGACGCCGGGAGCGCAGCAGACGGTCCAGTTGATTGATGAGATCGGGGTCAGCAAGACGGCGTTGCAGTTCTTCACGCGTGAGATCGCCGACACGCAGCAGCAGATCATGGATGCCGTCCGCAGAGCGCACGCGCTGAGTTTCGAGCAGCCCCTGCAGCTGCTCTTCGACTTCGCCGATGGCATCGGCGTCGAGCAGTTCGCGCAGGTCGGCATCGCCCAGCAGATCGCGCAACTGCTCCTGATCGATGGAGAGGGCCTGGGCGCGGCGCTCGGCCAGCGGCGCATCGCCGTCGTAGATGTAGTTGGCCACGTAGCTGAAGAGCAGCGATGAGGCAAAGGGCGAAGGGGTGCGGGTGTCGGCAACATGCACGCGCACATTGCGCTGGCGAATGGCGCGGAGGGTTTCGAGCAGCGCGGGCATATCGAAGACGTCGCGCATGCACTCGCGATACGCCTCCAGCAGTATGGGGAACGATGGATAACGGGAGGCGACGGAGAGCAGGTCGTAGGCTCGCTTGCGTTGCTGCCACAAAGGCGCTCGGCCTTGAGCGCGACGCCGCGGCAGGAGCAGCGCCCGGGCTGCACTCTCACGAAACTTCGCCGCAAACAGCGCTGTGCCACTGAGCTGGCGCAGGACCAGATCGGTGACCTCTTCCGCATCAAGAAGAAACAGCTCGGGGTCAGGCGCCGCATCGCTGTCCGGAAAGCGCAGTACGAATCCATCGTCGCCCCACATCGCTTCCACATCGGCACCGCCACTGGCACGAATACGGCCGGTGATTGCCATGGCCCAGGGTGCATGAATGCGACTGCCGAACGGGGTGAGCACGCAGACGCGCCAATCGCCCATTTCATCACGCGTACGCTCGATAACGATGGTGCGGTCGTCTGGAACTACAGTGGTTGCAATTTCCTGGTCAGCGAGAAAGCGGATGAGGTTTTCCGCTGCCAGGGCATCGAGATCATGCTCGCGGGTCAGGCGGCTCAGCGCAGCGTTGCGGGGCATCTCGCGAAGTTCACGGACCAGTTGGCCGATGCGGCGGCCAAACTCAAGCGGGCGGCCGGCATTGTCCCCATGCCAGAAGGGCATCTTGCCCGGCTGGCCCGGCGCCGGCGAAACCAGCACCCGGTCGTGGGTGATCTCATCGATGCGCCAGGTAGAGGCACCCAGGATGAAGGTGTCGCCGGTCCGGCTTTCGAAGACCATCTCTTCGTCGAGTTCTCCCACGCGGACGGACTTGCCTTCAGTTCCCGCGAGAAACACGCCGTAGAGACCGCGATCGGGGATCGTGCCGCCGTTGAGGATGGCCAGCATCTTGACTCCCTCGCGCGGCGTCAGCGTGTCTCGGCCGCGATCCCAGGTGATGCGCGGCCTCAAATCGGCGAATTCGTCCGAGGGATAACGGCCGGCAAGCAGATCGAGCACGCCGGTGAAGGCAGCGCGGGTGAGGCTGCTGAACGGGGCTGCGCCGCGTATCAGGCGGAAGACCTCTTCGACACTGATCTCAATAATCGGGGCCGGCTGCTGCTTGCGATCCACCTTAGCCAGGATAGGAGGCTGCGCCACGATGGCGACGATCTGCTGCGCGAGCACGTCGAGAGGGTTGCGCAGAAAGCGGGTGGATTCCACCAGGCCTTCGTGCATGGCGCGTGTCACGGCGGCGCAGGCGACCAGGTCCGCGCGATATTTGGGAAAGATAACGCCTTCGCTGGCTGCGCCCACATGGTGGCCTGCCCGGCCTATGCGCTGCATGGCGCTGGCCACGGAAGGCGGGGCCTCAATCTGGATCACCAGGTCGACCGCACCCATATCGATGCCAAGTTCTAGTGAAGAAGTAGCGACCAAGGCGCGCAGGCGTCCGGCCTTCAATTGCTCTTCGATCTCCGCGCGCTGCGGGGCGGCGATGGAGCCGTGGTGAGCGCGGGCCAGTTGCTCACCCGCCAGTTCATTGATCGCGCCGGCCAACCGCTCGGCGATGCGCCGGCTATTGACGAAGATGATGGTGGAGTGGCGCTGACGGATAATTTCGACCAGACGGGGATGAATGGCGGCCCAGATGGAGGTCCGCTTAGGGCCCTGGGAGGCTGGACCGCTGGGGAGTTCCTCCCTCTGGCCCATACGGGCCATGTCTTCCACCGGGACTTCAATGCGCAGGTCAAGCCTCTTGGGCTCGCTGGCGTCGACGATGGTGACTGGGCGATACGGGATCACGGCTGAGTCATGGTCCCCTGGTTCAGCGGGTGCTTCGGCTTCTCCTGAAGCTCCGCCTAGGAAATGCGCTACTTCTTCCAGTGGCCGCTGCGTGGCGGAGAGTCCGATACGCTGCACACGACCATCGGTGATAGCCTCCAGCCGCTCGAGCGAGAGGGCCAGGTGCGCGCCGCGCTTGGTGGGGACGACGGCGTGGATCTCGTCGATGATCACGGTATCCACCTGGCGCAAGCTGGCGGAGGCATCCGAGGTCAGCAGCAGGTAGAGAGACTCCGGGGTGGTGATGAGAATCTCGGCGGGATGCCGGCGGAAGTGGCTTCGCTCTTTTTGCGATGTGTCACCGGTACGGATACTTATCTCGGGCTGGTGGAAATCGACTCCGGCCTGGCGAGCCATATTCGCGATCCCAGCGAGCGGCGAACGCAGGTTGCGTTCAACGTCCACGGCCAAGGCTTTGAGCGGGCTGATATAGATGACCCGGCAGCCCTCGGTGTCCGTTGCCTTGCGGTGCAACATCAGGCGGTCCAGGCACCAGAGAAACGCGGTCAGGGTCTTGCCGGTACCGGTAGGAGCGAGAATCAGGGTGCTTTCGCCACGCGCGATCGCGGGCCAACCTAGCCGCTGCGGGGCGGTCGGCTGCTCGAAGACGGCGCGAAACCACGCCGCGGTCACAGGGTGGAAGAGGGCCAGGACGTCTTCTGCTGGGGCCGTTGCCGCGGGTCGGGTTTGCTTCTTGGCCGCCATAGGTGCTGCTTCAAGGATAGCTGTTAGGGGAGGTCGGGTTGCTCCGGGCTTTCCATGGGCCGCAAATCGTGGGAGCGGCTGCTTTTTTTGCACGGTCAAGGAGAGCGATCGTGGGGGCTTCGCCCCTTACCGCTATCTTGTTTAGGTTGTTTTTCGTCAAAGCTCCCACAAAATCGTCATCCTGCCTGCCCCGGCGTGCCGTGGGAGCGGAGCGCCTCACAGATTTATCGAGTGACACAGGGATTGTGGCGCGGAGTCGAAGGACAGCCTGTCTCACGCGATAAATCTGTGAGGCGCTCCGCTCAGAGGCTGTGACTTTTTAATTTCCCTTGTGGTCTGTGGCCGGAAAGCTCCGAAGAGCATCTGCCAACAAGCATCGCCGGGGTTCCTTCGGCTACGCTCAGGACAGGCTCTTCGACTGCGCGCATAAAACCCTCTGTTATGCGATAGATCTGCGAGGCGCTTCGCTCCCACGGCACGCCGGGGCAGGCAGGATGACGCCTTTCTGGAGGGGATCGAAAAACATCTGGTCGGGTGCAAAAAACACGAAAAGATCAAAAAGTCACAGACTCTCAGGATGACGGTTTTGCGTTTTGACGAAAACACCCTAAACAAGTTTGCGGTTGCGGGCAAAACTTGCAAGCAGTTGCGTCGCGTGGCCAGCTCCCATTAGGCTCAGGGGACAATGCAAGCAGGCGAGAATGGTTTTACCCCGGAGTTGCTGCGCCAGCTGACCACCCAGGCGGCGGACGCGGCGGATCACGCATACGCGCCATACTCCAAATTTCGTGTGGGCGCCGCATTGCTGCTGCAGAACGGAGCCATCGTTACCGGCGCCAACGTGGAGAACGCCTCTTATGGCCTGACTATTTGCGCGGAGCGGTCCGCCGTGGTTCGCGCCGTCGCTGAACACGGACCGGAGATGCGCGTGCTCGCCTGCGCCATTACCAACCTGAACCAGACAGCTAGTCCTCCGTGCGGAGCTTGTTTGCAGGTATTGAGCGAGTTCATGCTGCCGGCATCCAGGGTCATATTTCGCGGCCATTCGGACTGGGAGGACTATCGCTTCGAAGAGGTCTTTCCCCACCGTTTCAAACTGCAAACCGGCAGGTAAGGAGAACCGCTTGGGACGATTGACGGGCTTGCTGGGGTTAGTGGCAATCCTATCGGTGGCGTGGCTGCTCTCGACCAATCGGAAGGCCATCCGCTGGCAGACGGCGGTCTGGGGACTTGGACTACAGTGGATCTTCGCAGTGCTGGTGCTGCGCTTTGACGCCGGGGAGCGAGCGCTGGCCGCGGCTGGCGACGCGGTAAATCGGATGTTGGCCTATGCCTTCGTGGGCTCCGGATTCGTCTTTGGCGATCTGGGCAAGCAGCACTCCTCCTTTGGGCTCATCATTGCTTTCCAGGTTTTGCCCACCATCATCTTTATCTCGGCCTTCTTCGCGGTGCTCTACCACCTGGGGATCATGCAGATTGTGATCAAGGCCATGGCTCGATTGATGCAGGTGACCATGCGCATCAGCGGCGCGGAATCGTTGAACGTGGCGGCCAGCATCTTCATGGGGCAGACAGAAGCCCCGCTGAGCATTCGGCCGTTCCTGCCCGGGGCAACGCAGTCGGAGCTGATGACCATCATGACCAGCGGGATGGCGCACGTCTCCGGCGGCATTATGGCGGCCTACATTCTCTACGGAATCGAGGCGAAACATCTGCTGGCTGCGGTGATCATGACGGCGCCGGGCACGGTGCTCATCGCCAAGATGCTGGTACCGGAGACTCACACTCCCGCCACTTTGGGCCGGGTGACGATGCCCATCAACGAAGAACACAGCAACGAGAATCTGCTGGGCGCAATTGCTCGCGGAACCATTGACGGGGGCCGGCTGGCTTTCAACGTGGGCATCATGCTGATCTCATTTCTGGCGCTGATCGGGCTGCTGAATGGGATGCTGGGGGGCATCCACAATTGGCTGGGCGGCCACCATGTTCCCTTCCCTTCCAGCTTGAATGTGATCCTGGGATTTATCTTCGCTCCCATCGCGTGGCTGATCGGCATCCCTTGGCATAGCGCGCACCAGGTCGGTAATCTTCTCGGCACGCGCACGGTGACGAATGAGCTGGTGGCCTATGCGCTGCTGGGCGCCCAGAAGTCATCGCTCGACTTCCGTTCTTTCACCATCGCCACGTTTGCCCTGTGCGGATTTGCCAACTTCAGCTCCATCGGGATGCAGATTGGGGGCATTGGGGCTCTGGCACCGAACCGGCGGAATGATTTGGCCCGCTTGGGATTGCGCGCGATGCTGGCGGGGACGATGGCCAATTTGATGTCGGCGGCGATTGTTAGCGTGCTGCTGCGATAGGTTGAGAAACCGCAGGTCCCTCCACTTCGCTGCGCTCCGGTCGGGATGACAAATCTTCTTCTGTGGTTCTCCTTAAGCGGAGCGTCACGAATGAGAGAGACCCGCGGTTTCAGATGGAGGAAGGAATTGGCTCCTGGGATTTTTGAAAGAGCGGAGGAGGCGGCGGCCTTTATTCGCGAGCGGATTGAGGTCAAGCCGCGAGTGGCCATCGTCCTGGGCTCCGGCCTGGGTTCGTTCGCCGAGCGGATCGAGCAGCCGGTCTCGATTCCCTACCCTGAAATTCCCCATTTCCCGCGCCCGACGGTGGAGGGCCACACCGGACGCCTGGTCGTGGGCACCGCGGCCGGAACGCCCGTCGCGGTGATGCAGGGCCGCGTCCACGGATACGAGGGATACTCGCCGGAGGAAGTCACCTTTCCGGTGCGGGTGCTGGGACGACTGGGCATCACCACCCTGGTGGTCACGAATGCCGCCGGCGGCGTTCGCCTTGATCTGCAACAGGGCCAACTGGTCCTGCTCTCCGACCACATCAACCTTACCGGCCGTAATCCCGTTGCCGGCCCCAACGACGAACGCCTCGGACCACGCTTCTTTGACATGACGAATGCTTATTCGAAGCGGTTGCGCCTGCTGGCCCACTCGGCTGCGGAGCTCGCCGAGGGCGTCTATCTGGGGGTCTCCGGACCCAGCTTTGAAACGCCGGCGGAGATCAGGGCCTTCCGCAGCCTTGGGAGCAGACCTGGTTGGCATGTCCACGGTGCATGAGGTCATCGTTGCCCGCCATATGGGGATCGAGGTTCTCGGCATCTCCTGCGTCACCAACATGGCTGCCGGCATCCTCGAACAACCGATCAACCACCAGGAAGTGATGGAGACGGGAGCGCGCGTACAGGCGCAATTGACTGCCCTGCTAGTGGCGCTGCTCCCAGCTCTCGATGGCGGAATTTAACATCCGAGCCGGCTTCGAAAGCCGGTCCGCTTTGCTATTCTTGAAATAGCTATGCCTACGAAAAAAGAGCTTCTGACCTCGCCAATCCAGCATATCGACATCAAGCAGCACAACGTGGTGCCGCTGGTGGATGCAATGCAGTCCATGGCTTACAGCTCCCGTGACCTTGCCCGGGCGGCCTCCATCTACGAGCGCATGCTGCGCGACCAGGACTGTGGCGTGATTCTCTGCCTCGCCGGATC
Source organism: uncultured Acidobacteriaceae bacterium (assembly GCA_963746595.1). GTDB lineage: Bacteria > Acidobacteriota > Terriglobia > Terriglobales > Acidobacteriaceae > PALSA-350. The sequence continues at coordinate 536,581 of CAVVBS010000009.1, forward strand.
GCTGATCAGCGCCGGATTGAAGCAGATTTTTGTCGATTTGCTGCGCAATAACATGGTCGATGCCGTGGTTTCGACCGGCGCCAACATGGTGGACCAGGATTTCTTCGAGGCCCTCGGATACAAGCACTGGATCGCCGACGACCTTTACCGCCAAGGCACGGAAGACGCTACCTTGCGCGAATTGATGATCGATCGCATCTACGACACGCTGATCGACGAAGAGGAACTGCGCCTTTGTGACGAGACCTGCAAGGTCATCGCCGATTCTCTGGATCCCCGTCCCTATAGTTCGCGTGAGTTTATCCGCGAGATGGGCGCTTACCTGGAAAAGCAGGGCAAGACCCCGGCGAAGGGCGGAGTCGACAGCATCATCCTGGCCGCCTACCAGCTGGATGTGCCGATCTTTGTGCCCGCCTTCAGTGACTGCTCGGCCGGCTTTGGACTGGTGGCCCACCAGCATGAACGTGGGGACAAGCCCAAGGTCTCGATCGATTCGGTCAAGGATTTCTACGAGTTAACCCAGTTGAAGATCGCCAACCCGACCACCGGGCTGCTGATGATCGGGGGCGGCGTGCCCAAGAATTTCGCCCAGGACATCGTGGTTTCGGCGGAGATCCTGGGAGTGGACGCGCCGATGCACAAATACGCCATCCAGATCACGGTGGCCGACGTGCGCGACGGTGCTCTTTCTTCGAGCACACTGAAAGAAGCCAGCTCCTGGGGTAAGGTCGACACCACGTTCGAGCAGATGGTGTACAGCGAGGCCACCCTCGCGCTGCCTTTGATCACCGGCTATGCCTTTCATAAGAAAGCATTATGCAGAGCGAAAGCAGCGCCGCTGGTCACGCCTGCTGGAGCCGGTTACGGCGTAGCTCAGCGAGGGGTGACCTTTCAGGGATCATCGTCCTAAAGCGACACACCGAGCGTCCGCACTAATAGGAAGGGCTGCCGTGGTACTAAAGTGGCAGCGGAACGTGTTCTTTTTCTAAAGCTTGCGCTCCAAAATCGGTATACTTCGAGGCATCCCCCTAATACGTTGTCTAGTCAACTTTTTGGGGGTTCGCAGTGTCTCTTCTACTTGGTGTAGCCGGTTTAAGCTATGTTGTGCTTTTTCTAGGGTTTTGGTCCATCGGCCGTATGTCGGCCATGTCAGATAAATTGGTAGAGAGCCGTGCCAACGTAATTCCGTTCCATCGCGGTTAGGTTTTCTCGAAGAAAAGCCAGTGCGTCCGCGACCTCACATCATGGAACGCACTGCTTATCCACTGCGGTTTTCCCCCGATCCGATCCGTTGGAGGTGCGTGAGTTCTTCCTCCATGCTTGCGTGGACTACTCTTAGTCACTGTATAGGCCAACTGGAGTTGCCTATACTGCGGATAGTTAACGTTTTAGCATGGGCCGGTATCGTCTCTTAAGCTTGACGACTGACTTGGCGAGAGCTCATTAATTAGACCCGCATCGATCGAGCACGAGTGACCTGGCTTCGAGATAGGCTACCATCCACCATACTTTTCGCGGTTGCGCTGCTGCTTTCCGCCTATGGCGGACTCGTCCTGTTGCTGGGCCGCGGCGGCACCTTCTCCGCCGCCGTGATCATGTGGGCCTGTGCCCAGGTGCTGCTGATCGCTCTGTGCGTGCACAGTTTTCTGGATGCGTCGCGCCAGGATGAAGCGGAATGGCAGGTGCAACAAGTAGCCCAGTTGCAGCGAAGCATCCTGGACTCCGCCGGCCCGATGATTCTGGCCACCGACCTCGAAGGCAACCTGCTCATCTTCAATCCCGCCGCCGAACGGATGCTCGGCTACCGCTTCCACGAAGTCGTGGGCCAGCTCAACGCGCACGATCTCTTCCCCGAAGGGGAACTGGAGCGGGTAGGACAGCTGCTGGTTTCGCGCCTGGATCGCTCCCCGGCTATCGACCTGGACAGTGTCTCGCCGGAGTTGAAGCACTACGTGCAGTACGTCACCAGCTTCCCGGTGAGCCGCGTCCGCGGCTTTGAGATCCTCTGCCGGCGCAAGGATTCGACCACCTTTCCCGCCATGGTTTACCTCTCCGCGGTCAGGAACACCGAGGGTGCGCTGACCGGATTGCTGGCCATCGCCACCGACCTGACAGCGACCAAGCGCGCTGAGCATGCCTTGCGCGAGAGTGAAGAGCGATACCGCGACCTGTTCGACAACTCGCAGGAAATGATTGCCACCCTGAGCCCGCGAGCCAAGTATCTGTACGTCAACCCGGCATGGCAGACATGCTTCGGCAAGAGTGCCGCCGCCTTTGAGAGCCTGATCAGTTTCGAGGCCGCCTTCCCGCCGGAGATGCAAAACGATGCCGCGGCCCTGTTTGACCGCGCCTTGCACGGCGAGCGTATCGATCGCGCCAATCTGCGGGTGCAGGATGCAAATGGGATGGTTCGCGAGCTGGAAGCCAGCCTGAGCTGCCGCCAGGACCGCGGCGAACCGGTGTCGGTGCGCTGCATCTTCCGCGATGTCACCGCCCAATACCAGCGCGAACGCAGATTGGCGATGCAGCTCGCCGTCAGCCAGGTGGTGGGCGAGTCCACTACCTCCGACGAAGCGCTACCGGCGATGCTCGAGTCGCTGGGAACCAACCTGGGCTTCGATATGGCGGGACTGTGGTTCGTGAGCAGCGACCATCACACCCGCTACCTGGCGGGCTGGTTTCGCTCCGGACCGGGCGTGTGCTGAGTTTCACCGCGACAGCATCGGACGCGTGCTGCAAAAGGGCAAGGACCTGCCGGGCAAGATCTGGGAGGCCGAGAGCCCCTGCTGGATCGAAGACCTGCAGGAGGACAGCAACTTTCTGCGCGCCGCTTCCGCCAAGGCGGATGGCCTGGTCACTGGTTGGGGCGTGCCGGTCCGGGTCGGCAACCAGGTGATCGCCGTGGTCGAGTTCTTCAGCCGTCAGAAGCAGCGGGAAGATAGCGAAATGATGGCCACGGTGGAAACGGTTTGCGCATCCATTGGCCAGTTCATGGCGCGCTCGGCGCAAGAGAGCCGCCTGGAAGAGTTGAACCGGCAGAAGGAGTCGATCCTCAACTCGGTGGCGGACGGCATCTTCGGGACCGACTCGGCCGGCCGGATTGTCTTTGTGAACCCGGCAGCGGCCAATATGCTGGGCGCCCACGCCTTCGATCTCATCGGGCGCACGGTGCACTCGGTGGTGCATGAGGAGCGTAAGGGGCGGGAAAAGTGTTCGGATCAATGCCGCACCGGCCGCGCCTTCCTGGTGCGCGAAGGCACCAGCGGGCAAGATGTCTTCTATCGCAAGAATGGCGCTTCCTTCCCGGTGGAGTTCTCGGTAACGCCCATGGTCGAGCACAACGTGGCCGTAGGCAGCGTGCTCAGCTTCCGCGATATCAGCCAGCGCTACGCGCTGGATCGCATGAAAGATGAGTTCGTCTCCACGGTGAGCCACGAACTGCGCACGCCGCTCACCTCCATTCGGGGTTCGTTGGGCCTGCTGGCAACGGGCTTGTTGGGCGAAATGGGAGAGAAGGCATCGAACCTGCTGCGCATCGCGGTCACCAACTCCGACCGGCTGGTCCGCCTGATCAACGACATCCTCGATCTGGAGCGTATGCAGTCGGGCCGCGCGCCCCTCACTTATCGCAACTGCGACCTGGAAGAGCTGGCGAAGCAAGCGATCGACGCCATGACCCCCATGGCGGACGCCGCCAAGGTACAAATGCTGCTGGAAGCCGGGCCGGCGCTGGTGGAAGTGGATCCCGACCGGCTGCAACAGGTGATGACCAACCTGCTGAGCAATGCGATCAAATTCTCTCCGCCCCAGTCGCAGGTTACGGTTTCCATTGAACGGCTGCTCGATGGAGTCACGATCAGCGTAAGAGATAACGGGCGCGGCATCCCGAAGGACAAGCTGGAATCGATTTTCGACCGCTTTCAGCAGGTCGATGCCTCGGATGCCAGGCAGAAGGGTGGAACCGGCCTGGGCCTCGCCATCTGCCGCACCATCGTTATGCAACACGGCGGCCGCATCTGGGCGGAGCGGAATGCCGATCGCGGTTCCACTTTCCGCATGTTCCTGCCCACGGTCACCCGGGACAGCGAGCAGTCGCGCCAGGGAGGCAGCTCGGCCTCTCCCGTGCTCAACACCACCTCTGTCCTGGTCTGCGATGAGAACCCGGTGACACGGGCGATGCTGGTGGAAAGCCTGCGGGAGCATGGCTATTCGGTGCTCGAAGCGGGCACGGGCGATGAAGCCGTGGTGGTGGCCCGGCAAACCCCTATCCAGGCCATCCTGCTCGATATGAGCCTTCCCAGCCTGCATGGCTGGGAGACCCTGCATCTCCTCCGCGACGATGTGCGGACGGCGGCGATTCCTGTGGTGGTGCTGAGCGCCTTTGGCGCAATGAATGATCCCGAGGTGGAAAAGGTCCGCGGACGCATGGCTGGAACAGCCGCTGGAGACGGAGTCGATGTTGGCCGCCCTCTCCAGGGTCCTGCGGGTGGAACGGGAGCCCTCTCGTGTGTTACTGGTAGAGGATGATGCGGACTTGGCCAAGGTGATCCTGGCCACGTTCGAACGTGCCGGCATCCAGGTACATCATGCCTCCACGCAGCGCAAAGCGATGGAGTTGTGCGTTTCGTCGCGGCCCGATCTGGTTATCCTCGACATCGCCCTGCCTGACGGCGATGGCTTTGGCCTGGTCGACTGGCTGCGCCAGCAACAGGAGATGAAAAATCTGCCATTAGTGGTCTATTCCGCCCAGGACCTTAGCGAGGGCGAACGCAAGAAGCTGCGGCTGGGGAATACAGAGTTCCTCACCAAGGCACGCGTCCAGCCCCAGGATGTGGAGACGCTGGTGCTATCGATGCTGCGCCAGCCAAACGACGCTACCGAAGTACCGCTGGGATGGGATGGGACCGCTTCTCCCAGTGCTTAGAAACTTTTACGGACCCGGATTTCCTGCACGCGGCTCTGGTCAAAGTCCGCGTATGCGGCTTTCTTCACGGGAAAGCCGCATGAGGTTGATTGATTCTGACGAGCTCCACAGGAAAGCCGGGGGACCCGGATTTCCTGCACGCGGCTCTGGTCAAAGTCCGCGTATGCGGCTTTCTTCACGGGAAAGCCGCATGAGGTTGATTGATTCCGACGAGCTCCACAGGAAAGCCGGGGGACCCGCACTCTTATGACACGCCGCATCCTGATCATTGACGACGAAGACGATATCCGCCAGGTGGCGGCCATGAGCCTGGAGACTGTGGCGGGGTGGGACGTCATGCTGGCGAATTCCGGGAAACAAGGGATTGAACGCGCCAGCGCTGAGCAGCCGGACGCGATTCTTCTGGACGTGATGATGCCGGAGATGGACGGACCCACGACGCTGCTGAAACTCAAGGCCAGCGGTATAACCTCTCATATCCCCGTGTTGCTACTGACAGCTAAAGTGCAAGGCCCGGATCAGCGCAGATTTGCAGAAATGGGAGTGGCGGCGACCCTGTTCAAGCCCTTTGATCCTTTGACCCTGGCGCGGCAGATTTCCGCGGCGTTAGGCTGGAAAGAAGGCGACTGATCCCTTGACCAATCGATTGACTGACAGAGACCGCGTACCCCCGGATAAAACCGCGCATACCCCCGCCAGCTTGCCTCCGGAAGAACAGAGTCAAGAGCAAAAGATGCAAAGCATGATTTCCGCCCTTTGGGAGCGGAGCAGGCATACGGTAGCGGAGCGCGCCCAGTTGCTGCAGAGTGCAGGAGAGCTGTGGAACAGTAACCAGTTGGATGCGGCGACCAAGCTGCGCGCCGTGGATTCCGCTCATAAGCTGGCGGGCGTGCTGGGCACGTTTGGCCTGCCCCGAGGTACCGACCTGGCGCGGGAGGCGGAATTGCTCTTTGGCCAATCGACGCCGCCCGACAAAGCGGAGATCGAGCGGTTGCAAGTCCTGCTGGCGGAGCTGACCCAGCTGATCGACCGCGGACCCAATCCACCTGTCTAGAATGGAAGCATGAACGACCTGGGCCGGCTGCTCATCGGTGTGGGATTGGTGCTGCTCATCGCCGGGGGCTTGCTGCTGCTGTTGGGGCGCACGGGATTCCCGATAGGCCGGCTTCCGGGTGATATTTCCTACCGGGGCAAGAACCTGTCCGTTTATTTTCCGCTAGGGACCTCGATTTTGCTGAGCGTCGTGCTGTCCCTGGTCTTCTATTTGCTCTCACGCTTTCGCCGGTAGACCCGACGACGTGTAGACTCGACGTTTGTTGGAGGCATCTGTGCCCAATCCGGAGGAATCATTGAGCCAGCTGGGGCTGGTTTTCCCGGAAGCACCGGCCAACCTCCGGCGAGTGTGGCGGGTCGGCCAGCTGGTCGGCGAAGTAAGAAACCACATCGAGCGCGAGTATGCGGATGTGTGGGTAGAAGGCGAGGTTTCCAACTATCGCCCTGCTCCCTCCGGCCACGTTTACTTCACCCTGAAAGATGGGGACGCCCAACTGCCAGTGGTGCTCTTTCGGCGGCAGGCGATGCTGCTGCGCTTCCGGCTGGAAGATGGCTTGCAAATCCTGGTGCGTGGACGGGTTTCGGTCTACGAGCAGCGCGGCCAGATGCAGCTGGTGGCCGAGTTCGTCGAGCCGGTAGGCGCAGGCTCGTTGCAGATCGCCTTCGAACAGTTGAAAGCCAGGCTGCAGAAGGAAGGCCTGTTCGCGGCGGAGCGCAAGCAGCCTCTGCCCGCCTTTCCCCACTGCATTGGGATCATTACGTCTCCTACGGGCGCGGTGATTCGCGATTTTCTGAACGTGGCCGGACGCAGACACCTGGCGCTCCACGTGCAGCTCTACCCTTCGGCGGTGCAGGGCGAGACGGCGGCAATGGAAATTGCGGCGGGCATTGCGTTTTTTAACCAGTCGCGGACGGTGGACGTGATTGTGGTGGCCCGCGGCGGGGGATCGCTGGAAGATCTGGCTCCCTTCAACAGCGAGTTGCTGGCCAGGGCCATTGCCAATTCTCAGTTGCCGGTAGTCTCCGCCATTGGCCACGAGACCGACTTCACCATCGCCGATTTTGTCGCCGACCTGCGCGCGCCGACTCCCTCCGCCGCAGCGGAGCTACTGACCGAAGCGCAACATAAAGTGGAGGAACGCCTGGAGCAGCTGCACCGGCGTCTGACCCACGCCTGCCGCTACCTGCTTATGCGCGCCCAGGAGCGCTTTGCCCGGCTCTCCGCGCCAGCGGCCTTTGCGCGCATGCGCAATGCCCTGGCGCGGCGGCAGCAGCGGGTGGACGAGTTGCAGTACCAGCTGGACGCCGCCTGGCACCGGCAAAGCCGCAGCATGACGGAAAGGTTGCAGAAGCTGGAGGCCAGGCTGTTGCGCCAGGATGTAAGCCACCGCATGCGTATGGTGCGGGAGCGGCTCGCGGCGCTGGACGGACGGATCGGGCGTGCACAAGAGTCGCTGCTGCAGCGTGGGCGCGGCCAGGCACGCAAGTGCGGAGGGGCGGCTGCAGACTCTCTCTCCTCTGGCGGTCCTGAATCGCGGTTATGCCCTGGTCTTCGACGAGACTGGCGTCCTGATCCGGGAGGCAGCGGCTGCCCCCGACGGCGGACTGATTACCACACGATTCGCGCACAGCACGCTGACCAGCCGGGTGCTGGAAAGGAAGTCATCCCCAACTAAACCATGAGAAAACTTTTTGGAACGGACGGTATCCGCGCGGTGGCCGGCGAGGCGCCCCTGGACCCACCCACCATTTTCGCCACCGGACTTGCGCTGGCATCCTCCCTGAAGAGTCTTTATCCCCAACCTCGGGTGTTGTTGGGCTCAGACACGCGCGAATCCAGCCCGTGGATCTCCGCGGTCATCTCCGCCGGATTATGCCGGGGAGGCGCGGAGGTGTTGAACGCCGGCGTGATCACAACGCCTGGCGTGGCGTACCTGACGCGCAAACATCGGTTGGCCGCAGGAGTGGTGATTTCCGCTTCCCATAACCCCTGGCAGGACAATGGGATCAAGGTATTTGGCGGCGATGGCTACAAGCTGCCTGACGCTACCGAGATGGCCATCGAGGGGGAAATCTTTCGCCGCCTCAAGGACTCACCCCCGCCCGGCCTCAAAGAGCTGAGCGCGCCCCCGGCAAACAAGGATTTTCGCGAGGAATATGAGGTCTTTCTGCGCAATGTGGTCCCGCAGCTGAACCTGAACGGCAGGAAGATCGTGATCGATTGCGCCAACGGGGCGGCGGCGGTGATCGCGTCAGAGCTTTTTCGCTCGCTGGGGGGCGAGATACACCTGACGCACGTGACCCCCAACGGGCGCAATATCAACGAAAACTGCGGCGCCCTGCACCCTGAAGTGGTGGCCCGGGAGACCAAGGCACTGGGCGCCGACCTCGGGATCACCTTCGATGGGGACGCCGACCGCGCGCTGTTCGCGGACGCCCACGGGCGGGTGGTCAATGGGGACGGAGTGATGCTGGTGGCGGCCCGCGATATGCAGGCCAAGGGCGAACTCGCCGGCGATGTGGTGGTGGCGACGACTATGTCGAACATGGGCCTGGAAGCGGCATTGCGCAGCAGCGGCATTCGCATGCTGCGCGCTCCTGTGGGTGACAAGTATGTTCTGGAGATGATGCAGAAGCACCAGGCCAGCCTGGGCGGGGAGCAATCGGGCCATATTCTTTTTCCGCGCCGCAGCACCACCGGCGACGGATTGCTCACGGCGCTGGTGTTGCTCGATACCCTGGCGCGATCTGGCAAGCCGCTGCATGAGCTGCTGAGCGATCTGCGCGTTTTTCCGCAGGTGATCGTCAATGTGCGGGTGCGGGAAAAACGGCCGCTGGAGCAGATTCCTGCGGTGATGGAGAGCATCCAGCAGGCGGAGACGGATCTGCATGGCAATGGGCGGGTGGTGGTGCGCTATTCCGGCACCGAGGCGTTGGCGCGGGTGATGATCGAAGCTGAATCGGAGCAGCAGATGCGCGAGCATGCGGAGCGCATCGCCCAGGCCATCCGGGTAGAAATAGGGGTTTGAAGAACCGTTATCATCAAGGGAGGAGAGAGCCATGATCACCGCCATTCTTTTGCTCGCCCTCATGCAGCCGCAAGATCCCGGGCTGGGGACCGCTGCTGCGCCGGATAAAGCTGTGCCTGCGGTACGGACGGAGAAGCTCACGCCGGCTGAAGTGAAAGCGCTGGCGGATGCCAACAAGGCGGTTGCCGACGCCCAGGACAAGCTGATCCATGCCAAGGCCGCCCTGCAGGGCACGACTGAAGGGATTGAGCAGGCGCATCACGCAAACACGGACTGCGGGTGTTATCTGGAGAGCACGGGGCGGGATTACGACAAGGTGGAGTTCAAAGGGGACACGATTATCATCCACCACATCCATGAGGCGCCGGGTAGTTTGAGCAATAAGACGACGCCGTAAAACGTGCTGGTGGGGTTAAGGCGAACCGCAGGTCCCGATCCTTACTTGAGGTCGCGCCAGTTGGGGCCGGCGCCGCAGTCGACCACGATCGGGACTTTTAGTTCGATCACTGTTTCCATTTCATGACGCACTAACTGCTTCACTTGTTCGACTTCCCTCTCCGGCACATCGAAGAGGAGTTCGTCGTGCACCTGGAGCGTCATTTTCGTCTGCAACTTTTCTTCCGTGAGCCGGCGGTCAATGCGGATCATGGCAATTTTGATCAGGTCCGCAGCCGTTCCCTGGAGCGGCGTGTTCACCGCCGTGCGTTCGGCAAAGCCGCGCAGGTTGGCGTTGCGGCTTTGCATATCGGGAATGGGACGAACGCGGCCGAAGAGGGTGCGCACTCGCTGCTCCCGGCGCGTCTCCTCGAGCAGCTGATCGATGTAACGGCGCACGCCACTGTAACGAGCGAAGTAGGTTTCGATGTACAGCCTGGCTACGTTTTGCTCGATGCCCAGTTGCGCGGCCAATCCGAAGGGAGAGATGCCGTAGACAATTCCGAAATTGACCGCCTTGGCGCGATCGCGTGTCTGCTTGTCCATTCCCTCGGCCGCAATGCCGAATACTTCGGCGGCGGTCAGGGTATGAATGTCCTGCCCTTCGGCAAAGGCGCGTACCAGCAACGGATCTTCGGAGAAATGCGCCATCAGGCGCAGCTCGATCTGCGAGTAGTCGGCGGAGATGAGCAGATTTCCCGGCGCCGCGATGAAGGCCGCGCGGATCTCGCGGCCCAGTTCCGTCTTGATGGGAATGTTCTGCAGATTCGGGTTGGTGGAAGAGAGGCGCCCGGTGGCGGTGCCGACCTGGTTGAACGTGGTGTGAACACGTCCCTCGGCATCGGCCAGCAACGGCAAGGAATCAATGTAGTTGGACTTGAGCTTGGCCAGCTGGCGGTATTGCAGCACCTGGCGCGGAACCTCATTGTGCTCCGCCAGCTCTTCGAGCACATCCACGGCGGTCGAAACCACCTTGCCCTTGCCATACTTGAGCGGCTTGGGCAGGTGCATTTTGTTGAACAACACATCGCCCAACTGCTTGGGCGAATTGATGTTGAAGCGATGGCCGGAGCCTTCGAAGATCTGCTCGCTGACACGATGCATCTCCACCGTCAAGCGGTCAGCCATGGCGGAGAGAACCGCGCGATCGATGCGCACGCCTGCCTCTTCCATATTTAGCAGGACAGGGACCAGCGGAAGATCGATGTCACGATACACCTGGCCGGTGCCTAGCGATTCGACGTCCTCTTTGAGCAGCGGGGCGAGGGTGTGGATGGCGTGCGCCGAAGCAGGCAACAGCTCATCGCCCGTCCGCCGGCAATGCCCGGGTGGTGAAGCGTGCGGACACATCGCCCAGGCGATGCGTGGCGTGGGTTGGATTGATGAGGTAGGAGTAGAGCATCACATCATCAATGGGCCCGGCCAGCCGCAGACCATGGCTCGCTCCATGGCGATCAAGAATGCGCAGCGCTGCCTTCAGGTCGTGCACCGATTTCGGCGTTTGCTCATCGGAGAGCAAGCTGCATAAGAACTCCGGAGCACGGCTATCGACACGCCGGATCCAGGGAAAGGACGAGCACTCGGCCCGGCTCCGCGGAGACGGCAATCTTCAATGTCTGGGCAGTGGGTTCAGCCTGCTCGCGCTGGCGCATCGAACAAGCCGAGCAGCGACATGGTCTTGAGCTGCGGCTCTTCCTCCTCGATCGCCTCGCTTTCCTCCTCAGCCACCTGTTCCGATGCGGCTTCAAGCAGCGTGGTGTCGAAGGCCAGTGCGAAGCCTTTGCCGCGCGCCAGCTCAACGAAACGATTGATCTCTTCAGGCGGCGGATCGTGGACGATGGTGAGCGGCGCCGCCTGCTCGTCGGGAGCCAGCTCCTTGAGCATGGTGGTGAATTCGAGCTCGTTAAAAAGGGAGCGGCATGCGCTCACGTCCGGGGCTTGGGTGCGCATTTGTTCCAGGTCGAGTTCGACCGGCACCTCACAGTGGATGGTCACCAGCTCCTTGCTAAGCAGCACCGACTCGCGATTGTTCTGGAGCGATTCGCGATAGGTCTTGCGTTTCACCTCCGCAGCATGCTCGAGGACGCCTTCGACGCTGCCGAATTGCTGGATCAATTCGACCGAGCCCTTGTCTCCAATTCCCGGTGCGCCTGGAATGTTATCGATGGAGTCTCCGCGCAGAGCCATCACGTCGATGACTTGCTCCGGCGCTACCCCGAGTACTTCCACCACTTTGTCGCGATCAAGGATGAGGTTGTCTTTGACAGGATTGAGCACCTTGACGCGACCGGTGACCAGCTGCAGCATGTCTTTGTCATTCGAAACGACAAAGACATCGTGATCCTGCTCGGCGGCCTGCCGTGCCAGGGTGCCGATGACATCGTCGGCTTCGAAACCCTCGGATTGCAGGATGGGGATGCGAAAGGCCTCCAGCGCCCGGCGAATGAACGGCAATTGCTGCGCGAGGTCGGGAGGCATCTCAGTGCGGTTGGCCTTGTACCCGGCGTAATCAATCTCGTCAAAGGTCTGGGTCTTGATATTCCATTTGCGCACCGTGGCCATGCTGCGCGCACGCTCATCGCGAAAGACGGCGCCGCTCACATCGAAGACAGCGGCAAAGAACTCCGGCTGAAAATCGCGGCGGAGCTTGTTGATCATGTTGACGAAGACGAAGGTGGCCGCTGTGGGCACGCCGGTGCGCGTGGACATGGGCCGCTGGCGCTGCATCGCGTGATAGGCGCGAAAGATAAACGACATCGCGTCCAACAGGAAGACAGGCTTCTTGGGTTCGGGATTTAGTTGCTGGATAGGCGAAGCCATTACTCGTCGAGCAGATTCTTGATCTGATTCATGTCAAAAACGATTCCCTTGCCCGCGTGGGAGAAGGTGTCGTTGCGTAGGAGCTGCCCATCCTCATAGCGGTAGAAGGTGTTGTCCTGGGGATCGATGACCCGGATTTCCGCGATACCCATGACGCGGTAGTCTTCGAGGCGCCTCTTCAGCCGCTGCAGAGTATCTTCAGGGGACAGAATCTCGAAGACGGCCAGCGGCGGGTGGGTAATGACCTGTTCTCTCGGCTGACTGGGATCAAGCACGGTGACATCGGGAACACGATAGCGGTTGGCTGCCACTTTAACCCGCAATTCAGGCAAGGCCCTCACACCCCATTCAGCCCTATGCTGCCGAAACCAAGCTGAAATCGCCTCTTGCCAGGCTGCGTGATCGAGCTCTCCCATCGGGCGTTCCTCAATCTTTCCATCCACGTACTCGGCATCGGGCTCATAGGAGGAGCGCAAATAGACCTCAACCGGAACATGCGTCGTTGTTGCCACGGTGACCTCCTCTCCCTCTCTTGAGAATACCGCTCCAAGGGATAGGTTGTCGCTTTCATACAATCGGATCTGTGCTGGTCTCCGACTTCGACTTCGAGCTTCCGCCAGAACTGATCGCGCAAGAACCGCCAGCCGAACGTGGGGAGAGCCGCATGCTCTTCCTGAACCGGGAGAGCGGAGCATGGCGGGACTCGTGGTTTAACCAGCTGCCCGATTTGCTTCGTGAAGGGGATGTGCTGGTGTTGAACGACAGCCGCGTTATCCCGGCGCGGCTGTTTGGCGTGCGTCCGGGGAGCACCGGCAAGGTGGAAGTGCTGCTGACTGAGCAGTTAAGCGAATGGGAATGGCGGGCACTGACACGTCCTGCGCGCAGGATGGCGGTGGGTCAGGAGCTGGCTTTCACAACGCAGGACGTGCGACTGCAGGCTACGGTCGTGGGGGCGGGCGAGTTCGGCGAACGCCTTCTTCGCTTCACGCCGGTGGACGATTTCTTCGCCCGCCTGGAGCAACTGGGGCATGTGCCGCTCCCCCCGTATATTCGCCGTCAGGACCAGCCGCTCGACCGGGAGCGTTACCAGACAGTCTTTGCGCGTCAACGCGGCTCGGTCGCCGCGCCAACGGCCGGCCTGCACTTCACGCCCGCAATCCTGGAACGGATCCGCGCGCGGGGTGTCGTCATTACCTACTTGACTCTCCATGTCGGGCTGGGGACGTTCCAGCCGGTCCGTGTGCCGGACGTATCAGAGATCCGTCTCCATACGGAAAGGTATTCCTTACCCGTGGAAACAGCACAGGAAGTCAACAGCGCACTCCTCGAAGGCCGGCGCATCGTTGCCGCCGGCACGACGACGGTGCGGGCGCTCGAGCACTGCGCCCAGATCGGCAGAATGGAGCCGCATAGCGGCACAACCAATATTTTTCTGTCCCCGGGCTCCCGCCTAAACGTGGTCGGGGCTCTGCTCACTAATTTTCATCTGCCCCAGTCGACGCTGCTGATGCTGGTGAGCGCCTTTGCCGGGAAAGATAAGACACTGGCCGCTTATCGTCACGCGGTCGAAGCGGGTTATCGCTTCTTCTCCTACGGAGACTGCATGTTCATCGCCTGACCGAAGTGCCGCTCGGCATTCAGGCGCGCGCGTTCCAGGGCCAGTTCCACCTCGAGCCTCTTGGCCTCGATCACCAGCGGGTCTTCGCTCTGGGGCACTTCGACGTTCCGTCCCCAGCTGATGGCCACGCGAGAGAAAGGCTTGGGGATAAGGAAGCGATCCCAGGACCGCAGCATCCAGGCCTTCTCTGGATGGGCGTAAAAGATGCCGATGGCGTAGCCGGTGAGCTGGGCCAGCTTAACCGCACCGGGCTTGACCTTATAGACCGGGCCGCGCGGGCCGTCCGCGGTAAAGACCGCCCCATGCCCTCGCTCGACGGCCTTGGCCAAGGCCCACAGGCCGCTGCCTCCCGATCGCGTGCTGGATCCTCGCGCGGTCAGAAAACCGAGTTGTTCAATGGTGCGCGCGATCAGTTCGCCGTCGAAGCTGAGGCTGATCAGGACCGCCGGCTTAAATCGAGCGTGAAAATAACAAGCGCACGGAATAAGGCAGCGGTGCCAGAAGCACCACACCTGGAGAGCCGGCGGGGTGGCTGGCTCGGCCCCCGGCTCCACCACCACCTCGTAGCGCAAGGTGCGATGGAGTGCCCGCAATAGCAGCGCCACCAGCCGGGGAACCGTCGCAAGGGAAATCCGCTGGCTGAAAGTGAAGCGCTGGGCGGTGTCGGTCACCGGGCGATTTTACAGGCTGGGGAGCCACAGCTACTTTGGTAATCCCGAGCCCTGGCCGATTTGCCACCTGTTTTGTTGCAGATAGCCGTCATCTGCGGGAGGCCAACTCTGGGGCTTCCCCGCGAGGTAACCAGGGGTGGGATCGAGTGGGGATGCTCGCTGCCCCCTTCGTGGCCAGGTAATGATGAGATTGGCGCATTTCCGCAGCGCGCGAGCTGACGTATACCAATACTCATTATGAGTACACACAAAATTGCTCTGACTTCGCGTGACTATTCTCTGCCTCGATCTGGAAGCAAACCGTCCCTGGACGACAAACTCGATAGGGTCTTCCAAATGGCCGAGCATATGGACGCCAGGTGTGTCTACATGCTTGACGCCGCCGCCCACAAGCGCCGGCATGCCGTTTCCGCCAGGTAGCACGGGGCGCTGTTTCCCAGGCGGCTTCTACGAGACGCCTGGACGGCCTGTACAGGTCGCCGAGAACCTGACGTAGGAACGCTCGAGGATCCAGGCTGTGCCCTGGGCAATTCTCAGACGTCCCCCTCGACAAGCTCCCACGGCACGCCGGGGCAGGCAGGGCAGGCTCTGTGGACTGTGTGATAGCGGCAGCGGATAGGTCCGATTGCATGCTTTTGCTATCCAAGACCTGATTAGCGGGGATTCAGCGAACACGGTTGAAGGGCCTACGCCCCGTCATTTTCAACCCAGGTAGGCTGGCGCGAAACACCTTCGGGGGCTGAAGCCCGACGTATTTTGCTTTGTTTACGGCCCGACTAAAGTCGTGCCCTGATACAAAGCATGAGTTCTTCCGCAAGCTTTAAAGTCGTGCCCTCATAAAAACAGGAGCTTTTCGCAGCCTGTTTAGCCCGCTAAGGCAAAGATAGAACGCGGCTCCCGCACGCACCCCGCTCGCCTCCGCTGATAGCATCTCTGATGTGCCACTGACTCTGGAAACGTCCCTGCAGTTCGTCAAGGGCATCGGCCCACGCATCGCCCAGAGCCTGCAGGACAAGCGCATCGCCACCATCGAAGACCTGCTCTACCATCTACCCTTCCGTTATGAAGACCGCCTTCGTCCGCAAGCCATCGAGGAATTAGTCCCGGGCGAGATGGCCAGCCTGATCGGCGAAGTGCGCGCAATGAACCTGATGCGCACGCGGCGCATGCCCATCTTCGAAATGACCGTGAGCCAAGGCCTGGGCAAGGTCAAATGCATGTGGTTTCACGGAACCTACCTGAAAGACCGCTTCAAAGCCGGACAATGGGTGGCCCTTTACGGGAAGGTGGAGGCCTCGCGCAGCAGCAATAATTTCAAAATGATCCAGCCGCAGGTAGAAGTGCTGCCCGACGACCACGACGACGAGGAGTCGAAGCTGCTGGAGGTAGGCCGTATCACCCCAGTCTATGAGTCTCTGGGCAACAAGCTGGCTTCGCGCTGGCAGCGGCGCATCCTCTGGAGAGTGCTGGAGGAGATGAAAGGTCGCATCCCGGAGACCCTTCCCGAGGCGCTTTGCCGCCGGTTGGAGATGCCCAGCCGCGAAGATGCACTGCGCTGCGCGCACTTTCCAGAGCCCGGAACCCCCATGAGCCAGCTCCAGTCCTGGGCCACACCGGCGCAGAAAAGGTTGATCTTCGAAGAGCTCTTCTACCTCGAACTGGGCCTGGAGTTGAAGCGTAAGAAATTTCGCCAGCGGCAAGGGATTCCCTTCGAGACCAATGAAGCAGTGCGGTCAGCGTTGCGCCAGGTGCTGCCCTTCCACCCCACCAAGGCGCAAAAGACCGCCCTGGGCGAGATTGTGGCTGATATGCGGGCGCCGGAGCCGATGCGGCGGCTGCTGCAGGGTGATGTGGGGTCAGGAAAGACGATCGTGGCCTTGCAGGCAATGCTGGTGGCCATCGAGAACGGCTACCAGGCGGCCCTGATGGCGCCCACGGAGATCCTGGCTACGCAGCATTTCCTGGGAGCGCGAAAGCTGCTGGAGCGGTCGCAGCAGCGCTACAAAGTGGTTCTGCTGACCGGGTCACTCGACGAAGACCGCAAACGCGCCAACCGGGGGATGATCGCGCGCGGCGAGGCACAATTGGTGATTGGCACCCATGCCTTGATCGAGGAGCGCGTCGATTTCGCCAAGCTGGGACTGGTGGTGGTCGATGAACAGCATCGTTTTGGGGTCTTGCAGCGTTTCCGGCTGATGAAGAAGCCCAACGCCGGCGAACCGGATGTCCTGGTCATGACGGCAACGCCCATCCCCAGAACACTCGCTCTTTCTCTTTACGGTGACCTCGATCTCAGCGTGCTGGACGAATTGCCTCCCGGCCGGACGCCCATTCTCACCCGCCAGGTCTCCGACGACTTGGCCGGCGAAGTATGGGACCAGGTACGGGAACAGGTGGGGCTGGGGCACCAGGCGTACGTAGTCTACCCGGTGATCGAAGGCGCAAAAGAGGATCAGCCGGAGTTGGATTTCGCTGCCGGCGAGGCGGAACAGGCGGCAGCAGCGGCCTTACCGGCGAAAAAGGGCAAACCCTCCGGATTATTGTTCAAGCCGGTTTCCTCCCCTTCGACGCCGTCGCTCAAGGCAGCGACCGAGATGTATCAGGAGTTGAAGGCAGGGGCGCTCAAAGGCCTTCGCCTGGGTCTGTTGCACGGCCGCATGGACGCCGACGAGAAAGAGATCATCATGCGGCGGTTTCAACGGCGGGAGGTGGATGTGCTGATCGCCACCACCGTCGTTGAGGTGGGGGTCGATGTGCCAAATGCAACCATGATGGTCATTGAACACGCGGAACGCTTTGGGCTTTCGCAAATGCATCAACTGCGGGGTCGCGTGGGGCGCGGAAGGGCCAAGTCCTACTGCATCCTCATGACCGGGGGAAAGATTTCACCCCAGGCGGTGGAGCGGCTGGGAGCCATGGTGCGCACGCAGAACGGATTCGAACTGGCTGAGCTGGATTTGCAGTTGCGTGGGCCAGGAGAGTTTTTTGGCACGCGGCAAGCGGGGATCCCGGACTTTCGCGTAGCCAACCTGGTACGCGACCGTGCTCTTCTGGAGCTGGCAAAGACAGAGGCGGCTTCGTTCGTGTCGCTGGCGGGCGCGGCGACGGAAGAGGAAAAGAGCAGGGTATGGAGCCGGCTGCGCGAGGCCTGGCAACGGCGGTATGGGCTGGTGGATGCCGGGTGACGCTGTGGCCCTAAGGGTCTGTGCCTAGCAGAAGCACGAAGGCACAGGAGCATCGCCTGCTCCCTCAACGATGGGAACGAGCCTATCTTTGCTCAGGCTGCGAAGCATTGGTTGCCGGCAAGCTGGGTTTCCAGTTCCTCGTCCTTGACCATCCAGATTTGCAATTGCACCTTGATGATTTCCAGCGAACAGATGTAGCGCGTGGCCGCGTCCAGAGTCGCTCCATCCACCGCCGGCAACGTCCGGGAAGATAGGTCGAAAACGTTTGGGGTGCAGCGGCAAAGCTCGGTCAGGAGGAGATGAGAGGTCGTGGTGAGTTGAAGCCCAACCGAGACCAGCGCACTGTAAATCTCGACGCAGATGTCGCGGGGAAACTCAAAAACGAAGCGAGCCGTACCTGGCTCGACGTAAGAGCGGCTACGAATCCAGGCTCCGCAATCAGGAATGAGTCCGCTGAGCCGGGACACGACCAGGGATTGGTCTTCCGGCAAGAGCGCGGTCAAATAGAGAACATCGTCTAAGAGAGTTTCAGGCATAAGTGTGTCAGCAAATCCAACTCGCGAACTTCGAATATACCTCGTCTGACTACCTTGATCGGCGACGTTAGATCAATCTTGAACCGCAGGACAGGTACGTCGGTTAGCCGTTACGGTTACATTTTGGGTGGAGGGAGATGACCGAAAAGTGATCCCATGGTAATGTGGTCAGCATGTTGATCGGTACAGGCGTGGATTTGATCGAGGTTGAGCGCATCGCGCATTCGATCGAACGCTATGGCGAGCGCTTTCTACGCCGCGTTTATACGGATCATGAAATCGCCTACTGCAGTCGCAAGCGAGTGAGCGCGGAAAGCTACGCCGCGCGTTTCGCGGCCAAGGAGGCGGGAGCGAAGGCGCTGGGCACCGGCATCAGCAGGGGGGTTACCTGGAATGAGTTCCAGGTGGGGCGCAACCCGGGCGGACGGCCGATTCTCGAACTGAGCGGGCGGGCTGCGCTATTGGCCACGGAACTCGGGGTGCGCGCCATCTCACTCTCCCTCACCCATACCGGCAACCTGGCCATGGCGACCGTGGTCATGGAGGGCTAGAGCCGGCAACCCAGGCTCCCGCGTCCACTCGCGAATGAGTGAGCCCGGCGAAAGCGCCATTTGATATGCTCAGTCGCAGCGGGGAATACCCCGCTGCACTCGCTTCAACCCGAGGGGGTCTGTGCCAAGTCAGCAGGAAGTCCAGTGGTCACAATTAAAGGTGGGCGTTCTGGTCATCGTGGCGTTGGCAGCCTTGACTGCTCTCATCTTCCTGATGACAAACAGCACGGGGGCATATTCCAAGGAAAGATCGTCCTGCGCTCGTATTTTGAGAATGCCGCTGGCCTCAAAGAGGGTGCTCCGGTCAACCTCGAAGGCTATACGGTCGGCACAGTGACCAAAATTGGGATCGTGCCGGCGCGCAAGCTCACCCCGGTCGAGGTGACCTATAAGATCGGAGCCAAATATAAGGACGCTGTGCGTACCGATTCCACGTCCAGCCTGGAGACCATCGGCGTACTGGGCGATACCGTCGTGGACATCAACAGCAAGACCGCGACCGGTCCGCCAGTGCAAAGCGGAGCGGAGCTCAAAACCAACGAAACTCCCAACCTCTCCGATGTCATCAAGTCCAGCCAGGGAACGATCGAGCAATTGAATACCATCCTGGCCAAGGTCGACCACCTTGCGGACTCGCTCAACTCAACCAAAGGCTCGATCGGCGAGTTGATCAACAATCCCGACCTTTACAACAAGGCAGTGGCGACCCTGAACGAGTTGTCACAACTGGTGGACACCGTTGCCAACGGCAAGGGCTCGATCGGCAAGCTGGTGGCAGACGACACCTTGTACAACCACATCAACGATACCGTGGCCAAGCTGGACAGGATGACGACCCAAGTGGACGAGGGTAAGGGTACGATCGGCAAGCTGCTGAAAGACGAGACGCTGGCCAACAACCTGAGCCAATCCGTAGCCAGCGCCAACCAGCTGCTTGCCGACATCAATGCCGGCAAGGGCGGCCTGGGCATGATCGCCAAAGATCCCCAGTTCGCCGCCAAGCTGCGCGACACGGTAGACAAGCTCGATTCGGTCTTGAACCGGGTGGACAGCGGTCAAGGAACCATCGGCCAGCTGGTTGTCAACCCTTCTCTTTACAACAACCTAGACCAGTCACTGACGGAGACGCGGGGGCTCGTCGCAGCTATCCGCGAGAACCCCAAGAAGTACCTGACCTTCCACGTGAAGATTTTCTGACCAGGCACAATTCCTACCCACAAGGCAGCCTAATGAGGTCTCTCGAAATCGTCGTTGCCCTGTTGCTTTGTTCCGGGTTGGCTCATGCACAAAACAAGCCGGCCCCAAGCCCCGCCCGAGCCGAAGGCCCTTCAAAGCTTCGACCTGACCGCCATCGACAAGACAGCCGATCCCTGCACCGACTTCTATCAGTACGCCTGCGGCAATTGGAAGAAGGAGAACCCGATTCCTCCAGACCAGGTCCGGTGGGGCCAGTTCGACGAGCTCAGACAGAGAAACGACTGGCTTCTCTATCGAGAGCTGGAAACAGCGGCGAAACCGAACGTGAAGAGGACTGCGCTGGAACAGAAATATGGCGACTTCTACGCGGCATGCATGAATACCGGGCTCGCCGACCAAAAGGGCGTAACGGCGCTCCAGCCCGCTCTGGACACCATCAACGCGCTCAGCGACAAGAAGCAGCTGGCTGCGCTACTGGGTACGCTTGAGATCCCGCACGGCATCAGTGGACTCTTCAGCTTCGGCGTGGGCCAGGACCAGAAGGACTCCACGCGGCAAATCGCACAAGCCGGGCAGGGAGGACTCAGCCTGCCGGACCGCGATTACTACCTGCTGCAGAACCCACGGCAGCAAAAGATTCGCGATCAATACGTGGCTCACATGACCAAGATGTTCCAGCTGGCCGGGGACATGCCCGAGAAAGCCGCCAGCGAAGCGCAGAACGTGATGGCGATCGAAACCGCCCTGGCGCAAGGCTCCGTGAGCCGGACGGACATGAGAGACCCGGCGAAACGCTATCACATGATGACGCTCGCGGATCTGGGCAAGCTAACCCCGGACTTCGACTGGCCGGCCTACCTGCATGGCATAAGCATGGGTTCCTTCGAGACGCTGAATGTGATGACCCCAGGCTTCTTCACTGCCATGAACGCGCAGATTGACGCCCAGAGCCTGGAGGCGTGGAAGAGCTATCTCCGCTGGCATGCCTTGCACGACGCCGCCCCTTGGATGTCGCAAGCGTTTGTCGAGGAGAACTTCCATTTTTTCTCCGGTGAGCTGTTGGGGCAGAAAGAGATCGCGCCGCGGTGGAAGCGCTGCACGCGCGCGACGGACAACGCGCTGGGGGAAGCGGTGGGACAGGATTGGGTGAAGCAGTACTTCAGCCCGGAAAAGAAGGAGAACATGGTCAAGCTGGTCACGGCGCTGGAAGCGGCGCTTGGCTGCGGATATTCAGCAGTTGCCCTGGATGTCGGAGGCCACCAGGAAGAATGCAGAGGAAAAGCTGGCGCTGATCCGCAACAAGATCGGGTATCCGGAGCACTGGCGTGACTACTCGACCCTGGAGATCAAGCGCGATGATCTGCTGGGAAATGTGGCCCGCGCGACCGTGTATGAGGATCGCCGCAACCTGGACAAGCTGGGCAAACCGGTGGACGAGACGGAGTGGGGTATGACGCCGCCGACGGTGAACGCCTACTACAGCCAAGGCATGAACGACATCAACTTTCCCGCTGGTATTCTGCAGCCGCCGTTCTACGACTTCTCCAAAGACGCTGCTGTCAATTTCGGAGGCATCGGGGTAGTGATCGGCCATGAAATGACGCATGGCTTCGACGATCAGGGCAGCAAATTTGACGGTCACGGCAATGTGCGTGAGTGGCAGAGCCCTGCCGACCGCAAGGCTTTTACCGAGCGCACTGATTGCGAAGTGAAGGAATATGGCAACTTCGAGGCTGCGCCCGGGCAAAAGCTCAATGGCAGCCTGACCCTGGGCGAGAATACCGCTGACAATGGCGGGCTTCGCTTGGCCTACTCGGCGTTAATGGCTTCTTTGGCCAAAGAACCAGGCACGCAGTTGCGCCGCAGATCGACGGCTATACGCCGGCGCAGCGATTCTTTCTCTCCTTCGGCCAGATTTGGTGCGAGAACGTGCGCGAACAAGCCGCGCGGAGCAGAGCGCTAACGGATCCGCATTCCCCCGGCCAGTGGCGGGTGAACGGCGCAGTGCAAAACTTCGACGAGTTCGGCAAGGCCTTCAGCTGCAAGAAGGGCGCCCCGATGTACCCAGAGAACTCCTGCCGTGTATGGTGACCCGCGCCGTGCAGGGAGGAGATCGCGGTTCTCAGCCTTAGCGAGAAGTGCGAAGACTCCGGTGCTAGCCGACGGCGCGGGCTTCAGTCTGATCAAACGGGGCTGCCCCAGGGCTTCTCCCGGTTTGCGATATGCTTCGGAGGTGGTTTCGTGCAGCTTTTCCCGACGGAAACGCTACGTCAGCAGCCTCTCCTCCGAAGTGGTTGCGATATGCTTTCGAGGGTGGTCATGTGCAGCTTTTCTTGACGGAAAAGCTGCGTGAGCAGCCTCTCTCCGAAGCACACCTACAGGGGAGACGCTAGCCGAAAGTGGTTCTAGCTTTTACAATTAGCGACTAGGATCAATTTTTCATACAGTTTTAGCTGCAAAGGCAGCCCGAGACCGCGACAGCGACGGGGATTAAGGAAACGCATGAAGTTCAGGAAATTCGGCCGGATGAGTCTGGCCTTGGCGGTATCCCTGGGAACAGGATTGGGAGTGACCTCTTGCAGTACAGATCATACAGTCGGTTATTTTTATGTCACCGGCCAGCAATATAATCAGGTCTCCGGCTACAGGATCGATAACAACCTTGGCAATCTGACCCCCACGGAAAACTCTCCCTTACTGCCTCCGGCGGCGCCAATCCCATCAAGGCGCTGATGGCCAATGCGGGAAAGTTTCTCTATGTACTAAACGCAGGCTGTGGCGGAACCGGGCAAGCGGCTTGTTCCTCTGCGTAAGCCCGGATAATACCGTCACCAAACATCTCGCTCTTCACAGTCGGCGGAAAAGGTTCACTGAGCTTCCAGACAAGCTTATACCAGCCAGGGCAACTATCCGATCTCGATCCAGACCGACTCGTCCGGCACTCATCTATTCGTGCTTGATTCCCAAGATCCCAATCCCGCAAATAGATTGCGTGGGCTATGTGAGTGGAAATCCTGCCACCGTCTGCGGAGACATCACATCCTTCAACATCGACCCTAATACCGGCCGGCTCTCGTTGATCACCAACCAGCAGGTTAAGAACCCTACAACGGGCGCCAACCTTACTTACTTCCCGGTGGGCAGCTGGACCCATCAACTTTGTAGTGGTTCCGAGTAACTCGTATATCTACACCATCGAGAAGGGCAGTGGAAGCGCCTCTCGATCCCTCTCAGGCGGTCTTCGTTTATGCGAACAGCAGTGGCCAGTTGACCCTGACGCAGAATACGCCCATTCCTACCGGGGCTGAGGATCTGAGCTTTATCTATGCCAGCCCCAGGTACATATATCTGATCGATGCGGGGCAAAGTGTCAACCCCTCGGGCGTGATTTTGCCCTATACGATCGGCACCAACGGTGCGCTCCAATCGCTGGTTGGGGGCGCTGTGAACAACTCGGGCACGGTGGCCAATCCTGGACCCATGATTGTCGACCACAAGGCAAGTTCCTCTACCTCGCGAACTATGGGACCCAATCTCAACGCCAACCAGCCCGTCAAGTTCCGTAAGCGCATTCTTCATCGACCCGACTACGGGCAGATTGACGACGCTGTCCGGCGGAGCAAGCAGGACCAGCACTACCTTTGGCTCCGGATCCTCTCCACAGTGCATTCTTGAGGATCCATCGAACCAGTATCTCTACACGGCCAATTATGCCGACAGCACTATCACCGGCGCGGTGATCAACTCCTCGACGGGAACCCTGACCACACTGCGGAAGAACACTTCCTTCACTGGCCCCGGTAACCCGACCTGGTGCGTCGTCAGCGGTACGCTGTTCTAGAGCTTACAGGCTTCAGGGCTCAGGTGGCTGAAAGCGACCTGAGCTTTTACAATGCAATTGGGACTCAAAAGACTCTCTATCCATAGCTCTGCTGCGAACTGCAGCCCTGCTCCATTGGTTCGTTGGGCCAGGATGAAGGAAGCGCATGAAGTTGAGTAAATTCGGCCGGATTGCACTGGCCTCGGTTGTAACCCTTGGTCTGGGATTCGGTGTTACTGCGTGCGGACCCCCCAATACGATTGACTTTCTATACGTCACATCCTCCAAGGACAACCCAGGGAAGATCAACGTCTACAAGGTGGATAGTCAAGCGGGAGCGTTGATACCAATTTCTAGAGTCGCCCTATTCTTCGGGCGGACAGAATCCCGTAGCCGACGTAACTTCGGCGAATGGCAAGAACCTCTACGTGGTCAATCACGACAGCAATGCGGTCGTGGTGTTCGCCATCAGCACGGACGGCAGCCTCTCCCAACAGCAGTCCTGCACTGTACCAGGCACTTTCCCTACTCAGTTGGCGATCAACAAGGCCGGTACCTACCTCTATGTTGTGGAGACTTACCAGCCGGGCTTCAACGCCGCCAAACCCGGACCCGGGGCGCTGGTGGTCTTTCCCGTCAATGCCACCGGGCAACTGGGGGCCACGGGAAGTCTATGTCAGCCGGTCACGAATGGCGCCAATGCCTTCTTCCCGGTGGGAAACAATCCCGTAGCCGTGAACGTGCTGGCCAGCAGCAACTTCGTTTATGCGGTTAACGAAAATGACGCCACCATCTCCGCGTTTCAGGTGGGCACGAGTGGCGCTCTCACACTGATCGCTACCTATCCCGTCGGCGTGGCTCCTAATGCGATTTCCACCGATCCGACCAGTAAGTTCCTCTACGTCACCGACGGTGCGGCCAATCAGATGATTGGTTTCCTGATCCAGGCCAACGGAACTTTGATCAACATGCAGACCCCCTTCAAGACGGACATTCTTCCCGTCTCTGTGGAGGTCGATCCCCGCGGTATTTATGTGTACGTTGCCAACTACAATGCCAACAACGTGAGTGCCTACACGATCGACCGCGTCTACCGGAAACGCCACGCAGATTTCCGGGTCAACCACGTATGCGGTGGATGCTGGGCCAACCTGCATCTTGATCGAACCCGCGGAAGCGCGCTTTGTCTACACGTCGAACTTCCTTGGCGACACAATCTCCGGCTTGACTCTGAACCCTGCGACTGGGGCGCTATCGCCGGTGCAGAACACACCCTTCAAGGCCAGCGGGCAGCCTACCTGCAGCGCTGCCATTACTCACGGCAACCATGCCATCGAGGTCGTACAGCCCTGATGCTGCATAGTATGGGCGTCCCCCTGTATAGGTCCGGAGCGACGAAGCGCTATCGGCGAGGCTGCGGGCTGAAGCTGAGTAAATTCGGCCGGATTGCCCTGGCTTCGGTAGTATCCCTTGGCCTCGGATTCGGAGCTACTTCATGCGCTCCCAGCAATACAATCGATTTTCTTTACGTTACCGCGTCCAAGCAGAACCCGGGGCAGATCAACGTATACAAAGTAGATAGCGAAGCCGGCGCCTTGTACCAGATCCCCGATTCGCCCTATCCCTCGGGCGGCCGAAATCCTGTCGCGGATGTGGCGTCCGCCAACGGTAAGAATCTCTACGTCATCAATCATGACGACAATACCATTGTGGAATTCGCCATTGGCACCGATGGGAAACTCTATCCGCAGCAGACCTGCAACATGCCAGGCAGCTACCCCACCCAGTTGGCCATCAACCAGGCAGGTACCTATCTCTACGTGGTAGAGACCTACCAGCCGAACTTCAGCACCAACATACCGGGGCCCGGCGCACTGGTGGTTTTCCCCGTCAATGCAAATGGTCAGCTGGGCGCGACGGGCAGCTTGTGCCAACCGGTACCAGATGGCACAAACGCTTTCTTCCCCTTGGGGAATAATCCGGTTGCTGTCCATGTGTTGGCTAATGGAAACTTCGTTTACGCGGCGAATGAAAGCGACGCCACCATCTCCGCGTTTCAAGTTGGGTCGGACGGCGTGCTTAGTTCGATCGGCCTCTTTAAGGTTGGAACGACGCCCAATGCAATTACCAGCGATCCGACCGATAAATTCCTGTATGTCACCGACGGCGCTTCCAATCAGATGTTTGGTTTCCTGGTGCAGTCCGGTGGATCGTTGGTGATGATGCCGGCGCCCTTCAAGACCGATAACTTGCCCGATGCCGTCGCCGTCGACCCCCGCGGCACTTATGTCTATGTCGCCAACTACAATGGTAACGACGTAAGTGCGTATACCATCGACCCGTCTACCGGCAACGCCACACCGATCCCCGGTTCGATCAGTTACGCGGTTGGTAGCGGGCCGCTCTGTATCCTGATCGAGCCGTCGGAAGGCCGCTATATTTACACCGCCAACTTTCTCAGCAACACGGTCTCCGGCTTGCACCTGGACCCCTCCAGCGGGGCACTCTCGGGCGTGCAGAATACGCCCTTCAGTGCCGGCCAGCAGCCTACCTGCAGCGCTGCGATTACGCATGGCCACCACACCATCGCACAACCCTAATTCCGCGGAGTGGCTGTGGCGCTGGAAGGCCATGCCTCATGGGCTAAGAGTCTGCGTGAGAACTCCACCGACGAAACTCAGTCCCGAAGGGACGGCTGAGAATCAGACTTGTCCAAATTAGCTTTTTTCGACTCTACAGCAACCAACCCGATTTCCCTTGCCCGCGTTCTCTTGAATGCATTCAGCAAGTTGCGCCGTCCAGAAGACCATTGTTCCGCTCATTTGGACAGCTCTGGCTGAGAATGCCCCAGGAAGTTAATCCTGCGTGAACCTGAGCCGCACTGTGAATGCCGATTGACGACATGGGCTGGCTGCCTCGAATCGCGACAATCCATTTCAGACGTAGAGGTACCACAGGATTGCATCCTGGGGCATTCTCAGTCGCTTACTCAGCCAGCTTGCATCCGCAGGGAGCCAGCAAGCTCATCACGCAACTACCGCAGCCACAACCATCTCAAGTGTTCTGCGCACCCCTACGTCTCCTGAGATAGGACCATCGACGAATTGATTGAATGGATGCGGCTTCCAGGTGTCG
Organism: uncultured Acidobacteriaceae bacterium; assembly: GCA_963746595.1. Lineage (GTDB taxonomy): Bacteria > Acidobacteriota > Terriglobia > Terriglobales > Acidobacteriaceae > PALSA-350. Next base: position 563,555 of record CAVVBS010000009.1, read on the forward strand.
CGGGAAGTATCGGGGGTGTAGGTGAGCGGCAGACCGGTGCCCGCCGGGTCATACGTCTCGTCATTCAGCGACGACATCTTGTAGATCACCATATCCAACGACGGAATCACGTACAGGCCAAAACCGCCCGCCCCAGACTTGAAGAAGGCGTCTCGCGGCGCGCCGGCAACGTGTCCGTCTGTGTTGACCTCGAATTGCAAGCTGAACGGAGAGTGCGGATTGAACGGAGACGGCCGGCTCAGCAGCGCAAGATAGTCCTGCGGTATCAGCTGCTGTTTCTCCCAGCGGCCGTTTCTGGCCAGCAAGTAGCCAAAGCGCAAGGCATCGGTGGAATGGAGAGCAATGCCTCCTTCACCAGGAGTGTGGGGCAGATTCCCTCCTGGTCGATGGGTCGCATATCCCCATCGCCCCCAGCCCATGGGCTGGGCGAGTTTCTGGTTTAGATACTCCTGCAATTCCATCCCCACGACGCGGCGAAGAACGATGGAGGCAATGTGGGGATCGCGCGAGTACAGGTACCCGTCACCGGGGGCCGTCCACATCCTTCCATGCAGTGCGCTACCGTCCTGGTCCTGCAGCTGGTCATGAACCGGATCGGGCGAGACCCAATTGGGCAGGTCGACATTCTCGCCTTTTACGATCGCGGTTTGGTGACCTGCGGTCGCGACCGTCTCCATACCGGGTCGCGCGTAGGTTGCGGCTTGAATTCCGGAGGTCATGGTGAGCAAGTTGCCGAGCTGAATAGCGGCCATGCGCGGGTCACTAAGAGGAAAGGCTTCGGGCAGATACTGCTGCGTAAAGACCTTCTGTGCCAGGCCATCGGGAAAGCGGCCGCTATGTTCAGACAACATGATCCCGCACGCGACACTGGTGAACATCTTGCCGACGGAATACATATTGGGGTTGGCTTCCCGGTTGCCTCGGCCAAAATACTTCTCGTAGACCAGGTATCCGTGGCGGACGACGAGCAGGCCGCCATGCTGACTGGTCGTCTGGGTATATTGAAATGCTTCATCCAGCCGGACCTTGTCGATGCCGGTGCGACTGCGGACCTCCGAGGAGGTCTCAAGACTTCGCCAGCCGCCTGCGGCATCGGAAGGTGGGAAATAGAGCTCTTCGCTGGTAGCCGTGTGCATTGCCAGATTCAGAAATGGCAGCGCGACAGGAAGCGAAAGCAGTGTTCTTCGCGTTAAGGTATTTTCACTTTTACTCTGCAAAAGGTTATCAATCACCTCGATCATGCCCCACTCTACCTCTGCTGTGATGGCGCTTGGAGAGAAATATTCCTATGCTATGATCGCCCTCCGATCAAGAGGCGGCGCTTAAATGATTGCAAAAGCCATCCCATTCCAGCTTTTGCTTTCTCTCCGCGCTGTCGAGTGAATTCAACTTGCGCTTAGCATCCCGGGTTCTGCTTTTACTCTTCGTCCGGATGGATTGCGAAAAACTCTGAACGCAGGGCAAGAAGGCAACACCTCAGGAGCTAAAGCCGTCTCTCGCGCATGACTTTTACGGCACGACTGAAGCCGTGCCCTTCGTAGAGGCTTTTCTGCAAGCTTAGGGTCGTGCCTGATACAAAACAGGGCTTCTTCTTCAGTCTGCTAGACTCCCCGGGCCGAACTGGGCTCAAGACGCCGGCTGATCCAGCTTCTTCCCGGCCGCTCGATGAGCCTCTTGGTCAACAGCGCGGCAATAATCAGCAGCAGGTAAGAGATCCAGGGATCGTAGACGATGAGGCCGCTCTTCTCTAGAAAATGCGAGTCGTGGAGCAGCGTCCAGAGATTGAAGTGCAACAGGTAGAGGCAGTAACTCGCCTCTCCGATAGCGATAAAGGGAAGCAGGCCAAAGAAACTTGCTATCGGATTACGGCCGGCCAGACAGAGGACAACCCCGGCGAAAAGCGGCATGAGCAGTCCGTCATGCATCATCGCGTACGGCAGGTGATCGCCTACACACAGAAGAAGGTAGAGCGCCGCAAAAGCAAAAATCCCTAACGCCAGGCGCTTGCGGCTTTCGGGCCGAATCTTGTCATTCAAAAATCCTAGCGTCATGCCGAAGAGAAAGGAGAACAAATGCTGCACCGGCATGAATTTCAGCGCCCGCATCCAGATGCCGACCGAATAGCGATCGGGGTGAAGATCACCATCCGGATTGAAGTACATATAGAGTCCGGGAAGGACCAGGCTGCAGAACCATACCGCGACCAGGATCAGCAGCATGGTTCGCTTCTGCTGCGGACGGCGACGCGTGATCAGCCACGGGAACAGAAGATAGAAGAACGCCTCGGTAGACATAGTCCACGCCGGGGTATTCCAAAACGTCGACAGGGTGGGATGCCATCCTTGCAACAGCAGCGGGGTGAGAATCAATCCCAGGCCAAAGTCCCGCAGGGTATGTGCCTGAACCTCCTGCGCCAGCATGCCCACTGAGAGCAACAGACTGAAGGCATAGACGGGATAGAGGCGGGAGAAGCGAGCGGACCAGAAGCCGCGCGCGGTGAGCGCACCACGTTGGGCGCGATCGGCATAGTTATAGGTGAGGATGAAGCCGGAAAGCAGCAGGAAGAAACTAACCGAAATGTATCCGCCGTTGACTACAGGGCTCAACGGTCCAAACGAATGGGGATCGGCAAAATGGAAAAAGACCAGGTTGAGGGCGGCAAAGCAGCGGACGCCCGTGAGCGCAGGCAATTGTGAGCGCCGCGGCGCCGCTATCGCAGCCTGCTGCACCAACACCGGCCCTGCTGAAGCGTGGGCCGCTGCCTCCACCGGAAGGGCCGATCGTTCTGTGGCCTTAAGTGCGGGAACCGGGGGACGTTCCGCGAGTCTGCTCTGGGGAGTCAGGCGGTCACCAGGGAGCCGACCTTTTCTCCGCTCACGACACGCAGGATGTTTCCAGGACGGTTCATGTTGAAGATGATCATGGGCAAATTATTGTCCTTGCACAGGCTCACTGCAGTGCTGTCCATTACCTTTAGACCGAGCCGAAGGATTTCCATGTAGGTAATCTGCTCGAATTTCACTGCATCTTTGGTGATAACAGGATCCGCGTCGTAAATCCCTTCCACTTTCGTGGCCTTTAATAGGACGTCTGCTTTGATCTCCATGGCTCGCAGAGACGCGGCCGTATCTGTGGAAAAGTATGGATTTCCCAGGCCGGCGGCAAAAATAACCACTCTGCCCTTTTCTAGATGGCGGATGGCGCGCCGCCGGATGTAGGGTTCGGCCACCTGGTTCATCTCGATGGCAGACATGACGCGGGTCTGGACTTGGCATTTTTCCAGAGCATCCTGGAGTGCCAGCGAATTGATTACCGTAGCCAGCATCCCCATGTGGTCAGCGGAGACGCGGTCCATCATGCGTGCCTGTTCGGCCACGCCGCGGAAGAAATTCCCCCCGCCGACGACGATAGCGACTTCCACGCCGAGATCCCGAACCGCCAAAATCTCCAGTGAGATTTCATGGAGCTTGGCAACGTCCACACCGAAGCCGCGGTCCGCCGCTAGCGCTTCGCCCGACAGTTTGAGCAGGACTCGTTTGTACATTCAAGCAAAGTATCGCACATCCAGGACAAGCCGCTATCCCTCGGTTTGGGGGGTATTTGCGATCTATTTTGATACGAATTCGAGACCAGCGAGCGGCCTGGAAAAGAACCGCTGGTCCCTTCACTAGCTACCCCGGGTTCCTGTCGAAACCGACAGTTGCGTTAAGGAGAGGCGCACAGCAGGTCCCTCGCCACATAGAAAGAGGGCCGGGAATCTCCCGGCCCTCTTCACCCAAGTTGGGAGGGTTATTCTGCGGTGTTGGGCTTGATCTGGGCGACGGTCCAGACCGGATCGCCGACCTTGAAGCGGGCGAAGCGGCGTACGCTGAGGTTCTCACCCAACTTGCCGATCTTCTGCGCGATCAAGTCCTTGATGGCAAACGACTGGTCCTTGATGAAGGGCTGTTCGAGCAGGCAGACTTCTTCGTAAAACTTGCTCATTTTGCCTTCCACGATCTTCTCAATCACCGGGGCCGGCTTGCCGGTGGCCGCGGCCTGGGACCGGTAGATATCCTTCTCCCGCTCCAGGTCCTCGGCGGTGACATCCTCACGGCGAATATAGCGAGGATCCGTGGCCGCGATGTGCATCGAGATGTCCTTCAACAGCTCTTGAAAATCCTCCGTCCGAGCGACAAAGTCGCTCTCGCAGTTGATTTCGATCAGCACGCCGATCTTGCCTCCGGCATGAATGTAGGTGCCGACAGCGCCTTCGGAGGTGCTGCGCGACGCCTTCTTGGCTGCGGACGCCATGCCTCTCTTGCGCAAAACTACAACCGCCTGGTCCAGGTCGCCTTTGGCTTCCTGGAGCGCGTTGCGGCAGTCCATCATCGGCGCGCCAGTCTTCTCGCGAAGCTCCTTGACCTGTGCGGCGGAGATATTTTCAGTCACGGTTGACATCCTCTTGCGATTCCTTTGCTGGCCTGTAAACAGGCCGTAAAAGCGGTTTAACAATCACTGTGGCCTGACAAGATTGCGAGAAGTGGTCCCGGCGCGCCGGGACCACTTCAAGGCTTCTTGCTTCGGTCTACACCAATGTTAGACCGCTGTATCCCCGGTTACGCATGGGTAAGCGGAAAGGTTTGGTGTTGCGTAGAAGTGAAAATGCTCTAGATGGTTCGCTCGGCAACTTCCGGCTCGTCGACGGCTATCACTCCTGGGGCCTTGCGAATGCCTCCCCCAAGTGCAGCTTCCAGATCGACCACTTCGCCTTCGCCGGATGGCTCGTCGGCGCCGGCTTCAAGGCCGGAAACCTCTACCGGAGCGGCCTCAAGCTGCGCATCGGCGGTCACGCCAGCGTCGGCTGCGCGCTTGTCGCCAGCCATCTGCACACCTTCCACTACGGAATCGGAGATCTTGGAGGTAAACAGGCGGATGGCGCGCAACGCGTCATCATTGCCGGGAATCACGTAGTCGACCACGGTAGGATCGCAATTGGTATCAACCACAGCGACCACCGGTATGCCCAGCTTGCGGGCTTCCTTGACAGCGATGGCTTCGTTGTTCGAATCGACCACGAAGAGCGCGTCGGGCAACCGGCGCATATTCTTGATGCCTGCCAGGTTGGCCTGCAGATGCTTGCGTTCCCGCTCCAGCCGGATGACCTCTTTCTTGGTCAGCAGCTCATAGCGGCCATCGGTGGCCATCTCATCCAGTTCCTGAAGGCGCTTCACGGATTTTTGTACCGTGATCCAGTTGGTCAGCAGTCCACCCAGCCAGCGCTGGTTGATGTAGAACATGCCGCAGCGGTTTGCCTCTTCGGCAATCGCGTCCTGGGCTTGTCTCTTGGTGCCGACGAAAAGGATGACCTTACCCTGTCCGGTCAGGTCGGTGACGAACTTGCTTGCTTCCTTGAACATCTTCAAGGTTTTTTGCAGATCGATGATGTAGATCCCGTTACGCTCGCCGAAGATGTATTCCTTCATCCGCGGATTCCAACGCTTGGTCTGATGCCCGAAGTGAACACCTGCTTCGAGCAACTCCTTCATCGTGATAGTGGCCAAACTACCTCCTCTTGAATTGCATTCCGGCGTGGCCGGAATTGATTTCCCTCGCCCGCTCCAGAAAGCCGGGGCGGGGAAGATTTTTGACGCAATAGCATCGTTTCACTGCATGCATCGCCGGAAACGATGAACCATCTCCTGCGGATGCCTTACACGGTTTCGCAATTACTGTGCCCTGATAAAAACCGCGAGGTGTGGTTTTCCTTGGGAGAAAACCACGAAAAGGCCCATCGCGTCGGTCTACACCAATTACGAACCGCCTTAACGTTTGCTGAACTGGAAGCGCTTGCGGGCGCCCTTCTGTCCGTACTTCTTGCGCTCTTTAATGCGCGCGTCGCGGGACAGCAGGCCGTCAGCCTTCAACGTCTTGCGCAACTCCAGGTTGAACTCGAGCAGAGCACGCGCGATACCCATCTTCACTGCATCGGCCTGAGCGGAAACTCCACCACCCTTGACCGTAGCCAAGACATCGAAATTGGCGCCATGCTCGGTCAGCTCCAGCGGCCGCTTGGCGGAAACCCGTTGCTGATGGGTAACAAAATAAGTCTCGAAAGGTTTCTGATTGACGACAAAGTTGCCGCTGCCAGGGCGCAAGAAAATGCGCGCTACACTCGCCTTGCGACGCCCTGTTCCGTAGTACTGAACCAAATCTGCCATGTCCGTCCTATTCTTTGCTATGTCCTGCGGAGCTTGACGTTTAGCGAGCCGCCAACTCTAAAACCTCAGGCTGCTGGGCCTGATGGGGATGCTTATCGCCGCGGTAAACCTTGAGCTTGGTTGCCATCTGGCGGCCCATCTTGCTCTTGGGCAGCATGCCCTTGATCGCGTCTTCGACAATCTTCTCCGGGCGGCGCGCCATCAGGCGCACAAAGGACTCTTCCCGCAGGCCGCCGGGAAAGCCGGTGTAGCGGCGATAGACCTTCTGTTGACTCTTGAGGCCGGTCAGCACGATCTTTTCCGCATTGACGATGATCACGTGATCACCCATGTCGATAAAGGGCGTGTACTTCGGGTTTTTCTTGCCGGCCAACATGCTGGCCGCTTCGGTCGCCAAACGTCCCAGGGTCTTGCCGCTGGCGTCAACCACGAACCATTTGCGGGTGATATCGTGCGAGCTTGGAAAATACGTAGACATCGTTACCAGTTCTCCCAGGGGAACCCTCGTTCGGACGAGCGTTGCACACCAGCGCAAGAATTCGCGGCTGGCAACTGCTCTCCCGCAAACGAAAGGTTCAAATCGCTTGAGTGGCGAAGATTAGATTTAGAGCGGTTTCACTAGGGAATCGCTCAAAGCGCATCTTCGGGTTCGCTTTCCTGGCAGGCTACCTGGGCTCGCTCAATCTTCAGACCGGTTTGCTGTGAAGTGGCTTCCCAGACTTGCCGGGACTTCACCTCGTCGGATCAGACGGCGACTACAGACGGCCGGACGCGGCACTGCGCAAGAAGTTCAGAGTAACGCATTCGGGCAAGGGAGTCAACGGGGGTGGAGTTACACATGCCGCACAAAAGAGGCATTTTCGCCTGATTCCGAAGGTCATACGCTCTCCTTGGAATATAGCGGAGGTTCCCCCCTCGTATGACACAACGTGCCTCTGAATCCCTGGTAGCTGCGCTTATCCGCATCGGGTTGTTGCTGGCCCTGGCCATCATGCTGATGGCCGAAAATGCCCAGGCCCAATCGCTTCCTGTTTCGACCCGGTCGCACCCAGCCCGGGCTGGCAGTCCCACAGGCTTGCAGCAGCAAATCCCTGCTGCCGGCACTCGCACTGACCGGACGGCGTAGCTCGCCAGCCGGGAAGTACGAGCAAGGAGACCGAATGAAGTTCGAAAAGCAACTCTCGTCGTTTATGACCGCGGCCCTACTGTGCGGCGTTTTTACCACACTCTCGAGCGCCCAGCAGACAGCTGGCAGCGAAGTGGTGGCTCCTGCCCCGGCGGCAACTCCGACGTCTGGCACGACTCCAACACCTGCGGCGACTCCAACGCGCGGCTTCGAATGCGGCTCTGGTTAAGTCAACTCCTCCTCTTACCGAGGATGCTCTGCGCGCCCGTTACGTCGGTAAGCTGATCTTTCTGCGCGGCTCCTATCTGGGCGACGATCTGAATTTCGACCAGGATGGCAAGGTGAACGGCTCGCCCACCGTTGCCTCTTTCACGCTTTCCGCCTTCGAAGTCAGGAAAGTGAAGCTTTCCAAGCACAAGCTGGAGATCGAGGCAGATCGCTACGGATTGCATTACTTCGGCGCACTGCCGTACGAAGACGAAAGCAAGTCCTTTGATAAGGTCAAGATCTCAAAGAAGCCGGTTCACATCTCCATTGCCCGCGAGCTTATCGTCATCCCCAAGGTGAAGAAGGAAAAGAAGAAGAATGAGCCTACGCCGCAGGAGATTGCAGCGGCCCAGACGTTAAAGACCAGGAATGATGCGACAGCCACGGCGCCGCCAAATCCGCCCACGAGCGGGGCTGCTGTCGAGACCTACGAGGCCCTGGCAGCCGTCTCTCCGGCGCATAGCGCCATGCTGATGAACAAGGCGCTGGATAACATCTTTGCCAGCGACATGGACCAAAGCATGCTTTCCCACTTGCCCGACTACTGGCAGGAATACTTCCACAGCAAGAGCCAACACCGGCAGTACATGCCCGCTGATGCCAACATCAAGGTTGTCAGCGAAGGCATGACGCCGCCCAAGGTACTGAACAGCATCGACCCCAGCTCGAACGAATATGCCCAGAAATACGGGATCGCGGGCATGGAGCTATTGCGCACGGTGGTCGATGCCTCGGGAATTCCGCGGCAGATCGCGATCGCCCGCCCCATCGGGTTCGGACTCGACGAGAAGGCAGTGGACGCGGTCAAGAAGTCGCACTTCCAGCCGGCGATGCTTAATGGTCAGGCGGTACCGGTGGTGATCGACATGGTCGTCACCTTCCGCATCTACTCCAACCGTACCAAGCCGGGTTCAGTGGCAAAGGGAGCAAAGGACGCGGTTTTGGCGGCTTCTGTGGGCGACCCGGAGTGGCGATGCTAATCTGAGGCGGTGAGCCAACGGTTTCTTAATCTCATCCGCAATGGGCAAACGGCAGAAGTCGCCGCCGCGGCGGAGGAAGATCCATCGCTTCTTACTTGCAGAGACGCCCAGGGCGTCTCTGCTTTTTTGTGGAGCATTTATAACCAGCAGCCGCTGATCAGGGACTACCTGCTCACGCATCTTCCGGCGCTGGACATATTCGAAGCTTCCGCCCTGGGAGACTGCAACCGCCTCGAGCCGCTGTTACGACAGGACCCCATGCTGGTTCATGCGAGCTCGGCAGACGGTTGGGCTCCTCTCCACCTGGCCGCTGCATTTGGCGGACCCCAGGCAACGGCTCTGCTGCTTGCCCACGGAGCACACGTGCACCGCTTCTCGCGCAACCCATGCACAATCAGCCACTGCATGCATGTATTGCCTTGAGCCGGGATCCGGAGACGGTCGCGCATCCTGATTGAACAAGGAGCGGACGTAAACATGGCGCAGGCCGGAGGCTACATGCCCCTTGCACCAGGCAGCGGCTGCGGGCTTGGTCGAGTTGGTTAAGATTCTGCTGGAGGCAGGGGCAAAACCGGATTTGCGCTGCGACCAGGGAAAGAGTCCGGCTGACTATGCTCGCGAACGCAGTCACGGTGGTGTATTACAGGCATTAGAGGCGTAGGGAAAAGAAACTGCAGATCCCTCCGCTCCTCCGGATTTTCTGTCCGGCTCAGTGACGTCGTCGAACCTCGTGCGGCTTTCCTTAAAGAAAGCCGCATGCGTGGCCGTTGGTTGGTGCAGCGTGCAGGAAATCCGGAGTCCTGTCCCACCGCACGCCGGGACAGGCGGAATGACAAAGCTTAAGGCGGCTACTTACCTAAACATTTGTTAGTCGGACTCGGATCCAGCCATCTCAACCGGCATCCGATGTTGGTCTATTCGTAGGCCAGGGCCTCGATCGGATCTTTTCTGGCGGCCTTCAGAGCTGGATAGCTCGCTCCCACCAGCGCACCACCAAAGGCGATCAGTGTGGCGGCAACGATCCATCCAAGACTGATGGGAAAGGGCTGTGTGGGAAAGCGAACGCCCATTCCCGTCTTTATCAAGAAAGCCGCGCCGATACCCAGAATGATGCCAACCAGGGAGAGAAACGCGGTCTCCCGCAAGACAAGATTGACGATGTAGATCTGGGAAGCGCCTAACGACTTAAGAATTCCGATCTCGCGGGTTCGCTCGAGGACAGCCGTGTACATGGCCTGGAAAATGACGAGAAAGCCAACCACAACCGCGATCCCGATCACGACATGTAATCCGATGTTGAAACCAGGCAGGTGCTCTGGCGTCAACATGGAGAGAACCTCCTGAACGGTTTGCACCTGATATGCGGAAAGTCCCGGAACTGCCTGTATTTCCTGCTTTATAAGAGCTTCGTTATCCGGATTGTCGGCCTTTACGTAGAAGAGCGTGGCGTTGTTTTCCGCTCCCAGCAAGGCACCCAGGGTCTTGATGGGCAGGAACTTCCGGCCGCCCTTGCCGTGCTCGACAATGCCACAGATGCGGAAGGTGTGGTTGAGGATGGGAATGCTGTCGCCCACCTGGTATGCCCTTGCCGCCGTTGCGGGCAAAGAAATCATCCACGATCACGTCGTTCGGGTCCTTGAAATGGTCCGCCGGAGAGAAAGACAAAAGGCCGCAAGGCATTGAAACTCTGGTAGTCGATACCCCAAATGGTCTCAACGGCGGTTTGCGTGGAAAGTCTGTTGAATGACCGGAGACGCGACTGTGACATGGGGCAGCTTGCGCAGCACATCGGCAATCTTTGCCGGAGCCGGCGCTCCGCTCACGCCGACCAGGAACGTTTGATTCGGAGGGCGAACGATGAGGTCTGCGCCGATCCCGTTGGTCTGGGTGCGGTTCCCCTGGATCATGCCCACCATGATGCCCACGATCGACAGGATCATGGTGACCTCGATGGCCACCGCAAGTATGCTGATCGACGATCTTAAGGGGCGATGGAGCAGATTGCCGATGACTAACCTATTCATGCTATTCGCCTGACTGAGCCGAGTGTAGCAAAATTGCGTGGTAGCTTAATCCGCTCCCTGGAGAGCATCGGTCCAGTAACTCAAGAGATGCTGTAGCGCGCACAAACTAAAGGGCTACAGGGAATTGCTTTTGACCTGGCAGGAGTGCGGCCGTATGGTTGAGAATGTCAGCTTAAGGTCATACAAGGGATAGCCGGTAAGCTATTCCGTGGTTACAAGTCTGGAGCTGGCGTTCCTTCACCCGTGCCCGGCCCGCGTTCTTCTTCGATGGAGCCATTGCTTTGAATCGATGGGTGTAATGTATGGGGAATTTCGGTGACACATTACGGCAGGAGCGGGAGTTTCGCGGGATTACGCTGGACGCGATTACTCGGGTTACGAAGATCAGCAATCGGCACCTGGTAGCCCTCGAACAAGAGCACTTCGATGTTCTCCCGGGCGGCGTATTCAACAAGAGCATGGTGCGAGAGTACGCCAGGGTCGTAGGACTCGATCAAGAGGAGTGGGTCGGACGCTACCTCTCAGCGCACCAGTCAACCGGGGCAACAGCAGACGAAGACGGCTGGATGCGTTTTGCTGAAAATGCCAGCAAAGCCCGCAGCGAGGCCGGAGCCGGGAAGCGTCCTGACCAGCGGCTGCGCTGGACGGGCATCGGGGTTCTACTGCTCCTGGTTGCCGGACTCAGTTGGTTTGTCTGGAGCTATGTTCACAAGAAAATCTCCCTGGTCACGCCGGCGCAGGTTACCCATACTACCGCCGCGATCACATCCTTCGGCGAAGGTAACCTCCAATCGATATCGGTACCACTGGTGCCTTTGCCTCGCTGATCCCCCTCTGATACCGTCTTAAGAGACCTATAGAGCGACCGGGGTCCGGCCCGCTCTTTCTCATGAGCGCCGGATGAGATCACGGCTGGAGTGCGCTCGATCCTGCAAATCGGGAAAAGACCGCTGAAATTCTCCCCGGGGGACAAAAAACAGGAGGAAGCTACTTGCCACAACACGATAGATTTCTATTCACATCCGAGTCAGTGACCGAAGGACATCCGGATAAGATCGCCGACCAGATCTCCGACGCGATCCTCGATGCCTGCCTCGCGCAGGACCCCTTCAGCCGTGTAGCCTGCGAAACTTTAACTGCCACTGGCTTGGTAGTGATTGCCGGCGAGATCACGACCAAGGCCTACGTTGACTTCCAATCCCTGGTGCGCGGAGTGGTGGCTTCGATCGGCTACGACAACGCTCTCTACGGCTTCGACTCCAATACCTGCGCCGTGATCTCCAGCATCAATAAGCAGTCTGGCGATATCGCCATGGGCGTTGACACCGGGGGTGCCGGCGACCAGGGCATGATGTTCGGCTACGCCACCAACGAGAATGAAGACCTGCTGCCAACCCCGATCTCGCTGGCCCATAAGCTCAGCCAGAAGCTGACCCAGGTGCGCAAGAGCGGGCTGCTTTCTTATCTCCGGCCGGATGGCAAGAGCCAGGTAACGGTGGAATACGACAAGGATATGAACCCGGTTCGGATCGATGCCGTCGTCATCTCTACCCAGCACTCCGAGAACGTCTCGACCGAGGATTTGCGGGCCGACATCCTCAAGCACGTGATCCAGGCTACGTTGCCTTCCGCCCTACTCGATGCCGACACCAAATACCACATCAACCCGACCGGACGGTTCGTGATCGGCGGCCCGATGGGCGACACCGGTCTAACCGGGCGAAAGATCATCGTAGATACGTACGGCGGCATGGGACGTCACGGCGGCGGCGCATTCAGCGGTAAGGATCCGACCAAGGTCGATCGGTCAGCAGCCTATATGGCCCGCTACATTGCCAAGAACATCGTCGCGGCAGGTTTGGCGAAGCGTTGCGAAGTGCAGTTGGCCTACGCCATCGGCGTGGCTGATCCGGTCAGCGTGCTGGTGGAGACCTTTGGCACGGGAGCAGTCGATTCCGCCACGCTACAGAAGCTGGTGCGGGAGAACTTCAAGCTGACCCCGAAGGGGATCATTGAGAGCCTCAACTTGCGCCGGCCGATCTACCGCAAGACCGCGGCTTACGGTCACTTCGGACGAGCCGATGCGGACTTCACCTGGGAGGCCACCGATAAAGCGCAGACGCTGCGCGAAGCGGCTGGTCTCAAGGGAAAAGCTCAGCTCGTGGGCGCTGCCAAGTAGCTTCCGAGTATCTTGCCGGCAAAGATTTGTTTGCCGGCAAGATACGGATAGTTTCGCGGCTGGCCTGGGTTCATGATCCTGGCATGGCAAGCAATCAGCAACTCGATCTCAATCCAACCAAGGCCTGGCAACAGGTGCTGTCACGGGACGCAAGCGCCAGTTTTGTTTATGCCGTAGCCAGCACCGGGATATTTTGCCGGCCCTCCTGTCCCAGCCGGCGTCCAGCCCCAACCAATGTACGTTTTTTCTCCGACCCCGCTGGAGCGCTGGCGGCGGGTTATCGCGCCTGCAAGCGATGTGTTCCTCTGGGCGAGCGCGACGAGGCCGCAACGGTGGCCAAGCTGTGCCGCTATCTTGCCGCTCACCGCGACCGGGCCGTGACGCTCGCAGATCTTGCAAAAGTGGCCCGCAGCAGCCCCTTCACGGTGCAAAGAAAGTTCACCCGCGTGCTGGGCGTGAGTCCGCGTGCCTACCAGGCGCAACTGCGGTCCGCCTCTATGCGGCGGAGTCTCTCGACGCCTGGCGCAAGCATCACCGGCGCCATCTATGAGGCTGGCTACGGGTCATCAAGCCGCTTTTATGAGCAGGCGGCAACTGATCTGGGAATGAGCCCCACCCGGTTTCGGGAGCGCGGTTTAAACGAGACCATCCGGTTTGCTACGGCGCGCTGCGAGCTGGGGCTGCTTCTGGTAGCGGCCACCGATCGCGGTGTATGCAGTGTCATGTTGGGCGACGAAGCAGCGGAGCTGGAGAAGTTGCTGCGGCAGCAGTTCAGCGCTGCAAAGGTCGTCGCGGATGCGCCCGGCATGGCGGATCAGATGGCGGCAATTCTCTCCACCATGAGCGAGCACCCGGCGGCGGCCGTCGACATTCCGCTGGATGTGCGTGCGACCGCATTTCAGGCGCGGGTATGGCAGGCCTTGCGGGAGATTCCTCGCGGCGAGACATGCAGCTATGCGGACGTGGCGAGGGCGGTCGGTCAACCGAGCGCGGTCCGGGCTGTGGCACGGGCTTGCGCCACCAACCCGGTAGCCCTCGCCGTTCCCTGCCACCGTGTTATCGGCAGCAACGGCTCGCTTACCGGCTACCGCTGGGGCACCGAGCGCAAGCAGAAGCTGTTAGCGATGGAGAAAATGAGCCTGCAAAACGAACCTTAACCGTATGCGGAACAAGTCTGCAGCCCCAGGGCTTGCCAAATAAACTGAGCGCTAAAAGCGCCATAAGCGCTATAAGCCCCCTCTCGGCCACAAACGAAAAGGCTTTCGACAAGTGTGAACCTTAGCCTGATGCCTTGATGCCGGTAGCCAGCACGGTTTGGAAGAAGGGTGCTTCTGTTTCCTTGTGGACGACGGCGGTGTGCACATTGCCGAAGCCGGCGTTGCCGAGCAAGCCTTCCAGCTGCACTTCGCTGAAGCCCAGCCAGACGTCGGCATATAACTCCCGCGCCTCGGCGAAGCGATGTTGCAGAAGATCGAGCACCGTGATGCGTCCGCCCGGCTTCAGGATGCGCCACGCTTCCGCGACCGCGCGCTCGGGATGAATGGCATGGTGCAGAGACTGGCTGAATAGCGCCAAGTCCACCGTGCCATCGGCAATCGGGACGGCCTCCAGGTCTCCCTTGCGATACTCGAGCGCCGTAACTCCCTGCTTGCGCGCCAAAGCGCTCCCCAACTCGACCATCTTGTCGGAGTTGTCGACTGCGATCACCTGTTGCGCACGCTGGGCCAGCAGCAGCGAGAAGGCTCCTTCGCCCGCTCCCAGATCGGCGATCACCAGGGGCGGCACCAGCTGCAACAAGGCCTCGGCGATACTCTGCCAGGAACGCCCCGGAACATACTCCCTGCCCAACCGCCCGGCCATGTCATCAAAAAAAGCGCGGGTCTTGTCCTGCCGCTTGCGCAGAATAAGCTCCAGGGCCGCCTGGTCGTGCTTCCCTTCCGGAATCTCCTCCGTGGCCTGCTGCAACAGGGTCGAGCAGCCCGGACACCCCAGACTCCCGCTTGAAGCGATACCAGATATTCTTGCCCGTGCGCCGGTCTTCCACCAGGCCGGCATGCTTCAATTGCGCCAGGTGGGTCGAGATGGTGCTCTGCCCCATGCCCAGGATCTCCTGCAGCTCGGCCACGGAGAGCTCTTCCCGCGCCAGAAGTAACACCATGCGCAGGCGATTCGTGTCACCCAGGATGCGCAGCGATTTTACGATTGACGCCATGGCTACTTACCACTATTGTATCAATATATTCTGATGTATCGATATGAGGTTTTAAAAACATGACACCAGCTACGATCGACCGCACCGCCGCCGCTCCCGCTTTCAAGGTTGCTGACCTCACCCTGGCCGACTGGGGCCGCAAAGAAATCTCGATTGCCGAGCACGAGATGCCCGGCCTTATGTCCATCCGCCGCAAGTATGCCGCGGAGAAGCCCCTCGCCGGCGTGCGCATTACCGGCTCGCTGCACATGACCATTCAAACCGCGGTGCTGATCGAGACCCTGGTGGAGCTGGGCGCCAAGGTGCGCTGGGCAAGCTGCAACATATTCTCCACCCAGGACCATGCGGCGGCAGCGATCGCGGCAGCGGGCGTTCCGGTCTTCGCCTGGAAGGGCGAATCGCTGGAAGAATACTGGTGGTGCACCGCCCAGGCTCTGGATCATGGAGAGGGCAAGGGGCCGGAGTTGGTGGTGGACGATGGCGGGGATGTGACCCTGCTGATCCACAAAGGCTACGAACTGGAAGAAGGCGACAAGTGGGTCAACACGCCCTCTTCGAATCATGAAGAGCAAGTGATCAAGGATCTGCTGAAGAAGATTCACGCGGAAGATCCCAAGCACTGGCACCAGGTCGCGAAGCAGTGGCGCGGCGTCTCGGAAGAGACCACGACCGGCGTCCACCGGCTGTACAAGATGAAGGAACAGGGCAAGCTGCTGGTTCCGGCGATCAACGTCAACGATTCCGTCACCAAGTCGAAGTTTGACAATCTTTATGGCTGCCGCGAATCACTGGCGGATGGCATCAAGCGGGCGACCGATGTCATGGTGGCCGGCAAAGTGGCCGTGATCTGCGGCTACGGCGATGTGGGCAAGGGATCGGCTCACTCTCTGCGCGGAATGGGTGCGCGGGTGGTGGTCACGGAGATCGACCCCATCAACGCCCTGCAGGCAGCGATGGAAGGCTTCGAAGTCACCACCGTCGAAGAGACTCTGGGCCGCGGCGACATCTACGTCACCTGCACCGGCAACGTGGACGTGCTGACGCTGGAACACCTGTCGACAGATGAAGGATCAGGCCATCGTTTGCAACATCGGCCACTTCGATAACGAAATCCAGATCGATCGCCTGAACAGTGCCAAGGGAGTGGAGAAGATCAACGTCAAGCCCCAGGTGGACCAGTACAACTTTGCCGCTGCCAATGGAAAGCCGGCACATACCATCTACGTTCTGGCCGAAGGCCGCCTGGTGAACCTGGGTTGCGCTACCGGACATCCCAGCTTCGTGATGAGCAACAGCTTCGCTAACCAGACCCTGGCGCAGATCGACCTGTGGAAGAACAAGGACGTCTACAAGGTGGATGTGTATACGCTGCCCAAGAAGCTGGACGAGGAAGTCGCGCGGCTGCACCTGGAGAAGATCGGCGTGAAGCTGACGACTCTCAGTGCGGCACAGGCGAACTACCTGGGCGTGGCGCCGGAAGGCCCGTACAAACCTGAAACCTATCGCTACTAAGTAAAATAAGTACAATGGAGGGCCCCAGCCAAAACGGCTGGGGCCCTTCCCTTTTGGCCCAGATCTCTTTCACTATTTTAAACGTCTTATGAGCATGAAACAGAACGTCTCTCTCCTTGGCTGCCTGCTGATTCTCAGCTCGTCTTTGTTGGCCCAGGCGCCCGCAACGGCCGGCAGCACCACCCATCCGCCGGTGGAAGTGATTAAGGCGACCACCCCGGATCCCTCGGTGCTGAAGGCGCGCAAGGGCTCCTATTCCTTCAAAATCGATAGCGGAGACTGGACCGACACCGGCGTCGAGGTTACCCCGAGCGACCACCTCAACTTCACCGCCACCGGCAACCTGACTTTGGCCGACGGACGAACGGCTCCGCCCGATGGTCTTACCCGGGGATGGAAAGATCTGATCCGCGTTTACCCGCTTAACTCAGCCAACAGCGGCGCCCTGATCGGCCGTATCGGTAATGACGCCGCGGCCGTTCCCTTTCTCATCGGCGCCAGCAAAGATATGGATATCTCCGCCACCGGCCATCTCTACTTGCGGCTCAACCTCACCTCCGACCTCTCCGGAACCGGGAGCATCGAGGTGAAGATGAAGCTGACGAATCAGCCGGCACAAAAGACTGTCTCCGCGCCGGATCTCGCTCACCTTTTGTCACCGCAACTGTTCGCTAATATCCCCCGCCGGGTCGGGGACCTGCAAGGCAACCCGGGCGACATGGTGAACTACGCCCTGATCGGCACCCAGGACCAGGTGACCAAGGCCTTTGCCGCCGCCGGTTGGGTGCAGGTAGACAAGACAACCCAGGACGCAGTGGTGCACGGCTTGATATCCACTCTTTCTCACTCGGCGTACACCGAGATGCCGATGAGCACCCTCTACCTTTTTGGCCGGTCGCAGGATCTGTCGTTTGCCCGTGCTGACCCGCTCGCGGTGGCCGCGATCCGCCATCATCTGCGTGTATGGAAGACCACCGAGACCGTGGGCGGCGAGCAGTTTTGGGTAGGCTCGGCCACCCACGATAATGGCTTCGAGAAAGACCAGCGGAACGGCGGAGTCACGCATCACATCGATGCCAATGTCGACCAGGAGCGCGACTTCCTGGAGCAGAGCTTCGCCGGAGCCGGTGTCATAGCCGGCGCAGCTTATGTGACGCCCTCTAATCCCCTGACCACAGCTAAGACGGCCACCGGGGGTAGCTTTCAATCCGATGGCCGGATCGTGGTGATGGATTTGAAGTAGAGAGCCGCCCACTTGGAGCGATGGTGCTTTCCCAAGCCCGGAGCAAAAGGCGAAGCGTAAAGACATCCAAAGGCGTAAGTGATGCGTACTACTAACGTGTCGCAACTTGAGGAATCGCCCACCAATGCTGAAGAGACGCTTGAAGTTGCAAGCGTCGTTTGCCCGGATTGCAGGTCGCGGTCGCCCATCGACTCGTTGATAGAGGTGGATGCCCTGCACGTGCAGTGTCCTCTTTGCCTCTTTGTCTTCTTTTGGGACACGGAGCGGACATAGAACGCAGCCAACTCGTGCAGCACGGCTGAACAGGCTGGAAAAAATTCTCGGCGATTATTTCTCTTTTTCTGCGGCGGCCGGAGATAGATGGGCTGACGACTTTCTCTGCCTGGCGATTGCATCCAGCACACCATTCAGGAAGTTCAGCGACTCCGGGGCGGAGTAGCGGCGGGCAATCTCGAGCGACTCATTGATCACTACGGGGACCGGGGTGTCAGGAAAGCCCAGCAGTTCGGCGATCGCGGCCCGCAGGACATTGCGGTCGACCGCCGGCATCCGGCTCAGGCGCCAGTTGGCGGAATGAGCCTGGATCAGCTCGTCAATTTCTTCGTTGCGCGCGGTGGCTACGCGGAAAATATCCTCGGAAAAGCCGCGGGTCTCGGCATCTACTTCTTCGCGGGATCCCCAGAAGGTTTTGCGCACCTGGTCGGGAGTGTGCTTGCCTACATCTGCCTGAAAAAGCATCTGCATGGCCAGTTCGCGTGACTTGCGCCGCTTACCGGTTGCGCTCATGTTGAAGGCTCATCTTGCGATCGAGCGAGACCATCTCAATGGCGGCCATGGCGGCCTCAAATCCCTTATTGCCGGCCTTAATCCCGGCACGATCCAGCGCCTGCTCCAAGGTCTCGCAGGTCAACACTCCGAAGGCGTGAGGAATGCCCGTCTCCTGCTGCGACTGGCCAATGCCGCGCGAGACCTCGTTGTAAATGGCCTCGTAGTGGGCAGTTTCGCCGCGCAGCAGAACCCCCAGGGTGATCACGGCGTCCACCTTGCCAGCCGCGGCAGCTTTGCGCGCCGCCAACGGAATTTCCCAGGCTCCGGGCACCCGGATCACCTGCACATCGTCGCCGGACGGCGCCGCTGCGATAGAGGCCATCGAGGGCTCCCTGCAACAAGCGGTCGGTAATCACGGCGTTCCAGCGCGCCACCACCACGGCAAAACGCATTCCGTGCGCGCTCAGATCGCCCTCCACGGCCAGCGGCCGGCCCTTGTGGGGGTCGTCCCATTCCCAAAAGGCGATGGAATGGCCGGGCGCGGGTTCCACAGTAAAGAGGCGCGACTTCCAGTTGGTCTCGGTCACGGGGGTCAGCCTGCGGGCAACTTCCTGCTCCCCCCAGCTGCGGATCATCCACTCGCGGGCCACGGTTTGCACCGCCTCCAGCCCAGTAACTTCCACCATGATCTCCGCCGGGCTGGGATCGATGCCATCCGCGAATTCCAGATTCCCCAGCGGCGCCAGGAAGGAGACGCCGCGGCTTAGCTCCTCTTCCCATCCCCGGCCAGCCTCAAAGCCGAGCGCGGAGAAAAAGCTGGCCAACTTGGCATAAGCCTCGGGTGTGCCGGCCGGCCGAACAATCGTGATTCCCTTAACCATCTCTCTCTGACTGTACCACCCGGATTACGCCTCTGTTGGCGGCACTTTGTTAGACTCACAGCTTCGCCCACGGAGTCGATCTGACATGGATTTAGAGAACATGCGCTACGAATTGCGGCCGCCGATTGCGGTCGTCACCCTCGACCGGCCCAAGGTGCTCAATGCGCTCGAATCATCTCAGCATGACCGAGCTGGAACAGGTCTTCCTGGACATTCGGCAGAACGATCACATCCGCGCTGTTCTGCTTACGGGAGCGGGGGAGAAGGCCTTCGTCGCCGGGGCCGACATCCGGGAATTGGCGACGCTCTCCGCACTGGAAGGGGAACAGGCCGCTATCCGCGGTCAGCGCATCTTCAGCCTGATCGAGAACTGCGGCAAGCCGGTGATCGCCTGCATCAACGGCTTCGCCCTGGGCGGCGGCTGCGAGCTTGCGCTCGCGTGTACGCTGCGCATCGCCAGCTCGAGCGCCCGGCTGGGGCAGCCCGAGGTCAAAATTGGCATTATCCCTGGCTATGGCGGAACCCAGCGGCTGCCGCGGCTTATCGGCAAGGGCGCTGCGTTGAAGATGATTCTTACCGGCGAGCCCATCAGCGCCGCCGAGGCCTTGCGCCTGGGCCTGGTCGATGAAGTGGTGGAACCAGATCAACTGATGGTGCGGGCGGAGCAGATTGCGCAGACCATCGCCGGGATGGCGCCGCTTGCCATCCGCGACTCTATCCGCGCCGTAAACTCCGGCTACGATCTGCCGCTGGCCAGCGGTCTCGAACTGGAGGCTTCGCTCTTTGGCCTGTTCTTGCTCCACCAGCGACAAGACGGAAGGCACGCAGGCTTTCCTGGAGAAGCGCGCGGCGAAGTGGACCGGAAAATGAACCATGATCACTAACCGGTGCACGCAGACTCTGCGTCCGTCCGGCACTCCCCTTGCTATGCTTGATTTCGTGGCTCGGCCGCAATTCCTGACTGCTTCTTCCCCGATTGGCCGGCAATGTCGCTGGAAAGCCTTGTCTTTCCAGCTCGCTTTGCTATGCGCGCTGGGCCGGTCGCCGACCGGCTGCAAGCAAGCAGCACCGAACTCTGAGCAGCCATCGCGGGCCGAGGTGCGGCAGGAGCGCCGTGCGGAACAGAGCAAGATGGACGCGGCACGGCAGCAGCTGGAGCAGATTCCGCCGCCATCAAAAAATCGCTATCTCAGCGTGCGCACCAAAGAAGCATATGCCAATCCGTTTCTTGTGGTGCATCCGCAGACCATCACCCTGACGATTATTTATCGCGACCAGGACCCGAACGGCTTCACCGGCGGAGGCGTGCTGCGCCCGGCCAAGGCCCGCAAGCAGGAAATCGACGTGCGGCCCGGCTGATTTGCCGCAGGCTCTGGCCGCGCTTTCTCCTGATGTATGGCCTTATGGCCGGGTGGTTGCGATCGAGGAGTCACCCACCGCTCCCAGAACCGAGCGGGTCGCGATCCGCCGCAACGTAGAGGCGGCCATCCAGATTCTCAACGACCTTGGGGTGGTGGTGGATGAATGGACGGGCACCAATGGCGCACTGCTGCGCTAGCATGGCTGTTTGACGTACCCGCTCCCCGAATTTCCAGTCGAGGTTGGTGGCTTTGGCGAGCTTGATGCGGCTTTCTTTGAGGAAAGCCGCACACGGGGCCATTTCCAGCGCAGCGCGGCAGGAAATCCGGGTACGCTTGAGCCACATGACGTCCGCCATCCAACCCGTAGCGATGCGTTTTCACGATTGCTATGCTCAATCCGGCATGAGCGAGGTGGGGCTTTTCGTTGCCAAAAGCCCCGTAAGGAGCCTTTTCACCGGCGACACCTATCGTGCAACCGCGCTTGTTGTCTTCTGCGCTTGCTTCCTGCTGGTGACCGGCGCGGGTTTCTGGGCCGTACGCTGGAGGCGGTCGGAGCTAACCGATCTGGATGAGTGGGGGCTGGCGGGGCGCAAGTTCGGCACCCTGGTCACCTGGTTCCTGATCGGCGGCGACCTTTATACCGCCTACACCGTTATTGCCGTTCCCGCTGCGCTCTTCGGCGCCGGCGCAATCGGCTTCTTCGCTATTCCCTACTGCATCATCAGTTATCCGATGATGATGCTGGTGCTGCCCCCTCTGTGGCGTATATGCCACAGAAACGGTTACATCACCCTGGCCGATTATGTCCGCGGGCGCTACCAAAGCCGCTGGCTTTCTGTCGCCGTGGCGGTTACCGGCATTCTCGCTACGATGCCCTACATCGCGCTGCAGCTGATCGGCATGCGCGAGGTGATCTGCTGCCCTGGGCGTTCGCGGGGAGTGGCCGCTGATTGCGGCATTTGTTATTCTCGCCGCCTACACTTACTCAAGCGGCCTGCGAGCGCCGGCGCTGATCGCCATCGTGAAAGACGTGATGCTCTACATCATGGTGCTGGCGGCGGTGCTGATTATCCCTGCGCGGCTTGGCGGGTATGGCCATGTCTTCGCGGTGGCTTCCTCTACGCTTGCGCAACACTCTCCGCCGGCTTCGATCATCCTGCGCCCGGCGCAGTTCATGAGCTATTCCTCACTCGCCCTGGGGTCGGCGATGGCGCTTATGCTTTATCCCCACACTATTACGGGCACACTCAGCGCGGGCAGCGACCGCGTAATTCGCCGCAACGCGGCGCTGATGCCGGCGTACAACCTGCTGCTGGGCTTGATCGCGCTGCTGGGCTACGTGGCTATTGCCGCTGGGGTTCACACGGCGAACTCGTCCAGCACCGTTCCATTGCTGCTGACGAGCATGTTTCCCGCCTGGTTTGCCGGTTTCTGCCTGGCCGCGATTGGCATTGGAGCGTTGGTCCCGGCCGCGATTATGTCGATTGCCACGGCCAATCTCTTCACCCGCAACCTGTATGGCGAGCTGCTTCACCGCTCATTTTTTCCGAGCGCCATGACGGGTGGGCAGGAAGCGGCAATGGCAAAACTCATCTCCCTGGCAATCAAGTTAGGCGCGCTCGCTTTTGTTCTCCTGGTGCGCACGCAGTTCGCCATCGAACTGCAGTTGCTGGGTGGAGTCTGGATTCTGCAGGTGCTGCCGGCGGTCGTTGGCGGCCTGTTCATGCGCTTCTTCCACGGCCCGGCGCTGCTTTGCGGGTGGCTCGCGGGCATGGCCGCGGGCACGGCCATGGTTGGATCTCTTGGACTGCGGAGCTCGATCTATCCTCTGCACTTTGCCGGACACGTCTATAACGTGTATGCAGCTTTGCCTGCGCTGGCGATCAATCTTTTGGTGGCGGGCATCGTCTCGCTAGCGTTGAGGATTTCCGGCAGAACGCCGGCTAGAGGATTTGACGGCGGGTGGGTTGGTCGAGGTTTGAGTCCAGCCAGCGATTCCCCATCCCGAATACGTAGGGCTACGGGCGCCGCGGACTCACTCGAATTCCGCCAATAGTTTCGCGAGAAGAGCCGGGGAGATGTGAAAAGACGATTCGGCGTCATCAAGATATTCCCTGGCATCGAATTGCCGAAGGCGCCATAAAGCAAAACTCGTTGTGTGCATGCCTATGATTTGTCCGGCAGGGCGTGGTCCGGTTGCGCCTCTTCGCCACTCCAAATCTTCTTCGAGGTCCACGGTGTTGCGAGTCCTGCCCAAAACGGATCCGTCGCCGGCAGCCCCAAAGGAAGCAACACTGCGGAGCACAGATAGCAGCTGCCGGTCGAGATATAGGGTTCAGCGATCGACGGCTGATGCCCGTAAAAGCCCACTCGCAACCAACCCTGATCGTCAAACATGCCGGGCGCTTCGGTCATGCGTCGCATTACCGCGGTCAGGGCGGAGCGAACCTGTCCAGGAAAAACACCCTCAGGCAGTTGCTGCCGCAGGGACATCTCGGCGAGCAGATGAAATGCGCCGAAGCGATAGCAGAGCGAACGGCCGATCGGCGGGAAGGTTCCTTCGGGACTGATCAGGCGTTCCTGAATGGCGGCGTAGCGCCGAGCCCGCAGCATGGCCAGTGGCTTATATGAATCCCAGGCCGTGGATGACTTCGAAACGGTGTCGAGTATTTGCAACAACATCGGATGCATAACGAAGCTGTCGTAGTAATCCCAATGGAAAGACGGCCCATCGCCGTAAACGCCGTCTCCTTTGTACCAGGTGTCAACGGTGCGGATCGCGTAGTCCACGCGCATGGGATCCCACCACACACCCATGAAGGATAATGCCGCTTCCACGATCGCGGAAAATAAGAGCCAGTTGCTGTAAGCAGGCTGAATGACCCGCGACGACTCAAGCGCGGCGATGACATTGTGCTGTGTCGCCGCGTCCAGTTTCTTCCACAGCTCTGTGGGTGCGCGCAAAATGGCCAGCGCGAGAAATGCGGTGTCGACCACCGGCTGTTGGCCCTGGTTGAAATTCATGAAGTCCGGCGATGCCGGATCCGTACCAGCCGCAATGGCCATGCGTGACCACTCGGCATGCTGGCTTCGCAGGTCACCTTCCGAGCCGCTGAGTGGACCGGATTCGAGCCAGGGCGCAATCCCTGTGAGCAAGCGGCCCATTGCCTCCAGATAGGTAAACTGACGCCGATCCGCGGTGTTGCCATGAGGTGCTTCGACCGGCATCTCCGCTTTGAGCTTCCGTTCGCTCAGAGACTTCAGGACGGGTCCCGAGATTCTGTTCAGGACTTGCACCCAATACTCACGATCGTTCGCCTGCGAAATGACTGGGTATGCGAGAGCAGGGCTAGGGATCGCAGAGAGCGCACCGAGCGCGACGCTGCTTTTTAGAAATTGGCGGCGGCCGACATGGTTGAAGATCTCTTTCTTCATGCGTCTGTTACCGAAAGAAAAGTACACAGACAGTGTAGAGCGGTCATTGCCGGGAACCTTTGTCCTGGAGATCAGAACAAGGATATGCTTTCTCCGC
Source organism: uncultured Acidobacteriaceae bacterium (assembly GCA_963746595.1). Classification (GTDB taxonomy): domain Bacteria; phylum Acidobacteriota; class Terriglobia; order Terriglobales; family Acidobacteriaceae; genus PALSA-350. The sequence goes on from CAVVBS010000009.1 coordinate 587,840, forward strand.
CTAGCGCAGTCTCGATCGCGTGTATCGCCAAAGGCCCATCTCCGAGCTCAACTGATCCTGCGTGACTATGGGTATCTTGGCCGCCTTATATCGGGAGACTAGCAATTCTGTGGGTACACCTTTTCGCCTGCTGCTGCCATGCTGAGGACGTATTTGTCGGTCGATATGAGCCCGGATGCAGAGACAAAGCGTTTTTAGGACGGCGGCCCAAACAGACGCCCGATATCATTCCATTGGGAGGACTCATGCGATTAATAGTCAATGGTAGACGGTTGACATTCTTTGGACTTCTGATCGCTACCGGACTCGGTTTTTCACAAGCCGACCAACAGAGCGGAATCCTGACGGTAAGCGGACACTCCGGGCAAGCGCCGGTGACCCAGCTAAACGGCCGGTCTTATGTGGCCATCGACGCGTTGGCGCGATTAATGAATGGTTCCCTTGGGTACCAGGGAAATCACATCACACTGACAGTGCCCTTGGTCGGGAGCGCGGCGGGCGGCGTTCCTCCCGGTCAGCCTGCAAATTCCGGTTTCTCCAAAGATTTCCTAAATGCCGGCATTGAGACGATGAGCGACATCCGGGAATGGCGAAGCACGCTCCTGAATGCCGTTCAGAACGGGTTCCCGGTGACCGAGCCCTGGATGGCCAATTATCAAGCCCAAGCCGCCAAAAGCCTCCGCCTGACCTCCGTCGCCGCGACAACCAATTCCGATCACAATGCCCTTCGGCTTCTGAGCAGGGAACTCGATCATATGCAAGAGCTCGGTAACAAGGTTCTTGCGGCGCGCAAGAACCTGAGTTACATAACCCCGGACATTGTGCAGAAGGACCCGTTGGACCAGAAGATACTGAACTGCGCGCGCTCTCTGGCCGCGATGGTCGCCAGTGGGGCATTTCAGGACAACGGATCATGTAATTGAGCACCGCAGAGTGATGCCATCAGTCGCAGAAAAACGACAAGAATGAATACCCCGGTTGAGGTGTTAATCAGACAGCGGAATCCACGATTCCTTGATGGGCTGGATGCGGCTGACGTCAAAATCATCCTGGGAGCCGGAACCTTGCAACGCTTCTCAGCCGGGTCTGTGATGACGCGGCAAGGATATTCTGCCGGCAGTTATTTCTTTTGTTGACTGGCCGTGGCCGCCGCTTCTTCGTCACGCATGATGAGGCATCAGCGTAAACCTACGGAAATCTTGTGCTTCCTGTATTAAATCGTCCGACGGTAGAACGTGGACACGGAAAGCCCAAATCCCGAAATCCCTGCCTTCGAAACCTGCGCCTACCGGAACTGGCCGAACGTCTTCAGCAACTTCATGGTGGAATCGTATTCGAGCTTGTCGCGCAACGCCTTCTTCGACCGGTAGAATCATCTTCTTCCTGTAAAGGCCATGGCAGCGCCGGTGCTAGGTGCCCCGGACACCGCGTCTGATCCGCGCGTGCGAATCTCTTGCGAATCGATGCTGCATCGCTCGTGAGAAAGGGTAACCAATGCGGGCCAGAATATGCCTCGGGCGTGATACCGCTTCAAGGAGATAAGACACCGATTCACTCTCGGGATCAAAGTCAATCACGAACCGCTCCTGCCCTTCCTCGATGTGAAAGGCTGTCGTGGTGTACATAAAGCCGAAGCGAGTCGGGCCGTCCACAACCTCAACAACGCGGCTGAAATTAATCGACCATAGGTAGGCGGTGTGAGCTTCCACACCTACTAACTCGCCCGGCAGGATCCTGGCGGTCGGGTTCACGACTCGAACCCACCCCAAATCGAACTCTTCCCATCGCTGAAAAGCTTCGCGGGCGGCCGCGAAAGCACGCCGTCCTCGACCAATCTCGCTGCGGGAAACATCATGCACAAAACCCTGCGGCGGTTTTCCATGCAGGCCCTCGGTGACCGTCAACAAATTGGGACTGGAGGGCGGAGCCTCGCGGGTGGCCGCGAGGAGCCTTTCCTTCTGAGCTTCGCTTGTCCGAAATGGCCGAAACACACGTCCAGTATCGCAGGAGCGTTGCGGAGCGGAGATGCCGGTTCTGTATCCCCGCCGGCTTGGTGGCCACCCATGCCAAGGTGGGCACCACCCAGTGGAACCTCAGTATCGGCTTCGCTTTCTAATAACACGGGGCGAGCCGATTCGGATTTAGTGCCGCGCCTACGGCGCTCCCGCGGCAGGCCGGGGCAACCAGCCCTGCCTAGTCTGCGTGCGAACACAGTCGCTAGTCCCGCAAGTCTAAGGCCCAGGACTGAGGTCCTGGGATATTTTCGGCCAGAGCTGTCCAAATTAGCGCGCAAATGGCCTTCTAGACGGAGCAACTTGCTGAATGCGTGGAAGAGCACGTGGACAAGCGAAATCGGGTTGGTGCTGTGGCAGTGCTTCCGTTCATCCACCTCGAGATGGATGGACGGAGCTGTAGGGAGTTGTTAGAGGGAAGGGCGCACAGCGGGTCCCCATTCGACTTCGCTCAGGGCAGGCTCTCGGCTACCTCCGGATTTCCTGTCAGTCTTAGTGGCTTCGGTAAACCTCGTGCGGCTTTCCTTAAAGAAAGCCGCATACATGGCCAGTGGTTGGTGCAGCGTCTAGGAAATCCGGAGTACGACGGGATGACAAAGTTGAGGACGGCGGCTCAGCTTGGCATGGGTGGAGGTGGATGGACGGAGATGTAGGGAGTTGTTAGAGGGAAAGGCGCACAGCAGGTCCCTCGGCTACGCTCGGGATGACAAAGGGGAGGGCCATGGTCCACCTGGGGCATGAGTGGAGGTGGATGGACAGAGTCGAAAAAAAAACTAATTTGGACAAATGGCTACCCAGCTCATTCTGAACCTGGCATAGGAAAGTTGCCTGCTCCCATGGCAAGCCGGGCAGGCGGGATGTCAAAGGGGCGTAAGCATGCGGCAGCAATTGCAAATACAACACTTGGAATGGGCCAGGGCCTCACGCGGCTTAACGGGCTGCGGAAAAAGTCTCCGCCGAGCAGGAAATACCCCAGGGGCTAAAGCCCTCATCATCGATGACGTCTTACGGCCCGACTAAAGTCGTGTCCTGACACAAAGCATGAGCTTTTCTGCGGCCTGTGAAGCTGCGCCAAATCGTGCAGAGAGTTTTTGGCTGCGTGTTCAGTTATTTGTAAAATTTGATATTTTTGGGTCCTTTTCAGGATTTGCAGCTCAGCGGGGGCGGACAAAGGGGTTAAGGGGCGTCTTTTTTGTAGAGAAATCCACTCCCAGGTCTGGAACAGAAATGAACAGGGGGATATAAGATTGGGGGCTTCTGGTGGGGTGGAGCGGTTGGCAAAGGTGGAGTGGCCAAGGCCAGGGTTTGGAGGCGCCTCTCCCGCCGCGGCGGGATGCTTGGATTGGTTAATTTGGGACAGGGATCGGGTCTGACACCGGACAGCGGTAAAACTGTCCTTCGCTCGCCTTAGGCCGAAACTGCCGGCAACTGCCGACCAACGGGTGGGTGACGAGAGGCCGCCCGCTGTGCCGATATCGTTTGCTAAGAGGATATAGCGCGCTGCGGAATCGGAACTAGCCTCAAAGACTGTTTTCTTTAGTCGACGGTTATCGTTTCTCAGGTTACTTTAGGTTGGGCTCGCGGTTATCGCCCGCGCGGTCTCTCTAAGGCGAGCCACATGAAGCGGCTCGCGCAGACTCTCTAGCCGCACCTATAGCCTAATGGCTGCAAACGTAATGCCCATCCGTAAAGTAGCAGCAATGTTTACAGAAGACAGGGCTCCCAGGGCTGCGATATCCTCGAGTGCGCGTTCACCGTCGATGCGGCTTTTATGACCGTGCTTGCGTACATAGGGAATCCCATTCATGCAGCGCTTGATGCAATATTTTTTTTCTGCCTTCTGCCGTTACCGCATGCGAACACTATTTGTAGTCGTCTCGATTGCGTTTGCCATTTCCGGGAGTCATGCGCTTTATGGACAGGCTAGCGATCGGATTACGGCGCATGTGAACGCCGCTGAGCTGGTGGCTCTGCCCAATCACCATCCCCAATGGGCAAACAAAGAGAACGCTGCAGGACTTCTGCCTTCCGGGATGCCGCTCGAAGGGTTAACACTCGTTTTGACGCGATCGACAGAGCAGGAAGAGAACTTACAGGAGCTTCTGGCCGAACAGCAAGACCTTGCTTCGCCGAATTACCATCATTGGCTCACACCCGTAGAGATGGGTGAACGTTTCGGGCTCTCCGAGCATGACATCGCAACACTCACTCTCTGGTTGCAGTCCCAGGGATTGCATGTCAATTGGGTGTCGCCAAGCCGGACGTTTATCGGGTTCGGGGGAACAGCCGGCGCGCTCGGGCGCGCATTCCATACCGAGTTGGGTACCTACCATTCGCATGCCGCCCAGCGCGTGTCTCCATCTTCGGATCCAATGATTCCGCGGGCGCTGGCGCCGGCGATCAAGGCCGTTCATGGCCTGTATACGGTGGAGGACCAGCCTCTCCACTCGTTCCGGTTGATGCAGGCGATTTCACCCGAGGTCAGCACCAGCAGTGGAGAGCATTTCATCACGCCCGGAGATTTCGCGACGATTTATGGCGGAGGGAGTACGTCCGGAGTGACCATCGGCATCGTTGGACGGTCGCGCACGGATTTCAACGATTTTGAAAATTTTCGGGAACAAACCCAAACCAATTTTCCCAACCCCACCGAAATCGTCCCCACCGCTTTTGGAGGTGTTGATCCCGGACCGGCCTATACGGCTCCGCCCGCGACGAATGTTTCTCTTGACGACCAGTCCGAGGCGACCCTGGACGTGATGCGCGCAGGCAGCGTAGCGGGCTCTGCGCAGATTCTGCTAGTGGTGGCGACCGCGGCAAGCGGGGGTGTCGAAGCCGACGCGGAGTACCTGGTGGGAACTTCGCCCACGCCGGCATCCGTCATGAGCATCAGTTTTGGCGCCTGCGAGTCGTCTGCCGGGGCCGCGGGGGTCGCTTTCTGGGACACCGTATTTCAACAGGCAGCGGCGGAGGGCATATCGGTTCTGGTTTCCTCCGGCGATTCGGGCGCCTCCGGTTGCGATCAGGCCTTCACCACCCCACCGGCATCGGCCCAGGCCAACAGTCCTAATTACATCTGTTCCTCGAGCTATGCCACGTGCGTCGGGGGCACTGAATTCAACGACACCAGCAATCCCTCACAGTACTGGGGTCAGAACAACGGCGGTAACCTGGCGTCGGCTCTCAGCTATATTCCCGAGGGAGGTTGGAACGAACCGCTGAACGCCAACGGGAGCGCGCAGGTTGCGGCATCCGGAGGAGGGGTGAGCAGCGTGATCGCAACCCCCGCCTGGCAGAAGGGGAGCGGCGTGCCAGCGGCCAGATCGGGACGGTATACGCCAGACATCGCCTTCTCCGCCTCGAGTCACGACGGCTACTTTGGTTGTTTCGCTGCTGGGGGTGGCGACTGCGTCGCTGGCTCAAGCGGCTCGTTCAGCTTTGCGGTGTTCGCCGGCACTTCGGCGGGGGCGCCCTCGATGGCTGGGATAGCGGCTCTGCTCGACGGCGAGACACAAGCAGCCCAGGGAAATCTCAACCCGCAACTCTACCAAATGGCGGCGGCCGCTCCCACTGTCTTTCACGATGTGACGGTTGCCTCCAGCGGCGTGACCAACTGCAATCCCGCCACGCCGAGTTTGTGCAATAACAGCATCCCAGGACCCAAAGGGCTGAGCGGCGGCAAGGCGGGCTACCAGGTCACCACGGGTTATGACCGGGTGACTGGCCTGGGATCGCTCAACATCGCGAGCTTCCTGGAGAGTTTTCAGGGGCCGCCGGCGATCAAAATCCTTACCAATCCACCGAGCCTGACATTCGCCAGCCAGTTGGTCGGATTCCCTACCCCGGGAGAGGTGGATTTTCAAAATAGCGGGTCGGCGCCATTGGATCCGCTGGCCATCGCGATCACGGGAGCCAATGCTGGCGACTTCAGCGCAGTGAATAACTGTGAATCGCCGTTGGCTCCCGCGGCTACCTGCCCGGTGCAGATTATCTTCACGCCTTCCGCGGCGGGAACGCGTACTGCCACCATGGCAGTTACGTCCGGGAACGCGGCCAACTCGCCCCGGGTTGTCTCCCTCAGCGGGACCGGAACGACCACGCTCTATACCTCGCCGATGGCGGTGAGTGGCTCGGCTAACAGCATCACCGTCGCACAATCCTTGACGGTTACAGTCTTGTTCGGTACCCCCCCGGGCGCGCCCAAATCTCCTACCGGCTCTGTCACGGTGACCAGCGGTAGCTACCATTCTGCCCCGGCCGCTCTTAGCGGCACCTCCGCGACTATCGACGTCGCTGCCGGAGCGCTTCCGTTGGGGAATGATGTTCTTACCGCCACCTACACCCCCGACAGCGCAAGTGCTTCCATCTACAGCATTGCTTCGGCGACGACCCTGGTCGCCGTCACGCCGGTGCCCACTCCCAGCTTTGGGATGTCCGGAGTGCCCATGCAGTTTCCGCCTGGCGCGACCACGGGGAATACTTCCTTGATCGGGATCACACCGGCCGGCGGGTTCACCGGCAACATAACGCTGAGCGCGGCGGTCACTTCGGCGCCGCCCGGAGCTCAGCATCTGCCTACTTTCAGTTTTGGTACGACCAGCCCGGTGAGCGTTACAGGAATCACCAGCGCCGGCGCGACACTCACCGTGATGACCACAGCGGCCAGCAGCAATGCTTCGCGTATACCAGGAAATCGAATTTCCTGGTATACGAGTGGGGCGGCATCCCTCGCCTGCCTTCTGCTCATGAGCACACCGAGGCGATTGCGGCGATGGCGAGCTGTTCTGGGGTGCTTGGTGCTTCTTATAACTTTGACTGGAGGGATGGCGGCTTGCGGCGGTGGCAGGAGCGGAAATAATACCGGCGCGGGGACCACGACCACCAGCGATCCTGGTACGACCGTCGGTCAATATACGGTGACGGTCACCGGCACAGCGCCGGGCGCTATTACGGCTACGTGCGCGATTGGCGTGAATATCGACTAGGGGATTGTGGTAGGGTGCTGCATAAGAAACAGTTGCTGAGCTGATTGGTTCCGCGTCGCGTGTTTTGTCAGCGGGGAACAAGAATTCCCGACGGCGAGTGATAGTAGGTCCAACGAAAGTGGGGTGCTCCTGTGAAAGCTGGTTTGTGTTTGGTGGGTTTTCTCAGCCTCGCTGTTGCGGTTCCATCAACCTATGGCGCAGGTAAGTCCCCCTATGGCACCGGTAAGTCTCCAGAAGAGTTGGCGGTCCTTGCCCCTATTGACGCGATGTTTCAGGGCATGACGAGGCGTGACCCGGCGGCCATCAAGGCGGCGGCCCTGCCCGGGACAATATTGGTCCTGATGCGAGACGGGAAACCAGAACAGATGACTATCGAAGCATTCGCGGATCACTTCGGCACACCTAGCGAAAGGCACATGGAAGAACGTATCCACGATCCGCTGGTGCGCATCGATCGCGACTTGGCAGTGGTGTGGGCTCCGTTTGAGTTTTTGGTAGACGGGAAAAAGGATCATTGCGGAACGGATCTGTTTAATGTCGTTCACACCGAGGGCAAGTGGGTGATTGCAGGGATTGCGGATACAGGAAGCAAGGGTTGCGCCGGGAAGTAGGCGGATGGATCTTGGGGCAGAAGTGCGGCTCTCTCGAAAATAGGGCCGTCAGGGGCTAAAGTGTCTGCGTGAGAACCGCGGGTTCAGAACGGCCCAGGACTACATCCTGGGATATTCTCAGCCGTCCCCTTCGACAAGCTCCCACGGCACGCCGGGGCAGGCGGGCAACGTAACTCAGGGGCTAAAGCCCTCATCGCTGCATCTCGGACGGCCCGGCTAAAGGCGTGCCCTGATACAAAGCCAGCGTTGTTTTAGGTCGAGGCTTAGTGCCAATTGGATTTGAGCGGGCTTCGGTGGTCTGAAAGCTCCGAGCAGCATGGGTAAGATAAGCACCGCCGGGGTCCTTCGACTCCGCGCACCAAGCGCAATGTCACGTGACAAATCTGTGAGGCGCTCCGCTCAGAGGTTGTGACTTTATTGATTTCCTTGTGGTCTGTGGCCGGAAAGCTCCGAAGAGCATCTGCCAACAAGCATCGCCGGGGTTCCTTCGGCTACGCTCAGGACAGGCTCTTCGACTGCGCGCATAAAACCCTCTGTTATGCGATAGATCTGCGAGGCGCTTCGCTCAGGATGACGCCTTTCTGGAGGGGATTGAAAAACATCTGGTCGGGTGCAAAAAACACGAAAAGATCAAAAAGTCACAGACTCTCAGGATGACAGTTTCGTTTAAACTCGAGGACTTCACGCGAAAGATCTATAAAGTCACAGGCTCTCCTAATTACACAGGTGCGAGCGGACCCAGGTGAGTGCCGCGCTTACAGCGCTCGGATCATCTTCGAGATTGGGTCCCAGCCCTTCCGGGCTGGGCTCACGTTTGGCGGACGGCCCTCCGGGCCTCGCATCCGTGGCGATTTTGCGGTGTCATTTCTTTCTCAACCTGCCACAGGCAAGTTGGCTGCTCGGGATGACATCGGTTGATGGCATGGTCCACCTGGGCATGAGTGGAGGTGGATGGACAGAGTCGAAAAAAGGCTAATTTGGACAAGTCTGACTATCAGCCGTCCCCTTCGACAAGCTCCCACGGCACACCGGGGCAGGCAGGGTAGGCTCTTCGAGACTGAGTTTCTTTCACGCAGGGGCTCGTAGTGGCCCGGCTTAAAGCCGTGCCCTGATACAAAGCCAATGCGGTTGAATGTCTTTGCTATCCAAAGCCCGATTTGTAGATCAAGCAAATGCGATCGTGGGGGCGTAGCCCCCATCGTTTTCGGCCCAGGTACGCCTTGGCGAACCTGGGGCACCCGTCCCATTCCTATTGCGTTCTGTTATGACAGCCGGCAGGGCAGCTCACCTCACCTCAGCAGCCGTTACCGAGGGATGCACCGCAGGGTATCCACCGGTTTTCTCTTCCTTACGGGCCGCAGGCCAATGAACAGCCCGTCGAAAGACACTCCGGGATGGCCCGACGGGAGGCAGGACAGGCGAAAATGAGCCGGGTTGGCGTCTGATCCGGCAGCCGGTGCCTTATCGGCTTTTGTCTTGATACCATCTTCCTTGACTATGGCAGCCCCTACCGCGTTTCCTATCCTGCAGCAGACGCCCCGCGCAGTTCATGCCCACGAAGGATTTTCTGCTTCACGCGCGCTGGAAAGTAAGCTGCGCCAGGTGGTGCGGGGCGAGGTCCGGTTCGATGAGGCTTCACGCGCTCTTTACGCTACCGACGCCTCCAATTATCGCCAGGTGCCTATCGGGCTGGTGCTGCCTCTGGATGAGGCCGACGTCGTGGCTACCGTCGCCGCTTGCCGCGAGATGGGCGCACCTGTTCTCTCGCGCGGTGGCGGGACCAGCCTGGCCGGGCAGTGCTGCAATGTGGCCGTGATTATCGACTTCTCGAAATATATGCACGCGATTCTGGAACTCGACCCGGCGCAGAAATTTGCGCGCGTCCAGCCAGGCATCGTGCTCGACCGGCTGCGCGATGCCGCCGAAGAACATGACCTGACCTTCGCGCCCGACCCGGCTACGCATAGCCGGTGCACCTTAGGGGGCATGATCGGTAACAACTCCTGTGGCGTACACGCACTCATGGGGGGCAAGACCGTCGACAATATCGATTCGCTCGACATCCTTCTGTATGACGGAACCCGGCTTACCGTTGGCGCTACCTCAGAAGCAGAACTCGAAGCCATCATCGCCGGGGGCGGGCGCCGGGGCGAGATCTATGCCGGCCTGGCGCGCATCCGGGATACCTACGGCGACTTGATCCGCCAGCGCTTTCCGAAGATTCCGCGCCGCGTCTCCGGCTACAACCTGGACGAGCTGCTGCCGGAAAACGGATTTAACGTAGCCCGCGCGCTGGTGGGCACGCGAAGGCACTTGCGTTACCGTGCTGCAGTCGCGCTGCGAGCTCAAACATAGCCCGCAGCATCGCCGGCTGGTGGTGCTGGGATTTGCCGATCCCTTCATCGCTGCCGACCACGTGCCGGCGGTACTCAAGTACAAGCCGATCGGGCTGGAAGGCTTCGATGGCCTGATGGTCGACTACATGCTGCGCAAGCACCTGGCGGTCGACGATGTGCTGCTGCTGCCCGAAGGGCGCGGCTTTCTGCTGTGCGAGTTTGGGGCCGACTCCGCGGAAGACGCTGACGCTATCGCGGAAACATTCACCCAGGCGGGTCTGGCCTTCGGGAAGACGTGCACGGTGCGGCGCTACTCCGATATCGAGGCGCGGCGGGTTTGGAAGGTGCGCGAATCTGCGCTGGGCGCCACCGTCTTCGTTCCCGGGGAAAAGCATGGATGGGAAGGGTGGGAGGATTCCGCCGTGCCGCCGGAAGAGCTGGGCAGCTATCTGCGCGAAATCTACCAGCTGCTGGAAAAGTTATGGGTATACGACGCCCATGTACGGACACTTCGGCCAAGGCTGCGTTCACATGCGCATTACCTTCGACCTGGAGACCGCGCCGGGCATCGCCAAATTTCGCGAGTTCATCGAGCAGGCCGCGGACATCGTCCTGGCTCACGGGGGATCGTTGTCCGGCGAGCACGGAGATGGCCAGGCACGCGGGGCGCTGCTGCCGAAAATGTATGGGCCGGAGTTGATGAAGGCGTTTCAGGAATTCAAGGCACTGTGGGATCCGGAAAATGGCATGAACCCGGGGAAGATGATCGATCCGGTCGCAGTGTACGAACCGGTGGACAATCTTCGGCTTGGGGTTGGGTACCAGGCGAAGAAGGTGGAGACCTGGTTTCAATATCCAGATCCCGGCGGGTTTGGCGAAAGCACGCTGCGGTGCGTGGGCGTGGGCGCTTGCCGTAAACAGGATCACGGGACTATGTGCCCCAGCTATATGGCCACGCGGGAGGAAAAGCACTCCACCCGGGGACGAGCTCACCTGCTGTGGGAGATGTTGCAGGGCCAGGTGATCACGGACGGGTTCCAGAATGCGGAGGTCAAGGAAGCACTGGATCTCTGCCTGTCGTGCAAGGCGTGTAAGACGGAATGCCCGGTCAACGTGGACATGGCGACCTGGAAGGCGGAGTTTCTTGGGCACCACTATAAAGGGCGTTTTCATCCGCTGCAGCATTACTTGTTCGGGTTTATGGACCGCTGGGCGAAGATGGCGGCGGTTGCACCCGGGTTGGCCAATCTGCCCATGCGCACCCCGGGCGTTCGCAGCGTGGTGAAAGCTATCGCCGGCGTGGCGCCGCAACGGACTCTGCCGCAGTTTGCCGGGCGCAGTTTTCAGGCGGAGTACAGGAAGCGTGCCGGGGGGAGTGGCGGCGCGACGCCGGTGATGCTGTGGCCCGATACCTGGAATAACTACTTTCATCCCCAAGTGCTGGGCGCGGCGCACGAGGTGCTGGGGTCGGCTGGGTTCCAGGTGCAGTTCCCGGCAGAGCATATCTGCTGCGGGCGGCCACTGTACGATTTCGGTTTTCTTGACCAGGCTCGGACGTATTTGCAGAAGATTCTGGAGCGGCTTGGGCCGCAGATCGACTCGGGAATGCCTTTTGTGGTGCTCGAGCCCAGTTGCGCCAGCGTGTTTCGCGATGAGCTAATTAATTTCTTTCCTACGAATGAGCGGGCTTTGCGGTTGGCTAAGCAGACGTTTCTGCTTAGCGAGTTTCTTGTCCGGCAGGCGCCGGGTTACCGGCCTCCTCAGTTGAACAACCGGAAGATGGTGCTTCACGGGCATTGCCACCATAAGGCGCTGATGGGGATGCAGGATGAGCTTGGACTGCTGCAGGCTACGAATGCCGAGGTGAGCATGCTGGATTCGGGATGCTGCGGGATGGCGGGTCCGTTTGGATTTGAGAAGGACAAGTATGAGGTGTCCCAGGCTCTGGGGGAACGGGTGCTTCTGCCGGCGGTGAGGTCGGCTGCTCCGGAGACGATCCTGGTCTCGGATGGGTTTAGCTGCCGGGAACAGATTCGGCAGAATTCGCCTCGGCACGCGCTTCATTTGGCTGAGGTTTTGGCTGGGCGGGGTTGATTTGGGCAAAAGCGATCGTAGGGGGCTTGCCCGTCGTTTTTGGCCCATGTACGCCTAGGCGAACATGGGGCACCCGTCCCTGTTTTTCTAAGGGTTAAGAAAAAAACACGAAAAGATCAAAAAGTCACAGACTCTCGGGATGACAAATTTAAGGTTGGTCCCGAACCTCTTGGTCTGTTAGTGGGATGCGGTAGCTTTTCGGTTTCGGCCCCAGGGACGCTCCCACGGCAAGCCGGGGCAGGTTGGCGCACCGAGAGTCACCCTTCCTTCCCCCTTTAACACCGCCCCGGTAGGGCACAGTTGGTTACCAATGGGGTAGGTGTGGCGCCTTAGGTCACGAATTCGGTAGGAAGTATCCCGGCCGGGCTGTATGCTGGAAAGAGTGCTTGAAACGCTTCGGCTTGCGTCCTGTCTTAATGAGCCTTAGTCCCCTTAAGAGGATATTCAACCCTGAAAAACGTGAGGCTCTATGCGCTCTGAACTGGTCTATTCGGCAGGAATTAAGATCGCGAACCGGTTCCTTCTGGCTACCGTGGCAATCAAAGCCGTTCGTAAGCTACACATCAGCACTACCCGCACGGAAGACACCGCGAATGTGGTGTTTGTCGACGTCGCCGCCGGCCGCTATACCGACGTACACATGCCCGAGATTTTGCCCCAGGCCGCCATCGAGCCCTTGATCGTAGATCCCTTTGTTGTCTCCGCTGCTTAGTTAGCACGCGCGGTTAGAAAAGGCCTCCCACTCAGAGTGGGGGGCCTTTTTCATTAGCCGATAGGCGGAATTCCCGGGGGCTGCCAGAGTTCGACCCGGTTGCCCTCCGGGTCGTTAAACCAGGCGAAGCGCCCGTAGTCGTGGTCCTCGCGCTTGGGATCAATGTCGGCACCGGCCGCACGGAGCTTTTCGAGGACTGCGTCCATATCGTCCACTCGCAGATTGAACATGGCCTGCTGTTTGGAAGGACCGAAGTAGTCGGTGTCCTGGGGGAAAAAGGCGAAAACGGTCATCTCCCTAGGGCCTTCACTGAAGAAGGCAAAGGCTCCGTCTTCGGTGCGTTTGATACCCAGATTCTCCTCATACCAGGCGTGGAGCTTCTCTGGATCAGCAGCCCGCAGAAAGACCCCACCCACACCCGTGGCTCTCGTCATCGTCCCTCTCTCATTCTCCGATCAATAACTGCGGAATGGTTTGCCGGTGTTTTGGCTTGCGGCTATTTTGCCGCTTCTGGTCGTCGACAATCACGCGCTCCGGCCGAGGCTGCCCTACGCGCTCCCGAGCGTTGGCTTTGACCGCTTTGACGATGGAGAATTTCTCCGGCCGCCGCTTTCTTTTCGCCATAAAATCATTCTCCCGCCGGGTTCGGCAGCCATTTTTCGCCGGTCTCAAACGGCGGTTATGGAATCCCTGTCCAAGTATGGAATACTTCTTATACTTTCGGCGGAAGGAGTTTCGCTCGCCGCTCGAGAAAGTGGGGCTCAGGCAATGGAAGAACGGGACTTCTTCGAGGAAAAAGCTGAACAGCGAAAACACACGCTGACCTGCCCACATTGTGGCAAGTCTGAGGAATATGAGGTGGGATGGCTGGTGCGGCGCAAGAAAGCACAACTGCACGGCAGACCCGACGAGCGCGACCGCGCCCGGTTCGCCAAGGCCCAGTCCTATATGGTGCGCAAGGATGACACTGTCGGGTGCAAGAACATCCGCTGCCGCAAGCGGTTTGAGGTTTCGAGCCTGCAGTCGGTGGCGTTCCTCTAGATCATGAAGATACTGGTGTGCATCAAGCAGGTACCGCAAAAGGATGCTCCGCTCAAGCTGAACGAGGCCGGCACCTGGATTCGCGAAGACGTCTCCTATGAAGTGAACGAGCCGGACGCCTACGCGCTGGAAGAAGCGCTGCGGCAAAAGGAAAAGCACGGGGGCGAGGTGGTGGTGGTGACCGCCGGGCCGGCGCGATCGCAACAAGTGTTGCGGGAAGCCCTGGCCAAGGGCGCGGACCGTGCCATTCATCTAGAGGATGACCGCTTCGCCACGCTGGATGCGGCGAATGTCGCGCGTGCCCTGGCCGCCTCGATTGCCGGGGAAGCGTTCGATTTGATTGTGACCGGGCTGCAGTCCGACGATTTTGGGTTTGCCCAGACGGGTGTTTTGCTGGCCGAGGTGCTGGGATGGCCGCACGCCACCATCATTATCGGCATCGAAAAGACCGACGCCGGCTTGCGCCTGAAACGCGAACTGGAAGCCGGGCGTTATCAACATGTGGATGTTCCGCTGCCCGCGGTGCTCACTATCCAGAGCGGTATCAACAAGCTGCGCTATGCCACGCTGATCGGTATCAAGCAGGCCAAGATGAAGCCGCTGCGCAAGGTTACCTGGGCCGAGGTTGAGCCGAAGCTGGGCAAAAACCAGCAGCAGATCGAACGCCTCTATGTGCCGGTGAAGCAAAAGAAGACCCAGATGCTGGAGGGCCCTCCGGCCGAGGTGGCGAAGAAGCTGGTTGAGCAACTGAAGAACACCGCACGCGTGATTTGAAAGCGGGTCTTTCGCCGCGGACTTGTGATCTCGTACAATTCAATGTTGCGCAAGAGGAATACGGCATGGCCAATACACTGCTTCCCATTGAAGAACAGAATCTGACCCCCGACCAGGTGGAGTGGCTCGATAAACGCAGAACCCGTGGCTTCATGCTCATGGTCATTGCCGGCCAGTTTGGGATCATCGCCACTGTGCTGCTGCTGTGGATCGTCCAGGATCTGACCTACGCGCCGGGATGGGCGCATCCTGTCTTCTATTATTTCGTGGTTGCGCTGGGCATCTCGGGAATCTCCGGGCTTAGCGGAGCTTACCTGCGGCGCGGCGCCCCGGAGTTCTAACGCATTTCATGGCAGATCGGATCATGGTGGTCGCGGAGCAGCGCGAAGGTACGCTCAACCGCGTGTCGCTGGAAACTGTCGCTGCCGCCCAAGCTATTGGAAAAGAGACCGGTTGGACGGTGGAAGTGGTTTTGCCGGGCAACCAGACGTCCGCCCTGGCACAGGATTTGGCGGGCTACAAGGTCGACAAGGTATATGACCTGGAGGGGCCCTCGCTCGCGGCCTACACTTCGGACGCTTACGTTCACGCGCTGAAGGAATTTATCTCGAGCCAACAGCCGAAGCTGGTGCTGTTTCCTCACACCTACCAGGTACGCGATTTTGCTCCGAGGCTGGCTCTGGCCCTGGATCGCACGCTGATTTCCGACGCCATCGGCTACAAGTACGAAAACAGCAAGCTGCTGTTCACGCGGCAGATGTTTCAAGGGAAATTTGTGGCGGACGTGGCGTTTGCCGGGGAAGCTCCGTGGCTCGCGACTTTGCAGATTGGGACTTTTCGCGCGGACCAGGCAGAGCCGGGCTCGGCGGCTGTGGAGAAAGTGGAAGCGGCCCAGCCGCCGGCGCTGCGCATTACCCCACACGAGGTCTTTCAGGAAGCCAAGCAGGCCGTAGACCTTTCCCAGGCGGAAGTCATCGTAGCCATTGGACGGGGCATCAAGGAGCAGAAGAACGTCGCCATCGCCGAAGACCTGGCCAAGGCGTTGGGGGGCGAGGTGGCTGCGTCGCGGCCCATCTGCGACAACGGCTGGCTGCCGCTGGAGCGGCAGATTGGCAGTTCAGGGCAGACCGTAGCGCCCAAGCTCTACATCGCGCTGGGCATCAGCGGCGCCATCCAGCATATCGTCGGCATGAAGGGCGCGCGGACGATTGTCGCGATTAATAAGGACGTGGAGGCCCCCATCTTTGAGATCGCCGATTATGGTATTGTGGGCAACCTCTTCGATGTGGTCCCGGCCCTCACTGAAGAGATCAAGAAGGCGAAAGCCTAAGTCTGCAAGCGGCTCCCGCCAAAAACCATGATTCACTTCCGCAAACCAATCGAGGGCATCGAACGGCCGCAGATGGAAGCGGATGTGGTCATCATTGGCGGCGGCCCCGCCGGCATGGCCTGTGCACTGCGCCTGGCGCAACTGATCGACGCTTATAACGATCAGCTGGCGCTCAAGGGCTCGACGCTTCCACCCCTTTCAAAGGAAAACATTTACGTTCTGGAAAAGGCGCGGGAGGCCGGCCAGCATTGCCTGTCTGGCGCGCTGCTGGACCCGCGTTCGATGCGTGAGCTGCTGCCCGGGTTTGAGGCTGAAGCTCCCATCGATGCGGAAGTGATCAAGGAATCCGTTTACTACTTGACCGAGAAGGGTCATCACAAGCTCCCTATCGTGCCCCCGCCGCTGCGCGACCACGGGATGTATGTGATTTCCATCAACAAGTTCGTTAAGTGGATGGCAGCCAAGGTGGAGGCGGCCGGGATCACGATATTCACCGGCTTTGCCGGCAGCGAGTTGCTTTTGGATCAGGACGGGGTCACCGGGGTGCGCACGGATGACAAAGGAGTCGATAAACAGGGGGAGACCAAAGCAAATTTTGAGCCGGGCTATGATCTTCACTCCAAGATCACCATCCTGGCTGAAGGAGCGCGCGGATCGTGTACTAAGCAATTGATCGAGCGCTTCCACCTGGAGGATCCGGAACACGCGCAGACCTACGGAGTGGGGATCAAGGAGCTATGGGAGATCCCCGCCGGCCGGGTGGCTAAAGGGGAAGTGATCTACACCCTGGGCTATCCGCTGACGTGGCAAGAGTACGGAGGGGCTTGGATCTATGGCATCTCCGACACTTTGCTTTCGGTGGGCTATGTGGTGGGGCTCGATTATCAGGATCCGCGGCTGGACCCGCAGCACGTCTTTCAATCGTTCAAAGAGCATTCGCTAATACAACCTTTGCTGGATGGGGGCAAGATGATTCGCTATGGGGCCAAGAGCCTGCCTTACGGCGGCTGGCTCACCATGCCGAAGTTGGCCGGGAAGGGTTGGATGATCTTGGGCGATTCGGCGAGCTTGCTCAACTCACAGCGGCTCAAGGGTATCCATCTGGCCATCAAGAGCGGGATGCTGGCGGCGGAAACCGCCTTCGAATCGATGCGGGTGGGGGATAACTCGAGCACGGCTCTAGCTGCTTATCAGAGCCGGGTCGAGGGCAGCTGGATCAAAGAGGAGCTCTACCCGGTACGCAATTTTCACCAGGGTTTCGAGCACGGGTTGTTGCCCGGGCTGGCGCATAGCGCTGTGCAGCAGGTGCTGGGCGGGAGAAACCTTGGGCCGGATTTTAAGAACCATGCCGGTTACCTTAATATGCGGCACTTGGATGCTATCGGGCGTTCGACCTACGGTCGCGAGGCGACGCTGGGACCGGCGAAGAACGACGGAAAATTCTCCTTCGATAAGCTGACCGACGTCTACTACTCAGGAACGCGTCATGAGGATGACCAACCGGTGCACCTGGTGATCCGGGATATGGATATTTGTAACGGTCGTTGCGTGCAGGAATATGGCAATCCGTGCCAGCATTTCTGCCCTGCGGCGGTGTACGAGATGGTGGAAGGGGCGGAAGGGAAACAGATCCATATCAACTTCGCGAACTGCGTTCATTGCAAGACGTGCGACATTATGGACCCGTATCAGATCATCACCTGGGTGCCGCCGGAAGGCGGGGGTGGTCCTAATTATGACGGTATGTAGTGGGGTGGAGAGATATTGCAGATCCACTACGCTACCCCGGACATTCGACCCTGCCGACGACCCAATGGACAGTTGTGTTCAGGAACGGCGCACAGCAGATCCCTCCACTACGCTACCCCGGATTTCCTGTTGAGGTTGGTGGCGTTGGCGAGCTTCATGCGGCTTTCTTTACGGAAAGCCGCACACGTGGACGTTGGTGAGGGCCGCGTAGCAGGAAATCCGGGTACGCTCCGGCCGGAGGCTGTGACTTTTTAATTTCCCTTGTGGTCTGTGGCCGGAAAGCTCCGAAGAGCATCTGCCAACAAGCATCGCCGGGGTCCTTCGACTGCGCGCATAAAACCCTCTGTTATGCGATAGATCTGCGAGGCGCTTCGCTCAGGATGACGCCTTTCTGGAGGGGATCGAAAAACATCTGGTCGGGTGCAAAAAACACGAAAAGATCAAAAAGTCACAGACTCTCGGGATGACAAGGGGGGCGCTTCCATGAGGAATTAGCTAGTGGCTGAAAAAGTTGTACTTCGCGCGGCATAGCTAAAAGCCCAAATCTTGTTCGATGCCTAGGGGCAGGACGGCTACGGATTTGAAGTAGACGATGTCCTTATCGCTGTGATTCTGCAGGCCGATCCAGCCCTTGTCGGGGCGCGGGCCGCGGTCGGGTTCGAAGGAGAGCTTTTTGGGCGGCACCGGCTGGCCTTCGGTGTAGTCGGTCACCTTGACGTCATTCACAAAGACCTGGGTGCGCGTGCCTTCAATGCGAATCAACATGGTGTTCCACTCCGGGCCCGGCTTGCCTGGCTTGGCTAGCGGCTTGGTGAGGGAGTAGAGCGTGCCGGTCACGTGATAATCGTCTTCGCCCCCCAGCTCCGGGTGGTTGTCGATTTGCACCTCGTAACCGCGGTTGACCGGCATCCAGGGTTCCGTAGGCTCGGTGGGGATGCGGATGAAGACACCGGAGTTGTCATTCTCGTGCTCCATCCGGTACACCACTTTGATCTCGCAATCGCTGAAGGGGCGGTCGGCCCAATAGAGGAGACCCATTCCCCCATGGGTCTTCAGCAGTCCGTGCTCGACCGTGAAGCCACCCGGGCCTACGTGCTTCCAGCCGTTCAGGTCATGACCGTCGAAAAGCTTTGCCAGCCAAGCTGCTTGGCGGGCGCGAGCGTTGCGGCACACAGCAGGATCAGTAGCGCAAGCATCCGTCCTTTTCTCATCAGTTGCGTTCCCTCGAGTTAGTACGAAGTCTCAGTTTAAATCGTTTCCCTGCCCACCAGCTTGTGCAACTAGCCAGTCTTATCCAAAGACAAGTGTGACGCAGCGATTTTGCGTGTAACATTCCATTGCGCGTGGGGCGTTCGCTGTACACACGCTGAAGGGGGCGTAGCCATGAGCGGCAGCGACCTGTTACTTACCTGTAGCGACTGCGGTCAGGAATTTACCTTCACCGCTGGCGAACAGCAGTTCTTCCAGGAACGCGGCTACTCCTCGCCCCGTCGCTGCAAACCATGCCGCCAAGCTAAGCAGGGCTCCGCCGGAGGCGGGCACGCACCGTCCCACTCCCAACACGAGGGCGGTTACAGCTGCTGGTTCGGGCGCTGGGATGAGCACGGGCACCACCGTGGTCTGCGCCAGTTGCGGACAAACCACGACGGTGCCATTTGAACCCCGTGGGGACCGTCCGGTTTACTGCAAGAGCTGCTACCGACCCAAACAAGGGGGTGGAGGTGGCGGCGGGGGCGGACGGCAAAGCCGCGGCGGAAGCGGTGGAGGGGGTGGCGGCGGCGGGGGCAACCGGGACCGGGATCGCCGGCGGCACTGAACAGCTGGCCAGTCACTCTGGAATGTGCCATAAGTTGTATGGCCGCCTACATCTCTAGACAGCATACTGCTCCCGAGGGTGTGAGCATGGAGCCGGTTTTGTTGGAGATGTTTGAGCAGGCACGCAAGCTGGTGGTCGAGACCGACCGCAGGCTGGCGGAAGAGAACGATCGAATTCGGGAAAAGGAACGGGAAGCAAAGCTGGTGGAGCTGTCTCACCTGATCGAGGCGGCCTTCGACTTCACCAGCAAGGAAAAACTGGAGCTTGATCCGCGGCTGGATCTGCAGGACGGCAAACCCACAGTGGAATTTATTGTGCGCAGTTTGAGGGCGATTTTTGTTATGTCGCCGCAAGCTGACGGTATTTGGACCTTGAGTGCCCTGGAAGATGGGCGGGCGCCGCAATCCCTGGGTGAGTTTCAGGGCGGCACCAAGAATGATGGGGCATCCAGGCGGTTGGCCGCAGCCCGGATCGTGACGGCAATCGGAAACTGGGCGCAAAAGGGGCAGCCACTGTCCGCCAAGAAGCCCGTTCAGCCGGAACCGTCCGGACGTTGGCAGGATACGCCGGTACCGATTGAGGTGCCGGAGCGGCGCGAGCCGACCTACGGCACCATGGGCAAATTCCTCGGCTATTAACGCATTTTTCACTTCTACGCTGCAGAGGCAAGTTCGACGAAGTGCGGCTTTTCTTGAGGAAAAGCCACGTTGGGAGCGGCTGCTCTCTATACACCAGAAGTGAAAATGCTATTAGACCCCGAGAGTTTCGCCCTTAACGTTCTCCCCGCTGGGGAAATGTAGCTTCCGAGCCGCGTTTCCCCGGGTTCCTTTTCGCGGGTTTGAAAACCCGCTTCCCCGGACTTTAGAAGCGGCGGGAAAACTCCGCACCGGACAGAAAAGCAATACCTCAGGGGCTAAAGCCCGTCGTATTCTCAATCGTTTACGGCCCGACTAAAGTCGTGCCCTGCCACAAAACATGAGTTTTCTGCAGCCTGTAAAGTCGTGCCCGCACACAAAGCACGAGTTCTTCTGCATCCTCTAAAGTCGTGCCCGGACACAAGCCGTTTTTCTGGATTCTCTAAAGTCCGGGGCTGGCACACATAAAATTCCCTGAAGAATAAGATTGTGGCGGAGGTGTGGAGCGATGAACACACGCGCATCCGCCGCGATACTTCTTTTGCTGCTCGCGCTCGGCTATTCCCTCGGCGCCGCCGCCCAGAATGGCAAGCAGCAGCGCATTGCCGAGCTGGCCTATGAAGCCGAAATGGCGCATGAGGTTGGCGCTTGCCCGGAGGCGCAGACCGTAACCGACCGCGACATATGCCTGAACGACGCTCGGGTCGAGACCTACAAGAACTACACCCAGTTTTTCGACGCGCTGCGGGAGGCTCTGATCGAGAGCTCGCCAAACGATTCCAATGCCCTGACGCTGGACGGAACAGAAGTGGTTTGGGAGAAATACCGGGTGACGGCGTGCGATGCGTTGGTGAAGGTTTACGACATAGGCACGATCAAGCATCCGGGGTCGAGCGAGCCCAGCGCAAGGACGCGCTGCCTGATCACATTGACGCGCAGCCGCATGCGCGATCTGAAAGAGCTGTATGCACCGACGCTGTAGATGTTGCTGATTGGTGGATAGCAGGAAACGGATGCCCCATCCTCGCGTAGTTGGCGAAGGACGGGGCATTCGATGGTTCGCTTGCTGGAAGAAGGTTAGCCTAGCTGCAGCCGCTGGTGGAGCCGCAGCTCATGCATCGGTAACAGCTGCCGTTGCGGACCATGATGGCGCCGCAGGTGTGGCAGCTGGGCGCATCGCCCATGTCGAGATACTCCTTCATGGCGTCGGCCGCGTGAAAGATGGACCCACCCTTTCGGGTTTCAGGCGCTCCGAAGATTCCCCGGTCTTCCATGTTGAAGCTGGCTGAGGATGCGCGGCCCTGACCTAGAGCCCCAGCTTCGGGCACGATGCCGCTGGCCGGCGGCCTGGTTTCATATCTTCGCGGTTTCGAAGCCGGAAGCAGGACTCGCCGGTTCATCGCTCAAGTCAGCCGCCAAGGCAGGCGCGGCCGGGTATTGCGCGCCTGCTGCCAAGCCGGTGAAGAGGCTCAATTGATGTCCGGAAAGGAAGCGCAACTGCAGCCAGCGGAAGATGTAATCCATGATGGACTTGGCAAAGCCAATCTGTTCGCTGCCAGTCCAGCCGGAGGGCTCAAAGCGAGTGTGGGCGAATTTCTCGCACAGAACCTTGAGCGGAACCCCGTGCTGCAGCGAGAGCGAGACCGCAGTGGCAAAAGAGTCCATGAGCCCGGAGACAGTGGAACCTTCCTTGGCCATCTTGATGAAGATCTCGCCCGGTTGGCCGTTGGGGTAAAGGCCGACGGTGATGTAGCCTTCGTGCCCGGCGATGGAGAACTTATGCGTCAAGGAAGGACGCTCCTCCGGCAGGCGATGGCGAACGGCGCGGGGCGGTCCCTGGGTGGCTTCCGGATCTTCGCGCAGCGCGGCAGCCTGACCCAGGTTGACAGCATTGGCAATCGACGCGGAAAAGGCATTGGCTGCGGTCACGACCGAGTTGGCCGTGACTTCGAGCCGGGCCGAAACCTTACCCTCCAGCACCTTCAGATCGTCGCTGATCGAGGCTGGTGTCGCCTTGAGCCATGGCGGCGAGCACGCGGTCGGCGGCAGCGCTGGCGGCTACATCCACGTTGCTTTCCGCACCCAGCGCATTCTTGATGACCTTGGCCTTGTTGCCGTCGGAGACGTTGAGCGGCTGAGCGCCTTTGGATCCGTCGCGGTAGATGGCCACCGCTTTGAGGCCCAGACGCCAGGCTTCCGTATAGGCCTGGATAATGTCGTCGAGGGTCGCGTCGTGGGGCAGGTTGACGGTTTTGGAGATGGCCCCGGAGAGGAACGGCTGGGCAGCAGCCATCATCTTGATGTGGCCGGAGGAGTGGATAGAGCGAGTCCCTTTGCTGGGCTTGAAGCTGCAATCAAAGACCGCGAGGTGCTCCGGCTTGATGCCGGGCGCGCCTTCAATGGTGCCGGTCGAATCGATGTAGCTGACGATCGAGTCGACCTGGGGATTGGTGTAGCCGAGCTTGAAGAGGGCCGCGGGAACGGTATTGTTGACGATTTTGATCATTCCCCCGCCGACCAGCTTCTTGTACTTGATCAGGGCGAGATCGGGTTCGATGCCGGTGGTGTCGCAATCCATCATGAAGCCGATGGTGCCGGTGGGGGCTAGCACGGTGACCTGCGAATTGCGGTAGCCATGCTGCTCGCCGTGGGCCAGGGCCTGGTCCCAGCAGTCCTTGCTGGCCTCGATGAGCGAAGCCAGTTGGGGCGTGGTGAAGGGCTCGGCGGAGTTGGCATGGCCGATCTTGTTCACTTCCGCACGGTGCATGCGGATGACATCGAGGAAGGGCTCCCGGTTGACATAGAAGCCGGGGCACGCGCCGCCCCGCTGGGATAGACCGTTGGCTCCGTCTGCGTATTGCGCTTGCTGGCAGAGGGCGGTGGCGGAGACAATACGCCGGCGCCTTTTCCGCCAGGACCGAGGACTGCAGATAAGCCTGGCCGCACATGATGGCGGTGAGGGCGGCGGCAAAGTCGCGGCCGGCGTCGCTGTCATAGGGCAGGCCCATGGCCATGAGCAGTGCGCCCAGGTTGGCGTAACCCAAGCCCAACGGCCGGTAGTCGTGGGAGTTGCGCACGATCGATTCGGTCGGGTAGCCGGAATTGTCCACCAGGATGTCCATGGCGGTGATCATGATGTCGATGGCATGGCGATACGCGTCCACGTCAAAGGCGCCCGCGGGGGTAACGAACTTGAGCAGGTTGAAACTGGCCAGGTTGCAGGCCGAGTCATCGAGGAACATGTACTCGGAGCATGGGTTGGAGGCGTTGATGCGGCCCGAGTTCTTGGACGTATGCCACTTGTTGATGGTGGTGTCGTACTGCATGCCGGGATCGCCGCACTGCCAGGTGGCCTCGGCAATTTTGCGCATCAGGTCGCGAGCCTTGTAGACCTTGGCCGGTTCGCCGCCCTTTACCTTGCGGGTGGCGAAGTCCTGGTCGCGCTCCACGGCGCGCATGAACTCGTCGTTCACACGAACGGAGTTGTTGGCGTTCTGGAAGAAGATGGAGCTGTAGGCTTCCGAGTCCGGACCCGAGCCGTCATAGCCGGCCTGCATCAAGGTCCAGGCTTTGATTTCTTCTTTGGCCTTGCACTCGATGAACTCGGCGATATCCGGATGGTCGACGTTCAGAATGACCATCTTGGCGGCCCGGCGTGTCTTGCCGCCAGACTTGATGACGCCGGCGAAGGCATCGAAGCCGCGCATAAAGCTCAGCGGGCCGCTGGCGGTGCCACCGCCGGAGAGGGTTTCCATGGATCCGCGAATGCTGGAAAGGTTGGTGCCGGTACCCGATCCCCACTTGAAGAGCATGCCTTCGGTCTTGGCCAGGGTCAGGATGGAATCAAGCGAATCGTCGACCGAGTTGATGAAGCAGGCGGAGCACTGGGGACTGCGGTAGCCGGTCACGGAGAACTCGACGGCGCAGCTATGGGCATTCCAATGCCAGTTCTGGGCATCCGAATTGGGCTCCAGCCGCTCGCAGCCGACGTTGAACCAGACGGGCGAGTTGAAGGCCACTTTCTGGGTAAGCAGCAGGTGGACCAGCTCGTCATGGAAGGTAGCCGCGTCTTCCGGGGTGGCAAAATAGCCGCCCGCTATACCCCAGTCACGGATGGTCTCTGCGACCCGGGCGACGAGTTGGCGAACCCCGGTTTCGCGAGCGCCAAACTCACCCTGGGGAGTGCCAATGTGGCCGTGGAGGTACTTGGAAGCAACGATGTTGGTGGCGGTCATCGACCAGTCGGCGGGAACCTCGACGTCTTTCTGCTCGAAGATCGTCCCTCCCGCGGCATCGGTGATCGAAGCCGTGCGGCGCTCCCAGGTGACCTCGCTGTAGGGGGAGACGCCTGGCTTGGAGAAGAGGCGCGTGCAGTGCACGCCGGTGGTGGATTGGGGCTTCGACACCGATTGGCTGTAGTGGGCGGCCCAGCCGTTTTGAGCGGCGGAAGTTACGGAATTGGTGGCCTCGGCCATTAGATCTCCTCACTTATTTTAAAGAATTGACAGAAAAGCCGCCCCGGACGCTCGTAGCTGGCGCCTTAGAAAATCAGGGGTCAAACCGGCCTTACTGGAAACACGTACCAAACCCAGGCTTTGGCGGACGAAACACCCAAAAACGGTGGAACCGAAGATTGAAAGAGCAAGACCGTGAGATGCGAAAGTACCGCTCTCCATGGCGTGTGTCAAGCCAGAACCACTACATCTAGTAGTTTATATGCATATTCTCCCCATTCGATTCCCAAAGCCGAACAAATGGCTGTGGAGAACGGCGCAAGGCAGCTACCGGCGCGGGTATCGGCCACTCGGGTTATCGGCTGATCGGTTGACGCCCAGCAAGCTGGGGTAAAACCGGCGAGGGAGGCTCCCATGAGGCCTCTGAAATGAGGCTACGCCCGGAAAATGGATCGAACAAGA
The DNA here is from genome assembly GCA_963746595.1 of uncultured Acidobacteriaceae bacterium. Classification (GTDB taxonomy): domain Bacteria; phylum Acidobacteriota; class Terriglobia; order Terriglobales; family Acidobacteriaceae; genus PALSA-350. The sequence continues at coordinate 612,851 of CAVVBS010000009.1, forward strand.
CCGTAACCCGGTGTTCGAGGGCATGGAACTGTGGAACTAGTGGATAAGGGGGAGCATTACCGTAACGACGAAGCGTCGGCCGCGGGGATGTCGAGAAATGACAGATCACAGGGGTGGTGGGCCCGGTCCAAGGGTCATGGCATCCCTGGGCGATGGAATTGGATGCCCGCCACCAAGGCTAAAGCCCTGAACTTATGTACGAGCGTTCTCGCGGGTTTGAACTCGCTCCCCGGACTGAAGAGGCTGCGGAAAAGTGTGCACGGTTGAGGAAAGGAACACCTCAGGGGCTAAAGCCCGTCATGTTCTCAATCGTTTACGGCCCGACTAAAGTCGTGCCCTGATACAAAGCAGGAGTTTTTCGCAGCTTGTTGAGGCCCGTCAGTAGTGGATGAAGCGTTTTCGCGCGTTTGAAAACCGCTCCCCCGGACTGAAGCTCGGGGCTGGCACAGGGCTAGGTGGTCGCAGTTTTGCCCTTGATCAGGCGGTAGAGGGCGAGCAGGATAATGGCGCCCAACAGCGACATGAAGAAGCCGGCGCGCTGGCCTTCCTGGTACAGCCCAACGTGGCTTCCGATAAAAGTGGCTATAAGTGCGCCGGCGACGCCAATCAACATGGTGATGAAGATGCCGCCGGGGTCTTTCCCGGGCATGATGAACTTCGCCAGCGCTCCGACAATAAGGCCGATGATGGCTTCCCACAACAGGCTAAACATGATTCCTCCTCGATTGGAAGACGATAAGCAGGCCCGTCGTTCTTTGCCGGAAACAGCCGCGCGCCAGGAGCTGGCGGGCGGCTGTTTGCGGCGATTCCGGTACTGGAAAACCCGTCTTACTTAGACAGGTTCTTGGGGGACTTCCTGTTCAACGTGCGCAACAACAGTTGCGCCGAGGGTGGCGGAGGTACTGCCTTGTCGAAGACAATCGCCTAAGCAGTAGACGTCTTTCCCGTAAAGATTCTTGTTGGCGTCGTTGTCAGCACGCAAAGTGGAACCCGACAGGGAGACTCCGGCGAAGAGTCCACGCGCGCGCGAGTAGGAAAGGATCTCTGCCCGCATGGATGCATCCGTTTCAGCGGAGGCATTGCGGCCAACCGGACCGGCTGCCGCGGAGGCGTCGCCGCCAATCTTGACCTTGCTCTTGAGGATGTTGGCAGCCGAGGTCGGGCTCATGAGCAGGAGAACGAAATCGGTGGCTTGTCCGCCGAGTTGCAATCCGAAGCTCGCGCCTTCGAGGGCCATCATGGTTGGCGCACTCCAGGGGCCGTGAAAGTTCTTTCCACTACGGCAGGTCATCACTCCGCGGCCGTAGCTGCCGCCGACAATGAAGGCCGCCTTGAGGACGGACGGCAACACGACGACACAATCCGCCTTATCGATCACACTCTGCGGAATGTCATCAGGAACATTCATGATCTCGGAAATTACCGTTCCCGCGGCCTTCACTCGATCCGCTTCCTTGTCCTGTCCGAATGCGGGCAGAACCATCAGGCCCACCAGGGTTAGCGCCACTACTGTTCTTTTCATGCTCTCTCCTTAAGACTTATCTCGACCATTTGCAGCAAAAGACCACCATCACACACGAATGGGCCCTGAACGGATCGGGAGTAACTGCTGTGGTAACCGTTGAAGATACTATACAAGTTTCTCTTTAAAATTAATGTCCGCTCCCATTTTGTTCCGTAATGGCCGGATCTTTCATCCGCCAGGACAACAACATCTGCTTTGATGCAAATGCCGCGGTACTACAGGGAGATCCCGGCAAAATTTCTTCGGCCCGCACCCGGAGAAGGATTACCTCCGGAAGGCAGGTTGGGAATGAAGAATCGCATCTCGGGCGGGGACGGTAAACTGCCTGCCGGTGCGCCGGAGGGTTGGTGTTGCGTTGGCATTTCTCGGCGTCCTATCCGCTGCGATCGGCGTGGCCGTAGCCCTCCGGGGTCCGGCACAGATTGCGAACTCCCGATCGATCACCATTGCGGGCAGCCAATTTGTGCGCAATGGCAGACCGTACCAGGTCATTTCCGGAGCGATCCACTATCCCCGTGTGCCGCGCGAGTATTGGCGTGACCGGCTGCGCAAGGCGCGGGCGATGGGGTTGAACACGGTGGAGACCTATGCTTTCTGGAACCTGCATGAGCCTCGGCCGGGGGTCTTCGATTTCAGCGGTAACAACGATATAGCAGCATTCGTGCGCATGGCCCAGGAGGAAGGTCTGAATGTGATTGTGCGCCCGGGTCCCTATATCTGCGGGGAATGGGAAGCAGGCGGACTTCCGGCATGGCTTTTTGCCGATGGCAGCATAAAGGTCCGCACCCGGGATAGCCAGGTTTCTTGCCGCGACACACCGATATCTCTCCCGGCTCGGACAGGAGCTGGCTCCGCTGCAAGCAGCCCACGGCGGTCCCATCATCGCGGTGCAAGTTGAGAATGAGTACGGCACGTTCGGCAATGATCGAGAGTATATGGAGCAAATACACCAGTCGCTGATCCGCGCCGGGTTTGGAGACTCCATATTCTTTACCTCTGACGGCCCCAGGATGCTGCCCAACGATGCTTTGCCGGGGATTCTTCCGGTGATCAACTTCGGTCCCGGCAGAGCCGAACGGGCCTATGCCGAGCGCTTCCTGGCCTTTCTTTACATGGCGTCGACGATGAGAGAATTCCACTTCGACCAGCCGTGGATGACGGGCGAATACTGGGCCGGGCTGGTATGACGCCTGGGGTGACCAGCATGCACAGACGGACCCCACTCTCCAGGCAAAGGAATTGGAATGGATGCTGGGTCAGGGATATTCGGTCAACGTCTATATGTTTCATGGCGGGACGAGCTTCGGGTTCATGAATGGCGCCAATGTTTCCGGAGGAGACGGCGGTTACCGGCCCCTGACGACGAGCTACGACTACGATGCTGCGCTGGACGAGGCCGGGAGGCCCACGAAGAAGTTCTATCTCTTCCGCGATGTGATTCAGCGGCGGACGGGCATCACGCCACCGCCTTTGCCCGCACGTTGCCCATGGCCGGAATGGCAGAGGTGGAGCTGGTGGAATCGGTTCCCCTGTGGAGCAATCTGCCTGCTCCGGCCACTGCGGAGCATCCCCGCTCCATGGAGACGTTTGGTCAGGGATACGGTTACATTCTCTATCGCACGCAACTGACCGGACCGGTTGCGGGGCAGCTGGAGATAGAAGAGCTGAGGGATTACGCCGCCGTATATCTGAATCAGAAGCTGGTGGGCACGCTGGATCGCCGCCTCAAGCAGAAGCAACTTGCCCTCACGGCGCCGGCCGGACCCGCGACGCTGGACATTCTGGTCGAGAACACTGGCCGCGTCAACTTCGGTCCGCTCTTGCAGGAGGGCCAGGCGGGCATCACCAGGTCGGTCAGCCTGGGTGGCCGCGAGTTGTCAGGGTGGCGGGTGTATTCCTTGCCGATGACCGGCCCGGACGGGTTGAAAGGTTGGCAAAAGAAAGCGATTCCCGGCCCCGCGTTTCATCGCGGCACGTTCACACATTGCATCCGTTACGGATACGTATCTCGACGTGAGCAGTCTGGGCAAGGGGTTTGTGTGGGTCAACGGTCACAATCTTGGACGCACCTGGAGGATCGGCCCGCAACAGTCGCTGTATCTGCCCGCGGTTTGGCTGCAGAAAGGTGTGAATGAAGTAGTGGTGTTTGACTACACCGATCTGGGTACACCGCAGTTACGCGGGGTGGTCAATCCGATTTGGTCTAAGACTGGCTTTTAGATGATTGGCAGACCTTGACATTGGTTATTCGAATGGAGGGTTCTGGCGAGCGTTTTTTCACCGTTGACTAGCGGCGGTAGACCACGCCCGCCTTCATGACGAAGGAGACGTGTTCGAGCACGCGGATGTCTTCCAGTGGATTGCCGGGCACGGCAATGATGTCGGCGTTGTAGCCAGGCTTCAGCACGCCGATCTCGTGCTCCCAGTCGAGTAAGCGGGCCCCGTTCAGCAAATCGGCCTTGAGCACATCGAGCGGCTTCATGCCGTATTCCACCATTAACTCCAGCTCACGCGCCTGGGTGCCGTGGGGAAAAGGGCCCACATCGGAACCTACCGCCATGGGTACGCCGTGCTCCAGCTGGTGGTGAAACTCCTGCACGTGATAGTCGAGGAGTTGATGCTCCTGGGCCGCACCCTCAGGCGAGCTGGCGTGCGCGGCAAAGTATTCCTGGATGGTGAAGGTCGGGACGGCGTAGATCTGCCGTTCGCGCATCAGGCGCATCGTCTCGTCGCTCAGCTGATCAGCATGGTCGATCGAGGCTACTCCGGCCTGGGCGGCGTACAGGGCGCCCGGCTCACCTTCACAATGCACGGCGATGCGTGTCTGCAGGCGTTCAGCCTCGGCGACGGCTTGCGCCAATTGCGGCTCAGAGTATTGGAAGATGCTGTGAAACTGGCCGTCTTTGAAGAAGTCGCGGCCGGTTTCGTAGATCTTGATGAAGTCCGCGCCGTCCTTGATCTGCTGGCGAATGACGGCTACCAGTTCATCGCCGGTGTTGGCGTAGGTGGCGTTGGGGAGCACGTGCTGCTCGGGGTTGTAGTGGAGGGCGTCTTCGTGGCCGCCGAGAACACTGATTGCGTTGCCACTGACGCGCATGCGGGGTCCGGGGATAAGCCCCTTGTCAATCGCGTCGCGAACGGCGGAGTCGGCCGAGCCCGCGCCTTCCGTACCCATGTCGCGCTCGGCAGTGAAGCCGGCCAGCAGGTCGGCCTTGGCAGCCGAGCGTGGCCATGATCACCCGCTGGGGCACGGACTCAGTCACGGTTTGCAGATCTTCGGCTCCGGGATGGAGGAAGAGATGCACGTGGGCGTCGATCAGGCCGGGCATCAGGGTGGTGTCGCCCAGATCGATGGTCTCGGCTCCGGCGGGATGGGCGACGGAGGAGCCGGCGGCAACGATCTTCTCTCCTTCGACCAGGACCTCTCCGGGGATAAGCATGCGGCCGCCCTCGATATCGAGCAGGCGCGCGGCATGGAGAACGACGGGGTGAGGGGTTGCGGGAGCCTGCGCCAGGGCGCGCGGCCCGAACAGAGATAGCGGCCGCGAACCCAAGCGCCAGAGCAGCGCGTCGGCGGCAGATTTGGTTTATTTTGGATGGCCAAGATGGTTTGCAGGATATCAGGAGCGCGATTCTGGGCGCGCCGGAGCGTATTACTATGGTCCAACGATGCGACTGCGCCGAAAGATCCGCGAAGTCACCTACCACTTCGAAGATCTGCGCGACCTTCTGGCCAAGGCCAGCCCTTACCGCTCGGGGGACGCGTTGGCGGGAATTGCCGCGGAGAGCGGCGAACAGCGTGCCGCGGCGCAAATGACGCTGGCCGACGTTCCCTTACGCGCCTTTCTGCAAGAGGCCTTGGTGCCCTACGAGGAACGACGAGGTCACGCGGCTGATTATCGATACTCACGATCCGGCTGCCTTTGCTCCGGTAGCGGCGCTTACAGTGGGAGATCTTCGCGACTGGCTGCTCTCCGATGCCGCGACGGGCGAGGCGCTGACGGCGGTAGCACCGGGTTTAACTCCGGAGATGGCCGCGGCGGTCAGCAAGTTGATGCGGGTGCAGGATCTGATCCTGGTGGCACGCAAGATACGCGTGGTGACGCGGTTCAGGACCACGGTAGGCTTGCCCGGCAGGCTCTCTACGCGGCTGCAGCCGAACCATCCGGTGGACGATCCGGCGGGCATCGCGGCGGCGATGGTCGATGGGCTGCTGCTCGGCTCCGGGGATGCGGTGATCGGGATCAATCCCGCTTCGGACAATGTGAACAGCGTGAAGACTCTACTGCAGTTGATCGACCACGTGCGCCAGAAGTATGGAATTCCGGTGCAGAGCTGCGTGCTGGCGCATGTCTCGACGCTCATGGCGGCGCTGGAACAGAATGCCCCGGTGGACCTGGTCTTTCAATCGATTGCCGGCACCGAAGGCGCCAACCAGTCGTTCGGGGTGAACCTGGCGCTGCTGGATGAGGCGTGCGCGGCGGCACGGGAGCTCAAGCGCGGGACGGCCTTCGCAGGCCAAAATGGCCACAAACCCGCGCTGGGCGATAACGTGATGTATTTCGAAACCGGCCAGGGCAGCGCACTTTCCGCCGATGCCCATCACGGGGTTGACCAGCAAACCTGTGAGGCCCGGGCCTACGCCGTTGCCCGCCGCTACCGGCCGATGCTGGTGAATACGGTGGTGGGATTCATCGGGCCGGAGTATCTGTACGATGGCAAGCAAATCATTCGCGCCGGGCTGGAGGACCATTTCTGCGGCAAACTGCTGGGGCTGCCGATGGGGTGCGATGTTTGCTACACCAATCACGCCGAAGCCGACCAGGACGATATGGATGTGCTGCTGACGCTGCTGGGCGCGGCGGGCGTGAACTACATCATGGGCGTGCCGGGAGCGGACGACGTGATGCTGCATTATCAAAGCACATCGTTTCACGATGCGCTGTACCTTAGGCGAACGTTGGGCTTGCGGCCGGCGCCGGAGTTTGAGGCCTGGCTTAACAGTGATGCTCGTTTGCGCCTGAGTGTACCCGCGTTTCTCGCGTAACCGCCCATGCTTGGCAAACGGAAGTCCAAGACGCAGCCTGGCGAACCCGATCCGGGTTTGACGCCGCCGGAGATGTCTTACGCGGCGCGCGAGGCCTTGCGCAGTTTCACGCCGGCGCGGGTCGCCCTGCAGCGAAGCGGGATGAGCCTGGCAACGCGTCCTCTGCTCGACTTTCAACTGGCACACGCGCGGGCACGCGATGCGGTCCATGGGGCCATCGATGCGCGCATGCTGTGCGATGAGCTGCGCCGGTCGAGCCTGACGGCGCTTGCCCTGGAAAGCCAAGCCGGGGACCGTGCCAGCTATCTGAGGCGGCCGGACCTGGGACGGGCATTGAGCAAGGATTCCGCGGCGCTGCTTACGCCGGGGGAATACGACGTGGTCTTCGTGATCGCGGATGGGCTCTCGGCGCTGGCCGTGGAGCGGCATGCGCTGCGTTTGCTGCAAGAGGTTTTGCCCTTGATCGCCGGTTGGCGCCTGGCGCCGGTGTGCGTCGTGGAGCAGGGCCGGGTCGCGGTTGGGGACGCGATTGGAGAGGCGCTGCACGCGGCCCTGGCCGTGGTGCTGATTGGGGAGCGGCCGGGATTAAGCTCGCCCGATTCTCTCGGGGTCTACATCACCTGGGAGCCGCGTCGAGGCAGGAAAGATGCGGAACGGAATTGCATCTCGAATGTCCGGGAAGAGGGGTTGGGGTATGCGGCGGCGGCGGGCAGGTTGCACTACTACATGCAGGAGGCTTCGCGGCGACATTTGACGGGATTGGGGCTTAAGGATCCGGCGGAGGATATTGCCGGGTTGCTTTAGTGGTTGTGGGTGGTCCCGGGTTCTTCCCCTCATTTCACCTGTTTTGAGGACAATAAGAAATCCGAGAAAACGCTGTTTTCTTGGACCTCCGACAAAATCGTCATCCTGAGAGTTTGTGACTTTTTTCATTTTTGTGTTTTTGGCACAGCCACCCAGAATGTTTTTCAAACTCCCACAAGGCCGTCATCCTGCCTGCCCCGGCCAGCCGTGGGAGCGAAGCGCCTCGCAGATCTATCGCTAACAGAGGATTTCTGGCGCGGAGTCGAAGGACCACGAGGATCCTTGTTAGCCGATGCTCTTCAGAGCTTTCCGGACACCAAACCTGAAAGAAATCAATAAAGTCACAACCTCTGAGCGGAGCGCCTCGCAGATTTGATGAAAACACCCTTAAACAAGTTAGCGCTCATGGGGCTAGCCCCCGATTTTCCTATTCCGCCGGGATTAGTGAGTGGTTCAGTGCAGATAGACGCGGAAGAAGGCCAGGGCGCGCTGGTTGGCGGAGTCCGTGACGTGGGGGCCAAAAACATGGCCCTCGCCGGCATAGATTTGGATTTCGCAGGTGAAGTCCCGGAGCTGGCAGAGGCGGACTAACTGGCGGGCATTGACGATCGGAACCTGCTCGTCCAGACTCGCCATGAAGGATGAGGAGCGGGGGCATGCTTTGCACCTGGGAGAAGAATTCGTTGGGGAGAAGGCCGGACCATTCTGCAATCGCTTCGACCGCTAACCTCTGGGTCGCTGCAATGAGGGCGACAGAAGCTCCCTGGGACTGCCCGGCGAGGCCAATCTTTTTGTTGCGGAATTGCGGGCGCGAGCGCAGATCGGCAACGATATCTTCCACCACCTGGGCCCAGCGCCGATAGTTGGCGGCGGTCGGCTTGGCCGTGGGCGTCGCGCTGAGATAGTCGGGCAACAAAACGCGAAAGCCGTGGTCGGCAAAGAACCGCGCCTCCAGCCGGCCGAGAGAGAGATCGGAAGGGCTCGCTCCACGCAGGAAGATGATGGTTGCGGTGGCGTCACGGCTGCCATAAACCGAGCAGGAGACGGGTTTTCCCTGGCTCACGAAGGTTTCGTACTCGACCGGGGGCGTTTGTGCCCGCAGGACAACGGCCAACCCGAACAGAGCGAAGACAGCCAGCCGGCGAAGAAGCATCTCAGAGCACCTTGAGCACGACCAGCGACAAGTCGTCACTCTGTGGCGCGCCCGCGGTGAACTGGTCGGCGCTCGCGATCACGGCGGTGACAATCTCCTGCGCGGAACGGTGAGTGCTCATCTTGGCAGCCGCGATCAGGCGTTCTTCTCCCCATTCCTGAAGATCGGCAGTCATGGCTTCGCTAATTCCGTCGGTGAAGGCGATGAGGGCATCGTAAGGCCGCAGCTGGATTCTGCCCTGCTCATAATGAACCTCGGTAAAAATGCCAAGCACCGGTCCGCCGGTTTCCAGGCGCTGCACCGTGCACTCCGCCTCGGGGTTGCAAAAACCATCGTGCGCCGAAGGACGCAAGAGTAGTGGGGCGTTGTGCCCGGCGTTGACGTAGTCCAGTGTGCGCGCAACAGGATCGTATTCACCAAAGAAAAAGGTGACGAAGCGATTACTGGTGGAGGAATCGAAGATGATGCGGTTGAGGCCTTCGATGACCCGGGCCAGATCGAGATCGCCGCTGAAGGTGAGCCCATGCAGAGCTGCACGAATGGAAGCCATCAACAGGGCGGCAGAGATGCCTTTTCCGGAGACATCGCCAATGGCGATACCGAGGCTGCCGTTTTCGAGCGGGATGAAGTCGTAATAGTCCCCGCCTACTTCCCTCGCGGCGCGGCTGTAGGCGGCAAAATCAATCCCGGCGACGACGGGATAGGTCTGCGGCAGGAGGCGCTCCTGCACTTCACGGGCGATTTCAATTTCGCGATCGATGCGCTGGCGCTGAGCCGACTCCTCCGCCAGGCGGTGAACCAGGGAGCTGTTTTCGATGGCCAGGCCGGTTTGCAGGGCAACGGAAGAGAGCAATCGCCGGTCGGAGCGGGAGTATGGCTCTTCGCTCAGCTTGGGTCCCAGAGCCATCACCCCGATCAATCCGGCGCGGCCAGGCAGAGGCAGGAGCAGCTCCGCATCGAGCTGGTTGAGCACTGAGATCTCGCTGGCGGGCGCTAGGGCCAGCCAGGGGTCGGGACGCTCGAGGTAGACCTGCTTGGGGCTTCGATCAACGATCAGAGCGCGAATGGTGGAGGAGTTGTCCGGCAGGGAAACGTCGATGGTGGCGGGAATTCCTTGCGCATACTGCAGGCTAAAGAGATTTCCGCGGCGCAAGCAGGAAGGAGATCCGCTCCACGTGCAGCGTCTGGCTTATGCGCTCAACGATGGTGCGCAACAAGGGCTCGGTTTCGGTGAAGCTGCGCGCTTGTTCGGAGAGGTCCGTCAATACCTGGTCGACGGAGTAGGCTTCGCGAAAGAAGCGCCGATCAAGCCACAGGGAAAGAGGCCGGGCAATGCGCAGGCGCAGGAAGAGAATGACAACGACGAAGACCACGGGGGCGATGAGCTGGGCTGCCCGGCCGGAAGTATGAGCAAAGTGGAAGATGCGGAAGAACAGGAAGGCAAAGACGATCGCCTTGCAAGATCCATAGCGTGCCTCGGGCAAAGGCGTAACGCGTGCCCTGGCGGAGGATGATGCGCAGGTCGAGGGCGCGCTGCACGATGACGGTATAAGCGAGCGAAAGGGGAAAGAAGGTGAAGAGGACAGCCACGGTGAAAAGAGCCCAGGAAGGCGCCATTTCCAAGATCGGCTTTTGGGAGAAAGTGGAATTCAGCAGGAGAACGAGTACTGGGCCAAGGCCCAGCAACGAACCAGCAGCCACCACGGCCAAGCGGCGCCGGGCATCCGGCTCGGGAACGTGGAAGAGCTTACTGATAATGGCAATGATGAAGATGCAGAGAGAAATCAGGGCGAAGACATTTCCGGCGAGCTCCAGCGGATCAAACGCGACGAGATACGGTTGGACGAAGCGGGCGTGATAAAGCAAGCCGTACTGGAGCGCGCACATAGCGGGAACGAGGGGAATCTGAGGAACAATAATCAGCCACTTCAACCATGGATAACGTATGTCGGTGCGCGAGCGGACGGGAAAGTAGATGCTGAACAGGATGAGCGAAACGAACATCGCCTGGAAGGCGAAGATCTGCCAAAAGATGGTGAAGGCGGCGAGAAAGCCGGGATAGTATCCCGCTCGACCGAGAAAGGCCGGAACCACGTTCATGATGCCGAGAAAAAACCAGGCATTCCAGTCGAACGGTCTTGCCAATACCACCCAATATCCCAGCAGGAGACAGAACGCGGGGAAGATCAGAATGAGCACGATGTTGATCAGCCAGCCGGTGATCGTAGGCCGAGCCCTCCGTTGCGGCATCAGCTGAACCTGCGCAGTACGGGTTTGCCCCGCCATATTGCGATAGACGACGGAAGCGGCCTGTCCCGGACGAGCATGAAAGGTCTGGCGAATCAGGCCGGCCATGCCGGTGAACGGGAGTCCGTTCACGGAAAGGACCTGGTCTTCAGGTACCATGCCGGCGCGTTTCGACTCGGGGAGCGGCTGCACCAGGAAGCGGGCGCTGTGGGAGTAGTCGAGCGGCGGCCGGGCGCGGTTAGCATTGAGGAAACTATCAAAGTTCGCAGCCGTGCTGGCAGCATAGAAGAGCGTAGAACCAACGGCCAAGATGGTCAGCAACAGGTACGGAAGTTTGGCGGGGTTAGTCTGCATGGAGGCGATACAGCATTTTTACTATTACTGTGAGCCGGGCGGGATTCGCCAAGTGCGGCCATTCGTTCCACCCCGGGCACGAAAAGACCGCGTTCCCAGGGGGGGCCCGGTTTTTCCGCCCCAGGCACGCAAAGAGCGCGTGCCTCGGGGGCCCGGTTTTTCCACCCCAGGCACGCAAAGAGCGCGTGCCTCGGGGGCCCGGTTTTTGTCGGCATAGCCGCGTTGAGAGCAGTGTCCTCGATTACTCCAAGATTAAAAATGCTTCCGGCGGCATGGTAGCAGACCGATCAGAAGTCAACGTCGACCGTGAAAGTTGACCTCAAAAGTTGACACCGGGGGAAGAGACGGTTAGCTTTTTATTAGCTATGCAAGTCCGCACCCACCATCATCGTCATCACCATCATCACGTGACGAGCGTGTCGGCGGACGGTTCCGGCCAGCGATAAAGGCCAGGAAGCCAGGATTAGAAAAAGCCCGCCGGCGCGAGATGCGCAGGCGGGCTTTTTTGCGTTTACGGTGTTGTCAAGAGAGGGAGAAGGCCGGAGATGAGTGAAGCAGTGAAACTTGATTTTGCGAAGATGGACGGACTGCTGCCTGCAATCGTGCAGGATGCTGAAAGCGGACAGGTGCTGATGGTGGGCTTTCTGAATGAGACAAGCTATGCCAAGACGCTGGAGACAGGCTTTGTGACGTTTTGGAGCCGCACGCGACAGAAGCTGTGGATGAAAGGAGAGAGCAGCGGAAACCGGCTGCGCGTCGTGTACGCCGCGACCGACTGCGACCAGGACACTGTGCTGTTTCGGGTGGTCGTCGAAGGGGATGGATTGGTCTGCCACGAGGGGACGGTGAGCTGTTTTACGAATGCCATCGCACTGCCTACGGTGGCGAAAACGGAGGCCCGGAATGGCAGGTAAGCTGAAGCTCGGCATTCCCAAGGGAAGCCTGCAGGATGCAACCATCGCGCTGTTCGAGCGCGCGGGGTGGCGCATCTATGCCAACGGCCGCTCTTATTTTCCCGGCATCGACGATAGCGAGATTGAGTGCATGCTCATTCGGGCCCAGGAGATGGCACGGTATGTGGAGAAAGGCGTTCTGGATGCAGGCCTCACGGGCATCGATTGGGTGGTGGAAAGCGGGCTCGACGTGGTCAGCGTCACCGGGCTGACTTATTCCAAAGCGACGCGGACCAAAGTGCGGTGGGTGCTTGCGGTGCCTGAGGATTCTCACTTTGAGAAGGCAGAAGATCTTAGCGGGAAGGTGATCGCTACGGAATTGGTCGAGGTGACGAAGAATTATTTCGCCGGCAAAGAAGGTTCCGGTCAAAGTGGAATTCAGTTGGGGGGCGACGGAGGTAAAGCCGCCCACGCTGGCGGACGCCATTGTGGAGGTGACGGAGACGGGCAGCTCCCTGCGGGCAAACCGGCTGCGCATCATCGATACAGTGATGGAAAGCGAAACCCACTTGATTGCCAATCGAGCCGCCTATGGCGATCCGTGGAAGAAGCAGAAGATCGACAATATCTCGCTGATGTTGAATGGAGCGATTGCCGCGCAAGGCCGAGTGGGATTGATGATGAACGTCCAGAAGAAGCACCTGGACCAGGTGTTGGGAATACTGCCGGCGCTGGATTCACCGACCATTTCGACGCTGAGCGATGCGGGGTGGGCGGCGTTGAATACGGTGCTCGAAGAGAGCGTGCTGCGGGATGTGATTCCCAAGCTTAAGAGTGCGGGGGCTACGGGGATTGTGGAGTATCCGCTGAATAAGATTGTTTTTTAGTGCGGGGCGCGTCCAGGAAACCTGCGGTCGGAGTGGAGAAACCGCAGGTCCCTCCACTGCGCTACCCCGGATTTCCTGTCGAGGTTGGAGGCGTTGGCGAGCTTCATGCGGCTTTCTCTAACGGAAAGCCGCACACGTGGACGTTGGCGAGAGCCACGTAGCAGGAAATCCGGGTACGCTCCGGTCCCACGGCAGGCCGGGGCAGGCGGGATGACAAAGGGGAGGGCGGAGGTTGGGGAGGCCTCGGTTGCCGGTGAAGAGAACTGCAGATCCCTCGGCTGCGCTCGGGATGACAAAGTTAAGGACAGCGCTTACCTCAGCAGGCTGTTACCGAGGGATGGAAAGAGCCGCTGGTTATCGCGTCAAAGGAGCGTCTGCATGAGGGTGGTTAAGACACAGGGCCGGGACGGAAAGAAGGTCCGTCGGATGCTGGGCGAACTGGAGCTGAGAGGCGCTCGGAATACGGCGCGCACGATGCCGGTGGTGCAACGCATTGTGGCCGATGTGCGCAAGGGCGGGGACAAGGCGCTACGCCGCTACGCGGCAAAGCTGGACGGCCTTAAGCCGCAACAGCCGCTCAAGATAAGCCGTGCCGAGATGGAAGAGGCTTGGGACGCTACGCCCAAGGCGCTGCAGGCTGCGTTGGAGACCGCGGCCGCTAATATCCGAGCGATTTGCCGAACGGCAGATGCCGCAGGATTGGAGCGTGAGCAGCGATGGGCTGACCACCGGACAACGGGTGCGGGCGCTGGGCGCGGTGGGGTGTTACGTGCCTAGCGGACGCTATCCGTTGCCCTCTACCCTGCTGATGACGGCGATACCGGCGCAGGTGGCCGGCGTGGAGCGGATCGTGGCAGTCTCGGCGAAACCGGCCAAGGAGACCCTGGCAGCGGCGGCGCTACTCGGCATAAGCGAGTTTTATTGCATCGGTGGGGCGCAGGCGATTGCTGCCCTCGCTTTTGGCACGGAAACCATCCGCCGGGTGGACAAGATCGTGGGGCCGGGCAACTGGTATGTGACCGCAGCTAAGAAAATGGTCGCCTTCGATTGCGCGATCGACATGCTGGCCGGCCCGACGGAGATCGTGGTGACGAGCGAGATCGGCGATCCGGCAGGGATCGCGGCCGACCTGGTCGCCCAGGCGGAGCATGACCCTGAGGCACTGGCGATCCTGATCACGACGAACAGTTCCCTGGCGCGAGCGGTGGTGAAGGAAGTGGCGCAGCGGGTCAAAACGAATTCCATCGCTAAACAGGCGATCAAGCGCAACGGCTTGGCGTTGGTCGCGGGTTCGGTGGACGAAGCACGCGAGATTACCAACCGGCTGGCTCCCGAACATCTGAGCGTCGACGCGAACGAGGACCTCGATTGGGTGCGCAATGCAGGTTCGGTGTTTATTGGCCGCTACTCGCCGCAGCCCATGGGGGACTACGTCTCCGGCCCGAACCACACCCTGCCCACTGGCGGAGTAGCGCAAGTCCGCGGCGGGCTTGAGCGTGATGGACTTTTTGAAACTGATCACGGTGCAGGAGTACACGCTGGCCGGCTTGCAGAAGCTTGGGCCGACCGCGATCACACTGGCCAAGGCGGAAGGATTGCTTGGCCATGCGGAAGCAGTGCGGGCGAGGGGGATCGATGGCTGAGACTGTGTTGCAACAAACACCAGAGCCACGGGCGGCGGTGAGGCGAATGCAGGCGTACCATCCTCCGCTGGGCGGGCGGCAGGGGCTGCGCCTGGATTTTAACGAGAACACCATCGCTTGCTCTCCACGGGTGCTCGAGGCCCTGGCGAAAATCGCAGCCGCCGACCTGGCGAAATACCCCGAGCGAAGTCAGGTGGAGGCCAACGTTGCCCGACACCTGTCGCTTTCGCCTTCCGCAGTGCTGCTTACCAACGGCGTGGACGAGGCGATCCACGTGCTTTGCCAGACGTATCTGGATCGCGAAGATGAGTTTCTCTTCCCTACCCCGACGTACTCAATGTATGAGGTCTACGGTTCGTGCACCGATGCGACGGTCAAGACGGTCCCGTCCGGAGAGGATTTTGCCTTCCCGCTCGAGCGCCTGTTGGCGGCCATCACGCCAAAGACCCGGTTGATCGCCATCGCCAGCCCCAACAGCCCCACCGGCACCGTAGCCAGCCGGCAACAGATTCTTGAGGTTCTCCACCGTGCTCCGCATGCCGCTGTATTGGTGGATGAGGCTTACTACCACTTCTGCGGCCAAACGCGTCATCGACCTCGTGGGGCAGGTTCCGAACTTGATCGTGGCGCGGACTTTCTCCAAAGCCTATGGACTTGGCCGGGTTAAGGCTGGGAATGCTCGCCGCGCCGGTGGAGGTTCAGCAGTGGCTGCGGACGGTCATTTCCCCCTACAGCGTGAACTCGCTGGCGCTGGCCTGCCTGCCGGCAGCTCTGGATGATGAAGAGTACTTGCAGTGGTATGTGGAGGAAGTAAAGGCGGCGCGGGCGAAGATGGTGGAGAGCCTACGCCAACTGGGTGTTCCCCAGTGGCCTAGTGAGGCCAATTTCATCCTGGTAAAGATCGGGCCCCAGCACGCCGAGTTCGTGCGGGCCATGCACAGGCGCGGGGTGCTCACGCGCGACCGGTCGAAGGACCAGGGCTGCGATGGGTGTGTTCGCCTGACGGTGGGCACGCGGGCGCAGATGAAGCAGGCAGTGGCCGCGATGACAGAGGCGCTGAACGAGATCGGGTGGGAGAAAGCATGATGGCAAAGCAGAGAGTGCGCCGGGGCGCTATTGAGCGCAAGACAACCGAGACCAATATCTCGCTAAAACTCGCGCTGGAGGGCACCGGGCGCTACAAGGTCAAGACAGGCATTCGGTTCTTCGACCACATGCTGGAGCTGTTTACACGGCATGGAGCGTTTGACCTGGAGCTGCTTTGCGATGGCGACCTGGACGTGGACCAGCACCACACGGTGGAAGATGTAGGCATCGCGCTGGGCGAGGCTTTCGACCAGGCGCTGGGGGACAAGAAGGGTATCCTGCGCGCGGGATACTTCCTGATGCCGATGGATGAAACCCTGGGCGTCGCCGCCGTCGACCTAAGCGGACGAGTGTCCTGCGTGGTCAAGACCAAGGTGAAGAAGCGCCTGGTTGGCGATCTGCAAAGCGAGCTGGTAGAGGACTTCTTTGAAGGCTTTGCGCGCGGCGCGCGGGCCAACGTGCATATAGCCACGATGTACGGCCGCTCCAACCACCACAAGATTGAAGCCCTGTTCAAGGCCTTCGCCCGGGCGCTGCGCGTGGCCTGCTCCAAGGACAAGCAACTAGGCAAGATGTTGCCCAGCACCAAAGGATTGTTGTGATCACGGTCATTGACTACAAGGCCGGAAATCTCACCTCGGTGATGAAGGCTCTCGATGCCCTGGGTTGCCAGGCGACGGTCACCGCAGATCCCGAGGTGGTGCGAAGGGCGACGAGGGTCATCCTGCCCGGCGTGGGGCATTTCCAGGCTACGCAGTTGCTGGAGGAGACGGGGCTCACGAACGCAGTCAGCAACGCCATTGCGCGGGGCATTCCCTTCCTGGGAATCTGCGTGGGGCTGCAGTGGTTATTCGAGGGCAGCACGGAGGCCCCGGCGGTGAAAGGGCTGAGCCTCTTTCGGGGCGAGTGCGAGCGGTTTGCCCCTGGGGTGAAGGTTCCGCACGTGGGGTGGAATGAGGTTCGCGTCGATCCTAAATCGCGCTTGATGCGCGGGGTGGAAGACCGCGCTTTTGTTTATTACACCCACTCCTATCGGGCTCCGGTGGTCACGGAGACGGTCGCGGTCACCGCATACGGCGGCCCCTTCTCCGGAGCAGTGGAACGGGGCAACGTGATGGGAGTGCAGTTTCATCCGGAGAAGTCCGGGGTCGCGGGCATGCGGGTATTGCGCAACTTTGTGGAGTTGGCATGCTGACCAAGCGGATTATTGCGTGCCTGGACGTGCGGAGTGGACGGGTGGTGAAAGGGGTGCAGTTCGTCGACCTGGTGGATGCGGGAGATCCGGCGGAGTTGGCCAAGCGGCATGCGGCTGCGGGCGCGGATGAGATTGTTTTGCTGGATATCACAGCCACGCACGAGGGCCGCGGGACTTTGTTGGACACCGTGCGGCGCGCTGCGAGGGAGCTGTTCATCCCGTTCACGGTGGGCGGCGGTATACGGTCGGCGGATGAGGCCTCCGCAGTCTTCGATGCCGGGGCGGATAAGGTGAGCATCAACTCGGCGGCGATCGCCGATCCTGGCCTGATTGACGCGATCGGACGAAGCTTTGGGGCGCAGGCGGTGATTGTGGCCATTGATGCCAGGCGGGCCACTGATGGCGTTGACCCGGTGGGCCAAGCGGAGGTGTTTGTGAGCGGTGGCCGCACGCGCACCGGGCGGCAAGTGGTCGAATGGGCGCGAGAAGCTGAAGCGCGGGGAGCGGGCGAGATCCTGTTGACCTCAATGGATGCTGACGGCACCAGGGCGGGCTTCGATTGTGAGCTGACCGCGAGGGTCAGCGAGGCGGTCGAGATACCTGTGATCGCTTCTGGAGGGGCTGGGACCGCGGACCACTTTGCCGAGGTCTTTCAGGCGGGCAAGGCACATGCGGCGCTGGCAGCCAGCATCTTTCACTTCGGTATCGCCGACGTTCGGGCGCTGAAGCAGGAGCTGGCGCTGCGGGGCGTCCCGGTGAGGCTTCCATGCTGATTCCGTCGATTGACCTGATGGGTGGACGGATCGTGCAGCTGGTGGGGGGCGAGAAGCTCAAGCTGGCTTTCGACGATTTCGAATATTGGATCGGACGGTTTCAGCACTATCCGCTGGTGCAATTGATCGACCTCGACGCAGCCATGCGGCAGGGGGAAAACAGCGAACTGATCGCCAGAATCGCCCTGCGGTTGCCTTGCCAGGTGGGGGGTGGGATCGCCACGGCGGCGAAAGCGGCGGCAGTGCTGGGTGCAGGGGCGCGGCGGGTGATTGTGGGGTCGGCTCTCTTTGGCGGAGCGGAGCTGGTGAACACCGGGTTTGCTCGGACGCTGGCTGCAGAGGTGGGCGTGGAGCGGCTGGTGTTTAGCGTGGATACCAAGCAAGGGCTAGTGGCGGTTAAGGGATGGAAGGACCGGGTGGAGCTTACGGCTGACCAAGCTATTCCTCAGCTGGAGCCTTATTGCGGCGCGTTTCTATATACCCATATCGATCGGGAAGGGACGATGCAGGGGTTTCCGATCGAGGTGGCGCAGCGGTTGAGACGGATTACGAAACGGCAGTTGATTGTGGCTGGTGGGATTCGGGAGCAGGCGGAAATTGACGCCTTGGACGCGATCGGCGTGGATGCTGTCGCTGGAATGGCGGTGTATTCGGGGATTCTTGCGACGTAAGAGGCCCGGTGGGGTTGGGGGAAAGCAACCGCAGGTCCCTCCACTACGCTACGCTCCGGTCGGAGGTTGTGACTTTTTAATTTCCCTTGTGGTCTGTGGCCGGAAAGCTCCGAAGAGCATCTGCCAACAAGCATCGCCGGGGTCCTTCGACTGCGCGCATAAAGCCCTCTGTTATGCGATAGATCTGCGAGGCGCTTCGCTCAGGATGACGCCTTTCTGGAGGGGATTGAAAAACATCTGGTCGGTGCAAAAAACACGAAAAGATCAAAAAGTCACAAACTCTCGGGATGACAAAGTTGAGGACCGAGGTTTGGGGGCAGTATCAGTTGCTGGTGAAGAGAACCGCAGGTCCCTCGGCTTCGCACGGCACGCCGGGGCAGGCGGGATGACAAGGGGAGGGTAGTGCTTTCACGGGGAATTGGCTAGTGGCTGAAAGAACCTAAGGTGCCCGCACTCCGCCGCTTCGCTTCGGTTCCACGGAACGGCGGATGAGTTTTTGTTCGCGCTTGCGGAGGAGTAGGCCTACCGCTAAGAAGCAGCAGGCGAAAAAGCCGGTGAGGCCGGCTTGCAGCCGATTGTGACGGAGGAAAGCCAGCAGGCAGTCAATGGCCCAGGCGACGGCTAGCGCGAACCAGATTACAGAGCCCCGCATGCTACGGAGATTATCAGTCGACACTGATTCGATGCAGCAGATACACTTCCCAGCATGGCTACCTCAGCTACCAAGAGTGCGGCTACAACGGTCACGGCTCCGCAGAGCATGGCGAATACCATGCGCCGACTGGTCTCGCTCGACGTGGCGCGCGGGATCACCATCGCGTTCATGATCCTGGTGAACAACGGCGGCAGCGGGAAGTATAGCTACCACCAGCTGGAACATAGCGCGTGGAACGGCTGGACGCTCACCGACCTGGTGTTCCCATCGTTCCTCTTCATCGCCGGCATCTCCATCGTGCTCTCGACCGAGACTCGCCTGGCACGCGGAGAATCAAAAACCACGCTGCGTCTGCATGTGCTGCGGCGCGCAGTGATCCTGTTTCTGCTGGGCCTGTTGGTCAATGGCTTTCCCTTGTTTCACCTGGGAACGCTGCGCATCTACGGCGTACTGCAACGCATCGCTATCTGTTTCTTTCTGGCCAGCCTGCTCTACCTATGGAATAGCCGGGCGTGGGTAGCCGCTACCACCGCGGTGGTGGCGTTGTTGGGCTACTGGATCCTGATGCGCTGGGTTCCCATTCCGGGCATCGGCGTTCCCACCCACAGCGTGCCCCTGCTCGACCCCAACCAGAATTGGGTGGCATATCTGGACCGCAAGCTGCTGTCCGGCCACCTCTATGAAGGCGTGCGCGATCCCGAAGGTCTGCTGAGCGATATCCCCGCGATGGGCACCATCCTCTTCGGTGTGCTCGCCGGTATCTGGCTGCGGCGCCCGAAAGCGCTATCCACCAAAGCGGCCGGATTACTTGGCGCGGCGATCAGCGGATTGGTTCTGGGAGAGATATGGAACGTCTGGTTCCCGATCAACAAGAAACTCTGGACCAGCTCGTATGTGCTGTTTGCGGCAGGCTGCACGCTGTTGCTGCTGGCCATTTGTTTTTACGCAGTGGAGATCAAAAAGTGGACGCGCGGCTGGACGTATCCGTGGCTGGTCTTCGGCTCGAACGCCATTACCGCATATGTTTTCTCGGAACTGCTGGCCGCCGGAATCGATACCATTCGCGTGCACGACGGCGCCCGACGTCACTAGCCTGCAGCAATACATCTACCTGCATTATTTCTTCCCGGTGATCAATCCGTCTTTCGGATCGCTGCTCTACGCGCTTACCTTCGTGCTGGTCTGCTTCATACCGGTTCTATTGATGTACCGGAAGAAAGTGTTTATCAAGAAAGAGTAGAGTCTAGCTCTGCTTCTGCGCACCCGCTCCGAGAAAGAGGAAGATGGCTCCTGCGACCGCATCAAGAACAGCGGCCGTGATGTTGTGTGGGGGCAGGAATTCCACGACCGCACCCGCCAGGAAGCCGGCGGCCGCCGCAAGGTAGAGATATCTGGACTTCATTCTGCTCAACACTCCAGGTAGCAAGCTGTGGAGGGTATGAGGGCAACATGGCGGCAGACGCAATGCGATTGGCCAAGCGACTGGATGAAGTAGGTTTTTCCGATATCGTCCAGGTGCGGAACAAAGTGATGGAGCTGCGGGCGGCCGGGCAAAAGGTGCACGCATTCCACGGTGGCGAGCCCTTCTTCGAAACTCCCGCTTCCATAAAGTATGCGTTGATCGGCGCCGCTGTCGAAAACAAGACCCGCTATGCGCCCTCCTCAGGCATAGAGCCTTTGCGCCAGGCGATCGCCAACAAGCTGAACCAGCGCAATGGGCTCGAGGTCTCCGCGGAAAATGTAATCGTGACCGCCGGAGGAGCGCACGCGTTATATGTTGCCTTCCAGGCGGTGCTCGATCCGGGCGACGATGTGTTGCTTTTCTCTCCTTATTGGACCCCGATCCGGGAGATGAT
Organism: uncultured Acidobacteriaceae bacterium; assembly: GCA_963746595.1. Taxonomy (GTDB): domain Bacteria; phylum Acidobacteriota; class Terriglobia; order Terriglobales; family Acidobacteriaceae; genus PALSA-350. The sequence goes on from CAVVBS010000009.1 coordinate 633,640, forward strand.
CACCGGCTGCCAGGCGCGGGCCCTGCTGGTGCCGACAGCGACGGCGCGCAGCGCAGGTCTGACCCGGACGCTGGAAGATTTCACCACCCCGCATACGCGCGCGATCTACTACAACACGCCGCAGAATCCCACGGGCACAGTCTTCTCTCGCTGGGAAGCGGAGGAAGTGGCAGCGTTCGCCAGGAAACATGACCTGCTGGTGATTGCGGACGAGGCCTATGAAGACCTGGTCTACGATGGGGAGCACTTCTCGATTGCATCCCTGCCGGGCATGGCGCAACGCACGATTTCGACGTACACGTTTTCGAAATCCTATGGCATGACTGGATGGCGGGTGGGGTACGCCGTGGCCCAGGAGCCTTTTATGAGCGGGTTGCGGAAGCTGGTTCTGTATTCCGTGAACGGAGTCTCCACCATGACCCAGTGGGCCGCTCTGGAAGCGCTGCGCATTCCGCGCAGCGAGATCGATGCGCGGCGCGAGGAGTACCGCCAGACGACGCGATCTGTCTGGTGAACGGATTGAACGAAGTCGGGCTGCCTTGCGAGATGCCGCAAGGGGCTTTTTACGCTTTTCCGCGGGTGACGAAGATCAGCAAAGACAGCCGCGCCGCAGCCAGGATGCTGCTCACCAAAGCACACGTGGCCACCGTTCCTGGTGTGGTCTTCGGGGGGCAAGGCGAGGGCCATGTCCGCTTTGGCTATGCCATCGATCCAAAGGCTATTGAAGAGGGTTTGGCGGCGCTGAAAAAGTACCTCCTCCCCTAAAGGTTGTAGGCGAACAGTCCCTTCAAAGGAACTTTTTCCCGCCGGTTGCACACTTCTGATTCGATTCCCGCGTCAAAATATGAGACCGTCGTCTATGAGAACGTGATCGTGTGTGAGCGAAATCGCGCGGCACCTGGCATCGGTCGGGCGAACAGCCGAAGATTCCATGGCGTGAAACAAAAGAACCGGTAAGGACACAGCAGAACCGCCGAAGGTGTATCCAACGAGCGAGGGATATCGCTCTGTTACTGCCGCGAGAGATCCTATAAATACGAGTGGTTTACAGCCACTCGCACACCACCGGAATCAAAGGGCTTTTATGAAGTTCTCCAAGAGAATAGCTATTGTTGCTTTTGGACTTCTGCTGGGAGGCGTGTGTGCCCCGGCAGCGAAAGCAAGCGCGGATGAACTTCCCCCTGAAGGCACGACGCTGGAGGTACAGGCTCCTAACCAGCATGGAACCGTGGCTGATCTGACGGCACTCTCTTTCAATATCGCGGATGCGAACCTGCCCGATGACCCAGGCGCCGGCATTCAGCAACAGGTACAGACAGCTTCGGGCGAACCTCCTCCGAGTCGGGATCCACATCGGGCCCGGTCGCCGTCGATCCACTCGCAGAGGGAAGACAAACCAAGCGCATTCTTTATATCATCCCCAACTTTCGCGCGGTGAGCGCAGATGAGCATCTACCGCCGCAGTCGGTCAAGGAAAAGTTCAAGACTGCGATGCTCGATAGCGTTGATTATTCTTCGTTCATTTTCGTTGCCGGCCAGGCTGGGGTTGCGCAGGCCAGCAACTCGTATCCTGAATTTGGCCAGGGAGCTAAGGGTTATGGCAGATACTACTGGCACACGCTGGCCGACGCCATCAACGAGAACACATGGGTCGAGTTCATCGTCCCCTCGGTTTTGCATCAGGACACACGGTATTACACCTTAGGCCGGGGAGATTTTGCCAAGCGGCTAGGCTATGCATTCACACGCATTTTGATCACGCGATCCGATGAGGGTCACGAGACCTTTAATTTCAGCGAAGTTCTGGGAGCCGGCGCATTCTCGGGTGTGGCTAATCTCTACTATCCGAGCCAGGAACGCACGGTTACCAAAACCTACCAGCGATGGATCACGAATCTTGCCATTGATGGCTGCACCTTCGCTTTCAAGGAAGTCTGGCCGGACATCAACAATGCGGTCTTCCATCAAAGTGATTAAAAGAACCTAGTCATCTGGGCGATGTGGTCACTGCCCCTGAAGTGTCACCATGATTTTGTCCTTAATGGAGAAGATCATGGCAACAGCAGTGCAGAATTCAGGGGTTTGGAGCGGGCTCTCCAAGTCAATAGCCGAAACAATTGAAGCGGTTCAGGACAGCATCGTGACGGTGCATGGAGGCGGCCGCTCGACTTCGAGCGGGGTGGTGTGGCGGCCTGGAGTGATCGTGACCGTGCGTCAGGGATTGCGCCGCAGCGACTCGCTGCAGGCCGCTCACCAGGGTGATCCATTCGCCGCCACGCTTGCGGGCGCGGATGCGGGAACCGATCTCGCGGTACTTCGCGTGGACACCAGCGTAGGCAAGCCTGTGGAGGCTATTGGTTCCCAGCCAACGCGCGTCGGCGAGGTGGTGCTGGCGGTAGGCCGTTCCGCACTAGGCGACATTTCGGCCAGCGCGGGAATCATCGCGCGCCTGGGCAGCGGTTGGCGTACCTGGCGCGGTGGTCAGATGGATCGGCTTATCCGCGCGGATTTGCAGCTCTACGTGGGCCAGTCGGGCAGCGCGCTGGTGAACGAAGGCCGCCGTGTGTTGGGCATCAACAGCTCAGCGCTGGCACGAAGTGCAGTCATCACCGTACCAGCGGCAACGATCGATCGAGTGGTGGATGCAATTCTGGAACGGGGCCATGTACCGCGCCCTTTTCTTGGCGCCGCTATGCAAGCGGTTCCTGTCCCCGAGGCGGTGCGCACGCACTTCGCCGCAGGGGTCGAGGAGGCCTTGCTGGTGCTGCACGTGGAAGCCAATGCGCCCGCCGCTGCAGCGGGGATGCTGGTGGGTGACCTGGTGCTGTCGGTCGACGGCCACCTGGTTCACAATGTGCACGATGTGCAGCATCGACTCGCGGGCTTGAAGGTCGGAGGCCCGGTTGCTGTGATCGTGATCCGCGGAGGCGTAAGAATAGAGCTGACGGTAATTCTTGCGGATCGTGACTGAAGATCGCACACACGAGCGAGTGGTAGTTTTGCCCAGCGTGGATTCGATGATTCACGCTGGGCGTTTCGCGGTTCTTCGCTCTGCGCCGGAGTTGGAGATGCTGCCGGTCGCGCTTGCGTCGACGCTGCTGTTTCGCGCGCAGAGTGAAAGCCCGGACGCGATCTTGATTGCGGCGGGCGAGGCTTTCCTGGCAAGTGTGCGGCATCGCCGCGCGCTGGAGGAGGTTTTTGCGGAGACGCCGACGGTACTGCTCGCGGCAGCGCCGGGGGCGGCTATGGTGCGCAGTGCTGCGCGCATGAAGATTTATTCCGTGCTTCCGATGGAGGTCACCACCGCGCAACTGGTCGCCGCCATCGCAGCCACGGTGGCGGGGTTTGCTGTGACCCTGCCGCGTTCGCCTGCGGACCCGGAAGAATCGATTCCCGGCAGTGAACATCTAACGGCGAGAGAGGTGGAGGTTTTGCGATTGATGGCGCGCGGCCACAGGAACAAACAACTGGCTGCTGTGCTCAATATTTCCGAGCATACGGCAAAATTTCACGTGAGCTCGGTGATGGCTAAACTCGGTGCGCGTACGCGGACAGAAGCAGTGACAATTGGCGTGACGCGTGGCCTGGTTGCAATCTAAGGGGAAGCACAATGGAACACGAATCTGTACTTTCCGGCGATGCCGGTGTGAGGTCAGGCAGGCTCGACGATTCGGATCTGCTGGATAACTACTCTCGCGCAGTGACGCAGGCGGTCGAGCGGGTGAGCGGATCACTGGTGAAGATTGACGTTCAGAGCGCGCGAAAGGGCGATCGGCCGGGCCACGAGGGGTCGGGCTCCGGTTTTGTGTTTACCCCCGATGGATTGATCCTGACCAACAGCCATGTGGTTCACCGTGCGGCGAAGATCTCGCTCACCTTTACCGATGGCGCTCGCAGTGGCGCGGTGCTCATCGGAGAGGACCGGGATACGGATATCGCTGTGCTCAGAACCGAGCACGCTGTCTTCTCCCCTGCCCCGCTGGGTGTCTCGAAGAAGTTGCGCATCGGGCAGATTGCGATCGCCGTGGGCAATCCGTTCGGCTTTCAGTTCTCGGTGACTGCGGGGGTAGTCAGCGCGCTGGGTCGCAGTATGCGTTCAGCCTCCGGGCGCACGATGGAAGAGATTATCCAGACGGATGCGCCGCTTAATCCGGGAAATTCGGGAGGACCGCTGCTGGACTCCGCGGGATGCGTTATCGGTGTGAACACTGCGACTATCCAGGGGGCGCAGGGTCTTTCGTTTGCTGTGGGTATTGATACGGCGAAGTACGTCGTAGCGCAGATTCTGCAGCATGGCCGGGTGCGCCGGAGTTCGATTGGGATTGCGGCACAGAATGTGCCGATTCCGCGGCGCCTGGTGTACGAGTACAAGCTGCCACTGGCTTCAGGCGTGATGGCGACTAGCGGTGGCGGCGAATGGTGCGGCTTCGATTGCAGGGCTCGAGGAGGGCGACGTGATTGTTGGATTTGCGGCGCAACCAGTGGGCGGCATCGATGATCTGCATCGGCTGTTGACCACAGAGCGCGCCGGGAAGCCGCAGAATGTTAGCTTGCTGCGCGGTACCGCGCTTAAGCACCTTATGATTGTGCCCCGCGAGCGGGAAGAGGATGAGGCGATAGGGTAGGTCGGTGCGTTAGCCGCTTCGGGGTCGTGGGCCGAAATTGATAGGCTTTGCTCGTTTTTTTTGGCCGGTCTGGATTTGCTGGCCCCGGGATTTTCGGCTCAGACACCTGAGGGGAACGTTGGGCAGTTGCGAGGGGGAAAGGCGCCCAGCAGGTCCCTCGGCTTCCCCGGATTTCCTGTCAGGCTTGGTGGTTTTGGTGGACCTCATCCGGCTTTCCTCAAAGAAAGCCGGATACGTGGTCGTTGATGAGAACAGCGAAGTAGGAAATCCGGGTTCGCTCGGGATGACAAAGTTTAGGGTTGTTACATAGTTCAAAGTTGTTAGTCGGATGGGATGAGGCACATCAAGAGCCATTATCCCACTCAAGCCCCACGGCACGCCGGGCAGGTAGGGGAACCTGGGGCACCCGTCCCAATGCCACTGGGTTCTCCTAGGTCGCGGACTTTGGGACCTCACTTCTGGCTCGGCAGGGTGTCACTAGTTTCGGAGGTGGTATCCTGAGCGGAATCTACTGATCGTATATTTGGGTCCCCATGCCTAGTCCGCAGCCTGACAATTCGGAATCAGAAGCTGCTCCGGAAAGCGGCGAGTCGTTCGGCGCGATTTTTTCGGAGTATGAGCAAAGCCATGCACGCAAAGGCGAAGGCGGTAGCAGACAGATCGAAGGAACGGTCGTCGCGGTGTCCGCTGACTCGGTGTTCGTGGACATCGGCTATAAGACCGAGGGCGTGCTGCCTCTGACCATATTTCAGAGTGGGAACGAAACGGTAAAACCAGGCGACCTGTTGCTGGTATCGGTCAAAGGGCGCAATCTCGAAGGCTACTACGAGCTTTCACGTTTTAAGGTGGAGCAGCCCAGGGACTGGTCTGCGCTGGAACAGGCCTTCACCGCCAAGACGATCATAGCGGGGACGGTGACGGGCGTGGTCAAAGGTGGAGTAAGCGTGGATGTGGGCGTGCGAGCATTCATGCCTGCGTCGCGTAGCGGAGCGCGCGATGCCGCCGACCTGGAACGTCTTGTCGGACAGCAGATCCGCTGCCGCATCATCAAGCTGGACGTGAGCGATGAAGATGTCGTGGTCGACCGCCGCGCGGTCACGGAAGAAGAGGACCGGTCCACCAAGGAGCGGCGGTACTCCGAGATCAAAGAAGGCGAGACGGTGCATGGCGAAGTGCGCAGCCTTACCGGCTATGGCGCGTTCGTCGATATTGGCGGCGTGGACGCGTTGCTCCATGTGGGAGATATCTCCTGGAGCCGTGTGAACAATCCTGAAGACGTGCTCTCGGTGGGGCAGCAGATCGAAGCCAAAGTGCTCAAGATTGATTCCGCGAAACAGCGCATTGGCATAGGCATGAAGCAGCTTCTCCCTCATCCTTGGGATGGAGCCGCGGCAAAACTGAAGGCCGGGGATCGCGTACACGGCACAGTGACGCGCGTTATGGACTTTGGGGCTTTTGTTGAAATAGAGGCCGGCGTTGAGGGCTTGATCCACTTGTCAGAGATGTCCTGGGCCAAAAAGGTGAGGAAGCCGAGCGATGTGCTCAAGACAGGGGACACCGTGGAAGCAGTGGTGCTGGGCGTGAATATGGGCGAACGCCGCTTGTCTCTGGGCCTCAAACAGACACTGGGCGATCCCTGGGCGGAGATCGAGCGAAAGTTTCCCGCGGGCTCGGCCATCGAAGGACCGGTTACCAGCTTCACCAAATTCGGCGCGTTCGTGCAGCTTGCGGATGGAGTGGAAGGCATGGTCCACGTGAGCGAGATCAGCGCCGAGAAACGTATTCATCACCCGCAGGACGTGCTTCGTATAGGTCAAATCGTCAAGGCCCAAGTGCTCGAAGTGGACAAGGCGAAGCGGCAGCTGCGGCTCAGCATGAAGCAGCGGGTGACGGTGAGTGTGGACGAATATCTTAGCCGAACATCCGCCGGGTAGCGTGGTCAGCGGCCGCATTGTTGAGGTTGCGCAAGGACTGGCAAGGGTGGAACTGGGCGAAGGCATTGAGGGCACATGCCCGACCGGCGCGGAAGGCCCTGTGGCAGTAGCGTCAACCGGGGAGGGCCGGGTGGATCTGTCTTCGCTGAGCTCGATGTTGAAGGCTCGCTGGACGGGCGGCCCCAGCAACAGCCCTGCTAAGCCGGAGGGCTTTAACGTGGGGCAGATTCGCAGCTTTCGGGTTAAGCCGTCGGAGCCGGATGCCAAGAAGATTGATTTGGTGCTGGCGTAAGGGGCTGCTACGCAAATTGCGGGAACCGCAGGTCCCTCGGCTTCGCTCCACGGCACGCCGGGGCAGGCGGGATGACAAAGGAGAGGGCAGCGCTACCTCAGCAGACGTTACTTATCCTCTCCTACTGCGGCAACGCGAAAGTGAATAGGTCGCTGCCGGAGGCGATGGCTACGTATTGCTTGCCGTTCACTGCATAGCTCATCGGGGATGCGTGCAGGCTTTGCCCGGTGTTGAAGTGCCATAGCGATTTTCCTGTTTTCGCATCGACAGCTTCAAAGAAGCCTTGGTTGTCGGCGAAAAATACCAGGCCGGCCGCCGTCGTCATGACACCACCGTAGCCATGAGCATCACCGGACTGCGGATAACGCCAGACAAATTCCTTGGTCCGGGGGTCGAAGGAGAGAAGCACCTGCGTGCTCCTCTCACCCGGATTGCGCTTGGTTCCAGTGGAGTAATACTCCTTGCCTTCTTCGAATGGCGACGGCTTGCGAAAATAAACCGAGCAACTCTCGAGGGTCATGAAGTAGAAGAGATTCGTAGTCTCACTGTAGGAGGGCGAATACCAGTTGGTCGCTCCTTCGACCCCCGGACAAATGAGCGTTCCCTCCTCGGTCGGTAGCAAGTCACTGGGGATGGGACGGCCATTGGCGTCGATTCCCTTGGCCCAATTAAGAGTCTTTACGAATTGCGTGGCCGATAGGAATTTTCCGTTGGTGCGATCAAGCACGTAAACGTAACCGTTACGATTAGCCTCGACTATCAGCTTTCTCGGCTGCCCCTCGTATTGCGTGTCTACCAGGACAGGGGTCTCCACACCGTCGTAGTCATAGAGGTCATGGGGAGTGAATTGGAAGTACCATTTGAGCTTGCCGGTGTCGGGATCAATCGCCAACAGGCTGGAGGTGTAGAGATCATCGCCGGGACGAACGCTTCCATCGTAATCCGGCGAGGCGTTGCCGGTGCCCCAGTAGAGCGTGTTTAATTCCTGATCGTAAGTGCCGGGCATCCATGCGGTGCCGCCGCCGTGAAGGTAGGTATCGCCGGGCCAACTGGAAGAGCCGAATTCTCCCGGGGCCGGAATCGTCCACAGGCGCCAGGCCAGTTTTCCGGTGATGGCATCGTAGGCGGCGAGAAAGCCGCGGACGCCGTCGTCCCCGCCAGAAGTCCCCACCAATACTTTGTCTTTGAGGATGAGCGGAGCACCGGTGGCGCCGTAGTTCTTATTCCAGTCGGCGTAAGCAATGTCCCAAATCAAGTTGCCGGAGCGGGCATCGAGACAGAGCAGGTGGGCATTGTCTGTTTCCATGTACAGGCGGGTGCCTGAGATGGCTACACCACGATTGATATGACCGGAGGCATCATCGATGAGGCCGCGCGAAACGGATCGCGCGTAGTGCCACAGCACCTCTCCGGTCTGCGCATTGAGCGCAAAGGCGTCGTTAGAACCGGTGAAGTACATGATGCCGTTCACTACTACCGGCGTCGCTTCCAGGACCCCGGGTGTTTTGGTGTGAAAGACCCATTGCGCCTGAAGGTGTGCGGCATTTTGGGGAGTGATCTGGGTGAGGCTGCTGAAGCGGCGGCCGGTGTAGTCTCCGTTGTAAGTGGGCCAGTCGTCTTTGATGGTATGGGTAATCAGCTGCGGCGAAAGATTGGCGGCCAAGCCACACGCGCAAATAACCAACGGCCACAGCTGGCGAAGCTTCATGCGATCAGCGTCCCTCATCGTCGATGGTAACGAATACCTCTCCCAGCGCTCCGCGATCGGCACCATTGCTATCAATGAGGTGAATAGAAACCCGGGCAATGTTCTTGTCTGCCTCAATTGCCTGGTGGAGCGCGATCGGATCCTGGGGGCGAGCCGCGCCTAGTGACACTTCAGCCTGCTCTACTCCGCCCCGACCGTAGAGATAGGCCTTGAGTTCGCCAGGATAAAACACGCCAAAGGTCCCGGTGAGGTCTATCTTGCCGCCTGTGCGCCGGGCTACCAGCGGTTTCCCTACCATGCCCGCGTCGGTCACGGTGGTGAAGTCGTGGGTGAGGCGCGAGGGGAACCAGTTGGTATCGAAGGCGTAGGTTTCGCCAGGCCCCAGAACCACCATCGGGCTATTCAGCTCTGCTTCCATGTAGTACGGCGTCTTCTCTATATCGGTGGATGTCAGGTAGGGCATCCCTTGCTTGTCCAATTCCAATGTTGGCCCGTTCTTATAAAAGATCGTCGTTGCCTTGCTGGGGTAATCCCCTCCGGCAATGTGTTTTGTTCTTTCTACCATGGCATATTGGGTTGTGCCGTCGATGATGGCGACCCATCCGGCAGTGGAATCAAGCCATACTTCGCTTTCCAAATATTTCCAGTTCAGCTGGAACATGCCGTCTTTGACACCGTAGGCGGGATCGTTCGCCAGCCCGTCCCTGGCATGGTAGCCGAGCAGATAGCTGGAGGACGGGTTGAGCGGAGTGATGGCCCAGAAGTCGTGGTTATATTTCTTGGGATCGGTGGGATCAGAGAGGTTGTACTGGGAGACCGATTGCACGGACCAGGTGATGGAGTGGCCGGTGTAGTTTTTCGTGATCGCGTGGAAGGATATCTCAGGGGAGTCGCTGCCAATGCTGATCTCCCGCGTGTACTGGAGGCCTGTGGGCGGATCAGGGGGGCCTTCGAGGCGCACGGTGCAACGGGCGCCCTGGGCGAGCACGGTGAAGGCGTAGACACCGTCGTCGAGGGGAGTGGAAGCTCCCTGCCAATGCTGCTCGTCGTCGTCCCCTTCCGGCAAAGGCCAGATTTTGTCACCGCCATAGTTAATCCAGCGTCCTGCAGCTTCCGCGGGGGAAATATATTTTCCTTTGTAGACGGGGTTCACGAACAAATAGGGATGCCCATTGAAAGCAACTTGTATGAGCCTGCCGCCCACCTGCGGAATAAAGGTCAGCTGCACCCAGTCATTCGAAACCTGCTGTGCCGGCCAACCTTCGTAGACCGTAGAATGAACCTGGCATGGAGAAGGCGCCGCGCTTGCCGTAGAGGCTGCCATGGCGACGGCCAGCAGGGTGGGAATCGCAAGACGTCTCATCGTTTAAACCTTCTGGCGGCGGGCTTGCGTCAGCAATTCCTTCAGCCGCTTGCCCACGATAATTTCTTCACCCGGCCGAAGCGTCATGGAAACAATCTGGAGCTTATCGTCTTTCTTCGGCGCTCTGGCGGCGCCTGGCTTTTGGGATAGGACGTCGCTTGGATTGTCTTCGGTCAGGACGGCGATGCCCGGAGTGCCATCGAGCAATTGTTTTGCGCAGTCAGCGGTGGTGTAGCCCCAGGCCTGCTGATCCCAGGAAATGCTGAGGGTCGGGCATTGGTTTTCTTCAGGGGTGAAGACCTTGGTCTCCACTCCGGGGACGGTTCCGACCAGAGTGGCGATGCGTTGCACGCGCACGCCCCATTCCTTGTTGAGCTTGGGCACATCCATCTTCAGCCATGTCTCGACCGCAGCCAGACATCCCATGATCTCTTCTTTGCCGACCTTCATGGGGCGGCACACGGCGCCCTCCCATGGATTGCTGTTAGCCAGGGCGGCTTCGATGAGATCCTTGCGGCCGAGTAAGATGCCGCTCGATTGTGGCCCACACAAGCCTTTGCCTCCACTGAAGGTGTAGAGGTCGCAGCCCATCTTGGCGAACAGCTGAAGCTTGTCTACTGGAGGGATGCCATCGGCCGCATCCATGAAGATGGGGACATGATGAGCCTTGGCAACCGCGATCTCCTTGGCCAACTGCTCGGGCGAAGACGAAGTGTAGACCATCACCGTGTTGGGCGTGATGGCGTTGGGCATCTGTTCTGCTGATTCGGCAAGGACAAGTTTGCCTCCAGCCAGGCGAATGGCACTGTCAAAGACACTCCGCCCACCGACCATGACCACTTCATGTTTCAGCCCATCGGTATTGGGCAATTGCCAGATTTTGTCGGGATCCGTTCCAGCAATGCATCCTGCGGTCGCAACCGCCATGGCGCCGGCTGCGCCCGAGGTGATCATGCCGGACTCCGCGCCGGTAAGCTCCGCCAGACGCCTGCCTACTGCGTGCTGCAGGTCGAAGATATTTACGAAGTGCTGGGAGGCTTCGACTTGTGCGGCTCTGACCTCCGGCAATTCGAGGCTGGCGCTGAGATAAGTCCAGGTACCACGCCCATTGATCAGTGGCTTCACGCCAAGGCGGGTGTAGATGTTGTCAGTCGAATTGCGGGCAACTTCTGCCCAGCCGGTTCCTAGTGCCTCCTGCAGGCCAACTTGTGCCAGCAAGGGAAAAGCAGCAGCCCATTTCACGAACGCTCTACGTTTCATTTTTTTACCGCGATAAAAGAGATTTGCTCAGCAGCCTCTTCGCCCGTCTCGAAATTCTGCTGGAGAGTCGTTCTGGCGGGATAAGGGGGCTTGAAGAATTTGCCGTAGAGCTCGTTCATCTGCTTATCATCCTTCATCTCGCGCAGGTAAACCGTGCTGAAGACGACATTGGAGAAATCCATATCAACCTCTTCGAGACCATCGAGGAGGTTGCGCATGGATTGACGAAGTTGCAAATCGAAGAGAGGCGTGACCATGCCCTGACCGGGAATGAATCCATCCTTGGCGGATAGGTAGAGCGTGTCGCCATAGAGGATTCCGGGGCTAGCGGTAGGGCTGGGAGGCATATTGCGTGGACGCACGGCTTTGCGTTTGGTTAGATCCGCGCCGGCGATGCAACTGAAGACCATGTGCTCTCCTTTGGGGAGACCGACCACCTGGATGGTCCCGCGCCCGGGCGTATTGCCGAATTCAAAGTAGGTCTTGTAGACCTTACCCATGACGTCATACTGGCCACTGACGCTCATGTAGGGATTGACCCAAAGAACGTTTTTCATGGTCATCTGGGCGGCATTCAGGACGGTGCTCACGTTGTCGAGAGCCTGCCTGGTTTCGGCGGAAAAATCGGATTTCAGTTTGCCGGTCAGCGGATCTTCTCCGCCTTGCGCCGATAGATAGAGGATTTCACCGGCCAGGATTGCGGGAGGGTCCACGTGCGGCCCGTGGGGCCATCCGGTAGGCCAGATTGCCTTCCGTTGAGCGGCGTCGGCGACAGCAATACAGTTGATTGCAACCTTCTGTTCATGCGGCAGGGCGGCAACGGTCAACACGGTTCGCGCCGGAGGGCTTGAACCAATCATCTTCCAATAAACATCATCCATGGCGGCCAGGTCGTGCGGGTCCGTGAGATAGATGTTCAACCAAACGACATTGCCAAAGTCCATCCCTGCGCCGCGCAGCACGGCCTGTACGTTGCGCATGGCCTCGCCCATCTGTCCGGCAAAGTCTTTGGCGGAGCCACCTCCCTGGCCGGATAAGTAGAGCGTGCCGTGGGCCAGAATGGCGGGGCTGAGCACTTCATCGCCGGCTGCATAGCCCGGCGGCTGGACGACCTTAAAGGCAGAGTTCTGAGCGGAGAGAGATACCGTCAGGAACAGCAGACACATGGAGACACGGGAAAATCGTTGCATCATTTCGCAGGCTCACAAGTACGGGATAAATCCATGGGCTCGGGTCGGGATCTTATACACGGAAGTGGTTGCCGTTATGTAGAGGGTTGAGTAATCGGAGTCTCCCCAGGCAAGGTTCGCAGGCTGCTCCGGCACCACGATCGTTCCCAGATGATGGCCGGCTGGATCCCAAACCCATATGCCCTTAGGGCCAACGACATATAAGTTTCCCTGGCGATCGACCTTCATGCCGTCCGGCACACCGTCGTGTTTGCCGCCCGGCTCGACGCCGAAGATGCGTCCGTTGCTCAGACGGCCAGCGCTGAAATCGTAAACGTGGATGTTGCGTTGGGTTGAGTCGTCTACATAAAACTTCGTGCCGTCGGGGGAAAAGGCAAGCCGTTCGGATCCTCAATATCTTTGGTAAGCAGTTGAAGCTGGCCATCGGGAGCAATGCGGTAAACGCCTTTGAAGGGGAGTTCCTGTTTTTGATCTTTGGGCAGGTCCGAGGTGGGATCGGTAAAGTAGGTAGCTCCATCCGGACCCAGCACCACGTCGTTGGGGCTGTTGAGGCGCTTGCCCTGGTATCGATCCACGACTGTGGTGTAGGTTTTTCCATCGGGCGAGAGACGAATGATCGCGCGCAGGACGCTGGCGCAATCCAACAGCCGGTGTTGGCGATCGTAGGTGTTGCCGTCGGGATCTCCGAGGGAGATGATTTCCTGCTTCCGACCGGTGACGGTATTTACTTTGAAAATCTTATTGAGGGTCTCGTCGCTCACCCACAGATAGCCGGATGGGTCCCATACAGGGCCTTCGGTAAAGCCAAAGCCGCCGGCCACCTTGGTTAGTTTTGCGTTGCGATCGAACAGATTCCAGAAATCCGGGCTCGACCGCCTCGAGAGAAAATGTACGAGGATCGGCCCTGAGCGAGAGTATCGCTGCGAAGGCTAGGGAAGCGATCGCGATTGTGCGCGGCAGGTTTTTAATTGTCGTCGTCATCGTGAGATTTTGCGGGAGTTTGCTTGCTGTTTTCATCGCCGGCTTGGAGCAGGTAGCTGACCAGGTCATCCACTTCCTTGCTGCTTAATGTCGATCCTGCGGGCATCAGGGAATGAGAGTCGAGATCGACGTGGGCTAGCTCGGAGTTGGGGAGATAATGAAAGGCTCCATCGGGCGTCTGGATGGAGACCGAAAAGTTGTCTTTGACCTTAAGCATTCCGGTAATTTTTTTCCCGGTAACTGTCACCACGGTGGTGGCTTTCTTGTCGGCGGGCAAGTTCTTATCGGGATCGAGGATGATGGCGCGTATTTGATCCGGCTTCGCGTCGGCTCCGTAAAAGGTCAGGTCGCTGCCGATAAATCCCCCTTTGCCGTTGACCATGTGACAGCTCGGAGCATTGCGCTTTGCCGAAGAAGAGCGCTTCTCCTTGTTTAGGGTCGCCGGGAAGCTTAACAATATCTCCTCTGCCTTGCAGGACCCGCAAGTAGCTGACCACATCCGATATTTCCTGGTGTTTTAGCGTGGAGAAGGCCGGCATACCCGCGCCGGCAATTCCGTAGCGGATGATGCCGGCCAGCTCGCGGTCCAAGAGGTGTTGTACTTCCGGGGCCGTGGCAATGTTGGGTGCGTGCTCCCCGCCGCGGCCATCGGCGCCGTGACAACCGGCGCAGTTGGCGGCGAAGATGGCGGCGCCGGGCTGCTGCGCATGCAGCGCGGTCGTCGACAGCAGAGCAAGCATCGCGGCCCGGACGAAGATGCCCCGCGCCCAAACCATCTTCGCCAAAGATCCTCTTCTCACGTTAGAACAGGAACTTCAATGCGACTTGCATGATGCGAGGATCACCTGCCGAGGTTACATAACCGAATCCGCCCACGCCGGTGTTGTTGACGGTCCCGTTCGGATTTCTAAACTGCGCATGGTTGAAGACGTTGAAGGCTTCTGCCCGGAATTGCAGCTTGGTGCTCTCGGTGATGGTGGTGCTCTTTAACAGAGCCATATCATAATTGTCGATGCCAGGACCGGAGAAGTATCGCCGCATTGCGTTTCCTACTTGCCCGATTGGCTCCGGCGTGAAGAAGTTCGGGTTGAAATATGGCAGCCCCTTGCGCGGGTTCTTATTTCCATAAAGAGTGCTGCCGTTGTTCGCGTAGCTGGGCACATCTACGTTTGCATTAAAGGCGCCAAGCAGTGAATTATCGTCATTCTCAGATAACTGGACCGGCTCTCCCTTGGCAAAGGTAGATACGCCGGAAAGCTCCCAGCCGGCGGTGAACCGCTTCGCAAGATCTCCTCCGCCGATAAAGTGATCGAAGGGCAACTGCACGGTGTAGCTGGCGACCAGGTTATGGGGGACGTCAAAGCTCGATAATGCGCGGGTTTGGCCCGGATCCAACGGATTGGTCGCGTCAAAGGAATCCGAACCATTATCCAGCGACTTCTCAAAGGTATATCCAATCAGGAAGTTGAGGTATTTTTCTGTGTGCTCGAGCGAAACCTGCAGCGAGTTGAAGCTGGAGGTGACCGCCGTTTTCATGTACGGATTGCTGTTGAAGTTAAGCCCGAAAGGGCCTGGTTCCGTTCACGGTCTGCGCCGCTCGCGGTGGTGTAGGCCGTGTCTTCGCCGTAGGGGCCGCAAGTGGTCGTGCCGGGCGCCACATTGGCGGGATTACTCAATTGGAGGCAGAGGGCCTGGTCCCCTGGATTCGATTCCTCAAACGTCAGCAGCTGCCTGCCCACCGTGCCGACGTAGTTCACGCTCAGCACGGTTGCGGTTCCCAATTGACGCTGGAAAGAGAGTTCCCATTCCTGAACATAGGGCATCTTGTTTTTATAGTAGTAATAGTCTGATCCGCCGATGGGTGTCGCTGCCGCCCAATTGAAGGTTGTATCGGGATTTTTAGGAGACACGTTGGTTGGAGGAAAGACGAAGGGGAACTTCTGTCCCGCCGGAATTCCCGACGGCCGATCGACAAACGGGGTGGCCAGCTCAGTCGATGACACAGAATAGTAGTTGCCGTAAGGAGCATCGCCTACCTCGACGAATCCAGTGGCATCCTCGATAGAGCTATAGAAGATACCGTAACCGGCACGAATGCTGGTTTTTCCGGAACCGCCGAGCATTTTACCGAGAAAACCGTCGCTCACATCCGGCGCATAGGCAAAGCCGATCCTGGGACCGAAGTTCGTGTACTTGGTGGGTCCGAGGGTGCGAGGAATGCCCGGGTCTCCGGGCACCACCAGGCCCAGGGGAGCACCGGGGAAAGCGAGTGACTGCTCACCGGGAACGACCGTTTCCAGCTTGTTCTGGGTGTCGTACCAGGGAGTAGAGGCTTCCCAACGCAGGCCGTAATTCAGAGTGAGATTGCGAGTCGCACGCCAGCTATCCTGACCATAAAATCCGTAGTATTTGCTGCGCGAGTCGAGGAGCTGTTGGCTGGCCTGCACAAAGCTGTCAGGCGCCCCGATCAGGAAATCGGCAAAATCCAAGCCGGTCTCTGAGCCGTTGAAACCAAAGCACGCGTCATAGCAGTCGTAGTTCCGCTCGTTGATCTGGTTGTAGTGGAGGTTGGTGCCAAACTGCAGAGTGTGCGTTCCCAAGATCTTGGTGACGTTATCGATGATCTGAAAGGTGTTGTTGTATTGCCTCAATGCATCCGGCGGGACACCAAGGCTGAAGTTGTTGAACATCAGGTTCGTAACACCCTCGTACGAAGGTTGGATGGGGGAGATACCGCCCTCGGGGCCCCACGGAGTAACAAACCCCTGCGAGGCAAGGGTGACGCCCAAACCTTGTCCGGCGGTGGGTTGGCCCGTCTGGTTTACGTCGCGCAAATAGGCGAGACGAAGATCGTTGACGGTCGACGAGTTAAACGTGGTGGTCAAGCCTAAATTGATCATTTGGGTTTGACCCTTATTGGTTGCGGCAAAGCCTGGCACGCTTACCTGGCTATACGGATTCACCGTATTGAATCGATCAAAGAAGTAGTAGCCAAAGACAGCGCCGAATTTCGTAGGAACATCTATCCGGCCACTCCCCTTATCGTCGGTCAACGTCTCGTTAAAGCCAGAGGTGGAGTAGTTCGGGGTACCGTTGACAACCCCGTTGGCCGCAGGAACGAACTTCAGCGTGTTCGTCGCAACTGGCGACCACGCGCTCTGAGGAATGACGGCATTGGGAAAGACGCAAGTTCCGGGGTCGGTGCAGCCCGGAGTGTAATAGTTTTCGCCCTGCGCTACGGGATATCCCAATGTCTGGGAAAGCGTGTTGGCCCAACCGGCGCCGACGACGGTGCCAGTGAGCGAATCCGCTGAGTCGGAGAGGTCTCCCGTGCGATTGGCGTCCGAAGGCACGGGATAGCTTTGGGTTGCTCCCAGAATCTGGCGTGTTCCCTGGTAGTCGGCAAACCAGAAAATCTTGTTCTTGCGGATGGGCCCCCCGGCCGTTCCGCCGAATTGATTCTGGATGTAAACGCCACGCGTTGGAGCGTAGTAATTTCTGGCATCGAGATCCGTGTTGCGCAGGAAGTCGAAGACCGTCCCGTGATACTGATTGGTTCCTGACTTGGTGACTACATTGATCTGGCCACCGCTGTAGTTTCCATACTCCGCATCGAAGTTGTTGGTGATGATACGGAACTGCGCGATGGAGTCGAGATTGGGAATCATGGCGGCGCCGTTGTGCACGCCTTCTTCTGCATTTGCCCCATTGACCATGAATGCGTTCGAGCCGGTGCGGCCGCCGTTGACGGATTGTTGGCCGTTGTCCAGGTCACCCGACACCTGCGTCGCGCCTACGCCGGACGTGGCGCTGTCTCTGGCTATGGGAATAAGGCGATACTCCGGGTTGCAACTTCAAGAGGTCGATGTAGGAACGTCCGTTGAGCGGCACGGAGGTGATCTTGGTGTCCGGGATGACGACGCCATTCTGCGTGCTCTGGGTTTCCACCTGCAGCGCGTCGCTCTTGACGCTCACCGTATTGGTGACGGTCCCGAGCTGCATCGTGATGTCGATGCGGAGATCGGAATTCGCGTCGATCTTGACCCCGGTCTGCGCATAATCCCGGAAGCCCTGTCCGGCTGGCGGTGACGTTATAGGTATCAACATTGAGAGTGGCAAATCTATAGAAGCCCTTGGAGTCGGTGACGGCTGTGCTCTGCACGATTGGTGGAGACGCTGGTGGCGACGACAGTCACGCCTGGTACGACGGCGCCGCTGGGGTCAGTGACCACTCCGGAGATCGAACCGGTTATGGCTGCCCACGCCGCCAACGTGCCGAGGAGTAAGCAGGCGGATAGGCCAACAAGAGACACTAATCTTGGGAATCGATTCACAGGAATGACCTCTCTCAAAATAAGGATCAAGTGGAACAGGGTACTCGAAACCAAACGATGGTAAAGAAAACTAAACGATAATAAAAGAGGGTACCGGTGATCCTGCGTGGTGTCAAGAATTCTCGGCCCACGGCAGTGCTGTATCTTGCTGGAGATACCGGGTTTGACTCGCAACGCGAGCATGGCGGACACTCTGTCTAGAAACTCCCTGAGTCACTAGGTCATATGTCCTAGATGAGTGCACTGCTTTCATTTCATTGTGCTGAGAGGTCAAAGAAACAGCAATGGAAAATCAATCCAGGTCAAACTTAAGCCGGCGCAGGTTCGTGCAGCGCTCGTTGATGGCTGGGGCGGCCACTTCCCTTTTGCCAAAGGTGGGTCAGGCCGCGACGACGGCTCCTGTGTCCGTGCCCGTCGGCCCGAATCTTTTCGAGGAGATTGGGGTACGCCCGCTGATCAATGCGAAGGGCACTTACACCATCATCAGCGGCTCACTCTCTTTGCCCGAAGTGAAGCAGGCGATGGAAGAGGCCGGGCGCCACTACGTCCAGATGGATGAGCTGATGGCTGCGGTAGGTGCACGTCTGGCAAAAATTACTGGTGCAGATTGGGGGATTGTAACCGGGGGCTGTGCGGCCGCCATCGCCGGCGCAACCGCCGCTTGCATCGCCGGGACCGATCCGGAAAAGTCGCAGAAGATGCCTTACCTGGTGAAGGGGGGGCTCAAGAACCGGGTGATCATCCCCAAGCATTCGCGCAATCCTTATGACATAGGTTCGCGTTTGCTTGGCGTCGAGGTAGTCGAGGTGGAAACGCCGGAGCAACTGCAGGCCGAGATGGGCCCGCAGACGGCGATGATTTATATTCTGTCTTCTCCCGCGGCCGCGAGCGGCCCACTCAGCATCGCAAATATCTGCCAGGCAGCGAAGGCCAAGGACATTCCTGTCTTCGTGGACGCGGCGGCGGAAGAGCTCACCATCCCGAATATCCATCTCGCTGCGGGAGCAACTCTGGTCGGCTATAGCGGCGGCAAATGCTTGCGCGGGCCGCAATGCGCCGGGCTGTTGCTGGGAAAGAAGGAACTGGTTCAGGCAGCCTGGTTTCAGGCTGCGCCGCACCACAATGTCGGACGCTCGATGAAGGTGGGCAAGGAAGAGATCATGGGCATGCTCACCGCGGTCGAGATGTGGACCAAGCGCGACCACAAGGCGGAATGGAACACGTGGAAGGAGTGGCTGGCCAACATCGAAGCTAAGGTCAAGCCATTGCCTTCGGTGACTACTGAATATCTAATGCCTGAGGATCTTTCGAATCACTCGCCGCGGCTACTGATCAAGTGGGACGGCAATGTACTGAAGATTACGGGCAGTGAGCTGGTACAGACGCTGGACGCGGGTACTCCGCGCATTCAGTTCGATGAATCGAGCGGCACTCGTCCCGACCAAATGGAAAGCTCGCTCACGATCATGCCCTACATGATGATGCCGGGCGATGACAAGATCGTGGCAGACGCGATTTTCGCCACGCTGTCGCACCCGCCGAAGTTCTCCGATCCGGAAATTCCGCAAGGCACCCCGGCAAATGTCGCTGGGATCTGGAAGGTGCAGATGAAATACCTGTGCGGCGAAGGTTGGCAACGCTTTCTGCTGGAGCAGCAGGAGGGCGGGGTTACGGGCGTCCATCAGGGCGAGATTTACAACGGGAATCTGACCGGTAAGGTGCACGCGACACAGGTTATTTTTCATAGCGTTATGCCGGTTGGCGGAAACGAGATTCATTACTCGTTCAGCGGCACGGTGAATGGCGATTCCATGAGCGGGACGGTGGCTTTGGGGGAATATGGCCACGCCGAGTGGTCGGCCACCAGGGAGACGTAGCGGGATCGTGGAAGGGTCGGGATGGAATGTTTCCCTCAGCGGCCGGGTTTTGGTGTGCGCCCGGTGAATCTCAAAGAGAATCGGGTCGGCTTGGATGAATCCCAACGGCATTCGCTTGCGGCGCCCATTCTCAGTCGTCACCTTCGACAAACTCAGGGCAGTCCACTCTGCGGGACTTGTCGCGGTACGAATTCAAACCCAGGACTAGCTTCCTGGGCTACTTTCAGCCAGAGCTGTCCAGATTAGCAAACGAATCAGGCTTGGTGTGCAGGTGACTCCCTTGCGCAGTTGCGTTCGGGAAGGGCGCACAGCAGGTCCCTCCACGGCACGCCGGGACAGGTCGGCTTCCTCCGGATTTCCTGTCAGGCTTCGTGGTGTCGATAGACCTCGTGCGGCTTTCCTTACTGAAAGCCGCATACGTGGCCGTTGGTTAGAGCAGCGTAGTAGGAAATCCGGAGTTCGACGGGATGACAAGGGTGGGGTAGTGCTTCCAGGAGGAATTGGCTAGTGGCTGAAAGAATCACACGGAATCGTGGACGGAGCAACGTACAGGAAATCCGGGTCGGTCGGAGATTTGGAAAAACATATCCGGCTCATTTTGCCCCGTGAGCTATGCTCGATACAGGTGGCTTTTGAATCTGCACAGAAGTGGGGCCGGCACATCCGGCAGCAAACATTGATGCCGAGGGTCCTGGTTCGATTTGCTCTAGTTTTGGCGGTTATCGCACTGCCTTGGGTGCCTGTGCTATGCCAGCAAACTGCCCCCTCGCCAACGTTGCCGGCGGCCCTCGAGCCAGTCTTCTCAGGCTTTGAGCCCGACGAAAGCAGCGACTATGGTTTGGTCTATGAACCGCTGGACAGCTGGATCTATCCGGCCTTCGAACGCCTGTTTGCGCTGGGCTATGCCGACTCCGCGTACCTGGACATGCGGCCCTGGACGCGCAACAGCTGCCTGCAGATCCTTCGGGAAACCTACCCTAAACTGCAGATTGCACCCCAGGATGAAGAGGCCTGGAAAATTTTCCAAGCCTTAGCGGTGGAATTTGGAGCCAAGGCGGGACCGGCCGTTCCTCGCGCCGAAGTTGCGAATGTCTATAGCCGGAATATGTACATCAAGGGGCCGCCCATCAATGACTCCTTCCACTTTGGGCAGACGCTCATTAACGATTATGGACGGCCGTACCAGGAAGGCTTCAATGCGCTTGACGGTTTCAGCGCAAGGGCGGAGGGCTTCCACTTTTCGCTCGATGTGCGGGGGGAGTATCAGCACGCACCTGGACGCGGAGCCTATCCCGAATCCGTGCAGGAGCTCTTTGCCCAGATAGACAGCACTCCCCTGGTGGCGCCCGAGCCTGTACCGTCGACCAACGTCTTTCGCTTGATCAATGCCAATTTCGCCACTTCGGTGTACAACAACGAGTTCTCAGTCGGCAAAGCGGATGACTATTGGGGTCCGACCCAAGTCGGAAGCATGGCGCTGAGTAACAACACCGAGCCCAACTATGCGCTGCGCATCAATCGCGTGGTGCCGCTGCGTATTCCAGTGTTCTCCGACCTCTTCGGGCCCGTTCGCTACGAGGGATTGTTTGGCTCACTGAAGGGGCATCGCTATCCCAACGCCCCATGGGTTCACGCTGAAAAATTCAGTTTCAAGCCGACGAGAAACCTGGAATTCGGCTTTTCCCGGGTGGTCATCTTTGCCGGAAAGGACCATGTACCTCTCACTTTCGGCTCGTTCTGGCACAGCTTCACCAGCTTCAGCAATGTGAGCCTGGCAGAGAAAGAGAGCCGAAACGACCCCGGCTTCCGCAGTTCGAGCTTTGACTTTACGTGGAGACTTCCCTGGGTGGAGAAATGGCTGACTCTGTACTCCGACTCCATTGTTCACGACGACGTGAGCCCCCTGGCTGCTCCGCGCCGCGCCGCCATCAATCCCGGCCTCTACCTGTCGCATGTTCCGGGCCTGCCGCATGTCGATCTGCGCGCCGAGGCGGTATCAACGGACCCGGTTGCGTCGTCTCAGGGAGGCCAATTCATCTATTACGAATTCGAATATCCAGACGGCTACACGGTTAAAGGGAACATGCTCGGGAGTTGGATGGGCCGCGACGGCAAAGGAGGCCAGGCGTGGCTTACCGACTGGCTGAGCCCTAAAGAGTACATTCAGCTGGGCTACCGCAATGCGAAGGTCTCCAAGACTTTTGTGCCCGGGGGCACAACGCAAAACGACTTCAACGTCAAAGCCGTGCTCCGCCTTAAACCCGACCTGGAGTTGAATGCCTTCGGCCAGGCTGAGTTCTGGAAGGTTCCTGCCTGGTATCCGGGACCACAGCACGACTTCACTGGTTCGATCCAGCTGACGTACTTTCCGAAGCTAAGCTGGCAAGTACACCAGAAGTGAAAACGCCGGAACGCGATGGTTTCGAGTTCCGGCGCTACTGTTTGCTCCCAGTGCTATCTGCGGTTATTGCGGTTATCGGGGTTTTCGTGCCTATTGCGCCTGACCCCACCGCCCACGGTGCCGGTTCCTGACAGGGTGAGGGTCGGTTGGCCGCTGTTGTAGCCGTTGCTCTGGACGTTGATTTGCTGTGTGGTTTGGCCGATAAACTGCGGCGTGAACTGGACGTTGATGGTGCACGGGGCCGAGGTGGCCAGCACCAGGCCATTACCGCAGGTTGAGCTACCCAGAACGCTGAATGCAGGATCCCGCCGGTTGGTGGTATAGAACGGGGACTGCAGTGTCAGGCTCAGATTGCCGATGTTATATTCGGTCGCGGTCATGGTCGGACTTTGATTGCCGACTCTGAGGTTTCCGAACGGGAGCGCGGAAGCGTTGCCGTTCAGGTACACCAGGGTGTTGTTGTTACCCGTGCCGATGTTGGCAATCACAAAGCTCTGCCCCCCTGCGGAAATGGCCAGGGCGCTAGCAGCGGAGAGCGTCGTGTTGTCGAAGTCCACCAAGTGGGACGGGACGCCGCTCGCGGCGGGTGGAACGACGGTGAGAGTTTCAGCGTTACCGTCAAGGACATAAAGATCGCCGGCCGGATCAAGGGCGAGCCCGGTTGGATTGGTGACACCGTTGATGGGGCTT
Organism: uncultured Acidobacteriaceae bacterium; assembly: GCA_963746595.1. Taxonomy (GTDB): domain Bacteria; phylum Acidobacteriota; class Terriglobia; order Terriglobales; family Acidobacteriaceae; genus PALSA-350. The sequence continues at coordinate 656,295 of CAVVBS010000009.1, forward strand.
GTCGTGGCGGTAGTTCCGTCTGCAGAAACCTGAACCACCTGCCCGACGCCGGTCGCGTCTCCACCATCGCCGATCCACAGGGCGCCAGTTTTGGGATCCGTGGCCAACGCCTGCGGGAAGACGATTGAAACGGAGGGGATCGTCATCTTAAACGCCGTGCCCCCTGCCGGCAGCTTGACCATATATCCAGGGTCGCCGGAACTGGCAGCGATAGCGGCAGGACCGGCGTCGCCGATATAAAGGTTGCCCTGAAAATCGAAGGCCAGTGCCATCGGGTGCTGCAGCAATCCTCCCGGACCGATTACCACCGACGGCGCCAGACCGGTGGTGGTCGGTACCTCAATTACCTCGCCCAGGTTAAAGTCAGCGATGAACAGGTTTCCGGCTCCATCGAGTGCAAGTGCGCTTGGCGCCTGTATAGGGATGGTTCCGGTGGAAACGCGAGTCAACCCAGTTCCCTAGCGCTTGAATAGACTCTACCTGCCTGGGTGTCAGCGATATAGATCTTATTGTCCAGCCCCGATATTGCGAGTGACTGGGGCTGCTGAAGCCCGGTCGCGGCCGTTGTTTCGGTCACAGGATAGGTGACTTCCGCTCCAGCCAAGCCTGTCTGATAGACCGCCGTGGAAGCAAGAATCGTATTGCCGGTGTTGCCTCCCCTCACCTGGATGGCCGAGGAGCGGAATCCCGGATAGGCGGGATTGCCGTAGAAATGTTCCGCGCAGGTGTAAGGGAAGTAATTAGAAATACGAGGGCCGCCGCCGGGCAAATTGGTGTGATTGCCGTTGGTGCAGGCGCCGCCGTTAGCCTGAATGAGCTCGGTGCCGGTGTCGCCCTGGGAGACGACACGAAATCCTCGAAGGGTCGTGGGCTGGTTGTATTCGAAGTTGAAGAGAATATGCGATCCGGTCATACCCACGTTGGTACTGCCCATGTTGACCGGGGCGAGGTAGTCCAGTTGAGTGATCACGCCATCGGCGGAATCAAGCACATCCAGGTTAGATTGAGGATCGAATGCCATGCTGCTGCTGGTTCCCAGACCCGTATTGGGCAGGATATAAGGCGTGGTTGGCGAAGCAGCCGGGATAATCACCACCTGCTGGCCGGCGTTAAAGCCAGTACCCGTTCCCAGGAGAGACAAGATGAAGAGATCACCGGCAGAATCAAAGGTCAGACCTGAGGGCTGATTGATGACAAAAGTCCCGGTGGCCACAGGTTGTGCAGCTCCGCCAGTGTCGGCCACGATGTATACGCCACCGTTGCTTCCCGTGAAGTTGCCATTGTCTGCGATGTAAAGGTTGGTCGAAGAGTCCCTCAACAATGCCGCCGGAGTGAACGGAGCATTGAGGCCTGTGACATTCAGCAGCGTCGGAGTGCCACCCGAAGCCAGCGAATAGATGGCTCCATCCCCCGAAGGCGGGTAATCCCCGATGAACAGCGTTCCTGTAGCGTCAACCGCCAGAGAGATCGGGTTGGTCAGCGGAGCGCCGGCGAAGACCGAAGTCGCAACCCCGGTCAGATTTCCCTTTCCGTCCCCAGCCAACTCGATGATGCGTCCGGAACTTGTAGTACCGGTAGTAGGAGTGTCACCGACAAAGAGGTCTCCGTTGGCATCCAGGGTGAGTGCTTGCGGGGTCGTCAGGACGAAGGTTCCAGTGGTGACCGGAGTTTTGACGCCATTCACGACCGAGACGATCTGATTGTTGACGGTATCTGCAATGTAGATTGTGCCGTTCTTGGACACCGCGATGGACTGCGGGCTGTTGAAGCCAGTCGCAATGTTCTGCTGAGCGTCGACCAGGACTGATGGGGCTTGGGCCCATGCGCCGGCGCAGGAAACGAGTGCCAGGATGGGAAAGGAGAGGATTTTCCACTTCGAGAGGGAACCATTTGAGAGAGATTTCGACGGCATAGCGGACATGGCAACGGCACTCCTGTACAACTTTGGTTCGGTCCTCCCTAGTCTACGGGAGGTTAGCAGGTTGCAACTCCTTTTGACACGCAGACGCGCAGAGGGTGCCGGAAAGGCAATCGATTGCCCTCTAACACAAAAGTTGCAGTTTCATGGGGAGTGGAATTGAGGGTACACGTTTGCTGTTGCAAAATGAAACGCTTTTTGAGGCACAGGGAAAGATAGCGGCCTTAGGGTGCCCGCCGGAGCACCAAAAACAGTCGTCAAGGGAAACTCGTAACGATTGACTTCTTCTTTATAATCAGTGGCTTATGGGCATTCGTGCAGGGCGCACGAAAGTTTACTCCAAGGATTCTTTGCGGGGGTACTTAAGATTGCCCGGAATGCCTGTTCACCAGGCCCCCAAGGCAAGGCGAGGCAGGCGGGATGATGCTTCTCTAGCAGCACCCAGAAAACAGAGATTTCCTAGAGTGTGACAACGCGGTGAATACAATCGGCGCGGAAGATGCTGAACTTGCCTTTGTCATACCCGCCGAAATAGACGAGACCGCCGCGACCCTGACCGGTGCAGGTTAACGCCACCTGGTGAATCGATCGGACGCCTTGCCGATCTTCATATTCAAAGAGAACAACCGGTTGGCCCGTCATGGGTGTTGATAGGCGAAGGTCGGCAAACTCAACGACCTTGCCCTGGACCGGATGCTGCGAAGTAGAAACTGGAGATTGAGGCTCGGGGTTCACTTCACGATTGAAGCAGAAGCAATGTATCCACTCAAGTGACAGATCGCGTTTAGTCGTACAACCTTTGTGCAATACTCGGCTATTTGTACATGCTTGGTTATGCATCCAACCCGGGAGGAGAATTTTCAATGCTCATCGCTCACGTCAAAGCGCACCTGGTAACGGGCGAAACCGTGGAACTGCTTCCGGTGCGACATGAGACGGACGTCAAGAAGGAAGTGACCGGGCTGCTCGAAGGATGGGCTGCTTCTGGATTTCTGATTTGGGAAAAATTCGTCTATCCATGGCATCAAGTGCAGACGATCGAGGTGTCGGTCGAGAGCCTCTCCAGTGAGCAGGCTGCGCAAAGACTGCTGGACTTGCATGGCGCCGACCGCGCGCGCCTGCACGAGGATTTTTGGCGGGGTGGCCGGCGGAGCTAAGGGTCAGGTCTCGCGATAGTTCAGCAGCACCAGGCCGGCTGCGGCCAGGAACAGGGGCCAGAGGAAGCCTGCGATCCTGGATGTGCGGCCGGGAGGCAGGCGCAGTTCCAGCCAGCGGCCCCAGCCAGCCGTGGCGCCGAGTAAGGCGATGGGGGTATGGCTCAGCGAAGCCAGCAAGTCCTCTTGTACATCGCTGGGGGAGTGGTTATGAGTGAGCAGAACCGCAGCGCCCAACGCACACATGGCGGGGAAAATCATGGATGCCCATCGAACCCGCAGTTTGCCCGCCTGCACCGCGCACTCGAATGCCGCAAAGCAGAGAATGAGCACGGCTGCGGCGCGGTGTTGCAATACGTCGGGAGAAGAAAAGCTTGCCCAGAAGGGACGTGGACCCAGGGGCCAGTTCTCGGGATCGGCGCGTAACAGAATGAAAACGGATAGACCGGCGAAGGAGAGCGGCCAGAAGCGTGCCCAATGCATGCCGCGAAAGCGGCTTAGAAACGCCAACAGGCCCGCGGCCAATACGATCAGGCCCGCCCAGTGATGGTTATATTCCGACCATTTCCGGTCCGTATCATCGCTGGAGCCGGTGGAGTGGAACTCAGCCACCTGGACTTCCGTTTCGATAGACGTGGGCGGGGTAAGCTGCGAAACGGATGGACTCTTGAGGCGCGGAGCTTTCGGGTGCATGCGGGCCGCAATTACCTGTCGCGAAACTTGATTGGGGACGTCAACGGCCGGCGGTTGCGATGACATCGACGCCGCAGCCAGAATAATGGTGAATCCCAACCCAACCTCGGCTTCGCCGAACCGCCTAAGCTTCGCCAGCAAAGGTTGCGGATCAGTATTCAACCGCTGCACCATCAGCCAGTTGCCCACACCCATCAGGAGCATGACCAGCAGCAGGTAGATCTTGGCCATCAACAGGACGCCATAGCTGGTGCCATAGAGCCCATTCCACGTCCCCACGTAGAACCAAGCCAGGTACACACCGGCCGAGCACGAGGACGACGACGCTGAACAACGCCATCGAGGAGTAGCGCCTGGCCATCGCGCGCGCTTCTTCGACGGTTTCAGCGCGTGCTAAGGAAACCAGCAGGAAGGGCATGGCTCCGATCCACGCCGCTGTTGCCAGATGGTGGAAGGCGGTCGCTGTTGCCAGCAGCCACCGGTCGTCCATGCGTGCTGCGGCGTGGCTGGTTGAAACCGCCGCGGCCAACAGCAGCAGACTCAAGCGGAATCATGGCCGCGACGCCTTTGACTGCCTTTTACCCGCGTACAAGCCCATAAAAGCATAGCGAGCAGAGCAGCGCTCAGTCCGGCTTGAAGAGATTTAGCGCTGATCAGATCGTGGAGACGCAGATCGCTATCGCCCAGCAACGATGCGGCGGAGAGAATGACCGTCACTAGCTCAGAGATCGCCAGGGCCAGGGCGGCCCAGCGAATGCCGCGGAAGCAAATGGACTCAACCGTCTTACTCGCTTTTGCGGGACGGGCGACGACCAGCAAATACGCGATGCCACCGAGCAGCAACGCCTCGAAGGAGAGATTTGCCGCACGCAGCAACGTGCTTAGAAGATCAATATCGCGCAGGAGCCAGATCAAACGTTCATCTCAAGTAGAAAAAAGGCCTCTGTCTGGTTGGACATCCCTATCATACGTTGGACCGTGGTCAGGACAGAGTCTGAGGCTTTGGCGGCTTACTCCACCTGGAAAGGGACTGCACCTCGCGTAATGTGGCCATCGCTGGACAGCACTTGCCAGCGAAGCACGTAGGCTCCCTTAGCGAGCTTATGCCCGGTCGCCGACAAGGTATCGGGAAGAGGCTGTGTGAGGGCGCCGACACTTTCCACCGAACCATCCGGCTTAACCAGGGTAAGGGATGAGTGCGCCCCATCGACTCGCGAATTGTACTTGAGACTGATCGTAATGTCGGGGCCGCTCACCGCCGCATTTTTCTGGGGCGTGGAACTCAACAGCACCGCATGAGCCAGCGCCGTCCGCGGGCTCGCAGCCATCAATGCAGCGACTAACAAGATAATTGCAGCGGCAAAAGGTTGCCGCGATTCTGCTAGGCATAACTACTCTCCAAGAATAGCGACAAAGGAATAACGACATCGGCTAGGATGGCGCCATTTGCACGGACTGCGCGCGCTCGGAGTGCCCGCCTATCTCTGCCGCACGGGCTTCAGCATAGGCTGCGGCGCCCATTAACGCAGCGCGGCTTTCCAGAATGAGGCGCACCGGCGTTTGCACCAGCAGATCACTCAGCCGGCCTTTGTCGGTGAACGCCTTCATGAATGTACCATCCTGCATCTTCTTCAGCAGCTTGGGAGCAATGCCCCCGCCCACATACATGCCGCCGACGGCCAGGATCTTCAAGGCCAGATTGCCAGCTTCCGCTCCGTAAGCAGAGACGAAGATGTTCAAAGCTTCTACACAAAGGTCGCTGGCGCCGGACTCGCCCAGCTCGCCGATCACCGCGTTAGGATCTTCGGTGCGCATGCGATCCTTCAACCAGGGCGGTTCCTCCATGCCTTTCACATCACGACAGTAGGCATAGACATTGGCCAGCCCGATGCCGGAGATGACACGCTCCGAGCTCACGCGCCCGCCCAGGGTTTTTTGCAGATAGCGCAGCAGTCCAATCTCTTCTTCATTGCGTGCCGCAAAGTCGCTGTGGCCGCCTTCGGAGGCCATGGGGAGATAGGTGTGCCCATTCCACACCAGAATGGCCTCTCCCAGCCCCGTGCCCGCGGCAATCAAGCCGCGATTTCCTTCCGCCGCCGGGTCTCCCTTGCTAAGGACAAGAATCTGATCCGGCGTTAGCTCGGCAATGCCATATCCGTTGGCTTCAAGATCGTTGATCAGAAAGACATGTTCGATCTTGAGATCGACTCGCAGCTGACTGGAGTCGAGTACCCAGGGAAGATTGGTGAGCTTCAAGCGGCCATGGCGCACCGGACCGGGCACCCCAAAGCAGGCCGCCAGCACGTCGACCGGCTGCCCGAGGGTCTGCCTGCATTCCTCCAGGAATGCTTCCACGACTTGCACCAGGCCAGCGAATTCCCTGGCGTGAAACTTGTGCTCATGCACGGTCTGCAGCTGTCCGTTTTCAAACTTGCATAAGGCAAGATCGACCTTGGTGCCGCCCACGTCCCCGGCCAGAATCATCGCGAGATCTCCAGCCTGCCCAGACCATTCGCCGCGGGCGGGGGCAATGCGGCGGCGGCAGCAGTGTCGAGCAGAAGGGTGATGCGGCGGCTGGCAGGCTTGATTAACTGCGATGGATATGTTTCCGGATCATACGGGCCAGTGAAGACCTGCTTGAGCGCGGCCACTTTGTCGGCGCCTTCGATGAGAAAGAAGACATCCCGCCCCCGGTTGATGACCGGCCAGGTGAGCGTGACCCGCCATGTTTCCTTTTGTTGCGGAACGTGATTGGCAATGGCGATGCGCATCATTTCGTGCAAACCAGCGGTGTGGGGGAAAAGGGACGCCGTGTGACCATCGGGGCCCATCCCCAACGCAACCATATCAAAGGTGGGGATCTCCGCGCCTTCCAGGCGAAAGCTTTGCCGGATATCAAATTCGTATTTGGCCGCGGCTTCTTCGGGATCGAGCTCGCCCTCGAATACGAAAGATCTGGGTCTTCGCTCAGGGGCACTTTGTCCAGCAGGGCCTCGCGGGTCATGCGGTAATTGCTGTCCGGGTGATCGGGCGGTACACAGCGTTCGTCGACCCAATAGAGTTCGAGGTTTTCCCAGGGAATCTGCTCCCGGTATTGGGCGCTGGGGTCGGCCAGGAGGGCAAAGGCATTCTTCGGGGTGTGGCCGCCGGAGATGGCAATGCGCGCCTTGCCTCGCGCCCCTGCAGCGGCACGAATGCCGTCGACAAAGTATTGCGCCGTGCGCTGGGTTACCGCATCCGCGCTCGCATCCACGTAATAGAGGACTTCGATCGTCTCAGCCATGCAACTCGATTACCAGTTTCCTTTTCCGCTTTAAAGCTTATGCCAGGCGCGCCCATCCCGCGACAGCAGTTCATCGGCCGATTCCGGTCCCCACGTGCCGCTGGCGTAGTTGGGAAAGCCTTTGGGCTTGTTGGCTGGCCCATTGCTCGAGGATCGGCGTCAGCAGCGACCAGGTGGCCTCCACTCCATCCCGGTGAGCGAATAGGGTGGCATCGCCCAGCATCGCATCCAGCAGCAAACGCTCGTAGCCGTTGGCGGACGATTTGCCGAATGCGTCGGCATAGCTGAAGTTCATGTTCACCGGACAAACTTCCATATTCGGGCTGGGCACCTTGGCGCCGAAGCGCAGGGAAATACCTTCATCCGGCTGAATACGCATGGCGATCAGGTTCGGCTGCAGCTCCTTGCAGGCCCCCGACTGCTGCTTAAATAGCAACTGCGGTGGTTGCTTGAATTGAATGGTAATCTCGGTCGACCTTTTGGCCAGCCGCTTGCCCGCCCGCAGATAGAACGGAACTCCCGCCCAGCGCCAGTTCTCAATGCCGATTTTCAGCGCGGCGTAGGTCTCGGTGGCGGAGTTTGGATCGACCCGGTCTTCCTGCCGGTAGCCCTTGACATCTTTACCGTCCACTTTGCCCGGACCGTACTGGCCACGCACCGCGTCCATGGGATGGATGGGCGTGATCGAACGCCAAACCTTGACCTTTTCCCGGCGCATCGCCTCGGCCTCGAAAGAGACTGGAGGCTCCATGGCGACGAAAGACAGCAGCTCCATCACATGGTTTTGCACCACGTCACGAAGTGCGCCGGCCTTCTCGTAGAAGGGCCCGCGGCCTTCGATACCGATATCTTCGGCGGCCGTGATCTGTACGTGATCGACGTAGTTACGATTCCAGACCGGCTCGAAGATCCCGTTGGCAAAACGAAAGACCAGGATGTTCTGCACGGTCTCCTTGCCCAGGTAGTGATCGATGCGGAAGATCTGGTCCTCGGCAAAGACCCGGTTCACGTCGTTGAGCAACTCGCGCGCCGAAGCCAGGTCATGGCCGAAGGGTTTCTCGATGATGGTGTGTACTTTGCCCTGCTCGGGCTTGGCCATCCCATGCGCGCCCAGCTGCTCGATAATGTCGGCGAAGTACTCCGGCGCCGTCGCCAGGTAGAAAAGCCGGTTCCCCTTGGTGCCTTGCTTCTGGTCGATACCCTCGAGCACGGTCTTCAATTTTCCGTAGCCTTCGGGATCATCGAAGTTCATGGCGTGGTAGGTGACCTTCTTCATGAACTCGTCCAGCTTCTTCTCGCCTTCTTTCACGCCGCCAAATTGCAGGATGCCTTCGCGCATGTCTTTTTGAAATTCATCCTGCAATGGACGGCGAGCAACGCCGACCACCGAGAACTCCGCCGGCAAGAGGTTGGATTGCTCCAGATGGAAGAGCGCAGGCAAGAGCTTGCGCTTGGTCAGGTCGCCGGACGCGCCGAAAATGACGACGACCGTAGGCTCGGGAATGCGCTCGGCACTCTGCGCCGCTTTCAAGTCTTCGGGAGAAAACTGCACTTCCATGGTTGCCATGGGATCTTGCTCCTTGCTCGCAAAGTCGTGGTTTTAAGTCCTTACGCCGGCATCAAGCCCCAACCGCTCCAGCGCCTGCACGCATTGTGCTTCATCCTGATAGCGGATTGCGTGAATTCCCAGCGCTTCCGCCGCCTCGCAATTCTGCGCCCGGTCATCGATGAAGGCCACTTCCTCCGCATCGCGCTGCAGAACGTCAAGCGCCAGCTCGAAGATTTTGGCGTCCGGCTTACGCAGTCCCAGATAGCAGGAACTGAGGAAAACATCGAAGTACCGGCCCAGTTCGAAATGCTCGATCCGGTAGTCGTTCAGCTCCCGGGCTTCGTTATTGAGCATTGCCAGTTCCACTTCCTCTGATGCGGCAAGCTCTTGAAGGATTCGCATGGCGCTGTTCGGCAGTAAGACGGAGCGCTCCTTCATGGCTTGCAGAAAAGCCGCGGGGGTGAAGGGGCGCGGCTCGTAAAAGACCGTCTGCAGGAGATACTGCTCCGCCGTCATCAGGCCTTTCTCCCAGGGATCGTTGGCCTAGCTCATGCCGCTGCTCGAAGGCAGCGGTGTCCAGATCGAATTGTCTGAGAACGGCGGCGCGTTCGATTGTGGTCCCAACCGTTGGTCAGCAGAACGCCGCCTACGTCCCAGAGAATTGTGCTGATCTCTGACCATGTCTGCGTCTCCGACTACCCGGGGGAGTTTGAGAGAACGATACTCTGAACAGTGCCCAACTCCGCTGAGACGTATGCGGGATGAGAATGATGTTTTTCGAAATGCTTTGCTCGCCGACCCAGAAAATTCAATAAAAGCAATGGTGGGGGCTTCACCCCCATCTTTTTCAACCCACGTACGCTGAGGCGAACGTGGGGCACCCGTCCTTTACCTAAAGAGTCCCGAATGCTTACAGAGTCCGTTCCGATATCACAGAGTCCTGAATGTTTCAGGACTCTGTCCTTAGGGAGATGGTCCGTCCTGAATGGTGACTAGGATTTGCCTGCTGCGACCGCGGGCCGTACGCGCTCCAGCAACTGTTTGGCGCGCTTGGTGATGTTTGCTGGGCTGAAGCCGAGTTCTTCCAGTGCCTTAGCGCCTACGGCTGAGGCGCCAAAGCGCTCCAGGCCGATCACGTCTCCGTGACGTCCTACATATTTCCACCACGGCATGGGAGCTGCGGCTTCTACCGCGAGCGCCGGCAGATGATCGGGAAAGATTTGCTGCTTGTAGGCTTCGGGCTGCTCTTCAAAGATGCGGAAGCTGGGCATGGAGACTACACGAGCGGAAATGCCCTCTTTCTTCAGATCCGCGGCAGCCTGCAGAACCGGCCAGACCTCAGCGCCGGCCGCGACCAGCAGCACATCCGGCGAAGCCCCGCCGTCCTGAAGAATGTAGGCGCCCTTTGCGCACACCCTCGGCCACCTTGTATTTCTCGGGATCCAGGATAGGCAGGTTCTGCCGCGAAAGAGCCATGAAGGCGGGCAGTTTTCGTTCCAGAGCCAGCCGCCACACGGCGACGGTTTCATTGGCATCCGCGGGGCGGAAATCGGTCATATGGGGCATGGCCCGCAGCATGGCGAGTTGCTCGATGGGCTGGTGGGTTGGTCCATCTTCACCGAGCGCGATCGAATCGTGAGTGAAGACAAAGAGTGAGTGCGACTCCATCAGACGCAGCCAGACGAATAGCGGGCTTGGCAGTAGTCGCTGAAGTTGAAGAAGGTCGATCCGTAGGGAATCAGGCCTCCGTGAACTGCCATCCCGTTGACCGCCGCACACATGCCGAACTCGCGCACGCCGAACCAGATATTGCGTCCGGCAGGATCGAGATGGAAGTTGCCGCCAGTTTTCAGAATCGTCTTGGTCGAGGTCGTGAGATCGGCTGCACCACCAATCAGCTCCGGCACCACCTGGGCAATGGCATCCATGACTTCGCCGCCTGCACTGCGGGTGGCGATGGGCTTGGCATCCGCCTTAAATACGGGCAGACTCTTCTCCCAACCGGTGGCCAGCACGCCTGACTTGCACGCGTTCGAACTCCGCCGCCACATCTGGGAATGCCTTCTTGTAGGCGGCAAACAGGTCGTTCCACTCCTGCTCGTACTTCTTGCCCTTTTCGACGGCCTGCAGCCAGTTCTGCTTCGCCTCGTCCGGGACATAGAAAGTCTTGTCTTCGGGCCAGTTCAATTTCTTCTTGGTGGCCTTCACTGCTTCGGCGCCAAGGGCCTCACCGTGCGCCTTGTTGGTGCCCGGCTTTTGGGCTGCCGTAGCCGATGATCGTCCGCACGCGAATCAGAGAAGGCTTATCCGTGATGCTTTGGGCGATTTTGATGGCCTGGGAGATGGCTTCCAGATCGTTGCCATCGTCGACCAACTGCACATGCCAGTGATAGGCCTCGAAGCGCTCGGTCACATCTTCGGTGAAGGAGAGGTCCGTAGGGCCCGTCGAGCGAAACCAGGTTGTCATCGTAGAGATAAATCATTTTGCCCAGAGCCGAGAGTGCCGGCGAGTGAAGCGGCTTCGTGCGACACTCCCTCCATCAAGTCGCCATCGCCGCACATGACATAGGTGAAGTGATCGACGATGTTGTAGCCGGGCCGGTTGTAGCGAGCGGCAAGATGCTTCTCAGCGATCGCCATACCCACACCCATGGCGAAACCCTGACCCAGCGGGCCCGTGGTCACTTCGACGCCGTCGGTATCGCCGTACTCCGGATGGCCGGGGGTGATGGAGCCCCACTGACGAAATTGCTGCAGATCTTCGATGCTGACCTTGTAACCGGTAAGGTGCAGCACGGAGTAGAGCATGGCGGACGCGTGCCCATTGGAGAGCACGAAGCGATCGCGGTTGGTCCACTTGGCGTTGCGCCGGATTATGGCGCATGAACTGATGAAAGAGCAGGTACGACATGGGGGAATCGCCCAGCGGCGCTCCAGGGTGCCCGCTGTTCGCTTTCTCTACGGCATCCACGGCGAGAAACCGCAATGCATTGATCGACAATTGATCCAGTTCGCTCATAACAACCTCACCCTTCCTCTCGAGGATACTTCGGTTTGCTGTTCACGTCTTGCGGCCCGCGTTCGTTTTCGTCTTAAGCTTCTTTTCGTGACGTAGGATCGTCCTATTTGGCCGGATCAAGCCGGACTTCGAAATTGCGGCCCTCCCAGCGATCCTGCTGGTGCCATTGCAAGGTGAAGATCACCCGGCCGGCTTTGCCCGGCTCGGTCTCCATGTCGGCGAAATGCCCGGCATAACCCACGTCGCGGCTCTCCATCGTACGGACAGTCGTCCAATCATCCACAGTCCACACCAGGAAGAAGTGGTCATCCGCCAGCATGCGCAGCTTTTTTCCCGCAACCATGCTACTGCCGTTGCCGGTCGAGGCGGAAGACCTCAACCGGCGTGGGCCGTTTGTCCGTGGCAGTAGCGCTCGGCGACAGCGGAGATACGATCAAAGACCTTTCCGTCGGTCACCGACCGTAGCAGTTTGACATACTCCGCGTGCGCCCACACCAGGGGCATGGCCGCCCCGGTAGGCTTGCCCAACCTCAACCCCATCTCGGGCATGTCGGGTCGCATCCCAGATCTGTTCGGGCAGCATACCGCCGCTGAGAGCTGAAACCTTCGAGTGCCTGGATGTAGGGGTGCACGTCGTGGCCCGCCGCCAGCTCGTAGTGCGCACGCTCTCCGGTCAGCAGTGGCCACGCACGACCCTGGCCCCAGCCCAGGTATGGACCACCATCGTGCCGCTGTCCGTAGCCATCATGGTTATAGCGTCTCCAGCATGGCCCAACGGGGGTTTCTACCTTTAGCACGTGGTCGATCACCTTCAGCGAGTCGACCACGATGGGATCATGCGCGCAGGCCGCACTCCGTATCGGACCAGTTCCAGAAAACCCCCATCGATTACGTCGCTTGCCTCGAAGTCGATTCTCTCCCCTGGCCCCCGGTTGTTGATGCGCACAGTTCCGTCAGCGCAGCCATCATATGCATAGGGATCTCCGCACTGGGGCGGGCGAATCCGCATGTAGTGCCGCGGCACGCCGGGCAAGAGCGTGCCGTCATTGGTCACCGTCCAGTCCTCGAGGTGGGATTCAATCCAGTCGGCATGCTCTTCGAGGAAGTGGGCCAGACTCCAGGACTCCATTGGCACGCATCGATATCAGCGGCGCAGATCAGACTGGAGATGACGGCGGCCAAGGTAGAGGGGGAGTAACCGGCGGCTTCTTCCCAGCGCTCCTGCTGGGTCACGGGAGCGTGGCGCACCAGGAATCCGGCGGCGCGCTCTGACAAACGGGAAGACGTCAAAGTCTCCCAAGCCGTCCAGCTTCCAAAGCCGCCACGCCAGGATGAGAGGGAAGGCGACCTCGTCGAGCTGAATGCCCTTCCAGTAGGGAGTTCCGTTGATCCAAAAGTTCTGCGCAAAACTGCCATCCTGCTTTTGCGTGCAGGCAAGGTACACCAAGGCTCTGACGGGCGGTGTCTACGCGACCGCAGGCCAGCAGCGCGGTGGCGCTTTGCACCATGTCGCGGGTCCAGACGAGGTGGTACCCGCCCACATCGTCATCTCCCTTGTGCTGGCCCCAGGGAATGGAGGCGGAGGCGATGAAGGCGCCTGAGATAATACTTGTCCTCGTGGGAGAGGATTACGTTCTGACTCATCTGCAGCCAGCCGGCCGGCATCCAGGGCGGCCCCCTTCAAGGCTTCCGGGGTGGCGGCCCGATGCCATTGCTCGTTGAAGCGCTTCAGGTTTTGACTCGAAAGGAGTGGTGACCGCACTCAACGCGGTCGTTAAGGCGGAATGGTGTCCTTCTCCGAAGGAGATGGCCACGACGAATTCGCGGTGCAGGGCTAACGTCGATCTCGCCGGTGAGCGCAATGTTGCCATCGGACGCGGAGCCGAACTGCCAATCCATTTGGAGGTTGTCCATCAGGTCCTGCCAGCCGTCGCTTCTGCCCACGATAGCCGCAACTGGCGCGGGTAGAATCCGCAGCTGGCCGCCATCACCAGCGAGATGCCATTTTTAGTCGCCAGCAGTACCTGTTTACCCGACAGGTCGAGAACCGAACCGGAGTTGTCTGCTCCGCCGACATCCAAGTGGGGCGCCAGCAGCGCATAGGCTTTCATGCCGCGAAAGCACGGCTCTCGTCTGCCTTCCAACCGCACCCGCATCAGCACCACCGGGTGATGGGGATCGGCAATGACCTCCTTGATGATCTTGTAGCGGCCTTGGGGATCGGAATTGGTGAGCCTTACGGCTGATGAACAGCTGTCGATATATTCGAAGATCCGCTCCAGATCGCGCTTCTCTTCATGGATAAACGTCTCCCCGTCGGTCAGCAGGAACTCCATGTCGCGGGTCTGGGGCCGGTCAATGGTGGGATAGTAAATCTCATTCAGGATGCCATGCGAGACCGTATACCAGATGCGGCTGGAGGCGGAGTACGCCATGCCCACTGCGTCTTTTCTGCTGGAAGTCCAACGTGGTTCTACTCCGGGCCATCCAAAGGCCGAGCCCTCGCCTTCTATCCAGCGATAGCTGGAAGCCTGATCCGTCATCGAATTGTTTTCCTCGCGACCATAAAGAAACCGGGATTGCAGATTACCTGACGGATTGATGCGGTCGAAGTTAGAAAGGACTTGAAAATAAGCGGGCCGGGGGATTTCCACAGACCAGTTACGGGAAAGGTGGAGAAGAAACCGGGGATTGATTAAAGGACCTGGGTGTTTGCGTCGGGGTCAGGATGGAAGGCAACTTCACGCATGGCATGGGCAATCTCTCGATTCTTCATGAAGCAATCCCATACAAAACCGCTGCGCAGGTTTTCTGCCATCAGCATCCCGATCCCACATCGATGCCAATCACATCGTCGCCGTACCACCCAGCTTTAGGCTGGAAGGCATCAGCGAATCCGTATCGCCCCCAAAGCTTATCGCCAAATCTCTCGCGCATCGTTAATAAGACGTGAGAACATTCGGCGGGCAGAAAGACGAGCGAGCCCGCGGCGGCGCAGGGCACCAGGGTTCCATCGAGAGGCCCGATGGAAGGCGGCCCTCCCCAGACACGATATCCCTGGCGGGAATCGGAGGCTGAGATGCCCCACATATCCTGATCGATCCAGGGAAATTTCTGCCCCTGCACCAGGCACCAGAGCTGATGGGCCCGGGTTGCGGCAATGGAGTTGGTGAAGTAGTTGGCGTGCCGGTCGCGCAGGTTGCGATAGTCGCACCAGGCCTGTGGGTACTGGTGGATGAAGAGCGGCGCATTGCCGCTGATGTAGTCGATTCCGCCGTAGGACACGACCGGCCGCTGCACGGCGTCCCAAGCCTCGGGGGGAACGGGATGGGTGGGCGAGCCAATCGCCAAGCAGGTACATGGTGGTCAGCTCGGAGTAGATATCCCATCTGTTTTTGAGGAAGCCCTGGTCGGGCAGCCAGCCCATGGAGAGCGTGGTGCCGCCGTTCATCATCCACTGCCAGTCGATGCGGCGGTAAAACGTCGTGGCCAGCGCTTCGATCCGGGCATTGCCGGTGAAGTACTGACGGCAGTGAAGCACGCCGCAGAGCAGGAGCGCGGTATCGATCGACGATAACTCACTGCCGAAGAGCCGCTGTCCGCTATCGATGTCGATGAAGTGGTAGAGGAAACCGTGCTCGTGCGGACATTCTTCCAGCAGAAAGGCGAGGGTCTTCTCTACCCGCTGCTCGCAATCGAGCGGGCGGAGGTAGTTATATTTGGCGGCAATGCACAGAGCGCTCAATCCAAAACCGGTGGCTGCAATGCTCGCCACACGGCTGAGGGAGCGTCCGACGACCGGCGCCCGGTCACGCACCAGGCCGCTCCTGGGGCTGGCCTCGTTGAAGAAAAAATCGGAGTTTCGGCCCGCCATGTCGTCCAGAAGGGCTTCCGCCATTCTGGAGACCTGGGTGAGAGGGCGATTAATGAAGACGCCAGGCGGATGGGCGTATTTTTCCGCCGCCTGGCTCTCGGTCTTAGGGGCATTGCCGGCGGCGGAAGGCTGGTTTTGTGGCTCTTCGCTGTTTGCCAGACCCGGCACAGCGAAGGCGAGCGCTCCGCTAGCGCCCGCCTGGCGCAAAAGCTGCCTGCGGGTTATGCGTGTCCGGGTCAATGCAAATTTATTCTCAAGATCCAAAAATCAGGGCAGATGCGGCAGCACTGCGAACTATTCTGAGTGTAACCAAGTGGTTCCTGATCGACATCACCATAAGGGGTGAGGGAACCGCCTGGGTACTGGCGTCTCATCCTACCGAGATTCCGGAACCGGACCCGCCTGAGTTGCATCCCATACGATTGAGACGCAATATTGGAGTGGGCAATCAGACGCAGCTGTTGCGCTCAGTAGCTTTTGCCCGCCAATGGTTTCCCGAACAGCATTTTCACTTCTGGTGTGCACAGGGGG
The DNA here is from genome assembly GCA_963746595.1 of uncultured Acidobacteriaceae bacterium. Taxonomy (GTDB): domain Bacteria; phylum Acidobacteriota; class Terriglobia; order Terriglobales; family Acidobacteriaceae; genus PALSA-350. The sequence continues at coordinate 672,316 of CAVVBS010000009.1, forward strand.
ACGAACAGGGCGCGGCTTTTCGTCCAGAAAAGACGCACTTCTGAAACTCCCCTGTGCAGAGTAGAAGTGAAAATGCTTTAACCCGCACCACGCCCCGATCCGGGCGAGCTGGTCCCCAGACTCATCCCTGTGGATGAGGGATCAATCCAGGAGGATATTTTGGCTTACGAACTGCCACCACTTCCCTACGACTACGCCGCGCTTGAACCGCACATCGATACCGAAACGATGAAGCTTCATCACGACAAGCATCACGCTACCTACGTCAACAACCTCAATGGCGCTATCGAGAAGCATCCCGAACTTGGCAAAACACTCGCCCGAAGACCTGCTGCGCAACCTGGGCACGATTCCGGAAGATATCCGCGGTGTTGTGCGCAACAACGGCGGCGGTCACGTGAACCACACCATGTTCTGGGCGATCATGAAGCCCAATGGAGGCGGCGAACCCACGGGCAAGATAGGAGAACAGATCAAGAAGGACTTCGGCAGCTTTGCGGATTTCAAGAAGCTGTTCAATGAGACCACCGCGAAGCAGTTTGGGTCGGGCTGGGGCTGGCTGGTTTTTGAAGGCGGCAAGCTGAAGGTCGTGACGTCGGCAAACCAGGACAATCCGATTTCTCAGGGGTTATTTCCCATTCTCGGGAATGATGTCTGGGAGCACGCGTATTACCTCAAATACCAGAACAAGCGGCCGGACTACCTTGCGGCATGGTGGGGGACGGTGAACTGGGACGAGGTCAACAAGCGTTTCGAACACGCGCAGAAGTAGTTAGGTCGCGGTTGCCGCCTATCTCCCGATTGGGAGATAGGCGCAGCAGCAGGTCCTCATCGGTCCCCTACGCTCGGTCGAAAACATTTAAAGTTCCGGTCAAGGGCGGTTGCACGCTTATGTAGTTGCGTTCGGGAAAGGCGCACAGCAGGTCCCTCGGCTTCGCTCGGGATGACAAATTGTAGGTTGGTGTGTCCAGTGAGCATTCGCTAGCGGAGTTCGAAGGCATGCTTCCGCCGGCGTTGGTTGCAGGTGGAGTGCAACCTCAGGTCCCTCGACTGCGCCGACCACAAAGGGTGGGATGGTGCTTCCGGAAGGATTTGCTAGTGGCTGACGGGCCAGCGTTCTCTAATCAGCGCTAGTGCCTGCTCTCGGGTTTGAATCGTCCCTTCCAGCTGCGCGTCCTCTGCCGTGGCTAGCATTTCGGTGAATTGGGGGCCGGGGTGGTAGCCGGCTTCGATCAGGTCCTTTCCGCTCAGCAGCAAATGCGGCCGAACCTGATCTTGCGGCAAGGTTTCAAAACGCTGGCGGACAAAGTCGTACAAGTCAAGAGATCCATGGCTGGCCAGGCAATCGAGCCGGTGCAGGGCCAGATGCTGGTTAAATTGCGGGAGGCGGAAGAACCGCTTCAGGGTCGACTCCTTCATGCGGGGGGCATCGGCAAAACGCATGTGGTTGGCAATGAGCGAAAGGATCTGCTCCGTCTCGTGATTGGCAAATCGGAGACGACGACAGATTTCCTCAGCGATCCGAACCCCCACTTCCACATGGCCGTCGAAACGTATGCGGTCCGGCGCGATACGAAATGTCGCGGGTTTGCCCACATCGTGCAGCAAGGCTGCCCAAGCCAGGGCCAGCGGACAGCCGGCGGACAGCCCATCCAGCAACAACAGCGTATGCACCCACACATCGCCTTCAGGGTGGTACTGCGGAGGCTGCGCCACACCTTTCATCTTGACCACTTCAGGCAGCACCTGGACCAGCAACCCGGTTTCGTCCAGCAATTCGAAGGCGCGCCTTGCGCGGCCTTCGGTGAGCATCCGGGTCAACTCATCCCGGATCCGTTCGTGGCTCACCTGGCCCACGGTAGGAGCCAGCTGCTCGATTGCCCTTGCTGTCGCGGGTTCCAGGTCAAAGGCGAAGCGGGCAGCAAAGCGCACTCCCCGCAACATGCGTAGTTTGTCTTCGGAGAAGCGCTCGCTGGGATCCCCGATGGCACGGATCAAGCCGGCATTCAGGTCCTGCATGCCGCCCACCATGTCCAAGACGGTTTCGTTGGCTGGGTCAAACATCATGCCGTTGATGGTGAAGTCGCGACGCTTCACGTCCTCTTCCGGACTGACGGAAAAGCGCACCGCGTCCGGATGCCGTCCGTCGGTGTAGGCGCCATCACTGCGAAAAGTCGCGACTTCGGTCACGATCTCCTCGGCCCCAGGGCCCTGACTGCAGACCAAGACAACACCGAAATGCGCGCCTACAGCAAAAGTCTTGTCGAACATGGCGAGCACCTGATCCGGCGGCGCACTGGTGGCGACGTCGAAATCCTCTGGCTCGCGGCCCAGCAGCAGGTCGCGTACGCAACCTCCTACGAAGTAGGCCTGGTGGCCCGCGGTACGCAGCCGGGCAACAATCTCCGCTGCTGCACGCTTTGCTCCGCCGGGTGCCGACACTGCCATGTCTACTACTATAGAAACGTGAGTCAACCCAGCCAGCTGCTCTCCGGCGCTGAAGGCGCCTATGCCCCGGCCCGTGGGCTGATTCTCGCCATCGAGAGCTCGTGTGATGAGACTGCGGCCGCGGTAGTGGACCGTGGGCGCCACATCCTGTCGAGCATTGTGGCCTCGCAAATCGCGGTGCACGCGCCCTACGGAGGTGTGGTTCCGGAACTCGCCTCCCGTGAACATCTGCGCAACATTGTTCCCGTTGTCCGGGCGGCGCTGAACAAAGCCGGCATCAGCTTCTCCGACCTCGATGCTATCGCCGTGACCGAGGGCCCAGGCTTGGCGGGCGCACTGCTGGTGGGTGTCGCGTATGCCAAGTCGCTGGCCTTCGCCCTGGGCAAACCGCTCATCGCCGTCAACCATCTCGAGGGTCATATTCACGCTGTTCTGTTGGCGCAGCAAGAAATGCTCGACGTTGGCCATGTACGATCCCTGGCCCTAGTGGTTTCCGGCGGCCACACCCATCTCTATCTAACCCAGCGTGAGGGGGAGAACTTTACCTACCGCAACGTGGGAGCCACGCTCGACGATGCAGCAGGCGAGGCCTTTGACAAGGTCGCCAAGCTATTGGGACTGGGCTACCCGGGCGGCCCGTGGATCGACGCGCTTGCCCCGCACGGGGACCCCTCGGCCGTTGCGTTTACTCTCAGCCAGGTGAAGCAAAAGGCTCATCGCCCCGATGCACCCAAGGACGGACTTCGATTTCCCTTCTCCTTCAGCGGCATTAAGACGGCAGTGCTTCGTTACGTCCAGATTCACGACCTCTACCCTTCTATCGAATGGCGGCGTGAGGCCCTGGCTGCTCACCCCCTGCCGGGACCCATTGCGGCACTCACTCTGTGCGATGCCCGGACGTTGGGCCTCATCGCGTCGTTCCAGCGCGCCGTAATCGACGACCTGAAGCGAAAGACCTTCCAGGCTGCTGAGGCTTTGGGGGCGGAAAGCATCCTGGTTTCCGGCGGCGTCGCAGCCAACCGCGAACTGCGGGAACGTTTCACAGCAGAAGCTGCCAAGCGGGGGCTGCCGATTGCTTTCCCTTCGGTGGCTCTCTCCACCGACAACGCGGCCATGATCGCGGCCGCTGCCTGGCCCAGATATCTGGCCGGCGGCTTCGCTCCTTTAGAACTGACCGCAAACGCTTCGCTAGCGCTGGGGAATCCATGATTCTGAAAGTCAGATCCGTCGGAGAGCCGGTTCTCCGCTCTCGCGCCAAACCTTTGCGACCGGAGGAGATCCAACTGGCCAGCACCCGGGATCTGATCGCCGCCATGCGGGAGACGATGCAGGATGCGCCGGGGGTCGGCCTGGCCGCGCCGCAGGTGGGGGTACCGTTGCAACTCGCGGTCATCGAAGACCGCGAAGAATACATGAAAGACTTCAGCCGGGAGGTGCTGGCTGAACGGGAACGAAAGCCGGTGGCTTTCCACGTCATCATCAACCCGGTCCTGAGCCTGGAATCGGAACCCGAGATCGAGTTTTTTGAGGGCTGCCTTAGCCTACCTGGCTTCGTTGCCCTGGTTCCCCGGGCGCGCAAGGTAAAAGTAGAGTGTCTGGATGAGCATGGCCAAGCAAAGGTGATTCGCGCCTCCGGCTGGTATGCGCGCATCCTGCAGCACGAGATCGATCATTTATCCGGAGGGCTCTATGTGGACCGGATGCGCAGCGTAAGTCTATGTACGCTCGACAACTTCACCCGCCACTGGAAGGGGAAGACGGTGGCCGAGGTCAAGAAGCTGCTGGGTTAGCTCCGCTGCCAATCTGGGTACAAGCAGGACAGGCTTGGTGGACGTTAGATCGTTGAAGACGTTAGGATGAGGATCATGCCGGTAGCGACGGGGTCAGTTGGCGATAAAATTGCGTCCCCCAAGACTCCGCTCCGGACGACCATCCAACTCTTCAACACACTTTCCAACACTGTCGAAGTTCTCGAGCCAATCGATGGCGAGACGCTGCGCATATATGTTTGCGGACCGACGGTTTACGACTACGGGCACATCGGCAACTTTCGCACCTTCCTGGCGCTGGATATTTTGCGCCGGTTCCTCAAGCAAGAGGGGCGCAAGTTACTTCAGGTCATGAACATCACGGATGTGGATGACAAGATCATCCGCAACGCCGCGGCCGCACATTTGAGCATAGAGAAATACACGGAGAAATATGAGCGCGCCTTTTTCCAGGATCTGGACGCGCTGGGCTGCGAACGGCCAGAGATTATCGCCCGGGCCACGGAAAATATAGGGCAGATGGTCGATCTAATTGAGCGGCTGGCGGCGAAGGACCTTGCTTATCAGGCCCCGGATGGCTCCTGGTATTTCCGCATCGCCGGATTTCCGGAGTACGGCAAGCTGTCCAAGAAGGACTTTACCGCGATCAGCGACGGCGCCCGGGTGGATTTGGACGAGTACGACAAGGATTCGGCACGCGATTTTGCCCTGTGGAAAGCGGCCAAACCGGGGGAAAAACACTGGGACACCAAGCTCGGTTCGGGCCGGCCTGGCTGGCATATTGAATGTTCCGCCATGGCGCTCAGATACCTGGGCGAGAGCTTCGACTTGCACGCCGGGGGGGAAGACCTGATGTTCCCTCACCATGAGAACGAAATCGCCCAGTCCGAGTCGGCCACTGGAAAGACCCTGGCCCACCACTGGATGCACGTGCGTTTCCTGCTGGTGGATGGGCGCAAAATGTCGAAGTCGGAGGGCAACTTCTTCACTTTGCGTGACTTGTTGCTCAAGGGCTATAAGGCATCGGCGATTCGTTTTTTGCTTATCTCAGTTCCCTACCGGCATCCCCTGAACTTCACCATCGAGGGGTTAACGGAATCGGCCAGCGCAGTGGACCGAGTAAGGACTTTCTACCAACGGATTCGCAACGGTGTCTGGCCCGCGGGGCAAAATGCGGAGCTGGAGGCCCAGACAGCAAAGGCGGAGCAGCACTTCTCTGCAGCATTGGCAGACGACCTGAATACGTCGGAGGCGCGGGCTGCGATCTTCGACCTGGTGCGGGCGGGAAATGTGGCTGCCGACGCCGGCAAGCTCTATATCGGGAACGTCACCGGCATTCTGGAAGCTCTGCGGCGTTTCGACGAGGTGTTTGCCATCCTCGAAGATCGTGATGCGGAGATTGCCCGTGGCGCCCTGCAATGGGCGCAAGAGGAAGGCCGAGGCGGGGAGGCGGCGCCCGAACTGTTGGCAGCGTATTCGCTGAGCGATCAACAGATCGACGGCCTGCTGGCGGAGCGGGAACAGGCTCGCCGGACGCGCAATTTTGCCCGTGCCGACAGCATCCGCAAAGAGCTGGCGGCGTTGGGAATCCTGATCGAGGATTCCAAAGATGGCGCCCGCTGGAAGAGGAAATAGTCCGCGGGGCCTACCGGTAACGGGAGATCTATCCACTCGGCAGGGTCCCAGGTGCGAGCGGGCCTAGGTTTAGTGCCGCGCCTACGGCGCTCCCACGGCAGGCCGGGGCAGGCAGGTCGTCTTTGGGATTGATCCCCAGCCCTTCCGGGCTGGGCTTACGTTTGGCGGTCGGCCCTCCGGGCCTCGCATCCATGGCGATTTTGCGGTGTCATTTCTTTCTCAACCTGCCAGAGGCAAGTTGGCTGCTTGGGATGACAAAGTTTAGGGCGGGGCCCACCTTGGCATGGGTGGAGGCGGGTGGACAGGGCCGCAGGTTATAGGTGATTTTCATCCCCTTGCGTGGGCCGGGGGACCCCCCACACTTGTCAAGATGGCTTCCAATGGAAATTTGCGGTTTGTGCTGCCCTGACGCCCGGGACTGGGGCCGTGCTAACCTTATGGTGCAAGAGGATGCATAAGGTGCGCGTGAGAAGCCAAAAACGGTGCAGTGCGAATGCCGGTGCCTCACCCATGCCCGTTTCTTGCTTCCGCTGGTCCGCGCGTCCCATCGCGCCACGCAAGCATCTGAGCGTGCCACCCGCCTGCACCCGACCTAGTCTCTTCGGCGGCGACTAGCTTTCCTCCGCCGAAGCTCTGCCCTGCCTCCGTCCGCCCCTGTATTCCATCAGTGGCGGTCTCTTACTGGCCTTAGGCACGGCGCCGATAAAGACGCCAAGAAAGCAGAGAAACATCATGCAGAATAATGGACATATGAGCAGCACGAATCTTGCCCAGTACGGTCCGAAGCTCCTGGGCCCGGTGCCGGGGCCGAAAGCCCGCGCCATTGTGGCCAGCGACGAACGCTACGTCTCCCCCAGCTACACCCGCTCCTACCCGATGGTGGCCAAGCGCGGCCGCGGCGTGCGCGTGGAAGATGTCGATGGAAATGAGTTTCTGGACTTCGCCGCCGGCATTGCCGTGGTTTCGACCGGACATTGCCATCCGGAGGTAGTCGCCGCGATCCAGCAACAGGCCGCCGAGCTGATCCATATCTCGGGCACGGACTTCTATTACGAACACATGGTGACGCTCGCCGAACGCCTCTCGGCGATTGCGCCGATGCCTGGCCCGCACCGCTTCTATTACGGTAATTCCGGTGCGGAAGCCATTGAGTGCGCGCTGAAGCTCGCCCGCTATCACACCGGACGGCAGAACATCATCGCCTTCTTCGGAGCATTCCACGGGCGCACCATGGGCGCGCTTTCGCTCACCGCCTCAAAGCCGCAGCAGCGGCGGCGTTTTGCCCCCCTGGTTCCGGGAGTGACGCACGTGCGCTATCCCTACGCTTATCGCGGCTGTAGCGGAGGCCCGCAGGAGGAGGAGCGCTTTGCGCTCGGTTGCGCGCGTTACATCGAAGAGAAGTTGTTCAAGACCACACTGCCTCCGGAAGAAGTGGCGGCTATTTTCGTCGAGCCCATTCAAGGGGAAGGCGGATACGTGGTGGCGCCGGACATTTTCATGCAGGAGCTTCGGCGCATTTGCGACCGGCACGGCATCCTGCTGGTAGTCGACGAGGTTCAATCGGGCGCGGGCCGGACGGGCAAATGGTGGGCGGTTGAGCACTCAGGAGTGCAGCCGGACATGGTTTGTATGGCTAAGGGAATCGCCTCGGGGATGCCGCTGGGGATCTGCATGACACGGGCGGAGCTGATGAACTGGGTTCCGGGCTCCCACGCCTCAACCTTCGGCGGCAACCCGGTGGCGATCGCCGCGGCCCTGGCCACCATGGACGTGCTGGAGCGAGAGGGCATCGCCAATGCGGCGACCATGGGAGAGGCTTTCTTTTCCCGCTTGCGTGACTGGCCGACGAAGCATCCGATTGTGGGCGACGTGCGCGGCCGAGGCCTGATGATCGGGGTTGAGATCGTCAAGAGCCAGCTCACCCGCGAGCCCGCCCCGGCGCTGCGCGACCGGATCGTCTCCCTGGCGTTTGAACAGGGTCTTCTGCTTCTCGGCTGCGGGGAAACCTCGATCCGCCTGGCGCCCCCGCTAATCATTAACCAGCATGAAGCGACGATTGGCCTGGATATCTTCGAGCAGTGCGTGACCCAGGCTGAGCAGGAGCATGCGCAAGCGGCCAGCTTTGCTTCAGCCACGGTGTAAAGCCTGAGCGCATGCCCCATCAAAAATGAGGCATGCGCTATTCTCTGGGTTAATCTCTAACTTCTGGAGAACGCCCCGTGCAGGCCGCAGGCATTCACCACCTCGAGCTCACACTTCTCTTTCTGGTGCTCCTGGTCGCCGGGCTGACCACGCTCGCGCAACGTTTCAAAATTCCTTATCCCATTGTTCTCTTCATCGGTGGCGTGGTTCTCTCTCTGCTGCCGCATCTACCCCAGATTGCGCTGAATCCCGATGTTGTCTTTCTGGTTGTTCTGCCGCCGCTGCTATACATCGGCGGATTCAATACTTCATGGCGTGACTTTCACCACAACCTTGTCAGCATTCTCATGCTGGCTTTTGGCCTGGTCGGATTTACGGTTTTCGGCATTGCGGTGGGCACGACGTGGCTGATTCCCGGATTCGACTATCGGCTGGGCGCGGTTCTGGGAGCCGTGGTTTCAACCACCGACGCGATCGCCGCTACCGCAATCGCGAAACGTCTCGGTCTTCCCCGCCGGATCGTTGACGTGTTGGAAGGCGAAAGCCTGGTCAACGACGCCAGCGGACTGCTGGCTCTGCAATTTGCCGTGGCCCTGGTGGTCGCCGGGCAGCGGCCTGGACCAGGCCTGGCGATGCTGGAACTTTTGTGGCTGGTAGCGGGAGGAGTGGCGATTGGGCTCTTTGCCGCTTTCGTCATCCACCGGGTCTCGCTAGAGATCACTGATTCTCCAGTGGAAATCACTCTTTCCCTAGCTACGCCATACCTGGCGTACCTCGCAGCTGAGGGGGTTCATGCATCCGGCGTGCTTTCAGTCGTGGTCTGCGGCCTGTATCTTGGCCGCAAAAACTCCGAGGTCTTGTCCATCAATGCGCGTATCGAGAGCTCAGCGGTGTGGAAAACGCTGGAGTTCGGTCTCAACGGCCTCGTTTTTATCCTAATGGGCTTGCAGCTTCGCTTGATCCTGAGTGGTATCCACCACCACCCCCCGAGCCAACTCGCACGCTATGGAATCACGTTCGCGATCCTGGTGATCGCGCTGAGGATTGTCTGGGTATATCCAGGCGCCGTGATTGCCTACCGGATCCGGCGCCATTTGCTGCATCAGCCAGAGCCCCTTCCAAGCAACAAGCAGATCTTTATTGTGGCCTGGACAGGAATGCGTGGAGTATTGGCCCTGGCCGCGGCCATCTCACTGCCTACGGTACTCCAGAACGGTGAACCTTTCCCGCAGCGGAATTTCATCATCTTTCTCACTTTTTGCGTGATCTTCGCCACCCTGGTTCTGCAGGGACTCACTCTCCCGGCGATGATCAGGAAGCTGGGACTCGCAGTCGGCGGCGAGCACAACCTGGAAGAACAGCAAGCGCGGCTGTTGATATTGAATACGGTGCTTGATTACCTGAAGGATCTGTCGCGTCAAGCCAAGTCAGAGCATGCGACGATCTACGAAGACTTGATCCGTCACTACCGCGCCCGCACGACCCTCATCGAAACCGGCAGTGAAGAGCCAAAGCTAGAACAAGAGATCGCCCTGGCCCGCTATGAACGAAATCTTACCCAGGAACTGCGGGCGCTGGAGCGTTCCACGGCGGTCATCTTGCGCAATGAAGACAAGATCAACGACGAGGTGCTGAGAGCCATCGAGCGCGAATTGGATCTCAGCGAGGCGCCCTTTCAGAACCAGTAGCCAGGTTTTCGGGGGTTAATTGGGAGCCGTGATCTCCCACTCTAGAACCCAAAAGGGGGTTCTAGAATGGGGCACCCGTGCGGCGGGACTTCTAACGCATTTTTGCTAATACTCTGGTCCGGTGGGATCACCTTATGTGCAGCCATTCTTTGGCCGAATGGCCGCTCGGGGTCGGTTTGCTGGTCTGCACCATGAGCAAAATGCTCTAGCTAGCGCTTTTCGGTGCTCTTCACCCACATGACGCCGGCGGCGAAGAAGACGCACGCGACGGCGAGCGCCAGAATCGCGTGGGACTTGTTGCCATAGTGGACGGCCACAGCGGCATCAATCCACCAGACCACGGCGCCGACGAACCAGATAAAGGAAAGATTCCTCATTCGCATCGAGGCTACCTCAACGACACCAGTTCACAATGCGACAACTCTTCGAGAATCCGTTACTTTGGGAATCGCACCTGAAACCTACGTTCCAAGTACCTGCATTAATTCTAAAACCAATTTGCGCTTATGCTTTGCCCGAGTTTCGCCGTTTGACCCAGACCTTTTCCGCAGCGGGGTGCCCCAGGGTGGTGCGGCCGACCGTGGTCTCGATGGAGATCGTCCGGTCGTAGTTCTTGGCCAGGACACTCACGCGGCCCCCGGGCGCGATACCCGCCTGGTGCAGGAAAAGCAATAACTTGGGATCGCGCTCATAGAGGCTTACTACGGTATACCCGGTATCTTCCCTGGCCTCAGAGAGCAGCACCAATCCGCGCTTACCGCGCTGCTCGGGCGTTTCCGGCAAGACCCAATTGCCATGAGGACAAGTTCCCCTGGAGCCCAACCTTTCCAGTAGCTTGGCCTCAAAGGCGGGGGAGACAGCGTGCTCCAGGCGTTCGGCTTCGTCGTGTACCTCATACCACTCCATGCCAAACATCTCAGCCAGCATTCGTTCGATCAGATGGTGCCGCAACGCGGTCCGGTAGGCAGTCTCCTTGCCTTTTGGCGTGAGGCGCACAATCCCGTCCGGCTTGACCTCGAGATAGCCATCACGCCGCAAACGCTTGAGCGCCATGGTGACCGCAGGTGGCGACACGGAAAGCCAGTGCGCCAGGGTTGCGGGAATGACCGCCTGCCCCTCGCTCTCCGCCTCGAGAACGGCCTTTAGATAATCTTCCTTCGAGATGGTGATCGGAGTCTTCACGTCGCACGCTCCCAGTAGTGTAGCCCGTCGGCCGAAGCACATGGCCGGTGTCGCGATCTTGCACGATGCTAAAGAATCCTGTCGCGAATTTGGACAGGCTGACAAAGACGAACGGAGGACCTGAATTTCCTGGGCAAGCGTCCGATAGGACTAAGAGAAGTCCCGGAGACTAAACCTTGCCGGTGGGATATGTGGATCACGACGTGACGGCCGGTACAACCGCCGCTGTAACCTCGCGGAGAGCGCGCGGTCCTTTGGTATCTGTCATTGTTCCCTGTTACAACGGAGCCGCTTTCCTGGAAGAGGCACTGCGAAGCGCCCTGGAGCAGAGTTATGCCGACGTGGAAGTGGTGGTGGTGGATGACGGATCGACCGATAGCAGTCCTGAAATCGCACGGCGGTTCCCTGTGCGATACATACGCCAGCCGAATCGCGGGCTCTGCGAGGCGCGCAATGCGGGTATTCGAGAGAGTAAAGGCAGCTATCTTGTTTTTCTGGACGCAGATGACCGTCTGCAGCCAAAGGCGATTGAGGCCGGGCTTCGGGCGCTCACACAGCGGCCGGATTGCGCCATGGCGGTAGCGGATCACGTGTTTATTGCAGCCGACGGTTCCTATTTAGCTAGCTCTGCCAAGCAGAGTCCCCTCCACTCCCACTATGAAGCGCTGTTGAAAAGTAACTTCATTGAAATGATTTCCTCAGTGTTATTCCGCCGGAGCATCTTTGATGAGCTGGGGGGATTCGATACCACGCTTCGGGTGGCCGAGGATTACGAGCTTTACCTGCGCATCGCCAGAGAGCGGCCGATCTGCTGCCACGGCGCGATCGTCGCGGAATACCGGAAGCATGGAGCGAATACCTCGCGCAACTCGGAGTTAATGTTGACCACGACCCTGCAAGTACTGAAAGACCAAGCGAAATATCTGGGCAACGATTCGGGCCGCTTCATTGCATTCCATGAGGGCGTTCGATCCTGGCGAAAACAGTATGGGCGGCAGCTGGCATCGGAACTGGCGCGTTCCCATTCCAGTCTGCCCATGGATCATCTTCTACGAAAGCTCCTGCGGCTGGCCGACTACTATCCGCAGGGGCTACTTATGTTCACGCTGTTGCGTATTATTCCGGCTATCGGCGAGCGCAATCTTATGGCACGCTTCCGCCCGCCCGTGCAAGCCAAGACCCACTCCGAAGGAAATGCCTACCTTGGGGCGAACTGAGACAGTATCAAAGTAATGCCCAGTTACCAGCGTGAGGACTCTGGTAATTTGCGGGGGGAATGTGCCTATGCTATTTCTTTGTACAGTCAAACTAAACAAACATCGGACTGGTCACCAGTCACGATTGTTTTAATACTGTCTGCCACACCGCAGGGTCTGGAAGAGCTTGCGTTATTAAAATGGGCGGTGAACGCCGCTCGACGGTGCTAGCCCACCAGCGTCAAATACCCCTTTAATTCCCCCCTGATGTATCGAAATTGACGTGTGTCTAATAACCCGCTTTGCGGGCCAGGAAAAGTGTTCTATGGATGAACGCTCAATTTGCCGTTGTTGGTGTCGCGTGGACACCAAACTCGACAAGACGAAGCCGTAGCTTGCCTGGTAAGACCTAGCGTAACCCATGGAGGATATCGTGAGTTCTCTCGTTGCCTTCGACATCTCTGACGCACCAGCGGCCGGCTTTGCCGACCACGCCGCGGGCTCATGGAGTCAAGACCCACTGGTCTCGGTTATCATTCCCTGCTACAACGGTGAAGCGTTCCTTAAAGAGGCGATCGAGAGCGCGCTGGAACAAAGCTATCCATGGGTGGAAGTCATCGTTGTGGACGACGGTTCGACCGATAGCAGCTCTGAAATTGCGCAGCAGCTTCCCGTCCGGTACATACGGCAGCCGAATCGCGGCCTTACGGCGAGCCGCAACTTGGGCGTGTGCGAGAGCAGGGGCAGCTACATTGTGTTTCTGGACGCCGATGATCGCCTGAAGCCTGATGCGATCGAGACCGGGCTTCGTGTTCTAGCCGGGCGCCCGGAATGCGCCATGGCGGTAGGGGACCACCTTTTCGTTTCCGAGGATGGGTCCCATCTTGCCAATTCGCGCAAGGAGTACCTCGCTGCATCCCATTACGAAGCATTGCTGAGAAGCAACTTCATCGAAATGATCTCGTCGGTTCTATTTCGCCGACGTGCACTCGATGAAGTTGGGGGATTCAATACCGACCTTCGAGTGGCCGAAGATTATGAGCTTTATCTGCGCATTGCTCGGAAATATCCCATCTGCTCGCACCTTGCCGTGGTCGCCGAATACCGGAGGCACCAGGAGAATGCATCGCACAATTCCGAACTGATGCTGACCATGACGGTAGATGTATTGAGAAGCCAGGCGCGCTATATTCGCGGCGACGCCCGGCGGCTGTTCGCGTTTCTCGAGGGACTTCGCACCTGGCGCAGACAGTATGGCCGCCAACTGGCATCGGAGTTGGCGCGTACCTTTTCGACTGTGCAGGGACATGACCTTCGCCGCAAACTTTTGCTGCTGCTGAACCATTACCCGCAGGGATTGATCCTTTTCTTGCTCCTACGGATCATGCCGGACCTGACCAAGCGCAAAGCCGCGGTCTGCCGCCAAGCCAGGACTGAAGAAACGTCACTATTACAAAGGGTGTACGCATGGCTAAATGCATCGAAGGCAACCTCGCGGGCGCAGATCGGCTAGCTACTCAATAAGATCGCCGGCGCGAGGAAAAGCCAATCAACATTCCGCAGAACATCCCGTTCAGAAGCACGCTTAAGAAAGCCGCGCGACGCGCTCACCGGTTGCGGACGGTCTTCGAGAAGAAGGCGATGATCCTCGTCTACCATCGGGTGGCCGAGGCCAACGTTGACCCATGGGCACTTGGCGTCAGTCCTGCTCATTTCGCTCAGCATTTGCAGGTTCTCAAGACGATCGCCAACCCAATTTCGCTTCAGGATCTGGTCAAGGTAAAATCGGACCGCGAACTTCCACCGAGGCCGGTCTGTATCACCTTTGACGATGGGTATGCGGACAATTTGTATGCTGCCAAGCCTGCGCTCGAATCTTATCGCGTGCCCGGGACAGTGTTTGTCACACCGGGATATCTCGGTGTGCCGGAAAACCTATGGTGGGATGAGCTGGCAAAACTTGTCCTCGACCTGGCGTCGAGGCAAGAGGAACTGAGCCTGACTTTGAATGGCTATCACTACGCCTATGCGTTTCCGCCGGAAGAAGGAGAGCCGGGCGGGCCAGATCCGCATAGCAAGTGGAGAGCCTGGGAAAAGGCGCCCGGGCCGCGGCAGAAAGCCTACTTGTCGATCTATGGCATGCTGGTCAAACTTTCAGATGGCGAGCGCGAAAATGCGCTGGAACAGCTCCGCCGAGGCGCGACACCGTATGCCGACCACCGGCAACATCGCTGCCTGACCGAGGATGAGCTACGCGAGCTGGCTGACGGCGAGCTGGTGGAGATTGGTGCGCATACGTTGACCCATCCTGTGCTTGCGGACCTGGCATCAGATCAGCAACAACACGAGATCGGCGGTAGCAAACGACGGCTGGAGGCACTGACGGGCAGGACCATCACCAGCTTCGCCTATCCGTACGGCAAGAAAAACCATTACACCCGGCACACAGTATCGACCGTAAAAGCCAATGGATTCGCCAGTGCCTGCTCCAACTTCGGCGGACTTGTGACCCGATCTTCCAATCGCTTTACGCTGCCCCGCTTCCAGCCTATGGATTGGGATGGAGATCAATTCGCCGACGCGGTGGAGGCGTGGTACCGGGAATAGTTGGCAAAGAGGCGCGCTCCGGCGACAATGGAGCCCATGCTAAGGCTACGGCTGCTCGAGGGGTTTGTTCACGCCAGCGACTCTCTCGCCGTCCGCTTAAGGAGAGGGTCGACGCGCCCGCCGCATCTGGAGGTGGGGCGCCGTGGCGAAGAAGCAGCCTTTTTCTACCTGCGCCGCCACGGTTACATCGTGGTAGCGCGCGGGTGGCGAAGCGCGAAGGTTCGTGGCGATCTTGACCTGGTGGCCTGGGACGATACGACTCTCTGTTTTATCGAAGTGAAAACACGCACCAGCCGGAGCTTCGCCACTGCTGAGGCGGCGGTTGATGAGGATAAAATCCGGATGCTCCGCCGGATGGCGCGGCAATACCTTCATATGCTGCCCATTGTTCCGGACCAGGTTCGGTTCGACGTGTTGTCAATCTACTACGAAGCCGAGGAGTCTTTTGAGCTCATCCGCGGCGCTTTCGATTGGCGTTGAGTTTACCCTTCCTAGTGAAAGGAGTCACACTTGTTGAATCGCAGGCAATTCATCTCCGCAATGGCTGCAGCAACAGCGATGACGGCGGTTCCCTGTTCCCGGGCAAGCTCCGCCCGTCTCACGCACAAGGAACGAGTGGATCGGGCACTGCGTGGAGAGGAAGTGGACCGCCCCCCATTCAGCATGTGGCACCATTACAAGCGCCCCACCGCGGAGCTCGAAGCACAGGACCACCTTGCCTTCCATCGGATGTACGATACGGACTTTGTCAAAATCATGAATGACTTTGACTATCCGCGATCGACGACTGGCAAGTGGTATGAACTGAAACCGTTGCAGACGCCTTATCCCGAACAACTGCGTACTATCGAGCTGGTGCGCGACGGCTTGCATGGCGACGCGTATTTTATCGACACGCTCTATGGTCCCTACATGACAGCAATGCTGCTGTTGGCGGCCGAGCCGGAGTTCGCGGGCAAGAAGGATGCGGAGGATCGTAGCGACGTGATCAGCAGCATCCATACCTTCCAGAAGGAGAACACTGCGGCGTGGGAAGGAGCGATGGAGGCTATCACGCAGTCAACCATCAACCATATTCGCCGATCTCAGGAGATCGGTTGCTCGGGGACGCTGGTGAGCATTTTTAATGCGACCAGTAAGTTTGGATCGGTCGCAGACTACGAGCGCTATAGCCGGCCCTACGACAAACGCGTGCTCGCGGCTCTGGCTGATACCAAACTGACGCTGCTGCACTTGCACACATTGGAGAGACCATTCCTGGATCAGTTCAAGGACTTTTCGGCGCCCGTCATTAACTACTCGGTGAAGACGAGCGGTATTCCCGTTGCTGAGGTACGTAAGGTTTATTCGCAGGCGATCGCCGGCGGTGTGGATGAGGTGGATTTCGATAAGCTCACGACGGAGGAGATCCGAAAGCAGTGGACGCTGGCACGGGAGCAGGCGGGGAGCAAGTACATCATTACGCCGGGGTGCTCGGTTCCCGATGCCTCGACGGCGGCCGAGCTAGCGCGGATGCCGGTGGCGGTTGGGGTGAAGGTCTAAGGCTGCTACAAGTCCAGTGCTTGAGGTTGACGTTCGTGGTATCCCGCATCTCGCGAAAAACGAGCGAGATGCCCAGATTTCCTGTGCGCGGCACTAAGCGACGGCCACGTGTGCGGCTTTCATTAAGGAGAGCCGCATGAAGTGTATCAACGCCACCAAACTTTACAGGAAATTCGGGGTGTGGGGCACCCGTCACTAGAGTGTAGGCGGGGAAAGAAAACTACAGATGCCTCGGCTTCGCTCGGGATGACAAAGTTTAAATGGTTGGCAAACCTTGACGTTGCTTATTCGGATGGAGGGTTTGATATTCGTTACGACCGAAAGCGAACCGCAGGTCCCTCCACTACGCCGCGTTCCGGTCGGGATGACAAGGTTGAGGGAGGTTGCACACTTCAAAGTCGGTGTTTCGGGCACCGGGGCTATTGGGCGTCTTTGTATTCTTCGTGCCAAGCCATTTGAATGGCTTCGAGCTTGGGCTCGTTGGACTTCGCGGGGTCGTCGGCAAAGCCTTCAAGCTCGGTTACGTATTTGTGCAGATCGGTGAAGCGCACCGTGAAGGGATCCAGGTCGGGAAATTTTTCCTGCAACTGGATACCTATCTCTTCCGCGTCATTCCAGGTAATTTCACGCGCCATCGTCCATTCCTCACTTCTCTTCCGCCAGACTCAGCGGCTTGCCCTCGGAGACATAGTTGCGATTCCACTTGGGGATCTCAACCACGTAGTTGCCCGGACCGGTGATCACGGCCTGACAGCCTAGACGGGAATTCAACTGCAAATCTGCCGCCATGTCCAGACGGTCCAGCTCATCGTCATCGGCGGGTGAGAGCGCCTCGCTGCCCTCTTTTGTCCAAAGGTGACAGGTGGTGCATGCACAGGAACCGCCGCACGCGTGATCGAGAAAAATGTCGAAGTGCTCAGCCACGTCGAGGAAGGACATGGGTTTTCCATGATGCCCGTAAGGTAAGGTGCCGTATTCGAACTCCACGGTACGGCCTTCGGGAAGAAATGTGACGCGGACCATATTGTCAGTCATTCGGTTTACTTTCTTTCCATGAACTCGGCCTGGGCGATGGGGTGCGGAGCTGTCGGTCCCTGGCCCAACTTGTCATCCGCCGATTGCATCGTCTGGCCCTTGATTGCGCTCGATACCGCCGCGTCCATCATGAGCTCGGCAAAGCGGTGGGTGGCCTTGTCCAACGCTTCGGTGCCGGCGCGCAGCGCCTGCAAATCATCGCCCTGCTTGAGTACGGTTAGCTCTGCACTGAGGGCGCCAATCTCTGCCCGCTCGTCCGGCTCAAGCAACTGCCAGGCAGGATGGGACGGAGCCTTTTCCACTGCGCTGAGGATTGTGTCTGCTTCGTTCCTGGCTTCGACCAATTGACGGAGATGAATATCCTCTTCGGCGTGATCGAACGATTCCAGGATCATCGACTCGACCTGCTCGTCTGTCAGGCCATAGGCCGGCTTCACCGAAACCTCCGCCTGCTTGCCACTGCGCTGCTCGAGCGCGGAAACATGCAGGATGCCGTTGGCATCGATGAGGAATTTGACCTCGATGCGCGGCAGGCCCGCGCTCATGGGCGGGATCCCCTTAAGATCGAAGCGCGCCAGCGAGCGGCAGTCCTTGGCCATCTCACGCTCGCCCTGCAGCACATGGATGGCAACATTCGTCTGCCCATCGACCCCGGTCGTAAATGATTCGGAGGCAGAGGCAGGGATGGTTGAGTTGCGCTGAATGATTTTGGCGACCACCCCACCCAGCGCCTCGATGCCCAGGGATAACGGGGTTACATCGAGCAGCAGCATATCCTCGGTGGCTTTCGATCCGCCGCCCAGGATATTGGCTTGCACGGCAGCGCCGAGGGCCACTACCTCATCCGGATTGAGCTCAGTGCGGGGCTGCTTGCCGCGGCGCGGAAGCTCAAAAACTTCGCTGACCAGGCTGCTGCACCGCGGGTATGCGGGTTGAACCGCCGACCAGCACTACCTCGTCGATCTGATCGGGACCAAGGTGCGCATCGCGCAGCGCGTCGCGGCACGGGGTGATGGTCCGGGCGATGACGGGTTGAATCGAGCTGTTCGAATTGCTCGCGCGTGATTTCACGCCGGTAGCGGCCACCCTGCGGGAGCTTGATATCGATTTGCGCTACGGACTGCGACGACAGCGCAATCTTGGCTTCGATCACTGCCTTACGTATCGCCTGAATGACTTCCGGCTCCCGGCGCACATCGGCCCCTGTATCGCCGGCGATGTCGTCAAGCGCGATGGCAATCAAGAGGTTGTCGATGTCATCGCCGCCCAGGTGGGTATCGCCATTGGTGGCGATCACCTCGAAGATGCCTTCATGCAGCTTGAGGATGGAGATGTCGAAGGTTCCGCCGCCGAGATCGTAGACCGCGATGATGCCTTCTTTTTGGCGATCGAGACCATAGGCCAAAGCAGCGGCGGTGGGTTCGTTGACCAGGCGCAGGACTTCGAGCCCGGCCATGCGTCCCGCATCCTTGGTCGCCTGCCGTTGGGCATCATTGAAATAGGCAGGCACGGTGATGACCGCCTGGGTCACTGGCGCGCCGAAGTATCGCTCCGCGTTGCGTTTGAGCTGGCGCAGGATGTGCGCGGAAATTTCCGGCGGCGTGAACTCCGTATCTCCCAGGCGAATGCGCAACACCTCGCCGGGCTGGATTTCGTCGGCCAAGCCGGAAGGGAAAGAATTTCAATTCTTCCGTAACGTCCTCGACCCCGCGACCCATGAGACGTTTAACGGAATAGATGGCCTGCTCCGGCGCATGCAGTAGCGTGTGCCGCGCTCCATTGCCGACCAGCATGGCTCGGACGACCGCCATCACGGGCAGGCGCCAACGCCACCACGGAGGGGACCAGGTTCAGGCCATCTTCCCCCGGGATGACGACGGGCTTCTCGCCTTGCATGAAGGCGACCAACGAGTTGGTCGTGCCCAGGTCAATACCGACTACGCGCTCATCCGCCATAACTCTTAAGACTCTCCCAGAGTCTGTTCCACATCACGAACCAGGTTCTGCAGGTAACTGCGGCGTTGCAACAACGAGGTCATCGCTTCTTTGGCTGCAGTTTTCCCGGCTTCGTCGTTTTGTTCCCACGCGGCATCCCAGGCCGACCAGCGGGAACGCACTTGCTCGTCGAGCGCGCTGAGTTGGGCGGCAAACTGGTTCTTTGCGGCCTCAAGGTCTCGACGCAATTGCGGGTCGTCCTCGCCCATCTTCTGGTTCTGGCGCAATTCTTCGAGTTGCATGTTCAGCTCGAAGACCTCTTCCAGAAGATCAGCCGGCACCTTGGAGGGATTCAGATTGCCTGCTCCCCGTTCCTCTTCGAACTGCACCCCTTCGAGCTTGAGGAGGTACTTGGTCCGCTCGAGCGGATTCTTCAAGGTGCGATAGGCGTCGTTCAGCAGCGAGGCCTGGGCGAGGCTCCAATCCTGTTCCTGCTGCGTGGCGCGCGCGTACACATCGGGGTGCAGTTTCCGGCTATAGCGGTAAAACTGCTTTTCCAGCGCCTGCACGTCTAAATCCAGCTTCGGCGGCAGGCCAAACATGTCAAAGTATCCGGCCTGCTGCGGGCGGTTGGACTTTGCCGCAAGAGGCACAGAAGGGCTGCCCGTCCGCGACCTCCTGGCCGCAGGACCAGCATTTTGCGGGCGCACTGACTCTGTCAATAATTTGCATAAGGGCCGAACCGAATTTCCTGTACGCTGCGCAGGATGCAACTGCGTGTGCGGCTTTCATTAAGGAAAGCCGCATGAACTTCGGCAACACCAACAAGCTCCACAGGAAATCCGGCGAGCAGACTGCGGCGCGTCTACGCCGAAAACGATGAACCGCAACCGCAAGACTTGGTCGAGTGGGGATTGATGAAGTTGAAGCCCTGCCGCATCAGCGTCTCTTCGTAATCGAGAATCATGCCGTGGAGGTAGATAAACGACTTGGGATCGACGAAGACGCGCACATCTTCAAAGTTGTACACGCGATCGCGTTCTCTGGGCTGCGAGTCGAAGCGAATGTTATAGGAAAGACCGGAGCAGCCCCCGCCCTGAATGCCCAAGCGGAGTCCCCCCTCGGTACGGGGAAACTCCTTCTTTGGCCATGGCTACGCGAATCCGCTTCAGGGCACGCTCCGTGACCTGGATGCCCTTTTGATTCGGCGCTGCATTTTCCGCATTGAGGACAGCTAAATCCATCTTGCCTCTGAATTAATGAGCGACCGAAGCAGTGGCTTCCGCCGTCTCGGTTACGCCGTTCTTCTTCTTCCAATCGCCAATGGCCGCGCGAATCGCATCTTCCGCGAGCACCGAGCAGTGAATCTTAACGGGCGGCAAAGCCAGCTCTTTCACAATGTCGGTGTTCTTGATCTGCATCGCTTCCGCGACCGTCTTGCCCTTAACCCACTCAGTGGCGAGCGAGGAGGAGGCGATGGCGGAACCACAGCCAAAGGTCTTGAACTTTGCTTCTTCAATCACCTGGGTCTCAGGATTGACGCGGATTTGCAAACGCATGACGTCGCCGCACTCCGGGGCGCCGACCAGGCCCGTACCTACTTCAGACTGGCTCTTATCCATCTGGCCCACGTTCCGCGGATTGTTGTAGTGATCAATTACCTTGTCGCTATATGCCATTTCTATCTCCCTAACTTCGTATCCAGCGTTTGCGTGTCCACACCAAAAAGCGAAATGCTCTTAGTGCGCCTGCCACTCAATCTTTGAAATATCGATGCCTTCTTTCACCATTTCATAAAGGGGCGAAAGCTCGCGCAGTTTCTGCACGACATCGATGACCTTGTCCGCAACGTAATCAACTTCGGCTTCGGTGTTGAAGCGGCCCAAACCAAAACGGATCGAACTGTGTGCCACGTCGTCGCCCAGCCCCAGGGCCTTCAATACATAAGATGGCTCAAGTGACGCCGAGGTGCAGGCTGAACCGCTGGAAACTGCAACATCGTTAATACCCATCAGCAGCGACTCCCCTTCGACGTAGACGAAGCTGACGTTCAGGTTGGCCGGCAGACGATGCTCCATGGAGCCGTTGACGTGGACGTAATCCAGGTTGGCCATCAGCTTGTCCTTAAGCTTGTCGCGGAGCTTGCCCAACCGCTCCGCCTCAGACGCCATTTCCTCCGAGGCGATCTCGCAGGCCTTGCCCAGGCCAACGATGCCGGGAACATTGAGGGTTCCCGAGCGCATACCGCGTTCGTGGCCGCCGCCGTCGATCTGTGCCGAAATCTGTACCCGGGGATTGCGGCGCCGAACGTACAACGCGCCACAGCCCTTGGGGCCGTAAATCTTGTGCCCGGTCAGGGACAGGCAGTCGATGTTCATGGAGTTCACGTCGACCGGGATCTTGCCCACGGCCTGCACCGCATCGGTATGGAAGATGACGTTGTGCTGGCGGCAGATTTTGCCGATCTCGGCGATCGGCTGCACCACGCCTATCTCGTTGTTAGCAAACATGATGCTGACCAGGATAGTCTTGTCGTCGATGGCCCGCTTCAGATCTTCCAGGTCAATCAGCCCATCTGCCTTAACGGGCAGGTAGGTGATGCGATAGCCGTACTTCTCGAGGCGTTTACAGGTATCGAGCACCGCTTTGTGCTCAGTGACCTGGGTGATGATGTGATTGCCCCGCTCGCGATACATCTCGGCAATGCCCTTGATGGCGAGGTTGTTGCTCTCGGTCGCACCCGAGGTAAAGATGATCTCTTTGGCGGTGGCGCCGATCAGCTTGGCTATCTGTTCGCGAGCATGATCGACCGCCTGTTCGGCTTCCCATCCGAAGGAGTGGTTGCGGCTGGCTGCATTGCCGAACTTCTCGGTGAAGTAGGGGATCATAGCCTCAAGCACGCGGGGATCCATTGGCGTGGTGGCGTGATCATCCATGTAAATCGGCAGTTTTACATTTACCGGGGCCGACACTGCAGTCTCAACGGTGCTCATTGCGCTCTCTCCTGCTCTCAACATTCTCGCACTGGAACGTTACTAACTATTATTGTCTACGAATTGTTGTTCAGCTGCCCAAACTCACCAGCATGGATTCCACCGGCTTGCCATGATATCTCCGGCTGGGTTCGTGCTCACACAAGTCGGATACGCGAATTGCCTTCAACACACTCGAGATACTCTCGTTTACCTTGCGCAACGGCTCGCGGACGGTGCAGCTATCCGTCAGGTCACAACCACGCGGCCCGGTTTCGCAGGAGGTAATAAAAAGGGGCCCGTCGATAGCGCCGATCACCTCAAAAGCCGTAATGTCCTCAGGCGCACGGGATAAAGCATATCCACCGTTGGTGCCGGCGTGGGAACGAAGCAGCCCTGCCTTGGTAAGCCGCTGCAGAATCTTGGCCAGCAACTGCGGAGGAATGCCGTAAGCTTCCGCGATATCTTTGGCACTCAGAGAAGGCATGTCGGGGCGCTCAGCGAGGAACTTCAACGCCATCAGACCGTAATCCGCCTTCTTGGTGAGTCTTAGCATTCTCGCTATACCTAGAGATGCAATTCCGACCTCAGCGGTCGCATATTCAGTATACGACCTATTTCCTAACAACCACAACCTGTTGCCAGCCGGGGATGGGCGGGGTTCCGTCCTGCTCTCAGGTATTACGCAACTCTTACACCGCTTGGAGCTTGCGCCCACTAGCCTAATGAAGAGGATACGGAGCAGTAACGATGGCAACAGCCGCAGCAAGCGCAGCGACGGAAGCAGCGGAGCTACAGAGGGCCCTGGAGCCTAATCGGGGCAAATTCCATTGGAAATTCGCCTTGGTTATCGGCATCTTCCACCTGGGAGCGGTGGCAGCGCTGTTCGAGTTCCGGTGGTCCGCCCTGGCGGTTTTTGCCGTGACCTGGGTGCTCACCCAGAACGTGGGTATCGGCCTCTCTTATCATCGCCTGCTGACGCATCGAGGCTACGTCGTTCCCAGGTGGCTGGAATACACCATGGCGATCCTGGGCACCATGGCCCTGCAGGGGAGCCCGGTTTACTGGGTCGCCGTACACCGCCTGCACCACCAATTTACCGACAAGCCGGGCGACCCTCATTCGCCACGAGACGGCAAATGGTGGTCACATATGGGCTGGATTCTGAACGGCTCGTTGCATAACGACAGCGGTGTTCTCAAGCGGTATGCCCCTGACCTGATGAAACAGGGCTTCTACCGCTGGCTAAATCGATTCCACTGGCTACCGGTGACGGTGCTGGGTTTTGCCCTGCTGGCCGTGGGCGGCTGGCCGTGGGCGCTGTGGGGCATTTTCTTTCGGGTCACGCTTGGCCTACACGTCACCTGGCTGGTGAACTCCGCGACCCACATTTGGGGTTCGCGGCGGTTCGAAACCCGGGATGACTCCCGCAACAACTGGTGGGTCGCCCTGCTGACAGGGGGCGAGGGTTGGCACAACAACCACCATGCGCACCCGGTTTCGGCCCGCCACGGGATGGCCTGGTACGAAGTCGATGTCAACTACTGGGGAATATGGATGCTGGAAAAAGTGGGCCTGGCCACGAAAGTCAACGCTAAGCGCGTTTGACACGACTCCGCCGTCCTACTTGCTGCCCTGTTCTGCAGTGTTGATCAACCAGACCTCGGAAACCTGACAGCCTCGTCCAGAACCGCCCAGACCTTGCTCACGCGTCCAGGAGAGCGTGAGCTCGCCTGCTGAAGTTGCAGCGCCAGGGATGTCGAACTCCTGTGGAACCGGTGGCCAGGGGCGCAACACGTAGGGGTGAATCTCAAATTGCTCATTGGCAAGCAGCCGCATTTTTTTCGTGGGCTGATCCCCGCTGTAGACCGCACGCAAACGGTAGTGCGCTGCTGTATCCAAACCGGTGTACCGCATTTTTAGAGGCGCATCGAAGAGCGACTCGGCCCATCGCTTCCAGGCAATGGGCGCATGGCTGCCAAGCACATCGGGATAAAGGAAACCGGTCAGCGGAGTGGCCCGGAACTCAGGGTCTCGCTCTGCTCCTTCACCCAGGAGCAGGTGGGGACGGTTGGCAACGTTTCCCAACTCGTCATAAAAGCCGCCCGGACCAGGATCAGTGCGATGCAATAACGCCCGAATCCCGGCAAGCTGCTTCGCCGTATCGGTCTCTCGCATGACCTCGGAAATCCTAGTGAGCATCCATGGAGCATCGCTCACTGGATAGTCCAGCGTTTCCAGATTGGTTCCGCGCTCAACCGCTTCCCCGCGGTAACGATCCACAGCTAGTTGCATCCGGATGCTCTGGAACAAAGCTTCTCCCAGTTCCAGCACCCTAGACCGTAGACTGCCGCCGGCAGAGTGGATCAGTGTTTGTTGCAAAATATCGCGCGCTTCGTCGAGCAGCAGGATCAGTTCTCTGCCATTGGGCGATGTGGTACTCGGTGCTTCGCCGATCTCGAGTGGTGCGGGTGTCCAGCCAATGTCGTCCACTTGGCGCAGGACAGCCATCGCGCGCCCTACCTGGGCGGTTTCTTCCGCCAAACGGCTCTGGATATAAGCATCGTAATAGGCACGATACAGCGCTTGCTGGAATCGCCAGTTGCCGAGCAGCGCAGGTGCGGCGTCACGCTCCATATCCTGGCATTGGGAAAGAGTGACGGCGACGGAGGCATTGGCGGCCAATGGGGCCTGCCAATTCTTTTCCAGGCTCATCAGGCCTTGGGCCAGCCCCTCGGCTTGCTCCTTGCCGGCGAAGTAGCGGGAGTAGTCGCGGAGGCCGTCGATTACACTTCTCTGCGGGTCCCAACCCAGACAACTCCAGACGAATTTGTTCACGTCATCGTTGCAGCCCTCAGAGTAGGTAATAAAGCCAATGGTTTCCGGGAGAAATTTTTTGATGATGTTGGCTTCCCCCAATGGGCGCGGGTTGATCGTCTCCCGCCCTTCGGTAAGTGCATAGGCAACGTCCCAGTCCGGGACGGGAAATTGGCATCCCGTGCTGTGGGTGATGTCTGGGTAGAAGCGGATGGGATACTGCGCGGGTAGGCGACGGCGAACCTCTGCAAACGGTAACCGCGATTGTGGCCCTACAACTATGCCGTCGAGCCAGCTCTTCGTCTCCGTCATAGATACAATAGAGAAGAACTCCTCCATCCAGTCCGCCGTGAAGGATTGAGGAGAAACCCACATCTGCGCCTTGGGGTGGTATTTTCGTAAGCTAACCTTCTGCTTTTGCAGGAGGTTCAGAAGATACCTGGGCTCGGTATGGCCGGGATCGCCTCCGGGCACAAAGACAACGTCGAGGCGCGGAAGCATTTTGAAAACTGCTTCCCATTCGCTCAGGGCGGTTTTGACCGTTTGCGGATCGGCATAGTCCTTATCCATCGCCGGGTACCAAATCGAGACGTCCAACCCGTAGCTATCCGCGATGCGCGACATCTCGACCATCATCTGCGCTGGTGGGAGTGGGAAGAGGGGGCTATCTGGCTCATCATCGGATCGGGGCGGGATGATCTCGATTGCGTTGGTCCCAAAGACGGCCAAGTCGCGTATGTATTGCTCCCACATCTCCACAGTCCATGCGTCGTAGGCATTTGTCTTGGGTCGATAGCCTAGCTGATGACCGCGCAAAGGGTATTTGGGGCTACTGTGTATCGGCAGGCGGCCGCGCTCGACGGTTGCTGTTTGGCGGCCAAAGCCGATCAGGCGGAGCAGATGACCCACCCCAAAGAGCACTCCGCGCTCGTCGCTGCCGGCAATGGCGATCCAATGATCGGCGCCTTCGCTGCCAGCTTGGATCGCATACATCTCCGGGACATGTTCATTTAGAGCGACCGCGGCGGCTTGCGTCCGTGGCCCCAGCTTACCTATAGAGGACGCCAGCCCGGCATATATCGTAACTGGCGCGGTGGCTCTATTGGAGGGCTGCAGTTTCCAGGTAAGGCCGCTTCGCTTGTATGACTCCTCGCTCAGGACAGTAAGGGCTTTGACCTCACGGGGAGTGGGATTTTGAGAAGTTACCAGGACGCATTCTTTGAGATTGATCCGCTCCGCTGATGCAGCCTCTTGAAACCAGCGGGCTCGGTTTCCGGCTAGGGCCATTGATGCGTTCTTAACAAAATCTCTGCGTGAGGACCAATGCATTTTTCAACCTCGGCAGATAATCGTAAATCCTGTCGGCAGGCCAAATTAGCGAATAAATTAGGCTTGATGCTTCTTCCCATGCATCTCCAATCATGCCAAGGTTGGCCACCGCCCTCAAACTTGTCATCCCGACCGGAGCGCAACCTTGGCATGAGTGGAGATGCATACAGCCGTCCCTTCGGAGTCTGTGTCCTCGCAGAACCCCATAGAACCCGTTACGACACAGACTTTTACGCGACCGGCAGTTTCTTACGCGGACGCTTTGGGCTGTTTTGAGAGGGCGAGGGTGGTTTGGCGCGCGGCCAGCAGCATGAGAAGTCCTGAGACGAGGTAAACAGCTGCTGTTCCGCTGATGCTTGTGCCCATTCCGTATTTGCTGGCGGCTAGCGCGATCACAATGGGCGCGAAACCACCTCCTAGCCAACCCAGGGAGTTCATCATGCCGGCGGCGATTCCGCGCTGTTTTACTGCGACAACATCGTAGAGCGAAGCGAAGAGGTTGGCGTCGTAAATGCCCTTGCAGTAGCCAAAGCCAATCATGCCCAGCACCACGGCCGGAACGGAGGCCGCCCAACCGGTGAAGAACAGGAACGGGATACCCAGGAAGAGGCCCAGCGCCTGCGTGAGCATGCGTCCATTGGCCAATCGGCGAGCCAGGATATCGGCCAGCAGGCCGCCGCAGAAAGCGCCCGCAATCGACGAAAGCTGCAAGTACATGGTGCCGTTCAATCCCGCCATGCTGAGGCTCATGTGAAATTTGCCATACAGGAACGACGGCATCCAGGTGAGAAAGACAATGGCCACAAAGTTGGCTCCGACAAAGGTCAGAATCAGCAGGCGCACGATGGGGCTTAGGAGCAGAATCTTGAGCTCCTCCAATAGGCTGCCGTCACCAGTGGGGATTGGCAATATCGCTGTGCCGGCCCACTGCTCCGAACTGCCTCGCACGGGTTCCTGGAGGAATTTTCCCACTACTACACCAAATAGAAGTCCGCAGGATCCAAAGAGAATGAAGCTCCATCGCCAGCCATAGAATTGGCCTACAAGACCGGAAACAGCGCCCCCTGCAATCGAGCCCACATAGACGCTTGACTGATGAAGAGACATGGCGCGAGAGCGGGTACTCGCTCCGTGATAGTCACTGATGAGAGACATCGAAGCTGGGATATAGACCACTTCTCCCAATCCACTGAGCGCACGGCACAGGACCAGCTGGCCATAGGTGTGACAAACCGCCGTCAACATGGTAACTAACGACCAGGCAATCAGCCCGCCCAGGACCAGGCTCTTGCGCGGAAGACGATCGCATAGCCAGCCAGCCACGGGACCGAAGAGGGCATACACCCACATAAACGCCGCGCCCACAATACCCAACTGAAGGTCGGTGAGCACCAACTCCCGCTTGATGAGGGGAAATACAGCGAAAATTGCCTGGCGATCAGCGTAATTGAAGAAACAAACGAACCATAGCATGCCAACAACTAGCCATTTGTAGCTAGAGTTCGGCGGTTGGCCCGGGATCATCGTGTCCAGCGCTCACTGAGGGGCGGAAGCTTGGGAAATGGAACGTGCGGTTCCATTTGATACCAGTATGCCGTCGAGGCAAAGTCGTCATCCAGAGGCTGATACTTGCCATTGGGCCACCAGCCCAAATCCTGGATAGTCACTTTCAAATCCTTGTGAAAGTTGATGGGATCGGGCACATGCCACCGGTATAGGCTCCACGCCATCCCCGCCTCATAGTCCTTGCTCTTATGGTCGAGCACATTGCCGACATACGCCGTGGAGAAGGTGGCGGGAAACCCATAATCCGCGCCGAAATAATCCTCCGTGCCAGTGCCCGCAATGGTGGGAAATTCGACATCGCCGTCGATATAGAACTTGACCTCGCCCTCGCCCGCCCATCCACTCGCGAGTTGCGTCCACGACAGAAAAGTTCCGACGTACCGGCCCTCGCCCTTCACACCGTCAAGAATAGTGTAGGAGGGGTTGGTGCGTTCCACCCTGGCCCGCCGCCATTGGGCGTGGAAGTAGCCTGCTTCCCGCGGAACGGCTCCGGCTCCAGCTTCATAGTCGATCTGAAAGGTCAACAGCGGCAGATCCTTGTCACTGTCATTGGTGAAGGTGATGCGGGCATGCTTGTGAAAGGGCATGGGCCAATAGCAGTTCATCGATGAGGTTGGGTTGTCGACCACCATGGCCGAGTTGACGGGCGCGAAGGTCTCATGGCCGATAGCGAAAAAGTCAGACATTGGCACTTCGACGGACGGCGTGGTTTCGTCGTCCCAATAGAAGCGCAGGATGCTTGCCCGGCCTACCCCGTGCAAGTCCTCCGTCGCCGCCATCCAAATATGTTTGATCGTTCCCGGCCCGGACACATCCATGATGGTGGCCGTGCTGTGGGCCGGCACTTTGATAAATGGGCGAACCTTCCATCCCCGGCCAAGATCGGAGGCGGCTCGGGAAAATGCCAGATCGGGATTCGCCGGATCTGGGGTCCGCATGGCTCCTTTGGCCTTCTCTCCGGTTGGGTTTTCAGGCGAGACCATGCGTGAATCGACATCAGGGGTAAGAGTTGCGAGCGACGCAGCGCCACCGCTCTCCGCTGAGTTGGCCGTTTGGGCGTTCGCAGCGGGGTCCGGGTAAAGTAGACCAACCGCCAGGGCAATCATTGGCAATCGGAAAAGTAGACGACGCAAAGTTTGGTTCCCCGCTCCTTACCAAAGGATCTTCAATGCAATTTGTATTTGCCGGGGTAAGTTTACCTGACTATTGATGATGCCGGTGTTTCCGTCGCCGAAGGTAGTGTCTGGCGGTCCAAACGTAGGATGGTTGAAGAGATTGAACGCCTCTGCCCGAAACTCAGCCGATATGCGGTCGTGGATGGGGATTTTCTTGATCCCAGAGAGATCCGTATCTATGAATCCCGGAGAGCGAAGATTACCGAGCATACGCGGAGAGTTGCCATAGGTAAACGGCGCGGGTTGGCTAAAGTAGTTGACGTTGAAGTATTCATTGAGACGGTTTGAGATCTTACCGCTCCGCGACGGGTTTAGGCGGTTCCAGTTTGCTCGCTGCGAGCCTCCATAATTGAAGAGCGTGTTGGTAGCTGTGAATACCTCCTGCGGTGTACCACTAATCGCTGACGTTATTCCATTAAGCTGCCACCCTCCAATAAAGTAATTAGCGACCTTGTTGCTATTAAGGAAGCGCTTGCCTTGCCCAAAGGGCAGTTCGTAGATCGCATTCAATGCAAAATATTGGGGTGTATCAAAAGAAGCGACAGCCCATTCAGCACGAAGGTTATCCCAATCCTGGATACCGGTTCCCCCGAAGGATCCCCCTGGAAATCCGGTTTCCGACGCGGGAATATTGTCCATCAATTTTGACCAAGTATACGAGGCAAGGAGGCTGAAACCGTTTGCAAAACGCCGCACTAGTTTCACTTGCAATGCGTTATAGGCAGAGGCGCCGAAGAAGGAACTGTTTCCGAGGGTAACTCCAGTAAACTGCGGAAAAGGTCTCAGCAATTGACTTTGCGCAACAGTCGGACTACTAAGACCGCCGCCGCCAACCAGCGGGTTCCCATAAAACGGATTGTTTACCTGGTTATTTAACGCGCCTCCCATGGATAAGTACTGGTCGGGAAGTTGGTCGGGGTTGTAATCGCCATAAAGATGGACCCCACGGCCACCCGCATAAGCAATATCAAGGAGGATCTGCGCGCCCAGTTCTTGCTGTACATCTAAGTTCCATTGCTCGGCATAGGAGACGGGCCGGCTACGCCGCATGCCAACTACTGATTGACCGAGCTGGGTGGCCAGGCCTTGGGTGCTCCCGGTTGGGTAGACAAAGCCTTGGGGAAATGGGTTCGTGAGTGTATTGAGCGGAGTTACCCCATCCAGGGTGCCAACCCAATTGGTGGAGGCCAAATAGCCGGTGTTGGGCACCGAGTATCCATTGAAACCTGCTCCGCCCAAGGGAGCGAAGAATATACCAAAACCGCCTCTTACGGTGGTGTCGGGACGGGCTGCGAACGAAAACCCGACCCGGGGGACAACCTCCTTGCGGAAGGGGTCGAATTCAGATCGGGGAACCCCATTCACCCCAGGGAAAGTCAACCCGCCCGTCAGGTTGCTCAAGCCTGATACCTGTAGGGGAGAAGTTGCGGTGGAACTCCAGTCCGTAAAGCGATTGAAGCGTTCAACCCATGGAGCAGCGTAGTCATACCGGATGCCAAGATTGAGCGTTAGTCTCGGTGTTCTACGCCAGTCATCCTGAAAATAAAAGCCGTAGTATCTACTGGAGAGATATTGATTTGGACCGCCACTGCTTGAGCTGCCACTCCCTGTACCTACCAACCACGAGGCCACGCCAACACCTGAACCGGTCGACGAAACTGGGTTAGGACCTTGGGTGAAGTTCGGACCAAAATTGAATGACGGCCCTGCTGGCTCATATCTCGGCGTAGCCAACCAGTCAATGCCAAAGTCCGCGCCGGTCTTGAACGTATGTTGTCCATGAACGACTGTGACGCTACCGTATTCGTGTAGATCCGGGTAGACATCACCGAGGGTATAGCAGCCACCGCCCATCAACCCGCCCCCAATGTTCCCGAGCGAAAGAGTGAGCCCTAAACCGGAGACTCCGACAGAGGGAAAACATGGGGTATAGAGTGACGCGAGGGTGGTGAAATAACTCGGGAGGCCGACCACTGTGGGATTGACGTCGTAACCGGGAATTCTCCGCCCGATGAAATACCGTATATAGCTGCTGTTAAGATCAAGGACCGCATTGGTCTTAAATGGATTCGTGTAGTCGATCGTAGCTTGTTGCTGCCTTAGAAAATCGTTCCCTGCCGTGGGACTGCTGATAACAAAGTTAGGGGAAGAACTTCCGTAGAGATTCGGGCGCGTTTGGGTTGTGTCGTTGAGTGAATAGCGGCCGAAGATTTTCTGCTTATCTGTAATGGCATGGTCGAAACGTATCGAGAAGGAGTTCTCGACAATCGGCGAGCTGTAGTTTGTATAGTAGTTGTTCGATCCGGTCACCGGCGTTCCAGGCTGGTTGGGCAATGGAAGATAGGTCAACATAGCTTGTGTGACGGGATTAATCTCCGAGGCAGGTATTTTATTCCCTGGATATTGGGTTCGGAGATATTGGCCTGGATTATTGGGATCGGGGACGGTGGTAAACGGATCATAGATCGGGATCACCTGACCCGCGCTGTTGTACGTACTAGAAAAGTCTCCATTACGCTGGGCCTGGGTAGGCAGGGTGCCTACGGCGGATCCGCTTTGCACCCAACGCAGCCCCTCATAGGCAAAGAAGAAGAAGGTCTTATCTTTCCTGATGGGGCCCCCGATAGTGCCCCCGAACTGACTGAATTGGTAGTGGGCTCGTGGCAGGCCTGCTTCATTCGAAAAGAAATCATTTGCCGACAGGTCGGTGTGCCTGAAAAACCACCACGCTGAGCCATGGATCTGGTTGGTACCCGATTTTGTGATTACATTGATGATCCCGCCACCGGTATTGGAAAACTCGGCACCGAGGTTATTCGTCTGTACCTTATACTCCTCAACCAGATCCACACTGGGAAAATAACCGGGCCCCGTGAAGGCTGGTTCAGAGTTCATGCCGCCGTCGAGAAGAAACAGATTTTGATTGGGTCGTGACCCGTTGATCGAAATGAACTGATCGTTGTATTCGTCAAATGCGGTCTGACTAAATCCATACGGCGCTATGACCCCTGGAACGAGCGCCGCAAAGCCATAAGCGTTGCGGCCATTCAGAGGCAGGTCGAGGACTGATTTATTTGGGATCACTTCACCAAGCGAGGAGGTCTGGGTTTCCAGTAGTGGCGGGGCCGCGGTTACGGTGACGGACTCGGTGACCTGGCCTACATCCAGACCAACATCGACGTTCCGAGTCTGGGCTACGTCGAGTTGGATATTGTCCTGAAGAAATTCTTTGAAGCCTGCGGCATGGACAGTGATCTGGTACAAAGCGGGTTGTAGCAGCGGGAAGGAATAATATCCGGAGGAGTTTGTGGTGGCACTGACGGATTGGTTGGTCGCTCTGTTGATCACAGTGACCTGTGCTCCGGGCACCACATTTCCAGTGTGATCTCGTACTATGCCCACGATCGATCCAGCAGCTGTCTGGGCACGCAAAACTTGATTGCTTCTCACAAGGCTGAAGACGAGGAGTCCCGCGATGAACGTGCTGACGAGCCGCGTGACCCTTATTTCGAAGATTTTGCGCATAAATCCTCCCGAAAAGGTCCTGACGTTGCCGTAGCTTTCGTGGCTTATTCGATTAGAGCGCGCAGATCGCAGCGCCGCTTTTTACGAGCCGGATGCTAGAGCAGGCAAACTTCAACTGTCAAGTGACGGTCGATACAGGAAATGCGATGATCGTCACAGTATTTAGTGTGAACAAAAACTAATTTAGTGCAGTCTTCGTTACAAACATGGACAATTCTGCGCACGAAGTTCACAATGTTGCGGCGGGGATGGCGCGCACTCAATTCCATCGAAACCCGCGGGCGACGGTGCGGGGTTGTTAAGATTTAGGTTATGGGCAACGAGTATAAGGTAGGCCGGCGCGGTTTCATCAAGCAGGCCGCGGGTGCGATTGGCGCGAGTACGCAAGCCGGCCTTTGGCCGGATCTGACCGCATTTGCAGAGGGGCCCACAAGCGGAGCTCCTAATGTCTCCTACCCGCGTCGTTTTACTGGACAGCAACTCAAAATGATTGCTTTTCCCTTGGGCGGGGTGGCTGCCGGCAGTCTGAGCCTGGGCGGCCGAGGACAACTGCGAGATTGGGAGATTTTCAACCGCCCGAATAAGGGATTCTCGCCCGCCTATGCCCTGCCGTCGATTTGGGTGCAAGCAGGTAATTCCAGGCCCATTGCGCGCGTGCTTGAAGCACGAATTCTGCCGCCCTATGAGGGTCAAGACGGGCTTGGCTCGAATAATTCGCCGGGACTGAGCCGCATTCAAGGAGCGACTTTTACCGGTGAGTATCCGCTCGCCAACATCAAATTCGAAGACCCGAACTTGCCGGTTCAGGTGGAACTCGATGCATTCTCTCCATTCATTCCGCATGATGCGGATGATTCGGGCTTGCCGGTTGCGATCCTGCGCTACCGCGTGCACAACCCTGGTCACTCAATGGCCAAAGTGGGAGTTGCGTTTTCTATCGATAACCCGGTCAAGCCTGAACCGAGAGTGGGCGGAGCAGCCAAGTCGGTGCAAGATTCACGACTGAACGAATACCGAAAGTCCGGCGAACTGGAAGGCCTGTTGATGAGCAATCCGAGTGTGCCGGCAGGCGATCCATTGCAGGGGAGTTTCGCACTGGCAGCGCTCACCAGCGATCGCAATGCGATCAGCTATTGGCGCGGCTGGCCGCAGGGACGCTGGTGGAATTCGCCCATGCTGTTCTGGGATGTGTTCTCCCGCGACGGCCAACTGCAGAACGAACCGGAGTTGCGCAATGCGGTGGGAGTCGTTTGCCAGCAAAGCTCGATACCAGCCGGAGGATCAGCAAACTTTACCTTCCTGCTGTCGTGGAACTTTCCCAACCGCACACCCGACTGGTGTGGCTGGAGTGCTCCTACAGGAGAAGGCAACACAGTCATTGGCAACTTTTATGCCACCCGTTTCAAGGATGCCTGGGAAGTCGTTCAATACACTGCGGCCAACCTAGAGAAACTGGAATCACGTACACGGGCATTTTCGAAGGCCTTTGGCGCAAGCACTCTGCCTTCCGTAGTGAAGGAAGCCGCCAGCGCAAACCTTTCGACGCTCGCGTCGACAACCTGCTTCCGCACCGCGGATGGCGAGTTCCACGCCTTCGAAGGAGTGGACGATCACATTGGCTGTTGCTTCGGCAACTGCACCCATGTGTGGAACTACGAGACAGCTACGACCTATCTCTTTCCCTCCCTGGCACGATCTCTGCGCAAAGCCGCCTTTGGCTACTCGATGGACGATGCGGGAGCGATGCACTTTCGTCAGCTTCTTCCGGACGGCAAGGCGAGGTCCGGATTTGCCGCTGCAGACGGGCAGATGGGACAGATCATCCATGCCTATATGGACTGGAAGCTCGCGGGCGACGATCAATGGCTGGCGACGATGTGGCCGCGGGTAAAGAAGGGTTTCGAGTTTGCCTGGGTTCCTGGCGGATGGGATGCCAACCGCGATGGCGTACTGGAAGGTGTGCAACACAACACCTACGACGTGGAGTTCTATGGGCCAAACCCGATGTGCGGAATCTACTATCTGGGCGCGCTACGCGCCGGAGAAGAGATGGCCCGCGCGATGGGCGACACTGCATCTGCGGACGAGTATCGCAAGCTTTTCCGACAGGGAAGCGGTTGGATCGATAGCAATTTGTTCAACGGGAGCTTCTATATTCAAAAAGTTCGCGGCTTTCCCGCGGACCAGATTGCTCCTAATCTGCGCAGCGACATGGGTTCAGGAAATACCGAGAGCCCCGAGTACCAAGTCGGCGGCGGGTGCCTGATCGATCAGTTGATTGGACAGTATCTTGCCCAGGTCGCGGGATTGGGTTCGCTGGTAGCGCAAGAACACGTACAGTCAACGTTGCAATCCATTTTCAAATACAACTACAAGCGCAGCCTTGAAGAGCACGACAATGTGGAGCGTACCTTTGCCCTGAACGACGAGGCAGCCATGGTCATTTGCGACTACGCCACCGCGCCCCGGCCACGCATACCATTTCCCTATTTTGCAGAAGTGATGACGGGTTTTGAACATTCGACCGCGGCGTTGATGCTGTACTCCGGAATGGTCGAGCAAGGAGTCGAATCCATACGAAACATTCGCTCCCGGTACGATGGCGAAAAGCGCAATCCGTGGGATGAGGCGGAGTGCGGTCATCATTATGCGCGCGCGATGGCTTCCTGGACGAGTGTGGTTGCTTTGAGCGGATTTCATTACGATGGCCCGAGAGCTGCGGTGGTCGCAGTGCCGAGAGTCCCGCATAACGTATTCGAGTGTTTCTGGTCTACCGGAACAGGCTGGGGAACGTTCTCCTATCGTCCAGTGAGCACTCGCGGTACACAGGTTACGCTGCGGGTGCTGGCAGGCAAACTTCCTTGCCGTTGGTTCGAAATTACCGGTACAGGGCCTTCGACTTCAGTGCTAAGCGACGGACGCGCATACTCCCACACGGCGAAGCAGAGCAACGGACGAACTACCTTTCAGATGGATCAAGCTTTGGTGCTCGCCGAGGGCAGCGACCTCATTTTAGAGATTCATGCATGAGTCTTGGGCAGGCATCAGCCGGCTTTCGGAATGCGCCGTTCCGGCACCGGTGCTGCGGGACTAAAGCAATCGACGGCAGACTGTGTGAGGCCGGCGTCCAGCTTATCTACCTCTCGCTCAACGATGCTCGCGCACCTGGGCCGGCTCGTCCCACCGCACGGAGATTGAGCAGTAGCTCGAGCTTGCCGGCAGGGGAAGCGTCAAGGTCACCCTCAACCACTGGTTCCTGCCCATTGCCGCAGATCGCCGCCTTAAGGAAGCCTGTCGGCGAAGTGACGATTGCTTTCAAGTGAGCGATGGGGATTTTCTCCGCGCTCAGGGCGGCATCGAGTTGGTCGAGCAAGGGCCCCAGCAGCATCGCCGGGGAAAGCAAGCTTTTTGGTTCGAAGACCGCTCGCAAGTTCAGCCAGGCGAGCGCCGCTTCTGCCCGCGCATATTCCGAATAATCGATCTCCAGTGTCTGATCGGCCCTGGCGATGGCCCCGGAGAGCACCTCGTTCAACCACGCCGCGACCCCCTTTCCGGACTTGGCGCTCAGCTGCCGCGCGTGCGGGAGGCCCATCACGGGATAGTCGGGGTAGACGTCCGACTTGGTAAAACAGACCAGATCGGCCTCCTGCAATTGCTTGTCGAAAAGGAAACGCATATCCGGATCGGCATCCTCTTCAAGCATTGAGCGGGCTCGGAGCGGATCCACCAGGACCGTAAGCGGCGAAAGCTGGTAGGTCTCGCTGTACTCGAGCAGCGGACGAAGGACCGTGGCCGATAGATCGGTACAGCTGCCTACCGGTTCGGCGAAGATTACGTCTGGCGCGTACGCGCGCAGGTCGTCAATAGCATCAATCAGCTGGGAAAGGCGGCAACAGAAGCAACCTCCGGTAACCTCTCCCGAGCGCATGCCTGATAGAGCCGCATAGTGGCTGTCGACCAGGTCTATCCCCTGGTCGTTCCATACCATGGCGCTTCGCAGGCCACGCCGCTGCAACTCGCGGGCCGCGGCCAGAATCAAGGTGGTCTTGCCGGATCCTAGAAAGCCCCCGACCAGGACCACCCATGGCTTGTTGGGATGGCCATTCATACGCTCAGCCCCACCCGGGAGCCGAGAAGCAACCGCCTGACACTTGCGTCTATTCTCATGTGGTCTGTGTCGATCCTCATATGGTCTGCGCTGATCCTTCGAAAGCAAGACCGCCATTTTGCCACAAGCGAGATGCAACTGTTATCGTTAGCGGTTACCCAAAGCCCATGCAGAGTCCCGACCCGGTTCTTGTTTCCACTATTATCCGCCGCGCGGTTTCTGAGTGCATCGGAAGTATCCAATCTCCCGGTTCCCCTTCGACAAGCCGCGAGGCCGAGGAGCTTTTTCACTCGCCCGCGGCGCGGGCGATCAAGGAGGAGATGGTTCTCACAGGGAAAAAACTGTGGGACCGGCAGTATGTAGACGGCAACGGCGGCAATATGTCCGTTCGGATCGCGGACGAGTATGTGATCTGCACCCCGACCTTATGCAGCAAGCGAGACATGCGGGTGGAGGATTTGTCGCTGGTGGATCTGGAGAATTGCAAGATTTGCGGCGGCTCCCGCCCAACCAGCGAGATTTTGCTGCACCTGGAGATTTATAAGGCGGTGCCCGCCGCCAAGGCCGTCGTCCACTGCCATCCCCCTTACGCCACGGCGTATGCTATCGCCGGCACCGTGCCGCCGGGCAATTTGATCCCCGAGCAGGAGGTTTTCGTCGGACCGGTAGCGCTGGCCCCCTACGAAACGCCTGGCACGATGGCGTTTGCCAAGACGGTTCTACCGTTTGTTCAGGATCACAACACCATCCTGCTGGCCAACCATGGAATTGTCTGCTGGGGCGACACCATCACCCATGCGGAGTGGTATGTGGAAGTGGTGGACACCTATTGCAAGACGGTAATGATCGCGCGCCAGTTGGGGACGCCGATTAACGAAATTCCCGCCGATAAAATTGCCGATTTGCTGGCAATCAAGAAAAGGCTGGGCTTGCCGGATCCACGGCTTGCGGCCGGTGAGACCGGGAAGAGCAACTCCACGAGACCGGTGGCAACGCAGGGCGCGGAGATCGAACAACTCGTTTCTGCCCTGACCTCGCAAGTAATGAAGTTTCTTGAAAACAAAGGATGAGCCATACCGCCAACTTCGTAGCGGCCGACCTCGGAGCCTCGAGCGGCCGGCTGATGGTGGGCCGATGGGACGGCCGCTCCTTCCTGCTGGACGAATTACACCGGTTCTCAAATGCCGGCGTTGGCCTGGCAGGTGGCATCTACTGGAATGCATTGGGGATCTGGTCTCAACTCGAAGCCGGACTTCACCGATATAGGGCGCGCTTTGACGACCCTCCGCTGGGCATTGGGGTGGATGCATGGGGGGTGGATTACGCGTTGCTTGACCGTTGTGGACGGTTGATCGGCAACCCTCACCACTATCGCGACCCGCGCACCGACGGGATCCCCGCTTTTGTCTTCGAGCGATTCGCAGAGCGCGACATCTTTGCCGAGACGGGGGTGCAGACCATGCAGATCAACACCCTCTTTCAGCTTTTCTGCATGATGCAAGCCGGCGACCCTCAATTGGAGTTCGCCGAGAAGCTTCTCATGATCCCCGATCTTTACCTGTACTTCCTGTGCGGGGAAAAACAAAACGAATATACCGAAGCGACCACCACCCAGATGTACTCGCCTACTCGTGGGGACTGGGCTCGGGAGATGCTCGGATCGCTGGGTATTGCGCTTCCGATCCTCAGTCCGGTCGTCCGGCCGGGAACGATCCTTGGGCCGGTTCGGCAGGATATCTTGCGCAACGCTAATTTGAGCGCAGCCTTGCCCGCGATCGCCGTGGCCTCTCACGATACGGCCAGCGCGGTGGCGGCTATTCCCGATCTGGACGACCACAGCGCTTTTATCAGCAGCGGCACCTGGAGCCTGATGGGGGTGCAGGTACCGGAACCGAATACCTCGGAGGAGGCCTTCCGTCTACACTTCACCAATGAAGGCAGCGCGGACGGCGCGATTCTGCTGCTAAGGAACCTTACCGGCCTATGGATTATCCAGGAATGCCTTCGCTGCTGGGAGCGCGATGGCCGCCATTACAGCTGGAACGACCTCACGTTCGCCGCGGCCGAAGCGAAGCCATTGCAGCGCTTCTTCGACCCCAATGCAAGAGAGTTCCAGATGCCGTCTGACATGCCGGGGGCGATACGCGCCTATTGCAAGGCCACCCAGCAATCCATTCCCGAGACGGTAGGAGAAATCGCACGTTGCGCGTTCGAGAGCCTGAGTTTAAAGTACCGCTCGGTGCTTCAATCCCTGGAAAAGCTCACCGGACGGCAACTCGACTGCATTCGCGTGGTCGGGGGTGGCTCGCTCAACCACTTTTTGTGCCAGATGATCGCGGATGCCTGCGACCGGAGAGTCGTGTGCGGCCCGGTAGAGGCTTCGGCGCTGGGCAATGTGATGCTGCAGGCGGTGGCCACCGGCCATCTGCAGGATGTGAGCGCCGGAAGGACCGCAATCGCCGGCTCAATCGAATGCGTTTCCCTGGTTCCGCGGCCGAGCGAGGCCTGGGATGACGCGTACGCACGTTTTAAGGCAATTGAACCGCCATAATGCACGCCGCTGGTGTCTTCTCTAACGTCTATGCAGGAGCCCGGAAAAACTTGAGGAGAGTTGCAGATGTCATCTTATGCAGTCCCGGTCCTGGAATCGCCCGCCCCCGTTGTCCCCGGAGAAGTTCTGCTGATCGCCAGCGGCGACTTGCGCCAATCTGCAAATAAGGTCTGCTGGCCGGCTCAGTCGGAGATGGAGAAGCAGCTGACCGAGGCCCTTCGTGCCGAGGGGTTCACCCTGCGCCGCGCGCACCCCTACCGCGACGATCTGGGACACGGCTTCATCTACAACCAGCGCATGGGCATGGATGTCTTTCATGAAAATCCATCCCGATGCGCCGGTGATTGTCGCCGAGGCGGTATGGCAGTACAGCCACAATGTTTTCTCCGGGCTGGAGCATCATCGCGGCCCAATTCTCACGGTGGCCAACTGGTCAGGCCAGTGGCCGGGGCTGGTGGGCATGCTGAATCTGAATGGCTGCCTGCACAAGGGTGGTGTGACCTTCAGCACCCTGTGGAGCAAGGACTTCAAGGACGAATTCTTCCGCCGTGGTCTGCGGCAATGGCTGAAGGAACATGTGATCCAGCATGATTTGAGCCATGTGCACGAGCTCGACTTGTCGGCTCTGCCGGCAGCGGAGCGGGCGTTGGGCACGTCGTTGGCCCGCGATCTCAAGACGCGCAAAGCAATTCTCGGCGTCTTCGATGAGGGCTGCATGGGCATGTATAACGCCATCATCGAGGACTATCTTCTCAATCCCACGGGAGTTTATAAGGAACGGCTCAGCCAGTCGGCCCTGGTGG
The DNA here is from genome assembly GCA_963746595.1 of uncultured Acidobacteriaceae bacterium. Taxonomy (GTDB): domain Bacteria; phylum Acidobacteriota; class Terriglobia; order Terriglobales; family Acidobacteriaceae; genus PALSA-350. Next base: position 712,341 of record CAVVBS010000009.1, read on the forward strand.
CCGCCATGGCGACGGTTACCGATAGCGAAGCGCAGGGGGTTCGCAGCTGGCTGGATGGCCGCGGGCTCACCTTCGTCACCGGCACCAAGGAGGAGACCGATCTAACCGACCGGCAGATCCTGGGGCAGTGCAAGATGTATATCGCGGCAATGCGGATTGCCGACGAGTTCGGCTGCGATGCGATCGGGATCCAATACCAGCAGGGCTTGAAAGACTTGGCCCCGGCTTCCGACCTGGTTGAGGGGCTGCTCAATAACGTGGACCGGCCGCCGGTCTTCGACGCCAAGGGCCGGGAGCTGTATGCCGGGAAACCCCTGCCGCACTTCAACGAAGTGGACGAATGTGCGGGGTTGGACGCGCTGATCACCAACCGGGTCTGGAATGCGATGCAACTTGACCCAGCCACTACGCTGCATGACGTTCGCTGGGGCGAGCATTACAGCGGAGGCGATATCGACGAGTTCGTCTGGGTCTTTCAGATCTCCGGCGCGGTTCCCGCTTCGCATATCGCGGGCGGCTATGCCAAGGCGCGCAGCGAGCGGCAGCCGCCGATGTACTTCCGGCTGGGCGGGGGCACGCTCAACGGAGTCTGCAAGCCCGGACACGTGGTTTGGAGCCGCGTTTTTGTGGAAGGCGGCGCGCTGCATGTTGACCTGGGCCGCGCAACCGCGATTGAACTACCCGCCGAAGAGACGGAGCGGCGATTGAAGTCGGTCACCCCGCAGTGGCCGATCATGCATACCCTGCTGCACGGCATTACCCGCGACCAGTTTATGGCGAGGCATCGCGCGAACCATCTCAACGTGGCCTACGCTCCGACCAGCCAGGTAGCCGACCAGGCGCTGGCAGCCAAGGCGGCGATGATGGCGGAGCTGGGCATCCACGTCCACCTTTGCGGGGACTGAGTTGTTAGAACCAGGAAAGGATACACGCGTCGATGCTCGTGCCTCTGCCTACAGACTCAACGGAAGCTAGAGATACGAAACAGCCACTGATTCCGCAGGGCGTGGCTGTGCCTTTCTTCCTGGTGACCGCTCTGTTTTTTCTTTGGGGCGTTCCCAGCAATCTGAACGATGTTCTTATCCGCCAGTTCATGAAGTCGTTCGCCATTTCCCGTTTTGAGGCCGGGCTGGTGCAGTCGGCCTTCTATATGGGTTATTTTCTGCTGGCCATTCCCGCTGCGCTGTTGATGCGCAAAATGGGGTATAAATTTGGCATCGTGGTGGGCCTGCTGCTATTTGCCAGCGGAAGCTTTCTCTTCTGGCCTGCCGCTGTGATCGGACGCTACGGTTTCTTTCTGTTGGCGCTGTTCGTCATCGCCAGTGGACTTTCCTTTCTGGAGACTGCTTCCAATCCTTTTGTCGCCCAACTGGGGTCGCCTGAAAGTGCTGCCCGCCGTCTGAATTTCTCCCAGGCCTTCAATCCTTTGGGCGCCATCACCGGCGTGCTGGGAGGGACCGTTTTCATCTTCTCCGGGATCGAATTGACACCGCATCAGGTCTCCGCCATGCAAGCGGCCAATACGTACGATGCCTACCTGAAGCATGAGACGATGCGCGTGGTGGTTCCCTACCTGGTACTCGGGGTGATTACGCTGATCTGGGCCTTCCTGATCGCGCGAACCAAGTTCCCCACCATCGCTCGAGAGCACGAGGATAGTCAAGACCATGGCAGCTTCAAGGAGCTGCTGCGTTACCCTAATTTTCTCTTCGCGATCGTCGCCCAGTTCCTGTATGTAGGCGCCCAGGTCGGCACCTGGAGCTACTTTATCCAGTATGTGCAGGATGGGACCCATGAGCCGGAAAAGATCGCCGGCTATTTTCTTACCGGCACGCTGGTTGCCTTTGGCGTGGGCAGGTTTAGCTCCGCGGCGCTGATGCGGTACGTCAAACCCGCTCATCTGATGGGCGCTTTACAGCCTGGTGAATATTGTCCTGGTGGCTATTGGCGTTGCTTTTCCCGGCTGGGTTGGCTTGTGGGCGATCTTCGTGACCAGCTTCTTCATGTCCGTCATGTTCCCGACGATCTTCGCTCTTGGCATCGATGGCCTGGACCAGAATACGAAGATTGGTGGATCGCTGATCGTGATGGCGATCGTGGGGGGCGCCGTGCTGACACCGCTTATGGGCTGGATTTCACAGACGCAGCACAGTATTGCGACAGCCTACATGGTCCCGCTCTTCTGCTACTGCGGAATCGCGCTTTACTCCTTCGTCGGGGCGCGCATGAAACGAAGAGAGGCTTTGTAGGAGGGATCTTATGATGCGCACAGCTAAGGCAATCTTCTCGCTGTTCACGTCGCTATCCATGATGAGCGGCCTTGCGGCCGGCGCGCAGCAAGCGCCGCCGGAATGGCAAACACGGCTGGGGCAGATACTGCCTCTGATGGGACATCGCAACTGGATCATGATCGTAGATTCGGCGTATCCTCTGCAGAGCTCCGCCGGCGTGGAAACGCTGGAGACGAACACGGACCAGCTGGAAGTGATCCGCACTGTGCTAAGCACGATCGATAGCTCGATCCATGTGCGGCCGATTGTTTACATGGATGCGGAGCTTCCGTTTGTGCCGGAGAAAGATGCTCCCGGGGTGACGGCGTACCGCGAAGCGGTGAAGAATGCGCTCAAGGGGCGTGCGATCACATCATTGCCACACGAACAGATCATCGCCAAGGTGGACGAGGTGGGAAAGACCTTTCATATCGTCGTTCTTAAGACCACGATGACGGTTCCGTACACGTCTGTTTTTCTCCAGCTCAATTGCAAATACTGGAGTGACGACGCGGAAGCCCAGATGCGTAAAGCCATGAGCGCAGGCGTTTCGAAATAGCACGCTCGATCAAAGTCCGTGGTTTCCCACATCTCGCAAAAAACGAGTGGGATATCGGAATCAGCTAGCGAGCGGGAGCTCAATCACGACGGCCAGTCCACCGGCCTCTCTATTGTGCGCGTGAATAGTTCCGCCGTAGAGGGTGACTATCCGCTCTGAGATGGAAAGACCCAGCCCGGAACCTCGATTGTCAGATGCATCCTCTTCGCTCAGCGCAACCCGGTAAAACGGCTCGAAGATATGGCTGAGAGATTCCTCTGGCACACCTCTCCCCTGGTCTTCAACCGTGACGATAGCGACCGGTTTTTTCTCTCTCTGTCCTTTCTCCACAACCACGCGCACAGCGGTCGCAACCGGCGTGAAACGCACTGCGTTGCGAATAACATTTTCCAGGCAGCTCCGCAAAAGCCCAGGCTCACCACGGACGGAGCATTGCTGCGGCGCCTGGAGGATGACGGTCTTGCCTTGTTCCCGAGCCTCGAAATCGGCATCATCTACGAGCGCCATCAATACTTTGTTGAGGGGAGTGTTTGGTTGGGTGCGGGTCTTTTGCTGCATCTCCAGCCGGGTGAGGGTCAGAATCTGCTCGATCAAATTGTCCAGCGCAGTAATATCCTTGCGCATTCTGTCCAGCGATTCCAAATCACCGCGGCTTGCCAACTCGGTAGAAATAGAGAGCCTGGTCAAGGGTGATCGAAGCTCGTGGGAAATATCGGCCAGCAACCTGTGCTGCTCGTTGCGCAGACTCTCAATCTCCGCGGCCATGCGGTCGAACTCGTGCGCAAGGTCAGTCAACTCGTCATTTCTTGGCGGAATTTTGGGCGAGACGCGCACCGACAGATCCCCCTCCCCCAGGGAGCGGACTGCGCTTTGCAGCGTCCTGATGGGCGCCGTAATACTGCGCGCGAGGACCCAACAGAGAAGGCAACCTGCGAGCATAGCCGCCACCGCCTTAACCACCAATCCTCCGGCGCCTACCTGACGGCTGAATCTGCGCAAGGCATCCACCTGGGCGAGGAAGACGTAATCTCCTTGCGGCGTGTGCACGATCGAGGCTCCGAGCCAGGTGAAGCCAAAGCGGAAGTGCGGTTGTCCTGTGGCCCGAACCCGCTCAATCACGGACAGGCCTCCCGAAGGCAAGGGGCGTGAGGAAATTGTTTCTCCGCTCGGGCTCACCAGCACTGCCCGCATGGATACTGAGGATTGAATGCGATCGAGATAGCTATTGAGGGCGACAGCGCCCCCGCTGCGATAGACATCGGTTGCGGTCTGCGCATAGAGATCCAGCGAGGCCGCTAGCCATCGTCGCCCCAGTGGCTGCGCCCCGCTGATCAAAGTAAGCCCAAGAATGCTCATAGTGACTGCTGCGTTTGCCAGCCAGAACCAGACCAGAATGCGAGTGTAGAGACTCTGGATCATTCCGGCTCGCTCCGGCTCTGATTGGCGTAGACGTAGCCGTTGCCGCGAACGCTGCGGATACGCTCTACACCGTCTATCTTGTTTCCCAGCTTTCTGCGTAGGCTGCTTATGTGGTTATCGATGCTGCGATCGAAGGGCGCTACGGTTCGACCCAGCGCACCTAGAGCCAGATCGTCGCGAGACACAACCTCGCCGGCGGCCCGCACCAGCAGCAGGAGCAGATCGAACTCGGCAGCGGTAAGCTCGACCTCCTTCTTTTGCTGCTGCTTAAGCTGGAGCACAAGCCTGCTACCAGGATGAATCTCCAGATCCCCAATCTCCATTACTTTTGCCGGCATAGGCGCCGAGCGCCTGCGCAATACGGAACGAATGCGGGCAATGAGCTCCCTGGGATGGAATGGCTTGGGCAAATAGTCATCGGCCCCGCCCTCCAGTCCGCTGATCCTGTCTGCTTCGTCGCCCCGCGCGGTCAGCATAATGACCGGCACCTGGCTAACACTGCGAATCCGTTTCAGAACTTTCCTCCCATCTCCTGGCGACAGCATCACGTCGAGCAGAACCAACTCGTGCTGCTGACCGGTGGCACTGGCAAAGCCGCCTTCGGCAGTGTGCGCCACCTCTACCTCAAAGCCCTCCATGGCCAGCAGGCGAGCCAGCGAGGAGCAGTAGGCTTTGTCGTCGTCGATCAGCAGCAGCTTTGTGCCCGGCATACACTCCTCGGAGTCTTCAGGGCCGCCCGCGCACAATGACCGTGCTTATGGTCGGGCTGCCGGTGTTGAAGACGAGACCCTTCACAGCCACGGCGCTTCCCGGGCTCAAGGCTCCCAGGCTCGCCGAGGATAGGTTCTCATACTGGGTTTGCGATCCCGCCTGGCACTCGATTTGGTGGATGATCGGCTGCGAAGACGTCCATAGGCCGGTAAGCCCGTTCAGGACGAATGAGTCCGCACCCGCGTTGACCGACTGAACCACGCCCGTCGTTTGCGAGGGCTCGAGATAAATGCGGGCAGAGGTGAGGTTTGTTGTGGAGCTGCCGGCCGCCAATTGCAGCAGCACTTCCTGTCCGGCCGCCAGATCGCCGGTGCCGGCAAAGCTACCTCCGTTCACCACTGGATAGCCAGTGAACGGTACCGCAAAGAGCGCGCCATTCGCCGGTGCGATCGTCACCTTGTTCCCGCTGGCCACCGAGGTGCTGCCGGGAATGACCTGGTGCAGCAGCATCTGGAAGCTGTTCGCTCCGCTGGCGGGGGTGGCCAGAACGGTCCCGCGGGCGGCCGCACCGCCGGAGGCATCGGTATAGGTCACGCTCTGCGCCACCAGAGATCCATTGCCTAATAAGCTAAGGTTGAGGTCGACGATCTGGCCGGTGACCAGGCACGATGAGCTCGCCGTGCTGCACACAGCAGAGGGGTAGTTGTAGCTAGTCGTTGTGTTCAAGTCGACCGTGAGGGAGTTGCCTAAAGCAGTCTGGATGGTTGCCTGCTGTCCATTCACTGACTGAACCGTCGCGAGCACCGCATCAATTTTGCTCTGCGGATCAGTGAGGGAAGCCAGGGCGGAGAGCAATGATAGATTCACTGACTGACCACTGGCAAAGGAGAGAGACAGATCGGACTGAAGCAGATCAGTGATGGACAGATCAAGGTTGAGCCCAGTGGTGCTGCTGGCGGTAACGGTGAGCGGGAAGACGCCGGAGCTGATGGTGACGGACGCGTTGTTCACCCGTGGGGAAAACGTACACACCTGGCCGGCGGCGCACGTGCCAGCCGGGGTAACCAGTGGTGCGTTTGAACTGTTCATCAATGTGATCTGCGGATTGTCATAAGTCACTGTAAGGCTGCTATAGGTACCTGAATCGACCACTTGGGACGCGAGGAAGCTCGTGTCGGTGACCAATTGTGCCAAATCGACAGTTACCGGGCGATTGAGCAGTGCGACCGAGCCCGGCTGAAGCGTGGCGCTCGCGATCTGCAGTTGGAAGGAAAGCACAGTGATACCGATAGGTGGCGTGTCCTGAACCACGAGGTTTACGGTACCCGATGACGCACCGGCCGATGATGCGCCGGAGGACGAAGACTGGTTACCTGCAGAGCATCCTGAAAGCCCGAGGCCCGCGAGTACGCACACCGTAAGAGCGGTAGAAGTGAATTTCTTATTCATGTTTTATCTCCGTTTGATCACTTACAGCGTTTTGTACTGTTCTGGAGATATCACGCTGGGAGGGGTTGTTACGTAAAGAAGTGTAAGTTCTACCACTAACGGCGTAGGAGCCGCGCAACCTACAGTTCTTTACAATGCCGCTCGAAACAATTCGCTAGCCTAAGGTTCTGAGCAGATCAGTCGGCGCAAAACAAAAATGAGCCGAATACCAGGAGGAAGAGGATGAACTTTCTTTCGCGCACAGTAGCAGTTTCATTTATTACTCTCTGCACACTTGCTGCATCAGCACAGGTGAGCACCACTTCTACCACTACCGGGCCCAATGGGCAAAGCGCCACCCGCTCCACTGTCCGTGGCGGAGGCAATGTTCATTCCACAACTACCGGGCCTAATGGCCAAACTGGTACGCGTAACGTCAACCGCACCCCAGGGTCAACCAACGCAACGGTGACCGGGCCTAACGGCCAAAGCGGGACTCGCTCCACGACTTATGGCGGCGGGAATTCACAAACAGCGGTGACCGGCCGCAATGGCGGAGTCGCGAGCCGAAGCGTCTCCGGCCGAGGCACTGGCACCGTAACCGCGAGTACAACCGGGCCACGAGGGGCAACGGGCACCAGGGTCCGCTCGCGCTAATAATTTTTGCTAATGGTGTAGACCAGGAAACTGAACCCGACGCGGCCATTCCGCCAAACCGGGGCCCCCGGGCACGCGGCCTTTGCGTGCCTGGGGTGGAAACCGGGGCCCCCGGGCACGCGGTCTTTGCGTGCCTGGGGTGGAAAGAATGGCCGCCACATAACCGATCCCACCGGACCACAGTATTAGCAAAAATGCGTTAAGAATTACTGCGAGATGCCCCGGTCGCGCCCTGCGCGCTCCTTGGCGAAGGGCCGAAGGCTAGAAGCACTGCAAAATAAGACCACGGATGAAGGGCAGAGAGAAACCATCTTCTCCGCCCTTCAACGTGAGCGATCCCCACCGTTCTGGATCCTCCAGAAACGGAACTAAGAATCCCAAACAATCCATATAGCTGCCATCCGGCCGTCCTGAAGTTGCCGTAGTTAAATGCGTCACGCGGAGTAATGCCGAGGTTCTAAAAGAGGAAGCGCCCCTGCACGACAAGTACACGGCCGGAGACCGTCGACTCTTGACTAGAGCCGTAGGGGCTGGTGGGTGCGTTAATATCTGACGCGATACGGCCTAGGGTGCTCAGGTTGGACGCATTGTTTTGCGGCGCCGCGAAGTTCACGTGGTTCAGTGCGTTATAGGCTTGCGCGCCGATCTGGAAACTCATCGATTCATGTTTGAAGACATCTTTATAGACATTCAGGTCTACATCCGCATAGTGCGGACCATAGAAAGCGTTCCTGGGCACATTGCCGTAGTTTGTTTGCGGGGATGGTCCCGGTCCTATAGGCACCACCGTCCCATCAGCGGCGGTGGTTAGGGCTTGGCCATTGAAGATACCTGAAGACTGAAAGCACGGACTGGAATAGGAGTTGCATTTGTGGTTGAAGTTGTTATTCAACACCTGGGCAAGCACCGTGTTGGCTCCCCCTGTGCCGTTGGCAGCCAGAACAGACTCTGCGTTGACATTCAGCACGCTAAAAGGTTGCCCGGAACGCCAGTACGCTTTGCTACCCACGGTCCACCCCGCGGCCCCAGCAGCAAGAAATTTATTGCTGAAGTGGAACGGTTCCACGTAGACGAGGTCGAGCAAGAAGTTGTTGCGGATGTCGTAGTCGGAGTTTGAGTACATCAATCTGGACGGGAGATCCGGTGTGATCTGAAAACCAATGGAGGTGTTGCCGTTGTAAGGGAGCTGTGAGTTGCCTCCATTAGAGATGTCATCCAGTGAGTGAGCGTAGGTGTACGAAACGTCGGCCGTCAGACCTCGCCGGTCGATATGTTTGTATTGCACCGAAACCCCACTGTAGTTAGAGATTGCGTTGTTGGTGAAGCTCTGCACCTGCGCGAAGCGCGGATCCGGCGAATTGATTGGAACATTATCAAAGGTTCCGTTTCCATAACTGCCGTACAGCGTGGTGCCGATATTCTGATTCAGGTGGTTGTTGGCAATGAACAGGTTATAGCCATGGTTGCCGGCATAAGAAAGAATCAAAGCGTCGCTGGGGGTGATCTGGCGCTGAAGTTGCAAGCTGAATTCTGTATATCGCGCGCTTTTGAAGGTATGCGGCGTGGTTACATAATTTGGAGGGAAGAACGGTATTCCCTGCGCCGCCAAGGCCGCAGAGATCTGGTTGTACGTGGCCCCCTGCGAAAATCCGTTCAGCACGGCAGCGGCCGAGCCGGCTGCGACCGCTTGTGCACTGCCTGCCCCTTGTGCAACTAATCCCGAGTTCACGCCCGCAAAGTACTGGTTGGGGAAGGAAAGGAAGGTCTGCTCAAGCACAAGCCCTGGAAAACTGTCGGAAAACAATCCTACTCCGCCGCGAACGACGGTTTTCCCGTCCCCGCGAAGGTCCAAATTAAACCCGAAGCGCGGTTGGACGATGGCACGCTCAATCGCCGGGGCAAAGCTGTCGTGCCCGGCGGAAAGGGTAGCATTGTAAGGAGTGTCCAGCGTTGCGGAGGTGTTAGGAAACCCTCCGGTATATTGCGTATAGCAACCGTCGTGGCAAATGGGATTACCGTTGCGATCGACACGGATGCCGAAGTCGATGGCGAGGTTTGGGAGCGCCCGCCACTCATCCTGGGCATACATGCCAAGGTTATAGACGGCGTTGTGAATGTTGGCGAAGCGCGGAAAGCTCTGGCTAAACGTGGAACCAGTGTTTCCGGGCAGGGTACCCCCAGCTAAATCCGCGATACTACCGAAACTATAGAAACCGCCATAAGCGGAGGTCTGCAAGCCGATGTCGGTAAAGTTATACCTCTTGAGGTCGGCTCCGAATCGGAGATTGTGGCTCCCTTTTGTCCAGGAGAGACCGTCGACGAATTGGTATTGCGAAGTGTTAGTCCCTCCTGGAAAGTCATTCCACACGGCTCCGAGCGTGGTGGCGTCCGCAAAAAAGGAGAACTGTCCGACACCCGCCAGTGCATTGGTTCCGCCGTCATTGCTTTCGTTGAATTCTGTGGGCGAAGCGGCGAGTGCGGCTGATAGATTTGCTGGTCCAAAAACACCGCCAGTGTAAAGTGACGCGGCCGTAAATTGGTTAGTCAGGTTGGGAGTGAAGCTGTAGGTATCGTTGAGTTGTCCGGTGTAATTCGGCTGGATGCTGACCATGTCCCACGCCGGATTGATCAAGCTCACGAAGGAGGGCTGTTCGCCCTGGTCGTCAGTTACGCGAAAGAAGATTCTGTGCCTGTCACTGATATTCCAGTCAAGCCGTCCTGCCGCGAGCCACTCCCGGTTGAGTGCTCCGACATTCACGAAAGCCGAATCGATGCAGCTTTCGGTGGCGCTGGTGCCCAATGTTCCACCGGTTGCATAGTCCGGTGTCCCAGCCAAGCTTCCACAGCCGTAGTTCCCCGAGGAATCCTGCTGCGACCCGGGGCCCGTTACTACTGGAACCGCGCTCTTATAAGCCGGCGAAGAGTTCGTCCCCGCGAACATCCCCCCGTACAACGCTTTGCTGCCGGCGGAAATGTTGGGATTGGCCGCAATACTGGCTTGCATCGCGGCGGATGGCAGATTGACAAAGCCAGTACTTGGTTGAACGTATCGAATTCCTTCCGTGTCTACAAAGAAGAACAATTTGTCACGCTTGATGGGTCCGCCGATTTGCGCGGCGTACTGATTGGACACAGCCTTGGAACGGGGAACCCCGGCTTGATTGTTAAAGAAGTCATTTGCGTTCAGGCCGTCGCTGTTATAGTTCCACTGCGCCAGGCCATGCACGCGGTTTCCCCCAGATTTGGTGGCGTAGGTTTCGATGATGCCGGCCTGGCGGCCGTACTGCGTGCTGTAACCATTTTGCACCACGGCTGCCTGGTCAATTTCCTGCTGGCCGAGGGTCAGGTTGGAAGAGCCCGAATTCGCGATATTGTAAAGTGAAACAGAATAATCGGCGCCGTTGATGACGACCAGGTTGGAGAGCCCGGGGAGCCCGTCGGAGACAATAGAACCAAAGCCCTGGGTGCCGGCGCCCACGACCACTCCAGGCACAGTATAGGCAATGGTGGTGATGTCGCCGCCGGGCGCCGGCAGGTTTTGAAATTGTTCGGTAGTAAACGTCGTGGTTGTGTTGGACGTTTGGGTGTCGATCAACTGCGCGTTGTTAGCGTTCACCTCTACTGTCTGCGTGGTTGCGTTCGGCGCTAATATCAGATTGACGGCTGATTGCTGACCGGTTAAAACCTGCACCGTCGTGGTGGTCGACTGTAGCCCGCTAGCTGTTGCCGAAATTTGAAAATTATCCGGCTTCAGGAATGGGGCGGTAAAGCGGCCTTCCGCGTTCGAGGTCAGTACACGCGTATCTCTGGTGGCCAAATCCGTAATGGTTATGGCGGCGCCCGGAACGATCGCTCCGCCCGAGTCCACCACTGTGCCGTTAATGCTGCCAGTGGTCGCGCTCTGCGAAAAAACCGCGGTTTCGCACATCACACACAGCAGGAGAGCAGAACACAGCAGGAATAACTTGCGTGCCTCGCGTCGCATCATCTTTTCCACCTTTATTTTTATTGTTTTCATGGTCACTGGCCTCCGAAGTCTCAGCCGATCTGTTGGCGTAGAGGCCACCGATCTGTTGAGAGAAATAAAGTAGCTGTCGTTGTCCGTTGTTGCTGCCTTTGTACGCGAGGGGCGATTGATTTCTCCGTTCGCTCGTGCGCGCACAAAATGCGCAAATCCGCGTGCCCGCTCAGAGAGCAAGGTCGTGCCGGCGAGATCTGGCTGATCGGGCAAACGCCCGGAGGCACTCGCAGCAAACCGAGCTAAAGGCGCCTCTGAAGCGTGGTGTAGAGCCGCGGGCCTCCCGAAGGCTCGACGGGGAGCCCGGGAAGGCACTCGAACAAAGCGCACTACTCCTTATGCCTGCGCTGGCTCATCGGCGTGACAACTGGTCACCCGCCAATGTAATTATGTTCACCAGAAAGATGCCACACAGCAATAGCCACTCGACTCAATTAGCTAGTAACCACTCGACCTATGCGCTTCCTGATCGCGGTGGAGACCGCGGTTCCGATCTCCGAACACTCCGCTTTCAGTACTCCAGATCGCAAGTAGAGCGCCAAAGTTTTGCCGGTTTGTGATGTGTTGACGAAGGTTTTGATTTCACTGAATCGTTTTGCCTCAGCCAGGAGGGTGGAGAGGAGCTGGAGACTAGGTAGAGACCGCGTGGAGAGGTGGCGACTACCTACCTCTCCACGTGACACCGTGAGGTTTCCGCCGTTGGAAGACGATAATCTCTCACATTTTGGATGACCCTTTACTGAGGTCTACGGATTTTCATAAAGACGGGCTCAGGCGTTGCACTGAGAACGTCGGCGCCAGTTGAGGGTTGGAGGGAGCTGCATTCTTTTTGAGCAGCGGCTTGAAGCAAATGCAATGTGGGTGGCAATGCAGGTCCCGGCCTATGCTTCGAGGAGCGATACTTCCTTGACTTGACTGCGGCCGGTCTTTGCTGATGTGACCAAGAGGGTTTTTAACTCCCAGGGGGCCAGGTCGATGGTGTGGTCCAGACCGAGGACGGAGCTCTTGAGCGTCGCCTGGGTCGTTTTTCCTGATCGCTCCTGGAGGCGCAAGATGGTTCCGTCCTGCACCCGTTCGGCGCGCTTGATCGCCAACACCCAGACATTGCTCGGCATGATCTCGAGGAAGGACTGCTCCCATGGTTCTCTTCCATGGTGCGCGGAGTCCATCACATACTCAGCCGGGGTTTGTAGTTCTTCGGCACGGCGATCGAGTGCCAATTCCGCATAATCACCACGGCCACCCAACAGCCAGAACGTGCGCTCCTGCCTTCCCTGGTCCTGCCAAGCGTTGTTGTCATCGTGCGGCACCTGGTTCGGGTTATGGCGGGCAAAGGGCGCCGAGCGGATCAGCACGGTGCGAAACAGCGAATGCAGGCAGTCGTAGCTGTAGGTCTGGTTGTTGAGGACGGCCACAGTGTAGTCGGCATTTCCGATTCTTCCCTGCACTGCTGCCCAATCCTGATATGGCTCTTCCTCCCCATTAGTGGTGCGCTCGATCACCTGTCCCGGCACCCTGGCGTAGATTTTCGGCTGGGTGAGCGCGGTAGGGATCTCGAGCTTCAGTATCTGCTCATGCTCGCGCCAGTCGATCACGAAGCGAAGCTCAACGAAATCGAGCCCGGCAAATTCTGCAATGTCGAGAACGATTTCCGAATTTTGCCAGGAGGCCCGCTGACGCGTGACCCGGGTGACCGGCCCGTTCTCAATCACCGTGGACGAGACGAGCGTGGGGCGGCCCATCTCCTGGCGGAATTCATTGATGCCGTGCGCCCAGGTGTCGCTGGTGTCGCTGATGACGACCATCCCTATAGGACCCGCCAGCAGCTCCGTGCCATCCTCGGCCTTCAAGGAAGAAATACCGAAGCCAGAGTTCGAAACAGAGACAAAGTCCCGATAGGCCTCAGGAGCGGGCGGGTCACCATGCGCCAAGGCAAAGACCTTGTATCCACATGGAGGCAGTTCCACCCACGCCGACAGCCGGGGAAAGAAGTTGGTCATGCTCGCCGACGGTCTCCACTGTACCGGTATCCTTTTGCCATCTTTGGAGGCGAGGCAGGTGATGGGGGACGCCTTACGCGATGGATCCTGCTCGGTGTAGTACTCAACCAAAGCTTTTCGTCTCCAGGGAAGCGGGTTAAAGAGGAAGACTGCGCCCTCTTCCACCGTGCTCAGATCAACCCGCTTGGCCATCATTTCCAGTGCTTCTACTTTTGAGGTTTGCGCGACTTCGCAAGCGTAACCGACACTGTCCCGCACATCCTGATAGTCGGAGTAGAGCGAGGTTCCAGCCATCATGTCGTGGAACTGGCAAAATAGGACTTTCCACCATGCTTCGGCATACTGATCTGCCGGATATGCGCGGCTCGCGCTCAGATTGGCGACAAGAGAGATGGTCTCGGCCTCGCCCAGCCATCGCTCGGCGCGCCGGTTAAGGAATTTTCCTTCTCCATAGGCCGAATAGCAACCGCGCGCATGGTGCTGCAACTCGCTTCGGACCACCGGCAAAGCAGAAAAGGCCGGGGAGCTTTCGACGGCGAGGAAGAAGTCGCGCAGCGTGCTGAAGCGCAGTTGGGGCAAGCTTGCGTCCTGCTGCAAGGCGAGAATCTGCTGTATCTGCTCCTTGGTGACGGCGCCGCCGTGATCGCCTACTCCGAGAAAGAACGCGGCATGGTCAAAGCCCGGCGCGAATGCTCCGGTGGCTGCGGGTTGAATCAGTTTGGGGCTGGCGTCATAGCTGTGCCAGATTCTCAGGGTGAGAACCCGCGATCCGTCGGCGCCCTCCCACCAGAACAGAAGAGGCAAATTCATCTCGTGTTCCTGGGGGCGCATGAAGACGTAATAACCGTAGCCAGCACGTTTCAGGATTGTGGGTAGACCAGCGGCGTGGCCGAAGGAATCAGGATTGAAGCCGATCTTGACTTCCGCTCCCAGAGTGGACTGGCAATAAGCCTTGCCGTAGAGAGCGTGGCGAACAAAGCTCTCGGTCGAGGGAATATTGCAGTCGGGTTCCACAGGCCAACCGCCTACCACCTCCCAGCGGCCCTCGCGAATTCGCTGCTTAATTTCACTCCAGCATCTCAGGATCGGCGCGTTCGACCCAACGATAGTGGGCCGACGACGAATGGCTGTAGCAGAATCCCGGAGTCTCGTTGATGCGGTTCAAAGCACTGCGAAAGGTGGTGAGCACGGTATCCGAGCCATCGCGCCACGGCCATAGCCAGGCTGCGTCGATGTGGGAGTAGCCGATGATGTGGATGACTTTCTTGTTCCCCGGCCGCTCATCCGCAACGGGCTGCGCCCATGCCGGTGTGGTGGCCATCGCTCCGAGCGATGCGGCCTTTGAACTAGAAAGTCTCGTCTTGTAAGGCCCTCCTGCTTGCCCATATCCTGCGCTCTCCCTGCTTGGCTCACGGGTAGAATTGTCGGTGTTATGGCCGAACCAGTGCAAGCCCTTATGCAAGCGCAACCGCCCAGCGATCCGTGGAGCACCTCGCGTTCCCTGCTGGAGCGCTCCCGCCGGTCTCTTGCCGGCGGCGTGAGCAGCCCATTTCGCGCCAAGGCCCCGGTTCCACTTTTTCTTGCCGATGCCTCGGGAAGCATGATCACGGACGTGGATGGCAACCGTTACATCGACTACGCGCTGGCCTGGGGTCCGCTGATTCTGGGCCACCGCCATCCGAAACTGGTGGCGGCGGTGCGCGAGCAAGCCGATCGGCCGCACATCTATGGCGCCCAGCATGAGCTGGAATACCAAGTGGCGGAGATGATTCAGGAGCTGGTTCCCTGCGCGGAGCGGGTTGCGTTCACCTCCAGCGGCAGCGAGGCAGTACAGCTTGTCTTACGGCTGGCTCGTGCCTTCACGCGGCGCAAGCTCATCGTAAAGTTCGAGGGTCACTATCACGGGTGGATGGACTCAGTTCTATTGAGCTATAAGCCAAGCGCCGATCAACTGCGGCAAGCTGAACCTTTCGTGCGGCGTTCCTGGATCGGCTGGTCAGGTGGCAAACGCCGGTGACAACGTCCTGGTGTTGCCGTGGAACGATGCGGACAAATTAGAGGCGCTGCTTCGCGAGCGTGGTTCGGAGGTTGCCGCCATCATCACGGAGCCTGTTCTTTGCAACAGTGGATGCATTGAACCCGGCGACCATTATCTAGCGCAAGTGGCGGAGCTGGCTAAGCGGCACGGGGCGCTGCTGATCTTCGACGAGGTCATCACCGGTTTCCGCAGGGACGTCCGGGGTGCGCAGAGCTACTACAACGTGACCCCCGATCTCGCGACGCTGGGCAAGGCTATTGGTGGCGGGCTGCCCCTAAGCGCGATTGTGGGCCGCAGCGAAATCCTGGAGATGATGTTCAAAGAGGGAGTGGCCTTTGGCGGGACTTTCAACGGCAATCCCCTCTCCCTTGCTGCGGCGCTGGCGACGCTTACTGAGCTGGCGCAAGCAGATGGGGAGCCGCTGAAGCAGGCGAATAAGACGGGAGAGGAGATCATGCGGGGAATCCAGGCAGCGGCCTACAAGCATAGCCTTCCGCTACTGGTCACTGGTTTTGGAACCGCGTTTGCCCTGCATTTTACCGAGCGTTCCGAATTGCGCGACTATCGCGAGGTGCTCGAGGACGATCCGATCCTTCTGCAACGGTGCCTGCTTGAGAGCCTGCGGGAAGGGCTCTGCCTGGTGCCTGATGGCCGCATGTACGTGTCCACGGTACATAGCGGAGACGATGCGGCACGCACCATCTCCGCCATGGATCGAGTTTTCAGCCACCTCCGGGATTGAAGCGAGGGCGAGATTCGCCATCTTCCCGGAGAGTATCGGAAGTCGCTAAAAGAAGAATTTACCGACAAGCTGTACCGCACGACCCGGCGTCGGGTCCGCGTTGTAATCCGCGGTGGTCGATCCCACTACGGAACTGACAACTCCAAAAAATGATCCGTCGGTGTAGTTGCTATCTGGCGGCCCGAAATTCGCATGGTTGAATGCGTTGAACGCCTCCATGCGAATCTGGATGTATCGGGTCTTTTCAGATCCCAACGGAAAATCTTTGTAGATAGTGAGGTTGGTGTAGTTAAAGCCCGGTCCGTGAAAGAAGTTACGTTTCACGTTGCCGAAGCTCCCCAGCGGCTCCTGAGAATAAGTGGTTGGATCGAACCACAGGTGGTTCGAGTTGCGAGGATTGAATGTTTTGACGTTGAAGCTTGAGATATCAGGTGTATCGGGGCAACTGTAGTAGTTGATGAAATTGCAATAGAGAGAATTGATAGCTCCTATGTCCGAAATGGTTACCGGGAATCCGGTCTGGAGAGCCGTGACACCCGAGATATGCCAGCCACTGAGGGCTTCACGAAGAACAAACGAGTCGTTCCAGCTCCTGAAAATCGGAATCTCGTAGTTATACGACGTCGACAACCGGTGCCGCGCATCATAATCCGAGTCTCCATAATTCAGGTATTCGAAGCCGGGAACCCAGTTGGTGCCGCGCCCATTGAATCCGGAGCTCTCAATCCCCGAAGCATTATCGAGGGCGTGGCTGTAGGTATAAGCAATTGTGAAATAGAGACCATGAGTGGTTCCCTTGGTCAGGCTCGCCTGAAATGAATTGTAATTTGAAGCTCCGTCTGTAAACTGCTGCCCTACGCTTATATACCAGGGAATGCCATTTCCGAAGTTCCCAGCTCCATCTGTACCCGGAACGATCGCCGGCTGCGTGAAGTACTGCGGGAAGTCGAGGGACAATTGCCCTCCATCTGAAGAGCAGTTCGGATCAGCGAGGCAGGCCGCATGGCCGGCGGGGGTTATGGTATCCGCCTCATAGGCTCGAACCAACTTGTGACCCACCGAGGCTACGTAGCCCAATTGCAAGACCATGTTGCCCGGCAGTTCCCGTTGAATATTGAGATTGAAGTTATAGATATACGGGACCGTGTAGTTCTTTGGATAGGTGCTGAGGTCCAATTCTGCATAGCTGGGCCAATCCAGCGGCGTACCAGCCGCGGGATAGACGTAGGGAAAAGGATTCGTCCCGACCTGACCCGTCCCGATATCCATAAATGGGTTGGCAAAGGATGGGCTGCCACCGAAGTCGCCGGCTCCAAAGGAGTTCTTGAAGCCGGGAGGGTTGCCGAGATTTTGCAACTGGCCCTCCTCCGCATCCCGATTCCAATACATGCCCAAACCACCGCGAATAACGAACTTATGGGCGCCTTCTGGTCCTAGCAATTTGGCCGGACCAGAACTCGGTGACCATGCGAAGCCCAGGCGGGGACCGAAATGATTGAATTTCGAAGTGACGCCGCCAGCGGTATTGCAGCCAGGATCCCGGGAGTAGGTAAGTCCTGGAGGGCCATCGGGATAAACGGTGGAGGTTTGGGTTCCGGGATTCCAACAAACTATCCCCAGCCCATTAAACTGGTGATTCTGATACGGCGCTTCCAAGTCCCACGCGATACCGTAATTGAGGGTAAAGTTGGTCGTGATCTTCCAGCTATCCTGGGCGTAGGCGTAATACTCGTGGCTGATGGCCTGGATCACGCTACCGGAGGCCTGCTGGTAGGAGTCGGGAATACCCAACACAAAGTCCAAGATAGGATCGCCCGAACTGTAGGTTCCGGACCCCGCAAAGCTGTAGTTGCCGTTGTTGTTCGCGTAATAGGGATTATTTACCCCAAACTGCTCGTAGGACACACCAAGTTTTATGTTGTGGTTTCCAAGAACTTTACTGAAGTTATCCGCCCCGCTGAGATTTGTGTCGATGCGGGGCTGCGGGCCCTCATTAGAGAAGCCAAGAAAGCTGGCTCCTCCGCTCGCAGTGGTGCCATTTAGACCCTGGACGCTGATGAGTGGGAGGCCGGCTTGTGGTGCCTGGGGCGAGATATTGAAACCGTAACTGCTCGGCTGGACAACTTGCTGAGGTTCCACGGTGGCGAAATTGAAGCGGAAGTAGCCGGCGCGCAGCTCGTTGAGTGCGGTTGCTCCCAGGGTGTGTGTCCAGGATGCCATGAATATCTTGTAGTGTTCAGCTTCATTTGCTCCAAATCCCGGAAGATCTGAGCCACCATAACTCAAGGCACTCGCGCTCGGACTTGATTGGAAGAGGCTGGAAGCCCAAATGGAATCATTTTGAGTGAGATGATAATCCGCTCGGATAATGCCCTGATCCTGGGCCGCGGAATTAGGCGCATTGAAAGCGTAGTAGGGGGCTCCTCCGACCGTGGTATTAGCCGCAGGCACAAACTGCTGCATCAGCTTGGCCGCCACCGCATCATAGCTGCTTGATGCGATTTGAACAGCACCTGCGGGAAAACAAACGTTCCACGGTGTGCCCGCGGCGCAGCCCGCAATAGCAAATGGCATCGCGTTAGAGGAGAGGCCGGCTACGCTATTCGAACCATCTGTAGCGATGTTGTTGTCGTCGCTGAAATCTCCATTTAGCTGGTCCGAGCTGAGTACCGGCGATAGCTGTGTGGCTCCAACGCGGTTCCTGAGTCCCTGGTAAGCAAGAAAGAAGAATAGCCGGTTCTTGATGACCGGCCCGCCGAGGGTCCCGCCATATAGATTTTGGTGAAAGTTAGGCCGTGAAGGGGCGAAATAGCTGCCGTTGGTCAGAAACGTATCCCGGTAGAACTCGAAGCCACTTCCGTGAAACGTATTGGTTCCCGACTTGAGCACTTGATTCACGATCGCTCCGCTGTTGCGGGCAAACTCCGGGTTGAGCGTGCTGGTGACAATGTTTTCTTCTGCCAGCGCGTCCGGATTCACGGAGATCCCCTCATCCTGCAGGGAAACATCGGTGATGTCGGCGCCATTCAGCAGATATGAGTTTGACTGCGTCTGGCTGCCATTCGATGAATAGCTGCCAAACCGGTCGCTCGACTCCACAGTACCGGGTGCAAGCTTTTGCAAACCGGATACATCGCGGCCGAGGAGCGGAACCTCTTCCATCTGTTCCGCAGTAAGGACTTGCTTCAACTGTGTATCCGAAGTTTCCACTTGCACTGCAGCCGCTTGCACATTCACCGTCTGCACGGAAGACCCTATTTGCAGGGTGGCGTTGACTTCACGATTGGCATTCACGTCCAGCGTGAGTCCTGTGGATGTGAACTTCTGAAATCCTGTCGCGGTGATTGCGACGGTGTAAGGGCCGCCGATCTGCAGCTGGGGAAAGATATAGTAGCCATGACTGTCCGTCTTTGCCGACGTTGAGATACCAGTACTCGTATTCGTGATTGATACGTCAGCATTCGGGACCACGGCCCCGCTGGCGTCGGTGACCGTGCCATGCACTGCACCATAGATGACTTGTGCGGCCGTTCGCTGGGACAAGCCGAGGGTTCCCAGGAGCAGCAGAAGAAGCGCTGCAGAGGTTGTGTGTCGCCTCACTGCCGTTGCGATGATCGAGCGCGTTCTCGAATGGTGCATTTTGGCTCCTTCGTGTTTTCTCGATGCGGGCGCTAACAACCCTCGATCTTGCCGATAGGCTGATTTCGTATGCACGTAGACTGCCAAATCGCAAGATCGCAATTTGGTTAGACGAGATTGTGGTTTGGCCGACAACCGGCCTAGCAATTAGGCAAATCAGTGTCTAAATCGGCGATGACGGGACCTATAACCTTTACTCGGTAGGCATTGGCTAGTTGTTGACTGGCAAGCGACGGGTGAAAATCCCTCGAATTGGACGATGAAATTTGGGATTTCTACAGATTTCCATAACGACACGCGCAGCTGGTGCTTTGTTTCAGGAGAGACACGAAAGGTGTCGGTAGCACTGCCAAGCGAGTCGCCGGGTCTTTCGGGTTCCGCCAGGAGCGCCTACGCCATACGGTCTCCAGTCGTTCAAAGGCAGACCGCCTGTTGTACGAAAAACCGGACTAATCCACACGGGCCTATGGTTTATGAAATATTAACAACCCTGCCGCACGCAGCTGGATGCCCGCGTTAAGTATTAATTTACTGATTCGATGCGTCTTAACAAAAATTACTTTGGAATTGCAACTTTTGTGCTACTTAGGCAGCCCAATTGCTATGACCGAGGCATGACAGTTGTAGTGCGTCCGAGATGGGATTCAGTTGGACTTACCTGAATTGGATCCCTGGACCGAGTGATTGTCGGCGGACGTTATGCGCGGGCGAATGAAAGCATCAGCTTCGGGCCATTCCGAACAACCTAACTTCTCATCGCGGCCCAGGTCGTCCGTGGAGCTATTTCTAAGGAGATTGTGTGACAAGCAAAAGAATTAACAAGCTTATTTGCAAGATGGGCAGCCTCTTGATCCTGCTGGCGTTCGCGACCGCGGCTTGCCTGCCCACCCACCTCTCAGCGCAAGAGCTGTCAGCCACCCAGGGCGGCCTCGGCGGCGCCATCACAGACACGTCGGGCGCGGTGATTCCCGGGGCCCGCGTAACCGTTGTGGGCGACGCCGATAAACGAGTCGTTACCGCCGACGACGGCGGGCGGTTCACAATTGTCGGCCTGACTCCGGGGCAGTACAAGGTCACAGTAGAGGCTAAGGGCTTCAAATCGACCGAGGCGAAACAGGTTGACGTTGTAATTAACCGAGTCTCCAACCTCAATTTTAATCTTCAGGTTGGGGAGGTAACCGAGACGGTCGAAGTGAGCGCCAACTCGGTTGAAGTCGACACCAATTCGACGGCTGTTGGCGACAACTTGAATACATCTTTTTATCAGCAAGTCCCGACTGCACGAGGTGTCGGAAGTTTGTTCTATGTGTCTCCAGGCGCGGTGGACGGTGGCGGGACAGGAGTAGCCAATCCTTCTATCGGTGGAGCTACCGGTCTTGAAAACAGTTACGTTGCAGACGGAGTCAGCATCGGCGACTCCGGATACGGCGGCATCGGCGTTTGGAGCCCTAGCTACGGGTCACTCGGCACGGGCATCAACCTGTCGTTTATTGAGGAGGTCCAGATCAAGACTGGGGCCTTTGAGCCCAAGTACGGCAAGGCAGATGGTGGTCTGGTTCAAATCGTCACAAAGTCCGGCGGAACCCAATATCACGGTGCTCTAGCGGCGTATTTTGCGCCCCAGGGTTTTTTTGCCAGCCCGAGAAACCCAGACATCTTTCGCACGAGCCCTGATATTCCCTCGTCGTTTCTACGTGGGCATAATTTTTCCTACCCCGCGTACGACGCTTCGGCAGAGCTCGGGGGTTACATTCCCGTGTTCCACCAGAATGACAAGCTATTCTTTTTCGGATCATACAATCCTTCGCTCAACCAGACTTGGTATCTTGCGCCTAACACCGGCTTTTCGGCCGCACTCTACAATCACGGTCCCTATACGACCTCTATCACGACGAACAACTGGGCAGGTAAGTTGACCTATAAGCTGACGGACTCAACATCGCTGGCGGCATCAGCCTTCGGCGACCCGTCCCGGAGCAACTTTTCTTACGGGCAGGCGGCAGTGAGCCCCTCCGATTACCCGGATACCCTCAACCAGAAAAACACCACTTCATTCAGCCGATGGAATTTTGGTAGTCATAGCGTCGTGGCTCGACTGACGTCTAGCCTTAGCCCCACAATGGAATTGGACATGTCCGCGTCCTACAAAGTCAGCCACTTCACGGAGACTGGATTCGCCAACGACTACCAGGTGATAGACAAGACGACCGGCTCCGCCAACTTCCAAGGCCTAGGCGAGTACCAGAACCCCTTGAATCATAGCTACGGTTTCAACATCGATCTTCAAAAGACAGTGGTGTTCCATGGCTCTCATACCTTTTCGGTCGGTTGGGGATTTGACCGGGCTATCTATGACGCCAACCGGGATTGGAGCGGTTCCCGTTTTCCCTTCCCTGCTACAAATGCGGAAGGCGATTCCACCGCAGCTCTGGGCGCACCGGCGGGGCTCATTGGGGCCCCGACGAGCGCGAACTTTTATCTCTCCAATGCGCCAGCTAGTTGCTTGCCAACATACTGTCCTTTTTATCTCGGGGCTGACGGCACCGAACATCAAGTCTACTTACGTCAAGTGCGCGGGATATTTAGCACACCGCTGGTCAACTCCTCGCAGGGGTACCACGCGATTTACGGCAACGACAACTACTCGTTCAACCGGTACGTCACCATCAACGCTGGTTTGCGGTGGGAAGAAGAGCAGCTGAACGGGCCTAACCAGCAGTATGTGTTTAATGACAACTGGTCTCCGCGGCTGGGCATTAATGTCGATCCATTTGGCGATCGCAAATCTAAGGTCTTCTTCAACTGGGCCCGATACACACAAGCGCTTCCGACGGACGCCGCCATCCGCGAGCTTAACCAGGAACTAGATGCCAGCACAGGTGGATCAAATCGGTGGGCCGCGCCTCAGGACGGTAACCATAATCTGGTACTTGCCTCAGATGGGACAATCCAACCTACGCTCGATGCTTCCACCTTGCTAAACGGCGTTGCTGGCACCGGGTTTGAGACGAGGGGCATTGTTGCGACACCCTCAACCCTCGAACTCATCCAACCAAAGACCAAATTGAACTTTGAAGAAGAGTATGTGCTCGGGATAGAGCGGCAACTTGGAGGATTTGTCATTAGCGCACGCTATACGGATCGCCGTCTGCTGCGCATCGTCGAAGATATGCAAGGCGTTTCCCCGGAAGGTGCCTCAGGGCAGACAAACGATTTCCTGCTGAACCAGATCTACACCATAGGCAATCCAGGTCCCTCTGCCGACTACTTTGTCAATGAGCAGGAGGAAACCTACAATCCTGACGGTCCGGCTCCAGGCGATTGCACGGCTGATTACGGCGTGCAGGAAGACAGCCTTGGCACCGTTATTGGCGCCGCTTGCGCTACGAATGCCCAGCCCAACTCATTTCTGGATCCGTATACCGGCCCAGGCGATCCGGTCGATAGTCCGGGTTGGGTGCGGGCGGACGGTAAACCCGACGGCTTTGCAGTTCCACTGCGCCATTATCAGGCCCTGGAGATAGAAGCGAACAAGAATTTTAGTCACAACTTTCTTGTTCGCGCAAATTTTCGCTATGCCAAGCTTTGGGGGAACTATGAAGGATTGTTTAGAAATGACAACGGTCAGTCTGATCCCGGAATCAGTTCTCTCTTCGATTTCACAACCGGTGAGCTCGGCCTTTTGGGAGCCCAATTCCTACCGGGCTACCTCAATGAGGATCGCAGAGCTGTAGGAAACATCTTTGGCTCATACGTGTTCCCGCATGGCCTCGTCAAGGGACTTGACGTAGGGCTTGGCGCACGAGGACAGAGCGGAATTCCCATAAACCAATTGGCTTCTCATCCTGTCTATACCAACACGGGGGAGATCCCACTCGGTGGGCGTGGCATTGCGGGTACAGAGGCATCGTCAGTGCAACTGGATCTGCATACGGACTATGCGCACCCGTTGACGGAAAGATTCCGCATGAAATTAGCCTTCGATACTTTTAACGTCACAAATTCAAAGTACACTCTGAACAAGAATCAGGATATCGATACTGGCTTTCAAACCGGCGCCGATCCGACGTTCCTCACTCCCACCAAGATCCAGCGCCCGTTCTATGCGCGTGGTTCGATCCGCATCGAGTTCTAGTTCAGAGCGTACTGTACTCAAAAGGAGGGGATCTTCGATCCCCTCCTTTTTTCTTTCCTATGCTTCTCGCGACCCTCAAACGTCCCCATCGATTACACTGGAAGGGTGGCTTGCGGCTGCGGATCAGTCCACGCTCTCCAGCCATTTGTGAGGCCAAAGCTCTTGTTCAAGCGTCTGCTATCCTTCGGCTCCTTGTTCGTTTTCATTTCAGCTCTTCTGCTCTCCCCTGCGGCGAGTGCTGCGAAGCACGCCGAGCTCTCCCCCAAATATGAGCATTGGATTCGACAGGAGGTCAATTACTTGATCACCGACGAAGAGCGGGCTAACTTCTATTCCCTGTCAACGGATCATGACCGGGACGCCTTTATAAATAGCTTTTGGATGATTCGTAACCCAGACCCCAATGCACCTGGAAATACCTACCGGGAAGAACACTACCGGCGACTTGAATACGCTAATTCACACTACGGCGTACGCTCTTTTGAGGATGGATGGCGGACAGATCGCGGCATGGTCTACATCACACTCGGTGCGCCACAACAGAAACAAGTGTATGTAAACACCAAATATCTCAGACCCATGGAAATCTGGTTCTATCAAGACCCCGCCAGCTCCTTGGCCCCCTATTTTTCCGTCATCTTCTTTAAGCCGAGCGTGGGAGAGGATTACAGGATCTACTCGCCTTATCAGGATCGCCCGGAAAAATTGATTGCCAGTACGAATGGGGCCAATAATCAGCAAGTTGCGCTCAAGATCATCAAGGATCAATTGAGCGACGAAGTCGCGAACTTGACGCTTTCGCTTCTTCCAAATGAGCCAGTTGACACCAAGGAGGCCTATCCGGGTCTTGAATCAGATACTCTTCTGAACAAAATTCGCGATTATCGCAACTTGCCAGAAAATCAGAGCCTCCTTTCCTCCAGGCGAGCCCTTCTGGAGGGCGTGACTCATCGCGTGCTTTTGGGGCAGGATTTTAGCGATCTTACTGTCATGACCACGCGAGATGGGGCTAACGAGACCAGCATCCACTACCTGTTTCGACTGTTAAATGCCGGCGATTTCGTTTTAGGAAAAGACTCGGAGCGTCGCCTCTACTACTCTCTGTCTGTTGAGTCCCAACTGCTGGGTTCGGACGGTAAGGTCATCTACTCGGATCAGCAACAGCTTCACGACTTCCTCAATTCTGATCAAGCTCAGCAGCTGCCGCAAAGGCCCTTGGCGATAGCCGGCCGGCTGGCGGCGTTTCCCGGGAAATATCAGTTGCGCGTAGACGTCACTAATCTGGTCACCAAGCAGAGCTTCTCCCAGACTCGCGGAGTCCTGGTTCCAGGTCCCAGCCAAAGTCTGGGGATGAGTCAAGTCGTCTTTGCATCACTGGAGCCTGTCCAGCGCGACTATGAACAAACCCAACCGTTCAGTTTCTCCGGAGTGAGGATCCCGATTGGAGGGTCAGACAACGCGACACTGACCGCCGGTGATCCTCTAAGGGTGCTCTACCAACTCTGGGAACAGCCCGATATGCCAGCATGGCTCAAGGGCAAACACTTACAGGTCTCGTATTTAATCGGTCAGCTCGGCGTAGCTGCCCGGAAGGAGCAACCGCAAATTATTGACCGCGGCGGATTCGATGCCAACGGAAATCTCCTGATGGGGACGGACCTGCCCACCACTGACTTACACCCCGGCAATTATCGTCTGGTCATTCACGTGACCGACCCGGAAAGCAATGAGAGCACCTCCCAATCCATCAACTTCCGTCTAGCAGGAGGGGATCGTCATCCTCTGTGGAACATCACGAATCCGTCGTACACCGGGGCGGCGGACTCGGTTGTCAACCTGTATCGCCGTGGGCTCTGCGCCCTGGCAGAGCAACAACCTCAGGCCGCAATCACTTATCTAAAACAGGCGATTGATGCAGGCACGCCGGACCCCGCAACGTACAGCGCTCTGGCCTCGGCTTACCGGCTCGCTGGTAATGCGACCGCTGCGGTTGCCGCCGAAAAACAACGTGACGGCGCACTATCCCGCTGATGCTCAGCCTCTTCGACCAACGAGATTCCGACACGGTTCGATGAGAAGAGTCAGCAGCAGGGTGAGGTGCAGATTGCGTTTTCTTGTCGGCTTAACAAAGGGTCAAATTATTTAACCTATGGGGTTAAATTTTGACCCATAGGCCTAGGCTAGAGAGAAAGAGTTTTAAAGGTGGCAGGAGATGAGGCATGCCCATCCTATTGTTTTCATCAACTTAGATACATTCACAGATTGGGTCCGAGTTTG
Source organism: uncultured Acidobacteriaceae bacterium (assembly GCA_963746595.1). GTDB lineage: Bacteria > Acidobacteriota > Terriglobia > Terriglobales > Acidobacteriaceae > PALSA-350. The sequence goes on from CAVVBS010000009.1 coordinate 738,234, forward strand.
GCCATAGGCTTGCTTTGAGGAGTGCGTAAAGCAGTTAAATAAAAAATGGAGACCCAAATGGCTATGGAAAAGAAATCCCTTATCAGCAAGAAGACGACCACTCCCGCCAAGACCAAGGGCGCAAAGTCGAAGGTTGACACTGCGAAGCCGGCGGCAAGCAAGGTCGTTGCCGCTATGAAACTGACTGGCCGGTATACCTAGTCTCATACGGAGCTTGGCGAGCGGCGTAATTGCCGACCGCCATTCTTTCTTCAGATCACGCGTCCGGTAATCGTAGATTCTGGACGCGATCCATTTCGGTTTGATTTGGTACACGAATATGGCTCTCGAAAAAAAAGCGCTGAATGTTGGTAAGCAAAGGCTAGCCGGCCTAAATTCCGAAAATAGTACGGCTAAGTCCGGCGAACCAGCAAAACTTAGCGATGCCAGAAAGCGGACGATTGCGAAGCTGGTTAACGCTAAGCTATCTACGGAGAAGTTGACGACCCTCCGGAAACTGGGCGGTTAGGGCCAATCTGCACTGCGAGGGCGACTACGACAAGGTGGTCGCCTTTGGAGTTTCGGATATAACTATTTGTCTTCCTCAGGGCCAGGATGCTTGCCCACAAAGGGTGAGCAGCAGGCCTCTTTGGCGGGAGTGAATTCCATAAACTCCACCCTGGTAAAATCGGGGTCGAATAGGTTGAGCTGCACTTTGCCATCGCGACCGACCTGGGTCTTGGTGCAGTTGGATCCCTCGCACTTGTTCCGCTCCAGAGCGGCAACGGCGTCAGCCATGTGGGCTACACCCAGCGAGAAGTGGTCCATCACACCGGTTCGGGATCGCGCACCCCGAATTCCCCCGCTTTTAACGGCAACTCTGTCGTGATCCCATGTGCCGCCAGGTAACGCTCCAGCCCGGCCGCGTTGCGGGTGGTGAATGCGACTGCTGCCATGCGAACGTCCGGCTTGGGTGGCGGCGGCGAAGTCAGTATTTCGATCCATTGGGAGGAATTGACCGGATAGATCCACTCGCCGTTTGACTCCACGCGCTTGTAGCCCAAGGTGGTCCCGTAGAATTTTTGGGCTCCGGGCGGATCGGTCGTATAGAAGCGCGCAAAAGCGATTCCGGTGATGGCGGGGCGCTTGACCGCTTGCGCTCCCAGTGGGGCGACGGTGGCGATGAGCAACACCAGCACGAGAGCTCGTCTCATGACCCGAACTCTAGTGGATTGAGTCCGCTCCGGTCAAAAGCGGTCCCAGCGTCTTAAAAGCGGAAGCATTGCGTCTGTGGACATTCCTCAATAAACTGCTCTCCGGGCGAAAATCCTGCTTTTTCAGGTTTGTAAGGAGACTGCGTGCGCGCTTTTCGGATCTTTTTCTTTCTTTCGCTCGCCCTTCTCACTCCCCGATTTCTGATTCAGACCGGCAAAGTAGAAGCGCAACAGCCACCAAACAACATGCCGGCGCCGCCGCCGCACGCCAAGCAGATCTACCTCAAACACGTTCTCGTAGTCGGTCAAACCAAGGGCTTCGAACACAACTCGGTCTCACCCGCGATGGCCGCCATTTACGACATGGGCAAGGAGAGTGGGCTCTGGGACACCATGCTGCGCACCGATACCGAACTGCTCACCAAGAAAGAACTGAAGAACAACGCAAAGAACCTGAACTATTTCGACACCGTCATCTTTGCCAGCACTACCGGCGAACTGGACATGGACGCGAGCCAGAAGCAGGATTTAATGTCGTTCATCAAGGAAGACGGGAAGGGCTTCGTGGGGATCCACGCCGCGCTGGATACGAACTACACCTGGCCGGAATACGGCGAGATGATCGGGGGATGGTTCGATCAGCATCCATGGATGACCTTCAATGCGCCGATTATCAATGAGGATCCCGATTTTCCCGCAGTGCGCCATTTTCCTAAAGCGTTCGTGAAATATGACGAAATCTATCAGCCTAAGGACTGGTCGCGGAGCAATGTGAACGTGCTGCTCAGCCTGGACCCAAGCAAGCTCAACTATGAGAACAACCCGCGTATCCATCGCACGGACCATGATTTCCCAGTGGCCTGGAGCAAGATGTACGGTAAAGGGAGGGTCTTCTATTCCACCCTCGGCCACACCGAAGAGGCATGGGAAGATCCGGACATCCGGAAGATGTATTTCGAGGCGATCAAGTGGTCGTTAGGGATGACCGAGGGAAGCACGACATCGCACCCGCGGCCGGCCGGCTCTGCGCCTAGCAAATGAAGTAGAACCCGATGGGGATGAAGGTGGTATCACAAGGATGAAGAGATTCCGGGATTTTGCCATGCTGGCGGCGATCGCAGGTTTGGCTGCTTACCAGGGCAGACAATTGCACATCTATGCAGCATCTAGCCAGGCGCCGGCCGCCCCGGCAACGCAAAACGCTGGACCCACCCACGGTGGCAATGCGCCGCCTGCCCAAACTGCCGAACTGGCTGCCGCCGGCGGTTCCCTCTTCCAACAGAATTGCGCCTTCTGCCACGGCCGGGATGCCGGCGGCGGAGAAACGGGCCCCGACCTCACCCGGTCGAAGCTGGTGACGGCTGACGTAGGCGGAGACAAGATCGGGGATGTGGTGCTGCATGGACGAACCGACAAGGGGATGCCTGCTTTCCCATTCTCCGCTGACCAGATCACTCAGCTCGCCGCTTTTATTCATTCCCAGCAGACCAAAGCGATGGCGCAGAGCGGCAAGAGGAAGGGGGTCGATGTGTCCGATCTTCAGACGGGGAACGTAGAGGCCGGAAAAGCTTATTTCAATGGCGCGGGCGGTTGCGCGACCTGCCACTCGCCCACCGGCGACCTGGCCGGCGTGGCTTCACGCTACGAGGGGCTGCAGCTGGAAGAGCGAATGCTGTATCCCAAAGACGTGAAGAGCAAGGTAACGGTGACACTCGCTTCGGGAGAAAAGGTTGCAGGGACCTTGGCATACCAGGATGAATTCACGGTGGGATTGCGGGATGCTTCAGGAACGTACCGATCGTGGCCGACCAGCGCTGTAAAGGTCTCCATTGACGCACCCGTCGAGGCCCATGTGGCACTTTTCAGCAAATACACCGACGACGATATCCATAACCTGATGGCCTATATACAGACCCTGCGCTAGGAGCATTTTTTGACTGCTTTGAGAAACATCCTGCTTCTTGCCGTAGGCGCGGTATCGGCCTTTGCATTTTCATGTCCGCTCAAGGCGCAGAATGTGGATGCGAACATGCTTCTGCATCCGCCGGCCGACAGCTGGCCTGGATACCACGGCGACTACTCCGGAAGACGGCACAGCAAGCTGACGCAGATTACTCCGCAAAATGTGAGCGATCTGAGCCTGGCCTGGGCTTTTCAGACGAACCAGCCGGCAGAGATCAAATCCACCCCGATCTTGGTCGATGGCGTGTTGTACTTTACCGTCCCGGACAATGTCTGGGCGATCGATGCGCGCTCGGGCCAGAAACTTTGGCAGTACACCTATCCACCCAACAAAGGGGACCATATCGGCCAGCGCGGGGTAGCCATTTATAAGGATTGGCTGTTCTTCGTCTCGCCGGATGCGCACTTGGTCTCCCTCAATGCCAAGGACGGCAAGGTGCGGTGGATTATTGAACTTGCCGACGTGAACAAAGGCTATTGGGCAACCGAGGCGCCTTTCATTGTGGGTAACCATGTCCTGGTGGGCGTGGGCGGCGATCTGGATAACATACCTATGTTCCTGAAGTCGATCGATCCGGAGACGGGCCAGACGCAGTGGCAGTGGAATGTCACGCCTCCGCCGGGCCCGAACGTCACCACGGGCGGCACGACGTGGATGGCCGGTACTTATGATCCTGACCTGAACCTCATCTACTGGGGAACGGGGAACCCCACGCCGGTGTTGGACGGCAATGCCCGGCCGGGGGACGACGAGCATACCTGCAGCATCGTGGCTCTGAATCCCGATACAGGCCAGTTAGTGTGGTCCTTTCAACCGTCGCCGCATGACACGCATGACTGGGATGCGGTCGAGATCCCAGTACTGGTGGACGGAACTTTCCATGGACAACCGCGAAAGATGCTCATGCAAGCCTCCCGCAATGGGTATTTCTTCGTTCTGGATCGAACCAATGGCAAGAGCCTGCTGACGGTTCCCTTCGGGCCCGTGAACTGGGCATCGGGCGTGGACAAGCAAGGGCGTCCCATTCCAAATCCGGCCAAGGATCCGGCGCCGGACGGCCGCTTGATTGCACCGGATGAGGGTGGACTTACAAACTACCGCTCGCCTAGCTTCGATCCTAAGACCGGCCTGTTTATTGTCGATGCACACCCCGCCTACAGCCTCTACTTCAACAAGCCTGCGGACGGTTCCTACGGTTGGGCGGGCGCGGATTATGGACTATGGGGCAAGGGCGTGCTGGAGGCGATCGATTACCAAACCGGCAAGATCCGGTGGACGCATGAACTTGGCCCGGGCGGTTCCGGCGCTGGAGTGCTGACCACGGATTCCGGACTTACCTTCACCGCTGATGCTCAAGGAAATTTTCTCGCTCTGGATACAAGCACCGGCAAGACGCTTTGGCATTCTGGCTCTGGGGCTCGCATTGGAAGCTCTCCGATTACCTATGAACTCGACGGCCGGCAATACCTGCTGACGAGCAGCGGAAGTGTGTTGTTTGCGTTTGCGCTGCCGCAGAGCGCGATTGTGCCTAAGCATGCGGTGGCAAAGGGACACTGAGCCTGGGTTGGATGGGGGAAAAGAAACCGCAGGTCCCTCCACTACGCTGCGCTCCGGTCGGGATGACAATTCTGTGGGGCCATTGACGGTCATTCGTCTGACGCTTGCTGAGACCTTTTCCCGGCAACAGAATTGTCATCCCGACCGGAGCGCAGCGTAGTGGAGGGACCTGCGGTTTCTTTTCTAGTTCTCACGCAGACTTTAAAGCCCGTTCCCTTTGATGTTTTCTAAATCGTCGCCTGATTTCCGGGAAAAGCTACTATGAAAATCACTGATGTTAAGACCATCGTCGTCAACGCAGAGATGCGGAATTGGGTGTTTGTAAAGGTCATCACCGACCAGGCGGGTCTGTTTGGCTGGGGAGAGGCCTCGCTGGAGTGGAAGACCCGGGCGGTAACCGGCGCGATCGAAGATTTCACTCCTATGCTGATCGGCGAGGATCCGCGCAACATCGAGCATCTCTATCAGAAGCTCTATCGCCATTCATTTTTCCGCATGGGCGTGATTGGCATGAGCGCGATCAGTGGATTGGAACAAGCGTGCTGGGATATCTTCGGCAAGTCGCTCGGCCTTCCGGTGTATCGACTACTCGGCGGCGAAGTACGTAGACCGGGTCCGCATGTATACCCACCTTGGCGGCGGAGATATGAAGTCCGTCTACCAGACCTTCGATCCCCAGCCACTCATCGATCTTGCCAATGAGGTGGTCGCCCGCGGTTATACTGCGCTGAAAGTCGTCTTTGTTCCCTATTCCGAGCCATTGATGGGGCGCCAGTATGTACGCCAGTTTTCTCAGATGTTCGAGAAACTGCGCATCGCCGTGGGAGACAGTATCGACATCATGATCGATTTCCACGGACGAACCTCGCCCGCCATGGCGATCCAATATATTCACGCGATTGAAGAATTCAGCCCGTACTTCTGTGAAGAGCCGGTTCCCCCGGAGAATATTCCGGCGCTGCGCCAGGTTCGTGAAGCGGTCCGTGTTCCCATCGCCACCGGTGAGCGATTAGTTTCCCGCTACCAGTTTCGCGAGGTTTTCGAACAGCAAGCGTGCCACGTAATTCAGCCCGATTTGTGCCATTGCGGCGGCCTTTACGAAGCAAAAAAGATAGCGGCGGCGGCAGAGACCTACTATATGGGCGTGGCGCCGCATAACCCTCTGGGCCCGATTGCCAATGCTGCAGCACTCCACTTTGCTCTGTCGACACCGAATTTTCTCATCCAGGAAGATATGCTTACGGACGTGCCCTGGCGTTGGGACGTAGTCAAGCATGGCTTGAAGATGGAGAACGGCTACTGGTCGAAGAGCGAATCTCCGGGCCTGGGGATCGAAGTGAATGAGGCTGAGGCAGCGAAACATCCTTTCAAGCAGGAAGCATTTGCTACCTCGGTAGCACGTGCGGCAGACGGCGCAATTCTCGATTGGTAGTCGTTGCAAGGGATCACATCGCTTTATGAGGAGAGAACTGTGAAGCTGAATCACTCGCGAAAGAAAATCTTTCTGGCAGGGGCTCTTATCGTTCCCTGCCTGCTCGTTGCACTGCTGCTGCACGCACAAACGTTTCCCGACGCATCGGTGTACGCCAACGATCCCGTGGCCATGCTTGCAGGGTACCGGCACGTTGAAGTCTCTTCAGTCTCCGACGCGATTGAGCAGCTCACCGGACAGCGGCAATATATGACGCACCACATGCAGCCGATCTTCACCACAAAGTTCGCCGGCTATGCGGTAACCGTAAAGCTGGTGAAGGAAGAAAATCACGATCCCAATGCGCTCACCGGTATGCTCACGGCGATCGACCAGGGGGCCAAGGACTCGGTGTATGTGATGACCGTGCAAGATGGAGCGGATATTGCCGGAATGGGTGGGTTGATGGGCACGGCGATGTCTGCACGCGAGTTCGCCGGCGCGGTGATCGATGGAGGCGTGCGTGACGTGGCCTATCTGCGCAAGATTGGATTTCCCGTCTATGCGAGCGGTATCGTCCCGGCAACTTCCGCCGGGCACTATCGTGTTGCGGGCACCGGCATACCAGTCGTGTGTGACGGAATCAAGGTCAATGCCGGCGACATTGTCGCTGCGGATAGCGACGGAGTCGTGGTCGTACCCCGGGAAATCGCGCCAAAGGTGCTGGTATTGTCACAGCAACTGGACTTTAAAGAACACAGCATGTATGCGTACATCGAGAACACTAAATCTATTCAAGAAGCGGTAAAGAAATTCGGCCGATTGTAAAAAAGGCTAAATTTAGTCAGATGCTGAAGGGGTGATCCATGCGATTTTCCAGTCTGCTTAAGAGTTTGCTGCCTGCCATCGCCTTTAGTGCACTGTGTGTAGGCAGTTCGTTGGCGTCAGGCCGACCTGGCGCAGAGACCAAGGGTGGCGGATGCCCGAGCGATGACAGCGGGTTGAAATTACCCGCTGGTTTCTGCGCAACGATATTTGCCGACGGTATTGGACACGCGCGTCACCTCGTGGTGGCGCCGAACGGAGTGGTGTACGTGAATACCTGGTCCGGCGACTACTATCCCCCGGGAGACAAGCCTCCCGCCGGCGGATTTCTGGTAGCGCTGCAAGATAAGACCGGGGCGGGTAAGGCAGGCGTTACTGAGCGTTTTGGCGAAACCGAAGAGACCGGCGGAAAGGGTGGCACCGGGATCGCTCTCTATAAGGACTCGATTTACGCCGAGATCAACGATCGCATCGTACGTTACCCGCTATCTGCGGGGTCAATCGTCCCCCAGGGACCGGCCACCACAGTCGTTACCGGACTGCCTCTGGGCGGCGACCACCCCATGCATCCATTCGCGATCACCGCCGACGGGTCGATGTACGTCGATGTAGGCACTGCGACCAACTCCTGCCAGCTGAAGAATCGAACGCTCAAGTCGCCCGGTGCGGACCCCTGCACGGAGCTCGAGACTCGCGGTGGCACCTGGCGCTACGACGCGAACAAGACCAACCAACCGTTTACCCCAGCCGATCGCTTCGCCACAGGGATACGCAACGGTGAGGGCTTCGCCATTGACGCAGCGGGCAAGCGGTTATTTGTGACCCAACATGGACGAGACCAGCTGCATGCGAATTGGCCCGACCTATACGCGCAGCCGAAGGAAGCCACTTTGCCGGCAGAAGAGTTGCTGCTGCTGAAGCAGGGCGGCGACTATGGCTGGCCCGAGTGCTACTACGACGCAGTGCAGCAGAAGCTGGTGCTGGCGCCAGAATACGGCGGAGACGGCGGCAATAAGGTCGGCGTCTGTGCCAGCAAGACCGGCCCGGTGGCGGCTTTCCCTGCCCACTGGGGGCCGAATGGCGCGGTGTTCTACGACGGGAAGCAGTTCCCCGCTCACTACCGCAACGGCGTGTTCATCGCCTTCCACGGTTCATGGGATCGCGCACCCTTTGCCCAGGGGGGCTACAACATTGTCTTTCAGCCGCTGGCCGGAGCCCGTGCAGCGGGCCCGTGCGAAATATTTGCCGACGGTTTCGCCGGTGCGGTGGAGACGCCGGAGAAAGCTGTTCATCGTCCCAGTGGCATTGCTATGGGACCGGACGGGTCGCTCTACATTTCCGACGATAATACCGGGCGGATATACCACGTTGTTTATGTGGGCGGCTCTGCCGGCGGAGGAGCGAGATCTACTCCATGCCCGAGCGCCTCGGCTTCGCCCGGGCCTATCGACACGGCCAATGCCAAACCACCGGAAGGCACAAACCCGGACGCAGGCCTCTCCGTTCCCACAGGCGCGACGCAAGAGATGGTGGCGCTGGGTGATCGTATCTTATCACGGACAAGTGGGCGGAGGTTCGTGCACGGGCTGCCATGGCTCCGACGGCAAAGGGACTCCCCTGGGCCCTGACCTGACAGATCAAAAATGGTTGTGGAGCGATGGTAGCTATGCCGGCATCGCCAAGACCATCACCGACGGCGTCGCGCAACCGAAAGAATATCGCAGCCCCATGCCGCCGATGGGCGGGGCGCAACTCACAGACGACCAGGTGAAAGCCCTGGCCGCGTATGTCTGGAGCCTGGGTCATCACTAAATTCCGAACAGGTGGTGTTGATGAAGCCTTGGATCCTGTATGCAGGCATGACCGTGTTGGCATGGGGCGTGTGGGGAGTATTCAGCAAGCTGGCCTCCAACTACACACGGCCGCGGCAGACACTGCTTTTTCAAGTAGTCGGCGTGATGGCCTTTGGGTTGGTGGTGCTCTCGCTGGAGCGCTTCCACATCGATTGGTCTCCCCAGGGATTCGGCTGGTCGGTTGGTGCAGGCTTTGTAAACTTTGTGGGCTTTCTGGCCTTCTTTGCGGCAGTTGAAAAAGGCAAGGTTTCGACAGTGATCGCGATGTCGTCGCTGTACCCGGTGATCACGATCGCATTAAGTGTCCTTTTTCTGCACGAGAAGATCACGTCGCGCGAGGGCCTTGGCGTCGCCTTTGCGTTGCTGGCTGGTTTCCTGTTGGCCGGGTGACGCGGTCGTTTGATGCGCGATTACTCCACTTACAGCTTCTGGCTTGAGGACCTGGACGAGCCGTTGTCGCCCCGGCCAGCGCTCAAGAGTTCGACCGACGTCGACGTGGCGATCCTGGGCGCCGGCTATTCCGGCCTGTGGACGGCCTATTACCTGCTGCGGGATGAGCCCGCACTCCGCGTTGCGGTGGTGGAAAAGGAGATCGCCGGCTTCGGCGCCTCGGGCCGCAACGGAGGTTGGTGTTCCCCAAATTTTCCTGTGACGGCTAGTGCTTTGGAGAGGCGCTTCGGGACTGAGACTGCGCGTAATCTGCTGCTGACCATGCGCGCCTCCGTGGATGAAGTGGGCCGCGTCTGTACAGAAGAAAAGATCGACGCCAGCTTTCATAAGGGCGGCGTCCTGACCTTGGCGCGCGGGCAGCATCAGCTACCAGGCATTCGCTCGAGCTATGCAGCCTATGAGCGGCTCGGATTGGGCAATCGCTACCAGATGCTCAGCGCCGCAGAAGCTGCGGAACGCATTCGCGTAACCGATGTGCATGGCGGGCTGTATACGCCTGACGGCGCGAGCCTGCATCCGGCGCGCCTGGTGCGTGGCCTGGCGCGAGCAGTCGAGGCGCGCGGCGGGGTCATCTATGAGCAGACGCAGGTGACCAGCGTCAAACCCGGGAGCCTCATCACGCCTGGGGGCGAGCTGCGCGCGAAAGCATGCCATCGTGCTGGCGGGAGAGGCGTATCTGACACGCCTATCTGGGCTGCACCGGGCTCTGCTGCCGGTCTATTCCCTGATCTCGGTGACGGAACCGCTGACTGCCGGGCAGTGGTCGCAGATCGGATGGCAGAACGGAGAGAGCGTTGCTTCCACGCGCAACACAGTCGTATACCTGACCAAGACCCCGGATGGACGCATCCTCTTTGGCAGCCGGGGCGCACCTTATGTCTTCGGCTCGAAGATCACCGACCAGCAAGATACCCATGAAGAGACCGTGACGATGATCCAGCGCTCATTGGTGCAGTGGTTCCCAACGCTGGCAGGGATTGGTTTCACCCACGCATGGGGCGGTCCGGTGGGCATGCCCCGCGACTGGATGCCGGCTGTAAGCTTTGACGCGAGCTCGCGTATCGGTTCGATTATGGGGTTTACGGGACAGGGAGTTTCCACCAGCAATCTGTCCGGACGATTGCTCGCCGGCCTGATCATGAATCGTCAGACTGGCCTGGAGATGCTTCCGCTGGCCCAGAGACGTTCACCGAAGTGGGAGGTGGAACCGTTGCGCTGGCTGGTTGTGCGCTATATGCAGGACGCTCTTCTGCGCATAGATGAAGCCGCAGAGGCCGGCCGGCCACGCCCAGTGGATGCCCGGTTAGCCGAATATCTGGGCAGGCATTAAACGCAGTTTCGCAATTACGTGGCTTCGGTCTACACCAAGTGCGAAACGGCTCAGGCAGTTTCGCACGCCGGTCGCATTCGTAACCTATTCAGTTCGATTACCAGGTCACGGCGAAGCGGCGGTCAGGCGCGATTCAAGGTAGACGCGTAGGAAACCGTGCAGGGGCCAGCCCTTGTGAGTCCACTTGAGGATAGTCTCGCGGGCCATTTTCAGGCCGGCAGTCTCGGCTGCCAACGATGCTGGAGAGGTGGCCAGCACTTCAATCTCGAATCGCGGCACGGACGCTTGATCCGACACGCGAATCCTGTAAAGGCCCGGTCCGCTTACCCGAACTTGTGCTACCTTCTGCGCAGCCGACCAATCCAGCGGCTGGATGCTCGGCGCGGTTGCCGCGGCCGTTTGCCCATCCGACTGCTACCCTAAGCGAGTACTGACCCGAGGGTAGAACACGGAGCGCGGGAGCGATTGAGATCTCTCCCTGCGGGCTGACTGCGGCTACCATCTCGGAGTTGACCGCCATCTCTTCGCGCCCTGCTGGGGCGGGGAAAGCGGCCTCGGCCGTTGCCGGCCGCAACAACAAGACGTTCCTGACTGCGACAAACATCTCCCAAACCGCGGGCTGGGGCTGCGGAGTGATCGCGGGAACGCGGAAACCCTGGGAACATGTTTTCGCTTCGTAGCATTCGCACAGCATCCGCTGCCCGTCGGGCAGGAAAATTACAATCGAGTGCGCGGGACCGTCCACGCCCGCGGTGATCAAACCGCCAGGCGGGATCGCTTCCCCCAACCGAAGGGCGTTGGCGCTGCCATTGAGATGCCAGTCCCCATGCTTTTCCCAGACCATTCCGGTCGCCCCGCTCGCGGCCGTTACCGCGACGGTGGCCCCGCCCATTAGGAACGCCCCCCAAACAACGCCGGTTACCAGTAGAGCGAGCAAGGCTATCCGTTTCATGGTTGAGTCTTCCAAGTCTCGCACCCTTCCAGGATGAAGCCAACGGGAGTGACAGCTGTCAAGTCAAATGAGAGCTCTTTTTTTAAATGAATGACCTGCAAAAATGTCTTTCGTAATGGCCCAATTGTTGTATATTCGACCTGCGTCTCAGAATTTCCCCCCTACCATCCCCTTATGCGATCCCCAATCCCCTGGGCTGCAAGGCTCCTGTCGATTTCAACAGGACTGCGCCAGTCCAAAAAATCGTTTGACGGTAGGGCGGCCTGGGCCAGGCAGTACGTAGCTGGAATTGCGGCCCAAATGCCCACCCGGGTAGGAGGGCTTTATTTTCCGGCTAAGTGAATCCACGCGCCACGCGCGACGCCACCGGCTCGCGTCCATTCAAGCAAAATCCGTGACCCTTTCCAGGTTACTGCTCCTGTGTCTTTTGTTCCTGGCCGGGGCAGGACCCGTGCTCGCGCAGATCCCCAACGTGCTCACGTGGCGCTACGACAACACTCATCAGGGTCAGAACACTCAGGAGACGGTTCTCACTCCGACCAACGTGAACACCAATACGTTTGGCAAGCTATTCAGCCAGGCCGTGGATGGCCAGGTGTATGCGCAGCCGCTCTACGTAGCTAATCTGACCATAAACGGCGCGACCCACAACGTCATTTTCATTGCTGACGAACATGATACGGTCTACGCCTTCGATGCCGACAGCAACGGAGGCGCGAACAGTGCGCCCCTGTGGAAAGCCAGCATGATCAGCACGGCCCATGGGGCCGCATCGGGAGCGACAACCGTTCCTTATACAGATGTGCAAAGTGGTGTTGGAGACATTCACCCCGAGATTGGCATCACCGCCACCCCGGTGATCGACCTGAACACGAACACCCTCTTCGTGCTCGCCAAGAGCAAAGAGAACGGCAACTACTATCAAAGGCTGCATGCTCTCAACATTCTGAACGGCAACGAGCAATCTGGCAGTCCAGTGTCCCTCTCAGCATCGGTACCTGGCACCGGCAGCGGAAGCTCGGGAGGCACGCTGGCCTTCAGTACCTTGTGGCAAAATAATCGCTCTGCACTCGATCTCTTCAACGGGAACATCTACATTGGCTTTGGCTCTCATGGCGATGATGGGCCCTGGCACGGCTGGGTCCTGGTTTACAACGAGACCACCCTTCAACGAACAGCGGCGATTTGCACCTCCCCCAATGGATACGGCGATGGGATCTGGGGGGCGGGCGCAGGATTCCCCATCGACACAGTGAGCGCAAACGGCAGGGCATTTCTGGCCACTGGCAACGGTGATTTCACCAGCTATCCCCCGCTCACAAACAGCGTCGACTATGGCGAAAGCATTCTTCGCTACGATCTGTCGAATGGCGGCTTTGCCATCAGCGACGCATTCACCGACTACAATCAATCCGCGTTGACGTCGGGAGATGACGATCAAGGCTCCGGCGGTGTTCTCCTGCTTCCGAATCAACCAGGAACATATCCGCACCTCCTGGTCCAAGTTGGCAAGGAAGGCCGGATACTGGTCATCAATCGAGACAATCTCGGCGGCTACGCCGGCTCCAATGCCGGTTCCAACACCAATGCGGTGCAGGATATTACGGGGGCATTGGGAGCATACTCAGGATTGTGGAGCACCCCGGCTTACTGGAATGGGAAGGTCTACATGTGGGCGGAAAATGATGCCCTGAAGATGTTTCCTATCACCAATGGTGCTCTGGCTAGGACGCCCTCGGCGCAATCCTCGGCAAGCTCGACATTTCCGGGGGCCACCCCGGTGGTGTCCTCCAATGGCACACAGAACGGCATTGTGTGGGCATTGATGACCGATGCGTTCACCTCAAACGGATCCTCGGTCCTGTATGCATTTAACGCCAACAACGTGGCGCAGGAATATTACGACAGCAATCAGAACTCCAATCGCGACAACCCAGGACAAGCGGTTAAGTTCACAGTTCCCGTCATCACGAACGGGAAGGTCTATGTGGGCGCGGGTGGCCAGGTCGACGTTTACGGCCTTCTGGGCGGAGCACAGCAGGCGCCCGCGCCCGTCATTTCACCCGCAGGAGGAACCTTCAGCGGCTCACAACAAGTCACCATCACGGATACCGTAAGCGGCGCCACCATTTATTACACAACGGATGGCTCGACTCCCACGACGGGGTCAACAAAGTACACCGCTCCCTTCCAACTCTCAACCGAAACGACCGTGCAGGCGATTGCGAGTGCGAGCGGATATCTTCAGAGCGCAGTGTCGAGCGCGACCTTTAACTTCAACACGCAGACTGCCATGCCGCAGTTTTCTCCGGCCGCCGGCTCCTACACAACCACGCAGTCTGTCACTATTTCCGACAGCACGTCCGGAGCTGTCATCTATTACACGACGGATGGCTCGACTCCCACGACCAATTCGACTAAATACACGGGGGCGATTCCCGTCAGTGTCAGCACCGTCATCAATGCAATCGCTACTGCCAGCGGGCTGACAAACAGCAACGTGGCAAGCGCACCTTACACGATTACGCCGAACGGGACGGAGATTAACTACGGCAATGGCTTTGCGAGCGTCGCCGGCCTGACGTTGAACGGAAGCGCGGCGAACACAGACGACACCCGCCTGCAGTTGACCACCGGGGGAACATACCAGGCATCAAGCGTGTTCTATAACACTCCAACCAACATCCAGGCTTTTAGCACGACCTTTGCATTTCAGCTCTCGAATGCCGTCGCCGATGGATTTACGTTTACCATGCAAAACGTTGGCCCCACCGCGATTGGTGGCTACGGGGGAAGCCTGGGATACGGACCGAACCCAACCACGGGAACAACGGGTGGTATCGGGAAGAGTGTCGCCATCAAGTTCGATTTCTACAACAACGCCGGGGAGGGCGCAGATTCAACTGGACTCTATGTGAACGGCGCGGCCCCCACCGTTCCCGCCGTCGACATGACCTCGTCGGGCATTCTGCTGACCAGTGGAGACACCATCAACGTGAACATGACGTACGACGGCGTCAACCTGGTTTTGACCCTGACGGATATCGTCGTGAACAAGACGTTTACTCATACGTTCCCGATCAATATCCCCGCAACCATCGGTAGCAACTTGGCATATATCGGCTTTACCGGCGGTTCTGGTGGTCAAAGCTCAAGTCAGAAAATTTTGTCATGGACGTTCACGTCTCAGTCCGGGTCGGTGACGCAGACACCGGCCTTCACTCCGACCGGAGGGACGTTCGCTACGGCGCAACAGGTGACGCTCAGCGATGGAACCGCGGGGGCAGTCATCTACTACACGATCGATGGCTCGGTTCCTACCACGTCGTCTACCGTCTACAACTCTCCGATCAGCGTGGATAGCGGCACGGTCACGATCAATGCCATTGCGCAGGCCCCGGGATACAGTGCAAGCAGTGTGGGCAGCGCGACCATCACTATCCAGGCAGCGACCGCGGCAATGCCCACTTTTTCGCCGGGTACGGGCACCTATACCTCGACGCAGTCGGTTACGATCGCCGATACCACTCCCGGAGCGACGATCTACTACACCACCAACGGGACTACGCCAACCACATCGTCCGCGGTCTATAGCTCGGCAATCACTGTCAGCGCGAGCACCACCCTGGAGGCTCTGGCGGTTGCTCCTGGATATGCCCAGAGCGCGGTGGCCACCGCGGCCTACGTGATTCAATCGGGCGCTCCGAGCACCATTAACTTTGCCGGCGGCTTTCCCAGCGCCACTGGACTGCAACTAAATAGCGCCACCAAAGTGAACGCCAACAGCCTTGAGATTACGACCGGAGGAAGCTATCAGGCCGGGAGCGCCTTTTATACCACACCGGTCAACATCCAGTCCTTTACCACCAACTTCACCTTCCAGCTAGTCAGCGCCGCTGCCGATGGATTTACCTTCACTATCCAGGGTGCGGGCCCGACTGCGATTGGTGGCTATGGGGGAAGTCTTGGTTACGGACCCAACCCAACCACTGGAACAACGGGCGGTATCGCCAAGAGTGTCGCCATCAAATTCGACATCTACAGCAACAGTGGCGAAGGCACCGATTCCACGGGTATGTATACCAATGGTGCAGCTCCAACGGTTCCAGCCGTCAACCTCACCTCTTCCGGGATCGTACTGACGAGCGGCGATACCATATCCGCCCAACTCGTCTATAACGGCACCACGTTGACGCTCAATCTTACCGATACGGTTACGAATAATACCTTCAGCCAGGCGTTCACAGTCAATATCCCGTCCATCGTTGGCGCAAACACGGCTTATGTCGGCTTCACCGGTGGTACCGGTGGAGGAACCGCCATCCAGAACATCAAAACCTGGACGTTTAGTTCGGGAACAACTCAAGCAACCGCTGCCGATCCCACATTCAGCCCAACGCCTGGCACGTATGCTTCGGCACAAAACGTCTCGCTGAGCAGCGCGACAACAGGTGCAACCATCTACTACACGGTAGACGGATCGACGCCTACGACTTCCTCCGCGGTTTACAGCGCACCGATCGTGGTGAGCGCGGCATCACTTACCATTCGCGCCTTTGCCGCCGCGACCGGGTATCAAAGTAGCCCGATTGTCATGGGCACTTATCAGATCCAGGGTACAGCGGCAACGCCGACGTTTACGCCGGCTAGCGGAACGAGCTTCCCTTCCACGTTGAGTGTGTCCATTGCCGATGCGACTCCAGCGGCGGCGATTTATTACACTACCAACGGAAGTACGCCGACGACGGCCTCTCAGCTCTACTCGGCCCCGTTCACCATTAGCGCAACCGCCACTGTCCGCGCGATCGCCACGGCCAGCGGCTATACGCAAAGCGCCGTGGGCTCGGCGAGCTATACGTACACTCCAACCCAATCGGTCACGCAGACGCCGACCTTCTTGCCGGCCGGAGGATCCTACACTACGGCGCAGCAAGTGACGATCAGCGATGCAACCGCCGGGGCGGTGATCTACTACACCACCAACGGGACTACGCCAACCACATCCTCTGCGGTTTATAGCTCGGCAATCACCGTCAGCACGAGCTCAACGCTGGAGGCCCTGGCTATTGCCCCTGGATTTACGCAGAGTGCGGTGGCCACTGCGGCCTACGTGATTCAATCGGGCGCTCCGAGCACCATTAACTTTGCCGGCGGCTTTCCCAGCGCCACTGGACTGCAACTAAATAGCGCCACCAAAGTGAACGCCAACAGCCTTGAGATTACGACCGGAGGAAGCTATCAGGCCGGGAGCGCCTTTTATACCACACCGGTCAACATCCAGTCCTTTACCACCAACTTCACCTTCCAGCTGGTCAGCGCCGCTGCCGATGGATTTACCTTCACGATCCAGGGTGCGGGCCCGACTGCGATTGGTGGCTATGGGGGAAGTCTTGGTTACGGACCCAACCCAACCACTGGGACGACGGGCGGTATCGCCAAGAGTGTCGCTATCAAATTCGACATCTACAGCAACAGTGGTGAGGGCACCGATTCCACGGGTATGTATACCAACGGTGCAGCTCCAACGGTTCCAGCCGTCAACCTCACCTCTTCCGGGATCGTACTAACGAGCGGCGATACCATCTCCGCCCAACTCGTCTATAACGGCACCACGTTGACGCTCAATCTTACCGATACGGTTACGAATAACACCTTCAGCCAGGCGTTCACAGTCAATATCCCGTCCATCGTTGGCGCAAACACGGCTTACGTCGGCTTCACCGGTGGTACCGGTGGAGGAACCGCGATCCAGAACATCAAAACCTGGACCTTCACTTCGGGAACAACTCAAGCCTCAGCGGCGACGCCGACGTTTACGCCAGCCAGCGGAACGAGCTTCGCTACCACGTTGAGTGTGTCCATCGCGGATGCGACTCCATCGGCGGCGATTTATTACACTACCGACGGAAGCACGCCAACGACGGCCTCTCAGCTCTACTCGGCCCCGTTCACCATTAGTGCAACCACGACGGTCCACGCGATCGCCACGGCCAGCGGCTATACGCAAAGCGCCCTGGGCTCGGCGAGCTATACGTACTCTCCGTCCCAATCGGTCACGCAGACACCGACGTTTACGCCGGCTAGCGGAACGAGCTTTCCTTCCACGTTGAGCGTGTCCATTGCCGATGCGACTCCAGCGGCGGCGATTTATTACACTACCAACGGAAGTACGCCGACGACGGCCTCTCAACTCTACTCGGCCCCGTTCACCATTAGCGCCACCACCACTGTCCGCGCGATCGCCGTGGCCAGCGGCTATACGCAAAGTGCCGTGGGCTCGGCGAGCTATACGTACTCTCCGACCCAATCGGTCACGCAGACGCCGACCTTCTCGCCGGCCGGAGGGTCCTTTACCTCGACGCAGCAAGTGACGATCAGCGACACCACTCCTGGAGCGGTGATCTACTACACCACGAACGGCACCACCCCGACCACCTCCTCTGCCGTCTACAGCTCGGCAATCACGGTCAGCGCCAGCTCCACCCTGGAGGCTCTAGCGGTTGCGCCCGGATATACGCAGAGTGCGGTGGCCAGCGTCGCCTTCGTGATATCAAGCGCGACCGCCAACATCAACTTTGGCAGCGGCTTTCCCAGCGCCACCGGGCTGCAACTGAACGGCAAAACCCAAGTGAACGCCAATAGCCTTGAGCTTACCGATGGAGGAAGCTATGAGGCTGGGAGCGGCTTCTGGACTACACCGGTCAACATCCAAGCCTTTACCACCAACTTTACCTTCCAGCTAACCAACGCCACTGCCGATGGCTTTACTTTCACGATCCAGGATGCGGGCACAACGGCGCTGGGAAACTATGGCGGTGGTCTGGGCTACGGAATCAACCCCAACGGCGGGACAACCGGAGGGATAGCCAAGAGTGTCGCTATCAAGTTTGATATCTACAGCAACAGCGGGGAGGGCTCCGATTCCACGGGAATCTTCACCAATGGCGCTGCGCCGACGAACCCCGCGGTCAGTCTCACCTCTTCCGGGATCGTTTTGTCGAGCGGCGATACCATATCCGCCCAACTTGTCTATAACGGCACCACGTTGACACTCAATCTTACCGACACGGTTACGAATAAGACCTTTACCCAGGCGTTCACGATCAATATTCCATCGACCGTTGGGGCAAACACGGCTTACGTCGGCTTCACCGGCGGCACCGGTGGAGGAACCGCCATCCAGAACATCAAAACCTGGACATTTACCTCGGGCACACCGTAGGGTGCTGCCGAGGCAGCCTTCATGTTGTTCAAGAGGGGCGAAAGCAACCGTGTATTACGCTAGCCCGCAACGACGTCAAACGAGTTTGATCCGGCAGAGCGTCCACAGATGATCTCTCGCTAAACCGTTTACTTACCTATGGCGAATCCGGTTGTAGTTGTGGATTACGACCCTGATTGGGCCCAGCGCTTTGAGTTTCTTCGGGGAAGGATCACGGTTGCACTCGGTGGCTTAGCGGCAGCTGTTGAGCATGTGGGCAGCACGGCAGTTGTTGGACTGGCCGCCAAGCCCATCATCGATATGGATGTCCTGCTAATATCCGCTACTGCGCTGCCCGAGGCGATCGAGCGGCTGGCGGCTCTGGGGTACACCCATCAGGGTGACCTGGGGATCCCTGAGCGAGAGGCTTTTCTCGCGCCCGCCAAGGACTTTCCCCATCACCTTTACGTTTGGCCGCCAAACAGTCGCGAGTTTCAGAGGCACGTGGCGTTTAGAGACTATTTGCGTTCACACCCGCAGGAAGCTAAGGCGTACGGGGATCTGAAACAGGCGCTCGCCGTGAAATTTGTCCACGACCGGGCGGCTTATATTACGGGCAAAGAAGCATTTGTTGGAGACCTTCTTCGCCGAGCGAACTCGAGCCGGGTGGCGAGTCAGTTTGAGGAGTCTTCCGGATTTCCGGATGGCAACGCGTAAAGCCGTTCTAATTCCTGCACATCGGCTAGCTGGCCCGCGGTTAAGATTCTACCCAGCGCGGAGCGCTCTATCGCCTCCCAGTTGGCCAGGAATACCAGTAGTGCGTCGAAGTCGGGGTTTGTTTGTTTCACAGCTTCATCATGCATCCAGCCGGCGCTGGCCGAAATACTACAAATCGGTGCCGATGCCACCCATTGGTGGCTAAGGGTCTAACCCGGATGTCTCGCTGAAGAGAACGCAGGGCAAGCGAAATCGGGTCGGTGTCGTTAGTAGTGGTCTGTCAAGCAACGACGGTCCCCTCACTTACCCAAGGCCATTTCTAAGGGCGAGAAATAGTTCCGCTTAGAGAGAAGCGCGGGGGTCATAACGCGCGAGCCGGCTCAGCAGATAATCTACCTCGGCGCGCGCCGCCGCATTCAGCGGTGCGCCGGGAACGCGCTGGGTGTCATGGGCGATGGCGCCGCGCTTCTGCAGAACATACTTGCGCACGGCGAGGCCGATGCCCTGCTGCTGCTCGTAGCGGATGAGCGGAAGATGCGCATCGAAGAGATCATGCGCGGCATCTCGCTTTCCGGCCTGCGCATGCTTCACTACGTCGACCAGCATGTCAGGAAAGCCGTAACCGGTCATCGCGCCATCGGCGCCACGCTCCATTTCGAAATCCAGGAACAAGCGCGCCATTGCCGGTAAGGATCGAAAGCGGCCGAAGCGATCCATCGCGCTGAAAAGCCGCGCAAGGCGGAGATCTTCTCCAGACCAGGCCAATCCTCATGCTTCAGCATCACGCAGGAGGGATTATCCATCACGATCTGGCGGATGACTTTGGGCGTCATCACCACGGTCAAGCAGCAGCGGATAATCCTGAATCACGAATGGGATGTCCGTGCCGATCGCGGCCACTGCCTGGGCGTAATAACCGACGATCTGATCATCGGTGCGCAGGGCAGGCGGCGGTGCGATCATCACCCCCGCTGCTCCGCCATCCATGACTCCGCGGGCCAGCGAGCGCATGGCCGCAAAGCCGGGTGCGGAGACGCCGACGATGACCGGCACCTTGGCCCGGCGGACCACCTGGTTGGAAATCGCGAGTGCCTCGGCCGGGTCGAGCTTCGGCGCTTCGCCCATAATGCCAAGAATGGTTAAACCGGTGACGCCGCAGGACAGATAAAAATCTGTCATGCGATCGACCGATTCCGTATCGACCGCCCCATCCGGCGTGAACGGAGTTGCGGCGATGGCGTAAACGCCGTTCGCGGTGTGATCCAATTTCATTGTCTTAGAACCTGTCCTCGGGGCGCCTTCACGCAGAAGAAAATCGAAGTCGCAACCCTGGTCGGCCTGCAATACGCAATCCTCAAATAACTTGGCGTAGCCGCGTGTGGGAAGTTTCGCGTTGCGGGGGCAATGCTTTCCAGGCGGCGAGGCGGCTTTCGAGTTCCTGGTCGTCAATCAGCAGTTCAATCCGGCGTGCTTCCACATCGAGCATGATCCGGTCGCCGGTCTGAACGATCGCGAGCGGGCCGCCAACCGCCGACTCCGGCGTGATATGCAACACGATGGTGCCGAAGGCGGTGCCGCTCATCCGCGCATCGGAAATGCGCACCATATCTTTCACACCCTGGCGGGCCAACTTCATCGGGATGGGCAGATAGCCTGCCTCCGGCATGCCCGGCGCGCCTTTCGGCCCGGCATTGCGCAGGACCAGAATGTCCTCGGCGCTGCACATCCAGGTCTGGCAGCGTCGATGCGGTTGGTCATGTCTTCGACGGAGTCGAATACCACCGCGCGCCCGGTGTGGCGCATCAGGTTTGGAGAGGCGGCAGACTGCTTGATGACGGCGCTATTCGGCGCCAGATTGCCATGCAACACGGCCATCGCTCCTTCCTTCTTCAGCGGGGCGGCAAGGCTGCGGATCACATCCTGTCCTGGCACTACTTCTGCTCCGGCAATCGCATCGCCGATGGTGCCACCGGAGACGCTGGGCGCATCGAGATCGAGCAACGTCTTGAGCTTCACGCAGCAGAGCGGGCAACCCGCCGGCGTGGTGGAAATGCTCCATATAATGCGTGCCGGATGGCTTGAGGTTGAGCAGAACCGGAACGTCCCGGCCCAGTCGATCGAAGACTTCCAGGTCGATAGGCACGCCGGCGCGGCCGGCTATGGCGGTCAAGTGAATCAGGCCATTGGTGGACCCGCCGATGGCCTGCAATACGATCATGGCGTTGCGCACGGAGGCTCGGGTGATCAGCTCGCCTGGCTTGGGCGCGCCGGAGATGGCCATCTCGGCGGCGCGCTTGCCGCTGGCCTCGGCAATGCGGCGGCGGTCAGCGTGAGTGGCGGGCGCGGTGGCGCTCATGGGCAGCGCCAGGCCCAGCGCTTCGACGATGCAGGCCATCGTGCTGGCCGTGCCCATGACCATGCAGGTGCCGACAGAAGGAGCGAGGCGGCCGCTGATCAACTCGATCTCGGCAACGTCGATGGCGCCGGCGCGGTGCTGCGCCCAGAACCGGCGGCAATCCGTGCAGGCGCCCAGCACTTCGCCCCTGTGATGGCCCACCACCATCGGCCCGGTGGGCACGACGATCGCGGGCAGATCGACGCTGGCAGCGGCCATGACCTGAGCCGGCAGGGTCTTGTCGCAACCACCGATGAGCACCACCGCGTCCATCGGCTGCGCACGGATCATTTCCTCCGTATCCATCGCCATCAGGTTGCGCAGGAACATCGAGGTGGGATGAGCGAAGCTCTCGCCGATGGAGATGGTAGGAAACACCATCGGCAGACCGCCTGCGAGCATGACTCCGCGCTTTACGCTCTCGATCAGGTCCGGCACATTGCCGTGGCAGGGATTGAAGTCACTGAAAGTATTGGTCATACCGACGATCGGGCGATCGAGCGCATCGTCAGAATAGCCGATGGCCTTGATGAAGGCCTTGCGCAGGAACAACGAGAAACCGGCGTCACCATAGCTGGTGAGCCCCTTGCGCAGACCCCGAATGGGGTCTCGTTCCCCGTCTCGTTCCCCAGGATCATTCATGCCGCAATACTAGTGCACGGCGGGCCAGGCCGCTACTTCCGGCTCCCCTGGTTATTTTTCCTGGACAGCCTCAAAGGCAGCCTTGAGCCGTTGGTGGAGCTGCGCGAGGTCCCGTGTGTGGGCCAACATCGATTCGGCCACGGCTTCGAAGAAGATCCCCTCCGCGAGCGTCGTCCAACCGGCTCGGCGAACGATTTTGAGTAGCTCTTCGTGATACTCCTCGCCAGGAAGGTTGGCGATCGCCTGCTTCACTTCACGGAGCTTTCGCTCGAATCGCTGCAGCTGATCCGCGGAGGCTTCAGGCTTGGACTTGGCCAGAGTTGCCACGTTCTTTCTCCTCTTGATGAGCGCATTTGCATCCACATTCTGTTGTGATGCATACACCACATTCGTTTCAGATCATTTGGATTTTTTTTTGGCGTCAATGGGTCCACAAAATTGCCAGAAACCGGCTTCGTGGCGGGTGGGGAAAGAAACTGCGATCTCTCTGTTGCTCTAGCCTAAGCGGCTAATATAGAACGACTTGAAGGATTGTTTTGCGCGGTGTACGAGCACTCTCAAGTATTCGCGGCTGATCCCAAATTCGGCGCAAACCTCATCTTTGTCGCGCTCATCCAACAACACTGCCTGCAGCAGACGCCGGTCCCGCTCCGTTAGCTCGTTCAGGATCTGCCGAACTACCCGCTCGGTATCCTTGGCCTCCAGCAGGCTGAGTGCGCTCGGCTCGTGGCCGGCAATGGTAGCCTCGGTTTCATCGTCGATCGTGGCCGTCACCCTCTTTTGGGAACGATAGTGCTCCAGTAAGACATGGTTGCAGACCGAATTGACAAAGGGCCCGAGCCGATCGGGTTGCCTAAGGCCTTCTTCGGCGCGCAACAGCGCCAGCACGCGCATGAAGGTTTCCTGCCTTATGTCTTCGATGGCTTCTTTAGAATTCAATCGCGAGCGTAGCTTGAGACGGATCAGTTCACTGAAGTACGTCACAAAATGCCCTTCGATATGCGCGTCCCCTGATCGAAGTCTCTCGACGTAGGACGCGTCGAACGCAAAGAATTCCAAGCCCGGTTCCTCCCCAGCGACAGCGAGCGCGTCCAAGTTTACACCGCCAGGGGAACCCTTTAAGCACACTATTAGGTTGTGGGTGGGTCTCGCGCATCCAGTCCTCCGGTAGCGTCCGGGATGCCCCGGCCGTATGCCGGTGAATCCTGACGCCACAGAAGCCCGGTTGTTCATACTTCCTCCGGTGCCGGCTTGAAGAACCAAGGCAGAAGTATCAGCAGTCTTAACGCATTTTTGCTAATACTTTGGTCCGATGGGATCAGTTATGTGCGGCCATTCTTTCCACCCCAGGCACGTAAGGACCGCGTGCCCGGGGACCCCGGTTTGGCGGAATGGCCGCGTCGCGTTCGGTTTTCTGGTCTACACCATTAGCAAAATGCTCTAGCCGGCCCGGATTGCTGACAACAGAAGCGCGTACCGAGTAGTGGCGGAGGAGGAATAAACGTTGCAAGGACGCCCGGGAAATCCCGAAGCGGCGTTTCGCTGATTCCGTGTACCGGCTTCCCTAGGCAGGAAATCGTGTAACAATTTGCGCGCTTCCGGCACTATTTCTCGTATGCCGTTCTCCGCACCCCGCGGGGCGGCAGACAGCCCGGTAGCGAGACCGCCAGGCCCTTCAGTTGCCCATGCACATCCCGTTCGCAAGGGTCGAACCGAAGAGGGGACATTGCCATGCCGAAGCTGAGCTTTTCTGATGCCGCCGCCTTAACTACGCTGCTTACTCCCGCACATCCCATCAGCTCAAGGTATGAGTACCGGCAAAGAGATGAACACGGAGCAACTATCGACGTAAAACCATCATTTGCACACAAGGAGAAGCACCCATGACCGCACCAACCGCGGAGAAGATTTCGTTCAAGCTGGGCCGGCTTGCCCGTTCCCATAACAAGAATATTCCCATGCTGCACACTCTAATGGAGGGCCAGCCGTTGGCTCCCATTCCAGCGGCTGAAGACTACACCGCCAAGATGCCCGCGAAACTGGGCATGATGGGAAACGACAGGCTGGGAGACTGCACCTGCGCCGCTTTCTATCATGCGATCCAGGTCTGGAGTTTTAACTCGGAGAAAAAACTCGAAACCGAACCGGATGTGGACGTCGTTGACCTTTACGAGCAGGCGTGCGGCTACAACCCGAAACAGGGCGGCGAGGGCCCGGGCGGCAATGAACAGCACGTGCTCACTTACATCCTGAAGACGGGCGCGCCCTTCGGTCCCAAAGGGCAGCAACGGCACAAAATCACCGCGTTTGCTGAAGTCGACGTCAAGAACATCGACAACATCAAGCGCACTATTTACGACCATGGGGTGGCGTATATCGGCTTCAACGTGCCGCAATACATCCTGCCGGCAAACGCGCCGCCGCTGGCGGTCTGGGACGTCGAACACAAGGCTGACAACACCATCGTCGGTGGTCACGCGGTCGTTTTGGCGGGCTACAATGCGAGCGGAGCGCGGCTCATTTCATGGGGGCAGTACTACACCATGACCTGGGCTTTCTTCGAAAAGTTCGTCGACGAAGCGTACGCCATCACCGATCCTCTATGGACGAAGACCACAAGCAAGGTCCCTGCCAAACTGCTGGATCAATATATGCAGAAGCTCAAAGAAAACTAAGTTGATTTTCCCGGGCCCGTGCCCGGCGCACGGCGTCCAGCGGCAAACCTGCGGCTGGACGCTGTGCCAAACCCATTATGCAGAGGTCTTTGCTTGTCCCTTGCGGAAAGCCTCGTAGCGCGCTTTGTTTTCGGCATTGGGCGGATACAGCCCGGGCAGGGACGCGCCGCCTTGCACCTCAGCGATAATCCAGTCCTCCAGTTTTTCCTGCTCGACGGCCGCGTCCACAACTTCGTTGAGCAGCGCGCGGGGAATGACGACCGCGCCATCTTCATCCACGACGATCACATCATTGGGAAAGATTGCGACTCCGCCGCAGCCAATCGGCTCCTGCCAATTGACAAAAGTGAGACCGGCAACCGAAGGGGGCGCTGCGGCGCCCATGCACCATACGGGCAAACCGGTGGCCAGGACGCCGGCGAGGTCACGTACTACGCCATCGGTGACCAGGCCGGCGACGCCACGCACCTTCATGCGGGCGCAGAGAATATCGCCGAAGATACCGGCGTCGGTGATGCCCATGGCGCCGACGACCGCAATGCACCCCGGCGCCATGGCTTCGATCGCGGCGCGCGTTGAGATGGGGGAACTCCAGGATTCCGGCGTGGCCAGGTCTTCGCGCGCCGGGACAAAGCGCAGCGTGAAAGCCGGGCCCACGAGCCGCTTCTCGCCCGGACGAAGCGGCTTGGTGCCGCGCAGCCAGACATTGCGCAGGCCTTTCTTCAACAACACCGTGGTGAGCGTCGCCGTGGCTACGGCGGAGAGCGTTGCTATCGTCTTTTGGTCTAATTCCACGGTTGTCCGTTCCGTCATCATGATGGTTTACCGAGTTGCTATTTGCGGTTCTACTGCCGCTACTTCCACGCATCAGCTTGGAAACGCGCGATCGCTTTCTCGTCGAAGAGATATCCCAGGCCGGGACCGGTTGGCAATGCCAGGCCGCCGTTCCGCACTTCGAGTTGACGATCGATAATGTCGCAGAAATTGAATACCTTGCCGTCGGGAAAGTATTCAACAAATTGACCGTTGGGCGAGGCCGCCACTAAGTGCACGTGCAGATCATGAAACCAGTGCGGGCACATGGTCACACCGTAAGCGTCGGCCAGCGCGGCGATGCGCCGGAATTCCGTTATCCCGCCACAGACCGCGGCGTCCGCCTGCAGTATCGACGCTGCCTGCTTGTCCAGCAATTCCTTGAATCGCCAGCGTCCAGCCTCGATTTCACCGGTGGCGACAGGGATGCTGATCATGGCAGCCAGTTTGGCGTGGTTCTCAATTTGATCGGGGCTGAACGGCTCTTCAATCCAGTAAGGATCATAGGGCGCGAAACGCTCCGCGTAGCGAAAGGCCGTCGGTACATCGGACCAGGCGTTGTTGGCATCCAGCATGAGCAGCACGTCGGGCCCAATCGCCTTGCGCGCCGCCTCAATCCTTGCCTCCTCTGATCGCAGGTCGCCGCGGCCGACCTTCATCTTTACGGCGTTGAGGCCGAGCGCTACGTAGCTGGCCATTTCTTCGCCCAGCATCGCCGGCGTCTTGCCCTCGAGGTAATAGCCGCCGCTGGCATAGGCGGGAACCGTATCTTCATAGGCAGCGCCGAGATACTTGTAGAGTGGCAGGTTGGCCGCCTTGGCGTTCCGATCCCATAAGGCGTTATCGAGAATACTGAGCGCTCGCATCACCGAGCCGACGCGGCCATGCAGCAACACTTCCTGATACATATTTTTCCAGAGCAATTCCGTGGCGTTGGAATCAGCGCCAATCAGCATGGGCGCAAGCATCTCGCGCACTGCCGTCGAGACCACGTTTCCCCCGGAATGCCCGGCGTAGCAATGGCCAATACCTTCGACTCCGTCCTCGGTGCGGATCCTGACCAGGCTGTAGTCGCGGGAGGTTACCTGGCGGCGCGCAAAGGCGGTCGCCTGGCGCAGCGGAATATGAACAGTGCGAGCTTCGACAGAAGTGATCCTGGCCATGTGGCTTCCTTTCTACATTCCGTTAAGGAGCTTGACCAGGCGGACAAATCCTTGTTCCCGGGCAGTTTTGTTTCCCGGAACGGTGTTGGTGGGGTCTTCGCCGGCGCGCATGAATCCGTGGCCAGCGCCATCGTAGGTTACAGGCTCATATGTTTTGCCGGCGGCCTTCATGGCTGCGGTCGTAGCGGGAATCGTGGCATCGACACGAGCGTCGTTTCCGCCGTAGAAGCCGTAGACGGGGGCGGTAATCGTGGTCACGTCCGCGGGGGCCGGTGCCATAGAACACAAAGGCTGCCGAGAGATCTTTACGGTGGGCGGCGAAGGCGAACGACTTGCCTCCGCCCCAACAGAAGCCAGTTACGGCGATTTTACCGTTGCCTGCGGGAAGTTTTTTTGCATAGTCGGCCGCGGCGTCCAGATCCGCCATGACGACCTCCGGATCAAGGCCGGAGACGGCCTTCACGGCTGCGTCCTGGCCGGGAAATTCGCTCGAGCCGCCTCCATTGGGGCCGAAGCCGGAGAGCAGGTCGGGAACAATGACGATGAACCCTTGCGCAGCGAGTTCGTCCGCCATTTCCTTGGCCCAATCGCTGAGGCCGAAAATTTCGTGGATGAGGACGACCACCGGCGCTTTGGCTTTAACCTCGGGGTAGACGACGAATGCCTGTACCGTGCGGCTGCCATGCTTGAGAGCCACATATTCATGATGGCGGGGCGAGGCTTCGAGACGGGCCTTGGCCCAGTCTTGCGCGTGCATAGCAGCGGTGGCTAGAGAAAGAAGCAAAGCAACGGCAGCAAAGCGGATGGCATGAGGCGGCTTGAACGTCATGGGGAGGAGTTTAGTCACAGAGGCGTGGGTGTCGCAAGCGTTTGACGCGTGCGGGGGGCCGTGTTTGGATGAAAATTGGTGAAACCCAGACTTGCTCTGCCGGTGGACGCGATTCTGCCGGAGATCCTCGATTCCTTAAAGCGCTGTCCCAACCTCGTGATCGAAGCGCCGCCGGGGGCGGGTAAGACCACTCGCGTGCCGCCGGCGCTGCTGAACATCGTTAGCGGTGAAGTGGTGGTGCTGGAACCACGCCGTATTGCAGCGCGAATGGCGGCGCGGCGGGTCGCTTGGGAGCTGGGCGAAGACGTTGGCCAGACCGTTGGCTACCAGGTTCGATTTGAGGAAGCGGTTGGGCCGAAGACGCGGCTGCGGTTTGTTACCGAGGGCGTGCTCACGCGGCGGCTGCTTTCCGATCCGGGCTTAAAGGGGGTGGCCGCAGTTGTGCTGGATGAGTTCCATGAGCGCCACCTGGAGAGCGATCTGGCGCTGGCCTTGCTGAAACGCCTGCAGCAGACGCGGCCTCACCTGCGGATCGTGGTCATGTCAGCGACGCTCGATGCCGGTCCGGTGGCGCACTACCTTCAAGATTGTCCGGTGCTGCGGTCCGAGGGGCGGCAGTTCGACCTCTCGATCACCCATCTGCCGTATTCTCCAAAACCGCTGGAGGCTCAGTTAACAGAAGCGCTCGAGCTGCTGATCGCGGAGGAGCCTTCCGGGGATGTTCTGGCTTTCTTGCCTGGGGCAGCGGAGATACGACGCGCCATGCGCGAGAGCCAGGCAGTCGCGCGCCGGGTTGGGTTGCTGGTATTGCCGCTGCACGGTGACTTGACGCCGGCGGAACAGGATCGCGCGGTCGCGCCGGCTAGCCAACGAAAAGTCATCCTGGCGACGAATGTTGCGGAAAGCTCAGTGACGGTTGAGGGCGTGACCGCGGTGATCGACAGCGGACTGGCGCGCATCGCGACGTATTCCCAGTGGACCGGCTTGCCGACGCTCCATGTGGGCCGGGTGAGCAAGGCTTCGGCAAAGCAAAGAGCGGGGCGGGCGGGACGCACCGGACCCGGCCGCGTGCTGCGCTTGTACACCATGGAGGACTACCTGCGCCGCCCGGAACACGACGAGCCGGAGATCGCGCGCAGCGAGCTCTCTCAGCTTTGCCTCGCTTTGCGCGCCATGCGGATTGACCAAATCGATTGGCTGGATGCGCCGCCTGCGGCAGCCGTTGAAAGAGCGGAGTCTCTGCTCGACCGGCTGGGTGCTACCGGGGCCATGGTGCAGCAGTTGGCGCGTTACCCGCTGCACCCCCGGCTATCGCGCATTCTCACTGCGGCCATGGAGCGCGGCGTGGGCGAGGACGGCTGTATCGCGGCGGCACTGCTTGGGTCAGGTGCGCGGTCGGAGAAAAATGACCTGCTTGCCGCGATTGATGCCGATCAGGATTACCGCACCCGGCAACAGGTGGAGCAACTGCGCAGGATTGCGCGGCCCGCCCGGCAGACGAAGCACAACGACGATGCTTTGCTGATGTCGATACTGGCAGGGTTTCCTGACCGCGTCGCGCGGCGGCGTGCGGGCAACCAGATGCTGCTTTCGAACGGCACGTCGGCGGAGGTCGCGGGAGAGGCTCCGCACTATGAATTTATGGTTGCGGTGGATGCCGAGGACCGCAAAGATAAGCCGCTGCCACTGATACGTATGACGGCGCGTATCGAGCCGGAGTGGTTAATTGAACTGTTTCCCGATCATGTGCGCGAGCAATCGAGCGTAGAGTGGAATCGCCAGACCGAGCGCGTGGAGGCGGTGAGCGCGCTGTTGTACGACGAACTGGTGATTCAGGAATCCCGCGGGGCAATGCCAGATGCAGAAGCCTCAGCCCAACTGCTGGCGCAGAAAGCACTGGAAGCCGGCATGGATCGTTTCGTCGACAGGAAGACGCTCGATGAGTTCTTAGCCCGCGTAGAGTTCGCCGGTGTTGAAGCACCGGATGTTCCTCAGGCGCTCCGCGAGATGTGCCTGGGGCTGCGCAGCTTCACTGAGTTGAGAAGCGCGGGGGCACACTTTGTGGCTACGCTCGAACGGACGATAGGGACGCGGCAGATCAATGAGATTGCTCCGCCGCGTATACGATTGCCCAGCGGCCGGGAGACGAAGGTTCACTACGAACCGGGTAAGCCGCCCTGGATCGCATCCCGCCTGCAGGATTTTTTTGGGATGCGGGAAACACCCCGGATCGGTGTGGAGCGGACGCCGGTGGTGGTCCATCTGCTGGCTCCGAATCAGCGAGCAGTACAGACGACAACCGACCTTGCGGGTTTTTGGGAGCGGCTCTACCCGCAGGTGCGGCGCGAATTGATGCGCCGCTATCCGAGACATTCCTGGCCAGAGCGTCCGTAGCCTTCGGGCCAGGTCTAGGCGTGCGGGGGTGCAGGCAACTTCACGTGCAGCACATTCCTCAGATAGTTGATGTTGACCGCGAGATTGTCCTGAATGCTGCCGGTGCCGTCGTC
The DNA here is from genome assembly GCA_963746595.1 of uncultured Acidobacteriaceae bacterium. GTDB lineage: Bacteria > Acidobacteriota > Terriglobia > Terriglobales > Acidobacteriaceae > PALSA-350. The sequence goes on from CAVVBS010000009.1 coordinate 768,710, forward strand.
TGGCCGGGGCGCGTCGAGGTCGTAGACTACCCATCCCTTGAACTTCCGATCGCGTAAGACTTTGAAGAGAGCTGGAAAGTCCACACCGCCTACACCGAGGTTGTGGTACAGGCTTGCCTGACGGTGTTCCGCCAGCGTGGGCGTCGATGTATTGCCGCGATACTTGGGATAGGTATCCTTCATGTGCACTTCTGCGATCCGCGGAAAATAATCGCTGATGATCTGCACTGCATCTCCGCCGCCCAGGGTCAAATGCGCGGTGTCGGCCGTTAGCCACACATACTTGGGATCCGTGTGTGCCATCACCGTTCGCATCTCATGCTCCCGCTCCATAGGCCCCCAGATATGGGGATGCGGAGCCAGCCTTACTCCAAACGCGATGGTCCGCCTGCCGATTTCATTCAACGTGTCAGCCAATGTCTTGAGTTGATCGTCGCTGGGGCCACCCTGCGGCCGGCTGCCCATATTGGTCTTCCAATGGTCGCAGCCACAGGGCGCCAGAAAATCGTGCGCGAAGTTCACCATGCCGGCGATGAGCTCGGCATTACCCTCCTTGCTGATCCAAGGATTAGACGCGGAGTTTGTGCCCGACACCGGCTTTGACCCCGGCGCGCGCGGCAGATCTCCCACATCGATTAGTTGGATTCCCGCCGCATCACACATTCGCTTGAGCGCGAGCGGGTCGCCCAGGAACTGTACGACTTGTCCTGAGTAGGGCTCGATGCCTTGCAAGCCGAAGCGCGCAGTGTCTGCGACGATTTGCTGCATATCGGTTGACATACGCAGGTTGCCGTTGGGCCAATCGCCCCACAAGGCGCCAGTGATTCCAAAACGGATGTACGGGTCGATCGGGTCGAGGGGTTTTGTTGCGCCGCCGGCCGCCCACGCATTCGTAGCGCCGAGCACGCCCGCTGCAACCGCCGCGCCCGACAACGCCAACGCCGAAGAAAAGAATTCACGCCTATTGAGACCTTGCGACGAGATTGTTTTAAACAAAGTAGTTTCCTTTGATTAGGGTGCTTTCAGCGCTTGAGTCCGAAGGCGTAGACATGGGCGTCATGGCTTACGAGGAAGATTTTTCCCAGCGCCACCACGGGTTCGCTGAAATGTACCCAATCCGTGAGGATCTTATCGCTCGAATAGAGTTGTTTCCCTGTCTCGGCATCGAACGCATATAGAGTGAGATTGTTGACCGGGGTGGAACGGTACTTCGCCGATAGCGGATTGTGGTTGATTTCATCTTGGGTTCCGTGAACATCAGCGGGGCTCTGGACCGTCTGCTCCCCGGTTTGGATCGCATACAGCACACCGTTCGCCACCACAGGAGGATCGGGCACGATCATGTCGCGCGAGATCCACTGCGGAGCCAGTGATAACTCTCTCTCCTTCGGCTGTAACCTGGAATGCCATGATGCTGCCGTGAGGTGTGGCGCCGCCGTTTGATTTGAATTGCGGCACATTCTTTGAAAGCGGCCCCCACATCGGCACATACAGGAAACGTTTATGATCCGGGGTCTCATAGCTGGTGATAGAGCCCCATACTCCCTGGCCCGGTTTGCGGCCCTCCGCGGCATCGTTACCAAGCTGCGGTGATTTGTATAGAACCGTCGAGTGATTAGGGCGGCCGCCGAGATCGGCAGCATCAAGCAGATAGAGGAAACCCTCTTTGCCGGCAAGGGCGATGAGCGTCCGGTTCTGGAAAGCAAAAACGTCTGGGCTCGCCGAACCGAGATCAAGGTCCTGAGCATTCAAATACTGCCAATTCGAGGGCGTGAATGAGTCCAGCAGACGCGTCGCCTTGGGTGCCAGTTTGAGCACGCTTTCGCCAAAATCTCCGGCCGCTGGATCGTAGAGGCCGTCGGCTGTTTGCGTAATCACGGTGCCGCCAGGGCCTCTCGCGACACCGCCGCGCCCCCAGGGGCCCGAATATTTCGTGCCGCTGGTATAAAAACGGATGAGCTGCGGGTGGGCGAGATCGCTCACATCCATAGCCGAAACGCTTCCCGGCACGGGCGATGGTTTCACGCCCGCTACGACTGGTAATTGGCCGCAACCGCGGCCACTGGTGGTGTAAACGACGTTGTCGATCAGGTTCAGGCTCCAGGCCCGCGCAAAGGGTTCCACCATATGGACAGGCGCCATGCGATCCGCGCCGTCGTTCAAATTGAGACCGCGAAGCTTTCCGTCACTGGTGATCAGGAAAATAACGTTGCTCTGCTTATCGATCACCGGGGTATCGTTCACTGTGTTCGAACACAGCCAAGTAGCGGGCCAGATGGGCGCGGCGGGATTGGCGAAGGTCTTCTGCCAGAAGACTTTTCCCTTGTCCGCATCCAGTGCGAAGACGGTGTCGTCGGCGCCAAGCAGGAAGACCAGATTCTTAGCGCCTTGCGCAGTACTCACGCCTTCCGCCACGAGAGGTGCAGTGAGCGTGGAAAGAACGATGCCTTTGGCTGGCGTGCTCAGTTGGGTGCTCCATAGCAACCTGAGACCCGACACGTTGTGGATGCTAAGCGAAGTCTCGCCCCGGTTCCAGCCGGTCCGTTCCTGATCGTATCCCCATGTCGTCCAATCGCGCGCCGGCGATAGGTTTTGTGCCAGAGTCGCTTGGGCAAAGAGGACCAACACGAGCGCTAGCGAAAGATGCAAGATGGAGATCGTTAACACGCCGGCTTGGTCATGGGAGTAACTCGGCATGCTTATGCATCTGCAGCTCAAGCGTGAGTCAATTCGCGCCATCGAATGTTTAGAAGGTCCCGGAAGATACATAGTCCCGGCAGCGAGCATCTGTCAATGCGCTCGTGCAGGAGCAGGACCCTATTGCGATCGCTGATCGGGCCTCAATAGGAAAAGGAAAGCCCGTCCGTGAAGGACGGGCTTGGGAATTCCCTGTTGATCGATCTTGGTTTTGCTTAACGACCGCGATGAAAACCTCCACCCATGGCGTGTGCTCCTTCACCAGAGAAGCCTCCTCCCCTGAATTGCGCATAGCTGCGACCCCCGTACGCGCGGCCACCGTAGCCGCGACCGCCATAGAAGACCGGGCCCCTGTAGAAGATGTACCGTGGCGAATAGAAGCCCCATCCGAAGGGACTCCACAACAGCCCATCACCCGGGAGCCAGGTATAGCCCCAGAAGCCGGCGTCCCAGTACCAACCTGGAGCCATGACGCCGTACCCGGCATATTGCGAGGCCAGATTGAGGTTAGCCTCGGCCAGGTATTGAGAACGGAGGCTGCTCCAGTTGTAGAGTGCGTCCTCGGCTTGATTGCGCTCGAAACTCACGCTCTGAACCGCTTCGTCCCCCGTCAAAGCGACCTGGTGGTCACCCTTCACCTTGAGTGCCTTTTGGCCACCGCCAGTTTCTTGCACCAGCGCGGCCTCTCCCTTGAAGACGCGGACGGTACCCTTATCCGCGTCGAAAGCGTACAGCCCGTCTTTCAGCAGGCGAGTGTTCGCACTACCCGCCGCCACTTGTATATCGTTGCGGGGGTGGATCTCATCCACTTCGATGTCGGCTCTGCCGCGGTCCAGTGCTATCTGCGTATTCAGCAGATTTGGAGAAATCATGCGTACAGCACTGTTTTCTCCCACGCGGAGAAAAACACCTGGGGTGAGCAGCAACTCAACCCTGCCATTTGCTGTTTGCAGCACCTGGCCCGGTTGGAGCTGGGCGTAGCCCACCGATTGTTGATTCAATGGCCGGCCACCAATCGAGGCCGAGCCTTCTACATAGTTAACAGTTCCTGGAACGGCTGGGTTTGCAGTCTGCGCTAAAGCTACAGGCGCGCACAGAGTCGCCAGGGAAAGCAGAATCGCCTTCAACCTTGGCATAGTAGTTCAAAACCTCTCTAGTTGATTAGAGAGTAAACAGGCAAAAAAGTTGCGCAGGCGGGCCGCGCGAGGCGGCAGGGGCGTACAGAAGGCTGCACTGAGGTCAAGGATAAAGCTTAGCCGGCACTATTTCAGGTTCGGGCTCGCCGGCTGCAACCAGCAGTTTTTTCAACTGCTGGCTCAGGTCACTCGCCTGCGAACGATACTCCTGGCGCCCAGCAAGATTCACCAGCTCGTGTGGATCGGCACGCTGATCATAGAGTTGGTACTCATGGTAAGTGGCAGCCGCGGGCTCTTTCGAAGCGCCAGAGGGGTCCGCGACGCAGTAGGTCCAGTCTTTCGTCCGGATCGCGCGGCCAGTCATCGATTCGCTGATCTGGATCAGCTGTTGGTTTGGCCACGCCTGCCGGGCGCCGGGATCGTTCAGCAGCGGCAGCAGGCTCCGGCCCTTCCACCCGGATGGCACCGGCACGCCCGCTGCTTCGAGCAGAGTGGGCGCGATGTCGATGAGGCCGACAAGCTCAGGGATCTGCTGCGCACCGTGAAAACCGGGTCCGTCGATGAGCAGGGGCACGCGGAGGGAGCTGTTGTGAGTGCTGCGCTTGTACTCCTGATTGCGGGTCATGAAGTGGCAGCCGTGATCGCTGATGAAGACGAAGATGGTGTTGTCGGCGAGATGTTCCTCTTCGAGAATGCGGCGCACTCGGCCTACCGAGGCGTCGATCGCTTCAATGCAACCGTAGTAGTCCGGCAACTGCGCTTGCCACGTGCCGGGAAGCGCTCGCAGATCGTCAGGGACGGTGGAGTTGGCGAAGCGCTCCACGGAACCATGAGGTCCGATGGGGCGATGCATGTCGTTCTGCTGGTGGGGCTCGATCTGCGAGATGAAGAGGAAGAATGGCTTTTCCTGCTTCTGGCGAAGGAAACGCTCCACGCGATCGGTAATGAAGTCGACGCGATATTCGTCTTTGTAGGTGATCTCCTTGCCGTCGCGGTCCCAGATGGTTCCCTCGTAAGGATGCGACGTGAACTCGATCACATTCGCCCCTTCCCATAGGTCGAGAAAGCCGCCACGGAACTCTGGTTTTACAGCGCCGGGACCGCCGCCATCGGCCTCAGTGTTAGGGGCAAGATGCCATTTGCCAATCAAGTTTGCCGTATAGCCGGCTTGGCGCAACTCTCCGGCCAGCGTCGGGAGAGTTTGGCCGAGAGCGATGCCGTTGTGCCAGACGCCGGTTTCAGTTGCATAGCGGCTGGTGAACAAGACCGAGCGCGAGGGAGCGCAGACAGGCTGGTTAGTTACTGCGTGAGTAAAGTTCTTACCCCGAGACGCCATCGCGTCGAGATTCGGCGTGCGGGTGGAGCTGTTGTGCCCGTTGGCGCCGATGAAGTCCCAGCGAAACTGATCGGAGAGATACAGAATGATATTCGGATGGGTTGGCGGCTTAGCTGCACTCTTCTCATCCGCTTCGGCCGGGGACGGAACCGCAGCTGCCACAGCGGCCGCCAGGGAACTTTTGAGGAATGACCTTCTGCTGTCTATCTGCTCTGGCATACCTCTCCTAACAAACTTTTAACGTGAAACCTTCTTTGCGCGGTAAAGGAATCTCCGGCAAGATAGGGAAAAGACCAAGTTGGTCCACCCACCGGAAAAGCTCTCCACCGGCAGAACACCGCAGTGATCCAGGAATAGAAGGTTCGCAGGCTGGGCAGTCAACAACAACTGGAGCGGGGCGGAGCCATCTTCACGCTCGACACAACTATTACATCTTGTTGAACATGGCTGGTCATCGCGTCTGGGCGAACTATAAAGCGCAGGATTTAGTGTGTCAATGTGACCTGTTATCTGTCCTATCGCATCGCCTTACCCTCAAAACAGTGTCGTAGGTTGGTGCACCCTTCCCGTTTGCAACAAGTAGAGGATCAATAATGGGAGATCAAAAGATTCAGGCTACCTTTTGGTTCGGTTGTGTCATCAAAGGAGATGGTAAGCTTCGTATAGAGCGGCAAACGACGGCCGGATTGGGAGTACAGTCTGCTTACCATTGAAAGATAAGGGCTTGTGAGTCTCTCGCACTCAAATCGGCTCAACCTCTCCCGGTTAACCTTTGTGTTCCTGGGATTGGCAATCTGTGTCTTTACCTGGGGTCTCCAGTACAAGCTGTCTCTCTATGATCCACCCCATTCCAACTCCCATGCGATTCCTGAAGCAAAGTTGCTCTCGAGAGATGAGCAGCCAACGATAGGTGGGGGTCTGCTGGTAAGGAGCACGAAAGCCTGGGCGGTGGTTGCGCAGGCGTTGCTGTTCAGCCTGTTTGCGTTTTTCTTGCCGGCGTTAAACCTGCTGCGTGCGCCGATGTTCAACCGGCGGGACTGGGAAGCTAAGCACCCGTGGCGTATTTTCTGCCGTCCTGGTTTGAACGCTTTCTTCTTCCGTCCCCCTCCCGTCCTTATTTAGTTCCAGCCCGATAGCCACAAGCGAAGGCCTTCGGCTCAGGCCGAACTGCAGGTTGCCGCATGGCGTGCACCCTACGGGGAACGGCTCCCGTTTTATTGCATGCCGCCCACTTTAAATCCATTGAATAGGTGCGTTGCAGATATGCGAAAGCGAACCTCCTTGATTCTCACTGCGGCGTTGGCGCTGGCCGCCCTCGCCGGCGTAATTGCCTGTAGCTCCAGGGACAAGAACTCGGAAGCTATTGCCGCAGAGGTTCCGTCGGCAACCGTAGCCGCAGTGAAGCACGGAAGCATCGTCCACACTCTGAATCTTGCGGGGCAGTTCCAGCCATACCAGGTGATCGAAGTTCACGCCAAGGTTTCGGGTTATATCCGGCACATCTACGTCGACATCGGGGACAAGGTGCGCCAAGGGCAAATCCTGGCGGTGCTTGAAGTGCCGGAACTCAGCGCTCAGTTGAAAGGTACGGTGGCTGAGGTTGCGCGCCGTAAAGATGAGATCGCTCGTGCAGAGAACGAAGTACTTCGCGCACAATCCGAACACAGCGCCTTGCATGCCGACTACGACCGGCTGAAAAAGGCGTCGGCAACTCAGCCCGGGTTGATCGCGGAGCAGGAACTCGACGATGCCCAATCGAAGGATATGACAGCGGAGGCCCAGATTGACGCGGCCAAGTCCGCGTTGAGCGCGGCAAAGCAAAATTTTGCCGTCGCCGGCGCCGATAGCGAGCGCGTGAGCGCTCTAGCAGATTACACGAGGGTCGTTGCGCCCATCGACGGAGTCATTATCTGGCGTTATGCCGATACCGGTGCGCTCATCCAGGCCGGCACTACATCCGACGTTCAATCGCTGCCCGTGGTCAAACTTTCCCAGAGCAGTTTGCTTCGTTTACGCATTCCTGTTCCAGAGGATGCAGTCGAATACATTCACGCGGGCGCTCAGGTAAACGTTCAGGTCGACGCTGTGCATCGTTCCCTGGTGGGCAAGGTCGTTCGCTTTACGAGGGATATAAGCCTGGCCACGCGAACTATGGAAACCGAAATCGATGTCGAAAATAAAGACTTGTCGCTGACCCCGGGTATGTATGCCAACACCACCATCGAGTTGGAGCGAAGAGATCACGTTTTGACGATTCCCGTGCAAGCTGTCATCACCAACGGCAATCAATCTTCTGTGCTCGTAGTCGACAGCCAGAATCATGTGCAGACGCAGAGTGTGACGCTCGGTTTGCAAGGTTCTACTCTGGTTGAGGTGAAGAGTGGATTGACGGAAGGAGAGCGTGTCATTACAGGGGGGCAGTCGAATTACCAGGTGGGCGAAACGGTCAAGGCGAAGGTCGAACAGCTGCCAACGGCCGACGTGAATGAAGAGAAGTCGGGGAGCGAACAGTAATGCCAAACTTCGCTCTGAAATATCCCTACTTCATTATCATGGTTTGCCTGGTAATCATGGTCGTAGGAATAACCAGCATCGCCGGCATGCCGGTGGATCTATTCCCGAAGATAGACATCCCTGTGGTGGTTGTAGCTACGTTCTACTCCGGCATGCCGCCACAACAGATCGAAGCGGATATCACCGACACATTCGAGCGCTTCTTCACTCTGGGCAATAACATCGACCACATCGAGTCGCGATCGCTGACCGGTGTGAGCTTGATCAAGATCTATTTCAAGCCGGGCACGGACGCGAACGCGGCGTTGAGCAATATTGCCAATCTGGCAATGGCCGACCTGCGGCGATTGCCGCCCGGCACGCTGCCTCCTGTGGTGCTCGGAATGGATGCATCGAGCCAGCCAGTGTGTCTAGTGACGTTGAAAGGGAGGGGACTGAACGAAACAGACCTCAAAGACCTGGCCCAGTTCCAGGTACGCAACCAGATTGCCAACGTGCCCGGGGCCTCGGTCCCGCAGCCGTTTGGCGGCCGCTACCGCCAGATCATGGTGTATGTCGATCCACTCAAGCTGGAGGCTCACAACCTCAGTTTGATGGACGTAGTTAAAGCAGTCGACGATTCCAACTTGATCTTGCCGGCAGGCGATGTCCGCATTGGATCCAAGGACTACAACGTCTATGCCAACAGCCAGGTTCCAACACCGGAGCAGATCAACGACCTTCCGCTGAAATCGGTTGGTAACTCTTCGGTCATGGTGGGCGACGTTGGCAAGGCTGAGGACTCGGGGACGATCCAGACGAACATCGTTCGCATCGACGGGCAGCGCTCGGTGTACGTGCCGGTGCTGAAGCAAGGTGGCGACAGCAACACGATCACCATCGTCAACGGCATGAAAGCCGCCATCAAGAACCTGGTCGACATCCCGGCTTCGCTCAAAACTGCCGTGGTCTTTGACCAGTCCGTATTCGTCAAGACCGCCATCAAGAACGTGATGAACGAGGGCGGCATAGGCCTGGTTCTTACGGCGTTGATGATTCTGTTGTTTCTGGGTAGCGTACGCGCAACATTCGCGGTTCTCTTATCCATTCCCCTCTCTGCGCTGGCGGCCTTTATTTGCATTCGCGCCGGAGGCGGCTCGATCAACACCATGGTCTTGGCTGGATTAGCGCTGGCCTTTTCCCGTTTGATCGACAACTCAGTCGTGGTGCTGGAGAATATCTTCCGCCACCTGGAGATGGGAGCAACCCCAGAGGTGGCAGCGGAAGTAGGCGGCAACGAGGTGCAGTTGGCGGTGCTGGCCGCGACGTTCACTACGGCAATTGTGTTTTTTCCGGTCGCCCTCCTCTATGGAGTAAGCAGGTATCTCTTCACCGCATTGGCCCTTACCGTTGTATTCGCGCTCTTCGCTTCCTACATCGTGGCCATGACCGTGGTGCCGCTCTATTGCGCGCGGTTCATTAAATCTGCCGGCACCGAATATGCACCAGCAGGACAAGCAGACGGTAAGGCTGTTATGGGTACACCTCCAAGGCGATCCTGGTTCCAGACAATTGTTGTCGGTTTCAATAACTGGTTCCAAAGAATGCTTGAGAAGTACGTTGTGGTGGTGAATCGCTCGATATTGCGCCCGGCCGCGACGACACTGAGCATCCTCGGAGTTGTCCTTCTGAGTTTTGCCTTGTTCCCCTTGCTTGGCAGGTCGTATTTCCCCCGCACTGACCCCGGTCAATTTGTGATCAAGATCAAGTGCCCGAATGGAACCCGGATCGAGCTCAGCAATCGATATGTCGCCCAGGTCGAACAAGAGATACGCGAATTGGTTCCCCCCCGAGATCTGGATATGATCGTCTCGAATATCGGAATTACCCCCGATCTCTCGGCAATCTATACCAGCAATTCGTCGATGGATACCGCGTTTGTGCAGGTAAGCCTGAAGGAGGGGCACAAAGTAGGAAGCTACGAGTATATGCAGCGGGTTCGCAGAAAGTTGGCGAATGACATGCCCGAGTTGACCACTTACTTCCAGGCAGGCGGACTTGTAGATTCGGTCATTAATCAGGGGTTGCCGGCGCCCATCGATATTCAAATCAGCGGTAACGACATGAATCAGTCCTATGGCATCGCCAGTCAGATCGCCACCAAAGTGAAAGCCCTCAAGAACGTCAGTGATGTTCTCATCCCGCAGAATCTGCGGTATCCGGGTCTCGAACTCAACATCGACCGGGAACGAGCCAGCCTCATTGGGTTATCTCCGAAGGAGATCGTGGACAACGTAATTACGGCGTTGACCTCCGACGGAATGATTGCTCCAAGTTACTGGATCGATCCAAGGACCGGGAATAACTACATGCTCACGGTGCAGTACTTCGATCAGAAGATTGCAAACATGAGCATGGATGATTTCAAGCAGATACCGCTGCGAGCAAATAATCAGACCAATTACACGCCACTGCAATCGGTTGCGGATATTAAGGAAATCAATACTCCGACGGAGGTGGATCACTATCAGATTCGGCGCATTATCGATGTCTACGTGATGCCGTCGACAGAGGCGCTCCAGCGAGTGAATAGCGCGGTAAACAAAGTGATCGCCAGTGTACAGAAGCCGAAGAATGTTCGCATTACAGTGCGAGGCACCGTGGTCAGCATGCACGAGTCGTTCCTGCGGTTCGGCGTAGGCCTGCTTCTCTCGATTGCGCTCGTATATCTCATCCTCATGGCTCAGTTCGCCTCTTTCGTCGACCCGTTCATCATCCTGTTGGCGATTCCGCCCGGGCTGGCCGGAGTGCTCATCATCCTGCTACTCACCGGTAGCACCCTGAATGTGATGTCGCTGATGGGTGTGATCATGATGACCGGAATTGTGGTGTCAAACAGCATCCTGATCGTGGAGTTTGCAGGCCATCTCCGTAAAGAAGGCTTACCCGTCGCGGAGGCTGTCGTGCTGTCGTGCAAGATTCGCCTGCGTCCGATTCTGATGACATCGCTGGCAACGTTGCTGGGGATGATCCCGATGGCGTTAGCTCTCGAGGCCGGGAGCGAGCAATACGCACCGCTGGCGCGCGCGATCATAGGCGGCCTGGGCGTTTCGGTCGTGGCCACGGTTTTCCTGGTGCCCGCCGTTTACCTGATCATCCACCGAAGGGACAAAAGAGCTCCGGAGCAGGAGGCAAGCATTGATGCCTAAGTTTGCCCTCAGGATAGACATCCCTGTGGTGGTTACAGCTACGTTCTACTCCGGCATGCCGCCACAGCAGATCGAAGCGGATATCACCGACACATTCGAGCGCTTCTTCACCCCGGGCAGCAACATCGACCACATTGGGTCGCGATCGCTGACCTTCGGAAGTCCACGTGCGGCGAGCGCAGTCCACTCGTCGATTCCTCTCTCCGCGCTGATGTGTCCGCTGATCATGAATGCGCTGACGGACTCGGTGTCTCCGTCGTCGTCACGGTCCTGGTGCCCGCCGTATCCCTGGTCGTGCATGGCCGGCGGGAGAACAAGATTGCGGCTGGACAAGAGGGATAGAGAATGACGAGAAAAACAACAAGTCCGCGTCCCCACTTAGTAGTGACTCTATCGCTTTTGGTCTTCGCGGCTGGAGGCGCACAGTCCCAGGTGGCAAATACAAGTCCATCTCTGCCGGATGCCCCGCGCGTGCGGTTAATTGCCCAGGGCGCCCGGCAGAGTGCTCCATTGACGCAGAGTACAACCGACCAGGAGCCAACAGCCGCCGCACCGGCTCAGATAGGGGCGGCTCTTCCACGCCTGACCCGCTTGCAAGCCGAAGAGATGGCCATCAAGAACAATCCCCGAATCAGCGTTTCGCGGCTGCTTGCGTTAGCCCAGCATCAGGTTGTCCGCGAGTCGAGAGCGGCCGAATTGCCAACGGCAACCGGAAGTATCACTGCCATGGATGCGAATGACGGATCGCGCGTTTCCGCGGGGTCGCTCACCGCATCGCGCCTCTTCGAGCACGCCGCCGCCGGCGGTGGCGCTACCCAACTGATCACTGATTTTGGACGAACCAGAAACCTGGTTGCCTCTTCGAAGCTCCAGGAAAAAGCACAGAACGCGAACGTCCTAGCCACGACGGAAGACATCGTCGCCGCCACCGACCAGGCTTTCTACAACGCACTACAGGCGCAGGCATTGCTCCGTGTAGCCGGGCAAAATGTCGAGACCCGGCAGACTACAGAGACGCAAGTCAACCAGATGACCAAGAACAATCTTAAGTCGACTCTCGACCTAAGCTTCGCTGACGTTAACCTCTCGCAGGCTAAATTGTTGCTCCTCGATGCGCGCAATAATGACGATTCCACGATGGCGGCATTGGACGCGGTGCTCGGTTTGGACAGGCGGGTTGTTTATCAATTGGCAGACGATACCACGCCTTTGCAGCCGCCGCCCCAGGATGCCGAACCACTCATACAGCTAGCATTGCGGCAGAGGCCCGACCTGCAAGCGCTGAACTACGACCAGCAGGCAGCAGTAAAGTTCAGCCATGCCCAACGCGATCAGATATTCCCCAGCATCAGCGCCGCGGGCACCGCCGGCAGCGTGCCCATCCGGCCAGGCGAGTACTACACCTCTAACTGGTGGGGCGGTATTGGGGTCAACATGAATATCCCGATATTCAATGGGTTCCTCTATGAAGCGGAGGCTAAGGAGGCGGCCATTCGGGCTCAGGCAAGCTCGGAACGGAGCCGTGATCTAAGAGATCAGATCGTCCGTGATGTGCGTACTTCATGGTTGGCCGCGACGACGGCATTCCAGCGCGTGAGCGTCACCGCTGAACTGTTGCAACAAGCGAACCGGGCCTTCACTCTTGCGCAGACGAGATACCAGTTGGGGCTGAGTTCGATCGTTGAACTGAGCCAGGCGCAATTTCAGCAAACTGACGCCGCAATTGGCAGTGCAAATGCGCAATATCAATACCGGCTTGCTCTTGCGACGCTCAACTATCAGATCGGCGCGACCCCATGATCAATACTGGGAGGTGGTTACGGTGCCAGTGATTGGTGAGCGGCCTGACCTGGACTTGAATGCAGTGATATACGCAACGGATTTTTCTGTTTGCTCACAGAACGCGGGCCTTTACGCGGCACTCCTAAGCGGGCACTTCTCAGCCACATTGATGATTGCACATGCCTTCACCCTCTCGCAGGCGGCCATGGAGGTAGAGGTCGATCGGTCGCTGGTGAGCCAGCAAAGGAAAGATCTGGAGCTCCTTCTATCCCGGAAGGCCTTGGCGTTGTCGAATGGTTCAGTCCAGGCGATGCCCGCCCTTTTGGAAGGCGATCCAAAGGAGGTAATTCCGGACCTGGCCGACAGAAATGCCCCGTCGCTGATTGTGCTGGGGACTCACGGCGGGGGCTGGGTCGAGCGAGAGATCATCGGTTCAGTTGCCGAGGGCATTCTCCGGTCGACTTCCTGGCCAGTTCTCACCGTTGGTCCCCACGTGCAGTCAGTGGCGGATAAAACCACGCCTTTCCAGCGCATTCTTTACGCTACGGATTTCACCCCCGCTGCCGCTCGCGCGGCGATATATGCAGTTTCTTTTGCCCAGTCATTCAGAGCTGACATTGATGTGCTCAATGTGGTTCAAAGAGAGGCCATCGACCATCCTGACCGGCTGAGCGACCTCATAAGGCGTTTTTATCGTGCCCTCGACGAACTTGTGCCGGAGCAGGCGAAAGAGTTCTGCAATCCGAGAAGCTTCGTAGAGGTCGGCAACGCGCACCAGCAGATTCTGGAACATATTCGGGAACGATCGATCGATCTATTAGTCCTCGGTGTCCGGAAGTCTTCTCACCTGGGCATTGAAAGAAGGACGTCTGGAGCATTCCAGCTTGTGACTCACGCAGCGTGTCCTGTCTTAACCATCGTTGGATAGACGTAAGGGACCCACGGCTCCGAAAATGAAAAAAGGAAAACGGCAGAAAAACACATCCGACTCCACGTCTATGGCGTTGGCTTTGTCAACCCTGATTGGGGCGGCGGCCCTCTATTGCACCGAGATCGTCTACGACAATCTCAGGGGGTCGGGTGCATCTGACATCCGTGAATTTCCGGGTTGGCGGGCTCATATGGGCTCCGCTTGTGTCGGAAGTCTGGCTTTTGTGGTTACCTTATTCCTCCTCGAGAGTGTGGGGAGAGGTTCGAAGCGCGTTGCCGTGCGGTCAGCGGCCCCATGGTGGCCGATCGTGGCGCTCACAGGGCTTGCCACCGCCATCCACATTCCGGTCTACCTGGTGATTCTCGCTGCTGCCATCATCACCCCGTGGGCGTATTTTCGGACCCGCGCGGTTCGCTGAATAGCGATCGCGTGGGCAAAAAGCCACCGTTCCCGCACCCGGGGATTCTCTAACTTTTGAAGCTGCGGCTAAGTCCTTTGTTTCATCAAGATGATCAAGATGATCAAAATAATTAATTGATCATCTTGGTTTTTCCTCCGGCATTCCCGTCGCACGCGAGCTACGGGACACCTTATAGATGCGAACCGTGAGGATTTCGATCAGGCGGGAGAAAATATTCTTTGGTTGGTTGCCAAAGATCAGACGAACGCAGGATTGGCGTCGGACTCTGCTTAGAAATATCACTCAGCGCGTAAAGCTGCGACCGGGTCGAGATTTGAGGCTTCGAGCGCCGGCAGCAGGCTGGCGAGCAGGCCGATGACCGCCAGGAGCACAATAGCGAAGGCCAGGGTTGCGAGATCGTAGGGTTTAAGGCCGAAGAGCATGGCGGTGGCTGCCTGCCCGGCGATGAGCGCGAGTGCCGTGCCCAAGACGATGCCGGTCAGCAGCATGGCCGCGGTGTCGCGCATGACCAGGGCGATCACCTGCCCGCGCTTGGCGCCGAGCGCGATGCGAATGCCGATCTCGTTGCGCCGCTGGGTAATGAAGTAAGACAGCAGGCCATAGAGGCCAACCACTACGAGCATGGCGGCGAGCAGGCCAAAAAAGCCGGCGAGCACGGCCATCATGCGGTCGCCAACCAGGTGGTCGAGGATCTCTTGCTGAAAGTCGAAGAACTGCAGAGTCATGGTTGGATATTTCTCTTCCAGCGTGCGGCGAATGGCAGTGATCGCGTCCGGCCCGGTGTCGGAGGCGATCATCATAGCAACCCACGGACCTTGCGCATCCACCGGGAGCTGTGCCGCAGGAACGAAGGCGATGGGTTGGGTGTCTTCGCGCAGGTCGCTGTACCTGGTATCGGGAATGGTACCTATGATCTGATACGTGCGCTCTGGATATCGAGGCTCCGGCATGACGTGCACAAGTTGACCGATGGGCTGGGCTGGGCCAAGAAATTTCCGGATAAATTCCTGGTTGACGATGAGGACAAAGGGCGCATTGTTGGTATCCGTGTCGGTGAAGCCGCGGCCGGTAAGCAGCGGAATGCCCATGGTGGCAAAGTAGGTGGGGCTAGCATAGGTGAATCTGCTACTGCCCTCGATGGCGCCGATATGGACGGTGTGACCCCAAGTGCTCCCGCCCAGTGGGGTGTTGGTGGTCGTGGCGGCGTTCTGAATGCCCGGAATGCTGCGCACGTCTTCGACCAGTTGGCGTTTAAACTCTGCTTCGTTCTCAGGCTTGATGTTCAATGTGTCGAAGCCGAAGTAGCCAACAGTGACGCCATTTTCACGCATGCCTGGATCGAGTGTCAGCAGATTTCGATAGCTGCGAACGAAGAGCAGCGCTGCAACGAGCAGCACCATCGAGACAGCGATCTGGGTGATGACCATCAGGCGTTGGACGAGGAATTGGCGGTTGCCAACGATTCCTCGCTCGCCAGACTTGAGTGCGGCAAGGGGATCGGCACTGGCGCCGCGCATCGCGGGGATGGTTCCGAAGACAAGGCAGGTGAGAGTGGCCACGACGGCGGCGAAAAGCAGCACTCGCCAGTCAGTGACAATGGTGAGATGGATGGAGTCTTGGCTGGTACCCATCGCTGTAACGAGCAGCCGGCTGAGGGGCTGGGCCAGCGCGACACCGAGTGTTGCTCCGGTGAGCGCTAGCAATCCACTTTCGATGAGCAGTTGGCGCAGCATACGGCGACGCGATGCGCCCAGCGCCATACGGATAGCCAGCTCACGTTGACGCGCGTTGGCACGGGCGAACATCAGGTTGGCCAGATTGGTGCAGGCGATAAGCAGCACCAACCCTGTGATGGCGAGCAGCAATTGCAGCGATGAGTCGTAGGCGTCGCGCAGCATGCTCACCCCGGCTGCGGCTGGATAGGCGCCCAGCTTGAAAGACTTAAAAAGTTCTACGGCCTTTGCGTTGTAGCCAGTGGGCGCTGTGCTCTCGAAGAGACCAGGACTGAGCGAGGCGAAGTATCCGTATGCGCGGTCGAGGTCCCAGCCCGGCTTGAGGCGTCCCATCACTGAAAGGTTAAACACTTCGCGGCGCGGATTTGGCGGTATGCAGCTGGGATAGGCAAGGTCGAAGCGGTCTCCCACGGCCACGCCGAAGAATGAAGGCGGGGTGACGCCCAGCACCTGCATCGCGTGGCCTTCGACCAGGATAGTGGTGTTCGGCGTTATCGGCTCGCCACCCATTTGGGCCTTCCAGTAGGGATAACTGGCGACTACTTTCGATATGTTGCAACCCGCTTCGTCCTGCGGTTCAATTAGCCGTCCTTGCCAAGGGAGAACACCGAGGACATTGAAGAATTCCCCACTCACCTCGAGCCCGTGGACACGTTTTCCGTCCCCTGGGCGGCCTACCATCGGGTACGCAGTGCGCCAAGCGAAGACGCCGGAGAGCGGATCGTGATGGCGCCGGACCTCCTGCCACATGGGAACAGTGAAGTAGGTGTACTCATTATCGTTTACACCCAGCCCTTTATTACCACCGACGATACGGAGTTCGACCAATTCCTGGGGCCTCTGAATAGGAAGACTGCGGAGACGCACCGCGTCGAGTAGTTGAAAGACCGCAGTATTGGCGCCGATGCCGAGCGCGAGGGTGATGATTGCTACCGTGGTGAAGCCGGGACTCCGGGCGAATCCGCGCAAGGCATAGCGCACATCGCGGAACAGGTTTTCGATGTTGAGAGCCGCATCCTCCGCCTCGATACTCTCTTTCAACACGTCAGGATTGCCGAACCTCAAGCGAGCGGCGCGGGCCGCTTGCTCGGGGCTCATGCCTTTGGCAATGTTGGCGTTGGTGCGCATCCGCAAGTGATCGCGGAGTTCATCCTCGATCTCACGATCCAGTCGCGAGCGCTTTCCCAGGGCCCAGATGCGACGGAAGATGCCCATGACTCACCTCATGCAAA
The DNA here is from genome assembly GCA_963746595.1 of uncultured Acidobacteriaceae bacterium. Lineage (GTDB taxonomy): Bacteria > Acidobacteriota > Terriglobia > Terriglobales > Acidobacteriaceae > PALSA-350. The sequence goes on from CAVVBS010000009.1 coordinate 785,680, forward strand.
GCGCAAAATCGCCTGAACACCCTTCACTACCTGTTCCCAGTTCTTCTCTCTGGCAGCGAGTTGCTTCCTGCCCGCTGCGGTGAGGGTGTAGAACTTTGCCTTGCGGCTGCTTTCGGTTACAGCCCACTCCGAACGCACCCATCCGCTCTGCTCCATCCGGTGGAGCGCAGGGTAGAGCGAACCCTCTTCCACGTTGAGCAGCTCATCAGAGACATGTTCGATGTGGAGGATGATGCCAAAGCCGTGCATGGAACCGAGATGCGAAAGGCTTTTAAGAATCAGAAGATCGAGAGCGCCCTGGAGATCATTCTTTGCCATGTACTTCTTACCCTAGACGTCGATGGTCAAAAGAAGATTACGAGCGCTTACCCTAGTTGTCAAGGGGAGGATGAAATCGCATGGAGCCGACAGCGTAGGAATTTAGGCATCGGGCTGGCCGGCAACCAGAAGCACGATCTTCCCCACGCCGCCCTTCTCCCCCAGCGCGTGTGCTTCGCCCGCGCTGCTCAGCGGTAAACGGCGACCGATTGGCAAAACGAATTTGCCATCTCGCACATCGTCCGCAAACTCACGAACCTTTGATGGATCGGGCTTGGCAAAGACACGGGTGATGATGACTGTCGGGTTCAGCGCTGCCATGCCCTCCGGCACCACAGATGCGTAGCCAAAGGAGCCGCCGGGCTTAATCTTCTTGAAGAGCTTCGCGGCCACTTCGCCGCCAATGGTGTCGGCAATTGCATCTACGGCGCCGAGCGATGCAATTGCATCGTCGTCATCGATCGCGACCACGCCCGCCACGCGGAGAGATTCGGCATCCTTGAGCGACTTCTTGCGAACGCCTGCGATCACCTGCGCGCCCATCTTCTTTGCCGTGTGCACTGCAGCTCGCCCCACACTCCCCAGCGCTCCTGTTACCAGCACCGTCTGCCCCTCTTGTACCTTGGTCGCGAGGCGCACCAATTGCTCTCCTGTTAACACAATCAGGGGGATCGCTGCGGCGTCGACAAGATCCAACCCCTCCGGCAGATGGGTTAGATCCGAAGCGGCAACCGCTACCAATTCGGCATAGGTCTTATTAGATAAGGCAAGGACGCGGTCACCCGGCTTAAAGTGCTTTACGTTCGCACCTACGGCGCGCACGACGCCACTCACGTCGCGCCCCAGGATGGCCGGAAACGTCTGGGGAAAATCTTTCTGGCGCGCCCCAGAACGAACCTTCCAGTCGATTGGATTCACGCTGGCGGCGGCCGCCGCGATCAGTACGGTATCTCCGCTTATTTGCGGGTCAGGAACGTGGTCTTCAAACTTCAGCTTCTCCGGACCGCCATACTCATGCAGAACTACTGCCTTCATTCGGATATCTCCTATGTTGACCATCGAGATCTAGAGTCTAGGCTCTTGATCCTCAGATTGAAAATCATTGTGCTCCAATCCTGCTTCTCCCAGTGATGCGGGACCGACCGAGCCGGTCACGGGTTCATCTCACCGGATCCTGTGCCTGCGCACGCAACTGCCCAATGCAGCAGGCAACCAGGAGAATCTGCTGCGCGTCAGTGCGGACATCGTCTTCCGCGTCTCGCAGGTTTGCCCATAGATTTACCTCAATGTGCTACGAAGGGCTGCGGCGCCGGCCTCCAGATCCGCCGGAATCTGCATCGGGATAAGGAAGTTGCTGGCAAGAACATAGTTGTAAAGGTGATCGAGCGGCGATGGGGGATGGAGCTGCTGGGCGGAGACCAATCCATTTGTATCGGTCCAACGCCAGTCAGTCGAGGAGATGCTTTCCATCGATTGCTGAAGGTCCGTTGAGCTCATCGGATAGGCGTAGATGCGGACGTTTTGCGCAAAGAGGCGAGACAATGCCTCGAGGAAACTGCCAGGGAGCCTGGCGTAGCGAGTTGACCACACGCGAGCCAAGAGAGATAGACCCACGACGAAACGGACAGGCTCCTTGGTGTAGCGGTTGACGAGAGTGGTCATACTGTAGAGTTCTCGATCACGAAAGAGCAATACGGAACCGCCACGTGCGAGAAGGGCATCGATACGCTCCAGCAGCTCTGGAATTCCCGGAGGCGAATCGGCCTCCGCGAGCGCCATCGCGGAGAGGCAGAAGAAGCCGGTAGGTGCTGGGTCTTTTTCGTCCAGCTCTCCGCGGAGTTGTTGGATCGCCGAGGTCAACATGCGCTCATGGATTGCTGCATGAGCAGGATCTACGTGTACGAAGGTTCCCGGCGCGAGCACGACTGGTTTCTTGTGGAGAACTTCGATAGGGGGCTCAGGCGGCCCGCTGGGCAGGAAACAGACAGCTTCAGCAAGACCCGCGGCCGCCAGATGGGCAAGGATCGAGCGCTGGTCCCAACCTTCAAAGGCTGTCCCACGCACTTCCACATAGTCGATTTCGAGGCGTTCCTTGAGCTCCTGAGCAATATTCAGGAAGAAAGACTCTTTCGCCTGCAGTTGGTAAAAGACAGCGTAGATCAGGTTCACACCCAAGATACCGATCGCCTCTTGCTGGAGCGGGTTGGAGGGATCACGCATGTTGATATGCAACACGATGTCGTTCGGTGAGCCACCGGGGCGCAATTGGAATCGCAGGCCGACCCAGCCGTGCTGCTCGTTCGTTCCGGCATAGTTGCGGGCGGAGATGGTATCAACAAAGGAAAAGAAGCGAGCTTCCGACCCGCGGCTCTTGCTCAGTTGGTGGACGAGCTGGGTCCATTCGCTATCCACCATGGCTTCGAGGCGTCCTTTGGAAACGTAACGGGCGCCAAAACCGTACAAATCGTCGCTGACTTCCTTGTCATAGGCAGAGATGGATTTAGCAACGGTCCCAGAGGCGCCGCCCACGACCAAAAACCACCGGACGACTTCCTGGCCGGCACCAATTTCGGCAAAGGAGCCATAGTTGGTCGGATCCAGATTGATGCCGAGGGCTTTCTGATGAGCGCTAAGCGTTTCCGCGGATGCCATAGACTTTGACTCCCAGCTTCTTTGAAATTTCGGCAATGCAAAGTGTAACGCGAGCAAGTTTGGCGACTACTGTGGCCAAATAAAGATGGCATGATGTGGTTTTTCTGCAGAGAAAACCACAAGAAGGCCATCGCTTCGTTCGAGAACCATTCGGAAACTGCTCTAGTGGCGATCGACCGTAGAAAGTTGTTTGTAGAGACTTAGCGCGGTGGCAGCCGTTTGCTCGAGAGAGTGCTTTACACCTTGATCTCCGCTCTTAACCGCTTGACCCGAGGCATCTGTGTCGATCAAAACCACGGTTTGTGACTTTGTATTGTTATCAGGGGTAGAGGATGAAGAACGGTGAAGGAGTCTAGGACCTGAGCTGCCCTGGATGAAAGAACGACCCGCAGGCATGGGATTCGGGATATCCATCTCAGGTTGTTGCGTGTTTTCGGTTTGGCTTGCAACTGCCGCGGCGTCCAGGTTTCGACGAGCCGTAATTGGTAACGACCGGATCGTTCTGGTTGATCTGGCGACAGGAGCCATCGTTTGAGATAAGTGGTCGGTCGCTTCCATCGATGACTGTGACACCGGCCGGTGCGCGTAGGAGAGCAGAACCGCCAGAGAAGGCACGATACCGAGGAATAGAAGAAAGAGCGAGATCGCAGCAGCACTGCGCAGGCAACGCAACCAGCCCGGCGTCGTTCGGGTTCCAGATAATATAGAGTGAACGCGAACCGTCAATGCTTCAGCGGACGCAGCGAAATCGATACCCCAAGTTGTTGCCTCTTGTGCCAGATTCAGGCGGGCGAAGCGAATAAGGCATTCCGCATAGTCTCCCTTCCTTGCTGGGGCGTGAGAGACAACCGCCAGATCGCATGCGAGTTCCCGATCGAACTGCATTTTGCGCACTGCATACCAGGCTGCAGGATGAAAGAAAAGAAGAGCGCGGCAAGCGATGGCCAGTCCATTCCAGACGGAATCCCGGCGGCGAACATGGTGGAGCTCGTGACGCAAAATATCTTCGAGTTCGGAGCAATCCAGTTCCAGACAGAGTGCCGGCAGAAGGACCGTTGGCCGAATCCAGCCGAACGTTGCCGGCGAAGTGGCGCCCGACAACATCAGCAGCCTTGAACGGCCGACACGGAGGCTATCGGCCAGGGACTGAAACCTCTCCGCGATCTGAGGGGATGGCTCGCTGGTGAAACCGAGCACCCACTTGAGATGCCAACGCCTCCTTAAATGAGCAAACGCCATGTAGCTCACGATCAAGAGATAGACGATCCCGATTGCCCGCAGTGCGAGCCCAAGCGGAACAGCCCATGAGTCTGGGATCTGCCAGGCGGTCACGGTAGCAGTTACCGGTCGCAGCACGGCGTGTGGAGCATTCGAAGAAGAGTGGCCGCCTGCCAGGGCGGCGTTCGCGAGCAGGAGCCAATACGCCGCCGACCCATAAAGAAGAGCTGACCAGATCAAGAACCTTGAGTTGGGCGATTCGACAAGCCGACTCAGAACGAGACACAAAGCATAGGCGAGCGTTGTCTTCAAAACAAAGCCCGAAAATGTGGCAACAACACTAAGCAAGATGTCTGGGTTCATGGTTCCCCCACTACTCGCGGCGGCGAACGCCTAGTTCCTGCTTCTTACGATACTCCTGGAGATATGCTTCAAGTTCATCCAGCTCTTTCTTTTTGATTCGACTGGCTTCCAACAAATTGATCAGCAGGCCGGCTGCCGATCCGCGAAAGTTTCGGGATACGAGCGCCTTTACAGATAGGTGATCGATAGTCTTTCTGGAGACCAACGGCCGGAAGACGAAGACACGCCCCCGAGCTTCATGCGTGACTAATCCCTTCTGCTCCATAATTCGGAGGAAAGTCTGGGTAGTCTTGTAGTTAGGCCGCTGCTTTTCGCTATGAGCATTCACCAGATCCTCGACCGTAGCTTCTTCCAGATCCCATAAAAACTGCAGAAGGCGCATCTCCGCCGCAGTTGGTAGCGGAGGCTGCCGCTTATCTTTCTCGGTCTTTAACAGCTTCCTTTTCATAGGTTTCCCACCAACCATCCTAATAGCTTAAGATTAGCTGCAGATTTCGTTACCTAGCGATTAAAGAGTCTTATTCTACATGTTGATGGGAGCAATAGAAATTGTCTTAATCGCAGTCCGCGCGACAGCGGGCTCGCCTGCCCAGAGATGATCCAAAGAGCGCCTCGGCTAACTCACCTTCAGGCCATGAGCGGACCGATGCGCATTTGAAAGAAGCATGCTCAAAAGCGTAAAGAGTACCCGGAACCGCTCTGGACGAAGGGGCTGTTTTGTATGGATGCGCTCAATTGCCCGTTCGCTTGCCTGCGCATCGTTAGCGGTTCTTCTCCCCGGTCTGATACGGGGTCAAGCCGCATCCATTCAGATTGCTGTTAGCACCCCCCTGTCGATTCAATTACTCCATCACGTTGCCAAGAAGACGGGCGAAGCCCTGGAGGGCCGCCTGCTCTACCCGGTTTATGTGGAGAACCGTATCGCCCTCCCGGCGGGTACGATTCTTCGCGGAAGCGTGGTGCAACTCGATTCTGACCACGGCCGGCGGATCCACGCCCGTTTGCGAGGCGATTTCACGCCTTTTCATACCTGCGTTGTGCAATTCAATCAGGTTGTTCTGCCGGATGGAACCTTGCAGCCGATTGAGAGTGATCGGGCTACGGATGGCGTTGCGGTTTTGCACTTGTCGCCTCCTCCGGACCAAAAGAAGCGCTCTTTCCTGGGCGACCAAGTAGCCCAGGCAAAGCAGGAATTGAAAGAAACCGCGGCTCTTTTCACGGCACCCGGGCAAGGCGATCGGCTGGTTCAATTTATTTATACCCAGCTGCCGTATCACCCGCAAAGGATCGATGCGGGAACAACATGGACGGTTGAGCTGACTCGGCCGTTGGACCTGATCGTCAGCGACCATCCGCCGACGGGCAGCAACGGGCCGGCCGTAGCAGCCAAACAAAAACCAGACGCTGCAGCGGGTTCTGCAGGGCAAGATAAGGGATGGCAACTGCATGCTTATTTGCTGCGAACGATCAGCTCTGCCCAAGCAAAGCCGGGGGATACCTTCCAGGCCTCTGTCGCGGACCCGGTGTTCAACTCGGACCACGCACTGGTGGTTCCCCAAGGATCCTTAATGATTGGGGAGATCACGCGAGCGAAAGCAGCGCGTTCTTTTGGACGGCAGGGCAAGCTTCGGTTTCGATTTCGAGAATTGAGGCTTCCTGGGGGCTTTACGCAACCGGTGGAAGGCACACTCGCCGGCATCGATTCGAGCAAAAAAGAGAATTTAAAGATCGACTCGGAGGGCGGCGTCCAACAAAAACAATCGCAGAACCGCGTGATTGTGCCCATAGTACTCAATTTTCTAGCGGGACGGGCTTTCGATACCGACGAGAACCAAGTCCTAAACCGCACTGTTGCGTCGAATGGCTTTGGGATTATGGGCCGGCTTGCCGGCATTCTAGCCAACTCACGCAATGTGGCAGCCGGTATTGGCTTTTATGCGGCTGCCCTTTCGGTCTATGACCTTTGGCTAGCGCATGGACATGACGTCGCGTTTGTAAAGAACACTCGTATCGAAATTACGACAATGCCAGGACGTGGACCACTCAACGGCTCCGGGATTAAAGGACAGGCCCCTACACCTCGCTAGCGAGATGCAGATCTGCAGCTCGAAGGACCCGCGTGACCCCGAACCAACAACCAATGTACTAACCCGTTGTGCTTTAGGTTTGTTCTGCGTGTTGTAGCGCCTTTTTGTATCGTATTCGGGAGAAACAGCTTGGCCCTATAGTTGTACTAACGACGAGGAGAGAAAGACTTGAAGCTGAAGGAACGGATTGCTGTTGTCACGGGAGCGGGGTCTGGAATTGGCCGTGCAGTCGCGGATGCCCTGAGTAAGGAAGGATCGCGCGTGGTGCTCGTGGACGTAGATGGAGCCAAGGCAGAAGCTGCTGCTGCGGCCCTCGCTTCGCTGGGCAGGGATGCACGCGCCTTCAGGGCCGATGTCGCCGACCCTAAATCGGTAAGCACCCTGCAGGAGTTCGTCCACAACGAACTCGGTCCGCTCGACATCCTGGTAAACAACGCCGCGATCCAGGTGAACAAGAAAATCGAAGATACTTCTCCCGAAGAGTGGAATCGGCAGATGGCGGTCAACGTGGGCGGCGTGTTTCTATGTTCGCGTGCCTTTCTGCCCGCTCTCCGGCAGACCCGGGGTGTCATCCTCAACATGTCCTCTGTCAACGGTTTCTTCGTGGAGCCGTATTGTGCCGGCTATTGCGCCACTAAAGGAGCGATCCTGGCATTCACCAAGGCGCTGGCCATCGATCATGGGCGCGAAGGGATTCGCGTACACGCCATTTGTCCCGGCTACATCAACGCCGGGCTCGCGGAGGGCTACTTTGAGTCGCAACCCGACCCTGCGCGGGCCAGGGAAGAAGCGGGTTCGCTGCACGCATTAGGAAGAATCGGACAGCCGGAAGAAGTAGCCCGCGCAGCCGTCTTCCTCGCCAGCGATGACGCCTCGTTCATGACCGGCTCAGCGCTGGTCGTCGATGGAGGCTTCAGCGCGGGTCTGCCGCCTAAGTAGTTTCGCAATGGGTGTAGACCGAACCCGGATTTCCTGTCGATGTTGTTGGAACCACCGAACTGCATGCGACTTTCCGCAAAGAAAGTCGCACATCATTGTTCTCGGCCAGTGCTGCGCTCAAAGGAAATCCGGGGAGCGATAGGTCTTTTCGTGGTTTTCTGTCAGGGAAAACCACACCTCGCGGTCCCGATCAGACAACAGCAATTGCGAAACTGCTCTAAGTAGCCGCACGCAGGCGCCGGAGAGCATCGCTATGGGTCTCCGGCTCGTGATACGCGGTGCAGCGCACCGTTACCGAGAAGGTGCTTCCCGGATCGAGTTGGCTATGACGGCCCTGCTGGAAGGCCTGCGCCAGGTTGACCGGGTACCCAGTCCACGGCTCGATGACTGCGTGGTGATAGCCACGCCACCCGCCGTAGACCAGCCACATCCAAAGATTGGGGCAAGTTTCCAGAGGGAACTCGTAGAGTATGCCCTGGCCCCTGGTTTCGACCGCAAACCAGCCATCCTCTAGATCTGTGGCATAGTGGCCGCAGTTGATTCCGGCGGAGATATCCGGCACCAGGCTCATGTCTCTCCCGTTGATGTTCGGCCAGCTATAGCTATCGCCCGGGGCCCCTAGCGAAGGATGATTCGACTGCGCCACAAGGGCGGTGCGCGCAGGGACGATCAGCCGCGTGCCCGCTTCGACGGCGAATGCGGGGTGCGTGCCCCACATAAAATCGAGCGGAATCGGACTTAGGCTCTTGACCGAAAAGCTCATGTGCAGCACTTGCCCGGAGAGCCAAATTGTCTTGGTCGCGTGGATCGCGCTGATGGGGCCGTAGGCAGTCATTACGGTTTTCTTCGGGGTGGCCTCCTCCACCTGCCAGTGCAAGGAACGCAACTCGCCTAGATTGGGAAACGGTTCTCCCGCATGGGTGCAGGCGTCAGCGGTGGGGTAAGCGTCGTCCCAGCCGCCGCACCAGTAGTTATCAAAGTTGGCATCGATGGGATAGGTTTGCGGGCGAATGCGTGGATTCTCCCAAAGTATCTGCCGCTTGCCAGTCTTATCGTAAAGCGTCAGAATCTTTGCCCCAACCTCGGGAAGGACGGAGAGAGACAGCCATTCGTTTTCCAACTCGAGAAGACGGAGGCCGTGCGGCGGTTTTTCTGTCATGTCACAGTCTCATTGGTGAAGGTAAGCCAGGTTGTCGAAGTGCAGGCCGGCCCCGTTGGTTATGTCGAAAGCGACCGATGTACTCGGATCGCGCCAGCCGGTCCTGATGCGGCGCAGTTCTTTGGCCTTGATGGTGAAGGACTGCTCGCGCGTTTCCGGAGACCGAATCGTAACCGTGGCATCACTTTGGCCATCGTTGTACACATCCACGCCGACGAAGATGTGCGGGGCGTAAAAGTGGAATTGCGCCTCCGTTGGATTTACCTCGGTCAGGGCAAGGGTGAACGTTCCAAACTTGCCTTGGGGCGTGCCAATCTGCCATTCCCCGCTGCCCCAGTCAACTACTCCGGAGGGATATTGGCCCACCAGGGGCGTGCCGGCGGGAAGGTGAGGATCATCAAAGGTGATGTAAGAAGGCGGCCGCTGGTCGCTCTTTCCCAGGATTGCGACGTCCCTGGCACTGGTGTGGCGGATGGATAGCGTCTTCGTCTGGTCGTCAAAGGTGAACCCCTCCTGATCCAGGTCCTTCCTCCGGCTGATGGGCTTCCCCCCCACCATGATGGAGTCGGGAACGAAGTTGAGGCGAAGGACATCGGTGGAGTCAGGATCGAACGTGGTATACGAAACTACGCCTGCGCCATAATGAATTTTTGTCACTACGGAGAGCGATCCGAGCAAATGTGACTCGTCCGCGGGCGCCCATTCCGGTACAGCCCAGAAGGCGTCCATCATTCGTCGCGGACCATCGGAATACTCATCGGTGAACCACCACTGGTCAGAGAACGGGGCATGCGCATCGCGCGGTAATCCCTGTAGATAGGTAACCCAGTTGTAGGTGCGGTAGGCCTGCTCCTTATACGCAATGTCGCCGGTTTTGGAATAGTAAAGCGCCTCGACCGCCGCCAGCCGTGCGCTGTGACTGTCGCAGCACTGGTTGGGAAGATTGCAGCAGAATTCCTTGCCGTCCCCTTGCTCGTTCGTAATGAGTGCGCCATGCACCATGTACTTGGGCCATTTCGGGGTGGTCTTGACCCAATCCATCAGCTTGCGTGCATGCTCCCGCCATTCGGGATCCTTGTCCGGGTGCAGCAGGACGTAACGGGCGAATTCCAGCGGAATCACCTGGTTCATATTCTCCATGCTCCCGGGCACATCTTCGAAATAACCCACCCAGACATTGTTTTGCATGGGGTACTTCATGAGCCAGGCCCAGGCGCCCTCGCGCACTCTCTTGTATGCGGCAGTGTCGCCTTGACCGAGGCGCATCAACTCGTCGAAGAGCATGATCGGTTCCCCCACATTTGCCGAGTAGGGAAACATGGCTTTGCCGCCAACCAGGCTGCCATCCCTGGCGAAGCATCGATCAGGCCAGGGCGAGTTTTTTTCATCGCCGGGCTTGAAGTTCTTGACCAGCGCATCCGCGCAGCGAATGGCAGCGATCAAATACCTGGCGTCGCCGGTCATCTCATAGAGTCGAAGATATCCGTATCCATCTTCACCCACGACATGAGGTTCCACGTAGTCCTCTCCGTGTTCGCTCCAGCCGGTGTAACGGGAGCTGCCGGGATTGGCCGAGGGATAAGGCACCTGGGGCCATGCATAGCCTTCTGGGGTTAAGCCGTTGGCCAGTTCGTAGTCGACCAGATCGCGCAAAAACACGAGCGTGCGGTCGTCGCCGGTGTAGGGATAGAGCCGCTCGATGAAACCTTGCATCATGGCCCGCAGGTAGCCGGTCGAATTCGCCCAATGCTTCTCGGGGAACATCTCGAAGGTGGTGCGATCAAAATCGTAGCAGCAGTAGTAGTAGGGCAGCCGCTGGCGGTTGTATTGGTCCCACAGAATTGTCCACTGGGAGAGAAAATAGGAGGCATAGGAGTATCCCGTGTCCGCCGGCATGGGAAACGGAAGCAACTTTCCCTGCGGATCGAGCGCTACTGGCCGACCTGCGATCGTAGATGCGTCGACCGTGGAAATAACGGGAAAGGATTGTTGTTGCGCTGCAGCGGACGCGCTCAGACACAAGGCAATCAGCATGCTCACGTACTTGGCAAGCGGATTCATTCCACACCACCTGAATCTATTTGAAGCTACAAATTTCTGAGTAAAAACCCGACCAACATGGTTTAGGACACAGTGACGCTTACCTGCTTTTTCTGGTGCTCTTCATATACTGTGATCAAGAGTGTACTGAGCAGCACCAGGATTCCGCCCAGGATCATGAAGATAGTCAGTCTTTCATGCAGCACCAGGGCTGCAATGACGAGGCCGAAGAACGGGATCATGTAATTGGACAAGCTGGCCTGGGTGGCATCGAGACGGGTTAACACCGAAAGAAAAATCACCATCGAGAGACAGTACTGAAATACCGCGAGCAGGGCGATCCCGAGCCAGGTTTTCGCCGTGTAGGAGGGGATTTGGTGAAAAGCGCCAGGCTCGGCATAAAGCGTGATCGGTATGAGAAAGGCGATCACGAAATAATAGCTGTAGAGAAGCACCTGGAGCGGAGTATATCGCTCCAGTAATTTCTTGCTATAGACGTTGTAAAATGCGCTTCCGCAGACGCTGATGAAGATCAATCCGTTGCCAAGCAGATAGCCTCTGCCGGTAAAGTCCAGCGCCTTCCAATCCACCCCCGAGCATTCCACGACGCCGGCGATAGCCAGGGCAAAGCTGATCCAGCGTATGCGCGACATGGTTTCGCCCAACAGAAAGTAGGCCATGACAGTGGTGGCAATGGGCAGCGTCAACATGAGCAGGGCGGCGTTGGAAGCCAACGAAAACCGAAGGCCCCAGGTAATGAAGAGCTGGGCGACGACCTGGCCGAGGACTCCGATGAGCAGGAAGCGAAGCCAGTCTGTGCCCGGTATCGAGGGCAGGCGGGCGTGCTGCGAGCGAGCTTCCCAACGCACTATCGGAACCAGGAGGACCGTAGCGATCAGCATCGGGAATGAGGTAGCAGCGACTGGACCCATCTGCTCCTGGACAATTTTGACCAGCACGAACTGGCTTGCCCAAATCAAATTGCAGAGCAATAGCAGGATCCAGTCACGAAGACGTTCAGTAGAAACCACCAGGGCTCCCTAACTCACAAATGTGGTGAGACTAACGGTCGCGAACGTTTACACGGTCCAACGCAGTGCACAGACTCATCTCAATCAAGTCGCACATTTCGTCCAGGTCCTTCTCTTCCGCAATGAGTGGCGGAGCCACTGCGAACCAACTGGGGTCCACGCGTAAGATAAGCCCCTGCTCGAGAGCAGTGCGCTTGAGTTCCATCCCGAGTGCAGGAAACGGCTCCATGGATTTTGTGTCCTTCACCAGCTCGACCCCGAGCAAAACGCCCCGGCCACGAATCTCGCGAACTACTCCGTATTTTTTTAGATTGTCGAGCCGACGGCGCAGGTATTCTCCCAGGCGTTGCGCCTTCGCACACAAGTCTTGCTCGATAATTTCGTCCAGCACAGCCAAACCAGCAGCACAGGCGAGTGGATTCCCGGCAAACGTATGCCCATGGGCGAAGTGTAGATTTTCATCGGGGGTGCCCTGGAAGGCTTCTGCCAGCTCTTCCCGGGCAATCATAGCCCCCAACGGCATGGCTCCACTGGAGATCCCTTTGCCCGCGCAGATAATGTCTGGCGTGACGCCAAAGGTCTGGGAGGCGAACATGTTGCCGGTTTTGGCAAAACCGGTAATCACCTCGTCGAAAATCAGCAGTACTTCATACCGATCGCAAATATCCCGCAGCATCTGAAAGTATTCTTCGGTTGGGGTGATGATGCCGCCGGTGTTGCCGATGGGTTCGACCAGGAAGGCAGCTACGGTGGATGGGTCCTCATGCACGATAACGTCTTCCAGACTCCGGGCAGCAAAGCGATTGGCCTCTTCCCAGGTGGCAAACCGGTCGCGATAGTAGCTGGGCGGAAACACCTTGAGAAATCCATCCATCTGCGGTTCGAACTTGGATTTGCGCGCGCCGCTTCCGCTGGCGCCCATGCCGCCGAAGGTGCCTCCGTGGTAAGCGTAATAGCGGCTGACGAACTTATATTTATTGGGCCGCTCCGTCTGCTTGAAGTATTGCCGGGCAAACTTAAGCGCGGATTCCACCGCTTCCGAGCCGCCGCTGAATGGCTTTACATACTTCAAAGAACCAGGCGCAACGCTTCCTACCTTTTCCACGAAATCGAGCAGAACATTCGTGACACTATGGAGCGGCGGAGCAAAGGTAACCTTCTCCATTTGATCGCGCATGGCCTGCATCACCCGCGGGTGGCGGTGGCCCAGCACGGCTACGAAAATGCCCCCGATCGCATCAAAGTAGCGCTTCCCGGAAGTATCCCAGTAGTAGAGGCCGTCTGCCCGTTCAATCACCAGAGGATGGTCGAGAAATTCTGAAGTTGCCTGGTAGTCAATGAAGGTGTGGCGCAGTAAGTTGACTTGCCTGTCGGTGAGCTTCGTATGACTTGTGCCCTGGGCCCCCACGTTTGCGGCCAGAAATTCTTCCAGTTTGCTTGCCATAACGTTTACCGGTCCCTTGTGAAGCGCGAAAAGCGCTGAATCAGATCCTATTTTTGCATGCAGGGGCGGATGGCCGAGTGGCCAAAGCGCCCCTGTCGCCGTCTAGAACGAATACCGAAGGGCGAATTGCAGTTCACGGTTGTCCACGGAAGTGGAGAACACCTGGCCCTCGGCCCCATCGCCGACACCGGAATCCGGAGCGGAGAAATTCGGATGATTGAAGGTGTTGAAAGCGTCCGTTCGAAACTCGAGCGCAGTTCTCGAACTCGGTCTTATTGCTGGTCTTTACGTTCGACCGGTTATAAGCCAGCCGCAGCTCATTCATCTTTGTCGTGCTGATCGAGAACAGGTCGGAAGCCTGCATGTTCTGGTCGAACGTCCTGGAGTCCGCATTGCCGTTCTGGAAGAACTAGTTCACATTCGTTGCATTATTGTTGATCGAGCTGAGGACGGAGTAGCGGAAAAGATCCGGTCCCGGCTGCTGCGGTCGAAATCGATCCGGCCATCGGCCTGGTTCGCTGTTTGACTATTGAGGTACAGGTATTCCAGGCCCAAATTGCAAACGTGGCCGGGGGTCAGGGAAGGGACACCAGGAACAGTGGAGGCGGTATAGGTCCCCCAGGCGTTTGAAAACATATTATGTTTTGATTTTTACGGGAGTCAAGGATTTTTTACGAATCCACTGGCTCACTCCTCAGCGCATATGTTGCAGCACCCGGCGCGAGTCCTGCAGTGTGCTCTTCATCAACCGCCGGACAGCCTGCCGGGCTGCAACCGGATTGCGGGCGCGGATTTGCTCAAAGATGTCGCGGTGAAGGTCGATCCCCATGAAAGCCGTGTTGGTGACCTTTATTTGCTGAAGAAACACCGACATCACCGGGTCGAGCACCATTTCCAGGTATCGATTGTGTGCGGCCCGCATGACCGCACGGTGAAACTCCACGTCGGCCGCGATCGAATCCTCCAATGGGCCGCCCTTTTCCATGCCGGCAAGGGCGGTTTGGATCTTGACGAGATCGTCTTCGGTGGCCCGGACAGCCGCCAAACTGGCACTCATTTCTTCCAACACCTGGCGTAGCTCCAGCATCGACTCCATCTCTTCAAAGGTGGGTATGGGTTGATCACGAAAGACGCGCAAAAGGGATTCCCGAACCAGGTCAGGCTTGCACGAGAGGGTCAAGGTCCCCCTTCCAGCTCGAACCTCGACCACGCCCCGATCCTGGAGAACTTTCATGGCCTCGCGAATGACGATCCGGCTCACATCAAATCGCTCCGCCAGAGCCGTTTCATTGGGCAGCCTGGAACCCGGCTCAGCATATTCCTCGGCGATCATGCGCTGTATTTCGGGAAGCAGCCGCTCGCTGAGGCGGCCATTTCGAAAAGTACGTTTCTGCATCGCCAAGGCTCTTTTCATCACAACGATCCCGATTGGATGCACCGGGCTGCAACCGAGTGTTTTGTCCCTATCCCTAATGGATACTATGCCCTGCATGGCGGATTGACGATTTTCAACCTCAAACATATGATGATCTGACGTGCGGCCCGGCGATGATGAACATACCCCATGGCCGTTTCGCATCGACGCGCGCACGGGCGTAACGTTGGCGCAGGAAGAGTATGGGGGGCGATGTTTCGTCTTCAGTCCGTATGTTCGACGAGCTCATCCGCCTGAAGGCGGGCGATACAGCCGCCTATCAGCGCGCTCGCGACATGGCCTGGAACTGGGTCCTTCAGAATCCCCTCAACCGGGAAAGCAAAGCGTGGGACAAATGGTCAGGCTTTTTTGAAGATGTTCCCCACCGAAGCAACAACGTCAACCAGTTCCTGCCTGATATGACTGCCTACTACATCATGAGCAGGCCGGACCCGGCATCAGTCGACCCGGAATGGATCAGCCACGTCGGCCACATGATTGATTGGGTGCGCCTGCGTTTCGGACGGGGACCTTTTCTAGGCGCCTGGGCGATCGACGAGCAAGGTCCGCTCAATGGCCGCGGTGGATGCTGCTCCCGCGCGGGGCAGGGCAGCCACGGCGGCAGGTGGGCGGCGATCAATGCGATGTATGCGGAACGAACCGGTGATGGGCAGGCTCGCCGGGATGCCTTCCGTTCCATGAACTATGCTACTTACTTCATTTCCTCCGAAGGCCTGGTCGCGTGCTGCGGCACGGACTACGACGCACCCTTCTGGTTTAGTGACGGCTATGCGGATTATCTCCGGCACTTCAACTGGACTATGGGCGCGCTGCCTGAGTTGGCGCCGATGGGCGAATCGCACATCTTACGGTCGTCTTCCATAATCCAGAAGGTGAGTTACGGTCCACGGCGTATTTCCTATAAGACGTTCGACTCCGAGGGCATACAGGTGCTGCGGCTGAACTTCAAGCCGGTTCGCATCACTGCCGGGCAAACCGCATTAACCGAGCGCGACGACCTGAAAGAGCCTGGCTACACATTGGAGCCCGCGCAAAGTGACTACATAGTACGACTGCGGCACGCAGGCTCGTCCGAAGTTGTGGTGGAGGGAAAATGAGCAGAGCACGTCTCTGGGCGACTTCTTTTGTTCTCCTGCTGCCAGCGGCAATCGCGCAGGACCGGACTGAATTTCCCGTCAATGACCATCACATTGTCTACCACGATGTCCGCGTAGATGCCCAGGGTGCGATTGTGCCGTGGTATGGGAATGGGCCGTCGCAGGCCTACGATCACGACATACGCATGATTTGGAACTTCTGGATTCACATGCGGAAATGCTCCAACGGCGTGCCCTACTACCTGCAACACCAGGTCTGGAAGCCCGATCAGGACGATGACCGGGGCCTTGGCGGCGACCAGATCAACATGGCGCTGGATGCATGGAACCTTCTTTATGACTATCTCGGCGATCCAGCCATCGCGCAAAACATGATCTTGATGGCGAACTACTGGCTCGACCACGGCATGTCGAGTTCAACCGCTTTATGGCCCAATCTTCCATTCCCATACAACACCGATGTCCACTCTGGACAGTATGACGGGGACATGCGTGCCGGCAAGGGCTACCTGCAGCCGGACAAGGCCGGAAGCTTTGGCGCGGAATTAGTCATGCTCTATGAGATGACCGGCAATCCGCGGTATCTCGATGCCGCCATCAAGATTGCCGATACCCTGGTTGCACGGGTGTCCCCTGGAGATGCGGAACATTCACCGTGGCCTTTCCGGGTAAATGCCGCCACAGGAGAAGTAGCCACACAGGAGGCCAACGGCAAGCGGTTCACGGCATCGTATACCTCCAATTGGAGTCCGACCCTTCGTCTCTTCAGTGCACTCGAAAATTTGCATCGAGGGCATTTCGGGCAATATCACCGCACCGCGGTCCTGGTCACAACATGGCTCAAGGCTTACCCGATACACACCAACAAATGGGGACCGTTCTTTGAAGATATTCCGACCGCCAACTACTCTGATACGGAGATCAACGCGGATACCATGGCCGCTTATATTCTGGAGCACCCGGATTGGGACCCGAACGGCGTGGGCCTAGCCCGCGGCATTCTCGGTTGGTCACTGGATCGCCTGGGCAACCACAATTTTGAGAAGCTGCAGGTTGTCCCCATCAACGAGCAGACCGCTTATCTTGTTCCCGGCAACAGCCACACTTCCCGACACGCTTCGGTCGAGTTGCTTTATTGCGAGAGGTCTGGCGATTGCGCCTCCAAGGAGCAGGCTGTGCGTAGGCTGAACTGGGCGACCTACTCCGTTGATGCAGACGGGAAGAACCGTTATCCCAACGATGACATCTGGCTCACCGACGGCTATGGCGACTATGTGCGCCACTATCTCCGGGCGATGGCGTCGTTCCCGGAGTTAGCGCCAAATGATCAGGACCATCTGCTTAGAACTTCGTCCGTTATCCAGCATGTCGAATATGGTCCAGATAAGATCACCTATCGTAAGTTCGATGCTCGCTCCGTGGAACGTCTCAAGCTCGCGGCGAGCGTGCCTAAGTCTGTACAGGGTGGCGTGATGCAATGGGATCGGTTGCAAAAGGTCTTGACGATCCGGTCGACCTCTCGGGAAGTGACTGTCTCGCTTGTCTCTCGCGTCGACACAAAGTAACGTTTACACGGTAGCTCTGGCAACACCCAAGTGCAGGATCTCGAGAGCTTGCTTTAGACTCGGGTCACTTTTCGACACGCGCTGGACCGGTATCCGAGGATTGAGGATCGCCTTGAATTCAAAGAGTGCCCAGTTCTCAAGTCCCACCCCGTGGCGAGAAGCGGCAGATCGGCGCGATGCCGCGTTTCGGTCGTCCTCGTCCTCGCTTTATTCCGGACTATGCGCTCATTCACCGCTCCGTACAGCCGCGCCTTCAGGCGGCTGCGGGTTACCGCTTGGTCGATGACATTCCTCTTGATGAAGGATAGGTCATTCGTTGCGCTACTGACTTATGGTGGCGTTTGCCCACATCACATAGGGACGGCCCATCTCGCCAAACCCGATTCGACTTCACCCCAATTCGGCAAGGACTGCCCGTTGGTTAAAGCAAAAGCCTCAGCTCCACAGCAGGTCGGTTTTTGGGTCGACATGCGGATCAAGCTTGACGGTGGGGTTCGCTCCCTCTGCATTGGCCTTCATCTTCGTGATTGCCTCTGCAGGCAAGGCCAGGCTGGCACGCAGCTTCTCCCAGTCGTTGCTGAAACGTTTGGGATTCGTGGCCAGATCGAGAGCCCTGGTCTCGCCTATGTACGAAATTTGCTTGAACGCTTCGACAAGGTCTTCATCGTGAGCCACGTCGCCGGAGCGCAGGTTGAGGTTCACCATTTTGAGCATCCGGCGGCCACCTTCACCCGGAGGACCGTCTGGGGCACGCGTGTTTTTCATAAAGGTTGGTTTGATATCGATCTCGGGTCCCTTCTCGTTCCAGTCATCCGAATTACCGCCCGTCCCCTTTTCCTTCAACATTTCGCGAGCAGCAAAGCGCATGCCCGTGGCAAGACTATTTTCCGCAGGAATCCCCTTGTACACTTCCGTCCACTTCTCGTAAATCGCCTCAACTTCATAGCTGACCACCATATTTTTGTTGAGGACCATGGGCTTGATCTTCTCCTCCACTTTGCTGGACATCTGCTTGTTGAGGTCCTCGTAGATGGGCGTCATGTTGAAGTCGCGCCCCGGCCCAAACAGATGGTGGTTGAGCAAGTGGCCGCGAATGTATGTGTTCTTGTGCTGATTAACTGCCTTCCAGAACGGACTGGCGTCGGCCGGTTCGCTGCCGGTCCATCCGTTGGTGGGTGGGCGAAACGACAGCGGCGCGGCCTTGACTTTTTTGCCCGCCACCGCGCCGCCGGGGACCGGCTGTGTTTCGTGCGTGACTATTTTTGAGGGCGGAATCTCATAGTCGAAAAAGTCCTTGAGCTCTTTGGCTATTTCGGTCATCAAGTCGGCTATCTCTTTGCCGCGGGCCACCCCGATTCCTTCATCTTTCTTCTCCTGAAGCTTGGCAGCCAAAGCGCGGACTTTCTCGATGTTCTTGATTTTGATCGGATCGTTCCCCTGCTTCTTCTGCAACTCGCTGAGAAAAGCGACGAGGGGCATGGGTGTGGATTCGATGTACAATTCCTCCGACTTTCCGACCAGGTGGAAAAGCAGCATGTGGCTTTTATGCTCTACTTCTGTCTTGCGGTGCTCGTGCGCCCAGGCAGGTTCCACGAAGGACTTTTTGATTTTCGCAATGGCCTTTTCCGGATGGGCAGTATCCACGACGAACCATTCGCCATCTCCGGCTTTCGCCTCGAGCCCCTGAAAGCCGTAGGTCTTGTTGGTGGCGATCTTTTTCAATGCTTTGTTCAGGTCGTCCAGGCTCATGCCGGTTTTGTCGGCGTGAGCCAGTGCGTGTTCGACCACCACGACTCCGTTCGCGTTGGCTTGCGTCTTGGGCTTTTCCTGCGCTGGCTTTGCGGCAGGATGGGCCTCTGGTTTGGGTGGCTCAGGCTTGTGAGCCTCAGCCTTGACCGCGGGTTTGGGTGGTTCGGGTTTGTGTGGTTCCGCTTTGGGAGAACCTTTTGCCGGAGGGCCTTTCTTGCCGCTCTTCACGGCCTCTGCTTGCAACTCGGCGACGGTCTTGCCGTTGGCGGTGCGGGCCGCGGGATCTCCATGTTTGGGAGCGGCTAAGGTCTTCGCAGGGCGGGGTGGCTGCTTCCCTTTCGGCGCTTTTGCGGGTGGCTTGCTGGGCGCAGGCACGGGCGGCGGTGGCTGCGACGCGCCAGCGTTTTTCTCATGCCAGGGCGATGCCTTGGGCGGACCGTCAGCCGAGCCGCTCGATACCTTGTCGTCAAGCAAATCGCCCAGTAGTTTATCGGATGAGAAATCTACTTCGCCAAACGAGAGGTCCGGCGCAACGCCTGAGCCGAAGACGTATTCAACCCCCGCGCCGAATCCAAAGCTGCCGCCGATGGGCCAGGTCTTGCTGCCAAGCTCCCAAGGCCATTCACGATCCGATAACGGGGACCACCAGGGTGTGGTCAAACGAATAAAGACATCGCCACTGAGTCCAAGAAACGGCTCGGCAGCGACCTCCATCGATCCCTTGATGTAGAACTCACCTTTCTTGTCTTCTCCGGGCTCCCCTTTCTCGCGATAGCCGATCAATGGCGTGGCAAGAACGTAACCGTGAATGCCCGCGGTACCGTTCAGGCCGCCGCCGGCTTTGATGGTGTGATCGAGTATCTCAAGGCCTGCGAACACTTCCAGACGCAGGGTCAGGCCAGCGGCGGCGGAAACATTCAGCGTTCCCTCGAGCGAAAAAGATTTGTTCTTTTCAGGATCGGTGGAGTAGTCGCCGTTCACAACCATGTTCTGGAAGACTGCCTTCACGTCCGCAAACGCATGCAGGCTTCCACCCGCTCCGATAAAGACATCGGCGATCACCGGGAGGCCCCATTCGGCCTTTACATCAATGGATGGCCCGATTTGTTTTTTGGGGTGAGTCTCGAAGAGCGACAGTTCTTTTTGCGGGGTGATCTTTGTTACCAGACTTACGAAGCCTTCCGGATCGACGACGGCGTGGGCAGTACCGGTGAGCCACTCATTGAATGCAAAACTCAGGTCGCCCTCGCCGAATATGGCGTAATCCACGTGCTTCGGTTTTGTCTTTGGCGGAGCGGTGGAAGGGGCGTCTCCTGTGACCTCCGGGGGAGGACTTTTTTTGTCCTTGACCATTTGAATGGCCTCGCTCTTGTCCATGAGGTGGACAATCACATCGCCGGTAAGTTTTTCTCCCGCGTAACCAAGTTTCCCCTCGCCGGTGACGGCTCGTCCATCCCAGGAAGCCTCCATGCCGCCCTTAAAGTTTTTCGGCAAGTCAAGGGTCAACACGGCATGGCCAGTGACGACCCCTTCCTGCGAGCGGCTGAATTCGAGATCTCCCTGTGCGCGATACGCTTTCAAGTGAGCTGCGCCTTGAAACTCCTTTATTTCTTCGTCTTCTGTCATCAGACTGACTTCGGCCGCAAAGGCCGACGCCAATTTGAGCTTCGCGCCTTTGATTCCCAGATGAAGAATGCCTTTTTCGATCTTGTTCGTGATTGGCAGAGACTCTACGCTGAACCCGGTAAGGCCAATGATTTCGGGAGCTTTTTGAATGTGGGACGAAAGGGTGCCGACAGACGAAATGCCAACGCTGCCGGTCAGCGAGCCGCCAGGATCTGCGCTCACGATCAAGCAGGGTTGGAGGCCAGGAGCCGTCTGATCGAGTTGGTGAAAGATGGGGTGACTCAAAGGCATTTTCTGCTCGTGGATGGAATGCCCCTTGCCTGCCCGCCTCACATTGATTGGCCCTTCGGCCAGTTTGCCGAAGCGTGCGTGAACGAAGGACTTCTTGTGCTTGCTTAAGTACGCGGATGTTTCGGGCGGCAGCTCGAACTTGTCCATCGCCTTGAGATCGATGATGCCGGGGGCGATATCCTGTGCAGGTGCGGTAGCTTGCTCGCCGGCAGCGGGCACGGCACTGCGTTGGAACGCCGCGGTGCCGGGTTGCGGCCGTGCCTTCGAATCAGCCAGTGCAACGGCGCTGGGCGTTGGTCCGGAGGTCGACCGTGGTGCCGGCTCGGTGGGCTTTACGGCGGGTGCCTGCGGCTTGGAGTCCTTGGCTGTTTTGGGCGCGTATGCCATGCGATCTGCCTACCTTCTCTTTGACCAACCTATTCCGTTGGCCAGTTGAGCATTCCTACTGTTACGTTCTCCGAGCATGGCCTCAACCCCAGACCAGGTCGGTGGCCGGATTGATGCCAGGAACCAGCCTCACGATTGGGTTGACCCTCATCCCGGCGACAGCTTCCGCGGGGAGGGCCAAGCTGGCGCGCAGCCGATCCCAGTCGGTGCCAAAGCGTGTGGGGTTTGTAGCCAGATCGAGCGCCTTGGTGGGTCCGATATAAGGAACCTGCTGAAAAGCCTCCACAAGATCCTGAGCACTCGGGACGTCACCAGAGCGCAGGTTAAGGTTCACCACCTTCAGAACCCTCTTGGCGCTTTCACCGGCAGGACCGTCGGGAGCGCGGAAATTCGGCAGATACGACGGGATGCCGAGTTTAGGACCGGTCTCCTCCCAATCGCCCGGATTGGCGCCGGTCGATCCCTCTTTCTGCAACATCTCACGAGCTGCGAACCGCATCCCGGTTGCCAGGTTGTTCTCCTCGGGAATGCCTGTATAGGCCGGCGACCAGGCTCCGTAGACAGCTTCAACTTCGTAACTGATCACTTTGTTCTCATCGAGGACCTTGGCCTTTACGGTTTCTTCCACTTGGCTGGACATCGGTTTGTTCAATTTGTCGCCGTGAATGGGCGTCATATTTTCATCGCGCCCGGGCCCAAACAAATTGTGGTTGAGCAAGTGCCCGCGGATATAGGTATTGGTGTGCTGGTTGACGCTCTGCCAGAAACGGCTGGTGTCTGCCGGTTGACTGCCAGTCCATCCGTTCGTGGGTTGCCGGAGGGTGAGAGGGGCGGCCTTCACTTTCTTTCCAGCTATGGCTCCGCCAGGCACTGGCTGCACTTCCTGGGTGACGATCACCGTGGGGGGAAACTCTACATGAAGCGACTGCTTGAGCTTGTCGGCAATGCCCGTCATCAAGGCGGCGATCTCTTCGCCCCGGCCGACACCCATTCCACCTTCATCTTTCTTTGCTTTAAGAGCAGTCGCCAGGGTGCGTATCTCACCGATCTTTGCGAGATCGGCCCCGGGCTGCTTCTCCAGGTGATCGAGAAAAGCGACCAGGGGCATCGGTGTGGATTCGATATAGAGGTCTGCGTTCTGCTCGTCGCCGTGAAAGAGAAGCGTGTGATCCTCGGTGCCTACCTTGGTCTTGCGCCGCTGCCGCCACCAGTCGGTGATCTTGCCGATCACGCTGCTGACGCCGTCGGCAACAGCCTCGACGACACCTTTCGCCTTGTCGATCAGCCAGTCGATACCTTCATCAACCTTCGCCCGGATAGAGGTCAGGGTTTCACGAATTTCTTCACTCAGGTTGCCAAGCCCGGCAAGATTGGCAAGGAAGCCGATGACCACGGGCATGGCTTTATCGAAGGCAGACTCCACGCGGTCGGCGGAGGGCTGCAAGTCACCATTGGCGATACCGATGATGCTGTCGAGCATGGTGTTCATCATGGTCAGGATCTGGCGCATATACTGCACCGCCGTCTTGATGGTGCGGTAGGTATCGATGATGAACATGATGGTTTCGCTGACGCCGGTTGGGTCGGCGGTGGTGACCAGCTGCTCCATGACAGCGGCGACTACATTGTCGACGATGTAGCCGACCACTGCGTCGAGCAGCATATTCCACAGGTTGCTGATTTTTTCCTTAATCTTGGCCCAAAGCGCCGCCCACTGGCCGGTGAGGACAAGCTTGATCCATTCCCAGGCGCCGGTGGCGAAGTTGACCGCCTTGCGAATTTTTGCAACGTGATCCGGATCCATCTTGAGCGCCATGCGTTCAAAAATATGATCGAGAGAGATGCCCAGCACGCTGGCGACAAAACCGAAGATCTGGCCCAGATCGAGCCAGTTCGTGGGCAACACCACGTTGGTCCCTTTGAACTGTCCGGTAAGCCAGCCAGTGATGCCATTGGCGAGATGCTTCAGGATGTTCTTGAAGAAGCCTTTGAAGGCCAGGATCATGGTGCGGAAGAGGTTCTTGAGAAACTCTACCGGCTTCTCCTTGATGGTGTCCCATGCGATGACCAGCTTGGACAGCACGACGGAAAGCAATTCCATGGGCACGTCGAGCGCGGTCAACAGCAAACGAAAGGCGCGCTGCATCGCGCCGGAGAGATTGAAATCAATAAAGAACTCCTTGATGATGAGGCCAACCTCGTTTTTGGTTTTGGCCCATGCTTCGGGAGTTCCCGCCAGCGCCTGGAAGATGGCGATGCGACCCAGGATCTGAACGCCAAAGAAATCGACAAAGGGATCACGGATGCAGGCAGGGATGGCGTTCCAGATCTTGCCCATCAGCAACGCAGGCAACTTCATGATGTCGCGAACGACGGCGCCGATTTCATCCAATACATTAAGGATGCGGTCGAGGAAGGCGGTAAGTCCGCCGGTTGTGCTTTCCACCCACGAAAGAAACGCGGCGACTTTTTCGTCGCCCCACTTCACCAGGTCGTCGATGCGGTCCGCTACAAATTGCAGCAGGGCAGCGAGAAAGCTGAAGATGGATTGCTCCGCCGCCTGCACTAGCGATATGACTGAATCGTGCGCGCGGCGCAATGTCGCGAGCAAACCCCTGGCTTTGTCGCCGAGCAGCTGAGCAAAGCCGCGGATCACTTCGATCATCTTTGGCACTACCACCTGGCGCAGTGCCTGGCGGCCGGTGACCACACCATCGCGAGTACCGAAGTAGCGTTTGATCGCGCGCACGCCTTCGATGACGCCGCCCACGGCGAGACCTACCGCGATGATGGGACCCGCAGGGCTGAGCATGATGATGATGCCGCCAATAACCATCAACGGCTTCTTCACCGGCTCCAGCTTGTCCTTGAGCACGTCCCACGCGGCTTCTGCTTTTCGTTCGACCCATTGCAGCAAGCCGTCCTGACCTTCCGGCCCTTCGCCGATGCCAAGCAAATTCTTGAACCAGGTCCAGGCTCGCCCGACAAGGTCGCGCAGTGGGGCGGTTTTATCCCAGATCCAGTGGCCGAACTGCTGGATCTTCTCCCACGCCAGGCCGCCAATGCGTTTCATCTCGTTCCAGATCGGCGCGCCGAAACGATCCCACAGTCCGCTGAAGAAGTCGCCGATCTTTTTCCCGATCTCCTTGATTTTGTCGAGTATGGGCGAGACGACGCCGCTCACCGCCTGCTCGATGTAGTCGACGGCTTCATGCAGCACGCTGCAGTCGCCGCGAGCCACGCTCGACGCCGCTTTTTTGATCCACTCAACCAGTTGCCCGAAGTGAGTAGAGAGGGACTCGACGACACCAGTCACCAAACGAATGGGCGCCATGAGCTGGTTGACGATGGCCTCGACAGCTCCGGTGACCTGGTCTTGCAGCCAATTGCCGACACCCCGGTCGAGAATGGGCTTGATCTCAGGAAAGAACCCGACCAGGCGGTTGTAGAAAAAGCCATGGTCCTCTTCGTCGGGCTGCGGACCGGCATGAGCGGTGTGTTCGCGCACCAGGAGCGGGCCACCCCCTGACGCACCACGGGCATTGCGCCGCGCCTCCTGCTCGAAGCGATCACCGTGGCTGCCCGCTCTTCCCAAGGCGGCGCTCACTGCATTGCGCTGCTGCAATACATGGGTGACTTCGTGAGCGAGCAGTTCCCTGCCTTCCGCGGTGTTCGGCGACCAGGCCCCGGCCGCAAAATAGATGTCACTGCCAATGGTCACTGCGCGAGCACCCGGAATAGTGGAGGCGAGCTTGTCTCCCGCATTGCTATGGATGCGGACGCCGGAAAGGTCGCGCTGGAAGCGGCTTTCGAGGCTGGTGCGCAATGCTGAATCCAGGGGCTTGCCTGAGGACGAGTGCCTTGCTGAAGAAGGCGGAGACGCAGGAGCAGCAATTTTCGACGCCTTGGCGGTCCGCAGGTAAACCGGCAACGGGTTCGCGGCTTCCACCCTTGGGATGTGCCTGACGGTCCCTGTCGCGGCCGACGGGGCCGCTGGTTTTGGCGCTGCCGTCCTGACTGCGGGACGCGCGGTTTGGAGGGCCGGGCGGGCTCCCATCGGCTGCCTTTAGGCCTTTCCAGCTACAAGCAACTGGCGCAGTTCATCGGGTAGTTGGCGCGCCAGCTTGCGATACTCCGACGTCAGGCCGGCGATGAGGTGGGAATATGAGATCGGGCCGGAGTGGCGCGCAGCGACGGCGGCCGTGAGAACCACATTGCGAATCTGGCCTCCGGATAAATCCGCAGAAGCAGAGATGATGTTGAGCTGCGAAGCGGTCAGCGCATGTTGGCTGCCGAGGTGCGCGAGCCACAGCGCACGGCGCTCTTCGGGACCGGGCAACGGGAACTCCATGATGACGTCGAGCCTGCGCGAAAACGCGGAATCGAAGCGGGTACGGCTGTTGCTGGTAAGCAAGGTGATGCCGTCGTAACTCTCCATGCGTTGGAGCAAATAATTGGTCTGGGAATTCGCAAAGCGATCGTTGGCATCGCGCACGTCAGTGCGTTTGGCGAAGAGCGAGTCAGCCTCATCGAACAGCAGCACCACTTCGGACTGCTCGGCACGGGTAAGCAGCTGGCTGAGATTTTTTTCCGTCTCGCCAATGTACTTTGAGGTGATGGCCGCAATGTCGACGCGAAAGAGAGGCAAGCCCAAACGGGTCGCGAGCCACGATGCGGCCAGCGTCTTTCCGGTACCGCTGGGACCGACGAACAGGGCGCGGACCGCGGGACGGTAGCGGGCCTGCATGGCGGGGCCGAGGCCGGTGGACACTCCATCGCGCAGGCGGCAGCGGTCAACGAGCGTCTCCAATTCCTTGCGCAGCGCTTCCGGAACCACCAGGGCGGCGTCGGCGACCTCGTCACGCACCAGCTCCGCCAACGCCGCAAGACCAACCCCCTCGCCGCTTCGAGACGCGGCACGGACGTCCTGATACGTAACTGCCACCGCGCTGTTTGGCGCGGAGGATGCCCGGTCAGCGGCCGCAGCACGCTCGTGGGCTTTGGCGGCGAGGATGGCGATTCGTCCAGCAGTGTGGCGATGTTCCGATGCCAGGCGGCGGGCGAGGCCCTCATCGTGAAGAGATGCGAGCCACAAATCATAGCGCTCTTCGGTGGAGGGCACGCTCAGTTCCCATTCGAGGATGGTGCGATCATCTGAAGTGAATTCGCCATCGGGGCCAGCCAGGATGACCACGGGACCGGCAAACCCGCTGATGCCGGGTATCGGCCTGCGCTCGCCAGGCGCAAGCCATTGCGTGAACACGGGCATTAGGCTCGAAAGAAAGAGCCAGGGGGCAAGCCCGGTTGTCTGTTCCGTAGAGATGAGAATGGCGCGATGGCCGCAACCATTGGCAATTCGCTCGGCCGCGGCGCGGCCTTCCGCGGAGTCGCCGCTGCGCAGGATGAGCGCCGGCGCCGGCCGGGGCGAGTCAGACAGCCGCTGTACGAGCACATCGGCACTCAATTCCGCAGCGCGGCCAAGCGACAAAGGCCGGCGATGATGGAGCGTTGTCGTTCCGGGCCACGGACCGTGCAGGCCGGCAAGCGCCAGGCAGGTGGGCAACGGTACGCGAAGCTGCCGCTCGGGCAAAGGAACGGCTGTGTCAAGAATTTCGAGTAAACCGAATCGTGCGGCGGTTCCCTGCGCCAACAGCTGAATCGCCGCGCTGCTGCTGTCGCCTCCCCGGGTAAGACCGGCTCCGTAGGCGCGCGCAAGCAGACCGATCGTCGGCCTGGTGTTGGCGATTGGATGCTGCAACTGTGCCAGAACGTGGCCAACGACCAAGTCCTCTTCAGCGGCAACCGCGAGGCGCACCGCCAGAGCCTCAAGCATGGTCAGTTCAAACTGGCGAGAAACCTCGACCAGTGGGCCGTCGGAATCGTCGTGCACTTTCAAATATTCGTAGAACTGAGGAAGCAGCTGGCCGCCGGAGCAAGCATGAAGAGCCTGCCGCAGCCGGATTTTTGCTTCAGGCTGCAAGACACCAATGCCGCCCGGAGGGGTTTGACCGGGTTCGGCGAAATCATCGAGCATGCCGCAATCGTCGGCGACGCGGGCGAGTCCGGCCAAGGCATAGGTAAGCGAGGTGGTCTCCTCGGCGGGGCCCGCATCGTGGGGCGGAAGATGGTTTGCGACCGGCGTGGCACTCATGGCTTTCCTCCATCCTTCACCTGCTGCAAAAGACTCCGGGGTGCCGGCACATAGTGGAAGCGGACAACCCGGCCGAACCAGGGCAGCCATCCGGGATCGAGATCGAGCCCAACCCGGCGGATACGAACATCCGCTAATTCAAGCGAAAGGGTCACATCGAGATCAGCGCGGTTGAGCAGAATGCGGCCGGGGCGGATGATGATTTCGCGAAGTGTCACAGCGGCAAGCCGCCAGCACCAGCGCCGGACCGCGAGCTTCCAAATGCGGACGAGGTTGCTGTCTTGCACGCAGAACCCGGCTGGGGGCGCGGGAAGATTTCGCGGCCAGCTGGAGGCTGCGATGACCGGCTCAATATGCAACTTAGTATGTTGCAATTCGGAATGGGCCCAGTCCAGGACCGGATCTTCGAGGCTGACTCCGGCACTGCGAGCCAACGCAAGCAGAAGTCTGGGCACGAAACCGTATTGTTCCAAAGCCGGTTCCGCGCGCAGTGCTGATTCGATGCCGAGATGACGCAGGGCGTTGAGCAGGAAGTAGAGGCCGGCGGCTTCAGAGGGTTGACCGTCCAACTGAGTGGACGATGTCTCCCGTGTCTCTCCGGGGACTGGATCGACGTCGTTGGCTCGATCGACTCTGGGTGATGGCGCAATGGCAGCCACCTCGAGAGTTTCCAACAGGGTTTCGGCGCTTTGTACGAGGGTGCCGCGAGACAACTCCGACGGTTGTTCCGCAGCAATTGCAAGAACGGCGAGCCACAGGAGCCGAGGCTCCGGCCGAAACGCAGTCCTTTCCTGGGAGCCGGCAGTGAGGAGGCGGGATGTACTCCAATCGAAACCACTCATTGCGATGAGACGGCGCAGAGTCTCACGCTTCCCTGAAGACAACGACGGAGGAAGCGCTATGGAGGTTGTCGCAGCATCGATCCAGCCAAATTCCTGCAGCCAGGCGCGGACTCGTGTTACCGGAAGAGATGCCAGAATCGACGTGAGCTCAGCTGCGCTCGCGGGCAGCGTCGAGAAGATCGCAATGGCCGCCGCAAACCAGCCCGAAGGCAGTCGCCGCAGACGCTCGATCACCGCAATGAACTGCGAGGTGACAGACTCATCCGATGGGACATCAGAGACCATCGGGGCAAACCACGGGAGTGCAACGGGCGAGGAGACCGCCATGGATCTCGCTGCGCCAAGAAGGCACCCCAGGAACCACTCCAGGGCTTCTTGTTGGGTGTGGAAGAAGACAGCGTCGGCCCTGGCGGCGCGGGCATCACGGCCATGGATGGCTCGTTCAGCCATGCTGCGCAGCGATTGCTGACAGGTGTTCAGCCAGAGGCTTCGCGGCGCAGTGGGCGGCAGGCCCTGCAGAGCCACGCGGCGGAAATAGTAGGCACGGCCCTGCTCCTCGCCGGGAAGAACTGTTAGCCGGAGAGCTTCTTCGAGCGCGAAGCTGACCCGCGTTCGCGATTCGCCGGCAGGCAGACGCATGTGCAGTCGCCGCACCGAGCGGTCTCCCCGCTCAAGTTGCTGCAACCAGGGCATGGCGCTCATGGGCACCGTCCCGCATCACTTCTCCGGATTGCGTGTGGGCACGTCATTGGGCGAAGGCCTTCAAGGAAGCAAAGTCCGGCGAAACTCCGGTAAAGTGGGCGACCGACTGGTCTTCAAGGAAGACATTGGGTTGGTGGATTTTGGTAACTGTCGCAGTGATCGTTGCCGAATCGAGGTCAGAGATGGTTCCTTCGGCAACGATGTTGCCGGTTTGGTAGAACTGCACGTTCATCCCCTGGGTGACCCGTGTGGAGGCGGAGGTGAGCACGATGGTGTTGTTCAGAACCGGGAGCGTGCGGCCGCTGACGGCACCGGCGATGACGGCATCGACAGGCGCGTGGCTAGCGAGCAAAATGCAGGTTCGCACCACATCGCTGATGTAGGCCATTGCCGCGGAATTCGTCTGGTCGATTTGCTGGAAGAGCCAATCGACCAGCAACTGGGTTTGCTGACGGCTCACGTAAGCCTGAGAATTCCAGCCGGGCAGGACAGCCAGACTGGACATTTGCACCGCGATGCCTGGTCCCCGCAGGTACTCTGCCCATTGCAGGCGGTCGACGGGCAGAACAAGGCCAACACGGGTGTAGAGGCAGGTGGCCACGCTCGAGATCTGCTGAATGAGGCGGGCGATCGCATTGGCAATCTCGGAGTGCACGATCGAAGTTGAAACCAGGTCTGCCATTGCGGCCACGGGCTTGAGATATTCCACCTGGGACCGCCAGCTCAGGGCGGCGAACTGGGCGGGCTGGATCGCTGCCCGCTGCACCTGGTAGGAACGGAAGACGCTCTGGTTGGTTGAAAACACGTTGGCAATTGCCGGCGCATAGACCCCCGCACTACTCGCCGCGGTGGAAACTGTAGACGGCTGCTGCAGTTGGTAGGTGGCGCGCGATTGCACTGAAGACGCAAGTTCGCTCAGGAGCGACGGGCGCTCGATTTTTTGCAGCAGACCCGAAGCCGATGGGAACCAGCTGAGCGGCGCTTCCCGGATAAGGCTGGCGATCTCGCGCAATTCCGGCGGGATGGCGACCGTCTGCCCAAGACAGGCGGGCACAGGGCTGGTGACGTTTCCAGGCACGAGCTGCCGGCTCGGCACATCCGCATCCGCATCCAGAGTGCGGGGACGCGTGTAGGCCACGACCTGCACATACGTCGACAGGGTGGCGGCCCGCTGTGCGTTTACATTGTTGACCCGCGTCTGTTCATCCGCGAGCAGGGCGGCGGTGAATGCGAGGTCTTGCCGCTCCTGGCCGAGGTCGTTTTCCAGGCCGGTCAATGCGCTCTGTGCCTGTGCCAGGTTGCTGGTAATGGATGTCAATGCCGGGCCACAGATCAGATTGAGGAAGTCGCGATACTGCTGGATGCGCGCTTCCACCGCTCGCAGCAACTGGGTGTGTTGATCGAGAACGCGAACACCCGTCGAGAAAAGTCCGGCTTCGTCGCTGTTGTCATCAACGTGTGGTGAGGTGATCAAATTGAGTACGTTTGACTTGGCGTTAGCGTCACGCAATTCAAACATGTAGTGGGGTTCGGTTGCGATCGCAACCGGCCCGGTGGTTGTCGCCGCCGGCGCAGCTGCCGGACCAGAGTCAACGAAGAACTGCAGGTCGTCGGTGGTTATCTCCAGGTCGAGCAGCAAGCTCATGATAGTCAGGCGGTTGCCAATCCCATAGAAGAGTGCTTCCTGTGAGGCTGACTGTTTGAGACGCTCGGCAATGGAAAGAGTGCGCAGGTTGAGCTGGGCGCCGACAACCGGCTGCTGACCGGTTACATCTACCGTACCCGCAATCTTGGTCACATTCAGATCAGCGGCTTTTACCGTGCTGGTCAGGCGAAGCTGTGAAGCGACGGACGAAAGAGACAGCGCTGACGCGGATTCGGTAGCCACACTCGTGACGCCGGTTGAGGTACCGATCTTTAAAACCCCCGATCCCAACGTGGCAGTGGGAATGGATCCATCAATGGTCAGGGCACCTTTTGTGGCTACCCCACCAACTTGCGTGAACACGCTGGACAAAGCCCGGTTAGTGACAACGTTCTTCGTGGCCACGTTTACATTGGACCGGGTCGCGGTGAACGAAAAAGATTGTTTGGCCGCCGGATCACCAGTCGGCGCGCCCGCGGCCGGAGTTGCAAGGTCAGTAGATGGGGAAGAGGAGAGGCTTGCGATGTAGGTCGCGATATTCTGCGCGGTAGCATCGGCCGAGTCGCCGGAGGCAATGTTAGCCAGGACCGGCGAGGTCACCAGCCTGCTTGCGTCGGTTGCACTGAGGACGCTTTGCCGGAAACGGTAAATATCGGTTTGCGACGTAACAAACGCAAGATTGATGAGGTCGTCGGCGCGATTGACTTTGGCGTTAATGCGGTCGATAAAGTGCTGCACACCATTGGTGTTCAGGTCGGTAAAATCGTCGCTATTGAACAGCGCGATCGTCTTGGCTGGATTGCTGTTGGGGATCGTGATCGTGTAGGGTGCGGCAGCCGCGGTCGTCACGATCTTCTGCAGATCGTTGGATGTGTACTTGGGGGTCGCGGCAGTGGTTCCGTAGAGATCGCCGGGCACGGGTGTATAGACAACGGCGCCGTCACGAGCTGCTTTCTCGTCCGCGGTCAGGCCGGCGTCCAGGTCGATGGCGGTGCCGCCGGTGGCGGCAATTTGTGCGTTGGCGGCGAGTTGAACATCTTTGCGATGCTGCAGGGTGATGTTGCGAGCGCTGGTGGCGGCGTCGATCGCCTTCTGGAATGCGGGATCGACAACCTCCGTCACGAGAATGTCGGGATCGTACACCGAATCGGGCAGCGGCACTAAAACCTCCACCGGTTCGTTCTTTGCCGGGTCGAGCGGCTCAGCGGTCATTCCGGTTTGTAAGGCGGTCTCGAGTTCTTCCAGATGGATCGGTCCGGCCTGAATAGACCAGTTCGATGGAAACCACGTAATTGCTTTGGCTGGAAAATTGACAGACGCCGCAGGCAGAACGCCGGCGGGGGGTAGCAGAGCAAAGTTCGTCGTGAGTGTGGTGATGCCCGGGGTTTGAACGATCTGCTCCGCGAGTTGCCCCACGCGTGCCTGGGCAAGAGCGGGCTGCACCAATTGGATGGGCTCAGCGAGGCCCGGCTGTGCCGGGAGAACGTAGCGGACCCGTGGCAATCCCCCCTGACGCACGATCGAGAAGCGGTCGGCAAACAGCATCTTCGAGGCAGCATCGAAACCGGCGATGGCGATGGGAAGCCCCACCAACTCCCAGGGAAAGCTGGTATCGGCGGGCAGCGCGATCTCGGCGGCATAGATGGCGTACGCAAGCCGATTGCGCCAGGTATCTGGCGCCGCAGCGAGCGCAGGCAGCGCAAGAACGTCGGTGGGCCAGGGAACAAAACCAAGCCGGCAACCGTCGACGATTTCGAGATCTTCGAACGCATACTCGCTGGGATCCTGATCGCAGGAGGCATCCAGGTTGCCCGAAACCAGCTGCGAGGTTGGCGCGGTGTCGAGGTCCGCACCATTTAACTGGGCAACGATGGGCTGCAGCACTAGAATGCCTGCGGTGCTGGCGGCGGCAAAGTCCTTGAACAAGGATGCGATATCGCCCCCGGCGTCGAGCACCGGAAGGGTGCTGAGGTTGGTTCGCAGGGTCGACAGCAGGGTTACTTCTTCTCCGTTCGCGAGAATGCCGTAGCCTGCATTCAGGGTCAGAACGGGATCCGCAGCAGTGATGTCAACCGCGAGTTCGAGACCAGACACAGAGCCCGGAGTGACGGATTGGCCAAGCAGTGCGAGGTGGCCAGAGCGGTAGGCTTGCTCATTGTCAAGAGCGGTATCGCTCAGGGCTCGACCGGTAAAGAGCGACAGGCGGCGGCGCCAGCCCGGATCCACTTGTTGCAGTAGTTCCGGCTCAATGCCGACCAGGTCTTCGCCAGTGACAGGCGATTGTATTCGTGTAACCGCCATGGGTGTGTGCCCTCCGCGCGGGGTGAAACTTGTCTCAAGAACTAGCTTGGAACCGTAGTGGTGAAGCTCACAAAGGTCGGTGAACTACGCCGCCGCAAATAAAAACCCAGCGTCTGGGTTCCGATGGCCTTCTGCCACGCGTTGTCGACGACGGGTGTCGGCGGCGTCAGTAGACCGCCGCCCCTGTAGAGCTGCAACAGTTGCAAGGGCTGACGAAAGGCAAGCACCTGGGGCAATGTCGTTTGCAACTGCACTGCCGGCAGGCTGGCCTTGAGCGCAGTAAATCCGTCACGCGGCACCGGGATCAGCGCAAACACAGCCAGGTCCGCATACGAGTCAGCCGTCAAGGTGAGATCGATGGGCGGCAGCGACATGCTGTCTTCGATCAGTGCCGGCACCTCGTCCTCAGGAATGACACTCAGGCGGACATCCATCTCCTGAGGAAAATAGACCTGGGAGAAGTTGCTGGTGTTGATGGCAGCGACCGGGAAACGCCCGGCAGACGGCAGCATGCGGAAGTAATCGCCGGCGCTGAAGCTGGCCGGCAAGCCGGCTTGCTTGCGAGAAGCGATCGTCTCCTGCAGCATGGAGTCGTATTGCAGCAGTGAAGCTTGCTGTGTCGCGGGGTCGGTGAGCCCGAAGCGCAGCCCGCTGTATTGCGGGCCGGTATCGCGCCGGACGAGATACTGATCGACCCACTCGATGACGCCCCGTTGAATGCTGATCATTGCCAGGGGCAGCACGCCGTCATTGAGTTGTTGCGGACTGGCGTTGAGAAAGATCTGCTGGGCCAGAGCGGCGCGGCGCTGGGCGCCCTGGCTGCTGGTCACAGGATCGGGGTAAGGCACCAGCGAGATAGCAGTAGCCTCAACGATATCGCCGTCGTGAGTACTACGGTTGCCTTGAATGCTGGTCGGGTACGAGGTGATGGGGTTGGCGGTGAACTCGACGGATCGTAGTCCGATCACATAAAGAGCCGTGCGGGTGCGGGCCTCCGGCTTCGGAGATCTTGACAAGCCGAACTGTACATCGAGTTTTTGCTCTTCAGCCAAATCGGAGAGGCGGATGGTTAAATCATTGGGCAACATCACCAACTCGCCCGCGGGAGTCACCCCCTGTCCAGCTCGAATAATGATCGTCTCGGCGTCTCCCGGATTGCCGGCGTTGGATGGAGTTTCCACATTCAACCCATGGATCACGCCAAAGCCAGCGGCCCTTCCGAGATCGGCGAGGCGCTGCAGGAAGTAGCTCTGCTCGTTGGCTAGATCGCGTGCAGCCAGAAAGCGGCCATCGAACCATAACGGTCGCCGGCACCGGCTGTCGATGACCACGTTCCCGGCGGCCAATGCGGTCGTAGCCTGATCCGGAGTGATTGTTTTCCGTGTGTCTCCGAGAGTGTAGTTCGTAATCATCGTAGTGCTCCTTAAGATTCCTGGCCGAATTCAAGGCCGACCCAGCGCGCGAGGAGAGCGGTCGGCAGGACAAACAAGCGCGATGCATTGTCGATGGTGATCTGGGTAAGGTCGGCCGCCGGACGGGCCCCCGGGCTCGCCTGCGAGGCGGCGATCTGAATCCGAGCGAGGAAGATGGAGGTCAGGTCGGCTTGCGGTGGATATTCCTGCGGCGCCGTAGACGCCGTCAGCGAACCGGTGAGGATAGCCTGTTTGAGAGCGGTGATCTCTGCAGCGGTGGGTGCTGTGCCGGCCGCCGGCGGAGCGCCGGCCGAAAGCCATGGGTCTTTTGGCAACTTCGGATCGGTGTCTTTGCGCAAGACCAGTTGCATGGCAAACGAATCCAGCAAACGATTTGCGGAAAAAGCATCGGTGGCATCGTAGTCGTCCTGCGACGCGAAATCGGGGGTCTTACCGCGGGTGCAGGCCGCGAAGGCTATGAAGACGTCCACCATCAGGAAAGTGCTCTTGAAGGCGAGGATGAGGTCCGAATCGGTCTGCTGCGCCAGCCACACATCAGGGCGAATGCAGACAGTCACCGGGACATCCAGAATGCGGCCGACGCGGTCGATGGCGATGCCCGGCGTGACCTGGATCTCGAGTTGGCCATTGGTATCCGTAGCAGTTGCCACATTGAGGCCGATCGCCGTGCCAGCACCGTTTAAGGCCAAAAGGGCGCGGGCCAGGCGCCCGCGGTGATAGTCCTGCTCGGCCTGGAAGTCTTCGACGCCGAGCATGCGTCCGGTCGAGTAAAAGACCCTCAGCGCCTGCGGCGGCGGATTGATCGTATCTTGCAATGCCATCGTTTCTCCTTGCGTCCCGGGGAAAGCCCCGGTGACAGTTGCTAATCCTCTCAAACCGCCGGCAGCGTCAGCGTTCCGGCACAGTCACCGTGATGGTGACAGGCTTGCTGACCGCCCCGAGATCGTCTTCGACGGTCAGGGAGAAGGTGTAGATTCCCGGGTTGGTCAAGCCGCCGACCTGCAAAGCCGCGGTGGTGGTTGAGACCGGGGTTCCGACCGTGAGGGTGACTGGTTGCGCGGCAGGCAGTTTAACCGGGGTCACCGGTACAACAACCGGATCGCTTACCTTCACCGGGCTCGCGGCTGACGGCTCCGCGGCCGGGTTAGTTCCCGCAGTGGGTTTCGTAGTTGACTTCGCAGTAGCCTTGGCACTGACGACCGCCTTCTTCTTGCTGGCAGCCGGTGGGGTCGCGGACTTTGGCGGAGCAACCGGAGTTGCCTTCCCTGCAGCGCTCACCGCCGACGAGTCCGCCGGTGCGACGCCTGCATCACTTGCCGGCGCCGGCGGAGACTTCGATTTGCTCGGCTTGACTGAAGGGTCGTCTGCCATGAAACCGTCTGCCTTCTATAGCGGTGTGCGTGCTACTTTTCCGCCGGACTTCAGCCCACGGGCGCCGTCGGCGGCGTTATCGAAACCAGTTCCCACTTGTACTGTTTCAAATGGTCAGATGGAGTGGAGTTTTTGCCTTCCAAAGTGATGGTGGCTGCGCCGGCAGTAATAGTTACAGGCGTTCCTACCAGGCTGGCAACTGGGAGTGCCTGTACGGTCACGTCAAGAAGCGCAGGCTGGCTACTGTTGCCAAGATCGTCCTCGACGACCAACGAGAAGTGCAGGACCGATCCTGCCGTTATCTGGTCCTGGCCAAGGTTAGCGACGAACTCGGGCGTAGCCGAGGTTTGAGGGGTGCCTGGGATTAACGGAGGTGTTGCCATGTTTTCTTCTCCTGAGATTTAGAACTGGCTGCAAGAACTTTCATGGTTGGGTTGGACCTCATGGACCGGGGGGCAGCAGAGTCCAGCGATAGCCGACAACTTTGCTCCCCGCAGGGGCAGTGGAGCCGGAGGCGTCCAGGGTGATCTGAGTGGTGCCCTCTACGATGACAGCTGGGCCGGTGAGCCGCGCCACCGGCAGAGGGTGCCCGGTGTAGTCGGGGTCGTTTTCCAGCCGCGGATCCAGGCTGGGTAGATGCGTGATGACGTCGTAACGCCCGATCTGGCTGGAGCCCACAGTGGCGATGCCCGCCTGCTTCGAAGGGCCGAGGTAGGTGTTCACACCAACCAGCGACGCCAGACCTATCATGAAGCCCTGCGTCGCTCGCAGGATATTCGACGCTACATGCGCCGGCTTCTCCTGGTCGACAATCGTGGCAATGAGGCCGAGGTCGACGGTCTCCACCTGGTCATGGACAAACACGGTGAGCCGGTGCGCGAGCTGATCGTAAAACTGGTCGACCTGGGCTTGTTCAGCGGCACTGAGCATGTCATTGGCGAAGAGCGCAAGAAACTCTTTGTTGTGCGGGTCGCCGAGAAAAAGAGTCTCGCCCACAAACGAGTTGCTGCTTCCGGAATATCCCGGCAAGAGCGGATCGTCTGAGATGGAGAGGTCGGCCCCTAGAATGGTGGCAAAAGTGTGGCGGAGACGGAAGTCCTCAATGACGATGACCGCGCCTCGAGTGCAGAGTCCGTTGGTGGCGACATCGAGTGCATCCGTAAGTCCCTGCGCTGTTCCACGTTCACGGTACAGCTTTGGCGTGGCTTCCAGTCGGGCGCGACGGCGTCCTGGCGGGTAGTTGCCGGGGCGAATGCCGATCCATCCCCCAAGCCAGTCGAGCCCTGCATCAGGGACCGACTCCGTGCGGGTGACGAGATAGGCATTCGCAATACGATTTTCGATGCGGGTGAACTGATTTTCGAATATATCGACAAAGCGTTCGAAGAAGTCGGGGCAGGTGCTCGACCCTTCCTTGTCGCCATCCTGGCCAAAGATGGTTTCCCGGTACAGCTCCGGAAGGTAGTTATCGACGTAAGAGAAGCGCGAAGCATAAACACGCAGGGCGGCGATCTGCGGGGTGGAGCGGCGATCACCGAAGAGATCTAACTTGACCGAGAGGTAGCGCCCGCGAAGGCTGCGAACAGCGGTGTCCGCGCGCTGCACGAGAGCCATGAACAACCCCTGTTGATCGCGCACCGGCGTTTCACCCAGGCGTGGAGCGGCAAAAGGTATTTCCGTCGGGGTAGACAGCCATTGGGCCCTGGGTGCTTGCGAGGGCAACGTCGTCGGGTCTATCTCGCCGGCAAAATGTGGAAACCACTTTACCCCTGGGTCACTCAGGGCGGTAAGGCTGTCGGCCGCGGCCAGCCAGACGATGACGCCGTTATGGGGCGGGATGATGGCTTCGAGAAACAACCGGTGCCAGATGGTTTGCGAGGCGCCACTATCCAGTGTTCGCTGATTTGTCGCCGTTCCCGTTGCAGAAAAGGCGTTCAACGAGAGCGGCAACAACGGCAGCATGACCGGGGTGGTTCCGGCGCTATTGGCATAGTTCGGCGGTTGATCGAAACCATGCACGAAGGGCCCAAGATTTTTGGCGGCGAGAATGTAGGACTCCCCGGCAGGAGCGACGGTTGCCGCCGGCGCCGCCGGATTGAATTCCGAGAGATCGAAGACCAAGGCCTCGTTGGTGTTCGATACCAGCGCGGCAAACTGCAGGTTGTCCAGTCCAGCCAGCGCATACGGAAAGACGATACCCGCCAGCTTGATGCGCACAGCGAGCCCTGGGGCTGCCTGAATCTGCGCCTGGTTGGAGATGGAGAGCGCCTGTGGACTGGCAATGTTGAGCGAGATCAGGCGCAGCCACGCGTTCATGTTTGCGGCGGTCGCGCTATCCCATGACAGCAACGCAAATTGCGCGGGATCGGAGGTCGCCGCGAGTGCGATCCAGGCCTCGGATATGGGCAACGCGACCCGCGCGGCTACGCGGGGAGGATTGGGATTCTGCTGGCAACTGCGCAGCAGCTGGGGATCAGGCGGCGCAAGGGGTAAATCCTGTGGAGGTTGGCCGGTGACAATTCCAAGCTGCGCGTTGGCACGGTCGAGCACCAGAACGCCTCCTGCCGGCAGCGGCAGCAAGCGCCAGAAGTTGAAATCCGGCAGCGTCAAGGTGAAGGCCGGCCAGCGATTGCGCCGGTCGACGAAGACAAGCGTCCCCGCGACGGCGACATATAGGATGCCGTCATACCCCAAAGCAAGGTCGGAGACAGACTGCAACGGCGAGGGCGCGAAGATGGGGACCTCGCCCGGCCCCGCACCGCCCGCAACAACGTGGCCGCTGCCTGGATCCCAGCGTGCGTAGGTGCCAAACGCGTCACGGGCCATCGGCGCTACTTCGACCAGAGCGGACGCAGTGGGAAAGACCTCGACCAGCGGCGGCCCACTGCGCGCACTGCGTAACTGCAAACGTTTGTTCCGGGTGCAATAGGACAGGTCAGGCGAACCGGCCGCAGGCAGCCAGTCGCTTTCCTCCGCGAGCATCCAGAAGCGTAGTCCGTTTACATCCATCGCAGCAGCATCCTTCGCAGCATTAGCAAACCTTTGGTACCACCGGCACGGCAACCGTATTGTCAGTATTGGCCGGAGGTGAAAGCGATGTAGGAACAGCGATACCGGATCCATCGGGACCGGCCGCGACCAGCACCTGCAACAACTCCGGAAGTTGCCACGACTGCAGCGTCAACTCCGAACGCCCGCTGGCGTCGACGGGTAGCGGGCTGTAGCTGGTGACGGTCGACGCACCGGTGGTGGTGGAAACGGTGAAGACCGGGGAGAAAAGCGAGAGGCCATTCACTTCGATGACGCCCGGCACCTGGCTGACAATGACTTCGAGTTCCAGACTGCGGACGTGGCGGCCAAGCGTCCAGCCCTGGTTGCCAATACCTCCGGGCCTGAGCGGCCACAGATAGTTGCGCAAGGCTAACTCAACCTGCTGTTGAATCTGCAACAGCCCAAAGCCCGCCTGCACCTCGACGGCAACAGCCAGTCCGAGACCCGCGTATTCGGTCCCGATGACATACATCTCAGCGGTCACCGGACGGCGCGAGTCGAGATAGGCGTAGACGGTTTCCAGCAGCGGCCGGTCTGCACGGGGACACGGTGGCTGCACGCCATCCTTTTCCGGCAACACCATAACCGAGACCACCCCGGGAATATCCGAGGAGCGGGTTTGGGGCTTGAAGAGCGGCAGCACTTCGGCCCGCGCGACCCCTGCGCCGGGAACATCCTGAGCCAGGCTCTGGTAGTCATCGGCTGTGACTGCCCGGTTCTGGTGGCGCAACAGTCCAGGCAGACGCTGCTCAACATGATCGAGGGTCTCAGAATCGGCGCCGCCGGTAGTTGCGATGGGCTGCACTACGGTGATGGATCCGAGCAGAGCTCCGCTCGCGTCGCGTGCTTGAATCTTGCCGAGCGAGCCCGGGGGAAGGTTGCCGGCGCTGCCACCACCGGCCCGCATGGTGCGGGCGCGAACGCGGCGGCCCATGGGCGGAATCATGCCCTGGACACCATTGCCAAATGTAACCGTGCCTGCCTCAGGATCGAGCACGAACGCCGGCACGGGGCCCTGCAACGGCGCAAGATCGTCGACCGGCTGCCACAGCGTGTAACCCAGGCCAGGCATATCGACTTCGAGTTGGAACGTGACCGGATCAACCTGAGTTTGCGCCAGGCCGAACTGTTGCGACGCCGTGCCATCGCTAATACCGAGAACGACAAGGTTATAGGTGGTGCGCTGGTCGATTTCGACCGCGTTGATTCCTGCCCAACTCACCGAGACGGCGCTCTGCACGTTGAGGCGTATCCAGGTCACGAGTGTGGAGTCGATGTTGGGGTCGTCAATGCGCGGCGGTTTGGGGCCAACTCCGGCCTGGCTGTCGGAACGCACATCGTTGGGTGGCGCACCAATGAGCGTAGCCTGAGGAATCGCCAGCCGCACCACACCCGCAGTGGTGAGTCCATTGGTGGAATCGTCAATCACGGTGAGATTTACAAATTGCGCGGGCTGGCCGGGACCGACCGGTGTGTTCAAGGACATCTGCCAGGTGGAGGTCACGGCGGCACGAGGGCCAACGTCGGCAAAGGGATCTGGAAGATCGATCGCCGGCACGAAACCGATGTTCAGAATCTGCTGGTTTGTGTTCAGTCCGCCGATGGCGTCGCGGATCGCATCCCGGTTCGCCGCCTTGGGAGC
This sequence comes from uncultured Acidobacteriaceae bacterium, assembly GCA_963746595.1. GTDB lineage: Bacteria > Acidobacteriota > Terriglobia > Terriglobales > Acidobacteriaceae > PALSA-350. The sequence continues at coordinate 826,219 of CAVVBS010000009.1, forward strand.
AATCAACGCGAACCACAAGCATTGGTCGAGAGTTCCCGCGCCCAGATCGATGCCGATGGAGGAAGCCTGATTTTTCGGAAAGACCGGTGTCGTGGTGTAGCCGGTAAGGCCGCTGATGCCGTAGAGCGTTTGCAGGCCGGTGAGGAGCGGTCCCGCGGCTGTCGCCTGATCGCTGGACAACGGGGCCTTGATATAGACCTGTCCGGAAAGCGGGAGTATGTCGATTTCGCTGAGTGTCTCGAACGTGGCGGGGCCTGTCAGGCTGGCCGCGGAAACAGCATGCAACACAGCGGTTTTTGAGGGATCGGAGGAGAGCGCCACCAAGCCATGCGCGGCGGCGGCGGGTTGCAGTGGTTGGCCGAGCAGCTTGAGAAAAGCAAGCCGCTGACGCTCGGGAATAAGGTTCGCACGATACAGGATCGAGTCTGCGAGCCAGGCAAACAATTCGATCAGGGTCTGGCCTGGATCGCCTGGCTGGGGAGAGGTCCACTCCGGCGTGTGCGCAGGTATGCTCGCGAGCATCTCCTGCAGAAGATCGCTGTAGCTTCGGTCGTCAAGAGCTGGCGGTATCAGCGGCACGAGTCTACCCAGGTAGCAACGTTGCACCGATCTGTTGCGACTGTCCTGTGCGCAGCAGACGGTAGTGAATCTGGACGTGTATTTCGCCGGGAGCGTTGATGACGGAATCGACATCGACGCGATCGACGGTGATACGCGGTTCGTATGTGCTCAGAGTTTCGAGAATTGCCGTCTGAATGCGGCGGCGGGTGGCGAGTGTATTGCTCTCGTCGCGAAAGTTGTCGAGGCCTGCGCCAAAGAGCGGGCGCATCAGTCGTTCCCCAGGGCGCGTGAGCAGGAGGATGCGGATCGATTCACGCACGCTGCGGTCGAGTTTGGGGTACAGCAATTGTCCGTTGACCGGCATCGGCAACAGGGGCCAGCTCACCGGATCGGGATAATTCACATTCGAATTGGAAGCGTTTGCCATCAATCATCCCCCGAGGCCGGCATGACGAGCGGAAAAGGTATGCAGATCTTGATAAAGGGCAACCAGAAGAACACGAGGTTCAACAGTATGAGAAAAATGTTGAGCACAAAAAACGCGCAGATGGTGATGATGGGAATGTTGAAGCCGCAAATCCAATTCAGATTGAGGCCACTGTTTTGAGGGGAGCCACTCGTTAGGTCGGAGAGGCTGCTTTGCATGGCGTTCATAAGATTTTTGGGCACCATGAACGACACGTTCGGCTTGGCGGCGAGAAGGCTGCGCAAGCTCGGATCGGGCAGCGGGATCGGCTTAGCGGCGCGCTGACTGCTGTCGTACCAGGCAGCGATGCGAAACGGGTCGCTGTAAGCACTCCAATGGATGTGCGGTGGGCAATCGGGTGTGTGGCCCTTGATGCGGAAGAACACCCGGAGTTGGTAGACGCGAGTGGAATCCTGATAACGCCCTTCGGGCGGTTGCACCTGGAGGCTGTTGGCTTTGAGCGCCGCGCTCATGGCAGTGATCAGCGTGGCCTGGTCTGCATCGCTGAGCGGATCCCAGGCAGTGGGCATGAGGAGCGTTGGAGCTGTGCCGCCGGTGCTGGGGTCGTAGTCAATCAGCTTCTGCTTGGCCTCGGTATAAAAGGCGTCCATCGATCTTACGATGATGACCTGTGCCCCCGAATCATCTGTTGTTGTTATGGTTACGTTCTTGCCTGCAAGCACTTGTAGAACTGCATTGCCGGTTGGGGTACCGTCGAACGCGCCGAACTGACGATACAGCATGAGCAGCGCGGCAGCGAAGATGGCAAAGTCCGGCGCATAGCGCGGCGACGCGGAGGCATAGGTACCGGAAATCCAACGGTAGTCAACCGTCTGGCCTGAGGCAGGTGCACTGGGAACGCCGCTGGGGTTGTTCTTCAGCAGGATGGGGAGGCTTGCAGCCAGGTCCGATGGATCGTAAACCGGCGTAGGCGGTGTCACATCGCTCACATCGCTGCTGGCAGTGGGAATCATCGCGTATACGACGGTACTGTTGAGCGCATCGTTGGCCTGGGGCGGTGCGACGAAGGCCGGTGTATAGACCTCGCTCCATGCGTTCGCCAGAGAATTGGCGGCCAGTTGCGCGTCCAGATATGGCTGCCCGGACTGAAGCTGAGGACGCAACGGCGGATCGGGATCAGCACAAGGATCGTCAGGTACACGCCATTGGTATCTTCCTGTACTGGATTTCATCCATGCCTGGCAGGGAGCATTGGGATCAGAGCGGCGCTGCCGGCGGATGACGATACCGGCCTTCACAATGCGGAGAGGATCGAGCCGCGGTTGACCCGGTGTATTGCAAGCCAGTTGCAGCATCGCTACCTGCACAATCCGCTGCACCGGCTGATAGAGCAGCGCCGGCTGATTGCCTGTTGCCTGGACCAGCTTTGCCGTCGAAAGCTGAGCTGTCAGCGAGGGAGCTGCGGCCAGATCGCTCAAGAAGCGCGCCGGAAAATCCTCCTGGTTCATTTGCAGCAGCACGGGGTTCGACTGCGAAATGCGCTGCAGGTTGACACCGTTAATCAGCAACTCGTGGGCTACCATACGTTGCCTGCCCCCGGGGTATAGGTATCCGCGACGACGGTTGTGGCCTGCAGCACCTGGCATTGCACAATGCCGCTGAAGTTTGACATAGCGGCCGACACATTGAGTTGCGGCGCCGTCACGTCGACACTGGTCGCGGCAGTAACCTGCACGGTGCCGGTCGGCGCGTTGATGGTGACCCCGGAGGTATCGATCTTCACCGAGGTTTGCATTGTGTTGGTGAATTCGATCGAGCCTCCGCCCTGGTCGGTCATGGTGCCGGTGAGGCCGCCGGGCGTGCTGAACTTGATGGTTGGACTGCCGGATGACTCCTCGACGATGGCTATGCGCGTGCCGGCCGTACCGGTGATTGTCCAGCGATCGACGCGATCCCCGCCGATGGTCTCCGGAGCGGAATCATGACCATTCCACAGGCCACCAATCACCACGGGAAACCGCGGATCGCCCGCGAGGTGGGTCACCACCACTTCGTCGCCCACATTGGGAATGAAAAAGGCGCCGCGGCCACCCCCGGAAAATGGAACGGCGACGCGAGCCCAGACCGGACCATCCTGGTCAGCGATGCCATCCACGGTGAACACTTTTACCTGAACCCGATTGAGGCTTTTCGGATCCTGCACGCTCACCACCTGACCCAGAAAAGCGACCGGGCCCAACAGGGGGGGCGCCTGCTCTGCCAGTAGCCGGCTCATGACCCACCCCCCAGGTAGCCACACTCGGCGGTGAACTCAGTCGAATAGCCTCCGGTGGTATCGAACTTATGACAGGTCGCAGTCACGTAGTAGATGTTGCTGAACCGGGGGCCGAGGCCGGTGAGCGTCGCGTGTGTTCCTACACGCAGATTGGCGTTTCCTTGTGTTGTGCCGTGGGCCACGACAAAATGACTTGAGCGCTGGGCAAAGTCCGCGTCGGCGATGGCCTGAGCTTCGTCGTTGTTGAGCGCGGCGAATTGACCCAGATGTTCGCTTCGAGTAGAGAGTGCCTGGGCGAGCCAATCCTTGCCGGTCTTGCCGGAGCCGGGCCCGAACGAGGTGGTTTGACTGGTGGCACTGATTGCCTGGCCCTGCTGGTAGTCCCATCCAGTAACCGTGGTGGTTGCCACCTGGTCAGCCAGGTCCGCAATCACTCTCACTTCCTTGAGCTGGCTATAGAGATCGAGTTGAATGCTGTTGCGCTGCGCCGAGGCGCGCAGCGCAGCGTGCAGCTCCGTGCCCACCACTTGCATGTCCGCGTTGTAACGGGCCAACAAGCGACGCAGGAATTGCAGGTCGCTTTCGTTGAACTGGACCTGGGTACCGATGTCCGTATCCAGGCCGTCGACCTGGGGAGTTAGCCCCAGTTGCGATGCCACCTGTTTCACCACATCGGCTACGGTTGCATCGTCCCACGTCTTGGTGCGCCGCGCCATACGCGCCAGTTGCAATGCGTCTTCCGCGAGAACAATGAGCTCGGGTGGGCCGGCACTGGGATATCGGCCTTCAAGGGCGGTGATCGGGCCGTGAAATATCTGGGTCGGGCTGGCGACATCTCCGGCATACACATCCAGCATGGTTCCGAGCTTCAACACTTTGCCGTCTTCAAAGACCTGGTCGGCCAAGCCACCCGCAAACGATGCAAAGTTGCTGAAGCGGAGTTCGAGCGACGACATTCCGCTTTCCTGCTCGCGCATCTCCATGGCAAGCAACTGCGCGGTCACGTTGTCATTGGGCTGGCCGTCAACGCGCACCGTGGGGATTGCGCTGTATACGGCATTCGGTGATAGGGCCTGCTCGGGCATGTCAGTCTGCTTTCAACCTCCGGGCACGCTCGCTCAACAGTTTCATGGTCTTGCGAAAGTCCGGCTGCTCAGACGGGTGGGCTGCCGCGGCCGGTTGGTTTTGGCCGGGCGGTGGCGCAACTTCAACGTCGATTTCGCCTATTGTCACTGCCATGGGTGCTTATCCTTCCTGCTCACTACATTTTGCTTAATCGTCGTTGTCAAAGGTGAGCCGGTCGCGGAAGCTGAACGAGGCCCCAACGCTGGCCGACAAACCTGCCCCCGAGCTGTTATTGGCGGAACCACCCAGGCTGAAGCTGGCGCCGCTGAAAGTCGAGACGTCTGCGCCGGATGTGGCGCGCAGCATACGAGTAGGATCCAGTTGCGCGGTGGTACTGGTACTGGCACGGCCCGTTTCCAGCCCGTTGAAGGCGCCCAGCGTAGCCGGCACGCCCATCGAAGCGCTCGAACCGAAAATCGCACCTGTTGCAGCTCCGGCGGAAACACTTGCGCCGGCGGAAAACCCTGCTCCCGCACCCGCCGAGACGCTTGCAGAGAAGCCCGCGGATGCGCCGGCGGAGAACCCGGCTCCCCCCGAGATGCCAATCCCCGCTCCAACCGAGCTTCCGGTCCCAGCCCCGCCGCCCAGGCTAAGACCGAGCCCTCCGGCCGCGGAGGCGCCCACAGAAAACCCGGCAGCCGCATTTAGCTGCACACCGGCGTTTACCTGCAACGAGGCTCCCCCGGTGAAGCGCAGGCTGTCGAGATTGTTATCGGATGCGAGTTGGCGAGCCGCGCCGGAATCTCCGCCGAGATCCGACATTTTTTGTACGCTGCCGCCCGATGGGGTCGGAATCAAACTCCCCTGTACCGGGGCGGAGACACCCGATGGATCTTTGGTCAGTACCTCGTCCTGACGGGCCAAGCCGATGCTGACGACCGACCGCAAGGGGACACCCTCGGCGGAAAAGAAATCGATGGTTTCGCGAAACGATTCCATCACGCCTTTGAATAGGTAGACGCCCCATTCAAATGCGACCACTGGTTGCGATTTGGGTGGTGAACCGGGATTGGTGGCCGGAGCAGAAGTGTCGACGTTTTGGGTCGAGGAACCAGGAGGCTGCATGAAGGACGCTACCACGTTGGTGTAATCCCGCACGTCGTCGCCGTTATAAGTGGTATCGAAGATCAGATCCATGGTCAGCTTGCCGGTGAACTGTGCGGCAAACTGCCTCGTCTTGTTGTCACCTGACTGTTTCGGCGTCGAGTTTTCTACGCTGTAGACGAGGCTCGCCGGATTGAAATGCACCACCAGATAGGCGGAGTCGTCCTGCAACGAATAAAGCTTGGCCTTCTCGACTTGTGGTGGGTTGGCTGCCATAAATTTATAAACCCGAAACAGTCGGCGTGACCGACCAGAGCCCTTCGTGCACCAGGTGCAATTCTTCGATTCCGACCTCGACACTTTTCGCATTGAAGTCGGCAAATTTGTACTTCACGGGCATGGCACGATCGAGTTGCCACGCCAGGGTGGAGGTGCCGTCGATGTCAAAAAGATTGATCGTCACTTGCAAACGTGGTGCGAAGGTCCCGATGGCCAGCGTATTGAATATCTGCCAGAGGTTTCGGTTGACGCTGATGCCGCGCTTCAAGACCACGGTGGGGAAAGTGGTGTTGCCGGCGCGCTGCGCCACGCCATAGTTGCGCCCGCCTTCCTTGATCACCTTGACCTCCATGTTGGCTTCAAGCCCAGTGCACTCCGCAAACGCGCCGTGGCACACATCGAAGAGGTCATGCTGGCTGTCACCCAGCAGGGAGTCGGTGCGAAACTCTACCTGAAAGCGAAATACGTGCAGGGGAATGATGGGTTGGCTGGACATCACGCCACCTCCGGAAGCACGATCGAGGCCCCCAGTCCGCCGGCGCCGCTGGGTTCGATAGCTAACGTGACCCGGATAAGCTCGACCGTCGAAGCAGCGGTAAACATCACAATGGCGACGATTCGGCCATTGTCGATATCGTTCTGGGTCATGGTGCTGCTGTCGCAGCGCACGGAGAAGGCGTCGCTTGCGGTTGCGCCGTCGAGAGCGTTCAGTCGCCACAGTGCAGTGAGCAGCTGGTTAAGGAAGTTCTCTATACGAGCCCACAAGTTGGCGCTGTTGCCGGCAAAAATAATGGCTTCTCCCAGCCGGAGACAGGCTCTGGAGATTACCGAAACGAGGCGATTGACGGAACCGGAGCGGTAGGTCTCGCCGGGATAGGCAGTCACGTCTGAGAGCAGGCGAAGCCCGGCTGGAGTAAATCCGAAGAGGCTGAGCCGCTCGATGAGAGGCTTGTCAGGTGAGGGAGACACCGCGAGATTGTTTTGCCATATCAATGGCGTTGTCGAAACACGGACGTCCTGCGTAGGCAGACTGGGATACACATCGAAGACTTCCGACGGATTGGTCTTGGTCGCGCTGGTGTAGGTGCCGCGCGAAAGTGCATTCCGCGCCAAAATGCCCACCAGTACACCGTCCGGAGGTTCGAGACTTTCGAGCAAGGTGTAGGACCCGGTTGTTTTCAACCACGGATACGCCAACTGCAGGAATGCTGTCGAAAGGCTGCCCATGGAAAGCCCGCCACCGGTTGAGTCGGGGAGCAACTCGCTGAACTGAGCGTCGATAACCTGGTGGATGTCGGAAGCCAGGGCGTCAGCCGAGGCTCCCCCGGCAATGGCTGCGGACGTGACCACATCGTAGGCCTGGGGCAAGGGCATGGCGGCGACGAACTGCACATCGCGAGCATTGGTGGCGATGTAGTTCAAAATCATCCGCACGGAGCCGGCCCACTTGTTCGCATAGTCATCGAGGGTGAGCCGTGGCGCGGGCGCGCTGTATGTCCGCAATTGCAACGGGGTGAGGTCGGCCACCGAGCACTCGACAAACTGTTCCGGCCCGCTCGGCGGCACGGCGGGTTGGTAGCTGATCGCCGGCGGAGCGGAAGCCGACAGCACCGGCAAATCCGGCAGGGAGAGGAACGACACATCCGGCAGCCCCGCCAAGTGCGTGTAACTCGACCAACCAGTGGGGTCGTCGAATGCGAAAGGGTCTGTCGGAAGAACTTCGGCCGGAAGCGGCGTGTCTGTTGGCTGGATCGGGTCACCCATGCGGATCACGTAACAGCGACGGCCTCCCTGGGCAAAGAAGGAACGCACTGCCGCGGCCAGATAATCCGTTCCGCTACTGAATGTCGAGTCGCCAGGGTCGTAAAGAGCCGTGAATCCCGCGAAGGACTCCACCGGTACAGGAAGATTGTAGAGTGCGAGAAGGTCACCTGACCGCTGGAACGGTCCCACCGACCAGCCCTGCTGAGCAAACCACTTTGACACCGCGTCGGGCAGCGTTTGAAGGGCGGTCACGCCGCCCGCAAGCCGTACCAGGCCGACAAAGCAGGCGACGTCGGCGCGGCCGGGATCGATTTGCGCCACGGGGCGCTGATCTTCAAACACAATGCTCGACATAAGAACTCCGCGTGAACTCAGCTCTCAAAACCGGGACCTGTGCTACCCATCTGTCTTACGAGCCGGCCAGTGCGATCTCGAAGCCTTCAATGGAAAGCACCAGCTCTTCCATCGCGACTTCACCACCACCCTTACCAGCCAGAGTCGGCCCGGTGTATTTCATCGGCGCCACGCTGCGCAACACCCAGGACTGCACCGGATTGTTGCCTTCGTCACGCAGGGTAATCGTCACGTCACGCTTGGCATCGACGCCGGTTTTGCGAGTGGCCTGAATCCAGGCCCATAGATCTATGGAATTCACCACGCCGCGTTTGAGCGTGACGTCGTTGTTCTTCTCAGAACCCGGCATCTTGCGAACGTGCGCTTCGACTTCATTGCCGTCGCGGTATTCAGACATGTGAATCTCCGACGAAAGGCCGGAGACATCGGAGAAGCCGCCCAGCAGCTTCTCCGGATCGCGGGGCCCGTTGAGGTTGACGATGAAGTTATACGCTGGGTACGGAGCTGTGCGGTCAGGCATGACAATCCTTTCTCATCAAAGTTCGAGACTACGTGCGAGCGGCCGCCGTGAACTGGCCGATGCGGAAGATGACAAACTCTGCCGGCTTCAACAGCGCAACGCCGATCAGGCAAACCATGCGGCCGTTGTCGAGGTCGTTCTGCGTCATGGTGGTGCGGTCCACGCGCACGAAGTAGGCCTCGGCCGGACTCGTTCCCAGCAGGTTCCCCTGTTGAAATTCGCTGTAGAGAAAAGAGTCCACCGCGTCGTGAACCCGCGCCCACAACTTGGGGCCGTTATTCTCAAACACCGCCCATTGGGTGCTGTTATCGATGGAGTGCTCGAGATAGATGAGGTAACGGCGCACGTTCACATACATGAACTCGGTATCGGAAGTTGCCGTGCGCGCCCCCCACACCCGGTACCCGCGATCGGGAAAGTAACGGAGGCAGTTGATGCCGAGCGGGTTTAATACCTGCTGTTCGCCGAAGGTAATGTTTCGTTCGAATGCCAGGGCATTGAGCACGACTTCGTTGGCAGGAGCCTTGGCCACGCCGTTCTGTTCGTCGCTGCGGGCGTAGATGCCGGCGATGTACCCCGACGGAGGAACGTTGACCTGCGCCGCGATGGCAGTTCCGGAGCGGGCCAACGGATTGGGCACGGTGATCCAGGGAGCGTAGAGCGCGGCATAACTGGAGTCGATTTGCGCGCGGACGCCTTCGTTGTCTGCTGCCACCTGGCCGGGAGGGGTGTCGAGCACTGCGATGCGATAGGCCCGTTCCCGGCTAACGTGAGTGATCAGGCTATTGATGATTGCCTGAGAAGCTGTAAATGCGGACGAGCCTGGCGCGGCGACGATGGCAATATCCTCCAGCGCTTCGAAGCGGGCAAGCGCTGTGTCATAGTCAGTAGAGCTTGGCTCCAAACCGTCATCGCCATTGACCAGCGTGTAGACCTTGTTCGCTACCGTCGTTGGGTCGGTCCAACTGCCGAAGAGCTTTCCTACCAGCAGGACAGCAGTGAGATCCTTGCCTACAGTAATCTGAAACTGGTTCTGCAACGCATCAATGGAACGCGGAGGGTTGGGACCGAGCAAAGTCCCCACATACATGGGATGTACCGGATCGAAGCCGAGGCCGTCCCAAACGGCCGGCATCACCGCTTCATTGCTGGAGGCCGCACTGGTCGAGATCACCCGCAAGGTGAGCACGAACACGTTCGCAGGTATCGGCGAAGCGATCGGGGTCGCACCGTTGAGGAAGGTTGTGCCGTTGCCATTGGTGAAGAAGGTCACCGGCCCGCCGCTCGGCGCCTGCGCCAGCAGGGAGCCGGATGGCAGATTGGAAACGTTTTGTGTTCTGGTAGCAACCAGCTGCATCGTAACCGTGCGGTTGCCGGCGACTCCAGGAAACGCGGCGACGATCGATACGTCGCTATCGGAGACTGTACCCGCCCCGGCGACACCCAGGTCGCCACCCCCTTTAAAAGCAAAGACACGCGAAACGTAGAGAACAGCACCCCCGTTGTCGAAGAAGCCCTTCACACTTAGCGCCAGGTAGTTGGTGTTTTTGGGGTCGCTGGGGCTTGATTCGATCGACAGGTTGTCGAAGCTGCCATATATGTTGGCAAAATCGCCAAAGCTTGTGAGAACTGAGGGTGTGCCGGTGATCGGCCCGGTAAGCGTCGGGCCGGCAAAGGCAGCGGTGCTGGTGCCAACGCCTTCAATAGAAGGCGCGCGGAAACTGGTTTCTTCTACATAAACTCCGGGCGCGAGATAGCTGGGCACATCTCCTCCTTCATGGGTTACACAGAAATCGAAAAGCTGAGAGAAATCGAGAGCCCGGCGCCAAGCTGCGCTACCTGGGTGACGGTCTTGATCGACGCACCGCCGAGATTGGCAATCAACTGGTCAGGGTCCGGGACCCATCCTGCCGGCTGGGTTAGCGTGGCCGGGTCGAAGAACGCAGCGACCGTGACGGCGGTGGTTGCTTCCAACACAGCACCGCTGGCGTTGCTGCTGGCGCGGACACCAATTCCCGGCGCGGCCACCAGTGCTTCACCCCGCGAATCGGTTATGCCGGTCGCTAACACCGCGCTGTCGCTGGTACGCGTCACCCGCACCACCGCGTTGCCCAGACCCTGCGGGGGAATGATTCCAGAACGCATAACGGAGGCGCGCACCACCGCCCAGTTCTGACCGATCGGCAAACCCGCCGTCCCGTATAACGCGATGGTGCGAGGATTGAAAATCGATGCAGGATCGCTCACCGGTGTCAGAGGCGCAGGCACCTTCAGCGTGGCCTGGCGTGACAAGTAGGTCCCCGATGGATCCTGGATGGTGATCACGTATGGTGCCGAAGGGGGGTAGCTGCCGGAAGGCAGAAAATCGTCAGTGACCAAAGTGAAACCCGGCCCGTTGAAAATCACCCAAATGCCACTGTGATTCTGGCGAATCTTCAATACCGGGCTGCTCACCACAAGTGGCGCTTGTATGGATGCACCGGTGATGGAGTCGACGCACCGGAACGCCCCGAGCACGCGGCGATCGACGTTTTCAACAACGCCCGGAAGAAGGGTTGTGGCGCTCATGAGGTGGCCCCAGCTGGTACCGCAGTGTTGAACTTGAAGCGCGTCGCGACGATCGGCAGATCCTCCTCGACAGGGCGGTCGATGCGCACCACACGAGCCAGATAGCCAATACTCAACCGGTATTTCGGCCCGAGGGCATCCCAGATACGCAGGATGTCTTCCAGCGACAAATCTGCCGGCATGAGCTGGATCTGCTCAGTAACATCCCATCCTGCAGTGGCCGAGAGGACAGAGGAGTCCAGGATCGGTGTCGTTTGCAACTGCTCCATGGTCCAGGCCAGGATTGTTTGTTCTGCCTCCGCGCTGGTGCCCCAGTAGGTTACGAGATAGTGCAGATTCAGAAAGAGCGATGGCTGACGCCCGGGTGCATCCTGCAGTCGAGTCACCGAGCGGGAATATTCGTCGATCGTAATCCGGTGGAGAAAGATCGACACCGTCTGATCGAGATTGACGTCGTCTTCGGTGGCAATCTGCGCGCTGGCGACGAGTTGAAACGTACATGGATAACTGGCTTTCAAGTCGGCCGGATAGGCGTTCGTGAGAAAGCGCGCGATCGAGTTGCCGACATCGAAGACGGCGCGAAAATTAGCCATTGCCGCCCTCTTTCGCAACGTCAGGCGCCTCGACGAGATAGCTTCGAATCGCGTCGACCTCGACCACATTCAATCCGTACACGTTGGCCTGCTCTCCACCGTCGCGCGCCATCGAGCGCACAACCAACCAATTTTTTGCTACCAGAGAAGCCAGGGCCTCACGCAACGTGACGTACAAGACCTCCGCGTCCTCACGCAACCAGAAGAGCCGGATTCCTTCGATGGTGTCTTTCGCCGCAGGGCGATCCACAACATACTCGAGCACTCGGCGTTCAATCCTCCGTCGACGGCCCTCATCTTCCAGAGACACAAAACCTCCGGCGGATAGCCGGGTACACCAGTCAGCAATCGCGATTCCACAATGACATTCACCCCTAAATCTCAAAGCAAAGGACTTAGGAGTTGGGCAGCCGCGAGCGCTGCGGCACCGATGCCGCACCCACACGGAGTAACGGCCGCCGGCAACGGCGATATATTGCAGAAGTCGCTGACTTTAGCAGGGGTGCGCAGAATTGCCGCAGGTGCGGCGCCGCTAGCGAGGCGCGAAACGAACCTGTGCAAAACTCCGCAACAGATTCGATGGGGAACGAAGCTAGAGTGCAAACATGTTGGTGCAGTTCCGAGCGCTAAGCGCGGTAGGCAGACCCGCCCCACGCGGGGTGAGCATGCGTCGCTAGCTGTTTCAGGAGTAGGAGCAAATCTGCGGAAATGCGCAAGTCTTCTAGGGATCGCCGCACTCGCTTTGTAACAGGGCACGGCTTGACAGCTTGCGGAAAAAGTAATGCTTCGAGCGTAATCGTGCCGTCAGCGGCTAAAGCCGAATTCATTGCAAAGCATTTACGTTCGGCCTGAGGGCCGTACCCTTCAGAAACAGGAGTTTTCCGCAAGCCCTTCAGCCGTGCCGAAAAAAAAGTTCAACAACTATGGGCTTAAAGAGTCTGCGTGAGAACTAGCGAAACAGCCGTTACAGTCCGCTAGATCGTCGTACGCGGGGAAAGATTCGATGGGTCGAACTTATGCTTTCGTAACAACCTCTGGAAGCTGCGCCGCTCTTTACCGGAGGCACGCGCAGCGCGGCTCACATTTCCTTCGCAACGCCGCAGCACCTCGGCCAAATAAGTCTGTTCACATTGCTGGACCGCTCGGTCTTTGGCCGCCTTGAGGGTCTGCAGCGCGCTCGGCGGCGAGTCGCTCGCAGATATCAGACCGGAGTGGTCTTGCACCGAGTGCGAGAGGGCTTCCGGCAAGTCGAGAGAGTCTGCATCGAGCACCGGCCCCACATGGAGCAGAAAGGCGCGATGAAGCAGGCCCTGCAGTTCGCGCACATTGCCCGACCATCGATAGGCAGTCAGACGGACCATTGCCGCATCCGTAACTTCGACCTTACCTCTGCCCTCGCGAGCGCTGAATTCTCGCAAGAAATGCCGAACCAGCAGGGGAATATCGTCGATTCGTTCGCGTAGCGGCGGAATCACCAGGCGAAGCACGTTGAGCCGGTGGTACAAATCTTCGCGGAACAACCTGGCCTGCACTCGTTGCCACACATCGCAATTGCAAGCAGCCAGAATCCGTACATTTGTAACCACCGAGCGAGCGGAGCCCAACGGACGGTACTCTCTCTCCTGCAGCACGCGCAAGAGTTTCACCTGGGCCGAGGAGCTAAGTGCGTCGACCTCATCGAGAAATAGGGTGCCACCCTCGGCATACGCGAGTAGACCGTTTTCCTGCGATCGGGCATCCGTGTAGGCGCCCCTGGCGTGACCGAAGAGCTCGTTCTCAAACAAGTGATCGGCGACGGCGCCGCAGTTCAGTGGAACAAAGGGGCTGTCACTGCGTGGACTCAAATAGTGCATGGCCCGCGCAAAGAGTTCCTTACCGGTGCCGGTCTCACCAAGCAGCAGGCAAGGAGCATCGGATCCTGCCATGAGGTGGACTTGGTTCACTGCCGCGACCAGCTTCGCAGACCTGCCCACGACACCAGAGAGCACCTCCGTGTCCCTTGACTCGTTCTGTAACGGCGGCTGAACTTTCATCTCAATCCCTCTGGACCGCCCAACTCAAATTTCAGACGCCGGCAGCCAGTTGAGTGCGGTTGTCAGGCCCAGGAATCTCGGCGAGTTTGGCCGAGGTGAGTAGGGAGTCTTTACCTGGATGCAACGTTTTCGGTGCGACCATTTTGCACAGCCTGTGATGAACGGCCTGCTCCCGCAGCACAAGGACCCACAGTGACCCTGCGTGTCATCGGTGGGCACACGCAAAGCCCGGCGTAATAAGTCTTAGCCAACACTCCCGGAGCCAACAGCTGGATCATCCAAGAATTCGTTTATTCGAATGCGCGAAGCATAGCACAACTAATTTCAGTAGCAATTATTACGGTCATAGTGTTTTCAACAGCCGAAATGTTTCATAGGTCGAATACACCATGGTAATAGCTGAGCTGGATTTGTTGTTCCGGCCGCATATAAGATTTGCGGAGGAAAAATCGTTGACACTGATAGCAGTCCCGTGGCAAGTTTCGGAGGGCTCTAAAACCGTAGTCGACGGTGGCGGGCAGAGCGCTTTTCTTGTTTCGAAAATCCACCTCTTTCCTCTTTTTCAAAAGGTTGATTCAAGCTCGCCGGCCGGCCCCAGGCCATTTGCAGGAGCAATCCCAGAAATCGGCGCCATCCAGGAACGCTACGGCATCACAGGTGATCAATGACTCCTACACAACCTTCAGGCACATCCACGAGAGCGCTCTATCTTTCCAACTGGCAGGACATGGTCGGAGTCTGGAAGGCGGGCAAGCTCTGCCAGATCGATCCGTCGACGGCTGGTCCTCGATTGGGCGAGCTGCACTACCTGCGCGGCACCTTAGCGCGTCGAAATGTGAATCAAATCGTGGAATACAGTGCGTATTTTCGCGATGAGACCAACAATGAAAAGTACACCAACGCAGGCAACTTCGACTCCGAAGGCTGGTTCGAGAGCGGGACGAGCCAGGCAGGAATCTTAACCACAAACTACTTAACGTACAGCGGCGGCGGAACACAGCCTAGGCTGCAAATCTCTCGCAGTTTTGCCGCTCCTCCTAATCAGCCATTCTTTGTTGTTCGCTATACCCTGACCAATCCAACGTCGCAAAGCGTGACCTTCAATGTTCTCGATCAGGTTTTCCTCAACAACCTCGACGCCAGCAAGAGCATTCATGCCTGGTACGACTCAGCCAACAATGCGCTGATCGCTGACATGACCCAATCGGGACAGCTCTTGGTAGTGCTCGGAGCGTTGCAGGCGGTGGACGGATATCAGGCCGGGAACGGAGGAGACAAGACGCCGACCAGCCCGACCGCGGGCGGCTGGTACAGCTTCGACGCCAACGGCACACTGATGAAAAATGCCGACGTGAACGCCGCTGACGTCAATCTGGGTTTCAATAATCGCGTGACGGTAGCAGCCGGACAGGCCCAGAGCATCTATTTCTATATCGGTGTCTGCGAAACTCAGGCCGATGCAAATGCGGCGATTACGGCTGCCCGCGCTGCCACCGGCGCCAGTTGGTTCAATACGACCACTGCGGCCTATACCGCGTGGCTGACCAACGCTAGCCAGGGCAGGCGGATACACTTTGCCGACGATGGTATCAATCAGGTTTATGACCGCGCCTTGATGGTGATCAAGAACGTGCAGAATCCTGTAAGCGGTTCGTTTTGCGCTACTACCAACCCGTTCGCTTACGGGTATAAGGATTGGGTGCGAGACAGCGCCGTCACCTCGATCGCGCTCGACGCAAGCGGTCATCACGCCGAAGCGGAAAGTCATTTGCGCTGGTTAGCCAGCTGCCAGGGAGACGATGGCACCTGGAAGACTACGTACAATATGTGGGACAGCAGCTATGTCTCTTTCGTCGAGCCCGAGTATGACTCGATCGGTGCATTTCTCTACGGAGTCTACAAGCACTTTACCCTCACCGCTGACACAAAATTCCGCGCTGACCTGTGGCCAAACGTCAAGCGAGCCGCCGATTGGATCGTCACCAACATCCAGCCGAACGGCTTCGGGCAAGCAGACTACAGCATTTGGGAAGAAATGTCGGCCGGCCTGGAACACAACACGTATACGCAGGCCTGGTACCTCATTGGCCTGTACGCAACCCAGGCGCTCGCCGAATCCCTGGGCGACACGGCACTCGCCGAATGGTACGCCGGTGGAGCGGCTTCCATCATGACTGCGTTGCAACGGCCCTCGACCTGGAATCCGCCGGGCATGTGGAATCCGGCCGCGTATTTCAACCGGGCTGTGAATGCAGATAACAGCGTGCAACCGTTGATCGATTCATCTTCCAACGTGCTGATCGCGTTGGGTGCTGTCGACCACGCCTCGGCCCGTGCCGCAAACCATGTATCCAAGGTCGTGAGCACACTCAACAAGCAGACCTATGGGCTTTGCCGCTACCTGGGAGACATGTTTTACTACACAGGCGCGTGGAGCCCCGGCGACAATGAAGCGCTCGGGCCAGAACCCTCCTGGCCGCAGATGAGTGTCTGGGTTGCGGTGTATGAGATCCTCTCCGGCCAAACGGCGGCCGCTCTGGCGCGTTTGCAATGGTGTACCAGTATGTTTGGCCGTGGTTATATGCCGCCTGGCGAAGCTGTCTCAAACGTAACCAAGCAGCCTTTGCTTAGTTCAATGTGCGAACCGCTGACCGCGTCCGCCTTCATCCTCGCCACGCTGATCTATGAAGGGCAGTACTCACTGGCCGTGGTCCCTCCTATCTACAACGCGGGCGCCTGGAAGAGTATTGCAGTCAGTTTTTCTTCAGCGGCCGATTGGCCGCAGTGGGCCAACGTTCCCTACTTTGTTGGCCCGCAAACCAGCCTGGCGGCCACAGCCGCATATCGAATCAAGCGCGTGTACATCACCAACGACAGCACTAATCTCTACCTGCGAGTCGATAACGTTTCGGGGATGCTTCCGCACTACCAGGAGGCGCCCTCCTTTGCGCTACGCGTCTACAGCCAGGACTTTGGCAACCCTGGCGCCCCCGGCAGCAATTTGGGGGTTTCCGGCGCATCGCTCAGACGGCCGATGAGCTACATGGTGGAACGTAACAGTGACTCTGCTGTTTATGAGCATTGGGGTATTTCGGGAGAGAGCTGGACGAACGACCGGGCGGTGGATTGGGTCATTGCGCCGCAGTGGGATGCCGCGAACGGAAGGATCGAAGCTGTCATCCCTATCTCCAGCGTTTCGAGTGTTACTCCGAGCCTGGGAAACAGCTGGGCTGATGTTCTTGTGACCCTGGCTTCCTATAATTCTGCAAACTCAAAATGGGTAGATCGGGATAGCTTGCTGCTGCATTACCGGTTAAGTACAGGAGATCAAAACTGGATCTACGGAAACATTGAACAGTAGCTGCGCGGAGCACCCACGCCTAAAATCCTTCCGCTCTGACTGCGGCATAGCAGGGCGAAGGAGATTGTGCGGTCGGAAAAAGCCTCGGTTGGACGCCAAAGGTGGCCGACGTGCTCCCGCGACTGGTCTTTATTCCAAACTGCCTGGCATTTCGCGGACGGAGAGACAGGCTGAACCGATCGCAAACGGCTCATTCTACTATGCTTATATGGTCGGGGAGAGAGGATTCGAACCTCCGACCCCCTGGTCCCGAACCAGGTGCTCTACCAGGCTGAGCCACTCCCCGAACTTGCGAATTGAAGGATGTTTACGGGTTGGAAGGTCCCTGGCTGAGCCCCTCATACATGCCCGCGAACTACATCAGAGTGTATCAGAAGGACCCTACCCGGATGGACCGAGGGTACACTGCGATGAATAGCCATGACGCCCTTGCAGCAACTCGACCTCACCGGCCTGCATGTACTCGATGGAGGAATGGCCACCGAGCTTGAGCGCAAAGGCTTCAACCTGGATGGTCCACTATGGTCAGCACAGGTGCTGGAGAGCTCGCCGGAGGCCATCGCGGCGGTTCATCGCGAGTATTTGGAAGCCGGCGCCGATTGCCTGCTGACCGCCAGCTACCAGGTCTCAGCTGAGGGGTTTCAGGAGATCGGCTTCGATGCTCAAAAGGCGGCGAACGCTGCTGCGAACGCGTTACGCGCATCGGTAGCACTTGCGGAAAAAGTGAGGAGCGAGTACCAGACTGGCTCTCCGCGCAAGATCTGGATCGCTGCTTCGCTTGGACCCTACGGCGCGATGCTGCACAACGGAGCGGAGTATCACGGCAACTACGAGTGCTCCTTCGAGGACCTGGTGGGGTTCCACAGCCGGCGTATCGCAGTGCTCGCTCAAACCAACGCCGACTTCCTGGCCTTTGAAAGTATTCCATCGCTCGAAGAAGCCAGGGCCATCCTCGCCGCACTCCAACCGTATCCAGACCTGGCAGCGTATCTCAGCTTCACTTGCCGGGATGGAATACACGTCTCCCATGGAGAGACCTTGCGTGCGTGCGCGCAGTTGCTTGACGCGCAGGCCCAGGTCATCGGGATCGGCGTCAATTGCACCGCTCCCGAGCTGATCGGCAGCCTCATCGGCGAACTGGCAAAGGTCACGAGCAAGCCCATCATCGTGTACCCCAATTCCGGCGAGCAGTGGGATGCGGTACATCGCTGCTGGCAAGGAGACGGACAGATACAAGCGTTTGGCGAACTGGCGGGACGTTGGCGGGGCGCCGGCGCGCAATGGATTGGGGGCTGCTGCCGCACCGGCCCGGAACACGTGCGTGCCGTGGCGCGGGTTTGGCGAGGCTGATTTCGTTTTGCGGAACTCCGCTCTTCCTCTAAGCTATTCGCGTGCGAAAACTCGTTTGCTTGCTGCCGTTTCTTGCCGTGGCATTCTCTGCGGCCATCGCCCAGTCCAACGCCAAAACGACGGTCACGTCGACCGGGGTCGATCAGGACCTCCTTTCAAAAATCCCGCAGCGGATGAAATCTTTTATCGATCGGCAGACCGTCGCCGGAGCCGTTACCCTGGTGGCCCACGGCAGTGACATCGTGGAGTTCGACGCCACCGGCATGGCCGATGTGGAAGCCGGCCACGCGATGCAGAAGGACACGATTTTCCAGATCATGTCCATGACCAAGCCGGTCACCGCGATCGGCATCATGATGCTTGCCGAAGAAGGCAAGCTGGCTCTGCGCGATCCGGTCGAAGACTACCTGCCCGAGTTCAAGGGCCTGCGGGTAAGAACCACATGTGGGCCCCGATGCCGCCCGCTTGAGTATCCCCAACCACGCGATCACCATCCGTGACCTGCTTACCCACACCGCGGGGATCCAGGACAACCCGGCCCACCCGCCATCGCCGACTACGCGCAGACAATGAGCGTGCCGCTGGATGAAGTGGTGAGGCAATTGGCCAAACAGCCGCTGCTGTTTCAGCCGGGAACGCAATGGAGCTACTCCAGCCCCGGTATCGAGATCCTCGGCCGCATCATCGAAGTCTGCTCGGGCGAGAAGTATGTGGACTTCATCACGGAGCACATACTGAAGCCGCTGGGAATGAAGGACAGCTTCTTCTTCCCGCCCCCGGACAAGATCTCGCGCATTGCCATGGTCTACGCGCAGAAAGACGGGAAACTGGCGCCCTCCCCGGCGAGCATTCTGGGAGGCGACCCGGCAAAGTACCGCCAGGGAGCCGTCTTTCCCGCACCTGGCTGGGGGCTTTACTCCACGGCCGAAGACCTGCTTCATCTCTACCGCATGATGCTCAACGACGGTGTTTACGAAGGCCACCGCTACCTGTCGCCGTTCTCCGTGCACGTGATGACTGAGCCGCAGACTACCGGGATACAGCCGGTGGGATGGATGCGCGGCTCCGATTATGGCCTTGCCTGGGAGATCGTCACGGATCCGTTGGGTGAGTTGGCAGGACACACCATCGGTACCTACGGGCACGGCGGAGCTTTCGGAACCCAGGGTTGGATCGACCCTAACAATGACTTGATCTCCATCCTGCTGATTCAGCGCTCCGACGGCGGAGCGGAGAGCATGACAAATGTTTTCCTTAATATGGCTGAGGCTGGTGTTGGGAAATAGGGTGCCGTATCAAAGTGGAACCGCAGGTCCCTCGGCTTCGCTTGATGACAAAGGGGAGGGCAGCGCTTGCCTCAGGAGCTGTTACCGAGGGGATGGAGAGAACCGCAGGTCCCTCTCCTTCCTTGGGGATGCAAAGCGCACCGTAGGCCGGTGTCTGTGCTTGTTTGCTTTCTCCGCCGTCACGCTCCTGCAACATGCGACAATGGTTTTACCTGCATGAAACCTGAGTCGCTCTCCGTGGACCTGGAATCACTCTCTTTGACGCCGGAGCTTCTGGCTCAGCACAGCATCACACCCGAAGAGTATCAACGGATCGTTGCCGCCCTGGGGCGGGCTCCCGGGTTGACTGAGCTGGGGATTTATAGCGTCATGTGGAGTGAACACTGCTCCTACAAGTCCTCTCGCGTCCATCTGAAGCGGCTGCCGACACAGAGCGCGCGCGTGGTGCAAGGGCCGGGAGAGAATGCCGGCATTATCGACGTGGGCGATGGCTGGGCTTGCGCCTTTAAAATTGAGTCGCATAACCACCCCTCCTTCATCGAGCCTTTTCAAGGCGCCGCGACCGGGGTGGGCGGCATTCTGCGCGACATCTTTACCATGGGCGCCCGGCCGCTGGCCGTCATGGACTCTCTTCGTTTTGGCCCCATCACTGAGGAGGAGCTGGGCCCCGATTCATCGAGTCAGGGCGCATCCGCTTCCGCCGTAGTCCACAAGAACCATTCCCTGCTGGAAGGCGTGGTCAGCGGAATCGCCGCCTATGGAAATTGCTTCGGCGTGCCGAACCTGGGTGGGGAGACGCGCTTTGAGCCTTGCTATTCGGGCAATCCCCTGGTCAATGCTTTTGCACTGGGTTTGGTGCGGCGAGACGAGATCTTTTATGCCAAAGCATCCGGCATCGGCAATCCGGTGATCTACGTGGGCGCGAAGACGGGCCGCGACGGCATCCACGGAGCCACCATGGCCAGCGAAGAGTTCAAAGAGGGCTCGGAGCAGAAGCGGCCTAACGTGCAGGTGGGCGACCCATTCATGGAGAAGCTGCTGCTCGAAGCCTGTATCGAGGCCATGCGCACCGGCGCTGTGGTGGGCATCCAGGACATGGGCGCTGCCGGCTTAACCTGTTCTACCTGCGAGATGGGCGCCCGCGGCGGCGTGGGCCTCGAAGTAGAGCTGGACCACGTGCCGCAACGAGAGTCGGGCATGACCGCCTACGAGATCATGTTGAGCGAGAGCCAGGAGCGCATGCTGCTGGTGGCGGACAAGAACCGCGAAGCCGAGGTCATCCGCGTCTTCGAAAAGTGGGGTCTGGATGCGGTCATCGTGGGCGAGGTGATCGCCGAACCCAGGTTGCGCATCCTGCACCATGGCCAGCTGGTCGCCGACATCCCTAACCAGTCGCTCACCGACGATGCTCCGCTCTATCACCGGCCGGTTGGGCAGTGGAAAGCGCCGGTTCCCCTCAATCCGCCGGCGGAAGTGCTGGAGCAGCTTACCTTCTTTGAGGAGACGCTGAACGGCGCCACCGCCTCCGCCACCAACTACGCGGACGAACTGCGCGCTACTGCTCGCCTCCTCGAATATCTGCTCCAAGAACTGGATCCACGAGCAGTACGAGTCGATGGTGCAGACCAACACGGTGCAGGGCCCGGGCGGTGAAGCGGGCGTGATGCGGATCAAGGGCACGAACCGCGGCTTGGCCATGGCGCTCGACGGCAATGAGCGCTGGTGCTACCTGGATCCCAAGCTGGGAGCCTCCCATGCGGTTGCCGAGGCGGCACGCAAGGTGGCCTGCTCCGGCGCGACCCCGGTGGCGGCAACCAACTGCCTCAATTTCGGCAACCCGGAGAAGCCGGAGATCATGGCCCAGCTCTCGCTGGCTATCGATGGCATTTCCGCGGCATCCCTGGCGCTTGGAACCCCGATTACCGGGGGCAACGTTTCGCTGTATAACGAGACCCGCGGCCAAGGCATCTATCCCACGCCGGTGATCGGGATTGTGGGCATCCTGGATCAGATCAGCAAGGCGGTGGGGGCGGATTTTCAGCGCACCGGCGACGCCGTTC
Organism: uncultured Acidobacteriaceae bacterium; assembly: GCA_963746595.1. Taxonomy (GTDB): domain Bacteria; phylum Acidobacteriota; class Terriglobia; order Terriglobales; family Acidobacteriaceae; genus PALSA-350. Next base: position 847,819 of record CAVVBS010000009.1, read on the forward strand.
TGCTCATCGCTCCCGCGTCGGTTTCGCCGCTCGAGGAGCGCATGCAGGAGTTTGGCTCCTCGGAGTATGCCAGGAAGGTTCTCTCCGCATTGTGGGGCACGCCGCCCAGCCTGGATCTGCTGGTGGAGGCTAACCTGCATCGCTGCCTGGCTGAGCTTTCGCAGCAAAGCCTGATCCATTCAGCACGTGACATCTCGGACGGTGGCATTGCGGTTGCGTTGGCGGAAGCATGCTTTCATCATGAGATCGGGCTGCGCGCTAATCTCTCCAAGGCGCCCGACCTGCCGGCGGAATGGGATCTTTTTGGGGAGACCGCGAGCCAGTGCGTGATCAGCTGCGCTAAGGAATCAGTGGCGCAGGTCGAAAGGTTAGTTGGGCGGTACAACGGCCTGATGGTGGTCACGCTGGGAGAAACCGTGGCTGATCTCTTTGAGCTGGCGGTCGACAGCCGGGTGCTGATCCGGGAGAAGGTCTCCGGCCTGCGTAATGTCTGGTCAGGAGCGCTGGGTGCGCTGCTGCGCGACGACGTACCGGTGGGAAATTAGGGGCATGGAGAGCACGAGCATCAACCAGCATTCGTATCCGGACGAAGCCGTGGAATCGGACTCCAATCCTTTTGACAAGCTGCGCGAGGAGTGTGGAGTGGTGGCGGTACACGGCCACCCCGACGCAGCGCGCCAGGCATATCTCGCGCTTTATGCTTTGCAACATCGCGGGCAGGAGTCCGCGGGTATTGCCACCGCCGATTACACCAACCTTTACAACATCAAGGGTATGGGCTTGGTGGCGGACATTTTTACCGACGATGTGCTGGCCAAATTGCCGGGCGAATTGGCCATTGGCCACACCCGGTATTCGACCACCGGCGACTCTGCGCTGCTGAATGCGCAGCCTATCCGGGTGGACTCGACGCGGGGCCTGATTGCCATTGCGCACAACGGGAACCTGGTGAACCTGGGCACGCTGCGCACCCGGCTGGAGCGGGAGGGCGCCTACTTCCAGACCACCAGCGACTCCGAGATCATCGTGCAGCTGATTGCCCACTCCAACGCCAAGACGCTGATCGAGGCCATCGGAGACTCGCTGCGCCAGGTGTCGGGCGCTTTCTCTATCGTCATGATGACGCGCGATCGTATCTTTGCCGCCCGCGATCCCTATGGCTTCCGGCCGCTGTCGATGGGCCGGATCCATAATCCCGATGGCCCAGATACGGTGGTCTTCGCCTCGGAAACATGCGCTTTCGATCTGCTGCGGGCGAAGTACGAGCGCGACGTCCGGCCCGGCGAAGTGGTGATGGTTACGCGCGACGGCGTCACCTCAGTGGAATATGCCAGCGGCGTGCGGCAGGCAAGCTGCATCTTCGAACATGTGTACTTTGCCCGGCCCGACAGCAAGATCTTTGGCCGCTGGGTACAGGCCAGCCGGGAACAGATGGGACGACGCCTGGCGCGCGAGGCGCCGGTTGACGCGGACCTGGTGGTGCCGGTGCCTGACTCCGGCGTGACGGCAGCCCTGGGGTACGCGGCGGAGAGTGGGATCCCGTTCAATTTCGGGCTCATCCGCAACCACTACGTGGGGCGCACGTTCATTGAGCCGGAACAGCGGGTGCGCGATTTCGGGGTGAAGCTGAAACTGAACCCGGTGCGCAATCTGCTCGAGGGCAAGCGCATCATCCTGATCGATGACTCCGTGATCCGAGGCACGACCAGCCGCAAGATCGTGCGCATGGTGCGGTCGGCGGGAGCCCGGGAAGTGCATCTTCGCATCAGCTGCCCGCCTACCATCTCGCCTTGCTATTACGGAGTCGACACGCCGAACAAGAGCGAACTGATCGCGGCCAACTCGTCGGTGGAAGAGATTCGGCAGTATATCGAGGCCGATTCGCTCAGCTATCTTTCGCTGGAAGGGCTGGAGAAAGCCTGCGACGGGGGAGAAGGCAACCGCTACTGTACGGCCTGCTACACCGGCGACTATCCGACCCAATGGGTAGACGTTGCGGAGATTCTGCCAGCGACCGCTGCCACGACTTAAGTTAAGGCAAATCGAAGAGCAGAATTTCGGCCTCTTCCGTCGCCACCACAGTCAACCGGTTTTCCAGGCTGATGGCCAGCGCATCGCCTTGTTGAAGGCTAAGTTCATTGGCGGTCACGCTTCCGCGAGCAACCTGTAGCCATCCGAAACCTTCGTGCGTGAAGACGTATTCAATCGCTGCCTTGGGATTGAGTCGCGCGACGTACAGTTGGACATCGCTCTTCATGGGAAGTGAGCCCTCCCGTCCGTCCGGCGAGGCGGCCAGGTGCAGCCGGTCCGGCTCTTCCGCTATGGGATAACGCCTCTGTTCGTAGGACGGGTCAACCCCATTCTGGCTGGGGAGGAGCCATATCTGGAGTAGGTGCAGCGGTTCGGTTCCGGAATGATTGAATTCGCTGTGGCGAATCCCGCTGCCGGCCGAGATGTGCTGCACTTCCCCGGGACCGAGGACACCACCATTGCCCAGGGAATCGCGGTGTTCCAGAGAACCCTCAAGCACGTAGGTGATGATCTCCATATCGCGGTGCGGATGGAGTGCAAAACCCTTCGCCGGCGCAATACGATCCTCATTGAGAACCCGCAAATTACGGAAGCCGTTGAATTTTGGGTCGTAGTAGTCCGCGAAGGAAAAGGAATGGTAGCTATCCAACCAGATTTGCTGGGCATGGCCTCGGTCTTGTGCCGATCGAATGCTTAGCATCGTGCTGTCCCCGTATCTGTCGCAGGTTCAGTTTTACCTCAGGGCTCGGCCTCGGGTGGGTAACCAAAGACCGGGTGGGACCAGATTTGACAAGTTCTCGTGCCAGATTAGGATCGTCGCGTCCGATCACGAAGACAGCTGCCACCGGATCGTGGGGCTAGGCCCCATCGTTTTCGGCCCAGGTACGCTCCCACGGCAAGCCGGGGCAGGTAGGCGAACCTGGGGCACCCGTTCCTATTCGGTTCTTCTATGACACAGACCTTCAAGTCTCGTGCGCGTTCGAAACTTCGAGTGGAATGCTGTGGTCAGGCGGGCGCTCTCGGTCGGCTACTCCGATTTGGTGGAAGAAGTGGACGGGGCTGCGGCAGAAGCGCTTTCTGTCTTGGCGGCCGGGGCTTTATCGGCCGTTCCGCCCTTGTCCGAAGACGTGGAGCTGCCGTCAGAGCTGCTCCCGCCATCCGACGACTTGCCGGAAGCGGCCGGCTTGGCACCGTAGTCTGTGGAGTAGAAACCAGAGCCCTTGAAGTGGGCGCGGGCGGGCGTGGAAATCAGCCGTTCTACCTCGCCGTGGCAGACCGGGCATTCCTTCGGATCTTCAGCAGAAAAGGACTGGATCAGTTCAAATCGATGTCCGCACTTTTTACACTGGTATTCGTACAGCGGCATCCGTACACTCCTTCAAATTTGCAAGTTCGTCATTCGTTGGTTGCTGGTGCGGGCTGGCGATCAGCCAGCTCGATCAGGCGAACCTCGGTAATGGCCTCCGTGGCCTGCAACGCGGCCAGGACCGAAGGGGCGACGCGGCCATCGATCTGGACCACCGCGAGCGCGTTGTGCTGGGCTGTGCGCAGGCTCCGTCCCAAAGCAAAGTTCGCAATATTCATTTTATGCTCGCCCAGAATGGTGCCAATACGGCCGATCACGCCCGGCACGTCCAGGTTGCGGATGAACAGCAACGTTCCGTGCAGTGGGGCTTCGATATCGATGCCATCGCAAGCAAGCAGCCGAGGCGAACTGCCATGAAGCACCGTGGCGCTCGCGGTACTGTCACCGGTCGCGGTGTGTAATGTCAGCTTAAGCACCGTACCTGCGCCGCCCGAACCTTCTTCCTTCTTGTCCTCGTGCACCCGGATGCCGCGCTCCGTGGCTACGGATAAGGCGTTGATGCGATTGACCACGTCGGAATGCGCCAGCACCCCTTGAATAGCGGCATTGCGCACCAGCTCGGTTTTGCCCTGCGCCAGGCGCCCACTGTAGGAAAGATGAATGCTTTCCAGATTTCCCGCGGCCAATGGAGAGAGGAACGCACCCAGACGCTCTGCCATGACGATATATGGGGAAATCTCCTGATACTCCTCATAGGTCATGGAGGGCAGGTTGACCGCGTTCTGGACTACCCCGAACTTGAGGTAATCCTTGACCTGCTGGGCAATCTGCACCCCGACGGCCTCCTGCGCCTCGCCCGTAGAACCGGCGATATGCGGAGTCAGGATGACGTTGTCCAGCCCGAAGTAAGGCGAATTTTTCAACGGCTCCTGGCTAAAGACATCGAGGGCGGCGCCGGCCACCTGGCCGGAGCCGAGGGCCTCCACCAGGGCGGCATCGTCGATCAACTCACCGCGGGCGCAGTTGACGATGCGCACGTTCTTCTTCATGGTGGCCAGCGTCCGGGCGTTGATAATCCCCGTAGTTTGAGGGGTAAGCCCCACATGCAGGGTCAGGTAATCGGCGCCGCGAAATAACTCCTCCACGGTGCACAGGCGGACTCCATTCTCCCGCACTACGGCGGGGGCGACAAAGGGGTCATGGCCCAGGAGTTCCATGCCGAAGGCCTTTGCCCGTCGCGCCACCTCCAGGCCCACCCGGCCCAGACCCAGAATGCCCAGTTGCTTGCCTCGCAGCTCTGTTCCCTGCAAGGACTTCTTTTCCCACTTGCCGGCGTGGAGCAGCGTGTTGGCCCGTGGCAGTTGACGGCCCAACGCAAGCATCAGCCCGATAGTCAGCTCAGCGACGGCGATGGCGTTGGCGCCGGGCGTATTCATGACCACGATGCCGCGGCGTGTTGCGGCATCGGCGTCGATGTTGTCGACACCCACGCCGGCACGGCCAATCACCCGCAGCTTGGGCGCCGCACTCAGCAGTGCCTCATCGACCTGGACCGCGGAACGAACGACGAGCGCGTCCGCATCCGCCAATTCGGCGGCCAACCCGTTCTTGATCTGATCGTGGGTCACGATCTGCCAACCACTCTCGCCCTCGAACACAGCCAGGGTGGCGGGCGAGACTTTCTCAGCCAATACGATCTTCATCGTGCTCCTAAGGGCTTCTTATGGGCTACGGAAAAAGTCGGAAGGGTTAAACATGAGTCCCCTCAGCGGCTAAAGCCGAACCTGTTTCAAAAACTTACGTACGGCCTGAAGGCCGCACCCTTCAAAAACCAGACTTTTCCCGCAGCCTGTTTCTCCCGCGACGCGGCGGCTGCCGCAGACAGGAGCACCCGTCGCGATGGGAAGGAACGGTTGTTTAGCGAGCGGAAAGGGAGACACCTGCCGCGGCACGGTCCCGCCGAGCGGCTTCGTCCGGCGCCCGCGACGCGAAGACGTTCTGGGCAGCCACCAATGCTTTCCCGAAAGCAAAACCCGGTAGCTTGAGGGCATGGGCCACTTGTTCCAAGGCCCCTATGAGGGCAATGGTGTCCATGTAATCGAAAAATCCCAGATGAGCGATGCGGAAGATTTGCCCCTTCATCTCCCCTTGTCCGTTGGTGATGACGGCAGCAAAGCGGCTCTTCAACTCCTTGACGATGACGCCGGAATCGAGGCCTGCCGGGGGCAATACGGCCGTTACGGCGGCTGCCGGAGCGTCCGGGGCAAAGAGCTGCAGGCCCAGGGCCTCCACCGCGGCGCGTGTCATGGCGGCGCAGCTTTCAGCGTTTTCCACCAGCTTGGCGCGCCCTGCCGCCAGGTCTCCGTCCGCCTGACCGGCAATATAGTCGAGGGCCGCTCCCAGCGCCGCAATCAGGGCCACTGCGGGCGTGTAGGCGGATTCCCCCTTAGCCGCGTTCTTTCTCTCTTTGCGCAGATCGAAGTAGTAGCGGGGGTTGAGCGAGATCTCCATCAAGTCCCAGGCACGATCGCTGACTGCCAGGTAGGAAAGGCCGGGAGGAATCATGACCGCTTTCTGCGATCCGCCGATGAGCACATCGACGCCCCACCCATCCATATCGATGTGGGTGGTGCCGAGGCCGGTGATGGCGTCCACCACCAGCACGGCGTCTTTGCCGCTCTGCTTCAATACGTCCGCAACACCTGCAACATCGTGGCGTACGCCGGTCGAGGTCTCGGTAGCCTGCATGAAGATGGCGCGGGTTTCTATCTTGAGCGCCTTGCGCACCTCTTCCAGGTCGAAGGTCTGGCCATACGGCGCGCTGACTACATCGACATCGCACCCGAATGCCTTTGCCAGGCTGACCCAGCGCTCACCGAACTTGCCCGCCGTCAGCACCAGCACGCGGTCTCCGGGTGAGGTCAGGTTCGAAACCGATGCTTCCATCGCTCCGGTGCCGGAGGAGGCGAGCAGGATGACGTCATTCTTGGTCCCGACAAACGTCTTCAGGTCGCGGAGTACCTTCAGGTACAGGGCGCGAAATTCGGGGGTCCGGTGATGTATGTCGGCTGCAGCCATAGCGAACTGGGCTGCAGGCAAAAGCGGGGTGGGGCCAGGAGTAAAAAGGCGGGTCTTACGGATCATGGTTCCATTGTAATAAACAAAGCTTTCTATAATGGGCGCTTAAATGGGAATGGAGGAGTATGAGCCTGGCTGAGAAGATCCATCAGGATATGGTGGGGGCCATGAAGCAGCGCGCGGTGGAGCGTTTGTCCACCCTGCGAATGGTGGTATCTGCGTTGAAAAATAAGGAGATAGAACAGCGTACGCCGGTCACCGATCCACAGGCGTTGCTGGTTCTGACCACTTTGATCAAACAGAGGAAAGATTCCATCGAGCAATTCACCAAGGGCAATCGGCCGGAGCTGGCGGAGAAGGAAGCAGCGGAGATTAAGGTTATCGAAGAGTACATGCCGAAGGCGGCCGGAGATGAGGAGCTGAGGGAGCTGGTCAGTTCGACATTGACGGAGTTACGGGCTCAGGGCGCCCAGCTGGGGCCGAAGGATATGGGAACCGTGATGAAGGCGGTTCAGGTGCGGATCCAGGCCAGCGGCCTCAGGGCCGATGGCCGGGTGGTGAGTGAGTTGGTGAAGGTTGCGTTGGCTGGGTAAGTACTCGGCTGCGCTGCGCTCGGGTCCCACGGCAAGCCGGGGCAGGCGGGATGACAAAGTTTAGGGCAGTAGCCCACCTTGGCATAGGTGGAGGGGACAGGGTTGTAGGGAGTTGTTTGGGGGAAGGGCGCACAGCAGGTCCCTCGGCTGCGCTCCCACGGCACGCCGGGGCAGGCGGGATGACAAGGGTGGGGTGGTGCTTCCATGAGGAATTGGCTAGTGGCTGCTAGGATCCCATCCTTCGGGCTAAGCTCTCGCGGACACAACAGCGCAGAGTAGTTTAGGGAACTGCGGTTCCTCTTACCTACTCGGGGATGACTTTTACAAAGGTGCCGTCCGGCAGCTGGCCGCCGAGGACGTGCACAACTCCGTTTTTCACTAACCCGCGGAGCATGATGCCCTTGCCGGCGGCGGGGCGGTTGGGGCTGGAGTGGGGGCAGGGGTGGCAGCTGGCGCCCGGCCCATTCCGCGGTCCATGGCCACGTTGGCCAGCCGGTCGGCATGGCGGTTCTTTTCCCGCAAGACATGCTGGATCTGGAAGTGGTCAAGCCGCGCAATACGGCGCTTGGCCTCCTCGTAGAGAGGGCGGAGTTCGGGGCTGTTCACGCGATACTGCCCCTTGATCTGCTTGACCATCAGCTCAGAGTCGGAGATGACCCGCAAACTCCTGTGCCCATTGGTGATGGCAAACTCCAACGATGCCAACAGGGCGGAGTACTCGGCGAAGTTATTGGTGTGCGTACCCAGGAATTGGCTCAATTCACCCAGGACTTTTCCTGCCGAGTCCTGGATATAGACGCCGAAGCCGGCCGGACCCGGGTTGCCGCGAGAGCCACCGTCGCAGTAGGCGACAATGCTTTCGCCGGAGTGCTCGAATAGGGAAGACATAGGCTGAGTCTATCGAATCCCGGCTGCTTACCAAACGGCTCCCGCTTCGTCTAGGGGACAGTGGTTCGTGTGTACTGGAGCGACGAATGACGACGGACGCGCTTCGCTTTACTTCGCAAAGACCGATGAAGGCTGGGGGCTCTGCCTGGGCTCCGCAGCGAACGTTACAATCCTCGTCAGGCATGGCAAGCGAAGCATGGGGTCGCGCCACCGAGACCGAGCTGATCCGCGAAGCACAAAAGGGTTCGCGAACCGCCTTCGAAGCTTTGGTGCGCCAGTACGACCAGCCAGTTCTACGGCTTGCGCTGCGCTTGACGGGGTCTGAGCAGGATGCGCAGGACATCCACCAGGAGGCCTTCCTCAAGGCCTATCGCTACCTGGCAAATTTCCGATTCGAATGTTCTTTCTATACCTGGATCTACCGCATCGTGACCAACCTGTGCCTCGATCACCTGCGGCGGCGCAAATCCCGCCGGGAAGAGCAGTCGGTGGTGGTTGACTCCAGCGGCGGGGAGATGGACCTGCTGAGCAATATCTCCGACGAACGAGCGATGGCTAATCCGGAGCGCGAGCTGGAGCGGAAGCTGCTGGGGGAACGGATCCAGGAAGCGCTGGGGCGGCTGACCCCGCGGGAACGCATGGTTTTTGAGCTAAAGCACTACCAGGGCCTGAGATTACGAACGATCGGTGAAATGTTGAACACCACGGAAGAGACCGCCAAGAACACGCTCTTCCGGGCGACTAGAAAACTAAGAACTAATTTGGCGACACTACGGTGAGGCGAGGTTTGGTATATGGACTGCGAGCTGGCGCAACAGAAGATTGCTCTATTCGCGTACGGAGAACTTCCTGACGATCAGTGCCATTTGCTGGAAGGTCATTTAGCCACCTGCAAACGTTGTCAGGAGGAGTTTGCGGCAGTACAGGCGCTACAGCAGGCGATGGCGCTTGCGCCTACCCTGGAACCTTCAGCCAACCTGCTGGCACAAGCCCGTCTGCGGCTGGAGGAAGCACTGGACACCATGCCGCGAAGTGGCTGGCTGATGCGTGTCCAGCAGTCCATGTTCCGAGGTGTGAGCATGCTCGGCCGGGCTCCGGTCGCAGCCTCTGCGTTGCTGGTTCTGGGCTTGGCCTCGGGCGGCTGGGGCGGCTATCAAGCGGCAATGCGTAGCCACCGTCCACCTGCTGAGTTGCCCGCGGCCATCGCGGGACCGGGAACGATTGCCAACGTCAGCAGCATTGTCCGTGAACCAAATACGGAGAATGTAGAAGTACGCTTCAATCGCCTGGTCCCGGAAACTACCCAGGGATCGCTTGACGATCCGCAGATACGGCAATTGCTGCTGGTTGGGGCACAGAGCCAGGTAAATCCCGGGGTGGCGCAGAATTCTGTGAGCCTGTTGGCCGGCGAGTGCCAGGCGGGGCACCAATGCTCCGACGGCCCGATTCGCAATGCTTTGCTGGTGGCTTTGCGTTACGACAAGAACGCGAGGGTCCGATTGCAAGCCTTGGACGGCCTTAAGCCATACGTGGCAGAAGATATGCGGGTCCGCGACGGGGTGCTGGAAGCATTGATGAACGACCAGGACGCCGCGGTGCGCACGCGCGCCATTGAGCTTCTGCAACCAGTCGAGGCCGATAGTAGCGTGCGCGAGGTATTGCACACGGTTGCGTCGGAGGACGACAATCCCCATATTCGAACCGTCTCTCACGAAATTCTGGATGAATCGCCGCAAATCCAGTAGTTTGGGAGTGGTTTTCGGGCGTGCAGCAAGTCTTAGTAGTATGAGTCCCTTGGGAGTTCTCCAATGAAGCACTTTGCAGTTTTGGGTTCAGTGGCTACGGTTCTGGGCGGTCTTCTCATCGCTCACACTGGCTGGGCATTAGGAGACGCGCTGAATCTCCCGGCCAACCTCCCGGAGTTTCTGCTTTTTAGCGCGCAAGGCTACCTAGGGGTTGACTTAGGGGAGGTGGATAACGACCGTGCCAACGCGCTCCACCTTAAGGATGCTCACGCAGCCGAGGTGGTCATGGTGGACCATGACGCTCCTGCCGGCAAGTCTGGCCTCAAGGTTCACGACGTTATTCTTCAGCTGAATGGACAATCCTTTGACAATGTCGACCAGTTGCGCCGCAAACTCCGGCAGACGCCTTCGGGGCGCACAGTTACTCTACTCATCAGCCGCGACGGTACTCGCTGGAATGTGGCCGTGCAGCTCTGTGACCGGAAACTGCTGGAACAACAGGCTTGGTCGAAGCATTTCACCGTTCCGGAGCCATCCGCACCCGCGTCCGGGCAGAGCTTCCTGGGAAGTGTTGCCTCGAGTGGTCCCGCCTTTCTGGATAATATGATTCCCCGGGCTCTCTATGTGGGCGCGGATGTGAACCCGGTGCGAACGCAGTTGGCTGACTATTTCGGAGTAAAGAGTGGCACCGGGTTGCTGGTGGAAAGCGTGGACGACCCGAGTCCGGCGTCACGCGCCGGCTTAAAGGCTGGAGATGTTGTGGTGAAGGTAGAGTCGCAGCAAATGACTAGCAAGAACGACTGGCTTAAGGCGATTCGCAACCATCGCGGACACCCGGTGCAGGTCACCGTCATGCGCAACAAGCAGGAACAGATCCTGACCATGAGCGCCGGAAAGCCCAAGAAGTAACCGCCCGGCTGGCTTGTACTACCGCTCAGGCTGCGATCATCCCCATTCCTTTGTGGTTACTCGCGCCCCCTGCTTGGGCTGTGGTTGAATACAAGCAGATGCAGCGGCGGAAGCAGACCCAACAGAAACAGACGTGGAAAGGGCGGGCCACGGCGGCGACGCGCAAAGTGCGCGAGCTGGCGGTGGTCGGACGGGCTTTAGCCTCGACCCGGCACGTGGTCATGGCGCAGATCGTGCCCATGCGGTTCTGCAATCTCTCCTGCGCTTACTGCAATGAGTACGACAAGGTGTCTAAGCCTGTACCGCTTCCGGAGATGCTGCGCCGCATCGACCGCCTGGCGGCCCTGGGCACGAGCATCATCACCATCTCTGGGGGCGAGCCGCTCACACACCCAGAGCTGGACGCCATCATCGCCCGTATCCGCCACCACGGACGAGTGGCGGGCATGATCACCAACGGATACCTGCTGATGCCGGAGCGGATCGAGCGGTTGAACCGTGCCGGCCTCGACCACATGCAGATCTCGATCGACAATATCGAGCCGGACGAGATCTCAAAGAAGAGCCTCAAGGTTCTGGACAAGAAGCTGCAGTTTCTCTCCCAGCATGCCGAGTTTCACGTCAACATCAATTCCGTCGTCGGTGGCGGCATCAGGAATCCCCAGGATGCGCTGGTCATCGGCAACCGGGCGCTGGAGCTTGGGTTTACTTCAACCATCGGCATCATCCACGATGGGGACGGTCAACTGAAACCGCTGAAGGATGAGGAACGGCGCGTCTATTACCAGATGGCCGGAATGGCAAAGAAGAACTATTCCCGCTTCAACAAGTTTCAAGAAGCGATCGCCAATGCCGAGCCGAACGACTGGCGCTGCCGGGCCGGTTCACGTTTTCTGTATGTTTGCGAAGACGGGCTGGTGCACTATTGCTCACAGCAGCGCGGGTATCCAGGCGTTCCGTTGGCGCAATATACCAAAGCCGACCTCAAGCGGGAGTACGTGACGGAAAAGAGCTGCGCTCCGCACTGCACTGTTTCCTGCGTGCACCAGATTTCTTACATCGACCACTGGCGGTCGCCCCAGACGCGGCAAACTACGCCCGGCGAGCTGGTCAATATCCAGACCTAGCTAGACACCCGTCTTGGTTGAGTCTGCGGGCAAGAAAGCGCGAATCGCCCCCGGATTGCGTTTCTCCATCAAGGCGCACTGCAGATCCCTCCGCTACGGTCGGGATGACAAAGTTAAGGGCGGTGGCCAACCTTGGCAGCAGTGAGGTGGATGGACAGAGTTGAAAAAGCTCAATTTGGACAAGTCTGGCTGACAATAGCCCAGGACGTGAGTCCTGGGTAGGGCTTGACACCACGGACCAGTCCCGAAGGGACGGCTGAGAATATCCCAGGATGCAGTCCTGGGCATCCTCACCCCAGTTCTGCGCCGGTGCAGTGCGGCACGGCTAATGCCGTGCCATTTGTTTTGATACTTTCCTGACCGGTCTATCCAGACCCAGGACAGCTATCTGCTATTGACCGGTGCCGTGATGCACCGCGACGGCTTGGCCCTTGGTATCGGCCAGCGCCTGGTCGATGATCTGGTAGAGGCGCTGACGGTCGACTACCTCTACAAAAGGCACGCCATTCGTCTTGTTGGTGACAACCCAAATGGTCGGCGTGTGCTCAATGCCAATGCGCTTGCCGAGATCGAGGTCCGCCTGCACTTCAGCAGCCAGCTTCTTCTGCGGATCGATTACAAAAGGAAGCGCGACGCCATGCTCCTGCGCGAACTTCTCCGCGAAATTGCGAATCGCTGCCGAGGCAGCCGTGGTTGGACCTGCTGGAGTTTCAGGGGAAGTTTCTCCCGCAGCATCAATCAGCTGCTGGTTGGCAAAGACCGCATCGCGAAAATCATCGCCAAGCTTTTTCGACTTGGTGTCGAACCAGCGGGCGTACACCGCGGCGTCAAAGCTCCAGGCGTGGAAGGGCAAGGGAAAATCATGACGCACCCAGGGGATGTGGTATTGGGTCGCGGCGTCGTGTAAGAGAGGATTGGCGCGGGCGCAATCAGGACATTCCATATCCTCAAACTCAATGATCGCCACGCGGGCGCCGGGTGGGGGTTTGAGGGCCGCAGGATCATGCACCGTGGTGGACTGCGCAGCGGCAAAATGAGCCGCAAACCCGACGGCGCCGAGCAAGACAAATGCCGCCATCACGCGGACGACGGGGGAGCAGCGTATAGGAAATCCGGGTATCGCCGGAGGCGTGGATGGAATAGCGTGCATGGTTCCTGTGCCCTTCGCTCTTTAGACCTTCAATCCTGTCTATTGTAATGGGTAGGCGGCCGCCCGATGCGATATGATGCAGGCTTCCGGTGGGGGATGGGAAGCGCGACGTTGAAGATCGTACTCAGCTTGGCCGGAGCGGGTGCGGTTAGTTTTTGCGTCTTTATCTTGCTGGAAGCCTTGCTTTCACGCGCCCATGCAGCCAACGCCGGCGTTGTGCTTTTTCGCTTTCAGTTGAGCTCGATGGTCGCGATGGGGGTCTTTGCCGGATTTGCTATCGTGATCTTCGTTCGGCTGTCGCGGAACCGGCAGAGTCTAAGGAAGTGATATGAAAAATCGCGCGGAGTGGCTAACGTTCGGCGTATTCGTAATCGCCGTCCTAGTAGGCATGGGTATTCTGTTGCGCCACGGTGTGCACGGGCAGTCGGCGGCCCTGGCAATAGCTCTGCTGTTCATCTTGCTGTTGCGGATCGGAATCTTTGCCTGGAATCTGCGCCGGCAGCGTGCGGAGCTGGAGCGGAAGTAGATCCATCCTCCTGCCTCCCCGGCCAGGAAAAAACGTTGCGAGGACCCGCCGGATTTCCTGTGAAGCTTGTCGGCGTTGATGTGCTTCATGCGGCTTTCCTCGATGAAAGCTGCATACGCGGGCGTTTCCCAGGCCTGCATACAGGAAATCCGAGACTCTGTGCTACACTCGGTTCCCGCAAACGAAGCAGGCCGCCCGCGTGCATGGTAACGCGCTCCCCAGCGCGCACGGACCGCTCCAAGACTCCGAATCCTGAGAACTGGAGATACCTGGGATGAACCGTTCATTAAAGACTTATCAGGGACAGGACATTCGTAATGTCGCGTTCGTGGGCCATGCGCATTGCGGCAAGACCACCCTGATCTCTGCGCTTCTTCAAGCAGCCAAGATGACCGAAAGGCTGGGCCGCGTGGATGACGGCAGCGCGGTAACCGCTTATGACGAAGAGGACGTAGCGCGCCGGACCACTATGCAGAATGCGCTGGCATTTGCGGAGTGGCACAACGTAAAGATCAATTTTGTGGATACTCCTGGGTTTCCCATGTTCGTGCACGAGGCTCGCGCGGCGCTGCTGCCGGTAGAGGCGGCGTTGCTGATCGTAAACGCAGCGTGCGGCGTGGAAGCCATGACCCGCCGGGTGTGGCGGTTCGGCGAAGAATTCAACCTGCCTCGGGTGATCGTGGTTAACCAGATGGACCACCCCCGCGCGGACCACCAACGCACCCTCAATGCGCTGCGCGAAGGTTTTGGCCGCCAGGTCGTTCCGGTCCAGCTACCCATTCTTGAGGGCAACGGGCAAAATCCCATCTTTCGCGGCGTTGTGGACCTGGTAACCATGCAGGCCTTCGTCTACGAACCGGACGGCAGCGGTTGTGGCCGCCTTTCTGAAATTCCGGTTCGCCTGCGTGAGGAGGCCACGGAGGCCCACCAAGCCCTGGTGGAGCTGGTAGCCGAGGGCAAGGACGAGTTAATGGAAGAATACTTCCGCGAAGGAACCATCCCGGAAGAGCACTTGATCGTCGCCCTGCATGAGGCCATCCGCGAAGACCGGATCTTTCCCGTGCTCTTTTCGAGTGGCCTGAGGAACGTAGGCAGCGACCATCTGCTCGATTTTCTTCAGGTGTATGCGCCGTCGCCGGTGGAGCGGGTCCCGGTGGCCGCGCGCGGGGCGGTGGAGTCTGTTGGCGTTCGCCCCGATTCCGAGGCCGAGATGGTGTTGCGCAAGGTGGACGATCGTGAACCGCTGTCTTTGTATGTCTTCAAGACCATGTCCGATCCTTTCGCGGGCCGGATTTCATTCTTCAAAGTCTTTTCCGGCGTCGCGAAATGCGACGCTACAGTTACCAATTACACCCACCACAGTGCAGAGCGCCTGGCCCACCTGACGGTGATGCAGGGACGTACGGCTAGTCCCATCGGGGAGTTGCATGCGGGCGATGTGGGCGCCGTGGCCAAGCTGCGCGAGACATTTACCGGCGACACGCTGGGGGATGCGGGCCACGAGATTTACTTTGACCCGGTGACCATGCCGGAGCCCGCTGTTACCTATGCCATTGAGCCCAAAACGCGGGCCGATGAAGATAAACTGGCGCCGGCGGTTCACAAGTTGATGGAAGAGGACTTGATGGTCCGCTTTTATCGGGATGCCGCGACCCATGAATTCCTGTTGGCCGGCTCGGGCCAGCCCCATATCGAGTCCATCGTGCAACGGCTGCGCCGCCGGTACCACACCGAAGTGACGCTCAAGGCACCCAAGGTGCCTTACCGGGAGACGATCCGCGCCGGCGCCAGCGCCCAAGGCAGGCATAAGAAGCAGAGCGGAGGCCACGGGCAGTTCGGCGACTGCTGGGTGCGCCTGGAGCCCCTCTCCCTGGGCGGAGGTTTTGAGTTCGTCAACGAGATCTTCGGCGGAGCAATTCCGCGTACCTTTATTCCGGCGGTCGAGAAAGGCATCCAGGAAGCAGCGGCGCGCGGATGGTTGGCTGGCTTTCCCATGGTTGACTTCCGCGCTGTGCTTTTTGATGGAAGCTATCACGATGTGGACTCCAATGAGCTCTCTTTCCGGCTGGCCGGGCGACTGGCCTTCCGCAACTGCATGGAGCAGTCCAGGCCGGTACTGCTGGAGCCCCTTATGCGGGTGGAGATTGAGGCGCCGGAGAGTTTTACAGGCGTTTTGATGGGGGATCTGACCGGGCGGCGGGGTCGCGTTCAAGGGATGGGCGCCGGCCGCGGCACCACGATCATCCGAGCGGAAGTCCCGATGGCTGAAATGCTCACGTACGGCGCCACGCTCACTTCCCTCACCCAGGGGATGGGCAGTTTTCACATGGAGATGGCGCGCTACGATGTGGTGCCCCCAGCGTCTGCCGAGAAGGTCATCGCCTCCGCCCATAAGCACGTTCACGCCGACGACGAATAAAATTCTCAATTAGTTCGGCTTAACTTGCTGAATGCATTGAAGGTAACGCTGGCAAGCGAAATCGGGTTGGTTGCTGCATGGATGGTTCTGTCCCTCCGCCGAGGCCGAGGTGCGACGCCGCTCTTAAATTCTGTCAAATTTAAGGGCGGTGGCCACCTTGGCCTCGGCGCAGGTGGATGGACAGAGTGGAGAAAAGTTAATCCCGACAAGTCCGCTACGACCTAGACCCGGACCGACTTAGACCCAATACACGCCTAGTACGATGGGTGAGGGAGAGCCACGCCCCGAGGCGGCTGCGATTTAGGCAACCTCGAGGCCTTGATTCAATCTAAAGGATTGGACGGAAAGGAAGAGACGACCCCTAATGACGATCCCAGCGCGGCGGCTTATGGCGGCGTGTACAGCGGCGTTGTTGACTGCTGTCACGCTCTCAGCACAAACGGCCAATCAGAGTTCCGCGCAGAGTCCCTATTACGGCAGCGTGACCGTCGTGAAGCCGACCGACGGGGTCAAGCCCCTGACCCTCGACGAAGCCATCGGTATGGGCATCGAGCACAACCTGGCTCTGGTCGAGGCGCGGCAGCAGGAACTGAGCGCAAAGGCCCAGACCAGCGAAAGCTTGCAGTCGCTACTGCCTACGGTCACCGCGCAGGCTGATTCGGGTGCACACCAGATCAATCTGGCAGCCCTGGGATTCTCCTCCAGCCTTTTGGCCAATTCCGCCCCTCTTTTCCCGGGCTTGGACCTGACGTCGGTTCCCACGGTGGTGAAGGTCAACTCCACCGACGCGATGGTGAATTATTCGCAGACGCTCTTCAGCCTGCAAAATATCGACCTCTACCGGGCGGCAAAGGCGAACCAACAGGCGGCTTATTTCAGCAAGCAGTCGTCGCGCGGGTTGGTGGTACTGACCGTGGGCGACGCCTATCTGCAGACGCTGGCTCTTGGCGCCCAGGTGGACAATGCGAAGGCCCTGTTGCAGGCCGATCAGGTGTTGCTCGACCAAACCGTCGCCGAGCACCAGGCGGGCACGGCAGCGAACCTGGATGAACTTCGGGCCCGGGTGCAGTTCCAAACCCAACAGCAAGCTGTGATCTCGGCTGAAGTCAATTTCAAGAAGGCCAAGATCGCGCTCAATCGGGAAATCGGTCTTCCGGCAGAACAGGAGATTCAGCTTACCGATACCGCACCCTATGCCGACCTGGCGACCATGAATATCGACGAAGCAAAACGCGTCGCCTACCAGAGCCGGCAGGATTACCAGGGTCTGCAAGCCCAGGTGCGCGCTGCGCGACTGCAGCGAAGAGCGGCCAAGTGGGAGCGCCTGCCGACGCTCGATTTCCAAGGCAATTATGGCGTCACCGGAGTGACCGGCGGTCTTTACCATGGAACGTTTGTAGCTGGGGGCACGCTGAACCTGCCCCTTTTTGAAGAAGCCAAGTTCCGCGGCGACAGCGGTGTCGCAGCCGCCAACCTCACCAACTTGACCGAGCAATTGGCCGCTTTGAAAGAGCAGATCAACCAGCAGCTAAGGGATAGCATCCTGGATGTGCAGTCGGCCACGGAACTGGTGCGCGTGGCGCAAAGCAACGTAGAACTGGCGCGTAAAGAACTGGAACAGACCACGGATCGTTTTCAGGCTGGCGTCGACGATAACCTGCCTGTGGTGCAGGCACAGGCCACCCTGGCCGACGCCGAAACCACCTTGGTGAATACAACCGCCCAACACAACCAGGCCAAACTGGGGCTGGCGCGTAACCTGGGTATCGTCGATACGCAGTATGCAACTTACGTGCACGGCAATTAGGGCAGTTTCTGCGGTAGCCGTCACGCTTAGTCCAGCAGCGTCACTAATCCACTGCGGATATCGAAATAGCCTGTGGCTACCTTCACGTTGCCGGCTTCGATCATCTCCGCCAGCAGCGGAGACAATTCCCGCAGCCGGGAAGACTGGATCAATGCGTTGGCTCGAATGGTGGCCTCAACATCGGGGCCGGCTTGCTCTACCGCTGCCTCAATGTGCGGGAAGAGCGCGCTGATCTGTCCGGGGAACGACAGTCCAGCTGTCGCTTGTCTTTGGATGGCAGCCGTGACCGCTCCGCACCTGCTATGGCCCATGACCAGGATGGTGTTGGTGCCCAGCACGGCGGCAGCGTACTCGATACTGGCGACGATCTCCGGGGTGACGATGTTGCCCGCCACGCGGGCGACAAAGAGCTGTCCGATCGTCTGATCGAAGACCACCTCTACGGGCACGCGCGAATCGGAGCAGGAGAGAACCGCGGCAAAGGGCTCTTGCTTCTCCAGGGTCTGTTGCAGCATGGCGAGGTCACGGCGATGGGCGGACGTGCGGCCGCTCATGAATCGGCGATTCCCTGCAAGCAACTCATCCAGCGCGGCCGCGGGGCTCAATTTTTTCTCGGCTTCGTTCTCCGTAACATCTGCGGCCATGGGCACCCATCTCACCTTCGGTCGCTCGCAAAATCGTGAGGACGTGCCTGAATCCTATCGTATTTCCCCGCTTGCGATATCCTTTCGGGGGATGGTCCGGTGCAGTTTTTCTTGAGAGAGAAACTGCCCTTCAGTATTTTGTTCAAAAATTAAAAAGCAGGCATATGGCCCCACCAAGAACAGGGACAGCAGCATTTGCCTTTCGAGATTTTCGCCGCTATCAGCTGGCGCGGGTAATGGTCATCATTGGCGCCGAAGCGCAGGCGCTGGCTGTGGCCTGGCAGGTATACGAGATCACCCACCGGGCGATCGACTTGGGGTACACCGGCCTGGTGTTGTTTTTGCCCGGCCTCTTATTTCTGCTGCCAGCCGGGCATGTCGCGGACCGCTACGACCGGCGCATCGTGATATTGGTCTGCTACGTAATGCAGATTCTGTGCACCTGTGCGCTCCTGGTGTTCGCTTTGCAGGGACTGCATCGCGTGGAGCCGATCTTCGTTGTGCTCTTCCTGATCGGTTCCGGACGCGCCTTCAGCGGCCCCGCCAGTTCGGCGCTGCTGCCCCACCTGGTGCCTACGGAAAATTTCGTGAACGCCATCACCTGGGGAGCGACGGTCTTCCAAATTGCCAACATCGCCGGACCCGCCGTGGGAGGTCTGCTTTACACCTTGCCGCTGAAAGGCAGGCTGTACGGAGCTCCCATTGTGTTTCTATTCACACTGGCGACGGGAATCGGCTTTGTGTTCTTGATCGGCTCCTTGCATGTACGCCCCGGGCGGATGGAGCATCGCGCGATTTCGACCGATGTCATCCTGGCGGGCTTTCGTTATGTTTGGAAATCAAAGCTATTGCTGGGGTCGATTTCGCTGGATCTCTTCGTGGTGCTGTTAGGTGGTGCAACCGCGCTGCTGCCGATCTTTGCTCACGATCTGCTACACACCGGCCCACAGGGATTAGGCGCCCTTCGCTCAGCCCCAGCGCTGGGCGCCCTGGCGGTATCCGTCTGGTTGACCTTCCGGCCCGTTTTGCGACGCCCGGGCATCCTCATGTTCGTTGGAGTCGCTGTTTACGGGAGCGCAACGATCGTCTTCGGCCTCTCCAGGAGCCTGCGGCTTTCGCTGGCCGCGCTGATGGTGGTGGGGGCATCGGATATGGTGAGTGTCGTGATCCGATCATCGATGCTGCAGCTGGCTACGCCCGCATCCATGCGCGGCAGAGTGAGCGCGGTGAATTCGCTCTTCGTTGGAGCGTCGAACGAGCTGGGTGAGTTTGAAAGTGGCGTAACGGCCCAGTGGTGGGGGGCGGTGCGCGCCGTGGTGGCTGGAGGAGTTGGTGCCCTCGCCGTTACCGGCATTTGGAGCGTGCTTTTCCCCGCCCTACGAGGGATCGAGCAGTTAACCGCAGAATCGCTCCTACAAGAGGAAGAACAGGCTCACACGGGGTGACTAACTTTCAGTTGACAGGACGGTTCCCCAATTGCACAATTCGGAAGGCTTTTGTCGCACTTTCTGCCGACCTCACAAATTCCCCCCACGGCGGTCCGAATTATTGCTTCTTCAATCGACCTGTGTAAGCCGGGGGCTTTCTGCCGCTGTGCTGTCCGGTCTAACAGCGGAGTTATGGGTAGGAGTTTGCGCAAAATGAGAAGTTCAGTCTTCCTGCAGAGCCTTGCGACGGTGTGCATCGCCGCCGCTGCTTCCACCGTTTCGGGCCAGACGGCCGTCCAGCTTTTCAGCCCGGCGAATGTCCGGGTATCGACCCAAGGGACGGGGTATGGAGCCAACGAAACCGTCTTCAACACGACCATTTTGAACCTGACGTGCACATCGCCGATCCAGGCAAAGATTTCATCGACTGCGGACGGCAGCGGAAACGTGCTGGTTGACAACTTTATTACCTTCAATGAGGTAGGGGGGAGTCCTGCCGATATTTGCAAGCACGGCACAATGGAAAACGGTAATCAACAGAACTGCTTTACCAGCAATTATGCATCCCAGGCCAGTGCCGGCGAACTGACGAATAAGAATCCGGATATGTACCTGGCCGCTGGAGGAGTGCCGGCCATCGACGTCAGCAGCCTTCTCACCACCGGTGCAGTGCAAGCACAGATTGGGCTCGTGGATACTGGCAGTTACCTCACCGGTTCTAGTCTCTACCTGGTGACCAACTGTGCCTTCAATGGAGTCGCGGGGCCGGGCAAGGTGACCGGTAACCCAATCTCCCAAAGCAACCCGACCGACCAGCAGCTGACACAGAATTTTTCGTTTAATTCTTCGAGCAACCAGCAGGTGCAGTTCACCTACGACCTCTCCGAGGCGCAGAATGCTGGAAGTCTTTCCATCATCGACGGGACTGCGCCTACTGGCGCGGACACCCCACTCAACGCGTCAACGTTCCAGTCCACTTACCTGAAAGGCACCTCGTTTGCGACCGGGAGCTGCCTGGTCCACAGCGGTGAACTCTACAACGGCGCGCCAGCCTGCAAACTCTACACGCTCACCTGCCAGGTCGGAACCGATCCCACCCAGAAGGGAGCCTTGTGTCCGACATCGCAGCAGCGTAACGAGATTTTTGGGGAAGTTTTCGACGGTCCCAACTTTAGCCTTCCCGATGTGCTGGGTACAAATCTCTTGATCTACCACCAGGGAGTAGGCTTCCTGGAGGCCAAGGACGCCTGGAGCGGAGGGCCTTGCGTGTTCGATTCGTCGTCCAACATCGCCAATCAGCTTTGCCCGCAGAACATATTGACCAACTTTTCCGGGCCCGGTGCCTACAAAAGCAGCTCCCGTTCCGACAGCTCAAACTCCACATTTATTTCTGTGGCCCCGGTGCCCGAAGATTTAACCATCGTCACTGTGACCGGGCAGCGCCTCGGAGGCTGGATCAACGGCCACAGCGCGAAGGTAAATTTCCTAAGCGTGCCGCCTGCCCTCGCTTCAAAAAATAGCTTCGTGGCGGCGCCGATCCAGAGCATCACCTACGGTGTTTCCCTGGCGTCGAGCGTGCCTCAACCCGGCTCGCCTGTCCCAGACGATGTCACCGTACCCAATAGTCCCTGCCCTGCACCGGGTGGATCCACACCGAAAGCTACTACCTTTACAGCGCTAGGTGAGGGTGTCAGCTTCCCTACGGATGGCCAATACGCGCTGCATTACTTTGCCCAGGATTGTGCCGGCACCGAAGAACTGCAGTTCACCAAGAGTGGGGGGAGTTGGTCAACATCGTTCTACACTTTCCCCATCAATGTGGACACGGTCAATCCCGTAGTCAAGACGGGACCGACGTTGTCTCCGGCACCTACAAGCAGTGGCTATAAGGTTGGTCAGAAGGTCACAGCAACTTATAGCTGCGCGGACGACCGGTCCGGGATTGTTCGGTGCGGCACCGCGCTTTACTTGATAGGCAGGCTGAACACCGGCACCATCACCAGTCCTATCAATACATTACAAGTAGGCCAGCAAACCTTCACGGTGACCGCAACGGACGCTGCGGGCAATAGCATAACTTCCGCCCCTGTCAGCTACCTGGTGCATAGGTAGACCCGACGAAGACGATTAACTGAAGAACGCACAAAAAAACAGGGTTCTTATCCTTCGCAGACACAGCGAAGGATGGGAACCCTGAGTTATTTTTTCCAGTGGTTAGATTCGTCGTACATAGTCTTGAAATCGGTGCGGCGCATGATATTTTCCGCGCCAGGGTCGCTCCGAATTCCGTCCAGAAGTTGGGCCGCCTCACGATAATAGTCAGCGGCGATCCCGGCACTCCCGCTCAGTCGTGCGGACGTTCCCAGCAGATAGTAGATTCTGGCCAGGCCGAAACGCACGCCAGCACGCTGCGCCCCGGGGAGTTCCTGCTGCAAACCGTGATTGGCGCGGGCGTAATCCTTGAGGCCTATCTCAGCCTGCGCCAGCTCAAGATTCATCTCCAGCGACAAGTGCGCGGAGACCGAACCTTTAGAACTGAGAAGGGCTTGCAACGTACGGGACGCCTCCTGAAAGCGACCCTGAGCAACAGCGACCTTGGCCACGTTGACCTTCGATTGCAGGAGGACTTCGTGGTACTTCGTCCGGGATGCGAGCCGCAGCGCTGATTCATAGAACGGGGCGGCGCTTTGGATATCCCCGCGGAAAAAGGCCAGGTCGCCCCGCGTGATCATAATTTCTGCTTGTAACGCATCGTTTTTCAGGGTCTGCTGGATTTTTTGCGCTTCCTCGAGGGGCACCACCGCCTCGTCGCTTCTTCCCGCGCGAGCCAACGCTCCGGAAAGACCGTTTAGGAATTCGGCCATATCAAGCCCGGTCTCCCCTTGCTGGCGAAAGCTCTTCACCGCATCCTGCATCGACTTCACCGCTGCACCAAACCTGCCCTGGTATTCAAAGACCAGGCCGATCTGACGTGAGACCAGAGCAACCATGCGCTCATCCCCGGCTTTACGTCCGAGTTCCAGCGCGCGCATCAACCCGGTCATTGCCTGTTCGTACTGTCCAGTCGCCGTGTAGGCTTCGCTCAGGCCTTCGAGCGTATCCGCAATGTCGACGGGCACAGCCAGTTTCTCCCGCAACTGCAAAGCCTGCTGGTAATACGTAAAGGCGTTGTCGTTGTCTCCAATGGTCAGATACACGTTGGCGATATTGTTCAGGCAAAACGCCTCGTAACCCTGGTCGCCCGTTTCGCGTTGGGTCTGTAAAGCTTGTTTGTAGACATCGAGCGCCTGATCGAATTTGCCCAGATCGTGGTAGATGGTGCCCATATTGGTTAGGGTGTCGGCGACGCCGCCCTTCATGCCGATCTCGCGCAACAACGCCAGCGACTTGTTATAACTGGCCAGCGCGGCATCGGGTTTGCCTTCCGTCGCCTGCACGGCGGCCATCTCATTCAGAGCAGCAGAGATGCCCCACTTTTGACCGATCTTCTCGTTGATAGCGATGGATTCCTGATAGTTCTGTAGCGCTTCATCCGGCTTGTTAAGGTGACGATACGACGTTCCCATAGAGAGGAGGATCAGTGCTCTCTGCTCCGGATTGTCGAACTGAATGGTAAGCGTAAGGCCCTGGGTCAGTGCGTCCAGAGCGGCCTGCGGGTTGCCGGTGAGGTTATCGACGACCCCGGTCCGCCACAGCGCCTTGATGTTTTTGGGATCAGATTGCAGGACTTTGGCAAAAGTAGCGCGCGCCTTGTCGTACTCCCCGCTTTGCAGATAGAGAACGCCTAGCTCGTACTGGACATCGACATCGCCGGGTAAGCTTTTCGAGAGATTCTCGTAAGCTTCTATCGCCTTTTTGTTGTCTTTCATGATGCGCGCATTGCTCGCGCTGATCAGGTATTTCTCGGGCAGCGGCAGGTTTTGATTCTGCGAGAGATTGAGGGCGCGTATGGACGATTGCTCGGCGTCGCTTTGAAATCCAAGTGCGGCTTGCGCATCGGCGAGCATGGAGAATGCCAGCGCGAAATCGGGATCTTCCTTCGTTGCCTGCTGCAGGTGTTTTAAAGCATCGAGGTTCTTGCCCGCGCGCATCAGCACGGATCCTTCATTGAACTCGCGCAGCGCATCGACAGAAGTCGAATTGGGCTTGAACGACTGAGCCTTCAATTCCTCGACCACACTGGCGGAGAGGGAAAGGTTCTTGCGCACGGAGTCGGCGAGGCTGTCGATGGCCGTGGGCAGATCTTTTACCAGCGCTTGGGCTTTCACTGGAACGGTCTGGTCATTCACCAAGTCGCGTATGGTGGCATCGATTACGATCTGGTCGCCGAAGCGTGCATACTGGCCTGAAACCAGAACGTCGGCATTGCTGAACTGAGCGACGCGGCGCAGCATATCCGGATCCACCACGGTTTCCGGGCCGACATGAAGATCGGACAGCACCTGATGGAGCCTATCTGTGGAAACGGGGTGCAGGTGGGCTGATTGACCGATGTCGGTGCTGAGCATGTCAGCTAGGCTGGAGCCAATCCAGTCGTCCTTGGCGTCGCCGGAGGAGTTGCGGAAGGGCAAAATCGCCAGCGATCTCGGCCGGGCAGCCGGCGCCTCCTGCTTGGCTTCAGGAAGGGCCGCCGTCCTAGGCCGGGTAAGGAAGTACCCGATGACTGCGACGAGGAGCAACAGCAGGACAGCGACGCCGACGAGCAGCCGTTGGTTCTCGGTGGCCCATCTGCCGGGCCCCGGCTTAAGGCGAGCTGCGATGATGCCGGATTTGCCGGTGCCCTGCCAGAGCTCAAGATCAGCCAGCAGCTCCGCCGCGGACTGGTATCTCAGCGTGACGTCGCGTTCCAGGCATCGGCTCACGATCTGGCTTAGCTCAGGAGGGACGCTGTGGTCGAATTCCGAGACGGGAACGACGCGCTCCTGGGTGCGTTTGATCAGGCTGGCCAGAGCGCTGTCGGCGCGGAAGGGCGTTTGCCCGGTCAACAACTCATAAAAAATGAGACCCAGGGAAAAGATATCGGAGCGTTGGTCCAGGTTTTGCGCCAGCGCCTGCTCGGGCGACATATATTCCATGGTGCCCACCATGGCGCCGGTCTGGGTCATGCGTTCGCCTTCCAGTGTCTTGGCGAGGCCAAAATCCATAACCAGGATGCGACCGGTCTTCTCCCACATGATGTTCTGCGGCTTCAGGTCACGGTGGATGACGCCAACGTTGTGTGCAGCGGCTAGCGCCCGGCACACCTGCTCAACGACAATGACTGCTTCGTGAGGCGGGAGCTTGGTCCGTTGGTGGAGAATGTGGGCGAGATCCTCGCCTTCGACATACTCCATGGTGATGAACTTTATGCCCTCGGCTTCGCCCAGGTCGTAAATACGGACCACGTTGCGGTCGGTGACTTGGGTGGCGAGGATCAGTTCCTGTTTGAATCGGTCAAGGATGGCGCGGTTGCGAGCCAAGTCCGGGCGTATCACCTTGAGGGCGACCAAACGGCTGAGCTCAACATCCTTCGCCTTGTAAACGGCGCCCATGCCGCCTTCGCCCAACAGGCTCAAAATCTCGTAGCGTTGGGCCAGCAGGTGGCCGGAGGCCAGGACGTGCTGTCCGGCTTCGCTGAAATGCCCCGCCATCGTGTGCGGAAAGGAAGTGCCAACTACCGTGGGGCTGTCACTGGGAGCTACGTTGGGTGGGGCGCCGAAGATGGTATCGGCATCGCTGGGAAGACGAGCGTTGGCGGACGAGCTTTCACCCTTCACGGGCGCACGCACACCCCCGTTGCCTGGTTTTGAGGGGTCGTGCCCGGGAGGATTTCCTCCTTGTTCTCGCATGACTCAGCGGCCCCAGCTCCGCAAGGACCCACGCCTGACGTGACGAATGACTCGATCGCGGGAATAGTCGCAGTATATAGCGCTGGGGAATCTTAAATTCCAGGATTACCCTTACCTGCCGTCGTGTATCCCACCCTTTGCAAACAAGGCAAAGGATGGGACCACGGATTCGTGGTGCTTCCTGCAGTGCCAAAGTGAGCGATGGCGCGAGATGCTGATGATTCCGGATGAAAAAAAGGGGAAAATCGCAGTTACGTCAGACCGACCATGCGAAGCGCCTCGCAGGCAGCTCACCGCGTCCACTGAGCCGGTAGCGCAGCCAAGCGGGGTCGCCGTGACGACGATCCAGAGTCCGTGGGAAGGAAGTTAAATTCCGGTACCGTAATCCGCTGAGCAGACACTATCCCCGGCATGCGAGAAAAAGTCGTACTGCGTGCGGTGATTGAATTTATAACGCGCACGCAACTCGCGGCCAACGTAGAGACCAACAGCAGCAATACCAACAGCAACCGAAGTCCAGCCAACAATCGCCATAGCAAACCCTTCTTCCTGGGTAGGCGAGATTGCCGGCAGTATTTCGCCGGAACCCTGAGCCCTGAGGTCGTTACCATCCATGTACATCATGCCGAAATAATAGCGCAGCTTGGTGAAAACCACGTAGTTACGGCGGTGGACACCAAAGAGCTATTTCACCTGCTCAATTTGATGCAGCAATGCGACCTTTCGTGGCGCCGGAAGGAAGCTGGCTTCCACAGAATTTGCCGCCAATTCACGCAAGTGCTCGGCGGTAAAGCCAAACGCATCATGGGCCAGGCGATATTCGTCCTGGAGGTCGCTTTCGAACATCGCCGGGTCGTCGGAATTGAGGGTAACCATGAGGCCGGCATCGAAATAACGGCGCACCGGGTGCTCCTCCAGGGTGGGGCAACAGCCGGTGCGCAAATTCGACGTCACGCAAATTTCGAGCGGGACCTGGCGTTCCGCCAGCACCTCCATGAGGTCCGGATCCAGTTGGGCGGAGAGCGCATGACCGATACGCTCGGCGCCGATGTTGAGGGCGGCCCAGATGCTCTCCGGTCCCATGGTTTCGCCGGCATGCGCGGTCAGGCGAAGACCTGCGTCCTTTGCCTCCTGATAGAGCTCGCGGAAGGGCTCGGCGCCCGTCCGGCGCTCGTCGCCGCCAATCCCAATGCCCACGATGCTGGGCCACTCAGGGCGTAGTTCTGCGGCCTTGCGAAAAACGCGCGCCGCCTCCTCCGGGCCAAAGTGGCGCACGGCATCGAAGATCCAGTACAGAGTGATCCCGAATTCCTGCTCGGCGCGCACTCGCGCCGCTTCCATCCCATAAAAGAGAGATTCGAACTCGATCCGCCTCCAGTAGTAGACGACACCCACGGAGACGTAGGCCTCGGCATGCACCACTCCTTGAGCCGCCAGACGCTGCAGCATGCGATACGTGATCAATTCGTAATCTTCCGGACTGCGGAGCCGTTCGCTGACCGCCTTAAACGCCAATAAGAAGCCGGTGAAATCGGTGTAGTGGTAAAGAGACCGTGCCTCCTCCAGCGTCATGCCCTGATCATCGTGCCGCTGGCTCAGTTCGACCAGGGTTTCCGGGGTAACCGTACCCTCAAGGTGAACATGGAGTTCCGTTTTGGGGAGCGACCGCAGCCAGGCGGCCGCGATCCGGCGTTGGGCAGCAGTGCGAGTCATGAAAGAGAGGAGAACTCGCTGTGCCTGCGGCTGTAGAGGAAATAGATGCCCAGGCCTATGGCCAGCCAACCGAAAAAGCGCAGCCAGGTGATGACCGGCAGGCCGGACATGAGCAGCACGCAAAAGAAGATGCTCAGGATGGGTACGGCAATTCCGCCCGGAGCGCGAAAGCCGCGACGCCTCTCGGGTTCCCGATAGCGCAGGATCAGCACCCCGATCGATACCAGCACAAAGGCGAAGAGAGTTCCGATATTCGACAGGTCGGCCAGGGTACCGATGTCCAACAGTCCACTGGGAATGGCCACCAGAAAACCTGCCACGATGGTGGCTACGGCCGGAGTGCGATAACGCGGGTGTACCTTGCCGAACCAGCGGGGGAAGAGCCGGTCGCGCGACATGGCAAACCAGACCCGCGCCTGGCCGAGTTGGAAGACCAGGATGGAAGAGATCATGCCCATCATCGCGCCGCAGAGCACGATAAGCCGGACCCAGTTGAGAGTCTCCGAGCCTGTTGTATGGGTCAGTTTCTTCAGGGTATTGACCACCGGCGCTGCATCATCCACCAGAGTCTGCCAGGGAACCAGACCGGTGAGCACGACGACGACGGCGATATAGAGCAAGGTGCAGACGGCCAAGGTGGCCAGAATGCCGATGGGCACGTCACGCTGCGGCCGATGGCACTCTTCCGCCGCTGTGGACACCGAGTCGAAGCCGATGTAGGTGAAGAAAATAATGCTCCCACCAGTGAGCACGCCAGACCAACCATTGGGGAAGAATGGATGCCAGTGGGTGGGATGGATGAAGCGGGACCCGGCAATGACGAACACCAGGATGGCGGAGATTTTGAGCAGCACCATGATGTTGTTCGTCCGGGCGGATTCACGGATACCACGCACCAGCACGATGGTGAGGAGCAGCACGATGAGAAAAGCGGGCATGTTGAAGCCCAGATGCCAGCCTGGCTGATAGATCGTATTGCCTTGCAGGTCGGAAAGGCCGGAGGGCAGAAAAGCGGGCGAGATCCAGCGCGCGCTGGGGTGCACGCCGAACCAATCCATGAAATCGACGATGTGAGCGGCGAAGCCTACGCACACAGCCATGTTGCTGACGGCGTATTCCAGGATGAGATCCCAACCGATGATCCAGGCGACCAGTTCGCCCATGGTTGCGTAGGTGTAGGTGTAGGCGCTGCCGGCGATGGGAATCATCGACGCTAGTTCGGCATAGCACAGGCCAGTGAAGGCGCAGACAATGGCCACCAGCATGATGGAAAAGGCAAGCGCGGGGCCCGCGCCCGGCCGGCCCGGCAAAGCATGGTGATTGACCAGATAATCCAGTAGCGGGGTGTTCAGGATCGAGGAGGTGTCGAACTTCTCGCCCGCGATGGCCGTACCGACCACGGTGAAGATTCCCGAACCAATCACTGCGCCGATACCCAGTGCGGTAAGCGACCAGGGGCCGAGCGTTTTCTGCAGACAGTGCTCGGGGAGTTCCGAGTCGCTGATCAGCTTGTCGATCGATTTGGTTGCGAACAGTTGCTTTCGCAGCGTCTCGGCTCCTTTTGCTGCACATCCAGCCCGACCGCAACCCTCGTCGCCATCTGCACAAAAGCCCCGCAGAGCCTGCCCTACGGGACTAGTCACGTTTATCAAACCTAACCCAGGACTACGTCCTGGGCTACTCTCAGCCGTCCCCTTCGACAAGCTCAGGGCAGGCTCTACGGGACTTTCACGATGCCTGCTTTAGTTCAAGTTCCAGGTAGAGCTGCTTAGCGCTTGCTTTGACCTCGCGACAGCTTCTTGGTCTTCTTCTTGTTGGAACCTCGGGGGACGGTACGTGCGCCCTTGGGTGCAGCTTTCTTGCGCGCCGTGCGCTTGATCTTCTTCCGTTCCAACTTATCTTCTACGTTCTTGGTATTGGCCATTATTTTCCTTGTCTACACTTTTTCCAGCTGAGCAAACTTTTCCACTAGCTTCTTCACGCCGAATTCTGCAAATTGTACCGTAATCTTCGCATCATCACCGTCTCCCTCGCGGCGGAAGACGACGCCCTCTCCGTATTTGGGATGACGAACGCGCTGACCACTGCGAAATCCAGTCGCTCCAGTAGAGACGGGGATTTCCAGCTTCGGCCGGCTCCCGCTGGCCTTGCGCGAGGAGAAGAACTGGGCGATGTTATCCAACGAACCGGGCCCCGCTTGCGATCGATTGACAGGCGGCGCAGTTCGGGAAACTGTACGGGGACGCTGGTCCTCGTCTTCGTAACTGTAGTGTCCGGAAGATTCCCACTCATCGCCGCCGCGGGGTGAACCATAACGACCACCGTACGCACCTCCGATCGAGGCTCGCTGGCCGCGGGTCAGGTCTTCGAGCAGATGGGGCGGAATCTCTTCGAGAAAGCGGGAGGGAATGCTGGATTCCGGCATGTCGTTCCCGTATCTGCGGCGATAGCGAGCACGGGTCAGCACCAGGGCATCCATAGCCCGCGTCATGCCCACATAGCAGAGCCGCCGTTCCTCTTCGAGTTCGTTGGGTTGATTGAGCGTCCGCGAATGGGGAAAGAGGCCTTCTTCCATTCCCGCCAGCAACACCAGGGGAAACTCCAAGCCCTTGGCTGAATGCAGGCTCATCAGGGTAACGCGGCTTTCGGGATTGTAACGGTCGGTGTCACTAACCAGGGCGGCGTGGTCGAGAAACTCGGACAACGTCTCTCCGCGCTGCTGCGCGTCCTGGGCGGCGTTGGCGAGCTCCTTCAGGTTTTCAATGCGAGAGATGGCTTCGGGAGTGCCTTCGTCCTCCAGCGAGCGGATATAGCCGGTACGGTCGATGAGAAAACGAATCAATTCGGGAAGCGTCGCTGCGTCGCCGGGCTTGCGAAATCCTTCATAGGCAGGCTCAGCCGCAGGCACAGGGTGCAAGTCGGCCTGCAGGGGCAGCGCCTGGTCTTCCGGATCCGGCTCGGGATCGAGATCGCCAAAGTCGAAGCGGACGTCTTCCCAATCTCCCGAATCAGCCCCCTCGACATCAGGGATAGTTGGTTCCGGCGCAGGGAGAACGTCTTGCGCCAACTTTTCGGCGAAGCCCGGGTCGAGCAGGGCGCGGCCATCTTGAATCAAACGGCGGAATGTATCCAACGCCATCAAAGCGCGTTGCGGCAAGAGGTGCTCCTGCAGCGCGCGTCCGATCGCTCCCCAGGTGCTCATGCCGGTCTCGAGGCTAAGCCGCTCCAGCACTTCCAACGTGGTCTTGCCGATCCCGCGCGGCGGGGTGTTGATGATGCGCGCCAGGGCAATCGAATCATCCGGATTCTGCACCAGCTTGAGATAGCTCAGCAGATCTTTGATTTCGGAACGGTCGTAGAAAGAGAAGCCACCCACCATGGTGTACGCGATTCCATAGCGACGGAGCGCTTCTTCCACCAGCCGGGACTGGGAGTTGGTGCGGTAGAGCACCGCGGCCCGGGGGTGTTCCTGCTCTTGCCCCGCATTGCGCAGGTACTTCTTGATGTAGTCGGCAATAAAGAGCGCCTCGTTTTCTCCATCAGGCGCCTCGTAATAGCCGATCATTGCTCCGCCCTCGCGCGAGGTCCAGAGATTCTTGCCTTTCCGCTGCAGGTTGCGGGCCACCACCGCGGAGGCTCCCTCGAGAATCACCTGCGTGGAACGATAGTTTTGCTCCAACCGGATGGTCTTGGCTTCGGGGAAGTCTTTCTCGAAGTCCAGAATGTTGCGGATATCGGCTCCGCGCCACGAATAAATGCTCTGGTCTTCGTCACCCACGACGCAGACGTTGTGCTCGGGGCCGGCCAGCAGCTTCATCAGCTCGTACTGCGGCCGGTTGGTGTCTTGATACTCATCGATCAGGAGGTAGCGATAACGGCGGTTGTAGCGTTCCCGCACTTCGCCTGAGGAGCGCAGCAGGCGCACGGCCTCGAGCAGCAGGTCATCGAAGTCGAGCGCATTCGCCTTGCGCAGTTCCTTGCTGTAGATCTCGTAGATGTGCGCGATCCGTTCGCTCACCGGGTCGGTGGATTGCAGAAAGATCTCCTGCGGGTCGAGCATATGGTTTTTGGCATAGGAGATGCGGGACAGAACGGTACGCGGCGTCAACTGTTTGGTGTCCAACCCCATACGGCGCATCGCCTGCTTGACGATGGCCTGCTGGTCGGCTTCATCGTAAATCACGAAATTGCGAGTAAGCCCCTCATCGCCAATACGCAGCGCTTCGATGTCCCGGCGCAGAACGCGCACACAAAAGGAGTGGAAGGTGGCCAGGAGAGGTTTGGCCAGAGAGCGATGTTCGAGCAGTTTGTCGACCCGCTCCGCCATCTCCGCCGCGGCTTTGTTGGTAAATGTGACGGCCAGTATGGCGTCGGGCGCCACATTCCGTACCTGGATGAGATACGCGATACGGTGGGTGATTACCCCCGTCTTGCCGGAACCCGCCCCAGCGAGGATAAGCAAAGGGCCATCGACGGCTTCGACAGCGGCGCGTTGCTGCGGGTTTAATTTATCGAGCAGATGTTGCAATGGCTGGTCTCTGAAGGGTGCGTTGGTACTTTGGTTCGGCGGACGGTCTGGTGACGGGATGGATTCTCTTGTACCAGTGTATCGCCCGCGGCCTGTTCATAAATGTGTTGCAATCCTGGTATGGAGAGTAAGGAAATCGGACGCAGGGTTTGCGTTTTTTGTGGATCGAATCCTGGGGTGCAGCCGGAGTACCGCGCCGAGGCGGTAACTTTGGGGCGCCTGCTGGGAGAAGCCGGGCTGGGCTTGGTGTATGGCGGCGCGCAAGTGGGCCTGATGGGCGCTTTGGCAGACGCCGCGCTGGCTCATGGAAGCGAGGTCATAGGCGTCATTCCACGGGCGCTGGCCGGAGTGGAAGTGGCCCACCAGGGGCTGAGCCGGCTGGTGGAGGTAGAAACCATGCACGAACGCAAAGCTTTGATGGCCCAGGAGGCGGATGCGTTTGTTGCCCTGCCCGGCGGTTTCGGAACCCTCGATGAATTTTTCGAGGTCCTCACCTGGGCCCAGCTCAAGATTCATGCAAAACCGTGCCTGCTGGTGAACACCGGGGGTTATTACGACCACTTATTGAACTTTCTCGAGATCGCGATCGAGCACGGCTTCCTCAAGGCGGAGAACCGCGCTTACATTCATGTCGTTGGTAGCGCCGCCGAAGCGCTGCAATCCATGCAAGAACTCTGGCAAACCCTGCCGGTCAGCCACGTTGCACCGGCCAAGCCGGCGCCCTAGGGCGGCCCAGCTTCCATGCTCTACTCGGCCATCTGCGGAGACAGAATCGGCGAGGAGCCAGAAACCGGCTCCTGGTCGGCGGTTTGCGGGACTCTGAATTGCTTGCTGAGCGCGAGGCCTTGCTGTTGATAGGAGGAGCCGATCGAGCGTCCGTAGACCCTGTCCGGCAATTGTGCCATCTGGTGATAAATCAGCTTTCCCACCAGCTGACCATGTTCGAGGAGGATAGGAACCTCATGCGCCCTTACTTCCAGAACCGCCTTGGTGCCAGGAATTTCTCCTCGATCGCCGTATCCAAAACCAGGATCGAAAAAGCCAGCGTAGTGGATGCGGAACTCGCCTATGGAAGGGTCGAACGGAACCATCTCCGCTGCATGAGTCGGCGGGACGCGGATCCTTTCATGGGATGCCAGGATGTAGAAATCTCCGGCTTGCAGCGTCAGGTCCTTGGACTTGGAGCGAGGGATGACTTCCCAGAATTCTCCGATGTCGTAAGCGTTGACCTTGCCTAGGTCAATCGCATGCCTGGTCTTCTTGGCCCGGTAAGCGATGATGTTGGAGCCATTCCCCACCAGATCCACCGAAACACTGAGCCCTCGGTCTATTCTTGGGTCGATCGGACTGCTATCCGCGTCGAAGGTCAGCTGCTCTCTTTCCGCCAGCCTTACTAACTTGCCATCCGTGGCCTGTGGCTTTCCCCGCATGAGCCGTAGCTGATTCAACTTCATCCCGGTTCTAACCCGGACAGGAAACGTGCGCGAGACGATTTCCAGATAGAGTTTCCCCTCATAGCCTTTGGGGACGCGTTCGAATTCGATTCCCGGCTCAGTAATCAGCCTGGTGAAAATGTCCAACCGTCCGGTTGTACTCTTGGGATTTGCAATCCCTGACACATCCGCCGGCAGGCGCAGACTTTCCACCAGAGGCACGAGGAAGACGGAGCGCGGCTCCAAAACTGCAGAATCCTCCAGATCGATCTCCCGGATGAGCAGGTCTCTGATCTTGCCTTCGATGGGTGAGTGGCCAGGCAAGAAGCTGGCGGCAATCTGGAAGGCTTTTTTCCCCAACCGCAGATCGATACTCGCCGGCTGAATCTGGTTGACGTCAAGGTTGGGAGCGACGATCGCTCCGCTGTCGACTAATCCCTGGATTGCCTGGAAGGGCAAGATCCCAGTGGTCTCGCTCTTAGGCCGTGCGATCGGCTCATCGACGAATGGGGTGTCTTTCATGCTCTGAATTTCCAGGTCGCTGGGCAAGTTCACTCGCTCTCTTGGATCGCTCCAATAACTCGTATCCACCCTCAGATTACAGTCACCCCTAGACCAGGATGGCTGTGTAATTTGGGGTGACTTGTGTGGGTTTCTCCTCCGATGGCGCCTTTAACGCATTTTTGCTAATCCTGTGGTCCCGTGGGATCAGTTATGTGCGGCCATTCTTGCCACCCCAGGCACGCAAAGACCGCGTGTCCCGGGGGCTCCGGTTTCCACCCCAGGCGCGCAAAGACCGCGTGCCCGGGGGCTCCGGTTTTGGCGGAATGGCGGCGTCGGGTTCAGTTTCCCGGTCTACACCATTAGCAAAAATGCTCTAGCGCGGCCCGGCCGCACGGCACGGACCGCACTGGCAACTGCGGCGAAGGTAATCCCACGAATAGATCCCGCTTTGGTGGCCGTCATTCCAGCGAAAGGCGATGGCGTAGCGGCCGACCGGGGAAACCGACTCGGGCCGTGGCGGTGCCTTGTACATCTGCAGCAGCGTGGGCGCCTGCGGCTTGGGCTCGCCTGGCTTACGCCCGGTTGCTCCCCGCTCTTCGTGGCAGGTGGCGCAAGGGCAGGCATCGCGCAGCCAGGTGAAGGTCCAGCTGCTTTGGTGGCCGTCCTTCCAATCGATCTCCATGCCCGTACCGGTCGTCTTTTGCACCCGAACACGGGCCGGCTCACTCGCCTCGCGGGGCAGATCGCGATGAGCGGTCTCTTGCGCCAGCCTCTGCGCCTCTTCCTCGCTGATAAATCGGATGCCTTCGTGGCTCATCGCTGTCCCTTCTTCAAGAATACTGCTTCCAAAAGAAGTACGCCGCCATTCCCAGCCCTATCAGCACCACCAGTAAGCGCATATATCGGGGATTCATCCGGCGCGCGTATCGCGCTCCCAGGTAACCGCCGAGCGCAGCGGCGATCATCATCAGCAGGCAATACTTCCAGACAATCCGCTTCCCCACGATGAACGTGACCACGGCGATGCCGTTTGCGGTGGTGGTGGCGATTACCTTCAACGCATTGACCTGGTTGATGTTCTGGATGCCAAAGACGGCCAGCACGGACATCAGCAGAAAGCCCGCGCCGGCGCCGAAATAGCCGATGTAAAAGCACACCAGCACGACACCCATCCATAGCGGGACGAGGCTGGGGCTGACGCCGGTCAAGGTCATACGCCGCCGCTGGAGCCAGCCGGAAACTGGACCACTGGCGGCAAAGAGCCCGGAGGCGAGCAGCAAAAGCCAGGGTACCAATGCCATAAAAGTGGCTTGGCCGGTGCGCAGCAGGACGATGGCCCCCACCAGACCGCCTAGCAGGGCAGCGGAACAGACAGGGAGGACCAGCCGCAGGTTGGCCTTCAGGTCTTGCCAATACGCTGCGATCGAGGTGAACTGGCCGGGCCAGAGAGCAACGGTGTTGGTTGCGTTTGCCTGGATGGGCAGAACACCCACACCAAGGAGCGCTGGAAACGACAAAAAGGAACCGCCACCCGCCATGGCATTCAGAGCACCGGCGAGAAAGGAAGCGATGACGAGCCAGGCGTGTTGCCAGTGAGGTCCGAATGGCATGTGATTTTTATTTTAAGGGGAGTGAAGGGTAGGGTAGGGGCTCTAGCCCGTACATGTATTCGCCATGGCATGTTTTCTTCAAACTCCCACAAAATCGTCATCCTGAGCGGAGCGCCCACAGATTTACCGCGTGACACTGCGCTAGGTGGCGCGGAGTCGAAGGACCCCGAGGATGCTTATCTTGCCCATGCCGTTCGGACCTTTTCAACCACCGAAACCCACGCCTGGCTGAACCCGCCTAAGTCTTTCCCTGGGGCCGTGGACAAGAATTGGGGGACGGAGATGATTACCGCGCCTGAAAAAAATGTACCCGTGACCATCAAGTGCGTACCGCAGGAAGATCCTGGTCTCGGGCTTCGTGGTCGAAAAGGTCGAACGGCATGGGCAAGATAAGCATCCTCGGGGTCCTTCGACTCCGCGCCACCTAGCGCAGTGTCACCCGGTAAATCTATGAGGCGCTCCGCTCAGGATGACGATTTTGTGGGTGTTCGAAGAAAAAAACATCCTCGAGGACAATGGCTTTCGAGGATGGCTGCGGAAAACTCTCACCGCAGTCGCTCCCTCTTGCTAGTCGACTTGCAGAATCAGGCACTTCAGATACTCGGTCTCAGGGATATTGAGGACCACAGGGTGGTCTGGAGCAGCCCCGCGGCGTTCCAGAAGACGAACGCGGCGTTGCGCGTCGCCGGCGGCGGCTGCCAGCACACCGTGAAACTCGTCCCAGGAGACGTGGTGGGAACAGGAGCAGGTCACCAGGGTTCCACCGGGGCGCAACATCTTCAGGGCGCGCAAATTGAGCTCTTTGTATCCGCGGAGAGCGCCGGCCACGGCACGCTTGGACTTGGCAAAGGCGGGCGGGTCAAGAACCACCGTGTCGAAGGTGTTGCCGGCGGTGCTCCAGTCGCGCAGAAGATCGAACGCGTTGGCTTCGATCCACTCCACCGGGGCCTGGATCCGGTGGAGATTGACTTCCAGGTTCTCCTCCGCCACCTCAAGCGCGGCACGAGAGGCGTCAATGCCGGTCACCCGGGAACAGGATCGGGCCAGGTGGAGTGCAAAACCGCCCTGGTAGGTGCAGACATCGAGGGCCTCGCCTCGGGCATAGCGCGACGCGGCGGCGTAGTTCAGGCGCTGGTCGAGGAAGGCTCCCGTCTTCTGCCCCGCGTTGGCGTCGTAGTGAAATGCCAGCCCATTCAGGTGAAAGATGGTGGTCAGTTGGGCAACAGGCTCGGCTGTATAGAGCGGCGCCTCGGACGGCTGGCTGAGCTGCTCCAGTTCCCGGATGCGGGCATCGGACCGCTCCACGATCGTGAGCGGCTCAAGTTCCGACTTGAGGACCTCGACGATGACCGCGCGCACCTCGTCCCGATCGAGCGCTTTGGCCAGGATCTCGAACAGGATCAGGTCCCCATAGCGATCAACGATTAGGCCAGGGAGTTGATCTGCTTCACTGAAGACCAGGCGGCAGGCGTCGGTGCCCTCCTCCAGCATGCCTTGGCGTTGCTGAATGGCATAGCGTAGGCGCTGATCGAAGAGTGCCAACCAGCCCTCATGCGTCAAATGAGGGTCGGACGATACCATGCGCAACGCGATCTGCGAGCTGGGACTCCAAAGCGCCGTGCCCAGGGGAAAGCCGCGATAGTCGGCAACCGGGAGCAGACCCGCTTCTGTTTCCACTAAATGCTCAATATCCGAACGGTAGACCCAGAGGTGGCCTGCACGAAGGCGGTCCGCCGCCCGGCGGGAGATTGTGGTCACCGCCGCCTTGCCCGGAGGCGCAGAAAATGGTTCACTCATTTTCGCTTCTACGCTCCACGGGCGAGTTTAGCGAAGTGCGTCTTTTCTTGAGGAAAAGCCGCGCCGGCCTTCGTTCCTCCGTATACACCAGAAGCGAAAATGGTTCACTCATTTTCGCTTCTACGCTCCACGGGCGAGTTTAGCGAAGTGCGTCTTTTCTTGAGGAAAAGCCGCGCCGGCCTTCGTTCCTCCGTATACACCAGAAGCGAAAATGGTTCATGAGACACAAATCATCTTCGCACGAGATTCATGGCCACCCTACCGGCCATATCAGGGTGTTAGGGTGTTTTCACTTCTCCTCGATCCAGGCAGGTGAGGCGAGTCAGAAACGGTTGCTTGTATACACCAGAAGTGAAAATGCTTGGCCACCAGCCTATAATCAGGTATGGCGACTGTGCACTCTACGCCACTTGAACCTCCGGCGGACCCGGACATCCTGACGGCGAAGTTTGCCGAGCTCCTCGCGACTATCGGCAAGAATCGGCCGAGCGACGACACCGGCATCATTCGCCGAGCATGGGAGTTTTGCGTGCAGCACCATAGCGGGCAGCTCCGGGCATCCGGGGAACCGTATGTGTTGCATCCCCTGGAGGTAGCCCAGGTTCTGGCCGAGATGAAGCTGGACTCGACCGCGATCGCGGCCGGGCTGCTGCACGATGCCGTGGAAGACACCCCCGTCACCACTGAAGACATCACTGAACAATTCGGGGAGCAGGTTGCGCACATCGTCGAGGGCGTGACCAAGATCGACAAGATCCAGTTCGCGAACCGCGAAGACCGCCAAGCCGAGAATGTGCGCAAGATGCTGCTGGCCATGGTCAGCGACGTGCGCGTGGTGTTGATCAAGATGGCGGACCGCCTGCATAACATGCGGACGCTGCAACACCTTCCGCCCGAGCGGCAGGAATCAATCGCCCGGGAAACCTTAGACATCTATGCCCCCTTGGCCCACCGCCTCGGCATGGGCAAAGTGCGCGGCGAGTTGGAAGATCTGGCTTTCCGCTACGTCGATCCTTTCGGCTATGACCAGGTGAAGAGCGCGGTGGATGCGGCGCGCGATGAGGATGAGCAGTTTCTCAACTCGGTCGAATCCCTGCTCAACGAACGGCTGCGCGAAAACAACATCAAGGCGCGCGTCGAATGGCGGATCAAGCGGCTTTACAGCATCTATCAGAAGCTACAAAAACAAAAGATAACCGTCGACCAGGTCTACGATCTGCTGGCGGTCCGCGTGATCACCGCCACGGTACAGGATTGCTATGCGGCCTTTGGCCTGATCCACTCCATCTGGCGCCCGGTGCCTGGGCGCATCAAGGACTTTATCGCCATGCCCCGGCCGAATCTGTATCAATCACTGCATACCACGGTGATGGGCGAGGGCGGACATCAATTCGAGGTCCAGATCAGGACCGAAGAAATGCACCGCATCGCCGAAGAAGGCATCGCGGCGCACTGGAAATATAAAGCCGCCGGCTCGGCTACTAACGCGCGCGATGAGCAACGGCTGGCCTGGGTTCGGCAGCTGGTCGAGTGGCAGCGGGAGATGACCGACCCCAACGAGTTTCTTTCCACGCTGAAAATCGATCTCTACCCGGAAGAGGTTTACACCTTTACTCCCAAAGGCAAGGTGGTGGTGCTGCCCAAGGATGCGACGCCGATTGACTTCGCCTATTCCATCCACACCGAGGTGGGCAATACCTGCGTGGGAGCAAAGGTGAACGGCAGGATGGCGCAGTTGCGCACCAAGCTACACAACGGCGACATCGTGGAAGTGGTTACGCAGAACGGCCACACCCCCAGCCGCGATTGGCTCACCTTCGCCAAGAGCTCGCGGGCGCGTAACAAAATCAAGCATTGGCTCAATGAGCATCAGCGCGAGCGGGCGGTGGAAATAGGCAAGAAGCTGCTCGACCGGGAGGCGCGCAAATACAAGGTGCCTCTCAGCAAGCTCACCGACACGGACTACGCCCGTGCGGCCAGCGAATGTGGCTTGGCGACGGCCAGCGACCTGATGGCGGCGATTGGGTTCGGCAAGTACTCCTCCCGCCAGGTGCTGAACAAGCTTTCTCCGGGGTTGACCTCGCAGACCGGCCTCGAAGTAGAGCCAGGCAAGGACGCTGTGAGCGGCGCCATGTCGGATGCGGTAAGACGTGTCCACATGCACGGCTCCGACTCCTTGCAGGTGGAAGGCCAGGACGACCTGCTGGTCTACCGGGCGCGATGTTGCAATCCCATTCGCGGCGAAGAAATTGTGGGTTATGTAACTCGCGGCAAAGGTGTGGCGGTGCATGCGCGGAGCTGCCCCAACGTGCAGAACCTGCTCTACGAAAGCGACCGCCGCATCTCTGTGGAATGGGCGCGGATGGTGGAAGAAAATGCCGGCCGCAAAATGACTTATCCGGTGAAACTTACGGTGTTTTGCGACGATCGCGCCGGCATGCTGAAGGAAATGACCGCCGTTATCAGCGACGACGGCACCAACATCCGTGGGGTCGATACCAAGTCGACCGGCGATTCAGAAGCGGTGGTCGAATTCGTTCTGGAAGCCGAAGATATGCGCCACCTGACGCGTATCGTTAGCGGCCTCCGGCGCTTGCCGGGCGTTCGTGACGTGCAACGCGCGCACAAGGTATAGCGGCGTAGGGTCCGGCTTTTCCAGTGCTCACGCAGACCCTGAAAGGCCCCCTAGGCGCAAAGGTCGGGCGTTTCTCCACAGATTTGCGTCGCTATGCCCAAGGGGCGAGAATCACGGCATGAGCATCCTCGACAAATTATTAATTTCCTCAGAAGACGCGCCGTCGGCAATCGGCCCTTATTCCCAGGCGGTGCTGGTTGGGAATCTGGTTTACACCTCCGGTCAGGTGGCCCTCGATCCGAAAACGGGGCAGCTGGTCGAAGGCGGAATTAAGGAGCAGTCGGTGCGCGTGCTGGAGAACCTGAAGGCGGTCCTGGCCGAGGCCGGCAGCGACCTGCGCCACGTCATCAAGACAACCGTTTTCCTCAAGAATATGGGCGATTTTGCGGCGATGAACGAGATTTATGCCCGCTACCTGGCGCCCGAGGGCGTGGTGGCGCCGGCACGGTCCACAGTGGAAGTGGCAAGGCTGCCCAAAGACGCCCTGGTGGAGATTGAAGTGATTGCGCAACGATAGAACCCACGCGGCATCGAAAGCAAAGGAGCAAGAAAATGGAGAAAGAGCAAGCCGAGAAGATTGAGAAGACGGACGCAGAGTGGCGTGCCGAGCTGACCCCGGAACAGTATTACGTAATGCGGCAAAAAGGGACGGAACCGGCGTTTTCCGGCAAGCTCTACCGCAACCATGCGGACGGGACGTATCGTTGCGGAGCCTGCGGCGCCGAATTGTTCAGCTCGGATACCAAGTTCGAATCCGGCACCGGATGGCCCAGCTTTTCGCTGCCGACCAACGCGGCCGCGGTCGATTTGCATGAAGACAAGACCTACGGGATGACGCGGACCGAAGTTACCTGTGCGCGTTGCGGAGCCCACCTGGGACACGTCTTCCCGGATGGTCCAGGGCCTGGCGGCCTGCGCTACTGCATCAATTCCTTGTCGCTTGGTTTCGAACCCAAAGATGCGGGGGAAAAGGAGTAACTAACGCATTTTAGCTAATACTGTGGTCCGGTGAGATCGGTTATGTGCGGCCATTCTTTGGCGGAATGGCCGCGTCGAGTTCAGTTTTCTGGTCTACACCATTAGCTAAAATGCTCTAGGCCTTTACGACTTTGCCTGCTTTGATACAGCGGGTGCAGACGCGAATGCGCTTGTGCCCGCCGGGGACCTCAGCCTTGACCGGGCGGAGATTGACATTCCAACGGCGCTTGGACACATTGTGCGCATGCGAGATCTTGTTACCGAACTGCGGACCCTTACCGCAGATTTTGCAAATCTGAGCCATAACTCACTCCAATATCTAAACTTTTCGCATGGACGCGAACCTTCAGTATAGCTGGATCGGCGGGTGACGACAACCTACCGGTCCTGGGCAAACGCGATGGGCAAACGCTATAGAATGCCAGTCAATGTCCAGCGACCCCGGGAAAGAATTCCGTGCGCCGTGGTTAGTCTTCTGGGTGGCCTTTGCGGTGCGCGTGCTTTACCTCACGTTGGCCCATACCTACCGCATCCGGCCTTACGACGACCACATGCTCTTCGGAGAAGAGATGGGGCGGATCGCACGAGCGCTGGCCACTGGCTTCGGCTTCTCTGATCCCTTCCGGGGGCACACCGGCCCAACCGCCTGGGTGGGACCACTCTTCCCCCTGATTTTGGGTGGGGTGTTCAAGGTCTTCGGGGTCTTCACCCCGCAGTCGGCGTGGGTGATCCTCACCATCGACAGCCTCTTTTCTGCGCTGACGGCGCGTACCACCTGGGAGATCGCGGCCCGCTGCTTCAACCAGAAGGTGGCCTTGTGGTCGGCCTGGATCTGGGCTCTTTATCCAGCCGCCATGCAGTATGCGGTCCGCTGGGTATGGGACACCTCGCTCACCACGTTCCTATTCTCCTGGGTGTTGGTGGTGGCGCTGCGCATGCGCACTCCGGATGCATCCGGTATGAACACTGGCCGCTGGGCGTTGCTTGGGCTGCTTTGGGGTCTGACGGGCCTGAGCAATCCTGCACTTCTGATCTTCCTGCCCATTTGTGGGCTCTGGGTATTGGCCGGAGCACGGGACTGGAAGCGCCAGGCGGGCGGAGTCCTGTTAGCCGCCACGCTGTTTATCGCCTGCCTTGGGCCCTGGACGTGGAGGAACTGGGAAGTCTTCCACCACTTCGTGCCCACCCGGGGGAACTTTGGCGCCGAGCTATACCTGGGCAACGGACCCGGGGCAACCGGCTTGCTGATGGAGTACGACCACCCGATCCAGGCGCCCGACCAACTGCGCCTGTACACAGGGATGGGTGAAATTGCCTACTCCAGGATGCGCGGCGACCGAGCCTGGGCAGCGATGCGCGCGGATCCAGCTCACTTCGCCGCAAATACTATGAAGCGGGTGTTCTTTTTTTGGGGAGGGGTTCCCCACCCGGTAAGCCTCACTCCATGGGTGGAATACGGCCGCAGTCTGAACTTCGTTTTTGCCAGCGTCTGCGGGTTGCTTGGACTCGCCTTGGCGTTGTGGCGCCGGGCTCCCGCTGCCGGCTTATTGGCGTGGGCCTTTCTGCTGTTGCCTCTGGTCTATTACGGCGTGGCAGCCCATGCCCGCTTCCGTCACCCGCTGGAACCTTTAATGGTGGTTCTCGGTGTGTACCTCTTCCAGTCCGCGCAACATTGACCAAAACAGGCGGAAAACGTAATATTAAATGGTTTGGGACGGTCTGCTCACCCGCTTTGCCTTGGGTTTGAGCACATCCAGCGATCCAGTATTCTGCCCAGCAATTTTGTGACGCCGGTGTGGCTCGGCGTGGAGGATTTTTATGTACGCGGTGATCCGCACAGGTGGTAAACAGTATCGCGTCGCTCCCGGCGACGTGGTCCGAATTGAAAAGGTCGCGGCCGATATCGGCAATGCGGTTGAGTTTAGGAACGTGCTGGCCTTTTCCGAGGGGTCGTCGCCTATCGTCAAGCCCACTGAGGGCAAGGTGTTGGGCACCGTGGTCAGCGAAGGACGCGGGGACAAGATCCTGGTCTTTCACTTCAAGCGCAAGAAGCAGTACAAGAAGCTGCAGGGGCATCGCCAAGCCTACACTTCGGTTCGCATCAACAGCATCGAGGTCGACGGATTCACCTACGATAAGACCGAAGCAAAGGTTGCACAGTAGCTCCCCGAAGGACAAATTTTCTGATTGAGGATTAAGCAATGGCACATAAGAAGGGCTTAGGCAGTTCTAAAAACGGTCGCGACTCAAACGCTCAGCGACTGGGCGTAAAGATCTTTGCCGGCCAGGTGGTTCCCGGTGGTTCCATTATCGTGCGCCAGCGCGGCACCCGGTTAAAGGCTGGATTGAATGTCGGCCGGGGCAAGGATGACACCCTCTATGCGGAGATTTCGGGTAAGGTGAACTTCAAAGACCGCGGCCGATTGGGCCGTTTTGTCTCTGTGGAACCGGTCGAAGCTGCAGCCGCCGCCAAGTAACGCGAAGCACCCAAATAAAAAAGCCATAACGGAAACACCGTTATGGCTTTTTTTCTTTGGCTTCAGGATTAGCTGGCTACATGGAGCGAGTTCTTGATCAGGATGCGGTCAAC
The DNA here is from genome assembly GCA_963746595.1 of uncultured Acidobacteriaceae bacterium. GTDB lineage: Bacteria > Acidobacteriota > Terriglobia > Terriglobales > Acidobacteriaceae > PALSA-350. The sequence continues at coordinate 891,085 of CAVVBS010000009.1, forward strand.
GACCTTCTCAACATCCTGCAGGAAGAAGCTGTTTGTCGGGGCAGCGACGGCGACCGGAACCCGGCCTCCGCTCTGACCAAGCGAAGTAGCGATTTCGTTCCAACGCCCCAGAGGCGAGGAGGGATCGAGGACGGCGGCCTGGCGAGCCGGTTCCCGCTGCAGGAAGTAGGCCGACCAGACAACCAGCGTCAACAGGCTGGTACCGGTGGTCACGACGCTTAGGGTCGAGCTCATCATGTTGTGTGCGAAGCGGAGAAAGGCCGCAGAGAGAATCAGATCGCTCGCCGCCATGATGCCGAACCCAAAGCTGATGCCAAACACCCGGCTGCGGTAAGAAAGACCAAGCTTTCCCGCCGCGATCATGAGGAAGAGCAGAAGGCTAAGAATGAAGATGCTTTCGCAGCGCATCGCCTGGGCAACGACCGCGAGGAGAAACCTGTCCCCTTTGCCACCGGGCACGAGCAATGCCGCCAAGGCGGCAACAAACGAGATGCAGGCAACCCAGCGGAAGGATATGGTACCCAGCCACTTCAGGCCGGGAAAAGGATCCACGGCGAACTGAAACATCTCCTGGATGACCAGGAAGACCACGACGGCGCCCGCGACGTAGCTGATCCAGTACGTATAGAAGTACAAGGCGTAAGCAGTTGCGTTGTCAATCGTGACGAAGCGGTGGATTTGCAGTAACAGGTAGAGGACTACAGAGGACCCGAGCCGAAGCGCAACGTAGCCAAAAAGCGCCGGAAAGCGCTTCTGTTCCCGAGATCTAAGCAGAGCTATCAAGGCTACCGCCAAGAGGATAGGCTCTGCCGCGTACAAGATGGTGAGGGCTACGCTCGTCATCACAACACCCCTTCCGAGTCTTGAGAATAGCTCGAAAAGGGATGCTGCTCAACCCAAGAAAACTCAATAACCTAGCACTTTTGTGCTAGGCATGGATCGTTTGGGTACTGACGTGGATACGTATTAGTACTGTGAGTTCGCGTTAGAGTGCGCAACCTGTACTGGGAGGGCAGCTGGGCACGGGCATTGCATGAGAAATGACCAGACTGTGATTCGCAGGAAGCGAAACTGTATGCTTGGTAGTTACCGCGCTGGCAACGAAGCCGGCGAATATGACGGAGAAAATGGATGCGTGAACGACGAGTTTCATAAACTGGTTACCTCCGGGGGGTAGGTGTTCCTATTCAATCTAGAAGAACGAGTGTAGTCAGTGTATAGTGCGCCGAATTCGCCGGCTCTGCGTTTTCAGCGATATTAGAGGGTATCTACTCTTTACATTACTAGAGTACCCATAAAATGCAAGCTTAGAGTAACTCAAAATAGGGTTACTTTAGCATCCGCCTAAAGATGTAAAGTGATCACCTAGGTACCGCGATACATTGAGTGAATCAGCAATCTGCAGCTCCCCGCCGGCTCGCCCCGAGCCCGTGTGCACAGTCGAAATGGGGCCTCGAAACGTGGTAAACTGTATGTAGTCAAGTGCAGCCAACCCCTGCACTTTCAAGATGTTATTTCCAATCGGGCGCTTCGCGCCGAGAGCCGCTCGCAGAGCTTTGCCGTTCGGAGTTGCATGTCCACCAAAGAAGTCGCTCTTACCGCCGCTATTCCCCCCGCTGCTATCCGTGAGACTTCGCCCTTAGAGCGCACCTACACCGGGGACAACATCAAGATTCTGGAGGGCTTGGAGGCTGTCCGCCTGCGGCCCGCGATGTATATCGGGTCGACCGGCGACCAAGGCCTCCACCACCTGGTCTACGAAGTAGTCGATAACTCAGTCGACGAGGCGCTGGCCGGTCATGCGACCCATGTAGACGTAACCATCCATATCGACAACTCCATCACCGTGACCGATGACGGCCGGGGCATTCCGGTGGACGATATGGATGTCCCGGGAGGCGAGCGGATGCCTGCCCTGCAGGTGGTTCTGACCAAGCTGCACGCCGGGGGCAAATTCGATTCGTCCACCTATAAGGTTTCTGGCGGACTCCATGGTGTCGGCGTCTCCTGCGTAAACGCGCTTAGCGAAGAGCTTGACGTCGAGGTCTGGAAAGACCAGCACACTTATGAGCAGTCGTACGCCAAGGGAGCGCCGGTTACCAAGCTCAAGCAGACCGGCACCACCAAGAAGCGGGGCACGAAGATCCACTTCCTCCCCGATCGCTCCATCTTCACCGTGACCGAATACAACTTCGACACCCTGGCCCAGAGGCTGCGCGAGCTTGCCTTCCTCAATAAGGGTCTGGAGATCAAGTTGGTGGACGAGCGGACCACCGACCCCAAGACCGGGGAGGCCAAGCGCTCCGAGTTCAAGTATGCGGGGGGCATCGCCGAGTTCATCAAGCATCTGAATCGCGGCAAGCAGGTGCTGCACGAGAAGCCCATCGTCATGGAATCTTCCCGCGACGGGGTTGAGCTGGATATCGCCCTGCAGTACAACGACAGCTATTCCGAGGCTGTATTCAGCTTTGCCAACAACATCAACACGGTTGACGGCGGTACCCATCTTTCCGGCTTTCGCACTGCGCTGACCCGCACCATCAATACCGCGGGACAGCAGATGGGGCTCTTCAAAGACGTGAAGGAGAATCTCTCCGGCGACGATGTGCGCGAGGGGCTGGTCGCGGTGGTCAGCGTAAAGCTGCCCCAGCCGCAATTCGAAGGACAAACCAAAGGCAAGCTCAACTCCGATATTGCCGGCACAGTGCAGGCTTTCGTCAACGAACGCCTGGGGATGTTCTTCGAGCAGAATCCTCCGGTCGCGAAGAAGATCATCAACAAGGCGATTGAAGCTGCGCGCGCACGCGAGGCAGCACGGAAAGCACGTGACCTGACCCGGCGCAAAGGCGCCCTGGATGGCGGTGGCTTGCCGGGCAAACTGGCGGATTGCAGCGAGCGCAACCCAGATCGCTGCGAGCTGTACCTGGTCGAGGGCGAGTCCGCCGGCGGGACGGCTAAGCAGGGACGGGACCGGAAGTTCCAGGCGGTGCTGCCGCTCAAGGGCAAAATTCTCAACGTAGAGAAGGCCCGCTACGACAAGATGTTGGGCCATGAAGAAATCCGGGCCATGATCACCGCCCTGGGCTGCGGCATCGGGAAAGAAGACTTCGATCCTTCCAAGCTGCGCTACGGCAAGATCATCCTGATGACCGACGCCGACGTAGACGGATCTCACATCCGCACCCTGCTGCTGACCTTTTTCTTCCGGCACATGGTCGATCTGATCCGCCGTGGGCACGTGTACATTGCCCAGCCGCCTCTCTACCGGATCAAGAAGGGCAAATTCGAGCAGTACATCAAGGATGACCGCGAATTCGTCAAGGTGATGATCAAGCGCGCCTCCGAGGGCATGGGATTGCGCTACGGCACAGCCGGCAAGAGGCTGGAAGGGAGTGCGTTGACCAAGTTCATGGGTCAACTCAACGACTACCTGGGCGTCTTTGAAAAGGCCAACAAGCACCTGCGCAATCAGGAAGTTACGGAGTTACTGCCCAAGTTCGAGCTGATGAAGCGGACGGACTTCGAGGGTGACGGGGCAGTGCCGCCGAAGCTGGGCAAGCTGCATGCTGAACTGGTGAAGATGGCCAAGCGCTGTGAGTTCAAAGCCGTGGCTGCTCCGCGCTACGAGGAAGAGCACCGCACCTGGTCGGTGAGCTTCACCGACAGCCAGGGCGCGGAGCGCCGGGTGGACTGGACCCTGGCCTCCTCGCCGGAATATCGGCAGATGATGGCCAAGTATGGGCTGATTCGCGAGGAACTGGCGCCACCGTTCGTGATCGAGTACGCCAAAGCAGCTGAAACCGAGGAGGGTGAGGCGGAAGCCGCAGCCCCGGATGCAGCCGCCAAGCCGAAGAAGGCAAAGAGGGCGCCCCTGGATCCCGTGACCAAGCAGTCGGCCCGCGAGGTATTCGAGTACGTGATCGAGCAGGGGCGGCGAGACTACGATGTCCAGCGCTACAAGGGGCTGGGCGAAATGACCTCGACCCAGCTATGGGAAACCACCATGGATCCCGATCGGCGCACCTTGCTTTCCGTCAAGCTGGAGGATCTGGCCGAAACAGAATCAATCTTCAGCACGCTCATGGGCGAGGACGTCGAAGCACGGCGTAAGTTCATTGAGGACAATGCGCTAGACGTGAAGAATCTGGACATCTAAGGTTCTCTCAACGGAGAGGGGGCTGCGGCGACCTCTCCATTGATCTACTATCCGGGCATGGCTCTGCTCGAAGTACAGCAACTCACCAAAAACTATGCCAGGCGCTCGGGATGGAGAGGTACCCGGGAGCAAAAGTGCGTCGTAGACCGAGTCTCCTTCTCCATCACCCGGGGCGAAACTCTGGGGCTAGTAGGGGAATCGGGCTCCGGCAAGAGCACAGTCGCACGGATGGTCCTGGGGCTGATACCGCCCTCTTCGGGAAGGGTTTACTTCGACGGACAAGAGGTGATCGGCGACGGGTCGAGCACCGAGCTGCGCACTTTGCGACGCAGGATGCAGCCAGTTTTCCAGGATCCCTTCGCAGCCCTCAACCCACGCATGACGGTGGCCGAGATTATCGCCGAGCCCTTCCGCATCCACCGCAACGATACGGCGGACCGGCCGGCCGAAGATGCCAAAGCCCTCCTGGCCGAGGTCGGCCTGGATGAGTCCGCCCTGCGCCGCTATCCCCATGAGTTCTCCGGCGGTCAGCGGCAAAGAATCAACATAGCCCGGGCGCTGGCACTCCGCCCTGAACTGCTCCTGCTCGATGAGCCGGTCTCCGCGCTGGACGTAAGCGTCGGGGCCCAGATCATGAACCTGCTGCGGCATCTACAGCAAACATTCCATTTGACTTATCTCTTTATTTCCCACTCCATGCCCCTGGTGCGCTATCTCTCGACCAATATCGTCGTGATGCGAGCCGGGAGAGTAGTCGAGGCCGGGACGTGTGACCAGATTTGCCACTCCCCCGGGGAGGCTTATACCAAGGCCCTTCTGGAAGCTACGCCCGAGCTCCCGGGCTGATCAAGATATGATGAAAATACACTCATATTTTATGACTCCTCTATGCTATGATCCTCATCAAAGGATTGGCTGACAATTCAGCCGACAACTTGGAGGACATGTATGGCAATTACTCGCTGGGAAACGTATCGCGACGTGGTGGCATTGCAGAATCGGATGAATAGCATTTTTCAAGACTTCTCCCGTAGCAATTCGGGAGAAAGCGAGCTGGTGACCGCTGCGGGCTTTGTGCCCCCAGTTGACATCTACGAGGATGAGCACAAGCTAGTACTCAAGCTCGAAATCCCCGGCATACACCAGGAGGATCTGGATGTCCGGATGGAAAACACTACCCTGTCGGTCAGGGGGGAACGCAGCTTTGAGACTGAGGGCAAGGAAGAGAACTTCCACCGCGTGGAGCGCCGTTACGGCAGCTTCTATCGTGCCTTCACGGTTCCCAATACCATTGACCCGGAAAGCATCAAAGCCGAATACGACGCCGGCGTCCTGCGTTTGGAACTGCAGAAACGCCCGGAAAGCAAACCCAAGCAGATCAAGGTAAACGTCGGATTAGCCAAGCAGCTGAACCAGAATCAACAGGCAGCACCCGAGACTGCCAAAACCGCGTAACTTCTTGCTGGGACTGAGTTCGCCCCGGCCATTTCCCGGGGCGGACTCCAAATTTTAGGCGCTGAGCTTACGCGCCGCCTCTTCGCTACGCAATATCAAGATCAGAAGATCAAAAGACAAATTGAAGACAAGGCTTATCCACACCAGGGCGAGGCCCGCCCTTGCATCCGCGCTACACGCGAGTTCAGGATGGTCTAGTCAGTCAGGAAAACACGAATATGGCAATACGTTGGGATAAGTTCACATTGAAATCGCAGGAAGCGATTCAGCAGGCCAGTTCGCTAGCCAATGAGAATGGCCAGCCTGAAGTGCAGCCGATGCATCTGCTGATGGCTCTGCTGGAAGACAAGGAAGGCATCATTATTCCCCTGCTGCAGAAGGTAGGGATCCCTACCGAGCAGATGCTGGCCGGTGCCCGGCACGCCATTGCAGGTATGCCCAAGGTTTCCGGTGCAACCTCAGAGCCGGGGCTTTCTTCGGCGATGCAGCGGGTGCTGAATGACGCCTCGAAAGAGGCGCAAGACTTTAAAGACGAGTACGTTTCGACCGAGCATTTGCTCTTGGCGCTGACGCAGCTCAAGAAAGATCCAGCGCAGCTGCTGCTGGCCTCCATGGGCGGCACGCGGGATGCGATCCTGCAGGGATTGACCTCGGTGCGCGGCAACCAACGAGTGACCGATCAGAGCCCTGAAGGCAAATACCAGGCACTGGACCGCTACGCCAAGGACCTGACGGAACTGGCGCGGCGGGGCAAATTGGACCCGGTCATCGGCCGCGATGAAGAGATTCGCCGCGTGATCCAGGTGCTGTCGCGCCGCACCAAAAACAACCCGGTGCTGATTGGCGAGCCCGGAGTGGGCAAGACCGCCATCGTCGAAGGTTTGGCGCGGCGCATCGTCTCCGGCGATGTGCCGGAACTGCTGCGCGACAAGCGCGTCATCTCGCTCGATCTTGGATCCATGCTGGCGGGAGCGAAATATCGCGGTGAGTTTGAAGACCGCCTCAAGGCGGTGCTCAAGGATATTCAGGAGTCCAACGGCCAAGTCATCCTCTTCATCGATGAACTGCACACCCTGGTGGGAGCAGGTGCAGCGGAAGGGGCCATCGACGCTTCGAATATGCTGAAGCCGCCGCTGGCACGGGGCGAGCTGCGGGCTATCGGCGCGACCACGCTAAACGAATACCGCAAATACATCGAAAAGGATGCGGCGCTGGAGCGGCGTTTCCAGATCGTTTTTGTGGGCGAGCCCAACGTGGAAGACACGATTGCGATCCTGCGCGGTCTCAAGGAGCGGTACGAGGCTCACCACAATGTCCGCATCAAGGACTCGGCCATTGTGGCCGCGGCCACGCTTTCGCACCGTTACATCTCTGACCGCTTTCTGCCTGACAAGGCCATCGACCTGGTGGACGAGGCAGCGGCATCGCTGGCCATCCAGATCGGCTCGGTGCCGGTGGAAATCGATCAGCTGGAGCGGCAAATGATCTCCCTCGAGATTGAACGTACGGCGCTCAAGCGGGAGAACGACAGAAATTCGAAAGACCGGCTGGAGATCGTTGTGCGGGAGCTGGCCGCACTGAAGGAGAAGGCCACGGGACTACGCGCACGTTGGCAAACAGAGCGCGAAGCCATTACGCGGCTGACCGAAGTGAAGAAGAAGATCGAGGCGCTGCGCTTTGAGATGGAAGAGCAAACGCGGCGTGGCAATCTGGAGCGCTCGGCGGCTATTCAGTATGGCGAACTTCCCCAGCTCGAAGCAGAGCTGAAGCGGCTGAACGACAAGCAGGACGGGGCCGAAGCCGGACGCCTTTTGAAGGAAGAGGTCGACGAGGAAGACATTGCCAGGATCGTGAGCAAGTGGACCGGCATCCCCGTGGACAAGATGCTGGAGGGAGAGGTGCGCAAGCTGGTGGAGATGGAAGGCCGTTTGCGCGAGCGGGTGGTCGGCCAGGATGAGGCGCTGGAGATTGTGGCCAACGCGATCCGCCGCTCACGCGCCGGGCTGAGCGACCCTAAGCGGCCCATCGGCTCCTTCCTCTTCCTTGGGCCAACCGGGGTGGGCAAGACCGAGACGGCGCGCGCGCTGGCGGAGTTCCTCTTCGATGACGAGCAGGCCATGGTCCGCATCGACATGTCGGAGTACATGGAGAAACATGCGGTCGCCCGGTTGATTGGGGCACCTCCTGGATATGTGGGTTACGACGAAGGCGGCCAGTTGACCGAGGCGGTGCGCAGGCGGCCCTACTCAGTGATCCTTTTCGACGAGATCGAGAAGGCGCATCCGGATGTGTTTAATGTCCTTCTGCAAGTGCTCGATGACGGACGGCTTACGGATTCCAAAGGCCGCACGGTGGACTTCAAGAACACGGTGCTGATCATGACCTCGAACCTGGGGGCACACCTGTTGCAGTCGGAAAACCTGGAGAGCGAATCCGCCTTTGAGGCGGCACGCGAGCAGGTGATGCAACTGCTAAGGCAGAGCTTCCGGCCGGAGTTTCTCAACCGTGTAGACGATATAGTCATTTTCCGTCCGCTGGGCGAAGAGCAGTTGTCACACATTGTCGATCTGCGGCTGGCCGATCTGCGCAAGCTGCTGGAACCGCGCAAGATCACGCTTGAGCTGACTGAAGGCGCGCGGCATCAGTTGATGCTGACCGGTTATGACCGCCAGTATGGTGCTCGTCCGTTGAAGAGAGCGATCCAGCGCCTGATCCAGGATCCGTTAGCGATCAAGATTCTGGATGGCGAGGTGCTGCATGGCGATCACATCCGGGTGGATGCCGATCCCTTGAAGAACCGGCTGCTCTTCGAGGTGGAGGGCAGGACTGTCGGGGCTTAATCGAGAGGGTAGAGAAGCACTGCACTACGTTCTGTCGAAAAACATTTCCACGAGAGGTCCGCTGAACTGCAGGTCCCTCGGCTTCGCTCGGGATGACAAAGGGGAGGGTAGCGCTCCCCTCTGCAGCCAATGATAGGCATGGACAGAGCCGCAGGTTATGCGTGACTTCTCATGGAAATGTTTTTCGACAGAGCGTGGTGCAGTGGAGGGACCTGCGATTTTTGATCGATCAGACCCACTCGCCTTTGCGCATCAGCGGCTCCACTGTGCCGGTGGCCGTAATGCCGTCCAGATCGATCTCGCTCGACCCGATCATCCAATCCACGTGGATCAGGCTTTCGTTCGCACCCCTGGCCGCAAGCTCTTCCGGCTTGAGCTGATCTCCATTCTTCACACAAGTGCTGTAGGCTTGCCCCAGGGCAATGTGACTGGCCGCATTCTCATCGAAAAGCGTGTTCAGGAATAGCAGCCCGCTGCTGGCAATCGGCGAGGAGTGCGGCACCAACGCTACCTCACCCAAACGTCGCGCTCCGTCGTCGGTATCGATCATTCGCTGCAGCACTTCCTGTCCTGCAGATGCCCTGGCGTCGACGACACGGCCGCCTTCAAAGCGCACCGCAATCTTCTCAATCAGCGTGCCCTGGTGGGAGAGCGGCTTGGTGCTGGTCACCGTGCCCTCTACGCGGTCCTTGTGCGGAGTGGTGAAGACCTCTTCCGTCGGCATATTTGGGATGCAATAGGCGCCGGTGCCGGCCTTCGTGCCTCCGCCCATCCACAAATGATCGTCCGCCAATCCCACGCGGAGATCGGTCCCCGGGCCGCGGAAATGAAGCGTAGCGTAACGCTTCTCGTTAAGCAGATCCGCGCGCCGATGCAGCCCGGCGTCGTGTTGTTTCCATCGCGCGATCGGATCGTCTGCATCCACCCGTGACGCGGCAAAAATCGCGTCCCACAGCTTGGCCATCGCCTGATCAGGGGAAAGATCGGGAAATACTGCTGCCGCCCATGCCGGCGTGGCGCAGGCAACGATGGTCCAATTGATGTCGTGGCGGGTGATGAGTTCGATGGCCGGACGATAGGCTTTGGATACTGCGCGGTTTGCCCTGCCAACTTTCTCCGGATCTTCCTTTGACAGCAGGGATGGGTTTCCACCGGCAATCGCAAGCCGCGCGGCGCCGTTGCGAAATGCCGCCGCCATTCCCTCGTAGAGCCATCCGGCGGCGGTATCGAAGCCCGCATCCTCGGCATATCGATAACGCAACAGTGTCGACTGCTCATCGGTGAACAGAGTGGTCACGAGGGAGGCTCCGGCCTTGTAGGCCTGCTCAGTGATCAAGCGGGCTAGCGGCAAAGCATCCAGTGATGCCGTCATGACCAGTTCCTGGCCACGCTCGAGTCCTAGGCCGGCGTTGATTGCAACCTGGGCCAGGCGATCCAGCTTCTGTTCAAAGGTCAGAGATGTTTTTGGAAGTTCCGTTATCGTACCCATGAATCCCTCGTCTCTCCATTATCAACCAACGATGGGAATGCGATCGAGGGGGCTTTGCCCGGATTTTCCTGTGTAGCTTGGGGCTTCGGCGCGCCTCATGCGGCTTTCATTAAAGAAAGCCGCACACGTGTCGTGGCCAGTGGAGCGTGCAGGAAATCCGGGTCGCCCTATAAGCGCTAACTTGTTTAGGATGTCTTTCGTCAAAACTCCCACAAAATCGTCATCCTGAGCGGAGCGCCTCACAGATTTATCGCGTGACACAGCGCTTGGCGGCGCGGAGTCGAAGGACCCCGACGACGCTTGTCCTATCCGTGCTGCCCGGAGCTTTTCGACCACTAAAGCCCGAGAACAGATCTGCTGCAGTACGCATTTGATGATCATGGGTGCTCGGCCCAGAGGCAGACCCTTGCCGGCTCCGCCCGGTGCGGGCTTCGGTGCTTGAAAAGCCCCGAGCAGCATGGGCAAGACAAGCGTCGTCGGGGTCCTTCGACTCCGCGCCGCCAAGCGCTGTGTCACGCGATAAATCTGTGAGGCGCTCCGCTCAGAGGTTGTGACTTTTTAATTTCCCTTGTGGTCTGTGGCCGGAAAGCCCCGAAGAGCATCTGCCAACAAGCATCGCCGGGGTCCTTCGACTGCGCGCATAAAACCCTCTGTTATGCGATAGATCTGCGAGGCGCTTCGCTCAGGATGACGCCTTTCTGGAGGGGATTGAAAAACATCTGGTCGGGTGCAAAAAACACGAAAAGATCAAAAAGTCACAGACTCTCAGGATGACGATTTTGTGGGAGTTTTGACGAAAAACATCCTAAAGGTAGCGCTTATGGGGCGTAGCCCCAATCTTTTTCGGCCACGTACGCTTCGGCGAACGTGTTGCACCACCCGTCGAGGAGGAAAGGGGTGTTTCGCTTAGGGAGTTTGTGCTTGCAACACGCGGGGAATCCCCTGTAGATCGTGAATCACGCTGACGGATCGCCAGCCGCGGAGCAGCACTTCAACAGCTGGTTGCTGGCCGAAGCCGATTTCGAGCAGCAGCCACCCCTCGGGCTTGAGCACCTTACGGGCCTGCGGGATCAGGCGTTCATAGACTTCCAGGCCCGTCGGCCCAGAGTAGAGCGCGGAGTGCGGCTCGTAACTAGACACTTGAGGCTCCAGAACCTCACCTTCCGCGATGTATGGAGGGTTCGATACGGCAACGTCAAAGTCCGCGGCATCGACGGTCGCCAGCAGATTGGATTGCACGAACGTCACCCGCTCGAGCACCTCATGCCGTTGAGCATTGCGACGCGCGACTTCGAGCGCTGCAGGAGAAAGATCCACAGCAGTCACGTGGGATCGCGGCCGGGCATGCGCCAGCGCTACCGCGATGGCGCCCGAGCCGGTCCCCACGTCAACAATGCGCGCGTTCGCGTCAGGAGCAATGTGCTCCAGTGTCGCTTCCACCAAGTGCTCGGTTTCCGGGCGGGGTATGAGGACAGCTGGGGTGACTTCGAAGAGCAGGCCGAAAAACTCCTGCGAGCCGGTGATGTACTGCATGGGCTCGCTGGCCAGGCGTCGTCTGAGGAGGCTTTCGAACTGATCCGATTCAGCCGGGGAAAGAATACGCTCGGGATGAGTCAGCAAGGCTGTTTGGTTGCATCCCAGCACGTGCGCAAGCAGCACTTCGGCGTCGCGGCGCGGATGGCGTGAAGTAACGGCCAGGCGAGCGCGAGCCGCTTGCAGAGCCTCGCCGGCGCTGCCGGGCATGTTATGCCACAGTGGCTGTTTCAGCCTTGAGACGCTCGGCCTGGTAGTGCGCGATCAGGGCGTCGACGGTCGGCTGAAGCCTGCCTTCCATGACTTCCGCGAGCTGGTGGTTGGTTAGACCGATGCGGTGGTCGGTGAGCCGGTTCTGAGGGAAATTGTAGGTGCGGATTTTCTCGCTGCGATCGCCGCTGCCCACCTGCTGCTTGCGCTCTTTGGCCAGCGCCTCCTGCTGCTTGCCCATTTCCACTTCGTATAGCCGTGCCCGCAAGACGCGCATGGCCTTCTCGCGGTTCTTGATCTGCGATTTCTCGTCCTGGCAGCTCACCACCGTATTGGTAGGCAGGTGGGTGATGCGCACCGCGGAATAAGTGGTGTTGACCGATTGCCCACCGGGGCCGGAAGAGCAAAAAGTGTCGATGCGAATGTCCTTCGCCTCGATCTTCACGTCGACATCTTCGGCTTCAGGCAAGACCGCGACGGTAATGGCCGAAGTGTGGACCCGGCCCTGGGTCTCGGTTGCGGGGACGCGTTGCACCCGATGCACTCCGCTCTCGTACTTCATCTGCGAGTACACCCGCTTGCCCTCAATGATGGCAATCACTTCCTTGAGCCCGCCAACCCCTGATTCGGACTGGGAAAGAACTTCGACTTTCCAGCGATGCTGTTCAGCAAAACGCGAATACATGCGGAAAATCTCGGCTACGAAGAGCGAAGCTTCGTCTCCACCGGTGCCGGCGCGGATCTCCAGGATGACGTTCTTCTCGTCATTGGGATCCTTGGGCAGCAGCATGACCTTGATTTCTTCTTCCAGGGTGGAAGCTGTGCTCTCCAGGCGAGTGAGCTCCTCCTGTGCCATCGCCGCAAGCTCGGGATCGCTCTCGTTCAGCATGCCTTTGGCATCGACGATTCCCTGCTGCGCCTGCTTGAGCTCACGATACTTTCCCACAACCGCTTCGAGGTCGCGATGGGCCTTGGCGGTCTTGTGATATTTTTGCTGGTCGGTCACCAGCTGAGGGTCGGCGAGCTGCCGCCCCAGGTCTTCATAACGGGTTTCTATCTGTTCCAGGCGATCCAACATGCTAGGGTTCCTTTCCGGTCAACTTCTGAGTTTCGGGGCGAAACAAAGAGACATACGGCGGCGGGAGCCGCTAGGAAAGAGCGTGCCGGACAGGAACCGCATTGGCGACGCGATGAACCATTTACTTGATTTTATCAGGTTTGGCCGCCCTTGCATCTCAATGGGAACCTGAGCATGCATGCCCTCTTTACTCAATTCGCAGAGCTGTGCCAGCGCCTGACTGAAACCGGCAGCAAGCTGGAGAAGCGAGCGCTCATGGCCGAGTATCTGCGGCCCCTTCCAGGGCCTGAGGCCGGACTGGCGGCGCTGTACCTGGCCGGAGTGCCGTTCCCAGAGACGGACGGGCGCGAACTGAAGGTGGGCGGGGCGGCGCTCAGCCGCGTCCTCGCCGAGCTCTCCGGAGCAAGCCAGACCGCCATGCATGCCGCCTACCTACGTCACGGGGACCTGGGCGGCGCAGCACAGGACCTTTTGCAAGGGCGAGGAGCCGGGGCGTCGACCCTTTTGCTGCCCGACCTGGCTGAGGCCTTTGCCGCCATCGCCGATGCCGCCAAACCAGCCCGGAAACAGCAAATCACCCTGGACCTGCTCAAGAGGGCTACGCCGCTCGAGGCCAAGTACCTGATCAAGATCATCCTGGGGGATATGCGCACCGGCACCCAGGTCAGCCTCGTGGAGGAGGCGATCGCCGCCGCTTACAGCGCCTCCATTGGCGACGTACGACGGGCCAGAATGCTGAATGGAAATCTTCCCGAGGTGCTGGAGCTGGCGGCCAGCGGCCGGCTGACCGAGGCGCGTATGAAGCTCTTTCATCCTCTCGGCTTCATGCTTGCCAGCCCGGTCGAGACGGTAGAGGAGGCGCTGCAACGGTTCACTACTGAGGTGGCCGAAGAAGCTAAGTCTGACTTGAGCGGGGTGCACCCTGGCGAGCCGGTCATCAAAGAGGCCCAGCTGGAAGATAAGTACGATGGCGTCCGGGCGCAGATTCACTGCGGCTCGCCTGAGCATCCCGGACGGGTCGTTCTTTACTCCCGTTCACGGGAGGATATGACCGCCAGTTTCCCTGAGATCGTCGAGGCCTTCGCCGGCTTCGATGAACCGCTGGTGCTGGATGGTGAGATCCTCGCTTGGAGCCGAGACCGTGCGCTGCCGTTCTCGTCTCTGCAGGCACGATTGGGTCGCAAGCGGGTAACAGCCGACATGCGCGAGGCCACTCCCGTGGTGTTTATGGCTTTTGACCTGCTTTACGCTCAGGGCGAACCATGGATGGACAAGCCCTTGCACCAACGCCGGCAGGCGCTGGAGGAACTGGTGGAGCGAGAGCAGCTCCGAACCCGGGTGAGCAGCCGCCTGGCCGGCCGCGGGCAGCAAACGGAGTTGCTCTTTGAGCCTGCGGCGCCGGAGGACAGCTTCGCCCGGCTGGTGCTCGCGCCCGCCGTCCAACTGGAAAGCGTGGAGCAGCTGGAGCAGGCCTATGTGGATGCACGGGCTCGGGGCAATGAGGGCGTCATGCTGAAAGCCCGGCATAGCACCTACCAACCCGGAAGGCGCGGTCTGGCCTGGCTCAAGCTGAAGCGCGAGCTGGCCACGCTGGATGTGGTGGTGACAGCGGCAGAGTATGGCCACGGAAAACGGGCCGGATGGCTGAGCGACTACACCTTCGCGGTTCGCGATGGCGAGGTGCTGCGCAACGTAGGCAAAGCCTACTCCGGGGTAACCGATGTCGAAATTGCGAGGCTAACCCAATTCTTCTTGGAGCACACGCTGGAGGATTTCGGAAGCATCCGAGCCGTCGAGCCGCTGGTTGTTCTGGAAGTCGCCTTTAACAACGTAATGCGATCGGATCGACATGACAGCGGCTTCGCCCTGCGCTTCCCACGCATTCTGCGCATTCGCGATGACAAGCCAGTCAGCGAGATCGACACCCTTGAGCGGCTGGCCGAGATCTACCATTCGCAACCCGACAAACCCGTACAGGATATCGAGGATTCTAAAGGCAATACCCCTAAGACTTCTGCGCCTTAGACTCGTAAACCCTGAACTACCACCGATATAGCATGATAGATATCCGGAGCGTAGAGAGAGATGGCGCAACTCAAGAAGGCTAAGGTCTTCATCACCGGTGAGAGTCAAGCGGTCAGGATTCCAGCCGAGTATCGCTTCGCTACGAACGAGGTGTACATCCGTCGCGACCCACAAAGTGGAGACCTGATTCTGTCGGAGGCTCCGGGAGGATGGGATGAGATTTTTGCCGCCCTCGACAAGGCCTGTTTCCCTGAGGACTTTCTAGCCAATCGCGCCCAGGGCACCCCGCAGGAGCGAGACTAGCCGTGAGGCAGCTCGACTCTAGTGGGAGTGAGCGTGGGAGTGGGAGTGACCAGAGTGGTCGTGCTCGTCGACTTCGGCCGGCGGAGAGCAACCATGCGCGACTTCGCAATCGACGCATTCGAATTGAACCGTCGAATGGTAAATACGGAATTTTTGCCGCAGGACCCCGTTCACCTGTTCCAGTATGCGAGCACTCTCCGACGGCGGGATGTCGGCAATGATGATGTGGGTGGCACAGGCGTGGGTCTGCGACCCAAGACTCCACACGTGCAGGTCGTGCACATCTTCGACCCCCTCAATGGCCTGAAGCGAAACCCGTATCTCCGCTAGCGAACAACCGCGCGGTGTTCCCTCCAAAAGAATGTTCAGCGTCTCGCGCACGATGGAGAGCGAACTCCACAGAATCAGGGCGGCGATCAGGATCGAGAGGACTGGATCGATCCAGTTGTGGCCGGTGAACAGGATGGCGGCGCCCCCGACAATGACCGCAGCGGTCGAGAGCGTGTCGCCCAGCATGTGAATGAAGGTGCTGCGAATATTGACGTCGCGCGAGGTGGTCCAAAGCAGGGCGGCGATCACGCCGTTCATCAGGACGCCGGCCGCGGCGACGATCATCATCAGCTTGGGCTGCACTTGCACCGGCTCGCTCAGCCGATGAATGGCCGCAATGGCGATCCAGACGGCGATCAACACCAGCGTCAGCGCGTTGAGAAAGGCTGCCAGGACACCTGCGCGCTGGTAGCCGAAGGTCTTTTGGTCGGTGGGCGGCCGAGTCTGAAAATAGACGGCGACGAAGGAAAGCAAGAGGGCGAGAAAGTCGGATACGTTATGGCCGGCCTCGGAGATCAAGGCGAGCGAATGGGCCTGCACCCCGGCTACGAAGGTCAGGGCTACATAGCCCAGCGTGGCCAGCAGCGAGATGCGCAAAATACGCTGAGTCTTCTCCGACCCCCCGCCATGAACGTGCATACATATAGTGTACCGGCAGCGGCCCCGGATTCCTACACGCCGCACTCATCAACAGCCATGGCTGCGGCTTTCCGCAAAGAAAGACGCACAACGTTCGCCACCACCAAACTTCCATAGGAATCACGTGGAGCCGCGGAGGGAAAGCAACGGCTATCTTAGCGAGGGGGCCGCGTCTTTGGAGCGTCCGTGAAGAGGGACGGAATTGGCCGTATCGCGCAATCCGCTCCAGCCTTCGGCCACGATCAGCGAGTTGCCGGGGTTGTGCGGATCGTAGCGCACGGATGCGGGAAAGCCCAGCCGGCAGTCATAGATGTTGACAATGTGCCGCAGCATGGTCACGTCCTGGGAGCACTCGTAGACCACCCCGGCCGCCTCATATTTGTAAAGAATCAACTGCATCCCGTTGGGGCGGCCGCTCTCTTCGGCAGTGAGGTCGGAGATGTCGATGACGGTGGCGTCGATGATACGCCCCTGCTGGACCAGCAGATCCCTGCGCTTGCGCTCCTCCTCGTCGGGGCTGACACGGCGGCGAAGAAGCGCATACGCGGCCACGCCCCCTAAGCAGACTCCAACGGCGCCGAGGGTGCCGAAGAGCTGGGAGTCGCGCAACGGGAAGCTATTCATGAAAGCTCCAGCTCAAATAGGGGTACACGATGCAGGATATCGCAGGCCAGGGCCTCCTGGGAGATACGGTGAGGGGCTGGACCCCATTCGGCAACATTACCCCGCACAAATTGTGCAAGCGGTGCTGCGCTATACTGGCAAAAGATGTCCATCCGTTCGTCTGCTGTCCGAAGCTCGACGGCGATCGCCGTTCCGCGAGCCGCCTCTCCCGCAAATTCCCGCTCCGATGCCCGGCGAATTCGCTCCACGACCGTTCTGTGCGTCCGCCGAAACTCGAGTGTGGTGATGGCGGCCGATGGCCAGGTCACCCTCGGCGACAGCGTGATCAAACATAGCGCGCGTAAGATCCGCCGCCTCTATCAGGACAAGATCCTGGCTGGGTTTGCCGGCTCGACAGCGGATGCCTTCTCTCTTTTTAGCCGTTTCGAGGCCAAACTGGAGCAGTACGCCGGCAATCTGGGGCGCTCGGCCGTGGAGTTGGCCAAGGACTGGCGCACAGATAAGATGCTGCGTAACCTGGAGGCCTTGCTGGTCGTTGCCGACCTGAAGCAGACTTTTCTGATCAGCGGTTCAGGCGACGTGATCGAGCCCGATGAGGGAATTGCGGCCATCGGCAGCGGTGGCAGTTTCGCCTTGGCGGCCGCCCGGGCCCTGGTCGAGAATTCCGACTTGCCGGCGCGGGCCATTGCGGAGAAGTCTTTGCGTATCGCGGGCCAGATCTGCATCTACACCAACGATCAAATCACGATTGAAGAACTGCACGGCTAAGCTTTCGTAAGCCTCTAAGCTGCCGCCCAAAAGGAGCAGGCATATGGCTATTTTTTTACCGGGAACCGCGGAAGAGCTGGAACTTTCTCTGGAAGACCTCACCCCACGGGAGATCGTGGCTGAGCTGGACAAGCATGTCGTAGGCCAACGCGCCGCCAAGCGGGCTGTGGCCATCGCGCTGAGAAACCGTATGCGCCGGCAGAAGCTACCGCCCGATATCGCCGAAGAGATCATGCCCAAGAACATCATCATGATCGGGCCCACCGGCGTGGGCAAGACGGAGATTGCGCGCCGCCTGGCCAAGCTCACCAATTCGCCCTTCATGAAGGTAGAAGCCTCCAAATTCACCGAGGTCGGTTACGTCGGGCGTGATGTGGAATCGATGATCCGCGACCTGGTGGAAATCGCCGTGGATATGGTGCGCGAAGAGAAACTGGAGGAGGTGGAAGACCGGGCCGAACTCAACGCCGAAGAACGCTTGCTGGACCTGTTGCTGCCCCCTTCCCCGGCCGCTTCGAACGCACCGAGTGGGGGTACCCATTCCGCCCCAGGACCGGTCGTGATTGACGGCACCAACTTCCCGCCGGCAAGCCAGGAAAGCCATAACCGCACCCGGGAGAAGCTGCGGCAGCAGTTCCGTGAAAGCAAGCTGGATGACCGCACGGTAGAAATCGATGTGCGCGAACGCAGTACACCGTCATTTGAGATCATCTCCAACCAAGGCGTGGAGGAGATGGATATCAACCTCAAGGACGTCCTGCCTAACCTCTTCGGCCAACGCACGAAGAAGCGGAAGATGAAGGTTGGAGAGGCTTTCGAATACCTGGTGCAGGAGGAGGAGACGCGTCTGGTCGACATGGACCAGGTAACGCGCTTGGCCGTCGAACGGGTGGAGAACTCGGGCATTATCTTCCTGGACGAGATCGACAAGATCGCCGGCCGCGAAGGCGGCCACGGTCCAGATGTATCGAGGGAGGGCGTGCAAAGAGACATTCTCCCCATCGTCGAAGGGACGACCGTCAATACCCGGTACGGCATGGTGCGGACCGATCACATCCTCTTTATCGCGGCGGGCGCGTTCCACGTTTCGAAGCCGAGCGACCTTATTCCTGAGCTACAGGGCCGGTTCCCTATCCGTGTGGAGTTGCAGTCGCTGACGGTAGAAGACTTTGTCCGCATTCTTACCGAACCCAAGTCATCGCTTACCAAGCAGTACACCGCGCTGCTCGAAACTGAAGGCCTGAAGCTCAGGTTTACCAAAGAGTCGCTGGAAGAGATGGCGCGGTTCGCCTTCCGGGTGAACGAGACCACGGAGAATATTGGTGCGCGGCGACTGCATACCATCATGGAGCGGGTGCTGGACGAGATCAGCTTCATGGCGCCCGACATCATGAAGGGCCATTCCGCGGAAGGCCCGCTGATCGAAATTGCAGCTTCGGCGGCGGAGAACGGGGCCACAGTGCCCCTGCCGGTAAGCGACGTGGAGACGGCAGATGGCCCAGAGCGGGTGGTTCTGATCGATCCGGAGTACGTGCGCGCCATGGTGGCCTCGATCGTCAAGGACCAGGATCTGTCGAGGTACATTCTCTAGGACACGCACCTCGGGCTAAGGTGCATTCGCGAGAATCGGGGAAAGAAACCGCAGGTCCCTCCACGAAGACGCGTGCACAGCTTCTGAAGCGGATCCCCCTGTTCAAACCGCAGCGTTGGACTTCAGGGCGGCGAAACGAAGCGTGGGTAATTCCTCGACGGCGCGACGCAACGTTTGTTCCCAGCAGGCGTGCATCAGGTCCAGTTCCGGGTCATCGGCCAGGAAGCGCCGGTAGCGGTCGAATTCCAGCTTGTCGTTCTGGTATAGCAGGACTTCCAGGGGCGGCCCCACCGTCACATTCGAACGCATTGCGGCGTCCAGCGACAACAGTGCATAGGTTCCCGCTACCTCCAGACTCGTGGAGCGGAACTCGATGCCGCGATCGAGGATCGGCCGTCCATATTTAACCTCGCCAATCTGCAAGTACGGTGAATCCTCGGTCGCGCTCAGGGGGTTTCCCTGGGGATAGATGAGGAAAAGGTTCGGCTTCTCCCCTTTGACCTGGCCGCCTAACAGGAGATGGATGTTGAACTTGAAGTCGTCCTTCTCCAGCGCGGCGCGATCCATATCCGAGACCCGGCGCACGCAGTCCCCTACAATCCGGGCCGCCGCATACATGGATTCGGCCTTCGCCAAGCCCTCTCCAGACTCGAAATCATTGCGCAAAAGGGTGATGACCGACTGGGTCAGAGACAGGTTTCCGCTGGTCAGGATGACGAAAGCGCGTTCTCCCGGCTGGAGAAACGTATGCATCTTTTGGCAGACGTTCACCTGGTCGAAGCCGGCGTTGGCTCGGGAATCGGACGCCATCACCAAACCATCGCGGGTCATGATGCCCAAACAATAGGTCATTCTTACTCTCCAGCCTGAATGCTAGAGCATTTTCCGGGAACGCGGTATAACCATAGAAACAGGTAGGAACCGCTCCTGAGTGTCTGATAGCTTTTTTGAGCAAAGGCAGGGTCACGGGGGGCTCCAGGGGGCGGTTAGGTAGGCTTTTTCTTGAGGAAAAAGCCTGTTCAGAGCAGAGTTCCTCATTTAGGGCTACCCTGCCTTTGGTTTCGCATCATAATTTCTGCGACAAGGACCTTGTCGTTCCTGTCGAACTTGCCCGGGGGTAACCCTGGGCGATTCGCTCTACAGGGCTCGATCGAGGGAGTGCAATGCTTATTCGCTTAGGTTATGACATCGGTTTCAACATTCCGGCTCCCGTTACCATCGTCGCGATGCTCCATGTGCATCCTTCGCGGCAGCCAGACCTGCTTGAGCCTGACGAGCTGAAACTAGATCCGGCGGTCCCCATCACCAGCTATATCGACACCTTTGGCAACCGCTGCTCGAGGTTTGTGGCCCCCACCGGGCATATCCAACTGACCGGGTCCACCTTGATTGAAGACTCCGGCATGGAAGACCCTTCCCCTTTGGATGCAACCGAGCATCCGGTGGCGGATCTGCCGAATGAAACCCTGATCTATCTACTCAACAGCCGCTACTGCGAGGTCGATCGCCTCTCCAATATCGCGGTGGAGCTGTTTGGCGATATGGCTCCAGGGTGGAACCGGGTCCGCGCCGTCTGCAATTGGGTTTATTCCAAGGTTGCTTTTGGCTATCAACATGCCCGTTCCACCAAAACTGCGCTGGATGTGTTTACCGAGCGGGTCGGAGTGTGCCGGGACTTTCAGCACCTGGCGGTGACCTTCTGCCGCGCCCTCAACATACCGGCGCGCTATGTGACCGGATACCTGGGAGATATTGGCATACCGCCTACCTTTACTCCCATGGATTTCAGTGCCTGGTTCGAGGTTTATTTGGACAACCGCTGGTGGACGGTGGATGCGCGGCATAATCATCCGCGCATCGGCCGGGTGTTGATGGCGGTGGGACGGGATGCCTCCGACGTGGCAATCACTACCTCGTTCGGGATCGCTAACCTCACACAATTCAATGTGATCAGCGACGAGGTCTCGAGGGAAGCCACGTCAGGATTCAAGCAGTGAGCCAGGACGGCCAAATGGAACTAGCCCGACCCAGCACGTTTGCCAATCCGCTCCTGAAGGACTATGTCCTCGACAACACGTACGACGAGATGTTCTCTGAGGACGGCCTGGTAAGACCGCATTACGCAGCCGCGTTGGAGACATTTCTCAACCTTCCGCCGGAGGAGATTGCGCGCCGCAAGCGCTCGGTCGACCTGTCTTTCCTCACCCAGGGCATCACCTTCAACGTATATGGGCACGGAGAAGGAACGGAAAGAATTTTCCCCTATGACTTGCTGCCGCGCATCATCACCGGCGCAGAATGGCAACACATCGAAAAAGGCCTTACCCAGCGCATCACCGCCCTGAACCTGTTTCTGCATGATGTTTACAACGACGGCAAGATTCTCAACGACGGCCATGTGCCGCGCGAGATCGTCTACAGCTGCCGCCAGTTCCGTAGAGAAATGCGCGGCCTGCAGGTTCCGCGGAATGTTTATATCACCGTGACGGGCACAGATCTTCTTCGCCTGAGCAATGGTGAATTTGTGGTGCTGGAAGACAACCTCAGGGTGCCGAGCGGCGTCTCCTACATGCTGACCAGCCGCAGGGTAATGAAGCGGACATTCCCCCAACTGTTTCGCGACTACGGCGTGCAGGCCATCGAACACTACACCCAGCTGCTGCTGAGCACGCTGCGATCGCTGGCGCCTGAGGGGCGTCACGATCCCTCGATCGTATTGCTCACCCCTGGTGTCTACAACTCCGCTTATTTCGAGCACACCTACCTCGCCCGTCAGATGGGCATCGAGCTGGTCGAGGGACGCGATCTGGTCATCCACGACAACGTGGTTTACATGCGCACGACCGCCGGCCTGAAGCGTGTGGACGTGATCTACCGCAGGGTGGACGATGACTTCATCGATCCGCTGGCTTTTCGCTCCGACTCCATCCTGGGCGTCGCCGGCCTGTTTAATGCTTACCGCGCCGGCAATGTAACCCTAGCCAATGCCTTCGGCACCGGCATCGCCGATGACAAGGCGGTCTACGCCTACGTGCCGGCGATTATCCGCTACTACCTGGGCGAAGAGCCGATCCTGAATAACGTCGAGACCTATCTCATGACCGACCCTAAACAGCGCAAGTACTGCTGTGAGAATCTCGACAAGCTGGTCGTAAAAGCAGTGGGGGAGTCGGGCGGTTATGGAATGCTGATCGGGCCCCACAGCACCGCCGAACAACGCGAAGAGTTCAAGCGCATGATCGAAGCCAACCCGCGCAATTACATCGCCCAACCTACGCTCGATTTCTCCCGTGCCGGCTGTTTGACGGAGAACGGCATCGAACCGCGGCATGTGGACCTGCGGCCTTATATCTTGTATGGCGATAAGGTGCGCATTGTTCCGGGAGGGCTCACTCGCGTGGCGTTACGAAGGGGCTCGCTGGTGGTGAACTCATCGCAGGGCGGAGGCAGTAAGGATACGTGGGTTTTAACCGACTAAACGCATTTTTGCTAATACTGTCGTCCGGGGGGATCAGTTATGTGCGGCCATTCTTTAGCGGAATGGCCGCGTAGGGTTCAGTTTCCTGGTCTACACCATTAGCAAAATGCTCTAGGTGACATATGCTTTCTCGCGTAGCAGACAGTCTTTATTGGATGAGCCGCTATCTTGAGCGCGCTGAGCATACGGTGCGCATGCTCGACGTGAATATGGGTCTTATGCTGGACAAGTCCAGCACCAGCGCAGAGGGACGATGGAAGCGGGTCCTGGCCGCGCTAGGGAATCCGCAGGGTGTTAGCTGGAACAATGACTATTACCAACTTGTCCATTCGCTGACCTTCGACGCGGACGTTCCCGCATCGGTGACTTCCTGCCTGATCGAAGCACGGGAAAATGCGCGCCAGGTGCGCGACGAGATCAGCTCCGAGCAGTGGCAGCAATTGAACCGCATGTACCACTGGGTGATCCAGCCACAATCGGAGTACGGATTGAATACGCGGCTGAGCGACTTTCTTCCGGCGGTGATCGACGGAGTCCACCTTTTCCAGGGAGTCAGCGATACCACCATGAGTCATGGCGAGGAGTGGCAGTTTATTCAATTGGGCCGCTACCTGGAGCGGGCTTCGTCGATAGCGAATCTACTCGCTCTGTATCAACCGGAACTTCTCAGCACACCGGAAGCGGCGGCGGAAGGAAGCCAGTACCAGGAATGGGTCGGGTTGCTGCGTTGCTGCACGGCGTTCGAAGCCTACTGCAAGGTGTACACGGCAGACCTTTCCGCCGAGTGGATCCTGGAATTTCTATTGTTGAACCCGCAATTCCCGCACTCCCTACGATATTCCGTCGATTGCCTGCGCCAGGCGCTGGTCGCTGTACGTGCATCCAGCGGAAGGATGCCGGTGGATGATTTGTCCAGGGTTTCCGGTAAGCTGCAGGCCTCGCTCAGCTTTGTCGAGGTTGATGACATTCTCGCGCAGGACGCCGGGGCATACCTGCATAACATCCTGCAACAGTGCCGCCAGACGCACGACCTGATTTATCGCTTCTACATTCAATATTCGGTGCAAGCCGCTCTCGCCATGTAGTGAATAGCAGAGCAAGGAGTTCGACAGGCCATGGATTTTTATCTGATACGGCACCTAACCAAGTTCCTTTACGCGGACCAGGTAAGTGAGAGCCTCATGGAAGCGCGCATGCACCCGCGCAGCGATAACAATCAACGCTGTCTCTCGTTCTCTCTGTCGGTAAGCCCCCGTTGCCGGGTGTTCTCCTATCGCGATCACTTGGGCAACAACGTCCATCACTTCGATATCCCTGGAGAACACTCGCAACTGGTGATGGTGGCCGAAGCCCTGGTGGAGCAGCAGCCACTACCCGAGATTCCGCACTTGCTCCGCCCCGGAGCCTGGGACGAACTGGATTCTCTGGTCGCGCTGGGGGACTTCTCCGAGATGTTGCTGCCGAGTGAGTTCGCCAAGCCCTCGCCCGCCCTGCTCGATCTGGCGAAGCTATTGGATGTGCGCCGCCGGGACGATCCCCTGGTGCTGTTGCGGCAGTTAAACGCCTCTTTGTATCACTGGTTTGATTATGACTCCCGCAGCACGCACGTGAACTCCCCCATCGACGAGGCGCTCGAATCCAGAAAGGGCGTATGCCAGGATTTTGCTCACACCATGATTGCGCTGGTACGGCACGTGGGGATTCCCTGCCGGTACGTAAGCGGCTATCTCTATCATGGGGAGGAGAATGCCGATCGCTCGACATCGGACGCCACGCACGCCTGGGTAGAGGCCT
This sequence comes from uncultured Acidobacteriaceae bacterium, assembly GCA_963746595.1. GTDB lineage: Bacteria > Acidobacteriota > Terriglobia > Terriglobales > Acidobacteriaceae > PALSA-350. Next base: position 915,398 of record CAVVBS010000009.1, read on the forward strand.
TTTTGCCCCAGGTGGGCTGGGTAGGTTTTGATCCAACGAATAATTTGCTGGCCCACAACCGGTACATACGCACTGCGCTGGGACGGGATTACGCGGACGTGCCGCCGACCCGTGGCATTTATCGCGGCAGCAAGGAGAGCGAGCTTTACGTGGCAGTCAAAGTGTCAAAATATGTTGATTTGCCGCCCTTGGACCGCGATATGCCGGTCCCGGAGGACTGGTCCATCCTGGTGGAACGAGCGCAGGAACCTCCAGCCCCCGCCGCGCATTTGCTGCATCTGCAGCAAATGCAACAGCAACAGCAGTAGAATCACAGGCCCGCACGAGGGCAGTGACCAAACGTAACCTCTGCGTTTCTTTCCTTCTTCACCTTAGAAGACTAGATCGCGTAGCTTATCAGAGGTGATTCATGGAACAGCACTTCGGCTACTTTTGCCGGGCATATGTCGGGCAAGACGTTCAGGCGAATGTGATCGCCCGTACGCTGCTGGAAGCCGAGCTTGAAATCACGCGCATGATCCGTGGAGGAGCCCTGGCGGCACACGCAGTGCAGCACGGAAGGCCTGATCACGAACCGGTGCTGGTGGCGAGCGCTTCCGGTGGTAAGGCCGATGGGGAGATGTGGCGATATCTCCGCCAGAACTCCGGAGCGGAGTTCGAACGCTGGCGGACTGCTTACGCCTCCAAGACTAAGATTCTGGACGATCGCTGGGTGGTGATCGAGCTCTCCTCGAACGGAATCAAGGAATACAGCGCCTTCGGCAAGGCCGTCCGGGCGATTTGGGCAAACGCTACGGCGCACACTCCTACTACTTAACCGTATAGTTCTCCAATCGAAGGTGGCGCGGGTAGAGCCGTAGTATCCCATGTCTCAAAATCGGCTCTGGAGAAGATCGCGTCCGAATTAGCGAAAGAGAATGGGTTTTGGTTTGGATGATGCCAATCAGCATTCGCGTCCGGACCGCTTTACCCAGGACTGCCGAGCCTGTGTGAGAACGAGAAGAGACACCACATTCCCTCCAATCTCTAAGGCCCGGCAGGGCTGGGAATACGGATCGAGGGACCACCGAGCACCGTAGGTGCGGCACCCGTCTCGTCTCATCACATATTTGGGGTCGGGGGACACGCATGGTGCCGCGCCTACGGCGCTCGGATCCTCCTCAGGATCGGTATCCCAGCCCTGCCGGGCTGGGCTGACGTTTAGCGGTCGGCCCTACCGGGCCTTAGAGATTGGAGGGAGTGTGGTGTATCTTCCAGCTCTCACGTCATGGGCTCCTCTCAGCCCCTCCTTTGGGGATGGATCGCGCGCTTGACGGGATGTGCCTGATTCTCCTAAGGTCAGAGCGCGAGTAAACGTTTGCATCGTCTGTTATTTTGTTCCCTATGCCGAAAACCACCGACATAAGTGCCCTGGACACCTTGAAGGAACAGGTGCTCGAGGCCAACCTGGAACTGGTTCGCCGAGGGCTGGTTCTGTTCACCTTCGGGAACGCCAGCGGCATCGACCGACAGCGTGAGCTGGTGGTCATCAAGCCCAGCGGGGTTGACTATACGGCCCTGGCTGCGACCGACATGGTGGTCACCGATCTGGATGGGAAGGTAGTCGACGGCAAGCTGCGCCCGTCTTCTGACCTGGGGACGCATCTTCTACTTTACAAAGAGTTTCCTGACATCGGCGGCGTGGTCCATACGCACTCGGAATATGCTACGGCGTGGGCCCAGGCGGGACTCGAGATTCCGGCCTACGGAACTACCCACGCGGATTATTTTTACGGGCCCGTTCCGGTGACCGCAGAGTTAACCGCGGAGGAGATTGGCGGAGATTACGTGCACAACACGGGCGTCGCGATTACCCGCCGATTTGAGGGTCTCGATCCGCATGCCGTTCCGGCTGTGCTGGTGGCCGGCCACGCGCCTTTCTGCTGGGGGAAAACGCCGCTGGAGGCGGCCTACCACGCAGCTGTTCTGGAAACAGTCGCTCGCATGGCGTACTTTACAGCTACTCTGCGACAAAGCTGTAACGGGGTTTCCCAGGCACTGCTGGATCGGCATTATTTTCGCAAGCACGGCGCCAACGCGACCTACGGACAGGAGAATTGATGCGGCGACAAGGACTGGCTAACCTATGGTGACAACTTTGGCGCTGGCGGTCTCGACCCAGCTGGCGCGCCTGAACTGGATCGACGTCCTGGTGATCGCGATCTACTTCGCGATCGTGGTCTTCATCGGCTTTTATCTCCGGGGATCCTCCAACACCAGCGAAGAATTCTTCATGGCCGGACGCGAGATGACGGCCTGGATCGCCGGGCTAAGCTTCGTTTCCGCCAACCTGGGCTCGCTGGAACTGATGGGCTGGGCCGGATCTACCTACCAGTATGGAATCCTGGCCATGCACTGGTATTGGATCGGCGCTATTCCGGCGATGCTCTTTCTAGGCATCGTGATGATGCCGTTCTACTACATCTCGAAGACCCACTCCGTACCGGGATATCTGAAGCTTCGTTACGGAGACGGGGCACGAGCCCTCTCCGCAGTCAGCTTCGCATTCATGACCATCCTCATGAGCGGCATCAATATGTACTCGATGGCCATTGTGATGAAGGTGGTCCTGGGCTGGGACCTGAACTTCAGCATCTGGGTTTCCTCCGTCACGGTGGCGGTGTATGTTGCGCTGGGCGGGCTGAAGTCGGCGATCTACAACGAGATTCTCCAGTTCCTGCTGATCTGGGCGGGCGCCTTGCTGGTGCCAATTCTGGGTTTGATTGAGGTGGGTGGCTGGAGCAACCTGCGGCAGCAGATTGCAACCAACCTGGGCCGTTCCGATTATGTGCACCTGTGGTCGACGCTGGGCCACTTCAACACCAACCCCATGGGGGTGAACTGGTTCGGAATCGTCTTCGGGTTGGGCTTCGTGGTCAGCTTCGGCTACTGGACCACGGATTTTCTGGTAGTGCAGCGGGTGCTCTCCGCCGACAGCATCCGTTCCGCCAGGATGGCTCCGGTGATCGGCGCGGCGTTTAAAATGGCCGTGCCGTTCATCGTAATCCTGCCCGGCCTGCTGGCCCTTTCCGTGCTTCCCTTTCACCTGGTCGCGCAGGACATCGCGGTCAAGACCGGCCAGCACAGCTTCAACGAAGTTCTTCCTCTGATGCTGGTGCGTTATTGCGGGCCGGGTCTGCTGGGGTTGGGCGTTACGGCGCTGATCGCAGGCTTCATGTCGGGAATGGCTGGCAATGTCAGCGCATTTTCGACCGTGTGGACCTATGACATCTACGGAGCCTTTCTAAACAAGAAGGCAACCGACCGGCACTACGTAGCCATGGGACGCTGGAGTACTCTCATCGGCGTACTCGTCTCGGTGGGCACAGCGTACCTGGTGCAGCATGCGGCCAGCATCATGGATTACGTGCAGCAACTATTCAGCTTCTTTATTGCGCCGCTGTTCGGAACCGTGATCCTGGGCATGCTGTGGAAACGAGCAACCAAAGAGGCCGGATTTTGGGGGTTGCTGGCCGGTACAGTTACCTCCATCAGCCTTTGGCTGTGGGTGCAGCACGATCCGCATGCCTTGCGCTACGTCGCCCTTTCCCCCGATGCCAAGGACATGGCGGAGAACGTTTATCGCGCACTGTGGGCGTGGCTGGTCTGCGTGCTGGTTACGGTGGTGGTCAGCTACATGACCAAACCGCGGCCGGTAGCGGAACTGGAGGGGCTGGTCTACGGCGCTTCCGTACTTCCCAAGGAACACGACGACCACTGGTACCAGCGTCCGATTGTATGGGCGGGCACGGTGGGTGTGGTCTTCATCTTCCTCAACATCATTTTCTGGTAAGGAGCCGCGACGATGCGAGAGTCTTTTTCTATCTGGTGGTTTGCGGGCGTACTGCTGCTGGCCTATGGCGTGGTGATCATGAGCACCGGCATCTGGGAGCTCAGTCACCCGCTGCCCAATCCTCCGGTGCTGAGCAATCTTCATGCGCCGATCTGGTGGGGCGGGCTGCTCACGGTCGCGGGCCTGGTCTATACCATCGGCTTTCGCCCCAAGCAAACGGTTAACAAACGAAGGAAATAACTATGGCGAAACAGATGACGTTCGGCGTGATTGTAGGCAACCGCGGCTTTTTTCCCGATCAGCTGGCGAAGACGGGCCGCGAAGAGATTCTGAGAGTGCTGGCGGCGGATGGGATCCGCACCATTGCCTTGACCCCGGAAGAGTCGAAGTTCGGCGCCGTCGAGACCCCGACAGAAGCGCGCCTATGCGGTGATCTCTTCCGCAAGCATCGCGATGAGATTGATGGCGTCATTGTTACCCTTCCCAACTTTGGCGAAGAGCGCGGGATCGTCGATGCCTTGCGCCACTCCACGCTGAAGGTCCCGGTGCTGGTGCAGGCGACTCCAGACCGGGCAGCGGATATGAAGATTTCCCACCGCCGCGACAGCTTTTGCGGCAAGATGTCGGCCTGCAACAACATGATGCAGTATGGGATTCCCTACTCGCTCACGGCGAACCATACGGTGCAGCCTGACTCGGATGAGTTTCGCAAGGACCTGGCCTGGTTCTCCTCAGTGTGCCGGGTGGTGCGGGGCTTTACCAATCTTCGCGTGGGCGCGATTGGCGCCCGTCCCGCGGCGTTCAACACGGTTCGCTACAGCGAGAAGCTGCTGGAGCGGAGCGGCATCTCGGTGGATACGCTCGATCTCTCGGAAGTGCTGGGCCGTATCGAGCGGCTCAAGGACAACGACGACGCGGTGCAGAGCAAGCTGGCGGCGATTCAAAAGTATGTGTCGACGAACAATATCCCGATCGCGGCACTGATCAAGATGAGCAAGCTGGGCGTGGTGATCGAGCACTGGATGCAGCAGACGTATTGCACGGTGAGCGCGATTCAGTGCTGGACATCGCTCGAAGAATACTTCGGCGTGGTGCCCTGCACAGTGATGAGCATGATGAGCGACAACCTCTTCCCCAGCGCGTGCGAAGTGGACATTTGCGGGACCATCAGCATGCATGCCCTGGCCCTGGCCTCAGAGACTCCAAGCGCGTTGCTGGATTGGAATAATAATTACGGTTCCGATCCCGACAAGTGCGTGTGCTTCCATTGCTCCAATTTGCCCAAGCACTTCTTCAAGGATGTGGTCATGGACTTCCAGGCGATCATCGCGGGCACGGTGGGCAAGGAGAATACCTTTGGCACTTGCGTTGGCCGGGTCAAGGCGGGCGCCATGACCTATGTGCGCTTCTCTACCGATGACTTCCACGGCAAGATCCGGGGATACGTGGGGCAGGGAGAGTTTACCGAGGATCCCCTGGAAACTTTCGGCGGCGCCGGCGTGGCCAAGATTCCACGATTGCAGAAGCTGCTGCGATACATCTGTGAGCAGGGCTTCGAGCACCATGTCGCAGCTAATTTCTCGCAGGTGGGCAGTGCGGTGCAGGAGGCGGCCACACGCTACCTGGGCTGGAGCATGTACAACCACGACGCGGAGCAGGCTTAACGGTGGCGATTGTTGCGGGTGTTGATTTCGGCACGTTGAGCGTTCGGGTTACGTTGTTTGACAGCGCCCGGACAGAGAAGGGTGGTTTGGCCACGGCGTCGGCCAACTATCCTCTGAAGCGGAAGCGGGAAGATCCGGATTTCGCTACACAGTCCCACGAAGATCAGATGGAGGGGCTGGTCAGCGCCATGCGGGCCGCGCTGGCCAAAGCCGGGATTTCGGGCGAGCAGGTCGAGGCGGTGGCGCTGGATACGACCGGCTCGAGCGTGGTGCCGGTCGACGCCGGCATGCAGCCGCTCGATGACTACTATCTGTGGTGCGACCATCGTGCCAAGGGCGAAGCGCAACAGATTACTCAGCTTGCCCACGCGGAGCATTTGGAAGCGATCGAATGGTGCGGAGGGGTTTATTCCCATGAGTGGGGATTCGCCAAGCTGCTGCATTGGCTCCGCCACAACCCGGAAAAGCGCGGTCAACTGGCGAGCGCCTTCGAACACTGCGACATGGTGGCGGCGACTCTCTGCGGGATTACCGACCCCAAGCTGGTGAAGCGCAGTGTCTGCGCCATGGGTCACAAGTGGATGTGGAATCCTAAGTGGGACGGTTTGCCGTCGCAGGCTTTTCTTTCGAGTGTCGACCCTTTGTTGGACGGCATTCGCAACAAACTTGGTGGCGAATATCACACCTCCGATGTACTCGCAGGTCATCTCGCGCCGGCATGGGCGGAGAAGATGGGCTTGCGGGCGGGTATTCCGATTCCCGTGGGCGCCTTCGATGCCCACTGGGATGCCATCGGTGCTGGGTGTAGTGAGGGCGATGTAGTCAACGTAGTCGGGACCTCGACTTGTATCATCGCCATGCAGCGGAAGACCACGCTGATTCCGGGCGTGTGTGGTGTGGTTCCCGGTAGTGTGAATCCGGGCTACACGGGCATCGAGGCGGGGCTGTCGGCAACGGGCGACATTTTCGAAGCTATCGCCCGCCGCGCCAATGTCAAGATCGCGGAGCTCAGCCGCGGACTGGAGAATTACCGGCCGGGACAAACCGGCTTGCTGCGGCTGAGCTGGGACAATGGGGACCGCACGATCCTGGTCAACCCCGAGCTCGGAGGCATCACGTTGGGGTGGAATGTGGTTCATACCGCCCAGGATGAATTGTTTGCCGCGATCGAAGGGACTGCGTTTCACACTCGGATTATCCTGGAGCGGCTGGCTGAGTACGAAGTGCCCGTGGATCGCGTCATCAATGGCGGTGGAGTGCCGCAAAACAATCCTGTGCTCAACCAGGTGTATGCCAATGTGCTGGGCAAACCGGTGTTGGTGCCGGATGGGATTCCCACCAGCCTTGGGTCGGGTATCTTCGCGCTGCTCGCGGCCGGGGCATTCAAGTCGGTGGAAGAGGCGCAGGCGAAGATGTGCCTACCGTACCAAACGTATCAGCCGGAGGCTAAGGCTGTTCGCGTGTATGAAGAGCTCTACCAGCTTTACCGGAAGGTTTATTTTGCCTTTGGGTTGCGGGGCGCCCCGGCAGTGGAGTTGGGGGAGGTGCTGCCGAGGTTGATTGAGATTCGGTCTGCTGTGTTGAGTGGTTAGTCTGAAAGAAAAGCTTGTGGTTTGGGGCACCCATCGTTCGTGGTTGGGAAAGGGTTCAAGAACGAGAGCCGTGCTTACTTGAGCCTTTGATGCTGCTTGAAGAGAACCGCAGGTCCCTCGGCTCCGCTCCCACGGCGCGCCGGGGCAGGCGGGATGACAAGGGTGGGGTAGCGCCTCCATGGGGAATTGACTAGCGGCTGAAAGAGTCGCGGGGGTGTCGAGGCTGGATGGGATGATTTACCTGGAGCGCAAGCCGTCAGCGGCGTTGGCTGGTTGTGTAGAGACGCTTTGGTATGCGTGTGCTCCGCATGTGCCGCACCAGCGGGAGCTGGTGTTGCCGGGGGGCAAGATCCAATTTGTCATCTCTCTCGCGGCGGACCATCTGACCGATTGCAGTCCAGAGGGGGATGTGCCGATCGCTCCGGCTTTGCTGGTTGGCGCGCGGACGTCGGCAGAGTTGGTTGCCACCGGCGATATGAAGAGGCTGGTTGGAGTGGTCTTTCGTCCTGGAGGACTTGGCCCGTGGTTGCGCGAACGGGCGGACCTCTTCTATGAACAATCCCTTTCGCTTAGCGACCTCTGGCCTTTGGGATCGGCGCGTGAACGCTTGCGCGATTCAGCAATCTCGCCTGAGGTCACGTTGCAGATCCTGGACGAAATGCTTTGTGAGCAGGCCTCGGCGCGGGAACGGAGAAGCCATGTTCGCTCGGCGTTGAGCCTGCTTCGATCGCTTAGCGTTCGAGAAACGGCACGCGAGCTTGGCATCAGTGAGCGGCGGCTGCACCATGTCTTCAGCGAGGATGTTGGTCTTTCTCCCAAACAGTGGAGCCGGGTGCGACGGTTTCAACGCGCAGTGCGTGCCCTGCACCAGGGCGCTGAAATGCGATGGGCGGAGCTGGCAGTCACTTGCGGATATGCTGACCAATCGCACTTCTCGCGAGACTTCCACTGCTTTTCCGGCATTGATCCCACGACTTACAGCGCCTCGCGCGGGCGATGGCAGAATCACGTTGCCGTGTAGTGGGGTTCCGATTTCTTCAAGACACCCAATTTGCAAGATGGCAGCATGAGGGCATGGCTACCTACGCTAGAGACTGCAAATCAACCGTGATCCCCGGTATGCGCTATCGCGATTGCCTGGCGGCAATCGAATGGCTGTGCACCGCGTTGGGATTTGAAAAGAACGCTGTTTATATGGGAGAGGGGAACAGCGTGATGCATGCTCAACTCACCTTTGGCAATGGCATGATCATGCTCGGTTCTGCGAGCAATTGCTCAGACTACTCGAAATACGCTGCCATGCCCGATGAGCTGGGCGGCCGCGAGACGCGCAGCATCTCCCTCATGGTGAGCGATTGTGATGCAGCCTATGCCCAGGCCAAAGCAGCCGGCGCTGAGATGGTCTTCGAGTTGGAAGAGAAGGGCTACGGCGGCAAGGCGTTTACTTGCCGCGACCCTGAAGGCTATCTCTGGAATGTGGGCACCTACAATCCGTGGGAGACTACGCCGAAGGCCTAGGGACCGTAGTCGGCGGCCACGGTTTCGGGCACACGTAGCCAGCCATACAGCGGGAAGCTCTCGACCAGCTCCAACACTTGCCCTCGTATGAGACGCAGGGCTTGCGGGTCATTGCGTTGATCTAACGCTTCCGTGATCCACTTGGCGATGGTCCGCATCTCCGGCTCGCCCATGCCGCGCGTGGTCAGGGCGGGACTGCCGATGCGGATGCCGCTGGGCTTGAGCGGCGGATTGACGTCGTAAGGGATGGCGTTCTTGTTCACGGTGATGCCCGCTTCATGCAGGGCGTTTTCGGCTTCGCTGCCCAGAATGCCGTGGGAGAAAACATCCACCAGCATCAAGTGAGTATCGGTTCCACCGGAAATTACCCGGTAGCCTTCGGCCATCAGGGTTTCGGCCAAGGCTTTCGCATTTAGGACCACTTGCTCGGCATATTGCTTGAATCCCGGGTCTAACGCTTCCCTGAAGGCTACGGCTTTGCCGGCGATCACGTGCACCAGGGGACCACCTTGCTGGCCGGGGAAAACGCTTCTATCGACCGCGGCGGCAAATTGCTGCTGGCAGAGAATCATGCCTGCACGAGGACCACGCAAGGTCTTATGCGTGGTGGTGGTGACCAAGTGAGCGTGGGGCACCGGTGAAGGATGAGCGCCGCCAGCGACCAAGCCGGCGAAATGGGCCATATCGATCAGCAGCAACGCTCCGACCTTGTCCGCGATCTGGCGCATGCGGGCAAAGTCGATGATCCGGGGATAAGCACTGCCTCCTCCAATGATGAGTTTTGGCTTTTCGCGCTCAGCCGTGGCTTCGAGGAGGTCGTAGTCGATCCGCTCCGTCTCCTTGTCTACGCCGTAGAAGACTGCGCGGTAGAGCTTGCCGGAGAAGCTGAGCTTGTGGCCGTGGGTCAGGTGGCCCCCGTGGGCTAAGTCAAGTCCCAGGATGGTGTCGCCGGGGTTGATGACCGCCATGTAGGCGGCGGCGTTTGCTTGGGAGCCAGAATGGGGCTGCACGTTGACGTGCTCGGCGCCGAAGAGTTGCTTGGCGCGATCCCGGGCCAGATTTTCGACGACATCGGCATACTCGCAGCCGCCGTAATAACGCTTGCCGGGATAGCCTTCGGCATATTTGTTGGTGAAGACTGACCCGACAGCCTCCAATACCGCCTCGCTTACAAAATTCTCCGAGGCGATCATCTCCAGGCCTTCGTGCTGGCGACGGATTTCGTGATCTACGGCCGCGGCGATCTCTGGATCGGCCTCGGCAAGCGTACGGCGCATGCGGTCAGACATGTTGCGATTCTAGACTATTTGCGGGTGGGGTTCGGTGGGTGGGGTGGTCGAGCGAAAGCGTTGGAGGCTTCGCCATTTTTTCGGCCCGCGTACGCTCCCACGGGACGCCGGGGCAGGCAGGCGAACCTGGGGCACCCTTCTCGCTTTTACGGCCGTCTTGTTTTATTCGATTTTTTGTGAAGGTGAGCTTCCCAAATTAATTGAGCGCTAAAAGCGCTATAAGAGCTATAAGTTACTTTTGGTTACCTTGGTAAGTTATCGCGCGATTAGCTCTTTCTCCTGTGCCGGGAGAGCTGGAGTTGTCGCTAAGTGCTTGAAAGCTCCGTGGATAAAGGAGCCGATGTACCAGCCGTCGATGAACTTGTACGGGGTCTCGCCGGTGGTGTAGTGGCCACAGGGCAAAACTTTGGAGACGAAATCAATTCCGCGGCGTCGGAAATTGTCGATCACCTGGAGCGAGTATTCGCGCAGAAAGGTGAGGTCATACGTGGCGTGGATGAGCAGAACTTTTTTAGGGTGGGCGGCAAACTGGTCCATGTAGTACGACGGGCTGACGGCAGCCCAGACATCGCGCAGGCGCTGCTGAGTCATGGAAATGCCTTCGAAGGCGGCGCGGATGTGTCGAGTGCTCTGCCCCGTCCAGACCACATCGCCAAAAGACATGGAGGCATGGTTGAAGGCGCATACACGCACGCGACTGTCGAGGGCTGCGGCAAGAAAGGCGTAACAGGAGCCGAGACTGGTGCCCAGGATGCCGAACTGTTCATAGCCTTGCTGCTGAAGCCAGTCGATGCAGCAACGGATGTCGATGACTGCCTGGCGGCAGGAGGAGATGGTGCGGCCGACGTTGGCGCTGACGGCATAGTCGGCTCGCGCCAGCTCCGCGGGGCGGCGAATGTCGTGATAAGGCTTGCTGAGGCGCAGGGCGGATATGCCAAAACGGTTGAAGAGGGAGCAGAGAGCGTTGTGGCTGAAAGCGTCGGCATTCCACTGCGGCATGACGATGATTGCCTGTTTGGGCTTGCCTGCCTGCTTTTCCGGAGGAGCGGGAAACCAGCGGGCGTTGACCCGATCGTTCTCTGGATAAGGGGTGCGCACGGGCGAAGTAAAGCGCAGGAATTGTGCCTTGGGGAGCTGCCCAGCGGCGGCAAGCCGGCGGAACTTGGCGTCCTGCTGCAGGGTCCGGGGACGGACGTTGGTAGGAAACAACAGCGGATGACGCTCCTCGAGGACGAAATCATCCGGAGTCTGGTAGGCAAAAAACTCGGCCCGATGGCGCAGGATGAAGTCGTTCAACTGCAGCATGGCCTGCTCGGCCCCGGCATCATCCCCCGGAGGGTGGGGGGAAAGACCGAATCCGAGGGACTGGGCGAATTCCTGGAGCCAGTCAAATCCCCACTCCACCGGGCGGACGATGCGGTTGGTGTCACGGGTGGTGAGGGCGGTTTCCCAGCGGTACATCCATCGTGCGTAGAGTTTGCCGAGTATCCTCTTCACTTGGCTGTCTGTTCCTGCATGCGGAACTGCTCCACCACCGCGGACATATCTTCATCTCCCTGTCCGGCGGTGATGGCGTGCTCGAAAACGCGCAGAGCCGCCCGGCCCATATCAAGATCGAGGGCGTAATGGTCGGCCTCGCTGACCGCATAGCGAAGATCCTTGGTCATGAGGCGTAGGAGGAAATGGGGCTCGTATTGGCGAGCGGTCATGCGCCCGCTGAGCAGCTTGACCAAGGGGCTGCCTGGGGCGCCCTCGGTGAGCACGCCCAGCGCCTTCTCCCGGTCCAGGCCGCTGCGCTCAATGAGGGAGAGGGCCTCCGCCAAGGCCGCTACTTGGGAGCCGGAAAGGAAATTGTTGATTAGCTTGAGGCGAGCACCGCTGCCCACCGCGCCCACATGGATCACGTCGCGGCCCATGGCCTTGAGGACTGGGGTGACCTTGTTCACAACATCGGCTGAACCGCCGGCCAGGAAGAGCAACTGCCCGGCTTCGGCCTGGACCCTGCTCCCAGTCACCGGGGCATCCACCAGGTCACAGCTATGTTCCTTGGCCGCCCGGTCGAGTTCCTCAATCCACTCCACGGTGACGGTGCTGGACTCGACCAGGATGGTTCCCGGCGCGGCGCCCAGTATGGCTTCGCCCCGTCCCAACCACACGTCCCGGCAGACGACGACGTCGGACAGCATACTGATGACCACGTCCGCGGCTGCCGCGGCCTCGCGGGGAGATTTGGCCACCTTGGCTCCGCGATCAGCCAGCGCTTTTGCCTTGTCTGGGTTCCGATTCCAGACGGTGAGTGGGTAGCCTGCATCGAGCAGGCGGGCCGCCATGCCTGAACCCATCAGTCCAAGCCCTAGTAGAGCAATCCTTGTGTCTCCCATACGATCTCCTGCCAAAGTTCTAGAATAGAAGGGTTATGGCGTTTACGGAACAATACGACATTGTAGTTGTGGGTGCGGGGCACGCGGGGTGCGAAGCGGCGATGGCCGCTGCCCGGATGGGCCTGCGGACGGCGCTGTTCAGCTTCAACTTGGACCTGATCGCGCAAATGTCGTGCAATCCGGCCATTGGGGGCATCGCCAAAGGGCACCTGGTACGGGAAGTGGATGCGCTGGGCGGCATTATGGGCGAGGTCGCCGATGCGGTGGGGATCCAATTCCGCTTGCTGAATACGTCGCGTGGGCCGGCGGTGTGGTCTCCGCGAGCACAGTGCGACAAGCGCCAATACCGGGTGAAGATGCGCCAGGTGCTGGAGTCGCAGGCGAACCTGCTTATCAAGCAGGCGGAGGTGGTGGACCTGGTGCTCGATGAGCCGGAGGGGGGCCCTCGGACGCTTCGCGGGGTGCGTTTGCGCGATGGGCGCACGGTGCTGGCGGGTGCGGTGGTCATCACTACCGGCACTTTTCTCAACGGCTTGATTCACTGCGGCGAGGAGCGCTACCCCGCCGGCCGCAGCGGCGAGCCACCCAGCGTGCTGTTAGGCGAAGCGCTGAAGGGGCTGGGCCTGCGTGGATGCCGGCTTAAGACCGGGACACCGCCGCGACTGGATGGCCGCAGCATCGATTGGAGCAAATTCGCGGAGCAGCCGGGGGATGTGGACCCGACCCCGTTCAGCTTTCGCACGGTGGAGCTGCCGCAAAAGCAGATCTCCTGCCATATCGCTTACACCACGCCGGAGACGTTGCGGATTATTCGGGAGAATGTTGGCCGCTCGCCGATGTACTCGGGGCAGATTACGGCGGTCGGACCGCGGTATTGCCCTTCGATTGAAGATAAGGTGGTGCGGTTCCCGGATAAGGAGCAGCATCAGTTCTTCCTCGAGCCGGAGGGGCTGGATACTAACGAGGTTTACGTCAACGGTATGTCGACCTCACTGCCGATGGAGGTGCAGTGGGAGGTGGTGCGGTCGATTCCTGGCCTGGAGAAGGCGGAGATGCTGCGGCCTGGGTATGCCATTGAATACGATGCCATCGACCCCACTGAGCTCGATCGCAGCCTGGCGGTGAAGCAGATTGCCCGGCTTTATCTTGCGGGACAGATCAACGGCACCTCAGGGTATGAGGAGGCGGCATGCCAGGGCCTGATGGCGGGTATCAATGCTGCGCTGCTGGTGCGCGGAGAGGCGCCTTTCACGCTCGACCGCACCGAGGCTTATACGGGCATTCTGATTGACGATCTGATCAGCAAGGGCACCAACGAGCCCTATCGGATGTTTACTTCGCGTGCTGAGTTCCGTTTGCACCTGCGCATCGATAATGCGGATCGCAGGCTGACTCCTTATGGACATAAGCTGGGACTGATCAGCAGCGGGGCCTGGCAGGATTATGAGCAGAAGCAGGCGCGCGCGGTGGCGCTGGAGAAGCTGCTGGCCACGCGCAAGGTTAACCTCGAACGCCTGGGCGCTCTGCTGCCGGAGGTGGCTTCGGCGTTGGGGAATGTTGCTGGGCAAACCTACGGGCAACTGCTTAAGCGGCCGGAGATCAGCCTGGAGATGCTTCTGCCGGTGTTGCGACTTGAATGGGAGCAGGAGGCTGGGGAGCTGGGTTTCTTTGGTGGTTCCGTGAATGCCAGGGTTCGCAATGAGCTCAAGTCGGTGGAGACGGAGATCAAGTACGCCGGGTATCTGGATCAGCAGCGCAAGGCAATCGACAAGCTCAAGAAGGCGGAGCAGCGGGTTATTCCGGCGAATTTTGAGTATGCGGGGATCAGCGGTTTGTCGCGGGAGATGCAGGAGACACTGGCCCGGGTGCGGCCGCAGACGCTAGGCCAGGCGAGCCGAATTCCTGGGGTGACCCCGGCTGCGCTGTCGCTGCTGAATGTTTACCTGGAAGTGGGCGAGAAGCGCAGGATGATGGCGACGTCGGGGGACCGCGGATCCCCCGGCTATCCCTAACTAACGACACGGGGTCGAGCAGTGCCGCGCCTACGGCGCTCCAGATCACCCGGGGGATTGAATCCCAGCCCTTCCGGGCTGGGCTCACGTTTGGCGGTCGGCCCTCCGGGCCTCGCATCCATGGCGATTTTGCAGGGTCGTTTCTTTCTCAACTCTCCACAGGGATGCCGTTGCTCGGATGACAAAGAGTGGGGGCGCTTCCATCAGCAATTAGCTAGCTAGTGGCTGAAAGAGTCGCCGGTGGCTGCAGTGGCTTGGGGTGAAGCGGAACCGCAGGTCCCTCGGCTACGCTCGGGATGACAAAGGGTGGAGGGGCGCTTCCATGAGCAAGTGGCTGGTGGCTGAAAGAGTCGCCGGTGGCTGCAGTGGCTTGAGGTGAAGTGGAACTGCAGGTCCCTCGGCTACGCTCCCACAGCACGCCGGGGCAGGCGGGATGACAACGGGTGGAGGGGCGCTTCCATGAGCAAGTGGCAGTGGCTGGAAGAGCCGCTGGCTGTTGTGAAGTAGCTTATCTCCGCCGGAACGAATCGGTCGTGGAGGGCGCTAGAAGCCTGGGGGAGTGGGGGGCGGGGGGGCGGCCTCCACTGCTGGTCCGCCGATGCCTACACCTACGCCTTGGCCGCTTGGATATTGCTCCGGGGCCGAGTCTGGAGCCTGATTCTGCATGCTGGGATCAGGGGCCGGCGCCACGTAGGGACGGCGCGCGCGCGATGAGGGCCCGGGGGGCACAAAGCCGTCACCGGAAAAGCGCGGGATGCCGAAATGACCGCGAAGATGCAGTAGATCGAGCGTGCTGATGTCTCCGTTGAGCGCGATCAGGTTGAGATCCTTGGGCGAGGAAATCAACACCATCATGCCAGTCACATCCATGTGAGCGAAGTTGATCCATAGGTCGGTCTGCCCAGAGTCGAAGGGGTCACCCTTGCCGTGAGCAGCGACCAGATGCCGCCAGCCGGCGGCTTCGTATTGCCTGCGGATGAGGTCCAGCGCAGCGGGATCATAGAGGCCGGGCGCGGCGAAGTGATAACTGTGCACCGAGATGCCATTCAGCTTGGCGATGGCATTGCGCGCCTGCTGATCGGCATCGCCGATAAAGTAGCCGGCCAGCTGCAACATGGAACGGTCAAAGGTGAAATCGGTGTGAAAAGCGGCGCGCTGTCCCAGCACCTCGAAACCCTGGGGGATCCAGCTTAGAGGCTGCCGGGGTGGCGCAGCTTGCGCACTTTGCCCAAAGACAGCAAGCGGCCCCGCGAGCAGGAGGGCGAAAAGGGCGAGGGTAGCGCGGAGACGAAACATGGCTGACTTGCTCCTCCAGGGATAAGACGCCAAAACCCGGGAAAAGTTGTGGCCACGCTCCACCAGCTGGGTAGGGCAGCGGAAGAAAGCACCGGCCAGCGCCTCTAACTCTCTAGCCTCCTGCAGCATTTGCCGATAACGAGCAAAGCGGAGAAGGATGGAACCCTCTGACGAGAGGACGCATAAAGACCGTATCGGGAACAAGGCCGCATACGTTGGCTATTCTTGCGGTCGCGCTACTACTACGGTTACTGATCGTATGGTTTGTGGTCGCGCGATTTCCTCCTAAATGGCTTTATTCGCGCGGGATTGAGCTGGGGACGCTGGCGCAGTCCCTGGTTGCGGGACAAGGGCTCAGCTCGCCGTTCGGCGGATCGACGGGGCCAACTGCCCTTCTCGCTCCGGGATACCCGGCTGTTATCGCGCTCTTCTTCCGGATCTTTGGGCCGTTCAGCGTTGCAGCGGCTATCGCTGTCATGTTGATGCAGCTTCTCTTCAGCGTGCTTACCGTGCTGTGCATCATGCAGGTTGCGCGCCAGTGCTTCGGCATCCGGGCAGCCAACCTCGCGGGCACATTTTGGGCGGTGTCGTTGCCGCTTATCTGGATGCCGACGATCTTTTGGGAGACCTGCTTGTCGACCCTGCTGCTGGTGGGCATGGCGGCTTTGGCACTGCATTGTGAGCGAAGTCCGAGCGGAATGCTCTGGGCGCTGATGGGCGCCTATAGCGGGCTGGCCGCGCTGGTGAATCCGTCACTATTGCCGGCGTTATTGGCGCTGATGGGATGGGCGGCGTGGCAGACACGAAAGACGTTCTGGTATTTGCCGTTGGCGTCGCTGGTGCTCTCCGCAGTGTTTGCTCCGTGGCCAATCCGGAACGCGCGCGTGCTGCACGCTTTCATTCCCCTGCGCAGCACGGTTGGATTCGAATTATGGGTAGGCAACCGCGCCGGAGCATCCGGCTTCCTGGATGAATCGCAATTCCCGACATTCAATCGATGGGAATATGACCAGTATGTCGCCAAAGGCGAGGTGGCCTATATGCGCAACAAGTCGGCGCTTGCCACGGCATATATTCGCGCCCATCCCGCTGAGTTCCTGCGACTTAGCGCGGTGAGATTCTTCCGCTTCTGGACGGGAACGGGCAACAAAGACGGTTCCGTAATTTTCACTCTCCATGCCGTATTGACAACTTCTCTTGGATTCATGGGTATCTGGCGTTTGATGAGAGAAGGCCGCCTCCGCGTGGCCGTCTTGTTCCTCTTGCCTCTGATGGTTTTTCCTTTGCCCTACTACATCACCCACGCTGAGTTCCGTTATCGGTTGGTGATCGATCCCTTGCTTACGATCCTGGCCGCGTATGCGGTTACGAGTTTTCGGGATTGCGCGGAGAAGCGATGACTCTGGAGAGCGCCCCAGCAGTTTGGCTACGTTGGGCGCTGCCGTCGTTCGCCGATCTGTTTTTCCTTGTCCTTCTCGGCATCCTTGCATTCAGCCCGATGAGTGCCGGTCTACTCGGCGATGCCGATACTGGTTGGCACATTCGGAGCGGCGAGCTGATCCTGGCGACCCACGCGATCCCGCGCACCGATCCCTTTTCCTACACCAGGCACGAAGAGCCATGGTACGCATGGGAGTGGATGTACGACGTGGTCATTGCCGCAATCCACCACGTCTCTGGTTTGAATGGAGTCGTACTCTTTACCGCAACAGTCATAAGCGTCACCTTCGCACTTCTGTTTCGATTCATTCTGCGCAGAAGCGGCAACCTGGCGGTGGCCGCGTTTCTGACCCTATTGGCGGCAGCGGCTGCCCAGGTTCATATGCTCGCCAGGCCACACGTCCTGAGCTGGCTGTTCACGCTGCTCTGGGTCGAAAACCTTTGCCGCTTTGAAGATGGCGAGCGCTCGGCGTTGCTGTGGCTACCGCCGCTGATGTTGTTCTGGGTGAATCTTCACGCGGGATTCATTCTGGGGCTGGGGCTACTTGGGATCTTTGCCCTGGGAGCGATTTGGAGATCTCTCACCGCTCCGCGTGGCGGGGATCGGCAAAAGATAGCCCATCTGACCATCGTTTTTTTCGTTTGCCTGTTGACCACGCTGCTTACGCCTTATGGCTACCGGCTGCATATTCATGTGTATCAATACTTGTCCAATAGCTTTTTGATGAACAATATCGACGAATTCAAGTCACCGAATTTCCATGTTTTCGTCTACGAATATTTCGAGCTATTCATTCCGCTGGTGATTGCGGGAGCCATGCTGGGACGCGATCGGCTCACCCCAACCCGCGTGCTGCTGCTGTTGTTCTCGCTCCACGCGGGGCTGTATGCGGCGCGCAACATACCCATTTCGGTGATCATTATGAGCCTGGTTCTGGGGCCGCTGTTGACACCGGCCCTCTCTCCGAAATCCGATGACTCGTCCGGTCTGCGATGGTTACACTCCGTACTCGACGCGGGGCGAGGTATCTCGGACAGCATGACGCGCCTGGAAGGGCAGCTCCATGGGTATGTGCTGGCTGCAGTGGTGATGGCCGCATCCGTGGCGCTGGTGTTGCACGGTGGGCGCGTGTTTTCGAGACAAATTCTATCCGCCCATTTTGATGAGAAGACCTTTCCCGTGAAAGCAGCGCAATTTGTCGCGCAAAGAGGCATTCGCGATCATCTTTTCAGCTCCGATACCTGGGGTGCTTACCTCATTTACAGGCTCTATCCAGGAACCGAAGTGTACTTCGACGACCGGCACGATTTTTATGGAGAAGCGTTCGTCAGGGAGTACGGGAAGGCCATTTTGGGATCGCGGCAATGGCGGGAACCACTCGATCGTTATCACGTGAAGTGGGTGCTCATGCCCGTGGATTCGCCATTGTCCAGTTTGCTTAGAGAAAGCCACGACTGGCGTGCCGAGTACGACGACGGGGTGGCCATCCTCTTCACCCGGGCCTCACCATGCTGGTGACCAACTACATACGGTTCTTTCACTTCGAAACGCACCACCTGACATTTGCCGGTATCGAGACGCTGGTGACGCTGTCGGTGCTGCTTCTCTTCGTCGTGCTCCCGGTGAGATTTCCAGTGGTCTTTCCGAACAGGAGTTTGCGTTCTTTCGCGCAGAAGCGATTGCGCGCTTGTGCGGCCGTCTTCCTTCTCTCCTTCTTCGGCCGCATTGCACTGCTGCCTATCGAGCCATTTCCACCGCCCAGGGTGCAGGATGAATTCAGCTACTTGTTGGCCAGCGACACATTTGCTCATGGACGACTCACCAATCCGACTCCACCCCAATGGCACCACTTCGAGGCGTTTCATGTCTTGATGCAGCCAACCTATATGTCGAAGTATGGGGCAGCGGCGCCGCTTTTTATGGCGTTCGGCCAACGCTTTTTGGGAACGCCGCGGGCTGGAGTGTTGTTGAGCATGGCGCTGGCGGCGGCAAGCCTGTGCTGGATGCTGCAAGCCTATCTCCCCGCGGAGTGGGCACTGCTCGGCGGCTTAGTTGCGATTGTTCGCATGAGCTGGTTCAGCTACTTCGGCAATGGGTACTGGGGAGGCTCGGTGGCAATGCTGGGCGGCTGTTTACTGCTGGGCGCTGCTGCCAGGCTTACACGCCGGCCGAAAGAGCGTTACGGACTCCTGATGGCGCTGGCACTTATACTCCTGGCAAACTCACGTCCGTTTGAAGGTGCTCTGCTTTCGTTGCCAGTTTGTTTTTATACCTTGTGGATCCTGCTTAAAAAACGTGCTACTTTTCGCGTGCTCCTTCCGGGGCTCGCGGTTCTCCTGGTGGGAACCGTTCTTACCGGCTACTATTGCCATCGCGTTACCGGACATCTCACGTTCCCTTGGGTAGCGCACTGGCAACAGTGGGGCATGGCCCCACCGTTTCTATTTGGAAAACCGAACTATTCCGTTCATTACCAGTTCCCCGAGCAACTCGCATACAACCGCGATGCGGATATGTTTCCCTATACGAGCTTGAAAACGAGAGGTGATTTTTTTGCGGAGGCGGCAGCTAAGGGTGTGTATCAATGGCTGTTCTTCATCTTCCCGGCGCTGACACTGCCTCTCATCGGCCTGATTCCAACCTGGTGCGCCAGAAAGTCCAGGGTGCTGATATACACGCTCGCTTTGGCGTGCTCCTGGCTTTCTCTCGGAGACATGGCTGCAGGCGCACTACTTCGCCGTAAACACGGGCATTTTGTATCTCATATTGTTGAACGGGCTACGCTGGATGCGCGTGCTCGGCCGGAGAAGCATAGTTTGGCTCAAATTAATGCGCGGCACACTGGCATCGATCGTCATCATGGCCGCGGTGCGGCTCATTGTGGTTCCGACAGACGGATTTCCGACTTGGGGTACCTGGATGAACCTGGACGGTCAGACTCCTGCATGGCAGGATATTCACCACATCATGGAAGCAAAACCGGGCAAACAGCTGGTCATCGTCCGCTACCGTCCTGATCATCTCTGGGAGAACGACTGGATCAACAACGGCTACAACATTCCAACCCAGCATGTGATCTGGGCGCGCGATACGGAAGCCTTCGAGTCGAATCTGCCACTGTTGTGCGCGTTCAAGGATCGCCAGGTGTGGCTGCTGGTTCCACCGGAAAAAGGCTTTATTCCTCCGCCGGACCGGACTGCGCCTTGGAATCCAGCCGCAGCCGAACAGTTCCTGCAGCCCTATCCTGTTGCCGAGGCATCGGTTTGCGGCACCTACTGAAACAGGCTGACTTCCGGAACGCCTGAAGCCGCAGTGCTATTCACGTTCATGGAGATGATTCCACTTCCACTCAGTGTCAGCTGGTCAACCACGATACTTCCGACTGCATAGGTGGTTGACCCGCCTGCACCATTCAGTTGGACCAGGTCCGCATAACTGCTGTTATGGAAATAGAGTACGCCGCTGAAGTTGAGCGTTGCGCCGGCGCCGATCAATGTGGCGCTATACGTGTTGGCATGAGCGGAGAAGAAGAGAAGTCCGCGCTTTCCCGTAGCGGAGTAGGTGTCGGAGCTGGGTGTGCCGATGTAAGTTCCCCCCGCGCCACACTGCGATATGAGCACATTTCCGGTAAGGGAGTTGGGCGTGCCAGTGGGTGTCAGCGTACCGGAACAATTCATGTAATAGGAAGGCACCGAGGTGATAGAACCGCTGGCTGCTCCGGAACCGCCGGCAAAGAGAGGCCCTCCGCTGAGGAAATAGAACATCACGCCTGACGTGGCCGGCTGAGTTCCGACCCATGCGTTGCGAAGGGTCGTGGCTGATCCAACATTGAGGTTTCCATTCAGGTAATACACTCCGGGCATGAAAATGACCACGTCGTTGGCGTAGCCTGCGAGACTGGTGGTATCGATACCGTTTGGGTAATACCCGGGAGTAAATTCCAGGCAGTTTCCGTAGATATTTCCGCCGTTATAGGGATAAGTGCTGCTGTAGGTCAAGTAATGTTGTTGAGCAGCGGTATTGGGGCAACTGTCCGTCCCACTCGCAACCCAGGTGCCGTGTATATAACCATAGGTTGGGTCTGAGTTGGGAGTATAACCCTGGGCCACGGTAGCTACGGGAGTTACGGACTCTAACACCTTGCTCACCGGCTGGGTGGGAGCGGGAACGCTCGAGTAGGGATCGGGAACGACCGTTACGGGACTCTTCCACTGCGCTTGGGTTGTATTGTTCATGATGTAGTTGCCGCCACAAAACTGGTTCGTAAGCGGGCCTCCCACAATGGCCAGATTTCCGCCCGTTCCCGACGGCCCCGCCGTGCTGGTATCAATGGGATAACCGTTCCCTCCGTTGCAGTAGACGGCGTTGCTCGAAGCATTGGCTGAAGGTGAACCATTGGCGGACGAGTTCACCTGAATGCTGGTTTGGGGCCCGCCTACGATCACAATGTGCGCCCCCCCTGACAGGGTGAGGGCGCCACCCACTGTAGGATTCAGAATGACAAGCGGCGCACCCCCAATGCCGGGCGGAAGTCCGCAGGTACAGGACGCTCCAACTGTCAGCGACTTCACCCCTACCAGCCCCATGAACCAGGTAGCCGGCTTCTCCCGCACCACAACATTGAGGAACGGATACGTAATTCCGGAGGCTGCGGTGACGCCGGTGACCACAGTGGGGAAAGTCCAACTGACCGCGACAGCGCCTGCGACTGTGCTCGTGCTCCACCCGGCAGCAGAGGTGGTCGCTGTATAGCCGTTGAATTGTGCATACTTGCATAGCGCGGCGGATGACGACGATGCGCAATCGCCGGAAGTACCGACGGTAAAGCCGGGGCTGGTGGTGATTGTACCGTTGTTGAGGTAGAGCATGTCCATCGCCCCCGCTACGCAGGCGGCGTCGGCGGCCGATTGTGCGGCCTGGCGATGGAACCACATGTTGGAGAGGTCAACGGCGAAGCCCACAGACGCGAGCAGGAATGTTCCCAAAAGCAAGAGCAGGAACACGGAAGCCTGGCCCGCCTGGCTAGCCAGCTCTCCCGTCCCGAGGCGACATCCAGCTTTGATTTGTGTCATGGCGGCATGCTTACGACCTAGTAGAGAATTTTTCCCTGGGAGTTGAGAGTCACCGCATTCTGGAGGCCGGGGAGATTGAGGTAGGGAACATAGGTATAAGTCACCTTGACTGCGACGGGATTTCCGACGGCTGCTGTGCTGTTGGCGTAGCTCACTGTAACGGTCATGGCTGAGAGGTTGTGCAGGGATGCGGAGGCCGCAGTGGTCACCGCCGCTTGTACATTCGAGTAGGGGGACTGGTTGGTGCACTGAGTGTCAGGGCCACTGCAGTGGGAGCTGTCTGTTCCATGCATGATCGCGTAGCGCACACCTTCCTGCGCGGCATCGTTCAGTACGCAACAGGTGTAGGTGAACATGCACAGCTCGAATAGCCAGAATACAAGGGAGAAGGCGACCGTGAGCGAGACCACCATCTCTAAGGTGGCCTGGCCATCTTCACCGCCGGGCCGCCGGGCTGTACAGGCTGGGGAACCAGAGGGAGAGATGGAAATGTGTCCCTCAGTGGCTAACGCCGGGGCCATTTTCAATCCCTTACGTGCTAACTGAAGTGTTTGCGTGAGAGCTGGAAAAGAAACCGCAGGTCCCTCCACTGCGCTACGCTCCGGTCCCACGGCAAGCCGGGGCAGGCGGGATGACAATTCTTTTGAGGGAAATGTCATTGCATGCGCCTCATTTCCACCATGCGATGGAAGGTCAGGGTGGGAAGGATGGACACGGGAATGGGAATGGGTGGAGTGACGGTGTAGACCACGTCCACCCGGTTTAGTTGGAATTGGGGGGATTCAGGGTCCGTATCGGGTGTGCCGGTCACCGCGCCCGCCCCAGTAATAGGAGTTGCGCATTGGGCAGTGTTACCAGAGGTATTCGTGCCCACGGCACTGGAACATATCCGAACAGAGACGGTGGCGGTTGAGGCAGAGGAAAGTCCGATGCTGGCAAGGGTAAGATTGGACACGGCCGCGACACCAGGCACTGCGGCCTGGGCGGGCGATGAAGTACCCTGGATGGCATACTCCATGGCATTGCGCGCGGCCGAGTTCAGAGAAGTGGCAACCAGGAAGAAGAACCCGAAGTCCACGGCGTAGCACACCAGGATGGTAAAGATCGGAAGCATGAGTGCCAGCTCGATCAGGCTCTGACCTTCCTCGCCCCGCAGCCATCGCCGAGGGGCGCCTATTCTATAAGATCCCGCTTTGCGTTGATGAAAGATGATCTCGCTGTTCACGGTTCCTTTCCTTCGGCGCTCTTTCTTCCGAACTCTTATCGCAGTTACGCCAAACTTACACATCACATATCTCTATCGGCAAATGCCGGTCAGCCCGTTAGGATCTGCAGCTGGCGGCCGCACATTAAAGAGCAACATTGCTCACTTGAGCTTCTCCTCTCTTGTTGCCCATCTTTATGCGACCTATCGCATGCAGACATACTCATGACTAATGTAAGTATCTCTCTCTGGGCGAACCCGACGATGTGTATTGACATTGCGCCTTGCTGCCTAGACGATGCCTAGTAGATAGCGCGAGTCTGGCTATTTGTAACCTTAAAGGAGCACGAATGAAAAATCTAAGACACGTTCTATCTCACCTTGTGCGGGATGAGTCCGGTCAGGATCTTATCGAATATGCACTCGTCGCTGCGTTGATCGCTCTAGGCGCCACGGCTGCAATGACCACTCTCGCGGGCAGCATCAGCACCGCATTCAGCAGCGTCGGAAGCAAGTTAAACAGCGCTGTCTAACGCATGTTAGCTAATGCTACTACTGTGGTCCGGTGAGATCGGCCATGTGCGGCCCTTCTTTGGCGGAATGGCCGCGTCGAGTTCAGTTTCCCGGTCTACACCATTAGCTAAAATGCTCTAGCCAGGGCACCCTGCGGCTTTGGCGTATAACTGCCGGCGCGATCGGCGACCAGGGCAGACGGTGATCCGGGGCAAAGATGTAATGAATGACCTACAACAGCTCTTCTCCAACCTTTTGCACGATGAGTCTGGTCAGGATCTTATCGAATATGCACTGGTTGCAGCACTGATCGGTTTGGGCGCCACGGCCACGATGAGGACCCTCGCGACTTCTATTGGGACTGCCCTGAACGGCGTTGGCACCCGATTAACCAACGCCGTCTAACTTAACCGGCTGAGCTCGGATTTGTCGAATATGGACCTCGCACGAAGGCAGATCGAAACTAACTTGCTGATCTGAAAGCATCCCGTGGGGAGATTGAACATTGAGGTTGCGTACGCGGCTTGCTCGCTTCTCTGCGCTACCGTGGGCGCGGTGTATGACGTGACTAAACGACGGATACCGAACGCTTTTACATTTCCCGCAATTATTTTTGGCGTGCTGCTACATGACGCTCTGGGGGGATGGCGCCAGCTAGGCTCGGCAGTTGCCGCCGGACTGCTTTGCGGCCTTGTCTTTCTCCTGTTTTATCTCGCCGGCGGTATGGGTGGGGGAGACGTGAAGCTGATCACCGCGGTGGGTTGCAGCGCTGGGCTCTCGCTGGTTGGTCCGCTGCTTATATGGACATCGCTCGCCGGTGGCGTGATGGCAGTCGGCCTGGCACTTTATCATCGCCGGCTGAAGGAGACGCTGGGGAATATGTGCGCGTTGGCCGTCCATCACGCCAGCGCGGGTCTAGCCCCCCATTCGGAGTTGCACGTCGGCAACGCGCGAACGCTGCGCCTGCCTTACGCATTAGCTATCGCCGCGGGGAGCGCTCTTAGCCTCGGACTTTTGATTGTGCAGAGGTGAGGCATGAAGGCAAAACGCCTTCTCACGGCCTTGGTGATCGCGCTGCTGATTTCCGGACTGTTTACGTTCTGGCTGAGCAGACGGGTGGCCAAGGGGACTCGCGCCGGTGTGCCGCGGAGGCGACTCTATGTTGCCGCGGGCAAGCCGCTCGAAGCGGGCGAACTACTGAAACCGGGGAGCCTGCAATTGATTGAGTGGCCGGTATCGTCGCCGATTACCGGCGGCTTCACCAAGATCGAGGAAGTCGCGGGCAGAATTGTGCTTTATCCGTTGCCCAAAGGCGAACCCATTTTGGAACGGCAACTGGCGGCGGCGGGAGCCGGAGCCGGCCTGACTGCAGACATTCCATCGGGCATGCGAGCGATCTCGGTTCGTTCCGATGAAGTGGTGGGCGTAGCGGGATTCCTGCTGCCCGGCACCCATGTGGATGTGCTGATGACCTATCATTCGGCGCTTGCCCCGGAACCGCAGACCCTGACGGTATTGCAGGATGTGGTGGTTCTTGCCGCGGGGCAGCAAACTCGCCCCGAAGCAGACGGCAAGCCGATCAGCGTCAATGTGGTGACCCTGCTGCTGAAGCCGGAGGACGCGGAGAAGATCGTGCTCGCAACCAGCCTGGGCGTAATTTATTTCGTACTGAGAAGCGGTGGGGACAAGGAGCAGGCACTGACTCCGCCGGTGGACCTGAATCAGCTCACCGGCACTCGCGCTGTATCGCCCAAGCAGGGAGTCGTTTCGCCCGCCAGCAAAACGCAGCCCAGCCGCAAACGGTACGAGGTGGAAACCATACTGGGCGATAAGCAAGTGGTGACGGGTTTTAACTGAGGCGGAAACGTTGATAGTTACGTATGGTCGTTGGGGAGGTACATATCGCACGCTCATTTGGGCTATGCTTAGCGGCGTCAGCCAGGCACAAACCACGGCCGCCATGCCGGCAACGACGGCTGCGGCCGCCAGTTCTGTGACCGCAATGCATGTGGCGACCCTGCCGGAAGCCACGACTGTGCTTCCCAGCTCAACAGAATTTGCGAGCCAGCCTCTGCACGTCCTCGTGGGGCGGTCGATTTTTATCACCACTCTCACCCGTTTGAAGCGCGTGTATGTGAGCAACCCGCTGGTGGTCGACTCCTTCACCTCGAGCCCCAAGCAGATCGTCGTCTCAGCGAAGACACCCGGAGTGAGCAGCCTGATTTTGTGGGATGAAGCGGGTCAGTCGACCACCTACCTGGTTTTCTCAGACCTGGATGTCGCCAGTCTCCAAGGAGAAATTCGCGAGGCGCTGCCGTATGACCACATCACCGTTGAAGCGCAGCAGGACCGCGTCTCTCTCTCCGGCACAGTGTTGAGCGAGGCTTCCGCCGACGCGGCCGTCAAGCTGGCCGGTTTGTATGGAAAAGTTGTGGTCAATTCCGTGGTGGTCAGAGCACCGCATATCCGGCAGGTGAGGCTACAGGTTGAGATCGTGGAGATCGACCGGTCGAAGGTGGAGCAGTTTGGGATTAACCTCTTCAGCTATGGTAAGAATCAAACCAACTCCACTACAGGACAGTTTCCCTCGTCCCAAGTCTATACGCCCGCCAGTGGCAATACTTCGGCGATTCTCACCAGCAGCAATCCTCTCAACCTATTGTTTTACAATTTTGGCCTGAATATTGGATTGGCCTTGCAGGATCTGCAGGCGAGAAATCTCGCGCAAATTCTTGCCGAGCCGGCCATTACCACGTTGAGCGGACAGAAGGCCTCGTTTCTTGCCGGCGGCGAGTTTCCCTTTCCGGTGGTTCAGGGTGGAGCGGGCGGACTAACGTCCATCACCATTCAGTTCCGACCCTATGGGGTGCGGTTGGATTTTACCCCGATCGTCAATGACGATGGGACCATTCAGTTGAAAGTGGCACCGGAAGTAAGCGCGCTCGATTACACCAATGCAGTCATCATTTCCGGGTACACAGTTCCTGCCATTTCCACCCGCCGGGCAGAGACCCAGGTAGAACTGCGCGACGGGCAGAGCTTCGCCATCTCCGGTCTGCTGGACCATCGCACCACCGACATTTTCAACAAGATGCCGGGCATAGGCGACGTGCCGATTCTGGGCCAGCTGTTCCGCTCAAAAAATGTGAACCACTCCACCGAGGAGCTGATGGTAATCGTCACCCCCAGCATCGTCGATCCGTTGACCGATTCGACGTCGCCCACGCCACCGAAACTCCCGGGGCCGATGCTTGACTCCACACAGTTCGATAAGAAGACCGGTAAGCAAAAACCAGCTACGCAACCCCAACCAGGAACAGGCGGCCCGCGGTGATAAAGCAGGAACAGAACCCGGATGCTCTCGAGGTGGCGCTACTGACGGTGCAGGTTGACCCTGCAACGGCGGACCAAATTCGAGAGACGTCTTCTCATCAGCCCTGGACGCTGGTTCCAGTGAATTACGAGAGCTATTTTTCCACCACCAAGCTGCCGGCCCTTACCCAGCGGGCCATCGAAGCCCAAGCCTGCATCGCGGTGGTTGATTTCGATAAGGACCCGGAGCTTGCGCTCCAGACAGCTGAATTTCTGCGCCAGAGTTTTTACCACAAGATTGCGATTCTGGCGCTCTCTTCCACCGCCGATCCTGACCTGCTATTGCGCGCCATGAGAGCGGGGTACAGTGAATTCCTCGCCAAACCGTTCGACGTCGACGAATTTGCGGAGACGCTCGCCCGGCTCGACCATCGCTGGTCGACCACCATAGGCCGTGCGCGCAATTCGGGAAAGATTCTTTCCTTCTTCGGCGCCAAAGGTGGCGTCGGCACGACCACGCTGGCGGTCCATCTGGCCATGTACCTGGCCCGGGGCTTCGGAAAGAAAGTGCTGCTCATTGATAATCACCCACAGTTAGGACACGTAGCTCTCTACCTCGGAATGGACGGGAGCAATCATCACTTCTATGACCTGGTGCAAAATGTCAGCCGCCTGGACCAGGACTTGCTCCGCGGATTTATCGCCACCCATGCCAGCGGCCTGGATGTTCTGTCCTCTCCTGACGTTTATGGCGGCGTGTGGAAGACCGACACGGATTCGGTTGAGCGGACACTGGAGTTCCTGGGCACGCAATACGATTTCGTTCTTCTGGATTGCGAGGCGTCGTTCGACGACATCAACCTCGCCGTCATTGCCCTCTCCAACTGGATATACCTGATCTCCACTCCGGAGATTGGCGCCATCCGCGATCTCTCGCGCTACGTGGATGGGCTCATTCAGAATGAACAGGCGACCAAGAAGCTGCAGGTGGTAATCAACCGCTACTCCTCGCACGAGGCGGTCACGATCGAGCAGATCGAAAAGGCCGTGCACCTGCCGATTGCGTTCAAGATTGCCAATAACTATAGCCAGCTCGTGCAATCCATCAACGTCGGCGAACCGGTGGCAGCGGACAACAAGTCGGAATTTTCCCAACAGATGACGAAGTGGGCCGCCGCATTGGCGGGGACCGCTGGGCCAACGACTGCGGAACCGGTCAAGAAGCGGTTCGCCCTGTGGAAGTAATGCGGATTTCAAGCGGGTGGCAAAAAAGGGAAAAGCAGCCATCAGCGGCTAAACAGGCTGCGGAAAAAGTCCGCACAAGACAGGAGAGCAACACCTCAGGGGCTAAAGCCCTCGTTTTTCTCAATCGTTTACGGCCCGACTAAAGTCGTGCCCTGATACAAAGCATGAGATTTTCCGCAGCCTGTAAAGCCGGATTGGTTTACGAGTACTTACGTACGGCCTGAAACCCGTACCCTTCGAGGATTCCTGTATGCATGAGTCGAGCAGCAATGGAAGCGCCCGGATCGTTCCCGCCATCGTGAGAGGCGCGCGACCGATTGCGCTCAAGATGCAGCAGGAGATCAAGGCGGCAGTGCACCAGGAGCTCATCAAGCGTTTGGATCTGGAGAAGATCGCGCTCATGCACGGAAATCCGGCTTCCCAACAGCAGCTGCTTACCGTGATTCATCAGCTGATCGGCGAGCAAGGCATTCCTCTCTCCGCAGCGGAGCGGGACCGGTTGGCGCAGGAGGTGTTGGATGAGGTTTTCGGCCTCGGCCCGCTGGAGCCACTGCTCCAGGACCCGACCGTCAACGACGTTCTGGTCAACACCTTCAACTCGGTCTATGTAGAGCGACGCGGCGTGCTGGAAAAGACCACGGTAGTCTTCCAAGACGACCGGCATCTGATGCACGTAATCGACAAGATCGTCTCCGCGGTAGGCAGGCGGGTGGACGAGTCCTCACCGATGGTGGATGCCCGTCTCAAAGACGGTTCACGCGTCAATGCGATCATTCCACCTCTGGCCGTCGACGGGCCTATCCTGTCCATCCGTAAGTTTGGGTCGAAACCGCTGGTCGCAGACGACCTGTTGCGTAACAAGGCGCTCACCGAGCCGATGCTGGAAATTCTGAAGGGAGCGGTGCAGGCCCGGCTCAACATCATCGTCTCCGGGGGCACCGGAGCGGGCAAAACCACTTTGCTGAACGTGCTCTCCGGCTTTATCGACGAGCGCGAGCGCATTATCACGATTGAAGACTCGGCCGAGTTACAAGTGAAACATTCCCATGTAGTGCGGCTTGAGTGCCGGCCCCCGAACGTGGAAGGCAAGGGCGCAGTGAAGCAGAGAGAGCTGGTCATCAACGCGCTTCGAATGCGTCCCGACCGGATCGTGCTGGGCGAGGTTCGCGGCGAAGAGTGCATGGATATGTTGCAGGCAATGAACACTGGCCACGACGGTTCACTGACCACGGTCCACGCCAACACACCGCGCGATGCCCTGGCGCGCATGGAGACCATGGCCTTGATGGGCAGCGTGAGCCTGCCGGAAAAGGCGATTCGCGCGCAAATTGCATCCGCCGTCCACCTGATCGTGCAGATAGCCCGCATGAGCGACGGCTCGCGCCGGGTTACCCATATCACCGAGCTCACAGGCGCGTTCAGCGATGTCATCAGCATGCAAGACATCTTCCTTTTTGAAAAAGAGGGACTCGGACCCAATGGGAAGGTGAAGGGCCGATTTCGCTCGACCGGAATCGTGCCTAAATTCGGCGATAAGTTGAAGGCGGCGGGGATCCCATTGCCAACCGGCCTGCTCGACTACTCGGTGGAAGTGTAGGGCTATAGAGATGGCTATCGTGATTTTCGGGTTTATCTCGATTTTGCTGGCCACTTTTGCAGTGGTCATCGCGATGACGCGGCGGTCGCCGAATGAACAGACCATCGCGCAGCGGATGGCACTGATCCCCCTATCCGTGAAGAAAGAGGTTGGCGCGGAGACAACGCAATTGTTCAAGGCGACGCGCAAGGGCAGGTTTGACTGGCTGGACGAAATCCTGCAGGGATACCGATTCGCGGAGAAGCTGCAACTACGCATACTACAGGGAAATAGCTCGACCACCGTGGCCACCCTTATCCTGACCAGCGTGGGCTTGTTCCTTGCCGGATATTTCGTTACGTGGCTGTTCGCCTCGATGGCGCTGATCGACGCCGCCGGCGGGGTAGCACTGAGTTTGCTGCCCTACGGAATTCTTTCGTTCAAGCGTTCCCGGAGAATCAAAGCTTTCAACGCGGTGCTCGCGGAGTCCATTGACATGCTGGCCCGCGCATTGCGTGCCGGCCATTCCGTCGTAGGGGCGATCGATATGCTCTCTGAGAATGCGCAGGAACCGGCGGCCTCTGAATTCGGGGAAATTTTCAGACAGATGAACCTCGGCTTGCCTATGCGGGACGCACTGCTGCAGCTTCTGGAGCGCGTTCCCTCATCTGATCTGCGCGTCCTGGTGACGGCGATCCTGGTGCAGAAGGACACCGGCGGCAATCTCGCGGAAATCCTGGACCGGACGGTTTTCGTCATTCGCGAACGGCTGCGGATTCAGGGTGAGATTCAAGTGCAAACGGCCCAGGGAAGAATTACCGGATGGATTCTGAGCGCGCTTCCAATTGTAATGATGGTGGTGCTTAACCTGGTGAACCCGGGCTACTCCAGCATCCTGTTCAATGATCCATTTGGCCGTAAGCTGATGTACTTCAGTATGGGTATGCTCGCGTTTGGCGCTTTTATCATTCGTCGCATCGTTAATGGAATCGAGGTTTAGCGAGATATGGGTCTGGTCTTTTATGTTGCGCTCACGTTTACGGTCTTTCTGGTTCTTGCGTTGCTTCTGGCTCCAGTCATCCTGAGGCCCTCCCCCGCCGCCAAGCGGATCATGGAGATGGTGCAGAGCAATCGCCCGGACGTAAGGAACGTAGGCAGCAAAGAGCGGGTGCAGGAAACCATCCTCTCCATGGCAAGGGCCGTGCGGGTTCGATTCGGCCTGGCCGAGGATGAAAAGGTCAAACAGCAGCTCTTGAGCGCAGGACTCAAGAGCAGCCGAAGCATGAACGCATACTTTGCCAGCCGCATTCTTGGTCCTCTCTTAGGCCTGGTGTGTGGAAGCCTGATTCACACCAACACCGTCTTCTGGGCTTTGTCCCTGGCCGCTGTCTTCTATCTGGTCCCGGACATGTGGTTGAAGATGAAGATCAAGAAACGGAGAGAACGAATCAGAAGGAGCCTTCCGGATGCGCTCGACCTGTTGGTTATCTGCGTGGAGGCAGGGCTGGGTCTGGATCAGGCCATGCTGCGCGTGGGACAGGAGTTGATCATCAGCCACCCGGACATTCACCAGGAGTTCATGCAGGTCAATCTGGAGCAACTTGCGGGTAAGCCTCGGTTGGAGGCATGGAAGAGCGCGGCAGAGCGCACCAAAATTCCGGAGTTCTCGCTGTTTGTGAGCATGTTGACGCAGGCTGACCGGTTCGGAACTCCCATTGTCAGAGCGTTAAGCAGGTTTGGTGACGAGATTCGTCAGAAAAGACGGCAGCGGGCCGAAGAGATGGCCGCGAAGACAAAAATCAAAATACTCTTTCCTCTTGTCCTGTTCATATTCCCTTGCATTTTCATTGTGTTGCTTGCACCCGCGGTCCTGAACATTGCCAAAAATATGCAGTCGTTCAAGTAGGGCCGATGGTTCGTCGATTCATCTAAGTATCAGTAATGCACATGGTTACTTATAAGAGTCGGGAGGGTATACCGGGTGGAAACGTTGATAGGAGAGGGAAGAAAGGAGGAAACATCCAATGGATACGACAACAATCGTTCGGATCGTAGCAGGTATTTTGGCGGTGGCCGTGCTCGCATTCGTGATATATCGCAGAAAGCACGCGAAGGCGTAGCTTGACCGTGATCGCCTGTGGCACCGTGACGGGTAAGGAAAAAGCGATGGCGCTCAGAGATATAACGAGGGCCACCACTGTGGGCACACGGATCACCATAGCCGACACGTCTCTCACCCGCCTGGTGGGTTTGGTGGGCAGGAGAAGACTTGATTCCGGATGCGGGCTGCTTATCAGGCCTTCGTCCGGAATTCATACGTTTGGCATGTTGTTTTCGATCGATGTGGTTGCGCTCAGCCGGGAGCTACAGGTGCTCCAGCTTTGGCATCGCCTGGCTCCGTTCCGGATGACCAGCGTCCGGTTGAGAACGCATAGCATGCTGGAATTACCGGCCGGCCAGATCTGCAGTTGTCAGATGGAGGTTGGAGACCAGTTGGAGTTCGTCTAGAAGCCGGCGCACATGACCAGCCGTTGGAGGTATACGCCGCAGGTCGTTCCAAATGACACAGGTGCGAGCGGACCCAGGTGAGTGCCGCACTTACAGCGCTCGGATCATCTTCGAGATTGGGTCCCAGCCCTTCCGGGCTGGGCTCACGTTTGGCGGACGGCCCTCCGGGCCTCGCATCCGTGGCGATTTTGCGGTGTCATTTCTTTCTCAACCTGCCACAGGCAAGTTGGCTGCTCCCAGCACGCCGGGGCAGGCGGGATGACAAGTTAAAGGGTTGGCGGACCTTCGGCTCCGTTATTCGGATAGAGCGGTCTGAGAGTGGTTGCAACCGAGAGAGAACCGCAGGTCCCTCGGCTTCCTCCGAATTTCCTGTCAAGCTTCGTGGTGTCGATAGACCTCATACGGCTTTCCTTACTGAAAGCGGCATACGTGGCCGTTGATTAGCGCAGCGTGGCAGGAAATCCGGAGTTCGCTCGCACGGCACGCCGGGGCAGGCGGGATGACAATGAGGAGGTAGGCGCTCATTCAGCAAATGGGCTCAGAAGCAAAGGGAAGGGCGGCGATCCAAGTTACAGACCGCCGCCCCCAGAACAACTAACAGCCCTTCAGCGTTAGCTGCAGGGTTTGCCCGCATCTGCGTGGGCGCCTTTGGCTTTGGCCGCGGCTTCGGTCATGTATGCGCCGGCTTTGGTCGTACCGTAATACTTCGTACCCGGGCAGTGATAGACCTTGGTGGAGGTGTTTAACCAGACCAAACCGGGACCACCACCAGGAGCCGGAGTTGTCGAGGTTGGCGTCGCTGTCTTGGTCTTGGGTGTAGGAGCGGCAGGGGCAGCAGGAGCGGCGGCCGCAGCTGGAGCTGCTGCTGCAGAGGGTGCAGCAGGCGCTGACGCAGCGGGAGCGGCAGGCGCAGCAGCGGCGGACGCGTACCAGGTCTTCACGCCTTTGTGGCCGCGGCATGCACCGCTCTTGGTCGCGCCGGTCCAGTAGGACCCGTCATTGCACAATCCGGTAGCACCAGCGGGGGCCCCTGCAGGGGCCTGCGCCACGCCTGCCTGCGAAGCAATCATTGCGGTTACAGCCAGCGCGGTAACCGCCAGCATCGAACGGATCAGTGTCTTCATATGCGCTCCAGTTAAGTAATCGCGAGAATTAATTTTGGGGGCCGAGCCACCAATAGTACGGTGGCCCAGGACTGGAGCACAAGCAGAATTGTCGATGCAATTGGCGGTGTGAAAGCCAAGTGGCGGATCATGGTGATCGTGGGCTTGATCAAGGCACAGATGTCGAAATCGGCCATGGCCTGAGCGCGGACCCGCCCAGCGGGCGGCTGACATTCTTCATGGGGAGCACCCTGCGCCGGCAACAGTAGCTTATGGCTGCAAGCCGCGGGAAATACCTGCGCGTTTTATTTCATGTCACGATTGGCGACGCTTACCCGAAAGGGCGGCATAGCGTTCACTCACGGTGTCATATTCCGTGCTGCGCATGGAGTCCTGGAGGGTGCAATGCCACTTCGTGGCATACGCCTGCACAAAGCGGTAGGCCGGCGTCCCGGGCGCATCCGTCACGTCGCCAGGGTCGATGAATACGCAGATCATGCGAGGCACCGCGGCGTTACTGAGGGGGCTGATCGGTGCCGGGTTGAGGCGGGGGCTGGGTGCTCTGCGGGCCCTTGTAGATCAAAGGAACATGCATCGGCAGTTGGGCGTCGCTGCGCTTCGATTTGGGCTTTTCCGGGGTTGCGGCCCGTTTGCTGTCTTCGGCCACCACGGTGCGCTGCGAGTTGAGACAAAGCCAGTTGGTTCGCACATGCTCGAAGACGTGGGAGAAGATGCCTTTTTCGAGCACGGGCCCCTTGTCGGTTTTCCAGCTCATCACGTAGGTCCCATTGACGATCGCTACGGCCCCCACGAATCGCACACTCACCACTTTTTGCGACAACGAGTCAGGCTCCTCCCCTTTGACGAATAGACGCGCAATCTGCTGGTTGCGGGTGGTCACATCGCCGGTGGCGGATATTCCGATGAATTGCGGCGCCAGGACCAATTCCAATGCATATTGGTCGCGCTTGGTCACGGCGTCGTTCCAGCGGTCTTCCACTTGCTGCATTTCTTTAAATTCGGGTGGCGCTGCGCTTGCCTTAGCTGCTTGCTGTGCTGCGGCGCCCGCCGGCGGCAACGAGAGGCAAAGGGCAATGAGTAGAGATTTGGTTCGAGGACCCATTCTTTCCCATCATACCTTTTGTGATTTCTACCTTGATTCCCTCAGAGGCGTGCCTGATTCCCTCAGCCCGGCGCCTGTTGCTTCTGGCCTAAACTGAGCTTGGAGTTTCCCCCTTTGGCCACTTTTTCTGATGTGTCGTTAGACCGCGGCTTGCCCGCCAGCGTGGAGGCAGAGCGGTCGATCCTGGGCGCGATCCTGCTGGACAACCATTCCTATAACGAGGCGGCGGAAAAGCTTAGCTCAGAAGACTTCTTTCTGGACTCGCACCGGCGCATCTACAGCCGCATGGCGGAGCTGATCGACGCCCATCGCGCCGTCGATATCGTGACCCTGGCGGAGGAACTGGCACGGCGCAAGGAAGTGGAGGCGGTGGGCGGCGTCGCCTATCTCGCGTCGCTCACGGAAGGTCTGCCGCGCCGGCCGAGCATCGAAGAGTACGTCCGGATCGTGAAGGACAAGTCCCTCGCGCGGCAGCTGATCATCATCTGCAATACAGCCATCACGCGGGCGGCGGATCAGAGCGATGAGGCGCTGGTGGTGCTCGACTCCGCCGAATCCGGGCTGCTGGAGGTTTCGGAGCGGGGCATTACCCGCGGGTTTGCCGGCATCCCGGAAATCATCCGCGACTCCTTCGGCACGATTGACAACTTGTACGCGCAACAGAAAGAGGTTACCGGGCTGGCCACCCACTACACGCAGTTCGACAAGATGACCAGCGGCCTGCAGTCTTCCGACCTGATCATCATTGCGGCCCGTCCCAGCATGGGCAAGACGGCCTGGGCTATCAACATTGCGGAGAACGCCGCGGTGAGAGATGGCAAGGTGGTGGCGGTCTTCTCGCTCGAAATGTCCAAAGAGTCGCTGCTGCGGCGCATGCTGGCTTCGCAGGCTTTGGTTTCCATGCAGAAGATCCAAACCGGGTTTATTCCCAAGGCGGATCGGAGCAAGTTGATGGAGGCGCTGGAGCGGCTGGCGGAGGCAAAGATATTTATCGATGACACGCCGGCGATCGCGCTCTCCGAGATGCGGGCCAAGGCGCGGCGACTGCAGCGGCAACAGGGCGTGCTGGACTTGATCGTGATCGACTATCTACAGCTGATGACCGCCTCCACCTTCGGGGCGGGCGCCAAGCGCTATGAGAACCGTACCCAAGAGGTCTCCGCCATATCGCGCGGCCTGAAGGCGCTGGCCAAGGAGTTGCGGGTTCCGGTGGTTGCGCTTTCCCAGCTCAGCCGCGCCTCGGAGCAGCGCGGCGGCGACAAGAAGCCGATGCTCTCGGATCTGCGCGAATCGGGCTCGATCGAGCAGGATGCCGATGTGGTGGCCTTTATCCATCGCGATAGCTACTACAACAAGGACGAGAACGGGGAAGAAGATCCCGACTCGAAGAACAAAGCGGAGATCATCATCGCCAAGCAGCGCAATGGACCCACCGGCTCGGTGCATCTCGCCTACCGGGCGGACTGCACCCGCTTTGAGAACATGGCCTTTGGTGAAGCACCGGGCGAATACTAGTCCCGTGTTTACCCGACCGCTTTGGGCGGAAGTGTCACGCCACCGGCTGCTGGCCAACTATGAGAAGCTGCGCCTTGCGGCGGGCTCCGATGCGGATGTGATGCCGGTGGTCAAGGCCAATGCCTACGGTCATGACGTACTGGCTTGCGCCCCATTGCTGGCCGGCGCCGGAGCGCAATGGCTGGGAGTGACCGGGGCCGAGGAGGGCGCGGCAGTGCGCGCCGTCTGCCCTCGACCGCGCATTCTGCTGATGTCTGGAATCTTTCCCGGGGAAGCAGAGACGGTGATTGACCAGGGGCTTACGCCGGTGGTTTGGGAGCCTTGGCAGCTTGACCTGCTGGAGACAGCGGCGGCAGCGCGGCGCCTTCCGGCCGGGAGCCTCGCGGTTCACCTGGAGATCGATACTGGCATGTCGCGGCAGGGTGTGCGCGTCGTGGGAGATGTTTCGGCGGAAGCCGCTGCGCTGTTGCGGCGTTTTCATCCCGGCTCCTGCCTCCGACTGGAAGGAGTGTTGACACACTTCTGCGCTCCGGAAACGATGTCTTCACACCGGCCCAATCCGCAGTTGGCGAGTTTGGCTGCGGCGCTGGAATTTGTCATTGCTCAAACCCAGGCCCAGGGACTGCGCCCGCAGTGGCTGCATGCCGGCAACTCATCGAGCATCGTCGCCGGATCGGACCGGCAGGCTCTGATCGAGATGGCATCGGGCGCGGGGATGCAGCTAATGCTGCGCCCCGGCCTTGCCCTCTACGGCTACCTCGACCGTCTCACGCTGGACGGGCTCTCATGGGATGGCGAAGATCCAGGACTTGAGGCGGTGCTCGCCTGGAAGACCCAGGTGACCTCGTTGCGCACTCTGCTTAAAGGCGAGACCGCCGGTTATGGCCATACCTTCACCGCCGAGAGGGAAACACGCATCGCCCTGCTGCCGGTAGGCTATGCCGACGGACTGAATCGCTTGCTTTCCAACCGAGGCTATGTTCTGGTCCGCGGCCAGGAAGCACCCATCGCTGGACGGGTCTCGATGGATCAGACCATGGTGGACGTGACCGGGATTTCTGGGGTGGACATCGGGGATGAGGTGGTGCTGCTGGGGAGCCAGGGCGGTCAATCGATCGACGCGTGGGTTCTCGCGGACCTCACGGAGACGATACCGTGGGAGGTGCTGTGCGCGATCGGCGCGCGGGTGCCTCGGGTGGTTGTGGAGTAGATTTCGGTCCCGCCACGTGCGGTTAGATATAGGAAACAGCAGGTCCGTTCGCTCCGCTACAGTCGAAAAACATGTCCACGAGAGGTCCGCTGGAGCGTGCCCAAATTTAGTGCCGCACCTACGGCGCTCAGATCATCTTCGGGATTGGGCCCCAGCCCTTCCGGGCTGGGCTCACGTTTAGCGGTCGGCCCTCCAGGCCTCGCATCCATGGCGATTTTGCAGTGTCATTTCTCTCTCAAATTGCCATAGGCAAGTTTGGCTGCTCCCACGGCACGCCGGGGCAGGCGGAATGACAAAGGGGAGGGT
Organism: uncultured Acidobacteriaceae bacterium; assembly: GCA_963746595.1. GTDB lineage: Bacteria > Acidobacteriota > Terriglobia > Terriglobales > Acidobacteriaceae > PALSA-350. The sequence goes on from CAVVBS010000009.1 coordinate 953,110, forward strand.
AGCGCACCTTGGCATGGGTGGAGATGGATGGACCGAGTCGCACATCTCAGAATCGAGTTGTGGGGCACACGTCGGTTGCTGGAAGGGAAAGAATTGAAAGAGCTACACTGAGTAAACAGGCTGCCCGGAAAAGGGATAGAAGTTTGCCCTCAGCGGCTAAAGCCGAACCCGTTTTTGAATATTCACGTACGGACTAAAGCCCGTACCCTTCAGAGACCAGAGTTTGCCGCAGCTTTTAAAGGCGATATGTTCATTGATGAGGCTCGAATTCGGGTGAAGGCTGGGGACGGCGGCAATGGCTGCGTGGCCTTCCGGCGGGAGAAATTTGTTCCCCGCGGCGGTCCCTCCGGTGGCGATGGCGGACGCGGCGGCGACGTCATCATGGAATCGAGCGAGCGACACAACACCCTGGTTCACTTCCGCTTCAATCCCGAACATAAGGCGCAGCGCGGACGCCATGGCGAGGGCTCCAACTGCAGCGGCAAGGAAGGCGAGGATGTGATTTTGAAAGTGCCGGTCGGGACCGTCCTGTACGACGACGAGACCGGCGCGGTGGTGCATGATTTTTCCCGCCCCGATGAGCGCATCATTGCCGCCAAGGGCGGACGAGGGGGACGAGGAAACCAGCATTTTGCAACGGCTGTTCACCAGGCTCCGCGGGAATCGGAAGCCGGCCGCGAAGGGGAAGAACGCGCATACCGGCTGGAGTTGAAGCTGCTGGCCGATGTTGGGCTGGTGGGATATCCCAACGCCGGCAAGTCGACATTGATTTCCCGGATCTCCGCCGCAAAGCCCAAGATTGCCGACTACCCCTTCACCACCCTGGAGCCCAACCTGGGGGTCGTCTCGGTGGGAGATCCGCCGCATGAAAACAGCTTCGTGGTGGCCGACATCCCTGGTCTTATCGAGGGCGCCCACCTGGGGGCCGGATTGGGAATGCAGTTTCTGCGCCATATCGAGCGCACCCGCGTGCTGGTACACCTGGTGGATGTTTCGGATGCCAGCGGCCGTCCCGACCCGGTGGAAGATTTTCGGGTCATCATGGACGAACTGAAGAGCTTTGGCCATGGCCTGGCCGAAAAACCGATGCTGGTGGTCGCGTCCAAGGCCGACGTGGCCAACCCGGAGAAGCTCAAGAAACTGCGCGCCATGGCGAAGCGGCGCAAACTTCCCTTCTTTGCTATCTCAGCAGTGAGCGGGGCAGGCATTGCAGAGCTGAAGTATGCCCTGGGTGAGCGGGTGCACGCGTCGCGCGAAGCAGAAATTGCTCCGGTAGCGGCGCCCACAATTCTGGCGGAATATTAGTGGGCTGCGGAAAAACACCGCGCCAAGCAGAATAGCGTAGTAATGCCTCAGGGGCTAAACCTCAATTTCCTGTACAGGGATGCTGGATAGGTCCGCGTGTGCGGTTTTCTCTCAGGGAACACCGCATGAAATGCCATGGCTCATTAGGCCTCTACAGGAAATGGAGGGCAGCCCGTCATTTTCTCAATCGTTTACGGCCCGACGTTATTTAATAGAGGTTGCGGAAAAAGTCGCTGAACCTAGAAGGAATCATCCCTCAGTGGCTAAAGCCGGACGTTTTTTTGCGAACACTTACGTACGAGCTGAAGCTCGTACCCTTCAAGAACCGGAGTTTTTTCGCGGCCTGTAAGGTCGTGCCCTGAAACAGGCATTAGTTTTTCGCAGTCTGTAAGGAATCACTTACGCGGTGGCTAGGCGGGCTGCGGTGACTGCGACCATGGCGCGCCGCGGAGCGGGAAATTGGACTAGCTCCCAGGCGGATCGATCGCGCAGCAGGCGGGAGACCAGTGCGGTGTGCATGGCGTGTCCGGCCCGCTGGGCCACCACCCGCCCGAGGATGCGATGGCCGACCAGAGCCAGATCACCGATCAGGTCGAGCACTTTATGGCGGACGAACTCGTCGTCAAAACGAAGCGGTCCATTTTGCACCGCGCCGCCACAAAGAATAATCGCGTTCTCTTCCGACGCGCCGCGGATCAGGCCCATGTCGCGCAGCATCTTCTCATCTTCACGAAATCCGAAGGTACGGGCGGCGGCAATCTCGGCGCCGTACGATCCAGCGGCCAAGTCGACGGTGAAGGCCTGGTGGCCAATCGGATGAGGGAAAAGGATGTCGTAGGTGATGCTGTAGCCTTCGCCAGGATAGACGGCGATGAACTTGCCGTTCTCGCGGACTTCCACGCTCTTCAATATGCGCAGATACTGCCGCCGGCGGCGTTGGTTCCTGATGCCTACCTGGGCAAAAGCCTCCACGTAGGGCAGGGCGCTCCCATCGAGGATGGGCAACTCCAGATTGTCCAGCTCGATGATGACGTTGTCGACGCCCACGCCGATCAGGGCGGAAAGAAGATGCTCGGTGGTGGAGATGAGCACGCCCTGGCGCATGATGCTGGTGGCGTAGCTGACCTTGGCGACATTTCTGCCCGTGGCCGCAATCTCGTAGTTGTCCAGGTCAGTGCGACGGAAGACTACGCCGGAACCAGCCGGCGCGGGCAATAATCGCATGTTCACCGGCGCCCCGCTGTGGAGACCGATTCCTGAGAATTCGATCACCGATGCGATGGTCTTTTCTAAGTGCTCTAATTCGACCAATGAGTCTTCCTGGTTTGCAAGTAGTCGCAAAACCATAGACTACATAGGATGAAAAAAGGTTTACCGTGTCAAAAATGCCACAAACTGATCGGGTCAGGGGGACCTACCACGACCGTGTTAGAGGGGAGAAGAGAGGGCATGCAAACCTACCGTGAGCTGACGCGCGCCGTGGCCAGGCGACGTCCAGAGATGCTGGAAATGATCGCCAAGCTGGTTCAAGTCGAATCCCCCACCGAAGACCGGGCAGCGGTCAACCGCTGCGTAAGCCTAGCTGGAGAAGTGGGTCCGGGACGCCGGGGGCAAGAGCAGCCGCAATCGACAGAGGATAGCTGGGGACCTGTTGATCGGCCGCTTTGGGCCGGCGCGGGGAACTCCACTGATGCTGCTCGGCCACCTGGACACCGTCTGGCCGCTGGGCACGCTCCATAAGATGCCCTTCCGGGTGCGCGGGGGCCGGGCCTGGGGTCCAGGTGTACTGGACATGAAGGCCGGGGTGGTGATGGCGCTTACCGCGCTGCGGCTGTTGGCCGAAGACGGCCTGGCCAGGCCGGTCATCTTGTTGCTCAATAGCGACGAGGAGACGGGCAGCGAATCTTCTCGAGCGCTGACCGAGCAACTGGCCAGGAAATGCGACGCCGTCTTCGTTCTCGAGCCGGCCCAGGGCTTGGCCGGGGCCTACAAGACGGCCAGAAAGGGGGTAGCCAACTACCGCTTGCAGGTGCACGGTATCGCCGCCCACAGCGGCGTGGATTTCAGCCAGGGCCACAGCGCAGTGCTGGAACTTGGACGCCAGATCGAGCGCGCCAGCGCCTTTACCGACCCGGCCCGGGGCATCACCGTCAACGCGGGCGTGATTGGCGGAGGCACGCGATCGAATGTGGTGGCCGCGGAAGCGTGGGCGGAGTTTGACGTCCGAATTGCCAAGGCTGTGGATGGGCCGCGCATGGATCGCCGCTTCCAATCGCTGCGCGCGGTGGATCGGCGATGCACGCTGGAGGTGACGGGCGGCCTGAACCGGCCGCCGATGGAACGAACTCCGGGGACGGTGGCTCTTTTTCGGCGCGCAGCAACAATGGCCGCGGGACTGGGTTTTGAGTTACAGGAAGCAGCAACGGGCGGAGGTTCAGACGGGAATTTTACCTCGGCCCTGGGAATTCCGACGCTGGACGGAATGGGAGCGGTGGGCGAGGGCGCACATGCCGACCGTGAATCCATTCTGCTCGACGCGCTCGTTCCCAGAACGGCACTGCTTGCAGCGATGATTGGCGGCCTTTCCCTGGAATAGGCCGGAAAAGGGGAACTCACATGTTGGCTGCGCTTGATCTCACCCTGCTCGCCATTTTCGTTTTGTGCTCCAGTGAGTTGCTGCGCCCCAAGCGTGGGAAGAAATCCCTCAGGGGCTAAAGCCCTCATCTGTGGCGTCGGATTCGGCCCGACTAAAGTCGTGCCCTGACACAAAGCATGAGGTTTTCCGCAACCTGTAAAGTCGTGCCCTGATCTAAAAATTTGGTGCCAGTGGCGACTCGCGAGAAAACTCGCGCATTCCGTAGATTTGGATCTATCCCGTCCGGTCAGCGTAGGGACACATCTTTTATGGGGCTGAGCTGAGTCGCCATGCGCTGCTCAGCCCCTTCGAGCAGGCTGGCGACCAAGGCTAATGGCAGCCCGACTACGTTGAAGTAGCAGCCGCTGATTCTTGGAATCCACCGTCCCGCGTAACCCTGGATGGCGTAAGCGCCCGCCTTGTCCATGGGCTCACCACTGGCGACGTAAGCGGAGACTTCCTCTGGCGAGAGCGTGCGCATAGTGACCTGGGTCAGCTCCGCGGCTACCTCAACCGCCGGCGACGAGCTCGCACCCCCGACCACCGCAACTCCCGTGACGACGTGGTGGGTGCGCCCGGAGAGCAGGAGAAGCATTCGAGCGGCATCCGCGGCGTCAGCCGGCTTGCCCATTACCTCTCCATCGCAAACTACGACCGTATCGGCGCCCAGGACCAGTGCCGGCTCTGCCGTCCCGGTTTGGCGCCGGGCGAAGATCTCCTCGGCCTTTTCCCGGGCGAGCCTGGTGGCGAAGCGGATGGCGTCCTCACCTGGCTGGCGCGACTCAGGGACGGAGGATGGCTGGACCTCAAAATGGTAGCCCGCCTGGGCCAGCAGTTCCCGCCGGCGCGGCGAGGCAGAGGCGAGGATGAGCTTGGGGGTCATAGAAACATTCTCCACTGGAGCAGCTAGAGTTCGCCCAGGCTGGTGCCCGCGCGGACACCCTTGCGGTCGCAAACAGCCCAAGCCATGCGCGGCGTATTGTGGGCGATTCCGAAGCGGCCATCCGGGCCGAGCAGGATCATGCCGCCATGGCCCTGGAGACGGGCATAAAGGTAGGTGATGGCGTCCTGGGCGGCCTGTTCCGGCCCCAATTGCGGTACCCGGTCGACGGCCCACTTGCCCAGCACCAGCTTCATGATGGGTTCGCCCCACCCGGTAAGCGACGCAGCCGCGCTGCGATTGTCAGCGTAACCGCCGCAACCGATGACAGACGAGTCGCCTACCCGGCCGGGCGTTTTATTGAGCGTACCCCCGGTGGAAGTGGCGGCGGCGAGATTGCCGGCGGCGTCGAGTGCGACGGCGCCCACCGTGTCATGCGAATCCGCAGGCGGTTGCGTACCGGCAAAGGTCTGGTCTGGAATTCCCGCCCTGCTCCCGCTCCTGGGCATCGGCGAGGCGCAGGCGTTCGCGGTCCAGCACCAGCTCCTCGTTCTCGATCAGGGTGATGCCTTGCTCGCGGGCGAACTCTTCCGCGCCCCGGCCGACGAAATAAACGTGCGGGACTCCGTTCCAGCACCAGGCGGGCCGCCTGGATGGGGTTCCTCAACCTCTCCACGCAAGCCACCGCACCGACCCGCAGGGTTGCGCCGTCCATCAGCAGCGCATCCAGCTGTACCCGGCCGTCGCGGTTAAGAAAGCTGCCCCGGCCGGCATCGAAGGTCTCGTCGTCTTCGAGCAGGGTGACCGCAGCCTCGACTGCGTCCAGCGAAGTGCCTCCTTCCCTCAGCAAGGCATAGCCCGCCTTGACGGCGCGCATCACGCCGCGGCGATGAGCCTCGAGTTGATCATCGGGAATATCCCAGGCGCCGCCGTGGACCAGCAGGACGGGGCGTCCGGAGTAAGGGGCCGCGGTCCTCATGATCAGGCGCGGGGCGCGGGACGAAGGTCTGGACCCAGGTCGGGAGTGCTGCTGCCGCGCGGCTGTGGAGGCGCTCTGGGTCTGGCTGCTGACCTTGGCGGGAGACGTCTTGGTTCGTTGATAGGTATAGCTGATGCGGTGGATGACGGTGACCGTGGACAACACAGCGAGCACCCAGAGGACCGGGGCCATCACCCCCCAGCGATTGAAGAGCGCCCCCAGGATGATGAGAACCACGCGTTCCGGCCGCTCCATGAAGCCCACCTTGCAGGAGCCGATCAGCGCTTCGGCGCGGGCCCGGGTGTAGCTGACCATGAGCGACGTAACCATGACAAAGGCGGCCAGAACGACGTAAAAGAAGCGATTGCCGCGGGCATAAAAGACCAGCAGGCCGAAGAAGAGGACGACGTCGCTGTAACGATCGATGACCGAATCGAAGAAGGCCCCGAAGACGGTGACCTGGTCCGTCTGGCGCGCCACCCGGCCATCCACCATGTCGAAGATACCGGCCCCGATGATGACCAGCCCGGCGTAGAGGAACATGCGGACGTAATTGTGCTCGTTGGCCAAGCCGAAGAGAATGGCCGCGACGGTGTTGATCAACAGGCCCAGGAAGGTGAGCACATTGGGCGAGATGCGGGTGAGCGCCAGCCCATCGACGATGTACTGCAGGATGACGCCGCAGCCTCTGCCGAAGGCGCTAGTCCAAGTCATGTCGACGTCCCTGTCGAGGTCATGGCGCCTCGTCGTGAATGGTGGTCAGCTTGAGAATCTCCAGCTCGCGCTTGCCGTTCGGGGTCACAATGGCGGCGATGTCCCCGACCTGCTTGCCCACCAGTCCCCGGCCGATCGGCGAGGTGGTGGAGATCAGACCCTGGTTCACGTCGGATTCTTCGCTGGTGACCAGCTTGTAGGTGATCTCCTCGTTTTTGGTGGTGTCGAAGACCACGACCGTGGAGCCAAAGGCAATCCTGTCCTTGGGAATATTGGTCAGGTTGACCAGGGCGAGTTCCGCCATGCGCTTCTTGAGCTGCCCCAGACGGGCGTTGACGAAGACCTGGCGCTGCTTCGCCATGTGATACTCGGCGTTCTCGCTCAGATCGCCCAGCGAAGCCGCCTTCTTGATCTCGATGGGCAGGTCGTGGGTGAGCTCGTGCTCCAGCTCGCGGATTTGTTCTTCCAGCTTTTTCTTAATGTGTTCAGGCATTTGGCTAATGATCCCAGCGTGGCCGAGGGGCCCGGAAGAGCTACGAGCAACCAGGTGCAAAACACGATTATACGACGGACTTCGACCGCTGTTCCTGCTCGCGCGCGGCTCGCAGAACTCTTTTCCAGGCCTCGGCGTCATCGCCGGGAGTCAAGGAAGCTCTGCAGAATGAGCACCGCGGCTACCTGATCGATCACCGCACGGCGATTTCCCGGCTGGCGGCCGGCGGCATCCAGGTGACGATGCGCCTCGGTGGTCGAGAGCCGTTCGTCCCAAAGCGTAACCTTGGCGCCGGTCTCGACGTGAAGGTCCTGGGCCACGGCCTGCGCCTTGAGCGCCTGTGGACTGACGTCGCCCGACATGTACAGCGGGTTGCCTACCACCACCTGGGCGCAGCCATACTTGCGCACCAGCCTGGCCAGGGAGCCAAGGTCCTGGCGCCGGTTCTTGCGCACCAGGGTGAGCACGGGTTGCGCGGTAAGCCCCAGTTCATCGGAGACCGCGACCCCAATGCGGCGGTCTCCCACATCCAGACCTAAGACGCGGCCCGGCACGCGGGTTTCGATGGGCGCCTCTTCTGCGGTTGCTCGATTGGCTGCCTTTGATCCACTGATTCCCCTCAGCACAGGTTACCGCCAGATGGGGCAACCCGGATTTCCTGTGGGGCTTGGTGGCGATGACCAAGTTCATGCGGCTTTCCTTATGGAAAGCCGCACACGTACCCGTTTCTTAGGCCCGCGTATAGGATATCCAGGCACGCGGTCGTGTCCAGTGCAGCGTACAGGAAATCCGGGCAGCAGGAATCGCATCATAAAATCCTAGGAGGAGAATCCAATCCACCAAGGTTCCCTCGTGCGACGTTTTCTGATCGTTTTTTTTCTGATCCTGACTCTGCTTGCGGTCTCGCTCGGCACCCGCGAACTGATTTTGCCCGCCGGCCCGTCGGACAGAGACATTTGTCGAAGTGGTTCCGGGCATGGGTTCCCGGGCCATCGGGGCGCTGCTCGCGGAGCACGGAATTATCCGCAGCCGGTACGCCTTCGATCTTTGGCATGTGCTGCGCGGGGGGACACTGAAGGCGGGAGAATACCGCTTCGAGCAGCCGGCGACGCTGGCGGTGGTTTACAACCGCCTGTTGCGCGGCGATGTTTACACCCAAACGGTGACCATTCCCGAAGGCTTCAACCTTTTCGACATCGCCCAAGCCGTCCAGGATGCGCAACTGGGATCGAAAGAGAGCTTTCTGGCCGCCGCCAACCAGGACGTGGCCCTGATTGCGGATCTCGACCCGGGGGCCAAAAACCTGGAAGGCTACCTCTTCCCCGATACCTACCGCTTTCAGCGCCATCAGCCACCCAGCCAATTGCTGGCCGCGATGGTCAGGCGCTTCCGCCAGAGCAGCGCCTCGATCGGCCTGGGGGGCGACTATCACCGGATCGTGACCCTGGCGTCGCTGGTGGAGAAAGAGACCCCGGTGGCGGAAGATCGGCCCCTGGTGGCGAGTGTGCTCGACGAATCGCCTGGCCCAGGACATGCCGCTAATGACCGACCCCACGGTGATCTACGCTGCCCTGCTGGAGAAGCAATACCGGGGAGCGATTTACCAGTCCGACCTGAAGCGGGACTCGGCCTACAACACCTACCGTCATTCCGGCCTGCCGCCAGGGCCGATCTGCAGCCCGGGAATCGCCTCGCTGCAGGCGGCGATGCACCCTGCTGACAGCAAGTTCCTCTATTTTGTTGCGGATGCGAGCGCCTCTGGCCACTCCCGGTTTGCCACAACGCTGGAAGAGCATGAGCGCAATGTCAGCGCGTACCGGCGGGGGCTGAAAGATGCGCAGGGGACCCATTGAAGAGATCCCGGCAGATGCCTGGCGGCCCGCGCCCTGACTTGGCGATTGCTCTATACTCGCATTTCCTGAGTTGAATGAATGCGGAGAGACTGGTTGAAGTTTTTGGCGCTGCTGGTACCGGTCTTGACCGGATGCCTGAGCCACACCCGCAGCCTGCAGAAGCCCAAACTGGCCGGCGTTGCTCTGGACGCCGACGCAGTGCAGTTGGTAGAGGCGGTCAATCTCCGCTACGACCAGGTGACCTCGCTGAGCGCAACCGTGGATTTTGCCGCCTCTGTGGGAGGGGCCCACAAAGGCAAGCAGACGGATTACACCTCGATTCACGGCTACATCCTCCTGCGCAAGCCGCAGATGCTGCGGGTGCTGGGATACCTGCCGGTGGTGCGACTGCGCGCGTTTGATTTGGCCAGCGACGGCAAGACCTTCACCATGCTGATTCCTCCCAGGAGCCGCGCCATCCAAGGGAGCAATTCCGTGACCACGCCCGGCCGCGAATCCGATGGAGAATCTGCGCCCGGACATCTTCCTGGATTCGATCCTGATCCGCAGCATCTCCCCGGACTCGATCGTTTCCCTCACCAACTCCAGCCAGACCACGTTGGAGCCGAAGACCAAGCAGCTGATCGAGCAGCCGCAGTACGACCTGACGGTGTTGAAACCAGGGGAGCGAAGCTCGTCGCCCGGATTGCCTCAACTGGGCACGCCGCTGCGCGTCATCCACTTCAGCCGGATTAACCTGCTGCCCACCGGGCAGGATATCTATAACGCTGCCGGCGATCTGGAGACCCAGGTGGTGTACGGGCCGTATCAGGATTTCAACGGAACCCAATTCCCCGGCACCATCACGCATCAATCGGTTGCTGGACGAACTCCGCATCACGCTCACGGTGGAGAAGCTCACCTTGAATCAGCCGCTGGCTGACGACCAGTTTGAATTGAAGGTGCCTGAGGGCTACAAGGTGCAGAAGCTGCAGTAGGGCCCGCAATCTAGAGGAGGCCGGCGCGGGCGGACGTGGGCTGAATCGCGCTGGTTAATCTCGAGCGCCAAGGCCAGCGACATCGCGCGCCTGCTTTGGGGTCACCCGCGGCGGCGTGCGGGTCCGAACCGAATCCAGAAAGGACTGGATCTCCAGCAGCAGGGCTCCCCGCCCTGGATCGGCGGCTTGCTGGGAACAGTGCCGCCATGGGGCCTTGACTTTGGCTCGCGCCGGGCTTTGCCGGCGAAGCATCGGTCGCCACGTTGATGATGAGCAGATCCTGGCGGGCATAGTCGATCGACAGGTACTGGTGGGGCTGGAAGAAGCGCAGCTTGCGCACCGTTTCCGTGCTCACCCGGCTGGCGGTGAAGTTGGCCACGCAGCCGGAAGCAAATTCCAGGCGAACGTTGGCGATGTCGACCTTGGGCGACAAAATCCTCAGGCCCACGGCATGCAGCTGGCTTACCGGGGAGCGCACGAAGCTGAGCACGATGTCCAGGTCGTGGATCATCAGGTCCAGCACCACGTCCACGTCCAGGGCGCGGCGGTGGAAGACGCTGAGGCGGTGGGCTTCGAAAAACATCGGCCCATTGACCAAGGGCTCAACCGCGGTGACCGCGGGGTTGAAGCGCTCCAGAAGGCCCACCTGCAGGATCCGCCGGCTGGCTGCCGCTTGCCCGACCAGAGCATCGGCCTCAGCCAGGGTCGCGGCGATGGGCTTCTCCAGCAGGACATCGAGCCCCTGGGCCAGCGCCTGGGTGGCGACGGAATAATGGGCGGACGTGGGCACGCAGATGGAGACCGCGTCCAGGTGGAGTTGGCCCGCGCGGCATGCCTCCAGGCACGCTTCGGGGGAGGAAAAGACGGCGAGGTTCCCCTCCTGGCGCAGCAGTCTCGGCCGCGGCCGGGTCGGTGTCCGCAACCGCGGCCAGGCGCACTCCAAAACCGGATTGCTCCAGCTGGCGATAGACGCGCAGATGATTGCGGCCAAAGGCCCCGGCGCCGAAGACGGCGACGCTGAGAGCAGGTTCACTTCTCATCGGCACGGGCGGTACCATGGGCGGTTCGGGAATTGCCTGAGCTCTTTGCTCGGCTGCGGTCGTATCTAGCATGGGTGCTGAGTTTATCCAGCGGTGCTGGTTGTTTTCCGCCAGTCATTTTCCCTGGACAGCGCCGAGGCATTTCGAGTAGAGGGCGAGTAACTGGTTCACCTGATCTTCGGGTTTAGTACCGGTGGCGGCGACAAAGCCGGCAGCCGGCGCCGTGCCCCTTCCCAGCCCCGCCGACGCAGCGACAAACTTCAACAAATCCAAAGCGATATCTTCATTGCGGCGCGAGCCATTCGGGGTGGTTACAGCCTGTTCCATGTGCTTCCTCCGTGGCGATGCTACCAGAAGCGGGCGGTCGAGTATGCTGCTACTTGCAGCGACTGGCGGGCAAAGGGGATCTCCGTGGCAGTGATCGCGGTGCAGCAGATTCGACGCATGCGGGGCGGAGCCCAGAGCCATCTCATGCTGGCCTCTGACAACCATCTTTACGTGGTCAAATTCCGCAACAATCCGCAACATGTCCGGGTGCTGGCCAATGAGCTGCTGGCCACCCGGCTGGGGGCCGCGATCGGGCTTTCCGTGCCTCACTCGGAGGTGATCGAGGTGACCGAGTGGCTGATTCGCAACACCCCCGATCTGCATATCGAGTTTCGCGGAGGTGCGCGGCCATGCCTTGCCGGGCTTCACTTCGCCTCGCGCTGGGTGGGGGGCCTGATGCCCGGGCAGGTGGTCGACTATCTGCCTGAAGAGCAACTGCTGGAAGTGCGCAATCTGAGCGAGTTCGCCGGTATTCTGGCGCTGGACAAATGGACCTGCAACATCAACGGCAGACAAGCGGTGTTTCAGAAGAGACGGCGGGAGCGCCGCTACCAGGCAACGTTTATCGACCAGGGATATTGCTTTCATGCCGGGGACTGGAAGTTTATCGATGCCAGCCTGGGCGGGGTGTTTGCCGAGAACACCGTCTATCGCGGCGTCACCGGCTGGCAGAGCTTCGAGCCCTGGCTCAGCCGCATCGAGAACCTGGCCCCGGAGACGGCGTGGGCGATTGCGGAAACCATTCCGCCGGAATGGTACGGGGGCGATTTGAGCGCCCTGGAGGTCCTGGTGGAGCGGTTGCTGGCGCGCCGAGGGCGGGTCCGGGAGTTGATTGTGGCGTTCAGGGAATCGGGGCGAAGGCCGTTTCCGAATTGGAGAGGGGAGAGCGGAAGAGGGGTTGGGGGGTGGGGTGGGGGCGGAAGATGTGGGTGCAAGATGAGTGAAGGGTTGGGTTGAGGGAGCCGAGAAGTTAGCCAGAGAATGAAGTTTTACTAGGAGAGGGGGACATGGCGGAGCGGAAACAATGCGAGTTTCAACTCATCCGTTATGTGCCGGATCCGGTAAAGAACGAGTTCGTCAATATTGGCGTGCTGCTTCGCGCCTCCACGGGAGAGCAGAGTGTGCTGCGCTTTACCCGGGACTGGGCCCGCGTGCTCTGCCTCGATCCGGATGCGGACACGCAGATGTTCGAGGCCCTGGAGATCGAAATCGGACAGCGGTTGCGGTCCCAACCCGCCGGACCACCCCAAGCCCATCATGGCCCTGCTCGAAGGGTCGCTTTCCAATGGAGTGCAGATCACCGAAACCAAGGCGTACCTGGCGGAGAGCTTTGTTGCCGGCCTGGAGGATCTCATGCGCCTCTATGTCGATAACCCGCGGCGCGAACGGAAACAGCGCCGCGGGGGCCGGGCAGCGATCGTCGCGGCCATGCGCACGCACTTCGAAGCGGCCGGGGTGTGGACGCTGATGCGTAAACACATCGCCGCCGCCAACTACACCCGGCCGGGCGATCCCTTGCGCATCGACTGCGGCTATCGCAACAGCAAGATGAAGATGTTCCAGGCGATCTCGCTGGAGGGCGGGGTGGATGAGGCGAAGCTGCTGGCCTTCGCCGCCCCGGGACTCATCGCCGGGGTGGAGCGAGTGGATAAGACAGAGCTCGAGTTGACGGCGATCATCGAGTCGATCGGCTGGCCTGAAGGCGACAACGAACCCGACGAGGAGCGGAGCCTGCGCTACGACTATGCGAGGGAGACCATGGAGCAATACGAGATCCGGGTGCTGACCACCGCCCAGCTGGCGGAGGTCGCCGAGACGGCGCGCGTCGAGCTGAAAGTGTAGCTGGCGGGGGATGGGATAATCGAACCAAATGAACGTCTCTCCTACCGTCGGGATGAACGCCTCTCCTACCGTTGGCGTGGTCATGGGAAGCAAGAGCGACTACGAAGTGCTTCTTCCTTGCATTGAGCTGTTGCGGGAGTTCGCCATCCCCTACGAAGCGCGGATCGTTTCTGCGCATCGCACCCCCGACTGGCTTTTTCAATATGCCGAGCAGGCCGAGCCGCGGGGACTGAAGATCATCATCGCCGCCGCCGGCGGAGCGGCGCATTTGCCGGGAATGATCGCCGCCAAGACCATCCTGCCGGTGCTGGCGGTGCCTGTGCCGTCCACCTGCCTGCAGGGCATCGATTCCCTGCTCTCCATTGTGCAGATGCCTAAGGGGGTTCCGGTGGCCACGCTGGCCATCGGCAAGCCGGGGGCCGCCAATGCTGCGTTGCTGGCGGTGGCGATCCTGGCCGGTCATGACGCGGAGCTGGGCAATCGGCTGCGTGCCTGGCGCGCAGGCGCGCAGCCAAGAGGTGCTGGAAGCGGAGTTGCCCTCTTGAGCGCGATCGCTCAGGGTTCGACCATCGGCATTCTGGGGGGTGGTCAACTGGGCCGCATGACGGCCATGGCGGCGCGGTCTATGGGCTACCGGGTGCAGGTGATGGATCCCGATCCCTCCTGCCCGGCGCGTTTTGTGGTGGATGCCTGTTTTGTAGGGTCCTGGGACGACGCCCGCGCGGCCGCCGACCTGGCTCGCGGCTGTGACGTGATCACGCTGGAGATCGAGCAGATTTCCATTGCTTCGCTGGAAGCTGCGGCCCGGCATGCTCCGGTGCGCCCAGGTAAGGAGATCCTGGCCATGGTGCAGGACCGGATCCGGCAAAAGAACTGGTTGCGGGACCAGGGCTATCCGGTGGGAGCTTACCGGGCTCATTTACTCGGAAGAGGATCTGCTGCAGGCGGTGGCGGAATTGGGGCCGCGGATTTATCTCAAGCGGGCCCACGGCGGTTACGACGGCCGGGGCCAGGTGAAGCTGGACGGGTCGCAGGGACGGAGCAGCGTGGGCGCTGCCTGGCGGGCGCTGGGGGAGGAGCCCTGCGTGGCCGAGCAGGGGTTAGATCTCGCAATCCGAGATCTCGGTGATGGTGGCGCGCAATCCCAGCGGTGAGGTGGTCGCTTACCCGGCCGCGACCAACCATCATGAACAGCAGATCCTGGTTTGGAGCGCGCTTCCCTCCTCCATGCCGGCGGCGCTGGAGAAGCGGGCCCAGGAGATTGCCACCACCATGGCGTGCCAGCTCAAGCTGGAGGGCCTGCTGGCGGTGGAGATGTTTGTCACCTCGGGGAACGGGCTCTACGTCAATGAACTGGCGCCGCGCCCGCACAACAGCTATCACGCCAGCCAGCGCTGCTGCGTTACCAGCCAGTTCGAGCAGGCGGTGCGGGCGGTGTGCGACCTGCCCCTGGGGGATGTGAGGATTATGCGGCCGGCGGCGATCGCTAACCTGCTGGGCGATCTTTGGCTGAAAAACGGACTGCAGGGAGAACCGCACTTCGCACAGGCGTTGGCGGTTCCTGAGGTCAGTTTGCACTTGTATGAGAAGCACACCGCGCGGGCGGGGAGGAAGATGGGGCATTTGTCCGCGACTGCGGACACTGCGGAAGAGGCGGTGGCTCGGGTGATGGAGGCTAAGAGCCGGCTCTAGGGTTGGAGGGGATAAAGGTCTCTTGCAATATTTTGACGCGCCCGGAGTTTGCGAACCCTTACGGTTCTAGAAAGGAAATTAAAAGCGTTCGTTAGGCTTCGCCTGTCTTTTTCGGCCCACGTACGCCCCACGGCAAGCCGGGGCAGGTAAGGCGAACGTGGGGCACCCGTCCTCGTCCATGAACGGCGTCGGATGAATTGAGAGTCAGAGGGAAAGAGCAGTGGTATCCCACATCTAGCGAAAAAGAAGGCTTGCCTGTGGGGCACCCAGCGTTGGTGTGCCTTCGAGGAGTTTGCAGCTTAGCCGATGTCCTCGTTCCAGTTTTCCAGGTATTTCTTCAGCTCGGCCATGAACTTGCCGGCGTCGGCTCCGTCGATGATGCGGTGATCGAAGCCCAGGGTGAGACGGATGATGCTGCGGATCGCGATCGAATCGGAGCCGTTCTCATCGGTAACTACCGTAGGTTCTTTAAAGAGGCCGCCTACACCCAGAATGGCCGATTCCGGCTGATTGATGACCGGAGTTCCGAATTGCTCGCCGAAGATTCCGGGATTCGTAATCGTGAAGGTGCCAGAAGCTACTTCTTCCGGCTTCAGCTTCTTGCCCGGGCCCTTTCCGCCAGGTCGACAATGGCGCGCGCGATGCCCAGGAAACTCTTGTCCTCCGCCTGGCGGATGACAGGCACAATCAACCCCCAATCCAGGGCGACGGCAATGCCCAGATTGATGTTCTTGTGGTAGCGAATGGCGTCTCCCTCCATCGAAGCATTCACGATGGGCATCTTGCGCAAGGTGGCGATGACGGCGCGGGAGATAAACGGCATGTAGGTGAGCTTGACGCCGTTGCGCTGCTCGTACTTGGATTTCTCTTTCTCGCGAATACGCACGATGCGGCTCATGTCGATCTTGAAGACCGTGTGCACATGGGCGCTGGTGCGCTTGGAGTCGACCATGCGCTGGGCAATGATGGAGCGCATGCGGGTTAAGGGCACCAGCTCATCGCCAGCCGTGACCACCGGTGCAGGCGCGGGAGCCGGGGGCTTGGACGCCGCGGGTGCAGGCGCCGATATCGGGGCCGGAGGCGCCGGTGTTGGTGCAGCCGGTTTGGCTGCAGGCGCAGCTGCGCCACCTTTAGCCAGATAGCCGAGAATGTCTTCCTTGGTAATCCTGCCCGCTGAGCCAGTGCCCGGAACCTTGCTCAGATCCAGGTTGTTTTCTTTGGCGATCTTGCGCACCAGGGGCGAGGAGCGGACCCGTTCCCCGGTTTCTGTCTCACTGGTCTCGCCGCTTTCGCCGTCGGCTTCGGTGGTTGCCGGCGCAGCCGCCGAAGGCACGGGCTGCGCGCTGGGTGCAGGAGCAGCGGTAGCACCAGCCGCCCCACCCACACTGATGGCCGCGACTACAGTGTTGATCTGGACCGTCGTGCCGGCCTGCACTTTAATTTCTGAGAGCACACCCGCCGCCGGGGAAGGAATTTCGGCATCCACCTTGTCGGTCGAGATCTCGAAGAGCGGCTCATCCTGTTGCACGGTATCGCCCGGCTTTTTTAGCCACTTGGTGATAGTGCCTTCAAAAATCGATTCGCCCATCTGGGGCATGATCACGTCGGTGAGGGCCGGAGCGGCGGTTCCGGCCGGTGCTGCGGGAGCTGATGGCGCCGCCGGTGCGGGGGTAGCTGCCGGCGCAGATGAGACCGCCGGGACAGGGGAGGAGGAGGCGCTGGGCGGTTCTTTGGCAGCCGGGGTCGCGGGGGCTTGACCATCCGCATCGGCGATCACGCCCACCACGGTATTGATCTGGACCGTGTTGCCTTCGGCGATTTTGACCTCGCTGAGCACTCCGCTGGCTGGAGAAGGTATTTCGGCATCCACCTTGTCGGTGGAGATCTCAAAGAGAGGCTCGTCCCGCTGAACCGTATCACCTTGCTTTTTCAACCACTTGGTGATGGTGCCTTCAAAAATCGACTCGCCCATCTGGGGCATGATTACATCGGTCGGCATGGACTCCCTTTCGCAATGAGCCGCAGGCCTTCAGGCCTGACGCGAACTCTTCATTCTAAGGCAATACAACGCTTACTGTGTGGTCGCGGATCCCGGACTTCCTGTGAAGCGCGGTGGCGTTGATACACCGCATGCGGCTTTCCTTAATGAAAGCCGCACACGCGACCGTCTGTTAGGCCTCGCATACTGGAAATCCGGGGATCGTCAGGCCGCCGGGGACCAGATCGTCGAGGCTTTCGACCCAGACCACCTGTCGCCCGAAGACCCGGCCAAAGTGCCGGGATACCGAGTGGGCTACCTGCTGGAACGAAGGCGATGGATCTACTTCAGCTTCGATGCTGGTGACGCCGCGGTCGCGGATCCCACAGGGAACAATCAATGCGAAGTCGTCAAGATCGGTGGTCACATTCAGGGCAAAGCCATGGGTGGTGACCCCGCGGGCAACGTGCACGCCCAGAGCGGCGATCTTTTTCTCCGCGACCGTACCTCCGGGGATGGTCCAGACACCGGCGCGCCCGGGCGCGCGCTGGGTAAGCACGCCGAAGTCCGCACAGGCGCGAAT
The DNA here is from genome assembly GCA_963746595.1 of uncultured Acidobacteriaceae bacterium. Taxonomy (GTDB): domain Bacteria; phylum Acidobacteriota; class Terriglobia; order Terriglobales; family Acidobacteriaceae; genus PALSA-350. The sequence goes on from CAVVBS010000009.1 coordinate 970,408, forward strand.
CAGGACCTCTTCCAGCCTGCGGAGGTACTCGACAATGCCCAGCGGCGGGGCAAAGCTGCGTAGATGGAGAATGGGATAGCCCACCAACTGGCCCGGACCATGGTAGGTGACGTCGCCTCCGCGGTTGGTCTCAAACAAGGAGATACCGCGACGGGCTAACAATTCATCGCTGGCCACGACGTGCTCACGGTGGGCATTCCTGCCCAGGGTGAGCACCGGGGGGTGTTCGACCAGCAGAAGCACATCGCCGATCCGCTCCTGCTGGCGCAACGCGCAGAGCCGCTCCTGCAGAGCCAGCGCCGTAGCGTAATCCAGGCGGCCAAGATGGAGCAGGGAGACGACCATGTCAGAGGAGAGCCAGCTCAAACATTGACGGCCATGTTTTCCACGCTGCCAAAGCCGTCCAGCATAGCCTCCGCCAAGGTGGGGTGAGCGTGGATGGTGAACATCAGCTCTTCGATGGTCGCTTCCAGTTCCAACGCCACCACCGATTCGGCAATCATCTCCGTGGCCTGGGGCCCGATGATGTGCACGCCCAGCAATTCTCCGTGCTTGGCGTCGGCGACCACCTTTACGAAGCCCTCGTGGGAGCCGACGATGGACGCCTTGGAGTTGGCGGAAAAGGGAAATTTGCCCACCTTCACCTGGTGGCCCGCAGCCTTGGCTTGCGCCTCGGTCAAGCCCACGCTGCCGATTTGCGGCTCGCAGTAGGTGCAGGCAGGGATCCGGTCGCGGCGCACCGGCCGGGCCCGCTTGCCGGCCACCTTGGCTGCAACCACCATCCCCGCCATCGCGGCCACGTGGGCCAACTGCGGCAGTCCAGCCACTATGTCGCCGATGGCAAAGACGCCGGGTTCCCCGGTCTGCATCCACTCGTCGACGCGGATGAAACCGCGCTCCAGCTCAACCTTGGTAGCCTCAAGGCCGAGATTAGCGGTGCGGGGTGCGCGGCCGACAGCCACCAATACTGTCTCCGCTTCCTTCGTTACCTGCTTGCCGTCGGAGCCGGTGAAGGTCACTTTCACCCCGTCCTTGGTCTTCTCCACCTTTTCCACTTTGGCCCCGACGTAGCTTTCGATGCCTCGCTTGCGAAAGACCCGGGACAGTTCCTTGCTCACGTCCTCATCTTCGTTGGGAACCATGCGCGGCAGGTACTCGACGATAGTGACCTCGCTGCCAAAGCTCTTGAAGATGGAGGCGAATTCAACCCCCACGGCGCCGGCGCCAATCACCACCATGGACTTGGGTATCTGGGGCAGGGCGAGGATCTCTATGTTGGTCAGGATGCGGTTCGCGTCCGATTCCACGCCGGGCAGCATGCGGGCGTCGGAGCCGGTGGCGATGATCACGTTCTTCGCCTGAACAATCTTTTTCTCCCCATTGGCTGCTTCGACAGCGATGGAGTGAATTCCCTCTTTTGCCGGGCCGGTGAGCTTGCCATAGCCCTCGATGACGGTGACCTTGTTCTTGCGCATTAAGAAGTCGAGACCCTTCACGTGCTTGGTGATGATCCCGTTCTTGCGATCCAGAATGGTCTTCCAGTTGAGAGTGACCGTGCCCACGCCTTCGATGCCGTGTGCGGTGGCGTTCTTGAGGTGGTCATAGACCTCGGCGTCGAAGAGCAGGGACTTGGTGGGAATGCAGCCCACGTTCAGGCAGGTGCCGCCCAGCTTTTTCTCCCGCTCGATGAGGGCGACCTTCAGCCCATACTGCCCGGCGCGGATGGCGGCGGTATATCCGCCCGGACCGCCGCCTATGATGACTATGTCGTACGTTGTTTCTGCCACAGCAAGCTCCCTCGATGACTACGTTGGCCCGCGGATTCAAACCGCGGGCAGTGGTTCCAAGCCAAAACTCTTATTTTACGTGACGGTCTGCCTCTCTCGTTTGGCTCTAACGCGCCAAGCGCCGTCTTGTGCCACACTGAACGGGTGCGACCGCACCTGGCTACGCTCGTCGCCGACTTCCGCCGCTATGGAGACCAGATCGCGGTCGTCACCTACCGCGGCAATCGCCGCTTCTCCTCCACTTACGCCCAACTGGGCGAACTGAGCGCGCGCTGCGCCCATGCCTACGACCAGGCAGGTCTCACGCCCGGAGACCGCGTTTTGCTTTGGGGCAACAACTCCGTGGAGTGGATGGCGGCTTTCTTTGGATGCATCTTGCGGGGAATCGTTGCGGTTCCGTTGGATGCCGCCGGCAGCCTGGAGTTCGCGCGGCGGGTGGTGGCCGAGGTCGAGCCCCGGCTGCTGGTGGGCGACCTGGCGCTGTTGCAACAACTGCATGCGGGCATCCCCACGCTGGGCTTTGCCGGTTTCTCCTCGTCTCTGCCGACCCCGGATTATCTTCCCCTGCCGGGACTTTCGCGGGATACGCCGCTGCAGATCATCTTCACTTCCGGCACTACCGCCGAGCCTAAGGGGATCGTCCACACCCAGGGCAATGTGCTGGCCTCGCTCGATCCCCTGGAGCAGGAGATCGGCAAGTATCTGCGCTACGAGCGCTTTTTTCATCCCCTGCGCATTCTGCACACGCTTCCGCTGAGTCACGTCTTTGGCCAGTTCATGGGTCTGTGGGTGCCTCCGTTGCTGGCGGCGGAAGTGCATTACGAAGACCGGCTGCAGGCGCCGCGGCTGGCGACGCTTATGCGCGAGGAGCGCATCTCGGTTCTGGCTGCCGTTCCCCGGGTGCTCGATCTGCTGCGGGCCTACATGGAGGCCGAGTTTCCCGCGCTCGCGCAAAGTATGGCCGCAGCCCGGGGCGAGTCCGTTGCCAAACGGTGGTGGCGATTTCGCGCCGTGCATCGCCGCCTGGGCTTTAAATTCTGGGCTTTCGTCTCCGGAGGAGCGGCCTTGCCGGCTGACCTGGAGAGCTTCTGGACCACGGCCGGCTTTGCCCTGATCCAGGGCTACGGGATGACCGAGACGACGGCGCTGGTGACGTTGAATCATCCCTTCAAGATTGCCCGCGGCAGCATCGGCAAACCACTCCCCGGGCGGGAAGTGAAGATCGGAGCCGATGGCGAGATCCTGGTGCGAGGAGGCTCGATCGCCGCCCAGGAATGGCGTAACGGGCGCTTGCAGCCGCGTGGAGACGAATGGCTGGCGACGGGTGATTTGGCGACGCGCAATGACACAGGCGAGTTGGTCTTCGCCGGGCGCAAAGAGCGACGTCATCGTCACCTCTGCCGGATTGAACATCCATCCCCAGGATCTGGAGGCAGTGCTGCGCAAGCAGCCCGGGTTGCGGGATGCTTTGATCGTCGCCTACGACTCGTCCGCCGGCCCTACCCCGGCCGCAGTCCTCATTGCCGGCGCAGGTCAGGACGACGAGCCGCTGAAAGCGTGCTGTGGACGCCGCCAATGGGGAGCTTGCGCCCTTCCAGCAGATCCGCTACTGGCTACGCTGGCCTCAGCCGGAGTTTCCCCGCACCTCGACCGGCAAGGTCTTACGCCGTGTGGTGCAGGGCTGGGCGCAGCAGTCTTTGATGGGCGGTGACACCACGGTGCAGGATCCCTTTGACCCGCTGCTGGCGGTGCTGCGCTCAGTCGGGGCGGCCAACCGGGAGATCACATCCAGCGATCGTCTAGCCGAGGATCTGCACCTGGACAGCCTTGCAATGGTGCAACTGCAGTCGACGCTGGAGACTCGCTTTGAGCTGGAACTCGATGACGCTATTTGGGAGCAGATGAGGACGGTTGGGGATCTGCGCAACCTTCTACAGCGTTATCAACCGGGCGTGGCTCCCGAGGGAATCCCTGGATCATCGAGTGAAGCGCCAGTAGCGCTTCCCGTCCCGGCCAGCCAAAGGCCGGCCGCTGTGTTTCCTCGCTGGCCCTGGTGGCCGGTGGTTCGCTTGGTGCGAATCGGATTTCTGGAGCTCGTCGCTCGTCCCTTGATTTGGCTGGTGCTCGCGCCGCGCACCGGACCACAAGTCGAGCTTGCTCAGCCTTCGCTGCTGATCGCCAACCATCTCACCGCTTTCGATGTTCCGGTGATTCTCTATGCTCTGCGCGCGGCGGATCGTGACCATGTAGCGGTGGCCATGTCGGGCGAGGTGTTGACGGGCTGGCGCCGGGGTAAGGCCCAACGCCATCGCATGATCGCTGCCCTCACTCCTGTTGCTTACTGGCTGGTCACGGCGCTCTTCAACGTATTTCCACTTCCTCGAGGCGCCGGTTTACGGCACAGCTTCGCCCACGCCGGGGAGGCACTGGATCATGGCTACCACGTACTGGTTTTTCCCGAGGGCCGGCGCTCCGCCGATGGACGGTTGCAGCCGTTCGAGCCCGGCATCGGCTTGCTGGCGGAGGAATCGGAAGTGCCGGTACTGCCGATTTTGGTGGAGGGTTTGAAGCGGCTCAAGGGAGAGAGCTGGCCGAGACGCGGTACGGTGGCGGTTCGGATGGGGGAGGCTTTAAGGATGGAGCCGGATGAGGATCCGCAAAGCTTCACTCGGCGATTGGAGGCGGCTGTGGTTGCGTTAGGGACGCTTGGCGGCGAGGGTGTGTCCTGAGATGGGCGTTCCATCGAGGCTTTGGGACGGGTCCGACATTGCTGAACCAGGCAGCTGTGGTATCCCACATTTCCAAATCGAGACGCCGCGGATTTCCTGCACGCGGGCCTCAGAGACGGCCACGTGTGCGGCCTTCTCCGAGCGACGGCCGCATGAAGTTCACCGAACCATCGGACCCAACAGGAAATCCGGTGATGTGGGGCACACCGTCGATTCGTTGCACCGAAAAAGCGGAAGTACGAATGCCTTCCCTTCGGCCGGCGGCTGGCAGGTTCGAGGTCAACCCAGCAGGCGTGCAGCTTCTTTGGCGAAGTAGGTCACGGTAAAATCGGCGCCGGCGCGGCGAATGGAGATGAGCGATTCCATGATGGCTCGCTCCCGGTCCAGCCAGCCTTTGGCGAAGGCGGCCTGCAGCATGGCGTACTCGCCGGAGACCTGGTAGGCGCCGATGGGCACGTCCAACCGCTCGCGCGCGGCGCGAATTACATCCAGATAGGGCATGGCAGGCTTCATCAGGATCATGTCCGCACCCTCCGCGATATCCTGGTCGATTTCGCGCATGGCCTCGCGCAGGTTGGCGCCATCCATTTGGTAGGTGCGCCGGTCGCCGAACTGCGGCGCCGAGTCGGCTGCTTCACGAAAGGGGCCGTAGAAAGCAGAGGCGACCTTGGCGGCGTAAGAGAGAATCGGTATCTGCTCCAGGCCGTCATCGTCCAGATGGTCGCGAATGGCGCCTACCCGGCCGTCCATCATGTCGGAGGGAGCCACGATATCCGCTCCGGCTTTAGCTAACGAAACCGCGGTGCGGGCAATCAGGCTCAGACTGGAGTCGTTCTCCACCTCGTAGGCATCGCCGTTTTTACGGACGATTCCACAGTGCCCATGGGAGGTGTATTCGCACAGACAAACATCGGCCACCAGGAGCAGCTTCTTCGCCACTGGCCGGAAGGCACGGAGGGCTCGCTGGACGATTCCATCTTCCGCCCATGCGCCGCTCCCTTCTTCGTCCTTCACCGCAGGAAGCCCGAAGAGCAAAAGGCCGGCCAGGCCAAGTTGCGCCGCCTCTTCCACTTCTTTCATGGCCTCATCAACGGAGAGGTTGTAGACCCCGGGCATGGAGGTGACTTCGCGACGGACGCCTTCGCCAGGACAGATAAAGAGTGGGTAAATCAATGCCCCGGGCTGGAGATGAACTTCGCGGACCAGCGAACGCATCGCTTCGGTGCGCCGTAAACGCCGCAAACGGGTGACAGGGAATTCCATACGTTGATTCTAAGGGTGGCGAGCAGAGTCGTGGTGCAGGTTAGCCGAAGAGCGTCCCAAGCATGCGCTATTCCCAACCCGCACGTAATCGGGCAACGTATTCGTCGGCATGCTCGTCGGACCAAAGCTCCGTGCCCGACCCGTAGAGGGCTAAGAGCGGATCACCTTGGCATGCCGTTCGTGAGCGGGAGCGACTCCAAAGGCGGTACCACTTAATCCGATACCAACGGATGAGGTCGAAGAAATCCATCATCTCCCCATAGGAGCAGAAAGCCGGCTTGTTTTCTACCGCCCACGACCTCTTTTCTCGACCAACCAAAGCACGCGACCCGAAATGACACGCTCTCCATGCACTAGCATGGTCACGTGAGCCTGTTAGAGCCGGTGCCGGCGATGGTGGAGGAATGCAGCTGTGAGGCGCTCGAATGGGGCCGCCTGCTCGAGCTTTTGGCGAGCTTCGTCCATTCCAGAGTGACCCGCGAGTGGCTGCTGGCGATGAAGCCGTCGCGGGATGCTTCGTGGATTGAGCAACAGCACGGCCTGGTCGGCGAGATGCGGCTGCTGCTGGGGCAGGGGGTTTCGCCCGCGCTGGGCGGATTGTTCGATCCCACCCGGCTGACCGATAAGGCGCGCATCCAGGGAGCTTTGCTCGAGCCGGAAGAGATGCGCGATCTGCTCTTTCTGGTGGATAACATCACCACCTGGCAAGCACTGATCGAGCGCCCTCCCGAAGCAGTTGCCGCGCAGCTGCCTGGACTGCAGGCGATGAGCCAGCTTCCGCCCGGAGCGCAGCTGGTCCAGCTGGCACGTTCTCTTCGTTCCCGGCTGAACCCCGATGGCTCGCTCAGCGACGATGCGTCGCCGGAGCTGCGCCGCGTCCGGCGGGAGATAGAGCACCAGCAACGGGTGATCGAGGAAAGCCTGCGCAGCACCTTGCGCCGTCTCTCGGAAGGCGGTAGCACGCAGGAAGACTTGATCACCATCCGGGGGGAGCGTTTTGTCATTCCCGTCAGGTCGGAGCACAAGCGGCGCATTCCGGGAGTTGTGCATGGCGCCAGTTCGAGCGGCCAGACCGTGTACCTGGAGCCGCTGGAAACGATCGAGCAAAACAACGAACTGGTGCGGTTGATCGAAGACGAACAGGCCGAGACCAGACGTATTTTCCTGGCCATGACCGCGGAGATCGGACTGCAAGGTCACTCCATCGCCCAGGGAGCAGCAATACTGGCGCAACTCGATGGGCTGCAGGCGCGGGGACGCTTTGGCGCCGAGTTTGATTGCATCCGGCCGCGCTTCGCCGGCCCTGGCGAGCCGCTGCTGGAGCTAAAGCAGGCGCGTCACCCATTGCTCGAAAAGCGCTTGCGCAACCAGCAGGCAAGCGTGGTACCGCTGAGCCTGGCGCTCAATGATGGCCAGCGCCAGCTCATCATCAGCGGTCCCAATACCGGTGGCAAGTCGGTCGCGCTCAAGACCACCGGCTTGCTCGCGATGATGGCCCACGCAGGGATCCCGGTGCCCGCCGCGGAGGCGGTTTTCCCCCTCTGCAACGTGTTTCTGGCCGACATCGGCGATGCCCAGTCGATTGAACAGAACCTCTCCACTTTCTCCGCTCACATCACTCACCTGCAGCGCATCTCGCAGCTGGCGGACTCGTCTTCCCTGGTGCTACTCGATGAGCTGGGCTCAGCGACCGATCCGGAAGAAGGAGCAGCTCTGGCCGTGGCGATTGCGGGGTATTTCCTGGAGCGCCGCGCCTGGTGCCTGATATCCACCCACCACACGGCGCTCAAGCTCTATGCAGCCAAGAGGCCCGGCGTGCTCAATGCGTCTGTGGGCTTTGACCAACAGACTTTAGCGCCGACTTTTGAACTGCGGCTGGGCGTTCCAGGCGCTTCGGCGGGCATCAATATCGCCCAACGGCTGGGTCTCGACCCCAAGATCATCACAGACGCCCGTGCCCAACAGAACACCCAGACGCAGGATATTGCCCACTTCCTAGAGCAGCTGCACAGCCAGCTCGACGCCGTGGCACGGGAGCGTGAGGAGTTGCGACGCCGCGAGCAAGAGGTGGCGCGTGAGAAGAACCGCCTGGAAAGCGAGGGGCTCAAAGAGTGGCGGGCCAAGGTGCGGGACCTGGAATCGCAACTGCAATCGTTACTTAAAGATTTTACCTACCAGATGCGTGAGACGGTGCGCGCCATTGACGACCGGGCAGCGCAGCAAAAACTCTCCAAGGAAGCCGAGCGCCGGATGGCGAAGCTGCGGCGGGAGTTCAGCGAGCAATTCAACTCCGCCGTGGTCGCCCAGCATAGTGGGGCCGACCGGGGAGACAGTAACGCGCAGCCTCACCTGGTACGGCACGTTTCCGTGGGAGACACGGTGAAGCTGAAGTCGCTGGGCAAGACCGGCGTGGTGCAGCGGCAGGTGGACGGGAATGCGTTCGAGGTGGCCATCGGGCCGATGAAAATGCGCGTAGCGCGGGAGGATATCGCCGAAGTCATTACCGCCCGCGAGCCCAGGCCGGTGAGCCCACTCGAAGCAGCACGCCAGCGCGGGGTCACGGTTTCCATCGCCCATCCCGAGGTCCGTTCTGAGCTCAATGTCATTGGGCGCACAGTGGAGGAAGCCACCGGCGAGGTGGAGCAGTATCTGGACCACGCATTCCTGGCAGGATTGCCGCGGGTCCGTATCGTGCACGGCATGGGAATGGGGGTTTTACGTAAGGCACTGCGGACGTTGCTGGAGCGGCATCCGCATGTGGCCTTGGTCGCCGAGGCCAGCCCCAGCGAGGGAGGGGCGGGCGCCACGGTGGTCGATTTGCGGGTTTAACGAGTTCTTTCGGCCTATGTACGGTGGTGCGAGGCCTCTTCCCTTTTTATCTGAGCGTTGCGACAGGATTGAGTGAATCTGCAGGTCCCTCGGCTCCCTCCGGATTTCCTGTCAGGCGCAGTGGTGTCGTTAAACCTCGTGCGGCTTTCCGTTAAGAAAGCCGCATACGTGGCCGTTGGTTGGTGCAGCGTGTAGGAAATCCGGAGTCCGCTCGGGATGACAAATTTAAGGTTGGTTCCGAACTTTTAAATCTGTTAGTGGGATCGAGAGGTTTTCGGTTTCCTTATCGAGGGGCACCCCTCGATCGGTGATCAGGACAGACAGCCGAACAAAGGCAAGTACCTATTTGCCATCGTCGAAGTGGAAGAAGAGGTTGTTGAGCGACTCGGCCAGTGTGGGGTGAGCGAATACGCCGTCGCGAAGGACGCTGTATTTCACATTGCCCATCATCGCCATTTGCAGAACGGCCATCACCTCGCCGCCTTCGATGCCCAACACGGTGGCGCCCAAAATCTGCTCTGTTTCAGCGTCGACGATTACCTTCATGAGACCGCGCGTTTCGTCTACTTCCAGGGCCCGAGCCACCGAGGTCATCGGCATTCTGGCTACGCGGATTTTGCGCCCGCTCTTTTTTGCTTCGTTCTCCGTCATCCCGACCCGCCCCAGTTGCGGATCCATAAAGACGACGTAAGGAACAGGCCGGTCGCGTACCGTGCGGTTTCCTCCGTCGAGCAGGTTGGTTTTGAGTATCCGGAAATCATCGTAGGAAATGTGCGTGAACTGAGGCCCACCCTTCACGTCCCCGAGGACATAGACGCCAGGAGCTGAAGTCTCCAGGCGGTCGTTCGACCGGATAAAACCACGTTGGTCCATCTCGATGCCGGCCGCACCAGGCTTGAGTGCTTCGGTATTGGGCACCCGGCCGGTGGCCACCAGCAGATCGGTTCCTTCGACCGTCTGTGCCTTGCCCTCGATTGCAACCACCAAACTTAGGACTCCATTGGCTCGTGCGACCCTTTGCGTGTGCGCATTCAACAGGATTTCTATTCCATCCTGGCGCAGGATCTTGACCACCTCTTCGGCCACCTCCTGGTCTTCTTCCCGTAGAAGTTGTGGCCCCGCCTGGATCACCGTTACTTTACTGCCGAAGCGGCGAAACATCTGGCCGAATTCCACCCCAATATAACCACCGCCCAGGACCAGCAGGTGCTCGGGCACATAGTCCAGCTCCATGATGCTTTCGTTGTCGAGATAGGGAACTGTCTTGAGGCCTTCAATGGCCGGCGTACCGCTGTGCGTGCCGGTGTTGATAAAGAGTTGCGCCGCGCTCAGATGGCGCTCCCCACCGCCGCGAAGCGCGACGCGAATCTGCCCGGGACCGGTGAAGGAAGCTTCGCCGCGAATCAGCTCTACATGCGCCTTCTCCAAACGCTGCTCGCCGCCCTCGCGCCAACTGCGGACGATGGCGCGCTTTCTCTCCCGCACACGACCCATGTCGACGGTAACGGGGCCGACATGGACACCGTAATCGGCGCCCCGGCGCGCCAGGTAGGCCGCACGGGCACTGGCCACCATGGTTTTGGTGGGCGTGCAACCGCGGTTGATACAAGTGCCGCCCACATCCTGGCGCTCGATCAGCGCGGTCTTCTTTCCTGCCGCGACCAGTGCCCCGGCCAGCGGATTGCCGCCCTGTCCGGAGCCGATGACGATGGCGTCGAAGGCCTCGGCTACTTGTGTACTCATGTAATTACCTCAGTTGGGATGCGAAGCAAGGACTTTGATGCCGGCAAATCAGAGTTGGCTGTGATGGTTTTATCGCATTTTCCCTTCTACCTTGCACATTCAAGCTGAGCGAAGTGCGGCTTTTCTCGAGGAAAAGCCACGTCGAGAGCAGTTGTCTGTACACACCAGAAGTGAAAATTCTAGCCGCGAGAGACGAGGAGGAATCCGCCACCGACGGCAACCAGGTCTTCGAGCAGGGCCAGGACCAGATCGGGGGCCATCGCCGCCAGTCTGCGGCGGTAATTGTAACCGGCGAAGGCACCGGCTAACCCGCCCCCTGCTCCCAGCAGCGCGCCAAACAGCGGCGATACGGCAGCGGAGATACACAAGGCTGCACCGCACATCGCCCCAAATATGACCCGGACAGCGAGCGGCCCGGCTTGCGTGCGGGCCGGGATGAAGGGCAACTTGTCAGCGATCAGCTCGCCGATGGCAAACACGGAGAAAATAATCAGGGAGATCTGGTTGGTGAAGAAGGCGAGCAGTGAAGCTTGGAGGTGAAGCCAACCCAGGTGAGTTCCCCAGGCCACCACGGCGGGCGCGGTCATGGAGCGAAGGCCGCAGACGCAGCCAATCAGGAAGGCATAGAGGAGGGTCACCATAGATCAAACATGGCTTCCTCTCGCGGCGATGTCAAACCGTTTGGCTACTGCGGTGAGCTTACCTGGCCCACCTGGATCTCTGGCGCTAGAGTGAGTGCATCCTGCAGGCGGAAAGTGACCACCGTTTCGGCTGGAATCGATAGATCGCCGTTCCCGGTGAAAGCTGCGCCCAGGGCTCCGGCGCCGCCTCCTGCCAAGCCGCCGACGAGCAGGCCTACCCCTCCGGTCGCCAGCCCTCCAATCAGCATGCCCATGCCGGCACCGCCACCGATGAAGGCTGCAGTACGCTTGCCCTTGCCTTTCTTGGTCCGGGCCAGATTGTTGGTATCGATGCGATAAGCCGTGCCGTTGACTTCCAATCGGGTCAGGGTCAGCGCCAGCACCGACTTTCCTTTGAACCTTCCACGCTTGTGGGCCAACAGGATTTCACCGCTGGCAGCGGAACCGGAGGGCACGGCAACGGTGTTGCCTTCCACCACTGGCTCGGCCAGGCTTCCGTTGAACCGGTCACCCGACTCAACATGCTTGACGTTAATGGTCTGGTTCAGACGCACCTGCAAGCGGGTGCCGCGGGGAAGGACCAGCGCCGGTTGAGGGGCGGGAGGCGGGGCCGGTGCGGCCGGCGCAAGATTAGCTGCGTTCGCGGGGCTTCCAGGGGCAGGACTGGCTGCGTTCCCGGGGTTGGCACCTACGGCACTGGGCGGAGCCTGCGCGGCGGGAACGGAGCTTGTTTTGTTGGTGCATCCGGCAAGCGTAGCTGACAATGCGGAGGCCAGAATGGTGAACGTGGCAATGGTTCGCCAGCGGTTGGGGGAAGCATTCATGGGGGCGCCTCAAAGGCAAAGGTACCTCGAACGGGCAAGCCGCGATGCACCACTTTAGTGGAAGGCGGGGCTGGTTCTTGCGGTTAGAATTGGGGGGTGGATTCGAACCACCAGGGCGATAACTTGTTGAAATTAAAGCTTTCGTTCGCCATCTTCGCCCTGGCACTGACCCCGCTGGCGGCGCCGCTCCTGGCCACCGGCCACCCCCTTGTTGCGTTGGTCATCCGTAGCTTCTTCTCCCGGTTGTGCCACCAGGATCCGGGGCGAAGTTTTATGGTGGATGGTTCGCCCATCGCGGTCTGCGTCCGCTGTCTGGGCATCTACTGCGGGGCCGCGCTCGCTAGCTTGCTGGGCATCGGCAGGGTTCCTGCCAGGCGATTGCTGGCGATCGCGCTGGCGCTCAATTTGCTCGACGTCGCCACGGCCAGCCTTCATTGGCATGGCAATTTGCCGCTGCCCCGCTTTCTGTTGGGGTTAGTGCTGGGAGTTGGAACCGGAGCGGTGCTACTCTCGCCGCTGAGCCGGTCGCGGGTGCGTCTCTCTCCCGGTGGTACGCCGGGCTAGGAAACGGTTGGTCGAGGGATGTGGGGCACCCGTCGATTTTGTTGCGCAATAGAGGAGAAGTACGAATCCATTTGGTCGCGGGGCGGCGTCCTGACGGGGGGAAAGCAGCTCCACAGGGGCTGAGAAAGCCCGCGTGGGAAGCAGCTGAAGTGGACCCAGGATTTGATCCTGGGTAGCTCTTAGCCGTACCTCGGGGACTCCATCGTCGGACGGGAAAGCCGTACCTCAGGGGCTAAAGAGTCTGCGTGAGAACTAGCGAAACCGCAGGTCCCTCCACTACGCTTCGCTCCGGTCGGGATGACAATTCTGTTGCAAGGTGGAAGATCTCTCGCTGAAGCTCTTGCGGGCACAACAGAATTGTCATCCCGACCGGAGCGAAGCGTAGTGGAGGGACCTGCGGTTTCGCTAGTTCTCACGCAGACTCTTTAGCCCTCACCAGTGGCGTTGCGTACGGCACGACTTTAGTCGGGCCGTTAAGAATGCGGCTGATGAGGGCTTTAGCCCCTGAGGTACGTCCAATGGTTTGCCACGGCAGAAGGGTGAGTTTTTCGCAGCCCGGTCAGTCGGCGCGGTAGACCACGCGGCCTTCGCTGATGGTCATGCGCACGCGGCCCAGCATTGTCCAGCCGTCGAAGGGAGTGTTGCTCGACTTGGATCGGGTCTCGGCGGCTCGGAAAATCCATTCCGCCCTGGGGTCGAAGATGACCACGTCGGCGAAGGCTCCCGCAACCAGACTCCCACGGCCACGCAGGTTCAGAAGGTTCGCGGGCTGGGTGCTCAGCAACGTGATGAGGCGGCTGAGCGAGACCTTATGTTTGCGATGCAGCAGTTCGAGCGTCAGGCCCAGGGCCGACTCCAGGCCGGTGATGCCATTCGGGGCACGCTCAAACTCCTGCTCCTTTTCATGGGTTGCATGGGGAGCGTGATCGGTAGCAATGCAATCGATGGAACCGTCGAGCAGCCCCTCCAGCATGGCGCGGCGATCGGATTCCGCGCGCAAGGGCGGATTCATCTTGGCATTGGTGTTGTACTCACCCACCGCGCTCTCGGTCAGTACAAAGTGATGCGGGGCTACTTCGCAGGTGACGTGCAGACCATTGCGCCGCGCTCGGCGCACCGCATCCAGGGCGGCGGCCGTGGATAGGTGGGCGATGTGCAGGTGAGCTCGACCTCCCTTGAGCTCGGCCAGCAGGCGAAGATCGCGCTCCACCAAACCAGCCTCCGCGGCCACGGGCATGCCGCGCAGGCCGAGCCGGAATGCCAAGGCACCGGCGTTCATGGAGCATCCCGCGGTCATGCGCGTGTCTTCGGCGTGCTGGATCACCGGCAGCCCGGCTCGCGCGGCAGCCGCCAACGCCTGGTGCATGATCGCTTCGCCGAGAATGGGCTTGCCGTCGTCGCTGACTGCAACCGCGCCCGCGGCCTTCAGTGAGCCGTACTCGGTAAGGGCTTCGCCCATGCTGCCGCGGGTGGCGGCCGCGATGGGAAAGACGCGGGCACTGGGGTTGCGCTCCGCACTCTGCATCCAGCGCGTGGTCTCCACCGAATCGTTTACGGGAACCGTATTTGGCATGGCGCACACGGTGGTAAATCCGCCCGCCGCCGCAGCCGCGGTTCCAGTGGCGATGGTCTCCTTATAGCCTTGGCCCGGCTCGCGCAGATGGACGTGGATATCGACCAATCCCGGGGCGACCACCAAGCCCCGGCCTCCACGATCTCGGCCTCTGCCTGCTTGGCAGCGGCAGCCAATTTTCCGGGAGGCTCCATGGCAGCGACGCGGCCATCTTTCAGCAACAGGTCGCGGCGCGCATCCACCCCGGAGGAAGGATCGACGACGTGGCCACCACGAATCAGAATCGCGCTCAAATGCCGCCTCTCTTCTTAGCGGACCGCTTGAGTGCCGGCTTTGCCGGCGGCCGCACGGATTTAGGTGGCTGCTCAGACGCCAGGGCACGCTGTATTAACGCCATGCGGATGGCGACACCGTTTCGAACCTGCTCTCGATCACCGACTGCGGTCCGTCGGCCACTTCGCTGGTGATCTCAAGCCCGCGGATCATGGGTCCGGGATGCATCACAATCGCTCGCGGCCCACTGGCACGCAGCCGCTCCCGGTGCAACTGATAGCGGGCAATGTACTCATCAAGGTCAACGTGCACGCCAGTCAACCGCTCCTTCTGGATGCGCAGCATCATCACCACCTCCGCTTGCTCCAGGGCGCGATCGAAGTCGCGCTCAATGGCGATGCCGGGGCCTAGTTCCCGGGCTACCTCAGGCAGCAGCGCGGGCGGGCCACAGAGGAGGACACGGGCGCCCAGCCGGGGCAGCAGGAGCGCATTGGAGCGAGCCACCCGGGAATGGAGGATATCGCCGACGATGGTCACGGTGATTCCGTGAAGAAGAGTGCTCGGCCGGCCTTCCTGAGGCCGGTCCAGGGCGAGGAGCATGGTTCTCAGGTCCAGCAAAGCCTGGGAGGGATGCTCGTGCATGCCATCCCCGGCATTCAGCACCGGCAGCCCTGTGGCCTGTGCCAGAAGGTAGGGTGCGCCGGAGGAAAGATGGCGCAGGATGATGCACTCCGCCCCCAGAGCGCGCAGGGTAATGCCAGTGTCTTTGAGCGATTCGCCTTTTTCGATGGACGAGGATTGCGAACTGATCAGCGCGGTGTCTGCCCCCAACCCTTTGGCCGCCAGCTCGAACGAGGTTCGGGTGCGGGTGCTGGATTCGTAGAAGAGGAGCGCGACCCTGCGATGGGCCAGGCGCATAGCGCGAACCGCAGGCTCTTCGGCTTCGAGCAGATTGGCCAGGCGCAGGATGGCGGAGACATCTTCCACTTCCAGCGAGGTAACGGAAAGCAACGACCGCGAACAAGCTGTGGCAGTGGGCGCAGCTGTGCTGGGAAGCGCGACCCCGGATTTCCTGTGAATCTGGTTGGCGTTGGCGAGCTTCATGCGGCTTTCCCGGATTTCCTGTTGGTATTGTTGGCGTTGGCGGGCTCCATACGGCTTTCCTTAATGAAAGCCGCACACGCGGCGCCGTCCAGTGCAGCGAGGCAGGAGATCCGGTCCTTAATGAAAGCCGCACACACGGCCGTGTCCAGCGCAGAGTACGGGAAATCCGGTTGGCGCGAGGTGGCTCCGGTCTGGCTTTTTTTGCTGTCATCCTGCTTGGGCCGGGTTGCGCCGGGTTGCGGCTATTTTGCCGCGGTGGCTGATGGTTAACGCATTTTTGCTAATACTGTGGTCCCGGTTAGATCGGTTATGTGCGGCCATTCTTTGACGGAATGGCCGCGTCAAGTTCAGTTTCCTGGTCTACACCATTAGCAAAAAATGCTCTAATCTGTGCGTTCGACGAGGATCACCTGTTCGTCGCCGTCAATCTCCTGCAGCTTGACCTCGACGATCTCACGGTCGGTGGTCTGCACGTGCCGGCCGACGAAACTGGCCTCGATGGGCAGCTCGCGATGACCGCGGTCGATGAGCACCAGCAGCTGCACGCGCCGCGGCCGGCCATGGTCAAAGAGCGCATCCAGCGCCGCCCGTATGGTTCGACCGGTATAGAGAACATCGTCGATGAGAATGATGTCACGGCCGACGATATCGAAACCGATGGCCCCGGGAACGACGACGGGGCGAATATCGCGGGTCGAAAGGTCGTCGCGGTAGAAGTTGATATCGAGAACTCCAGTTTCGACGGGCTTCTTCTCGATACCGGCAATCAGGTGCCCTAAGCGGACTGCCAGGGGCACTCCGCGACGCTTGATGCCGACCAGCCCCAGGTTTTGGCCGCCATTATTTTTCTCAATGATCTGGTGCGCCAGCCGAATCAGCGTGCGCTCGATTTCCGATGCCGACATGAGGCGGGTCTTTTCCCGCAGTCCGGGCATTGTACTGACCTTTGCTTTGCTCATAAATGCTCTGGCCGGATGATACGAGGGTTCGAGCATTTTTGCCATTACGGTGGTGTTATCCGTCGCTGAGAGGTCCTTTGCGGGGAGCGAGCAGGCGGACGCCGAGGGCTCCGCCAATGGCGGAGAAGAGAATAATGCCTGCCGAGGTGGTGGCAGCATTCATCAGCGTGTAAGCTGCCCTGCCATCCGGTGACAGCAGGAATTGGACGTAGGCGTGCCATTGGGCCTGGGCCTCCGGGTTGGCTTGCACCAGCGCCGTCGATTGCTTGATGACCGAATCGTAGAACTGATCGATGGCGTTGCCCTGGTGCAGAACATAGCGGGAAAAGACGCGCCAGATCGCGGTGGCGATCACGGAGCTGTAAGCGGCGATGAGCCCGGCGACGGCGCCGATGCGAACGCCGGAGCGGGTTTCCAGGAGAAATGCTGGAGCCCGCCGGTGGTAGACGACGATGGCCAGCACCGCTCCCCCGACCACCCACAGACAGCAGCCCCAGGACAGCACGGAAACGGCACTGAGCAGTCCAGCCGGCACGGCCACGATAAGCGCAGCCAGGATAGCGTCCTTCCAGGAGATTCCCTGGGCCCGTGCCGGCTTCCCTGGGGGCCGGGCGCTGGGATATGCGCTGTCGCCCTCTTCCTGCTGGGCAAACTTGAGCTGTGGGGAACCGCAGTTGGGACAGAACAGCTCGGATGCGCTGAGAGTCGCGCCACATCGATGGCAGATCGGGTACATTCCTCTTGAAGCTATCTCAGGGGCGAGCGGAGCGCAATCGGGCGAGTGTTCGGAGTGTTCGCTCCCCCTCAGTTGGTACCCTGCTGTTCGTTATCAAAACCGTGGGGAAGATCCAACGCGATCAGGCTGAAGTGGGTGGAGGAGTCGCTCCCGCCGTGCAAGACAACAATGTGTTGATGACGGGGAGAACCGGCCTTCAACTGCAGATCCCCGGACTTGTAGTTGTTGTGGGGAGAGCCGTGATCATTTTTGGAGTCGTTGCAGCTTAGGCCTTCCCCGGTGATGACCGGCATCCCGACCGGCTTGTCGCCCGCGCACTCGATCACCCCGCCGTATTCGCTCAAGGCCTTGCGGTAAAAATTGAGCACCTGGTCCCGGTTGTCGGCGGTGGCGTAGTTGGCCGTTTTCACGCGCAGCTTCCAGGAACCAAAGCCCATGTCGACTTTGGCCGACTGGTTTCCGTCTCCCCCGGTGTCCAGCATTGCGCCGGGGTATGCAGGGAGACCAAGTTCGGCCGCCGAGGTCTGGTCCTTATTGACCGTGATGCCCCCAAACGGGGTAGCAATCTTCACGTTGTCACCCTCGCCGTTCCTCGACTTATCCACTTGGACCTTGCAGCCGGTTGCACCAGATAGGACAACAGCGAGCAAAGAGAGTCCTAAAGCGGTATCTCTCATGTTTGTTCTCCCCTACGGTTGTACGCCAGGCGTCCCCTCCGTGTTCCACAAAAAAAGGAATGCCTGGCCTGGTGGTTCACGGCGGGCGGATGCTGCGACTTTCTGGTCGCCCAGTGCATCTGAGAAGCCTGCGCGTATAGCCACGCCCGGGAGTCTTTTCGGCGACGCGGGGATGGCGCTTACTATTGGAATGAGGGTTCCTGTGTCCGCACATTCATCGCGCTTGTTCTCCCCGATTCAATTGGCCGGCGTTACTTTCTCCAACCGCGTTTTCGTCTCGCCCATGTGCCAATACTCAAGCGAAGACGGATTCAGCAGTGACTGGCACCTGGTCCATTTAGGAAGCCGGGCGGTTGGCGGAGCGGGGCTGGTTATGACCGAAGCGGCGGCGGTGCTGCCGGAGGGCCGTATTACTCCGCAGGACCTGGGGCTTTGGAAGGATGACCACATCGCGGGGCTGAAGCGCATCGTTGAATTTCTGCACGGGCAGGGTGCACGCGCCGCGGTGCAACTGGCCCACGCCGGGCGCAAAGCCAACATGACTCACCCCTGGGCGCCGGAACAGCGTTCCCTGACTCCGAGCGAAGGCGGCTGGAAAAACGTGATGGCTCCCAGCGCGGTGCGTTTTGCCGAAAACTTTGCCCAGCCTATCGCGTTGGACCTGGCCGGCATACAAACGATCACCAGGGCATTCACCCGGGCCGCTGAGCGGGCGCTGGAGGCGGGATTTGATGTGGTGGAGTTGCACGCCGCCCATGGTTACTTGCTGCACGAATTTCTCTCTCCCTTAAGTAACCGGCGCACCGACGAATATGGTGGCTCGTTCGAGAATCGTATCCGCCTGGTGGTGGAAGTGGTGGACGCAATACGCACCGTGTGGCCCGCGGAGCTGCCGCTGCTGGTAAGAATCTCAGCCACGGATTGGGCAGAGGGGGGCTGGGAGATCGATCAGTCCGTGGCATTGGCCAAGGTGCTGAAAGAGCACCAAGTTGATTTAATCGACGTCTCCTCCGGCGGGATGACGCCGCAGCAGGTGATGCCGATTGGACCGGGATATCAGACACCGTTTGCGGAGCGCATTCGGCGGGAGGCGCAAATTCCTACCGGCGCCGTGGGCATGATCACCGACGCAGCTCAGGCGGAGCACATTCTTCGTACTGGTCAGGCGGACGTTGTCCTACTGGCGCGAGAGTTGTTGCGCGAACCGTACTGGCCACTGCAGGCGGCCAAAGAGTTGGGAGACACCGCAAGTTGGCCTGCACAGTACCTGCGTGCGGCACCACAAGGCAGCCGGGAGCGCGAGCCAGTTTCAAATCTTATTCCGGAAACGGCGACCTTCTAGAAAATTTGCCGTAAACATTTTTCACCCGGAACAGCGATGCGGCGTGCACTTTGTTGGGGAGGTATCAGAGTTGGTGTTTAGGGCTGAAAAATCCTCGTTAATCCACAAGAAAAACTACGACGGGAAGCCGGGCTGGCCTATACTTCTGCTCAGTAAAGGTGGGTCCGCGTAACGCTACCCGCCTGACAACCAGCATGGCAACTCACCTTCCTCAGCAACGCGCACCGCAAAAAACGGAGATCCCCGATAAACTTTACTTCCGCATCGGCGAAGTGGCGCGCCTGTGCTCGGTTGCACCTTACGTTCTGCGCTTTTGGGAAAGTGAATTTACCCAGCTCAAGCCGAACAAGAGCGGCACGGGACAGCGGCTCTATCGGCGGCGCGATGTAGAGATGGCGCTGCGGGTGAAGCGGCTACTGTATGACGAGGGCTACACCATCGCCGGCGCCCGCCAGGCGATTCAGGCGGAGACGCGCAGCAAGCGAGGCGGCGGTCAGCCGGAACTCCCTTTGCCGCAACAACAACAAACCGTGCAGCGGACCGAAGCGCGCCTGCACAAAGTGCGCAAGGAATTGCGAGAGATTCTGGGATTGCTCTCCGGACCCGAGCCGCAGGCGCAAATTCAGATCAAAGAGCGGCCCATCTCCACCCCGGCAGCTAAACCCGGGCTCTTCGAGTTGTAGAGCGACACGCTCGTCCTTTGGTTTAGATCGAGTGAGAACAGTTTCGCAATGACATGGCCCGGTAAAGGTCGAGGTTTGGTCCAGGCGCGCCCCACGGCTCGGCGGGGCAGGCGGGACCACGAAAAGGCCTGCCGCCTCCCGGATTTCCTTTAAGCGCAGCACTGGCCAAGAACAACGATGTGCGACTTTCTTCGCGGAAAGTCGCATGCAATTCGGGCGTTCCAACAACATCTACAGGAAATTCGGGTTCCGTCTGAACCAATTGCGAACTGCTCAGCCAGCAGAGATCTCAGCGGCGCTGTGCAGCAGGCTATCGGCGATGATGCTGCCGTGGTTCATGAAGCGTTCCATGGCCTGCATGGCGCAGCCTTGCCCGCAGAGGTGGAAGAACTCCGCGTTGCCGCTCTCCGCCTTGTTCCACGGCATGAGGGTAAAACGCTGACGCGGCTGGCCTTCCTCGAAGCAAGGGACGTCTCCCAGAGTTAACATCCACCAGTGGTTCGACTCAAGTTTTTTTCTACCGCAAATGTCGCATGTGAACGAGACATCCCAAACCATTGTTCACCTCATCCCAAATAGAACGCCGCCGATTTCTCTGATGCGCGAGGTCAGAAGAAGGCCTCAGCACGCCGGCAAATCGTGCTAGAGTAGGCTTAAGTACGGACCGGATCGATTATAGTGCGGTTTCGCCTGCGCTGAAACTGCTTTAGCCTTTGGTAATGGAAGCCGGTGAATTCCAGTGACTTGTCCCGAATGCTCTTCCTCCAATTTCCGTTTGTCGCGCTTTCGCATGAAAGACGTGGAGCGGCTACTACTGTTCCAATATCCAGTGCGCTGCCGTAATTGCCACCGTCGCGCTTACGCAGGTCTGCCCTTGGCTTTGGTGCTCATGCAGGCCGGCCGAGTCCGTCGCGAGCGGCGAGAGCATGAGGCTATCCACTGAGGGGAAGCCGCACCGAACCACAACTTCATAAAATAACTTAGCGGGAGACAAATTCCCTGGCTGGAAGTTTTGCGCCGGGGTAACTGTACCCGGGGAAGCCTGTTCTTTGGGCTTTCGCAAGAGCCCCTGCGCGTAACGGGGTCGAAGTCACTACGCCAACCTACCAGCCTCAAATAATCGGCAACATTCTCATACTTCGACCGCAGTGGTCGATAACGCACTGGTAAGCATCCTGCGTCGGGATGGCACAGTGCAATGGAAAAAGAAGTCAGGCGAGGACCGTCTGTTGCCGTCCGGTGGGCAACGGCAACCTGTCACACTCTGCGCGGCCCTGCCGGCATTGTGGCAGTGGCTATGTTTTTCCATCTGCCCCTTCTGCTTATGGGATGTGGGTTTTCTCTTAACCCGACTTCTGGACCGCCAACCGGCCAAGGCGCAGGGGCACCGGGAGAATCTGGAGGGCAGACAGTCCCTTCTCCCGGCGCCGTCCAGGCGCTCACTGGATGTGCCAACCCGAATACGGGAACCTCAAATGGTGATTGGGGCGTAGGAGCGGATCCGGTCTATACCGTTGTCAACAACACCGCACCGGTAGTCGGGGCGCCCATTTACACTTCAAATGCGGTCTTTTGGACATCTCGAGAAACTGCGCCAGGGCAATCGATTTTGCTGGCGGGCGCTTTCACGGATGCAACGAAAACGGCACGAGTCGCTTCCATTCCACCCGGAACTACGGATTGGCAGACCTTGGTTCGTGGCAGCACAGTAGTGATCTCCACCACCCAACAGAGCACCACCGGGCTCTCGTTCATTGTTCCTGCGGGGTTTCCTGCCGGCATTTACGCCTATGAGATCGAAGATCCTTCGGCCCCGGCGATTCTCGGTTTGGCCAATGTTCCCTCGCTCAACTGGGCAATTGGGGTCCCTTCCGTGACCGGCCCAGGCTCAGCGCTCCAGCACCAGGTTTATGATTGCGGCGCCGAGCCAGGCGGGATCCTGAGACTTTTCGGAAAGAACTTTGTTGCGTCTAACCAAGTCATTCTGCAGTCGTCCAGCGGGGTCGCCTACTCCCTCAAGCCATCGAAACTCGACAGCAATTCTGCTACGGTTACAGTTCCCGGCGGTCTTGCTCCCGGAACATACAGCGTTTGGATTGGAAGTTCCCCTTGGAGCGTGACCTCAAGTCCGGCGGCCCAGGTCACGGTTTATTCGCCGCCTTCGCTGATGGTTCAAAAGGTCTCCTGCTCTAACCTGGTGGGCGATGGGGTCACCGACAATAGCAAGCGTCTTCAATCATGCCTGGACCGGTATGCCCCGATCAAAGGGGCAATGGATTTCGTCGTATACATCGCAATACCTGCCGGCAATTTTGTGCTCACCGAGGGGGTTACGGCGCACTCCTTTGAGGTTCTTGTCGGCGCTTCTTCGACTGCGACTAACTTCCTTGGGCGGCCGCCAGGCTCACCGCCGGCGGCGTGGTTCAACATCCCTCAATACTTCGGAATGGCCAACCTATCGTTACAGGCGCCGGCCAACCCTAGTCTCCTTCTCAGCTCAGGAACCACTACAGGAGATCCGCTCACATCCGGCCATCTATTCTTCAACAACGTCAACTTTGCCTCCAGCGCTGACGTCTCGGGCGGCAGGGAATCGATGTTTGCTACCGCGGGCCCTGATATTCAGGTCTACAATTCCGTCTTCCTATCAGGCTCCAATCAGGATCTCGATATTTTTTTTGGAGACGGCGGCATCGTTTCCGGCAACCACTTTGTTCTCAATAATTGGACCGGTCTCGGCATCCAGGACAGCCAAAACGTGATTTTTGAAGACAACCTCACTGAGTCTCAGAACCCCCTTGGACAAGGAGGGAATGGGACCTCGGGAGGTTCCGGCCTAAGCGTAAGCCGGGCCAACAGCCTGTACGGGGCCTCCGCGCTTTCGCGGGACATCTATATCGGCTACAACACTTTCCAGCATATGGGCTCGAATGATCAGCAGGTGATTACCAACGACGGAGACGGTGGTTCCTATCTGGGCCCCATTGTTTCGAGCACAGCAAGCACGGTGACGCTGGCTGCTGACCCGGCGTGGAACTGGATGGGTACGACCGACCCTCAAGCGGCAGTGATGGCCATCGTCTTCGGGACAGGTGTGGGTCAGTACTCCTTTCTGCAAAGCTATAGTGGCCGCACCATTCACCTGGTTAGCCCATGGAAGGTACTGCCCGACACAACGTCCATCGTGGTGATCGCACAGTATGAGCTGAATATGACGGTCGCACACAACACCATCACCAACACGCTGGGTGGATCGATCGTCTTAGGGGATGCGTTGGAAGGCGTAATCGAAGACAACGTCTTGACGAATTCGGGCCAGGGAATCCTGATTTCAGCGTTTGGCCCGTATGGCGGCCCGGCTGCCTACGGCCCGGTCATGAACACCGATGTGCTTCGCAATACACTCGCGTTGGGTGCCGGAGATCTCATTGCTCACGACCAGGGCAATTACATCTGGGGAATCGGCATTCAGGACTTTCCTGGTTGCCTGCTCTCAGGCCTCATGGTTCGAGATAACGTGGTACCGTCGGTGAACGTCATTTACAACACGGATGGCGTGAACGGAATTAGTGCCAACGTGATCGAGCAGAATCTGGGTTACTGGCAGCCAACATTTCCGACTCCCGGATTTCTGGTGCAGGATAATTCACCGCCGCCCGGGTAAGAGGTTGGTACCGGGGTAGGAGGCCGCGATCCGTCGTGGCCGGAGAATTCGGCCGATGGATATCTGCTTAGCGCGCGCATGGCGGACGATCTGAGCCTGCTCCTCGGACGTTTTCAAGATGAAGTAGCTCAACAGGATAAAGTAGGCACCCCAGATTCGATTCACGCTCCCAAAGGGCGAGTAGAGAATATCCCACAAGAAGCCGACTAGAAAATAACAGTACAAGGGCGCCAGATTTGGACGCAAAGAGCTGAGATGGAAAATGCTGCGGACGGTTAGCGCAAAAATATAGATCCAGCAAATACCGCCGAGTATACCCCCCTCGACCCAAGCCATCGTCAAATGAGAGTGAGTTGGGATGACAGGGTATTCCTCTTCTATAGGTTCATCCGAGTCGGTATATCCGTGTTCATACTGGATATCCTGCTTCAATTGCACATATTTTTCGCCGTAGGGAAAGGAGCCATGGCCAAGGATAGGGCTATCGCGGATGGCCTGAATGGCGACGAGCGTTTCCGGTCGCCCGCCGACAAGGACGCCATAGTCCCCGCTCGCTTGACCTTCAAACTTAGCGGAGGTCGATTCGTCGAAAAGACCGATTTCCGATCCATATTTGATCGCCGCGTTCGCCGCGTAAGCAGCTCCGCCTGCCAACACGAGTAAAACGACAACTTTCCATCGGTTTTGACCGGCGCGAGAGCCGTTGCGCCCAGTCCTTGCGTCGTCGAAGAGCGGCAAAACCAGCACCGCAGCAACAAGTTGGACCATCAGTTGGGAACGGAAGCCATAGCGTAGATTCAACCCGGCCAGGACCATCGAGATCAAAAAGCAGATCCAATATTTTCGCCGGCTATAGAAGTGAGAAGACCCTAACAGAGCCAGGACGGCAATGCCCTGGGCGACGCCAAATTTCCACTCTTCCAGGAAGTCGCCGCGGAACTGCAATGAGCCGAGGAACATCACGGTTGCAAAACTCAGCGCGAAGATAACAATCCTGCGGGTCTTGTTATTGATCAGGATGGCAAGCGCCATGAAATCGAGAGCAAAAAAAACGACCCTCGCGATCCCCTTCGCCCGGTTAAAAGCGCCGATTCCGTTATACGCATCCGAGATGAGCGTGCCGAGAAGCCAGGCTCCCGTCAAGATGTAAAACCACAGATAGCGGCGATCGAAGGCCCGCTTTCCCCGAGCCAGAAGCAAGACAGGGAGCACGGGGAAGAGAAGAACTTCGCAGCCGGGTAGTGCTCCGACGATGTTGGCGCTAGAGGCACCTGCAGCACCAAGAACAAAGAGGCCGGCATCAGTAAAGAAGGCTTCTCTAGACGTCCACAAAGGCCGTGGCTTAGGCCGGTATCCAATCCGTCTGGCAGTCGCGATAGGCAATGGTCCCCTCTGCCGTCCGTGCAATCAACCCAACCCTAAACAGCGCTGCCAAGGCGGGATTACGCGGGTGTCCTAACAAGGATACCAAACACATGTTCGCGGAGTACCCGAAGGAAACGGGAGCAAAGTTGATAACTGGCCTTTCGCGGCATAGCGGTGAGTCGCACAGCAGGTCAGGATAAACTAGCTGGAGTTTAGTCTTGACTGAGTTCCGCTATGACCGTGCTCGCCATGCGCTTGGTTTCTGACGACTGGGACTCCCTCGCTGAGAATCGCTGCTTATCATCTCGGCGTCGCGCAAACTAAAAGTGCCTTGGGAGTGTTTCAGCGTCAAGTCTTCCTATAGGAACCAGATTGCAAAGAATAACGTTGAATTCATTTCGGCGTATTACCAGCGATGGCGCCTATATTCCCGAGATCGATGGGCTGAGGTTCATCGCGATCCTTTCCGTTGTCTTCCTTCACTGCTATGCGGAATTCCTTAACCGCATGGCGACAGGGGCAACCGCAGGTCAGAATGGCTTTGGAAACACACCGTTTCCGCCGGGGATGGACAATCAGCACGGTCTTCTCCGATTGTTATGGCACGGTGGGTATGGTGTCGCAGTATTCTTTGCCATCAGCGGTTTTATTTTGGCATGGCCGTTCGCCAGGCAACATTTGCAGGCCGGCCGCACAGTTAACCTCCGCTTCTACTTCCTCCGCCGGCTTACGCGTCTTGAGCCTCCTTATATTGTCGTGCTTCTGATCCGGTCCATTCTCCTCCTGGCTGCCGGGGCTCACACAATTCACTTCGTGCTGGTCCACTTGATGGCCAGTATCTTTTACGTCCATAACATAGCCTTCGGAATCGCCAGCAGAATCGAGGCCGCGAGCTGGAGTCTCGAGATAGAGATCCAGTTCTATTGTCTCGCTCCGTTTCTTACCCAGATCTACAGGATTCCACGGACATGGCTGCGAAGGTGTTTGCTCATCTCTATGATCGCGGGCGCCGCTCCGTTACAACGAGCGTTTCTACCGGGATGGTATGGCTCCGACAATGCGGGCGCCTTTATGCTCTCCATCCTGAGCTGTATCCAATTCTTCCTGGTCGGGCTTCTGGTTGCCGACCTCTATGTGGATGGTTGGGAGCGGATTCCACAAACCTGGCGATGGGATTTTGTCTGCATACCTTTGTGGATTCTCATGTTCTGGCTGCAGCCGCATGGCTTCCGATTCGTTGCGCCGCTCATTCTGCCCATCGTCTTCGTGGGCGCGTTCAAGGGAAGTCTTGTGCCAAGAATCCTCCGCAATCCGCTCGTCACCACCGTCGGCGGAATGTGCTACAGCATCTACCTGACTCATCGAACAACCGTTTTCGCGGTGCAGGCGATTCTGGCACATTTTCACTTACATTTTTGGACGTGGCTGGCCGCTTCCCTGCTCGTGGTCGCACCCGCTTCGATTGCAGTGGGCGCCGTCTACTTCCGGCTGATCGAACGCCCATGCATGGACCCGCGGTGGCCTCAGAAGTTGACCGGCTTGATCAGCAGGCAACTCGACTCCACGTCAGCCGCAACGAGGTTGGTTAAATGAGGGTCGTTTCCCGGCTACTTCCTGAGAAGTTTCGCCATCGGCTGAGACGTTCTTTTGATTCTCTCTACTCGAAGCCATTGCCAGACAAAGAAACAATCGGAGTCTTGTCGCAGTGGACAATTGTCACCCGCGGCATGCGGCCGGATGCTGTGATCTACAGCGGCGGGGTGGGCGAAGATATCACTTTCGAGCAGCAGCTGATTCGAAGGTTTGGGGTCAAAATACATATATTTGATCCCTCTCCGGTCGCAGCGCGTACCATCGCCCTCGCCAATACTGACAGCCTTCTCTTTAAGCCTTTGGGTTTAGCAGCGTCCACCGCAGCGAAGTTCTCGATTGGCGGTGGAACCGATTCCAGTACCTGGCTGAAGGCGGGCGGTAGCGAGACCCTACCCTGCACAGCGCTTGCGCGTGAGATGGAAATCAACGGACACGACTCCATCGACCTGCTGAAAATCGACATCGAGGGGTTTGAGTACGAGGTGCTGGAAAGCTGCCTCGAGCAGCGCATTCCTATTAAGCAGATCTGCGTTGAGTTCCACGATTTCTTTCCGGAGATTCCTAAGGCGAGGACGAAGCAAATGATTCGGGCCTTAGAGTCTCACGGCTACGATTTGATTCATCGACATAGGCACGACCACACATTCCTGCGGCGAGAAACAGTGTGATGGCTTGATCGGGGCAAGTCCTTCAGGCCTGCAATTCTATTTCGTCTATCCATGAAGCGGTATTGCAGGTTGAAACGCCGGAGATGCCTCCATATCCGGAGCGCCGGAAGATCGAATGGAGACGATCGCAAATAAATAAAGCCAGAAGAGCATCAGCAACTCGAGATTCTGCTGCCGGAGCAACAGGGTGAAGAGGAACTTGTTCTGCAGGACGCTTTGCCATTCTGCGTGTTGCAGCAGGAATGCTTGCACCCGGTACTGTACGGAGATGACTGCGAGGAGGGTCAGAACGGCGATAAGAGCTCCCAAGAGGCGGCGCTTTTGAAAAACAATCAGAACCGCCGGAATGGTGAGTAGGAGCAGCCGTGTGTCGTAAAAACGGTGATAGACAGGCGTCAGCGAGAGCACCGACACGGCTGCGAGCGCAAGAAAATGCAATTCCTGGCCTGCATTCACCCGCAGGACAACCGTGATCAACGCTGCGAGAAGAATAAGAAAGATAGCGTAAGCGGCGGCGTTGAATATCCTCGCGTCGGAAAAGAGAATGCTGGTAAGTGGCTGTAGATTTGCATCGCCGACAGCTTCTATGTTCGCGGGCCTCGGGTCAGCACTGCCACCGGGACTCAAGGTTGACGAGAGGTTCGCTTGCAGCGTCGAAGTCCAGTCGCCACTGCGAGGATGCAGCCTGAGTATCAAACCAGCGGAGAGAAGAAGCGCCAGAGCGCCCACCAAAGCCACGGTTGCATAGCGCCAATGGACTCTCCGGGCTAGAAGATACACCACGATCAAACCACCGATCTGCGGCTTGACAGCCAGGCTAAGCATAAAAAGAAAGGCCCCGAGAGTCAGGAAGCGGCCACGAAAGAACAGATAACAACCGATAATCACCAGCGAAATGGAGAATGCCGCCGGTTGACCGAGCACCAGCAGAATTCCGCTCGTGGCCAGGATGAAGGATGCCAATAGGGTAGCAAGCCACCGGCGTGGTCCTGGACATACGGAAAGAATAAGTCCCGCGGAAGTGACGAATAGGCAGCCATTGAGCAGGAACCAGAACAAGCGAGCTATCGGAAACCGGAGCAAGGCCAGCGGGGAAAGCACCAGGAAGGTCGAAGGCGGGTAGACAGGCATATCGATCTCCCACGATGGCAGTTCCGTGCGGCGGCCGCCTCCGGCAAAGAACTGCTCTTCCAATTGCTTCGTGTCGTAAGGGTTACAGCCGTGGAGCAGGCATCGCGCGCCGGTGTAAACGGGAACCAAGTCATAGGAAGCACGGAACGCTCTGGCTGCCCCAATCGCAAAAAACACGATGGCGGCTATCCCGAGAACCAGGAAGTGCAGATCCGGTTTTCGAAGCCTCATAGGTTTTTGCGATCCCGCTGATGGTGACATGGCAATAGGATAGCGGCCGGTATAGGGCCTGCATAGTGAGCCGGGGGGTTCGCACACCTGGCCGTTGACTCCCAATTCGCAGTGCTAATTCTTCATCACGACCGAAGGCCGACTCTCACCCAAGCGCGCACGAAGGCGGAGAGAAGGCCGCTCGACCACCCAGTACGAGAACTCCGCGCAAGCGAGCATGGCGGCCAATTCCAGAGGGAAAGACAGGCCAGCTTCTACGATGATGATGCTCTGCCACAAGTAGAGGCTATAGGAGATTACGCCGATGTGGCGCAGCACCGGCGTGTTCAGTATTCTGCCAGGAACCGTCTCGGGCCGCTTGACCACATAGAGCGTGATCACGCAGATGCTAATGCCTTCGAGCGTCATTCCAAAGAGCAGGGTAAAGCCGCCGCCGAAATGGAATTGGAGTAGCGGGTCGATCACGAAAAGAAACAAGACAGCGCCTGTCATGGCCCAGCCCCCCATCCAGGTCCTCTGCAGGCGAGTGAAGCGATCACTCTCCCAGAGCAGCGCTAGCAAGCATCCGAACATAATGGTGTCGATGCTCGAGTGAAACATGCGCCCCACCATTGCCCGGTTCTGTGGCGCGAGAACAAGGTAGGTGACGGTGCGCGAAAGGGGTGAGACGAGGATGAGAAACCATGCCAGGTAGATTGCTCTTCGTTTTCCCAGCAGTAGCAATGCGGCCGGCCAAAGAAGATAGAACTGCTC
The DNA here is from genome assembly GCA_963746595.1 of uncultured Acidobacteriaceae bacterium. Classification (GTDB taxonomy): domain Bacteria; phylum Acidobacteriota; class Terriglobia; order Terriglobales; family Acidobacteriaceae; genus PALSA-350. Next base: position 999,540 of record CAVVBS010000009.1, read on the forward strand.
CTCCACGCTGAGGGACCAGAGATGCTGTAGCCCTCCGGACCCGGACCCTGGTCCTAAGTAATAGTCCGAGGTATAAGTCGCAGCGAAGAAGAAGGCGCGGAGAGGCGTGGGGAAAATGCCCACCAGCGCGAGAACGAAGATGATGGCCAGGTAGAAATAAAATGGCGGAAAAATTCGGAAGGCGCGCCGTAGATAAAAGCGTTTGATTGCGATCGTACCGGTTGCGTCCAACTCCTTCAGCAAGAGGCTGGTGATAAGGAACCCGCTGATGACGAAGAAGACCGAAACGCCGGTGTGTGCGAAGAGCAGGTAGGAGCCCACCGGAAGCCTGATCCAGTGCGAGAAGTTGTGACTGGTATGGGCAACGATGACCAGAAGAATCGAAATGGCGCGCATGCCATCCAGAGAAGGGATGTTGCGGGTCTTGTCGTTGATCTCCATACTGGCATCCTAATTCGTTGGGTGATCCATCTGCCCTGCTGCCGCTGGGCCACGCAAAAGCAGTTACGGCAACAGGCGATGACGGCAGGCTCGTTGCGTCATCGACTCATCGCTTGATCAGCTCCATAGTTCGCCCGCCCGGGTCGTAGACCGAAAAGGTCATATGCTCCCCGGTCTTGAGGCTCTTGAAATGCTCGACTTCCGTGCTGAATTGACTATTGGGCCACGGCGGGTAGATCCATTTTCGAACGACGCCAACCGTCATGAGCAGCAGAACGCCTAGGCCTGCAAAGCGTACGAGCCTGCTTCTTCCGGCGGACGCGCACCATGCGGCGCACCAAAGAAACATTAACGACGGGAAGAACCAATAGCGGATTCCCATAGCATTCGCGAGCATCTCCCAACGAGGTGTGTTGCTCGGCAGCAGGAGAGGATCTCTAAGGGCGGCCATAAGAACGATGATCGCGAAGGCGATATAAAGGCGTACCGCGAGCGGCGCGCTGCGCCAACCCCAAACCAGAATGAACAATCCGCCGATGGCGCCGGCGACGAGGAATGGAATGCGCAGGTTTGGGCCGCCGGTGCCTACCATACTGTCGATAAAGATGTTGCCGGCGATGATCCGCAAAAGACGGAGTGGGGTCGCTCCGAGAGGCGCTCCACTTCTTACTGTGTGCAAAATATTCAGCCCCTGGATAAGAGCGCCGGCAAACATCAGGGTGAGAACGACAAGCGTCCAGCGCTGACGGCGAAACCACCAGTAGGCGACGACCACAGGCAATAGAAGAATACAGAAGGGGCCGGTGATCCCTGCCGATGCCAAAGAGGATGATGTCCGATACGCGTCCGCGCCAGCTCAGCGGCGGAAGCGAAAAAGCAAGGAGAGCCTGCAACAGGGCAAGGTGCCACACAGCATTGGTGAGTACTACGTGAATCTCGGGCGCGTCGGGAATAGCGATGTACAGCGCAGCCATCAACATGCGGACAGGCAGAGGGCCCCAGGATGAGCAACGGCGCGAAAGCAATGCCGAAACTGGAAGAGCCTGGACCACGGCTCCGGCGAAGTTCATGATCAGGGGAGCCCACTGCATAGGAAAAAGCAGCGAAATGCCCGCGACCAGCCGGGGGAAGATGTAGAGACAGCCTGCCTGAGGGATGCCCAGGGAACGCAACCAATGCAGGTTATAGGCTTGCTCGTACCAGACCCAACCATCCTCGGCAAAGAACTGCGGGTGCAGAAAGGCGCCAGGCAGACGCGTGAAGATGGCAAAAAGAGCCGCGACAAAAATCGTGATCTGCCATGCGAAACCTATCCCTTCTCGGGCTCCTATGGTTTCAACGACGCGCATGGACCCTGTCGATGAAGCGGTTTCGCAGGTTGATGAACGGGATAAGATTCGGTCGCCTCAGGCTTGGAAAGGACATCATAACGGCGTGAACAGAGCCTGCATAGTGAACGCCGATGTTCGCGGGCTGCTCCCGGACAATCATTGTTTGCGGTGAAGAAGCGGCGTGCCGATAAGATTTGGCCGCGCTGGCTTTGCAGGGTGCGCAAAGGGCTGCAGATCTTTCGCCGTGCTGGCCTGACTACGTCCATTTAACAGCGCAAATTCTCATTACGTGTAACACCAATGGGTGTTACCGGACGAGGTTCTTCTTCGCACTTGATAAGCGAGAGTGCCAATAATTTTCTGTAACACCACATTCATCTATTTGTAATCTGCAACATATCGCTTAGTCTTCGTGTCATACGTGAGCAATAGACGCGGTTGCGGAGCGAGCTAGCTCCCCAGCCTAGCAAGGAACAAACCCCAACCTTCCCTGGAGGTGGACTTTGATCCCGCTAGATAATTCCTTACGCCAGCTCTTCCACGAAGTAGTCTCCGAGTGCTACGACTCACGCCTTGGTTTGCGAGATGCGGAGATATCCAGCTACGTCGCCGACCTGCTTACCGAATTTTGCCGTGCGGAGAACATCTACCGCATCCGCGATGCCGCAGGCAATCCGCTGCGCGAGGTGGGCGAGATGCTGCTTGCTGCCGATCCGGTTCACGGGACAGCGTCGTCCTTTGGAGAGGAACGGGAGCGCAGGAAACATATCGGCGACTACACGCTGTTCTTTGCCGGCATGTATCCAGAATCGACCCACCGGTGGGGGCAAATGCAGCGCGACAGCTTTTTCGAAATGGTCCAGGCGGGCAAAGAGAGCTACTACATCGTTTCCCAGTTCGACCTCTTCGAGTACGCACAGGAGGCACCTTTTTTTGGCCGCCTCTCCGGTTCCTTCGAGGCTTGTATTTATGGGTTGAACATGGTGCGTGGGGAACTTGACCGGCGCAAGGCGATCTCTCCGCCGCGATCCTTCCCTTCCGGCCCGGCAACGCAAATCATGTAACGATCTGCTCCCCGGATTTCCTGCCACGCTGCACTGGACAGAGCCGCGTGCCCGGATTTCCTGTACGCGGGCCTAAGGGACAGCCACGTGTGCGGCTTTCATTAAGGAAAGCCGCATGGAGTGCATCAACGCCAATAAACTTCACAGGAAATCCGGGATGTGCACCTTTCCGTGGAGAAAGGCGCATAAAGTTCGCCAGCGCCACCCGGTTCTACAGGAAATCCGGGTCTGGTGTAGCATTGCGCGAACGCGCAGTTTGCATCTGCGTGGCCGCGAAGATCAGAGATAAGGAGAAGGAGAACGACGATGCTGACAACAAATTTCAGGGGCTTGACACAAAAGAGTCTGACCATCTTGCTGGCCCTGGGTCTACTGGGCGGCGCGGCCGCGGCGCAATTGGGTGCCAGGCCAACCAGCGTGCACGCCATGATGGCGCAAACTACACCCCCAGCTGCGACCACCCTGGTCGATATCAATTCGGCCAGCAAAGCGGAACTGAGTGCGCTGCCGGGGATCGGCGACGTCTATTCGCAGAAGATCATCGACGGCAGGCCCTATAAGACCAAGACGGACCTGGTAAACAAGAAGATTATTCCTTCTGCGACCTACTCCAAGATTCGCGACAAAATCATCGCGACTCAACCCAAGAAGTAGGCGGCTCATCGACACAAAAAGGGGGAGCGCGGACCGGATTTCCTGCACGAGGCTTCAAACAAGGTCGCGTGTGCGGCTTTCAGTAAGGAAAGCCGCATCAGGTTCGCCAGCGCCGAAAGGGTCCACAGGAAATCCGGGGGCGAACGGCGCTTCCCCCCTTTGTGCGTTCAGTTAGACGGCTTGCGGCAGAGCTTCCTTTACCCGGAAGCGCTGCATGTTGATGCGCAACACGCGCTCAATCTTGCGCAGATCGCCCCTCTCTTCCGGAGAGGCGAAGGTGGAGGCTACGCCGCTGCGAGAAGCGCGGCCAGTGCGGCCGACGCGGTGCACAAAGTCTTCCGCGACCTTGGGCATATCGTAGTTCACGACGTGCGCCACGTGGTCTACGTCGATTCCCCGGGCAGCTACATCGGTAGCGACCAGGACCCGATGACCACCCTGAGCAAAGCTGCGTAAGGCAGCATTGCGCTGGGACTGGCTACGGTCGCCATGGATGCTGGTTGCCTTCCAACCGGCATGAGCCAGCTTCTTGGCCACTCTCTCCGCGCCATGCTTGGTACGAACAAAGACGAGGAAGCTTCCATCCTCAGAGCGGAGCAGGTGTTCCAGTAAGTGCAGCTTGCGATCCGCTGCCACTTCAAAGGTTTGCAGCTTGACGTTTTCCGCCGGCTTGAGCACGGAGCCGATTTCAATCCGTACCGGGTTCTTGAGATAGTCGCCGGCCACTTCGCGTACGGCGCCCTCGAGGGTTGCCGAATAGCAAAGCGTCTGATGCACTGTCGGGATAGACGTCACGATGCGGCGAATGGCTGGCTTGAAGCCCATGTCGAGCATGCGATCGACCTCGTCCAGCACCAGGATCTCCACCTGGTTGAGCTTGACCAGCTTGCGGCCGATAAAATCTTCCAGACGGCCGGGTGTGGCCACGATCAGCCGCGCGCCGCGGCGAATACTATCCAGTTGCGGCCCCTCGGCCATGCCGCCCACTACCAGCGCGGTGGGAAGAGCGACCAGCTGGGCGCATGCCTGTTGTACCTGCATCGCGAGCTCGCGTGTGGGTAGCAGGATCAGCGCACCGGCAGCCTTCACTTGGGTTTTCTGTAGTTTCTCGATGATGGGGATAAGGAAGCTGAGCGTCTTGCCGGTGCCGGTTTGCGCTGTTGCCAATACATCCCGGCCCTCGAGCGCCGGAGGAATCGCTCCCACCTGTACCGGGGTGAGCGTAACAAAGTTTGCTTTGGCCAAGCGCTGCTTGAGCGCCGCCGAAATAGGTAATGCTGAAAATTCGTTCAAAATAAGTCCCTTACTTCCGGTCTCTTTGTGAGACCTGGAGTGCGGTTCATCGCCCCACGGCTTCGTCCGCCCGGCGATACGATAAATAGCCCAATTGGCACGCTCCGATCGCTCAACTACTCGACCCGTGCACCGACACGAAGATCACCGTCGGCTTCGGCCTTCAGGCTGCAGAAACTGAACTGACATTGTTGACTGCACCACGCAGTATGCGGTTCGTCGCGCTGTAGAGGAGGGGGCTCGGGGATTAGCCAAGCATCGCTCGTACACCGCACCATGCCAGGGAAGCGCGCGCTTCCTACCGTCGCCGCGAATTTCCGGGGCGACTACGCTGAAGGGCTTGGGCGATATCCGACCGGCTAGCTCTCCGCCAATGGCGTAAAGCTAGAGGTCTATTGAGGGCAGCCTGGCTTGTGACGGCTAAAAGGCTGATGACCAAACAATTAAGCGCAGGTTAAGAATAACATAGGCCACGCGCAAGGTACACCGGTCACGCCCAAAGCTAGGGTCCGCCCGACCGTTGCAGGGGCATGATGGCGTTCTTGTTGTCCGGCGCTTGGGGATCGATGCTGAAGTCCCACACAGAGAGATTTACTTGCCCGGGGCTCAGGACTTCCATCAGGGCGTAATCGCCGATGGTCAAGGGCTGCGCCGGGGTCAGCTTCATCCAGTGGTTGCCGGGCAGCACCTGGGCATTCGTGGGAAGTACGTCATCCGTCTGCGTAACCCTGCCATTCATTGCGATCTTGATTCCGCTTACTACGCGGTAGTCCTTCTTGAAATTGCTGCGCACCCGCACGATGGCGTACTGGCTACTCGCGGAACTGGTGGCATCCTTCTGCTTCGCGGAGCCGGCGCCGTGCGTTTCCACGGTGACCGCGGAGGAGGCAGCTACGGCGTCGTCGGGAAGGGAAAGACTCACGTAGAACGCGGGGTCATTGATGTGTAACCGGGCTTTGGATATGGCGCCGGGTATTTGAATGGTCTGCTGCACACCCCCGACGGGGTTGAGTGCGGCACGCAGCACGTTGTGACCGGTCCGGCGATCTACAGCGGCGCTGTTTTGCGCCAACGCCACCAGTTCGGGCTGGTCATGGTAGGTATCGAGAGCCCAAATTCCTTCCTCATCGGGGAGCCGCAAACCGGGGGATACATCCGGAGTGCGGGCTCGCTCCTCCTGTTCCTCTTTGTCGATGGCGGCGGCTTCGGGAATGGCCGGCGAGACGGGTGGCGGCGGGGCGGCCTGCGCCCCCGGTGCATGGTCTTTGGCCCATTGCTCGGTTGCCGGCCAATCCACCAGCGCTGCCGGCAGCTCTTCCCATTGCGCCCGCTCGGCGCTATAGTAGCGCACTCTATCGCCTACCTTCTGATACTTCGTCACTACTTGGTAGGAGCCGTCCTTAAGGACCAGGCGCTGGTTCGTCACCTGCGCCAGGCCGGGGAAGCTGGTGGCCAGACTCGACAACAGAAGCACGAAAAGCAGAAGGATGCGCGTGGGCAACATGGCCGTGTGAATACTTTAGACGAAACTGCGAGGACGACGTTGCCTTGATGGTCCCGGTTGAGAGTTCAATCCCGCCGGGGCCGGCTAAGAGTCAGACTTGTCCAGCTAAAACAGGCTGTGGAAAGCTCGCTGTAGCCGCACTCTTGTCTGCCGAGTTTTCCGCAGCTTTCGGGATAACGGGCACAGTGCTTACATTTCTAACTTCCCTTCGATTTCAGTTCCTGCGATACTTGAACGTGCCCACCCGGTGCGCCAATTCCAACCACAATAAAAAGGTGAAGAAGCAATGTCAGCAAAGTACATCTTTGTGACGGGCGGAGTCGTGTCCAGCCTGGGCAAGGGCTTGGCCGCAGCCTCCATCGGCTGTCTGCTGGAAAGCCGCGGTCTACGCGTTAACCTGATGAAGTTCGACCCCTATCTCAACGTCGACCCAGGGACGCTCTCCCCTTTTCAGCATGGCGAGGTCTTCGTGACCGACGACGGGGCGGAAACAGACCTCGATCTCGGCCACTACGAGCGCTTCACCCATGCCCGGCTGAGCCGGGACAACAATCTGACCACCGGCAGGATCTACGAGCAGATCATCACCAAGGAACGCCGGGGCGATTACCTTGGGAAGACGGTGCAGGTCATCCCCCACGTGACCAATGAAATCAAGAATGCAATGCGCAAGGTGGCCACCGACAACGATGTGACCATCGTCGAGATCGGGGGAACGGTGGGCGACATCGAATCCCTTCCCTTCCTAGAGGCAATCCGCCAGATGCGCCAGGAGTATGGCCGGGAGAATACGGTCTTCGTACACGTTACCCTGGTGCCGTGGATCGGCGCCGCCCAGGAACTGAAGACCAAGCCTACGCAACACTCGGTCAAAGAACTGCTCTCCATCGGAATCCAGCCGGATATCCTTCTGTGCCGCACCGATCGCTTCCTCTCCCACGAGATCAAGGGCAAGATCGCACTCTTCTGCAATCTCGAAGAGCGGGCCGTCATTGCCGCCAAAGACGTCGCTTCCATCTACGAGGTGCCCTTGACCTTCGCCCATGAGGGCGTCGACAAGCTGGCGCTGAAGTATCTTCATATCGAGGCGAAGGAACCCGACCTTACGCGCTGGCAACACCTCGTGGACCGCTGCTACAATCCGCGCGACGAGGTCTCGATCGGCATCGTGGGCAAGTATGTCGAGTACGAAGACAGTTACAAATCCCTAAAAGAGGCGCTGGTGCATGGAGCCCTGGCCTTCGACCTGAAGCTGCGCGTTACCTGGATCGAGGCCGAGGGCCTGGAGAGCAAGCATCCGGGTGACCGGGACTACGAGGCGCAGTTGGCGGGTTTTGACGGCATTCTGGTGCCCGGAGGTTTCGGCAAGCGGGGCATTGAAGGGATGCTCAACGCCATCCGCTACGCGCGGGAGAATGGTGTTCCCTACTTTGGCATCTGCCTGGGCATGCAGACGGCGTGCATCGAGTTTGCGCGCAATGTCTGTGGGCTGGCGGGCGCCAGCTCGAGCGAGTTCGACCCAGCCACCCCCCACCGCGTGATCTTCAAGCTCCGTGAGCTCACAGGCGTTGAGGAGATGGGCGGCACCATGCGCCTGGGCGCATGGCCGTGCGTGCTGGCGGAGGGTTCCATTGCGGCGGATTCTTATGAGGCAACCCAGGTCAGTGAACGGCACCGTCATCGTTACGAGTTCAACCGGGAGTACGAGGCACTCCTTACGGGAGCCGGGCTGCGCATCACCGGCACCACGCCGGATGCGACCTACGTGGAGATTGTCGAGATCCCGGGCCACCCCTTCTTCCTGGGATGCCAGTTCCACCCTGAGTTCAAGTCCAAGCCTCTGGAGCCGCACCCACTGTTTCGTGCATTTATCGCGGCTTCTTACCAGAACCGGCTGCGGTCGCGCACTCGGTCGGAAGCCGTGAAGCAGGAAGGTCATCTGACGCAGACCCTGCCATGAACGACTTTGAAATCGGCACGGTGCGGGTCGGGTCTCCCTCGCTATTTCTGATCGCGGGCCCATGCGTGATTGAGAGTGAGGCGCATGCACGCTTCATGGCGGAGTCGATCCAGCAAATCACCAGCGATCTGAAGGTCCCCTACATCTTCAAGGCCTCGTATGACAAAGCCAATCGCACTTCTGCCTCAGGCTTTCGCGGGCCAGGATTAGAGGAGGGCGTCCGTATCCTGCGCCAGATCGCGGAATCAACTGGCCTACCCGTGATCACCGACGTGCACCAGGCGGCGGATTGCGAGCGGGTCGCGGAGGCGGTGGACGTGCTGCAGATTCCGGCGTTTCTTTGCCGGCAGACCGACCTGCTGCTCGCGGCCGCCAAAACCGGGCGCGCGGTCAACATAAAGAAGGGCCAGTTCGTTGCCCCATGGGATATGGGCTACGCAGTAGAAAAGGTAACGGGTGCGGGCAATCCACGCGTTTTCCTCACCGAACGAGGCTTCAGCTTCGGATACAACAACCTGGTGGTGGACATGCGCTCGCTAGCCATCATGCGCAAGATCGCCCCCGTAGTTTTCGATGGGACGCATTCGGTGCAGACCCCTTCCTCCGCTGGCGGCAAGTCGGGTGGACAGCCGGAATTCATTCCGGTGCTAGCCCGGGCGGCGGTCGCCGCCGGCGTGGACGGCGTCTTCCTTGAAGTGCACAACGATCCTGCGAATGCCAAATCCGATGGAGCGAATGCGCTGAATCTAAAGAATCTTGCCCCCCTGTTGGAGAGCCTGCTAGCCATCCACGCGGCGGCGGCTGGCGCCACGCGATGGGCTTAAAGAAAGCGCCGCCCGCTATCACTCGGTTGAAACAAATATCTCGACGGGCCCAGTTGAGGGCGGTGACACACTTGCGCAGTTGCGTTTGGGAAGGGCGCACAGCAGGTCCCTCGGCTACCTCCGGATTTCCTGTCAGTCTTAGTGGCGTCGGTAAACCTGGTGCGGCTTTCCTTAAAGAAAGCCGCATACGTGGCCGTTGGTTGGTGCAGCGTGTAGGAAATCCGGAGTTCGACGGGATGACAAAGGTGGTGGGGTAGCGCTTCCACGAGGAAGTGGCTAGCGGCTGAAAGGATTGCATGTCGGTTTCCCGCCGTGCACCAACTCCAGTCGATTGAAGGAACATTTCCTCGGAAGGTCCGCTGGGCTGCAGATCCCTCGGCTGGGCCATGGCTCATGACTCCTCCGGTCAGGATGACAATTCTGTTTGGAGCAAAAAAAGGGCCCCTCGGGTGAGGGGCCAATCTGCCTTGGTTCTCTCGTTGTGTGAGAGCTTTTATGCGGCTTATTTAGTTTTGGGGCTGCGACGCAGCATTCCGGGGGGAGGGCTGCGGGTTCGACTGCTGCGTCGCGCCTATTGGAGAACCGCCAGTTGGCGAGTTCAAAGCCGCAAGACTGTTGTGCATCAGCGTTACGTGGACCACCGTGCCGCTTTTGCTCGAATCTGATGGTTTCCTCGCGGGGGGCATTGCCCATCCCCAAGCGATAAATTCTGTACACCGGCACCTTGTGGTCGACTACCAAGTAGCGTACGACCGCATCTGCCATGGTTTGAGATCTCTGTATGCCTGCCTGGCCTCGCGTTTGCGAGTAACCCTGCACTTCGACGATGTAGCCCTTTTGTCCTTCTAACTGCGTAGCAACCTGGTCCAGAGCTTCCTTGGCTTTCTCATTCAGAGTGGACTGAGTCGAGCGGAAGTGAAGTTCTGTATCGGTAATCTGTTGGTACTGGTCGAGATTGCTGACCGTCGTATTCAGTTGGTTCGTCTGCGTACTGGCCTGTTGCGCCAATTGCTGCGCCTGACCGGCTTGGGTCGAAGCCTGCAGAGCCTGCTGATTTGCCGAGTCTGCCGTGGTCTGAGCCTGATGGATGCCGGCCTGCGCACGGGCATCGACGTCCTTAATATCGTTAGCGTTCTTGGCAGTGAGCTGATCAAGCTCATTCAACCTATCTTTAACCGGTGCGACCTGACGATTGACCCACTTCTTGCGGGCCAACGGATTCATCTTGCCCCAAAAGCCTTCGTTCGACTTGGTGGGCAATGGCTGACCGGTAGCGTAAGTAGTAGAATCACTGGCGCTACCAGAAGTACTTGCGGAAGCAGGTGCTGCGGTGGGAGCGCTGGTCTGCGGAGCGCTGCTCGCCGCCGCCGGGGTAGCCTGCGCCAAGGCCGGCACGCCTAAACTGGCGGCTAGCAAGATCGCTGCGATAGAACCCGGGGTTGCCGTACTTTTATTCACGCTTGTCCCTTTTTCGGCCCAAAACTCGTATTCGGAAGACAGCACACACCGCTCGCTTCCTCAGTTGCATACGGTTATTGCAACTGGTTGGCCAAACCCCATTCCAGCAGAAAAATAATCTTCATGCTTGTTGATTAATAATGAGATAAAGGTATAGATCGCCCAGCATGTGGATATCTAGACGTTTACGCGTAGCAGCGTAAAACGTGCACTTTTCTCTAGTCGCTACGAAAAAAATGCTCGGCAGCCATTCAACCCATTACCTGGGTACCCAAAGCACGCGCGGTGTCTACTTGCTGTGGACACTGATAACACGGACCTCAGGATACTGCTGGTTCCACTCGGCCGGGACCGTGTCGAAAATTAAGCGGAAATCGCGTTGTTGCCCCGGCTCGATGGGGGCGGCTGAGACCGGCTGGATGTCGACATAGGGTTGGCGCGTGCGTATAAGGCTGAGGGGCACGGCCAACCTTTGAGCATATTGCCCCACATCGCTATGGAAGCCAACCTGAACCGTGATTGCGGTGAGCGTGCGATTGCCTGTATTCGTGATCTGACCGTCGATATAGGTCACTTTGGCCCCGGAAAAGCTGTCCGCTTCGCTCATCTGGAGACCGCTGATGGGCAGGCTGGCGGCGTAGGGGTCGGCAGGAGCCATGCCGGTGCCCGCCGGCCGGGGAGTCCGGGTTGGCATGATAGCCAACCACTGACCCAAATCCCAATGCCCACGATGACTACGGCGGCGGCGATGATCCATGGGAGCCAAGAGGTCGCATCGCGGGTTTGCTGCGAAGCAAGAAAGTCCGGTACTCGGATTTGGGGTTGTGATCGTTTTTTTCTTCTTGCGCCGGCATCATCGAGATTGTACCTGCCTGTCACCGTCGCCATGGCCTAGCCGAATTGGGCTCTCTTGACTGCCTGACGAAAGTCTTTACCGCGCATCTCTACCTCTACGCACATTTCCGCAAGGCGCGAGCGCATGCGCTCGGTGACCCGGTCACCGAGCGTCTCTTCTCGAAACGACTTGTCGGCATTGCGCGCCAATGCTGCCGGCGCATTGGGGTAATTGGTGGTAATGAGGGTGGTCCGCTTGTCGTTGTAACGGGTATTCAGGATCAGGGCCACCGTATCCCAAACCCAGTCCGTGGGTTTTTGCGCCCCTAATTCATCGAGAATCAGCACTTCCGCCTCAAAGACGGGGGCCAGGATTTGCAGCTCGGTGGTGGCGACCAGGGGGTTGTAGGATTCCTGGATCCGCTTGAGCAGCTCGCGATAATCGCAGAAGAGACCGCGGACACCTTTTTCTAAAATCAAGGCTTGGAGAATACCGACTGCCAAGTGCGTCTTGCCGGTGCCCACGTCTCCCGTGAGCAGGAGCCCCTTCCCTTCGGTCGTCACCGGATAACCGGCGACGAAATTGCGCGCCATCATATAAGCCGCCGACAACGATGCGATCGGCCTGACCGTAGTCGGGCTCAAATGTATCCAGGGTGCAGTGCTCGTATCGCTTCGGGATCGCCGCCCGTTTGAGCAGCCGGGCCGCTTGCAGCCGCAATCGGCATTCACAGGGCTGGGCATAGCGCTCCCCGTCAGGTTGGATAATCAAACGCAGGCCGGAGTCTTCACAGATAGGACAAATTTCGGTCATGGGGATATGTCCAAAACTACTCCAAGCGCGGCCCCCTCGTCAGGACAGCGGAGTGTGGAACGGCGGGCGTTCTGTGGAAAGAAAGCGCGAAATGACTTAAAATGGAGATTCGGGCCTTGGGTTGTGGGCTTGCAGGAAAGGTTTTTCAGATGCCAAAACAGGGAATACATCCAAATTACAAGCAAATCCGGGTGCAGTGCGCATGCGGAACAGCCTTTGAAACACGTTCCACCCACAAAGGCGATATCCACGTGGAAATCTGCTCGGCTTGCCACCCATTCTTCACCGGCAAGCAGAAGCTGGTCGATACTGCCGGCCGTGTTGAGCGGTTCCGTCGCAAGTACGCCAAGTCCGATGCGGGTAAATCCGACGCGGCCAAGGCTCCCGCGGCCAAGTAAGCGCGCTCGATCTGGGAAAGAGGCCTCCGTTAGCGGAGGCCTTTTTCGCGTAAGCCTCTGATGAAAAAAGTGTCCATGAAGAAGAACTGGGATAACCCGCGGGAGAACAGCATGCCGGCCACGGCTCGGGTGCCGGCGTCGGTGGTGATCGGCGGGGTGCTGGTTGCTCCGGCGACGGTGTTGGCTCCGATGGCCGGGGTAACGGACACGGTGTTCCGGCGTTTTATCCGCAATGCCAGCATCTTCACCGGGCACGGAAACGACGCGGCTCCCGACAGACACCTGGTGGAGACGCCAATCAGCAATCAGCAGTCTGGCTGCGGGTTGATTATGACCGAGTTCACTTCGGCGGACGGCCTGTCGCGCATGCGCGAGTCGAAGCGCAAGCGGTATCTCTCCTACGACGAGGATGAGCATCCTATATCCGCCCAGCTCTTCGGCTCCGATCCCGACTACCCTGGCAGAAGCGGCCAGAATCGTCGAAGATGCCGGCTTCGACATGGTGGACCTTAATCTTGGGTGCCCGGCCAAGCGCGTGGTCAGTTGCAATGGCGGCAGCGGCCTCTTGCGCGACCTTCCTCACATTGCAACCATCTTTGAGCGTGTCCGGTCCGCCGTGCGGATTCCGTTCACGGTGAAGTTCCGCATGGGTTGGAGTGACCAGCACATTGTTTGCGTGGAGCTGGCTCGTCTGGCCCAGGAGAGCGGCCTGAATGCGGTGGCACTGCACGCGCGCACACGGGAGCAGGGCTACTCTGGCCAGGCGCGTTGGGAATATATCGCTGCGGTGAAGGACGCTGTTCGTATTCCGGTGATCGGCAACGGGGACATCCGCTCCCCGGAAGATGCGTGCACCATGATCGCGGAGACGGGGTGCGATGCGGTGATGATCGGCCGCGCGGCGCCGGCCAATCCGTGGATCTTTCGCCAGATCGCGCAATACACAGCGTTTGGCAGCTACGACCAGCCAACTCCGATGGACCGCTATCACATGATCCGGGATTACTTCCTCATGCTGATGGAGGAGGATGAACCCGCCGCGATCAGCGGCAGGATGAAGCAATTTGCTTCGTGGTTCACTCATGGCGTGCCCGGCGGGGCGATTTTGCGCAAGAGCATCTATGAGGCGAAGAGCGGCGGGGCGGTACTCGCCGCGGTGGATGCGTTCTTTGCCGCTCAGCCTGAACAGCTGGTCGCCGCCGGGGTTTTGCTGCCGGTGCTTAGCTGAAGGGCGCCCGAAAGAAACCGCAGGTCCCTCCACTTCGCTGCGCTTCGGTCGAGCGCCGCTCTTCCTGCTACGCAGAGCCGCCGCGCTTGCGGAAGATGACTTTTCGCTCGCTACGCCAGCCTTCGTTCAGAGCTACCAGCGTCCAGGCAATCGCGGGCGAGAAGTGCTGCAGCACAGTGTCCATGGAAGGATGCACACGTAGTGCGGGCACGATGTAATACAAGAGCGGCGAGTGGGGCAGCAGCGGGATACCAGGGAAGTATCCGTTTTGTTCGAGCTCTCCCTTTCCGGTGGAGCTGCGCTGCTGCTGCAACCAATGGACGCGAATCCAATAGTCCAGCCCCTGGAGCGGAAAATGCAGATCCTCGTCCGCTTTCAATTCCAAAATTGCGAGGCGGCCATGGCGCGTTACCGTGAGCAGGTCGAGCATGGCGCGATCCGCAGCCGCGAAGGCGGGCACCTGGTGGTAAACGGTGTGCACTCCCAGGCTGTCGTCAATTTGCGTCAGGTCGCCGGCTAGCGTCGACTGGAGCCACGCCTCCGGCTGCAGACGAAATAGCGGATCGCGCGCGCTGCCCTCCGGATATCGACTGGCGAAGAGCCGCTGCATCAGATCCGCGAAAAGGGCTTCGGTGTCGTCCTGCAAAGGTGTTTCATTGGCGCCGGCACCGAAGGTCAGGTTGCACTGGCGAGCAAAAGAGTCAGAGACGTAGCCCTGGCGCACGCGGGCAAATTCCAGGCCGTAAAGGGAAAGCGTCACCTCATGGGCGCTACGTGCGGCAACGGTCACGCGGCTTTGCATCCCCGGGGGTAACAAGCGCAGGATGCGAGCCAATCCATCGTGGGCTCGCTCGATAGCCGCCTCGGGGTTAAAGGCATGCACCAGGCGCATTTTCAGGTTGCCCTGATCCGCGGTATCGATCGCCTCCAGGTCCTCTCCCACGCCCACCTCATAGAGCTCCCATTGCGCCAGCTCACGATTGAGCCAAGCCATACGCGCCCTCGTGGTGCTGCTGCAGCCGGCAGGCAAAAAAACCTTGAGCCCGTGGCAGACTCTTCTGCCGGCGCCATGTTCGCGGCAGTAAGCGAGCCAGAGAATTCCCAGGGTGAGCACGCCATCGATGATGGCTTGGCTCTCCTCGGCATTGACGCCAATGAGCGCCCAGCATTGCTGCCCACGCACCAGCAAGCCACGCGCATACGCGGGGCCAAAGCTATGCTCCAGGTCCATCGCCGAGCGCAGGCTCTCTACTTTGTATTCATTAAAGTGGCGGGTGAGCAGGCGTTCGAGCAGAGTCAGATACCGGGTCCTGCTGAGAGCGCGGGTTGCGGGCGTCCTCTGGTCGCGATCTCTTAACACTTCCAGAGATTGGGGGCGCTGAGTCCCAAGGCGCCGCACCCGGAGGCGCAGCGTCTCTTTGCGCGCTTCCAGACCCACCACGGTGCGGACCATATTCCGTTCTTCCGACCACAAATGCAGAACGCAGCGGCCATGCTCGGCAGAGATCGAGTAGTGGGCTGCCGTCATCTCGAAGAGCACACGGCCATCCTCCAGCAGTGCGGCGCGAGGATGGTCCAGCGAAGAATTGCTCGAGCGAACGGGCCAGTTCCGTGGGGGAAAGTTCAGGTTTATCGCGGGCTTGCACTTGCGCTGCTACCAGCCCATGCGCGCAGACAACTGCGTGACGTGTGCGGTATGGTGGCGGCCGTGCCAATCGTAGAGCATGACCACCTGTTCGAGAGTTTCCCGGCCGTTCTCAGGATGCACATAGCCGCGCTTCCAGTCCTGCTCATCGAGCGAAGCGAAGAGCTGCGCCCAGCGGGCATGGAGCGATTGCAGCAGATCGAGTGAGGTCGATACAACTGCTGCGCGAGCGTCTTCGAGCTCTGCCCAGCGCGTCTCCTGATAGGGAATGATGGTTGGCCAGTCTTCCGTCAGGCCGAGGCGCACCCGGACATAGGCGTTCATGTGGCTGTCGGCGACATGGTGGACCAGTTGCCGCACCGTCCAGCCGCCAGGTCGATAGGGAGTCTCAAGCTGTTCCTCGGACAGAGCCGCGACTGCGGATCGCAAGCTTTGGGGCAGCTGCCGTATACCTTCGATGGCGGCGCTTCGCTCCTGGGGAGTAAACGACGCAGCTCGCCTGGGGCCGCCGATGGGGTAACGGAGCAAGGCGAGCTGCGCAGCTTGAGAGGTCATTTCAAAGGTGATGGGAGCACGACCATCTTAGAACATTATCAAAACCGAATCGGCATCAATCTGCAGGCGCGATGGCATAGTAGCCTTTGCGCGCTAGCGCCTTAAGGCCATCTCCCTTTACGTCGATGTCGATCTTGCGGTAACTCCCGTCGAGCTTGGCGTTGGTGGGCGTATAGCTGGCGACGTACTGGGTGCGCAGTTCTTCTTCGATCTGGGCGAAGGCATCTTCCATCTTCTTGCCGTTGTTGCCCACGTCGATCACCCGGCCGCCGGTCTGTTCCGCCAATTTCCTCATGACCATGTCGCCGCTGTAACCCATGGTATACATGCCCCGCCCATAGAATCCGCGATCGGCGCACAAGAGAACGTAGACGATGGTGTTGGCCTTCTGCGCGGCTTCGATAGCGCCTTCAAGCTTCTGAACGCTGCCCTGATCTTCGCCATCGGTAAGGATGATGAGCGCCTTGCGGCCGGTCTCCTGTTGCAACTTCTCATGCGTGGCGCTGTAGACGGCATCGTAGAGCAGCGTGCCCTTGGGCGAGCCCGAAGGCATGCCGCCACCACCGCCGGTGCCAACATTAATCTCTGCCTTATCCATCGCGCGGGCCAGCGCGTGCGCATTGCTGGTGTAGTCGGAGAGAAGATCGAGATTCACATCGAAGGAGATGAGAAAAGCTTCATCTTTCGACCGTAGAACACGGCTTAAGAAAGCCGCTCCCGCCTCCTGCTCCAGCGGGAGAACATTCTGCTGGCTTCCGCTGGTATCGAGCAGAATGCCCAAGGTAAGGGGCTGATCGTTCTCGGCGGTGAAGTTCTTGATCTTTTGCGGAGCCTTGTCTTCCAGAATGTTGAAGTCATCTTTGGTGAGATGGGGGATGAGCGCTCCGTGTTTATCGTGCACGGTGAAGTAAAGGCTCACCAGGTTGACGTTGACTTTGAGGGTCTCGAGCGGCTTCGACTGGTCGTCCTGATTGGGGTCTCCGGCGGGCCCCTCGGGTGGGGCGTCGGGGGACGGCGCGACTTGCGCCACGGCATGTGCCGCACCAACCAACAGCAGGGCGCACATCAGAACCACCCAGGGCGACCGGGTACGTCGGAAATTCATGGAGGTTAGACGATGGAACATGGCGAACGACACCTCGGAAGTTGGGCCGCGGAACAGGACCGAGCCTTACAACGCCAGCGGCGCGTCTGGTAATCTTATGCCTAGTGACTGCCTGGCAGCTTTTCTAATACTAAGTCACACGTGAGTACGACCGAGGATGGCCATGAACCGAGTCGTCCGCCTGGGGGATCTTTTGGTAAGGCAGGGTGTCTTGGGAATCGTGCTGTTGCTGCCGTGCTTGCTCTCCGGCCAACAGAAAAAGGCGCAAGATCAGAGCGTGCCGGATGCCCCGACACCGCAACAGCCTGATAGTTTGAGCAACCTCACATCGGGGATGACGCCCGGTAAGGGATCGCAAGAAACCCCGCCAGACACGGGAACAAATACCACCCAGGTGCCGCCTGCCCAGGGAAGCCAGACGCCGGATGCAGTCCAGGGGCCACCGCCTCAAATTATCAGTGCGGGCCCGGGCCGTAAGGACATCACAACTTTCAGTACACGCGTCGACTACGTGACTGTGCCGGTAACGGTGCTGGACAAGAAGCATCAGCAGGTCGCGGGGCTGACCCCGCGGGATTTTGAGATTTACGAGAACAACATGCGCCAGCGTATCGCTGTCTTCAGCGCCGATGCCGTGGGGCTCTCCGTCGCCCTGGTGATCGACCAGAGCTTGCCCAGGGACACGATGAGCAAGGTGAACGATAGCCTAGCTGCGATCCAGGGCGCCTTCACCCCGTACGACGAGATTGCAGTATTCACGTACGCCGATGGAGTGAACAACCCTACCGACTTCACCGCGGCGCTGAGCGCGCGGGTACCGGCCGTGCTGGAGGCGTCTAAAAAGCCGGGCGACTACATGGGGGTTCCCATCAATGGAGGCCCTCTCTACGGCGGACCCACCATCAATGGCCGATCGGTGGACCCTAATCTCGATCCGCAGCGGGGAAACTCAGGGTTTGGCGTCGTCCCCAAGGAGATTCATACTCTGAACGATGCCATCCTGGCCGCCGGCAAAGCTCTCTCTACCCGGCCAAAGGGAAGCCGCCGGATCATTTACGTGATCAGCGACGGCAAGGAGTCGCGCAGCAAAGCCAACTTCCGCGAGGTAGTGCATTACCTGGAAGGCAACCAGATCTCGGTGTACGGGACCCTGGTAGGCGATTCCGCCACCTGGGGGCTGGGTTACTTGGACAAGTTCAAAATACCGCTGTTGCCCCTCTCCCCGGATAACATCCTGCCCAAGTACACGGATGCGACCGGAGGCCACCTCTACGCGGAGTTTTCGGAGAATGGCATTCAGCGCAGCTTTGCCGAGCTCGCGGCCTTGGCACGTACCCAGTACACCCTGGGCTACTACACGCACCTTTCGCCACTGGACGGGAAATACCGTGTCCTCGACGTTCGCGTGCGGCGGCCTGAACGTCGAAGTCCAGGCCCCGAGAGGCTATTACCCTACGGCCACAAACATGTCGCGATGAGTTCCGCGGCAGCCGTGAACCCGGGGTTGAGTTTCATCGGCCTGGGGCTGGCGGCATCGGTTTTCTGGGGCGCCAGCGATTTTTTCGGCGGCTTGGCCACGCGCAAAACCCATGTTGTGGGTGTGGTTGCGGTGGCCCACGGCCTCAGCCTGGGGCTGCTTCTGCTGGCCGCGTTAGCTACACATTCTCCGCTTCCGCCTCAGCGCTTCGCGCTCTTGGGCCTGTGCGCCGGAGCCGTCGGAGGTGTGGCACTCATTCTCTATTACCAAGCCTTGTCATTGGGTGAGATGGGAATCACCACCGCGCTGACCGGCCTGCTCACTGCCCTTGTCCCGGTAGTTCATTCGTTCATCACCCAGGGCTCGCCTAAATCCACCCAGATCGCCGGCTTCTTGCTGGCGGCCGCCGCGATCGCACTCATTGCCTACGCGCCGGCTGGCTTGCCTCGCCCCCTGGCCCTCGGCTTGGCGAGCATCGCCGGTCTTGCCTTTGGCGTGTTTCTGGTGGTTTTGAAAGTGAGCAGCGCGTACAGCCTGTTATGGCAGATGGTGTTTTCTCGCATGGCCAGCGCCACGCTGGCAGGGGGGATAGTGATCTGCGATGCTTCTTCTGCGTCCGGGCGAAAATGCCGCCGGCTGGAGAAAACAAGCCGGGGAGAATCGGTTCCTATGGATCGCGGGCTCTGCCGGGGTGCTGGAGGCCACGGGGAGCTTGCTGTATATGCAAGCCACCCGCGAAGGCCGCCTGGATGTGGCGGCGGTGTTAGCCTCGCTCTACCCGGTGGTCACGATTGTTTTGGCAGCTTGGCTCTTGAAGGAACGGGCGACATCAAGTCAGACGGTGGGAATGGCGTTGGCGCTGGGTGCCGTCGTGCTCGTGTCTATCTAAGCCGGGCTCGACGCGGATGGACCTTACTTCACTTCGGACGTAATCTCCGGCTTCGGTGCAGGAGTATCCTGCTTGACTGGTTCCGGCGTGCCCTTGATGGCATCCTTGAAGCCGCGCAGGCCCTCGCCCAAGCCCTTGCCAAGCTCAGGAAGCTTGCGCGGGCCGAAGAGCAAAAGTGCGATCACGAGAACAACAATGAGGTGAGTCGGTGTAAGTAGTTCGCCCATGGAATTTCTCCTGGCACTGCCGGCTGAGATTGCACTCGGCAACGCCCCGGAATCGCCTCCGGTTGCCTTTATTGTCGCACAGCAAGCGCGTGGCTCGCGCTGAGCGTGCGCACTTATAGTACGCCTTCAACACGCTCTTCGGATGGTGCGGCTCGGCTATGCCGCCATCCTCAGTGGGGCGGAGACGGCTGGCCCAGGCGGGCCGCAACCATCTTGTAGAAAGCGGAGAGATTTTCTCCTTCGCCGAGAGTCAGACGGCGGTAGACCTTCATGAGCGGATAAAGCCGGGAGCCGCCGATCAACAGGGTAGGCACCGCGGCAACGCCGCCGCCCGGATATTGCGAAAACTCCCATTCACCGGCAAAGCGTGTGCGGATCACCTCACCAAAGTAGCTGCCCCACAAGCGCGTCTGGAAATCCAGGTCTTCAGCCGACTGGCCGTCGAGGATCTGCTCCAGCAGATCGACCGAGGACTCACTGAGGTCGAGGTGTTGGCGATGGTCATTCCATGCCACGCGAACCGCCTCCTCTGCGTAAGCACTCATCATCTCAGCGAGGGATGCGAAGTTGCTCTCGGCCAGCTTGGTTTTATTCACTTTCAGTTCTCCGTTGCAACGGCAAGTTTAGCGAGGTGCGTCTTTTCTGAGTGTGGGCCTTGATCTCTCGGTCGAGTGTACCCAGGACGTCAGAGTCTGTGTGAGAACCCACTGAAGCCACACAAGGCCCTAACCCCTGGACAGGTTGCCCCATGTTCGCCTCAGCGTACATGGGCTCAAAAAGATGGCGACCCCCGATTTCCTGTACGCTGCACTGGACAGGACCGCGTGTGCGGCTTTCAGTAAGGAAAGCCGCATGAAGTTCGCCAACGCCATCAAGCTTGACAGGAAATCGGGGCGAAGCCCTTCCAAAGCTTTCATCCCACCGATTAGACCGTCGCAAATGGAGTAAAAGCATTCGAAAAAGATCGTATCCGGCCCATGTACGCTGAGGCGAACATGGGGCACCCGTCCAGGGGTTAGGGCCTTGTGTGGCTTCAGTGGGTTCTCGCACAGACTCTCGCGAGATGCGGGCACCACCGATGTGGACCGTTGAGTACATCAGGTGAATTGAGAGTCAGAGGGAAAACGCAGTGGGAATCCGACGTGTCGCGACTTCCGTCGAGGTCTGCGGATCAAACAGCCACGGCAAAGCCCGGTTTCACCGGACTTCACAATCGTGGCATCCAGTGAAAGCCAGCTTTTGGAATTGGTGCCTGGACGAAGACACAACACGGGTAGCGCCAGCGGAGGGCGGGCGCTGCCCGTGCGTGCAGGAGCGCTTGCCTACGCCTGAACGGCGACGGCCTTTTGCTCGGCGTTGGAAACGGCCGCGGCCGGCACGCCTTCTTTTCCTTGGCCAGGCTTGCGGATATCGATGCCGCCCTTGAAGAAGGCTCCATCCTCGATGCTGATGCGCTGTGCAATCACATCACCAGTCAAAGAGCCTTCGCTGCGGATGTCTACCCGGTCGCTGGCATTGATGTTGCCGCGCACCTTGCCCAGAACCACAACTTCGCGGGCAGAGATATTCGCGGACACCTGTCCATTGCGGCCAACCGTGACCCGGTTGCCAGGCAAGTTGATGGCACCCTCGACCTTGCCGTCGATGTACAACGACTCGGAGCCGGTCACTTCGCCCTTCACTACCAGGCTCTTGCCAATCGTGGCCTGGTCGGCGGCTGCCGGCGATGCGGGGGAAGTGCTGGAGGTGCGGGTGGAGGTTGATTCGTGGCTTGTGGGCGTGGGTGCGGACGGACGCGTTGGCTCCGTGCTAGGGGACATCGAAGGACTTCCCGGCTGGTTCGGTTTCCACATCTCTCTTGTACTTCCTTTCGTTTACTTCTTGGATACAGGCCCCCGAAACAACCCTGCGGGATTCGTTTCCGCATTTAAGGGCAAAATCAGGTGGAGCTGTTCGTTTCTTTCTCACTTCGCCTGCCCGGCAAAAATCCGTGCAAGCCGCGAAATCCTTGCGCTTCTCTGCATCTTAACCACGCTTAGCGCAAAATTGAAATCCCCCATTCCGAAACTTTCAGGGTTCCGGGGGGGCTGACCCATTAGTATCAACAAAGACATGGTCCTCAGAGCCCATTTTGCAACTTGTCCCCCTGAATGACCGACCGCGAACTCCTCCGCCGTATCGAACGTTCTGCCGGCCAGCGGGCCGGCTACAAGCAACTGGTTCGCGAACTGGGCCTCGGTGGCGGGCGAGAGCGCCGCATGTTGCTTGAACAGCTCGACCGCATGACCAAGCGCGGCGAGCTGGTTCAATCTGACCGCGATCACTGGGCGCTGCCCCAGTCCGTCTCCCGTAGTAATCTCGTCGCCGGCCGTTTGGATGTGCATCGCGACGGCTTTGGCTTCGTGCGGCCGGAGACCCGCCAGGCCAGCGGAGATGACGATATCTTCATTCCTCCGAATGAGATGAACGGTGCCATGCAAGGCGACCAGGTGCTTGTGGAACTCGCCCCACCCCGGGCCGACGGCCGGCACAGCGGGCGCATTGCCAGGGTCCTAAGCCGGCGCAACCCCACCGTGGTGGGCGTCTTCCATTATGCGCTTCACGAGCATGCACAGGGCAATGTGGTGACGCCGCTTGATGAGCGGGTGACCCAGCCCATCCTCATCCCCTTCGGTCTCGAGCAGGCGCCGGTGGCGGTTGACGGAACTCCGCATCGCGTCGTCAGCGAGAACAAGGGACGCGCGGGAGCGGAAATTGCCGCCGAACCCAGCCCCGGGTTGGAGGGCATGGTGGTCGACGTGGAGATCACCGACTGGCCGACCCCTTCCCGCGGCGCTCGCGGCCGGGTGATTGAGGTTCTGGGCCGGGAAGATGACTTTGGCGTGGACGTCGAAATCGTCATCCGCAAGCATCATCTGCCCCATGTTTTCCCGCCCAATGTTCTCGATGAGGCGCGCGCGGTCGCTCACCTGGACGAGGAAGAAGCCGCAGGCCGCCACGATTTCCGCGATCTACCTATCGTTACTATCGACGGGGAGACCGCCAAGGACTTCGATGATGCTGTCTTTGTCCGCCAGCACGGCGGGAAAGACGGCACCTGGGAATTGCAGGTCCACATTGCCGACGTCGCCCAGTATGTGACCGCTGGAACAGCGCTTGATCTCGAAGCTCGTTTGCGCGGCACCTCAGTATATTTTCCCGATCGCGCCGTCCCCATGCTCCCGCAGGAGCTTTCGAGCGATATTTGCAGCCTGCGTCCGGGGGAAGATCGCTTGGTGCTTTCCTGCATCATGATGATCGATCCGGAGGGTGAAATTCGCAGCTACGAGGTGACCCCCGGCGTCATCCGCTCGGCACGCCGCATGACCTACACCCAGGTGCACGCGATCATCAGCGGCGACCAGCCGGCACGGGAGCAATTCGCTCCCCTGGTTCCTGAATTCGAACGCATGTATGAGCTGGCGCGCCTGTTGAACCGAAAACGCCAGCGCCGCGGGTCCATTGACTTTGATCTACCCGAGCCGGTGATTGAGTTCGATTCCAATGGCGCCATGCAAAGCATCGTCCGTTCTGAACGTAGCTGGGCCAACCGCCTGATCGAAGAGTTTATGCTTTCCGCCAATGAGTGCGTGGCCTCGTGGCTGCAGAACCTCGACGTACCATCGCTGTATCGTATTCATGAAAAGCCGGAGCCCCGCCGCGTGGTGGAATTTGAGAGCGTGGCCGCCGGTTTTGGCTACTCGCTTGGCCTGGGCCCATTGCCGGTGAAGCGCATGACCATGAAGTCGGAACGGCGTGAACACAGAAGCCGCGCCGATCGCGGGTCGGGCCAGGGCCGCCAGCCTCGCCAGTATGAGGTTCCGGAGGACATCCCTGTGACCCCGCGTATGTATCAGCAACTGGCGCTCAAGATCGCGGGCAAGCCGGAGGAGCGCATCCTCGCCCACCTGATGCTGCGCTCTCTGCGCCAGGCACGTTATAGCGAGAAGAACGAGGGCCACTTCGCCCTGGCCGCGCCTTGCTACACTCACTTCACTTCGCCCATCCGCCGCTACCCGGATCTCATCGTTCACCGCATCGCTAAGGCGGTTCTCGCCTCCGGCGTGAGCGGGATGGGAATACCGGCGAAGCAGACAGCCAAGCCCTCGCGGCATACCGAAGAAATTGCCGACCAAGCGGCCCCGATCAGCGAAGCTGATCTGGCCGATATTGCCTACGAATCAAGCCAGGCGGAGCGTCGCGCGGAAGATGCCGAGCGCGAGCTGATGGAGTGGAAGAAAGTTAAATTCATGCAGGACCGGATTGGCGACGACTTCGACGCCATGATCCTCAGCGTGACCAAGTACGGGTGCTTTGTCGAACTCGACAGCCTCTTCATCGAAGGCCTGGTGCCCATCATGAGTCTCCAGGGCGACTACTACACCTTCCGCGAAAACACGCGCCAGATTATAGGAGAGCACTCTGGCCGGCGCTACTCCATGGGCGACCGGGTGCGGGTGGTTCTTGACCGCGTGGATTCCGTTCAGCGGCGGTTACAGTTCTCCATACTGGAAGAAGTGGCGCCGGTTCGCCTGGGCCGTCCCGCCAAGGCCAAGACGAAGGTCAAGTCCGGCGGCAAAGCCCATCCCTACATTCCCCCCAAGAACAAGGTGCTGCGCAAGGGCAAGCAACAAGCGAAAAACAAACGTCCGGGCAAGAAGCGCGGTTAGGGCCCGTGTTGTTTGAATGGGCGGCAAATACCTGGCGACTATGTACAGTTTTTCTTGACATCAAAGCAGCCTCTGCACCAAGCTATGCTTAACGCAAGCTGATGTACCTGCTTCCTGTTCCTTCGGGCAGACACGACAGCCTTGATTCTGGAAGCTGAACGGGCCGTTCACGCGCCATGTGCCCTACATGGGTGTCCTACGTTAAGGGAGCCAGATCAATGCTTAAGTCAATTCTCGCCCGCCGAGTCTCCAGGAAAGGCCTCACCCTGGCCCTTGCTGCCATGCTCATCGCCTCCTCCGCCAGTTTTTCATCCGGGCAAACCGCAGGAACCGGCACCATCACCGGTGTGGTCACGGACACATCCGGCGCGGCCATTCCCAACGCTACCGTAGTGATTACAAATACCGACACGGGTGTCTCTCGCACGATCCAGACCAACGGTGACGGTTCCTACACCGCGACTTTTCTGCAGCCTGGCCATTACGAGGTCGTCCTCGGCGGTGGCGCGTTTGGCAAATTCGACCAAAAGGAAATCAATCTGACCGTAGGGCGAACCCTGGCTATCAACGCCAGCCTTGCCGCCGCGAGCGTTTCATCCGAGGTCATCGTCAATGCCGCGCCCCCGGTACTCGACACGGAGAAGACTGAAGTCTCTCAGACTGTCGGCCAGCAACTCATCAGCAATTTGCCTGTCAACGGCCGCCGTTGGGATGACTTCGTCTTGCTCACCCCCAACGTTGTTCCCGATGGCGGTAGCGGTTTAGTTGCGTTCCACGGAATCTCCGGCCTTTACAACCAGAATTTTGTTGATGGCGCCAACAATAACCAGATGCTGTTTTCCGAAGCACGCGGACGCGCGTCCGGCGCGCCCTATGTGTATTCACTGGATTCGATCAAGGAATTCGAGGCTGAGACCTCGAACTACTCTGCCGAGTTCGGCCAGGCGGCGGGCGGCCAGGTGAACGCCATCACGCGTTCCGGCGCCAACGCGATTCATGGCGACCTTTTCTACTATCTTCGTTATCCGAGCTTCAATGCGCTCGATCCCTACAGCAAGTGGACGGCCTTGCACAACCACGGCAATCCGTTCCTGCTCACGCAGCCCATTCATCAGCAACAGCAGTTTGGTGGCAGCGCCGGGGGCCCAATCATCAAAGACAAGCTCTTTTACTTTTTTACCTATGATGGCTTCCGCCGGGTTGGCCGCGTACTTTATTACACTACCGATACCGTATCCCTTACGCCCTCCGGTCCCACTACTTCGACCTCGACCATCACTCCCACGCAATGTCCGGCGACCATCTCTGCCGCGCAGTGCACAAGCGCTATCCAATTTGTCCAGGACCTTGCCGGCGTCGGCATCAACCCGCCCTCACGCTACGCCAAGGAAAATATTTTCTTTCCTCGCCTCGATTACGACCTTAATGAGAAGAACCACTTTTTCGTTAACTTCAACTTTGCCAACTTTGACTCCAGCAATGGCTATGCGCCCAACCCGACCTACTCCAATTCTTCTGTCAGCACCAACGGGCCAACCAGTTATCATGAACGATTCCTCATCGCCAACTGGACCCTCGCGCTTACGAATAATTCCGTGAATGAGGTTAGGTTTCAGTGGGGGCGCGATCTGGAGACTGCGGGTGCGAACGCGGCCGGGCCAAGCGTTACACTCAGCGGGCTAGAGGCGTACGGCATGCCCAACGCCTTGCCCCGGCTGGCCGAGCCGGATGAGCACCGCTATCAGATCACCGATATTTTCTCCACGCAAAAGGGACGGCACACGTTCAAGTTTGGCGGGGACGCAAACATCGTTCACGAGGTGATGATCAATCTCTACCAGGGGGGCGGTCTCTACAACTACATCGGCACCCCGCTTCAGGCTTTTCAAAACTGGGCGGTCGATGCTTTCCGCGGGCAGGACGGCGACACCGCCACCAACCAAGGCACGCATTATTCGACCTTCGTGCAGACCATCGATGCGATCAACCCGCTCGCTCGTGCCGGCGCAGACGATTTCTACATGCAGATGTATGACGGTTTCGCTGAGGACAGCTGGAAGATACGTCCCAACCTGGTTTTCAATCTCGGCCTCCGTTATGACTTTCAGCTCACCCCGAGCCCGGCGAAGCCCAATACCAGCTCAGCCATAGCGGAGTACTACAACAGCACCATCAAGAACGTAAGCGACCGGGTGCAACCACGCTTAGCTTTTGCCTGGAACCCTCACCCCGGTACAGTGGTTCGCGGTGGCTACGGCATTTTCTCCGCATTGAATCAGGGCAGCACCTACTATGCCATGCGGGTGGAGAACGGCGTCTACCAAATCAACTACAGCTTCAATGGGGGACCAACAGCTCCGGTCCTGTTCCCTAACGTTCCCTTTGCGGTTACCGGGCCGGCGCTGACTGGTGCCCTCTACCCGGCGGGCGGTACGGCCCCCGCGGTGGTTGCCCTCACCGGCGGGACCCTGGTCCCCAGCTTTCATGGTCTTTCGCCAAACTTCGTTCCGCCCAATGCGCACGAGCTTAGTCTCTCGGTGGAACAGCTGCTGCCGGCCAAGTTCACGCTCTCGGTTGGATACGTAGGGACGCGGGCGCTTCATCTGCCTGTCTTCATCGATGCCAACCTTGTCGGCCAGAAGCCCACAGGATTGCGGACCTACGATGTGCGCAACTCGGCCGGCGTTACTACCTCGGTCTATACCACGCCGTTTTATCTGCCTGCTGACCGCGCGAACACCGCTCTCGGCTCGCTGAATACCGGGTTCAGCTCTGCGAACTCCTGGTACAACTCCATGGCCACGACCATTCGACGGCCCTTCGACCACGGACTTGAACTTTTGGTGAACTACACGTGGTCCAAGGCTCTTGACGATGACCAGGTGTCGGGGACTTACGGGACCTTCTACGGCGGCAATCCGGTGCTCGACCCCAACAATCTTAAGGGAGAGTACGGCCGCTCTGACCTGGACGTGCGCAACCGCTTCGTCGGAAGCCTCGTCTACCAACCCATGCTGTTCCAAGACAACAAATACGTGAAGTACCTTGTGGACGGCTTTGTCTTCGCCGGAATCGCCACCGAACAGACCGGCTTCCCGATCGTAGCCTCGCTGAGCGGCTACCCGTCGGGCGGCGCTGACGGCGGCGTTACCGGCGGCGTCATGAGCTCAGGCTCCGGCACAGCCACGGCAGGCCGTCCTCCCCAAATTGGCCGCAATAGCCAGCCCGGTCCGGGAACCCGAAACATAGACTTCCGGATCTCGCGCGATTTTCCGATCCATGAGAGCATTCACTTCCAGATCACGGGCGAGGCCTTCAATCTCCTGAACCAACGCATTATTGCCGGCGTGAACAGTACGTACTCGACCTATACGGCGGCAAACACGACCACATGCACGGGGACGCCCGCGCCAGGCGCGATCTTCCAGGGCTGCCTTGGCCCTTACGTCTCAAGCACGGCAGGTTTTGGAACCCCTAGCAGCACGAACAGCCTGATCTTCGGTCCGAGACAGCTTCAGATTTCGGGGCGGCTTACCTTCTGACGGGGATCAAGGTACGGCCGCTTATCTTCTACAATGAAGCGAGTTGGATTTGAGAGAGGTTTCATGCCACACATGGTCGTTTGCGCGCGATACAAGCAAGAGATGGAGGGCCTGGACGAGCCCCCATTTGACAGCGATTTTGGCCACAAGATCTACAACAGTGTCTCGAAGAAGGCCTGGTCGGAGTGGATCGAGCGGCAGAAGATGCTGCTGAACGAGTACCGCCTGCAGCCCTGGACCCGGGAAGCGCAGGAGTTTCTGGTGGAGCAGATGCAGGAGTACTTTTTCGGCGAGGGATCGGCGCTTCCCAAGGAATACGTTCCACCCGCTCACTGAGGACGCAGGACCTCCGGCGCAACGCCGGGTCGTGTACACTCAAGAGGTTGTTTTTCCCGTCGGGACGTGGCTCAGCCTGGTAGAGCACTCGCTTGGGGTGCGAGGGGTCGGCAGTTCAAATCTGCCCGTCCCGACCATCAAAATCAATCACTTACAGGAAAACCCCGCCTGCATCGTGTCGCCCTGATAACGCATTTTTGCTGATACGGTGATCCGGTGGGATCAGTTATGTGCGGCCATTCTTTCCACCCCAGCCACGCAAAGGCCGCGTGCCCGGGGGCCCCGGTTTGGCGGAATGGCCGCGTCGGATTCCGCTTCCTGGTCTACACCATTAGCAAAAACGCTCCAGGAGGCCGATGCAATTTCCGCGTCAAGCCTGTTCCCCGGCCGGCGCATCTCCGCCTCTCATGTTCGAATGAGCCAGGGAGCAGCGTCAGCGAATGAGCGCCAGCAGCGATACACGATCCCCCACAAGCCAGGAGATCCTGCCACCAGAACCTGGACCCGATACGAAATTCACTTCGATCCTCTTTGCGGGTCTCGTTCTCGTCTTTTGCGTTTGGGCTCTTTCGTTACCGCTCTTCCCCACCCAGGACGGCCCCATGCACAAGTACTATGTGCACGTGCTCGCGTCCCTGCTGTCTGGCGGGCAATCGTATAACGCCTACCTAATCCGGCACCCGTTTCCGCCCTATGCGACGCACTATGCGGTATTGCTCGGGTTGACCCGGTGGGTGTCTTTCGACCTTGCCGAGAAGCTTCTTATCTGCCTCATCTTTGTTTGCACCGCCTATGGCGTTCGCTACTGTGCTCGATCGCTGGGGCCGAGCGGAGATTTGCTTTCGCTCTGCATGATCCCCCTGGTTCTTCACTGGTCATTGGTGATGGGTTTTCTGAATTATTCGCTGGCAGTAGGACTGTTCTTCCTGGCCGCCGGCCTGTGGTGCCGGGCTGCAACGGGCCGGTTAAGACTGTGGTTGTTTTTTGCTCTCGTCAGTTTTCTCCTGGCATTTACTCATCCCATACCGCTGCTGCTACTCATCGTCTTCTGTTCGCTCGATCTGCTCATCCGTCTTATCCAGTGTCGCTTCTCATTCAAGGATTACCGCTGGATGTTTTTCGGGTTAGCGGTGGCCGGCCTCAGCTTTCTCTACCCGCTGGCCAGCGTGGATCGGTCGCGTTCAGTTTCAAACCTTCGCAGCATCGGCCTGCACAAGGACACCGTGATCAGCAGCCTGGCGCTGTTCGGTATATCTCCTTTTGACACCCGAGCAAAGAATCTCTTTATCAACTGCTATCGCCTGGAGCTGTATGGGCTGTTGGCGGGCTGCCTGGCGCTTGCAGCTGCGGGTTTTCTCACGCGCTGGCGGGAACGCCAGCTGCGATCGAGCGATAGCATGCTGATTCTAGCCGTTGCCATTCTGGTGGCTATTCCGATTCTTCCTCCATCCATGAACGGATCCGACTATTTCTCCCAGCGGCTTATGATTTTGCCTTGGCTGGGAGCGATTGCCGCCGCCGGCGGTTATGCCACGCCGCAGCGGTTGTTGCGCATTGCTCCCCTCTTTGCTGTTGTCTTGACGTTTACTACTCTGTTGCCGGCTGAGATTTTCTTCCGGCCCGTAGCCCATCAACTCTTTGCTCTCGAGAACCAACCGCTGCCGGACCATGCTCAGGGGCTCGCTCTCTTAGATCCCGCGATGCTCAAGGCCGTGCGGGTGCAACACCAGCTGGGCTTCAACCCCTACCTGTGGAGTGGAGCCCTTCCCTTCCTGCACGCAAATGACGTGATGCTCAATAGTCCCTTTATGGATCAGAAGATCACTCCGCTCATGCCGGCTCCCGAGGGCGATCTGCTGATTGACCACATGAGCTCGCCTGAAGAGGCAGAGCGCCTGATCAACGGCAACATCGATCTGCCGGCGCTTCCGCCGAAGATGCGCTCTACCTTGCTCGCTTCCACCGGGCTGGTGGTGTTTGTTGGGGTACCGGCGGATGTGGAACAAGGATTGGGGCCGTTGGCCGGCGACAGCCTTGCAGCGCACTACGCCTGCACTAATCACACCTGGTACTTGGTGTGCTCAAGGCAGCTCAAGCCCTAGCGGGTCGATTTTTCCAAAGGCTGTAAAGACAAAGCGCTGCGATAAAAAGTTCCACCGGCGCGCCGGAGGGAAACGGTCCCAGTCCGTGAATCGTCATCCCATGAAATTGGCTGAAGTGATAGACGAACAAGCCGAAGACAAAGAGCAGATACGAAGCTGTGCCTCGTTCCTTGATCTCATATAGGCCCGGAATTGCAGCCAGCATCATGGCGTGATCGTAGAGGCGATGGTAGCTCACCAGCAGTTCGAGCATGACGAGCACCGCCAGAATCGTGTACGGTCGCGTGGCCAAAGTTTTCTTGCGCCA
This sequence comes from uncultured Acidobacteriaceae bacterium, assembly GCA_963746595.1. Lineage (GTDB taxonomy): Bacteria > Acidobacteriota > Terriglobia > Terriglobales > Acidobacteriaceae > PALSA-350. The sequence continues at coordinate 1,030,237 of CAVVBS010000009.1, forward strand.
ACAGACGAAAACAAGCAGTGCGGCGATCGCGAAGAATGTGGCATAGGTGAGGACATTGCACACGTGCGGATTCTGAATCAAGCGAGCCAGAAATGCCTGAAGGTTTAAGAAAACTGGACGAGTTCGCTTCGTTCACGCGCGAAAAGTCCGCGTCTCTTCCCGGCTGCATGGACAGCTTGAGATTTGCCGAGAGATGTCCCAGGTAAGCGAACGAAGATAGCCGGAAATAGAAAAGCAGCGTGCCGGCGGCGCCGGCAGCCGCAGTGAATAAGCAGGCCGCCAGGGCTGGGATGCGGGTGCTGGTCTTTAGCAGGAAGTAAGCGGCGCACAGATACGCCCCCTGCGGCTTGAGGCAGAGGCTAATCGCCAATAGCAGGCCCCCTAGGGGCATGGCGCCAGACTCCAGGGCGACGATGGCGAGGGTCAACGAAGAGGCTGCGATAAGGGTAGGCTGCCCTAGCTGCACAGCCCAGCCGATAGACCCGTCGGCCAGCAGAATCACAAAAGGCACACACGAGAGCAGATCGCGATAGGCTTTGAATCTGAGGAAAAGCACAACCATTGCGGCAGACAGAAATCCAAAGGAAAGAAGCAGCCATACCACGGAAAGAACAGACCAGGGCAAGAGCGAAAAAGGAAACAGAAGAAGAAATGTGCTCGGCGGGTAGACAGGCCATTCCGGCTTGAAATGCGAGGTCGGGATGTAACCGCCCATCTTGCGGGAATTCCCGCTCCAGGGTGGGCGCGTCATAAGGGTCGCATCCGGAAACCAGGCAGTGCGCACCCGTAACCACCGTCACAAAATCGTGTTCGGCGCCGAAGCCGTTGCGCGACGGCCGGGAATAGATGTAGAAGATGGCCGCCAGGCAGGAGAAGATGAGTATCGAGCCAACAAGAGCCTGAACCCTGCTTCGGCTCAAAGACTTCCCCTTCCGGCTTCAGCAGGGAAAAGTGACTGTGCTTTTACGCGGTGCGGGCCATAGTGGTCACGCATCCGCATGAATGGCCTTTCGACCAGGCGGTAGGAAGCAAACGCCATCGCCGGCACCAGCAGGGCGGAGGCGAGCCCGTTATGGGGAATGTGCAGGAGGTAAACGATCTTGCTGCCTAGCGGGTGATAAAGGTAGAGGGAGTAGGAGAGCAGGGCGACGACTCGCACGATCCTGGTGCGGCAGAATGCCCATGAACGGGCTCCCCAGTACGCGGTCTGCAACAGCATCGCCGCGATGATTAGCGGCTGCAGTGACCATAACAAGAGAAAGAACGCGCGATTCGTTGGGGGAAACACGACGATGCACGCCAGGGCCAGCGGAGGCAGCACACTCAGCCATTGCCACTGCAAAAGCCTGCAGCAGACCAGGCGGGTCTGGCTGTTTCCCACCAGGATGGCAAGCAGGCATCCTGCCAGGAGCGCATCTGCGCGCATATCGAAGGCGGAATACACATAATCCCACCGGACGCCAACGCCGAGGTAAAGAACGGCACGGTATGTCCACAGGCCGAGGATGATCAGAAACATCGTGCGCACCATGGTGGAGCGCTTTCTCAATAGAAAGATCAGAAGCAGCGGCCAAAGCAGGTAGAACTTCTCTTCGATGGCGAGCGACCAGCTGATCCACATGTGCGAGTAGGCCAGCTCGCCGGTATGAAATGCCCGGCCGTAATCCATCATGTAGAAGAAGGATGTCAGCGCGCCTTTCCAGTAGAACTCGTGGAAGGCGAGGTCGACCACCGTAGCCACTATCCAGCAGCAATAGAAAGCCGGGAAGATGCGAAAGGCACGCCTGCGATAGAACTCCTTCAGGGAAATGGCTCCGGTTTGCTCGTGCTCTCGGAGAAGGATCGAGGTGATCAGGAAGCCGCTGAGCACGAAGAAGATCATTACTCCGAGCCATCCTAGCTGGGGATGGTCGTGGAACAGATGATCCGTAACCAGGTAGTGATCGGCGAGCACCAGCGACACGGCCAGGGCACGCAGCGCATCCAGTCCGCTGATGACCTTGTCTTGCAGGACCTTGGTCAGCTCGTGGTCAATGACGCGGAGAGTCGATTCGACCCGGACGGGAGTATTAGCCATAGAGACTGTTCAAGTATTTCAGCTGCAATTGAAAGAGCAAGGAGATTCACCCCCCGGTAGTCCCCATTGTCACCGGCTGGGCGGCGATCTTCCATCGCCACTTGTACTCCAGCCGTTCCCTCAGCCGCAGCGAGGGCCGTTCCACCAGCCAGTAGGAGAGTTCCGCGCAGGCGAGGATAGCAGGCAGGCTCCAGGGAAAAAAACGGACACTGTTTACGCCGGTAAACATTTGCTGCCAGAGATAAAGGCTGTAGGAGATCACGCCCAGGTGGCGAAGCACCGCTGTGTTGAGCAGCCGGCCGGCAGCAGAGCCGGGAACGCGCACAACATAGAGCAGGATGAGCGAGAGACAAATGGCATTCAGGGTTAGACCAAAAACCAGGCTGTAAGAGCCGCGGAAGCGCGCGTCCAGGAAAAACGGAGCCAGCACCAGAACGAATGCTGCGGCAATGGCTGCTGCCCATCCGCGAACCAGCGGTTGGACGATCTGATTAAACCGTGGATTGCGCCAAAGGATTGCCAGGAGGCAGCCGAACATGATGCTGTCGAGCCCGGTATGCAGCATCGCGCTGAGCAGCGCGCGATGACCGGGCGCCAGGTAATAGGTGACAATTCTTGACACGGGTGAAAGCAGGATCACCCACAGCGCCAATTTGCTGCTTCTTCTTGTGCCCAGTAAAACCAGCGCCGCCGGCCACAAGAGATAGAACTGCTCCTCAAGGCTAAGAGACCAGGTGTGTTCCAGCAGTTCGCTGCCTCCTCCAAGGTAGTTCCAGGTGTAGGTGGCGGCGACAACAAATGCGCGCAGGTCGCCGGCCGCCCACCCGGCTAGCGTTACTGCAAGGGCGACGGCCATATACACATAGAAGGGCGGAAAGATGCGCAGAGCCCGGCGAAAGTAGAAGTGCTTCAAGCTGATGGTGCCGCTCGCATTCAGTTCTTTCAAGAGCAGATGCGTGATAAGAAATCCGCTGATCACAAAGAAGGTTTGGACGCCCAGAGCTCCCCACACCAGGTAAAGCCAGAACGGAACGAAGGGGATGAGCCGAGCCAGGGAGCCGTTCATATGTCCCGCGATCACCATCAGAACGGATATTGCTCGCAGGCCATCGAGCGACGGAATGTTTCTTGAGCCTGCCTGCATCCTCAAGAATGCTTACACGGGGAAAAGCTGACCTCAAGGGCGGAACAGCAATCTGCCAGGTGGCGGAACCCAATTGAGCTACAGCGCGACGCGCCCGGCTCGTGCACTGGTGCTTAACCCCGCGCTGGTTCGACAGCGATGGTCCGCTTCGAACTCAGCGCCTGCTCCATTCGATCCCGCACCCAAAAGGATGGCCGTTCGACGAACCAGTACGACATCTCTGCGCATACCAGAATTGCAAGGAGATTCCATGGAACGTAGGGCACAGAATTTGCGCGGGTAAATGGCTGCTGCCACAGGTAAAGGCTGTACGAGATGACGCCCAGATGGCGCAGCACGCGAGTATTCAGCAGCCTGCCGACGGGGGACTGGGGAACGCGCACAACGTAAAGCAGTATCTGCGAGAGACAAAGTGCGTTGAGCGTAAACCCGAAAACCAGGGTGTACGAACCCTGGAAACGGGCCTCAAGAAAAACGGGAGCGAGGACGAGTGTGAATGCGGCGGCGAAGGCTGCTACCCATCCGCGAAGCAGGGGCTGAACGAACTGGTTGAATCGAGGGCTACCGCCAAAGCATTGCCAACAGGCAGCCGAACATGATGCTGTCGAGGCCGGTATGCAGCATGGCGTTGAGGAGCGCGCGCTGATGGGGCAGCAGGTAATAGGTGACGATCCGTGATACGGGCGAGAGCAGGATCACGCAAACGGCCAACTTGACGCTCTTTCTCGCTCCCAGGAAGACAAGCGCGGCCGGCCAGAGAAGATAGAATTGCTCCTCCAGGCTAAGCGACCATGTGTGTTCCACCAGCACGCTGCCCGTACCCAGGTAGTTCCAGGTGTACGTGCCTGCAACGAGGAAGGCGCGCAGTTCGCCGGGAAAGAACCCCACAAGCGTGAGCGAGAGGGCAACGGCCAGGTAGACATAGAAGGGGGGAAAGATGCGCAGAGCTCTGCGAAAATAGAAGCGCTTCAGGTTGACGGTCCCGGTTTTGTTTAGTTCTTTCAGTAAGAGGTGAGTTATCAGGAATCCGCTGATGACAAAGAAAGTTTGTACCCCGAGAGCCCCCCAAAATACATAGAGCCAATAAGGAATGGAGGGGAGCTTTTGCGCCAGGACCCCGTTCATATGGGAAGCTAGAACCAGGAGAACGGATACCGCTCTCAGGCCGTCGAGCGAGGGGATGTTCCTGGGCTTCATGCTCAAGAGATCGTTACATGGGTGATTGAGTAGCTCAAGGGCGGTATGCCGGTCGCTTGATCGACAGCGCCCAGGGTGCCCAACTGGTAAACCTGGGCGAGAAGCAGCACGGTAAATCTCGCCGAACTATCCGGTATGCGCCCTATCCTTATAATCAGAGGAACTCCGAGCCCGGAGTTGAGCTGATGCTGAATAACAAAAAAGTCGTGGTGGTGTTGCCCGCCTACAATGCGGCTCGGACTTTGCGCCGCACCGTCGACGAAATTCCCCACGAGATCGTCGATGAGGTGATCCTCACCGATGACGCCAGCCGCGACAACACCTCTGACCTAGCGCGTGAGATGGGGCTGATCACCATCCGGCACGACCACAACCGGGGATACGGTGGCAACCAGAAGACCTGCTACCGGGCTGCGCTGGCGCGGGGCGCGGATATTGTGGTGATGCTTCACCCCGACTACCAATACACGCCCAAGCTGGTTTCCGCCATGGCCTCCATGATTGCCTACGGCGAGTACGATGGCGTGCTGGCTTCGCGAATTCTCGGGCGCGGCGCGCTCAAGGGTGGAATGCCTCTCTATAAGTACATTTCGAACCGCGCCCTCACGTTTATCGAGAACATCCTGATTTGGCAGAAGATGTCGGAGTATCACACCGGCTATCGCGCATGGAGCCGCGAGTTGCTTGAGCGCCTGCCGCTGCTCAGCTGCTCCGACGATTTCGTCTTCGATAATCAGATGGTCGTACAGGCGCGTTTACTTCGGATTTCGTATCGGGGAGATTTCGTGTCCAACCAAGTACTTCGAAGAAGCTTCCTCCATCAACTTTCAGCGCAGCGTGAAATATGGATTTGGCGTGCTTGGCACGGCAATGAGTCTACGACTGAAGCGCTTGGGTCTGGCCAAGCCCGCATTCCTCGCAGATGTACCTTATGAGCGACTGGTGAACGACCCATCGACGACCCATACGCAGTCGATTAGTCTCGGCTGATCGGTCCATCTGTTAGGAGCCATCGATTGCAAGCTTCCAATCTTGTTTCAACCGCTGCGATGGATGTATCCCGGCCGCAGGCCCAAGGTTCTTGATTCCAGACCGGTTGCAGTACACGATTTACGCCCTGGCTCTTGCCGTCTCGATCTCAATCTGGTTCATCGCCATCCGCGCGCCACTTTGGCTGGATGAGACAGTCTCGATCTACCTGATCCAGGGTGGCTTCGCAGGGATCATGTCTCGCCATGTGTGGCCGGATGCCCCGACGTATTCGTGCCTGCTTTGGCTCTGGACCCAAGTGATGGGTATGGGTGAGATCGCACTCAGAATCTCTTCGCTGCTTCCCATGCTGGGAGCCGTCTACCTGCTCTATCGTGCGGCCCGCGAGCTGTTCGACCGGGATATTGCCCTGATCGCTACGATCGTCTTCTGCGTTCACCCCATCATCATTTTCGCAGCGATTGACATTCGGCCCTATGCATTCGCAGCCCTGGCCATCAACGCGTCCATCCTTGCCCTGGTTCATTTGCGGCACAACAATTCCAACTGGCTCGCCGGGCTCTTCGGCCTCTCGGCGGCATGCATCGTTCAGTTCCAGTTGCTGTTCGCGGCCATCGTGCCGGCGCTTGCCATTTGCTTTGTCGTGCTTAAATGGAGCGATCGCAAGACCCTCTGGCGACAACTTGGAGTTGCGCTCGTCGTCTTTGCATTCGCGTTCCTGCCGGTGATTCCCAGGCTGCAATACATGATCCACACCAGCGGCACGCACGTTTTCTCGCCGCCTCCCCGTCTGCTCGAGTTGGGCTCGACGCTGACGTTGAAAGGGCTGGGAGGGATCTTCATCGTTGGTGTTCTTATTACGGCTGGGTGGCGGAAGTTTAATCAGCGCATCCGTCCGGAGGGCTGGACAATTCTGCTCTGCACATCCTTGGCGCTGGTCCCGAGCCTGCTCCTCTATGCCTTAAGCGTGGGAACATCGATCCATGTCTTTGTGCCCCGCTACCGGATGGCCGCGGTTCCTGGAATCGCGCTTTGCTGGGCGTTGGTCGCCAGCTGGATTGATTCTCGCGCCTTGCGATTGCTGGCTTGCATCGCCGTCGTCACGGCAACCGCAATCATCTATCTGACAACTCCTTTTTTAAGGCAGCACCAGTACTCATGGAAGTACGCGCTGGAGTTTGTTGAGAAGAACGCTTCCGTTGACAATGCTCCGGTGCTGATCTGCAGCGATATACCGGAGGCGGATCACATGCGCGATGCCCGCCGGTCCGGCGATTTTGGAAAGCGGCATTTTGCCACCGCTCAGTTATTACAAACTCACCGTACCGGTGGCGCCACTACCACGGGCGCTCAATGAGGAGGCGATGCGCGACGGTACGCGCTTCATGCAACAGGCAGTCGAGCGCCATCAGCGCTTTCTGGCCATGGCCTTTGCCCAGTCTTACGGGACGCTCGATTGGCTGGCAAAGACGGCCGCACCTACGAACGACGTCCACGAACTAGGAAAATTTGACGGAGTCAGAGTGCTGGAATTTGTACCACGCACGGTGGCGGATGCGTCGCCTCGTTAATTAGCTACAGGCAGGCTGACCAGGTATAGGTTGGAGTCCACATAAGGGAGCGGGTAGTCGCCTAGCCAGGTAAGCCGAGCGCCGTCATCGTGCAGTTTGCGCAATACCCATTCTTCGGGGGCATCATACGTGCCCAAAACCAAAAACTCGCGATGTTGGCGAATAAAGTCGTTGTAGGAACTAACGTTGGCGGAGATTGGGAAATCAGGCTTCATTTTGTCGCCCCATCCCCGATCCTCGAAAATATTGGTATGCGTGTATCTCATGGCTAAAGAACGGTCTTTGAGAAAATAAAGGCGCGAGAGAATATCCGGCTTTTCGTGATGGTTCATCTCAAAGAACGTGACGGCGCTGGCATCCACCAAGGGTAGGTCAGACCGGACTGCAGCGAGGGCAGAGGCGTCTTTCACAGTGGAACTGGATGAAGCGCCTAGCACATCCGTTCTGACACAAAAGACCAATAGGACGGCCGCCGCGGCATATCCCGCATAGCGATTCTGGAGCAGTCGAACACCGAGCAGTATGGCCATGCCGATGTAAATCACGGCTCTTGTCGTGATGGTGTAGCGATCCCAAAATGCTCCGTGTCTCGAGCGCAGGACAATATTCAATAGGATTGGATTGACCAGTATCAGGCCAAGAAGAACCATCTCTTCGCGCCGCCAGCCGCGCACCGATCCTACCCAGGGCTGGGTTTGAGAGACGATCAACGCCGCACAGAGGGCCAGAAGGAGAGCTACGCTGATGATGTTTATGGAATCGAGGTAGAAGTGAAAGATCTTCCCTAAGGAGGCTTGGAACTCGGGAGGAAAGTAAAGCGATCCGGCCCCTTGAAGGAGTGGAAGGTAGAGGACCATCGCCGCTGTTGGGACCAACAACGCCGCCCACAAAGCAAAATCCGCTTTGCGCGTGCGTGAAAATCGCACCACCTCGGCGGCGAGAAACGGAAACAATGACATTGGGGCGAAAATGTGCGCGCTAAGCATCGCTAAATTCGAGAGAGCGACGCCCCATACTGCAAGACGGCGCTTCTCTGAAGTCGTTGCAATGTCCCAGCAAAGCAAAAGAGTAGAAAACGACGCCATTAAGAGAGCGTAAGGTCTGGCCTCCGTCGCATATCGGAAAGTTGCGCCTAACCACAGTATGAGCACTGCGGCGGCGGCGTATGAGATTCCCACTTTGCGGCGGACATAAAAGAAGAGCGCCATGCTGCCGACGTAGAACTCCAACATGGACGGAAAGCGAAGGCCAAATGGGCTTTGTCCAAAAATTGCCATGGAAAAGCGACTGAACAGATACCCCGTGGGAGGCTGGAAATCAAATCTGCCAATGAGATGCCAAATCAGCGGTATCGTTTTTGCCTTGGCAATATCGAGTGTGTAAAGCTCATCGAACCACACGAATCGGCGACTAGCTTTCAGCACCGCCACTGCGTACAGCAGAGTCAAGGATGCGAGCACAATCCACAGCTCGTAACCCGGTTCCGATCGTGCTCGCGTTTCGGATTTCTGCTCAACTGGACGCGTCGAGACTGGAATAGAAATCATTGGAACCGATGCCTCAGGTCACCTTCTCAGGCGACGCAGGTGACCTCAGAGTAGCATCGCTGCCGGGCCGGATCGAACGAATTCCCTTCCGACCGCTGGTGTGGTTCCTCCCAAGGTAAGGGAGGAATGGAATGACTTCGCAATGATCTTGGAGCTGTGTCGATGGTCGACGGCGGGACAGGCCGAGCACACGACACCCTTTACTTTTCGCAGTGGGATCTGAACTGTTCGATCTGGTTCAGGGTGAAGGCGTGCATGTCGGAGCCGGTCTGCCAGGCGCGGTACCAGTCGACGAGGAGTTCGAGCGCGTGTTCGAGATTGAGCTGCGGGGTCCAGCCGAGGTCGGCGTGGGCGCGGCTGGCGTCGAGCTTGAGGTAGCCGGCTTCGTGCGGGCTGGGAGCCTTGTCGAGGACCCAGGAGGCGCCGTCGCCCCAGAAGGCGGTCATCTGTTCGGCGATCCAGCCGACGGGGCGGGCGTCTGACTCGGGCGGGGCCGAAGTTGTAGGCGGTGGCGAAGCGCGGATTGTGGGTGAGGAGCTTTTCGGCGAGGGGGATGTAGCCGTGGAGCGGCTCGAGGACATGCTGCCAGGGGCGGATGGCGTGGGGGCGGCGGATGCGGACGGGCTCGCCGGAGAGGAAGCCGCGGACGAGGTCGGGGATGAGGCGATCGGTGGACCAGTCGCCGCCGCCGATGACGTTGCCGGCGCGCGCGGTGGCGATGGCTACGCGGTGACTGTTGGACTGGCCGAGGTTGTCGATGGGGAAGTAGGACTGGCGGTAGGCGGCGGAGACGATCTCGGCGCAGGCCTTGGAGCTGGAGTAGGGGTCGTAGCCGCCGAGGGGATCGGTCTCGCGGTAGGGCCAGATCCACTCCTTGTTCTCGTAGCACTTGTCGGTGGTGACGGAGACGACGGCGCGACGGAGGGGGTTCGGCGGACGGCGTCGAGGACGCGGGCGGTGCCGATGACGTTGGTCTCGATAGGTGCCGATGGGGTCTTCGTAGGAGCAGCGGACGAGGGGCTGGGCGGCGAGGTGGAAGACGACTTCGGGAGCGAAGTCCTGCATGGCGCGCTCGAGGGCGGCGGCGTCGCGGATGTCGCCGCGGATGTCTTCGATGACTGATCCGATGCGGGCGGCGGTGAAGAGGTTGGGTTCGGTGGAGGGGTCGAGTGCATAGCCGCGCACGGTGGCGCCTAGTTGGGCTAGCCAGAGGGCGAGCCAGCCGCCTTTGAAGCCGGTGTGGCCGGTGAGGAAGACGCTGCGGCCCTGCCAGGAGAAGGGTGTGCCGGGGTCGGACGTGGGGTTGGCCCGTTCTACCATGTCTTCCAGGGAGCCTTTCCTGAGCTCCAGAGCTCTTCGAGTTGCTGGCTTGTCGCGGAGGGTGTCCATGGCCTGCCAGAAGCCGTGATGGAAGAAGGCCTGAACCTCGCCGCGGGCGACGAGGGAGCGGATGGGTTCCTGCTCGAACATCTGGCTATCGTCTGTGATGTCGGCGAATGACTGTCGGGCTAGAGCACGAAGAAGCCGCCGTTGATCCAGCCACCTTCGTCTTTCGGCTTTTCCTGGAAGGAGAAGACGCTGGTGCCTCGAGGCCGAGCCGCCGAAGCGTGCGATGGGCTGGACGCTGGTCAGGGTCACAGTCTTGCCGTGGGCCTTGTGAAAGGCGATGGAGGCGGTGATGTCGACGTCGGCTACGCCGTCGCCGTAGGTCATGCAGAAGGACTCTTCGCCTTCGACGATATTTTGCGATCTGCTTGAGGCGGCCGCCGGTTCCGGTGTTTTCGCCGGTGTCGACCAGCGTGACGCGCCAGGGTTCGGCGACGGAGTTGTGCACGGTCATCTTGTTTGCGGACATGTCGAAGGTGACGTCGGAGGTGTGCAGGAAGTAGTTGGCGAAGTACTCCTTGATGACGTAGCCCTTGTAGCCGCAGCAGATGATGAAGTCGTTGATGCCGTGCGCGGAGTAGAGCTTGAGGATGTGCCAGAGGATGGGCCGACCGCCGATTTCGACCATGGGCTTGGGGCGCAGAGCGGTTTCTTCACTGATTCGCGTGCCGAGACCGCCTGCGAGGATGACTGCTTTCATTCCTTCGCTTTCATGGACTTGATGGAGTCGATTATAAGGGAGGAACTGTCACCGGGAGTCGCCACTCGATCTCGGTCAGCGGGATAGTTATCGATGACGGATTCGATAATGGACACGGGTGTCTCGCGGACTTGGCGGTACATTCGACCAAGATATTCGCCGATGATGCCGAGCAACATTGCGTTAATGCTGATGGATAAGAGGATGAGCGCTGCGAGTGTCGTGAAGCCTGCGGGCCATGGCGCTCTCAGAATGACGCGACCGAAGGCATAGAGGAGCATGAGAACGACGGTGAGTACCGAGGTGACTAGACCGAAGTAAGTGGCGAAGCGAAGCGGCACGGTCGAGTGGTTGAGGATGCCATCCAGTGCGAGAGAGAGGAGCTTGGAAAAGGGAAACTTGCTCTCGCCAAACTTTCGCGCGCCGCGAGCATAGGATATGCCAACCTGTTCAAAACCGAGCGTGGCGATCGTGCCGCGAAGATAGGGGTTCGCATCACGGTACGCGCAGACAATGTCGATGACGCGGCGGCTGATTAGGCGAAAGTCCCCAGCGTCCACTGGGAGCTTATCTTCGCTGAGAAGATCGATGAGACGATAAAAGAGGCTGCGAGCAAAGGTAATCACGCGGCCCTCCGATCGCTCGATGCGCACGCCATACACGACATCGGCACCGGCTTGCCATTGGTCCAGGAAGACAGGGATGAGCTCCGGCGGATCCTGGAGGTCCACGTCAAGTTGGATCGCTGCATCCCCGCGACACTGCATGTATCCGGTAAGGATGGATCGCTGGAATCCGAAGTTCCTCGAAAGCCGAAAGACTCGTATCCGCGGATCGGCGGCCGCCACTTCCTGCAGTACCGCAAAGGTGCGATCCGTGCTGTGATTGTCTGTGACGACAAATTCGAACCGGAACCGATCGGAAAGCTGCGCGAGGATCGGATGGAGGTGCTCGAAGAGAGGACGGATATTCAATTCCTCGTTGTAAGCCGGGAGCACGATCGAGATGAGAGGCCATGTCTCCATGAAGCCATCCTAGCGGAAGATAGATCCTATACCTTGTCACGAAAGGATTCCCACGTCTTGTGGAGACCCTCGTCCAGAGTCACGGACGGTTTCCAATCGAAGGCGGCATATGTCCCTTGCACCTGGAGTTCATATTGAAAAATCTCGTTTTCGCTATAAGACCGTTTGCCATATTCAATCAGACCGGTGCGACCCGTGATACGCTCGATACGCTCCAAACAGTCCCGTACCGTGACCACCTCACCAGAACCGACGTTCCAGACTTCGCCCCCGGCGCTGGGTACCGTCAGGGACCTGATGATCGCCTTCACAACGTCCTCGACATAAATGAAATCCCGGGTTTGCTCTCCTCTGGTGACCTCGACGCTGCGATTCTTAGACATCGCTTTCATGACCTGGGAGATGAGCATCCGGTCCGACTGTCCCGGACCGTATACAACGGAAGGCCGCAGAACGACTGTCGACAGCCTGAACGAGTTGGTGAACATGCGAGCGTAGGCCGTCGCCGCAGCTTTGCTGGCTCCATAAGGCGAGGAGGGGTCGGTCGCCAGCGCCGTATCAAAGGGAGTTGTTTTCTGACTGTACTCTTCACAGGATCCCAGGAGGACGACGCGGGCCACCTTTACCCCGGCTGCTGCAGCCAGAAGTGAAATGGTCGGGAGGAGATTCTGGCGAAGCGTCTCGTCGAGGGCATGCAGGCTCCGCTCGGTGGAAACAAAAGCACTCAGATGAATCACGTATTCAGCCTTCGCCCGCCGAATCGCATCGCCGAGATTGCAGATATCGTCCACGATAATGTGTTTCACTGGAAACGGTAATCCGTCCAACCGCTCAATGTGCTTGTCGGCCGCAGCGATCGCTACGATTTCCGCCCCAACCGCATGCAGGCCGCGCAGCAAATGCATTCCGATGAAGCCGGTCGAACCAGTAACAGCAACACGGTGGCGCAGCTGAGTCATGACCATAGCCATGACCATACCTCACCGCGATCTTGCGATTCCACCTCTGATATGCTCCAGACGAGCAGAAGGATTAATTCTATGGATTCTGCCGAATTCGATCGCTTCGCGAGTGAGTACGATCAGTTGCTCCGGCAAACCGTCGCCGTCACCGGTGAAGGCCCTGAATTCTTTCACGAATACAAGATACGGGAAGTGGCCCGGTTGGCACAGGAACGAACGTTCCAACCGGAAACCATTCTGGATTTCGGGTCAGGAGTAGGGAATTCGAGTCCCTACTTCCGCCGGTATTTCCCCTCCGCCCAGCTGGCAAGTGCCGATGTTTCGCCGCGCAGCCTGCAGGTTGCAGAAGAGCGCTTTCCCGGAGCCGCGACGGGCCTGCAGATCCAAGATAACCGCATCCCCGCCCCAGACAATTCTTTCGACATGACTTTCTCGGCGTGCGTTTTCCACCACATTCCTCACGACGAGCATGTCCATTGGCTCGGTGAGCTGCGCCGTGTCACGCGGGTAGGTGGGATGCTCACTATTTTCGAGCATAATCCCCTCAACCCGCTGACTGTGCGCGCCGTAAACACCTGCCCGTTTGACGCCAATGCGCATCTGATCCGAGCGAAACAACTCATCGAGCGCTATCGCAAGAGTGGATGGGTCGAGCCCAAGGCGAGGTATCACCTGTTTTTCCCCCATGCGCTCTCGGGATTGAGAGCTCTTGAGAGGTATCTATCGGGCATTCCGTTCGGCGGCCAATATGCCGTGTCTGCCATCAAGCGGGGTTAGCGCCGTATCCAAGCGAGGGAGAGTACCTGATATTGAGCACTACAAAACTTATGGCGGCAAACGAGCCGGATAAGACACAAGGTGTTGAGGGGTTCAGCTGGATACCCAGTATCGCAGTTCCCGGCTTTCTTCATCTCCTATGGTTTGGCTTTCTTACTCTTCTTGGCGGGATCTGGGCCTATTACCGTGTTTTCACTGGCTTCAGCTTCTGGGACGATGAAGGCTCGATGTTGGCCTCTGTCAAACAGTATCTTGACGGCTTGAAACTGTATGACCAATTTTGGAGTGGCTACGGGCCGGTGTATTACTTCTACAACTGGCTGCTCCGATCCAGCACGGGAACGCCGGTAACACACGATGTTGTTCGTATCAGTTCGCTGCTGCCTTGGTTAGCCACTGCGTTAGTTTGCGCCTGGATCATTTTACGAGTCACTGATTCGCTGGTCCTCGCAACGCTGGCGCACTTACTTACCTTGTATTCTTTGCAATTTTTCGCTTTTGAGCCGGGGCACCCGCAGGAGCTATGCATTTTGTTGCTGGTGTGCTTTGCCGCGAGCGGTACGCTGATCGGGCAACGACGCCACCTTCTAGCAACTGTTCTGTTAGGGGCCTTACCCGCTGCGCTTCTGTTGATCAAGGTGAATATAGGTATTTTTGCGATTCTTGCGGCGGGCCTGTCGCTGAGCTTCCATGTAAGAGGGAATTGGTTGTCGAAGATCTTCGGCGCCTCCTTTGTCGCCGCAAGCCTGTTTCTGCCGTTTGCTCTGATGAGGCATCAGTTAGCAGATGCGCAGGCACTTGTCTATTGCGTGCTGTTGATCGCGTCCGTAGGAGCGCTCAGCCTGATTCTTTTCCGCAGCAACAGAACCATCTCGATTACATCCAGGGACTCTGGGATTGTTGTTATCTCTTTCGTACTCACCTTCGCTGCGATTGTTCTGGTTACGACTGCGCAGGGGAGTTCACCCCGGAGCATGTTGGACCGTCTGGTCTTGAACCACGTAAGGATTAGTGTGGGAGGGCTCTGGTACGTTCCGGTGTCTCTAAGCACGAAGTGGCTTTACTGGACCTTGAGTGGGTTGGCTACCGCAGGATGGGTTACGTTCTCGAGGAAGAATAAAGGGAATTTGAGCTCAAAATACCTTTTTCCCATCAAGCTACTGTTCGGTCTTGGTGTCATCGCCGCACTTTTCGCAACCAATCGTTCTCAGACGCTCGCGTTTGCCACTCCTTTCTGCTGGCTCCTGCTGTACCCGCTTCCCGAAAATGGTGCGACGCCACTGGTTTTCTGGCGAACCCTACTGTGTACCACTGCGGTAATACAGACTCTCTGCGCCTACCCGGTGGCGGGCAGTCAAGTTCTCTTTATTCGAGTACTCTTGCTCGTCGTCGGGGTTATCTGTATCGATGACTTTTGGCTCTGGTTCGCGGCTAAATACGACTTTGGACTCCGCCAACCCAGGCTTCTCCGCGTAGCGGGTTCAGTTGCCTTATTCTGCTTGGTTTTGGAATATGCGTACATTGCTTACGTTCAGCGCGAATCCTACGATTCGCTGCCCGCTCTCAATCTTGCCGGGGCGAGCAGAATTCATCTTAATGAGCAGCAGGCAAGAGACTATCAGTGGCTTACGCGAAGCAGCGTCAACTATTGCGACATCCTGATTGGGCTCCCGAACATTCCCAGTTTGAATTTCTGGGCTGGGATGAATCCGCCGGGACGACTGAACATCGACGCGTGGATGCTAGTCCTCTCGGACCAGGAGCAATTGGAGATTGAACTTGAGCTATCAAAACACCCAAAGGCGTGTGCCATTTACAATCCGGAGATTTTAGCGTTCTGGAATCGTAATGGTCGCGATATGAGCGGATTCCCACTCGTTCGCTACATCCATGATGAGTTCAAGCCGGTTGGCTCGATGGATAACTTTGTTTTCCTTGTCCGGAACGAACGCGATCTGAGCAAAATTCCTAATCGTTGACCGTGATTTCACTTGTTGCTTGAAGAGGAACCGGCCTGGGGTGCCAAGGGCGCCGCGGTTTACAATTCGACCATCAGCATTTTCGCTTCAGGTCTAGACAAGGCCAATATTGTCGCGGCTTTTCTGCGAAAACAGCCGCCACCGCTAAACTAGAAGTGAAGATCAGGAGTTCATGCAGAAACCGAAAAAGATCGTCATCATCGGCGGGTGTGGCCACGTGGGGCTTCCGCTGGGAATTGTCTTCGCCAACTGCGGCCTGGATGTCGTCCTACTGGATCGGGACCAAGCCAAGATAGATACGGTCAATGGGGGGCAAATGCCCTTTATGGAGACCAATGCCCTGGAACAGCTGGAACGGGTTGTGGGCAGGAAATTGGTGGCCACCTCAGATCCTTCCTGTCTGCGAGATTCAGATGCCGCCATCGCGGTCCTCGGTACCCCGGTGGATGAGCACCTCAATCCAACGGTTACCGATCTTTACCGCAGCATCGACGAGGTGATCGCCCGCATGCCGGAGAATGCACTTCTCGTCTTGCGCAGCACCGTCTATCCCGGGGTCACGAAGCTAGTTTTTGAGCGCCTGCAGGCCTCCGGGCGCAAGATACTTTTAGCGTTTTGCCCGGAAAGGATCGCGGAGGGCAAAGCCATGGAAGAGATTCGTACCCTCCCGCAAATCATTTCCGCGTTTGAACCGGTTTCTTTGGCACGCGCACGCGAATTGTTCTCCATCATCAATGACGATTTAGTCGAGCTGTCCCCGCTTGAGGCCGAGTTGGCGAAGCTCTTCTCCAATAGCTGGCGCTATATGAACTTCGCTATCTCTAACCAGTTTTACATGTTGGCCGAGTCATACGGTTTGGACTACCAGCGGATTTATGGCGCGGTCACCCATCGCTACCCACGCATGAAGAGTTTTGCCAGGGCCGGCTTTGCGGCCGGACCCTGCCTATTGAAAGACACCCTGCAGCTTTCGGCATTTTCTGGAAATAACTTCTTTCTGGGGCATGCGGCCATGCTGGTGAACGAAGGTCTACCTAACTTCATCGTCGGCCAATTGCGACAACAGGGAAAGCTTCGCGATAAAGTCGTAGCAGTGCTGGGCATGGCCTTCAAATCCGAGTCCGACGACAAACGCGAAAGTCTGTCCTACAAGCTTCGCAAATTGCTCATGGTGGAAGCGAAAGAGGTTCTTTGCACAGATCCCTACGTAGTCGACGAGAAGCTGGTTCCGCTTGAAGAGGCTGTCGATCGGGCTGACGTCATCATTCTCGGAGCCCCGCACTCCGCCTACCGGGACCTTGACCTGTCCGGCAAGAAGGTAGTTGTGGACGTGTGGGGATTTTGGCCCCACAGCAACTCGTAACAGGAGGATCTTCCGCACCGTGAAAGTTCTGGTAACTGGCGCTTCCGGCTTTATCTGTGGATACCTGATCCAGGAACTTCTGGAACATGGGTACGACGTAGTTGGTCTTGACAACTTCAGCAAATATGGACGGCTGCAGAAGTCCTACGATTCCCATCCCCGCTACAGGCTGGTCGAGGGCGATGCGAAAGATGTCGCTCTCATGAAGGAACTTCTCTCCGACTGTGACCATTTCGTCGCGGCCGCGGCCATGATTGGAGGTATCTCCTACTTTCACGAATTTGCCTACGACCTGCTGGCAGAAAATGAGCGCATCATTGCTTCCTCCTTTGATGCTGCCATCTGGGCGCACAAGGAACGCAAGCTCCAGAAGATCGTTGTGCTCTCCTCCAGCATGGTTTTCGAGAGCACGAGCGAATACCCCACACCGGAAGGGGCGGAGCGGCGCAGTCCGCCGCCGCGCTCGACGTACGGCTTCCAAAAGCTCGCCGTAGAGTATTTCGTGCAAGGCGCCTACGAGCAGTACAAGCTTCCTTACACCATTGTGCGGCCTTTCAATTGCGTTGGCATCGGGGAAAAGCGTGCCTTGTCCGACCACGACATCATGAGCGGCAACGTGCGCCTGGCCATGTCTCACGTCGTTCCCGACCTGGTACAGAAGCTGGTAAAGGGTCAGGATCCGCTGCACATTCTGGGTGACGGGAAGCAAGTCCGCCATTACACGTATGGCGGCGATCTGGCGCGCGGCATCCGTGTTTGCGTTGAGCACCCGGCCGCTCTGAATCAGGATTTCAACCTCTCTACTCCAGTGCGTACAACCGTTCTGGAACTGGCTGAGCTGATCTGGAAAAAGATCCACGGCTCGAGTAAGCCGTTTCGCTATGTAAGCGACCCGGCTTACGAGTACGATGTCCAGGAGAGGGCGCCTGCGGTAGGCAAGGCGCGTGACTTGCTTGGGTTTGAGGCGAAGACTCCCCTCTCAGACATCCTGGATGAGGTTATTCCATGGATCGCAGAGCAAGTGGAAATAGGGCAGATGTGAACCAACCAAATTCGGCAGCAGAGGTGATAGACAGGCCGCTAACCATAGTCATTCCCGTTTACAACGAGGGGGCTAATTTTCCTGCGCTCTGGGAAGAGATGAAGGAGCACCTCGACTTTCCCTTTTCCGCGTTGGTCGCCTATGACTTTGATGGAGACGACACACTTCCCGTAGTCCAGCGGATTATTGGGGAGGGTGAGACTCGATTGCAGTTGATCAAGAACGCCTACGGCCGCGGAGTCGTCGGTGCGATCCGAACCGGATTCGATGCGGCGCCTGCCGGTCCGGTTCTGGTCGTTATGGCCGACCTGTCCGATGACCTGGCGCAGGTTCGCAAGATGCTCGAGCTCTATAGAAGCGGCAGCCACATTGTTGTTGGCAGCCGCTATATGAAGGGCGGCAGACTCATCGGAGGGCCGTGGTTCAAACAGCTCCTCTCACGCCTCTCCGGACTTACCTTGTGCTGGTTCCGCGGGATACCGACCCACGACGCGACCAACGCCTTCAAGATCTATGATCGGGCCATGTTGAGCGCCATCCGCATCGAGAGCAAAGGCGGATTTGAACTGAGCCTGGAGATTACGGTGAAGGCCTTTCTTGCCGGCTATACGATCACCGAGACGCCCGCCACCTGGCGCGACCGCACTGCGGGGACTTCCAACTTCAAGCTATGGAAGTGGCTGCCGCACTATTTGAAGTGGTATTTCATGGCTTTTCAGCCCAAGGCGCGGAGTCGCGGGGCAAGAGAAGAACTTCGTTCCACGTGAACCGCATTGCTCGGAAAAGACTCGGCCAACAGCTACTGTGACGGCATCGTAACCAGGTAAAGATCTTTATCCAGATAGAGCAAGTCGCTATATCCACCTACAAATGCAATCGAAGCGCCGCTGTAGAGAAGCTTTTGAAAGACCCATTCTGTCCGTGCCCCGAGTAACAGAAACTGCCGGTGCTGGCTGACAAAGCTGGAATACTGCGCGACGTTCGCGGTGAACGGAAAGCCCGCTTTCTTCATGACATCCGGCGCCATGTAGTCCTGAAACAGGTTGGTGTGCATGTACTGCATCGAGGCTTGCGAATCCTTAAGGAAATAGACCCTGGAGAGGACCGGAGCGCTTTCATAGCGATTCATCTCGACGAATACCTGGCCTTCGCCAACGACAATGGGAAGACTGGGCTGGATCGATGCCAGGAAAGCCGCATTTCGCGGAGCCGGAAAATGGACCATATGCCACACTTGGGTTTTTGCGATAAAGAGAACCAGCACGATGGAGCCAGCATAGGCAGCCCAGCGGTTTCTGCGCACAGTGAGCGCTAGAAAAATGGCGAGAGCTACCATGATCGCAACCTGCGTTGTAAGGCAGTACCGATCGTAAAAGGTCCCCCGGCGATGAATCAAAAGCAGATTGACGAGAATGGGATTCACCAGCAGGCAGGCAAATAAGGCCAAGTCTTCAGCGGCAAATTCGGGTGCCGGCTTTGGATCGCGATCTCCGGGCATCGAAGCCGCGAGCAGCACCGCCAAAAAGACAAAGGAAAGTATGGGGGCGCCAAGCGTATTGAGATAGAACAAGGAAATCGTTTGCGGAGAGGCATAGATCGCAAAGACGACGCCCGCAAATGCTTGCGTGAGGGGAACATAGATGAGCATCGCCAGCATGGGCAAGAGAAGCGCTGCCCACAGCGGATAGTCCGCCTTGCGTCGCCGCCAGAATCGCACGGCCTCTGCGACGATGAATGCAAACAGCGTAAAAACCGAAAAAACATGCGCTATCGCTAGACAGAAAGTTGCCACGCCTACGCCGAGAAGCGCCAGGCGGCGGGGTTTGCTTCGGATCGCGATGTCCCATGACAACAACAGGCAAGAAAAGGAAAAAAGAACCAGTGCGTAAGGCCTGGCTTCGACAGCGTAGTACAAGCTCGGTGCTGCTCCCCACAGCAGGAGCACGGCCAGCGTCGCGAAGGCAACACCGGCCTTTCGCTGCACGTATAGAAACATGACAAGACTGCCGACATAAAACTCGGCCATCGAAGGGAAGCGCAGGCCGAATGGAGTCGCGCCGAAGATATGCATGGAAGCGCGGCTAAGCAGATAGCCGGCGGGTGGTTGCAGATCGAATGTTAGTTCTCGATGCCAAAGCTCTTTGAGGGAAGGTGAGTTAGCGATATCGAAAGTGAAGAGCTCGTCAAACCAAACGTAGCGGCGGTTGCCGATCGAAACAAAGAGGACATACAGAATCGTGAGCGCAATGGCAGCAATCCAAAACTCGCGCGTCGCGCCGAGGACCGCTTTCCCGGTTGGCGATGTACGCTGCTCTTTATCGATCAGACGTGTTTCCTCGCAACCAGAAGGAACTGCCGTCCGAAGAGCGGCCACATGGCCGGCAGGGCGAGGTAAGCACGTAGCATCCATAGAGGATACGTTTTTCCCTGGGACATGGAATATGGCAGAAATCTTTCCGTACACACTTCCACATGGAAGCCGCACTTGGTAAGTATTTCCTTCATCGAGAGTTCTGTCAGGGCAACATAATGATCATAGAAATCCCAGTACGCGCCTGGAACGCACTTGATATTCGGCCCCATCGCAATGAAACGCCCCCCTGGTTGAAGGGCACGGTGTGCGTGCAGCAGGGTTTCCTCTACATGTGCTTTTGTAGGCAGGTGTTCCAGGAAATTGCTGGTAAACACTGTGGTTAGGCTTGCAGCGGGAACAGACCAGGGCAAAGAGCAGTCCTGCTCGAGTACGCGTACATCCGATGAAGCTCGCTTTCGCGCCTCGGGATTGAGATCCATGGCATATTTAGCCGCGCATTGCGCCTGGTTAATGAACTCACAATACCCGCATCCCAGGTCCAGAACCACTGCGTCAGACGGGATCCAGCGCGAAAAATATCTGACCAGCACCGACCACACTTTATTCCGGTAGGCTTCCTGATTTTGAAACCGGACGCTATAAATAGCATCCAGATCAGCGGCGGAGTGGACTGGCGAATCGGAGCTGCGAGTGCTTTCCATAGTATTTCCTGATGGTCTCGCAAACGGGTCGCGGCAGACTCGCGAGAACCTGGAAACCCAATTGTATGCCCGGTGCAGTTGTCTTTTGTGGGGAATGTCTATCTGGCGCTTGATTAGTAATGTGCTGCGCCAAGCGGATCATCACCCGCCAGCTGTTACAAGCTGGTTGACTTACTCTCGACCAGCGAACGCGCCCTGGTAACAAAATCTTCCAGGGGCATTCCACCCTGATCTCCCTGGCCGCGGACGCGCAAGCTGACCCCGCCCGTCTCCGCTTCCTTGTCGCCTACGACGAGGATGTAAGGCAGCTTCTGCAGGGTGAAATCGCGAATCTTGGCCCCCATCTTCTCATTGCGGTGATCGACCTCTACGCGCAGGCCGGCATTCTGTAACGTTGTCTGTATCTTTTCCGCGTAAGCGAGATGGCGTTCGCTGATGGGCACGATGCCGGCCTGCACCGGCGCAAGCCACAGCGGAAAGGCGCCGGCATAGTGTTCAATCAGCACGCCGAAAAAGCGCTCTACCGAGCCATAGAGAGCCCGGTGCACCATCACCGGCTGATGACGCTCGCCGTCTTCGCCGACATACTCCATCTCAAAGCGCGCCGGCATGTTGAAGTCGAACTGCACTGTCGAAAGCTGCCAGAGGCGGCCAAGCACATCGACCAGCTTGATGTCGATCTTGGGTCCATAAAAGGCGGCCTCCCCGCGGATCGTCTTGTAGGGAATTGCCTTCCGCGCCAATGCGTTTTCAAGCGAGTGGATGGCCAGGTTCCAGTTCTCGTCCGAGCCGGCATAATTCTTGCGGTCTTTTGGGTCCCAGGTGGAAAGCTCCACCTTGAATTCCGTGAAGCCAAAGGTGTTCAGGACAAGCTGGGCAAACTCGATGCAGCCCACGATCTCGTCTTCAATCTGCGACGGCTCGCAGAAGATGTGCGCGTCATCCTGGGTGAAGCCACGGACGCGCAACAATCCATGCATGGTCCCCGACCGCTCGTAGCGATAGACATTCCCCAGCTCGGCATAGCGCACCGGCAGATCGCGGTAGCTCTTGGGCGAATTCTTGTAGATAAGAATGTGGAACGGGCAGTTCATCGGTTTCATCCGGTAATCTGCGTCGTCCAGCTCCATCGGGGTGAACATGTTTTGCGAGTAAAAGCCTTCATGGCCGCTGATCTGCCACAGGTGCACGCGCGCCACGTGCGGCGTATAGACCAGCGAGTAGCCTCGCCTGAGGCACTCATCGCGCATCCACTCTTCCATGATCTTGCGCACCATCGCGCCTTTGGGATGCCAGAAGATCAGTCCAGCGCCGGCTACTTCCTGAATGGAAAAAAGGTCCAGCTGCTTGCCCAGCACGCGATGGTCACGGCGTTGCGCCTCCTCCAGCCGGGCAAAGTGCTGATCCATTTCCTTGCTGGAAAAAAATGCTGTGCCGTAAATGCGCTGCAGTTGGGGATTCTCTTCGTCCCCCAGCCAGTAAGCGCCGGCAAGGTTCGTCACCTTGAAGGATTTGACCCGGCCCGTCGAGGGCACGTGCGGCCCGCGGCAAAAATCTTCGAAGACGCCGTTGCGGTAGAAGGAAATTTCCTCGCCCGGCTTGGTGAAGCGTTCGACGAAGTGGGCCTTCATAAAATCGTTGCTTGCCTTGAAGCGCTCCAGACTGTGGTCGCGCGACTCCCACTCGCGAACGAACGGCTCGTTGCGCGCGACCACTTCTGCCATCCTGGCTTCGATAGCCTTGAGGTCTTCGGGAGTGAAGGGCGTGGGCCGGTAGAAATCGTAGAAGAAACCCGCGTCCGTAGCCGGGCCATGGCCAAGCTTGGTCTCGGGATACAGCTCGAGCACCGCGGTCGCCATCACGTGAGCGGCGGAGTGGCGCACCACTTTCAGGGCTTCCGCATCCTTCTCGGTAAGCAACTGCAGCGACACGTCCTCGGTAAGCGGAGCGCCCAGATCCACCAAACGTTCGTCGCTCGCTTCGTCGGCGCTATACATGCTGGCCTCAGGCGTAGCTTCGCCGCTCTCAGACGGAGCGCCAGTGGCTGGCTGATGGTTTTCGGTAGCAGTGGGTCGAATGCGGGCCACCACCGCTGCGGCGGCCAGTCGCGGTGAGATGCTTTGGGCGACGTCGTGGGGAGTCGTTCCGGCGGGGAATTCTTTGATTGAGCCGTCGGGGAGGTGAACCTTTATCGAGTCTGCGATCGCTGTCATTTTCCTGGGAGAGCTAGAACTCAAGGATATGTGCCCGTACCCTCATTCGTCGAGGGGCGGCGGCTGGCTGCTTTTAAAGTCAGAACCGAGGTGCCCCATGAAGGGGCGTGCCCTTCAGGGCACCCCGGGGATTGGTTCTGACAGAGGGGGAAGCCTCTTCGCAGAAAAATGCGAATTAAGCGAACCAAGCGGACTAACTCCCCGCAACCGGAACCCTACACCAGCACAGAGTGGGTCATGGCCTCCAGGACGGAGAGGGGCGATGACTCCGGAGAAACCATGGCCTGGTGTTCCACCAGGAAGGTTTGCTCCAGGGCGTACTGGCCCGAAAGCACGGCGTGCGGAACCATGTCGGTATAGACCATCCAACTCGAGCCGGCTGGAAACTGCAGATATTCCTTGTGGCACTCCGCCTGAAACGAGGCGTTCTCTTTAAGGAAATTGTGGAAGCGCATCATGAAGTCGTCGTAGGGCGATCGCTTCAGACTGGGAACTGCATAACCAAGGCCTGCTGCATTCGCCAGCGAGCGCAGCGCCCGGCCGGCTGAGCCGGCAGCCGACGGGAGCGCGATTTGCTGCGGAGTATACCGGGGCGCGAGCACGGGAAACGGATCGCTCACCACCCAGTCGCGCGTGCGCGATGGGTGAATATTGTTGAAGAAGCGCAGAATGCGTGCCCCCTGCGTCGGGCGCGTAGGGAAAGCATCGGTGTGCAGCAGGTCGTTGCGGCGGCGCAAGGGCAAGTCCCGGCCCTCTTCCTCCTGCGGCCGGAAGCTGGCGTAGTCCAGGTGCCAGCGCCCTTGGTAAGGGGAAAGAAAGCCAGTGAGGAAGCGGGTCACATCCTGCGAGTACTGGCGCATGATTGCCTGCAGCTGCTTAAGCTCCGCGGCGCCGGTGGTGTTGGCGTCCAGGCCGCTCACGCTATCCAGATTCGGCTTGTAGGCGACGTTCTTATGCAGGGTGCTGCCCGTCTGTTGCTGCCCCA
Organism: uncultured Acidobacteriaceae bacterium; assembly: GCA_963746595.1. Classification (GTDB taxonomy): domain Bacteria; phylum Acidobacteriota; class Terriglobia; order Terriglobales; family Acidobacteriaceae; genus PALSA-350. The sequence goes on from CAVVBS010000009.1 coordinate 1,054,210, forward strand.
GCAGGAACGAGAGGTCTTCGGGCCGAAGCAAAATGGGCGTTTGCGGAAAGTAGAGAATGTCGCCGGCTTCCAGGCGCGCGCACCATGCACGCGCCTGCTCCGGTGACGGTGCACTATTTGCGTTGTCCGGTTGCAGTGACTCGGGAGCAATGTTGATCAAAGCCATGAGAGCAAATTTCCTAGCCTCTCAAAAACTTGCGGCGCAGCCACAGCCTGCCAAAAAAGACAAGACTGATCGCCATAACCACACAGCCGGCTGGGAAGGAGATGTACTTATAGCTCTCGGCGTAGTCAACCCGGTGGCCCATGCCGTTGTAGATCGTGATGCCGACGATGGCCAGGAACGTGAACAGGAAAAAGCTCAGGAACCCGACCCCCAAGGCCATCAGAAGGCTGGTAAAGAAGCCGAAATCGCCCAATGGGACGCCGAAGAATGTTCCCTCCGCCCGCGGATTGCCGCCCTGGGGAAGGTTTTGCTGCTGCGCATTCATGATTAGCCTCAGAAGGGGACGGTGCACCCCCTTCCACTCAGCTAGAATACTAGGTTATGGCTGAAGTCGCCCAAATGGAGTTGTTGCCGGCATCGCTCGTGGCGCAGCAAACCCCCGTCCGTCAGTCGGAAAACCGCTTGTGCTACGCAATCTTTGCCGACACACACATTACCGCCCAGGAACTGGAGCCGATTGTGCAGGCCGTGCCGAATGCAGTGGCCGCAGCGCTCACCCGGCATGCCTACTACTTCGTTCCCCTCACGATTGGTGAGACCGAAGAGACGATGGTTGCGCCCGGCTACACCATAGACTTGGGCGATCGCGCCATGTGTCACCGCAATGTGCAATTTGACGGCGCCGATTGCATCTTCATCTCCACCCGTCTAATGCAGGACAGATTTGCGTTAGCCTTCGAATTCTTCATCAATGTCGGCCACCACTTTGTGGAGACCGCTGGAGTGCCACAGAGTTTTTGCGATCTGGCGTGGTCGCAGGCCCTGGCCGAAGTGCGCGGCGAAACCAGCCAGGATAGCTACGAAAGCCGGCGCCGGGCACTGGACCGGGGCCGCAACGAAGGCCCAGGCGCACGCATGGCCGAGAGAACGTTCTCACGCGTGGATCAGCCGGCTGTCGCAGCGCGTGTGGTGGAAAAGGGACGGATCGACGAGAAGGCAAAGAGCAACTTCTTTGAGGCAGCTTTTTCCGATGCTCTTGCCATCTACATGCTCTCGCTCACCCTCGACTTCAATTACACCGATTTGCGTGAGCGCGAGTATCCGCTGCTGGCGGCGCCCGCGTTGGCCGAACGGCTGCGCCATGTGGCCGCGCTCTTTCCTCCCAATCCCGGCTACGATTTTCAAATCTCCTATCGCCACAAGTTTTAGAGCAGTCGGCAAAGCCGCCTCGGGGATGGTCGCCCGTCATGCACCAGAGTGAAAACGCATAACGCTTCTCTCTGTACAATCAGCGCATGATTGCGCACCTGCGCGGGCGGCTCCTCGCGAAACAACCACAGCAGGCGATCATCGAGGCCGGCGGAGTCGGTTACGATGTCGTGATCAGCGTGCCCACATTTAGTGCACTTCCGCCGGAGAGCACCGAGGTGGCTCTCTTTATTCACACCCACGTGCGCGAAGATACCCTCGCGTTGTACGGCTTTCTCACTCGCGAAGAGAAGCGCGTCTTCGAGCGCCTGATCACCGTGAGCGGCGTGGGTCCGAAGCTTGCGGTCACCATCCAGAGCGGTCTGAGTACAGAGCGATTGGTAGGCGCTATCCGCGGTCAGGACCATGCCACCCTCTCGCAAATCCCAGGCATCGGCAAACGCCTCGCGGAGCGCCTCGTAGTGGATCTCAAAGACAAGCTCGAAGATATGGCTGCTGCTCCGCAGCGGGTCGAGACCGGCCCTTCGACTGAGGACGTTCTTTCCGCCCTAGTCAATCTTGGTTACCAGCGCCCGCTGGCGCAAAAAGCAATTGCTGCCGCAGTGGCTAAGGACAAAACGGTAGGAGAAAGCTTTGAGGCTCTTTTCCGCGCCGCTCTGGCCGGAATGCGCAACTAGGCAGTTTCGCAATGGGTGTAAACCGAAGCCATGGGCCTCAGGCTACCGTAATTGCGGAAACTGCCTTAGATTGCCTCTCGAATGGTTCAGCTTGCAGGTAGATTTTTCCCAGTGGAGAGTAGATTGAGCCTGCCCCGCCAAGTGTTCCACAGGGCCCGGGGAGATAAACCTCTGAATTGACTATCCTATTCGCTTCACGCCGTTTGGCATGCAACATGCTATGGAGCCGGGTAGGACTACGCTGTGCCAAGACTTCCCCCCGACAGCACTGCGGTCCCTATGTTTGCGGCTCATTTCGGTGATGCCGCGGAGAAGATGCCCATACCAGGGAGGTGTGGGCATCTTCTTTTGTAGGCGATTTATTCTAACGCGGGCTTCATTTGTGCCTGATTGGCACAGCCGATTGCTTTGGGCATATCGGGATCGTTAGCCACATTGGCTCCCGTCTTATGCAAGAGGTCTTGCTGAAACTTCTGCAGTTCAGGGAACGAGTAGTGAGTGCAAAGATTCAGTTCCCAGGTGTCGGCCGTCTTCTTGGAAACTACATACATACGAATCGTTTCATCCGCGCGCGCGGGGGAGTCGCTCTCTCGAATGATGGAGAAGCTATAGTAACCGGGGATAAAGCCGACATCCGTCCGGGTGTCCATCGAGTTCATCACGATCGTGCGATCATCCACCGTAATGTTGTCGAAACGGGCAACGATGAGGGCGACCTGGCGAGCCTGGTCGAACTCCATCTCATGTACACGCGCACGCGCGCACAGCGTAGATGCAGCTACAAAAAAGAAAAAGAAGGCAAGTTGTCTCATGGTTGTGAGCAGCCGGACAGCCTTGTCAGATTTGAGGGAGGCAAGCAAAGTCTATTGCAGATCAATATAAACACGATCGAGCGTCGCATAACACGTCCATTACTTTTGTACTGCAAAACAGGATTTAGAGTACCTTCGACGTTACCGGCTCTGCGCCTGTTGCAGAGGCAGGCTTACGGCAACCAGATAAATTGCGGCTTCCGCTTACCTATCCATTTCGCTATCCAACCATGACCTCTCAACTCGCCACCAACACCAACAGGAAAGCCGGGGAACCCGGATTTCCTGCCTCGCGAAACTGGATGCCCTCGCGTGTGCGGCTTTCAGTGAGGAAAGCCGCATGAAGCTAGCCCGCGTCACCAACACCAACAGGAAAGCCGGGGAACCCGGATTTCCTGCCTCGCGAAACTGGATGCCCTCGCGTGTGCGGCTTTCAGTGAGGAAAGCCGCATGAAGCTAGCCCGCGTCACCAACACCAACAGGAAAGCCGGGGAACCCGGATTTCCTGCCTCGCGAAACTGGATGCCCTCGCGTGTGCGGCTTTCAGTGAGGAAAGCCGCATGAAGCTAGCCCGCGTCACCAACACCAACAGGAAATCCGGGGAACCGTACTTCCGTGAAGCCGGGCTCAAATTTTTGCGGAGCCTGCGGCGGAATAACCGGCGCGAGTGGTTCGAGGCCCACAAACCGGAGTTCGAGCGCGAGCTCAAGCAGCCGATGCTGGCGCTGATCGAAACGGTGAACGGCGCCATGGTAGATTTCGCTCCCGCGAACGTGCGGCCGCCGCAAAAATGCATGATGCGCATCTATCGCGACATACGATTTTCTTCTGACAAGCGACCCTACAAGAGTCATATCTCCGCGTGGTGGTCCCGTGCAGGTTTGGAAAAGACCTCCGGGGGCGGCTACTACATGCATATCTCCCCAGACGAGGTGCTGATTGCTGCCGGCGTATATATGCCGGAGCGCGAACAACTGCTGGCGATACGGGCATATCTGGCCGTGCACCATGAGGAAGTGCGACGGTTGCTTAAAGATCGCAAGCTACGCCGCACCATGGAGTCCTTTACCGGCGTGCCGCTCACTCGGCCACCAAAGGGCTTTGCTAAAGATCACCCGGCGATGGATTTGCTCTTGTGTCGCCAGTGGGGCGTGGAGGCTACCCTCGCGCCCACGACAGCTCTCAAGAATAACTTCGCGACCGAAGTGATCCGGCGCTTCCAACTAGCAGCTCCGCTGGTGGAAGCGCTGAACACGCCGCTGCTCGCGAGTATTGAAAAGAAGCGGCGGCCCTTGTTTGGTTTGTAGGGAAAAGGGCATAAATCAAGGGAAAACCCATGAAATTGGGAGAAATCTTGGAAAAACAAGCCAAAAACGGAACAAATATCGGTTTTTCGATTGACAAACGCCGGACAAAGCCGCATCGTAAACGGCGGTGGGTTCGTTTTTACCCGCATAAACACTGGGTTTCCTGACGATCGATGCAAGTTTCGCACGAGCGTCCGAAGGTACCAGGTGAAGCGTCAAGCAGGACATGGATTCTCCAGGTGCGAAAACACGCGACCATGGGCCCATGAATAAACAGGAGAAAGAAGGACACAATATGGCAACAGGCATGACCAAGACAGCACTGGTTCGCAATCTCGCGGAAAAGCTTGAGCTGACCAACAAGCAATCGGCAGCATTTCTTGACCTGCTCGCTGAGACGGCGGTGAAGGAGACAAAGAAGAATGGCGTTTTCGTCATCCCCGGACTGGGCCGGTTGGTGAAGGCTGAGCGCAAGGCTCGTATGGGTCGCAATCCACAAACTGGCGAAACCATCAAGATCAAAGCCAAGACCGTGGTCAAGTTCCGCGTCGCCAAGGCTGCCAAAGATACCATCGCGCCGCCAAAAAAGTAGCTTGAGTGGTGGCGGCGATCTGAACCGGATGACGCCGGTCTAAGTTGCCAAGCTAAGACCGGATGAGCCGCCATCAACGCAAGTCCCAGGGTGAAGGAAGAAGCACGCGAGGAGGGCCAAGGCGATCGCTTGTACGCCGCGCCCTCTGTACCTGGGTATGGCAGTGGCCCTCAGCCTCTGCCTGAATCATGCAGCAGAAATCCGGACATCCCATCCTTGGCGACTTCTCGGCAGGGATGGGAGACCACCAGTCTCCATCCACATCGTTGACCCCAGTAGAATGTCGGCACTTCTTGGTTTCCAGGGAAAGAAGGCTTCTGCTACACCCCTCCGTCCGCCGGGACTGCGGGTCGCTTGGTAAACGCGCGGACGATCAATGAGAGGCCGTAGCAGATCAGCAGGCACTGGATCAGGATGCGCGCGTTGTATCGCCACGCGAAGATCGCGAAGCAAAGGGTAAAGGCGATGGGATAAGTTTCGGCCAGAAGAGCTTGTAGCCGATGGGGACGCGCGGATGAGGTCGTGTCGCCGGCGCCGATACGTGGCCATAAGCGGGGAACACGGCGACAGTACTCCTGGTAGCCATCGCCCAGCTTGGCGGTGAGGAAGCGCTCCTCTGCGGAGATGAGAAACAAGGTGAAGACGCTGTAGGCAAGCAGAAAGAATCCCGCACCGCTGGGGGACATGAGAATTGCGGTAGCGAACCCGAGCAGCCAGGACCCCATGTAGAGCGGATTGCGCAGATGGCGATAGGGTCCTGCGGCGACCAACCGCTCACCCTGCATCACTGCGCCGCGCATCACGCCGGAACCGAGGTAGGCGGTTCCCCAAACCCGCAGGGTAGCCCCCAGCACAAGACAGGCCAGGGCGATGAGCGTCACGGTCAGGGTTGCAGCTGCCAAGCCTATCCAGCCGGTGCGCGCGGCCAGCGTGGATGCCGCGAGCCAAAGTGTGCCGTCACTGCCGCCGCGAACGAAAACTCTCCAGGGCGCGAAAAAGCCAAGCACGTAGAGGAGCACGAAGATGACGACCCGGAACCGGAATGCCAGTGCCGCCGCATTCATAGGCGCTGCTCTCTGGCCATCGCCGTTTGCTGACGGACATAACGTAACCGTAACAGTTTCATATAATCAATCCCGAAGAGCCTGCCCCGAGCTTGTCGAAGGGGACGGTTGAGAGTCAGACTTGTCCAATTTTTTTCGACTCTGTCCATCCATCTCCACCCATGCCAAGGTGGACCCTCGCCCTCAACTTTGTCATCCCGCCTGCCCCGGCGTGCCGTGGGAGGGTAGCCGAGGGACCTGCTGTACGCCCCTTCCCTCTAACAACTCCTACAGCTCCGTCCATCCACCTCCACCCATGCCAAGGTGGGCCGCCGTCCTCAACCTTGTCATCCCGCCTGCCCCGGCGTGCCGTGGGAGCGGAGCCGAGGGACCTGCTGTGCCCTTCCCTCTAACAACTCCTACAGCTCCGTCCATCCACCTCCACCCATGCCAAGCTGGGTCGCCGTCCTCAACCTTGTCATCCCGAGAGTCTGTGACTTTTGATCTCTTCGTGTTTTTTGCACCCGACCAGATGTTCTTCAATCCCCTCCAGAAAGGCGTCATCCTGAGCGAAGCGCCTCGCAGATCTATCGCATAACAGAGGGTTTTATGCGCGCAGTCGAAGGACCCCGGCGATGCTTGTTGGCAGATGCTCTTCGGAGCTTTCCGGCCACAGACCACAAGGGAAATTAAAAAGTCACAGCCTCCGAGCGTAGCCGAGGAACCTGCTTTGCGCCCTTCCCTCTAACAACTCCTACAGCTCCGTCCATCCATCTCCACCCATGCCGAGCTGCGCCGCTGTCCTCAACCTTGTCACCCCGCCTGCCCCGGCGTGCCGTGGGAGCGTAGCCGAGGGACCTGCTGTGCGCCCTTCCCTCTAACAACTCCCTACAGCTCCGCCACCCATCTCCACCCATGCCAAGGTGGGCCGCCGACCAGAAGGCCATTTGCGCGCTAATTTGGACAGCTCGGGCTGAGAGGAGCCCAGGACGTCAGTCCTGGGTGTACTCGGACTGCTCGCAAATGCCGAAGGACGATCAATGGAAACCCGCCTTTAGGTGCCGGCCCTTTGAGCATTGGCGCATGTTCGGGTGCGTGGTACCGTTTTTATTTTCCTGTGATCGTTTCCAGCAGAGCATCGAAGTCTTCCAGGCGGGAATATTCGATGATCACGCGTCCGCGGCCGTTCTTGTCTTCAATCGAAACTTTCAGGCCGAGTGCTCGCTGTAGCGAATCTCGCGCCTCACGTACGTTCGGGTCAAGCGGAGGCTTCTCCTTTTCTTCACCCTTCGGCTTTTTCTCCGGATTCAGCAAGCCCTGCACGTAACTCTCCGTCTGGCGAACCGACATGGAGAGGGCGCTCACTTTTTGTGCTGCCTTCAGGATGGCCTCGGGCGATTCCAGCGACAGAAGCGTGCGCGCATGCCCAAAGCTGAGGCTCCCACTTTCCACTTTCTGTTGCACTTCGAGTGGCAGGCGAAGTAGCCGGAGGAAATTGGCGACGGAGGCCCGATCCTTGCCTGTGCGCTGGGCCATTTGCTCTTGCGTCATTTTGAATTGCTGGCCTAACCGATCATAAGCGCGTGCCTGTTCCATCGGGTTCAGGTCGGCGCGCTGCAGGTTCTCAACGATCGTCATCTCCATGGCCTGCTCATCGGAGACGTGGCGCAGGATAGCGGGCACAGTGGTCTTGCCTGCCATTTTGGAGGCGAGCCAGCGGCGTTCGCCGGCGATCAACTGGAAGCGGTTATTGGCCAGCGGCCGCACCAGCACCGGTTGCACTACGCCAGTCGCCGCAATCGAGGCAGAGAGTTCCTTCAGAGCGTTCTCGTCGATGCTCCCGCGCGTTTGAAAAGGATTTCGTTCGATCTGGTCGACGGGTATCTCCCGCGGCTTGCCTTCGTCAGGAGCAGGCGGAGCAGGTGCAGGAGTAGAGGTAAATCCAGATCGTCCTGGAAGCAGGGATTCGAGACCCTTGCCGAGTGCGCGGCGCTTGGGTACTTCAACAGCAGCGGTCATTGATCTTCCTAAAGCCTCGGAGGTTGACAACTGTGAAACTAGGCGGCCATGTGCACGGCTGGCCGGCAATTCCTGAGGAAATCGTCCTCAGGGACGATGGATGGTCAAGCATATGGCCAGAAACGTACTTTCGTCTCCTGTCGCGACTGTGCCTGCAAAGCAGCCTTGCGCTCCAGAGCTTTGGGACTATCGATGTGATTGCGAGCCAGGATTTCCTCGGCAAGTTCCCGGTAACTCTCCGCGCCGCGGGATCGCGGATCGTACAGCGCGACCGGTTTGCCATAGCTTGGCGCTTCCGCCAGACGGATGTTGCGAGGAATCGCGGTCTTGAGCAGCTTGGCCCCGAAAAACTTGCGCAGGTTTTCCGTGACTTGCTGGGCCAGGTTCGTACGCTCGTCATACATCGTGAGAATCACACCCTCGATATCGAGCGTCGGGTTGAAGGCGGCCTGGATGCGTCCAAGCGTGGTGAGCAGCTCGGAGATGCCTTCCAGGGCGAAGTACTCAGCCTGCATGGGGACGAGCAGCCGGTCAGCCGCCACCAGCGCGTTTAACGTGAGGAGATCGAGGGCTGGTGGGCAATCCAGGATAATGAAGCTGTATTGATTCCGTACGGGTTCCAAGGCCTGGCGTAGCCGGTATTCGCGACGCTCAGCCTGGATTAATTCGACCGTGGCCCCAATCAGGTGATTGCTTCCGGGAACGATTTTCAGGGTATCGATTTCAGTGTCCAGGGTGGATTCGGCCACGGTCGCGTTTCCCGTAAGAATGTCGTAGGTCGAGTTGCGGTTTTCGTCCCGCGCTATGCCGAAGCCCCCGGAGGAATTAGCCTGAGGATCGCAATCGACCAGCAGGCAAGTGAGGCCTTCAAGAGCCAATGCCGCAGAGAGATTGATTGCGGTAGTGGTTTTGCCAACGCCGCCCTTCTGATTCACGACCGCTATTACTTTACCCATGCGTAATGGAAGAGTATCGACTGAAGGCGGCGAGAGCAAGAAACAGGCGATGTGCAGAACTGGGCGTGAATTGTGGAGAACCCCAAAATGGGACGGCTGGCGAGATCTCCAAGTATTGCATTCGCAAGGAGATAGAGTCGGACAGGCGAAGGTCTGGTGCGTGTGAACGGGAGATTACTGCGGTGGAAAACGTTGATGTTCCACGTGGAACAAAGATGCAGAAGAGGCACAAACTACGGCGGATAGCTGGCGTTTGTTCCACGTGGAACAACCCAAATTGCTAGCCGCAAACCCGGTTAGCGACGCTGGCCGATGGCCAGGATCATCTGATCCGAGTTGGGCAGATGGATTGGATCGAGCCATTGAAGCTCCGGAACCATTCTCCTATACGCAGGTGCAGACCGCTCCGTGGTGAGCAGCAGCAAATACCGCTCGACCCTTCGAAGGGCAATCGGTATGGCCAAGCTCCATCTTCTCTACCGCCCGCAGCGAAACTGCATGAAAAAGGCGCTCTTGTGCCATCGTTTCCACACGTCCGTCGTAGACTTCTGTCCCCGTACCGATTGTCCGCACCACTTCCCGCAGGAAGGAGGCTTTCTTCCCCTGTGCCTCGGCCAAGGTCACGCGGATCTCGGGGCGGCAGATCGCAAAGGGGATTCCAGGCAGGCCTGCCCCCGACCCGTAGTCCAGCAGGCTTTCTATGTCCATGGGGAGATGTTGGGCAGCAAAGGCACATTCCGCGAAATGGCGCCGGATGATCTGTCCCGGCTCCCGGATAGCAGTCAGGCTCAAGCGCGCGTTCCAACGCAACAGCAGGTCGAGATAAGCTGAGAATTGGTCGTAGCAGCTTCCAGGCAGTCCGGTGATGCCAGCCTCAGCAAAAGCTTCCTGAACCTCTTCGGGCGTCCGTTCAGGTTGGGAACTCACGACTGGCTAACGCCCATCGTAATCGGCCGGGAAGACTCCCAAGAACGAGCGGCCTCGATGAACGCCGCGAAGAGTGCCCGCGACGCTTCACTGACCTCGTAGCTGCGCTCCGGATGCCATTGCACTGCAATCACGAATTGCCGCGGTTCGACGCCCTCCAATGCTTCGATCACCCCATCTACGGGGCTGATCGCCGCAACCACGAGTTGCTCCCCAGCACGGTCGATTGCCTGATGATGACTCGAGTTCACAGAGAACCTCAGCTCTTCCTGCCCATCCCTCTGCGCCAAATGAGAAAGACGCGAACCGGGCGTCGCCAGGACCAGGTGAGCGTCTTGCACCGTCCCGTCCGGGCTCATGATTAACGATGGACGCGGCATCGGGAGCTACACCCTCCGGAGCGTGAGGCAAATCCTGTATGAGGCTGCCCCGTCGCCACACATTCAACGACTGCAATCCGTAGCAAATGCCCAGGATCGGCTTCCCTTGTGCGAATGCCTTCCGCAAAAGAAGATCATCCGTCGCCTCACGCGCTGGATCCTTGGCTGCGCACGCCTCTACTGCTTCCTGCCCGTATCGCGTGGGATCTACATCCGCCGGGCTGCCAGGCAGCAGGACCGCTGAGCACGAGGCCAGGATTTCTGCCTGCAAGGCCGGCGGTTCATGCAGGGAAATAGGAATCGCAATCCCTCCTGCCGCTTCCACTGCGCGCACGTACTGCGGCAGGCTGCGCTGGTTGTAGGCTGCGTCGGTAGACGTTGGCTCAGGGATTGCGATGCGGGGAACGGGAGGAGTCATTGAGCCTCTCTAGCTGCTGCTTCGACCACCAGGTTCGGACCAAAGTCATCCGATCCGGCGTGGCTCTCGTAAAGTTGCTGGATCTCGCTTTGTAGTTTGGCGGTAAGCTCGTCCGCCTGGCGAATGGTGTATCCCGACGGATCGATGGGTTTGCCGATAACCAGCTTGACCCGCCGTGGACGGAAGTGGTGCGTGTGAATTGGCAACAGCTCATAGGTGCCAATCAGCGCCATCGGCACCAGCGGAACCCGCGCTCGTATGGAGATATAAGCTGGTCCCCGCATGAAGGGCCGCATTGTGCCATCTTCGGTTCGGCCGCCTTCTGGAAAAATGAAGAGGGGCAAACCTGATTTCAGCGCCTTGATGGCGCGATTGAGCCCGGCAACGAGCCGAGCCGCTTTCCTCGTCCACAGGTATCTGGCCGGACCGATTTAGATGCCAACCGATAAATGGCCACTTCCACAAACTCTGCTTAGCCAGAATCCGAAACTGGAAGGGAAGGCTGCCGAAGACTACTGGCGTGTCCATAAACGAAGTATGGTTGGAGGTGTAAATAGCGAGGGGTAGAAAATTCTCGCGTCCGATAACAGTCACAGGCGCGCCGGCGATTCGCAACGACGTCCGCGCCCATCGCCGGGCGATGATATGTTGCATCCGGCCATCCTCTTCCACGCAAGAGGCAGCCAGCGAAATGCAGCCGAAGAATCCTGTACAGAAGAAGAACAAGGGACCCCGCACCAGGTTGGAGCTTAGCCGGCCGGCTAACGAGAGGGCCGGCAGGTTGCCGGATGGGGTGCTCATACCTCGAGCGGCTCCGTGGGCGCCGGCCGCGAAGCCATCAGCAGCGGACGCACTTGTCCTACCAGGTAAACCGAACCCGTAACGACAACCAAGCCGTTTGCCGGAGTGATTCGGAACGCGCTCTCCAGTGCGTTGAAAGCGCCCGGTGCCGCCTCTACCTCGCTGCCGGTCGTGCGCGCTGCTGCCAGCAGATCTTCGAGCGAGGCACTGCGCGGCGAGTCAACCGGCGTCACCACCACGCGACCGAAAAGAGGAAACAGGATCTGGGCCAGCTCTGCGACTGGCTTGTCTTTGAGGCAGCCAAAAACCAGCGTCAAGGGTTGGCCCTTATCCAACTGCGACACCGCCGCACGCAGCGCCCAGGCGCCGGCAGGATTATGGCCCACGTCCAGCAGCACATCGGCCCGGCTGCCATTGCCGGCAATGTGCTCCAGCCGCGCCGGCCAGACTGTATCGTGGATGCCGGCCTGAATATCGATGGGGGTTATATTGTAACCATGATTGTTTCTTAACTCCACCGCCGTGGCAATGGCCAGCGCCAGATTACGCTGTTGATGCGCTCCCGCCAGGGGTGAGTCGATCCCGATCAGCTCGCCCATGACGGAAAGCGGATAGCGATTTCGCGTGTACTGCTCAGGATGATTGTGCACCGGGATGTAGCTGGCCGCATTCACTCCGCGCACCTGCAGGCCGGTTGCGACTTCTCCCAATGCCTGGTTAGCCTCCGGATGCTGCGGCAGCGTGATCATGACCCCATCGCGGCGCAGGATACCGGCTTTTTCCCGCGCGATCAGGTCGACAGTCGAGCCCAGCCACTCGGTGTGATCAAGCGAGATGTCGGTAATCACCGATACCAGGGGCTCGACAATATTGGTCGCATCCAGTCGACCGCCCATGCCCACTTCCACGACCGCGGTATGTACCTTGCGGGAAGCAAAATACAAAAAGCCCATAGCCGTAAGGGTCTCAAAAAAACTCGGCAGCGCAGGCAGCCTCCCATCCCGTACTAACGTTGAGGCGATTTCCTCGACATGAAAGAAGAGGGATGCCAGGTCGTCGTCGCCGATCATCGCTCCATCCACCTGGATGCGTTCATTGACGCTGCTCAGGTGCGGCGAGGTGTAGAGACCCGTCCTATAGCCGGCCCGGGAAAGAATGCTGGCCAAGGTTGACGAGGTTGATCCTTTACCGTTGGTGCCGGCAACCAGAATGGAGGAGAAGTTACGCTCGGCGTTGTCTAGCGCTGCCATAAGCGTGCGCATATGCGCCAGCTCAAATTTCCGGCGAGGCGTGCCGGGTGCAGTGTGCAATTCCTGACCGAGTGCATTCAGGCGGTCAAGGGCCGAAGCATAGGACATATATCTATTCTAGAGTGAATTCCCTGCGATCCTGCGCCAACGAGTGCAACCGTCGAAACCGCCTTAACTTGCCGCAGGGCACATGAAGTCGAGGGCGCGAATTAGATAACCCTTGAGGTCGCGGCGGGCTACGATCGCGTCCAGCATGCCGTGTTCGAGCAGGAACTCCGACCGCTGGAATCCTTCCGGAAGCTTTTGCCGAATCGTCTGCTCGATCACTCGTGGACCGGCGAAGCCGATCAACGCGCCCGGCTCGGCAATGTTGAGATCGCCCAGCATGCCAAAGCTTGCGGTCACGCCGCCCGTGGTGGGGTTAGTAAGCACGGAAATATAGGGCAGCCCTGCATCATCCAGCTGCGCCAGCCCGGCGGAAACTTTAGCCAATTGCATCAAGCTGGCCACTCCTTCCATCATGCGTGCGCCGCCTGATGCGGCAACAATGATGAGCGGCTTTTTACCCTCCAGCGCCCGATCGATCGCACGCGCGATGGTTTCTCCCACCACGCATCCCATGCTCCCGCCGATAAACGCGAACTCCATGACGCTCAGGACGACGCTATGCGGGCCGATGTTTCCCACGGCATTCATCACCGCGTCATTAAGGCCGGTCTCACGCCGGGCTTTTTCCAGCCGGTCCCGATAGGGCTTGATATCGACGAACTCGAGCGGATCAGTGGATACGAGCTCCAGGTCAACCAGCTCGTATCCCGGCTCCAGCAGGCTGGCTATACGGCTGCGCGCATCCAGGCGGAGATGGTGTCCGCACTTTGGGCAGACCTGGAGGTTGTCTTCGAAGTCTTTTTGAAGATGGACTGCCCACAGCCCTCGCATTTTTGCCACAGTCCCTCGGTGCGCACGTTCTTCTCTGCTGAATTCGTTTCAATCTCGTTTTCCTGCCGCTTGAACCAGGACATGTATTCCCTTTCGCCACGCGCCCCCCGCGTGGTTCCCGTTGCTGCTCCAGTCCCCTGGAGCTTACCGCTGATGCGATCTTTCTGCCTCTGATTTTGTGCAGCTTTTCCTGCTGGAGAAGCTGCCTGAATACTCTTTCTCCGGTTGGCAGCAACTGGAGAAATGCTCTGGCCGAAGTGCCGGCCTGGCGGCGGCTGGCATCAGTGCCCGATGTGGTACGGATGCCCAGCAAGTATTGTAAATGCCCGGTAGAGCTGTTCGGTCAGTACCAGGCGAGCGAGTTCGTGGGGCAGCGTCATTGGACCCAAAGACAGCACCGTCTGGGCCTGCCGCCGATCCGCCCAGCCATTCGCCGGCCCAATGGCGAAAACTATCATCTGCTGGCCTGAATCCCGCCGCACTCCTAGCCACTTCGCCAGCTGTTCTGACGAGAAAGCTTCACCCCGGCTGTCAAGCAGCACCAGCCAAGCCGCAGTCCGCGTTCGCTGGCGGGCCACAAAATCGAACAGCGCCTCCTCGCTACGGAAAGCAACCGCTTCGATGGGGGCATAGGGGGTTATGCGATCCAGGTATGACTTTGTGGCTGGGCCGAGCAGATCGCTCCGGCTCCGTTGGGCGACAAAAGCGAGGGTAAGGTTCAGCGGCACGCCCCCAAAAATCTAGCGGTTGGCTATCTGCTGCCCGCCGCTACCTGCTGTCGGATAGCAGCCATTCCCGCTCCGTCGACTACCGCCTCGATCATGGCGTCACAACCCATGCATGAGTTGATCATCATGTGGTACAGCCGCCGGTCGGTCCAATCCCGGTCATAGTAGCGGCGGATGTACTCCCCCCGCCGGTTGTCGGTGGCCTCGAGCTCGGCCCTGGCGTTCCCTGCGTGCTCCGGAAAGTGTTGTTCAAACCAGCGAATCTTCCTCGATAGCGAAGCGTAGACGAATATGTTGAATACTCCCGGGAGGGAAGCCAATGCGCAGGCAGCGCCGCGGCCGACAATCACGCAGTTGCCGTCAGCCAGGCATTGCTTCAGATAGTTGCGTACAAACTCGACCATGCGTTCACTGTCAAAAACCTGGTCTTTGGGTGGCGCAGGCAGGCGGTCCACGCTGCCATGCCAGAAGGACTTGCCCATCCGGTAGTACCAGGGGTCGAGGCGCTCATCGCATTGCTCCGCCATGCTTTTTGGAACGCCCGCCTTATGGGCGACTTCATCGATCAGGCAACGATCGATGAGTTTCCAGTGCAGCCTGTCGGCCAGACGGTGTGCAAATTCGGCTCCCTGGCTGCCGTACTCCCGTTCAATGGTGATGACCCGGACCATGGAGTATCTCTCCAAATTGGATGCCGGACACGCCGGTGGCGTGATGCTAGCACCCGCGGAAGTAATAATCCAGAGCAAGCACATTGCCTGATTGGGCGCAAAGGCGGGTTCCATTGAGCCCTGAAAGAGCTGACCGGCAGAACCTATCGGCCAGAGGGTCTCGAGTCCGCGTGAAAACTCCACCGACTAAACTCAGTCCCGCAGAGCCGAAAGTCAGTCTTGTCCCAATTACCTCTTTTCGACTCCGTCCGTCCACGTCCAACCATGCTAAGGTGCGCCACCACCCCCCTTTGTCATCCCGAGCAGCCAACTTGCCTGTGGCAGGTTGAGAAAGAAATGACACCGCAAAATCGCCATGGATGCGAGGCCCGGAGGGCCGTCCGCCAAACGTGAGCCCAGCCCGGAAGGGCTGGGGACCCGATCTCGAAGATGATCCGAGCGCTGTAAGCGCGGCACTAACCTGGGTCCGCTCGCACCTGTGTCATTGGGAGCGTAGCCGAGAGCCTGCCCTGAGCGAAGTCGAACGGGGACCCGCTGTGCGCCCTTCCCTCTAACAACTCCCTACAGCTCCGTCCATCCATCTCCACCCATGCCAAGGTGGCAGCCGCCCCGTAGATTTGTCATCCCGACCGGAGCGGAGCGCAGCGGAGGGACCTGCGGTTTGCATTGATGGAAAAACGGAACCTGGAGGCGATTCGCCCACGCACATTCGCTTCTGCCGAAAGTGAAACCGCAGGTCCCTCCGCTGCGCTACGCTCCGGTCGGGATGACAAATCTAAAGGGCGGCGACCACCTTGGCATGGGTGGAGATGGATGGACGGAAGCACTGCCGCAGCACCAACCCGATTTCGCTTGTACACGTTCTCATCCACGCATTCAGCAAGTTGCGCCGTCCAGGGCGTCAGCCCTGGGCTTCCTCTTTGCCGCAACTTCAACCTGCTCAGGTTAAGGTTCGGCGAGGACGGGGTTACGCAAACTGCCAATCCGGGCAATCTCCACCACCACATCGTCCCCTGGCTTGAGCCAGCGCTGCGGGGTGCGTCCCATGCCCACGCCCGCCGGCGTACCGGTGCTGATGATGTCTCCCGGCACCAGGGGCATCATGGTCGAAATATAGGAGATGAGGCGGGGCAGTTTGAAGATGAGCTCACGGGTATTGGACTTCTGCAGGGTTTCCCCGTTGATGGAAAGCGAGATGTCCAATGCATGAGGATCGGGTATTTCATCCTTGGAAACGATCCACGGTCCCATCGGCCCGAAGGTAGGGAAGTTCTTGCCCAGCGTCCATTGAGAAGTAGCCAACTGCACGTCACGAGCGCTGACGTCGTTGAGGATGGTATAGCCGAAGACGTGGTTCTCCCACTCTGCCTCCGGTATGTTGCGGCCGCCCTGACCGATCACCACCGCGAGCTCCGCTTCATAGTCAGGTTGCTGGCTGGCGCGCGGCAGCAGAATCGGCTGCCCGTTGCCGATGAGGGTCAGAGGGTACTTGGTAAAAACAGTAGGAAACTTGGGGGGTTCCATCTTCGATTCCACGGCGTGGTCGCGGTAATTCAGGCCGATACAGAGAATCTTGGAAGGCCGCAGCAGAGGAGCCTCCAGCGCGACGGAGGATAGGGGAGCAAGCAAATTCAGGCCGGTCTCTTCCAACTGGAGATTGACCCCAGCCCACCTCTTAGGTCCCGCGGCGATGAAGGCCACCGTATCCGGATATCCAAGCGGTATTGAGAGGGAAGACATGGCCGTCCTTGAGGAGTGCCGGGCCAGTGGCTGCATCGCGACGATAGGTGATTAGGCGCATCCATCGATTGTCCATCGCCGGGCAGAGGAATGGGTAAAAAATTGTGGAATTGCCATGCCTAACTGGGCCGCTGGGCTGCGGAAACATCCTCAATGCAGGGCCGCCGCTTTGCCTGCGAGAGAAACTTGCGGGTTGGGTTTGAATCCCCATGGGACAGAAGTAAGAGATTCTGTCTCTGCGGTGAGCGCAATGCAGTCGGAACGCAACCGCAGAAAACTGCATCTGCCTACAATGGGGTGTTGGAGGTGTAATGGCGAAGCCGAACGAGGGACGAAGCCGGGTTGTTATTCAGAACGTAGAACCTGAACTGGACTGTGGGCGGTTTCCCATTAAACGAATTGTCGACGACACGGTCTCCGTGCAAGCCGATGTTTTCGGCGACGGGCATGACGAGGTAGCGTGCGCGGCTGCTGTGGAAGCAGGCAGGAGATCCAGACTGGCAATCGACCGAAATGCGGCCGCTGGGAAACGACCGTTGGCAGGGAGAATTTGCCGTCCGGCAGGTCGGCGGCTATCGCTACACGATTGTGGGTGAGGTCGATCATTTCGGAACCTGGCGCAGCGACCTCAAGAAGCGCATAGCTGCGCAACAGGATCTCAAAGTGCCGTTTGCCACTGGCGCTATTCTTCTCGAACAGGTGCAGGCCCGGGCAGCGAAGAAGGACAGCGCAAAACTGGCAACCTGGGCTAAGGCGCTCAGAACCGGAACCGATGACTCCGCAACCGCTGAACTCGCATTGCAGGATGAACTCGCGGAGATGGTCAAGCGCTATCCGAATACCGCGCTCGAGACCCGTTACGATCACGAACTGGAAATTGTCGTTGACCGGGAAAGGGCGCGCTTTTCCAGCTGGTATGAGCTCTTCCCGCGATCCTGGTCAACCGTCCCAGGCAAGCATGGCACCCTGCGCGACGTGACCGCCCGGATGGAATACGTGGCGGAAATGGGGTTTGACGTCCTCTACCTGCCCCCGGTTTCCCCGATCGGGAAGAGCTACCGCAAGGGCAAGAACAACACAGTCGAGGCCGCACCGGGAGACGAGGGCAGCCCTTGGGCGATCGGGTCGGCGGAGGGAGGCCACACCGCGATCCATTCCGCCCTCGGCAACATGGCCGACTTCCAGGACCTGGTGAAGCGGGCCATCCAACTGAAAATGGAAATTGCCCTCGATATCGCCTTTCAATGCTCGCCGGATCATCCCTGGGTGACGGAACATCCCGAGTTCTTTAAGAAGCGTCCCGACGGATCGATTCAGTATGCGGAGAACCCGCCCAAGAAGTATCAGGACATCTATCCGTTGGACTTCGAATCTTCCAACTGGCAGGGGCTCTGGGAGGCCCTCAAGGGTGTCTTCAGCTTTTGGATGGATAAGGGTGTGCGCATCTTCCGCGTAGACAACCCGCATACCAAGGCTTTCCCTTTCTGGCAGTGGGTTATCCCCGAGCTGAAAGCGAAGGACCCCGGAGTCTTGTTTCTGGCTGAGGCCTTTACCCGGCCACGGGTAATGGAGCGGCTGGCCAAGCTCGGCTTTTCCCAGTCCTATACCTACTTCACCTGGCGCGACACCAAGGATGAGCTTACGCAATATATGTTGGAGCTCACCGCTACCCCCGTTCGGGAGTACTTCCGCCCCAATTTCTGGCCTAATACCCCCGATATCCTCCCGATCCATCTACAGACCGGGGGCCTACCGGCCTTCCGCAGCCGCCTGGTGCTGGCCACGACTCTTACAGCGAATTATGGGATCTACGGACCGGCTTTCGAGTTGGGAGAGAACACCCCCTTCAAGCCGGGCGGCGAAGAATATCTGAACTCAGAGAAATACGAGATCAAGACATGGGATTTGACGAATCCCGCTAGTCTGAGGCCGCTCATCACCCGGCTGAATCAGGCTCGGCAACAAAACAAGGCGCTGCAGAGCAATGAGCGGCTGCATTTCCATCCCACGGATAACCCATCGCTCATCTGCTATTCCAAGCGCACGGCAGACGGGAGCAACACCATCCTCGTGGTGGTCAACCTCGATCCTTTTGTGGTTCAGACGGGCTGGGTTTCCTTGGATTTAGGAGTGCTCGGGCTCGCTCCGGGCGATACATTTGAAGTCTACGATCTGCTGGCGGCTCATTCCTATCGCTGGCAGGGATCTAGGAACTACGTTGCTCTGCGGCCGGCGGAGGCGCCGGCGCATCTCTTCCGCGTGCTGCCTAAGGAAACGGCAGGACCGATCATATGACTGTGATAGTTACAATTTGCCCAGGCGCCAAGCCGGGGAGGCACGATTGAAGCAACCGGGAAGCGCGGCGGACCCGCTCTGGTATAAAGACGCGATCATTTACGAGTTGCACGTCAAGGCATTCATGGACGGCAACAACGACGGCATTGGCGACTTCCAGGGATTACTCAGCAAGCTCGATTACCTGCAGGACCTGGGAGTCACTTGCATCTGGTTGCTTCCTTTCTTCCCCTCGCCTCTTCGCGACGACGGCTACGATATCGCCGACTACCTCAGCGTGCACCCGAACTACGGCACCATGGAGGATTTCAGAGAGTTCCTGATCCAGGCGCATAACCGAGGCCTGCAAGTGATGATCGAGCTGGTCATCAATCACACCTCCGATCAGCACCCCTGGTTCCAGCGGGCGCGGCTCGCTCCTAAAGACTCACCCGAGCGCGACTTCTACGTATGGAGTGACACGGATCAAAAATATACCGGCGCGCGCATCATTTTTACCGACACCGAGAAATCCAACTGGACCTGGGATCCTGATGCCCAACAGTACTACTGGCATCGCTTCTTCTCGCACCAACCGGATTTGAACTACGACAATCCCGCGGTGATCGAAGAAGTGTTGAAGGTCATGCGCTACTGGCTTGATATGGGCGTGGATGGGCTGCGCGTCGACGCCATTCCCTACCTGGTGGAGCGCGAAGGCACCAACTGCGAGAATCTTCTCGAAACTCACCAGGTGATGAAGCGCATTCGCGCTGAGATTGACAAGTCATACGCCTCCAGAACGATTCTCGCGGAAGCGAACCAGTGGCCCGACGATGTGCGCATCTATTACGGGGACGGCGATGAATGCCACATGGCATTTCACTTTCCCCTGATGCCCCGGATGTATATGGCGCTGCGCCAGGAAGATCGCCTGCCCATCACTGACATCATGGCGCAAACGCCGGAGATTCCCCACAACTGCCAGTGGGGGCTGTTTCTCCGCAATCACGATGAACTCACGCTGGAGATGGTCAGCGATGAAGAGCGTGACTATATGTACCTGGCCTACAGCGCAGACCCGCGCATGCGCATCAACGTCGGCATCCGGCGGCGCCTGGCGCCCCTGGTGGACAACAGCCGACGCCGCATCGAGTTGCTGAATAGTCTGCTCTTCTCCTTTCCCGGCACACCTATCGTCTACTACGGCGACGAGATCGGCATGGGCGACAACATCTACCTCGGCGACCGCAACGGAGTGCGAACCCCGATGCAGTGGAACGGCGACCGCAACGCCGGCTTCTCCCGCGCCGTGCCCGCGAAGCTATACAGCCCGGTGGTCATGGACCCGGTTTGGGGCTACGAGGCGATCAACGTGGAAGCGCAGCAGGGCGACCCGTCTTCGCTCCTGAGCTGGATGCGCAACATGATCGCCCTGCGCAAGTTGTTCCAGGTCTTTGGACGCGGGACCTTGAGTTTTCTCAATCCGGCCAACCGTAAAATCCTCGCCTACATCCGCGAGTATCAAAACGAAAGAGTTCTCTGCGTGGCCAACCTCTCCCGCTTTGCCCAACCGGTGGAGTTGGATCTGGCCCCGTACGCCAGCATGGTGCCGGTCGAAATGCTGGGCTATGTTGAATTCCCTCGCATCCGCACTGCTCCCTATCCCTTGACCATTGGACCTTACGGCTTTCTGTGGCTCGAGTTGCAGCCCTCGCCTGAACCCGTGCCAAGTCCCGACAATGACGGTGAACCCGAGCTTGAGATCAACTCGACCACCGACTGGATGAGCATCCTCGAAGGCAATGGCCGCAGGGAGCTGGAGGAGTCGATTCTGAAGGGGTATCTGGCCCGGCAACGTTGGTTTGGCGGCAAGTCGCGTCCCATCTCCCACACCAAGATTGAGGATTGGGCAATCTTCAACCAGGGTGTCAGCGCGCTGGCCCTGATCGAGGTCCAATATGCTGAAGGGGGGTCCGACACCTACCTCGTCACTCTTGGATTGCTCTTTGGCAGAGCGGCGGACGCGCTGCGCGAAGAGTCACCCAACGCCCTGGTGGCGCGCGTGATGATCTCCACGGATGAAGGCGTGCTTCACGAGGCGGTCTTTAACGATAGCGCCAGCGAAGCGCTCCTGGCGCTGATCGCCGGGGGTGCACAGATTCCCTCGCGCGAGGGCGTCCTACTGGGGGTGCCCAGCACCACGCTCTCTCAATTGCAGGGCCCATCCCGGGAGGTGCCACGGCGCGGCTCAGCGGAGCAAAGCAACACCTCGATTATCTTCGGCGACAAGCTGATCATGAAATTGTTCCGTAGGCAGCAAACTGGTCCCAATCCCGACACGGAAATCGGAAGTTACCTCACCGATCAAACCCACTTCACCCATATCGCACCCTTTGGTGGTTCTATCCAATACACGCGTAAAGGGCAGGAGCCATCGACGCTGGCCATGTTGCAAGGCCTGGTCACCAATGAAGGCGATGGATGGAGCTGGACACTGGAAGAGTTAGACCGCTACTACGAAGCCAGCGCGGCGCAGAGTTTTGCTCAGGGGGGAGTCATCGAGGAGCAAGCCAGCCTGCTCCAGTTGAGTGAAGCCCCGGAGATGAAGCTCGCGCGCGAGCACGTGGGCCCATATCTCGACGCGGCTGCGCTATTGGGCAGACGAACGGCGGAGCTGCACCTGGCCCTGGCCTCACCGACCGAAAATCCCGCGTTCATGCCTGAACCGCTCACCTCCCAGGACATCGACCGGCTGCGCGAGGATCTGATCCTGCATGCCAGCAGCGCCTTCGATGCGCTCAAGGAAAATGTAGCCCGCTTGCCCGACGGCGTTCTGGAAAGGGCCGGCCTGGTGCTCAGCCGCAGGACTCTCGTGCTCGACCGCTTCCGCCAATTGGCTGGAAGACAAATCGATGCGCTGCGCACCCGCATCCACGGGGACTATCATCTGGGACAGGTGCTGCGGTCCAAAGGCGACTTCGTCATTTTGGACTTCGAGGGTGAGCCGGCGCGAACGCTAGTCGAGCGCCGAACGAAGCAGTCGCCGCTCAAAGACGTCGCGGGTATGCTGCGTTCCTTCAGCTACGCGGCGTTTTCGGCCTTGATGAAGTACACCACGCGGCGTCCGGAAGACTTCAGTCGGCTGGAGCCGTGGGCGCGCCTGTGGGAACAATCGGTCTCGTCGGCTTTCCTGCGCAGCTATTGCGAGTTTGCCAAGGGGGTTCCAGTGGTTCCATCGGAACCGCTGCTCTTCCAGCAACTACTGGAAGCTTATGTAATCGACAAAGCGCTCTATGAGCTGGCCTACGAGTTGAATAATCGGCCAAATTGGGTATTGATCCCGTTGACAGGGATATTGGGTTTGCCGCTGTAGCGATCATGTCCGGCGGAACATTGCGAGTGAGTTACAGGTAAGATCCGAGAGGGGAGCCGAAGGTACAAGCATGGCGAAGTTAGAGCTTTCGGAAGAGACGAAAACAGGGATCGAGGCAGTAGGTGCCGCCGATCTGCTCATCGCGGTCGCGGTGCAGGTGGACGCCGATCAGCTCCGGGCCGCGGCTACAAGAAGCGTGCTTGCCTTGGAGGCGGCCGATCACACGTCTGCTCTGCGCACCGTGGTGGCGTTTCCGGGCGTAAGCAAGGTGGAGACCGCGGAGCAAGGTGAGATCGAGCGCGATCAGGCTGCTGAAGGAAATAATTTGCGCTTTCTGCCGTATTCGCTTCCTTCCGGCGGTCCCTCGAGGATTTCCTGGCTTGCGCCGGCGAGCACCTATCAGACGCTGTTTGGCATGGCGCGGGAGCTGGGTGTGAGCGCATGCGCGGTGATCGGTTTCGACTTAGCGGCGCTCGAGAGCAATTTTCTGGGGCCCATGATGGCGCCGGTGCTGGAGAAGCGCTGCGAACTCGCCATGCCACTCTATGGAATGGGAAAGTTTGACGGCCTGCTGAACTCGAGCATCCTGGCTCCCCTCACCCGGGCCCTTTATGGCAAGCGCGTGCGCTTTCCTTTGGCTCCGGACTTCTGCATTTCGGCGAAGATGCTTCCCGAGCTTGAAGTGGCCCTGCAGCGAACCACCGCGCAAGGGCAAGATCTATTCTGGCCGGCGACTGAGGCGGCCATGCGCGACTGCGGCATTTGCCAGGTACATGTGGATACCAGGCATGTGCCGGCAGCGGATGGCGTTGACCTAAGCACCATATTGGCCCAGACCGTTGGCCCGCTATTTGCGGAGATGACGACCAATGCCGCTCTCTGGCAACGGGTCCGGGGTTCGCAGCCAGTGGGCACCTCGGGTGTTGCTGTCGCCCCTCCGGCGGACGGACATCCGGCGGACACAACGCCCATGTTGGAGACATTCCAGCTGGGCTTTCGCAATCTGCAGGAGGTCTGGTCATTGGTGCTGCCGCCGGTTACGCTTCTGGAGCTCAAGCGGCTGGCCCGGGTGAGCGTGGACCGCTTCCACATGCCCGATGAGCTCTGGGTACGCATTATCTACGACTTCGCCTTGGCGCACCGGTTGCGTACGCTCAGCCGGACCCATTTATTAGGGGCGCTCACGCCGCTGTACCTGGGATGGGTAGCCTCCTATGCGCTGGAAGTAGGCAGCGCCAGCCCCGCGGAGGCAGAGCAAAGGTTGGAAAAGCTTGCTCGCGCCTATGAAGATGGCAAGCCCTACTTATTATCGCGGTGGCGTTGGCCAGACCGCTTCAACCCATAGGGCAGGAGGAGAAGATTATGTGGACTCAGGTGTCACAGTCGCTGCACGAATCGATGTCTCGGGTCATCAGCCGCATCGCCACGTTGCTTCCGGGCATTCTGGCGCTGATCGTCGCCGTCCTGTTCTTTGCCGCCATCGCCTGGCTGCTGGCGTGGCTGGTGCGTTCCTTGTTGACGGCGATCCGCGTCGACGAACGGCTGGCGCGCGGAACCAATGCCATCGCCGAATGGTCGCCCACCTATACCCCCACTACTCTAATCACGCGTATCGTTTTCTGGTGCGTTGTCCTGGTAGGTTTCCTGGTTGGACTGGAAGCCTTTGGCGCTTCCTCAGACAACTTGCTCACCGCTCGGCTTCTCGGTTACATACCCAACGTCGTGGGCGCGGTTGTGCTGCTTATCCTGGGCAACGTCATCGCGCGCTTTCTTTCCCGCAGTGTGCTCATTGGCGCAGTGAATATGAATCTGCACTATGCGCGCTTGTTGAGCCTGGGCATCAAGTGGCTAGTGCTGGTGCTGACCGCCGCGATGGTGCTCGATCACCTTTCGATCGGCGCTGCGATTGTCGACCTGGCTTTCGGCATTCTCTTTGGCGGCATCGTTCTGGCGTTGGCGCTCGCAGTGGGCCTGGGCTCGCGCGACCTGGTGAGCCGCTCTCTCGAACGGGAAGCGGCCCGTCCCGCGCCGGAAACCATGCCCGAAGAGCAGTTCCGTCATTTCTAGCTCTGTCCTTATCTGTGAGAAGGTTGTATCAAAGATATGAACAGAAAGAGCGTAGGAGCAGGGGCGCCAGTGAAGGTCGCCATTTTGGGCTTTGGTACGGTGGGCACGTCGGCGGCTCGTATTTTGTGCGAGCACCCGCCCCAAGGCGTAGAGCTGGGCTGCATTTTCAACCGCGGAATCGATCGCAAACGTGTCCCCTGGATCCCCTCTTCCGTCCGGTGGACAGAAGACTTCGACCAGGTTCTCGCGTCCAATCCCGACATCGTCGTGGAGTTGGCAGGGGGGCTGAATCCTGCCGGTGACTGGGTGCGGCGATCGCTTGCGGCCGGCAAGTCGGTGGTCACGGCCAACAAGAAAATGATTGCCGAGCAGGGTCCCGCGTTGGAGGAGTTGGCCCGGCGGCATGGCTGTCAGCTGCTTTACGGCGCCGCGGTGGCAGGCGGTGTTCCGGTCATCCCCGCAGTGCAGCAGGGGCTGGCCGGCGACCGCATCACACGCTTCCACGGCATTTTGAACGGTACCTGCAATTTCATTCTCAGCAACATGGAAGACGGGCGCCGAATTTGATCCCACGCTGCGCGAAGCGCAGCAGCGGGGTTACGCCGAAGCCGATCCCACAGAAGACGTCGACGGTTTCGATGCCCGCGCCAAGCTGGTGATCCTCTCCCGCCTTGGACTCCGCGTCGAGGTCCTGCCGGAGGAAGTCGCGTGCCGCACTATCCGCGATGTCTCCGCCATTGACTTCGCCTATGCCAAGGAACTGAACTGCACCATCCGGCAGATTGCGCGGGCCGAGGTCAGGAATCAGGAACTGTTAGCCACGGTTGGGCCCATGCTGGTCCCGCGCAGCTCTCCCTTGTCGTGGTCGCGGGGCACGGAAAACATGGTTATTTCGGGTGGCCAATACGGAGGCGAAACTGTCTTCTCCGGCCACGGGGCCGGAGGCAATCCCACGGCAGTTGCTGTCATCTCGGATGTGCTGGCGATCGCCCATGGCGGCTGTCCCGTGACCATTACCAGTACCAGGGCTCGTGTCGACGGCGATTTTGTCGTGCCTCATTACATCCGGTTCGTGGTCGATGACCGCCCCGGCATCGTGGCGGCGATTGCGAGCGACCTTGCCGCGCAGCACATCAATATCAACGCCCTCCTGCAGAAGCCAGGCTATCCGAAGGATCGCCTGCCCTTTGTGGTGACCGTCGAACCCTGCAAGAGCTCAGCGTTGAAAGCCGCGCTGGCCAAAATTGCGCGAATGGATTGTATGCAGGCGGCGCCGTTTGATCTGCAGATGCTGGAAGAGACGATTGCCTAGCTAGGTTCTTGGCATCTGTCGCGCGGAAAGGCGCACCGCAGGTCCTTCCACTACGCTACCCCGGATTTCCTGTTGAGGTTGGTGGCGTTGGCGAGCTTCATGCGGCTTTCTTTACGGAAAGCCGCACACGTGGACGTTGGTGAGGGGCGCGTAGCAGGAAATCCGGGTACGCTCCGGTCGGGATGACAAGTGTGGGGTAGTGCTTCCCTGGGAACTTCGCTAGTGGCTGAAAGCTTGCAGAGTGGTCACATCCTGCGGATATCTGCGACTCTGTCCACCCCCGGTAACGGCTGCTAAGGTGAGCACCACTCTCCCCTTTGTCATCCCGACCGGAGCGTAGCGGAGTGGAGGGACCTGCTGTGCGCCCTTCCCTCTAACAACTCTCCATCTCAACTCATGCCAAGCTGGTCCGCCGTCCTCAACTTTGTCATCCCGCCTGCCCTGCGTACCGGGGAGCGCAGCCGAGGGATCTGCAGTTCCACTCCGCGTCGCAGAAAATCAAAACCCCAAAACAGGATGTGGCTCATAAGGCTGCTCGAGCGCCTTCATCTCGCTCTCATCCAAGTGAATGTTTAGCGCCTCAATCGCCTGATCCAAATGGGCCATCTTGCTCGCGCCGATAATCGGTGCGCTCACGCCAGGCTTCGCGAGGATCCACGCCAAAGCTACCTGCGAATTTTGCACCCCCCGCTTGGTCGCAATTTCGGTCAGCCGGTCCACTACGGTGAAGTCTGAAGGACGGTAGTAAAGCTTCTGCGCAAAATCATCGGTCTTCGCGCGAATAGTTTCCCCGCGGCTTTCGCTATTCCGGTTCCCTGCCAGAAAGCCACGCGCCAGCGGGCTCCAGGGAATAAGCCCCACGCCCTCCTCCAGGCAAAGCGGAATCATCTCCCGCTCTTCTTCCCGATACACCAGGTTGTAATGGTTCTGCATGGTGACAAAGCGGGCGAGCCCCATCATGTCCGAGGTCTGGAGCATTTTCAGAAACTGCCATGCATACATGGACGACGCGCCGATGTAGAGCGCCTTGCCCGACCGCACCACCTGGTCCAGTGCCTCGAGCGTCTCTTCGATGGGAGTATGCGGATCGAAACGGTGGATCTGGTAAAGATCGACATAGTCGGTCTGCAGCCGGCGCAGACTATCGTCAATGGCGTGCATAATATGCTTGCGCGAAAGACCCTGCTGGTTCGGATCATCTCCCATGGCATTGAAGACCTTGGTCGCGATTACCAGCTTATCTCGCGAAGGGCCATACTCCTTCAGCGCTCGCCCAGTGATCTCCTCGCTGACTCCCAGCGAATAAACATCGGCTGTATCAAAAAAATTGATGCCGGCTTCCATCGCGCGGCGGTAGAACGGCCGTGACTCTTGATCCTCAAGCACCCACTCGCGCCACTTCTTCGAGCCATAGGTCATGGTCCCGAGGCAAATCCGGGAAACCTTTAGTCCGGTGGAACCGAGGTTGACGTATTCCATTGCACCTCCTAAAGTGTCAGGCCTTTCATAGAGCCCATCATCGTTTTTGAAAATGGTTGCGTGCAAAGGTGGCTAAGTGGGAGCGAGTTGGGAAAAGCAATGGAAACAAATCATGATCGCCCAGGTACGCCCCACCGCAAGGCGGGGCGGGTGAAGCGAACCTGGGGCACCCATCCAGACAAACTCGCAGTCATCCCGGTTCGAGGCTTAAGAACTACCCTTTGTGCGCACTGGCCAACTTCACCTGTGCCTCGTGAATCACTTCGTTGGCCTCTTTATACTTAACTGGATCCTCACCGGCTTCGTTCCACATCTTCTCGCCGCTTTCCAGTTGACGCTGCGCCTCGCCGGTATCGATCTCCTCAGGTTTAATCGCGTTCTGCGCCAGGATAGTCACCCGATCCGGCAGAACCTCGACAAAACCCCACACTACAAAATAGGTTTGATCGCCGCCGCTTCCGCCATGCAATCTCACTTCACCCACGCCCAGCTCGGCCAGCAACGGAGCATGCCCGTAGAGCACCTCCATGTACCCGGACTTCGACGGTAGCTCAACGGCGTCTGCGCTCTCGTCGATCAATATCCGGTCTGGCGTCACTAACCGGACATGCAGTTGATTGTCTGTCTCTGCCATGGTTACTTACTCTGCATGCTCTTGGCCGCTTCGAGCACTTCCTCAATGGTGCCTTTCATGTAGAAGGCCTGCTCCGGAATATTGTCGTGCTTGCCATCGATGATCTCTTTGAAGCTCCGCACCGTATCCTCAACCTTGACGTACTTTCCGGGAGCGCCGGTAAAGACTTCGGCCACGTGGAACGGCTGGGAGAGGAAGCGCTGCACTTTTCGTGCGCGACTCACAGTGAGCTTGTCTTCATCGGAAAGCTCATCGATTCCCAGAATCGCGATGATGTCCTGCAGGTCTTTGTAGCGCTGCAACAACCGCTTCACGCCTTGCGCCACCGCGTAGTGTTCCTCGCCGACTACGCGAGGGGAAAGAATCCGCGAAGACGACGCCAGCGGATCCACCGCCGGATAGATACCGATCTCCGTCAGCGCACGCGAAAGAACCGTGGTCGCGTCCAGGTGGGCAAATGTAGTCGCCGGCGCCGGATCCGTTAAGTCATCGGCCGGCACATAGATCGCCTGCACGGATGTTACGGACCCTTTCTTCGTGGAAGTAATTCTCTCTTGCAGTTCGCCCATCTCCGTGGCCAGGTTGGGTTGATACCCTACCGCCGACGGCATGCGGCCCAGCAAAGTCGAAACTTCAGAACCTGCCTGGGTGAAGCGGAAGATGTTGTCGATGAACAGCAGCGTGTCGCCACCTTGCTCGTCACGGAAGTATTCGGCAATCGTCAGAGCACTGAGCGCGACGCGCAAGCGGGCTCCTGGGGGCTCCGTCATCTGGCCGTAAACCAGCGCCGCTTTCGACTTCTCGCGGTCTTTGGAATTAATAACGCCTGATTCCTCGAATTCATTCCACAGGTCGGTTCCCTCACGCGTACGTTCGCCCACGCCGGCGAAGACTGAAACGCCGCCGTGCTTGCTGGCCACATTGTTGATCAATTCCTGAATGATGACCGTCTTGCCCACGCCGGCGCCGCCGAAGAGCCCAATCTTTCCGCCTTTCAAGAACGGCTGGATTAGATCGATAACCTTCACTCCGGTCTCGAACATCTCTTCCGCCGTCGCCTGCTCCTCGAACGAAGGAGCAGCACGGTGGATCGGCCATCTCTCTTTTGCATTGACCGGGCCTAACTCATCCACCGGCTCGCCGATCACGTTAAGGATGCGGCCGAGTGTTGCGACGCCTACCGGGACCGTAATCTGGGAGCCGGTATCGATGCACTTCATGCCCCGTACCATGCCCTCCGTCGACTCCATCGCCACGCAACGAACCCGGCCTTCGCCAATGTGCTGCTCGACTTCCAAAATCACGTTGACCGGGTGCGGGACAATGAAGCCTTCGCTGGTCACACGCAGTGCCTGGTAGATCGAGGGCATGGTTGCCTCTTCGAACTGCACATCGACTGCCGGTCCGGATATCTGAATAACCTTGCCTATGTTTTCTGCCATAAATCCTCTTCCCCTCAGCGGCTAAAGACGCTCTCATCCTGGGGCCATTTATGGACGGCCTAAAAGCCGTCCCCTTCAACTCCGTTGTTTCTCGGGATGAAGGGTACGGGCTTTAGCCCGTACATTGCCCTGCGATACAAATTGGGCTTTAGCCCCTGAGGGAGCGGATTTCCTCTTCCTCAGGGCCTTCCCGTAATAAGTTCCCTAGAGAGCCGCCGCACCGCTGACAATCTCGATAATCTCTTTGGTGATCGCAGCCTGACGCACCCGGTTCATGGTGAGGGTCAGCGAATCGATCATCTCCGAGGCGTTATTCGTGGCCGCATCCATAGCCGTCATGCGCGCGGCCTGCTCAGCGGCGGTGGATTCAATCACTGCGTGATAGATCTGCGTGGTGACATATTGCCGCAACAAGCCATCCAATAACTCCCTGGGCGGCTGCTCGTAAATGTAGTCCACTTCCGCAGTCCCAAAGGTCTTCGCTTCCCGGTCAGCCTCGGCAGTGTCCGCCTCTTTAAGACTGACGCCTGCAGATGCTGCGGCGAGTGCGGCCTGCTCGCGCTCCTCCTGGGTCATCTCTACTGCCTGCTCAATCGCATGTTCTCCCACCTTCATAATGGGCAGAATGCGCTCCACCACGACCCGCTGAGCAATCACTGATTTGAATTCGTTGTACACCAGGTAGGCAGCGTCGATCTCCTCTTCGATATAACGATGGACAACCTCGCGCCCTAACTCCGCTGCCCGGTCGAAGCTGGGCTTATCCAACATGCCGGGATAATCGCCCGCAACCTCGATACGGTCCTTGCGTTCCCCTCGACGCTTGATGTCGGGAGGCTGAACCGTCGCGCCAGGCATCCGCTTCTGGTGATCGGCATCGTTGGGTTCAGGTTCTTCGTCTACAAAGGTCGCGATACCGTAGCGGCGTCGAAAAAGATCCCGGCCCTTGCGGCCGATCGCAGCAATGTCGATCTCCCCGTCCGCGGTGTCGGCGATAAAACGGAACGTAGCCTTGGCGATATTGCCGTTGAAGGCGCCAGCGAACCCTTTATCTCCGGAGACCACGATCAACAAGACCCGCTTCTCTTCCCGTTCCAGCAACAGCGGATGACGCACCTCGCCCGTCGCGGGATCGTACAGGTCGATATGCCGCATCAATGAACCGATGACGCTGGCCAGCATGTTGGCGTAGGGACGCGCAGAAACCGCGCGCTCCTGGGCGCGGCGCAGCTTGGCTGCGGCAATCATCTTCATTGCCTTGGTGATCTGGCGCGTGCTCTTTACACTGCGAATGCGCCGGCGCAAATCGAGAACGTTGGCCATGGTTATGCGGTCTTCTTTTCGTCTGCTTTCTTCTTCTCTTCTTCCGAGAGCGCCTTCACTGACGACTCTTTCAGCTTCGCATCCCGATGTTCAGCCACAAAATTCCCTCTGTATTCGTCCAAAGCTGATTTGATGCGGTTCTTCAAATCATCATCCAACGACTTCTTGGTGGCGATATCGTTTAGCAATGCAGACTGTGCCGAATCCAGATACGGATAAAGGCCGGCCTCAAAAGCATGGATCTCTTCCACCTTCAGATCATCGAGGAAGCCGTTGGTGCCGGCGTAGATCACAATGATTTGTTTCTCCGTGGTCAGGGGAGAAAACTGCGGCTGCTTCAAGATTTCCGTGAGCCGCTGGCCGCGGTTGAGCTGATTTTGCGTCACCTTGTCCAGGTCGCTGCCGAATTGCGCGAATGCGGCCAACTCTCTGAACTGCGCCAGGTCAAGCTTCAAGGTTCCCGCCACCTGGCGCATAGCCTTGATCTGGGCGCTGCCACCGACGCGGCTGACAGAGAGGCCGACATTCACTGCCGGGCGAACGCCGGAGTTGAATAGATCCGTCTCCAAATAAATCTGCCCATCGGTGATGGAGATAACGTTGGTAGGAATGTATGCGGAGACGTCGCCCGCCTGGGTCTCGATAATGGGCAGCGCGGTCAGCGAGCCCCCACCCTTGGCATCGCTCATCTTGGCCGAACGCTCCAGCAGGCGTGAGTGGAGATAGAACACATCGCCGGGATACGCTTCACGGCCAGGCGGACGCCGCAGCAGCAGCGAAATCTCACGGTAGGCCACGGCGTGCTTGGAGAGGTCGTCATAGATGATGAGCGCGTGTCGGCCGTTATCCCGGAAAAACTCGCCCATGCTGGTGGCGGCATACGGAGCCAGATACTGCATCGGGGCCGGCTCTGACGCGGAGGCTGAAACCACGATGGTGTAGTCCATCGCCCCATACTCGTTGAGCGTTTGCACCACTTGGGCCACAGAAGATCGCTTCTGCCCGATAGCGCAGTAGATGCAGATCAGGTTGTTCTTCGCGCTATTGATGATGGTGTCGAGCGCAACGGCCGTCTTTCCAGTCTGTCTGTCGCCGATGATCAGCTCGCGCTGTCCACGGCCAATCGGGATCATGCTGTCGATCGCCTTGAGGCCGGTCGACATGGGCTCCCGCACTCCCTGCCTGTCCACGACGCCCGGAGCGATCCTCTCGATGGGCGCCAGTTCGGTTCCCTCAATGGGCCCACGGTTATCGATCGGCTGCCCTAGCGCATTGACCACGCGGCCAATGAGCCCGTTGCCTACCGGCACGCTCATGATCTCGCCGCTGCGCTTGACCTCGTCTCCCTCGCGCAGGATGCTGTAATCGCCAAGGATGACGCAGCCGACCTGATCCTCGTCGAGGTTCATCGCCAGACCTTCCACACCGTGGGGAAATTTCAGCATCTCTCCCGCCATGGCCTTGTCCAGGCCGTGGAGACGAGCGATGCCGTCGCCCAGGGAAATGATGGTCCCGACTTCATCGACGCTGATCTCTGCGTCGTAGTTTTGAATCTGCTCCTTCAGGAGCTGCGTGATCTCGTCTGCGTTGATCTGAGCCATAGCGTTCTTCCGTCAATTCTCAATTTGCTTGTAATCGCCCCGTCGTGTTCCACCGGCGCGTTTGTTATCGGGATTAGCTGGAAACCAGCCGCTCTTTCAAGCGTTCTAGACGTCCCCTTATCGAGCCGTCATAGATGGTGCTGCCAATGCGCACGATCGCTCCGCCGATGAGCGACTTGTCCTCGCGGAAGGTTGCGTTGACGCGGTTGTTGCCGGCCAGCGCGGAGACTTGCCCTTCCAGCTTTGCCCGTTCCTGATCTTCCAGCGGGCGTGCCGTCACTACCTCGGCATCGGAGATCGACAAACGCCGGTTCATCTCCAGCCGGTACTCCTCAAGAATTTCTGCCAGCGCTCCCAGGCGTTCGTGCCTGATCAGAACCGCCAGGAAATTTCTCACCTTTGGCCCACAGCCGATGCGGCCATTCACTTTGTCCAGGATCGCCACTCTCCGCTGTGCAGGGATGGAGGGATTCAACAGTATCTCTCTAAGATCCTTGCTGCCGGCGAACGTCGCGGCAAAATCTTCCAGCTGTTGCTCAACCTCTGCAGTGTTCAGCTTTGCGTCCAACACTACATCGGCCAGGGCGCGGGCATATCGAGCGGCGAAGACAGCCATCAGCTTTCCCCTCTGCCCTGCGCGTGCTGGCCGAGGCTTTGAGCAAATTCCTGCAGCAGGCGGCGATCATCGTCGTCTGTCAGCACCAATTTCTGGGCGGCACGATCCACGGCTAACCCTGCGGCAAAGCGCTTTAGATCCCTCTGGGCGGCGCTGGCCGCTGCGGCAATATCTTTGCTCGCCGATTCCACGATCCGCCGCCGCTCCTCTTCAATCGAGGCTTTGATGCGCGCTTCATCATCGACGCTATCCTTTTCCGCCTGTTTGCTGATGGCCGCGACCTCCTCGTCCAAACGCCCCAGCCTCTGCTCAATCGCTGCCAGGCGCTGATGGGCCTGTTCCGTCGCCGTTCGCGCATCCAGCAGCCGGTGCTGGATGTTTTCGCGGTTTTCCCGAAAAGTCTTGGGCAGGTATCTCGACAGCGCATAGAGGATGGCGCCGGCGAGGATGGCGAAGTTCAGGTATTCGAAGAGGCGCGCCGCAATCTCTTTATCCAGGTGCAACCAGCGCGCGATCAACTTTACAGAGGCCGAATGGCGATAAATATCATCGCCTGATTCCAGTTCCGTGGTTCCCTCACTTTGCATGCTAGCCACGCGGTTGTCAGGCTTAGGGGAATCCGCTGCCGCAGCAGCACCCACCTGCAAGAATTTCCTGTGAAGCTCAATGGCGTTGACGAGCTTCACGCGGCTTTCCTTAATGAAAGCCGCACTCGCGGACGACGGTTGGGGCAGCGTACAGGAAATCCGGGCCTGCAAGGCCCACGAAGCCGTTGCGGGGAGGCAGAATGCGCCACCCAGGCACAGCAGGAAAACTAAAAAGAAGGGCAATCGGGAGAAGTTCAACGGGCTCTCCCCACAGCTGCACTGCTTTTCGGGAGGACGGCGGCAAGAATCTCATTCGCCAGCTCGTCGATCGAGTCTTTGATGGTGACGTGGGAGGCGTTAGTTTGTGCCTGCAGAGCTGATTTGGCCTCTTCGACCTGACGCTGGGCAGCTGCGTGGGCTTCCGCGATCGCGTTGTCGCGTTCGCGGGTCCACTGTTGCTGCTTCAGTTGCCGCGCCTGGAAGATCCTGGAACGCGCAGCCCGCAGCTGCGCCTCGTATTCCTGGGTCTTGGCGGCGGCAGCCGCCATGGCCGCGTCCGCCTGCTCGATCGCCCCTTCGGTACGCTCCCGCCGCTCGTTCAGTACCCGGGTCAGCGGGCCGTAAACCAGTAACCGGTAAAGAATAACGATCAAAAGGAACAGAAAGATGGTCGGTACAGAGCCGAGCAGTAGTCGTTCGAGTTGATGTAAGGTCTCGTCCATGCCAAATATTCAGTATATGGGTAGATTGTGGGCGGAGAATCGGTAGTGAGAGCCGGGACCTTTGTTTTTAACAGAGGCGAAATTTGGCTGTCAAACCTCAGCCCCTAAGGCGTCGCGTACCAGGCCAGTGGCGAGTCAGGCTCGGGCTAACCGGGCGGTGGGTTCCGACCGAAGCGACAGGAGCCGCCAAAGGCACAAAAACAGGGGCTTTGTCGCCCAAAATCGGCGTTTTCTGATCGATTTGTAGCCAAAAGGTCAGGGTCTTCCGGCAGAATTTCTTTTTGTGAGGTGTACCACCAAAGCGTATACTTTAGTTACTTCCTAGACCCAGATCTGGGTCAGACGGGGCCGGTCTCGTGGGAAATCGCTCCGCTCCCACTTCCCCGGCCCGTCCCTACTTTAGGCGCTGTTTGCGACTGCCTGTACTGTCGATAGCGGGCCAGCAGCGAGGCTGGGCCGGCCACGGCCAAATCAACCAGATCGCCTGAGAACTCCCGCTTGAAGATCAAAGCTCCCGCATCAAGCGCCGCCAACACTGCCCCCTCCCGCTGCGGAATCAGGAACTCCTCCTCGACAATCGGGTCTGCCGTGAGCGCTCGATCGATGAGCTCGAGCAAGTGAGGAATTCCTTCGCCAGTTTGAGCTGAGACCGCTGCCGTCCAATCGCCCGTTGCGCTCGCGGAGCGCTCTGCCGGCGGCAACAAATCGATCTTGTTCAGAACCGAAAGGATCGGCTTGCCCATCGAACCCAGTTCCGCGAGCACCTTTTCCACGTCCTCTTTATGTTGTTCGCGCTCAGGGCTCGAACAATCCTGCACGTGAAGGAGCACTTCTGCCTTCTCTACCTCTTCCAGCGTGGCGCGGAACGAAGTGATAAGCGTGTGCGGCAGATTGCGAATGAAGCCGACCGTGTCTGACAAGAGAACTTTTCGTCGTGACGGCAACACCAGGGCGCGCAGCTTGGGGTCGAGGGTGGAAAACATACGCGACGACGCCAGGACGCCGGCGTCGGTGAGCCGATTGAAGAGAGTGCTCTTGCCCGCATTGGTGTAGCCGACCAGGGCAATCGTAGGCACCGGCACGGCGGCGCGGCGGTGGCGCTGCTGGGTGCGCACGCGGCGGACGTCCTCCAGCTCCCGCTTCAGCTGCAGCAGCCGGCGTTGAATCTTGCGCCGATCGGTCTCCAGCTGGGTTTCGCCGGGCCCCCTGCTCCCAATCCCGCCGCCCAGCTGGGACATCGCAGCCCCCCGTCCAGTGAGCCTGGGTAACATGTACTCCAGCTGCGCCAGCTCTACCTGGAGCTGGCCCTCGCGGCTGCGCGCGTGGCGGGCGAAAATGTCCAGGATGAGCTGAGTACGATCCACCACCCGGACGGGTAGCGCGTGTTCCAGATTTCTAAGCTGGGTCGGGGTGAGGTCGTGATCGAAGAGGATCAGCGTGGCCCCTGCCGATGCCGCAACGGCGTCAATCTCTTCCACTTTGCCCTTGCCAACCAGCGTAGCCGGATCAGGTCTGGGCCTTCGCTGGAAGACTTCTGCGACAATGTCTGCCCCGGCGCCGGTCACCAGCTCGCGAAATTCTGCGAAGGCCGCATCGCCGTTTGATGAGTAACGTTCCGTCGTATCCGCATCGTCCCCGATGCTGGCAAGCTTGGCGGCTTCCCGAGCAAGGGCAGCGGAGCGTGGTAGCGCCTGAGGCCGGGAAACGAACTCGACCCCGACGAGGAGCGCTCGATCCGCCTGAACGCCAGTATTTTTTGAGAAGTTCCTCATTCGTGAGGCATGTCCAAGCGGCCAACTCACGCGGCGCCGCGAGGCGGTACACGCTTCCTGCAGCCGCGAATCCTTCGAGCCGCGAATCTTTGAAGCCGCGGTAGTAGACCGCAGCTGATGCTTCTACCTGTATTTCCCGTCTGGCGGGCTGGCCTTTAGCCTTCCGCCGCCGCGCTGTCAGGGCGCGCGGCTAAACCACCGGGGCCGGGAGCGCTCGCAGGGGGATGGCCTACGCCAGTACTCGGACGATGATCGCTGTGCAGCACAGACCGCGTGCTTACCACCGTTGAGATGGCATGCTTGAAAATCAATTGTTCCTGACTGTTGTTTTCAAGCAACACGGAGTACTTGTCGAACGAGCGTATTTTGCCTGTGAGTTTGACTCCGCTGACCAGGTATATCGTGATCGGAGTCTTATCTTTTCGGACCGTATTGAGAAACGTGTCCTGGATGTTCTGTGCCGGCTTATTGTCCATGTGCCGATCTCCAATTCCTAAAATGTCAAATTGCGTTATGGAAAATGCTCAAGCTCTTGCAGCTACTGCAAATTGGGGTCTGAGCCGGATCGCGCTCAAAACCTGCTACTCAAAGTTTACACGCCTTACCGGGTTGCGCCCGAACCCAAGCAAGGCTGATCGGGTAAAAAGCATCAGCGCCGCCATTCGGCCAGCGGCAACCCTCGCTTAGATGCAGCTTTTGCTGTCCGCGATCTCACTGGTTGCCTCGGTGCTAACATTACCAACGTGGGAGACTGGAAAGAATCGGGCGCACCCGCGCTAAAAGTGCCCATCCGAGTCCCAACCCGGGTCCCAATGTTGGACCTTTCGCGGGAATATCAGCTGATTGGTCGCCTGCTGCTCAAGGCGGTAGAAGCCGTCTTCTCCTCACAGAACTTCATTATGGGCCCCCAGGTCGCGCAGTTTGAGGGCGCCGCCGCGGAAAAATGTGGCGTGGCCCACGCCATCGGCTGCTCTTCCGGCACGGACGCTCTGTGGTTGGCGCTCGCCGGCGCGGGCATCGGTCCGGGCGACGCGGTCATCACCACAAGCTTCAGCTTCTTCGCCACGGTCAGCGCCATTCTGCGTGCCGGCGCTCAGCCCCTGCTTGTGGATATCGATCCGGAGACCTTCAACCTGGATCCCGCAGCTGCCAGGGCATGCCTGAAGTCGGCGACCGGCCCCGCCGTTCGTGCCATTCTGCCCGTTCACCTCTACGGCCAGATTTCAGACTGGGACCGCTTCGAGCTGCTGAAACAGGAACATGACGTGCTGCTGATCGAAGATGCGGCCCAGGCATTCGGAGCCTCCTGGGACGGCCGCAAGGCAGGCGCCCTGGGTGATGCGGCCGCCTTCAGCTTCTACCCCACCAAGAACCTCAGTGCCGGCGGCGACGCTGGTATGGTTACCACCGCGGGAGAAGCCATCGCCCAGCGCGCCCGCCTCTTGCGGGTCCATGGCATGCGCCGCCGCTATCACCACGATGAAGTTGGTTGGAACAGCCGCATGGATACAGTGCAGGCCGCGGTTTTGCTGGTGAAGCTCGGCTTCATCGACGACTGGAATGCTAAACGTCGCGCCTTAGCCGAAAGCTATCGGGTACTTTTCGAGCAGGCGGGTTTGGTTGAGCCGGGGCCTTATCCGCAAAAGGGAGTAGTCCTCCCCAAGACCAGATCCAAGGCTACGCACGTCTTCCATCAGTACGTTATCCGGGTTCGCCGGCGCGACGAACTGAAGGCCTTTCTGCATGCCAGGGGAGTCGAATCAGAGGTTTACTACCCCCTGGCCCTGCATCAGCAGCCAGCCTTGCGTAGCCTGGGATACCCAACCGGGGCCTTTCCGGAGAGTGAGCGCGCAGCAGCAGAGGTATTGGCGCTGCCCATCTTTCCCCAGCTTACCTTTCAGGAACAAGAGATCGTCGTTGGCGCCATCGCAGATTTCTTCAGCTGAATTTGACTATCCTCCCGCGCCTTTTCCCTTGGCGTGATGGCGATGCGCATGTGCCTCGGCCGGCTTTGGCTTGGGGCCTATCGGAGCCGATCCCGGCGGCCCGGCGGGCGTGACCCGCTTCACCATGCCGGATTCTAATTGGTAATTCAACGTGCCCGTTGCGACCGGGCGCATCGCCCCGGTAGCCGGATCCACCTTTACCGCGTCACTGGTTGCGACCGTGATGGAGAATCCCGGAACAGACTGGCCCTGGCCGTTTTTGCTCTGGCTTATCGTGACCGGAAGATAACCCTCGATGTTGCGCTGCCGGTAGGCTGTCTCATAGCGATGCTTTTTCACGTTCCAGGTAAAAACCCTTACCTGGTCAAAGTCGTAGGGAAGACCGTCCTTGTAGGCATTCGTCACCGAGATATATTCGGGCACCAGCTTGTCGGGCAGCGAGGAGTCAGGATCGTAAACCTTGGTCAGGACATAGGCGCCCACGATCTTCTGCCCTTCGGAATATCCGGCAATCTCGTCGGGGACATCCACATCCAGCCGGCGCGACAGCAACCAACCTACCTGGCCGCGGCTGTCTCGCACCAGCCACCAGTCTTCCATTGGGACAGCAGGCTCTCCCGCCGGGGTGGCCTTGGCGCCCGCCTTTTTCTCCTTGCCGGGCGCCGCCGGCCGGGGTGCGGTGAGAAAGCCTTGAGGGGGCACCGGCTTGGGCACGGAGGCACGTATCAATAACTGTAGCTTTTGATTTTCCGGCAACAAATAAAAGCGGTCGGTCTCGCGGCCCGGTTTCACGTGCAGGTATAGATCGTCACGCAGAACAGCAGTGGCTACCACCGGATCATGCGCGTGCTGTTGCTGAAGCGCGGCAAACTGGTCATAAGTCGCCTGGTCGATGACCATGTGGTCCTCGATCCAACCCACCTCACCCTTGCTGGTCTTGGTTCTCAGGAAGCGGCGTCCGTGCTCGACTACCTCAAGCGGCTCTCCATTCGTAACCAGAGCGACTCGATTCGATACGGCAGCAACCCGGTCTCTCAGATACGTCTGCTTGGCCACTACATAGACCATCTCCGGCTTGGCGTGCTCGCGCAGACGATTGCAACCGCCCAGTGCGGTGATCAGAGCGACGCATATTACGGAGCCAAACAGGAAACGCAGGCCGGCGCGGCGAAGGAGCGACAAAGCAGCAAACATATGAGAGGCAGGGTCTCCCTGTCACCATTAGACCGGATTTCCTATCGCGATGCACCACCGAGTTCACCCGAGAGCGGCTTTTCTTGATAAAAAGACCGCTTTCGTATACGCGCAAAACCCTATTTCCATCCTCATCAGTCATGACCTTGACGGGAAATAGCCCTGGGGTTGTACGTTCCCCAAAACTAACTAGCTCCGCAATTCAAAAAATCCAGTTGGCGGCAGGCCGCGTTGTTCGTTAGGGGTGACGTGACGATCCAGCAATATGCCACTTTCGTTGTACGGAATATTCCAAAGAAATCGGAATGCAGCAATCCGATATCGCAATCCGCTGCGTTACTAAGGTAGCGAGTGATGCGGGTCGATTGGGCTGGTGTCGCTTGATCCTTCAGGTAGGAAAGGTATCTTGTGGATAAAAAATTGACTGAGCTTATCGATAAAGCTATGACCCGTCGAAGCTTCATGGCCCGTTCAGGAGCCGCCGCTGCAGTCGCGGTTGTTGCTGGATGCGGCGGTAGTTCGACTCCGGCCCCAACACCGACCCCAACGCCGACACCCACACCCGCTCCTGTCGTTCTCGGCGACAGCGACTATTTGAATTTTGCCCTGAACCTCGAGTATCTGGAAGCCGAATTCTACCTTCGTGCCGCGACCGGCAATGGACTCTCTGCCGCCGATACGGGCAATGCCACCACCACCGTGACTGTTCCTTCCACAACCATGATTCCAGGCTTGACCACCGCGCAGCAGAATTATATCTACGAGATCGCGCAGAATGAGCTCGACCACGTCCGCTTCCTTCGCTCAGCACTCGCCACGGACGCCGTGACCCGCCCCGACATCGACCTGATGAATAGCTTCAACGCCGCCGCCTCAGCGGCCGGTATTGGCTCGACCTTCAATCCTTTCGCCAGCTATGAGGCGTTTCTGGTGGGTGCTTTCGTGTTTGAGGATGTCGGCGTAACCGCATACCACGGTGCAGCCGGCGCTGCTCAGCAACACGACTACGGGGAAAACCTACCTTGCGGCCGCAGCCTCCATCATGGCGGTGGAAGCCTACCATGCCGCCGAAATACGTACGCTCTTGATCGCCGACTCCGTCGCGACGGCTACCAAGACATCGACGCTGGTCACACCGAACCCAACGTATGTGGGATACGCAAACCAGATCAGTAAGCTACGCGCAACCCTCGGCGGGGGAGACGAAACAGCACTCACCGCCCTTCCACCCTATGCGATTCCATTCGTTCCCACCGCCTACATGCCGGCGAGCAGCATCGTCGCTGCCGATCCGACGAACTCGATTGCGTACGCACGCAGCACGGACCAGGTTCTCCATATTGTCTACGCCGCACCTCCAGGCGCGGGCGTCAAGGGGGGCGGCTTCTTCCCCAACGGAATGACCGGCAACATCAGCGTAACCGCTAGTTAAGGATTGGAGAACCATGGCAAATCTCGAAACGCAGCAGGTAGATGAAGTAATCGTCAACAGTCGCCGGAAGATGCTCGCCCTTGGCGGTGCGGCTCTCGCCGGTCTCGCCTTCGCGGGCGTCAAACTAGCAGAAGGGCAGACCGCTCCTGCTTATACCGACGCCGATATTCTCAACTTCGCGTTGAACCTGGAATATCTCGAAGCCCAGTTCTATAGTCTGGCCACTTCGGGCACAACGATCGAGAATCTCGGCTCCGGGATCGGGCCCGGCACTAACAAGTTTGACGGCGCCGCGGTGATCACCAAGCCCGGCGGCCCCAGCGCGTGTGTCGTTCCGTGGACGCTGCCTGCGATTCAGGCGTATGCCACCGAAACGGCTACGGAGGAGCGCCATCACGTTAACTTCCTGCGCGCCAATCTGGGTTCGGCGGCCGTCGCGCAGCCTCCTCTCGACCTTTACAACAGCTTCAACGCACTGGCTAGCGTGGCGGGCATCGCCAGCACCTTCGATCCGTTCGCCAACGATCTTGATTTCCTTGTTGGCGCATACATCTTCGAGGATGTGGGCGTTACCGCATACAGCGGGGCCGCTCCGTTGATTACGAGCGCGCCCTATCTTGCGGCGGCAGCGGGTATTCTGGCGGTCGAGGCCTATCACGCCGGCCTGATCCGCACCTCCATCTTTATCGCCGACCCGGACGGGAAAGCTGGACTGCAGGGTTACACGCAGCAGATCTCCGCCACCCGCATGAAGCTGGATGGCAGCTCCACCGTAGATGACATCGGTGTTGGTTTTCAGACCGTCTCCATACAGCCGGCGGGCACCACCAATGGCGCTTCCACCATCGTCGATGCCCAGACCGACTCGCCCAACTACTCCAAGACCTATAGCCGCAGCACAACACAGGTCCTCCAGATTGTCACCGGGAGCTTGAATATACCGGCTGCCGGCGCCAAATACATGGGCGTTTTCTTTCCCAGCGGTCTCAACGGACTATTCAGTTAGAAGTCGTACCCGATGCGTCCACCATAGTCCCACCGCAAGGTGGGACTCTTTTTGTGTGCAACAAACTCTCGCTGCTTAGTCTTCCTCTTCAAGGATGACGGTGTAGTCCTCATCGCGAAATATGCCGGTGATCTTCTTCAGCCAACCCCGCGAGCGGCTGACCGGCCAGACGGTCCAGGCGGCGGGTATGCTTCCCGATTGCAGTTCGCACACCAGAACAATCTCTGGCTGCTGTAGGGAAAGCGGTTCCAGTTCCGCTTGGGAAAGATCCCGACGGTAAATCTCGTTTTGGTTTTCGTCATGCACTCCGATGTACCAAAATGAGAAGTCATTCCAACCATCCACAGGAAACTGACTGGCCTGCAGCTTGATTCGGACCAGCCATGAGTAGACTCCCTGAGCCCAATCCAACTCTACTTTCGGATTGGGAGGCTCTTCCGATCGTGAAGTGTAGTCCTGAGCCTTGCGAAAATGCAGTGAAAGCCCGGCATACGCTTCAAAATCCGCAATGGTGCGGACACTCCCCAGGCCGAAATCACCCACCGGCTGGCCTGAAAGCAGTCGCTTGATCTTGTTCTTGCTCTGCAGATCCCATTCACTCCACGCCGTCCCGGTCTTGTTGGCTTCGGTATGATCGTCCCAATGCCTGATGCCATTTTTGCGAACATAATCGTGCCAGACGATCGTCTCGCAAGGGTGAAACAGGTCATAGCCATGGGTGAAAGCACGCAGCGTCATGGCTGCTTCCTCGCCTAGGAAGTACAGTTCGGGATCGTAGGGCACATCGCGAACAAAAGTTCCGCCGGCAAACAAAAAACCTGCAGAGAGAAAACGCGCTCGCAGAGGACGATGGAGCGATTGCCACCCTGGTATGGCCAGCGGCCTCATATGCGGGATGCCCTCGGGGGTGAACCCCTGAAACGCCATCTGCAAGGGCGCACCTTCCAGGACCTCGTTCGGACCGGGCGTGAAGGGGGTCGCATAGGTACTCAGGATTGGCTTGCGGCTTGGCGCTTGTCTCATCGTGCGGATGAGCTTGTCGTCCCAACCCATAGCAAAACGGCAATGCGAATCCACTTGCAAAAACCAGTGTTCGCCCTGCCATAACTTCATCACTTCAGCCCGAGCCCAACAAGCACCTTTGCTGTCTCGCCAGTCGATGTCGAGGATGCGGAAGCGTTCATCGTCGAAGTAGGAAGGGAGAGCTTCCCCAACAGCATGCTGCCAGCAGATGCCAAATCGCAGATGCTCAGGGTTATGTGCTTTGCCGATGCAGTCTTCTACCGTTGGGATGAGCTGGTGGTCGCGATAGGCGGCTATAGAGACGAAGATCAGGTTGTTCTCATACTCCAAATCCAATAGCCTCCGGTCTCGTTTCGCCTCGTGACCAACTCCCTTAAAACGTGGCCGTGATGGCGGTAGGATTGGTAGGGTCGGTGCCCGTAGTGGCGGTCGAAATCGGGTTCAGCTTGCCGTCAACGGTGGCGTCGAATTTGAAAAGCTGCAGGTCGCTGTTACCCGTGGTGCCGTTAGAGCCGGAATTGATCACGGCCAGATAGGCCTTCGTGTTGTCATTGACGAAACCGATCGGCAGCTGCCCACCCGAACTGAAAGGCGAGCCTGAAATCACGGCTAGCTTACCCGAGGCCAAAGTGAGCGTGAAAGCGCTGATGTTGTTGCTCCCCTTATTGGCCACGTAAACGTAGCTTCCCGTCGGGTCCAACACCACTCCGCTCGGTCCCGTCCCGGTGGCGTACGGTGACCCGGAGATTTCGTTGAGCGTTCCATTGGTGCCGATACTCAACACGCGCAGTCCGGTGTTGAACTCGCACACAAATAGAAATTTGGAATTGGGATCACTGGCCAAACCGTAATCCGCCGGCGTGGTCGAAGTTTTTAGGGGTGGCAGAAAAGTGGGTGTGGTGCCAGTGCTGAGGGCGCCCCCTGTGCCGAGTGTCAGTACTTGCACCCCCAGCGTCTGGAGCGAGACGTAGACGTACGAGTTATTGGGGGTGATCAACATTCCCGTTGGAGTCACCACGGTCGCCGTGGTGCCATTACCGGTATAGAGGGCAAGCGGAGACCCGCCGAGCGCGGTCAACAGGCCGGTCGAAGCGTTGATCTGGTAGATGCCAATCGCCTGGGCCGCAATCGAGGTTCCGATTCCCGCTGCCAGCAGGTAGTTTCCGGTGCTATCCACTTGCAACGACGTGGCCACTACGTCCGCCGCGACAACACTGCCACTATTCTGAACGGTAATCGATCCATTGCTGTTGATCGCGTAGCAGAAGATGCCGGCGGTCGTTGAGACGTACATAAATGAGTTGGTGGGCGTGATTGCCAGGGCTTGCGCAGCCACCCCGTTGTTGTAGGGCGAGTTGGGAAGAACAGAGAGCGCTCCGGCGGTGCTGACGCCGAATCCGGCAAGGTAGGTGTTGTTCCCATTGGCGACGTAAAGATAGTCGCCGGTGGTGGTGCAGTCGGTGCAATTGGTCGGAGTAGTGAAAAAATCACACCCGGCCGTCAATCCAAGGAGCAACAAACAAAACAGAGCCGGTATTCGGCGCATGCAATTTCCCTTACCCGCAAAGTGACTTTCGTTCGGGATAGTTTCCAAGCACCAGACGATCCGGCGCTGTCATCCGCTCAGCGTAACGGCCACGCATGACCCTTCAGAGTCGTCACAAGAACGCCTGGGCGGGAAGACCTCCATTATACTTTCCCGATGCCCTCGTTATCCCGTGCCGTTCTGGGTGCGGCCATGCTCGTAACCACCTGCCAGTGCCAGGTGGTTAAGCCGTCCCATCCAGCGCTCTGCATCCCCTGCATCCGCGGAGATATGAGCTTCCTTGCTTCCGACGCACTCCAGGGAAGGGGTAGCGGCACCCGCGACGAGCATCTGGCCGCGCTCTATGCCGCCTCGCTGTTCGCGGGTTTTGGGCTGGAGCCGGGCGGCGCCAACGGCAGTTTCCTGCAGAGAGTCCCTTTGCCCTCTCCTCTGCCGCCCAACGTCGCCGCCAGCCTGGCGGGCTTCGCGCCCGGACCAAGAACGGAGACCTGGAACGTGGTCGGTATTCTCCGGGGCTCCGACCCCGTTGCCGGCAAACAAGCCCTCCTACTGACCGCGCACCTTGATCACCTGGGGATCGGTCCCAGGAAAAACGGCGACCGGATCTATAACGGGGCCGACGATGATGCTTCTGGAACCACTGCGGTGATTGAACTGGCCCGCGTGTTCGCCGCTGCTCCCCATCCCGCGCGCACCGTGCTCTTTGTCCTCTTCGGTTCTGAGGAGATCGGAGGCTACGGCAATCAATACTTTCTTGACCATCCGCCTGTGCCCCTGGGGCAGATCGTTGCCAGTCTGGAGTTTGAAATGATCGGCCGCCGTGACCCTGCTTTGCCC
The DNA here is from genome assembly GCA_963746595.1 of uncultured Acidobacteriaceae bacterium. GTDB lineage: Bacteria > Acidobacteriota > Terriglobia > Terriglobales > Acidobacteriaceae > PALSA-350. The sequence goes on from CAVVBS010000009.1 coordinate 1,099,034, forward strand.
CAGGACGGTCTATGGCTCACCGGTTTCCATCGCAGCAACCTGGGCCCGGAGCTGGTGCGCCACGGCGCCGCCTTGGTTCCCGATCCTCACCCCTCGCAGAACTTCTTTCAGCGCTCCGACAACTACAGTCTCGCCCGCCGGGGAATCATTGCCCACACTGTTTCCAGCTTCGGCCTGCATGCTGACTACCATGAGCCGAGCGACGAAATCAGCCGCATCGACTTTCCTCATATGACACGAGCGATCGCATCGATGGTAGAACCGATTGAGTGGCTTGCCCAGACAGCGTGGAAGCCGCAGTGGCTCCCCCATGGAAGACCGTGAGTCGCTAACTCTTTGCCTGGCAGGCACTGCAGCGGCCGAGAATGTCGATGGAGAATCGCTCCGCCAGAAATCCACCCGGCAATACGTCCGGCTTTTGCAGCAGGCGCAATTCCTCTTCGTCGATGTCGCTGATCGATTTGCAAACCGTGCACACCAGATGGTGGTGCAAGCGGCTATTCAGTTCCACGCGTAGCGAGCCGTGATGCGGGCTCACCTCATGGAAGATGCCGCTCTTCAAGAACAGATGAATATTCTTGTAAACAGTCGCCAGAGAAATGGACGGGATCCGCTTCCTGACCCGCACGTACACTTCTTCCGGGCTCGGATGTCCGGGCATGCTCTTCAGCGCTTCAAAAAGCACCTGCCGCTGGTGCGTGACGGTGATCCCATGAGCCACGCAAACATCGCGAAACTCTTGTGTTTCCAGGCGATTCACTGCCGTTAGTAGATAATAATGATTATTACCCTGTCAATCGGCGTCGCTCATCCCGCTTACTTGCGCATTTTTTTCAGGCGATAGAGTACGCCGATAGAGATCGCAAATTCGTTCTGCGACGTGCCGCCAAAGCGCGTAAGCAGGTAGTCCGGCGAAAGGCGCAGTGAGAATCTTGAGCTGCGGTTCAGATCGAGTGATCCGCCCAGCGCCGTAGCCAGCGCAAAGCCGTTGTTGAACAGTCCCAGTTCTGGTCCGGTGACCCCCGCGTTTAGGGCGGAGTTAAAGACTCCATACGAGCCTCCCACCAAGGCATGGAAGGTCAACGCGGCGTGTTCGTTCTTGGGACCGCGGATCGAAGGTCCACCCATAAACTGGGTCTGGTAAACGAACGGACCGTGGATGTTGTAGGGGTTGGGAATCACTCCTGTGGTTCCGTAGTAGCCGCGTATATTGGCCGTGACGCCTATACGCATGTTCACCCACATCGTGCCCTGAATGTCGAAGCCGCCTAGATTTGCGCCGGGAATCAAAGCCGGGCCGGCGTTGAAGTGGGACGAGGCAAAGCCGCCATAGACATCGTACTTATTGCGATAATCCAGAGGCTTCAGGGTCTCATTCTGGAGGGAGGGTGCTTCGGGGATCGTTTGCGCAGGCGGAACCACCTGTGCGTTGGCGATCCTGCCCATACTCAAGAAACTCACACTCAAAAGGACGGCCGCGGTCCCCCACTTCCGTGCAGCAACACCAATTGCCTTCAACCAAACCTCCGCAGATCCCGCATCATGGGCTAATCCCTAAGATACATTGCACTTCACTTCCTGTCAGACGGCGCCGTCTGGCCCCGGAGCGGTGATGGCCCTTTGCCCCACCCAGAGCGATCGTCAGGAGTATCGGAACCAGTCCCGAAGAGCCTGCCCTGAGCTTGTCGAACGGGGACGGCTGAGAGTCAGTCTTGTCCAAATTAACTTTTTTTCGACTCTGTCCATCCACTCCACCAATGCCAAGCTGGACCCTCGCCCTCAACTTTGTCATCCCCAGAGGTTGTGACTTTTTTCATTTTTAGGCTTTTGGCAGAGCCACCCAGAATGTCTTTCAAGCTCCCCACAAGGCGTCATCCTGAGAGTCTGTGACTTTTTGATCTTTTCGCGTTTTTTGCACCCGACCAGATGTTTTTCAATCCCCTCCAGAAAGGCGTCATCCTGCCTGCCCCGGCGTGCCGTGGAGCGAAGCGCCTCGCAGATCTATCGCATAACAGAGGGTTTTATGCGCGCAGTCGAAGGACCCCCGGCGATGCTTGTTGGCAGATGCTCTTCGGAGCTTTCCGGCCACAGACCACAAGGTAAATTAAAAGTCACAGACTCTGAGCGAAGCGCCTCGCAAATCTATCGCTAACAGAGGGTTTCTGGCGCGGAGTCGAAGGACCCCGAGGATGCTTGTTGGCCGATGCTCTTCAGCGCTTTCCGGCACCAAACCTGAAAGAAATCAATAAAGTCACAACCTCCGAGCGTAGCCGAGAGCCTGCCCTGAGCGAGGTCGAATGGGGACCTGCTGTGCGCCCTTCCCTCTAACAACTCCCTACAGCTCCGTCCATCCATCTCCACCTTGGCATTGGTCGAGGTGGATGGACGGAAGCACTGCCACAGCACCAACCCGATTTCGCTTGTCCAGCGCAAGTTGCGCCGTCCAGAAGGCCTTTTGCGCGCTAATTTGGACAGCTCTGGCTGAGAGTAGCCCAGGACGGCAGTCCTGGGTGAACTAGACCGCACGCGAATGCTGTCAAGAGATCTGCGGTCTTCGCTCAGGCACCGCCCTGCCCTCTAAATGTCCTGAGCCCTCCATAAAAGCGTCCGGTTAGAATTGAATCAGGCATGATCCTCCCCTTCGTCCGCGAGTTGCTCACGGACCTGGAACACTGCGAACCGTTTGAGCGCGTACGAAGGCACCTGGCCCTCGCTGCGGGGCGTAAACGTGTCTCCGGGCTCACCGCCACCGCACGGGCCCTCTACCTGCCGTTCTTCGCCCGCGCTGCCCAGTCGCCAGTGGTGGTGATCGTCGCCGACAATAAGGCCGCCGACACGCTCCAGCTCACATTGCGTGCTGCCTGTGAACTTACCGGGGCGATCGAAGCCGAGCGTGTGCTTCGCTTTCCGGCACACGATGTTTTGCCTTTTGAAAACATGTCGCCTCACCCGGACGTGCAGGAGCAGCGCGCTTCCGTGCTGTGGAAGATCGCGACCGGTGCCGCTTCGGTCGTCATCGTTCCCGTGGAGGCAGCGTGCATGCGCGTCTTCCCCGCGGACTACTATGCGCAGCTAGGGCGGGTCTTGCGCCGCGAAGAAGAGATCGACATGGAGGAGCTCACCACCCACCTGGCCAGCGTGGGCTACGCCCCCATGGACATCGTCGAAATGCCGGGCCAGTTTACCCGCCGCGGCGGTATCTTCGATGTCTACTCTCCCGAAGCCGACCGCCCGGTCCGCATGGAGCTCTTCGGGGACGAGATCGAATCGCTCCGCAAATTCGAGCCGGACTCGCAACGCTCGTCCACCGCCATCGACGAAACCTGGCTATTGCCGCTGACCGAGACGCCGATCTCTGAGGATCTGCTGGCCGCCGTGCACCAGCGCCTGACGGGAAGCCGGCTCGATGCCGGAGACGACCAGGAGCTGCTGAACCGGGCGCTGGTCGCCGGCGGCGTAAGCGTCTTTCCCGGTTGGGAATTTTTCTGTCCTGTGGCGGGAGCCGATCGCACCCTCTTCGACCTATTCCCCAAGGTGCATGTCTTCCAGGAAGAGCCGGCCATGATCCGCAACCAGGCGGATCGATGGTGGAACAAAGTTGAGCAGCGCCATGAGCGGAGTGGCATCGGTTCGCTCATCACACCTACCGACATCTATCTCTCCCCGGACGAACTGCTGGCCAACATCTCGGTGCTGCCCGGCCTGGAGATGGACCAGCTGGGCGCTGTGGATGTCCTGGACGAAGACGTCAACCCGATGGACGAGATCGCTTTTTCTTCCCGTCCAACCTTGCGCTTTCATGGTTCCATTCCGGCGTTTCTGCAGCAGATCAAGACCCTGGCGGAGCAGCAAGTCCGCATGCTGCTGGTAGCGCCGAATCATGGCGAGGTGGAGCGACTAGCCGGCCTCCTGCGGGAGTACGGCCAGCCCTACCGGCTAGGCAGCCGCGCCCAGGCCCCGGGCAGCGAGCAGGCCTACGACGAATCCAGTCACCTGGCGGGCGATTTCCGCACCCCTGTGCTGGTGCAAAGCGCGATTTCGACCGGCGTCAGCCTGCCGGAGAGCAACCTGGTCCTCTTCGGCGCCAATGACTTCTCCGATGAAGCCGACGTGGCGGCTCGCCCCGTGCCGCGCAAGGCTAAGTCAAAGACCGCAGCCTTCGTCTCTGACTTCCGCGACCTGACCGTAGGCGACTACGTTGTGCACGTGGAGCATGGCATCGCCCGCTACATGGGGCTGAGGGAGATTGAGCAGGACGGCATCAAGGTGGAATTCATGGTGCTGGAGTTTGCCGAGCAGGCCCGGCTCTACGTCCCGCTCACCCGGCTCGACCTGATTCAGAAATACCGCTCCACCGACGCCGGTCCAGCCCCAGTGCTGAACCGCCTGGGTAGCCAGCAATGGGCCAAGACCAAGGCGCGCGTGAAAAAGGCCATGCAGGACATGGCCGATGAGCTGCTCAAGCTTTATGCCCAGCGCAAGGCAGCCCAAGGTCATGCCTTTCCCACGGACAACGAATTTCAACGCGAGTTCGAAGACGCCTTCGATTACAACGAAACCGAGGACCAGATTTCAGCCATCGCCGACATCAAACGCGACATGGAATCCACCCTGCCCATGGACCGTCTGCTGGTCGGCGACGTGGGCTACGGCAAGACCGAAGTGGCCATGCGCGCCGCTTTCAAGGCCGTGCAGGATGGCCGCCAGGTGGCGGTGCTTACGCCCACTACGGTACTCAGCTTCCAGCATTTCGAGACCTTCAAAAGCCGCTTCAGCAAGTTTCCCATCACCGTGGAGATGATCTCGCGCTTCCGCTCTCCCAAGGAGCAGAAGGTGATCCTGGAACGCGTGGAGGCGGGTAAAGTCGACATTCTGATCGGCACCCATCGACTGCTGTCAAAGGACCTGAACTTCCACAACCTTGGCTTGCTGGTGGTGGATGAAGAGCAGCGCTTCGGGGTGCGTCACAAAGAGCGCCTGAAACAGATGCGCCGCGAAATCGATGTGTTGGCGATGTCGGCCACGCCCATTCCGCGCACTCTGCATATGTCTCTGGTGGGCTTGCGCGATATGAGCGTCATCGAGACGCCACCCAAAGATCGCATGGCCATTCAGACAGTGGTGGCCAGGTTTGACGAGAAGCTGATTCGCTCGGCTTTGGAACTTGAATTGGAGCGAGGCGGGCAAATCTACTTCGTCCACAACCGGGTAGAGACCATTTATGAAATTGCCGCCAAGATCCAGGAGCTGGTGCCACACGCTCGGGTCACTGTCGGCCATGGCCAGATGGGCGAGACCGAGCTGGAGCGGGTGATGCTGGCCTTCATGCATGGGGAATACGACGTGCTGGTCGCGACCACGATCATCGAGAACGGGCTCGACATTCCCCTGGCGAATACCATCCTCATCAGCCGCGCAGACCGCCACGGCCTCTCTGAGCTCTACCAGCTGCGGGGCAGGGTTGGCCGGTCCAACCGCCGAGCGTATGCCTACCTGCTGATTCCTCCCGAGCAGGAGCTAACCGAAATTGCTCGCCGCAGGCTGGCCGCACTGAAGGAGTTCTCCGACCTCGGCGCCGGCTTCAAGATCGCCGCACTTGACCTCGAGCTGCGCGGTGCAGGCAACATGCTGGGCGGGGAGCAGAGTGGCCATATCGAGGCCGTGGGCTTTGAAATGTACACCAGCATGCTGGAGCACGCGGTCAATGAGCTGAAAGGTGAGGAACACCCCCAGCGGGCGAGTGTGCAGCTCAACCTCGGGATCAGCCTGCGCATCGACGAAAGCTATATCGAGGAAGAAAACCAGCGGCTGCGCATCTACAAGAAGATCGCCGGTGCGCAGGATGACGGTAGCCTGAGCGAGGTGCGTGCCGAGCTGGAAGACCGTTACGGTGAGCTGCCGGCCAGCGTGCACCACCTTATGGATGCCGCCAGCCTTCGTCTGTTATGCGAGCGGACGGGCGTAGCCCAGGTGGATCGCAAACGCGACCAGATCCACATCCGTTTCACCGGCCAGGCCAACATCGATCCTGGCCGGCTGATGAAGATGGTGGCGCAAAACGCCAAAAAGGGAGCGCAGTTCACGCCCCAGGGGGTGCTTCGTTTCCCCCTCAAGACAACAGACCCGCGGGATGTACTGAATGAGATCCGGGCTCTCCTGGAAGAGCTCACGGCAGACGAGGTCGCTGAGGTGGCGGTCCCCCACCAGCGCCGCTAGCATTCTGCCCCGGATCGTTGAACAAAATATTGTCGGGTTTTGTATCAGGGCACGACTTTACAGACTGCGGAAAAATCACCCGTTGGCTAGGCCCAGGCTTGAGCCCGGACCTCAACCAGGGCAAGCACTTCGGCCTTTGGGCCCTGAGGTACGGAAAAAACCGCTGAACGAAGGGCACGGCTTTACAGGCTAAGAAAGAACTCATGTTTTGTATCAGGGCACGACTTTAGTCGGGCCGTAAACGATCAAAAAAAGACGGGCTTTAGCCCCTGAGGTACGGAAAAAACCGCTGAATGAAGGGCACGGCTTTACAGGCTAAGAGAGAACTCATGCTTTGTATCAGGGCACGACTTTAGTCGGGCCGTAAACGATCAAAAGACGGGCTTTTAGCCCCTGAGGTACAGAAAAAACCGCTGAACGAAGGGCACGGCTTTACAGGCTAAGAAAAGAACTCCTGTTTTGTATCAGGGCACGACTTTAGTCGGGCCGTAAACGATCGAAAAACGACGGGCTTTAGCCCCTGAGGTACAGAAAAAACCGCTGAGCGAAGGGCACGGCTTTACAGGCTAAGAAAGAACTCCTGTTTTGTATCAGGGCACGACTTTAGTCGGGCCGTAAACGATCAAAAAAAGACGGGCTTTAGCCCCTGAGGCTTTCGGTTTTCGTAATCTTACCCCGTCGAAATTGACCAGCGACTTTCGGAAGATCACTCTAGCTAACAGCGTCACGAAAGATTCATGGAATGGGAGAAACGATCGATTGCGGCTGAAACAAATTGCACTCGTACTCACAGGAATCGCGGTAAGCGCCGGCTCGGGCTGTTCCAACAAGGCGCCTCAGCCAGGCGCTTCGGAGTCACCCGCAGCAGCCGCAGCGCTTCGCCAGCTCGCCGACCAATACTTCGACCAGGTCTATTTCCATTACGACCCGTCCTCCGGCACGGAGGCAGGCCTGCACCAATACGACGCGCAGCTTGAAGATTACTCGCGCGATGCAGTCGATCGAGAGACGGCTGACCTGCAGCGATTCGAAGGCAAATTTAACGCCGTTCCAGCTGCCCAGCTCGATCTGACCAGCCAAGGTGATCTGGAGCTGCTACTGGCGGACATTCACAGCAAGCTGCTCTCGCTCAACACCATTCGCTTGTGGGAGAAGGACCCAGACCAGTATTCGAGCGGAATTTCCAATAGCGCCTTCGTGCTCATGGAACGCACCTTCGCCTCGTCCGACGACCGTTTGCGCTCCCTGGTTGCCCGGGAAAAGCTGATGCCGGCAGCGCTCCAGGCGGCCCATCAGAATCTCAAGAACCCGCCGCGCATTTATACCGAAATCGCCCTGGAACAACTTCCCGACATCATCAGCTTTTTCCAATCGGACGTACCTGCAGCCTTTAAACAGGCCCAGAACGAACAGCTCAAACAAGAGTTCTCTCAGGTGAACGGAGCCGTCGTCGCAGCGCTCCAACGTTATCAGACCTGGCTAAAGAAGGATGTGCTTCCCCAGTCGCATGGCGACTTCAGGTATGGCGCGGACACCTTTTCGAAAATGCTGCAGTACAACGAAATGGTTGACACTCCGCTGCCCAGGCTGCTCGAGATCGGCTATGCGGACCTGCACAAGAACCAGGCGGAGTTCAACCGCATTGCCAAGGAAATCGACCCCAATCGCCAGCCCCGCGAGATCCTGGCAGAACTGGGCCGGGATCATCCTGAACCCGATCATCTGCTACAGAGTTTTCGCGACACCTTCCAGGGTTTAATCCAGTTCATTCAAGCCCGGCATATCGTTGATATCCCCTCGCCGGTGCGCCCCATCGTGGAAGAGACGCCGCCGTTCATGCGCGCGACTACCACAGCGTCGATGGACACCCCAGGCCCCTTTGAGAAGGTTGCGACCCAGGCCTACTTCAACGTGACGCTGCCCGGACCGCACGATACGTCCAGGCAAATCGATGAGCGCATGGCCGCCTTCAACCGGGGAACCATTATCAGCACTGCGATTCACGAGGCTTATCCAGGACACTACATACAATTCCTTTGGGTGCCACAGGCGCCGAGCACCGTACGCAAGCTTTTGGGAGCCAACTCCAATGCCGAAGGTTGGGCGCATTATTGCGAGCAGATGATGCTTGACGAGGGTTACGGCCAACCGGGAACGGGGGCACGCGATGCCCGGGATGCCAAAATGATTCGTTTGGGGCAATTACAGGATGCGCTGTTACGCGATGCCCGTTTCGTTGTAGGCATCCAAATGCATACAGGAAAAATGACGTTCGACCAGGCGGTAGACTTTTTTCTAACGGAAGGGTATCAAACGCACGAGGGCGGTCTGATAGAAACCAGGCGCGGAACAACCGATGCGACGTATCTCTATTACACCTTGGGTAAACTCCAGATCATGAAGTTGCGCGCCGATGTTGAGAAGAAGGAGGGCGCGCAGTTTTCGCTGGAGAGATTCCACGACGACTTTCTCAAGCAGGGGTTCGCCCCGGTAAAAATAGTTCGCCGGGCACTTCTCGGGGACGCGTCGCCTACGCTCTAATTATTCCTGCATCCTAAGTATGCTGAGGGTGCTCCACGGGCCATTCACCATGAACATTTCACAGAGAACAGCCTAACCGGCGTGAAGGATTGCAAAATGAAAGACAGAGTACGTAAAGCAGTTTTTCCGGCGGCCGGCCTCGGCACACGCTTTTTGCCGGCCACCAAAGCGTTGCCTAAAGAGATGTTGGCGCTGGTTGACAAGCCGCTTATCCAATACGGCGTGGAAGAGGCAATTGCCGCAGGTTGCGAACAAATCATCATTGTTACCGGCAGAAACAAGGCAGAGATCGAGGACCATTTCGACATCAGTTTTGAGCTGGAGCAACTGCTGGAGAAGCGAGGCAAGACCGAACTGCTCGCTATGACGCGACAAATATCGCATATGGCGCGCATCGCCTACGTTCGCCAGAAGGAGGCCATGGGGCTGGGACACGCCGTTCTCATGGCGCGCGACCTGGTAGGCGACGAGCCCTTTGCGGTCATTCTGCCCGACGACATCATCGAAGCCAAAGTGCCGTGCCTGCAGCAGATGATGGAAGTCTTTGAGCAGACGCAGTCCACCATTCTGGCCACCCAGGTCGTCGAAGGCCCTTCTATCTCATCCTACGGCGTCCTCGATTGCACTGATCATGAAGGAAGCGACCGTATCTTCGACGTGAAAGGTTTGGTCGAAAAACCGAAACTGGAGGAGGCGCCCTCACGGCACGCGATCATCGGGCGTTACATCCTCACCCCCAAAATCTTTGACGTGTTGGAGAAGACGCCGCTCGGCGCCGGTGGGGAACTGCAATTGACAGACGGCATCCGAGGCCTCCTGAATCACGAAAAAGTCTACGGGTACAGTTTCGACGGGCTCCGCTTCGATGCCGGCGACAAGTTCGGCATGCTCAAAGCAACTGTGGAGTTTGCCCTGAACCACAATGAGCTTGGAGGAGTTTTTCGCGAGTATCTGAAATCGTTACAAATTTGATTGCTCACCAAAACCCTCCGGTTGGGATGACAATTCTGTTGTGGACGCTTTTTCCTGTTATCCAACAAAATTGTCATTCCGCCTACCCCGGCTTGCCTTTGGCATGTTGAGAAAGAAATGACACCGCAAAATCGCCATGGATGCGAGGCCCGGAGGGCCGGCCGCCAAACGTGAGCCCAGCCCGAAAGGGCTGGGGGATCAACCCGAAGAGGATAGGAGCACCGTAGGCGCGGCACTAAACCTGGCCCGCTCGCGCCTGTGTCATTAGGAGAGCGTCTTTCCTCATGCTCACCCCTGCGATCGGAGAAAACTTGAACTATCCCAATGCCCGCAAAGCTGACCAGGTCGATGACTACCATGGCATAGAGGTCGCCGATCCGTATCGCTGGCTCGAAGATGACAACTCGGCCGAGACCCTGGCATGGGTGGAGGCCGAAAACCAGGTCACCTTCGACTACCTGCAAAAGATCCCTTACCGCTCCAAGCTCAAGCAGCGGCTGGAAGAGCTTTACAACTACCCCAAGTACGGCATTCCGAGCCGGACGGGAGCCTACTACCTTTGGTCAAAAAATGACGGGCTGCAAAATCAGAGCGTGCTCTATGTACAGCAGGGGCTGGAGGGAACGCCTCGCGTTCTGATTGACCCCAACCAACTCTCCAGCGACGGCACCGTGCGTCTCATGGCCGGGGAGCCCTCACAGGATGGGCGCTACTTTGCCTACTACCTCTCCAGCGGCGGATCAGATTGGCTGGAGGGTCACGTTCTGGAAATAGAAACCGGAACTGTTCTTAAAGACGACCTCAAGTGGCTAAAAGTGACTGACCTAGCCTGGTTTGGCGATGGTTTCTTTTACAGCCGTTATGACGCGCCCGAGGATGGGCACGATCTTTCTTCCCGCAACGAAGGGCACAAGGTCTACTACCACCGCCTCGGCACGGCACAATCAGACGATCAGCTCATCTACGAGGACAAAGCCCATCCGCAGCGTTTCCATACCGTCCAGACAACGGAAGACGAAAGCTTCGCGATCCTGACCATCTCCGAGCGCGGCCAAGGTAAGGACGGCAACGCGCTCTTCTTTTCTGACCTCTCCAAATTCGTCCCAGGACACGAAGCGGCCTTCACTCCGATTGTCGCTGACGTGACCAATGATCGCTTTCACGTGATCGACAATCTCGGCGATCGGTTCCTCATCCAGACCAACAAGAACGCACCTCATGGACGAGTCGCGCTCTACGACCCGAGCCACGCCGAGGCCGCGTGGAGCGATGTTGTACCCGAAACCAAGGAGACGTTGAGCAGTGTCTCCACCCAAGGTGGCAAGCTCTTTATCACCTATGCGCGGGATGTTACCTCTCACCCTTACGTCTACTCGCTCGATGGCAAAATGGAGAACCCAATTGCCCTGCCGGGGCCAGGAACTTCGAGCGGCTTTGGAGGAAGACGCGAGGATACGGATGCTTTTTACGCCTACTCCTCGTTCAACTATCCCAGCACGATTTTTCGTTACGACATCGCAGCCGGAAAATCCACACTCTTCCGCGAGTCCGCGATCAAGGGCTTCCAGGCGGAAGACTACGAGACGAAGCAGGTCTTCTACACCAGCAAAGACGGCACCCGGGTGCCCATGTTTCTGGTTTTCAAGCGAGGATTGAAGCTGGACGGAGGCAATCCAACCTTGCTCTATGCCTATGGCGGCTTCAACGTCACAGTCCCTCCCGAATTCAACCCGCTGCGCCTGGCCTTGCTGGAGCAAGGCGTGGTGTACGCGTCGGCCAACATACGGGGCGGCGGCGAATACGGCGAAAAGTGGCACCAGGCGGGAATGAAGTTGGAGAAGCAGAATGTCTTCGATGACTTTATTGCCGCAGCCGAGTGGTTGATTGCCAATAAGTACACCTCGCCGGCCAAACTCGCGATTTCCGGAGGATCGAACGGCGGCCTCCTGGTCGGGGTGGTAATGAACCAGCGGCCAGATCTCTTTCGCGCGGCCGTGCCCCAGGTTGGGGTCATGGACATGCTTCGTTTTCAGAAGTTCACCATCGGATGGAACTGGATTGCGGACTACGGCTCAAGCGACAATCCGGAAGAGTTTCAGACACTGTATCGATATTCGCCTTTGCACAATATTCGCCAGGGCGTGATGTATCCTGCCACGCTCATCACCACTGCGGATCACGATGATCGGGTGGTACCGGCGCATTCCTTCAAATACGCCGCCGCGCTGCAGGAGAAGGCGAGTCACGCCAATCCGGTGTTGATCCGCATCGATACGCAATCCGGCCACGGAGCCAGCAACACCAGCAAGGCGCTCGACACCGCGGCTGACATTTATTCGTTCCTCATGTACAACCTTGGAGTAACGCCACAGTTACCCTAGAACCCAAATTGCCGACTTTTAACCTGGGGCCCAATCATTCTTTGATACTTCCCGTCTATTACTAGAGGCACCTGCAGGTCCCCTTTGGGACCATCACCCTATCTGTGGATGGCGGGGACATGTGGTACCTTATAGCGTTTTCGCTCCTGCTCTGCACCAGCGAAAAGCGCGAAGTTCGGGCTTCTACAGGAAAAAGTCCGGATTTTGAAGCAAAGGTCGCTGTACCGGGGGGAAATGGCATCTCGCGACCGGGCGGGCGAATCTATTAAGTGTTGGCGGTGAAAACATGGTCAAGCCGAAGAGCGCGGTTATGCTCAAAATGCAGTCGCTGGGAACACTGGTCGGCGAGTCTGCGTTCAGGCCGATGACCGGAGAATCGAAGAAGCCCCTTCTGGTATCCCCGGAGGAGCTGGCTATCACCTTCATTGGCCACTCATCGTTCCTGGTTCAGATCGCTGGGCGGAAGCTGCTCATGGACCCCGTCTTCGCCGAGCGGCTGATCGCGTTGCGGCGCTTGCGCCGGCCCGGCGTCAGGATCAAGGAACTACCTGCCATTGACATGGTGTTGCTCTCCCATGCGCATATGGATCACCTCAATCGGCCATCCTTGCGCCGCATCGTCGCCCATACCTTGAAAATGACGGGACGAGCTCCCATCGCTGTGGTGCCATGGGGCGTTGAGGACCTGGTCAGCGACCTGGGTTTCGCCCGGGTTGTCACGCTTGAGTGGTGGCAGACCAAGTCGATCAGCGGTCTTGAGATCACTATGACGCCCTGCAAGCACTGGGGGGCGCGCTTTTTCAAGGACACCCATCGGGGCTTCGGCGGCTACGTAATCCGTGGCGGCGGTCACACACTCTACCACTCCGGCGACACGGCCTACTTCGACGGCTTTGCCAAGATTGGCGAGCGCTTAAGGCCGGAGATCGCATTGTTGCCCATCGGCGCCTATAGTCCGGACAGCTATCGCGGCGTGCACACCTGCCCTGAAGAGGCTCTACAGGCATTTCTGGACCTGGGCGCACGGCAGATGATCCCGATGCACTATGGCACCTTCCGGCTCTCTCAGGAGCCGATGGAAGAGCCTGTCGAGCGCCTGATGGCGGCTGCGAGGCGCGCCGGTGTCGCCGGTTCGGTGTGCGTGCTCCCGGAGGGTGATACCGAAGTCATTCGGCCCGTCCCTATGCCTGTGCACACCCGCCGCGCCGCAGCCAAAGGCTAAATCTACTGCGCCGGCGCCGGTCGCACCTTCCACCACAGCTCCCGTAGGGCCTTGATCACCCACCGCATCATCAACAAGGTCACCAGGAGCAGCGCCAGCGTAATGCTGGCGGCGGCCCAGGGATGCTGGGTGGCTAGCCACGTGATGCCTACTGCGGCAACATCTTCAGTGCTGCTCAAGGCAATGTTTGACACCGGCTCGGGACTGGGGGTGACCAGCGCCCGCGCCGCTGTCTTGGACCCATGTGCGGCGAGAGCAATCGCAGCCCCCACTGCTGTGGCCAGCAGTTGCATCTCGGGAGTCAGCTGAGTAGTGGCCCGGTAAGCCAGCAGCGCGGCGATCGGGATGCGGATAAAGGTGTGCAGCCCATTCCACAGCAAATCGAGCCCGGGAATTTTATCGGCGACGAACTCCGCCGCAAAGAGGGTTCCGCTCACCCCGATGATCCACCAACTGGATAGCGTTTCGAGACCGGGCGGCAAGGCTACCCAATGCGCATGTGCCAGCAGCCCAAGCGTCAGCACAGTTGCGTACACATTGAGCCCAGCCGCGAAACTCGCGGCGATGACCAGGGCGGCAATGGTGCTCGGCGTAAAAGGCATGATCGAAGAGCATTCTAGACCTTTCCAGGTATCTCCTGAGTAGAATTCGCTTGCCTGGGTCTACAGCCACCCAAACCTCTTCAGCATCCAGAGCACCACCGCAGTGGAAGCGACCATCGCACCCACCACAATCTCCGTTCCGTGATCGGACTCGAGAAAGGGTAGACCCTTCAGGTTCATTCCGTAGATGCCGGAGATGACTAGCGCTGGAAGGGCGACAGTGCTCAGCACAGTAAGCACCTTCATTACCTGGTTGGTGCGATTGGCAACGCTCGACAGGTAAACGTCAAAAGTGTTGTTGAGCAGATCGCGAAGCGTCTCGACCATGTCCAGCAGGCGTAACGAGTGATCGTAGACATCGCGAAAAAATGGATAGAGCTCGGCATTGAGGATGGAGCCGGATTCGCGCTGCAGCGACATACAGGCGTCGCGAAGATTGACCAGGACCCGGCGCAGCTCGATCAACTTGCGCTTTTGTTCGAAGAGATTTTCCAGGATCACAGGCGATGGATTGTCGAGCACTCTGTCCTGCAAATCATCGATGCGGTCATCACTGTGATCGATGGAGACAAAGTACGAGTCGACGATGCTATCCATGATCAGATAAAAAAGTTTCGCTGGTTTCTCTTCTGGTCCCGCCTTCTGGGCGCGCTGCAGAATCTCGTCGCTCTTGCAGGAGGGGTCGCGAACGGTGATGAGGTAGTCGCGTCCTACGAAAAGGAAGACATTCCCAAAGCTGAGATCCCCGTCCTCGACCGCCTGAATATATTTCAGGATCAGGAAGAGATATTGGTCCGTTCCCTCAGCCTTGAGTCGCTCGTTATTACTGCGGCAGTCCTCAATGTGCAGTGGATGAAGCTGGAACTGCTTCGCCAGTTCGTCGAGTTGTGGGTCGTTGGGATCATTAAGGGCGTACCAGGACACGAAGGCCTCCTGCGATCGCGGAAGATTCGCCTTCCACTGCATATCGAGGAGAACATGCCTATGCTATGTTCTGGTTAAGAAAAACGTGTTGGGCTTTGTAATCCCGCCTGAGAATTAGCAAACACGGTAGATCGCTCTTATCGCCATGGCCCGGCAGATCTGTGTCAGACCCACGCAAGACCTCAATCCCTGGACGGGTGCCCCATGTTCGCCCACCTGCCCCGGCGTGCCGTGGGAGCGTACATGGGCTGAAAAGATGGGCGCCGCCCATAAGCGCTAACTTGTTTAGGATGTTTTTCGTCAAAAATCCCGCAAAGACGTCATCCTGAGAGTCTGTGACTTTTTGATCTTTTCGTGTTGTTTGCACCCGACCAGATGTTTTTCAATCCCCGCCAGAAAGGCGTCATCCTGAGCGAAGCGCCTCGCAGATCTATCGCATAACAGAGGGTTTTATGCGCGCAGTCGAAGAGCCTGTCCTGAGCGTAGCCGAAGGAACCCCGGCGATGCTTGTTGGCAGATGCTCTTCGGAGCTTTCCGGCCACAGACCACAAGGAAATTTAAAAGGTCACAGCCTCCGAGCGCAGCGCCTTCTCGGATTTCCATTGTCTGGAAGATGTGAAAAAATCGGTTTTAAAATTTGCAGCAAACTCGGCGTTTAAAAAATCGCTCTAGGATGCCCTATAAGGGATCGCTGGGGTCTCGGCAAGCATTTGGGATCAAAAATAAAATCGCGAAAACTCCCGCAAATCAATTTTTTCACATCTTCCTGACAAACAAGTTAGCGCTTATGGGGCGCAGCCCCACTATCTTGCAGCAATGCAATACGGCTGGCCATCTAGGCCAGCCGTATCGGATATAGCGTTTATGAGCGAGCCTTATCGAGCCGCTACAGCTTCGCCGGCGCCCATTTTGGCCAAACGGTCGGCCAATAGCTTTTCCAGTTTCTCCAACGCCTCACTGAAGCCTTCAATACCTTCCTTCAGCTTGTCGTGAGCCATACGATCCTCAGCGTGCATTTTTTCGAACGTGGCCTCGTCCATCGGTATCTTCTCAATCTGCAAGCTCTGCGCATTCTTCGGATCCAGCTTGCGGGGAAGTTCGCCCTGTGTGGACTGAAGCTCTTCCAGCAGCTTGGGAGCAATGGTAAGCAAATCGCACCCGGCCAGCTCGCGTATCTCCCCGATATTGCGGAAGCTTGCCCCCATCACCACGGTCTTGTAGCCAAACTTCTTGAAGTAGTTGTAAATCTTGGTGACCGACTGCACGCCCGGATCGTCCGCGCCCTGGTAGTCCTTGCCCGTGTCCTTCTTGTACCAGTCGAGGATGCGGCCCACAAAAGGCGAGATCAACGTGACCTTAGCCTCGGCGCATGCAATCGCTTGATGCATGCCAAACAGCAGCGTCAAGTTGCAATGGATGCCTTCCTTCTCCAATTGCTCCGCGGCCTTGATACCCGGCCAGGTGGAGGCGATCTTGATCAATACCCGCTCCCGCGAGATGCCCGCCTCGTCGTACTGCTGGATAATTTCACGCGCTTGCTTCATGGTAGCCGCGGTGTCAAAGGATAACCGCGCGTCGACTTCGGTTGAAACCCGGCCGGGAACGATGGCCAGAATCTTCTTCCCGAAGGCAACGGCCAGGTGACGGAAAGCGAGATTCGCTACTTCTTTATCCTTGGCCTGGGGACCAAGCTGCTTTTTGGCTTCGAGGAGCACTCCATCCACGATGGGCTGATACTGTGGCATCCCGGCGGCCGCAGTGAGAAGAGAGGGGTTGGTCGTAGTGTCCTGGGGCTTGAATTGTTCGATCGATTCAAAATCCCCGCTATCGGCGACGACCACCGTCACTTCCTTAAGCTGTTCGAGCAATGTCTTGGCCATGCGATATCTCTCCTTGCGTACACCTTCAGTGTAAGGCTTCCCACAAGTGAGATTCTTAAAATCGCGATAGGTTTCGCGGGGCTCTCAGAATTCCTCTCCCACCATCAAACAATTGGATTACTCAGCGTTCCGATCCCCTCCACGGTGATGGCCACCCGGTCACCGGGCTGCATCGGAGCAACGCCTGCCGGGGTCCCGGTGAGGATCAAGTCCCCTGGAAACAGCGTCATGGCCGCAGTGATATAGCGCAGCAGATGGTCGATCGAGAAGATCAGGTCGCGCGTATTGCCGTCCTGGCGCAGCTCCCCATTCAGGCGGGTGGTGATGCCGATGCCGAAAGCCGGATCCACTTCGTCGCTAACCAGCGGCCCGACGGGGCAGAAGGTGTCAAAGCCTTTGGCGCGGGACCACTGGCCATCTTTCTTCTGCAGGTCTCTTGCGGTCACGTCGTTGGCGATGGTGTATCCACGGATGTAGTCGCTTGGGTTCTCATCGGGACCAATCCTGCTGCAGCGATTGCCGATCACCACCGCGATTTCGCCTTCAAAATCAACCCTCTTAGAGAGCGACGGAATGCGAATTCCCTCACCCGGCGAAATAATCGCGGACGGAGGCTTGAGGAACAGAAGCGGTTCGGCCGGAACCTCATTGCCCAGCTCCGCCGCGTGCTCGCGATAATTGCGTCCGACGCAGACGATCTTTGAGGGCGCAACGGGAGCGAGCGTTCGCGCCTCGTCGAGCGGCAGTGGTTCGAATCGATCGATCGCTGGGTCAACGAAATCGCTCGCTGGGCCTTCTTCGAAGGGTGGAATCAGGCGCTCGATCCACATCCGGCCATCGCGGTCGACGACCTCGGCGTATTGCGCTCCATACTTCGTTTGCAGGCGGCAATATTTCATGGGGCTCCTATGTCTGAGTTCTAGAGGCGGTTGGCTTGCGAGCTTACCGGCTGGGTAAAGTCTCCTCCACTTCAGCAGAACGCTTGCTCTCATTGCCACTTTGATCGACGGCCGACAACGAATAAGCATACGTATGTTCGGGTTGTGCGCCCGCATCCCGGTACGAGGTCTCGACCCCCACGGAAGCGATGCGTTGGGCCGTCGAATCTCCATGCACATCGCGTCGGTAGACGTGGTAAGCCGCCAGATCGCTATCGCTGTCCGGCGACCAGGAGAGATCGATCGCGCCAGCAGCCGCATCGTCCACGGCCACCAGCCCCTGGGGAACCGCGGGGGGAAAAACGTCGGTGGTCGCAACTACGATAGCCTCGCTGGGCAAACCCTGTACCTCCACGGATTGTCCGGAGACAGCAATGGTCGCGACCCGTTCGAGGGAGTAGCGATATCGCTGGTTGAAGACGGCGGAGGCATCGATGGCGTGGCCCGGATCTCCGCCCTCCTTCCCATGGACCACCAGCGTTTGTGAGGCGGCCGGTACGGCGGGGGCGAGCGGAGACTTGGGAGTTTCCTGCGGCGCTGGAGGGGTCAACTGCATACGCTCGATGCGGAAGAACACCGATCTCCCAGACTCGCCGACCGGCTGCCAATTGAGCACGACACCGTCGGCTCGCACTTGCGCGGTAAGTCCGGTGACGGCGGGTGGGCTGACCCCGGCGGCAGAGTAAGCGACGTTCGACGGGCCCGCGGATTTACCTGCATGGTTATTCAAGAAGACCTCATAACGCAGCAGACGGTCTGGTCCCTGGACGAACTCGGCAGGCAATTCGTCCGTGTATGCCCCTTCCTTACCTGGCTCGAGCGAGAGGCTGCCGGCGTTGGTGCAAGCGCCCTTCTCAAGCGCGCGGCAGACCTGAACCTTGACCGGGCGCTGCAAGGCGATGTGGTCGGTGCTGCGCGTCGGCATCGTCCAAGCCAAGCGAACGGAGTTGCCAATACGCACGGCGGAGAGATTTAAGACTGGCGTCGGCAGGTTGAGGGTGGGCGGCTGTGGCGCCCCGGGCGATCCGCAGCCGTTCCCCGAACCGGCAATCAGAATCGTAAGCAGCGCGAAGGCGAAGCCGGCAATGCGGGGCGCTGAAACCAGGAGCTTGCGATGCATGCTCTCCCAACGTAAATCATTCTATCGATGAGCGTAGCGGCGTGCGGCCTCTAAGGGCGGCTCAACATGGCGCAAACAGCGGCGTCGAGTTCTGGATATTCGAACTCAAACCGCGAGGCACTCAAGCGAGCAGGCAAGACCCGCTGGCTTCGGAGGATAGTGGCCTCCGCCATTTCGCCGAAAGCCAGGCGCAACGCAAAGGCGGGGACGCGAAGCAGCGTTGGACGGTGAAGGGCCCGCCCCAGCGAGCGGGTGAATTCCAAATTTGTCACCGGGTTGGGCGCAACTACATTCACCGCCTTGGCTAAGCTTCGGTTCTCCAATGCAAACTCAATTGCCCGAATCGCATCGGGCAGCGCTACCCAACTGATCCACTGCCGGCCGCTCCCTAGCCGGCCGCCAAGCCCAGCGCGAAAGAGAGGCAGCATCTGCGCCAGGGCGCCCCCGTCCGGAGAAAGCACAACGCCAAATCGCAGATGCACCACCCGGATTCCCGCGTCTGAGGCCGGCTTCGTTGCTTTTTCCCAGGCAAGGCACACCTCAGGGAGAAATCCACTTCCCGGTAAAGAGGACTCGGTCAGCAATTCATCCCCGCGGCCACCGTAAATACCGATCGCCGACGCACACACCAGCACTGCCGGCTTGGGCCGCAGCCCGGCCAGCAGGGTGGCGATCGCGCGCGTAGGCTTTACCCGGCTTTCCAGGATCTCCTGTTTGTAGGAGGCGTTCCATCGCCGCCCGGCCAGATTCGCCCCGGAGAGATGAACTGCCGCGGTCGTCCCTTCAACATTCCGGGGAAGGGTCATCGGCGTTGCCGCGTAGGGATCCCACAGCCCCTGAAAACCCGCATTGTGGAGACCGGTTCCAGGCAGCGGACGCCGATGCAGCGAAATAATTGAAATCCGCTTGCGGCGCAGAGCACGTACTAAAGAAGTACCGATAAGTCCCGATGATCCAGTCAACAAAATCTGATCAGCTGTCATCTCATGTGCATCCGTTGTGATCCTAGCGTCCCGCCGGCAGTTCTGAGATAATGTTCATGGAAAAGGAAACTATTTTCTTCTCAGCAACATTTTAGGTGCTAATCGCATCACACGTGTTCAGCCCGCATGCATTAAAGGAGCCCGCACCGTGGAAACCAAAGAGACAGCGACAAATTCGCAAATTGACCCCGCCAGCGCGGAATCGTTTATCGCAGAGAAGCGCATCGGCGAACGAATCAAGCGGCTCCGCCTGAAAAAGTCCATGGGTCTGGTCGAACTGGGCCGGCATACCGGCTTGTCTGCCAGCTTCCTGTCACAGCTCGAGACCGGCCGTGTCGTGCCGACTCTACGCAACCTGGCCCGGGTAGCGATGGTTTTCAGCAAAGACCTTTCCTACTTTTTCGAGACCGAGCCGCACACCCTTTTCCGGATTCATCGGAAAAAGGAGCGCGTTCGTTTACCCCAGACTGGCGTCGACGATCCAACCTACTACTTCGAGAGCCTCGGATACATGGTTCCCGATCGCCAATTGGATCCCTACTACGCAGAGTTTGTTCCGCTGAAGAAGAACATCGAGGTCCGGCCCCACGTACACCCGGGCTATGAGTTTCTTTACATCCTGGAGGGTGAACTGGAAATCCGGCATGCAGACAAGACGCATGTCCTTTCCCCGGGGGATGGAGTGTACTTTGATGCCAGCACGCCCCATGGATATCGCTGCGCAGGCAAGGCAGCGGCCCACGCTATCATCGTGACCATGCACCAACTGCAGTCGCCACAACCGGCCATGAACCTGCGCCCTCTGGGGGCTGCCATGGGAGCGAAGAGCTCTGCCCTGAATTTGCCTTCCGGCAGACCGGCGACCACCACGATTCCCACCCCGCCCCGTACCAAGGAGAGCCTCCAGCCGGAGCCTTAGAAAATCAGGCTCTGCCCACAGGCAGAAAGAAATCCTCGATCTCTCGCCAGCCGGCAACCCGCCGAAAACCGGTGACGGTTGCGTTATGGGGAGCGGAGAAGAGGATCCCCTGGCCTTTGAATCCCTGTAAATGCCGATAGGTGTCGTCAATCAGGTAGTCGGCGTGCAGGATGCTCTTGTCGCCGCAGAAAACGAAGTGGGTCGGCGGGATGAAGGGAAAGTGGCGTCGTAGCCACCGGTATTTGGGACCGAAGGAATTCGGAAACTCCATGGCTGCGGTGGCAATAAAAATCTCGTAGTGCCGGCTGAGCTTTTCCAGAACCTCCTGACTGTTCTCAAGGACCGGCAGGTCCTCGAAGAAGTCTTCACTGCGGAGGTAAGCCTCTAATCGCTCATGCCTGTCGGCGGAGACGATATCCCACAGCCATTTACCGTGCAACTCGCCTTTGGTGATGGCCTCGCCATGGTCACGGTTGTAGCGCGCCAGGTGTTCGCTCAGGGCATCTGCCAGCACCTCGTCCATGTCGACAGCAATTCGTTTCATTCCTAAATGTTAAGCCCTGGACTCCCTTTTATCGGTTCAGAGAAACCACTCCTCACGCAGGCTCCTTAGCCCCTGA
The DNA here is from genome assembly GCA_963746595.1 of uncultured Acidobacteriaceae bacterium. GTDB lineage: Bacteria > Acidobacteriota > Terriglobia > Terriglobales > Acidobacteriaceae > PALSA-350. The sequence continues at coordinate 1,120,352 of CAVVBS010000009.1, forward strand.
GGCATATTCCCATCGTGTGTGGAGAACGCAGAGGCCTCAACTGAAACCGCAGAATCACGACGCCTGAGTAGTGACCTGCGCCGGATCGAAGTACAACAATCGCCCACAGCTCTCGCAATTCAGCAGAGTGCCTTCGCGCACCTGATTCCAAAACTGCGGACGCAATTGCATTTGGCAGGAGAGACACCGCTGTCCTGCAGCGCGTGCAAGCGCGGTCTTGCGAGAAGAAGAAGCAATACGGTCATATTGGGAGAGCAGGGTTTCGTTCACTTTTTTACGCAGTGTGGTTCGTTCCTGCTGCATCGTAGCGAGTTCTTCCTGGTAGCCCAGTGAGGCAATGCGAGCCCGCTCCTTTTCCTCATCGAGCACCTTCGACTGCTGGGCTAGCGCCGTCCGCGCCTCGAAGCGCTGGCTCTCGAGCGACTCGCTCCTGATCATGCTGGCGAGTTCCTCGTCCTCGATGCGGCGAATTTCCGCTTCGACAAATCCGATCTCATGTTGCAAGGCATGGAATTGTTCGTTGGTCTTGACGCTGCTTGACTGGTCGCGGTACTTAACCAGCTTCTGCTGCTGATCCTTGCGATCGCTTTCCAATCTTCTGCGCCGCGCCTCTTCCACCGGCACAGCCTTGTCCGCCTGCTCCACCGCCAGCTTGAGCTGCTGAAGTTTTTCTTCGATGGATTGCATGTGCCGGGGAACGGCAGCGATGGTTTCCAGCAATTGGGCCGTCTTTATATCGACCTGTTGCAAACGAATAAGCGACTGCAATTGAACATCCATGCTTTGGTCTGGAGTCTACAGCATTTTCACTTCCGATGCATTCCAGGCGACCACTCCCGACATGGCTTTTCCTCAAGAAAAGCCATGTCGCTGAACTTCACCGTGCAGAGTAGTACTGAAAATGCTCCAACACCCTGGCCCATCAACGTGCGATACACTTCAGGCTCACAGGTCCCCCAACGAGGGCCCCCGCCCTCGAATTTGTCATCCCGAGCGCAGCCGAGAGCCTGCCCTGAGCGGAGTCGAACGGGGACCCTGCTGGAGCTATTCGTTGAGAAGGATTCGATTCGCCCTGGTGCTTGGATTCTGCTGTCGCCTTTCCGCCTTGGCGGCTGATACCAAGCCGGTGACGGTCGACCAGATCTACCCCCAGCAGCAGGCAACCCAACCGCCGCAGGGCATCGCCTGGAGTCCCGACGGCACCCGGCTCAGCTATATCGCCGACAATGGCGATCTACTGGCCATAGAGGGGGCAACGGGCAACACGCAGGTGCTGGTGGACCACGCTAGGATGCAGTCTCTCAATCCCCCCGTCACATCCGAGCGTGACGTCGACAATCGCATCCGCTACAAGCAACCCAATTACAGCTGGGTACCCGACTCGAAGCACCTGCTCTTCGACTCCAATGGGCAGCTGTGGTTCTTCGATCTGGCGACTAAGACCGGCCTGCAACTGGCATCGACCGGTGCGGGCAGTGGAGATGATCCCAAGTTTTCACCCGACGGAAACTACCTCTCGTATGTTCGCGGTCACAATCTCTATGTAAACAAATTGAAAGACAACAATCCCCCATTGCGGCTCACGGATTCGCAAGCAGACGCTCTACTCGATGGCGAGGTGGACTGGGTCTATGAAGAAGAGCTCGATGTGCGCAGCAATTACTTCTGGTCGCCAGACTCGCGGCGCATAGCGTACTTGCAGATGAACGAAGCCCCGGTGCCCGAATATCCCATCGAAGACTGGATCCCCACCCACGCAACCGTCGATCGCCAGCGTTATCCGCAGCCCGGTGATCCGAACCCCGTGGTGCGTGTTGGAGTGGTCGGCGCCAATGGCGGAAGGACCAAGTGGATCAACCTGCCCATCGACAACGGCAGCGATTACGTCCCCCGCTTTGGATGGCTCAATCCCAAGACTCTGTGGATTGAGACATTGAAGCGCGATCACAAGACGATGACGCTGTATTTCGTCGACCTCTCGATGGACGAGTTGAGACCGGTGCTCACCAGAACGGACGACAAGTTCCTGGACGACTCCTATGACTTGACCTTCTTCGCCTCAAACTTTCTGCTTACCAGTTGGCGGGATGGGCACAACCATATCTACCTCTATAGCTTTGACGGGGCGAACCCGTTGGCTACCGATGCCAGACTGGTCAAGCAACTCACTGGCGGCAACTATGAGGTGGGAGATATTCTGGGCGTGAACGAGGTGGCGCGCACCGTCTACTATCTCTCCAACGAGGGGGACCCGCGCCAGCAGCAGCTCTGGGTGATCGGACTCGACGGCCAGGGCAAGCGCCGCGTGAGCCGCAACGGAGAATGGCACGAGCCGATCTTCTCGCCCAACACGAATTTCTTTGCCGATACAATTTCTTCCACCACGACGCCCCCTGTGGTGGATCTATGCCGCCACGATAACGACTGTCAGACGATCTGGAAATCGCCGGCACTTGATACGGCATTAACACCGCCGCTGCCCGTCGAATGGAAAGCTGCCGATGGCGTTACCACGCTCTATGGCCAACTGGTTTTGCCGGCGGGCAAGACTGAGGCGGCAAGCGTGCCTCTGATCGTGAATCCATATGGCGGCCCGCACGCGCAGATAGTCACCGGAAAATGGTCGGCCGAAGATCGTCTCTTCGATCAGGTGCTGGTAGAGAGGGGGTTCGCCGTGCTGCACGTGGACAACCGTGGGACGGGGGGGAGAGGCCGCGACTTTGCCCAGGCGGCCTATCATGACTTCGGACCGGTACAACTGGGCGACCAGATCGCGGCGCTTGACCAAACGCTTCGCGCGTATCCCCAACTTGACCCCAAACGGCTCGGCTGGTGGGGTTGGAGTTGGGGCGGTACATTCACCCTCTATGCCATGACCCATAGTGACCGCTTTCGCGCCGGGGTCGCCGGAGCTCCAGTCACCGAATGGCAGAACTATGATTCCATCTACACCGAGCGCTATCTTGGAACGCCGGTAGCCAACGAAGATATCTATCGCGACGACTCCGTGCTGAATAGCGCACCCAACCTCAAGGGGCGCCTACTGCTGATACAAGGCACTGGAGATGACAACGTACACCTGGAGAATTCCATCCAATTCATTCAGCGTTTGATCGATGCCGATCTGCCCTATGATCTGCAACTCTATCCGCGCAAGACGCACGACGTCGGCGGCGCTGAGGCCACCACCCACTTGTATGGCAGCATACTGGAACATTTTGAGCGTTATCTCATGAGCCCGGTGTTGCCATGATGCATCCTGCGGAAACTCACACCACACGCGATCTGGTGCGCGGCCACGCGACACTCGGCGACCTGGACCTGACCATCCTGTCCGACGGCCCCTATCTGCTCGATGGAGGCGCCATGTTCGGTGTAGTGCCGAAACCCTTGTGGGAGAAGCGCGCGCCGGCCAATGAGCGAAACCAGATCCTGCTCGGAACCAACACCGTCGTTGTACGGTCCGGGAAACACACAGTGGTGATCGAGACTGGCATCGGCAACAAGCTGCCGGAAAAAATGCGCGGCATCTTCGACGCCAGGCAGCTCTTGCTGCAGAGCTTTGACGCGGCTCACATCAAACCGGAGGAGGTGGACATCGTGATCAACACCCACCTGCACTTCGATCACTGCGGATGGAATACAACGCGAAGGGAAGATGGCAGCATCGCGCCCACGTTTCCCAATGCCCGCTACTTCGCGCATCGCGGAGAAGTGGAGCACGGCCATCTGCAGCTGGAGCGCGATGCCGTGAGCTATATCAGTGACAATTACGATCCCCTCGTCGCCAGCGGGCAAATGACTTTGCTTGACACTCCAAGCGGGGGCCACACAAAGATTGTTCCTGGAGTGAGTGTCGAAGTTTTTCCCGGGCACACCGCGCAGATGATGGCGGTGATGCTCGATTCGGGTGGAAGCAGGGCCTGCTACATTTCTGACCTGATGCCCACCAGCGCGCACCTCGACGTGACCTGGGTGATGGGTTATGACCTAGACCCGCTCACCTGCATAGAGCAGCGCAAGCGCTTCCTAAGCCGCGCGATCCCCGAGCGATGGCTGGTTCTCTTTACCCACGACCATCATCATCCGATGGGCTACGTGGAATGGGGAGCGAAAGGCAAGCCGGAGTTCGTGAAACCCGAACGCCCAAGCCACCGCTGACGAAGGTCACCGCTTCAAAAACCGCGAAAAACTCGCTCAACGGAAGTTTACGGCTTTACAGGCTGCGGAAAAACTCACTTTTCTGAAGGGTACGGCCTTTAGGCCGTACGTAAATGCTTTGCCATGAATCCGGCTTTAGCCGCTGCTTTTTTCCGCAAGCTGTTTAGCCATACGGCACGTAGCATGCAATCGGTGAGGGCTTGAAGAGTCTGCGGTGAGAACTAGCGAAACATCCACTTACAGGAAATTGAGCTTTAGCCCCTGAGGTTTTGCTTTCCTGCTCGGTACAGACTCTTCCGCACCCTCTTAGCCCTGCGCCTTTTTCTGAGAAGTATCGCGCAAGAGGATGGAGATAAGACAAAAAAACCGAGGAACGTCGAACACCCGGGGGCACGACGGCAAGCGGAGAAACCCAACGTCCTTAGAACACCTGGCGATGAAAGACCTCGTCCTTTTCCTTACAGGGCGAGCAGGCTGCACCGATACCACAGGCCATCAGCAACGCCGCACCTACCGTGACGAGAATTGCTGGCCCGTACGACTGAAACTGAAAAAACCAGCGAACGAAGGTGTGTAGATGGAGAGAATGCATCTTAGTTACTCCACAATCTATGAAACCCTAATCCCAGGGATGGTTTTCTGGGATGCAAAATATTTCTCGGGGGTGGCTTCCCTTTCTGGGCCCAACCGTCCACTTCCCGAAAAGTACCGATGGCACAAAGATTAGCATCGCTATAGAAAATTCGATATGAGCAAAACTAGTCAGATGTGACCGACGCGACAAACAATACGTTCCGAATGGGGGATCCCCGGCTGCGATGGCTCTTCCTCGACCTCAACTCCTACTTCGCATCTGTAGAGCAGGAGTTAAGGCCGGAGCTGCGCGACCGCCCCATGGCCGTGGTGCCGCTGATGGCGGACACGACCTGCTGCATCGCCGCCAGCTACGAGGCAAAACAATATGGAGTGCGTACCGGCACCCAAGTCGGCGAAGCCAAGCGGCTCTGCCCCGGCATCGTGCTGGTCGAGGCCCGGCATGAGCTGTACGTCGACTACCATCACCGGGTGGTCGAGGCCGTCGAATCCTGCCTTCCGGTCACTTCTGTCATGTCAATCGACGAGATGGCCTGCCGGCTCCTAGGCAGGGAGCAGCCTTTGCTGGCCGCGCTAGAGTTGGCGCGCGAGGTCAAAGCCGCGGTGCGCCGCAAGGCTGGGGCTACCCTTCGCTGCTCCGTTGGACTGGCGACCAACCGGTACCTCTCCAAAGTGGCCTCCGATATGGAAAAGCCGGACGGCCTGGTGGCCTTGACCCCCGATCTGCTGCACGATGCCCTTTCGGCGCTGACACCGCGGGACTTGCCCGGCGTGGGCGCGCGGATGGAGAAACGCCTGCAACAGGCCGGCATTCGCACCATGGAGCAACTCCTGGCGCTCGATCGGGAGCAGTTGCACGCCGCATGGGGCGGGATAGGCGGCGAAAAGCTGTGGCACTGGCTGCGGGGAGAGGATTTTGGCGACGCCGAGCTGGAGCACGCCAAGTCGATCGGCCACTCCCACGTTCTGTCGCCTGAGCTCCGCACCCCGGAGGGCGCCTACGCGGTGGCTAACAAGCTCCTGCACAAAGCCGCGATGCGCCTGCGAAAAGCCCGGCTGTGGGCCTCGAATATGACCTTGACCATTCGTTTCGCGGTGGCCAGCTCAGCCGCCTCTTCGAAACATTCTTCCGGCATTCACCAGAAGCCGTGGGCACAAAGCACCCAGCTCCTGGAATGCCAGGATAACCAGACGCTTCTGGAGGGGCTGCAGCACCTATGGAGTCAAAGCCCGGCCGGCCGGGCCCATCAAAAACCGTTTTTCGTGGGCGTTACCCTGGGCAACCTGGTTCCCGACCACCTGCACACGCTTTCTCTCTTCTCCGGCCTCGAAGAAGAGGCAAAGCGGACCCGGCTGTCGAGCACCATGGACCGGGTGAACTACAAGTACGGGACCAACACCCTGTGCTTTGCCAGCATGCTGCTGGCGGGTGCGGCGGCGCCGACGCGCATCGCCTTTTCCAGCATTCCAGATCTGTTTTGAAGCATATGTCGCAGCCAATCGATGGGTGTCCCAAGACTTATCCCGCGGTAAAGGAAAATCCCCAAGTGACTTTCCCTACCTACCGGGGCCGGCTGGCGCCCTCTCCCACCGGGTTCCTGCACCTGGGCCACGCGCGCACCTTCTGGATCGCACAACAGCGCGCGCTCGCAGCCCAAGGCACTCTCATCCTGCGCGACGAGGATCTTGACCCCGACCGCTCGCAGCCGCATTTCCGCCAAGCCATGATGGAAGACCTGCGCTGGCTTGGCCTCGAATGGCAGGGAGGGACCCGACGTGGGCGGTCCCTTCGGGCCCTACACGCAAAGCCAACGGCACGGCCTCTATCGCGACGCCTGGCGCCGGCTGTTCGCCGGGGGATGGCTCTACCCCTGCCGTTGTTCGCGCAAGGACCTGGCGCAGGCCATGCAGGCTCCCCACGACGACGAGGGGATTTATCCCGGAACCTGCCGCCCGGCCATCATGCCGTCCGGCGGGCTCGAATCGTCTATAGGCGCCAATTGGCGCTTTCGCGTGCCCGATGGAGAAGCCGTGGTCTTCGAGGATCGGCACTTTGGCCCGCAGACCTTCGTCGCCGGGCGGGACTTTGGAGACTTCCTGGTTTGGCGCCGGGACGACCTTGCTGCTTATCAGCTCGCTGTAGTAGTCGATGACGCAGCGATGGAGATCACCGAGGTTGTTCGCGGCGCCGACCTGCTGAAATCAACGGCGCGCCAGATTCTTCTCGCGCGGGCGCTGGGTTTCTCCTCCCCCGCCTGGTATCACTGCGATCTCCTGGTCGATGAACAAGGGCAAAGGCTCGCCAAGCGCCATGACTCGCTGAGCCTGCGACTCTTGCGGGAACAGGGCAAGCAACCGGAGGAGCTGTTGCACAAGCTGCGGAAAAACTCATGCTTTGTGTCAGGGCACGACTTTAGTCGGGCCGTAAAGGCCAACAAAAATCTGGGCTTCAGCCCCTGAGGTATGGCTTTCCTGCCGAGCAGAGTTTTTCCGCCGGTTTAGCCAGGCCGCAATGAGCCACCGCTCTCCTGCTTTGTATCAGGGCACGACTTTAGTCGGGCCGTAAAGGCCAACAAAAATCTGGGCTTCAGCCCCTGAGGTGTTCTTTCCTCCAGACTGCAGAGAGTTTTTCCGCAGCCTCTTAATCCGCCTTCCACACAACCGGGCGCTTTTCCAGCGCTCTCGATGTACGACAATAAAGTGTGTCTTCAGACTTCGCCCAACTCGTAAAGCAGCAGGCGGACATCGTTAAGATCATCGGCGGATACATCACGCTGAAGAAATCCGGAGCCCAGAACTACGCCGGCCTTTGCCCCTTTCACGGGGAAAAGACAGCGTCCTTTTCGGTGCATGCGGTGCGCCAGTTCTACCATTGCTTTGGCTGCAACGAGTCGGGCGACGTTTTCTCCTTCGTCCAAAAAATCGAGAATGTCGGCTTCCCGGAAGCCGTAAAAGTCGTTGCCCAAAAGTGCGGAATCGCTCTACCCAAACGGGAGTTTTCCTCGCCGGAAGAAGCGCAGGAGAGCCGCCAGCGCGGCAAGCTGCTCGAACTGCACGAGTTGGCCACGACCTGGTTCGAGGAGCAGTTGCGTTCAGCCGAAGGCTCCCGGGCGCGTGAATACCTCACCAGCCGTGGCTTGACGGCGGAGGCCATCGCCAAGTTCCGCATCGGCTATGCACCGGACTCCTTCAATGCGCTGCGCGATCGCCTGCAAGGGACAGCCCCTCCCGATCTTCTGCGCCTGTCGGGCCTGCTTTCGTCCAAAGAGCAGCCGGATGGATCCGCCGGACCGCTGTATGCGCGTTTTCGCAAGCGGATCACCTTTCCCATCCACAACGAGGCTGGGCGCGTCATTGCCTTTACCGCGCGGGCGCTCGATAGCGATGAGAAGTCCGGGCCGAAGTACATGAACTCCCCGGAAACTCCGCTCTACTCCAAGGGACAGGTGCTTTTTAATCTCGATAAGGCGCAAGCAGGCAATCCGGGAGCGGACGTTTGCCCTCCTGGTAGAAGGCCAGATGGATTGCATCACAGCCTACATGGCCGGATTTCACAATGTGCTGGCCACCAGCGGAACCGCGTTTACCGAGATGCAGGTCCGGTTGCTCAGCCGCTACACCAAACGCCTCTTCGTCAATTTCGATCCCGATACCGCCGGCGCCAACGCCGCGGAAAAGTCGATTGCCTTGCTCACCGAGGAGGATTTTGAGGTCCTGGTCGTCACCCTTGAGGGTGGGCTCGATCCTGACCGCTTTATCCGCGAACGAGGCATCAAGGCCTATGTGGGCGCCGTCGAAGCAGCCAAACGGCATTCGGACTACCTGCTGGATCGCGCAATGCAGCTTTTCCCTTCCCGGACGGCAGATGGCAAGACAAAGGCCCTAAACTACCTGCTGCCCCACATCCGGCGCATGCCCAACCGCATCGCTCGGGACGAGTTCGCGTCCGACGCCGCCCAGAAGCTGGGCATCGATTCAGCCTTGGTCAGGGAGGAACTGCACCAGGCGGCGCGCAAACGCCGCGACCAGGTGAATCCCTCAGCTCTCGACAGCCTCAAGGAGGCGGAGAGATTGCTGCTGCGGGCCATGGCCGGCGCCCCCGAAAGCCGCATCTGCCTCCGTATCTCCCAGGCCTTGCACAGCCAACCTCAGTCGTTCGAAGGGCTTGCAGTGACCCCAATCCTGTTGCTTCTGCGCGATCGCGGACCCATCGAGCCCTTGGCCGCACTACCCGATGCCGGCCAGCGCGCATTGCTGGCCCAGGCTTTGCTGCGCGAGTCCAGCGAGGTGGAGATGGAGCAGGTGGAAGCCGCACTGGAGTCGCTGCAATATCGCCAACTGGAAGCCTTGCAGCGCCGCGTGCGCGCGGACATTGCCGAGGCAGAACGGCGCGGCGATTGGGCTCAGCTAGCCGTTTTCATGGCTGAAAAGCTCAAGGTTGACCGCCAGATGCGGGATGCGGATGGTTAGTCCCAAAGTCGTACGTCGCGCTACGACTCGCGGTGGAAACCAAACCAGCCGTTTTTCATCTAATGGAGTGAGCGGATCGGGATTCCGTGGGGTGTCGTTCTGGGAGCAGCCGAAGGGGCACACTCCAATCCATGATATTCTATAACTCTTTGAAGGACGTGCGTCTACTTGCCCAAACGGTTTATCAACCGTCCGGAATATGCCCTTAGCGGCTCGCATAGCACCCTGTCCTTTCTAAGCACGGACCGATCCGAAAAATAAGGCACGGGATAGGATTTGCTTGGCTATCGAAGACAAGTACGAAGAAGACATTCAGAAACTGATTGATGCAGGTAAGGAGAAAGGTTACTTGACCTATAACGAGGTCAACGACCTGATTCCTGGCGACCTGCATTCACCGGACGATCTCGACGATCTGCTGACCACCATCGGGACCCAGGGCATTGATGTGCTCGAAGGCGGTCCCAAGTTTGGCGCGGATAAGTTCGAGAGCGAGGGTGAGGAGGGCGAGGACGTTGAACTCGACCTTACACCGGGCACACTCGAGAAAACCAATGACCCCGTTCGCATGTACCTGCGCGAAATGGGCACTGTTCCACTGCTGACCAGAGAAGGCGAAGTTGAGATTGCCAAGCGCATCGAGCGCGGGCAGTTGCGGGTACTCAAGGCCATTTCCCGTTCGCCCATCGTCATTCGCGAGATCGTCGCCCTCGGCGAGGACCTCAAGCGCGGCGTACGCAACATCAAGGAAGTGGTGATCTTCGATGAGGAAGAGATCACCGAAGAGATTCTGCAGGCGCGCATCCGGGTAACCATCGGTCGCGTCGACACCCTGCTCAAGCACCAGAAGAAAGCATCCCTGCTCTTCGAAAAGCTGGAAACGATCAACGTCAAGGCGAAGGCCAGGGAACATCGCAAGACGCGATGGATGATGAACCGCGAGCGGGTGGAAGTCTCGCGCATCGTCCGCGAGCTGAAGTACACCAACGCGGAACGCAAGCGGCTGCTGGACAAGGTCAACAAGACCGTCGACGCCATGCGCATGCTGGAGCGGCAGATCAAGTCGCTCGAACAGAAGCACGACCAGTCGAAGAGCGAAGAGCTGCGCAAGGAATATCGCCGCCAGCAGAAGAACTGCAAGACCGACCTGGAAAAGCTGGAGCAGGAGGCCGGCGTCTCCATCGCCGAACTCAAGCGCACCCAGCGCGAGATGATCCAGGGCGACATGGACGCGGAGCAGGCCAAGCGCGAGCTGATCGAGGCCAACCTGCGCCTGGTGGTTTCTATCGCCAAGAAGTACACCAACCGCGGTCTGCAATTCCTCGATCTGATCCAGGAAGGCAACATCGGTTTGATGAAGGCGGTCGATAAGTTCGAATACCGCCGTGGTTACAAGTTCTCCACCTACGCCACGTGGTGGATTCGCCAGGCGATCACCCGCGCCATTGCCGATCAGGCACGCACCATCCGCATTCCGGTGCACATGATCGAGACCATCAACAAGCTGATTCGCACTTCGCGGCAATTGGTGCAGGAGCTGGGCCGCGAGCCTACCTCCGAGGAGATCGCACGCCGGATGGACATCCCGGTGGCCAAGGTTCGCAAGGTGCTCAAGATCGCACAGGAACCGATCTCGCTCGAAACTCCCATCGGCGAGGAAGAAGATTCCCATCTTGGCGACTTCATCGAAGATCGCCAGGCAGTCTCGCCTTCTGAAGCGGTGATCAGCGTCAACCTGAAGGAATATACCTCGCAGGTACTGCGTACTTTGACTCCGCGCGAAGAGCGTGTGATCAAGATGCGCTTCGGCCTGGAGGATGGCTCCGAGCATACGCTGGAAGAAGTGGGTCAGAGCTTCCAGGTAACCCGCGAGCGTATCCGGCAAATCGAAGCCAAGGCGCTGCGCAAGTTGCGGCATCCTTCTCGCTCACGCAAACTAAAGGCCTTCGTCGAAGGCGTCCGCGAATAGAAAACCAATCGCCTGCTCTTCCCCGGGATTTCCTGTTCGCTGCACTGGATATGGCCGCATGAAGTTCGCCAACGCCAACATGCTTCACAGGAAATCCGGGTCGGAGCAGGCGATTTTGCGTCGTTCCTCTCCTCCATTTATCTAACCACTGAAGCTGGATTCATTCAGGAGTTATCCCGTGCCCCCAACAACATCATCCGAAGGCGTCGAGAAGTTAAAGCATGCGCCTGAAGTAACCGGCGTGGACGATTTGATCCGCCGTCGCTGGAGTCCACGTACCTATGCCGACAAGGAAGTACCCGCCGCGGAGCTGAAAAGGCTGTTTGAAGCCGCTCGGTGGGCCGCCTCCTCCTCGAACGAGCAGCCTTGGCGGTTCTTGGTGGGCCGGCGAGGCGACGAAACCTACCAGAAGATCTTCAACGCGCTGGTTGAGTCTAACCAGTCGTGGGCCAAGAGCGCTCCGGTGCTGGTACTGTCGGTGGCAAAAAAGGTCTTCACCAAAAACGGCAAGCCGAACGCGTACGGCATGCACGACACCGGTGCGGCCTCAGCGACCCTCGCCCTGCAGGCGACCGCGGATGGACTGCACACTCATTCCATGGCCGGCTTCGATCGCGAACAGGCGCGGGCATCGTTTGCGATACCCTCTGACTATGAGATCGGCGCGGTCACCGCAATTGGATACTTCGGCGATCCGGCCAGTCTGCCCGAGCACCTGCAGAAGATGGAAGTATCTCCGCGGCAGCGGAAGCCCTTGGAAGAATTCGTGTTCTCCGACTGGGAGAAGCCGGCGCAGTTCTGAAGCGCCATGAAAAAAATCCTGCTCTTCGTTAACCCGGTGCTGCAGCAAACAGGAGCAAGACGCAGAGATATCGCTCGCGTTCACAGCACCTTTCGCGAAGCCGGCGCCGCGGTCGATATCTTGGAAACCGGCGAAAACCGAGCCGCTGGACCCAAGGCAAAACGGGCAGTAGCAGAAGGTTACGATGCCATCATTGTCTGCGGCGGCGATGGCACCATCTTTGACGTCATTCAAGGGATCGCCGGCTCGGCCGTACCGCTGGGCATTATTCCCTTCGGCACGGGAAACGTGCTGGCGCAAAATCTCAAGATGCCCAAGGATCCGGTTTCCGCCGCGCGTTGGATTCTACGCAGCTGTCCCTTTCCTGTGCCCTTGGGCAAGATTACCTGCTGCGTCCCTGAAGGCCGGCAAAGCTGGCTCTTCGCGATGGCCGCCGGTATGGGCATGCATGCGACCCTGATGTATGAGGCGCGCCGTTCAGGTAAGAGCAGGGTAGGCCGGGCAGCGTATTTCGCCGCCGGTGCCAGGCTACTCCTCAACCATCCGGTACAGCCCTTCGACATTGCCATCACCACCCTCGGCGGGTCCATCGTCCACCAACAGGTAAGCGAAGCGATCGCGGTGCGGGTGGCGGAGTTGAATCGGTGGCGTCCCTGCGGCGGCCTGACCTTTCCCTTTCTCCGGCTGGCCACCGTTGCCGGTTACTCGCGCTCCCGCCTGGCGCGTGCCAGCTACGAGGCCCTCTTTCGTTCTGGCGGAGCGCGTGATCGTGCGCAGACCGAAGACGCCGCGGCTTACTACCAGGATGTGCTGCGTGTGGTCTGCCGTCCGACCCCAAGTCACGAATACAAGCAGCCAATCGCCGTCGAAGCCGATGGAGAAGTACTCGGCGCCTCCTGCGCCGAGATTGAAATGGCCAACTCGAATGTGCTGCTGCTTATCCGCAAGCGAGTCTTTGTCGACGGTCTGAGCCGCAGTAGGAGCCAATAGGAACAGGACGGGTGCCCCAGGTTCGCTAAGGCGTACCTGGGCCAAAAACGACGGGGCGCAGCCCCAACAATCGCATTAGCTGAACTCCCCGCAAATCGGGTTTCGGACAGCAAAAGAATCCGCACCGGATCTATCCGCTATGCCATTCCGTGGAACAACATTCGGGGCATCGAAAATTGGCTTCGGCATCAATACGACCGGGTAGACCCCTCGCTGATCTGGCTGACAGTCGAGCGGGATCTGCCGCCTCTGAAGCTCGCCATTGAGAAGACGTTGGCTTCTCCTGAGAGTACCCCTTCAGCCTCTCCCAGATGAGCCATCGCCGAGTTGGGAGAACCCGTGCCTCCCCCGGACTCTTAGTCCGCGGAGCGGATTTTCAAACCCGCGGGAGCTCCATCTGGCGCCTACTGGGCTTTAATGTCTGCGTAAGAACCTTCCGGTCCGGAACTCAGTCCAGGAGGGATAAGCTGAGAGTTATGCTCAGCGTCCCTGCGGGACTGATCGCGATACGCCCTGATAGCTGATTTGTTTCAGCCCGTGACGTACGAATCAGCCGAATTGAAAAAACCTGGTTCGGACAAGACGATCCTCAGTTGTCCCCGGGATTAGTCCCGAAGGGACGGCTGAGAGTAGCCCAGGACGCTAGTCCTGGGTCTACATTGTCGCCGACACCAGTCCCGCAGGGACGACTGAGAATGTCCCAGGACGTTAGTCCTGGGTGGCCCTGCACAGCGCGCGGAGGTGATCGGCAACCTCGCCCTAAAAATTAAACACCGCCTGAAAGTTGAAGCTTCGCACCGCGGAGCCGTGGGAGAAGAATCCCGTCGCCAGCTGACTTGCCTTGCCGAAAAAAGGAGAGTCGGTGGTGCCGTCCGGCGGACCACCCAGAGTCCCGTTGGGTGGCGCGAGATTGACCACGTTGAAGATATTGTGGGCAAACGCGCTAAACGTGATGCTGTAGCGCCGATCCACACGGTTGTTCTGGCCACCGCCCGGGTTGGGCCCATTGCCGCCCAGCCCCATTCCCGGCATGCCCCGGCCACCGCCGTGGCCGCCACCACCATCAACCCTCGCCCCCTTGCCTTCTTCCACTCGCGGGCCAACGCCAAAGGTCTTGGCTACGCGCATATTCATGGCGAATTGAACCGAGGCATTGCCGTAATTGATAGGGATGATCCTCGAGCCAGCGGGAGGCGTGGCGCTGATATCGAAGTTCCCATACTTGGTTGTATCCACATTGGCGGGATTGGAATCCGAGGAGGCGAAGACCGGCCGGTCGTTGAAGAACGAATCCCCATTGTTGTCCTGGCTGAGCTGGATGTTGAACGGCGCACCCGAAGACGCGACTGAGGAACGGGCTGATCCTGAAGCCGTAGGGAGCCGAGTAATTGGCGAAGGCAAAGACACGATTGCGGACATCGAAGAACTGACGGCCGTAATCCTGCATGATGTCGTACTGATTGGACGGGTGGTAGCCGGGGCCGCCGGTATCGCTGTAGGCCTTGCTGTAAACGTAAAAGCCGGTAAACGTAAGCCTCCGCCCGTAAGCCACATTCAGGTTCAGGAAGATCTGGTTCTCCTTGAAGATGGCCAGCGAATCGTACTCATAGATGTTGCATGGCGTACCCGGCGCCGCACCGATCGGGTTGGCCGGGCATAAATCCAACGCCGGCCGGCTCCCGTCAGGCATCGGGGCATCGATATTGCGCGAGAGCAATTGATGTATGCCGCGGGAGTAGAGATACGTCGCCGAGACGCTTACGTTTTTATTCACCTGGTGCTCGATGCCGGTTCCGGTTTCTATGGTGGCGGGCGCATTCAGGCCAGGTTGCGTGCGATAGTAGGTCGGCAACGCAACAGATTCCTGCGTGGTGCTGTCCGGAGGGGTTCCATTGGGGTTGGGCTGAATGGTCTGCACCTGGCCCTGTTGATTGAGGTTGTAGCGGTCTACGTTGAGCAGCAGATCATAGGTGTATCGATTGAAGAAAATTCCATAGCCGGCGCGCAACACTGTCTTTGGCGGCTTTCCTCCGCCGCCCCCAAGGCCGTAGGAAAGCGCAACCCGCGGAGCAAAATTGGCTTTGTTCGGAATGTGGTTTTGCGTCTCGAAGCGCAGCCCGTAGCTGAGGGTGAAGTTGGGGCGCACCTTCCAGTCGTCCTCCGCGTAAAGACCCAGATCGACTACGCTCACGCTCTGCGTCGGAGTTCCCGTGGTGATGGAAAACTGGCTGGGCTTGTTTGCCTGGTAGTCATTGAGATTGGAATACGTATACGTGCCCTCAAAGTTCGCATTCGAGTAATTCGTGTCCTGGATATCGCGCAGCCGGCCACCGAAGCGAAGGTAGTGTTTGGTAAGCGCAAGGGAAGCGTAATTCTGAAACTCGTAGCGGGTCTCGGTATCGCGGCTGGTACCCAGGGGGCTGCCGCCCCCTTCAAAATTCTGCAGAACATTGATGGCCGGAGCAACCAGCTGCGGGGTCTGGTTGGTTTGATCGCGAACGTATTGGAAACGAGTGTTGTTGACGAACTTCGCGCCGTACACCTGGCTGTCGCTGATCTGAATCCTGTTTTCTATTTCGTTGGTGTTGTAGCCCTGGCTAGGCAGCACGAAGCTTCCCACTCCGCTGTTCGTTCCGGGTGTCCTGGTAGTAGCTATAGCGAACCGTTAGGGTCTGGTTCGGCGTCAATTGATAGTCGATGCGGGGACTGATGTTGGTGCGGGTCTGCGGGTAAGGGACGGCCAGGCTGCACGGCGTGCCGATGGTGTCTACTACGAGCGCTGCTTTCTGGTCCGCAGGTAGCAGGGTCGGGTACGTAAGGCACATTGGCATTGACGATGCTGTTGTCCTGAATATTTCTCCGGTCAAAGTTGAAGAAGAAAGAAGCCTTCTTGCCCAGCGGGCCGCTTACGTTGCCGTCGTATTGCAACGTATGGTAAGGCGGTTGATTCTGCGCGAAGGGATTGGAGGTGTTGAAAGACCGAAGCATTGGCATTCATGAACAGCTGGCCGTGCAGTTTGTCGGTGCCGGGCTTGGTCAATATCTCGATCCGGCCATAACCAGGAGTGTCATATTGGGCGGAGAAGGGATTCTGGTTGATGATGATGGCGCGGATCGCCGACTTGGGCGGCAGTTGGCCGCCGGTGAAGCCGTCGATGTAGATCTGGCCCCCGCTGGGACCCGCGGCGGGACCCGCCAGCGCAGTGAGCTCGTTCGACAACTCGTCAGGGTCGTCGGAAAGGGCATCGAGGTCCTTGCCCGTCAACACCACGGCGCTCACGTTGCTGTCTGGGATCCACGCTCACGCCTGGGGTATCGGCGGTGACCTGTACCTGTTGCTGCTCCATTTGAATCGTCAGCGAAACATTCAGGTGCTGGGTTTGCCCGGCCGCAATCCGCACGGGTGGAGAAGTGAACGGGGAGAATCCGGCGGCTTGCACCGTCACCGTGTATTGGCCGGGCGGCAGGCCAGGGATTGCATATTGACCAGTAGCATCCGACGTGCCCGTGCGGCTCACCCCGGCAGCCGATGTCACGGTGAGCGAAGCCTGCGGAATGACGGCTCCGCTGGGGTCGGCCACCTGGCCGCGTAGTGTTCCGGTCACTGTGACTGTTGCTGTTTGCGCCAAGGCGCGTTGTACGGAACTTATCCCGCAAAAAAGAACAGGGTCGTCAGGCAGAGAGCGAGCAATCGGTTCAAAAGTTCTCCCCAGATAGTGCAGATTGCTAAACGATTTGGCATGCAGGTGAGTTCCGGCAGGTTCGGTTTGGTCCCCTCGTTGTATGCGATTGGCGCTTGTAATGGAGCGCGCCTTGGCAACGCATTCTTTCTGCGGCACTTACATCGAGTGCTCTACTGTACTGGTGCTTCCCCGCCGCCGCCCTCGCCCCCACCGCCCCCGCCTAGATTCCAGGCGGAAGAAAGCATGGCTTGACTGCCGCTGGTGGAAGCCTGCAGCATGGGCTCGACGCCGGCGACCACCGTGATGGCGGTTGCAGCGTCAGGAGCTTGGCCTTCGGTTGCCACTACGATGACCATGTTGCCTTTGGCAAGATCCTTCAACGCGACCGACGGCGAGCGCGCCAGCAGCTGTTGAACATCAGGGCCGGAGCCGCGGCCCTGACCGCCCGCCCTGGCCGCCTCCCGGCCGATCCGCCCCGGGAGCGCTCGAAGGCGGCCCGCCGGGAGCGGAGCCTTGCGCGGAACCGGCTGCGGGCGCCTGAGACCCGTCCGGGCGCCTTCCGCCCCGCTCCCCCGCCATTCATGCGCGCGGCCAGCCGCTGTGCCACAGCAGGGTCCAGCTTTTTCACTTCACTATCAGGCGTAACGGTAATGACCACCGGCTTCTTGGTAGCCGTATCATTCACCGTAATCGTAGACCCAGCCGCGTTTACCGCCTGGATCGGGCCGGCAAGATTGCGGAAGCTCCCGCTGACAATTTCCTCCGCCTCCAGCGTGGCTGCCGTCGTCACTCTTGGAACCGCGGGCGCGGAGCTGGTCGCCAGGTTTGATTTGGTCAAGTGAACCTTTGACTGCCTGGTCGAACCGGACCGAGTCCGGAGCATAGCGGCGAATGACGGTGGTGGGCGAGGCGTGGATAACCAGCGTCCGGGTGCCGCCGGCTCCGCTGGAGATGGTCACCGTTCCTGCCGCCGGATCGACTGCCTTAACCAAGCCCCCCGTACCGCGCTTCTGCCAGTCTTCCCGCTCCTGTTCCTGCTTCTGCGCGATATCGGCGCCCTTAATGGCAACCAGCATGGTGGCAGCCAGTGAACTTGCCATCCGCGTTGGCAGAACCGCGCGCCATGACTCGATCCCCCGCCTGCAGATCGGTCAAGCTGAAGGGACTGGCCCCGGCAAGGGTCTTCTGTCCCGGCTCGATGCGCAGCAGGCGGGCGTTCTCCTCCACGGTGACCTGCATGGTGGCCCCGGCATCGCTCTTGACAGTAAGCGTGTTGCCGCTCAGCGTCTGGACGGTGCCCAGGAAAGTCACCGGCTTTGCGGCCGGGGCAGCCGCATCCTGTGCGGCGCCTGCTGTCGGCAGCAAGCCCGCAACGGCGAGGATCACTCGCGCCAAGAATCACCCTTTGGATTCGGTTGTTTAGCTTTCGCGTCTTTATTCCTGGCATCGTTCGCCTCGCCTGACACTCTTTCCCGTTGCTTCATTTTATGCGCTGCCAAGAAGAGCCAGCGGCCCACTTCAGGGTGAATCAACCCCTTTACTGGGGCGCCTGTCACGCCGCCAACTGGAACTCGCGACGGATACTCCAGGCTGGTGTTTGGCTGGCTGGTTTTCACCCGGATCGACTGCAGCCCGGGCTTCGCTGTAGAGACGAAGCTCAACTCATATTGGTTCTGCAGCTTGCGCTGAATGTCGGAGAGAAACGGCGCGAACGATACCGGGTTGCCAAAGCCCTCCAGGTAGACCTTGCCGCCGGTCGAGCCGGAAACCTGGGTAAGGTAGTTCTGCCCTCCATCCGTCACCATCCGGCTCTGGTCGAAGCGCCCCGCGCCCCGGTAGTAGATGGAATAGACAATCACGCCGGCTTTTTGCGCGTCGCTGGTAGCCGCCTGCACGTAGGGATCGTCGGGGTCGTAGCGTCCGCCGGAGTAGCGGTCGACGCCATCGGTGACCATGATCACCTCGCGGCGAACGTTGCTCTCCCCACCCGGCCAGTGCTTGACCAGAGCCGAGAGGCAAAAATAAGGGCTTCCATTACTGCCCGCTATCCCTGAAGGCAGGCGGAGAGACTTCACCGCTTGCGCGTGGTCGTTAGTAAAGTTTTGCACCAGGTTCGGAGACCCATTGCGCATATAGCCAATCGCAACCTGGGCGGTGGGAGGCAGCCCGTTCACAAAGCTTCGGATGTCGTTCAATTGCAGACCCAGGTTGCCGCGGGAAGAATCATCCAACAGCACCACCAGTTGCAAGCCCGAGCGCTCGCCCCGCAGGGGAACCCAACCGGCCACTTCCTGAAGCTTGCGATTCTCGTAAACGCTCATGGTCTGCTTGGGAACGGGGGTCGCGTCTTCTGCCGATTTTGAAATCACCGTGACAATGGCACGACGCGGTGGAAGTCTCCTGCGCCGATAGGGGCGGCAGGGCGCCCAGCATAAGAGCACCAGACTCCCACCACCATCGCGAACTTGCAAGTACCTGTCTTCATGATCCTTTAACCCTGGTTTCTGCTCATCTTTCGAAGCTTGCCGAGCACGCACCTATATGACGGCAGCCGGGTCCGAAAGGTTCGACCAGGGCTCCAGAAAACTTGCCCAAATGGACTTCACCGGCGCGAAGTCTTTGTTAATGCGCTGCTGCTATCCTCAAGAGGAACTGTAATGGTTACCTGGGTTATGCCACCGCTGACGTAACTTGTTGATACATTGGGATCAGCAACGGGAGAAATGCTCGAGATGACCGATCCTAAGGTAATGGAGCCTTCGGTCGCAGTGCAGGCGGAGCGGCCGCTTTGTGTCGACCTGGACGGGACGCTGGTCAAGTCGGACACTTTCGTCGACTCGCTGATGGTTCTCGCCCGTCGCCAGCCCTCTGGCTTTTTTGCGCACCCCGTGTGGGCATTCGAGGGAAAGGCACATCTCAAGTCGCAGGTGGCTTCCCTGGTCGCTCTCGATGTTGCCCATCTGCCCTACAACCGCCCTCTGCTGGACTATCTGAAAGACGAGCATGCGGCTGGCCGCAAGCTCTACCTGGTCACTGGGGCCGACCGCCTGCTGGCGCAGAGTGTCGCCGCTCACCTGGGCATCTTTGACGAGGTAATGGCCAGCGATGGCGCCGTGAACCTCACCGGGAACAACAAGCTGCAGCATCTGGAGCAACGCTTTGCGTCCGACGGCTTCGACTACATCGGCAATGCCCTTCCCGATTTGCCGCTGCTCAACAGCGCCCAGCGGGCGATGGTCGCCAATCCTGACCTCAGGTTAAAGAGCGCTCTGAAGAGCCGAAATATCAAGGTGAGCGAGAAGTTCCTCGACCGCTCGCGCGCACCCGTCTGCCTTGGCGAAGGCCCTCCGGGTGCATCAATGGGCCAAGAATCTGCTCGTCTTCCTGCCCCTGCTGCTGGCCCATACCCTCCGCCTCGGGCTTGTCTTGACCGCGGTCGCCGCCTTCTTCTGCTTCAGCTTTCTCGCTTCGGCAACCTACATTTTCAATGACTTGCTTGACCTGGAGGCAGACCGGGTGCACCTGAACAAGCGCCGGCGAGCCTTTGCCGCAGGCGACCTTTCCGTAGCTGCAGGCCTTGCCATCTCATTTCTGCTCGCCGCGGTCGCTTTCATCCGTGGCCGCTTACTTGCCACGAAAGTTCCTGATCTTCCTGCTGCTCTATCTTGTGACCACAATGGCTTATTCCCTGGTGCTTAAGCGCATTGTTCTGGTGGATGTCGTCATCCTTGCCGGCCTGTACACCGTGCGCATGGTGGCCGGCGCCGCCGCCACGCTCACGCATCATCTCTCCCTGGCTTGCGGCTTTCTCGATTTTCTTTTTTCTCAGCCTGGCGATGGTCAAGCGGTTCAGCGAATTGCAGAACCTGCATATCCCGCGGCATGAACCCGAGCCTCCGCAAGAGGCTATCTCTTAAGCGACATTGAGCAGTTGCGCAGCTTCGGCACTTCCAGCGCGTATGCCTCGATCGTAATCTTCGCCCTTTATATAAATGGGCGTGACGTCACCGCGCTCTATCACCACCCCAACCGCATGTGGTTGATTACACCGCTGATGATCCTGTGGATCAGCCGCGTTTGGCTGCTGGCCTCGCGCGGCTTGCTGGATGAAGATCCGGTGATCTTTGCTCTTAAAGACCGCATGAGTCTTCTGCTCGGTTTAGGGGTAGTGCTCGTTGCCTACTCTGCGCTGTAGACCACTCAGGTGTATACCGGAGAGAGCCTGGCTTTTCGTGAAACCGCTCGGGAAAGATAATTGACTCATGTCCCCTCGCCAGGACCGGCCGCAATTTGAATCCTGGGGCCGCTATCCAAGGCTCTCCGCTGAAGTCCGTCCGCTTTTCTGGAAAGAGGATTTTCCTCCCCCGCAAGTCCCCGGCACAAAAATGCTGGCGGTGGGCATGGGACGCAGTTACGGCGACGTTTGCCTGCTCCAGAATGGAACCCTGCTGCGTACGCCGAACCTCGATCGCCTGATCTCGTTCGATGCCGCAAACCGGCCTGTTGCGCTGCGAAGCCGGGGTGACGCTGGCGGAGATTCTTGACTTCGCTGTGCCCCGCGGCTGGTTCTTGCCCGTGAGCCCGGGCACTAAATACGTAACCGTCGGTGGAGCCATTGCCAACGACATTCACGGTAAGAACCACCACGTGGCCGGCACCTTCGGCTTGCACACGCCTTGCTTCGAGCTGATACGGTCGGACGGGACGCAGTTGGTGTGCAGCCCAACCGAGAATCCTGATGTGGTACGCCGCTACCATCGGTGGCATGGGATTGACCGGCCTGATCAGTTGGGCCGAGGTGCAGATGCGCCCCATCGTCTCCCGCCGCATCCGCTATCAATCCACCCAGTTCGTCGGGCTGGAGGAGTTCGTCGCGCTTTCACAAGCGAGTACGCAGGAATACTCCGTGGCCTGGATCGATTGCGTGGCCCAGGGCCGTAACTTTGCCCGTGGCATTTTCATCCAGGGTGAGCACGACGAAAATCCGGGGCCGTTGACGCCGTTAGCCAAGCCAAAGCTTACCCTGCCGTTCGACCTGCCGGCCTTTGCCCTCAACCGCTCTTCCGTGGGCGCCTTCAATGCTCTCTACTACCACAAGCAAATCAGCAAACAACGATCTGGCTTCACCGATTACGAGCCGTTCTTCTACCCCCTGGACCGCATCCTGCAATGGAATCGGCTGTATGGCGAGCAGGGCCTGCTCCAGTTCCAATGTGTTCTGCCGTGGGCCAGCGATACCATGGGGATGATCCAGCTATTGAAGGCGATTACCGCCTCCGGGCTGGCTTCTTTTCTGGCCGTGATCAAGGTCTTCGGAGATATTGGCTTCGCCCGGGATGATGTCGTTTCCCATGCCCGGTATCACCCTGGCGCTGGATTTTCCCATTCGGCGCGAGGTGAGCTTCGACCTGCTGGATAGGCTAGCCGCCATCACCGCCGACTTCGGCGGCCGGATGTATCCAGCCAAGGATGCGTGCATGAGTGCGGCGCACTTCCAGCAGTTCTATCCCCAATGGGAGCAATGGGCCACCTACATCGATCCCTCGTTCAGCTCCAGCTTCTGGCAGCGGGTAGCCGGCCTTGGCTAAACGCGATCCCGGTTTTCCTTTCAGGGTGCTTGGTGTTGGGCGCGACCTCGAGCATCGCCATCGCGACGATGCGGCGGCTCGCGGCGCAGAATAAGCGTTTCATGCTGGTGGCCAGGAACAGCGACCGGCTGACAGCCGTAGCCCAGGACCTACTGACCCGCGGCGCAGCCAGCGTAGATACCTGGGCAATGGATCTGGATGACACCGCGGCCCACGGAGAGATGCTGGCGATCGCGGCGGAGCGGCTGGGCAAGATCGATCTGGCCCTGATCGCACACGGCGTGTTGGGCGACCAGCAGGCTGCGGAAGCGGATTTCGAGATCGCCGCGGCAGTTCTGCATACCAACTTCATCTCCACCGTTTCCCTGCTGACCTGGCTGGGAAATTACTTTCAGGCCCAGCACGCGGGCACCTTGGCGGTGGTGTCGTCGGTGGCCGGCGACCGCGGCCGCAAGAGCAATTATGTCTACGGCGCGTCCAAAGGCGCGCTCAACATTTTTCTGGAAGGATTGCGCAACCGCATCGACCGCGATGGCGTGCAGGTGCTGACCATCAAACCGGGCTTCGTGGCCACGCCCATGACCGCGCATGTGGAGCACAACGCGCTTTTTGCCACGCCGGACCAGGTCGCCATCGGCATACTGAAAGCCATTGAGCGGCGGCGCGATGTTGCCTACGTGCCTTGGTTCTGGGGCTGGATCATGCTGCTGGTGCGCGCCATTCCAGGCTCTCGCTTTCAAGAAGATGAACATGTAGTCTCGCAACGTGCTCCGGCGCCTGGCCTCGCTTTTGCATCCTCCCAACGAATCCGCGAATCGTAGAAACAGCCGCGTTGCGGCTCGGATGGTGTTGCCGTGGATTTGCACTTGGTAGGAAAGACAGCCTTAGTCAGTGGATCCACTGCCGGTATCGGCCTCGCGATCGCGAGCGGACTGGCGCTGGAAGGCGCGACGGTGTATCTCAACGGCCGCACCGAAGCCAGGGTGAAACAGGCCATGGCGCAGGTAGAAGCGTTGAAGGCCCAGCTGAAACAAACGCAGGGCACGGTCGAAGGGATCACCGCCGACCTGGGAAGCGCCGAGGGCTGCGTGGAGCTCTTTAGCCAGCTACCCAGGGTGGACATTCTAGTCAATAATCTCGGCATCTTCGAAGCCAAGCTTTTTGCCCACATCTCCGATGAAGACTGGCGCCGCTTCTTCGAGGTAAACGTGCTCAGCGGCGTGCGCCTGTCGCGCCAGTATCTGCCCGGCATGCTGAAGAATAATTGGGGCCGCATCCTGTTTATCTCCAGCGAGTCGGCCGTTCAGATTCCAGTGGAGATGATCCACTACGGCATGACCAAGACTGCCCAACTCGCGATCGCTCGCGGTCTGGCCGAGTCGGTTGCGGGTAGCAAGGTCACGGTCAACAGCATCCTGGCGGGGCCAACTCGCTCGGAAGGCGTCTCTGGCTTTGTCGGCGATCTGGCCAAGCAGAAGGGTGTCAGCGAAGCTCAAGTGGAGAAGGAATTCTTTGAGACCATCCGGCCCTCTTCGCTGATCGAGCGTTTTGCCACCACGGAAGAGGTAGCATCCTTGGTTGTCTACATCGCGAGTGAGCGATCCTCGGCGACCACCGGTGCCGCGCTTCGCGTGGACGGTGGTGTCATCCGCTCCATTCTCTAGCGAGAAGAGCGAATCGAGAAATTTCCCCTGAAGGGGACCGAAACTCTCCGGAAATGTATCTAATAGGTATCGCCAGTTCCAAGAAGGCGATCTGAGCCAGGGAAATACCAAGATGATCAATTTAATTATTTGATCATCTTGATCACCTTGTTGAAAATAAACGACTTAGCTGTCAATCTTGAGCATCTTTGATCACCTTGTTGAAAACAAAAGGCTTAACCCCGAATCATTCCCCAAATGGCCGTAGCGGGTACTGCGCATTGCGATCAGCCCCCCGAGCCTGCCCCCGAGTCTTCTTCGACTCTGTCCATCCACTCCACCCATGCCAAGGTGCGCCACCGCCCTCAACTTTGTCATCCCGTCGATAAACCGAAAGGTCTTGTCAAGGGCGAACGAGTGCGTAGAGTTGCGGCGAGCAACTCGTTGGCCATAAGTTTGGAGACCTGGCGCCAACGCGAGCCCTCTCTGGGAATCATTTTCAGTGGAAAGACTTCTTCCACCAGCCATCGATACGGACGAAAACTACTCCATGATTGTTTTTTCGAACATCCCGCCTACTGCGAGATGCGGGGGTGCCCATTCAAGTGAACGGCATTGGCTTTCGCCGCCACGGGATGACGCGGGCTGCCCCCGTTGAGAACAAGCTCTGAGTACGGCTTGTTGGATTTCAGCATCCAGTAAAGCCGTACGGCTAATTTGCGAGCTGCTGCCACCTTGGCGATGCCTTTTTCCTTATGGTGGCAGCGGTGTTGATACTCTTTGCGAAAGCCTGGATCGTGACGTACCACCGACTGGGCGGCCTCCACCAGCAAGGTGCGCAGGAAAACATTGCCTTGCTTGGAAATGCTTCCCAGCCTTCGTTTGCTGCCCGAGCTGTGTTCTGTGGGAATCAGCCCGAGATAGCTGGACACCTGCTTGCTGCGCTCAAAGCGAGATACGTCGCCGATGGTGACAGAAAAGGCCAGTGCGGTGATGGGCCCCACTCCTGGCTGGCTCATCAGCAATACGGCCTGCGGATCGGCCTCGGCGGCTCGTTCCACCGCCTTATCCAGCTGCTCGATCTGGGGCTCGACTACCCCGAGCAGATCAAGCAAGTCCTTGCGCCGCTGCTGGGTCCACCCCTGGAGCGGAAGGCTCGCCAGCAAGGCTCGACCCTGCTCATTCCACAGCTTGCGTTTTTTCTGTACCCCCTGATTCAAGGCCAGATGTTGTAACTCTGTCTTCAAGCGGGTGCGCACACTCACCAGCTTGTGGCGATGGGTGAGCAGTTGACGCATATCGCGTTGCTGCGCATCCGGCAGCCACAGGCGGGGAAAACGGTCTTCCACCAGCAGCTTGAGAATATGGCCGGCGTCTCGCTTGTCGGTCTTCTGCTTGCGAACATAACTGGCCCGAATCTTGGCCGCATCCCCAATCCACAAGGTGTGTCCAAGCTTTTCCACCAGCAACTCAAACCAACGGGAATTACCCGTGGCTTCCATGCCAATCAGCGCCGGACCCTGCAGTTCGCGATAGAACCTCTCTGCCTCGCCATTGCCATGCATCAGCTTCTTCTCTTTCACCTCCCCGGTCTCTGTGGCCAATATTGCTATTTGCTGGTAGCTCGGGTGAAAATCACAGCCTACAATCTTCATAAGGCTCCTTTGCTCCCGCGCATACGCTTCGGTCTCCAACCCTAAGTCTATTGCCGGGGCCACTGGGGCCTTTCGGTTTATCCAATCAAGCGAACTCCGGATTTCCTACACGCTGCACCAACCAACGGCCACGTATGCGGCTTTCTTTAAGGAAAGCCGCACCAGGTTTACCGACGCCACTAAGACTGACAGGAAATCCGGAGGTAGCTGAGGGACCTGCGGTGCGCCCTTCCCTCTAACAACTCCCCACAGCTCCGTCCATCCATCTCCACCCATGTCAAGCTGGGCCGCCGTCCTCAACTGTGTCATCCTGAGCAGCCAACTTGCCTGTGGCAGGTTGAGAAAGAAATGACACCGCAAAATCGCCATGGATGCGAGGCCCGGAGGGCCGTCTGCCAAACGTGAGCCCAGCCCGGAAGGGCTGGGACCCAATCTCGAAGATGATCCGAGCGCTGTAAGCGCGGCACTCACCTGGGTCCGCTCGCACCTGTGTCATCCCGAGAGTCTGTGACTTTTTGATCTTTTCGTGTTTTTTGCACCCGACCAGATGTTTTTCGATCCCCTCCAGAAAGGCGTCATCCTGCCTGCCCCGGCGTGCCGTGGGAGCGAAGCGCCTCGCAGATCTATCGCATAACAGAGGGTTTTATGCGCGCAGTCGAAGAGCCTGTCCTGAGCGTAGCCGAAGGAACCCCGGCGATGCTTGTTGGCAGATGCTCTTCGGAGCTTTCCGGCCACAGACCACAAGGGAAATTAAAAAGTCACAGCCTCCGAGCGTAGCCGACCTGTCCCGGCGTGCCGTGGAGGGACCTGCTGTGCGCCCTTCCCTATAACAACTCCCTACAGCACCAACGCGATTTCGCTTGTCCACGTTCTCTTCCACGCGGTCGAAGAGACGGCTGAGAATACCCAGCCTGTAGTCCTGAGCATCCGCCCTTCAACCAGCCTTCGACGCCGGCGGGATCGAGTGAAACACCAGGGATGCCGAGTTGATGCAATAGCGCAAGCCCGTTGGCGGCGGCCCGTCGTTAAAAACGTGACCCAGGTGCCCATCGCACCGCTTGCAGGCGACGGCGGTGCGCACCCCCCAGCTGGTATCTTCTGTCTCCACAATGTTCTCTTTAGCGATCGGTTGCCAGAAGCTCGGCCAGCCGGTACCGGAATCGAACTTCGTCTCTGACGAAAACAGCGCCGTGTCACAGCAGACGCAGCGAAAGATTCCTCGCTGGTGCAGGTTCCAGTAGGAGCCGGTGTAGGCCATCTCGGTATCGGCCCTGCGCGTTATGTCGAACGCGTTAGCCGAAAGCTGTCTTTTCCACTCCGCGTCGCTCTTAACAATCTTCGGCATCCGGACCGTGCCCGTGGCCACGCCAGAAGAAGAAAACTCGGCAATGGAAACCTCGGGCGCAGGACCACTTTGCGATGAGACTACCGGTGGCGAGGGCGCAGGATGCAGGGACCACGCGGCAATCGCGGCGGCGGCCATGCCCCCGCTCAGCAGGAAGGCGCGACGCGTCACTTTTTGCCGGGTGGCATCGTAGTTAAGGTCTGAGTCGAACATTGGTTCACCTCAATGTTCGACTCACGACGATGCGCGAAGTTACAGCTCTAGGCGTCGAGTTGCTTGGTTACCAATTCATTCAGCAGCGCCGGATTGGCCTGCCCTTTCGACAAGCGCATCACCTGGCCCACGAAGAACGCCGCGACCGTCTTCTTGCCGGCGCGATACTGCTCCAGTTGCTTGGGATTGGCCGCCATCACTTCCTGAATCAGCTTTTCCAGCACCGCGGGATCGCTGATCTGCTGCGGCTTCTCGCGCTCGTACACGGTGCCGAAGTCCTCTCCACGCTCAAATGCCGTATCCAGGAGTCCCTTCAGCTGCTTGCTCGAAAGCTCCCCACCCTCGGTCAGATCCGCCGCCTGCACCAGTCCCTGCATGGTGATCGGAGACTGTTCCAGATCCAGGCCCTTGGCCTTGAGACGGCCCATGAGTTCGCTCTGGATCAGGTTGGCGACACGCCTCGGGCTTCGCGCCTGCCGTGCCGCGGTCTCGAACTGGTCGGCAAAGGCACGCGTGGCGGTCAGTGTCTGCGCATCCTGCATGGTGATCTCGTACTCGCGCGATCATGCGCTTGCGGCGCGCCTCCGGCAGCTCGGGCATGCGGCTTACCAGGATTCCCTTCCACTCCCCGGAAACCAGCAACGGCGGCAAATCCGGCTCGGGGAAATAGCGGTAGTCGTGCGCCTGCTCCTTCGACCGCATGGAGTAGGTGCGCCCCTCGCTCGCGTTCCACAACCGGGTCTCCTGAGTCACCCGGCCGCCGCTTTCGATCACGTCCACCTGGCGCTCAATCTCATACTCCAGCGCTGAGCGAATAAAACGGAAGCTGTTCACGTTCTTGACCTCGGCCTTGGTTCCGAATTGCTTCTGCCCGCGCGGTCTTACGCTCACATTCGCATCGCAACGCAACGAGCCTTCTTCCATGTTGCAGTCGCTCACGCCAGTGTAGAGCAGGATCTCTTTAAGGCGGGTTAAATACTCGTAAGCTTCATCGGGCGTTCGCAGATCGGGTTCACTCACAATTTCAATCAGCGGCGTTCCGCAGCGGTTCAAGTCCACGTAGGTTTTGGTCGCAGAGTCAGCAAAGCCGTCGTGCATGCTCTTGCCCGCATCCTCTTCCATATGCAGCCGCGTAATGCCAATCCGTTTGGTGATGCTGTGGCCGGAGCCATCGAGCGCCGGAACATCGATCCATCCGTGTTCTGCCAGCGGCTTGTCAAACTGCGAAATCTGGTAGCCCTTGGGCAAGTCAGGATAGAAGTAGTTCTTGCGCGCGAAGACCGACTGCTCGCGCACTTCACAGTTGATCGCAGTCGCGGCCAGCACAGCGTACTCCACTGCGCGCTGGTTCAACACCGGCAGTGCGCCAGGCAAGCCAAGACACGCCGGGCAAATATGCGTATTCGGTTCACCGC
Organism: uncultured Acidobacteriaceae bacterium; assembly: GCA_963746595.1. GTDB lineage: Bacteria > Acidobacteriota > Terriglobia > Terriglobales > Acidobacteriaceae > PALSA-350. The sequence continues at coordinate 1,148,880 of CAVVBS010000009.1, forward strand.
CGAATTTATTTGCGCAGCCGCAAAAGGCCTTGGTATTGGTTAGCAGCTGTACGTGAACCTCGAGCCCGATGACCGGCTCGTACCGTTCCAGCACCTCAGGCGCAATACTCTTCGCAGTGACCGTCATTACTTTCGATTCTAGCAACGCCGGCACCGCAAAGGGCAGGTTTTGCTCATCCAATTTTTGTCTCGAGCCGGGCTTCCTTGGCCCATGGTTAGAGAGAAAGGGTAGTAAGATTCTCCAGGCAGGTCGCCTGCCTGGAGAATCCCGTTGGTGATCGACATTCGTCAGGAAGTAACCGCGGTCATTGAGGCCACTATCCTGGTCGTGGCCGCTCTCTTCCCCATCGTCAATCCTCTGGGAAGCGCCGCCATTTTCGTGAATCTAGTAGGGCCGATCGCGCCCCCCACACAGCGATTGCTGGCGCAGAAAATCGGCATCTACAGTTTCTTTCTGTTGCTCTGCTCCCTGCTGTGGGGCGTACATGTACTAGCATTTTTCGGTATTCAGATCTACGCCGTACAGATTGGCGGAGGTCTGGTGGTCGCCGCCACCGGATGGTCTCTCCTCGGCCAGGACACCGGACGAGCAAAAACGACGCCCTCCGCGGACGATGAAATCCTGGAAAACGCGTTCTATCCCTTCACGCTCCCGATCACGGTCGGGCCGGGTTCCATCTCTGTTGCCATTACCCTCGGAGCGCATCTCCCTCCCGAGCTGCACGAAGCTTCCTTGTTCTCACTCCGGGTTCTGATCGCCGCCATCGCGGGGATTACGTTGGTCTGTCTGATTATCTACTGTGTGCTATGTCTATGCGCGGAAAGCGGAGCAGCTTCTCGGCAGATCCGGAACCTCGATGGTGATGCGTCTTTCCTCATTCATCCTACTCTGCATCGGCGTACAGATTATCTCCACCGGCATCAAGGCATACCTTCAAACAATAGGTAAATTCTAAGCAGTCTTGTGTAGAAATTACGGAGCCGCTCAGGACGGCTTTTGCGGCAACACCGGCTTCCTGGTCTGCGAAACATATCGATCGCTGCCGAGATATTTCTTGTAGGCAGTGATCCAGTCGGAAGCAATGGCCCGTTGGGCGGTCGGAAGGTCCAGCTCGCCGCTGCACACTAACTGGTGCAGGCGCTCCTCCAGGGCATCTTTGACGTGCGCATTCCACGCAGATGACGACGTGGGCTCCGGCCATAAATTATGAATGTCGTCTGCGCCGCCCAATCCCGGAGCGATCAGGTAGTCGATCTCATAATCTTCAGGACGGGGATTCACGATTCCATATTCCTTGAAGACCTCCTGGCGCAACGAGCCGGGGACGTCACGGACCACTTCCTCATGGGCCATGGAGCACACATCCCCGACGGTCACCGGTCGAGTTGCCCCTGGGGTTAAGCTGTGGTTCGGAATCGTCAGACTCGCCAAGGAAAGGTCCGAAGGCATGGACCCCTGCCGCTGCGCTTGCCGCAAGAGAAACGCACCTCCCAGCACGGTGATGAGTACCGCCACGCAAATGTAGGCTGCGGCACGTTGAGGTGGAATCAGTTGCAGCAAGCGCGGCCATCGATTGGCGGATGGCAACGCGGCGGCTTCGGCAAGGCGGGCCTTGAGCAGAGCACGTGAGCCGGTCGAAGGCGGCAGCATTGGATCCAGCGTCCGTCGATGAAGAGTTACGAATTCTGCGATCGTGCCTTCCAGTTCTCCCATCCGGGAGCGGCATAGCCAGCATGCAGCCAGATGAGCGCGGGCCTGTCTCGCACGTCTTCCGGATACCTCTCCGTCGACAACCAGCAAGATATCCTGATCCGACAAGTGGAACGGTTCTCTTAACATGGCATCATCCTTCGTCCACGCGCCCCATACGCGCCAGGGAGCGAGTGAGCGCGATTGATACGGCGCCGAGCGAAATCCCGAGGGTAGCGGCTATTTCGCGATAACGGAGTCCCTCCGCGCGCAGGTACAGACAACAGCGGTCTTGCTCCGGCAACGCGCGTAGAACGGCTTGCATGCGTTCCTGCCTCTGGCTGCTCGCCGCCTGTTCCTCGGGATTGAGCGTCGAAGCCGGCTGGCGCTGGGCCAAGGATTCATCTGAGTCGAAGGTTGCCAAGAGCCCTCTTGTTGGCGCCGTGCTGTTTCAACGCGAGGTTATGCGCCACGCGAAAAACCCAACCGCGAAGGTTTCGCCGCGATTTCCCCAGCTGCAGGTGGCGGAACAGGGCAAGAAAAACCTCCTGGATAATCTCTTCTCCATCGTGCAGAGAGAGTCCCCGGGAGACTACGTAACGAAGGAGGGGATTGCGAAACTCCTCAAAAAGATGGATGACCTCGCATTCGCTCTCCGAGGGTTTCACCGAAGCTCCAGTACCGGCGCTTGCTGCGAAAGACAGCTCGCGCATCGAATCTGCCTGCGGTATCAGCATGGATCACCGTATATATATTCCCCTCGGCCCACCTTCTGTTCAAGGTTTTTTAGACCGCGATGCACCCATCGAGCCGGAAACCCCGAAAAAGACATCGGTTCTCCCTTCGCATTCCAGAAACCCTTCGTCTACTGAGAGGAGGCAAAAGTCGACGCGCCCGACTGGCTTTCATGCCGCAGCAAATTGCGAAACTGCCTTAAACCCGCGGCTATAATTGAGGAGAGATTGAGAGCACTCACTCTACATAACGTTTTGATACCCGGGTTGCTGGTCCTTTGCCTTGGATGTAGAACGTCTGGTAACGACAGGCCGATCGGCGCCGTTGTCAATATCAAAGCTCCCTTGGGGCTGCCTCCGGTCCCTATCCCGCCGGATAACCCACCCACCGCCCAGACGATCGCGCTGGGCCGCAAGCTCTTCTACGACATGAGGCTGTCGAAAGACAACACCGTGTCCTGCGCCTCCTGCCATAATCCAAACCTGGCTTTCACCGATGGACGCCGGCTGGCCAGAGGCGTGGGCGGAATGATTGGCATCCGCAATGCTCCCACTTTATTGAATGCGGCGTATTCGCCGTTCCAATTCTGGGATGGCCGGGCGAAGAGTCTGGAGGAGCAGTCCGCCGCTCCGATTGAGAATCCGGTGGAAATGGATCAGAAGCACGAGGTTTCGGTCTCGAAGATTAACGAAGACCCAGCGTACCAGGCCGAGTTTGCTCAGGCCTTCGGGCCGGGAACCGTCACCCTTAAGAAGATTCAGAAGTCGCTGGCAAGTTTCGAGCGGACGCTTGCTCAGCGGAAACTCTCCGTTTGACCAATATCAATACGGGGGCAACAAACAGGCGACTCTCGCCCGCTGCGATCCGCGGTCTTGCCATCTTTCAAGATCCGCAAAGAGGCAATTGCGCTGTCTGCCATACCATCCATAACAATTACGCACTCTTCACCGATGGCAAATTCCATAACACCGGGGCGGGCGTGAATGGAGCGGGCGACTTTACTGACCTCGGGCGATTCAACTCAACAAAAATAGTCACCGCCAAGGGCGAGTTCAAAACACCGACACTCCGCGATGTCGCGCTCAGCGCACCCTACATGCATGATGGCAGCCTTAAGACACTCAATGACGTAGTAGATTTTTACGCCGGAGGCGGCAACTCCAATCCATATCTCGATAAGGACATCAAGCCGCTCCACCTTTCCGCTCAAGACCGCGAGGATCTGGTTGAGTTCCTCAACGCTCTCACCGGCGAGATGCCCAAGAACGCTGGACCGCCAGGGAAAGAACAGGTAACTAGCCAAAGATGAGACCCATCCACTTTTTCCATCTTTGTTGTGCGGCCGCGCTGCTTGCCGGTTGCTCGGGAAAGGTCAATACCGAACAGCCCAGCGCCCCGAAGAGCGCGCCGGCGCCGGTGTACTTTAAGGTGGATCCCGCTACCGCCGGGTCTGTCACTGGGACCATCCACTATAAGGGACCAAGGCCGGCGCCCAAGTTGATCGACATGAGCGAGGAGCCCGCCTGCGTCGAAGCACATCATGGAAAGGCTTATGACGAATCCCTGGTCGTAAGTAAGAGCGGCGCACTGGCCAACGCTTTCATCTACGTCAAAGCTGGCCTCGAAGGAAAGACCTTCGCCATTCCTCCGACCCCGGTCACCATTGATCAGAGTGGCTGCTGGTTTCGTCCGCGGGTGATGGGCATTCAGACCGGGCAGACACTGCAGGTCATCAACTCAGATCCGGTGACGCACAATATTCACCCCATGGCGGAAATCAACCGGGAATGGAACCACAGTCAAGGCGCGGGAGATCCGCCCATCGCGCGCAAATTCATCAAGCCGGAAATCATGATCCGGGTGAAATGTAACATCCATAGTTGGATGCACGCCTTTATCGGCGTCCTCGATCATCCGTATTTTGCGGTTTCGAAGGATGACGGATCGTTCGAGATCAAGAATCTGCCGCCCGGCACTTATACCATCGCCGTCTGGCAGGAAAAGCTTGGGACACAAGAGCAGCAGATAACCGTTCCTCCGCACGGCACAGCTGAGGCCAACTTCACCTTTAAGGAAAAATAATATGCGCAATAGCAATATCGGATATGTGCTCTTTGCCGTTGGTCTGATTGTGCTGTCAACGGGCTGCAACTCCGCCAAAGCTCCGGAGCAGCAGCCTGCGCAAACCGCCGCCCCCGCAGAAACCTCCGAGCCGCGGATTTACGTGACCAACGAAGTCGGTGGAGATATGACCATCATCGACTCCGGCAACTACAACGTGCTCGCCACCGTTCCGCTGGGCAAGCGTCCCCGCGGCATCCATTCCAGCCCGGACCATAAGACGATCTACGTTGCGCTGAGCGGCTCGCCCATTGCCGGACCGGACGTCGATGAGAGCACCCTTCCGCCTCCCGATAAGACCGCCGATGGGATTGGGGTCTTCGATGTCGCACAGAACAAAGTTGTCCGTACCATTCATGGCGGCTCTGATCCGGAAAACTTCGACGTCAGCCCCGATGGCACGCAACTTTACATATCCAACGAAGACGTCTCCGCCGTCAGCATCGTCGACATTGCCTCGGGTACCGTGGTGAAGTCTCTTCCCATGGGCGCACAGCCGGAAGGTGTCAAGGTAACTCCGGACGGCAAGCAAGTCTGGGTCACTTCCGAAGAGACCGGAACCATTTCCGTGCTTGATCCTGTTGCGGGCAAGATCATCAAGACATTCAAGGTTGGGCATCGTCCGCGCAACATCGTTTTCCTGCCCGATGGCTCACGCGCCTATATCAACGCTGAGAACGACGGAACGGTCGTGCTGGTGGATGCGAAGAAGTACAAGATGATCCAAGCCATTTCGCTCGGCAAGCCGGGGGTGATTAAGCCGATGAATGTCGTTCTCTCTCCGGATGCGAAGCGGCTCTACGTCAGCACGGGCAGAGGACACCAGGTATTTACCATCGACACAGCTACAAATAAGGTTCTGAGTTCGGTCGAAGTCGGAGCGCGCCCCTGGGGCATAGCCCTCTCGCTCGACGGCAAGACCCTCTATTCGGCCAATGGGCCTTCGAATGACGTCTCGGTAGTGGACCTGGCTACCAATACCGTGACCAAAAAAATCAAAGCCGGCAAGGGACCCTGGGGCGTGCTCGTTTTGCCGCGATAGGAAGGGCATGATTGCTCTCACGGACCCCTCAGGAACAGGCGGGTGCCCCACATCTCGCTAGCGTTCTTCGCCGAGATGACGGGATGCCCACCAAAGTTTACTCTATTGCCAGTAAATCAGAGTCAGGCAAGGAAAAGCAATCGAATCATCATCTCGGCGCACGAACGCTGAGGCGAACGTGGGGCACCCGTCCTCGTTCGCAACTGAGAGTTCTGCTGTCGTGTCAGCTTGCCGCCAGTTGCCGCAGCACATACTGCAGGATGCCGCCGTTCTCGTAGTAGAGAATTTCCTGCGGCGTGTCGATGCGCACCGTAGCCTTAAAATGCCGTACAACCCCCGCAGCATCCGTCGTCTTGACTGTCAGCGTGCGGCCCTGGGCAAACTTCTGTTCCAGCATCCGGCGAATCCCTTCCAGGTCAAAGACCTCTTCGCCGGTGAGTCCCAGCGACTCCGCACTTTCCCCGTTCTCAAACTGCAACGGCAGAATGCCCATGCCCACCAGGTTGGAGCGATGGATGCGCTCGTAACTCTGCGCGATCACCGCCCGTACACCCAGCAGACGCGGTCCCTTGGCTGCCCAGTCACGCGAGGAGCCGGAGCCGTATTCCTTGCCGGCAAGAATCACCAGCGGAGTACCGCGCTCAGCATATTTCACTGAGGCGTCGAAGATGCTCATCCCTTCGCCCTCAGGCAGCAGGCGAGTCACGCCGCCTTCGGTTCCCGGAGCCAGCTTGTTGCGCAGCCGCACATTGGCAAAGGTGCCGCGCACCATCACCTCGTGATTGCCGCGCCGTGATCCGTAGGAATTAAAGTCGACCGGCTTCACCCCATGCTCAACCAGGTATTTACCCGCAGGTCCATCCCGCTTGATGGAGCCCGCAGGCGAAATGTGGTCAGTGGTGACGCTGTCTCCCAGCACTGCCAGGACCCGGGCGCCTTTAATCTCCTCTACCGGCGCTGGCTTGGCGGGCATGCCGTCAAAATAAGGAGCCTTGCGGATGTAGGTGGAGTCTGGCTCCCACTGATAAGTGTCGCCGGTGGGGAACTTGAGGTTCTGCCAGTTCTTATCACCATCCGTAACAGTTGCATATTCTTTGGTGAAGATCTCGGAGTCGATCGCTGACGCTATGGTGCTGTTAACCTCATCCTGGGTAGGCCAGATGTCCTTGAGGTACACCGGCGCGCCCTGCGTATCCTTACCGATCGGATCCGTGTCGAAGTTGTGGTCGATGTTGCCCACCAGCGCATAGGCAACCACCAGCGGCGGTGACATCAGATAGTTGGCCCGCACTTCGGAGTTGATGCGGCCCTCGAAGTTTCGATTGCCGCTCAGCACGGAAACCGCAACCAGGCCATGGTCGTCGATCGCTTTGGAAACATCCGTCGGCAATGGCCCTGAGTTGCCGATGCAAGTGGTGCAGCCATAGCCGACGACCTGAAAGCGCAGCTTATCCAGGAATTCGAGCAGTCCGGACCGCTGGTAGTATTCCGTCACCACGCGCGAACCCGGCGCCAGGGAAGTCTTGACCCACGGCGGCACTCTCAAACCTTTTTCCACCGCCTTCTTCGCCAGCAGCCCGGCAGCAACCATGACCGAAGGGTTCGAGGTGTTGGTGCAACTGGTGATGGCGGCGATCACGATGGAGCCATGGTCCAGGTAGCGATCGACATCGATCCCGAAGCGCTCCTTGACCGTGGTCGCCGGGCCCTTCTCCGGCGTGGCTTTATCACTGCCATTCGACCAGGTATGACCGCCTTCACCCTCCCAGCGGATGGTGTGCCGCTCTTTGCGCTCTGCTGCGCTCGGCCCCAGCAGTCCAGGCAACTGCTGCTCGAAGTTGGCGCCGGCCTGAGAGAGCAGTACGCGGTCCTGGGGACGCCGGGGACCCGCGACACTCGGTTCGACTGTCGAAAGATCGAGCGCGGTCGTCTGCGTGTATTCGGCCTCAGGCGAATCAGGAGTGTGAAACCATCCCTGTTCTTTGGAATATGCCTCCACCAGGTTGATCTGCTCCGCGCTGCGCCCCGTCAGTCGCAAATAGCGGAGGGTCTCCGCGTCGATGGGGAAAATGCCGCAGGTCGCGCCATACTCCGGCGCCATGTTGCCGATCGTAGCCCGGTCCGCGAGGCTCAATTCGCTTACGCCGGAGCCGTAAAACTCAACAAACTTGCCCACCACGCCCAGCTTCCGCAGCATCTCGGTCACGGTCAGCACCAGGTCGGTGGCGGTCGCGCCCTTCGCGCAGCTTGCCCGTCAGCTTGAAGCCCACCACTTGCGGCACCAGCATGGAGACAGGCTGGCCCAACATGGCGGCCTCGGCTTCGAATCCCGCCGACACCCCAGCCCAGCACGCCCAATCCGTTGATCATCGTGGTATGCGAGTCGGTGCCCACCAGCGTGTCGGGATACGCCTGGACCACTCCGCCACTTGGCCGCCGTGGTAAAGACCACGCGCGCCAGGTACTCCAGGTTGACCTGGTGGCAGATGCCCATACCCGGAGGCACGGCGGAGAAGTTGCGGAACGCGGTCTGCCCCCATTTGAGGAAGGCATAGCGTTCCCGGTTGCGCTGGAACTCGAGCGCGGCATTGATGGAGTAGGCATTCGCAGTGCCGAATTCGTCCACCTGCACCGAGTGGTCGATCACCAGCTCCGCCGGTTGCAGTGGATTGATCTTCTCCGGGTTGCCGCCGAGCTTCTTCATCGCATCGCGCATGGCTGCCAGATCGACGATGGCAGGAACTCCGGTAAAGTCCTGCATCAGCACGCGCGCCGGCATGAACGCGATCTCCCGCGCCGGCTCGGCACTCGCCTGCCACTTGGCCAGGAATTCGATGTCGTTCGCCGTCACGCTCTTGCCGTCTTCCTGGCGCAGCAGGTTTTCCAGCAGAACACGCAGACTGTAAGGAAGGCGATGGAGCGCGAGGCCTTTGGCCTCGAGTGCCTGGAGACGGAAGATTTCGTAGCTCTTGTTGCCGACCTTCAGGGTGGATTGGCTGCCGAAGCTGTTCATTGGTATTTCCTCTCTAAAGAGCACGTCACCGCTGCGCAAGATTGCGCACGTACGCGCCTGATCAAATGTTGGTTGTCAGGATTCTGGCTGACGAGAAGTTAGGAGGAGTGGCTCCGTCCACGGTCAGGCTTGCCGTGACGGAAACGCTTGTGCAGGAAAGGCAGTTTCGCAATTACTGTGGACTGATAAGGATCGCGAGGAGTGGTTTTCCTTGGGAGAAAACCACAAAATGGCCAATCGCTTCGGTCTACACCAATTGCGAAACTGCAGTCGCGAAGTCTGCTCCGGGCGTTCATGGTCCACTAAAGATTCTAAAGCATTTTCGGCCAGGATGTGGCGGGGCGAATCAGGAGGTAATCGTTAATCCCAGAAGCACCACATTGAGAACAAGGATCAAGGCAACCGTCAGCCAGCCAAGAAAGCTGATCACCCTGCCATTGGTGAACGCACCCATCAATTGCCGGCGGCCGCACAGGATGAGCAGCGGGACCAAGGCAAAAGGCAGCGTAAAACTCAGCACCACCTGGGAAAGGACCAGGATGCGGAGCGGATCCAGTCCTATGCCGATGACGATCATCGCCGGAAGCAAAGTCAGGAGCCGCCGGAGGAAGATGCTGAAACGCACCTTCAGGAATCCCTCGAGGATCATCTGGCCGGCGAGGGTTCCAACGGTAGAAGAGGAAAGGCCGGAGCACAAGAGCGCAATGCCAAAGATCGTAGCCGAAGCCGGGCCCAATAACGGACCCAGCGTACGGTGAGCCTCTTCGATCGACATGTCGCTGCGGCCGGTGCCGGCAAAGGCCGCTGCGGCCACAATCACCATCGCGGAATTCACTAGCCAGGCGCCATTCATGGCCGCAAACACGTCCAGCGCCTCCAGCCGGAGGTGGCGCAGCCGCGACACGTGGCGGTCCTCGGATGATTGCGCTTTTCGATCTTCCTTGGCGAGACGCGGCTGCACCAGCCCGGAATGCAGATAGACCACGTGCGGCATTACCGTAGCCCCGAGCATGCTGACCGCCACGTAGACGCTACGACGATCCAACCAGGGCACCGCGGTATGGTAGGCGATCTGGCCCCAGTCGGGATGAACCAGAAAAATCTCTATCAGGTAACAGAGCCCGATCACCAAAACAAAGACCATGATGCCGATTTCCAGGCTCCTGAATCCCCGCAACTCCAGCGCCAGGATGGCAAACACGCACACCGCCGAAACGATCGCGGCAATAAACATCACCGTGGTCCGGGTAAACCCCAGATGAAGGAAATAGCCGCCAAAAAGCAGGTAGAAGCCGAGCGCCGCGCCAAGAAATTCGGCCAGATCGGTGGCCAGAGCCGAAAGCTCGGCCGCTATCCACAAACCGATCGCCGTTCGCCGCGAGAAGTGCTCGCGGCAGTTCTGCGGCAGCGTGGCGCCGGTCGCGATACCCAGCTTGGCAGAGAGATATTGGATGAGGATGGCCATCAGGTTCGACCACAGCAACACCCAGAGCAGCTTGTAGCCGAAGCCCGTGCCTGCGATCAGGTTCGTGCCAAAATTCCCCGGATCGATGTAGGCGATGCTGGCCACAAAAGCCGGCCCGAACCAATACAGGGCCTGCCGGGGCTTCAAATTGGAAAGCAGCGGCGCGGTGGGCGAAACCGGAAGCGAGGGCGGAGAAGCAGGCGGCATGGCACGATCCTCGATTTCAGCTGCTGCGAATTCAGTATAGCCTGCATTTCCGTTTTTTTGTTAACTATGGTTAACGACTCTTCGCAGTCCGGCCCCGCTGCGGTAGTCTTGCCACAGTTCCCGACCACGGGATTGGTTCAATAAAGAGGGGTTGGCTCGAGCAGATGAAAGTGTTGGTAATTGGTGCCGGAGGCCGGGAACACGCGTTGGTGTGGTCCATCAGCCGGTCCCGGAGGGTCTCTGAAGTCGTTTGCGCGCCCGGCAATGGGGGCATAGCCCAATTGGCGCGCTGCATTCCCGCTAGCCAGAAGGACCTCGATGACCTGTTACGGGTCACGGTATCCGAGCGTCCCGACCTGGTGGTGGTTGGCCCCGAGCTTCCCTTGTCGCTGGGGCTGGTGGACGAGTTGCAGCGGCGCAGCATCCCGGTCTTTGGGCCGACGCAGAAAGCGGCGCAGCTGGAGAGCAGCAAAGCCTTCGCCAAGCGCTTTATGCAGCGGCACAAAATCCCCACGGCAGCCTATGCCATCGCCACCAGCGAGCAGGAAGCCCTGGAAACAATCGATCTCTTCCATCTTCCGGTGGTAATCAAGGCGGATGGCTTGGCTTCGGGCAAGGGCGTGCTCATGTGCGAGACGCGGCGCGAAGCAACCGAGGCTATCTCCGGCCTGATGGCTGGAAAGCTGCTGGGCTCGGCCCAGTCTTCCATCGTGATCGAGGAGTTTCTCACCGGTGAAGAGATCTCGTTTCTCACCCTGACCGACGGAAAGCATGTCGTGCCGTTGGCGCCGGCGCAGGACCACAAGCGGATAGGAGAGGGAGATAAGGGGCCCAATACCGGAGGGATGGGCGCGTACTCCACCGATGGCATGGTGGATGACCAGATGCGGGAATGGATAATCAACCACATTGCGCTGCCCGCGGTAAGCGGCATGGCTGCGGAAGACTCTACCTTCGTTGGGGTTCTGTACTGCGGGCTGATGATGACCGCGCGTGGTCCCATGGTGCTGGAGTTCAATGCCCGCTTTGGCGATCCCGAGACGCAGGCCATTCTCTCCCGGCTGGACTGCGACCTGGTAGCAACGCTCGAAGCCTGCGTCGAGGGCCGTCTCAGCGACGCCGAGCTGCGATGGAAGCCCGGTGCCTCCGCGTGTGTCATTGCGGCCTCGGCCGGCTACCCCGGCAGCTACGTAACCGGGCGCAGGATCAGTGGGCTGGAAGAAGCGGCCCGCGTGCCGGGAGTAGAGGTTTTTCATTCCGGCACCGCCCTGGTGGACGGGCATTACGTCACCGAAGGCGGAAGGGTGCTGGGCGTGACCGCGGCAGCCGCAACCCTGGAGCAATCGCTCTCCCTGGCCTATGAGGCACTTGGCCGCATCCAATTCGAAGGGATGTACTACCGCCGGGACATTGGGCGCCGGGCGCTCAAGAGCGCCTAGAACTTCAATACACACGCGCCTGAATCCTCAGAGCCGCTCAGGGGTCTAACTAAGGGACAGGTGGGAGCATGGCAAACGTAGATTTGGCCGAGGTCGACCCGGTATGCGGAATGAAGGTGCAGCCGCAAGCGGCTACGCCTTCGGTCGAGCACGCTGGACGTACCTGGTACTTCTGTTGCGCAGGATGCCGCACCAAGTTCGAGGCTGCCCCAGCCAGGTATGACGGCTCGCAGCCGGCCGGTTTGGTGTCCTTAGGTCCGATCAAGACAGCATCGACGCCCGGTCAATACACCTGCCCCATGCATCCTGAAGTACTCTCCGGAGAAGCCGGGCGCTTGCCCAAAATGCGGCATGGCGCTTGAGGCTACCGAACCCTCCGCCCCGGCGGAGCGCACCGAATACACCTGCCCGATGCATCCGCAAATCGTGCGCGATGGTCCCGGCGCTTGTCCTATTTGCGGAATGGCCCTCGAGCCCGAACCGTTACCGTGAACGCGGCCAATCCTGAATTGGTCAGCATGACGCGACGCCTATGGGTGGGGGCAGTGCTGACCCTTCCTTTGCTGGCCATCATGGTCTCGGATCTTCTGCCGGGCAATCCATTGCAGCAATGGTTGGGCGGGGCGTTGGGATGGGTTGAGTTTGCCTTGGCAACGCCGGTGGTCCTGTGGGGCGGATGGCCCTTCTTTGAGCGCGGATGGGCGTCGATTGTTCATCGCAGCCTCAATATGTTCACGCTCATTGCCATGGGAAGTGGCGCTGCCTACCTTTACAGCGTGGCTGCCGTGGCCGCGCCAGGCCTCTTTCCTCCGACGTTTCGCGATGCCTCCGGGCATCTCGGCCTTTACTTCGAAGCAGCTGCCGTCATCACGGTTCTGGTCCTGCTGGGCCAGGTGCTGGAGTTGAGGGCTCGCAGCCGAACCAGCGGCGCGATCCAGGCTCTGCTCGGTCTGGCCCCTAAGACCGCGCGCCGCATCTCTGCTGACGGAAGCGAGGCCGATGTCGCTCTCAGCCAGGTCGCGATCGGTGACCTGCTGCGCGTTCGCCCTGGCGAAAAAGTGCCGGTGGACGGCTCGGTAGTCGAAGGCCACAGCTCGGTGGACGAATCGATGGTGACCGGCGAGCCCATCCCGGTAGAAAAAGCGGCGGGAGCAAAGGTGGTGGGCGGAACGATGAACGGCACCGGCAGCTTCGTAGTGAAAGCCGAGCGGGTTGGGGCGTCCACGCTGCTGGCGCAGATTGTAAAGATGGTGAGCGAGGCACAAAGAACCCGCGCTCCGATTCAGCGCCTTGCCGATCGGGTGGCTTCCTACTTCGTCCCGGCGGTCCTGGCCGCCGCCGTCATCACGTTTGTATGCTGGGCAGTCTTCGGACCGCAGCCACGATATGCGCATGCACTGGTGAACGCTGTAGCCGTGCTCATCATTGCCTGCCCTTGTGCTCTCGGCCTGGCCACCCCGATGTCCATCATGGTGGGCACCGGCCGCGGCGCCGGCGAGGGCATCCTGGTGCGCAATGCGGAAGCCCTGGAGACGCTGGAAAAAGTAAACACTCTGGTGGTGGACAAGACCGGCACGCTCACCGAGGGCAAGCCTCGACTAAGCACAGTGATCGCTGCCGAGGGCATGGACGAAACCCGGCTTCTGCAAATGATGGCCAGCCTTGAAAAGGCCAGCGAACATCCTCTGGCCGCAGCCATTCTTGCCGCGGCGCAGGAGAAGAAGATCGAGTTGCTGCCGGTGGCGAATTTTGCGTCGCTCACCGGCAAGGGTATATCGGGAACCGTGCAGGGCACTCACGTGGCGGCCGGCAATGCCGCGTTGATGCACGACCTCGGAGCTTCATCGCAAGCGATGGAGCAGCAGGCCGAAGCCTTGCGCCAGGCCGGGCAAACGGTCATGTTCCTCGCCTCGGATGGCCGTTTGGCTGGCCTGGTTGCGGTCGCGGACCCCATCAGGGAATCTGCGCTCCGAGCGATTCAGGAACTAAAGCAGGAAGGCATCAAGGTGGTGATGGTGACCGGTGATAACCGCACCACAGCAGCGGCCCTGGCGCAGAAGTTGGGCATCGATTTCGAAGCAGAAGTGCTGCCGGCGCAGAAGGCCGAAGTAGTCAAGAGGCTGCAGTCGCAGGGAGCGGTGGTGGCCATGGCGGGCGATGGTGTCAACGATGCGCCCGCGTTGGCCCAGGCCCAGGTGGGCATCGCGATGGGTACAGGAACGGACGTGGCGATGGAGTCCGGCGGCATCATCCTGGTCAAGGGGGACCTGCGCGGCATTCTCAAGGCGCGGCGCTTGAGCCAGCGAACCATGGGCAACATCCGCCAGAATCTCTTCTTCGCTTTCATCTACAACGCCCTTGGCGTGCCGCTCGCCGCAGGTGTGCTCTACCCCGTATTCGGGTTGCTGCTTAACCCCATGATCGCCGCCGCCGCTATGAGCTTCAGCTCCGTCTCCGTCATCACCAACGCACTGCGGCTGCGCAAGGCTTCACTCTAGCTGATCGCCGCGTCCAGTCAGGACTTTTATCCGCCGGCAGCCTAATGATCCTTCATATCCATTTGAGCGCGCCGGAAGGCGTAGTCACTCACATGGACAGACCCCTGGAAGGGCCGATTGATATCGGCAATCGCGACCAGCACCAGCGTGATGAGCAAGGTGAACGCACCAACCTGGATGACGTGCAAGGCGCCATTCGAAGCACCGAACATGCAGGTAGACGCAACCGTGACCGTTCCTCCCACCAGCAGCACCCACCAGAGCACGCCGGGAAGCCGTGATGCGCTCTGCACCAGGCGGATGCGACGATATCCCGCTAACGCGCTGAGTTCGTACAGGGCATGATCTTCCGCGGTGATCTCAGTAGGAGAAGATCCTTTCGATTCCATGAGAGTCTGCCACATCTGCCGCGTGATCTCACGGGTTTCCGCGGGCAGGGTGTTGCGCTCCATCTCTGGCCATTCCTGATCCGCAACCGCATCGCCATAGGCCCGCGCCAATGCCTTAAGCTTTGCCCCTTGTTGCGGCGTCAGTCCATCTGCCAGCCGATAGAGATTGACCACCGAATTAGCCTCCGCATCCGCATTCAAGTCGGCGGTTCCGAAGTCGATCCAAACCGTGTACAGCATGAAGCCGATGATGACCGCATACGTGGTACCGAGAACGGAAAGCTGCCAGCCAATCAGATCGTTGTGCGCCCGTCGCCTTTCCGCAGGCCAGTAATAGTTCATAGCCGCCATAAAGAAGAAGGAGCAAGCAAGGGAGATAATGACGATGAAAACGTTTTGTGCGATATCGAGCATTTTCCGTCTGCCTGAAGGATTTGGCCCCACTATAGCGGGTCCACGATTGGTGTAACCGGTGAAGATGATTCAGACGGGGCTTTTCCCCAAGAAAAGACCGCCTCGCTGAGCCCGGATGGGCATAGTAATCGTGGAACCGCTCTAGTGTATCCCGGTAGACCGCGGCAACAACGCCTCAGTCGGGCCTTTCATCTCTCCTCGGAGGTCAAAAAGTGCGGGTAGCGATCATCGGCGGAACCGGCCATATCGGCAGCTTTCTTACACCTCGGCTGTTCGAGGCAGGTCACTCGGTCATCTGCATCAGCCGGGGCTTGAAGGAGCCTTACCAGCAACACGCGGCCTGGCAATTGATCGAGCGGGTGGAGATGGACAGGGCGGTGGAAGAGGAGGCGCGGACGCTTTGGCGAGCGCATTGCCAGCCTGGACGCGGACGTGGTGATCGATCTTACCTGCTACCAGCTGCAAAGTGCCGAGCAGCTGGTTGAGGCGCTCCGCGGAAATACCGGACACCTTCTGCACTGCGGCACCATCTGGGTGCACGGACCGAGCGTCGAGGTGCCGACAACCGAGGCTGAGCCACGCAGGGCATTCGGCGACTACGGGGAGAGAAAGGCTGCCATCGAGGCCTATCTTCTGCGCGAGGCACGCCGGTCAGCGCTGCCGGTAACGATCCTGCATCCAGGGCACCTGGTAGGGCCCGGTTGGGCTCCAGTAAATCCCGCAGGCAACTTCAACCCGGAGGTCTTCTCCAAGCTATTGCAGGGAAGCCCGATCCAGCTCCCGAATATAGGCATGGAGACGCTGCATCACGTCCACGCGGACGATGTGGCGCAATGCTTTCAACGAGCAATGGAGCGGAGGAGCGTTGCTATTGGCGAGAGCTTTCACGTCGTTTCGCCCGCGGCCGTGACCCTGCGGGGATATGCGGAGCGCGTGGGCGCATGGTTCGGACGTGTCGCTCAGTTGGAACTTTTGCCCTGGGAAGAGTGGCGGCAGCGAACAACGGCCAGGGATGCCGCATTCACCTGGGACCACATCGCGCACTCGCCCAACTGCAGCATTGCTAAAGCACGCATGCTATTGGGATACGAGCCGCGCTACAGCTCACTCCAAGCGGTGCGCGAGTCGCTCGACTGGTTAATTAAGCAGGGAGTTGTCGAGGCGGGAACGCTCTAGGCTTCGCGCCAGTGCACCATCGGCAGGCCCGGCACGGGTGCACGGAAGTAGGGAATCCGTTTACCCTTCAGCGAACCGATGTAGATGGTCTGCAGGTCGGAACCGCCAAACGTCACACTAGCCATCCATGGGGCAATGCCTTGACCGGTGGCAAACAGGACTTGCTCATTTACATTGCCAGCGAAAAAAGCCCGCTCCAGACCCTCAACCTTCTGTGCATCGCCCTCGTCGAGCAGCAGGCGAAAATCACCTTGAGGCGTCAGCACAAAGAGCTTGTCGGAGTACACCATCGTGCCCCACAAGTTTCCCAGACGATCGAAGGCGATGCCGTCGGGCCACGCGCCCTTTCCTAAACTCACCGGTCCAAAAACCTCGCGGTTGCTCAGGCTGCCGTCTTTACCCACACGCAATCGGCTGATACAGCCGCCGGTGGTCTCCACCACATACATAAATTCTTCCCGCGCATCCATGCGGATTTCGTTGGTGAAGTGAAAGCCGTCGGCGACGATACGAAATTTCCCGTCGATGTATCTGGCGATGTAGCCATCGGGCAGATCTCTGCGCAGAGCGTGCATCCAGTTCTTAATGCGGGTGGAGACGGTAATCCAGATGCGGTCCTGCGAGTCACGCAAAACAAAGTTCACTTTACCGATGGGCTCGCCGTCGATGGTGTCGGCCAGCACCGTGGTTGCGCCGTCGCGGGTCATCACCTCGAGGCAGTCGGTGCCAAAGTTCGAAATCAAAATATCGCCGTTGCGCGCAAAGGCCAGACCGTTGGGTAGCGTGCCCTCTAGATACCGGCTGGCTTCGCTGGTCACGCCCTGAAAATGACCGGACCGCTGCTGGGTAATGACCTGTTGTTGGCCATCCGGGGTGATCCTGGCCACTCCGCCACGCGCGTCCGCCGACCAGAGGGTTCCGTCCGGTTCGGCCAAAATACATTCCGGACGCTGCAAGTCGCTGCCAATGTACCGGATCGCAGACTTCTCCACCTCAAAATCCAGGACTGGATTCTCTGTCAAAGTATCGTCTCGCGCGCAATTGCGGGAATTATGCGAACTCAGCTACTGCCTTTTCCGACTCCCCATCGGAACTCTGGTCGGCATTGCTCAGCAGCAGCCCAATCGCTTGCGCGACCTTGCATACTTGCCCGGCAGCGACACGGTAGCGCTCCTTAGAGAAACGCGACATGGGCGCCGAAACCCCAATCGACCCGACAATCACATCGTTATCGACGCGAATCGGGGCCGCCACACAGCGCAGATCTTCCGCAAATTCCGCTTCGTCGGTAGCGTAGCCTCTTTTCTTGATCAGGGCGCAATCTTTGCTCAGCTCCTGGATAGAGGTCATGGTGTTCTTGGTGTACCTGCGCAGTTGACCCGATCCGATCAGGGCCCGCAGCTCTCGTTCATCCGCATCCGCCAACAAAGCCTTGCCATGAGCAGTGCAGTAGAGCGGCACCAACTCGCCAACCTGCCCCGCCACCGCGATCACGTTGCTAGCCGCCGCGTGGTCGATAAACAGAGCATATTTCCCCTCGCGTATGGCAAGATGCGCGGTTTCGTTGATCTGCGTCGCCAGCAGCTTCAATTGCTTATTGGCGATTCGGATCAACATGTTGCCCCAGTCGTATCGATGAGAAAGACGCCACATGGAAGAGCCGAGGATGTAGTCCTTCCTGCCCGCCGGGCAAGCGAGAAATCCACGTCGCCTGAGCGTATTCGCAAGCCGGAAGGCGCTGCTGCGATCAATCCCCAATAACTCGGTAAGTTCCCCAAGGGAGACGGGTTGCTTGGAAAGAGCGACCGCCTGCAGAATCGTAAGACCGCGGTCAAGGCTTTGGATGAAGGGGATCTGGCGAACTTTGTCCTCGGGCATAAAAAGGGTCCCTACTAAACTCGCGAAAATATTCCCAGCGTCTCCAGGTAGACTCTGCTGGTCTTAGCTAAATCCACGGAGACAGTGGGTGATGGATTTTTGGGGTCGCTGTCGATTGCATCCATAACCATATCAAATTTTTCGCCCTGCACTAGGGCACAACCTCTCGAGCAAAGACCCCATCTCAACCCGCTACGAGAGTACTGAGGCAAGCCGCGATTGTCCAGGGAGAGTGTCGCGATTGCGTAATACGCAAGTCTGACGCCACCCAATCTGCTTCGGCTGCCTCAGAGCAGGGCTGGGCATGGTTTATGATTTTGATAAAGGGCGCTCCCAGGCGACCAAAACCTACTGGAGGCATTAGGACAATGGCGAGTGGTCGTGGGGTTTTGTGGAGTGTCTGTACCATGGTTGCCGCCGGTGCGATCATGGCCACCAATTTGATTGGTTTTGCCGACACGGCTCCTCCCCTGAATGCCAAGGCCAAACGCGGTGCTGCCGTCTTTCAGCAAAACTGCGTGAGCTGCCATAACAAGCAGCCCGGTGACAGTGCTCCTTTCGGCCCTCCAAATCTGCATGGCATTTTCAGCAGCAAGCCATTGGTGACCCCTCCAATCACGCCGGCACAAGCGACGGATGTAATCAAAAAGGGTAAGGCGCCCATGCCCGCGTTTAGCGGCATCCTGACCGACGCACAAATCAGCGACCTGATTGCGTATTTGAAGGCGCAATAACCCTAAGCCCAGGCCTGTAAACCGCAGATCCCGACCGGAGCGTACCCGGATTTCCTGCTGCGCGGCCCTCACCAACGACTACGTATGCGGCTTTCCGTTAAGAAAGCCGCATGAAGTTCGCCAAAGCCACTAACCTCGACAGAAAATCCGGGGTAGCGCAGTGGAGGGATCTGCGGTTTCTTTTTGCCGTTTCTCACGCAGACTCTTCTGCCATACGTGAATGCTTTGAAATGAACACGGCTTTAGCCTCTGGGGTATTGCCGGTCGCTCAGGGGCACCCTACTCGGGGAATTCGACGTCGTCGAACGTCGACTTTAGAGATGCCACTCTCCATCAGCGATCTCACTTTCCCACCCAGCCGCCATCGACAAAGAGAGACTGGCCCGTAACGTACCTGGCCTCGTCGGAGGCAAAAAACGCAGCCACTGTTCCAATTTCCCGCGGCTGCCCGCTGCGCCCCAACGAGATCTGGGATAGAACCCCGGCCAGGATGCTGGGGTCAGGGTGATCCAGCACCCACGAGACCATCGGGGTCTCGATCAGACCGGGATGGATGCAATTGACTCGGATTCCGAAACCACCCATCTCCGCGGAAACATTGCGGGTCAGCGCTTCGATCGCCAGTTTCGCCGGCGCGTAATGGGTGCGTCCCGGCAGAACTTTTCCCGCCTGGATCGAGCCAATGTTGATGATGGAACCGGAGAGGCCGGCAGCCACCGCCCGGCGGCAGAAAACCTGGCTGCAAAGCCATTCTCCCCGCAAATTCACATTTACGACATCGCTCCACTGCTCGTCTGTCAAGTCCAGGAAGGGAACGATGGTCTCGATTCCAGCATTGTTCACCAGCACATCCACCGGGCCAAGCTCTTTCTCCACCTGGTCGAACATAGCTTCGACCTGCTCCCGCTGGCTTACGTCTGCTTCCACGACCAGTGCACGACGGCCCCTACTCTCCACCCATGTGGCAACGGCGCACGCCTTTTCACATGATCCCAAGTGATTGATGGCGACGTCCGCGCCCTCTTCCGCGAATATCTCCGCAACTCCTTTGCCAATTCCCTGGCTGGCTCCGGTAATGAGCGCTACTTTATTGCGGAGCTTCATGTTCATCCCATTGGATTAGCATCCGGCTGCTCTGCACCGCCAACCCAGCCAGTCCCTTAATGAATCGTCCAGCCGCCATCGACCATCAGCACGTGGCCCACCACCATATCGGAGAGGGGGCTGGAGAGAAACAGCACTGCACCTACCAAGTCCTCGGGCTGATTCCATCGTCCCCGCGGAATCATCTCCTTCGTGGCCCATTCTTTGTAGCCTGGCCGTTCCAGAATGTTTTTGCGTGACTCAGTTTCCGTAATGCAAGGCGCCACTACGTTCACCAGGACGCCATCTTTCGCCCACTCCAGTGAAAGCGCGCGAGACAAATGGTGAACGCCCGCCTTTGCCGCCGCATAGACCGATCGTGACTTGAAGGCGATCTCGCCGAAGTTGGATCCAATATTGATGATCTTGCCCCCGCCCTGCGGAATCATGATGCGTGCAGCGGCTTGCGAGGCAAAAAACACGCTCTTCAAAGACGCCGCCATGGTGCGGTCGTACTCCTCTTCGCTCACGTCGAGAGCAGGAGTTGTCCCGGTCCAACCGGCGTTGTTGACCAGGATGTCGATGCGTCCGAAGGTCTCCTTCGTCTTATCCATCAGGGCGCGGACCTGCTCTACCTCGGCCACATCGGTCTGCACGATGATTGCCCTGCGTCCCAGGGCCTCGATCTCGGTTTGAACAGCTTTTATTTCGTCGTGGCGCTTCTCAGGGTGTTTCGCCAAAACCAGATGTGCTCCAGCTTGCGCCAGCCCGAGCGCAATCGCCCGGCCAATCCCTTGAGAAGCTCCGGTCACCACCGCTATCTTGTCCAGCAATCCAAAGCTTGAATAATCCACGCGTCCCGGCTTTACAGTATTAGTCATTATTTTTGTACAACAGGCTATAGTAATTGCATAATATCCAAGGAAGCCTACCAGCTGCCTATAGTCCAGTCAAGGCACGGACGGTCATTCGATCGAGGTAATCGACGCTCTGCTACTTATGCCGTCGCTCCGGTAGAGCGAACACATAAAGCCCCTGCGTTTGCGCTGCATTCGGCCCCGCTTCGATCGTAGCCCGCTCGCCTGCCGGGCCAAGGTGCTTCAGGCTCGGCCTCGCGCTGAAGGCCAGGTACTCTCGCCCATTTACTTCGAAAACCGCCGGAATCCCCTCCGGCCCCGCAGGCATTACCTTCTCCCAAAGTATCTTTCCGGTGTCTTTGTCATAAGCCCGCATGGTCGCGTCCGAGATCGTGCCGGAAAAAATCAGACCGCCTGCCGTGACAACCACTCCACCCCGCGGCCAGTAACTTCCGGTATCTGTAACTCCTTTAGCGACTA
Organism: uncultured Acidobacteriaceae bacterium; assembly: GCA_963746595.1. Taxonomy (GTDB): domain Bacteria; phylum Acidobacteriota; class Terriglobia; order Terriglobales; family Acidobacteriaceae; genus PALSA-350. Next base: position 1,170,101 of record CAVVBS010000009.1, read on the forward strand.
ATTCCGTCACGCTTCCCAACGGGATCTGCCACTTGATGGTTCCCTTGTTCAAATCGTACGCGGTCAGGGTCGACCAGGGTGGCTTGTTGGCCGGCAGACCTTCACTGGAGTTCATATACCCGTACCCGGTCCAGTAACGCACAGGAGGAGCACCCGCCGGCATCGGCGGAGGAGGCGGCCGCGGAGCTGAAAGGTAGGCGAGTATGTCGGGCGGTACATGCGCTTTCGACGGGTCAGAAAGATAAGCGACCAGTGCGTCGACTTCTTTTTCGGAGAGGCTGGTGAAGGCCGGCATGGGTGAAGCTCCGTCCTGCACGGTGCTCTTGACGCGGTCCGCGCCGACGCGTGAGACCACGCCCACCAGCGAAGGAATGGACGGTGGTTGGCCAGTCAACTCCGCAGTGTGACACGCCTGGCAATTCTGGATGTAGAGAATGCGGCCCTCGGTCTCGGGCGTGCCGGTCATCTGCCGTTTGGGCGGATTCGGCTCCAGTTTCAGCATCGAAGGTGCGTTCTTCGTCTGGATGTATAAGGTACCAGTCGCCGGATCAACCGCCCCACCACCCCAGTTGCCGCCGCCATTGTTGCCCGGGATCTCGACCGTGTCTCTCAAGCCGGGAGGCGTATAGATCCCTTCATTGCGGGCCTTCTGCAACTCTTCTTTGATCTTCGCGCGCTCCGCGGGGTCGCTCATGTATGGATCGACATCGTCGGGCGTGAATGACTGCTGGGCGAAAGGAGGCGGTGCCGTGGGAAAAGGCTGCGTAGGCCAGGAGTGCTCGCCCGGCATATCCGATTGGGGCACCGGACGCTCCTCAATCGGCCAGATCGGCTTGCCCGTAACCCGATCGAAGACGTATAAGAAACCGTTCTTCCCCGCCTGGGCAACGATGTCCACCATCTTCCCATCGTGCTTCACGGTCAGAAGCTTGGGCGCGGTGGTCAGATCGTAATCCCAAAGATCATGATGAACGGCCTGGAAATGCCAAAGATATTTGCCCGTGCGGGCATCGAGCGCCAGCAGGCAATCACCAAAGAGGCCAGCGCCCGTACGATCCGCGCCATAGAAATCATAGGTGGGCGATCCCAGCGGAAAGTAGGCGATCCCGCGCTTTTCGTCGATCGTCATCCCGCCCCAATCATTGGTACCGCCAATATACTTCCAGGCATCTTTCGGCCAGGTATCGTAACCAAATTCGCCAGGATGGGGAACGGTATGAAAGATCCACGACCATCTTTCCGCTGAGCACGTCGTAGGCACGAATATCACCCGGAGGCGATCCGTACTCTTCTCCGGTGGACGAACCAAGAATCAGGAGATTCTCAAAGACCCGGCCTGGGCCGCCGGACTGAATGGACCGGATCGTCTTCGGGTCGCGGCCTAAGCCTTCCCGCAAATCGACACTGCCATGGTTTCCGAACGAATCCACCAGCTTGCCGGTGCGCGCATCCAATGCATGAAGCATATTGTTGGTGGCATAGAAGAGGCGACGGTCGCTGCGATCTTTGCTCTCCCAGTAATTGAAGCCGCGGTTGGTGATGCCTCTGGGAATGCCGTTGTCGTGAACCCAGATCTCCTTGCCGGTCACGGCATCGAGAGCGACCGTAGTATTGTCTTTGCCCACCACGTACATCACGCCGTCGACCACCAGCGGATTAAATCCGTAGCGAAAGCCGTTGTTGCCGTCGGGATAAAACCACACCTGCTGCAGTTGGGTGACGTTCGACTTGTTGATTTGCGTCAGGGCAGAGTATTGAGCCGAGTCGGCGCTGCCTTCATATTCGCTCCAGGCGGTGTACTTCTTCGCGTCTTTGGCGGAAGCAAGCACCGCGGCAAAGGTAACCGTGGAAGCAAGGACTCCTATGACTTCGCCCAAGGTACTTTTCATCCATTCCCATCCGGCAGGAGCAATTATTTCGAGGTTTTCGTTCGCTCCTGAGGTTTTCCCCAGAAGATATACGTTCCGCTCCTCGTCGAAGTCACGATATCCATCCTTCCATCACCGTTCAGGTCGACCGCGAGCACATCCGATCCGGCTCCGGAGCGGTTGTGGACCAATTGCGGCACCAGTTCCGCACCCCCTGGCGCCTTGGGATTACGCACCGTTTTATACCAATAAAGAACCGCGGGGCCATAGGGATCCGCGTCGAAGTAGTCATCCAGATGCGACCAGAATCGCTTGCCGACGATGAAGTCCGGGATGCCGTCTCCATCCACGTCGGCGATAGCAGTGCCGTGCAATTCTGAGAAGGTGACGCCGCCGGCATTCCTGGTGTTGAAGTTATCCATCACCATGTGCTTCACAAAAGTGATCTCGCCGTCTTTAGCCCGCTTCTGTTCAAACCATGCCAGCCCCCAACCATGCGCCTGCAGGCTGGTGACAACGTCGTTCAACCCATCGCCGTTTACGTCATAGACGCCAATCTCGCTGCCGCCCGGTCCCGCGCGCTCCCAACTGCCAAAGGCCACGGGATGATACTTCCACAATTGACCGCCACTTCCGGCGGGTGGCTGTTCCCACCAGCCCTGCGCGCCGAGAATATCGATCCGGCCATCACCGTTGACGTCGCCTGCGCCGATCCCGTGGGCCGGCCACGGACCTTTCTCAGAGATCGTATGGATAATCCAGGTTCCTGTCGGATTGCGGGGATCGGGCTTGGCGTAGCGCATATATCCATCCGCTTCATACACCAACTCTGGATCGCCATCGCCATCCACATCCTTCAGTACCGTCTCTTCGCTCTGAATCAGCGGGACAACTTTGTACTTCTCCCATCGGCGCGACTCGCCCTTGGGATTTACGTAAAGCGTAGCGCCGTCTTTCCCGCCTCCCGCGTGGCTGGTCGTCAAGACATCGGGCCAGCCGTCGCCGGTAAAGTCATGCGCATGTTCCACCCAGTCATTCATCGAATACTGCGTCGACGGGTTATAAGCCTCGGCGGGATAAATCTCTCGCGAGGTCAGATAATCGGGACCGAAGTAAATGAACGGACCCGAGACAATATCCATTTTCCCGTCCCGGTTGAAGTCGGCCGCCGCCGCTGACCATCCATAGTAGAAGGGGCTTAGGCGCTGCATGCGGAACCGGCTCCCTACTTCCTCGGGAGGATCTTTTTTGATGGCGAGATCTTTGTAAGCGATGTTCTTGAAACGAACCTCGCTGTCTTTGCCCACATAAAGCGCGATTGGACCGAACCCATTCATCTCTTCGGTGGCCACGCTCGCGTACCCTCCCCCGTCGTTCATGAAGGCACGAAGAATGTCGGCGTCGAGCAGGAGTTCAATCTCGTTCCACTCCCCATCGCGGATTCCCTGTTGCGGCCGCACAATCGGGATGGTCACACCTGGAGGGGCGCTCGGCGGCGACGGATAGTGGGTGGGCTGCACCGGCACAGCGGGATCAGGCGGGGGCGGCGCAAATCTGATCTGTCCGCCGGCCGAACGCAATTCCTTTCGCGCGATTTCTTTCCCCGCGTTATCGATGGTGAGGTTATAGGCCTTAAGACCGCTATCCTTGATGGTCAGATAGGTTCCTTGCATGCCACCAGCCGTGGAACGCAGGCGCAGTAAAACTCCGGTATCGCATGGACCAACACACTGAAAGGATGCGTACAGGCCGGTGTCCTGGAACGATCGATCGAGCACCAGCCAGCCGGAACCGCCCGCGCCTGTTCCTTTGCCGATAATCTCGCCCTGATCCGCGCGCCAATCGGCCGGTCCCAGGGTGTGCCATCCAGTGAGTGTTGACCCGCGGAAGGTGCCATCGGGGATAAAGCTTGGGCCACTCAGCGAGGGAGCAGAGCTGGCAGGGGGCGCATCCGCTTGCGAGCCCTGACTGCGCGCGAGGGGAATTGCCAGGAGGCAGAAAGCGGCGGCCGAAAGCGAAAGCATCTGCAGTCGAGAGACCCGAATGAACATAGGCGCATCCTTGTGTGGCCAATCGATTTCACGTTTCACAATATGCAACGGCGATTTCGCTAGGCCGCCCGAAAGTTATCACGCCCGTCGAAACACAGTCAATCTTGGGCACACCCTGCGTTCTACCCCGAAAGGACATCTCCCTGAGCCGTCTCGGTGACCTGCGACGGGCGGCGGTACATTAGAAAAATAGCGGCAAAGCCTCACGCGCGTTCCGCTTCATTGGCATCGTAGACCAGCAGGAGAAACTGATGAGAAGAAAGCGTGGTCGAAGTTTCTTAGGCCGATGGTTTGCCGGCGCGCTTGCGATGGCCCTGCTCGGCACCTCTTACAGTGCGCAAGGCGAAGAGTTGAAACTTAGATATAGAACGGGCTCCGAACACGGGTTTGTCATCTTACGGGACACGGCCGGAGCCATCCTTGGCTCTGGAGAAGTGACGCAGGTTCCCTCCGGGCACCGGATCACGCTTCACGTGGTTATTCATTTTAACGATGGATCGATCGATGATGAGACGACGCTCTACTCGCAAGGAGAAACCATTCGCCTGATCAGCGATCGGCATATACAGAAGGGCAAGTCCTTTCCGCACCCATCCGATGTAATGATCGATGTGCCCAGGCAGCAGGTGAGTGTCCGTGACTTATCAAAAGACACGAACGAGGCAAAGGTGGAGCACATGGATCTGCCGTCCGATCTTGCCAACGGCCTCCTGTCGCCTCTGATTCAGAACATGCAAGCCGACACTCCCATCGAGGTCTCGTATATAGGCCTCGCACCCAAGCCGCGATTGGTGAAGCTGGCCATTGCCAAAGGCGGGGATGATCACTTCACGGTCGGCGGCCGGCCTTACAAGGCGGCAAAATACGATGTCAAGGTCCATATCGGAGGGGTTGCCGGCGTAGTCGCTCCTATGATCGGCAAGCAGCCTCCGGATACCCATGTGTGGGTAACCGAAAGCAAGGTGCCGGCCGTTGTTCGGCTGGATTCTGCGCTGTACACCGAGGGCCCCATCTGGAGCGTACAATTCGCCAGCCCGGTCTGGTGATTTAACGAGGAATCACCTGGCAGTAGGTCATCCGCCGAGCAGCCGCTCCCGCCCTTCCGCCAGCACCTCGTCGGATTGCTTCAGCGCTTCCTCTAACATCTGACGTGTGGGGTCGTCCTGCGGGATGCGTTCGGCAGCTGTCTGGAAGCGCAGGATCAGCCCCCCCACGCTCTGCAGTAGAGCGTCATGGAGTTCGCGGTCCAGTCTTTCCCGCTCCGCCAGCTGTTCGGCCAGCCGCGCCTGAAGCTGACGCGTGAGACGTCGCAACCGGAGGGCGAAAAGAAGCCATAGCAGTCCGCCGGCTGCAATGACCCACAGCAACGTAAACCAACCCGTCTGCAAGAAGGGAGAGGCCTCTCCCACCATCCAGGCGCCACGATGAATCGCCGAAACCATAAGCGTTTCCTTCACCGGAGAAGTTGGCCGGTTTACCTTCGAACAACATCCAACTGAACAGTTCTTTCGCTCAAGCAACAACCGAGTTTGGATTCAATCGGCGCCCATTTGGACTTCTTTTTAAAAGACCCCAGGCGCGGGGGTGAGTTAGGGTGTGCCATGAAGAAAGATGGCTTCGTTCAGGTGCGAGGAGCACGGGAGCACAACCTTAAGAATCTAGATGTTTCCATTCCTCGCGATGCCCTGGTTGTCTTTACCGGAGTTTCTGGTTCGGGTAAATCATCTCTGGCATTCGGTACCCTCTACGCGGAGGCGCAGCGGCGGTATCTCGAATCGGTCTCTCCCTACGCCCGGCGTCTGTTTCATCAGATGGCGGTGCCTGAAGTGGATGCCATCGATGGCTTGCCGCCGGCCGTGGCGCTGCAGCAACAGCGCGGGTCTCCCACGACGCGCTCTTCGGTGGGCAGCGTCACCACGCTATCGAACCTCTTTCGCATGCTCTATTCACGAGCTGGCGATTATCCGCCCCACCAACCGCTCCTTTACGCCGAATCCTTTTCCACCAACACACCAGAGGGAGCGTGTCCAAAGTGCCATGGACTCGGCAGGATCTACGAAGTGACGGAACGCTCCATGGTTCCCGACGATTCGCTCACGATTCGAGAGCGGGCCATCGCTGCGTGGCCCCCTGCGTGGCAGGGTCAGAATCAACGGGACATATTGACGTCCCTTGGCTATGACGTCGATCGCCCGTGGCGCGACCTGCCCAAAAAGGATCGTGACTGGATTCTCTTCACCGATGAGCAGCCGGTCGTGCCGGTTTACGCGGGCTTCACCCCAAAAGAGACGCGCCAGGCACTCAGGCGCAAGATGGAGCCCAGCTACCAGGGCACCTTCACCAGTGCGAAACGGCATGTGTTACACACCTTCGCGACCACCCAGAGCCCGTTGATGAAGAAGCGAGTCTCGCAGTACATGCTGAGCACTGAGTGTCCGCTGTGTCACGGCAAGCGGTTGCGTGCGGAGTCGCTATCGGTGAAATTTGCCGGCTTCGATATCGCCGAAATCTCGAGACTGCCGCTAAAGCGTCTAGCAGGCCTTGTGCGCCCCTTTGCCGAAGGAACAGCGCCACGCAACACAACCACGGAAGCGGAGCACCCGGAAAAACTGATCGTCACCCAACGCATCGCCGAGGACCTGGTAGCGCGGCTCGCGGTGCTGCTCGATCTTGGGCTTGGATATCTGACTTTGGAGCGCAGTACGCCGACACTCTCGCCGGGTGAACTCCAGCGTCTACGGCTAGCCACCCAGATACGCTCCAATCTCTTTGGAGTCGTCTATGTGCTCGATGAGCCATCTGCTGGTTTGCACCCGGTTGATATCCAGGCGCTCCTGGTGGCATTCGAGCGCTTGCGATCGGCGGGCAACTCCTTGTTCGTGGTCGAACACGATCTGGATGTGATCCGCCACGCCGACTGGCTTGTCGATGTCGGACCGGGCGCGGGAGAGCAAGGCGGTTATGTGCTTTACAGTGGCCCACCTGAAGGGCTGGAAGAGGATCGAGAAATCGCAAACGCGACGATATCTTTTTGGCGACCAGAAACTCCCCAGCCGCACCGCCCGCTCGCCTCAGGGATGGCTGAGGTTGAAAGGGATCACACGCAATAACCTCAATCACCTCGATGTCGCCTTTCCCTTAGGGGTCTTTACGTCGGTCACCGGAGTTTCCGGTTCAGGCAAGTCGAGTCTGGTCAGTCAGGCGCTGGTGGAGCTGGTAGCAGAGCAACTCGGCCATCCCCTTCCCGTTGAGGAGGAGGCAGGAGAAGAGCTGGAAACTGCACCGCCGGTTGTTACCGGTGGCCAGATTGCCGGTGGACTAGAAGCCATTCACCGTTTGGTACGCGTTGACCAGACTCCCATTGGGCGCACACCGCGTTCCAATCTCGCGACGTATACCGGCTTGTTCGATCATGTTCGCAAACTATTCGCTGCCACCAGGATGGCGCGCGCGCGCCACTATGACGCTGGGCGTTTTTCCTTCAACGTTGCCAAGGGCCGGTGCGAAACCTGCCAGGGCGAGGGCTTCGTATGCGTCGAATTGCTCTTCCTGCCGAGTGTTTATGCGCCCTGCCCAACCTGCCATGGAGCTCGATATAACGCCAAGACCCTGGAAGTAAAATACCGCGATAAAAACATTGCCGACGTGTTGGGGCTAACGGTGGATGCAGCCTGGGAGTTCTTTTCCGCGGAGCAGCCGCTGCTCCGCTCCCTTGAAGTTCTGCGGGAAGTTGGCCTGGGCTATTTGCGGCTCGGTCAACCGGCCACGGAACTCTCCGGCGGTGAGGCCCAACGCATCAAGCTTGCGACCGAGCTGCAGCGGCCCCAGCGCGGCTCCACTCTCTATATCCTCGATGAGCCAACGACCGGGCTGCATGCAGCAGACGTGGATAAGCTGATGGCGCAGCTCGACGCGCTAGTCCGATCAGGCAACACCGTCATCGTGGTGGAGCATGACATGCGCGTGGTAGCGGCCAGTGACTGGGTGATGGATATTGGCCCGGGCGCCGGCGAGGAGGGCGGATTTGTGGTTGCATCCGGAACGCCTGCTCAGGTATCTCAAGTGTCTGCAAGCCGAACCGCCCCTCACTTGAAAAAGTTGCTGGCGTGATACCGGGTCGCAACCATTGCGGGACTGAGTTCGTAAGTAAAGTCTCACGCAGACTCTTGAAGACAGCCAGAGGTTAGAATATTTTCCGCTGTCGTTTTTTGAGCGGGTTTCGTTCATGCAGCCTCGGGCTTGCGGAGTAACCACGGCCTCGGCATAATGGGTCACTCGATTTATCCACCAGCCACGCTAGCTCCAATCCCCAGCGCTGGCGCAGGAGCACGGTATGCCCGACCATGTCGAACTCTATGACGGCGCTTACGGAAACTACGATGCAGATGTCTATCGACAAGTAAGAATCGAGACATACGGAGAAGATTTCGGCCAGACAAGCTGGGTCACTACCGAGGAGTCCGAAGAGATTCCACGATCGCTTGCACTCACCAGCGATTCGTCTGTATTGGAAATCGGCTGCGGATCCGGCGCCTACGCCCTGCATCTCGCGCAGGAATTTGGCTGTCATATCCTTGGTGTGGATATCAATGATCTGGGTATTCGTACAGCGAACCAGTTAGCCTCAAGCGCTGGTATGGAGCAAAAGGTGCGCTTTGAAGTATGCGACGTTTCGCAAGCGCTGCCCTTTGCAGACGCGACCTTTGACGCGATCTTCGCCAACGACGTACTGTGCCACATTCCAGGAAGGCCCTCTCTCTTCTGCGAAATGTACCGGGTGCTAAAGCCTGGCATAGGACGGATGCTCTTTAGCGACGCCCTGGTCATCGGAGGGCTCATTACGCACGATGAAATCGCTACCCGGAGCTCGATCGGGTTCTACATATTCAGTCCACCTGGAGAGAATGAACGATTGATCCGGAGCGCCGGATTTTCGGATATTACGGTACTGGATAAGACAGAGAGCGCGGCCCAGATTGCAGCCAGGTGGCACGATGCCCGGCAAAAACACCGAGAAAGGCTCGTCGCCACCGAAGGCGCGGCCAAGTGGGAAGGACTGCAGCGATTCCTCTCTTCTGTTCAGGCACTAACGGAACAAAAGCGTCTGCTTCGACTTCTGTACCAGGCGCGGAAGGCCTGAGGCTGTGGGTTGAAAACGCTCATGTACAGCCCTACCGCGTTTGCTCAAATACATCTTCATCGCGGTCATCCCCATCGTTATCCCGTCGAAGGCCGGTGGCGGCCCCTATAAGTGCTAACTTCTCGGGCTTCAATGGTCGAAAGGGTCCGAGCAGCATCGGTAAGATAAGCGCTGCCGGGTCCTTCGACTCCGCGCAACCAAGCGCTCTGTACCGCGATTAATCTGTGAGGCGCTCCACTCAGGATGACGATTTTGTGGGAGTTTTGACGAAAAACATCCTAAACAAGTTAGCGCTGCCCTCTAATAAATCAAGAGGGGCCGCCCTAGTGCTCAAAGATCAGCATCACATAAGCGAAAAATAGCAATAGGTGCACCGCCCCCAAGAGAACGTTGGTGCGATTGCTGGTGAAGGTGAGAGCGCAAACCGCCAAAGTTAAAACCAGCAAGAGCGAATCTGCCGGATCGAGCCCCAGGACGATGGTCTTGCCGGTCACCAAGCCGATGGTCAGCACCGCGGGGATAGTCAAGCCCGATCGACGCCAGCACGGAACCCAACAGAATGTTGATGGAACGCTGCAGATCGTTGGCCAGCGCAGCGCGCGTGGCGCTGAGTGACTCGGGAGACAAGATCAACGCGGCCACCAGAAAACCACCCAACGCAAGCGGCGCATGGAGGACCTCAATGCCGTGATCGATAGGCAGGGCAATCTCCTCCGCCAGCACCACAACAGGCAGCAGATACATCACCAGAAACAGGGCATGATACGTAATTGAGTTGGTTTCGATATCGGCTGCGTGTCCTGCAGCACTCGCGGCATGCTCAACAACTTTGGCCGGTTTCACGAAGTATTCGCGGTGTCTCCAATTCTGGATGATCAGAAAGAGACTATAAATCCCGATCGAGATGATGGCGAGAAAGACGGATTGAAAGACCGACAGCGTGGGGCCGGCCGAAGCCTTGGTGAAGTTCGGCAGTATCAGGCCAAGCACCGTCAAGGGCACGATCAGGGACAAAAAGGCGTTCGCCCCCTGCAGGTTGTATTCCTGCTCGTGGTGGCGTAAGCCGCCCATCAGCAATGCGAGCCCAATCATGCCGTTGAGCACGATCATCACGATGCCGAACATCGTGTCGCGAGCCAACGCGGGCTTGCCCTCGCCGGTGAGCATGACCGCGGAAATCATCATCACTTCGATGCCAATGACGGAGAGCGTCAGCACCAACGTTCCCAACGGCTCTCCGAGCCTCACCGCCAGGCTCTCCGCATGGTGCACCACGGCGAAGGCCGAGCTCATGATGACGGCGAAAAGCCAAACCAGCATCAGGGCGAACCACAGCGGATTGGACAGATCGGCGAGCCAGCCTTTGCCAAACAGCAGAAACAATGCCGTCGTGGCGAAGGCCGCTCCCAAGAGCCACTCCCGCCGCAGAGTGGAAAGGTAGCCGGCTTTTGCAAGCGTTGCTTCTGAACTCATGCAGTAGTCCTATCAGAAATCGCAGCGAAGCAAAAGCAGGATTGCCGTACCCCCTGGCGGGCCCCGCATGGGCGGACACACCACGAGCACGCGTGCGGGCGGAGGGTCGGGGAGCACCAGAACTCTATGCTCTAGAGATTAGGAGATGGTTGGAATGATCTTCCGGTATTCGTCCTCGGTAAAGGCGCGGAGGGTTTCCATGCGAATACCGCCTTTCGATGCAAGAGAAAGGCTCACGCGGGCGTAAGTCGCGTCGTCGGGAGCCTCGATGACCGCCGCCATGTCGTATTGACCCATCAACATGTAGAAGCTCACTAGCTTTGCGCCGGCGGGCTCGATGGCTTTCCTGGCAGCGTCCAGGCGGGATGGGCTGTCCTTGATTTTTTCGATACCTTCTTTTGTCCAACGCATTAGGGCAAGGTAAGTGGCCATACGTACACCTCGGCGCGAATTATAGACTCCTGGGCGAAGGGCTAGACAATCGCGAAGTAAACTATCCCTCAAGGCGCTTTTATGAATTGGCTTGTATGGGCCGTCCTCTCGGCTCTTTTCGCAGCGGCGACCGCTTTGCTCGCCAAGGTCGGCGTCGAACATGTCGATCCCAACCTGGCCACCGCCATTCGCACGTCTGTGGTTTTAATCTTCGCCTGGACGATCGCTTTTAGTCTTGGCAGCCATGAGCGGCCTTGCGCACGTTGGCCGCCGCAGTTGGCTGTTCTTAATCGCTTCAGGCCTGGCCACCGGCTTGTCGTGGATTTGCTATTTCCGTGCACTCTCCATGGGTCAAGCGTCTAAGGTGGCTCCCATCGACAAGTTGAGCGTGGTCTTTGTCGTACTGCTGGCGTGGCCACTTCTGGGCGAGACGATTACGTTGGCTAAGGCAGCGGGGGCTCTATTGATCGCAGCCGGAGCAATCGTGCTCGCGTGGGCCTGAAGAGGTTTACTCGGTTCGCAGCGCCCGCATAGGTTCCAGGCCGGCAGCTATGCGTGCGGGAACAAGTGCGGCCACGAAAGCCGCCGTGCACAGCACCACCAACGTAATCGACAAAATCACAGGATCATAAGGCTTTACGCCGAACAACTGGCTCGCCATTGCGTGACCGCCCAGGATCGCCACTGGAATTCCAACCGCCAGACCAATGCCCACTTGCAGGAAAGCGCCGCGCAGCACCAGCCGCAGCACACTCAAGCGATCGGCGCCCAGCGCCATGCGGATACCAATCTCGCTCGTCCGGCGTTCCACCGAGTATGCGGTCACCCCATAGAGTCCGATCGAAGCCAGAACCAGCGCCAGGACACCGAAGAAGGAGGTCAACTTGGCAATCATCCCCTGCTGCGTGAAGTTAGCTTTTACCTGTTCGCCAAAGCTTCCGAAATCAATGACCGCAAGATCGGCATTGATCTGGGAAATTGCATGCCGCACTTGCATCTCGAGTCCAGGCACGTTACCCGCGGTTTCCATCTCGATTGCGTTGAGGTATTGCGATCCGTCTTGAAATTTCTCATAGCGCGGATCGTCGCTATGAACCCTTTGCCCTTGGGCCAGAAAGTACATCGGGCGCATCTTGTCTGAAGGTCCCCAATAGTTCGTGTCTTCGGTGACCCCTACGATCTCAAAATACCCGGGATGCTTCAAATCGTCGCTGAAGTGTTTGCCGATAGCGTGGCCGTCCTTGAAATACTTCTTCTCAAAAAACCGGTTCACAACCGCAATGTTGCGTGTGCCCGGCGTGTCTTGTTCGTTAATGGCGCGGCCCTCGACAATTTTCGTTCCTATCGTCTCGAAATAACCGGGGCTCGCTCGCAGCCATGAAGCGCCATGATCGCGCGTCCCCGCAGCCGGCGGCGGCTCACCTTCGATGAAGACGCCTTCGCCCCAGTTATCTCCCTCCATTGGGCTGTAGAGGGAGAAACTCACCTGCTTCACCCCTGGAATTTGTGCCAGGTTCGTGTGCAGCTGCCGGTAAAGTGCTTCCAACTGGCTGGGAGTGTAGCCCGCCATCTGTGGATCGATATGAGCAATGAAGCGATTCGTGGTGACAAAGCCGAAGTCCTGGTGTTGCATGTTGCTCAGGCTCCGGGAAGTAATCCCGCGGCGCAAAGCAGGACCACGGAGAGAGCCGCCTGCACGACTACCAGGGATTTCTGGGCCCACCCACCATGATTCGCCGTGGAGCGACCCGCGCCCCGCAAGGCATCCACCGGATTCGACTTGACCGTCAACCACGCCGGAGCAACTCCGAAAAGAATCCCCGTCAGCAATGAAGCTGCAAGGGCAAAGCCGAGCACCGGAAGCGAGGGAGTCGCCTGGATAGGCACTGGCTCATGCTGGAATGCAAGATACAGAATCACCCGCGTGCCCGCAAATGCTACTACAATCCCCGCTATCCCACCCAGTACGCCCAGCACGATGCTTTCCGTCAGAGTTTGCCGGACCAGCGTCATGCGCGGCGCTCCCAGTGCCGACCGCACCGATGTCTGCTGTTGTCGATTGGCCGACCGCACCAGCATCAGGTTGGCAAGATTGGCGCAGGCGATCAGCAACACGAATCCCGAGACCCACATCAGCAAGTGCAGCCCTTGCTGATACTGATCTCTCATCATCTGCACCCCGTTGCCTCCATGGGAGAAGTGCAGCATCTGCTTGGCCACCAGGGGCTTGTCGCGCTCCTCTACTTTGCTCAACGGGCTCAACAGAAATTGCCGCAACTGCACCTGCATCTGCGCTTCCATGGCGGTTGGGTCAGCGCCTGGACGAATGCGGCCGATCAGATCCAGCCAATTGAGCGAGGGCTCTTCCAGCAAGGCGACCGTTGGCGAAATCAGCGGCTCGTCGTGCAGCGGAATGTAGAAGGACTGCGGAGTGCTTTGTACGCGATCACCAAAAAAACCTGGCGGCGTAATCCCGATCACCGTGAAGGGCTGGCCGTTAATCACGAACCCCGCTCCCACTACGGACGGATCCTTGCCAAATTTCTCCTGCCAGGTCCTGAAGCTCATCATGGCCACGGCGGGAGCGCCCTTCCGGTCGTCATTCGGCGTGATGGTCCGCCCCATGTAGGGAGGAATGCCGAAGGTCTGGAAGTAATTGCCGGAGACAAATTCGCTCTTGTACGACTCGGATGGCTTGTTGCTGCCATTGCGGCGCACGCCGATCAGGCTTTGCCCAGCTTGAAAGGCGGCAAGCTCCTCGAAACCGCTGGCTTGATCGCGAAACTGCTTGTACAGCTCGTAGGAGAAGACGCGTCCAATTGTCTTGCATGCCGCCGGTGACGCAGCAATTCTCTTCATTGCCGACCCGATACAAATCTTCCGGGTTCACCACCGGCAGCGACTTCAATAGAACCGCATACACCAGGGTAAAAATCGCTGTGGTGGCGCCGATGCCCAAGGGCCAGGGTAAGAATCGCTGTCGCTGTAAACCCCGGCGCCTTGGCAAATTGACGTAAAGCGTACCGGACATCTGCCGCAATCTGCATCCAGCCCTCCGCAGAGGCTAGATACGAAAGGGCGCGGCCGTTCGGTTCGATTTATTTTGCCGGTCCCGACCGTTTATTCGGGGGCTGCCCTTCGCCGGCGGCCGCTCAAAAGGTATACTGCGGCACGCAGCTCCAGCAGGGGGTCATCGGAAGGTTCAATGCCATCTACCCGCGGAATCGGGTCGAAGATAATGTTCTTCTGCTCATGAGCCTCGTTGGCCACCAGCTCGGTGAACGATAGCTGCCCCAACTCAAGCAGCTTGCGGCTCTCCGGCCAGTGAATAGTCACATCGTCCACCACATCCCCGTCCTCGGCCAATTGAACCACCACCTTGAGCTTGACCGGCTCCTTTGCGATCCGCGCCTCAATCTCCTCGAAGAGGTAATTTGGTCCTTTTGCCGCGGCCGCCGCGGCATCCAGATGATCGTTGCCGGCTTCGGGGAGAATCCGGAAGCGTCCGTACGGCTCGCACCATCTTTATTGATGAATCGCATCGCAGTCAGACCGAAATACGATTCCCGCGCGAAACTCGACGCCGGCGGCTTCGGAGCCTGCACAAAGGCCAGCGCTGCGGGATGCGTGCCCAGGTATTTCTCCAGCGGCGAGCCGGGGAAGTGTGTCAGATCGGTTGCGGCAATTGCGCTCAGGAATTCCAGAAAGTCCTGGCCCGTTCTTGCCGGGAAAGCATTGGTCGAATGGGCCACGATGTCGGTGTGGACGCGCTCGGCAAGATGAAACCGAATGGCACAGCCGCGAGGATCGGCGTTGGGATCATTGTCCGGGATCACTGGAATGCCGGTCGAATTCGAAAAGCGCACCGTTGCTGGAGTCGATGGCATGCTCAAGTGAGGAGCCCTGCTGAGCCCGGCCGCTTCTGGCGTAGGCGTGAAGGTGCCATGCAGCATGATGCCTTTGGCATGAGCTGGTCGAAAGCCGGGATGTATCCCGAAGATCTGGTCGAATTTCTCCAGCAGTTCTTGGCTGAGAGCGACAATTTTTTCATCTGCGGGGAGCGGCATGGATTAGGTCCTCAATAAGTAGGTAGGCTGGATGCTCCCCCGGCCGGTCAATGCCCAGGAGAACGGACGATGGCCCAGGGGCTCAAGACTTCTCTGTTAACGATGCTGTCCGGAGGGATCAGTCGCTTAAAAACGACAATCCTACTCCGGGTTTGTTAAAAACCATCTTGTATCTTTGCGAGGCCCTGCTCAAGGCACGCGGCGCAAGCCCGGGCCGACCGGTCCGGCATTGGCGAGACTACCATAGGCGACCGCAGGAGGAGGACCGGTGAACCGGACGGAGTTTTCCCGGATTCGGAGGCAGGGAAAAAATAATTGGGAAAGTCGTGGCCCCTTTGCCGCGGCGGTTGCGCCTTAGTAAGTGAAGGCGATCAATGAGACGCCCTCCAAGGAGAACCGCCATGAGCACACTTTCGATTTCGAAGTTCCGCGCAGGTCTTTTCGCCGCCGTCCTTGCTGTCGCTCCCTTGTCGCCAGCTTTGCACGGCCAGGATGTAGGAATGGTCGCCAAGATAAACGTGCCGTTTGCTTTCGAGACTGCATCCGGACACCACTTCGCCCCTGGCGTCTACTCCGTACGCATGGATAGCCCTCAAACTATGCTTATCAGGAGAGACTCGGACTCCGCACTGACGATGACCTCTGTAGAGGACAACGGCCGGACGGCAAAGACCGGCTATGCCACCTTCCATAAATACGGCAACCAATACTTCCTGAGCGAAATCACGGTCGCGGGAAGAAGCCGTGAGGTTCACTTCGCCAAGTCAAAGGCAGAAGACCGGGCGCAGATCGCCGCAGAGAAAACCCCACCCACCAACGTGGAACTGGCCCTGTTGGAAGCAACACGCTAGAGCTCTCGCCAGTTGGGCCTGGATCTTACGAAAACCATGATTTGTTAAAGCCCGGCTCTTGAAAGAGAGCCGGGCAGTTTTTTGGAGGCAGCGGAAAATCGCGACCACGGGCTCAGGTTTTCATCGCGCGCTCGATAAACCACACCCATTCCACCCGCCCCTAGGGGCTCGAGAATCGAGTAGCGGCCCAAGTTTGGTCCCCGCGCTCAGGTGGCGGCATGCAGTCGATTGAGTAACGGATACGGTAGCCCCGCCGTCGGGGGTAAGGATCGGCTCAGCGAGAAAGCTTCGGGCGAGCTGGTTTCGCAAAGCAGTTCCTCGACGAGGCGAAGCAGCTCCGAACTCCCCGGCATGCTTGATCAAGAAAGGCGCCGCTTTGCTCCGGCTGCAATTCGAGGGCCTCTGCAAATAGCTGCTCGGCGGCTTTACCCCAGATCGCCATAATTCCTATCCAGCCAAGTTTCCAACAATCCCTCTTGCGACGGCCAGAATATACCATAGGGTCTGCTGGAGGCAGCCATGGATAACGACAACGGACAGGTGACTCAACTCCTGAAGGCGATGCATGCAGGAGACGCGCAAGCAGCGGAGAATCTGCTGCCGTTGGTTTATGGAGAATTGCATCGTCTGGCCAAAGGGTACATGCGGCGGGAGCGCCCGGATCATACCTTGCAAGCAACCGCATTGATCAATGAAGCCTATCTGCGGTTGGTCGGCGAGGACATCGATTGGAACAGTCGCGCGCATTTCATCGGGTTGGCGGCAAACGTGATGCGGAGGGTACTGGTCGATTATGCGCGGGCGCGTAACGCGGAGCAAAGAGGCGGGGGGTTGCAGCGCGTGGAAATGCAGGATGAGCTAGCCATCTCCGCCCAGCAGCTAGACGAAGTAGAACATTTGGACGAGGCACTCAAAAAGCTGGAGAAGGAGAACCCCCGACAGGCACGCGTAGTGGAGTTGCGCTATTTTGGAGGGCTTTCGGTGGAACAGATTGGCGCCTTGCTGGACATTGCGCCGCGATCCGTTAAGCGGGATTGGGCGTTGGCCAGGATCTGGCTATTTCGTCAGCTCCGGCCAGAGGCAAAGACTCCGGAGGGGGAGCAAGAATAATTTGCCGGTCGTGGCCCTGCTGGAGACAGCACGCTAAGACCAAGGCATGCCGGTTTTTCATACAAATGGAGTGCGACATAACCCCGCACCACGGCGGGAGCTCTGCGATCACCTGTTCGTAATATCCATGGTGTTGTCATCTCCGTTGCGGTCAATGAGCTTGTTGTAGGGATCAATTCCGGCGCGCGTGGGCTGCTCCTTCACAATGAACTCGAAGGTCTGGCGCGCTCCTGTGATCCATTCCTTGCGCACGGCTAGCGGCTTCTCCTCGTCCTTCTTGCCGCTGAAAACACCTACGTCGATCAAATCGTGGAGCTGGCGCAGGCGACTCGACTCCGTTGCCGTCGGCATAAACCTTCCTGCCCTCGACGGTGAGTGTCACCTTGTAGGTGCCATCAGGCATCTTCTGCGAACCCGCTTCGACCGCCTTGTTGTCGTAGAGCGCGATTTTCTCGAAGCTGTCGTTAAGAAAGTACTGAAGATCGGAGGGGGTTTGCGCGCGGAGAGCGTCTTCCAGCAGACGCGTGTCGGGGTAGGGCCCGGACTGTGCATCACTGGCATTGGCATAACGGTATTGCATCAGGAAGTTGTGCAGGGCGAGGTTGAGCTTGGCTTCCCCGATGTAATCGGAGAGCGCGTAAAACACAAGGCTGCCCTTCTGGTACCAGACGTAAGCCTCGCGCTGTACCTGGCCGAGCGGCGGCTCCTTCCGTGTTTCGTTGGAGCGCCCGCGCAGGTAACCGTCGAGCTCGTGGGCCAGGAACTTATGCATCTGCGCGTCGCCGTACTTCTTCTGTGCGACCCGCAAGGCGGAGTACTCGGCGAGCCCCTCCGACATCATGTTTGACCCAGCTACATGGCCTCCAATCAACTGGTGCGCCCACCACTGGTGGGCTAGCTCGTGTGCGGTGACAAAGTAAGTAAAGTCAATATCCTTATTTGGATCGAGGACGCGCGTGATCCAGAAGGTTTCGGTGAAAGGACTCGTATTGGGGAAGGACTGCGCAAACTGCCGATAGCGCGGAAATTCAAGGATACGGAACTGCTTGAACTGGTATGGGCTGTAGTTTGCCTGGTAGTAGTCGAGACCACCCTTGACCCCTTCAATCATGTCATCGACATCGAAGCCGTGTTGTGGTGCGTGGTAGATCTCGATGTTGACGCCCTTGTAGTTCTCGCGCTTAACCTCGTAGCGGCCTGAGACGTATGCGTAGAAGTCGAGAATCTTCACCTCACCCATGTCGTAGGCATAGTAGTGGCGGCCGTTCTGATGCCAATCGCGCTGCAGATAACCGGGGGCGAAGGCGATCTGGTCGTCCGGCGTGCTGACCACCGTGTGATAACTGATCCAGTCGGAGTCCGTCGTAAAGAGATTAGTGACGCTTCCCCAGGGGTCGCCGCGCGGAGGCAGATCAGTCAGCGGGCCCAGCTTTTCTTCGCGGCGGCGGCGCGGGTCATCCAGTTCAATGCCGGAGTTGTAGCCGATGTAAGGGAAGTAGCTGGAGTCGAAAAACATTCCGTTGTAGGCCAGCTCCGGCCGCTCGTTGCCGTCGCGGAAGCCGTGAGTCTGGTAGCCGACCTTGAAGGTCAGGTTCAGCTTGTCGCCGGGGGCGAGGGGCGTTTCCAGTTGATAGATCGAGTAAAGATCGCGCGGAGCCCTGCTCACGAGATGGAAAGGACGGTCAAATTGTACGTCAGAAAGCGACTGCATCTGGTCGGTGATGTGGATCTGCTGGATGGGCTGCGGCGTCTTGTTCTGTAGCACAAAATGGCCGGTCCCCGAGAAGGAACGGTGATTGGGGTCGAGGTCGACATTGGCGTCGACAGAGATCACTTTTGGTAGCGGAAAACGTTCGTAGCGCTTGAAGTCGCGCTCGTAGTTGGCCTGAATTTGCCGCTGCTGCTTGGTGGTGAGGAATTCGTTGCGGACGTGTGCGTTGTAATAAAACCACCAGCCGCTGCCGATAGCGATGAGCACGAAGAATATGAGTGCCGGTATCAGGCGCGGAAACCGCTCGCGAGCCTGCAGCAGACGGGGATGCCAGCCGTCCTCGGCGCCCCGCCGGGCCAGCGCGATGGAGAAGCAGGCCAGCACAGCGAAGATCGCGGTCCAATACACGATGGACCACAAGAGCGCCGGCACGAAGTGGCCGTAGCCGTTCATGTCCGAATACGTGTAGGGAGTGTTCTGGCCGGGAAGGAGCAGCGTGTTCTCGATGCCGAAGCGGAACATGATCGGATCTAACACAAAGATGCCGATCACGATTGCATGGCCCATGAACTTGTTGGAGACGACCGTCTGCACAAAGAAGGCCAATAGGGTGAAGCCGATCACCACCGGGAAGGTGATGACGTATAGCTCTTTGAAGTACTGCAGCAGATCGTAGTGGTAATAACCCGCTGACGGTCTGCATGATGACGCCGCATAAAAGAATGACCGCGAGCAGGATGCCTTCGACCACGACCAGGGCTACGAACTTCGAAAGCCAATCAGTGGTTTCGCCCATGGGAAGCGCGTCGTGGATGCCTGAGAAGGACGTGTCGCGCTCGCGCCAGATCAGTTCGCCCGCGTAAAGCGTGGCAATGATGAACAGAAACAGGGTCGCATTGCCTTCGACCGCCTGCACCATCAGGAAGGTGACAGGGTAAACATTCTGGTCGTTGATTTTTCCGGCGAAATAGCCGTTGATGAGCGCGAACACAGTCAGCAGAACGGTGATCGCCAAAAATGGCAGCTCGCGCAAGATGTTGATAAGACGAACCCGCGTCAGGGAGACGAATTGCGCAAATCCCGCCCTGCCACCGAAATACTGGTGCACGCGTGGCAACGGCGCTGCCACCAGTGACCGCCGTGGCTGCGCTTCCGCCGCTTCCTGCCGCTTAGCCTTGGCTGCACGACGACCTTGTGCGCTCGCCGTGAGTGCTTCCACTGACATGGGAAAAAATCGATAGCAGACTGCCAGCGGAGATAAACCCAACCGCTAACCAGAGGAGCCGGTTGTAGAGAAACACGCCTTGGCTTACGTGTGGCGACCAGGAGAAGAGCAAGCTGTTCTTCTCGGCCACTGTCCAGTAACGCGCGAGCACGTCGGCTAGCTGCAGGCCAATTGGGTCCAGGATCCCGGACCAAAAGTGTTCGAGCGAGCGCGTTGCAGCGAAGACCGCATTGGCGATCAGATAGAGCATGAAGACGGCAACGCCCTGCAGATACACGACGAAAATCTTGCGCGACAGCGCCGCGACCATAAAGAACAACGAGCCCAGAAAGAAGATCTGGACGACCACGATGAACAGGAACGGTTGCCAGTACCACCACGCGTGGCCGCTGGCGATGCGGGTGTGATCCGCCCACGGGGCAAGCGTTCCGGCCATCTCACCGAAGACCATTCCGGAGAACGCGAATACGCAGGTAACAAATGATCCTGCCCAGCGGCCTCCGAGATAAGCAAACTTGGTAATGGGCTTGGTAAAGATGAGCTGGAAGGTGTCGCGCTGGAAGTCGCGCAGCACGGACGTGCCGAAGATGGCCGCGATGATAATGGTCCCGAAAAGGGTGAAGAAGGTGTAAAGAATGGTGTTGGAGAATGGACCATTCAGTAGCTGCTTGCCGTTGCCCGTGGAGATAAAGTCTTCCGCCGCGATGGCAAGAAAACTGAGCAGGAACCACAGCACAAAGTAGACGTAGGTCGATAAGCTCTTTAGCCGGAACTTGAGCTCGAAGAAGAAGAACTCCCAAAAGAGGGCCATGCGCAGAATCTCCTTGGGATTTAGTGGACTGGTTGAGGTACGGCCGGGTTGGCAAGGTTGAGGAAGTAGACATCCTCCAGGCCGGCATCAACGGGGCGGAAACCATCGCCTGGAGAGCTGTCGGCGTAAACACGAATCTCGTGCTGGCCGGCGATCAGATGGCTGGAGATGACCCGCAGTTCCGTTTCCAGCGCGCGCAGCTCGTCATCGGTCAGGACAACCTTCGACCATATTTTGCCCTGCAGACGCTTGAAGAGTTTCCTGCGGAGCGCCTTCGAGCAGCAGCTCGCCGGTGGAGATGATGGCCATGCGTGGGCAAAGCTCGCGGACGTCTTCGACGATGTGCGTGGAGAGGATCACCGTGATGTCGCGGCCTATCGAGGAGAGCAGATTCAGAAAGCGATTGCGCTCGGCCGGGTCGAGGCCGGCGGTAGGCTCGTCGACGATGATCAGGCGTGGCTTGCCAAGCAATGCCTGCGCGATGCCGAAGCGCTGCTTCATGCCGCCGGAATACGTGCTGAGCGCCTTCTTGCGAAAGGCCCAAAGATTGGTCTGGTTCAGCAGCGCTTCGACCATCTCTTTGCGCTCGCCTGCCTGGGTGATTCCTTTCATCACCGCAAGGTGAGAGAGCATGTCGACAGCCGATAGCTTGGGATAAACACCGAATTCCTGGGGCAGGTAGCCGAGCGTCTGGCGCACTGCATTCTTTTCTTTGAGAACGTCGATACCGTCGAGAAAGATCGTCCCGCTGTCCGGCTCCTGCAGGGTGGCGATGGTGCGCATCAGCGTGCTCTTGCCGGCGCCGTTGGGCCCCAGCAAGCCGAACATGTTATTGCCGATGGTGAGCGAAATGTTCTTGAGCGCCTGGACCCCGTTGGGATAGGTCTTCGAGAGACCTGTAATCGTGAGCGACATGCAGGAAATCTCCTAAGCTGCTGTTCCACTTGCTTGCGGCTACCAGCCAATATACCTGCAGTTGCCACGCTAGCTCCGGAGCCAGCGGCGCGTCCTGGGGCATCCTCAGGCCTAAAACTGGAGAACGCGGCTGCGGTACCTTTGCGATTCTTTGGGTTGGAGGCCTGCGCAACAGAGCCTTACCACTGTCAAGCCCCTGTCTGCGGTCATCACGATGGCAGCCTTGGCGCCCTTGCCGTCGCTGCCGAGAGCCGACCCCGGTTCGTCCGACAGAGGGTGGCGCTTGAGCCCCTGCTACCAACCCCGGGATTGCGGGTCCCGTGGTAGACTTTCGGCGCGTGCCGAGTCGAAAAGAGGAACGCGGCTATCCCTTCGCGGATAGTCACCATAACGAAAGGCAAAGACGATTAGGGCACGGGATTTGTCAGAAAACGGCTAGCTCTTTCACCTTCGGCACTCTTGGCGGGGTAGTCAAGTCGACGTGAGCGGTTCTTGACCTCTCGCTTGGATTGGCGTGTTACCTAGGCGTGTCTAAAAGTCAACCGTTCGACCTTGATTACCAACATCCTGTCAGACGCCGCGATTCAGGAGTTGATTGTCGAAGCCAAGACGATCCCAGATGGCCTTTGCCCGCTAACGAAACAGATCGAGCGGAATCTGCATAGGCGCAGAGAATTCGAGATCCTTGGAGCGGAAGGGAGTGCCTTCTTGCTAGCGACTAGGCAAAATACACTAAACGCTTTGGATTTTTCAGTGATCCTGGGCTACAAGATGCCTGGGTTCAACACTGTGTTCCGCTCGCGTCGCTACAACGGCAAGTCTCACGAACACACGAATACAATAGAGAATGAGAGGTTTCGCGACTTCCATATCCACACGGCCACGGAAAGGTACCAGCGCAGGGGTGGATCAAAGGAGGATCACTTCGCAACTGTAGATAATCGCTACTATGACCTTGAGAGCGCCATCAAGTGCCTACTCAGTGATTGCGGTTTCCCTGCACCTCCTTCAGACCCGCAGCTGCCGTTTACCTTTGGGCGGGCCTATCCGATGAATTTGGATAGTATCAGAACAGAATTTAAGGGCCGCGTCTGTGAGCAAATCGGCCTAGAACAAGAGGGCGAAGATCGCTTTCTTGTCCTAACCCCATTTCGCTTCGAAGACGGAGATCATTTTGCAATAACGCTGAAGCGCGAGGGACAAAGCTGGATTCTCAGTGATGAGGCTAGCACCCTGATGCACCTTTCCTATTGGCTTGACGACAAAGCTCTCGAATCCGGCAATAGAAGAGAGATTGTAGACAGCTCTCTATCCGGATTCAGTGTCAAGAACAGAGGTGGCGAACTCATTATCCCGGTTGTGGAAGACAGGTTCGGGGACGCGCTTTTCAACTTCATCCAGGCTCTCACAAAGATCACTGATGCTTCGTTTTTGTCGCGCGAGGTCGTGCGGTCAACTTTCTTAGAGGACTTCCGCGCATTTATTAGATCCCAGGTTCCAGAAGACAGACTTGAGTTTGACTGGAAGGATGCGAAACATGATCCGACCGGCAATTATCCAGTAGACTGCCGAATAAATCGGTTGAAACGCCCCCTGTTTGTCTACGCGCTTCCCAGCGAAGAAAAAGTCAGCGTAGCGACAATTAGCCTTCTCATGTTTGAGAAATGGGGAATTCCTTTTCAATCGCTCGGCGTCTTTGAGGATCAGGAGTCTATCTCACGCAAGACGGTTGCACGCTTCAGCGATGCGGTAGAAAAGGCTTTCTCCAATCTGGAAGGAAACAAGGATCGCATCGCTGCGTTCCTAGGTGACAAGCTGAGGGTTGAATCCTTATGAAAGCACTCCTCAGGTTCACGCGATTCGTACAGACGTTGATCTATCGAAACTAGATCCTGATATGTCCCGTCCGCGCCGCCCTCATCAAGCGAATGTTTGATTACACAATCGAGCTGCAGTTGATGACAAGCAACCTGCTGCGATGATTGCGACGAGGTACCAACGTGTCCGAGATTTCGTTGGACGTCCTGAGATTTAGCTCACTTCCCAATACAGAAAGTAGAGAAAATCAAATTCAGGATATCGTCGCTGGTGGTCTCTCCGGTGAGCGAGTCGAGATGGCGGAGCCCGCCGTACAGATCCAAGAGCACCATCTCGTGGGGAATGTTTTGTCCGGCCGCCGCGGTCGCAGCCTTCAGCGATTCCAACGTCGCCGTCACCGCCTGGTATTGGCGCAAGCTGGTCAGCATTCCGCTCTCTGTCTCCGCTGTGCGGTCGCCTACTATCGCTAGCATCTTCTGCTTCAACTCGGCCACGCCTTCGCCGCTGAGCGCGGAGGTGTGTACCACCGGCAAGCCCAGGCCGCCCAGCGCCTCTTCCATTGCAGCCGGTGGGTGGGCCAAGTCGCTCTTGTTAACCACCACCAGAGCCCGGCGCTGCGCCAGCGTGGCCAAAAGCTCCAACTCTTCCTGGCCCGGTGACGCCGTAGCGTCCAGCACCAGCAGCACCATGTCTGCATCCGCCAATGCCTCGCGCGATTTGCGAACGCCAATCTGCTCCGCCTCGTCACTGGCCTCACGCATGCCCGCCGTGTCCACCAGCTCAACCGGAATTCCGCCCAGCGAAACCCGCTCCGTCACCAGATCGCGCGTGGTTCCCGGCGTCGCCGTGACAATCGCGCGCTCCCGCTGCACGATGCGGTTGAAGAGCGACGATTTTCCCGCGTTCGGCCGCCCCACAATCGCCAGCATCAACCCTGCGTGCACAATGCGCCCGCGCGCGAAGCTGTCCGCCACCGGCTGCAGCAGGCTGCGAATCTCCTCGATCCTGCTCACGATCTCGCCGGAGGGCAGCACATCCACATCGTCTTCAGCAAAATCGATGCCGGCTTCGAGCAAGGCGATCAGCGCGACCAGCCCTTCTTTGATGGGCTTGATGCGGCGCGAAAGCGCGCCATGCAGTTGCTGCGCAGCGACCCGCGCCTGGTAGAGCGTCTGCGCTTCAATCAGGTCGTGCACCGCTTCGGCCTGGGTCAGGTCGATGCGGCCGCCCAAGAATGCCCGCTGGGTAAATTCGCCTGGAGCCGCCAGGCGCGCACCGCCCTCGAGTGCCTGACGAACCAGCGTCTCCAGAACTACCGGCGAGCCGTGCGCGGCAATTTCGACCACATCTTCGCCGGTATAGGAATGGGGCGCGGCGAAAAATGTCACCACCGCCTCGTCCAGCTTTTCCTGGGTATCGAGGTCCAGCAGATCCGCAAAGCGGGCTTGCGCGTGGCTCAGAGGATTGCGCAGGCGCAGCATCGGCTCGGCAATGCGCGTCGCCTCAGGCCCGGAAAGCCGCACGATGCCAATGCCGCCGCGGCCGGGCGGCGTCGCGATGGCGACGATGGTCTCGTTCTGGTAAACCACGTGGGGATCGGGCTGCATGGAGCCTCACGATCCTTTAGACAGGCGAGTTGCGCCGCGAGGGACGTGCGCCGGTGTTGCCAAACTCAGGAGTTCGGGGCCGGGAACGAGGACGCTCCGCACCCTTGGGATAGACCACCACGAACCGCCGCAAGCCTTCGCCGCTGCTCTCCGTTTCGAGATCGGCAAAATCGCGGAAGGCCAGGTGCAGCATGCGCCGCTCCCGCGAACTCATGGGAGCAAAGCTGTAAGGCTGGGATGTGCTGCGGACCCGCTCCGCCGCCGTCTCCGCGGACAGCTTAAGCTCCCGCGCGCGCAGCGCCTTGAAGGAATTGGCGTCGAAGGAGATGGTGTCGTGCTCTTCCGCTTCCAGGCGCACGATCTTGGCCGCGATGTGTTCCAATGCGCGCAGCAACTCGCCTCCGCGCTGGGTCAGAAGCACTGCGTCCGGCCCGGACATCTCCACGTAAATCTCGCGCGCTTCGAGGCCGTCAGGATCACGGGCTCCCGCTCCCGCGGTGATCCGGTACTTCAATCGCAGGCCGCCGGTGGTGGTAAGGGTCTTGAGGAATGCTGCAATCTTTTGAGCTGCAGCCGCGTGGTCGACAATCGGCATCGGTTTAGTATCGCACTTGCGTGCAGGGAAGTCAGCCTCGCAGGAATTGAACTCCACTTCAGGTAACCACGGGGCCTCTACCGGCGGACCATCTGCCGGCCGCCGCCGCCGCTCTTCTTAGCCGCCCGCTTGGCGGCGATGTCGCGCATCTGCTTGCCCATGCCGGTGCGGTTCATGATCGCCTGCTGGATCACGTTGATCACGTTGCCGAAGGCCCAGTAAAGCGCCAGCCCCGAACTCAGATTCCAGGTCATGAAACCGAAAAAGACAGGCATGGTGAAGGCCATCATTTTCTGCTGCGCAGGGTCCATCCCCGGCGATGGGGTCAGATACTGCACCAGGAACATGGTCACGATGAAGAAGACCGGCAGAATGTGCAGCGGGTCGGGAGCGGCCAGGTTGTGCAGCCACAACCAGGGCGCCTGGCGCAGTTCGATGGTATGCAGCAGCATGCGGTAAAACGCAAACAGCAACGGCCACTGCACCAGCATGGGCAGGCAGCCGCCAAACATGTTCACGCCCTCGCGCTTCTGCAGGTCGAACATCTCCTTGTTCATGTCCGCGCGGCGGGGGTCGGTAGTCTTGTACTTCTTGAACTTCTCCTTGATCGCGTTCATCTCCGGCTGGATGCGCTGCATCTTCAGCGCGGATTTCATCATCTGGATGCGCGTCGGCAGCATGGCCAGATTGATCACCAGGGTGAGCACCAGGATGGCCCAACCCCAGTTGGAGACGATATGCTCATGCACCCAGCGCAGGGCCAGGAACAACGGCTTGGCGATAATGCCCGAATAGCCGAAGTCCACCACCGGTTCGAGGCTTGGCCCCGGCTGCCCTCCATTGCCTGTGGCGCGCACCGAGGCCAGCACGTCCAGCACCTTGGGACCGGCGAAGAGGCGCAAGCTGGTGTGGCCCGAGGCCGCGCCCATCGCGGCGCCCAGCACCGGGGCCGCATCCGTCTGATCCGTCTTGCCATGGCGCGGAACTTCGATCGAATCATGCAGACCCACCAGCAACGTTTGCTGCGGCGAGTCGGGAAGAAAAATCGCGGCGAAGTACAGGTCGCTTACGCCGGCCCATTCGAAAGGCCCGGGTATCGTGCCACCCCCGGCAATCTTCTTCGCCGCCTGGTTCTCGTTCTTGCCGCCCTGCATGGTATCGAACTGCGACGCCGCATAATCCGGCAGCGTCTCCTGGTCGCCGAATCCGCCGGGCCATGCCACCATCGCCGTGACCGGATTCCCATGGTCGGTGGCCGTCACATCCACATGCACTACGTACGTGGAATCGAAGCTGAAGACCTTCTTCACATCGAGGCCGTTATTGGAGTAGGTAAAAGTAAGCGTGGCGGGAGCATTCAATGTGCCCGTGGCCGACGGCACATACAACGCCTGCACCAGCTGGTTGCGCAGGTTTGCGTCATAGGTCCAGAGCGAGAGCGGATACCCAACCTTGGCCGCTGCCTTTGGGTTGACCAGGTCCAGAGGCTTACCCGCGTCGTCTTTGTACTTCTTCAGAATCCAGGAGACGGCCTGGCCGCCGCGATTGGAAAAAGTGATCCGGTACAGCTCGTTCTCCACCACCGTGGTGGTTTCGACGCCGGCAACCACCGCGGCGGCCGTCGTCGTCGTCGTGGTCGTGGACGCAGCGCCCGCGACGCTCCTGGTCACAGCGGAGGCGGGGGTAATCGGCGCCTTGGACGCGGAAGTCGAAGCCACCTCGGCCGGAGTCTCCGGTTGCGTCTTTTTCTTCGGCCCAAAGTATTGCAGGCCAAGGAAAATCAAAACAAAGACGATGGAGAAGATGAGAAGAGTGCGTGAGTCCTGCCCACCGCCACCCGGCTGATTAGGATTGCGTATTTCGGCCAAAGAGAGTTCCTGTCGATCGGACGATCTGGCGGCACCCAGGGATACCCGTGGTTTCACGATTACGTGAAACTACGGCAAACGAGCCTGAAGCCACCGTCTTATGGTAAATGGCGGGGGTCATCTGTGCGGAAGCGACGGTGGGGTTGGGGCGCGGGTCGGCAGGGATATGTGCCCGGAACCGGATCAAAGCCCCCCGGCCGAAAGGATTGCAGCGCAGCACGCGCCACACTGCGAGTGCGGTTCCCCAAAGCACACCGTGGTGGGCGACGGCGGTCATGGCGTATTCAGAGCATGTCGGCTGAAAGCGGCATGCGCCGGAAACCCCGCTGATGGAGTGAAGCAGCGGCGAGACCCAGCGGCCATAGACATCAGGAATGCTCATCCCGCTTCTCCCCAGCCTTCTCGCCAGCCTTCTCGACGACGGCAAAGATCTTGGATACTTCGCTTTGCAATCCGGCGAATTCCGCCGTCAGAACCGTTCGCCGGGGGTGCAGCACGACGTCGACATCTCGCGTCAGCAAAGCCAGGTTCATCCGGACCGCTTCGCGCATACGCCGCTTGATGCGGTTGCGCTCCACCGCCTTGCCCAGAACGCGCCCGGCAGTCAGCCCAACGCGCGGACCAACGGGCGGAGTCGAGGTCCGCTCGGCAAAAAAATATGTCATGGACCGGGAAAAGTGTTTGCGGCTCCGCTGGTACACGCGTTGATAGTCAGCATGTTTGCGCAGCCGAGCGTCGTTTTGCACTGGAAGCCTCACCCGATCACCCGGATTTCCTGTCGAAGTTGTTGGCATGGGCGAACTTCATGCGGCTTTCCTTACTGAAAGCCGCACACCCTAACCTGTTTGAAGCCTCGTGCAGGAAATTTGGTTCATTGCCTCACGCCAAAGGATTCTGGGTGAATTCAGGTATGGCGCTACTCTACGTCACAGCTGCTGCTGAGCTGCGTTAGTCGCGGTAGCCGGCACTCACGGAAACGCGCTTGCGACCCTTGGCGCGGCGGCGGGAAAGCACTGCTGCTCCCGCTTTGGTCTTCATCCGCGTCAAAAAGCCGTGTGTCTTCGCCCGATGGCGGCGGTTCGGTTGGAATGTGCGCTTGGGCATAACACTGCGCTCCTGATCTCACTGAAAATTTCTGCCTGAAGGCAAGCTTTAAGTATAACGGATTCAGGCCAAAGAGCAAAGCGCGACAATGCTTGAGGGGCCGGGGAGCGCCGGCTTTCACTGCGCATGGTGCAACTCCGGGAAGAAAGAAATTTTTGCCCGGAATGAGCGGTTGCGCGGCCTTGTAACTGTGCTAGTATCGGCTCCGATCAAGATTGATTTTCTGCACGTCCACACTACCTGATCTTTCGATCTGGATACTTTCGCGAAGGGGCTTGATTCCCCCAAAGCAGTTCCTAAGCACAGGAGCAGCAACAGCACGCACGGCTGGTATCGGTGCGAACTTGCTCCTTTGCACTTTGCAGAAGGTATCAGGCAGTCGGCGTTGAACGAAGGAAGCGTATGTCTTTTGTCGCCACCGCCCCCGCCGTACCCAACCCCTGGGCACGGATACTGGGTGCACTCGAAAAAAAGGTCAACCGGCAATCTTTTGATACCTGGCTCAAGCCCACGCGCTTCAGCCACATCACTGGCCGGATGCTTTTCGTGCGGGTTCCCACACCCGAGTTCCAGCACATAGGCGACCGCTATGGCGACCTCATTCAGGAAGCCATTGACGCTTTCCACCTGGAGTTCGATGACGTCTCCTTTGTCATCCCCCAGGAAGATCCGGCCGCCGTCAGGGTGCGCGAGGATGGTGGGTTCGCACCGGTCCCTTCCCACTCCGCCGGCGCCCAGCGCGCCGGCAATCGCGGAGCGCCCATGCCGGCGCCGCAGCAGGCCAAGTTCGACTGGACCACGGCCGCGCAGCTCAACCCGCGCTACACCTTTGACGCCTTCGTCATCGGCAATGGCAACCAGTTCGCCCGCGCTGCCTCTGAGGCGGTTGCCGAACGCCCGTCAAAAGCCTACAACCCGCTCTTCATCTATGGCGGTGTCGGCATGGGCAAGACCCACCTGATGCATGCCATCGGCCATGAGGTTAAAAAGCGCCAGCCGCAATGCTCCGTCTGCTATGTCTCCAGCGAGAAATTCACCAACGAAATGATCAACTCGCTGCGCTATGACAAAATGACCAGCTTTCGCGACAAGTTTCGCTCCGTCGATCTGCTGCTCATTGACGACATCCAGTTCCTGGCGCAAAAGGAGCGCACCCAGGAAGAGTTCTTCCATACTTTCAACGCCCTCCACGAGAGCATGAAGCAGATTGTCATCGCCTCCGATCGTCCTCCCAAGGAACTACCGGAGATCGAAGACCGCCTGCGCAGCCGCTTTGAATGGGGATTGATCGCCGATATTCAGCCCCCCGATCTGGAGACCAAGGTCGCCATCCTGCAAAAGAAGGCGGAGAGTGAGCACGTTCTGCTGCCCACCGATATCGCCCTCTTCATCGCCTCCAACGTGCGCACCAATGTGCGCGAACTCGAGGGCGCGCTGGTGCGGCTGTTGGCCTGGTGCCGCCTCAATGGCGCCGAGCTCACCCTGCCGACCACCCAGCTGTGCCTCAAGCAATTCATCGATACCCAGGTGCGCAAGATCACGATTGAAGCGATTCAGCGCGCCGTCTCCGAGCAGTTCGGCATGCGGGTGGCGGAGCTGAAGCAGAAAAATAATTCCCGCTCCGTGGTCGTGCCCCGCCAGATCGCCATGTATCTGGCCAAGCAGATGACCGAGGCCTCCCTCCCGGAAATTGGACGCCAGTTCGGCGGCAAGCATCACACCACCGTAATGCATTCCATCGCCAAGATCGATGAGCAGCGCCGCGCCGACAAAGATCTCAACCGCACCATCAACAAGCTCCTGGAGACGCTCAACGGCTAACCAGGAGCCGCAGCATCTTTACCCCCATCGAGAACAATGTTGACAAGTTGCGGCGCCGGCTGCGGTCGCCTTTCCTCGTTTGGGCGCTCCCGGTATGCTCAAGTTGTCTATGTCTCGCTTCGGCTCGCCACGCCGCGTGGCTCGTTTGGCAGCTTATCTGTTCACCGGCGTGCTCCTCGGCGCAGTCCCGGTATTAGCGCCGCCCGCCTACGCCCGCCAGCAAGACACCGGATTTCTCAACCGCAGCATTACCGTCAATGGCACCGTCTACCACTATGTGGTTTACCTTCCGATGGACTGGACACCCAAACAGAAGTGGCCCGTCATCCTGTTTCTGCACGGTTCCGGTGAGCGCGGCTCCGACGGCCTCGACGAAACCCAGGTAGGCCTGCCCAACGCACTGCGTTCCCACTATGAACGCTGGCCTTTCGTGGTGGTGATGCCGCAGGTCCCCTACAACCATCATCATTGGACCGATCCCGACATCATGGCCATGGCCATGGCTGCTCTAAACGCCGAAGTAAAAGAGTTCCATGGAGATCCCCAGCGTCTTTACCTCACCGGCATGTCGCTCGGTGGCTACGGGGTGTGGGAGATTGCCAAGGACTATCCCGGCCGTTTTGCCGCCATCGCTCCGGTCTGCGGAGGCATCTACTGGTCATACGCCCCCGGCCGCTGGCATCAGCCTGAACTTGTCCCGGAGTATGTCAAAGCCATCGGCCGCACGCCAGTGTGGATCTTTCATGGCGCGGACGATCCCGTGGTTTCCCCGGCTCAATCGCAGATCATGTATGCGGCCATCGCCGCAGCGGGCGGAAACGTGCGCTTCTGGGAGTACGCCAACTACCATCACAACGCCTGGGACCGCGCCTACACCGACCCGCAACTGCCGCAATGGTTTCTCTCTCATCGGCTTTCCGATATCGCCACTACCAAGCCGTATGCCGAGAAGCGGATCATTCCCATCCACGCTCCGCCGATTCACGTCGATCCGAGCGTGTATGACGCCTATCAGGGGGAATATGTCGATGCCGGAGTGACCCAGTTGACTGTTTTCCGTCAAGGCAACAAGTTGATGTCCCGGAACCGAACCGGCGACCAGACGGAGTTATTGCCTGAGCTTCCCAATCGCTTTTTCTATCCCAGCGGGAGCAGTACCCGCATCACATTTGAGAAGGGTTCCGACGGCCGCGTCACTGGGCTCACCTTCTCCGACGACCGTCATCAGGAGCTCTGGGTCAAAGCACCCTAAAGCAATTCCTGAAAGAGACCAACCCTGAGCGAGAGTTTTTTTGGATGCACCAAAATGGATGCTATGTGCAAAGCCGGGTTCTACGCAACGCGCGTCAGTCCTGCATTTGACCGCACTTTGCACTCGCCGCAGTCGCTTTCCACAGCCTCTAACGGTCTCGCTGTGGAGACGTGGGGAAGTCGGAACGCAACTCGAAGATATTCGCCGGTCTTCCTGCTTTTCATTTTGCGCGTGTCCAGTTTTCTAAAACGGGGATGGGCTCGATCCACGCCAGCCGCTTGGTTTTCGGCTTTCTTTCCACTTTTCCGGTGCCAACGGTTACTACTACTAATAAGGAATATATTTTTAAGGCTTTTCATAGTAGCCGTGAACTTTGCCGTTCGGTGTTCGGGTTTCACACCGGGAATCCACAGAAACAACGCGCTTAACATACTCATGCGGCTTCGGGGTGGTGTAGAGTGAGTCAAATCGACAAGGGGGAAAATGCCATGCTTAGCGCGGGCGTTGAGCAGGAGCGACCGGTCGCACAGGGAGCAGCAACGATGGAGATTACCGTGAGCCGTCAGGACCTGCTGCGTGAGCTAAGTGCAACGCAGAGCGTCGTCGAGCGGAAGACCACGATCCCTATCCTCTCCAATTTTCTCCTCGAGGCCGGGCAGGTGGAGGGTGACACCGACCGCCTCACCATTACGGCCACCGACCTGGACCAGAGCATCCGGACATCCTGCGCGGCAAAAGTGAAAAAGCCTGGCGCTTGCACCATTCCCGCGCGCAAGCTTTTCGACTACGTCAAGCTGCTGCCCGATGGCGATATCTCCATCAAGCTCATGGAGAACCACTGGGTGCAGATTCGTTCCGGCCGCTCCAACACCAAGATGGTGGGCATGGCGCGCGCCAATTTTCCCCAGGTCCCGGAGTTTCCTGAGACTGGCTTGACGCAGTTGGCCGCTGCCTCCATCAAAGGCATGATCTCGAAGACCATCTTTGCTATCTCCAACGAGGAATCGCGCTATACCCTCAACGGCGCGCTGCTCATTTTGAAGGCGGAATCATTGTCCATGGTGGCGACCGATGGTCACCGGCTGGCGCACATCGAAAAGACAGGCGAAACGCTCCAAAATATCAGCGGAGAAAAGAAGACCTTGATCCCGCGTAAAGCGCTGGCTGAGCTCCAGTCGCTGCTCGCCGATACTGAAAAGGAGTCGCTCGACTTTTTCGACGACGAGCATACTCTGTTTTTCCGTCTCGGCCATCGCGTGCTCACGACGCGCAAGCTTACCGGCCAATTTCCCAACTACGAAGCCGTGCTGCCTCGGGATAACAATAAATTCGTGGTGGTCCGCAGCGAAGAATTGATGGGTTCGATCCAGCGCGTGGCCCAATTCGCCGACGAGCGATCCGGCGCCATCAAGATCCGGTTGGAACAGAACGAGATGAAGATTTCCTCCTCCTCGACCGAATCCGGCGAGTCGGAAGACACCATCGAAACCCCTTACAGCTTCGACCCCATCGTGGTGGGCTTCAACTCGACCTATCTGATTGATTTTCTCCGGGCGGTTGGATCGAGCGGTGAAGTCCGGCTGGAATTCAAAGACGCCCAGTCGGCCGGCCAGATGCGTCCGGAAGATCCGGCGGATGACTTCAAGTACCGTTACGTGATCATGCCGATGCGCATCTGAACGATTAACTTGCGGCGGTCCTGTTCATCCACCGCAACGGCTGCTGAGGTGAGCGCCACCCGGCAGTGGCAAGCTGAGAAAGAAAAGACACCGCAAAATTCGCTATGGATGCGAGGCCCGGAGGGCCGACCGCCAAACGTCGAGCCCAGCCCGGAAGGGCTGGGAACTCAATCGCGAAGATGATCTGCTTGCCTGGGAGCGCCGTAGGTGCTGCACTAAACCTGTGCCCGCGCCGGTGCCACTAATCCGAGCGCTTGACCGCCTTTTTCACTGCGGACTTGCGACCTGCAGAGAGCTTTTTTACAGCTGTCTTCTTGACCACAGCCTTCTTCGCAGTCTTTTTGACAGCCGCCGCCTTCTTCGCCGGCTTGCTGCGCGCTTCCACTGTCTTTTCCACCAGCATGGCCTTCAACTGCTCCAGGTCGATGGTGCGCGCTGACTTCCTTAGCCGCTCAATGTCGTAGTACGTTCGCTTCTCGGTGAGAAAAATGTGGACAACGAAGTCCACATAGTCCATCAAAATCCATTCGCCCTGCCGCCGGCCCTCCACGGAGTTGGGGTAGGTTTGAAACTCCCGTTTGAGGCGTAATTCAATCTCTTCGGCGATTGCCTGCGTCTGGCGTTCGTTCGATCCGCTCGAGATCAGAAAGAAGTCAGTGAAGCCCGAGTCCAGGGCGTCGAGCTCGAGAATGCGGGTATCCTCAGCCTTCTTGTCTTCGCAAGCCTCCGCGGCGGCCAAAACCATGCGGCGCGTTTCCGTCGTTGCCATTCGGTGGGGTCAAATCTCCTTACTCTTGCCTACTTTGTCAGCAGTCTCTATGGTATCCCGGCTTTCGGGCCGATAGAGCGCGTGGGAACGAATGTACTCCGCAACCGCGGGCGCAAGCACGGTTTGCTGCTCTGAGCCTTCAGCCAGGGCGGCGCGAATCTCCGTGGCGGAGATGTTCTGGTCCAGGTCAGGCAACAGAAACAGCTCAGCGCTCTGGCCCGAAGGCCCCGCGAGCGTAAAGCGGGTGAACCCGGCTTCGCGAACCTCGCCCGTGTTCTCCACACCTTCGGGCAGGGCCCCGTTGATCTGTTCAAGGGAGAACCCGGGTCTGCCGGCCACGATGAAATCACAAAAGAGCAACAGCTCGGCGCAGCGATGCCAACCCTTCAACGTAAGGAAGGAATCGGCCCCCAGCAGGCAAAACAGTTCATCTGTGGGCTGGAGCTGCTTTCGTAACCGCTGCAGAGTCTCAAACGTATAGTTCGGCCGGCCGCCGGGCACAGGAGCGTCCACATCGCTCGCCGTGAGCCCCGGCTCCCCTGCCACGGCCAGCCGGACCATGGCCAGGCGGTCCTCAAAGCTGGAGTGGCCAGAGCCGCCCTTAAGCGGCTGGGTAGCGACGGGCGCGACCAGCACCTGATCAAGCCCCAGCCGTGTAATCGCCGCCCGGGCGATTGCGATGTGGCCGCGATGCGGCGGATCGAAGGTGCCCCCGAAGAAGGCGATGCGCATAGGGGCATCGTACCGCGACCGGCAATCCTGAGCTGTATCCTAGGGCCACTTCAATGCCTACGGCCTACATTGCGCTCGGCTCTAATCTGGGCGACCGTGCCGAAGCGCTATCCTCGGCCATCACGCCATCTGAGCGGCCTCGGCCGGGTGGTGGCGCTGTCTTCGCTGTACGAAACCGAGCCCGTTGGTTATCACGATCAGCCTGCCTTCTTGAACGCGGTGGTGGCGTTGGAGACGCAATTGGAGCCGCTGCCCTTATTGCGCGGATTACTGGCTATCGAACGCCAGCTGGGACGCGATCGCAGTCAAGGTCCCTCTGAAGGGTCCGCGCACGCTGGATCTGGATCTGCTGTTGATGGGGGATTCGATCGTAGCGGATGAGGAGCTCTCGCTGCCGCACCCAGCCCTGGCCCAGCGACGCTTTGTGCTGGCGCCACTGGCGGAGATTGCGCCCGAGCTTCGGCACCCGGAAACCAACCAAACCATGGCAGACCTGCTGGCCCTGCTGCCGGACGAGGGCGAGAATCGGGTCTCCGCCGTGCGGCGACTGCCTGCAAATCCCCGTTGGGGGAAATAAATTGACTACGCTACCCCGGATTTCCTGTCGAGGTTAGTGACGTTGGCAAACTTCATGCGGCTTTCCTCACTGAAAGCCGCACACGTGGACGTTGGCGAGGGCCGCGTAACAGGAAATCCGGGTTCGCTCCGGTCGGGATGACAGTTCAGATGCAGGTTAAGGATTTCTCGCTGAAGCTCTTGGGGCACAACGGAATTGTCATCCCGACCGGAGCGAAGCGTAGTGGAGGGACCTGCTGTGTTTTGAGTTCTCACGCAGACTCTTCAGGCCGTGCGTAAATACTTTGCAATGAATTCGGCTTTAGCTGCTGAGCGATGCCTACCGCCCTAACAGCACTTTTTCCGCAGTCTGCTAGCGGGCAAGTACAGATGAGTTCACGTTCGATCGCGTCGAACAGGAGCCCGCAGTTAGAATCACTCCTGTGTCTCTCGCTTTTCAGATAGAAGCCGCCAGTGGGCAGGCGAGGCGGGCGACCATGACGCTGCCTCATGGGCAGGTGCAGACCCCGGCATTCATGCCGGTCGGCACCGCCGGGTCGGTCAAGGCAATCCCTCAACATCTGCTCGAAGAGCTGGACGCCCAGATCATTCTCTCCAATACCTATCACCTATACCTGCGCCCGGGTCACGAGCTGGTGCGCCGGCTGGGTGGCCTGCACCGCTTCATCGCCTGGCCGCGTCCCATGCTTACCGATTCCGGCGGCTTTCAGGTCTTCAGCCTGAATCAGCTGCGCAAGATCAGCGAAGAAGGCGTGCAATTCCGCTCCCATCTCGATGGATCTTCCCATTTCTTCTCCCCCGAGCACTCGATGGACGTGCAAATGGCCCTGGGCGCCGACATCGTCATGGCCTTCGACGAATGCACCGAGTATCCGGCGGACCGCGCGCGTGCCCAGCAATCGCTCGAGCTAACCCTGCGCTGGGCCCGGCGCAGCCAGCAGCACTTTAACCAGCACGCCAATACCACCCAATCGCTCTTCGGCATCGTGCAGGGCGGCATGTATCCGGATCTGCGGCGCGACTGCGCCGAGCAGCTGGTGGCCATGGATTTCCCCGGCTATGCCATCGGCGGCCTCAGCGTGGGCGAGCCGCGGCCGCTGACCCGGGAGATCATCGAAAGCACGCTGCCCCTGCTGCCGGCGGACAAGCCCAGGTACGTGATGGGCGTTGGCTATCCCGGATGAGATCGTGGAATACGCCGCGCTGGGGGTGGACATGATGGACTGCACCATACCCACCCGCGCCGCCCGCCACGGCCTGCTCTTCACCTCCGGGGGCCGGCTCAACATAAAAAACCGGCGCTTTGCCGAGGATCCCGAACCGCCCGATCCACAGTGCGGCTGCATGGTTTGCGGCCGCTACAGCCGGGCCTATCTGCGCCACCTGATGGCGGCCCAGGAACCCCTCGCCGGAGTGCTCAACACCCTGCACAACCTGGCCTTCTACCTTGACACGATGCGATCGGTACGAAATGCTATTGCGACGGATACTCTTCCCGCGCTCCTGGCCTGCGTGCGCGGGCGCCCCGAACGCGTGGGCTGAGCTCCTCCTGCCTCCAAACCCTCTTCATCCAGTAGACAAACCGGGGCAGATAGGCTGTAGTAGAAGGTTG
Source organism: uncultured Acidobacteriaceae bacterium (assembly GCA_963746595.1). Taxonomy (GTDB): domain Bacteria; phylum Acidobacteriota; class Terriglobia; order Terriglobales; family Acidobacteriaceae; genus PALSA-350. The sequence goes on from CAVVBS010000009.1 coordinate 1,207,188, forward strand.
GATAAGAAAATTAGAGGATGGTACGTTGACCTTCACCCCCTTGTTACTGGCTCCAGTCATTCCACCCGGCCTGGTGACCTTTCTCCCCTTCGTTCTGATCATTGCCGTCTTTTACCTGATGCTGGTCCGCCCCAACCAGAAGAAGCAGAAGCAATGGCAAGAGATGCTGGGAGCCCTGAAGCCGGGGGATCGCATCACCACCACCGGCGGCATGCGCGGAACCATCATCTCGATCAAGGAGGACGCGATCCAGTTGCGCGTCCCACCGGACGGCATCAAGATCGAAGTCATCAAGAGTGCTATCGCTTCCGTGACCACTAACCAAGAGGAAGCTAAATAACCGTATTTCGCGGGCAGACGGTAAGCCCGGCGGAAAACCTGATTGCGACTCCCATGCGTAAAACCCTCCTGATCGTTGCAGTTCTTCTCGTGTTCGTCTTTGGTATCTTCGGCATTCCGAAGGGCATAGGCCCGTCTGCCTGGAAGACGGCGTTAACCGACCGTATCCACCTTGGGCTCGACCTCAAGGGCGGCATCCACCTGGTGTTGCAGGTGATGGTGAATGAAGCCGTGAGCGCGGAGACGGATAACGCGGTCGGCCCGAGTCCAGGCCGATTTGCAGCAGGGCGGCTTCCCCGCCCGCTCGGTGCTCAAGCCCGATCCCAAGCGGCCGGAGGTGATCGAGATTCAGGGAACGCCTGCGGACAAGGCCAGTGATGTGCGCAACCTGCTGGATTCGCGCTACGGGGCCCAGTACACCGTAGCGTCGGAGCCCAACAACAGCTGGACCCTGACCATGAAGCAGACCGAGGTGCAGTCGATCGAGCAGCATGCGGTGCAGCAGTCGATCGACACCATCGGCACCCGCATCAATGCCCTGGGAGTCACCGAGCCCACCATCCAGGAATACAACCTGGGCACCAACCAGATCCTGGTCGAGTTGCCGGGCGTCGACGACCTGAGCCGGGTGCGCGACATTATCCAGTCGACCGCCCGACTGGAGATCCACCTGGTTGTAGGCGGCCCTTTCCCCACCGAAGAGGCTGCGGCGCAGAGCGTCGGGGGGACGGTACCGCCGGAAGATGTCGTGATGGCTTATGGCGGCACAGAACCGGAATTGCTGGGTCAGTACTACGTTCTGCAGAGGCTTCCGATCGTGGCCGGCGACGACTTCCGCGATGCGCAGCCCTCAGTCGATGAAAATGGCCGCCCGGATGCGACCTTTATCCTCACCCGCGCCGCGGGTGACCGCTTCTACCAGTTCACCAGCACCAACATCGGCAAATCGCTGGCGGTGGTGCTGGACAACCGGGTCCAGGAAGCAGCCAACATCCAGCAGGCGATCCGCGATCAGGGCCGGATCACCGGCCTGGGCAAAGATAAGGCGCAGAATCTCTCTCTGATGCTGCGCACCGGCGCGCTGCCGGCCTCGATTCACTACCTGCAGGAGAGCGTAGTCGGGCCGTCGCTGGGCGCCGATTCCATTCGCAAGGGTGTGCTGGCGTCGGTCGTCGGCATGCTGGCGGTCATGATCTTCATGCTCGTCTACTATCACGGCGCGGGCATCAATGCGGACCTGGCGCTGATGCTGAACCTGGTGATCCTGCTGGGCTTCATGGGCTTTGCCGGGGCCACGCTGACCTTGCCCGGAATTGCCGGGGTCATCCTCACCATCGGCATGGGCGTCGATTCAAACGTGCTGATCTTTGAGCGCATCCGGGAAGAATTGCGTGCCGGCAAGGCGCCCGCGGCGGCTGTCGACCAGGGGTTTGCGCATGCCTGGACGACGATTCTCGATACCCACGTGACGACCATTGTTTCGGCGCTCATCCTGTTTCTTTTCGGCACCGGCCCGGTCAAGGGTTTTGCGATCACGCTGAGTTTTGGCTTGTTCGCAAACCTGTTCACGGCGGTCTTTGTCTCGCGCCACATCTTCGATGAGATCCTCAGGCGTAAGCAGCGCGGAGAGGCACTTTCCATCGGGTAGTGGTTGCGTACCAGTAAGGCGGAGTTTCAAGTGGAACTATTTCGTGGCGTTAACGTTGATTGGCTAGGGAAAAAGTGGTACTTCCTCGCCTTTTCGCTGATCTTCAGTGTTGCGGGAGTGCTGTCGATCCTTTTCTGGCATGGCATCAAGTTGGGGATCGACTTTCGCGGTGGCACGCTGGTCTACGTTCAATTCGACCAGGCGCCAGACCTCGACCGGATTCGCCAGGCGATGGATCGCGCCGGCATCCACGACAGCCGCATCCAAACCTACGGAACGGCGTCGCAGAAGCAGGTAGCTATTTCGCTGGCGCAAAAGGAAACGCAGGAGTCGGCCCTCGATACCGGGCGGCAGACCATTGTGCAGGCGCTGAACGCAAACTACTCCAGCACCGGGGCGGCCAACCAGGGAAAGCTGGATTTGGACAATGCCAGCCAGGGAGCCCTGGCCCAGTTTCTGCAGCAGACCGACCCTGAGCACCTGGTGGGGGCGCCCGGCGCCGCGGAGAAATATGCCCAGCAGGCGGCCGCCATTCTGAACCACCGCGACACACGACCTTGGCGGCATATTTAGCAGCATCGACCAGCTGAACGGCGTGGCTGATCCGGCGGTGGTCAACCAACTGAAGCAGGGAGCCTATCTCTCTGGCTTCCATGTCTTCGCGGCCGACATTATCGGACCCCAGGTGGGCGCATTGCTTGCGCCGGCAGGCCTTGCTGGCCACGCTTTACTCCCTGCTCGGGATGCTGGTCTATCTGTGGTTCCGTTTCGAGCTCATTTACGGTGTGGCCGCCGTGGTGGCGGTTTTCCACGACACCTTGATCACGATAGGCGCCTTCAGCTTAACCAACCAGGAGATCACGCTGACGGTCATCGCCGCCATTCTGACCCTGATCGGCTACTCGATGAACGATACGATCGTGGTCTTCGACCGTATCCGGGAGAATTTGCGCCTTTCTCGTCGGGAAACCCTGACCACGTGGTGAATCGCAGCATCAACCAGACGCTGAGCCGGACGGTTTTAACCTCGGGCCTGACCTTCCTCACCGTCTTGTCGCTTTACATCTTTGGCGGCGAGGTCTTGCGCGGCTTTTCCTTCGCCCTGGTGATCGGCATCCTCATCGGCACCTATTCCTCGATTGCTGTAGCCGCGCCCATGCTGGTGGCCTATCAGGACTGGCGTGGCAAACGGGGCAAGGGCGCAGTGCTGCCAGCGGCCAAGCGCGCCAAGGCCTAGTCGAACTGCGGAAAAGCTACTGTTGGCAGGGAAAAACTCGGTCCATCCACCGCTACCTCCGCTGAGGTTGTTCGCCATGGCAGTGGTGGAGGTGAATGGACAAGAGCGAACCTACCATTGCGTCCCACCGCCCTCAAGCTGTTTCACCCTCGGACATCTATCAGCCACGGACAAAGCCATCCTAGTGAAATGAGTAAGGTTTTCTGCCCTGGTTCTCGCAGAGGTTTTCCGGCGCCTTTTGGGCGCCGGGAGAATTAGAGACAAAAGTTTTCCACATCTTGCACAGGTAACCTATGCATGCCAATAGCCCTTCGGGATCAAAAGAACAGCCTCTGGTGTCTAAGTTGGTACAAGTTCGAATATCCGAGGTTAGGCGATGTTTGAAGATTCTCTAATGGAGTCTGGTGGCAAGCTAAAGACCAAGAGTAAGTATTGGTCGATTGCTACTTTCGCTGTCAACGGCCTGATTCTGGCAGCACTGATCATATGGCCGTCTGTTGCATCCAGAAGCCCTACCCACGCAGATGATGGCCACGCTGCTGGTTGCTCCACCACCTCCCCCGCCACCTCCCCCGCCACCTCCACCTCAGGCGCCGGTCCAGGTCAAGATCAAGTCTGAGATGCTCGACAATCAATTGCAGGCGCCAAGCAAGATCCCGAAAGAGATCAAGCAAATCAAGGAGTCGGCCGCTCCACCTTCGATGGCTGGCGTTTCCGGCATGGAAGGCATGGGCGGCGGAACCGCTGGTGGCGTCATGGGCGGTATTCTCGGCGGTATTGGATCCGGGCCGGCGATCGTCAAGGCCGCACCCCCCAAGAAGCTGAGCATCTCGTCCGGCGTGATGGCGGGCAACCTGCTTGAAAAGACAGTGCCCCAGTATCCGGCAATCGCAAAGGCGGCCCGCATTCAGGGAACCGTCGTTTTGCAGGCCACGATTTCCAAGAACGGCTCGATCCAGAACCTCAGAGTCATCAGTGGTCCTCCGATGCTGCAGCAAGCGGCTCTGGATGCCGTCCGCTCCTGGCGTTACAAACCTTATCTCTTGAATGGAGACCCCGTCGAAGTCGAGACTACAGTCAACGTCGTCTTCAATCTCGGTGGTTAGTCCGACGTGCCGGCGCTGCTTTCGACCAAAGGTGGTAGCCGGCAATCCCCCTCGTGGCCACTTCGGGTCATTTCGTAACGAAGTTGCCCGGTGCTAGCATCTGGTTGTTTCAGAGCTATAAACGAAGTAATTCCGTAGGAGGAAAGATTCAGTGATTCTCGCTCAGCTCTCCCAACTCGCCGCCCATCAGGCTGCTCTCGGCATGTACCTCTTTCAGGATTCAGGTCAGACCGTCGGCTTCTCCCCCATGGACCTCTGGCACAACATGGGCCCGCGGCGAAGGCCGTCGTCGCCGTCCTCTTCATTATGTCTATCTGGTCGCTGGCTGTGATCATCGACCGCGCACTCTACTTCAGCGCGGCTCGCAAGCAGTCGCGCGAGTTTGCTCCGCGGGTTGCCGGCGCTCTCAAGGAAGGCAAGCTGGACGAAGCAGTGAAGGTTGCTGACCGCAATAAGAAGTCACATCTGGCCGAAGTGGTTACTGCCGGCCTGCAGGAGTTCCGCAACTTCGGTAGCGGCGGCGCGATCACTGATGAGCAGATCGAATCCAGCAAGCGCGCACTTGAGCGCTCTGAAGCCATTGTCCACGCCAAGCTCAAGAGGGGCTTGGGCGGCCTGGCAACCATCGGCTCCACCGCCCCCTTTATCGGGCTGTTCGGAACTGTGGTCGGTATCTTGAATGCATTCCAACAGATCGCTACCCAGAAGACCTCAGGTATCGGCGCAGTCGCCGGCGGTATCTCTGAGGCCCTGGTAACCACGGCTTTCGGCTTGCTCGTGGCCATCCCCGCGGTTATGACCTTCAACTACTTCACCGGTAAGGTGGAAGCCTTCGACGTGGAGATGGACAACTCCTCCAGCGAGTTGATCGACTACTTTATCAAGCAGAGCCACCGCCGCTAACTGAACGGCACGTGCTGCAATCACTCCACAGCGGGAATCCTGCACCGGTTGGAACGGAAGAGTAGAATCCGTTCCAACCTGGTGGTTTTCACCGGACTCACAGAAAGTCATTCTGAAGATGGGCAGCCTGGAGCGTTTTCACAGTCGGTGCGGGCAGGCAGCTACACTCACTCTGAAAACGCTATAGCAGCTCGACCCACGGAGCAAAGACAATGGCAATCGCAGTCAGAAACGAAGGCGCCAAAGTTAATTCGAACATCAACGTCACGCCCATGGTGGACGTGATGCTGGTGTTGCTTATCGTTTTCATGGTCATCACACCGATGCTGCAAAATAAAGTGAATATTGAACTGGCCAAAGTGACCGACCCGACCTCGATGCCGGATGCCGACAAAGAAGACTCGGTGGTCGTGGCCGTCACCCGGGATAACAAGGTATACCTGGGACAAAACCAGGTCTCCATGGCGGATCTCGGCGCCAAGGTCGCCGATATGTTGCAGAACAAGACCGAAAAGCAGATCTTTATGCGTGCAGATGCCCGGGCGCAGTACGGCACAGTCATGGATGCAATCGACGATGTACGCACCGCCGGGGTAGACCAGGTAGGTCTGTTGACCGATCGCCGGCAAGACCAGAACGCGGCCCCACCCGCTACCCCACCAGCCGGACAGTAAGCTGGCGGATCAATCGCTTTCTGACGACTAACAATACAGGCCGGCCCGAAGGGCTGAGCCAAGTGAAACGAGGGACGAAATGGCATTCGATACAGGTGGTGGTGGTGGGCTCAATGCAAGCATCAACGTGACCCCGATGATCGATGTTTTGCTGGTGCTTCTGATCGTCTTCATGGTCATTACGCCGGTGACTCCGAAGGGGCTCGATGCGCTGGTGCCGCAGCCCCCGAAAAACCCGCAAAAGGAACAGGACAACGACCGCACCATCGTGGTCCAGATCTCGCATCGGCCAGGTGGGGGCGTGCCGGGCTACAAGATCAATGAACTGGACATTTCCCACGGAGATCTATTGAATAAGCTGGAAGGTATTTTCGCCACCCGGGCGGAGAAGGTGATGTTCGTCAAGGGAGATCCGGAGCTGGACTTCTCGGCCGTGGCGGACGTGCTCGATATCGGCCATGAGGCGGGAGTCGATCACATCGGCCTCATCACCCCAAAGGTAGCAGCGGGGCAGTAAAACTGCTGTGTTGTTGCAGGTTGGGCCACGGTGAGCCAGCTGCTGAGAATCAGCATGCTGGCATTGAAGGAAAGGTTGCCCGACCCTGCTGCATGAGCCCCACGAAAGCAAGCACACGATCGATCCAAGCGCTCTGTACTAAACGGTCCGCGGTGCCCTCCTGGGCAGTCGCGGACCTTGTTTTATGTACGGGACTTGCCAGTAGGCCGAAACCAATTACAATCACAGCGCGGAGTTTTTTCCTCTCGAGTTGCAGGCCCGCGCTAAGCATCGTAATAAGATCAGGCGGAGCCTGGCGATCATAAGGAGATTTGAACCAGAATGAAGCGAAGCGCAAATATTCCGGTGCTGGCGGTCGCTACCCTGTCGCTGCTGACCATGATTACCGGGTGCAGCAAGCTGCAGGCTCGCGATCAATTGATCAAGGGTGTTCAGGCTTATAAGAATGCCAAGTTTGAAGAGGCGATTGACCACTTCCAGAACGCGGAACGGCTTGACCCGGCGCTGGAAAACGCTCCTTTGTATCTCGCCACAGCGTATGCGCAGCAGGTAGTTCCTGACGCAAACACTCCTGAGAACCAAAAGAACGCGCAGCTGGCCGTGAATGCTTACCAGCATGTGCTGGCTAAGGATCCGAAAGACCTCAATGCCCTGAAGGGAATCGCAGCGGTCTACTTGAATACCGGCAAGACCGAGGAAGCCAAGCAGTGGCAGAGGAAGGTTGTAGCGGTCGATCCCAATGACCCGGTCGCACACTACACCATCGGTGTCGTCGATTGGCGGGTCGCCTACAGGAATGCAATCCAGGTCCGTAACAGCCTCGGGATGCAGGACAACGGCGACATGATCAAGGACAAGGCCGCCTGCCAGAAGTTGGCCGAACAAAACACACCCTTCGTCGAGGAGGGCATCAAGGAGTTGCAGCAGGCGATCAATCTGCGTCCCGGGTACGATGACGCGATGTCGTATCTGAGCTTGCTCTACCGGCGCAAAGCCGACCTGGATTGCGGTGACGAAGCCGCACACAAGGCGGATATGGCCATGTTCGATCAGTGGCGTGACAAGACCATGGCAACCCGCAAGGCGAACGAGGAGAAGAAGAACCAGCAAACGCCTGGCGGCATCACTATGGGAACCGGCAAATAGCCGCCATCGAGAACCCTCACCAAGCCCCTGGCCAAAGCCAGGGGCTTAGTGTTTTGCAACCGTCGCCGCTACAGGAAGGGCTGGCTCTCGTCCCGTTGCAGCCTCTTCAGTCGACTCCTTGAGGCCCTGGCTTTGTGTCAGGCACCACTTTTAGTCGGGCCTTAAGGGGGAGAATACGACGGGCTTTAGAGTCACCAGGATCTTTAATGCCCTGCGTGAAAGAAACCCAGTCCCGCAAAGCCTGTCCTGGCTGCCCCGGACGTGCCGTGGGAGCTTGTCGAAGGGGACGACGGCTGAGAATTCCCCAGATGTCCAGGACTGGCGTCTTTCAGCGGTGTCTTCGGCGCTCAGTTCTGAACCTGCCGTTGCCGGGCCGCTCTTATTGAGCGCCGTTCTTGAAGATCTGTTCCGCCAGGTGGTTCTCTACGTGAGCCTGATCTCGCATCATTTCGTAGTAGGCGGCTCGCAGCAGCTGGGAGCGGCTATCGCGCAGTTGCTGGCGAATCTCCTGTTGCACCCGCGGGTCGTTCAACTCACGCTGGCCGGCCGGCTCCTTCTCTATGAGCTTGTAGATCGCGTAACCCGCCGGAGACTTGGCACCCGGCGGCAGGATGGGAATGACATCCGTGATTTGCCCCGGCTGCAGCCTGGAGATCGCGGCAAAGATCGGGGGCGGTTGGCTGCGCAGGCTCGATTCCGGAATGTAGCCCATGTTTCCGCCATTATTGGCGTCGTTGGTGATTCTCCGAGTAATTACTAGCCACGGTGGCGAAGTCTTCTCCGCTTTCCAGGCGGTTGTGAATCATTTCAATCTTTCTGCGTGCCTCGACGTCGTTGCTCGCCTTGCTGTTCTGAAGATTGGCGCCCTGTTGCATCGGCGCGGGCTGCGAAGTCACAACGATGTCAGCGATGTTGTATTTGGGCTCGATGAAGTTGAACTGAGCCTTGTTGGCGTTGTAGAAGTTCGAGATATCCGCGTCAGTGATATTGATCCGCGAGATCACTTCCTTGTTCATCAGTTTCTCTGAAGTGAGAGCGCGCCGGATCTGGCGACGCAGATCATCCAACGACATGCTGGCGGCCTTCAACCGTTTGTCGAACTCTTCCTGGGTATAAGGCGCCTTCATTTCCGCCAGTCTTGCGTCGACCTCTTCATCGCTGGCCACCAGGTTCATCTTCTTTGCTGCCTGCTGCAGGATTTCGTCGTCGATCAATTGCTTCAGGATGCCCAAGCCGCGTGGCGTCGGCTTGTTCCTTGGTAGGTTGCTCTTTGTTGTTGCCCAGGTTATCGCGGTAAACCTTCTCCACTTCAGATCGCTCGATTGGCTGTCCGTTTACGGTGGCCACAACATCCGGCCCATAGCTCTTCTTGCAGCCGGCAACAAATCCGCCACTCAATAGGGCGATGCTCATCAAGGCGCAGGCGGTGGCGGGCTTATAAGAGAGTGCGCGCTCTACGATTGGTTCCAACGGTCCTTATCCTCGCGATCGAAATCTTTACTTGGGGGGCGGCGGAGTCGCAACCGGCTTCTTGGCCGGTTCTACCACCGGGGGAGGGGGTTGCACACCGGCCTCTCGCAGAGCCCGGTCGATAGCGGTGCGAAGCTCGGCTTCCGGCAGCACGCCGGAGATACGCTCGCCATTGATAAACAAGGTCGGCGTGCCGTTTACGCCCAGGCTGTCTCCCTGCTTCATGGACGCTCGCACGGCAGTTTCGTCCTGCTTGGCGATGCACGCGTCGAGTTTTGCCAAATCCAGCTTGGAGCGCTCGCCCTCATCGTGCGCCATCTTGTCCAGCGTTTTTCCGGCTTGTTGGGCATCGTGCGCCGGGCCGGTGACCTCATCCGCGTGCGCCATGCAGATAATCGACAAACCGCCAGTAGGCGTCGCCGTTCTGCTCTGCGAGGCAGCCGGAGTCAACCGCCGCGTGCATAGCCCAGGGATGGATTTCCACCAGGGGGAAGTCCTTGTAGATGAACTTGACCAGCCCTTTGTAATGGTCCTGGATGTCCGGAAAGAGCTGCTGGTGCATGCGCGCGCAGTACGGGCACTCAAGGTCGTCAAAATTTACAATCGTGACCTTGGCGTCGGGAATCCCCCGCCAAGGACGGTTTTGGATCGAAATCAGGTCCGCCGGGTTATGGCTGATGTCAAACTTTTCCAGCCGAGCTACCGTGTTCCCATCGCTGGACAGCAGAAAATTCACGACTGACTGTTTGCCCTTGTTGGAAAAAGTGATCGGCAGGGCTTCAAATCCCGGAAAATCACTCTTGCTGGTCGGCCCAATCGTGATGTCGACATTCGGGGGCACCTCAAATTGCGAGCGCACCAATACTTCGATTCTCCGGTTGAGCTGAGAAGTAGGGACAGGAGAAGCGCTAGCCGATGTTGTGCTGGAGGGACTCTGAGCCTTGCAGCCTGCAGCCAGGGAGACGAGCAGGCACCAAACCAGGGTACGGCGTACAAACAAGACAACCACCTTTCCATACCATGGCCCATTAGAGCATTTCTCCCGTTGCCGTGTCGCCTTTGGTGCGGCTGGGAGCAGCTTTTTCTTAACCGAAAAACTGCATTCCCAGGGTATTGCGCAGGAAAAATGCCAGGTTCTCCCGTCCCGTGTCCAGCGCCACTACCATCCGGGAAGACCCGGGAACGGGACTCATCGGAATCAGAAAATACGCTCCGAATGGGTCAGATTCCCGGCCGCGCCCACGCCGGCGAGGGTGAAGCTGAAGCTGTACAGGTTCTCGTTTCTTACCGATCCGAGAGCCAGGCGGCGGTATTCGATGACCAAGCCACAACAGTCCAGGTTGTAGGAAGTCTCAACACCGCCATACTGCAGGGCATCCTGGGTGAAGTCGTAGCCCGCGTTTGCTGCGATACTCAGCCCACGCTTGGTTGGGGCTCCATACCCTAGGAGTAGACGGAGCAGGTTGTATTTTGTTACCTGGCTGGCAAGGTTGGCGGTGAAAGTGCCATTGAGCGTCTGCAGCGTGGAATAGCCCACACTCCCAAAGACGCTTTCGCGGCGGTAGTCGGCGAAGATATTGCTGGCGTCCAGCCGCTTGCTCTTAAAGTCGTAGTCCGCATCCCATTCCAGGTCCATGTGTTCACTGGTGCGGACCTTGAATCGTGAAATCACAGGGGACGTGTTGCGCGGCCCATTCAGAAAACTCACACCCGTGAGGGCGAGCGTCGTAGTCGAGCACCGTGCGCCGGAAGGGAGATACGGCGCCCCCGAAATAGGGCTCGAAGAAGTATTTCGCGGCTAACTTCCAGGTAATCCACTCACTGGTTTCACCGCCGCACTCGGTGTAAGCCCACGGTACATAAATGGTCCCGTTGGTCGGCGGGGGCAGATCGCCGCTGCTGCAGGGCTTGGGGTGCAGATGCTTGAATAAGAGCCTCTGCGTCAGCGAGTATTCCACTTCATTCGTATCGCTCACGATGTCGATCGGATCGAAACGCGGGATGGAAGAGAAGTTATTCACTCCGCCCACGTAGTGATATTGCAACTCAGGCTCAATCGTGTGGCGCACGTCGCTGCCGAAAAGTCTCTCCAGCGCGGGTGCCTTGAAATCCCGAACCAGTGCTGGCGGCCTCAGCTCAAAGCTGGCTTCCAGATCGGAGCGATTGACCGAAGCGTTGGACTGTATCGGCAAAGTAATGGTGGGAATCTGGCTTTGCGTGTAGAACGTCTCTCTCGCGCCAAATTCCGGCCGCAGGGTCCAACCGTCCAGATGCAGCGGTAGAGAGAGGTGAGGGTAAAGATCGAAACGCCCAGCCTCGCCGGTTGCGTATCCGGGCTCACTGCGGCTCAGTCCGGCGGCCGAACCATCTACGCTCCATCGCAAAGGAGTGCCGAGCAATGTCCGCTCAATGGTGTCCAAATCGAGGCTGGGCAAGTGGAGGATTCGGATCTGCGGTGTGTCGTAGGTATTCCCAACCTGCGTGATCTCCTTCGAAGTTTTGATAGCGGTCGAAGTGAATGCTCGCCGAAAGTCCATCTTCATTGTGGGTGACGTATGCCGAAGACGTTACCTGGGAGGCGACAGCGAGCGCGAAGGATTCAGCGAATGCCTCGCGATAGACATACGAGCTTAGATACTCGCCGGTGGCGACGGCCCGGTTGTGCTCGTCCAGGTCAAAGTCGCGCCGGCCGTTGAAGAGGATGTCCTGCCCGCCCTGGTTGATATAAGTGGGAGCCAGGCCCCGGTCGAAGAGAGCGGTAAAGCGGGCAGAGACAAAATCCTCTCCTCGACCGCGATAGCGGAAATCGCCACTGGGCGACCATCCGCGTTTGGAGAAGTATTGCGTGCCGAAGGTGACATCTGTGCTGCGATTGAGCACCAGGTAAAACGAGTCTCCGATGACTGTCCCTTTGGTAGAGGACGTACCGAAGGTGGGTATCAGCACGCCGGTTTCACGGGTCTCAGTGCTTACCGGGTGGGTGACGTAGGGCAGGTAGAGAATCGGCACGCCAAGCAGGGTGAAGTAGCTGTTCTTCGCGCGTGCCTGCCCATAATTCACCCGGATCACGGAGGAATGGATCCGCCAGTCCGGATCAGGCAGGAGGCACGAAGTCATCGTGCCCTCGATGAGCTGGTAGCGCTCTGGTCCTTCCTTGATGAGCAACTTTGCCGGTAAAGAGAAACGGATTGGCGGTGGTGTATATCAGCTTGCGCTTGCTCGCAGAGGGCTGGCGGCCAACACTTCCGGTTACGTTTTCGAAACGGCCGGTCTCCAAATCAAAGTTGAGCTTGCCGTGATCCGCAAGAATGAGTTCGTTGTTCCGTTTGCCCTCGAGCCGCACATGGCCGTCCGCTTCGGCGTCGCTGGTCAGCCGATTGAAGGCGACTTTATCCGCGGTGAGAATGTAGTCCTTGTACTCGATCCTGACTTCGCCGGTCAGGGTAAAGACATCTCCATGCTTCTCCTGCTGGTTGGCTCGAAAGACTACGGGAACACCCGCAGGCGGTGCCTCAACTACTTCAGCAATCGGATAGCCAGGTGCATCGGGGAGAGACGCTGCCGGCGCCTGCGGACTTTGCGGCGCCGCTACGCTGTCGACCGCAGGGTTGGACTCCGCTCTACCAGTGGCAGCGGTCCCGGGAGCTTGCGAGGGAAACTGCCTGGTCAACGTCTGCGGCCAAAGCTGAGGATGACACAGCATTAACGCTGTGATAAACAAAAAGGTGCGGATTCTCATTACCAGGGGCGAGGTTAGGATAGCAAATGACCCGCGCTCACAACTTTTGACGATTCCGCCGCTCTGGCCGTTGCAGGATCGTTCTCTCGCCTTCATTGGCTTCGCCAATGAAGAAAGAAGCGTGTCTCTGTCGCCTCCGCAAAACCCGGATTTTCTTTCACGCCTGATGGGATCAGCAAACTTCTTATGGTCTCGCTTGGCCGGGACCGGACACGCGGCTATTTATGGCGCCGCGTATTAGAAAATTCCGGGTGAATTGCCGACTAAGCCGGATACACACGCTGCCATGTGTGCCCGTCTCTTCACTTCGTAATACGGGGCCACGAAACGCGGACCATGCAACAGGAGAACAGAATTGAGTCCTTCTTCGCCGAATGTCGGAGAGCATCTCTTCCAAGCGGACACCGAAGTAGTGCCGGCGTGGAAGCAGGAACTGAACGAGCGCCTTGCTGCGACACGCTCGCGCCGATTACGTATTCAAGGGGAGCACATCCAGGGGCAGCAAGTGCCGCTCCCTGGTCTGGAGCACATGGAGCGCAAAGTTGAGTCCCGCGCCTCCCGGCTGGCCGCTAAGGTAGCTCAACGCTATGCAAATGCGCCGTCATACAGCGAAGTCTTAACCGCCAAGGCTCGATCCGAGGCAGAGACGGCAGCGCCCGCGCTAGCTGCCGGCGATGTTGCTGACTTATTGCCGGAACCCTCTCCCGAGAATTGGAGCGGTTCGCTGGACACCGAGCTGATCAGCGGGAAACCAGGGCTTGGCGCAGCCGTGGATGCTGACCACGTTGACACCCGCGTTTGTGCCCGCCGAGGAGCCGGAAGAAGCGGTGGAACCATTGGCGGTAAACTTGATTGATTTTCCTCGGGAGCTGGTGGCAGCCCGTAAAGTCCGTCCCCGGCTCGCGGAAGGTCCGCTGCGTGAGAGCTCACAGCCAACGGGACACGATCAGCTCAAAATTTTCGAAGTGGCGCCGGAGAGCATCTCGCAGACAGTAAGGATCGGGGCCGCCGGCGGGGAGTGGTCTCCCATTCGACTGGATACCGATCGCGTTTCCCAGCTTTCCGGCGACGGGCAGTCGTCCACTCAGGAGACCCCGCTCAAGGCAGCGCCATTGGAAGACCGGCTGATGGCCGGAATCTTCGACCTCGCGCTGGTCATAGCCGCCTTTGCTCTCTTTGTACTGGTCTTTGTTGCTTGTACGGCACATCCGCCCACGGGCAAGCCGGCGCTGCTCGCCGCCGGTTTGGTGCTGGGAGGGTTCTTCCTTTTGTACCAATACCTGTTCTTCAAGTATGCCGAGGGCACTCCAGGAATGCGCTACGCGAAGATTGCGCTGTGCACCTTCGAGGACGAGAACCCAACCCGCCAAGCCATGTGCAAGCGGGTGTTGTTCTTGTTCCTTTCGGCCGCACCGCTGGGGTTGGGCTTTGCCTGGGCTTGGTTCGATCCGGATCGCCTGGGATGGCACGACCGCCTGTCAAGGATCTACCAGCGCAGTTATTCCTAGCAATCGCGGTCCGTTGTCGAACTCACCGAGCTGAAAAGCAATACCTCAGGGGCTAAAGCCGTGCCCTGACACAAAGCATGAGTTTTTCCGCAGCCTGTTGAGTCCTGCCGTAAGTAAGGGGCTGATCAGGGCCTTAGTGTCTGCGGGAGAGAAACTCAGTCTCGCAAGGACAGCGGAGAGTCAGAGCTGTCCAAATGAGCGGAGCAACGGCCTTCTGGACGGCGCAACTTGCTGAATGCGTTAAAGAGAACGTCGGCAAGCGAAATCAGGTTGGGTTGCTGCGGTGGTGTGTCCTGTCCATCCACCTCCATCCATGCCGAGGTAAGCCACCGCCCTAAAATTTGTCATCCCGAGCGAAGCCGAGGGACCTGCTGTGCGCCCTTCCCTCTAACAACTCCCTACAGCTCCGTCCATCCATCTCGGCCCAGCTTGGCATGGGTCGAGGCGGATGAACGGAAGCACTGCCACAGCACCAACCCGATTTCGCTTGTCCACGTGCTCTTCCACGCATTCAGGCAGTTGCGCCGTCCAGAAGGCTATTTGCGCGCTAATTTGGACAGCTCTGGCTGAGAATATCTCAGGACGTAGTCCTGGGCATCCTCACCGATTTCGCCGCCGCATGCTGTTTCGGCGGGGCGGTTTCCGCAGTCCCCTAAGTCACCGGCGCCAGAAGTGCAGAAGCCGCCGCGCCAATCACCGCGACCTCGCTGTTTTCTGGCACGACCTCCAAAGCGTAGCTTTGCAGCGGGCTCATCTTGACCATTTGCCACAAGTACTCTTTGAGCAGATTCAGGTCCAGGAAACGCACGTTGATGCCGGTGAAGTAGAAGCGGCCAGGGCCGCCCAAATGGATCGAGGTGGCGGTGGCCGCGCCCAGCCCGCGATGCCACAGGCGCACGAATTCCATGCAGCGCGCGTCGCCTTTCTTGGCTGCGGCAAAAACCTCTTCCGGTTCCATATCGAGGAAGCGCAGCCGCATCGCGCGATACCCCATGATTCCTTCCAGGTGTCCCCGCCCACCGCATCCGCAGTAGGTTTCCTTGGGATCGAGCGTCACCACCATATGTCCGCCCTCCCACACCCCGGGCGTGTAGGGATAGCGTCCGAATCCGATCCCGTTGCCGATGGTCCAAACCCGTACCAGGCGATCCGTGCGGCCTTGCGTCACCGCCAGCCCAGCCGCAACCGCGTCGGCATCATTCATCGTCTTCAAAGGGGCCACAATCCCCTTCGACTGAAAGGATGGCAGCCAGCGCTTCGGCGATTTTCCCACCCTTCAGCTGGGCAAGGTTAGGAGAATCCTCCACGATACCCTCGCGAATGATCCCGGGAAGGGCGACACCGATGGCATCAATCTGTCCCTCAGGATGCAGCGCCATCACCTGGTCGGTGATCAAATGGCAAAGACTTTCGAAGGGATGTTCCAGCAGAGCTTCGTGGTCGTCCGGATTCTCCGGATAGCGGCTCAGCTCTCCCACCAGTTTGTGGTCTTCCATGAGCCCCGCGACAATCCTCGAGGACACGACAATGCCAATGGTCCTGCTCATCAGCTCTTCCTTCAGTCCGCCGCCCGGGCCAGCCGGTTGATGCCGTTGAACGCGGCAGCCTTATAGCACTCGGCAAGGGTGGGGTAATTGAACACCGTATCGATGAAGTAGTCCAGTGTGCCGCCGAGCGCCATGACCGCCTGCCCGATGTGCAGCAGCTCGCTGGCGCCCTCGCCGATAATGTGCACGCCCAGCAGATGCCGCGTCTCGCGATGAAAGACGATCTTCAGCCGTCCCGTCGTATCGCCTCGGATCTGTCCCCGGGCGATCTCGCGGTAGTAGGCGACGCCTACTTCATAGGGCACATCTTCATCGGTGAGCTGCTCCTCGGTTTTGCCGATGAACGAGATCTCCGGGATCGTATAAATACCGTAGGGGTAGTAGCTCGGATTGGACACCAGGTTCTCGTTGCCGAAGGCCCGCGCCACGGCGATTCGACCCTGTTCCATCGACACCGAAGCCAGGCTGGGAAAGCCAATCACATCTCCAACGGCGAAGATGCCCGGCACCTTGGTGCGGAAGTCCTTGTCCACCGGGATGCGGCCGCGAGAATCGGGCTCGATGCCAACCGCCGCCAGGTTGAGTTCGGCGACATTGCCGGAGCGGCCGACCGCATACAGCAAAGCTCCACCGGAGATTCTCTTCTTGCTTTCCAGGTTGGCAACCACACTGCAATCGGGCAACTCTTCCACGCTTTCCACTTCTTCGTGCAGGCGCATGGTCACGCGGCTGTCGCGTAAGTGGTAACTCAGCGCCTCCACGATTTCCTGGTCAGCGAATTCCAGCAGCTTGGGCCGCTTTTCGATCAGGGTGACGCGCACGCCGAGCGCGGCGAACATGCAGGTGTACTCCACGCCGATGACCCCGCCGCCCACCACGATGAGCGACTTGGGCAGGTTGGGCAGGTCGAGAATCTGATCGCTGTTGACGATCGAGCGGCCATTGATAGGCACCCTTGGCGAGTCGGCCGGCTTGGTGCCGGTGGCGATGATGATGTTCTTCGCCTCATACGTCTGCGTGCCACCCTCATTGGTCACCTTCACGTGGGTGGCGTCTTCAAAGCTGGCTATCCCGGGGAGCACATCGATCCCGTTGCGGGAAAGCTGGGCTTCAGTTACATCGATCTCAGTCTTGATCACGTGTTGCACACGGAAGGCGAGGTCCGCCATCGTGATCTTTTCCTTGACCTTGTAATTCATGCCGTAGATCGAACGATAGTTATAGCCGGAGAGATGCAGCACGGCCTCACGCATCGTTTTGCTGGGGATGGTGCCGGTATTTACAGAGACCCCACCGATGGTCCGCATTCGCTCCACCACTGCGGCCTTCTTGCCCAGCTTGTTGGCATAGATGGCAGCGCGCTGCCCCGCTGGGCCGGAACCAATGATGAGTAGGTCGTAGGTAATCATGCCTTGTTGGAAGGGTACCGGAAGAACGAATCGAAGATATTAATTTCCCATTTCTGTGAGTTCAATGAAAACCCTGAAAGAAAATGGGATGTCTTCTGTCTAGCATACTCGGGGCCCTCATGAGAAATGCAGAATAGACTCCACTCCATGCAACTCTGTGCCATATCTGATCGCAGGCGCTTCTCGCCGGCGACTCAATCCGAGGCGGCTCTTCGCCGCCGGCTTCTGCGATCTGGTGCACGATTGGACAGCAGGGGGCGTCCACTTCATCCAATTGCGGGAGAAGGATCTCAGCGCGCCCGATCTCCAGTCGCTCGCCGGGGAGTTGGCGGAGAAGATCGACCACAGCCGTTCCAAGCTGCTGGTGAATGTTTCCGCGGCAGAATCGGCTGTGCTGGCCGTGGCCGCAGGCGCCGATGGCGTGCATCTTGCCGGTAAACCTGTGCCCGGAGCGGCCCGGAGCGTGCGACAGATCTTCCGCGCTGCCGGCCGTGACGCCATCATCAGCATGCCCTGCCACGGTCTGGACGATATCCAGGTGGCCCGGAAAGAACAGGTGGATCTGATCCTCTTCTCTCCGGTTTTCGAGAAGCTTGCAGCCCCGGAAGCCGCGCCCCAGGGCCTGGAAGCACTCCGGCAGGCTTGTGCCGAGGCCGAAAGCATACCCGTCTTTGCCTTGGGCGGCGTCACCAGCTTCAATGCCCAGGATTGCCTCACCGCAGGCGCCGCTGGAGTGGCCGGCATTCGGCTCTTCGCACTGGACGATTGGCGGCGGCTGCTCCCGGCAAACTGAGCCTATGGAACGATATATAGTGGGATAAGACTTAACATGCAGAGTGTCCGTTTGAAAAAGTCGTCAACCTTCCCTCGCTTGGCCCCCAGATCGACATGGACCCGGCAGTTTCCCTCCTTCCTAAGCGCACTCCTGATTGCGGTGGGCATGCTCCCGTGGGCTGTTCCCTGCGTTGCCCAGGACACGCAAGCCGTGCCTGCGGCGCCCGAAGCCAAAGAGAGATTCGATGTTGGCGCGAGCGGGCTGTATCAGGTGACCAACGCCTCCAACGGCAATTCCATTCGCGAGGATACGACCGAATCGGGGGGCGTTCTGATTAGCTTTCGCCAACCTTACCGGCCCTGGCTCGGATATGAAGCAGATCTCAGCTACACCAAATTCTACGAGGCTTACAACAAGGGCGTAGTCAAGGTAGAGAGCAACGTAACCGACTTCAGCTTCTCCTATCTGCTGCAATCACCGCCTATTCATGGGGTTCAGCCATACCTGACTCTAGGCGGCGGGATTATTGTCTTCTCCCCCATATCTGGGACGCTCACCAACTTGAATCAGACGGTACCGAACTCGCTGCCGTCTCAGCTGCTGCCGGAGTTCACCTACTCTTTCGGCCTCAAAATGCCTTTGTTCTCGCGCTTCGGCGTGAACGGTGGCCTTCGCGGCTTAAAATACAAAACGCCTGATTTCCACCAGGTCTCGATCGATACCCACACACTGCGAACCACCCTGCAGCCAAACATCGGCGTATATTATCGCTTTTGAGCCGGAGGTAATCACGGGGAGTGCCGCCGCGCATCTAACCTCTCTTGCCATCACCCAGTCACTGTGAGAATGCCATGCCCATATTGATTACCGTGCTCGATCTGGAACGGGAGCCGCTTGAATTCAGCGAGACCGTTGCTCCCGGCGCCATCGATTACGGCTCCGGGATCCGGCAACTGGACGGCATGCCGGTGAGCGGCCGCGCCGACCTCCTCACCGAGCATCGCGGGGCTCACAACCAGATTCATGACATCCGCTTGCGGGCGGCCTACCAGGGCAACTTCGAAATGCCGTGCGCCCGCTGCCTCGATCCTGTGGCCCATCGGCTTGACGAGCACTTCGACCTGCTTTTCCGTCCCACTGGTGTCGACGTAGACGGCGCGGAACACGCTATCTCGACCTCCGATACCGAAATCGGGTACTATGAAGGAGGCCGTCTTGCGGTTGAGGACGTATTGCGCGAGCAGGTGTTGCTCTCCCTGCCCGCCAGAGCGCTCTGCCAGCAGGACTGCAAGGGACTTTGCCCTCGCTGTGGACGGAATCGGAATACCGAGCTCTGTGCTTGCGAAGCAAGCCAGGGCGATGCGCGGTGGGCAGCGCTGGCCGATCTCCGCAGCAGGATGAAAACGTAAAGTTAAAAGCGATCCCAGGCTGCAGCCGTTTCGGGGCATGCCCAGCAATGCCGGACCAGCACTCTGGGAGAACGCCTGAAAGGAATCTGCAATGCCGAATCCAAAGCGGCGCCACTCCAAGCGCCGCACTGCCATCCGCCGTTCGCACGACGCACTCACCCCGATCACCGTCTCGGAATGTCCTAACTGCCACGAGCGCAAACTCCCTCATAGGGCTTGCCCCAAATGCGGCATCTACAAGGGTCGCGAAGTGCTCGAAGCCAAGGAAGCCTAGCCGAATTTGTGCCCACGCTAACGGATATTGCACTCGATGCCATGGGTTCGGACAAAGCTCCCGATCCCGAGATCAAGGGCGCAATCCTAGCCTGCCGGCAGCTCCCGATCCGCGTTCATCTGGTTGGGCCGGAGGATCGTCTGCGCCCTGCGCTCCAGGAGGCGCCGGCGGTGAAGAGCTGCCCATCGTGATCGTTCCCGCAGCGGAATGGATCACAATGGACGAGAAGGCGGCAACCGCCATCCGCAAGAAGCCCGGAAGCAGCATGCGCGTGGGACTTCGCCTGGTCAAAGAAAACAAGGTGGCCGGCTTTCTCACCGCAGGCAATACCGGCGCTGCTATGGCCTTGGCCAAGATGGTGCTAGGGGCGTTGCCCGGAGTCGACCGTCCTTCCCTGTCAGCGCTGCTGCCGACCTCGTCCGGCTCGCGCTGCGTGCTGCTCGATGTGGGCGCTAATGTCGACTGCAAGCCACATAATCTGGAGCAGTTTGCCGTGATGGGCGAGATGTACGCGCGTAGCGTGCTCAAGATTCCGCGTCCTCGCGTTGGCTTGCTCTCGATCGGCGAAGAGGAAGGCAAGGGCAACGATCTTACCCGCGAGGCCTCTCCCCTGCTCAAGCAGCTCTCCATCAACTTCATCGGCAACGTGGAGGGTCGCGACATTTACAACGGCAATGCCGATGTTGTGGTCTGCGACGGTTTTGTCGGCAATGTGGCGCTAAAAACGTCAGAGGGGCTGGCCCGCCTGGTGCGCGATTTACTGCGCCAGTCGCTCAACTCCACGGTCACCGCGCAGGTAGGCGCGCTGCTCTCCCGTAAAGCATTCAACGACTTCAAGAAGCGCCTCGACCATTCTGAGTACGGCGGCGCGCCGCTGCTCGGCCTGCGCGGGGTTTGCATCGTGAATCATGGCTCTTCCAATGATCGCGCTATTTACAACGGTATCCGCGTGACGGCTGAGTTCGCCCAGGCCGGTATCAACCAGCGGTTGGAGCAGGAGTTTGCCATCCGCCGGCCGGCGGATGCTGAATCCGAGCCGGATTTAGGCCTGCCCATCCAGCCACTCCACTAGCCACTGCCACTGCACGAATGCAAGACAGCCTTCCTATTCCCTGGTCAAGGTTCACAAAGCGTCGGCATGGGCCGCGACCTCGCCGACGCCTTCCCCATCGCGCGCCAGACCTTTGAGGAAGCGAATGATGCCCTTGGCTTCGACCTGGCTGAGCTCTGCTTTAGCGGACCCGAAGAGCAGCTTCGCCTGACGGAGTTTACCCAGCCCGCGATCTTCACCGTATCCGTTGCGGCGCTGCGAGTTCTGGCCGCGGCTGGAGCCACCGCTGATTATTTTGCCGGACATTCGCTGGGAGAATACTCGGCCAACGTCGCTGCCGGGACGATCGAGTTTGCCGCCGCCGCCCGCACCGTGCGCCGCCGCGGGCAGTTGATGCAGGAGGCCGTGCCCGCGGGTCAGGGAGCGATGGCCGCCATTCTCGGTATGCCTGCGGAATCTGTAATTGCCGTATGCCAGGATGCCTCGAGGGAGGTGGGCGCGCCCGTCGAGCCTGCCAACATGAATTCTCCGGAACAAACCGTCATCTCCGGAGCCACCGCGGCGGTTGAGCGGGCCATCGCACTGGCCAAGGAACGCGGAGCCCGCCGTGCCGTGCTGCTGCAGGTCTCCGCACCTTTCCATTGCAGCCTCATGCAGCCTGCCCAGGATGCCCTCGCTCCAGTACTGCAAGGCCTCCCATTCTTGCCCGCCAAGGTTCCAGTGGTGGTCAACGTGGATGCCGCGCTCGTGACCGAACCGGAAACCCTGCGCGATGCACTGGTGCGCCAGGTCACGGGCGCCGTTCGTTGGACGGAGTCCATGCAGCTGCTTATCGCCCAGGGAGTGACAAACTTTGTTGAGGTCGGCCCAGGCAAGGTGCTTAGCGGGCTGTTACGGCAAATTGACCGCAGCCAGAAGTGCGCCCAGGCCGAAGACCCCGCGAGCATTGAAAAGCTGCTGGCCCCTAGCTAGTCTGTCGAAAGCTGGACGGGGGAGAAGCCAATCGTCTTCGCCTTGCGCTCCACCCAAAGGAAGACGGGCGTCTTTTGTCCGTTCACTTCGACTCCGACGACCACGCCCGAGCCTACTGTTTTAGACATCACAATCTTGTGCGTCTTGATGTCGCCCCAATCGCTGGAGTGTCCCCAATCCACTTCGAAGCGGCCATAGGGGTATTGCGCATACTGTTGCGTATGCTGCTGCCAGTCCGGATCGTGGTTCCAGATACCGAAGGCCTTCGGCATGTCTCTGGCTTCGACGGCTGCAAAGAATTGGTTCACGCGATGCTCCTGCGGCCAGTTCCAGAAATACCAGAGAAAGCCCGCGAGCACGAACAGGGTGATGACGCTCGCGATCAGGATATTCTTGCGCGCGCGCGCCTTAGCGGGATCGTAGGTTGGTGCATCGAGCAGGGTCATGGCGTTTGGAGCGCTCCTCGCCTCTCCCGCAAAGTTTACTCTGATCGCATCCAGTCGGCGAGGTGCGGCTTCAGGTCTCTTAGCGAGAGTACGAGATCTGTTCCTGTTCCATCTTGCGTTCCAGCGCCAGCTCGATCAACCGCGAGATCAGATCGCGATACTTCACCCCGGACGCCTCCCACAGCTTGGGATACATACTGATCGAGGTAAAGCCCGGCATGGTGTTGATCTCGTTTAGGTAGAGCCGTCCGGAATCGCCCGCCTCGAGGAGAAAGTCCACCCGCGCCAGACCCGCGCAGTCACAGGCACGGAAGGCGTCGAGCGCCATGGCCTGCACTTGCTTGCTCTGCTGTTTCGTTAGCTTGGCGGGAATGATGGCCTGTGAGCCTTCGCTGAGATACTTGGCCTCGTAGTCATAGAACTCTTTGCCAGGAACGATCTCGCCCACCACGGAAGCGATGGGCTCATCGTTGCCCAGCACCGCGACCTCGAGTTCGCGCGCCTTGCCCATCTTGGCCCGGTTGCCGCGGCCACCGACCGCCTGTTCGACGACGATCTTGCGATCAAAGCCGGCTGCCACTTCGATGGCGGGGCCAAGCTCCTTGCGATCGTGCGCCTTGTTGATACCGACCGAGGAACCCAGGTTGGCGGGCTTAACGAAGAGCGGATACTTGAGCTCCGCCTCGAGCCTGGCGATGATCTTTTTCGGGCTTTTCTCCCACTCCCGGCGCAGGAACGTAACGTGTTTGGTGATGGGCAATCCGGCGGCAAGAAAAAGCCGCTTCATCACTTCTTTATCCATGCCGGTTGCCGATCCCAGAACCCCGGAGCCGACGTAGGCCAGCCCCGCGAGCTCGAAGAGCCCCTGCATGGTGCCGTCTTCGCCAAAGGTCCCGTGCAGCACAGGAAAGACTACGTCCAACTGCAGCACGTCGTGGGCAGGAGAAATCGAAGAGGCGTCTCTTTCGAATGGCACCAGCGAGCCACCCCGGCCACCGCCCATGGCCGGCATCGGTGGCACGATCACGCCTTGTCCCTTAGCCAGCAATGCGGCGGGTGCCGTGTGTTGCGGATCGCCCGCACGCAGCGTCCCGGTATCGGGGAAGTCCCCAGCCAACAGACGCTCAGCGTCTCCGGAGACGAGCCAACGGCCCTGCTTGGTTATGCCGATCGGCACCACCTCATACCGTGTGCGGTCGATTGCCTTGAGAACCGAGGCGGCCGACAGCAGGGAGACCTCATGCTCGCCGCTCCGTCCGCCAAAAAGTACGCCAACGCGAAGTTTCTTCTTCATGTCGTTCTGATTCTATGGGTCTTCCAGAGCTCCGGTAGACAACCTAAGTTGCATATTCTGGTGCGTTCTCTAGCGAGCACGGTCGGCCTTACTCTCCTCACCGAGGTCTATGGCTCTGGACGGGTGCCCCAGGTTCGCACCAGCGTACATGGGCCGAAAAGGACAGGGCGTAGCCCCTTCAAACGCTAACTTGTTCGGGGTGTCTTTCACCAAACTCCTACGCATCCTTTGTGACTGGTTGCACAAGGACGCTGAAAACAAAACGGTTGTGCTCCAAATGCGAAAAACAATAAAGTCAACCTCGAGCGGAGCGCCTCATAGATCTATCGCGTGACACAGCGCTTGTAGCGCGGAGTCGAAGGACCCCGGCCGTGCTTACCTTACCCAGGCTGCTCGGAGCTTTCGACCACCGAAGCCCGAAAAGTCTTTAGCCCTGATGTCCGCCCTTTCACACAGAAGCCATCTGCCTTTTCTCCGCGGAGTCATTCTCATTGCGCTCCACGCGTAGCGCGATGAGCGCCACCAGCAGTGCTACGCTGGCCACTGCCGCGCTGCCCAGAGAAAGATAGCGGTAGCCAATACCCTCGGTCAGCATGATGCCACCAAGGCTCGCGCCCAGGGCATTTCCCAAGTTGAAAGCACCCTGATTCAAGGTCGAGGCCAGGTTCGGAGCCCCTTTTGCCTGGTCCACAATTCGCGCCTGCAAGGGAGCCCCAGCCGCGAAGTGGATGCAACCCCACACGAAGACCATCACTACTGCCGGCACAACTGTTGGTTCAAGCAAGGGCATCGCCAGGAAGACGACGATCAACAGCACGATGCCGCCAATGAGCACCGGCATCTGTTTCCAGTCCGCGAGCCTGCCGCCAAGCAGGTTCCCCAGCGTAATGCCCACGCCGAAAACGACAAGCACCTTGGTCACCGCGCCCGGCGAGAGGTGCGTCACCTGTTCGAGAATCGGGGCGATGTAGGTGAACACACAAAACAAAGAAACGGAGGAGAGCGTGCTCAGCGCAAGCACGAGCTGTACCTGCGGCCGCAGCACGGCGTGGAACTCATGCTTGAGGTGCAACTTCTCCGCCGGCTGCGAAGGCACCAGGCGAAACAGGCCAACACCAGCCACCAAGCCAATCGGAACCAGCGCCCAGAAGGCGAAGCGCCATCCAAACGCCTGGCCTAAAGCCGTTCCGGCGGGAACCCCAAGCACATTCGCCAACGTCAGTCCGCTGAACATAAGCGCAATTGCCTGCGCCCGTTCCGATCGCGGCACCAGGTGAGAAGCGACGATGCTGCCAATACCGAAGAACGCTCCGTGGCAAAGCGCAGTGAGAATACGCGCGCAAAGAAGAAGTAAAAACGTCGGAGCCAAAGCGCACAGGGCATTGCCAACGAGGAACATCCCCATCAAAATCAGCAGCGCCCGTTTGCGGTCCATGCGCGACAAGGCTAGTGCCACCAGCGGCGAGCCCAGGGTGACGCTGAGCGCGTAGCCAGAAACGAGAATCCCAGTCTTGGGGATGCTGACCCGGAAACTGTGGGCGAGATCCGGCAGCAGCCCCATAATGATGAATTCCGAGGTGCCGATGCCAAAGGCTGAGACGGCCAGTGCAAATAGGGGTTTTCGCATAGGTCATCTCTATTGTCCCCGATCTGGCGCTGCTCGCATTCACCATCTGCAGATATTCACGCCGAGGTATACCCCCTCGCATCTTCCATCAGAGTGGCATCTCCATAAAAACATTCGCTCGCGTATAGGGCATCGGCGGAATGTTCTCAGGGGCCACATGGCGAAACCCGACTGACTCATAGAGATGCACAGCGTTTTCCAGCTTGGCATTGCTGCCCAGGAACAAGGACTTGGCCCCGATCAGCCTCGCCTGTGCGATCGTGTGCTGCAGCAACCTGCGGCCAATCCCTAAACCGCGAAGCTCTGGCGACACCGCCATCTTCGATAGCTCATAAACACCCCGGCCGATGCGGAATCAATGCAACGCAGCCAATAGCCTGGTGGCCTAGATAAACCATGAAGATGTGCCCCCCTTTGCGCAGAATCTTGTTCTCCGGGTCGCCCAGGGTTTCCCGGTCCATCTTCTCCAAAGTGAAATAGCGGGTAATCCACTCTTCGTTCAAAGTTCTGAACGCAGTTGTGTCCTCTCCTGTTTTGAGCGATCGAATCTCAATCTCCGGCAGGCCGGCTCCTCGCTCTCCACCCGAAGTCTGCATCTCTTCTTCGCGTATCGCCATCGCCTTTGCTCCTTAATCAGCAGTCTGCCTTTTTCGATCGATTACGTCCAATATCTTGTTTCTCTGGATTAAGATCTCCAGCATATGGATCGCGATATAGAACTGCGGCACTTACGTTACTTCGTTGCCGTTGCGGAAGAGCTACACTTTGGCCGCGCGGCGGCGCGCCTGCATGTGGCCCAACCGCCCCTCTCGCAACAGATTCGCAAGCTCGAGGAGCTGCTCGGGATATCCACTCTTTACCCGCACTTCCCGCTCGGTCAGTCTTACCACTGCCGGCGAGGCGTTACTGCAGCGCGCACGCAGGACGCTGCGTAATGTGCAGCGTGACATTGACGAGACCCGCAGCATCGGCCGTGGAGACGTCGGTTCTCTTCACATTGGCTTTATCGGATCAGCCATGCTCTCCGCCTTGCCCGGCATCTTCCGCTCCTACCGTGAGGCTTACCCCCGGGTACGGCTGCACTTGCACGAGTCATTCACTGCGCTGGTGATGGAGGGACTGGAGAACGGCACACTCGATGCAGGAATTCTGCGCGACGGAGACCCGGTGGAAGGTGTGCAGGTGACCACCATACTTTCCGAACCCTTCGTCGCCGTGCTGCCGGCAACCCACTCGTGCGCCAGGCAGAAGAGCATCTCTCCCGCAGTGCTGCGAGGTGAACCTTTTGTCTACTATCCTCGAAGCGCGGGCGCCCGGGCCTATGAGAAGCCGTTGACGCTCTGTGAGGAGCACGGCTTTCGTCCGCAAATCGTTCAGGAGGCATCAGCACTGGCTCAGCATCCTGCGCTTGGTCGGCGCCGGGCTCGGGGTTTCGATCGCTCCCGCGTGTGTTCGCCGCATCGCCTCCGCCGAAGTCGTTTGCCTTCCACTTCGCGGCGCAAAAGCAGTCAGCAACGTCGAGTTGGCGTGGCTCGCCGGCGATGCGCGCCCTATCGTCGAGCGTTTCAAACAAATCGCCGAAAGCACTCGAGGAATGCAGTGACGTCGCCCTTACTTTTTGACCACAGATCGTCTCGGCTTCAGCCACTGGCACGAGGATGATTTGGCTCTGGCCATGACGCTCTGGGGTGATCCCAGGGTCTCAGCGTACATCGGTGGTCCTTTCGCAGAGGCAGAGGTCCGCGCACGGCTCGCCCGCGAAATAAAAATGTTGTTCGCCCACAGGGTTCAATACTGGCCAGTGTTTCTGCTCCAGGATGGAGAGCTGGCCGGATGTGCGGGGTTGCAGCCGTATGGAGATGATAAGCAAATTCTGGAGCTGGGATTTCACTTTCGGCCCGCGCACTGGGGGCAAGGCCTTGCTCAGGAAGCGGCACAGGCCGTGATCGCCTTCGCCTTCGAGACCCTTGCACTCAAGGGTCTCTTCGCGGGACACCACCCGGAAAATGCAGCGTCACAGCGCCTGCTTACAAGACTCGGGTTTCGATTCACCCACCAGGAAATTTATCCCCCTACAGGTCTTCTCGAGCCGGCGTACCTGCTCATGAATCCGAAGGCACTCTAGCTAGTGGGCGGTCGATTCAATGCCGGCGAGGATGGTGACAATCTGCCCGTAGGGAATGAAGATTGCGAGACTCGACGAGGAGGGCTTCTTTTGCAGTCTGCCGACGACCCTGTCGACTGCCTCCTGACTTTCGATCCAGATGCCGGCATCTTCCACTGCCAGTAGCTTTACGCTCTCCAGCTTCTCGTTGTCGATAAAGCTGGGCCCCATCACGATCACCTGGAGACCGATCAACCTGCGCAGTTCTAATTCCATGCGTACCTAGACGCTTGCGCTTGCAGCAGGGTTGCAACTCCTGGATTCTGGTCAAAGAATCTTTTTCCCAAAGGCGGAGCAGATCAACTCCACCGCCAGCTCGGCGGTTCGATTGTGCTCGTCGATGACTGGGTTTACCTCAACCACCTCAAAGCTCAACAATCGTCCATGGTCGGCCAGGATCTCCATGGCCAGGTGCGCTTCGCGATAGGTGGCCCCACCGCGCACGGGCGTACCCACTCCAGGCGCATCTTCCGGATCAATCCAGTCCATGTCCAGGGAGACGTGGTACCCGGCCGTGCCCCGGCCGGCTGCGCGCAAAGCTTCTTCCATCACCGTGCGCATACCCCGCTCGTCGATATCGCGCATCGTGTACACCTCGGAGATACCCGCGCGCCGGATGTTTTCTTTCTCCGTGGCGTCGACGTCGCGTACGCCGATCAGCACCGTGTTCTGCGGGTCGATCTTTGGCTGCCAATCGAAGATGCTCGACAGCGGCTCCAGGCCCAGGCCGAGCAACGCGGCCAGCGGCATGCCATGCACGTTGCCGCTCGGCGAAGTCTCAGGAGTGTTGATGTCGGAGTGGGCGTCGATCCACAGCAGGCCGACCTTCTGGTTCCGGCGGCGGTAAAACTCCGCCAAGCCGGAGACCGAGCCCGCGGCAACGGAATGATCGCCTCCCAGAAGCAGGGGAGTGATGCCTTCTTCCAGCGTCTGCAGTACGATGCCCGCCACGCGTTCGCAGGTTTCGCTGATCTCCTTGATGTATTTTGCGTTCGGTTCGCCGGCCGCTCGGGTTTCTGCAATCGCTACGGGTACATTTCCCCCGTCGGTGACCACGTGGCCCAGAGCCTCGAGCCTGGCTTCGAGTCCGGCTACCCGGACTGCGGATGGCCCCATGTCAACGCCGCGGCGCGATTGGCCGAGATCGAGGGGGACTCCAAGGATGCGAATCTGGCGCGGCGGAAGGGACTGGACCCCACCGTGCAAAGGTCCGGCGGCGCGCGGCCGACTGGTGGTAACCGGATTACGCTCGCTCGCCATATTTTTAAGGGTAGATACGGTTAAGAGTCCGTGCGAAAGGAATGGTCTCGCGCACATGCTCCAGGCTGCAGATCCAGGCCACCACGCGCTCGATGCCCATCCCGAAGCCGGCGTGGGGAACCGATCCGTAGCGGCGCAAATCCAGATACCAGGAAAAAGCTTCGAGCGGTAACTGGTGCTCTTCGATCCGCCTCTTCAGCAGTTCGTAGGAGGAGACACGCTGCGAGCCGCCGATCACTTCACCATAGCCCTCCGGCGCCAGTACGTCGACGCACAGCGCAAGGCTTGGGTTCTCCGGGTCAGGCTCCATGTAGAACGCCTTGACCGCGGCGGGATAGCGGTGCACCATCACCGGGCGATCGAACTGCGAGGAGAGATAGGTCTCGTCGGGCGATCCAAAGTCATTCCCGTAGACAAACTTCGACTCGATCAAGCCCTTGGCAAAGGCATCGTCCAGCATGCCGGCCGCCTGGTCGTAACTGACTCGTGGAAAGGGCGGCCGCACTGACTCCAGCTTGGCGATATCCCGCCCCAACACCTTCAAGTCCAGGGCCCGCCGGGTCAGCACCCGCTCGACCAGAAAGCTGAGAAACTCCTCCGCCAGCACCATCAGATCGTCCAGCGTGGCGAAGGCCATCTCCGGCTCAACCATCCAGAACTCCGTCAGGTGGCGGCGAGTTTTTGACTTCTCGGCGCGAAACGTGGGCCCGAAGGAATAGACCTTGCCCAACGCCATGGCCGTGCTTTCGATATAGAGCTGGCCGCTTTGGGTGAGATACGCTTCATCCCCGAAGTACTCCACGGGAAACAGCGTGCTGGTGCCTTCGCAGGCAGCCGGGGTGAGAATCGGCGGATCGGTCAGGACAAAGCCGTGATCGTCGAGATAATCGCGCGCCGCCTTGATGATTTCGGCGCGAATGCGCAGAATCGCCGACTGCCGCGGAGTGCGAATCCACAGATGCCGGTGCTCCATCAGAAACTCAACGCCGTGCTCCTTGAGCGTGATGGGGAAGGGTTCCTCTTCGCTTACGCGCTGCAGCACTTCCACGTTGTCCACATCCAGCTCATAGCCGCCAGGTGCGCGCGCATCCGCTCTCACCCTGCCGGTCACGATGACGCTCGATTCGTGGGTCAGGCCCCGTACCCGCTCAAAGACCTCCGGCGGCACTGCGGCCTTGGGCACGATCCCTGCACCGTGCCCGTGCCGTCGCGAAAGATGGGAAAGAGTAGCTTCCCGCTGGCGCGCAGGTTGTAGAGCCATCCGCGCAGCGTTACTGCTTGCCCCTCGTGCTGGTTCAGGGTGGCGATGGTGGCCAATGGAGCGGCCACGGGCAATCGTTCGTCTTTAGGTTCTTCTGCCATTTCTCGATCTCTAAACGTTGGGAACGTGATCGCGGTGCTAAAGCTCGAGCATCTTGAAGGTTTCCGCAGCCCGGGTGGCTACGTGCTCCGGCGAATCCTCGGGTAGGTAATTGATCTCCAGCACGGCGGCGGACAACTGCGGAGCTGTGCGCAGTTCCTGCATCGTCTCCGTCCAGGCAATGGTTCCGTCCCCGGGCCAGAGATGCTCGTCTTTCTGGCCATGGTTGTCATGGATATGTGAGGTGCGGATGAGCGGCTTCAACTCCGCGATGGCCGCGGCAACGCCCCCGCCGATGTGTGCGTGGCCCAGTGTCCAGACATATCCCCACATCTTTGAAGTGGCCGATGCGCAAGATCTCCACCAGGTTGGGCGCTTCGGTCACCTCGTTCGTGAGGTTTTCCAGCAGAAGCTTTACCCCCAAAGGCCGGGAAAAGGCCTGCAGGTGCTCGATCGCTGTCATGGCATGTTCGAGTGTCCGCGGGCTCCAACTATCCTCGCGTTCTCCCAGGTGCAGAACCAGGTAGCGTAGGGGCATCTCTTCGGCGGCCTCAAGGGCTCGCTTTATCTCATCCATGGCATCGATCCGCCGGGACTTTTCCGGATGCACTACGTTGACCGCAGGGGCGCCGCTGCGGCCCATCTCGGTGTCCCCAAAGAGCGGCATGTGCATGGAAAACGGTTCCACGGGATTGGCTGCGAACCACAACGCAATTTCCTTCACATGAGGCTTGCTGGTGTAGTCGAAATGGTGGCGCGCGGCAAAAATCTCGATTGCCTGCGCGCCTCCTTTGGCCAGGGCCTCCAGCAACCCCGGGTGCAGCCTCTGGCGCAGAAATACATGGGTGGAAATGGTTCTCAGCATCGCGCCGTTTCCACGGAACTCATCGACTGCATAGTTGGTTTCCTTAGTTCCGGAGCCTGCCCGGTCTGTCGCGCAAGTGTTCTCTACTATCTTCTCACCGCGCAGGAGTACGTGAACTCTCTCCAGCCCGGTTGGCGGGGTCACGCATCAGAAGAAATACTGGATTCATGGCGAGGATAGTGGGTGGGGCAGGGTCAACTCACTACTGGGAATAATGGTCGCTAAGGATGGAGATGGGGCGCATCTCGTCTTGCAGCGAATAATACGGAACCGGGCGCCATTGCAGCAGGCAGTCAAGCACTGCCTCGGAGTCATAGGCGATATCGGCGACCACCAGTTCCTTGCCGTCTGCCCCATGGATCACGACCCCGCGGTCGCAGCGAATGCGGTACTGCCGCACATGCTTGAGTTCTTGCCAGCGGATGCGGGTGGAGGCACAGCCGCGTCTCGAGCAGGCCTTGCCCATCCAGGATCAGCGGTTCCGGCCAGTCGGCCAGCACCACGGGAACCAGGAAAAAGCCGATGCCAAAGCAGGCCCAGCCAATCCAGTTGGAAGTTGCCGGAGGCCAGCAAGCTGCGTTGCGCCGAAAGCCACCGCGCCGATTCCGCCGGTCAGGGCCAGATAGTAAAGGAGAAGGCAGGTTGGTTTCACCGGGAAGCGCCAACCATCCACCGTTGCCTTCGGCTTTAGGCCGAAGTTGGGGGCGATCAGGATCAGCAGCCCAACCGCACCGGCTACGATCATGCCGATCTCCATCATTTTCTCGGGGAAGGGCTGCATCGAGAAGAGTGTCGTCTCCTGCACCCACGATTGGCAATAGCCGAATAGTTTAAACGGCCACTTAAAGTACCGTGCCAAGGAGGGTTCGGGACATGGCATAGAGTCGCAAGCTAGGTCCGGGCTAAAGTGTCCGCGCGAGAAGTCGACTTAGGGCTCAGTCCCGCAGAACTCCGTGTCATAGCAAAACCCAGTAGGAACAGGACGGGTGCCGCTCGATCGCCAACCTGCTCCGGCTTGCCGTGGGAGCGTACCTGGGCCGAAAACGACGGGGCGAAGCCCCATACGCGCTAACTTATTTAGGATATTTTTTCGTCCAATCCCCACAAAATCGTCATCCTGAGAGTTTGTGACTTTTTGATCTTTTCGTGTTTTTGGCACCCGACCAGAGGTTTTTCAATCCCCTCCGGAAAGGCGTCATCCTGAGCGAAGCGCCTCGCAGATCTATCGCATAACAGAGGGTTTTATGCGCGCAGTCGAAGGACCCCGGCGATGCTTGTTGGCAGATGCTCTTCGGAGCTTTCCGGCCACAGACCACAAGGAAAATCAAAAAGTCACAACCTCTGAGCGGAGCGCCTCACAGATTTGTCGCGTGACACAGTGCTTATAGCGCGGAGTCGAAGAGCCTGTCCTGAGCTTAGCCGAAGGAACCTCGGCGCTGCCTATCTTACCCATGCTGCTCAGAGCTTTTTGACCGCTGATGCTCGCGAACAGGATCTGCTGCGGTCCGCACTTGATAGTCCCGGGTACATCATTCTGAACCTGCGGTTCTGATACACCCTCCTCATCCGCACGAACCTCCCTCCGGCTCTCCCATGCCATGCAGACTAGAATCACAACGATGCCCACCAGCGTTCGCTCCCATACCAAGATCAATTTGGGCCTGGCAATCGGTCCTCTGCGTCCGGATGGGTTCCACCAGCTCACCACCGTGTACCAAACCCTCGCCCTCCATGAGTGGGTGACGGTGGAGGCGCGGATCGCCCCAACGACCCGCATTACGCTCAGCAGCACCCATCCACGCGTGCCCACCGATGCCCGCAATACCGCATGGCGGATGGTCGAGCGCTGCCTCGAAATGCTCCATCTCCAGGCCGAAGTTCACATCCACATCGACAAGCAACTGCCGCTGCAAGGCGGCCTGGGCGCCGGCTCCGCCAACGCCGTGGCCGCGCTCATCGGACTCCAGCACGAACTCGACCGCCGGTTACCGCCTGCAGACCGCCTGCTGCTGGCGGCAGAGATCGGCTCCGACGTACCGCTCTTTCTGCTGGGAGGCGCGGTCGTCGGGGTGGGGCGCGGGGAGGAGGTCTATCCTCTTCCCGATATTGCCTCTTACCCTTGCGTGATCGCATTACCAGCACGTGGGGGTTTCCACCCCCCAGGCCTTCCGCGACTGGGACGCCCGGCATTCGTTGACCACGATCCCCCCCTCAGCTACAATCGGAGAGTTGAGTCGGTCGATCGCTGTTGCATTTGGCGAACCGCACTCCTCCGGTGTCTTCTCCGAAGCAGTGACTGCGAGAGAAGACCGGGCCGAGGATCCGCTTCTCGCGCTTGTCCGAACCGGGATCGAAAACGACTTCGAACAGGTCGTCTTTCCTCAGTATCCCTTTCTCGGTGAAATCAAGCGCATTCTTGCGGGCGGCTCCAGCACGGAGGACGCGTCTATCCATGCAGGCCTTTCCGGGTCCGGGTCAGCCCTTTTTGGGCTCTACCCCACTCCTGGAGCGGCTCAGGCGGCTTTCGAGCGGCTGGAGCGGCATGCCGTAACCGGCTTGGTCACCAGGACGTTGCCTCGGGGCGATTACTGGCGCACTATGATGGTGGCTGACGGGCCGTAAGCGCAATCGCCCGTCGCATCCAGTTGGGCGATCGACTAATGGTAGGTCAAGTGCCTTTGGAGCACTTTGTCTAGGTTCGACTCCTAGTCGCCCAGCCAGATTTTTGCGAAGTAGCGAGTTACTGTCACGGCGAAGCACTCCGTGGCTCGACAATCAGGCGGAACAACCAAAGCAAACCAGCTTGGGAGGTTCGTGTGAAGGGAGAATCCAGTGTTCTGACGGTTCCCACCCCGCAACAAGAGGTTGGGAGCGTGACCCAGGAGCTAGTGACGCCGGGCAAGGTGAAGCCGGAGCGCAAGCGTGCTGGGCGTTTGAGCGAGGATAAGCGGTTCAAGATCTTCGCCGGTTCAGCCAACCGCAAACTGGCCGAGGATATTTGTACCCATGTCGGTGTGCAGCTGGGAGAGAGCAAGCTGCAGCGCTTCGCCGACGGAGAGATCTACTTTCAGTTGCTCGAGAACGTCCGTGGCGTGGATGTCTTTATCGTGCAGCCGACTTGTTTTCCGGTGGATCAGCACCTGGTGGAACTGCTGATCATGATTGACGCGCTGAAGCGCGCTTCGGCCGGGCGAATCACGGTAGTGGTGCCGTATTACGGCTATGCCCGGCAGGACCGCAAAGATCGGCCTCGGGTGGCGATCTCGTCCAAGCTGGTGGCGGATCTGTTGACCACGGCCGGAGCCAACCGGGCGCTGTTTATGGATCTGCATGCGGCGCAGATTCAGGGGTTCTTTAACATCCCGGTGGATCACATGTTCGCCAGTCCAGTGATGGTGAGCTACTTCCGGGAGCTGAACCTGCCCGATCTTACGGTGGTTTCACCGGATGCGGGTGGTGTGGAACGGGCGCGGTTTTTTGCGACCAAGATGCAGGCTCCGTTGGCCATCGTCGACAAGCGGCGTACGGACTTGAACGTGACCGAGGTGATGAACGTGATCGGCGATGTGGAGGGAAGAACCTGCCTGATCATCGACGACATCATCGATACCGCGGGCACGCTGGTCAAGACGGCGCAGGCGCTGCTCGATGCAGGGGCAGTCAAAGTCTATGCGGCAGCATCGCATCCGGTATTGTCAGGGCCTGCCATCGAGCGCATTTCCAGCTCGCGGTTGGAGGAAGTAATTGTCACTGACTCGATCCCGCTGCGCGAAGAGGCGCAAAAGCTGGAACGGCAGGGAAAGATCAAAGTGCTCTCGGTCGCTGGCCTCTTGGGAGCCACGATCGAGAGTATTCACATGGAGACCAGCGTCAGCTCCCTATTTAGTTAGGGAGTTTAGTGAGTGAACGCAGGTCACCAAGAGGTGCAGGAGAAAAGTATGGCTGAGCAGGAAGTGGTTGCAGCAAAGGCCCGCGAGGGCAAGTTTAATAAGAATGCGGCTCGCCGGGTACGCGTCGCCGGTATGATTCCGGGCGTCCTCTATGGCGCCAAGGAACCTGCGATCGCAGTAGAACTCGATCCCAAGCAGATTACCCGCATTCTGCATTCGGATTCCGGTCACAACACGATTTTCGACCTTGAGGTCGGCACCGCCAAGACCAAGGCCATGATCGTCGATTGGCAGTACGAGCCCATTAAGGGCAAGCTCATGCACATCGACCTCAAACGGATCGCCATGGATAAAGCGATGCGCGTGAAGGTGCCGATATTGCTGGAAGGAATTCCGGTTGGCGTCAAGATGCAAGGCGGCATTCTCGACCAGGTGTTGCGCGAAGTAGAAATCGAGTGTCTGCCGGGCGATATTCCCAGCCATATTGACTTGAACGTCAGTGGCCTGGGATTGAACAGTTCGATCCGCGTTGCCGATCTGCCTCGCGCTGGCAAGCTCAAGTTCATTACCGACGAGACCGCAACTGTAGCGCACGTGGTGGCGATCAAGGAGGAGGTTGCACCGGTGGTCGATGCGGTCGTTGCTGCGACTCCTGCGGAACCCGAAGTGGCCAAGAAGGGCAAGACGGACGCTCCGGAGGCGGCCCCCGAAAAGGGAGCCAAGAAGTAACCTTCTGAGCTCGGCTGCGGATGAAGGTGTGGTGGACCCGGAACGAAAGGGTCCGGCCCTGGTGGTTGGCTTGGGAAACCCGGGCATCGAATACCAGTTCACACCGCACAACGCGGGTTTTCTGGCCATCGACCGGCTGGCGGAGCAGGGTGGCGTGGCAGTAGCGAACCGCCGCTGCCGGGCGCTGACCGCCACTACCCGCATAGCCGGCAGAGAAGTGGTTTTGGCCAAGCCGGAGACGTACATGAACCTGAGCGGCATTGTCGGTTCAGGCGTTGGTGAAAGAGCTCGATGCCGACGCGACGCGCGATCTGATCGTGATTTATGACGAGATCGCTCTTCCCCTAGGCGCGTTGCGCATCCGGGAGCGAGGCAGTTCGGGCGGGCATAACGGAGTGAAGTCGGTCTCCGGCGCCCTGGGTAGCGAAGAGTGGCTGCGGATTCGCATCGGGGTTGCTCCCCCGGGCGATGAGGCGGCAGAGAGAGCGCGGCGGGGGCGGAAGGATTACGTGCTCACGCCGATGCGCAAGGCGCAGTTGACGATCCTCGACGAGGTTCTGGATCGCACCGCGCAGGCAGTGGAAATGGTGCTGGCCAAGGGGCCGGGCCCGGCAATGAACGAGTTCAATCGCCGCGAATCAGGTGACGAGTAGCAGGCGACGAGTAGGAAGAATTGGAGAACAGCTATGCAACGCACGTACGAAATTATGTTTATCGTTCGTCCTGACATTCTGGACGAAGATCTCGACAAGCTGATCGCGGGGCTTGAGGCGAACATCACCCATGGTGGCGGCAGCATCAAGTCGCTGGAGAAGCTCGGCCGCCGCAAGCTTGCCTATACGGTCAAGAAGTTCAACGACGGCAACTATGTCCTGCTAACGATCCTCGCTGATGGCTCGCTGGTGGGTGAGATCGAGCGCCGGCTGCGCGTCTCCGAGCCGGTGATCAAGTTCATCTCCGTCCGCATGGACGAAGAGGAGAAGCGAGTGGCCAAGATCAAAGCCATCCGCGCCACGCGCAAGAAGCTCAGCGCCCAGCCGGCGGCAGCCCCTGCGGCTCCCGTTGAAGCCGCGCCCGCACCGGCATCAGAAGCGGCCAGCGCCTAAGAAATTTTTAACCAAGAAGGAATAGGAAAATTATGGCTGACGAAATTAGCACGCCAAGCGCACCAAGTACGTCCCGGCCCGAGGGCTCTGGGCCTGGTTCTTCAGGCCCTGGCGGACGCCCGCCTGCCGGACGTCCCAGCGGCCCTGGGGGCGGTGGACGCAAGTTCTTTCGCCGCAAGAAGGTCTGCAAATTCTGCGTCGAAAAGATCGACGCCATCCACTATCGCGATGTGCGTCTGCTGCAGCAGTTTGTCGCCGAGCGTGGCAAGATCGTGCCTCGCCGCCTCACCGGCGTTTGCACCACGCATCAGCGTGGCTTGGCGCGTGCCATCAAGCAGGCTCGCAACATCGCTTTGCTGCCCTTTGCCGCCCGCTACTAAGCACCAGGAGATCGAGTCATGGAAGTCATTCTGAAAGAAGATGTCAACAAGCTCGGCCACCGCGGCGATGTGGTGAAGGTCGCTGAAGGCTACGGCCGGAATTTTCTGCTGCCCAAGAAGCTCGCCATGGAAGCGACACCCGGCAACAAAGCGGTGATCGAGCAGATGAAGCAGGCTTCTGTGCGCCGTTCGGCAAAGGAGAAGTCTGAGGCGGAATTACTGGTCAATCAGCTAAACCAGGTCGAGCTGGTCTTCGAGCGCAAGGTGGGTGAGAACGATCATCTCTTCGGCTCCGTCACTGCAGGCGAGATCGCGCAGCAACTGGAGCACAAGGGCTTCACCATCGACCGCCGCAAGCTGCAGTTGGAAGAGCCGCTGCGCCAGCTGGGCGAATTTCACGTGCCGGTCAAGTTGCATCGCGAAGTAACGGCGCACGTCAAGGTCACCGTCAAGGCAGAAGAAGCCGAAGCTTAGTCATTTGCTCCTGGTTGAGGGACCTGCGGTTTCTTCTTCTGCGATGGAAACGTCCGCTTCAGCGTCCGTAGCTGAGCCGCATGGCCAGCTGGTCGGGAAGCCCGGCACGCATAATGCGCATCTGCGCTAACCGGAAATCATACGGTACGCGGCAAAACTCGACCATCATCCGCTGATCGTCATAAATCGCGTATGCGGCGCGGCGATCATTGTCCCGGGGCTGACCCACGGAACCAGGATTGATCAGATAGCGAGCACCCGGAACCAGCACCAGCTCTGACACGTCGGCTTCCTCATCATTCGAATAAACCGGATCCAGCTTGAACCAATCCTCGCCGTTAGTGGCAAAGCCGCCCTGCAGATGGGTATGACCGAAGAAGTTGATGCGCGTCTCCGCCTGCTTCAGCGGCAATCTCGCATCGCGCACCGAGAGCAGGTATTCATCTTCGTCGAGATACGATCCGTGCATGCAGCTCACCTGGGGACCGTCCGGTGTGATCGGTCCGCGAGCCATATGCTGTAGCCAGTCGACGTGTTCCGGGGTAAGCACTTGCCGCGTCCAGCGGGCGGCGCGGCTGGCCACCGGATTGAAATCCTCCAGCGAGAGTTGGCCGCTGCAAGCGCGGTCGTGATTGCCTCGGACAAACGTCTCGCCCAGGCCGCGCACCCGCTCAATCACTTCGTTCGGCGCCGCTCCGTAGCCCACCACATCGCCCAGATTCCAAACCAGGTCATGCTCCGGAGCAGCGTCCAGCACTGCCTCCAAGGCATCGATATTGGCGTGGATGTCGGAAATGAGTAGAGCGCGCATGGTGCCGGCCGCCGTGGAGTACCGCGGCGCACGTTTCAGGGGCTTGGCACGCCTCGAAATCAGCCGCAAACAACCAGAATATCAGACAGATTGGATGCAGCGTACCCAATGGCCGGGGGCCTCTTCGACCAAAGTTCCGGTCGCGCCGTCGGTGGCAGCTGCCAGGGTGGCCAGCGGCTGGTCCCGGTCGGTGGTGAGGGTGGGCACTGCACCCAGCAGGCTTTTTGTATAGGCATGCCTGGGATGGAGAAACACCTGGTCGCGGGTGCCGGTCTCGAGCAGCATGCCCCGGCGCATCACCGCCACCCGGTCGGCAATCTGCGCCACCACGGCGAGGTCATGGGAAATGAACAGCATTCCCAGGCCGTTACGCTCTTGCAGCGCTTTGAGCAGAAGTAGAATCTGGGCCTGCACGGTGACGTCGAGAGCGGTGGTGGGTTCATCGGCGATGAGCAATGACGGATGGTTCACCAGCGCCATGGCGATCAGCAGGCGCTGCCGCTGGCCTCCGGAAAACTGGTGAGGATAATCGTGCAAGCGATTCTCCGGCTCGGCAATTGCCACCGCCGTCATCGCCTCCACGACGGCAGTGCGTACTTGCTTGCGGCCCAGTTCGGGCTGATGGGTCTCGATGGCTTCTGCTATCTGCCGTCCGACCGGCATGACTGGATTGAGCGCCGTCATCGGCTCCTGGAAGATCATGGCGATCTTGCGGCCGCGATAGCGACGCATCTGTTCCGGTTTGAGGGCCAACAAGTCTGCGCCTTCGAAACGAATCGAGCCTTCCACCCGCGCCGAGGCATCCAACAGCCGCAGGATCGACAAGGAAGTCAGCGACTTGCCCGATCCGGACTCGCCGACCAGCCCCAGCACCTCGCCCTGCCCAACCGCGAAACTCAGGTCGCGGACCACCGCCTGGTCACGAAAATAAATAGAAAGATGGTCAACCTCGAGCAGTGGGGCCACGAGCCAAGATTACAACACGCGGTCGCTTGTTCCCGCGGCCCACGCAAGGCGATGAAATTGCGGGTAGGCTGTAGCTCTGTCCATCCACCTCCACCCATGCTGCGGTGGGCGAACGCCCTAAAATTTGTCATCCCGTCGAAGCCGAGGGACCTGCGGTTTCCGTCCTCTATTCCATGCCGCACTCAATGGGTTGATGAGCGCTTTACGGGTTGGAGAAAAACTCCGGTCCTTGAAGAGGACTCGTCTCAGCCCGAACATAGAGAACGCAAAAGACAACGGGGAAATCTTCGGAATACGCGAGTTTTCCGGTAGTTATCGCTCTCATGTTTTGTGTCAGGGCACGACTTCAGTCGGGCCGTAAAAGCCACAGCTATGAGGGCTTTAGCCCCTGGGGTACGTCTTTGAAACGGTTCAGCCAAACCACGTTGTGACGAGAGGTCGCAGTCGTCGCCTCAATGGCTAAGGCCACGTGGCGGATCAAAGATCTGCGGCACGGCTACATTCAGGACGCGAACCAACTCACACTTAAATCAGAAAAGCGGAGTCTGCCTCCGAGGCAAGGGCAAGCCGAAATGTTCATAAGCCAGCCGGGTTGCCACACGCCCGCGCGGAGTGCGATCGAGAAAGCCGATCTGGATGAGGAACGGTTCGTAGACCTCTTCCAAAGCATCCTCTTCCTCCGCCAGGCTGGCAGCCAGCGTATTCAGCCCCACCGGCCCACCATCGTATTTCTCGATGATGGTCAACAGCAGGCGGCGATCGAGCTCGTCGAAACCATGCGCATCGACTCCGTGCAGCTTCAAGGCTGCCTCGGCCGTTGCCCGGTCGATGCTGCCCGTGCCCCGCACCTGGGCGTAGTCCCGCACCCGGCGCAGCAGCCGGTTGGCGATGCGCGGTGTTCCTCGCGAGCGTGAGGAAATCTCCGCGGCTCCCTCCCGGTCGATGGGCACATGCAACACCTCTGCCGAGCGCTCCACGATGAAGCGCAGCTCGTCTTCGGTGTAGAACTCCAGCCGCAACAGGATGCCGAAGCGTGAGCGCAAAGGGGAGGAGAGCAGCCCCGGCCGCGTGGTGGCGGCAATGAACGTGAATGGCTTGATCTCCATCACGTGCGTGCGCGCCGCCGGCCCCTGCCCGATGATGATGTCCAGCTTGTAGTCTTCGAGCGCAGTGTAGAGCTTTTCTTCGAGCACCGGCTGCAGCCGGTGAATCTCGTCCAGGAAGAGCACCTGGCGATCCCGCAGGTTGGTCAGGATCGCGGTCAGATCCCCCTGGATCTGAAGCGCAGGGCCAGAGGTCTGCTGAAAGCCAACATCCATCTCGTTGGCGATGATGGTGGCCAGGGTCGTCTTACCCAGGCCCGGCGGGCCAAACAGCAGCACATGGTCCAAAGCTTCGCCACGTGATTTCGCCGCGGCAAGGGCGATGCCGAGCTGTTCCTTGGCCTTCTCCTGGCCGATGAACTCTCCCAGCCACTTGGGCCGCAGCTTCAGCTCGAACGAATTGTCATCTTCGCCGCGGTCCGCGGAGACCAGCCGCTCGGAATTACTTCTACCGACAGACATTGGCATCAGAGTAGCAGCAAGTGAGCAGCTGAGTGAAAGACGGCAAGACGAATCTATCAGGGGGTATCGCGACCAGTCCCGAAGGGACGGCTGAGAGTAGCCCAGGACGTCAGTCCTGGGTGCACCATTCACAACCCGACCAGTCCCGCAGGGACGATTGAGAATGCCCCAGGACATCGTCCTGGGTGAACTTTGGACTGAACGCAAATGCCGACGTGCGATCAACTCACCCGACGCGATCTCCCTGCACTCAATGATCAATCCATTGTCCAATTTGGAGAGCCCTGATTTCACCTCGCCCATCGCAGACCAGAGAACGTCCCCACGGACTCGATAGAATCAGTTCATCTATGGTTGAAACAGAGGGGCAGAGACGTCTTCGGATCGCACGCATCTTAGGCATTGTGTTGGCCACCGCGATTGCCTGCGTCGTCATCATCTACTTTTCCATTCCCATGAGCGACACCCAGCAGCGTCAATTCGATGTGATTCTGGTGCTGGGCAATCCGGCCAAAGACGACGGTTCCATCGGACCGGTCGCCCGATCGCGCGTACTGGAAGCGATCCGGCAGTACCACGCCGGAGTTGCACCGCGTCTGCTGATGACCGGAGGCGCAGTGCAGAACCAGTTTGTCGAAGCGCAAGTGATGCAGCAGTTTGCCCGGTCCCAGGGCGTGCCCGCCGATGCCGTTTTTGCCGAAGGCCAGTCCCGCAACACCATTCAGAACGCCTATTACTCCTACAAAATTATGCAGGCTCACGACTGGACCTCAGCGCTGGTGGTGAGTTCGCCCAGCCATCTGCGCCGCGCCAGCCTCATCTTCATGCCACTTTCCTCTTGCCTGGCAAATGCATGAGGCGCCTTGGCCGCCCGATTTCCCTCGCTGGAAGGTGGTCTGGTACTGGTGCAGCGAGACCGGCTACACCAGCTTCGCGCGTCTCTTCGGCTTTCCCAACGCAAAACAATACTTGCCCAATACTCATTTCACATTGCCCAGGTTGTAAGAGAAATCACCACTCATGCCCAGTCCGGCTTTAAGTTCAAGCGTCCCCAGCAACTCGCGGCCCTGCTGTTACTGCTGCTGGTGGCGCAATGCCTCTGGGTATTTCATCGCCAAACCCTCACCTCGCGGGATTACGACTTCGCGCGCTGCGGTCGCGAGATGTGGGAAAAACCAAATCCTCTGGTGGGCTACTTCACCACCTGCGGCAATATTCCCGACGGCACGCTGGGATATCGTGTCGCCGGGCTGCCGCTGACCCTGCAGCGCATCGATGGCCGGCCAAGCTGAGGACACATCCACCTGGGAGATGCGCCACGAGCTCGCATACGTACTGGTGCTGCTGCATAGCGGCTTCCTGCTCACGGGAGTCTTGCTGGGGGGCGCGCTGTGGTGGGTAACTCGGCGGCTCTTTGGCAATCCTGGCGGCTTTATCGCGCTCGCCTTTTACTGCTTTTGTCCTGCGGTCATTCACGCCTGTACTTATCCCAACAACGAAATCCTCACCGCATTTGGACTGTTCGCCTCGCTTTATACAGCGATGGGGGTAGCGCACGCCATGCAGGGCCCGCCAAAAAAGTGGCGATCGCGCATCGTGCTGCTCACCCTGACCCTTGCTTTTACGGCGGCCTCGCACGTGGCCGCCTTTCTACTCGCGCTCCTGCTGTCGATAGGGTTCATGGCCTACCTGGCTGTAGGCCGCCGCGCCTATATCGTTCCCATCATGATGACGGCCATCATTGGGACTTTGCTGCTGGTCTTCGCTTCCTACGACTTCAGTCTGGACGCGTTCAGCTACTTCTTTCGCAGCGGCGCCGGGCGCATCTGGTTTTCTTTCGAGCCAGCCCGCCACTGGCTGCTTAGCCTGCCTAATT
Organism: uncultured Acidobacteriaceae bacterium; assembly: GCA_963746595.1. Taxonomy (GTDB): domain Bacteria; phylum Acidobacteriota; class Terriglobia; order Terriglobales; family Acidobacteriaceae; genus PALSA-350. Next base: position 1,249,725 of record CAVVBS010000009.1, read on the forward strand.
CGCGCTGTAACTCTGGCTGCGGCCACCGCCCTGCTGCTCTATCTACCCACGCGCAGATCGCGTTACTTTGGCAATACCGTCCCGCTGCTTCTCGCCCTGCTGTTCTTCACCCTCATCACCCCCGGCATTGCCAGCGAGCCCACGCTCTGGGCACTGCCCTTTCTGTTCACTTTCATCGCCGGGGTCTTCGCCGATTTTCTTGAAACCCGCTATCGCCCCGTCCTCCTCGCGGTGGCCGGTTCGCTGCTGGTTCTTGAAGCTGCTCTGAGCGTTTTTTTGCTCCCTTAGCGAAGGAAAACACGCCCCTCGATTCCCATATACAAATTATTCAAATAAAACGACTTAGATTGGCCTCCACGGCTTGCTGGGCGGCTCCGAAAGACGTATCATCAAGTTAGCTCTTAGCCGCAGATTGCGCGAACCCCGCAAACGTTCTCCGCTCGCGATTCCGCCGTTCGAAGTAATCCCCGTCTAAGGCCCACCTCTTATGGCAGATGATCAGAATCCTCTCCTCCCTCTAGGTCCCTAACGGCAGCGACGGAAACCCGCCCGAAGGCCCAGGAACGCGCCTCATCCCCATCAACATTGAAGATGAGATGAAGCGGTCGTATCTCGACTACTCCATGTCGGTCATCATCGGCCGTGCGCTCCCCGACATCCGAGACGGCTTCAAGCCGGTGCATCGCAGAATCCTTTACACCCTGCATGGAATGGGTCTGGAGTACAACAAGAAGTACGCCAAGTGCGCCAAGGTGGTCGGTCAGGCCATGGGCGTGTATCACCCGCACGGCGACTCGGCTATCTACGACACCATGGTGCGGCTGGCGCAGCCCTTCAGCATGCGCTACCCCATGATCGATGGCCAGGGCAACTTCGGCTCCGTGGACGGCGACCCGCCGGCGGCCATGCGCTACACCGAGTGCCGCATGACGCGCATCGCCGGCCAGATGCTGGCCGACATCGATCAGGACACGGTTGACTTTGTTCCCAATTACGACGAAAGCACCACGGAGCCCAGCGGTGCTGCCGACCCGCGTTCCCAACCTGATCGTGAACGGGTCCAATGGAATCGCGGTCGGCATGGCGACCAATATTCCCCCGCACAACCTCAATGAAGTGATCAGCGCCACCATTGAACTGGTTAAAAATCCCCAGGCTGGCCTGGCCGAGGTTTTGCAGCATGTGCAAGGGCCGGACTTTCCCACCGGCGGCTTCATCTACGGACGCGGCGGCATTGCCCAGGCCTACAAGACCGGCCGCGGCCGCTTCCTCATGCGGGCCAAGGCGGCCATCGAGCAGTTAAAGGGCGGCCGGCAGGCGATCATCGTCACCGAGATTCCCTACCAGGTCAACAAATCCAAGCTGATCGAGCGCATTGCCGAACTGGTCAACGACAAAGTAATTACCGACATTGCCGAAGATGACTTCCGCGACGAGAGCGATCGCGACGGAATGCGCATCGTCATCGGGCTCAAGCGCGGTGCGGAAGCGCAAATCGTTCTGAACCAGCTCTACAAGCACACCCAGATGCAAGAGAGCTTCTCCATGATCTTCCTCGCGGTCGTGAATGGCCAGCCGCGAGAGCTCGCCCTGCATGACGCCATCCGCCACTTCATCAATCACCGCGTCGACGTGGTTCGGCGCCGCACCTCCTTCCTGCTCAAGAAGGCGCGCGAGCGCGAACATATCCTCGAGGGCTACAACATCGCCCTGGATAACATCGACCAGGTGATCCGCATTATCCGCGCCTCCGGATCGCGCGCCGAAGCACGGGAAAATCTGCGCCGCTTTTCCCTGTCTAAAGACATCGTGATCAAGATCGACCAAGGCAACGTAACCGGACCGGAACGCGAGCCGGGTCTGAGCTACCGCCAGATCGACGCCATCCTCGAATTGCAGCTCTACCGTCTCACCCAGCTTTCCACGGACGAGATCGTCAAGGAACTGATCGAAGTGCGTGAGCGCATCGCGGAGTATGAAGCCATCCTGGCCTCGGAACCAAAGCTGCGCGCCGTCATCATCAAAGAGCTCGAAGCTGCGCGCAAAGACTTTGGCGACGAGCGCCGTACCCAAATCCTCGATGAGACGGCCGAGCTGCAGCTGGAGGACCTGATCGCCGACGAACAGGTCGCTGTCACTGTTTCTCATTCGGGTTATCTCAAGCGCACGCCGATTTCCATCTACCGCCAGCAAAGGCGAGGCGGCACCGGCCGGCTGGGCATGAAGACCCGCGAAGAGGACTTCGTCTCCCAGCTCATCGTCGACTCGACCCACGCGTATCTGCTCTGCTTCACCAACGCCGGCCGCGTTTACTGGCTCAAGGTGTATGAGGTCCCGGACGTCGGTGCGGCCGGCAAAGGCAAGTCCATGGCCAGTCTGCTCAGCCTGCAGCAGGGAGAAAGCGTGCGCACCATCCTGCCCGTGCGCAACCTGGAAGAGGACGGCAAGTTCATCTTCTTCGCCACCCGCAAGGGCACCGTCAAGAAGACTCCGCTCAAGGACTTTTCCAATGTGATGGCGCGTGGCATTATTGCCATCGGCATCGACGACGATGACGAACTGATTGGCGCTTGCCGCACCGATGGCAACCAGATCATCTTCCTCGCCACCCATGCGGGCATGGCCATTCGCTTCGGCGAGAACGATGTGCGCTCCATGGGCCGCCCTGCTTATGGCGTCCGCGGCATCGATCTGATGAAGGGCGATTACCTGGTAGGTCTTGCCGCCACACCGCTCGAACGTAAGAAGAACGGCAACGGCGGGCACTCTCCCTCTCTGATCCTTTCTATTACCGAGCAGGGTTACGGCAAACGCACGGATGTGGACGAGTACCGGTTGCAGACCCGCGGCGGCCGGGGAGTCATCAACGTGAAAACTACGGCTCGCAACGGCAAGGTGAGCGCCATCCTTCTGGTCGATGAAAGTTCGGAACTGATGGTCATCAGCCAATACGGCAAGATCATCCGCATCGATACCAAGACCATCCGCGCCGCCGGTCGTTCGACCCAGGGTGTCAGGTTGCTGCATCTCGAGGACGAGGACAAGGTCGCGGCAGCCGTCGTCATTCCGCCGGAAGAGGCCAAGACTCGAACCGGAGAACGGAACCCTGCTGCAATAGCCGGAAAATGGGAAGGGGTACCGCGAGCGCGATACCCCTTGCCAAGGCAGATTAACAGTACCGCAAACTTAGAAACCTTTGCTGGCTTTCAGTGACGGCTGCTTGCTCGATGCCGACTCGCTACCGCTGGTCTGGTGCGAATTGCCACAGTTATCGACCTGATTGCGGCCGTACTGGGGCTGCAAGTACAGCACGTACTGCTGGCCCACATACATGGGGAAGAAGCGAGGGCTGTTCTCGCTGAAAACTGTGACCTCAGTGTTGGGGCGAACCTTGCCGCGGATCTTGGAGTCGACGCGCACCGTATAGTTCACGCCATCGAGAAAGTCCCACGCCTCCGGTACTGGTTGCGCTTCCGTTACCGTACCCACAACCACGGCAGATGCCATATGCATCTCCTTGCGGGCGCTAACACGATCGGTCTTGCACTGGGCGAACCCGTTGGCGGCACTTAGGCAGAGAAACAATGCAATAGCAAGCTTTTTCACAAAACCCTCCTGGGGTCACAATTGAATTTTTGCGTTACGACTAAAGTTGTATGTGTACTGCTTTAGTGGTAGATTGCCGTGTCCAACGGGGGATGGCAATTGTATTGTTTTCGGACGCCCTTACTTCGGAGGAGGTATGTGGGCCGATGGTAATGGGAGGGCGAAGGCAGGATGAATAAGCCTCTTGTTTGCAATATCTGCCACTAAGAACGTGGCAGATACCGCGCTTGCAAAGATTCCATGCGTGGCGTGGCGGAGAGGGTGAAGAGTACTTTCGTTTGCACTGCAGTACCAGGCAGGCGCCGGTCTCAGGCTTTAGGAAGCAGTCACAGTGTCAAAGATATGTCTCATAGCTGGACAACGTGGATTGCCAGGCGGGAGGATGAAGCGTGCAGGAGAGATAAGGGCACGCTTGCAATTGGCGTCGCATCCGCCAGATCTGGGTAGCTGGACTTTCTAAAGAAACACGCGAGACAATTGCCTGCTTAATCGTTGTGGGCAGCGTGGACCATCTGCTTGATTACCGTGCTCTCCTCATCCAAGGGGCCGGAGTTCCCACACTTATTTGCCATCCAGTGCTGATAGTTGTTGGTGAGAAAAAGCAGGTATTGTTTGCCGGTCTCCAGGTTTAAGCCATCTTCGGTGTGCTCGCTGAAGATGGTGATCTCACCCGTTTGTTTGCCTTTGACCTTCTGGTCGATATGCACGACATACTCGGTGCCATCCAGGGTGTCCCAGGACTGGGGTACCTGGCGTGACGACATCACGGTGCCGATGACCACCACCTGCGAGTCCTTCATCTCCTGGGAGACGGGCAAGGTGTTCGTGCAAACCGCGAACGAAGCTGTGGCGAAAAAAACGCAAGCTAATCCTGTGGCGACTCGCTTCAATATGCCTCGCTTCCCTCGCGTTGTCGAAGCTTTTTCACTTCTGCTATTAAGCCGCACTTCGCCACACTCGCCTGGGGCAGAGTAGAAATGAAAATGCTCTACAGGTTATGATCCCACGACTGCGAGCCATTGCCTGCCTATAAACCGCTGACGAACCAAGAGATTCATCCCGCATCCCACGAAAGTGGCAGCCCTGACTGATCAACGCTCGCCGCATGCATCAGTCTTGTCCAAACTCGCTTTTTCGATCGGCTGAATTGGGCGTTCAGCCCATTGAAAACAGCCAGCTGCCAGGACAGATCGCGATCAGTCCCGCAGAGCCTGCCCTGAGCTTGTCGAACCGGGCGAGCGTACTGAGAATGCCCTAGGACGCTAGTCCTGGGCTGCATACCCGGACCGCACGCGAAATGCTCGATTAGCAATCATCCAACGCCAAACCCGATTCTCTTTGAGACCAATGCGGTTTCATCCAGGGAAGGGAGCCGGAGCTCTTATTCCGGCCAGCGGCGGAAGATAAGGGCTCCATTGGTCCCGCCAAAGCCAAACGAGTTGGAAAGAGCCACCTCCATCTTGGCGGCCTCCGGGTTATTGGCGATGTAATTCAGGTCGCAGGCCGGGTCGGGATCGTCGAGATTGGTGGTCGGAGGGACGACCTGGCGTTGCAGGGCCATGATCGTGATGCCTGCCTCCAACCCGCCCGCTCCGCCCAGCAGATGGCCGGTCATGGACTTGGTCGAGCTCACCCGTAATTTCCCGCTGGTCGCATGTTCACCGAAAAGGGACTTGATGGCCGCAGTCTCCAGGGCATCGCCCAGCGGGGTGGAAGTGGCATGAGCATTCACGTAGTCCACCGCGGAGGGTTCGATATTGGCGCTGCGCAGGGCATTTTTCATCGCCCGCAAACATCCTTCTCCCCGGGGCGCCATGCTGGTGATGTGGTACGCGTCCGCGCTCATGCCGTAACCGATAATCTCGGCCAGGATCTTGGCTTCGCGGGCACGGGCATGCTCCAACTCCTCCAGGATCAGGATGCCGGCGCCTTCACCGACCACGAAGCCGTCGCGGTCTTTATCGAACGGGCGGCAGGCATGTTCGGGGTCGTCGTTGCGCGTGGAGAGGGCGCGCATGGCGGCAAAGCCGCCCACACCCATGGGCGTAATGGCAGCCTCAGCCCCGCCCGCGATCATTACGTCCGCATCGTCACGCTCAATGGTGCGAAAGGCGTTGCCCACGGAATGTGCGCTGGTAGTGCAAGCCGTCGACGTCGCCTCGTTCGGCCCCAGCGCTCCGTAACGGATGCTCACCTGGCCGGCCGCCAGGTTCACAATCGTCCCAGGAATAAAAAACGGTGAAATCTTGCGCGGGCCGCCATGCAGCATAGCGCTGTGCTCCCGCTCAATCACGTCGAATCCGCCGATACCGGAACCGATGTGCACGCCCACCCGCTCGGCGTTTTCCGGCCCGATCTTCAGTCCTGAATGTTGCAGTGCTTCCTGGGTAGCGGCAAGCGCGAAATGGATAAAGCGCCCCATCTTGCGCGCTTCCTTCTTGTCCACGAAATTCAGTGGATTGAAGTTTTTCACCTCGGCCGCGAAGGTGACGGGAAAACCCGTCGTATCGAAGCTCGTGATGGGAGCCATTCCGCTCTTGCCGTCCAGCAGGTTATCCCAGACTTCGGGCGCGGTATTTCCTACTCCGCATAACAACCCGATGCCTGTAACAACCACCCTTCTTGCCAAATCACTTACTGCCTTTCGCGTTCTTCTCGATGTATTCGGTAGCGTCTTTTACCGTCTTGATTTTTTCTGCATCTTCGTCCGGGATTTCCAGGTCAAAGGCTTCCTCAAACTGCATCACGAGTTCGACTACGTCGAGCGAGTCTGCGCCCAGATCTTCCTGAAACGATGCGCTGGGAGTCACTTCAGCTTCATCCACCTGAAGTTGCTCGACGATAATCTGCTTTACCTTCTCTTCCACTGCTGCTGCTGCCATGCCGTTCTCCTGTCTATAGAAACAAATCGTTATGCGGTCTCGCGATGGGTGTAGCCGGTGAAGTGACCTCACCTGGAAAAGCCCAACTTCTCAGAAGCCACAAGGGCTACGTGATCGTGAAACCGTGTTACAGGGCCAGCGCCCTGCAAGGTTAGGTGAACGGTCCGGAAAGGCGGTGCGGCAGGCGTTCCGGTTTTCCTCCAGGTGCCACCTGCCACAGAAAAGGACTCGGGCTGTGCAGAAGGTCTCGAGCGGAGACCGACTGCGCCGGAAGCCAATGCCTGGCAGGAGACATCAACAGGAAAAACGGCCTAACCCGCAACCCGCGCAGTTCACGGCCCCAAAGTTTTTAGTCTACTGAGCGCTCCAAGTGGTGTAAAGCGCGGCACTCCACAGCTTTCCTTCAGGAACTTTGGCTTCAGGGCGAGTAAAGTCAGAAAAAGAAGATGGCGATGTTTCCCGGTATGCTCACCCTCGTTTTTGCCGCCGTCGGCGCCTTTGTCGCCGGCATCGTCTTGGCCACGTATTTTGAGCGCACCCGCAGCAATGCGGAGCGCGCGAGTTTGGAAAAATCCTCCAAAACCCTGCTCGACCAGTTGGCCGACACCCGCGCCCATCTTGACCAGGCACGCACGGAGGGCGCAACCCAAAAGGCCACCATCGCCCGGCTGGAAGAACGCCACGCTGCGACGGAACGCGTGGTGGAGCAGATGCGCGCCGATCTGCCGGAGACATTCAAGTCGCTCGCCAGCCAGGTGCTGGAGGAAAAATCGAGCCGTTTCGCGGAGCAGAACCAGGCCGGCCTGGGCCAGGTTCTCGAGCCCCTCAAGGCCCGGCTGGAGGACTTTCAGAACAAGATCGAAGCCGCCCGCATGGAGCAGGTCAAGGGCGGCGTGCATCTGAGCGCCCAGATCGACAAGCTCTTCGAGTCGAACACCCGGTTCGCCGAACAGGCCAACAACCTGGCCAGCGCGCTGCGGGGGTCAAGTAAGGCCCAGGGCGCATGGGGGGAGTTAATTCTGGAGCGGATTTTACAAGCCGCCGGCTTGCGTCCGGGGCACGAATACCATGCCCAGGAAAACTATGCGGGCGAGAACGGAAAGCGAGCTCAGCCGGATGTGGTCATCCATCTGCCGGGCGAGCGCCACCTGGTCATCGACTCCAAGGTCTCCCTGATTCATTACGAGGCCCACAGTATTGCGGAAAGCGATGCGGCCCGCGCCCTGGCTGCGGAAAGTCACAGCAACTCCGTGCGGGCGCATATCCGGGGCCTGGCAGAAAAGAATTATCAGACACTGTACGGTCTCAATTCGCTCGATTTCGTGATCATGTTTCTCCCCATCGAGCCCGCCTTCATGCTGGCCATCTCCCGGGATGACAAGCTGTGGGAGCAGGCCTGGCAGCGAAACGTCTTGCTGGTCAGTCCCAGCACGCTGCTTTTTGTCTTGCGTACGGTCGCTTCTCTCTGGCGCCAGGAGCAGCAAAAGCAAAACGTGGAGGAGATTGCCCGCAAGGGCGCGGATCTCTACAACAAGCTGGCCAGCTTTGTTGCCGACTTTACCGAGGTGGGGAGCCGGCTCGACACCGCGCAGCGAAGCTACGCCGATGCCATGTCAAAGCTGCACACCGGCAAGGGCAATGTGATCCGCCAGGCGGAAATGCTGAAGGCTCTGGGCGTCAAGCCGACCAAGCAGCTCCCGCAGGGCCTGGTCGAGTTGGCACAGCAGGAGACCCTGGAGCTGGACGATTCGGAGCTCATCGAGGTGCCGAATCTCCCCGCCGACTCTGTCCTGATCGAGGAAGGTTACGCCAATCGCCACCCTTGATCTCGGGATTTCGTGGAACGAGCCGTCAAGGTTCGCGATTAAGCACTTTTGTAACGTCAGCCGCGGTCAAATCCCTCCCGCAGCCTCTGCCAGGTAGTCTCCAGGGCTCTCCGGCAGCACCCGCGTCTCTGCAATCACTGTCATGAAGTTGGAATCGCCCAGCCAGCGCGGAAGCACGTGCATGTGCAGGTGTCCGGCCACCCCGGCCCCGGCAGCCTTGCCCAGGTTCAGGCCCATATTGATCCCGTCAGGGGAGTACACCTGGCGCAGAACGGCATCGGTACGTTGCGCCAGCTTCATAATCTCGGTCGCCGTCGCCGGGTCCAGGCCGGCCAGCGTCTCCTGGTGGGCATACGGCACAATCATGACGTGCCCGGAAGAGTAGGGGAAGGCGTTGAGAACGATGAAGCTATGCTCCCCCCGCAGCACAATATTCGCCGCGCGATCGGCGTCTACTGCGGAGCCCCCCTGCTCGACCGCGAACCGGGTGGCCGCGATCAGGTTGCAAAAGACGCAGTGACAGTCACCGGTCCAGGCAGCCAACGCCTCGGGCACGCCCTTGCGCCCTCCAGGATCGGCATCGACCAGGTAGGGGTAGCGCCAGGGCGTCCACAAGTAGTCCATGCGGTTCAAGTATACGGAGCATTCGCAGCACGCCATCTCAGCCACGGCATAACCACCGAAGCTGGTCTTCACCAACGGTTCACAAATCAATAAAAATAGGCATTTCCAGCGCTTTTGAGCGCCTTCGCGCGTGCTGAATTGACCAGGAGTTTCGTTGACATGCTTTCCCGGCGATTGCTATAGTTGTTATGAAGGGTCTACGTAGAGGATTCGGCGTAGACGTCCATCGCCGCTCTTGCTTTACCCCCCTCACCGGATGCTCCTACCGGAGATTGATTTAAGTGCCAAGCCATTCTGTCCGGCTACACTAACAGTCTCCCTCCGAACGTTTGTTGGTGGATGGGATAAGCACTACGGTGCCCCTGCTTCGCGGACCATGCCTGCAAAATAGTCTGGCGAAGTAGCTGCGGGAATGAATCTCGGGGAGCCTTGGCTAAGTCTATTAAGACCAGGACATCGTGATTCAACGAAGAACCGTAGTGGTGGACGGATCGGGAGTTACCGATCGAGAATCCGGAGCTGGCATTCATGGCAGACGTCCTAAATCCTGAACGAACCGAGAGCGCACCCCTGAACACCGAATTGCAAACCCCAACGCTTGATGCACCGGCGGATCATTTTGACCCGTCCGAGGAGTTAACCCACAACCCGCAAGCTGTCGCCCCCAGCGTGCCGCACCGCGTCGTCGATCCCAAGCCAGTCGTCACCCACTCCGCTGGGGATGAATCCGAACTGACCGGCATGGAAGACTTCGCCGCCGCACTGGAATCGTTTGACCGCGAACAAGCCGCTGAAGCCGCCGCCCAGGCCTATGACGATAACGTCGTCACCGGCACCGTCATCAAGTTGACGGACAAGCATGTGGTGGTCGACGTCGGGCTCAAGTCCGAAGGTCTCATTCCCCTGGAGCAGGTGCTGGATCATAATGGCCAGCCCAAGCTCAAGGCGGGCGATACGGTCGAAGTGGTGGTGGAGCGCGAAGAAGCCGAAGGCGGCTTCCTGCTCAGCTACGACAAGGCGCAGCGGCACCGGGTTTGGGACGCAATCGAACGGGCCGCCAACGACAAGACTCCGGTGGTGGGCACAGTCTTGGGACGCGTCAAGGGCGGGCTCACCGTCGACATCGGTATCAAGGCCTTCTTGCCCGGCTCCCAACTGGAAATCCGTCCGGTGCGCAATCTGGATGGCTACATCGGCCAGCAGATTGAAGTGCGCGTCATCAAGCTGAACAAGAAGCGCGGCAACGTGGTGGTCTCGCGCAAGGAGCTTCTCGAAGAGGAGCAGACCAGCAAGCGCACCCTGACCCTCGAGCATCTGGAAGAAGGCGCGGTCCTCACCGGCACGGTGAAGAACCTGACCGACTACGGCGCTTTTGTCGATCTGGGCGGAATCGATGGACTGTTACATATAACGGATATGTCCTGGGGACGACTCACCCATCCCCGCGACCTGGTAAACGTCGGCGACGAGATCCAGGTCAAGGTGCTCAAGTTCGATCGTGAGAAGCAGCGCGTTTCCCTGGGCTTCAAGCAGCTCACACCCGATCCCTGGCTCGATGCGGTGGAGCGCTATCCCATCGGCGCCCGCGTACGCGGCCGGGTGCTCAGCGTGACCGACTACGGCTCCTTTGTCGAGCTGGAGCAGGGCATCGAGGGACTGGTGCATGTCTCCGAGATGACCTGGTCCAAGCGGATGAAGCATCCCTCCAAGCTGGTTAAGCCTGGAGACGAGGTAGAGACCGTAGTGCTCAGCGTCAATCCCAACGACCGCCGCATTTCGTTGGGCATGAAGCAGTTGCTCGAGAACCCCTGGGAGCATCTCTCGGAGCGCTATCCTGCAGGCACGATCGTGGAAGGCCGGGTGCGCAATCTGACCGACTTTGGCGCCTTCATTGAAATTGAAGACGGCATCGACGGCTTGGTGCACGTGAGCAACCTGAGCTGGACCAAGCGCGTGAAGCATCCTTCCGAGATTCTCAAGAAGGGCGAGAAAGTTCGCGCCGTAGTCCTTGGGGTGGAAGCGGAGAACCGCCGCCTGTCACTCGGTATCAAGCAGCTGCAGCCGGATGTCTGGGAGACCTTCTTTGCCCAGCATCGCGTCGGCGATGTGGTCAAGGGCAAGGTACTGCGCACGGCGCAATTCGGAGCATTCATTGAGATCGCCGAGGGCGTCGAAGGACTGTGCCACGTTTCCGAAGCTGCTGACGCCATGGGCCAGCCGATCAAGCTGGAGGCTGGGCAGGAGTACGACTTCAAGATCATCAAGATGAATCAGGATGAGAAGAAGGTCGGCCTCAGCTTGCGCGCGGTAGGCGAAGAAGCCAGCCGGGCCGATGTGGAAGCCTACAAGCAGCCGGTTTCAAGCTCCACCACCACGCTGGGAGATCTGGTCAACTGGAAGCGTCTCGAACACGAATAAAGCTGCACGAGTAAAAGCACGCAAAGAAAGGCACACAGTGTTCAAGCTGTGTGCCTTTTCTCTTTACTTCGCTGTGTCGATTTTCAGGTCAAAGTTAAATTGCTTCTTGCTGTCGAAGGAGCTGATGGATTTGGTTTTGGACTTGTGTCCTTTGAACTCCGCCCAGAGTTGATAATCCACCTCTGAGCTCAGCTGCCCAAAGCGGTAGTGTCCATCTGCTTCGGTGATAAACGTCCGGACCTCCTGGGTTTTCTGGTCCTGCAGGTAAACCACGGCGTTTGCCTGTGGCTGTTCGCTGGAATTCTGCACCGTCCCCTGCACCACCCGCACCGCTTGTCCCAGGCTTTGCGCAAATCCTGGTGCACAGCTTGCTGCGCATGTGAATAGCAGCATCAATAGCCAGGGCAGCCATCGTGTCCCACTACGAAACACAACTCTCATTCCTCTTCCTCATCGGCCACTTCTTCGTCGTCATCTTCGTAGCCTTCCTCGTCCACTTGGGAGAGTTCGAGCGGTTCCGTGGCGACGACTTCGAACTCAGTGCCGCATTCATCGCAGACCACGATGTCTCCTTCTTCCACTTCGTCGGGGTCGAAATCGAGAACGCTCTCGCATTCTTGACAGACTGGCATACAGCTCTCCTTTCACGGAGCATTAAGATATTGGTGATGACCGCCACCAAGATGCGGCTTGGCTAGTTTCCGGGAGAACACCCCGAACGTCAAGGAACTCCAACCGAGACAACAAATCGTACCGCGAACGGAGACCAAGGATTGAAAAAGAATCAGAGTCTTCCGCTCCTGCTCCTGTTGTCACCGCGCTCATTACTAACGTATACGCCATCCTGCCGGAAAAGGATCCAGCCTTCCACGTCGCAACGCAGCCCCGCCGGCAATCTTAGCCCGGACGCTGGGTGCACTACAGGATGTGCTTCGTGGTCACGCCCGTGGTGAAAACGCGTTAGTCTTAAAAGACGAGTCATGGCACGCTTCCCTCGCACCGGTTTCTCCGCCCTATCATTCCCGAGCTTTAGTGGCGTCACCAGGCAACTGGTCCTGGCGAACGTCGCGGTCTTCTTTTTATTGCTGATCCTGGAATTCGCGGCGCCGCGCATGGCGCTGGTCGTGAGCACCTATTTTTCGCTTACGCCGGTGCTGCTGCTCCACGGGTGGGTTTGGCAACTGGTCACTTACAGCTTCCTCAATACCGGCGTCCTCCATGTAGCCTTCAACATGCTCACGTTGTGGTTTATCGGGTCCTTTCTGGAAACATCCAAGGGAAACCGCTGGCTGCTGGAAATTTACTTTTCGAGCGCAGTGGGCGGGGCCCTGATCGGGAGCGCGCTTAGCTTCACCCAGGTTTTTCGTTCCAGTCCCTTGTCCACCACCAGCAGCGCCGACGGGGCGCTCTTCGGTCTGCTGGCAGCGTTCGCCGTGCTCTTTGGCGACCTCGAGATGTATATGTTCCCGCTGCCGGTGGCCATCAAAGCCAAATATCTGGTCATCGTTTACATGCTGATCGAGGTCGCCATGTTGCTCGCCGGGGGACCTCCGCTCGCCATTTTCGTTATTCTCAGCGGCGCATTGATTGGTTTCTTTTTCGCCCGCCGCGCGCCCCGCCGGGCCATGAGCACGGGTTTAAGCGAAGCCCTCTTCGGCCTGCGCAACAACTACTATCGCTGGAAGCGCCGCCGCGCCTCGCGCAAGTTCGAGGTGTATATGCGTAAGCAGAACCGCGACGTCCGTTTCGACAGCGAAGGCCGCTACATCGACCCCGACGAAAAGCGCGACCCCAACGACCGCAAGTGGATGAACTGAAAAGGGTTAGGATTCCACTGGGGCCTGTCCAGCTTTGGTAAAGTTAGAGCGTTCGGAGCACGTGAAAAACGGCGAACCTATCCTGCCACGTTGAAACCGTTGCAAATGCAGAGCCAGAGAATATAGTGGAGGCGACGTGGCGCGCAAAAAGGCTAAGCGAACACCAGACGATGTCCGAGACTACCCGAGCTACAGCATCGACGAGGTAGCTCGATACATAGGTGTGCCTAAAAGAACCATGCGGTCCTGGATTAAGGGCTACAGTTACCCAAGCTCTAATGGGCCAACGAAGGCTCCCCCGATTATCCAGCCTGCGGATCCCGAAAATAATCTGCTCTCGTTCAACAATCTTGTCGAAGCGCAGGTACTGTCTGCAACAAGAGAACGAAACATTAGCACCGCTAAGCTGCGCCGAACGATTGAATATATGAGACGTCATCTCAATGAGGAACGCCCCCTATTAACCTGCGTTTTCGATAGTCACGGTCAGAACATATTCGTCCAACAGCTCGGGGGACGGAAGCTACGGCATCCTCTGAATGTCACTCGTCACGGCCAATACGGTTTCAAGGCCATCCTGAAAAAATACCTCAACCGGATCGAGCGAGATGCAAATGGCAACCCAACAAGGGTTTTCCCCATGCGAGCCGGCGATTCAAGGCGGAAGAAAAGCATTGTCATTCACCCGTTTGTATCTGCAGGGAAGCCTGCACTTAGCGGCAGTGGGATCATGGTTGAAGTCATCTGGCGCCGAAAGAAAGCGGGAGAGTCGATCGGTATGCTTGCGAAGGATTTTCGACTAAAACAAAGTGAAATCAAGGCGGCGATCAAATACTACGACGCCGCCTGATCCGGTTTTCTTCGTTGATCGGAATCTTGGGGCTAGCTACTTACCTGAGAGACTTGGTGCAGTCGGCTTTCGCCTTGTAATTCACGATGATCACTTCCATAAGCGGCAGGACGTGAAGGACCCCGAAGTAATCGCTGCGTGCGGCGAGAATCGATGGTTCCTGCTGACAGGGGACAGCGACCTTCCCCGACGCTGGCGGAAGGAAATTGACGCCGCCGCGATCGGAGTTTTCTGCCAGACGAACAATCGCCAAGGGCCGCAGCTTTGGGTTCCGAGAATAATTCTTTTAAGAGCCAAGATTCTCCGACTGGCCAATAAACAGAGACTCCCGTTCGTCGCCTACATAACGGCGGATGCGAAACCCCGTCTCAGATTAAAAAGCGAGTCGGATTGAAATCGATATTTAATTAGGCTTGGTCTAAGCCTTAGCTCGTAGTCCGGATATGCAATTCCCGCAACTGCTGCGGGCTAACAGGAGTGGGCGCATCGACCATTAAGTCAATCGCCTTGGCGGTCTTAGGGAACGCAATGACCTCGCGCAGGCTCTGTGCCCCGGCCAGAATCATCGCAATGCGGTCCAGCCCCAGTGCAATCCCCCCATGGGGTGGCGTTCCGTAGGTCAATGCCTCCAGGAAGAACCCAAAGCGCGACCGCGCCTCCTCTTCGCTCATCCCCAGCGCGCGGAATATCTCCTGCTGCACATCCTGGCGATGGATACGAATCGAACCGGATCCCAACTCCAGCCCATTCATCGCCAGGTCGTAGTAGCGCGCGCGTACCGATGCCGGATCGGAGACCAGCCTCTCCATATCCTCCTCGTGCGGCGAAGTGAACGGGTGGTGGGCCGGGAGCCAACGTTGCGACTCTTTATCAAATTCAAACATGGGAAAATCCGTCACCCAGATGGGCCGGAAAGCCTTGTCTCCCGCGATCTGCTGGCCCTGGAGCCGCTCCGGCGATTCGACCACCTGATCGGTGATAGCGGAAGTCTTGTGCCGGTCGGCATATCGCCGGGCCAACTCAACACGCAGGTTCCCCGCCGCCGAGTAAACGCAGATCTCCCGCTCGGAGAGGTGCCCTTGCGTTTTGGTGTCGCTGGCCTGCACATGAGTGGTGGCATCGCCGGCCACCATGACCAGCAAGTCCTCTGCGTCGCCTTCCACGCGCGCCGGCGCTAGTGCGCGCACCTTCGCGACGGCTTCGGGAAAGCTCTTTTCTAGCCGCTTCCAGTCATCGATCAGCTTCGCGCCCTTGCTTCCGTCGAACAGCGGCCGGTTGTCGTCACGCTCCTTGCGCGAAAGCTCGCCCACTCGCGGGATGCACACCACCACCACGGGAAGCGTGGGATCGATAGCCAGCGTCTGCAAATCCTCGTCGCGGAACGCGGAACGGACGTCAATCAACCCTGGCATCCGCAAGTCCGGCTTATCAATGCCGTAACGGCGCATCGCCTCGTCGTAGGTGATGCGGGGAAAGGGAGTAGACAGCACCACGCCCACCGCGGCGAATGCCTCCCGCAAAAAACTCTCCACCACCACGAAGACGTCTTCCTGGCGCACGAACGACATCTCCAGATCGACCTGGGTGAACTCCGGTTGCCGGTCGGCACGCAGATCCTCATCGCGGAAGCAGCGCACAATCTGAAAATAGCGGTCGAAGCCCGAGATCATGAGGATCTGCTTGAACAACTGGGGCGATTGCGGCAGCGCATAAAAGTGGCCGCCATGCACCCGGCTGGGGACCAGATAATCCCGCGCGCCTTCCGGGGTCGAGCGCGTCATGAACGGGGTCTCGATTTCCAGAAAGCCCTGGTTCGACAGGCTCTCCCGCACCGCGCGGGCGATCTTGTGGCGCAGCTCAAAATTCTGCTGCATCTGTTGCCGCCGCAAATCGATATAGCGGTATTTGAGGCGCAACTCCTCGTTGGCGATGGCCTCTTCGGCGGGTGAGAACGGAGGCACCCTGGAGTCGTTCAATACCAGCAACTGCTCTGCGGCCACCTCGATCTCGCCGGTTGCCATCTTGGGGTTGATCACATCCCGGCCGCGCAGGCGTACCTTGCCCACCACTGCCACCACGTATTCCGGCCGCACCTGTTCGGCCTTGGCGTGGCCATCTGGAGTCAGGTCCTTGTCCAGGACAATTTGCGTGATCCCGGTCCGGTCGCGCAGATCCAGGAAGATCAGGTTGCCATGGTCGCGGCGGCGGTTTACCCACCCCATAAGGATGACCTGTTCCCCGGCTTGCTGTGCGCGGAGTTGCCCACAAGTGTGCGTGCGTTGAAGAGTGCCTAGAAAGTCGAGCAATGCGGATGTCCTAGTTTGAAGTTGGAGAGGCGAGAAGCGAGGCCAGCTTCTCGCCGAGTTGGGCTCGGGGAACCTTGAACTGCTCGCCGGAAGCGAAGTGCTTTACCGTCAAGATACCGGAGGCAACCTCGTCCTCGCCGAGAATCACGATGGCCCGCGCCACTTTGTTTGCGGCCTCGAACGATTTCTTGAGCCGAAACGATCCGTCGCCCAGTTCCGCCCGCAAGCCGGTGGCGCGAAGTTCCCTGGCTAGCGCCAGCGCAGGGGGATTCATGCGATCGCCCAGCGGAGCAATGTACGCCGCTGCCAGCTGCGGTGAATGCCTTGCCCTGGGCCTCGAGCACCAGCACCAGGCGATCTTCGCCAATCGCAAATCCGATTCCAGGTGCCTTGGGGCCGCCGATCGCCTCCGAGAGCCCGTCGTAGCGTCCACCGCCAAGCAGAGCGTTCTGCGATCCAAGGCCACCCTCGCCGGGTTCGTCATAAACGAACTCAAAAGTCGTCCGCGTGTAGTAATCCAGGCCGCGCACCAGGCGATGGTCGTGCTCGTAAGGCACTCCACATGCGTCGAGAGCTGTGCAAACGGCGGCGAAATGTTCCTTGGAGCCCTCGTCGAGCGACTCCCAAATACGGGGCAGCGTGGCGATGATGGGCTGGTCTTCCGGGTGCTTGCAATCGAGCACGCGCAGAGGGTTGGTCACCGCCCGGCGCTGGCAATCCTCGCACATGCGTGAGACCACCGGTTCCAGCGCTGCGCGCAGGGCCTGCACATACCGCGGGCGGTCCGTTGCCGAGCCGACGGAGTTGAGCAGCAGCCTCCAGCCCGTAATCCCCAGCGCGCTCAGCAGGGTGGCCAACATCTCCAGCACTTCCGCATCGCGCAATGGCGACTCGCTGCCCGCGCTGGGTGGTCCGATCACCTCGGCGCCAATCTGAAAAAACTGGCGGTAGCGCCCTCTTTGCGGTCGTTCGCGGCGAAACTGGGGCCCGATGTAGTAGAGCTTCTGCAGTTGGCCGGTCTCGCCCATCTGATGCTCAATATAGGCGCGCACCACGCCCGCGGTATTCTCCGGACGCAGGGTCAGCGACTGCGCCGATTCGCCCTGGATGCGCGCCTCCGGAGTAAATGTGTACATTTCTTTGGAGACGATATCGGTTTCCTCTCCCACCCCGCGGGAGAAGAGCTGTGTGTCCTCAAAAATGGGCGTGCGAATTTCGCCGAAGCAATAGCGCTCGAAAACCTGCCGCGCTGTGCTCTCGATGTGGTTCCAGAGTTCAGTTTCCGGAGGCAGCAGGTCCCGGGTGCCCCGGACAGCTTGCAAAATGCTCATAAGTGCTGAAGTATCCAACTCTTTCCAGAATACAGGCGCACTCCAATCCCTTCCACTCAAGAGGTTCCGCGGTCGACCGAAAGACTCTCGAACCAATGGCACGATCTTAGCCGTGCCGCAACCAACGCGAGCTGGGAGGGCTTTAGTGTCTGCGTGAGAACGTCACCGCCATACTCAGTCCCGAAGAGCCTGCCCTGAGCCTGTCGAAGGGGACGGCTGAAAGTAGCCCAGGACGCAGTCCATGGTTAGCCCCGCTACCATTTCTCCCGCTCCTTAAGATAGGTCGCGGTGTACTCCACGTAATTCCGCGCATACTGCAGGATCGACTCTCGGTCGTTGGGGTCCAGCCGGCGCCGCTCTTTGGCCGGCACACCCGCCCAGAGCGTGTTCGCCGGCACGACCGTATTCTCCGTAACCACTGCACCGGCGGCAATGATTGACCCCTCGCCGATTCTCACGTTGTTGAGGATTGTCGCGCCCATGCCGATCAGGCAGGCATCTTCGATCACGCACCCATGCACCGTCGCATTGTGTCCGATGGTGACCCAATCGCCCACCTTGACCGGATGTTTGTACCGCATGCCGTGCAACACAGCACAGTCCTGTACGTTGCTGTAGGCGCCCAGGTGTATCGAGTGCACATCACCGCGCAAGACTGCATTCATCCACACGCTGGCGTGCTCGCCCAGCTCAACTTCCCCTAAAACCTGGGCGGAAATGTCGACGTAGCAGGAGCTGGGAATGACCGGGTTATGACCGAGGTAGGACCGTACCATGGCGAATTCCTTCCTATGAGGCAGGGAAAATGCTGCCCAAGATGCTGATTAAGCTTGACTCCACACCTCAAAGGTAACGTAAGCTTATAGAACCCAATTGGGACTGTTTGGAGGTGTGGTTCATTTGGCAGAGGTTCGCGTGCAGGAAGGCGAGCCGCTTGAAAATGCATTGCGCCGTTTTAAGCGCAAGGTTCAGCAAGAAGACATTATCAAGGAAGTGAAGCGTCACTCCTTCTATCTGAAGCCTGGCGAGCGCCGTCGAGTAAAAGAAGCGCTGGCGCGCAAGCGGAATCGTAAAAAAGCAAGAAAAGAGCAGGATTAACCCTGCATTGCCGGCTTACCGGGTTGCGAAGCATACGTTAGGCCGGCAATCCCGCACTCTTCAAAGAATTTGTGAAAACGAGGTTCGTAAAGCACCATTTCCCCTCTCATTCCCCTGTTTGGCGAATGGGAGGACAGTTGTCGAACTGACAGACGAATCAGCTGGTTGGTGACAAGATGCCAATGCAGCGATCCGTCGACGGAATACTGAAAATTCCAAGGCATGCTCGGGGGGACGCGTAATGGATTTCATCGACAAGATTCTGAAATGTTCTGATTGCGGTAACGACTTTGTCTTTACCGCCGGCGAACAACTCTTCTTTCACGATAAGCAATTCAAAAACGATCCAAAGCGTTGCAAACAGTGCAAGATCAAACGCGTGGCCGGAACCGGCAATGGCGTGCGCACAGAAACCCGGACCGTCTGTTCGGAGTGCGCTACCGAGACCACCGTTCCCTTTAAGCCCACGCAAGGTCGCCCCGTGCTCTGCAGGTCCTGCTTCCAGCAGCGGCGGCCCCCGGTTCCGGCTACAGTAGCAGCCAGCGCCGCTTCCTGAGGAATCACTCCCTTAGGGAGAGATTTCCTCAGACGGACAACACAACGGCTATACGCCGGTTTCCCGGAGTCTGTCTGCGTTGATGAACTTCATGCGGTCCCGGCCAGCCGGGACCGCATACTCTGCGGTCGCTTGGTGCCGCGTAAGGGAAATCCGGGTTTGGGGAGAGGTGCGAACTGCGCTTCTTCTCAAGGCTTGCTTCGAAGTCGCGCCCTGGCCTTTACAGGTTGCCGAAAAATTCCGGCTTTGCAAGGGTACGCGCTTCAGCCCTACCTAAGTGGTTCCCGTCCGGCTTTTTCCGCTCTGTGTTTGTGATCAGGTCTCCGCTTTAATTGGCAGCCGCGGGTTTCCGTGTGGCCGTGCGCCCGGTCGTCTTGACGGGCGGGCTCACTTTCGCGGCAAGCGCCTTCTGCTTCTTGTCTTCATGGGTCACTAGTAGCGCCTCTATTTGCCGCAACAGGTTCATGATATTCATCGGCTTCACCAGCATCTCGTCCATGCCTTCGTCTCGCCACTCGGAGCCTGGAACGGGAAACGCTGTCAGCATAGCCACCGCCGGCTGATAATGCGCCTGCTTTGCCGCCCGCACCACATCGAGTCCGGCCGACTCATTTTCCATGCGCATATCCGTAATCACCATGTGAAAGGTGCCGGCCTTTAACTTTGACCGGGCCTCGCGAGCGGAAGCCGCCGTTTCCACCTCGAAGTCGTTCATTTCGAGGACCGCCTTGAGGGTCAACAGAATTGCGAGCTCGTCATCTACCAAGAGAATGCGACGTTTCATGGGAAAAACTCCAGGGTACAGTGGCTCTATATCTTCGCCTAGGTCCAGGGCGCCTGATGGGATCCTACCTGAAATGGCGTTGCTTTGATTAGGCCAGTTTCGCAATTGGTGTATACCGAAATCACAAGCCTTTTCGTGGTTTTCTTCCCAGGAAAACCACACCTCGCGACCTTTATCAGGCCACAATAATTGCGAAACTGCCTTTAGACTGACAACGTGGCAGAATACCACGTTGAGAACTTCGGCTGCCGTGCCAGCCGGGCGGACGGCGAGATCATAAGCGCCGAACTGCGGCATCGCGGCCTGAGCCCGGCTTTGAGCCCCGCCCGGGCCGACGTGATCGTCGCCAATACCTGCAGCGTGACCGCCCAGGCAGACCGCACGGCTCGCGCCTTCCTGCGCCGTGTGCGGCGGGAAAACCCCACCGCGCGCATCCTGGTCACCGGCTGCTATGCGCAGCGGGCGCCGCAAGAGGTTGCTGCGCTGCCCGGCGTACACGCCGTGATCGGCAACAGCCATAAGTCTCTGGTAGCGGAGATTGCCCAACAGGCTTCTGCGGCCTTTGTCCCGCTAGCCGCAATACGGCCGGCCCCCGCGCTCTACGTGGACCACACCTTTGCTCACTCGGAGCTGTCCATGCCCGAATCAGGGCCCGAATCAGGCTGGTGGGCCGGCAGCCAGACGCGACCCAATCTCAAGGTGCAAGATGGTTGTGGCAACCGCTGCTCCTTCTGCATCATTCCTGCGACACGCGGCCATAGCCGTTCCCTGGCGCTCGAAACTTGCCTGCGCAACGTGCAGGACTTTGTCGCAGGCGGTGGTACCGAACTGGTGCTTTCCGGCATCAACCTGGGGCGCTGGGGCCGTGACCTCAAGCCGCAACGCACGTTGGAAGAACTAGTGGGCGCCATTTTGCTCCAGAACGCGTTGCCCCGCCTGCGTCTTAGCTCCATCGAGCCGATGGACTGGACGCCCGGGCTGCTGGCCCTGTTTCGCGCCTACGCCATTACCCCCGGGGCTCGGCTCGCGCGTCATGCCCATCTCCCGCTGCAATCCGGATCCGACGCCATTCTGCGCGCCATGCACCGCCGCTATCGTCCCTGGCACTACGCGGAGAAGCTGCGCCTGATTCGCGAGAGCATGCCCGACGCGGCCGTCGGCGCGGACGTGATGGTGGGGTTTCCCGGCGAAAGCGAAGCCCTCTTTGAAGAGAGCTTTGCCTTTATTGCGGCCCAGCCCTTCACGTACCTGCACCTGTTTCCTTTTTCTCCCCGCCCCGATACCAGCGCTTGGCATCTGGCTCAGCAGTATCCGGTGCCGCCGCAGGCGGTCGCGGAGCGCATGGAACGTTTGCGAGCACTGATTGCCGACAGGAATCGTCGCTTTCGGCAGAGTTTTGTGGGCCGCGAGCTGCCCGCGGTTACTTTGCACACTTCGCAGGGCAAAACCACTCCGGCGCTAGCCGACAACTTTCTTGAAGTACTGCTCCAAGCCAAAATACCGGCCAACCGGAGCGTCCGTGTGGTGGTCACGGGGCTCACCGAAACAGGCTTAATTGGCCAATTAGCGATATGACCGAAGAGTTCTTCCGGTCGGTGTGCCGAAATGCTATGCTTTATTTGAGGGGCCTTGCGTCTCTCGTCTCCGGAGGAAACCATCGATAAGCGTTCGGCCAAGTCTTTCATCCGCATTAACGACAGAATTCGCGCGCGTGAAATCCGCGTCATTGACGAAAACGGTGAACAGCTCGGAATTCTGCCTCCCTTCGAAGCCTTGAAGATTGCCCGCGAGCGTGGTCTGGATCTGGTGGAAGTTTCGCCTACCGCCCAGCCGCCGGTATGCCGCATTCAGGACTACGGGAAGTTCCTCTACGAGAAGGACAAGAGCGACCGTGCGGCGCGTAAGAAGCAAAAAGTCATTGTCGTCAAAGAAGTCAAATTTTCCGTGACTGTAGACGAGCACGACTACCAGACCAAGAAGAACCAAGCCGTTCGCTTTCTAGGCGAAGGCGATAAGGTAAAGGCATCCTTGCGTTTCAAGGGCCGTCAGATGGCCCACCGCGAGCTGGGTTACGCCATCATCAACCGCCTGATCCAGGATATGGGCGACGCAGGCATCGTGGAGTTCATGCCCCGCATGGAAGGCACCACACTGCACGCGATCCTCGCCCCAGGCAAGAAAGCCGAGCCACCCAAGAAGCCCGCCGCGCCCAAGCCGCCGGCTCCAGGCCTGGTCGGCCAACAACAGCCCCAATCAGCCCAGTCGTAAAGACAAGACTGCAGATCTCTCCGCACCGCGGAGGGACCTGCGGTTCCACTGCAATTCTTTCAGCCACTAGCTAGCGAATTACCCATGGAAGCTCCCCCCTTGTCATCCCGAGAGTCTGTGACTTTTTGATCTTTTCGTGTTTTTTGCACCGACCAGATGTTTTTCAATCCCCTCCAGAAAGGCGTCATCCTGCCTGCCCCGGCGTGCCGTGGGAGCGAAGCGCCTCGCAGATCTATCGCATAACAGAGGGTTTTATGCGCGCAGTCGAAGGACCCCGGCGATGCTTGTTGGCAGATGCTCTTCGGAGCTTTCCGGCCACAGACCACAAGGTAAATTAAAAAGTCACAGCCTCGAGCGAAGCCGACCTGTCCCGGCGTGCCGTGGAGGGACCTGCAGTTCCACTTCATCCCAAGCCAACGCAGTCGCCAGCAACTCTTTCAGCCACTAGCTAATTCCCCATGGAAGCGCCGCTCCCCCCTTTGTCATCCGAAGCGAAGCGTAGGGGAGGGATCTGCAGTTCCACTTCATCCCAGCCAATGCAGTCGCAGCCACTCTTTCAGCCACTAGCTAATTCTCCATGGAAGAGCCACCCCACCCTTGTCATCCCGACCGAAGCGAAGCGTAGTGGAGGGACCTGCGGCTCCACTGACCCCTACACCAAAGCCCGCGAGTAGCGCCTCCCCCAACTCTCCCGTATAATCTCTAAAGTTAGAAACACGCTAAGTTAGCAGGAAAACCATGCCCAAATTGAAGACCCATAAGGGCGCGGCCAAGCGCTTTAAAAAGACCGGTACGGGGAAAATCCTCCGCGGTCAAACCAAGAAGCGCCACATTCTGACCTCCAAGTCCAAAAAGGTTAAGAAGAAGTTGAGTGGCACGGTTCTGGTTTCTGATGGTGACAAGCGCAAGGTAGCGCGAATGATTCCTTACGCCTGATCGGCCCTCACAGGTTCGGGCCATTGGCCCCTGTCTTTCAGACAAGACGATCAGGTTCAAGCGGTTTCGCGATAGATCTAGCCCGTGAAGATACTTCACACGGGGCTTTTCCTCAAGAAAAGACCCACCTCGCTGAGGCCGGCTGGAACAGGGTAATCGTGAAAACGCTTCAACAGCGAGTGAAGAGGTATTTCCTACCTCCAGCCGCACAACGCAGCACCTAAAGGAGAACCACCCATGCCCCGCGTCAAACGTGGCACAAAACGCAATGACCGCCGCAAGAAGATTCTCAAGCGAGCCAGCGGCTACTTCCTAACCAAGTCCAAGCTCTACCAGGCAGCACAGGAAGCCGTTGAACGCGGTCTCAAATTCGCCTACATCGGCCGCAAGCAGAAGAAGCGCCAATTCCGCAGGCTCTGGATCGTCCGCATCGGCGCAGCCGCCAAGCTCAACGGGATCAGCTATTCGCAGCTCATCCACGGTCTTAAGCTGGGGGGAATCGACCTGGATCGCAAGATCCTGGCCGACCTCGCTGTCAACGACCCGGCTGGCTTTACCGCGCTCACCGATCAGGCCAAGAGCGCACTCACCAAGACAGCCGCTTAAAAGCTCCGACCGTCCAAAGAGTTTCGCTCCAGCCCGGTCGCATTGTGATCGGGCTCGAGCGCTTGTGCCAGGAACCCATGCCGCCCTAGAAATTCCTGAACTGAAAGACTACTCGTCGGCCTCGCTGGACCGCTTCTTCAGCGTCATCCTGGACGCAATTCGATCAGGATGCCGCGAAGGCAGTCTCCGTCGAGGAGCTCGAGCAGCTGCGCATCCGCTGGATCGGTCGCAAGCAGGGGCTGCTGACACGCGTCGGCGAGGTGTTGAAGGGCGCTCCGGCAGAGTCTCGACGGGACGTCGGGCAACGCTTCAACGCCCTCAAATCCGCCATCGAGCCTCGTTGTGAACTGGGCGCGAACCGGCGCCGCGCGCCGATGAAGCCATCGATATCACCCTGCCCGGCACCCGCCGCGCGCTCGGCGCCGAGCACCCGCTCATCCGCACCATGAACGAGATCGTCAGCGTCTTTGCGGCCATGGGCTACTCCGTCGGTCTGGGCCCCGAAGTCGAAACCGACTACTACAACTTCGAATCGCTGAACTTTCCGCCCGGCCATCCCGCGCGCGACACCCAGGACACACTGGTGATCGTCAACCAGGAGCGCAAGCCGCTGCGCGACCGGCTCTTGATGCGCACTCATACCTCGCCGGTACAGATCCACACCATGGAACAGCAACCGCCGCCGTTGCGTATTGTCATTCCTGGCAAGGTGCACCGCAACGATGCCGCCGACGCCACCCACTCGCCCATCTTTCACCAGGTCGAAGGGCTCTGCGTCGATACCAACATCACCTTCTCCGATCTCAAAGGCACGCTCGACCACGCCATGAAGGCGTTTTTCGGATCCAGCGTGAAAACGCGATTTTTCCCTTCGTTCTTTCCCTTCACCGAGCCATCTGCCGATGTGCAGATCAGTTGCATCTTTCTGTGGCGGTCGAGGCTGCCGCAAGTGCAAACAATCCGGCTGGATCGAACTGCTAGGCTGCGGCATGGTCGATCCCGCGGTCTTCGCCTTCGCAGCCCGCCACCAGCCTGCCTATGATGCAAAAAAAATCAGCGGCTTCGCTTTCGGCATGGGCGTGGAGCGGATTGCCATGATGAAGTACGGTATCGGAGACATAGGCCAGTTCTACTCCGGGGACATGCGATTTCTGGAGCAATTCAGGTAAGTCGCAAACCTTATGAATATTCTTTCTCAGTGGATTCGTTCCTACGTGCCCGGCCTCACTTTGGCCGATCGCGAACTCGCCGAGGCGCTGACCCTGCGCGGCATTGCCGTCGAAGGCATCTTCGATCTTGGTCCGGGCCAGGGCTCGCTCTTCGAGATGGACATCACCACCAATCGTGTCGATGCCATGAATCACTACGGCATCGCGCGCGAGGCGGCTGCGATCGCAGGCCTTGGTCTCGCGCCCCTCGACGTAACACTGCCCGCACCGCAGTCACTGACAGTGCCGATCAAGGTTTCCATCGAAGCTCCCGAGCTTTGCGGCCGCTTCACCGCGCGGGCTCTCAGCCAAGTGCATATCCAGCCGTCGGCGGGCGTGGTCGCCGAGCGTTTCGCCCTGCTGCAGCAGAAGCTCATCTCCAATGCGGTGGATGCGACCAACTACGTCACCGTCGCCATCGGTCAGCCCACCCACGTCTTCGATCGCGACAAGCTGGAAGGTGGCATCATCCTGCGCCGCGCCCGCAGCGGCGAAAAACTCCGCACGCTGGATGGAATCGAGCGTGTGCTGGACTCCGAAGACCTGGTGGTGGCCGATGAGAAGAAAGCCCTTGCTCTCGCCGGCGTAATGGGTGGCTGGGACACCATGATCACCGCGCGAAACCAAAAATATTCTGGTGGAGGCTGCGTGGTTCGATCCGGCAACGGTCCGGCGCAGCAGCAAGCGGCACGGCCTGCACACCGATGCCTCGCATCGTTTCGAGCGCGGAGCGGACTTCAATGCGCCCCCCGTTGCCTCCGCGCTGGTCAGCCAGCTCATCCTCGAGGCCGGCGGCCAT
This sequence comes from uncultured Acidobacteriaceae bacterium, assembly GCA_963746595.1. Taxonomy (GTDB): domain Bacteria; phylum Acidobacteriota; class Terriglobia; order Terriglobales; family Acidobacteriaceae; genus PALSA-350. The sequence continues at coordinate 1,275,640 of CAVVBS010000009.1, forward strand.
GTGGACGGGGAGTTGATCGATGTTGTCGTTCCGGCAGCAGAGGCGCGGACCGCCCGTCGCCCAGCCATCGCACTCAGCCATGGCGAGGTTCGCCGCATCCTGGGCACGACCGAAGATGGCCTGGGCGTGGTGCAGGAGACAACCGAGACCGTATTGCAAGCTCTGGGCTGTGCATTGCAGAAAGCCGCGGAAGGCGATTACCAGGTAACTCTGCCCAGCTGGCGCCTGGATCTGGAACGCGAGATCGACCTGATCGAGGAGGTCGCCCGCGTCTACGGCTACAACCGCTTTGCCAATACGCTTCCCGCCTTCTCCGGCATCGTGCGCGAACTCCCCCACGCCGGCAAAGAGGCGGTCATTCGCCGTACCTTGCTCGCCCTGGGTTGGAACGAGGCGTTATCCAGCACCTTCTGTTCTGTTACTGAAGCGGTTACCTTTGCGCCTCAACCCGGCATGTCGGTACCCATGGGTAATCCGCTGAATGAGGAAGCCGGCATGTTGCGTCCCTCGCTGCTGCCCGGGATGCTTACCATGCTGGCAAATAACCTCAACCGCAACGTAAGCGATGTCCAGCTTTTCGAGCAGGGTACTGTTTTCAGCGGCAATGCGGAGCGCGTCGACGAGCGTCCGGCCCTCGCATTGGGCGCGTCCGGCTCCGTCTGGAGCGGGCCGGAGCGGGCCGCTCACGCCATCGACTTCTATGATCTCAAGGGCGCCATCGAAGAAATTTTGGAAAAATTTGCTCCGCGCTCCTTCTACTTCGACACCTTCGCCGCAGGCGCGGGAATTATTCCCGCGTGGCTTCACCCCGGACGTGCGGCGCGCGCCGTGGCCGATGGCCTGACCATTGCCTGGTTCGGCCAACTCAATCCGGCTGAGGCGCAACCGCGCAAGCTCAGGCAAAGTGTTTATGTAGGCGAGATTTATCTCGACCGTCTCTACCGGTTGCCTTTGCGTCAGCCCATTGCGCAGGAACTCTCGCGCTTCCAGCCTGTTGATCGCGACTTCTCTTTCGTCTTCGCCGATGCCGTGCGCTGGCAGTCGATCGCCGAGGCGCTAGGTAACCTGCGCATTGCTGAGCTCACACGCTTCTCGCCGCGCGAAATCTTTCGCGATCTTTCGCAAAAAGGGCAACCCGCCGGCCATTACTCCATTCTCATCCGCGTGACCTTCCAGGCGTTGGAGCGGACCCTGCGTGATGAAGAATTGCAAAGTTATTCACAGGCTGTGACCGCCGCGCTGGAGTCGCTCGGCGGCCGGCAACGCGCGTAAAATCTCTCCCATATTCAAGATGGAGGAACATGCGAAGACAATGCGGGTTCATCTTTTCTTGTGAATCGCGCGCAGAGTTTGCAAGCTATACTTTCTCTAGCACGCAATCCCGCTTTTGTGTCACGAGGTTTCCATGTCTTCAATCGCAGAACACCCTCCCGAGATGACTATGGCCGCAGACGATTTTCAGGCACTCGAAGAACGCGTGCTGCGCACAGTAGAATTACTGAAAGGCGAGCGCGAACTCCGGTTTTCCGTTGAGCAACATGCTTCGCGTCTTGCTCATCGCGTGGAAGAACAGGCCGCCCATGTTGCTCAGTTAGAAGAGCAGCTCGCTGGTCTGCAAAAGGAGCGGGACGCAGTGCGCACGCGCATTGAGCGTCTGCTCAAGCAAATCGACGAACTGGGCGATTGATCGCTGGATCAAGGCGATTGATCGTTGGACAATCGGAGAGACATGGCAGATAACATGGAAGTCCGGCGAACCAGCACCTCGGTCAGTGTAGATATCTACGACCAGACGTATCATCTGCGGGCCCCCGATCCGGACTACATCCAAAAGCTGGCCAACACCGTGGACGCCAAGATGCGCGCCGTCTCCGCCAACAGCAATACTGTCGATTCGTTGCGCGTGGCTGTGCTCGCTGCACTGAACATCGCCGATGAACTCATGCGGCTGCAAGAGCATTGCCATCTGCTCCACGGCACCATGAGCGAGACGCAGACGATCCTGCGTAGTCGCGCCAACAGCCTCTCCGGTCTGCTGGACTCGGTCCTCGACGACAAGCACCGTTACCACGATTCTGTTCCCGTCTCCGCCGGGCGGTAGCATTCTCACCGTATCGTTACTTGCCAACCAGCTTCGCTGACGTTAGCATCCATTCAGAGACCGGCCTGCAAAGCAGGTATTGTCAGTTAACGCTGGTTGAACCAATATTCATCGAACCGGGATTCGACTCGAAAAATCGGCTCCGTGTGCAGTGTCCGCCAGTCCGGAATGCCTAAAGAGCTGCGGGGAGTCCCAAACGTCTCAGGACGGGTTCACCAGCGCACTGCTGCACGGCCCAGTGGGTCGGTTTCGTCTTCTCTCATGCGGCGGATTTCCTGTAAGCCTGCGGACAAACTCATGCTTCGTGTCAGGGCACGACGTTAGTCGGGCCGTAGACGGTTGAGAACTCCGGGCATTACAAGTTGGGAAAAACTTTCTGAACGAAGGGCACGGCTTTACAGGTTGCGGAAAAACTCAGGTTTTGTATCAGGGCACGAGCTTTAGTCGGGCCGTACAAAGCGTAAGTATGAGGGCTTTAGCCCCTGAGGTACTGTTTTCCTGGCCGGTGCAGATTTTTTCCGAGCCGCTATTGATCAACAACCGAGCCGCTGATGATCACGCGTCTTTTCCATAAGGAAAAGACGCTCTTGACTGTTGGGGCATCGAAATAGGAAATTAGCCCGCGTGCACCCGCATCTCTTCCAGTTCGGCCGCCTCGTCCTGCCGACCTATGGATTTCTGGTTGCTCTGGGCACGATCCTTTCCCTGCTCGTCTGCGTACGAACCGCCCGCCTGCTTTCGCTCGACACCGACAAAGTCTGGAGTTGGGCTCTCGTGGCCATTGTCTCTGGCCTCGTGGGCAGCCGGATTCTCCTCATCCTGTTGAACTGGCCCCGCTATGGCGTGCGCGCCCTGACTATGAGTCTGAGCGGAACGCGCGGCCCCGGGCCCGCTGCTATCGCGATCGCCCTTGCGGCCGGCTTGGTCTATGCTTTGCACCTCGGCCTTCCCATCCGGCGAACGGCCGATGCCATTGCTCCCAGCTTGGCGCTCTGTAGTTCCGTCCTCTCAATAGGCTGCCTGGAGGCGGGATGCGACTACGGAACACCCACGCACCTCCCCTGGGCTGTGGTCTTCACCAATCCGGCTGCGATGCCCGGAACCCCACTGGGGGTGCCACTACACCCCACCCAGATCTACGCGAGCCTGGTAGAGTTCGTCCTGTTTGTTCTCCTGCTGTGGCTTGTGCATCGCCCTCATCGCGACGGAGAAATCCTCGGCGCATGGCTCTTCCTCGGCGGCCTCTCCAGCTTCCTGCTTAGCTTTCTGCGTGGCGACGGCGGCTCGTGGCTTTCAGGTCTTGTCACCGTCACGCAGCTGGTGGCCGCGGCGATGGTGCTCGTGGGAGGCCTCTTGTGGTTGCATCGCCCGCAAGCTCTTCAGATCTCCCATGGCGCCCCCCATGGAGAATGACGAGCCCATTTTGCACGAGCCAAGCTTGCGCCAGCTAACAGTCCCCGAAGAAGCCGACGGTCAGCGTCTGGATCTCTTTCTTGCCCAGCAACTAAACGATGTCAGCCGCTCACGGGTGCAGCTGCTGCTGGAGCAGGGTGGCGTTTTGATTGGTGGCAAGCTGGCCAAAGCGTCGCGCAAAGTGCGCAGCGGCGAGAGCATTTCCATCCTCGGCGACCCGCAGCCGCCACCCCTGCGCGCCATGGCGGAAGCAATTCCGCTGGAGATTGTTTACGAAGACGGCGACCTGGCGGTGGTCAATAAGCCTGCCGGCATGATGGTCCACGCCGGCTCCGGCGCTACCGAGGATGCACGCAATCGCGGAACCCTGGTCAATGCCCTGTTGCACCACTTGCGAGATCTCTCCTCTTCCAGCGGTCCGCTGCGCCCGGGCATCGTCCACCGTCTCGACAAGCAGACCAGCGGGCTCATCGTCGTGGCCAAGAATGACGTCGCGCACGCCAGGCTGGCATCGATGTTCTCCCGCCGCCAGGTACGAAAACTCTACCTCACGCTGGTGCAAGGCGAATTGCCGCAGGATAGCGGAACAGTGAATGCCGCTATCAGCCGCGACACCATCCGCCGCACCCGCATGACCACACGTCGCGAAGGCGGACGCAGTGCCGTATCTCACTGGCAGGTGCTGCGGCGCATTCACGGCCCTTACGGCAGCTTCACCTTGGCCTCGGTTCGTATTGAGACCGGGCGCACCCATCAGATTCGCGTCCATATGGCTTCGCTGGGGCATCCCGTTGTTGGGGACACGCTCTACGGAGCGTCCACCGCGATCGTGCCCCTGGCGCAATTCGCCCGCCTCCCCCGGCTGGCCCTGCAACGCAACTTCCTGCATGCGGCGGAGCTGGAGTTCGCACACCCAATCAGCAATGAGCGCATTACTATGGTCTCCAACCTTCCTCCCGATCTCAAGGACTTCATGGCCCGGCTCGCCTCAACCCCGGTGGCCGGGTCAAAGAGTGTGGAAGGAATGTACCTCGACCAATGATGAGCCCGGGTGGCAGACCGCTCATGCTCTAGAATAAAAAGGGCCTCTATGACCAAAATGAAAGCTTGCTGGCGTTTGGCTGCCTCGGCGCTTGGATTAGCGTTGCTGGGGACCACGGTTGCCTTTGCTCAAACTGCGCCCCCCGCCACTCCACCAAAACCCGCCTCACCCAGCCCGGCCCAGCCAGCCCCGCCCCCGCCGACAACGACCAGGCCCCGGTTCCCGGGACGCTTAGTGCCGTTCCCCAAGCTCCGAGTGGCCAAGGCGGCGATGCGAACAATGGCAATTTCACCATCAAGACCAACGTCAATGAGGTGAATCTCATCTTCACCGTCACTGACAAGCATGGGCGCTTCATCCCCAATCTGCAGCAGAGAGACTTTGCCCTGCTGGATAACCAGAAAGCTCCCTCGCAGGTTTTCAATTTCACCCAGCAGACCAACCTGCCCTTGCGCGTCGGCATCATGATCGATGCCAGCACCTCGATCCGGCAACGCTTCGAATTTGAGCAGAGCGCTGCAATCCAATTTCTGCAGCAGGTGATCCGCCCACAGGAAGATCTCGCCTTCGTCATGGGCTTCGACGTTACGCCCTACGTCACCCAGAACTACACCAACGATCAGGATAAGCTTGAAACCGGCATTACCAAGCTGCGCCCGGGCGGCGGTACCGCCTTGTTTGACGCCGTTTACACTGCCTGCCGCGATCAGTTGATAAAAGTCCCGCCGTCCAAGCAGGGTTCGGTACGCAAGGCGCTCGTCTTGATCTCCGATGGAGACGACAACCAGAGCCGTGCTTATCCAGACGACGCGATTAAGATGTGCCAGCGCGCCGAGACCATCATCTACACCATCAGCACCAACGTCAGTCCCAGCCGCGACCGGGGTGATGACGTCCTGAGGAAAATGGCCGAAGCGACCGGAGGCGTCCCCTTTTTCCCCAAGCGCATTGAAGACATGACCGGCAGCTTTCACGACATCGAAGAAGAGCTGCGCAGCCAATATTCGCTGGCCTACCGTCCCGCGGACTTCAAGCTGGACGGAGCATTTCGCTCCATCTACCTGGTGGCGCTAAACCCCCGCTACATAGTGCGTGCCAAAAAAGGCTACTTCGCCCCCCCAAAGGGTTGAGCTCCATCGGTTGAGGCGGATCCGGGGCTTTTGTGTCTGCGTCAGAACGCCACGAACAAACTCAATCCCGCAGAAGTCTGTGTCATAGCAGGAGCCCGTCGGAGCAGGACGGGTGCCCCACGTTCGCCTACCTGCCCCGGCGTGCCGTGGGAGCGTACGTGGGCCGAAAACGACGGGGCGTAGCCCCATAAGCGCTAACTTTAGGATGTTTTTTCCTCGAAACTCGCCGCAAGAGCGTCATCCTGAGAGTTTGTGACTTTTTGATCTTTTCGTGTTTTTTGCACCCGACCAGATGTTTTTCAATCCCCTCCAGAAAGGCGTCATCCTGAGCGAAGCGCCTCGCAGATCTATCGCATAGCAGAGGGTTTTATGCGCGCAGTCGAAGGACCCCGGCGATGCTTGTTGGCAGATGCTCTTCGGAGCTTTCCGGCCACAGACCACAAGGTAAATTAAAAAGTCACAGCCTCTGAGCGGAGCGCCGCGCAGATTTATCACGTGACAGAGGGCTTGTAGCGCGGAGTCGAAGAGCCTGTCCTGAGCTTAGCCGAAGGACCCCGGCGGTGCCTATCTTACCCATGCTGCTCGAAGCTTTTCGACCACCGAAGCCCGAAGAACAGGATCTGCAACAGTGCGCACTTGATGGTCGCTACATCTTTTCATGCACAGTACTCATCCCCCATTCTCGGCCCCAGGACGTAGTCCTGGGCATCCTCACGAAAGCCTACTACTTACTACCGCCCGCAGCCGGTGCGGTCCCGTACTTGCGCACCGCCCGATCCACGATTACATACAGTAACTGATCGCGATCGCCTCCTCGCCTGCGTCTTGATGTAATCCCCGAACTCATGGCCGACTGACTCTTTATCCGGCAGAATAAGCCCGCGCTTTTGGGCTGAAAGCTCCGCCAAAGCTTTCACAATGGCGAAGAATCCCGCCTCGTTCTTTCCCCCCAGTTGCCAGGCGTCGTGGACGGAGCACGTCACCGCCTGATCGATCGTCCAGGTGGGCGCCGGTTCGGCAGCCGAAGACGCCTCTTGGCCTACGGCCGGCATGGCTACGAAGGGCAGCAGCGAGGCAACCCATAGAACGGCAGCATATCTGTTCTTCATACCGATTCTCCTATAACGGTTCCGGTTCAACGGCAGGTGAAACCAGTGAAGATGCTTAACAAGCCACGCTCTCTAAGGCGCAGGGACTGGCAGGGTAATCGCGCAAGCTGCTCAATGGCGGTAGTAGTTGTTTTGTCGATTGTCCTGCGCGGATTTCCCAATGATTGCGCCAATCCCTGCGCCTGCGGCGCCGCCAATTAAAGTACCCTTGACGCCGCCCCCAAACAATGCACCCAGCACCGCTCCAGCTCCTCCGCCGATCAATGCACCCTTACCCGGGCCGATGCCGCCCTGATTACGGTTGTCGTAATGGTGATCGTGATAATGTCCTTCACCATATTTTCCCCCCTGGGCTCCGCGTCGTGCTCCATCGTAAAACTGGCTATTGTGATTGCCTCGATTTTGGGCGGGCGCAGGGAACCCAGAGCTCAGTATCGAGCAGGAAAGAACCACCGCGGCTGGTAAAGAAGCAAATCGCATCGTTTTCTCCGTCGCGCAATTATATGCGTCCCCTTCTTTGATGCTTATACCAGCATCTCCAGAAGTTTTTCCTGATCAATCACCGGCACTTTCAAATCCTTAGCTTTATCGAGCTTCGATCCTGCGTCTTCTCCAGCCACCAGGTAGTTGGTCTTCTTGCTGACCGAGCCGGATACACGGCCCCCGGCCGCTTCAATCCGGGACTTCGCGTCTTCGCGCGATAGGTCGGCCATGGTGCCGGTAAGTACAAAGGTCAGGCCCTCAAGCTTGGCCGACTTCTTTTTCTTCTCTGCCGTGAAGGTCAGGCCAGCGTGGCGCAGCTTTTCTATCAGCTGACGATTTTTCTCCTCGGCGAAAAATTCCTGGATCGCCTGGGCCACACGCGGGCCGACCTCGTTTACCGACTCCAGTTCTTCCACGCTCGCCGCCATCAGCGCGTCCATGGAGCCGAACGCCTCGGCAAGTAATTGCGCCGTGCGCTCGCCGACGAAGCGAATGCCCAAGGCAAACAGCACCCGGTTTAACGGTAATTTCTTCGAATTTTCAATCTCCGCCAGCAGCGACTGCGCGCTTTTCTTCCCGATTCGTTCCAGCCCCAGTAGCTGTTCTTCGTTCAGCGAATAAATCCCAGCCAGGCTGGTCAACATTTGTCGCTCTAACAGTTGCTCAACCAGCGCGTCGCCCAATCCCTCGATATTCATTACCTTCCGTGAAGCAAAGTGCAGGACGCTCTCTTTCAGGCGAGCAGGGCAATCCACATTAATGCACCGGTAATCGGCCTCGCCCTCCTCGCGCACCACCTCACTGCCGCAAACCGGGCAGACAGCGGGGAAAACGAAGCTCTTCTTTCCCCGCGGGTGCTGCGCATCGTCCACCACGGCCACGATCTTGGGAATCACATCGCCGCCGCGCTCCACCGTAACGTAGTCCCCGATCTTCACCCCCAGCCGCTCGATTTCGTCCGCATTATGCAAGGTCGCCCGGCTCACAGTTGTGCCGCCAATGAATACGGGATGCAGCAGCGCGACCGGCGTCAGCTTGCCCGTGCGCCCCACCTGTACCGCGATGTCGTCGATCTGGGTAACGCCGGAGCGGGCAGCGAACTTGTAAGCCACGGCCCAGCGCGGCGCTCGCCCGGTATAGCCAAGACGCCGCTGCAGCGCCGTCTCATTGACCTTGATCACGACGCCATCAATCTCGTAACCCAAAGCGTGGCGCTGCTCCTCCGCCCAGGCGACAAAAGCCAGCAGCTCGTCCATATTCCGCAAATGTTTACGATGCGTGTTGACGCGAAAGCCTGCGCTGCTTAATGCCTCCAGGGACGTCCACTGCTCCGCAAAAGCACTCTCTCCCTTTTCCAGTGCAAAGTAAGCGTAGAAGTCCAATCTCCGCTGAGCCACGATGTTTGGTTCGAGCGTTCGAATCGTTCCTGCCGCGGCATTTCTAGGGTTCACTGCGGGCGGGAGCCCCTGTTCTTCACGTTCCCGGTTCATTCTTCAAAAAAGCATCGTCCGGCAGGATCACTTCGCCCCGCACCTCAAAGCCTTGCGGCAGCCGGGCGCGTTGCAACCGCTCCTTTGAAACCGAAAGCGGCACCGATCGTATGGTGCGCACGTTGCTGGTCACGTCCTCGCCTGTGACCCCATCTCCTCGTGTCAGGGCAGTCTGCAATAAGGCGCTGCCTGCGGGGCCGGGCTCATATTGCAGCGCCAGCGAAACCCCATCCATCTTCAACTCACAAACGAAACTTACTTCGGCGCTGCCGATGAGCGACCGCACCCGCCGTTCCCAATCGGCCAGCTCCTGTTCGCTGTTCACGTTGTCCAGCGAGAGCATGGGCCGTGAATGCGCTATCTTGGCAAAGCCTTCCTTGGGCTTACCACCCACGCGCTGGCTGGGTGAGTCGGGTGTGATCAACTCCGGATGGCTGGATTCGAGCGCGCGCAACTCCCGCATCAGGGCGTCGTACTCCGCGTCCGAGATCTCCGGAGAATCCAGCACGTAATATTGATATTCGTGGTGTCGCAGTTCGTCGCGCAGCTCGTCGATTCGCTTTCCGGCTTCAATCAGCGCTTGCTGCGCTGCTGGATCGGGTTTCGTGGCATAGCGTGCATTATAGAAACTGCGCGTCGGTGTCGAAACCCCAGGCTACGGCAGTTTCGCAATTGGTATGGACCGAGACGATGCGGCTTTTCGTGGTTTTCTTCCAAGGAAAACCACACTTCGCGATCTTTATCAGGCCACAGTAATTGCGAAACTGCCTTAATGTCATCGAGGATCACGCTCTCATATGGAACCGGTCACGCATTTCCTTACCGGCGCATGCCTGGGCCGCTCCGGCTTCAATCGCAGGACGGCCTACGCTACGTTGGCCATGACTCTGGCAGCCGAGGCGCCCGACCTGGATGTGTTTTGGGGCTTCCGCGGCCCGGTTGCCGGCTTTGAGCATCATCGCGGCATCACGCATACCTTTCTCGGCGCCCCGTTCGTCGCGCTCGCCGTGACCGGTGTGGTTTGGCTCTGGCATCGCAGCCGGCGCAAGCAGCCGGTCGTCCCGCCACGCTGGGCCTTGCTGTGGCTATTATCCTTGGCTGGCGGTCTTGAGCCACATCTTTCTCGACTGGACCAACAACTACGGCGTTCGCCCATTCTTTCCCTTCAACCCACGCTGGTACGCGCTGGACATCGCCTTCATCATCGAGCCCGTCGTCTTTGCCGCTTTGCTGCTTGGCTTGGTGATCCCGGCAATCCTCGGCCTGGCGGACCGGGAGATAGGCGCAGGCAAGCCCTTGTTCCGTGGCCGCGGCTGGGCGATTGCCGCGATGGTGCTGGTGGGGATCGACTTGGGGGTGCGTGCGGTGGAGCATCATCGGGCGCTGCACCTGATAAGCAATACCCGATTCGGTGATCAACCGATGCTGCGTGCTGGCGCCGAGCCTTATCCCGTTGATCCCTTCCACTGGTTCGCCGTGGTCGAAACCCCCGGCTACTACCAGACCGGCTCGGTCAACACCTGGAGCGAAACGGTCAACACCAACGACCAGGATGACGTCATCTTCAAGCCGCCGGTCACTCCCGCGGTGGTGGCCGCGAAGCGTTCCTGGTTGGGCCGCGTCTACCTGGACTGGGCGAGATTCCCCGTGGTGGAGGACCGCGGACACGCCAACCTGGTCGCTTCCGACGAACTCGCCCCCGAGCCTCAGGACACGGCGGTCGAATTCCGCGATCTCAGGTTTGCCTACCCTCCCCTCTCCCGGAGCGGAAGTGGGGCTACCACCAGGGCACTGAACGCCTGGGTCTACATCACCCCAAACGGAGCCATCGACGCCATGGTCATGAACGCCCGAGTCCAGAAATGAGGGAAGAGAGTTCGGGTCAGGTACGGCTGAGGGCAGTGGCGCACCTTGGCATGGGTGGAACTGGATGGACCGCAATCAGTCCCGGGAGTCTGTGTCATAGCAGAACCTAATAGGAGCAGGACGGCACCCGTCCTATCCCTACCGCTCCTGCTATGACACACACTCCGAAGATCCTGCCCCGGCGTGCCGTGGGAGCCTGTCGAAGGGGACGGCTCAGAGTCAAACTTGTCCAAATTAGCGTTTCTTCGACTCTGTCCATCCACCTCTACTCATGCCAAGGTGCGCCACCACCCTCAAATTTGTCATCCCGAGAGTCTGTGACTTTTTGATCTTTTCGTGTTTTTTGCACCCGACCAGATGTTTTTCGATCCCCTCCAGAAAGGCGTCATCCTGAGCGAAGCGCCTCGCAGATCTATCGCATAACAGAGGGTTTTATGCGCGCAGTCGAAGGACCCCGGCGATGCTTGTTGGCAGATGCTCTTCGGAGCTTTCCGGCCACAGACCACAAGGGAAATTAAAAAGTCACAGCCTCCGAGCGTAGCCGAGGGACCTGCCGTGCGCCCTTCCCTCTAACAAACTCCCTACAGCTCCGTCCATCCATCTCCACTCATGCCCAGGTGGACCATGGCCCTCAAATTTGTCATCCCGAGCGTAGCCGAGGGACCTGCCGTGCGCCCTTCCCTCTAACAACTCCCTACAGCTCCGTCCATCCATCTCCACCCATGCCCGGGTGGACCATCGCCCTAAACTTTGTCATCCCGAGAGCGAAGCCGAGGGATCTGCTGTGCGCCTCTCCCTCTAACAACTCCCGACGGGAGCACCACCACAGCACCAACCCGATTCAGCCAGTTGCGCAGTCCAGAAGGCCATTTGCCCGCTAATTTGGACAGCTCTGGCTCAGAGTAGCCCAGGACATTAGTCCCGGGTGTTCACGCTCGCCGAGATCAGTCCTGGAGATCCTGCCCTGCCTGCCCCGGCGTGCCGTGGGAGCCTGTCGAAGGGGACGGCTGAGAATGCCCCAGGAGGTCAGTCCTACCGGCCAGGGGGCTTATCTCTCTTTTCTCTCACAAAGTGCATTCTTTTGCGCCCACGATGAGGACCTCGGTATCAGCACCGCAGCTCCCACCCAAAGCGCGGCATGGGGAACCTGGATCCACACACTACTTGGGAAGCTTAGCCAACTCCGTATCAACCCCAGGCAAGTCCTTCTTGCCCCGCCGTTTCCACACCGTCCGCCAAACCCAATAACCCAGCGCGGCAAGCAGCACGGCCAGGCCCGCTACCAGGAGCCACCGATGCTGGGTCGCCAATCGTGCGGCGATGTGCACGATCTCCGGCCCGTACTCGATGGTCAGGATCGCCGTGATCAGGTTGCGGATCACCCGGCCAGCGAAGACTGCCATCAGGAAGGTGCTCAGCTTCATCTCGAAGACCCCGGCGCCAATCACGAAGAGTTTCCAGGGCGTGGGCGGCGGCAGGATCGAAGGGATCATCATGGCCAGAAATTCCTGCTTTTCGAAGCGGTCGCGCAGTTGCTCATATCGAGCACGATCGATTCGTTTCATGAGGAAGAGCTCACCGCCTGCCCTTCCCAGCAGGAAAAAAACCAAGCCGCCCAGCGCCGACCCGGCCGCCGAGGCGATGACATAGAGGTAGAAGTGCTTCTTGTCGGCCCAGACATACGTGGCAAGAATCAGGTCCATCGGCACCGGGAATGCCCCAGCATCGATGAATGCCAAGGCGCCTGCGCCCCAGAAGCCGAAAGGCTTCAAAAACGCCAGCAGCCAGATCTCGTATTTAGCAAAGAGATGGAGGATTTTCTTCAAGATCGATCCCGATCGTCGTAAGGAGAGATGATCCAGTCGTCGCTTCAGGCTGGAGTCCCCGGGTGCTTTTCTTCTGCCCCGTGGTTTTCGTGGTGTTCGGTCACTGTTCCTTCGAGTATGTTTAAAGCATGCGGAATGATGGAGATAACCGCTTCCATCGATGCCTTGGCGCCGCCCGGGCTGCCGGGCAGATTCACGATCAGAGATCGGCCCCGCGTACCCGAAACTGAGCGGCTGAGGGGGGCAAATTGCGTCTGTTTCCTGCCCTCGGCCCGCATCAGCTCCGCGAAACCATCCAGGATCCGGTCGCAGACCGCTCTCGTTGCCTCGGGCGTTACGTCTCGAGGCCCAATGCCGGTGCCCCCGGTCGTCACCACCAGGCTTGCCACCTCGCATTGCTGGCGCAGCGCATCCTCAATTTGCCCTTGCTCGTCGGGCACCACCAGGCGGCTGACGACGTGGAAATCATGCGCCAGAAGCAGGTCAGCCACCACCCGCCCGGAGACATCCACCCGCTGCCCCAGGAAGCTGGAGTCGCTCACGGTAATGACTGCGGCACGCATCATAGGCAGTATTGGTCCTCGTTTGTGCCGTGGCGCTGAACACATTAACTCGGCGGCTGCGCTCAAAACGATTGTAAGGGTTCTTTGTGAAAGGCCGATCTCGGCGTCGCTCGAAACAATGAGAGAATGACATGATCTGCGGAATCCATCGCCGGACGTTGCTTCGGGCCTGGATCGCCGCCTTAACTGCCGGCCGATGCCTTCAACCGAAGTTCCAACCAGCCCTCCCGGTCGACCACCGGAGCCGTTCTCCAAACGTAAGCGCGTGCGCTACGAGGAGCTGGACCCTGACGAACTCCTACACCTGATTGACAGGCTTGAAGACGAGCGTTCCCGTGCCTTGCGCCGTGAAGGAATTTGGATCTCCTTCATCGCTCACCTGCTTCTCTTCTGGTTCTTGTTTTACGGCCCGAAGTTTCGCAGTCATCAGCCCCATGTGGTCAATCCCAATGACAACAAGAAAGACCTGACTTACCTTAACCTTCCGCCCGATGCGCAGAAGCAGGTCAAGCCCAAACCGCAGGCGCCACTTTCCGACAAGAACCGCGTCGCGCAATCGCGTCATCCAACGCTCGATCGCAAGACCCTGCAACAACTTGAGGCCATGCGCCGCGCTGGACCGCCGCAGCCGGTCGCGCCGCAACCAGCGCCCCAGCAGCCTGCTCCGCCTTCCCCCGCGCCCCAGCAGCAGGCGCAGGCTCGGCCGGCGACTCCGCCGCCCCCGCCACCACCCTCACAGCAATCGCTGCTCAATGAGCCCAAGCCCGCGCCCACTCCACCCGCCCGGCCCAGCTTTGACACCGGGTCGCAAAATGCCGGAGATGCGATTCGTCAGGCAGAACGGAATGCTGCCCAGGGTGGCGCCCCCTCCGGCGACTACGGACAGAATGCCCCCTCCAAGCATCCGGCCATGGGGGTTGGCCCCGAAATTCTAAGCGACACCATGGGGGTCGATTTCGGTCCTTATATGAAGCGGGTGATCGCCGACACCTACCGTAGCTGGATTCCCATCATTCCCGAGTCCGCGCGACCGCCCGCTCGACAAGCAGGGCCGGGTCGGGATCCGCTTCAAGATCCTCCCCGACGGCAGCGTAAAGGAGATGATTCTCGAGTTTCCCTCGGGCGACGTCTCCCTGGACCGTGCAGCCTGGGGCGGTATAACCGGCGCATCGCCCTATCCGCCGCTTCCCAAGGACTTCAAAGGAAAATTCCTGGAGCTGCGCTTCGGCTTCTACTACAACACTGGAGCCGGATAAGATTCGTTGAGGGAAAGAGCCGCGCTGTGCCCGTCGATCCTGAATTCCGCAAACGCCAGATTTACGGCCTGTTGGTGGTAGCGGTCATTCTTCTGCTCGCCGGCCTGGGCCGTTCCTCCTTGCATGATCTCTTTCCGCCGGGGTGGTGGAGAGTTTGGTAGAGGAGACGGCGGAGCCGCTTCTGGTCGTCATCCTGGGCCCGACCGGTAGCGGCAAAACCTCTCTCTCCGTCGCGCTCGGCCGGCGCTTCGACGGTGAGATCGTCAGCTGTGACTCCGTAGCCGTGTACCGTGGGCTCGAGATCGGCTCCGCCAAGCCTTCGGCCGAGCAACGGAAGCTGGTGCCGCATCACCTGCTCGATGTGGTCGATCCGAATGCCTTCTACACCGCGGGAGACTACTCCCGCGCTGCCCGTGAAGCCATCGCCGGCATTATTGAGCGGGGCAGGCTGCCCATTGTCACCGGGGGCACAGGACTCTATCTTCGCGCCCTGCTGCAAGGTTTGTTCCCCGGTCCGCAACGGTCGGTGGCCCTGCGTGACCGTTTGCTGCGCAAGGCGGAAACGCGGGGCCCAATCTCGTTACACCGCATCCTCAAACGCCTCGACCCAGCTTCGGCCGCCCGGATCCATGCCAACGACACCGCAAAGGTCATTCGCGCCATCGAGGTTACCTTAGCCGTTTCCCGGCCCATGTCCGAGGCCTGGAAGGAAGGGCGCGAAGCATTGACTGGCTACCATGTACTGCGGCTGGGCCTGGATCCCGCCCGCGCGCAACTTTACCAGCGCATCAACGACCGGGCGCACTGCCATGTTTGCTCAAGGCTTGATTGACGAGACAAGGGACCTGCTTGCCCGCTATGGCCGCTCAACCGCCCTTGATTCATTAGGCTACCGCCAGGCAGCGCAGCATCTTGACGGCGCGCTCACCTATGACCAAGCCGTTGCCGCCGCCAGCCAGGGTCACCGCAACTACGCCAAGCGGCAGCTCACCTGGTTTCGCCGCGAACCTGAAGTTCGCTGGCTGAATGGGTTTGGCGACGATCCCGCCTTGCTCGCGGAGGCGGAGAGCCTGATTGCCCGGCACCGTCGCAAATGAGCGCAGTCACTCGGCGAAAGCGCAACGCGATGTGCTTTCCCCAGATACAATGAGCCTTAACAGGCAACGGAAAAACTCATGCTTTGTATCAGGGCACGACTTAACAGGTTGAAAATGAACTCATGCTTTGTGCCAGGGCACGACTTTACAGGTTGCGGAAAAGCTCATGCTTTGTATCAGGGCACGACTTGAGTCGGGCCGTAAACGATTGAGAATACGACGGGCTTTAGCCCCTGAGGTATGCTTCACTCGATGTTCCGCAGCATGTTTAACCCAACAGCATCTGGAACAAAATAAAGAGCGCAAAGTCAAAGTAAAGAGAGCAGAGATCCGAAGGATGAATGTGCGGTTGAGTGTGGGCAGGCTGGGGAACATAGCAAAAGGGATGCGCACCGCCGGCTGGTGCATGGTGTTTCTGGGCATGGTAGCCGGCTTCACGGGCTCCGCGGCAGCAGCAGAAAATACGGAATCGACCCGAACCGCGCTGGCGGTTTCCACAAACAATGCAGGTCCGCGCACCAGGGTGACTTTGACGGCCCACGTCAGCGCGGATGTGACCGGCGCGCCCTTGGGAGTGGTGAACTTTCGTTCCGGCGAAATGGATCTTGGGTCGGCGTTTTTGGATGGCGAAGGCAATGCAGCCCTGGAGACGGATAACCTCCCAGCGGGCAGCCACCAGGTGGTCGCAGTCTATCAGGGCGGAACCGGCTATGCGACCTCGCTCTCGACACCTGCGCATGTGCAGGCCAACGTATCGACGGTGGCAGGATTCACCGTGGCGGCTACTCCCACCTCGCTTTCGACCGCCGTGGGTGGCTTTGTTTCGAGCGTGGTGACGGTCACCCCGGTCAACGGCTTCAACGCCTACGTCAGCCTTTCGTGTTCGGGGTTGCCGGTGAACACGACCTGCAACTTTACCCCCTTGAGCGTGCCGGCGAGTTGCACCACCAGTGCCGCCGGCGTCCAGACCTGCATTCCTGGAACCAGCGTGATGCAGATCCAAACACTAGCGCCCTCACCGGGACCCAGAGCCGGCAATGCTGGTGACGGCGGGATGCGGCGTTATGCTTTTGTCTTTCCGGCATTGTTTGGTCTCGTCGGTTTGGGTGCCTGCAAGCGTCGCGCATGGCGCAATCTGGCTCTGGGAGTGCTGGCACTCGCAGGTGCCATGAGCATGACTGCATGTGCGCAGCGGTATAAGTATCTGAATCACGGGCCGCCGGGAAATACGGGAACCCCCATCGGCAGCTACACGGTCACCGTGGATGCGCAATCCTCCAACGGCTCGTTTACCGTCACGCCTCCAACCCAACCGCAGATAACGCTCGTCATCACGAACTAGCCTCTGGACGCTTACAAACTCCGCAATATGGACTAGCATGGAGTTGCAGGTGCGCCGGGCGGTCGCTGCTGAAGCGCTCGCGCGCTTCGGGAGAGGAAAGTCCGAACTCCGCAGGGCAGTGTGCCGGATAACGTCCGGGATTTGAGCGTCAAGGCTCAAAGACGGCCAGTGCCACAGAGAAGATACCGCCGCGGGCTTCATCGCCTGGGGTAAGGGTGAAAAGGTGCGGTAAGAGCGCACCGCGCCGTCTGTAAAGGCGGTGGCAGGGTAAACCCCACACGGAGCAAGACCAAATAGGGAGGGAATCCGCCGGCCAGACCCAGGCCGCGGATGCGTGCTGGCCCGGCGCGCTCACCAGGGTTCCGATCCCGGCTTGCCGGGACGGTGGGAAACCTCCGGGTAGGTCGCTTGAGCGGCGCAGTAATGCGTCGCCTAGAGGAATGATCGTCCTCGACAGAATTCGGCTTACAGGCCACTTGCAAACGCGGCCCCGCACCTCTCACCGAGATGCGGGGCCTCCGCTTTTATCGTCCGGGTGGGAACCTGCAAACCGTCTACACTCGTATCAAAGTGTGACCTGCCATGGAACTGACGGAAGCGGTCAAAATCGCGCTCCAATCCCTATGGGCGAACAAGCTGCGCTCGATCCTCACCCTGATGGGGGTGATGATCGGCGTGGCCGCTGTCATCATGGTGATCACGCTGGTGAACGGCGCGAACAAATTTGTCGCCACCAAGGTCTACGGCTACGGTGCGGATGTCTTCACCGCCTCCAAACAGCCTTCCGTGGTCTTCAGCGACGCGGAGTACAACAAATACCAAAAGCGCAAAGACTTAAAGATCGATGACTACCGCGAAGTAGCCGCGAAGTGTAAGGACTGTGCCAGCACCGGGGCCATGGCCAGCACTACCGGCAAGGTGGTCTACAACAGCCACTCCAGCACCGACACCAGTATTCGCGGGTGGACCTGGACCATGCCTCCCATCTACAACATGAACATCGATCGCGGGCGGGGTTTTGTGCCGATCGATGAGCAGCACAACAGCAGGGTCGCCATCATCGGACCCGACATTGTGGACAACCAGATGGGATCGATCGATCCCATCGGCAAGGAGATCCGGGTCGACGGCGGCCAATACACGGTGATCGGCGTCGGAGAGCGCAAGGGCAAGACGCTGGGGCAGAGCCAGGATGACTGGGTGGCGATCCCGCTGACCACTTTCCTCAACGCTTATGGATCGAATCGCAGCCTGACCATCTATGCCCGAGCCAACGGAGTGGGCGATCCGCTGGAGCTGGCCGTGGGCGAAGTGCGCACCATTCTCCGTTCCCACCGCCACGACCTGCCCGGAGCAGAGGACAGCTTCTCTACGGATACCAATAGTACGTTCGTCGGCATCTGGCAGAGCATCAGCTCCAGCTTCTCCGCTGTCTTTGTCTCCCTCGCAGCCATTTCGCTGGTGGTCGGCGGCATCGTCATCATGAACATCATGCTGGTGAGCGTCACCGAGCGGACGCGGGAGATTGGCGTGCGCAAGGCGCTGGGCGCGCGGCGGGGCGATGTCATGCTGCAATTCCTCATCGAATCGGCCACCATGTCGCTGGTCGGCGGCCTGATCGGCGTCATTGCCGGGATTGTCTTCGCCAAAGCCATCACCCTGGTGATCGGCTTTCCCTCCGAGATTGAGCTATGGTCGGTGGCGCTGGGTCTCTTCGCGGCCACGGCGGTTGGTATTTTTTTCGGGGTCTATCCTGCACGCAAGGCCTCGCTGCTCGATCCCATCGTAGCCTTGCGCTCGGAGCTATAGCATGACTCTCGCCGACACCAAAGGAAGCCATCGGGATGGCCATGGACACGCTGCGCACCAACAAGCTGCGCTCCGGCCTGACCATGCTTGGCATCATGATCGGGGTCACCACCGTCATTCTCATCTCATCGGTCATCAACGGCCTGACGGGCAACGTCAACGGCCTGATCAAGTCGCTGGGATCCAATGTGTATTGGGTCTTCCGCTTTCCCGTCTTTGGTTCACGGCCCACGGCCGAGATGCTGGCCAGAAAGCAATTGACCTATGAGGATGGCGAGGCCATGAGAGTGCTGCCCCACGTCGTCGCCGTCGATGCATCGCAGCAATACCGCTCGCCCACCGGCTCGCAGGGCAGTTTCTCGGTTAAGTATGGGAGCCATAAGGTACAGAACACCACCCTGAATGGCGAGTCGGAAGATCAACCGAACGTCTACGACATCGATCTCGCCCAGGGACGTTTCTTCACCCATCAGGAGGCGCAGCGAGCGGCCAATGTGGTGGTTCTCGGCTCAGACACGGCCCAGGAACTTTTTGGCAACGAACCCGCCGTAGGCAAGGAGGTCCAGATCGACGGGGATTTGTTTACCGTCGTCGGGGTCCTGGCGCCCCAGAAGCAGGTCTTCGGCGGGGGCAAGAATCCGATGGACAACTCCGCCCATTTTCCGACACAAACCTTCCACAAGATCCATCCCGAGATCCTCGATCACTGGATCAGCGTCAAGTACGACGATGTCAAAAATAAAATCGCTGTCGAAGACGAGATTCGCGAACTGCTTCGCCGCCGGCGTAAAGTCCGTAGTGACCAACCGGACAATTTCGCCATCTTCAGCTCCGACGCCCTGCTGGTGTTGTGGAATCAGCTTACCGGTGGCTTGTTCATCTTTCTTGTCGGGGTTGCGAGCGTAGGCCTGATGGTCGGTGGCGTCGGAGTCATGAACATCATGCTGGTGAGCGTTACCGAGCGAACGCGGGAGATTGGCGTCCGTAAAGCGCTGGGCGCAACGCGAAAGAACATCATGTTTCAATTCACGCTTGAGGCGGTCGCGCTGTGTGCGCTGGGTGGCGTGATCGGAATCCTCGTCGGCGGCCTGCTCACCCTTGTGCTCAAGCTGATCTTGGGCACCGTGCTGCCGGCCGAAATGTCAGTCGCCTGGTCGACCACCGCTTTTGTCGTTTCCTGTGCCATTGGGCTTCTCTTCGGCATCTATCCCGCGTGGAAAGCAGCATCGCTCGATCCCATTGTCGCCCTGCGCTACGAGTAAAGAGTGCCTGGGCGTCGCGCTCGGCTAAAGCGGTTTCGCGATAGGTCCTGCCGGTGAAAATGCCTCCCACGGGGCTTTTCACCAAGAAAAGTCCCACCTCGCGGAGCGGGAATGGGCAGAGTCATCGTGAAACCGCTTAAACTAAGAGCGTTTCCTATGCTGCCAATCGTTGTCGCTGCCATCACGACCATTCTCAGCCTGGCCGGCCTGGGTTATTACCTGCTTGCGCTGTGGAGCGCGCGCGCCTTCCAGCGCCAGTTGCGGCGGCCGTTGCCCGATTTTCAGCCGGGAGTCAGCATCCTCAAGCCGGTGAAGGGTCTTGACCCGGAGATGTATGCCAGCTTTGCCAGCCACTGTCTGCAGCAATATCAGGGTCCCTACGAGATTCTCTTTGGCGTGAGCAGCATGGCCGATCCGGCCGTGGCGGCTATCGAAAAGCTCACGGCGGAGTTTCCCCAGCGGACGATTCGCCTGGTGCTCTGCCCGCAATTGCTGGGCGCCAACGGCAAGGTGAGCAACCTGGTGCAGATGCTGGGCAGCGCGCAGTACGACCATATTTTGATCAACGACAGCGACATTAAGGTTTCGCCCTATTACCTGCGCCGGATCATGGGCTGCTTTCAACTACCTAAGCGGCGCGGCGGCCGCGTAGGCCTGGTGACCGCGCTTTACCGCGGCCAGGCGCACAGCACCATCGGCTCCCGCATGGAAGCGCTGGGGATTGCCACCGACTTTATCGCCGGGGTGCTGACCGCGCGGCAAATCGAAGACGGAATTCGCTTTGGCCTGGGCTCGACCCTGGCCGTCTCCCGCCAGGCATTGGAGGCCATCGGCGGACTGGAGCCGCTGGTCGACTACCTGGCGGACGATTACGAGCTGGGGGCGCGCATTTGGCGGAACGGCTTCGAAGTGGTCTTAAGCGGCGAAGTGGTCGAGACCTTCTTGCCGGCGTATCCCTTCCGCCAGTTTCTGGCCCACCAGATTCGCTGGAGCCGCAGCACCCGCTTTTCCAGAAAGCTGGGCTACACCGGCATGGTCTTCACCTACGGATTGCCCTGGGCCTTATGTAACTTCATCGCCTCGGGCGCCAGCCTCAGCAGTATTGCGCTGCTCAGCCTGACCTTGTTGGCCGGGTGGCGCTAGCCTTGGCGGTCGGTGTGGGCGTGCTGGGCGATCGCCAGGTACTGCGCGATCTTTGGCTGCTGCCGCCGCGCGACGTGGTAGCGCTGGGTATCTGGATCTGGAGCTTCGCCGGAAACACCGTGGCCTGGCGTGGCCAGCATTTCTCCTTGAAAGACGGCAAGATGAGCCGGCTCACAGCGGTCTAAGTTTGGTGGGCCACCCCCTTGCACCTGCAACGAAGGGTCAAGCCGCCGTTTGGCTTGAGTGGGATACCACGGCTCAGGATCTGCAACTCTTTCAGCCGCTAGCCAATTCCCCATGGAAACACCACCCTCCCCTTTGTCATCCCGTCTGTGACTTTTTGATCTTTTCGTGTTTTTTGCACCCGACCAGATGTTTTTCAATCCCCTCCAGAAAGGCGTCATCCTGAGCGAAGCGCCTCGCAGATCTATCGCATAACAGAGGGCTTTATGCGCGCAGTCGAAGGACCCCGGCGATGCTTGTTGGCAGATGCTCTTCGGAGCTTTCCGGCCACAGACCACAAGGGAAATTAAAAAGTCACAGCCTCCGAGCGTAGCCGAGGGACCTGCTGTGCGCCTTTCCTGAACGCAACTGCCTATGAGGAGAATCCCCTACGGCCGATTGCTAAGGATTTCCTTACCCCCGCTCTGCGCGATCGCGTAAGCCGGTCCTGGCAGCGCGGGAACCTGGTCCAGTGGGGTCCACAGAAAAATCCGTTGCGGTCCACTCCAGATCCGTCTGAAACGACGCATCGTCGTCGAAGATCTGCGGGGCATCGCTAAAGAACGAGCCATACCAGAGATCTGAGGAACGGCCATCGAGAATGCGGACCTGGCGGCGCAAATAGAAGCCCAGGGTCGACCCTGCTTCGTATTCGCCATGGATCTCCACCACGTCGCCGGCCTGCAACCGCGGCCGAATCGCATCGGCTAGAGCCTTTGAGGAAAGCACGGGCGAGAAGGTGACCAACGCCATGTGCGCGGCGATCAGGAATACAACCATCATGGCGAATAGCGCGTAGTTTCCCATCCGGACCCTGTCTACGAAGCGCAGGATCAGGTTGGCCAAGGTTCCCGCCACCAAAGCAATCGCGGTCAGGATGAGGGGCAGGCGGAAGGCACTCATGGCCCGCGTACTCAGATCGAGAAAATGACCCAGGGAGAGCGCATAATCTCCAGGGTTTTGCGTGAGCAGCGTGGATATGTCCACACCGGGGGCCGGGGGCTGGGCGCGTATCGCGAAATACGCGGCGAGCAACCCGCCGGCCGCCCCGAGCAGGAAGAGAACGATGGCGATGCGGCGTCCGGCGATGCGAAGTGGGTCGCGGGCAGGGCATTTCTCTTCCCGGCTCAGCCAGCCGCCGATCATCAGGGCGAGCGGCGGCAGCGCGGGCAGCGCATAGTATTCCTGCCGCGTAGAGAAGCTGAAGAAGAGCATCACAACCGCGGCCCATATGGCAAGCAGCTTCCACGCCCGATCGATTCCGGGCAGGGACGATCGCCTTGAACACGAAGGCGATCCATGGCATCAGCCACACAGCAAGCAAGCCCCAGAACAGCACGAGCGGGACGGTGTCGTAGTCCCGCGGAACCCGCCGGTTGAGATAGCGGAGCACCTGTTCATTGACGAAATAAAACCAGAAGAACCCGTGCACGTTGCCGGTTGTGGGAATGGTCCCGGGGTTTCCCTGCGATGGATTGGCAATGCCTGCTGCAACATGCCAAGGCAGCGCGATCAGCAGGAAGACCAGCAGGCTGGAAAAAGGGTGCCAGCGCCGCAGGTGGCCCAGATTCCGATTGAGCAACAGGAAGATGACGACAATGGCGAGGGGGAAAACAATGCCAATGAGCCCCTTGGTGAGCACGTTGAGGGCACACGCTGCGGCAAAGCCCCAGGCGGTCCAGCGCGAAGGCTGTGCTTGCTCAAGAGAGATCCAGAACAGCAGCATGGCCAGCGAAAGCCACAAGCAGACGATGACATCGGGAATGATGATGCGCGTGTAAATGAAAATGCCGAAGGAGGTCAGCAGTATCAGGGCGGCATAGAAGCCGGCGGTATCGGACGCGAACAGGCGGCGTCCCGTGGCGTATACAACCAGAAACAGGGCCAGTGTGGCGAGAGCCAGCGGCAGCCGAGCGGCCCAATCCTGAGGCCCGAAGAGAGTGAAGCTGGCTGCCATGCTCCAGTACATGAGTGGGGCCTTTTCGAGATAGCGGATGCCATTGGCGTAGAGGGTAATCCAGTCATGGCGCGCGACCATTTCCCGCGCAACCTCGGCATGCACCGAGTCGGCATCATCCAGCAGCGGCGGGCTGAAGAGCGTAAAGCTTGCGTAGAGCAGGAGCCAGAGGCCGGCAAGCGTGAGGATTATTTTCCTCGAACGATGCGTGATATTCGCTGCGATGGCGGGCTCCAAGGAAAAACTAAACTTGCGGAAAATGCTCCCAGGCGTCTGCTTCTTGGGCGATCGCTGCTGCTCAGCCCGTAGCGCTATAGTAAGGGCAGATTCTTCGGGATCGCGAGCCATGGCACTTGACGCAGCAGCGGGAAGAGGACCGGCGATTTTTCCAGCCAGCGAGTTGCTGGGACCGGATACGTCCCTCATCTACAACGACTGGTACCCGGCCATGCGCAGCGGTGCGCTCCGGGGCGGAAGATGGCCACCGCCATGCTTCTGGGGATCCCACTGGTGCTGGGCCGCAAAGAGGATGGCAGCATCTTTGCCATGCGCGACAGCTGCCCCCATCGCGGCATTCCGCTCTCCTGCGGATGGTTCGACGGCAGCGCGGTCACCTGCAAGTATCACGGCTGGGTCTTCGAGCCGGAGTCCGGGCAGTGCATGGAGATCCCTTCGCTGACCAGCCAGGACTCCTACCCTCGTCGCATCTACGCCACCGCCTTTCCCTGTCAGGAGAGAGATGGATACGCCTGGGTCTACGTGCCCAAGCCGGGCAGCGGACGGGTCCGCATGGAGGCCAGGGATGCGCTGCCACCCGTGCCGCAACTCCCAACCTTCAGCGACCGGTACCGCAGCGCGCATCTGACGGCGGAACTGCCCTGCAACGTGGACCACGGCATCATCGGGCTGATGGACCCGGCACACGGGCCGTTTGTGCATCAGGCTTGGTGGTGGCGGTCCCGGCACAGCATCCACGAAAAAGAGAAGCACTTCGAGCCCATTCCGCAGGGCTTTCGCATGTCGGCGCATACGCCCTCAGCCAACAGCGCGCCGTACAAATTGCTCGGCGTCTACGGCGAGCCGATCGAGACCACGATCGATTTCGTGCTGCCCAACCGGCGCTATGAGACGATTCGCTGTGGACCCAAGTGGTTCGCCAGCCTGACCACGGTGACGCCCACCACGCCCGGGCAATTCCCGCATCGACGTATACGGCGCCTGGAACGTTTTCTACGGAGTGCCCTTCGTGACCGCGATCGCCAAATTCTTCGGCGAGCGCTTCGTCCGCCAGGACCAGCTCACCATGGTGCAGCAGGCGGAGGGACTCAAGTTCAATCCCGGCCTGATGCTTATCGATGATGCCGACCGTCCGGCGAAGTGGTATTTCGCGTTGAAGCGGGCGCGGCTCGAAGCCGATGAAACCGGCCGGCCGATGCAGCACCCGATGGATGGCCCGGTCACGCTCCGCTGGCGAAGCTAGTCCGTACGGACTTAAGGTGCCAGTGGCCTTCAGGGCGCAAGGGCGCAGTTCTCCAGCGAGGCATTCATCCCGCGCGCGGCCAGCGACCCTTCCTCCACCACCAATTGCTCCACCGCGATCGAAAGCTGACGGCCCAACTCGAGGAAGCTCGCCCTCCAGGCCTCCGCGGCCGAGGACTCCAAGACCAGCAGGAAGCGATTGGACTTGGTCAGCGTGTCGTACCAGATGTTTTGCGCCTGCCACAGATTGAGCTCGAACGGCAGCTCGCGCAGCGTGCGAGCCAGGGTGAGCGCGTGGTCCAGGCCGCCGGGCTCCAGCGGTTTGGCATGGAGCTGGACCATCGCCCGCTTCATGTGTTGATCGGTCAGATAGCGGAGCGCGTGGGTTTCCAGTACCACCCCGTCGGATTTAGCCAGAGAAATCAGGGAGCGGACGCGCGCCAGGTCGATGGGCTCGTCTTCGAGCGCTCGCCGCAGGCCGGCATTGATCGCGAAACCGGCAGCCATGGTGAGCGCCGGCGGTTTGGGAAGTCCGGAAGCGTTCAAAAAGTGCAGCAGCGAGGCATGCTCCTCGTAGATCTTCACCAGGCTGTCTTCCACCTCGCTGAGCGTGGCATTGAGGATGAAGCGCAGAATGCGCCGCTGGTCGTCCTTGAAAAGGGAAGCGAGCGAGTACGGACTGCCGCCGAAGAAGCTATCGATCAGGCGAACCACTTCGGGCAAATTCGCCTGGGTGACGGCGGCGCTGCATTTTTGCTTGAGGTCGTTGAAGGCGGAGAGATCTTGCGGCGTGGAGCGTTCCACCGCGGCGGTCACGTTATGATCGCCGAAATGCAGCGCAGCAAAGGAGACCTCCTCCGTCTCTTCGGTGAGGTTGGAGGTGATGCGGCAACGGCCAATGGCCAGGCGTGCGCGGCCCGAGGTTACATTCTCGTAGTCCAGACGGCGGATGGTATAGCAAAAAAGGACCGTCTCTTCGGGATAGCTGCCAAAGACCGAGGAAATGGCATAGTGCGCGGCCACCTGCTCCAGGTTGACCTCCATCGGTTTGACCAGATGCCTGTAGATATCGCCGCCGTCTTTCCACGGCGGACTGTTGCTCTTGGCATGGCGCAGCCGCTCCACAAATTGCCATTCGAGTAAAGCGCAGTTGAGGCCGAAGATGTCGGCGGCCAGGCGCAGGGCGCGCGCCGCATAAGCCATGATCTGAACCGTCTCGATGCCTGAGATATCGTCGAAGAACCAGCCACAGCTGGTGTACATCAACTGCGTGTGGCGCTGCATCTCCATCAGCTTGAGGATCAGCGTCCGTTCCTCGGTCGAGAGAACGCGTTGCGCGTGGGCAGCGAAGAACTGGTCGATCGCCTCGTCAGCACCGGTCGTCCCGGCAGCGAGTATGACCGAGATGTAAGCGTCGCGAGCGCTCCACACATCTTTCAGCAGTCCCTGGGCGGCGTTTTCGCTGAGCGGGGTGACAGTATCCCGCAGCCAGTCGAGAGCTTCGCGCAGCGGCGCGCGCCATCGCTGGTTCCATCCTTGGCGGCCGCCGTTGCAGCCGCAGTCGGAACGCCAGCGTTCGATACCGTGGGCACAACTCCACGAGGTATCCTCGACGATCTCCGCCTCCCACGTAGGCGGGAACTGGGCCAGGAATTGGCCGTAGTTCGTCAATTTCGCCAGCTTCTTGTCTTCAATGAAGCGCAAGGCGTAGGAGAGCGCCATCTCTCCGTGGCGATGGTGGTGGCCGTAACTTTCTCCGTCGGTGGCCACATGAACCACTTGCGGCTCGGTGGCGCTGGGGTCGAGGCCGCGCGCCAGTCGCCAGGCAAACGTCTCGCCGTTGTTGAGCATTCCTTCGAAGGCGATGGATGCGCGAAACTGGGCCGTTGTAGAAGAAGACGGTAATGCTGCGCCCATCCTTCAGCGGCACCCGGTAAGGATGGTTGGGATTCACCGAAGCGTTGGGCGTCTCTATCCAGCGAGCGCCGGCGCCATCGAGTCTGGGGAGAGCGGGTTGCAGCGTGCTCTCCGCGCGCTCACGCACGCGGGCGCACTGATGCGGCGCAAGAATGGTGAACAGGATGCCATTTTGCGCCAACAGGTCCAGAGTCTCGATATCGACCGCGGTTTCCGAAAGCCACATGCCTTCGGGGGCGCGCCCGAAGCGATGCTGAAAGTCGGCGATGCCCCAGCGGATCTGCGTGATACGGTCCCGGGTAATGGCCAGGGGCATAATGACGTGGTTGTAGACCTGCGCCAGTGCCGATCCGTGGCCATCGTAGCGCAGCATGCTTTGCCGGTCGGCATCGCGGATCATGCGATACGTGCGAGGCGCATTTTCTTCCAGCCAGGAGAGCAGGGTAGGCCCGAAGTTGAAACTGATCCGCGAGTAGTTGTTCATGATGCGGATGATCTGGTTCTCGCCATTGACGATGCGCGAGGCGCCATTGGGCGCATAGCATTCGGCGGTGATCCGTTCATTCCAATCGTGGTAGGGCGCGGCCGAATCCTCGGTCTCGACGGTTTCGAGCCAGGGGTTTTCTCGCGGCGGCTGATAAAAATGGCCGTGAATGCAGATGTAGCGTTCCGCCGGCGTCGAAGGGTCTGACATGCAGTTATGATAGCTGGATTTGCCGCGTGGGTGGCATGGGCGGCAACTCGCAGGCCCGCCACAGGTACCAGCTGGCTACCGAGCGCCACGGCTTCCAGCGCGCTGCCCGGCGTTCCATCTCTTCCGGTTTGGGCAGCATATCGGCTGTGATTGGCTTTCCTAATTTCGTCTTGCCGAAGGTCAGCAGATAACCCTTGCGGATCCCGTAATCCGTTCCGGGAAAGACGTCGGGCCGCCCCAGGCGAAAGATGAGCAACATCTCCGCGGTCCAGGTTCCGATCCCGCGGACGCGGCTCAGCCGCTCGATGATCACCTCGTCCGGCAAGCGCCGGATAGCGGCCAGCGAAGGAACTGTGCCGTCCAGGGTCTTGGCGGCCAGATCGCGCAGGGAGAGGAGCTTTGATCTTGAAAGGCCGGCCGCGCGCAGCATCTCCTCCGGGGCGGCAAGCAGTTGCTCC
Source organism: uncultured Acidobacteriaceae bacterium (assembly GCA_963746595.1). GTDB lineage: Bacteria > Acidobacteriota > Terriglobia > Terriglobales > Acidobacteriaceae > PALSA-350. The sequence continues at coordinate 1,303,299 of CAVVBS010000009.1, forward strand.
GGCTGCGGGTGCAGATCGCCGAATCCAGCCAGCAAACGCCCCAGGATGGCTTTCGCGGCATTCGCATGCAGTTGCTGGTACAGAATGGCCTCGAGCAGCGCTTCAAAGGGTGAGTGCGTGCTTTTCACCCGCAGGGCAAAGGGGCCAACCCGCGCGATCAGCGCTCCCAGCTTAGCGTCGGTGTTGGCCAACTGGGCGAGCGCAAGCGCCGTATCGTAACGAACCGGGCGCAGGCCGATGTCCATGAACGTATCTTAACTTCGGCTCTAGGCGAAGACGTGTGAGAACTCAAACCGGCAGAGTCAGCTTCCTAAGAACCCAATCGTTCCTATCGGGTTCTCTATCCCAAAGACCCCACTAATGCGGCTCCCAATTCGCTGAGCCTCGTTCGCGCACCGTGGGATCGTTCAACCGTACGCCAAATTACGCCCTGCACCGTACCGAAGATGTAAACAGTTAGCAGTTGCGCTGGGCTTCTTTTCAGCGTTGACACTTTCATTGCGGCCATAAATTCTCTTTGCCCGCTCCCAGGGGTTGCCTACCCCCCGAGGTTTGCTGCTATATTCAACTTTCCAGGCATGATCCGGGGAGGTGCTCCCGTGGTCGTCCCGGATCCAGTCACAGACCAGAGTTCATAGCGGAACCTTCTCAACAACACGTAATCTAAGGAAGCAGGAACTGATCCAATGGCCCAGATTTTTGACCGGAGTTCCAACGCGCTAGCCCGCGCGAGCCTGGTCCTGACGGGGTTGATTGTCATCGCCCTGGGAGTCACCCTGGATCAGTTGCAGGGTTCTCCGTGGGTGACGAGACAGGGACAGCGAGCCGAACAGCCGGTGCCGTTCAGTCATAAGCATCATGTCATGGGCCTTGGATTACAGTGCCAGTACTGTCACACCTCGGTCGAGAAGTCCAGCTACGCCGGCATCCCCCCAACCAAGACCTGCATGAACTGCCACGCTCAGATCTGGACCAACGCAGCTCTTCTGCAACCGGTACGGACCAGCTGGGCAACGGGTGAATCCATACCCTGGGTCAAGATCCACGATCTGCCCGACTTTGTTTACTTCAATCATGAAATCCACGTGAACAAGGGGATCGGGTGTTCTTCCTGCCATGGACGCGTGGATCTGATGCCCTTGATGTATCAGCAGAACACGTTGCAGATGTCATGGTGCCTGAACTGCCATCGCGACCCGGCCAAGAACCTTCGCCCAACCGGCGAGATTTACAACATGGCGTGGGAGGGCCCTACCTCGGAGAAGCCCGTTTGGTGCGGGGGTGAAGGTCTGAAGGATGGCGTTCCCACTGCGCAGACCGTGAGCTGCACCACCATCGATCCCAGCCAGGCGGGCGCCCAGGTGGCCTCGCTCAATATGCTGCCCGATGGACTGCATGGGCAAGTCACCAGCGACGCGCCGGCGACGGTGGTTCCAGCGACGTTGCACTACGTAAAGCTGACTGACCAGGATTCGCTGGGTAAATATCTGATCAAGCAGTACCACATCCGCTCGCCCCAGGAACTGAGCAGCTGCGAGACATGCCACCGATGAGCGAAACCAGGCACGCTGACGGATCCAGTGAGCAAAACGTGAAGACCACGCAATCTCTCGACCAGGGAAGACGCGAACCGAACATGGCAAATCAGACCACGCAAGGCCAGGGCCAAAATAATCACCAGGCTCTGAAAAGCCAGGAGATGACGCTCGCCGCCGCCAGGGCCAAGCTCGCCGGCCAGACCGGAAAGACCTACTGGCGCAGCGTGGATGAATTAGCCGATACACCCGCCTTCCGCGAGTCGTTAGAGCGCGAATTTCCGGCCCAGGCTGCCGAATGGATCGACCCGGTATCGCGGCGCGGCTTCCTCAGGGTGATGGGCGCTTCGCTGGCGCTGGCGGGGCTCTCCGGCTGCACCAAGCAACCCGATGAGCCGATCTACCCGTACGTAAAGGAGCCGGAAGATCTGGTGCTGGGCCGGCCCGTGTATTTTGCCTCGGCAATGCCCTTCAATACCGGCGCGGTGCCGTTGCTGGTCAAGAGCGATGCCTACCGGCCGATCAAAGTGGACGGTAATCCGGACCACCCGGTGAATCGCGGCACCTCTGACCCGCTGACCCAGGGTTCGTTGCTCGATCTTTATGATCCCGACCGCTCGCAGCGGGTGATTTGCCGTGGTGAGGTGCGGCAGTTTGCCGCGTTTCTCGCCGAGTTCCGTGCCATGCTGTCCGACAAGAAGGCGAGCGGAGGTGCCGGACTCTATATCCTGAGCGACACTGTGACCTCTCCCACCCTGGCATTGCAATGGAAAACGGCGCAGAAGACATACCCCAATGCGAAATGGCTACAGTGGGACCCGATCAACCGCGACTCAGCCTATTCGGCTTCGCAGACTGCCTTCGGCGGCTACTATGACGCCCAGTATCGTCTGCAAGGTGCGGACGTAATCGTATCGCTCGACGCCGACTTTCTTTCCGGCATTACCCATCCCGGATTTCTCCGCCTGGCGGCCGACTACGCCGGTCGTCGTAGGCTGGCCCAGCCCGGACCGGACGGCGCCTTCACCATGAACCGGCTGTATGCGGTCGAGAGCACGCCCAGCACCACCGGCTTCAAGGCCGAGCATCGCCTGGCCCTCAAAGCCGGGGAGGTCGCGTCTTTCGCTGCCGCTTTGGCCTCCGCCGTCGGAGCCGGAAACTCCACTGCGCAGGCCCTCCCTGCTGGACCCGCGGGCAAATTTCTTTCCGCGGTAGCCGCGGATCTGAAAGCCAATGCCGGCAAATGCGTGGTCATTCCCGGCGAGCAGCAAGCGCCGGCGGTGCATCTGGCCGCCATGGCCATCAACCAGGCGCTGGGCAACGTAGGCAAGACGGTGGTGTACACCGAGACTGTGAATCCTATGCCGTCGATCCAGGGGCAGGAGATCGTCTCCCTGGTCAACGACATGCGGGCGGGTAAGGTCGACTGGCTGGTGATTCTGAATGCCAACCCGGTATACACCGCGCCTGTAGACCTGCATTTTGAAGAAGCCCTGAGCCACGTCAAGACGACGGTCCACCTCGGCTCTCATCTAAATGAAACCGGCGTGGTTACGGAATGGCATATCAACGGCACACATTATTTGGAAAACTGGTCTGACACCCGGGCCTATGACGGCACAGCTTCGGTCATACAGCCCATGATCGACCCGCTGTACGGTGGCAAATCGGCGCACGATGTGATCCAGTCCATGCTCGACGATCCCGACACCTCTCCCTACGATGCGGTGCGCAAGACGTGGCAGGCAACCCTGGGCACGGGCGACGCGGAACATGCCTGGCGCAAGGTACTCCACGATGGCTTGCTGGACGGAACGGCTTTCCAGCCCAAGACGGTTTCCGCCAAGGTTGGCGATCTGCAGGTCTCGCCCACGAACGACTCGCCAGGAACGGTCGAGGTCATCTTCCGCGCCGACCCCAACATCTACGACGGCCGCTATGCGAATGTAGGCTGGCTGCAGGAAGTACCCAAGCCCGTCACCAACATCTCCTGGGACAATGCTGCCCTGATGAGTTATCGCACGCTGGGGCAATTTGGGCTGGCAGAAGCAGGATGTAGTCGCTATCGAATCCAACGGTAACACCGTGATGGCGCCGGTCTTCGCAGTTCCCGGGCACCCCGATGGTTCGGTCACGCTCCCGCTGGGTTATGGACGCCGGAACGCAGGCCGGGTCGGCGGCGGCCTGGGTTTCAATGCGTACGCAGTCCGCAGCTCCAACGCACTGTTGTTCGCCTCCGGCGCGACCATGAAGAAAACCGGCCAGACCTATGAGTTCTGCGTCACCAAGAGCCATTACACCGATCATCGCTCGGTCATGGCCGGCGGAGACGGTTCGGGCACCCACTCCCTGGAAGGGAACGAAGCGTTAACTCGCGGCATCGTGCGCTATGCCACGCTGGATGAGTTCAAGCAGAATCCCAACTTCGCTCACGAGGAGGAGGGGCTTCCCGAAGATCCAGAGCCGGACGAAAGCATGTTCAGCAACTGGCGCTATGACAAGAACGCCTGGGGCATGGCCATCGACCAGAACTCCTGCGTCGGGTGCAATGCCTGCATTGTGAGTTGCTATGCCGAGAACAACATCGCCGTGGTGGGCAAGCACAACACCAAGGTCGGCCGCATCATGCAATGGATCCGCATCGATACTTACTTCGAGGGCGATCTGGATGCCCCCAAGGCTCACTTTCAGCCCATGACCTGCCAGCATTGCGAGAACGCGCCCTGCGAGCAGGTTTGCCCGGTGGGAGCTACGGTCCACTCTCCGGAAGGGCTCAACATCATGATCTACAATCGCTGCGTCGGCGTCCGCTACTGCTCCAACAACTGCCCTTACAAGGTGCGCCGCTTCAACTTCCTGCTCTTCTCCGATTTCGAAACGGAAAGCCTGAAGCTAATGCGCAATCCAGACGTAACTGTGCGCAGCCGCGGCGTTATGGAGAAGTGCAGCTACTGCACGCAGAGGATTGTCGCCGCCAAGATTGCGGCGGATAAGGAAAATCGCGAAATCCGTGACGGCGAAGTGATTACTGCCTGCCAGCAGGCCTGCCCCACCGGCGCAATTGTTTTCGGCAATATCAACGACCGCGCCAGCAAGGTTGCCAAGCTGAAGGCGCAACAGCGCAACTACGGCGTGCTGGCGGATCTTAACGTTCGTCCCCGCACCACCTATATTGCGGAAGTCTTCAACCCCAATCCGGATTTGGCCGAGGCGCGGACTGAGCACGCGCCCGAAAAAAGTTAAGAGGTTAGCGCGGCATGGCGACCAAACCAGAATTACCGGTAAATGATCCGCAGCTGGATCCGAAGACAGGCGAATTCCGGGTCATCGCGCCCGGATACACCTTTAAGTCGGTCACGAATGTTATTTCGCGCATCGTGCTCACCCCGCACACGCCCTTGGGCTGGTTTTTCGGCTTTACGGTCGCGGGTGGCATCGTCCTCATGCTGCTCACGGCGGTGACCTGGCTGTTCCTGAAGGGCGTCGGCATCTGGGGCCTCGACATCCCGGTCGCGTGGGGATTCGCCATCATCAATTTCGTATGGTGGATCGGTATCGGTCACGCAGGCACGCTCATCTCGGCGATTCTGCTGCTCTTCAAACAACAGTGGCGTAATTCGATCAACCGATTTGCCGAGGCCATGACCATCTTCGCCGTCGTCTGCGCCGGCATGTTCCCGCTCATCCACGTTGGCCGTCCCTGGTTGGGGTATTGGCTGCTTCCTTACCCCAACACCATGGATGTATGGCCTCAGTTCCGTTCCCCGCTGTTATGGGACGTCTTCGCGGTTTCCACCTATGCCACCATCTCCGTGGTCTTCTGGTACATAGGCATGGTTCCGGACCTGGGGACGATGCGTGATAACGCCAAGAGCAAGCTGGCGCAATACATTTACGGCATGCTCGCCCTCGGGTGGCGGGGCTCGGTGAGGCACTGGATGCGCTACGAGACGGCTTCCCTGCTTCTGGCAGGTTTAGCTACTCCGCTGGTTTTGTCAGTGCATAGCGTCATCAGCTTCGATTTCGCGGTCGCCGTCCTCCCGGGCTGGCACACCACCATTTTCCCGCCGTACTTTGTCGCCGGCGCCATCTATTCCGGCTTCGCTATGGTGATCACGCTGGCCGTTCCGATCCGCAAGTTCTACCACTTGGAAGGCCTGATCACCATCCGCCACATCGACAACATGGGCAAGGTGATGTTGGCCACCGGCTTGATTGTTGCCTATGGCTACTCCATGGAGATCTTCATGGCTTGGTACTCCGCCAGCCATTGGGAATACTTCATGATGTGGAACCGGATGTTCGGACCCATGGGCTGGGCCTATGGGGTGCTGATCACCTGCAACATCGCTTTGCCACAATTGTTGTGGCTACGCAGCGTTCGTGTAAGCCCGGGCAAGATGTTCATTATGTCGCTGATCATCAATACCGGCATGTGGTTCGAGCGCTTCGTCATCATCGTGACCAGCCTTTATCGTGACTTCCTGCCCTCTTCCTGGGGAACATATAAGGCAACCCGGTGGGACTATGCCACCTTTGTCGGTACGCTGGGCCTGTTTACCGCCCTTTTCTTTCTCTTCGTTCGGTTGCTGCCCATGATTCCGATGTCGGAGATACGGATGATGCTGCCTCAAGCTAAGGTGAGGCCGGAGCCGGAACCGCTGGAGGCGGGTGACTGATGCCTGTGCGCGAAGGAATCTACGGACTGTTGGCGGAGTTCGATACGCCCGGCGAACTGGTGGTCGCTGCGAAGACCGCGCATGACTCGGGTTGGCGGCGGATGGACTGTTATACGCCGTACCCGGTAGAAGAGGCGGCCGAGGCGATCGGCTTCCACCGCAACTACGTGCCCTTCATTTGCCTGGTTGGCGGCTTGATGGGATTGGCGGCTATGTTTCTGTTCGAAACCTGGGTCGCCGTCTTCGCGTATCCGTTGAACATCGCCGGGCGTCCGCTTTTCTCCTGGCCGGCCTTCCTTATTCCGGCTTATGAATGGACCATCCTCTGGGCGGGTCTCTCCGCCGCCTTCGGCATGCTGGCCATGTGCGGCTTTCCGACTCTCTATCACCCGCTTTTCAATGCTCCCAATTTTCGCAACGGTGCAACTACGGACAAGTTCTTTCTTTGCCTGGAGGCCGACGACCCTAAGTTCGAAGTGGTGGAATCGCGCAGCTTTCTGGAAAGCTTCAGGCCGGTTTCGGTAGTGGAGGTGGAGTATTAATCGCATAAGCCGAATCCGAGCTGCACGGAACTGTGCGCGACTCTTTACCGTTGGCTTGGTTGCCTTGGCGTGTGCCGGTTGCCGCCAGGATATGCAAAACCAACCCAAGTTCATTCCCCAACGCAGCACCACGTTCTTCGCTGATGGCCGGTCCGTCAGGCCCCAGGTTGCGAACACGGTTGCTCGCGGCCAGTTAGGCGAAGACAGCTTTTTCTACACTGGCTTGGCTGACGGCAAAGAAGCCGATATGCTGCCCTTCCCGGTTTCCATGCAAGTGTTGGCCCGGGGACAGGAGCGGTTCAACATCTATTGCACGCCCTGCCATTCCCGGGTGGGTAATGGGGATGGAATTGTTGTGCAACGTGGCTACAAGCCTGCCGGCAACTTCCACTCTTCGCGGATCCTGGCCGAACCGCTGGGCCACTACTTCTACGTGATGACGAACGGCTACGGCGCCATGCCCGATTACTCCGCGCAACTCACCCCGGCCGACCGCTGGTCAGTCGCAGCGTATATCCGGGCGCTACAAATCAGTCAGAGTGCAAACGAATCAGAAGTTCCTTCCGGGCTCCAGGTACAAAATCTGAAGGACATCGCGGAGCGGGAGGGTTATCCTGACTCGTTTGCCGAGCCGTGGTCGCTGCCCGCAACCGCTGTCTCCGCCGAGCCGCCCGATGCTAGTCAAGGCACCCCGGGAATGGCGCCGGCGACTGGCGATAGCCCGGTGCCGGCGATGACCCAACCCAGCGGTGGCGCAGCCACCCGCGGCAATGCAGCGAAGCCGAAGGGCTTGAAACCGGTAGTCAGGTAAAAACATGGCTCACGAACACCACGCAAATTCGCTACCCTCGGAGCTGAATGCTCCGCTGCTGATCAATCGCTGGCGGCGCCGCGCGTTGGTTGTCGGCGCCATCTTTACTGTCTTGTCGATCGTGCTTGCGTTGCTGGCGGCGATCGTCGATCACGACGGAGTCAACCACCTGCTGCGCTCCTATTTGCTCGGTTACATCACCTGCTGGGGTTTCACCGTGGGCGGCTTGGCGCTGCTCATGGTGCAGTATGTGAGCGGCGGTAAGTGGGGCTTGCTGGTGCGCCGTCCCCTGGAGGCGATGTCGCGCTGCCTTCCCGTGGTCATCGTCCTGTTTTTGCCCATAGGTTTCTTCATGAAGACGCTGTACCTCTGGGCAAAGTACAGCAACCCCGCGGAGGCGCTCCGCCAGCATCTGATCACGCACGATCAGGCGCACGCGATTGCTTACAAGCACCCCATGCTGAGCGTTCCCAGCGTCTGGATACAGTCCGCGGTGATCTTCGCGATTTGGTACATCTTCATGTACCTGCTGAATAAGTGGGGCCTGCAACGCGATGCCGACCCTCATCCCAACGTTCGCTTCTGGCAGGTGAGGCTGGAGAACCTGAGCGGCTTTGGCATCCTGGTCTACTCCATCACGATGTCGGTCGGTGCGATCGACTGGGTCATGGCGCTCGACCCCACCTGGTACTCGTCGATCTATGGGCTCATGTTCCTGGTCAGCCAGGGCTACGCGGTTCTCGCCCTCGCCATCATCACGGTTCTTCGACTTTCTCAAGCGGAGCCGATAAAAACGGTGCTGCGTAAAACCGAGCAGCATGACCTTGGCAAGCTGGCTTTCGCCTTCGTCATGCTGAATATCTATCTGGCCTTCTCCCAGTTTCTCATTATCTGGTCGGGAAATTTGCCGGACGAGATTCCCTGGTACCTCGACCGCATTCGCGGCGGGCTGGGGCTGGATTGGTTCGCTCGATTTTGTATTTCATTGGCTTATCCCCTTCACGCTGCTGCTCTCGGCCGACCTGAAGCGCAACAAGGAGCGCCTGATCATGGTTTGCAAGATCATGATCTTTGCCCGCTGTTGGGATATGTTCTGGCTGATTGAACCGAACTTCGCCGATGCCCGGAGGAACCTGCATTTCAGCTTCGGGATCCTGGAATACATGACCGTGCCCGTGGTCGTGATCTCGCTGTGGATGTGGTTCTATTTCGGCGAGCTTGAGAAGCGGCCGTTGATCCAGACCAACGATCCCCATCTGGAAGAGATTTTGGAGGCCGAGCATGCCCACGCATGATCCCAACACGAGCCGAAAACGCCGCTGAGTGACTCGCCCGGCTATGAAGTCACGGACGTCAATGTCAACGGCATCGTCGTCTTTCTTGCGTCGCTGGCCGCCTTTGTCGGGGTCTTCTTCATTTTTTGCTTTGGCATGGGCAAGGTAATCAACACCGCCATTATTAAGAGCGACGGGCCGTCCAACAAATGGAATCAGATTGGTTCTCAACCTAGGGGCAAGCGCGAGGATCTGACCTCGAATGCTGTCATGGAGCAGCAGCAACTCCGCCAGATGACTGCAGCGCTTCCCCACGCCTCGGCTGCAAACCGATAACGGCGACCAAGACATTGCGGAATTGCACGCGCGGGAAGATCTGTTGCTCGACTACTACAGTTGGGTCGATCGTTCCAGTGGTAAGGTGCGCATCCCTATCGCCCGGGCAATGGAGCTGGTGGCCCAGCATGGTCTCCCGGTAGCCCCCGAGGAGCCGACCGAACCCCTGCTGGCGGGCGACAAGGCTCCAGTTGTGACCGTGCCGCTTACCGATGGGTTCGCTCGCACCGGCTACGAGCAGCAATACAGGGAAACCTTAGAGCAGCAGCGCATGCGGGGCGAAAAACCAGGCGACCAGGCTGCTCTTACTGTGGGCGCCGCCGCAAAATAACGGTTGGAAGGAGAAGGTAGATCGGCATTCGTTTTCCCACCCTTCGCGAGAGGCGCGAAGGATCGGGCACTCGGAGATTTGTGCGGGACTCAAGTAGGCGCTGTCACAGATGATTGGGAAGACGGATGTGGTTCGAAAGCATAAGCCCGCCAGACCGCGGCGTTCGCGGAGGAACCGGGGCGGCGATACCATAAGGGTAGAGGGGTAATTGGGAGTTGATATGCGGTTAAGAGAGGCAATTCGATCGAACGGCGGAAGCAGGTTTGCCTGCTTCGCGCTGGCGGCGTCATTGCTCTTTGCTGCCGTACCGCCCGCGTTGGCCCAGGTCGCTCCCTACGGCGAAAAGACTATGGGTGATCCTGCTCAGGATCGTCTCCCCGATATTCTCAACACGGTCAAAATCGATCAGCGGTTGGGCCAGCAGTTGCCTCTTGATGCTCCGTTCCGCGACGAGACCGGCAAAGCAGTCAAGCTGGGAGATTACTTTGGCAAGAAGCCCGTGATCCTCTCGCTGGTCTACTACCAGTGCCAGATCCTCTGCGCCGAAGATCTTAATGGCCTGGTGGGCGCGCTCGAAATGGTGCACTTGACCCCGGGCAAAGACTTCCAGATCGTCATTGTCAGTATCGACCCAGCCGAGACTCCGGCAATAGCCGCGGCCAAAAAGGCCATCTATGTGAAGCGCTATGGTCGTATGGACACCGCGGGCGGTTGGCATTTCCTGACCGGCGAACAGCCGGCGATCAAGGCCTTGGCACAAGCTGTCGGTTTTGGGTATGTACGTCTGCCTCAGGCCGCCGGCAAGCCGCCGATGTTTGCCCACGCCAGCTCCATTGAGGTGGTCACGCCGGAAGGGCGGATGGCGCAGTACTACCTGGGTGTCGAGTATTCGCCCAAGGATTTGCAGCTAGGCCTGGTCGAAGCGTCACACAACACCATCGGCACGCCGGTCGACAATATCCTGACCTACTGCTATCGCTACGATCCGAAATTGAACCGGCACAGCCTGGTAGTGGCCCGGATCGTACAGGTGGGCTGCTTGCTTACGTTTCTTGGGCTAGGCAGCTTCATGGTGGTGAATTTCCGCCGGGATTTCAAGCAAGCAGCGGAGCTGCAAGCGCTACCAACGCGAACGGGTAAAAAAGGGTAACGATGCATATAAGTCCAGTGCTGTGGCAGTTTCTCATAAGGTGGCTGACGAACTCTGCCCTTTTTCCGCCGGAAGCCTCGGCGATCTCGCCCCAAATGGACGCCTTCTACTTCTTTCTGATAGCGATCTCAGCCGTGGGCATGATCGCGGTTATCATCCTGGTCTTCGGCTTCTCCATCATGTATCGCAAGGAGAAGAATCCCGTCGCCACTCAGATAGAAGGCTCGACGCTGCTCGAGGCCACCTGGACGATTATTCCGCTGGCCCTCTTCATGGTCTGCTTTGTCTGGGGAGCGCTGCTCTATTTCCGTATCTACGATCCACCCACCAACGCGATGAATATTTACATCGTGGGCAAGCAGTGGATGTGGAAGGCTGAACATCCAGGCGGACAGCACGAGATCGACGCCCTGCATATTCCCATCAACCGGCAAGTGCAGTTGACCATGATCTCGCAGGACGTCTTCCACAGCTTCTCCATCCCGGCCTTCCGGATTAAGCGGGAAGTCATCCCTGGCCGCTATTCCACCGTGTGGTTTGAAGCCACCGCGACCGGAACTTACCATCTTTTCTGCACCCAATACTGCGGCACGGATCACTCGGCGATGATTGGAGAAATCGTCGCCATGACCCCCGATGATTATCAGAAATGGGCCTCGGGTAGCACCAGCGGCGCGTCGCTGGCGCAAAATGGAGAGCGCCTCTTCGCCAGCCTGGGCTGCAATTCCTGCCACTCTGGCGAGGCCACCGCGCGCGGACCCAACTTGGCCCAGGTCTATGGCTCCAGGCTGCAGCTGACAGACGGATCGTTTGTCACTGCCAATGACGCCTATCTTCGCGAAGCGATTCTCAACCCATCGACCCGGGTAACCGCGGGCTACGCGCCGATCATGCCGACCTACCAGGGGCAGGTCAGCGAAGAGGGTCTTATCGACCTGGTGGAATACATCAAGAACCTCAATTCGAACTATCGCATCCAGCAGACGTTGACAGCGAGTCAACTTCCCCCTGGGCAAGGCGGCGCATCTAGTTCTGGCGCCGGCTCTGCCCCCGCAAAGTCGGGCACAGCGGCACCTAGTGCGCCCGGGACGGTGAACCAATGAGCAGCACCATTGTCATGCTTCCAAATCAGCAGGACGCGCAACTGCCGAAGCTAAGCTACCTCAATGCCGAGTATGGGATAAAGAGTTGGCTGCTTACCGGCGATCACAAGCGCATCGCCATGCTGTATCTCTTCTCCATCACGTTCTTCTTCTTTATCGGCGGAGCCTTTGCCGGGCTCATCCGTTTGGAGCTGTTGACTCCGCTGCCGGACCTGGTCGCGTCCGACACCTACAACAAGCTCTTTACCATGCACGGCGTGATCATGATCTTCCTCTTCCTGGTGCCGTCGGTTCCGGCAACGGTAGGAAATTTCGTCATCCCGATCATGGTCGGGGCCAAGGATCTGGCCTTTCCCAAGATCAACCTGCTGAGCTGGTATCTGTATGTTGCCGGCGCATGCTTTTTGGTCTTTGCCCTGCTCAACGGCGGCGTCGACACCGGCTGGACCTTTACCACTCCGCTCAGCACCCACTATGTGAATACCCATGTGATCACGGCTGCCATGGGAGTCTTCATCGCCGGCTTCAGTTCCATCTTCACCGGCCTGAACTTTATTGTGACCATCCACCGTATGCGCTGCCCGGGCATGACCTGGTTTCGCCTGCCGTTGTTCTGCTGGTCGAATTACGCGGCCTCGATCCTGATGGTTCTCGGGACCCCCGTACTGGCCATCACATTGGTTCTGGTGATGCTCGAGCGCACCGTGGGCATCGGCGTTTTCGACCCCACCAAGGGCGGCGACCCACTGCTCTTCCAACATCTCTTCTGGTTCTATTCCCATCCTGCCGTGTACATCATGATTCTGCCCGGCATGGGAGTCATCTCCGAGGTCATCAGCACCTTCTCGCGCAAGCGGGTATTCGGCTATACCGCGGTGGCCTTCTCTTCGGTGGCCATCGCCGTCTTTGGATTCTTCGTTTGGGCCCATCACATGTTCATCATGGGCGTATCGAATTACTCCGCCCTCGTCTTTTCGCTGCTGACCATGCTGGTCGCCGTACCTTCCGCGATCAAGATCTTCAACTGGTCGGCGACTCTCTATAAGGGATCCATCACCTTTGAGACCCCGATGCTCTACGCCTTCGGCTTCATGGGCCTGTTTACCATCGGCGGCCTCACCGGCGTATTTTTGGGCTCGCTAGGGATGGACATCCACCTCACCGAGACCTATTTCATCGTCGCCCATTTCCATTTCGTGATGGTGGGCGGCATGTTGATGGCTTACCTGTCGGGCGTCCACTTTTGGTGGCCCAAGATGACGGGCAGAATGTATCCCGAATCCATGTCGCAGCTGAGCGCGGTCACTACATTCATCGGATTCATCCTGACCTTCTTCCCCCAGTTCATCGTCGGCTACCTGGGCATGCCGCGCCGTTACCATGCGTATCCGCCCGAGTTCCAGGTGCTCAATGTCCTATCGACAGCAGGCGCCTCGGTTCTCGGTATCGGCTATGTGCTACCAATGCTCTATATGCCCTGGTCGCTTAAGTACGGTAAGATCGCGGGCAGTAACCCCTGGCAGGCGACTGGCCTGGAATGGCAGATTCAGTCTCCGCCGCTGACAGAAAACTTTGTCGATATACCAATCATGGATCACGAGGCATACGACTATGACTGGTTGGCGCACAAGACTGAACACGAGGTAACGACCGTTGGATAGCCAAGCGATCGCCCCCGGCCACGCAGAACCCCACGAAGAGCACGACGAAGCGCATCCAGCTTATCTGCGCCACCATTTCGTCACGGTGGAGCAGCAGCGGGAAACCGCCAGCTTCGGTATGTGGCTCTTCCTGCTGACCGAAATCATGTTCTTTGGCGGCCTGTTCATGGCCTACCTGCTCTATCGCAACTGGTATTACGACGCCTTTGTGGCCGGAAGTAATACGCTGAGCATCGGCCTCGGAACCACCAATACGGCGGTGCTGATTCTATCCAGCTTCACCATGGCCATGGGCGTCTATTCAGCGGAAATTCGCAACCGCAAGGCATTGATTACTTGTCTCAGCCTTACCATTTTTTTGGGGTTGGTTTTTCTTGGCATCAAGAGCGTCGAGTATCACGACAAATATGTCGAACACCACATCCCAGGGGCAAGCTTCAGCGTGGAAGATTTTGTCCATCCCGCCGACAAGAGGGATGTTCCGTTGGCGCCTGACATGGCTCAACACGCACAGCTCTTTTTCTTCCTCTACTTTGCCATGACTGGCATGCACGCCCTGCACATGATCATCGGAGTCAGTATTTTGTTCTTTCTGCTCTACCATGCCTGGCACGGCGCTTACACTGAGGGGCACACCTCAACCATCGATAACTTCGGCCTATATTGGCATTTCGTCGATATCGTCTGGATCTTTCTTTTCCCGCTGCTGTATCTCATCAGCCGCCATCCTTTGAAATAGCTGGTAACGGAGAGCCGTCATGTCCGCTCCTACGGAACACGAACATCACGTCGTCGGACCCAAAATATACCTGCTCATCCTGCTTGCGCTCCTGGTGCTGACTGCGACCACAACCGGTGTCGCCTTCCTCGATATGGGCATCTTTAACCCCATCGCGGCACTTGCCATTGCCTGCCTCAAGGCTGTGCTGGTCATTCTCTTTTTTATGCATATCCGGTATAGCTCGCGGGTAATGATGCTCACCGTCGGAGCCGGCTTTTTCACCTTCCTGGTGTTGATCACGATGACCCTCTCCGATTACATCAGCCGCAACTGGGGTCTCTGGTAGAGATCGATCTGCTCCTAACCAGGGGATGAGCGCCCCAGGTTCCCCCGGCTTCCTCTGGAGTTTTTGACGTTGTCGAACCTTATGCGGCTTTCTTACTGAAAGCCACACACGCAGTCGTCAATGGAGCCACGAACAGGAAATCCGGGTCGTCTTAGCGTAGCTGGGACGAATAAGATGGCCGTAGGCCCACGTCAGCTTTGGCCTTCCCTCCCATGACATCCGACCCGACACAACTACGTGATCTACCTGAAGCGCTGCGCAAGATCGCTGACAATCCCAGAGTTCTTGTTCGCCGCGGCGGCTCGCTGGCGCCCGATGCGAAATGCGTTGTCTACTGGATGCAGCGAGCGGAAAGAGCGCTCGACAATCCGGCCCTCGACATTGCCGTGGAGGTCGGTAACGCCCTCGATCTGCCGGTCCTGGCCTACTTTTCGGCCATCTCCAATTTTCCCCATGCCAACTGGCGCCATTACGCCTTCTTGAATCAGGGCTTGGCTGACATCGAAGAGGATCTGCAACAGCGGCAGATTGGATTTATCGTCCGCCGGCCACCGAAAAACTCCCTGGAAGCGCTGCTGGCAGAAGTGAACGCGGCCATGGTGATCGGCGATGAGAATCCCTGCCGCGAGCCGGAACGCTGGCGCAGAGTGTTGGCTGGCCGGTTACGCATCCCGTATTGGACCGTGGACGCCGACGTAGTAGTCCCATCCAACTTATTTGAAAAGCGGATGTACGCCCTGCATATCTTCAAGCCGAGGCTCTACGCTGAGCTGCCGAAATTTCTCGTCCGCCAGCCGGCGGTCAAACCCCACCGGGAATGGAAGCCATCGCAGCCGTTGGAGTCCTTTGCCGTGCGCGAGGATGTCACCGAAGGGTGGAAAAAGCTGGATCGTTCCGTTCAGCCGGTCGAAAGCTTCACTGGCGGCACCCATGCGGCGCTCAAGCGGCTGCACGACTTTGTGCAGAGAGATCTTGCTGCTTACGACCAGGCGCGCAACCACCCTGAGGTGGACGGCACCAGCCGGCTGTCACCTTATCTGCACTTTGGTCATATTGGCCCCATTACTATCGCGCTTGCCGTCGAAGAAGCCTTCAAGGAAGGCAAAGTTTCCCAGCCCGCGCGCGATTCGTATATCAGCGAATTGATCGGCTGGCGGGAACTGGCGGTGAACTTCGTCAAATTTACTGAGAACTACGATTCGTTTGAATGCGCCGAGCCGTGGGCGCGCAAGACGCTCATGGAGCACGCGCGCGACCGCCGCGGACATCTCTACTCGGTCGAGCAGTTGGAACGCTCTCAGACCCACGACGAGCTGTGGAATGCAGCCCAGAACCAGATGGTGAAGTTTGGCTGGATGCACAACTACATGCGTATGTACTGGGCAAAGAAGATCCTGGAGTGGTCTCCTGACCCGGCGAGGGCTTTCGAAACCTGCGTTACGCTCAATGACCGCTACTTTCTGGATGGCAGAGACCCCAACGGATACGCCGGGATCGCCTGGTCGATTGTGGGTAAGTTCGATCGGCCGTGGTTTGACCGCCCGATCTTTGGCACTATCCGCTATATGTCCGGTGCTTCTACCGGCAAAAAGTTCAATTCCAGGAAGTACATACAGAAGATGTCAGAGGATTTTGCGCAAACTCCCTTTTGGGTCCAGGAGTAGGCCGGATTTCCCATTTTCGGTGCCCCACGAGGACGAACTGGGCCGATATGCTATTTTCAAAGGTGGTTTCTGACAGTCCATTTCCCCCCGAGTCCATGCCGCGATGCGCTGAGCTGCGGTACTCGTTTGGCGCAGGAATCGTTTTTAGAGCATTTTTGCTAATGATGTGGACCAGGAAACTGAATCTGACGCGGCCATTCCGCCAAAGAATGGCCGCACATAGCCAATCCCACCGGATCACGGTATTAGCAAGAATGCTCTAGAGTGGGCTGGCCCAGAACTTAGGTGCGCGCCCTGGTGATTACGCGCGGTCTTTGGGAAACGACGGCATGGCGAAATATCTGATTACGGGAATCGCTGGTTTTATTGGATCATCCCTGGCGAGAGCCCTGGTAGAGCACGGGGAGCAGGTCCGTGGGGTGGACAACTACCTGACCGGGAAGGCGGCGAACCTTGCCGGCATTGAGGGCCAGATCGACTTCCGGGAGGCGGATCTGCGCGATGCTGTTGCGATGCGCTCCGCCTGTGAAGGAATTGACTACGTTCTGCACATCGGTGCGCTGCCTTCTGTTCCTCTCTCGGTGAAGAATCCTGAGCCGAGTCATCGTTGCAATGTGGACGGAACATTCCATGTGCTCGAGGGAGCGCGGGCAGCTGGCGTCAAGCGAGTCGTCTACGCGGCGTCCTCCTCCGCATACGGGGATCAGCCGGTCCTGCCCAGCAAGGAATCGATGCGCCCCATGCCCATTTCGCCTTATGCCGTTCAAAAACTCGCCGGCGAATATTACATGAGCAGCTATTGGCAGGTGTATGGGCTGGAGACTGTTAGTTTGCGCTACTTCAACGTCTTCGGGCCACGCCAGGGCGCGGATTCGCCGTATAGCGGAGTGCTGGCAAAATTCATCCAGCAGATGCTCGAGGGAGCGCGCCCAACTATCTTTGGCAACGGTGAGCAAGGGCGGGATTTCACCTATATCGACAATATTGTTTCGGCCAACCTGCTGGCCTGCGCTGCTCCGGCGGAGAAGGTAGCGGGCAAGGTCTTCAATGCCGCCTGTGGCGGGCAGCACACACTCAAAGAGATCTACCAGTTGTTGGCAAAACTGATCGGGTTCGACCGCCCGCCGCTTTACGGTCCCCCAAGAACGGGAGACATACTGAATTCGCAGGCCGACATTTCCGCAGCCGCTGAGGCTTTTGGTTATCGCCCCTTGATCGGAGTCAAAGAGGGTCTGGAGCGGACCGTGGAGTGGTATCGCGAGACGCTGAAGCTGCCGGTTGCCTCGAGGTAATGTACCTACCGTGAAATCCCCAGGAGAAGCATGTTGGTCGACCAGCAAAGTTTGACACAGTGGTTGTCGCTGGTTGAGAAGCGCGAGCTGCGGGTGGGAATCATTGGCCTTGGCTATGTGGGGCTCCCTCTGGTTCTGCTCTTCAGCCAGGAGGGATTTCGCGTCACTGGCTTTGATATCGATGCGGCCAAGGTGAACCGCCTGAATGCAGGCGAGTCTTACATCCATCGTATCGATCCCCAACAGATCGCGAGTGCACAGGGTAAGGGCTTTCGCGCGACTGCCAATTTTGCTGAGATTGGGGAAGTCGATGCAATTTTGATTTGTGTGCCAACACCTCTCAGCGATCACCACACGCCGGACATGAGTTACATTGCCGCAACCATGGATTCGATCGTTGACCACCTACGCCCTGGCCAACTGGTAGTCCTGGAGAGCACCACCTATCCCGGCACGACAGAGGAGTTGATCGCACCGGCGATCGAACGTGCGGGGAGGGTCAGGGTCATGCGCGAGACGATCCTCCCAGACGGTGTTCTGGTGGCTTATTCTCCTGAGCGTGAAGATCCCGGTAACACCAGCATCGATCGGCGCGACATTCCGAAAGTCGTCGGTGGATTTGGTCACTTGGCGGCGGAGGCCGCCAGCGCCTTATATAACACGGCGTTCCGGCGTGTGATCCGCGTCTCCACGCCGGCCGCGGCGGAGATGACGAAGCTGCTCGAGAACATCTATCGTTGCGTGAATATTGCGCTGGTAAACGAACTGAAACTGCTCTGCCTGCGCATGGGCATCGATATCTGGGAGGTGATTGGGGCGGCTGCGACCAAACCTTTCGGCTTCCAACCCTTCTATCCCGGCCCGGGGCTCGGTGGCCACTGTATCCCCATCGATCCCTTTTATCTGAGCTGGAAAGCAAAGGAATTCGACTTTAGTACACGCTTTATTGAGCTTGCCGGTGAAGTGAACGAAGCCATGCCGTATCACGTGGTAGCGGCAGTGGCCTCCGCGCTGAATCAGCGCGGCAAGCCGCTCAAGGGATCGCGGATCCTGGTGCTGGGCCTGGCTTACAAGCGAGACGTGGATGATCTGCGCGAATCTCCTTCGCTGTCGATCATCGAGATGCTGCAGCACGACGGTGCCGCCGTCAGCTACAACGATCCCTTCTTTCCCTCGGTCGGACGCGGGCGAAAATATAATCTGAACATGGAGTCGCAGTCGCTCGATAACCTTGGTAGTTACGATTGTGTGCTGATCGTGACCGACCATACTTCCTACGATTACGCCCGCATCGTTGATGAGTCGCAGCTCGTGGTCGACTCGCGCAACGCCACGCGCGGCCTGGTATCAGAAAAAATCGTCCGTTGTTGAGGGGTCTTTCGTTTGAGAACGAAAGACCGGCAACGTACTCAGTGCGGGTTGAGGAAGACAGAACCATCGCTGGTCGAGGGGGTTCCCGGGTTCCCATAAAAACAATACGCATTCTTCTGATAGATAGCGTTCCTTGAAATATAGGTGCGGGTTGCCCGGACCATCTCGACAAAGCAATTCTTCGGACCAAGCGATGCGACCAGTTCGCTGTTGCCCTCAATAATCGCGCTATCAGTATTCTGCAGTTCGATGTTATACGGGGTGCCTACTGTCGTTGTGAAGTAGTTATCGCGCACCACTGGGCCGTAGGCGCGGTACCCGCTGCTCCCTTCAGGAATGCCAAGCACCACTTCGCGAGGCGTGCCCTCGAAATAGTTATCCTCGATGACGGTTCCCCTGGACCGGGTCAGATAAATACCCCCTCCGTTTGCTTCCAGATCGTTGCCCATATAAATATTGTTCAGCATCTCGGAAAGACCGCGTCCCACCACGATCGCGTCCTCGATAATGGCCCACTGCAAATTGTTCGTAATCTGGTTGTTGGTGACGTGGATGGCATTCGCCGCATAAGGAGGTCCATTCACCGATATCCCGCATTGCACTGGCTTGCCCCCGCAAAAGGAAGGAATCAGACGGATTCCGTTCTTATTACTGGAGATCATGTTGTCGTAGATATTGGAGCTGTTGGTCCCTTCGACAAGTATGCCGTCGCCGCCGGTAAATCCATAGATCACCATGTTGCGAATGCTGATCCGGTTGGTCGGCAGCATGTGAATCCCGGAGGCTGCATGCGGATTTCCCTTGAGCTGGAATCCCTCGATCAACAATTGGGAGTATCCCGGTTGATCGCCGATCGAAGTGGTGATCGCATCGCCCTTACCCGTATAGGTCAGAATAGCTCCCGGATCGCCGCTCAACTTGTACCTGCCGTAGGTATTGAGCTGCAGGCGTATAGGAACGGAAAATGAGTAGTTGCCGGCAGGGATATAGACCGTGCACTGCAGAGAGCAAGACTTCAACGCATGGTTAACGCGGTCACCAATGTCGCTGCCGGGGACGCTGGTCGCTGTCAGAGGCGCCTGGGGCAAAGATGCTCCGCGCTGCGCCTGCGGGACGCCCACGTGCGGACTCATACCAACAAGAAGTGCAATCAGCCCAATCCGAGCGCCTATTTCCACAGATGCCTCCTACCCCAAGGTCCACCATACCATCAGATCCTTCGGGTTTGAGGAAGGCTGCTTATTGCACCACAAGAGTGAAGGAGGATTGGGTCTGCACGTTGCCTGAGCTCGCCGTAACCGTGAAGTTATATGTGCCCGTTGTGGTTTCAGGAGTAGGAGTTGCGCCACTGCCTGCGCTGCAACTAGTCAGTCCCACGGCGGCGAGAACGAAACTGCAGATCAGCATCGCGCGGAGGCGAGCTCCTCTGCGCCGTATCGGCCATAACAGCAATAGACCTGCTAATCCCAGGCTATAGGCGACAGTACCGAATCCACGGCCTCCATCCTGTCTCAGCAGGCTGGCCGTCGAGCTCGCTGCAGTGTTGACGGTAAGCAACGTCGGGACAGCGGCCGTGCCAGACACGTTGATACTTGCCGGGCTGAAGCTGCAACTGGCATTTGCCGGCAGCCCCGTACAGGCGAAGGTAACCGCTCCTGAAAAGCCGGCCGCGCCGGTCGCGTTGATGGGCGCGCTCACCGTTTGACCCGCCTTGACGGTCAAGGTGGTGTTCCCGCCCCCATCAGGCGCCAGGGTAAAGGCGGCGTTCACCACCTGGCTGAGAGACGCCGAGGATGCTTGTGTGTTGGCATCTCCCGAATACGACACCGTAATGGTTTGCGTCCCCGTTTTAGTGAAAGAAGAAGTCGTGTAGGTGGCTGATCCTCCGCTCAAACCGACGGTGCCGAGCGTTGTTGATCCCGAGGCGAAAGTCACATTGCCTGTGGGTGTAGGCCCCGGGCTGGTTATTTTCGCGGTTAACGTCAAGCTCCCCCCGGCAAAGCTTGGGTTAGCCGAGGAAATGACCGCAGTTGCAGAAGCCGCCTGGTTCACGGTAACCGGCACGGCTGCGGAAGTATCCGCCGCATAGTTTGCGTCGCCGGAGTAGCGGGCGGTGATCGAGTGCGTGCCCACTGTCAATGTTGACGGAGCGAGGGTTGCGGAGCTGCTGGTTTGCGGCGTAAAGACAGATACTGCCGGTGGGGTGGCCGCAGGCAGCAAGTAGACAAGAGAGGGCAGGAAATTGCCCGGGAGGGTCATTTGCACCAGAGGGAATACCCAGGCGGGTGTAGAGCTTTGTGGATAGGCAAAGAGCGCGGTCGACAAAGCGAAGGTCCCGTCCCCATTGCCCAACGCAACCTGGCCATTGTTAAAAATGAGATCTTGCTTGCCGTCTAAATTAAGATCCTCAACGGAAATGGCGGGAGGCGCGTTGGCCGGCAGGCCGGGTACGGGTCCTTCAGACAGTATTAGGTTAGTCTGCGGTTGAAAGGTCCCATCTCCGTTCCCCAGAAGCACTATGGCTGCTACATTTCCCGAGCTGTCCGTTTCGGTCAGGATAAGATCCGGTTTGCCGTCGCTGTTAACGTCTCCGGAACCCATTACGTAGGCTAGGGGGCCTCCACCGTTGTTTGGCGGGGTTGAGACGGTAACCGGCATATACGTGCCGAAGGTGCCATTTCCGTTATTCAGCAGCACGTCGACGCTTCGTTGGGGGTTGGTTGATTGCGTGGAACCATAAGTCAGCGTCTGCGAAATTATGTCCGGTTTGCCGTCGTTGTTCAGATCTACGACGATCGGAGGATAGAACCCTGTGCCCGGCAAATTAGAGATCGCGGCAACAGGGAAGGTTCCTGCAGACGCGAACGACCCTCCACCCTGGTTGAGGAAAATCGTAAATGCATATTGAACTGCTGAATCGTATGTCTGATCCCATGTAGGCACGGCAAGAATGTCAGCCTGGCCATCGCCGTTCAAATCGGCTGCGTATGCGGTGTAGAATCCGCTGGAAAGAAACGGAACCGTAACCGTTTGGGCGAAGCTTCCATCTCCGTTTCCATAGGCGACCAGAGATCCGCACAGAATGTCGGTCTTACCGTCCCCGTTCAAGTCGATCAGCTGCGGAGAGCCGACTACGTAGCCGCTGGGGGAACACCCACTAAGAAAGCTGAACGTCTGCACCGTGCCAGTGCTGTAGCCGCCCTTCCCGGTGCTGGTAAAGGTTTGCAGGGAGAATGGATTCCCGAAATTATAGATAAGAAGGTCTGGAACTCCGTCGCTGTTCAGATCGCCTATTAATTCGCCCGTGTACAGCCCCCTAATCTGAATATTTGGCTGTGGCGTGAACGTAGGGTCAGGCGTGCCGAAGGTCTGCGGAAAGGTGGCGCCGGCGAGGCCGTTCGGGGCAAGGGCAATGGATGCGCTACTCAAAACGGTCGTGCCATCGAGGAAGCTGATCGTGCCGGTGGGCCTGGTAGTCATGCTAGCCGGCTGAACGGTTGCGGTGAGACCTACGCTGCTCCCGACGGTGATGGTGGCCGGGTTGGCCGTAACGCTGGTGGTGGCTCCATTTTGCGCGGGAGCCGGGGAGGAAAACCCAAACACGGTCAACAGCAAGACAGGAAAAAGAAGCAATCGGTGCATAAACCCTCACTCGAGGCAATCTTTCGCCTGGATTGTCTGAATTCGGGGAGGAGACGCTAAGTATATAGAGCGCATGCCCATTTGCGTACTCGTATCAAACGTTCTGGGTTACGCAGGTGGGGTTTGCATTCGGCGTCCCGAAGGTCTGCGCCGAAGTGGTCTGGCGATTTGTTCCGGGCGGTTCCCAGGGAAAAGAATTTGCACTTCCAGCCGGAGGCCCTAAACTAAAGTAAGAATTGGACAAGTTCGCCTCGGTTGGACGGGGCTGCGCCGATGGTAAAGGAGTAAAAGCTTGGCAGGAAACGCCGGCCGCTCGCTGGGCAATTTTCTGCTTTCACAAATTATGGGTAAGCGTTCAGGTCTTTTCTTTGCGATTCTGCTCATCGCCAGCGTTGGGCAGGTCGAACTCCCAGTTGCTGCCGCTCAGTCCGCCGGTTCCGATACCTTCGATTGCCCCTCAGGCGTCATTTCCTCTGTGGATGGAAGTTGCGTGAGTGAGGAAGAGGCTCCGACCCAGGGCCTCGGCCAGTTGGGCACGGGTCAGTTTGGCTCTTCTACGGGTGGCGGTGCTTACGGAGCCGCGGGGCTTGGGGGCGGCCAGTTGGGGGGGCAATATCCTGGACTGCAATCCTCAGGAATGAACAGTAGGGTGCAGAGCATTATCGACCAGGGCGGTCTAAACAATGCGCAGTCCCAACTGGAAGCGCTTGAACAAGCCCGCCTGTTAGCTATCCGGGCCCCTTCTGCTCCTACCGATTTCCAGCTGTTGGTTCGCGGCTCCCTGGGCACTCTTCTGCCGGTTTACGGTGACAGCCTTTTTCGCCAAGTGCCTTCGACCTTTGCTCCGCTGCGCGAGGTGAATGTGACTCCCGACTACGTCCTCGGCCCGGGCGATCAACTGGTGATCCGCATCTGGGGACAGGTCAATTTCAACGCGCAACTCACCGTAGACCGTTCCGGTTCGATATACCTTCCGCAGGTAGGCGAGATCCACGTTGCCGGCTTGCCGTTTGCACAAGTTAAGCAACATATTCATGACGCTCTCGGCCACATTTACAGGAGCTTCGATCTTGATGTTGAAATGGGCCAGCTGCGGTCGATTCAGGTGTTCGTCGTAGGCCAGGCTCGCCGTCCCGGAACCTATACCCTGAGTTCGCTCAGCACCCTGGTCACCGCGTTGTTTGCCACCGGTGGCCCCTCCGTTCAGGGCTCCCTACGCGACATTCAGCTCCGGCGCAATGGGCAAACAATCAGCCACTTCGATCTGTACGATCTGTTGATACTTGGCGATATGTCCAAGGACGCACCCCTGCTCCCGGGAGACGTGATTTATATTCCTCCGGTCGGAGCGCAAGTGGCCATCGCCGGCGACGTCCACAACCCTGCTGTCTATGAGCTGAAAGGAGACACCACCGTGGACCAGGCTCTTCGTTTCGCCGGAGGGCTATCTTCCACGGCCTCTGTGCTGCGGGCATCGCTGGAACGCCTGGACGAACACCAGACCCGCACAGTCGTGGATATCTCACTCGAGGGCGCCGGGTTGGCGACCCCATTGCAGCAAGCGGATCTTCTGCGCGTGCTCCCCATCTCTCCGCAGTTCCAGAAGACCGTCACCTTGCGCGGCAATGTCGCCCAAGCCGGGAGATTCTCCTGGCATCCGGGCATGAAGTTGAGTGACATAATTCCCGATAGTAAATCGTTGATAACCAGGGATTACTGGGAACGCAGGAACCAACTCGGCGTTCCGGGTCCAGAGTTCAAGCCGGAATACGCCAATAATCCCGACTACTACCCCCGAGACCTCAATGGTTATCAGACCGGCTCTGCGCAATACGATAGCAACGGGGTTCCGATTTATAACGGACAGCGCTCAGGGAATGGCACCCAAACTCAACAATCCAATGGATCGCAGGGTTCTAGCGCCAACTCCGTACAGAATAACTACCAGAATCAAAATCCAGCTTCTGTACCGAATAACAACCCGGACTGCGACCCGAACGCCAGCTATACGCAACAGAATCAGGGTGGTCAAGGCATCGGATCCGCTGCCACTAACTCTTCGAACAGTTCCCAGAACGGCCAACCCTGCATCGGCCCGGGCAGCAGATCGCTGGCCGATGAGGAGCAGACATCGGCGGGAAACCTGCCGCGGCCGGCGCTTGCGGTCGCGCTTGCGGTGCCTGAGATCGATTGGTCTTATGCGGTAATTGAGCGGATGAACCCGCAAACGCTCACCACCTCACTAGTGCCGTTCAACCCAGGGCAGCTTGTCCTGGACCACGACGCTTCGCAGAACCTGGCGCTCGAACCCGGCGACGTGGTTACCATCTTCTCCCAGGCGGATATCAAGGTTCCGCAATCCCAGCGCACCAAATTCGTCCGTCTTGAAGGTGAGTTCAAGCAGGCGGGCGTTTACAGCGTCCTTCCCGACGAGACTCTTCCCCAGTTGGTGGCTCGCGCCGGTGGTTTCACTCCGGATGCTTATCTGTTCGGATCGAACTTTACCCGCGAGTCAACACGCATCCTGCAGCAATTGCGACTGAATGACTACCTGCAGAACCTGGAACTGGAGATCGACCGCTCCACGATCGCTGCCTCCGCCAGCATCGGCAGTGTTGACCCGGCTGCCACCGCCGCCTCCAGAAGTCTGGTGGCCAGGTTCCGCACCATACGTGCCACAGGTCGCGTGGTATTGGATATTCCGCAAAACGCAGCCGGAATTACCAGTCTGCCGAACATACAACTGGAGGACGGCGATCGCTTCGTGGTTCCGTCCAAGCCCAGCACCGTGAATGTGGTGGGAGCCGTGTACGACCAGAACTCTTTCTTGTTCCGGAATACGCAGCCGGTGGGAGGTTACCTGCGGCTGGCCGGGGGACCGACAAAGAGCGCCGATGGCAAAGATTCGTTCATCATCCGGGCCGACGGCTCGGTGGTGAGCCGGAATTCTCGCAATGGTGTTTTCGGAAATACCTTCTCATCCATGCGACTGAACGCGGGAGACACGGTAGTAGTTCCGGAAAAGGTCCCCAGACCTTCCGGTCTGAGGAACTTCATCAATTACACGCAGATTTTCTCCCAACTAGCCCTGGGCGCGGCAGCGATTGCCGTGCTGCGGTAACATTGAGGGATTGACATGGGAAGCAGTGATAACTCGGGCCGACAGCTTCTGCCGGGAACGACAGCCTTGCCATGGCTGGTTGGCACGCAGGGATTGATTGTGCGGGGTAGCCTATGGCCATAATGCCGCCCACCAGGGAGTACAGGCCGACCTCGGAAGCCTCCAAGATCGAGTTTGACCTGCTGGATCTGTTGCTGGTAATCGCGGAGCGCAAGTACACGATTATCGTCTCCACCTTGATTGGTCTGTTATTGGCTACGGGGTTAGTGCTTCTGATCCACCCTGTATTTAGCGCGAGGGCAGTGATTATGCCACCCCAGCAGGGACAGTCAAGCGCCGCCTTGGTCAGCCAGCTTGGGAGTCTGGCATCCCTGACGGGGTTAGGCGGTGGCGCATTGAAAGATCCTAACGATCTCTACCTGGCAATTCTGCAGAGCAATACGATTGCCGATGCGCTGATCAAGCGCCTCAATCTCCAGGCCGTTTATCACGCCGGAAAGCTGAGCCAGGCGCGTTTAAGGCTAGCTGGTAATTCCAAATTCGTGAGCGATAAAGGCGGCATGATCGCCATTGAGGTCAAGGACGAAGATCCCCATCGAGCCGCCCAGATTGCCAATACTTATGTTGACGAGCTGCACGCCATCAACAGCCGTCTGATAATCGGCGAAGCTTCCGTGAGAAGGCTCTTCTTTTCCCAGCAATTGGCGCTCGAGAAAGATCGCTTGACCGACGCTGAAATCGCGCTCAGGCAGACCGAGGAGCAAACTGGTGCGGTGAACCCTACCGGCCAAACTGGCGTGGTCATTGGCCAAGTGGCTCAGCTGCAGTCACAGATCATCTCTCGTGAAGTGCAGCTTGACGCCCTGCATATCTCGTCCACGGATCAAAACCCCGACGTGATCCGTTTGAACACCGAACTGGCAAGCCTGCGGCAGCAGCTGATCGCCTTAGAGAGCCTTCACAAAGACCGTAAACCCGGCGACATCTCCCTTTCCAGCAGGGTGCTCGCCGAGGACCAGATCGCCTTCCTGCGCAAGCAAAGAGACGTGCAGTACCATACCCTGATTTTCGATCTCATCGCGCGCCAATTTGAAGCCGCTAGACTAGACGAGGCGAAAGCCGCGCCCGTGATCCAGATGCTGGATCCGGCCGAGCCCCCGGACAGAAAGTCGGGGCCATACCGGGCTCTGTGGACGTTGGTCGGCGGTGTTCTTGGTTTTCTTTATGGGTGTGGGCGGGTCATCGGGTCCTACGTTTACAGTCGCGTGGCAGCCGACGAGGTGTATGCCCAAAAGCTGGGCCAATTTCGACGGGCGCTTCGGTTTCGCCCCAGTTAACGCGGAGCGGCCGTACTTGTCACGGGTCAGACCGTTTGCCCCGCGCCTCTGCCCCCTTCCTCTCGTCATGGCCAGGAATCGACGCTCCCTCTCCCCGCTACCTGTTTCATCGAAGAATTTTTGATGCAGATCCTCGCTGTCGTCGTGCTTTACAAGCAGTTGCCGGAGCGGTCCGAGACGATCCAGAGTCTGATCCGGGTATTCGAGCGCAACCCGGAGCTCAAATCCTCTCTTCGCGTGCTTCTGTGGGACAACAGTCCCATTCCGGCTACCAATGTCTCCCTTCCTTTTCCCGTCGATCTGGGTCATGCCGGCGGAAACGTAGGCACCTCAGGGGCCTACAACCAAGCCATGAAGTTCGCCGATTCTGTCGGGTGCCCGTGGATGCTTCTTCTCGATCAGGACACGACGGTCTCCGATGACTTACTGCGCGGAATGATCGCCTATAGCGAAAAGTTCAAGGACGCGGAGGAAATTGCAGCTGTTGTTCCTTTTGTCTCTTCGCACGGCACGCTGGTTTCCCCGCGGCGGCTACTCAGCTTCAATCGAGTACAACAGATTCCGCTTACCTTCAACGGTCTATGCAAAGACAAGGCCTACGCCGTCAATAGCGCAACGCTGATGCGCGTGGCCGCCCTGCGCGAGGTGGGCGGATACAGCGATGAATTCTGGCTCGACCTCTCCGATGTCTACGTCTTCCAAGGACTTCATCGAAAAGGCAAATACATGTATGTTGCCGGAGACCTACATGTGGAGCACTCCATCGCGAGCATGGATTACGACAAGGAAATGAGCCCCCAGCGCTACAAAAACTTCATGGCGGCGGAAAGCGCTTACGTCGATCTTTTCCTGCCTCCTCTGGAGCGGCTGTCCCAGCTTCTGCGGCTCTCTGTACGCACGGTGAAGCAATACCGCCGCTACGAGAACAAAATCTTTTCCAAAATCACGTGGGAGTATTTCCTGCAAAGATTGTTTCTGACCAGAGCACGCCGGCTGCAACGCTGGCGGCAACAACTCAGAAAACGGGACATCCCAGCCGTTGTTGACGGCCAGATGATCGGTTAGCCCGGCGAAACTGCCTTAAGCCAGTTTCGCAGTTACCGGCGACCCTTCCAGGACCCGGTCCTCCCCCTCGTTGTATCTGGCCAACTCCAGGCAGAGCAGGACGTAGTTGAAATAGTAATAACGAGGCTGAACAAACGGAGTTACCGCGGTGACGATCGCGTACGTGATGATGAGCAGGGCGATCGGGCGCGCCGGATTCAGCAATCCTCTTCGATAGGCCTTCACGAGGAGCGTGATCAGCGCAATCGAGAAAAGGGGAATGATAAAAATGGAGTGAATGTCAGCATAGCCAAGAATGTAGTACTCGCCCAAAAAGGTGAGAGGCCGCAGTAATTCGCCGAAGATGTCCATGATGATTTTGGGCACCACGACGAGTGGAAAGCCGAAATCGGTTTGGATTCTGTTGAGCTTGGCAATTGTGTTTGCGCCCTTGGCATATTGCGTGAACGCTCCGATTCGAGAGCCGGGTAGCCTGGCGATCAGCGGATAGAGCACGGTAAGGATAGCAACCACGGTGAACACTGCAAGCCAGGGTTTGCGCTTGAAAACGGAACCCTTTCTGCTCAGGAAAAGATAGAGCAAAAGAATGGCGATTTGCTCCCAACGGGCAAAGACCGACACGGCAAACACCGCTAACAGCAGAATGAAGGAGCGTCTCTTCGAGTAAACGTATTTAGCGAAGAGCAATGCAGAAACCAGCACCATGATCTCCTTGTTGAGGGTGACCAAAGCGGGTGCTGTCTCCGCACAGATGGCCAGAAGAAATAGAAGGCGGTATCTGTCTACCCCAGGAATCGTGCAGGCAACCTCCACTGCGAAAAAGAAGAGCACGATATTAAAGCAGGCAACCGCAAATCCGGTCCGGAATAACGTCCCAATCAGCACTGGTCCCAGCAGGTTTCCGGTGAAAGAAACGAGAACGCTCCCGGTTTGAGTGTGTTGGCGCCGGTACTCCACGCCATCCCAGTAGGTGGGAGAATCCGCCCCAAACCTTATATAGGTATCGTGATTAAGCCGCGGCTGCTCGAATACAAAAAAGCAACCAAAGCAGAAGACCAGGTACAAACAGAACCCCCAGATAAAAAGCCACTTCCTCAGCGGGCGGGGCTCGAGGAGGAGGGAAAGAAAGGGAATTCGAACCGTCGGAATTTCGTTGGATATCGAGAACGAGGGTACTTGCGGAAGCTGTAGAGACGGAATGGAGAGGTTTGCCTTCACCGGGAAAGACCATTATATGGTCCGCGCCTATCGGGGGACTGGAATCACTCTACAAGGAGCAGTTTCCTAGCGATGGAGACGTTGGGATGGCACCTATGGCGTGAGGCCTGTTGGGATTTCGAGGCCCTCAAGACGAGGCGCTAACCGAGCCGGCCGCCGGTGAGTCGGCGTTCATCGGGGTCAGACGGCCGCCCCGTTTCTCGTTGAGAAGAATGTGGAATAACTCAGTCCAATCCGCGGCGAACGGCGCAGGAATGGATGGAGCGGAGGGCTGGCTAAATGCGAGACGTCCCTGGATGAAGCTTTTCATGGCATCCGCAAGAATCCGGGGGTTGCCTGGCGGAAAAAAGCTGACAGCGGGGTATGTGCCGACGGTCTCGTGGGCGTACGGAAGATCGATCACAAGCATCGGTTTGCCTGTTTGCTGGAATTCCGAAATAGGCATACCCCAGGTCTCCAGCTTGGAAGGAAACAAGAGGCAGTCGGCTTTCGCGTAAAGCAGAAGGATGCGCTCGCGAGGCATGATGCCGAGCCAGGAGACGGAGCGCAGGCCGCCATACTCAGAGCGGAGTTTCGCCGCATATCGATTCTCGCTGCCATCGATTGTCAGCCAGACAGTGAAGCCATCCACGCCAGCTTGCTCGAGGATTCCTGCGGCCTGAAGTAAAAGCTCGACGTTTTTGAAAGATCGTGGGTACGTAGGATAGAGGAAGCGCACGGCTTGCCCTTGAGACTGCTGTTCTTCGTGGAGTGCTGGGATCACAAGACTTGGAATTCGTGGGTGCGCCACTACGATGTTGGGCACGTGATATCTGCGCCGGAATTCGCCGCGTAGCCATTCCTGCTGCACAATAACGAGGTCATTGCGGTGCAGATTAATGGCATAGAGATAGCGATAGAAAAACGTGAAGAGAGAAAACTTCCAATCCGTGAGAGCCTCTTTCGCACCCAGCCGGTAAAACGGGGACGGATTGTGGCAATAGACGGCACGCACCTCGGCAGTCACATTGGGAGTCATATCGTGCATCGAAAGCCAAAGATATGGCCGAAGGCGTCGACTGAGCGCCCGCAAACTCCAGTACTCAAAGTGAAGGCGCCTGAGCCACGACGACTTGACGTGCGGGAATTCGATGTAACTGACGTTATCGATGTCGAACAGACTCTGGCGATGGACCAGAGCCACAATTTCATAACGACTGGCATAATGGTCGGCCAGTTCCTGAAGAGCATCCTTAAAAACGGAGAGTGGGCCACCCTCAACGAAGTTCACGCCCGACAGTACAATCCGGGGTTTCACACGCGCTCCCACGACCATGTGTAGGCATGATAGCGTCTACTCGGGTACGGGCGTGGTCGCTTAACGAGGCAATTTGCTGAACAACTCCGGATCATTCAGATACCAAACAGGTTAAGATCAGAAGATGGGCGAGCGGGTCCTGATCACTGGAGGGCTCGGCTTCATCGGGTTGGCGCTTGCCCGAAAGCTGATCCGGCGCGGCATGACGGTGCGCCTGTTGGACAATCTGAGCCCGCAGATCCATGGCGCTGTCCCCCAGCCCGAGCTGGGAACCCTGCTCGAGGAGCAACACGTAGAGGTAATGCGCGGCGATGTCTGCCAGCGCCAGGATTGGGTTTCGGCCCTGAACGACGTCACTTCCGTCGTTCATCTGGCCGCGGAGACGGGAACAGGCCAATCGATGTACAGGATTGGCGACTACACCAGCACAAATGTCCTGGGCACTGCCCTGCTGCTCGACGTCCTGGCCAACGACCGCCACCAAGTCACAAAACTGGTGCTTGCCTCGTCCCGCTCCGTCTACGGCGAAGGCACCTATCGCTGCGCTCGGCTGCGGTTTGGTCTATCCCCCCATACGCAGCCTGGATAGTCTGCAAGCGGGCCAGTGGGAGCCGCTTTGCCCCAGCTGTTGCGGCCCCATCCACCCGGTAGCCACCCCAGAGATCGCCAGGACCAGCCCGGCATCGGTCTACGCGGCCACCAAGCTGGCCCAGGAAGATCTGGTCCGCATCGCAGCCAACGCACTCGGCATTCCCTTCCTGATTTTCCGCCTGCAAAATGTTTATGGAGAAGGCCAGTCGCTCAACAACCCGTACACCGGCATCTTGTCGATCTTCTCCAATCGGATTCGGCAGGGCAAAGTAATCGCTTTGTTCGAAGATGGCCAGGAAAGCCGTGACTTTGTGCACGTGTCGGACGTCTCTGAGGCGATGGCGCTCGGCCTCGAGTTGGACGGCGGGGATGGCTTGACCATGAACGTCGGATCGGGAGAACAGGTGAGCGTCCATACCATCGCGCGAAGCCTGCAACGGCAATTCACCGAATCCAGTACGCTGGTGGTGTCAGGTCAGTATCGCTTGGGTGATATCCGCCACAATTTTGCCGATATTTCGGCCATCCGGCAAGCTCTAGGTTTTTCGCCCAGACTGTCGCTAGAGGAAGGCATCGCGCGTTTCGTGCAATGGGTAAAGATGCAACCCATCGCCGAAGACGGCCCGGAGGACGGATTGGATCGCGCCAATCGGGAGCTGATCGAACGCGGCCTGATGAAGGCCTGACCAGATGCTGAAGGAGCTCCTGTACGCCGATCTCGAACGCCAGCTGGAATTGAGTGGCCAACCGGATGCTCAAGCTTCCCTGCTCCTGCTCTTGCGCCGGTTACCTCATCCCAGGTTCTTGCCCATCGTCCTCTGCCGCTCCAGCCGTTCGGCATTTATCAACGGTCTTCCAGCCCTAGCACATTTATTGTCTTATCTGAATCAAATTGTTTTTGGGATTGAGATCTCCCCCAGATGCATGATTGGTCCCGGTATATTCTTTCCCCATACCTCGGGAACGGTCATTGGTGCATCAAAAATTGGCAGGAGTGTGACCATCTTCCAGGGCGTCACCCTGGGGGCCAGGCAGATTGATATGAAGTATGACTTGGCTCTCAGGCCCGAACTGGGAGACTTTGTGGTCGTTGGAGCTGGCGCTAAGGTTCTCGGCGGAATAACTTTAGGCGATAATGTCAGGGTAGGTGCGAATTCTGTCTTGCTGCGCTCCGTGCCTGCCAATGCAACCGTCGCCGGCGTTCCTGCGCGCGAAGTCCACTCATCCGAATAGAAGTGCCTGAGGTTTTGAAAGATTGATGAATCTCTTGCTCGACCTAACCATCATCATACCCAACTACAACACCAAAGCATTGCTGCAGCAGTGCTTAGCCTCGATTTACCACTACACCAGGGGTATCCGATTCGAAGTAATCTGCGTCGATGACGGCTCGACGGATGGCAGCGCGGAGATGGTCGAGTCGGCCTTTCCAGAAGTCATTCTGGTGCGCAATAAGGTAGCGCTGCTTTATTCCAAGAATAATAATCTGGGCATGAAGATGTCGCGCGCGCGCTATGCATGCCTGTTGAACAGCGACACCAAGCTGCTGGGCAACGTTTTCAAGGTGCTCGTAGGCTTTATGGACTGCTCATCCAGAGGCTGCGGCGTGCGGCCCGCGGTTGCTCAACCCCGATGGCACCACCCAATCCTGCGTACGTAGTTTTGCCGGCCTCGGAACCATGATTCTCCAGGGCCTCAATTGGCATAAGTTCTTCCCCCACGGGCAAGTCTCAAGGGAATACTATGCCTGCTCCTTCGATTATTCGCGGGAGCAGCAGGTGGAGAGTCTGGGGACCACCGCCTACGTGCTGCGCCGGGAAACTTGGGAAACCTTCGGCATGCTCGACGAGCGACTGCCCCATTTTCAGGTCGATTTGGCCTACAACCTGATGCTCAAACGCAACGGCTGCAAAATCTATTACACGCCCACGGCCGAGGTCATTCATTACGGCAGCCAAAGCATCAACCAGATGCCCAGGAAGAAGATCATCGAGCAGCATCGGGCGATGGTTGATTTCAACGAGCATTACGACTATTTTGGAAAGAGCCGGCTACTCAAACTGATGGTTCGTGCGGCGGTCGCCGCGCGCTGCCTGTCTCAAAATCGCTGAATTTCATTTGAGCAGGGACAAGCGCGTGATCAAGGGACCGGGAGCGCCCAGGCTAAATGCGATCGACAGAACTGTCATGCAACAGGAGGACTTGCGGACCGGTGCCGATTAGCAGCTTCGAATGAAGAAGCCTTAGGTAACCTTCCGCTGCATCACAGGGCAGCTTTTCCTGCTCCCGCGCCGTCGATAGCTTATTCAGGTAGATCTCTGTGTCAACATTTTCCTTTGCCAGGTAAACCTTTGAACAAAAAGGGCGTCGGTCGCCCACGGCGCCGGGCTAAGAATCTTGACTGTTATGAGCAGTAGGGTACCCTAACAATGGAAATGCTGTTATTTTGGTTAAAAGGTTGAATCGGGAAAAGTTCTGCCCGGCGCAACATCCTTTTTGGGCACGGGTTCATCCGTGTACATAGCGGGAATCGAGACCTTCGGCTCCAGCCGCGAAGGCGCTCTCGATGCAGTGACATAAACGCAGTGGTTCGGTAGTAGGCTAAGGTTACCGTCGCCTCGGCCGATCAAGCGAGTGTCTAGCAAAAATTAAGAACTGCAGCAGGACCGTCGACTAAGCAAAGAACTTGATTGACAAGACCCTGAACGAGAATTCAGCAAGCGCTCTAAAATTTTAGAACAGGTCTTTAAAAACGCATGGACACAAGCTTTG
The DNA here is from genome assembly GCA_963746595.1 of uncultured Acidobacteriaceae bacterium. Classification (GTDB taxonomy): domain Bacteria; phylum Acidobacteriota; class Terriglobia; order Terriglobales; family Acidobacteriaceae; genus PALSA-350. The sequence continues at coordinate 1,337,158 of CAVVBS010000009.1, forward strand.
CTCCTCCGCAGCCCAGTGCGGCTCTGCTTTGGAATGATGTCGTCTCTGAAGTAAGCAACCATTCGACGACTTTGTTTCCACCGTTTTGCGCCATACCGCAGGACCCTGCTGCCTACTATGCCGAGCCGAGCGCATGGAGCGTTTCGGCCGTCAAGCGCTGCATAGACTTCGTCTTTGCCGCAGTGGCGCTCCTGCTTTTCTGGCCCTTGCTTCTGCTCGCTGCCTTTTTGGTCCGCTATAAATCCCCAGGCCCGGTGATCTTCCGCCAGAAGCGCGTGGGACGGAATGGGGTCCTCTTTACGGTTTTTAAGTTCAGGACCATGGCGATCGACGCCCAGGCAGACGGGCCCTCGCTGACCAAGCGGGGCGACCCACGAGTGACCAGGTTTGGCGGCTTCCTGCGCAAGTACAAGTTGGATGAGCTGCCCCAACTCCTCAATGTGTTGCGCGGCGACATGAGCCTGGTTGGACCGCGGCCTAAGCTACCTCATCTGGAAGTGATGCACATGCCATTTCGGCCCGGCTTGACAGGCGCCGCAACACTCGCTTTCCGCTGCGAAGAAGAGATGCTGCAGGATATTCCCGACGAAGAGCTTGAGGCTTACTACTGCCGTATGATCAAGCCGTTGAAGGCGAAAATCGATTGGGACTACATGCGCGAGGCCACCCTGGCGAGCGATTTCTCTCTGCTCTATGAGACGGCCTTCTGCTGTTTCTCCAGTCGCGCCAATTCATGGGCGGTTGACTTTTCCAAGTCGGCGTAAAGTAGGCAGGAAAAGTCAAAACCTAGGGGCTGAAGCCCGTCATATTCGCAGTCGATTACGGCCCGACTAAAGTCGTGCCCTGACACACAAGAGATTTCCGCAGTTCCGACCGTTAAGGGGTCAACAAAATCGGGGTTTAGTGTCTGCGTGCCGGTTCATTATCGGGTTCCGAGCGACCGATGAAAGCATGCGTACTCGTTCAAATGAGTAGCCTCAAATCTTTTGGCCGGGGCTCTAAGGCTTTGTATCAGGGCACGACTTTAGTCGGGCCGTAAACGCTGCGAATTCGACGGGCTTTAGCCCCTGAGGTTTTGCTTTCCTGCCCGCTCCAGAGTTTTTCCGCAGCCTGTTCAGATGTCAGTGCTTGTAAACTGGTACTGCTTTTGCTCCTGAGGAAACCTCCTCCATCGTTCCTCATGTTTTTCCGGAGTCTTTAAGAGCCTATGGCCGTTTCCGAACAGGACGTTGAGCGTGTCGCCGAACTTGCGAACCTCGAGTTAACGAGTGGCGAGAAGGCGGGAATGCTGCGCGATCTGAATTCCGTTCTCGACTACTTTGCCCAGCTCAACGAGTTGGACACAACGGCAGTGCCCCCCATGACGCAGGTTGCCGACCTGTTAACCGAAGGCGGAGAGTTGAAAACATCCACTCAGCATCTGCGGGCGGACGAAGTCGCTCCTTCTCTGAGCCGCGAGCGGGTTCTTGCATGTGCACCAGATACGGACGGGACCTTCTTTAAAGTGCCCAAGGTGATTGAACGTTAAAACAACAGAAATTGCCTGGATGTTCCAGGCCTCACCAGAAGCGCTCCCGGTCTCTCTCCAATATTTCTGCTCTTGACCTCCTGATTCTCGATCCAAAAGGGTCAGATATTGGCCACCTGCCCTAGAGCGGGAGTTACGACGGCGCGCCAAAACGCTAGCCTTAGCTGTTCCGGCTTTTCCGCTGCCGAAAGCGCATGCAACCGACGCCGCGCGGAACGATAATTGAATAAAGAGATAATGGAACAACGATGAATTGGAAGCAGAGCTCTATCTCCGAGGTTCAAGCAGCAGTACGCTCCGCAAAGCCAAGTGCGACCCAGTTAGCAGAGCTTTGTTTCCGCGAGATTGAAGCGAGCAATCCGTCCATCAATGCATATCTGGCGGTAAGCCAGGAGCGTGCGCTGCGCGCAGCCGCGGCCGTCGACCAACTGGTGGCGCAGGGCGGTCCCCTGCCTGCGCTGGCCGGCGTGCCCATCGGGATCAAGGATGTGCTGGTCATGAAGGGTTCCCCGGCGACGGCCGGATCGCGGATCCTCGAAGGCTACATGCCGCCCTATGACGCCACCGTGGTCAAGCGCCTGGAGGCTGCGGGTGCAGTTCTGGTGGGGAAGCTGAACTGCGATGAATTCGCCATGGGGTCATCGACGGAGAATTCCGGTTACGGTCCGGTGCGCAATCCAGTGGCGTTGGACCGGGTTCCTGGTGGCTCAAGCGGTGGGTCAGCCGCGGCCGTGGCCGCGGGCATGGCGGTTGCCACTCTCGGCACTGACACCGGTGGATCGATTCGCCAGCCGGCATCTTTCTGTGGGGTGGTTGGCCTGCTGCCGACTTACGGACGGGTGTCGCGTTACGGTCTGATCGCCTTCGCCTCATCCCTGGATCGCGTGGGCCCGCTCACACGTACGGTCCGGGACGCAGCCATCCTGCTGGGGGTGATCGCAGGACACGATCCACTGGATGCTACCTCCGCCAGCTTGCCTGTCCCGGACTACGTTCAGGCGCTCGAGCTGCCCGTGAAGGGAATGCGCGTTGGAGTTCCGGCTGAATACTTTGGCGACGGCCTCGATGCCGAGGTGCGGGCTGCGGTGGAGTCGACAATCGAACGCCTGCGCGAGGCAGGATGCTCCATCCGCCCTGTATCGTTGCCCCACACCAGGTACGCGATCCCAACCTACTATCTGCTGGCCACTGCCGAGGCTAGTGCAAACCTGGCCCGGTTTGACGGAGTGCGCTACGGCTTTCGCGCCAAGAATGCGAATACCCTGGGAGCGATGTATCGCGAGTCGCGGGACATCGGTTTTGGAGCTGAAGTGAAGCGGCGCATCCTGTTGGGCACCTATGCCCTCAGCGCCGGCTATTATGACGCCTACTACAAGAAGGCGCAGCAGGTGCGCACGCTGCTCACCCGCGACTTTCTTGCTGCGTTCGAGCAGGTCGATGTGCTGGTGACGCCGACGGCGCCAACCCCGGCCTTTAAGCTGGGCGAGAAGACCGACGATCCGCTTTCCATGTACCTCGCAGACATTTACACCGTGACCGCAAGCCTTGCCGGAATTTGCGGTATCTCTGTGCCCTGCGGGCAATCGTCACAGGGACTTCCCATCGGGGCGCAGATTTTGGGAAAACACTTCGATGAGTCGTCGGTCTTGCGCGCAGCCCAGGCGGTCGAAAGTGCGGCAAGCCAGGGCTAGTGCGGCTCCGTATCAAGCGGCTGGTAGTATCGCTCTTCCGGGGCGGCACAGGAGAGGCAGAGGGTGTGCCCCTCGCGCACCAGGAACCGGTCGTAGTTAATTCCCTCTCCGCATTGCTCGCACGCGACGCGCTCGCCCTTGTATCCAGGAAACTCCCGGGCGTCGAGTGTTACCCGCACCCACTGCTCGTCGAACAGCTCGTGGTCGCTCATCTCGCGGTAGGCGGCCATTTGCTGCAGGTTTTTGTTTTCTATTTCCGGGTGCAACTGGCGAGCCAGGTCCTTGGACGATTCCCGCGCGGCTATGCGGATGGCACGATGGGTTTCCAGGTCAACAAAAGTGGCTGCCATCTTGCCCCAATCGCGAAATTTGAGTGCACGCTTGCCTAGCCGGCAACCGGTGACAACTCCGATCGCATCGGTGGCGCAGCGGTCGATTTCGACGAACGTGACCAGGCGTTTGCGATCCTTGCCGCGTGGTTGCTCGATGCCCAGGCGGCTGCATCCGAGCATTGCCAAACGGACGCCCAAGACCTGCCCTGCGCAGAGATGTCCGTGGGCGATCCTGGCTTCCTCTAGAAGATCATCGAGGGTGGGCGTGGTCTCCAGCATACCTTGATGCTAGTCCATTTTCGTCTGTACGGCATTTTCGCTCGGTAACGGCTCTCCCTACTTCGGCGGCAAACTGTAGACATGTTTTTGGATCGCGTTGGTCAGGGAGTCCCGTTCATAGGCTGCTTCATCCGGATAGGCTTTCAGCAGATTCTGGTCAATCAGGGGTGAGTTGACCTGAGGGTTGGCACGATAGAGCTGAATGCCCGAGATAACCATCTGACGCCGGGCGTCAAGCTTCCTGTATGCGTGTATGTCCGACAGGACAAAGATACAAACCGTGAGCGTAAGCGAGGCTGCGTAAAATCGCCTCTGATTAAACTCGGGCCAACGGCCTGGTAGGTACTGCGAAAGAAAGGAATAGCAAAAAATCAGCACCAAAATGGAATAGATACTGTACCTTCCCCCAACCGCGAAACCGACTGCTCCCCGCACCCATGCGACCAGGAGTCCCGTCGCCAAGATCCACACCGTGAAGTAAACGGCAACAGGATTGACCCGATCAAAGCGAGTACGAAGCGCAAGCCAAAGGACGCGCAGGATGACAATGCCTAACACCGCAGCCGGCCAACGAAACGGGATCGCACCACACCCCAAAAAGGCAAGAAAGAAGAGCGGCCTCGTGGCGTAGGAACTTATATCCGCGGTGTGAACGACGCGAGTGTAGTGGTACAGGTAGGCGGCGAGCGGCAGGAGAAAGCTGGCGCACCATACCAGAGACTTGGCATAGGCGCGGCGAGGGATAAGGATCAGAAGGCCAACGGGTCCCAGCAAAAAGCCATTTGCCGAACTAAACGCAGCCAGCGCAGCCGCCAAACATGCAAGCAGCAGGCGAGCTCCACTCGGTTCGATCATCTTCCTGGGAAGCAGAAGATAAAGAGCAAGCAGGCTGAAGAAAATGACGGGAATATTGACCAGTCCGGTGGTTGTCCAATTGAGATTTTCCCAATAAGTGAGAGAGAAGAAGAGAAAGCTTATGGGCAGAAAGGCAATCAAGCTCTGGTTTAGATCGCCCTCATCGTCTCGATAGGTTCGCCACAGTAGATACGCAAGGGGAAGCAGGAAAAGATTACCCAAAGCAGTGAGAAACGTGAAGTCCACGTGGCGAGTGACTTCAACCTCGGCGGCCACGATGGAATGTTCAAAGGCGAGCTTGTACTCGTTGGACTGTGCCGCCGCGATGTACAGTACCTTGGTCGCAACGCTGGGCAACTGTTCGTAGTCAGCTGCGAAGGACAGGATTGTACCGTAATCATCCTGGTAGGGAAGAGAAAGCGCTTGCCGATATAAGATCCCGAAGGCGACGATGCCCGGGAGGAGCACGGCAAAAACGAGCAGGAAGTTTAATCCTCGGCCGAGCCGCTACGTTTTGCAAAACGTAGTCATTCCCGCTGCTTTGGCCCATACCTTTCTCTGGCATGGCTGATTATATCCAGCGGAATGCCAGGCCAACGAAAGTCCTCTAGTTGCTTGCTCCCGCAGCCGGCTCTTCATTGCCATCGCCATCTTCAACCAGCACGGCGGAGAGCCCGACCAGGTCGTAGCTGACTGGCGTTGCGCCCGACGGTTGGAAGGTCACGCGCAGCGGCTCCCGCTGCCATTGCGCCGCGGCGCACGCCGGCGGTTGGTTCTCTCCGGGGGACCATGGCGATAGTTTTTTTGCCAGCACCGGCTTGCGAGCGGCAATCTGGGCGACCACCGCATACAACTGCTTGCCGCTGGCAGTGAGGCCACAGTAGGCGGCGTAGTCGCGGAACCAGATCACACTCGAAACAGCGGGATCGTAATCCGGTAGATGCAGCGCTGTGATACTGCCTTTCACTCGATCGACCATGAGCCATGGTCCACGTTGCCATATCCAATGTTCCGTCTTCTCACTGGGAAGCGAGTCATTGAGACGGAGAACCCGGCGGACAACGAAGCTGCGGTCTGTGATTGCATGCGTTTCTCCGCTTGTCCATTCCTTAACCTTGTCATCGACAATAAGAGGGCGAACACGCAACTGCTTTTCGCCGGGCAGAGCGCCGGCCGGGTCGCCGGCTACTGAGTAGGGAACATTTTTTCCCGCGCCGACGAAGACCGTGTGCACCTTGGTTGCGGCAAAGGCATGCGACGCCGCAAACTGCCAAAGCAATAGCACCAGGTACAACAGGCCCGATAGGCGCATGCATGACCGGCCGGTCATTCTCTCTTGTGCGGATAAAAGAAGGCACGATCTAATCCTGACGCTCATGGGCCAACAGATTAGGAGCGAAGCGGGGAAAATACAAGTTAACAAAAACTTATATTTGCTCTTCTCATTTCGTGTTTATGGCGGGGGCTAGTGGAGACGTGGAAGCCGACGGCTTGGGTACCCGGAACAGGAAAGCCTGCAAGCGCCGCCTCTCTCCAAATGTGCGGGTCTTTGCAGGCTTGTCGAAGATTCCTGCTGTGCCGTAACAACCAGATCCGGTAGAGCAGCCGGTCGGTGAAGTTCCCGTTCTTTTTGACGTAAAGAGTCTGGGCCATCAGCACATTGTGCATGCGCCAAGAGGGCAGGCGGTCAATGTCAGCGTACGATGCTTCGTGCGCCAGCGTGGCCCGCATCACGTAGAGGCGATAGCCGCCGGCTAAGAGGGCATGGAAAACAGCGTGGTCCAGGTAATCCAGCCAGTACTCGGGAGGAAAGCCACCGACCGAGCGCACCGCCGAGACCCTGAGGGTAGAGCCAGAGTTATAGGAGCACATCCGTTGTTGCAAAACACCAACGACATCCTGGTCGATAGGCTCTTTGGAAGGCAGGAACTGGCGACGCATTTGATCAATGAATGGAATGGCCGGAGAGTGTACGATGCCGTTCACCGTCAATTTGGGAACAATCGCTGCTACGTCCGGCTGGGCGTGCAAGCTGGCGGCAGCCTCCAGCAACTCGAAGATAAATTCGCGCGTCGGAGAAGTGTCCTGGTCCATCAGGAGCAGCCATTCGCGCTGCTCCGACTCGGCGCGCGCCAGGGCAAAGTTGTAAGCAGAGGCCAACCCTCCATTGGAAGGATCATGGACATAATGAATGGGGAAGCCAGCCCTCATCGCGTGGCTCTGCGGTTGCGGTGAATTGTCATAGAGAACAAGCGAGAAGTGCTTCCCCAACTCAGCGTTCTCATTGAGTATCTTGAACAGCGAGGAAACCGATTGGCTTTGGGAGAGCTCGCAGTTGTACAGAACGACGACCGCTAATATCGACTTGGGCGAATGGGAAGCTTGAGGCATTTCATCGAGAGGAGTGCAGCAGGTTCGATAGCAGGCTAGGTCCGCTCTGGACGCCAGTATACCAGCCGGAGCAGGCCGGCCCTGAGTTCTCCCCGATCCCCTGCCGTTAACGCAACCCACCATGCGATGGCCGCAGTCGCCGCGATCCATAGCGCGAGTACGGCCGGCGGCGCCGGAAGCATATTCAGCGTTCTCCAGAACGGATAGAGAAAAAGTGAAGGCGCGATGATCAAGAGAGCGCGCCCCACCCCCTGCAGTACAAAACGCGTTCGTGGAATAAGGATGGTTGGCTGGGTGTAACGCATGCTTACGAAAAGATGCATTCCGAAGCTGACGAAAGCGCCAACCAGGGTGCCCACCGCGACCCCGACCGCTCCTATCCTCTGTACCAGCCAGATGCTCAGGACAATATTGACTGTCGCTTCCGCGACTGCGGCGATCGTGGCCAGGTGCTGTCTTCCGGTGGCTACAACTGCCAGAATGTAGGGCAAAACAAGCTGCCGAACCACGTTGCCCAGAACCAGCACCTGGAGATAAAGAGCGCTTTGTGCGGCATATCGCTTACCCACCCATAAGCTGAGCAAAGGATAGCTGCCAAATATCAGAGGCAACCCGAGAAGCAATAGAAGCGAACCGCAATACCGGGTCATCCTGATGCAAATATCTCCAATCCGGCTTGGTGTTGTGCCCGCTTGCATGGAGGACATGGCAGGAACCAGTGGGCCGAATACGCTGGAAACTATCGCCAGCATGAAATTGGCAGCGCCGTTGGCGATCGAATAGAAGCCAGTATCGTTGTACTGGTAATGGCCGACGATCACGATATCCAACCCGCTGACAAAGAACATGGCTAGAGTCCAGATGGACATGACGCTGCCGTATTTTGCCAGTTGGATCGCGGATTGACGGTGGAGTACAAAAAATGAAAAATCAACGCGCGCCTTGACCAGCCGTCGCCAGCCAAAGAACTGCGTTGCCGCCGTTGCCAGGTTGAAGCCCGCCCACACCATAGCCAATTGCACCAGCCCGCCGTGCATAAAGAGGACAGCGACGAGTCCAATAGCCGTTCCTACCCGGCTGAAGGTGGCGACGACGGTGGGAAAAACGTATTGCTGCAGACCGGTAAAAGTCGAAAGAAAAACACCGAAGGGCAGTATCACTGCAGTAGACAAGCCAACTGCGAGAAGCGCGATACGCACTTGAGGCACGAGCGTCACCGGCATCTGGTGAAAGAGTAGAGGCACGCTCCAGGCCATCACGACAATCGCCGCCGAACCGAGGGCGGCGGCGAACGCAAGAATCGTAAACGATGTGCTTATGATACGGTGACTTGCCTCACGGTCACCCTTTGCGTCGTACTCGGCCACAAACTTGCCAATTGCCGTCTGCAAGCCCAAATCCAACATATAGACGTAGCCGCTCAGTTGCAGGATTAACACCCATGCACTGTATTCAGCCGGCGACATGCGATGTACCAGGAAGGGCGGCAGCACCAGCGAGACCAGCATGGAGAGCAGCACCCGCACCAGGTTGGAAGCAGAGCCTTGAAGTACTTTCCTCTTACGCGACATGGGTCACTTTCAACAGGCGAGCTCCCAGTCTTACCTTACGAGTTCGGCCTCGGCTCTGGGAAGAGATTACTGTCGCAGAACGACCACAAACTCGTTTTCCTCAACCAGTCTGAAGCCCAGACCCGCGAGTTTGTCCATCATTAGGCGAGACTTTTCGGCCCCGATGAACCTTTCGTGTGTCTCCATGATGATCGTGTCAGCGCTTTTCAGCACCTCTGTTTCCTGGAAAACCAGATCGTACTCCACGCCTTCAATATCGCAAATGAGCGTGAACCGGTTGAATCCTCGCTCACGCGCCAGGTCACCTAGCCGGGCCGTCTGAACAGTGACAGGTGACAGATCCCCGTCTCGCTGTAATCGAATTTCCGCACATGCTGGAGTTGGGCCGAAAAGTAACAGAGTCCGCACCATATGCAATGGCCCGATTGACTATTTCGAACTGGCATTGGTTTAATTTCCTGATTGCGCTCCAAGTGTGGAATGGCAAGAGGATTCGCCTCAACCACCAGGTGAGCGGTTGGATTCTGCAAGAGTTTGTTGGTCACGCACGAGACGACTCCGATAGAACCGCCCAATTCGACGACGGGCAGATTCCGTCGTGCGTACCGGGCGACGGCACGGCGTTCCGGCGCTTCATAGTTATGAGTGATCAGTTGGATTCTCGTGGAACCGTCCGTGATTCCTTCTAAGCTAAACGTGCATCGGTCGAGGCGTACTTCGTTCTTATGCCCCCTGGCCAACATCTGCAGCCTGAGCCAGGAGTAGTCGTAGACCTTCTTAACTCCTCCATCGCGGAAGAGGCCATAAGCAGTCACAACTTTCTTGCTTAGCATAGTGAGCCATCGACCGGCGAAAAGTGGATGGATGGCGCTTGCGTCGGCGAAGGCTGCGGGAGCGGGAATATGCATGGCTTCTTACCAGTATAAGGGCTGGCAAGTGCGCAAACCACGGGCAGATCCGTGTCCTGCACCAGGAGCAAAATCAATCGCGGGCTTGCATCATTTTTCACTTCAGATGTATCCACAGCAACTGATCCTGTTCGCGGCTTTTCGTCAAGGAAAACGCAACGCTGCACGCCCCTTTGCCGAGTCGAAGTGAAAATTTAGGGAACCCGCGCGAGCAGGAAGATATGGTTGGGAAGCGGCAGTTCCACGGCAAGGACTTCCAGCCCGCTGCGAACGAGCAACTCTCGGCTGTTAGAAGCGTCGAAAACATGATGGTGCAAACAGCGGTTGTTGAAATTGTCAAGCGACCGCCGGTGAAACTCCTCCACCGAGGCCGACCCGGGATCAAGACTGAAATCGTGTTTCTCCAGGATCTCCGGCAAGTGAAAGAGGTCGTTTTCCGGAGTGCTTTCACGAAAGTCCTGAAACATGTGGTCGACTGTCGTTGGGGATCGTCGATGATCGAAGGTTCGGAGATAATTCGGCAGAAGCAGGATCAGACCGCCGCCGGGTCGGGTGACTCGTTTCCACTCATGGAGCGCCTTGACCGGATTCGCGAAGTGCTCCAGGTTGTGCGATGACAATACGAAGTCGTAGCTGTGATCCGCTATGCAGGACAGGTCCGAGGCATCCACAAAGAAATTCTTCCCCGGCGGTTTGTGAGGACTGAACGTGTAAGCGTCCGCGTGGGTGGTCCAGGTAGTTACGCGGGAAATGTCACAGTTGTCCAGAGACTCTACGCGATGATAGATAGGTAGCGGCTTGAACCATCTTTGGAACGCAGTGCTTGGCCCACCGATTTCGAGGCCCTTCTTGCCTTCTACGAACGATAGCACCCTGTGAAAGGAGCGCACCCGCCCGGCAGTCAGGAGACGAACCGTGTTCTTTGCGCGACGAACGAGGGATACATGCATGATCTCAACGAATACGCCAGCGCGACTTGCGCGGAGGCTGGCCGATTTGTGGGGCGACTTTTCGTGCCGTGTCGTCCCTTCTCAAAAACGACAATACTGTCGTAGAAGTGGATTGACAGCGTGGTGCGGCTAAATTCGGTCGCGGGAAGCGCGCCACGCGAGTGATCGGCGTTCAGTTCGTCGATCAGGTGCTTGCAGGTTTCGATGAAGGATTCCTTTCGCTCGAGACCACCTTCGAATTCGGACCAGTAAGCAGTGTGTAAATCCTCAACCATGTAGACACCATTTCGCGGCAGTTGAGGATAGAGTGCGGAAAAAGACGCATGGATATGTGGCATGACGTGGCTGCCGTCATCTAGGACAACATCCGGCACGCCAAATTCCTTGCAGACGTCCAGTAAAAAGGTTTTGTCGGATTGATCGCCGATACGGATATCTATTTGGTCCTCGGCGAATTCTTTGCACTCAGGCCTCAGGTCAATGCCCACAATCCGAGCGTACGGGCCCAGGAACCGCTTCCACATTTGGAGCGATCCTCCCTGGCCGCAGCCTATCTCAAGGAATACGACGTCGGTATTCACAAATTTTGCAAAGTGTCGTTCGTATGCCGGGAAATAATGCTTCCATTTGTGAATGATGTGCTGATCATTCGTCTGAAAATCAGACCAAAGGGTCATAAGTTATCGTCCTCGTTCAGTCTCTGGCTGCGCGGAACAGAGACAAGGAAAGCGGTATTTCAACTTCAACAGGTTACCAGCAACGAAGGTTGGCTTATACCAAATCCAATTTTCTCCATGGTGTCGAGTGCCGGTTCTGCGGCCGCTGCTCCTGACCTGATAACGGGCTCCCCTTTACTTCCACGAAAGATAGCGCCGTGTGTGAGGGCCGCACCCGCCCGGCAAGCAAGGAGACGAACAGTGAGTCCCTGGTTAGGGGCTGCGTTTCTGCCAGACAGACATCGTCCCGAAAGTTTCGCTCGGCTGGTATTTGTCATGGATGTACCTGTCCAGCAACGTCACGCCACTACTCTTCGAGCTGTCATTCGGTTCACGCGATAATTCAAACTCTGAATCGAGCACGATATATGGCGGCGCATTTCGCTCCAGCTCATCGACCATTTGCATCTGAATGTCGTACCTGTTCTGCAGGTCAGGGTCAAAATGGGACCATCGCGTAGCCGGTATACGCTGAGTCGCGAAATAGATGATGTTGTCGTTGGCAAATATCCTGTCATGGTGGCTCACCCCCACATACAGCGTTTGCCCTGGCTGGGTATGACTGCCGATGAATTCAATCGCATGCACGCGGTCGTCTTCCGGGAAGAAGCAGAAGCCCGTGGTAAGAGGATTCGCGATCTTGCACCATTCCGTCTCTGTCCCGGGGCCGGCGCTTCGCGTTAACGATAAAATCCTTTGCGCCACGGAGGAATGCCACACGTATTCAAATCTTATTTCGTGAAGGGCCGACCAAGCGGACGGTAGGAGAGATAGCCACATGAGACAGCTGATAGAAATGCGGACAGGGCGCGGAAACGACGACTGATGTTGGAAGAGCACGGCAACGAGAAGTAACGATGGAACAATGGCAAGGTACATTTGCAAAGGGCCGGCACGTACCACGCCTTTGAGATACATCACGATAAGGAGAATGGTAAATGTGACCAGAAAACCATACCACTCCTGCGGCCGAGGAGTGTTGTCCGAGCGGGCCGCGGCGCCCAGGCGGGTACGTAATCGCCGCGCCACCAAGGCATAGAGGGAAATACCGGTAATCGCGATCGGCAGGTAGACACCAAGGTTCTCTAGTTCTCTAAGATGGATTCCCGGGAACGGAAGATAGCGGCCGCGGTGATAGTATTTGGCCGGGTAAAATACGATGTCCGCGAGCATGGCAGCGAGAGGTGCAACGGACAAGTAGTAAATCGCTGCCGGTATGGTCAAAAGCGCAAAGGCAAGCAGGTAAGGCCAGAAAGTAGATGCGAAAATCAGCAATCTGTTCGCGGTGCCCTTGAAGCGAAGACAGATGGCGATGGAAATTACACAAGCGTGGATTCCGACCAGCGCTAGGCCGGTGTCGGGCCTGAACAAAGCGGCCATCCCTGAAATAGCACCTGCTGCGAACATCCGCCTCGCAGATACGCGGCCTAAGAAGGCTGGGAGGATTAAGTACGATCCAACCAGGTTTAGCAGTGAGACCGGTGTCGTCGCGACGCCGTACTCTTTCATACCGTAAAGCCAGAGGATGGTGACAATGGACGTGAAAATAGCGATTGTTCTGCGGCAGTTGGACAAGACGATGGCGTAAACCGACGTCACGAGCAAAGCTTTGATAAGAAGGTCGAAGAGCCGTTCGGCCAGGAGCGATGTGCCGAAGATCTTGAATAGACCCGAGAGAATGTAGATCTCCGCCGGGCCATAGATGTAATGGAAGTCGCGATGAGGAATTTGTCCCGCCGCAACCCGCATCGCCCCCGTGAGCATGATGCCTTCATCATAGAAACCGGGGCGCCGGGTCATACCGGCAAATAGAAGCAGGTAAGATGTCAGGAAAACTATTGAAAGTTGTACCAGAAAATCACGTAAGTTCCCGCTTTGCCTGCCGGTGAGATCATTGCTGCTTTGGGGGGCTGATCTTCCGGAAATTTCTGCAGGTAGTTCCACTCAGCAAATCCTCGCGATGCTCATCGGCAAGATGGGCAAAGACCAGAGCATATCTTATCGGATGACGGGAAAGAAAATTGAAAGAAACACCCGCAGAGCTAAGACTCAAGCTCGGGTTGGGTTTAGGATTGGGAAAGACATCAACTGATTGCCCTGCGTGCGCCGCCATGAACAACTCCCAGAATAAGATATCGGTGGCGCTATGCACGTACAACGGTGAGCTATTTCTTCGCCAACAGTTGGACAGCATTCAGCAACAGACCAGGTTGCCGGATGAGTTGGTGGTGTGTGACGACCGGTCGACGGATCAAACCCTTGCCATCGTTCGCGAATTCGCCGCCACGGTTTCCTTCCCGGTCGTAATCGTCCAGAACCCCCAGACCTTGGGCTCCGCAAAGAATTTTGAGAAGGCCATTCGGCTTTGTGCCGGGGACCTGATCGCGCTCAGCGACCAGGACGATATCTGGTATCCCAATCGTCTCCAACGCTCCGAGCAGGAGTTCGTGGCTCATCCGCAGAGCGGGTCTGGTCTTCTCTGATGCCGACATCATCGATGACCAAAACCGCCTCCAAGGCGGGACGCTGTGGCAGCGTCTTGGCTTTGCTGGAAAGCGAAAGCAAGACCTGCTGGCTGGCCAATTCGTCGTTTTGGCCAAGCACAGGTTTGTGACCGGAGCCACGATGATGTTCCGGGCAGACCTGCGCGATCGCTGTCTGCCCGTATCCCCAGGGTGGATTCACGATGAATGGATCACCTTGGTCATAGCCGCTCTCTCTGATCTGCGGCCCAATCGACCAGCCGCTGATCCGCTATCGCCTCCATGGTGCGCAGCAGGTTGGATTTCAAAATAAACTGGAGCAACGGGCCCAGGGAAATACGCGTGCGGAGAAGCATTGGGGGCGCGTAGCCGAGTCGGTCAAAGACCTCCAGCAAATGGTTGACTTCTTGTCGGCGATGCCGCCGGAGGAAGGCCGCGCAGTCCGGCTGGCTTACCAGCAACACCTGCAATTTCTTTCCTTCCGGTCTGGTCTTCCCGCTCACCGGCTGATGCGCCTGGTTCCGATTCTGACCCGTTATTCGCAGTATGAGCTGCACGCTTCGGGTTTGCCCAGCATGCTAAAGGACCTGGCGCTGAAGCGGTCGCGATAAGCGACTACCTACTCGATCACGGCAATCCTGGCCTGCTTGCCGACGCGTATAGCGATCCGCGCAGGCCGCCTTGCGAGACTGGATCAGCTTATCCGAGGTTGTTACCCCGTCGATATTCACTCCAGCGGTTACCTGCCTATCCGCTTCCGTACGCGAACTCTTCAGGCCCAGGGCCACCAGCAACTTGGCTACATGAATGTCGACGGGATGATTTTGATCGTTCAGCGCAAGCTCCAGCGAGGCGGCAACCGCCACCTGCCGCAAGTCCACGGCGACCTCTTCGGCGACGGCTTCGACGTTTCGCTGCTGGAACTGCAAGGCCCAGTCCTCATCCGCTTTGCGCGCGGCCTCCTCTGAGTGAAAGCCGGCGACGATGGTGCGCGCCAGCCGCTTCTTGGCCTCCATGGGGTGCAGGGCTCCGCTGGCGACGTCGCTTTGCATGCGTTCCACTTCGCTCTGCCGCAGATCGGTCAGGAAAATCCAATACCGCCACATGAGCTCGTCGGAGATCGACATCAGCTTGCCGTACATCTCCTGTGCCGGCTCATGAATGCCAATCGCGTTGCCCAGCGACTTCGACATCTTCTGCACCCCATCCAGTCCTTCAATGATGGGTGTCATCAGGACGATCTGCGATGGTTGGTCGTAATGCCGTTGCAATTCCCGCCCGATCAGCAGGTTGAATCTCTGGTCCGTGCCGCCGAGTTCCACATCCGCGCGTAAAGCGACGGAGTCGTAGCCTTGCGCCAGTGGATAGAGCATCTCGTGCAGAGAGATGGGTTGTTCGTTGTTAAACCGGCGGTGGAATTCCTCGCGTTCCAGCATCTGGGAGACGGTGAATCGTGAGGCCAGGCGAATGATGCCTTCGAATCCCAGGGTCGACAGCCACTCCGAGTTAAAACGAACCTCGGTCTTGTCACGGTCGAGAATTTTGAAAACCTGCTCGGTGTAGGTTTTTGCATTCTGTGTGATCTCTTCGCTGGTGAGCGGCTTGCGGGTGACCGAGCGCCCCGTGGGGTCACCAATCAGCGAGGTAAAGTCACCGATCATAAAGATCACCTGGTGCCCAAGATCTTGAAAGTGCTTGAGCTTGCGCATGAGCACCGTGTGGCCCAGGTGCAAATCGGGTGCGGTGGGGTCAAAACCAGCCTTTACCCGAAGCGGTTGGCCGGTTTTCCTGGAAGCTTCCAGACGCTCACGCAGGTCCGAGAGCCGGATGATTTCAGCTGCTCCCTTCTGCAGGTAATCAAGCTGTTCATCAACTGGCGGGAAATTGGCCATCTCTTCAGCAGTATAAGGTTTCAGGCAAAATGAGGAGGTGACAGGCGAAATCGAGAGACCCATGCAGGACCAGGACATCGAGCGGCTGCGAGCTGAGACCGCAGGCTGCGAGCAGACAACATTCTTCAACAATGCCGGCGCAAGCTTGCAGCCGCGACCCGTGGTCGCGCGCGTGATTGAGCATCTTCGGCTGGAGGAGCGAATAGGCGGCTATGAGGCGGCCGACATCGTCGCCCCGGAACTGACTGCGTTGTATGGCAGCGTGGCGCGCCTCTTGCATTGCGCTCCGGAGGAGATCGCGCTGCAGGAAAACGCAACCCGGGCCTGGGAAATGGCCTTTTACTCGCTGCGTTTCTCCCCAGGCGATCGCATCGTGACCGCGGCCAACGAATACGCAAGCAACTACATCGCATTTCTGCAGGTGGCGCGGCGTACCGGAGCTGAGATCTGCGTAGTGGAAAGCGATCCGGCCGGAGAGGTCGATCTGCATGCTCTGGAGAGGCTGTTGGACGATCGGGTCAAGTTGATCGCGCTCACCCACGTGCCGACCAATGGCGGCCTGGTGCAGCCGGCAGCGCAGGTGGGCGCGTTGGCCCGCGGAGCCGGCATTCCCTTTCTCCTCGATGCCTGTCAGTCGACGGGGCAGATGCACCTGGACGTCAATGCTCTGGGGTGCGATATGCTTTGCGCGACCGGGCGCAAATACCTCAGGGGACCGCGGGGGACCGGGTTTTTGTATGTGCGGAGGGCAATGCTGGAGCAGATGGAACCGCCCTTGCTCGACCTCCGGGCAGCGACCTGGGTCTCCGCCGGTAAGTTTGAGGTGCGCGACGACGCAAAGAAATTTGAAACCTGGGAAGCGGCAGCAGCCCCCCGGCTGGGTTTAGGGGTAGCCATCGAATATGCGCTGGCTTTGGGGCTGGACTGGATCGAGCGCCGGGTTCAATACTCTGGCCGCCCTGCTGCGGGAGCGGCTGGCGGAGGTGAAAGGCGTGACCGTGCGGGATCTGGGCCGTCTTCGCTGCGGCATTGTGACCTTCACCTATGAGCCTCATCCGGCTGGAGACGTGATGCGATGGATGCAGGCCAACGGTATCGCGGTACGAACCATTGAGCGTTCGTCGACTCGCCTCGACATGGAGCGGCGAGGGCTCGATGAGTTGGTGAGGGCGTCAGTGCATTACTACAACACTGAGGCGGAACTGGAACGCCTCTGCGGCGTCCTCCGCGCTATGAATGATTGAGAGGTTCAGCCATGGATGCGGAACGCGCACGGGAATATCTTCTGCGATTGCCTCACGTGGTGGAAACCATGCAGTGGGGCGCCAATCTTGTCTTTTGGGTGGGTGACAAGGCGATTGGCGGCAAGATGTTTGCCGTGCTTAACCTCGATGAAGACCAAAAGGCGGTGGCCTCCTTTGCCGCTGGGCCCGGAGCGATACGCCGAACTGCTGGAGACCGAAGGTGTTTTTCCCGCGCCTTATTTGGCCCGCGCGCACTGGGTGGCCCTCCGGCATTGGGGCGTTCTGCGGAGCAGCCAGCTGGAAGAGCAGCTCAAGCATGGCCATAACCTGATCTACAACAAATTGCCCAAGAAGACCAGGGATGTGCTGGCCATGCCGGCTGCGGCGCAGCGCAAGCTCTTGAAGGATCGAAAGAAGCTTCTGGCAGCGCGTGCGACGTCGCACTAAATCACCCGCCTCAAAATTCTGTCAAAAACTCGACCAAACTAGCTTTTTTGATCGGCCGCATACAGCACTCGCCGAAAACCAACCAGCTATCAGGGCGTATCGCGACCAGTCCCGCGGAGACGGCCGAAAATCAGAGCTGTCCAAATTAGCGAACAATTCGGGCTGGGTGTGCAGGTACTTCGTTGCCTGAATGGAATCAGGCTAATCTCAAAGGGAATCGGGTTGGCTCTTGATGATCGCCGTCGGCGTTCCCGTGCGCTCCAAATTCACCCAGGACGTCAGTCCTGGGTGTATATTCCCCCTGCGACCAGTCCCGCAGGGACGACTGAGAATGCCCCAGGACGTGAGTCCTGGGTGAAGCCGGACCGCACGCGAATGCTGAAAAGTAATTATGACGAACCCGGGGAACTCGTCCAGTTTCGACAAATTTCTTCCCTGCATCGTCGGCACTCGCATTAGACATTCCACGATCCGGAAGTCTAAAAGAATGCCCCCCAAGTTTGGGGCGCTGCCGGTTTGTACAATTGG
Organism: uncultured Acidobacteriaceae bacterium; assembly: GCA_963746595.1. Taxonomy (GTDB): domain Bacteria; phylum Acidobacteriota; class Terriglobia; order Terriglobales; family Acidobacteriaceae; genus PALSA-350. The sequence continues at coordinate 1,354,973 of CAVVBS010000009.1, forward strand.
GCAGCAGGAGGATCGAGCTGGATGGGGTTAGGGCCTGGCAGAAATGCCTATCGAACATTTGCTTGCCTGTTGGTCATCATGGCAGCGCTGCGCCCGCTTGTAGCGCAGGATCCGGAGGCCGTCGCCAACCAAAAGAAAGCACGGGCTACCCTGGACGCCATGGTAGGCGCCCTGGGGGGCCAGAGGTGGCTCACGCTCACCAGCACCATGCAGCAGGGCCGGACATCGGGCTTCTACCTCGGCAAGCCCACCGGCATGACCTCTGAGTTCTACGAAATCCAAAAATTTCCCGACCAGACCCGCATCGAGCTGGGCAAGAAACGCGATGTGGTCGAAATTATTTCGGGAGAGCAGGCATGGGAAGTCACTTACAAAGGCAAACGAGAGCTGCCCAAGGACCAAGTCCAGGATCTCATCCGGCGTCGTCAGCATTCCATTCCGACGGCCATGCGGGTCTGGTTGAACGACCCCCGGACGGTGCTCATTTACGGCGGGCAAAACCTGGTGGAACGCCATCTGGCCGATCAAACGACGCTCATCAACGCGGAGAATGACAGCATCACCATCCAGACCGATGCCGAAACGCACTTGCCCTTGCGCCGGACCTTTCAGTGGCGCGATCCCGTCTACAAGGACAAGAATACCGACGCGGAAGAGTATGACGATTACCACCTCGTTGATGGCTTTCCAACCGCCTACACGATTACCCGCTACCACAACGACGACATGACCAATCAGCGCTTCCTCTCCCACGCGGCCTACAATGTTGCCTTGACCCCAGACATGTTTAATCCTGACCAGGCGGCGGCCAAAATCAAGAAATGACGCTTTAAATGCTCTATAATCTGCGCTGCGACCATGGAAGACGAGAATCCCAGGCAGGAGGCGGCGCGCGTGCTGGACATACGGCAGATCATGTCCATTCTGCCCCACCGTTATCCCTTTCTCCTGATTGACCGCATACTCGAAAGCAGCCCCAAAAAGCGCATCGTGGCAATCAAGAACGTGACCATCAATGAGCCGTTTTTCCAGGGCCACTTTCCTGACTACGCCATCATGCCGGGAGTGCTGATGGTGGAAGCAATCGCCCAGGCAGGTGGAGTGCTGCTGCTCCCTGAGGTTCCGGATCATGAAAACAAGCTGTTGGTCTTCTCCGGTATTAACGACGCCCGCTTTCGCAGACCGGTGACGCCCGGCGATCAGCTGCGCATCGAAGTGGATGTCTTGAACTGGAGGCCCCTGGCAGCGCGGCTCAAAGGCAAGGTCCTCGTAGAAGGCAAGCTGGCGTGTGAAGCCACCATCATGTGTGCGGTGGTGCCCCGGCCGTCCCGCATTGGCAGTGACAAACCGGAAGCGCCGGTTGCTCCGCCTGCGGAGGATCCGGCTTTGGAGCCGGTGAATCAGGAGTGAGCATTCACCCCACAGCCATCGTGGCTGCCACGGCTAGTATCCCTGAGTCCTGTAACGTTGGCCCCTATTGCACCATCGGTCCTGATGTCGCCCTGGGCGAAGACTGTGAACTGGTTTCCCATGTCGTGCTCGACGGAAGAACCCGCCTGGGCGCCCGAAACCGCGTCTACTCCTTCGCGTGCCTGGGCGTCGCGCCCCAGGACCTCAAGTACCGCGGCGAAGAGACCAGCCTTGAAATCGGCGACGACAACATCATTCGCGAGTGTGTGACCATCTCGCGGGGGACAAAGGGCGGCGGCGGCACCACGCGGTTAGGCAGCCACTGCCTGATCATGGCCTATACCCATATCGGTCACGACAGCACCATTGGGAGCCACTGTATTCTGGCCAACGGCGCCACCCTGGCCGGTCACGTCACCGTGGAAGACCATGCCAGTGTGGGCGCGCTTTGCCCGGTGCACCAGTACTGCTGTATCGGAAAGCATGCCTACGTCGGCGGCGGCACCACCATTACCCAGGATGTTCTGCCCTACTCCCTGACCTCTGCCAAGCGTGAAACCCATGCCTACAGCCTGAACCGCGTTGGCCTCGAGCGCTCCGGTTTCAGCAAGGAACAGTTGCGCGCCCTGCAGCACGCCTACCGGGTATTGCTGGCGGCCAAGCTCAACACCTCCCAGGCCCTGGAACGCTTGCGCAGCGAAGGTCAGCCGGAAGACTGCGTGGCTTACCTGATCGACTTTATCGAGCGCTCTCAGCGGGGCGTGATTAAGTAGGAGCGGCCCAGTGAATCCGGAGCTGATCACCAAGCTGGGTTTGATTGCCGGCAATGGACGATTTCCGTTTCTGCTGCTCGATGCTGCGCGCGCGCATGGGGCCCAGGTAGTGGTTGCCGCTATCAAGGAAGAAACCGACCCGGAGATGGATGCGCGTGCCGCTGCCGACCCAGGCATACGGGTGCATTGGCTCTCTCTGGGGGAGTTGTCGCGATTGATCGAGACCTTCCGCCAGGAAGGCATAACCCAGGCTGTGATGGCCGGCCAGGTCAAGCACAAGCAAATCTTCTCCAGCATTCGGCCAGACTGGCGCCTGGCCAAGCTGCTGTTGAATCTGCGTACCCGGAACACGGATATGCTGCTGGGCGCCGTGGCCAAGGTTCTAAGCGACGAGGGGATTGAGTTGATCTCGTCCACCGCCTACCTGGAGCCGTTGCTGGCGCGGCTGGGAGTGTTGACCGCGCGTGCGCCGACTGCGGAAGAGCAGCAGGATCTCACCTATGGGCGTGAGGTGGCCCTCGCCCTCGCCGGTTATGACATTGGCCAGACCGTGGTCGTTGCCGGGCAGGCCTGCGTAGCGGTCGAAGCCATGGAGGGCACCGATGCCACCATCGAACGCGCCGGGGCTATCCTGCGGACGCTGGACGCTGAGGATGAGGCATCCACGCCGGCATCTACTCTAGCCCGGCGGCTGACTGTAGTGAAGGTGGCCAAGCCGGCGCAGGACATGCGTTTTGATGTGCCGGTGATTGGTCCCAAGACCATCGCCGTGATGCGCGCGGCGGGCGCCACTTGTCTTGCGATTGAAGCCGGCCGCACCCTGATCTTCGATCGGGATACTGTTCAGGAGCTGGCCGCCGCCGGTGGTATCGCGATCATAGCCGTTTGACCGGTTGCGGAAAAATTCGTTGAACCAAGGGCACGGCTTTCAGCCATTGGCCCACCCAAGGAAATGAAATGGCGGGTAACCTGCGGTTCGGCTGCTGAGGTGAGCGCTACCCTCCCCTTTGTCATCCCGCCTGCCCCGGCGTGCCGTGGGAGCAGCCGACTTGCCTGTGGCAGGTTGAGAAAGAAATGACACCGCAAAATCGCCATGGATGCGAGGCCCGGAGGGCCGTCCGCCAAACGTGAGCCCAGCCCGGAAGGGCTGGGGCTCAATCCCGAAGATGATCTGCCTGCCCCGGCTTACCGTGGGAGCGCCGTAGGTGCGGCACTAAATTTGGGCACGCTCCCTGTGTGTCATTAGGAGGAAGCCGACCTGTCCCGGCGTGCCGTGGAGGGACCTGCGGTACGCCTTCCCCCGCCTAAGACCCATCGTGGAAATGTTTTTTCGACAGAGCGAAGCGGTTTCTTTCCCCCGTACTCAGATCCTCTTGTAGCCCCTGAGGTGCCTTGCGAATGCTTCATCCGCCGGGGAACGCGGCTGGACAGCTCGAGACCAAAAGCGGTCTAATCGAGTGGGCTCACTTTAGCAGCAATCTGGAGATTCCCAGTGAAAACGAATAGAGTAGCACTCGTCGCAATCCTAGTGGTTCTGCTTGCTGGCGCAGCTTTGAGCATCCGCGGAAGAGCCGATGATAGCGCCATGCCGCAAGCGGGCCAGAGCGCCCCCAACTTTACCCTGCCCTCGCAGGATGGCACCCCAACCAGTCTCGACAGTTTTCGCGGCAAGTGGGTAGTGCTCTATTTCTATCCCAAGGATATGACCACCGGCTGCACCATTGAAGCCCACAACTTCCAGCAGGACATCGCCAAGTATCAAAAACTGGATGCCGTGGTCGTTGGGGTGAGCGTTGACTCGACTGACAGCCACAAAGAGTTCTGTGCCAAGGAAGGACTAAGCTTCAAGCTTTTGAGCGATCAGGAAAAGAAAGTAGTGGTGCAGTATGGGTCCTTGGGCGATCACATGGGCATAAAGATCGCCAATCGCAACACGTTTTTGATTGATCCCCAGGGCAAGATCGTCCAGGTGTGGACTGGCCGTAAAACCCTCAGAGCACAGCCAGCAGGTTCTCGCCGCACTGAACGGTTTCGAGAAAAAATAACTGGCTCTCGCATTCCCCGCGGGACCAAACAATTCCGCGCGAACAGGCCTGTAGTATCTCCTCAAAAACCTCCAGACGCAAAAACGCCCGGCTGCTAGCCGGGCTCTTTTGCTTGCCTGTTTGTTATTAAGTACTACTTCTTCTTTGTTGCCTTTTTCGCCGCCTTCTTGGCTGACTTCTTTGCTGGCGACTTCTTGGCTGCCTTCTTTGCCGGAGCCTTCTTCGCCGCCGACTTCTTGGTTGCTGCTTTCTTCACTGCCAAAGGAATACCTCGTTTGATGGTAGATTTTTTGCTACTGGCGCTCTTCTTGTTGCCGACCGCTTTCGCGGCCTTCCTGCCGCTTTTCGCGCCTTTGCTGCTCTTCTTCGCGGCAGATTTTGTGGCGGCCTTTTTGGCCGGAGCTTTCGCCGCAGCCTTTTTCGCTGGGACTGTTTTCACTGCGGTTTTGGTTGCCGGAGGCTTGGCAACGGTCTTCTTGGCGGCGGCCTTTTTGGCCGGCGCTTTCACGGGCGGGGATGGTGGCGGGACGCTTACGGGCGGCGTAAGCAACTCGGTACCTGCAGCGGTGGTTGCGACGATGACGCTTACTTCTTCTTCCTCTTCATCATCGTCATCGAAGCCGTCTTCCACCTCATCGGGGTACTCGTCCGCCTCGGCTTCAAACTCATTGTCTGCGTGTGCGTACAGTTTGTGATCGTCCTGCATTCTTATGCCTCCAAGGCTCGGTTGCTACGGATTCGGATCGCAGAGAACCGCTTTCCATCATACTTGCCTGCGGCGCGGATTATAGCAACAGCATGCAACGGGATGCCAATGAACGCAAGTGCGAATTGAGTTTCTTTTCGGCAAAGCTCTCCAGCACAGCTGATGCGATTGTTTTTCTGGGGTCTTCCCGGCTCAGAGAGCCGGTGGGCTGTTCTTCGCGGTTGTATGCGCGCCGGTCGCAGCATGCGCCGCCGGCTTGTGCGCAGAGGCGGGGTGCGCCACTCCCTGTTTCGAACCGGCGGTGGGTTTCGTCGATGCGCTTGCCCGGTGCCTGGACTTGGTGACGCGCGCCGGCTCAGCCACGTAAAGACGGCGTCCTGGTTCCACTCGCGCTGAGGTCAGATGGTTCCAGCGCCGAAGCTGCTGCACCGTCACGTTGAAGCGATCAGCCACGGTCACCAGCGTGTCGCCGTGTTCCACCTTGTACAGCGTGAGGCGCGATCTGCTGGACGGAGCCGGCGGTACCGGAATAATGAGCGAGTCGGTCGAGGACAGATCATCGCCGGCTTCCAACTGGTTGACAAAGACAATCTCTGCAGGGGTTACGTGGTAATCGCGAGCGACGGTCTGCAGCGATTCTCCGGCAACCACTTTGTGAAACCGCCATTGATTTCTCTTGTCTGCGGGGATTTCCGAGATGCGCTTTTGATAGAGGTCTTTGCTGCCGGCCGGAAGGTGCAACTCGAACGGAGCGTCGCTGGGCGTGCTCATCCGCAACAGGCTGGGATTAAGGTCCGTGATCTCCTGAACCGGCGCTTCGACCAGGTCGGAGACCAGGCGCAGGTCAACGCTGTAGTCCGTGGTGACTGTATCGGTCAGCAGCGGTGGGTCAGGCGTCAGCGACTGCAGTCCGTACTGCTGAGGATTCTTCGCCATGATCGCGGCAGCGATGATGATGGGCACATAATTCTTCGTTTCCTGCGGCAAAACGTTGCGGCGGTATAGCTCCCAAAAGTCCGCGTAGCCAGTGCGCTGCACTGCCTTCTGCACGTTGCCGGGTCCCCAGTCGTACGCTGCCATGGCCAGATACCAATCGCCCAGCTGGGCGTACAGCACCTTCATGTAGCGAGCGTAGGCATGGGTTGATTTCTCCGGATCGAAACGCTCGTCGTACCAGCCGGTGCGTGTCAGCCCATAGGGCCCCGAGGGCATAAACTGCCACATGCCGCCCGCGCCCGAGCGGCCGTTCACCGCCTGGGGCTGAAAACCGGATTCGGCCACGGCCTGATAAATCAGATCCTGGGGAACTTTCTCTTCGGCCAACACTGCCGAGATCATGGCGTGATAGCGGCCGGCCCGCTCCAGCGACCGCGTGAGCGTTCCCTTGCCCCTTTGAAGAGAAATAGCTGATGTAGCCGGCGACGGGATCGTTGATCACCAGCGGCAAATCGGAGACCGTAGTCTTCAGTTCTGCGATCGCCTGCGCCTTGACCGTCGGGTCCACCGGGAAGGTGACATCGTTCGCAATATCGACTGGAGCCGGTTCGATCTTGGGTGCGAATCCATTTCCCTGTTTCAGCGCCTCGGTCTCCAGCGTATTGACGGCATCGAGAATGCGGTCGAACTCATCGCGCAGCTGAGGTTCGCTCCGCAGATCGAAATTGCTGGTCAGCATCATGTCGACGGCTCGATCGAAGTCTGCCTTGGCTGTCTGTAGCTTGCCGGCGTGGTAGTCGGTCACGCCACTCTGGTAGGCTGCCTCGACTGCGTCGATCAGGGCCTGCACCTGCGGCTTGGCGGCCGGCGTTGCAGGCGGTTTAGCAGACGCCGTTGGATGGGGCTGGTGGGCTTGAGCGCGGGGGCCGTAGCCTGCGGTGACTTCGCTGGCCCCGGGGTCACCGGGTTTTCCGGCACACACCCGGTAAGCAGCACCGGCGTCGCGGCGAGCATCAGCGTGGCCACTCGGGGAGCGATATTTAAGCCTCTGAATAAGCCCATGCAAAAATGCCTTGGCACCCTCCGCCTTGGCTGCACAACGAAAGACCGGTTCCTCCCGGCTTCCTGGCAACATCGTTCAGCTTGATTGTATTGCCCGGGGCCCTTCGGTGTGAATGATAAGATCGGGTGAGAGACTCCTCTCGCCATCAACAGATTTGCCACCCGCCGACCGGCGCCCCTTCATGGATAGCCACCACATCCGCAATTTCGCCATCATCGCCCACATTGACCACGGCAAATCGACCCTCTCGGACCGATTGCTGGAGTTGACCGGCTCCTTGACGGCACGCGAGATGCAGGCCCAGGTCCTGGACGCGATGGACCTGGAACGCGAGCGGGGCATCACCATCAAGGCCCACGCGGTGCGCATGAATTACCTTGCCCGGGATGGCGAGATGTACCAGCTAAACCTGTTGGATACACCAGGGCATGTCGATTTCTCCTACGAGGTCTCGCGCTCCCTGGCCTGCTGCGAGGGTGCGCTGCTGGTGGTCGACGCCTCGCAGGGAGTGGAGGCGCAAACCCTGGCCAATGCCTACCTGGCCATCAATAACGGCCTGGACATGATTCCCGTGATCAACAAGATCGATCTGCCCAGCGCCGACGTCTTGCGCACCCAGGAGATGATCGAGTCCACCGTCGGCTTGGACGCTACCGACGCGCTTCCCGTGAGTGCCAAGACGGGCCTTGGCGTCCCCGAGGTGTTGGAAGCCATCGTGACGCGTCTTCCGCCACCTACAGGAGACGCGGAAGCGCCCCTGCAGGCCCTGATCTTCGATTGCTGGTTCGATCCTTACCGCGGCGTCATCGTGTTGGCCCGCGTGATCAATGGCATCCTGCGCAAGGGTGCGAGGATCCGGCTCATGTCCAATGGCCGGGTATTCGATGTGGAGTCGGTCGGTGTACTAACGCCGAAGCCGGTCGAGATTGGGCAGTTGTCGGCGGGTGAGGTTGGCTTCTTTTCGGCGACCATCAAGAATGTGGCCGACACCAAGATCGGCGACACCGTCACCGAGGATACGCGTCCGGCTGCGGAGGCGCTCCCCGGCTTTAAAGATATTCAATCGATGGTGTTTGCCGGGCTCTATACCGTGGATTCGCATGAGCACACGCTGCTGCGTGACGCGCTCGAGAAGCTGCGGTTGAACGACTCGTCGTTTTTCTTTGAGCCCGAAAGCTCGGTCGCGTTGGGATTCGGTTTCCGCTGCGGATTTCTCGGGCTCCTGCACATGGAGATCATTCAGGAACGCCTGGAGCGCGAGTTCAACCTGGATCTCATTACCACCGCCCCGGAGTGCGCTACAAAATCACCCTCACCGATGGGTCAGTCGTCGAGGTGGAGAATCCCTCCCGTTGGCCCGATCCCACCGATATCGAGAAGATCGAGGAGCCGGTGATCATCGCGACTATTCTGACCAGCGAAGAGTACGTCGGTGGCATTCTCAAGCTGGTGGAGGAGAAGCGCGGCCGCCAGAAAAACTTCGAATACGTGACTCCCACGCGCGTCATGCTGACCTACGAGTTACCGCTCAACGAGATCGTATTGGACTTTTACGACCGTCTGAAATCGGTCTCGCGCGGCTATGCTTCACTCGATTACCAGCTGGCCGGCATGTGGGAATCGCCCATGGTCAAGCTGGATATTCTGATCTCGGGTGAACCCGTCGATGCGCTCTCGATCATCGTGCATAAGGACTTTGCCTATGAACGGGGACGAGCGCTGGTCTCCAAGATGCGCGAATTGATTCCTCGGCAGATGTTTGAGGTTGCGATCCAGGCGGCCATCGGAGCCAAGATCGTCTCCCGGGAAACCGTCGCAGCGTTGCGCAAGAATGTGCTCGCCAAGTGCTACGGGGGAGACATCAGCCGCAAACGCAAACTGCTGGAGAAGCAAAAAGAAGGCAAGAAGCGCATGAAGCGCGTGGGCAAAGTGGACATTCCTCAGGAGGCGTTTTTGGCGGTCCTCAAAGTGGGCGAGGACTCCAGCAAATAGTGGCAATCTGGGGTTACGTTGGTCACGGCCTGGTTTGCGTTTTGTGGAAACCCGCAAAATTACACGTCACCGTAGGGAGCCCAGGCTCAGACTCATCAGCCGTGCCTTTACCATAAGCCTATAAACGATTGACAAGCAAAAGGTTAAGGGACGTCCGAAAGTGCCTCGCCACGCTCTTGTGGCAGCAGGATTTGGACGCAGGAAAAGAGCACTGCTCCGGCTTTCCACATTTTTTTCCACAGACACGCAGGGAACTGCTCGCTAGGTATTTTTTAGCCGGTTCTGGTGATTATTTCCCTCCCGGCAAGTGAATCTTGCCGGGAGGGACGGGCGGAAACATGCTCTACTGGCGGCGGCTTGGTCGTGCTGGGGCGTGTGGTTGTTCCAGGGCCGGCTGGGGCTGGTTGTGCTGGGACGCGGAGCGGAGGCGCCTGCTGCTGGTTGCGGAGGAACGCCGGACTTGGCGTTGTAGGCTTCTACAATCTGCTTGGTGATGTCGGTGGACCCGTTGGCCCACAACACCGGCGTCTGCTGGGCGCTGGTGTCGAGCACCACGGTGAATTTGTTCTGGTTGGAGTAAGTGTCCAGCACAGCATAGACCTTCTGTGCCAGTGCCTGGTACATATCGTTCATCGCGCCGCTGGCCTCGTTTTGAGCGTCTTCCGCGGACCGCTGCAGCGATTTGGTCTTTTCGTCGATGACCCTGAGGCGGCTGTCGCGCTCCGGTTCGCTCAGCGTGGCGCCGGCGTCCTGCAACTGCTTCTTGAGCGAATCGATCTCGTCGCTTTGGGCCTTCAGTTGAGCCTGCTTGGGTTCAAATTTCACCCGCAGCTGAGCGAAATTGCGCTGCCCTTCGTTGGTCGCGGCGACCGCCTGCTGGAAATTGATGATCGCAACCTTGGCACTGGCAGGGACTGCCGGAGCGGCGGAAAGATTCGCTGTTGAACTAGCAGGTGTGGGTGCGGAGGGAGCTGCGGGAGCCTGGGCTAACGCGCTGCTGGGGGAGCTGATGACGCCCACGCCGGTGGCGGACGCAAGCAGGCAAACAAGGGTGAACGAACGCTTCATCGGAATACAGAACTCCTTTTGATCTTTGAATCCAGATCGCCCGCGTCTTTCAGCGGAAAGCGGGCCTTCGCTTGCGGGTCTCCCGCATGCGCATTTGCAATGCAGTCACCTGGCCAGCGCATCTGGCAGCAAACGCGAAGAAGAGACACGGACCGAGACAATCACAGGGCCAGCAGTGATTATAGGTGTGGGCCGAGGGAGCGTCAACGCAGGGTGGTCGCTCCCGGATTTCCTGTACGCGGCGGCAAGCAACGGCCACGTGTGCGGCTTTCATTGAGGAAAGCCGCATGAAGTTCATCAACGCCAACAAACCTCACAGGAAATCCGGAGGACCGTCCTCCACTGTAGGATCAAAAACTCGCCTCTCCTAGAAAGTAGTGCTGACGCTCAGGCGGAAGGTCTTCCTCGGTTCGCGGAAATGTAACAGGGAGTCGTAAGCCGAAATGGCCTCAGCGTAGGTGTAGTCACCCGCCCCGCCGGCGGGGAACATGCTGCGCGTGATCAGGCTCTCTCCCTGGACATTCTCGAAGAGGCGAAGCACGTTGTACGCGTAGTAGATGCGCATGGGTGCATTCACGATGGGCAGCATTGCCGAGATCTCTCCGCCGACGGACATGCGCGGCACCACGTTGGTGCCCTGGATCGGCCTGATCACGTTGATGAACTGGATCGACTGGCCGCCCTGGCAAGCGCCATTGAAGTAGGCGGTGCAGCCGTAGAGCGGCGAATTGAGCTGGTCGGCGCCCTCCACGCTTTGCCGTAACTGGGATTGGCGAATCACAGAAGTGATGTCGAAGTCGTCGAAGAAGGCGAACTGAACCGGGCCGGCGATGGGAATCCGATACTCAACGGTGGAAGTCGCCTTGACATCGCCACCCACCGAAACAGGGCGGTAAATGGGGATCGGAATCGTGATGTTGCCCAGGGTGTAATTGCCCGGGTCAATGGGAACGGGCGTCCCGTCGGGGTTGGTGAGCGTGATGTTTTGCCGTACGGGGATGAACCCATAGGGCGTCGCTGCGCGCACATCAAAGCCGCGCAGTTCGTTGTCGCCGCCGGAATAGAAGCGGGCGAACGGGGGAGCCACATCTCCGCTGAAACCCTGGATATAAGAAAGCTGGATGCGATAGCCAAGGACGTTACGCCCTTCCGTGTTCGGGTCGCAGGCCTTTCATCGCGATGAAGTGCTTGTACTGCACCACCGGGGTGAAATAGCGAACGTTGCCCCACAGGCCCGCGACCACGAGGGCAGCGGAAATATCCGTTCCGAAACGCGGCCTGAAGATGGATGGGCCGACCTTGTTGTACGTATAGCTCAACGAAACCGAGCTGGTGTAAATGCCTTCCAGGGCATTGGCGCCCTGGATCTGGCCGCTGCGGAAGGCGAGCGTTTGGAAGAGATTAGCCGAAGCCTGGCTGAAGGTCTGTGATGGTCGACTTATCCCAGCTATAGGTCAAGCCCACGCGCTTGAAGGAGCGGCGCAGCGGATAGCTGACAGAGAAGTTCAACCCGGTCGAGGACTGGTTGTAATTCTGTGTGAGCGATTGCTGGGCGGCCGTCAGGTTCTCCGATTGCCCGGTAACGGTGGCGTAGTTGCGCGCCGAATTGTAATCCGACTTCCTGGAGAAGACCTGGAAGCCCACGCTGGTCGGCTTGTTGCGCAGGTAGGGCTCATTGAAGGCAAAAACCACGCTGCGTGCCAGGTTGCCGATATTGCCCTGGAGACTCAAGCGTTTCGCCCAAGCCGAGAAAATTATTGGTCGAGTAGTTAAGACCGAGGAAAGTGCCGGAAAGACCGCTGACGCCGCCGTTCAGGCCGATCGAGTTCTTGCCCTTCTCGTGCACTTTGAGCAGCAGCGAAACGGTGCCGTTCTCGTTGTCCGGGTGTATCTCGGTGTCCTGATCTACCTTGAGCGGGTCGAAGTAGTCCAACTGGTTCAGGCGCAGCAGGCTCGATTCCCACGAATTGCTGTTGTAGGGCTGGCCTTCTTCAATCAGCAGTTCCCGGCGGATAACCCGATCGCGGGTGATGGTGTTGCCCTGGAACTCGATGCGCGAGACGGTGAAGGCCTTGCCCTCGTCGATGTCGATGTCCAGGTAGACCAGGTGCTTGGCGTCATCGATGCGCGGCGTCGGCACGGCGGTGAAGTTGATGTAGCCCAGCGAACCGTAAGCCTTGCGCAGATTATCCAGTCCCTTGCCGATGGCGGTTGCATTGAACAATTCACCGTCTTTGGTGGGGAACTGGGCGCGCAGCGCCTTGACGTTCTGCACATGCGCGTTGCCGGTGAAGGTGACGCCGCCAAGCCGGTAGCGCGCCCCCTCCTCGACGGGAATGCGGATGTCGATGCGCTTACCCTTGCGCGGGCGAAAGGTGAAGAACGATAGGCCGCCTTCATTGCGGATATGGGTGATCGGGATCGCCGACCTCCGGCCCGGAAATAGCCCCGGTCCTGCAGCGCGCGGCGCACCCGCTCCGTATCTTCCTCGAGTTTGCTGGCGTCGTAGGTGCGGGCGAAGAGGTTCTCCAGGAAAATCGAGTGCGGGATCCCCACCGGCCGCAGGTTCCTCATCGCCGCGCGCAGCTCGCGTGAACTCACGGCCTTGTTGCCGGTGAAGGTGATGTTCCCCACTTTCACCGTGGGGCCTTCCTTGATGATGAAGTTGACCGAGACCGAGGAGGGCGGAATGGTCTTGATTTCCGGCTTTACGGTCGCGAACTGGTGCCCGTGTTCGGCCAGCAGGTCGCGGATCACATCGATGGCCCGCGCCAGCCGGGTGGGATCGTAGGGGCTTTCCACCGAGAAGCCGGTGACATGCTCTTTCTTGAAGCGGTCCAGAACATCCGAGGTCGAGACCGAGTTCAGGCCCTTGTAGTTGATCTCGCGGATGGTCGGCTTTTCTTTAACGATGACGTCGAGAACGATGCCCTTGGGGGTATCCTCCCGCGCGATCTGCAGATTCTCGAAGTATCCGGTGTTCCAGAGCGAGTTGAAGTCGCGCTCGATGGTCGCCGGATCGTAGGTATCTCCCGGGTGGGTAAACAGCCGCGCCAGGATGGTCTCTCTGGGAATGCGGCGGTTGCCGATCACCCGGATTTGGGTCACTACGCCCGGCTGGGGGGCGACGTCCTGCTGAGCCCAGGCAATCAGACTGGAACCGCAAAATAGAAGCAAGCCCACGATCCTGCACATCCGAAAAAAAAACGGCAGCACAGGTTGGTTCTTATGAAACCGGGAGCGAAGGCTCCCTGACACGACGCGAAGAATAGGCACACCCTCACTGCTGAAAATCGGATCCTGCTGGAGGAAAAGGCGATTATATGTGACGGAAGGGGTACTCCCCAACTCCGAGGACTCGTTTCTCACGCCGCCTACCATCCAGGAGGCCCAGTCAGGACAGACACCAAAACTCCCTCAGCTCTCCAGCTCACTGCTGGCAAAGTATTCGCCCAGTGAGGAATCCCACGCCACGGAGAGAAGGTTTGGCTTGCAGCAGACCTGGCAGTCTTCCACATACCGCTGCCGCCCGCCTGCTGACTCGTCCACCACGATCTCATTCCACTCTCCACAGCCCGCGCACTGGAAACCCGCTGGAAACGGCATCGTCGATCTCACGCTTGAGCAGGTGTTCCTAGTCTATCGGAGGGAAGAGGTTTTTGGTTGGGGGCAGCTTTCGAACTTCCACCAGGGTCGAATAGAACGTGGCCCCGCGGCCCAGGTCGGTGAGACGCTCAGAGGTAAGCGCGTTTACATTGTTTCCCCCTTCGGAGAGCTTGTTCCAGTTGAGGCTGGCCGCGACCACGCCGGCCGGCACGCTGCCGTCGATACGCGCGCGCAGCTGCATTTTGCCGCGCGCATTGTAGATCTCCACCAATTCTGCTTCACCGATCTGCCGCGCGGCAGCGTCGCTAGCGTGCATGAACACCAGGCCGGGCGATTCCATCTTCTGGTGGCTCGGAAGGTTGGCGAAGGTGGAGTTCATATAGTTGTCGGCCTTGCGGGGCAGAAACTCGAGCGGAAAGGTATGCGCATCGGCGCCCCGGCGCGATTCGTCCGGCGGGTGAAACGTTGGCAGCGGCTCCAGACCCTGCGCAGCCAGCGCGCTCGAATAAAACTCAGCCTTGCCGCTGGGTGTGGCAAAGACGCCATCGGCAAACGGCAGCGTGACCCCGTTGCCGGCCCTGCAGGCGTATGCTCTTTTTCGCCTCCAGATCCTGGCGGGTAATGCCTTGCGTTGCCGGTGCATTCAGCGCCTGCTCGATCAGGTCGTCCACGCTGTCGTGGAAGCAGGGCTCGGAGAACCCCATGCGCTGCCCCAATTGGCTAAAGAGCCAGACGTTGGGGCGGGCCTCGCCCAGCGGCGCAATGGCTTGCTCTGAGAGCTGCAGAAAGTAGTGACCGTACGCTCCCTGAATGTCTTTGTGCTCCAGGAAGGTGGTGGCCGGCAGCACGATGTCGGCGTAGTCGGTGGTGTCGGTAAAGAACTGCTCGTGCACCACGGTAAAGAGGTCGCTGCGCATCAGTCCGCGCACCACGGCGTTCTGGTTGGGCGCGATGGCCGCGGGGTTCGAGTTGTAGACGAAGAGCGCCTTCACCGGAGGTGCGTCCGAGCTCGGTGAGCGCGTGGCCCAGGCGCGACATGTTGACCATGCGCGCTGGGCGCTGGAGCGGGCTCGCCAGCATCAGGTCGGGTCGTTCCAGCGCCGCGGTGTTGAACGCGAAGGCTCCGCTGGTGGAAAGCTGCAGGCCGCCGCCGAGCTGCTTCCAGGCGCCGATCAGCGCCGGCAGCATGCAAACCGCGCGCGCGGCTGCCCCGCCGTTCTGCGAGCGCTGTACGCCATAGTTCAAGCGGATGACCGCCGGCGCAGTGGTCGCATATTCGCGTGCCAGGCGCGTGATGTCGGCTGCAGCGATGCCCGTTAAACGGGAAACATGCTCCGGCGTGTAAGGGCCAACGTGCTCGCGCAGGGCTTCAAATCCATGGGTATGTTTGGCAACATAATCCCGGTCGTAGAGCCCTTCGCCGATGATGACGTGCATCAGGCCCAGCGCCAGGGCCGCGTCGGTACCGGGCTGGATGGGGATGTGCCAGTCGGCCACGCGCGCGGTGCGGGTGAGAAAGGGGTCGATCACCACCAGCCGCGCGCCCTGGCGGCGTGCCTCTTCGACGAAGGGCCAGAGGTGGATGTTATTGCCGTGGATATTCGCGCCCCAGGCGATGATGTACCGTGCATGGCGGAAGTGCTCCGGGTCGGTGCCCAGCTTTGTTCCGTAGACCGATAGCAAGGCATCGCCGCCCGTCGTCGCGCAGATGGTGCGATCGAGTTGCGAGGCGCCAAGCCGGTGAAAGAAGCGGCGATCCATGGAGCCGTAGCCGAGCACGCCCATGGTCCCGGCGTAGGAGTAGGGCAGGATGGACTCAGGGCCGTGCTCCCGGGCAATGAGCTTCCAGCCGCCCGCTGATAATGTCCAGGGCCTCGTCCCAGCTGATGCGTTCGAAGGCGTCAGTCTCGCGGCCGGAAGGCATTCTCCCTTTGGGAGCTCCGGCTCGGCGGCGCATGGGGTAGAGCAGCCGTGCGGGAGAATAGACGCGGTCCAGATATTTGGCGACCTTGCCGCAGAGAAAGCCGCGCGTCACCGAATGATCCGGATCGACCCTGCACCCGTGTGGCTACTCCCGATTCATCGATCGTCACCAGAATGGCGCATGAGTCCGGACAATCGTGCGAACACACGGCGTGGACAGTTCTCGATCCAGGCATAAGTCATTGTAGTAGGAACGTTGCTGCAATACCTGTCCTGACCAGAGGGTGTGTGTGGAAGCAGGGAAAGAAACAGCCGGTCCCTCCACTGCGCTACCCCGGATTTCCTGTTGAGGTTGGTGGCGTTGGCGAGCTTCATGCGGCTTTCTTTACGGAAAGCCGCACACGTGGACGTTGGTGAGGGCCGCGTAGCAGGAAATCCGGGTACGCTCCGGTCGGGATGACAATTCTGTTGCGGTAAATGGCTTCGCACCAAAGCTTTTCGCAGATCGTCAAGCTAAGCTTGCTTTATCTTCGATCCATGAGAAAAGGTAGTGTCCACCTATTCCTCGCTCTCGCCTTGGCGTTGCTTCTTCCTCACGAGCACAAACCCCGCCAGAGGCCGCTATTCAACATCTGCTCGACCAACAGACAACAGATTGGAATCGCGGCGATGTCGAAGCCTTCATGAAGAGTTACGAAGACTCTCCCACCACCACCTTCGTCGGTCAGACAGTGCAATACGGTTACGCCACGATTCTCGAGCGCTACAAGAAGCTCTATGCGACGCCTGAGGCGATGGGCAAACTAACCTTTTCCCATCTCGCGATCCGCATCCTGGATGACAACTACGCAGTAGCCACCGGAAATTTTCATCTGCAGCGCACCGCAGCCGGCGGAGGCAATGCCGACGGCATCTTCTCCCTCCTCTTCAAGAGGGATCCCTCCGGCTGGAAGATCATTCTGGACCACACCAGCCGGATCGGCTGACGCTCAGATCTGCAGCACTTCTCTCTCTTTATTGCGGCACATCTCTTCCATGCGCCGGATCTCATCGTCGGTGAGTTTCTGGATCTCCTCGAGCGAGCGCTTCTCCTCGTCCTCGGAGATTTTCTTATCCTTGGCGGACTTCTTGATGAGGTCATTGCCATCGCGGCGAATATTCCGCACCGCGGTGCGATGGTCTTCCAGCGTCTTGTTGAGGTGCTTCACTACTTCGCGCCGGCGCTCCTCCGTCATCGGAGGGATGGGAATACGCACAATCTTGCCGTCGTTCTGCGGATTGAATCCCAGGTCAGAGGTGCGCAACGCCTTCTCGATATCCCCCAGGATGCCGGGATCCCAGGGCTGGACCAGGATCAGGTTGGCCTCGGGAGCGGTCACCTGGGCCACCTGGTTGAGCGGCGTATCGGTGCCGTAGTACGGCACCTTGATCTGGTCGAGCATGTGTACCGAGGCCCGTCCGGTGCGTGTGGACGCAAGGTTGGCGCGGAAATCATCCACCGCTTTTTCCATCCGCGTCTTGAGCTGCTGCTGAATGTCTTTCAGGGCCGGAATACTGGCCATTACCGAGACTGCCATCGTCTTCTTCCTCGATCTTTCAAAAGAGATTTATGTAAGCAGGGTTACGCCAGTAGACTGCGCCTGCTCGCGTGCATGGTAGGACGACCGCACCAGCGGCCCCGACTCTACGTGGCGGAAACCCATCCTGAGAGCCTCTTCGCGCATATACGCGAACTCCTCCGGCGTGTAATAGCGGGCCATCGGCAGGTGATCTCTGGATGGACGCAAATACTGCCCAATGGTCAACACGTCCGTGCCAACCGCGGCCAGGTCGCGATAAACCTGCAACAGCTCATGCATCTCTTCGCCCAGGCCGACCATCACGCCGGACTTCGTGGTCATGCGCGGGTCGACGATCTTCGCGTACTCCAGCAGCCGAAGCGTTCGCTGGTAGCGCGCCCCCGATCGCACCACGCGATAGAGCCGCGGCACCGATTCGGTGTTGTGGTTCAACATCTCGGGCTGGGCCTCGACCACGATGCGGATGGCCTCCTCCTGGCCCTGAAAATCGGGGATAAGGACTTCCACCTGGCAGCCCGGCGCTTGCCGCCGGATCTCCTTGATGACCATGGCAAACGCCCGGGCCCCTCCCAGAACGTCGTCGTCACGGTTCACGCTGGTGATCACAGCATGCTTAAGGTCGAGAATGGCGACCGCCTCGGCCACCCGGCGGGGCTCGTCGAAGTCGATGGGCTCCGGCCGGCCCTTGGGCACGGCGCAAAAGCCGCAGCGGCGGGTACAGGTGTTGCCCAGCATCATGAAGGTCGCGGTGCGCTGGTTCCAGCACTCGCCAATGTTGGGGCAGTGCGCCGACTCGCACACCGTATGCAGGTTGAGTGAACGCGCCAGACTCTTCAGCTCGTGGTAGTTTTCACCCACCGGCGCGCGAGCCTTCAGCCAGGCAGGCTTGGGGACGGGACGGCGTGGGCTTGGGTCGATCTGGACGAGGTCAATCACGCTGGATCAATTGTATCGGGTCAAGCACTCTAGCGAACGCGCCCGGTGACCTCGGGACGCACCAGGTAAAGAAAGAAGATGAGGTTAATCACCGCCCAGACCGCCCCCTGGGGCTGATGAAACCGGAAAAAGCTATAGCACCAGTAGCAAACGGAGCAGAAGACCGCGCCTAGGGTAAGCGCCCACCCCCACCGGCGCATACGGATGAGCCCAAGTCCCGCGACGGCAAAGACGCTGCACAGGATCAGGATGCCAACGCGAGCTGCTCCCCGCGGATAGTGGCCAGTCAGCACCCCAGCCACTCCCACCAGAGCGAGCGCCAGCATATATAGGGAGATAGCCGCCATGCCCGGCAGCGGAAGATTGGTCATAACGTGTGCAGGTAGGCCATCAGCTCTTCGAACTCCTGATCTGACATTGTATTGCCCATGGGCGGCATCATGGCGTAGCCCCGCAGAATCACCGCGCGCACTCGAGTGTCATTTGCCGCCATGCCGTTCGACAAATAGGGCTTGCGAAAGAGCCCTTCGAGGCCAGGGCCGTACAAGCCTTTGTCCGTATCGGCATAGTGGCAGCTGGAGCATTGGTTCACGAACACCTGCTTCCCGGCGGCCTCCTGCGGGGTGAGGACACGCACCGGCTTGGAGGGCGAGTGCTTGCAACCACAAGCGGCCAGCAGCCCGAGGGCAAGAACCAAGAGCCGGTTTCTCTGAGAGAACATCTTCAATTCGCCTCCGCGATCGCGGCTACGATCTTGTCCATTGCGGAGCGGTCCGCGGGCAGGGATGGTGAGTGATCGGTGCACATGATGGAGAAGGCGACCGTCTGGCCACTAGCAGCCACCAGGTAGCCGCTCAAAGCACGCGCTTCGCCTAGCGTGCCGGTCTTGGCGAAGACTTTGCCATCGAGCAATCGCTGCTTGAAGCGGGCGGAGAGGGAGCCATCCACTCCCCCCACGGGCAGAGAAGTGCGGAATGCCTCGCCCCAGCTCTGCCTGGCCGCGTAGGCGAGCAAAGTCGTAAAGGCCCGGGGGGTGACCAGATCCTGCGGGGAGAGCCCACAGCCGTCGTAAAGCACAAAGTCGCCTGGGGTGATGCCGGCCGAGACCAGAAACTGGCGCACCACCCGCGTGCCTTCCAGCAAAGACCCATCCGAACTTTCGAGCTTACCCAGGGTTCTGAGAGTGATCTCGGCGTGCAGGTTCTGGCTGACCTTGTTGGTCACTACCAGATCGTCGCCCAGCGGGGGCGACACATGGGAGGCGAGCACAAACGGCCCCACGTTTGCCGCTTGCACGTTCTGAATCGAAATGGGATGAAACACAACAGGCTGTTGCTGATCGGAGAGGAAGTCGCCGGTCTCGGTGGACAGCCGATGTTGCGCTCGGGCGGTCCCGCTGACCTGGACCCCGCGCGCCAGGAGCATAGCCCGCAGAGCCCGTGCCGCATAATCGGCGGGATCTTCGATGGCCAAAGCAGAATGCAGGCCTTGTTGGCCCAGGGGAGTCCGGCCAAAAAGCCGCACTGTCATTCCACCCGGAGCGCGCTCAATGCCCGGTTTGCCCGGGTCGCCCGGCGGTGCGGTGGTGAGCGAATTGTCCAGCGTGTAGTAAGCCGTCGCCGGTAGCCACGAAGTCACAGCCGGTTCCCCTACCTGCGCCGCCGGCATGGCATTCAGGTAGACCTCGTTATCGTTCACGCTGAGGGCCGAAGCCGGGGCGCCGTAGCCCCACTGCAGGTCATCCCAACTCCAGCCCGCGCCGTAGCGTTCGAAGACAAACCAGGTGTCGTCTCCGACGATATCCCCGCTTATGGAATGGACGCCGTGGCGAACAATCTGATCGGCCATATCTTCCAGCGCCGCCAGCGGCGAGCCTGTGCGTTCGGTCTTGACCCCAAAGGGCATTGTGCGGGCTGACATGTTGGGGTCGCCCACCCCAAAGATCGTGACATCGCCACGAATCTCGCCCGTCTGGCTGACCGGAGCGCTACTCGAAACCAGCGTGGTGAAGGTGAGCCCACTCGGCAACAGCGAATACGCCGCCGCCGTGGTGAGCAGCTTGGCATTCGATGCTGGATTGAAGTACTGGCTGTCGTTAAGCGCGTAGAGTGGGCTGCCGCTAAGCGCGACCACAGAGATTCCCCAGTGCGCCTGGTTCACTCCCGGATCGGCAAGAATACGGGCTACAGCCTTAGGGAGGGGCAGCTTGCGTGCGGCCGGATGTTTGGCCGGGGCTGCCGCGATCGCTCCCGACGGAAAGCAGGGCCAGCAACAGGATGAGAAAGGGGGAGCGCGTTCGCATGTCTCTGCGCGGAGTGTACCTCACGCCGTTTGGCCATCCTAGAATGGACAATGATGCCCTTCGCCAAGCGGTCCTGCTACGACTGGAAGCTGCGCACACGGTCCTTGCCGCTGGGGAAGCGAACCCTGGTGATGGGGGTACTAAACACGACCCCGGACTCATTTTCCGATGGCGGCGCTTTTGCCACCCCTGCGCAGGCGATCGAGCAGGCCCTGGCGATGTTCGAGGACGGGGCTGACATGGTCGATGTCGGCGGCGAATCCACCCGGCCTGGAAAGCGGAAGCCGCTGGGCATCCAGGAGGAGATCGACCGGGTCATCCCTGTGCTGGAGGGCGTACTACGCCATCGTCCGGAGTCCATTCTCTCGATTGATACCTATAAATCCGCGACTGCTGCGGCTGCCCTCCGTGCCGGAGCCGAGATCGTTAACGATGTCAGCGGATTCTCCTGGGATGAGGCAATGGCCCAGCTCTGCGCCGCGGTCAGCTGCGGCGTCGTGCTGATGCACTTGCAAGGCCCGCCGGGCGAGTGGCAGGAATTGCCCGCGATGGATGGCACTCAAATGGTAGGCGTGGTTAAGCGGGAGTTGCGGCAGCGGCTGGAGAAAGCACAAAAGGCGGGAATCCAGCGGGAGAGCATTGTTCTCGATCCCGGTTTCGGTTTTGGCAAAGCCGGCGACCGGAATTACTCCTTGTTGGTGGGTCTTGAAGAGCTGGGCTCCCTGGGACAGCCGCTGCTCGCGGGTGTCTCGCGCAAATCATTTCTGGGAAGAACCCTGTCCGCCCTCTATCAGGGAGGCGACGTGCCGGTGGCCAGCCGGGGAAATGCATCCATTGCCGCCGTAACCGCCACCATCCTGGCCGGTGCGCATCTGGTGAGGGTCCACGACGTACGCCCCGCCCGAGAAGCCGCAGCCATAGCCGACGCCGTCTTAGCCGCGGCAGCGGAATCTATCTCGTAGCGGAGCCCATAGAAACAGGACGGGCAGCCCCACCGGCAAAATGCTGGGTGCCCCATTCAAGCCTTCTTTTGGCTTGAGTGGGATAACGGCCCTCGATGTGCCACTTTCCCGTTCGCAGCGCGGCCCTAGTGCTGGTCGTCCGAATCGTGGTTGCGGGAGATGCGGCTGGCTTCAAAACTAACGATTCTCCACTGGCCCATCCGATTGCTATACACCCGGGTATAGCGGAACCGTCCGCTAATATCCCGGTCGCCATTTTTCCCCACCACGTCGGCCTTCGACGTAACGACCGCGGTGTCCCCATAGATCCGCACTTTAATATCGCTTAGATCGAGCTGCGTGATGTGCAGCGATCCGCTGCGGCGCCGGGTGAGTTCATCTGCTTTGGTTTCCAGGGTGCCGTTGGCGCTAATGCCCAGATAGTCATCGGCCAGCAGGCGATCGACCTCAGAGATGTTATTGGAAAGCTGAGCCTGCCGCCAATCCAGCTCCAGACCTTCAATCTCTTTGTGAGGGTTCTCGTGGTGAGGAAAAAGGGCATGCGCCTGGGTTGCGCACGCGGAGAGCAGTATAAGGACGAAGAACAGTCTGCCGACCGTGGGAAACAGCCAACGATGCTCGGAATGAGCGCGCATAACCGTACCGGATGTTAGTCCGCGTCCGAATAATGAGTCAAAATTGAAACTCCAGAGTGACAGTTTTCGCGGTTGAACGCAATGTCCCGGGGCTTGGACTGCAAGCCCAAGGAGCACCGACGGAGACGAAACCGCTCCTTGACCTAGGTGGGATGCGCAATCAGCCTGCGAGGTTCATAGCCATCGCTACAGCACTCCGCGGTAAGAGGGCTTATTGCGGTTCCACGGTCGGTGTAACCGGTGAAGATGATTCAGACGGGGCTTTTCTCCTAGAAAAGTCCCACATCGCTGAGCCCGGATGGGGCACAGTAATCGTGGAACCGCTCAAACAACCGCCGTTAGGTTCTCGACCTCTCGCTCGCGCATCAGCTGAAAAAGGCCGCCCACAGCAAATTTCTTAAAGTGGGGTGTGGTGCGGTGAAACTCACTCGCTGCCCGGTCACGGTATTGCTCGTAGATCACGACCACGGCTGGGTCGTCCTCAACGGTGTGTGGGACATAGCTCACGCAGCCCGGCTCCTGGCGCGAAGCGAGGGCCAACTGGCGCAGAATATCGCTAACGTTTTCACGGTCTTCGGCGGCGAATCGCATACGTACGATAAAGCTGACCATTGTGCCTCTAATCTATCCGGAAATGTCTCTGAAAAAAATGGCTGTAGGTCATCCGTTGGAGTGCATCCAGTCCAGTGCTTCGGAAAAGCCAGGAAGAATCATGGTCTGCTCTCGATCCGGTCCGGTGGAGACCATGCCGATGCGAGCGCCGGACTCTGTTTCAAGGAAACGAAGATATGTCTGCGCCGCTTTGGGCAGCTGCTCGAAATCGGTGATGCCTTCAGTGGACGACTGCCAGCCTTCCAGCTTGGTGTAAACCGGCTCAATCTTCTCAAACCCGCTGACATCCGCCGGGATGGTGTCGCACTTCTGGCCGTCAACCCGGTAGCCGGTGCAGATCGGGATCTCCGCCAGGCTATCCAAAACATCCAGCTTGGTGACCACCAGCCATTCCGTGCCGTTGATTTCGCTGGAATAGCGCAACAAGGGCAGATCGAGCCAGCCGCAACGGCGGGGCCGTCCGGTCACTGCTCCGTACTCCTGCCCACGGGCGCGCAGCAGATCGCTGGTTTCGCCCCAGATCTCGGTCGGGAACGGGCCTTCGCCCACCCGCGTCACATAGGCCTTGGTGACCCCGATCACTGTGCCGATCGCGGTTGGTCCCACGCCGGTGCCAATTACGGCCCCCCCGGCGGTGGCGGAAGAGGAGGTCACGAAGGGATAGGTGCCATGATCGATATCGAGCATGGTGCCCTGAGCGCCTTCAAACATCACGCTTTGGCCCTTGCGGATCGCATCGTTCAGCAGCGCGGCGGTGTCGGTAACGAAGGGCCGGACGCGCTCTGCCGCCTCGGCATACTCGTCGTACATCTTGATTGGGTCCAGCGGGTCGGTTCCGAAAAGCGCGTGGGCGACCGCGTTCTTTTCGTTGCAGGCATTTTCAATATGCGTCTTGAGCAAACTGCGATTCAGCAGATCAATCACCCGCAGGCCGCTGCGATGCATCTTGTCTTCATACGCGGGACCGATGCCCCGGCTGGTGGTGCCGATCTTCTGCCGTCCGGGAGCATTCTCCGATGCCAGCTCGATCATGCGATGGTAGGGAAGAATCACCTGTGCGCGGTTGGAGACAAAGAGCTGCTCATCGACGTTCACTCCCAGGTCGCGCAGCTTGCCAACCTCTTTGAGGAAGGCCAACGGGTCGAGCACCACGCCGTTGCCGATGACCGCGCGGCAGTCCGGACGCAGAACCCCGCAGGGCACCAGTTGCAGGATGAACTTCTGACCCCGGATGATGACGGTATGCCCTGCGTTGTGGCCGCCGGCATAGCGCGCCACCACGGCAAACCTATCGGAAAGAACGTCGACGATCTTTCCTTTTCCCTCGTCGCCCCATTGGGCACCTAGTACTACCGCAGTCTTGGCTCGCATGAACTCCCATCAATTTCGTTTGACGCACCCTTCCCCTGCCGGCTCGGCCTTTTGATCAAACCTCGTTAAACCTGCGCAGGGAGTGAGTGGAAATATTGCTGATCAGTCTGGCGCGACGCCCCGAATTTCCTGTGGAGCTTGGTCGAAGCCTCATGCGGCTTTCCGTGAAGAAAGCCGCATACGCGGACTTGTCTAGAGCCGCGTACAGGAAATCCGGGCGGCGCAGCCTGATCCGACTCTTGATGATATAACGCCTCAGGGTAGCGGCCAAGCACCTGCGACAATGACAGATGATAAGCCATGCCGGAACTGCCTGAAGTAGAAACCATCGCGCGCGGGGTCGATGAACGTCTCCGCGGGGACCGCATTGAGACCGTCTGGTTCAGCGAAAAACCGGAGCCCTTCAGTTCTCCTCCCCAGCTCATGGCAAAGGAGCTGCACGGTCGGCGCATCGACCGCGTCCACCGGGTTGGCAAACACATCGTCTTCGATCTGGCGGATCGCCCAGCGTCCTCACCGGGCCTGCAATGGATCGTGCACCTGGGCATGACCGGTCGCCTGCTGGTCGCCGATCCTGCTACGCCGGTTCCCCCGCACACGCATGGCTGTTCTGCACCTGGAGTCGGGTAGGGAGCTCCGCTTTGTGGACCCCCGGCGCTTCGGACGCATGGCGCTCCACGGCGTTTCCCCAAAGAAGACGAAACCCGAGCGCTTCGAGGGAACCGGCCAGGAGCCCTTAAGCATTTCGCCCGACGAGTTCGCCGCCCTTTTCCGGCCCCGCCGCACCTCAATCAAGGCTGCCTTGCTGAATCAAAAACTCTTGCATGGAGTGGGAAATATCTACGCCGACGAGAGTCTCTTCCGCGCCGGTATCCGGCCCCGCAGGATGGCTCGCCACTTGAAACGGGCGGAACTGGACCGCCTCCATGCCAGCCTGCAGAGCGTCCTCAGGGAAGCCATCTCGCTCGGTGGCTCTTCCGTTTCCGACTACGTGGATGCTGCCGGCGTTGCAGGCTTCTTCCAACTCGAGCATCGGGTCTATGCCCGCACCGGGCAGCCCTGCCTGGTGTGCGGAACACCGATTCGACGAATGGTCCTGGCTGGCCGCGGCACCCATTACTGCCCCCACTGCCAACGCTAGGTTTTGCCCGGGCTACCAAGCCATTTCTATGGATTCCAGAATGATTGTTTGGGTGCGCCTTCCATAAATCGGAATCTGCGCCCTAGGGCAAGGAGCTAACTAACTGATAATAGGTAACATGGCAAACGGCATGTCAACTGCTAATAAGGAGTGTAGCCAGCGACGCACGTGGCTCGCAAAAATGCGAGTCCGGCGCTTCAGATCCGGCGAGCAGAGCTAGGTTCCACCGGGACCAGCCGCAACCGGAGCTTTACATCCCGCAGACGTGCGCTGCCGGGTTTACCCTTGGGAGGCCAGTGACTGGCCATCGTTAAAGAAAAGCCACTCACCTGTGGCTTTTCTCTTTCTAGCTGTATTTTCTGCCTTGTTTCCTCTCTTATGGCCCAACAGTAACCCCTCCACTCTGACTTCCGGAACGAAGCTTTCGAATAGCACTTGCTCTCGGGCAGTGGATCTGTGTATTATCGGTTTTGCCTATCGAGCGGCTGAAGCCAGATCTCGTAGTGAGTCAAGCTCGCCGCAATTCTCGAGAGTCAATAGGGTTTTTCTGCCGCGTCGCACCTGCTGGCCCAAATAGCGCTGTTCGTCGCCGGGTCAATCAATAGCGGTACAGATAACACCAGTACTTTGTTTGAGAGATCAAACCATAGGTTCCACCCCCAACCGTATCTTTTGGATAAGTTCCTTTTGAGTGCGTGGGACGTGGCCGCTGGCCATCAATCAAGTGGAAACGTGAGTTGCAGCCTATCTCTGCCTTCCCCGGTCCGGGGTAGGTCGCAACTGAGCAGGCTGCAAGAATTGCCAACGCACCGGGATGTGCATGCATGACAACAGAGCAAAATCAACCTCAGGCTCAGCCGTCCAATCAGGCCCAACCTGCAGGTCAAACTGAAGGGCAAGGGCATCGTCGCCGGCGCCGCAGACGTAAGGGATACGCGAACAACCAGGCAAAGGGCCATGCTAATGGCGAGCCTGGGGCAGGCTCTGGCCAGAGCCATCCGCCCAAGAAGGCCAAGGCCAAGTCCCCTGGCCAAAATCGCTTTATTGCCAAGAACGGCAATGGCGGCAATGGCAGTGCCCATGCCGCGATGAACAATGGCGGCAGCGGCGGTGGCCGGCGCAAAGGCAAGCAGCGGCGGCAACAGACATTCGTCGGCCCCATGGATCACAGCTATCGCGTGGTCAACGGCAACACTGCGGATGCCCCTCATTCTGCCGCCGAGTTTCGCGGCAACGGACACAACGGGCACTACGTGGATGCCTTGCCGAAGGATCCCGTCGTGGCCCCCGTTCGGGAAGATGCTCCCGTTCGCATTTATTGCTTCATCGAAGACCTCTTCTTCCTCGCCAAGATTCAAGAAGCGGCACGCAAAATAGGCGTCAAAGTCGCCTTCGTTAAGGCGGATAAGGATATTGTGTCGCGCCTGGCGGATGTCCCCGAGGGAAGTCGGCCATCGTTGATCGTCTTCGACCTGAACAATGTCGGTGCCAAGCCCCTCACCCTGATACCGCGCCTCAAGAGCAAGCTGAAGCGTGGCACCTCAGTGATCGGTTTTCTCTCTCATTTGCAGGGCGACCTGAAGGCGAAAGCTATGGAAGCAGGCTGTGACATGGTGATGCCACGCTCCGCCTTCTCGCAGAACCTGCCCAACCTCTTGCGCCGTCACGGGCTCGACGCCGAGCTCGAAGCGGCCGAGGCCTAGAGAAACCGCAGGGCGGCTTTGCTCACCGTAAGGCTTCGTGTCTGCGCAAGGACTCGGCCGGCAAACTCGGCCCCAGTGCGGCTGGGACAGCGCTAACTTGTTTTGGATGTTTCGCCAGAACTCCCACAAAACCGTCTTCCTGCCTGCCCCGGCGTGCCGTGGAGCGGAGTGACTGTCTGTTTTCCGTCCATCCCATCTGACGGATCCCAACAGAATTGACCGCCCTCAACTTTGTCATCCCCGAGAGCCTGTGACTTTTTGATCTTTTCGTGTTTTTTGCACCCGACCAGAGGTTTTTCAATCCCCTCCAGAAAGGCGTCATCCTGAGCGAAGCGCCTCGCAGATCTATCGCATAACAGAGGGTTTTATGCGCGCAGTCGAAGGACCCCGGCGAGGCTTGTTGGCAGATGCTCTTCGGAGCTTTCCGGCCACAGACCACAAGGTAAATTAAAAAGTCACAGCCTCCGAGCGTAGCCGAGGGACCTGCTGTGCGCCTTTCCCCGAAACAACTCTATGCGTACTTAACCATCCAAACCTTTGTCGCTCCGCCCGCCCGGGAGTGGCGCGGGGACGATGAGGGGATTGGCTTTGGGGGCAAGCCGTTAGGAAGCGGCAGCGGACAGAATGACATCGGGTTGGAGGGTAAAGTGGGTAGGAAGTTGTTTGGGGGAAAGGCGCACAGCAGGTCCCTCGGCTACGCTCGGGATGACAAAGTTGAGGGCGGTCAATTCTGTTGGGATCCGTCAGATGGGATGGACAGAAACGAAACAGTAGCAAATCCTCAAACCGCGGTCAGCCCCCCATCACACGTATAAAGTCCCCCCGTGCAATACGAGGAATCCTCGGACGCCAGGAATACAGCGATGCCTTCGATATCGCAGGGCCTTCCCAACCGCCCCATCGGCACCGCTTCCCTGTACTGCTCTCGGGTAACTTCATCGTTCAGCAAGGGAGCGTTCATCGGTGTATCCATCGTGCCCGGGATCACAATGTTTACCCGAATCCCATCTCGGGCGTACGCGGACGCCATCGCCCTGGTGAGTCCATAGATCCCGGCTTTGCTGGTACTGTAAGCGGTTAGATTCGGCGCGCAGCCAGTCATCCCAGTGGGTGAGCCGAGGTTAATGATCGATCCACTGCCCTGTTTAAGCATGAACGGAATCACGTGTTTGGAGCATAGGAAGGTGCCCTGCAGATTCACCCGCATCACCTGCTCCCAGAGCTCCAAGCTCACTTCATGGGCCCGTGCATCGCGGTCGTGGAAGAGCACCGCTGCGTTGTTATAGAGCACATCGATTCGTCCAAATTGGTCCCATGCGGATTGCAGAAGAGTGGTCACATCACGCTCTTCTCCCACATCCGTGCGGACGAAAATCCCACGTCCCCCATCCTTGCGAATCTGTTCGGCCACAGCGGCTCCACCGGATTCGTTGGTGTCCGCCACGACCACCGTCGCGCCTTCACGCGCATAGCGGTTGGCCACGGCGCGTCCTAACCCCACGGCAGATCCGGTGACGACTGCCACTTTTCCTGAAAGTCTCATGAGTCCTATTGGTCAACCGGCCCGGGCGTGGCCAAGAACGCGCTGCCGCTTACCCAAAGCAGAGTATTCGAGATGCATTCCCCGAGTCTCTGATATTCAGGCAAACTTTTTGTTGCAGCAGCATGATCGCCTCCCAACCGGGGTTTTTCAAGATTCATTCGTAGCTTTCTTATAGCCAGCTCGCTAACTTCATAGGACTATGAATGCACTCAGTGTCGGCCAGATTGGAGCCTGCCTAGCAGGCCGAAGGGCTTCCTACGAAACTTGAAGATCGAGTAGCGCTGGTGACGGGTGCTGCGTCTGGCATCGCACGCGCTACTGCGCAGCGTTTTGCTCGTGAAGGCGCGAAAGTGATTGTAGCGGATGGCAGTCTCCCTGGTGGCCTGGAGACCGTGAAGCTGATCGAAGCCGAGGGTGGCTCGGCGAGCTTTACTCAAGTAGACGTTTCCCAGGCAGAGCAAGTAAACCGGCTCGTCGAAGCCGTTCTCAAGCAGCACGGCCAAATCGACGTGCTTTTCAATGGTGCTGCCATCCTCTTCTACGGCACGGTTCTGGATACGGCGGAGGAAGCATGGAACCGCATGCTTTCGATCAACCTGACCGGGACCTTTCTCTGTTGCCGGGCTGTCCTTCCGGGCATGATCGAGCGGGGCCGCGGATCGATCATCAACATCGCCTCCACCACTGGCGCTCATGATGCCTGCGCTCGTGCGGTAGCTTACGTGACCTCCAAGGGGGGCGTGAACATGCTGAGCCGTGCCATGGCGATCGATCACGCCAAACAGGGCATTCGTGTGAACGTAATTTGCCCCGGTCCCACCGACACGCCGATGTTGCGTAATGCAATGACACCTGAACAGCTGGAAGCCTTCGCCAAGACATTTCCCATGGGCCGCCTCGGGTTACCCGAGGAAATTGCCGCTGCCGCTTTGTTCCTGGCTTCCGATGACGCATCATTCGTAACCGGGTCTGTGTTGTATGTCGATGGTGGGCAGACAGCAGAGGTTTAGCTCTTTGGAGGAATTCTATGATCTTCGCCGGTGATCTCGGTGCTCCGGAGGGACCGGTTGCTTTGCCCGATGGCACCTGGCTGATCGTAGAAGCATCCGCTGAGCGAGGCTGCGTGAGCTGGTTAAGCGCAGATGGCCGAAACAAATCAGTGATCAGGCAAACCGGCCGGCCGAACGGCTTGGCGGTCGATGCCGCCGGCGTCATCTGGGTGGCTGAATCCAAGGTTCCCTCTTTGCTGCGACTGACCATGGACGGTAAATGCGAAGTGGTAGCCGATGGATGCGACGGAGAGGCCTTCTTGTTTCCTAACGACCTTTGCTTCGGTCCGGACGGCGCGCTCTATATGACAGATTCCGGGGTGCAGATCGAGAATTTTGCGCCCAACAATCAAATTCGTTCGGACTACCTGGACCTGCATTACGACGGCCGGGTATATCGCGTCGATCCAGCCACTGGTGCGGTCACTAAGGTGGATGAGGGAATTCTGTTCACCAACGGAATCGCCTTTGGTCCTGACGACATGCTCTATGTGGACGAGTCGGTCACCGGCAATGTATTCCGTTATGGATGGCAGGGCGGTGAACTGCATGCTCCGCGCACCCTCTTTGGAAATGTGATCCGAGCCGATGCGCCGCCGGGGTGGAAGGGACCCGATGGCATGGCCTTCGATGAGAATGGCCTGCTATACGTCGCCGTCTTCGGCCAGGGAGATGTCGCCCTCCTAGGGACCAAGGGTGAAGTCGTTGACCGTATTTCTTCGCAGGGCGAGCTCCCGACCAATGTGGCCTTTGCTTTGCCCGGACAGCACCGGCTTCACCTGACCGAATTTCAACATGGGCAGATGGAAGTCTTTCCCGTGAACTGCGACGGTTTTCCCTTGTGGGACGGAGTAAAACGAAAGAGGCTGTCCCAGTGAGCGTGCCAACAACAAATCCCACTACTGGCGCAGAAGTCCCCCGCTTGCGCCGGGTCTTGACGCTTTGGGATTTGATCTTCTATGGAATCGTAGCGGTTACTCCGAGCGCTCCGGCGACAGTCTATGGGCTGGCCGAGGTAAAGTCCGGCGGATACGTGGTGGTTACAATCCTTGCCGCCATGGTAGCCATGGTGTTGACGGCGATCAGCTATGGCCGGATGGCAGCCCTTTACCCCTCGGCCGGCTCGGCCTATGCCTATGTCAGCCGTGGGATAAATCCCTACCTCGGGTTCGTGGCCGGATGGGCCATGCTCCTTGACTACATGCTGATCCCGCTCTTCTGTACTCTCTACGGCACGCTTTCCCTGCAAAGGGCACTGCCGATGTTGCCTTTTCCCATCGGCGCGCTTTTCTTTGCCGGTGGCATCACGCTGCTCAACCTCCGCGGGATTCGATCGACGGCCCTCGCCAATCAGGCGCTGTTGGTTTTTATGGGTATTGTTCTGCTCAGCTTCATCGTGCTGGCGATTCGCTATATCGCAATTCGCCAAGGCTTTCTGGGATTGTTTTCCATCCAGCCGTTCTATCGGCCCGGGACCTTTCATGTGGGTGCCATCGCGTCGGCCACATCCTTCGCCGCGCTGACTTATCTCGGCTTCGACGCCGTTACGACCATGGCCGAGGATGTGAAGAATCCGCGCAAGAACGTCATGCTCGCCGCGGTTTCCGTTTGTCTGTTCACTGGTTTCTTCGGTGGACTGCTGGTGTACCTCGGTCATTTGGTCTGGCCCAACTACACACACCTTCACCAACATTGATACCGCCTTCATCGACGTTACCGGCCGCGTCGGCGGGGTTGCGCTGTTGAAGGCGACGGCCCTCTTATTGGTTGTGGCTAATGTAGGTGCGGGGCTTACTTCCCAGGTAGGAGCGGCACGGTTGCTCTTCGGCATGGGCAGGGAGAATGTGATCCCGTCCCGCTATTTTGCCCGGCTCCATCCCGTCCGCAATACCCCGGATATCAACATTATTCTGCTCGGCATCGTGGGTTTTGTCGGCGCCCAGGTAATTAGTTATGAGTTGGCCGCGGAGCTTTTGAACTTTGGTGCATTTCTGGGCTTCATGGGAGTCAACCTGGCCGTCATCTGGAAGTTCTGGGTGCACAAGGCGGACGAGAGGGGCAGAAACTTCTTGCTGGATGTCGTTCTGCCCGCACTCGGTTTCCTGTTCTGCGCGGTCATCTGGGTCGGGCTAGGCAACAAGGCGAAAATTGCCGGCTGTATCTGGCTGGTGGTTGGGTTCTTTGTCGTGGCCAGGCAAACAGGATGGTTCCAGCGTCCGATCGTGATGTCGGATCCTTCTTCTTACGAATAGCGAAAAGGTCATTTGCATGCGCATGAAAAAATTCATCAACGATCCGAAAAATCTGGTCGCAGAACTACTGGAGGGGATGGTCCTGGCCTTTCCCGATAAGGTTCAGCTGACCAGTCGCAACATCCTGGCGCGCGCTGTGCCAAAGGAAAAAGGCAAAGTGCGGCTGGTAACCCTGGGCGGAAGCGGACATGAGCCCGGTCTAAGCGGATTTGTAGGCAAGGGCATGCTTGATGTGAGCGTCGCCGGTGACATCTTCGCCGCGCCAGGAGCACCGCGTTGCCTGGAGGCGATTCGCAGCGCCTGCGCTGGGGGCGAGAGCGCCCTGTTGGTGGTGTTGAACCACGCTGGGGATGTGCTCTCAGGGAACCTCGCCATGGAGATGGCTCTGCGCGAAGGCCACAAGATCGAGATGATGCTCACTCACGAGGATCTGGCCGGCGGCCCGAATCCTGAGGATCGCCGGGGACTGGTCGGCTTCCTTCCGGTGTACAAGGTCGCCGGCGCGGCGGCCGAGCAGGGCGCATCGCTCGCTGCATGCCTCGAGATTGCGCTGCGCATGGAACGGAATATGCGTTCCTTGGCGGTCGCAGTCAACACCGCCACCCATCCTTCCACCGGTCAGCCTATCTTCGAGTTGGGCGATGACGAGATGGAGATCGGCATGGGGCAGCATGGCGAAGCGGGCACTGGCCGGATGCAGTTGAAGTCCGCTGACGAGACCGCCGAGATCATGCTCAATATGCTGCTGGAGGATCTGAACATCAAGAGCGGCGAAGAGATTCTGGTGCTCATCAATGGCGCCGGCGCGACCACGCTGATGGAGTTGCTGATCGTCTTCCGCCGCGTGGCGCAACTCTTGGCGGCAAAAAAAATCAAGCTGGTGCGCAGCGCCGTGGGAGAGTTCATCACCACCCAGGAACAGGCCGGTTTTCAAATGCTGATTGCGCGTATGGATCCGGAGTTGATCAAGCTGTGGGATGCGCCGGCAGACGCTCCATTTTTTGTAAAGCAATGATTGAGATTCCAATTTCGATTTCGATGCCCGGCAATATCGGGAAGACAGAGTTCGCGAACATGTTTGCCCAGGCCGCGGCCTGCATTCGCAGTGAGCATCAGCGATTGACGGAATTAGATTCCATCGGCGGCGATGGAGATCACGGCACCACCATGCTTCGCGCAGCAGAGCAAATGGAAGATTGGACGGATACATCGAACACGCAGAGCCTCACGGATTCTCTCAAGGCTGCCGGCTGGCGAGTGCTCGGGGTCGATGGAGGCGCCTCCAGCAGTCTTCTCGGAACATTCTTTGCCGGCATGGGAGATGTTGTGCTCGCTGGAGGATGCGATGAACTGCAACGACCTCGCGCAATCGCTTCAGGCGGGTCTGCGCGCCGTGTCCCGGCAAACCAAGGCTCGGCCTGGAGACAAGACGATGATGGATGCCTTGGTTCCAGCAGTCGACGCGGTGAGCGCAGCCGCCGGCGCCGGTAAGAGCATTCCGGAAGCCCTGGATGATGCGGCCTTGGCCGCAAAGTTGGGCGCAGACTCGACCCGGGACCTGGTTGCCCGCTATGGCCGAGCCAGATCTCTGGGCGAGAGAACGCGCGGTCATCCGGATGCGGGAGCGACTACGATCGCCCTCATCTTCAGAGGATTCAGGGAAGGATTAGGAAAAGGGAGCGTTAGCAATGGCTGATCTTGACAACGTGCAGGATGGAAAAAACTACTATCTCGATGTACCTCCACAGAGCGCCCCGAGCAGGCTCAAGGGGAGCAATGCGCTCGATTGGGGAATGAAGAACCGGCTGGCGCGCATCTTTGATCCGCACGATGCGCGCACCGTGATGCTGGCCATCGATCACGGATACTTTCAGGGCCCAACCACCGGTCTGGAGCGCATCGACGTCACCATCGTGCCCTTGATCGCCTATGCCGACGCGCTCATGGTGACGCGGGGTGCCCTGCGCAGCTCCATTCCTGCGGAGATCGCAAGGCCGGTCGTGCTGCGCTCGAGCGGTGGCCAAAGCATCCTCAAGGAGCTATCGAACGAGCTGGTCGCTGTCGACATCGATGATGCCATTCGTCTCAACGCCTCCGCGTTGGCGGTTCAGGTCTACATCGGCGGCGTGCACGAACATGAGTCGATTGGCAACCTGGTTAAGGTGGTCGACTCCGGCAATCGTTATGGCGTTCCCACGATGGCCGTCACCGGCGTGGGCAAAGACCTGGTGCGGGATGCCAAGTACCTTGGGCTCGCCACCCGCATCTGCGCCGAAATGGGAGCGCACTTTGTGAAGACCTACTTTTGCGAGAAAGGCTTTTCCCGCGTCGCTGCGGGCTGTCCGGTTCCGCTGGTGATCGCGGGGGGAAAGAAGCTGCCGGAGCTCGAAGCCTTGCAGATGGCCTGGCAAGCGGTGAACGAAGGAGCCGCGGGGGTCGACATGGGCCGCAACATCTTCCAGTGCGACGCTCCGCAGGCCATGATTCAGGCCGTGCGCGCGGTCGTCCATGGCGATGAGACGCCCGAGAAGGCCTTCGACCTCTATCTCAGTCTTAAATCAGTACCAGCAAACAGGTGAATGATGACCAAGAAAAATACAGTCCAGGTAGTCTGCGTCGCGGAGTTTTATGCTTTGGAAGGCAAGACAGACGAACTCGTCGCTTCGCTCCACTCATTGATCAAAGCAACACTGCGGAACCGGGTTGCATCCGCTACGAGCTGAATCAGCGCGTGGATGATCCTCGTTGGGTGACCTTCGTGGAGAAATGGAAAGACCAGAAGGCCTTCGATGAGCACTGCCAGATGCCCTACATCACGCATTATTTCAATGACGTGCGGCCCCAATTGGTAGAGAAGTTCGAAGTGAAGCTGTACCAGGAGATTCTGCCATAGGCAGTTATCCGCAGCTACTGCAGTCCGACAAATCCCGGTCGATTATTTCTATGGTCAGGAGGAAACGTATGGTATATCAGGTGTAAAGCCGCGATTAACAAGAGACGCTCGAAGTAGGTAAGAAGACCGAACCATGGGTTAGATAGGGTGATGCAACCATGAACTTACATACTTTCTTCTAGGGAGTACGCCATGGCGAAGTCGAAGAGATCTTCCGCATCTAACACTCATATTGAAAAGTACGATGCTACCGGGCAACGTCCCCGAGCGCATCTGAGGACTGGTCACGTGCATGTTCCCAGGAAATCCTGCAAAGATCACTTCAGCGTCATTGAGCCGCAAATCAATGCTGAAGGCGTTCACGTCTGGCCCTTCGATGTGTCCTGTCCCGTAGATGTCCTATTCCTGACCGAAGATGGCCAGCACAGTGTCAGAATGAATCGGCACGGTTACTTCGAGATCTTGTATCTATGCTCGGGCTCGGCCAACTGTCATATTCAGGACCGGCTTCTTCCCTTTAACGAAGGGGATCTGGCTATTGTGGGCAGCACGCTTTACCACCGTGTGGAGTGTGAATCGTCGAGCCCGTTGACGATTGCCGCGTTGTTCTTCGAGCCCGATCTCATTCGCTGTGAGGGAGGCAGCGACAGCGCTGAATATCTCACGCCCTTTCTCCTGCAAGACTCGGAATTCCCCCATATCGTGCCCGCTGAGACTGGAATTCCCAACCAGGTTCTGGAACTGATGCTGCGTATCCGTTCTGAACTTCCGCCTTTGTCGCCGCGGGGCAGGCTCGCCGTCAAGACCTATTTGAAGATGATTCTGATGCTGCTCGTAAACCGCTATGCCTCTTATGCAGGTACAGTCGAAACCTTCCAACGCCAACAACGCGACCTCGACCGGCTTCTGCCCCTTTTTCGATTTTTGGGTGAGAACTGCGGCTGTGCGATTCAGGTGAAAGAGGCGTCTCGGATCTGCGGCATGAGCGAATCCCATTTCATGAGCTTTTTCAAGCGCGTGACTGGCCTCTCTTTCATGAAGTATCTCAACCACTACCGGGTGGAGCGTTCTCAAGTGTTGCTGGTGAACACGGATGAATCAATGGCAAGCATCAGCCAGGAAATGGGCTTTTGCGATCAGAGCTATTTCGGGACTGTCTTCCGCCGGCTGGTTGGTATGACGCCGGCTGCTTATCGCAGACGTTTTCGTACCAAAAACGGCTCCGGCCGTGCGCCGATCAGTCCTGCGCCTCCCATCTGGCCCGCGAAAGCCTCCCTGGCAGGCGCACCGCGACCCAGCACGACGGATATCAACCGGCAGCTCGCCGCGCTTCACGACAAGCCGGCCATCAGTCAGACCTACTTCTACTGAAGTTGGCCCACCCCAAGATGATGAAAATCGCGGGGTAGTCGAATGCTTTCAGTAGGCACGGCTTTCTTTAAAGAAAGCCGCATACGTGGCCGTTGGTTGCTGCAGCGTGTAGGAAATCCGGAGCACGCTCGGGATGACAAATTTGAGTGCGTCGTTTCCATGGGAGGTGACTAGTGGCTGAAAGCTTCATCCGCTAGCTAATTCCCCTTGGAAGCACCACTCTCCCCTTTGTCATCCCGACCGGAGCGAAGCGCAGTGGAGGGACCTGCTGTGCGCCTTTCCTGAACGCAACTGCCTAAGGAGCCCGTCCTGCTGCTGCAGGCCAGGTAGCAGTAAGCATCGCCTACTCAACCACCAGCATGAGCTGTAATCCGGACTCGAGCTGGAGATTCTTCTTTGCCGAAACGAACGTAGACACGGCCGCCGGCGCGTCCTCGATTTGCAGCGTAACTCCGGGCAGTCCGATCACTGCTCCTGTGTGGGCCGCCGTAGCTTTCCCCTGCGTACTCCCAGCAGGGCCGGATAGGGCCGATTGAGTTCCGACGGGATTGTTCACCAGTTTCGGAGAGTCTTGCACGACGTTGTACGCCTGGCCGTTGAGCGGGTGGTCGTACGGTAAAGGGCCCGCGGAAGGAGACACCATCTTGTTGTTGCCGGGTGCTCCAGCCGGAGCGGCTGCCATGGCCGAGACAACGGAGAGGTTCAGTGGAAGCTTCACCTTCTTCTTCAACTCCACTGCGTCGAATGTGACCGCGATGGAGGAGATGTGCTGGTCGGTAGAATTCGCGTCCACCTTCACCACGTGACCCAGCAGGGTCGAACCGGCAGGAATGACTGTCCCATCTTTAAGCGTCAGCGGCGTCACGGTCTGTGCGGTAATCGGGTCATTGGTCTTTGCCTTGTTGGCCTTTAAGGTCGTCTGCAACCCGGCCTGTACCTTTAACGAATTCGCATCGGACGCAGCGGGCGGGGCCGCCGTCTGAGCCCAAATGGGCGAAAGGCCAACGCTACCGAGGACTGCGCAGGTTGCGATGAATGACTTGTACATAGTCGACTCCAAAGGTGAAGAAATCGGCGGGCGGCCACCCGATCGAGGCTTTTGATTGGATCAAGATACGCCCAGTTTCCACCGCGCGCGATCCTTTTCGACTTCTTTTTAAATGAAGAAGGGTGTCAAGAGTGTTGGGGACTTAGAGGACCGGTCGCCTGGGAAACTTGTCGAAAATGCGCGAAAGCTTTAGTACCGCAATCATTTCGCGCTTGGAAAAACTTGACTCTCCGGCCTAACAGTACGGCTGTTCCCTACAGAAAACTTCCCCGGTTCCCGTAGGTTTTTTCCAATAAAGAATCATGGGAATTCACTATACCGACTGGTAACACCGGCTCAACATTAACAACAACTCAGTTGTTTGGCCCGAGACGAGGACGTCGCGTTCCACACCACCTCTATGCTCAATCACCATCTTGCTGTGTTCGTCGCTGCTCCCAGGCTAGGCCGCAGCGCCTATTGGACCGCCGGGCCAAATTCAGGAGGCGTAATACTGTGACTCAGAAATTAGACGTTTCCAACATACGTTTTCAGGCTTTGCTCACCGCCGTGTGTCTTCCCATCCTGATGGTTTGCTTTACCGTGCTGTTCACCGGCGCCCGATTGCATGCCCAGGCGGTTAACGGCATCAACGGCACGGTCACGGATCCGAGCGGGGCGATCATTGTTGGGGCGAATGTCACGGCTACGAACGATGCGACTGGTGTAACCGCGAAGGCTGTGAGCTCGTCGGCCGGCACCTTCACGCTGGTGGGCCTGAGTCCCGGCGACTATTCCGTGGTGGTGGACGCACCGGGATTCAAAACCGTAAAGACAACGCTGACCGTTGAAGTCGCCAAGATGTCGAACACCAGCTTTCAAATGTCGCCCGGAGCCACAACCGAGACGGTGCAGGTGAAAGAGGCCGACGTGTTGCTAAACACAACATCGCCTACTATCGGTACGACCCTGGAGCCGGAGTTGATTAAGAATGCTCCTATTGAGATTAACGGCCTGGCTCGGCAAATCGACTCGTTTATGTTTCTTGCTCCCGGTGTGCAAGGGAACGCGAACCAGCACAATATCAATGGCGGCGTCACTTTTGAAAACGAGGTGCAATTCAACGGTGTGCCGGTGGCATTTGTCGACTACTCAGGAAACCAGACCTATATCAATCCGCCCTATGAAGCGATCAGTGAGTTTCGCGTGAACAGCTCGACCTTCGACGCCCGCTACGGTTTGGGGCAGGGCGCCGTCACCTATAACATGGCATCCGGCACCAACGACCTGCATGGGGATGCATTCGAGATCCTGCGCAATCAGTTGTTCGATTCAGCTGGATTTTTCCCTACCCGTTTCGGGCCGAAAGGATATCCGGCTCCGCCCATCGATCAGCAAAACAACTATGGATTCACGGTCGGCGGCCCAATCATCATCCCCAAGCTCTACAACGGCAGGAATCGCACCTTCGCCCATTACAGTGCGGACTGGTTCAAGCAGAACCAGGCGCAGAGCAACATTGGAACCGTGCCGACGGAGGCGATGAAGAACGGCGACTTCACTGGTTTTGTGGATTCTACCGGAACGCAAATCCCCATATACGACCCGCAGACAGGCAAGCCATTTCCCGGCAATATCATTCCCCAAGCTCGCTTTAGTCCGCTCGCGGTTTCGCTTCTGCCCAGCATTCCTGATCCTGATCGCACCGGCATAAATTACGGTCTGCAAAGTAACAAGTCGCCTGCCATTCCTTCAGTGGCGATTGATCAATTCATCTGGGCCTACACCATCGATCACAATTTGAACGACCGTCAGAATATCCACTTTAGTCAATGGCGTGACCGGGTGGGCGAGCCTAGCTTCACTGGCGCCCCGATCGTGCCTTTCAACAACCAATTGCAGAATGGGATCAGTAACACCCAACTGGGCAGCGGATTTCTGCTCAACTATGTGCAAACCCTCAACCAGAATCTGGTGGTAACCGCGGGCGCGGACTGGATTGGCTACATCACCGACCAGGACAATGCCAACAAGAATGTCACCTTTCCCGGCGTGGCTGGCGGCGACACTCTCCCACTCATCAATTTCGATGGCCAAAATGTCCCAACCTCGTGGGGCGTGAACGGGGGGTCTTATCTCGAATGTTGCGCGGGCGGACTTACCGTAGCAAAAAACCGCAGATTGGGGCTCGTCTTCGTCAACAACTGGCTTTGGACTAAGGGACGCCAGACCTTTAACATCGGGGGTCAATTTCGCCGCACCTACCAGGACATTGTTAACTGCGACTTTTGCTCCGGCACCTTCAATTTTAGCCAGCGAACAACATCCACGCCGGATTCCACTGATCCAAATTTCGGAACCTACGGCAGCTCTTTCGCCAGTTTCCTTCTAGGCCAGGCGGATGCGAGTATACGGGTTCTTTCTAATGAACTGTACATGCGTAACAAAGCGTTTGCCTTCTATGTTCAGGACGACATCAAATACAACAATCGCCTGACCTTCAATGTTGGCCTCCGTTATGACATTCTGGTTCCGTTCACGGAAAACAATAACAACATCGTCTTTGTGAATACTTCAACGCCCAATCCCGGGGCTGGGAATCTGCCCGGCGCGGCTACCAAATTCGGCAACTGTGCCGGATGCGCGGGGGTCAATCGCGCTTCCATCAGCTGGAAGAATTGGCAGCCTCGGGTGGGCCTTGCCTACCAACTGAACTCAAAGACCGTGCTCCGGTCGGGCTTCTACTACACCACTCTCGATGGCGGCGCCTACGAATATGGCACGTCCCAGAGCGCCTCGTTCATGGGGAGCTTGCTGGCTGGCCAATATCTGCGCGCCGCGACCGGTAGCAGTGTTCCCGGCTACGGAAGCTGGGATACCCAAACGTTGCCCTTGCCGCCAGCAGACTCCATTTAGTCCTACCATCGGGAATGGAGCCGTCATCTTCAATTTCCCGTACAAGGATCGCCAACGGCCACCGCTTCTACCCAATACGGTCAAGGTTGGCGTGGCCCCATCGGATGTCGCCTGGAGCTTCGGGGTTCAGCGAGAGCTGCCATGGAATATGTTCGTGACGGCATCCTATGTCGGCAACCGCGCCGTTCACCTTCCGGCTACTTTGGAACTGTCCAACCAACCCAACCCATCGGTGCTCCAATATGGAGCTCTCTTGGGAGAGAACATCCTTTCTCCTGATGTCGTCGCCGCCGGTTTCACCGAACCCTATCCGGGGTTTGCGCAGCAGTATGGCGGTTCGGCGATTCTGGAACAGGCGCTGACGCCGTTCCCTCAATTCGGCGGGTATTTTCCCGTTTATGAGAGTGACGGCACTTCCTTTTACAATGCCGCCCAGATCCAGGCGGAGAAGCGCTTTTCCAATGGCTTGAGTTACCTGGTCAGCGTCACCCTGGGCGCAAATAACGCCAACACTGCCATCGGATCCGCGCCCTATTCTCCTAACGGATTGAATGCTTATAACCCTAAGCCGGAATTCGTACGCTCCTACATCGACCAGGCGTATGCGACTAGTTGGGTCGCGACCTATCAGTTACCGGTCGGTCCCGGACAAAAATATTTCAATAACAAAGGCATCACTGGCCAGCTGATAGGTGGTTGGCAGATCAGCGGAATCCTCACCTATTCCGGCGGCAGTCCGATGGGCGCATCCAACAGCTACAATCCCCTGCTCGTGAATAGCTTCGATCGGCCCGACATCGATCCGAGTGTCAAGTTGAAGACCTATAGCTATAGCAGGTCGAAGGCCTACTTCACTGGTAAATCGTCGACGCCGCCCGTTCAATATCCCACCAACGCCTTTGTAAATACCGGGCCATGGGCCGTGGGAAATTCGGTGCGTGCCTATCCTGCGTTGCGTAGTCCGCCGTTGAGAATCGAAAACTTCGATGCCATCAAGACCTTCCATATAACAGAGGGCATAGTTGCTAGTCTGCGTGTCGATTATTTCAACGCCTTTAATCGAACTCGCTTAGAGCAACCCGATAACAATTCGCTCGACTCCACATTTGGTCAGATAACCAATCTGAGCTCACAGATCAGCAACCGGCAAGGACAGGCAACCTTCCGAGTGGATTTCTAAAAGGCCGCAAAAATTCTGGGTCTTCGAAAGGTACGGGCTTCATAAATAGCAAAAGGGCAGCTCGGCGTATCTTGCCATCCGGCAAAACGAGTTTGAAGTATGTAGCAGCCCTAAACTTTGTCATCCCGACGAGCGGAGCGGAGGGACCCGCGGTATCCCTCCCCCCTTTGTAACCTT
This sequence comes from uncultured Acidobacteriaceae bacterium, assembly GCA_963746595.1. Taxonomy (GTDB): domain Bacteria; phylum Acidobacteriota; class Terriglobia; order Terriglobales; family Acidobacteriaceae; genus PALSA-350. The sequence goes on from CAVVBS010000009.1 coordinate 1,396,145, forward strand.
GAAGGGTTCATGTAGCGAAAACACAATGAAAACCAATCTTCCCTACAAAACGATCTTCGGCGCCGTGCTTATGGCGCTTCCCTTGCTCACCTCTTGCCAACAGCAGAAGACCCCGGTATCCGACGCAACGCCGGAATCACCCAAGACCTCCAGCGCAAGTGCGCCCGTCTATCCGGTCAAAGTCAGCGCCAACCACCGCTACCTGGTAGACCAGAACAACACCCCGTTCCTGATCGTCGGTGATACGCCGCAAGGTTTGATATCCAGGCTGAACGAAAAGGAAATCGATGCCTTTTGGGCCGATCGTCAGGCCCACGGGTTCAACACTATGGGGTGGGTCGACGTGCTCTGCGGCGGCCGGGACTTCATTACCAACACCTACGCCACCACCCCTGACGGTATTCGTCCCTTTACCGGGTTCCTCCACGGCAAGCAAGATCACACCGAGTATGACCTCTCCAAGCCCAACGAGCCCTATTTCGTTCGCCTGGACCATATCGTTGAGCTCGCGGCAAAGCACAACATATTGATCTTCATCAACCCCATCGAGACGGCTGGCTGGCTTCAGACCCTTCGCAACAACGGCCTCAAGGCTGCGACCGCCTATGGCGAATACCTCGGCAACCGCTACAAGAAGTATCCCAACGTCGCCTGGCTGAACGGCAATGATTTTCACGGTTGGCAGAAAGAGAGCGATGATGCTCTGGTCAGGGCCGTCGCCAAAGGCATCAAATCTGTCGATCCCGACCACATCCAGACCGTAGAGTTCGACCCGCCCTTTGGTTCCTCTCTGGACGATCCGTCATGGTCGGCGATCATTGCAATCAACGGCGCTTACGTATACGGACCGACTTATCTCCAGGTGCTGCATAACTACAATCACACTCCGGTTATGCCCGTCTTCCTGATGGAAGCGCACTATGAGCTTGAGGATGTCGGCCACACGCCGGATTTCGGGACGCCGCTGGTGCTTCGGCGTGAAGAATATTGGGCCATGCTTTCAGGCGGCAAAGGACAGTTCTACGGCAACAAATACACCTGGTCCTTCAAGGACGGATGGCAGAACAATATTGACACCCCCGGGGCAGCGCAGGTCACTGTCTGGAAGGACTTCTTTTCTTCTTTGCCGTGGCAGGATCTCGTCCCGGACCAGGACCATTCGGTAGTAACCGCGGGGTTTGGAACCCCCGGCGACATGGAAACCCGGGTCAGCAAGAGCGATTACGCTACCACCTCCAAGACGCCGGATGGCGGCTACGTGGTCGTGTATATGCCGAGCTCACGGACAATTACTGTCAACATGACGAATCTCAAGTCAAACGCCAGTGGCAAGTGGTTCGATCCCTCCAATGGCGCCTACACCTCGATCGCGGGATCGCCATTTGCCAACAAAGGAACTCAGCAATTCACTCCGCCGGGAAATAATCACGCCGGTGACAGCGATTGGGTTCTCGTACTGGACGCGTCGAAATGATGAGGACCGGCGCGCTCATCCTCTTGCTTCTGGGGGTGGGCGCGAACGCACAGACCATCAGTATCGATCCTGCAAATCCCCACTACTATTTCTTTCAGGGGAAGCCAACAGTGTTGGTGACCTCGGCCGAGCACTACGGCGCCGTCGTCAACTTGGAATTCGATTACGTCAAGTATCTGGACGCGCTCCACGCGTACGGGCTCAACTACACGCGGATCTATCCCGGGTACCTCTTCGAACCCATGGGCAAATATATGACCGGCAACACGCTGGGCGTGAAGCCGGCCAAGCTCATCCTTCCCTGGGCGCGGAGCAATCAACCCGGTTACCTCCTTTCCGGTAACAAGTTCGACCTCGATCAATGGAATCCTGCGTATTTCGACCGCCTCAAGGACTTCATTGCACAGGCTGCCAAGCGGGGCATTGTGATTGAGATCTGCTTTTTTAACGGGCAGTACGACGACACCTGGCCGCTCAGCCCCCTCTACCATGAGAACAACATCCAGGGTGTCGGCCGCGACAATTATCGGGATGCCCAAACACTGAAGGAACCCGAGCTGGTCGAAAGAGAAGCCGCCTACGTGCGCAAGATCGTGCAGGAGGTCAATGGCTTCGACAACGTGATTCTCGAAGTCTGCGACGAGCCTTCCCTCTTCACTCCAATCGAGGAAGCCGGACCCTGGGTAGGCCACATGCTCGAAGTCACCCACGATGCGGAAGCGAAGCTTCCCAAAAAGCACCTGATCGGCCAGGAAGTGCAGGGGCCGGTGGATGGTCCGATCGATTTCTCCGGTAACCCATTTAACTCCATCGTAGTGACGCAATATCTGTGGCACACCGGCGACTGGGAAATGGGCGGCCTGCAAGGCCTCGATCGCGAATACCGCCACAACAAACCGATTGAGCAAAACGAAACAAATTACTATCCGCTGTACAAGGGAGACAAAATCGGTGCTTCCAGGGTAGAAGCATGGGAGTTCATGGTCGGCGGAGGCGCCGGCTTCAATCAACTGAACGGCCTCTTCACCCCCGGCGATCCCGCGGGAAACACACCGGAAAACGCGAAGCTTCTGGGTGCGCTGCGCAGCCTCAAGACCTTCCTCGAGAGCTTCAGCTTTCGACAACATGGTGCCTGACCGCGGCTTTGTCGTGAGCGGCTTCGACCGTGAGACTCACTATCGCGGGCTTAGCCAATACGGCAAGCAATACGCTCTCTACATCCATCACAGTGAAGGCGGTGGTGGCGCAGCCTATACCGTCACGCCAGGGGAATACAAAGAAAACCTCGTCCTCAATCTGCCCCCGGGAAACTACAAAGCGGAATGGATCGACCCAGCTTCCTATTCCACCCTCGCGACCCAGGACTTCAAGCAGACTGGAGCTCTTCACGTGATAGACACGCCAACCTACGCCATCGATATTGCTCTCCGCATCAAGCGACAGTAGGATGCCGGATTGCCCCGGCGATTCGATGCCGCCCCACCCTTTGTCATCCCGAAGCGTAGCCGACCTGTCCCGGCGTGCCGTGGAGGGACCTGCTGTGCGCCTTTCCTGAACGCAACTTCCCAACGTGTCGCTTCTATCGGCTTCGTTTGCTTTCAACTCGTCTGCGGCCGGTGAGATACGCTGGTGTAGGTTCGAACGACAGAGAAGACCATGAGAGAGCGGATTTTAAATCGCACCCGGTTGGCACTCGCCGTCATAGGCTTCGCGGCGGCAGCAGGAATGGTGCCGGCCCAGCAAAAGCCGGAGACGATGCAACTCGCCGGCCTGAAGCAGCCGGTTGACATCCTGGTAGACCACTGGGGCGTGCCGCACATCTATGCGAAAAATGAGGCAGACTTGTTTTTCGCCCAGGGCTTCAATGTAGCTCGCGATCGTTTATTCCAGATAGACCTCTGGCGGCGTCACGGCCTGGGACAACTAGCGGAAGTCTTCGGGCCGCAATTCGTCGAGCAGGACAAGGCGGCCCGGCTCTTCCTATATCGCGGCGACATGAAGAAAGAATGGGCGGCATACAGCCCGGACGCGGAAGCGATTGCCACGCAATTTGCCGCCGGGGTCAATGCCTACATCCACTGGCTTGCGGCGCATCCGCAGCAGATGCCCTACGAATTCAAATTAATGAAATACCAGCCGGCTCTATGGTCCCCGGACGACGTGGTGCGCATCCGGGTTCACGGTCTGGGTGGCAATCTTCTTAAGGAAGTAGAACGCGCCAAGGTGGTATGCGTCGCCGGCTGGAAGGCAGAGGAAGTTCGCCAGCGCCTGGAGCCGCCCTTGGCCAGCCACCGTACCAGAAGGTCTGGATCCCTGTTTGCCGAACGATGTTCTCAAAAGTCTTTTCCCTGGCAACAACCGCCGTAAGGCTCGCGCCAGGCGCAACAGCCGGCACCTACAAGCTGGCTGCGGCCGAACCTGAACCGGCCAACACGACGTCATACGGGAGCAACAACTGGGTCATCAGCCCGCAAAAATCCGCTACTGGACGAGCCATCCTGGCCAGTGACCCGCATCGCGATTACGTGCAGCCCAGCGTCCGCTATCTGCAGGACCTCAACGCGCCCACACTGCACATCGAGGGCATGGGCGAACCATTCGCTCCGGGAGTTTCTTTCGCCCACAACGACTGGATAGCCTATGCCGGAACTGTCTTCTGGATCGATCAGGAAGACTTATACGTCTACCAGCTGAACCCGGAGAACCCAGACGGAATACAAGTACCAGGGAAAATGGGAAGCCTTCCGCAGCGTGCATGAAGAGATCAAGGTCAAAGGCTCAGCCCGCAGTCGCGGCGGAATTAAAATTCACCCGCCACGGACCGGTCATCTATATAGACACAGAAAAGAATCGAGCCTTCGCCGTAAGGACGGCGTGGACCGAACCAGGAACATCACCCTACTTCGTCTCCGTAGCCGTGATGCGAGCGAAGACGTTTCCCGAGTACGAGAAGGCCGTGGCCCATTGGGGAAAACCGCCCCTGAATCTTGTCTATGCCGACGTAAAAGGAAACATCGCCTGGACGCCGCGAGGCTACGCCCCCATCCGGCCGAACTGGGATGGCTTGCTGCCCGTGCCGGGAGACGGAAAATACGAATGGTCGGGGACATGGAGCGGAGCGCAATTACCCCTAAGCTACAACCCGCCCAGCGGCTATCTCACCACATCGAACGAGATGAACCTGCCCGCGGACTATCCCTACAAACAGAGGAAGCTGGGCTTCGAGTGGTCTGATCCCTCCCGGCATCAGCGGATTGACGAGGTATTGTCTCAACTTCCGAAGGTTTCGTTGGAAGATTCAATGCGCCTGCAAAATGACGAGCTCTCCATCCCAGCGCGGAGGCTGTTGGCATTGCTGCGCCCGTTGACCAGTAACGATACGCAGGCACAAGCGGCACTGCAACTGTTGCAGAAGTGGAACGCGCGTCTTGATTCGAATTCAGCAGCAGCCGCATTGGAAGAAGTGTGGTTCACACGCCATCTGCAACCGGCCTTCAAAATGGCGGTGCTGGGCAGCCAGGCGGCGAAACTCTTCGATGCGCCCAATACTCAGGTGCTCCTGGAGTGGATGGAGCATGCCACCGCGCAGCAGCGGGACAAGCTGTTGCTCACCACTCTCGCGGCAGCGTACGCAGAGATGAAAACGCTGCAAGGGCCTGACTCCAGCCAGTGGGCGTGGGGGAAGCTGCACCACAACTTCAGTGAACATCCTTTCTCGCGTGTAGTGGATGAAGCAGAACAAAAGCAGTTGGATGTCGGACCGCTCGAGACTGGCGGTAGCGCATTTACGGTGAATGCATCCTCCTACCGCGCACGCGATTTTTTGCAAACCGGCGGACCTTCCGTGCGCATGGTGCTGGACGTAGGAAAGTGGGACAACTCGCGCGCCGTGAATTATCCCGGAGAGTCGGGCGATCAGAACAGTCCGCACTACCGCGACTTGGCGCCTATGTGGTCGGCAGGCACGTATTTTCCCTTGTTGTACTCCAGGCAGGCGGTGGAGAAGGCAACGGAAAAGCGGATCCGTCTTGTGCCCAATGGAGATGTGCGCTGACGAACATTCGCGTCCGAAAGCGGACAGCTCCTCTTCTCAGCACACCCTTATAAGCATAGCTAGGACAACAGCTTAGAAACCGCCTAAGGACGGCCACTCAATTGCACACATAGTTTAGTTAGCCGGAGGCTAATCCGCGTGATGTCCACAGGCTTTCTCAACCAGGACGTTCCCTATGCGCTGCGCCAGCTGCGCAAGACGACCGGCTTTACCTTCGCTACCGTGCTTACGCTGGCACTAGGCATTGGAGCCAACCTCACCGTCTTCCTCATCCTCTACGGCGTCCTGCTCCGTCCGCTGCCGTTCCCGCACCCTGATCAGTTAGTCCGCGTCGAGCGTTCCTATCCCAGTGGCGCCGTCGTACCCGCGTATTCCGCCACCGTCGCCCTCTTCATGTTTCGCAACAACCGAAGCTTCGATTCTGCCGCTGCCTACGACTACATTCCCAGCAACGTAAATCTTGTCCAAAGTGGCGAAGCCATCCCCCTCAAGGCCTTACGCGCCACCTCCGATTTCTTCCGCGTGTTCGCTATGGAGCCCGCAATCGGCCGCGGTTTCAACGCCCAAGACATGATCCTGAACGCACCAGGAGTAGCGGTGATCAGCGACGCCCTGTGGCGTCAACGCTTCTCCTCCGATCCCAACATCCTCGGCCGGCCCATCACTCTGGGTAACAAGCTCTACTCCGTCATCGGAGTGGCACGCCCCGAATTTCGTCTCGACTCGAAAGTAGACGTGTGGGTGCCACTGCAGATCGTGGAAGCTCCCAAAGCCCGGGGCAACGACTACAATTTTGTCGCCCGCTTGCGCCCCGGCCTCACGCGTTCCCGGGCGGAAACCGATCTCAAGGACGTGCTCCTGCAGCTCAAGAACACCTATCCCGAACTTTGGGATCGGTTCGAATCAGTTCGTGTGCTCGATTTTCATGACTCCATGGTCGGCGATATTCGCCCTGCGCTCGAAATCCTGATGGGTGCCGTCGCGCTGGTCCTGGCAATCGTCTCCGCCAACATTCTGACCCTGTTGCTCACTCGCTCCATCGCGCGCCGCGGCGAGATGAGCCTGCGCGCCGCTCTGGGCGCCTCTACCTGGCGCATCCTCCGGCAACTGCTGGTGGAGAATGCCATCCTATGCCTCGCTGGCGGGATTGCTGGGGTCGCGCTCGCGCAATTAGCCACTCCCGTACTCATGCACTTGAGCCCACTGGAACTACCCGCCTTCAGCTCCATGCAGATTGGTGCACCGGCACTGGCATTTGCCGCAGTGCTCACCCTGGCCTGCGCGCTGCTCTTCAGCCTCGTTCCTGCCTATGAAAGCCGCAGTACTCAGCTGACCGAGTCACTCCGCGTGAGCACAAACCAGATCGCCGCTGGCAGGCACCTGGCGCAGAAAGCCCTGGTCGTCGGCGAAGTCGCAATCTCGCTGGTGTTGATGGTCGCCGCCGCTCTGCTGCTCACTAGCTTTTGGAAGCTGGTTCACACCTCGCCAGGCTTCGACCCCCGCAACGTCGTCACTTTCAAAAACGCCTTCTCCGATGAGCAGGCTGCAAGTAGTGCCCTGCTTGGCCAGCGGCTGGATGAACTTACGGCGCGGCTCGAGGCCATTCCCGGAGTGGCTTCAGCCGCCGCAGTCACCAATCTTCCCACCCAGTTGGTTCCCGATCTGCCTTTCGACATTGTTGGGCGCGGGAGTGATCGCAAAGACGCTTCCGGCGAGGAGAAATACATCGCCATCACTGCTCACTATTTCGATGCCTTGCGTATTCCCGTCGTCTCCGGCCGGTCATTCACCCAATCTGACAGCCACGGCTCCGCGCCCGTGCTCATCGTGAATCAACAGCTTGTTCGTACTTATTTCAAAGGCGAGAACCCCATCGGGCAACACATCCACATCGGCGCCATCATGGGTCCCGGCTTTGAAGATCCCGTTCGCGAAATCGTCGGCGTCGTTGGCGATATCAAGCAAACCGGGCTTGACCAAACCACCCCGGGGATTATGTATCTGCCATCAGGGCAAATTCCCGATCTTGAAACCCAGATCGGGTAACGGTCTGCTGGGTATGAGTTGGGTAGTGCGTACCAAGTCCGCGCAGGTCGATGTCGCTACTTCCGCCCGGCGCATATTTATGGACAACGCCCATACTCCGTTGCTGAGCGTTGAGCCGCTCGACGAAGTCATCAGCGCGTCGCTGGCTCAACAGCGTTTCAGCATGATCTTGCTCTCCTCGTTCGGTCTCATGTCCTTGGGGCTGGGAGCCGCCGGCCTCTACGGCGTCTTGTCGTTCGCGGTCGCGCGCCAGACTAAGGAGATTGGCCTCCGTATAGCGGTCGGCGCGGAGCGGGGTGACATCATCCGCATGGTTCTGCGCGACGCAGGAAAACTCATTCTCATGGGTCTGGCGATCGGCGTGATCGCAGCAATCGCTGGAGCGCGTCTACTTGAGAGCCTGGTCTTTGGCATCGCCCCGAGAGACCCTCTCACCCTGGCATGCATGTGCGGAGTGCTGTTGCTTACCGGTCTGTTTGCAGCCTGGTGGCCGGCGAGACGCGCCGCCGCAACAGAACCGATGCAGGCCCTGCGGGCTGAATAGAAACTAGCCCGGAGGCCAAGTCATGGCTCGTCCACCCAGAAGATGGACATGAAGATGATCGACCGTCTGGCCGCCATCGGACCCGGTGTTGATGACGGTGCGGTAGCCTTTCGAGAGTCCTTCGCTCTTGGCAAGTCTGCCGGCAACCAGATGAAGGTATCCAATCAAATCCCGGTCTGCGGGCTCTAACTCAGCCAAGGAAGCAATGTGTTTGCGCGGCACCACCAGAATATGAGTCGGCGCCTGGGGATTGATGTCTCTGAATGCGTAGGTCAGATCGTCTTCGAAGACCTTCTTGGAAGGAATTTCGCCGGCAACGATTTTGCAGAATAAACAGGCCATGTCGTAATCATCCTACTTGCTGAAGTATCGCGGGTGCCCGCCTGGCTTCCACGGATCGTAATTTGCAGCGAAGGCCTCGCGCTCGGCGATCGGCGGGTGGGTGTAGGTCCAAAAGACAACCAGCGGCGAGGGGTAAGGATACTCGAGCGATTGCTCCCCCAGGCGCTGGAACGATTCCGCATCCACCTTCTGCGGGTCGGCAACGATGCCATGCACCACCTCGATGCCGAACACATCCGCCTGGTGCTCCTGAGCCCGGCTGATGCTGTTGCCGATGGGCTCGGCGGCAAACGAAAGGATGGACAGCGCCAGCAGCAGCACTCCGGTTGCCGCCCAATCTTCGAGCGAAGCGATATGCCAGCGCGGCCCGTAGCGCCCGATCAGCCAATCCACAAAGTGGGCGCCGATCCATAAGAAGAATAGAGACAGCACCGCTCCCATGGCGAGCCCGCGCTCGATATGGTGCAACACGTAATGGCCGAGCTCGTGGCCAAAGACCATCAAGATCTCATCCGGAGGGGAGCTCTTGATGGTGTTGTCCCAGACCACAACGCGCTGCGAGGAGCCGAAACCCGTCACGTAGGCATTCGAGCTGGTGTACTTTTCGCTGGCCTTCATCAGGAACATGCGTGCAGGCGGAATGGAAACCCCGGTCTTCGAGACCACGCGTTCCAGTTGCTGCACCAGCTCGGGATGAGTCTGCGCCAGTGGTTCAAAGTGATTGAACATCGGGTCGATGACCAGGGGCAGCACGAAGACGACCAGCACCTGCATGGGCAGCGATACAAGCCACAGCCAGAGCCACCACCGGCGAGACCTCCTGATCAGGACGAAGACCACAGAGAGCACAAACGTTCCCGTGACCAGATCAAGCAGCAGCGCCTTGCCCCAGTCCGCAAACCAACTGCCCCAGCCCTGGATCGACTGACCATAGCTGAGCGAGATGTGGTGGCCGAGGATGGCGAGTGGCAGGTGCGCCAGCGAAAGCAGCAGCAGGATCACTGGCGCGAAGCAAAACCCCTGCAGCCACGGCTTGCGTGTAATCGCCGCTGCCCACGCGCCCAAGCCGGCGGCCCAGCGAAAATTGAGCACCGCGAGCAGAACGAGGATACTCCAGAGGGTTGAGCCGAAGTCGAAACCCGTGCGCCAGTAGTAGAGCGACCGGGCCTTTTCCAGCACCCCAGGCGGAAGCGTGTACACCAAGTGGGGAACGGGTGTCTGCAGCTGAAGCATCAACATGCCAGTTCCCAATGAAAGCCCCTCGTAGTCTACAAACCCTCAGCGTCGGACGGGTGCCCCACGTTCGCCTACCTGCCCCGGCGTGCCTTGGAGCGTACGTGGGTTGAAAAAGAGGGGCGTAGCCCCACCATTGCTCTGCTGGAACAATTAGAAAGAGCCGCGAATCTCTCCATCATCAATCAAGCCGAACCAGATACGCTTCGCCTTCACTGGGCTGCAGCTCGCGAGCGATCTCGACCGCGCGTCCCTTGTCGTCCTCCGCCGGACGGATACGCACCCAATGACCAGTAGGTCCCGTGAACTCGATCACATTCGCCGTACGGTACTTTCGTGTGAGCTGGTCGCGCAGCTGAAACGCTCCCTTCTCATTCTTGAAGGCGCCAATCTGCACGCACCAGCGTCCGCCATGATCAAGTGGCGATGGAGCAGCAAACACCTCCACCCGCACCCGGGCCAAGCCGGGCCTCCAAACTCCGATCGCTTTTGCCGATGCCAGAGAAAGATCAAGCATCCGATCGGGAACGAACGGCCCGCGGTCGGTCACCCGCAGGATGGCCGATTGTCCCGTCGACAGGTTCGTGACCTTGATCAGAGAATTCATGGGTAGCGTTCGATGAGCTGCGGTGAGTGCATCCTTATCAAAGATCTCGCCGTTGGCGCCCCGCCGCTTGTCATACGGAGGCCCGTACCAGCTCGCAATTCCTTCTTCGCTATAAATCACTGGATGTGAGCTGACGAAATCCGCATCCGCCGTGCTGTCGGCCACGGTAGCGGGCACACCGGCCGGGCCTGAAGGGGGCACAGAAGACGCAGCAGGGCCGGTTGGGGCAGGTGGCGCCCCCAGGGCAGGGGGTGGGGCAACGGCAACGGCCGGGGACTTGTGGTGGCATCCGGTGATCAACGCGACCGCGGCGCTGAGCAAAATCGTCGTCGGCAGCGTCCGTAGCACCCGGCCAGGCCCCCCGGTTACCGGTGTCACCTAGTGCGCTCCGCTGCCAGGTCCGTCGTCAAGTTGTTGAGCCAATTTGCGTAATCGGTCGGCGGCCGCGTGCAGCGCCTGCGCGGAGTCCTGCCGTAGCTGGGGCACCACTTGGTCGTTGAGATAGGCAATCACTTTTTTCAGCTCTTCCTCGACCCGCGGCATCGCCTGGTTGAGGCGTTCGTCCACCTTTTTCCCGAAATCTTCAAAGCGTCCGCTGCCTTTGTCACTGAACGGCTGTTCAGCCATAATCCCCCACTTCTGCATCTCACCTTTACTGGATCAGGCATCGCCCGCCGGCGCGAAATGATGCTGCTGACGGGCATCTTGCCGATGAACGTTAAGGGTAGAGTAACGCACTGGACCACGTAAAGAACCATGCCTTTGTGTCCTTGTCCCCTGCCTCACAAAGACTGGAAGGGCCAATGAACCTGGAAGCCGGAAGGGGTATCTTGAAGAATTCTTTGCAGTTGTGCCGTCGCTTGGCTGTTCTCTTCTTAGCGATGGCCTGCAGCGGCGTGGGCCGCGGGCAAGCGGTTTCCGGGATCCCCGGGACAACGCTGGCAGCAGCTCTTGCCCGACGCGCCGCAGCCATCAGCGCAGTCCCCGGCCCAGAATTTCGCGCCGAGCGCCCGGCAAACGGCGTTTTCTCCGCTCCCACCTGCGCGGAGATTCGCCCAGGTGATTGAGCCCGGACAGACGGAGTACCAGTTCACCGCCGCGGACAAACTGGTGTTCTCTTTCACCGAGGTTGCCCGCCCCATCACCCTGCTTCCCGGTCTCTACTCTGCCAGCTACGAACAACTCTTCAATACCGACCCCAAGTACGGCCACGATTCCGGCGCTTTCGGCGAAAAGTTGGGCGCAGCCATGCTGCGCTCTGCCAGCGTGCGGGTCTTTTCCGATGGGATCTTCGCCGGGGCCTTTCACCAGGATCCGCGGTACTACCGTATCGCCAACGGCAGCTTCATCCGTCGCACCCTACTTTCCGCCCGCCAGGCGGTGATTCGCCGCGGGGATGACGGCAATGATCAAATAAACTACTCCGGAATTGCGGGCCGCGCAGTCGCCGCAGCGCTGGTCACGACCTATTATCCCGAACCCAGCGTTACCGCCAGAGTAGTCAGCCTTACTTTCCTATCATCGATCGCCACCGACGCTGGGGGAAACCTGGTATTGGAGTTCTTCCCCACCGTGGCGCGCAAGTTTCCCATCATTGAAAAAATTCGCCTCCAGTAAGCAGGCGCCGCCGTTCGCGTTGAAGCATTGCTTTGGCGGCGCGGCCATGTCCTGTATCTGTTGCTTCACTTGTGACGGACGATACGGCATCCTAAAAGTAGCGTGGCCCTTCGCCGCCTCCCGATTCAGATGACCAGAAGTGTTTTCAGCGGAGCTCTCCTGCTGGCGACCCTCTTCCTGGGACGCCCACCTCTCTCCGCGCAGCAGCCGGCACGGCTCCCAACACAATCCCCAGAACAATTCACCGACTTGCCCGATGCGCCCCAACCCTCCATAGACCTCGCCATGCAGGAGCCGCCAGTGGACGCAATCCCGCGCCCGCTGACCGGTCGGCGGAGGGGGCCATCGAGGCTATCGGTGACGGTCAAGCGGGCGCTAACCCTCCGGGATTCCCACCGGTAACTCCGCCCACGCCAGGAAGAACGCCGGTTCCGGAAGGCAGCCGCCACAACATTCCCGGCAGGCAGCCCCAGTGCCAGCCCGATTCCTCCAGCCCTGCGGAGAGGGTCATGAGCTGCCAGCCCAATATCCCCATATTCGCCCGCTTCCTCAACTCCTCGGCTCCGCTGCCACTCACCCCCAGGCAAAAGTTCATCCTGGCAGCCAGAAATGTAAGCGACCCCTTCAACCTGCTGACCATCGGCTGGGTCTCGGCATATCAGCGTCGCCACCGACTCCCATAACGCGGACGGACCTGGATTTCACGGATTTGCCAAGAATGCCGGCGTGTCCCTTTCCCAGGACATGACGGGCGAGTTCTTCAGCACCTTTCTGATTCCGTCCCTTGCCCACCAGGATCCGCACTACCATCGCATGCCAAATCTATCCATGCGCCAGCGCATCCTTCATGTCATCGATGCGGTCGTCATCGCCCAGAGCGATCAGGGGGTGCCGATGTTCAACTACGCCACCGTCGTCGGCACCATTTGCACCAACTCGCTTGGCAACGTGTATGTTCCCGGCCGTAAGCATAGTTTTGGTGCGAGCGCGGCGCGCATCGCCACCTCCCTGGCCACTGACCCCATCGGCAATGCAATCACCGAATTTATGCCCGATTTGGCGCGGCACGTGAATGTCCAGGTGGTCATCGTCCAGAGAGTGATCAACCGGGTAGCCATCGCCGAGGGCGGCGCGGCCCAGGAATAACCCGAATGTGGCCGGAACCAGGAACGTTACCGTCGTGGTTGCACCCATAGCCGTTCAAATCAATACTTTGCCGTCCGGCTCGCTATTCTCGCAGTTCAGCGGGACTCGTTTCGGCCTGTCGAGCGAAGCTCGTAATCTATAACTGGATTGGACCAGCGTCACCAGGTCCAACTATCAGATTCTTCAGTGCCTCCGGCCCCAGCTTTTCAGCGTCAATTAGATCAGGAGACTTCATGTCCAAAGCCGTCAAATATTCGGAGAGAGCGGTTACGATTCTTGCCCAAGGCGCGTGGTCGGTTTTTGAACGAGTGAACCGCATCAGCCCCAATGCCTCTTTCACGCCCAAGTGGTCGGATAAGCCGCTGCTGAAGTCCTACCAGAAAGAAAAGCCGCCCCTTGGCTGGCCGCGCACCACCGATTCTCTTTGCCCCAAGTGCGTGCCCGAGATTCGCCAGCAGATCCTCGATGGCAAGCTGCCCCACGAAGTGCTCCTCAATGAGAAAGTGGGCGAGATCAAGGCCCAGATCATCGAGCGCGACGGCAAGATCCTGATGGTCAAGGACTGCCCCAAGCATGGTCATTTTGAAGATGTGATGTCCATCGACCCGGCCTTCTTCAAGCACCTCGAAGAGGTCTTCCCCGGTCGCGACATTCAAGCTCACAACGATGAGAAGCTGCACAACCATGGCACCTCGACCGTGACCCACGGCCGCGGTTCGGTTTTGACCATCGATTTGACCAACCGCTGCAACATGATGTGCGATCCCTGCTTCATGGATGCAAACCAGGTTGGCTTTGTTCATGAGCTCACCTGGGACGAGATCAAGACCATGCTCGACAACGCGGTCAGCATCAAGCCGCGCCGCCAGATGTCGGTTCAGTTTTCCGGTGGTGAGCCGACGCTCTCGCCCTATTTTCTGGACGCCATTGCTTACGCCCGCAAGGTCGGTTACGAGTCGGTGCAGGCGGCGACCAACGGAATCGAATTTGCCAAGAGCAAAGAGCTTTGCCGTGCCGCTGCCGAGGCGGGCCTTCGCTATGCCTACCTGCAGTTCGATGGCATCGGCAACGCCGCCAACTCGCACCGCAAGGTCGGTAATTTGTTTGACGTCAAGCTGCAGGCGATTCACAACCTGCACGAAGCCGGTGTCGACATTGTCCCGGTTACCACCATCATCAACGGCATCAACAACGAGCAGGTCGGTCACATTATCCAGTTCGCGCTGGATAACCCCAAGAAGATCAACTTTCTCAGCTTCCAGCCGGTCTCCTTCACCGGCCGCGACGAAGCCGTCAGCGATGAGCGCCGTCTGGCGCAGCGCTACACCCTCAGCCACATGGCCCATGATGTCAAGAACCAGACCGGCATCGGCGAGCCCACGCGCGACTGGTTCCCCATCAGCTTCATGAGCACCTTCTCCGATTTCGCCGACCTGGTCCACGGGCCCGACCGCGAATGGGGTCAGATCTCCTGCGGATGCCATCCCAACTGCGGCATCGGCATGGCGATCATGATCGACAAGGAAACCAAGGAAGCTGTTCCGGTTACCGCGTTTCTGAATGCGGATCGATTGGCGAAGGATATCGCCAAGCTGAACGACGCGGCGCGAGGCAAGACTCTCTCGCTCTTTGGCATCACGCTGGCTCTTTTGCGCAACTACAATCCGCTCAAGGCGCCGACGCATATGCGCATCATGGATCTGTTGCAGAAGTTCGATAAGTTCTCTGGCTCGACCAAGCGCAACTACGGTTCGGTGAAGGCAGACCGCACCATGGCCGACATCGAAAAGCGCCGCGCCGATCGCTGGAACTTCCTCTTCATCGCCGGCATGTGGTTCCAGGATCTCTTCAACTACGACTTCCGGCGCACCGAGCAGTGCATCATCCCTTACGCCACGCAGGAAGGCGAAATCTCCTTCTGCGCTTACAACACCGGCGTGGGCTGGCGCAACATCATCGAGAAGATGCATATGACCTCCACCCTTACCAAGTGGTACGAGGAGCACGGCAGGCACGAGATCTTTGCCGGTGGAAAGAAGGTCGGCATGGGCGACGCACAGCACACGCTCCTGCTTAACCAGGAGCATGTGATGGCCTCTGCCAACGACACGCTTGACAAGCTGGGCATTGCCAAGAATTCGCGTCAGGAAAAGCTGATGGCACGCGACGCGAAAATTAAGGCGGATGCAGAAAACGCCAAGATGGCGCGGCTCTATCGCGAGCATGTCCTGGGGGAGAAGCCGAAAGAGGGTTTCATTCCGCTCGACACGCTGATCGCCCCGGCGCCCAAGCCAGCCCCGGCGGCTAGCGAAGAGCCGGTCATGGGCGACTAAGCGTTCCTTAGCAATAGGAGTGCGGAAAGGCTGCCAGCAATGGCAGCCTTTTTTGTGCTCCAATGAGAGCGATGCGCAAGATCTGGATTGCAAGTCTACTTGCTGCCGCCCTGGCGACTGTCGGCCTGAGCGGCTGCACCATTTATGGAGAGAAGAAACCACCCACTCTCCAGAGCACGACCAGCGCGGAGCAGTATGAACGGCTCTTCTGGTCGGCGGTGAAAGCAAAGAACTGGCAGCAGCTCCCGGGGATGCTCGCCGCTAATGTCATGTACCAAGTTGGCGGCAAGGTTCTCAGCAAAGATCAGGTCGTGCCCTATCTGCAAGGGCTGAACATCGCCGACTTCACCATCACCAACATGGTCGTGAAGCCAAACGGCGTGGACATGACGCTCAGCTATACCTTGCAGCTCTCCTCGGCTACCGGGCTCCAGACCTTCACGGCCATCAGCGTCTGGCAGCAAGTCCCCAAGGGCTGGATCCTCATCGCACATTCCGAGCATTCGCAATTACCAAATAATTAGGCAGCGCTCGCGAGGCGGTGAACGTCGTGCAAGACCTGCGGCTCTGTGAGCGCCGTCCTCCCACCCGCAACGGAAGTCAGAACTCCCCGTCCGAATAACCAGTGCCAAGGTTCGAAACCCATTTAGACCGTGTCATCCCGCCTGCCCCGGCGCGCCGTGGGAGCGAAGCCGACCTGTCCCGGCGTGCCGTGGAGGGATCTGCGGTTTCCATCCCGCCTCTGGTACATTCGACCCATGGTGGGTCCTCGTCCGGCAGCGATCCGGAAGTTTCAGCGAGAGCTATTAGCCTGGTTCGATTCCCATGCGCGAGATCTTCCTTGGCGGCGAACCGCTGATCCCTACGGAATCTGGGTCTCCGAGATCATGCTGCAGCAGACCAGGGTGACTGCGGTCCTCGACTACTACGCCCGCTTTCTGGTCTTGTTCCCTACCGTTGCTGCTCTTGCCCTGGCGGAGGAACCAGCAGTGCTGGCAGCGTGGAGCGGGCTAGGGTACTACCGTCGCGCAAAGATGATGCACACGGCCGCGCAGGTGGTCGTCCAGGAACATAAGGGCGCTTTGCCCACCACCGCCGCCGAGCTGCGGAAGCTGCCCGGGATAGGAGAGTACACCTCCTCGGCCATCGCCAGCATTGCCTTTGGCGAGCAGGTTGCAGTGGTTGACGGCAATGTCGAGCGGGTGTTGCTGCGTGTCTTTCCCGAGGCCGAAAAGCCGGCGACGCCCGCTGCCCAAGCCAAATGGCTTCGCGATCGTGCTGCCAGCCTGGTCGATCACCAGCGTCCTGGAGACTTCAACCAGTCGATGATGGAGCTGGGAGCGACCGTCTGCCTGCCCCAACGTCCGTTGTGCCTGCAATGCCCCGTTCAGCCATTCTGCGCCACCCGCGGCGAGCACCAGGCGCCACCGCCGAAAAAGATGCGCAGCCAGCAGATCGCCTACGCCTTGCTGCGCCGCGACCATGCTGATATCACGCAGGTGCTGCTCCAGCGGCGTCCCTTGTCAGCCTCGCTGATGCCGGGCATGTGGGAACTCCCGGAAGTGGCGATGCAGCCAGGCGATCACGAGCGGGTCGAGATCGCGTTGCGCCATGCCATCACCGTGACCAACTACCATGTTCGAGTGCTTGCGTTTCTCTGAGCGCGAGGCCGGAATCGCTGGCCGGCCCCGCGATATCCTCGCCAATGGGCAAAGAGTTCGGAGCTGGGTAGCTTGCCCCTGACGGGACTGGCGCGCAAGATCCTCCAGCGGCTGCAGATCATGCCCCGTAGCTTGTGATTCGTGAGGTGAGATGAAGAGATTCCTTTGCCCTGTGCTATCGCTTACGGCTCTGCTCGGGCTTACTCTGCAGGCTCAGGAGCCGGCGATGCCCGAGGTGCCGGCGATCGCCGGCGTCCCAGCAGCAGCGCGCCAGGCTGCTGAAAGCATCGATCCCGAGAAGATCCGTGCTCACGTTCGCTTTCTGGCCAGCGATCTACTGGAGGGACGTGGCCCGGGTACTCGAGGGGGCCAACTGGCCGCAGAATACATCGCCACCCAGTTCGCTCTGGCCGGCGCCCGGCCTGCGGGCGAGAATGGAACCTATTTTCAGAAGGTCCCGCTCATGGCCGTGCACACAGAGGTCGATAAAACCAGTTTCACCTTGGTTCCGGCCAATGGCGCGCCCATCCACCTGAAGTACGGCGAAGACTACTTAACCAAGGACCAGACCGGTGCGAAGAACGTCGACATAGACGCTCCCATCGTCTTCGTAGGCTATGGGATCGATGCGCCGGAGTATCAATGGAATGATTACGCGGGCGTCGACGTAAAAGGAAAAATCCTGGTCGTCATCGTCAACCAGCCGCCATCGAATGACGATCATTTTTTCAACGGCAAAGCCCTCACCTACTACGGCCGATGGACTTATAAGTTCGAAGAAGCGGCCCGCAGGGGAGCGCTGGGTGTCCTGATCATTCACCGCACCGACTTGGCAAGCTATGGGTGGGAAGTCCTGTTGAACTCCGAGGCAACAGAGGTTTCCTACCTCCGCGGCGATCCGCTTTCCACTCTTCGAGCCGCCAGCTGGATCCAGATCGACGTCGCCCACAAGCTCTTCGCAGCGGCTGGCATGGACGCAGATCGAATGATTGTCGACGCGGGCAAGCGTGGATTCAAGGCGGTGGAGCTGCCCATCCGTCTCCAGCGCGCACATCACTAGCCGGGTGAGAAACTATGAATCCGACAACGTGATCGCCATGGTGCCGGGAGCCGACTCGAGCCCAGGCGGCAATGTCGTTTACACCGCTCACTACGATCACCTGGGCATCGATCCCACCGCGGTCGGGGACAAGATCTTCAACGGAGCGGTGGACAATGGAACTGGTTGCGGCATCATCCTGGAGATGGCGCGTGCCTTCGCTTCAGCGAAAACTCCTCCGCCTCGCAACGTTTATTTTGCGTCCGTTACTGCGGAAGAACAGAATCTCCTGGGGTCAAAATACCTGGGCATGCATCCTCCGGAGCCTATTCGCGACTTCACGCCTGGACCTCAACTTCGATGAGTTGCTGCCCATCGGCGTGCCCACCTCAGTGGTGGCGAATGGCTCGGAGCGTACTAGCTTCTACCCCGTGGTGGAGAAGACGGCGGCCGCCCTCGGTCTTCAGATCCAGCCTGACAACGCCCCCATGGCGGGAATCTACTATCGCTCTGATCACTTCAGCTTTGCTCGCTTCGGCGTACCGGCGTTCTCGATCGATGAAGGTACGCTCTTCGCCGGCCATACGGCGGAATGGGGAAAGCAGCAGAAGAAAGACTACGACGACCAGCGGTACCACCGCCCTACCGACGAATATCGGCCCGATATGGACTTCCGCGCCGATGCCAAATTGGCTCAGTTCGGGTTCTTATTAGGGTGGCAGGCTTTGTCGTCGGCTCCCGTGACCTGGAAGCCGGGAGACGAGTTTGAGGCTGCCCGGAAGCAGAGTATGAGCGGGCAATCGGCCCAGTAGAGGGAATTGTGCGATTTTTGAGTTGGCATGTGCGTCCAGTCAATGTGGCCGGGCTCGCTTTTGTGCTGCTCGCGCTGGCGCCGCTGTGGGCGCAGACCAGGACGCAGGATCCAGTGCTGCATCGGCGCGCCTATAACCAGGTTGATGAAGATCTTGACATGAGCACCAGGTCGAGCGGCCGGACCGTACTCCCGCTGGAGGCCTCAGGAGCGTACTCGCTGGGAGCCGGGGGCTCGATTGATGTGGAGTTGCAGCCCGACCGGCTTAGCGGCTTCATCACCAGGATGGGCGATCGCGAGAGTGACGAGGGCACGCCCCTTACCTTCTTTTTTGCCACCAGCCGGCTGGCGGGGCAGCAATTGGCTTTCACCACCCGCCAGGTTCACGGCGTTTGGTTCTCCTTTGAGGGTACGATCGTGCGCGGGTCCGCCCGCAGCCGCGACCAGCAGGGGTATTATCTGCTCGAAGGCCGGCTGGTGATGCATGACGTGGCCAGCCAGACAGAGCAGGCGCGCATGGTGTCGTTGCCGCTGGCCCGGCAGGGCCCCAACGGCTAAGCAGTTTCGGTAATCTCCAGCGGAAGCATTCACGCCGGCGAGGAGCGCTATGCAGATGTTAAGGCGCAACTGTGGATCTGCATTGGAATGCAGGCGCACGAGGAACATCGGGGTCAGCCATGCCCTTGGCGTGACTGGGTACTCGACTGTACTCTCCCCTGGCTCATTCAGCCACTCAGCCAAATCCTCCGGAAGTCCACTCAATACCCTAAACTTTGTCATCCCGAGCGTAGCGTGTGGAGGGACTGCAGTGCGCCTTGGACCGAGAAAAACTAATTTGGACACCTCCGGGCCTCGATTCCAAAGCTGCGGTTCTCATGCAGACACGGGAAGGGCTGGGGATCAATCCTGAAGCCAGCCTGTGCACCGTAGGCGCGGCACTAAATCTGGCCCCGGTGCGGCACCTGATTTTATTCTCAAGAATTCCGCAACCCGGCTCCCTGGAAGGCGCTGCAGACATCAATACAATGAGACGGGGTATTCGGGTGCTCGCAGGAGCTTCCCTACTCCCCAATTCGCCTCAAGAGGAGTTTCATATGGAGCGCACAGCAAGCGCGGTGTGGCACGGCGGCCTGAAAGATGGCAAAGGCACGATCTCGACCCAAAGCGGGGTGTTGAAAGACAGCCAATATTCGTTTGGCACTCGATTCGAGAATGGAATCGGCACCAACCCGGAAGAACTGATTGCGGCGGCGCACGCGGGCTGCTTCACCATGGCGCTCAGCGCTCAGCTCACCACCGCGAATCTGCCGCCGGAATCGCTCGAGACCAAGGCGACGGTAACCTTTGACAAGACGGACGCCGGGCCAACGATCACCAAGATCCTGCTAACGACCACAGCCAAGGTGCCGGGTGCGGACAAGGCGGCATTCGACAAGGCAGCGCAGGATGCCAAGACCGGCTGCCCCATCTCCCGGCTCTTCAAAAACAATACTGAGATAACGCTGGACGCCAAGCTCGTCTAGAAGCACAGCCCCTCACACTCCGGTCGAGATGACAATTCTTTTGCACAAGAAGATTTGTCATCTCGAACCTCAGCTGTTAGCGACGATATATTCGCGCAGACTGCGGTTGATGCCGGCGGCTTGTACTACGCCGTTATCGAGGAGTTGGACCCACTGTTTGGCGGATTCGTCATGCGACATAGCGCCCAGCAGGTAATTAGCCTGCACGATGATTTCCAGTGCATTGCTTAGATCGTGAGATAGACGGCGGATCTCTTTGGCCTGTTCTACAGGGATGGCGGGCGGATTGGGCGTCATTCGGACCTCAGCCGAGCGCCTGATCGCACTCGGATTCATGCTGGTGTTTACGTTGGCGGTTCCCGGAGCGTGCTGGTTGCACCAGAATGCGTCACTTTGCCGATCATCTCTTTGGTAACCTCCCCTCGGGAAGTTGAGAAGAGGCGCCCAGTAACGTTATTGTAATGGGATGAACCCTTATGCACGACAGCTAGGCACCCGCGATCCTCTCAAAGTGGTGGCCACTACCGCCAGGCATCTTGAACAACTTTCCGTTGCGCTCGGTCCGGCGCGCATCGAAGAATCGCCGGCTCCCGGAAAGTGGAGCCCACTCGAAATCTTGTGCCATCTGGCGGATTGCGAAATAGTCTTCAGCTACCGGCTACGCCAGGCTCTGGCAGAAAATCATCACGTCATCCAGCCCTTCGACCAGGAGCTGTGGGCCCGGAACTATGCCGGCTATGATGCACAGGCTGCGATGATGACTTTCTCCTGCGTTCGCCAGTGGAACCTGATGCTGCTGCGCTCGGTGCCTGCGGAGGCGATGTCCAAGCAACTTCTGCATCCGGAGCGTGGGGAGATGACGTTCCGCGAACTCCTTGAAACCATCGCAGGCCATGATCTGAATCACCTGGCGCAATTGGAAGCGATTGCTGTTCAAGTGCCGGCCAGCCGCTAGCCATTCGTGTGGGTGGTTAAGGCCCTGACGACTAGCTGAATCGGGCTTTAGCCACCGAGGGCATCCATCCGTTTGACATCAGGGCCGGCTTTTGTACACTAGGGTTTGCTGCCTATCCAGCCGATCGCGCTGGATTGTATCGTGCCGGAGTGGCGGAATTGGCAGACGCGCATGGTTCAGGTCCATGTACTCGCAAGGGTGTGGGGGTTCGAGTCCCTTCTTCGGCACCAAATTTAATTTCTCGTAGGTCTCGTTCCCCTTTCCGCTGCACCTGTCTTTTCCAGAGCATGGAAAAAGCGGTCGCGCCAGGTAAGGATGTCGGCGTGGCGAATCTGTTGACGCAGACGAAGCATGCGCCGTCGGCGCTCCGCCGGCTTCATTTCCAGAGCCTGCTTTAACGCGGCGGCGACTCCCACTTCATCATTCGGGTTGACCATGATCGCACCGATATGAAGCTCGGGAGCCGCGCCCGCAAATTCGCTCAAAACCAGCACGCCGTTCACTTCCGTCTTGGCCGCGCAGTATTCTTTCGCTACCAGGTTCATGCCGTCTTTGAGCGAGGTGATAAGAGCGACATCGGCTGCCCGATAGATCGCAATTAGCTCGTCTCGCGACACCGACCGATAGATGAAATTGATGGGTACCCACCCCGGCTCGCTGAATTCACCATTCACGTGGGTCACCAGGCGCTCCACTTCACGCTTGAGCTGGTCGTAGCGAGGTATGCCTTCGCGGCTCGGGACAACAATCTGAATCAGTTCAACTTTCCGGTGGAACTCCGGGTAACGGCGTAAAAAGTTGCCATAAGCCTTGATCCGCTCCGGAATGCCCTTGGTGTAGTCGAGGCGGTCGACGCCGACCGTGATCTGAATGCCATGCGTCTTGGCTTTGATCTGCTTCACGCGTTCGAGCACCGGTTCCGACGCCGCTTGCTCAGCAAAGCTGCGGTAGTCGATGCTGATCGGAAAGGCCTCGACGTGCGTGCGCCCCTTCTCGCTGACCACCAGTCGGCTCTCCCCTTTCCCCGAGATCTTGACCGAAGGAACAAAGCAGCGAAGGCAAGAGATCAGGTTTCGCTGGTCGCGCCCGGTCTGCACGCCGAGCAGGTCGTGCGCCAGCAGGTCCTCGAGAATCTCTCTCCGCCAGGGCAGCTTGGCAAAGATGTCGGGCGAGGGAAACGGGATGTGAAGAAAGAACGCCAGCCGCGCGCCCGGACGCCGGCAGCGCAAAATCTTGCCCACCTGCATGAGCTGGTAGTCGTGAATCCAGATCAAGTCGCCGGGCTGCGACGCCTTCTCCACGGCAACCGCGAACTTGCGATTGACGCGCTCGTAGAACTCCCAATAACGCGGATCGAAGTTGCAGCGCGATTGCAGGTCATGGAAAAGTGGCCACACAATTTCGTTGGAGAAGCCCTCGTAAAAATTGCTTTGCTCCTCTTCCGTCAGGAAGAGCGGGGCGTACTTGTAGGGATTCTTCCCGCTCGCCTTTTCCAGAATCTTGCGGATGCGCGGTGAGTCTTCTGTCCCGCCCGAGCCCACCCAGATGCCGCCATGATCCTTGAGCAGCGGCTCCAGCGCACTGACCAGGCCGCCGCTGCTGGGCTGACCTTTGAGTTCTCCATCTTCGGTAGTGAACGTGATGGGGATGCGGTTGGAAACCAGTACCAGGTGGGGAGACTTCATGGGGCAGCCTCCACCGGGGTGACCACCGCTGAGGCTTGGCCTTGCGAACCTGCGATCCAGGCGTCCAGAAACTCCAGCAGCTCTTCCGGCGGCCGCAGCCAAAACCGGGCACATGACGCGCGCACCTCGGTGCGCACCAGGATAGAGAAGCCCCGGTTTCCAACCGCGGCAAAGGCGTCTTCATCGGTGAGATCGTCGCCCAGGTAGGCCGCCGGGACGGTAGCTGGTTCTTCCGCCAGGATCTGCCCTACCGCGGTCCCCTTGGTGCGGTCGGTCGGGCGCAGCTCAAGACCACCGTCAAACGGCAGCAGATGCATTCCGTTCGGGTTGGGCAAGGCGGCTAAATATCGATTCAACAGAGGAGCGAATCTGCTCTTGCGTGGCGGGCGCTGCGCTCCGCCAGTGGATGGCCAGGGAGGCGGGCTTAAGCTCGAGTGCCTCCGGAAAACCTAGTTCAGTCATCTCCAGCACCACCTGTTCCAAGGCTGCTCGCTGCCCGCGGTCAAGGGCGAACAGCTCATAGGAGCCGTCGCTCTTAAGCTGCTCCCAACCGTGGCTGCCCCAGATTTCAGCCTTGATGTCGGAAGGCAAAAGGCTGCGAAGCTCGCGGGCGGGGCGGCCGGAGATCAGCACCAGGCGAACCCGGGCAAGCCCGGATAAGGTCGCCAGCCGTTCCTCCACCCCCGGGTAGGCGACGGTCGCAAAGCGATCCACGTGGAAGGGCGCGAGGGTGCCGTCATAGTCCAGCATGAGCAGGGAGCGCGGCGCGGATCCAAGGCGCTGCCCACAGACCCGCAGCTTCTGCCGAATTCGCCCAGGGTGGAGGGAAATGATTCATATCCAAATGGTTCGATGCCGGTGGCGGAAGACCGGTGCCAGCCTCGGCACGGGCCGGTCCGCCCAGCAGCATATACTGACACTAGCCCATGGATAGCCAACTTACAAAGATCCTAGCCAGCACCAGGCGCGGAGTCGAGGAGCGGAAGGCCGAATCTTCAACACGCGTTCTGGAGCAGGCGGCCGCCGCCCACCAGCCACGGGGCTTCGCCCGTGCGCTGCGGCAGAAGGCGGCAAGCGGGCCGGCAGTGATCGCCGAGCTGAAGAAGGCGTCGCCCTCGCGAGGATTGATTCGCCCTGACTTCGATGTGGCTGCCTTGGCCGCAGGGTTCGCAGACGGAGGCGCCGCTGCCCTCTCCGTGCTTACCGAAGAGCACTTTTTTCAGGGTAGTTTGCGCAATCTGGAAGTGGCTTCCCAATCTTGCAGTCTGCCCTGCCTGCGCAAAGATTTTCTGATGGATGAATTCCAGCTTTTGGAGGCGCGCGCCCATCGGGCCGATGCCATTCTGCTGATCGCCGCCGCGTTGAGCGATACGCTGCTCCGTGCCCTGACAGCGCAAGCCCACGCCCTGGAATTGGACGTGCTCTGCGAAGTGCATACCGGGGAAGAGTTGGACCGGGTCCTTGCTCTGGACTGCGACGCTATCGGAGTCAATAACCGCGATCTCAGCACATTTTCGGTACGCCTCCAGGTCTCGCTCGATCTGGCTTCCCGCCTGCCCTCGGGCGCAGTTCACGTGAGCGAAAGCGGGATCGAGACCGCCGAGGACCTGAACCGGTTGCGCGCGGCGGGGTTCCATGCCTTTCTTATCGGCGAGTCGCTGATGCGCCAGCACGATCCGGGCGCGGCGCTCGAGACCCTGCTTATGGCTGCCGGGGCCCGACGGAAATCCGGGGAGCGCTCGCCAGTGAGCAAGTGAGAGCCCGCCATGTGGATCAAGATCTGCGGCAACACCAGCCTTGAAGATGCGCGTTTTGCGGCGGAATGTGGCGCGGACGCACTGGGATTCGTTTTTGCTCCAAGTCCAAGGCAGGTCGAGGCTAAACTGGTTCGCCAGATCACGGAAAAACTGCCCCGCCAAGTGGAGAAGTATGGCGTTTTCGTGGACGCAGGTTTCGACGAGATTGTGTCGACCGTAGCTGCCGCCGGTTTGACCGGGGTGCAGCTCCATCGCTCGTCAGACGCCCTTCTGCCCCTTCGTCTGCGCCAGCATTTTGCCCAGTTTCCAGCCCGGTTGGGCATCTTGCGCGTGCTGCACTATAAAGAGCAGGAGTTTGAGCAGCAATTGACTGAGTTGAGCGGGGACGATTCTCTTGACGGAGTTCTGGTGGACTCCTCAAGCCAGCGAGCGGTGGGCGGCACCGGCACCAGCTTCAACTGGCTGGGGGCGCGGAACAGTTTCCTCCAGGCTGCGCCGCATCTACGGCTGATTGCGGCCGGTGGCCTGGCCCCGGAAAATGTGAAGCAGGCGATTCAGGTTTTGCGGCCCTGGGGAGTAGACGTGGTGAGCGGCGTCGAGAGCGCGCCTGGCAGGAAGGATCCCGCGCGGGTGCTGGCCTTCATCCGGTCGGCCCAGCAAGCGGCGGCGGAAATACTTGAGGCGCCGGTACCGATCACCTGAAGCTCAATCCGCGGAGCGTTTATGGAAGCAAAACGATGGCTTTTAGGCTGCGGAAAAACACGCTTAACGAAGGGCACGGGTTTAGCCGTGCCGCAAGCAGCATGCGATCGGAGAGGGCTTTAGCCCCCGAGGTATTACTCGGGCCAGGAAGCAAAAACGATGGGATTTTAAAGGTTTGCCCTGAGCAGATTTTCTGAAGGGTACGGGCTTTAGCCTGTACGTAAATGGTAGTAAACAAGTCCGGCTTTAGCCGCTGTGGGCAATGATTTTCGGGGGAGAGAAGAGGAAATCGTGAGCACTGTCATCCACACCGTTCCCGGCCGTTTTGGCGCCTATGGGGGCCGCTACGTTCCGGAGACTCTTATGGCTGCCCTGGAGGAGTTGGAGCACGCCTATGCCGAAGCGCAGGCTGATCCTGTCTTTCACGCCGAGCTCAATCTGCTGCTGGCGGACTATGCCGGGCCGCCCCACCCCGCTGTACCTGGCATCGCGTCTGACCGGGCAGCTGGGCGGAGCAAAAATCTACCTCAAACGTGAGGATCTGCTGCACACCGGCGCCCACAAGATCAACAACTGTCTCGGCCAGGGGCTGTTGGCGCGCCGCATGGGCAAGCATCGCGTCATTGCCGAAACCGGTGCAGGGCAGCACGGCGTAGCCACCGCGACCGTCTGCGCGCTCTTCGGAATGGAATGCGTCGTGTACATGGGTGAGGAGGACATGCGCCGTCAGGAACTCAACGTATACCGCATGCGCCTGCTCGGGGCAGAGGTCCGCGGGGTCAGTTCCGGCTCCCGCACATTGAAGGACGCTATCAACGAAGCCATGCGGGATTGGGTCACCAATGTCCGCACCACGCATTATCTGCTGGGCAGTGTCCTCGGAGCGCACCCTTACCCAACCATGGTGCGCGACTTTCATCGCGTGATCGGGCAGGAGATCAAGCAGCAGATCCTGGAGAAGGAATCCAAGCTGCCCTCCGCTGTGCTTGCCTGTGTGGGCGGTGGTTCCAATGCGATCGGCGCGTTTTATGACTTCATTGACGAGCCGCAGGTGCGGCTGATCGGGGTCGAGGCGGGTGGCCGCGGGCACGCGCTGGGCAGTCACGCGGCGCGCTTTAGCGGTGGAAGCCCCGGGGTTCTGCAAGGCACCTACTCCTACGTATTGCAGGATGACGCGGGCCAGGTATCGCTGACCCACTCCGTCTCTGCCGGGCTGGACTACGCTTCGGTCGGGCCGGAGCACGCTGCCCTGCACGATTCAGGCCGGGCCGAGTATGTCTCCGCTTCCGATGAAGAAGCGCTGCACGCAGCCCAGCGATTGGCCCGGACAGAAGGCATCGTGCCTGCGCTCGAGAGCGCGCATGCGGTCGCCGAGTGTATTCGCCTGGCGCCCAAGCTGGCCAAGGATGACGTATTGGTGGTGAATCTATCCGGCCGTGGCGACAAGGATATGGGCATCATGGCGCGCGAGTTGCAATTGGCAGGTGCAACGCATGCCGATTGAATTCAATAGGAAGCCGGGGTTAAAGCCCGGTCTGGTCATTTACCTCACGGCCGGAGATCCGGATCTGGCGACCACCCGCAACGTCGCCCTGGCGGCTATCGACGCGGGCGCGGACGTCCTCGAGTTGGGGGTGCCCTTCAGCGATCCAATTGCCGATGGTCCGGTGATCCAGCGGGCCAGCGAGCGCGCCCTTGCCCACGGTACGAGTTTGCATGACGTGCTTACCCTGGCTGCGGAATTGCGCATTCTGAGACCCGCCGTCGGCCTGGTGATCTTCTCCTACTTCAATCCCATTCTGCGTTTTGGGCTGAAGCGCTTTTGCGCCCAAGCCGCCCGTTGCGGTGTGGATGGCGTGTTGATCACCGACGTGATCGTGGAAGAGGCCGAAGAGTATCTGACCGAAATGCACCACAACGGGTTGATGCCGATCTTTCTGGCTGCGCCGACCAGTAGCGATCACCGGTTGAAGATGATTGCGGGCGTCTCACAAGGATTCGTCTATGCCATTTCCCGGGTAGGCATTACCGGCGCCCAGCAGAACCTGGCCGCTGATGCGAGCCGCCTGGTCGAGCGCTTGCGCCACTTCACCCAGTTGCCGATTGCCGTGGGTTTCGGCATCTCGACCGCGGAACACGTAGCCGCCGTCAGCGAGTTCGCGGACGCGGCAGTGATTGGCACTGCCATTGTGGCCCTGATAGAGAAATCCGACCCGGGAACGGCCCCAGCCAGGGTCGCAGCTTTTCTTCAGGGATTGAGGCAAGGACAACAGACCGCCGCCAGCCTGGCATGAACTTCGGCGGGCTGGCCACAGCTTAAGGGCTACGGCACCGTATCATGTGGATGCGGCTACGGACAGACCAAGGGAAGTGCATGGATATTGACGGCTGGCGAAAGAAAATCGATGAATTGGATCTTCAAATCGTGGCGCTGATCAGCGCGCGGGCGCAAGCCGCGCAGGAGATCGGCAAGTTGAAGCGTTCCACCTCGCTGCCCGTGTATGAGCCCAACCGTGAGCGCGTGATCTTCGAGAATGTTCGCGCCGCCAATCCCGGGCCACTCCCGGATATCGAGCTGACCCATATATACGAACGCATCATCGATGTGATGCGTTCATTGCAAAAGGACGAACTGGCATCGCAACGCAACAACAGGCCAGGTACGACCGGGGAGACAGGAAAGCAACCATGATAGTAGCTATGCAGGAGACAGCAACCGAGGAAGACATCCAGGGCGTGATCGAACGTCTCGTTCAGGTGGGCTTCAATGTTCACCGCACCACAGGAGCTATCCAGACAGTTTTGGCGGGCGTGGGAACGCCATCGCATTTCGATCACAACGACTTCAAATTATTAGCCGGCGTTGCGGACGTAGTCCGCATCTCATCGCCCTACAAGCTGGCTGGCCGTGGTTTCAGGCCTGAAGGAACCATCGTTCGCTTTCCCAACGGAGTGGCTGTGGGTGGGGATGAGGTTGTGGTCATGGCCGGTCCATGCTCGGTCGAATCGCGCGAGCAAATCTTTACCGTTGCCGAGCAGGTGAAGTCCGCTGGGGCCTCGTTTCTGCGCGGAGGGGCGTTCAAACCGCGAAGTTCTCCGTACTCCTTCCAGGGAATGGGCCTTGAAGGGCTCAAGCTGCTGAAGGAAGTAAGCGACCGGACAGGCCTGCTGATTATCAGCGAAGTGATGGAGATCTCCCAGATCGACCTGATGCTCCCCTATGTGGATGTCTTTCAGGTGGGTGCGCGCAACATGCAGAACTTCAATTTGCTGCGCGAGCTTGGGCTGGTGCGCAAGCCGGTCCTGCTGAAGCGCGGCATTGCCGCCACCATCGAAGAGCTGCTGCTTTCGGCGGAGTACATACTGTCGGGTGGTAATTACGACGTGATGCTCTGCGAGCGGGGCATT
Organism: uncultured Acidobacteriaceae bacterium; assembly: GCA_963746595.1. Taxonomy (GTDB): domain Bacteria; phylum Acidobacteriota; class Terriglobia; order Terriglobales; family Acidobacteriaceae; genus PALSA-350. Next base: position 1,425,082 of record CAVVBS010000009.1, read on the forward strand.
CGCACCTTCGAAACATACACGCGCAACACCATGGACATCTCCGCCATACCGGTCATCAAGAAGCTTTCGCACTTGCCCATATTGGCCGATCCTTCGCATGGCACCGGTCTGCGGGACAAGGTTCCGCCCATGGCCCTCGCCTCGGTCGCTGCTGGCTGTGACGGTTTGCTGATGGAAGTGCATCCCAATCCGGACAAGGCTTTTTCCGATGGAGCGCAGTCATTGTTTCCCGATCAGTTTGAGAAGCTCATGGACCGGCTGCGTCTTATCGCCCCAGTGGTGGGCAGGAGCGTGAGAGCAGAAATTCCTGTGGTCGGCTGACAGGGAGCAACGTAGCTGAGAAGCTCTGAAGAAACGCTGTCTTGTCCAATTTGGCTTTTTTTCGACTCTGTCCATCCACCTCCACTCATGCCGAGGTGGACCATCGCCCTCACCTTTGTCATCCCGAGAGGTTGTGACTTTTTTCATTCTTTGTGTTTTTTGCACAGCCACCCAGAATGTTTTTCAAACTCCCCACAAGGCCGTCATCCTGAGAGTCTGTGACTTTTTGATCTTTTCGTGTTTTTTGCATCCGACCAGATGTTTTTCAATCCCCTCCAGAAAGGCGTCATCCTGAGCGAAGCGCCTCGCAGATCTATCGCATAACAGAGGGTTTTATGCGCGCAGTCGAAGGACCCCGGCGATGCTTGTTGGCAGATGCTCTTCGGAGCTTTCCGGCCACAGACCACAAGGGAAATTAAAAAGTCACAGCCTCTGAGCGAAGCGCCTCGCAGATCTATTGCTAACAGAGGGTTTCTGGCGCGGAGTCGAAGGACCCCGAAGATGCTTGTTGGCCGATGCTCTTCAGAGCTTTCCGGCACCAAACCTGAAAGAAATCAATAAAGTCACAGACTCCGAGCGGAGCCGAGAGCCTGCCCTGAGCGAAGTCGAACGGGGACCTGCTGTGCGCCCTTCCCTCTAACAACTCCCTACAGCTCCGTCCCTCCATGGGTCGACGGGGATGGACGGAAGCACTGCCACAGCACCAACCCGATTTCGCTTGTCCACGTTCTCTTCCATGCATTCAGCAAGTTGCGCCGTCCAGAAGGCGATTTGGCCGCTGATTTGGACAGCTCTGACACTCAGCCGTCCGTACGGGACTTAAACAATCTTTAGAATGTTCCCATGACCATCCAGCGCATCATGATCGTGGGAACGGGCCTCATCGGCGCTTCCACCGGGCTTGCTCTGCGCGCCGCGCAGTTCCCGGGCGAGATTATCGGCTGGGATCGTAGCCCATCCCATCTGCAGATTGCTCTGGACCGCGGAGCGATCGATGTAGCCGCCGGCGATCCAATCAGCGCAGCGGTCTCGAGCGACCTGGTGTTGCTGAGCGGGCCGGTCTTCACCATTCTGGACTGGATAGAAAGGCTCGCACCGCTGCTGCAGCCGCATCAACTAGTAACCGACGTCGGCAGCGTGAAATTGGCCATTGCCGAACGAGCCCTGCCACTCTTCGGCGCCTCTGGCCAACCCGGCTTTCTCCCCGGGCACCCCATGGCCGGCAAAGAAGTAAGCGGCGCCGCCCATGCGGACGCGGAGCTTTTCTCCCACGCGGTCTGGCTCTTTACCGAATTTGCCACCCATCCCCTGGCCGCGGAATGGCGCAGCTGGGTGGAGCGCTTTGGTTGCCGCACCATGGACATCCAGGCGCGGCGGCATGACGAGATCTGCGCCTGGGTGAGCCATCTGCCACAATATCTCTCCACCGCCCTGAGCGCCATGCTGGAGGACCGCTTTGGCGACGCCCCGGATCTGCGTGCCATCGGCGGAAGGGCCCTGCGCGAGATGACTCGCCTGGGAGCAAGCCCCTATTCCATGTGGCGCGACGTCGCCCATACCAACACAGAAGCGGTCGCTGAGGCACTGTTGGCCTTGGAGCAGCGGCTTGCGCACCTGCGCGAAAACCTCAAAACTCCGGAACTGCGCGACGAGTTCGAACTGGCCAATCGGTTCCGAACCAACCCTCCCGTGAAAACCTAAGCCCGCCGTTCACAACACTGTCGCCTTGCCGGGAGCACAATAAACCATGCCGATTCTCACTTCTTTATCGGGCGTAATCTGGCCAACTGGGAAGAGCAAGGGGAACAGGTAGGTTCGTCCGCCGGCATCCCCATCTTCGGACTGGATGCCTTGAGCTCGGCCGCATACGGTCTTGAAGCTGCCCTCACGCTGCTCATCCCGCTCGGGCTGCTTGGCCTCCACTACATTCTTCCGGTGATCGCGGCCATCGCACTGATGAATCGCTTCATCATCCTTCCGCTGGTGGAGCATGTGCTGAAGATGGAGCGGGAACACCAGGGCCGCACGATCGCGGTGCTGGTCCCGGAGTTGGTGGTCAGGCACTGATGGGAAAACCTGCTCCACAACCAGCGGGCCCAACTGCTGAAGCTGCTGCTGCTGGTCAAGGGCAACCAGGGAATTGTAGTGTTGAACATTCCCTGGTATCTGCAGAAGTAACTAAATGGCTTCTATCGCATCAAACCAGAGTGTTCGCTTTTGAACAGGCCTCGAAGCAGGCTCAGGGTATCATTCGAGACAGTCGTCTCGAGCATTTTCACTTCTACGCTGTGCAGGGTTAAGGAAAAACCGCGAACGGGATCAGTTGCTTTGTACGCACCAGAAGTAAAAATGCTATAGGGGACCGGACTCACACGATGGGAATTGAGAACGCGGGAGCCAACTTTACTGGCCCGAAATATCCAAGCCCACTCCGGGGAAACTCGGAAAGCCTGTTCGAACGATGTTCATGGTTCTACGCATTCTGTCGTGAGCATCTTTTTCGTGATCACACCGCAGCAATCACCCACGCACTTTGGCCCGGCGCTCGGCCCGGCCCCGAAACCCACCTTCTGGAAATAGCCTGTGGTCCCGGCTTCTACGCTTGCAGCCTCGCGCAACGTTACCCTGACATTAGGATTACCGGTGTGGACCTCTCCGAGCGTTTGCTCTCCCGCGCTAAAGACCGGGCGGACATTCGCCAGCTGAAGAACTGCCATTTCGTCAAAGCGAACGTTCTTGCCCTCAGCGAATCGCTGGCGCCGGTGGATGCGATCATCGCCTCCCGGCTCTTGATGGTGGTGGGGGATCGCCCACAGGCGCTGCGTGAGATCTTTTCCGCTCTGCGGCCCGGTGGCCGTTGCTTTATCGCCGAGCCCACGTCTGCCTTGCGTGCCATGCTCCCGCTCTCCTGCATGTGGCTGTTCGCTCGCCTGATGGGAGACTGGAGCACCCGGTTCCACGAGCCCTGGCGGGCAGCGGTCCTGAACCAGAAGGAATTCCAGTCCCTGATCGCGTCACAGCCCTGGGGCACGGTCAGCCTGTGGCAGGATAACTGGTATCAATACGCGGTCTGCGACCGGAGCTGCTGACGCTGCCCCGGCTTTCCTACATCGCGGTACCGGCGCATGCAACGTATGCGGCTTTCCGTAAAGAAAGGCGCATGAAGTTCGCCAACGCCACTAAGCTGGACAGGAAATTCGGGGTGCCCCGGCTTTCCTACATCGCGGTACCGGCGCATGCAACGTATGCGGCTTTCCGTAAAGAAAGGCGCATGAAGTTCGCCAACGCCACTAAGCTGGACAGGAAATTCGGGGTGCCCCGGCTTTCCTACATCGCGGTACCGGCGCATGCGACGTATGCGGCTTTCCGTAAAGAAAGGCGCATGAAGTTCGCCAACGCCAACCAAGCTCGACAGGAAATCCAGGGTAGAATCTTTGCCTTATAAGACACTTCAACCAGGAGAAACAACAGGTTTTGGCGAGGGCTGCTGCGCGCTAGCCGTAATGGCTAAGGCGCCGCGCCCAGGCAAGGTAAAGACCCGGCTGTCCCCGCCGCTGACCCCTGAACAGGCCTCGGCGCTCAACATCTGCTTCCTTCGCGACACCACGGAAAACATTCTCCAGGTAACAGAAGGCGGCAGCAGCGCCGGGATCGTGGTCTACACGCCGGTGGGCGACGAGGCAGCCTTCGATGGCATTCTGCCCGCTGGCTTTCAGCTGTTGGGGCAACGAGGCGAGGGTTTCGGAGAGCGCCTTTTCCATGCCAGTGAAGATTTATTTGCCTGTGGATTCAGCGCAGTGTGCCTGATTGATTCCGACAGTCCCACCATGCCTCAGGATGCGCTGTTGCAAGCGGTCACGCTGCTTTCGCTCCCGGGAGATCGATTGGTGCTGGGCGGCTCCGATGACGGTGGCTACTACTTGATCGGCGTCAAGTACTCGCACCAACGGCTCTTCGACAGGATCGACTGGAGCACGGAGCGGGTGCTCGAGCAGACGCTGGAGCGGGCCAGGGAAATCGGCCTACAAACCGAACTGCTGCCCACCTGGTACGACGTCGATGATGGGGCCACTCTCGAACGCCTGCGCCGTGAACTTCTGCCCACCTCTGGCCAGAGCCTCGCAGGCTACGATGCCAGGCACACCAGGACATACCTCGAGAGCCTGCAGGCCCCGCAAGGAATGGCTTGCAGTGGAAGCAGCGCTTGCTGAGCGCGCGTTTCCCAGGCCGTGGAGCGTGGTTGACCAACACCGCCCTTGCCCTGCTGGGGCTGTTGCTCGTGGGGCTTTGCCGCCAGGGAGTGAACGAGATTCATCATTTCGTGATCGGCTTTGGCCTGGTCGCGATGTACCAGGCGCTGCTTTACCTGGTTGCCGTTTGGGTGGTGCTCAACCGGCCAGTGGACCGTTGGACACTTGTAATCATCCTGGCTTGTGCCGCCGGCTGCAGGCTGGTCTGTCTATTTTCCCCGCCCTTTCTCTCTACCGATATCTTTCGCTATGTATGGGATGGAAAGGTGCAGGCTGCCGGCATCAATCCATACCGCTACATTCCCGCCGATCCTCATCTGGCGTTTCTTCGCGATCTCGACATCTATCCCCACATCAACCGGCGAACTTACGCCCATACGATTTACCCCCCGGGAGCGCAAATGCTCTTCCTGCTGATCACCCGAATCGGTGCATCGGTGCTCTGGATGAAGGCGGGTATGGTGGGTCTGGAGGCACTCACCATCTGGGCCCTGGTGAAGTTGCTGACGGCTGTCGGCTTACGCCGTGAACAGGTGTTGATCTATGCCTGGCATCCGTTGCTTCTCTGGGAGGTGGCCAGCAGCGGTCACGTGGATGGCGCTGCCTTGCTCTTTATCGCTCTCGCGCTGCTTTTCTACGTCCGCAAAAGGCCCGCGGCCACGGGGATCGCACTGGCCGTCGCGACCTTGGTCAAGCTCTACCCCATCGCCCTATTCCCCGCTCTCTACCGCCGCAGTGCCTGGCGCGACTGGAAGATGCCGGCCGCGCTGCTCGGGGTGGTTGCGGCCGGCTACGCCTGCTATCTGAGCGTAGGCCGCCAGGTGCTCGGGTTTTTGCCCGACTATGCCAAAGAGGAAGGGCTGGAATCCGGCAGCCGCTACTTTCTGCTTACGCTGGCCCGCCATCGCTTGCATTGGGACGGGCTCCCAACTGCGGCCTTCTACTGCTTCGCCGCGTTGTTGCTGCTCGGCTTAGCGGTGTGGGCGTGGCTTAAGAGTGAAGCCGGCCCGCTGGCTGCGATTCGCTGTTGCTTCGCCATCGCGGCTGTTTTCATGTTCCTGTTTTCTTCTCACTACCCCTGGTACTACCTGTGGCTGCTCCCTTTTCTGAGCTTGATCCCTTACGTGCCCATGCTCTATTTCACCACTGCCTGCTTTTACCTCTACACTACGCAGCTTGCTAATCCCGGGCCGGCCATGTACTACATGTTTGAATGGCTATATGCCACGACGGCCCTGCTTGCGCTGTGGTGCATGGGCATCCGTCGGCTGGAAGCGCACCCGGGAGACAAAGTGTTTGCAATGTATCCCACCACTGCGAGGAACTCATGAGCGAAAGTCTTTCTGTACTACCGCAACTGGCGGAAGACCAGCAGAAGATGCGGCGCTACTTTGAGAAGCCGGAAGACCAGCTATCCGTAATCATGGAAGCGGATCCGGTCTGCCTCTACCTGGAAACCACCAATCGCTGCAACCTGTTATGTACTACCTGCCCGCGCACCTTTGAAGAGCTGGAGCCAGAAGCGGACATGTCGTGGGAGTTGTTTACCAGCATCATCGATCAGTACCCCAAGATTGCACGCGTCGTGCTGCATGGAGTGGGTGAGCCGATGCTGGTGAAGGAGCTGCCGCGCATGATCCGGTATTTGAAAGAGCGTGGAGTGTATGTGCTCTTCAATACCAATGGCACGTTGTTGACGAAAGCCAATGGGCAGAAGCTGATTGACGCCGGTCTGGACGAATTGCGTGTTTCCCTCGATGCGGCAGAGTCGTCTGTTTTCCAAATGGTGCGCGGTAAAGACATGTTCGACCGCATCGTAACCAATGTGGGCAACTTCGTCGCCATGCAGCGCGAAAGCCAGACCAAATTACCGCGCGTTTCCCTCTGGCTTACCGGCTTGCGGGAGACGTTGGCGCAACTGGAGGCCTTCATCCGCCTGGCGCATCGCCTGGGTGTGATGGAGGTCTATCTGCAGAGGATGGTGTATCTGCCCGAAGGACAAGGGTTGGCGCGGCCAGAACAGGCATTGTTTGAGCACACCACCCGGCAGGAGGAAGAGGTTCTGCAACGAGCCGAAGCCGTCGCCCGCGAGCTGGGCGTGCTCTTCAGCGCGTCGGGCGCCACCGAGCCGCAGGTCAGCATCAAGAAGCGGAAGGACGACAGCCCTTGGTCTCTCTGCCGCCGTCCCTGGAGCCTGATGTACATCACCGCCAACGGGCAGGCGCTTCCCTGTTGCATCGCGCCATTCTCCATGCGCGGCTACGACAGCTTCACTCTGGGCAACGCCACCCAGCAGACCATGCGTGAGATTTGGAACGGCGAAAAGTACCAGGAATTCCGGCGCGCATTGCTGAGCCCACAACCACCCCCGGCCTGCTCCAATTGTGGGCTGCGCTGGAGCCTCTGATTTGGGCCTGCAAGGGGTTTCGGTAGTCATTCCAGCATTGAACGAAGCGGAAAACATCGCCGCCGTCGTTCGGGAGATGCCCTGGGATCTGATCCGCGAATGCATTGTAGTGGACAACGGCAGCACCGACGCTACCGCGGCCGAAGCAGCGTCAGCCGGCGCCAGGGTTGTACAACAGCCGCAACCTGGATATGGCCGTGCGTGCGCCGCCGGTGCGGCCGCTGCCGATAATGGGTCCGACATCTTGGTATTCATGGACGGCGACGGAAGCGATGTCCCGGCCGAAATGGGGCAATTGCTGGAACCGATCCTGGCGGGAGAATGTGACTTCGTGATCGGCTCCCGGATGCGCGGCAAGCGCGAGCCGGGCAGCATGCTGATCTCGCAGATCTTTGCCGGATGGCTGGCGGGCGTCCTGCTGCGCCTGCTCTACCGGGTGAGGTACACGGATATGGGGCCATTTCGCGCGATCACCCGCGAGGCGCTCAGCCGGTTGCACATGCGGGAAGAAACCTACGGTTGGAACCTGGAGATGCAGATGCGCGCCGCGCAATGTGGGCTGCGCATCCGCGAAATTCCCGTGAGCTACCGCAATCGCGCCGGTGGAGTAAGCAAAGTCGCCGGATCGCTCAGCGGTTCAATCCGAGCCGCAATCCGAATCACCCAAACACTATTGCGCGTGGCCTCGAACCCCAAGCCTTAATCTCGATTTGCTCCACAGACAAAACAAATCGAGATACACGCTGTTTTTTGGTATTTCCAACTCGCCGCAAAATTGTCATCTGAGCGCCTGTGACTTTATAGATCTTTCGTGTGAAACCCTCGATCTCCCAAAAAATCGTCATCCCGAGAGTCTGTGACTTTTTGATCTTTTCGTGTTTTTTGCACCCGACCAGATGTTTTTCAATCCCCTCCAGAAAGGCGTCATCCTCGAGCGAAGCGCCTCGCAGATCTATCGCATAACAGAGGGTTTTATGCGCGCAGTCGAAGAGCCTGTCCTGAGCGTAGCCGAAGGAACCCCGGCGATGCTTGTTGGCAGATGCTCTTCGGAGCTTTCCGGCCACAGACCAGAGGGAAAATCAAAAAGTCACAGCCTCTGAGCGGAGCGCTCACTGATTATCGCTTGACACAAGTCCCGGTGCGCGGAGTCGAAGGACCTCGGCGGTGCCTATCTTACCCATGCTGCCCGAGGGCTTTTTAACCACCGAAGTCCCCACCATCGTTTACTCTCTTTAATTAATTCAGCCCTTGGCCTTCTCAGCCGCGCTTTCAATCGCCTTCCACTCTTCCGGCGAAAGGTGCAATTTAGCTGAAGCCATATTCTCTTCCAGGTGCTTCACAGAAGACGTGCCAGGGATCGGAAGCAGTACCGGCGAGTGATGTAAGAGCCATGCCAGCGAAAGCTGCGCAACCGTAGCCTGGTGTTGTTTGGCTGTCTTGTCCAGCGGGCCACCAGCCTTTGCTAGCTTTCCCGCAGCCACAGGAAACCATGGAATGAAGGCCAATTTGTGCTGCTCGCAGTACTTGAGTGCCTTCTCGTGCTGGCGATCACTCAGGTTGTACTGGTTCTGCACGCTGACAATCTTGACCGTCTTGTTGGCTCGCTCGATCTCCGCGGGAGAAACCTCTGACAACCCAATGTGCCGGATCTTACCCGCGTCCTGGAACTCTTTGAGTGCGCCGAGGCTCTCTTCCACCGGCACCTTGGGGTCGATTCGATGCAGCTGGTAAAGATCGATGCGCTCCAGCTTCAAGCGGCGCAGGCTCATTTCAACGCACTGCCTCAGGTACTCCGGCCGTCCGTCCTCCGCCCACTTGTTAGGACCGGAGCGTGTGAAGCCGCCCTTGGTCGCAATCACCAGATCCTTCTTGTACGGATAAAGAGCTTCCGCGATGATGTCTTCGCTGACCTCGGGACCATAGGCGTCCGCCGTGTCGATAAAGTTCACGCCCAGCTCCAGCGCGCGTTGCAACACCTTGCGCGCCTCGTTGCGATCCTTGGGCTCGCCCCAGATGCCGGGGCCGGTGATGCGCATGGCGCCATATCCAAGCCGGTGGACCGTGAGGTCTCCACCCAGCACGAACGTTGTCGTAGCTTCCGTTTGCAAAGATTCCATACCCACTAGGATTCGCTGCCCTCGCGATTGGTTTCTCATTTCTGTGTGCTATGACTGATGTAATCCGATGCCTCCCACCGCCAAAATCGTCGGAGCTGGTCCAAATGGCTTGGCTGCCGCGATCGTCCTGGCCAAGGCTGGCTTCGCCGTGGAGGTGCGAGAAGCAGCTTCCGTCGCTGGTGGGGCCGCGCGGTCGGCCGAGCTCACCTTGCCCGGGTTCGTGCATGATCTGGGATCCGCGGTTCATCCTCTTGCCGTGACATCGCCGTTCTTCTCCTCATTGCCACTGGCCGAATCCGGATTGCACTGGATCTCGCCCCCCGCAGCGCTGGCTCATCCGCTGGATGACGGAACGGCAGTCATGCTGGCCGGCGATGTCAGCGACACCGCCGGCCAGCTAGGAAAGGATGCAACGGCCTACTTCCGTCTCTACAGCCCGTTAGTGTCCAGCTGGGATGGCCTCCGCCACGATCTGCTCAAGCCCATCGGCTGGCCTCGACATCCGATCGCCATGGCTCGCTTTGGCCTACTCGGGTTGCGCTCCGCGCGCGCGATCGCCGATGGCCACTTCAAGGGAGTCCGGGCTCGCGCTCTCTTCGCAGGCTTGAGTGCGCATTCATTTCTACCCCTCGAGTCGCCGCTTTCTGCTTCCTTTGGGCTGGTTCTCGGAGTTACCGCGCACGCCGTGGGCTGGCCCATTCCTCAAGGCGGGGCGCAGTCCATCGCGGATGCGCTCATCGCCTGCCTGGAGACAGCTGGAGGCACGGTTACCACCAACGCGCGTGTGCTCTCTCTTCGGGAACTAGGGCGTCCGGATCTGACGCTCCTGGATGTGACTCCCAGACAGCTGCTGAGCATTGGCGGCGAAGAGATTCAGCCAACTTACCGGCGGCAACTGGAGCGTTACCGCTACGGCCCGGGCGTCTTCAAAGTGGATTGGGCGCTGAGCCAGCCGATTCCGTGGCGCGCGAGGGAGTGCCTGCACGCGGGCACGGTCCACCTGGGTGGCACCTTCGAAGAGATTGCTGCTTCGGAGCGGGCGCCGGAGCACGGAACGATGAGCGACCGGCCCTTTGTCCTGCTCTCCCAACCCACTCTTTTTGACCCCAGCCGGGCGCCTGCCGGAAAGCACGTGGCGTGGGCCTATTGCCACGTACCCAATGGCTGGTCCGGATCTGCGTTGCAGGCGATCGAAGCTCAGGTAGAACGCTTCGCGCCTGGTTTTCGCGAGTGCATCCTGGGCCGGGCGGCATTTAGCCCCGCCGCGATGACCGAATGGAATGCCAACCTGGTAGGAGGCGACATCAACGGCGGCTCTTTTTCCGGCTTGCAATTCTTTCTGCGCCCAACCTGGCGGCAATATGCCACTTCGATGAAAGGGGTCTACCTGTGCTCATCGTCCACCCCCCCGGGCGGTGCGGTACACGGTATGTGCGGCTATTGGGCAGCCCAACGCGCGCTCAAGCATTTTTGCTAATGGTGTAAACGAGGAAATTGAACTCGACGCGGCGATTCCGCTGGAAAGAATGGCCGCACACGACTGATCCCGCAGGACCATCGTATTAGCAAAAAAACGTCAGAGACTATATAGCACTTCGAGCATAGTGAAGTCATCGTTAGGTGGAGTACCGGCCATAAAGGTCTCAACCTTGCTCAGCACGCCCTCGATGTTGGCGCCTTCGACAGCGGATTCCAGCCGCTCTTCTCCAAAGAACTCGCCGTCCCGGCCTTCCGCCTCGGTAACGCCGTCGGTAGCGAGCACAATGCGATCGCCGGGTTTAAGCTGCAAACGCTCGGATTCGTAGGTAGCTTCTTCGATCAAGCCCACCACCATGTTGGCGTTCTCCAGCCGCTTTACGCCCTCGCTATTGGCCAGGAGGGGCTGTACATGCCCGCAGTTGACGTATTCGAAGGTCCCGTCTGGGTCGAGCTTGACCAGGATCATGGTGGCGTATTTCTGCACATTTTTCTCGCAGATGTAGCGGTTGGCCACGTCTGCGATGTCGGCCAGCGGCTGACCAGCTAGCAGCAGCCCGTAAAGCAGGCCCTGTAACGTGGAGGCAAGGATGGCGGCCGATACTCCCTTGCCAGAGATGTCGGCGATCACGATATAGAGGCCGTCCGGGGTGGCAATCACGTCGTAAAAATCGCCTCCGACGTCCTTGCAGGCAACGCTGCGAGCATGCACTTTGGCATAAGGCAGGTTGGGAATGGCAAACTCCATCAGCCCCTGCTGGATGGCGGCAGCGATGTTCAGTTCCTCGCGATAGCGGCGGGATGCTTCTTCTGCCTGCGCGAGAAAAGCGTTTTCCACCAGCGCGGCGGCCTCGGTCGCGATCGTCTCCAGAAGATCGTTGTCGACCTGGCTCAGTTTGCCGGGTTGCAGCCGGCTGTCCAGGTAGAGCACGCCGAGGATATCTTTCTCATGGCAATCGGCGCCCGCCGCGCGCTTGCGCAGCGGAATGCAATACACCATGCGAATACTCTGCTGCACCATGCTCTCGGTGCGCGAATTGGCCTCGGCCGACAAAGTATCCGTGACGATGAACTTTGAGGCTTTGCAAGCTTGGGCGATCGCGCTGTGGGAGATGGTGGAATCGTCTTCCAGCCGATCGCCCTTGAGGCTGCGTCCCGCGGCAAGGGTAAGCTTGCCCGTCTCATCTCGAAGGAATACGTAGCCTCGCTCCACCTGGGTCAACTCCAGGGTCGCTTCCACCAATGTGGCCAGGATCTCGTTAACCGCCCCCAGGGTATTCAAGCGCTGCGCCGCACTCAGGAACCAGCTCAGCTTCTCCAGGTCCGAGGTGGGTGCCGAAATCGCATGCAGCTCGTCCAAAAGTTTATGAATGGTCGAGGTGCTTTCTCGGGCCGGGCCAAAGCGCAGCGAAGGACCGTTCAGCGAGCCCAGGCGGATCTCATCCCCTGGCTTCAACTGCTGCCGGTCGACCAGAGGCTGTGCATTGAGAAAGGTGCCGTGGCGGCTACCTTTGTCTACCACGTGGAACTGGCCCTTCTCATAGAGAATGGCAGCATGGTCGCGGGAGATGAAAGCGTGCGCCAGTACCAGGTCGCGGTCCTGCAGCCGCCCGATGGTGAACGGCGTATGCGTAACGTTGATCTCTTCCTGCCGGGAATCGTCGATCAGCAGCAAAGCAGTGGCTGGAATTGTTTCGGCCATGGGGTGCCTTTCGAAATAGCTCCGGAGGTTGGTTGCGCACTAGCCAAATACACCGGACTGATGTTAAGAAAACTACCACATGCCCAAGCCCGAAGGAGGCGTCTCCGAACCCAGGAAATTCTTGTCGCTCTTACAGACCCGCCAGTCTTTCGGCGGCATCCAAGCGTCCATAAACCCGGCGCAGGCTTGCGCCATGTACATTCGAAGGCATAGGAGAAGAGAAATCGTGCAAATGCCCCTGATACCGCCCCCCAACGTAGAAGGCTATGCCAGCTACCTCGCCCATGCAATTGCTGGATGGACCAGAAACACTCACCGCGGCTCTAGGGGACGAACCGGTCCAGCTTCCGCCACTTCAGTTCCTCAAATCCCTGGACGATCTGGATGAGGAAGAAGATGAGGACGACGACGATAGTCGAGGATCTGGACGAGGAAGACGAGGAAGATGAAGACGATTTAGATGAAGACTACGATGATGAGGATGAGGACGAGGAGAAGACGACGAGGAAGATGAGGACGAGGATGAGGATGGAGGCGTTAAGCCACTGAAGATGGCCTCGTCAGCATCCGGCCCGTCCCGCGCCCGCAAGTAGCAGCAAAGAAGTCGCAAACGGCTAAGCGGTTCCACGATAGGTATACCGGCGAAGATGAGTCAGACGGGGCTTTTCCTCAAGAAAAGACCCGCCTCCCTGGCCCGGAAATGGGGCAGATCAATCGTTGGAACCGCTCCGGAAGTGACCCAGGACCTGTCGTGTTGGGTCACTTTTCCACTTGTTCCGGCCTCCTGGAGACCTCCCGGAAGTAATTGCCTGAAAGTGGAAGCTCTTATTGTGGACAATTGGGTTACTTTGTGAAGGCCCCACCTATCCGGAGAGTGACTGTGAAACGGCGCATTCTGGTTGTGGATGACGATGACGAAGCACGCCACGCCGCGGCCTGCAGCCTGCGAACGATGACTGGCTGGGATGTGGTCGAGGCATACTGTGGAGCGCAGGCGATTGAAAGCGCTAAGCAGCATCAGCCGGACGCCATCTTGCTCGACGTGATGATGCCGGCAATGGATGGCCCTGCCATGCTGGCCAAGCTCCGGACGGCACGCGCCACCAGTCACATCCCCATTGTTCTTCTCACGGCAAAGGTGCAAGCCGTCGAAAATGGTTCCCTGTCACACCTTCCCGTAGCCGGCATTTTGCTAAAGCCTTTTGATCCATTGCGTCTGGCTAGCCAGGTCGCGGACGCCCTGGGATGGGAAAGCGGTACCCCTCAGCCTTGAGCTGACAAGAGCGGCCGTCCGGCACGGAAAGACTGCAGGATTCGACCCTCTGGCGACAGAGCCACGAGATTAGCCTCGCGTCCTTCTTCCAGCAAACCCCAATGCCGGTCAAGACCCATGAGCGCAGCCGGATTGCTCCCGGCCATTTGCGCGCTGACCGCCAGGCTGGCGCCGGTAAACACAGAGAAGTTACGCACCGCCTGATCCATGGTCAGGACGCTGCCTGCCAGGACGCCGGGGGATCCGGCTGAAGTGCAGCGTCCATTGGAGACGTCTACATCCAGGTCACCCAGTTTGTATCTTCCGTCGGGCATGCCGGTGGCGCTCATGCCATCGGTGATCAGGACCGCCGTTTCGGCTCCCTTGGCCTTGTAGAACAAGCGGACCATAGCCGGGTCAACGTGAATGCCATCACAAATGAGTTCAGCAAAAAGTGCATCGTTGTCGAGAACATACGCGGCAATACCGGGGTCGCGATGGTCCAGGCTGCGCATGGCATTGAAGGTGTGGGTGGCGCTGCGCGCGCCGGCCAGGAAGCCGGCCTCCGCCTCCCCCAGGCTGCCGTTGCTGTGACCCAGGCTGCACACCACGCCCAAGGCACTGGCGTGCTGAATCAACTCGAGGGCAGTGGGCAGTTCAGGCGCAATGGTCATGATGCGAATATGCCCGCGAGCCGCTTGCCAGAAGCGATCGAATAGGGCGATCGATGGCGGCTGCAGCAGGGCGGCTGTGTGGACGCCCCGCTTGGCTACGGAAAGAAACGGCCCCTCGAGATGAATGCCTAGCGGTACTGCGCTCTCGCTGGAGGGTCCGGTCTCGATCACGCCGGCGATCATGTCCAGGGCACGCAAGGTTTCCTCGGTGGATGAGGTGACGGTGGTCGGGTAGTATCCACCCACCCCATGGCTGGCCAGAGACGCTCCGACCGCATGCAGCGCTTGCGGTGTGCCTTCCATCACGTCGTGGCCGACGGCGCCGTGCACATGAATATTGAGATAAGCCGGAACCAGCATGGCTCCGGGAAAGCCGTAGATGGAAACTTCGCCCGCGGCGCTGTTGCGGCTCTCGATGGAAGTGATGTGCCCGTCGTCTACGGTGATCAGCGGGTGCTCTACGATTTCGCTCCCGCGCAAGAGCCGCCGTGCAGTGATGGTGCTGGTCATCTCAGTGCTACCCCTGAGGAAGGATATAGCAACCGGAGACTGCCTTTGAGCAGTTCGCAGTCGGAGTAAGCCGAAGCGAAAGAGGCTTACGTGGTTTTCCGCTAAAGAAAACCACTCCCCGCAATCCTGGTCACGCCCAGCAACTGCGAACCTGCTGTTAAACGACTCTCGCCGCCAAGGTCAGACCCTGGCGGCGAGAAGGATGGAGAACCCTGGCAACTAAAGCAAGCGCACAGTTAGAGCAACTTCACTCAGTTGACCCTGTGCTCTTAAACAAAGAAGCCTATCTGCTCGAGAACCTCTTCGCTCATCTCGATGTCGCTCAGTTTGGCGGCATGGGTGAACTTCAGCTCTTCCCGGAACCGGTCCAGGACGGCGGCATTGAGGTCGGTTCGCTTGTCCAGCAAGTGGAGCAATTCCGCGGCGGTCGTCGCATGCTGATAGTTGGCTTTAATACCGCGTGAATTCTCGATGGTCACGGCCACGGGGAGCGTGCGGAAATCGCTGGCTTGCTGGTGGGGTAGACGGGCTCGAATGTTGACTCGCATATTGGTGACGATATTGTCACGCGGCGACGAGGTAGAAAATACGACCTTAAGGGCTAATGCGTACCTGGACGGGTTATCAGGCTGGGCGGCTGGGGGACGGCCCGGATGTGTCCGACACGCCAAATGGCCAATACCGTTGCTGGCGGGCCAGAAGCAGGAAGAGGCCCACCCCGCTGACGATGACCGCCAGAACGTAGAGCATGTACTTCCAGCCCTGGGGCTCAAAGGCCTGCACCAGGAAGATATAGAGCCAGCAGGCCATGGCGAACAACGCCGGCAACGGATATAGCCACATGCGAAAGGGCCGCGGCGTCTCCGGGTGGCGCTTTCTCAGCAGCAGCAGGCCGATGATCTGGCCCACGAACATGATCAAAATCCGGGCCAGGATCAGGGCGGTGATGATCTGCACCAGATCGAACAAGCTGGCAATGGCTGACAGGATACCGACCAGGAGCAAAGACCGGTGAGGGAAGTCTTTAGTGGGGTGGGTCTTCGCGAAGAAGCGGAAGAATGTACCGTCAAGCGCCGCCGCGAAGGGAATGCGCGAATAGCCCAGCATCAGGGAGTAGACCGACGCGAAGGCCGTAACCAAAACCATGACTGTCAACCACTGCCCGGCCCAAAAGCCGGCTACCCGTTCCATGAAGACCGAGCCGACGGCGTCATAAATCACGGTGCCGGGCTGGATCATCTCCCGCCACGGCAAAACCCCCGTGAAGGCGACGGAAATTGCCAGATCCAGCAGCAGGACGAGAACAATCGATCCTATGATGGCCCGGGGAATCACCCGCTCCGGCTCTCGAACTTCGTCTCCCAGGTGGCAGATGTTGTAGTAGCCGAGGAAGTTGAACATCACCAGCATGGTGCCATTGCCCAGGCCCAGCAGAAACGCGATATTCAGGTGAAAAGCGCCCGGTGGGAAGTCGAAAAGTAGCCGCGTGTGCAAATGCATCATGCCTTCGACCGCGACCCAAACGCTGGTCAACAACAGGCCGCCCCAAAGCACTAGCATGATGCGGGCAATGTCACGAATCTTGCGATAGAGCAGGATCATGGCAGCCAGGGCAAAGCTCGCGGCGAGCAACCGCATAGCCCACGGCCGGCCGACCAGTCCCTTGAACACGTAACCCGTATACAGCGCCATGCCCACCGTGCCGGAGGCGATCTCCAGGGTACCGCTGAAAAGAAACTGCCAGACGAAGAGCCACGCCATCAGCCGCCCCAGGCCCTCCCGGCCGAAGCACTCGCGCAGGTAGTTATACGAGCCTCCGGAGCTGGGGAAGGTAGTGCCCAACTCGGCAAACACCAGGCCATCCGCAATGGCGATGACCGCCCCCACGAACCAGCAAATCAGGGCTTGCGGTCCTCCCATGGTGGCCAGAATCGCCGGAACCGTAATAAATGGTCCCGTGCCCACCATGTTGGACATGTTGATGGAGATGGCATTGAGCAGGCCGAACTTCTTGGGCAGGTGGACAGTGGACATGAAGTAAGGAGTCGCGAGTTAAATCTAAACCATTCGGCAAGCCGCAACAGAATTACTAAGCCCTTATGAAGATCATCCGGGAGCACATGGCACCTGTAGGCATGCCATGGCCGGCGCGAAACAAAGTCGGCGTCGGCGTCGCGCGAAGATTGCGATGCTAATATTATTTCCTAAGCGGTTAGGGCAAAGCAGGAGCACCAAAAATGCAACAGGACAGCGTGGTACGCGCGCGCAATCTTCCGGCCGGATCAGGCGGGAGAAATGGTTGGTTTCTCCCGCGAGGAAGCGGGATGGGAGTGGATGAGTTTTGAGGTCACGCGCTTGCTGCCGGGCCAATCGCTGGAGCTGCGCACCGCGGACGAGGAGATGGTCCTGGTTTGGTTGGGCGGACGCTGTGTCGCGGACTGGGGAGCCGGTGCACAATCCGTCGGGGCCAGAGAAAATGTATTCGATGGCCTTCCCTATTCGCTGTACCTGCCAAGTGAGAGCCGCGTCACGGTAAAGGCGGAAACCGTATGCGAAATCGCGCAGTGCCGCGTGCCATCCAAAGCCAAGCTCGAGCCCCGGCTGGTGACCCCAAAAGACGTGGCGACCGGCTTGCGTGGAGGCGAGAACTCCTCTCGCCAGATCGTCGAAGTGATACCGTCCGCCTTTGCGGCCGATAAGCTGGTGGTCTTTGAGGTTTATACCCCCGGTGGCAACTGGTCGAGCTATCCGCCCCACAAACATGATGTAGACCAACCGCCCGTGGAAGTGGATCTGGATGAGATCTACTACTACCGGATGAGGGATGGGCGAGGGTTTGCAGTACAGAACCTTTACCGTTCCGACCGCTCGCGGGAGTCGCTGGTAAAAGTACACGACGGCGACGTGGTCCTGGTCAGGGATGGCTACCACCCGGTAGTTGCGGGACCCGGTTACGATATTTACTACCTCAACTTTTTGGCCGGCACTTCACGCTCTATGACGGTGACAGAAGACCCCGAGCATGTCTGGCTTCGCTCCACCTGGAAGCAGCCCGATCCTCGCCTGCCATTGGTCCAGGGTTAAGGCGGTCGAACATCCCGCAGAAACAGCAGGCGTGACTCGCTTGAACGGTTGGGTGTCGGAAGGGCGCGCAGCTATACCCAGGCTTTGGAAAGCCTCATGTTTCGTATCAGAGCGACAATTTTTAGTCGCCGATTTCCGGCTTAATGTGACTTGCGGCGGGTCCTGCTCACCAGCGCCGGAAGACCGGGAGCGGCATTCACACTGGACGAACCGTTCCGCAATCCAAAGCCGCACGACTCCCGCACACAGAGATGTGGAGCAATCCGGTGAATCACGGCCGGTGTGCTCTTGCCCTCGATGCGGTCGAGAAGGAGTTCGGTCGCCAGGCAGCCAACTTCATACTTGGGCAGTTCCATGGCCGTAAGAGGCGGATCGAACAAGCGAAGCCAGGGATAATCATCCAGGGTGACGAGGCCGAAATCCTCTGGACACCGCATGCCCATCTCCTGGGCTGCCTGCAGAAAGCCCACAGTCATCAAGAAATTTGCCACAAAAACAGCGTCAGGACGATGCGGTAACAACGACAGACCGGCCCGGTGGCCGGAGTCGATACGGTAGTCGCCCTCGTACATCAGCTTTGGGTTGAAGCGCAGCCCGCTGGCTTTGAGTGCCTTCTTGAACCCTTGAAGCCGGGCTCTTCCGTTGCTTACGTTGAGCGGACCGCCCACCATGGCGATGGTTTGATGTCCTATCCTGGCCAGGTGCGAGACCGCTTCAAAGCTGCCCTGAAGATCGTCGGTAATCACCGCGTCGCCCGTCAGTCCGGGGTAGGTACGCATCATCAGCACGGTGGGGACATTCATGCTGGAAAGCAGACTGGTAGTTTGCGGGCTCAGGTCGCCCGGCGATTTGGTAAGCAGAATGCCGTCCACTCGCTTGGCCACCAGCAGGTCCAGGTAGAGCTCTTCTTTCTCCAGAAGCCCGTCGCTGTTACAAAGCAGAATACTGTAGCCGCGCTTCTGCGCCGTATCCTCGGCCCCGCGAACCAGCATAGGGAAAAATGGGTTGGAGATATCGGGGACGATCACACCGAGCGTACGTGTACGTTCGTTAGCCAGGCTTTGGGCCAGGGAATTGGGCCGGTAATTGAGTTTGAGGATGGCTGCATCCACGCGCTTTTTTAGCGGGGCGCCGACATGACTCTTATTGTTGATGACCGCAGACACCGTGAAGACGGAAACCCGTGCTTCGCGGGCTACATCGTAAATGGTTGGTGTCTTGCGCCTTGAAGCCCGTGAACCGCGTGGTGAATCGACCATGCCTCTATTTCCCCGATCCAGCCAGCGGAAGGATCAAAGAATTCTAGCACCGAACCTATGGTTACTCGATTCGGCGCGGTTGCAGGATAGGCGTCAGCAGATCCGGTTTTCCCGCAATTCGGGCTAGATGCGGCGAGCGCAGGCCCTGGTGGTAATCGACGGAGTAGTCGCCGTAGTAACCACCCGTCAGGGTAAGCAGATCGATGGGCTGCTGGCTTGTTTCCGCATTCACAATCGCCTGCCGGAGTAAGTCAACGGAGTAGACGCGATGGTTTACCCCCATTAATTTCGTTGCTGGAGCCAGCCCTGCGCGGCCCGCGGCCGAGTCAGGAACAATATCGATGATGGTCCCATCCTGATCGATGACCAGACCAATTGAGGTGGATAAGTCAGCCTGCTGGGATACGGTTTCCGTATCTACGGCGGCCCCGTTGGGCTCGTCGTTATAGACCACGGTCCATCCGGCCGCTTCCAGACCGGGTGAAACCGGGGTGGGCCGCGTGGCCAGCAGATTGCCCTGAAGCAGGCCGTTCCAATCAAAGGCGACCACGTGATTCAACGCGGCGACCAACTCCTCGTAAGTGTATGGCTTCACTGCTACCACCCCATCGGGTGGTCCAAAGAACTCGGCGGCAAAGGTATCCAGGCTGCGCGCTCCGTGACTTTTCTCCCTAAGCATGCTATCCACTTGTAACCACAGCAGGGGCCCTTCCCGGTAATAGTCCGTGGAACGGCGAAGGTTAGTCCACTGCTGCCCGGAGGAGTAGAGCAACTGTGCCGATCTCGAGACCTCTTGCAGGTTTCGCCAGCCACGCCCGCTGCGCGCGTCCATCTCTGCCTGGTAAACCGCCATCCGGTCTTTCATCTGAGCAGTCGTTTCCAGGCCGGCACGCGTGGCCAGAATCTCCGCCCAGTAGCTGGTAAGGCCCTCATAGACCCAGAGCAAGTCGCCAACCATAGGTTGTTGGTAATCAGACGTCGCCAGGCCAGCGGGGCGTCTGAATTTTCCATTCCAGGAGTGGATCATCTCGTGCGCCAGCAGATTTCCCGCTTCGGCGGAGAAGGACGGGCTCACCATGCCGAGTTCCGGCATCTGGTCATCGCTGGACTGTGATGCTCCAGTCCATCGCTGCTGTCGGTCTGCGCTTCCACCAGAAAGTGATAGCTCGCATAGTGGTGGGAGTGGAACATGACGCCGGCTTCGGATACGAGATTGCGGTAAGCGGCGATTCGCTCCGGCGGCACATTTAAGCCTTCAGGCGATTTCTCAAAGAGATCCAGCAGATGGCGCTGCGAAACTCCCTTTGGCGTGATGTCAAACTCGCGCATGATCGATCCGCACATCAGCGGAGAATCGACCAACGTAGTGAGCGATACAGGGTCGAAGTGAATCGCTGAGCCTTGCAGCGAGGGATTCGGCAACGCGGTAGCGTACGACCATTTTTCAGGAAGCTTGATCGAGGCTGCAATCGTGACTTGGTCGGCCGTGGTGTCTGCGGGATATAGGACCACCTGGTCCCAGTTCACATCGCCTTGAACCGGAGTCGACGTGTTACCCGGGGCAAAATCGTTTCCCGCCACATACTCCCCTACCAGGCTGAAATCGGCTACCAGGAGATTGGTTCCAGCAGGCACCGGAATATGAAAGCGATACATGTCCACGGGATCGCGAACCCAGGGTAATGTCTTGCCGTCCGCGCTAAAGCGCAGGTTCACCAGGTCAGCGATGGGCCCGGTGGGCGCATGGTCTCCGGGGATCCATTTGGGATATACGAGATCGATGGTGTGTGCTGACGGCGAAGCAACGGGAAACGATTCATGCGCGGAAAGGATCTTTCTGGAGATGGTGGTCGCGTCCACATCCAGCACGATGGTGGTTGACGTTGCCTGGGCGGGGCGGCCGTCGCTGAAAGTAAGAGTCCAAGCCATAGCAAGCCACTGCTTGGAGAACAACGGCGGATGCGGTTCGACAAAGAAAGGGACAATTCGCTTTTTACTCCTGGGCCGGCTTCGGATGCCGGCAGCGGGTCTGGAGCCCGCAAATACAGAATAGAATGCAATCAGTGAGAGCGACACCTCCAGGCCGATGCGGTGAAGCATAGTCTCTTTGAACTATTCAAGATCGGCATTGGGCCGTCGAGCTCCCACACTATGGGGCCGATGCGGGCAGCGCTTCGTTTTGCCAGAGAGCTGGAGTCGACAGGACTGACTTTTCAGACCGCGTCCATCCAGGTCGATCTTTATGGCTCACTGGCGCTCACCGGTCATGGCCATGGCACCGACCGCGCCATCCTGCTTGGGCTCTCCGGGCAGACGCCTGAAGGGATCGATCCGGCTGAGATTGAAGCGAAACTGTCCGCGATTCGAATCGCGGGAGCATTGGAATTGCCTGGTCACCACACCATTCCCTTCGAAGAGGCGAAGCACCTGCTCTTTCACCGCGATCAGATGTATCCCGTTGCCGGTGTTGCTTCGCACCCCAACGGCATGCGTTTCTCCGCATTCGACAGCGACGGAGCTTTGCTCCTGGAGCGGATTTTCTTTTCCATCGGCGGTGGCTTCATTGTCTCTGCCGCCGAGTTTGCTGCCGCGCAGGATCCCCAGACTGCAGTGGATGACCAGGCGACGAAGCGTTCCCTACCCTTTCCACAGTGCGCAAGAACTTCTGGAGAGAGCAGCTGCCGCCAACATCACCATCTCGCAACTCATGTTGGCCAACGAGTGTGCGCTGGCAAAGAGCGGGCGGACTGAGACAGCGGAGCAAGAGGTGCGTCGTGGCATTCTGCACATCTGGCAAGTGATGCGGGAATGCACGCAGCACGGCATCGAAACTGAGGGCATTCTTCCCGGTGGCCTCAAAGTGCGGCGGCGCGCTGCCAAGCTTGCGGCCCGGTTGCGTGCCGGGGTGAAGGATCCGCTCTCACAGCTGGATTGGATTACGGTGTATGCCATGGCCGTCAATGAAGAGAACGCGGCTGGCGGGCGTGTGGTCACCGCTCCTACCAATGGGGCCGCCGGGGTGGTACCCGCGGTTGCCCACTACTACCTGGAGTTTGTCGACGGGGCGAACGAGGAAGGGATCCTTCGATACTTCCTGACCGCGGCAGCGATTGGCATTCTCTACAAGGAAAATGCCTCCATCTCCGGAGCGGAAGTTGGCTGCCAGGGCGAAGTAGGTGTGGCGTGCTCCATGGCCGCAGGCGGCCTGGTTTCGGCCATCAACGCGCCGGGGGAAACATCGCTCACCGCTGCAGAGATCAATGATCGTATCGAACATGCCGCGGAGATAGGAATGGAACATCATCTCGGCATGACTTGTGACCCGATTGGTGGCCTGGTACAGGTTCCATGCATTGAGCGCAACGCAGTCGGAGCCATCAAGGCGGTCAACGCGAGCCGTATGGCTATGAATGAGTCGGAAGGCCACAAGGTCTCTCTCGATCAGGTCATCAAGACGATGTACCAGACAGGCCTCGATATGCAGGCGCGCTACAAGGAGACTTCCCTGGCCGGCCTTGCCCTGAACGTGATTGAGTGTTGAGCTATTCTATGTGGCGGCGTTTGAACCCTCCTCTCCTCTAGCTGAAGCTTCTCTACATTGCAGTAGCAGTGCATCCACATCAGCGCCGGTGCGCATAATGGAGCACTCCTTGTCTTCAAGCTGCTGTTGAGTACATACCGTGACTCCTCCCTCAGGGCACATCTTGAGGCAGGACACATCCACTACGTGCAGCCGCAGGCCATCTTCATCCTGCCGAGCGCGTTTCTTCAACGCCTTCTTCAGTTTTGCCAGCCCATTCTTTTTGCCCCCATGCTTCAGCTTGTTTTGGCATTTATGGCAAACCATGACGAGTTGCCCCTTCCAGGGCGCGGGATAGGTCCGGACGAGAGTTTGGCTCTGAGCTTCTGTAACGCTTGGACGATGGGCGATTCCTTTGGACATGCCTCGTTGGATGCGCAGTCATAGGCTGAAGACGGTTGGATTTGACTAGATCCCATTCCCCGTCTGCTCTCTCACAAAAGCTCAAGGCGAGGCGTGAGGAGGGCTTCGTGCGAGGAGGAGCCCTTCTCGTCCAGATAAACTAAGGCCCCTCTGTGAACCAATACAATTGCTTTACCTTGGAGCCCTTCTTCATCGGCGGCGGAGTCACTTTTCCCCACGAGGCGTGATTCCAGGTGACCGCTTGCAATCCATCGTGGGCGGGTTGGAAAACCATTGCAGCCTCAGCCGCCTTGCCATCCAGGGCATCAAAGGTGACTGCGACCTGGCCGCCATTATCTACCCAATGGCCAAACAGGGTCGTCGCGCCGCTGCCGGCATCTTCTGTAACCGTGGCGCTACCATCCGCACCCAGGCTTAGGTTCATAGACGGCCCTGCCTCGTGCGACAGGTAAACGCCGGCAAACTTTGAATGCGCAGTAGGATTGTCTGCCAGTGCAGAATTAGGTGACGCCCACAAGAGTGAGCAGGCCAATGGAAGGTGCAGTAGGAAAAACCTGGTGTGTCTCATGGTTTTTTGCAGTTTAAGCCAGTTACATGAACTTTTCAGTTGCTCGCATGTGGCAAGCTCCCTCACGCACGCGTCATAGCCAGTCCCGGCTGGTTTACACCCGGGTAACAACGTGCAGGGCCTGTAGCGGGACACGCCCTACCATCATCGTCAGTCACACCCCTTGTGTTACCGCGGTTTAAGAAAGCAACATCCAGAGAGATCTGGTGCCACGGCATTCGCAGTATTCCAAGCACAACCTGTTCTCCTGGAGTGCTTTGTGCCTTGTACAGAAATGAAGGAACTCGAATTCACTTCCCGCCGATACACTGAACGCCGCCGCATGACAGTCACGCCAAAGTGTGAGAGACGGAGCGTGCACTCTGGACGTCAGCTGCGGGCGGGTCAAGCCCGAGCCGCCTACGTCATGCAAACCCATTTGCGAAACTGCGTAGTGTGCCAACGTGACAAGCAGCCGTTGCGGGTGATCACGCTTGCGTAATCGTGATCCCGAGCTTCTCGTAGGTTCGTGGAGTATGCTCCGATATCAGGGGCGCAGCGTCGCCACTAGCAAAATAGCCCAGAATCCGACGCCCGATGTTCCGGCGCAGGATTTAGAATCAAGAGATGGACAAACGGCCAGTCTCTTCCGGGAGACAAGCCATGCTGCCCTATCCGAACGTTAAGCGAGAATCCACTACGAGTGTTTCGGTTGCGCGTTTCTAAAACGGCGATGATTGGTCTTGGGCTCCTTCTCGCAGCTGTTCTTGGCCAGCGATCTACGGCGTTGAATCATCAGCATCCCGCAGTCGGAGCCAAGCCAAATATCATTTTGATCTCGGTCGATACCCTACGATCCGATCGAGTTAGTTGTAACGCCCCCACCGCACCACCCACCCCTGGTATCGATAAGCTTTGCCGCGGAGGCACCTCGTTCTCCCAGGGCACTTCCATGGTCCCGCTGACGCTGCCTTCCCACGTTTCGATGTTGACTTCCACGTACCCGTTCGTGAGTGGCGTCGAAGACAATGGCGACCGTCTCGCGCCGGGGACCGTTACGCTGGCGGGGACGCTTCGATCTCGTGGCTATCGAACAGCCGCATTCCTTGGCGGTTTCGTTCTCGACAAGCGCTTTGGTTTGGACCAGGGATTCGATACGTATGACGGCCCTTCGGCATCGCTGAATAGCGGCAGCACGGACCCAGGAGATATCAAACGAAAGGGAGAAGCAGTCGCCGAGGCTGGAGAGCAGTGGCTGAACGCGAATACAGACAGGCCCTTTTTTCTCTTCCTTCATATCTACGACCTGCACACGCCCTACAATCTGTCCGCGGCTGAAAAAACCAAATACGGGGAAGGCTATAACGGGGAATTGGGTTATATCGACCACGTTATCGGCGATTTCTGGGACTACCTCGTTTCTCATGACCTGGTGAATAAATCGCTCATTGTCTTTACCTCCGACCATGGAGAGGGACTGGGAGACCACGGCGAGAGCACGCACGGCTACTTCATTTATCAAAGCACCCTGCATGTCCCTTTGATCATTCACTGGCCTGCAGGCGGAGCCTCGATGCCGGCGCGAGTCGACGCACCGGCGAGCCTGCTGGACGTCTCGCCCACGATTCTTGACGCGGTGCGGCTTCCCATACCGCAAGCAATGGAAGGCAAGAGCCTGCTCGCGGCCGCGGCCCTTCCACGGGACATATTCAGCGAGAGCCTTTACCCGCAGAAGCACTTCGGGACGAGCGCGCTAGCCAGCTTACGGAGCGGGCACTACAAGTACATTGAAGCGCCCAAGCCGGAGTTCTACGATCTGGCTCAGGATCCCGGGGAGTTGACGAATCTTTATGCCAGCAAAGCCTCCGTCGCCTCGGCCTATCACGAGCGGCTGAATCAACTGCGGCTGCTTTATAAACCGCGCGCTCAGGCGACGCAGAACGCGCTGAGTCCGGAAGCGGTCGAGCGTCTCCACGCACTCGGATACCTCACTGGGAGGAATTCGGCACCAACCCCCGCATCGAGCGCAGTGGATCCGAAAGACAGAATCGTCGATTACGAAAAATACGGGCAGGCCATCTATCTGGCTTCGCTTGGGCATCTGGATGAATCCAGCGCGGCCTTGAAGGCGATTCTGGCGCGAGATCCGGACCTATCGGACGTTCGCCTGACCCTGGGTCTGAACGAGCAACGCATGGGCAAAGACGTGGAGGCTGTGGAGCAATTTCGCGCTGTGCTCGCGGCCGATCCAACGAGTGCCATCGCCCACCTTGACGCCGGGATTAGCGATTACAACCTTCACCAATTCGACGCTGCGGACAAAGAGTTCAGCGCTGCCTTGGCAATTTCGCCGGGGTATGCCAAAGCGGAGATATTCCTCGCCAGGACGCTCGCCCAGAAAGGCGAGTTAGATGAGGCAGCTGCGGAGTTCCACCAGGTTTTGCAGCAAACACCCGGTAGTTACGAAGCCTACGATGGTCTCGGCACATTGGCGGCGATGCGAGGCAACTGGGACGAAAGCGAAAGGCAACTGCAGTCCGCCCTCTCCATCGAGCCTGCTTCGGCGGTGACTCACAATACGCTGGGCGGCGTCTATTTGCGTAAAGGCGAGATAGACTCTGCCCGCAGCCAGTTTGAAGAGGCGCTTCGTCTCAAGCCGGATTATGCCTCGGCACACTACAACCTGGGTGTGGTCTTTGTGGCGCTCAAGCAAGTTGATCGCGCGCGAAGCGAGTTTCAAAAGGCATTGAGTGCCGATCCGAACTATCGTCCGGCTCAAGAAGCATTGGCGCGATTGAACCAGTCACCCTAGCGTACTGCGTCAAGTTAGACGCGATTAGAACCAGGTTCAGATCGTGTCCCTGGCGGTGGATGGACAGAGTTGAAAAAAGGCTGATTTGGACAAGCGTGAGCTCAGCCCTCCCCTTCACAAGCTCCCACGGCGCGCCGGGGCAGGCAGGGCAGGCTCTACGGGACTGAGTCAGCGTGTTTTTCGGCAGCCCGCAAAGCCCGGACCCACCTATAGCAAGTTTTCCCCTCAGCCTGTTCAGTCATTTATAAAATTAGATATTTTTAGGTCTTTTGGGGGGATTTGCGGTTCAGCGGCGGCGCTTGAAAGGGTTCACTTTCATAGTGAAAGGAACTCGGGTGTCTGGAACAGAAGTGGACAGGGGGACATAGGGCGGCCGGCCGTCCGCGAGGGGAACGCGATGGGCGAAGGTGGGCTGACTGGGGACGGGTTGCGGAGGTGCCTCTCCGACCGAGCCGGGAGCGAGTTTGGGCTCTGGGACTTCCCACGGCACGCTCCGCGGCAAGCCGGGACAGGCGGGGCAGGCAGGCGAATCTTCTTCTGGGTCAAGGGTGGGGGTTGGCTGCGGGTCATTCGTTGTGGCATCCGGCTGGTTGCGAAGCCACTTGGATTGATAGATTTGCGCGTCGACAGGCGCAGGGGCGGATTTCTTCTCCGCGGAGAGGGTGCGACGGTCGGGGAGGAAGTTTTGCATGGCCGCGATCATGGCGAGGCACTTGACCTGACCGGTAATGCTGCCGCGGGTCATTTCGGGGCTGAGGTTGGCGAGTTCCCAGAGGCGGTTTAGTACTTGTTCGCGGTCCAGGTTCAGCCGGCGCTGCCCGTCCGCATCTTGCTGGACAAGTTGTTGCTGGACGGCGGCGCGGTGCTCGAGCATGTAGTCGCGGACACGGGGTTTGGCTTTGGTGTAGGCGGCGGAGTCGGGGCTGAGACCGACGGCTTCGGCGGCTTGACGGTCGGTCATGCCGCCAGAGAGGACCAGGCGGGCAAATGCCATTTCCTGATCAGTGATGGGGTCGCAGACTTTATTTTTTGGCATAGGTGGCTCCTGAAATTTGAGAGAAGTTAGGGACGAATAAAAAATCCCGCCGCGGCGGGATGCTTGGATTGCCTTATTTGTGACAGGGATCGGGTGTGACACCGGACAGCGATAAAACTGTCCTTCGCTCGCCTTAGGCCGAAACTACCGGCAACTGCCGACCAACGAGAGGACGCGAGAGCCGCCCGCTGTGCCGAAATCGTCTACAAACAGGATATCGCGCACTGCGGAATCCGACCAGGCCGCCGAGACTCTTTCCTTGAGTCGATGGTTATCGTTTCGGAGGTTACTTTTGGTTGACTGGCGACCCGTCCCTACTACGTCACTGATAGACGCGAGTATGCCCTGCTACAAACGATCGATTGACCCATCCTTCGGGCTCTTTGCGAAGCACGGCAAAGCAGACCTCGACCGGACGCGTTCGACGATCCGGTCAAGCTTTTTTGCGTCTCCATGACGCACTACACTAGATGGGGCAGGGCTAGAGATTATCCGAAAATTATGTTGAGAGGCAGATATCTTCCTGCTGTGCTGGTGCTTGCGGCGTCGCTGTGCGGCCACCCGGTGCGCGCGCAGGAGTCGATTCAGGCCATTGGCACCCAGGGCGAACAACTGGAGCGGGAGGGTCGATCGGCGGAAGCCGCCGAAGCATACCAGCGCATCCTGGCGCTGGATCCCAAGTCCATCGCCGCTCTGAACCACCTCGGCGCACTCTATGTTCGCCAAGGGCGAATGCGAGAAGGCATTCAGTTCTATCAGCGGGCGCTCCAGATAAACCCTCTGGACTTTGGCACGAACCTTAATCTCGGCATCGCCTACCTCAAAGCTCAGGATTACAAACGGGCGGCTGCGCCCTTGCAGCAAGCTGTGCAGGCTAATCCGACGAGCATGCAGGCCTGTCAACTGCTGGCGCTTGCCTACGTCGGGCAGGAAGATTACGAGCGCGCAATCCCGGTCTTGGAGCGGGTCGCCAAGATAAGTCCGGGAGACGCTGGAAACCTCTACCTGTTGAGTCGCGCCTATCTCCAGACGAAGCGCCTGGACAAGGCGCTCGTGGCCTTTGACAAACTTGCAGCCGCCGATCCGAACTCGCCCTGGGTCCACATTCTAAGGGGGCAGGCTTACGACGGCCTGGCGGAGTATAGCAAGTCGATCGATGAGTTCGAGGCCGCACGGCAACAGCAGCCCAGTGATCCCACCGTCCGTTTCTCGCTCGGATTTATGTATTGGAAGGTGGGCCGTCTTGCCGACGCCGAGGCGGAGCTGACAAAGGCCCTTGAGCTCGATCCCAATTTCCCCGAAGCTAAGTTCTATCTTGCTCATACGTATCTCTCTGATCAGAAGCCTCAGCTATCTGTTCCGCTCCTGCAATCCGTGGTTGCCCAGGATCCAGGTAACGCTCGCGCTATGCGAGACTTGGGCAAGGCTCTTACCCAGACCGGGCACCCGCAGGAAGCGGAGCGCGAACTGGAGGCCTCGCTTCGTTTGGATCCAAGTAGTGCTGAGGCGCACTACCAACTCGCTCAGATCTACCGGCAACTCAACCAACCAGCCAAGGCTGAGCAGGAACTTGAGAGCACGAGGAATCTACTGGAGGAAAAGCGGAGCAAGGAAGAAAGCGTCTTGGCAGCCGCGGGGAACAGAGGCGACGCAACCCAGCAACTGGGTCTCTCCCCAAAAAAGAATGCCCCTGCCTCTCCGGAGGGAACTCATTAAACCGGCACTTATGCAGATGAAGGCGACGCCACTTTCGAAGGGCTCGGTGCCACTCATGAAGCAGTTGTCGTCACACTACGCCAGGTTCCAATGAGGGCTTTCCCAGGGTGGATAGCAAGTATAGCGGTCGTAGCGACACTCTCTCCGGCCCAGGTGGTTACTGGCTCTTTGCCCTTGCCGGATGTTTATCTGGTGACCATCGATACGCTTCGCGCCGACCATGTTCACTGCTATGGTGACGATCGAATCCAGACTCCCGCGCTGGATTCTTTGGCCCGGGATGGCATTCGCTTTGCCCAGGCTTTCACGCCTAGCCCAATCACCAATACTGCGCACACCAGCATCCTCACTGGCCTGCTGCCCAGCGTACACGGCGTCACCGACTTTGCGATCCCACTGGCCAAGACGTATCCGACCTGGGCCGAGTTGCTGAAGCAAGACGGGTATCAAACAGCAGCGTTCATTGGTGCGGTGGTGCTCGACTCTCGCACTCTTGCTCCGGGGCTCGACAGAGGCTTCGATTATTACGACAACTTTCCCTCAGACTCGGCCGAAGGACGGCATTGGGGACAAGTGGAGCGCCGCGGCGACGATGTAGTCCATCGCGCCGAAGCGTGGATGGGAGCTCATCCTCAGAACCCGCGCTTTGTCTGGGTCCATCTGTACGATCCTCATGACCCATACGAACCGCCCCCGCCTTACTCGCAGATTTACAAAGACCATTTGTACGACGGTGAGATCGCATACGCGGACGCCGCGCTGGGAAAGTTGCTGAGCTACCTAAAGCGCGAAAAACGATACCGCAACGCCTTGATCATCGTGGTTGGTGATCATGGCGAAGGGCTCGGAGAACACGGCGAGCAAACTCACGGGATCTTCCTCTACGATTCGACGACGCATGTACCTCTGCTCATCAAACTGCCGATACGCGGCGAATCGACAGAGCCCGCTATGCCGCAGGAAGGGAAGGTGGTTGCGGCGCAAGTAGAAACAACCGATATCCTTCCCACGGTCCTTGATCTGCTCAGCATTCCTGCTCCGGCCGCATTGCGCGAACGCTCCCTCAGTCCCTACTTCCATGAGACCAAAGCAAGCGACAGGGTGGTTTTTGGGGAGACGGATTATCCCCTGAGCTTCGGATGGGCGCCGCTGCGCGCGGTCCGAGAAGGCGGCTTCAAGTTCATCGAAGCACCGCGCCCTGAGCTCTACGACCTGGTCAAAGACCCCGGCGAGCTCACTAATGAATATGAGCCTTGGAACGAAACCGTGAAAAACCTGCGTACAGAATTGGCCTCGTCCCCGATGCGGCCTCCGCATGTTTCTTCATCCACAGGCACCGCCGGGAGCGCTACGCTCAGCGAACTTCGTGCTTTGGGCTACCTTGGACCAGCCGATAAAAAAACCTCGACCAACGTTCCTGAATTTTCATCACTTCCGGATCCCAAAGACAAAATCGAGGAGCAGAACCTGCTCCATTCCGCGATGATGTTGGTCGACCAGGGCCGAACTCCGGATGCTCGGTTGTTGCTACAGAAAGTCCTGCAGCTCGATCCCGATTCTCCGGCCGCTTTGCGCCAACTGGGAGAGTTGGAATTTAATTCCGGGGAGTATCGAAAAGCGGCCGACCATCTTGAACGCGCACGAAAGGCGCATCCCGACGATGCATTGGCGGCCCTTTACGAAGGGCAGGCACTGGAGAAGCTGGGCGATTTGCAAGGCGCGCGGAAGGCGCTCGAAGCTGCAGTTACTCAATCGCCGGGAAGACTCGACGCACGCCTTTTGCTCGCCCACATCGACTTGAAGTCCGGAGATCGGGCGGCCGCGCAAGATCAGTTCGAAGCGGTTCTTCTCTTGGACCCTGCCAACCGCGACGCATTGATATCGCTTGCCAAAGAGCATCTCGAGGACAAGCGATTCGCCGATGTCGTTGAGTTGCTGGAACCTCACGTCAAGGATGCATCGGTAACCGTGGATGAACTTAAATTGCTTATTCAGGCTTATGTGGGCTTAGGCCGCACTGCCGATGCAGAAAAAGTGCGTGCGCAAGCGGAGAGCCTGCAACACCGCCGCGCGCCATAGACACCCCGTTCCGGACTTATCGAAGCTAGTTGAGTACGTCACCACATGGTCACGTGCGCCGCAGTAGACGCGTGCCAACCCCCTTGACGGGTGCCCCATGTTGGCCCAGCGTACATGGGTTGAATAGGATCTTTTCGAATGCTTTTACTTCATCTGTCACGGTGTAATCGGTGGAGTGAGAGCTTTGGAAGGGCTTCGCCCATCCTCTTCAACCCATGTACGCTGGGGCGAACATGGGGCACCCGTCCAGGGGTTGAGGTCTTGCGTGGCTAAGGTTGGTTGCTAAGCAGTTCTGTCCATCCCCCTCCACCTTTGGCATGGGTGGAGGGGGATGGATCGAGTCAAGCAGCGACGGACCCCGCACTTACCCAGCGCCCATTCACGTTCTCGATCAATTACGGACCGAAGAGTTAATTTGGACAAGACTGGCTGAGAATATCCCAGGACGTAGTCCCATAAGCGCTAACTTATTTGGCATACAAATAAAAATCAGAGAAGACGCTTTTTTCTCCAACTCGCAGCAAAAACGTCATCCTGAGCGGAGCGCCTCACAGATTTATCGCGTGAAAGGGCGCTGAGAGAGCGAAGTCGAAGGACCCCGGCGGTCTTTTTCTTACCCATGCTGCTCGGAGCTTTCAACCACTAAAGTCGGCACCGGGCGGACCCGCAGCGGTCTTTCACGGGGCCGAGGGCCAAGTTGTTATCGTCTTGCTATGCCCGGCGGCTACATCTAGATGTTCTCGGGCTTCGGTGGTCGAAAAGCTTCGAGCAGCATGGGTAGGATAAGCACCGCCGGGGTTCCTTCGGCTACGCTCAGGACAGGCTCTTCGACTCCGCTCTCTCAGCGCCCTTCCACGCGATAAATCTGTGAGGCGCTCCGCTCAGAGGTTGTGACTTTTTAATTTCCCTTGTGGTCTGTGGCCGGAAAGTTCCGAAGAGCATCTGCCAACAAGCATCGCCGGGGTTCCTTCGGCTACGCTCAGGACAGGCTCTTCGACTGCGCGCATAAAACCCTCTGTTATGCGATAGATCTGCGAGGCGCTTCGCTCAGGATGACGCCTTTCTGGAGGGGATTGAAAAACATCTGGTCGGGTGCAAAAAACACGAAAAGATCAAAAAGTCACAGACTCTCAGGATGACGATTTTGTGGGAGTTAGAGAAAAACATCCTAAACAAGTTAGCGCTTATGGGGCGTAGTCCTGGGCACCTACCGGCTATTTCTGCGCCACGGTGTCCCCGGACCCTACGAAGATCTGGGTCAACACATGTCCATGCATTTGTTTTGGTTGTTCAATTCCATACAACGAGAGGATCGTAGGGGCTATGTCGTAGACGCTCGCCTGAAGCCCCATCAGCCGCAGATCGTGCTTGATATTGGGCCCCATGGCGAAGAACGATCCTGGAACTTCGTCTCCATCCGCAAAATCGTGCTTGGCGATCACCGGGGTCGTTTTCTCGTGGTCCATGTGCATGTGGGGGTCGGTCTGTTCGAACTCACTCAGTGGCTTGATGCCATGGTCCGACACGATGAAAAGATACGTATTCTCGTCGATATGCTTGAGGACAGTTCCCAGCACTTTATCGAAGGCAACGTACTGGTCAGGGAAGGCATTTACGCGGACCGCGTTGATCTTCGGGTTATAGCCTGCGTTATAAGGCGCGATGGGATAGAGCCAATGGCCGGTGCGATCTTCGCAGGATTGCCCGAGCCAGGTGAACTCGGTGGGATGGTTTTGCAAAAGATAGTCGAAGAGCCGCGTCTGCTGTTCGCGAATTAGATCTACCTTCTTCAGCCAGGCGTTGATGACTTCCGATTCATGCCCCTGCAATTGCTCGGCCGAGGGCATCCGCTCGCAGTCGACATAGTAGTCACCGACGTTCTTGAGCAACTCCGGCTTGAGCGACGCGGGATATACAGCGCTGCCGCCTTCCACTTCCGATAGCTTGGGAGCACAGAGCACGCCGTCCTCGCAGTTTTTGCCGCGCGTGAGCATACCGCTGACCATGTATCCGTTCACCGGCATCACCGGGAAGGTCGCGGGGACATTGGCCATGCCAACGGTCACTTGATTTTTGGAAAGAATCGACCAGATCGGCTCCTCTTTCAGCATGTTCGTGTTAGCCGTGACTCCGCCGACAATAAAACCGGTGACGCCATGTTCTTCGGGGGAGGTGCTGGTGAAGAGAGTGCTGTAAACGCGCGGGCAATTCGGCGCAGACACGGTGCGGAGGCTGCCGTATGCGCCACGCTTGATCACGCTGGCAAGGTTGGGCATTCTGCCCTGGAGGATCAGAGGCCGAAGGACATCCATTTCCATGCCGTTCACGCCAATCACGACAATGCGTGGCCTTGGCTTTGCGCCGCTGGACGTCTGGGCAAACAAAAACGATGTGGTGAGGAGCAACGAAATAGCGAGTGTTCTCGAGATTTTGATGATCATGAAAAAGACTCCGAAATTGCGGGCCCGTCCTCTAATCGTACCTGAGAGCCTGCTGCTGGTTTCAACTTCCGTTTAGCTTACAGATGGCGAAGCGCCCGGTTGGCCGGGCGCTTCGCCGCACATGTTTGCTCCGAGGATCAGAAAACGATCTTCAGGGCGACTTGGATGTTGCGTCCATCGTTAGCGCTTGTAATCTTTCCCACAAGCGTCGGCGAGGAGATGTTATTTTGCGGAGGCGCGAAGTAGGGGGTATTCCAGGCATTGAAGAATTCGCCCCGGAATTCCATATCGGCCTTATCAAACAAGTTGAAATGACGCAGTACAGCAATATCTGTATTTGAATAACCGGGTGCATCCAGGATGTTGCGCCGTGAATTGCCGAAGGTCGGATTGGCGGCCGATCCGGCAACTGAGAAGCAACTCTGATTGAACCAGTTGGTGACACTCTTCTGGCCGACACCGCTGCAACTGCGGTTGGGACGAGGAGAGTCGGAACTGGTGTTCGAGAAATCCGGACCAAGCACAACGAAGGGATAGCCGGTCTGATAGGAGGTGATATCGGATACTTCCCATCCACCGACAAGTGCACTCACCACGCTTTTATCGTTGAGAAATTGTCTCCCCTTGCCAAAGGGCAGATCGTAGATGGCGTTGACCACGATCCTGTGGCGCGCATCGGTATAAGACCGCGACCACTCGAATGCCAGGTTGTTGTCGTCCTGCGCGAGGTTACTACCGTTGGCGCCCGCGCCAAAGCCTTCGTCGCCCTCAGAGTTATCGAGCGATTTGGCGTATGTATAGGCGGTGAGCACACTGAGCCCGCGGCTCAGCCGCTTGGTTAGCTTGAACTGAAATGCGTTATAGCTCGAGCTCCCGTCCGAGGTCGTGAACAGCGAGGTCCCCAGGTCGGGATACGGACGGCGCGACTGCTGAGGGGTTGTGCCTGGCTCTGCCTGGTTGCCGGCGAGGTGCAGGTTCCCGATCTTGGTCCCCTTGGTTCCGATATAGGCAACGTCCATTGCCCAGTCTGAAGAAAGTTGGCTTTGAATGCCGAAGCTCCACTGCTGGAAATACGGCGCCAGGTAATGGGGCTCGACATAAAGAGAGATGAACTGGTCCGTCAGCTTGGGGATGCCCGCTCCGCCAAATACGGTCTCGCTGGTTGCGATCGGCGTCTGTCCTTTGGTGGTAATGAAAGTCTGTGACGGAGAAAATACCGGGTTGTTATCGACGAAGTGCTGGTTGTTGAAGTTAGGCAAGTCGTAGAAGACACCGTAGCCGCTGCGCACCACAATTTTGTCCGATGCCGTGGGACGCCAAACCACGCCTATGCGGGGTGCGAAATCGTGGTGTACGGGAAAGATCAGTGATTGCTGGGTGCGGCCGGTAAATCCTAATTGCGCCCGTTGATCCGAAGTAGAGATCAAACAGCGCCCATCGGTAGTGGTTAGATACGAGTACGCTGGATCGGTGCAGAACGAGTCGTTCTGCGCGTTGGGCGCCGCCGTCACCAGGGTAGCGTTGCCCGGCCCGCTGAACTTGGGCCCGGTAGGCACAAGGGTCACGAAATTGTCGTGCTTGTCGATCGACGGCCGGCGGTACTCCCAACGAAGGCCGAGGTTGACCGAGACGTTGGGGGTGAACTTGACGTTATCTTGAGCAAACAAGCTGATGAAGTCGCCGCCCACCTGGTTGGTATTCTCAAAGTGCAGACTGCGGTTGGCATTGTAGGGGTAGCCGAGCAGGAAGTCAGCAAAGTCGGAGCCGCTGGAGACACCACCATTCAGCTCGCCGGCGAGCGCGGAGTATTGTCCGTTGAAGTCTACCTCGCCGTGTGGGGAGAACGCGGCCTCCTCACCAAGCACCTGCCAGGGTTGAATATCCGCCCCTGCAATGATCGTCTGTCTGCCCTTGGTGATGGTGACAACGTCCTGATATTTCTCCACCATATCCGGGCTGATGACCGGCCGGTAGTTAGAGTCGCCGATGAAACCGAAATTGCTGAAATTCATCGGTGGAAAGCCCTCGAGCGATGGCGACAGGGCGGTCAAACCCTGAATACCAAAGGCTTCCATGAAACCGGAGGGGCGGGGACACGATGCGCAATTGTTGATATCCGTGTCGCGCTGGAAACCGAACAGTGCCTCGTTGAGAAGACGCGGGCCGAATGTGTGGGTCCAGCCAATGGCCACATTCTGCCCCCGGAAGTAGAGCTTGTCGCCAAAGCCTGGCAATGTGCTGTAGCCAGTGGTGGGGTTCACGATGTTAGCCTGGCCAAGGATATACCGGCCCCATACCTGGTCTTTCTCGCTGATATCGTAGTCAACACGCGCGTCGTACTGGTCATCGTAGCGAGTCTGCGACTGAGAGTTGACATAGTTAACGCCGGCATTCCCCGTCAGGTTGGGCGTTGGCCAGGGATTCAGCGAAAACACATGGGCGGCGACGCCGTCGACGGTCGTGATTTGGTTGCCCGGGATAGGTGTGCCGATAAGTACGTTCTGGCCTGCATTGGCGCCAGTTGGGCATGTGATCAGCGTCTCAGTAGCGGGGTTGAAGAGCTGACCTTTATCGTAGGTGTATTGCGGGGGGCCGCCGACACCGCACACGTTCGCGGTAGTCCCTGTCAGCAGGCCGCTGAGGTCTCCGGCCCGTTGGGCTAGAGTGGGCACCAGGGAGGTTGCGGATGACCCTTGCACCAGGCGCAGGCCCTCATAATTGCCAAAGAAGAAGAGATGTTTCGATCTCCAGATCGGGCCGCCAAGAGCTGCGCCGTACTGGTTCCGGCGAAGCTCTGGCTTAGTCGGGTTGAAGTAGTTCGAGGCGTCCAACACGTCGTTACGGAGAAACTCGTAGATCGATCCGTGGAACGAATTGGTGCCAGACTTGGTGATCAGGTTGATGGTTGAGCCGGCCGTTTTGCCGAAAGCCGCGTCGTAAATATTGGTCTGGATCTTGAATTCCTGCACAGCGTCGGGCGACGGCTGAACGGCGAACCCGCCAAAGGTCAGATTCCGGGAGTCGACCCCGTCGATCAGGGTGTTGTTGCTCGACGACCGAGCGCCGTTGGCGGCATAGGTGGATTCACTAAAGGGTGATCCGAAGCTGGAATTTGCGAAGCCGCCGCTTACACCACCCGCACCGGCGTCGGGTACGGTTCCGGGCACCAGGATTGCGAGCGCGCCGAACCGGCGCACATTCAGCGGAAGGTCAACCACCTCGCGCTGGTCGATCACCGTGCCCACGCTGGCGCTGCTGGTATCAACGAGAGGGGCTTCCCCTGTTACTTCCACCTTGGTGTCGACCGAGCCCACCTGCAACTTGACGTCTTCGCGCGCCTTCTGGTTCACCGCCAAGACGATGCCCGTGATGTCCTCTGTCTTGAAGCCCGGCGCCGATACACTGATGGAATAACCGGCCGCGGACAAGCTGGGAAAGCTGTAGTTCCCCGAAGCATCGGTCGTGGTTTTCGTAACCACGGCCGTCCCAACGTCGGTCACCGTGACGCTGGCGCCAGGAATCGCGGCTCCCCCTGCATCGGTCACGGCGCCATAGAGATTCGCGGTGCTTTGCGCGCTACAGGGAAGCGCCGCCAGGCAGCCCATCAGCAGGACTAGCACGAAAGACGAAAGACCGGGATGAAAGAGTATCTGCGCCTTGAGTTTGTTCACCGCCAACTCCTCTATGTAGTTGAATCAGGTATTACGAAATGCCGACCGTAGCGCGAAATACTGCTCACACACGCAACGCTGCGATCAAGGTCTTAGGAAAAGAGATTTAGAGATGGCCGGTTACTTCGAAAAACTTCGTACCAGGACTGGCTGAAGTACCCTAATTTACTGAAGTACCCTAATCTTAGTGAGTGGTTAAATGCCAGTCAATTACAAAAGAAGAATGGGTGTCGCTCTACGCTGCACCGCTCCGGCCGCATCTTCAACCCTGCCCGAAATCGCCGCGGAGATCTGTTGACCCCTCACGGACTGGCAAACGCACCGGGGGCCCCAGGACCATTACGAGGGCTACGCCCCATAAGGTAATTCGCCTCATACTCGCCTCCAAAAACTAAACAGTGTTTATCGACCCCGCTTGCAGGCAACTTTGGCTGCTCTTCAGCGGACCGACTGATTTACTTTAGTGACCGTACTATATGCACGGTGCCACCCCAATTGCAAGCAGAATTGTCAAGGGTGTCATTGTTTTTTCAAAAAACATCCCCGTTCGAACTTTCGGACGAGTCGCGCAGTCGCTACGGCCCGTTCAACCAGGAGTGCGGGGGAGACAGTCCCCAATGTCAGGGTTTGAGCGTATTCAAATAAGCGAAGCTTTGCCCGAAACTGTCGAGGATAGGACCGGCCGACTTGTCATAGTCGAGAAAGGCGTAACGGATACCCTGCTGCCGGGCTTGCCTTAACAATGACGGCCAGGGGATCGTTCCGCTGCCCAATTCAGTCGAATGATCGGACCCGGCGTCCGTCGTATAGCTAGTGGGGAAGCCCGCAAGTCGGTCCTTGAGATGAAGAAGCTTTACCCGGTCTTTGTATTTTCCGATGAAGGAGGCTGGGTCCAGCCCTGCCTGCGCGATCCAGTAGACATCCACCTCGAGATGAACGAGCGCAGCGTCGGTATGCTTCATCAGCTCAGCAAAACCGGAGCTGCCCTGCTGGGGCATCAATTCGTGATTGTGGAAGAGCAGAACAAACTCCATACCGTGGCTACGGACGCTGGCGCCCGCCTCGTTTAAGCGGGCCGCGATCGCGCGGTACTGGTGGAGGCTCTCAGGCCTGGGCCGGGGCAGCATGGCGACCATGTACGCAAGGCCAAGTTCCCGGGCGAACTCGATATTTTTTTCTATGCCGGCTAAGGCAAAGTGCCCGGCAGGGGCGCGCAGGCCGGCATCCTCGATCATCCGGCGGAGTGTCGCCGCCGGGTGATCGTAGACCATCGAATGTAGCTCCACCTCGCTGAAGCCTATGTGCTGCAGCGCGCGCAGAAGCCGGGGAAGATCCCGCACAGCCTTCCTGGCCCACACCCGCAATCTGAACGCCGTAGAGCAACTTTGGATCCTTCGTGTCAGGCATAACTAAAGCATTTTTGCTAATACTGTGGTCCGGTAGGATCAGTTATGTGCGGCCATCCTTTCCATCCCAGGCACGCAAAGACCGCGTACCCCGGGGGCCCCGGCTTTGGCGGAATGGCCGCGTCGAGTTCAGTTTCCTGGTCTACACCATTAGCAAAAATGCTCTAAGCCGGCGCCCGCGCCGAAGTAATCGCTTGTGGAGTGAAAGCTAGATCATCGACAAAGGGATAAGACGGTTTGCGATATTTATTCTGTGGCAGATGGATGATGTCCTGATCGACCGCTCCTTGCGAAAGAGCCATGAGACTGGGATTGGCCAGCGGCGACAGTTCAGGAGAAAGATAGCCCGATTTCACCACGATGATTTTGTACGAGGTTGGCTGCAGGCCAAGCCGCGTGAAGTCGACAAGATCGTGGTAGGGTCGCCGCTGAGCGGAGAGAACAAGCGTGATCCCTTCCATCTGCACCACGGCCTCGCGCAAACGAGGCGTCTCCGCCGGCAGCAAAAAAATCACTTTCGCCGTTGCTTTGACAGGCTTACTGCCCAGCGGATCGAGTGTTGCGCCTATGGAGAGGGGGATGGTGGCGCCTACGCCAGCCTTGTAGCACGCATCTGTAGCCGGTCTGTCGGTGATTCCAGCGAAGACAACATTTTTCGCCTTGTAGTAGAGCAGCCGCTCCAGCACTTCAGCGCGATCGCCGGCGCCGCCCGCGGTAGGATTGTCTCCCGAATCGGCCAGAATCGCCGGTTGGGTGGTTGCTTTCATCGCGCGTTGAATGCACTCGTCGATGGTCCCGGTCTCGGTGCCGAACTGAAACTCCTTGCGTGCGTCCCAGTACTGTTGTGCCAGGTCGACCGCGATCTTCCTTTCAGTGGCGGGAGCAGTGCCCGTTACCACCGCCGCTGCACTCGAGCGCGGTTCATCGGCCCACACATAGCCGACAAGCAAGGACACGTCCAGGATGCCCGGCTCCTCGTTCAACTTCGGCAATTGTGCCCAAAGCCGTTTTCCTGGTTGCCACAGCGTGCTGCTGCGTTCACCCGGCATCAGCACAGGTATGGGAGCCCATACCAGGGTGGGGCGAATCTTCTGATCGAGACAGTGCAGGAGCATATTGCAGGCACGCTGCATGGTCTGTTCGTAATCGATATGGGGTGCGGTGCGAAAGGCGGAAAACGCGTCGATGTTATCGATCACCCGCTGGCTCACATTGCCGTGAAGATCGTAGGAAGCAGACATGAGACAGGTTGAGCCAACCACCTTGCGCGCCGACTCCATCCAATCGCCCTCCGCGTCCTGCATGCCATCCACAAACATGGCGCCATGCATGGGAAGAAAAAGGCCGTCCAAAGGAAGCAGCAACTGGAGTCGATGCAAAAAATCCGCCTTGATTGTGTCGTAGGTAGCCTTTTCGACTGGGCCCCCAGGTACGGCTTGTGCGACTACGGTCGGCAGGAAGGGCACGGGGTATTGCTTCAGAAATGCGAAGCGCTTGGAATCCGTGAGCTCCTTGTCCTTGAGGATGGTGAAGTCTTCCATGCGGGCACGGATGCGGCCATAGGTGCTGCACTCGATTCCGATACCGCCGTAGGCAATGCGCGGTTGCTTTGCATCCGCAAGAGTGCCGGCGAGGCTGTAGCGAGAGAGTGAAGCGCCGAAGGTGGCAGCGGATGCGCCCTTAAGAAAAGTTCTTCTCTGCACGAAAGAACTCCAGTCGAAAATTTGCGAGTCACCATAGCCTAAACCAGGCTTTAGTGCCTGCGTGAGAACCGCCGGTTCAAAATTGGTTCTCGGCGGAGTCCGTGCCCTACGAGAACCCAGTTCCTACTGGGTTCGGTTGGGGCACTGACTCCTGCCGGGTTGAGTTCTAACGTAGCAGCGAGTCAAACCCTAGCGTCAAAGCCCAAGGTCAATCTTCCACTTTTTCAAGCGAGAGATCCCGGTCTTGATATCCGCGAGCCTCTTCACTTCATCCGGCTCTTCACGTTCAATGCTAAGCGCACCCTTATAGCCGAGCTCTCTTAGTTCTTTCAGAAAAGCGGGAATATCGACCTCTCCATCGCCGAGCACACATTCAGAGCCGAGAAGACCGGAGCCCTTAGCAGGAAAATGCGCATCCTTGCAGTGAACGGAGATCACATGGGGGCTTAGAACCTTGAGGGCGTTCAGCGGATCTCCCGATTGGTACATGATCATGTTTGCTGGATCGAAGTTAACCTTAAGATTCTTTCTGTCTACGTCCGCGATGAACGAGAGCAATACTGCCGCGGATTCCTGGCCGGTTTCGAGCACGAAGTTCTGATCATTCTTGCTGCAGTGGTCACAGAGCGACCTGGTCAGGTCGCGGAGATCCTGGTAAAGAATCTCACTCGCATCACCCGGAATGAAGCCTATGTGGCAAGACACCCCTGGAATACCCAGATCATGAGCGAAGTCGGACACGCGTTTCGTTCTAGCAATCCGATCGGCCCTTAATCCTTCCGTCGTGAAGCCCACGGTCCTGTGAACCGTTTCGAAGTCTGTATATTGTTCGCCCATGTAGGAGCAGACAGCACTGGTGATCACTACCTGGAATTCCTTCAGGCCATTCTTCCACCCGTGGAGGGCGCGGTCGCAATCCAGTTCCGGAGGCACCCCGAGTTGTCCGACATGAAGACCAAGTTCGTGGACGGGTTGAAGCGCCGTTTGGGCGTCCTGGGCTGCCCAGAACATCAGGCCGATTTCCATCGGTTCTCTCTCTCTCGCCATCATTTCCTTTCGCTCTGGTCTCTCGACGTTGTACGGTTGATCCAGTGCTTCCCGAACAACGATCGGGAACAGTTGGAGTCATATTAAAGCAGTTCCGCAATTACTGTGATCTGGCAAAGATCGCGAGGTGTGGTTTTTCCTGAAGAAAAACCACGAAAAGATCTATCGCTTCGGTCGCAAATCAATTGCGAACTGCTATAGCGTAAGCGTTGTGGACAAGGGAGAGAGATGCGCGTCACGTATCGTTTGTTCGCCGCGACATTCATGGCGGCGATGATCTGCTCTTTGTACTGGGGTTCGGCTCAAACGCCCGCTGCGGGAGAGGGCCCGCAAGAGCCTGTCGGGGGATTCGTTCCTGGACAGAAGCGGCCACCCATCGATCCTGCAGTTGTGGCCCACGGAAAAGCACTTTACGCCGTTAGCTGCCAGGGCTGTCATGGACCCGATCTGCGGGGCGGCGACATGGGCGGTCCAAATTTATTGCGCTCCCAGGTTGCATTGACCGACGTCGATGGCGAATCGATTGTCCCGATTATTCAAGGCGCGCGCCAATCCATGGGGATGCCCAAGATTCCACTGAGCCCCGAGGATGCAAAGACCGTGGCTGCGTATGTGCGCAGTGTAGTGGCTACGATCGGGCGAGCAGGAACCCCTCCGAGTGAGCAACAACCTGTCAATATCGTCGTCGGCAATGCGAGCGACGGCGCCGCATATTTTGTCCGGACCTGTGCAGGCTGTCACTCCCCGGAAGGTGATCTACGTGGGATCGCGTCCAGGGTCACCAGCCCGAAAGCGCTTCAAAACCTGTGGGTGATGGGCGGGGCAAAAGGCCAGAAGAACGACAAGACGGCTGCCACGGTTACGGTGACTCTGCCTTCCGGTGAAAACCTGCAAGGGCAACTGGTGCGCATCGACGATTTCCTTGTCACCTTGAAATTGAGCGATGGCGAATTCCGCACGTTCACGCGGAAAGACGGCTCGCCCAAGGTGGTGATCGAGGACCCGCTGAAGGCTCATAAGGACCTGCTTCCGAAATATACGGATAAAAATATCCACGACGTGACTGCCTACCTGGTGACCTTGAAATGATCTTCCCCAAAATCCTACTTCCCGCCTCGCTTCTGCTTGCATCAGTGCCTTCCATGGGACAGGTGAGCGGGGTTACGCCTGAGGATCTGCTCAAGCCACTTAAGGACTCCTGGCTCACCTACAACGGCGACTACACCGGAAAGCGTTACAGCGCGCTGACCCAGGTGAACCGTGCGAACGTCAAGCAATTAACCCTCGCGTGGACCTCGCAAGTGACTGAGGGTTCCGATAATTCAGAACCCGCCCGTGAAGATCGAAAGGACAACAGCCTTGAAACTCCGGATCTGATCGTGGGCGGCGAAGGTCCGGGGAATATCTCGATCGAGGGTGGCTCTATCAAGTGCTCGATGCTCGAGGTGGATGGCATTCTCTATCTCACGATGCCGGACAATGCCTGGGCAGTAGACGCTCGTGATGGGCACGTACGGTGGCATTACTTCTGGAAGACCAAAGGCGGAACTCACATCGGGAATCGCGGTGTCGGCATGTGGAACAACTATCTCTACATGGAGACGCCGGACGATTACCTGGTCTCGCTGGACGCCAGGACCGGCAAGGAACGCTGGCACAAAACCATCGCTCTCGTGGATGAGGGCTATTTCTCAACTCCGGCTCCAATCGTGATTGGAAATCATGTCCTGGTGGGTGTGGGTAACGACATCGATTCGCCTGGCTTCCTGCAGTCCTTCGATCCTGAGACTGGCGAACTGCAGTGGAAGCACTACACCGTCCCAATGCAGAAAGGCGACGTTGGTGAGGACACCTGGGCCAGTCTGGACGCGGCGCGGCATGGCGGTGCGCAACCGTGGATCACGGGAGCTTACGATCCCGAGACCAAGCTCTATATTTTCGGCACCGGCAATCCAACGCCTGCTTTTACCACCGGCACCCGGGGCGACAAAGACAATCTGTTCACCTGCTCGCTGCTCGCTGTGAACGTCGACACCGGCAAGATGGCCTGGTATTTCCAGACCTCACCGCACGACATGCATGATTACGATTCGGCGCAGACCCCGGTTCTGGTAGATGGCGACTTTAACGGCAAGAAACGCAAGATGGTCGTGACCGCGGCGCGCAACGGCTACTTCTTCGTTTTGGATCGAGTCAGCGGAGAGCATCTGCTCACCAGCAGATACGGCCTGACGACCAATTGGGCTGACGGCTCCAACTCCGCTGGTGGTCCAAAGCGTGATCCGTCGAAAGACGCTTCGATCGCCGGCTCTCTCGTATCGCCGAATTCATCCGGAACCGTGAACTGGGAGCCTCCCGCTTT
The DNA here is from genome assembly GCA_963746595.1 of uncultured Acidobacteriaceae bacterium. Classification (GTDB taxonomy): domain Bacteria; phylum Acidobacteriota; class Terriglobia; order Terriglobales; family Acidobacteriaceae; genus PALSA-350. The sequence goes on from CAVVBS010000009.1 coordinate 1,468,897, forward strand.
CTCACCGCAAACCGGCCTCCTATATGTACCCGAGAATGATACGTATGCGATCTACTACCTGACAGAAACAGATCCGCGCGGCTCCATGGGCTTGGGTGGAAGGGAAGAAACACAAGTTGGCTCGGCAGGCAGCTACCTGACTGCTATCAGCTACAAGACCGGCAAAGCCGTGTGGAGGCATCGCTACTATAACGGGGGCGGTGGTGGCGGCGGTGTGCTTGCGACCGCCGGCGGCTTGGTCTTTGCAGGGGATGGCGCCGAGAGCCTGGTGGCGCATGATGCAGCCAGCGGAGACATCCTCTGGAACACGCGCATCGGGTTCGTTTCTAATCCGCCGCAGACCTACATGCTGGACGGGCATCAATATGTTATCTGCGCGACTGGCGACAGGATCTGGTCCTTCTTGCTTTACTGACCCGATAGCGAAATTGTTCAGATCACCGCGCCGGGCAGTTCTTCCCCCACAGCTGGTCTGGCGATCGGCTCAGATGCGTCTTCTTTGTCGGAGAAGGTGAAGAGAAAGCCCAGCAGCACGGCTGCCGACAGCGCTCCGGCCCATATCCAGATTGGGCGCCAATCGTAAAGGAGGGCGCCATCCTTTGCAACCTGGCCGTAATGCCCGACGACCGCGCCCGAAACCCATGAGCCGACGAACATACCGAGGCCGTAGGTGATGAGCGACATCAATCCCTGGGCCGCCGCGCGCAAGTCAGGCGCCGCCTTACGGTCGATATAGATCTGGCCGGTGACGAAGAAAAAGTCAAAGCAGACTCCATGCACCAGTATCCCGAGCCACAGCATCCAGACCCTGGGGCCAGCGTTTCCGTAGGCGAACAACGCGTATCGCGCTGCCCATGCAAACATGCCGGTAACCAGCATGTATTTGGCGCCCAGGCGACGAAAGAACCAGGGGATCAGCAGCATACAAAAAAGTTCGGAAATCTGGCCGCCGGTCATCTTGCCTGCTGCGTCACGCACTCCGCTCTGATTGAGATAGAGGTTGGTAAAGGCATAGTAGAACTGCAGCGGAATGCAGATGAGGAGCGATGCGATCGCAAAGACGGCCATCGAACGCTCTTTCAGCAGAGTGAGCGCTTCCTTGGGAAAGAGCTTGCCGACGGAAAACTTTTCCCCCCGGGCCAGCGGCGGAGTGTGGGGAAGAGTAAAGCAGTAAAGACCCATTAAGACCGAACAGGCGGCCGCGATTTCGACCGGGTGATGCGTTGCTTCCAGGCCGAGCGAGCCAATGAAGAGCCCGGCAACGATCCAGCCCGCGGTGCCCAGCACGCGGATCGGTCCGAACTCCTGCTTCGGATCCTGCATCTGGCGAAACGAAAGCGAGTTGGTCAGCGCTATCGTCGGCATGAAGCAGAGACAATACAAAAGCATAATGGTGTACAGCGCGGGAAAACCGGTCTGGCGCGAGGCGGCTAACAGCAACAGGGCACCAGCCAGGTGTAAGCAGCCGAGGATCTTCTCAGTCGCTGCATATCGATCCGCGACGAGGCCGACAAAGAAAGGCGCCACAATCGCCCCTACGCCCGTCGCGCCGCCAACGATTCCCACCTGCTCTCCCGTGAAGTGCAACGAGGAGGAGAGCCAGGTGCTGATCGTGACATACCAGGAGCCCCAAACGAAGTACTCCAGAAACATCATTAGGCCGAGGCGTGATTTCATTTGCAGCTTCAAAATGCCTCCAAAGCTTACTGAGAAGAAAGACAACTTGCTGACCACTGCACCGGGATGAGAGTTGTTTCGTAGGGTGCGATCGAGGCGATTTGCGGAGCCGGAAAGGGCGCTCCCATAGTCGCCGGCTGATCACACATTCAATAGCGCGGGTGGTTGCGGGGCCCTGGGCCCTGCTCGCTCGATCAGGAACTGATGTGCGGCGATGCTGGCCGCGCCGCGCACCATAAAGTCCTTTTCTACCGACTGGAATTCCAGACGCGTCGTCGCCAGCAGGTGCGGCATGATGTTGTGCTCGATCGCCTGCCGGGCGCTGTTGATAAAAACCCCGTTGCCGAAACCCGCGAGATCCGCAAATAGGACCAGCTCGGGATTGTTCAGCTGTATGGAGTTCGCTACCGCGATCCCGACAGCGAATCCGGCGTCGTGAAGCAGTTCCCTGGCCTTCACCACTCCCTTGGCGGCAAGTGCCTCGAGCTCACCGATTTCGCCCACTTGCAGTCCGAGTTCCGCGGCTCTTCTTAGCAGGGCTGAGCTGGAGGCAAAAGCGTCCAAGCAGCCTTCTTTCCCGCATTCGCAGCGAGGTCCGCCGGGGCCCATGGTGTAATGGCCAATCTCGCCCGCGGCCCCGGTGTGCCCACGATACAGCCTCCCCTGCATGTGGCTGCCGCCGCCGATACTCTTGCCCAACATGATGACAGTGAAGCTTTTGAGTTCCCGGGCAACGCCGAAGAGTTTTTCTCCTAAGGTCACCGCGTGCGCATCGTTATCGATGTAGGTTGGTATTTCTGTCGCTCGCTCGACAATTCTAGCGACGGGCACATCATGCCAACCAAGCAGGTTCGAATGCACACAAATCCCCTGCGCGTGGTTGACAAGCCCGGAGAGCGCGATCCCGATGCCCAGTACCTGGTTGCGCGAGATATTCGAAGTGCGCGTGAGATGGGGAATGCCCCGGCTGATCGCTGCGGCCACTTCCTCGGGCGCCATCACCATGCTGATCTGGTGTTCGGCCAACACGTTTCCGTGGCAGTCCGTCAGCGCCATCAGGGGAGGATCCTCGGTAAGGCCGACGCCCACAAAGTATCCGTATTTTGCGTTCAAGGAAAGCATGATGGAGGGCCTGCCCTTCCGCAGCTTCTCACTAACGGATGGCGATTCAAGGAGAAATCGATCTTGAATCAGATCCCGGCTGATCTCCGTCAAAGCCGAGCGGCTTAGCCCAACGCAGTCAGCCAGCTCGGAACGAGACATAGATCCGTTCTCGAGCAGCGCCTCGATAATCCTCACATACGAGGAGCTTGCCGCGGCAGCCGGCCCCCGCACATTCCCTTCGGCGGTTCGGGATATGCCCTTGGTTGCTCCCTCGCGCTTTCCGTTTTGCCTTGGCATGACATTAAAAGCTAACATGGCGGGCCGGTTCGTCTCGTGGACCTGGGTATGCTGCACAGTCTTCGGGGTCTCTGCTGCCATCCCAGGAGAGCTCAAAGTTGCCCCCTCAGGCGTGGAGGAGGGGGTTAGGATCTTTGCAGAGGATTGAGATCTTGCGTAGGGAAATCAGGAGCAGACGGGAATTTCTTGTCGGCGCCGGCGTTCTTGTAGCCGAGGTAGCCGCGACGCCACTCGCATTAGCAAGAACGTCCAGAATCCATTCGACTTTTGTCGCGCCTTTGGGTAACTCAAGGGCGAACCTGCCTCTGGCGGCAGCAGCGGAATCAACCTCGCGAAAAAATGCAATGTGCGGTCTTATGGTGGATGCGGCGCGCGTGCCCGAAACCCTGGCCTACTATAAGCGGGTGATCGAGTTCTGCTCGGACTGGGAGCTCAACACACTCCAGTTCCGGTTGACGGACGACCAGGGGAGCGCGATGCATTTCACCTCCGTCCCCGATCTTGTGACCCATGGAAATGCATTTACCCCCGAAGAATTAAAGAGCCTGGTGGAATATGGTCAAAGCCACGGCGTCGAATTAATCCCCGAGGTGGAGTCATTCGGGCACACGGGGTACATCACGCGTTCTCCCGCGTATGCTCATCTATCGGATCGCGACGCGCGCGGCGATTCTGAATTCAACGGGATCATTCCGGTGAATCCGGAATCGCTAACTTTATTCGGCAAGCTCTATCGTGAAGTCGCTGCGATCTTTCCTTCAACCTACCTGCACGGTGGCTGTGATGAAGTGAACTGGGGAGGTTCATTGCTCTCCCGCAAGGCGCTTCAGGTGAAGGGGCGCGCTCGAGTGTGGGCGGAGTACCTTAATTCACTCAACGAAATCTCTGCAGGGCTGGGTAAACAGCTGATCGTTTGGGGCGACTTCGTTGTCCACAAGGAGCCGGAAGTTCTCGGTCAGTTGAACAAAAAGATCATCATCATGGACTGGAACTACTCTGAAAATAGTTCAGCTAAATTCCTTGAGGCCTTCCAGAAAGTGAGTGCCAACGGTTCCCGCGGAATCGGAGCGCCCGCATTGACATGCTACAAGTGGGGCGCGCGGGTTGGTACCGAACAGTTGAGAAACGTCGATGCCTGCATCGATGCATATTCCGGCACGAACGACCCCAACACCCTGGGCGTTATTGTCACCAATTGGGTACCAAGCCGTTACATTCAGGCTTCGATCTGGGACGGATTCGCTTACGCTGCCGTCGCCCTCAAGAAGGGGACGGCAACCGCGCAAACCTCAGGCTTCCGCCGTTTTGTCGAAAAGCACTATCAAGCGGATTGGAGCGTGGAATGGGACGAGGTATTTCAAACGATCTATGACCAGGCGCCCTACAGGAAAGATAAGGAAACGTCGTCCTGGATGGGTCTCCTTCTGCCGGTTCCCTGGAGTAATGATGAACAGCTGGCTGCTTTGCTGAAGGATGGGTCGCCGCAACCAAATCCCTTCACGCGAATCCGTAGCCTGCTTGTTCAACTGGAACCACTGGTAGTGAGGAATTTCTCGGATTTTCAAGCCTTTGAACTCTGCGTGGAATATCTGGAGAAGATGTTCTGGCGTGAGACGGTTGTCATCGAGCTATCTCAGAAGAAGCCGTTGCAACGGGAAGCCTCTGACTTGCTCATTCAAAGCATCGCTGAACGAGATCGGGATATTGCAGAGGCCTTGACCAGGGATTGGGATAGAGGCCGTTTTCCGGATGCAGCAGCAAAGCGGGAACCTGTCGTTGACCTGGAGCCGCAAGATCAATTGCTCTATCAGTGGGAGCGAGCGACGGCGTATTCAGCCTCTCTAGCTAGTCATCCGAATCGCTTCTATCAGCTTGTGCAAGCCGCAAAACCCCAATAAGAAAGCTTCGGTAATAGGCACAACCAAACCCACAAGAGCGAGTGCGTCGCCTGTAGAGTTTTACCGCTATCTCGTTTAATATGAATGGCTTACATGCGGTCGAGGTGGCGCGTCCGATGCCCCCGGCCGTACCAACCGGGTCGTCCGCATCGCACAAAGAAAATGGGTCGCATTCCGATCTTCCTTTACACTGGATAGATAGCCGTGGCACAGCCGCCTGCTTCTCGTATTTCCAAATCGAAAATCGCTGCCCTCTGCATTCTCGCGGTAGCTGCACTGTTGGTTTGGCCATTTGCCGGTTCGCTCTTCCACCGGACCCCGCCAGATCACGTGGAGTTCAGCCGGGATATCCGGCCCATACTCAATCAAAATTGCGTTGCCTGCCACGGAGGAGTGCGGCAGAAGAACGGTGTTTCGTTCATCTTCCGTGAAGAGGCATTGGGAACGGGCAAGTCGGGGCGCCGCACCATTGTGCCCGGCGATCCCGATCATTCTGAGTTCATGGCGCGCCTGACCTCTACCGATCCCGAGGCACGCATGCCTTATCACGGGCCGCCGCTGCCGCCCCAGCAAATTGCCTTGTTCCGTCGCTGGATCAAGGAGGGCGCGAAGTGGGAGGATTATTGGGCATTTGTACCCCCTGCGCCGCGAGCCCTGCCGCAGGTGAAGCGCGCGGATTGGGTGCGCCAACCCCTGGATCGGTTCATTCTGGCGCGGCTGGAGAAGGAAGGGCTGGAGCCCTCGCCCGAAGCCGATAAGGCCGCCCTGTTGCGGCGTGTGTCTTTGGACCTTACCGGTCTGCCGCCTACCCCCGAGGAAGAAGCGGCCTTTCTGGCGGACTCATCGCCCGGCGCCTATGAAAAACAGGTGGATCGCCTGCTGGCCTCGCCGCGCTATGGCGAACGCTGGGCTTCGATGTGGTTGGATCTGGCCCGATATGCGGACACCAAAGGTTACGAAGCGGACCGTAATCGCCCGGGCGTCTGGCCGTACCGTGACTGGGTGATCGATGCCTACAATCGAAACCTGCCCTACGACCAATTCGTGATCAAACAGCTGGCGGGCGATCTCCTTCCCAATCACACCTTCGAGGACGAGATAGCCACTTCCTTCCACCGGCAGACTCCCAACAACGACGAAGGGGGCACCGATGATGAGGAGTTTCGCATGGTCGCGGTGATGGATCGCGTGGCCACAACATGGTCCGTGCTGAACGGCCTCACCATGAATTGCGTGCAATGCCACTCGCATCCGTACGATCCTATTCGCCACACCGATTATTACAAGTCGATGGCCTTCTTCAATACCCAGCTGGATGCGGACATTGAGGACGATTCGCCAACGCTAGAAGTTCCCAAAGACAAAGCGCGCTATGCGGAAGCGGCGCAAATACAGCAACAAATGGCCTCCCTGGTGCATGCGATGGAAAATTCAGATCGACAGTTGGAGGCTACGGCGCAATGGAAACCGTTACCGATCCAGAACGCAGTGGCCAACGAGGTATTGGCCTTGGAACCCTTGCTTCCGAAGCTGGAAGGTCAGCTGGTGGAACTCCAGAAGAATCAGAAGCTCGCCGCAGATAAAAAAGAAGACGCGTTGAAAGAACAGCGCAAGGAAATCAGCGAGACGAAACTAAGGCTCGCACATGCCAAGGTTGCGGGGCCGGCGAAAACCTTCACGCTCCGCGACGGAGAGGCCTTTGCTAATGCAGACGTCCCGCCACAATCTTTTTACGAGCTGACTGCGAATGCCAACCTCTCTTCGGTGACGGCAATCCGCATTGAAGTTCCGCCGCTTCACCCGGAAACGGCCCGCCATACACCGGAGGCCGGCTTCATCGTGGACAAGGTGCAAGGTTGGGTGATTGCGCCAGGTGGCCAAAAGAGCAAAATCGCGTTTCGCTATTTTGTCCAGGATTCGCAGAGGAATTTCCAGGCTGCATTACTGCCTGCAAGCGATCCAGACGAAGGACGCAAAAAAGCGGATCCTGACCCGAGTGCATTTGCAGCCCGGACCAGAGTATTCCGGACGCGCTGGATCGTGTGTGTGCCCACCGAGCCGCTTCAGTTGGCCGACGGCAGTCGCATCCAGATGGATTTGGAGCAAACAAAGGGCATTGACTCAAAGCCCGCTCTCATTCAGCGGGCGAGACTCTCAGCGAGTAATGATCCAAGCTGGGCTTCTCTGAGCCATGATCCGGTCCGAGCGCAAAATATCGCCCGGCTGCAGGAACTCGACGGGCAGCTGGCCAAGATTCCCACCGTTCCACTTCCTGTGATGGTGGAGGAACAACCCTATGCGCGAAGGGCTACGCTCGAATTCGAGCGCGGTAATTTTCTAACCAAGATAGGTCCGGACCTTCCGCCGGATGTACCTGGGATTTTTCCCAAGCTTCCTGCCGGAGCACCGCGCAACCGGCTTACGCTGGCGCGGTGGTTTTTCTCTCCCGGTCAACCCCTCACTGCGCGGGTTGCCGTCAATCGCTATTGGGAAGAACTCTTCGGAACGGGCATTGTCGAAACCCTGGAAAACTTCGGCAGCGTAGGCGAGGAGCCGAGTCACCCCGCGCTTCTGGATTGGCTGGCGCTGCATTTTCAGAACGACCTTCATTGGGACAGGAAGGCACTCCTGCGCGAACTGGTAACCAGCGCGACCTATCGCCAGAGCGCAGCCGCAACGCCTTCTCTGCTGGCGAAAGACCCTCGCAATCGCCTGCTCGCGCATGGTCCGCAGCAGCGGCTAACGGCAGAGATGGTGCGTGATCAAGCTCTATTGGCCAGTGGCCTGCTAAACACAACTATGGGAGGACCGCCGGTTATGCCTCCCCAGCCCGCCGGGATTTGGAATTCGGTTTACAACGACTCGAAGTGGACGGACGCGACCGGCGCTAACCGCTACCGCCGGGCCATTTATACCTTCATCAAGCGCACTGCGGGTTATCCCAGCTCGCTGGTGTTCGACGCATCCGATCGCGATACGAGTCTTCCCCGGCGCATAGCGACCAATACTCCGTTGCAGGCACTGGTGACGCTGAACGATCCGGTGTATGAAGAAGCTGCCCAAGCCTTGGCGCGGCGGGTGATAAAAGACACCGCCGGAAAAAGCTCCGGTGCTTTGAGTGCGGACTCTATTCTGAACACCCAGCTTACTTATGAAACGCGCCTGGTCTTGTCGCGCGATCCCACTCCGAAAGAGTTGGCTGTGCTGCGCAAGTTCTACAAAGACGCTGTTGGCATGCACGACCGGCCCACCGTCGTGAAAGCAAATCTGAATCTATCGGAAACATCGTTAGGCAAGCGAGTTCCCGCAGGGCAACTCGAGGCGCTAACGGCTGTCGGCAGTGTCCTCTTTAATCTCGATGCCGCGCTCGTGAGGTGATGGTTATGTCAGATCCTGAAACCAATGCAAAGAACAATCCGGCCCCTGAGCTCACTGGAGCATTGCATCCAGAAGCACGCTTCGCATTGCTGCAAGCACAAACCCGCCGTCACTTTCTGCGCAGTTTCACTGCCGGCGTGGGCTCCATGTTTCTGGGCAGCTTGGGTTCGCCATTTGCGCATGCGGCCAACGCCGCGGAACGCAATGTCGATGGAAGCTTGAAACTCGATTTCACCCGTGATCCTACCCGGCCGCTATCGGTTCTGCCTCCGCAATTTACCGCTCGGGCCAAGCGAATCATTTATCTGCATATGGCCGGGGCGCCAAGCCAATTGGAGCTTTTCGATTACAAACCTGATTTGAACAGGCTGAATGGGCAGGAATGTCCTGCCTCGTTTTTGGTGGGTAAGCGGTTTGCGTTCATCAGCGGTGTGCCCAAGCTGTTAGGCGCGCAATATCCCTTCCACCAGGCGGGAAATAGCGGCCAATGGCTGTCGGATCGCCTGCCCCATCTGGAGAAGCACATTGACGACCTTTGCGTGATCAGGTCGATGCGCACCGATCAGTTCAACCATGCTCCAGCTCAGTTACTGGTACAAACCGGCAATGCTCGCCTCGGCTATCCCTCGATGGGTTCCTGGGTGATCTATGGGCTAGGAACGGAGAACCAAAACCTCCCAGGTTTCATCGTGCTGGTTTCAGGTGGCAACCAGCCGGACGGCGGCAAACAATTGTGGGGATCTGGATTTCTGCCCAGTGTGTATCAGGGCGTGCAATGCCGCTCCCATGGCGAGCCAGTGCTCTACCTGGAAAATCCGCCAGACGTAAGCCGGCCCTTGCGTCGCCGCATGCTGGATGCTGTCGACGAAATCAACAAGCAAACCTATGCCGAGTTCGGCAATCCCGAAACCGTTACGCGCATTGCGCAATACGAGATGGCCTTCCGCATGCAAATGGATGCCACGGACGCCATGGATATTCACAAGGAGTCTCCGGCGGTGCTTGCAGCGTATGGCGCGAATCCTGCCGATTCCAGTTTTGCCAACAATTGCCTGGTGGCGCGCCGCCTGGCGGAGCGGGGTGTGCGCTTCATTCAGCTTTACCATTGGGGCTGGGACGATCACGGAACTTCCGCCAAAGATTCGCTGAACATCGGCTTTGCGGATCGCTGCCGCGAAACCGATCAGCCCATTGCGGCGCTTCTCACCGACCTCAAGGAGCGCGGCATGCTCGAAGACACGCTGGTAGTCTGGGGCGGCGAATTCGGACGCACGTCCATGCGCGAAAACCGCAACGGCCAGGTCATGCAATTTATCGGCAGGGACCACAATCCGGGCGCGTTCAGCATTTGGATGGCTGGCGGCGGAATTAAACCAGGCATGAGTTACGGCGAGACCGACGCGATGGGCTACGAGATCGTGAAGGACCCGGTAGAGATTCGCGATCTTCATGCGACCATCCTTTACGCCATGGGCTTTGATCATCACAAGCTCAACTATTCCTTCCAGGGGCTGGAGCAAAAACTCACCAGCGTAAAGCCGGCGCGAGTCGTAGCAGAGGTTGTGGCGTGATTCAGCGTCCCAGCTATTGTTCTCTCCATTCACGAGGCCACATGGCCGCATGACATTTTCGGTTCGCCGGGCGCCCTTGCGGCTGCGCCTTGGTCTTCTCGCGCTCGCGCTCATTTTGCTGCTCTCCGCTCTGGTCGGCTTTTTCCCTCCCGACGGACTTGAAGGCGCCACCTGGATCCAATTTATCGGGCGCTTTCATCTGTTAACAGTCCACTTTCCGATTGCGCTCATCCTCATCGTGCCCGTTCTGGAATGGGCCGGAAGAAAGCCCCACTTCTCCCACCTGCGCTCCTCAGTCGATTTCGTATTTGCTTTGGCAATGGTGAGCAGTTTGGCCGCCGCATTTCTCGGATGGTGCCTCGCGCGGAGTGGCGGGTATTCGGGACGGCTGGTCACGCAGCACATGTGGGGCGGAGTATCTGTAGCGGCGGCCTGCTGGCTCTGTTGGATGTTGCGTGGATACTTCAGTGGTCCGCGTTTCGATCTCATCTACACCCTGGCGTTGCTTGCCACCATTGGGATTGTTTCCTGGACGGGATATCGCGGCGGTCAACTATCGCAAGGCGAAAATCACCTCACCGAACACATGCCTGGCGTGCTGCGGAAGCTCATCGGCCTTCCTGCCCCCGCAGCCCTACCGCGATCGAATCCTGCTTTTTTCTACGGCGCCCACGTGGAACCCATTTTCGTGAGCCACTGCTACTCGTGCCATGGTCCGGATAAGCAAAAGGGACGCCTGCGGCTGGATAGTTATGACTTGCTGATGCGGGGAGGCAAAGACGGCCCCGTGGTGAAAGCTGGAAACGTCAAAGGCAGCGAGCTTTTTCACCGCGTCACGCTCTCGCCCTCAGACGATGACGCCATGCCCCCTCAGGGCAAGCGCCCTTTGGCGCCGAATGAGATCAAGCTGCTGGAACTGTGGATTGCCGCCGGAGCTTCGTCCACGTTGGCCGCCAACGCAATCAAGGGCGCGCCTACAAACGACGTGCCGGTAGTGGCCGAGGTAACCTTTCCGGAGATCGACCCCGCCGCCGTGGACAAGTTGCGCGCTCCACTCGCTCCACAGGTTGCGCAGGTGAAGCAGCGCTACCCGGACCTTGTGGATTACGAATCCCGCGGCTCAGCCAACCTGGTGATCGATGCGTCAGCTTTGGGCGCCAAGTTTGGGGACGATGACTTAGCCGCGATCAAACCCCTGAGCGAGCAAATTGTAACCGCCGACCTTTCAGGCACGGCAATCACTGACCGCTCGGCCCCTTTGTTGGCGGCGATGAAAAACGCGCGCGTCTTGCGCCTTACCAATACCAAAATCACGGATGCCACGGTGTCGGCATTGGCCGGCCTGGATCGATTGGAGTCCCTGGATCTTTATGGCACCGAGGTGACACCGGCGTGCCTGAAGGTTGTGGAGAGCCTGCCGAAACTGCGACATCTCTACGCCGGAGCTACAAAGATTCCCGTCGATGTTCCCGTGCCGGAGGAAATGAAAGCCAAGCTTTTCTTCTGAGGAGGCTGCCGAAAACTTTGCACCGGGCAAGAAAGCAATACCTCAGGGGCTTTAGAGTCTGCGTGAGAACTGCACCGACGAAACTCAGTCCCGGCATGAAGCTCGCCAACACCACCAACCTCGACAGGAAATCCGGGTACGCTCCGGTCGGGATGACAAATCTAAGGGCGGCGGCCCAGCTGGCATGGGTGTGGATGGACGGAGCTGTAGGGAGTTGTTAGAGGGAAAGGCGCACAGCAGATCCCTCCACGGCACGCCGGGACAGGTCGGCTTCGCTCGGAGGCTGTGAGTTTTTAATTTACCTTGTGGTCTGTGGCCGGAAAGCTCCGAAGAGCATCTGCGAACAAGCATCGCCGGGGTTCCTTCGGCTACGCTCAGGACAGGCTCTTCGACTGCGCGCATAAAACCCTCTGTTATGCGATAGATCTGCGAGGCGCTTCGCTCAGGATGACGCCTTTCTGGAGGGGATCGAAAAACATCTGGTCGGGTGCAAAAAACACGAAAAGATCAAAAAGTCACAGACTCTTGACAAAGGATGGGGTTGTGCTTCCATGGGGAATTCGCTAGTGGCTGAAAGAACCGCAGGTCCCTCCACGGCACGCCGGGACAGGTCGGCTTCGATCGGGAGGTTGTGACTTTATTGATTTCTTTCAGGTTTGGTGTCCGGAAAGCTCTGAAGAGCATCGGCCAACAAGGATCCTCGGGGTTCCTTCGGCTACGCTCAGGACAGGCTCTTCGACTCCGCGCCAGAAACCCTCTGTTAGCAATAGATCTGCGAGGCGCTTCGCTCAGGATGACGGCCTTGTGAGGAGTTTGAAAAACATTCTGGGTGGCTGTGTCAAAAACACAAAAATGAAAAAAGTCACAAACTCTCGGGATGACAAAGTTGAGAGCGATGGTCCACCTGGGCATGAGTGGAGCTGGATGGACAGAGTCGAAAAAGCTAATTTGGACAAGTCTGACTCTCAGCCGTCCCTACGGGACTGCATTTGGAGAGGGTAGTTCTCATGCGGACTCTAACGCGCTCAGCAGGTGCCGTTGTGTGCGGCCCGACCAAAGTCGTGCCCTGATACAAAGGCAGAGCCTCTAGAGATCGAATATAGAAGGCTCCGTGTTGCGCTAGTTCATGACGAACGCATACAACTTGTCGCCCGCGCCGACCACCAAATATTGGTGCCCGTCGAGCTCGTAAGTGATGGCGCCATTCGATACAGGGCTGCCGAGGTTGGCATGCCACAGCGGCTCACCGGTGGTGGCGTTGAGCGCAACCAGATTGTTCGCCGGATCTCCTGCGAACACCAGGTTACCCGCGGTGCTCAGCAGACCGCTCTCGATTCCCGGCGTCTCCCACTTGTGGCTCCACTTGATCTTCCCAGTGCGGTAGTCCAGAGCCTGCAGCATCGATTCGTCCCAGGTACCCAGGTCGTGACCACCCCATCCCTCAGGCTTATCGCTATCGTCAAAAATGTAGTAGATGGCATACGAGCGAGTGGCGTTGACATAAAACAATCCGGTAGCTGGGCTGTACGTCGGCGGAGGCCAATTCACACCTCCTTCCGCATTCGGCGCAACCAGCGTGCCGGCAATCTGCGGCTCCTTGGCCGGATTGGGAATCGGTTGCCCCTTCGCATCGAGGCCTTTTGTCCAATTCGTTTTCACAAAGGGCGCGCTGACGTAATTCTTTCCGGTTTCGCGGTCCAGTACAAAGAACCAACCATTGCGGCTCGCCTGCGCCAACAACTTACGCGGCTTCCCGTCCATCTCACCATCAAACAAAACCGGCGTTTCCACGGCATCCCAGTCGTGCGTGTCGTGCGGTGAAGGTTGAAAATACCAAACCAGTTTGCCGCTGTCCGCATTCAACGCCACAATCGATGTGGTGAACAGGTTCGCGCCCTCTCGCTTCTTGGCCGCCATCACCGGCTGCGGATTCCCAGTGCCCACATACAGCAAGTTCAAATCCGGATCATAGGTGGGCGATATCCACGTCATGCCGCCTCCATGCGCCATCGCGTCGGCATTGGGCCAGGTTTCCGAACCGGGCTCCCCGGGCTTCGGCACCACCGACCAGTGCCACTGCAGTGCGCCGGTTTCCGGATCGTGCGCCTCGAGATAACCGGGGCGATCCAAGTCGTCTCCGCTGACCCCGGTAATGATGTGATTTTTGACCACCAGCGGCGCCACGGAGGCGTAATACATCTGATCCAGATCGCAGATCGGCTGACTCCAGCGCTTCTTGCCGTCGGCCAGATTCAGCGAGACCAGATTGCAATCCGGCGTCTCGAAATACAGCGCGTTCCCAGAAATGCCAACCCCTCGGTTTCCCAGGTGAATGCCGCCTTTGGAGGCCCATGTATAAGCCCACAACTCCCGGCTGGTGCGTGCGTCAAGCGCCCACACCTTGTCCGGAGAGGTGATATACATCACCCCATTCAGCAAAATCGGAGTGCCCGCAAGCCGGCCGCCTGGAGCAGCACCGTTCCTGGGCAACTGATACATCCACGCGAGGCTCAGCGATTTCACGTTCTGATCGTTGATCTTGGTCAGAGTGCTGAAACGCCTGCCGGAGTAATCGCCGTTATACGTCGGCCATGAATCCACTGGCGGACGCGACAACACGGAAGGGTCCAGCCCACCATCCGAAACCCCATCAGGACCCAGGCTCCAGGCAGGCACGGGCGCCAGTGCAAATAGAGCCACAAAAATCGTCACAAAAAACTTCATTTCAAGGTCTCCAGATAGGCGACTACATCGTGTATCTCTTTGTCGGTGTATTCGTCGAGTAGCGCCACGTGCGCGGCATAAGGATCATGCTTCTCCACTTTGACCCCCGGTCCGCGTGTGAAGCTGTAGTATCGGCCCGAGGCGTCGTGCAGCGAAACGTTGAAATCGTCAAGCTCCGTCGGCACCCCGGTCACGCTTTCGCCGGACGCCGTGGTCACCGTAACCGTGAGTGGCTTGCGTGGGCTGCCACTTCCCTCGCGGGCGACTGCACGGTTCTGCGGAAACACCACTTTCAACTGCAAACTGGGCGGATCATATTTGCTGGCGATATGCGCCAGGTCACCCGTCGGTGAGTGGCAATGGCTGCACCCTCCCGCCCCATTGAAGAAGGCCTTTCCCTCGTTGGGATCGCCCACCAGGATATTGAGCACGTTGTTGTAGGGTCCGGTTCGCAAAGTGTCACCCACCTGCTGATGCAGGAAATGAGACAAATCCACAATCTGATCGTGCGTCAACTCGACTGGTTTTCCCGCCGGGTGCCCCTGCGCAAGATAAGGACCGATGGTGCTTCCGTAGCGGTCATGAAGAACGACTAGCGATCGCACCAGGTCGGCGCCGCGCTCGCCTCCCCGCGCCCGTGTTCCATGGCAGGTAATGCATTGCGCGATATACACGGTTCTCCCCCGCGCTGCGGCATCTTCGTCGACGATCTGCTTGTCATCTGCGCCTACCTGGTCAATCAGGCTTTTCTTATGCACTGGCGCGGCCTTTGCGGCCGTGGCGCCTCCACCGCCTTGCTGGCCGGGCGGAAAAGCTGTGGCAAGATAGTTGACGACTTCGTCGAACTCTTCGTCGGAGATCTTCGCTCCCCGGCCGATCATGTTGGAGACAACACCGCCCCATTGCTCCCGGGTCATCCTCCGTCCCGTAAACATCTGGACCGAATGACATCCTGAGCAGATGCGTTGCGCGGTTTCGTGGTTCGGCCCATCGGGTAACTGCGAACCCGGCTCTTGCCCGAAGCCGGACAAGGGTGCGACGCCGGCCAGCAGCAGGACACAGATACGTGTGAATCGCATGAAGTGACTATAGTTCATCGGCGCCGGGTTCGGCTTTTGTGTGACGAGAGCGGGAGCCACGAAGCCGCGAGGGTCTATTGTCTGTTCCTGTATAGGTTCGCGGGGGCGAAAAAATGTCCGAAGACGAGCCAGGACATGGAAATCGGCCAGGCGCCGGAAAATGTGTCTTTAAGGGAGCGCAAACGAGCTACCCGAGCGTTCAAGCCTTCTTAGGCATCTCCCCCGAGATTATCAATCCAAATCGCCGGCGCATCTCTTTCAGATAGGCTGCATCTCCCGGATCAAGCTCCAGGGTCGCCGTACCTTGATAGCCAATGTCGCGAAGCGCCTCATAGACAGCGGTCCAGTCGACGTCACCCTCACCCAAGGGGACCCAGGCAGCCACTGATTTATCGGTGCCCTTATCGTGCTTGAACGAAAAGTCCTTTATGTGCAGCTTGGCGATCCGCTTGCCCAGAGTGCGAATCCAATCCTGCGGGTAGCCGTAGAGCACTACATTTCCCACATCAAAGTAAGCCTTGATGTGGGGCGAATTATATTCGTCGATATAGCGAGCAAACTCAAGCGGGCTTAGCAGAAACTTATTCCACACTTCCTCCAGAGCCAGCGTTACATTCAACTCCTCCGCCAAAGGAATCAGTTTGCGGATGACCGGTTGAGACCGATCGTAGGCTTCTTTATACGTCGTCTGGGCATTCACTACGGCAGGCACCAGGAGCACCGTCGTAGCTCCCCATAAATGCGCGTTTCGAATGGAGACTCGTGCACCGTCCAGGCTGTGTTCCACCACGGCCGGGTCAGCCGAGGAAAACGGATATTCCCAGTGGTCCATGTTCATGACGGAATGGATCGGCAGCCCGGTCTTCTCTGACGCGGCCTTGATTTTCTCCGCATCCGCCTGATCGCGAGTGGTGGGGCACTCTATCCGTTCGAACCCGCAATCCTTGGCAAGCTCAAACCGCTCCATGATCGACATCTTTTCGGGTAGCATGTTGTACTCAACCGCCATCGCGATTGGCAAACGAGTGTTAGCGCGGGCGCGCACAGTAGACATAACAGTCAAAGCAGCGGCGGTCTGCAAAAATCTTCGGCGAAGCATAATGTGTCCTTCAAATATACCCACCTTACCAACGCTGCAAGCAAATACTTTGTGAGTGGGTCGATAAGAACCTGAAGTTTACACCCAACTATACCTTCCTTACCGCCGCGCACCTCCAGCCCGCAGTTATTTCTCGGGATACATCAACACCTTGATCGCCTTCTTCTCATCGCATAGGCGGAAGGCGGTGCGCCACTCCGATATGGGAAGTTTGGTAGTAATAAGATCGTTCAGTCGAACTCGGCCTTCCGCATAGATCCTCATCATGCGTTCCCATGTTCGCGTTGTGTAGCAGACCGAGCCAGCCATCGTCAGCTGCTTGTAAAAAATCAAATCGATGGGGAAGCGGATATCCTGTCCGCATATGGCTACCTGGGTATAACTCCCCATCGGTCGCAGCGACTCGATGCATCCGCGAACCGAGGCGGGATGCCCGGCGCACTCGAAGGCCACGTCAACGCCCATTCCGGCTGTGTGCTCCTGAATTGCGTCGCTGAGACTCCGTTCGCCAACGTTGACCACCTCCGCGGCGCCAATCTGCAGCGCCGCATTCAGGCGTTCCTGGTCTCCAGCTGCGCCCGCGACGATCGTTCTAATGCCTTCCGCCACCAGCAATTTGAGGCAGAGCAAACCCATCGGTCCGGGCCCCGATACCAAGGCAGTTTCACCGATGCGCACATGGGTGATTTCAGTCACTGCTTGCACCACCGCCGCAAAAGGTTCACTCATGGCTGCTTCATCCAGGCAGAAGTTCTTTGGAATCCGGTATAGCTGGTCAGGACGCATGACTACATAGCGGGTAAACGCGCCGTTCACACCGTGCCCCATGCCTTTGCGATTCGCGCAGAAAATGAAATATCCAGAGCGGCAATACTCGCATCGACCGCAGGTAACCGCGGTGGCGCCAAGGCCGGCAACTGTTTCTCCCAGGCTTGCACCGGTGACGTTTCGGCCCATTTCTACCACTGTGCCGGAAAACTCATGACCGAGAATCACAGGAGGGTAATTGCGAAATGTGTCGTGAAGCACATGAATATCCGTTCCGCAGATTCCGCAATAGGCAATCTCAAGTTTCACCTGGTTGTCGCCGCAACGAGGCTCCTCGACCTCCCGTATTTCTACGTTTCCTTCACCGCTCGCGTACTTAACCAGGGCTTTCATCTTGGTGGATCCTCGAACCACGAATGGTTCTCAGTTCTCGCTCTTCTTTGGATGGGCCACCAGATTCGCGACCGCCTCTTTGAGTTTTTCCTGGCCGGCGGCGTCGGCGGGCAGCGGCTTGGACTGGAAGGCCGGCAACAGGTGGTCCCAGATGGCGTCCAGCTCTCCTTGCATGTTGCCGGTATTTGCGGTGATGGCAACGACCACGTCCTGATCAGGCATTACGACGATGAACTGGCCTCCTGCTCCGTCGGCGCGGAAGGCATTGTGGCGGCATCTCCAGAATTGGAAGCCATACCCTTCTTTCCAATCCGGGCCGATCTGGGCATGGCTTTCATTCTCATTTGAAATCTGCTTGGCCGTGGCTTGCTCAACCCACTTGCGCGGGACCAGCTGCTTGCCCTTCCATTTTCCCTTTTGCAGGTAAAGCTGGCCGAACTTGGCCATGTCTTCGGTGCGAAGATAGAGTCCATAGCCGCCAAGCGAGTTTCCCTCAGGGCTACTGTCCCAGCGGGGATTTTCTATCCCCAGCGGCTCGAAGAGGCGTGGCTTGAGATATTCAAGCGTCGTTTGGCCGGTCACCTTGGTCACGATCGCCGATAGCACGTAAGCGCCCATGGTGTTGTAAAGAAAGTGAGTGCCAGGCCGGTAAGGAACGGGATGGGCGAGAAACTGTTTCACGGAAGGGCCGGCCCCAATCGCTTTGGGTTCGACGCCGTGGCCACCGGACATGGTGAGCAGATCGCGCACCGTCATCGCCTTGAGATTGTCGGAAGGATCGGCCGGGGCGTCGGCAGGAAAAAACTTCAACACCGGATCATCGAGCTTCAATTTGTGTTCGTGGATGGCGATTCCAACCGCGGTGGAATTGAAGCTCTTGCTGACCGAGTTCAAGATATGAGGCTTATCGGCCGAGTCGGGCTTCCACCATCCCTCGGCGATGACTTTGCCGTGGCGCAGGATCATGAAGCTGTCGAAGGTGTTTACGTTTTTGTCAGCGGCCTGGACAAAATCGACGACTGCCTGTGATGAGATACCTTCGGCCTCAGGTGTGCTACTTGGTAGCGGTCCGCCGGCGGCGTGCGCGCAAGGTATGGTGCCGAGCGACAGTACGAATCCCGCGGAAAGGAGCAATCTACTCTTCATGATTGTTTTCCCTCATATCGATTCTTTTGCTGGCTTCCGTGGTCGTATGATGACATCGTTGTCATATTCCGTCGCTGATACCCTACACCCTTCTCCCTATGGGAGACAAATCTACTTCCTCGTTCCCAGCTAGAATGTCCGAGGAGCAATCGCCGGCTTTTGTGCAAATTCGCGACGAGCTGGGATTGATATAGATCAGTTGGACAAGCGCCTGGTGACGGCCGCATTGGTTGGTTCGTTCGGGGGATTCGTCTTCGGGTACGATCTTGGAGCACTTTCTGCTTCAACTCAAAGCCTTAGAGGTCAACTACACCTTTCCCCTTTGCTCTTCGGTTTGACCGTCTCGTCTTCTTTATGGGGAACTGTCTGCGGGTCGCTTCTCTCCGGCCGGGTGGCAGACCGCCTTGGCCGGCGAGATCTGATAGCGAGATGTTCAATCCTATATGCGTTTGCGGCTATCGGGATCGCCCTGCCGATTCCATCGGCGTGGATTCTCGTTCCCGTTATGAGATTCCTTTCCGGCATGTCTATTGGGGGCTTTACCGTCGCCTGTCCGCTTTATCTTTCTGAAATAGCTCCAATCGCTCTTCGTGGTCGACTGGTCAGCTTGTTCCAGGTTCAGGTCGGCGCAGGTGTCCTGGTTGCATTCTCCCTCGGATTAGTCATGGCACATTCGGCAGCAACAGGAACCGAATGGAGATGGTGCCTGGGATTAGGAGCCATCCCCGCAGTAATTTTGGTTTTCCTGCTGCAGTTTATTTCCAAGGGGAACTCCAGATTCAGCCCTGGCGACAGCGAGGACACGTCCCCCGTAAACACGAGCTCGCCGGTCCTCGACGGAGCTTTCGGCAGTGAAAAACTATTTTGCCGGAAGAACAGACGTCCCATTTTGCTGGCGACGAGCATCGCAATTTTCAATCAACTCTCTGGTGTGAACATCTTGTTGTTGTACCTGTTGGATATCCTGTCCAGTGCTGGTCTTGGCGTCTTGTTAGGGCACACTTACACAGTTCTGATTTCCTCTATCAGCCTGGCTACGACTGTGCTTGGAATGGCGTTTGTAGATAGGTTGGGACGGAAGCCTCTCCTGCTTTGGGGCTCTGCCGGAATGGCTGTCTGCCTGTTTTGCCTGGGCATTGCTATCCCGCATCACCTCGGTCCGCTATTCTATTTGTCAATTCTCGTTGCATACAATGTGTTCTTTGCGTTTTCTCAAGGAACGGTTGTTTGGGTATATCTTAGCGAGTTGTTTTCGCCGGGAACACGTGGCGCAGGACAGGGATATGGTTCGTCGGTGAACTGGATTGCGAATGCTATTCTGGTTTCGATCTTTCCGATCATGCAACATGCCTCACCTGTTAGCGCCTTTTTCTTTTTCTCCTTGGCGATGGTCCTGCAGATTGGCGTTGTATTGCTTTGGTATCCGGAAACCCGGGGAACAGCCCTTGGCTCTGTCGCCGCACCAGAAAGAGCAGGTGGGAATTGGCTTTACTAAGCTTATTGACCGGATTGGCTGAGAAATGGCTGTAAGAAGAACGCAAGTACCCACATTGGTGGACGTGGCTCGAGAAGCCGGCGTCTCGCTCAAGACAGCATCCCGAGTTCTCAATCGATCTAAGAACGTCAGCCAGGAAAAGGCAGCAAAAATCCGGACGGTCATGGAACGGCTCGGCTATCGGCCGAACGAACTGGCTCGGGGACTCAAGGCAAAGAGATCGGCAGCGATCGGAATGATTGTGCCTAATCTTTCTGACCCATTCTTCGCCAATGCGGTGCACGCTGTTCAGGAAGTTGCACGGACGAATGGTTATGTAGTGATTCTTGCTAGTTCAGGTGGGGAAGTTGGCTTGGAACGATCTGAAATCGAGGGCTTAGTCGGCCGGCAAATAGACGGTTTGGTTGTCGCTCCCATTGATAGTCGAACAGATTCCTTCAGCGATATCATCCCCGCGGGCGTTCATGCCGTGACCTTTGACCAGTTGCTGCGAAATGCTGACCTCGATTCCGTGACTGTGACCAACCGTAAGAGCTCACGAGAGGCGACTGAGCACATGATCGGTCATGGTTTGCGTAGGATTGTGGCCATTGGCGCGCGTCCGTACCTCTATACCTGCAGAGAACGGGTAGCCGGCTACCGCGCTGGGATGAAAGGGGCGTCCCTTGAGCCCAGAGTATGCATTGTGGAGCACGAGAGCTCGTTAGTTGCCGAATGGCTCCAAAAGGAAGTCTTTGGCGTGCAAAATGCCGACGCCATCTTTAGCTTGAATTGGGTTTGTACCATGCTCATTTTGCGTGGTTTGCGGCAACTCGGGAAAAAGGCCGGCCGCGACATACCAATGTTCTCCTTCGACGATTTTGAACTTGCCGACATGCTAACGCCCGGTTTATCGGTTGTTCAACAGCCTGCCGAAATGCTTGGACGTGAAGCTGCGAATTTGTTGTTCGAGCGACTCCGGGGTCACGCAGGGCACTGCCGCTCTGTTGTCTTGCCCACGAGCTTGATCGTCCGACAGTCTTGCGGGTGTAAAGCCCCGGCTGACGACTTAGTGGCCAGCGCGCGTTGATTCGGCGCCAAGCCGCTGTAGTGCTGTTTGAATCCACCCAACCCTTCCGAGTCTATGTGAGAACCCACCCGAACCAGACAACACCTTAACCCCTGGACGTGCCCAGGGGTTAAGGTGTTGTCTGGCTCGAGTTCGACAATCGCCACTATGAGAGTGCTGAATGCCGGCGGTGCAGATCTCGCCTGCGGAAAGCGGCGCTACCTCTTGGCCGGCGCCCGTGGTACGCCTCAGGCCGCTTGATTCATTTTGTCCATTTATGGGCACGGTTGTGGCAGTTCATTACGGAACTCCCCCTGCAAAGAATCAAATTGACAACGATGTCATTTGGGGCATATTGTGCTCTCCGGTGGAAGGCTACACCAACCACGTGACCCAGATTTGCCGGGCTTCGTTCGCTTGGCAGTTTGCCGTCCGCGAGGTGAAGAGTGCCTTTGAACGAATGTAAAGATTGAAACCGATTGCACCAGGATCGGCCACGAGATAGAAAGCCTCTGCGTATTGGGGAGATTTAATTGGCATCGTATCCGAGGAATTTGAGCGAAGCTCTTTCGACAGCAGCCCGTTCAACGTTCATCCTGAGCACGCTTGTCTGCACCATGCACGCCTGCGCAGCCTCGGCGTCTTACACGCTCACACCCACCACCGAGGGTATGCAGTTGAAAACGCCGGAGGGTAAGATCGTCTTCGACTACAAGACCAGGATTCCGGCGGGTCTTCAATCACCCAGCGCGGCATACTTCGACCCTGTTAATACACCCTCCGGAGAACGCGTCTCGAATGCCGCGCCCGATGATCACCCGTGGCATCGTGGTATCTTCCTGGGCATTTTGGATTCGGAATTCCGCACTCCGGTCGATACGTCGAAGCTTCCTCCCAACCACCTCGTAGGCGCCTTCAACGTAAAGCGGGCCGACTTCTGGGCCTGGGGTCTTTATGCTCCACGCGATAACCGCGTCATCAAAAACCGCGATATACGACTGCTCGACGCAGACGACAAACACGCTGAGCTGGAAATCCACAATGACTGGTTGGTCGATGACCAGAAGATGGTCGAAGAGACCGACAATGTCGCCGTCGCTGAGCGCGATGGCGTATACGTCATCGACATCACCTACCGCATCGCTCCGGTCGTGGACTTCGTTCTCAACCAGACAGCGTTTGGCGGCTTCGCATTCCAGGCCCAGAAGTATGGGGATTCCTACTACTCGAACGCTTCCGGCAAGGTTACCCTTCCCGGCCCGCATTACTCTTTGCCTAATTCGGATTGGCCTTCTGAGCCCTGGTATGACTACTGCATAAAGCTGAAGAGCGACGGAAAGCTGGTTGGAGTGGCCGTTCTGGACCATCCGATGAATCCGCCTACGCGCTGGCACAACACGCTCTGGATGCTGAATCCCTGCTTCACCAGCTTCGGTCCCCAGACGATCCATCCGGATAACCCTCTGATCCTCCGTTACCGGGTAGTGGTTCACGACGGAGTCACGCCCACCGACCTTCTGCAAAAGCTCTCAGTCGAATGGCGTGGGATGAAAAAGGATCCGTTTATCGACCTGCAGGGAAAGGGTGAGTAGAACTGATGAGACCCCGAGCCTGCTTGCACTTGAAGCGTGGGAGAAAGCCAATCGGAGCGATCTGGCTGGCAGCTCTTTTGTGCTCGCTGTTCCTGGTGCAGTTTAAGGTGACGGCTCAGAATCAAAACGGCCGCAAAAATACAGGAACTATTGCGATCAAAGGGCAGACGCTGGATTTTCCGGACCGTCCGAAATATCCCCAGGATGTAATCGATCGGGGCAAGACGACCTACGGTGTGAGTTGTTCTTTCTGCCATGGCTCCGATGCCAGAGGCGGTGAGGTGGGGCCGAATTTGTTACGGTCCGCAGTCGTTCTTGAGGATCAAAACGGTGAACTGATAGCCCCGATTGTGCATGGTGGACGAGCCCAGCAGGGCATGCCTCGGGTCGATATCAGCGACGAGCAAATAAAGGAGGTAGCAGCATGGCTGCACCACTTTAATGCCACTGGCAAGACGGTTATGTACAACTCGGCTGAGATCAACATTGTCACCGGGAACGCCAAGGCCGGCGAGGCCTATTTTCAAAAGACCTGTGCCTCCTGCCATTCGGTCACCGGAGACCTGGCGGGCATAGGCTCGCGCATTAAAGAGCCCAAGACCCTGCAACAGACCTGGTTGCTACCCGGGGGCGAGGGCGGCTCTGGCAGATATTCCGCGAAGGCTCTTGGACTGCATATTCCCCCTATCACTGTGACCGTGACGTTCCCCAGCGGCAAGAAGATCGAAGGCAATCTTGTCAGCATCAGCGACTTTTATGTGGGTCTTACGAATGACACGGACGGTCCGCAGGGGTTCCGCCGTGACGGCGACATACCCAAAGTTGAAATTCATGATCCGCTCGCGCCCCATCGCGAACTTTTGCAGAAGATCGCCGACAAAGACGTTCACGACATAACGGCTTACATGGTGACCTTGAAATGACCACAGGAGTCAGGAATCTCATTCTTATTCTTGGCCTGCTGGTCGCGCCCAGTGTCGCGATGGCCCAGTGGTTCGACCCAGCCAAGGGTCTTGATCCACAGCAGATCCTCAATCCTCCCCAGGATGCGTGGCTGACTTATTCCGGTGATTACTCCGGCCGCCGCTACAGCCCCCTCACGCAGTTGAACCAAAGCAATGTGAAGAATCTTTCGCTCGCCTGGGCGACCCACGTGGTTGTGGGACCGGAGGGCCCGCCCGGCACGCCTCCGGTGATTGTTGGCGGAACAGAGCAGGGTGTGGATGCACGCTATCCGGTAACCGTGAAGGGCGCCATCCTGCAGGTAGGAGGCATTCTCTATGTGGCCTCACCCGACAATGCGTGGGCCCTGGATGCGCGGGACGGCCACGAGATCTGGCACTACTACTGGAAAACCAAAGGCGGTACGCACACGGGCAACCGCGGCGTGGGCATGTGGCATAACTGGGTCTATCTTGAAACACCCGATAACTACCTTCTCTGTCTCGATGCCAAGACGGGCAAGGAGCGGTGGCGTAAAGAGATCGCCAGCTTTGACCTGCAGTACTTCTCGTCGATGTCGCCCATTGTGGTCGGGAATCATCTTCTGGTCGGCACCGGGGACGACATGGACGAGCCCGGCATGCTGGAGTCTTATGATCCTGACACCGGTGATCTGCAGTGGCGGTTCTATACCGTTCCCATGAAAAAAGGCGACCCTGGCGCAGAAACCTGGGCCAACATCGATGCCGCGGCGCACGGCGGGGGCAATGTCTGGGCTCCGGGTTCCTATGATCCAGAGACCCACCTCTATATCTTCGGAACCGGCAACCCCTCGCCCGCTTACACATCGCAAACCCGCGGTCCCGGTGACAATCTGTACACCTGTTCTCTGCTCGCAGTCAATGTGGACACAGGAAAGCTGGGGTGGTGGTTCCAGACCTCTCCGCACGACACGCATGACTACGACTCGGCGCAGACTCCTGTGCTGTTCGACGGAGAGTTCAACGGCAAGCCCCGCAAGTTGGTCGCTACGCTGGCTCGTAATGGCTTTTTCTTCACCCTTGACCGGGTAACCGGCGAACACCTCGTCACCAGCAAAATCACCGACACGGTGAACTGGGATATGGGTATCGACAAGCGCGGCGAGCCTGTCCGCAATCCAGCGAAAGACTACGATATCGGCGGAGCGATTGTTTCTCCAAATGGCCTCGGCGTCACCAACTGGACCCCGCAAAGCTATGATCCGGTGACCAAACTCTTCTATGCTCATGTCGCCGAGACTTATAGCATGCGCTACCTCGGCACGCTTGACCCAAAGGGAGCCATGGGTCTCACCGGTGTTCCCGGCGCCGATATGGGCTCGCGTGGCAACCGACTTGTTGCCGTGGACTACAAGACGGGCAAGATCGTCTGGAGTCACCGCTATGCCGGCGTTGGCGGTATTGACGTGCGAGGTGACTTTCCTGGTCTGCTGACGACCGCGGGCAAGTTGCTCTTCGCCACGGATCCGAACGGGGACCTGGTCGCGCGTGATCCCCTGAACGGCAAACCACTGTGGTACACGAAGATCCATCCGACCAGCGCGGCAGAGACTTACATGCTCGACGGGCGCCAGTACATTCTCGTGGGCGCGGGCGATATGGTGTATGCGTTTGTTCTGAACTAAGACCTGACATTTGAAGGTAAAGAGACTGTGACATTTCGTAGCAAACAAGCATCAATAGGCGGAGTGAGCACCACCCTGCGGGTGAGAATGCTTCTCATCGCCAGCGCGGTAGTTGCGCTTGCCTTCGGCCAATTCGGCCACGCGCAGCACACCAAGCGACCGACG
This sequence comes from uncultured Acidobacteriaceae bacterium, assembly GCA_963746595.1. Taxonomy (GTDB): domain Bacteria; phylum Acidobacteriota; class Terriglobia; order Terriglobales; family Acidobacteriaceae; genus PALSA-350. The sequence continues at coordinate 1,494,446 of CAVVBS010000009.1, forward strand.
CGGGTCGCAATTGTCACCGGTGAAGATACTCACCCAGGTCATCATTGGAAAGATACCTCTGCGGAACTAAAAACTATCCTCGAGGCGGGTAAGCCGGACTTTAATTTCGACGTCACGATCGAAGCCGATCCTAACTTTCTCGCGACACCTGAGATTTTCAACTACGATGTGCTGATCTTTGATTTCAGGAACGCTGAACCGCTGGCACAGGATGAAAAAGACAAAGCCAATCTTTTAAAGTTCCTGGGCAAAGGCAAGGGTCTGGTGACGACTCATTGGGCTAACGACGCCTTTCCCTATTGGCCGGAATACAACAACATCGTGGGCCGTTCGCAGCAGCTCCACCACGACAAGCGTGGGCCCTTCACCGTCAAGATCACCGATCACGAGAGTCCCATCACCAAGGGAATGGCCGACTTTCAGACCGACGATGAACTGTACTATGACAACAAAGATGGCTCCATCCCGGTCCAAATCCTGGCCACTGCCCACTCGAACGTAAAAGACGCTGACTTCCCGATGGCTTTGACGGTTCACTACAAGAAGGGCCGGGTTTTCAATACTCCTTTGGGGCATGACGTGCAGGCTCTGCAGGTGCCAGAGGTGGGGGAACTGATTCGCAGAGGCACGGCATGGGCTGCGGGAACCTTAATGTAACCGGCATCGTATTGTGATTTGTGGCATGACTCCGAACGCGAGGTTAGGGTAGGGAATCAAGGTTGCACAGAGAGCCGGGAATGGTGATGAAGATCTTAATCTGGGCAGAAGGAGTAGTCTGAACATGGACCGGCGTGAACTTCTCAAAGGCTTAGCCGTCACGTCGTTCAGTCCGCGGGCCGCGGACGCCCTGGCGGGCGTGCAGGCGACCAATGCAACCACACCGCCACCGCCAGAACGTACGCACCCGTTTCCACCGGACCCTGCGCGCCCGCGATTTGTCGAAGATACCTGGCCGGGCAAGAAAATGCTCCTTGCCATAGCTGACGCTGACGTGTGGTACAACCGTCAGCGTAACTCCTATCATCACGATTCGAGTTCCCACACCCTGGCTACGATCGAACGGCTGGGCCGTGAGTCCGGCGACTGGATCACGGTCATCCGAACCGATTTCAAGCTGCTCACCAAAGACATCAATTACGGTCGCAATGCCCGGACCCTTAATGACTTTGACGCAGTCTTCTTTATGGGCGGCGGCTCCTGGGAAATCACCGACGAGCAAAAGGACGATCTGCTCTCGTTTGTGCACGACGACGGCAAGGGTTTTATCGGCGGTCACGCGTCGAACGGCGGGGGCTGCATCGTGTGGCGGGAGTATGCGGAAATGGTCGGCGGCGACTTGGTTGCGGAGTTCCCATCGATTACGCTGCCTATCGTGGTCGAGGATCCGGCCTTTCCAGGGCTGAAGAATGTTCCTCGCGAATTTTCTTTCCGCGATCAATACACCATTCTGGGGCCGAACTATTCGCGGGATATCGATCGCGTGATCCTCCGCCTGGATTCAAGCAGGTTCGCGGAGAAGCTTGCATCGCTGAACGCTGAAAAAGAGGGAAGCAAAATGTCCGACGAGGCATATCGTGCCCGGATCGCCAAACTGATCGGTGTGCGTACCGATGGCGACTACCCGATCGTCTGGGCGAAAAAATACGGCAAAGGACGCGTGTGGTACTCGACCTTCGGGCATATCGACACCAGCCTTGATGATCCCCACTTACAGGAGATTTACACCGGCGGCATTCGTTGGGCTCTGGGGTTAGTTGATGCCGACATCACTCCACGTCCATACCCTGGAAAGGCTTATCCGTAAATGGGCTCTGATCCGGAGTTGAAGAACTACGAAAAACCGAAGGGAACGTTATAGAACTACGGGGTTGCTGGGCCAGATTCGAAATAAGGTCACGGCACGTCGCTTTAAGAGGAACGTCACTTTTTTTGGAGAGGTGTGATATGGAACGTTACGCGCAGAGTTTCGTGAAACAAAGCAGTAGGCTGCTCCACGCCATGCAGATGGTAGGCATCCTTAGTTTTCTACTTCTGCTCCTCGCGGGTTCCGCGGTTGCTCAAGTATCAACCGCCTCGATCAACGGCGTGATCCGAGACCCCACCGGGGCTGTGATCCCCGGTGCCACCATCGTGTTAAGGAATGTCGATACCTCGGTCGAGCGTACATCGACCGCCAATAGTGCGGGTGCGTATGGCTTTGTCAGCATACCGCCTGGGAGCTATACCATCGAGTCCACTGCTAAGGGATTCAGCTCGCAAAAGTTAGCGCCGTTCGTCGCTGGCCGTGGACCAGACTGCCACATTCGACTTTGCTCTCACCGTGGGGGCCGAGACACAGGTGATTACCGTGGAGTCGGCGGCCGCCCAACTGAACGTGACGAACGCCAACCTGGGCACCGTGATCGCGACCAAGCAGGTCAACGACCTCCCTCTGAACGGTCGAAATTTCACCGCCCTGCTCGCGCTCACTCCGGGCGTCGTTGCTATATCAACCGCCCAAAATGGCACCAATATCGCTGGTGGCGGCTTCGGCTCCGCCATTGCACTCGGTTCGGACTATACCTTTCCGGCCATCAACGGGCAGAGCAACCGCAGCGATTACTTTCTCGCGGATGGCCTCCCCAACTATGCTGCCATCAACAGCACCTATGCGGTCGCGCCGATCATTGATGCCATTCTGGAATTCAAGGTGGTATCTCACACGGATGACGCGGAATTCGGCTCCGTGTTGGGCGGCGTCGTGAACGTGGTCACCAAGAGCGGCACCAACGAGTTGCATGGCGCCGCGTGGGATTACCTGCGCAACACGGCCTTCGATGCCCGCAACTATTTTCTTCCGACAAGCCAGTCCAAGCCCTTCTTCCATCAGAATCAATTCGGTGGGGCTGTCGGCGGTCCTGTCATCATCCCCAAGCTATACAACGGCAGAAACAAAACCTTTTTCTTTGGGGCTTATCAAGGGTGGCGCTATTCCAGGGCGCAGGATAACAACATCCTGGTGCCCACCGCCGCGGAACTGGCCGGGGATGAGTCGGACAACGGGCAAAACCCGATTTACGATCCTTACAGTACCGTCGTGACCCCCACGGGCTACAGTCGTACTGCGTTTCCAAACAATCAGATTCCCGCGGATCGAATCGACCCGCAAATGGTCGCCTGGGCAAAATTTGTTTACCCTGCGGCGGGCCCCTTCTTCAATCCTACGGGCAATGGCTCGTTCTCGGCCAACGCGGTCGACACCACTCCCCAGATCCAAACATTCAATGAATTCAGTGTCCGCCTGGACCAGACCTTGGGGTCCAAAGACTCTGCATGGTTCCGCTATAGCTTCAGCGACTCGACGCTCACTCAGTCCGGCGGGCTTCCGGGGTTACCCAGCAGCCTGATCATCAATGCGCGCAATTTTGGCGGCAGCTTTGTCCATGTCTTCGGCCCCACGCGCATCGCGCAATTCCAAGGTTCGCACTCCGAAGTACTCGACAACGGCGTCACCGAATTCAAAGCTCCCACGGCCGATGTCATCAGTGCTGTTGGCTGGTCAAACTCTTTCGTCAGCAATTTCTCCTCAGGGCGCGATTACGTTCCACAGTTGAGCGTTCAGGGAATCAGCGGAGGCGGCGAGGGAATCAATCTCACACCCTTGGCTACGGACAACAACGCCTACCAGGGCAGCATCACGCAGATTCTCGGCAACCACACTGTGAAGTTCGGGCTGGGGTGGGTCTCTACCGGTTTTAAGAGTACGATCAACTACACCCAAACCGGCTTTAACAATCCGCAAACATCTGCTCCCCAATTTCCCAGTCAGGCGACAGGCAACGGCTTGTCATCCTTCCTGCTGAACGTTCCCCAGTCCGCAGCTCGCCGCAATGTCGAGGAACTGGAGAGGCCTGGCGGCGTCTTGAGCGCCTACCTGCAGGATTCCTGGAAGGTCACCCCCAGACTGAGCTTGAATTATGGTTTGCGCTACGACTACACTTTCATGCCGGCGTACGGGACCAATGCGACCATCGGCAAGAATGGCGGGATAGAAACCGGCGATTGGGATTGGAACAACGGCACCTACATCGTGCAGAAGGTGCCCCCTCCGTGCTCAGCCACCGTCTTCGCTCCCTGCATTCCGGGAGGAACTCTGCCCCCCCATACCTGGGCGAGCCCCAACGACAAGATAAGCCACAACGTGCATACCAACTTCGGGCCGCGTTTCGGCTTTGCTTATAAAGCTACCGATCAAACAGTGATTCACGGCGCCTTCGGCATCGTCTACGACAACTGGGCGGCGGTTACCCAGTTGGTGCAGAACGCCGAGGGTTCGTGGCCTGATATCGGCCAGCTGTCTATCCCGCAAACCAACGTACCCTCCGCCGCTTCGCCGACGCCGACCGTAGCCTCCCAGAACCCCTTTGGCACTGCCGGGCTGTACCCGCAGGCTACCCCATTTAATGACAACGATTGGTTCTTCGACCCCAATTACAAGAATGCCTATTCTGAGCAGTGGAACTTCGGCGTGCAGCAGCAGCTCAGCAATTCGTTGGTTTTGAAAATGGACTATGTGGGCTCTGGCTCGCACCGCACCAATATCGGCGGCTATTACAACACCGCTCTTACACCCGGTCCCGGGGACCCGCGGTTACGGGCGCCCTATCCCTATGCCATTGCAACCCTTTACGACCACGGTATCGGAAGTTCCAGCTACAACGCCCTTCAGGTGTCACTGGATAAGCGCTATACCAGTGGCTTGTCGTTCCAGCTAGCCTACACCTGGTCACAAAGCTTCACGGCAGACGACGGTTGGTTCAACTCGGAAGGTCTCACCGTGCAGGATGCGTACAATCCCGGAGCGTCCAGAGGCTACGCTGGAACGAACGTGCCTCAGGCGCTCGCTATCAACACTATTTACGATATCCCGGTCGGCCGGGGCATGAGATTTTCCACGGGCAACAAAATCGGCGACTACATCCTAGGCAACTGGCAGCTCAACAATATCTTTACTGCCCGCAGCGGTCAGAACCAGACCGTGGTCGACAGCGCGGACGTTGCCAATATCGGTAATCCCAACGTCTACGAACGCGCGAACATGGTAGGTAACCCCTTTTCCGGGTTTACAAGGTCGAAATCGGAGTGGTTCAATACCGCGGCATTCGCCATTCCTGCGCAATACACATTCGGCAACTCGTACCGTGGTCTTATAGAAGGCCAACGATTCATCGTCTTCGACACGTCGATCATTCGATCGTTCCCCCTCTGGCGCGAGACTTCGTTCCAATTTCGCGCTGAAGCTTTCAACCTTTTCAACCATCCGGTCTTCGGCCTAAATGAGTACAACAGCACCGATCTCAACAGTCCGAGCACCTTCGGATCGGTCGACGGTGCCCTGGCAAACACCCCACGAGAACTGCAATTTAGCGGCAAGATTGTTTTCTAAGAAAGCGGACCACGCGGCCGAAGCCTTTATGGGTCGGCCGCGTATTCTATCTAAGGAGGATTAAGACGAACTGGGAACGAGGTCTCTATTGGGAAAGAACAGCCGCTGGTTGAGCGTCCAACGTCTGTACACGGCGGTTGGTGCGGTGACTCTTTTCTTATCTTTTGCTGCCGTGGCAGGAACAAGCTCTTCCCAATCGGGCTGCATTGCTCCGTCGCGGGTTGTTCCGGGAAAGTTCGTCGACATCAGCGAGAAGGCCGGAGTTCACTTCCTACACAACGCGAATCACACGGCGACCAAATATCAAATTGAAACCATGGGCTCTGGTGTAGGCCTCTTCGACTGCGACGATGATGGTCGGCTCGATCTTTACCTTGTGAATGGCGCTTCCTATCGAGACCCTGAACCCCGAGGTTCAATCCCGCAGAAAAGCGGCCCCGGTGATTGGAACCGGATGTTTCACCAGAAACCGGATGGCACGTTTGAAGACGTCACGGAGAAATCCGGGCTCAAAGGGGTGGGGCTGGGGATGGGTGTGGCTATCGCGGATTACGACAACGATGGCTTTGAAGATGTATTCGTAACCGCGTATGGCGGCAATCGGCTTTACCGCGGAACCGGCAACTGTACTTTTCGCGACGTGACCGAAGAGGCCGGGCTGGCGCAGCCGCAGGCTGCCGGCAACACCTGGTATACCTCCGCCGCCTGGGTAGACCTGGACAATGATGGAGAGCTCGATCTTGTAGTGGAGCGCTACATCCAGTGGGACTGGGAAGACATATGGTGCGGCGAGCATCGTGAGGGGTATCGAGGCTACTGCCACCCGGACCATTTTCCACCTATACCCATGCTGGTTTACCACAATGATGGCAAAGGACACTTCACCGAGGTCTCGCACAAGCTGGGCCTGGACAAGCCTGCGAAAGCTTTGGGCATTGCCATCGCCGATTACGATCGCGATGGGCGCATCGATCTCTTTGTCGCCAATGACAGTTCCCCGGAATTTCTGTTCCACCAGAAAGCGGATGGAACGTTTGAGGAAGTAGGCATTCCCTCCGGGGCGGCTGTAGACGCCGGGGGTGATCCATTCGCCGGCATGGGCGTCGACTTCGCCGACTACGACAACGATGGATGGCCCGATCTCGCGGTGACCGACTTGTCGGGTCAGAGATACGCTATCTATCGCAACCGGCACGACGGAACTTTCGACTATGTGAGCGATTCGACCGGCATCGGCGCCATGACCCAGCCTTACTCGGGTTGGGGAATGCGATTCCTTGATTACGACAACGACGGATGGAAGGATCTCCTTATCGCGCAGGGTCATGACACGGACAACATCGAAAAAATTCACAGCAACATCCATTACCGTCAGCCCATGCTCCTGGCGCGGAATACGGGCAAGAGTTTCGTCGACGTTTCTTCGATCTCCGGAGAACTGTTCAAGGAAGGCTGGGTGGGGCGTGGTATGGCCATCGGCGATCTGGACAACGACGGCCGCGTCGATGCAGTCGTAAGCACCAACGGCGGCCTCGCTCATATCCTTCACAACGAGACAGCTGGCGGCAATCACTGGCTGTCGCTTCGTCTCACGGGCCACAAGAGCAATCGAGACGGTATTGGAGCCGTCGTAAAGTTGACAACTGCATGTGGTTCGCAATGGGCAACGGTCACGACCTCGAGCTCATATCTGTCGGCCAGCGACCCACGCGTTCACTTTGGCTTGGGGAAAGTGGATGCCGATGCCGCTATTGAAATCCGCTGGCCGAGTGGGATTGTGCAGACCTTGACACACGTACGAGTCGACCAGGAAGTGCAAGTGGACGAGCCGGGCTCCTGACCCTGTCGATCCCACGAACGAATCTTCAGGTGAGCCGCCAGCCTTAACTTTGTCATCCCATCAAGCGGACTCCGGATTTCCCACAAACCGCGCCCATCAACGGCCACGTATGCAGCTTTCTTTAAGGAAAGCCGCACGAGGTTTACCGACGCCACGAACCCTGGCAGGAAATCCGGAGGTAGCCGAGGGACCTGCAGTTTAATCCGGCCCTCAACAACGGTGCAGGGCACGGGGACGAATTGGAGCCATTAGCTATTGAGCGGCATTCATTTCTGATTGCGGAAACCGTCCTTGGTGAAGCGATTGAGGGCCGGAGGAAACAGCAGGTCCCTCCACGGCACGCCGGGACAGGTCGGCTGCGCTCCTAATGACACAGGTGCGAGCGGACCCAGGTGAGTGCCGCGCTTACAGCGCTCGGATCATCTTCGAGATTGGGTCCCAGCCCTTCCGGGCTGGGCTGACGTTTGGCGGACGGCCCTCCGGGCCTCGCATCCATGGCGATTTTGCGGTGTCATTTCTTTCTCAACCTGCCACAGGCAAGTTGGCTGCTCCCACGGCACGCCGGGGCAGGCGGGATGACAAAGTTAAGGCTGGCGGCTTACCTGAGATTCGTTCGTGGGATCGAAGGATGATTGTACCGACATCACTGTTTCTGAGAAGCAAGGTTCAGAGCCTTCACGATGTCCGGATCATTCGGGTTCAGCTTGAGCGCTTCCTGCAGTTCCTGCTTGCACTCGTCGAGATTTCCGTTGTTGCACAAAGCCAGGCCGAGGTTTTTGTGCAATGCCGCAGCCAGTTCGCAATCCGGGCAAGACGCGAGGGCTTTTTTCAGTAGCCTGATCGCCTCCGGCCAATCCTGTTTATTGGCAGCCAGATACGCTTCATTGCCCAGCGCTTTCACCTGGGTTAAATCCGCGTCCTTACGCTTCTCAGCTTCATACTTCTGCTGAAGCGCCTTCGATTCTTCCGGGTTGGTTCGTCGAAGTTCCATTGACAGCATATAGATCGCGTTTTCTGAGTCCGGCTTCAATTGCAATATGTGGCGAAGAACCGAAATTTCCTCAGCGCCTTTTTCCTGATGTTGCAAGCTTTGGGCCAGCAAAAGCAGCGCGTTCAGGTTATCCGGCTGCAAGCGTACGAGCTGTTGAAACAACGCCGTCTGCTTGGCTAGATTGCCGCGGTCCTTTTCCAGGAGGCCCCAGTAATAGAGACATTCCGGATTGTTAGGGGCCAGCTGGTTGGCAATGGAAAACTCCTTTTCTGCTTCCTCGGCACGGTGAAGATCCGCAAGTAGTCGTGCCCGGTTCACATACGCTGAAGCCTGCTTTGGAGAGAGCGATATCGCCGTCGATGTTTCGCTCAACGCTTCTTCGAGTTGACCGGCGTCCGCAAGCGCAATGGCCAGATTCACATGCGCATCCGCCGATTTCGGCTGTCCACTGGCAACGCGGCGAAACAGGGCGATGGCATCGGCATGTTTGCCGACTCGACCCTCGATTTTGCCAAGCAAAGTCAGCAGGGCGTAGTTCTCGGGGGCAAGTCCCGCGGCTTGTTTCAGCGGGACTTCCGCTTCCGCAAATCTGCCTTGTGCCGCGAGATCCTGTGCCTCTTGCATCAGTTGGTCTACTTGCGAGCTGGCCGATTGCGGGTTAGCTGATCTTGATTGACCAGCAGCAGCAGGCATACGGCAGGCGCCGAGCGATAGCGACAGTAACACCAGCGAGACAGTGAGACTGAAACCTCTGGAGGGATTGTCCCGTAATACCATAAGACGAGTTTAGATAGTATTGGTACGGTGTGCTACTCCCTTTGCGGCTCGGTCCCTTAAGGAAAATCCACGTTAGAGCGTCTTCTGCCGTGCCGAGTTCGCCTGGGAACCTTGCCTGCTCGCCCTATCTCCTAAGTTCAGAAAAGAGCATGATGAGAATCCGCAAATGTGTGCCGTGTCTTTCGTTAGCTAGCGCTTTGCTCTTTACTTGTTACTCTGCCTGGGCGCAAACTCCTTCGCCGGCAACACCCGAAGACCGACTTATCTTTCAGACCGGACATGCCTGGTCGCCACGCACCAACATCAATGCCGGCACGGTCATGGTGTATGGCATCGACGAGACCACCGCTGATCGCATTCGCTCCTGGCGAGATCATGGATACCGGGTCACCGTCATGACTGGTGTTGCGTGGGGACGGTACGCTCCTTACTTGCGCGGAGACTTCGACGGTAAGGAACATTGGAACGAGACGCAACAGGAGAAGAGCGGCAAGCTGATCCTCCACAGCGGACGCGAGGTCCCTTACATCGCTCCCAGTCTTTCTTATGGCCGATATCTTGCTAAGGGAGTCGAGGCGGCGATCGACGCTGGAGCTGAGGCTATTTATCTTGAAGAGCCGGAGTTCTGGGCCCGCGCGGGCTGGAGCGACAGCTTCAAACACGAGTGGCAGGAGTACTACCATGAGCCCTGGCAGGCTCCGGACAGCTCCCCCGACGCGCAATATCGCGCTTCGAAGCTTAAATACTTTTTGTACCGTCGCGCCCTGGCGCAGGTCTTCGATGCGGTGAGAACTTACGCCGCAAGCAAGCACCTCGTCGTCCCTTGCTACGTAGCAACCCACTCCCTCATCAATTACGCGCAATGGAAGATCGTGAGCCCGGAATCGTCTCTGCTCGATGTCGGCGCCGACGGCTACATCGCTCAGGTTTGGACAGGAACATCGCGCACGCCAAATGTCTACAATGGGATCAACAAGCAGCGCACCTTCGATACAGCCTTCCTTGAATATGGTGCGCTGCAGAATATCGCACGTTCTTCCGGCAAGCGCATCTGGTATCTCAACGATCCCATTGAAGACAATCCCAACCACTCGTGGGTCGACTACCGCACCAACTGGGAAAGTACTCTCACCGCCTCTCTGCTTCAGCCCGGCGTAGCTCGCTATGAGGTCCTGCCCTGGCCCGAACGTATCTTTGGGCCCAAATCGATGCATCCGGTGAGCGAGCAGACTGAAGCTAACCCCAATCCCGAAAAAAGCCTTATCCCAAAGCAGTACGAGACGGAACTGCAGACCGTTTTCCGTGTCCTTAATGACATGCAGCAGCCCGCATCGGCTATCCGATGGGAGTCAGCCGGGACACAAGGGATAGGCGTTTTGGTTTCTGACACGCTCATGTTTCAGCGTGTCGCGCCGCAACCGTCTGACGAAAACCTCGGACAGTTCTACGGCCTTGCATTACCTCTGCTGATGCGCGGCATGCCAGTGGAGCCGGTACAGATCGAAAGCGCGTATTCCAAATCCGCCGCCGGATTCCTCGACCCCTACAAGCTCTTACTCCTCACCTACGATGGCCAAAAGCCACCCTCGCCGGAGTTCCATACCGCGCTCACCGCCTGGGTGAAGGCGGGTGGCGTCCTCGTCGTTCTCGACGATGATAAGGATCCTTACAACCAAGCCACAGACTGGTGGAACTCCAATGGCAATCACTTCGCCACGCCCCGCGACCATCTCTTTCAAGTCCTCGGGCTGCCGCCCTCCGCAACCGGCCTTCACGCCGTCGGCAAGGGATACGTACTCTATGAATCGCAAAGTCCTGCAGCTTTGACTTACTTGCCCAACGGTGGAAACCTAGTTTATGAGTTGGTTCAAAAGGCTGCCAAGGCCGGCCACTTGCCGCTGAAAGAGACGAACGCCCTGATCCTGCGTCGCGGCCCTTATGTGATTGCGGCAGGATTGGATAATGAACCAGGCGTCACGCAGCAGCCATCGGCCCATCCGCCATCCGTGACCGGCGATCTGATCAACCTCTTTGATTCTGACCTCGCGGAGAGCCACGAAGTAGCGGTCGAACCAGGCACCCGGGCGCTCCTGCTCGACGTGAATTACTTCAAATCCCCTACACCGCGAGTCCTCGCCGCCTCCGCCAAGATCATTGGAGAGCACGCCTCTGCCGGCAGCCTCACCTTCCAGGCTGAAGGGATCGATCAAACCAACGCCGTCATTCGCATCCTCTCAACCAAGCCTCCCCGGGAGATAACCCTTGACGGCAAGCCTCTGGATAACAGCCAGTATCGACAAACCGGACGTACCCTGCTCTTGCATTTTGTGAACACGGCCACACCGCAGCAAATACAAGTGCTCTTTTAGCAAGGCGCATGAAGACTCCGCTGCGCCTAGGGGTACGTCTAAGTGTATCGCAATACGATATACTTTGGGCATGGCGAAAAATCTGCAACTCGAAGATCGGATAAGACTACGGAACCTGGCGGAGTTCCGCTATCAGCTACGACGATTCCTCCAGTTTAGCGAAGGCTGCGCCGCGGAGGCGGGCCTCCACCCACAGCAGCACCAATTGCTGTTGCAGCTTGCAGGAGCTCCGGATGAAGTGGAGACAACAGTGTCCTATGCCGCGGAGCGGTTAGGGCTGCGGCACCACACCGTTGTCGAACTGAGCAAGCGCTGCGAGGAAGCGGGACTGATCCATCGCGGTCAGGATATGAACGATCGCCGGCGCATTCAGCTGCGAGTTACAGCCAAGGGCCACAGGGTACTGCGGATTCTATCGGAAAACCATGCGCGGGAGCTGAATGAACTCGCCCCAAGGTTGATTGGGGCCTTGTCGATGATCTGCAGCCCTGACGAGCAAACCACAAGTGATCGCAGGACCGCGGTTCCAGTTCGAGGGGACTACAGATGAAGTCGGAACCATCTGCCTTACGCGATTTCACCGTTGATCGCAGGGTCTGGCTCCTTTCAGGAGTCTCGATCGGTATTGGGGCCTGTGCCACTGCTTTGGCAGTCCTGCTGTTACGGTGTATCGCACTCTCAACCAATTTGTTCTACTACCATCGCTTCAGCATTGCGCCTGTTTCTCCGGCGGGCAGCCCGCTGGGTTATTGGATGGTGGTAGTGCCAGTAATTGGCGGCCTTCTCGTAGGGCTGATGGCCCGGTTCGGTTCAGACAAGATTCGTGGGCATGGAATTCCCGAGGCCATCGAGGCAATTTTGCTTCACCGCGCGAAGGTAGATGCCAAAGTCGCTGTGTTGAAACCCATATCAGCCGCGATTGCGATCGGATCAGGCGGCCCCTTTGGCGCGGAAGGCCCAATCATCATGTCGGGGGGCGCCGTCGGATCGCTTATCGCGCAATGGATGCGTGTCACCGACGCTGAGAGGACAACGCTGCTGGTAGCTGGTGCGGCTGCGGGTATGTCCGCCACCTTCGCAACGCCGGTTGCCGCGATTCTCCTCGCCGTTGAGCTACTGCTCTTTGAATGGAGACCAAGGAGCCTGGTGCCAGTGGCGATCGCCAGCACCACAGCAGGCCTCCTCCGAGTCTACTGGCTCGGTGCTGGACCATTGTTCAAAATGCCAACCATCGCGGGAACTCCTCGCATGACCTTCGCGATAGGTTCACTCCTTCTAGGCGCGTTTGTGGGTCTGGTATCCGCTGGTATGAGCCGCATGATGTACGCCTTCGAAGATCTTTTCGAACACCTTCACGTTCACTGGATGTGGTGGCCGGCACTGGGAGGTATCGGCGTAGGAATTGGAGGCCTCTTCTTCCCACGTGGACTGGGTGTCGGCTATGACAACATCGCAGAACTGCTGCGCGGCAATGCCACAGTAGGTTTGATTGTTGGAATCATTCTTGCCAAGTCACTTATGTGGGCATCGTCGCTGGGGTCGGGAACTTCAGGCGGTGTGCTAGCCCCATTGCTGATGATCGGCGGTGCCGTGGGTGCCACCGTAGGACACGTTTAGCATGCGTCCTTAGAGGGCCAGGCCTTCTGGGCGCTCATCGGCATGGGATCCATGCTTTCAGGCGCGCTGGGTGTTCCACTGACGGCGATCCTGTTCAGCCTGGAAGTGACGCATTGTTTACCAGCTCTACTGCCGCTCACCATAGCGTGCATCTCGTCTTATCTGGTCACGTCGCTGCTGATGCCGCGGTCAATCCTGACCGAAAAGCTAAGCCGTCGAGGTTACCATCTGAGCCGGGAGTACGGAGTCGATCCGCTGGAACTGGTTATCGTGCGAGAACTCATGTCGCCCATGGGGGCTCCTGGGCCAAAGCAAGCGCTACCGGTGCACTATGTGTATTCGGATGGTACGGCGCGGGGAGCGGCGGAGGTAATGGCGACAGAAGGTTTGGCTACATTGCCAGTAGTTGACCGCGCCAGCCAGCAAGTCTGCGGGACAATTTCCTTGAATGAACTCGTACGGGGTCGTACCCGATCAGTGGAACGCGAGAGCGAACGTTTGAGACTTTTCGACTACGTGCCGCCGGAAGACAGAGGCCATAACTGATCCGATTGAACCGGATTTGTTCATCGTGGAGTTGAGCGCAGATTCCTGATGCCCTCAGAATGCCAGTCGCTCAACTTGAGGGCTTCCTTCAGAATCCCTTCACGACCCGAATCGTCCAACGTTCATTAAGCAGGAACCGACGTAAGGGAGCACCGCTTGGTCGCACGCAAAATCCCTTTCGTAACTCAGATGCGAGTGGATGCATCGGTTTTACAATTGGCTTGATGCGCTGCGAGGTTTTCCCATGCGTTCGAAAGTCACCCTCCATTCGCTGCTCCCAAGTTGGCGGTCAACACCGTGTCTTTGCTTTCTTTCGCAGTCCCGAGGAAGAGTACCGCGTTCCTCGTCCATTCATCCAAGATGGGTTCGTCTGCAGCGATAGGTTTCTTGGCTATGAATTTTCCGGAAATCCAAACAACTGACCCTGGATTGGCCATGCGGGACGTTCAACCAGATCCAGAACAATTGACCGGCTTTGTAAGGTCCGCTGCCCGGAACACAACCCGTCTGAGAAGCTTCGGCTTCTGGCTCTGCTCGTGGCTCCTATTTCTCAGCGTTCCCCTTTACGGGATCGATCGAGATCGCAGCCTCGACCAGCTCGACCACACCGGCTGGACCTATATAGAAGGTTCGCCGGGCGAGGTAAATGCGTTGGCCCAAACCACGGACGGCTATTTGTGGCTCGGGACTGCAACCGGATTGTTTCGTTTCGATGGAGTTCGATTTCAACCCTACAAGCCGCAGTCTGGGCAGGCCTTTCCGCAACGCAATGTGGTCTCTCTATTCGCCGTACCAGATGGGGGCCTATGGGTGGGCTATTGGTACGGAGGGGTGAGCTTCATCAAGGATGGGACGGTAACCAATTACGGAAAGGAGGAGGGGCTTCCGTCTCGTCCGGTATTGGCATTCGCACGTGACCGGCAGGGAGCGATTTGGATAGCAGCTGGGAAGGATGGGCTAGCTCGTCTGGAAGGTTCACGTTGGAGAACGATCGGGGCAGATTGGGGATTCCGAGCCCCGGCCCATGCCGTTTTCGTGGATCACGCAGGCACACTCTGGGTGGGGACGCCGACCAGCGTGGCATACCTCGTGGAGGGAGGGCATCAATTTCAGATAGCCGCACAGGGCCTCCGGCCTATTGTGCAAAGCTTTGCCGAAGCACCCGACGGCACACTATGGATGGCAGAAGGGGGCTACGGGGTGCGACCTGTTCCGTTGCCAGGGAAAAACAACGGAAGGTCGGGGCCGGCAGTCCTTGTCGGATCTCTTTCCATCACATTCGACAATCAAGGAAGCCTTTGGGTTACCAGCACTGGTGATGGAATCCGTCGAGTTCCCTATCCGGAGCGTCTCCATCCACCGAAGATCAAAGGGCCGTCTGCATGGCAGTTCCATAATTCCGAGGTAGAGGCGTTTACCCAGCAGGACGGTCTGACAAGCGATTACGTATATTCCGTGCTGCGGGACCGCGAGGGCAATGTATGGATCGGCACGAGCGGCGGACTCGATCGATTCCGACAGAGTCCTATCGTCCCGGTCCCACTTCAGCCAATTTTGTATCGCGGCGCTCTGCCGATCCCATCGGTGCACTCCTTTACAACAATCGCGTTGTCGGCGGGTGACCAAGGGGCGCTTTGGGTTTCGGGTATCGGGCCCCAGGTTCTGCAGGAGATTCAGAATGACAAAGTCGTGACCCAACTGCGTGACCTGCCCGTTGATTGCGCCTATCGTGATCCGAGTGGCGTTTTCTGGTTCGCGACTCCATTTTCTGTCTACCGCGTTGACCACGAACGTTTGGATACGATTGGTTCGAAGCCAGAAGCGGTCACCTACCACTACCATGGCGCTGTGCCTGCAGGGCAGGGATTGACACTGCGCCAACTCGATCTGCCGACACCGGGTGGGATCGCTCTGAGTATTCATTCCCGCGTAAAAGCTATCACTCAGGACCGGTCGGGCAGGTTGTGGATATCCACGGGATCAGGAACTTTTCGACTGGAAAAGTCCGGTTGGACCAGCCTCGAGAGCCTGGGTGGTCCGGAGGGCACCGCAACTGCGGAATTTACCGATTCCGAGGGGCGCATATGGTTCGGGTTCGCAAATACGGTCGCGATGCTGGATGGAGACAGGGTCAGTATCTTTTCCGGCAAGGACGGGGTTCAGATTGGGGCCGTCACGTCGATCCAGGGCAAAGGGACGAAGATCTGGATTGGTGGCGAGTTTGGATTGGAATCTTTTGATGGCAGCCGTTTTCAGATGGTAAATCCATCGGATGGGAGTGCCTTCGGCGGTGTTTCCGGAATCGTTGCCGATCCTGAGGATGGGCTATGGTTTTCTGAAAATCGGGGGATCATTCACATTCGCCAAGCTCAGCTTCAACAGTTGGGCTCCGGAAAAGTGGAATTCGAGCGCTTCAGTTCGCTGGATGGGTTGACCGCGGAACTTAGGGGACCCCTCGCCTCACCGTCGGCCGTGCAAACAACGGATGGCCGCATTTGGTTCGCCACAACCAAAGGGCTAGCCTGGATCAATCCCAAGCGTATTGTGCGGAACACGGTGCCACCGCCAGTATTGATTGAGTCTGTGACTGCTAACGGTAGGAAATACGACCACTCGACATTTTTGAGGTTGCCGCCCCGCATTGCAAATTTGGAAATCGCCTATACGGCAACAAGCCTCACGATTCCCGAACGGGTTCGCTTTCGCTATAAGCTCGAAGGACAAGACAAGGAGTGGCAGGACGCAGGAACGCGCCGGGAGGCGTTCTACACCAACCTTGATCCTGGGATCGTATCAGTTCCGGGTGATCGCGTGTAACAACGACGGAGTCTGGAATGAAACAGGAACAGTGCTGCATTTTGTTGTGCTGCCGGCGTTCGACCAAACGGTCACATTCAGAATTATTTGTGGCCTCGCCCTGTTGGCGGCTTTGTGGTCGCTCTACCTACTGCGGCTCAAACAGGCAACCGCGCGCATTCGACAGCGCCTCGGAGCGCGACTGGAAGAACGAGAGCGTATTGCGCGCGAGTTGCATGACACTCTGCTCCAGAGCTTCCAGGGATTGTTGCTCCGCTTTCAAGCGGCTTCTAACCTGTTGCCAGGGCGCCCAGATGATGCAAAGAAGAAGCTCGATTACGCAATCAAGCAAACAAGCCAGGCCATTGTCGAGGGCCGGGACGCGGTTCAGGGTTTGCGTTCGTCAGCAGCCGTCCCCAGCGATCTCGCCGACGCGATTAGAACGCTTGGGGATGAACTCTCCGTGAGTGTGGCCGGCATCAAGGCTCCCGATTTTGAGGTGATTGTTGAAGGCGTGCCGAGAACCCTTCATCCCATCGCTAGGGATGAAGTCTACCGGATTGCGGCGGAGGGATTGCGCAACGCATTCCACCATGCTGAATCTAATCGGATCGAAGTGGAGATTCGGTATGATGCAATCCGAATGCGGCTGAGAATTCGCGACAACGGCAGAGGCATTGAACCGCGTCTTCTCGATGACGGAGGACGTGCCGGCCACTGGGGCTTGAAGAGCATGCGAGAACGAGCCGGCCTCATCGGCGGCAACTTTGAGATCTGGAGTGATGTTGGCGCGGGGACAGAAATCGAGTTGACGTTGCCTGCCTCCGTTGCTTACGACGAACATGCCTCCAGGCGCTCTCCGGATTTTCAGGAAAGGAAACAAGGGTGATGGGTCGCTATCAACAATCCAATTCGAGTTCTTGCCGTCGACGACCATTCCGTGTTTCGCCAGGGAATAGCCAGTCTTCTTGAGGACCAACCGGATATGATCCTGGTCGCCGAGGCGTCTAACGGGCATGAGGCCATCCAGCAATTTCGCGCGCAACGCCCCGACGTCACTCTCATGGACCTGCAAATGCCAGAAATGAATGGCCTCGATGCCGCGATCGCTATTCGTAGCGAGTTTCCGAATGCGTGTATTGTTGTCCTGACAACCTACGGCGGTGATGTTCAGGTGCTGCGAGCTCTTAAAGCCGGCGCCCAAGGGTACTTGCTGAAAAGCCTACTGCATGAAGAGTTGTTGAAGACCATACGCGCTGTGCACGCGGGTAAGAAGGCTCTTTCGCCAGAAGCATCGCACGAAATAGCTCAACATGCGACGGATGAGGCTCTGACGCCGGGAGAGGTCGCGGTGCTATGCCTGATCGCCGCCGGCGACGCGAACAAGCAGATTGCATCCCATTTGTCGATCAGTGAGGAGACGGTCAAGAGCAGAGTTAAGAATATTTTGTCGAAACTGGGAGCAAACGACCGGACGCATGCCGCGATGATCGGCCTGAAGCGAGGAATTATCGAGTTGTAATCACCCAAAAGAGTGAACGAATCGTCTCCATCGAGGGTTTCATCCCAATCCATTTACTTCTAGTCTGGATTTTCCAGGTTGCTCTCACTTGTGTGCCTGGTGGGCGGCATCACCATTGCGCAGATTATTTTCAACATTCGCTCGCGGCTGGCCGGGCGTCGGCCTCCTTCTGCTGCGGCTCATCGCTGCCGTTGCGCTGATCAACCAGGAAGCGTCGAGGTTTCACGCTTGGGCTACAGGCAGAACAATCCTCCTGGCCGTTCTTATGCATACGACGGCAATCCTGTTGCTTGCAGGACTATGGACCCCCATCGCGGGCGTTCTTGCGCCGACAGTTGAATTGTGGGCCGCGTTCTCGGAACCAGGAGATCACTGGGTTCAACTCCTGCTCGGAACCCTGGGTGCAGGGTTAGCTCTGCTCGGCCCCGGAGTCTGGTCAGTCGATGCTCGCCTCTTTGGTTGGAAGCGCATTGGTTCTCGACCACGAAAGAGCTAGTCTCAAATCCCCCCAATAGGGGTTCCACGTCGCACCCAATGAAGTCAGTGATTGTCCCTTGAAGTGGGGTTGTGATCGATGCAACGCCGGTCGCAAAATGGGCATGTCTCTGGAGGTTGACTGGGTGGCTTCTTCAACTAGCCGCGCTTCACGTTCCCTTGGCAATGCATGTGCATTCTTTGGAGCCAATTGTGGAGATATCAACCCGCAGAGCATAAGAAAGGAGGAAGCTAGCGATGAAGAAAGTTCTGTTCATCTTGTTTCTTGTATGCAGCCCGCTGATTGCACAGGATGCGAAGGTCACTTCGTTGATGGTGAAGCCGTTGGCAGATATTCACGGGAAGGAGGTTCAGATCCTCAGGGTCGAATATCCTCCAGGTAGTCATGATCCGGTTCACCGGCACAACGCACATGGCTTCATCTATGTGTTGGAAGGCAGTATCGTCATGGCCGTGAATAACGGGCAGCCCGTAACTCTTACGGCCGGACAGACGTTTTACGAAGGCCCCAACGATATTCACACCATTGGTCGCAACGCAAGCAACACGAAACCCGCCAGGTTCCTGGTGTTCCTGCTCAAAGACAAAGATGCGCCTGTTCTGATTCCGGTGAAGTAGGTTCGACGGATGAATCGGTAACAACAACGTGAGAAGTAAATCACTCATTTCCGAGAAATTCTCGGGCTCAACCTGCTCGATTGCGAGCATCACGAAAGGACAATCATGAAAATCGTAGTAATCGGCGGTAGTGGACTCATCGGATCAAAGCTGGTCACCAAGCTTCGTGAGCACGGGCACGAAGCGGTAGCGGCATCACCCAATTCCGGCGTCAACACGCTCACCGGCGAGGGACTGGCCGAAGCGCTGAAGGGTGCATCGGTGGTCGTTGACGTATCGAACTCTCCCTCCTGGGAGGATGCGGCGGTGATGAAGTTCTTCGAGACATCAACTCGTAACCTCCTCGCCTATGAAGCGGCTGCAGGCGTGGGACATCACGTTGCGTTGTCAGTCGTAGGATCTGAGCGCATGGTCGAAAGCGGCTACTTCCGGGCAAAGATCGCTCAGGAGAATTTGATCAAGGGTTCCACAATCCCGCACTCAATTGTGCGCGCGACGCAGTTCTATGAATTCGTCAAGGGCATCGCCGATTTTTCCACGGACGGGAACAAAGTACGCCTGCCGCCTGTGCTCATCCAGCCCATGGCTGCTGAAGATGTCGCCAGTGCAGTAGGCAGGGTCGCGCTGGGAGCACCAGTGAATGGCACCGTTGAAGTAGGCGGTCCGGAAAAGTTTTGCCTCGATGAACTTATCCGCCGGGGTCTGGCCGCACGCAAGGATCCGCGCGAGGTTGTCGCTGATCCGCATGCGCGCTACTACGGCATCCAGGTGGAGGAGCGAACACTCGTTCCGGAAGACGACGCGAAGCTCGGAGAGATCCGATTCGAAGACTGGCTTGCTCAAGGCAATTTGAATTAGTAATTCGTCTGCGTTTGCGAAGCCGGCACGCGCAAGCAAAGGAATTGCTTTCCGTGCCGGCCTTGACTGCAGTTAGACCAGGGAAGAACCCGTTGACGAGCCGCTGACATTCTCTACGGAGAGAGGAAAGGGAATCAGCCACAAGCCATAAAATGGCCTCCCTGTCCCGGACGCAAACGCCCTGGAGGGAAACATGCTGGAGATAGAACAGAGCGTTGGAGTCAGGGATGCGATCATCGCGGCCTTTTTGGATATCTTCTGTCGAGACGGCAGCCGAGAGGCCGAGATCTCAGATGTGCTAGCAATAGCCGGAGTGTCGGAGTCTGCCTTCTATGAACAATTTCAATCAAAAGAAACACTCGTCTCGGCCTTTCTGAAAAATCGGCATGCCATCTGGATGTGCTGGTTTGAGAACGAGATCGCGGCAAGATACGAAGCCACCGGAGGCGGTCTGGAAATCATCGCTGACGTTTTACAGAGGGCGTTCGAAGATCCGAAGTGTTTTGGGCTTGCCTTTATCAATATCGTTACCGAGGGCCGCGACTTCGACAATGAACCTTTCGCTCTAGCCAGAGAGCAGAAAGAACATTTGGGACGGTTTATTGAGCAGCTGGCGGTAAGAATGGGTCTCCAACATCCGGATATGGCTGCATCTGCGGCTGTTCTTGTAATCGAACGAACAATTGTGAACACCCTGATAACCGGAAGCCTGAAGGAGGCTCAGACTGCGCGGCTACTCTTTCAGTGTCTTCAGCATGCTTAACGAGGCCGGGCACGGTTCGGGTGGGGCGTAGCGATCGCCATTTGGCTTTGGGAACGTGTTCCGGACACTGAGCTAGGTCAAGTCTTGTCCGATCGGCGGGCGATCAGGTGCCCTCTCCGGATGGCAAATCTCTTTTTTGGGGCAAAGCGAGCCAGCTACATCATCGGTCATGAAGAACTTTCGCTAGCTTTGCGCCAACTGATACGGGTTGGGCGGTGCGGCCGTTACAGGGTATCAGGCAGCCTTCACCGTCAAATGGATTCGTTCTGCAATGCTCAAAAGGAAATCATCCACATGTCGCTCTTCGGCCAGGGTCGCCTTTAATAAAGAGGCTTGGTATGTGTAGCCTAAGACCAAAGCCCACTGCAGGGCCGCTTGATACGAAGCGATCTCGAATTCCTCTATCCTGTGCGCGCTCGCGGCAAGCCACGCATCACGAACCGGACCTCGGTCCGTTTCCCTAACGATCTTATCGACGGTTGCAATCAGAGCCGCGGTCACAGCACATTTTTTACCAACTACTTTGCTGGTCAGTTCGAGCAAAATCTGATCGACCCGCTCACGCTGAAGGCCAACCTCCATCAGGTGCGAGTGAAACGTCTCTTTTAACTGTTGATCTGACGCGGCGTCGGTCAGCTCTTCCAGACACTTGGGAATCTGATTCAGAGTCGAGAGTAAATACCGCATTTGAAGGGTATACAGGGAAGTAGTGGAGTTACCGTTGTGAGTACTGATCAGATGCATAAGTTCACCTCGGTGCAAGCTCGGCAGGGCATCGTTCCTTGCAAAGCAACACACCTTTCTGCGCCGTCGTGCGCTGGATGCTCGTTTCCTAGGCAATGTGGCTGAATGGCGTTCATCGTTGCTCAGCTATGGTCCAGGTCCTTCTTTCTTTAAGATGCATCCCCATATCTAATGGAGGTACGCTGTCCGGAAGCGTCATGCCAGTTCCGGGCGGTATGCGATTGGCATAGCTTTGAGCATTGCTTGCTGTTCGGTGGATATGGCTAGATTGGCCTGAAAAGTGATAAGGCCCGGATGCTCCTTCATCTGCATAATGTGAATCAACGCGCCGCTTGGCAATGTAGTTATGAATCCAAAATGCCACGTCGGACTGGAGGCGGCCTTCGTACTCAGGTCAGAATCGTTGAGCCATCCTCGAATAATCGACTCCAGACTGTTGGTCCTTACCTCAGCCTGCCTGAAACGAAGCGCCCGGATTCCCCAAAGGCCGGCAACGATGGCGCTCATCAAAATGTATCCAGTCATTCCGCATACAAGCATGCTGAAAGCGTGCTGAACCATACCAAGTTCTTCCTCCCGCGATTCACATTTTCCTAAGCTGGCGGAGACACTCCAAAACAAGCGACCCGGCACAGTTCAGTCAGTCAAAAGGAGCTGCAAACAAGCGGATATTGCAGAGAGGATCAAAGATCGTTGCGTCAGAGCAAGGATCATTGCAATAGGGGGCTCTGGTTCCGATTAGAACAAGAAGAGAGGATTGACTGTCCGCATCGGCTGTGCCCGAGAAGAGATGAACAAAGGCGGCCTGGGAGATCTCACCGCCAGCGCTCCCCATTTGGAGCCCTAGTCGCTAATAGCGATCTCTGTCGCTGCATCAACGGTCTGCCGAATCCGCTCTAGAATCAGACGCAGAAAGGCCAAAAACGAGATGCGACGTCTTCTTCAGGTGGTTTTGGTGGTGTGTCTGGCACCCGCGGCATGGGCGGCAGAGAATGCGGAAAAGGCTCAAGCTCGCGTAGAGGCGGCAGGCAGAGTTCTGCAAGTGATCCAGTCCGCGCCGGATCAAGGCATTCCGGCAAATTTACTCTCCTCGGCTTCCTGCGTGGCGGTAGTGCCCGCCATGTTAAATGGTGGCTTCGTTCTCGGCTTGCGCTATGGGCGCGGGGTTGCTAGCTGCCGTACGGCCAAGGGTTGGAGCGCGCCCGCCTTCTTTGTCGTGTGGGGAGGCAGCTTCGGTTTGCAGTTCGGCGGCCAAGCCGTGGATAGGATCATGCTGATCATGAACGACGACGGCATGACGCAGCTCCTCTCCAGCAAATTTGCGATAGGTGCGCAGGCCAGCGCGACCGGCGGACCGGTGGGCCGTCAGACCGCGGCTGAAACGGACTGGAAGATGCGTGCTAAAGTGTTGAGCTATTCTCGTTCCCGTGGAGTCTTTGCCGGGGCTACGCTAGAACACGGGACAATCAAGCAGGACAAGGAAAGCACACGAGCGTTCTACGGACGCATGGTGCCCTTCACGACATCACTCAGTGGCGAAATCGACGTTCCCTCGGCCACCCATCCATTTCTTGAGCCCCTAGCCACGTGGGCTCGCAATGCAGCAGACAAATAGGCACCTTTACTCGGCGAACGAAGACGGTAAGCCGCTTGTGTGTTGTTCGAGCTCCTACGGAGCGCCGTCGGTTTTTAGCGGAAGTTTTTGACAAGCGTCATGCGGCTACCGTAGTGGCTGCTGGTACGTCTTTCGAATGCGGACTGAGAGCGGGCTGGAACTTGCGACGGGCTTTGGCTTTGAAGTGTGGTGGCCCGAGACGGGATCGAACCGCCGCCGCCGGCCTTTTCAGGGCCGCCTAGCAAGCTAACTAAGTGGTCTGGAATCAGCTGATATGATCGCAATGATTAGCGTTATGGCCGCCTCGATTTAGGATGGTTTAGGACGATTTGGGCTCGTTGCGACCGTACCGTGGTCGTGTATTGATCGTGTTATGTGATGCGTGGCTGGAAGAGCAGATGTCGAAGCTGCGATCTTGCGACGGGAGCGATCGGACGCTCTTGTGTGTTGCAGAGTTCTTTGTCATATATGGCTGCAGACTCGATGCACAAACAAAGAGCAGGTGGTATTTGCACTTTTGCCACAGGCTGAGAGAGCACCGCCTTAGCCATCTCGTGAGTCCTTGGCCAGAGCGCGAACAGTAAGTGTTTCACCACTTGCGGCACGGGATCAGCCATGCATGCGTTCGGTCTGCAACGTCGACTCTGCTTCACGCTGTTCGCTTGCTGGACCTGTCCAGGATGCGACCTATGGACTGCAGCGCGATAGAGGCGGCGCGCCACTTCGATCGCTGCGCCGCCGCGCTGGGATACCTCGCCACCCATATCGACCTGCCGGTCACCTTGCAGGTCGGATCGTTGAATCCCAATAAATCTGATTGTTACGAAAGCGTACGTTCAAAGGTTCAAAGCGCATTAAACTTCTTTATAAGTTGTCTCGGTTCCTGCGATCTCCGCCTCCCGCCGCCGGATAGCGTCACCAGTCGGCGGCCCCTTGAATCGGCGACGCTCGCTGACTATCCACGTGATGAGAAGGATCGTGCCGATTCCGATCGAATAGTTCGCGATCACCTCTGACGGTGGTTGTACGCCAGCGTACACGACCACAACGACGCCGAGCACAGTGACGAACGCGAACGGCCGGGACAAACGTCCAAGCCGGAACGGCCCAAATTGTCTCCATTGTTTACCCTCGGCGATCAGTCCAGCGGCAATCGGCATTGCATACGATACATACAAGAATACGGCAGTGCCTACCGAGAGCGCCGCAAAGGTCGGAGAGTAAAGGGTTACGCCAAATGACAAGAGCGCAGTGAACCAAATAGCGTGAACCGGTGTCCGATAAGCACGGTTTACCGACTTCAAAGCATTCGAAAATGGCAATCCGTGATCGCGTGCAAAGGCGTACACCATGCGTGACGTCGACGTCACGGCAGCGAGCGCACAAAGATAGTTCGTAATCACAAGAGAAACGACCAGGAAATCGCGCAAAATGTGTGGCATCGGCAAATGGTTAAAGAGAGTAAACCATGAGCCGGGTCCTTCTTTCGCGGCGGCAGCCAAATCCGGCACTGCAACGACAAACGACACCGCCATGATGAAGCCAAAGATGACCGACCAAATGACGGAATGCAGCATGGCTCGGGGAACGGCTGTGCGTGCACTCAGTGTCTCCTCTGCGATGTGAGCCGACGCGTCGAATCCTGTGATGGTATAGAGCGGATAGAGCAAACCAACCAGGAACGCCACGAACGGGGTGCGCGCGTGAGGGTAAAAATCGCCCCCGGGATACCCAGTGTTGTTGGTAAATATCAAGATGCGCGAGAAGTCGTGGGTTGCACCGAAGACAAACATAGTTGCAGCCAGCGAGATAGCCACCACAAAAATCAGGTAGCCCGAAAAATCCGTAAGCATTGTTGTCTGACGGACGCCGAAATGGTTCAACAAAGCTTGTGAAACCACGATCAAAAAGACCGCGCACGTCTGGTGCAGATCAAGCGAAACTCCGAAGGCGATGGGGGTAGGAACCCACGCAGAAACATCCACGCCCAAAATACCGCCCAAGAACATGCTACGAAAAAGTTGGTATACGCCGACGTCGACCGATGCGATGACGAATATGAGCGCAATCAGATTAACCCAGGCTGTAAGCCAGCCCCAGCCGCGCCCGCCCAGGATAGATGACCAATGGTAGAGACCCCCCGCAGTTGGATATGCGGACGCTATCTGTCCCATCGAACAGGCAACGATGACAGAAAAGATGCCGCCAATGAGCCAACCTATCGTCGCGGAAAAAGGGCCGCCGGCAGACAAGGCATTTGGAAATGCCGTGATACCGCCGGCGAGAATGCAAATGAGCGAAAACGAAACTGCAAAGTTAGAAAAGCCAGTAACTCGGCGTGCAAGCTCCTGCGCGTAGCCCATACCGTGCAAGGCTTTGACATCTTCATCGATGATCGGTTTGCTTGAATTAATCATAGCTGCCGTAGTGCGCTCCGGGTTCTTTCGCAAGATGAAACAGAAGTCCGCTCGATCACCTGAAAGTAGACGGTGGTAAACGCTGCTCATTTCGTGGGCAGCGTTCATCGCTCCGCATCTCAATCCTGTGTTTCCGGCATACCTCCTCGGGGGTCTGATACCGCTCTGCCGAATGCACGGCTGCTTTCGACCGCCTGCGAGAAGGCGAAGCTAAGCTTTCGAAGCTTTTTACTTCGCGAGGACGGAGATACCAACCTGTCTTGCGATTCCACAGGTGGGGGCAGCTCTAATCCAAGGCTCAAAAAGCCAAACTGCGCCGCTCCAAACGCTGTGAGATTTGGGCTGTTGCGTAACAGGACGGGCCGGCCTAACAAATCGGCAAGTAACCGCACGAAGGCCGCATTCGAGGTAAGGCCGCCATCGATAGAGATCGGCCGGTCCTCCGAAACACCGAGACTATCGATCAGCTCGACCGCGCGTAACCCGATACCTTCCACTATGGCCCGCAGCATGTCGGCTTTGGTTGTGCTCTGGCGAAGACCAGTCCAAAGACCGGAGGCGCCTCGATCCCAATGCGGTGCCCCCAAGCCAGCTAGCGCTGGGACGAAGACAAGGCCGCGTTCCAGCGCGGATGGTCCTTCCGTTAGATCGAAGTCCGCTAGGCTATTCGCTAAACCGAGACCAATGGCCCACTCGATCGCCGCCGCCGCTGCGTAGTCGGCGCCGTCCAAAGCATAAACGCACGGTTTGCCGGGAAATCCCCATGCGACCGTCGGTACCAGCCCCGCCTTGTCCATGATCGGTTTGGCTCCATTGATCATCATTGCGAATGACCCCGTGCCGAAGGTGATTTTTGCTTCACCCGGCTGACGGCAGCCATGGCCAAAGAGGGCGGCCTGCTGATCCACCATGGAGGCGACGATCGGAATATTCCGCCGTCCACGGAGAACGTTTCCGAACAGGTCTGCAGACGGCTGGATAGAAGGCAGTAGTCCGATCGGCACACCAAAGATATCGCATAGCTTCGGCTCCCAACGGCAGGTGTGCAGGTCCATGAGGCTCGTGCGAGAAGCCGTTGTTACGTCCGAGGCATACATATCGGTCAACCTGTCGATGAAAAAAGCATCGGAGGTTCCAAGGCCGAGATACCCTGAACGCGCAAGGTCGGCGACAGTGCAAACGTTCCGAAGAAGCCACGCGAGTTTTGAGGCTGAGAAGTAGGCATCGAGTGGTAAGCCCGTGCGCGCCCTTACAAACGCGCGTGCGTCACTAGGTAGATCATCGAGTTGTGGTTGTGTGCGTTGATCCTGCCAGACGATCGCGGGGTACAGGGGTTTCTTCGTGCGGCGATCCCATGCGATCACCGTCTCACCTTGGTTGGCAAGCGCGATGCCTGCTATGTGGGGTTCTTTTCTCACTGCTTCTTCGAGCAGAGCTTCGATGTTAGACGCGAGTTCCTCCGCATCATGTTCAACCCAACCGCTGGCTGGAAAATATTGTCGATGCTTGATAGCGCCGACTGGGCGAAAGTCTCCGTCGGGCCTCAGTAGAAAGGCCTTGGTTGAACTGGTTCCCTGATCAATAGCCAGGACTGTCATGTGTGATGACCGTGGCTCAAGTTGGATCTTGGCGATCGAGTCTGAAGATCGGCGAAGATCGATCGCGCCGCGGCGCGCCCTTCGAGAGCACAAGCCCCTGCCGATCGTGCCGATCGCAGCACGTTCCCGGCTGCAAAGACCTGAGAATCGTCTGTGCGATAGTGAGTATCGATAGCCGGCCCTCGCGTTGCCGCATCTACAGTGATATGAGACAACCGCACGAGCGTCGTCTCCGGTACCCACTCGCCCGAGAAGACGATGCCATCGCAGTGCAGTGTTCGCGGCCCATCCTTGCCCTCGATTTTCACTGCCGTTACTCTCTCCTCCCCCTCGATTGAGACAATTCGTACGCCGGGAATGGTCGGAACGCCATAGATCAGGCGCGCGCCGAGGGAGACAAATGCGGACGAAAGTAACCGATGGTCAGCGTCAATAAATGCAACCGGTTTGGCTCCAAAATGACGTAGGGTCAGTATTGTCGAATAAGCGACAATCTCTGTGCCAACAACAACAGGCGCCCGGCAGGGAATGCATCCATGCAGGTAGGCGAACCGCTGCAGTGCTCCGGTCGTGAGAATACCAAATGGGCGGGCACCCGAGACAAGACGAGCCGCACAGCTCTTTTCGTAGGTGCCAGTCGCGATGAGTATCCGCTGTGCCTGAATACTGTATGGCCCTTGTGGACCACTGACCTCGACCAAACCGCCGGGGCCAATCCCAGTGACCGAGTGGCTACAGCGCAGGTCCATCTCCTTTACAAGGCTTCTCAAATGCTCTGCGTACCGAGGTCCGGTCCACGCTCTCCCGAAGTCGCGTAGACCGAATCCAAGATGGCCGCAATGACGTGGTGCGCCGCCGGCCTGCGCTTCACGTTCCAAAACGATGATTCCCCTAAGCCCTAGCCTCGCGGCCTCGCGGGCAGCGGACAGACCTGTAGGACCGGCCCCCGTGATAACCAGGGTTGCCTGTTCATGCGGTATAGCTTTCATATTTGGCAAACTGGGACAGCAAATTTTGTCTTCGCCATGCAACAGACCTCAGCGAGGCAACTGAAACCCTGACAGCGGCCTAGTGTCGCGCGAGTTCGTCTTTTAAGCCCGCCGAGATCGCCGGCGGGAAGGGAACCCGATAGCGCGGCTTCGATTTCCTCCCGCGTCACCAGCTCGCAAAAGCACACTAAACTCCCGCGGCCAGGCCGCTGATGGTCTCGCGGAAGGTGTTCCGCCAAGTTTGGCATTCGGGGCCAAACAGGATCCTTCAACGGAGCCAGGGGAAGAAAGTGTTCTTCCACCAGACCGGTCACGTGCTCCGCGATGCCAAGCGCAGCAGTGAGCCCGGTCGAGCGTATGCCCCCAACCGTTATCCATGCTTCGTTAGGAAGAGCTTCGACAATATAGTCGCTGCGTTCGGTCGCAGGACGCAAACCCGCGAACGTGGCGGTTACCGGCTCATCCGCGAGTTCTGGCACGATCCTCGCCGCTTCTGCAATCAGCTTTCGTAACGTGTCGGTGTCGACAGTCGCATGTTGACGATCGTCCTGATCTTCAGCTGTTGGGCCGACCAGTACATTGCCGAAGATCGTGGGACAGACCACAACACCCTTGGAGCGTTCGGTTGGAACAGGCAGGACGATGGTGGATACAACCCGTCGCGCTGTCTTGTCAAAAACGACGAATTGACCTTTTCGTGGCTTGATGTGGAAGGAACTCGGTCGAGCCAAATCTTCGACAATATCGCCGAAGTTACCTGCACAGTTGACCACCAGTCGCGCCGAAAACTTTCCGCGCGGAGTTGTCAGTGACCAGAAGCCATGTTGATGTACGGCCTGTGTCACTTCGGCGAGCCGTTCAAGATGCGCTCCATTTTCGATCGCCTGCAACGCGTAAGCGAGCGGTGCCGACCAGGGATCCACGATGTGCTCACCAGGGATTCGAAGAGCGGCAACAGCCGAATGAGAGAGGTATGGGCAGATCTGTCTTAGGTCATCGATTGACAGCGCTTGCACACCTGAGACCCCGTTGGTATGGGCCCGGTCAAGTATCTTCGAAAGCTTGTCTTGCTCTTCCCGGCTCCACGCAACAAGAACAGCATCGGTTTCGAGGAGCGGCAAGCCAAGCTTCTCGTGTATCTCGAGATAGTGTTTGCGGCCCGACTGCATTAGCTTGAGTTCCAGGCTGTAAGGCGTGGCGTCGAAGCCCGTGTGCAGGATGGCAGAATTTGCTTTGCTGGCGCCGGAGAGCAGATCAGCACCGCGTTCCAGCAGAAGGCACTTCAGCCCTGCCAGAGTCAGCGCTCGAAGTACGGCGCACCCCACCACGCCCCCTCCGATCACCGCAACGTCAAAGACCGGGTGGCAAAGTTTTGAGTCGAATTCCGCTACGAGAGTAGTGTTGTTCGCCATTCGGGAGGTTCCAGGAAATTTGCTCTTGCAACGCCAGTCATCAGGGCCGCGGCGCTGATGACTCTTTTTCGTTGCCTTCTGTCGCTGTAACTGTGTTAAACGCATCCGGAATTGGTTCACCGGCCTGCGGAACAGCTTTCTGGTAGTTCTTGCGGACGGCAAGAGCAAGGGTCGCAGCGATTTGGCTCTGTGTGATCGGCGGAATATTACTTCTTTCTCCCAGGGGTCGGGTGTTGGGTCCAAGTATCGCCACCCAGATATATTTCGAGTCCGGAGCTTTCTCTCCGTGATCTTTCCAACCAAGAGTCCCTTCACCACGTCCGTGGTCGATCGAGACGATGAGTGTTGTATGGCCTCGATATTCCGGCATCTCCTGCACCAACGTCCAAAGTTGATGCAGGTACTCATCCACGCGGTGGGCCGCATTTAGATATTCATCGTAGCGCCCTTCATGAGCCCAGTTGTCCGTTTCTCCCAGGGAGATGTAGAGCACTTTCGGTTTGCGCTGTTTGAGGTATTCAATGGCGGTATGGAACGGAAGTGCGTCGAATGGCTCATCGTCCCAGATGCGAGGGGTCTCGGTCTTCAGCTCGTTGAGTAGATTTAAACGAGGTGTGATCTCCATCGCAAGGAAGGGATCCCAGCCTGCATTTACGATCAGGCCTGATCGAGCCGGATTGAACGCTGCCCCAATGACGTCCCACGCACCGAAAGCAGCAACTTGCCCCCGGAATTCCGCAAAACCATTAAGCCACTCCAATACGGTTACGTTTGGATTTGGGATCTTGTCGTTGCTGTGTATGCGCGGATCCGGGAAACCGCAAAGGGCCTCGTTGTAGCCTGGATAAGAGAAGTCAAAGCCATTTGTCACGAAGGCGTCGGATCCCTTTGCCCGATTCCCGTAAATCTGACCTTCTTTTGCGAGCACATTCCAAAGGAACGGCATGAGTGCCGCCCGTCTTTCGTCCGCCGAGTCTCGCCAATATTCAGCCTTCAAAGCCGCCGGGTCTGTAACTTTCCCAGTCTCTTTCGTCATCAGCGCGACGTCGGCGCCAGCAAAAACCTCTTGCCAACGGAGACCATCCGTCATGACAAAAATGACATTTTCCCGCTGAGGTTGATGAGCAATTTTGGCGGCAAATGAGGCGGAGGAAATTGATAGACAGATCGCCACGATGAGACGTCGCAAGTTACCTCCTGACCGCATGACCCTAAATTTGTCGGTGTCGATAGGCCTGCAGTCTTCGTCACCAGGACAGACCATTCACCGCGTCGCCCCTAGTGCTTTAATGACTGATACCTCAAAAAATATAGACCGAACGTACACAAGAGTCACATTGGAGGGCAAAATTGTCAATCTAGAGTGAACGAACGGGCAACTGGGGTGGCAACTATGAACCTAGCGAATCGCTGTTGCTTGAGGCCCCGATGAGGACTTCCACCTCAGCTGTGTGAAGGTCTCCTGCAATCTTGCCGTCAGGAGCTCTATCTATAACCAGGCGATCGATTTCGGTCAGTGGACACACCAAAAACAACCCGGCCCGGCCCAATTTGCTGGCGTCGGCCAGAATTGTAACTTCCTTGGCTTGGGCCACCATGGTGGCAGCGATTTCAGCCTCGTTCAGATCGAAGTCCATGATGCCGTCTGTTTCGATAGATCCCACAGTGAGAACCGCATGGGCTGCGCGAAAGCGAGAAATCTGTTCCACCGCAAGGCGCCCCACCGTTTCGCCGGCATCGTCGCTGAATTCGCCTCCAAGAAGAAAGGCCTTATTCCCCTGGCCCGCACCGCGTGCGATCGTTTGAACAATCGCAATCGAGTTGGAGATCACGGTAAGTCGCGACAATCGCGCAAGCTCTTCCGCAAAGATCAATGTAGTTGTTCCCGTATCGATGAACAAGCTGTCGCCCGACGAAAAGAGAGCCGCCGCGCGACGCGCTATGGCGCGTTTTTCATGCTGATGTTCCAGCATCCGGCCCTGGAATGAGCCTTCGATGTCTGTGCCCACCGCCGCAGCATCCAACGAGGTCGCTCCACCGTGGAATTTCCTGATGAGGCGACGCGCAGTGAGTTCAGTTAAATCGCGGCGAACTGTTTCAAAAGAGGCGCCAAATTCTTCGGCGAGCGCGCTCACGGTTACGCGTCCGCGCTCACGCAATATTTCGACGATCCGATTCCGTCTTTCCGCTGGCCGCATGGTCTAGTGAGTAGGGGAGATTCTGCTGGCTGCACGACGATAGGCGCGCGGGCTTAGGCCACTGAACTGCTTAAACACGTTACTGAAATGGCTTTGATCGGCAAAGCCAAGGTTCAATGCGATATCTGCCAGGGGCTTCGTTGTGTGTGCGAGCAGGTTCTTCGCCCGATCGACTCTTAACATCGCTACATATGTGTTCGGACGCAATCCGGTCGCTCTCTTAAAAACTCGGTCCAGGTGGTATTTGCTCAGATTGGCAGCAACCGATACGCGTTCCAGGTCAAATTCTTCAGTGAAAGTATCCTGGAGGTATTCAAGGGCCTTGCGCACCTCCCAGCGTATGCTGCTGAGGTCGGAATTTGTCCCCCGGTTACCCGAAGAAGCGGGAACGAATCGACGCAAAAGGTAAATCGCCAACTCCGTTACCAGGCTCTTGAGCAAAGCTGCGCTACCCAACTGTTGACTGTCACTCTCGGCTCGCAGCTCTTCAAAAATTCTTCTGATTTGCGCGTCGTCCTCCAGCCTGGGAGCCGGAAAGAACGGAAGATCCTGGCCGGGCAAGTCAATTTCTCGCAGCAACTCCCGGAAGAATTCCTTTCTTATTTCAACCATGAGATAGTCCGGCTGTTCAGGCGAGACAACGTCTTCATGAACCTCGCCAGCGTTTAACAGGCCGATGTTCCCAGTCCGAAATTCAACTGATTGGGCTCCGATGCGGCAGCGGGCATGTCCCGCAAAGTAGTAGCTCACCAGTTGTTCGAAATGCGCGTGAGGTCCGACAGGCGATTTGAAAGCGCGCGTCACCGAGAACTGAGAGGTTATATGAATTCGTCCCAGGTGCTGATTCGTCGCCATATGCGCCTGAATATAAATGCGGCGGCCCCGCCACGCAATGAATTTAGTGGCATTTTGATTAATTTTTGACTGATACCTCAGCAATCAGGCGCAAAAATGACGCAAAATGTTGCAATACGCGTCCACAGAACGAAAGTACAGTCGATCCATGGCGTCGAGATAACCTAATCCCCGGCTCGCTTGGAAGAGACGTTTCTCTTGGTGGCGACTATCGGATTTTGAGCGGAAATGTGACTGAGAGGGCTTAGCGGAAATGAGATGGAAAATGCTCCAACTGCCAAAATCTAGGTGGCTTGTGTTGCCATTAGTGCTTTCAGGACTCTTCTTGTATGCGGCGGATTGCGGCTTCGCCCAAACGTCCGCGAAGGATCAGCCAGAGCAAAACGCGTTCCTGAAGCCAAGGCCTTTCCTGCAGATTCCCGGCCCCAACCCCATCATTCTCCGTGGTCCGAAGGGGGCTTGGGATGAAGCCTACATAGAAGCTGGAGACATTACCAAGGAGGACCACACCTACTACTTCTACTACCACGGGGCCCCCATCGATCACCAGGTCTGGGGGCCAGGGGGTTATCGCATTGGCGGTGCTACCGCGGAGCACCCACTCGGTCCGTGGACCAAGATGGGCGACAAGCCGTTGATTGATGTAGGCGAGCACGGAGAGTGGGATGCCGGAGGAGTGGCTTGCCCGGTAATCCTCAAAGAAAAGCCAGGCAAGTTTCTCATGTGGTATTGCGGCACCAGAAGCAAGCCGCCTTATAAATGTAGTGTCGGCTTGGCGACAGCTCCGTCACCCAATGGGCCCTGGACGAGATACGCCAAGAATCCGGTGATCGATTTCTGTTACGTCAGCAGTGTCGTCAAAGCGAATGGCAAGTATTACATGTACGCGGAATACCCCGTTGGCGAATCCGCAAGCGACATGGGACCAATGGCCTTGGCCATCGGCGATTCGCCCGAGGGCCCCTGGGTTCCGTGGGCCGGTAATCCGGTGCTTCCTGTTGAAGAAACAGGCGCCTGGGATGATGCGGGATATTCTGAGTCCAAGGTGCTATACCGGGACGGCGTTTTTCACATGTTCTACGGGGGCGCCAAAGAGTTCGTGCCCAGAATCCTTGGCCAGGAAAGTATCGGGTATGCATATAGCTTCGATGGGAAACACTTTGTGCGATACGGTGGCAACCCGGTCGCCCTCAGAGAGTCCTTTCCGAATGCCTCAGCTTTTTCAGAAGTACATGCTCTCTTTGAACCACCTTTCATTTACGCTTTTCACACGCTTCGATATCTGGACCCAAAAGCTGCGATTATACCCGGAGGAATCGACACGGAGGACCTGGGGGTTGAAGTCCTGGTCACTCCGAGCGCCTTCACGTTACCCGTCCCGGTCATCGTTGAAGATTCCTTGGCGCCGCGCGGCACGACGAACATTGCAAATTGCCGGCCCATCAGTCTCAACGGCGCTTCGCGTGTAACGATAACGGCGAAAGCCAACTATCAACACGCCGCGAAAGCTGGCATGCGCATACATATTCGTTCGAGCGCCGACGGAAAGACTTACGATACGGTCGATCTCTTGACCTTCGACAATGACTTCCAGCCTGGATCGTCAGGGCAGAAAACGGTCGAATTAAGCACTCACGACTCATTCATCAAAGCATTCGCCGAAAATCTGGATGGAACCTACCCGATATCGAACATCAAGATCATGGCGGTACTGAGTGGACCTTGACTCCACTCTCTAATCGTCCATGGCATCCATTGCCGTGGGGGCGGCCACTGACGCGCCCCACGGCTGACCTCCTCTTCGCGCCGATCGAGCATCATTCAAGCCGCATTCTTCCGAGAGCCGTAGTGGAGGGACCTGCGGTTGTCGCGGGGTAGCCGCTCCCTAGCTCCATCCATTCGCGGGCCACCCGTAAGTCACAGCATCACTTGGTGTGTTCCTAAACAATCGAAACTCGGGCCATGCTGAGTATCCCTACGGTCCCCCACGGGCGTTGCACCACGGTCTACGGAAAATAATTCCGAATAGCACTCGCGCAATAATTTCCAAGACGGCACTGTCCCCATCCTGATCTACTCCGCTGCAGATAGGGCTTCTGCCGTATTCGTAAAAGGCTGCATCTTCCGGCGATTGTCTGAGGCCTGCGAAAGGCTGACAACATGGGTGTCGCTTGAACACTCTTTTGTTCCGCTTCTCGTAGTTACTATTCAGCTTGTCTCTATCAGAACGCGCGTTAATTGCGCAGCTTCAAGCTATTGGTGCGCTGTACGTTCACGGATTTCATTTTTTACAAGAGAAGAACACCTGGCGCAATTCAATAAAATGTGGAGGCTGTAATGTTCAGATACCTATCCGAATCGCCGAAAAGCAAACTATTGACGACTGCGGTTATCACGATGTGGATGTTTGTAGCGGCTGTCAGCCAGGCGCAATCCATTCAGGGAAGCATTCAAGGGACGGTAAGGGACACTTCTAAAGCCGTAATACCCAGTGCGACCGTTACGCTGACCAGCAATGACGAGGGCACCTCACGCACCACACAGTCCAACAGCTCCGGCGATTATGAGTTTGTCGACGTGACGGCAGGGCATTACACACTCGAGGTTTCGCTTCCTGGTTTTGGCAAGTGGTCGGCGACGGATCTTACGTTACAGGTCCGCCAGCAATTGCGAGTAGATGCATCGTTGGCGGTGGGAAGCGTGAAGCAGGAGGTTCAAGTCTCTGGGGATGCCATCACGGCGATCGATACGGATTCCCCGTCGATCAGCGCCGTCTACAGCGCAGCGGACGTCGCAAACTTGCCGGTAAACACGCGCGCCAGTGATAGCGGCACCAGCGCCCTGAACATCGTGGGTACGCTCCCAGGCGTTCAGGCAGATCATGGCAGCTTTGCATTGCAGGGCGGCCTGCCCTTCCAGACGGAAGTTTCGGTGGATGGCATCACTATTCAAAATGCGAGCCAAAACACGCCGATCGCAGATGCTTTCCCATCCAGCGAGTCGATCTCGGAAGTGCGCGCAGATGGGGTTATGAGCAGCGCTGAATTTGGTCAGCCGGGAGAGATTACGGTAACCACCAAGGGGGGAACCAACACGATCCACGGATCGGCCTTCTGGTATTACCAGAGTTCAGCCTTCGATGCCATTCCGTATACATATCCAACCACCACCAGCAAGACAAAGCTCGTTGGCAACACGTACGGCGGCAGCTTCGGGGGGCCGGTCGTGATTCCACACCTGTACAACGGCCACAGCAAGACCTTTATCTACGGCGCCTATGAAGGGTGGCGTCACCCCTCTGAAACCACGGCAGCGTACGTCGTCCCCAGCACGCTAATGAAGCAAGGCGATTTTTCAAAGTACGTCTCCGATTCCTTTACCGGTCTCACCAATCCGTTTACCGGCGGAAGCTATGGCACGCAGCTGCCCGCGATCAATCCGGCTGCGGCAAAGCTGCTTTCGTTCTATCCCGATCCCAACGTCGGCGACCCCACAGCTTATTCCGACGACGGAGTAGCCAACTACATCGTGAACAAAGATACGAGCGGCCATTCCGATCAATTCGATATCCGTGCCGACCAGTATTTCGGGTATAACCAGAAGGTTCTGCTCTGGGGAAGGTATACCTGGAAGGACTATCCTACCGCCACCACCGAGCCCCTTTCCGTTCCATCAGCACAGAATACGAACCAGTCGCGTGTGTTAAAGATTAGCGTCAACTGGTCCATCACCCCGCGGCTCATCAACGAAGGCGGTTTTGGCTATACCCTCTATACCTCGGGGAAGACCAATAGTTTCGATGGCAAGACCTTCACCGAAGGCTTGGGTCTGACCGGCCTGCAGAACCTTTTTTACAACGGCATTCCCGAAGTCGACTTCAACAATA
Organism: uncultured Acidobacteriaceae bacterium; assembly: GCA_963746595.1. Taxonomy (GTDB): domain Bacteria; phylum Acidobacteriota; class Terriglobia; order Terriglobales; family Acidobacteriaceae; genus PALSA-350. Next base: position 1,530,777 of record CAVVBS010000009.1, read on the forward strand.
TCAGCCACCTGAATGCAGACAGGCTGAACTCGATCAATAAAGCGAACACCTGGGTGTATACCGATTCGCTGAACTGGTCGAAAGGCAATCACGAGTTCAAGTTCGGCCTTGATATCCGGAAGCTGCAAGCAGTGACCCCCTTGAACTTTAACGGCTCCGACAACTATGGCACCTTCCAGTACAACACTCAGGCCAGCGCCGGCTTGTTCACAGGTGTGGATTTTGCCGATTTTCTGTTGGGTCTGCCATTTCAGACGTTTTATGACGTGGTGGGACAGGACAATGACGGCAAGTCCTACCACTACAACTTCTTTGGTCAGGACCAGTGGAAGTTCAACCAGGACCTGGTGCTCACTTATGGCGTACGGTACGAATTGCATCCCGGGTACTCTGATGCGGGCGGAGACATTGGGAACTTCGATCCAAACTACGCTCTCGCCGGGCGCTCGATCTATCCAGACGGCAAACAAAGCCTGCTGGCGCAGAGTTTTCTAGCCAGCGCAAATGCCTGTGATCCAGACGGTGTGAACAATACCAACAACGCCGTGATTAACGGTGCTCCCTGCATGCCGGTGCTCACAAACAGCCAGTCAGGCTTCCCAGCGGGATTGAAGCACTATCCGCACTGGCGCTTTATGCCTCGCTTTGGTTTTGCCTATCGACCCTTCCATGATGACAAGACGGCCATTCGCGGTGGCTTTGGCATGTACAACATCACGCTGCTGGGCTCGAATTTTTATTCGCTTACCGGAACACTCCAGGCGCAGACCACCCAGTACACAAACACTCTGGACACCACATCCCATGCAATCGGCTATCAATGGCCTGACATCTATGCCGGAGCTGGGAATGGCGGTTGCAGAACCTGCTATGGGCAGGATTACTTTGGGACGGCAAACAGTGTGAACTGGAAGGACCCCTATACGGAACAATGGTCGCTCAGTGTCGATCACGACTTCGGCACCGGTTATGCAGCTCGCATTTCATATATAGGTTCTGAGACCCATCAGCTGGTTTGGGCGCCGGACGAAAATACCCTTCCGTTCTCTAGTACTGTTTCGGCCTACAACCAGCCCATCACCGCCCGGCTCTTTCCCAATTGGGGCCGCATCAACACTCGCGCCACAGGTTCAAATGCCAGTTACCAATCTTTGCAGGCAGAGTTCAGCCACCGCTTCCAGAAGGGGCTGCAGCTGAACTCGTCATGGACCTATTCCCGGGCACTCGCAGACAATCAAGGTCCGGGCAATGTGAACAGCTTTTCGGGAGAGGGAGGAGGAGGACGCGCAACATCGATACTGGATCGCACAGTCGATTTTGGAAATGTCTACGGAACCCGCCGCGAGCGCTGGAATACGACGATGGTCTACGATCTCCCTTTCGGGCGTGGACGCCAATTCGGGTCGGGTATATCCAAGATCGCAGATGCTGCCATCGGAGGTTGGCGGTTGTCCAACATCTTCCTCTGGCAGAGCGGGCCCTTTGAATCTCCCTACTATGACGACGGACAGGGCGACCCCTCGGGTACCGGCTCAGGTCTGGATGGAACCGCGGCCGGCTTCGACGGCGGCCATCGCCTGCAACATCCTGACAATGTGCCGCACGTGAGTTATAAGCCGGCCAATCGGACCCGTCTTGCATGGCTCAACCCGGGAGCCTATACCTGCCCGGGCTATCCAAACTGGCAGCCTGGAACAGCGTGTACTACAGGCAGCGGCTCAGGCCCATTTCCCAACCCCATCGGCCGCTTCGGAAATACCCAGGTGGGCTCTGTAGTGGGTCCGGGCACGATCAACCTGTCGACCGGCATCAGCAAGACCTTCTCCATCACCGAGCGGTTAAAGCTGAGAGCGGAGGGCACGTTCACCAACGTGCTCAACCACACCAACCTGAGCGATCCGAATATGGATATCAGCTCAGGCAGCTTCGGCTTGATTTCGAACGCCATCGGTTCGGACTTCGGGGGCGCTCGCACAGGACAGGTTTCCATGCGTCTCGACTTCTAATTGCCCGGTAGTGTCTCTCAGGAGAGCGTGGACCTCATGGCTCACGCTCCTTTTTCCGGGATGCGACGCGAAGGCAAGCATCGAGCGCATATGGGAGGGGTCGATGTTAGCGCATAACCGCGCCAATCAAAAACGTTGCACGACCAAATACCTCCAAAGCAATTAGGCACAAAAAGTAAAGCAACGTGATGCAATACGGCACCGACTAACGGCATTAGCGTCTCTTCAGGCGCCTACGAAGATTCTCATCCCTACCGCGAACGCGACTTAGAAAGGGTCACGACTTGCGAATTACCGGCATTCAGGTAGCAACTCTTCGTTACGAATATCCATTGGGAAAAGGGTTTTACTTTGCTGGAGGTTACTGCACCGGACGGTTATCCTGCCTCGTTCAGGTTCACACGGACACGCACATCACCGGCATCGGCTCCGTTTATTCGCACCCCGCGCTGGTCGCCACGATTATCGCTGAGCACTTGCAGCCGATGCTGCTTGGCGAGGACCCACTCAAGGTGGAGGCTTTGTGGGACCGTTGCTACCGCATTACGCGCTGGTACGGGCGTAAGGGCGTCGCCGTATCTGCACTTGGAGGAATCGATACAGCACTGTGGGACATTAGGGGCAAAATGGCGGGTAAGCCTATTCACCAGCTACTGGGAGGGAGCCGAACCCGCATCCCGGCCTACGCAAGCGCCTTGTTGTGGAAGGACGACCCCGAGGAACTCGGACGCGAGGCCGAGCAACATCTGGCCGACGGCTTTCGTGGAATGAAGATGCGTCTCGGCCGTAACTATGAGTATGACCGCGCAGCGGTCGACATCGTGAGAAGGACGATCGGTCCAGACAGCAAGCTAATGATCGAGGGCAATGCAAGGTACAGCCTGGACCAAGCCAGGCGCATCGCCGCAACCTATCGAGAAAAAGACGTCTATTGGTTCGAAGAGCCATTTCCTCCCGAAGATATCGACAACTATCTCGCGCTACGGCCTAACCTGGGCCTCTCTCTAGCCGCCGGAGAGAACGAATTTGGATTACAGGGGTTTAGGGAACTCATCGATCGGGGAACGGTTGATATCCTGCAACCAGATTGCAGTCGATGTGGCGGCGTCACCGAGTGTCGCCGCATTGGACTCGCGGGCGCAGAGCATGGGCTGCGGGTAGCCACACACGGATGGAGCGACGCAATCGCGGTTGTCGCCAACATGCACGTCATAGCCTCACTTCCCACGGGATTAACTGTGGAAATTGATCGGACGGGCAATGGGCTTGTGGATGACCTACTGACCGAGCCGTTGAGGGTTGTCGACGGAGAAATAGCCATTCCCCAGATGCCCGGCCTCGGCATTGAATTAAATCCTGCCGCGGTGCAATGGCTCAGTCTGCCCGACGCGAGCGTGCCTGACGGAAATTATTCAGACCTGGTCTTTGGGAAAAAATTCTATACTCCGGCCGAAGCGTATGGCTTCGACGTAGTCAACCTGGTTGACCCATAAATAGCGCGTGGCGTTACTGGCGAACCTTGAAATTGCAACCGGCTGCTCGACAGGTCCAATGAGCCTTGGAAGTCCCGTTTTAAATTTGTAGAGCGCCCGCCCCTCCAGGAACGGCCTCTCGTACTCAGCGCTGCCGGAAATTGTGTATAAAGGTGAACCGAGTTGTGGAGGAGTCATGATGGATCGAGCGAATGGTTTCGAGAAAGTGACACACAGCGCCACGCTGACCGATGAGCAACAACGTGGCTACGCTGACCGAGGCTACTACTTCCCCATCCGCGTGTTCGACGATGCGGAAACCGCAGAGTTCAGGGGGCAATTTCTCGAGTACTTCAACCAGAATCAGGAGCGCCTCCGGTCCCTGGCACCCAATGAACATTACAAAGTCTACGTTGGAACGCATCTGATACTGAATTGGGTATATCGCATGATTTCACACCCCATGGTTCTCGAAGCGGTGGAGAGCGTTCTCGGACCTAATCTGATCGTGTGGAACTCCCAGTGGTTTTCGAAAATGCCTGGCGATAAGACTTACGTGTCGTGGCATCAGGATGCGACTTACTGGGGTCTTCACCCGCCTCATGTGACCACGGCGTGGATTGCTCTGTCGGAGTGCAATTCGGAGAATGGATGTATGCGCGTGATTCCGGGTACCCACCAGGGCCCACTTCTTCCCCAGGTAGATACGTACGCGCCGGATAACGCTCTTTCCCGAGGCCAGGAGATTGCTGTCAAGGTAGATGAGTCGCAGGGAGTGGATTTCGTGCTTCAAGCCGGCGAAATGTCCCTCCACCACATCGGCATCGTTCATGGATCAGAGGTGAATCGATCGAACACTCCCCGCATCGGATGTGCTGTTCGATTCATTAGTTCGGAGGTGGTGCAGGAAGGCACCGAGCGGCAGATCGGTTTACTTGTGCATGGACGCGACGAGTTCGGGCATTTTGATTTGGTCAAGCCCCCTGACGACGATACCGTCTCGCTCGACGACGAAGCTATCTATCAGGAAGCGATGCGTAGAATGCGTAGCAACCTGGTACCAAAGAAAAGTTTGTAGATCGGTGTTGGCGGCGAAGAAGCGGGTCATTGTGGCCGCCAAACGTAGACGGTCCGCTTAAGGCTCAGGATATTGAAATCATGATTGTTTTACCCACATTCGACTGCCAACCCGAGCCAGGTATACGGACAAATTTTGGTATTGGTGTGATCGGCGCCGGCGCCATTGTCGAAGCAGCTCATCTTCCCGCGTATCGGAGAGCCGGCTTCAACATTGTCGCGATTACCGATCTCAATTTGGAAAGGGCTCAGTCGCTGGCCGCTCGCTTTGGTATTCCAAGAGTCTACCGAACCCTCGATGAACTGCTGGCAGACCCCAACATAGAGATCGTGGATATCGCTGTGCCGCCATGGTCGCAATCTTCCCTCGTGTCGCGCGTGCTCGAAGCTGGGAAGCACCTGCTCTGCCAAAAGCCGCTTGCTCCTACGGCTTCTGAAGCCAAAATTCTGGTGGACCGGGCCGAACGTGCGCAACGATGGCTCGCGGTGAACGAAAACATGCGATGGGATCCTGCAATGCGTTCCAGCCGCGCCTTGATCCGCGAGGGGTGGATCGGCAGCCCCTTTCTCGCAGTCGTGCAAGTCAATTACTACGAGAACTGGGGAGCTTGGCCGTGGCTGACCGAGTCGGAACATCTCACAATCATGTTTGATGCCATCCATCCGCTTTATTGCCTGCGCATGTTGTTTGGTGAGCCTGAGCGAGTATTCTGCGTCACTGGGCGAATAACCGATCAGAAGGAGAAGGGAGAAACAAGGGCGATTATGACGCTCGAGTTTGCCGGTGGATTAACGTGTCTCCTGGTTGACTGTTCGACAAATCCCACCGACGATCACTTTGCCACATTTCGGTTCGACGGCACAGAAGGAAGCATTAAGGGGACACTCGGAATCTGGTATGACTATCCGACCGGACGTCCCGATCTACTCGAATTCACTTCGAAGAAAAAGTCTCCCGGCGTTTGGCTATCTGCGAAGTTTGAAAGTCGCTGGGTTCCCGACGGTTTCATTGGGCCCATGGCGGCACTTATGGGAGCCATCGACAAATCGATTGAACCTGAGAATAGCGGGCGTGAACATCTCAAGACCTTACAGCTCGTCGAGGCGGTGTATCGGTCGTCTATCGAAAAACGGCCCATCGCCAGGTGTGAGATCTTTCCGGAGAGCGGTGGCTCATGAACCGGGTACTCTCCACGAAAAAGCCAGGTCGTCTTCAACCGCGATAGGCAACGGAAAACCGAAATGAGGCGGAGGCCTACATGGCGTACTCGATAGAAGTCATACAGTTGGCTCGCCAGGAGGTTCTAGGCGCCTGCATCTACTACATGGAAGGTTTCGACCGTTGGGAATCCTTCATCTTTCATACGATTGTGGTGCGCGGCGGAGGCAAAACCATTGTGATTAATAGTGGTTTGGTTCGCGATCTCTCAACCCTCGATCCGTTCTGGCCGTCCTGGCCAGGTGAACGCAAAATCGTCATGGAAAACGAAGGACGTATGCCCGATGCTCTGTTAAAGATCGGTGTGGATCCTGCCGAAGTGGATTATCTGGTGATCGCCCCGTTGGTTTACTATGCCACGGGAAACATCGATCTTTTTACAAAGGCTGAAATCTGCATCCTTGGGCGCGGCTGGATTGACTTTCATGCCCCTAAACACCGATATCTCGATCCCTTCCGTTACGTCGCCATCCCTAAGGAGATTTTGGCGCATTTGGTGACAGACGCGTGGCCTCGCGTCCGTCTGCTTAAAGACGAGGATGAGATCCTTCCCGGCATCCGAACTTTTTTCGCCGGTGTGCACCACCGTAGCAGCCTTGCCGTTGCGATCGAAACGGCCAAGGGAACTGTCATCTACTCTGATTCATTCTTCAAGTTTCGCAATATTGAAGAGAACATCCCGGTTGGGTATGTGGAGAATTTAGAGGAGGCCTTTCTGACCTACGAAAGGATTCGGCGCGAGGCAAAGATCTTAATCCCCGGTTTCGATCCGGACATTTTCAAGCGATATCCTGGCGGTCACGTCGCGTAGTCTCTCTCGGTAGTAGTCAGCTTTTCAGCAACCTGTCCCGAGAGTCAGCTGCTAACTCGTTCATGCGCGCTGGCCGAATCTCCCAGCGACCTTAGGAAGATAACAACAAGGGCCGAACATGGCGAAGACACGAAAATCGGACATCCTGCTGCTGGCACTCGCCAACTTTATTTGGGCCACTGGATGGTCCGCGATCAAGTACACCCAGGCGCAGATGGGGCCGGTCGTATTGAACTGCTGGACGCTGGGAATCTCTGTCGTGACGCTACTTCCCTTCGCCTACGTCGAGTACCGTGAGGGAAGAGCTAGCCGCACGCGGCTCACGGCTCGCGACTATGTTGATTTCGGCATCATGGGCCTCTTCGGCGTGACCGGAATGACGCTACTCTACGCGTTGGGAGCCCGTCTCTCTCTTGCGGCGAACGGCGCACTGATTTCGATGACAGTACCGATATTTACCGCTCTGATCGCAGTCGCGGTGCTGGGCGAGCGTTTGACGCGAGCCCGCCTTGTAAGCTTTATCGTTGCCCTTGCAGGTGTCGTTGTCATCTCGGACCTGCGGTGGGGTAGCGTGAGCCTGCTCGGATCCCACGTCACTGGAAATTTACTTCTGTTGCTCGGCGCTATCGGGAACTCGGTATACGTGGTTTATGGAAAGAAGCTTTTGGACCGCGCAGGGCCTATGACCGTTTTGTTCTGGGGCCAGGTGTTGGGAGTAATTGCCAGCCTGCCTTTTCTCTATCTCGAGCCCTTTCATCCGAACACTATCAACACCTATACGTCTTACACATGGTTATCTTTGATCTTTCTTGGTGTCATCTATTTTGCGATATCGATGGTGCTGTTTTATAAGGTTCTCGTAAGGCTCGAAGCGGGTAAGATCATGGTATTTACTTACCTTCAGCCGGTGTTTGGAGTAGTGATGGCAGTGATGCTCCTACATGAAGAGGTTACTCGCGGCATGGCCATTGGTGGCGGACTTGTCATTGCAGGCACCCTCGGGGTGGCATTTGAGAACGATCCGCAGCCGGCGGACACGCAGGAGCCGATGCAGTCCTCCGCAAACCGCACGGAAAAGCAAAAGTACCGCTAATCCCAAAATGCCTCGAGTCATTGACCGTCGGCGTTGTGACATCCTCGCCATCACAGTGGCGCTCGAGAATCTATTGCAAAGTTGCAGCAAGAGTTTGCAATACGAACCGGCAAAAGAACCTAGTTTGGGGGTAAGAGATATTGAAAAGGGCTGGCGTCGCCCGTTCTCCAGCATCTGCAATGAGCACATTTTAAAGGGGTCAGAAGAGCGCGTTAGTAGGCAAATCAATGCACGATCAATACGCGACCATACGAAAAATTGCCATGTCATTCAAAACAGGATACTTACGCAAAACGCGTGAAAGCCTCCTATTCGTGAGGCCTTTATTGTTCCTCGTAAGCTATTGATTTTATTGGTGGCCAGAGACGGGATCGAACCGCCGACGCCGGCCTTTTCAGGGCCGCCTAGCAAGCGAACTAAGTGGTCTGGAATCAGCGGATGTGTTTGAAGCCATTAGCGTTATACCCCCATCGATTTAGGATGGTTTGGGACAGTTTGGGCTGTTTTCGACTCTACGGTGTCGTGTATTGGTCGCGTCAACCCGAAGCTTTGGTTTCAGACCTCTTCCCTCAAACTGACGCACTCGAAGCGCAACGCTTCCAATTTGCTAGGAAGGATTCTACTCGAGTGGGCTGAGCCCTAGGTTCACCAGCGCCAAATGCTTCCATTGCTTGGGCAGCATTGATTCAAGGTCCCTTTTAAGACGAGGACCGGCAAACATAGTGCAAGCGTAAGGATGCCGTAGAGGTCTTGATCGGAAGGACGCCTAGGGCAACTTACGGAAAACGCATTTGCAGGAACTATGGTTAGCTCAGCGAACCGTGTGTCTTCGGGCATCAGTTGCCGATTGCCGCTCGGGAGTGATACGGCTCTCGAGTCCTGACATTTGTTCTAGAGTTTTGGGCGCTCTATGATTGCCGTTGGAGGTTACGCATGAACGTTGTTGAAGAATTCAAACGGGCAGGGTTCCCTACTGTTTCCAAAGTAATCGATACCTATGACTTCTTTGGGAAACATGTGCACTACCGTATTGAGTTAAGACACTACTTGGCCATCAACCGATATGTGGCGACGATATTTCTTTCGGTTGATCGCGACGAAGACTCATTGAAGCAACGAATGGAAATCTTCACGGATTTCCCGCGTGCTGAGAAGGAAACATATGACGCTGCTTTGGGCGACGCACTTGATTTCCTTGCAGAACGGGAAAAGTAAAGACCGGGGTCGAAGAGTTGACGCGATAGGTGAACTCCTGCACCTCTGGGGCTCCTGCCGCCGAGGACGGTCTGGAGAATGCGAGGAAGAGGAGCAGAATTACGGACCCTCCAGCGTACGCTGCTGTTTGGGTGCCTGAGTGCGGTGAAGCTTGTAACGTTTTGGCGAACAAGACTAGCTTTGTGCCCGTGTGCTTGCAGGCCTCGATGCTCCCCAGCGACGACGACCCGGAAGCTATGGACGACGCTCAGTTAGTCGGCTGCGATTTGTCAGCGCAATTGAATCTGAAGAGCTTCGATTGAGCCTGCCACGATCGCGCCGAGTCCATCAGATGACGTCTTCCTCGCCCAGCGCGACATGCGTCAGATCCCACAGGATGTGCAGCAGCGCGACATGCGATTCCTGGATGCGGTGAATGCTATAACTGGGAACCGTGAAACAGTACTCGGCAGCGTCTGTTAGGCGTCCGCCATCCTTGCCGGAGAACGCAATTGTCAACAGGCCCCTGGGCCGTGCCTCCTCCAGTGCGTAGATCAGGTTGGGAGAATTGCCGCTGGTGGAAATGGCTATCACCATGTCGCCAGGCTGGCCCCACAATTCAATCTGGTCCACAAATATCCGGGCATAGTCTTTGTCATTAGATATGGCTGTGAGCACCGGTACCTGGCTGACTAGATCGAAGGCAGGCAGCGCGCGCCTCTTTTCGATGATAGGATGCACGAACTCGACGGCAATATGTTGGGCGTCGCATGCACTGCCACCGTTGCCCAACACCCAGAGCTTGTGGCCGTCGCGAAAATGGCCCGCCATTTTCTGAGCCAACTCGCCGATTGTATCGGCATAGTGGTCAAAGAACTTCTGCTTGACCTCCACAGATTCGCGGCATTTGTGCATGACTTTCTCGCGCCAATCATTTGGCGGCCCCACCGCATGCGTTAGATTGGCAGTGGAGCTGCTCGCTGAACCGGTAGATTGCGTCATGCAACACCTCCAAGGGATCTTGCCGCCGCCCGCTCTTTCTTCTCAGCCTCTAGATGCCTGCCGTACGCGTAGTAGGCGGCACACGCGCCTTCCGACGACACCATGGTCGCTCCCAGCGGTCGCTGCGGAGTACAGAGAGTGCCAAAGGCCGGGCAGTCGTGCGGTTTTTTTATTCCTCTTAAAATCCGTCCGCTGATACAAATATCCGGTTCGTGCGTGTCGATCTCTTTCACGTCAAATAGTTTTTCCGCATCATGCTCGCGGAACTCCCACCGCAGTTTGTATCCACTCTTCGGGATGGAGCCCACTCCGCGCCACTTTCGGTCGGCGATCTCAAAAACACTCGACACCAGCTTCTGTGCCGGGCGGTTCCCTTCCCGGTCCAAAATGCGCGAGTATTCGTTTTCCACTTCAGCACGTCCCGTTTCCAGCTGTCGAATCGTCATCAGCGTTCCTTGCAGGATGTCCAGCGGCTCAAAGCCTGTAATTACGATAGGGACCTTGAAACGCGCGCTCATCGGCTCGTATTCGCGATAACCCATGATGGCGCAGACGTGTCCGGGCCCTAAAAAGCCCTGGACGCGATTCTGTGGAGATTGCAGAATCGCCGCGATTGACGGAGGAACCAGAACATGTGAAACCAGAATCGAGACATTCTTTAAGCCCTCCTTCTGGGCGCGCCAAACCAGCATTGCATTGGCGGGTGCGGTCGTTTCGAACCCGATGGCAAAGAAGACCACCTTCTTGTCGGGATTGGCGCGCGCGATCTTAAGACAATCGAGCGGAGAGTAGACTACGCGAACGTCGCCGCCCCCGGCCTTGATCGTGAATAGATCACCATCCGATCCAGGCACCCGCAACATGTCGCCAAACGAGCAGAAGATCACCTCAGGCCGGCGAGCAATCGCGTGTGCCTTGTCGATCATCTCTAGCGGCGTAACGCAGACCGGGCAGCCCGGCCCATGCACCAACTCCACGTCTTCCGGGAGCAGATAGTCGATTCCATGTTTGACGATGGAATGGGTCTGCCCACCGCAAACTTCCATAATCACCCAGGGCTTCGTCTGAATACGGTGGATCTCATCCACGATCTTCCGAGCAATGTTTCCATCGCGGTACTCGTCGAGATATTTCATCGTCGGTTCTCCTCGGATCCAACTTCCTCGTTGGCCGGCGACTCCAGTTCGGTGAGTCGATCCGGATCTTTCAGCGCTTGGTATGTACGCTTGCCTTGGCTTCGTCGATCCAGCCGAGTGCTAGGGCACCGGAACGTAGCGGCCAATCGGGGTGCCTGGAACGTATTCCAGGCAAGCCTCCCGAACAATGCCACAAAAACTGAATCTCTGCCATGCGGACCGCGCTGATCGAACGAGTCTACGACCTGGCCAGTGAAATCCCGCCACCCTGCGCAGGGCAGCTATCGCTTGTGAGAATACTCCAAAGCCGTTACGCGAGAAGCTCTATCACCACACGATCCAAAAAGTACAGTTCTGGAATGGTCCCCCGCCAGGCATAGTCGATTCTCGACATTTGAGCGGGATGCCGGCGTGGGTCAATCATCTGATCGATGATTCGGCGCAAAATTCCCACTTGCCGACGAGCCGGGAATAATTTCCTTCTCATCTGCAAAATCTGGCCAACTACAGGAGGAGCCGGGAGGCATCCTCCCACAGCTGTTGAGCAATTCTGCCAGCCGGTTCAGCCCGTGCTAATCGGGCCGCTTGCCCGGCCCACAGTTGCATCCGGTCGGCGTCTCCCGCCTTTTGCGCGTCTTCCCGCATTTTGCGAGTCAATCCGCGCTGGACAGGATACGGAGCTGGCAGAGGCACATCCCGGGCCGCCGATGCGCGAACATATGCTGTTGTCACGCTACGTCCAGGGCGTCCGGTGAATGCGCTTGTAACCATGGTTTCGTGGGCTTCGGTCTGCGCGAGTCTGTCCGCATAGGCGGGATGTATCATCGCCTCCGGAGATCGCAGGAACCCAGTTCCTATCTGCACCGCGCTGGCGCCCAGGATCAGTGCTGCAGCCACTCCGCGCGCATCGGCGATTCCACCCGTGGCAATGACTGGCACGTTCACTGAGTCAACCACCTGCGGCAAGAGCGCGATCAGGCCTACCATCTGACGTTCTCCCTGATCAGCGTGGAAGGCTCCGCGATGTCCACCGGCCTCCATCCCCTGGGCAATAATGGCGTCGGCACCGGCTGCTTCAGCTGCCCTGGCTTCAGCAACCGTCGTAGCCGTGGCAAACCATAGGATTCCGCGTGCTTTCAACTCCGAGATAAAGTCAGGGGCATAGAGTCCCATAATCGAAGAGATGGCCTTCGGTGCTTCGGCTATCATGGCTTGGCATTGTGCCTCAAAGTCCGGGTGTCCGGCGTCGCCCGCTTCCGTTGGAACCGGAGGTCCCCACGCCGCTAGATACTCCCGCTGCTGTTTCTCCGACTGGAAATCACGCGCCAGCAGCGGGTCGGGAATCCAAAGATTGAGTTGAAATTCTCCTTTACTCTGTCGACGAAATTCGGCACTCCAGGCTTTTATCGCCTCCGGCTCCATCAACAGCGTTCCACATGCTCCCAAGCCTCCAACATTAGCAACGGCAATCGACAGCGAGGGAGGGCACGCTCCAGCCATGGGGGCAAGCAGGATCGGCAGACGGATGCTAAGAATTCCGGTAAACGCTTCCACGCGCCCCCGAGGAGATGAGTATTTCTTGCAGCCCATGCGCGAAACCTCCGAAAAAGAGGCGGGAGAAAGAAGAATGGAACTCAGTTCATTGATGGCGGTCCACAAGCTCCGGTGTCTGCGTAGAGTTTGAGAGCCCGTACGTTGGGGATTGTCACTTCGTGACCTTCCGCAGCTATCAATCCATCGTGCTTCAGCCGGGCAAAAGCACGCGCGACTACATCTCTTACCGAACCTATGCGAATAGCAATTTCATGGTGAGACAACGGGAGGTGAAATGCAGCTCGATCCTGCATAGGCGTGCCAGCGTATTGCGCTCTCGTTAACAGAAAAAACGCGAGTCTTTGACCGACTTCATGGAAACACAAACTTTCCACCAGTTGCGCATGCTTCCTCACTCGCTGCGCCATCAACTTCAGGGCTTGCAGCGCCAAAGTCGGGTACATCTTGCAGAAATCGTGCACATCGTGCTTATCGATAAAGAGCACGTCGACATCGACTTCCGATATTGCGGATGCGGGGTACGGCCCGCCATCGAACACAGCAACTTCAGCAACCACAGAACCGGCACTATCTATATGCATCACTTGTTCTCTGCCCTCTGCGTTCTGCTGGAAGACCCGTATCTGGCCATTCACAACCACGAAAAGCCCTTTTGCCTGTTCCCCTGAGAGAAATAGCATCTTCCCCTTCTTGAAGTGAAGCTCCGCAGCTCGCTGTGCAATATCCGCAAGCTCCTTCGCAGTCAGGCACCCGAACAGTTCTGTATGTTGGAGGGCCGTGATTCTGCTCGTCTTCATCGCGTTCTCCACAAACGATGACTCAGGTATGACCTAGGTCATAGCATACCGCTGATCCATCGGTGAGAATCAACAGTCGAAGCATCGCCGCAAGAATTACGAGATCCTGGACGGCCCAGATCCATCCGGCGGAGCAGTCGAGCCTAAGGGCACGACCTCGACCATTCTTCGGAGAATAATGTGATGGGGACCGCAAGGGTCGGGACGCCGCCTGAACTCCTCCTGCTGCCGAAGGAAAGCTATCTGAATAGCGGATACGGCCTTAAATCCTGGCTGCTGACGCAGGACCACAAGCGCATCGCTCTCCTTTATCTCTTCACGACCAGCTTTTTCTTCATCATCGGTGGCACAGCCGCCTCATTGATTCGGTTAGAACTCCTTACGCCCGCCGGCGATCTCGTCACCTCGGATACCTACAACAAACTGTTCTCCATCCATGGCATCATCATGGTTTTTTTCTTTTTGGTGCCGGTAGCGCCAGCTGTCCTGGGCAACTTTCTTATACCTCTCATGATCGGCGCCAAGGACGTCGCGTTCCCGAAAATCAACCTCATAAGCTGGTACCTGTTCGTCCTGGGGGGCTGCGTTGAACTGTATATGATGCTCTCCGGCGGGGTGGATACGGGATGGACTTTCACCACGCCGCTCAGTACACACTTCGTCAACACAAATGTAATCGCCGCGGCCATGGGAATTTTCATTGCCGGCTTCTCGTCCATATTGACTGGGCTCAACTTCATCGTCACCATTCACCGGTTGCGCGCCCCGGGCATGACATGGTTTCGCCTGCCGTTGTTCATCTGGTCCTACTATGCGACCTCCATCATCTTCGTCCTTGCCACGCCGGTAATCGCAATATCGATGGTGCTCCTGGTGCTGGAGCGGGTCTTCGGGATAGGCGTTTTTGATCCCACACTTGGCGGGGATCCGCTTCTCTTTCAACATCTCTTCTGGTTCTATTCCCATCCAGCCGTATACGTCATGATCCTGCCCGGCATGGGGATCATCTCAGAAGTGATTGCATGTTTCTGCAGAAAACGGGTCTTCGGCTACACGGCAGTGGCATTTTCATCTGTAAGTATTGCGGTCTTTAGCTTTTTCGTCTGGGCACACCATATGTTCATCATGGGTATCTCGAATTATTCTGCACTCGTTTTCTCCATCATGAGCATGTTGGTCGCCGTACCCTCTGCCATCAAAGTTTTCAACTGGGCATCAACCATGTACAAGGGATCGATCACTTTCGATACGCCCATGCTCTATGCGCTTGGCTTCATCGGTCTTTTCACGATGGGTGGACTGACTGGAGTCTTCCTGGCTTCGCTCGGCATGGACATTCACCTAACTGAAACGTACTTTATCGTGGCACACTTCCATTACGTTATGGTCGGCGGCATGGTAAGCGCCTATATGGCAGGTTTGCACTTTTGGTGGCCCAAAATTACCGGACGGATGTATCCGGAATCTTTGGGCAGATTGGCTGCCGTGATTCTCTTTATCGGGTTCAATCTCACATTCTTTCCGCAGTTTATCCTTGGTTATCTTGGGATGCCTCGACGCTATCATGCGTATCCCCCGGAATTCCAAGTGTTGAATGTCCTCTCAACCGCTGGCGCCTCAATTCTTGCCATCGGCTATCTACTCCCAGCAACGTATTTCCTCTGGTCGTTGAAGTACGGGAAGATCGCAGGAGCGAATCCGTGGCGGGCTACCGGATTGGAGTGGAAGGTCCAATCACCCCCCCTTACCGACAATTTTCTTGAAATCCCACTGGTCACGGAAGAAGCCTACGACTATGACAAGATCGGCGATCGTGTTGAAGTGATGGGTTGACTCCGTCGTCGCAGAACTGCAAGTCATCAGTCCTGAAGCCTGTCGCTGTCAATTGAGAGATAACCTTTTTGCATCTGCCCCCCATACATAAAGCCAGCCACGTGCCATCGCGCGGTCTCGGTGCTGGCGTGCGCTTCGCGTGAGGTTGCAACAAGGGCCTCACGATCCCCGCCAGAAACCTTGCTTGGTACCTCGTTTGGCCTAGGCCTAGGCATGAGGGGACAGAAGGTTCCATGCCTGCCGAGGCACGAGTGGAAGACGCCTACAGGCAATCCTCGATAATCACCCACCTTCAGGGAAAAATGCAAGGACCCTGTTCTGAGAACTGGTCTGCGCATTGAGAATGCCTTTTAAGGGCCGGCTATATCGTGATGCGATAATCAATTCATGTCGAAAAATCTGCAGCTTGAAGATCGGCTAAGACTACGGAACCTGGCGGAGTTCCGCTATGAGCTACGACGATTCCTCCAGTTTAGCGAAGGCTGTGCCGCGGAGGCAGGCCTCCACCCACAGCAGCACCAATTGCTGTTGCAGCTCGCAGGAGCTCCGGATGAAGTGGAGACAACGGTGTCCTATGCCGCGGAGCGGTTAGGGCTGCGGCACCACACCGTTGTCGAGCTGAGCAAGCGCTGTGAGGAAGCGGGATTGATTCATCGCGATCAAGATATGAATGATCGCCGGTGCATCCAGCTGCGAGTTACCGCGAAGGGCCACCGGGTGCTGCGAATTCTGTCGGAAGACCATGCCCGCGAACTGTATGAACTCGCCCCTAGGCTGATTGGGGCTTTGTCGCTGATCTGCGGCCCTGACGAGCAGACCACCAGCGATCCCAGGCGCACGGCTACGGCTCGAGGAGATTACAAATGAAGTCGGAACCATCTGTCTTACGCGATTTCACGGTTGATCGTAGAGTCTGGCTCCTTTCAGGCGTCTCAATCGGCATTGGGGCCTGTGCGACTGCTCTGGCAGTCCTGCTGTTACGGTGTATCGCACTTTCAACAAATTTGTTCTACTACCATCGCTTCAGCATTGCGCCCATTTCTCCGGCGGGCAGCCCGCTGGGTTATTGGATGGTGGTAGTGCCAGTAATTGGCGGCCTTCTCGTAGGGCTGATGGCCCGGTTCGGTTCAGACAAGATTCGTGGGCATGGAATTCCCGAGGCCATCGAGGCAATTTTGCTTCACCGCGCGAAGGTAGATGCCAAAGTCGCTGTGTTGAAACCCATATCAGCCGCGATTGCGATCGGATCAGGCGGCCCCTTCGGCGCGGAAGGCCCAATCATCATGTCGGGTGGCGCCGTCGGGTCGCTCATCGCGCAGTGGATGCATGTCACCGACGCTGAGAGGACAACGCTGCTGGTAGCTGGCGCGGCTGCGGGTATGGCCGCCACGTTTGCGACGCCGGTTGCGGCGATTCTCCTCGCCGTCGAGCTACTGCTCTTCGAATGGAGACCAAGGAGCCTGGTGCCAGTGGCGATCGCCAGCACGACGGCAGGGCATCCTCCGAGTCTACTGGCTCGGTGCTGGACCATTGTTCAAAATGCCAACCATCAGTGGGACTCCTCGCGTTACCTTCGCGATAGGCTCACTCCTTCTGGGCGCCTTTGTGGGTCTGTTATCTGCTGGTCTGAGCCGCATGATGTATGCCTTTGAAGATCTTTTCGAACACCTTCACATTCACTGGATGTGGTGGCCGGCACTGGGAGGTATTGGAGTAGGAATTGGAGGCCTCTTCTTCCCACGTGGACTCGGTGTAGGTTATGACAACATCGCAGAACTACTGCGCGGCAATGCCACAGTAGGTTTGATCGTTGGAATCATTGTTGCCAAATCACTTATGTGGGCATCGTCGCTGGGGTCAGGAACTTCAGGCGGCGTGCTAGCTCCATTGCTGATGATCGGCGGTGCGGTCGGGGCAACCGTAGGACACGTTACGCATGCACCATTAGGGGACCAGGCCTTCTGGGCGCTCATCGGCATGGGATCCATGCTTGCTGGTGCGCTTGGTGTTCCACTGACTGCGATCCTCTTCAGCCTGGAGGTGACGCATTGCTTACCAGCTCTACTGCCACTCACCATGGCGTGCATCGCGTCTTATCTGATCACATCGCTGTTGATGCCGCGGTCAATTCTGACGGAAAAGCTAAGTCGTCGAGGGTACCATCTTAGCCGGGAATACGGAGTCGATCCGCTGGAACTGGTCATCGTGCGAGAACTCATGTCGCCGATGGGGGCTTCCGGGCCAAAGCAAGCGCTACCGGCACACTATGTGTATGCAGACGGTACGGCGCGGGGAGCGGCGGAGGTAATGGCGACAGAAGGTTTGGGTACATTGCCAGTAGTCGACCGCACCAGCCAGCAAGTCTGCGGGACAATTTCCTTGAATGAACTCGTACGTGGTCGTACTCGATCAGTGGAACGCGAGAGTGAACGTTTGAGACTTTTCGACTACGTGCCGCCAGAAGGAGGAGGCCATAACTGATCCTTCAGCGGGGCTTGATTGAGTTAGGAGTTTATCGCCAGGAGGCGTCCTGAGCTATTTGTGTCCCATCTGGAGCACTTGCATTATAGATCGCATTGCGATATTCTGCGTACGTGTTGCTGGCGGTTAATGGCCGTAGTGTGAGATGCAGGTGCCTCATCTGTAGCTAACGGAGGTGAGTCGTGTTGCCTCTCGCTTGGTTCTACATATCGCTCGTGGTGTTCTTGTACGTATTGCTTTTGTATTCGGAATTGAGAACTCGCGCTAGGCGACATGTGAAGGGCTGCCGTTCGCTTCCCTATATTTCTCCAGCACGTCTGGATTCGCTTATTGCGATCGAACCAGATTTGTACATTGTTGAGTTGAGCTCTCGCGCTGGCTCGTGCGAAATACTGCAGATTCCCGATGCCCTCAGAATGCCAGTCTCTCAACTTGAAAGCTTTCTTCGCAAGGCCTCTCGCCGCTCGGTTTTCGTTTTCTACGACTGCGCCACAGAGCCAGTAAAGTGGTCTCGCGTTGAATCCATTGTCAATAGCTATGCAACTCGTAACGTCTTCGTACTCAAAGGAGGTCTCGAGTTTTGGTTGAGCGAACACCGGGCTGATGGAATGGCGGTTTCCTCTTAGATCGCTGGACGAAAGACCATCGAGTGGCGGCGAGCGGCATATCGCGGCAGACATCCTAAGCCACGTTGCGCCCGTGTTCGAGTGTCACGTGATGGTTTGCTCATGAAACGGCTTTGCACCGGTTTCGTTTGCCCGAATTCGGGGCAGCCTATAGATCACGCATGAGGTAGACCGTTTGATCGCTTTCGACGCTGCACATCGAGCCGTTCACTATCCAGAAGACCGCCGTTTTCGGATCTGGGTCAGCCCACGAACCCTTTTGGTCATCCTCGTATTGGTGCTCGGGCCAGTATTGGTTGCATGGTTGCAGCATGCGATCTTTGGTCTGCCGTACCTTTCACCTTCATCCGCTTCTGCTACCGGCACTCCGAGCGGACCTCATGGCTTTCCCTTCTGGGTTCGGTGGAGTCATTTCTCTAACCTTTTCTTCCTGTTCATGCTCATCCGCAGCGGGCTCTCGATCCTGATGGACCATCCTCGGCTTTACTGGAACGACGACTGCACCCCAGGGACAGAGTGGATCCGCTTCACGCCCCTCGAGGTCCCCAAGAACCGCATCTGGACTGCAAAGGACGACGCCCGCTATATTTCTCCGATTGTCTCGACTCCTGGCTATCGCCATACGGTAGGGATTGCACGCTCCTGGCACTTCATCACGGTCTACGGCTTTGTGCTGACTGGGGCGTTCTTCGTTATCGGCCTTCTCACGAGCGCGCAGTGGGAACGGCTTGTGCCTACTTCGCCTGCTGTCTTCGTGCAGGCATGGAACACCTTTGTTCTCTATGCCAACTTCCACTTTCCACCTGAGCCTAATGGCTTTTACGGCTACAACGCTTTGCAGCAATTTGCCTACTTTGCGACGGTATTCCTCATGGCCCCATTGGCGATCCTGACCGGGATGGCGATGTCGCCAGCCCTCGTGAACCGCTTCCCGAGGTACACGAAAATATTCGGTGGCAGACAGGGAGCCCGTTCCATCCACTTTCTTGTTCTCATTGGATTTCTTTGCTTTGTCGTGATCCATGTGACGCTGGTTGCGCTGACAGGCTTTGAGCGCAATATGAACCACATCGTTCTTGGCACGGACGACCTTCGGTCAGGTGGCATGATTCTGGGGTTCGTCGGGATCGCCGTAGTGCTGCTGTCCTGGATCGTCGCACACTACATCTCCTGGTTCCTCCCACGTGGGCTTCAACATGCGCAAAAGGCTGTGACCCATCCCGTCATGCTCCTCACCCTCGACCGTCTCCATCCTCGTGAGCACTACACGGCGAAGGACATATCTCCCCACTTCTGGCCCAACGGAAAGATGCCTGTGCGCGAAGACTGGAAGCGGCTGGCGGCGGATAACTTCAAGGACTACAAGCTCAGGGTGACCGGCCTTGTCGAGAATCCGGTAGAGCTGTCGTTAGACGATCTCCGAACCCTGGGGCTTGAAGACAACATCACCATGCATCATTGCATTCAGGGCTGGTCCGGCATCGCGCAATGGGGCGGTGTTTCCGTGCGCAGGCTCGTCGAGCACGTAAAACCGCTTCCATCCGCCAACGTCGTCGCGTTCTATTCTTTCGGAGGCTCACTTTATGGGGATCTTTACTACGACACCCAAACCATTTTCAATGTGCTCAAGCCGGAGTGTCTTCTGGCTCTCACCATGAACGGCTCGCCTCTCACTGCCGAATACGGCGCGCCTCTGCGTCTTCGAGTAGAGAACCAACTTGGCTACAAAATGGTGAAGTGGATCGAACGAATTGAGTTCGTTACCTCGGAGAAGCTTTTAGGCGAAGGGGAAGGCGGAATCAATGAAGATGACGAATACTTTGATTTGCTCCCGAATATCTAGACCGATGTGGCGGAACCGAGTTCCCATCCAGTGAAGCCCCCACCTAATCATCGGGTAGAACACGTCTTCGCGCTTATTGACCGGCTTCGTCTCAGTTGGCTGCTAGCCCACCTGCCCCCGACGTCCGTGTGGGCAGCGTACGTGGCGCTCAATAGCTTCGTCACCATCGCACTGCTGACACTGCTGGCTTTGCTGACGCACAGTCCTTTTGTCTTCCCCTCCCTTGGTCCGACTGCATATTTGTATTTCTTTTCCCCGATGGGCCGATCCTCCAGCCCGCGGAATGCCGTGCTGGGACATGGGATCGGACTGCTTTGCGGTTTCGGCGCCTATAAAATCACGGGCATGCATGTTTTTCCAGAAGGGTTCGCCGGTGAAGTCTATTGGCCCCGCATTCTGGCCTCTGCACTAGCGCTTTCGCTTACCGGAGCCATCATGGTCCTGCTGCACGTCAATCATCCGCCTGCCGGCGCAACCACCATGATCGTTTCTCTTGGCCTTCTGGCGAAACCTGAATATCTCCCGATCATCGAAGTCGCCGTCGTCCTGCTGACAGCGCAGGCGTTCGTGATTAACAGACTCGCGGGATTGCCATATCCAATCTGGCGCAGCCAAACACTGCATACCGGAGGCCCTCAATGAACGCAGAAACACCTATCACCGAAACGGAGATCGCGGATCTCGTCCAGCGATTCTATGCAAAAGTCCGCGTGGACCCGGAAATTGGTCCTGTTTTCAACGATGCGGTGCGGAATTGGGATGCCCATTTGGCACTCCTGAAAGACTTCTGGTCCACTGTATTGCTGACTACGGGGCGATATAAGGGCAATCCACTTCTTGCACATTTCCCCTTGCCCATCGAGGAGAGATATTTCGCTCGTTGGCTGACGCTGTTCTCAGAGACGGCGAACGAGGTCATGCCGGCCTCGCAGGCTGCGATCGTTACGCACAAGGCGAATCTTATCGCGATGAACATGAAACGAGTTCTCGCATCGCGGCGATGACCGGCCTTCGCCGAACAAGCGCCTATAAAGTATCTTGCCACTGACTCGGCGAAGGGCATCGAACGTTACATAGAGGAAAGAGGTCAGATATATGGCGACCGAAGGCTTTACCGATGACGGCACGATGCTGAAAAACCTGGCGGAGTTCGACCTTGCCAAGGAGATGATGTACTCCGAGCAGAAGAGACCATGGCCTATGGGCCACTTTGCCAAGACGCTGTTCAAAAAGCCGGACTTCAGGATAGTACTCATCTCGATGGATAAAGGCTCCATTCTGAAAGAACATCACGCAGATGGCACTATTTCGGTCCAGGTCCTGAAGGGTTCAATACGCTTTACTGCTCAAGGAGATGATCACGATCTCCAGATAAACGGCGTCTTGACGCTGGGCCCGTCGATCAAACACAAGGTTGAAGCGCTTGAGGAGGCGGCCTTTCTACTCACGATTGCTTGGCCGAGTGACGAGAAGCTCCAGGCGATGAAGCACAGGGGATACGGAACCTAACCATTTGGCGATGGGAAGGTGTCACGAAGCACGGCTGGTATCCGAGCTATGCCGGGCCGTGGGCCGAACAGCAGCGAGTGGGCTTTCTGCGGCATGGGCCGCTTAGGGTGCGGTTCCGACCCACGAAACAGCGACGCGCTGATGCAGAAACACTCGAACTGGAAGGCGAGGAGAGCGAAAGTTAGTCCGACCATCGCGCCCGCGGCGAGCGCCCGCTGATCAGCTCGCACGCGCGACAGATACAGTGTCTTGCTGCTCGGCGCTGCACCTATTACCAGCACCCCAACAGTTAACCGACCCCCTGTAAGGTTTTGCTCTTGGTTTGAATCGCGTTCAGCAGTTTCTCTGGAGTCGTCGAAACGACCGAGTAGAACGTGAAGGTTTGCCTGGCACCGGGGACGCGCTATGATGCGCGAAAGGCTTTTTGCGCGGGTCGGAGGAAGCCGCAAAAATGCGTGCCCATTTATGGGCAACCGTTGCGATCGTGTGGTTTTCGGCGTGTTCGCACGGCTTAGGGAATTGAGTCCCGGCCAGCCACAGATGCTGTGACGGTTTGGTTACAAGCCATTCAGCCCTGGCATCATCTTCAATTGCCAGAGCTCACGGTCCTACTGTGTTGGGGCGTGGGTATGAGCCACACTTAGGCGTTTCCTTATACCACCTAAGTAAAAGGATTCCCTCGGCTGCAAAAACACGATCTCCTTTCTCTATACTCGGGCGGAGAAGTCCCCGGAGCCCGCAAATCGCATGCCACAGAAATCTCAGTTACCAACAATTGGGAGCAACGACTGGCACCGCCGTTTTCCATTTGTCAATCAGGTGCAGGACGGCAGCTCTTTCTTCGGCGGTCACTTTGGCGTCTACGCCTTGGCCAAGTTCCGAGTGGTACCTACTTGGGTAGCTAAATGGGATGGCAACCCCCTCTTCGTAGAATTTGCCATCTATGACCCAGTATTCGTGCTCCGGTTGGTCCTTGTCTGCTGGCCAGGTTCTGATTCGCCAGACATGTTGCTTGTGTTCCTGCCAACCCGTTACTTTGTAGCCGCAAAAAGTCTCAGTGTGACGTTGCATTTTCTCTCTTGGTTTTCCTTGCCATTTCACTGCGTAAAGCATAGCGGCGCTTTCCTGTATCTCACAACTGTTCAGCGATATTTATTGCCACGCCCCGATCCCATGTTTCCGGGCACTTTTACCCACCTATCTTGAGCATGATGATCATGTTGATATTTAAATCACGCTGCTCATAGGCCCATCGCTCTATGTTATATCGTGTTGCGATAGCTAGAGTTTGTGAGTCAGAAGAAATAGTCAGAGTCGATGGGCAGGCTTCAAACTCTCGCAGAATTCGCCAGCAACTCTGCCTGTGGTTGCTTCCGTTCATCTTCGCTGCAACGGCCATCGGCGTGGCCATTCAAGATCGCCGACCCAGAACAGGCATCCCACCGTATTGAGCCCGACAAAATCAAATCCATGGTAGAAAGAGCGTTGTTCCGCGGCCAGGAAACACCACAGCAACTGTTCACACGACTGTAAAGGGAGGCCATCCCAACTTGCATCGGAGTCTCCTATGTTCAATCTCCTTCCCAAAGAGGCCAAGTTTTACGATGGGCTCGAACAAGTGACAGAATCTCTTCTTCGCCTTGATCGAGCCTTCATTACTCCGCTGAATCGCGAAGATATACTCGGCCTCATCATTGTTTCGGGAGTGGCAGAGAACCAAACTCAATCATCTGTGACGGCTCTTCTGAGTCTGAAACAGCAAATCGATGTCTCGTTCTGCCGTGTGCAGAAACCAATGCCGAAAGCATACCTTGCGGCTGTAAATACTGAGTTCTCAGGCTCGTGCTTCTCGCGCGAGCGCGCGCACAACACCTGTGAGTCCACTTGACAAAGACTTATACGGAAGTCGGCTATTGGGACAAGTGACCTCCCGTTCAACTGTTGACTTCAAGACCGGCACTCACCCAGCCCAGTGTCATGCCAGAAAACTGGCATCGGCTGTAGGTGCGCGTCCAGACGGCACAGGACTGCCAGAGTCCATGTAAACCGAACAGTTTTTCGCTAAAAATGGTCGCGTATTGGTCGCGCACTCAAAGCCGATTTCCGGCATCAACTAAGGCCATCTAAATGTTACAGATAAGATCAGGCCATGAGCGACGCCAGCCCTTTTTCGGCCAGCAGCCCCGACATCAGCATCTTATTTAGAATAAATGACTTGCTGCAAAAGTAAAAAAGCCTCCGGCAGCTGGAAGCTTTTTACTAAGTCTCGTAAGCAGCTGATTCTAAATGGTGGCCAGAGACGGGATCGAACCGCCGACGCCGGCCTTTTCAGGGCCGCGCTCTACCACTGAGCTATCTGGCCTCGGAGAATCCAAGGACGCTGCTTCCGCTTACGTTGTTTCTGAGTCTGCAGCTTCAGGCGGAGGCCCGGCCAGGTCAGCAACTGTGCACAAGCAACAAACGTCAGTATAGCAATCACTTCGCTGTGCGCAAACTTCACACCAGCAGATGCTTGCCGTAGTCCCGGCCTTAATCCCCGCCGGCGGCATGTCGTACACTGAACCCTCACCCCGATTTCCTGTGGACTTGTGGCGTTGGCGAACCTCACGCGGCTTTCCTTAATGAAAGCCGCACACGCAGCCATGGATGGAGCCACGTACAGGGAATCAGGGTCGCAGTTCACAATCTGAATACCGGTTGCCTTCGCGCTCTATGTCCCGACGTCTTGCTCCAATTTGCCGGGCCCTCCATGCCGCCGCCGCCACTCTGCTGCTCTGCTTGGCGCCGGCCGCCCTCGCCCAGCCCCAAGCCGTAGCGCAAAATGGCGAAGCCCGCACCGCTCAAGCCTTCGAGCAGGCTCGCCGGCAAGGACCGCTTGCCCTCTACGCCTTCTTGCACGACATGCCCAAGGGCGCCGATCTGCACACTCACCTGGCGGGAGCGGTGTACGCGGAAAGCTTCATCCGCCAGGCAGTGGAAGACAATCTCTGTGTCAACTCCAAGACCCTCACCCTTTATAAGACAACGGCCACAACCCGCAGTCTGCCCCCGCAGCCGGTTTGTGGGGAAGAGGGCGAGCGCGCCGCCGACGCACTCACCCACCAACACCTCTACGACCAGCTGATCGACGCGTTCTCCATGCGGACGTTTGTTCCCACCACCGGGGAGTCGGGGCACGACCATTTTTTCGCGTCCTTCGATCATTTTTTGGCGGTGGAAGACCCAAAGCACGTGGGTGAGTGGGTGGATGAGTTGGCCAGTCGAGCCGCTGAGCAAAACGAGCAGTACCTTGAAATCATGAGTACGCCCAACTTCCGGCCGGCCACTGCGGCTCTGGCCGAGAACCTGGGGCCAATCGACCAGCAGACGGACTTCGCCCACCTGCGCCGGCAGTTGCTCGACGCGGGCCTGTCGAAATTCCTGCCCGCAGCAGCGCGCGGAGTTCGATGAAGGCGAGCGCCGCCGCCGCGAGTTGGAGCATTGCGGCTCAAGTGGAGCAACGCCGGCCTGCAATCTCCAGGTCCGCTTCCTTTACCAGGTGCTGCGCGCCTTCTCTCCACAAGACGTCTTCGTGCAACTGGTCTGCGGCTTCGAGCTGGCCTCCACCGATCCTCTGATCGTGGGCATCAACATGGTGCAGCCGGAAGATGGGCGCGTTGCCATGGCCAACTATCAGATGCAAATGCAGATGGTCCATGCGCTCCACACCCTCTATCCGCGGGTTCATATCACCCTGCATGCCGGCGAACTCGCTCCTGGGATGGTGCCGCCGGATGGGGTGCGCTTTCACATCCGCTCCGCCGTCGAGGAGGCAGATGCCGAGCGCATTGGCCACGGAGTGGACCTGATGTACGAGGATCATCCTTACGATCTGCTCAAGCGGATGGCCGCCAAGCGGGTAATGGTCGAGATAAACCTCACCAGCAACGACGTCATTCTCAACATCAAGGGCGCAGACCACCCTTTGCCCATCTACCGCCTTTATCACGTGCCGGTCGCGCTCTCCACCGATGATGAGGGGGTTTCCCGCATCAACCTCACCCATGAGTATGTCCGCGCCGCGCTGACCTACCCGCTCACCTACGGCGACTTTAAGCAGATGGTGCGGACCGCGCTGGAACACAGCTTCCTGGCCGGCGAAAGTCTTTGGGAGCAGCCGGGACCATGGGAAACCTACACTCACCCGCGCGCCGCATGCCGCACCCAACTCGGCCGCGAACAGGCTTCGGGAGCATGCGCCTCGCTGCTCCAGGCCAGCGAAAAAGCGCGGCAGCAGTTCGAGCTGGAACGGCGGTTCCAGCTCTTTGAAAATTCACATTAGGCTGCTGTTTCTTTCGGGGATCACCCGTCCTTCGTAAGGGAACGAGAGGCAGACCCCTTCGCGACTTTCCCGCAGCCTGTCTAGTCGGCCCCCAGGGCCCTGCTTTGTATCAGGGCCTGACTTTAGTCGGGCCGAACAGGCCGTCAAAGATGAGGGCTTTAGCCCCTGAGGTACATCCGTCCATCTAAAGCCGCACTGCGCACAAGGCATCCACAGTACGCCTAAGCGCCTTCCCCCTGAGTCGAAAACCGTTCTCATTCTCGAGCCATGGACCGGCAGTCCTGCTGCTCGGCGCCGTTCTTTCATCGTGCCCATTTACACTGCAGAGGCAGCGCATGCGCATTGTTCTCTCCAGCTTCGGCACTCTTGGCGATATTCATCCACTGATCGCCCTGGCGCTCGAGTTGCGGCTGCGAGGCCACGTGCCGGTTCTGGCGGTTCCCGAACTCTTCCGTTCCAAGATCATTTCGCTGGGCCTGGAATTTGCTCCCGTCGGCCCCATCCTCGATCCGGAAGACAACCAGCTGGTGGCCATGCTGATGGACATTCGCAAGGGAACGGAACGCACCTTGCGCGAGATCCTGTTTCCTGCCATTCGCCAAAGCTACCGGGAGCTGCTGGCGGTGGTCGAGGCCAAGGGCGGGGCCGATCTGCTGCTGGCCGGAGAGCTCGTCTACCAGGCCCCGATCGTGGCCGAGGTTACCGGGATCCCGTGGGCCTCGCATGTGCTCGCGCCGCTGTCTTTTTTTTCCCGTTACGATGCGCCCGTGCTGCCGCCTTATCCCATGCTGGCGCGTCTGCAGCCGGCGCTGCCCGGGATGGGCAGGGTGATTGCCCGCTTCGCACGCTGGGTAACGCGCAGTTGGCCGGAGCCCATCTACCAGCTGCGTGCCGAGCTTGGGCTGGGCCGCGGGCCCCGATCCCATCTTCGAGGCCAAGCATTCTCCATACCTGGTGTTAGCGATGTTTTCGCCCTTGCTGGGCGAGCCACAACCGGACTGGCCCGCTTCCACCAAGGTGACCGGCTTTGTCTTTTACGATGGCGACGCGGGCCAGCGTGATCTGCCCCCGGCGGTTGAGAGTTTCCTGCAACAGGGCCCGCCGCCGCTCGTCTTTACCCTGGGCTCGGCAGCCGTTCTGGATGCAGGCGACTTTTACCAGCAGAGCGCGCTGGCTGCCGACATTGATCGGGCAGCGTGCCGTGCTCCTGGTGGGAAGCGACCCGCGCAATATTCCCCAGCAGATTTCGCAGAACGTGTGCGTGGCCAACTACGCGCCCTATTCCAAACTCTTTCCGCGAGCCTCGGTCATTATCCACCAGGGCGGTGTGGGCACAACCGCGCAGGCGCTGATCTCCGGCAAACCCATGCTGGTGATGCCCTACAGCCACGATCAGCCGGACAATGCACGCCGGGTACGCCGCCTGGGCGTGGCCCGCGTGATACGGCGACGGCGTTATACGGCGGAACTTGCTGCCCGCAAGATCACACTGCTCTTAGAGAAAACGGCGATGCGGCAGCGGGCGGCCACGATCGGAGAGCAGTTGCGCCGCGAAGATGGATTGAAGGCTGCCTGTGATGCGCTCGAAGCCCTGGGTAAGGGCCGTACCCAGGCTCCGAAGCCGTGAGCACGCCAACCCGAAACAGCGACTATGCGCATTTAAAATGCTATAGGTATGCCTGAAGATATTGCACTGCGGCTTCTTGCCGGCGCCGTGCCACAGCTCGAAGCCTCCTTTCGCGATCTGCCGACACAGCCGGCGCCGGCGCCCGCCATCGACGCCATGGCTGCGGTGCTGAGCCAGGTGGCCGAAAGAATGGCGGACAACTACCCCTACTTCCATCCTCTGTATGCCGGGCAGATGCTCAAGCCACCGCATCCCTTGGCCCGCGCCGCCTACGCGCTCGCCATGGCAATCAATCCCAACAACCATGCGCTCGATGGCGGCCGCGCCAGCTCGCGTATGGAGGTGGAAGCGGTTCGCGAGATCGCCCGCATGTTTGGCTGGACAGATTATCTGGGACATCTAACCAGCGGTGGAACCTTCGCCAACCTCGAGGCGCTCTGGATCGCCGGCCAGCTTGCTCCCGGCAAGCGCATCGTCGCTTCCGAACAGGCGCACTACACACATGGCAGCATCAGCGCCGTCCTCGGCCTGCCCTTCACCAGTGTGGCTGACCGACCGTGCGGGCCGTATGGATTTGGCGGCACTCGAGTCCACACTCCGCGAGGGCGACGTCGGCACGGTGGTGGTGACGCTGGGCACGACCGCTACCGGGGCCGTCGATCCGCTGCATAAAGTGCTCGCGCTGCGCGGTACTTATCCATTCCGCATTCACCTCGATGCCGCCTACGGCGGATATTTCAAGCTCGTCTCCACACTCGGCGAGGAGGCAATGCGGGCCTTTGCCTGCGTGGCGCAGGCCGACTCCATCGTGGTCGATCCTCACAAGCATGGGCTGCAACCGTATGGTTGTGGCTGCATCCTTTTTCGCGATCCGGCCGTAGGCCGCTTCTATAAACATGATTCGCCCTACACCTATTTCACTTCGCATGATTTGCATCTGGGCGAGATCAGCCTGGAGTGTTCGCGCGCCGGCGCTTCAGCCGTAGCGTTGTGGGCAACTCAGCAGTTGCTGCCGCTCATCACAGACGGTGAGTTTGCTAGTGGGCTGCGTAGTAGTCGTGAGGCGGCAGTGCTCTTGCATAAAAAAATCTGCGCGGATGGCCGGTTCCTTTCTCCCTTCGCACCCGAGCTCGACATTCTGGTGTGGGCGGTGCGCGCCGCCACCGTCGAAGCATCGTCCCGCCTGGCGGAACAAATCTTCGCCGCCGCCGCCCGCGAAAATCTTCATCTCGCGCTCGCCCAACTACCCAGCAGATTTTTTCCTTCCGGCTCGTGGGCAGACCAGCACCAGCAAAGCAGCATCACCTGCCTGCGATCCGTCCTCATGAAGCCGGAACATCTGGACTGGCTCGATGCAATCTGGAGCAGATTGAGCCAGGTAACGGGTGAGGTGCTGGCAATGCCTCCCACAGGCCATGCCGGTGCAACTGTGGCTGGATGAACAAAACCCACCCGCAAGTGTTCACACCCTGAACAGGAAAATGTTGGAAATGTGCTCCCACAGAAGCACTAGATCGCTCGACGGAAGTGTCACTCCGATTCGTGATAAAAGCTGGGCGGTCGATGGTTAGAATAAGAGTACTGCGGTCAAACAGGAAATTTCGTCGAGGTTGACGGGCAAGAGCTCGCGAAGGCTCGCGCGCGAGGCGTGTGGCTGGAGCATCACCGGCGGTGCCGGCTAACAGGAGATAAGCAGGATGCATTTTTCGAACCAGCAACGCGATTTTTCTTCGATGTCCCTCTCCGAGCGAGGGGGCATAGTTGCGTACTTTTCGATGGAAATCGCCATCGCGCCCGACATGCCTACCTACAGTGGGGGATTGGGTGTGCTTGCCGGAGACACCATGCGGTCCGCAGCCGATCTGGGCCTGGGGCTATGCGCCGTCACACTGCTCCATCGCAAGGGATACTTCCAGCAACATCTCGATGCACACGGAATTCAGACCGCTGAGGACCAACCCTGGCCACTGGAAAAATTTCTCGTGCTCGAAAATGCCGTGGTCGAGGTAACGATTGAGGATCGTCCGGTGATGGTCCGGGCATGGCGCTACGATCTCGAGGGAGTCACCGGGCACACCATCCCGATCTACCTGCTGGATACGGATCTGCCGCAGAATGACACGCGCGATCGAAAGCTTACCGATCATCTCTATGGTGGCGATACGGATTACCGGCTGCGCCAGGAAGCCGTTTTGGGAATCGGTGGTGTGCGCATTCTCGAAGCCCTGAATTACGACGTGAATGTGTACCACATGAATGAAGGTCATGCGGCGCTGTTGACGGTCGGCTTGATGGAACTACAGTTGGACGGCGACATGAGCCGGACCATTGAGGAGCGGGATACGCAGGCAGTGCGCAACCGTTGTGTATTTACCACCCACACCCCGGTTCCTGCTGGACACGACCGCTTCACCATGGACCAGACCTACAGGATTCTCGGCCCGGAAGTCGCGAACCTGCTGGAGCGCATGGGCGGCTGCCACGACGGCATGCTCAACATGACCTATGTGGCGCTGGCTTCATCGCGCTTTGTCAACGGCGTCGCCATGCAGCATGGCAAGATTTCCCGGGAGATGTTCCCCGACTATTCGATCGATGCCATCACCAACGGGGTGCACGCCGCCACCTGGACCGCTGCGCCCATTCAGGCGATCTTCGATCGCAACGTTCCACGCTGGCGCAAAGACAATTTCCAGTTTCGCTACGTGATCGACATCCCACTGCGCGAGATCGAGAAGGCGCACGCTCAGTCCAAGCGCATCCTCATCGATGAGGTCGAGAAGAGGACTGGTATTACGCTGCGCAGCAACGTCTTCACCATCGGCTTTGCCCGCCGCGTGGCCACCTACAAACGAGCCGACCTGCTGTTAACCGATCCCGAGCGCCTGGTGCACTGCGCGGAGAAGTTCCGCGGCTTGCAGATTCTCTTCAGCGGCAAGGCTCATCCCCATGACGAACCAGGCCAGAAGCTGATCCGTCAGATCTTTGAGGTCGCTGCCAAGCTGGAGTCGGATGCGCTCAAAATCGTCTATCTGGAGAATTACGAATGGAGGCTCGCGTCGATGCTCACCGCGGGGGTCGATCTGTGGCTGAATACGCCCCGCCGCCCATTCGAGGCATCGGGCACCAGCGGCATGAAGGCGGCGCTCAACGGCGTCCCCAGCCTCAGCGTTCTTGATGGTTGGTGGGTCGAGGGCTGGATCGAAGGGGTTACCGGCTGGGCTATTCCCGACAGCGACAACCAGGACCATGAGGTCGCAAGTCTTTATGACCGGCTGGAGTCGACCATCCTTCCCCTCTACTATGGCGATCCGGAACAGTGGCGCACCGTCATGCGTTCCACCATCGCGCTCAACGGCTCATTCTTCAACACCCATCGCATGCTTCAGGAGTACATCTCGAACGCCTACTACCCGGACAAGGACGCCGTCGTTTCCAACGTTCTGGAGCCCGCTCTGGCCAAATAAAGGTTTCGTCCTGACGTTGTGACCAGTTCAAAAGACTCATCGAGCCGGACAAGCCTAGCTGCTTGTCCGGCTCTTCTTTTGCTGCCAGCTTATGAATCTAATTGCCTTTGTTAAACATCGCAGGTTGCAAGGTGTCAGAGAATTCATAGGCGAGAGGCCGGATTCAGCGGCCCGTCGTGACAACGAGCACCGTCACACCTCTGACTGCCGAATTGATCGCACAAAACGTATAATTTGATTGTGGCTGCAAAAATGCTAAAAACCCCATGCCCTGCAGAGGGTACGGCAAAAGCCTCGATTCCGTAAAAAGACGCTCGCAAACTATTCGCCGATTCTTCCGCTCGAGCCTGGCCGGCTCGTCTATGCCGGAGATTCACCCCTCTCCCCAGGGTCGTCGAGACTCCCGGAGAGAACGTCCCCTAGGAGTGAGCTAGCAAATGTGGATTGTTCGTCTTGCGTTACGGCGGCCCTACACCTTCGCCGTATTCGCGCTCTTACTGCTAATCATCGGTCCCCTCTCAATACTGAATACCCCGGTCGACATTTTCCCCAACATCGACATTCCCGTCGTAAGCATTGTCTGGCAATATCAGGGCCTCTCTGCGGAGAATATGGCCAGCCGCATCATTACGCTCACTGAACGCACGCTTACCACGACCGTCGACAATATCGATCACATTGAGTCGCAATCTCTCGACGGCGTCGCCGTGGTTAAGGTCTATTTCCAGCCAAAGGTCACAATTGCCACTGCCATTGCGCAGATCACAGCCGTATCGCAAACTCAGTTGCGGCAGCTGCCCCAGGGAACAACCCCTCCCCTGATCATTACTTACACTGCGTCCAGTGTGCCCATCCTGCAGCTTGGGCTTTCCGGCCAGGGTCTTTCGGAACAGCAATTAAATGACTTCGGGCTGAATTTCATCCGCACCCAATTCGCTACCATCGAGGGGGCTGAAAGTCCCTACCCTTACGGCGGCAAGCAGCGGCAGGTGCAGGTGGATCTGAATCTGAAGGCGCTGCAGGCCCGAGGACTTTCCCCCAACGACGTAGTCAACGCCATCGGCGTTCAGAATCTGATTTTGCCTTCCGGGACCATGAAGGTGGGCTCTTTCGAGTACCAGCTGGCCACCAATAGCGCGCCGACAACGGTTGAAGGTCTGAATGATCTTCCGATCAAGAGCGTGAATGGAGCAATGGTCTACATCCACGATGTTGCCCACGTGCGCGACGGTTTCCCGCCGCAAACCAATATTGTGCGCGTCGACGGCCAGCGCGCCAGCCTGATGAGCGTGCTCAAGAACGGCAATGTCTCCACCCTGGACGTGATCTCCAGGATCCGCAAGATGTTGCCCACCATCGAGCAGTCAACTGCCGCCGCAATTGCGCATAACGCCGTTGTCAGATCAATCGATATTTGTGCGTGGCGCCATTAACGGGGTGGTGCGCGAGGGCATCATCGCCGGCTGCCTCACCGGCGTCATGATCCTGGTGTTTCTGGGCAGCTGGCGCAGCACCCTCATCATTGCTGTCTCTATTCCTCTTTCCATCCTGGTCTCACTCATTGTGCTTGGAGCTCTGGGCGAGACGATCAACATCATGACCCTGGGTGGCTTGGCGCTGGCCGTCGGCATCCTGGTCGACGATGCCACGGTCGAGATCGAGAACATCAATCGCAATCTCGAAGAAGGCAAAGAGGTGGAGCAGGCGATCCTGGATGGCGCCGCGCAAATTGCCATCCCGGCCTTTGTCTCTACTCTATCGATCTGCATCGTCTTTGTTCCCATGTTCTTCATGGGCGGAGTGGCCAAATATCTCTTTGTGCCCTTGGCCGAAGCTGTGATCTTTGCCATGCTGGCTTCTTATTTCCTTTCCCGCACCGTGGTTCCGACCATGGCCAAGTACCTTCTTCTCGAGCATGATCCGGCATCGCAGCAGCAGAGGCAGCGGAGCCGCAATCCCCTGATTCGCGCCCAATTGGCATTCGAGTACAGGTTCGAGCAGCTTCGTGTCTTCTATTTCCGCCTGCTGCAGCTTGCCATCGCGCACAGCACGGTGTTCCTCATCCTGTTTTTTGTTTTTTCCATCGGCTCGTTTGCTTTGCTCTACCCCTGGCTGGGGCAGGACTTCTTTCCCTCGGTCGATGCCGGCCAGTTCAAGCTGCACGTGCGCGCCCAGACCGGCACGCGCATCGAAGACACTGCCCTCCTGTGCGATCGAATCGACAATGCCATTCGACGGGAGATTCCAAAACAGGAGGTCGTCAGCATCATCGACAACATCGGCATTCCCTATTCCGGCTTGAATCTCTCCTACACCAGCACGGGTGTGGTTGCCGCGTCGGATGCGGACATCACCGTGGCGTCTCGCCGAAAAGCACCATCCCACCGATCTCTACGTCCAGGATCTGCGCGCCAAGCTGGGGGTGGAGTTCCCGGGAGTTATCGTTCTACACCCTGCCCGTGGATATGGTGACCCAGATTCTGAATTTTGGCTTGCCGGCTCCCATCGATATCCAGGTCATCGGCCACAACGTGGAGGGCAATCGCGTTTTTATCGACAGGCTGCTGAAGGATATAAGCTACGTGCCCGGCACGGCGGATCTGCACATCCAGCAGCCTTTCAACGATCCGCACTTTCTGATCGATGTAAACCGTTCCAAGGCGCAGGACATCGGATTGACGCAGCGGGACGTAGCCGGCAGCCTGCTGGTCTCGACCAGTGGCAGCTATCAGACCAGCCCTACCTTCTGGCTCGATCCAAGAAACGGTGTTAGTTACAACATATCCGTGCAATCGCCGCAATATGAGCTGCAGTCGATCGCTGATCTGGAAAAGATCCCGCTGACAACCAGCAGCGCGGCGACTACGATCGCCCCAAGCCCCTTTCAGACCGTAGGGTCGTCGAGCGTCACCCCAATAGGGACAGGTGCTGCTCCCTCGACGGCGGCGGGGGTCGAGCCGATCCAGATTCTAGGAAATGTAGCTACCATCATTCGCGGAGCGGAGCCGGCTACCGTCAGCCACTACAACATTGCCCCGGTGCTCGATATATACGGGAATGTTGTCAATAGCGATCTGCGCAGCGTGTCGGACAAGATCTCTTTAATCATCGAACAGCATCGCAAAGAGCTGCCCCGTGGTTCGCAGATCGTGCATGCGCGGCCAGGTGCAGACGATGAACTCCTCATTTATCGGCTTGACCAGCGGCCTGGCTTTTTCCATCCTGCTGGTTTACCTGCTGATCGTGGTGAATTTCCAGTCGTGGCTCGATCCTTTTATGATCATCGCCGCGTTGCCTGCCGCGTTGTGCGGCATCGTGTGGATGTTGTTCATTACCGGAACCCACATCAGCGTGCCTGCCCTGACGGGTTCCATCATGACCATGGGCGTGGCCACGGCGAATTCCATTCTCGTGATCAGTTTCGCCCGCGAGCAAATGGAAGAAAACGCCGGGGACGCACACGCCGCTGCATTGAGCGCCGGGTACACGCGCTTCCGGCCCGTCATCATGACCGCGCTGGCCATGATCATCGGCATGATACCTATGGCCCTGGGTTTGGGTGAGGGCGGGGAACAAAATGCGCCACTGGGCCGGTCGGTCATCGGCGGATTGCTGTTCGCAACCGCGGCCACTTTGTTCTTCGTGCCGACGTTCTTCAGCGTGATTCACGGATGGCTTGGACGCCGTAGTGAGCTGACCTCGGCCGCCGCCGGCGGGACGGATCTGGAAGATTAGAAAGTATCATCGGAGAGAGCGTAGACATGAATCAGGAGAGAAGCGACCAGCGGCCGGAACCCGCGGGTCACGGACACGGTGTACTTCCGGATGCCCCGCCTCTATCGGGCCGCGTCGCTGCAGTCATGATCGTCGTGCTACTCATCCTGGCAGCCCTGGTAGTGGTTGCCGGGATTGTGCCCCGGGTGCGCGCCCGCACCAAGCTCAAGGATCAAACCGATGCACTCGCTGCCCCCGCTGTCATCGTCAATCCCCCCAATCCGGGGAAGACCGGGCAGCAAATTATATTGCCGGGCAATGTTTACGCCTACTCCGACACGTTGATTTACGCCCGTACCGACGGTTACCTGAGCAAATGGTATTTCGATATCGGGGCACATGTCCGGCGGGGCCAGCTGCTGGCAGTGATCAGCTCCCCTGAGGTGGACAAGCAGTTGCTTCAAGCGCGCGCAGATTTGTCCACGGCGGAAGCCAATGCCGGCCTGGCCAAGATCAACTCCGGCCGCTACCAGGGATTGCTCACGCAAAACGCCGTTTCAAAACAAGACACGGACACCTTCGTCAGCCAGGCAGCATCCACCAGCTCTGCGGTAGAGTCTGCCCAGGCCAATGTACAGCGGCTGGAGGACCTGCAATCGTTCGAAAAAATCTACGCGCCCTTCAGTGGAGTGATTACTGCCCGCAGTGTCGATGTCGGGCAGTTGATCAATGCAGGAGCCGGCACGCAGATGTTTCGTGTCTCTGATATCGATGTCTTGCGTGTCTACGTCAACGTGCCGCAGATTTATTCGCAGGTGGCCGTTCCCGGTACCACGGCCCAGCTGACCCTCTCTGAATTTCCCGGGCAGTTATTTCGCGGCAAGGTGGTGCGCACGGCAAAGGCCATCGATCCCAGCTCGCGCACCCTGTTGGTCGAAGTCGATGTCGACAACCGGGATGGCAAGCTCCTGCCCGGGGCTTATACCGAAGTGCACATGAACGTGCACGACGGAATCGCGGCCGATGATTATTCCTGTCTCCGCGCTGATTTTTCGCGGCCAGGGATTGCAGGTTGCCACGGTGGTCAAAGGGCCCAACGGAGATCAGGCCAACTTGGTCCAGGTGACGCTGGGCCAGGATGACGGATCCACCGTGCAGGTCATTCACGGCCTCAACGTTGACTCCCAAGTGATCCAGAATCCGCCCGACTCCTTGATTCAAGGCGAGCCGGTGCACGTGGTCCAACCGGATAAAGAAGCGGAAAACAACGAGCAGCACCCGCCTTCCGGGGGCCCGCAGGAATGAAGCAGCGTGATACCCAGTTGAACTTGGTTTTGCGCATAGCGAGGCTTTTCCTTCCTGCGCTTTCGATGCTGCTTTCCGGTTGCACCGTGGGACCTAACTATCAACGGCCCACCGCCCCTACCGCGCCGGCCTTCAAAGAAACGGCCGTCCCCGTGCCACCGCCGAGCCTACCCGGTGGGGGATGGAAGCAGGTGAGCCCGAACGATAGCGCGCTCCGCCCCAATTGGTGGGAGATTTATCAAGACCAACAACTGGATAAGCTTGAGCAGCAGGTCGCGGTTTCGAACCAGACGCTCAAAGCCTCGTATGAGCAGTACATGCAGGCCCGGGCTGCCGTCCAATATTACCGTTCGCAGTACTTCCCCACGGTGCAGGTTGGCACATCAGCCACCCGTGAGCGCCAATCGCAGAACCGTCCGTTGTATGTTCCCGGAAGCAAGAGCACCTACAACGATCTCTTTCTTCAGGGAGAGGTCACGTGGGAACCGGATTTGTGGGGCAACATCCGTAGAGCGGTGGAATCACAAAAGGCTACGGTTCAGGCGACCGCGGCAGACTTGGCAAATGTCGATTTGAGCATCCGCTCGGAGCTGGCAACTGATTACTTCGAAATGCGCGGCCTCGATACCCAGCAGCGCTTGCTCGACAACTACGGTGCATGCAATATGAGCAGTACCTGAAACTGACCCAGGCACGCTTCAACGGCGGCGTGGCCACGGAGTCGGATGTCGCCCTGGCGCAGACACAAGTGGACCAGACCCGCGCCCAGGCCATCGATGTTGGCGTCGCGCGGGCCCAGTACGAACATGCCATCGCAACGCTCACCGGTGTCCCCGCGTCGAGTTTTGGTCTTCCTCCCGCGCCGCTCGATCTGCGGTTGCCGCAGGTGCCGGTGGGCGTGCCTTCGCAGTTGCTCGAGCGCCGTCCGGATGTTGCCGGGGCGGAGCGGCGCGCCGATGCGGCAAATGCCCAGATAGGGATTGCGATCGCGGCGTACTACCCCACGATTAATTTGACCGGCGCAGGCGGTTTTGAAAGCAAGGCTCCGACTACCTTGATCCAGGGCCCAAGCGCACTCTGGTCGCTGGGGGGCTCGGCGGTTGAGTTGCTATTCGACGCCGGCCGCCGTCACGCCCTCACCGAAGAGGCCAGAGATGTGTACGAGCAGAACGTCGCTAACTACCGGCAGACGGTACTGCAGGCCTTTCAAGAGGTAGAGGACAATCTGTCCGGCCTGCGCATCCTGAATAGCGAATCCGTGGCGCAGCAACGCGCGGTCGACTCCGCGCAACGCTCGCTCCTCATTTCGACCAACCGTTACAAAGGCGGGGTCACTACTTATCTTGAAGTGATTACGGCCCAGACCACACAGCTGGCCAACGAGCGCACGGCTGCGGACATCACCACCCGTGAGTTTGCCGCCAGTGTGCAACTCATCAAGGCCTTGGGTGGCGGTTGGGATACCACCAAGTTGCCTACACCCTAGGAATCTGCAGGAAATCTCACTCTTGCCTCAGGGCACGACTTTACAGGCTGCGGATAAAGCTCATTCTGATGAAGGGTACGACCTTCAGGCCGTACATGAATACTTTGAACTGAATTCGGCTTCAGCCGCTGAGGGACTCCTGTAAGCCTGCTGTCATCATGATTGCGCATTGGAATTCGGCAACGAACCCGTCGTGAAAACCTGCTGGGCCTGCCCAGCGGATACACGATAAATCACGAATTCACGATCGCGGCTGCTGCGTAGTTCGAAAACCAGATCTCCCCGATTGTCGGCCTTCGCATCCACTGCATCGACCAGCCGCATTTTCGGTGTCTGGTCGAGGTGATCGTCATCGGTCACCGACTTGAACAGCACCTTGGGCACCCCGTTGAAATCCGGCTGAGCGATCAGGGTGACATATTTGGTCTTGCCCGCATGATCCGTCGTCTCTCCGGAGAAGACCAACGTCGCCCCTCCGCTGTAAGTCAGCTCATAGGCCTTAAAACGCTCGTTGGTGAAAACCAGCTTTGGGGGAACGGGCGGGGTCGCGGCTGCCCTACGCCGCTGCGCGGCTGTGGTGGTTGCAGCGTGCGCCGTGTGTTGCAGTGTGTGCCGTGGTTGCTGTGTGTGCTTTCACAGCCGGCTTCACCGGCGGCTGGGCGGCCGCGATGGCGTTGCTGGCCGCGATCTCCATTGCCGTCTGCATCTTGGTGGCATCCGCCGGGTCAGCCCATAGGTACACGAAAGGATGCGTTTCGCGATCGCTGGCGTCGGAAACCGCAATCATCTGCTCCAGGCCGGATGGAACGCCGGTGAGCTGGGCCGGTTGAAAGTCGTCGCTCATGCTCTGCTGGCCATGGGCCATGTGCGGCCGGTCCGGGTCGGCACCCCCGATGGCTGTCTCCGGAGCAGGACCATCCCCACTGCTTGTGCTGCTGGTGCTGGGGGTCGAATCGGACGAGTCCGACCGCTTGCGCAGGGTAGGACGATCAGGATCACCGGCAGGTGGATTGCTCGAAGTCTTGCTGCTCGAGGGAGATGAGGTTGAGCCAGCGGAGCTAGAACTGTCCTGGCTTCCGCTGCCATCCTTTCTGACCAAATGGGGATGGCCGTCCCCCGCATCCCCCCCCACGACCTGGGGGGTCAGTCTGCCTTGCTTTGGTTTCGCCCGCTTCGGCGCGGTCGTCATTGGCTTCCACGCACCATAGCCAAACCAATAACCATCCACATCCTGCGCGCTGTTTATGTCAAAAATTCCGCGGGTAACGCCCGCATCCTGCAGCACATATTCCGTTCCCGGCTGAAGCGCCAGCGGCTCCGGCTTCGCCAGATACAGCCCTCCCGGCTGATACTGCTCCCCGTCGAAGACAGAGATCGGGATGATGCGGCTGGCCTTCGGCTTCCCCATTTCGCCTGTCCATTCGAGAACAGCGATCGCGCGCACTGTCGGCGCCGCTTTTTTGGTGTTCTCCAAGCGTCCGGTACTGTGCCCAGGCCGGCATGGCCAGCGCAAGCCACAAGACAAGGGAGCGACTCTTGAAATGCCTCATCGTGGAATAAACTCGTTGAGGGCGCTCACGCTCTTCTGCGTGGCGGCCTTGCATCTCGTTTTTTGGAAGGATCTTTCTCATGGAAGTGAACGACAAAGTTGCTGACTTCACCTTGCAGACCGAAGAAGACAAGACCGTGCATCTGAAGGATTTCGCCGGCAAACCCGTGGTGCTTTTCTTCTATCCCAAGGCCGACACTCCCGGCTGCACGATCGAAGCCTGCGGCTTTCGTGACGTCTTCAAAAAGATACAGCAGGCCGGGGCTGTTGTTCTCGGTATCTCGCGCGACACCCCTAAGGCGCAGAAGAAATTCAAAGAGAAGTACGACTTGCCCTACACCCTCCTTGCAGATGTAGACGAAGTAGTTTGCAAACAGTTTGGCGTTCTCAAGGAAAAGAATATGTATGGCAAGAAAGTGATTGGGATCGAGCGGACGACCTTCCTCATCGGTCCGGATCGCAAGCTGTTGAAAATCTTCCCCAAAGTAAAGCCGGAGGGTCATGCTGAAGAGGTCCTTGCCGCCGTCAAAGCCGCAAATGGCTGATACTTCGGCCTGCGCCTCGGCGTCTCTTGTTCCCCGGAAGTTCTACCTCGATCCTCCCGACGTGGTCGCCCGCAAGCTGCTGGGAAAGCTGCTGGTGAGACCTGGGGAATCGATGGTGGGCCGCATTGTCGAAGTGGAGGCTTACTTTGGCGAGTCGGACCCCGCGTCGCACTCCTTCGCCGGCAAGACAGCGAGAAACGCCGTGCTCTTCGGACCGCCGGGCCATGCCTACGTCTACTTCATCTACGGCATGTATTTTTGCCTGAACGTCTCCTGTGAACCAGAGGGGCGTGCAGGAGGTGTGCTCTTCCGCGCGCTCGAGCCCATTCGCGGCCTGGAGGCCATGGCCGTTGCCCGTGGCATGCCTGCCCCAGGCCGGGCCAGCCAAATAGCTGCCTTAACCTCCGGTCCTGGCCGCCTGTGCCAAGCCTTTGGGATCACGCGGGAGCGGGACAACGGCGTCGATTTTACCTCGCCAAAATCAGATTTGCAGATTCAGGATGACGGCTTTGTGGCCAAGAAAGTGCTGGTCACGCCGCGGATAGGGATAACCAAGGACGCGGAGCGTGCGGCTCGTTACGTTCTCGCCGGCAACTCCTTTGTTTCCGGCCGCGTGGTTACGGCCCATAAGCGCTAACTTGTTTGGGCAGACAATGGAAACCCGAGAAGACACTGGTCTTTGCGTCTCCGCCTCGCCACAAAATTGTCATCCTGAGCGGAGCGCCTCTCGGATTTATCGCTTGGAACAGTGCTTGGTGGCGCGTAGTCGAAGGACCTCGGCGGTGCTTACCTTACGATGCTGCTTGGGGCTTTTCAACCGCCCGCACCAGGCGGACCGGCCACGGTCTTTCCCTAGGGCCGAGAACTTGCTAGCGTCTTGCTATTGCGATGTCCGGCCTGGGCAGACCTGGGAACGGAAGACGATAACAGCGCATGAAAAGACGTATCCGTGACCATCAAGGGCGTACCGCAGTAGATCCTGTTATCGGGCTTCGGTGGTCGGAAGCTCCAAGCAGCATGGGCTAGATAAGCATCACCGGGGTCCTTCGACTACGCGCCACCAAGTGCTCTGTCACGCGATAAAACTGGGAGGCGCTCCGCTCAGAGGCTGTGACTTTTTAATTTACCTTGTGGTCTGTGGCCGGAAAGCTCCGAAGAGCATCTGCCAACAAGCATCGCCGGGGTCCTTCGACTGCGCGCATAAAACCCTCTGTTATGCGATAGATCTGCGAGGCGCTTCGCTCAGCGACTGTCTGGAAAGTCAAGTGGGAACATAGTTTGGTCGTGGAAAAGACGTGGACGGGTCCACTTGGAAAACGCCGCGGGCGTTTCCCACTTTCCCACAACGCTGCGGCGGCTGTTGTTTCAGCACGGACAGACAAGAGCCTGCTTTTGTGCATGCAATTGACGTATCTCTCGGGCTTTTGCGTTGAGTCGAACCAAAAGTTTGTGTGCCACTGCGATGCGGACCACTTTGGGCGGTTTGTTGGCCGTGCGGAGACGCTTTTCCATGGCCATGAAATCGGGTTCGTGACGGGCAACCACGCTGCCCACGATAAATAGCAAGTCGCGAACCGCACCTCGGCCCCCGCGCACCCTGCGCTTACCTTGCTGATTGCCCGAGTCGTTGGCCAACGGGGCCAAGCCGGCAAGCTTGGAGATGGTCTTGTTGGATAAGGTGCCGATCTCCGGCATCTCCGCCATCATGTTGGCCACTGTCCGGTCTCCCACTCCCTTGATGGTGCGAAAGGCACGATCGAACTGGCGCCATAGCGGGTCGGCTTCAATCAGTTCGCTAATGGCCTGTTCCAACTCCGCGATCTGTTGGGCCAGAAATCGCAGCATCTGCTCAAAGCTCTTCTCGATCGCTGCCACGCTGACCAGACGACGTTGATTCTTTTGCGCCGTGCGAACCTCGGTCAGTTGGCGAAGCCGCGTAACCCGCGCTCGCAGCTCAAGCTGGGCCTTCGGCGCCAGGCTCAGCGGCTGGCTCCGCTTGGTCTCCGCATACCAGGCGATCATACCCGCATCGATGGCATCGGTCTTCTCCAGCGCCCCCATGCTCTGGGCAAACTGACGCACCGCTCGGGGGTTAACAATCGCTACTCCCAAACTATGCTCCGTTAGCTGCACATAGCTGCGCTTCTCATATCCCCCCGTCGCCTCCATCGCCACCAACTCCACCCCCTGGCTCTGGCAAAAATCCGCTAATTCGCTAATTCCTTCCCGGCTGTTTGCGAATTCTCTCCACGCACCCGTTCGACCGATGCGCGCTATTAACGTTGCACTCGCTATATCCACTCCACAAATAATCCGCGTCACGATAACCTGCCTTGTAGGTTCGATTGAATTCGTGCGACTGTTCGGTCGTACGTGACTTGGGCAGCGGTCTCTGGACTGAGCGTCGGTCGAAATGCACCACAGGATGAACGGGAGCCGTCCGCCGCGGGGGAGTCGATGCCTCGACTCCCCCACCAGCTACAGTCTCGTACAAAAACTGTCGCCTACCAACAGATACAAGGATGACGGCCTTTCTGGAGGGGATTGAAAAACATCTGGGTCGGGTGCAAAAAACACGAAAAGATCAAAAAGTCACAGACTCTCAGGATGACGATTTTGTGGGCGCTTAAGGGAGAACATCCTAAACACGGTAGCGCTTATGGGGCGAAGCCCAGCATTGCATTATTCAGAATCAAACCAACAGGTTATCGATAAGCCGCGTATCGCCCACGTATGCGGCTACAGCCGCCAATCCCCCGTGGGACGCGTCAGACACATCGACCAGCGTGTCCGGGTCGACAATGCGGCAGTAATCCACCCGCACCGCCGGCTCCTCTTGAAGGACACGCATGGCCTCAGCAATCAGCCTACTGGAGTCGCGCTCGCCATCCCGAAACTGCTGCTGGACAGCCATCAGCGCCCGGGAAAGAACCAGCGCCTGTTGCCGTTGTTCGGCGCTCAGGTTGCGGTTGCGCGAACTCATCGCCAGCCCGTCCGGCTCCCGCACCGTTGGGCATACCTCCATCTGGACCGGAAACTGAAGATCGCGCACCATTTTGCGCAGGACGGCCACCTGGGCAGCGTCTTTCTGTCCAAAAAACGCCCGCTCGGGAGAGAAGATGTGGAACAGCTTCGCCACTACGGTGGCGACCCCACGAAAGTGACCGGGGCGCGATGCTCCGTCCAGCCGATCACTCAAGCCCGCGACTTCGACGAAGGTGCTGGCGCCCTTGGGATACATCTCCTCGGAAGAAGGCGCAAAGACCAGGTCAACACCCGCTGCCTCAAGGATTCGACAGTCTTCCTCCAGGCTCCGGGGATAGGAAGCAAAGTCTTCTTTGGGTCCGAACTGGGTCGGGTTTACGAAGATCGAAACCGCGACCGCATCGCAGCTAGCTTGCGCGGCGCGCACCAGAGAAAGATGCCCTTCGTGCAGGGATCCCATGGTTGGCACCAGCCCCAAGGTCTTGGCGGCCGCTCGGAAACGATCACGCGCACTCCTGGTTTCAGCGATGGTCTTCAGCACCAGCATTGCGCTACGCCTTGAGCCTGGCCGTGCCTTCTTCTCGAAGCAGGGCCGCCAGCGCGTCCTTGCCCAGATGATAGCTTTCCTCTTCCGCCGGGAATTGACGCCCTTCCACATCGTCGCGGTAGCGATTGACTGCTTCCGTGATCAAGGCTGCGGCGTCGCCGTAGCGGCGAACGAATTTCGCGGGAGCGGAGAAGGATAGGTTGATGAGATCGTGCAGCACGAGTATCTGCCCATCGCAGTGCGGCCCGGCGCCGATGCCGATAGCCGGGATCTGCAGCGCGGCGGTAATGCGCTGCGCCACTTCC
Source organism: uncultured Acidobacteriaceae bacterium (assembly GCA_963746595.1). Taxonomy (GTDB): domain Bacteria; phylum Acidobacteriota; class Terriglobia; order Terriglobales; family Acidobacteriaceae; genus PALSA-350. The sequence continues at coordinate 1,574,281 of CAVVBS010000009.1, forward strand.
GTGGGAATGCCTTCCAGAACCACCCCGAACGCGCCGGCCGCTTCGATGGCGAGCGCATCGTTTACCAGGCCATGGATCGCCGTGAGCGACTTGCCCTGCACTCGGTAGCCGCTCATGCGATGGACAGACTGCGGCGTAAGGCCGAGGTGTGCCATCACTGGAATCTCGGCATCGGTGAGCCGTCTGACCAAATCAAGACGGCTTGCGCCGCCCTCGACCTTTACCGCTTGAGCGCCGGCTTCTTTCAGGAAGCGTGCGGCGTTGGCTACCCCTTCCGCACTGCTCACCTGGTAGGAGCCGAAGGGCATGTCGGCAACGACCATCGCTTGCTTGACCGCGCGGCGCACGGCCCGGGTGTGCAGGAGCATCTCGTCCATCGTGACCGGGAGGGTGTTTTCGTAACCCATCACCACCATGGCCAGAGAATCTCCAACCAGGATGAAGTCGACGCCCGCCTCGTCCACCAGCCGTGCAGTGGCGTAGTCGTACGCAGTGAGGGCGACGATGGGTCTCCCTTGAGTTTTCTTATCTTGAAGTGATTGGATGGTTACGCGGCGGCGGTAGCAGACGCGGACTGATCCGCGCTGCGGAAATGCGTGAGGCTCATGGCGAACTCCAGTGCAACTCCCATCTAGGGATGCTGCCCGATCGGTACCCCTGTTAAAGGGCTACCGCAGCCGAGTATACGCCCCTGGCTATGCTCCCGGCAAAGTCGCTGGGGGGAGGAAGTACTGCTTGCCCTTGATCGGTTCGGAGAGCCGCTTGAGCAGCAGAGCCAGATCCTGGGGCCGGTTGACGAAGTCGATCTCCGATGTGTCGACCACCAGCAGATCGCTGGCCGTGTAGTGGAAGAAGAAGTGCTCATAGGCCTTCGCCACTTGCTCGATATAGGCGTCGCTGATGGCTTGCTCCTGGCTTATGCCTTTGCGCCGCAGACGCTGCTTCAGCACCTCCGGCGAAGCGTGCAAATAAATCACCAGGTCTGGAGTGGGCACCTCGCTGCGAAAGATCTGGTAGAAGCGGTTGTAGAGGGCCAGCTCAGCATCCGTTAAGTTGATGTAAGCGAAGAGCTTGTCCTTCTCGAAGAGGTAGTCGGCCACCATGGTGGCGGCTCGCTGCCGGCCAGGTCTTTAGCCGCCAGGCGCATCTGGTCGTACCGTTCGACCAGGAACCACATCTGGGTGGCCAGCGCCATGCCGCTCAGTTCCTGATAGAAGCGGTCGAGAAAGGGGTTGTTCTCCGGCTCCACGATGCGGAGCGCCTGCAGCTTTTCTGCCAGAATCCGGGCCAACGTCGACTTGCCGACGCGAATCGGCCCCTCGATGGCGATGAATCTGGGCGTCTCAAACAGCTCAGCCATGACGATGCCCTTTTGCAATAAGCATGTAGAAGTGAAATGTTAGCGAAGAAAAGCCGAAGATACCATGAGCCGGTAAGTGCCGCCACCCTACATTTACACTCTGGAAGCATGCTTACCAAGCTGGTCTCCACGGGTCTGATCACCGGGCTAACGGCTGGGGGCTATGCCTATGCCGCGAGATGGCCTACCTCGCAGCTCTTCGGTCGCACCCTTGTGGCCGGCTCCGACATCCAGCAAGTCGCGCTCACCTTTGATGATGGCCCGAATGATCCCTACACCCAGCAATTGCTTGATTTGCTCGACTACCATCAGGTGCGTGCGACCTTCTTCCTGATTGGCAGCTTTGTGCGCCGCCGCCCTGATATTGCGCGCGCGATACAACAACGCGGCCATCTGCTGGGGAACCATACCATGACTCATCCCTCGTTGCTCTGGCCACGGCCCACGCGCGTCCGTGAGGAGCTAGCGGTTTGCAACGCTGTTATCGAGGATGCGACCGGAGAAGCAGTGAAATGGTTTCGACCGCCTTTCGGTTCCCGCCGCCCGGACGTGCTGCGTACGGCGGAAGAACTTGGCCTCACTCCAGTCATGTGGAACGTAACCGCGCATGACTGGGATGCCACGGACTCCCAAACGCTGACGGCAAGGGTACAAAGTGCCATTCACCGCAACCAGCGCCGCCATAAGAGCAGCAATATACTGCTGCACGACGGCGGTCACAGACAACTGGGAACCGACCGCTCCATCACGCTTACGGCAACTTGGCTTCTACTTGAAGCCTGGGCCGGCAGCAACCTCCGTACGGTCACCGTAGATGCCTGGGGATAAGGCTCTGTGTGGGGCATTCTCGTTCCCCTAAACCGGCGGGCCCGCGACTCTGTCGATTCCTCTCCACCCGAGCCAAGGTGCGCCACCACCCTCAACTTTGTCATCCCGACGGGAGCGCAGCGGAAGGGAGGGACCTGCAGTTTCCCTTTCGGCCGCAACCACTCTCAGATCCGTCCTTCCAAATAACCAACCCCAAGATCCGAAACGGATTTAAACCTTGTCATCCCGAGAGTCTGTGACTTTTTGATCTTTTCGTGTTTTTTGCACCCGACCAGATGTTCTTCAATCCCCTCCAGAAAGGCGTCGTCCTGAGCGAAGCGCCTCGCAGATCTATCGCATAACAGAGGGTTTTATGCGCGCAGTCGAAGGACCCCGGCGATGCTTGTTGGCAGATGCTCTCCGGAGCTTTCCGGCCACAGACCACAAGGCAAATTAAAAAGTCACAGCCTCCGAGCGTAGCCGAGGGACCTGCTGTGCGCCTTTCTCCCTAACGGCTCCTCCCGTTAGGTGACTCTCAACCGGATATCAGCTTAGTGGAGAGACCTGCGGTTCTTAGGTTGCTCTAATTGCGAGCCGCAAGCATCGATGCAAACGCCTTGCGAGCGGCCTCAACCGTGAATTCGATGTCAGCGCCAGTGTGAGCCGTACTGAGAAACGCCGCTTCGAATTGCGACGGAGGGAGCCATACACCCTGGTCCAGCATCGCCCGGTGGAAGCGCCCAAAAGCTTCCGTGTCCGAAGCCGCCGCAGTGGCAAAGTCGGTGACCGGAGCGCCCGGTAAAGAACCAAGTGACCATGGAACCGGCACGGTTGGTTTCCACCTCAATTCCCGCATCCCGTGCTGCAGTAGCAATGCCCTTAGCCACCGCCGCAGTTTCTTTATCCAGACCGGCATACACTTCCGCCGCATGGCCCGCCAGATAGCGCAGGGTAGCGATGCCGGCGGCCATCGCCAGCGGGTTGCCGCTCAGCGTTCCCGCTTGGTAGACAGGACCCAACGGCGCCAACAGGTCCATCATCCTGGCTTTGCCGCCAAAAGCGGCGCATGGCAGCCCCCCGCCGATGATCTTTCCCAAGCAGGTGAGATCAGGGTCGATGCCAAAGACCTGCTGGGCTCCGCCCAGCGCCAGGCGGAAGCCGGTCATGACCTCGTCAAAGATCAGCAAGCTTCCTCGCTCCCGGGTGATTCGCCGCAAACCCTCCAGATATCCAGGCACGGGAGGCACGCAGCCCATATTGCCCACCACCGGTTCCACGATCACGCAGGCGATCTCGTCCTGATGTTTGGCGAAAGCTTCCTCGACCGCTGCCAGATCGTTAAACGGCAGAGCAAGGGTCCAGTGGGCGATCTCCTCCGGTACCCCGGCCGAGCCGGGCAGGCCGAACGTGGCCAGGCCAGATCCGGCCTTGACCAGCAGCCCGTCCGAGTGACCGTGATAACAGCCCTCAAACTTGACCACATATTTTCGAGCAGTAAACGCCCGCGCCACGCGGATGGCGGACATCGTCGCTTCGGTGCCCGAGCTGACGAAGCGCAATTTCTCGATGGAGGGCATGGCCGTGACCACCAGCTCCGCCAGGTCGGCTTCAGCAGCGGTGGAGGCCCCAAAGCTTGCGCTCCGCTCCGCTGCCCGTTGAATCGCCTCCACCACCAGCGGGTGCGCATGGCCCAGGATCATGGGTCCCCAGGACCCGAAGTAGTCCAGGTAGCGATTGCCATCGGCATCCCACAGGTAAGCCCCCTCGGCCCGCACCAGGAACGGCGGATCTCCTCCGACCGCGCGGAAAGCGCGCACGGGCGAATTAACGCCTCCCGGCAAGTAGCGCTCCGCACGCCGCTGCAACTCTCTGGATCGACTTAGTTCTCGGTGCAAAAGCAGTCCCCTTTCGCTTCAGTATAGGGGAATGTGCAGATCTGCCTGGGCCCCGCGCGCGATGTTAAACTGGCAGTTCTCGGGGATACATTTCCATCCAATCCAAACGCGCCAGCCTCTCGGCCGGTATCCCACGCGAAATTGGAAAAGCCTTGCCAGATGCGACGCGCAAATCCGCCAAACCCCCCGCCACCTATGCCTCGGCGGGTGTGGATCTCTCAGAAGGCGACCGTACCAAGCAGCGCATAAAGTACCTTGCGCAAAAGACCTTCAACAAGCAGGTGCTGGGCGATATTGGCGGCTTCGGCGGCCTCTTCCGCCTGGATATCGCAAAATACGCCGACCCGATCCTGGTTTCGAGCGCCGATGGAGTCGGCACCAAGCTAAAAGTCGCGTTTGCCCTGGGCATGCATCACACCGTCGGCGCCGACCTGGTCAACCACTGCGTGAACGACATTGCTGTGCAGGGGGCGACGCCGCTCTTCTTTCTCGATTACCTGGCGATTGGCCAGTTGGACGGCGAAGTGGCCCAAACCGTGGTAAGCGGTGTGGCCGAAGCCTGCCGCGCCAATGGCTGCGCCCTCATCGGCGGCGAGACAGCACAGATGCCCGGCTTCTACTCCGATGGAGAGTACGATCTGGCCGGCTTTATCGTCGGGGCGGTCGACAAGGAAAAACTCATCACCGGCAGCAAGATCCAGGTGGGCGATGTGCTCATCGGCTTTCCTTCCACCGGCTTGCATACCAACGGCTATTCCCTGGCCCGCAAGCTCTTTTTTGAGGTGGCTGGCTACGCGCCGAACCAGTACGTCAACGACTTGAAGGACAAGGCCGGGGCGGCCCTGATGAAGGTGCACCGCAGCTACCTGGCGGTGATTAAAAAGCTTACCGCCGCCGACTTGGTGGTGGGCATGGCTCACATTACCGGTGGTGGGATTACGGAAAACCTGCCCCGCATATTGCCCAAGACCATCTCCGCGGTTGTTGAGACCACCTCCTGGACGCCGCCTCCCATCTTCACCCATTTGCAACAACTAGGCAGCGTCGAGCAGGAAGAGATGCTGCGCACCTTCAACATGGGTATCGGGCTGATTGCCGTGGTGCCGGCGGACAAGTTCAGGCGGGCAAAATCGATGCTTGACCGGGCAGGAGAGAAGTTCTGCGTCATCGGCCGTACAGTCAAGGGAGACCGCAAGGTCATCTACACATGACCCCGTTTTGGGAGCGAGGGGTCACCGCGGATCCACCGCTTGGGGATCCTGCTTTCTGGCCGGGGATCGAACTTTCTCGCTATCGCTGAGGCAATCGCTCATGGCCGCTTGGAGCAAGCCGAGATCGCGGTAGTGATCTCGAACCGCGGCAATGCGCCTGGGATCGCGGCCGCCCGCAGTCTGGGATTCGCCACCCAGGTGATCGAGGCGAAGGGGCGGCAACGCGCCGAACACGATGCCGAGATCGTTGCCAGCCTGCATGCGCATCAGGTCGATCTGGTCTGTCTCGCCGGCTACATGCGCCTGCTGTCAGCGGAGTTCGTGCGCGCCTTCCCGCAGCGCATCCTCAACATCCATCCTTCGCTGCTGCCGGCCTTTCCCGGCCTCGATGCGCAACGCCAGGCTCTCGCCTATGGGGTTACGGTCTCTGGGTGCACCGTGCACTTCGTTGACGAAGAGCTGGACCACGGCGTCATTGTGCTGCAGAAGACCGTTCCAGTCCTGCCGGAAGACGATGAGCCCGCTCTCGCCGCACGCATTCTCGCCCAGGAGCATGTGGCCTACACCGAGGCGATTGCCCGCGTGCTTTCCGGCAAGTACTGCATCGCCGGGCGGCGTTACATTCCGCTGTAACGATCAGACTGATACCGAGTGAGCTTCACCCAGCGTGAGTTTGGCCGTCATTTTTCGCGCTCCGCGATAGAACGTCACGGTAACGGTATCGCCGGCCTGGTGGTGGTCCATGATCTCGGAAATATCCTGCGGACTGGTCACCCGGTCCTCGTCAATAGCGACGATCAGATCGCCACCAAGATAAATCGGCGTATTGCCCAGGTAGGCTTGCTGATTGCCGCCCCGCAATCCAGCATGCTCCGCTGCTCCTCCAGGAATGACCTTCTGCACCAGCACGCCGTAATCGGCCGGCAATCCAATCTGCTCGGCGAGATCAGGTCCGATGGCCAGCGATGCGATGCCCAGCGAAGGCCGGCGCACGCGGCCGTACTTGGTGTAGTCCGAAAGGACTGCCTTGATGGTGTCCACGGGGATGGCGAAACCGATGCCGGAACTTTGTTCTGCACCACCGGTGGCGATCAAGGTATTCATGCCGATGACCTCGCCGCGCGAGTTCAGCAGCGGTCCACCGGAGTTGCCGGGGTTGATGGCCGCATCGGTTTGCAGCGCGTTCTCGATGGTTGCGCCCTGCGGTTCGCGCACCGAGCGGATGGAGCTGATGATCCCCGTCGTCATAGTGCCGTTCAAGCCAAAGGGATTGCCGATGGCGTAGACATTCTGACCCACCTGCAGGTTACGCGATTCGGAAAGCACAGCCGGGGTGAGGTTGCTGGCGCTGATCTGCAGCAGGGCAAGATCATGCGCCTTGTCCTGCAGAACGATCTGCGCCGGATACTTGTGCTTATCGCTGAGCGTTACCTCGACCTTCTGCGCATTTTCAATCACGTGGTAGTTGGTGAGGATACGCCCGTCTTTGCTGAGGATGAAGCCTGAGCCCTGTCCTGACTGAGGCACCACTCCGTAAAAAAAGTCGAAGGCCAGTGCGGAGGAGGTGACGTTTACGACCGAGGGTAACGTCCGCTTATAGACCGCAATGCGATTGGTTTCCTCAGCTGTATACGCCGGCTGGGCGTCGGCCACGGTAAGCTGCAACGGAGAGTCGCGCCACAGCTTTGTCAGTGGGAGGTTGTTGGCCCCCCTGAAGTTGCTGTACGAGGTCAGATAGACGAACGCGCCTACCAGCAAGACAATCAAAATAACCGAGCGAATCTTCATAGCAAGCTAGCTTCTATTAGATCATTTCCGTCTTTTAACGCATTTTTGCTAATACTGTGGTCCGGTGGGATCAGTGATGTGCGGCTATTCTTTTCACCCCGTGGCACGCAAAGACCGCGAGCCCCCGGGGGCCCCGGTTTTCCACCCCAGTCACGCAAAGACCGCGTGCCCGGGGGCCCCGGTTTTCCACCCCAGGCACGCAAAGAGCGCGTGTCCCGGGGACCCCGGTTTTCCACCCCAGGCACGCAAAGAGCGCGTGTCCCGGGGACCCCGGTTTTGTCGGAATGGCCGCGTCGGGCTCAGTTTCCTGGTCTACACCATTAGCAAAAATGCTCTAGTGCGCGGCCTGCGCCAGCTCCCGGTAAATCTCTTCCACCCTTCTGCGTGTCTCCTTAAGAGAACCCGAATTGTCGATGACATACTCGCAGCGGCCGGCTTTTTCCCGGTCGGGAATTTGCATCGCCATCCGCGCGCGCGCGTCCTGTGCAAGAGCCTCTCGCCGGCTGTCGGGCCCATCGTTGGCCATCATGCGTGAGACAAAACGAGCGATCTTTACTTCATCGGGTACGACAACAAGAATCAGTCGGTCGAAACGCTGCACCCACCCTGGCGCCGTGCCCCACTTTTCCACTTCGAAGATGAGCGCGGATTCCACGATGGCGACACGCTTCCGATCGGCGGCGAAGACACCCCGCATCCACTCCTCTTCCGCCGCGACCACAGCCGGATGGACGATGTGGTTAAGCGTGTCCGCTTGATTATGCTGAAAGGCCAACTCGGCCAGTGCTTTGCGATCGAGCGAACCATCGCCCCGGACCACACCCTGACCGAATGCCTCGACGATCGCCGCATAGACCGGCTCCCCAGGCTGCATGAGTTGGCGGCCAAGCTGATCCGCGGAAATCACCGCCGCGCCCAACTCCTGAAAGATGCCGGCCACGGTGCTCTTACCGCTGCCCAGACCGCCTGTTAGTCCGACCCGCAGCATCGCAATCGTCCTAAACTGGCAGCCCGCGCCGCAGCTTGGCCGCACGCACGGTGTTTGCCATCAGCATGGCAATGGTCAGAGGCCCAATGCCGCCGGGCACCGGTGTGTAGGCGCCCGCCACTGCGAATGCATGGGGATCCACATCACCCACAACCGTGGAGCCCTTCTGCAGGAACAATTCCTCGCGCCGAGCATTACCGGCGAAATATCGCTCAAACTCTGCCCGGTCGGTAACCCGGTTGATGCCCGCGTCCAAAATCGTAGCGCCCGGCTTCACCATGGATGACGTCACTAATCCAGGCTTGCCGATGGCCACCACCAGGATGTCTGCCCGCTGGGTGAATGAGGCCAGGTCGCGCGTCCTGGAATGGCACACGGTTACCGTCGCATTCTCCGCCAGCAGAAGGATTGCGGTAGGTTTTCCCACAATGTCGCTGCGCCCAACCACCACCGCATTCTGGCCCGCAATCTGTAGATGGCTGCGCTTGAGAATCTCGACGATCCCAGCTGCGGTGCACGGAGGCAGCGCCGGTTGACCGGTCTGTAAACGGCCCACGTTGACCGGATGAAAGCCATCGACATCCTTGTCAGGACTCACCGCTTCGAGCAGTGTCTTGGCATGAACCTGCGACGGCAAGGGCAGTTGAATCAAGATGCCATCGATGTCCTCGCGAGCATTCAAATCCCCAATCAATGCCAGCATCTCTTCGGTAGTGACCGTCTCCGGCGGCGTAATCAGCTCGCTGAAAAGACCTAACGCCTCACAGGTCTTCACTTTGCTGCGCACATAAATCTCTGAGGCAGGAACATGCCCTACCAGCACCGCCGCCAGTCCGGGTCGTATACCCTGGAGCGCCAGCCGCTCTACCTCCCCCCTCACTTCCGCCTTGATTTCAGCGGCGATCGCGGTTCCATCCAGAACTCTAGCCATGCACCATCCTTGCCCTGCCTTGCTCATGGTAAATGGCCCAGCGCGTGAACGAGCTCGAGGCCGCTAGCCCAGGACTCGTCTAAACTCTTAGAAGGTCACGCCCTATGCTGTCCCAGACTCTACTCGAAATCCTGGTTTGCCCGGTTTGCCATCAGTCGCTTACCGTCGGTCCTGACAGCGCCTCCCATGCATGGCTGCATTGCAACGGTTGTGGCCGCTACTACCCGGTTGAGGACGGCATTCCGGTGATGCTCGAGGATCGGGCAACGACTCAACCTCCGCTTGCATAAGAGTCACGCGGTACTATGCAGCGCATCTACTTTTCTCTGCTTACCAGTCGATCAAAAGCCAGTCTATTGGTACATAGAGCCTGATGAGGAGAGTGCGAAAAGGAAAGCGACCCCGACCCTTGGTTCCCTGCAAACCGGGACGGTCGGCGGGGGCCAATAGAGTTACCGGCGGACCAATGCAGTTACTGTTGGACTCGCCAGTTTTGGAACGGCTTTCCCAGAAACGATGCGTTGCATGGAAATGTGTTATTTGCTCGCATTGCCGTCCTCGCTAAATGATTCCAGCGTCCGATACATCCAGCAGAGCAGTCCGGCATCAAATGAGCAGGTTGTGGGCATAATTGCTCCGGCGGTTTGCACTGTTCAAGCGACGCGACTAGACTCTCGCAACAAAATCGTGCCGTTGCGGGTTCATATAAATAGCAAGTAGACACGAAACTAGTTCGTTTCTGCCTCAGATTTGTTGCACGGCGCAGTTTCGCGCAGCGGTCGATGGGCAAGTGATGCAAATCGTGCCTGGGTCTCAAAGTAACAAGAGAGAGGAACTACAATGCCTGCAAATACCAAGATCGAGAAGTTTTCCGCGCGCGAGCTCTTGAACCTCCGTAACGAGCTCCTGCAATCGGGCATCGATTCATGGCAGGCGGCGGAGGTCCTCAGTGGCTTTCTCACTGGCCGCGGATATGGCGTGAGCGCTCCCGCAGCTCGCAACGCCATCACGCGCCTCGAAGAGATGGGCTGCAATCTCGATTGCATGCAGGCAGAACTGGAAAATCTAGCCTTCGTCATGTAACTCCCCCGGCGCCGGGTCCCCCGCCTGGCGCCAGCTCTGTTCCTATTAAATAAAGTTTCAGATCCCTCCCGGTGCACCCTCTCTCATTCATCCAAAACAACCCATGTAGAACCGGACGGGTGCCCCTCGTTCGCCAGCCTGACCCGGCTTGCCGTGGAAGCTACAGTGGCCGTACCCTTCATTCAAGACCCCTAAAGCTGTATGGTTACAGACGGCGGGTAACTTCCAGAGGTGAGGACTACTGTGCACGAATTGAATCGTAGAAGCTTTCTTAAAGCAGCAGGAGCGGCGGCAACAGCGGAGACGTTGCTCGGATCGAGGACCCATTTGCTGGCCGAACTTCAATCCGAACCGGCCCATCCGGTTGCGGCTAACGATCACATTCAGATCGCGCTGATCGGCGCCGGCGGTCAGGGTCAGGGAGATACCAAGGTTGCGTTGCAGGTTCCCGGCGTCAAGCTCGTTGCCGTCGCGGATTGCTATGACGGCCGGCTCGAGCATAGCAAGGAACTTTGGGGCAATGACCTCTTCACCACCCGCGACTACAGCCAGGTTCTGGATCGCAAAGACATCGACGCTGTCATCATAGGCACGCCCGACCACTGGCATAAGCAGGTCGCCGTGGACGCAATGAAAGCCGGCAAGGATGTTTATTGCGAAAAGCCGATGATCCATCTGTATGCCGACGGGCCGCAGATGATCGAAACCGCACACGCGACCAACCGGATTATCCAGGTTGGCAGCCAACGCGTGAGTTCGGTGATCTATGCCAAGGCGAAGGAACTGCTTGCCGCCGGCACTATCGGAAAACTGAATATGGTGACCGCGCGTTGGGATCGCAACTCGTCCATCGGCGCCTGGAATTACACCGTGCCTCCCGATGCTTCGACCGAAACCTGTGACTGGCCGCGCTTCCTGGGCACTGCGCCCAAGATCCCCTTTAACGGAGAACACTTTTTCCAGTGGCGCAAGTGGAAGGCCTACGGCAGCGGTGTGGCGGGCGATCTCTTCGTCCACCTCTTCAGCGGAACCCACTTCATCACCGGCACGCATGGGCCCACACGCGCTATGGCAACTGGAGGACTGCGCTTCTGGAACGACGGCCGCGATGTGCCCGACGTGATGGTGGGTCTTTTCGATTATCCTGAGGGCTTCAACCTGAGCCTGCGCGTGAACTTCGTGGATGGAGGCGAAGAAAGCGAAGGTCTGATTTTCACCGGCTCGGAAGGCACGATGGAGATCGCCGGCAACAGCGTCATCGTAAGCCGTGTGCCGTTGGAAACGGAGCCAGGCCTCATGATCGGAACCTTCACCGATGCCATGCAGGCGCGCATCCTTGAGGAGTACCACCAGAAATATCCGCGCACCCATCCCATGGGAGCGCCGCAGCTGGGATACGAGAAATATGTAGCGGCGGCCGGCTATAGCGACAGCTATGACCACTTCAGAAATTTCTTTTCTGCGGTGCGCACGCGCCAACCCGTCGTCGAAGATGCGGTCTTTGGCTTCCGTGCTGCGGGAGCGGCTCTACTCAGCAACCTCAGCTACGATCAGGGCAAGGTTGTCCACTGGGATCCCGAAGCGATGAAGCTGGTGTAGACTTCGCCCATGTATTTCCGCCCCCTTCTTCCATTGTTCATGGTTGGTCATGACGGGCTTCGCTCAATCGGCGCCGCGTGCTCGCGCGCTCGGCGTGCCATTCGACGGCAACCCCGGCCCTCTGGATGCAATCACCGACGTCAAAGGGGTGGAAGTAGGCGACACGACTTTGATCCGCGGCGAAGGCAAGCTGGTCGTTGGCCAGGGTCCGGTACGCACCGGCGTGACCGTGATCTTCCCGCGGGGTCGAGCCGACGCAGACCCGGTTTATGCCGGCTGGTTCTCGCAAAACGGAAATGGCGAAATGACGGGCACCACCTGGGTGGAAGAATCCGGGTTTCTCGAAGGCCCCGTCGCCATTACCAATACACACTCCGTTGGCCTGGTGCGCGATTCCGTCATCGCCTGGTCGGTGCAGAGCGGCCGGCTTGCGCAGCAGCCCTGGTCGCTTCCCGTGGTTGCTGAAACATGGGACGGCTACCTGAACGACATCAACGGCTTCCACGTGCAGCAGTCGGACGTCTTCTCAGCGCTCAACTCCGCAAAGGGCGGCCCTGTTCCCGAGGGCAACGTAGGTGGAGGCACGGGCATGGTCTGCTACGGCTTCAAAGGCGGAGACGGAACCGCCTCCCGTGTGCTTTCCGCGGAGGCCGGCGGCTATACGGTCGGCGTGCTGGTGCAATGCAACTGTGGAAGGCGCCCACAGCTCACCATCGCCGGCGTGCCCATTGGTAAGCTCATTCCCGCAGCCCCGAGCAAGGCAACGCTCGAACCCGAAGTGCGGGGCGATGTCGGTTCCATCATCATTGTGGTGGCTACCGACGCCCCACTCCTGCCCACGCAGTTGAAGCGGCTCGCGCGCCGCGCGACCATGGGCCTGGCCCGGACCGGTTCCAGCTCCGGAAATTCCTCCGGCGACATTTTCATTGCCTTCTCCACTGCCAATCGCGGCGCCAACAAAGAACCGGGTCCGAACTCTGTGCTCACCGTTTCCAATGAGCGCATCAGTCCCTTGTTTCAGGCCACGGTCGAAGCCACCGAGGAGGCGATTGTGAACGCCATGGTTGCTGCCCAAACCATGACGGGTGTGGATGGCCACACCATCGAAGCCCTGCCGCATGACAAATTGACCGAATTCATGAAGCATTCACCCCAAGCCAACCTCAAGTAGCTCGAGTGACCATGAAGCGCGCAGCCCTCGGCTTTCAGATGCATTCCGGCTGGGGAGTGCTGGTGGCTGTTTCGGGGCCTCCGAGTGCAATCGAGATACTAGCTCGGCGGCGCATCGTTACCGCGGATCCCGAGATGGCCGGGGCCATCCAGCCCTATCACTATGCGATGAACCTCCAACTCCCTGAGAAGCACATTGCAAACTGTGCAGTGGCCTCGAAACATTTAGCTGCTGCAGCGATTGCTGATTTGATCGCAGAATTGAATGCGCGCCATTACCGTGTCGTAGGTGCCGCGGTCTTGATAGCCTCCGGCCGTTCCCTACCGCCGCTGGAAAAGATTCTTGTTGCACACCCGTTGATCCACACCGCAGAAGGCGAATTCTTCCGCCACACCGTTACCCAAGCTTGCGAAGAACTGCAGATCTCTGTCACACCGATCAAGCAGCGAGACCTCGAGGAGCGAGCCAAGGCGGCATTTGGGAAGGTAGCGAGCGAGGTCCAGGGCAGTATCGAAAGCCTTGGAAAGACGATCGGGCCGCCCTGGACCAAGGACCACAAAACGTCAGCGCTCGCCGCGGCGTTGCTCCTGTCATCCCGTTGACTCGGTTGGTTGGACAAGGTTGCCGAACAGCCCGTAAAGTCTGCATGTGATCAGAAGCGCCAGTCTTATCCCACTCATTGCTAACGCCCAAAGCTATGGGCCGCGCACGGCGGCCGTGGACGCGCAAGGGGCATTCACTTACGACGATCTGCTGGACGCGTCCTCGCGGGTAGCGACGGCGCTGCTTGCCGGCCGCGACGACCTGCAGGAAGACCGGGTGGCGTTTCTAGTCACGCCGGGCTTTCCGTGGGTGGCGATGCAATGGGGCATCTGGCGGGCCGGCGGCATTGCCGTTCCACTGCCGCTCAACTCCACCCGCCCTGAGCTGGAATACCTCATCGACGATACCGGGGCATCTGTACTGGTGTTCGATACTTCAGCAGCCTCTCTTCTGGAGCCGATTGCCGCGTCTCGCGGCCTCCGCGCGTTTCCGTACGACCAGCTTCCCATTTGCCCACCGCGTCCACTGCCGGAGATCTCCAGCGAGCGCCGCGCCATGATTCTCTACACCAGCGGCACGACCAGCAGGCCGAAGGGCGTGGTCACGACGCATGCCAACGTCGCAGCGCAAATCAAGAGCCTGGTGGAGGCCTGGGAATGGTCAGCGAGCGATCGCATCCTGCTTTGTCTGCCGCTGCACCACGTCCACGGAATCATCAACGTTGTTGGCTGTGCGCTGTGGTCCGGCGCCACCTGCGAGATGCTGCCACGCTTCGACGCCAATGCCGTGTGGGATCGTATCGCAGCCGGAGAACTAACTCTGTTCATGGCGGTGCCGACGGTTTACACCAAGCTCATCGCCGCCTGGGATACGGCTTCACCCGCGCGCCGCGCAGAGCTAAGCCAGGCATGCTCCAGGCTTCGTTTGATGGTCTCCGGCTCAGCAGCGCTGCCGGTGAGCACGCTTCAACGGTGGCAGGAAATCAGTGGTCACACGCTGCTCGAGCGCTATGGGATGACGGAGATTGGCATGGCGCTGTCGAACGCGTTGCGTGGTGAACGCGTGCCGGGAAGCGTAGGAACACCGCTACCCGGCGTCGAGGTGCGCCTGGTCGATGAGCATGGCAATCCCGTTGCCGCAGGCTCGCCGGGTGGGATCGAAGTGCGCGGTCCGGCAGTCTTCGCGGAGTACTGGGCCAGACCAGACGCCACACGGGATGCCTTCCGCGACGGCTGGTTTATGACCGGTGATACGGCGGTCGTCGAGAACGGCGTCTACCGCATCCTTGGTCGAACGAACATCGACATACTCAAGACCGGTGGCCACAAAGTCTCCGCTCTGGAGATCGAAGAGACGCTGCGCCAGCATCCATCGGTAGTTGAGTGTGGGGTGGTGGGAATTCCCGATGAAGAGTGGGGAGAGCGTGTTGCTGCGGCGGTGGTACTGAAAGATGGCAACGTCCTCGATCTGCAATCCCTTCGCAACTGGGCCAGAGAATTGTTAGCGACTCACAAACTTCCTTCGCGGCTCCTGGTGCTCGATGCGCTTCCCCGTAATGCGATGGGAAAGGTAATGAAACCTGCCCTGGCGGCGCTATTTCAAACCACGGGCATTGACCCCGTCGCTTAGACCTGGACGACGGTCAGTTCGTTGTAGCTTTGGTGAGTAGCACAGAGGTGATGGAACATCCATGAGCGATCTTTCCCGTCGCGACTTTATTCTCGCAGGAAGCGCCGCACTGACTTCCTACCTGGCAAAGGCAGACGAAACATCAACGCCACTGACCGCTGGCGAAGTGGTGGACCGTATCCGCAAGCAAGTGGGAATTCCCTGGCGCGCACAAACCGTTGATCAGATCGTCGCCGGGAGCGAGAGCACCCCGGTGCACGGTATCGCCACCACCATGATGGCGACGCTGGACGTCGTGGAACGGGCTGCAGCCGCGGGCAAAAACATGATTGTTACCCATGAAACGCCCTTTTACCTTCACCAGGATCACACCGAAGACATCAAAGACGACCCAACCTTGAAGTACAAGCTGGACTTCATCCGCAAGAACAATATGGCCATTTTTCATTTCCACGATCACTGGCATGCTCGCAAGCCCGACGGGATTGCTACGGGAATGATGATGCAGCTTGGTTGGGAGAAAAATGTCGATCCCGACAATGTCGAAGCAATTTGCTTTTCCTGGAATCCCTCTAGCCCACTTCTGCAAGGAGATGCAGTCCAAGCTGAAAGACCGCACCATAAGAGTTGTCGGCGACCCGCGAATGCCGGTCAAGCGAGTTCTTGTGAGTTGGGGGTTCGTGAGCAGGATGCCGGGCATCTCGCTTTTTGCCCGTCCCGATGTCGACGTATTCATCGCCGGGGAAACACGCGAGTGGGAACTGGTAGAGTATGTGCGCGACAGCATCACGGCAGGAAACAAGAAGGCGCTCATCCTGCTGGGGCACGTGGTCTCCGAGCAAGGCGGCATGATCTATTGTGCTGACTGGTTGCGAGCCTTCATTTCTGAAGTTCCAATCGAGTTTGTTCCCACCAAGGAACCTTTTTGGACCCCCGATCATCCCGTCGAGATCTGAAGTTCGATCACGCAAGAAATTTCTTTAACGGTTCCCAATAGTGCGCGTGCCATCCCCACTCTAAGTGGTCGAAGTCGCCTTCGGGAAAGCCTTTGTGGTCCAAAGCTACGAGGGTTCCTGAGCCTTGCGGTTTGAGTTGAAACTCAACGATGGAGTAGATGCCCGGGTCCCAGTGGGAGGGGCGCCACGCCTGTACGATGCGCTGGGTGGGGACCAGCTCGACCGTTCGTCCTACAATTTGCCCGCCGAACATAGAAAAGGCTCCGCCAGCTTTGGGGTCGATCGCGGCCGGCATACCGCTGAAGGTCGCGAACTGCTTCGCATCCAGAAGCACCCCATAGATCCGTTGTGGAGTCGACTTCAGCTCGATATCTTCATGCAGAGATGTGCGGGTCTTATTGGCAGCAGTTGCCGGTTTCTCCTGCATGGTTTGCTGGGGATTTTCCGCCAACGACCGGTAGCCCGCGGCGAGACCGCAAGAAACCATTGCAATTGCCTGCCGTCGCGTCGGCCTATGTGCCAGAGCCGGCTGATTCATTCCCTTCTTCATTGCGTCCTCCTGAGACTCGTAAGGCGTGTGTGGTCGGATTCAGGCAACCGTCAATGCATAGGACCATGCGATTAAATTATGTTCAAGATCATATTTTGCTGGATCAGAGGAGATGCGTCGCGCAATACTTCGCCACACCGGCAAACAAGGAGGGCTCATGCCTTATCCCAGAGGGCACCGCGCCGAGGTAAAACAGAAGATCATCCAGAGCGCACGCAGGCTGTTCAACCGGCATGGCTTTGACAGTGTCTCGCTCGATCAAATCATGTCCGGTGCAGGCCTCACGCGCGGAGGGTTCTATAGCTATTTTCGGAGCAAAAGCGATCTCTATGCCGAAGTATTAGGGTGCTTCTTCACCGACCCCAAATGGAAGAGCCGTTGGGAAGGGGTGGAAGTAGATTTGACTTCGAAGGACGTAGGGACCCAGGTGATACGCGCCTATCTCTCTCGCCAGCACTTTGAGGATGTAGAGAATTCTTGCCCCATGGTGGCGTTACCGAGCGACGTGACACGCAGCGGTGAAAGCGCAAAACTTGCCTTCGAAACCGTCTTTGGCGCTATGGTTAGCGTCTTAGAGCGCAGCCTGAAGCAGCGCCGAGCCCGCAACAGCAGGGCACAAGCCATAGCAGCTTTATGCATAGGCGGGATGGTAGTGGCCCGAGCCATGCACGATCGCACCCACGCCGATAAATTGCGAGACGATTGTATGTCCGTTGCGCTTGAGCTTGGGGGCTGGAAGAAGACGGCCGATAACCTGAAGAGAAAGATGGCCCCGTCTGCGATGTCGCGGAAGTAGCCGGTCACGCTCGCTCCCGGCGCAACCTCAATGGCACAACTGCCCAAGTGAACCATCTCTCGATAGACAACCGGCCAGCGACTCTTCCAGCCCCCAACCAATTGCTCATGGAAGCGCTCCCCCACCCTTGTCATCCCGCGAAGCCGAGGGAGCTGCAGTGCGCCTTTCCTGATCGCAACTGTCCAAGGAGTACCGTCCCGATAGACAACGGCCAGCGATTCTTTCAGCCCCCAGCCAATTGCTCATGGAAGCGCTCCCCCACCCTTTGTCATCCCGTCGAAGCCGAGGGAGCTGCAGTGCGCCTTTCCTGATCGCAACTGTCCAAGGAGTACCGTCCCGATAGACAACGGCCAGCGATTCTTTCAGCCCCCAGCCAATTGTTCATGGAAGCGCTCCCCCACCCTTGTCATCCAGCGAAGCCGAGGGAGCTGCAGTGCGCCTTTCCTGATCGCAACTGTCCAGGGAGTACCGTCCCGATAGACAACGGCCAGCGATTCTTTCAGCCCCCAGCCAATTGTTCATGGAAGCGCTCCCCCACCCTTGTCATCAAGCGAAGCCGAGGGAGCTGCAGTGCGCCTTTCCTGATCGCAACTGTCCAGG
Organism: uncultured Acidobacteriaceae bacterium; assembly: GCA_963746595.1. Classification (GTDB taxonomy): domain Bacteria; phylum Acidobacteriota; class Terriglobia; order Terriglobales; family Acidobacteriaceae; genus PALSA-350. The sequence continues at coordinate 1,592,188 of CAVVBS010000009.1, forward strand.
GAGTACCGTCCCGATAGACAACGGCCAGCGACTCTTTTCAGCCACTAGCCAATTGCTCATGGAAGCGCTCCCCCACCCTTGTCATCCCGAGCGAAGCCGAGGGACCTGCTGTGCGCCTTTCCTAATCGCAACTATCCAAGGAGTACCGTCTCGATAGACAACCGGCCTACGATTCTTTCAGCCCCCAGCCAATTGCTCATGGAAGCGCTGCCCCACCCTTGTCATCCCGAGCGAAGCCGAGGGACCCGCTGTTCGCCTTTCCTAATCGCGACTGGCCAAGTGAGTCTCTTCCGTTCCCTAGCGCGACCTCAATTATCGCGCCAGAGCATAGCCGAAATCCTACCCTCGTCCTGGAACGTACGCAGCACATCATCCAAACTGGTAATGACGACATTGTTCACCACCAGCTCGTAGACCAGCTGCCTTCCCCCCTTGGTGGCGATATAGCCCCCGAAAGCCTGCCCCTTGAGCACGAGCCCCGCATCGTTGCCTTCAACGAACGTCCCTGTCTTTGCCGTCACCTGCCCGGTTGCGCCCGTGAGCGTGGGGTCAGACTTGAAGTCCGTAACGAACCCCAGAGATCCATCCACGCCCAGTTTGGGCAGATCGTTGAAGAAGGTAGGAAAGGAGGATTTGCCTTTCATATCGATCAACATCCTGGTGACTGCCTGGTTCGTCGCAGTCGTAAGCCCTCCCCCGCTGCCATCGACAAAGTGAATCTCGTCTTCCGTTATTCCATAATTCGCGGTCAGGTTCTTCTGTTCCGCCTTGAGTGCATCGGTCATGTTGTCCACCCCCTGGGTAAGCCCATACAGAACCAGGCTGGTATCCGCGCCGATGTTATAACTCACTTTCAAAATCAGCTTCGCGGTCTCCGAGTAAGGCATCCCTTGCAGCTCTGCCACTTTTTCCTGGGGCGTGTACGAGTTTCTTGCGGGAAGCAACTGCACCGGGTTCTCGGCGACAGGAAGTGCGTGGACCGTTACCCCAGCCGCCTTGAGCGCCTCGATGAACACGGTGCGCGCATAATTCGAAGGCTGTGTGATGCGGAACGCCTGCACCAAGGGGTACTTCTTAGTGAGGGGAGGAACAAAATCAACGGGAATCTGCCCTACGATGGCCGCTGTGCAACCGGGCTTGCCGATGCACTCGGGCGCTACCGGCTTTAAGTTCAGCGTTGCCTGCGAATGCACGCCGCTGGTAACCAGATTGTTGTCCACCCCGAGCGCGGCCGACACCGGACGCCACTCCACCGAGGCGGGTTTGCCCGGCGTCGTAGGCCGGATGCTCAGATCGACCAGATCGCCATTGACGAAAATAGGTCTAACGTCAAACTGGCCTCTGAAATTGAAGGGCTGAAAAAGCCGATCATCGATGACAACGTCGCCGGTAACCTCCTTAACCCCGGACCTCGCTACCTGCTTCGCTAACTCGATATACCCGGCTAGTGGATTAGGCTTGGCGAGCGTAGCGTTCCCCAGGCTGTCGGCCTCGTTGTGGTCGAAGTTGGTGATCGCGATGGTGCCGTCGGGGTTCGTTCGTCCACCCATCGTCAGGTCGCCTGACGCAACCAGGACCAGATCGCCATGCAGCACGCCGGCGCGATTCAACTCCCCGTGACGATAGACCGGTGTGTTGTATCGGTGGTCAGGGCCTACCTGGTCCAACAACTCGCCCACAGAAAAAATCTTGCGTACCGAGCCAACGTAGAAGTTGCAACGCGGCTGCAGATCGATCAGCTCTTTGCCGGTGCCGAGATCCACTATGCGAAGCCCCCAGATCGCGTTCCTGTAGGCGGGTTTGTCGAATACTGCCTTGATGTCGGCCGGAACGTTCGCGGAGTTGTCGTCACAATTGCCCTTGGTTTGCGCCATGCCTAAGATGGCGGATAAGAGGAAAAGGCAGGATATGGAAATGCGAATCTCGAGGCGGTGCATAATCGGCGACGTCCTTCTTGTCTTTAGCTTGGGCCTCTACTATATCTCCCCCCGATTTCCCCCAGGCCAGCTTTGGCATCCTAGCTACGACATCCAAAATGAGTTTGGAAGATTTTCTCTATGATCAATGATCTTTGGTACAAGAACGCCATCATTTACTGCCTATCGATCGCCACCTACCAGGATTCCGATGGCGATGGCATCGGCGATTTTCAGGGGCTCATGAGCCGCCTCGATTACCTCCAGGGCATTGGCGCTACGGCCCTTTGGCTGATGCCCTTTCAGCCGTCCCCGGGCAGAGATGACGGCTACGACATCGCTGATTACTACGGGGTAAATCCTCGCTTCGGCACATTAGGGGATTTCGTTGAGTTCACCAAGGGCTGCCAACAGCGTGGACTGCGCGTCATGATCGACCTGGTGGTCAACCACACGTCGGACCAGCATCCCTGGTTCCAGGAAGCGCGCCGCGATCCCAAATCCAAGTATCGCGACTGGTATGTTTGGTCGAAGAAGAAACCAAAGAACGCAGCCTCAGGAGTCGTATTTCCCGGCGTTCAGAAAAGCACCTGGACCTACGACGACGTCGCCAAGGCATATTACTTTCATCGCTTCTATGATTTTCAACCGGACCTCAACACAGCCAACCCTGAAGTCCAGGCCGAGATTCTCAAAATTATGGGGTTCTGGTTGCAATTGGGTGTTTGCGGTTTCCGGATGGACGCTGTTCCCTTTGTGATTTCCTCAAAGGGAGCCAAGGTCACCAAACCGCAGGAAGACTACGAAATGTTGCGCACTTTCAGCCAGTTCTTAAGCTGGCGGGAAGGAGAAGCGATCATCCTTGGCGAAGCCAACGTGCTGCCCGACACGGATATGCGCTATTTCGGGAGCGCCGGCGAGCGAATGCAGATGATGTTTAACTTCGAGGTGAATCAACATCTCTTTCTGGCCATGGCCACCTCGGATAGCCGGCCCTTGAAAAAGGCTATGCTTTCCACGAAGCGGCGCCCCGCAACCGCGCAGTGGGGTCTGTTTCTTCGCAATCACGATGAGCTCGATCTCGGTCGCCTTGAAGTCCAGGAGCGAAATGCCGTCTTTGCTGCCTTCGGGCCAGACCCTGATATGCAGCTATACAACCGTGGCATTCGGCGCCGCCTGGCGCCCATGTTAGAGGGAGATCGCAGGCGGTTGGAACTTGCCTACAGTCTGATGATGACCTTGCCCGGCACTCCCGTGATCCGTTACGGAGACGAAATCGGGATGGGCGACGACCTGAAACTGCCGGAACGCAACTGCGCCCGCACCCCGATGCAGTGGTCCACGGAACCGAATGCAGGCTTCACCAAAAGCGACAAGCCCGTCATGCCGGTGATCAGTTCCGGCCCTTATGGTTTCGAGCACGTCAACGTCGCTGCCCAGCGCCGCGATCCTGATTCGTTGCTGGATTGGATGGAGCGCATCATTCGCATGCGCAAGGAAGTTCCCGAGATAGGTTGGGGTGACTTTTCTTTTATCTCTGCGCACGCCAGGGAAGTGCTCATCATGCGTTACGACTGGCGCAATAACTCGGTGCTTTGTGTTCATAACCTTGGTTCTGTGCCTCGAGAGGTGACCTTTTCGGTCACCGACGGCCAGCAGGAAGCCTGTACGCTAATTAATCTTCTGGCGGAAAACCACAGTCAGCCGGTGGCCGGCGACAAACACCGCATTCTGCTCGAACCCTATGGTTACCGGTGGTACCGTGTTTGCGGACTCGATTACTTGCTCAATCGTAGCCCGATGTGACCGTGCTCTTTTGCGTGTCTTCGCCGATTCGTTTCGGAATGTTCTAAATTGCTGCAAAGAAATCGAACAACAGGCCCAACGCTCTGGCAAAATGCGCACCACACTAAGACCATCCTGAGTGGTGCGGTACCAACACCCCCTTCGGCGCATCACTTCGTTGCAACCGTCAACGAAATGTTTCGCAGGGGTCGGACTGAGACCGCAAAGCGTTAAAGAAGTTGTAACGTCATGACGTAGATTTTCCCGATTTGCCGGTCGAGAGGGGCGGAAGTAGCTTCTCTCGACCATTTTATTTGTGGCCCCGAAGTCTTACGCTGCCCCAGTGGCGCCGGCACTTGCCATAGGTTGTGGTAAAGTTGCCCTCGGAGATTCCAGGCTGGCCTGCAGAATAATTTGAGCCAGCGTAGTGCAAACGAGGTTTTGTTCTCCACCACTGATCTCTAACGCGGCTTTAACCGGGTCTTCCGGGTAATTCCATAATCCAATGATGATTTTCAGCTTTGGACGCTGCATGCGCAGTCTTCTATAGATACTGCGGGCGTGCGAGACGGCGTATGGCGGCAGTGCGGAAAGGCAAACGATTTCTGGTTCCGCGTTGGCCGCTTCTGCCAACATTCCGTCCACACTTCCAATCGGGATCGCCATCGCGGAGTAACCAGCTCGATCCAGCAATTGCGCCAACATGATGCCTACTACCTCATCGGCGTCGTCGCGGACAGGAAGGCAGGCAATCTTCCTGGAAGCTGAGTCCGCGATCCCTGGAATATCCCCGAGCGTTGCGAGTGGACCTTGGTGTGCGCTTGAACCGGCGCTCCCGGGATGGTCCACCCGGAGGCTGAATTCTTCCACCAGGTCTTTTGTAGTTTGAGTAATGAAGTCGACGGTCGAATCGTCGAGTGCATTACGATGACGATCTTGTTCAGCCAGGTTAAGCGCAGGAATCAACACTGTGTCATAAAGGTCTTCAAGTGAGGTGTCCTTGAGGTGCGTCTCCAGTACCTGGCTTGCTTCGCGCTGATCGTTAGCCAGTAAGCGCTGGTAGTAGTGAGCTCCCGGTTGCATGACCGGCTGGTCTCCGAGAAGCACGGTTAAGAATTGTAGACTGGGCACATACGCGCCCAAAACGACCAGGCAGACCGTAAGGGGCACCGATAGGATCAGGCCGATTGGCCCCCATATGAGAGCCCAAAAAATCGCGGCCACCAGAATCGCAAGTGAGGACAGACCCGTATGTTTGCCGTAAACCTGTGGCTCCAGGAAATTTGCCGTGAATACCTCTAGGCAGAAGAAGACAGCCATGATGAGCAGGGTCTTCGTCCAGCCATTGAAGACCGCCAAAGATAACGCGGTGGGAAGGAAAGCGCCGATGGGCGCACCAATGTAAGGGATAAACCGCAGAAGCCCGGCCAGCGCTCCCCACAACAGGGCATGGGGCAAAGCAATGAAGTGCAGGGCGACAAAGACGATCAGACCAAAACCCATATTAACAAGCGACTGCAACGATAGATATCGGCTCACACGATGGCTTGTGTCATCCATAGCCTGCGTCATCAGGTGCAGATGTCCTTGGCCGCTCAGCCGAATAAGGCGATTGCGCAGGTCCTCCCTCTGCAACAACATGAAGAAAGTGAAGACTGCGACCAAAATGGCAGAAACGACCACGCCCAGCACACCGCTGAGTGCGTCTAACCTGCCTTGACTGCCCCCAACCTCTCGCACGGAGACAGGGTGATTGGGTGACCCTAGTTCTACCGCGCCGGCATGCCCCCGATCGCTACTGAAGCCGGAGCTCCATTCGCTAATCTGCTTGCTAAGATCGTCCAGCTCTCTTTGCGCCCTGTTGAAGCCCGTTGACTTCGGCTGTTGGAAAGATTGAATCTTCTCCTGGATGTTTGTGGTATACGCGGGAAGCGCATCGGTAACCTGAACCAACTGCATGAAAACGGTCCAACCAGCCGAGCCCAAAATCGCCCCCGCGGCGAGCATGACGGTCGCGATGGCCATTGGTCTGGGGAGCCGGGCTCTTTCCAACCATGTGACCACGGGCGCGAGCACGAAAGTCAGAAGCATCGCGAGGGCCAGCGGCAAGATCACTGTCTTCGCAAGATAGAGCACTGTGATCAGCACCACCGTCACAACGACAGCTAACAGCTGCGAGAGTGTTCGAGATGAGTTCGAGCGGATCATGGCCATTCTGACAATGGAACATGCTACTAGAGCAATGAGCAAGGACCCAGAGTTATCTTGCGGAGGGTACCGCTAACGTGCGAAACCCCACCTTTGAACCGGAATATAAGGCTCAAAAATGGGGTTAAATTGGGCAGTGCTGGCCGCCGCATCGATAAACTACCGCCGATGAGTGCCGGTCTTTTTCGGCGTTTTGGCGCCGTTCCCTAAGTGCCTGGCACCTACTGGCGTCGAGTCAAACTTAGATGTTTGTTCCGAGTCCGGGGTGGGTTCAGTTGGCGTGGTGTCGAGCCCGGCTCCCTCGAAAATAGGTGAATCAACCGCATCGAGCTTAGCTGCTTTCAGAATCGACCCAATTGAGTCCTTTTCCCCATCATCTCCAACACCAGTCGAGTCGTTGAAGAACTGGTCCACCAGTCCCGGCGTAGGAGCAATCAGTCCAATCGAGAACTGTGGCTTGCCCATGGTCTCGAGCGCTGCGGTGAAGGCGCGCATATGAGTGATCTCGCGCGTCATGAGAAATTGCAGCGTTTCTTTACTGCCCAAGTCATCGGTGAAGTTGATCAGGCGTTCGTAGACGATTTTCGCTCGCGCCTCGGCCGCGATGTTGCTGCGCAGGTCTACGGCAAGATCGCCGGTGATCTTCAGGTAATCGGCAGTCCAGGCATCGCCCATGGAGTTGAATAGCGAAACGCCTCCTCCGCCTGCGATCGACACCAGAGGATCCGCCTCGGCCGCAGCTCGGTCGAACTTCATTGGCTTCAAATGCATTCGAATCAGCGCACCTACTACTTCCAGATGGCTGAGCTCTTCAGTGCCAATGTCCATAAGAAGGTCTTTGCGCGCAGGATCTTCGCAGTTGAACCCTTGAATGGAATATTGCATCGCTGCTGCCAGCTCTCCATTAGCTCCACCAAATTGCTCCAGCAGCATATTCCCGAAGCGTGGATCCGGTTCGCCAACATTTACGGTATACATCAGTTTCTTAACGTGGTGATACATCGAGTGGGTACTCCCTTTAGAGTGAGAAGGTGCGCTAACTAAGGCTTACGCGAGGTTCCGCATTAGGTTGAACAGATGCGGTTACCAAGGGGCGTGTTGCCACAGGAGCGAATATGCTTCTCTTCACTAAGAAAAGAAAAGTGTGCTCATATGTCGTTGCTCGGAAGCTGCATCTCGCATCTATGAGACGGAAGGCAGAATGTATCGCCTGGAGGCAACCATGAGTGTAGAAACTTTGCAGGAACTCTTCCTGGATGAGCTAAAAGATCTCTATTCGGCGGAGAAGCAGATCACGAAGGCGTTACCGAAGCTAGCAAGGGCGGCTACTTCGCCAAAACTTAAAGATGCTTTTCAGAGCCACCTGGAAGAAACCAACGGCCAGATCGAGCGCCTGGAAACAATCTTCGAGATGCTTAAGAAAAAAGGCACGGGCAAGACCTGCGAGGGCATGAAGGGTGTTCTCTCCGAGGGGGCCGAGGTTTTGGAGGAGACCGACAAGGGAGATCTACGCGACTCCGGTCTAATAACGGCTGCTCAGCGTGTAGAACACTATGAGATGGCAGGATACGGTGGCGTTCGGGAATACGCCAAACTGCTCGGTCAAAGAGAGATTATGGCGTTGCTGGACGCGACCTTGAAAGAGGAAGAGGCAGCTGACAAGAAGCTGACGCTGATCGCCAAAGAGGTAAACGCCGCTGCGTTGAATGGTTCTAAAAATGGTTCTAAAGAGGAAGAAGAGGAAGACTACTAGTTCTCGGTCTGAAGGCAGCAAACACGCAAGCTAAGGAGACATACCATGGCGGCAGAGAACGCTGCGGTCTTTGGCATCTTCGCAAGCAGAGAAAACGCGGAGGCAGCTGTCGATCGATTGACAGCTGCAGGGTTTTCGACTCAGGACGTTTCGGTTCTCATGTCTGGCATGGAAGAATTCGCGACAGAAAGAAACGCCAAGATGGATGCAACAACCGGGATTGCAGTGGGAGGCGTCGTCGGGGGAACCCTGGGCCTTCTGGCGGGAATTGGCGCCGTAGCGATACCAGGCGCCGCGCCGCTCATTGCAGCCGGTCCGATCGTCGCAAGTCTCGCCGGCTTGGGCGTCGGTGGAGCTGTAGGTGGCTTAGTCGGAGCGCTCGTGGGCTTAGGCATCCCCGAGTATGAGGCGAAGCTTTATGGTGGCCGGGTAAAGGACGGCGAGGTGCTATTGTCAATTCACTGCGTTCGCTGTGAGCAGGTCTCTGATGCAAGAGCTATCCTTACAGTGGTTGGAGCGGTGGACATAGCTTCTTTTGGGGAAGAATCCATCGCCGGCTATGGCGTGCATGAAGAAGACACCGAGTTTGTGACGAATGCACCGGCGCATGCAAGGATTGCAGATAGATTAGAAGCAATCCGATAAGGCGAGAGAACGAGTCGCCGCCCTGTCTTCTCCACGAGGACTGCCTCTGGTTTCGGTAGGCCGCCTTCCGCGGTTAGTTCAGATTTTCCTGATCCAGCAAATGCTGAAATTCCGGCGTCGTTCGCAGCGTGGCGAAATCCTTGTCTTCATCGAGACGTTTGCGGTCCTTGAAGCCCTCATCCATTGCCTTACGAAGATAGGTGAGTGCCTGTTCCTGCTTTCCTACCCTGGCGTAGGTCGCTGCGACGAAGTAGTTCATGGCAATCCGTTGTTCACGGGAGCTGCCGGCCTCTATCATCGCGGACTGATTGGGAGCAAATACTTTTTCATCCATTTCGAAGGCCTTGCGATATGCCTTCATGCCCTGCTTGTATTTCGCCTCTGCAAAATACGCGGTGCCGAGATTACAGAAGATGACAGCGCTTTCCGACGTATGCTTCAGTGCTTTCTTATAAAAGTGTTCCGCGTCACGAAAATCATGTTGGCCGTAATACACGGCGGCAAGGTTGTTGGAAGCAGCAGCGAAGCGAGGATTGATCGCGAGGGCCGTCTGGTAGGCCTTACGTGCTTCCTCCAACGCGAACATGTGGTGATAGGCCATCCCGATGCTGTTCCAGACGGTCGCCGATTTCAAATTGCCTTCATGGTAGGCGACGATCGCTGCAGCGTACTCTCCGCGGGCCATCAAAATGTCCGCCTTCGCCTCGGCCGGGAGCGGTTCGATTGATAGAATCTTGCGCTGCTCGTTAGAAGCAGATACTTGCTGCGGAGGGCCAGCCGTGGTTTGGGCCGAAGGTGTTTGGGACACCTCTCCGAACAAACGAACACTGGCTGACGCAAGAATTGCAAACGCGAACCAGCGTTTTACGCTGAGGAACGAAAGATTGGGAATCTCACCCATCGCTCGCCTCCTATAAGTAGCACCTCTCTGACTGCGGCGATGCAATCAGACACTTGCGTGTTTTATTCTCCTCCCAATTCCAGCCGGGGGCAATATCCACTCCCGGGGAAATGTCGATAGCCAATCGGCGCTTGAGATCGGTTGGAGAGCCCGTAAGGCTGAAGTGGACAGCCCGGGAAGAGGGGTTTAACCGATGAAAAGCAAAGGCTTGCGTCTGTGGTTACCCCGCAAGTAATAGGGCGGTGTCTTACTCGACAACGGTAGACGGCCCCTATGTCTCAAACTGTCATATCGCTGTAACAGGATTGCTATATTTCCTTCTTCATGACCATCTTGCGCCGGCAAACCTGGGAAGGAAGCTGCATGCAAAGTTTTCTCGAAGCCCTGCGAATCCAGCGGTGGGACGACCACCGCTACTATCATCACAGCCGCATTAATCAGTCTCTCCATCTCCTGAGTGCAGTTAGCTTTCTTACCGCCTATGGCCTCATCTTCAAGAATCCCGCGGCCTCGGCGCTGATTGGCTGGCTGGTGGCAATGGTCAGCCGGCAAGCCGGGCACCTCTTCTTCGAGCCCAGGGGTTACGATGAGGTAAACCACGCCACCCATGAGCACAAGGAAGACATCAAGGTTGGCTACAATCTTCGCCGCAAAATCGTCCTGCTGACGATCTGGGCGCTGTCACCGGCGCTGCTGTGGCTAAGTCCAACGCTCTTCGGGATTTTCCCGGCCTACGCCGATCGCGCCACCTTTGTCCAGCACGTCGGCCAGATCTGGCTGCTTGTCGGCTTTGGCGCTCTCCTGTTCCGTACCCTGCAGCTGTTCTTCATCAGAGACGTCCAAACCGGCCTGGTCTGGATGACCAAAATCCTTACCGATCCGTTTCATGACTTCATGCTCTACTATCGAGCGCCGTTTTACCTGATGGGGGGCCAGCTGATTGATCCCATGGACGATGTAGCCGAACCCGAAGCATTTCTAGCAGTACGCGACGCCTAATGGCTTTGTCGGTGAGCGCTTCGTTCCGCCACCACCAGCCATCCTGTTGCATTTGCCGCGCCGCCGCTACGAAGCGCTCGGCGACCGCGGCGAAGTCCTCGTCGGTGTAATTCAGGCTGAAGATAAGCCGGCCCGTTCCCACCCAGCTCAGGGCCAGGTCTTCGGCACGCAGATAATATTGAAACATCCAGTGGTAGCGCGAAGGCTGCAAGTAGCAGACCGTCCATACCGAGGAGAGATTGGCCACCCTCACCGCGAGCCCTGCTTCGCGCAGACGCTCATTGAGCCGGGCCGCCCGGCCGTCCCACACCGCATCGAGCTCGCGATAGCAGGCCAAAATCTCCGGCGTGTCCAGGCGTTCAAGGAACTCGGACATCGCCCCCATCACGTACGGGTGGGAATGGAAGGTACCGCGCGCGAAGCACACGTCCGCCGGCCTATCCTCGCGAAAGCGCTTCATCAGGTCGGCGCGCCCGCACACCACGCCGATCGGCAAACCGCCGGCTACGGTTTTTCCGTACGTCACCATGTCGGCATGGACGCCAAAATACTCCTGGGCCCCTCCGCGGGCCAGCCGAAAGCCCAGGAATACCTCGTCGAAAATCAGCACGATACCCCGGTCCGAACAGACCTGGCGTAGCTGCTGCAGCCACCTTGTGTAGGCCCCGCGGTCATAACTGGGGCGCGGGCCGCTGTCCACCAGCGTCGAATCCGCCGCCGCGCCTGCGTTGGGGTGCAGCGCCTGTACCGGGTTGACCAGCACGCATGCGATGTCGCGCCGGCTGCGCAGCACCCGCAGGCTCCGCTCATCCAAATCCTTGAGCGTGAGCGTATCGCGTTCACTCACCGGATTGCCGACCCCCGGTTGCACCTCACCCCACCAGCCGTGGTAAGCGCCGCAGAAGCGGACAAGGTAGCGCCGCCTGGTGTGGTAGCGGGCCAGGCGGACGGCCTGCATCACGGCCTCGGTGCCTGACATATGGAAGGAGACTTCGTCGAGCCCGGAGATCGCACGCAGGCGATGCACGTTATCCGCGGTCACCGGGTGGTAAGCGCCCAGCACCGGGCCCAGGTCGCGGACCCGCGCGCTGCCCCGTTCGATGCATTCCTTGTAAAAGTCGTAGCCAAAGACATTCACGCCGTAGGAGCCGGTTAGATCGTAGCGCCGGTTGCCGTCCAAATCAGTCGTAGTCGGACCACTCGAGGAGAGGACGAACGATCCGCTATTAAGGTGCCGGCGAACGAAACGGCTGAACTGGAATGGTACGCGGTAGCGCGCCGTGAATTGTAGATCGGAGATCGCATCCTGGACCTCAGCGGTCTCCGCACAGTATTGGCGAACCGTTGCGCATAAAGTGCGGCCAATCGCCTGAAGGCCGCCCGGCGCTGTTCGCCGATCTCCTCCGGGGCATCGTCGGCTCGGAAGAACTGAGCTTCGTCATATTCGTAATAGGGTACGAAACGGGCCAGCAGCCGCCCGAGGCGGGCATGGCCGGCAAGCGAGCGGTGCTTGGCGCGGGAGAGTTGCAGGCGCAGAAGCAACCGGCGGGTGACCAACACAAGTACGCTCAATCCGAGCAGCCACTCGAAGATGGTTATCGTCACACAAACCCTCTACGGCACTCTAGTCCAAGCGCGTGACAATAAGATGACTTCGGGCCGGGATCGACAGCACCTTGGAGCAGCCGAACAGCCCCGTTCGGGTTGTGGGCGACGATACACAAACCCTGCCGTAAGCATGCAGGTGAACAGCCCGGGCGCCAGATTTAGGAGGGGTTTAACCGATGAAAAGCATTGGCTTGTATCTATGCCAACCGCGATCCTCCACGTTCCACTTCATAGAACTCTTCCCCCCGAAAGACTCTATGAAGGAGTTCATGGAGAATCGCGGCCGGCAGGATGAACTGGACCGCAGACAAGTATTGCAGGTATTTCCCGACCGTCGGGACCCAGCCCATCTATCAAACATCCAGATAGTGGTAGCGATCCTCCCAACGTTACAAATTTTTTTGCCGGCAGATCGGTTAGGACTCCGCGTCAAAGATTCTTGTGCTTGAACAACATCGACAGAATCGATATGGGTGCGTCGAACAAATCGGTGATCTCATAGCTGAGAAGAAACATGGCCCCGGCAAGGATTCCCGGATAAGACCGCCATGCCCTCTCCGTCCACCGCCACACGAAATTACAATAAGCCGGGATGTTGGCGCCGGCGGCGAAGGCTATTCCCAACACTGCCCCCATCAACACATCCGTGGGCCAGTGCCAGCCTAAATAAACCCGCGGGGCCATAATAAACAGAACCACGTACCCGAGCGCCAGTAGGCCCAGGCGGCGCGATGCAAAGAACACGCCGACGGCTAACGCAATAAAGAGTACTGCGTGGTCACTGGGAAACGAACTCCACGAGTAGAGCCTTTCTGTGGACATACCATGGGCCGTTTGGAAGTGCAGGGCAATGGTTCGAAACGGTCTTTCCCGAAAAGGAAGAATCTTAGCCAGAACCCGGGCAGCCACCACGCCGGCGATCGCAAGCGGAATAGTCGCGACGAGCTTGGCGCGGCTCTCCGCAGGGCTACCCCGCTTTTCGAAGAACGCGGCCCAGCACAGGAAGACGATAGGGGCGCCCTTGAGTAGATTCCGATTTACAAGAAGCAACATCAGCGAATCAAACCGCGGCCAGCGGTTGATGTATTGATTCAGGTGCGATTCGATGGCGAAATCGAAAGCGTTTAGCCACCCCTGATGGACTCCAAAAACCGGGCCAACGCTGTGCCTGGCTCCTAATACACCGGCAAAAAGCGTGAGCACGCAAATGGAGCCGGCGAGCAACACATTTCGATACCTTGAGAGTGAATAAGGCGAAGGATAGAGGCCTGATGCCCTTGACATCTACGGAATCCCCGTTCTTGCATAAAGTTAGCGGGGGACCTGACAAAGATTTAAACATAATCTGCACAAAAAACAGTACAGAAATTCACCTTCTATTCACAAATAATTGGGGGGTTCGGCTGATTTGGACAACAAGCTGAAGGCAAATCAGCAATCATGCATATCGCGACCAGTCCCGAAGGGGACGGCTGAGAATGCCCCAGGACATTAGAATCTCTGTGAGAACCCACGCGAGCCGCACAATGCCCTGACCCCTGGACGGGTGCCCCATGTTCGCCCCAGCGTACATGGGTTGAACAAGATGGGCGAAGCCCTTCCAAGGCGCTATCTAACCACGCTCGTTCGCGTTCACGATCATGTCAGAGGATGCGCCCGGCTCCTGGGGTGTTTTGTAGAAGCCACCGCTAACCTGGGCCGGGAAAACAAAGTGATCTTTGAGATGTGGGATGTGCTCGAGAAAGATTACTTCATGATCGAGAGCGACGTGATTGAAGAGCACCAGGTGCTGATGTAACTGCCCCATATCCCCAACGTGGGGCACGATCGGCAGGCCCATCTTCTTTGCCATCAGGCTGACCGTGAGAAACTCGCTGACCCCTCCGAGCCTGGTGCAATCCGCCTGGACGAAATGTATTCCTCCGTAGCGGAGAAAGTTCTTGAAGAGAACCCGATTGGGTATGTGCTCGCCGGCTGCGATTCTTACGGGCGCGATTTCGCCTGCCAGAACCACATGCGCGTACACATCATCCGGGTGCGTTGGCTCTTCTATCCACAGCGGCTTGAACTGCACGAGTTCTCGACATATGCGGCTTGCGTCGGCCAGGTTCCAATGCTGGTTGGCGTCAAACATCAAAATTCCGGCCTCGCCGACCAGGTTGCGCAGCATAGCAGCACGGCGCAGGTCGCGCGATTCATCCGCTGATCCAACCTTCAGCTTGAAGGCACGAAAGCCACCGTCGATTGCGCGCGCTGTGAGTTCGCGAACCTTTACGTCGTCATAAGATATCCACCCGACGGAGGTATCGTAGCCTGGATACCCACTCTGGAGGATTGGCTCCCGAAGCTCGCGAGTCGCAGCCTTTTCGCGCAAAATCGCCAGCGCATCTTGCTCGCTCAATACGTCCTCAACGTAGCTAAGGTCCAGGACTGCGACGATTTCTTCCGGCGTCAAATCGAGCAGCAGTTTCCACAAAGGAACTGCGCGGCTTTTAGCCCAAAGATCGAAGCACGCATTGGTGATGGAAGCGAGCGCGAGGTGAACCACTCCCTTATGCGGCCCAAGCCAGCGTAGACATGGATCATCCGCGAGCCGGCGGGAGAACCTTCCGAAATTCGACATCAACTCGTTAATCTCCAGCCCAACAAGCGGCTTCGCCAGCAAATCGATAGCTTCACACACTAGCCGGTTCCCATCGCCCAGCGTAAGCGCAATCCCGGTCCCCGAAATCTGGCCATCGCTAGCCAACCGTGTCACGGCCATGCAGTATTCAGAGCTGGTGTGGACAGAGTCGGTACCAGCGCCATCAGGCAGTGCAAAGCGCGCATCGACGCTGGAAACGGATTGAATCACGCAGCTCTTCATCTCGCGCCGTTATCTCCTGAAACCTAGCTCTGCTCCGCCACTCACAGGCAGGATGCAACCAGTGATGAAGCGGGCCTTGGAAGAAAGTAGGAAAACTGCGGCATCCGCGATCACGTCCCCGTGAGGGCATGGTCCGAGCAAGTGCATGTCATCGAGATACGTGCGGATGTTTGCTGGGTCCGCTTGCTCGCCGCACCACCTCTCAAGCATCGGTGTCCATACTCCAGCAGGACACACCGCATTCACTCGAATCCCGTAGCTGGAATAATCGGCAGCCATGGCCTTGGTCAGAGAAATCATCGCGCCCTTGGTTGCGACATAAGCCGCATGGTTCGCCTGCCCAACCACTCCCGCCATGCTGGCGGTAAGCAGGATGCATCCCTTGCTCGCGGCCAGGGCTTCGAATGCAAACTTGGTCGTCCAGAACACAGACTTCACGTTCACGCGTTGTAAGTCGTCCCATTCCTGCTCGGTCGTTTCGTGGAGAGGTTTCGAAGGGCTGGCAATCCCCGCGTTGTTATGCACCGCGTCAATGCGCCCAAACCGGGCCAGCACTGCTTCAATGGCAACGCGCGTTGCCTCGCCATCCGACACATCGGCATGGAACGCGACGCTGTCGCCGCCCGCATCCGATGCGGTCTGCCGCGCCGTCTCCAGGTCACGGTCGAGAATGGCGACCGTGGCTCCTTCCCGCGCATAGGCAAGCGCGCACTCGCGGCCGATCCCATCACCACCGCCGGTCAACACAATGATCTTGTCCGGGAGATCAGCCGGTGTGTGAGATACGCTTTTCCCAGTTGTCATATGCGGTCTTTGAGAATCGTTCCATGGCCTTTTTCACGTACTGTTCTGCGATTTCGCCCTCGCCTTCGCGTAACAGATCGATGATCCGTTGATGGGCTTCCAGATCCTTGTCCCAGGCCGACGTCTCCTGTCCGCTTGCAGACACACGCATCCGGACAAAGGCGAAGAATGGAAGCAGGATGCGCCGGGCGTGCTGCATGACGTGGGGATTGCCTGACAGTTCGCAAAGTTCGAGATGGTAGAGCAGATCGCAATCGAGCAGGCCCGCGCAGTTCCCCGCGCTTGCTGACTCCCGCATAACATCCATCGTGGCCTGCAGCACATTCAAATTCGGCCTTGCTTCCGCTGCAAGGCGCGCGGCCAGACCCTCCACGGCGCCACGCAACTGGTAGATGTGAACCACATCGTCTTCGCTCAGATGGATCACTCGCGCGCTACGCCCGGAAGCTTTGGAAACAAACCCCGCGTGGGCCAGAATATTGACCGCTTCCCGTGATAGATGCTTGCGCGACGCCAAACTTGGCTGCCCAAGTAGCCTCGACAATCCGCATGCCCGGCCGCAGCGACCCGTTCAGAATCTCCGTGCGCAACTGTTCCGCAAGGCTGTGCTTGAGCAATCCGTTGTCGGCATTTAACGAGATATCGGGCATTAACAAGCGCTCAGATAGCGACATCCGATGCTACTTTTCGCCATTATGATCCGTCAAGGACATATTTAAGCGCTCGTAAGGTCGCCGACGGGACGGTCGAGAGTCAGTCTTGTCCAAATTATTGTGTTTTTTCGATCAGCTGATTTGGACAGCACTCGCTGAAAACAAGTCAGCGATCAGGGCAGATCGCGATCAGTCCCGCAGGGACGGGTGCGAGTCAGAGCTGTCCAAATGAGCGGAGCAACGGCCTTCTGGACGGCGCAACTTGCTGAATGCGTTGAAGAGAACGTCGGCAAGCGAAATCAGGTTGGTTGCCGCGGTGGCGTGTTCTGTCCATCCACTCCATTCATGCCGAGGTAAGCCACCGCCCTTAACTTTGTCATCCCGCCTGCCCCGGCGTGCCGTGGGACCGTAGCGGAGGGAACTGCAGTTCCACTTTCGGGTACAAGCGAATGTGCCATGAGCGAATCGCCCCCGGGTTGCGTTTCTCCATCAAGGCGCACTGCAGATTCCTCCGCTGCGCTACCCCGGATTTCCTGTCGAACTTGGTGGCGTTGATCAACGTCTTGCGGCTTTACGCAAAGCCGCATACGTGGCTTGGGCGGTAACCGGGTCCGCTCCGGTCCCACGGCACGCCGGGGCAGGCGGGATGACAAAGTTGAGTGCGGTGGCCAACCTTGGCAGCAGTGGAGGTGGATGGACAGAGTCGAAAAAGCTAATTTGGACAAGTCCGGCTGAGAGTAGCCCAGGATGTCAGTCCGGGATGTCAGTCCTGGGTGAACCTGGACCGCGCGCGAATGCTGATTGGCAATCAACCAAGGACAACCGGATTTATTCGCTAATTTGGAAACCCCAGTTTTTATTTTGCTCCCTGAGACGACGAAGGCTCATCCACCACCACCATGCGGTCTCCGCGAACATTCTTCAATGTCTGCACCACTCCACTAGGCCAGCGGATTTCGACAGACATCGCCGCCCCATCGCTCCCCAGCCCGAAGTGAGCCCGCTTATCACTCGATGACAGGTAGCTCCCAGCCGTGGACACGGTAACAAATTGATTTCCCTTCGAGGTACTCACCTTAATCTCTGCGCCTATGCCATCGCGGTTGCTCTTATGCCCTACGAGTTTGATTCCCAGCCAGTGGTTGTTCGTCTGCAACTCGTTGCGCAAAACATAGGCAGGGCCGCCGTTGGTCGTCACCACCACGTCCACATGGCCGTCGTTCCAGATATCGCCCGCTGACAACCCGCGTCCGGCCCACGCTTCATGAAAGACCTCGCCCGATGCCGCCGACACATCCACCAGGCTCTTGCCGTTGTTGTTATGCATCAGCAGAGGCGGCTCCTTGTAGCGCAAATTTGGAAAGGTCAACTCGATGTTGTCCATGTCGTGTCCCTGGGCCACGATTAGGTCCTTCCATCCGTCGTTGTCATAGTCGAGGAATGCCAGGCCCCAGCCTGAATGGAGCAGCGTCGCCGCGGCCACGCCGCTCAAATTGCTCGAGTAGATAAAGCTTCCATCCCCGTTGTTCTGGTAAAGTGCGTACTTCTGGTTAGCGAGATCGGAGACGATCAGATCTGGAAGACCGTCGTTGTTGTAGTCAGAAAAATCGACGCCCATACCTGCATACGTGCGTCCTTCCCCATCCACGGCAACCTCCTGCAGCAGGCCAACCTCCTCAAACGTTCCGTTGCCTCGGTTGTGGTAGAGAAACTCCACCATCGAATCGTTGGCGATAAAGATATCCGTGTGGCCATCCCGGTCGTAATCCGCAATCCCAATCCCCAGCCCTTTGCCAGGCTTGTCGAGTCCGATCTTCGCGGCAACCTCCGTAAAGCGTCCGTTCCCGTCATTGTGATAAACAAGCGGAGCAATGGGTGGAAAGAGGTCAGGATGGCAATACATGCGATACCCGTCGCGGTGCTCACCGCACCAGAGATCGCTAAAGTCCCACTTCAGATACCGCAGCACAACCAGGTCGAGCCGCCCATCGTTGTCTAGATCGACCCACGCCGCGGAAGTAGACCACCCGCTCCCGCCGGTGCCGGAAGCCTTAGTCACGTCGGTAAAAGAGCCATTGCCGTTGTTGTGGTAAAGATGGTTCCCGCCGTATCCGGTCACGTAGAGGTCTTCGTAACCGTCATTGTCGTAATCGCCCACCGCCACGCCCATGTCATAGCCCGCGCCGGCCAGGCCGGCCTTCTCGGTCACATCTTCAAAGGTTCCATCTGGGTTTTGATGGTAGAGCCGATTCCAGTCCTTGGGCCCGGCCTTCTGCGGAATCGTGCCCGCGGGCGTTGGATCGGTCAACGGCGCGCCATTGGCGAGGAAAATATCCAACCGCCCATCGTTGTCATAATCAAACAGGGCAACGCCCGAACCCATGGTCTCCATGAGGTACTTCTTTGCCGTGTGGTACGCCTGACCCTCGAAATGAACTCCGCTCGCCGTCGTGACATCGACGAACTTGCCTGGCTTCTCCGGAAGATGACCGGCGGGCGAGCCGCTCTGCGCCGCCGCAGTCCAGCCGCCAAGCATGATAGACGCCAAGCCCAATGTTAGGAACCGCGCCAAACCCCTACCTGAGGCGGCAGCCCTCGCACTCATTGGGCTTTGTTTTCTGCCTGAAGAAGGTGGAGCGCCTTGGCGACGTCCTGATCTCCCGGTGACAGCTTTTGCGCTTCGAGCAGTTCTATCCGCCCATTTGTGTAATCACCGGAGTGACAATAGATCAGGCCGAGATCCTTGTGAAGCTGGGGTAGCGCGCTACAGTTTCCGCATACCTCCAGAGCTTCCTTGAGGTGCGCGATCGCTTGCGGCCAGTCATGCGCATCGGCCGATGTCAATGCAAAGTTTCCTAACGTTTGCGCGCGATCCATGATGTGCTGCTGCGCCTGCAGCGCCTGGAACCGGGCCTGCAGCCGCTTCGCTTCCTCGGGGTCCGATTTCATCAGCAGCCGCGCAAGATTGAAGATAGCCTCGTTATAGGTAGGACGGATTTCAATTGCTTTGCGCCAGCTTGCAATGGCTCCCGCATCATCGCCTTTGCGTACGAGTTCCTGCCCCAGCATGAACAATGCCTCCGCGTTGTCCGGCTTTGAGGCAAGTGCCTGCTCAAAATCATGGATCGCTTCGTCCGTATTGCCCGCCTGCCTCGAAATCATGCCCAACAGATACCAGGAGTCTGCCGCCTTGGGATCAAGACGAGTGGCCGCTTCCAACTCCGGTTTTGCCTCGCCATTGTGCTGCAGATCGAGCAGAACGCGACCCTTGTTGTAGTGCGCGACAGCATTGTTGGGATCAAGGCGGATAGCCTCGGAAAATTCCGCCAGCGCGCCGTTCAGGTCGAACAGATCCGCCAATGCGAATCCCAGGTTCAAATGCGCTCCCGCTGACGTTGGATCCAGTTCCGTCACCTTGCGAAAAACGGGCAAAGCCTCACTGCCCCGGTTCAGGCGCACCAGAACCATCCCGTATGCGCTCAGCGCCCCGGGGTTCTTTGGCTCAAACTGCACCGCGCTGCCAAGCGCCTGCACGGCTTCGGAATACCGCGATTCGCTGGCCAGAATCAGGCCTAGATTCGCAAATGCCTGACCGTACTGAGGATTGTTTTCCGTCGCCTTACGGAACAACTGCTCCGCTTCGCTGTTCTTGCCGATCCGGCCATAGAGCACGCCCAGGTTATTTTGTGCCTCGGCATATTGCGGATCGAGCGAGATTGCAGTCTTGAACTGCTCTTCCGCAACTGCACTCTGGCCCGCCTGCAGGTCGAGAAAGCCTAGCTGATTGTGAACCGGAGCCAGGTTCGCGTCCAACTTCATGGCCTTCTCTAAAGCATCGCGCTCTCCGGCATAGTCGCCCAACTTGTCCAGCGCAAGCGCCAGATTATAGTAGGTGTGGGCATTGTTTGGATCGTTCGCCAGCGCCTCCCGGTAAAGAGCGACTGCCTTCTGTGCATCCCCGGACTGCAGATCCTCGCCCGCTTGATTGGCCGTGACCCCGGCCACATCCTGCCTTACATCTTCCGCCTTCTTCGCCTGGACAACTTTCAATTCCTCGCGAGCCTGATCCGGCTGTCCCATCGAGCGAAGAACGGATGCCAATTGGAAGCGTGCTTCGCTGGAGTTGGGGTCCAGCGCGACCGCCTTTTCCAACTCAGCCCGCGCTTCGGCGAGCTTTCCTTGTCGGGCGAGCACGAAGCCCAGGTGATATCGCGCTTCGGGATGCTTCGGATTCAACGCGACGGCTTGACGCAGGACCTTCTCCGCGTCGGCATAATTGCCCACGCCTTGTTCCACCACTCCGTCAAAATACAACGCTTCGAAATCGTGCGGATGGTGCTTGAGATAATCCCGGATGATGGGCGCGGCTTTCTCATATTGCGCGATCGCGCACAAGGCTTTCACGTATGAGAGGCGAGCTTCATCGTCTGTTGGATCGAGGCGCAACGCCTCTTCGAATTCCTGAGATGCCTCCGCGAATCGCTTCTGCTGCGTATAGACAATGCCCAGGTCCATGTGAGCCTTGGCATAAGACGGGTGCTCTTTAACAATCGCGGAGAGCGTTTGCAGGGCTGCATCCGTATTGCCATTCTTCGAATAAGCGACAGCCAGATTCAGCTGCAGTACCTCGTTGGCCGGCGCGTTCTTGAGTTCGGAGATTGCCGCCGTATATCTGCCTTGTGCAATCAGCGCTTTCGTTAATCCATCAAGCGCCGGTACCGATCGGGGATCCTGTTTTAGAATCGTCTTGAACGCATCGATCGCCGCGTCCTGTTGATTCAACGCGCTCAGTGAAATTCCCAAGGGCATTAGGATCTTTGCCGAGCCGGGCTTGAGTTTCGATGCGATCTGCAGTTCATGGGCCGCGTGCTGGGGATTGCCACTGCTGAGCCAGGCGACCCCCAGATCGTAGTGACCATCCCACATATCCGGCGCCAGGTGAATTGCGGACTCGAAAGCCGAAATCGCACACGAGAATTGGTGATGGCCGGCAAAGTAGGCTCCGAGCGCATCGAAGGCGCCCGGTGAAGGGTTTGCGGCAATCACGTGCTCAAGGTCGGCAGGTCCCTTGCAAGAGGAAACCTCCTGCGCCTCAGTGCTCAGTGCGAACGCACAAAATGCGGCCAGCACGAGTCCCGAGAAAGCAGGCCTTCGGTGCAGTCCACGAACAAAGGTCCGCTTCACCATCGCGGGCGTTAGACTCGGTTCACCCGGGCACCGTTGAGATTGCGACTCCCCGATTGAAAATGAAAGGGCCTGTGTCTGATCGGTCATGTTTGTTCGAGATCATTCTAACGGTCCGCTCTGGTACCGAGCCAAGACTATCCCAGGAGTATCTTGTCCAGCGATCGCGTCTAGCGTTTCTCAGACCACCCGGCGGATGGCAAAGCGAGTGCGTGCCTGGAGAAAACTCGCCCGGTGCTACAATCCGCCAAAGATGAAGAAGCGTTCTCTCAGGCCCGCGTTTCCTTCTGTCCTTTTCTTCTTTATCCTTTCCGGGGCGGTACTTAGTCATGCTCAGATGGGTGTGGCAACCGGCAACGGCGTAGCCACGCCCGCCAAGCCATTGCCTCCCGGAATGAAGCCGCCCACCGTGCGATATGAAGACATTGCCTCGCAGGCCGGCTTGACCGGCGTAAATGTCTCCGGCGCAGCGCAGAACAAGCAATACATCGTTGAGACCACCGGCAATGGGGTCGCGATCTTCGACTACGACAACGATGGATTGCCGGACATTCTCCTGGTCAACGGCGATCGCTTTCAGCAAGGCGGGGCTCCGCCAACCCCTTTGCTTTATCACAACCTGGGCGGCCTGAAGTTTGAAGATGTCACCCGCAAGGCAGGGCTTGACGCACACCGGCTGGGGACAGGGAGTATGCGCAGGAGACATCGACAACGACGGAAACGTGGATGTCTTCATTACCCAGTGGGGGCAAAATGTCCTCTATCGAAACCAGGGAAACGGGACCTTTCGCGATGAGACTCAGGCCAGGGGATTATCTTCGCCGCAGACCCGTTGGAGCTCAGGATGCGCGTTTCTGGACTTCAATCGGGACGGTTCT
This sequence comes from uncultured Acidobacteriaceae bacterium, assembly GCA_963746595.1. Classification (GTDB taxonomy): domain Bacteria; phylum Acidobacteriota; class Terriglobia; order Terriglobales; family Acidobacteriaceae; genus PALSA-350. Next base: position 1,614,388 of record CAVVBS010000009.1, read on the forward strand.
CTTGACCTTGTCGTTGCCCACTACATTGAGTTTGACCCCGCCCGAACCCCGCATCCCGGAGAAAGGTCGCAGTGCGAATGGAAAGGTCTGCCGGTGATCTGCGGCCCTCGAGGCCTGCCGGCAGAAACCATCTCCCTCTATCAGAATGACGGGCACGGTCACTTCACCGATGTCTCGACTCCCATGCATATCACGACACCCAAGGATTATTACTGCTTCACTCCGCTGGTCGCGGACTTCGACAATGATGGCTGGCCGGATATCTATGTGGCGTGTGATTCCACCGCAAGCCTTGTACTTCCATAATCTGGGTAGCGGTAAAGGCTTCGAGGAGATGGGCGTTCTAGCCGGCGTCGCCTACAACGAAGATGGGCGCGAGCAAGCCGGCATGGGAGTTACCGCATGCCGACTTCAGTCACGACGGGCGGCTCGATATCTTCAAGACCAACTTCGCAGACGATACCCACACCCTCTATCGTAACCAGGGCGGCAACAATTTCATCGACGCGACCATCGATAGTGGCCTCGCGGTCAATACCAGGTATCTGGGATGGGGAACAGCCGCTTTGGATATCGATAACGATGGATGGAAGGATCTGATCCTCGCCAACGGCCACGTATATCCCGAAGTGGACACAGGTCACACCGGAGAAAAATTCAAGCAGGGGCGGCTGCTCTACTGGAATCGAGGAGACGGGCAGTTCTTCGATCTGTCTCCGCAGGCCGGAAGCGGCATCGCCGCCGCGCACTCATCGCGCGGGCTGGCCATCGGAGACCTGGACAACGACGGCAACGAAGAGATTGTAATTCGTCAATATGGGAGAGGCGCCCACGCTGCTCAAGAACGTTGCCCCTCAAGCCGGACATTCCATTTTGATACGAGCATTAACCTCAACCAACCGCGATGCAATCGGGGCACGCATCACCGTGACTGCGGGAGGGCAAAAGCAGATCGACGAAGTCCGCAGCGGCGGTTCCTATATCTCGCAAAGCGACTTCCGATTGCACTTCGGCCTTGGCAAAGCGGCTTCGGCCAACCTATCCATCCGGTGGCTCGACGGCAAGACAGAGAATTTCTCCGACGTTGCCGCGGGACAAGTAGTTACCATCCAGGAGGGCAAAGGCATCGTTAAAAAACAACCTTTCATGTCCGCGAAACCTTAAACTTGCCTAGACACTTTGGGGCAAACGCACGTCACCGGCGTTACCGGCCCGGCCCGCGATGGATGAAATGGGATCGAGTGGCTTAGGCTCGCCCCTGACGTGAAAGAAACTCAGTCCCGTAGAGCCTGCCCTGCCTGCCCCGGTGTGCCGTGGGAGCTTGTTGAAGGGGACGGCTGAGAATCAGACTTGTCCAAATTAGCTTTTTTCGACTCTGTCCATCCACCTCCGCCCATGCCCAGGTGGACCATAGCCCTCAACTTTGTCATCCCGAGCGTACTCCGGATTTCCTACACGCTGCACCAACCAACGGCCACGTATGCGGCTTTCTTTAAGGAAAGCCGCACGAGGTTTACCGAAGCCACTAAGACTGACAGGAAATCCGGAGGTAGCCGAGGGACCTGCTGTGCGCCCTTCCCTCTGACAACTCCCTACAGCTCCGTCCATCCACCTCGACGAGGGCAACATGATTGGGTTCTATCTTCTTTGTGTGGAAGCTCGAACCACCAGCGTCGGTTCAAGGATGATGGTTCGAGCGCGTGGCATTTGCTTGGATTCGATCAGGCTGAGCACCAGTTCGGCAGCGCGCTGGCCAATCATCTGGCTGTGCTGATCGATGCTCGAAAGCGGAACCCGAAGCCAGTCATTGTTGGGTAAATTACTGCAGCCGATGAGAGCAATGTCTTCCGGAATCCTCAGGCCCGCTTCGAGGATGGTACTCATCGCTCCGATCGCCAGCGGGTCGTTGAAGCAAAATACCCCGTCGGGCTTCGGGTCTCGCTCCAGCAGAAGACGCATGGCCTTCGCGCCCTGAGAAGTGGTGTCGGTATCGGTGTGATCTGACCGCACCACGAAGTCTTCTGAATAGGGAATTCCGCGGTTTTGCAGCGCCCGCCGATAGCCTTCGATTCTGCCGGATCCGGTGCTGTTTTCCCGGCCCCGGATGTGAGCCACACGACGGCAGCCTATGTTAATCAGGTGTTCCGTCGCCAGCCGGCCGACTTTTTCGTCATTGATACCAACGAAGTTAGCCCCCAGCCCGGTCAGATCACGATCGATAAGCACGTACGGCTGAGCCCTGCTGTCCATTCGCTGGAACTGCTCGATATTCGCTCCCGAGGACGCGACGACCAAGGCATCCAAGCGCCGTGCCAGCAGCCGCGATATTTCCTCCCTCTCGAGCTCCGGATCCTCCTCCGACGAAGACACGATCAACGAATAGCCCTTGTTCCGAATTTCGTTGGAAAGGGATTTGGCAATCTGCGCAAAGAATGGGTGAAGCAGGCTGGGAGCGACGAGGCCGATCAGGTAGCTCCGCCCCGTAACCAGGCTGCGGGCGAGGGTGTTTGGCTGGTAATCGAGCTCCTTGACCCGCTCCAAAACCCGCCGCCGGGTCTCCTCGCCGATATCAGGATGCTCGCGTAGGACTTTGGAGACAGTCGCCTGCGAGATCCCGAGATCCTTCGCGATGTCTTTCATTCGAATCGTCATTTGCAAAGAATCCCGGCTGTTTTCCCTGGCGCTTTCGCATCTGGCGCAAGCTGCCTGACTTTCGCCTCCGCCCGATTCACAGGGTGGATCGCCCGACAAGGGTACACTAGATGCCCAACTCAACCGCTAACTATAGCGAATTCGTAGATCCATCGGCAACGCAAATGGGAAGGCAAGGGGCCAGAATGGGCCAACAGGGTGAGGCTCCGCACAAGGGTTGAGGAAACGCTCCTCCAACGGATTGACTTTTTCCCTTGACAAGCCTTGGTTGGATTCGTTAAAAGTTGGGTCGCCTCTCCGGAGTATACGTAAAAGTAACGGTATAAGTAAACCGCAAGAGTCGTAGGCCCGATGCACCGGTTGGCGTATTAAGACGAACCCTTTGTAGAGAGGTCATACATGCAAGAACTACGTTTCGCCCGCCAGGGTGGGTGCTCCCTCCTCGGCCTCCGCACTGCAGGTCTCCTGACCGTTCTTCTCCTGCTCCTTGCGGGGTCGGCGATCGCCCAGGTTTCAACCGCCGCAGTCAATGGTGTGGTCCGCGACCCCAAGGGTGCAGTGATTCCCGGCGCGACCATCGTCCTGTCTGCCGTCGATACCTCGGTTCAGCACACATCCGTGTCCAACGGCTCCGGCGAGTATGTTTTTCTCAACATTACGCCGGGCTCATATACGCTATCCGCCTCGGCCCAGGGATTTAATCCCCAGAAGGTTGACGCGTTCGTTCTTGCTGTCAGTCAGATCGCGACAGTTGACTTTAACCTTACGGTTGGAACGCGAGACCCAGATGGTGACAGTCCAGGGCACGGCGGCACAGCTGGACGTAACCAGCGCCAGCCTGGGTACAGTCATTGCAACCAAACAGGTCAACGATCTACCTCTCGATGGCCGCAACTTCACCACCTTGCTTTCGCTCACTCCCGGTGTGGTGCCCATCATGACCGGGCAGAGTAACGGAATGCAAAACAACGGCGGCTTTGGCGCTGCCGTGGCCATTGGTTCGGACTACTCCTTCCCCGCCATCAATGGGCAGACCAACCGCAGCGACTTCTTTCTCATGGACGGACTGTACGACTACAGCGCGATTGAAAGCACTTACGCCATTGCGCCGATCATCGATGCCATCCAGGAATTCAAGGTGGTTTCACATACCGACGACGCCGAATACGGCTCCGTGCTGGGCGGCGTCGTGAACGTAGTCACCAAGACCGGCACCAACAGTCTTCATGGTGCGGGTTGGGAGTATCTCCGCAATACCGTCTTCGACGCACGTAGCTACTTCCTGCCTACTGACCAACCCAAGGCTAATTTTCATCAGAACCAGTTTGGGGGGGACATCGGCGGCCCGGTCGTGATTCCGCACCTTTACAACGGCAAGAACAAGACCTTCTTCTTCGGCGCCTATCAGGGTTTCCGATACTCGAAGCCAGCGAATAACAATCTGCTGGTGCCTACTGAGGCCGAGTTGGCCGGCAACGAGGCCGACAATCACCAACCGCAAATCTATAACCCCTATGCCACAACGGCAACGGCTACCGGCTTCACCCGTCCGGCATTTGCTGGCAACCAGATTCCCGCCGCCCTGATCGACCCAAGAATGGTTGCTTATGCAAAGTTTGTCTTCCCTGCGGCAGGGCCCTTTTTCGGCACACCCAACAGCAACGGTGCCTACCCGGCCAACGCCATCGACACCACCCCGTTGACGCAAAGTCAGAATGAGTTCGATGTCCGCGGAGACCAGACCTTCGGGGCGAAGGACTCGGCATGGTTCCGCTACAGCTTCATCAATAGCACCGTGAACTCATCGGATGGTCTTCCCACTCTGCTTACGCATCATCCCATCCAGGCCCGCAACTGGGGAGGCAGCTACGTCCACGTCTTCAGCCCCACACAGATTGTGCAGGGGCAGTTTTCGCACACTACGGTCTCGGACAACCAAACCAACTTCTTTACCGCCTCGACATCGGATATCATCTCCGCCGTTGGATTTGCTGACGGATTTGCCAGCGGCTTTGCCGGCCTAAATGGGGGTTCTTTGCTCGCAGATCCCGGCATCAGCGGGTTGTGCGAACGCTGGTGAGAGCATCGACGACACGCCCAAGGCTACGGACAGCTACGAGTATGCCGGAACCTATACGCGCATCATGGGAAACCACGAAGTTAAGTTTGGCATGGGATGGGATACCGCTAACTTTGCCAGCCCGCTGTCCCAGCTTTCCCTGAATTTTTCTGCTCCGCAAACAGCTGCTCCCCAGCTTCCGAATGTAGCCACCGGCGACCCACTTATCTTCTTTTCTCCTGAACGTTCCCTCCGGTGCGAATCGCCGCAACGTGGATGAGCTGGAAAGACCAGGCGGCCTCCTGAGCGCCTTCCTGCAGGACTCCTGGAAGGCCACGCCACGCCTCACTTTGAATTATGGGCTGCGCTACGATTACCCCTTCCTGCCCGCGTATGGAACCAATGCGACCATCGGCAAGCAAGGTGGGATTGAAACCGGCGACATGGATTTCGGAAACGGCACCTTTATTGTGCAGGTGTTGCCGCCCCCGTGCACGCGTTCGCGGCTTTGCTCCCTGCATCCCGGGCAATGGAACCCTGCCCGATCATGTCGTGGTAAGTCCCAACAGAAAGATCACCCACAACGTCCACACCAACTACGGGCCGCGCTTCGGCTTCGCCTTCAAAGCCAGCGACAAACACAGTGGTCCACGGCGCCTTCGGCATCGTCTTCGACGACTGGGCGGCAGTTACCCAGATGGCCCAGAACTTCGAGGGCGCGTGGCCTGATATCGGCCAGCAGATTCTGCCTTCCACCGCGAATCAACCCACCACCGCCCAGCCCACACCGAACGATAACCGCCCAGGATCCCTTCGGCGGCGGCGGCGGAGGCGGACTCTTCCCGCCCGCCACACCATTCACCAACAACCAGTGGTTCTTCGACCCGCACATCAAGAACCCCTACTCGGAGCAGTACAACTTTGGCGTGCAGCAACAGTTGAGCCCTTCCATGGCCTTGCGGATGGATTACGTCGGCTCCACGTCGCATCGCACCAACGTCGGCGGCCAATACAACACCGCTCTCACACCGGGCCCCGGCGATACCCAACCAAGGGCGCTCTATCCCTACAGCGTTCCAACCTTTTATGACCGTAGCATCGGCACTGGCAACTACAACGCCCTTCAGGTGCAACTGGACAAGCGCTACACCAATGGCTTCACCTTCCAGATAGCCTATACGTGGTCCAAATCGGAGACAGAAGACGACGGCTGGTTCGGCGTCGAAGGGACAGTGGTGCAGAATCCGTACGATCCCGGAGCTTCCCGCGGGTTGTCCGGGACCAATGTCCCCCATGTGTTCTCTGCCAACGGTCTCTATGAGATCCCCATCGGCAAAGGCAAGAGATTTTCCACCGGCAGCCGCATTGGCGACTACATCCTCGGCAATTGGCAAATCAACAGTATCTTCACCTTCCGCAACGGGCAGCCTTACACCATCATCGACAGCGCGGATATCGCCAACATCGGAAACACGGGCTACGAATTCGCCAACCTGGTAGGTAACCCCAAGGCTGCAACTAAGACGAAACAGCAGTGGTTCAATACCGCAGCCTACGCGATTCCTGCGCAATACACCTACGGAAACGGCGGCCGCAATACTCAGCAATATCAAAGATGGATCAATCTCGACATATCTGTCATTCGATCGTTCCCAATCAAGGAACAGTTCCATTTCGAATTCCGTGCCGAAGCCTTTAACCTTGCCAACCATCCGATCTTTGGTCAGCCGGGCAACGATATCAACAACCCAAGCACCTTCGGATCGATCGGCACCAACCAGGCAAACCTCAACCGAATATTACAAATGAGTGGCAAGTTGGTTTTCTAAAGCGATGGGCCGGAGCAACCACTCCGGCCCACTCGCAATTTGAGCGGCCTTCCGAAATGTCCACAAACGCAAACTTTCCAGCCCCTACTCCACTGACAAATCTTAAGGTTTGAACTAAGGTTAGATTTGTCATCCCGAGCGAAGCCGACCTGTCCCGGCGTGCCGTGGAGGGACCTGCTGTGCGCCTTTCCACCGCGCAAATGCGGGTGGGTCGGCCCAGTTTGTACCCAGACCTCTTCACAAAACATTCATGGATACACGTCACGAATGAAAGAAGCCGCATCCCGCACGAGCCCTGCTCTTCGCGGGTTCGTGCTCATGCTCATCTTTCTGGTTGCCTTCCTCCCCGACACCCACGCGCAGCAGCCAGTGGACTCGCAGGAATTAGAGTTAGGCGTCCTCATCGTCACCCACGCCGAGGAAGCCGCCGCGATCCTCAAGCAGCTCAAATCAGGCGCCGACTTCGGAGTGCTCGCCAGGGAAAAATCCATCGACACAACTGCAGCCCAAGGCGGATATCTGGGGCGGTTGCCTCTCGCAAGTCTGCGGCCTGAGCTGGCAGACGCAGTACGCGGAATCACTGCCGGGCAATACACAGACGTCGTCCCCATGCCTCCCGCGGGCTTTGCTATCCTTACCATCTTTCGCGCTGCCCCACGTCCGCCCGATCTTGGTCCTCAGCGAATTCATTCCCTGCTCGATTCGGGAGCCATCCTCGGCGACCTCAACGCTTCCGGCATGATCAACGCGGAATCAGCCTTGCTCGACTATCCCAAACCCGACGGCTGGAACGGCGATCTGCACCAACTCTGCGAGGTCCGCAAAGGATCGTATGCTTGGGCCGTGGATCGCCAGGCGAAGTTTCTGGCGGCGGCAGATGCAGATCCGGACAAAGTCTCTGCCTCCGACCGGTTCTATGGCCATGGATCCCTGGCGCAGCTCAAGGCTTACGTGGGAGACATGGACGGCGCGATCCGCGAATGGACCACGCAGTACCGGATTGCTCAAGCCAGTCTCCCCGATGCGGTGAACTATACGCAAGAAACCCTGGGAGTTGCCTACCTGCACAAATCCGAGATGGAGAACGGCATCTATCGCGATTCAACCACGCAAGACATCTTTCCCCCTGTGCACCCTGGCGCCCACTACGCCAAGGAGGAAGATTCGAAACTCGCCGTTCAGTATCTTCTCCAGTGCCTGGAGGGCGCGCCGAATAACCAGGCAGTCCGCTGGCTATTGAACCTCGCGTATATGACGCTCGGCGAATATCCGGACAAAGTTCCACCGAAGTATCTGATCCCCTTGAGTGTCTTCGCATCGAAGGAGAACGTAGGTCGCTTTACCGACGTCGCACCCGCCGCCGGATTGAACGTCATCGCCGGAGCCGGCGGTCTGGTCGTCGACGACTTCGACAACGATGGCCGCCTCGATGTCGTCACCACGAGCCAGGACATGTGCGACCCCATGCACTACTTCCACAACAACGGAGACGGAACCTTTACTGATCGCACCACCCAGGCGGGACTCTCGAACCAGTTGGGCGGACTCAACATGGTCGCGGCCGACTACAACAACGATGGCTGCATGGATCTGCTCGTTCTGCGCGGCGGGTGGGAAGTACCCATGAAGAAATCTCTGCTGCGCAATAACTGCGATGGAACTTTCACCGACGTAACTCAAGAGAGCGGGCTGGGCGCGACCGTCACCCAAACGCAAACTGCGGTCTTTGCCGATGTAGACAACGACGGCTATCTCGATCTATTTATCGGCAACGAAAACACTCCCAGCCAGCTCTTCCGCAACAAGGGAGACGGGACCTTCGAGGATATCTCGCACGCCGCCGGCGTGGATCAAACCGCATTCACCAAGGGAGTGGCCGCGGCCGACTACGATAACGATGGATATGTCGATCTCTACGTGTCCAATACCGCGGGCGCAAATTTTCTCTATCACAACAACCAGAACCTCACCTTTACCGAGATCGCCAAACAAGCGGGCGTACAGACGCCCTACTACAGCTTCGCCACCTGGTTCTTCGACTACGACAACGATGGCTGGCCCGACCTCTTCGTGGCTGACTATCTCCCTTCGGTCGACGAGGTCATGCGCAGCTATCTTGGTCTTCCTCATCAGGCTGAGACGCCCAAGCTCTACCGCAATCTGCACAACGGGGCCTTTGAAGACGTGACCGCCCAGGTGGGTCTGGACAAAGTCTTCCTGCCCATGGGGGCCAACTTTGGCGACGTAGACAACGACGGCTATCTCGATATCTATCTCGGCATGGGCACTCCGTCCTTTGCCTCGCTGGCCCCCCACGTCCTCATGCGCAACAAAGACGGCAAGAGCTTCGTAGATATCACGGCCTCTTCGGGAACAGGCGAATTGCACAAGGGCCACGGCGTAGTTTTCGCCGATCTGGAGCGGACCGGGCATGAAGATATCCTTGCCCAGTCCGGTGGCGCGGTGCCCGCCGATAAGCATGCGATGCGTGTCTTCCAGAATCCGGGAAATGATAACGACTGGATCAACGTCCGTCTGAACGGTGTAAAGAGCAACCGGTCTGCGGTGGGGGCGCAGATCAAGATCACGGTTGAGAACGATGGGCGTGCTGCCCGGTCCATCTACCGTACGGTGGGCGACACGGGCTCCTTCGGTGTTAACCCGCTGGAGCAACACATCGGCCTGGGCCACAGTGCACGTATCCTCGCCTTGGATGTGTGGTGGCCTGCGACCAATTCCAGGCAGCAGTTTACCCAGGTGGGCAAGAACCAATTCATTGCCATCCAGGAGTTTGCAAAGGACTATACGAAGCTCAAGCGCCAGACCGCTCGATTGGGAGAAAATAAGGTACTGCCGTGGCGAAGTGATTCGTGGAGGTGAGCCCAGCGATGAAGGTTGCGGCGATTCTATTATCGGTAGCTTTGTTCGCAGGCTCTCGGGTCCTGGCTCTCGATGAGCATCCCGCCAAAGGGCTCGTGCTCAAGGTCGACGTGGAGAACCGATCTGTCGTCGTGTCCTGCGATACCATCCCCGGCTACATGGACGCCATGGAGATGCCCTTCGCGGTGCAGGACTCCAAGACATTAGCGGCCTTGAAGCCGGGCATGACCGTTCGCTTCACTATGGTCGAGCGCGCGAATGTTTTCTACGCAGAAAACATCCATGCGGGTAACGCAGCAAACTTTGAACCAGAGCCAGTGGAGGCAGGCGAATTATCCGCGTTGCATCGGGCTATGGATCCGTCGACCGTTGCCAGGATCGTAACTGTAGGCCAACACGTGCCAGACTTCGCCTTAACGGATCAGGCTCAAGCGCAAATCCACCTTTCCCAACTGGAAGGTAAGGTCGTCGCGCTCACTTTTGGTTACTCGCGTTGTCCCAACCCGAACTATTGCTTGCGACTCTCCAATAACCTGTCCACCGTAGAAAAGCGTTTTCACGATCGCGCCGGACGCGACCTGGTTCTGCTAACAATCATGATCGATCCTAATCATGATCAGGGCGCCGCTTTGGTCCAGTACGCCGGCGTCTTCAAGGCCAACACCGAGGACTGGCATTTTCTCACCGGCCCGTTGCCCGAGATAAAGCAAGTAGCCGGCATGTTCGGCATGAACTTCTGGAGCGACGAAGGTTTGCTTACCCACACGCTGCATACGGTTGTCATCGATCGCCAAGGTCGCTTGGCAAGCAACATCGAGGGCAACCAGTTCACCGCAAAACAGCTAGGAGATCTGGTGCAAACGGTGATGGACCGTCCCCAATGAGTTGGGCATTGAGTCCCGCAGAGCTTGCCCGGAGCTGGTCGAAGGGGACGGCTGAAAGCTCCGTCCATCCATCTCCACCAATGCCAAGCTGGGCCGCGGCCCTCAACTTTGTCATCCCGCCTGCCCCGGCGTGCCGTGGGAGCGTAGCCGAGGGACCTGCTGTGCGCCCTTCCCTCTAACAACTCCCTACAGCTCCGTCCATCCATCTCCACCCATGACAAGCTGGGCTGCCGTCCCCACCTTTGTCATCCCGCCTGCCCCGGCGCGCCGTGGGAGCAGCCAACTTGCCTGTGGCAGGTTGAGAAAGAAATGACACCGCAAAATCGCCATGGGATGCGAGGCCCGGAGGGCCGTCCGCCAAACGTGAGCCCAGCCCGGAAGGGCTGGGACCCAATCTCGAAGATGATCCGAGCGCTGTAAGCGCGGCACTCACCTGGGTCCGCTCGCACCTGTGTCATCCCGAGAGTTTGTGACTTTTTGATCTTTTCGTGTTTTTTGCACCCGACCAGATGTTTTTCAATCCCCTCCAGAAAGGCGTCATCCTGAGCGAAGCGCCTCGCAGATCTATCGCATAACAGAGGGTTTTATGCGCGCAGTCGAAGGACCCCGGCGATGCTTGTTGGCAGATGCTCTTCGGAGCTTTCCGGCCACAGACCACAAGGGAAATTAAAAAGTCACAACCTCCGAGCGTAGCCGAGAGCCTGCCCTGAGCGAAGTCGAACGGGGATCTGCTGTGCGCCCTTCCCTCTAACAACTCCGTACGGCTCCGTCCATCCATCTCCACCCATGCCAAGCTGGGCCGCCGCCCTCAACTTTGTCATCCAGAGCGGGGCAGCGCTGTAAGTGCAGCACTCGCTCTTCTACCCCTTGGTGTTGAGCACGAGCACGGTAGCTATAGGATCCAGCGCCTTTGCGGGCAGCTGAATATCTACGCCGCCCCCTGTCTTAGTCACTTTCAGCGGCTTATGCATTGGGTCCGCAAGCAGGTATGCACCGGTAACTGTCCGCGGGACGCTTTCCAGATGAAAACTGCCGCTCGGCCATGTGAAAAGCTCAACGTAGATCTTGTCGGCCGTCGTGGTTGAGCGCCAGTTCCAGGTAGGGATGAACTTGGGCTTGCCATCCTCGTCCTTCTCTGTGGTGCTGAAGCTGCCCGCCTCAGGGCCAAAAAGAGTGGGCTGTGTGCTGTAAATTGCTGCGCCGTTCACAGCGAGCCACTTGCCCATCTGGTGAAGGCGCTCGACCTCAGGTGGAGGGACGACACCTTTTGAGTCGGGTCCGATATTGAGCAGATAGTTCCCGCCTTTGCTGGCGATGTCGATCAGGTTTCGCAAGAGGGTCTCGGTAGACTTGAAATTAGTGTCATAGGACTTGTAGCCCCATGTATCGTTCATGGTCATGCAGGCCTCCCAGTCGCGGCCGGGATAGCCCTTCGCCGGGATGTACTGCTCAGGCGTATCGGTGTCGCCTTTGTAGCCTCCGCCAAGCCGGTTGTTCCAAATCAGGTTCGGATACTGGTTGAGCAGGGTGACGATCTCTCCCGCCAGCGCAGGTGTCATATCCGGTGTCGGTGTGTCGAACCAGATCACGACAGGAAAGTCGCCGTAGTTCGTCAGCAACTCCTTCAACTGGGGTATGGCTTTGACGTGAAGGTAAGTAGCAAAGTCGCCGTCCTGGGCCGGGTCCCAGTGATGCGAGGGAAGGTCATGATTGCCGGTCTTATAGGCCGCGCCGCCGGGTGCTGTCCAGTCCTGATCCTGCGAGTAGTAGAAGCCGAGCTTCATGCCTTGCTTGCGGCACTCCTCGGCCAGCTCGCGGATGGGATCCCGATGATAGGGCGTGGCGGCGACGATATTGAAGGGATCCGCTTTGGAGTCGAACATGGCGAAGCCGTCATGATGTTTGGCGGTAATGACGATGTATTTCATCCCCGCCGACTTGGCCAGCGCAACGATGTCATGGGCATTGAAGCCTGTGGGATTGAATTGGGACGCCAGCGCCTTGTAGTCGGCCACGGGAATGGAGCCCGTGTTCATGATCCATTCGCCAATGCTCGGGATTTGCTTGCCCTTCCAGGTCCCTGCGGGGATGGAGTAAAGGCCCCAGTGGATGAACATGCCGAAGCGTGCATCTCTCCACCAGGCCATGCGTGCGTCGCGCTGCGCGGGCGTCTCGGTATCCTGGATCGCAGCCACGGGATGAGCTGAAGAAACGGCGATGTGCTCGCCTACTACCTGAGCGAATGCGGGCAGTGCGCTGGAGGCCAGAAGCGTGGCGGCAATGGTGATAGCGGCAATGGTGATAGAACGGCAGGCTGATTTCAAGACATATCCTCAAGGTAAGTTATGGCACAGAGATTCTATGTGAAAACACTTGTTACTGATGCAACTTAATAACTCAGGAGCACAGCGTTCAGACCACGGAGCTGAGCATCCATCTGCCCGCAGTTCATCGTTCTTGATTCCCACGTTTCTCCCAGTGCGCGCACGCGGTCTTCGCAAAGCGCTCCATCGCCTTATTCACATATTGCCGGCTAACGTCACCCTCACCTTCGCGGACCAGATCGATGATCCGTTGATGGGCTTCCAGGTCCTTACTCCACAAAGAGGTCTCCTGATGACTAGCCGCCACGCGCATGCGAACGAAGGCAAAAAACGGCAGCAGAACGCGGCGGGCATGCTCCAGCAGAAATGGATTGCCTGCGGCCTCACACAGGTGCAGATGAAACTGGAGATCACAATCCAGCAGAGCTTCGCGATGACCCGCGGTCGCGGCCTCGCGCATTCCGTCAACGGCAAATTGCAGTGGCGAAAGGTCGGGCTGTATGGATGCTGCCAGGCTAGCTGCGAGTCCTTCGAGTGCTCCACGAAGCTGGTAAAGCTGTAATACATCCTGATGGCTGAGGTGGACCACCCTGGCGCTTCGGCCGGATTGCTTGGTGACGAACCCCTCCTGGGCGAGGATGTTGATTGCTTCGCGGATCGATGCTTGGGCTACACCAAACGTGGCCGCCCAGGTACCCTCGACAATCCGTCCCCCCGGCTGGAGCACGCCCTTCATGATCTCCGTGCGCAGCAGATCGGCAATGTTCTGCTTGAGAAGCCGTTCCGGAGAAGGACTAGTTGAGGTCGCCATTTAAGCGCTCGAATGGAGGCTTTCAACATAATATACCCTGCACCCTGGACACGCTTTACCCTCTCGGGCATTAGCCGCTGATGGTAACAACTCGCGACCTCCAAGGGTCCCCAACAGTTTCCCAGCCAAGCGCTTGCAAGTCGACAAAATCGGTGTTGCCTCTGCAGCCGGGCTTTGTAGGCGACGGAACAAACTAGGGCATCACACGCTGCGAAAAACGCAGTCCGTCGGATCTCCCAATCCCACGAAACAGGGTTTGACGTATGCGGCTTTCTTTAAGGAAAGCCGCACGAGGTTTACCCACGCCACTAAGACTGACAGGAAATCCAGAGGTAGCCGAGAGCCTGCCCTGAGCGACCTGTCCCGGCGTGCCGTGGAAGTCGAACGGGGATCTGCAGTGCGCCCTTCCCTCTAACAACTCCCTACAGCTCCGTCCATCCACCTCTACCCATGCCAAGGCGCGCCACCACCCCCCCCTCACCTTTGTCATCCCGAGCGTAGCCGACCTGTCCCGGCGTGCCGTGGAGGGACCTGCTGTGCGCCTTTCCCCCTCACAACTGAGAAGGTCACTCGCTCTAGGAACCGGAAAGCTCGGCGATGCGAAAGGGCCGAGTAGTGCCGGAGGTCAACCTCGGCCCGAGCGCTCATAATCTGTTCCTTCGCACGAGCGCTTCCGCATTCCGTTGGCAGGAATGTTGAGACCTTTTGCAGACCAACAAGCCCCCAATCGTTTGACATAAAATTCCGTAGGCCGCTATCATGGCCTCCCATATGAGCGCTTATCCTGCGAGTCGCCGTCAATTCCTCAGGCTTGCTCTGGCCGGTTCCTGCCTCCCCTTTCTCCCCCTCCCAGCATGGGGAGACGCCATTGCCTGCGATCGGACAACTTGGTATCGGAATGCCAAGTTCGGCATGTTCATCCACTGGGGTCCCTATTCACAGGCTAGCGTGGAAGCCTCATGGCCGATCATGGTCCCCAAGCCGGGCGGCATTACCGAGGCTGAATATCGTGCCTTGGCCAAAACCTTCAATCCGGTGAAGTTTGATCCGCAGGCGTTTGTCGATCTGGCGCGATCGGCAGGGCAAGAATACATGGTGTTTACAACCAAGCATCACGACGGCTTTTGTATGTTCGATTCCGCCTATACGGACTACAAGATCACTAATACTCCCTACGGCAAAGACATCGTTGCCCAACTCGCAAAAGCCTGCGATGACGATGGCATGCCTTTCGGCACTTACTATTCGCCGCCCGACATGCATCATCCCGACTTCCGTGACACCACCAAGCCTGCCAAAGAAAACTGGAATGGGGAGCCGGAGCGGCCGGAGTGGCCGATTTATCTCCAGTACATGCAATTGCAACTGACTGAGTTACTCACCCGCTATGGTCCGATCGCAATCGTCTGGTTCGACGGCCTCCACAATCAGCGGAAATACGACGGTGCGCGTGTGATCGAAATGATCCGCGAATTGCAGCCGTCCACGCTCGTCAATGACCGCATCGGCGTGGCTGCCGACTACGAGACTCCCGAGCAGTTCATTCCCACGGCGATTCCCACCAAAGGCGTCGTGCTTACAGGTATCGACCCAAAAGTATCCGAGAAGCTGAAAAACACAGTTCCGCGTCCGGAGGATTTCCGCTTGTGGGAAACCTGCATGACCATTAACAACACCTGGGCCTATAACAAGAACGATCACGATTACAAATCCGAGCAAACCCTGATCAGGGCGCTGGTCGAAGTAGCCAGCCGTGGAGGAAATTTCCTGCTAAATGTGGGACCTCAGCCAGACGGTCAGATCCAGCCGGAGTTCCAGCAAAGGCTGCGGGCCATTGGGGACTGGCTCACGCTAAACGGCGACTCCATATACGGAACAACCTATGGGCCAGTGCAGGGAGTGGCGGGTTTGCGGACTACGGCCAAGGGCAAGTCCATCTATCTGCACCTATTCGACTGGTCTCCTCCAACCTGCGAGGTTGCTGGCATCGACGCAAGAGTCCTGTCGGCCCACCTGCTTGCGAATGGAAGAATGTTGACCTATCGACAGGCCGAGGGCAAACTGCAAATCGACATCCCTCAGCAAGCGCCCGACGCGAACGTGAGCGTCATCGAGGTCAAGACCTACTAGCGCGATCGCTCGACAGCCGGTTTACCCCGGCAATAGTGACGGGTCGACTGTAAAAAAAGCTCTCTTGGCGTTCGAAACCGGATGTCCCCGACGTTTCCCATGTGAATTCAATCTCATCCTCCTCTCCCGCCACAAGACGTTACAGGCTCCGCTAGCGCTGACGGGTCCATCCACTTCCACTTATGCCAAGGTGGGCTACGGATCCGGGTCAGTCCTGGGTGGACCTGGACCACACGTGAATGCTGACAGGCAATCACCCAAAGCCAACCCGATTCTCTTTCAGATTAACCCGGTCCATATTAAATAGCGTTGATTTGAGCAAGCACCAGCACCTCGCTCGCTCAACGGAACGCGGCTCTATGTCCTTGCTGATTTGTGCCGGCAAAATCACCACAAGCAGCGGAGTGACTATTCTGATGTGACTGGGGGTAAATGGTGGGCGAGGCGGGGCTTGAACCCACAACCCCCGGCTTAGAAGGCCGGTGCTCTATCCAATTGAGCTACTCGCCCGTTTCTGCCATTGTATCGAATCCGCCGACGCGCCTAAGCTACGCCAAGCGAACATCCATGATGACCGCCAGGGCACCATCGAAAGCCTGCCTCCAGCCCTGATCCGCGCGTTGCGCGCTCGCGCCGCAGCCCTCGACGAACCAGCTCACTCCAAAACCCGGGACGCCCTCAACCTGCGCGTGCCGCATGACAAGTTCCGCCCGCGCCGAGTTCGCCGGTGTGGCGCGTAGTCTTTCGGTCACCGTGCGCAGCCACCGCTCCTGCGTGTCGAAGCACCGGGAGGCCTGGAAATCGCGGCGTAGCAGATCGATATATGACCCGATGCCAAAATCTGTCTCGCCGGGTTCCGCGTCCATCTCGTAGGGATCGAATGGATCATCGCCTTGCTCCGGGCTGCTGGTCCACACATCGCACTTCGCAGTCCAGAGCTGCGAATCGACGCCGTTCAGTAGAAGCAATGCAGACCGCAAAGCCGGTCTCTCCCGAGCCTCTTCAATCTCGTCGATCAAATGGGGACCCAGGCGCAAATCGACGAATCTGCACTTGGGTTCATCGTCGCCGTACGCGGCCCAGGGAACAGTGATTACCGGATCGGCAGTGGCAAGCGCAACAGACCAATCGGCCTCCATCAGGGTCTCGTCACTGAAAGCAGAAAATCCAGGAGGATCTTCTCCGCCCAATAGCCGTCGTACTCGACCGCCGGCGCCAGGAATGCGCAATGGCCTCCATGCGCCGTCTCTACCAGCCGAACCCGGGGATTGCCCAGCAAAGCGGCCCGGGTCGATGGCAACATCCGGATAAAGGGATCATCGAGGGCATGCAGAATCAGTGCCGGTACCGCAATCTGCGGCGCCCCATGGGAACTGGACGCGCGGTCGTAGTAGTCGTCTGCGCCGCGGAAGCCGGAGTAGCGGGCAGTGATCTTGTCGTCAAACTGGCGCAAGGTCGCAATCCTCTCCAGCCCTTCGGTGGAGTAGATGGCGGGAAAGAGTTCCGCCTTGCGTCGAAAGCGCCGGCGTAAGCCGATGAGAAATTTCCACTCGTAGACGCGATTGCGGACGCTGTGCAGCGCGTCCGCTGAGACGGCCAGGTCCATGGCCGGGGAAACGCCAACGACGGCTTTTAAGTACCCTGGCCCGTCTGCGCCCTGCTCCCCCGCCAGCTTCAGCACCAGGTTGCCGCCCATGGAGTAACCGATGAGCGCAAAGGCGCTGAGGCCTTTCTCGGCGGCGAGCGTCCGCATCACGGCTGCGACATCGCCCGAAAGCCCGGAATGATACAGCGTCGGTGACAGATCCTCAGTTCCCCCGCAGTTGCGCATGTTCATGCGAATGACATTGCACCCTGCGGCCCATGCTCGCGCTGAATTCCCCAGCACATATTGCGAGCGCGACGATCCTTCCAGGCCGTGCACCAGCAGCACTGTCAGGCACTGGCTGGCGTTAGCCTGCCAGTGGCAATGGCAAAGCACATGGCTTGCGCCGTGTGAGCGGACATCCGTGTGCGCTTGCGTCAGCCGGTTGGCTGACCCCGAGTCGGACGCCAGTGAGTCGCCATACACTGCCTCGTCATACGCTGTGCTGACTTCGGCTGCATCCACTCGAATGATGTGTGCCTCGGGCTCAGGTAAGACATATTGCCGGGGCAGGTAGTTGCCCACCAACGTTTGCAGGTGGCCGTTGCGCAAAAATCGCCGGGGAAGGAACTCCGGCGTGTCCGCCAAGTTGCTTGCGGCTTCAGCGAGAAGTTCGCTCGTATCCCTCACGGCGTTCGTAACCTGGACAGCAGGGAAGCCGCCTGCAACGCGCCTTTGGGCGTGTCCTCGTGCTTGATATACGCGAAAACATCTCCCTGCGTGGCCTTGGCCGCGAGCTGCTTCTCGATCTGCTGCAAGTCATCCGGCCCGTAGTCGCTCTTGCGCAGCCGGTAGCAGCAGAAGGGGGCGGTGATGACGTCCGGTGTCTCAAGTTCGTCGCTTTCGGCTACGCACAGCGCGGCTTGGTGCTGCCGCAGCAGGTCGAAGATCTCGTCTGCAAACCACGAAGCATGGCGAAATTCAAACGCGACGCGCAGGGCGGCGGTGCTCTCAGGCGCGGCTTCCTTGAGGAAGTTTGCAAGCCTCTCCGGGTCTGCTTTGAGATTCGGGGGCAACTGGAATAGAACCACGCCCATGCGTCCGGCCCGGATGACCGGCAGCAGCGCTGAGTAAAAGGCCGTGAGCGCGTCGCTGCACTCCTTCAGCCGCTTGATATGAGTAATCCGCTGCGGCGCCTTGAAGGAGAAGCGAAAGTCCGCACCGGTCTGCGCCAGCCACCCATCGACGGTGGTTGCCGAGGGCAAATGGCGGAAGGTGTAGTTCACCTCGACGGAGTTAAGCTGCGTCGCGTAGTACTCCAGCATCTTCTTAGCCGTCGTTTTGGGCGGGTAGAATTCCGGTTTCCAGGTAGGATAGGCCCAGCCGGAGCAACCGAGCCAAACAGCGGATGTGGAAGAAGAGGGTTGGGTGGTCACGTCAGCGCTTTCCACCTGGAACTTATCTCCGCCAGTTCAAGCTTCCCGGAACACGTTGCCCCGGAAAGAATCGAGAGCAGCGTAGGCTGGAGATGGCTGCGACTGGGGCGGCTAGTGGGGGTCGAACCCACGACATCCGGAGCCACAGTCCGGCGTTCTGCCACTGAACTATAGCCGCCATATAGACTTAGATTGTAACATCCAGGTTCGCGCCCTCCGCGGCTCGGGTGGCTCTCCCATCCCGTCTACAGGGCCGCGTTTTTTGCCTATGCCCAGCAGTCGTCAGCCCGAGATTCTGCCTCCCAGAAAGTCCGGGCCGGCGCCTCGCTTCCAGAGGGCGAGTGGCCTCTTCGCGGATGAAAATCTCGATTTCCTCTCGCACGTCCTCGACGACTGGTTCCGCGTACCCGGCACCTCCATCCGGTTCGGACTGGATGGCATCATCGGTCTCGTCCCCGGGCTGGGAGACATTATCGGCGGCCTTGCTTCTACGATCATCGTTGTAGCGGCTTGGGTACGCGGCGTGCCCTATATCACGCTGGTCAGAATGGTGGTCAACATTGGCATCGAGGTACTGTTGGGCACCGTTCCCCTTCTGGGCGACGCCTTCGATATCGCATGGAAGGCGAACCGTCGCAACTACGCGCTGATCGTTCGCCATCTGGAACAGCAGCGGCGGCAAACCTGGCGAGACTGGGTCTTCCTGCTGCTGATTGGCGGGACACTCAGCGCCATCTTTCTAGCCCCGATCTTCCTCATCCTTTGGTTCCTGGAGTGGCTCGCCCGGCAAGCCTGAGAGGTGCTGATTGCGATACAATCCGAGAATCGGGGCGTAGCGTAGCCTGGTAGCGCATCTGCTTTGGGAGCAGAGGGTCGGGGGTTCGAATCCCTCCGCCCCGACCATGAAAATCAGTTGGTTACCATACCCGTCGGATCGGCATCCTACGAACCTGCCGATGCCATCATCACCAATTTCGGCAACGCATCGGACTTCGAACCGTTGACATTCGTGGCTTTCTATCTGCTCGATGGAGAACAAGAGCTGATTCGCATGCTGAATTAAGCGAGTCTCGTATCACCGCGCTCGGAGCCACGTCTCGAGAGGAAAGCGAAAGAGAGGCCCAAGGCAGAGAAGAAAGCAAGGTAACGCGTGTACGTTGCCGAGTGGTTGTTGCGAATCCCGGAAGATTGACTCAACCGGTGGGAGATCGACAAACTCGAGCGCAAGCAAATATATCCGCAACCCGCGGAATTCGCCAGTGTGGAAATCCAGCACCGCGAAATGCCCCCAACCGCCCTCTTGCCGTTCCTCTGGGAGCCAATCATCTCGCCTCCGAAAAACCTTATGCTTTGTATCAGGAAAAGGAGGGGCGAAGCCCACGAAAGCTTTTTGCGAGATCGTCCGGCAAATCCAATTCCACCAGCTCAGAGGCTCCCTGTCAGGGCCTAGTTTTTAGCGGGCAGTTTCTCACGCAGACTCTTTAGTCCTTGAGGTGTTGCTTTCCTGCTCGGTGCGGACTTTCCGCAGTCGATTTAGCCGGCTTTTTTAAATCCGGACTGCCGATTTTCGTCCGCGGTTGGGCTACGGAATCGGGTGCGTCCGCATCAAAAGTATACGGAATGGACGAACCCTCTCATTCCGAGCCGGGCGTTCGGGGGAACGCCCGGCTTATTGTCTCCGCCGCCTGCCCAATAAAGTGACCGCTTCCACTCCTATCTCTGCGGCAAGCATGGCAGCTACCTTCGCGCGACGAATGCGCTCCCGCAGCTGCGCGGTGACCGTTCGATGGCAACGCAGGCAGAGAGTGCGGATGTTCTCCAGGTCGCATTCCCCTCCGCCTTCCGTCACCGGCAGAATGTGATCGGCATCCCACAAGCTCTTGCGCATCCGCGTGTTGAATCCCCAGTGCCGCATCAGGGCCGCGCGCGTATCGCCACGCGCTCGTTTCAACCTGCGATGCTCCCTGATCGTGTCGAGACCGCAATGCGCGCAAACCCCGCCGTCGCGTTTCAAGATCTGCTCGCGTAAATATCCTGGCTGTGAACGCAATTTCCATTCGTGGACGCAGTATTCCGAGCAGAAGGTGAAGCGGCGTGCGGGCACTTCGAGCGAACACCACCGGCACAAGCCACGCCCATTGGGCCCGCGCGGAATATTCTTGCGGTTGACCCAGCCACCGGGCATCGTTCGAGCGGTGCTCATATGCTTGTTTTTAAATGGGCGAGCACCTTCGCCGTAAGTGCCTCGGCAGGCGACCCTATAATTTCAAAATGCGCTGGGAGGATCGAATATGCACGCAGCCCTGGTAGAAGATTTCAAATCTCCGCCCCGCTACCGCGAGATCCCCACCCCGGTGCCGAAGCAGGGAGAACTCCTGCTCAAAGTTCGGGCCGCTGCGCTGAGCAATCTGGTACGTGGGCAGGCGAACGGATCCCACTACAGCAGCGGTATGACGCTTCCGTTCACGCCGGGGAACGATGGGGTCGGCATCGCGGAAGATGGTGCGCGCGTCTACTTTCTCTCTCCCCGCGCGCCCTTCGGCTCCATGGCCGAATACACTGTGGTTCCGCAAGCCATGACCATTCCGCTGGCTCCCGATATCGACGACGCCGTTGCGGCCGCACTCGGAAATCCAGGGCTCGCGACCTGGGGCTCCCTCCTCGGCAGGGCCAAGTTCCAGCCCGGCGAAGCCGTACTGATCAACGGAGCCACCGGGATTGCCGGCAAACAGGCTATTCAAGTCGCAAAATATTTGGGTGCGTCCAAGATCATCGCTACCGGCCGCGCAATCAGGATGCGCTGGCGGGATTGGCCGCTCTGGGTGCGACCGAGACCATCTCTTTGAGCCAGCCGCACGAGGATCTGCTACGAAGTTTCCGCTCGGCACTGCACGAATCAGGCGTGCAAGTGGTGCTCGACTTTCTCTGGGGACCTTCCGCGGAAGCGATTCTAGCCGCCGCGGCCGGCCATGGAAATCCGGAAGGCGAGCCACGCATCCGCTTCGTGCAGATAGGATCAATCAGCGGAAACACGATCTCGTTGCCCGCTGGGCTGTTGCGCAGCTCTGGAGTGGAGCTGCTCGGCAGCGGCCTGGGCAGCCTCTCCTCACAAGCCATCTTGCAATCGTTAGCCACCATGTTCGCTGCCGAATCCAAGCTGCGCTTCGCCATAGACATCGATCCGGTGCCCTTGAGCAAAGTGGAAGAAGCCTGGACTCGCAAGGAAGAAAACAGAATCGTGTTTATCCCTTAGCCGGGGTTCTCCTGGAAATCACAGCTTCTTCCACCGGGAACGGTCCGTCGGCGAAGACTTCGGCGTGATAGCCCTTCGATCCCACCAACTGCGCCAGGGGGCTGCGCACGTCCTCGTCCCTTTTCAGCCTATCGATGATGAAGTCGAAGTCATGTCGCGGCGCCCAGCCCAGCTCGTTTCTCGCCCGCTCATTCACATAGACCCGGTCGATACTCGGGAACATCTTCCATTGCCGCCGGTCATATTCGGCCTCATACTCTGGAACTCGCTGGCGCACCACCCGAGGCGCGTTCGCCCGCAGCTCCGCAAGATCGCTAGGGCGAAAGGGAGTGGTTGCACTGACGATGTATTTGCGGAACCCGATCGCCGCGGCGTGTTTTGCCGCTAACAGATGCGCGCTCACCACATCTTCAATGTCCACTCGCCGGTAGAGGAATTCATTGGCCTTCGCATTCGCGTCGCAGTAGCTGTTCCGAACCTGCGGGTTGTCATCCTCCTCAGGAAAGAACCGCGAAGTTCGCAGCACGATGCAGGCAAGGCCCTGGTTGCGATGGAATAACTCGCACAGGTCTTCGGCTGCCGCCTTGGTCACGCCGTAAATATTCTTGGGAACAGGCGTGACGTCTTCCGTGATCCACGCTGCCGGAGCCTCTTCAGGCGGCACCAGGGCATCGCCAAAAACGCTGGTCGTGCTGGTGTAGACAAACGACTCGACGCTTCCGGCCACGGCTTCTTCCAGCAGATTGAGCGTGCCGGTAATGTTGGTATCGACAAACTCCTGCCGCCGATGGGTCGCAACATGCGGCTTGTGCAGCGTTGCGGCGTGGAAGACAGCCTGAACACCACGCATGCTCCGCTGAACACAGACGCGATCTGCAATCGATCCGACGCAGGTAGTAAAGGGGGACGCAAGGATATCGAGTCCAACCACCTCGTATTGCAAATCCAGCAAGCTTCGCACCAGCGCTTCCCCCAGGTGCCCAGCACTTCCAGTAACCAATACCTTCATGATGGTGCCATCTCATTTCGCGGGCTGCGACCCGGATTTCCTGTACGCTGCTCTGGACGTGTCTGCGTATGCGGCTTTCTTCACGGAAAGACGCAGGAGGCTCATTGATTCCAAAAAGCCCCACAGGAAATCCGGGAAAAAGCCTCTTTTCATTCTAGAACCCTTAGGAGTAGAATTCGGCGCCTCACCGGATTTCCTGTTTGGTGTCGGTGGCGCGGGCGAGTTCCATGCGGCTTTCCTTAATGAAAGCCGCATGAGCCTCTCCCGGTCCACAGCGATCGTAAGACCTGATCAATCGCTCCGGAGGCGGACTATGAAGATGCGCGAACAGCGAATTTTCCTCGCGGCACTGGCCATGGCCCTTTCCATGATTGTTGGCGGCTGTGAGCGCCATGCAAAATCTGAGCACTACTTCCTCATCGCCACCAACATCAATCTCACTTACTGGCAGTCGGCACACGAAGGCTTCACCCGGGCCGCCGCCCAGTATGGCGTTACTGAAGACATGCGCGGGCCCGATACCTTTAATCCCGCAATCGAAGTGGATGAGTTTCGCGCCGCAGTCGCCAGAAAGCCCGCGGGCATCCTGGTATCCGTCTCTGATCCCAGATTGATGGGGCCCGAAATCAACAAGGCGATGGCCGCCGGTATTCCCGTCATCACCATCGACTCCGATGCTCCCGACAGCCAGCGGCTCTACTTCATCGGCACCAACAACCTGGAAGCAGGGCGCTTGGGCGGCGAATTCGTGACCGCTCAGTTGAACGGCAAAGGCAATGTCGTCTTCTTCACCATGCCCGGCCAGCCCAATCTGGAGGAGCGGCTTAAAGGGTACAAGGACGTCTTTTCCAACAGTCCCGGAATTAAGATCGTTGAGGTCTTTGACATGAAGGGACAGTCGACCGTGGCCATGGATAAAGCGGAGGAATACCTGGCCCGGACCGGTCCGGCCAAAATAAACGCGTACATATCCCTGGAGTCTTCGTCAGCCAAAGACGTAGCCGAAGCCTTCAAACGCGCCAAGCCGCAGGACGCCATGGTGATGGCCATGGACGTCGACCAGGCGACCCTTCAGCTCGTCAAGGATGGCACCATCAAGGCCACCATCTCCCAGAAGCCCTTTACCATGGCCTTCCTTGGCCTCAAGGCTCTGGATGACCTTTATCATTATCCGCTCAAGCCCTTGGCTCGGGACTACGGCTCGGATGCACGGTCGCCTATCCCAGCCTTTGTCGATACCGGCGTCTCCCTGGTCGATAAGACCAATGTCGATAAGTTCCTTAACCCGGACGCAAAAACGCCCTAGATTAGATCCCGCTCTTGGGGGATAACTGGCTATCGTGGCCGCCTCGGGGAAGCCGTTGCCCGGTCTTCCCCATTCGGGGGATGACGCATGCGCAAAAAACTGTCTATAGCTTGGTATGCCTTGCGGTGAGATTTGGCAGAGGAGACTATGGACTTAGGATACGGAAAAGGAAGATTGGTGCCGACAGGCAAGCGCGGACCGGTCACTTATGTAAGTTACAAAATCGGCCACCAACTAGTGGAAACGACGAATTCCAATGGCTCCTTCCTGAGACAGAAAGCCATCGTTCACTCGATTGATGCTGAAGTCGGCCAGCAAATAGCCTTGGGTGATTACGACCTGCTTGTTGGGGACGAAATCGTCCGCTTGAAACACATCGCCGGCGATCCCGAGTGGCTCGTACTTTCTTCCAATGTATCCGCGATCTGCGTGTAGGGCTGTTTCGCAAGAGCGCCAGTTGCGTTTGATCTGGCGCGTGATCCAGAATGCAGGGGTATGACAGAATGGAACCCCTCCGAATATGCGCGGATTTCCGCGCTTCAAGCGACCATGGCCGAAGAAGTCCTTTTGTTGCTGGACCTTAAAGGCACCGAACGGATTCTCGATATCGGCTGTGGAAACGGCAAGACAACCGCGGAGATTGCGGCGCGCGTGCCGGCAGGCGCAGTCGTTGGCGTGGACGCCTCAGCCGGTATGATTGCCTTCGCGGCGGCACAGACTGACCCGGCGCTTCATCCCAATCTTCAATTTGCCGTGGCAGATGCGCGGCATTTGCCCTACCAGCACGAATTCGATCTCGTGGTCTCATTTAATGCCCTGCACTGGATTCCGGAGCAGGCTCAAGCGCTCCAATCCATTCGCTCCGCCGTAAAGCCGGACGGCCGGATACAACTGCGTCTGGTCCCGAAAGGTGAGCGGAAGAGTCTCGAAGACACAATCGAAGAAACCCGTCTCTCCCCTCGCTGGATCGGCTACTTCAAGACCTTTCAAGATCCGTATCTCCACCTGACGGTGGAGCAATACGTGGAGCTGGCCGAGCGCAACGGTTTCCAGCTTTGCCGCACCCATAGTGAAGCCAAGGCTTGGGATTTTCAATCGCGCGCCGCTTTCCTGGCTTTTGGCTCTGTGACGTTTGTTGAGTGGACGCAGCATCTGCCGGAAGCCGAGCGTCCCGCCTTTGTGAGCGACGTGCTCGATCGCTACCAGCAAGTAGCCGCCGATGCGCCCGGCGAGGAGAATCTCTTCCGCTTCTATCAGATGGACATCACGCTCGCGCCAAGCTAAAAGCGGCATGCACAAGCGCCATAACGGGAATGTTTAGTGCCATCAAACAAGGCTCTCGCGTTCAGTGAGTGGAAGGTGCTAACATCCGTGACGTTAAGCTGGCGCGCAGGAAGCCGGCCGGGAAAGCTCCCCCTTTTCCCTATTTAACTGAAGACAACCAAAGTCCCCTGCCGGAATTGAATAGGAGGCGGACATGCGAATCACTTCTGGAATCAGCACCGCGGCTCTCATGGCATGGATGCTCGTCGGACTATCGTCCCGAGCCCAGGAGCCTGTCACGCCCACGAATACGCCGGCCGGCGACAGCGCCAATGCCACCGAAACCACCACGGATAACGCAAGTTCGCAGCCGCCCGCTCCAGCTCCCAGCCACTCCAAAATCCGCATTGTTCGCCTCAGCGAGGTCAAAGGCGAGGTGCAGCTAGACCGTCAAACCGGCAAGGGCTTTGAAGGTGCGATGGCGAACCTGCCGGTGGTCGAAGGAGAGCGGCTAAAGACCGGCAACGGTGTCGCTGAGATTGAGTTTGAAGACAACAGCACCGTCCGCGTGGCCCAGAACTCCCTGATCGAATTTCCCCGGCTCGAACTACTTCCTTCCGGGGCCAAGGCCTCTTCCATCAACGTGGTGCAGGGCATGGTCTATGTCAGCCTGGTCAACACCAAGGGCAACGAGTTCACCGTGAATGTCGGCCAGAACAAGATCAACCTGCCGCCCGACAGTCACATCCGCCTGCAGCTCACGGCGGACCAGGCAAGTCTGGCGGTCTTGCATGGGGAAGCACAGCTTCAGGAACCCTCGGGCATCAGCACGGTTGGCAAGGACAAGACCATGACCTTTAGCTTGGCAGGTCAAAGCCAACCTGTCATTGCCAAGAACGTAACCGAGGAACCGCTAGACGCCTGGGACAAAAACGCTGTGCAGTACCACAAGAGCTTTGCCAACGCGAGCTCGTTTGGGAACTCTCCTTATTCCTACGGCATCAACGACATGAATTATTACGGGAGCTTCTCCTCCGGATGCGGCGGCTCCATGTGGCGGCCATACTTTGCCAGTGCCAGCTGGAATCCATACGGGAGCGGCGCCTGGGCCTACTATCCGAGCGCAGGTTATTCCTGGGTTTCTCCTTATCCATGGGGCTGGACGCCCTACCACTACGGCAGCTGGGCGTTCTGTGATGGCATTGGTTGGGGGTGGCGACCAGGCGGCACGTGGATGGGGCTGGCAAACAACTCGTTTGTATCCTCCCCTGCCTCCGGGACTGGGATGCATCCTCTGCCCCACCCACCGAGCCGGCCCCCGGCAGCTGCTGTTCAATCGAGCCTGGTCCCAGTGAATCTGAAGGCTATGCCCGCGTCGAGTCTTACCGAGCATGACAAGTTTGTCTTCCGCAACGATTCCGCCGGCTTAGGTGTTCCGCGCGGCAGTCTGGGCAAACTCCACAGTTTCTCGAATCAGACGGCCCAGCACGGGATGGCGAGCACGAATGTCTACTATGGCGGTGCCCAGCGCGGCGGGGCAGCTGAACATGGCGGTGGACCCTATTCCGGACCCTCCACCTCCATGTCGGCCAGGCCGGCCTCGAGCCCGTCCATGGGCCCGTCCCACTCCGGCGGCATGCAAAGCGGCATGCAAAGTGCATCTGGAATGGGTGGTTCGCACGCACAGGCACCAGCCGGCGGGGGCGGGGGAAGACACTAGCCACGAAACTCTGTCCTGGCCGCGGATCTAGGGTTGCCAGCTTCCGACGCGTGCTCTCAAGCAGTCCCTAGTGGACTGCTTGAGTGTCATTCTTATCCAGATCGATCTTTTCGAACTTCCTGATTTGCAAGGAACTCCCGAAAAACAAATTTCGCTATCAACGTATGTCGGGACCAGTCCCAAAGGGACGACTAAAAGTCAGACTTGTCTAAATTAGCTTTTTTTCGACTCTGTCCAATCCACTCCACCAATGCCAAGCTGGACCATCGCCCTCAACTTTGTCATCCCGAGAGTCTGTGACTTTTTGATCTTTTCGTGTTTTTTGCACCCGACCAGAGGTTTTTCAATCCCCTCCAGAAAGGCGTCATCCTGAGCGAAGCGCCTCGCAGATCTATCGCATAACAGAGGGTTTTATGCGCGCAGTCGAAGGACCCCGGCGATGCTTGTTGGCAGATGATCTTCGGAGCTTTCCGGCCACAGACCACAAGGTAAATTAAAAAGTCACAGCCTCCGAGCGTAGCCGAGGGACCTGCTGTGCGCCTTTCCCTCTAACAACTCCCTACAGCTCCGTCCCTCCATCTCCACTCATGCATGCGTCGAAGTGGATGACGGAAGCACTGCCACAGCACCAACCCGATTTCACTTGTCCACGTCCTCTTCCACGCATTCAGCTAGTTGCGCCGTCCAGAAGGCCATTTGCACGCTAATTTGAACAGGTCTGACTAAAGTAGCCCAGGACGCTAGTCCTGGGCGGACTCAAACGCAATCGAACGAATGCCAATGTTGTGGCAGCGCCCCGCTTACGGAACCTCCGCCAAAAACGTAGAAGCAGGCAAAGGCACCCCATTGTAGAGATTGGCATCCGTGAAACCCTGCCAGCCATAACGCACCTGGGCTGGCTCGGTGACCTCAGGAGCAGAAACGACCACCGACGTGCCCTGCACGGAGGCGGTCGCCGGGACCCAGTGCCCATCGGCGCCCGCGACCTCAAAGCCCAGTACAGCAGCGCCGCTGCTGTGCAGGCCCTCCGCGTGATCGAACCAGACTCGCAGAGACCCCCCTTCCCGAGTGGTCTGCCGATAGAGCGGGCCATTGAACGCAAGAGATGGCTCTCCGTAAGCCAGGGCGCGAGCAGCCAAGGCAAGCCGTGCGCCCACCGTTTGCTTATCCGGCGGATGCACATTATCGCGCTGTCCGACGTCCAAGGTGACCGCCATGCCGGTATTGATTACGTGGAGGGTACGGCGCTGGCTATCGCGAATCAGGCCCCAATTTTCTTTCGGGGACTCGAAGCTCGAGATCTGAACAAACAGGAACGGCAGGTTGCCCTGCTGCCATTGCCGTCGCCAATCGGCGATGAGCGTGGGCAGCAGTTTCGCGTACAAGCCCACGCGATCGGGGGCGCTGTCGGTCTCGCCCTGATACCAGAGGAAGCCCTTGATGGTGTAGGGGGTGAACGGCGCAACCATCCCGTTATAGAGCGCTGCCGGGATCCACGAAGATGGGTCGGGGTGCCATGGGTGTGAAGGTGCGGGCAGGTGCTGGGCGGCAGCCTCGGCGTCGGCGCGTTTCTCCGCGGCCTCTATGAGCTCCATGTGCGTCTGCATGTCGGCGAAGTGGGCACGCGCCGCGAAGGCAGGCATGAGAGAAGCATCGGCCGAGAGGGAGTCGAGACTGATCCAGGAATCGATCGGCGTGCCTCCCCAGGATGAATCGATAACCCCGATAGGGACGTGCTCGCGCCGGTTGATCTCGCGTGCGAAGAAGTAGGCGACAGCAGAAAAGTCCTTTGCCGTGGCCGGCGTGCATGGTTGCCAGGCGGCGGAAATGGCGTCCAGAGGGGAATCGGAAGATTTGTGCTCCATAAGCAGCAAGCGGACCTGCGGCAGGTCAGCCTGGGCGATCTCCTGGGCGCCGTTGGTTACGTGGGCCGTCGGAGGAAATCCGGCAAGTGGCATCTCCATGTTCGACTGGCCGGAGGCAAACCACACATCCCCCACCAGCAGGTCAGACCGGGTAAGTTCGGAGCTGCCGCGGACGGTGAGGGTGAAAGGACCGCCGGCCGGCTCGGGCATGAGCCAAGCCTCCCAGAGGCCCAGCTGGCTCGCGGTGGTTGCCACCGACTGGTCGTGGAAATGGATGGTGATCTTCTCCGCCGGCGAGGCCTCGCCCCACAGATGGATGGGCGCGTCGCGCTGCAGGACTGCGTGGTCCGTAATCACGCTGGCAAGTCGAACTTCCGCTCCCACGGGTGTAACTACCAGGCAGATCTTAGCCAAGGTAAAGACGGCGAGTGGAAAGAAACTAAGCTTCATCGTTCATGGCTCCTTAGGTACAGGAATTCGATGGTTAAGTTAACCGGCGATAGCTATTTGCGGGTGGAAACCTCTATCTCCGAGTGCCCTCCAGAAATAAGTCGAAGGCCTGACAACTAGTATTGTGCAGAATGCCTCTCATTGGTCTAGGATAGGGCGGTATCTGAGTGTCCTTGCTTCTCCCCCGGGAACATCATTCCACTGCAGGATAAAAGGAAGGAACTATGTTCGGTTTCATTTGGTGGATTATCGTAGGTCTGATTGCAGGTTGGCTCACAGGAAAGATCATGAGCGGCGGAGGCTATGGCCCCCTTATGGACATCGTTGTCGGCATCCTGGGGGCATTGGCAGGTGGCTTTATTATGTCGCACCTGGGCTTTGCCGGGTCTGGCGGCCTTATCTACACCATCATCGTCGCTGTCATCGGGGCCGTGATACTAACCCTACTACTGCGCCTGGTCACTCGTGGACGCGTTCGGTCGATTTGAATACCGCCAACCATTAACCCGAAAACGTAGCCAAACAACGAGCCTGCTCCCCGTAGAGCAGGCTCGTTGCGTTGCGGGCTTCGTATCAGGGACACGGCTTGCCGTGGGACCGGAGCCTCACGCAGACTCTAATCCCCTGAGGCCCCTTTTCCCGGGTGAGCCGGCCAATCGAATTAATTCACGGTAAGAGCAACTGTACTTGTTTTCACAGTCGCCCCGGATGTGCCCGTGACGGTGACCGTATAGGTCGCCGCAGTGGTTCCCGGATTTGCGGGGGTACTGCCACCGCCGCCACCTCCACCGCCACTTCCCCCGCTGCCGCCGCCGCAACTCACCAGGAAGGTAGCCACGAAGACCATCAAGGCAACCATGCCCAGCAATCCTTGCCAGGCACGCCGGCGGCCCGGGACACCGAAAAACAGAACACAGGCCAGGGCAGCGCCTGCGGCGGCGTACCAAGGCACTCCGCCTGTTTTGGGATGGGCCAAGGCCGCGCTGGCCGCCGCCGTCGTAACCACTGTGAGTGTAGAAGTCTGGGCAGTCGCCCCACCGATCGTCACCGAAGCCGGAGAAACGCTGCACGTCGCTGGATCGCTGGCGGCTGCCGGGCTCACCGCGCAGGTCAAAGCGACCGCTCCGCTAAATCCGCCGGACCCGGTCACGCTGATGGTTGAGGTGTTACCGGTGCTTGCGCCCGGGCTCACGGTGATGTTGCCGCTATTGCTCAGGGCGAAGTCGGGAGGCACTGCGTTCACGGTGACGGTTACGGCGCTGGAGGTACTGCCGCTGAAATTGCTATCGCCTCCATAAACCGCAGTGACGCTGTCGGCGCCGGCGGGCAGCGCGGTGGTTGCATAGGTCGCCACGCCGGTGGCGGAAAGCGTTCCGGTCCCAAGCATTGTCGTCCCCTGCATGAAGGTGACCGTGCCGGTTGGCACGGTCGTGTTCCCCGAAGGTCCGGATACTGTCGCAGTGAAGGTGACACTTGCCCCGACCGTAATGGTTGCGGCCGATGCGCTGAGTGCCGTCGTGCTCGCCGCCAACGCCGGCGGTGGCGTGACTGCCGTCCAGACGGTTGAGTTTAGAAACACTGCCACGCCCCCGCTTTGCTGGCCTACCAGCACTTCAGGGTAGCCGTTGCCCAGTAGATCGGCGGTCGCGACGGTAGCGGGCCGTTGGCCCAGGGCCAGAAGCGTGCCGGTGAGGGTTCCGTCGCCATTGCCGAGCAATACTTCGGTGTAGTCATTCGGATTGCCCGCGGTCACATCCAGGTTGCCGTCTTTGTTAAAGTCGGCGAGCGCAATCGAGTTTGCACCAAGGCCGTCCGCGCCGCCGAGCGCCAGCGTATTGGCTGCCGCGAACGTGCCGTCCCCTTTGCCCAGCAACGTGTAGACATTGGGCGTGCTTGCGGCGCCGCTCGTGGCAGCGCCTGCACCGGTCACGATCAGGTCGAGTATCCCGTCATGGTTCAGATCGCCCAGCGCGGCAACGGTGTAATTGGTTGCCGAAGTAGTGGGCGCCGCCGCGGCGGTAAAGCTGCCGTCTGCATTCCCCAGATAGACAACCAAAGCTCCGGTCGCCTGCGAGGTACCGGCAACGCCTGCATCCACCACCACCAGATCCGCGCGGCCATTCCCAGTCAGACTTCCCGCAACAAGATCCGACGCATTCGAAGGGTCGACCATCTTGGCTGTGCCTAGCGTGCCATTGGATTGGCCCAGCAGCACAAAAACACCCGACGAACCTTCCCCCACCGCGACGTCCATAAAGCCGTCCCCATTGAAGTCACCGACCGCCAGGCTGGTTGCAGTCGCCGCGAGCGTATAGTCCTGTTCCGCGGCGAATGTTCCGTTGCCCTGGTTGATCAGCACCGACACTTTAGGCGTTTCGTCAGTCCCTAAACCGATGAGCACCGCGTCCG
Organism: uncultured Acidobacteriaceae bacterium; assembly: GCA_963746595.1. Classification (GTDB taxonomy): domain Bacteria; phylum Acidobacteriota; class Terriglobia; order Terriglobales; family Acidobacteriaceae; genus PALSA-350. The sequence continues at coordinate 1,646,253 of CAVVBS010000009.1, forward strand.
GCTTCTTATCGTTGTTCATGTCAGCGGCAATCACCATGATCGGACCGAGATTGGCCGCACTGCTAACGGGAGCTCCCAGATTGCCTTTGCCGTCGCCGGGCAGCACCAGCAACGAACTGGGTGAAGTGCCAACATTGTTGCGGTTCGGCACCAGCAGGTCGCCTTTGCCATCCCCATTGAAGTCCGCAGTCGCAATCTGCGACCCCGTGTTGACGCCGCTACTGCCGGGCAGATTGTAGGTCCCTTGCTGGTAGAGCGCCGAGTCCACAAACGTGCCATCTCCCCGGCCCATCAAGACCTGAAACATGGGAATTGGCATGTCATAGCCACCCAAGGTGTATAGCTCCTCGGTGCCCCAGCCCAGGAAAATATCCGCATTTCCGTCGCCATCGATATCGGTGATAGTCACCTGCTCGGAGTCCGGTAGCCCGGCGTAGACCGGGCCCGCTTGGAACGTGCCATCGCCGTTGCCGTTGAAGATGGCAATGCTTCCCGGCACAGAGACAACCACGTCAAGCTTGCCGTTGTTGCTCAGATCGGCAGCCGCTCCTACAAAGGTGTTGGAGGTCAAGACAGCACTCATCGCGCTACTGGTGGGCCCGGCGGTGAACGTGCCATCACCGCCCCCAAACAGCACCGTCGCGCCGATCAACAGGTCTTTCTTGCCATCGCCATTGAAGTCGCCGGTCAAGGGCAACAAGGAGTTGGTCCACGTAAGGGACGAGACTGGTCCGGTGGTAAAGGTGCCATCGCCTTTGCCGAGCAACGTGGTGACGTTTCCCGCAAACGTCACCACGCCTGGGTTGGTGGTACTGGTGACCGTCGGCACAACAATGTCGGGTACTCCGTCGCCGTTCACGTCGTCTATCGTGAAACCGGCCACATTCCCGGTGGTGTCGGCAACATCGTAGTAGACGGCTGCCTTAAAGGTGCCGTCCCCGTTGCCCAGAAGCACCGCCGTGGCCGGCTTTTGGTTGGCCGGATCGACGAGCCCGGTCTCGACCAGGTCCATCGTCCCGTTGTTCCTGAGACTTGCCGCGGAGAAGTATCCTGGCGCAGAGCCACTGGTGACCTGGGTGTTCTTCGTGGTATTGGCCGTGGGGTCGGTCACCGTTACATAGAGGCCCGCGTTTGCCAATTGGGCGCTGATGGCCGCGCCATCCGAGGTGTTCCCTAGCAGCAGAATGCTCCCGGTGGCGGGCAAGCCCAGCACCTGGTCATTGCACCCGTTCTTGAAAACATCAGGTGTGGTCGTCAAACCCGATAATTGGTGGATAAAATCCTGGGCGGCCGGCAGTGAAGTGATCACGGTTGTGCTCGGCGTGGTCGCGGTTGGCAGGACGAAGTCTTCGTCCAGGCTGCAATCGGACTGGCGCCGCAGGTCCGTGGCATACACAGCAGTAAGCGTGTCAATCGAGAGGGAATTGGGAACGAAACTAAGCCCGACCAGACGATTACCCAGGAACGGTAGATAGGGCGTGCCTGAGCTCAGAGTCAGACCGGCGGTTCCGCTCGCTTCCGTAACGCCTGGGGTTGCGTGGCGCATCCGTAGCGCAGAAAACTTACCCGACGGACTGCCACCAAGTCCCAACATCCTGAGTGCTTCGTTATAGCAACCCTGATAAACCGGGTCCGTAACTGCAGGCGGTTCACCGCACAGATTGGTTATCTCTTTCCACTTATCCTCCGGGATCACATACTGTCCGGAGTCGGTTATAACAAAATGAATTAACTGGGCACCTACGGACCCCTGCAGAAAAAACAGCGCGATCGCGAAAAGCAGCGTTCTGCAGGCGAGTTTGCCCAAGTGTGCGAGGGCTCGTGAGGATTGTGGGCGACGATGCAAGTGGCGATCTAACAGTTCTGAGAACACGGCCAAGTCTCCTATCAAGCCCTGGTCGCAAGGTTTTCAGCCCCGCCTAACAAACTGGGTCGTTCCAGGTCGGCAGCAAGGGTAGACGGGAGACTCTTGGAAAATCAACCTAATTCTCGATAAATTTCTGCCTGAATCCCCCAGTCCCGCCACCGCCCTCGCGTAACGCAGCACTTGATTACCAACGTTCAATCTAGCCGGCAAGCCACGTGCCTCGGCAAGAAGTCAGCCATTGCGTAGGACAGGGTGATCATCCGGAAATACGATAATTGCGGTGCCTCGGTCGAGCCCATCATCGTAGACTGGCTGGACGGGAAGATCGCCTCTTCGCACGAATACTGCGACCTGGCGGAGGAATCTCGTTATACGCGGTTCAGAAATAGAATGCCCAGAGGAACAAAGATGATGCTTTGGAAGGCTAAATTGGCTGCCCTCGCTGTCCTTGTCGCGATCACCGCATTTGCCGGCGGCGAGACAGTCGCAGACAAGGTTCCGGTCACCTACTACAAGCTGCCCAATGGCCTGAAGGTCGTTCTCTCGCAGGACAGCTCCGCTCCCATCGTAGCCGTGGGAGTGTACTACCAGATTGGTTTCCGCATCGAACCTCGTGACCGCACCGGCTTCGCCCACCTCTTTGAGCACATGATGTTCCAGGGTTCGAAGAATCTAGGAAAAATGCAGTTTGTCCGTCTGATTCAGAATAACGGCGGCGTTCTAAACGGTTCCACGCGGTTCGACTTCACCAACTATTACGAGGTCCTCCCGGCGAATACTTTGGAGACCGTGTTGTGGGCTGAGGCCGATCGCATGCGCGGCCTGGACATCACCGAAGCGAATCTTACTAACCAGAAGGGCGTTGTCAGCAACGAGGTAAAGGTCAACGTCCTGAACCGGCCTTACGGTGGGTTCCCCTGGCTCGACATGCCCCAGTACGCGAATACCAACTGGTATAACGCCCACAATTTCTATGGCGATCTGAAGGATATCGAAGCCGCCACCCTGGACGACGTACAGCACTTCTTCGCAACCTACTACGTACCCAACAACGCAGCGCTTGTGGTGGTGGGCGATTTCAAGATTGACCAGGCGAAGGCATGGGTGCAGCAATACTTCGGCAACATACCCGCGGGTAAGGTTCCACCGCTGCCTGACTTATCCGAACCGGAGCAGACCGCGGAGAAGCACGCCACCAAGACCGACAAGCTGGCGAGCAAACCGGCACTGGCCTTTGCTTATCACATGCCCGAGCGGCGCAGCAAAGATTGGTATGCCATGGGCCTGCTCAACCAGATCCTGTTGCAGGGCGACGACAGTATGCTGGTCCAGGAGATCGTTAAGAAGCGCGGATACGCGAGTTCCGTCGATGGCGGCGTCAATCAACTGGGCAATCTCTACGACTATCGCGGACCAATGCTCTTCACCGCAAGTTTGATCCATGATGACAGCGTCACTTCACCGCAAATCATGAGCGCGGTCGACGGAGTCATGCAGCAGGTCATCGACCAACCAGTGGACGCTGCCACCCTGCGCCGCGCGCAAACCAAGCTCATCTCTGATCTCTACGATCAGGAAGGAAACCTGGGACTTGGCAAGGTCGACCTGCTGGCCTGCTTCGCACTGTTCGACGATGATCCGGACCAGATCAACACGCTGGTGGAGAACTTTAAAAAACTCACGCCCCAAGACCTGCAAGCCGCCGCAAAGCAGTACCTGCGGCCGCAGAACCGGACGATACTTGAAATCGCAGTTGCGCCCAAGCCCGCCGCTGCAGCGGCTCCAGGAGGTCGATAATGTTTGCTCGCTTACTCGCTCTCACCTTCTGTGCCGCCCTGTGCAACATTCCGGCGGCAGCCCAACAGCCGCCAAAGGAGCAGCCCCCAGCCCCAGCCCCGGCGAGTTCCTTCCATCTCGCGCAAAGAACGCATTATGCGCTGGCCAACGGAATCCAAGTGAATCTGTTGCAGTTCGGCACTGTGCCCAAGGTCACGGTCTTAGTCGAGGAGGCAGCGGGAAAGGTCAATGAGGATCCCGAGCACGTAGATCTCTCGGCAATCACGGCAGAACTGATGGCCGAAGGTACGTCGACCCATAGCGGCGAAGAACTCGCGCGCCTGGCCGGCGACATGGGCTCCCAGCTCTCCATCCATACCGATACCTACCAATCGGAATTCTCCATGGATGTTCTCAATCAAAATGCAGCGGATGCCATCGCTCTTCTGGCTGATGTGATCCAGCACCCTGCCTTTCCGGAAAAGGACCTGGAGCGGCTGCGTGCTGACCATCTTCGCTCCCGCGCGACTTCGCTGGCAAACCCTAGTTTCCTTGCCCGGCAGAAGTTCGCGCAGGTGATGTATGGCGACCAGCCGTATGGCCGGTTGCTCCCGACCGAGGCGATGTTGAAGAGTTATACCCTGGCCGACGTGCGCGGCTTCTACACGGCCAATTACGGCGCCCAACGCGCCTCCATCTATGTCGTCGGCCGGTTCGATGAGAAAGCCGTAAAGAAGGCAATCGAAGCATCTTTCGGTGGGTGGTCAAAAGGACCGTCCGTGCTGATGCCGGTGCAGACCGCCGCGGAAGGAGCGCATTTCGCTTTCGTCGATCAGCCTGGCGCAGCGCAAAGCAATGTCATCTTTGGCCTTCCTGTGGCGGATGTCAGGTCTCCCGATACCACCCCGCTCGACGTCATGAATTCCTTGCTTGGGGGCTCCTTTGGCTCGCGCATCACGGCCAACATCCGTGAGCAGAAAGGCTATACGTATTCCCCACGCAGTTCCCTCTCGCAAGGCTATGGAACCAACATCTGGGCAGAGAACGCCGCCATCACCACCACAGCCACGGGTCCGGCAATCCAGGAAATTGTGAAAGAGATCAAGCTATTGCAGAGTGCTCCGCCTACCGTAGCCGAACTCGGTGGCGTTCAGCGCTACGAGGATGGTGTGTTCATCCTGCGAAACTCGTCCCGTCTGGGCATTCTCGCAAACCTCACCTTCGTCGACTTCCACCACTTAAGCGACGAATATCTAACGGGCTACGTGCAGCGGGTGAACGCCGTCACACCAGATCAGGTGCAGGCCATGGCGGCGAAATATCTGCATCCAGGCGCAATGACGCTCGTAGTCGTTGGAGATCCGGCAATAGCAAAACCCCAACTCTCCGACTTTGCCACGCCGGCCAAGTAGTGCCTACATCTGTCTTTTACGGTTTGCGAAACCAAGTGAAAGACGGTGCGGAAAATTCTTCTGAAGGGTACGGCCTTCAAAGTCTGCGTGAGAACCTGCCGATCCAGAACTCAGTCCCGAAGAGCCTGTCCTGAGCGTAGCCGAAGGAAACCCGAGGATGCTTGTTGGCCGATGCTCTTCAAAGCTTTCCGGACACCAAACCTGAAAGACATCAAAAAAGTCACAACCTCTCGGGATGACAATTCTGTGGGACGATGGACAGCCATTCGTTTGATCGACTTTGATGCCGTTTCCCTCAAAAGAATTGTCATCCCGACCGGAGCGTACCCGGATTTCCTGCTACGCGGCCCCCACCAAAGTCCACTTGTGCGGCTTTCCGTTAAAGAAAGCCGCATGAAGATCGCCAACGCCACCAAGTTCGACAGGAAATCCGGGGTAGCGCAGTGGAGGGACCTGCTGTGCGCCCTTCCCTCTAACAACTCCCTACAGCTCCGTCCATCCACTTCCACTGCTGCTGAGATGAGCCACCGCCCTAAAATTTGTCATCCCGAGAGTCTGTGACTTTTTGATCTTTTCGTGTTTTTTGCACCCGACCAGATGTTTTTCAATCCCCTCCAGAAAGGCGTCATCCTGCCTGCCCCGGCGTGCCGTGGGAGCGAAGCGCCTCGCAGATCTATCGCATAACAGAGGGTTTTATGCGCGCAGTCGAAGAGCCTGTCCTGAGCGTAGCCGAAGGAACCCCGGCGATGCTTGTTGGCAGATGCTCTTCGGAGCTTTCCGGCCACAGACCACAAGGGAAATCAAAAAGTCACAGCCTCCGCTGCGCTACCCCCGATTTCCTGTCGAACTTGGTGGCGTTGATCAACGTCGTGCGGCTTTACGCAAAGCCGCATACGTGGCCTTGGGCGGTAACCGGGTCCGCTACGCTCGGGATGACAAAGTTAAGGGTGGTGGCTCACCTCAGCAGCAGTGGAAGTGGATGGACAGAGTCAAAAAGCTAATTTGAACAGCTCCGGCTGAAAATATCCCAGGACAACGTCCGGGGCATCCTCACCAATTCTGCGAGATCCAGCAAACCCGGAACTCGCGTCTTGCTTAATTGAAATGAATCCGGCTTCGCGCTGAGGGATGATCTTCCCTCCCTATTTAGTCGTGCAATAAAGGAGAGACGGGCGTATCTTACTGCAACAAGCGAACCGCCATTCTTCGCTTTCCCCGGATGTAATGCACACTCCTAAGCTCGCCTGTCCCGGCTTTGCAGTGGAGCGTGCCACTGCTATGCCGAAGACAATGCCGAGCAGTGAAGGGTACAGGAGAGCCCGATAAATGCGAATACTTCCATCGTGCCGATCAAGCATGCGAAAACATTCCGTTCTTGGCCTTCTTGCATTCGCCTGCATCCTAAGAGCTCAGGTTCTCCAACCTCAACCTCCGCAACTCGAAAATTGCAAGGCACCATCCACCACCGACCCGTGGCGCGACCGTCAACAAACACCCCAATGCCGAACCCTCGAGCTCATCCACGCGATGAGCCCCGACGAGAAAATCAACCACATCCTCGAAAGACCAAAGCCCGATCGCTTCGAAATCCCTTCCCTGAACCCAGCCGACGGCCCTAACGGCTACGCGAAAGGCCCGATCCCAGGCCCACCGCCACCCTCCGCATTGGGAGTAACAGCTTTCCCCAATGAGATAGCCCTTGCCGCAACCTGGGACCGCAACCGCGCCTCTGACTTCGGCCAGGCGCTCGCAGAGGAGTGGCGGGGAAAGGGTAGTTCAGAAATCGTCGGACCCACCCTGAACATCATGCGCACCTGGCACTGGGGCCGTTCCGCAGAGACCTTCGGGGAAGATCCATTCCTGAACGGACAAATGGCGGCCGCCGAGGTATCGGCGATCCAAAAAGAACATGTCATCGCGATGGTCAAACACTTCGCCGGCAACAACCAGGATGCGGATCGCGTAGGACACTTTCCCGATTTCACCGGAATCAATGAGATCATTTCTGATCGCGCGCTCCACGAGATTTATTATCCCGGCTTTCGACAAGCGATCCTCGCAGCAGGCGCCGCAGCCGCCATGTGCGCCTACAACCAGATCAACGGCACCTTTGCCTGCAACAACGAGAAAGTCCTGGGCCAACTTAAACAGTGGGGTTTCATCGGCGCGATCACGCCGGACGCGGTCTTCGCGCTGCACGATCCGCTCCTCGCGCTCAAGGCAGGCGTAACCTTCGTCGGTACGGAAAAGCTGCTGCAAGAAATGGTCGCCCACGGACAATTAACCGAACCGGCCATCGACCGCATGTTGTACGACATTCTTCTCCCAATCTTCAAGCTTGGCATCTACGACCAGCCGGCTCCCGGAAAACCCACCGCGCACGTATCCACCAGCCACCATGTGTCCTTGTCCAAGAGCATCATCGAAGAGAGTGCAGTGCTGCTCAAGAACAAGGATCACCTGCTGCCGATCTCTGCCGAAAAGATAAAGAGCATTGCCATCATCGGCATTGCGGCCGGTCCCCAGGCGGTCATCGGAGAAGAAGGCCCCACTGTCTACGTGGAGAAGTTGAGCGTGCCGGCGGAAGCCCTGGAGGCGCGCGCCGGGTCTGCCATGAAGGCCTCCTACCACGATGTCGGCGTGGGCATCCGGCCGCTCCCCATTCTTGAGGGGGATGTCCTCACTCCGTCCTCTGGCTCTGGTCACGGCCTCACGGCCACCTATTACCGTAGCGGAAACTTGACTGGCGAGCCGGCCTTAACCCGCACCGACACGAGTGTTGACATTCACGGTCTCCCCGCGCCGGAGTTGGGGCAAGCGACTTTCTCCTTCGGGCCGCCTAAGTTGTCGTGGTCCGCGCGCTGGACGGGAACGCTCACCCCACCATCCACCGGCGACTACATCTTCTCGCTCGACGGAGCGGGAACGGCAAGCCTGCGAATCGATGGAAACACAGTAGTCCAGTTACAAAAGGTAAATTTCCGATCAACCGCCTTCGGCGCCGCGCACCTCACGGCAGGCACGCCCGCAAAGCTGGTCCTCGAGCACTCGAATGACTATGCGTTGCTCGGCAGTGCGCTCCATTTAGGCTGGTATCCTCCCCATCCGGATGAGATGGCTGCCGCGATGCAGGCTGCGAAATCGGCAGACATCGCCATCGTCTTCGCCGCAGAGCAACTCGGCGAGGGGATGGACAAGACCTCGTTGCCTCTGCCAGGAAATCAAGATGCCTTGATTGAGTCCGTGGCAGCGCAAAACCCGCATACCGTCGTGGTGCTCAATACCTCCACACCCGTGGCCATGCCGTGGCTGGATAAAGTGGATGCCGTTCTCGAAGCCTGGTATCCGGGCCAGGAGAGTGGAGCCGGCATTGCGGCAGTGCTTTTTGGCGACGCCGATCCTGCCGGCCGTTTGCCCATGACCTTCCCCGCATCCCCCGATCAAGGCCCGGGCGCGGGTGCGGATGCCTACCCGGGCGTAAATGGCAAAGCAGAATATAAAGAGGGAATTCTCGTTGGCTACCGTTGGTACGATCAACATCAACAGGAACCCCTATTCCCCTTCGGCTTTGGGCTTTCGTATACGAATTTTCAATACAGCAGCCTCAGGCTGAGACGCGCCGGCAATTCGGTGTCCGTCACTGTTACGATAAAAAACACCGGAAACCGCACAGGATCCGATGTCGTGCAACTTTATGTGGCCGAGCCCAAGTGTGCCCAAGAGCCTCCTTCTCAGCTGAAGGGATTCGAGAAGGTAACTTTGAAGGCCCGGGAGACGAGAACGGTCAACCTCCAAATACCGCTTGCTAGCCTTGCTGGTTGGAGCGAAAAGAGTAACGGCTGGAAGCTCTGCAAGGGTACTTACGATTTCAAGGTTGGTCAGTCGTCCAGGACAATTCTTCTTAGATCCAGCATCGCGCTTGGGGAATAGAGACGGAACTAGGACGGGGTCGAAGCCATGCAAGCAGTAGAATCGGAAGGTTGCGATGTACAGACTTTTGCAACCAGGTTCGTGGCAAGGAGAAAAGCATGCGCGTTTCTAAATGGTCAGTGATCGGCTTGCTCACCATAGCGGTAGTGAGCAGCTCCGCACAGGTGAGAGATTACAAAGATTCCTACACCGCTTCGGATGCGGGCAAGACCATGGCGCCTGCCAAGGCCTTGGATGTCATGCTGACCCAGCTCGAGACGCAAGTGCTGGCTGTCGCGGAAGCGATGCCCGCGGAAAAGTACGGCTTCGCGCCCACGGCGGAAACCTTTGCTACTGGCTCCCCGGCCAAGTATGGAACCGTTCGCACCTTTGCCGGGCAGCTAACGCACATTGCCGGCGCGAATTACCACTTCTACAGCCTGCTGAACGGAGCAACCGTACCTGCGGCTGCGAAGCAGGTGCGCGATCTGAAAACAAAAGATGAAATTCTGGCAGCTCTCAAGCAGAGCTTTGCCTATGGTCACGCTCAGATCATGACGATCACGCCGCAGAATGCTTTTACCGGCATTGAGGGACTCGACGGGTTCCACACACCAGCCACATTAGCCGCCTTTGCCGTGGCTCACGGCTACGACCACTACGGGCAGCTGGTGGAGTATCTACGGATGAATGGTGTGGTCCCACCGGGCAGTAACTAGACAAGCCATTGAAGGGAAAGCCGGGGACGGCCTGAACCGATTGCCGGCCATTGGCTCAGGGCGATCTACGCCTTTCGCGATATGCGCATCCAATGGCCAAGGAGATTCATGCATGAAAGGTCTTACTTGGGTAATCGCGGGTGTAGGTGTCGCTATCGCGGCGTACATTGTGCTCAACCAGCCTGGTCCGCAGTATGCGACCGGAGACGATGATGTAGAGTATGCTGCTGACCGAACCGCTCTGTGGGGCTCGAAACAGCGCTTTTCCGGTACCGGAGGACGTCTCGCCGGCAGGCTCAAAGAGGGCGTCGGCAGGGTAACCGGGGACGATCAGCTGGCGGGCGAAGGGGCGGCCGATCAGTTGGCCGGAGCCGTCAAGGACACAGCCGGCAAGGTAGCGCAAGCGGCAGGTCAAACCATTCATGATCTGAACCGTTAGCACTGCTCCCTACTTAAACGCAGGCGCCGGGCACCCCGTCTGCTCCCGCAGTCGGGGCGCCACATACCACCGCAGTTACGCTAGCAAAAAATAGAAATATGCCGACAGGTTCACATCCAGGTGATCTTGAAGCACGAGGAAGAGTTCCTGGCCCGTCGCACTGCGGCAGAGCGCGTGGGCGCTACCGCTTCTCCGGCGGATCAGGTGGGATGCCCGGGCCCTCTTCGTCCATCGCCTCGACCACGCTGTCGTCGGTACTCGGGCGGCCATCACGAACGCTTTGTGCCCCAAGAGAATTTTTGCTTCCGGCAGGCGCGTTGCGATCGATCTTGATGTTCTGAGGCTGGGATTCGGGCATTTTGCTTGGTTTTTCCTGGTTCACGGCCATTGCACCCTCTCGTTTCTTCTCGCAAAAACTAAGATGCCCAAAACTGCCGCCGCGTAACCCAAACTCTTTCTTTCTGCAGAAAGACGCTGACCCGAATCTGCCAGTTCAGGAGCGAGTCCCGCAAGGAGTCTGTGTCGTAGCTGACTCCGCAGGGACGGCAGAGAATCATAGCATCCGAAAATCCATCGTCTACAGCATCCCTTGACAAGGGATGGTCGAGCATCTACCATCGCCCCAGGATTGAGGGTAGATTGTCTTCTATGGCGAAGCAGACACAACAGCAACAACGCACCGGCCTTCTCCAAGGCACTCTTGACATGCTCATCTTGAGGACGCTTCTTTATGGGCCGGCTCACGGTCACCAGATCGGTAAGCACATTCAGCGGACCACGAACGAATTTCTGCAGATGCAGCACGGGTCGCTCTACCCAGCCCTGCACCGCTTGGAGGAAAGAGGATGGGTGGTCTCCAAATGGGAGACTGCGCCCGACCGCAATCGGGAGTTTAAATACTACCGGCTGACCGACAAAGGCAAAAAGCAGCTGGTCGTCGAAGAATCACAATGGAAGCAGATGGCCGAAGCTGTAGCGCGCGTGATGTGGCCTGCCGCTGAGGAGAGCTGAGATGCCCTGGTGGCGGACCACGAAAAAAAAGGCGGATCTCGATCGAGAGCTGCAGTCTGATCTTGAACTGGAAGAAGAAGAACAGCGGGAGCGTGGACTTTCCCCGAAAGAGGCACGCTATGCGGCTGTGCGCGCCTTTGGCAATACCACGGTCATTCGCGAGCAAACGCATGCAACCTGGTCCTGGAGCTGGCTCGAATCCCTCATCGGTGATCTGAAGTACGGACTTCGTGGAATGCGTCGCAATGCGGGTTCCACCGTATTTGCGATTCTCATCGCCGGCCTCGGCATCGGCGGCGCTTCGACCGTATTCAGCGTAGTCAACGCGCTGCTGTTACGTCCGCTACCCTTTCGCGATCCAGGGCAGTTGGTATTCATCTCCAATGGAGAAAACTACAACACCCAAACCGAACACTTTTCCGACCTGCGCGACCAGAATCAGTCATTCTCCGATCTAGCGGGCTGGTCTGGAACCTACAGCTCGGGCGACAGGGAATTGACCGGGACCGGCGAGCCCGAGCGCCTTACCAGCGTCCCGGTTACTGGGAACTTCTTCCCATTGCTGGGTGTGGCCCCTGCAATCGGACGATCGTTCACCACTGAGGAGACCGAAGGCAAGTATTCCGCTCCGCCCGCCATGCTGTTGAGTTACAGCTTTTGGCGCAGGCGGTTTCACTCCGATCCGGCGGTGGTAGGGCAGAAGCTCTCGTTGGACAATCAGCCGGTGATGATCGTCGGTGTCCTGCCCGCGTCTTTCGACTTCGCCGGCATCTTTGCCCCCGGCACTCCGATCGATATCTTTGTTCCCTGGCCGCTAAAGGACGATACGAAACCCCACGGAAACACGATGTCCATCATCGGAAGGCTGAAGCCAGGCGCCACTGTGCAGAGCGCGCAGGCTGAGTTAACCGTCCTGGCGAAACGACTCGAGAACCAACATCCGGACCGCAATCCGGTCTTCCCCAGGCTGGTTCCGCTGGAACGGCACGTAAGCGGGCAGGTACGTCCAGCTCTCCTGGTGCTGATGTGCGCAGTGGGCGTCGTCATGTTGATTGTCTGCGCCAATCTTTCGCACCTGCAGTTGGCGCGCATGGGGACGCGGCAAAAGGAAATGGCGGTACGATCGGCGTTAGGAGCGGGACGTTATCGGCTGCTGCGGCAAGTGCTCACCGAAAGCATAACCCTGTCCTGTTGCGGAGCCGCGCTGGGCTTGCTTCTGGCCGTGGCCGGCACGCGCGGGGTGGCGCACCTGAGCGCGTTTAACCTTCCTCTTCTGGCAAGCGTTCGCGTCGATGGCAGCACACTAGCCTTCACCTTGTTGGCGGCGATCGCTTCGGGCGTGCTCTTTGGCTTGGCGCCCGCGCTGCAGATTACGGCGCACAATCTCCGCGAAGGGCTACAAGACGCAAGCCGCGAGTCGAGTGGCGGCATCCGGCATGGCTGGTTCGGCGACGGACTGGTGGTTTCACAGTACGCCCTCGCCTGCGTGCTATTGGTGGGCGCGGCCCTCCTCATGCAAAGTTTTCTGCGCGTCCTGGACGTGAATCTAGGATTTCGACCGGAGCACGCAGCCTCGTTGAGAATCGACCCGGGTTTTAAGATCCCGAGCCAGGCGCAACAGAACTCATTTATCGACGATGCGTTACATCGCGCCCGCTCCGTCCCCGGCATTACGGCAGCCGGGATAAGCGATGTGCTGCCGCTCGACGGCGACAGGGGTTGGCAAGTGGGGGCCCAAGGACAGGTTTACGACAAGTACCATCACCCGGAAGCATTTATTCGCATCGTGAGCGATGGGTACATCGAGGCCCTCGGTATCGCGTTGAAGTCGGGGAGAGCATTCACCGAGAGCGATCGAGCATCGAGCGAACCCGTGGTGATGGTGAATGAAACTTTGGCACGCACTCTGTGGCCTGGACAGAACGCGGTTGGACAGATGGTGACGCAGGACGGGGGAAGGAAAGTCGTCGGTGTGGTTGCCGATGTCCATCACGGAGGACCGGAGAGCTCGGGTGGGTCTGAAATGTATCTGCCGATGCGTCAAACCCGGGACTACGCGGCCATGAGGCTGGTGGTGCGAACCGCGTTGCCACCGGATAGCCTGGCAGCGGGTATTCGAACGGCGCTGCGGCCGCTCGATCCGAACCTCCCAGTCACCGAGTTCCAAACACTTCAGGGGCTGGTAGACAAAGTGGTGGCGCCGCGGCGCTTTCTGGTGGTGCTGCTGTCAGGCTTTGCGGGCTTCGCCCTGTTGCTTGCATCGCTCGGCATCTACGCGCTGATTTCTTATTCGGTGAATGAGCGCACCAAAGAAATTGGTATAAGGATGGCGCTGGGAGCGAACTCCGGAGTTGTGCTGCGCGGGGTTCTCGCAACCACGTTGCGGCTCGCTCTCGCCGGCGTGGCACTGGGCACGCTCGCGTCCTTCGCGTTAAGCAAGTGGCTCGAGTCCCTGCTATTTGGCACAACCCCGACCAACCCGGCGGTCTTCTCAGGCGTAGCCTTGCTCCTCTGTGCCGTCGCCTTGGCTGCCGCGTACCTTCCCGCCCGACGAGCCTCGCGCATCGAGCCATTGCAGGCCTTGCGAACAGAATGAGGTTCGTATTCCCCGGGTCTACCGCTCCCCTGCCACAGACAAACTCGATGGACGCAGTATCATATCGTTGTATTGTCTGCTGGCAGGAAGGAACGATTGAGCAACGACGAAAACTTTGACGTCTGCGTCATCGGCTCCGGCGCCGCTGGCGGCGTCATGGCTAAGGAACTGTGCGAGGGCGGCGCTAAAGTTGTTATGCTGGAGGCCGGACGCGGAGTCCCTCTGCCCGACTTGCTCTCCCACAAGTGGCCATACGAGTTGCCCTTCCGGGGATTCCGAGGTGAGAAGCAAGCGCCCTTCTATCAAGGGGACATTGCAAAATCCATCGCCTATGCTGATTCCGATCACGTCTCGGTGGACCGGGTGCGCGCCCTCGGGGGCAGAACCCTGCATTGGAACGCCGTTACGTTGCGTTACGCCCCGAGAGATTTCAAAGAGTGGTCGTTGCAGGGCATCGAGGAAGACTGGCCCCTGAGCTATGAGGAACTAGAACCCTATTACGATCGCATCGAACAGATCATCGGGGTTTGCGGCAACGACGATCATCTTGAAATCCTGCCTGCGGGAAAAAATTATCTGCCCCCCATCCCCTGGCGCTGCAGCGAACACATCATGAAGCGGGCCACGAACGCGATGGGCATCCCGCTCATCGCCGTGCGCAAGGCCGTGCTCACCCGGCCCTACGATCAGCGGCCGCCTTGCCATTATTGTGGCCACTGCATGGATGGATGCGACGTCGCGTCGATCTTCAGCACTCCGGATTGCATGTTGCCCAAAGCTCGGGCTACCGGCAACTTCACCCTCCGCCAGAATGCCCTTGCACGCGAGGTCCTGGTCGACCGCGAAGGCCTGGCGAGCGCGGTCTCCTTCATCGACACCGGGACGCGCACGGAACAGCAGGTCAAGGCGAAGATCGTTGTCGTCTGTTGCTCCACCGTGGAGTCTGCCAGGCTCCTGCTCAATTCACGCTCGCCCAAATATCCCACAGGACTAGCCAATGCCAACGGCGTCGTCGGGCATCATCTCAACGGTCACCTGAATGAGTCCGTGAGCATTTATTTGGAGGAGCTCGAAGGGCAAAAGCCTTCCAACCAGGATGGCGCCACCGATCACGTCTACGTGCCTCGTTACAACCAGCTTTTTGGCAAGAGCGATTACGTCGGCGGTTGGGGCTTTCAAGTCAACTATTCCAGCTACATGTTCCCGCACCAGGCGACCAGGCTGCCAGGCTATGGAGCTGCATTTAAGGAGAGGGTGCGAAAAATGCAGCCCGGATATTTGTCCTTTGGTAGCTGGGGCAAAGTCACATCCGATTACCGGAACTACGTCTCGGTCGATCCAGCCCGGGTAGACGCTAATGGCATTCCGACCCCGGTCGTGCATTTTCGTTTCAGCGAGAATGATCATGCTCTGTGGCGGGCCTCGAAGCAGAGCATCCTGGAAGTTTCGTCCCACATGAAAGGCACGGTCTTCCCCAGTTTCGGTAACGCCCCCACTGGCTTCGCCAGCCACGAAGTGGGGACAGTGCGCATGGGAAAAAATCCGCGCACCTCGGTGCTGAATAGCTATTGCCAGGCGCGCGACGTAAAAAATCTTTTCGTCACCGATGGCAGCTGCTTCACCACCTCCAGCGAAAAGAACCCGACCCTTACCATCATGGCCCTGTCTTTGCGCGCCGCCGACTACATAAAGGACCAACGAAAAAGAGGCGAACTCTAGCATGCTGCGGAAAAAGCAATTGCTTCTGAAGGGCGAACGCTTCGCAGCATCTGCGAGAACTCCCATCCAACTTAGACCAATGTTCACAGGCCACGCGAGAACTGCCGGTCCGGGAGTAAGTCCCGAAGGGCTTGTGTCATAGCAGAAGCCAATGGGAACAGGACGGGTGCCCCAGGTTCGCCAAAGCGTACCTGGGCCGAAAACGACGGGGCGTAGCCCCACCATCGCATTTGCTGTTCATCCCCTGCTAGGATTTGTAAAGAATATGGAAAGAAGAGCGGTCCTAAAAATAGTCGCCCTCACCGCGTTATCCCAGAAGCTGAACGCCCTGCCGGGTGCCGCTATGAGCCATATGCAGGCAGCCCCAGCCCCGGCCGCGCCAGCGGCCCCTTACACGCTGCAGTTTTTCACTGAAGAAGAAAGCCGTCTTCTCGACCAGCTCATGGAAATGATCCTCCCCGCCGACGACCACTCTCCGGGCGCGCACGAGGCCAAGACTAACCTATTCGCCGACCTGATGGTCGCCACCAGCGACAACGCCGTCAAGAAGCAATGGCAAGACGGGATCCGCCTGATCCGCGACGACGCCAGGGGCTCATCACTGGACGAGGCTCTGCACCGCGCCGCGGTCAACGAAGAAAATCCCACAACCGATCAGGAACGGTTCTTCGTATTACTGAAGCAGATGACCATCAACGGCTACTACACTTCTACGATAGGCATACACAAAGACATGGAATACGTCGGCAATGCGTACCTCGGGGCCTTTCCAGAATGCACTCATCTCGAACATCAGGAAAGATGAGGTGTGCAGCCCTGTTGAACGCTACGCCCAACTAAGTCTTCGCAGATGAGGAGAGTCATTCCCCTCTACTCCACAAACCGCAACACCGTTTTTGCCTATGTTATAGTTTGAGCGAAATCCCGGAGAGGATGGGATCTCGCGATTCGCCGAAGAACTGCACGGACGCGTGAGAGGAGCTCATCGGGGTCGAAAGGCTTCACCAGATAGTCGTCCGCACCTTTGTCTAACCCTTCGATTCGATCGCTGCGATGGGCTCGCGCCGTCAACATGATGGCCGGCACGGCACTCTGACGACGGATCTGGTGCAACAGAGTGAAGCCATTGATTTGTGGCAACATGACTTTGTCATCCCGCCTGCCCCGGCGTGCCGTGGGAGCGTAGCCGAGGGATCTGCTGTCACCCACCAACGGCCACGCGTGCGGCTTTCCGTAAAGAAGGCCGCATTTTCAGCCGTCCCCTTCGACAAGCTCAGGGCAGGCTCTTCGGGACTGAATTCGGAGAGGGTAGTTCTCACGCAGACTCTTTAGCCCTAAGGCATCGCTTTCCTGCATCTCAGCAGGGCCGCTCTCAGCCAGTTGTTGGTGGCCCTTAGAGTCCGAGTGAGACCTCCACTTACGAACTCCGCAGCTCAGCGTTTGAGCATTTGCTCAATGTAGGCAAGGGCTCGTGGATCGTTGGTTTGTCCCAAGCCAGAAGATCGCTTCCTTGCGAATGGCGAAATTGGAATTGGTGTCGGCGACGTGGACCAGCTGGGGCACACTTTCTTCGCGCGGCAATTGGCTGAGGGCAAAGACGGCCTTCTTCTTGACTTCAAAGTTGGGATCGTTCTCGATGGACGCGTTCAAAGTGCCGATGGCTTTCTTGCCCGCCTTCTGCGCCAACCAGAAAAGAGCCTGAGCACGAACCCGGCTGTCGGCGTCGAACTTCGCCAACTGAATCAAATCGTCCATTGCGCCCGGGTCTGAATTGATAGAGAGATCAAAGGTGAGCTTCTCGCGGAGCTTGCCGTCTTGCTCGCTGCGCACAAGCTGACGCAAGGCCAGCAATCCTTCGTGCCCGCGCTGTGCACCCAACCAGAATGCCGCCTTCTCGCGCAGGTAGGCGCTGCTTTGCGGGGGAGGCGAGCGAGACCAGCACTTCGGTTGCCCGGGGCGTCGCATGCATGCTCAGGGCAGCCAGATTATCATCGACTGCCCTGCCGTCGCCCGTCTCCGCTGTCGCGAACTGCGGCCGCATTCTGGGCAAGCTTGCCGAGAAAGGCAGCACTGTCTTCCGGCTGCACATCGGTCAGCCACTCAAACGGTACTCCGCCGGCATCAAGGGTGCATCCCGCGGGAACCGCGCGCGTCTTCGTAACCTCGCCGTGATCGAGCCGGAAAAGCACGTCGACCACAGGCGCAGGCGAAGCAGCCTCGGCGGTGTTCAGATTGTCTGTTGTGTCCTCGAGTTGAACCTCATTGCAGCATCCAGCTTCCACTCCTGATGATCCCGTGCCAAATGAACACGAAGAATGATGTGTTCGTGGAAGAGCCGGCACCGCATATCCCAGCCAAAGCGGACCATTGGAGTGGCGAAATCGGTCCACCGTCGCGGACAGTCCCAGACTCACCGGTCCGGAGTGAAACTGCGTGTGCGTGACCCGGGGCTCCTGAGCGCTGGTCATCAGCGCGGAGGCGGCGAGTGCTATGACCATAAGCGCGTTGTTGTTCATGGAGCGATCTCCTTCCAGTTACTTGTTGAGAATTTCGAGCATGTAGTCGGTGGCTTCTTTGTTGTGCATGAGGCTCAGTTGCTGCACCAGCGACTGCTTGACGGCCGGGTCCTTTTCGCCGCGGGCAAGTTCGACCAGATCGTGGCTATCCCCTGCGAGGAAGAGCGCCTGGGCGACGGCTTTCCTCGTCTCCACATCTGTGTTCTTCTTGTAGATCGCGACCAGCGCAGGCGCCGCGGACATACCACCAGCTATCCCCAGGTTGCGAATCGCTTTACGGCGGAGTTCGGGATCCTGCTCTGAGCCGGCGATGCTGCCCAGCGCGTCGGCGCCCTTTTGGCCCGCGGGGATGAGCCCGTTGATCACCTCCGCCTTGACCTCGGGGTTGCTGCGTGTCGTGATAAAGAGTGAGCAATTGCGAGGTAGCTCCCATCGCTCCCAGGGTGTGCACCGCAGTGCGCACGAGTTCGGGATCGGATTCATGACGCGCCGCTTCCACCAGAGGATCGGGCGTGCCGATGACGAGATAGGTATGGAGAATGGCGTTCTTGACCTCTTCGTTCTTGGTTTGCCGGTAGATGTTGGCGAGGGTCTCGGCGGCTTGCTTGCCGCGGCCAACGGCCAGCATCTGAATGGCCCTCCGCTGCAGGGCCGGATTGCGCTCGCCGCTTGCCACCTGGCCAAGCAGCGCCTGCGCCTGCGGAGATTGATCCTGCGCCAGAACGAAGAGCGCCCGATCCTTAAGCTTTTCTGATTTGTCGCTGTTCAGGATCTGTTGAATGATCGGCAACGCGTGCGCTTCATCCTGCTGCATGAGCGAGTTGAGGGCGAGCAGCTTGAGCTCTTCATCCTGCTCGGCCTGAGGCGGCATAGGATCGTCGCTCTTGCCATGAATCTCTATTTCCAGCGCGCTGCATTCCTTTGCCCAATTTCCTTGCGGATACGTATGCCTGAGCTCGGCGCAGATCTCGAGGGCGCGGGCGGCATTGCCCTGTTTATTCTCGGCATATGCTTCCCAATAGAGCGCTGCTTCCGCGCGCGCCCCATGCTGCGAGGCGAGATTGGAGAAGATTTGCTCTGCCTGGGCCCAATGGGCATCGTTGATGGCGCGCGTGCCTTCCGAGTAGAGCGTGTCTTCCTTCGTTTGGGCGGCTGCGTTGTCAACGAGGAGCGGAAAAGGAGACTCCGCGCATAGCGCCGGCGGAGCCGACAAGGCAATCAGCAATGTCGCAAACAGTAGTGGTTTCGTATTCATTTAGATGGGAACCCCTTTCGTTGCTTTGGGAGCGCTTTGCAGTTCGGGGCCCGGGAAGTGAACCCGGGAGCGCAAGACGCGAATGTCAAACAGAAGACCGTCGGTATTCATCTCTTGCCTCAGGCGGTTGAGATCAGCCTCGGTGAGCTTGTCCGGCTCGTTGGAAAGCTCCATCAGCAGACGTTCCAGGCGGTCGAGCGAGGCTTCCACATTCAGGTCGCCGGCCTGCATCGCGCTCTGCCTCACCAGGCGGTTGCTGGCCAACAATTCTCTGGCTTCGCTGCGCAGCGGCAAATCCGGCAGATCGTTGCCATTCGCGTGATTGAGCTGGACCAACAGGCGCTCCGAACGATCGAGGTGGTCCCCAAGAACAACGATCACCACCCGCTGGCGGGCTTGCGGGTCAACCGCCACGGCTACCGATGGGGCCTGCTTGCGCTCCCACCGGCGCCCGGCAACGAAGGCCACAGCAACCAGCAATACGCAGGCGGCTGCCCAACCGAGGGGCCGGTAATATCGCATCCAACTGCTTTTTGGCTTTTCGTATACCGGCAGAGAGGCGTGAATGGATTGCCAGATCTGTTCGACGTAATCCTCCCTGCGCGCCGGTGGCGTGGTTGTGGCTACTCCGTCGAGGTCTCGGCACAACTCCGCGTACCGCTTGGCGCACACCGGGCAAGCTTTCAGGTGGCGCTCACTTTCGCCCATGTTGGCGGATTCTTCGTAGTAGTGCTCGACCAGTTCTGCTTCTTCCAAATGCTTCATGTGTTTACCCATAGGGGCGCGAGTTCGCGCCTCAGTTTCTGCACCGCCCGAAACACTGCCTGCTTGGCGGCATTGGGAGCGATGTTGAGCGCGGCTGCAATCTCTTCGGTCGTTCGGTCTTCCATATGGCGCAGCACAAAGGCGGTGCGCTCGGTGGGGGTCAGCTCGCTCATCGCCGCCTGCTGCCTGGCCTCGATCTCGCGGCTCAACAGCAGCCGGTCGGGACCTGCTTTTATGTCGGCCAACTGGATCTCACTCCGTTCCGGATCGTTCTCTTCCGCGATACGGCTCTGGGCTTCCGGCCTTCTTTTGCCCACAACCTCAAGCGCGCAATTGGCTGCGATGCGATAGAACCAGGTCGCCATACTGGACCGCCCTTGAAAGGTGCGCGAGCGACTGGTACCCACGCAGGAATACCTCCTGCACGGCCTCTTCGGCATCGGACTCATTGCCGGTAATCCGATAGGCCACCCGGAAGACAATTTGGGTATAGCGCGCCATGAGCACCTTGTAAGCTTCCTTGTCGCCGGAAAGGATCGCCCGGCGTATGGAGTCGTCACTCTCTTCCATCCAGCGCATTAGATAGGAAAATGGTATTCCGGTTAGGTTCTGATCTCAGTTTTTCTCGCGATTTAGGTAAGGAGGCAGGATGGAGCAAAAGCTGGGGAGCTAACGGGTAGTTAGCGTGGCCCGGACGGAATAACCCCGATTGCCAAATCCACGATGTAAGGGTCTACACCAGAACGCCACTCATGAAACCAGTCCCAAACCATTCTGTGTCATAACAGATCCCAATACGAACAGGACGGGTGCCCCAGGTTCGCCTGAGCGTACCTGGGCCGAGAACGATGGGGCGTTCTAGCCCCCACGATCGCATTTGCTGAATCCCCGCAAATCCGCTTTTAGATAGCAAGGCATTCAGCCAGATCTATCCGCTCTTGCTATCACACAGTCCCGTAGAGCCTGCCCTGAGTTTGTCGAAGGGGACACCTGAGAGTCAGTCTTGTCCAAGTCGGCTTCTTTTCGACTCTGTCCATCCCGCCTCCACGGCTGCTTAGGTGCATCGCCGCCCTCTACTTTGTCATCCCGACCGGAGCGAACCCGGATTTCCTGTTACGCGGCCCTCAACAACGTCCACGTGTGCGGCTTTCAGAGAGGAAAGCCGCATGAAGTTTGCCAACGCCGCCAACCTCGACAGGAAATCCGGGGTTGCGGAGTGGAGGGACCTGCGGTTTCACCTTCGGGCACCGCAGACGTGTAGTGGGCGAATCACCTTCAGGCTCCGTTTTTCATCAACACACAACTACACAAAGGCGCGCGAGAGCCGTTAGCAGGGAATTCGGGTCGCAGTGGTGGAGGGGGACAGAAAGAGCGCTTTACGTCGCAACCAGGTATTTATCCATCCAAGCGACAATCTCGCCCCGCATCACCGGTAACTCCTCGTGTGCGCAATCAAAGAGTTCGATCTTGCAGTCCTCGGCTTTCCCATAAGTCCGGTAAAGAGCCAGCAGCTTATCGCGGACCTGCTCGACACCTGCCGGTGGAGTGAGGTCGTCCTTGCGCCCATTCACGCTTAGGTGCGGGCGCGGCACAATCAATTCGTTAATCTGAAAGGTGTCGAAGTGTTTCAGCAACGCAGGAACATAATAGTAGACACCATGCCTGCTCAGTCCGTTTGCCTCAATCAGCGATTCATAATTCGTCAGGCAGCAGACATCCATGGCTGTCCGGACGCGCGGATCGAGGCCCGCCAGCCACCAGGCCTTCGTGGCCCCCATGGACATCCCAAACGCTCCCAGCCGCGCCGGATCCACTTCCGGACGACTCGCCAGATAACTGAGCGCGCGTAGCTCATCAAACATCATCATTCCCCACAGCACCTGGCCGCGCCAAAGCATCAGCTTAAAGGTATCTTCTTCCCCTTGGCGCCCAACCGCTTCGTGCTTACGTTCGCCGAAGCACCAGCTATCAATGGCGAGCGTCACCAAACCCTTTTCCGCGCAGATCGGCGCGTATGCTGGTTGCACCTCTGTGCCGCGCAGCAATTGTTCTTTCCCCAGGTCGTACTGGCCGGCGTGCCAATGGATAAAGAGCATTCCGGGCGCCTGCTTCTGCCGGTGGTCCGGAATAAGCAGCACCGCTGGAACGGGTTCGATCCCATTAAGATCAAGAACCAGCCGCTCGAGTGTGTAACCATCATGTTTCTCGGTGCGCACCACGCGCGGCGGCGCAGGCTTATGGTCCCAGGGCAATTCGCCCAGTAGACCCCAAAGTTCCCATCGACGGCGTTCCTGATAAATGGCGAACTCGCCTCTGGCCTCCGGCGAAGCAAACTGTTGACTGTCCGCCTGCATTGGTAAAGTCGCTCCCGCAGCAGCCAAGGCCGCCGACCCGGTCATAAACTCACGCCGGCTTAACTGAGACACTGATTTTTCCATATCTGCTCCGGGATTTGATATTGAAATTAGCAGAGATAGGGTAAATGCGCGCCACATCGGTCTGCTCAGGATGCTCCCTCCTCAGCATTGGAACACCTTCTCTCCCACGCGCTCGATACGGAAGTCAAAACATCCGGCGGTCTGATCGCGCACTTCTATGTAGTCTACGTCGGGGCGTTCGAGTATGTGCCTGACCGCGCCGGTCTTATCCTCGGCGCCCGAGACGAGCACACGTTCCACCAGCTTCTGGCCGGTAGCATAGCCGTTCAAGACGACTGCATACGGCTCGAGATCCGAAGGATAACCGGCATCCGGCGAGTAGCGAGCGCACGGCTGCTCGTGGATAAAGATGGGGCCGGGCAAGGGAACAGCCTCGATTCCGGCAAAAGGATCGTAGGTAAACAGTGTCCGGTTTTCTTGCCCGATCCGGAAGATACGCAGGCAGTGACGGCACGGTCCGTAGCCGGAAGCCAGCTCGGTGTGTGCGGGGTGTCCATAGCGCGGAGCTTTGCCCGAAGAGCGCACCTGGGCCGCGGTTTCACTGGGCAACGCGATCACGCGGAAGCTCGACATTCTTTTTCTCCTGGGAGGCCTGGCCTCAAGAAGAAGTCTGCCTGGAGCGGAGCACCGCCGAAATCCGTTTCTTGCTCTTAAATTTCAACGAAAAGCAGCTGTACCGCCCGTCCATGGGCGCAAAATCCTGAAAATAAGAAGACGCGAAAGTTTTGAGGGGCGAACATTCAGTGCTTCAGGTACCATCTGTCAATCCTGCGAACAAGCGATTTTCCTCTTACTCCGCTGCGACGCAGATCCTGTGCCAGGTTCAACCGTGGACCCAGCAAACCTTTTCGGGGCCAAAAGCAGCGAGGCAAGACACGATGCGAATGCAAAGAGCAAAAGACTGGGCATGGATAGTTCTGCTAACCCTCTTACTCGGGCTGGCCAACAGCGCGCAGGCTGCTGACGATACGGCGCGCTTCTACGGCACCTGGAGGGCCACCTTTCCGTACAACGGCCGATCGATGACCATGGTGTCGGTGCACAGCGCCAACGGATTCGCGAATTACATCGTAGTCCCTACCGGGTACACTCCAGCCGGGAACGGAACCTTTTCCGCCGCGAATGGCCGATATGTAACGAGCGACGTCCCTCCCAATAATTCAGGGACGTATCGCTTCATCAATAACGACGAGATCATCGCTACCAATGCAGCGGGGCAGACGTCCACCTGGAGACGGGAAAAAACGGCTCAGCCCCAGGCTCAACAGCAGGCCCAGGCGCGACAGCAGCCACAACAGCAAGTTGCGCAACAGCGAGCTGCCCAGGCAGCCACTCAGCCACATACCACGGCAGACGACCTCAGCCCCGCCTTTCTCCCCGAAACCAATGCGGCCATCACCGCCATCAATCGTAGGGATTACAACACCGCCTGGCGGGATTTCATGATCGCGGCCCAGAAAGGCGATTCCGAAGCCGAAGCCGGCGTTGGGTCCATGCTCCTTCACCATGTCAACCCACCCGGCACCGGCTATTATGCGCAAGCCGAAAAATGGCTGCTCGCCTCCGCCAACCAGGGCAACGCCAAGGGCATGACTTTCCTCGCGACGTACTATTACGACTCGGGTGTTGCCGTTGCAGGTGGCATCAACCCCGGCATCAACACGGCTCCGATTCCGCCCGCCCTTAAGCAACAAGCAGAACAGCGCTTTGCCCTGGCGCGCGAATGGTATGAGCGTGCCGCGGCTAAAAACGATGGCTACGCCATTGGTAAGCTCGCGATCATGCTCGACGCCGGTGTCGGAGGGCCTGCCGACCCTAACCGCGCAGCGCAACTGCGCGAACAGTTGAAACACCCCAACAATCTCAGTTACACCGATCCGGCTTACGTTAAGAAAGCCACCGCCGACCCTGGCAGCCTTTCCATGGCGACATCCTGGCAGTCTGGACACTACGCCGAGGCGCTGCAAAGCGCCCAAGCCCGGGCTGCGCAAGGCGATGCGAGCGCCGAGGCGCTCCTCGGTCGCGCTTACTACGAAGGCGTTGGCGTGAATCGAAATTACTCCACCGCCCTTTACTGGCTCAACAAAGCCGTCGCCCAAAACAATGCCGACGCGATGTTCATTCTCGGCCTCATGTACGAATGGGGTCGAGGCGTCAATCAAGATCTGAACAAGGCGCTTTCGCTCTTAGACCGCGCGGCGGCCTTAGGCCAACCAATGGCCGACATCGAAGCTGGTGGCATGCGGATGCAAGGAGAAGCAGCAGCGCAGGCAGCCAGGTATGCGGCGCAATGCCGCAGCCGCGGGGGCTATATCTCTGACGATGGGTGCATGCGGGGTGGTTATCGCATCGATCCCTATTAGGCATGGCTTCTGTCGGCGTGTTTCGAAACGGGTAGAGCAATCGTAGTAGGGTGTCGGACATCTTCCGGCAAAGGACGGCCGTCATGATCTTCCGGGAAGGCTGGGCCATACATGTATCGGACAAAAAAGTCTCTGTAGCGATGCGGCTAGGCGCACTCATCGGATTGCTGCTGGTGTCTCGCCTGGCCATTGGCCAAGAGGTATTCAGCAGCGGATCCGCGCCACCCACTTATAGCGATGAGTTCTCAGGCAACTGCCACCAGGGGCAGCCGCCAAATATCTGGGTGCAATTGGGAATGAATCCCATGGCCTGCCGCGGCCAGGTTTTTCCCCAGGACAGCAATCGCCAGTGCTCCCTGCGTGGGATGCAGTTGCTGGGACACATTGGCGAAACCTGCTATTACTGCTCGCCGATCAAGCCGCCGATCAAGGGCATCCTGCTTCCCTTCGACCAGGTGGGGAACGCGCAGCACCAGGGCTACGCATGCGGTGTCGATCCACTCGATCCCAACTGTACGGCGATCTGTTCCAAGTCCAATGGTGACACGCGCTACACGCCGCCCGGTCCGTCCGGCAACACGCCGCGAATCAATCCTTCGTATGGAACACGGCCCGGCGCAAACGGCCCTTGTGAGGATTACACCGGGCTCGACATGTCTACCGAGGCGGGACGGGCGGCAGCTTACAAGCGCTGCTCTGATGCGCTGTGCCAGCACAACCCTGACCTGGAGCGCTGCCATGAAGTCACGATCGTGTCGTCGCAGCAGGTGTTCGACCCGATCGAACGTAAACCGTTGCAGGGTGGCGTATACAAATACACCATGACAGGCACCACCAACGTGACCATCACCACAAAAAAGGGTACGCAGACCGTCCCTCTAACCGTGACCATCGGGTCCGATTTTACGCGCCAGGGAGAAGGCACGGGGACCGGGGGAAGTTATGACCCGATACTCGGCAATGTTCCGGATCCGTATATGCAGAACTTCGTGGGAGACCTGGATGACAGCGGAACGCAATTTCGCGTGAAACAAATAAACTTTACAAAAGCAGGAGAAGCAAAATTCGGGCAAAAGATCTATCGCTTCACCGGAAAGCAGCCCATCGTGAATCTCACGCAGGTGCCCAACAAGGACCAATAGGATACGGTCGACGTGACCACTGCGCATTGACACGACAGCCGCCCTTGCTTTATTTTCCAAGAATCAATCCGGGTAGTACTGGGCGCAGGGGCCTGAGTAAAGGGTGCGTTTCCAGCGCGATGATTGATGCGAGCCTCCCTAGCCGTTTGGGGGAGGGCTCCGCTCCAAACAGGCTACCCGATCCCACCTAGAGAACCGTCTTTCCCCGGACAACACACGACGCAGTGCGTCCGAGGAGGGTATTCGTTTGCGAAACAATCTCAAAACCATCGTGGCAGTGTCTGTGATGTGTATAGTTCTGCTTGCCTCAGCAAGGGGCTATGCACAAAGCGAATCAGGAAAAATCCCATACGGCGCAAATCCCGCGGCCGGCCACTATCTGCAGGTGAACGACGCCAGGATTTATTACGAGATCTATGGCAGTGGTGGAACTCCCCTGGTGCTGCTCCATGGCGGCCTGTACGGATACATCGAAGAGTTCGGGGCGCTGATCCAGGAACTGAGCAAGCACCGCCGCGTGATCGCGATTGCCACGCGCGGGCACGGCAAGTCCGAGCTGGGGACCCAGCCTTTTTCCTATGCGCTCTTTGCCAACGACGCATTCACAGTCATCCGGCACGAGACCACGGAAAAAGTGGACGTGCTCGGATTCAGCGACGGCGCGGTTACGTCGTACACGCTAACGGCCGCTCATCCGGAACTGGTGCGCCGCTTCGTTGCCATCGGGGGCCCAAGGGGGCTGGCCGACTGGACTGCGAAGGCACAAGCGGAGCTGCGCGCGTCGAAACCATCTGATGTTGAAAGAGACTCGCCACAATTCGTGGCCGAGCGCAAGAAGTTGATGCCGGCGCCGGACAAGTGGGACGAGTTCAACCAGAGGTTGATCAAGATGTGGTTGGGGCCGGTCTATGTGACGGACGCGCAGATACGATCCATCAAAGCGCCGACGCTCATTGTTGCCGGTGATCATGATCCGTACAACCAGATCGAGAAGATTGTAGAAATTTACTGCTTGCTGCCCGACGGTGAGTTGGCCATCATTCCCGGATGTGGGCACGTGGTCCTGGAGTGCAAGGGACCATTCACGATCGGCACAGTCGAAGACTTTCTGGTTAAAGAGGACAGGAAACCGTGACCAACAGATCGCCCCTCACCGGCCTACTGAACTGACAAAGCGATGCTCGCCGCATGCTGCGGTCCACTTGCCGCACCGGAGGCGTTCACCGAAATGGTGTAAGAACCTGCCGGTGTCGTAGAGGGACCGGCAGGCGAACTGCCGCCACCGCCGCACCCCATCACTGACAGGGAAAGGGAGGCTAACAACAAGCCCCACCAGAGCAGATGCAAGTCGTGGTTCCATCGCCTGATCTTCTTGGGAGTAAAGGCCAGCCCCATCGCTCCGGCAAGGGCAAGTCCGCCCGCAGGGATCCATGGTGGCACCGATGGCACCGAATGCCGATTGAGCGCGGCCGTAGCAGCCGCAGTGGTAATGGTTAACGTGCTGGTGGCTGGCGACCCGCCCGTCTGCGTCACGCTCGCGGGCGAAAACGAACACGCTGCCTCGGCAGGTAGCGCGCCACACGAAAATGTCACCATCCCCGTGAAGCCCGCAACAGGAGTTACGGTGAAGGTGAACGTGGCCGTTTGGCCTGGAGTAATGGTCGCGGACGCAGGCGTAGCGCTGATCGTAAAGTCCGGTGCGGCAATCACGATCGTCACAGAGCTCGCAGTGCTGGCCGAATTGTTCTTGTCTCCCTGGTAAGTCGCGGTGGTTGCATAGCTTCCTGCGGCGGCAAACGACGTTTGCAAGGTAGCCACGCCATTCGTAATCGTGGCTGTTCCCAAACTCGTTGTACCAGCCGCAAACGAAACCGAACCCGTCGGGCCGTCGCCGCTCACACTGGCTTTCAACGTGATCTGTCCATTCACATCTCCTGCAGTGGGCGTCGCTGCCAGGGTGGTAGTGCTCGTGGCCGGCGTGATCGTAATGGCGACAGCAGAAGAGGTGCTGGCCGTATTGTTGCTATCCCCTGCATAGCTGGCTGTGACCGAATAGCTGCCCGCATTGGCAAAGGAGGTCGCCAGCGTCGCAATTCCATTCACGAGAGTTTCTGTCCCTAGGCCATTGCCATTGGCGGTAAACGAGACTGAACCCGTCGGGCTAATTCCGGAGACAGATGCCGTGAGCGTAATTGCGGCGCCCGGAGCCGCCGTCGCCAAGGACGTCTGCAGACTGGTTGAACTAGTAAGAGGCGCCGGCTTAGCGGGCGACGGATTGTTTTGGTTTAACAACGAAACGAGATACGCGCCGCCACTCTGCTGAGGGAGTCCTACCAAGACATCCAGCGTGTTGTCATTGGGTAGAGCCGGGGCCTGATTATTAAGCCGGGCTGCGAGCGTCGAATCCGGAGCCGATACCCCCGCCATATTGAGGAAGTAGGAATTGGTATCCGCGGTGAAGTTGCCGTGCCCGTCTCCCAGGAAAACCGCGAGATTAGCACCGTTAATTCCATCCTCGCCGACCAGCAAATCCCGATTGCCATCCCCGCTAACATCTCCCGCAGCAATCGAGTATTGATACTGGTAGGGTGCCAACGGCACGGTGAAGAAAGGCGTTGCCTGGAAGGTGCCATCTCCAATTCCTGCATAGATCGCACTACCGGTACCGGGCCCGCCACCACCCCTGCCCGTGACAACGTCCAGAATGCCGTCCCCGTTGAGGTCGGCAAGAGCGATCGCGCCACTCCCACCAGGAATGGTGAGGGGAATCTGCTTGAATGTTCCGTCACCGTTCCCCAACGACACTACGCTGCCCGAAATCAAGTCGAGCTTCCCATCGTTGTTCAGGTCTCCCACCAGTGGGGCTGAAGTCCCATCTCCAAGGTTGAGGTTGATGGGGCTGCCAAAGGTTCCATCTCCATGTCCGGGCACCAACAAAAATCCCGCCGGAGAACAACTGTAATAAAGAATGATGTCGAGGTTTCCGTCGGAATTGAAATCGCCAGCCACTGCAGAGCTTGCGGAACCGACTCCCAGAACAAGACCGGTTCCCTTAGCCTGAAACCGCCCGTCACCACTTCCGAGATACGAGAGCAGTTGGGCATCTGGCGCCCCACAAGGCAATGCGTTGTGACCAGGCGACCCAGGTTGCATCGCAATCACGTCGACCTTCCCGTCCCCATTGAAGTCTCCGGTAATGAGTACATACCCGGTCTGCGCGGCGGGAAGTGCTGTCGTTGGGGTCAGGATCGCAAAGCTACCATCTCCTCTGCCGAGCGCCGTACCGAAATAGTTTCCTCCCTGGGCGGGAAGAAACACCATGTCAGCAATGCCATCGTTGTTCACGTCAGCCACTGGACCGGAGACCGGAGTACCAGGCTGAGCCGGAAACGTGCTGTCTCCATTGCCCGGGAAGATGAAGACGCCAGGAGCCGTGCTGGGCACAATCAAATCCTGATTCCCATCTCCATCAACATCCGCAAACAAATATCCCGCCCCTGCAGGCGCCCCGGTAGGTTGAGCGGAGACGGAGTAGGCGCCGGTGGCCGTAAAACCACCCTTGCCATCTCCATGGAAAACATTCATGACATTGGCATACACCACCAGATCAAGATTGCCGTCGTTGGTGAGGGCAACCGCCGTCATCGGCACCGGCAAACCATTGGAGGGCGGAGCTGCTGAAATAGGGAGCGCCGCGCCCTGGCTGAAGCTTTCGCTGTTACTCCCCAGCAGAATCTGCACCGAAGTGAGAACGCTGTTCGCTGTGGGCGCCATCAGCAACGCAAGATCCGTTACGCCATCACTATTAAAGTCGCCAGACGTGAAGCCGTAAAAGGCAGAAGCCGTTTGTGTCTTTGGCGCGTTCAGCGTGCCGTCCCCATTGCCGTAGAGAATCGAAAACGCAGTAAATGCAGACTGGCTACCCGGGGCACTCGAGAGGTAGATAGCCGTCACCAGATCCTGTTTGCCATCTCCGTTAAAATCACCGCTCAAGAGGCCGACCGCCCCAATCGGCCCCGCATACACCGTGGGAGCTGCGAACGCGCCGGGCGCCATGGCGCCTTTGTTCAAAAAGACAGCGACTTGAGAGCCCGCGTTCCCGCCCGGAATAAGGACAGCGATATCGAGAAACCCATCGCCATTCAAATCCGCAAACACTGGAAAGGTATTCGAATATTGGCCGAAATAGGCAACAGCCTGGAAAGTGCCGTCGCCGTTGCCCAACTGGATAGTCAGAAAGCCATTGCAGGAATAAACAAGGTCCAGCTTTTTATCATTGTTCACATCCGCAAAGCTTGGCTGGCTCGCGCCCGCAACACAGAGAGTCGTGGTTACGGTAGTCGGCGCGCTGCTCCCAAAGCTCAGCACGATCCCTACAGATGATGGAGCGCTGCCAGTGGTGTTGGGTACGTAGTAGGCCAGGTCCAGCTTGCCATCGCCGTTAAAGTCGCCGGTAAAGACGGGACCGACTCCGGCAGGGAGAGCGATGGAGGTCGCCACTGGAAATATTGGCTGGGAGCTTTGCGCGTTAGCAGACCGGCCAAAGCTAAAAAGAACGATAAGGGCGATGGAAACACAGGCAGCCCAGAGAGCATTTCGGAGCAAGGCAAAACAATTCATGAGAAGGGGCCCAGGACAAACAATCTATAGCTATCGTAAGCAATGAGTGTCCGCTTTTGGAGTAGTAACCGTCAAGGATTTCTTCGTAACCAGGTAACCTTAAGTGCGCGAAGTGAAAGCACCTTCCATCACTTCGCGCTGGGCGCTTGATAGCCCTGCCACAGATACTCGAGCGCTTCCGGCAGTGTCTGCATCCGCACTGCGCGATCCACGTGTCCGGCATTCTCTGCAAACAAAAACTGGTAGTGATATCCCTTCGCCGCCAGCACCTTAGCCATGCGCTCGTTGGCCTCGACCCAGTCGTGCATGTTGTCACGCATGGGGTTGGGGTTGTAGAGATCTTTGTCGCCAACTTCCATCCAGATACGGATTGGCTTCCGCGGGCTCTCCGGAATCAGATGCCCGTGGAACCCCCAAGCTCCCTGCGGACTTTTAGGATCGTACGGCCATTGTTGGTTAATGTAGGTCCCCGAATAGGTCAGCACGCGATGATAGAGCTCCGGATGGAACCACGCCATAATCAACGCGCACGACCCGCCTGAGCTGCCGCCCGTGGTCGCGCGCCCATCGGGATCGTGGGTCAACTTTACCTTTGCCTTTTCCTCGACCAGCGGTAGTACTTCGTGTTCGACAAACTCCGCATAGCGGCCCGACATCGTGTCGTACTCGAGTCCGCGCTCGCTCCCCTGCGCATCGCCGCTGCCGTTTCCAATCGAGATGGCAATCATGACGGGCAGCTTGTGTTCGGCAATCAGGCCATCCAGCGCGGTGAAGAGCATTCGATCCGGGCCGTCCGCGCCCACGATGAACGGGACCACGCGCAGCAGGTGTTCGACCCGATCGAACGTAAACCGTTGCAGGGTGGCGTATACAAATACACCATGACAGGCACCACCAACGTGACCATCACCACAAAAAAGGGTACGCAGACCGTCCCTCTAACCGTGACCATCGGGTCCGATTTTACGCGCCAGGGAGAAGGCACGGGGACCGGGGGAAGTTATGACCCGATACTCGGCAATGTTCCGGATCCGTATATGCAGAACTTCGTGGGAGACCTGGATGACAGCGGAACGCAATTTCGCGTGAAACAAATAAACTTTACAAAAGCAGGAGAAGCAAAATTCGGGCAAAAGATCTATCGCTTCACCGGAAAGCAGCCCATCGTGAATCTCACGCAGGTGCCCAACAAGGACCAATAGGATACGGTCGACGTGACCACTGCGCATTGACACGACCGAAGAGTTTGGGGCGCGCGCTGTTTGCCAACGACGCATTTACCGTCATTCGCCACGAGACCAACTCACTTCGCGCTTTGTGCGTGATACCCCTGCCATAAATATTCCAGCGCTTCCGGCAGCGTCTGCATCCTCACTGCGCGATCCACGTGTCCTGCATTCTCTGCAAACACAAACTGGTAGTGGTATCCTTTCGCCGCCAGCACCTTTGCCGTGCGCTCGTTGGCCTCGACCCAGTCGTGCATGTTGTCACGCATCAGGTTGGGACTGTAGAGATCCTTATCGCCAACCTCCATCCAGATCCGGATCGGCTTCCGTGGGCTCTCTGGAATCAGGTGCGCGTGGAACCCCCAAGCTCCCTGCGGGCTCTTAGGATCGTACGGCCACTGCTGGTTCATATAAGTCCCCGAATAAGTCAGCACGCGATGATAGAGCTCCGGATGAAACCACGCCATAATCAACGCGCACGACCCTCCCGAACTGCCGCCCGTAGTCGCCCGCCCATCGGGATCGTGCGTCAACTTGACCTGCGCCTTCTCCTCAACCAGCGGCAGCACTTCGTGTTCGACAAATTCCGCATAGCGGCCCGACATCGTGTCGTACTCGAGTCCGCGCTCGCTCCCCTGCGCATCGCCGCTGCCGTTCCCAATAGAGATGGCAACCATGACCGGCAGCTTGTGTTCCGCAATCAGGCCATCCAGCGCGGTAAAGAGCATTCGATCCGGCCCATCCGCGCCCACGATGAACGGGACCACGCTCCCCGGCACATAATCCTTCGGCACATACACCGCAACCTTCCGCGTATACGCAGCCGGATGGCTCGTCGTAACCACCAGCTTTGCCGGGTTATCCGGGTCAGGAGTACCGAACGTACCCTTATCGCGCGCGATCCCCGGGTAGTACTTGCTATCGGCCGAACTCATCGTGAATTCGACCACATTGCCATGGGTCAACTCCTGCGCCGTCATCTCCGCTGCCGGCGCATGCGTCGGCCCGAGGATGAAATTTCCATCCTGATCCGCCGGAGGCACCGTTCCGTCGGGCAACTCCTTAGCCTGCACATACCCCGGCGAATGCGGATCACGCGTTGGCGGCGTAGGCCGAGCCGTCTGCACGGCCGGCGTCACCGCTGCCGCCTGTCCAGCCCAAGCCAGCGCTGTCGAAGCGGCGAGAATCCCCAATCCTGCAAATCGAACTTTCCAACCCATCCGGTCCTCGCGGCGGTCACTCAACGTAGCGATTCCGCCCAACATTCTTGCAAAGGAATAGTACACGGGAGGGCGGCGACCATTGGACAGCCCCTTCGAAACCGCTCCACGATATCCGAAAATACGTCCTATCCAACTGAAAATAAATAACTTAATCTCCAACCAGCCCCCCAAACCCTCCCATCGGTACATTGACTGCTGAATTCCAAAGGGCATACCATTTCCTCACAGAGAACCGTGTACTTACACGGTGGCAGTGCATTCCCCCCGCAGTTCCATACTGAACGAAAAAACCAATGAGGAAGGGCCACCTGAGGAACCCTGGGGCACTTGCGAACCATACTCCACCGGCAACGGCTGACGGGAACGCCTACGGCAGCGGCAAACCCCATTTCGCCGCCGATTTAGAGAGCAGGGGAGCTCAGTGATGAAGTGTAGAACCCTTCTCCTCGCCCTCTCTCTCACCGCATCCACCATGGTGGATGCCGCCACTCCAGTCCCAACTCCTCCCATCGACCAGCAATTCGAGCACACCGTCAAACCCTTTGTCGGCAAATACTGCGTAACCTGCCACAGCGGCAAGATGGCCCCCGCGCAATTCGACCTCAAGTCCTACACCAGCGTGGACATGGTCACCGACGACTTCGCTCGCTGGGCCCTCCTGGCGGAGCGTCTAAAGAACCAGGAAATGCCCCCCAAGCCGATGCCGCGCCC
Source organism: uncultured Acidobacteriaceae bacterium (assembly GCA_963746595.1). Taxonomy (GTDB): domain Bacteria; phylum Acidobacteriota; class Terriglobia; order Terriglobales; family Acidobacteriaceae; genus PALSA-350. The sequence continues at coordinate 1,679,960 of CAVVBS010000009.1, forward strand.
GCCGGCAGCCGAAGTGCAGCAGGTCATTGATTGGGTAGCATCCGTCCGCGCCCTGGAAATAAAGAAAGCCGCCGGAGACCCAGGCGTAGTGCTGGCCCGCCGCCTAAGTAATGCCGAGTACGACTACACCATTCGCGACCTAACCGGCCAGGACATGCACGTCGCCAAGCAGTTCCCCGTGGATCCCGCCAACCAGGCTGGCTTCGATAACTCGGGCGAATCCTTAACCATGTCGCCCGCGCTCCTCAATAAGTATCTGAAAGCAGCCCGCGAAGTAGCCGATCACGCCGTCCTCAAACCCGATGGAATCGACTTCGCGCCCTATCCCATGCAGGTGGAGACTGACCGCGAAAAGTACGCCATCCAGCGTATCGTGGCCTTCTACAAAGCGCAGCCCACCGACTACGCAGACTACTTCGAAGCCGCCTGGCGCTACAAATATCGAGTCGCCCTCAAGAAACCCCACGCCACCCTGGCCACCACCGCGGCCGACGCCAAGGTGAGCCCCAAATACCTCCCCATGGTCTGGCAAATCCTGCACGATCAGAACGCGGTAGGCCCCGTCCTCAAGCTGCAGAAAATGTTTCTCGCCCTCCCTCCACCCGACGCGGCGCAGACCGGCGGCCTGCGCGCAAAATGCATCGGCCATGCGTGATTTCGTAGTCAAAATCCGCACCGACACCGCCATGCAATTTGCCTCGCCCATCGTGGCCGGCCTGCCCGCGCAATCCGAGCCTCTTCACAACTGGAAGCTCAAGCAGTTCGCCGAGCACCGCCGTGACAGCGATCCCAACGATCTGCGCAACGACACCGATCCACCGCCCGTAGTCCCGGCAATCCCCCCATATCCCGATCTCCACGAGGAAGCCGCACCCCGTTGGGCCGCCCTCTCCGCCAAGGCCCGCGCCAACGACACTGACCTCATCGTGCCCGCCGCCCAGCGCGCCCGCTATCAGGCTGCATTTTCCCGTTTCGCCTCGGTCTTTCCCGACGTCTTTTACGTCTCAGAACGAGGCCGCTATTTCCCCGACGACTCTGAGGACAAAGGCCGCCTGCTAAGTGCCGGCTATCACAACATCATGGGCTATTACCGCGACGATCTTCCGCTCATGCAGCTCATCCTCGATGACAACGGGAAGAAGGAGCTGGATCGTCTCTGGAACGAGTTCGATTACGTCGCGGCCTTTACCGCCCGCACCTGGGTCCAGTACTACTTCAACCAGAGCGGAGAAGTCTTCGGCAAAGGCGACGAATCCGGCTCCGACCGCCCCACCGATCACGCCGTCACCGACACCGCAGTCATCTTCAAGATGCGAGACGTCTACCTGGCCAAAGCCGCGGCCGATCCCATCAACGACCCCGTAGCGGCTGAAGCCATTCGCGATCACTTCGACGGCATAAACGCCACGCTACGCAGCCTGGAAACGGAGCGCGCCGACTCCGAACCGAAGCAACTGGAAGCCGTTCTCCAATTTGCCGGGCGTGCCTATCGCCGTCCCCTAACCCAAGCGGAACGCGCCGATTTGCTCGACTACTATCACCAGGATCGAGCCCAAAATAAGTCCTCCCACGAAGAAGCCCTGCGCGATGTAATCACCAGCGTGCTGATGGAGCCGGACTTCCTCTACCGTCTCGATATGGGCGTCCCGACAGCTTTGTCATCTCCGTCGCAGCGCAGCGCAGCTTTGTCATCCCGACCGAAGCGACCTGTCCCGGCAAGCCGTGGAAGCGAAGCGGAGGGACCTGCGGTTTCCTCGACATCCGTCCCCTCCGAGCCCTTATCCAGCTACGATCTGGCGAGCCGCCTGAGCTATTTCCTCTGGGCCAGCATGCCCGATGAGGAGTTGTTACGGCACGCCGCCTCCAACGACCTGCAAAAACCCGCCGTCCTTCTGGCGCAAGCGCGGCGCATGATGAAAGACTCCCGCGTGAGTGGCCTGGCCACGGAATTCACCGGCAACTGGCTCAACTTCCGTCTCTTTGAAAACAACAACACCGTCGATCGCGCTCGTTTTCCCCAGTTCAACAACGATCTGCGCGAGGCCATGTTCCAGGAACCCATCCGCTACGTCGAAGACACGATCCAGAACAATGGCTCGGTCCTCGACCTTATCTACGGCAACTACACCTTCGTCAATCCAGTGCTGGCCAAGCACTACGGCATACCAGGAGTGCAGGGCGACGTAAACCACTGGGTCCGCGTGGACAACGCCGGGCAATACGGACGCGGCGGCATCCTGCCCATGGCGGTATTTATGACCCAGAACTCACCCGGACTCCGCACCAGCCCGGTGAAGCGTGGCAACTGGGTAGTGCAAAAGGTCCTAGGAATCCGCGTGCCTCCGCCACCGCCGGTCGTTCCCGAGCTGCCGAGCGACGAGTCCAAGTCCGATCTTCCTGTACGCGACATGCTGGCCCGGCATCGCGCGGTCCCCTTCTGCGCCGCCTGCCACCAGCGTTTTGATTCCTTTGGCCTGGCCTATGAAGGCTACGGGCCCATCGGCGATGTGCGCACCAAAGACCTGGCCGGTCGGCCCGTCGACACCGCCGTCACCTATCCCGGCGGCGTGAACGGCGTCGGCTTTGAAGGCTTGCGCGAATTCATCCGCGATCATCGCCAGGACCAATTCATCAACAACATTTGCCGCAAGCTGCTCAGTTACTCGCTCAACCGGACGCTGCAACTCTCCGACGAAGCCCTGGTAGACACCATGCAGACCAACCTAGCCAAGCAAGGCTACGGTTTCGATTCGCTGGTAGAAACCATCGTCCTGAGCCCGCAATTCCGCAACAAACGAATCCCAGCGCCTCACAAATCCGAGACGCAGATAGCATCCAGAAAGGTGAACTAGTGTCTTATCCAGGGTATGGGCTGCGGAAAAACCGAACGCTCTGTACCAGGCACGACTTTGCAACTAGCGGAAAAACAGAACGCTCTGTATCAAGCACGACTTTGCAACTGGCGGAAAAACTCGTCGGACGAAGGGCACGGGTTCAGCCGTGCCACCCTGGACAACAACCGATGAGGGCTTTAGCCCCTGAGGTACGGCTTTCCTTGACCCAGGAAAAATGTGGGGTGATTCTGCCAGGGAGTCTTGAAAAGCGTACTAAGAGGCTAAAGTCGTCCATTGCGTATGTTTTGTACCAAGGCACGACTTTACGGGCTGTAGATAAACTCATGTTTTGTATCAAGGCACGACTTTAGTCGGGCAGCAGAAGAGTTCATGTTTTGTATCAGGGCAACGACTTTACAGGCAGTAGAAGGGCTCATGTTTTGTATCAGGGCACGACTTTAGTCGGGTAGCAGAAGAGCTCATGTTTTGTATCAGGGCACGACTTTAGTCGGGCCGTAAGGGATTGGGCATACGACGGGCTTTAGCCCCTGAGGTGTTCCTTTCCTGTCCTTCTGCAGCCCTGTTTAGTCGGGCCGTAACGGCCTAATCGGAAGGGTACGGGCAACCTCCCCGCACCGGAGCCTAAGTGGAACGGTACGGGCTACCTCGCCGCAGCGAGCTTAAGCCCGTACATAAAATTGCAAAGAAGTGCGGCTTTAGCCGCTAAGGGAGCAACCCATGTCTCGATTGTCCAAAAAATTCGCATTTCCCATTTCCCGCCGCGCCGTACTCCGCGGAGCGGGTTGTACCGTAGCCTTGCCTTGGCTTGAATCCCTGCATGCCTTAGCCGATGTCCCCCCGCCCTCCGCCTTCCCCAAGCGTTTTGGCATCGTCTTCCTGGGTTGTGGCGTGAACGAGGATTACTGGAGCGCCGAGGGCCAGGGCGCCGACATGAAATTGTCGAAGACCCTCTCCCCCTTGGAACCGCTAAAACAGAAAATCAACGTCATTGACGGTCTCTACGTCAAGGCGCTGACCGGCCAGGGCATTCATCCCGCCCAGACGGGCAGTCTTCTATCCGGCGCCCACATTTCGAAAGGCGCCATCATCCACTCCGGCATCAGCATCGACCAGATGATTGCCAACCACGTCGGCGACCAAACCCCGCAATCCAGCATCGTGCTGGCCTGCGAGCAGCCCATGACCGGTTACCACGAGTCGAACTTCTCCCTGGCCTACAGTTCCCATCTCTCCTGGCAAAGTCCCGATTCGCCGGTCCCGATAGAAGTCTACCCATCGCTCGCCTGGGACAACTTGTTTGACAACCGTGGCAGCCTGCAGAACCTCAGCATTCTCGACCGCGTAAAAGACCGCGCCCAGGATCTTTCCAAGTGCATAAGTTCGACCGACCAAGGCAAGCTCGATGAATACCTGACCAGTGTGCGCGAAGTAGAAAAGCGCGTAGAGGGCATGCGCAAAGACATGGGCGATGCCAACGACGCAGCGAAAGCCAAAAACACCGTCGCCGCCACCATGGAACGCCCCGCCAACGGACTGCCGGAAGACCTGCGCGATCACTCCCGCCTGATGTGCGACATCATTGCGATAGCCTTCCAAACCAACAAGACGCGCGTCGCCTCCTTCATCATCTCGCACGATCTATCGGCCATGTATTATCCCTTCCTCGACGTAAAGGAAGGTCACCATTCCGCCTCGCACAACAACAACTCCGACGGCTACGAGCGCATCTCTCGTTTCCACGTCGAGCAGTACGCCTACCTGGCCTCGAAGCTAGACAGCATGAAAGAAGGAAACGGCACGGTTCTCGACAACAGCTGCCTGATGTTCCTATCCAACATGTGGATCGGCCGCAAACACGACAACTTCCGCCTGCCGGTGGTGCTGGCCGGCGGCCTTGGCGGAACGCTGCAAACGGGACGGTCGCTGAATTATCTCAAGGACAGCGAAGACAATCGCAAGATGTGCAGCTTGTACCTGTCGCTGATGGATCGCTACGACGTGAAATTGGAGCAGTTCGGCGATTCGCAGACGCGGTTAGAGCGGCTTTAAGAGAAAACGTGGGATTTTCCGGGGCCCGAGGAAGAGGCCGAGCCCGATGTGTGAGCCGTAGCTGAGTCTAGGCCGCGAGCCCCAGGGCTCTTCGCAATCAATCCTGCTCTGCGATCACTGTTCCACCTTGCCACTTCTTCAACTCTGCCCTAGCGGATCAAGAACTACCGACAGGCGAAATTTTAGCCCACTAGACAGCGCACTGTAGCGGCGTCGTTGTCGGACACGTTTCGTCTCTTCGCGTTACGCGGTTGAAACGAACCCTTGAGGCGAACGCTCCCTTACCCAGGAATTGCTAAAACTGCCGTGCTGTCCTTGATTTCCCCGAAACCCCCGCATCTGGAATGCCAAATTCGGTCCGTGTTTTCCTCAGCCCATCTTGGTAAAACACAAGCCATTGCGATACTCATCTTGCTCAAGTTGGTTCAGATGTTGGCGCCGTCGGCGACCGCCTGCCATTATGTAAAGAGCAGCGAGTGGCGGGGCTTGGCTCTCAGTTGGTCTCGCCATGGATCGAGAAGAAGGATTAACCAGTTTGTGCGGACGGTTGCAGAGTCCTCTGCAACCGTCCGCTTCGTGTCGTGCTCCATGCGGTAAAACTGCGAGGGAATTAAGGATTAACGTGATCTCAAGTCAACCCGCGCTCCCGTTTGCTCCCACTCTCGATCCATCGAAACCAGCGATAAATCTTGTCTACAGCCGGGAAGATTTCAATCACATACCCTTACCAGAACACGCGGCTGAGTACCCGGAACTGCGCTACATGGGATCGAAAAATCGACTCCTGCCCTGGATCCATGGTGTTTTACGCGACTTGGATTTCGATACGGCAGCAGACCCATTCGTTGGGAGCGGCTGCGTCGCCTATCTGCTAAAGGCCATGGGTAAGAGCGTGATGGCCTCCGATTTCCTGAACTTCCCCGCCGTACTGGCAGCGGCCACAGTTGTCAACAGCAAGTACCGCTTGGACGGCGCCGCCGTGAAATCTCTTCTCGCTACCCGACGCAAAGGCCCCCACTTTATCGAGCAGACCTTTGACAAAGTCTTTTACACCCCTGAAGATCTGCGATTTCTTGATCGAGTTTCCGCCAACGTTGAAACGCTGGATCATCCCCACCAGCGTGCTCTGGCTCGCTCTGCTCTGATTCGCTCCTGCCTAAAGAAGCAACCTCGAGGGGTCTTTACCGTTTCGGGCGACCTTTCGCGCTATGATGACGGTCGCCGCGATTTACGCCTTTCCATCGAAGAGCATTTCCTTGAACAGGTCGAAGCTTTCAATCGAGTTGTGTTCGACAATGGCCGGCGGCACACGGTTAGACATGCAGACGTGTTTAGCATCAAACCAAAGGGTGTCGACCTCGTCTATTTGGATCCCCCGTATGTGCCGCGTTCCGATGACAACTGTTACATGAAGCGGTACCACTTCCTTGAGGGTCTCTCCTGTTACTGGAAGGGCCTTCGCATCATGGAGAATACGCGGGTTAAGAAGATCGAAAAGCCGTATACACCATTTAGCTATCGAAAGACGGCAACCGAAGCCTTTAATCGTCTTTTCCAGCTGTATCGCGAAAGCATTATTGTTCTCTCTTACAGCTCAAACGGTTTTCCCGATAGAGAGATTCTCGAAGGTTTGCTTCGACGCTATAAAACGACGGTGATCGCCTATGAGAAACCTCACCGATATCATTTCGGAACTCACGGAGGCGTAGAACGTGCATCAGTGCACGAATACCTAATCGTGGGGCGCTGAATGGAAGTCATCGTCCAGAAGCTTGACGACATACTAGACAGCCTGCGCCCCCTCACGGTTGAGTGGAAGGACGATACGGCACGCCGCGTTATAGAGCGGCTGCGAGCCCTGCCGGTCAAGAAGGCTTACACAATCGATGATGTGAAGGCTCTGCTTGACGGAGAGTTCGACGACGGCATCCTGATTTGCCGCCTGTTCCTCGGTGTCTCGAAAGATCAGTTTGTCTCGGTCCTTAGGGGCATTCGAGGAGACGCTGGGATCGGCGTGAAAAGCTATCGTTCCAACCGGGATGCCTTCATCGAGGCCATTCTTTCCACCGGCCTCCTGGAAGCCATGGCCGTGGAAGCAAACCGCAAATCCCATTGGAGTGATGTGCTCGTTGAACGGCTTCGGAGCGGGCGTGGGAGCGCAATCTCGGGACAACGCCGGGGTCGCGACGTGGAGGACTTCGCCGAAGCTATCGTTAAGAAAGTGTTCGGTGAAAAGTTTCAGGTACGCTGCACATTCAAAGGTCCGCGGGGGCAGGATGCGAAGTGTGACTTTGCTATTCCGTCGAAGGCCGCGGCCCGCATCCTGATCGAGTCGAAAGGCTACGGCGCAACGGGCTCGAAAATGACCGATATTCTCGGTGACATCCGCACGATAATTGCGGCTAAGCGGCCCGACACTGCCTTGCTGTTTTTTACAGACGGTCTCACATGGAAGCAGCGGAAAAGCGATTTGCGGAAGATTGTCGAATTTCAAAACAACGGCGACATAACACGTATCTATACATACGCCATGGCTGACCAATTCGAAAAAGACCTCCGGCAACTCAAAGATGAATACAGGCTCTGACGACTGAATACCAGGGACGACACGCTTACCGTTCTTGCTTCGTCGGATAGACGAAAAGGACCTGGTAAAGCCGGCGAGGAAAAATTCGCTGCGTCCGAGATCCGGAAGTAGCACGCACAACCGCTCTCCAACTCCCAGAGAAGTGTGGACAGAGAGGTGTGGACAGACGGGAGGTTCACTTAGAACTTTCTGTTGATCGATGAAGGAGCACTTGCACAGGGTTGAACTTATCTCGCAGGCCCTGTTAAGAATTCATAAACGTTTTTACACACATCACTTACCACATGTCGAAATGCGTTTATAGGATGGATAGGTTTACAGTAGGTACCTTGTAACGACCACGCCCGTAAGCTCACCATAAGAAACTACGGACTAAGAGGGTCGAGATGAGGTCCCTGCTGTCCTTCGGCCTGAATGACCAGGTTGGGAATGTCGTTGCCCGCGCCCGCCAGATTGGTCTGCGGGTTCTGCGCGCTCTGTATTCCAACCACTCGCGGCCAGGGTTCGCCACTCCACCAGCCGAAAAACGGGCCACCCGATTCGCCGGGCCATACGTCGGCTTTCTGGAAGAGTTCCTCATCAGTAGGGTCACTTCCCGCCGTGCTGTTGACTGCAATTGCATTCTGAAACGTCGGCCGGGCTCCGCCGGTCAAATCGCCCGGATACCCAATATGGCTCCAGTCGGCGAGCCCATTCCACGAGTCGGAATAACCTCGGGTCCCCATCCAACCACACACGTCACCCAACCGGTTACTCAGCACTAACACCACGTAATCCTGTTCAATTTGGCTGCCATTCAGGGTCGGTCCGACCACTTTCTGATAGGCGTACCAATGAACAATTCCCGAATTCCCAAACGGGGCATTGCCATCGAAGTAAGACGGAGTGAAGGTCACCTGATTGACCATATTGTCAGGGTTCCACGTCATCATGTGCGATGCGCAAAGCAGATGGCGAGGTCCAATGAGCACGCCGCTCCCCCAGCCGCCCGTCACATCGACTCTGCCGGTGGTGCACCACGGGAATGAGGTATCCGAAAACACGAGCCGCTGGTCGGGAGGAAAGATAGTCGTCGCCATGTACTCGCCTTTCTTCAACTTCTGGAGCGGATCGAAGAACTTGCCGCGCTTGAACCGTTTGTCCATCAGCGGCTTTTGCGGATTCAACGCCAGATGTTCAGGCAGGAAGCCCTGGAGCTTGTTTTCATCGATCTCAGCGATGGCTGCTTGCCTGCGCGAGCGCGCGAGACGTTTGACGAAGGTACCCTTGACCACGGCGGGAAATACTCGGGTACCTGCCTTTGGCGGATGGACCGGTGGCTCAAATGCTACTTGGACGCTAGGTTCTTTCAATGCAGGTCGCGGTTTGAGATGACGCCTGAGTTGTTGTGGGCTCAGAGGTTCCTGTGCCATGATGTTTCCTCCCAGTTAGACTTCCCGGTCTTTAAATAGTGCGGGAACGGTATAGCATCGTTTCGTTTGCCGGTAAGAACAATGACTTGTTCGTTGAACTACCGTGCGGCTGGCGAATCGGATCCCGGCTTGCCGTCATTCGCCAACCGGCGGGTTCAGCATCCCCCCTCACCTGACCTGGTGGTATTTGCCTGAATGAGTCACCTGCCCGCATGGTCGTCACTGGGACGCGTTCTAGCCCGGTGACAATCCGCAGACTTTCATGCTGCCCGGTAACGGAGTACCCTGAATAGGAGTTCGGAGCCGAACCCTCCGGCTCTTCTGGTTGGCTAGTCCTTTCGTTTTTTGGGGACGCTCAGGCAATGTTTACGGAAAACCTGATACCTTTTGCGCCCCCCGCGCACTAAGTAATCATCGCTCGAGAATGATGGTTTGCTTTCTTGCCAGAATTCATCCGCAACCCTCTCCGGCGAAATTGGCCTTTAGAAACAAACGCTTTTGGGGACTGGGTATTATGTCGGCTCAGCCGGAGTCCGTGGAACAACTGTTCGAGGCTGCACTGGCGCTCGAGCCAGACGAGCGAGCGGCGTTCCTCGAACGCGCCTGCAACCACGACCCGGAGCTGAGGCACACGATCGAAGAGCTGCTGGCCGAGGATCTAAACGCCGGCAGCTTTCTTAAGCACCCGCCATTTGAGTTTCTCGGCCAAAGAGAGATGCTCCCGCGCCCACCCGATAACGCCGATCCTCTCGACGCGAATGACACTGCTGCAGCGCAGCCTGGAGGCCGGCTGGCCGCTAATCAAATCCTGATGGATCGCTTCGTTATCGTGCGCTTCATCGCCAAAGGAGGGATGGGCGAAGTCTATGAGGCGGCGGACATTCGCTTGGGCCGTTCCGTGGCCCTGAAATTTCTTCCTGAAAATCTCGCCCGGCATCCGCAAGCCCTGAGGCGTTTCCAACGCGAGGCGCAGGCCGCGTCGGCCCTGAGTCATCCGAATATCTGCACCATCTACGACATTGGTGAAGACGGAGGCGAGGCCTTCATCGTCATGGAATTGCTGCAAGGCCAGACCCTGAAAGAGCGCATCGCTCGCGGGCAGCCAAAGCTTGGCGATCTACTTGAACTCGCGATTCAGGTCACCGGCGCTCTCGAAGCAGCGCACCGAAGAGGGATTATTCATCGCGACATCAAGCCGGCAAATATCTTTATCACTGAGCACGGCGAAGCAAAGATTCTGGATTTCGGCTTGGCAAAACTGCAAGAGCTGGGCTCCGGGGACCGCGAATCATATGGCCCCTTGGACGCCAGGGCCTATGATGACACGCTGACCGCAGGGATTGACCCTGGCCACCCGACCAATCCGGGTATGGTGATTGGCACGGTGACCTATATGTCTCCCGAGCAGGCGAGAGGCGAACAACTGGACGCCCGCACGGACATTTTTAGCTGGGGCGCCGTGCTCTACGAACTGGCAACAGGACGGCAGGCCTTTCCGAGAACCACCGTCGTAATCGCCTTTGACACGCCTGTCAAGCGAAGCCCCGATCCGCCTTCGCTTGTGAATCCGCAGGTAACTTCGGAATTCGACGCCATCATCACTCGCTGCCTGGAAAAGGATCGAGGCCGACGCTATCCCGACGCCGCGACCTTGCTCGCAGACCTGAGGAGGCTCAGCAGAAGAGCCGATTCACCAGAGACGCGGTCGGAGATGCGAGCGTCGATACTCTCTCGATCTCCTGAGTTCGCAGATTCCATTGCCGTGTTCCCTTTCGAAAATGCGGGAAGCGAGCCGGATAAAGAATATCTGAGCGACGGCATCACCGAGACGATCATTAACAGCCTCGCGCGGTTGACCCACTTGCGTGTGGTCCCTCGCACGACCATGTTTCGTTATCGCGATCGAGCTACGGACCCCATTCAGGCCGGTCGAGAGTTGCACGCCCGCGCCGTCCTGACCGGCCGCGTGACGGAGCGCGGAGACCAGCTGATCGTGAATGCGGAGCTCGTCGATACTGCCCAAGAATCGCAACTTTGGGGCGAGAAGTACACGCGGAGCCTTTCGGATATTCTCTCGGTTCAAACGGAAATAGCCAGCGAGGTCTCAAAGAGGTTGCGGTTGCAACTGAGTGATGAGGAGAGCAAACGTCTCATCCGTCGTCCAACCCAGAACCGCGAGGCTTATCACCTTTCCGCCAAAGGCTGGTATTACGCCAACAAGTGGACCCCCGAGGGGCTTAGTAAGGGACTTGTATACGCGCAGCAGGCCATGGAAGCGGACCCGGCCTTCGTCGAGCCTCATGCAGTACTAGCCTATGTCTATAGCCTGCTCGGTCACTTTGGCGCCCTCGCTCCAGCCGACGCCTTTCCCAAAGCTAAGGCGGCCGCACTCAAGGCACTGGAAATTGACGAAACGTTTGCAGGCGTTCACTTCTCGCTCGGAGTGGTCCATCTTCTCTACGATTGGGACTGGGCCGGCGCCGAGTTAGAAATCCAAAGAGGGCTACAGCTGGCTCCGAACGATGCCAGCGGTCATTTCGCGTACGGCGAATGGTTGACTGCCATGGGGCGCTTCGAGGAGGCGGTCGTGGAATTGGAGCGTGCCCTGGACTTCGACCCGCTTTCGAGTCCGATCAGCGCCAATCTGGCCTCGGCTTACTGCTTCGTCCACCAACATGACCGTGCGCTCGAGCAGATCCGTAAGACGGTTGAGCTCGATCCCTCGTTTATCGCCGCTCAGGCACTCCTCGCGGTACTGCTCTCACGAGCGGGGTACTTCGACGACGCCGTCGCGGAAGCGCAGAAGTGCTTTTCCCTTCCAGGGTCTGAGTTGCGGGCCAAGTCTACTCTGGGAGTGGTCTTGGCAATTGCCGGCCGAACGGAGGAAGCCATGAGGATCGCCGGAGAACTCGAAGATCAGCCGCTGCTTGGCAAGCTCACCTCGGGACTCCCCCATATTTATGGAGCCTTGGGAGATCGCGATAGGGTGCTGAAGTGGTTGGAAGAGGCTTATCACGCCCGTGTCAGCAACCTTGTCTTTATTCGTCACGCACCCGAACTGAAAAGCCTGCACGGCGATCCACGCTTTGAGGAGCTGCTTCGTCCTATCGGTCTCCCAGCATAGCCAGAACCGAGTGACAGACGGAACATAACCGTTACGGAAAGCGACAGACTGGTGCTGTAGGTGTCGTTCCTTCGACCAGAACAGGTTTTGGTCTGGGTATTCCAGCATTGGGAATCACTTGGTAACCGCAAACTTCTCGGGTTCCCTTGACTACGCGTTTCCAGCTCCGGGATGAATCCAAACGTCCTGTTTTACAACTTCTCTAGAACGAAGAAGCTTCAATAGCAACACAAATTCGGGCAGAACATAAATTTGGGTGCCGCGTTTCGACAAGTCGCGCAAAGAATGCAAAACCGGACCTTTCAGGTAGGGAACATTCTCCGGGATTTGGAACGTTGACACGAACCAAATCGTATTGCCCCAGTCCACAATGTTAAACCGTAACTCCGCATCCAGTACGCTTATGGGCTTTTCTAACGAAAAGAATCCTGTACCCCACTCCGTGCTGTTGCCACCCCAAGCTCGATAGACGTTAAAACCGCCCGAGGGCCCTATCAACCGTTCAGGTTCAGTCGCAAAACCTAAGTCATGGATACAATCCACCGACTTGCTCAGCTTGTTATTGGGGAGTAATAGCTTGGTCATCAGCGCCTGCCAAAGGATGTATGAGGAATAATAAGCTTTTCCGCAGGGGTTTAGTGTGGAACCTGAACCGAGACAGAACCTAAACCGGGACAGGTTTAATCCGACTGCGGGTGGGACAGACGGGAAGGTTACTGACCCGATAGGATCATTGAAGCAATAGTAATGTTCCGTTTGCCCCTCCGCGGTCATCTTGCAGGATCTGTTAAGCGCTTCTGAACGTTCTTACTCGCGCCATTCATCAAGCGTCGAAAGCGTATGCAGTATGGATACATACGGCAGATATCTTGTAACGATCGCGCATTTATGTCCACCATTAGACATCATCGGGTGAAGAGTCGAGATGAGGCCTTTACTGCCTTCGGCGCGCAGAAAATACCGGAAGCTTCGGCGACAGGCCCAAGATGAGGACAAACAGTTAGAAGTTTTGGGGCGCCCCTGAAGCTCCTCCGAAGCCCATTATTTCCGGGTTACAATTGTCTACGACTCCTAGGCATAAGAGGTTTTCATGGCAGTGAGTGCTTGACCCCCACTTCGTCGACGCCGGGATCGGCAGGCACCACGGTTCGGCCTGACGGCGGAATCCTATCTTTTTTTAAACAGCTCGCCGAATTGTCCTTGCTCACTGGTGCCCTCTTATATCTCTCTGGATGGAGCTATCTCTTCGGCTACTTCAGGGCTTTTGGTCTCACCGTGGGAGACCTCACGTTGCCCGTCCAAGTGGCGCTGGCGTTCTCCGCACCGGTTATTTTGAGCTGGCCCTCTATCCTACTGATCTCGATTGCACTTAGCCTGTTGGGCTTAGCGTTAAGATTCGTTCCCCTCAGATTTCAAAGTGAGCGCGCAGCGGGAATTCTACTTTTGATCTGCCTCCTGGTCGCCGGTAAATATCTTTCCAGTAACGGAGTAAAAAAAGGGGAAGAGGAAGCCGCACGTAACATGATTTCAGCCACATCAGTGTTACCCGTTATTAGCCTTTCGCTGAAGCCCAACGCCACGCCCTTTTCTTGTGCTAATGGTGAAGATCGCTTGCTTCTACATGCCAATAGCGACTATTACATTTTCAACATTTTATCCGCGCCACGCGTCGATCAGACGTTGAGAGGTAAGCAGTTGAGCGTTTGCATTGTGCCGGAGGCTGAAGTTCACACTGTGAAAATAGGGGCCGGTCTATGACATCCAAATTCACGTTGCTCTGCATTTGTTCATTCGTGCTTGTCCCACTGTCACGCCCGGACACGCTCGACCTTACGGATGGAAGTAGTGTTAACGGGCATGTGACCTTTAATGCAAATTTCTTTGACCTCACGGACGGTCAAGGAAATAACCTGCATGTAAGCAGGACTGGCGTCACCCGTGTTGAATTCAATCGGAAATTTACAAATCCGAATCACGCACCTCCGAAGATTGCAGGCATGCCGATGAACAACCTCGCTGATCATGCAAATGCGGAGTGCGGGCCGATGTTGACAAATTTCTCATTTGTAGACGCTGGATCATCGCCGGATGCCCCCAAGCCCCATTCGTTGAGACCGAAGCCGGGCAGCAGTTACTGTTTGACCGTGCGCAAGCCCGACGGACTCAGCGAGGTCGACCAAGAACAACTCAAATGGCTCGCTCTCGAGGCTAACGCGGCCCCAGATAAACACCTCTACGTGATTACCGGCGATGAGAAGTCAACGGACAAAGTGGCGTCTTCGACCCTCGATGTACAAGAGATTGAAGGCTTCCTTACAGCATCGCAAGCAATTAACCCCGAGAAAGTTACCTTCGAATCTTGGCATGCTCTAAAGGGTGCCACTCGCCCGGAGGGGGGATTTTGCACCAACTGTGCGTTAATCCAAGTCGTCTCGTATCAGGGGACGAAGGGAGAGCCCGTTCAATTGGAGCAAACAGACGAGGTCATTTTGTCGAACTCCCGGACTGAATCGGGCGTTCTCGCTCTTATAACGGACGATGGCCTCCAATTACAGATCGGCAAGAGGACAAAAACCTATAAGAGATCCGCCGTCTTGGGTGTCGCGATCAACCATTAGGGAAGTTTCGCGGGGCAAGGAGAAGACCAGGACAGACGGAAATGACCCTAATGAAATCGTAGCCTGTTACCAGGACTGAGTTAGCGTGGTTCAACAGGGTCACTTCCGTCTCTCCTGGTTTCCTAGTGTCTCAACCAAGGGTCCCCTCCCACTCTGTCCCGCTTTCCTCCGCTGTCACCGGCGATTGGAACGATAGTGCGCGAGATAAGGGGACATGATGTGTGCTGCAGGAGCATGGAAGGAGTAGAAAGTGAAATAAATCCGTGTTGTAAAGCTGCATAGAAGATCCGGGTAGGCGACAAGGCCGAAAGCGGCCCGCCTGGCTTTCATTTCGACATCTGGCAAACTATCCGCAGCGGACGAAAAATATCTTGCATTGCAAGGTTGTCTGGCTCTATGCTCACATCCGCTCGGCCCACGCTAGGCTTGTTTGAGGATATGTCATTGAAAAGATCAGACTCATACAGACGCATGAGTTTCGTAACCGCACTCATTGTCTTCATGTCGTCTACATTATTTGCACAGTCCTCACGCACTATAGAGCTTCAAGATGGCTGGAAGCTCATCTCGGCGAGCAAGCTGACTGATTCCGGCGCGGCAATTTCTCAGCCGGCGTATGCAACTGCCCAGTGGTACCCGATCCCCCGCATGCCCGCGACGGTTCTCGATATTCTGCAAGCCAACGGCGTCTATCCAAATCTGTATTTCGGGATGACTCTACTCACAGAGGTACCGCAGGATCTCTACAAGCAAGATTGGTGGTACCGCACCAGCTTTCCAGTGCCTTCTGAAGGAACCACTGTCTGGATCGATTTTCCTGGGATTAATTATCGTGCACAAATCTGGTTGAATGGAAAGTTGATTGCCAACAATACACAAGTTGCCGGAATGTATGTCGACCATCAACTGAATGTGACTCGCTTTATCAATCCAGGGGCGGCCAATATCCTCGCCGTCAAAGTTACCCCTGAACGACTCATACGAAACGTTACTGGCGTTGAACTCGCGGATAGCTGGTTCAATTGGATCAACTGGAAATATTTCGGATATAAAGGACCGCTGAATATTCACGATCTGCCTCGCGCTTACCGTGACTACCGACTACGTTGCGTCAGGGTCCTCTGAAGTTGGGAGCTCTGTGTCGACGAAAGTGAGCATCACCGCGGCTTCGACGGCCAGCGTCACCTTGACTGCCACGGCTACCTCAGGTGGAAGCCCGGTGAGATCAGGCACGGTGACCTTTATGCGCAAGGACGTTCTTCTTGGCCGTGCCGCGGTGAATGCCGATGGGGTGGCTACGTTGACAATAGAAAAACCGGCTTATAGCTTATTCGATCATGAAGGTGGTATTTCATTTATACCTGATCGGAATGCCGGAATCTGGAAACCCGTGTCTATCTACCTCACGGGAGCAGTGAAGGTTTCGAACGCTTTTGTCAACACGGATCTACCCCTTCCGCGAACCGATTCCGCTGGGCTCACTGTATATGCGGATGTAACAAATGGCTCCGCCGGCTCGGTGCGGGGCAGCCTTGAAGGTGAAATTACGCGCCCCGGCAAACCAGGCATTCACATTACACAACCCGTCTCCTTGTCCGCTGGAGAAACACGGGAAGTAAGCTTTTCACCAAACAACTTTTCCCAGCTGACTGTTCAAAATCCAGACTTGTGGTGGCCGTATACCCTTGGAAGACCCGCGTTGTATGACCTTCGCCTCACGTTCGTCGAGAATAACCAGATCTCGGATACGGAATCGCTTCGCTTTGGAATCCGCAAAGTTACCCAGTTCCGCGACCGCGATGAGCAATTTCCCAACGTAGGAAGAGGAGGAAATTTTTATCTTCAGATCAACGGAAGAAATTTTCTCATTCGGGGAGGCGCCTATACACCCGACCTACTCTACCACTATGATCCAGAGCGCGAGTCAACTGCGATTAGCTATGCGAAGGATATGGGACTGAATATGCTCCGCTGGGAATCCAAGATCGCTAGCACGCACATGCTTGATTTAGCAGATGAAGCAGGGATTCCCGTGATGTATGGTTGGATGTGTTGCGATCAGTGGGAACATTGGAACCAATGGGATGCTGAAGACCAGAAGGTAGCACGGGAAAGCCTTCGCTCGCAGATTCTTATGCTGCGGTCCCATGCATCTGTATTTATATGGAGCAACGGTAGTGATGGCCGGGCACCGAGTCCACTGCGTGAAGACTATCATCGCATTCTGAACGGCTTGCATTGGCAGAATGCCGTTGTCGACACGGTCTCTTCATTTGCAGTAGATGCAAACGGGGATCGCCTGTGGGATGGAATTCACATGGAAGGCCCCTATAGTTGGCGTCCTCCGTCCTATTGGTTTTGTGGGCGATATGCGCCCGCACGTGGTTCGTGTGCAGAACAAGGAGACACCGAGATCATTCCTCCGTATGAAAGCCTTAAGAAGTTTATTCCCTCCGGCAAACTATGGCCCATCAACGATGATTGGTTTTTTCATGCCGGGGCCACCAACGGAGTGAATGAACTGCTGGGTACCCGGCTTGCTTTAAACAGTAGATATGGCCCGTCTAAGAATGCGGAAGAGTTTGCAGAGAAGGCGCAGCTCGGAGCTTACGAAAATACCCGTGCGCAATTTGAGGACTTTGCAGCGAATGGCTGGGCAAACCATAAGATGACGATCTATTGGATGCTCAACACTGCCTGGCCGTCTTTTTACTCAGGTTTATATGACTTCTATCTGAAACCAGGAGGCGCCTACTACGGGGCCAAGAAGGGCCTGCCTCCGCTGTCTGCAGTCTTCGATTACTACGCCACTGGTGATCATAAAACTGCTACGGTTCGCGTCGTAAATCAGACCGCCAACGATGAACATGATTTACACCTACGTACTCGTGTCTATGATTTATTGGGTCATATAAAATATGACCAGGAAGTCAACCATATCCAGGTGCCTTCGCAGGGTGTTGCATTAGCGCTCACCCTGCCATCGATTGAAAATCTCACATCGACCTACTTCGTACGCTGTGAATTGTTTACTGGCAACGGATCTAAGCTCGTCGACAACGTATATTGGCAATCTACAACATTGGATGATCTCGGGAGCCCATCCAACGATAAATCGCACGAGTTAAACCAGGCGAGTTGGGCAGACTTTACAGCGCTAAACACTATGCCCAAGGTCCAATTGCAACTGGATGGAATAAGCAATACATCTGGGGGTAAAGGTAGCGTCACTATTACTTTGCGCAACCCATCAGAACATATTGCATTTTTTGAACGAATTGAAGTGACCAAAGGAAAGGATGGAGAAGAGATTCTCCCGATTTTGTACGATGACAACTATGTAACCGTATTTCCTAACGAGACTGTTAAGATTACTAGCACGTTTAATCAGGTTATCGGTGATGATGAGAGTCGACCGTGGTTAAAACTGGTGGGCTACAACACGTTAAAGGAGATAGCACCGATTCACTAGCGGCCTGTTGCTGTGAGAATCATTAATCACGTTGTCTTGGCTCCTTCAAGGGCTAATGCCGCGACATGATACCTTTTCCTCTTCGGAGGAAACCCGCGGGGCGCTATCAGGCGCCGGCTTCCAGACTGCGACCATCTGCGCACCGATCGGAATCTGGTACGACGTACCGGACGCGTGAAGCGCTCGCAAATTTTCCTTAAAAACTCGGGGACGAAAAGTTCACCATCATCAAAAACGCTGCAACGCCAATAAGTTTCTCTCTTGTTCTTCTTCCTTCATATCACGAATCGTTTTCAGCTCACGCTCGCGATCGATCCTCTGCTGTTCCTCGATACGGCTCGACACTACCCGGAGACCAGGAGACCACCAGATTTCGCCATGTTCAAAAATGCTCACGCGCCCCGAGCGATCGGGAGTAAGTGTCTCGTCATCGATCGGATAGCCAAGCTTGCTCTTCACTCCCCCCAGCTGCAGCCAAAGTTTTAGAATTTCCCCCTGCACCACATGCGCACAGCTCTGCGGGCTCCAGTAAATCGCAGACTGCAACGGTTCGGTGGAATGCGGTGGCATGGAACAGGATGGAACCTCGGCGTCCTTGCGCTGCTTCACTGAGGTCACCGGGTGCGCCGCGCTAAAGAACTGACTGCGATAGTTACGAACTTGTCCCTCGGCGTGATCACCAATCCGTTGCGCATCGCCCTCCGGCACGCCCAGCATCCCGATGTCACCTCCATAGTTCCGATATTTCTGATCAATCGAATAGCATGCCAACCGCCGCGAGCGAAATGACCCCACCCAGGGCGGCAGCTCGATCGGTTGCTGAGGAAACTTCACCTGGCGGTGTTGAAGCAGCCCATAGACCATCACCTGGTTCCTGGTTCGCGGCCGATAGCTGTCCCTACCGTGACCTGGAAGTGACTCTAAACAAGCCCTTCCGTCTGGAATGCTCATTGAAATCCTCATCGGCGAAGACGATTGCTTCGGGCGGCTCCGGTGGAACGTATACCGTGACCTGCCGTCCACCGTCGTACTCGAACGTCTCAGTGACAAACTCGCCCGAAACTGCGCCGCGATGCTTAGCTACCTCCGGCCGGCGCGAGGGAAGAAGCACCGGCCGCAGGCGTTGTGGGCTTAAATGCTAGCCCCGCGGCACAAGTTGGCGCGCGTCTCTGTCAGGCTGTCCCACCGAGTCTGCTTGTCCAACAATCTCGCTTTGAATTCGATGGCTATTTCGAGGTGAGAATGAATCGCCTTGAACCCGCAAGACCGTGCAAATACTTTCGCACTGCGTGTGCATCGCCACTCTTCGCCCTGAGAGCAACGTAGCCATCCGGGCGCACGAGCCACAGGCCACTTCCATCATAGGGCGTGCGCAGCATGGGTTCGAGAATGTCGGCAAACTCCCTTGTCACGGGCGCAAGGGCATCGTTCTCCGCAGCAAACAAGACAAAGCGCGGTGTAGGACCTTCTCCTACCCGTGGCTCACCATTACGTATGGGAGCCCTCTTTCCGGGCGCAGGCCCAGAGTGCTCAAAATCACAGGACCGGTTGAGCGGACTGTCCGGATAGCCGACCGAGACCTCGGAAAGCAAATTCGCCACCGCGTGCCGCACCGGAGCCAATCCGAATACCAAAGAAGCAACGTGGTTGCGAATGGTCTGCTTTGCCTCTCCTTGCATCAGCGCGATCGCGGTTGTTCTGCCTGTCTGCTCAAGAACCATCTTGGCAACGGCGCTGCGCTCCAGGCTGTAGCTCGCGAGCAGGGGCTCGGCAGCACACAGCCCCCGAGACGCCAGCGACAGCTTCCACGCCAGGTTGAATGCGTCGTGCATGCCGGTGTTCATGCCCTGGCCTCCGGCCGGGCTGTGCACGTGCGCCGCATCGCCGGCCAGAAACACGCGTTGCGCCCGGTAATCCGCAACCTTTCGCTCATTAATGGCGAAGCCCGACATCCATACTGGATTGCTTGCTACCAGCCCTTTGGGGCCGCGAACATCAAGGATCCGTTGCACCTCCTCAAGCGTTGGAACCCGATGCTCGCCGATAGCCTTCGAAGCCGACTCACCCACATCCGCAATGACGCGATATCGTGTGCCCCCCAACGGAAACACCGCCAATATTCCCTCCGCATGCCAATAAATATTGCCCGCCGGCGC
The DNA here is from genome assembly GCA_963746595.1 of uncultured Acidobacteriaceae bacterium. Taxonomy (GTDB): domain Bacteria; phylum Acidobacteriota; class Terriglobia; order Terriglobales; family Acidobacteriaceae; genus PALSA-350. The sequence continues at coordinate 1,700,233 of CAVVBS010000009.1, forward strand.
CCCTTGCATACCGTCGAGATGAAGGTCGGCGAGAATAAAGTCAGTGAGCATCGTGCCGCCCTCAAAACTCATCCCCAACTGGTGCCTTACTGTGCTGTGAGCACCATCGCAGCCAATCAACCACGAGGCCTCGACCTTCTCTTCGCTTCCATCCGCATGCGCGAGCGTGCAGGTCACAACGTCTGAGCTTTGCTCGAACGTCTTAAGCTCGACTTGGCGTTCAACGCTCGCGCCTAAGTCGGCCAGATGCTCTTCCAGCAGTCTTTCCGTCTCGCTCTGCTGGATCAGCAAAATGAATTTGTACGGCGTATCGACAGAAGACAGCTCCACATGGGCGATCTGTTCGCCACCGGCAAAGATGTTCGTGTACTCCGCCTTCAAACCCGCGTCGATGAACCGCTGTGTGACCCCGGCCCCCGTCCGGTCGAGCAACTCGAGCGTCCGCGCCCACACCGCAATCGCCTTCGATTTGTCCGTTCGCCCGGAGTCTTTGTCGATGATTCGAATCGACAGCCCATAACGCTGAAGCTCTGCGGCCATAGTCAAGCCAACCGGACCCGCCCCGACAATCAGTGCATCCACCTTCATCTCAAGTCCTCTTTTCTCGTAACGACTTCGAGATTAACGTGGTAGGCCAGCGAAAAAAATGGAGGGTGCTACACAAACACCCATGTGGTACCACACAGAGGAATGCAGGACAGAGAGGTTTAGGGGTTCAGTCCAGACGGAACGTTACCCCGGCCTCAATGGTCGATTAAGTGAGTGAATGTCCCGTCTGCCCCTCGCCAAGTGCCATTCCCCCTTCGTAGACTCAACAGGGGCGGCCGTTGGGACAGATTCGGATGGAAAGTTCGTGGCCATCTAGACAATGAGTGCCATCCTTTTTTTTGTAACGAACTTTATATTTAAATTCCGCCTTCTCCTGAGGCATACGAATGGATACGGGTTGTTCAAGTGTTCCAGTGAGTTTGTCACCTGCCTTGGCTGGACTGGAGCCCTCAAAAATGATTTCGAAATGTGGACAATGGGTGGAGTGGTTTGTCCATATCACTTCGGCGCCAAAATCGACGAACTCGACCACGTGCTCAGTCGTGCCCGCTTTGTCGGTGTTCAGATGGACCTCGTGTTTATGGGGCATTGTGATTCCTCGCTATCTGGGAAGAGTTACGTGAAGTAATTAACATACTGCCAAGAGACACGCAGCGGATCGAGCCAGGTATCCCTTGAACGATTGCAACCTTATACCACAAGCATTTAAGGCCCATGTGCCCTAGGTTCCCACCGAGGCGCCCGCGCTAGCGCACCTGCCGGTAAATGATCCAACCTTTCACTCTCTCGCAACAAGCCGAGGGAAACACGGCCGGCACGAAGCAACTGCTGCTTACAGCAGGGGCAGGTCTCAGCGTCGCATACGTTCATAATCAGGATCCTTACGAAGTGATTGAAGTTCAGGGAATGGTAAGAGCTGAAGATCGGTGGCGCCTTTCTGGAAACACGCGGCCAGCGTAGTCAACGCCTGCTCACGTTTTCCGAGGAGCTCTAATACCCTTGTCTTGCTGAGCTGTGAATCCATGTCATGGGCGCCTAGAGATTCAGCCTTCTGGATCAAGGAAAGCGCGTTCTGGGTGCGACCCGATTTCACCTGGTAAAGCGCAAGCAACATCCAACCCTGTCCATCGCTCGGATCCGTCAGGAGGTGGCCCTCCGCCTCTTGAGCGGCTCGCATGTACGCAGACTTTGCATCGGCCTGGTGATTGCGCAACGTGGAATAGCAATCACCGAGTTCCAACCAGTTGGTATCGAGCGCTGGATTGAGTTCGACGGCTTTGCGTGCGAATGGGAGCGCCGCCTCGTACTTGCCCTGAGAGCGAAGCGCCTGGGCGAGATTCGCCGCTGCGTCGTCTGAGGTTGGATCGAGGGCCAGCCCTCGTCGCAAACTTTCCGTGCCTTCGGCGAACTGGCCAATCTGCATATATTCCGAGCCCAAATTACTCCAGGCCATGGGGCTCTTGGGCGCAACAAGAGTTGCCTCCCGAAAAGCCTCGATGGCTTGCTGAAACTTTCCCTGTTCGTGTAGGCCGGCGCCGAGCTGATTGTAAGCCGGCCAATCATTGGGGTGCTCCTTAAGAACTCTCTCCAGGATTTTCTGGTGCTCTTCCCATCGATTGAGCCGCCAGTAAATCTGCGCCTGCCACTCCAGCGGCTTGGGGTTGGATGGGTCGAGCAATAAGGTCCTGGAAAGCTCCTGCAGAGCTTCTTGCTCCTTTCCGGAAAACTGCAAGATCAGTGCCAACGCGAGATGTGCGTCCACCAGGTTGGGGTCAAGCCCCAGCGCGACTTCACAATTAGCGCGAGCCAGCGTGAGCGCAGCAGGGTTTCGCTCGTTCGCGGAGAAATTTGCGTAGGCCTGTGCCAGCTTCGCATAAGCAAGTGCGTAGCGGGGATCCAGCTCGATCGCCTGCTTATAGCCGTCTATAGCTGCATCGAGGCCCGCCCGGTCTGGCCGCTTGAAAGCGGCTTCAGCCAACTGGAAGGCAGTAAAGGCTGCAGCAGAATGCGTTGTCGGCTGTGCCCCCGAATCGTTGCTCACATATGAGGTTAAGTCGAGTAACGTAGCCGCGGCGTGAACAGCTTTGCCCGGGAGCGACATGATCTCTGCTGGAGCGCAGGAAAGTTCCTTCTCCCGGAGTGGCTGACTTGTGAGTGGATCCAGCACCCGCAGAAAAAGCTGGAAGTCCTTCGTCCCGGGTACAGCAGAAGCGGCTAGCACCAGGTTTGCTCCCAGAGGATCGCAGACCTCTTTCAGATGCGTAATGCCCGTTACGCTCAAGTTCGCGTCCTCGGGCGAGATCACAAATAGATCCCTGTCCAGAGTCTCAAACCGCGTGAGCTCACTTTTGATAGCGGTTAACACGCTCGTCAGCATCGGTATCAATTGGTTGTCGGAGCTTTGCGGCCAATTTAATAGAGCGACAAAACGCTTCCTGGGCAGCGGCCGCAGCAGGTCTTCCACCCTATCCCACTGCCACCAGACGCCGCCGGCTATGCTACAGAAAGCGCCCACGGCCGCGCCGGCAAAGCGACGGCGTGTCCATCGGAAAGCGGGGCGGTGGCTCACATCAAGTGAGTCCAAAGCGGACTCGAAAGCCTGGCACCTGCGCTTCGGATCTCGATTGAGGCATTCGACGATAAGCTGGATGCAAAACGGCGGCAGACCTAACGCGTTCAACCGCGGATTGGTGGTGACAGAGGCGCCGTCCGGGGACACAACCGGCTTCTGCCCAGTAAAGACCTCGTGCAGAACAACACCAAAGGCAAAAAGATCAGTGGCTTGCGAGGGCGCCTGCCCCAGGTATAGTTCCGGAGCCATATAGTCCGGTGTTCCCGCGATCAACCCCTTGCTTGAAAGGGATGGCTCGGCCTCATGGGCGCGAGCTAATCCAAAATCGGTGATGTAGAGCCGCACATTCGACCCGGTGCCATCGAGCATGATGTTGTTTGGCTTGATGTCGCGGTGAACGATGCCGGCACAATGGATGGCCGCGAGCCCGGCGGCCATTTGTTTGAGGATGGTCATTCCTTCGCCAAGCGCGATGGGCGTACCTGACCGCAATCGCGCGGCCAGGGTTTCGCCAGGGAGAAGTTTCATGGTCAGGAACAAAAACTCGGGCGCCGGCTCCTGGCAATGAAAGATGTCATAGATCGGACAAAGATTGGGGTGGCTCACTTCTCTCGCCAACAATACTTCCCGTTCAAAGCGTTGCCGGAGGGCCGGATCGTCGGCGATGTGAGGAAGAATTGTCTTCAGGGCGACGTGCACGCCTTGTAAGAAGCCGTCCTCCGCCTCATAAACCTCGCCCATCCCTCCTTTTGCGATGAAGCGGACAATGACGAAACGATCGATCAGGATGGATCCATCCTTAAGGCGCCCCGGGGCTGGGGACATCGCAGAAATCACAGCCTTGCCGATCGAATCGGCGGTATCGACCGAACCGGGAGAACACACGAGCGCAGAAGTAGAGAAATCGAAGGGTGGATGCTCAAGAAAGCTTCCAGCCTTTGCGTCCTGATCGAGCAGATCTTGAACCGTGCGCCTTAGCTCTAAGTTATCGGCGCACACCTCACCCAGGTAAGCTGCTCGCTTTTCGGGCTCCAGCAGCAGAGCGGTCTCGAAGACATGCTCAACCAACTCCGGGTGCATACCCATACGTGCGAATCCCTCATAACGCAGGCTGCGAAAGGGTCCGGGCCTTGCTTACTATTCTTGCTACTGCTATGCAGCTCGACCTGTCCGAATTCAAAGGCCAACAGCATCCCTCGAGCTACGAAATTGTCTTTCACTTAGTAAGCGGATTTCTCCGCCAAAAAGGGCCAATTTCCTAAATATAGTAGGCCGATTCCATCTAAGCGGCCTCACGCGCGCCGCAAATACGGAGCCTGGAGCGCGAGACACAAAGCTGTGGTCAAAGGGTACACGCTTATTAAACTGTCTGGAATAAGGCTACCGCCGGAAACACGGGGAACCGGGTCCGAGTCGACAAAACCCGCGTCTAAACTATCAATGTGGCCAAACCCGCCGGGCCACCCCCGACCCGTCTCATCATGTCTCCTGATCTCGCCTCTACGTACTAGGGCAAAGCATCGCTAAGGCCTAGAGTGCGGCAAACCCACGGCAAGCGCGCGGCCAATTGCTCCCGTTGCACCCGGCGGACGAACGGGGCATCTGGCGCCGGGGGCAGCCCTGCGCGGGCGGCAAAGAACCCTGAGACCCACGCGGCGATTTCCGGTTCGCCCGGCAGGATCGCTTCGGGTTCTTTGCCGCCTTCGCGCGCCAAACTTGGCAACCAGAAGCCAAGGTCTAGCTTTGGGTCGGAGAGGCAGGCTTCTCCCCAGTCGACGAAGATCGCCTGCTTGTCACCGTATGACGGAGGGACGATCGAAACTACCCTTGCTCAACGACTCTATCAAGTTAGTAAACGTTCCTCCTGTCCCTCCTCGGGCCCCATTTTTGCCCGCATGCTCTATCGCATGGCATAGATGTCGTAGCTCACCCTCGACTGCGCGACATCAAACACGCCAACACCGGCACATTGCAAGCGGTTGAGCCACTGATATTCCGGATGGCCCGTGTAATACCTTGGAACGATTCGCAGGTCCACGCGGGGCGGCAGGATTCCCTTCAAAAAGAGGTTGTAGCCCTCTGGTCCCAAATCTAAGACGCCGCCATACGTCGTAAAAATCAGAGCCCCGTCATCCAACTCCATAGTTGCGCGAACGTCAAGCAAGCCGACGCCGTCGGGACGAAGCAGTAGCCAGTCGCCGCCCACGGTCCTAAGCCGGCCTCGCATTTTCGGCCCGGAGACCTCGCCCGCTGTGACGTAGAAATTTACGCGAATTCCCTCGGCAATGGGGCCGATCACTTCTGGTGGAGCAAGCGTTGCCCAGTAGGAAAAAAGGTATTCAAGATCTAAACTTGCGAGCCGGTCTTGTGTAGGGGCACCGTTCATTAGGTTAGTCCTCCTTTCGGAATCGCCGAAAGAGTATCACAAGGGTACGACTCCCAGAAATGACTTATGCAATCAGGCATTAGCCCTCAGAACGCCGGATTGGTGGACAAGAGATGCCGATAGCTGGAACCTCTGCATTGGGGAGCACTGCACAGGGCGGAGGAGTTGGAAAAGAATGGACAGACGAACTAACCCCATCGTTTTACGCTGCACGATCAGGGAGTTTCGTGGCAATGATTCTGTTGCAAGTGAGACAAGCTTTCGCAGGGATGTGGGGCAAGCGTCGAACGAATCGTCCCCACATGCCGAAGTGAACAGTTGAACCGATCAGCTGTGAGTCCACTGGTAATTGACGAGCGGGCGGTCACACACCCGGAAGAATCATTTGTGTCGCGCAGCAATGCTTCTCAAGGCGAGATGATCACCGTAGCCTCATTTCTGATCCAAAGTGAGGCCGTAAATATCCTCGCTTCCAATGTCGCGGAGCAGCAACGGCGCGTCTGTGGGGTCCAGCCCCATATACCTTCCAAACCATCCCGCGTCGTGCCAATCCTTTAGATCGGCGATCTTCTCCGCCGTGCCACCACTGATGCGGATTCGATACACTCCCGCGTCGCCGCTAACGCGCCTGAAATAAATGAACTCGCTATCCCCTGACCACTCGGGACAATCCGCAATTCCCGGTTCCGTAAGTACCGACCATTTTCCTGTCTTCAGATCGAATACTTTCAGCTGCAAGTTATCGAAGCCGGCGCCTGCGAGATATCGGCCGTTCGGAGACCAGCGTGGCTCAAACAAGCCAACCGATCCGGGAATGATTGTGTCCTGGCCAGTATCGAGGTTGAGAATGACGAGAACGAATTTTCCGTCCGCGGAAGTCGTAGTGCCAGCCATCCGGTGTCCATCAGGCGACCAGGTAAGAAACCCATCCAGATGTGGGTCCTGGGTGAGAAACTTCCGCGGGCTGCCGCCATCTGAGGAGACCATGTAAAACGCCCCATTCGGTCCAGGATAATCGCCCGCAAAGGCGATCTGTTTGCCGTCTGGCGACCAGCGGGGCATGAAAGCCTGGAGCGGAGGATCGGTCAGTTGCACGGGGTTGCTTCCATCGCTGTTCGCTTTCCACAGGATGCCTTCGGGGTAGGAGACATAGGCTATCGACTTGCCGTCTTTGGAATAGGAGACACCCTGGGCGGAGATACCTCCCAGGAAAGGCAGGAACTGTTTGGTCTTCGCATCGAACCGGGAAAGCTCACCTCGGGGTGATAACCCGAGCGCGAATATCCTGCTACCGTCCTTGCTTGGAACGGGTCCTCCCCAGAATTCACCGCCAAAGTAGTTGCCGGGTAATGGTCCGCCCCAGCGGATGGGGCCTTGCGTCAATGGAATCGGTTCCGCCGGCGGCCGGCGGAACAGCCCGCGCCGCTCGTCGAGAGCCCAAACCTGCCCATCCGAAATGAACAGGAAGAGTTTCCCGTCAGGAGTCCACTTGCCACAGCATTGAGCGGAGGCGGCATGCCAACCGGGCATCGCCTCGTGAAGCCCCGAACCGCTCGAAGACATCTCCCAAATCCGGTCCTTCACGGTAAACCGGATCGCACCGCCGTCCGGGGACCATGCGAGGTCGCTGACGGTGTCTCCAGGAAGTGCCAGTTTGTGCGTTCCCGTCCCATCGCTCCCCACGACGTAGATGCCGCCACCTGCCGCAAAGGCCACGGAGTTCCCGTCCGGTGAAAAGGACGCGTCCCAGGCATCTCCCAGGGGGCGAGCTTGGCCTCCCAGGATTCGCACATTCCATAATCCTGTGTCCGCACCAACGAGAAAGCTGGACCCATTCGGCGAAACGTCCATCAGGAATGGGTTGGGTAATGCAACTGGGACCGGTGCAATCCCTCCGCCCGAGATTGCGACCTGAGCGATCGATGCGGGCGATAACGGACCCGACATCCAATTGAAGTAGAGCCGGCTCCCGTCCGTTCCTACGAGAACCTTCTGGCGGCCGTCATGGGTGATCTGGGTGTATTGCGTGATGCGGGGCTGGGGCAGCGGGCGGTGCAGGTACCAGATGGCGCCCGCCAGGCATAGAGCGAACACGCCCCCGGCGGCCAGCGCCCAGCCGCGCAATTGCCTCCGGCTTTGAACCTTCTTCCCGTCGCCGCTCAAGCCAACTGGCTTTTCGGTGTTCTCCCGTACTCCTGAAGGCTCCTCAGAAACTTCGACCTTACCAATGAACCGATACCCGACCGTCGCCACGGTGGCGATGTAGCGCGGCTCCCGGATGTCATCTCCCAGCGCGCGGCGCAACTTAGCGATGCTGCGCGTGAGAGAGCTTTCTGTGACGGAGGCGTCGGCCCATACCGCGTCCAGCAACTCCTCCTTGGTGATGAGTTTTTGTGGGTGGTGGAGAAGGAATAAAAGGACACGAAACGCCTTTGGCTCGATCGGCGAAACCTCGCCCGCCTTTACCAGGCAGAACTCCCGCTCGCGAATCTCCACGTCTCCGAAGCGGAAAACAAGCGACTTACTCTCCGTCATAAAACCGCCATAGGTGGTCGGAATTTCGTCATAGTTCCGCCAAGACCATGCGGAACCACACGCCCAGAGTGACCTCAGCCTACCCGGCTCAGGAGCTCTGCAATGACAAATTTCAAGAGTTTCGCTTTCCTGGTTCTTGCAGCAACCATAGTCCCCGCGCTTCCGGCAGAAACGCATTGCCCCGGAAATGTTGCCAGTCTACCCTTCCGCTTCGTCAACCACCACCTGATTGTTTTGGCTGTATCCATCAACCACACGGGACCCTACCACTTCCAATTGGACACCGGCACCCAGGTCACGATGATCGATCCTTCGCTGGCCACGGGACTTCACCTGGAAACCCAGGGCGCGGCTATCGTCGCAGGCGCGGGATCGCGTCAATCTGCTTCCATCGCGAAGTTGGACCTGCTCGAAGTGGGTTCTCGCTCCGTCGTCAACCAGAGGGTCGTTGTCTATGATCCGCAGAATCTCCAGTCGGCCGGCCTGCACATTCAGGGAATCCTCGGCGAGGATTTTCTCGAGCACTTCGACATGTTGATCGACAATGCACACAGTTTGCTTTGCCTCGATGACACGGGTGCGATGCGAGCCGGCATGAAGGGAACGCATATCCCGCTCGTGGCTTCGGCTGAGCCGGCGAACGGCGCGGTGTTGCCCGATTTGCTCATCATCGCGGTCCATCTAACCGACGGGACACGGCCCGTTCGCCTCATGCTCGACTCCGGCGCGAATGCTCCCATCCTCTACAACACCTCTCAATACATGGCCCTGCCGCTGTCTCAAACCGTGGCCTTGCGCGGGAGCGGTGTGGACGGAGCGCAGCGCATCTTTTCGGCTTTGCCGCCGCAGGACCTGAAGATCGGCCCACTCGAATTGACCGGCGTGCCGTTCTTCACTCTCGCCGGCTCACAGAAGGATTCCATTGCAAAGGGGTTCGACGGTGTGCTGACGATAGGGCTCTTCCGGCGCGTCTTCATCGATCACACCGGGCACTTTGCCGTTCTTGAGTCGAAAAGCGAGTGACGAAAAGCGAGTAACAAATCCGGTGACGAACCCGTTGCGCACGACGAACCGGACGCCCCCAGCTCTCCGGTGCGTCGCTTCAACTAACGCGCTTCCTCAACTGTGGCGATCATGGGAATGACCGCGTCCACGTTTGTGAGCTTGAACAGTTCCAGGACGCGTGGGCTCACTCCGGTGGCCATAAACCGAACGCCTTTGTCCTGGCACCGGACATAATGCCTGACAACCATGCCCAGTCCCGAAGAATCCATGTAAGGAACGTCGGTCAGGTCAAAGATGTTAACGGTCGGCGGCTCGCCGCTGGGCAACATCAATTGCAAATCGAACATCTTGCTCACGGCGTCGGGTGATTGGCATTCAAATACAGTGCGCGCGGTGACGGGTCCTGAGAAACGGAAGACCACCGTGCCTTCAGCTTCGCCCACTTCGCGTTCGAAGGTGAGAGGAAGTCGATTCGAGATCTCAGCTTGCGTCATGGCATCAAATCCTCCGTATGGAAGTTAGGCGCCTCAACAGAAGACCGGCGTGCGAATGCGGGCATAAGTGAGGAATGCCGGAGAGCTCCGCGGGCAACGCCGGCATATATACTCTCCACATTTCCACTCTGAACCTGATTCCGACGGATCCGTGATCAAGAACGATCCGGGCCCTGCAGGAGCTGAATCCCACGGATTCTACCATCGCAGAGGCATTGGGTATGCGGGGGTTTACGTTGGGTCACACGGTGCACTTTGCAAACGGCTATCACTCGCGCCAGGCCCAAAGTCGGGCTCCAGCAAGAAAACGTTGGATCAAGTGATTCAAGATGTCGTTCGCGGCCGTCTGAGTCCACGAAAACCCGCGTCTAAACTATCAATGTGGCCAACCCCGCCGGACCTTCCCCGACTCGGCTCGCGCCGGGAAAACCCGAGGAACATCCCCTCACTCATCAGCCGCCCACTTGCGTCCCCACACTCGCCGCTCCCACCTTCTATATCACTGGCCGCCAGCCGCTCCGCCCCACAGCCATCCTGCTCGCGATCGTGACCGCCGTCGGTGCGCTCTTCTCCGTCCTCTATGCCCTGAGTCACACCGGGGATACCCATTTCACCTCCACCAACTCCGGCGCTGATCGTTCCGCCAGCGCTACTACCGGGGCCACCGCAGCTGCCGGCCCGAAAGACGATGACGATCCAAATCAGATCGACACCATCGTCCTCGGCGATCCCTCCGACGCTCCGATGCCCGCCCGCCCCGGAGACCACGTCAGCTCCGTTCATCCCACCATCATCGTTCGCCTTCCTCGCACCGGCGACCAGGTGGGCTACATCCCTAACAGCCCCGCCGGCCACCTGCTCTACAACTGGCTCGCCGCCTTCAATCAGGCAAACGACTCCGCGCTTGCGAATGCTCTGCCCAATGTCGCTCTCGCCTCCGCGACCGGCGCACAGATGGAACTCCGCCGCCAGACCGGCGGCTTCCTCTTGCTCTCTTCCAAAGAGGTGCTGCCTGGCGTGCTCGTCTTCCGGCTCCGCGACCAGACCCCGTCGCTGACTGAAGTCCTCGGCACCCTCCAGGTGCGTCCCAACTCCAACCCCGCCACCATCGCAAGCTTCAGCCTCCGCGCCGTTCCCTCACCCGCCAGGCCCCCCACCACCCGGGCCGCTCCACTCTCGCAACCATGAGCCGGCAACACCAAATGGAACTGCCGCCTCGCCACCTGCGTACAACCGAATACAAGCCCCGGGGAACCCGAGCAAGAAACGACGCGTAACGAGGTGGAGCATGAACGCCGATATACGACTCGCTTTACGGCAATTGCGAAAAGCGCCTGGATTCGCTTTGACCGCCGTGCTCACACTGGCGCTCGCCATTGGCGCCAATGCCATCGTCTTCAGCGTGCTGAATGCGTTGATCCTGCGGCCGCTCAAAGTGCCGCACCCTGAGTCGCTGTTCATGGTGGAACGCGCCTACGGCGGAGATACAACGCCTTCCCAGTCCTATCCGGATTACCGCGACCTGCGAGACAGGAACCACAGCTTCGACTCGCTGGTCCTCTACAACATCATGGGCGGCGTGGGCCTCGATACCGGCCACGGAAATCCCTCCGTAGTCTGGCCCTACACCGTAAGCGGCAATTACTTCGATGCCTTGGGCGCGAAGCCCTATCTCGGCCGATATATCCATGCTTCCGAAGAACATGGGGCCAACAGCATGCCCGAGATCGTTCTAAGTTATGCGCTCTGGCACACCCAATTTAATGGAGACCCTGCCGTAGTAGGCCGGACCGTGCGCATCAACAAGTATCCCTTCACGATCATCGGCGTTGCCCCGCCGGACTTCCGCGGCACCGAACTCTTTTTCGCGCCCGATCTGTGGGCTCCCATCGTCAATTCGCAGCAACTCACTGACTACTTTTCCTTCGAGGAGCGTGGCAACCATAACGCCTGGGCGATAGGACACCTCAAGCCCGGAGTCACACCAGCCGCCGCTGCTGCGGACTTGAGCACCATTGCCAATTCGCTGGCGAAAACCTATCCCAAATCCGATGCTGGCCTGAAATTTTCCTTGTCTCGCCCGGGACTCGCCGGAAATACCCTGGGCAAACCCACGCGCGCTTTTATGTTCGGACTCATGCTCCTCGCAGGTCTTATCCTGCTTGCCGCATGCGCCAATCTTGGTAGCCTGTTCGCCGCGCGCGCGGCCGATCGCTCGCGCGAAATCGCACTCCGCATCGCTCTCGGATCGCGCCGCCAGCTCATTCTTCGCCAGCTCCTCACTGAAGCCGGTTTGGTTTCTTTGGTGGGAGGTATTTGCGGCATGGCGGCAGCCGTCGTCATTCTGCGTGCCCTCAGCACATGGCGGCCCATTCCGAATATCCCCATCAATATTCCGGTCTATCCGGACGTGAACACCTACGCGCTCGCGTTCCTGCTCGCTGTCTTGAGTGGCCTGTTCTTCGGCCTGGTCCCCGTCCGCCAGGTTCTCCGCTCCGATCCCTGGCAGGTCATTCGCTCCGGGAGCACAACCGCCGGCAGTCCACGCCGCTTTACCCTGCGCGATCTTTTGCTGGGCATGCAAATCGCGATCTGCTCCGTCTTAGTCACCGCTTCGCTCGTCGCCGTGCGCGGCCTGGCTCGCTCGCTCGAAAACAACTACGGTATTCAGCCGAAGAACGTGATGCTGCTAAAGACCGACCTGAAGATGGCTGGCTATGATGGCGACAAGCGCGTGCCGATGCAGAAGCGCATGCTCGATGCTGCTGCGGCGATCCCCGGTGTCACCGCCGTGGGATATTCCGACCGCCTTCCCCTCAGTATCGGCGGAGGAGATTCCGACGTCTTCACTGACGCCACCACCGATTTCCGTCCCACCAACGCTGCCGCCGATGCCCAGAATTTCCAGGTCTCGCCCGACTATTTTCGTGCTGCCGGAACGGCACTGCTGGCCGGCCGTTCCTTCACCATGCACGATGCAGACAAGGCTCCTGTGGTGGCCGTCGTCAATCGCGAATTTGCCCGCAAGGTCTTCGGGTCCGCCGACAATGTACTAGGCAAGCATTTCAAGTTCTGGGGCGGCAGCAACCGGGCCGAAGTGATCGGCGTGGTGGAAGACGGTAAATACCAGACCCTTACCGAGGACCCCAAGCCCGCCATGTTCTTTTCCTTCCTCCAGCACGCTTCCAGCCAGACCTGGCTCATCGTTCGATCGGAACGTGACCCGCAAGGCATCGCCGCGGCATTGCAACGCTCGATGCATAGCCTGGATCCGGCGCTGCCGCTCGAAATCAGATCCTGGAACAGCGAGTTGGACTCCGCCCTCTTCGCCGCTCGCGTAGCCACCGTTTCTCTCGGCGTGCTTGGCGTGCTGGGCGCGATGCTGGCCATTACCGGCATCTTCGGCATGGCCGCCTACACCGTCAGCAAGCGTCTCCGTGAACTCGGCATCCGCATAGCCCTTGGAGCCGATCAACGCAAGGTGCTCGGCGCGGCACTCGGACGTACCTTCCGGCTGCTCGCCATTGGATCGATCGCCGGCATGATCCTCGGTGTACTGGCAACCCGTGTCCTTTCCTCGATCGTGTATCAGGCCACGCCCAAAGACCCGGTCATCCTCGGCGGTGTCATTCTTACTATGCTCTGCGTAGGCGTCGTCGCTGCCTTGGTCCCCGCTCGACGTGCCCTCGCCGTTGATCCGATGATTCTGCTCCGCGATGAATGAATGGAAGCCAACACTGAATGGTCGCCGAAAGTGTCAGCCGCCGAGGGGTTCTGAGATGGATGAGTTAGGTTTAGCTCTACGAGCTGGAGTTATGAGCGGCTTAACCAGGACTGCGGCGTAGTGCTAAAATCGCCTCCTTTGAGGTAAGCGCGGTGATCACCTTTCTGGAAAGTTTCAAATACCTCGCGGCCGTGGTTGTCGCGCTCTCCGTTCCCGGCTTCGGATTGGTGGCCTTGACCTTCTTGATGTTTTGCGATCACGGGCCGTTTCTTATGTGCTTCCTGAGGATGGCTCTGACCGGGGGGATCGCGATCGCTCAAGTGGTGATCCTCGTTAAAGCATGGACTCTTTTGAAGCAGCGACAACGTCCCCGTTTATCGGCCGGCCTCATGATCCTGTCGATTTTGCCAGTGCCGATAGCAATCGCGATCTATATACGCATTCCTGCATGACCAGCCCGAGTGAGAACCCAGTCAAGCCACACAAGGCCTTAACCCCTGGACGGGTGCCCCAGGTTCGCCAAAGCGTACCTGGGCCGGATACGATCTTTTTCGAATGCTTTTACTCCATCTGCGAAAGGTAACCGTTACAGTTAGGCGCCACGTTATTCAGATTCTTCGACAAAAATTCCGTGAACTCAGTGACGGGATCCAATCGTACCAGTTTGGCAACCCGCCGAGCTATCCTCCGAATCTTGATCGCATCGTCATCAGCGGGAACGGGAATTTCCTTTCAGCCGCTAGCTAATTCCTCCTGGAGGCACCACCCCACCCTTGTCATCCCGAGCGAACTCCGGATTTCCTACTACGCTGCTCTAACCAACGGCCACGTATGCGGCTTTCAGTAAGGAAAGCCGCATGAGGTCTATCGACACCACGAAGCTCGACAGGAAAACCGGAGGAAGCCGAGGGACCTGCTGTGCGCCCTTCCCGAACGCAACTGCGTAAGTGAGTCACCTGCACATCAAGCCCAATTCGTTCGCTAATCTGGACTGCTCTGAACTGGACCGCACGTGAATGCTGATTGCCATCATCCAAAGCCAACCCGATTCTCTCTGAGATTGGCCGGTTCCACACAATCAACGGATTACTGCACATCAAGCCCGACTTGCCCGCTAGTTTGGACAACTCTGACCTCGAACAGCCCCCTAAGTTAGGGGGACCGTCTCCCCATCTTCCAAACCTTGTCGCACGCATGGCTGCAGCTCTTTTCCGAGAACCTCAGGGCACAGGACGCTCCCACATCACCTCGGCCACCCAGGAAGCGTTAAGACGCCTAACGCAAAAGTAACAGAGGTGTCTACGAACACTGTTGTACCTGCACGCGGTTGACCGTACCATGTGGAATTGAAAACGGCGGAGATAGCGTGAAAACCGAGGCCGCCAAGCCCAGGTCGAGAGCGCTATTGCAGCGGCACGAAGGAAGATGCCGGTAGCGGTGAATGTTTGCTAACTCCCGTGAACTGGGCCAACAAGGACGCTCTTCACCGTCTTCACTCTGGCAGATATCGGGCCTGTTCATCACCCTGCATCGGGGCTGCGACGTGTTCTCTTTCCTGATTGCCCGTATAAATCTGTCCTTTAGGCTGTAGCTCAGCCCATCTTCTAGTAAAGCTGCTAAGCAGACCGAGAGTACAGCATGGGTACGCCGTCGCCGGAATTAAAGCACCTATGGATTCGAGTTCTCAAGCGTGTTCATCCTGATCTGGCAATTGATGAGCAGGATCGAATTCGTTGCGAACGGCTCACGAAGTTGGCGAATGAGGCATATCAGGCTGGCGACGTAGAAGCGTTGATAGCAGTTCTCAGGCCCCCACGGCTACGAATGTATTTCCCTCCTTGGACCGCGTTCTCCTTTAGGCAATTGCTTCCTATCGCGATAGCGTTCGTAATTCTCGTTTGGGGAGGTTTCTCCCTTTATTCGGGAACAACGAGTCAGCACGCCGTCACCAACAGCCCTGCAGCACAGGCCTATAGCAAAAATGCTCCCCTAAAGGCCCACGTGGAGGTCGGGCAACCCGCCCCGTCCAAGTGGTATGGAGACGTGATTCACAACAGGATCTCCGGAAACTTGAACCCATCCACGGTCGTCAACACACCTGTAGGAGCCACTGCGAAAATTGGGTTCACGATCTCACGCGAGGGCTCTCCTCAAAGCGTCTCCCTGTTTGCAACCAGCGGGTATCCCTCGTTGGACTTCTCATGTGTGAACGCGGTGCTGCAAGTCAAGACATTTGGGCCGCCGGAAGGGGGAGCCAAAGACAGTCTGAACGTTATCTACGACTGCGCCTATCACCTGCAAGATGGTCAGCAAGTACCTCAAAAGGTAACTGCGCCCGTAGCGAATTCTGCCGAACCCGAGCCCTCTCTCTTGTACATGAAGCAAATGGCCGAGAGGCTCCACCAGAGTTTTAGTGATCTTGAACGTGTCGATGCGAACGTTCCTGCAGGAAACTCGGCAGAGATGTGGTTCGATGTGAATCGCGATGGTTCTCTCAGCAATGTGAGAATAGGCAAGCCCAGCGGCTGGCATTCCTTAGACTACGCATGCGTGCGGGCCGTTCAGCGCACTGGAACGGTTGGCCCATTGCCTGAGGATTACAAGCGGCGCACTCTCCCCGCGACCTTTGCCTGTACCTATACTGGCAGCAATGCCTTACCAACCTCCACGTCCGTTGATTCTGCGACTCGCAGGCCGGATCTAGTGGGCTCTATCCGCGACACAACCCACGAGTAGAAGCCGGCCATTTCTATTGGGTGTTCCCGGATGGAAGGTAGAACCATGAAGCAGTAACGTGCACACGGCCTGCTAGCTTCGGGGGCGCGGCCAGCGGGCCTCGATGACGGTCGAAATACCGCCGCGGGGACGGAACTCCCCCTTCACAATGGCCCATACCGGGTCACAGGCCTTGACTACATCCTCCAACACCCGATTGACGACATTCTCCTGAAAGATGCCGAGGTTGCGGTAAGCGAACAAATATTCCTTCATCGACTTCAACTCCAGGCAACGCTGCCGTGGCATGTACCGCACCGTCAGGGCGCCGAAGTCGGGCAAGCCGGTTTTTGGGCACACTGAGGTGAATTCAGGATCGTCCACCAGAATCTCATACCCCGGAAACTGATTCTGCCAGGTCTCAATGCTGGGAAAAGGAAAATCAAGGCCGGCCGCGGCATGCTCATCGGTATAAGGAGTAGTGTTACCCATCACCATATTGTACGGCCCTCCCATGGATTAACGTGACATGACATCTATCTCCCGGGTTTGGGGGTAGCCGCCCGCATTTCTGTACTCGGTTGACAAAACAGTCAAGCGGGAGGAAATTCATCTGCATGAAACGCCGATCGTTTCTCCGTTCATCCGCCGCGCTCGTGGGAGTTGGTGTCCTCGGCTCGAGCAATAGCCACGCCAACCATGTCCATCTGCACAGCGTCCATGCGGCGTCGCTCATGACCGAATGTGCCCAGCGCTTTCTCGCCGCGCTCGATGACAGTCAACGCGGCAAAGCGACTTTTCCTTTCGATGCCGATGAGCGTCTCAACTGGCACTTCATCCCTAAGGAGCGCAAGGGGCTGCCCTTGCGCGAGATGAGACCCTATCAGAGGCACCTCGCCAGCGCGCTGCTGGCGGCTGGGTTGAGCCAGACGGGGTACATCAAGGCCGTGACCATCATGAGCCTCGAAGACGTCCTCAAGATCATGGAGAACGATAGCGGCGAGAACCGCAACCCGGAGAAATACTATTTCTCAGTGTTCGGCACTCCTTCCGACAGTGGCGCCTGGGGCTACCGCGTGGAGGGCCACCATCTCAGTCAGAACTACACAGTAGTGAATGGCAAAGTGGTGGACGGCCCGAGCTTCTTCGGCGCCAACCCCGCCGAAGTTCGGCAAGGACCGCGCAAAGGCCTGCGCACTCTGGCTGGAGAGGACGACCTTGGAATCGAGCTGATCCATCTACTCGACGAACAACAACAGAAGGTCGCGATCGTGGACCCAACCGCCTACAAAGACATCCTGACCGCCGCCAGCCGGAAGGCCGCGCTTCAGGGCCAGCCATCCGGCCTCTCCGGTTCCAGGATGAACGCCACGCAATTCGATGCGCTCATGGCTCTCATGGAAGAATACGCACGCAACGTGCCGCCTGAGCTGGCCGAAAACCGGATAGCCCAGATGAACGAAGCCGGTCGGAATATCTACTTCGCCTGGTCGGGTGGAATTAGCCGCGGTGACCCGCACTACTATCGCGTGCAGACAGCTTTATTTCTTATTGAATTGGATGACACACAGGACAACGCAAATCATATCCACTCTGTATGGCGCGACGTCACGGGCGACTTCGGCCAGGACCTGCTCCAGCAACACTACGAGGCCAACCACTAATATAAGTAGTTCCCTAGCGACTGTTCACAAACGAACACTTACCAATCTTGCTGTCCACGATCCTGATAGCCAACCCGTGGTGACGAAAGGCCAGCGATGCCTACATGCCAATAATCTCGCCATTCTCATCCACATCGATCCCCAATGCGCGCGACGCTTTTGGCAGCCCCGGCATCAGCATCATTGCACCCGAGATAACAACCAGGAACCCGGCGCCCGCCGAGAGCGCCACGTCCGTCACATGCAACTTCCACCCCCGTGGCGCGCCCAACCGCTTTGGATCGTCGCTCAGCGAGTACTGGGTTTTCGCGATGCAGACCGGCAGTTCGCCATAGCCCCAGCGCGTAAACCGCGCCAGGTTTTCCTTCGCGCGCTCGCTCAGCTCAATGCCGTCTGCTTCATAGATCTTCTGCGCCACCTTTGTGATCTTCTCAACCGCGGGATCGTGGGCCTCATACGTTCTCGTTACCATGACATCTGGATGGGCCTCGATCGTCTCAACAACCTTGCGCGCAAGCGCGGCCGCTCCTTCCCCACCCTTTGCAAACGCTTCCGAAAGCGCAAACGCCGCTCCCCGCGCCTCGCAATGGGCCCGCAGCGATTCGAGCTCCGCTTCCGTATCATCCGGGAAGCGGTTGATCGCCACCACCGCCGGCAGTCCAAACCCTCTCACAATGCGGATATGGGTATCGAGATTCGCAAATCCGCGCTCGAGATCGCCCTCCCCCTGTTGCTTCATGCTCTGCACCGTCGTCACCAACACCGCGATCGACGGCTTAATACCTGCGGACGGACTTACCAGATCCATGTACTTTTCAAAGCCCAGGTCCGATGCAAAGCCTGTCTCGTTCACCACGTAGTCTGCCAGCCGCAACCCCATCTGCTGCGAGATCACCGAACTGGTGCCGTGCGCGATGTTGCCAAACGGCCCGCAATGTACCGTTGCAGGTGTTCCCTCCGTAGTCTGTACAAGGTTTGGCAGCAACGCCTCACTCAGCAGTGCCATCATCGGTCCCGTCGCCCGCAGATCCGATGCGCGCACTGGCAGGCCCGCGCGGTTCGGTCCAATCACGATCCGCGCCAACCGCGCACGCAGATCCTCCCGACTGGAAGCGAGCGCAAGGATCGCCATAATCTCCGACGCCGCTGTAATCAGAAATCCACTGGAACGATTGCTGCCGTCGCGCAGCTTCTTGTCTGCGCCCGTCACGCTCACCGTGATGGCCCTGAGCGCGCGATCGTTCATGTCCAGCGTGCGTGGCCAGCTAATCGCATCCGGATCAAGATCAAGCTCATTGCCATGAAACATGTGCGAATCAATCAGGGCTGCCAGAAGGTTGTGCGCACTCGTAATCGCATGGAAATCGCCGTTGAAGTGCAAATTGATCTGGGCCGCCGGCTCCACCTGCGAGCGCCCGCCCCCGGCCGCTCCCCCTTTCATACCGAACACCGGCCCCAGCGACGGCTCGCGCGAAGAAAGAATCGCGCGTTTACCAATCGCTTCTAGTCCTTGCACCAGTCCGATCGATGTGACGGTCTTGCCCTCGCCCGAAACCGTCGGTGTTGTTGCGGTCACCAGAATCAGCTTGCCGCCGTGGTTAAATCGCGCGTCCTTCAGTAGCTCCAGGCTTAGCTTCCCGCTGACCGGGCTGCGCTTCTCATATAGATCGTCCGGCAAATCCAGCTTGGCGGCAATCGCCTCAATCGGCAACAGATTCTTCTTCACTCAATATCCTCAACCGGTCTCGTTATGTGCACTGCTTCTTCGAAGCATATCTGGTTCTGCCCGCAGATCAATAAGCCAACGCCTAATTCGACACGTCCCAGCCCATGCAATAGGCGGAGCCGACATGGGTGGAGATCCTCAATCTGCCCTGAAAACCCATCCCAACGAGCTCTAGACCGGCCTCGCTGTGCATAGCGGAAATTAAGTCCGCGGGCGCTGACTTTACACTAGAATCGCTGCCAAGGTGAATTCATGCGCTCATTGGTGTTGATAGCGGCGTTGGCCGGGTCTTCCGGCATCGTGTTTGCCCAGGTCGCTCCGGTAAAAATGGGGTTATGGGAAAAGAAAATGACAATGGATATGGGTACCGGCGCTCCCAGGCAGTTGGTGTCCAAAAGCTGTATCACTCCTGAGAGCTGGCAGGAAATGGTGGGGAATATGTCGAAGCCACACGAAGGCTGCACGGTCGACAACGTGAAGAATGCTCACGGCTACAGCTTTACCGCCACCTGCAAAATCCCCAACGGGGGGACGATGGTGACGCGCGGGACCGAGAACATCCAGGACTCTCAGCACATCGTCTCTGAATCCCATTCCACGATGACGACGAACGGTCAGAAGCGGGAGATGGAGTCGAAATCCACGAGCACTTACCTGGGCGCCGATTGCGGCAAGATAAAACCCGGCGAGCCCGAAACGGAAGACCATTAACAAGCAGTCATCACAGGCATCCATGGAGTGAATCCCCCGCGGAGACAGCACCGGCCTCCGCCAATTGGGAGTTCTATTTCTTTCTGCGCCGTACATTGCCACGGAGGAAAGAGCTGTAATCCGCTTCATCGAGAGTACCGTCCGCAAGCTTCAGAACCGCTTGTGCGGCGTCTTCCTCGCTCGCGACAAAACGATAGCCGTTGAGTTCGAGAAACAAGATGCCCACTACGAATCCCGTACGCTTGTTGCCATCAAGAAACGGGTGGTTCCGTACGATACCCGCCGTATAGGCCGTCGCCATATCGATGATGTCAGTGGTCTCGGCATAGGCATACTGCTGTTGTGGGCGGGCCAGCGCCGATTGCAGCAGTCCGCCATTGCGTAAACCTCCGGCTCCGCCGTGCAGCGCCAGCAGACGATTGTGCACTACGAGCGCGTCGCGCTCTTCGATCCAGACTGGCTTCTTCATTTGGCGAGAACATGCAGCGTGTTGCGGTAGCGGCTCATGATGTCCTCCGCTTTCGCCATCCTTTTTTCGAAGCTGGGATCGTAGGGAGTAAGCTGGTAGCCTCCATCCGGCCCTTCGATCAGGAACAATGCCTCGCCATCTGCGGTATGCAGTCGGCTGATTACTTCCTTGGGCAACACAACCCCGAGCGAGTTCCCGAATTTTCGCACCTTAAGCTCAACCATGGCAGCACCCCTCACTGTTATTACTAATGTAATAACAGCGTGAAGATTTTTGCAAGCAGCAAGACTCGTGGAAGTTCGCAGAAGCTTCGGAGACAAGCCCCTGAACCCCGCCCATCCAAGAACTTCCTGGCATGCAAGGATTAACGCCCAAGATATAAAGGGCTATCAAACCTATTGACCCTCTTCGGGGATGCGTTCGATCTTCCCAACCAGAAAAATATAGGACCCGGCTCCCATCAGCGCCATAGCAGAAACGGCGATCAGCGGCCGCGTGAAATCATTCCCCTTGATCAGGAAACCAATGGCCAGTGGGACTACGACGGCGGCCAGATTGCCGGTGAAGTTGAAAACGCCGCCGGTCAGGCCGATCAAACGCTCCGGGGCCATCGCCGAAACCAGCGACCAGGTGATGGATCCGAACCCGCAGCCGAAGAAGGCAACCGTGAGGCACACGCTGATGGAAAGCGGGTCGCTTACATAATTAGCTACCACGATGGTGCTCGAAAGCAGCATGCCCACGATAATCGGCACCTTGCGTGCCATGGTCAGCGAGCTTCCTGTCCGCAGCAGGCCGTCGGAAACAAAGCCGCCCAACAGCACGCCCGCGAAGGCGCCCAGAAACGGCAGTGCCTCCAGCAGGCCCGATCTCGCGAAGCTCACGTGACGGTACGTGACCATGTAGGTTGGGAACCAGGTCAGGAAGAACCATTGCGTCGCGTTGATCCCGAACTGACCAACGTAGACACCCCACAGTTTTCGACTGCCCAGGACAGTCTTCCAGTCCGCCCAGGCGACGACTCTCTTTTGCCGGCCGATGCGCTGGCTCAAGTCGGGAATGCCTCCGCAGGCCGCGATGTGATCGATCTCCGCCTGGTTCACTCCGCCGAAATCTGCCGGATCGCGATACAACACATACCACACCACGGCCCAGGTGAGCCCCACCGCGCCCGTGACGGCGAAGACCGCTCTCCACCCATAGGAGATGTCAATCCACGACAACAGCGGGGTCAGAAATCCGAGGCCCACGTACTGGCCGGAGGTGTAGACTGCGATGGCGCCGGCGCGCTCGTCTTCTCCGAACCAGGTCGTGACCACGCGATTGTTGATCGGATAGGCGGGCGCTTCAAATGCGCCCACCGCCAGGCGTAGAAACAACAGGCTCACAAAGCCTGTAGCCAGACCCAGCGACAGTGTCGCCAATGACCACAGCCCCAGGATGCAGCCGAAGAGATAGCGCGGGTGCACGCGGTCGACCAGCCAGCCGCAGGGGATCTGCAGCGCGACGTAGGTCCAGCCGAAGCCGGACAGAATTACGCCCAGCTTGACCGGCGTCAGGTTCAGCGCGCGTGAGAGCTGCGGTCCCACGATGGAAATGTTGCTGCGATCGAGATAATTGATCACCACGATGACAAACAGCATCATGGCAATCAGGAATCGTCGCTGGCTGGGGGCCTCGGTCATCACGCGTGGATGAGTCAAAGTTCGCTAGCGGATTGTCGCACACAAGACGTTACTACTTAAGTCACTACCGCCGCGCTCGTAACAGACCGCGCAAAATCAGGATCAAGGAGTAATCCCGCCCCGGTTATGATCCTGACAAGTGACTAAATGGACCCTAGCGCACCCCGGCACTCTGCTTCAGAAGGACGTCCTCCGATCATTTGTCCGATGGTTTGTCATCAGCATGGCGTCTCTCTGGTTGCTTGCCGTGCTGCTCCTTCTGTCTGCCCGGTGGATCGATCCACCGACTACTGCATTGCAGGTCCAGCGTCGCTTGCAAACGTGGGCTGACAGCACGCCGTATCGCAAACGCTACAAATTTATCCCTCTCAGCCAAATCTCGCCCAATCTTCAGCACGCTGTCATCGCCGCGGAAGACGCACGCTTCTACCAGCACCATGGCTTCGATTGGCACGAGATTCAAATCGCTGCCGGCGACGATTTGGAAGGCGGCCGCTTCCGCGGAGCCTCTACCATTACACAGCAACTCGTAAAAAACCTCTTCTTCGGAACCGGCGGCTCCATCCTCCGCAAGGGCGCGGAGTTCACACTGGTGCCGCTGGCCGAACTCTTTCTTGGCAAGCAGCGCATCCTGGAGATCTACCTCAACGTAGTCGAATGGGGACCCGGCATTTATGGCGCGGACGCCGCCTGTCATGCCTACGACGGAACCGCGGCCCGGAATACCGACCGGCAACAGGCGGCGCGGCTCGCCGCGATTCTACCCGCTCCCCTAAAGCGAAAACCGGCGCGCATGAACCAGTACAGCGCACTGATCCTCGAGCGAATGCGACAAATGGGATGGTAGTGGACGCGCCTGGTTAAAAAAATCAAACTGACACGCACGGATGGGGCTATGCCCTGTTCGACTATGACGCCTCATCCAGTACGTTCGCGCCAGGCACCTCGGCCAGCAAACCGCCGCAGGCGAACGACGCCAAATGCGGCGCCGCATGCCACACGCTAGCGGCGTCAAAGGATTACATTTTCACGGCATACCCCAAAAGATGAACCCCCAAAACACGGGGCCCTTTGTTTCCTGGCCGGCCCCGGCCGCGGGAATCACCGCGTCGGGGCCAGTCCTTTTTTCCGCATGAGAGCGCAAAGACTCTAGCCCGCCGCCGCGCTCGCCATGCGCGTCTCCATTTCCTCCGCCGGGACATCTTCGACATGCGTCCCGATCGTCCACTTATAGCCGAATGGATCGAGAAAGGTTCCGGAACGATCCCCGTAGAACTGAGTCTTTACCGGACGCAGCACTTTCGCTCCTGCTGCGACGGCCTTCTTTGAGAAAGTGTCCACGTCGTCAACATAGAGCATCAGGCTCACGGGCGATCCGTTGTGATGTTTGGGGCCGTACGCATCCATTTGCGGGGCTTCATCGGCCAGCATAATCCGGGAGTTTCCGATCTGGATCTCAGCGTGGGCGATCCGGTTCCCCATGGGCATACGAAACAGTTCCTGCGCGCCGAATGCCTTTCCGTAGAAATCAATCGCGGAGTTGGCATCCTCGAAAATGAGATACGGGGTGACAGAGCTATATCCGTCGGGAATTGGCTTGACCATGACAAAGACCTCCTTCTATGGACGAATGTCCAGTGGCAGAAGTATAGACCCGCGGCGCTCAAGAGCCTTCACCACACAATGACAGCGGACCAGTTATCCATTGGACCAGTCTGTCCTGCATTACCTCTGCCCGCCGATTGCCATGCCAGTCGAAAAAGCTGCTCGACCCTGGCTGGTCGGGTATATAAAAATCAAAAGGATCCTTGGCATCCCTCTCATCTCACACGATGAGCCCGTAAGGAGAGATCGGTGTTTACCCTCGACGGTGTTCGAAAATTCCATGGCTGGACCCACGCCAGCCTCAATCTCGTTCTCGATCACCTGTCCACCATGCCCGCCAACGATTATGTGACGGAATTATCCGGCTTCGGCTTCCGCACGCTGCGGGAACAGGCGATCCATATCTTCAACTGCGAAGGCTTTTGGGTCCACACGCTCCAGGGGTTACGGTACGCCGACCGGACCATTGGTGACTGTCCGGTCCTCACCGATGTAAGGCGCCTGCAGAAGGAAGTCAGCCAGTCGACCCAGGCTTATTTGTCGACCTTGACTAATCCACAACTCAATGCCGATACCGAGCTTCATTTCTCCGACGGGGACGTCGCCGTCCGCACCCCGGCGCTCATCCTTCATCATGTGCTCACGCATGCCTTTCATCACAAAGGCCAGATCGTTGCCATGTGCCGCGCGTTGGGCCACCCTGCCCCCGACACCGATCTAAACCAGTTCGAATGAAAAACAATTGGACCGGCTCGCTGAGCGACAAGTGCCGGCCCAATGAATGCGCAGGCGAAAGCATATTTCGTAGAAGTGTTAAGTCGCCTTTGGCCGGTTGGAAGCGCCCCTCTCGGGCAATCAGGCAATAGTAATGCCGTGGTCCTCCACCTGGCTGAAAACAGCAAGAAGATTCGTCAGCTTTAGCAAATTGCGCAGCTGCTTACCAAGATGAAGCAACTTCAACTCGCAATCCAGCTTTCGGGCAGATGCATGCAGCCGCACCAGCGTGCCAAGTCCCGAGCTATCCACGTAGGTGAGTTCCGCTAAGTCAACAACCACCATTTTTGTCTGGGGTAGAAGATCTTTCACCTCCTGGTAAAGTTCTTCGGTGGTGCCAGCTACCAGTCGGCCGTGACATTTAACAACGGCCGTGTCCCCGTCACGTTCGATTGCGAGGGTTAGAACTTTTTCTTGCTCTTCGGGCATCTGGGTTGCTCCTGCGTAGATAACGAACGATGGGCGTAAGTATTGACCTGGGAATTCTCGCATAGGGAGCCTAAAGACAGGAACCAATTTGTGCAATTCGCAGAACCGGTCCAGGACCCAAACGGCAGGAATTGAGCCCCTGGCGTGCGAGCGGCTGATTCGGGCAGTTGGGAGAGAGTCTGAGCCTCAGTCGCGGGTCGCACATCCTATGTGATAGAAGATGGTGTCATCCCACGGATGACAGACTGAGGTGCGAACTTCTGGTCAGTCACCAGGTCAGTCAATAATTCAATGCGCTCCGCTGTTCGAGGCACGCCCTGCATGCTGTCATTTCTTGATCGTGAAGTCTCTGTTGCCCATCCTGGTTTCAGCCGGTGGCTTGTGCCGCCCGCTGCACTCTCTATTCACCTGGCCATCGGCCAGGTCTACGCATTCAGCATTTTCAAGAATCCGCTGCTGGCGCTGAAGGGCGCGGACGGCGCTGCCTGGAACCTGAAAGAGGTCGGCTATATCTTTTCCATCGCCATCGCCGTGCTGGGACTTTCCGCGGCTCTGTTTGGCCGATGGCTGGAGACGGCGGGACCTCGCAAGGCGATGTTTGTCGCGGCTACTTGCTTCGGGTCCGGATTTTTGGTGGCCGCCGCAGGCGCGGCAAACCATTCCCTGGCGCTCATCTATCTCGGCTACGGGGTCATCGGTGGCATCGGGTTGGGGCTGGGCTATATCTCACCCGTCTCCACGCTGATCAAGTGGTTTCCCGACCGGCCGGGACTGGCTACCGGCCTCGCCATCATGGGCTTCGGCGGAGGCGCGATGATCGGTTCGCCGCTGGGCACCAAACTGATGATGTTTTACCGGGCCTCCGCGCATCCCATCGCGGCCACCTGGGTCACGATGGGCCTTCTCTACTTCGTCTTCATGATGTTTGGTGTCTTTACCATTCGTGTGCCGCGCGAGGGTTGGAAGCCGGAGGGATGGGTTCCCAGGGCAACGCAATCGGCCCTGATCTCTGCCCATAGCGTGGAAGTCAACGCCGCCTCCCGCACGCCGCAATTCTGGCTGCTATGGCTCATCCTCTGCATGAACGTAACCGCGGGCATCGGCATCCTGGAGCAGGCGTCCCCCATGATCCAGGACCTCTTCCACGGCCAGGTCACGGCGGTCACTGCGGGTGGGTTTGTCGGCCTGCTGAGCCTCTTCAACATGGGAGGACGTTTTGTCTGGGCGTCGATGTCGGACTTCATTGGACGCAAGACCACCTACTTCGTCTTTTTTGTCGTGGGCATGCTCCTATATCTGGCCCTTCCTTTCACGGGTAACACGCACCTGAATTCCGTCCCGCTCTTTGTGCTGATCGCGGGCGTGCTGATCAGCATGTACGGCGGAGGATTCGCGACCATTCCCGCTTATCTCAAGGATCTCTTCGGGGGCTATCACGTGAGCGCCATCCATGGGAGGCTGCTGACGGCTTGGTCCACCGCAGGCATCGTCGGGCCGCTCATCGTCAACGGCATCCTCGACCATTACGTCGCCAACCACTTGCCGAAACAGCAGGCTTACCCCGTGATCTTGCACATCATGGCTGCCCTTATGGTGGTGGGTTTCATCGCCAATCTCCTGGTGCGTCCAGTGGCGCAGAAGTATTGGCTCGAAAGCGCGAGCAGCCAGGTTCGAGCAACTCGTTAAACAGGTGCGCAACCGGAGGAGCATTCATCCATGGTTACAAATGAGAACAAGACGACATCGCCCGTCCTGATCCTGGCTGCGTGGTTCGTGGTTTCGATACCCGCCGCATGGGGGGTTTACTACACCCTTCTCAACGCACTCAAGCTCTTCCAATAGGACCAGACATCCTTTCACCGGGTCGCGTATTTGAGGTGGCCCTCGCGCCAAGGAACCGCGCTGCGCGCGTTGAGATCGAAGACGATGTGGCCCGCGCGGATGGTCATTTCAGCCAATATGCGTTCGCTGCCGTCGACCTTCCCTCCTACAAGATCCGCGTAGCCAAAGCTGCCGTGCTCCACGCGGAGGACGGCAATGTCGGCGACCGAGCCGACAGAGATCTGCCCCAATTCAGGGTGGCCTATCTCGGTGGCTGGGTTCGTGGTCGATTCCCGAATGACCTCCGGCAGGGGAATGCCCAGCGCGAGCATCTTACTCATCACGTTGGGCAGGTTGAGCATGACGCCCGTAGCGGAGTCGACGTGGAGGTCCGTTGAAATGGAGTCAGGAAAGAAGCCGTTCTTTACCATGGGCTCCGCGAGCGCAAAGGTGAAGGAACCGCCACCGTGGCCAACGTCGAACTTGATTCCCCGCTTGCGCGCTTCGAGCATGAAGGCGGCAGGTTTGCCTTCCGGAGTCAGTAGCGGCGCGGGCATGCGGAAGACGTGGGTGCTGATGTCTCCCGGGCGCAGGATGCTCGAGATCATCTGCTCGTACGATTTGTTGTCGAACCACCCGAAATCGACCATCACGGGCAGATGATTGCGCTCGCCGGCCTCCACGGCCTTCTGCACGGAGATGAAGTTGGGCTGTTGCCAGTGTGCAGTCTTGATGCCGACGATGATGTCGCGGTTCTGTTCGATCGTCTTCGAAAGCGCATCGAGGTCCATGTCGTGTTCGTTCTGCTCGGCAGCATCGTCGATATTGGCCATGCCCGCTCCAACGATGTTAAGGAAGGCGAAGATGCGGGTCCTGGAATAGTCAATGATGCGGCGGCGAAACTCGGGAAAGTCGCGCCAACCAGAGGAGCCGGCGTCGGCGACGGTGGTAACGCCGTTCGGGATGGCCATCACGTCGGCGGGGACAGAGAGGTCGCCGTTGCCCCACGCGTTATGGCGAAGTCCGGTAAAGACATGCACGTGGATATCGACCAGCCCGGGCGTGAGATAGAGACCGGAGATATCTACGGATTGTTTGGCGGCGCTTGCGGGAATCGTTGCTTCGATGGCGGCAATCTTGCCGTCCAGAACGGCTACGTCACGTTTCGCCGCAACATTGTTTTTCGGATCGAGGACCTGGCCGTTACGAAGAACGAGGTCGTACTGCTGAGCGTGCCCAGAGATAGCACAAGCGAGGAGAGCGGCGGCCAGAATGCGAACCATCAGTTGCGAACCATTGGTTGGGAGTATACCCGAGCACCGCATTGGCTTCTTCCGCGCGTGCCGCACCTCCAGGGAACGCTGATGAAATCTCCTGGCCTTGGATCAGGGAACGACTTTACAGGCTGCGGAAACTCATGTTTTGGATCAGGGTACGATTTTGCAGGCTGCGGAAAAACTCATGTTTTGTATCAGGGCACGACTTTAGTCGGGCCGTAAACGATTGAGAAAACGACGGGCTTTAGCCCCTGGGGTATTGCTTTTTCCGATAGGGTACGCAATATCTGGCTGAAACTTCCATTCGCCCTGGTTAGTGCTTGTCTGGCCCTGGGTCCGCTTTGATGGTCGTGATCTCGACATACGACTGGACTCCGGTTTCCACACCGTGACGGTAGACCACCTTACCGGCGATCTTCACCCGCTTGTTCTCGAGATCCTCAAGCTGCTTGGGCTTTCGAGTATCACTCACTTCAATCGAGCTGATGGGTTTCCCGTCGATGATGGTTTCGGAATCGACCTGCACCATCCAACCAGTGGATTCTGCTCCGATCGCCATCGCGCGATGGAGCGTCCCTACCAGGGTTACCTTTTGCGGATCGCTCTCGTCAGCATGTAAGCAGACGCAACACAGCGTCAGGATCAAGCCCATACTTACTCGTGCGATGCGCATAGCAAAATCTCCTCTTCAGTCCCAAAGAAGATTCTATAGAAAAGAAAGGCCTGTCGTGGGAAGCAGCACTTTCTGCAGCCTCTATTTCCGGTCATGCCAAACAGGATTGGTGAACGCGCCGTCGCCCGCCACGTCCCAAACGGCGAACCGCGCCCACGTCCAGCCGGGGGCCGTCTCCACCAGCCACGAGTACTCGTGATCGTCGAATGCCGGCGTCGATTGCAGATCGATGACCTGCCGGTGGGTGTTCCCACCGTCGCCCCAAACCACTTCAGCGATCCTCAAGGGAAATGTCGAGGATATTTTTGCTTTGACGCGGATGCTCCCATCCCCCTCCGCGGCCATGGAGGTAGACGGGAGAAGGATCTCGCCGGTGGTGATAAAACCGTCCCCCTTCTCGATCGAGTGCAGGATGCGGTCATAGTGATCGAACGAAGGCAGTTCCGGTAACCGAAGATAGTTGATGTTCATATGCCCGTACAGTTCATCCGTCGAACTAATCTGAAATACATCCACTTCTCCAATCATGTGCTTGTGCAAGCCAAGGTTGTTCAAGTCATCGAGCGTCTTGAATGCTCTCTCCCCCAACCTTGGCGAAGACAGATCCGACGGCATTGCCTTCCAACCGGTGCCCAGGTAGCTGCTGTCTCGAAAGTAAGCAGTGTTCAAAATCTTATCCGGGTATCCCGTCGATCCCTTGGTCCGCGGATGAGTCTGATAAGCGAACCCGTCTTCCGCCTTGATCATCTTCCACATCTCTCCGGCATCATGGATGCGATAGATCTTGCCGTATTTGTTATCGGCGCTCTCAAAGCTCTCACCAGGTTTGCGATCCTGCTGCCAATACACCGGGTGAGGAAATACCAGCCCCCAGTGCCCGCCCAGGTAGATATCCGCTTCTTCTGAAGGGATCAGCAGAAAGTTCCCGTCAGACTGCGCTCGGCAGGCTTTGTAGTACTCGTCCAGTTCGTGGAGCCTGAGGTCCGTCAAATCGGCGGGATGTCCGTCCCCGTGGAAATCCATAATCATGGCGGAGTCAATCCCGATGGCCTTCATCACCGGCTTGAAAGGAGGCTCCCAGTCGAGTCCATGTTCCATGGCCTGCACGGTGTAGGCAAGGTGCCAATGCGGTGCAAAGGTGACAAAACCATCCAAATGCGCAAAGTGATCGTTGTGCGTATAAGCAAGAACGTCCTTGAGCGCTACGCTCGAGTCCTTCGCGCTAGGCAGCAGAAACAAGCCCATTTCCTGAACGGAATCCGGCGGCGCGTTCATCCATGGATCGATAGTCGTATCGTCGTCGGGGTACTGCTGCACTCCCAATCCAACCCTGCCCCGCCAGGAGCTGTACCAGAGGTACCCTTGATTGGTCGTGTAGTCGCGCGCAAAAAAATAGCGATGCGGAGGTGGAAAAACGGCAATG
The DNA here is from genome assembly GCA_963746595.1 of uncultured Acidobacteriaceae bacterium. GTDB lineage: Bacteria > Acidobacteriota > Terriglobia > Terriglobales > Acidobacteriaceae > PALSA-350. The sequence goes on from CAVVBS010000009.1 coordinate 1,730,470, forward strand.
CTCCCTGCGCCCATCTTCGCCGCCACTGTGCGATAGTGCGCCGCCAGTGTGTGACGTTCAGACCCGTAAGGCGGCGTAATCTCCTTGAGCTTTCCCTCAACATCGTAGTAGGAGATGTGCGACTCCATATTGCCACCGGCCCGGCGATCCTGCTCCGCTGTCATTTCCAGTCCAGCATCATAGTAGAAAGCGGTGTCGGGTTCATGAGTGCTGACCAGCGCGGACTGCTGAATAAGCGAAGTGCCTGGGTAGAACGTATAGCGGAGTGAACCCGTGAAGATTCCGAGCCTCACTCCATCAAAAGTTACTTCCACTCGATCTCCAACCGTCTGGGCAGACACTGCGGTCGGATGAAACTCGAGTAGGAATTGCCGCGTTCCCAGTGGATCAGCCGGCGGGAAGTCAAAGAAGGCATCCCATCCACCACGCCGCTTTCCCGTGGAGCATCGGTAGTATGGTTTCGCCAGCTCGACGATACTGCGCCCATCCACCGAGATTGCTGTGATCAAAGGTTTCGTCGAGTCCAGCGAGAAGCTCGTTTGCCAATGTTGTTTTGCGCTATCATCCCAGCGGATGGTGAGCGACTCTGCCGAAGCCACTACCGCAATGGGCCCGCTCTTGACCGCGGACACATTAGGTGTGATCGCTGCAGCGTAAGCAAGGGCCGAGGAGCAGCCAAGCAACAACAAAGTAGCAAGTCGTTTCATCTGAACTCCGTTTCAGCGATCCGTGGACACGCCGGGATCATCTTATAGAAAACCGTCTCCCTCAACCCGATTTGGACAGCACTCGCTGAAAACCAAATCATCTAGGCCTGTGATTCTTTCAGCCACTAGCCAATTCCTCCTGGAAGAACCACCCCACCCTTGTCATCCCGCCTGCCCCGGCGTGCCGTGGGAGCGAACTCCGGATTTCCTACTACGCTGCGCTAATCAACGGCCACGTATGTGGCTTTCAGTAAGGAAAGCCACATGAGGTCTATCGACACCACGAAGCCTGACAGGAAATCCGGAGGTAGCCGAGGGACCTGCTGTGCGCCTTTCCCTCTAACAACTCCTTACAGCTCCGTCCCTCCGTCTCCACCCATGCCAAGCTGTGCCGCCGTCCCTAACCTTGTCATCCCGCCTGCCCCGGCGTGCCGTGGGAGCGTAGCCGAGGGACCTGTTGTGCGCCCTTCCCGAACGCAACTGCGCAAGGGAGTAACCTGCACACCAAGCCCGATTCGTTCACTAATCTGGACAGATCTGAACTCGGGACCGCACGCAAATGCCGATAAGCGATCAACCAACCCAACCCAAATCGCCAAACCGGAATCGCATGAACGCCACGCGCTCGACGTCAGAAAAGTAAAAACCCTGCCAGTGTTACCTGGCAGGGCGAAGGTAATGCATCGTTAGAGTGATTCAGTGTGCGCCTAACAACATCGGAAAGCGTAACAAGAGTAACGTGGCAGATTCAATTTATTCATTTACTGCAAACCACAAGCAAAGCTAACTCTTCTATTACAGCGATTCTCCTTGTTCCCTCATCGAGCCCATCCCCCGAAAGGATCGGTGAGGGTTAGGAGAATCGCCGCTTGAAAAGAGCATATCGTTTCTGTGGGAATCCGCCATGCGCCTTGGGTAGCAACGGCGGAGATTGTAGTTGTAGCCGAGCGCCTCGCTGGTGTACCCGTCACGTTACCGAAAACCCGGCATCGCGGCGGACCTTCGTTACATCTGATTGTTCCGGCTCATCGAACGGGCATCTTGATAAACGGTAAAAATCCTGGGACGCGTTGCCGGTATTCCACGAACTCTGCTCCGAATTGCGCCTCTAGCAAGCGATCCTCGATCCTCATCCGGATGAAAGTACCAGCAATAAACACTGCAATGGATACCAATAGCAGCTTGAGCGGCGAAACGACTATGCCCGTCGCCAGCAGGACACAGAACATCGATGTGTAAATCGGATGGCGGACTACGCGATACGGTCCGGAGCGCACCAGCATGTGCGCCGAATCGATCGCCGCGTCGAACCTGAATTGGCGTCCCAATGATCGCGCGGCGGTCCATGATATCAGGCACGCGAGAGCAAAAAAGCAAAGCGCAACGATTGTTCGCCAACGTTCCGGCGGCTTCTCCCAAAAATGACTCTGCCACAGGATCGAATAGCCAAGGCACTGAAGGAGCACACCCCCTCGTGCGCGTTTTTCAATCCTTACTAGAACCTGACCTTTGGTTCGAGTAAAGAAAAATGGAGTCACCCAGAGAACGGTTCCAAACGCAAGCAGAACGTAAGGGTATGCCTTCATGTTCACTCATTCACGCGACGACCGTATCCGGATGGGACCTGGTGACATCTCCGGCAACCGCGGTCCGTCTTTTCTCTACTTGGCTGCAGCTCGCGACAAACTCAGCAAATATCCAGCACGCTCCGATCGCAGTCAGGTTGTACACCGCCCCGCCCCACGCCTCCTGACTGTGCGGCCGGATAAAAACAGGAGGCACTTCTACAGCAGCCTCGAACAGCAACAGCATCAGCGTTCCTCGACTACCGGCTTTTCGGGAAACAGAACTGATAGTACGAGCTGCATTGGTACACTGAACAGAGCCATTTTCCGGTAATATTATTGGACCAAGGAAAAACGAGTGCCCAAAACCATCAGCTCGTTCGAGCTCACTCTCAATAGCCGCCCGCAAAATCAAACGCTAACCACCTGGTTGTACGCCGAGCTGCGACGCGCCATTCTTGAAGGCCGGCTTGGGCCCGGCGTCAGGCTGCCCGCCTCCAGAGACTTCGCCGGCCTGTACGGGCTGTCGCGGGGAACCGTGGTAAGCGTGCTCGAACGTTTGCAATCCGAAGGCTACGTATCCTGTCGCGTTGGATTAGGTACGTGGGTGAATCATATTGCGGCGCCCGCGCAAACCCGGCGGATGGCTTCGACTCCTCCGGCTTACCTTCGTCGTGTCATTTCGGAATACGTACGGCCAAAGCCGTTCGTTGACTTGCCTTTTACCTCGGGTGTCCGGCCGTTTCGGGTGGGAAATCCAGCCGTCGCCGAATTCCCGTCCGAGATCTGGGGGCGTCTTGCGGCAGACCGCGCGCGTAACTTCAGGTCATGGTTGAAGACAGAGGCGGATGGGCGTGGATACCGGCCATTACGCGATGCGATTGCCGGTTATTTACGCGCCTCCCGCGGCGTGCGATGCACTTCGGAACAAATCGTGATCGTTTCTGGAATCCAACAAGCGCTCGACCTGTTGGCGCGCTTTCTGCTGAAACCGCGCGATCCGGTATGGATGGAGGATCCTGGATATTTCGGGGCCAGCGTCGCGTTTGGCAACGTGGGGGCCAGGATCATCGGTGTGCCGGTAGACGAAGAAGGCCTGTCTGTCTCCGCCGGAACAAAAATCTGTCCGCACGCCAAGGGAGTGTACCTGACGCCATCGCACCAATTTCCGCTGGGTGTGACCATGTCCCTTGAACGCCGGATGGCCGTTCTCAACTGGGCTTCACGCTCTGGCGCTTTTGTGATTGAAGATGACTACGATAGCGAATACAGGTTCGAAGGACAGCCCGTGCCTGCCCTGCAAAGTCTTGACAATCATGCAAGCGTCATCCTGATTGGATCGTTCAGCAAGACATTGTTCCCATCCTTGCGCGTGGGCTACGTGGTCTTGCCTCCCTCCTTGGCCGATTATTTCTTAGCCTTTCGCTACCAAACAGATTTTCGCAATTCGACTTTCGATCAGGCGGTGCTCTGCGACTTTATCGTGGATGGCCATTTGGCACGTCATCTCCGGCGCATGCGTAATCTGTACGCCGGCCGTCTCACAGCGTTGATCGACGGCAGCAAGCGGCATCTAAATGGCTTGCTTGAACTTTCCGACGTCCGGGCCGGTCTCTACACCATTGGGTTCCTCAAAAATGGGATGACTTCACGCCGGGCGGAAAGGCTCGCGGCCGACCAGGGAATCGAAGTTCTCGCCGTTGACCGGTTTACCCTGAGACGTCCTGACCCAAAAGCATTGCTCATCGGCTTTGCCGGCTACGATGAGACTGCGATTCGGGAAGGACTCGTTCGACTCGCAAAGGCGTTGAGCTAGCGAAAGCCGCCCTGCGATTCTTTCGTCCACCAGCTACTTCCTCATCGAAGCACTACTCTACCCTTTGTCATCCCGCCTGCCCCGGCGTGCCGTGGGAGCAGCCAACTTGCCTGTGGCAGGTTGAGAAAGAAATGACACCGCAAAATCGCCATGGATGCGAGGCCCGGAGGGCCGTCCGCCAAACGTGAGCCCAGCCCGGAAGGGCTGGGACCCAATCTCGAAGATGATCCGAGCGCTGTAAGCGCGGCACTCATCTGGGTCCGCTCGCACCTGTGTCATCCCGAGCGAAGCCGAGGGACCTGCGGTTCTCTCCATCAGCAGCGAATGCTGCCCTGCGATTCTTTCGTCCACTAGCTACTTCCCCACGGAACCGAAAATCCGGATCCGGCCTGCCCTTTTCCACAGCCATCCAAGAGCCCTGTCTTGCCAAAATATCAAGTTAGACATAGTCTAAATTAACGTGGATACCGAGGCGATCAAACGGTCTCTGGAAAACAGCGGGTTGCGCTGCACTCCGCAGCGCTATGCCGTGATGGCCTTCCTGATGGAACAGAACAGGCATCCCACCGCGGTCGAAATCTTCGAAGCCGTAAATCAAATGGATCCGCGATCTTCAAGAGCCACAACTTATAACAATCTACGGGACTTGGTGCAGGCAGGCCTGGTGCGTGAAGTGGCCGTCGAGGGTCGCGCCGCGCGCTTCGATGCCAAAGGTCTGCTACATCACCACTTCATCTGCGACCGCTGCGGAAATGTTGAGGATATTGCGTGGTACGACGTGCCCAGGCCCGCGACGCGCTCCCTCGGCAAGCGCATCGTTCGCGAATGCGAACTTATTTTTCGGGGGCTTTGCACCAAATGCGCTGCGAAGCACGGTTCCGTCAAGTCTCGTAGGCGTGTGAATACCGGATGAATTTCGTAGGTCAGCGAGCGCGGCCGGCGCCGCCCGCTGGATGAAACAGCCTCGATTGCAACTCATGCAATCCAACCATCAATTCCTGGTTCGTCACCGTTTTAACCCATTCGAAGGAGAAGCAACATATGGCCAAAGAAGAGCAATTCGCCACCGCAGTAGGAGAACCTGTCCACGATAGTAAGGAGCAAAACGGAGCCAAGTGCCCCTTCTCAAACGGCGTTCGCCAACAGGCAGTGACTGGATCCCGATCCAACGCAGACTGGTGGCCCAATCAACTGAACGTCAAGATCCTGCATCAACACTCCTCGCTCTCCGACCCCATGGGCGAGGCGTTCAAATACGCCGAGGAGTTCAAAACTCTCGACTTGCATGCCGTCATCAAGGACCTGCATGAGCTGATGACCAGCTCACAGCCGTGGTGGCCCGCGGACTACGGTCACTATGGACCATTGTTCATCCGCATGGCGTGGCATAGCGCGGGCACCTACCGTATCGCGGATGGCCGCGGCGGCGCTGGCTCCGGATCGCAACGATTTGCCCCCCTTAACAGCTGGCCGGATAACGTGAGCCTTGATAAAGCGCGCCGGCTGCTCTGGCCCATCAAGCAAAAGTACGGCAAGAAAATCTCCTGGGCCGACCTCATGATTCTCACCGGCAATGTGGCCCTCGAGTCGATGGGCTTCAAGACCTTCGGGTTCGCCGGTGGCCGCCCGGATGTTTGGGAGCCGGAAGAAGACATCTACTGGGGTCCGGAAACCACCTGGCTGGGTGACGAGCGCTATCGCGGTGATCGCCAGCTCGACAATCCTCTTGGCGCTGTGCAAATGGGCCTCATCTACGTCAACCCGGAAGGACCCAACAGCAATCCCGATCCGGTCGCTGCGGCGCGGGACATCCGCGAAACCTTCGGCCGCATGGCAATGAATGACGAGGAAACCGTTGCCCTCATCGCCGGCGGACACACCTTCGGCAAAGCCCACGGCGCTGCCGAACCACACACCTATATGGGTCCCGAACCCGAGGGAGCCGCGGTCGAACATCAAGGCCTCGGCTGGATCAATACCTTCGGCACCGGCGCAGGCCCCCACGCCATCACCAGTGGCTTAGAGGGCGCATGGACCAGCAACCCGGTCCGATGGGACAACAACTTCTTCGACAACCTCTTCGGTTACGAATGGGAGCTGACGAAGAGCCCCGCTGGCGCTCACCAGTGGACTCCCAAGGACAAATCGGCAGCGAACACCGTGCCCGATGCCCACGATCCGTCGAAGAGGCACGCGCCCATGATGTTCACCACCGACCTTGCGTTGAAGGTGGATCCGATCTACGCCAAGATCTCCAAGCGCTTCCACGAGAATCCGGAGCAATTCGCCGACGAGTTCGCCAGGGCGTGGTTCAAGCTCACGCACCGCGACATGGGGCCGCTTGCGCGCTATCTTGGCCCGCTCGTTCCCAAGGAAACGTTGCTATGGCAGGACCCCGTTCCCGCTGTGGATCACGAGCTCATCGGGGAGCAGGACATCGCTGCTCTGAAGGCCAAGATTCTTGCATCCGGCCTTTCCATTCCCCAGCTGGTCTCAACGGCCTGGGCCTCGGCCTCCACCTTCCGCGGCAGTGACAAGCGCGGCGGGGCGAACGGGGCCCGCATTCGCCTCACGCCGCAGAAGTATTGGGAGGTCAACGAACCGGAGGAACTGGCCAAGGTCCTTTCCAAGCTGGAGGCGATCCAGAAGGAGTTCAACGGAGCATCCGGCGGCAAGAAGGTCTCGCTTGGCTGACCTGATCGTTCTGGCTGGCAACGCAGCCGTGGAGGCGGCGGCGAAGAAGGCCGGCCACGACGTGAAGGTCCCCTTCTCTCCTGGGCGCACGGATGCGTCGCAGGAGCAGACAGACGTGAATTCGTTTGCTGTTTTGGAGCCAGCTGCAGACGGCTTCCGCAACTACACTCGCAAGGGACACCATGGGCCGGCGGCCGAACTGCTGTTGGATCGTGCGAACCTCTTGACCTTGACTGCTCCCGAGATGACGGTTTTGATCGGTGGTCTGCGCGTGCTGAATGCCAACTTCGGCAAGTCTGAATACGGCGTTTTCACCAAGCAGCCCGGAGCACTGACCAACGACTTCTTCGTCAATCTCCTCGACATGAGCACCAAGTGGCAGAAGTCCGCGACCGTGCCAGGCGTCTTGGAGGGGACTGATCGTGCGACGGGCGCCCCCAAGTGGAAAGCCACCGTAGTCGACCTCGTCTTCGGTTCCAACTCCCAACTCCGAGCAACCGCGGAAGTCTACGCAACGAACGACTCGAAGGAGAAGTTTGTGAAAGACTTCGTGGCTGCCTGGACCAAGGTGATGAACCTTGATCGCTTCGACCTAACCTAGACTTCCGTTCCTTTTTATTGGCGCGCGATCCCAATCGCGCGCCAATAATTTTGTCACGATCTCTGAACCCTGCCATCCAATCTAATGCAGTCGCCAGCGACTCTTTCAGCCACTAGCTAATCTTTCCGGACGCGCCACCCCACAACTTTGTCATCCCGAGAGTCTGTGACTTTTTGATCTTTTCGTGTTTTTTGCACCCGACCAGATGTTTTTCAATCCCCTCCAGAAAGGCGTCATCCTGAGCGAAGCGCCTCGCAGATCTATCGCATAACAGAGGGTTTTATGCGCGCAGTCGAAGAGCCTGTCCTGAGCGTAGCCGAAGGAACCCCGGCGATGCTTGTTGGCAGATGCTCTTCGGAGCTTTCCAGCCACAGACCACAAGGTAAATTAAAAAGTCACAGCCTCCGAGCGAAGCCGAGGGACCTGCTGTTGCGCCTTTCCCGCACGCACTCCTCAAATTCAAACGAAGTTGTCTGGACCCCAAGCTAATGCAGTCGCCAGGGACTCTTTCAGCCACTAGCGAATCTTTCCGGACGCGCCACCCCACACCTTGTCATCCCGTCTGTGACTTTTGATCTTTTCGTGTTTTTTGCACCCGACCAGATGTTTTTCAATCCCCTCCAGAAAGGCGTCATCCTGAGCGAAGCGCCTCGCAGATCTATCGCATAACAGAGGGTTTTACGCGCGCAGTCGAAGGACCCCGGCGATGCTTGTTGGCAGATGCTCTTCGGAGCTTTCCAGCCACAGACCACAAGGTAAATTAAAAAGTCACAGCCTCCGAGCGAAGCCGAGGGACCTGCTGTGCGCCTTTCCCGCACGCAAATGCCGGGCGCCCACGACCACGGATATCCCGCGAAGCTTGGTAGCGTTGATGTACTTCATGCGGCCTTCCTCCCGAGAAAAACCGACAGGAAGTTCGATGCCACCGACCTTGACAGGAAATCCGGGAACGCCCTCGAAAGTTTTTCCGAGGTCCTCTGGCAAATCCAGTTCTGCGAGTTCTCGAAAGGACCTAGCTAGCTCTCAACGGGCAGATCCTCACGCAGACATTTCAGCCCGGGCGCCAATCATGTGACCCCTTTTCCAACGGGAATGGCAAGATCAGGACGAAGCGCCATTGGCTTGGTATCAAGGCACGGCGTCAGCCGTGCCCCCAGGCCTGATCACGGCGTCAGCCCCGAGGTACCTTCTTCTTTTCAAATATGTCCGGAAAACCAGGTACGAACGAAACGACCCGCGACCTACTGCACTGCAGCAGCAATAACACTGCTCCGTGCAATTTGCCTGGCAAGACGTTGTTGTCCCGCATGCTTCTGGTGCTTCTGCAGTGTCGCCGCGTGCACCTGCACATCGGAGTGATTCTCGTTCCCAGCAAGTTCCAAGGAATCAGCCGGCACAGGAGGGAGCCCCGCGAGATACGTAAGCAGATCGTTGCTCTCGCGGAAAATGTTAGCTCCCTCATGTCTACCCTCAGTGGCTGCGACAAATATGCCAATGTGGCGTCCGGGGTTGAGCGCGATATAGGTGGTGTAGCCCGCGCCGCCGCCCGTCTTCTCAATGATCGTGGCCGGATCATCCGCTTGGTTCAGGTGTACCCACCCCAGGCCGATGCCGTTGGGAACACCAGCGTGCGCCAGGCCCTGCGTCCAGCGGAGTTCTGAGGCTTGGATATACGTCGCAGTTGCCGCCGGATCCTGATGTACCGGGACGCCGGGCAGATCGAGAAGGTATTCGAGCCAACGCGTCATGTCGTTCGCGGTCGAATACACGCCTCCCGACCCGGCAGCGGCCGTTGTATTGCTACACGGGCCCTCATTCTTGGACCCGATAAGAAGGCGAGCGCACTCGCCCGCGGTCGGGTTCAGCGTCGTATCCCGCAGCCCAAGGGGTTTGGCGATTCGGTCCGCAAAGAGTTGCGCGTAGGGCTTGCCGGCAGCGGCTGATAAGGCGTCCGCGAGCAGGTCGAATCCGATGTTGGAATAGTGTGCGGCCGTTCCAGGAACAAAGCGCAGGCGATAGCCAGGGAGCCATTGCCAGCGAAAGTTATAGTCGGGAAAAGTGAAATGGCCCGCATCGCCCGCCGGATAGGCGATCTCGCGCGGCAGGCCGGACGTGTGCGTGGCCAGATCGCGCAGGGTGATGGGGCCGCCGATCAGGCCGCGAACCGTGCGGTCAGGAACGGTAACATTGCGCGGGGCGAACTTCTGAAGGGGGTCTGAGAGGGATACGCGTCCATCGGCGACCAGCTTCACCAGCAGATCCGTCGTCATGATCTTTGACAGCGAGCACAGGCGGACGAGGGACTCAGCATTGGGCTTCTGATGGGAGCCAGGATAAGTCTGACCATAGCTTTGCATCCACTTCTCATTGTCGCGGACCACCACCACCACCATTCCAGTGGAGCCGCTCCGGCGAAACAGGTCAGCTAGGACAGGATCGGCGGATTGCAGCTGAGGCAGAGGTGCCGTCTCCGCCTGCACCCTGTGCACGAAGAGGGGCATCAGGACGATCAGAGCCGCAAGCAAGCGAACACAGACCATCCGTCGATCCTTTAGAGCCAGGACCATCTCCCCACGCAAATCAGGCAAAACCCTCATCGTAAGGTCCCCAAAACCACCCCTGCTATATGAAAAACACGACGTCGGCCGTAAGTCCAGAAGATTCCACCAGGAAGCCGCGGAGATAAGTAACCCCTTAGCCCAATATAGGTTACAGGAACAGCGAACGCTGCTGACCCAACTCTATAATCTTCTTAAATCCCCATGTCCCTTCTTCTGCATACAGTCATAGAGATTCGAGGTGTCAACCCCTTTGTCGGGGTGAGTTCGTCGCAGGCGAACACCCTCAAGCCGGGCTGGCGCAAACCGCTTCCGGTTCTGGTGAGCATCAACGGCGATTCCGCGACAACGTGGCGGACCAATCTGATGCCGGACGGGAAAGGAAACTTCTATCTTTACCTTCACGGAGCCATGCGAAAGGCATCCGGTACGAAACTTGGTGACCGCGTCCGTGTGGAGATAGAGTTCGACGGCGCCTATCGAAACGGCCCCCAACACCCCATGCCCAAATGGTTCAGCCAAGCACTGGATGGCAATCCGCAGGCAAAGAGGAATTGGACTGCGCTCATCCCAAGCCGTAAGAAGGAAATACTTCGCTACTTATCAAGACTGGTCTCCGTCGACGCGCGCCTCCGCAATCAAGCCCAAGCCCTGCACGTCCTTTCAGGTCAGGAGGGCCGATTCATGGGCCGCGCCTGGAAAAACGGTTCATAAACCCGAGTTACCACCCCCTACATCCTCATCTTTATTTTGAAAGCGATCTGGTAGCAATTCCGGGCCCGTATTAGCGTGGAAGCAGGAAAAACAAAGCGCCCTCCGGCCGCACAAATGCAACCGTGACGGACGCTTCTTCAAATACGGAGTGTGTCCCGGTGACCATCAAACCAACGTCCATCTTCTCCGGTCGAGCCTCGCATCCAGAGATTTCTCCCTCGATCGAGCATCCACCGATCGCAGCGGAAGTTGAAGAAGTTCCCAGCCCACAGCAAGACTTGCCCCAAGATGCCCCGACCCCGCGGATATCCGCCGATCCAGCGGCCTCCGAAAGCAGCGCGGACATCGTCTACCTCTCCGACCTCCAGCTCCGCCCCGTCGAATGGCTCTGGCAAGACAGGCTCGCTGCCGGCACCCTCTCCATGATCTCCGGCGTCTCAGGATCGGGAAAGACCTGGGTCGCGCTGGCGATTGCGGCTGCATTGAGCCGTGGGCGAGACCCGTTTACCTGCGAAGAACTCAAGCCTTGTACAGTCTTGTACGCCTCAACAGAGCACGACAGCTCGGAAGTGATTCACCCTCGTTTCGCCACGCTCAATGGCGATGCCGCCCGCTTTGTCGTCCTGCGCGGAGCCGTCTCCACGCCATCCGTTCTAGAAGACGCGCTCCAGCGAACCCACGCCCGCCTCGTGATTCTCGATCCATTTCCCAGCCTCCTCGGACCGGGCGTCGATCTGCAGCAGCCCAGAGGGCCCCTCCTCGAGACCCTCGCCCGCCTGGCTGAGAAGCATCGCTGTTGCATTCTCCTTATTCGCCATCTGGAGAAGCGTGGCCCCGGCCGGCCCGCAAATCGCGGAGATAGATTCTCCTGGATCTCAGCCGCCCTCCGTACCGAGTTTCTGGCCGGCACCTCTCCTGACGCGCCGGCGCACCCCGTCCTGCTGCAGGTGAAATCGAACCTGGGTCCTCTCGCTCTCCCGCTGGAATACGAAATTGACGAGGACGGAACTTTCTCCTGGACTGGCCCCAGCACACTCACCATGGAGGACGTGCTAGCCACCCGGCCCACCGGCGCAGGACTGCCCAAGCGCAAGTTTGCCGGCGAATGGCTGCGCCAGTACCTGCAGAAGGGCTGCAAAACTCAAGCCACAATCGAGAACGACGCCGCCCGCGATGGCGTTTGCATCGCAACGTTGCGGCGCGCCAAATTCGATCTCGGCGTTCTTACCGCCAAAGAGGGACCCTACGGTTCTTGGTACTGGGCCCTCCCTCCTCAGGAAAGACTCCAGTTCGCCGGCGAAGATCCAAGATGATCAATTAATTAATTTGATCATCTTGATCATCTTGGTCAAACAAAGGACTTAGCCGCCAACATGAGCAGCGAATATACCGGGAGCGCTCTAAAACAGAACAACCTGGCGGATCGCCTCCGCTCGCGCCAGTCGATCAAAGCCGGTGTTGATCTCTGCGAGGCCCAGGCGGTGCGTGAGCAAGCGGTCCACAGGTAAAAGACCGGCGCGATAGAGAGCAATGAAACGAGGCACATCGCGGGATGGAACCGACGAACCCATGAAAGATCCTTTGATCGTGCGCTCCTCAACGACCAGATTGAAAGCGGGCACAGTCAACATGCGATCGGTGGCTGGGAGTCCGATGCTAACCGTAGTTCCACCGCGCCGGGTCGCCGCATACGCTTGGGCGAGCACTTGCTCACTGCCAACGGATTCGATCGCGTATTGCACACCCCCATGCGACAGTTCGCGCACAGAATCGATAGCCTTCGCATCGCGGGCATCCACACAATGGCTGGCGCCCAGTTCACGGGCCAGTTCGAACTTGTGCGTGGCCACATCGACAGCAATCAGTGGATTGGCCCCGGCAGCCCGAGCTCCCATCACAGCAGCCAATCCCACGCCGCCCAGCCCGAAGATAGCAACGCTCTCGCCGGCGGCGACTTTTGCCGTATTGACCACAGCGCCTACCCCGGTCATAACAGCACACCCGAATAAAGCCGCGGCCTCGGGAGCAAGATCGCGATCAATGCGAACCGCCGAGTGCGCGGAGACAACCGTATATTCGGCAAATCCAGAGACACCGAGGTGGTGCTGCAGAGTCACACCCTGGGCATCGAGCCACCGCCTTCCGCCGCCCAGCAACGTGCCTGCCGTATTGGCCGCAACGCCCGGTTCACAAAGCGATGCGCGGCCGCTCGCACAAGGTGGGCAACGGCCGCAGTTCGGGACGAAGGAGAAGACTACGCGATCTCCAACACGAAAACCTTGTACCTCCGCGCCGACCTCGACGATCTCGCCCGCGGCTTCGTGGCCCAGCACGATGGGCATAGCCCGGGGACGAGATCCATTGATGACCGAAAGATCCGAGTGGCACAAACCCGCCGCCAGCACGCGTACACAAAGCTCTCCAGTGCCCGGCGGCGCCAGCTCCACCGTCTCTATGGCCAGAGGCTGTGAGACAGCATAGGGAGCCGATTGTCCTACTTGACGCAGAACCGCTGCTTTGACTTTCATGGCTTAACCTCGCTCAGGTAGCACTTAGGCCCCAAAAGGAAACGCATTGCTAGACAAAATCATTATCTGCCACGCCGTACGCGCCAGCCGGAGGGGCGCCGAGCTGTTACAGGGGAAAGGCCCACTGCAGATCCTTCGGCTGCCGCGACGAGTCGGATGTGGAAATCCGTTAGCCGCATGAAGCTCGCCAACGCCACCAACCTCGACAGGAAATCCGGGGTAGCGCAGTGCAGGGACCTGCGGTTTCTCTTCACATCCCACCTAGCAGACTTACAGGGCGGCGGTTACCCTAAACTTTGTCATCCCGAGCGTACCCGGATTTCCTACCACGCGGCACTCACCGACGGCCACGTGTGCGGCTTTCCGCAAAGAAAGCCGCATGAAGTTTGCCAACGCCGCCAAGCTCCACAGGAAATCCGGGGGAGCCGAGGGATCTGCAGTGCGCCTTTCCCTCTAACAATTCAGCGCCCCTCCGACTGCCAGCGCCGAAGCGGCGACTTGGGGCGCATAGGGCGCTTAAGGCGCACACTTTCGCTCGCACTTGGCGGCCAGCCAACTATGGTAATCGCGAAGTAACTTATGACGCTTTATCGCACTTTTATCTGGCAGGAATCCTCAGCAACTCCCCGACCCGTAGCGCCTCGCTGGACCCTCCGCCGGATGAATCAGCGTCGGCTCGTGCGCTGCTAGAATCGGGTGCGGGTTCCCGCGGAGATTACCGAAGCAGGCGTCTGCCCTCCTGACAGTCGGCGCTCTGCCGAAGGGCAGGAAAAGGGATGCGCGCACCTTGGCAAGGCGATAAGAAATTTGGTTTAGCAGCTGCTGTACTGTTGTTGTCGTTGGTCGCGCCTGCCGCGGCACAAATGCCTGATGGCGTCATCGCCTACGGTCCCTACAACGCCGTATTCCTGGACGAGGGTACGGGTCTATCGAAGCCGCTCGCAGCCAACGACGTGCTGCTCGATCCCGGGGCCCAGTGGTCGATTTACGGCTGGGTACGCATCGCCAAGCCGATGGCGGGAAATACAGTCGTCGCGGTAGTGGGCAATCCCAATTTCGGTGGCTCTCGGTCTTTGGGCGTCAACGATGGCAAGCTGGCGCTGTACGCCGGGCGCGATGCCGTGATTCGCTCGGAGGTAACGCTCGCCCCTGGATCATGGCACCTGCTGGCCGCAACATTTGCAGATGAGGAAGCTCACCTTTACGCCGATGGCGCGGAGGTGGGTCACGGACCGGTCGCGAATGTAGCCCTGGCTCCCTTGCTGAACCTCGCCCCGGTCATCTCGTCCATCAGCGAAAGTCAACACTTTGGCGGCGAGTTGGCCGGACTTACGCTCATGCGCCGTGCGCTGGCAGGCAGCGAGGTATCGCGGATGTATCGAAGCCCGCCCGATTTCAACCTGGTGGAGTTCGAAGACGGATCGATCAAGTGGCCCGTGCAGACCCGTGGCCAGGCGGGGATGAGCGCACCGCAGGATCCCTCTACCGTCCCCCATAGCAATGCGCCTACCCAGGCTCCCGTGGCGCAACCGGTAGTGCCTGCGACCGAAGCCTTGGTCTCAGGCGAAGCGGGTCAATGGATCCTCCGCGGAGGTTGGAAGTTGCAGGCCGCGCCCAAAGTAAACGCGGCGCCCGAGGCAGTTTCCACCAGCTCGTATGATGCCGGCGATTGGATGCATGCCATAGTGCCCGGAACCGTCCTAACTACCATGGTGGCCAGGGGAATCTATCCCGATCCCGATTACGGCCTGAACAATCTGGCCATACCGGAATCGCTGAACAAGCAGGACTACTGGTACCGCAACGAGTTTCCCACCCCTGCAATGAAAGACCGGCAGAATCTGACCCTGACCTTTGAGGGCATCAACTACGCCGCATCCGTGTGGCTGAATGGCAAACACCTGGGAGACATTCGGGGCGCGTTTATACGCGGCGCCTTCAACGTGACTGCGTTGGTGAAGAAGAGCGGCATGAACGTGCTTGCGGTCCGTATTTCTCCCCCTCCGCATCCCGGGATCCCGCAAGAGCAGTCGATCAAAGGTGGACCCGGAGAAAACGGCGGCATCATGGTGCTCGATGGACCGACCTTCGCGGCGACTGAGGGTTGGGACTGGATCCCAGGCGTGCGCGACCGCAATTCTGGCATCTGGCAGGATGTGACGTTGACCGCCTCGGGCGCTGTGCGCGTGGGAGATGTGCAAGTGATCACCACCCTGCCCCAACACGATGGCAGCGAGGCAGACGTCGAAATTGCCGTGCCCCTGGCCAGTCAATCGAAGTCGCCGACGCGGGGCGAGGTGCATGTTTCCTTTGACGGCGTGAATGTAACCAAACAAGTTACCGTAGGTGCAGACGAAACCGAAGTTCGCCTCACCCCGGCCGGCTACCCGCAGTTGAAGATCAAACAGCCCAGGTTGTGGTGGCCGAATGGATACGGCGAGCCCACGCTCCACACCCTGAAAGTCTGGTTCGCGGCTGGCGGTAGAACAGTATCGGAAAAGCAGCTGCGCTTTGGCATGCGCGAGATCAGCTACGAGCTCTCGCTCCTGGATGCGCAGGGAAACCTTAGGCGGGTTGAATTCTCCCCTTCGGCCACCAAGGGTGAGAAAGTAGTGGGCCAGTCGCATGAGTCGCTGCGGCAGACATCGCTGGGATGGGTGGCCTCGCTTTATCCCGGTGCGGAGAACTCCCGTTCGTTGCGCTCGTTAACCGACCTCAAAACGGCTCCTTACCTGGTGATCCGCGTGAACGGAGTTCGCATCGCCTGCAAGCGGCGGCAATTGGGGCATGGACGACTATCGTAAGCGCGTCTCGCGACGAGCATCTCGAGCCCTTCTTCCGCCTGCATCGGGACGCGCACTTCAACATGATCCGCAACTGGATGGGTCAGGATACCGAGGAGGTCTTCTACGATCTGGCCGACGAGTACGGCCTGCTGGTCTGGAACGACTTCTGGGACTCGACACAAAACTACAATCTCGAGCCGGCAGACCCTGCGCTGTTCCTGGCGAATGCGAGGGATACGATTCTGCGTTTTCGCAATCACCCTTCAATCGCCGTCTGGTGCGGCCGCAACGAAGGTGTTCCGCCGCCGATCATCAACGAGGGGCTGGCGAAGCTGGTAAGAGAGCTGGACGGCACGCGCTATTACTCGGCCAGTTCCAACCAGGTGAATCTGCAGAACAGCGGGCCCTACAGTTATCAGGCCGCCTTCGAAGTTACTTTACCACGCTGAACCGGGGCTTCTCCGTGGAGGTGGGCACGCCGTCGATGTCGACCCTGGAATCTTTTCAACACACCATCGCGCCCGCCGACCAGTGGCCTATCAGCGATGCCTGGGCCTACCACGATTGGCACCAGAGCGGGAATGGAGACGTTGCGCCGTTCATGCGAGAGATAGCCACCGAGTTCGGCGAGCCAACCAGCCTTGCGGATTTTGAGCGCAAGGCGCAGATGTTGAACTATGTCGATCATCGCGCCATCTTCGAGGGCTTCAACGCACATCTGTGGGCGCCGAACAGCGGGCGATTGCTGTGGATGACGCAACCCGCATGGCCGAGCACGATGTGGCAGATCTTCAGCTCCGACTATGACACCCAAGCCTCCTTCTACGGGGTCAAGAAAGCTGCCGAGCCAGTCCACGTGCAGATGAATCTGCCCGACCTGCATGCGGCGATTGTGAACAACACAGAGAAAGCGATTGTTGGTGCGACTCTGCGGGTCCATGCGGTGCGCGGCGACGGGACCAGCGTTTTTGATCATCAGGAGCCGGTCTCGGCGCCCGCCCAGGCAATCACCACCTCGTATCTCGTCGATGTTGGCCTGGCGAGCGCGAAGGATGTAGTCTTCGTGGAGATGGAGTTGAACGATGCGCAAGGCGCGCTGCTTTCGCAGAACTTCTACTGGTATGCGGCGGACAGCGAAACCTATCGAGGGATGAACAGCTTGCCGCAAGCAGCTGTCACAGCCAAGGCAGTCGCTGAGACGAATTCAGGGGGAGAGGCTCACATCTCGGTTGCGTTGGAAAATACGAGCGCGGCGGTTGCAGTAGCAGCCAAACTGACCTTACTGCGGACCAGCGACGGAGAGCGGATCTTGCCCGCGTACTTCTCCGACAACTACGTGTCGCTGCTGCCGGCAGAAAAGCGCGTCGTGGAGATCAGTTATCCGGAAGCGCAGGCAAGTGCTGCAACCATCGCCATTCGAGGCTGGAACGTAGTGCCGGCGAGACTGGAAGTCCAGGCAAAATGATGGAGGAAGCCGTTCCATCGAGAACCGCGCTCCGTGTGGCCTTGCGCCGTGCGGCGCACCAGCTTCACGACTCGCCCGTGGTATTTGATGATCCGATGGCGGTTGCGCTCCTCGGCGCGACCTACGCTGAAGAACTGCGGCGGACTCCGCTGCGGGAAGACCGGCCCTTCTCGATCGCGCTTCGCGCTTTTCTCGTCGCCCGCAGCCGCTATGCCGAAGACAACCTGAGGACGGCGGTCGAGGGCGGCGTCGAACAATACGTTTTGCTGGGCGCCGGACTCGATACCTTCGCCTACCGAAACTCCTATCCACAACTTCGCGTCTTTGAAGTGGACCACCCTGCTACCCAGCAGTGGAAGCGCGAGCTGCTGCATCGCAACCACATCGCCATTCCAGAAAACGTCACCTACACGCCGGTCGATTTTGAACGCCAGTCACTCTCGGCACAGCTCGGCGACTCCGGTTTCAACCACCGCGCGCCTACCTTCTTCGCCTGGCTGGGTGTCGTTCCATACCTCACTCTGGAAGCCTTCCGCGGAACTCTCAGCTTTGTTTCTGCGCAGCCTCCGGGAAGCGGCGTGACGTTGGACTATGGACAACCACGCGCTGTACTTCCACTGCTCGAACAGCTCGCGCACGACTCGCTTGCCTCAAGGGTTGAAAAAGCAGGCGAGCCTTTCCGGCTTTTCTTTACGCCTGCCGACATTGCTGCCGAGTTCTCGCGTTTCCACCGCATCGAGGACCTTGGCGCCCCAGAGATTAACGCCCGCTATTTCAGCGGACGCAACGATCAACTCGCGGTCCGCGGAACGCGCCGGCCGTCTTTTCAGCGCGTGGCTATAGAAGTCGCCGCGTGAATGCTCGGCCCCTACTCATATTTGAGGGACTCGACCGGATCCAGCTGCGCCGCGCGCGTGGCGGGAAGAGTGCCGAAGACGACACCCACGATGGTCGCCGCCGCCAGCGCGATAATCGCGGACAGTCCTGAGATCGGAATGCGGTAGGAAGTGAAGAGCCGGACGGAATAGGGAACCGCCAGGCCAAGAATCGTCCCGATGATGCCGCCGCTCAGCGAAATGAAGACTGCCTCAATCAGAAACTGCAGCTTGATTTCGCGGTACGTCGCACCCAGCGCCTTACGAATGCCGATCTCCCGGATCCTGGCCCGCACATTCGCCAGCATGATGTTCATGATGCCGATACCGCCGACCGCGAGCGTGACCGACGATACCAGCATCAGGACCAGGGTTAGGGCATTAGCGATCGAGGCCGCCGTACTCAGCAATTCGGTCAGCGTCTGTGTCGTATAGACCGAGGTGCGTTGGTGGCGCGATTGGATGACGCTCAGAATCTGTTTGCCGGCCAGTTCAACGTCGCCAGAGTCCCGAATGGAAAAGAAAAGCATCTTTATGTCATCGGTGCCGGTAAAGTAGCGCGCGACGGAGTAAGGGATCAGGATGGTCTGGTCGGCAACCTCGGTTTCTCCCAGGGTATCCACCGCCTCTTTGAAAGTACCGATCACGGTGAACGGGATACCTTTGATCTCAAACGAGCGATTCACGGCCGCAACGGTGCCGAACCTCTGCCGCGCAAAGGCTTCAGTCACCACCGCAACCTTGGCATGGCTGGCATCGTCCTCCTCGTCGAAGAAACGCCCCGCGATCACAACCAGGTTGCGTACCTGCCGGTATTGGGGTGACACGCCCAGCACGAGAATGTCCTTCACCACGCCGTTGCCAAAGCTGATGCGGTCATGCGTCTGCAGCATGGGTGAGGAGTAGGCTACGGAAGGCACTTGCTCCAGGACGGCCGTTTGATCTTCGAGTTTCAGGTAGTCGTTGCGGAAATCGTGTTGTGCGTTCGAACCCGGTCCGCCGCCGGAATACTCCACTTCCACCATATTGGTCCCAATGGCCTGGATCAGACGAAGAATGTACTGTTTGCCGGTCAGGCCAATGGTAAAGACCAGAATCAGTGAGGCCGAGCCGATGACCATGCCCAGCGAAGTGAGCATGACGCGCACCTTGTTGGTGCGAAAGCTGTCGATGGCCAGGCTCACTATCTCGCTCAGCACCATCGTTCGCTTGGCGCTCGCGAGCGTGCGTTCAAAGGACCTGCGGCTGGCGGTGCGGGCGGCTGTCATCTGGCTAGAACGATGCTAGACCCTTCTCACGAAAGACGCGTGGTGAACGTGCGGCCCAACAGGTAGGCAGTAGATCGACCCCCTGCAACGGGCTCATTCTTATGGTAAATGGCGTCCGGGCGACCGTGCCGGCAGGCGGTCTCAATTGCTCCAAAGCGCCCGGGGGCTACCGAGGACAGGTTAGAGGACGGATGCGAGGCGAACGTCGTATGATTGGAAGCATTGCTGCTCTCGCGGAGGGATGTGTGAGCGGTTGAAACAGGCGGTCTTGAAAACCGCTTTACCCGAAAGGGTAACGGGGGTTCGAATCCCTCTCCCTCCGCCATCAACTCGGCTTATAGCGTCAAACGTTTGCCATGACCCGCAAGGATTTTCCAGCAAGGTTGATGCAGGTTAAGGCCTTGATCTTTCTACAATCAAAATGTGAAGCGGTCGCTCCGAGCCAGATTTCAAGGTTCTCGAGGCCCTCAAGTTCTTTGCCAAAGACATAAGCTGGATTATGTCTTTTACGACTTAGTCTTTTGGCCCATCTAAGACAAAAATCGATATCTTGTCCCGGGCCAGGCGAGTGGTTGCTATAAGTCCTGCAAACCCTTCGGTGGATTTGAGCAAGAGGTGACAATGCGCAGCAAGATTGTGCTATCGCGGCATCCGTAAGGCAGCTAGCAATGACATAGGAAACTAAACGAGAGCTAGGACTCGCAGCGACATCAGGTCTAGCTCGTGAGGAGCATCAGAATGACCGCAGCCACGTCCAGCATTTCCCGCCCTCCCGGCAAGCTCTTCACCGAAGATCTTGATCTGGTGCCCACGATGATCCATGCGGCTGGTACTACAGCGATCAGTGTTCACCCGCTGCGGCGAAATATTGCCGTCCTCGAGGGTTCAGGGGGCAACATCACCGTTCTGACCGGCGAAGACGGAAAGCTCCTCGTCGACGCCGGTTTCTCGGTATCTCAGCCGAGAATAGCGGCTGCGCTTGATTCCATCAGCCCGGCCCCTATCCGGCACTTGATCAACAGCCACTGGCACACCGATCACACAGATGGCAACCAATGGCTGCACTCCGCCGGCGCCACCATCACCGCGCAGGAGAACACCAGGAAGCACCTTTCGGTGATGACGCGGGTAGCGGGGTGGGACTGGGACTTTCCCGTTCGGCCAGCCGGTGCTCTGCCCACAAGCACATTCGATACCAGGCACGAGATGCATCTCAACGACACGAACATCACCCTACAGAAGTATGCACCGGCGCACACCGACAGCGACATTTCTGTGAACTTTGTAGAAGCCGACATTCTTCTGGTGGCCGATACCTGGTGGAATGGCGTCTACCCGTTCATTGACTACTCCACTGGCGGCAGCATCGACGGACAGATCCGCGCTGCCCAAGAGAATGTTGACGCGGCTGCGGCGAGCACCATCGTCGTTCCCGGTCACGGCCCGATAGGAAACAGGGCAGACCTGATCGAATTCCGCGACATGCTCGTGGCCATTCGGGAAAAGGTCGCCAGCCTGAAGAGACAGGGGATGACCGTCTTCGAAGTGATTGCCGCTAAGCCAACCGCCGCCTTTGATGCCAAGTGGGGGCAGTTCTTAATTACCCCATCCGCTTTCACCGGCCTGGTTTACCAGGGCGTTTGATCGCCAAGCATCGAAAGCTGCATGCCGCCTGACTGCGTGATCAATGTGGTCCGAAGAAACGACGATGGGCGTAGACAATCGATTACGCGTAACGTAGACCCCGGTTGAGCGCCTTAACCCCGAACCGCGTCTGTTAACAAGGCAATTACCTCATCAAGGGCTAAAGCGCATGAAGATATTAGGACCTTTAGGATTCACGATTGTTGGGGCAATCACTGGCGCCGTGATTGCAATCGGGTTCCATGGCTTTGAACAAACCGCGGTGGTTCATGCACAGGACCAGTTCACCACGTTCGCCGGTTGCGTCAGCGGCGTTCCAAAGTCCTGGGGAAACTTTATGGGAGCTTCGTCCTATGGCCTCGCTTTTCAGGACGATAAGGGCACGGTGAGATTCGTGCAGCATCCGGTTTGCGGTAGTGCTCTAAACGAGAATAGCGCTCCCGTTCCAAGCCTGGGTCTGGAGATTGTGCGAAGGTGATTTTGACAAACCAGGAGTGATCCCTGCCCGCTAAGTGGCGAACCGAACCGTCCCGCGGAGGCAGAAATAGGTTGCAAATGGAGTCGCGACTGTGATGGGGTAAAGTGATCGGTATTTACCCTACTTATGGCTCATGAGGAGTTTGCCACTCCATCGCCGTGCGACCGGCGATGGAGCGACTGTATTCGGCGCCGGCCGTTGCGGCAGATCTTGTTGCTTCTGCTGGCGCTAAGCCCCTGTCTGTCTGCGGCGTCGGCGACCGTTCCCCTCTCCGAATATCAAAAGCAGGAGTGGCAGGTGGAGGACGGCCTTCCGCAGAGCGAGTTGCGCGCCATCACCCAGGTGCCCGGCGGCCGGCTGTTGATCGCCACCTACGGCGGAATGGCGTCCTTTGATGGTCTGCGCTTTAGCCCAATCCATGTCGATGCGACCGACCCCGCCGCCAGCGAGGCGGTGAACTCATTGCTGGTAAGCCGCCGCGGCGACCTTTGGATCGGGACAGACGACCGTGGAATTATCCGCCAGACCGGGGGCGCCGCAATCAACGTGAGCGAGCAGGCAGGCTTCCATCAGGAGCGTATTCGCGGCCTGTTCGAGGACTCGGCCGGCACGATCTGGGCGGCTACCGATGATGGAATCGAGCGAATTACTGTCCATGGCGGAACACAATCTGTCGAGCTGCTCGATAGGCTCGGCCCGGTCTCGGGCGACATCGCTACTCCATTTGCCGAAGATGGGCGCGGTGGCATCTTTGTGCTCACGTCTGACGGAGTCTTTCATCTCACGGCGCGGGGTGCCCATATCCATGTTATTGAACACCATGAGCTGCACCACAAGGTAACGGGGGATGCGGTTGCGATCTACTACGACCGCAATGGTGTGCTGTGGATTGGCCTGCGCGACGGGCTGGTGCGCCTGAAACCCTTCGCGGGAAAGACGAACCGCAAGGCAGGTGACGAATATACGCAAGAAGTGGTGGCGGGATTCAAGAGCGAGGTCACTGCGCTGATCGGCGACTCCCAAGGAAATATGTGGGTCGGTACCAACAACGATGGGCTTTGCCGCGTCTCCGGTTCGCGGTTTTCCTGCTGGACAACCAAGGATGGCATGGCCGGCAACAGCGTGCGCTCGCTCTATGAAGACGATGAGCACAACCTCTGGGTTGGCCTCAACAGCGGCGGACTGGCCCGGTGGCGCGTATCGGCCCTGATTCCCCTGCGAGACGAGCCGCGAGAACTGCGAGAGGTACAGCCCGCCGCCCTCCTCGAGGACCACCGTGGAAATCTATGGATGGGAACCTGGGGCAATGGATTGTTTCGGCTTACGCAGGGAAGATTCCTACACCAGGCCCTGCCGGGAAACTCCGCGGCGATCCGCGCCCTGGAGGAAGACGCTTCCGGGAATGTGTGGATAGGTACCTGGTTTAACGGGCTGTTTCGCTACAACGGGGCTGGCTTTCAGCACTTACTCCTGGGGCGTGAGTCGCTCACTGACGCCGTGAGTGCTCTGCTAAGCGACAAATACGGTGGCTTTTGGGTAGGCACCTACACCGGATTGCTGCACTACGCGGACGGGGTGCCCGCAAAGAATAAAGGCGTACTCCTGTTGAAAGACAAACTCATCACCTGCCTTGCGCAGGGTGACGATGGGGCCATTTTGGTGGGCACGTCGGCGGGGCTATATCGCGTGCGGGGTGACGAGGTCCGCCTGGTCGCAGGGCTTTCTCATCCCTACGTGTTGTCCATCTCCATCGACAATGCGAGGAACGTGTGGGTGGGCACCAAGGGTGGAGGACTCGACTGGCTAAAGGGAGGCCATGCTTTTCACTTGAACACTCTTAACAGCATGGTGGACTGCACGATTACTTCAGTGCTCGATGATGGCCACGGATTTCTGTGGATGGGCACGTCGCGCGGTATCGTCCGCGTGCAACGACAGCAGCTGGAAGAACTCGCGCAACAGAAGCGGACCAGGTTGGATTATGTCCTGCTGGGCAAGGCGGACGGTATGCCGAGCAGCGAATGTCTTGGAGTAGCTCAGCCACACTCCACCCGAACCAGGGATGGCATCTTGTGGTTCGCTACGGCCAAAGGTCTCGTTCATACCAATCCTGAAGGGGCGGTGCCTCCGGCCGCTCACCCCGCTCAGTTAACCGGAGCTTTATTGGGCAATATCAGCGTGGATGCGACCGGCAAACTGGAGCTCTCTCCGGGTCTCGAAGATCTGGTCTTTCAGTTCAATTCACAAAATCTGGCCAATCCCGCGCAAATGGAGTTCCGTTACAAGCTCGATGGGTACGACCGCGATTGGACGGTAACGCGGTCCCGCGCTGCACACTATCGCAAACTTCCACCTGGTCACTATCGCTTCCTGGTGGACGCGCGCAATGCCGGTTCGGCATGGAATGACAAGATCGCGAGCACAGCTGTTCATCAGCAGCCGTATTTCTATCAGGCGTGGTGGTTTTACGCGCTCTTGTGCATCCTCACCGCGGCCGCTGCGGTGCGCTTGTTTCGTTGGAGGTTGACTCGTGCCAAGGGAGAGCTCGGCGTGGTGCTCGAAGAGCGCAATCGAATCGCGCGCGAGTGGCACGACACTCTGATGGCTGGCTTTGCCGCCATCTCGTGGCAGATGGAGACAACTGCGCGTCTGCTGGGCAGCGAGACGAGTCCCGCTGCGAAAGCGTGCGAACTGGCCAGGAACATGGTTCGGCACTGCCAGGCCGAGGCCCGCCGCATCCTGTGGGATCTAAGAGAAAATCAGGAAGCGACGGGACCGCTCTCCAGCGCGTTGTCGAACGCATTGACCCCCTTGAGCGCCAAGGAGGGCGTCGACATGCGGTTGCAGATAGAAGGCCAGGAGGTGGCACTGGCTCCTGGATCCGTCCATCATCTTGTCTGCATCGGGCAGGAGGCGGTGACCAATGCTCTCCGTCATGCCCTGCCGAGTATCATCTCCGTCCACCTGCAATACCACGCGGACTGGCTAAGTCTATCCGTCAAGGACGATGGATGCGGCTTTCGAGCATCGGACAAACTCGCCGCTCTCCACGGCCACTTTGGCATTCCCGTCATGGAGGAACGTGCTCGCAAGCTGGGTGGCAGCCTGCGCGTAGAGACATCGGCTGGCAATGGCACCGAGATACTGGTCCATGTGCCCTTTCAAATGCAGCTGCAGGGAGGATGACGCAAATGGCTATCCGGGTGCTTCTGATCGAAGACCACTTCCTTGCGCGGATGGCTTTGCGCTCCGTCCTGAGCGGGCACAGTGACATTGTGATTGTGGGTGAGGCAAGCGACGGAGCCGGCGGCGTCGAGCTCTACCGGAAATGTACGCCTGACGTCACCGTCATGGATCTCCGCTTGCCGGGCATGAACGGGTTTGATGCCATTGCAGCGATTCGTAAGCTATCCAAGACGGCGAAGATTGTCGTCCTCAGCAACTACGAAGGCAGCGAGGATATCTATCGCGCCATCCGTAACGGCGCCATGGCCTATCTGACCAAAAACACCAGTGGAGAGGAGTTAGTCGAGGCGATCGTTGCAGCGCATCGGGGCATGCGCTATTTGCCGCCCACTGCGCGCGACCGCCTCGCAGAGCGGACGTCTCTGGTCGAGCTAACTCCCCGCGAGCATGAAGTACTTACCTGCATCACGCGTGGGCAAAGCAATCGTGACATCGCCGAGCAGTTGCATATCGCCGAGAAAACCGTGCGCATCCACGTGAGCAGCGTACTCGACAAAATGTGCGTCCGCGACCGCACGCAGGCGGCGATCTACGCCATCCAGCGTGGGCTGGTGCATTTGTAATTGGATCCCTCCGAACCAGTATGTGAAGAGAACAGGGTCGGTCGAGCACTTGTCGGCATTTGCATGCGGTCATTCTCAGCCGTCCCTTCGGGACTGGTCGCGGTGTTAGATCCTACTCAGGACTACGTCCGGGCCTATTCTCAGCCAATCTTGTCCAAATAGCTTTTTTTCGACTCTGTCCATCCACCTCCAACCATGTCAAGATGCGCCACTACCCTCAACTTTGTCATCCCGAGCAGCCAACTTGCCTGTGGCAGGTTGAGAAAGAAAGACACCGCAAAATCGCCATGGATGCGAGGCCCGGAGGGCCGACCGCCAAACGTCAGCCCAGCCCGGAAGGGCTGGGACCCAATCTCGAAGATGATCCGAGCGCTGTAAGCGCGGCACTCACATGGGTCCGCTCGCACCTGTGTCATCCCGAGCGTAGCCGACCTGTCCCGGCGTGCCGTGGAGGGACCTGCTGTGCGCCCTTCCTTCTAACAACTCCCACCGTGTTGTTCATCCCCCTCCACGAATGCCAAGGTGATGGACGGAACCACTGCCACAGCAACCGACTCGATTTCGCTTGTCCACGTTCTTTTCGACCCATTCAGCAAGTTGCGTCGTCCAAAACGCCATTTGCGCGCTAATTTGGACAGCCCTGATTCTCAGCCACCCCCTTCGACAAGCACTGCAGGCTCTTCGGGACTGGTCCCGATAGACCCCGATGCTCTTGTAGGGCATTTGTCCTATATGGAGACATGGCAACAGCCTCATGACAGCTTGGCGTTCGTGTAGTCAGATACTTCCTAACCCTTGGTTCAAAAAGTGGTAGGCCAGCTGTTTTGAGATACTCGCAGCGCTAAAACGTTCGCGGGCGCTGCATAGATCAATCATAAGTTTCCCACCGGCCGCATGTTTGTTTGCGTTCCAACCTGAAGGGAGCTCAAGAGAATGAAACGTCTGTTTGTCTTCCGTACAGTGCTGATTACAGTTATCGGTATCCTGGCCCTGGTTGCTTCGGTGCCTGCCCAAGTTGCCAATAATACCGCTTTGGTGGGAACAGTGCTCGATTCAAGCGGAAGCGCAGTGGCAGGGGCCAAGGTGACGGCCGTTGAGGAATCGACCGGAGTGTCTTACCCCGGCACCACCAACGAGCAGGGCTACTACTCGATCAAATTCATTCCTCCGGGCACCTACGACATCACCGTCGACCAGACAGGCTTTACCAAGTTGACCAAGACGGGCACAATTGTGCCCATCGATCAGGCAATACGCACAGACTTTTCGCTCAAGGTGGGGTCTGAGACTCAGTCCGTTAGCGTCTCGGCCTCCACGCCGCCGATTCCAACCGACGACGCGACGCTGGGCGAAACCTTCGATACCAAGGCGGTGCAGGATTTGCCGCTGATGGGGCACAATGCGCTGGAGATTGCTGCCACCGCGTCGAATGTCACCATCGGACCCTCGTCAGGGTATAACAACGTGCCGCCGGGAGAGGACTTCATCGGCGCCGGCCAACGTGAAATTCAGAGCAGCATGACGCTCGATGGCGTTTCGATCATGAATAACCTGATCACAACCGCCCCGGCCCGGCCAAGCTCTGACATGATCTCTGAAGTGCAGATGCAAAGCGGGAATTACCCCGCGCAGTATGGCTCTTATCTCGGACTGCACGTCAACCTCGTCAGCAAATCCGGAAGCAATGATCTGCATGGGGCGGTCTACGACTACATTCAGAACACAGCCTTGAACGCACACGATTTCTTCGATGCGCCTGGCAGTCCCAAGCTAATCAACCACTACAACCAATATGGGTTCGATCTGGGCGGCCCCGTCTATATTCCGAAACTGTACAACGGCCGGAACAGGACCTTCTTCTTCGGGTCCTGGGAAAAGCTCAACCAGGTATCGCAGGCTACCGGGATTGCTTCTACGCTTACAGCGGCAGAGAGGGCGGGAGATTTCTCCGCGGTCGGGGTGCCGATCACCGACCCTTTTACCGGCCTTGCCTATCCGAACAACCAGATTCCAGCTTCCGAATTGAACAGTCCGTCGGCGATGATCTCGCAGAAGCTGGAGGCTTACATGACGCTGCCAAATCTCAGCGGCGTGCAAAATAATCTGCAAAACAGCTTCCCCAACAACATCGTGATTACCCAGACGCTGGACCGGGTTGACGAAAACATAGGCGACAAGGACCGGCTCTATTTCCGTTACCACTGGCAAGACATTACTGTTGTCAACGGCTCTAACTTCGCCGTCAACAACTCTTACGGACCGACGAACTCGCGAAACTACGCGATTGGTTATACGCATATCCTCAAGCCGAACCTGGTGAACGACTTCCGCATCGGCCTCAATACAGTTCTCTCCAACAGCCTGGACTATTTCACCGTGAACGGGCCAAAGGGCGCGGGGACTGCACTCGGGATCCCGGGCTTTAATTCCGACACCGTGTACGGCAACCCGGGGATACCGTCGTTCTATGTCGACGTCTTGGGCAATAACAACGGTCCCACGCTGGGAAACACCAGCGCCAACTGGTATCAAGACGATCGCACGATCGATGGTTACGACGAGGTGAGCTACACGCGCGGCCGCCACAATATCATGGCTGGCGCCGAACTGCGAAAGCTCACCATCGGCCGCGAAGCCGCGAACGACGCACGCGGCCTGTTTAACTTCAATGGAACCCCCGGCAGCGCAGACACAGGCTATACAAGCACGGGCTATGGCGCCGCCGATTTTGTTTTGGGCCTGGCTCAGTCCTCCACTACTCCGGTTTTCCCCACCAAGGGGTCGATCGGTGAATGGCGGGATGGATTCTTCGTGCTGGACAACTGGCAGGTATTCCCTAAGCTCACGTTGAATTATGGCCTGCGCTACGAACTGCCGACCGTACCCTACAGTTTGAACGGCTACACCCGGATTTTGAATGCGGACGATACCGCCCTGATCCCGGCATCAACGGCAACTACTCCTGCGACGTTTACAACCTACCCCGGGCTTCAAGTTCATAAACCCGACGCATAACAATTGGGCGCCCCGGCTTGGCTTAGCATATCGGGCGACGGAGACCACCGTAATTCGGGGCGGTTTCGGCATCTACTGGAACGCTAACCAGCTGAATACCTATACCCTGACCACGCAGAACTATCCCCTCTCTGCCTCCGTCGCTTACAACGGTGAGTCGACCAACCTTTTGACTCTCGCCAATCCCACTCCGGGCGCGGGCGCAGGTTCTCCCGTGGCGGGCGTTCCCGGCACCTACGTGAGCGCGGTCACCATGGGCCCGCACCTGCCGACCCAGGAGCTCTATCAGTGGAACCTTTCCTGGGGACAGGAACTGTGGAAGGGAGCCGGCATGGAGTTGCAGTACCTCGGGTCGCATGCCATCCATCTTGACCGCGACTTCTACAACAACTCGCCCCAGCCCGGTGGCCCCGTTGGAGACATCAATGGCCGCCGCCCAAACCAGCTCTTCGGCAGGATCCGCACCATCCAGAACGACGAATATTCTCACTACAACGGTTTCACTGCGATTCTTCGCCAGCGTTTGACTCATGGGTTGTCCGGCCAGGCCAGTTACACCTGGTCGCATGATCTGGACATCTCGGACAACTCAAACAACGGCGGCACCACGATGGATCAGTACAACATCAACCTCGATTATGCGAGCTCGAACTGGGACATACGCAACCGCTTTGTCGCGATTGCCAACTATGAGCTGCCCAAGTTCGACGGCGACTCCGGCTATCTGCATGAGAAACACGCTGGGCGGCTGGCAGCTAAACGCAATCGTGACCCTCCAGACCGGCCTACCCTATAACGTCTACCTGGACAACGATCAGGCCAACGTCAGCCAGCCGAATGGAAACGTGCAACGGCCTGATTGGTTGCATCTGCCCTCTGCCACATGCGGCGCCAAGTTTTACATTAATAACCCGACTGGCTCCTGCATCGATGGTTCGGCATTTACCTATCCGGCGCAGTTTACCTACGGCACTGGAAGACGAAATCCACTCTACGGCCCTGGCTTTGAAAATGTGAATGCATCGCTCTTCAAAGACTTCGGGATTTGGGAGAGATTAAGGTTCCAATTCCGTGCTGAGGCTCAGAACGTCTTCAATCATCCCAACCTGTCCAATCCGAATTCGGACATGCAGGGTGGTTGGGACCCGAGTGATCCTACGACATGGGGAGATTTTGGCACCACGACCAGCACCCAAAAGAACAGCTCCGGCAGCAGCGGGCGGCTGCTTCAGCTTGCAGGAAAGATAGTTTTTTAGCACGCATGGCCAATTGTGTCTCCACACAGCCGCTGCGAATCACAGCGGCTGTGACAAACTGCTGCCCTGTTCCGTTCGGGCTCGGCCAGCCTTTGGGCGGGCCGTACCTATAGTTCAAGGGATACCCTATCGTGGATTTCTTTTCTGCCGTTCGTAAACAAGCTGCTATGCGCGGGCCGGCACGTTTGCCGAAGGTTTTCTTGTTGATTGCCCTTCTGCCTTCCGTCAGCGAGCTCATGCTCAGCGTCCTACGATCTTGTGCTCAAGGGTGGCCACGTCATCGATCCCAGGAATGGGATCGACGCAGTACGCGACGTGGCGATCAAGGACCACAAGATCGCCGCAGGTCGCCGAGCATATTCAGGCCGGCCCCGGCGCCAAGGTGGTGGATGTTACCGGTCTCTATGTGACACCCGGTCTGGTGGACATCCACGTACATGTATACGCGGGCACGGGCGAGCGCCACTCCTACGTGGGAGACCACGGTCTTTACCCGGACGGATTTACCCTGCGCAGCGGAGTGACGACAGCCGTGGACGCGGGCAGTTCGGGTTGGAGAAATTTCCCCGACTTCAAGGATAAAGTGATCGACCGCTCCATCACGCGCATCCTTGCTTTCATCAATATTGTCGGCAGCGGCATGCGGGCCGAAGTATGAACAGAACCTGGACGACATGGATCCTCAGGCAACTGCGGCCCAGGCCTGAAATATCCGCAGGTGATCGTCGGGGATAAAGACCGCTCATTATGACGGCCCGGAATGGATTCCGGTGGAGCGCGCGGTGCAGGCGGGGACAATCGCCAATCATCCCCGTGATGGTCGACTTCGGAACCTTTCGCCCGCAGCGGCCCTATGAAGAGTTGGTGTCGAGCAAGTTGCGCCCCGGCGATATCTCTACCCACATGTACCTGGAGGATGTCCCAATGCTGGATGCCAATGGCAAGGTCCGGCCATATCTCTTCGCGGCCAGAAAGCGCGGCGTCATCTTTGACGTTGGCCACGGCGGCGGCAGCTTTCTATTCCGTCAGGCGGAGCCCGCCGTGCGGCAAGGCTTTGTCCCGGACTCGATCTCCACCGATCTGCACAACGACAGCATGAATTCGGGCATGAAAGACATGCTGAATGTGATGTCGAAGTTTCTCAACCTGGGCGTTTCGCTCGATGACGTGATCCGCATGTCCACCTCCAATCCGGCTCATGAAATCAAGCATGACGAGCTGGGCAATCTTTCCGTGGGTTCCGACGCGGATGTGGCCGTGCTGCACCTGGAGAAGGGAAAGTTTGGGTTTGTGGATACCAACGGCGCACGCATGGCAGGCAACGAGAAGCTGATTTGCGAGCTGACGGTGCGTGATGGCCGGGTCGTGTGGGACCTGAACGGCATTTCGCGCGAAGACTGGACCCGTCTGGGTCACTATTCCCGGCAGGGATCCCCAGTCTGGGACGGCACGATCATCGATCCATAAATCGCACCATAACTGAAAGAGTTCAGCCCCAGCCACATTCGAGGCCAATTTGGCCTTCCGAGTAAGGAAGTCGAATCCCGCAGATGGCATAATCTTGACAGGGTTTCAAGGCCTCATCCGTTGTCAAGGCGCCCCGTGCTGTGGTTAGGAACGGCCGATGCCCGCAGCTTGGAGGGTCATTTGCTGGCGGAGGCGCGGATGCATCGTTTCGTATGGACAGCAGTAATCTGCTGTTTGGTGTGTACTTGCAGTCGCGCACAGCAGACCCAAACCGGCCCATTGCCGGATGCACCTGCGGGCGCCGGACCACGCAAACGGTCCCGCCGCCGAGTAATCCGATACAGAGTAGCGTCGCCCTCTTTCAAGTGCTGCAGAAAAAATCGAGGGTTTTTCCGGACCTTGCGACCAATGTGGAGCCGTTCGGTACGTGGGAGAAGTTCAAGCTGGCGGCCAACAACAGTGTGTCGTTGTCCACAATCGGCCAGGCATTGGTGGCCGCCGGGTTTAGCCAGGCGATCAATAGTGTTTCAGGATATGGGCAAGGGGCGGACGGCTACGCCAAGCGCTTTGGGGCCAACATGGCTCGCAGCGCTTCGGATAATGTATTCGGAACTTTCCTGATCGCGTCTGTCATGCACGAAGACCCGCGCTTTTACGTCAAGAAGGGGCTCGGGCTTCAAGGAAACGCTGAAGTATGCTGCCCAAAGGTTGGTGTACACGCGCAGCGACTCGGGTGACAGAGTGATTAACTATGACGGACTGCTCGGCCCCTTGGCGAGCGAAGGCCTGGCCAACACGTACTACCCCAAGACTGACCAGGGCGTCGGAAGTACGTTTGCCCGCTATGGGTCCGACCAGGGTTGGAGGTTCTGCGGGAACGTTTTGCGTCAATATTGGCCGCGTATCAATCGGAAGCTGCGAATATTGCCTGACGCCCCGTCATCCCCTACAGGCCAGCCATAGAGCGTCGAACCGGCGATGAGATGAGTCCCCTCGGGGCTGGCTGAAGAGGGTGTGTGAGCACTGGGAAAGAAACCGCAGGTTCCTCCACTACGCTAGTCGGATTTCCTGTCGAGGTTAGTGGCGTTGGCAAACTTCATGCGGCTTTCCTCACTGAAAGCCGCACACGTGGACGTTGGTGAGGGCCGCGTAACAGGAAATCCGGGTTCGCTCCGGTCGGGATGACAATTCTGTCGTGCTCGCAAGAACTCAGCGATAAATGCTTGACCCTGCAATAGAATTGTCATCCCGACCGGAGCGTAGCGTAGTGGAGGGACCTGCGGTTTCTTTCCCGCGCTTACACAAGGCTTTACCAGGCTAGCGATGAAATAAATCGCCCACCTTGTCTATCCTCGGCTCGAGCAACCATTCTGAGATTCAAGAATCAGAAAACCATCGGCGTTTATCGATACCTTCAGCAAAGAGGAACACTCATGGCAACGGCGAGAATAGCGGGCTCCAGTGCTGAAACACCCTTTCCAAAGACAGATTCAGCAGAAGGCCAACGGCGATGCCACTGGCCACCGTCCCCAGCGTAGCCCTGACGACGATCCACACGATGTGCGATCCCTGCGCGCCCAGCGCCATGCGAACACCGAGTTCGCGCCTTCGCCGCGCGATGGCAAACGTGATCGTGCTGGCGATTGCCGACTGAAAGCGTCCTCGGTTTCATGCTCGCTGGATTGACAGCGACTGGCGACGATCTTCAGATCCAAGTTGGGATCGAAGTTGGGCGAAAAAGATCATATCTGTTCAGGCGTTGCGCACAGCACCGTATTGACGACGTCGGTCATCTGGGACCACTTTTCCGTCTCCGATTTAAGACGGCGGGCGCCCACTGGGGTTAGCCGGTAGAATTTCGCGCGGCGCTTGTTTTCTGATTCTCCCCACTCGCCTTTTATCCATCCTTTGTGCTCGATTCGATAAAGAGCGATATAGAAGGAGCCCTGGGGAATTTCCAGACGCTCACCCGAGATCTGCTGAATGCGCAGCAGCATCCCGTAGCCGTGAAGTGGTCCTAACGATATAGCCTTGAGAATTAATATTTCGAGTGTTCCCTGCAAGAGGTCGACTTGCTTGCCCATCTTGGTGGTACTCTCCTAGTAATGATAGGAGAGTACTCTTTGCACTTTTGACTCGTCAAGAAATCCTGAGCAGGTTTTCTCGAAAGCCGATGGTGCACGCTAAGGGGCGCTAATATGGGGCGGAGGAGAGCGGGAACCTACCTCGGTGTTCTTATCGTCGCCGGCTCGCTCACTTCGTTGGTTGCGGAATGCTTGCTGTGCCAATGGCCTGCCGCTCACTCTCTTTCGCTGGGAGGTGCCTTCCTTGCGGCCCTTACTTACGTCTCTGCCGCGGTACTGTCGGGTTTAGCGGCCACACGGTTGTTCTGGGCTCCATCCCGAATGAGGGCTTCATCTTCCTTGATCCTCTTCGCGCTCACCAGCGCGGTCGGCTGGATTTGGATACCTTCCGTTGTGCTGCTGTCCAGGCAGCGCTCAATCGGCGCAGCCCTGGTAGGGGCAATGGGGGCCGCGCTCATGGCGACCGGTCTGCGAAAAGCCCTGACGCCGGATGCCGCTACGCTCCATCGGGCTGGCTGGAAACCAGAGGGAAGAGAGTTGTTCACGCAATCCCTTTTAACGCCTTCTCGCGAGGGTCATGCTTTCTTCATTGCGCTCTGCATCTATGGCGGGTTCTACGCACTTCACAAACACGCTTTCCTTGTCGCTAGCATCCTACTGGCTCTTTGCACATTCTTGTTGGCGTGGAAATCAACTCTTGCGAGTGAATGGCCGCCGGAAAATAGGGAAAGCCGGTCGCGTCCCGCGCTGCGACTGCTTCGAGAAGGATTGACAGCCATCTTGCTCACGACGGCAGTGTTGCTTCTAGACTTTCAGCGAGGAATTTATTCGAGCACCATGAGCGCAGCGTCTGCTGACCGTAGCTCCGTGAGTAGATTTCTGCATGAGAAAAGCCGGCCCGGGAATTCCGCCGCGCTCTCAGGATACGAAAGCATCATCCTCTGGCCGGTTCCCCAAAAGAAAAAATTGCTTGCTCCGTCGCCATCCGGGATTCCGTCGCAAGCAGTTCGAATGACTAAGCCGCTGGTGATTCGCTTCGATGGGCCTTACTGGTATTTCCGGCCGCCGCGCAAAAGCCCTGGGTCGAGGGCGCACGTGGCCCACGGAACGCCGTTAGCAGTGAATATTCACTCCACCGATTTCGTCCCACTGCTCATGGAAGCGCGTCAGAGCCTTGGCGCTGCCATCCAGTTGAGGTGTTGCCGGGAAATTCAGGTGACCATCGAGAACCACGACAACATCCCGGGCAGGATTGCGATTGGAGTCTTGCTTACCGACTCGACCTCCATCGGAAAGCCGACGCTCTACTTGGATCAGCGGCCTGTGATGTCAACTGAACCGAACCAGTTTTCTGTGAAATCCTCGCCGGTCCAGGAGGTACTGCGGTTTCCGGTCCCGAGTCATCCAAGGATCGACAGGTTTGATGAGATTACCGTCATTTTCTTTCCTGATACAGAACGCGCGAAGGCGGCAGCCAAGATCGCAATCCAGGAGTTCGAACTGGTTCCACGCTGATCCACGCCGCTCGCGCCCTGATAGATATCCCACAATGCGGTCTTGAGGCGGCAGTTCCTCGCTTGAAGGTGATTGCCCTTGCTACTATCGGCAGAGCCTGTTCGAGAAGAACTCGCGACCTGAGCGAGGATGCGTTGCCGGGGAGCCTGGTTGCGAAGAAAATGATCGTGAGGAGTATAAGCATGGGGAAACACGATCTATCGGAGCGCGTGAATCGGTTCTGGCTACGCGTGACCGAGGGCATGCAACTCAACCAGCTCTGGTCGCAGTTTCGGACAGATGCTCATTCCAGCTACCGTCTATATTCCCTGGAGGTCGATTCCACGCGCGTGGAAGGCGTGGACCACACCCGGCACTTCTTGAGTGTGGGCAGCCAATTCTTCTGGGCGATTGTCGAGAAGCTCACGCCAGCCCGCCGGGTGTTATTGCTGGTAGCTTTAGTGCTGGTCTTTGTTCCGGGTGGCGAATGGACGTGGCATACAAGATCGGGAGCAGTCGAAGTATTCGGTCTCGATTTTCACTTCTACGGTGGCCTTCTGATGTTCGTCCTCCTAATTCTGGAAGTGGCTGATCGCGTTGTGATGAAACGCGATCTGCAGATTGCCAAGGAGATCCAAACATGGCTACTTCCGGAGAGCCCTCCGCATGTGCCGGGACTCGAAATCGCATTCACCACCCGTCCGGCCAATACCGTTGCCGGCGATTACTATGACGTCTTTGCACGTCCAAGCGAAGGTTCAGGAAGCAACACGTTTCTGATTGCGATTGCGGACGTGGCGGGTAAAAGCATTCCCGCCGCAATGCTGATGGCAACATTTCAGGCAAGCTTGAAAACTCTCAGCGGCACACACGGTTCGCTCCCGGAATTAGTTGGCCGGATGAATCGTTATGCCTGCAGCAATAGCCAGAATGGCCGCCGCTTTACCACTGCCTTTATTGCCGAATTCGATCCTGTATCGCGTCGATTGACCTATGTCAACGCAGGACACAACGATCCCATACTGCGTCACCGATCGGGCGTCATCGAGCGTCTCGGGATTGGTGGCTTGCCGCTCGGGGTCATGAAAGATGCCCTCTACCTGTCAGGGGAAGTAGTGATGCAAGCCGGTGATTGGCTGGCGACTTTCACCGATGGCGTCATCGAGGCCGAGAACAAGGTTCAGCAGGAGTACGGCGAATACCGCTTTATTACGATGCTGAACGCTGGCGTGATGCTAACTCCGGTCATGCTACTGAATAGCGTCATGGTTGACCTTGACCGGTTCGTGGGGGATGCACCGCAACACGATGATATTACCTGCATACTCTTGCGTGTGACCTAGTTCCTTCCGACAAGTCATTTGAGCGCAATGGACCCGGCACCTGCTGGCGCCTCGACCGCAAACCGGTAGACCATAAGACAAGAATAAAACGCGGCGATCTAGGGCATCTGCGGAGAGCTGGTGCGGAGCATTTTTGCGGTCCACGCTGCACCAGGCAGGCCGCAGGAGGACAGAGCCTTCAATTCTTTTTCCAGGTCGTACTCTACCCTCTGGATCGACGGACTGTTGCCTTCGAAGAGCAAATAGGATGCACGGGGGTCACCGTCGTAAGGAAGCCCAACGCTTCCGGTATTGATGAGAAGCCGGGGGTGCCCGGCCATGTGGCGAATAAAAGGGCGATGAGTATGACCAAAGACAACGATCGGCCTATCGAGCCGGCCGTAGATGGTTTCGAGTTCAGCATCAGTGGCCTCGTCAGCAGGTGCTCGCCAGCAGCTGTCAGGAGTCGCATGGACTAGCGCGAAGGCGTCTTGCGTGCTTAGCAGCGGCTGTTCGCGCAGCCACGCCAGCCTCTCGTTTCCCAGAACGGAGCGGGTCGCTGATGCTATTTCCCGGATTGCCGTCCAGAGAGCCGTGGGAGCCGAAGACTTGCTTGCAAAATCTTCTAACGAACCGGGCCGGACAAGCATTTCATCGCTATTACCCATGACACCGTGCCAGCCGAGCTGACGAATGCGATCAACGATCTCGATTGGGCTGGATCCGGGGTCAGCTAAATCGCCTCCGTGAAGCACCAGGTCTGGCGATGTGTGCTTGAGGTGCGCAAGCACCGCTTCGAATGCGGTGAGATTCCCATGAATGTCGGATAGGATGGCAGTCCGCAAGGCACTCCCTCGTGACCACGGTTCCACCATTCTAGTCCGTCGTTCCAGTGGTACTCTTGGCTCGGCCGTCAACGTCCAGTCCGGTCGTCGACAAAAAGCCGTGGACAAAATCATGCTCAAAGCCGTCTCATTTGGTGGAATGGAAAACAACCTCAAGTCAAGATGCCGGCTCTTGGCAGCTTTGTTCCTCGGCGGTGCAATTGCCGCCATGGCCCAGTCTCCCGCGCCCACGCCTGCCCAGCCGCACGCTCCCGCCAAGGTGAATGACAGCTTTCGTCCTCGCGGCCGCCATCTGATCTATGTTGCGCTACCGGGCTCGCTCGAGCGGGCCGGATGGCTCAATGGAGTTGGCATCGTCGTGCTCGATGCTAACGACAATTACCGCTTCGTCAAGCGCATTCCGACCTGGGAGTACGCGGGGAGCATGAGCCCCGAGCAGGTTTCCGGAGTTGCTGCCAGCCCGGTCACAAACCTGATCTATGTCGCGGCGCGCGGCCGGTTGGGTGCGATCGATATGGGCACCGACAAGATGGTCTGGTCGGTAACGTTGGACGGTAAATGCTGCGAGCGTCCCCAGGTCACCCCGGACGGCAACATCGTGGTGGTCGGCGGCGACCTGCAAGACTATTGGTACGAAGTCGACGCCAGGACCGGCAAGCTGATCGGTAAGCTCGAAGCGCCGGAAAGCCCCAATTCACACAACCTGAACCTGAGCGCGGACGGCAAGACGGCCTTCATGTCTCCCAACAACAAGGTTTTGACGATCTCCGATGTCAAGTCGCGGAAGGTCATCAAGACCATCCGCTTCCCCGACAATGTGCGCGTCTTCGTGCTCAACAAGGATTCGACCAGGATCTATGCCAACAACAACAATTTCCTGGGGTTTCTGATCGCCGACGTCGCGACCGGGAAGGTCATCAAGTCAGTCGAGGTGACCAGCGTGGACTGGAAATCGAAATGGAATGCGGACCCGCGTCCGCACATCCCTCATGGCTGCCCCAGCCACGGCATCGCGTTGACCCCGGATGAAAAAGAAATCTGGCTCGCCGACGGCATCTTCAAGAAGATTCACATCTTCTCCAATACCGACGATCCGAAGGAAATCGACACCATCGATACTCCGGCGGGCACCTACTGGATGACCTTCGGTCTGGACGGCAAGTATGCCTATGCCTCTTCGGGCGACATCATCGACGTAAGCACGCACAAAATCGTCGGCCAGATGCAGGATGAATATGGGCACCCCATGTACAGCGAAAAGCTGCTGGACATTACCTTCGACAATGGTCACGCCCAGCGGGTTTCGAACCAGTTCGCCAATGGTTTCGGCGACTACCAGACTGCGGAAAAGCTGGGTGTCGGTCCGCATGTTACGCCGATGCCGGGTAGCGCACCCATCACCCTGACCGGCGTGACCCCCGTCCGTGCGGTCCCCACAAAGTAATTGTTCAAACATGGCACTCGTCTCGAACCCGATCTTGCCTGCGTGCATGGGCGGAGTGCTGCTTATGGCAGCCCTGTTCGCCGCGGCTCAGGCCGCCGCGGTTGCGCCTCCGGATCCCCGCCTGACGCGGGAAAGCCAATCGCTCAAAGCGGTCTGTGCCAAGTGCCACAATCTGCAACTTGTCATGGACACGCCCCGGAGCTATGACGACTGGCACGACACCGTGCAGAAGATGGTGGATCGGGGCGCCAGCGGCACCGATGAGCAGTTCGATGACATCATGGATTATCTCCACCGCACCGTGACCACGATCAACGTGAACACGGCCGTTGCGGACGAACTGGAGATCGTGCTGAACGTGCCGGAAACAACCGCGCAGGCAATCATGGCGCGGCGGAGCACGCAGAAATTCACTGGCCTGACCGACCTGAAATCTTTTCCCGGCGTCAACGCTTCCACCGTGGATGCGAAGGCCCGGTTGATCTTTTTCAATCAGCATTAAGACAGGGAGGGGAACTCATGACCGCGGCTTCCGGTTTGGATCGCAGGCAATTTCTCAGGGCTCTCTCGCTAGGAGTGGCTGCGTTAGCGGTTCCACAGGTTATGCGTGCACAGACGCCGGCCCGGCGGCTGGCAGGCGTTTTCCCGATTGGCTTCACCCCCGTGAACGCGCAGAACCAAGTTGATTTCGACGGCCTGGAGGCGCAGGTGCAGTTTTGCCGGCGCGGCGGCGTGCATGGCCTGGCGTGGCCGCAGATTGCCAGTGGATGGACGACGCTGACCGAAGAGGAGAGGGTGCACGGCGCGGAAACCATCATCTCCGCCGCCCGCGGCGGTAACACAGCGATCGTGATTGGCGTGCAGAGTCGCACCGCAGATTT
The DNA here is from genome assembly GCA_963746595.1 of uncultured Acidobacteriaceae bacterium. Classification (GTDB taxonomy): domain Bacteria; phylum Acidobacteriota; class Terriglobia; order Terriglobales; family Acidobacteriaceae; genus PALSA-350. The sequence continues at coordinate 1,769,786 of CAVVBS010000009.1, forward strand.
CAAGGAAACCGAACGCTATGCCAGGCAAGCGGAGAAGCTTGGCGCCGACGCCATCATCTGTATCGCTCCGCCGGGCGTGACCGATCCCTCCGAATTGTTGCTCTTCTACCAGCGGCTCGGCAAGGTGACATCACTGCCATTGTTTGCGCAGACCGGCGGTGACTTCAGCGTCGACTTGGTAGTAGAGATGTTCCATACCATCCACACATTTCGCTATGTGAAAGATGAGGCAGGCGACCCTCTCGTGCGGGTAACAGAAATCAGAAGACGCACCAACGACGAACTCAATTGCTTTTCCGGCAAGGGAGTCACCACCATGATTACAGAGATGGAACGGGGCTTCGTTGGCCACTGCCCGTTCGTGAGCCTCGCTGATCTCTACGCCTCGGCCTACGACTCCTATCACGCAGGTAAGGTCCGCGATGCGTTCGATCAATTCGGGCGTATCGAGGCGGCCAGCTCAATGTTTCCCCAAAGCGACGTCGACGTGCTGATTGCCCGGGGTGTCTTCCGGCCAGGCACAACGACACGCCTTGCGCCTCCGGCGCCCGGTGCCAACTCCCATCGCAAGGTCACGAGTCCCGATGAAATCAGGCGCGACTTAGACACTTACCTGAAGCCGTACCTTCGCGCATAGTCCGGCCGCGAGATCAGCGGCAGCTAGCGGCCGCCAATTTAGGAATCACAAGGGAAAACACCGTGCCGCGGTGACCGGGATTTCTGCTGCTGCGAACACGGATCTTCCAGCCGTTCTTTTTAACGATTTCTGACGTAACCCAGAGGCCGAGGCCAGTTCCAGTTTCGCCCTTGGTAGTGACGAACGGTTCAAATATGGTCGGCAGCACCTCGGGCGGGATACCGGTTCCATTATCCGCGATAGTGAGCCGGACACAGCCGCCGCCAGGTTGCAATTGTTTTCGATTCGCGACCCGGATCCACAAGCATCCACCCTGGCGCATAGCATCCGTAGCGTTTCCGATGATGTTGGCAAGGATCTGGCGGAGCTCGCCGGGGGTCGAGAGCACAGTGGCTGCTCCAGATGAAAGTTCGCGAGTCACGTGAACCCCGGCAGCCTTGAGACGCGAGTCGTGGAGCCGGAGAACGGAGTCCAACACTGTAGAGACGTCGGTGGCCGTGGGTTGCGAAGGTTCACGATAGAAACGTAATGTTTGCTTGGTGATCTCCGTGACGCGAGCCAATTCCTGTTCGGCGTCTGCAAGATATTGTTGGCGTTGCTCGGGTGAGAGATTGCCGTGCATGAGGTAGAGAATATTAGTAACGGCCTCCAGCGGATTATTGATCTCGTGCGCGATGCTGGCAGCAAGACGTCCTGTAACCGCCAACTTCTCAGATCGAAGCAAGGCCTTCTGGGCGAGCGCGTACTGTTGAATTTGATCGCGGATCTGATATTGCCTTTGCCTGCCGCGGAGGGCGATCTCCAGCGTACTAAGCAGAGTTTCGGGACGAATCGGCCGTTCAAGCAGGAAGATATTTCCCAGAGGCCTGCGCAGCTCCCGCAGGCGCTCACTCTCGAGCGTGACCCGTCCACTGACCGTGAGCAGGATCACCGGAAAGTCCGACCATGGGGGTTGATGCCGTAGGACTTCTAAAAGCGGATGGATGGAGTTTCCGACAAACGCCTCTTCCGAGATAATCGCCGCGCCGGCTCCGTCAAGAATAGCTTCGCAGCCCGCACTGACGCTGTTTGCGATATGACAGGCCATGGATTGGCGCTCGAGCAGATTCGCGATGAGGCGCCCGTCTTTGCCGGTTGGGGCGACGATGATCGTGCGCAGGTCTTGCCGCGAAACAACGATCTCAGGAAGCAGGGGAGTTCTCCACCTGCGAAGCATCGCCAACATAGCTAGGTACGCCAGTCAGCACTCCCTCGAAGTCCTTTAGCGGCTCGCCGACGCAGATTAAACCCTGAGCGAAGACGAGTTCGCGGATGGCTCGTTCGTGAGGGCCGCTTCGCTTCTTAATCACAGAAAGTGCCTGGCGGATCTCTCCCGCATATTCGAAGTAGCGGAAGAGCAGTACCGTATCGGCGAGATAGCTCACATCAACCGGGGTTTGCATGGTGCCGATGAAGCCGTGCTGCGCCAGCGTGAGAATGGTAGCGACGCCCTGCTGACCCAGATAGGCGAGCAGCTCATGAAGTTGCATGGCAAGAAACTGCTCATGCGGCATGGCATTGAGAAAGCCGTTCATGCTGTCAACCACCACCAGGCGCAACTTCTGCTCGTCGACCAATCGGCGAACTTGCGCAACAAATTCTCCCGGCGACAATTCCGCGGGGTCGATTTGCTGGATTTCCAGTGTGCCTTCCGCCAGGAGCGTCGACACGTCCATCCCGAGACCCTTGGCCCGTTCGATCAGGGTGGCCAAAGCCTCGTCAAAGGTGAAGATGACAGCCTTCTCACCCCGTTGCGCAGACGGACACGGCATAGCGCAATGCCAGGGTAGATTTTCCGCAACCCGCCGGGCCGAGGAACAGGGTACTTGTGCCGGTATCGATGCCTCCCCCAAATAGCTTGTCCAACTTCCCTATTCCACTGGCCACGGGCTTGCGCTCGAAACCCGGCTTGTGTTCAGCAGCGATTAGCCGGGGGTAGATAGAGATTCCTCCAGTTTCGATGGTGTAATCGTGGAAGCCCTCCCGATACGGGGACCCGCGAAGTTTGCGAACCTCCACTCGACGGCGCTTTATGCCGAAATCGCGTTCCAGACTCTGCATCATCACCACGCCGTGAGCGATGCTTTGCAGCTGCAGATCGTGACTGCCCTCCGCCGTACGGTCGTCTAAAAGCAGGACGGTGCAGTTTCTTCCCGCAAAATGTCGTTTGAGCGCAAGTATCTGGCGCCGGTATTTCAGCGGATCCCGCGCCAGCATACGGAGTTCAGAGAGGGAGTCGAATACCACCCGTTTAGGTTTGGTTGCATCCACCTGCTCGAGAATCGCTGTGATGGTGTCGGCAAGCTCGACCTCCGAAGGATGAAATACCGTGTACTGGGCTTCGGGATTCAACTCATCTTCGGGGGGGGCCATCTCGTAAATTTGCAGTGAGTCGGCCGACCAACCATGCGAGCGAACGACCTGCTCGAGTTCCTTTCGGGACTCGGAAAGTGTTACGTAGATCACGCCTTCCCCTCGCCGCACACCTTCCAGCAGGAACTGCAGCGCGAGCGTTGTTTTCCCTGTTCCAGGATCGCCTTCGACGAGAAACAAATGTCCCTGGGGCAGGCCGCCGTTCAAAATGTCATCCAGGCCCGCTATGCCGGTCTGAACGCGCTCCAGGTTCTGCTCAGCCGTGGCGACAGTGGTTGATCTTGAGCCGTCAGCGTTGGCTTTCGCCGGCTCTTTACGTTTTTCCATGTTGTCCCCCGAACCAGCCCGCAAGGGTCGCGACCACGGCGACAGGAAATTTGATTCGCCAGTATTTGGCCGGGTTGCATGGTATGCCGGCGGTTGGTCCGAGGATCTCGCACCCCTTAGCCGACCTTGAGGCCACCCCGCGGGATGAGGGTTATGATGGGTCCATCCTCAAACCCAAATGGGTGAATATGCTGACATCGATTGAAGGGCGCTCGGTCATCGTGACCGGGGCCAGCAAGGGAATCGGAAAGGGGATCGCGCGCGTTTTTTCCAGCAAGGGAGCGCGTGTTCTCATCGCCTCACGGGATCTTCCCCAGGCCGAAGCCGCAGCCGCCGAAATCAGAGCCGGCGGGGGGATCGTTGACGCCATAAGCGTGGACGTCTCGAAGTCGGAAGACAACGTCCGCATGGCGCAAACTGCGATCGAGCTGCATGGCGGCATTGACGTCCTCTGCTGCAACGCGGGAGTCTACCCATCCGCGGCCCTCTTCGATATAAATGCGGCCGATTGGGATCAGGTCATGGATATCAACCTCAAGGGGACTTTTCTTTCCGTCCAGGCCTGCCTGCCAGGGCTCAAGGCTCGGGGCAAGGGACGCATCGTGGTTACTTCTTCCATCACCGGTCCCATCACCGGCAATGCCGGCTGGAGCCACTACGCAGCCAGCAAGGCGGGGCAGCTCGGCTTTATACGCACCGCGGCCATTGAGCTCGCTCCCCTCAACATCACCGTCAATGCCGTCCTTCCTGGAAATATTCTTACCGAAGGCCTAAAGGACCTTGGCCCGGAATACATTGCCAGGATGACGTCAGCGATCCCCGCGCGCAGGCTCGGATCCGTTGAGGATATCGCCTACGCTGCGCTCTTTCTTGCGAGCGACGAAGCAGCCTATATCACCGGGCAAACGATCGTCGTCGATGGGGGACAAGTGCTCCCTGAGTCTCAAAAGGCGATCGAAGATCTGTACTAACGCATTTTTGCTAATACCATGGTCCGGTGGGATCAGCTATGTGCGGCCATTCTTTGGCGGAATGGCCGCGTCGAGTTCAGTTTCCTGGTCTACACCATTAGCAAAAATGTACTAGCAGGCGAGGAACGGATGACGCGATTGAGTGTGACAATGCGAATTGCTCTCGGCGCGGGGCTTCTCGTGGCTTTGGGCTCGAGTGCTACGTGGGCTCAGAATGCTCCAGACTCCAAGCCGGATAGCTACCGCGCAAACAACCGTTCGCCCGACCCGCGCTATAAAGCCGACATACTGCTGGTGGTTGCTCATCCCGACGATGAAGTGATGGCCACGGCATATCTGGCGCGTGAAATATACGAGAATCACAAGCGGGTGGCGGTGGTGTACCAAACTGCCGGTGACGAAGGAAACAACGATGTGGGCCCGGAGCAGGCCGCGGCCTTGGGCGACATTCGCCAGATAGAGGCCCGCCGTGCCGTAGGCTCACTGGGCATCACAAACGTCTGGTTTCTGGGTGGCCACGATACGGTGAGCCAGAACGTTTTGACCTCCCTGGAACACTGTGGCCACGGCCGCTGCCTGGACGAGTTGGTCCGCATTGTTCGCATCACCCAGCCTTCGGTGATTCTCACCTGGCTCCCGGATTTTGCGACGGGTGAGAACCATGCCGACCATCAGGCATCTGGCGTGCTGGCGACCGAGGCCTTCGACCTGGCCGGAGATCCAACTGTATTTTCGGAGCAGGTTTCTCCCGCCTCGAACCCAGACAAGAATGCGAATCTGACCGAGGGTCTTCGACCGTGGCAGCCGCAGAAGATCTACTATTTTTATAACTCGACCCACGACATTTCCAGCGGCCAAGGCCCGCGGTACTCGTCGCAAGAGATCTCTCCCTCACGCCATGTGAGCTATGGGATGCTGGCCGCGGAGGCGTTTACCTATCACCTCTCGCAAGGCGGCACAAAGGTTGCGAACGAGATAGCCGACAAGACCCTAGGTTCGTCGTCAGATGAGATAGCGAAAATCGCAACCGGGCCAGTGGAACTGATTTTCGGAAAATCTCTCGTGCCTTCCGCTGTTACCGATGATGTGTTCACAGGCGTGGTACCCGGCGGCATTGCTTACCAGCGTCCCCCCGGATTTACCGCAGCGACCCATTCCGAACCAACCCTGGAAATCGGCGACCCATGGAGCTACTACCATAAGTTTTGGCAGGCCCATGGACTCGACCATTTGGCCCGTATTGTTCCCCTAGAAGTTTCAGTTCACGTGGATGGAACCCTGGTTATTCCGCTGGTCGTCGACAATCCCCTGGATTCACCGATCGACGCAGCTTTCACTGTGAAGGCGCCAGACGGATGGAAGGTCACACCCGTTGCTCCCGCCACCATCGCTCCACACAGTCAGTATTATTTTAGGGTTCTGGCTGCGGCGCCTGCCGCCAAGCTACCCGGCTGGCAGCAGTTTGCGGTCTCTGCCGAGTCCGGGCATAAGAACATTGGGACCGTACCTATCCGCGCGGAACTCTCCAATGGTTGGGTCGCGCCCCAGTGATGCTCTCTGGCTACAGATACCACGGGATGTTCACTACCACGATGCGCTGGTTGCCCTTCACCAACAGCAATATTTTCAGCAACTGGACCCGTTGATTGTGGAGCAGGTTTTCCCACCAGTGCCGCACCACCAGTTCCGGCAATAAGACCGCGACTTTCCTCCCCGGGTTTTCAGATTCCAGGTGCAGGATGTAGTCCATCAGGGGCGCGATGATAAAGCGAAAGTTTGAAGGGATGGTCACCAACTCCGGGTCTGGCATGCCTCGCTCGCGAATGGGAGCAAGTATTTTCTCATCCCAGTCCTGGTCAATTCCGTGGGACTCGTCCTCGGAGTGAACATGGACGATCTTGATTTCTTTTGAAAGCAGCAGGCCGAACCTCAAGGCCTTTTCTGATATTCGGTTCCACCCTGCCATGGGAATGACAACCAAGGGCTCCTGAAGATTTGCCAGGTTGAGCCGGTTCATGTCTCTCATTTCGTCCCGAATGCGTGTGTAGTGCTTCTTCACGGAATACATCAGCAGAATCAATGTCGGAACCAGCAGCGCGGTTACCCACGCTCCCGCTCTGAACTTCGAGGCCAACACGACGCACGTTGTGAGCCCGGTTGCGACCGCGCCGGTGCCGTTCACCAGCATGTGCCATGTGCGGCCCTTGTGCTCGCCTTCCTGCTTCTTCCAGTGCACGACCATGCCCGCCTGCGAGAGGGTGAATGCCAAGAATGCGCCGATGGCATATAGCGGAATCAATCTGTCCGTCACGCCCTTGAAGAGGATCAAAATCACTGCCGTCAGCCCGGTCAGCGCGTAGATACCGTGCGAGAACAGCAGGCGCCGTCCTCTCAGGATGAAGACATGCGGCAGGTAGTCGTGCAACGCGATCGCCCGGGTTAAGCGGGGGAAATCCGCAAACGCTGTGTTGGCGCTCAAAGCCAGGGCCAACAGCACGCTTCCCATGGTCAGGAAATAGAACCATCCGCGGCCAAAAACAGCCGTCACCAGCAGGCTCAGAAGACTCTGATAGCCCTGCGCGTCAGGGTCCATGGCCATAATTTGATAGTGCTTGGTCAGCCACGCCGTGCCGTACAGCAGCACGATCAAAATGCCGATGATGACTGTGAGCGCGTACTGTGCATTCCTGGCTCGGGGTTCCCGGAACGCCATTACGCCATTGGAGACCGCCTCCACGCCGGTCATGGCCGCGCAACCGCCGGAGAACGCCTTCAGCAACATCCACAAGCCCAGGTACTGGACCGTCTGCGGCAACGGGGTCGGCATTGCGGTCACCGGCAATGGGTGGCCCCCCGATGCAAGTGTCTTGTAGACGCCCACGGCGATCAGGGTCATTAATGTACCGATAAATAGAAATGTGGGCACGATGAATGCGGTGCCGGTGTCCTTTACCCCGCGCAGATTCACCGTCGCCAGGATGGCTAGGATCAGCAGACAGAGTGCCAAGGTGTGGGGCTGTAACTTGGGCAGCGCAGAAGTCAACGCAGTCACGCCGGCCGAGATCCCCACCGCCGCGGTAAGGATGTAATCGATCATCAGCGCCGCTGCGGCAAGTAGCCCTGCTCGTTCGCCCAGGTTTTCCGTTGCTACGGTATAGCTGCCACCACCGTTGGGGTAGGCAGCTATAGTCTGCCGATAGCTGAAATAGACGATGACCAACAGGATCAGGATGGAGGTGATGATCGGCACCAGGTACTGTGTCCCGAGCATGCCTAACGGGATCAACAGCGCCAGCGCAGCCTCCGGGCCGTACGCCGCGCTGGTTAAGGCATCGAGCCCGAAGATGGGGATTCCGGCTCCAACGCCAATTTGCTCGGCGCGCTCTTCGCTCGTCGCCAGCGGTTTGCCAAAAATCCTGTCCTGAATCGGCATGTCGATGTAGATACTACACCTGTCAAGTCTTATTTCTGGCGGCGGCGAGTCCGTATCCTGTAACAACGTGGAGTCGTCCACGGCGCGGATCCTTTGACCGAATCGGGAGTTTGCCAAGTAAGGAGGTTTTGTGCGGCGTCGGGAATTTCTGGAGATCGCGGCAGCAACTTTGGGGGCCAGCGGCCGGGCAGAAGCTCTAAGCGGGGCCGCGGACCAGCTGGTCACCGAGCGCCGCAACGCCGGCGAGCCTCATCGGGGAAAGGTTCTGGCCCTGGTTGCTCCTCATCTGGATGATGGCCCAATTTTCGCCGGCGGCACGCTGGCGAAGCTCCTGAGCGAAGGCTATACCGGCTACTTTATCCGCACCAGCAACGACGAAAAGGATTCTTACCACCTGTCGCTGGGGGAGACAGTGCTGGCCAACGAACGTGATACGGCGCAACTGGTCAAGACTCTTGGCTTCAAGAAGGCCTACGACCTGAGCTATCGCAATCATCGCCTCGACGACGTATCGAGAACAGAGCTTCGTGGCCGGTTGATCTTCCTGTTTCGTTTGCTCAAAGTGGATACGGTTCTCAGTTACGACCCGTGGGGTCACTACGAGGAAAATCCGGACCATTACGTGACGGCGCAAGCGGTGGAGGCGGCCTGCTGGATGTCCGGCGGCCTCCTCGACTTTCCCGAGCACTTTGATGCCGGCTTGAAACCGCACTCAGTCTCAGAGAAGTACTACTTCGCCCGTGGGCCGCAGCTGGTCAACCGCGTGGTGGATATTGGAGATTTCCTGCCGCAGAAGATCGCAGCCATTGCAGCCTGCGAAACCATGATCGTGCACATGGTGAAGGCCCTTAGAGACAGCCTCACGGCGCGGGGTCTGCGTGTTCCCGCGCTGAGCGGGAATCTCGATGTGGCGACCAAGGAGTTCATCCAGGCCGCGTTTGTCACCCGCGATCACACCACTGGAGGGAAGTACGGGCTGCAATATGCCGAGGAGTTCCACTACATCGGCCCGGACGCCTCGCTGGACGAATATATCTCGCGCAATGCACAACGCATCTCCTAGAACCTCTCGGCACCTGAGCCCCAAAGAAGTCGCCAGGATGAGCGCTTTTGTGTGAGTCAATTTTCCGGCGCGCGCACTCTAACGAGTGAGTTTGGCGCAGCGCATAAGAACCTGCAGCGCTCAAAACAGCTTTCACCGGAGATTCATGATGACGACGTCCGCGCTCTTTATACCGCTGAATATCGGACCCCTTACGCTGAAACACCGTGTGGTGATGGCGCCCTTAACCCGCTCGCGCTCGGAACAGCCCGGGGATATCCCTGGAGATCTCATGCGCGAGTACTACACTCAGCGCGCTTCCGACGGCGGTTTGATTATCTCGGAAGCAACCACCATCTCCCTTACGGCGCGCGGCTGGTTCGGAGCGCCCGGCATCTACACCGAACAGCAGGTGGAGGGGTGGAAGAAGATCGTGGACTCTGTCCATGCCAAGGGCGGACTCATGTTCTCCCAGCTCTGGCACACTGGACGCGCGTCGCACGTGGAGGTGACGGAAGGGCCGGCTCCGGTTTCGGCATCAGTCAACCCGTCCTATTGGCAGGAAGGTGAGCGCCTCACTTCCACGCCCCACGGTTGGGTTAAACCCTCTCCACATCGAGCGCTGGAAATTTCTGAAATTCACGGTATCGTCGAGGACTATCGCAAGGCTGCAGAGCGCGCCAAGGCTGCCGGCTTTGATGGTGTCGAACTCCATGGGGCCAACGGCTATCTGCCGGATCAATTCCTTCAAGATGGAAGCAACAAGCGCACCGACGCCTATGGTGGTTCCATTGCAAACCGGTCGCGCTTTCTGCTCGAGGTCGTGCAGGCAATCGTAAGTGTGTGGGGCGGTGATCGCGTGGGCGTGCGCATCGCTCCGAGCGGCAGTTTTAACGGCATGTCCGACAGCAATCCCAATGCACTCTTCGCCTATGTGACCGAACAGCTAAATCCTTTTGGGCTCGCTTATCTCCACGTCGTCGAGCCACGCGTCAAGGGCAACATCGTTATCGCAGAAGGGCAGGGACCTGTCGCAGCAGAACAACTGCGAAAGATCTTCAATAGCAAGATGATTGCTGCAGGCGGCTTCGAACCTGGCACAGCAGAGGCGATTGTGGAGAAGGGCGATGCCGACGCGGTTGCTTTTGGCCGCCACTTCTTGTCAAACCCAGATCTACCAGAGCGCATCAAGCTAGGCCTTTCGCTCAACGAGTACGATCGCAATAGCTTCTACACTTTTGACGCCAAAGGCTACACGGACTATCCGTTTTATGGCGACGGAGTAAGCAATGTGAAGCTGGATCAGGTCACGACATCGGCTTAGAGCTTCGGGCAAGAGGTTTCCTGGGTTTCAAATGCTAAGGCCTAGCACTCGGGAAACCTCTCCTTCCTCCTGCGCAACGCTTCGACTTACTCCGCTCCCTCCGTATGCGCCACTGGATGTAGCGCAACGCAAAGTGCGCCGTGATGATGCCCAGTATCGTGATGACCAGGTGGCCTGCACTTGCCTCGATCCACCATTCATAGTTCACGGTTGCGACTACCAGAACAGGGAAAAAGACAATGTAGCGCAGAAGGATGAAACCCAGGTCCGTGTTGTGGGGCACCCGCGCTTCGGTGAATGGGATGGTGGCTGTCTGGAGCAAAAAAGCATCGGTCAGCAAGAGGCAAATACCCGCCGCTAGCAGGACCTGGGTAACAAGCACTCTTGGCGCGCGCAGTTCAGGATAAGAGATGAGTTGCAAAACAGCAACTGCGCCGAGGGTCAAGGCGATTGCCCATAGCAACACCCAAAGTTTGGTAGCGGCCAGGTGCTCCGGTGAGGCCTTACCGTGGATCAGCCGGAAGACCCAGCTACCTGCCGGATCAGCGGGTGAGAGGAGCGACGTGGACAGCCCGGCGACGATCCAGAAGGCAAGAGCCGGGACCGCCAGGCGTACCCCGCTCGAGGAGATAGCGATCTTAATATGGCCGCCCTCGACTCGAAAAGCGACGATCCACACACTTGCCAGCGCGATACCTATCCCCGCGTACATCGCCAGGTAAAGACGGTGGCGTTGAGAGCGAAACAATGACTGGCTTATGAAGTGATAGACGGCGCGCTGCGGTGGAGTGCGCACCAGCGTCGCATGCAGGACGCGGATGGCAGGCTGTACGAGCCGGCTCCTTTTATTGGGTGCGATGAAGCCCTCCACTGCTTGACGCGTGCTGCGCGCATACGCAAGCGGATAGCTGACGATTGTGAGCACCATCAGCAGAGCTGTTACCTTATAGCCGATATGGGCGAGCTGGATGAACGCCGGCAGGGCGGATGAACCTGCCACTATAGATTCGTAGATGCCCAGGAACCAGAACGGAGGAAACCAGCGCGCGGCTGTGCCTCCGGATTGGATCAATGCCTCAAGAGACCGCGAAAAAACCGGAAACATAAATAAGACAATCGCGAGCACCATCATGACAAGGCTTTGCAGAAACGAAGAGATTGCGCGAAAGAGCCGTGCACCCAGGAGGCTGATGAGCAATCCCTGCAAAGCCAGGACCATGGAAGCGGCGCAAAGGCCGGCGGTTGTCACGGCAACGAAGTGAGCGGCGTAAGCTCGCGGCAAGTCGGACGGCTCCGTCGCGAGAGGGAAGAAGATGATTCCCAGTGAGCTTGTGCCGATCAGAAAAAGCCCCAAAAAAGTGAGGATGGCCGCGACTCTTGCCAGTAGAAGTCTTCGCTGCTCAATAGGCAGGACAGAGAGGACGAAGACGTCCAATACATTGGGAACCAGAAGATCCCATTCAAATACGGTGATTGCGCCCATGACGACCCAGGAGTACATCACGAAGCCATAGTGGTCTGCGACTCGGCCCCAGAAGGGTGGAATGGGAGGTCGCGGGTGGAAGGCGTGATAGGCAGGGAAGAGAAAGATTGTGGCGACCAGGGTCGGAAGCGCGATGGCCCATGCGACCGTCATGATGAGCGGCAATGTCTCCCCATCCACGGAAACGATCTCGTTGTTGAAAAAGCGGTCAAGAAGATGTCGAACCAGCAAGCTTGAACTGCTTCTGTCCTGCGAGCGAGAGGAAGGAGTTATCCGATTCCCGGGATCGGCTATGCATCGCCCACCCTCATGACGTCGACCAGCTGCCGGGCCAATACTCGAGTGTCTTCCTGCTGAACCAGCTGCGCAAAGACGTCCTGCAAGTTGGCCAGCTGCATGACTTTCGCAAGCTCAGCGGGCGCAGCGTCGGCCAGTATCTTGCCTTTGGCAATCACGATCACCCGGTCGCAGACCTGCTCTACCACTTCGAGAACATGTGAGATGTACAGAATCGCCTTGCCCTGTGCGGCAAGTTCCTGCAGCAGGTCCTTGAAGAGCCGTGCGGAGACGACATCGAGTCCGGAGAGAGGCTCGTCGAATATCAGCAACTTAGGGTTGTGCATCAGGGCGGCAGCAATCAGAACGCGCTGCTTCATACCTTTTGAATAGAAGGAAATGGGCGAGTATCGCCAGGATTCCAGCCCCAGGAGTTTCAACATCTGGGTGGCCTTACGCTCGATGTCGCTCTCGTCCAGGCCGCGCAGCCTGCCCACCAGCTGCAGGTATTCCAAACCGGATAGATAGGTATAGACGTGCGCTTCTTCGGGAACATAGCCGAGGATGCTACGAAAAGCGACCATATCCTCACGGATATTCTTGCCTTCGAAGAGGACACTTCCCTCGTTCGGTTGCAGCAGGCCGGTAATGATCTTTACCGTTGTGGACTTTCCCGATCCGTTGGGTCCGAGGTAGCCGACGATCTCACCTGCCCGGACATGAAAATTGACGTCCTCGATCGACGGGATCCCCCGATATCGCTTGCAAAGGTGGTTTACCTCGAGCACAGGCGCCCTCCGATCCTCTACCCTATGTAGCAAGCTACGTATTGAATTGTCAAGTAGTGTGCTACATAGATATAATGCGCGCATGGCAGGGGAACCTAAACTCTCGCATACCGCTGCGATGATTCTGCAAGCGATCCATGCCGGCCATATATATGGCTTTAGCGTGATGGAGGTAACGGGTCTTCCCAGCGGAACCGTATACCCGGCGATGCGTCGGCTGGAGCGGGACGCTTTGATTGTCTCTCGCTGGGAGCGGCAGTCGATTGCGGACGCCGAGCAAAGACCGTTGCGCAAGTACTACAAGCTCACCCGCACTGGACGAACGATCCTCGACACAGCATCCAAGCGCTACCCGCTCCTCACCAAGCTGATCCCATCTCCCGAGGTCGAGAACGCATGAAGGTGCGAGAGCTGGCCCATTCACTCCTCGTCTGCACCGGCATGCTAAAGATGGCAGCAATCCTCGTGCCCAGGGCAGCCCGTGCAGAGTGGCTCGAAGAATGGCGCGCAGAACTCTGGCATGTTTGGCACATCTGCAATCAGGACGATGGACCCGCGGCGTTGCACCAGAAAGAGGAAATTACAGCGTTCAGTCTCGGCGCTTTCAAAGACGCGCTCTGGCTGAGGAGAAACCATGGTTCTTCGAGGCCCCGGAAGTGGTTCAGGCAGGGGATGCCTTCGCGCTGCATCCTGACTTTTGCGGTCCTGGCAGCCACAAGCGTGCTGATTGCCTATGACTGCCCCGGCGTTTGGAAGGTGGTTCAACCGAACTCGTATCGGAATGCGAACGACCTCGTGATAGTCTCACGCGGTGGCTTCGAGAGCGCATCCTACCCAACTGTCGAATTTTCAGACTATGAAGCGTGGAGCCGAAATTCGCATCGCCTATTCACCGGTCTTGCCTTCTATCGATTGGCGGCGAAGCGACTCGCCATCGGGACAGATTCTTCAGCAGAGCTGCCGATCGCTCGTGCAAGCGCGAATCTCTTCGAGCTGCTGGGGGTACCCATCTCATTTGAAGTTCGAGGCAGGGCTGACTACCCCACAAGACTCGTTATCAGCCGGAGTGCCTGGCTCAAGTACTTCCACGCGGATGCCCACGTCTTCGGCCACATGCTGCAGGTGGATGGGCAGCAGGCGATGATCGCGGGGGTAGTCGAGGACGAAGATTGGCGGCTTCCAGGCAAGACGGATCTGTGGCTATTGGAGGACGCCCGGCATCTGTCCACCTTGCAGCCTGACACTGTGGGATATGTACTCGGCCACGCTTCGCGGTCGATATTCCCTGTTGGGCGGGACGGCCGGCGCCAAATGTATGTTGCTAGAAAAGAGGGCGGCTATGACTGGTTCGTGTGCAGGTCACTCGCCGACCGGATTCAGGAGCCATTGTCGATCTTTTCATTTGCGCTGCTTTTGGCCTGCCTGGCATTGCCTGCGACCACTTCTCTGCCGCTCGGAGAATACACGGCTCATAGCAGCCACGTCCCTTGGACCACAAGAGTTCGCCGCTGGGCTTTTCTGTCCGCCAAGTTCATCCTGATCGTCCCTATCGTTTACTTTGGTTCGCTTGACCTCGCGTACTCGAGTAGCTCCATGTCTGTTGGCACGTCCGAACTTCTTGAGGTGTTCAGCTCATTCTGGGCGTTGCTTCTCGCGTTCCGGTGGGCTTTGCGCGATCAACGAAGGCGGTGTCCCGTCTGCCTGTGCACCTTGACCAATCCGGCGCGAGTCGGGCAATTCTCACGAAACTTCCTCGCCTGGAATGGGACCGAGCTTGTGTGTTTAAGCGGCCATGGCTTGCTGCACGTGCCGGATATACCGACAAGCTGGTTCAGCAGCCAAAGGTGGCTCTACCTGGATCCTTCCTGGAGCGCTTTGTTTCCGGTAGGTACGTGACGGTTAACTAGGCCTTGCGGGTGAGCGCCTCGCGGATGCGGCGGCCGACGATCGCATCTTCGCCCGGCTGCAGCATCCAGACCCCGACCACGAGTGTGTTTGCGTTCGACGGAATACCCTGGTTCGCTGGTTGTCCGCTATTGGGGTTCAGTTCGATGGAGGGCTTGCCTTCGCGTAGCGCCGTCAAAACCTCTTCTGTCGTTACGCCTCGCACGGACGGGTCGAAACGTATGAGCACATGGGGAACATGGTTCGCGATCTTGGGAACGACCGTCTCGGTGGTCACGGAGGGTATCCCCTTGACCGCCGCGATGATCAGGTCAGCGCGTTTTTGATAGTCCCCCTGCATAGATTCCTCTGTATGCGAGAGAACCCAGTCGACCGCTGCCACCATGCCAACGATCTGCTCCTTGGCCACCTTCATGCCGCGGCCCACACCCTCCCCGGGGTTATTGTTCTGCTGGGCCAGATCGGTGAGCTGTTTCTTGCCCAGCAGCAGACCTGCGTTCTGCGGACCGCGCATGCCCTTGCCTCCGGAAAAGGCAACCAGGTCGAAGCCCATGCCGGTGTACTTCCATAGATTGGAAATGGGAGGCATATCCGCCGCTGCGTCGAGATGGCATGGGATATTGTGCTCGTGGGCAACGCGAAGCCATTCCTCGCGGCCGATCTGCGCGGTGCCGGCCTCGCCGTCTTCCTCTTCCGCCGCGTTGAAGAAATTGGTCATGATGGCATTGCCGGCGGCGCAGGCGCGCTTGTAGTCGTCAAGAGTGACCACCTCCGTCACCCGGGCGCCGCAGAGAAACATTGCGTGATCGTAACCGTAGCGGTGTGCGCGCTGCACGATCACCTGGTTCTTCAGGCCGTCGATGGCTTGCGGCATGGCCATGGGCGAAATGTTGTTGGCTGCTTGCAGGCACGCGGCGGTGGCGAGTGTAATTGCTCCCGATGCGCCCGAGGTCACCACGGCGCCTTCGCATTTGAGACGCTGAGCGATATACTCGCCCGACTTCGTTTGCAGGTCGTGCAGACGTACCGGATGGAGAGCTGCCTTCTGCACGGCAGCCAGTACTACCGGCGGCATGCAGGCAGCGGTCAGTGTGGTGTAGGTGCCGGCCGCATTGATGATCTTCGGCACGCCCAGCTTGTCGTAATAGTCTTCCCCTTCCGCTTCTTCTTTCGTCGTGGAGGCGAAAGATCTGGCGACGCCAAAGCTGGCGGCGAGCCCACCAGTCCAGCGAAAAAAGCGTCGACGGGAAAAGCGGTTGTCTGTGAGTTCGGTCGGTTTCATAGGAGGATGCTCTTCTTTGCGAACCATCGCGGCTGGATTCGGAGGAGTCGATGCGGATTACAAACCAATTCAGCTTTGGGCCTTGCGTGGCCGCACTGCTTCCCGTTGCTCTAGTTTACGGCTAACTGCTCGGGTAATGCAGCAACAGGGGGCCTGGGCGGCTCATGACGACATCTGCTTCCACCACGTTGTAACGTCCGAGACGGATCGTGTCCTGGAAGATTCCTGAAACCGGGACCTGGTGGATGCGCGCGAGTTCAAAGCTGTGGTGCGCAGGTGATACGGCGTGAACCCCACCCGTCGCATTCATCATACGCAGTCGATATCGCCGGCCCTGCTGCAGAAACAGAGCTTCCGCCGGGTGGGGTCGTCCATCGATGGTCCATTGATAGATGCCATCGCGCTGTCTTTTCTCAGCAACATCTCGATCATCTGGTCGGGCCCAACCGCCGAACGTCGGCCGGCGCCACATCCCACATGCGACGCGTCAAAGAGCGGCCAGCGCGCGGCTCGCCCACTGCTAACGACAGTACGTCGGCGGCTGCGGGGTGAGAGATTTGTCCGGCGGAACAAGACAGGGCAGAAGAGTGCTGGACCACCGCTCGCGGCAGCGGCACTCGCGGCCAGTTGAAGGAACCGTCTGCGCTTCATCGTCTACCCTCCGAAAACTTGGGCTCCGGGTTATCGATTCCGTGTGAAACTTTGTAACGAAACGTTCTATAGTACAGTGGTCGAAGTGTAGCATCGCAGCTCGCCCGGAGGGCACAACCAAGTGGAACTACCGCCCCAAAAACCGCAGGGCTCGCAAGCAGATCGCGCACTGGGCATGGATGCGGAGATTGCCCGTGCAGATTTCCTTGACGGGCGTCCCTTCGCCGGCCCCGCGGGCGCGCCAGCCATGATGGCGAAGGAAGACTGGGACGGTTACGGCGGCGTAGGAGATTACGCCACAGCGAACGGGAATACCCATGCGGTAATGACCGCGGGCCACGGCATTCGCGATGGGCTGTACACCGGCCAGCTCAAAAACGCGCAAGCGACCGGAGAGACCTTCGATTGCGTGGTGGTCGGCGGTGGCATCAGCGGATTGGCCGCCGCGCATCTTTTTTCTGAAAAGACCGGGCGGTCGAAACGCTGCCTGGTGCTGGAAGACCACTCCATCTTCGGTGGGGAAGCTCGCCGTAACGAATTTATGGTGGATGGGCACCGGCTGATGGCAGGCCAGGGCTCGGCCACGTACTTTCCTTCTCTTCCGTCTTCGCTCACGCAGAGGTTTTACGAATCGATCGGCTTTGACGGTAAGCCGTTGGAGTACCAGAAATGGGGCGGCGGCCAGCCTGAACTGGATGTAAACACCCTTCCTTATGCCCGGGGCAGCAAGAATTCCGGAATGTTTTTTGGAGCGCGCTTTGGCCATCCCGAGGGGTTTTGGCTCTTACGATCCATGGGGCAAAAAGCTCGCCGGCGCCCCCGTCCCCGAGGCGACCAGGCAACAGCTGCTCAGGGCGCGCGCAGGCAATCAAACATTTGCTCCGCCTAAGGTCGACGGCGACGAGATTTCGCGGGCTCTCGACCGCATCACCCTTGAAGAGCACCTGATGCAGCGCGACGGCCTGACCCGTGAATTTATCCGTACCTATATGCCGGTTGCGGCAGATTGGGCGGGCTCTTCAGCGGACGAGAACTCTGCCTACGCGTATTACGCTCCGGAGGTGCTTTTCCCCTGGAAGAACGAAGTCGGCGAGCAGATATTTCCCGGGGGGAACACCGGCATTGCGCGCTTTATCGTGAAAGCCATGATCCCGGAGGCGATGCCCGGCCCCAACACCTTGGCCGGCATGTGCCTTGGGCCGGTGGACTTTACCAAGCTTGATCGCGAAGGTCAGCCGGTGCGGATACGGTTGGGTGCGACAGTGGCGGATGTGCGGCATGAGGGCGACGGCGTGCGGGTTAGCTACGCGGTCGATGGCCGGCTACACACCGTACACGCACGATCGGTGGTGATGTCCGCGGGCTGGACAACGGCGAGGACCATTTCCGATCTGCCGGATAACTATCGCGCTGCCTACCAGCAGTTCTATCGCATGCCTTGCGCGGTCATCAACGTTGCTATACGCAACTGGCGCTTCATGGCGAAGATGGGGATCACGGAATGCCAGTGTTTCGAAGGGGTCTACCCCTGGCTCGCGGTCCGCAAAGTCGCCGTATTTGGGGACGTTCCGCCCACGGTCACCCCCGACGACCCAACCGTGCTCCGTATGAAAATCACGTTTACCGAGCCGGGGGTTCCGCTGCCGCAGCAGTGCACGCGGGGAAGGATGCGCCTGCTGAGCATACCCTACTCGGAATATGAGCGGCAGATTCGTGAGCAAATGACGCTGATGTTTGCGCGCAGCGGCTTTGATGCGCGGCGGGATATCGCCGGCATCATCGTGAATCGTTGGGGCCATGCTTATCTCTGCGGCCAGCCAGGCTTCTTCTTTGGATCTGAGGGCAAGATCGCTCCCCGAGAGGTAATGCGGCGCGCTCCTTTCGGCAAAATCGCCTTCGCCAATTCCGATCTCTCCGGAATCATGGACCATCGCGCTTCCATCGCCGAATCGGATCGTGCCGTGAATCAGCTGCTGGCTTAACCCCGATCGTGTAAGGTTACCGTTGCAGATCTGTAGACGAAGTTGACGAACTGGCGCGGCTTATGAAACAAACATTAGAAACTAAAATGGGCGGAGCAGACCTTGTCTAGTCGGCGCATCGGCATCATCATGCATGGCATCACCGGAAGGATGGGCTACAACCAGCACCTGGTCCGTTCGATCGTGGCTATCAGGGATCAGGGCGGAGTAACGCTATCCAATGGCGACCGGGCCATGCCCGACCCGATCCTCGTAGGCCGCAACCTGGAGAAGGTTTCCAGCCTGGCGGAGCGCCATGGCATCAAGCGGGTCGCAAAAGATCTGGATTCCGCGCTTGCCAATCCCGAGGACACCATCTTCTTCGACGCCGGCTCGACCCAGATGCGTGTTCCTCTGCTGGCCCGCGCGATCGAGGCCGGAAAGCACGTTTATTGCGAGAAGCCGCTCTCGGAAACGCTCGAGGAATCGCTTTCCCTGGTGCGCCTGGCCCGCAAG
The DNA here is from genome assembly GCA_963746595.1 of uncultured Acidobacteriaceae bacterium. Lineage (GTDB taxonomy): Bacteria > Acidobacteriota > Terriglobia > Terriglobales > Acidobacteriaceae > PALSA-350. The sequence goes on from CAVVBS010000009.1 coordinate 1,788,794, forward strand.
CACGGCGTGAAGAGTGGAGTCGTGCAGGACAAGCTCTATCTGCCGGGTTTGCGCAAGCTCCGCATGCTGAAGGACGCAGGCTTCTTCGGCCGCATCCTCTCCGTGCGCGGTGAGTTTGGCTACTGGGTGTTTGAGGGTGACCTGCAACCCACGCAGCGGCCCTCCTGGAATTACCGCAAAGCAGATGGGGGAGGCATCATTCTGGATATGCTGCCCCACTGGCGCTATGTGCTGGACAATCTGTTTGGCGCCGTACAGTCCGTCAGTTGCATTGGCGCAACCCATATCACGCAACGCGTCGACGAGAGTGGGGCAGTGTACAAGGCCGATGCCGACGACGCAGCCTATGCCACTTTTCAGCTCGAGGGCGGCGTGATCGCGCATATCAATTCGTCCTGGGCGGTGCGGGTACGCCGGGATGACCTGGTGACCTTTCAGGTCGACGGAACGCATGGATCCGCGGTAGCGGGTTTGAGCCGGTGCTACACCCAGCATCGCGTAAACACCCCGCGGCCGGTATGGAATCCCGACGTTCCACAGACCATGAAGTTCACCGAGCAGTGGGACGAGGTGCCCGACACCCAGGTCTACGAGAACGGCTTCAAGCTCCAGTGGGAAGACTTTATCCGTCACGTGGTGGAGAACAAGCCGTGGAGCTTTGACCTGCTTGAAGGAGCGAAGGGCGTGCAGTTGGCCGAGCTTGGCTTGAAGAGCTGGGCCGAACGTCGCTGGGTGGATGTGCCGGCGTTGTCTCCCGACGCCACAGTTGGGGTCGTGTGAGCAGCGTGAGCATCCGCGATCTGTCCATCAATCTGGCCACCGTGCGCCAGCAGTACACGATGGGTCAGGCGGTGGATGCTTGCCTGGCCCAGGGCATTACGGCCATTGCGCCATGGCGCGACCAGGTGCAGCTGACGGGTCTGGCGGAAGCAGCCGAAATTGTTCGCTCCAACAAGCTTCGCGTTACCGGGCTTTGTCGCGGCGGCATGTTTCCTGCCGCTGACAAGGCAGGCCTGGCTGCCGCCATCGATGACAACAAGCGCGCGATCGATGAGGCGGTTGCCCTTCAAGCCGATTGCCTGGTGCTGGTGGTGGGAGGATTGCCAGGGGATTCGCACGACATCGGCGCTGCACGCGAGATGGTGGCCGATGGCATTGCCGCGATCCTGCCCCATGCGCGTGCCAGCCGCATGCCCCTGGCGATTGAACCTCTGCATCCCATGTATGCCGCCGACCGCTCCTGCATTAACACCCTCGAACAGGCGCTCGATCTTTGTGATCTGCTGGGTGACGGCGTGGGCGTCGCGATTGATGTTTACCACGTCTGGTGGGATCCGAAGCTGGATGAGCAGATCATGCGGGCAGGCGCCGGCGGGCGCATTTTGGCTCACCACATCTGCGATTGGCTGGTGCCGACGCGCGATCTTCTGCTGGACCGCGGGATGATGGGCGACGGAGTCATCGATCTGCGATCCATCCGTTCTCTCGATTGAAAGCGCCGGATACCACGGGCCGCAGGAGGTGGAGATCTTCTCCGCGCAAAACTGGTGGAAGCGCCCGGGCGAAGAAGTGCTCGCTACCTGTGTTGAGCGTTTTCTCAGCACGTGTACCTAGTCTGAACAGTCGTTTTACGAAGAGGTCCTATGTCATTCGAATCGAAAAACCCAACTACTGGAGAGCTTCTGGAGCACCTATCCGGAGCATAGCGCCCACGAGGTTGAGCTGCGTTTGCAGAGCGCCTGGGACGGATGGAAACGCTGGTCGCGTACACCTCTCTCTGAGCGGACAGCCTTTCTTCTTCGCCTTGCGAATCTGCTGGAAAGCCGCGTGGAAGAGTACGCGCGGCTGATCACGCTGGAGATGGGCAAGCCGATCGGTGAGGCGCGCGGCGAGGTGAAAAAGGCAGCCTTCGGCGCGGCTCATTTTGCCCAGGAGGGCGCCGCATATATCCAGCCCGAACCCATTCCAGGAACTCCAGGCCGCGTCGTCTACGAATCGCTGGGTCCGATCCTCGCCATCATGCCCTGGAATCTTCCCTTCTGGCAGGTGTTGCGCTTCTTCATCCCGACTGCGCTGGTGGGAAACACCGTGGTGGTGAAGCATGCTGAGACCGTGCAGGGCTGCGCGCTTGCGCTCGAGACCCTGGTGAAGGATGCCGATGGCTCCTGAAGGGCTCTACGTCAATCTCTCGGTGCAGCGTGGCGCGGTGCCGGCTATTATCGCGGATCCCCGCATACGCGCAGTGACGGTTACGGGTAGCGTCGCGGCCGGGCGGGCCGTGGCGCAGCAAGCCGGCCTGCACGGCAAGAAGGTGGTGCTGGAACTCGGCGGCTCCGATCCGTTCATCGTGCTTGAGGATGCCGACATCGCAAAGGCAGTGCAACTGGGCGTGACCTCGCGCTACTCCAACAACGCGCAGAGTTGCATTGCGGCCAAGCGCTTTTTCATCGCCGAGCCGATCGCGGATGCTTTCATCAAAGCCTTTGTTGAGCAGGCATCTGCGCTCAAGGTCGGCGACCCGCTCTTGCCAGACACGAAACTCGGTCCCCAGGCTCGCGAGGACTTGCGTGCGACAACGGAGCGCCAGGTCTCCGATGCAAAGGCAGCCGGTGCGCGTGTGCTCACCGGCGGTAAGTCTCTCGATGGACCAGGCTATTTCTATCCTCCGACGGTGCTGGTTGATCTGCCCCACGACGCGCCGGTTGCGCGGGAAGAGTTCTTTGGTCCGGTCGCGCTCTTCTTCACTTTCAAGACCGACGAAGAGGCGATCCGGTTGGCCAATGACACGGAGTTCGGCTTAGGCGCGGCTGTGTGCAGCAAGGATGCGGCCCATGCCAATGCTGTGGCTGCGCAGATCGAGGCCGGCGCGGTGTTCATCAACGACTTTGTCCGTTCGGATCCGCGCGCACCCTTTGGCGGCGTCAAGGGCTCCGGCGTTGGCCGGGAATTGGGGGCGCTGGGCGCTCGAGAGCTTACCAACGCCAAGCTCATTTGGGAACCGGTCTGATCGGGAGGAGTTTTGACCAAGAAATATGGCTGCAGGCGGTCGTGTGTTTCTTCTGGTTGCGTGGGCATCGGCAGCATTCGCTGGGAACGAGATACCGAAAGCTGCGTGGAGCCGCCCCATCGGCCTTCCGCTTGAGTCTCCCGGGATAGCTAAGAATGGCACCGACATTGACGACGGCTATTGGCAGGGAGCGCCGGTCGGCGGTATGGGTGCAGGCACGTTCTCCCGTACCTACCGCGGCGACTTCGCCCGCTGGCACATCAAGGCAGGCGTACACAAGTATGAACCCGTTTATGTGAATCAATTCGCGATGTACCAGAAGTCGGAGGGCGATACCCAGGGGACCGCGCAGGTCTTGATGACCGGCCATCCGAATAAGGGCGAGTTGGCAAGCTGGGCTTGGGACTATCCCGTGGGAGCTGGTGAGTACTCCGCCCTCTATCCAAAGTCCTGGTACGACTACCAGTGGAAGAAATTTCCCGCGCATGTGGTGCTGGAGCAGTTCTCGCCCGTGCTCCCCAACAACTACCGCGAATCCAGCTATCCGGTAGCGGTCTACCGTTGGCATGCGGACAATCCGACCGACCATGCGGTAACCGTCTCTGTGCTTCTTTCCTGGGCCAATATGGGCGGATGGTTTCGCACCTTTACCCACGACTTCAACGGCACGCCGAACCAGGGCAACTACAACCAGTTTGCCAGTGAAGCGGTAGGATCGGCCGGCACCATGAAGGGCATCGTCTTCGACCGCGGCCGTGACGATAAGGAGCTGAACGAGTGGGACGGCCAGTTTGCGATTGCGGCCCTCGAAACCCCAGGCGTTGAAGTCACCTACCAGACGACTTTTCTCGCGCAGGGAGACGGCAAGGCCGTCTGGGCGCCTTTCGCCAAAGATGGACGGCTCGCCAACAGCGATACCTCCTGGGTCAGCGATAGCGAAAAACTGGCCGGCGCCATCGCGCTGCGCTTTACCCTGCAACCGGGAGAGAAAAAGATCATCCCCATGGTGATCTCGTGGGATCTCCCCGTGGTGCAATTTGGACAGGGACGCAAGTGGAACCGGCGCTACACGGATTTTTACGGCACGACGGGCACCAATGCGTGGGCGATTGCGCGCGACGGGCTGCTGAATGCCGCCCGATGGAGCGATGCGATCGACGCCTGGCAGGCGCCCTATGTAAACGACGAAAGCAAACCGCTCTGGTATCGGGGCATGCTCTTTAACGAGCTCTACGCTCTGGCCGATGGAGGCACATTCTGGGGCAGGCAGGTGGGCACAGACAAGAAGCTTCCCGCATCGTTTGCCTTGTTGGAATGTTTTGACTATGCCTATTACGGCACCTGGATGTTCGTTTTTATGCTTCGCTGCCCTTGCTGAAATTTTGGCCAGACATAGACAAGCAGGTCCTGCGAGAGTTTGCGGACACCGTGCCGCGGGAGTGGCCAGAGAAGGGCCTGTGGGTTTGGAAGACCGAGCAGACTGGGGAGCCCGTTCTGCACAAACGGAAAAAGAAGGGCGCGGTGCCTCACGACCTTGGCGTGCCCGAAGGCGATCCCTTTGTTGCCGTCAATCAGCCCGGCTGGCAGGATACCAATGACTGGAAAGACCTCAACTCAAAGTTTGTCCTGATGATCTATCGCGACTACGTCTTTACCGGGCGCAAGGACACGGCATTTCTGCGCGAGACCTGGCCTGCGGTGAAAGAGGCGATCACTTATCTGCGCCAGTTCGACCACGGCGGTGGAATACCCGAGAACAGCGGTTACCCTGACCAGACCTACGACTCATGGGTCGTGCGCGGGGTGAGCGCTTACTCCGGCGGCCTGTGGCTTGCGGCCCTGCGTGCAGGCGAAGAGACGGCGCTCATTCTCGGCGATAAGGCCGCGGCGGAGGAATATCGCCAGCTTTTTCAGAAGGCCCGGCAGACCTACATCAGCAAGCTCTGGAACGGTGAGTATTTTCGCTACGACACGGAGAGTGAAAACCAGAACGCCATCCAGGCAGACCAGCTAGCCGGCCAGTGGTATGCCAACATGCTTGGCCTGGGAGACCTGGTTCCGCACGAGATGCAGCTATCGGCGGCAAAGAAGATATTCGACTACAACGTCATGAAGTTTGCCGGCGGCCAGATGGGCGCGGCAAATGGCATGGCGGCGGATGGTTCGATCATCAACAACGAACAGGCAAGGGAAGTGTGGGCGGGAACTACCTTAGGCTTCGCGGCGTTGCTGTTGAGCGAAGGGATGAACGACCAGGCTTATAAGACGGCCTGGGGGCTCTATCACGTGATTTACGAGAGCAAGGGTTATTGGTTCCGCACGCCGGAGGCCTGGGACATCACGGGAAACTTCCGTGCCTCGATGTACATGCGGCCGGCAGGTGTTTGGGCGATGGAGATGGCGCGGCCTCCAGCGAAACCTTAGCCTTACTTATAGGCGTGGATCAACTCCACGCTCACGCCGCCAATGGAGTCGGTATCCATGTAGTCGTACTGGCCAGAGTCCTTCTTGCCTACGTCTCCCCAGGCTCCGGATTGCCACACGTGGTAGCCGAGCTTCTCATACTCGGCCACCGCCTGTTTCAAGTCGTCCACCGGCATGCCCAGATGCTGGATGCCCTCCGTGTGCTTTTTGAGGAAGTCGGCATAGATGTTCGGGGGCGTCGCGGGCGCGGAAATCCATTCGTAACTGAACTGGTCGTAATTCTGGTAGCCGACCTCAAACGCAAACCACAGTGGTTTGTCCCGGTAGGTAGAATCCTGCCGCGGAGTCGCATGCTCCATGCGAAATGCGGGAAAGCCCAGCTTCTGCCAGTAGGCCGAGACAGGCTCTAAATCGCGGACCACCGGCGCGAGGTGAGAGACCTTTCCCGGCGGCCCTGGAGCAGGCGCGCCCCCGGGCCAGTAAACCAGCCCTAGAACAAACTTGCCCTGCGGCTCGGTGTCGAAGTAGGTGTAGGTGACTCGCTTGCCGTCCCGCTCGAGGCTCAGCTGCTGCAGCACGCCGACGCCGAGACCATGCATGCGTTTGATTTCCTTGTTCCATCTCCGCCTGGGACTTCACCTCGTGCACGATGGAGAAGATCCCATCGCCATGCTTGCCCAGGAACTCGTTCCAGGCATTCAGCTGCCCTTCTGCCGGCTGAATCATGTTCACCGTCAGGTTTCCCAGGTGGCCTGTGATCTCCCAAGCCCACATCTTCACTGGCTTGCCGTGGTCTTTGCCGGTCAGCACGACATCCGGGTATTCCTGAATGTCAGACAATGCCGAGCGCGATCCAACCCTTTTTTGCCAGGTCGACATTCTGCACCAGCCAGGTCACGCTGTTTACCGACTTGTAGAAGGCGGGCATTTCCCCATAGGCCGTGCCTGCCAGCGCGCAAAAAACAGTGAGATAGCGCAAGAGCTTCATTCCGATTTACCTTCAATCAAAAAAAGATTGCCTGGCGGAGTGCACCCGGTCCATACTTGATGCGCACATACTAATGAATCGTTCCTAATTAATCAAACGAGTGGAGTCGGCATGAAGCGGGCACTGGCAATGGGAGCATTGCAGCTTTCGACCGCGGCATGCCTGCTGGGGCAAATGGCCGGCATGGCGAGCCACACGCCAGACCCGGCTGCCGAAATTCCCGTCACCCATCCATCGAACGTAACCTTCTCCAGGGATGTTGCACCCATTGTGCAGCAGCACTGCCAGGGCTGTCATCGCCCGGGAGAAGGCACGCCCTTCTCCATGCTGACCTATGAAGATGCGCGCCCCTGGGCGCTGGCGATGAAGCAAATGGTGGTGACCCGGGCCATGCCGCCATGGTTTGAGGATGGGCACACCGAGAAGTTTGAGAACAACCGCTCGCTGACCCAGGCGCAGATCGATACCATCGCCGCCTGGGCGGATGCGGGTGCGCCCAAGGGCGATCCCAAAGATCTGCCGCCGCCGATCGATTTCGTCACGGGATGGACCATTCCCAAGCCGGACAAGGTCTTCCAGTTGCCGCGGCCGTTCCCTGTTCCAGCGACCGGGATCATGGAATACCAGTACGTGATTTTGCCCACTGGCTTTACCAAGGACACGTGGGTTCAGGATGTGGAGGCCGCGCCGAGCGATCGCTCCGTCGTGCACCATATCGTCGCCTATGTTCGTAAACCGGGATCGAATTATTTCAAGGGACAACCGGAAGAACAATTCTTTGAGGCTCCGCCCGCCAAGACGGGAGAGAAGGCTCCCCAGGATGACGTGCCCAATGACTGGTTGGTGGGCTACGCTCCGGGCCAGCCGCCGGACATGTTTGAGCCCGGCCAGGCGAAACTGATTCCAGCCGGCTCAGACATTGTGCTGGAAGTGCACTACATGCCAGAAGGGAAAGCCACGACCGACCAGGCGAGCGTGGGGCTGGTGCTGGCGAAAGAGCCCCCAAAAGATCGCGTGATGACGTTGTCCACGGGCAATGAGAAATTCAAAATTCCCCCAGGGGATCCCAACTACCGCGTGGATGCCTCCTTTACCGTGCGCCGGGAAGTGACATTGTTGGGGATGCATCCCCACATGCATATGCGCGGCAAGGATATGTCGTACCGGCTGGTATTTCCCAACGGCGAGACGCGCGCCATCCTCAACGTGCCGCACTATAACTGGCGCTGGCAGCTGTGGTACAACCTGGCGAACCCGATTGTGCTGCCCGCCGGCACCAGGATCGAGTGCACGGCCCACTACGACAACTCGGCAAATAATCCGGAAAATCCTGATCCTGCCAAGACAGTCACCTGGGGTCAGCAAAGCACCGATGAGATGATGGTTTGCTTTTTCAACGTAGCTTTTCCGGCAGCCACGCCGGCCAAAGAGCTGCTGCCGCTGCCCACAAACGAAACAGCTTCACGTACCCAGTAAAAGACACTTCCCGCCTATGATCACATGCAACAATTGCCGGCTGCGCAAATGAGGCGCCTTTTCACGGTACGAATAGCCATTCTCGCCACCATTCTTGCTCCATGGATGTCGATGGCACAGACGGCAATCGCCACTGTCCCCGTGGGCAACACGCCAATGGCCGTCGCGGTAAATCCGGTAACCCACAAAACGTACGTGGTGAACCACGGCAGCAACTCGGTGACCATCATCGATGGGACGACCCAGGCCACCTCCACCGTAACCGTGGAAGATCGTCCCGAGTCCGTCGCGGTCAACCCTGTGACCAACAGGATTTATGTAACCAACGCGGGTGCGGATTCGGTTTCGGTGATCGATGGCGCCACCAATGCGGTCACGGCAACCGTCCACGTGGGAACTTATCCGCAGGCCCTCGCCGTCAACACGGCTACCAATAGGATTTATGCGGCCAACAATTTTGCTCATAGCGTAACCGTCATCGATGGGGCCACCAATGCCACCACCACCATCCAGGTGGGGCAGGGGCCACGCGCGCATCGTCCTCAACCCCGCAACCAACAAGCTATATACGGTCAATTACGGAACCCAGGATGTAACCGTTATTGATGGCGCCACCAGGGCTACCACCTCCGTGCACACCGGAAAGCATGCCTGGGCAATCGCAGTGGACGCCAAGTCAGACAAAATCTATGCGGTGAACGAAGACAGCGCCAGCGTGACGATCATCGATGGGGCCACCAACGGCACGACTACCGTGGGCGTGGGCCCTATTCCCTTTGCGGTGGAGGTAAATCCCTCAACAAAGAAGGCCTACGTTCTGAGCTATGGCAACGACACCATGGCAGTTATTGACGGCACTACCGATTCCGTAAGCAAGACGGTTAGTTTGGGGACGCATCCGCAGGCTCTCGCGATCGATGAGCAAAGCGATCAGATCTATGTGGCGAACCAGCGCACGGCTAGCGTGACCGTGATCGACGGCAAGACGAATCTTCCCGTTGGGAAGGTGGATGTGGGCACGATTCCATACGCCTTCGGTATCGATCCGGCGGCTGATATGGTTTATGTCGCCAATTTCAGCAGCAACAACGTCACGGTGATTCGAGGTAGGGCTAATCGATGATCGTATTAAAGAACTTATCTTTGCAGTGGCTCACGTTTCTCGTGGTTGCGCTCGCAGCCGTCACAGCGCATGCCCTGGATACTCCTAATCACCCGGTTAAATTCCGCGTGCTGGCGATCGCGGAATCCGGAAACACGCCACACAATGAGTTCGTGGCTGCCGCCAAGGTGTGGCTGCAGCAGTTGGCCGGCGAGAATGACTTTGCCGTCGACTACATAACCAACACCGATCCCATCAACGATGCCTTCCTGGCGAAGTACAAGCTATTTATTCAGCTCAACTATCCGCCGTATCGCTGGACTCCGGTGGCCAAAAAGGCTTTTCAACGCTACATCACGCGCGGTACCGGCGGCTGGATTGGGTTTCACCATGCCATGCTCTTGGGGGATTTTGACGGTTACCCGATGTGGAAATGGTGGTCGCATTTCATGGGGGATATCCGGTACACCAGCTACATCGCGCAGTTCGCTACGGCGACCGTGAAAGTGGATGATCCTACTCATCCCGTAACCAAAGGGCTGCCCACCTCCTTTGTTGTGCAGCAGGAGGAGTGGTACACCTGGAGCAAGTCCAATCGTTCGAAAGTTCATGTCCTGGCCAGTGTCGATGAGTCGACTTACGAGCCGAAGAGCATGATCACCATGGGCGGAGACCATCCCGTGGTTTGGACCAACGAACACGTCAAGGCCAGGAACGTCTACATCTTCATGGGGCATCACCCGGACTTGTTTCAGAACAAAGACTTCACGCAGCTTTTCCGGAACGCCATTTTCTGGGGTGCGGGCCAGTGAAAAGGTATTTTTTCGCGCTGACCCTGTGTATGGCCATCGTTTCTGCCGGCGCCAGGGCCCAGGAGGCCAAAGCCTCGCAGCCAAGGGTATTGATGTTTTATTCCCTGAACGTAGAAAACGATCACGTTCTCTTCGCTTTGGATGCATTGCGATTCTTTGCCGCGCTAGCCCAGAAAGACAACTTCGTGCTCGAGGCAACGACCAATTGGGAAGATCTAAATGATAAAAATCTGAAGCCATACCAATTGGTCGTGTGGCTCAACGAGTTTCCGCATAACCAAGCGGAGCGAGAGGCATTTGAGAGATACATGAAGGGAGGCGGCGCCTGGCTTGGCTTTCACGTATCTGCCTACAACGACAAGACCACCAAGTGGCCATGGTTTATGACGTTTATCGGCGGCGGCGTCTTTGACAACAACAGCTGGCCACCCTTGCCGGCGAAGCTGATCGTGGACGACCGGGCAAGTCCCGTCACCCGCAATCTACCGGAAACATTTGTCTCACCCACGAATGAGTGGTATCGATGGAAGCCCAGCCCTCGTCTTGATAGCCACATCCATGTGCTGCTGACGCTTGACCCCGCGAACTACCCGTTGGGCATCAAGAGCCTGTTGACGGACGGTGATATTCCGGTAGTGTGGACGAACACGCAGTACAAGATGCTCTATATGAATATGGGCCATGGCGACAAGATCTTCACCAGCCCGGTACAGAACACCCTCATTGAAAATGCAACCACATGGCTGCTGGGCAAGAACTAAAACCGAGACTTTTCGGTTCATTTAGAACGTTTAGGGAACTGGACGGGTGCCCCAGGTTCGCCCCAGCGTACCTGGGCCGAAAAAGACGGGCGAAGCCCACGATAGATTTTGCTCTGAGTGTAGCTGTTCCCGTTGCGCACCATTGGCCGTTGTTATTCCTCGCCCTCATCTTCGGATCGTCTGGCGTCCTTCGCTCCGAGGCGTGCAAGAGCAATCCGCTGCCGCGCCGATCCGACTGGCCCGTCTATGGCGGCCAGTCTGAAGGTGACCACTACTCTCCCCTATCGCAAATCAATCGAGGCAATGTACAGAAGCTAAAAGAGGCATGGAAGTTCGATGCGGCCGAAGAGGGCGGCCTGCAAACAAGCCCGATCATCATCGGGAAGACGCTCTTCGCCTATACCGCCTCGCAGAAAGTGATTGCGCTCGAGGCCTCAACCGGTAAGCTTCTCTGGAAATTTGATTCCGGGGTGCGCAGCAAGCAACCGTCCCGTGGGCTCGCCTACTGGACTGACGGCCGGCATGGTCGAGTTCTTGCCGGCGTAACGCATTATCTCTACGCGCTCGATGCACGAACGGGCAAAGTCATTCCCTCCTTTGGTGAGCAGGGAAGGATCGATCTGCGCAAGGGGCTTCGCGGAGACTACCTTACTCAGTCCATTGACCTCACCAGCCCCGGCATGGTTTACCAGGATTTGATCATCGCCGGCGGCCGGAATCCCGAGACCTATCCATCTCCTCCCGGCGACATTCGCGCCTTCGATGTGCGCACGGGCGCTCTTCGTTGGAGCTTTCACACCATCCCCCATCCCGATGAATTCGGCTACCATACATGGCCCGCGGATGCCTGGAAGACAGCAGGTGCGGCCAATAACTGGGCCGGGATGGCTCTGGACGAAAAGCGCGGCATCGTCTACGTTCCCACCGGGTCTGCGGTCTTCGATTTCTACGGAGCGGATCGAGTGGGCGACGACCTCTTCGCGGACACCCTTCTCGCGCTCGACGCAAAAACCGGCAAACGCCTTTGGCATTTTCAAGGGGTGCATCATGACATCTGGGATCGCGACTTTCCGTCGCCCCCCGCACTGCTCTCCGTAAGACACAATGGCGCCTGTGTCGATGCGGTCGCACAAACGACCAAGCAGGGATTTCTTTATCTCTTCGATCGCACTACCGGCAAGCCGCTTTTCCCGATCGAGGAACGGCCTTACCCCGCGAGCCAGGTTCCCGGGGAAGTGACTGCCCCCACCCAGCCGTCGCCCACGATGCCCGCGCCCTTCACCCGGCAGATGCTTACCCAGGATTTACTGACCACGCGTACCCCGGAAGCGCACGAAAAAGCAGCGAAGGAGTTGGCCACATTTCGCAGTGACGGACAGTTTCTACCCATCGGCCTGGATCAGGAGACCGTTGTCTTTCCGTGTTTTCTTGGCGGCGCCGAATGGGGAGGACCGGCAGTCGATCGCACCCGCGGCGTGATCTACGTGAACGCGAACGAGGCGGCGTGCGTTCTAGGCCTGACTGAAAATCATCCGACCGCCAGTACCGGCGAGAGAATCTACCACAACCAATGCAGCCTTTGTCATGGCAAGGATCTCTCTGGTTCGCCCCCCAACTATCCTTCACTGGTCGACGTGGGCAAGCGTCTCTCGCCCGCACAGATCGAAGCCAAAATCTCCCAGGGCGGCGGCCGTATGCCATCCTTTCCCAACCTTCGCGATGAGCACTTACGCGCCCTCATCCAGTTTCTGACCAAACAAGCCCCGCAAGAGGCTGAAGCAGATCCGGACAAGGGAGCTATCTACTCCAGCGCCGCCGACGGCACGATGATGAAGTACGAAGTCACGGGATCGCGAGATTTTGTCGATGCTGATGGCTACCCGGCGATCACTCCGCCCTGGGGAACACTCAACGCAATCGACCTGAACACGGGACGCTATCTATGGAAGATTCCGCTGGGGGAATATCCGGCGCTCGCCGCCAAGGGCATGACCAACACCGGGTCAGAAAATTATGGCGGCCCGATTGTCACCGCAGGAGATCTTTTGTTCATCGCCGCGACGGTCTACGACAAGAAATTCAGAGCCTTCGACAGCAGCAACGGCAAGCTGCTTTGGGAAACCGTCTTGCCCTTTGCGGGCACTGCAACTCCTGCCACGTACATGATCGATGGTAAGCAATATGTGGTGATAGCGAGCGGCGGGGGCAAAGATCCAAAGGCCCCTTCCGGCAGCACGTATGTCGCCTTTACTTTGCCTTGAGGTTCATCAGCTCGAGGGCTGTGGGAGCAATACCGAGGGAATCATCTCCAGAGCGATGGCAATGGCTCCCCAGAGCACGGAGGTGTTCCCAAGCTTGCCCACGCCAATCTTGGTAACCGCGAACTCGCTCTCCTGCAGCTGCTTTTGCACCGCATTGATGAGTGCAGGGTGGCAGCCCACTTCTCCCTCTAACAAAATAAGGCCTGGATTCAAAATGAGCGAGAGGTTCACGATGATGTCCGCCACAATGCTGGCCCGGTGCTGAACGATCTTCTCGGCGCGAGCATCCCCCGCTTGTGCCAGATCGAGGACAGCCAGCGCGTCCATCTTCTCCGGCTCGGTTGCATCCGGGCCGGGCTTCTTTTTTACTTCTTGCCAGCTCTCGAGAATTCCCGAGCTGGTCAGCAACGTATCCAGCTCACCAAACTCATGAAGCGTAGGGCGTTTGCGCGAAGTATTGGGCAAGCGGAGGTAGGCGATTTCACCCGCGGACCATTGTGATCCATGGTAAATCTGGCCGCCCAGGACGATCCCCGCGCCCACGTTCGGGCCGATATGAATCAGGATGAAGGTTTCTTCCGACTGCGCGGCGCCGCAGTACCGTTCGCCCTGGGCCGCCAGGTTGGTATCGTTTTCAATAATGACCAGGCATTCTACGATTCTGTTCAGCTTGGCGCGCAGCGGGACGGAACGCCAGTTTTCCAGGGTACTGATCGACAGCACGACGCCTTCATCTACGTTGGTGATGGCCGGCACGCCCACGACCAGCGCGAGCAACTGATCCCGCTTCTTGCGATGTTTGCGCAGCAGCCGCCGCACCTCTTCCCCGATGTAAATACAAATGGCGTCGGGCGTTGTTTTCCGGTCGGCCAGCGGGATTGACCTGGGTGTCCAGTTCACGCCCATTCAGGTCCGTAAGCAGGAACGAAAGGCTGTCGGCGGTAATCTTCACGGCCAGCACGCAACCACGCTCCGCCTTGAACGAAATCATATCGGGAGGCCGGCCGCCGTTGGACTCACCCTCGCCCAGAGGCTTAATCAGGTCGGCAGTCAACAGATCGCCCACCACGTTGGTGATGGTCGGAGCGCTGAGGCCGGAAGCGCGCACCAGGTCCGCTTTCGAACAGGAACCGCTCTCGCGCAGGAGCTTCAGGACGCGAAGCGCGTTGGTATGGCGAAGAAGTGAGGGCCTGCCGACCGGAATACTTTCGTTCTTCAAAGAAAACCGACTTAAAAATATGGGAGAAATTACGGCGTTGTGGGTCCAGGGGGTCTAAAAAGCGGGCAAGCGGCCTTCCGTTGCCCCAAAACTTAACAACCCTTTATACCATCTGGACAAAATCGGAAGCTGCTTCTGCCCGGCCGATCATTGTAACTAAAGATTATGAAGTGTGCTACGATTTGGATTCGCGAACGCCGGCCCCACCCCGCGAGGAAATAACCACTCATGATGAGCGCCAAGACTTCTCTCTATAGCCTGATCGCATTCTCCGCCGCGTTTCTTGGTTTGACCGCTTCGCTCTGTGCCCAAGCCACGGCGCCGCACCATCCGCTGGATGCTCTCACCACGGACGAATACTGGACGGTTCATGATGTTCTTGAGCAGAGCGGCCATCTGACCGGATAAGACGCTCTTCTCCAGCGTGCTGCTGCACGAGCCGGACAAAGACAAAGTACTGGCCTGGAAGCAGGGCGATCCCATCCCTCGCGAAGCCGATGTCATCCTCGAGGACCAGGGCAAGACCATCGAAGCCCGGGTCGACATCGCGGCACACAAGCTCGAGTCCTGGAATCAGATTCCCGGGGTGCAGGCCCCCATTACCGAGTCAGAACTGGACACCATGAATGACGTGGTCAAGAAGGATCCGCGCGTCATCGCCGCGCTCAAGCGCCACGGGGTCACCGATCTTTCGGGTGTGCGTTGTGAGCCTATCCCCATCACGTGGATGATCTTTCCCGAGCAGGCAAGCGGCCGGATCGGCTTTGGCGATTGCACCGATTCACACGGCGTCTATCATCCCTGGGGCCGTGCGATCGAAGGGGTATATATCCTCGCCGACCTTACCAGCGAAAAGGTCCTCAAGGTAATCGACAACGATCCTGTTCCCATGTCGTCGGGAGATATCAACTACGAAGAAGGAGAAGCTACGCCGCGCGCAGGGCACCAAGCCGTTGGTTGTGACCCAGCCCCTTGGGCCCAGCTATACGATCGACAAAGGCGAAGTCGTTTGGCAGAACTGGCATTTTCGCTTTCGCCTGGATCCTCGTGTCGGCTCCGTAATCAATCTCGTGCGCTACCAGGATGGAGACCGGCTGCGTTCCGTGATGTACGAGGGCTCGCTCTCAGAAATGTATGTGCCCTATATGGATTCCGATCCAGGCTGGGACTCCCGCGCCTTTGTCGATGCTGGAGAGTTTCTTCTAGGCGGCCTGATTAAGCCCGTCGGTCCGGACGATTGCCCTGCCCATGCGCAGTACTTTACCGGCCTGGTGCCTTCCGATGCGGGCGCTCCGGTTCTGAAGCCACAACTCGCATGCCTCTTCGAACACGCCACAGAGGGCCCGGCATGGAGGCACCTCGAAGGGGATGTGATCAGCGCCCGGCCCAGCCGCGAGCTGGTGCTGCGCACGGCCGCGGTCGCTGGAAACTATGATTACCTGCTCGATTGGATATTCCAGCAGGATGGCACGATCCGGGTTGCGGTGGGCGCGACCGGCATCGTCGAGACCAAAGGCGTGAAGGAGGAAACGGTAGCGCACTCCATGGGCGAGGAACCCGGCAAGCTGGAGCACGGCACACTGGTTGCGCCTAACCTGCTGGCCGTCAATCACGATCACTATTTTTCTTACCGGCTCGATCTTGACGTCGACGGCCCCAACAACAGCTTTATGATCGACCGCCTGGTGCAGGAGCCGCTTTCCGGTCATTCGCGCAAGATCATCTGGGCGGCCCAGTCCTCCATCGCCCATACGGAAAAGGACGCCATTCTTGACCTCGATCTGCGTCATCCGGCCATGTGGCACTTCATCAACCCAACGCAGCACGACGCGCGTGGTTACCCTACCGGATGGGAGATCATGCCCGGAGCCACGGCGGTCTCGAGCATCCCGCTCGACGACCCAGCGCAGCGCGTTGGAGCTTTTTCAGGGCACCAGATGTGGGTTACGCCTTACCGCCCGGACGAACGCTATGCTGCCGGCACTTATGTCACCAATAGCGAGGGGCTTCGCGGATTGCCCGAGTGGACCAAGGCGAATCGTTCCATCGAAAACACAGATATTGTCGGCTGGTACACGCTGGGCTTCCACCACGTAGTCCGCCTGGAAGACTGGCCGGTCATGCCGACGCTCTGGCACGATTTCCTGATTCGTCCGGTCAATTTCTTTGATCAGAACCCCACCCTCACCCTGCCACACGAGCCATAGGAGAACGGAGAAAACTGCAGATCCCTCCGCTTCGCTCGGGCTGAACGGAAGGGTAGCGCTTCAGCCGTGCTGTACAGTATGCGGTCAGAGAGGGCTTCAGCCCCTGAGGTACTGTTTTCCATTGATTCCACTGCTGATTCCATTGTGACCACTCGGTTCCTCAGGGGCTAAAGCCCTCATACCTGTGGCTTTTTACGGCACGGCTAAGAACCGTGCCCTTTGTTCAGGAGCGCAGCGGAGTGGAGGGACCTGCGGTTTCAAATCCTCACTTCTGGTGGATGCTCTTTCTACTGTTCCATAACGCCGTATTGGAAGCGCGGAGTAAGCCGGCATCCAGTCCGCTCGACCATCGCCAGCGTCAGCGCCTGCGGGACCAGCAGCGATGTGATGCCCTCCCAGGGTTCCGGAACAGCCTCGATCCTCACCGGAAACAATTTGTCCGTGGCCTTGTGCTCATCGCTCGAAACCAGCACCACCTTGCCGCCACGACGGTTACATTCCTGCGCCAGCTTGATGCCCAGCTCGGCGGCCCGGCCAAGGGCAAAGATGATGGCGACGTGCGATGCGTCCACGTCAAGATTGGGCCCGTGCTTAAAGCCAGCGCCGGTGTGTGCAGCGGCGCGATGGCCGCTCATTTCGCGGATGCAGAGCGCGCTCATGAAGGCGCCCCCATACGCCGCGCCGCGGCCGATGATCTCGGTATTCGCCGCGCCCCTGCAGAATCTCTCCAGATCGCCGCGCATGGCAAAGATGGGACCCAGATGAGCGGAGAAAACCTCGGCCGCGCGCTCGGCTTCCTGCTGCCACGGCCGGCCTACAATCTCAGAGGCCAGGATGATGGCGGCTGCCGTAGCGTTGGTGTAGGTCTTGGTAGCGTTGCCATACTCCGGTCCCGCAAGGATGGGAAGCTTGTTTTTCGCCAGATGCCAGCAGGCGCTCGCGGGATTGTTGCAGATCAGACCCAGCCCCCGGTTGCCCCCTCGCTTGAAGAGTTCCACCAATTCCGCACTCTCCCCGGAGGTGGTAAGCAGAATAGAAAGCGCCGCGTCATCCCATACCGAGGACGCATAATGCAGCCATTCTCCAGCATCGACCGAGAATGCGAGGCGCCCGTGCGATTGCAGCAGATACCGATCCGCTGATGGAAGAACAATAAGAAGCGCCCATGCCGATAAACAACACCGGGCCCTTTTTCACAGCCAGTTCGCGAAACTTCTTGAGCTCAGCCTGAATGGTAGAATCGCCCGCGTATGCCTCGGAGCAGCTGGCGAAGCCGTTCCGGCTGTTCCCGGCACTCGATTTCCAGGATCTGGGTTCCCGTCGCGGTGAGCAATTCCTTAGCCGGCTCAATGCCGGCTATCCAGCGCGGCGCTTCCTTTTTGTTTTCTGCCATGACACCTTCCTCAACCAAAGAAACCGCACTTTGTTAGAAAAGATTCGTTAAAAAGAGGGGCCCAATCTCTGTGGTTAAAGGTTATCATTCGGCATAGGTGAAACGCTATTGAACGACCCATCCATTAGCCAGCCGTACGTGAATCAGGCCTTCATCCGGAGGGTCTCTTTCATCGCTGGATTGGGAGGCATACTTTACGGCTTTGACATGGGTGTCATCGCCGCGGCCTTGATCTTCGTGCGCGACTCCGTTCCATCTTTCGACCATGATGCAGGAAGTCCTGGTCATTTCGGTGCTCGTCGGCGTGATGATCGGCGCGCTGGTAGGCGGCACCATCGCCGACCGCATCGGCAGACGCAAAACGCTGATCTGGGGGGCAGTCCTTTTCATCGCCGGGTCCATCCTGGCGCCGTTATCCCCCAACGTCTACGTACTGTTCATTGCGCGCGCGCTGCTCGGAGTGGCTGTGGGTTTTACTTCGGTTACGGCGCCTGTATATGTCTCCGAGCTTGCTCCCCCGAAAACGCGCGGGATGCTTATCGGCTTATACCAGTTTGCCCTCACTTCAGGGATTGCCGTGGCCGATCTGGTGGGTTACTGGTTTGCCGGACCGCAGGGATGGAGGCTGATGTTTGCTTTCGGACTACTCCCCGCGCTGCTTTTTCTCTTCATGGTTCTTACGGTGCCGGAGAGTCCCCGCTGGCTGTATGCGCAGAACAGGTTGGCTGAAGCCGAATCCGTGCTCAAGTCCTATACAGATGAGGCGGGCGCGAGACTGCTCTTGGAAGACATTCGCGTCAGCCTGCTGACGAAAATGGAGCGTCGCTGGAGCGCGCTCTGGAGTCCGGCGGTGCGCGGCTCGCTCTTCATCGCTGTCGGCTTTATGCTGCTGACGCCGGCCACCGGTATCAACGCCGTCCTCTACTACGGCCCCCAGATATTCTCGCTCGCCGGCATCGGTTCTGATAAAAGTGCAATCTTCGCTACGCTTCTGGTTGCCATCACCAATGTGCTCGCGACGGTGATCGCCCTGGTGCTGGTGGACCGTCTAGGCCGGAAGCCTCTTCTCTATGCGGGCATCGGCGGCATGACGGCCGCGCTCTTCGTGCTTGCGATTTGTTTTCACAATCAGGCAGCGCTAGGGCAAGTCGCTGGGCATCATAGCCACCGCGTGCCTGATGTCTTTCATCGCCTGCTACGCGTTCAGTATCGGGCCCATCGCATGGATACTTGTCTCCGAGGTATTTCCCTTGCGGTTGCGCGGCCGTGGCGTTGCTGCCGCTACACTGAGTTTCGGCACTTCAAATTTTCTGGTTTCGCTTACGTTTCTGTCTCTCATCAAAGCCGTGGGCAATTCGCTCACCTTCGTCATCTTCGGGGTGTTCTGCATCCTGACCCTCGTCTTTGTGCGCTTTGTCATTCCAGAGACCGCAGGACGTGAGTTAGAGAGTATTAGCGCGCGGCAGTCCGTAGTTGCGCCGTAACACCTGAAGGTAGGCCCAGCAGTGAATTCATCCGTACCCGAGGTTATTGAGTCGATGTGGCAACAAGAACCCTCCAGCGCCAGTGGGAGTCCGCAGGAGATAGCGATGGCGCCAGAGACGGGCTATGTCGTAGGCGCCGATATTGGAGGCACCAGCCTGCGTCTTGCTCTTGCCGGCATGAATGGCGAGGTCCTGGCTAAGTGGAAGGTCTCCACCGCGGGCATTCGTGACCCGGAGGTCGTCGTGCGCCTGATTCAAGAAGGCGTGGAAGATCTGCTACAACAGAAGCTTTTATCGCGAAGCTCGTTGCGCGCGTTTGCAGCCGGGGCGCCCGGCGTCACGGATGTGGACGAGGGTGTCGTGCTGGCTACGTCTTATCTCATGGGTTGGCGAGACGTTCCGCTGCGCGCGTTGCTGGAAGCCAGCCTTGGCGTGCCGGCGGCAGTAGAGAACGATGTGAATACGGCCGCGATTGCAGAGAGTAAGATCGGCGCCGCAAAAGGAATACGGGATTTTGTCTTTCTTGCCGTCGGCACTGGCATCGGCGCCGGCATCGTGCTGAACGGAAGGCTTTTTCACGGCATGAGTTGGTCTGCCGGCGAGATCGGTTACATGCTGGTCCCCGGAACCTCGGTGAAGCCAGTGGAAAGTGGGGAACCGGGAGCCCTCGAGAGTGTCGTTGGAGGCGAGGGCATCAAGGCGCAATGGCAAAGCATCTGGCGCGAAGATCGTACCCAGCTTCCGAGAGACCTGGTCGCCACCCAGATATTTGACCACGCGCTTGCCGGTGAAGCGTTAGCGCAGACGGTTCTCCAACGGTCCGCGCAAACCCTCGCCTACGCGATCTACAACATGGCGGTTGTTCTCAACTGCCCGCTGTTTGTCTTGGGTGGCAGCGTAGGCATGCATCCCGCCTTGTGGAAGCTAACGCAGGAGATTCTCGCGCCAGCGTGATAAGCGAGTGCAGCCCAAGTTGCTACGCAGCACGCTGGGTCCCGACGCACAGGTAAACGGAGCCATTCACCTGGCGATTGATACCGCGGCGTCGCGCTTGCTTTCCAGCTGAACAGCATGCCCCTTCGTCGCCGTAGTTTCCCTACCCTTCTTCCACATCTTTTTTTTCCAGAACTCTGGACGGTAGACCCGAGATGTAATACCGTCCTAATCAAGACTCCTATGATTCTGCTCATCAAATGAGCCGCGGGTTATCCCTTCGGGGCCTTGCGGGAATCGCTCCGTAGGGAAACCAGCAGCCGGCAAATACCACTCTCCTAAATAGCTTATGGGGGCGGGAAAAAATAAAATTTGAGCACCTTGGGAAAACAAAGGACTTAGCCGCCACCTCGAGGGAAACAAAGACGGGAACTTTGCATTCCTGAAACCAAACCGCAACCCAGGGCCACCGCCCCTGGCACGCCCCAAGGGGCGGATCGATCGATATTTCTCAACTCAATTCAATTCTTCCCGCTGAATCTGCGCCCAACTTTGCCGTCCGGTCGGGATGGCAAAGGGCAGGCCAATAATGTCGGTTGAGAACAGGTTTTGTATCAGGGCACGGCTTTCAGCCGCGCCGCAACCGGCAGGACTGACGAGGGCTTTAGAGTCTGCGTGAACCGAAAAGAAACCGTAAATCCATCCACTACACTCTTTACGCGTGCGAAACGCTCATCGAAGGGCGCGGTTTTACCGGCTGCAGAAGAACTCATGTTTTGTGTCAGGGCACGACTTTAGTCGGGCCGTAAAGGGTCAACAAAGACGAGGGCTTTAGCCCCTGGGGTACGCTCTGGACGCCGGGCACGACTGAAAGCCGTGCCCGGCGGGTTGCGCTCTCGAACTGCAAACCCAGCTCAGTTGTTCTTCCAGTATTGGTTGAAGCCTTTGTAGTCCGAGGGCAGGTTCGCCAGAATAATGCGCTTGAGCTCAAGCATATCTGCTGAGCCCAGCTGCTTATAAAGCACTTTGCCGTCGCCTGACAGCAGAACGGTATAAGGCACAGCAGAGTCCCACTTAGGATCAAACGCGGTTTGCAAGCTAGCCGTATCTTGCGAGTCAAATAGATAATTCCGGCTGGTCGCATGCTTCTTCTGGAGAAATCGCAATACGCTCGGCTGCTCGTCCGGCATATTGGCCGACACCGTCACCACGGAATAATCGCGCGCGCCGTACATGCGCAGCGTATCCTGCAAATCGGCAAACTCCACGATGCACGAGCCACACCAGGTCGCCCAGAAATCAATCAACATCATCTGATGGGTAGGGTTGGTACGCAGTTTGGTTAGCTCCGCCTTCGAAATCAAATCGACCGTAACCGGCTGCTCATTGATCTTTTCCAGCGCCGCCTGCTCTCCCGGCCGATTTCTCGCTCCACTTGGTGGAGCACCCAAAGACGCCAGTGTGTTTCACCGTCACTTCCTTGTGGGCAAGCAGAGCATCGATCGCGTTGCGCGCATCCTGAGTCTTGACCAGCTCTGTTCGGTAACTGTTATCGATACGTCCTTCATAGCGAAGGTGCCTTTGTTGATCGAAAATGAAAGCGTGCGGGGTTGCCTGCGGTCCGTAGGCGCGCGTCACCTTTTGCGTGTCGCCGTCATAGAGGTATGGATACGTCAGGTGCTTGTACTGCACGCGGATCTTCATCTCCGGCAAAGTGTCGCTCAGGTCGGAGGAGTCCAGTTCGTCGATGCGGATGGCTTGGGGATCGTTACCCTGGATCGCGACTACAGCTACACCCTTATCCTTGTAGTCTGTCGCCAACTGCTGGATGCGCTTCTCATACATCTGCGCGATGGGGCAATGATTGCAGGTAAACACTACCACCAGGATCGGGCTGGACGCGTAATCGCTCAGCTTGTGTATCTGACCATCCACACCTGGGAGTGCGAAATCGGGAGCGGGCGAACCGAGGGCAAGAGTCGGATGAACCTCCGCTGCCGAGGCAATTCCCAGACTCATCAATAACACGCGAGCAACTTCCACATGGTTGTCTCCCTCCCATTTACAAAATTAGTGTAGCGCTACTTGCAGGCCAGATTGGCGGCTGGCGCAGGCTGCGGCGTAATGTCAGCGGATTCCAATCCCATCGCCCACTTGATTGCCTCGGTGTACATCTTCTGCAGCCGGGGATCGTCCCAATTGTCTTTCGGGTGCCCGAGGGTCGAGTAGTAGACGCGGCCTTTACCGTACGACTTTGCCCAGGTAACCGCAAAATCATGATCCTGCCGATGCACCTTGGGATTCTTAAGGTCGAGCTTGCAGGGATCGAGACGCATCAGCACGCGCACCTTATCGCGAGAAAAGTCTTTCATCTGGTAGATCTCATCGTGCAGGACGAACTCATGTGGCCATTGCTGCATGCCCGGAAAAGCGGGGTCTTCGACAATGATAGGCGCATCGAAGGTCAGCCACGGATGCTCATCGAAATCCCCGCCCAGCATGTCGACAAACTCAGGCCACTTGACCCAGGTGATTGCGGCGCTGTGCACGCCGATTAAACCTTTTCCATCGTCATGGATAAAGGAGAGGAAATCTGCTTTCTGTTGCGCATCCATCTCCAGGTCACCGCCGGTGAACATCAGGATCGCGTCAAAGTCATTGAGATTCTTGGCGTTGTATTCGAGCTTCTTCTTGGTCAAAACTTCAGTGTCGGTGCGGATGGTCGTATCCCACAGCCCAGTCTGCTCGCCCAGATGCTCAATGACCGCCATGGCATGAGAGACCGACTCGTGGCGATATCCCTTTTCCTCACCCAGGACAAGCAGATGTTTCTTAGCAGGTGGCTGCCCAAGTGCGAGGTTACACGTCAACACTGCAGCAGAAAGCCACGCCAGGCGGGTCATTTTCATGAGAAACATTCTTTCACAAAACAATTCGCAGGCTCCCGACGGTGGCCGGGAGCCTGCGTGAGCAGATTACACATCCTTACTCATGGACAGATCAGAAGACGAACTTGCCGCTGATTTGACCGATGCGACCCGGTGCGGTGTTGGTGACCTGGCCGAACTGGCTGCTGTTGGCATCGCCTATCACAGAGTTAGAAAGAAAATTGGCATGATTGAAGACATTGAAGAACTCGATGCGGAGGTTGATTGCCGTTCGCTCAGTCACTTTCGTGTCTTTCTCCACACCCGCATCGGTGTTGATGGTTCCCGGCCCGTGGAAGAGGTACTGCTTCGCGCTGCCGGTCACGCCACAATCTTCGTAGCCGCAGCTGAGGTCATTGGCGAAGGCAGATGAGTTGAAGAAAGCATGGGATGCACTGCGTGGATTCAGCTTTTCGAGTGGGGCCACCTGATTTGGATAGTCGAGCCCGATGTTGGTCAGAGCCACGTCGCCGCTGCTCTTCAGGCTCACTGGGAAGCCCGTGTTGAAGCGGCTGATGCCGGTCAGGCGCCATCCCACCGTGGCCCGGTTCGATCCAAGGAAGCGATCAAAGGGAAGAGCCCAACTGTAGCTGGCCACGAAGTTATGCCTCATGTCCCAGGTCGATTGACCATAAGCGCGAGATGGATCGCGAGGGTCCCACTTGGCGCCAACGTTGTCCAACGATTTGGCATAAGTATAGGCAAGCAGGTAGGTGATGTCGCGGGCGCGGCGTTCCGCCGAAATCTGCAGCGAGTTGTAGCTTGAGCTGCCGGAGTTCTGCACGTATGTCGCCTGGGCGGACGTAACCGGCAATGGACCCGGTCACATCTGCTCTCAGGGGAACGGTGCTGAGGAGCGCCAGGAAGTAGGGACCACACATGCGCAGGTAGCGGCCAACCTGCACGGGACCAACGAATAACTTCTTCAGCTCTCGGAGAAATTGCATGTCTAACCTCGCAGAGTCGCAGGAGTCTGGGGGCCGGCAGGCGCGTTTTCACGGCCTGGAGTTTACTTTGTAAAGTTCCATAAGGATGTAGGAAGACCCCGCTTAATGCAACTACTTTTTATAAGCTTTTCAAAATAGCGCTTCCGTCGCCCGACTGCTTTTCCTAACCGTGTCGAAAGGCTATGGTGGGCTTCGCCCGTGTTCTTCGGCCCACGTACGCCGGTGCGAACGTGGGCCCCCGCTCCCATTCCTATTGAGATCTGCTATTTGGGCGAGCGTGGGGCCTCAGAAAAGAGCTTTGATAATAACTAAGTATTACTAAGCGTGCTATGGCATGTCGATTGCGAAGCCGGCGCCGTTTTTCATCGGTCCTGCGCTTTCTGCCTAGCAAGAATGCCGATGGCGGCTAGTTGGGTTAACCGAATTAGCGTTGGCGAATGAAGCTCTCCGGCGTGCCCTCTGCGGGATTTACAAAGATGATGTCTTTCGGATCGCGTCTCGGCGTATCGATGGCAAGAAAGACGACCGGCCCCTCAAGGATGCGAGGCAAAGCGTGAACAACACGGCGCTTGAAGAAGAGCAAGTCGCCCGGAGCGAACTCGGCGCCGTTCGCGGCGTCTCCCATCCAAAATGTGCCTCTGCCTGACAGAACATACAGGTACTCGTCGGAGCCGATATGGTAATGCGCCGGCGTCTCGCGGTAGACCCGAAACACCCGCGAGCTTGCTGCCTCTTCATCCGTGAGATAGGTATCCAGCAACAGGGTCTCCGCATTATCCGGAAAGGATCGGGCGATTTCATTCACATGAAACCGCTGGAAGCTTTGTTTCTCTGTCATAGGGGTCCTCCACCGTCAGCTTTGATTTTCTTCGATCAACACAAAGTTTTCGCGGAGAGCGGCCCTTGCCGCCTCCAACTTGGCGAACCGAACGAGCACGTAATCCGTATCGAAGGTAGAGAGCGACAAGATGCTGATGGCGGCCTCGGCAAGAGGATTGAGGATAGCTGAAAGAACCCCCACCGCTGAAAACTCCAGCTTCCCTTCGACCATGAATGCCCTCCAGCCGGCCTCGCATGGTACCGGCGCCGGCACCGCCCCGGCCGG
The DNA here is from genome assembly GCA_963746595.1 of uncultured Acidobacteriaceae bacterium. Lineage (GTDB taxonomy): Bacteria > Acidobacteriota > Terriglobia > Terriglobales > Acidobacteriaceae > PALSA-350. Next base: position 1,813,840 of record CAVVBS010000009.1, read on the forward strand.
GCAAACGATAGACAATTCATGCGCGGTGCGCGTGACAGACACCAAGGGTTCAGCAGAAAGACTGAGCCACAAGGGAATCGCCGCGTCAGGCGGGAGACGCACGATTGCCAATTCACCGTCGAGCAGCCTAAGAACCCGCTCTTCACCGCGGAGCAACGGGACTACCTCGGAGGAGTGGCGGGCGCGGTCTCGCAAGCGTGCCCGCGGGATTGCCGACTGCGTTCGCGTTTCCTGGTCCCCCCACCTGTTGCACCACGGGCAGCCTCTGGTCGACTGGTGGCAGAGGAGGAAAGGGAGCATGTGGCTCCGCCTGGTACCAATAGGCAACAGAGTAATAATTGTCGGAACGATGATTGGCGTTTCCGTGCTCGATCGTGGCCTTGAAAGACCGCCTGAAGGGAATGGGAGCGTCAAGATGAAAACGGTAGACGCTCGATCTGCTGCCCGCCAGTTCCGGGCCTACCACCGGCGCCCCGTACAAGCTGATACGAGAAGGGCTTCCCTCCGAAATCCCACGCGCCCAGGAAGTAGTCCTCCGAGCCGGTGCCTGAAATCGCAGGGATCGCGTCATCATCGACAAAGAACATGTCATCGCCTTCGCCCCACCAGCCATCCTGGTTTTGCAAAATCGACATGGTGACCCCTACGAACTGCCCGCTGCCCTTGGCTTGCATCCACACGTAATTGTCCTGGCCATTGAGATTCCGCTTGTCATCCACCAGCGGATCGCCGTTGCTCGTCCAGTTGTTTGTCCATCCATGGTTGGGCTGGGCCTGTCGATATTGCGCGTGGAAATACAGGGTGCCGATGGGCAGCGGATGGGAGTCCGTCTGGTAGTCGATGTTGTAGTACAGGCTGCCGATCGGCTGCTTGCCCTCGTTCGAAATCGTGACCTTGGCATGCCGCTGGAAGGGCATGGGGAAAAAGCTGTTGAGGCTGTTTTCGCTTCCCACCGACAGCAACTCAGACTGCCAGGAGTAGTAGTCACCCAGGCCCAATCCGAAGAAGTCGCCGATCGGGGCTTCCACACTGGGCGTTGCCTCGCCATCCCAATAGATGCGCAGCACGATGCGTTTGAGATGATAGGGCTCATCGCTCGCGATAGTGAACCAAAGATGTGAAATCTTGCCCGGGCCGTCCGTATCCAACAGGGTCAGCGTAGAGCCGGGCTCAACCCTGCGGGCATCTGCATTGGCGCCGGTTGGGTCTGAACTGGAAGCGCGGTGGGAGGTGTAGGTCTGTTGTCGAGTCAGATCCGGTTGCCACGTTCCGCTCTGATCTTGAGCCACGAGCGATAGACTCGTTGCCAGAAACACAAACCCGATGAATCGCCTCACGATAGCTTCCTCATTCTGAAATCCCGCGACGGCGCCCGTTTACTCAGCGATCTCCTTGAAAGAGAGAATCGGCTTCAGACGCTTATCTGTCAAAATCTTACCGTGCGGTCAGCTTCCTAGGGCAATTATGTGTTGCAGGATTACCTCTCCCGTCCGGGCATCTGCGCTGTTGAAGCGGAAGGAGCGAGTGCTTTTCTCGAAGTGCAGATTTCTTACTTCCTCGATCTTCCTCAGGATGGTGAGCTTCCCATCACGCTCCAGAGCCGCATCGACGGCGCCGGGTTTGCCCGCAAACAGACTGTAGGCGGGGGTCCCGAGGATTGCGGCCTCGCGAGCCATGGTGCCGCCGCCGCTCAAAACGGCGTCGGAATGTGCCATTAAGCTGAGCGCGTCTACTGCTTTGTCAGAAACCCGGAAGGGTGCCGAGCGCATTCCGTAGGAACTTTTCAGCTTTTCACCTTGTTCCAGGGTCCGCGGCAGCACTATGACTTGTGCGTCCCGATCTCCACGCAGACGCTCCACCAGCGCCCGGAAAAGAACTTCGGAAAAAGGATCCTGGTAATGAGCCCAGGTGGCGGGAGGACGGACGGTGATAATCAGCCGGCCGGGATCCAGTTCCAGCTCATCCATCACCCCGGGTGAGTTGTGCCAGCCGCTCAGATAGACGTTTTCCTTGAAGCCCGGATAGCGGATCACCTTTTTCATGTTCACGTGCTGGCGCTCAAGGGTGACGGAGGGGATCGTCTCCGGCAAGAGAAGTTTCGTCGCCATTCGCGAAAAGAGTTCCGAGTAAACGAATTCGTAGTCGTAAATAGTCATGACCGGAATGCGCAAGAACCACGCGGCAAGCACCTGGGCGCGTGAGCCGTGATTCACTGCCATGGCGGGACTGTTTTTTGCGCCCGTAAAAGGCAAGGCGTAAGCCCCGCACTACCGTAGCGAATGCCCGCGTCACAAAGAAATGAGGCGTCCGGTGCCGGCCGATGACCACGCAATGCAGCCCATGCGATTCTGCAATCTCTTCCACCTGGCCGAAGCGCCTGGCGGTAAGCAGCACTTCGTAGCCGGCCTCTTCGAGTCTCCTGATGAGAGGGGGGAAGAAGTGGGCGTGGGGCGAGTTATCCAGGTCGATCCAGATGCGCATTTTGCTTCCCGGTTGAATCATAATCCAACCGGCCTGACAAATCTCACCAGCTGGCAATCCCGACCGGATCCGGCGAAGCGTTTGCCAACAGCAATTTAGCAAGCGCGCGCAGCATCCAGGCTTGCCCCCAGCGCATGTACAGCGCGCGGTTGGTCCAATGGCGGTGGCGCTGATAGTAAAACGCGCCATCGGGAGCCGCCATGTTTCTCATCGTCCAGTGGAAGGTTTTTGAGGCAAGCTCCAGGGCTTGCGGGTCGATCGAAGAAAATGCGATGAAGTGCAGGATGGCCTGCGCACAGGCGTGAATATCGATGGGAAACGTCCGGTCATGGAAATACTTAGGCGCTCCCTCGGCGGTAAAGAAAGTAGTCCGATAGTAGCGATGTCCCAGGAGCATAGCGTCTTTGAAGGTGCGGTCGCCGCTGATCCGCTCATAGTCGAGCAGCGCGCAGACATTGTAAGAGGTGTGAAAACCGTCGATCCAGCGTTGCCGGCGCAGCCGTCCGTAATACCATCCGCCGCTTTCCAGCTGGCCCCTTTGCAGAAAGACCATGGCTTTGTGGGCCAGGGAAAGATACTCCTGGTCTTCCCGCAGGCTGCCTATGCGCGCCAGAAAAACAGCGGCCAGCGCGCTGCTGTTGTAGATCTGCGTTCTGTCCCAAGGCGTATAGCTGAAACAGAGTTCGTCCCCGGACTCAAAGGAACGATTCAAACGGGTAGCCAGAAAGCGGGCCACAGACTCGGCAATCTCCAAAGCCTCCGCGTCAGCGAAGACTCTGTGCATCTCCATCATGGCCGTCCCGCAAAAGTAGGACGCTATACAGTTCGGGGCAAACGCCGGCACCTGGCTACCGCGGAGCGAGACGTAGTCCCAGTCGTAGCCCCAGCAGTATTCGGCTTCGTTTGGCGAACGGAGCCGGATCAGCTCGTTCTTGAGCCACTCCGCCTGAGCGGAGACGTCGTAACCGGCTTGCGCGAGATCGCAATAGGCCGAAAGGCAAAGACCCAGAGCCTTGGGATTGCGACTCGGGGGGATTTTCAAGGCTTGGCGAAGTCGTAGACCGGCGAAACGCTTGCCGGCTTGTATAAGAAGGATCGCGGGCACGGCTTTCCGTGCCCAGGCCCCGCTCAGGTAGGGCGAGTTGAGCAAGTCAAAGGGCTCATATCCGGCAAACTGTCTGGTTTCGATCCATCTCCGCAGTGCTTCCAGCCCCTGAGTCAGACTGGGGGACTCGTTCAAGGCGCTCTGCCTCACAGAGGCACAGGCTCCGCGGTGCAGGCGCGATGGCCCTGCCAGGCCTCCTTGAGGATATGCACAATTCGTGGAGCAGTCTGACCATCCCATAGCGGGGGGCGCAAGACGGTAGACCTGCCCGGGCCGCCGTTCTCGAGGATGTCGCAGAGCATTGTCCAGTAAGCGGCGAGGGTCGCATCCGACCACCCTGTTGGTGCCCATGGAGACGGTGATCGGCCGTTCCGTGTTCTCGCGATAGGTCAGGCAGGGCACGCCGAGGAAGGTCGTCTCTTCCTGCACTCCGCCCGAGTCCGTGATGACCATGACCGCATGCTGGATGAGATCAAGAAAGTCCAGATAGGCAGCGGGTGGCATCATCCATAGGCCCGGTCCGGCGATTTCTCCCCCATTCCAGGTTTTCACCGCTCTGAGACCAACCGCTTTTCGTGCCGCTTCAATGTTCCCTGCCGTTCTCGGATGCGCTGGGAAGACGACGGGAATATGCTGCGCAACCTGGGCGATGGCGTCGAGGGTGCGCATTAGCTGATCCTGGTCATCCACGTTGGAAGGGCGATGGAGCGTGAGTACGGCGTAGGCTTGCGCGTTGAGGCCCAACTCGGAGCGCAACGAGGATACGCGCGGCTGTTCCATGGCCCGCATGAGGGAATCAATCATCAGATTGCCGACGAAGAAGACCTTGCCCGGGTCGACTCCCTCGTTCGACAGGTTCTGGTTGGCGCTTTCCTCGGTGGTAAAAAGCAGGTCTGACAGGGTATCGGTCAGGATGCGGTTGAGTTCCTCAGGCATAGTCCGGTCAAAGCTGCGCAGTCCCGCCTCTACGTGCGCGACTGGAATTCTTTCCTTTGCGGCCACCAGCGCGCATGCGACGGTTGAGTTCACATCCCCCGCGACCAGCACCATGTCTGGGCGGTCAAGTTCGACGAGCTCTCCAAACTTGCGCATAATCTCTGCGGTTTGTGCGTAATGCTTGCCTGATCCGACTTCCAGGTTGTAATCGGGATGCGGCAGGTGCAACTGATCAAAGAAAACCTGGGACATGCTGTAGTCATAATGCTGGCCGGTATGCACCAGGACCGGCTCTATTTCTTCATGCAGGCGCAACTCGGCGAGGAGCGGGGCGATCTTCATCATGTTCGGCCTGGCGCCGACGATGCTCATGATTCTCAAGCGGTTGTTGCCCATTCTTGCTCGCTTCCCACGGCTCGCAGATCTGGTCCGACAGTCGACGAAGCCCCTGTGTCTTACTTGATTAAGTGTACCCAGAGATGCCAGCCCAGGACACCCGCAAGCGGTTTTAGGAACGTCACAGGGAGAGGGGGAGCGTGCATGTGATCCTGATAGCTCTTTTCCAGCGCAAAACCTGGAAAATCCTTCTCTACAGCGGACAAATCGTAAACCTTACTGTAGGGGTTGGATGGCCCGTCTGTGTTGGCGTGAATGAAATTGGACATCTTGAGGTACTTCCATAGCCCCATCTTGTGCGCGTTTTCGATATGACCGGCGATGATGCCGGTTCCTCTTGCTCGAGTCAGGTAGAGAACGGCGATACCCAGGCGGCGCACGACTGAAATGGAGAATAGATAGTTGAGCGAGCGGCGTGCATAGAGCATCATGATCAGGCGTCCGCCCGGCTTGAGGACACGGGCAATCTCTTTTTGCACCTCTAGAACGTCAGGGATGTGGTGGAGGGCGCCATGGGAGAACACGATGTCAAAGCTGTTGTCACGAAAGGGCATCGACCGAGCGTTGCCGCGTTCCAGCCGCTCATAAGGAAGCCCTCGAAGGCGTAACCTGGTCGCGACCCGGGTAATGGATTCGGGCGACAAGTCGAGGCCAGACCAGATGGCCCCTCTACGGATCATCTGCTCGGAGTCAGCTCCTTGTCCTAAGCCAATTTCCAGAACACGCTTGCCCTTGAAATCAATCGCATCCAGGCGCTGCAAGATGTGCGCTTCCCGGCTGTAGCGAAAGGCGTCATAGCGCTGAAAAAAAGCCTCGTGATCCGCGTTGAGGCTCTCCACCTGGCTCTCGCCGCATGGGTGGGTGTCCCAGAATTCGCGGATCGCCTGCTCGGTCACTTCGTCCATAACAGACCTGCTGTTAGGGTATAGGCTTGGTGCCTCTCATGTGTGGAATTTCCGGCGTACTGGCGTTCAAGAACAGCAACTTCGAAGTGACGCCGGAGTTCCTTGTCCGCATGCGGGATACGATGATTCATCGTGGCCCGGACGGCGCCGGCGTATGGATTTCGCCCGACCGCCGCGTGGGCCTGGCACACCGGCGGCTTTCCATCATCGATCTCTCCACCGCCGCTGCTCAGCCCATGAGCAATGGTGACGGATCGCTGCAGATCGTCTTTAACGGTGAGATTTATAACCATGCGGAGATCAGGCGCGAGCTTGAGCAAAACGGACACCGCCGCTGGAAGACAGATCATTCCGACACCGAGGTTATCCTGCACGCCTTTGAAGAATGGGGCATCGCATGTCTGCAGAAATTTCGCGGCATGTTCGCCATCGCCCTCTGGGATCTAAAGCTGCGCCGTCTCTGGCTCATTCGCGACCGCATCGGCATTAAGCCGCTCTATTACAGCATTCATCATGGACGGGTCACCTTCGCGTCGGAAATCAAGGCCCTGCTTCAGGATCCCGGCCAGGCCCGTGCAGTGAACGAAGAAGCGCTCTTTCATTATTTGTCTTTTATCTCAACCCCGGCGCCGGACACTCTGTTCGCGGGGATCCGTAAACTGCAGCCTGGTTCGTTCCTGACCATTGATGCGGATGGTCAGCACCGTGAAGAGCGGTACTGGGATGTTCTTGACCACACCACGCCGCTGACTGGGGTTTCAGAAGAAGAGATTGCTGAGCGCCTGCTCGCAGAGCTGCGCACAAGTGTGGCGCTGCGCAACATAAGCGACGTGCCCGTCGGAGTTTTTCTCTCCGGCGGGATCGACTCCAGCACCAATGCTGCCCTTTTTTCTGAGTCGGTTTCAGAAAGGGTAAACACTTTTTCTGTTGGGTACGACAGAGACTATCGCGGCTGCAAAAGCGAACTACCGCAAGCCCGTCAATTTGCAGCCGGCATCGGAGCCGTTCACCATGAGCGGGTTCTTACCCAGCAGGACTTTCTCGACTTCCTCCCGCGCATGATTTACCTGCAGGATGAGCCCATTGCCGATCCGGTTTGTATGCCTGTCTATTTCCTCTCCAAGCTGGCGCGCGACCACGGTACGGTCGTTGCCCAGGCAGGGGAAGGCTCGGATGAGCTGTTTTGGGGCTATCAGCATTGGAAACAAATCCGTAACCTGATTCGCTGGAATGGGTATCCAGTTCCACGCGCGGCGAAGAAGCTTGGCCTTCTTGGACTAAGCGCGCTGGGCAAGTCTTATAGCCCGGCCTACGAGCTCCTTTGGCGTGCGAGTGCTGGATTTCCGGTGTTCTGGGGTGGTGTCCACGCCTTCTCACAGCGCGAGAAGCTGGACCTGCTGTCGCCCCGCCTCAGGCGACGTTTTCGCAATGAAACTTCCTGGCCGGCGATAAGCCCCATATACGAACGTTTCTTGCAAAAAGCTTGGGAAAAGACCCCGGTAAAGTGGATGACGTACCTTGACCTGAACCTGCGGCTGCCGGAATTACTTCTCATGCGGCTGGACAAGATGGGCATGGGCGTGAGCCTGGAGACGCGAGTCCCGTTTCTGGACCACAAGTTTGTCGAGCTGGCGATGAGCATCCCGGAGCAGGTCATCACACGCGGCAACGAATCGAAGCACATCCTGAAAAAGGCGGTCAGGGGACTCATTCCCGATGACATTATCGATCGCAAGAAGCAAGGCTTTGGCGTCCCCATCTACGAATGGTTCTTTGAACAATTCGGTGAGTTCGCCAAGCGAGAACTTCGTGTGTTCTGCGATCAAGCCGACTTCCTGGATCAAGCTGCGGTGATGAGGTTGATTCGAGAAGGCCGGGGGCGCGACGCCTGGTTCCTGTTGAACTTTGCCCTCTGGTGGAAGGAATTCATCTCAGGCGAGAGGCCTTCCATGGCTCACACAGCTGAAGCGTTGGCTGCCACTCAGTAGTTTCGATACGTCAACGGAATCTCTATGCGGAATGCATCCCTTGCGCTGTTGCTCGTAATCACCGTGTGCGTGGCGACGCTCACCCTTTGGATCCCAGCATATTGGCCCGTCGCGCTCTTCGAGATATCGGTGTTGCTGATTGCGGGAGCGACAATATGTTTTGGGAGCGTGCCTGAGAACAGCACTGCCTACCCCTTGTTCGCATTGAGTTTCATCGTTCTTTGGGGGTGCTTCCAACTGATTACCGGCTGGACCGTCAATCATTTTGCGACGGAGCGCGCAACTTTGCAGTGGCTGACTTTGGCCGCCGTTTATTATGCCGGGATCACTTTGCTGAAAGAGGAAAGCCTGGCTGAACGTCTTCGCACCGGTATGGTCTGGTTCGGCTTTACATTTGCGCTCGAAGCAATCCTCCAGGCATATCTGTCTCCCGGAAAGGTATTTGGTCTATTTCCTACCGGATATCACGATTTCGTCATGGGGACGATTGTGTATCACACCCACTTTGCGGTCTTGATTGAGACCATTCTCCCCATCGCACTCTTCCTCTCGCTCGGCGAGGCCAGAAACTCATATACCTTCCTGGGAATTTCGGCGGTGTTGCTTACGGCTCTGGTTGTGAGCGCTTCGCGCGGAGGTCTTATCATAGCCTGCATGGAGGTTGTGGCCGTTGTCGTCCTCGCTCATCTGCGGAAGCCTAAGGCTAGCCGGAGAATTGGCTATCTGGCTCTGATCCTAGCGGGAGTTACCGTGATTCTGATCTTGATCGTCGGGTTTGAAACAGTTTCAGAGCGGTTTTATTCCGAGGCATTGACCCTGGGTCGCATTCAGTTCGCCAAATCAACTCTGCACATGATCGCGGAGCGTCCCTGGATTGGTTGGGGGTTGGGATGTTGGCCAGCGGTATATCCAGCCTTTGCCACGTTCGATCCTGGAGCTATTGTCAATCAGGCGCACAGTGACTGGCTGCAGTGGACTGCCGAAGGGGGCTTACCGGTCGGGCTCGCCATGCTTTCTCTCGCCCTTTGGGGGCTGAGGCCGGCGATTCGTTCCATCTGGGGAATTGGCGTGATCGCTGTCCTGGTTCACGCTGCGTTCGACTATCCATTCTCGCGTCCCGCGGTTGGGGCATGGCCTATCCTGATCCTTGCGATGGCAGCAACCACCCGGCGAACAAAGAAATTCACCGGCGGCTAACCTATGTCGCTGATCGAGAAGGACCTATTCCGGGCTGACGGTCGACGATTTGCCACCACCCAAGCCCAGAGCCACCCCGACAACCGCTCCAGCTGCGAGAGCCACGATGACGATGATCTTCGTTCTATCGTTGTGCTGGGGAAGAGGCGCAGGTGCGGGGGCGTTTCGCCTCCGGAGGGGCGTTAGCTTCCGGATTGGCGCCGACTTCGGGTCCCGCCATTGGAAGGAACGGTTTCACCGGAAGGTGTCGGCGGTGCCGCTGCGGGAGTGTTTCCGGCGGGCGTATTTCCGCGTATCTCGCTCATCGGCATCTGGTGAATATCGGAGACTGACATCACCTTGGAAGCCCCCGCCGCCGCAGCAGTATCGAAAGTGGTGCCTGTGACCTCTACGGACGCGCCGACCAGATCGTCCAGCCCTGACCCCTGGAGTTCGTAGGTGACGTTCGTCGCTAAGTCCGTCAGCAGATAGTGCCCATAACGCCCCGGATGGTCCTTGCGGAGAATTCCGTGCAGCGTTAGTTGACCACCTGGTGAGGGTGGGGCTTGCCCCGCAGCCGAGGGGGTTGCAGTTTGCTGAGATGGCGCCGGGGTCGAGTTTTGCTGCGAAGCCTGGATAGCTAAACTCAATGACTTTCCTGGCTCTAATCGAGCGACGACAACTCCAGCCGGATTACGAACCTCGGCGGCTCCGTTCTGGGCTATTACCTTGAGATGAGACTTGTCTTGCACGTCGACAAAGACTGCACCTTGCGGAGATAAGGAAGATACCTTCAGCCCATCCGCCACCAGTGCATGGGCGCCATGCTGGATGGCTCCTCCACGCTGGAGGACGGCATACTCGCGGTAGACCTTGGCTGTGGAATCCGGCTGAAGGAGGAGACTGGAGCCTCCGGGGAACATGAGGTCCGACGTTACAACGCCTGCCTGCACGACACTCCCCTGAAACAGGGTTGAGTTGCCCTGCACGACCGCCCCATCGACTTGTGCCTGTCCGTTGGTTACGACAAAGCCTACACTCGAGGGTGACGCAGCCACACTAACAAGGCAGCTGGAGGTGAACAGCGCGATGGCGGACTGAAGCTTGACGAGCATTCGTGCCTCTAGGCCCCCTGGGTAAGCGACGTCCAGTAATGAGATTTTAATCCGTAACGAATGACGGGTGCCCATACCCCCGTATTTCCTGTGAAGCTTGTTGGCCTTGATGAACTTCGTGCGCCCTTCCTCAATGAAAGCCGCACACGTGGCACCCTTTAGGACCGCTTACAGGATATGTGGGTATCTGCCCGGTTTTGGCAGATGTGGGATTCCACGGCTGTTCACCGGTCAGTCTCTATCGGAAACAGTCCTCAATTCGCCCAAGTTTATCCTCAGGGGCACGGCTTTGCAATGATATTCAGGGTGCCTCTGAGCTTACTTGATCGCACGGGCAAAGATGTACCAGCCGACGTACTTACCCGCCCATTCAGTCCAGGATGCCGGAACCAAACGCCACAATCTCCGAAGTCGTTTGGCGTCAGATGCCGGATGTCGAATCGAACCTCGCGGAAGTCCTCCAATATGTATCGCAGCTGGCCTTCTGGAATAGGTTTTCACCAGGGGCACAAATCGTTACCCCATCGGCTCCGCACTCGATCAAAGACATCAGCCCCTTGTATCCAAGTTTCCGAAGCTCGCCGCGAAGGATGCCATTCACAACGATCGTGTAGAAGTGAAAAAAACTGTATTTGTAGTACATCGCAAGAATCAACTCGCCGCCCGGCTTGAGCACGCGGTGGCATTCCGAGAGACACCGTACAGTATTGTCGGTGCAATGAAGAACACCAAAACTGTAGACAACATCGAACGAGTCATTCTCGAACGGAATGGCGGCAGCGGCAGCGTACTGTAGGTCGGCATGCAGGCCCCGCACCTCGAAGTTCCGTGCGGCCAAGTCGAGATGGCGCTGAGTGATGTCAATGCCGGAGACATCTGCCCCGGCCTTGGCAAACTGTACGAGGTCGGTACCCAGGCCAACACCGACTTCTAGGAGTCTTTTTCCCCCGTATGCGCTGAAATTGAAAACTTGCGCATCCAGGGCGCATAGTCTTCATAGCGGTCACGCTCGACGGCCTCAAAGAAGGCAAGACTGGATCCACCGGAGTTGTCAGTGCTCCGCATGGACGATTGGTCCACTGCTGGATTGCGGCAATGTTGGCCGGTGTCAACCTGGGCTCCAGCATGGAAATCATTGTAAGCGGTGACGTGGTAGAAGGTCTGTGTGCTGCCGGATCTCTGGGGTACTGCAGATAGAAAGGATCGCTTTGCAATTGCGCCGGCGCAGCTTTCGAAGAATGCTGCAGATGCCCAAACATTTTCCGCCTATTGTCAGACTTTCCGGCATCGTTGCTCAGGTTTAGTCACCGTCAGGACAATGCGATGTGTGAAGCACTCTTGCACATCGGAACATGGCGTAGGGGCGCCAAGAGCCCAGCGTAGTATCGCATGCGCCAAGGACCCCACTTGCTATTCAGCGGAGAAAATAATGGCGCAAGCTGGATCGAAGAATCCACATCCAGATTGCCAAGTAGCCGGCGCAGTTTCCTGATGGTGACGCCATTAAGCCCCCAGAACTTGTCGCCGGGACGTAAAGGGTCCGGTCGGTAATCACCCTTACGTTGGGAAATTATCTTAGTCCCGGCCTTCAGCAATGCGCTGCAAGGAAACATGACATTCGGCCAGGGCATTTTCGATAGCCAGCCTTCGAGGTGGGCGCCAATCGGATGATGAAACGGCGGAAAAATTGCGTAGAGGATCCGCCCGGCCGAAGCACTCTTAGGCATTCCTCCAGAGTCTTGGTAACGTCGGACACATGTTCCACAACATCGTAGGAGAGAACACAGTCAAAGCAGCTCGCCGGAAGGGCAGTGATTCTGCAACGCCGACGATAAATCTGGCTGCGACCTTATGGGTCATGGCGAAATCGCGAGCCTCCAACAGCCGCGCTTAGCCGGCTCGATACGCATAAAGATCGAACGCCGAGCTCAGCGTACCTAACACTTCTGCCGCCATACCCGCAGCCAAGATCGAGAACGTCTTTGCCGATTAGTGAAAGCGAAGGAAACCATTTGAGAAAACCACCTCAACTTCATCCTCATATTCCATCGTCGCCCGCTCTAGCGGCTTAGGGGCAAGCCAGTATGCGGGCGCGGAAGCGCGAGCCAGTGAAAGATACCATCTGGCTAGAGTTTCGATCATGATTCCTCCCATCTCTTAACCGCATGGCTTCCGCATTCTGAGGTAGCATTTTATGATGTCGTTACGCGACCTGCACAGACGGATTGGGAGGCGCCCTCAAAACCGCGACGTCGTGTTCGTTCTCCATTCTTATCCGCAGCTTTAAAATACTCCATGGATAGATAAAGATATCGAACAAGTCGATGTCCCGAAGGCGCTATATTGAGGTGGTTATGACGGTGAGTTTGCTTCAGGGCGTCACATTCGGAGAGCAGGGGGAAAGCGGTGTTTCCGGTGGAAGATCAATGCCGATCAATTGTCCAATCTGTCAAACCGTCGCTCGCTTCATGGCTGCACATCCGGAGGCAGACATTTACCGTTGCGAGTGTTGCACTCACGCCTTCAGCGATCCCGCGTCCATGCCGAAGCAGGAGAATTACGACCCGGACTATTACGACGATACGCATCGCCGTTGGTTTGAGCACCCAAACACGGCACTCTTCGACCGTATTACAGCCGTTATCGCCCAGGGCGGAGCAGTTCTCGATGTAGGCTGTGGCCGCGGCGATTTTCTCCGGCATGTTCACCGGATACGCCCTGACGTGCAATTGACAGGGATTGATTTTTCTTGGAATCAAGATGAGATCATCCATTTCCTACAAGGGGACGCTTTCAAACTCGATATCCGCGATCGATTCGACGTTGTTGTTTCACTGGCCGTCATTGAACACGTGCCCGACTGTGTCGCATTCGCCAAGCGTATGCGGGAGCTGGCCAAACCAGGCGGCACTCTGGTAGTTATGACGCTCAACGAATCGAGTATCCTCTATGGCTTGGCGCGCATCGGCCGGGCACTCGGCGTCCCGATGGCCTTTGATCGCCTATACTCGCGTCACCACGTTCATCATTTCACTCGCGCATCTCTTTGCCGCCTCCTGGAATCGTGCGGACTGAAAGTATCCCGACACATAATGCATAATGCGCCCCTGGAGGCTGTGGATTTGCCTGTCCGCAGCCGGACGGCAGATGCCGTGCTTAGAGTCGGACTCAGAGCCGTGTTCGCCGCTGGTTTCGTTCTGTCGAAACCCTATCTGCAAACCGTCATCTGCTCTGCTTAGGTATGTCAACCTTCCACGTGGTGAACCTCGCGTGATATTGGCGCTTCATCGCTTTCCACGATCACGTACCGGGGAATGCCGCGGCTCTGATCGTAAACGCGAGCAAGATACTCGCCAACAATCCCGATAGAGACGAGTTGTATGGCGCCCAAGAAGGTTACCATCACGATCACTGAAGTCCAGCCAGGCACCGTTTTGCCTGCAGCCAACGCAACTATCGCGAACGCGGCGTACAACACGCAGAAAGCCGCGGTCAAAAGGCCAAAGTAGAACGAGAGTCGGAGCGGTTTGGAGGAAAGGCCCATAACTGCTTGGAGCGACAGGCGGAGCATCTTGCGCGGAGTGTATCCAGTCACTCCTGTCTGGCGCTCGCGCGCCACGTATTCGATTTTGGTCGCGGGGAAGCCGAGCCATCCCACGAGGCCTCGGACAAACGGGTAACGATCCTTGAACTGCAAGACAGCACTCACCACTACTCGATCCAAGAGCTGGTAGTCAGCGGCACCGCTTACCACCGGAGTTTCGCTCAACAGGTTAACGAACCAGTAGAAGACACGCGAGGTATGAGCTTTGAAGAATCCCACACCCACTGTTTGCGTGCGCACCATTTGCACGACCTTGGCCCCGTTACGCCAGGCCTCAACGATATTGGGGAGCAACTCAGGCGGGTGCTGTAAGTCACAATCGAGCGTGATTACGGCTGCCCCGCGAGCTGCTTCCAATCCGGCCAGGAGCGCCGATTGCTGGCCAAAATTGCGGCCGAAACGAATCAATCGCACCGATGAATCACGCGCACGCAAACTCCGAACGCGTTCCGCGGTTGCGTCGTTGGAACCATCGTCGACGAAAATAATCTCGCAGACCTCAGACTCTGAAAGAGACAAGCGGATCGCTTCGAAGACGGCGATAATGTTTTTTTCCTCGTTATAGGCGGGAACCACCACGCTGACCCGCCGCTCGCCGCCTGCAGCCGCGGTGGAGCTATTCATGGGTAAGGACGCCTGACGCAGACCTCAGCGCACAGAAGCTCCAGCAGCGATCGAGACGAGGCTGACGAGCAATCGCCGCCGTGTAAAAGCTGAGATGATTGAGCGGCAACGGGAAACGTGAGACTTCAACATGTTCGTAAAAGTGGCTGAGGAGCATTAGAATTTCGCTCGCACTATTTAAGTGCTCGTGGCGCATGATGGATCCATAGTCGAGCCCGCGCCTCAGACGATATTCGATACCAGTGGTGAGACGCCAAGCGAGTCCCCAGATCAGGCCGCCTTCGCTGGGAAAACCAGCCCTGAAGGTTCCACCGTCGCCCAGCAGAAGCCCGGCTCGCGCTAGGATGAGCGGAAGGTTGGTCAGATGTTCCAGTACAGCAACGGAAAAGATGCAGTCGTAACGCCGGGCCTGCGGAACCCCCTGAAGATCCGAATAGATATGGCGCACCCGCGAACGATACAGGCTATCCTCCCAAAGCTCCTGAAATGGTTCGACGGCGTCGTAGACACAGGCGGCTGCGAGATACGGAACGTGGTTTAGATTTCCGGCCCCGATTTCCAAGAGATTTCCGCCGGTCACCCCGTCCGAGACGCGCCTGTGCATCCAGGACTCGAGCCTTGCCACGATTTTTGGCAAACCTTTCTTTCCTGCACGATTGGATCGGTAGTGCTCCAAATAACTTGCTCGTTGCTCAGTCGGCAACTCGGGTCGGGATCGTGGATAGGTCGATAACAGAGCCTCCATTTTCGGTCGCCGATCCGTTCGCTCGGGCAGATGCGGCTCTGGGCTCTCCGGACGAGTCCAGGTGGGTGCTTTTGTTGTCGTATGGGTCGGTGAACGCAGCTCTATGTAGAAGCTTAAACTGTAGTACCAGTAATACAGAGCCAGTGTAATCATGCCGAGAACATATTGTGGCTCGGGGATGGCGATGATGCCCGGTAACGCAGCAGCTGCCATAGCGAGCCAAAATGCTAATTCCGTACCCAGCGGCTTTGGATTCGAGATGGCTGCCGCTAACCCGATATTTATACATAGCAACAACATGCACGCCAGCACGCCAGACTTCGCAGCTACGGTATAAAAGACAAACCTGGGATGACGGTGAACGATCTCCTCCACTCGCGACCGCAGAAGCGCTTCGTATTCCTCTCCACCATAGATCGCGGCCGGATCGATCGCTTGCACATATTCTACCGCTACTGAATCCCGCCATGACGGCACATACGGATTCGTCAAATAGCCCAGCCCCAAATACGCCGTATGCCAGAGCAGATGATGATTCACGGAGCGTCGATAGCCAGGTTGATGCACCATCAGAAATCTGTCTCGATCACGAAGCGGGAACTGTGCATAGAGCAATGGCAGGGTCGTACCAATCAGCAAAGTAAGCGACAGAAGAATCTTCATCGATCGCCGGAGGGGGTGGAAACAAACAAGAACTGCGAAGAACACCAGGACCGGAGATCCAGATTGCGTTCTAATCCATTGGGCAAGACCAAGGACAATGCCGGACAGAAAGACAATCAGAAAGCGGCGCCGGAGCTCACACCTCCCTTAGGCCATAAACAAGCCAGGGAATCAACATCAGCACAACTGATCCCTGAACAACGTATACGTCCCCCATCCTATAAGAAACGCAGGCCCCAACCAAAATCGGAACAGCGCAATGATTCGTCGCCGAACTCCGGGCGCGCGTAGCCACAGGCCCGCCAGCCCAGTAGTTGCTGAAACGAACAGCACCCAAAAAAGAAACAGGTCCAGAGATCTATCTTACTCCAACCTGTCTCCCGTGCAAGCAGGGGAACGACATAGAAGAGGCCGGTGTCGTCTCCACATGGGACGGGCTCCCATCGGCCATCGAGCGACCCACAAGAGGTACACCTGTTTCGTTCCATCCCGATCCGCTTCACTCACTTCGTGGTAGCGGTCTCCCAGCATCGGGATCCTGGTCTTGGCGGCCGCAGTCGAAGGAGCTTCCCGGTGGCTACGGGCATGCATAGCCTCGGCACTGTGACCAGCTCAGGTCCAGGACTCTTCTGACAGCCGACTCAGCCGCACAACTGGCTTCCCCAACGCCAATGGCGAAAGAGATGGCAAGAGAAAGTACAGCGCCTTACTGATCGGTAGAAGTCATGGGAATGGGATTCTTGGGAAGCATGTGCAATTGGATTTGCAGAAGAACCCCAAGGACAAACATATACAACAAGTTGAGATCGGAGTAATACGCCATGCCGACATCAAGTCCATATATGGTGTAGACGAGAACGCAATAGAGAAACACCCGCCATCCTAATCCATTAACCTTGCGCAGCCTCCACATGGCTCGAACAAAGAACACCTGGGCCACAATATAGAGAGGAAACCGATACAACCCTCCTCAGCCAGGACGGCGAAGAGCGAATTGTGCGGGAAATTCATCGCTTCAAACCCTTTAAAGCGAACACTGTACTTTGCGTCCCCGAAGACGGTGTCGTGATAGAGATTGAATCCCACGCCCAGCAGAGGATGGTCGCGGACAACTTCCAAAGTTTGCAGATCTTGTGCGACCCGCTGATACACGTTGTCAGGGCGGCTCACACGATCCTCAAAGACAGCCGGATAAAACAATTTACCGAAGACTGCGAGAAACAAGAGTCCCACAAGAATATAGTTCCAGCTCCGGCGGGGAATTAAAGAGGCGTCGGCAAAATAATCGATGCATGCACATACAAGAAGGGCGATGACAAGCCTCGATTCATCGGCATGAGGCGGCCGCCAAGGAAGCCCAAACACCTATCGAGTGTAGGAATCGCTGAGTACTCGCAAGCGACCCGCCAAAAAGACGCCGGAGAATAAACGATAAGAAAAAATCCTAAAGTTCCAACAAGACACAGAACGCCGGAGTTCTCGAAAGGGCCATCTACACGAATGATTTTAAAATCGCTGGTTAAACCCATCGTCGACTGCCCCGGTCCATGGCAGAAGATTCGTGCCGCTAAAGAGCTCCGTTCCTGTAACGGCAGCAATACCTATCATCAGGATGCAAACGCAGGCGTGAATCTTTTCAGATTCCGGGCTACAGGAAAAAATCTGATCGCATAAAGGCCGAGCAGTGCCGGCATCAACATCCCATCCATCAGAAGCCGGTAAGAAGCCAAGAGATCAAGGACGGGATGCCCCAAAGCGAGACGAGGCAAACGAAAAGGTAGGCGACCCAAAGGCAGGCTGTGATCACGAACGTCACGCGCCAGCGGCACCGCGAAGCCCTGCCGCGAGACGACAAGCATCTCGATTACCAGCAATATGATGAAGCGCGGTCAACTGTGAAGATGGACCGCTCCGCCGGAAACGAGAAGAAGTAGTAGCAGTAAGGATATACCGCCACCCACCAAGAACGACGTAATGGAATTGGCCCCGCGCGAAGCTGATCGCAATCCAGATCAGCGCGATCCACGCTGCAATAATGGCGACGCCTACTTTCGTGGGCGCCATCGGGAGCACGATGGCAAGCGGCACCAAAGAAAGTAACACCAGAATCCAGTACAGCGGACGCATCGTGCTCTGGCAGTCCGATATCTGCTGCTCCGGGCTTCTAGAAAATTCCATAGACATACTCATTCATAGAGAGGGTAACGTTTAACCGAGCAATCGACTCAGAGATCAAGCATTCCCCGCATTGGCCGGGACTGCTGCATGACGTTTCAACCGGCCGTATGGATTTCAAGCTCGCGGCCTCAAATGGCACGGTCCTTTGCGTCCTGATCGCTTCCTCGACAGCGAAGGTAGCCGCTGTCACCTCGATTAGCTGTTCGAAGGGGATAGGCGCATCTTTGCCCTGCCTCATGGCCTCGACGGTCAGCTCCAATTCCCGGCGATGGCCCTTGTCCTGTCCGCCTTTCGATGTCTCGGTCTTGCCATTGCGGGAGAGGGAGAGGGATTTGAAGTCATCGATGCGGGCGATACTGCCTCCGCAGAATACCTCGAAATATTCCTTCGCAACGGCTCGATCCCCATTTGCAGCGTACAGCAAATTTGCCACAGATCCGTCCTTGAACCCGATGATGACCGTGACGTTGTCGCGGCTGTAGCGTCCCGCGTCCGGCAGGGCCGCGGCGGTGATTGTTTGCATAGGGCAGCCCACGACAGCTCGCGCCCAATCGACGAAATGACACAACTCGCCAACGATCCTGCCCCCATTCTCCGGGTCCTGGACCCAACTGCTTCGGGGGATGAACCCAGCATTGCAGCGGATGTGTACCAGCATGGGCTCGGTGCGGCCGGCGAAGAAGTTCTTCAGCTTTTCCGTAAGGGGCGAGAAACGGCGATTGAAACCCACCATGAGAAAAGGCGATCGGTTTTCTGCCAATGCTTTTGCGTAAGCGGTTCGCACCATCTCCAGTTGCTCGCGATTGATTGCCAGCGGCTTTTCGACAAAGACGCACTTACCTCGTTCCAGGGCGCTCTCCACGTAGGCGGCATGGCTGTTGTGGCGAGTAAGGATGAAGACCGCATCCAGGTTGGGGTTGGCGAGCAGTTCGGAGGGAGATTCAGCGATGGTGAAACCAAATCCTGTCCGCGCCGATGCTGCGGCCGCGCCCGTGCTGCTGGCAACAGACTCCAACACCAGCCCCGCCGAGGAGCGGAGATGGGGGAAGATGATCCCTCGCGCAAACCCTCCCGCGCCAATGCATCCCACACGCAGTTTGCCTTTCGGCCTCGCCTGCACGGCATGCACAGGCAAAGACGGCTTAACAGTGGGCCGCCGATCACCAGGCGCGTGGTAGTCGATGATCCCGGTGTAGGCGCCGGCCTCCACGGCGGCATATGCCTTCTCACCTTCTTCGACCGGAAAATGATGCGCGAGCAGCGGCTTTACCTGAAGCGCACCAGAGGACAAGAGATCCAGGAATGCCTCCATATTCCGCTTCTCCGTCCAGCGAACAAAACCAATGGGATAATCCTGCCCACCTTCTTCATAACGCGGATCGTAGCGCCCCGGACCGTAGGAGCGAGACATCGCTAAGGTGATCTCTTTCCTGTACATGTTCGCTCGAGATACGCCCATGCCGACATCTCCAATAACAGAAATGCGGCCGCGGTCCCTCAAGAGCTTTGCCGCCAATTCCAGTGGGTCAGCCGATTTGGTAGCAGCGGTGATCAGCGCCGCGTCCACTCCGTAACGGGAGAAGGTCGCAATCGCGCCTTCCAGTCCCGGATCGCCGGTGCACAACCCGAGGTGCGCCCCGAGCGATACAGCTTTCGCGGCACGGTCACGGGAAAGATCGATGGCCACCACCCGGCAGCCGGCGGCCCGCAAGACCTGAATCGCCAAAACGCCGACCAGGCCCACACCGATCACGGCCACCGTCTCTCCGAAGGTGACGTTTGCCTGGCGCACGCCCTGCACCGCGATGGCCCCTAATCGTCGTCAGGGACGCAGCCTCCAGATCGACATTATCGGGAACGCGAACGGCGAGATTTGCGGGCACAAAATTGATCTCGCAATGGCTGGCATAGCCGCTGCCGGCGCAAGCGACCCGGTCGCCGGGTTGAAACCCGTTCACGCCGGCGCCCACCTCGAGCACAAAGCCGGAGCAGGAGTAGCCCAGGGCAGAGAGCGTCTCCAAGCGCGCCTGCACTTTCTGACGGGCCGCCTTGATGCCATTCGATTGCGCATATTCGAGCACCTGCTTCACCAGATCGGGACGAGCCATCGCTTTCCCAAGGATGGATTTGCGGCCGGCCTCCACCGTTGCCTTCTCCGTGCCCGCGCTGATCGCGGAAAAAGCCGTGCGCACGAGAATCCCTCCCTCCTGCAGCTCGGGGGCCGGCACATCATAAGCAGCTATTTGTCCGGATTTCATATCTTCCAGCAAAGCGCGCATTCAATGGCCTTCCATGAGTGGACGGAGTTCCGCAGAGGAATACGAATAGGGCTGGCCGCGCAGGAGCGATTGGGTCAGTGCCGCCAGCTGGCTCGCTCTTTCGTCCCAGGTACCCTCTTTCACCGCCGCCTGGCGCTGCGCGCCAAGCGACGGAGAGTACTCTTGCAGAGCGGCTTCGACCTGCGCAATGAACTCCTGCGTGCCACGGTAAAAACGCAGACCCGGCATCTCCAAATATTCGTAAAGCGGGGCCATCACCACTGGCTTTCCCGTGGCCAGATATTCGCGTACCTTGATCGCGCTCCCGTAACTGGTGAAGGTGTTGGTCTCGCGCCAGGGCAAAACGCACACGGTGAACCGACGGATGTAGCGCGGTAGGTCATAATACGATTTCGACCCCAGGAAATGGATGTTAGGAGCGGAGACTCGCACCAGATTTGACTTGAGGCCGAGCAGCACCCAGTGCCAGCTGGGGCGCAACCGGGCCACCTCCGCCATCAGCTCGGTGTCCATCACGTAATCCATTGCGCCGAAATAACCCAGGATCGGATCCGGGATGCCCTCAAGCTCTGGGGCGGGCTCTACCCGCAGATTGGAGAAATGATCAAAATCGACGGCCTGCTCGAGAAAAAATCGATGGGGCTCTGTCGATTCGCGAAATAGCTTGCGGCCCGAGTACAACACCACATCGGCTGCATCTTTCAGCTGGCGGTCGTATCTGCGAATTACCTGCGCTGATAATGCGCTGTCTTCGTTGGCATCGTATTTGTCCGATACCTGGTAAAGCAGCAGCTTCTCCCCTAGGCGCCCTGCCATCTCGGCCGCCGTGGGTATGGCAATCCATAAGATCGGCTGCGTGATGCGGAGAAACAGCATGGCCATGCGGAGTTGCGCGACCAACAGGATTCGGTTGAGCCATCGGCCGGCCCGCGATCCGTAAAGGGGTAGGTTCACCGGCGTCATCACCCACAGGCCATCAGGAACCTTGCGCAACCAGCGGGTATAGCTCCGGAGTTTCCGTTTGATCTTGAGAAAAAAATCCGGGTTCGCCATGGAAGGCAGTCCCATGCTGATGGAATTGACGAAGAGGACCTTGTTCCGCAGCGCATAGCGCTTAAGCAGATGATTCTTGGAGTGAGGATGGTGGTACCACCAGTCTTCGCCCGCGAAGCAGACGATGCTCTCACCCTCGAGCGTATTTTTTTCTTCTACCATCAGTCCCATTGCACCCTGGTTTGCACTTTAGCAGGAAGGGTCGCCGTGGTTTGGATCCGGATACAACTCGCGGGTAACTCGGTGCCATATTCCCGCGAGATCTGCGCCGGTAGGATGATCAGCGCCAGCGCGCTCGCGGCCTCACACTGGAGAGACAGCCGGCGAGGTCCCGCGATGGCGCAGCTGACCGTCTCTCCAGTCATATTCTCAGAAGAAACCCGCCACTCGGGACCCAGGATATACCGCAGCTCCAGCAAATGCTTTTCCGTCCCGCTAAGCTCATCGAGTACCAACAATGACCCCTGGGTCAATCGCACCGTCCTGTGGTGCTCGATGCCAATCCTGGAATAACCCTGATGCGATGCTCGCGCCGCCATCTCACCACTTTCCGATATTGCAATGCCAGACACAACCGCTTCGTTGCCGCACCAAAAGAGCAACCCGGGATCGCTGGGAACGATATTCTGGTCGGCTCCATCAATCATCAGAGTATTGTGCGCGCTAGTAGAGCGATCAAGGTTCCGGAGTTCTGCCGAACGGGTGTAGCATCGGCTGCCGCAATCGCAGAAAACCTCCTCCAGACCAAGACGAAAAACGATGGACAATTTGTCGCAATGGGTATGACTGCCTTTTCCACGAAGCCCATTCGGCATCGCGCAAAAGATGACCGAAGCTTCCCCTGAGCGGAGCACGGCAATTCCAGAGTCCGGCATGACCGAGACTGGCTTCTGCTCGGGTTTGCCGGTGGAACCGTCCGTCGTAAGCCCAAACCAAACCGCGTCCTCCCTTTCGCCCCCCACGGGAATCTGGAGTAGATAAGAAGCCAGTCCACAGAGGCCCCCAACGCGCAGGGAGTGCCTTTCGGTAACCGACAACATCGTCTGCGCCATATCGTCGGTGAGCAGCTCGACCCTGCCGTTATCGCAATCTCCGAGGTGCGGCAGCTTCCAGGCGTCATCAACCAGAGAGGCGATCCATACGAACATCTGCCGCAAGCGGCCCTCGAATACCGGTGCGATCACGCATCCGCTTCGTTGCTGCACCACAAACGAATGCAGAAACATCTGCGCGACCAGAACGTGATAACCGGTAGAAGCCTCGTAATCGCCTCCGTCCGCATAGGTCTGAAGCAGAATCTCGCGTTGAACGGCCCGCGCATATTTTCGTAATCGCCGACCCGTTCCGCGTCCCTTGAGATATGCACACAAGGTCGTTAACCCGACGAGGTTGCTCAGATAATGATTGCTGCGCCGCAGAAAGGAAAACTCAGCTATGAGCTTCGATAAAACGAAGATGTTGCCAGAGCGAACTGGTCATCTGATCGAGCCATGGCTTTTCTTCGCTGGTAAAGGGCCATAGCAGCTCCATGGTAAGGCAGAGGCTGATTCCGCGTAGCGCCGCTTCCATCGCCACCGTCCAATTCACCCCTTTTCCAATCGGATTACGCTCGATCCAGTCGGTCAGCAAAGACCTGAGAGTCTCCCGGTATTTTCTATCCTTAGTCAGTACATAGGCCTTAGCCACTACCGGCCCGAATTGCAAGCGCGAGAGCTCCCAAGGGACCTTCACGTCCGATCCGTCGTGGCGCACGATTTGGGTCTTTCCCGAGTCTTCGACTGGCCAGCTTTTTCCGGAGACCCAGTCACACCCCCAGTCGGGGTTCATCCCGAGTTGTGGCGCGCCGTACCCCATCAGCGGATACTCTCCGCGCAGGATGGCGTCAGCATAAGTGAGAACAGCCTGCCGGGAGCGGTCAGAGACAAAATCACTCTGCAGCCGGTAATAGCCGATGGGATGGAAAATAACCGGGCAATCGCCATCCTGGCCTTTGAGCCTGAAAATCGATCTGCGAATGGACCGGATGCCGCGCCATCCTGCTTCCCGAATCAGGTTTGGTAAGGGCTCGTTACGTACGACGCTCGCGAGGTTGCGCAGCTTCACCCCGCATTTCCTGTCGAGCGTGGCAGCGTCATCGAACTGCTCCTGCGCTCAAGGCTATCGCCGGGCATGTCGCTCAGGGCCCACGAGACGTTCCGGGCCCAGCTGTGGCGCTCGACCGCGGCACGCCGCGCGGCTGCGCCAAGCGCTTCACGTTTTGCTGGATCCAGGGCAAGACGCAGAATGGCCTCTGCCAGTTCGTCAACATCGCCCGGCGTGATCAGCCACGCGGTCCGGTCATGCTCTAGAACTTCGGCCAGTTGCTCGAGCCGGCTGGCGACAATGCCCTTGCCCATCGCCATGTATTCAAAAAGCTTCGTAGGCGATCCAAAGAATCTGCTGCCGTCCGGCATAGGGATATGCGGCGAAACCAGAATGTCCGAAGCGTCAAGGTACTCTGCAACCTTATCGCGTGGTGAGCGGTCCGGTAAATATTACCTCTCCCGTTGCTTCGTAGGTCGCCAGGGCGGCACGCATTTCTCCATGGAGCAAACCATCGCCCATGAGAACAAAGCGCAGGCGGC
Source organism: uncultured Acidobacteriaceae bacterium (assembly GCA_963746595.1). Lineage (GTDB taxonomy): Bacteria > Acidobacteriota > Terriglobia > Terriglobales > Acidobacteriaceae > PALSA-350. The sequence goes on from CAVVBS010000009.1 coordinate 1,837,712, forward strand.
ATGGCCGAGCGACGCTCAGCAACAAGACGATGGCCTGCTGCAGTATCTCTATTCCATGCCACAGGCTGAATGATCCTACGAAGCCGATCAGCACTTCATCGGCCTCTACATCAAGATGTCTGCGCCCCAGGGATCTCCCGTGTCCAGGAAAAAAATAATCTGGATCCACGGCATTCGGATTCACCCGAATGCGATCCGTCTGAATACCCTTCTCTAGTAAATCCTCCCGTAGCGTTTCGGAAACCACAATGATTCTGGTTGCGCATCGCAGCGTCACTTCCTCGCACAACTTAATCCAGTGGCGTAGAGGGTTCGGATCCCAGTGATCTGCGATCCACGCTTCTGAACCGTTGTATTCGAGGATTAAGGGGACTTTCAATCGTCGTGAGAGGAGCGCTCCGGCGATCGAAAAAGCACAATGCCGCTGATAGAAGAAGCGGGGAATATCTGAATCGAGATAGCTTTGCACTCCTCGGGTAAATTCGAAGTTGTAGGAAAGCATGGCGGCTCCCCAGAAGAAGCAAGCGCGATTGGCGGCGGTTACGATTTCGTTCTCAAAAGCATCTTGTGCCAATGCTGTCCCGCTGAAAACGCGGCAGGCTATCCCGGCAGCCTTCAGGCCATATAGGAAACCGCGAATGTGGCTGATTGCTCCTCCGCCGGAGCCCATATTCGCTGGAGTCGGAATCAAATATCCGACCTCAAGGCCAGTGCCGCCTATGTCGACAGAGGGCAATGGGCGTCTTGGCCATAGCCGCAGATAAATCCACCAGAAAATCACAGTCTTGACATCAAGCAAGATGCTCAGCAGAACTTGGGGGACCGATCGAAGGAGGTCGAGATTGTGAATCGACTCCCAACGGCCGTTCCTGTCGCACATCGCCGTTTCCTGGCACCGGTGCAAGAAATGGAAACACTCGAGAATCTGCCTGTGCTTTAAATCATCGAGGGATTGAAAGTAGAAGACAATGGACTGACCGCTGAAAGCTGCGAAGCAAACGAATCCGCTCCCTAAACGTGCTGATTCGGAGCTTGCGATGCGGGAATTCTACAATGTCGATCCCGGGATAGCGGCTGCTCACCAGGTCGCGCGCGCGCTCCGCGCCTCCCGACCAGACACACAGATAAACGATATTACGCTTTGCCATCGATATCGCTTCGCATCCTGCAGTCTGCGCTGGTGGTTGGAAAGTGTGTGAGTTCATTTTGGGGAGCGGGCCTGCTGTTTCAACCTAGGTTCGCTCAGCGTTGTTCGAATGTTGCGGTGGAACTGCAGGCTCACGACACTAGCGATTGCGATCAGGCGCGGTGTAGTGACTGTAATAGCGAGGACTGTAGTAGTAGTACTGGGAGCTCATATCTGCCCGGACTCCATTGAGAACAATGCCAATGATATTAGCGCGTACACGCTTGAGTTGCTCCACCACGCTGGCCACCGCGCTACGGTTAGTGCGCCCGGCGCGGGCAACGATAATTACGCTATCTGCCAGTGCGGCAATCTCCAGGGGTTCAGCAAAGCCAAGCAGCGGAGGCGAATCAATGACTACCAGGTCGTACTCGCGCTCGGCCTCATCCAAAATCGATCGCAGCACTAACCCAATACGGTCTGCCACCCGTCGAGACGATGGCCCTGCCGAAAGAACGTCCAGATCCGGATATGCGTACGGTGTCTGCACAGCTTCTTTCCAGTGCATGGTGCCGTTGACGACATCCGAAAGGCCACGGTCGTTGGAGACGCCCAGCTTGATGACCGGCCGTCGCATGTCACCGTCGATCAAAAGCGTTCTGCGTTGCTGCTGGCTGTGGGCCGCTGCCAGGTAGAGCGCGATCGTCGACTTGCCTTCAGCCGGTGAAGCCGAAGTTACCAGGATGCTTCTCGGGTGATGCCCCAAGCCGGCGGAGAGCAAAATAGAGCTGCGCAAAGTACGAATGGCCTCATCGAAGGCTGCGTTCGGCGCCGCCAGGATCTCCTTGGTCGAAGTTCCGTTGAATCTTGCGTCCGGGTCCGGCGATAGCTCCTGCATGGGCAAACTTCCCATCGTAAATTTACCCACGGGAAGTGAAGGCAGCAGGGGAACGCGTAATTCACGCTGCAGATGTTCGCTGTCGACCACCGTCGTGTCCAGGGCGTCCATGAGGAAAATGATGCTCAGGCCGATCATGGTCGATCCGAACAACGCCAGCAGCGCATTCAGGGTCGTCTTGGGAAATGACGGATAAAGCGCAGGCCGCGCTACATCCGCCAGACGGATCGAACTGCTTTCAAAGCTGGCGTTGATCCCAGCTTCACGAATCTTGCGGATAAGCTCTTCGTACAATGCCTTATCCGTATCCGCCTCCTGCTTCAGCGCCTTGTACTCAAACGACCGGGCGTTCATCTGGTCGAACTGTGTCTTCGCCTGGCTCATGTCCTGGCGAAGTAGGCTCTCCCGGTTTACTGCCTGCTGATAATCGATGCGCACCCGTTCCACGATCCGCCGGCGCAGAACATCGACTTCCCACTGCAACTGGCTCACCTGCCCGGCGGCCTTCTTATAGACCGGATGAGATGATCCGAACTGTGTCTTGACCTCGGCAAACTTCTCCGTCGCATCGTTCAGCTTGGCTTCCAGGTCGCGCAGCTGCTCCCCTTGGTCCGACGATTCGGCTGCCGGCAAGGAGCCGTTCTTCACCGCGTTATAAGCAGCCTCTTTTCCTGCCCGGTCGACTTCGGCTGCCGTGAGGTCGTTATCGAGGTGCAGCAGCCGCGCGGAGAAAACGTTCGTCTTCTCCTCAGGGTTGATCACGTCCAGATCTTTTTCCAGGTTGGCCAGTGCCCCCGCCGACCGCTCCATTTGAGCCTTCAGCTCTTCCAGCTGTCTTTCCATGTAGCCCGTCATCTGGGAAGCTGCCTGGTACCGGATGTCATACGTATGTCGTATGTAGCTATGGGCAATTTCGTTGACCACGTCTGCGGAAAGCTGTGGATCCGGCGACCGGTAACTGATCAGAAGTAGAAAGGTGTGCAGAGGCCGGGTGATTTTCAAGGCCGGTAGTTTAATCGGTGCGTCCTTGAGCCGCGAGGAGAGCAACTTATCGTTCGCCAACTTGCGCATCGCGGGCGTCAGTAGATGGAACTTCTCTACTACCGGACGCAGAACAGCGTCCGATTGCACGATCTGCTCCTGCGTGGTGAGATAGTTCTCCACATCCGCCGAGTTGACCGCGGTCGTACTCTCGGCGCCCAGAACCGCAGCCGGTGTTTGCCGGTCGATGTCAATGACCGCCGTCGACTCATATAGCGGCGTCAATCGTTTGGAAACAATCACTGTGGCGATGACAGAGAAAACTACGAACGCGACCAGCTTCCAACGGTGGCGCTTGACTACCCACAGATATTGAGAAAGCGAGGGCCCATTGAGGGGCGCCTCCTTTTCGATCGCAGGGAGAACCACACGCGGCGAGACCGGCCTGCGCTCCAAAGCGCTCGTGCTCTCATCCACCCTCTCATTTGGAATCGCGATCTCTTCTTTACGCATGGCGATGGTCTCAGTGCCAGATAATGTAGTCGGCAGCGGTTGCGGTCCCTAACCCAGCGATCCGGTCCAAGGTTTCTGCTGTGAGACGTTTTCCGTTGTTATCCGGAATGTAGAGTATGTCGTTGGCCTGCAGGGGCACGTCTGGCGATTGGCGCTTCATGATCTTCGCCAGCGGCACAGGCACTTCCGTCTTGGCGCCGCCTGGCGACCTGCGATACACATAGGCCACCTTTGCGGAGTAGGGGGTCAAGCCTTCCGAGAGAGCCAACAGCTGCAGAATCGTGGTCTCTTCATCATTTCTTACCGGGTACGCTCCGGGTTTCTTCACGTTGCCGACCACGTAGATCTTCAGCGCCTCGGGAACCAGCACTTCCTCGCCGCCATGCAGCATCACGTTGAGCGCGGGATCGGCATTGTCGATCAGCTTCCGCACCGGTATGGTCTGCGTGATCCGGGCCGGCTTTCCGTCCCGTACCACTTCCTTGCTGACGACAATATCGGAGCCGGCATCTTCTCTAATCCCCCCTGCCCGCGCGATTGCATCCAGCAGCGGAATGGGCCGCGTCGCCTGAAAGACCAGCGGGTTCTTGACCGCCCCCACGACGTTCACCGGCCGGCTCTGGTACTCGACGATGGTCACGGTCACGATGGGGTCAACCAGCACATTCCCCTTAGTCAGCGCCTTGGCAATTGCCGATTCCAGCTGGGAGGGAACCATACCTCGCACCTGAATGGGGTCTTTGAGCATGGGCAGACGGATATTGCCATCGGCGTCCACCCGCACAGTGCGCGTCAGTTCCGGGGAATCGTAGACGGAGAGCGCCAGCAGATCGTCGGGCCCCACCGGTTGGGTTGGCAAATTGGAGTAGGCGTATTCGAGATTCGGCGCCGAAGAAACGGCTCGCTCGGACTGTTGGGCGTAAACAGTTCCGGCCAAACCGAGAAAGTGCAAGGCGACCAGACACACTCCTATGCGGGCCACAGCGCGACCCCAATGGCGAGCGTTGTGGTGCACTTGCAGAAGCCTAAATTGGATGGCGGCAATGGTGAGCTGCGTCATGACGGATGCGGAAAAACGTCTAATCCAGTCTTGGGCGGGCCGCTGGCAGTTGTCGGTACCGGTTGGCGCAGTTATACGCCTCGTGATCCCGAATGTCATCCCTCAGTCCGTCCGCCAGGTAGACGATCGATCACCCCTCCATTCGCTGTTTCTTGAGTGTAGCCTCAGAACGCAGGAGAATCAGCCCCGGAAGTGGAGATTTTCTCCCCCGGACAATGCTCTGCCGTGGCGCCCGCGAGCCTGACTTCTTTGAGCGCAAGCTTTCCCTCCACCCGCACCGTGCCCGGCTGCCGTTGGTAAAGCAGCGATAGACGCACGAATGCGGCTCCATCCGGCGCGGCAAAGCAAGCGTATGCTTCCCCTCCTTGCTCCGCCGAAAGACTCCCCGTCCTGGCCAGCACAGCGCCCGATCGCTCGTCCGTCACCGACCATTCCAGCCCGCTGCCCGGAGAAATGCCGGTGGTCCCATAATCGACGACCAGGGCATAGTCCTTTCGCTCTTCCACCGGGGCGGTCTGGTCCATAAGTAGAAAACCGTCCGGCTCGTTGCCGGAAAATTCGAAACCAAGCGCATTCGGGTTGACGTTCAGAAACGAACTCACCCCCTCGACCGTCTTGAGGCGCCAATCGAAGCCTTGAGAAATGGGCGACTTGCCAAATCTGCCGTTGGTGACCGCGTGTGGGGGCGCAAGCGGGGCGTACGATATCTGGCCCCGGGCCGCAAGCCCGTTCCACAGGGGTAACGCCAGATCAGGACGCTTATTCGCGATCAGCCAATCGCAGACCCCCAATAGGGTTTGGAGCCTCACTGTTTGCTGTCAGCAACTGCGATGCCGTCTCCGTCACCGCCGTCGCATCGCCCTGGGCCATTAGAAAATTCACGAATTGGCCAGCGAGCAGCGGCCTTTTTATTTGCAGGCGGCTCGCGATCTCCCCCGCATTCGGACTCACATACCAGGCCAGGCGGAACAAGGGTGTCGCGTCACCCGGGTCCATCTGGGCGGCCTTTTGCGCCCAGTACCAGAAACGCGCAGGGTTCTCCCGGCGAAAATAAAAGTTGGCCAGCGACCAGCTGGGCAGAAAGGTGGCATCCACGCTCCCTGCTTGCAACAGAGCTTTTTCGGCCCCTGGCAGATCGTCCCCAGCCTCGGATAAAAGTCCCAGCTGGATCCAACTGGACGCGTCATAGCGATTGAGTTGCACCGCCTTTTGCAGCAGCGACTTCGCCGATGGCGGGTCGAGGGCGTAAATCTCGCCGGCCAGCTGTGCCGGATATGCCCCATTCAAGGGCATCCACCGCATGGCCAAACGAGTGCTGTCCGGCTGATTCCGGCGCGCCGCAAGGTCAGCCACGGCAAAGCGCACATTCCAGACGACGCCCAAAACCAGCGCCGCCAAGCAACTGCCCTGGATCGCGAGGACACCGGGTCGTTTCAGGGCGATCATCGCGGATTTCCTGTGGATTTTTGGTGGCGTTGGCGAAGTTCATGCGGTCCCGGCCAGCCGGGACCGCACGCGCGGTCGTGTCCGGCGACAGCGTACAGGAAATCCGGGACTCGCCCCGCTTCATTTGCTTAGCTTGTCGATCTGCCGATCGAGTTCGGAGATCGCGTCAAATGGTTTGGCAAACATATTTTCCCAAACAATATGCGGCACTCCCGCGGCACTATCCAGGTTGATCACACTGGCCGCGATGAGATCCTTGCCGAGGGGAAGGTAGACTGCCGCCAGGCATTTTGTATATTTGGGCGAATAAAAAACGGAGTACACCCGAGTTTCCTTCACCACCGCGGTAAAGGTCCTGCCGACCCTTGCGGTTTGAGCATCGCAATCGGCCTGCGCCTTGCGCGCCAGCGTCTTCTCAGCCGCCTTCTGCTGTACCGTCTGCCCGTTTGCAAGAACGCTAAATAATAGTGCCGCCATGATCCAGCGCGTGCGCATACTATGAAACCTCTCCTGAAAAGCTTCCAGGGAACATCCACATATCATACTGATCGACGTTTTCTGGTGGTTTTAGATCGCGGCGGCCTGTGGCTCGAGGCAGGGGTGGTTCTCGCGCCGAATCAGCAGGCCGAGAAGGATCCAGTTGCCGGCGGCCAGGCCGCCGTCCGTTACCAGGCTCGACCAGGCCGCTCCGTGCCATGAGTAGGCGGGAATGAGCCAGAGGTTGAGGCCGAAGTTGAGCCCGGCCGCGCCCAGCTGCGCGGCGGTGCGGTAGCGCTGGTAGCCGGCGCCGGTCAGCGTGTCTCCGGCTCCCAGGTGGAGGCTGCGAAAGACCGGCAGCAGGCACAGCCATTGCAGCGCGGAGACACTGCTGGCGAAGCTGGGGCCTACCACGTGAGGAATGATGGGCGCGGTCAGAAACATGACGGCGGCTGCCAGCAGACCAAAGGGCAAGGTCTTGCCCAGCAGCTTGCCGGTGAACGCAATGGAGCCCCGCGCGCCGTTCCTACCCATCTGGCAAAAGCGCGGGAAGGCGGCTGAGTGCAGCGCGCGGATAGGGGTGCAGCTGATGTCGATGACCCGATAGGCCATGCTGTAAATTCCATCCGCCGCCAGCATGCCGTAGCGGCTCAGCATTGCCTTATCGATGTCGTTGTAAACCGAAGTAGTGCTGGCGGCGACGGAGAAACCAAGACCCTCCAGGGCTCGCTCCCGAAGCAGGCGAAAGTCGAATTTAGGCCAGCCCAGACGGCTGGTCACCAGGACCAGAGCCATAGCGGCGGAGAGGCAAGAGACGAAGAGCGAAGCCATCGCCCACTGGCGCACGGTCGCACGGTGGAGAACGAGCACCATGCCCGCCGCGACTGCCAGGCGCGCGATGTTTGTGAGCGAGGTGAGCGCGGCCGTAAGCTTGAGCTGTTCAAAGGCCTGGAAGGCCTGGCCGGCACCCTCGGCGATTCGCGCACAGGTGCACTCGCCCACGGCGACGAGAACGATGATCGATGCGCTCGCCGGGCCGACCATCCACTTGCCGAATCGGGCCAGCGCCAGGATCACAAGAAAACCAACGCTCAGAGTGGTGATGAGCACGTTGCCCCAATATTGCGGGAATTCGCCTTTATGACGGCTCACCTGGCGGAGCATAACCACACCCGAGCCGAGCATGCTGTACTGGCTTAGCAGAGAAACCGCGGCCGCGGCGCCGACAAGGATTCCATATTGGTCTGGCGCCGAGCAAGCGGGCAAGCAAGATGAAGTAACATGCCTGCACCGCGAAGTTAACGCCCTGACCGAGAAACATCCAGCCGGCGTTCTTAGCCAGCCGGCTTCGCAGCAGATCGTGCATCAAGCCCTTCTTTGTATCCGGATATAGACCTCCATCGGCCGAAAATCGATTGCGCGCGAACTGCATTCATCCCCGGTTGACCACGTACCTGAAGGATAAGCATGGCGAGTGCGCATTCCGGATCAAACGCCGCGTAACCGGGATCTCCTGGATACGACCTATCACCTCCATCCGGCAAAATCGCCACCATGACTGCGCGTGGTAATCAAAGTGCATCTTAGTAGGACAGCGGTGACTTCAGATCAGGACATTATTCCTCGCCTGCGTCTTACTTCTATCAAACTAAAGTTGATTTCCACCGCGCATTCTGTCACCGTTTGGCTTGGATCATCACCGAAGTAACCGTGTGTTGGTATGGTAAGCCTTCGACGCATGAGTAACTTTGCGGTCGACCAGTGATGGTCTAAGTAAGAACCAGTAAAACAAATTGGATAACTCCAACATCGGAAGTCGAAGCATCTCTACTAATCAGGCTAACTTACGCGGGCATAGCTGTTGCTGCCCGCCAACGGGAGCCCTGTTGTCGTTTAGTCTTCAACGCGAAGAATCTCCTACGTTCGGGTTCCTCGTGACCGCAGAGGCAGAAAACTGCGGACTCACGTGCGGCAGGCAGTTGATCGAAGTCAACTAAAACCACAGGGGCAGTTCATGGTGACCGGCTTTCCTCTACCCTCTGCAGAGCAGATGGGGTTACGTCCTCCCTCAGTCCTCAAGCAACCCTTCCTGATTCTGCGCGGAGCCATGGGGGCGGCGATTCACGCGTTACTCGATATCTGTTGCATCACGATCGCGTGCATCGCCGGCATCTTGCTCTATGAGCTGTATCGGCCGTTAGACCTGCGCGACGCATGGCTGCTGTGTGCAGAGCTTTCGCTCAAGTATGGGTTGGCGTTCGTGATTCTTGCCCAGGCCCATCACCTCTATACGCAGCGCGCCACCCTGCTCCAGGTAGCGGACACGGCACGTATCCTCAGGGTTTCCGTCTACGGCCTCACACTTCTCTCGGTCGGCAATTACTTCACCAAGGCGAATATGCCGCGCTTGCTCTTAACCTACTTCTGGGCTTTTTCCACGCTCCTGCTGGTCGTGCAGAAGTACTCAACCAGCAGAATCATTCGCGATTGGAGCTCGTTTGCGGCCCACCAGCGCAGGGTGCTCATCTGCGGCACAAATCGCGAGACGCGCCGCCTCTTCTCTTACCTGCTGCACTCTCCCCATCTGGGCCAGATACCTGTCGGGTTTCTGGATGAAAGCGGTTTCGATAGCCGCCGTGTCATCTATAGCCACGATTACACCTTGAAACACCACGTACCTGTCATTTCCGAGCCGCTCTCGCAATCGCTTCTGCGCTCTCTGGACGTGCAAGAGATCTTCGTGACCCAAACCGTTTCTCAGCCACGCATGCACGAACTTCTGGCTCTAGCGGCCGCAGCAGGAGTCAGGGTCTCTCTGGTGGGCGCAGGTCACCCCAACTTTGCCGAGCGTTCCACTTCGGTGCAGATGATCGACGGTCTCATGGTCACCACATTCGATGGCGACGGCGATCACCCGCTGTCTTACATCCTTTGCAAACGGGTCCTTGACCTGGTCTTGTCCTCTCTCCTCATCCTGCTCACGCTCCCGATTTGGTTGGTTGCCGCCGTCATGGTCAAAACGACTTCCCGCGGACCGGTCTTCTTTCGCCAGGAGCGGACGGGTCAATCAGGAAGACGATTCGTCATGCTAAAGTTCCGCAGCATGTATGTAGACACGCCGAAATACGGGCGCTCACCCGAAAGCTCAAACGACACGCGCATTACTCCGGCGGGAAGATTTCTAAGAAGAACCAGTATGGATGAGCTCCCTCAGCTGCTGAACGTCCTGACCGGAGAGATGTCCCTGGTCGGCCCTCGTCCGGAGATGCCATTCATCACAGACACCTATACCCCGCTCGAGCGTCGCAGGCTCTCCGTTCCTCAGGGGTTAACCGGTTTGTGGCAACTCAGCGGTGACCGCAAGTTCACCATCCACGAGGCGCTTGAGTACGACTTGTACTATATCGAGAACCGCGGCATCTTTCTTGATTTCGCCATTCTTCTGCACACTTTGTTCTTCTCTATGAAGGGCCTCTAGCCCATCGTGTGCACGCCCGCGGACCTACAAGCGCTTCGACTACGATGCTTTCGGGTTGACAGCCTGCAGGTAGAAGATCAATGTCGTGCTCCAAACTCATAAGCCTGGAACGACTTGGTCATCCCAAATACACGCTCTTGCACGATGCGGGCTCGGGGGAAGAGCCGCTTGACCTGTCGCCCGGTCAGCAGATGAATGCTGCGTACTTCGGCTTCGGCTTCAGCCCGCACCGGCTTCTTTCGGACAAAGGCGAGATCGAAACGCTGAAGGAGGCTTGCTCTTACACTGATCGGGAGGAACTGAAAAAAGGGAAAGACGAAATGGGGTTCCAAAGGGAAATAATAGTTGGGTGTCTGTATGTAGTAGTTCTTACCAACGCGCCGGACCTCGTCGGCCATCTGTTTAATCCGTACTTCTTCACCCACATGCTCAATGACGGAATTAGAAAACACAATATCAAATTCCCGGTCACGGTACTGCGGCATGCTGCAAGCATCCCCCACCACGCATTCAATGTTTTTGTGCCCGGAGATTTGCGGCACTGCGTTTAGAACCGTAATAAAGATGCCCTCTTGATCAGCAAATCCGATCCTTTCCCACACCCGGCGGGTACCCCCCACGTCCAGGATCCTCATGGGCCGATCTATTGAAGATGCAAGATCCCGAAAGAACTCCCAGCGCTTCTGCCTGAACCGCGAATTAAAGGAGTCAGGCTTCCACACATCGAAAAGTCTGCCTATCCGCCCATTAGGATTCATAAGTTGTCGTTTTCTCCGATTCTCGAGAAATGGTTAAATTGATTGTGACTTTTACTGACTTATCCACTTACGCGGTACTGCCTACGTGCGTGAATCTTTGGATGCCTTCAGACGCCAGTTTTTAATATCGGCCGCCTACCGTGGAACGCGCCCTTGCGTGGGCGCCGCTGCGATTTGACTGAGTTTAACAAGGGATGGGCTCGATGCACGCTCAAAAGCGGTGCTAGTACATTGTCTAGTTTCAAATCGGCACCAACGCCCCGCAGTTCAACCATCGGTATCAACTACAGTGGCCATATCAAAGCCGGCACAATGTGCATCGGGCCGGTGCGGACAGAAATTAGATCCAGTACCACGGAGCAAGTACCCGGCCTACACTGCGCACATAGCACTTGAGAAGTTCTCTGCCTTTGGAGTAATTGCCGTTGTCCCAACCGCGGACGCCGTCGATGAAAGGTTCTTTGTAGAAGCGCGGCACCAGGCGCGCGCCCCGAGCCCGCTTCGGCAAATAATCGCGCATGTGCATCTCGTGTGTCTTGGAGTCGAGCTCGTCGGCAACGCCGCGGAAGATGCGGTCGTATCCGGTCGAAGTCCACGCCATCAGGCGCATGTCCATCCAGCGCCTGGGGTGGTCCTTCATGTCCACGTATGCGTCAAAGCCGCGCGGCGCGCTGGCGATGATCGATGCCAGATTCTTCACCATATATCGACCGGTAATTTTCCAGACTACATGGTTCACCCCAGCCTCGATCACCATGATCGAGGATGTCATGGCGTAGTCCAGCAGCTTGAACTCACCGTGGGCGCGACCCTTTTCTGCATAAAGGTGAACTCCATAGTTGCACAGGAACTCGACCCGCTCCGTCAACCCCCGGGAGGCCACCAACTGCCGCAGAGTGGTTACGTCGCTGTCGGAATTCTCGACGAAGATAATCCCGTGCAGCGGACGATCAATCAAGTCAAGATAGAAGCCGAGCGCTTCGTCGTAGTCCTTCAACCGCGCCACGGGGTCGGTGCGCGCCAGGTTCCGCGCATGGTGAGGAGTAATGGTCGCTGTCATCAACAGGATGTGCTTGGTTGGGCTCGGCTGCTTGCTCGCAGACCGCCGCTCGGAACGGCCCCCGGGGTCCGACCGTGAGGTCGATGGGGCGCGCGAAAGTTGAAGGGGCCTTGTGAGAAATATGACTTTGCATACTGTGCTTTCAGGCGTCGGAGACGGCCGGCAAAATTGGAAAGGCGGCAATGTAGCGCTGAGTATGAAAACACCTGGTCGCTGGCGCTTCATGCTATGCGAGCGAGATGGGCGAACTCTTCCCAGACAAATCTAGGGAGAGGTGGCGCGGAGTGTCCAGAAAAATTCCCAAAGAACACAACCTTGAATTCCCAAAAAGGCAAGACAGCAAAATGGGCCTCGTTCGCACCCGCGGCCAGAGTCTCCAGCCGGATCAGGTGATGCTGATCAGCACCGCGGTCAGCGCGGGGATGAAGCAAGTCACCCGCGTACCTTCCGGGGTTAGCCTGTCGGCGCTGGCCGGGGTAAAGCCACCGGCTATATTCACGGTGGCGCCCTGGATGGTAACTCCGGAGGTCGCCGCCAGGCTCGCCCCCGTCATCGTTTGCTGCGTCGCTGACTGGATGTTCTGGCTGGTAGCGATGGTGAGCGTCAGATTCTGCAGGGTGTCTTTGTTAACCACAACGACGTTCAGCTCTCCGCTCGCGGTCCTCACCGCGTAAGCCGTGGCGTCCACGGTCCCGGCCACAAGCTGTGTTGCGAGTAGCGTCCCGGGCCCAGCGAGCGCAAAAAGCAGCATACCGTAGTACACCGGCCGGGCTTCGACCACCCCGCCGTCGTTGTCAGCGATCGGGGTATAGCCGGGCGCGTTACCGCCGCCGTGCATGTTCACTCCGGTAGCGCCGGCCAAAGCCACATCAAAAAGAAAATCAATCACCCACAGAGAGGAAGCGTAACTGTTGCTGACGCCGAAAGCGCCCCCATTGTAAAAGGAGTTGCACTCGCTTATCCGGTAGGGAATGCCCAGTTGCTGCGGCCCCCGGGCTGAGCGTAGCCAGGTAGCCGGCGAGTTGGGGATCGGGGCTGATGAGGAAGGCGGCGGTCGGCCGTCGGGCTGTACCCGCTGGCTCGATAGTAGTGCTGGGTCAGCAATGTGATCTCGGCCGCCGTAGTTGCCTGGCCGAAAGGCAAGGTCCAGGTGGTGATGTGGTTCCCCCCACCCGCCGCTGGGCCGGCGATGGCTACCTGCGGCGCAGACTGGAGGATCGCGGAGCGAAACATATTCCAGCGAGCAAGAAAGTCCTCCAAGGTCCAGTTACCGGCAAAGAAATTTCCCGCTACTCCGTATTCGTCAGGCTCATTGCCGATTTCTATGCCGAGAAGGTTTGGACCCAGAACCGAGGCTGCATACGCTACTTCTTCGGCAGCCAAGGCAGGAGTCGAGGTAGCGAGATTGACACCGTAGAGGCACAGCCAGCCGGTCGCTTGCAGGAAGCTGGCCAACGCCTTGACTTCGACGGGCGTGACCTGTAAGTGGGTTCCCGTAGAGTCAGGCGTCCACATTACATGGTCGACCGATCCGCCCCCAATGCGAAGAACGCCGTCGCCCAGGCGCCGAAAGAGTCCAATGAGGTGCTGGTTGGACTTATGAAAATAGGAGTATGTCATCGCCAGCTTCTCATAACTCAAACCCAGGAAGCGCGGCGGAATTGTCCCCGCTGGGAATGGTTGTCACCGTTAGGGAAGCCTGGGCGACAGGACCTGGAATTACCGGCAGGGGATTGCCGGAAGGCGGAGTGTAGATGTAGTTCGAAGAGTAGCCGCAACCTTGAAGGAAGGAGAACGCAGCCCACGAAGCCGCTCCCCCCAGGAGACGGCGCCGGCTTAACCTCGAACTGTTTCTATGCCACACGGTAAGGGTAAGTGCTGCGTTCTTCGGCGAAGGTCTTCGCGGGGTTGAGGCGAGACGATACAGAATTTCCTTTACCGTTCGGCTTTGGCACAGCGTGCGCTGCCTGCTCCACAGACGCAGCGAGGCGCCAGCGGAAAACCAGAGGATCGCTCGCCTAAGTGAACTGCAGCAGCCGCTAATGCTTAGAAGTAATCAGGCCGCTTCAAAGTGGGACACAAGGTTCCGACTTAGGAACACGGTTCATGGTCAGTAAGTCTTTCTACAAAACCAAGGTTGTATTCCACCAGCCATTCTGTCACCTTCTGCCTAGATTAAAGAACGAACGTAATCACCCGATAGCACTATTGTCTACGCATTATCTCCCGTGTTGGCTTCCAAGGCTCGTGAAGTTATACGCATCCATTGACCGCCGCAACTTGACTAGGAGACCTCCCCCGCATGAACGCCGTAAGTACGGACCACGAAAACGTCACCGATACAGTTGTATTCCTGGGGGTGACGCTACAGCCCAGATCGATGCCCGAAATGAATAAGCTGGTGGAGCGGGGAATTCGCGAGCGCCAAGGATGGATTATCGCGAACCACAACCTGCATAGTGTGTACCTTTTCCATAGGTATCCAAAGCTGCGCGAATTCTACTCCCATGTTCACTGGACTTACCTGGACGGTATGCCGTTGGTGGCCCTGGGCCGCCTTTACGGTTACCCACTGCAGCGCAAACAACGGGTCACCCATGCGGACTGGATGGGTCCGCTGATGGAGCTGGCTGCCGGCAGAGGGTGGCGCGTCTTCAATCTTGGGTCGCCGCGGCAGGTTGCGGAGAGTGGCGCTGCGCAGTTACGTAAGCGCTACCCGGCTCTCCAGATAGAGGTGAGCGACGGATATTTTGATGCGCGCCGCGACAGCGATGAGAATGAAGCCCTGGTAGCGCGAATTAATGCCTACAAGCCTGATTTGCTGATGGTAGGGATGGGTATGCCTCGGCAGGAGTTTTGGACACAAGAGAACTTTGCGCGCCTGAAGGCCCACGTAATTCTTTCGTCCAATGGGGCCGCCTTCGAGTATGTCGCGGGTGCGGTGCCGACACCTCCGCGTTGGGCAGGCCGGATAGGACTGGAATGGGTGTTCCGGTTGGTCAATGAGCCACGCCGGCTCTTTGCCCGCTATCTCATTGAGCCTTGGTACATACTGCTCCTGCTGCTGCAGGATTATCCACGTAACCGCCACGGTGTCAAGATACGGGCAGGCGCACAGGTAGGCGGCGATTGATCGAGTCCGACCGCGCGGCCATGGATGCAATGGAAAACAAAATGAACCAGGGTAGAGAAATCGATCGCCGGAAGTTCATCCGGGGGCTGGGCGCGCTGGGTTTGTCGGAGTGGACTTGGCGCCGGGCGGCGTCCCAGGCTGCGACTGTCCCGCTGCACCGGTTGGCCGAAGAAAAGGGGCTCATGTTCGGCTCCAGCCTGGCGTTGAAGTATTGCGTTCAGTCCGCGGCCTATCAGCAGCTGTTCATATCGCAATGCGATATCGCGACGCCGGAACTGCATATGAAGTGGGACTCACTCAGCAGCCAACCTGGGGTGTACAACTTCGGGAATGCCGACAGGTTTGTGGCCTTCTGTGCCACCAACCGTATGAGGATACGAGGGTGCACGCTGGTTTGGCACGACGCTCTGCCTGCGTGGCTGGCCCCGCGGCTCACAGCGGCCAATGGGCAAGCGATGCTGACGGACCACATCCATAAGGTAGCCGGGCACTTCGCCGGTAAGTTGTACTCCTGGGATGTGGTGAACGAAGTATTGGACCCCGCGAGTCGTCGGCCCGATGGCCTGCGCAATACTCTTTGGCTCGAGAACTGCGGCGTCGATTACCTGGAGCGGGCGTTCCGGGCGACCGCAGATGCTGATCCCAGCGCTCTGCTGGTGTGGAACGAGAATTATCTCGAGCTCTCGAATGGCTTCGGCGCAGCCAAGCGTACAGCCATGCTCAACCTGCTCGATGGCATGCTGGCGCGCGGGGTTCCTATCCAGGGTATCGGCTTGAGGCGCATCTGCGCGCTGAGCAGGCAACGGCCTTAGGGGATAAGAGCTACGAGGCCTTTCTGGGCCAGTTGGCGCGACGCGGAATGAAAATCTTTGTCACCGAGCTGGACGTGCAGGATGGGACCTTACCCGCCGATACCGGGGCACGCGATCAGGCGGTGGCCCAAATATACAGTCGATTTCTTAGCGCGACTCTGCGCCAACCGGCGGTGCGGGGGATTGTCACCTGGGGGCTTGCGGATCCCTTCAGCTGGATCGGCGGATACCGTCCGCGCAACGATGGTTTACCCGTGCGCCCGCTGCCGTTCGATGCCGACTTCCAGCCCAAAGCGGCGTATTACGCCATGGCCGCCACACTTCAAGTCAGCGCCGCACCGCGGCTGAAGCGACAGCAGGGAGGTGTCACGTGGACCACAATTCTCAACCAGTTTTCGGCTCAGGGAAAAACCTGCATGCCTGCCTTGCCGCTGCTCACAGTCATCCTGCCTTTGCGCTCTATGCCGCGGCCTCTGACTTGCTTGAAGGAGTTTCAGCAATGATTGCTGTTTCTGCCGTGATCCCCACTCGTGGACGACCTGAACTCTTGCGCCGGGCGGTGCTGCAGCGCCCTGGCTCAGACTCTGCGCGAGATCGAAGTGGTCGTGGTCATCGACGGCGAGGATCCTGCCACCAGGATCGCGTTGGATGAGTTGGCGCAGCAGGACGGACGTCTGCGTGTGCTTGCGTTGGCGGCCAGCGTGGGAGGATCGGACGCGCGTAACCGGGGCGTCGATATGGCGGCAGGGGAATGGATCGCGTTTCTGGATGATGATGACGAATGGCTTCCGGGTAAGCTGCAGGCCCAGATCGACGCAGTGAGGGCATCGAAGGCGTCCAGTCCTGATCGGGACCTGCAGGATGATCGCGCGTACCCCAGGCAAGGACTATGTGTGGCCGCGGCGCCTGCCGGCCAGCGATGAACAGCTGGGCGAATATATTATGGCGCGGCGCACGTTCACTCGCGGCGAAGGATACCTCCAGACATCGACCTTCTTTGTCCGTCGCTCGCTCATGCAGGCGCAGCCGTTCAAGAGTGGCCAGTTGAAGCACCAGGACACCGAGTGGGTGCTGCGCCTGGGCCGCCTGCCCGGGACCGAGGTGGTGTTCGCCGATGAGGTACTGGCGATTCACAACATAGAAGAGGGACGCGCCAGCGTAAGCAACAAATCCAATTGGCGCTACTCGCTCGATTGGCTGCGCCGCGATCGGCATCTGTTCACCCCGCGCGCTTTGTCCGGCTTTGTCTTGTACCAAATTGCCGCCGAGGCGTCGGATCAGAGAGCATGGCGCGCATTTCATCTGCTGCTGCTCGAGGCCCTGCGCCATGGCAACAGCACCCCCCGCGATTTTGCGATCTTTCTGGCGATCTGGTTGCTGCCTCGCCACACCCGCCGCCGCTTGCGCGATTGGATGGCGCGCCGTCCCGCGTTTCGTGCGCTGGTGCCGTCGTCATGAGAATCCTGCAGCTCACCCGGCAGTTTCTTCCTGCCCAGGGCGGCTTGGAGAGCGTCGTCGAAGGCCTGAGCGTGGCCCTGCAGCACAGTGGGCATACGGTGCAGGTGGCTACACTGCGCTTGCTCTTTGCCACCGGAGCCATGGCGCCTACGCGAATCAGTCGAAGCCGGACTCGCGGTGCGCCGCATGCGCCACTGGGGCCCGCGCCGCTATCCGATGGCGCCGGCTGCGCTGCAGGCGATCCGCGGCTACGACCTGGTGCACATCCACGCCATCGACTTCTTCGTGGATTATCTGAGCCTGCTGCGTCTGTTCCATCGCATCCCGCTGGTAGTAAGTACACATGGCGGTTTCTTCCATACCCAGCGAGCGCGTGCGTTCAAAGAGATTTACTTCAGGACCGTCACCCGCCAGTCCCTGGGCGGAGTGGGGGCAGTGGTTTGCGTAAGCCAGCACGATCGCGAGCTGTTCGGGAAGATTGTGTCCCCAAAGCGCCTCCGGGTGATCGAGAACGGGGCCAACATCGATCGCTTTTGGAGCTTGAAGAAAAGAGTCGAGCCGGGATTGATCCTCGGCATCGCGCGGCTGGCCGAGAACAAGCGGGTGGAGAAAGTGTTGGAGGCGATGGCTCTGCTGAAACACCGGTATCCCTGCATGCATCTGGAATGGGTCGGAGCGGATTCTGCCGGGCAGCGCGCCGCCCTCGAGCGTCGGGCGGCCGAACTTGGGCTGAGCGGCCGGGTGCGCTTCCATGGCGCTGTCAGCGGAGAAGAGTTGTACCGGTTTGCTGGAGCGGGCGCACCTGTTCGTATCCGCTTCCAGTTACGAGGGCTTCGGGCTGTCGACCATCGAGGCCATGAGCGCCGCCACCGTGGTCGTGGTCACCGCGGTGGGAGCGCACCCTGACGTGGTTCAAGATGGGGTGAGCGGCTTGCTCGTTGGCCAGGATGCGATCGGACTCGCGGGACAGATGGAATGTGTGCTGGCCATGCCGGCAGAGAAATTGGCCAGGATAGGGGACGCGGCGCGGGCAGCGACCAAGCGATTTTCCTGGAGCCAGATCGCACCTAAGTACGAGCAACTGTACCGCGAGGTGCTCGACGCAGGCAGCCACTGTGAGGCCCGGCTGCCATGAGCCAGGGGACCATTTTGATCTTCCGCACCAATCTGCTGGCGCCCTCGGAGACGTTTATCGTGGCACAGGCAGCAGCCATGCGGCAGTTTTCGCCCTATTTCGTGGGCTGGCGCAGGATGGCCGGGATTGCGATACCCGAAGACACCAGCTGGACCGTCGATGGCGGCGGCCTGCGGGGAAGATTGCGGCGAGCTTGCGCTTTCACTATGCCGGCCCCACGCGGGAGCAGATTGCGCGGCTGCGGGCGCGAGCCCCACGGCTGGTCTATGCGCACTTCGCTCCCGATGGCTACGCAGCGATGCAGCTTGCCGAACAACTCGGGGTGCCGCTGGTGACCGCCTTACACGGATATGACGTGACCATAAGCGATCGGGCCATGGGAGCAAGACGGCTGGGCCGTGAGTATCTGCAAGGCCGGCCGGCGCTGCAGAAGAAAGGTGCGCTCTTTGTTAGTTGCTCCGCGTATATCCGCCAGCGAGGCCTGGAGATGGGATACCCTGCGGAGCGCACCATCGTGCATTCGATCGGCGTCGATGTGGAGCGGTTTAAGCCGCCCGCGGTGCGGCGGCGGGAGAAAATTGTCTTGTTTGTCGGGCGCCTGGTGGAGAAGAAGGGTTGCGCCAGCCTGATTGAAGCCATGGCCAGGGTACAGCACTGCGATCCGGCGGCTGAACTGGTTGTGATTGGGGACGGTGAATTGCGCCCGGACTACGAGGCGCGCGCGGCCGCGCTGGGCGTGCGATGTCGCTTCTTCGGCACCCAGCCAAGCAACGTGGTCCGGGACTGGATGGCCCGCGCGGCCGTCTTCTGCGTTCCCAGCGTGATTGCCGCCTCGGGGGATACCGAAGGCTTTGGCATGGTGTTTATTGAGGCGCAGGCGATGGGCCTGCCCGTCGTAAGCACACCCAGCGGAGGCATCCCGGAGGCGGTGAAGCATGGGGAAACGGGTTTGCTGGTGAGCGAACGCGACCCTCGCGCTCTGGCGGAGGCGATTCTGCAGCTGATGCAGGACGAGCAACTGTGGCAGCGCTTACAGCGTTGCCGGCAGGAGACATGTCGTAGACAACTTCAATCTGGAGCGGCAAACCGGGCGGCTCGAAGATGTTTTCGCGCAGTTGCTGGAAGGACGCTGACCGATGGCGCAACTGAGTCAGGCGCTGGTCGAACCTCCCCCGCAGGGCGCGCATCCGCCGCGCCGTTTCTATCAGCCGGAGCTCGATGGATTGCGCTTCTACGCCTTTCTGGGCGTATTCGTTTATCACACTTTGCCCGAGCAGCCGGCCTTCTACGGCAGCTTGCACTTCCCCTGCCGTCGTTGTGGCCAGCGGTTGTCAAGTCGGGTGCGTCCGGGGTCGATTTGTTCTTTGCGCTGAGCGCTTTTCTGATCACGTCCCTGTTGCTGCGGGAACGCCAGGCAGACCGGCCGCATCTCGCTGCGCTTGTTCTACATCCGGCGTATCCTGCGTATCTGGCCGCTGTACTTTGTGGTGATGGCCGTGGCCATCGTGTTGGCCCATACGCTGCGCAGCCAAGACCTTCCCTGGTACTACGTGATCGGCTACCTGCTCTTCGCCGGCAACTGGTTGAATGCAGCTTTCGGTCGTCCGGATTCGATCTGCACTCCCTTGTGGACGGTCTCGATCGAAGAGCAGTTCTACCTGGTATGGCCTGCGCTCATGCGGATGTTGGGACGACGCGGCATGATTGTCGCCGCGGTGGTTACCTTTCTGCTCGCCACCCTCAGCCAGATCGGCGTCGCGCTCGCCGGCCTGAGCGGGGGTTACATCTACTACGGCAGCCCCTCACGCAGTGGCTCGCTGGCGCTGGGTATTTTGCTGGCGCTGTTCGCGGACCGTCTGCCCCGGCTTACGTCGGGGCATGCGTTGGCTGCTGCTGACCGCTGGACTGGGGGGTGGGTCGCCGCCTACGCGTGGCTTAACGATCGGCCGGGACCGGTAACGATGCGCATGGTGCTGGGGACGCGTGGTGGGCTCGGTAGGCGCGGTCTTGATTCTGTATGCGTGCCTGCATAGTCGCAGCTGGCTGGTGAGCAACCGCTGGGTGGTACGGCTGGGCAAGATCAGTTATGGGCTTTACATGTTGCATGCCATCGCGATTTCTCATCATGCTGGGCCTGCTCCGCCCGGTCTGGGGATGGCATCTGCTGGCGGCCAAGGCCCTGGGATTTGTGATGACGGTCCTGCTCGCGCTGGCGTCGTATCGCTGGATCGAGTCGCCCTTCCTGCGTTTGAAAGATCGTTTTGCCACCGTACTTAGCCGGCCCGTCTGATGGCCATGGATTCAGCAGTTCCGTGTGTTCGAGAGGTTCCGCCAGCAGGCGAATCGCCTTTCCTGGCTGTCGGATGGAGGTCTCATATCCTCGATAAGCTAGCGTTTCAACCCTCGCACCTCGTCATTGCGGCGCCCGCGCCGCCTCCCGAGCTCACGCTGCGCGAAGTCGGCATGATGCTGACTCGCCGGCGTGCCATCATCTACGTCAGCCTCTCCGCATTCTTTCTGCTCGCGATCCTGGCTCTCGCAGTTTCTACCCGGCGCTATCGGTCGATGGGCGAGATCGAGGTGCAGAAAGAGTCCACCAGTGCTCTGGGCATCCAGACGGATAGCGCGGATACCCCGTCCGACGCCCTCGAAGTAAACATGATTATCCAAACTCAGGCGCAGATCCTGCAGTCCGATTCGCTTGCCCTGCGCGTGATCGAAGATCTTCACCTTGAGCAGACTGAAGATTATCGGCCGAAATGGTCGCCGGTTGGTTGGTTGTTCGGGTTGCTGGGGCCGCGAGGCGTAGCCGACTCACCGGGCGCCACGCTCGAGAACTCACCCCATCGGCGCATGCGGGTACTGAAGATCTTTCATCGCCGGCTGACGGTGAAGCCGGTAGCCGGAACGCGCCTGATCGACGTGTCCTATCTAAGTCCCGATCCGCAGCTCGCGGCATCGGTTGTGAACCACCTGCTGCAAGGCTTGATCGAGAAGGGCTATCAGGCACGCTACGACGCCACCATGCAGGCGTCTTCCTGGTTGAGCGGACAGCTGGGAGAGCTGCGCGCCAAGACCCAGGAGTTACAAGCGAAGGTGGTGAAGCTGCAGCAGGAGTCGGGTGTCTTCGCCCTGGGCGAGGTCGATCGCGAGGGCCGGGACCAGGTGTATAGCCCAACCCTCGAGAAGCTGCAGATGGCGACTCAGGCCGAAGCGCAGGCGCAGTCCAACCGCATCCTCAAGGGAGCGATCGACGATGTAGTGAAGAGCGGCAACGCGGAGCTGATTTCGGGGTTGGGCGGAAGCGCGATTGGCGGCGGTTCTTCCGCCGCTGTCGCCACTTCCCTCAGCTTGATTCAGAACCTTCGTATGCAGGAGGCGACTCTGCAAGGGCAGCTGCAGGAGCTCTCCGCCAAGTTCGGTCCAGCCTATCCCAAGCTCGCCGAGCTGCGCGGCAACGTAACGGCGGTGCAGGCGGCCATTCAAGCCGAGGTGGGCCGCGTGGCCGGGCGGGCGCACAACGACTTCATGGTGGCCGAGCACGACGGAGGAAAAAACACGCCGCGATTTCAACGCCGACAAAAGCGAGGCCGAAGCACTCAACAACAAGACCATTGAATACCAGATGGTCCGCCAGGAGGCGGACCAGACCCGGTCGCTCTATGACGATATGCTGCGCCACCTGAAAGAGTCGGGACTCTTAGCTGGCCTGCACTCTACCAACATCTCCATCGTCGACTGGGCCAAGGCCAGCGATAGTCCGGCCAAGCCGGTAGTGATGTTCTACCTCTTGGGATCGCTTCTCGCCGGTCTGGTCTTCGGTGTCTTGGCCGCCCTGCTGCGCGACGTGACTGATACCAAAATTCACGATCCGCGCGAGATCTCCCGTGAGCTGGGCCCATTGCCGCTTTGCGTGCTGCCCTATCAAAAGGAGCTGCCTGCCCTGTCTGGGGAAGCGGCCCGGATCGAAAAATCGCCCTTGCCCGCGTTAGACCGTCCGCAGTCCCTGCTTTGTCGAGTCGCTGCGTCACTGCGCACGTCTCTGCTGCTGTCGCGCAGTGGAGCGCCTCCACGTTCGGTGCTGATCACCAGTCCCCTGGCAGGAGAGGGAAAAAGCTTTCTCAGCTGGAACCTGGCCATTCTCTTTGCCCAGCAGGGAAAGCGGGTCTTGTTGTGCGATGCCAACCTTCGTCATCCATTTCTTCATCGCAACCTGGAAGCTGATCCGATCAGCGGCTTAAGTACCGTGCTCGCCGGTCTCTCGCTGGACTACGGCGCATCCGTGGTGATTCCGGTGCTCGAAGTTCCCGGGCTATTTCTCATACCCGCTGGACCGCTACCTCCTTACCCTGCGGAGCTGCTGGCGTCCAGTCAGATGGCGGAATTGTTGAAGGTTTGGGAATCGCAATACGATCTCGTGCTGCTGGACGGACCGCCCCTTCTGCAGTTCACCGACTCGGTTGTGCTTAGCTCCATGGTCAACTCGGTGCTGCTCCTCGCCCGGCACGGCAAGACGCCTCTGCCGGCACTGGAAAAAAGCTACCGCATGCTGGAAGACGTGCAGTCCGCCAGCGGACGCAAGATCAATATTGTCGTCAACGGCGTGAAAGAGCAGCCGGCTGAAGGATTCGCCCCGTTTCGACAACGGGAAAGGGAGGCTGCGAAAGCCTGATGAAACATCCACCGCGGTTATGCACCCTATTGCTCTTGCTCTCTTCGCTTGCGGCCAGTTCACCGGCGCAGAAGGACAGCCTGCTGATCGGCCCCGGCGACCTGCTCCACCTTCAGGTGTACGATACGCCGGAAATGGAACAGCACGCCCGGGTAACTGATACCGGGACAGTTCCCTTTGATTTTCTGGGCAACGTCAACGTATCCGGCTTGACGCCTGGGCAGGCAGCGGAGCAAATCGAACATAGACTCCAGGCCGCCGGTATCATGCTGCACCCCCAGGTCTCGGTGATCGTGGACGCATACGCAACCGAGAACGCGTCCGTGATGGGAGAAGTGCAGAAACCGGGGACTTACGAGATCGATACCCCGCACCGAGTGGTGGACGTCCTCGCTCTGGCCGGCGGACTGACCCCTCTCGCGGATCGCCACATTACCATTCAACGCTTCGGCCCGGACAAACAAAAAGTCGATTACTACTATTCCAATGCGGGCGAAACAGCTTTGTCCAACGATCCCATGGTTTACCCCGGCGATTCGGTGGTCGTGTCCAAGGTCGCGGTGGTGTATGTGCTCGGCGATGTGTATCGAAGCCGGGCGGCTATCCGATAAATACCAATAACTCGAAAATGACCGCGTTGCAGGCCATCGCGCTGGCCGGCTACGCCAACCATACGGCTGCCGTCGGCAAGTCAAGGCTGGTGCGCGAGACACCCAAGGGAGTGCAGGAAATTAACTTGCCCGTGAGTGCGATGCAAAAGGGCAAGATGCCGGATGTCGCCTTGCTGCCCGACGATGTGGTCTATGTTCCCTTCAGCTTCATCCGCAACCTGGAAGTGAATAGCCAGGGGATTCTCGCTTCGGCTACCTCCGCTGCCCTATACATCCACTGATGGATTCGATCCTCTTTCCGCATCGGGAGTCTGTTTTGTCAACTGCCGCACCGGTCGGTCAAAGTCACGCTCAGAGATGACCGCAAAAGAATGGAAAGGGCGGCCGCAGGTCAGCAGTATTTGGAGCCGCGCTTCGACCTGGGGTCTGTTGCTGCTGTTGCTCTATTTTGCCCTCGACGGCGTCTCGCCGTTCGTCAATTCCCCCACCGCCCTGCGCGCGGTCGCAACCAGTTCCGAGGGTGGGGTTCTTGGGGAGCGCCTCAGCAAACTGTTGATGTTTGTGATCTGCATGATCGTTGTCGCTCAGCGGCGCCAGGCCGTTCGCCGGCTAAGTATGCAGATGAAGCTGGTGACCAGTTTCCCTATCCTCGCGCTTCTGCTCTTTCCCGTTTCGCAACAAGCAACCCGGACCATCAGTTCCGGCGCCTTGCTGCTGGCCGTCATTCTGCTGATGTACTACATCATGTCCCGCTACCAGTTCGATGAGCTACTGGAACTGTTTCTTATTCTGGGCACAGGGACAATCGTTGCCAGTATCGTGTTTGCCCTGGCTCTGCCTCAGTACGGACTGGACAGGATGGGAGGGCATTCCACGGCATGGAAGGGTATCTTCAGCGCCAAGAATTACCTCGGAGATATGGCGGTATTTTTTCTGACCATGGCGGTGTCTTACCGTGGGCGCACCTCGTTTCTCCGTTCCGTCCGCGCTTCACAGATCGTCTTTTGCCTGGTTGCCATTGCCTTTTCGCGAGCAGCGACCGCGTACCTGCTGACCGGCATCTATGTTGTCTATTTCGTGATCATGAATACGCTGCATCGTTTTCGCAAGAAGGACTACTTTGTCCTATGTATCCTCCTGCTTGGGGCTCTTTCCGTCGTTGCCGTGATGATTGTGGCTACGCCGGATCTGCTGTTGAGCGTGCTCGGAAAAGATTCGAGCCTAACCGGGCGCACCGGGATATGGAGCGCGGTCCTCGATTCGATCTCCCGGCGCCCGCTGTTCGGCTACGGTTACCAGGCGTTCTGGCTTGGCCTTGAGGGCGAATCCTATCGCGTGATTCTCGCCGTGTCGTGGCTTCTGGCACAGGCGCAGAACGGCTTTCTCGACATCACGCTGGAGATGGGTACGGCCGGGCTGGCAATCGTGCTGCTGGTCTTCGGCTTCGCCTTCCGTGACGCCGGGGTTTGTCTCCTCCGCTCTCGTGACCATGCCCAATTTCGCGCCGTGGAGTGGTATCTTGCCGTCGTCATCCTGACCCTTATTTGTAACTTCGATGAAAGCTTCCTTTTTGAACCGAAGCATCTTGGTTCGATGATCTTTGTCATCGCCTGCGTTGGCCTCAAGCAGGAGTGGCTGCGTCTGCAGGCATCGGCTACGCCTCGGCCCCAGAGGGTCTCTGCTTGATTGCGTGTAGGTCCATCGTCAATGTTTACCGTTTGAGAAGGGGCCGTGCATGAGCGCCAATTCCACTTCCCAGTCCATGGCTGCGCTGCCTGGCGCCGCCCTGCGCGTGGCTTACGATGCCCTGGCCCTCGTATCCGGCGATGGGGGAACGGGAAAGGGTATGCAATTGCGCAATCTGATCGACAGCCGATGGGCCCAATTTCAGGGTTATGCCCCACCGGTGGGAAAGCAGAAACGGATCGCGGCCATTGTGCAAGGCGGCAACCGCCGTTACCTCATCTGGCAGCAGGCCTCCTTACCCCGCATGCTCAAACCCTGGAAGCCGGATGTGTTTCTCGCTCCTTACAATACCGCGCCGCTTTGGTTGCCCCGCCACACCCGGCTAGTGCTGGTGCTTCACGACCTTATCCTGCTGCAGAGCTTTGGGCCGACCACTCCCCGGGCGAGGATCGTAAACAGCTACCGCCGGCGTCTTATTCCTCTTTCCGTCGCCCGCTCCAGCTATGTGCTCACGGTATCGGAATTCTCCCGCAATCGCATCCTGGAAAAGTTTCCTGAAGCCCGTGTCATCGTCATCCCTTGTACTATCCCGGAGTCGTGGTTTGTTGGGCCGGGCATCCGACAGCAGCGCGACAACTATATCCTGCTGGTAACCGCCCCGCCTCCCCACAAGAATACTGCGCGCGCCCTCAGAGCCTATGCCCGCTACGTCAGCATGGCGGGAGCCGGCGCTGCGAATCTGCGCATCGTCGGGCTGGCCGGCGCCGGAGAGTCGTTCCCTGCAATCGTGCGAGCAGCTTCGGCTAAGCCAAAAAGTAACCTTCGAACCATTCGTTTCGACCGCTACCCTCCAGTTGCTTTACCGCCGTGCCAAAGCAATTCTGGTCCCATCGCTGATGGAAGGTTTTGGCATTCCAGTGCTCGAGGGCATGGCGTCGGGAACGCCGGTGATCGCCTCGCGCGGCAGTTCCCTTTCGGAAGTCGGTGGGGAAGCGGCTCACTATTTTGACCCACTCGATGAAACATCGATCGCGGCATCGATTTTTGCTTTAAGTGAGAATCCGGCGCTGTCGATAGAGAAGGTAAGGAAGGGACATGCGCAAGCAGCAAAATTCCATCCCCGGATCGTACACCGCCAGATCGATGAATTCTGGTTTCAAATCGCGTCCCAGCATGCGGCAGCGCGGTAACTTGGCCGTTATATCGACCCTTTAACACGCAAACTATTCCGCCCTTATCGGGAAGTTGAGAGGCAGTGCACGATGTCCAGGTCCAGTTTGCAAACCAGTCGAATCGTCCGGGCAGTTAGTAGCCGCTGGCAGAGATGGCAGAAAGCAACCTACTATAAGCGGCTATCTGTTAGCGAAGCTTTTTCCGACATTTACCGGACACATGCCTGGGGGTCTTTTGAGGATCGGCCCTTCTGCTCAGGAGATGGATCGATCCGCGAGGAAGCGGTCGGCCCTTACTGCGCGATGATCCGCGACTTCATTGCGGGCAACAACATAAAGCGCGTGGTGGACCTTGGCTGCGGAGACTTTGCTGTGGCTTCGCGATTCATAGGCCCGGCGGTTCACTATGTAGGCATTGATGTGGTGCCCGATCTCATTTACTACAACCAGGAACACTTCGGCGCCCCAGGGGTCGAGTTCCGTTGCATCAACATCATTGATGACCAGCTGCCCCATGGCGATCTTTGTTTGCTGCGGCAGGTGCTTCAGCATCTCTCCAACGCGCAGATTCTGAAAACGCTGCAATCACTGCGCCGCTACCGCTATGTCATCGCGACCGAGCATGTATATGCAGGCGCGGGTTTGCGTCGCAACCGCGACAAACCGCAGGGCCCGGGGACCCGCATTCCGCGGCGATCTGGCGTCTTCCTGGAGTCTTCGCCGTTCAATTGTCCAGCCAAACTCATCCTTGAAGTTCCCCTGACAGAAAACCAGATCTTACGTTCTGTCGTCATCTAGCCTGCCTCGGTAACGGAATCATGAGATTTACCATCATTACCCCTACGCTCCAGAGAAGTAGCCTGGTTAGGGCATGCAACTCGGTTGACGGCCAGTCTTATTCTGATTGGCAGCACATCGTCATGGTCGATCGAGCCAAGCTCGACCACGCATTGTTAGCCGGGATCCATCACTCCCAACGCTCTGTCATCAAATGCCCGGTACCTCACCATAACTACGGCAACACCTGCCGGCATAATGCGTGGGAACTGGCCACAGGGGATTATTGCCTGATGCTCGATGATGACAATTACTTGACCGACGACAGAATACTTGAGGATATCGCGGCGAATCTCGAAGACAGTCCGCATTGGGTGCTCTTTCCCATTCTGCGGCGTGGAAAGCGGTTCTTCCATGATCCGCCCGGCCTGAAAGTCACCGATACGGCCAATGTGGTGGTGCGAAGAGAGATTGCGCGTTGGCCGGACATCCTGGAGTATGCAGCGGACGCGCGTTGGGTCGAAGGGCTGAAAGCCTATCCGCACAAGTCATTGCCTGACTTTCGGCCAATCGTCGATATGCCCGTCCAGAGCAAAGGCAGATCCTCCGCGAAACAGGTGGGACATCCGCGAAAAGCTGGCTCGAACCTGGCGCGATGTCGGGCTGCTCTACAACAGGCGCGGCAGCAGTACGCCGCTATATAGAGTTTGCTCGAGAACTGGAAGAGAAACCGCAGGTCCCTCCACTCCGCTGCGCTCCAGTCCCACGGCACGCCGGGGCAGGCGGGATGACAATTTCGTTGAGGGCAACGGTTTCGGTTCCGGTTAACCGAGCTATCAGTCGATAGCGCAACAAAATTGTCATCCCGACTGCCCCGGCGTGCCGTGGGACCGGAGCGTACCCGGATTTCCTGCTACGCGGCCCTCACTAACGTCCACTTGTGCGGCTTTCCGTTAAAGAAAGCCGCATGAAGATCGCCAACGCCACCAAGTTCGACAGGAATCCGGGGTACCCGGATTTCCTGCTACGCGGCCCTCACTAACGTCCACTTGTGCGGCTTTCCGTTAAAGAAAGCCGCATGAAGATCGCCAACGCTACCAAGTTCGACAGGAATCCGGGGTAGCGCAGTGGAGGGACCTGCGGTTTCTCTTCCAGTTCTCACGCAAGCTCTTCCGCTACACGATCGCCTGAACACTCTTCGAAACCCGAGGCCATCACAATGTCCCCTAACTTATCAGCACCATTTGATACAGCATCCTGCCGTAGATACAACCGTGTCCTGACGTGGATCGTACTCGTCGCATCTTCTTTGATCTGCCTCTCCATCGATTACCGTCTTCGCATTTTGGCGGCTGACGATTCGTATATCCATTTGCGCATAGCAACACATCTGATGACTACTGGGCATGGATACTTCAATCTAGGCGAAAAAGTGATGGTGACCTCGTCGCCCGTCTGGACACTTCTGCTGGGTGTGAGCGCGAGGCTTTGCCATGGTTTTCCAGCGGCCCTGCCACTCGAAGCAGCTAGCATGGGTCTCGCGTGCACGATGAGTTTCCTGCTGACTTCCCGGAATCTACCTCTGGACACTCTTCGAGCGATCCTGCTATCTCTCATTCCGCCGGCGGCGGTCTTCCTAATCCTGCTTCAAAGCACTATCCAACAAATGGAATCGACCCTGGCAGTTGGGCTTGTCCTGACCTCGATCTATCTCTTCGATATCAGGAACATTTGGTGGCTAAGCCTGTTGGTACTTGCAGGTTTTACTCGCTACGAATACTTCGCGGTTCTAGTAGTCATGGCCTGTGTTGCTTTGGCCGCAAAGCGTCTCAAGCGCATGCCTGCCGTCATCGCCGCGATCGTCTTTTCCGTGATAGCGTTGTATCTCGTCTATCAATATGGGACTTTAGTTCCAAACACACTAAGAGCAAAGGCGGCCGTGTATGTAGGCTCTTACACCCGTACAGCCGGATCCTTAGGGCTCGGACTCGACAAACCTCTTGCTGTAGTGCGCACCTGTCTGCTGGTGGCCGCCCTGATAGCGCTTGCCACAAGCAAACTGCAGCGAAGGCTCATCGTTCCTGGCGTTATGGTCTCGGCCGGCGCGCTCCTGGATCTATGCTACATAGGGAAGAAAACCTTGATATTCCCTTGGTACCGCCCTCTCGCATCCACCCTCATCGTGCTCGGGCTTATCTTGAGCGTGCCTGGCTTCGAAGGCAGAGGGTGGAGAAGATAGTTGCTATCGTGGCCCTTCTGGCATTTATAAATCCCATGACTTCCGGGAGAGAACTTGCAGCCTACGCTCTTAATAATGCTTCGTTCGACGGCGCGGACAAATTTGATATCCGGACGATAGAGTATCTGTCTGTCGGGCACTCCATTTATCAGGAGTGTCCAACCGCCAGACTAATGAGCTCTGAAATTGGAGGCCTGGGAGAGGGCTTTGAAGGCGAAATTCTGGATGCAGTCGGCCTGGCGACACCGTCGGCAATTAAGTATCACCCCATGCGAGTTCCCGATGAGAGAAGTTCCGGCGACTTGGGCGAAATCCCAACCGGCTTCGTTAGCGAAATGCGCCCTGACGTAATCGTAAGTTATGACGTGTTTGCGGAGTCACTCTTGAAGAATCCCGATAGATCCATCTATACCGAATTTGTTTATCCGCCGCTGCCTGCGGCCGAGATGCCACGCTACAGCGATTGGAGTAGACATCGTTTATATATCCTGGTGGCAAGAAGCGGAGTTATGTTCTTCAACGGCCCTTGATGCCAGGGTTAGGCAGTCTCTTCTGGTGCGTTAATGCGAGGCATTCGACTTGAATCGCTTGGCCCGTATTTCAGGATCGTGGGAGCGCTGAATGCGCGCCCATCGGATCAACAAACATCGCCGACTGCACTATTGTCCGAGCGCAGCTTCGATGGCAGCCGTAACCTGGGGCGAGTCGGGAGTGACGGCCGGCTCAAAGCGTTCCACCGGCTTGCCGTTGCGGTCGAACAGAAACTTGGTAAAGTTCCACTTGATGTCGCCGCCAATTTGCGGGTTTACCGACTTATCCGTCAAAAAGGCGTAGAGCGGCGCCTTATCTTCACCCAGCACACTGACCTTGGCCATCATGGGAAAAGTAACGTCGTACTTGTTGTGGCAGAACGTTTTGATCTCTGCATTGGTGCCCGGTTCCTGCGACGCGAAGTTATTGGCCGGAATGCCGACGATCACCAAGCCGCGGTCCTTGTACTTTTTATAGAGTGATTCCAGGCCGGCGTACTGCGGAGTGTAGCCGCATTTGCTGGCGACGTTCACCAGCAGAAGAACCTTGCCCCGGTAACTCCCCAGGCTGACCGGCGGGCCATCGATGGACTTCAAGGTAAAGTTGTAAACGCTCTTCGCCGGTATGGCCATGCAGACCCCAGCAACCAACAAGGTGAGACCAAGGGCTAACTTGCGCACAGACACCTCCCAATATGACCGAATAATACAGTACCAGCTTTAATTCATGGTCAATCCATTGTAACTAGACGTCGCAGAGGTCGACGGCCTGCAGAAGGGAGGCTCTGGGATCGCCGGTGGGGACGAACTCATGCGCCACGTATCCTTTATAGCCTGATTCCACAATCCCCCGCATCACGCCATCCCATTGCACCTCCTGCTTATCGTTCAGCTCGTGGCGCCCCGGCACACCGCCGGTGTGGAAGTGGCCAAGCCATTGAATGTTCGCCTGGATGGTTGCAATCAAATCGCCTTCCATAATCTGCATGTGATAGATGTCGTAGAGCAGCTTCACATGGGGCGAATTTACTTCCTTCATCACCGCCACGCCCCAGGCGGTGTGGTCCGCCATGTAGTCCTTATGGTTGACCTTGCTGTTCAAAAGCTCCAGGCAAAGGACTACGTTATTGTCTTCCGCAATTTTCTTCACCCGGTTCAGCCCCAGGATTACATTCTTGGCGCCTTCTTCATCGGACATTCCGCGGCGATTTCCCGAAAAGGTAATGACATTGGGCACGCCCGCCTTTGCCGCCAGTGGAACGTTCTTACGCAGTCCTGCCTCGATCTTGTCGTGATTGGCAACTACGTTGAGGGCATCAGGAATCGTTCCCGCCTCGACGTAGCCCATGGTACAGATCAGTCCATACTTCTTGGGCGTCTCAAAATCCGCCGGTTCCAGAAGGTCGACTCCCTTCAATCCGATCTGCGCCCCGTAGGCGCACAATTCGTCCAGGCTCATCTTCGGATAGCACCAGCGGCTGACGGACTGCCGGATGTTGCCCTTCCTTTGGGTCGGACCTTCGGCCGGAGCCGCGGCCTTTTCCTGAGCCCAGGAAATAGAGGAACTGGAGGCTAGTGCCGTGCCGGCGATTGTGCTTTTAAGCATCTTGCGACGGGAGATTGAGGACATGTTGGTGCGCCTTTCGGACCTTGGTGAGTGCACGCACGTATTTAATCATCTTTTGCTTCCACCACACCAAAGTGCATTCGGCGGCGCAGTCCGGATGTACAATTTCAGCGCGGACGCACCTATGAATGACCAAGCATCCCCATGCACACACTCCTTCGCGTCACCGTCTCCCTCTTACTCCTCTCTTCTCCGCTTGTGGCCCAGGTAGCCGTCTTCTGGCAGCCGGGATTCCCGACCGTCTCCAGTCAGCCGTTGGATCGCTCCACCCTTTCCGCCGCGCTCAATGATCCTCATCTCTCTTTCTTGGACTTGAAGGCCTTGCAAGCCCCCGGAGCCCTCGCGCACACCGAGCTCCTGGTGCTTCCTTACGGCTCTGCGGTTCCCACCGATGCCTGGGCGGCGATCGAAACCTATCTGCAGCACGGCGGAAATCTTCTCGTCCTCGGCGGGCAGCCAATGCGCGTACCAGTCACGCAGGTGAACGGAACTTTCGTCCAGGGCCGTCCGCAGGATACCTACGCCCGCGTGCTGGATTTGCGCCACACCTACGAAGTGCCGGTACCGCGGGATGCTCACTTTGCCTGGAAGCCGGGTTACTCCTTCGGCACAACTCCCAAGGTGCAGGCAGAGAAGTTCTTCACCGTGGAGGGTCATCTCAACGGGCTTGGCTACATGGTCGACGTCACCGGACTGCTGGTAGCGGCGCCCGTGATCGTTATCGACCATCCACCGGGTGCGGCGATGGCGGGCAGCCGCATCGTCTGCCTCGACTTTCAGCCCGCAACCGGATACTGGGAGAGTCAGGATGGCATGGCTCTTATTCGCCAGTCTGCCGGTTACGCGCGCCAGGGATCCACCAGCCTCTCGGTGGAGACGCTTTACTCTGTTCTCAGACCGAACGAGCCTCCTCAGATTACGGTGCATCTGGTCCAGCCCTCCCCTGCAAAGGGCGATATACGTGTGGAGCTCTTATCCACGGATAAGGTCGTCGCCGCTGCTACGTTGACGGTTGAGAACGGCCAGATCGCCGATCTCCCGGCGACCTTTCATACACCGCTTCCTGCGGGGTTCTATACGGTCCGCGCCACCTATCGTCAGCAGGAACGCTTTCGTGAGTTCTACGAAAATGGTTTCTGGGTCGCGGACCGCAGTGGGCTGGATCAGGGCGAAGCCTTGGGAGTCAATGGCGATTTCCTCACGCGCGGTGGAAAGCCTTTCTTTCCTGTAGGCACCAATTACTTCACCACCGAAGAGAATGGCTGGGATTTCTCCGGGCCGCGCAATGCTTCGGTGTGGGAGAAGGATTTCAAGGAGATGGCCGCGCACGGTGTGACCTTCGTCCGTACGGGCGTGTGGATGAAGAATGCCAAATTCATCGAGCCTGCAACAGGCGAGCCGAACGAACGCTTCCTGCGCAACCTGGAGGCTTTTCTCATCTGCGCCCATCGCTACGGCATCTCGGTCAACTTTACCTTCTTCGCCTTCTCTCCCGCCTCCGGAGCAACTGCCCAACCCGCCGACGCTCCGCAGAACAATCCCTATATCGATGACGATGCCGTGCATGCGCAGCAGGCCTACGTACGTGCCGTGGTGAAGAGATTTGCCAAAGTCCCATGGCTCTGCTGGGACCTCATCAATGAGCCAAGCTTCTCCAATCCCCTGCAGATATTCAAAGGAAACGTACCCAACGGAGATGCGGCGGAAGTAAGTGCCTGGCATGCATGGCTGCGTGACCGATACAAAGATCTGAGCGCCCTCGCAGACGCGTGGGCAGCAGACGCCGGAACAGCTCGGCAGCTTCGATAGCGTCCCGCTGCCCAGTGTTGCGGACCTCACCTATGAGCGCCACGGAAATCCCCGCCAGGTGCGCGCCGTCGACTACAACCTCTTCGCGCAGGACATGTTCAGCCGTTGGGTGCAGTCCATGGTTGCCGTGATTCGCCAGTCGGGCAGCAGCCAACTTGTCGACGTTGGGCAGGATGAAGGCGGCGTCACCAATCGCGTGCTGAATCAGTTCTATGGCTTGGCGGGTGTTTCCTTCACCACCAATCACACCTATTGGCAAGACGATGCCTTGTTGTGGGACTCAATTGTCGCCAAGCGTCAGGGCATGCCGAACATCACCGGTGAAACTGGATATCAACCCGTCTGGGCTCCCGATGGAACATGGCGCTACGACGAGCTCACCGGGCTGCCGCTCACCGAACGCAAGTGGGCCTTGGGTTTCGCTGCCGGTAGTTCCGGAGCCATGCAGTGGGATTGGGCCCGCGAGGTCGACTTCGGCATGCAGCGCAGCGATGGTTCGGCCAAGGTATGGGAGCCCATGATGCAAAGATTGGGAGAGTTCGCCGAGAGTGCGGCGCCGTATGCCACGGGATTCATCAAGCCGGATATTGCCATCATCCTGCCTCAGTCCTTGCAGCTCTCCGTCTCCAATGCGTTGGCCATCGAGGCGCAGCAGAATGCCGTCCGCGCGCTCTATTACTATGCGCGTGGAGAAGCCTACGCAGTAGGCGAATACCAGATTGCATCCCTCGGATCGCCCAAGCTCATCATTTTGCCCTCATCATTTGTCGCTCACCGAAAGTGCCTGGCAGGCAATCGTAGACCGAGTGAAAGCGGGAGCCATACTGCTCGTGACGGGGCCGTTCGATGGAGACGCACACTTCCACCCCACGGGAGGCAGGACCAGGTCGGATTGGCCTACGTAGATGCTCCACTTACTCTGCGTAGCAACACATTCAAGTGGCCTGGTGGCGAAGAGGAATTTACTTTCCCGGGCAACAAAACCACGATCCTGAGCCGCGCTCAGATGTCCGGAGACAAGGATTGGGCTGAGCAGCCACTGGGGAAGGGAAGGATCCTGTTCGCCGCTCTACCCATCGAGCTCAACCAGAATTTAAAGGCCGTGGGAGATATCTATCGTTACGCAATGAAGGCAGCCAATGTTTCGCCAACCTACACCACGACCGTGACCGATGCGGGCATGTTGATCTGCCCAACCCGCCTGCCCAAGGCCACCCTTTATGTACTAACCTCCGAATCCAACCAGAAAGCGATCTCTTTCCATGATGTGCGCAGCGGTAAGAACTTCTCTGGCCAGCTTGAAAATGGCCGAGCAGCTCTCCTGCTGGTCAGCGATGAAGGAAAACTGATCACCAGCTATAACTGGCCGCAACGTTGACGCGAAGAAGAAGCAGCAGAGTTGCGCCGGGATGACCTTGGCGGGAACACTTCCCGTAATCCAGCAAAATTTGTCATCCCGACCGGGACGTAGCGCAGTGGAGGGACCTGCGATTCTTTCAGCCGCTAGCCACTTTCCCATGGAAACACCACCCTACAATTTGTCATCCCGCCTGCCCCGGCGTGCCGTGGGAGCGAAGCCGAGGGACCTGCTGTGCGCCTTTCCCCACACGCAAATGCTGGGTGCCCCACCTTACTCCGGACTAACAGCCGTGGGGTACAAGTCCGTGAGAGGCTTGGCCTGTTGCTCCAAGAGTTCAGGATGTGGCAAAGGCTTGCGTGGGATCATCCGTTCCCGCATGGCGGCGTTATAGACGAAGATGGCTTCCACCACAGCCATCTGCTTCAGGTCCGCGGGCTGCAAGCGCTCATAAGTGTCCATATTGGAATGGTGCGTACGTGTCCCATAGTCCATCGGATCCTGGATGAACTGGAAGCCAGGGATGCCGACCGCATCAAACGACAAATGGTCTGTGCCGCCCGTGTCCCGGTTGCTGATTGCGGTAACGCCCAAATCCTTCAACGGGGCCATCCATTGCGCAAAGATAGAATCCACCGCGGCGTTGCCCTGGGTGTAGATCCCGCGAATCCTGCCCGTCCCGTTGTCCACGTTGAAATAAGCGGAGATAAGTTTTTGCTCAGGTTTTAGCGTGAGCGGCCCCGCCGGCTTCCGCGCGTACTCCGAGAGCAGCATCTGATCCGGAGCCGTGGAGCGGGGGAAGCTGCCAAAATGCTGGGTTACATATCCCCGGCTGCCGAAAAGTCCTCCCTCTTCGCCAGTCCACAAAGCGATACGGATGGTCCTCCGCGGTTTGACCTTGAGCGCATTCAGAATGCGCATCACTTCCATAGCAACGATCGAGCCTGCCCCGTTGTCCGTAGCGCCAGTACCGGAGATCCAGCTATCCAGGTGGCCGCCGACCATCACCACCTCGTCCTTGAGCGCAGGATCGGTTCCCGGGATTTCCGCGACCGTGTCGAAACCGTGCTCGTGGTCTCCAGTGAACTTGGTTTCCACGTCCATCTCCAGCGAAACCGGCACATGGTTCGCGAGTAAACGAAACACCCGGCCGTAGCTCTCAATCTGGGTGACCACCACGGGAAATGGGACTGCCGTATCTCTGTGGTAAGGCGTGCGTCCGAGAGAGGCGCCGTTGTCGTCGAAGATGATCCCGGTGCCTCCCCCGTTCTGTCCGTCGCGGCTGGGCACAATCACCGCGACAACCTTCTCCTCGGCCAGGAACGGAATCAGCTCACTCATCAGCTTGTTGCGTTTGGCCGAGCGCTCGATGCGCGCCTGCGTATCCGCTTGCTCGTTCTCCACCGGAAGTGACTCCAGTTCCTTGAGGTCCTTGTCGGTGTAGCGCTCAAAGAAGGGCTTATCGGGTACCGGTACATCGCGCATTGCGCCCAGCAAGACAATCTTGCCCGAAAGTTTGCCCTTGTATTTGGCCATGTCGCTCGACTCGTTGACCACGACCGAGACGGCCTGCGCGGTCACGGGCCCGTTGGTGGAGGGCGACCACGGAGTGGCTTGGGCCATAAACACAGCCGTATCCGGTTCTGTCATACGAACCCAGGTGTTGAGTTGCTGCCAGCCCATTCCAAACTCGCCCCAGTCTTCCAGGTGCGCGTTTACGCACCCCATCTTCGTGAGCTGGTCCCGCGTCCACGCGTTTGCCTTGGCCATATTGGGCGAACCGGTCAGCCGAGGTCCGATGCCATCGATCAGGCCACCGGCGTAATCCATAATGTGCGAGCGCTGCAATCCTTCCTCGCGGATCGCGTTGTACGCATTCAGGTCGATCGACTCAGTGGTGGGCTGCTGTACATCGGCTGCGTGGGAGCC
This sequence comes from uncultured Acidobacteriaceae bacterium, assembly GCA_963746595.1. Classification (GTDB taxonomy): domain Bacteria; phylum Acidobacteriota; class Terriglobia; order Terriglobales; family Acidobacteriaceae; genus PALSA-350. The sequence continues at coordinate 1,874,456 of CAVVBS010000009.1, forward strand.
CACGGCTGCTAGCACAAGGGCTGCGGTGAAGACCAGGGTACGTCTCAGAACCACGAAGATTGCCTCCTATTTTGCGTTCACGCTATCTTCCGCCAGCAACTCATAGCTCACGAAAGCGAGCTTCTTACTATCGGGTGACCGCGAGGGAACGTGAATGGTTCCCTGGCCGCCAAAAAGCTTGGCCAGCACGTGAACCACATGTTTGCCCCGCTGCCGCTGATTGTGTAGGTCTGTTGGGTTGGGTCGTACTCGACGGATCCGGGGTGCAAAACGGTTCCCACGTCCGCATGATCCTGAAATATACCGAGGGTCGGAGTCGCCGCCTTCGCAGACGGCGCAATCAGCGTGAGCACGCTCAGGCAGCACAACGCAGAAATTCGCCGGTGAACGGGAATGCGCATGTTTGTTTGTAGCATCACACTACTTTGGCTGCTCTGTACGGCACAAGCAAAGTTCAGTCGGAGAACGTTATCATGAAAATGGCTCACTTAGAGCAGGTGGAGGCCTCATGACCAGCGAGAAGAAGAGACAGCGTCCTGGACGGACGCAAGATTCCTTAACCGGGCGCGTTAGCCGCCGCTCATTCCTCTCCTCGCTCGGCGCCGTTGGCGTAGCCGCGACCGCCGTCCCTATCGTAGCGGGGGCACAAACTGCACCGCCCATGGCGCCAACGGCTACCGATACCGCTGCCGAAACAATTGAAGGCGCAATTCCTGTCAGTCTGCGTGTCAACGGCAAGCAACTCGATCTGCAAATTGATCCGCGCACTACCCTCCTCGATTGCCTGCGCGAGACCATCAGCCTCACCGGCACCAAGAAAGGCTGTGATCACGGCCAGTGCGGAGCCTGTACTGTGCACGTGAACGGCCGGCGCATCAACTCTTGCCTGACCCTGGCAGCCATGCACCAGGGGGACGAGATCACTACCATCGAAGGACTCGGCCAGCCTGGCAACCTGCACCCGATGCAGGCATCCTTCGTCAAGCACGACGGCTACCAATGCGGTTACTGTACCTCCGGCCAGATCATGTCCGCCGCGGCCCTGCTTAAGGAGAAGTGCGGCCCCTCCGACGCCGACGTCAAGGAGCTCATGAGCGGCAACATCTGCCGCTGCGGAGCCTACCCCAACATCGTCGCGGCCATACAAGACGTCCGCCAGCAGGCATAGGAGATCGCGTCATGGAAATGTTCAAGTACACCCAGGCTGCCGGCATACCGCAAGCCATTCAGGCCGCGGCCCAGTCCAGCACCGCGCAACAGGGCGCGCAGATCCGGTTCATCGCCGGCGGAACGACCTTGCTCGATCTCATGAAGTTGAATGTCGAGCGGCCCACCCAGGTCGTGGATATCAATCGCCTGCCACTCGACAAGGTCGAAAAACTTTCCGACGGCCGCTTGAAAATCGGTGCCCTGGTGCGCAACTCCGATCTGGCTCATGACCCCACGGTTGAGAGCGACTACTCCGTTCTCTCCCAAGCCCTGCTCGCCGGAGCTTCCGCGCAGCTTCGCAATATGGCGACCACGGGCGGCAATCTTCTGCAACGCACCCGCTGCATGTATTTCCGCAACGATGCCATGGCCTGCAATAAGCGCGAGCCCGGCTCCGGCTGCTCCGCCATCGAAGGCGACAACCGCACCCTCGCCATCCTGGGAACCAGCAAAGACTGCATCGCGACCAACCCCTCCGACATGAACGTCGCCCTCACTGCTCTCGAAGCGACCATTCACATCCAGGGCTCGAAGGGCGAGCGCGATGTACCGATCGGCGAGTTCTTCCTCGTTCCCGGCAACACGCCACAGCGGGAAAACGTGCTTGAGCCGGGCGACCTCATCACCTTCGTCACTCTCCCCGCGCCGAAGCCCAATAGCAAACAGGTCTATCTGAAACTACGCGACCGCGCCTCTTACGAATTTGCCCTTTCCTCGGCGGCCATCGTGGCCGAGGTGAGCGGCGGCAAGCTGGCCTTTGTCCGCGTTGCCCTGGGAGGCGTAGGCACCAAGCCCTGGCGCTCCTTCGAGGCGGAGAAGGCGTTGCATGGCAAGGCCGTGGACGAGAAAACATTCCGCCAGGCGGCAGAGGCGGCTCTGCACGGTGCGCAGCCGCAAAGCGAAAACGGATTTAAGGTCGAACTCGCCAAGCGCTGCATCACCCACGCTCTCACCCTCGCAACCCAACCCGCGTAAGACCACCAGAGGAGAAAGAATCATGGCATCTACACTCAACCTTCCTCCCCGGACAGACGCCGGGTTGCCTCGCGTCGATGGTCCGCTCAAAGTCAGCGGCGTCGCCATGTATACGTCGGACCACAATCTGCCAGGCATGCTTTACGCCGTGCCGGTGTGCGCCACGATCGCTAAGGGCACCGTCACAGCCATCGACACCAGCGGCGCGCGGGCTATGCCGGGAGTCAAGGCCGTGTATACGCGCCAGAACCTGGGCAAGCTCTTCCGATCTGCGCCGTCCCCTGATGGCTTGACGGGATATTCTCGACGAGCGCCGTCCGCCTTTCGATGACGACATCATCCGCTACTACGGACAATACGTCGCCGCGGTGGTGGCACTCACCTACGAACAGGCGGTGGCCGCAGCAAACGCCGTCAAGGTAACCTACAAGACGGAAAAACCGGACGTGCGCGATCACCTCGAAACCGATGACAAGCCCAACGTAGACAGTCATCGGGGTAATCCGGACGAGGCCTTTCAATCCGCCCCGGTCAAAGTCGACGAAACCTACATCACGCCAACCGAGACTCACAATCCGATTGAGCTACACGCCAGCGTTGCCACCTGGGACGGACAAAACTTTACCCTCTACGAAACCACGCAGGCGGTTATGAATCATCGCGATGTGTTGGCCCAGATGCTGGGGGTGCCAGACAGAGAACGTCCGCGTCATCTCCCGCTTTCTTGGCTCCGGCTTCGGAGGCAAGCTTTGGCCTTGGACCCACTGCCTGATCGCAGCCTCAGCGGCGCGCAACCTGAACCGGCCGGTCAAGCTGGTAGTGACCCGCGACATGATGTTTCAGACCGTTGGCCATCGCCCGCGTACGCAGCAGCGAATCCGTATCGGGGCCGCGTCCGACGGCAAACTTGTCTCCCTCATGCACGACTCGCTCAATCACACCTCAATCCTCGACGACTACTCCGAGGGTTGCAGTGAGGCGACCAGCTACAGCTACAGCACGCCCAACCTTCGCGCTACCTCTGGCCTGGTCCGGCGCAACGTCGGCACACCCACTTCCATGCGCGGTCCTGGCGCTGTGCCTGGCCTTTTCGCCCTTGAGTCGGCCATGGATGAGCTGGCCATCAAGCTCAACATGGATCCGATCAAGCTGCGCCTCCTGAATGAGCCTCAAATCGACGAGGGCAAGAATCTGCCCTTCTCTTCGCGCCACTTCGTCGAGTGTCTCAATGTCGGCGCAGAAAAATTCGGCTGGTCGCAGCGAACTCCACAGGTTGGCTCGATGAAGAAGGACGGCTTGATTCTGGGCTGGGGCGTTGCCGGCTGCTCCTGGATTGCCGAGCGCATGGCCACCGAAGCCACGGTTGACCTCCATGACGATGGAACCGCCCGCGTCTCCTGCGCCACGCAGGATATTGGCACCGGCACGTACACCGTCCTTTCGCAAATCGTTTCCGGGAAGACCGGTATCCCCAACGATAAAATCGAAGTGGTTCTGGGCGACTCGGCTCTCCCGCCCGGGCCTATCTCCGGCGGCTCCTGGGCCACCGCATCGGTGATTCCCGCCGTCATCGATGCGATTGAGAAAGCGCAACAGCTTCTCTTTATGATCGCCAGTCAAAGCAAAGAGCCGGGATTAGCCGGCCAGAAGCCAGAGCTGATGGCTTTCACCAACGGCTGCATCCATCTCAAAGACAAATCGCCTGACACTGGGGTGAGGTACGAGCAGATCCTTACTGCTGGCAACATCCGTGCCGCCTCGGGCCAGGGAAAGTCCGAGGGTACCTTCGGCGATCCAAACAGCAAGCACTCCAAGCACTCCTTCGGAGCGCAGTTCGCAGAGGTGACGTGGCAGCCTGAGACTGCACGCCTCCGTGTCTCTCGTGTGGTGACAGTGATTGACGCCGGCCACATCATCAATCCCAAGCCCGCCCGCAACCAGATTGAGGGTGCGGTCGTGATGGGTGTCGGCATGGCCCTCTTTGAAGAGACGGTCTATGACCCGCGCTTCGGCGCTCCCATCAACAACAACCTGGCTGATTACATTGTGGCCACCAATGCCGACTCCCCGCAGATCGACGTGACCTTCCTCGACTATCCCGACAAGATCATTAATCCTCTGGGCGCGCGCGGGGTAGGGGAGATTGGCCTGGCAGGCATTGCGGCCGCTATCACCAACGCCGTCTACCACGCGACGGGAGTGCGTGTGCGGAAGCTCCCGGTGCGCATTGAAGACCTGCTGAGCCCGTCGCTACGGGCCTAAATGTAATAGGACGGGTGTAAGAACGAGACGGGTGCCCCACATCTCGCTCGTTTTTCGCGAGATGTGGGATACCGCGCCTCTGCACCCGCCACCTCACGCAGACTCATCGGTCCACCAAGATGCAGCCTTGCACCGCACCCCTTGCGGCTGCGATCATGGCTGCGGTTGCCCGGATCTCCCGTGCAGTTGTGACTTCGGCGCACCTCAAGCGGCTCTCCTTAACGAAAACCGCACACCCGGGCATTTTCCAGTGCAGCGTACGCGAGATCCGGGTTCGAAAGGTCCTTTTCATGCGCAAGCGTCTCCTGATCATCGCCGCACTGGCGGCAGCCTCCACCGCTCTCTTCGCACAAACCCCCGCGTGGCCGCCCTCTCCCGATCATCTGACCATGCCTCTGTGGCCCAATGGCGCGCCGGGTGCCCAGCCGAGTGCGGGGCCGGAAGGCGACATGACGACCGCCAAAGATGGTACCCCTGGCGGCAAGCCCGTCATCCGTATCGGCAATGTTTCCAATCCCACGCTAACGCTCTACACGCCTAAGGGAACAAACACCGGAGCCGCCGTGGTTGTATTCCCCGGGGGTGGTTACCGCATCCTGGCCATTGACCTCGAAGGAACCGAAGTATGCGACTGGCTCAATTCGGTCGGCATCAGCTGCATTCTGGTTAAGTACCGCGTGCCCGAGCGCGGGCCCATATCCCAAATCTTCGGCGCCGCTACAAGATGCTCAGCGTGCCTTCGGCATCGTGCGCGCCCACGCCGCCGAGTGGCACATCGATCCAAACCGCATCGGAGTCCTGGGCTTCTCCGCCGGCGCGCATCTTGCCGCCGCCTTGAGCACTCACTTCGACCAGAGACTTTACGATCCGCTGGACGCGGCAGACAAGCTCAGTTGCCGCCCCGACTTTGCCGTCATCGTCTATCCCGGCTATCTTGCCCTCGCGGACCAGAACTACGCGCCGAATCCCGACATTCATCCCACCGATCAAACTCCGCCGACTTTCCTGGTGCAAGCTGAGGATGATCCAGTCCATGTAGAAAACGCCGTTGTTTATTTCCTTGCCCTGAAGAATGCCAAGGTCCCGGCAGAGCTGCACATTTATGCCCAGGGTGGCCATGGTTACGGCCTGCGCCGAACAGCCCTTCCCGTGACTACGTGGCCGCAGACTGCGGAGATCTGGCTGCACACCATCCACATTTTGCCCGATTCCGCCAAGTGAGCAGGTGAGAACCATAACAATGAACAAAATGCTTTGGCTGCTCCCTGCGTTCTTACCGCTTCTAGGAGTTTGCCTCGCACAAAACACCCCGGCGCTGCCTGCTCCTCTGGGAGTGCCCAAGCCAGCGCCATCCACGGATGCTCCTTATGCTCCGCAGCCTATCCTTCCCGGCGGAGTCGTGGTCACTCTTTATCCGCCCGGCTCTCCCTTCCTAAATAAGGACCGCGTGCGCGAGGCCGAGCAGTACAACATGAGCCAATCCGTGCCCGGGCGAATCAACAGCATCGTCAACATACACAACCCATCGATCGAAGTGCACACCGTCGACCGCGGCCTGAATACCGGCGCTGCCGTGATCCTGGTGCCGGGTGGCGGCCACAATACCTTGAACGTGGGCTCCGAGGGTGCGGATTTCGTTCCCTTCTTCTATAACTACGGCGTCAATACCATCATCCTGCGCAGTCGCTTGCGCCGCGACGGATACAACCCCCGCACCGATGAGGTCTACGACGCCCAGCAATCCATTCGCCTGGTGCGCGCGCACGCCAAGGAATGGAATATCGATCCCCACAAGATCGGCATCATGGGCTTTTCCGCAGGCGCGGAATTGGCCACCGCCGCGGCAGTGCTATACGACGACTTTGACAAGAAGAACAGCGATCCCAGCAGATCCTCTGGCTGGCATCTCTTCGCGCCCTGACTTTGTGGGCGTCATCTATCCCGGTCCCACCCCCTTCGCCCGCAATCGCGTTGCCCCGCCGATCCCGCGTAACGTGCCTCCCTCGTTCATCGCCTCTGCCGGCTCCGATGACCAGGTGCACGCCATCTGGGCCGACGAATACTTTGCCGCCATGCTGGCCCTCCGCGTGCCGAACCTCGAGATGCACATTTATGCCAATGGCCGCCATCCCGGCGACCTGCTGCGCGACGGCAGCCACATGACCGGCGGCCTGACCGACCGCAACGGCATACCCTTTGGCACCTGGCAATTCCGCTTCATCGACTGGTTTCGCGATCTCGGCTTCTTGCAGAAGCCCGACGTGGAAACCAAGGCGGCTAAGGACATCGCCTTCTATCTAAGCCAACCTGCGCCGCCCACCCCTCCCCGTGTCCCGTAGCCCTTTTGTTCCTCACCAAGGACGGGTGCCCCACATCTCGCTCGTTTTTCGCGAGATGTGGGATACCACCGCTCTTTCCCTCTGACTTTCCATCCATCCGATGCACTGAGTCGTTAACCTCGGCTTGTCCACGGAAGTGTCCGGCGATGGACATCGAACTGGATTTGTGGACAGTTCGTGCCCCGAATGCTTTGTAAGTTGAAGAAACCCCGCATAGATGCGACTCCAGCCTTTGGTCACCTGCGTGCTTTCTAGTCTACGGAGACGTAGCCAGCACTCAGAATGGAGTCACAATGATTGCGAATCTGGTCGGGGACGCCCGTTATTCGCTGCGCCAATTGCGCAAGACTCCGGGTTTCACGATGACCGCGGTGCTGACGCTGGCTCTGGGCATTGGGGCGAACACCGCGATCTTCACCCTCGTACACGCCGTGCTGCTCAAGAACCTGCCTGTCGTGGACCCCAAGTCACTGGTGCGCCTGGGGGACAAAGAAGACTGCTGCAACATGGGCCTCACCTCATTCGAAAGTGACTACACAACCTTTTCCTACGAGGGCTACAAATACCTGCGCGACCACACGCCGGAGTTTGAGGAGTTAGCGGCAATGCAAGCGGGCAGTGCAGACCTCTCGGTCCGTCGTGCCCTGGTCGATGCGTCTTCGCAGTCTTCGCTGGGCGAGTTTGTCTCCGGCAACTACTTCCAGACGTTTGGCATACAGCCTTCGATCGGGCGCGTCCTAACGCCCTCGGATGACAGAGAGGGTGCCCAGCCTGTCGCCGTGATGAGCTACCAAGCTTGGCAGCGGGACTACGCCGGCGATCCCTCGGTGATCGGCAGCACGTTTTTCATAAACACCCATCCGCTCACCGTAATCGGTGTGACGCCAGAGGCGTTCTATGGCGACCGGATGAGCGAGCGTCCGCCAGACTTCTTTCTTCCCATCTCCCAGGAGCCGGCTCTAGGCATTTATGGAGCCCGTAACAATCCGGTCCTGGGCTGGCTGTATCTCATCGGCCGCGTGAAGCCTGGTACCGCGATGGCACCACTCCAGGCCAAAGTGAGCGCCCTGCTGCGGCAGTCACTCTCTCAGCTGCCGGCGTACCAATCGGAACACGGCAAAGAGCAGCTGGCCAAAGCTCGCGTTGTACTGACGCCGGGCGGTGTGGGTGTTGCGAAAATGCAGCACAACGCCGCCAACAGCCTGTATCTGCTCATGGGGCTCTCCGGGTTGGTGCTCCTGATCGCATGCGCGAATATCGCCAACCTGATGCTGGTGCGGGGGCTGGCGCGACGCGCCGAGATCTCGATTCGCATGGCTCTCGGTGCAACGCGGAGAAGAGTCGTGCGCCAAATGATGACCGAGAGTATTGTGCTGGCATTCCTCGGCGGCGTAGCTGGATTGGCCTTGGCGTATGCAGGGACCCGCGCACTGCTGGCGTTGATGTTCCCGGATTCACCCACTCTGACGATTCACGCCGCGCCGTCGTTGCCCGTGCTGGCTTTTTCTTTCGCAGTCTCCCTGCTTACAGGACTGGTCTTCGGCATTGCGCCGGCCTGGATCACTTCGCAGCAGCAGCCCGCCAATGCGATGCGCGGTGTTAATCGAAGCACGCGGGACCGCTCCTCGTGGCTGCAGCGATCGCTCGTGGTCCTGCAGGCGGCGTTGTCGCTGGTATTGCTGGTCGGAGCAGGTCTGCTGGGCAAGAGCCTCAATAAACTCGAGCATCAGGATTTCGGCCTCGAGACCACCAACCGCGTCATCATCCACATGAATCCTTTGAAGGCGGGCTACAAGCCCGCGCAGTTGCAGGGCTTGTACCAGCAAATCGAAGACAGGTTTCATTCCCTGCCCGGGGTGGAGCGTGTCGGTTTGACGATCTACACCCCACTCGAAAACGACAGCTGGAGTTTTTACGTCTACGTCCAGGGTCAGCCCGCTCCTGATCCCGGGCAGGAAGTGACTGCCGTCTTCGACCGCGCAAGTCCGGATTACTTCAAGGCAGTTGGGCAGCGCGTCGTTCGCGGGCGCTCCTTTTTGCCATCCGACACCGCAACCTCTGAGGGCGTTGCCGTTGTCAACCAGGCGTTTGTGAAAAAGCTCTTCAAGAACGGCCAAGACCCCATAGGACAACATCTCGGCGCGTTTGCTATCAAATCTTCCGGCGACTACAAGATCGTGGGCGTGGTGGAGGATACAAAGTATGAGAATCCGCGCGATGCGGCTCGGCCCATGTACTTTACGCCCATGCTGCAGCAATCACGCAGCATCCCGCCCAAATATCTGGATGCATCGTTGTACGCCGGCGCGCTCGTCCTCCAGATGAAGGCGCTTACGCCAGGGTTAGAGGGTCAGGTCCGCAAAACGCTGGCGGGGATCGATCCCAACCTGACCGTAGACGACTACCGAACCTTCGCCCAGCAGATCAATGGAAACTTCAACGCTGAGCGGATGGTTACGCGGCTGACACTGCTTTTTGGGTTACTCGCGTTGGTGCTGGCTTCGGTCGGACTGTATGGTGTCACTTCCTACATGGTCGTGCGGCGGACCGCGGAAATCGGGATACGCATGGCGCTAGGCGCGGGCCGAGGAGGCGTCATCGGCATGGTGATGCGTGGCGCCATGTTGCAGGCCGGAATCGGATTGGCGATTGGCGTACCGACAGCTCTGCTTTGCGCGGGCTTCCTGCAATCGCAACTCTATGACGTGTCCGGTCAGGACGCGTGGGTGATGGCTGGTGCGGTCGTGGCGCTGGCTATATCGGCATGCGTCGCTGGTTTGATTCCAGCGCGGCGTGCGGCTTCGACCGAGCCAATGACTGCATTGCGCTCGGAGTAACTGGATGTATTTGAGGTAATGAAGATGTTGCGAAGAGTCTTTGCGCTCAGTCTGATTGCCTACTCGATTCTATTGCTCCAGGGAAAACAGCCATCGTCATCGGTCGAGGCTCCCGCTGGAACCGCGTTGCTGCTCGAAGCTGCAGGAGACGGCGCGCAGGTCTACACCTGTACGAATGGACATTGGACCCTCAAGGCTCCGGACGCCAAACTTCTGGACGAACAAGGCAAAGTAATCGGCACCCATTTTGCCGGTCCCACCTGGAAGCTCGAGGATGGAAGCGAAGTAAAGGGCAAAGCCATTGCGAGCCGGCCTGCGGCAGATGCTTCCTCCGTGCCCTGGTTGCTGGTACAAGCCGTTCCCGGGAGCGGCAGCGGCAAACTGGCGAACGTGCTTTACATTCGCCGGACCGAAACGCATGGTGGTGCTGCTCCAACCAAAGCGTGTGACAGCGGCGAAGAACGGGTTCCGTATACTGCAAAATACAGCTTCTACACCGGCAAATGAAGGAACGTTTGCCAAGCTGGAAAAGCGAGAACCCATGGCAAAGATTCATCACACTGCGGCCCAAGGCTTTGCGGCGGGTGCGGCCAACTACGTTGCCGGCCGTCCGGAATATCCGCCTGAAATTGAAACATGGCTGAACCAGGAGCTAGGGCTCGACAGCAGCAAAACCGTTCTCGATTTAGGCGCAGGCACAGGGAAGTTCTCGCGCAGTCTTCTAGCCACGGGAGCGAAGGTTATCGCCGTGGAACCTGTACCGGCAATGTTGGAACAACTGGTACGCCAGTACCCCGAAGTTGAAGCCAGAAGCGGCACAGCCGAAGCCATTCCGCTGGGCGATGCATCGGTGGACGCCGTCGTCTGTGCGCAGTGCTTTCATTGGTTTGCCACGCCCGAAGCACTGCATGAAATCCATCGCGTGCTCAAGCCAGGCAGCGCTCTGGGTCTGGTCTGGAACGTCCGTGACAATAACGTTCAATGGGTCGCAGCCCTTACCCGGATCATGAAGCGCTTTGAGGGCGATGCTCCCCGCTACCACAGCCAGAAATGGCGAGCCCAGTTTCCTGCTGATGGGTTTGGTCCCCTCCGCGAGACGCGCTTTCCCAACCTGCATACCGGCGATCCCGAGCGGGTGATTGTCGACCGTATCTTATCCGTAAGCTTCATGGCGGCCCTCCCGCCGGACGAACAGGAGCTCGTCAAGGATGAGATCCGGGAAGTCATCGCTACGTCTCCGGAACTCGCCGGAAAGGCCCAGGTGACCTTCCCCTACGAAACGCTGGCTGTCGCTTGTAACAAGCAGTTGTATACATCAGGGGCAGAAATGCACTAAGCTTCTCCGCGAAACGGAGGGGCGTCTATGTCCGAGGCGAACAAACTTCTAGTGAGGCGCTGGTTTGAGCAGGTCTGGAACCAGAAAAGCGAAGCAGCCATTGACGAAATGTTCAGCCCGCAAGGCAAGTCTCACGGCTTTCCTGAAGCGGATTCGGTGCTGGTAGGCCCCGAAGCCTTCAAGGCCGTACACCGTACGTTTTGCGGCGCTTTCCCCGACGTGCACGTGGACATGGAGGAGATAGTCACCGAGGGTGATCGGGTCGCCGTTCGCTGGCGAGTCTCCATGACCCATCTCGGCGATCATTTCGGCTTTCCCGCCAGCGGCAAGAAGGAGACGATGGCGGGTTCAACCTTCGCCATCGTCAAAGGCAGCCAGATCGTCGAAGGTTGGAACTACATGGACATTCAAGCGCTGATGAAGAAGCTCCAGACCGCTTGATACATGCGCTACATGATGGTGAGGCCGCGAAGCAGGAAATCCGGGTACGCTTCGGTCGGGATGACAATTCTTTGGGACCACTGACAGCTGTTCGTCTGACCGGTTTTCGAGGCCATTTCCCTCGAAAGAATTGTCATCCCCACCGGAGCGACCTGTCCCGGCGTGCCGTGGAAGCGCAGTGGAGGGACCTGCGGGTTTCTTTTCCAGTTCTTACGCAGACACGTCAGGCTGGCGGAGCGGGCAGGTCTGAGTTATACATGTCGACTGCTACTTTCCAGGAGCCGTCGGCCTTCTTCTTAAATATCTCGACGAGCTTACCGTGGTCCGTGGCCGGCTTGCCCTGGGCATCCTTAGCGGTCAAAGTATAAGTGCCGATAAGATAGGCCAGTTCACCAGAGCGGGCGACATCTACCTTGGTAGCTTGCCAGGAGAGGGAAATGTCCGGGCTGAGCAGCGACTTCCACAAGGCGCGAATCGCGTCCTTACCCTGAACGATAGGGGCGTTTCCGGGCAACACAACAGCATCATCGCTGTAGTACGAAAGGGTGCCGTCCAGGTCACGGGCCTCCGCGGTCTTCTCCCACTTGGCGTCAAGGTCTCTGATCGCCTGTTCATCCGCCGCCGGTGTATCCGCCGGTGGCGGCTGCTTGCAGGCCGTTGTCCATAGCAGCAGAACCAGGCAGCCCCAAAAAACGGGCTTCGACACTGGTCCTCTCGCTCGATCACGTATCATGTTCGAAATCCTCTCTGCCAAGTCGGTCGACGATATCAAACGCCGGATATTTCTCCCCAAGCCCGGGAACAGGATACCCGTTGAGCCGTATGTAAAGCGATAAAAGCGAATCCGCTCCACAGCGGATAAATCACCGGTTCAGTTTCTCTGGAATTAACCTAGGCACAGACTCCTACGGAATGCACACTTAAGCTTTACTCCATGCAGGACACTCGCTCAGAAAAATTTATCTTCCTGGCTGTCGATTCTGAACAACTGGGACGTCGTACTGGCAGGAGGAAAAAGATTATGCAATATCTAGTTTTGATCTACGAAGCCGAGAGTCGTTTTGCCAACGGATTTCCCGAATCCGAGTTCGCCGAGTATGGAGCGTTCGGCAAAAAGAACGCCTCAGCGATTAAGTCCGGCCAGGCGCTCCAACCCACCGCAACTGCCAAGACAGTGCGTGTGCGCGACGGTAAAGTCCTTACCACGGATGGACCCTTTGCGGAAACGAAGGAACAGCTCGGTGGTTACTACCTGCTCGAAGCGGCGAGCATCGATGAAGCAGCGTCGATTGCATCCGGAATCCCCGCTGCGCGCTACGGCTCCATCGAAGTACGTCCTATCATGATCTTCGGATAGATCCGTTCATCTCCGTAAACGCTGCCAGGGAGGCAACATGATCGATACAACTTCGCCCTCAGGTGCAAAGCTTGCATTGACGGCAGACCAGATTGCCAAAGCATCGCGCCATCTCTCCATTACACGAGACCTTCTGGTTGAATCAGTGACCGGGCTGTCGGCTTTGCAGTGGAGCTTCCGACCGAATTACGACAGTTGGTCCATTGCTGAAAACCTTGAACACCTGGTCCTCATTGAAGGCCGTGTCCATGCCATTATTGGAAACATGAGTAGTGCCCCGGAAGCGGAATCGGGTGACAAGCAGATCGAAATGGACGAGCTGATCTTGAACGAGGTGCCCAAACGCTCTACAAAGGTCAAGGCTCCTGAACCGGTCTGCCCGGAAGGTCGGTGGAGTGGCGAGGAAGCACTGCAGTGCTTCCTCACCAACCGTGAACGGACGATGCAACTGGTGGCCGCTCCTCTGCTGCGTGGTCGCGTCCGGCCACATCCTCTCTTCGGGCCATGGGACGGCTATCAATGGCTGTTGGCTACTGGATCGCACACCGCAAGACACACCGACCAGATCCGCGAGATTAAAGCTGATATCAATTTCCCGGGCTCACTATCGCATTGAGGGTTCGCCATGCGCTACATGATGTTGATTTACTCGCAGGAAGATGAGTCGGTCACGCACGATGATCTGAGCGCAGTCGCCGCGGCACACCGGGCGGTCATGGAAGAGGCTCGGCGTCGCGGCGTCTTGCGCGCCGCCGATCCTCTCCAGGCCAGCGGCACGGCCACGACCGTCCGCGTGCACGCCGGCGGGACGATGGTCACCGACGGTCCATTTGCCGAGACCAAAGAGCAGTTAGCCGGATACTACATTCTCGACTGCGAGGATCTTGATGACGCGCTCGCCTGGGCTGCCAGGATACCCACTGCCTGCGCCGGAAGGACTGGTTGCGTCGAGGTTCGTCCCATCCGCGAGTTTCCCCAGACCACTACCACTTCGGGTGCACACATCGCGGCCGCATCTCCCGAAAATTGACTAGAAGTGAAAGGCTCGCCCGCGTGCGCGTGAATGGATGACCATCTTGCGACCGTCGAATCAGTCTTCCGTTCCGAGTCGGGGCGTATTATCGCCGGCCTTATTCGTATCTCGCACTCCTTCGACCTCGCTGAGGAGGCGATGCAAGATGCTTTTGCCGCCGCCGTCGTAAGCTGGCGAGCCGAGGGCATCCCAGCCAATCCCGCCGCCTGGATCACAACCACGGCTCGCCGCAAGCTGATCGACTACGCGCGCCGGGAACAGACGCGCCGCGACCATGAAGGCCAGCTGCTGTACGAGTACGAATCGCGCAGCAGCGCGATTGACGAGGAAATGAGCCGCCCTTTTGAAGACGACCGGCTAAGCCTCATCTTTACCTGCTGCCACCCCGCGCTCAATTTGGAGGCGCAAGTCGCACTCACGCTGCGCACTCTTGGCGGCCTCACTACCCCCGAGATAGCTCGTGCCTTTCTCGTTCCCGAACCCACCCTCGCGCAACGCCTGGTGCGCGCCCAACGCAAGATCCAGCAAGCACGGATTCCTTACCAGGTTCCGAGTGCCGCTTCTTTGCCGGAACGCCTGGCCGCGGTGCAGGCGGTTCTCTACCTCATCTTCAATGAAGGCTACTCCGCCAGCTCCGGAGACAATCTCGTTCGTCGCGAGCTTTGTGCCGAAGCTATTCGCCTCGCGCGTACGCTGCTCGAACTCATGCCCGACAACCCGGAGAGCATGGCGCTGCTGGCCCTCATGCTCCTGCATGACTCTCGCCGTGACGCCCGCTCCAGCGTCGATGGGCAGCTGGTGCCTCTTGAGGAGCAGGATCGCTCTCTCTGGCGCCACGAGCAGATTACCGAGGGCATTCGTTTGATCGAGCGAGCGTTAGGCCGCCGTAACCTCGGCCCGTATCAACTCCAGGCAGCCATCGCCGCCGTCCATGCCGAGGCTGCCACCGCCGGCGAAACCGACTGGAAACAAATCGCTGCGCTCTATTCCATCCTCAGCGAAAGCCAGTCCTCGCCGATCATCTGGCTGAACCATGCCGTAGCTGTTGCCATGAGTGAAGGGCTGGAGCAGGGCTTAGCGTTGATCGATGAGCTGGGCTCCTCCGGAGAACTCGAGTCTTATCACCTTTTTCATGCTGCCCGCGCCGACCTGTTGCGCCGCTTGGGCCGCAACAGGGAAGCAGGCGAGAGTTACCGCCTCGGGCTGGCGCTCACCACCAACGCGGTCGAACTTCGCTATCTTCGCCGCCGAATCTCCGAGCTTGACGCACTCGTGTAGCAGCTTTCACGCGCCTTCATTCCCAGTTAATTTCTCCCCAAACCAGGGAACCAGGATATCCGTTGTGCCGTAAGTTAGGGATGATAGCGAATCTACACCACGGAGAAAGCATCATGGCGGCGCTGCGGCAAAATCTGATCTATAGCTTCCGGCGTCTCTCCCGGTCGCCCGGATTGGTATTCGCGGTCATCTTCTCCATCGGACTGGGCATCGCCGCCAACTCCACCATCTTTTCCATGGTAAGCCGCTTCGTGCTCCGGCCCGCGCCGGTCGGTGATCCCGGCACTCTTATGGCTCTCCGTACCACCTACGAGGGCGATCGTTGCTGCAATAACTTTCCCTGGCCGGTCTACACCGACGTGCGCGACCAAGCACAATCGTTTTCCGGCGTGGCTGCTTATTACGAGCTATTGCCTGCATCGATGAGTGGTTCAGGGGAACCAGAGCGCGTCTGGGGCCAATCGGCCACCGCCAACTTTTTTGATGTCGCCCAGATCCACATGTACCTTGGCCGTGGCTTCCTGGCAAGCGAAGAGCGGCTTCCCGTCATTGTTCTCAGCCACCGTCTCTGGCGGCGGCGCTTCGCGTCGGATCGCGCCATCCTGGGCAAGGCCATCACGCTCTCTGGTCACACCTTTACAGTCGTCGGAGTGGCGCCCCCAGGCTTTCGAGGTCTTGACCTGATACTCGATCCTGAATTCTGGGTACCGCTCGGCAATGTAGAACAGCTCGCCCCTAGTGTTCCCAACCGAAGCGCGCGAGACTGGAACTGGCTGGCGGTTGTGGGGCGCCTCAAACCGGGCGTCACCCAGTCCCAGGCCACTGCCGAACTCGCCACCCTCGCCCAACGCTTCGCCAAAACATATCCCGGCACCGACAAAGGGCGAGGCTTCCGTATGGACCAGGCCGGCTCGCTGCCACCCAGAGACAAGGCGGCGGTCCTGCTCTTTATCGCGGCGTTGTCCATTGTCGTGTTGCTCGTCCTTGGCATTGCCTGCGCCAATGTTGCCAATCTCCTCCTGGCCCAATCGTCCAGCCGGCAGCGTGAAATGGCGGTGCGCATTGCCCTGGGGGCGACGCGGCGTCAGCTGTTGCAGCAGATGCTGTTGGAGAGCTTGCTGCTGGCCCTCGCGGGTGGACTATTCGGCATGCTCCTGACCCTCTGGGCGACCTCGGCACTTTCCGCATTCCGTATCCCGGCCCCCGTGCCGCTGGACACAACCGTCAGCATCGATTGGCGCGTCTTGCTGTACACCTTCGTCCTCAGCGTGGGAACCGGCCTGGTCTTCGGGTTTGGACCCGCCTGGATCGCTTCGCGTCCTGTGTTGGCCAGTGCGCTTAAGGGCGAGGATGCTTTCGTCCGTCCCGGTCGCCGCCTGAACCTGCGTAATGTTCTCGTGGTGGCTCAGATTGTCATGTCGCTGGTCCTTCTATGTGCCACCGGATTATTTCTGCGCAGCCTGCAACGGGCCGTCGGCATCGACATTGGCTTCCGCTCGCGCGATGTCCTAATGCTGTCTGTCGATCCGCGGGTCCACGGCTACTCTCCGGAGCGCACCACCCAATTCCTCGAACAATTACGCGAGCGTGTCGCTGCGATTCCAGGCGTCGTTTCCGTTGCTGCTACTGATAGTGCCCCGTTGTCCGGGGGAAACCGGAGTGATGGTTTCCGCCTGGAAGCGGATGCGAAGCCCACCGGTCCCTATCCAATTGTGGACCTGTTTATGGCAACTCCGGGTTACTTCGAGACCATGGGGATACCACGGATTGCGGGTCGCGACTTCAGCCATGAAGCAGCCAACGCTCCCAAAGTTGCCATCGTCAATCGAGCTTTTGCCGAGCACTTTTTCGGGCGAAACAGTCCCATCGGCCAGCGCGTGGTCGGGGGAGGAGTTACCTACGAGATCATTGGCGTGGTCCAGAACATCAAGTCACGAACCGTTGGCGAGGACACGCGCTTTGTCGTTTTCCGCTCCCTTGCGCAAAGCACCGGAAGCGATCCGTCATTCCTGGGGTATGAGTTGGTAGTCCACTTCACGGGTAATGCGACCGCTGTTACAAATGCCGTGCGCAGTCAGATCCGCGATCTCGATTCCACCATGGCCGTATACAACTCCGAAACCATGGAGGAGCATCTGCGTCAGGCGCTCTTTTTGCCCCGCCTTGCCGGCACGCTCTTCGGCATCTTCGGATTCATTGGGTTGGTGCTGGCCGCGATCGGTCTTTACGGCGTGATGAGCTACTCAGTCAGCCGCCGCACGCGTGAGATTGGCATCCGCATTGCGTTGGGGGCACAGCTCAGCGCCGTCCACCGGCTCATTCTTCGCCAGGGTATGGTGCTCACCGTCATCGCCATGGCGCTTGGGCTGCCCGCCGCCTTCGCAGTTGCCGGATTATTGAGTAGCTTCCTCTATGGCATTCGCCCGCACGACACCATGACCTTCACCATGGTGCCTCTCTTTCTCGCCGTGGTTGCCTTCATCGCCTGCTGGATTCCGGCATGGCGCGCAACCAGGATTGATCCACAGAACGCGCTGCGCTACGAATAGTCCCCGCTTCCCATTTCCCTGGCCATCAAGTGTAGGGCCTACGGCCAGTTGTTCACTAAGTTAGTGACGTTGATACTGCCTAGCCCGGTGGCAAAGTCCCAACCCCTGGTAGATGGATACGCTTCGAGCAGGGAATGATCAGAAGTAGAAAGTATGCCGTACCCGCTTGGCGAAGGATCATAGCAGTTGTTGCTTCCGTAGCAGGGAACAGCGTTATTCCCCCCAGTTACGTCGTGGAAAATACAGGAAGACGAGATGCGGTTGCCTTTCGACGCGCGGCATTCTGACAACTTATACTTATCCGGATCAGACGAGCTTCCAAATTCAGCCTTCGCCAGGTCGTAATAGATCGGAGCCGGGTTCCCCTGAGGGCCCCCCGCTTTCTGGTTAATCAAGGCCTGGATACTCGCAAATTGAGGCGCTGTAAAAGAGGTGCCACCAGCGCTGTTATATAAGAGAGTGTCTGTGTCGTTAGTGTAATCGCAAGGAACTCCGCCCTGCGCCGGGTCTGACATGCAGTAGAGGATCGCGTGAAACCAGAATCCATTCGAGGCAAACAATGAAACGTCCGGCAAATCACGTTTGCCATCGTTCGGCATGCCTACGATCCCAGTCTGCCAGTGAGGCTTGGAATACACCAGGCTCGGTGCGCCGCTGCCGGCCGAAATATTAAGGAAATTGGACCCGGTACTGCTGTTGCAGAACGCTACTCCGCTCGTGTACCTGTAGTAGCCAAAGAGTATATTGCTGGCGCACGAATTGTTCCACGGCATCTCTGGAACGTAGGACTTGGCAGACTTCCCCAGGGAGTTATTGGTGGTGCTCCAATAAGTGCTATTGGTGCCCTCGTACGTATCGAGAAAGTCTGTTCCCCCGGTGGCGACATCATAGGTTGTGGAGGCAAGCGCGTTGGCCGCTATACCAGTGTCTGACCAGTTGGGGGAGGGCAGATCAAAGGCATCGCAGCCGGCTGCGCCAGCGTCTCCGGCGGCCACGAACACCGAGACCCCCTCGCCCGCAGCTTGTTGCCAAAGGCTGTTGATATAGGCGTTTCCGCCAGGTCCTTCCTCGGCCTCGCAGCCAATGTAACTCAGACTCATGATGTGCGGAGGGCTGGTGCTGTCCAGCAGGTTCTGGGCAGCAATGAAGGCCCCGAAGTTCGTCTCAGTATCCGCGCAGGAGGCAAGTTCGACCGACGCATCCGGCGCTACGGCGCCGGCCCACTCGGCGTCAAGGGCGGCTTCCCCTTCTGCGCTCCCTTGTCCCGGATCGGTGCACCCGGTGCCAGGATGAATCTGGGCGAACGTGCCGGAATACGATGACAGGCCAAATGCCTTTCGAAAGGTGGCGACGTCGGCCGGATCTATATCTGTGTCCTCAAGAACCACCACCGTTTGTCCCTTACCGGTGATTGGCTTTCTCGCTTTGTACAGGGGTGTAACGTTATAGATGGTGGCCAGGTCGGCCGGGGCCTCGTCATATTGAGTTGCTCCGTTATAACCATCAGGACAGCCGTTACAGGGAAAAGTGAAGTTCTTGATCGGTTTCATCAACGCCGGCTTGGGCATGAAGTTGTGCAATGAGACGACACCAACGATGACCGGCGCGAGCGCGGCAGGGATCGAAGGATCGCTGACGTTTGCGATATGTTGCTTTCCATTCACGACGTACTTGTGAATGTCGGTGTGAAACGCCTCGCGCACCTGGCCGGCTGTGCCTGACACATCAATGGTCAAGCCGTTCTTGGAAATCAAGTTGACTTGAAGCCCATGCGTGCTGAGCCATTGCGAAACCGCCTCCACATCCTCCTGCGCCGGGCCGAAGTTCCTGCCCAGTTCTTCGGCCGTAAGCCATTGGTGATAGCTGGCGGAATGCGGATCCTGACGATCGTCGATAGAATGTTCCAACGCCTCTTCCTGCTCCGGGCCGCGCCGCAGTTGCAGGAACATATGCGGCATGGGGAAGCTGTCCTCGACTGCGCCGGCATCGTATTTGGGGACGGCGAGCGGGTGGGTGTGGCCGGTAAGCTGGACTAAGTTCGCCTCGTCAATGCCATCTACGATACGAGAAGTGGCTGTAGGCGACCCGGCCCGGTCGGCGGCAAGCGCTGAACTTGAGAAACCAATCAAAGCCAGAATCGTCCCTATCGAAAGGAATGATGCGCGCTGAAAATAGCGGAGCAATGCCATGAGGAGACTCCTTTGACGGAAGGAGTATAGCTTGACTCGATCAGAAGCGGAGGTAGGTAAGTTGGTTCGCATGAAGGTCAAACCTGTTTCGGACAAAGAGCCGCGCATTTTCGTTTTCGAGCACCAGCAAGCGTGGGAGGACTGGTTGTCGCGGAATCATGGCGAGGCCACCGGTGTGTGGCTGCGGATCGCGAAAAAGGGATCGAAGATTCGCTCCTTGACCCACGCTGAGGCATTAGAATCTGCGCTCTGCTTTGGATGGATCGACGCGCACAAGAAGCCGGAAAGCGGCGACGCGTGGCTGCAGCGATTTACACCGCGCGGCAAGCGCAGCATCTGGTCGAAGATCAATCGGCAAAAAGTCTCCGCGTTGATCGAATGCGGGCGGATGAGAGACAGTGGGTTCGAAGAAGTGCTGCGTGCTAAAAAGGATGGGCGGTGGGAACAAGCCTATGACTCCCCGCGCAACGCGACGGTGCCGGAGGATTTTCAGGCTGCGCTGGACAAGAGCGCAAAGGCGAAGGCATTCTTTGCCACCCTGGAAAGCCGAAACAGGTATGCCATTCTGTTCCGCATACAAACGGTAAAGAAAGCAGAGACGCGCGCTCGAAAGATAAGCGAATTCATTGCCATGCTGGAAAGGCACGAGAAGATACATCCGTGAGTGGGAGTCGTAGTTGGAAATCGAGATGAATGAGTTACAGCAGGCCCTGATCGGCGACAGCGCGGCAGCACCGCCGGCCCACATCCTTGAAGGTCTTCCAAGCGATCTCGCGCATCGAGCGATTCAAGGTGCTCCGCACACTATCTATCAGGAGCTCTGGCATATCGCGTTCTGGCAGCAGGTCACACTGGACTGGGTGAACGGTGTCGAGACGCCCTTTCCAACCCGTCCGTCACATGGCTTCCCGGCAGACCGGAGCGAGCCATGGGATCAGCTGTGCCGGCGTTTCTTCTATGGCAATCAGCAGGCTGCCACCGCGGCGGGTGACGACAAAAGACTCGAACAATCCGTGCGTTGTCCATCGCGGCCGGGCAATCCCGTCCGCATCATGACGGTGCGGGAACAACTGGAGAGCCTGGCAGCCCACAATGCTTATCACTTCGGCCGGATCGTCCTGCTTCGCCAACTCTGCGGAGCATGGCCCCCTCCCTCCGGAGGCTTCAGCTGGTGATCTCCGCTGTATGCTGAGAGAACCATTGTGCAATCTGCTTGGCCAGGAGCTTCGAATCGATGCGCTCTCTCCGTCTGCTGATGGCTGTCTCTGTTTTCTTGCTGGGCGCCGTCGCGTGGTCGCAAACGACTGTTCGCGGCGGGATCGGCAACCTATGACCCCCGCCTGACCTTTGCGCCGCTCACCCTGCCCGATCCAGTGAATGCCTATCGCTCGAGCAATGGCGCTCCTGGCCCTTCGTACTGGCAGAACCAGGCGGACTACGAGATGCACGCAACGCTGGATACAACGGCCAAGGTGCTCAAAAACGACGAGGTCATTACTTACACCAACAACAGCCCCGATTCGCTCACCAGCCTTTGGATCCACATGGAGCAGAACATCTATCGCCCGGATGCGCGCGGGCGGATCGTCAACGGCGGACCCCGGAAAAGGAAGCCGGTGCCCGACACCGAAGAAAACCCCAACGGACGCACAACCGAAGGGTTTGTGCTGGAGTCGGTCACCATCGAGCACGGCAAGGAATCGCTGAAGGCCGACTACCTGGTAGACGACACGCGGATGCAGATCCGGCTGCCTCAGCCCATGGCGCCCAAAGGCAGCGTGCTGAAGATCCACATCAAGTATCACTATCAGATCCCGGGCGTGTGGGGCGGCCGCAACTCCTGGGGTACTTCGAAGCAGGGAGATATTTACGACATCGGCGCAGTGGTATCCGCGCATGTGCGTCTATGACGATCTTCACGGCTGGGACACGCTCCCCTATATCGGCAGCGAGTTTTACCTGGAATATGGGCACTTCGACTATTACGTAACCGTGCCCAGCGAGATGATCGTGGCCGGCTCGGGCGAGCTGGTCAACGAAAAAGATGTCCTCACCAGCACGCAGATAGCGCGGCTGGCAGAGGCCCGGAACAGCGACAAGACTGTGTTCATCCGCACGGCGGCCGAGGTGAGCGATCCTGCCAGCAGGCCAAAGGTGGGCGGCACGCTCACCTGGCATTTCCGCATGGATCACACCCGGGATGTCGGCCTGGAGCGCGAGCCCGATTTTTATATGGGACGCGGCGCGCATCAACCTTCCCGAGGGTAAGAAGAGCCTGGCCGAGAGCGTGTACCCGCCGGAGAGCGCCGGCGATGCTGCGTGGGGACGTTCGACGGAATACGTGAAGGACACGGTGGAGCGCTTTTCCCGCGACTGGTTCCCCTATCCGTATCCTGCAGCCATCAACGTAGCCGGCTTCTCCGAAGGCATGGAGTATCCAGGCATCATCTTCGACGGCATCGAAGACAAGGGCAAAGTGCTCTTCTGGATTTCCGCGCACGAGATTGGGCATACCTGGTTCCCCATGATCGTGGGCTCGAACGAGCGCCGCAATGCCTTCATGGATGAGGGCTTCAACACCTTCATCGACATCGATGAGTCAGCCGAGTTTCAGGGCGGCAGTCTATGGGCCGAAGCGCGACTCGGAGTACTCAGCCGGAGGCGAGCCGCCCGACACGATCCTTAAAGTGCTCGATGATCCGGCTGCCCCCGTGCTGCTGATGCCGGCCGATGCCTACACCTGGCCGATCACCCACCCGGTGAGCTACTTCAAGGGGGCGTACGGAATGGTGTTGCTGCGCGAACAGATCCTGGGCAAGCAGCGCTTCGACTGGGCGTTTCGCAAGTACATCCGGGACTGGGCGTTCAAGCATCCCGCTCCTTCGGACTTCTTCCGCGAGATGAGCAGCGAGGGTGGAGAGGACCTGGATTGGTTCTGGCGCGGGTGGTACATAAACAACTGGCGCTTCAACCTCGCAGTTACCAAGATCGATGGCGACCAGGTCACCTTCGTCAACAAAGGCCAGCTGGTGTTGCCGGCAACCGTGGAGGTGAAGTATACCGACGGGACGACGACGCGCTTCCGCCTTCCCGTTGAAACCTGGGAATCGAAGAGCGAGATGGTGTGGCCGGGGGATAAGCCTGTGGCCTCGGTGAAGGTGGATCCTGATCACGTATTGCCGGATGATGATCGCGCCGACAATTCGCTGGAGGCCAAATAGCGGAAGCAGTGGGAAACTCTTGCCATGGGGACGATCCTGCAGGATCTTCGTTTTGCGATCCGCCAGCTGCGCAAGAATCCGGGCTTCACTTTTACCGCGGTGATCATCTTCGCGTTGGGTATTGGCGCCAGCACCGCGATCTTCGCCTTTGTCGATGCTGCCTTGGTCAAGCCGTTGCCTTATCGCGACCCGTCGCGGCTGGTGGCCCTCTATGAGCGCATTCCAGTCGGCGACCGGTACCACCTCTCCGTCTTCGACTATCTCGAATGGAAGCGTCTGAACCGCAGTTTTTCTTCGCTCGAGGTGTATCGGCCCGATAGCTTCGTACTCACCTCAGGGACCACTCCAGAAGCGGTGTCGGGAGCTACGGTAAGCGAGGGCTTCTTCCGCACCCTGGGCGTAGTTCCATTTCTCGGTCGCGATTTCAGGCCGGGTGAAGACGAGAAAAGTGCCCAGGCGGTAGCGATCCTGAGCTACGAAACATGGCAGAAGCGGTTCGGAGCAAGCAAAAGCGTGTTGGGCCAAACCGTCACGTTGGATGGGCTTCCGTTGCTTGTGGTTGGCGTCTTGCCCCGCGGCTTTCATTTTGCTCCGGTAGGACCGGCGGAATTCTGGACGGCGCTGCATGGATTCTGCGCGGATTTCCCTCATGATTGCCATGCCTTTTATGGGGTAGGGCGGCTGAAGGAAGGGATTTCCCCTGCGGCTGCCGGTACGGACCTGATGTCCATTGCCGCGCAGATCGCGGTGCAGTATCCCCATACGAATCGTGATCGAAGCGCGACGGTGATCCCCCTCGTAGATGTCGTCCTGGGTGAAATCCGGCCGACGCTCATCGCACTGCTGGCCGGAGCGGGACTTCTGTCTCTGATTGGCTTCGTCAATGTTTCGAGTCTGCTGCTGGTGAGGGCAGAGAGCCGCAGGCGAGAGATCGCCGTCCGCGGCGCGCTGGGAGCTGGACGCGCTCGACTCGTTCTCCAGTTTGCGGTGGAAGGCTTCTTGCTCGCAGGCTCCGGATGCTTCCTCGGCCTGATACTTGCATGGTGTGCGATCAAGATCCTGCCAGGGCTGATTCCACCGGCCTTGCTCGGCAACATGCCCTACCTCGAAGGGCTCCATCTCGATCTGCATCTCCTGGTCTTTGCCTTCGGTCTTTCCATCTTCGGTGGCGTGCTCTTCTCCGCGGGTCCGGCGTTGCAGCTCTTTCTATCGGATATGCAGGAAGGTCTCATGGAAGGTGGCCGCACGGCTGCAGGCAGGAGCTGGCGCAGAGTCGGCGCAAGCCTGGTGGTAGTTGAGTTGGCGATCACGGTGGTACTGTTGGTGAGCGCCGGATTACTGGCCAAGAGCTTCTACCGGTTGTTGCATGAAGACATCGGCATCTCCGCCGATCATCTGGCGGTGTTGCATGTCTTCAAGACAGGCGATCCGGCAGCCCCGGTTCTTATTGCCTTGCAGCGGCAGGTCATTGGCCGCATGTCGGTCCTGCCCGGAGTCACTTCGGTCGGTGTATCGCGGCACCTCGCCATTGGCGGTGGAGAAGGCTTCGCGGGTTTGTTCGGGCATTTTCGAGTTGCCGGCAGGTCTTATGTTGGCGAGGGTGATGAGGCAACTGAGCAGGGCGCGAGCGTTGGGTATTTTGAAACTCTGCGAGCACGGCTTCTTCAAGGTCGATACTTCACTGAGTCCGATGACGGCTCCCGGTCCCATGTAGCCATCATCAATCGGACCTTCGCGAAAGAGATGTTTCCGGCGGAAGATCCGCTGGGAAAACGGTTAATCGACGAATACGACAGGGATCACCCCATCGAGATCATCGGCATCATCGATGACATCAAGGAAGGGCCCTTGGATATGAAGCCCATCGCCGGCGTTTACGAGCCGTTCAACCAGAATCCCCGGGACGACTTCTATGTGGTTGCGCGCACCACTCAGTCTGCCGCTAGCATTCTTCCTTCCATGGTCCAGGCGATCCATCAAATCGATCGCGGGCTGATCGCCGATCAGGAAGAGACGATGTCGGAGCGGATCAACAACTCCCAATCGGCCTATCTCCATCGTTCTGCATCTTGGTTGGTGGCGGCCTTTGCCTCACTCGCGCTTTTGCTCGGCACGGTTGGACTCTACGGTGTGATCTCCTACTCCGTTGGCCAGCGCACGCGCGAGATTGGAGTGCGCATGGCCCTTGGGGCACAACGTGCAGCGGTCTATCGACTCATCCTCCGCGAGGCCTGCTGGCTGGCAGCGTTGGGCATTGTGGGCGGCATCCTTTGCTCGTTTGTTGCCACGCGCCTTCTTCGCGGCATGCTCTTTGGCGTCAGTCCACGAGATACCGGGACGGCGATCTCTGTGGTATGCGTGCTCGCCGCGTCGGCACTGCTCGCCAGCTTCATTCCCGCGCGCCGTGCCGCGTCTATTGATCCGGCGAAGGCTCTCCGGACCGAGTAGTTATTCCAGTCCGAGCAGGCGAGCGGGGTTTTCCTTCGCCATGCGGTTGATCTCGGTATCGGTGATTCCTTCTTGCTTGAGGCCATTCGAACATCGCGACCAGGCCATCCGGATGCAAAGGATTGTCAACCTGCCCCATGTCGCTCGAAAGAATGCAGTGTTCTACTCCCACATAGTGAATTGCCCGGGCATAGTCTCTAAAGTTGAACTCTTTCGCCGAGCCGATGAGCCCGTTATAGACAAACTCGATATACGCGCCCATCTGCGCGGCTTCCTGCATCTGCTTATCCGACATGTGAATGGGCGCGATCATGGCATGGGTCACCACCATGTGCTTCACGCCCTGGGCGCGCGCTTCGCGGATCATCATGAGAGCCTCTTCCGGGCTCGGGATGCCCGGTGGCCATCACCAGATTGCGCTTGGCGATCACCGCGATCACTTGCTTCACCTCAGGCAGCAATTGACCATCGCGCGAGATCTGCACAAAAGGCCGGTTTTGCTTGGAGTAGCGCACCTGCTGCTCGGAATCGAAGGTGCTCATCCAGACAAAGCGGCCGTATCCACCGGTCGTCGCCGCCATATGTTCGACCGCTGAGGGGTTCATGCCGCCGACCGAGAGATTGAGATCCACGCCGCCAAAGACTTCGATCCCGGGGACCTCTTTGCGTACCACGTAGGCGAGCGAGGCGGTCGGCTCGTAGTGGTTCTTGAGCACCAGGCCGCCCATACCGCGCCTCTTCGCCAGGCGTGCGATGTCGATGGCATCGATGGAGCGCGGCGTGCTGTCTGGTGCGCAGTGCACGTGGATATCAATCACCCCTGCCAGGGGATTTTCCTGGGCACCCGCAGCCAGACTAACGCCGAGAATCAGAAGCAGTGCGAGCAGGGTTGTTGTTTTCATCAGGGATTGAGAATGCGATGCATGTCAAGCGAGGGCGGCTTGACGTCTGTCTGGCTGATCATCACATGCACCTGGCCGCGGTGATGCGTCTGGTGGTTGAAAAATGAAGCACAGCGACGGGGACTGTTTCGACGTAATCCTTGCCCTGGTTGTTGACGTAGGAAAGTTGCCTGTGCAGAAAATCGGGACCAACCTTGGCGAAGAAGGCTTCGATTTCCTCGTCCTGTGCGGCGCGCGCGGAGCGAAGCTCGAGCGAAGCTATCGAACAGGATAGAGTTCAGTGGAGGTGTCGTATTGCCACCCCCGGTAAACCTGGACATCCAGATGCGGTCCCCCAGCAATAGATGATTCAGCAGCCCGTGAATGCTGCCAAAGGAACCTTGCCGCTGCCTTCGATACTCCGCCGGGTCCAGCTGGGCACACTTCTCGTAGAGCCGCTCATTCGCGATGCGGTTGTAGTGAGCGAGCATCCTGAACGCGTCTAACATTGGGTCCGGGGCATCACGTCTGGGGCATTAGATCCGTGGCATCAGTCGATCGAGTCGTACGCAACCGAGGTCAAGAATTCGGGAAGCTGCTTGGCCGCGATCATCTGCTCGAAGAGTTTGGCGGCCGCGGTAAATTTGCTGGCGGCAAACCGCTCCTCTCCAAGCTCCTGCTTGATGCGCTCCAGAACTACCGGGAATCGTGGCCAGGACCACGGGGACATCGAGCGTGACGCCATCGGTCATGCGGCCGCCGTGGTGCGCCCATTGCCAAAGTTGCGCGCGCGAAATCTCCGCTGTAGCCGCATCTTCCATCAGATCGTAGATGGGCACGCACCCCAATCCATCGAGCCAGGCCGCCAGATAACGCAATCCGATGTCGATGTTCATCTCCAGGCCTTTGCGCGTGATCTCGCCCTCGGGCACAGCGAGAAGATCTGAGGCTTGTATATGGATGCCGGGATTGCGGCGAGCAATCTGGTTGGGTCCAGGCATGTATTCGTCAAAGACTGCCTTCGGCCACCGGCACCAGCCCAGGATGCGCCACCCAGGTTCCGTCGTGTCCGGCCTTTACCTCGCGCAGCTTGTCCTGCCGCACGCGCTCCATGGCGCGGTCGTTGGCCTCGGCATCGCGCTTGATGGGGATCTGCGCTGCCATGCCGCCCATGGCATGGATACCGCGACGGTGACAAGTTTCTATCAGCAGCTCAACGTAGGACTTGAGGAAGTGCCGGTCCATGGTGATGGTGGAGCGGTCGGGAAGCGCCAGGTCATCGCGATAGCTGAACTTCTTGATGAAGCTGAAGATGTAATCCCAGCGGCCGCAATTCAAGCCCGGCGGAGTGGTCCTTCAGCTCAAAGAGGATCTCATCCATCTCGAAGGCTGCGGGCAAGGTCTCGATGAGCACGGTGGCGCGGATGGTGCCGCGCGGTATGCCGAGCGTATCCTGCGCGAAGTTGAAGACGCTGTTCCACAAGCGCGCTTCGCGATGGCTCTCCAGTTTGGGCAGGTAAAAGTAAGGACCTGTACCGCGCTGCTTTGAGGGCAGCGGCGTTGTGAAAGAAGTACAAACCGAAATCGACGAGCGAAGCGGAGATGGGCTGGCCTTGCACCAGGAGGTGTTTCTCCGGCAAGTGCCATCCGCGAGGGCGCACGAAAAGCGTGGCCGTCTTCTCATTGAGTTTGTATTGCTTGCCTTCGGGGCTGGCGAAGGTGATCTCGCGCCGAATCGCATCCCGCAGGTTCACCTGGCCTTCGATCACGTTGCGCCAGGTGGGCGAGGTGGAATCCTCAAAATCGGCCATGAAGACTTTCGCGCCGGAATTGAGTGCGTTGATCACCATCTTGCGATCGACCGGGCCGGTAATCTCCGTGCGACGGTCCTCGAGATCGGCGGGTATAGGTGCGACGCGCCACTCGCTTTGCCGCACGGAGGCCGTCTCGGGCAGAAAATCGTAGAGTTTTCCATTGCGCAGCGCTTCTGCCCTGGCGACGCGGGCCGCCAGCAGGCGCTGCCGTTCGGCCTCGAAATTGCTTGCCAGTGCGCCCAGGAACTCAAGCGCTTTAGGAGTGAGAATTTCCGCTTCCGCCGCTCCCTGTGAGCCTGCGATCGTTACCGTGGGAGCCGTTACTGTCGAGTTCGTCATGATGTCTCCGCGAGCCTTATTTTACGCCCGCCAGGGGAACGTTTCTTATGGATGCGTCCAGCAGCTCAACCATGTGGAACGCGGGCATGTCCGCCAGGCCGCGGCGGCGCAGCGAACTCATCAATTGCAGCAGGCAGCCAGGATTCGCGGAGATGACCGCGTCTGCCTTGGTGGCGAGCAGGTTCTCTACCTTGCGGTCGCCCAGTTGATTGGCCGGCTCAGGGTTAAGCAGGTTGTAGACGCCGGCCGAGCCACAGCACAACGTAGGCTCGTCGATCTCCGCGACCTCGAGCTGGGGAATCGTGGCTAACAGGCGCCGCGGCTCGGCGTGGATGGCTTGTGCGTGGCGCAGGTGGCAAGCGTCGTGGTAGGCCACGCGCATGGGGAGCGGGTGGCGCGGCGAACGTGCGGGCAGTTCGCACAGAATCTCTGAAATGTCTTTGCACTTGGCACTGAAGGCAGCAGCGCGCGCGGCCCATGCAGGATCGTCGCGCAGCAGGTGGCCATATTCCTTCATGGTCGAACCGCAGCCGGCGGCGTTGATCACGATCGTCTCCACGTTGGCTGCTTCGAAAGCTGCGATCATCTGGCGTGCGAGCGCTGAGGCTTGTTCGTCGAGACCCGAGTGCAGCATGAGGGCGCCGCAACATTGCTGCGCCTGGGGGATGATCACCTCGCAGCCTTCTGCGGCGAGCACTCGTGCAGTGGCCTGGTTCACGTGCTGGAAGAAGACCTGCTGCACGCAACCGGAGAGCATGCCCACTCGCCGCCTGGGCTCTGTGGTGGGTGAGACTTTGGCGGGTAGACCTTGCATAAAGTGCGTGGGCACGCGGGGGAGCAAGGCCTCCATTTGGGCCAGCCGTTTTGGTAAGAGCCGCAGCAGGCCGGAGGCACGGACGAGCTTCTGCAAGCCGGAGCGTTGGTAGATCAGCATGGGCAGAGCCAGCAGGCGCAGGCGTTTCACGTAGGGGAAGGTGGCGAAGAGAAGCTTGCGGAAGAGGCTATCCGTTGGGGTGCGCGGGATATTGCGCTCCACCTGGGCGCGCGTGTCTTCGATCAGTTTGTTGTATTGCACGCCTGAGGGGCAGGCGGTCATGCAGGCCATGCAGCCCAGGCAGTTGTCCATATGCAGGCGGAAGCGCTGGTCGAGCGGAGCCTCGCCCTGGGCGGACTTCTTCATCATGTAGATGCGGCCGCGCGGCGAGTCCATCTCCTCGCCCCAGAGCACGTATGTGGGGCAGGCGGGTAGGCAGAAGCCACAGTGCACGCAGTCCTCAATCAGCGCTGTTTCCGGCGGTTTGTGGGCGTCGAAGTTGGAGGGCTTTGCGGGTTCGCGCTGGGTGAGTTGGGCCATAGGGTATTTCTGTGTAGATTACATGGGACCAGAGCAGCACCCCAGGACTCGCGTCCTGGGGCATTCTCAGCCGTCCCCTTCGACAAGCTCCCACGGCACGCCCGGGGCAGGCAGGGCAGGCTCTTCGGGACTGAAAATGGTCTTCTATCCTTCCCAGCCTGGATTTGATGGCCGGAATCGCAAAGGCTGTCGTGGGGCTTCGCCCGTCTTCTTCGGCCCACGTACGCCCACGCGAACGTGGGGCACCCGTCCTGTTCCTATACGGCTCTGCTGCGACATCGACTCCTTTGGGACTCGCTTCTGGATTGGCAGCGGGTGGATGATCAAGTTGCTTTCCCAAGGTGATCAAAGTTTTTAGCTAAGTGCTTTTGTTTCTTCAAGGTGATCAAGATGCTCAAATTAATTAATTGATCATCTTGCTTCTTCCTCACCATGCCCCCGTAGGGGCGGAGTTCCTCTACACGATTAGATCCAATTCAGTGAGGTTTCGTTCCCCTTCGCTTGCCTTTTTTCGAATCTATAGGCCGCCTAAGAAGCGGCCAGGATTAAGCACGCCGTCAGGATCGAACCTGAGCTTGATCTCCCGCATCAAGGGAAGACTATCGGGCAGGGTTCCCCAACAATCGAGCTTGCTCTCTGCCGGCTGCTTGAGGACCATCAGCGATCCGCTCGCAGCTTCCAGATCACGCCGCAATTGCGGTAGCTGCCCGGCGGCCGCAGCCGGGAAGGCCGCTGTCATAATCCCCGTCGCTTGCGTCACTGAATCGCCCCCCAGGCTACGAACGCGCTCGGCGAAAGAGGCAATCTCCGACGGAAGCATGGTGGCTTTGCAGACTAAATCCCGATCGAGCAGTTGCTGCCGGGCATCCCAGATTGCCGCGGTCGCAGTCTCGATAGCGAGGCCTTCGACGCGCCCCAGCGACTCCAGCAAATCGGCTTGGGTGCGAAGAACCTCGGGCAGTGAGGCGAGTTGGATATCGAGATGAAATCCCTCCGCCGTGCCCCGGAGCTGGATCGACAGCGTGCTGAGCTGCTGGTGGAGCAGCTTGAGCATCCACGCGCCCAGCGGTTTAGCGGACGGGGCGGAGAAGGTAAAGCTCTGCGTGGACTTCGGAATGGAATGCAAGCGAAAATTTACCGAGGTGATGACGCCGAGAGTGCCAAAGGCCCCAGTCATCAACTTATGCAAGTCATAGCCGGCAACGTTTTTGACGACTTTCCCGCCGGTGTGGGCGATGGTCCCGTCGGCCAACACGATCGTCATGCCGATGATCAGGTCGCGCAGGCTTCCGTAGCGCAGCCGGAGCGCGCCCGAGTCGTTGGTGGCCACGATGCCGCCCACCGTCGCTCCCTCGGGCCAAAGTGGATCCAGGGCAACGTACTGGCCATGTTGCGCCAGGGCCGACTGCAACGACGCCCAGGTGCAGCCGGCTTCGACGGTGCAGGTCATGTCCTGCCAGGTATGCTCGCGGATTGCATTCAGGCGATGCGTCTCTAATATCACCGCCGGCGCCACGGGATAGCCCCAGCCTTGTTTCGTGCCGCCGCCCCATGGAACCACTGCGAAGTGGTTTTCCTGCGCGAAGCGAAGAATGGCCGCGACCTCTTCGGTATTGCCCGGAGCGACAGCGGTCGCGCCGCCTAACGTCCGCAGGTGTTCCGGACCGGTAATGGCAGCCAAAGAAGCCGTGATGGTTAGCGGGCGCATTCATGGAATAAGAAACTGTTTCAGAGGCAGATCAAAAGTACTCGGCGACGCCCGCGGTCTCCAGAGGGTGAGGGGTATACTTGCCGGTTTTCTCGCCACACAGCCGGGGGCGAGGGAAGACCTTATCAGGGTTGGCGATATTGTCCGGGTCGAAGCTGCAGCGCACCCGTTGCATGGTGTCCAGGTCGGGCTCGGAAAACATGTAGCCCATGGCTTGCTGCTTGTCCCGGCCCACTCCGTGCTCGCCGGTGATCGAGCCCCCCTGGTCGACGCACAGATGCAGAATGCGGGTTGATAACTCGACGGCCGTCTCCTCCTGGCCGGGTATCGAAGCGTCAAAAAGCACCAGGGGATGGAGGTTTCCGTCGCCGGCGTGGAAGACATTGGAGACCCGCAGCCCGGCTTCTGCCGCCATCTCTGCAATCTTTTCCAACACCATGGGTAGCTTGGTGCGTGGTATCACTCCGTCTTGCACGATGTAGTCGGGGGAAAGGCGGCCGGCGGCGGCAAAGGCGGCCTTGCGGCCTTTCCATACCAGCATCCGCTCCTGCTCGCTCTGCGCTAACCGATCCTCCCATGCGCCATTGGCTTTGCAGATCTCGCGGACTTGCTGCATCTGCAGATCGACTTCCGCGGAAGGGCCGTCCAGCTCCACCAGCAACAGCGCTTCGCACTCGGGATAATGCGGGTGTACTGCGGCTTCGGCGGCCTGGATGGCGAGACGGTCCATGATCTCCATAGCCGCGGGCAGAATGGAGGCGGCAATGATGTCGGAGACGCTCTGGCCCGCAGCCGAGATGGAGTCGAAGGCGGCCAACAAAACTTCAACGGTTTCGGGACGGCGCACAATGCGCAGCGTCATGGAGCCGGCGACCCCCAGGGTTCCCTCAGAGCCGACGAAGACGCCGGCCAGGTCGTAACCGGGCGGGTCGAGCGTGGGTGAGCCGAGGTGAACCAATTCGCCGGTGGGCAGAACCACTTCCAGGGCCAGCACGTGGGTAGTGGTGAAACCATATTTGAGGCAATGCGCTCCGCCGGAATTTTCCGCGACATTGCCCCCGATCGTGCACACCGTTTGCGAAGAGGGATCGGGCGCATAAAAGTAACCCGTGGGCGCCACGCGTTGGGTAACGTGGGCATTGATCACGCCGGCTTCCACGGTGATGCGCTGGTTGGGAATATCGGTGGCCAGGAATTTGGTCATGCGGGAGAAGCTGATCACGATGCCCCGGTCATCGGGCATCGCTCCTCCGGATAGGCCGGTGCCCGCGCCGCGGCCTACGAAGGGTATGTGATGGCGGGCGCAGATGGCTACGGCCTTCTGCAGTTGCGCGGTGGAGCGAGGCAGAATCACGGCGCCCGGCAGGCTGCGCAGCACGGCAAGGGCATCACACTCGTAGGTTTGCAGCTGGTTGCGCTCGATGATCAGGCCGTCGGCGCCCACGGCATCGCGTAACTCGGCGAGGATGGCGGCGGAGAGCATGCAGCTACTATCCTAAGCGGTTTCATCATTACGGGCGAGGGTTCGCATAGACTGACGCCTGACACCGCAAGTAGAATTCGTACACCTGACTCCAAGAGAGAGCCCGCCCAGATGAGCCCAGCGTGGTCCCAAGGCTACACCCTCTTCGGGCGTGGCCTCGCATTCTCCTCGGTCATTGCTTGTTTACCGATACTTACGTTGCTTTTCCTGCTTGGTGTGCGGCGCAAGGCAGCTTGGGTCGCCTCCCTTTGCGCATTGGCCGTGGCGTTGGTGGTCGCGCTCTTTGCCTACCACTTACCACCCACGCTCACCGTGAGCGCCGCCACCTATGGCGCCGGCTTTGGATTGTTTCCCATCTCCTGGATCGTCTTTTGGGCCATCACTCTCTACCGCGTTACGGTGGAAACGGGAAAATTCGAAATCATCAAGTCATCGATGGGGAACCTGACCAGCGATGCCCGTTTGCAGGCGCTCCTGATCGCCTTTGCTTTTGGAGCATTTGTGGAAGGCGCAGCCGGCTTCGGCACCCCGGTGGCGGTCGCTGCGGCCATGTTGGTCGGCCTCGGGTTCTCTCCCTTTTACGCCTCGGCGCTCTGCCTGGTGGCGAATACTGCCCCGGTCGCTTTCGGCTCGATTGGCATTCCTGTGGTCACGCTGGCTGGGATTACCGGCTTGCCGCTGGATAAGCTGAGCGGCGCGGTGGGGCGTCTTTGTGCTCCGCTCTCCTTATTTGTTCCCACTTACCTGGTCTGCATCATGGTGGGGTGGCGCGGCATGCTGGAGGTGTGGCCGGCAGTGGTGGTGGTGGGCGGCGTCTTCGCCTCGGTCCAGTTCCTCATGTCGAATTTCGTGGGCCCGCAACTGACCGACATCATGAGCTCGCTTTGTGCCTTGGGCGGGTTGCTGGTGCTGCTGCGCTTTTGGCGCCCGGCGGCTATGTGGGACCGGGAATTGGAACCGGTGGACCCGCAGGGGGTAGACGCCACCGCCGGCATGATGGAGTTTCCGCCACCCTACAACCCGGCGGTGCAGAAGTTTGCGCCTCTGGCCGCCGGGTCAAGCGATCGCAAGCATGGGACGGGAGAGCTTTTTGGCGCCTGGATGCCTTACGGTCTGCTGGTGATCCTGGTGCTGCTTTGGGGTTTTAAGCCCTTCCAGGCGCTGCTGAACTCCGTCACCCTCAGCGTCGGCTGGCCGCTTTTGCACAATCACGTCATGATGATGCCGCCGGTGGTCGCCAAGCCCACCCTGTACAAGGCGGTCTATCAGTTGAATTTTCTCTCCGCCGCCGGCACTGCTTGCATGTTCGCGGCCCTACTGTCGGCTCTGCTGTTGCGCATGCGCCTGGGTGCCTTCGCGCGCCTCCTGCTGGCGGTATGCCGCCAGCTGTTTTTGCCCACCCTGACGGTCACCGCCGTGCTTGCCATGGCCTTCGTGATGAACTATTGCGGCGCGACCGCCACGCTGGGGCTGGCATTTGCTGCTTCCGGCAGGCTGTTTCCGTTCTTCAGCCCGTTGCTTGGCTGGCTCGGTGTCTTCCTGACCGGCTCGGATACATCGGCCAACGCGCTCTTCGGCAATCTGCAGGTGGTGACTGCCGGCCGGCTGGGGTTTGAGCCCACACTGATGGCGGCGGCGAATTCCGCCGGTGGTGTCGTGGGCAAAATGATCAGCGTGCAGAACATCGCCGTCGCGGCGGCGGCTACCGCGATGTCGGTCGCCGACCAGGCGAAGCTGTTTCGGTTTACCCTGAGACATAGCATCATCATGGCGACAGCCATCGGCGTCGAGGTCATGGTGTATGCCTACCTCGTCCATGCCCGTTAGCAAACCCCTACCAGGAGCGATCAAATGGCAAAGTTAGGATTTTTAGGACTCGGCATCATGGGTGGTCCCATGGCTCGTCATCTAGTGACAGGCGGCCACGATGTGGCGGTATGGTCCCACAACCAGAAGAAGGCAAAGGAACTCGCCGATTCAGCCGGCGCGCTTTATTGCGCTACGCCCGCAGAGGTGGCTCAGAACAGTGAATGTGCTTTTCTCTGTGTGGGCGATACGGCTATGTCCCGGGGAGTCATCCTGGGCGAGAAGGGGCTGGTCAAAGGGGCGAAAAAAGGATTCGTCATCGCGGATTGCAGCACGGTTTCGCCGCTTGAGAGCAGCCGCATGGCGGAGGAGCTCGCGGGGCTGGGGATTGAATTTCTGGATGCTCCCTGTACGGGATCGAAGGGCGGCGCGGAGGGGGGGACTCTTACCTTCATGATTGGGGGTAAGCAGGAGGTGTTTGCTCACGTTAAACCTTTCTTTGAGGCCATGGGCAAGACGCTTTATTACTGCGGCAAATCGGGTATGGGTTTGCGGGCCAAGCTTACCCAGAATTTGATCCTGGGGAATCTGTTGCAGGCTTTCAATGAGGGATTGGTGTTGAGCACCAAGGCCGGGGTTGATCCCGAGCTCATGCTGGATATTCTGAATAACAGTGCGGCGCGGTCAGGGTTGATTGCTATCAAAGCGCCGATGGTCTTCAAGCGGGATTTCTCGACGAATTTTTCGGTTAAGTGGCTGGAGAAGGATATTGGGCTTGCGGTGGATCTGGGTTCGGAGCTTGGTGTGCCTTTGATGCTGACTGGGTTGACGCAACAGCTTTATCAGGCTGCGATGGCTAAGGGTTATGGGGAGGAAGATATTTGCGGGTCGATTCGCGTGCTGGAGGAGTTGGCGGGAACTGAAGTGAGCGCGGTTAAGGAAACGGCGGGTAAGGGGTGAGGGTTGCGTTGGGGAAAGGCGCACCGCAGGTCCCTCCGCTGCGCTACCCCGGATTTCCTGTCGAGGTTGGTGGCGTTGGCGAATTTCATGCGGCTTTCTTAACGGAAAGCCGCACACGTGGACGTTGGTGAGGGCCGCGAAGCAGGAAATCCGGGTACGCTCCGGTCGGGATGACAAGGGGGAGAGGGGCGCTTCCATGAGGGATCGGCTAAGTGGCTGAAAGAGTTGCACTCGTGACAGTTGCGTTTGGGAGAGGCGCACCGCAGGTCCCTCGGCTTCGCTCGGGATGACAAAGGGGAGAGGGGCGCTTCCATGAGGGATCGGCTAGTGGCTGAAAGAGTTGCACTGGTGACAGTTGCGTTTGGGAAAGGCGCACAGCAGGTCCCTCGGCTTCGCTCGGGATGACAAAGGGGAGAGAGGCGCTTCCATGGGGGATCGGCTAGTGGCTGAAAGAGTTGCAGCGCAGAGAGTTGCTGCCTTGCTCGCATTGGTTACAACAGGGAGATGAAAATCGCGGATAATCTGCGGCTCTGTCCATCCCCTATAGCGGCTCTTGAGGTGAGCTCTACCCTCCCCTTGTCATCCCGAGCGAAGCCGAGGGACCTGCTGTGCGCCTTCAACCCCAAATCAATGCTCGCGATCCGAGGCCCTGTCCCAGGAGCAATACATGGCAAATAGAAGGACTTTCCTCAAGCAGGCGGCGGGCGTGACCGCCGCTCATTTTTTTGGTGTTCCTGCCCTCAGTGGCGCGGAGGCGGGCGGCGTGATCGGCAACCCGGGTTGGTATGACCGCCCGATGCGCTGGGCGCAATTGGCATTTGTCGAAGACGATCCGGGAAATTACGACCTCGCCTTCTGGCTCGAATATTTCCAGAAGATCCATGCCGACGCGGCTTGCCTCAGCGCGGGCGGCAGCGTGGCCTTCTACCCCACGGAGATTCCTCTGCACTACCGCAGCAAGTGGCTGGGCAATACGGACGCCTTCGGCGACATCATGAAGGGATGCCGCAAGCAGGGCATGAACGTCGTGGCCCGCACCGATGCGCATGCCGCCCGTCAGGACGTCTATGAGGCGCACCCCGATTGGATCGCGGTCGATGCCCAGGGCAACAAGCGGCGCCATCCCTCCGATCCGGACTTCTGGATCACCTGCGCGTTAGGCCCTTACAACTTCGACTTCATGACCCAGGTCCATGTGGAGATCATGACCAAGTACACGCCCGACGGTATCTTTACCAACCGCTGGTCTGGCTCCGGTATGTGCTATTGCGAACACTGCCAGGAAAACTTTCATGCCTTCTCCGGACTGAGCCTGCCGCGCACGCTCGATCCCCAGGACCCGGCGCGGCGGCAATACATCGTGTGGCAGCAGCAGCGGCTGTTCGAACTATGGCGGCTGTGGAATGACAAGATTCGGGCCATCAATCCCAACGCCAGCTACATAGCGAACGCCGGCGGTGGGGCGCTCAGCGAACTCGATATGAAGACCATCGGTGAGCTGGCCCCCACGCTCTTCGCCGATCGCCAGGGACGGAGCGGCCTGATGCCTCCCTGGGCCAACGGAAAAAATGGCAAGGAGTATCGCGCCACGCTGGGGCAAAAAGCGATCGCCGGCATCTTCAGCGTGGGCGTGGAAGAAAAGTACCGCTGGAAAGACTCGGTGCAAAACGGCGATGAACTTCGGCTTTGGGTGGCGGATGGAATCGCCCAGGGTCTTCGTCCCTGGTTCACCAAGTTCAACGCCAAGCCGATCGACCGCCGCTGGCTGCCTGTCGTGGAGGAGATTTATCAAT
Organism: uncultured Acidobacteriaceae bacterium; assembly: GCA_963746595.1. Classification (GTDB taxonomy): domain Bacteria; phylum Acidobacteriota; class Terriglobia; order Terriglobales; family Acidobacteriaceae; genus PALSA-350. The sequence continues at coordinate 1,912,068 of CAVVBS010000009.1, forward strand.
GGCACTATGCCAACCAGGACTATCTGCGCAATGAACGGGCGCTCGCGCGCGTGGCCATGGTCTATTCCCAGCAGACGGCGTCGTTTTACGGCGGGGAGGATGCGCGTCGCCAAAGTGGAAGACCCCGCGCTGGGCTTCTACCAGGCGCTGATCGAAGCCAGGATCCCCTTTGAAATGGTGCACGATCATTTGCTCGATCCGGAGCACATCGACCGCTTCAAGACCCTGATCCTGCCCAACATCGCGGCGCTTTCGACGCAGCAGTGCGATCAGATTCGTGCCTTCGTGGAGCAGGGGGGCAGCATCGTTGCCACCTACGAAACCTCGCTTTACGACGAGTGGGGTGTCCGGCGCAACGACTTCGGGCTGGCGTCGCTTTTTGGCACCTCGTTCACAGGCAAGCGAAAAGGGCCCGATGCTGAATTCGTATCTGTCACTGGAAAAAGATCCGGCAACCGGCCAATTCTCCCCGCTGCTGGCGGGCTTTGAAGATGCGACGCGGATTATCAACGGCACTCATAGCGTGACGGTCACGCCCTTGGGCAGCGGCGGGTATTCGCCACTGCTACTGGTCCCGACTTATCCTGACCTGCCCATGGAGGAGGTATTTACCCAGCCGGCAAAGACGCGGGAGCCCGGCGTTTTGCTACGCGAGATCGGCCGCGGCCGGGTGGTTTATTTCCCCGGGGATATCGATCGCACCTTCTGGGAGGTGCTGAATGTCGACCATGCGAAGCTGCTGCGCAATGCGGTTCTGTGGGCCACCAACGAGCCCGCTCCGGTGACGGTGGAGGGCAAGGGAGTATTGGATATCTCCGTTTGGAGCCAGAAGAATTCGATGACCGTGCACCTGGTCAACCTGACCAATCCCATGATGATGAAGGGGCCGGTGCGCGAAGTGATCCCGCTTCCCAACCAGGAGGTCAGCATCCGTATCCCTGATGGCCGGCGAGTCAGCGGGGTGCGTTTACTGGTAGCGGGCGGAAATGCGCACTACCGTAAGGATGGAGCTTCGATTCGCCTCACGGTGCCTTCCATCGGGGTGCATGAAGTGGTAGCGCTGGACTTTAGCTGACCGCTTCGTACTCCAACGAAATCGGGCACCGCGCTTTGCGCGGCGGCCCGTTCTTTGCATTCCACCTTCTCAGCCTCTTCCTCGAGGTGGTCGATCACCACCTTGGAGTAGAGAAGGAAATGCTGTGCGGAGAGCAACAGCGAGAAGCCTATCCACAGTTTTGCCGGTGAGCGCCAAAAGTAGGTGACCGTCCTGTAGAGGAATTTCCAATAGCTGCTGCGGTAATTGGAGCGAATGCCCTGCCGCCATATAGAGGCAGAGAGGCAACGCACGTTGTAGATCATGCCCAGGTAGGGCGGCTTCTGCGTCGCTATGGGCTGCCACACCTTCAAGGAGTTATAAGCGCGCTCAAAAAAGGCATCCGGTTTGTATAGGCCTGTGAGCAGGGTGCAGAGGCCGCGCAGCAGGATGGGCAGCGGCAGTACGGTGCGGAAATTCGGGAGGCCAAACTGGGTGATGGATTGGCTGTCCTCGATCAGTCGCCCTTCCCGTTTCATGCGATCGAATAGGGCGGTGGTCGGCGGCGCCATCAATATACCGGCCATAGCCCAGGGGATCGCTGTCCGGTCGATAAACTCCAGCTGCCGGGCAAAGATGGTCTCGTCGTCGGAGTCGAAACCGACAATGAAACCGGCCAGCACCCACAAACCCTTCTCCTGGATGATGCGTACCTGATCGACATTGTTTTTGCGCAGATTCTGAAACTTGTGCGTCTCTTTCAGCGCTTCGGCAGACGGGGTCTCGATGCCGATGAAGACCATCATGAAATTCGCGGCGACCATGGCATCCAGAAGTTCTGTCTTCGAGGCCAGGTCGATCGACGCCTCGGTACTGAACGCGAATGGGTAATCGTGCTGCTTTTGCCATTCGACGAGTTCCAGCGAAAGCGCCAACGCTTGATGACTGTTGCCGATGAAGTTGTCATCGACAATGAACACCTCGTTGCGCCAGCCCAGGTTGAGCAACGTTTCCAGCTCGCGAATCACTTGCTTGGGCGTTTTCGCGCGCGGCCGGCGACCGTAAATGGTGATGATGTCGCAGAATTCACACTGGAAGGGGCATCCGCGGGAAAACTGGATGGGCATGGACGTGTATTTGTTGCGGTGCAGCAGGTCGAAGCGAGGCACCGGGCTGCGCGTCATGTCGGGTTTGTCGATAATGTGGTACAGCGCATGCGCCGTCCCTTGTTCGAGTGCAGTGGCGATTCCAGGAAAGACCTCGTCCGCCTCACCGACCAACACGTGATCGGCTACTTCCAACACGACCTCGGGTTGTGTACTTGCCCAGGGGCCACCCACGAAGGTGCGCTTGCCGTTGGCGCGAGCGCGGGCCAGTGTGGTCAATGCGTCGGCACGCTGCGCGTGCATGGCGCTTACCATCACCAGGTCGGCCCAGGCGAAATCCTCATCCAGCAACTCTTCGAAGGCATGATCCTTCAAGCGGATCTCCCAGGTCGCGGGGCAGAGCGCAGCGACGGTGATGAGGCCGAGCGGCGGCGTCATGGCCTGCTCGGGAATCATCTCCAGCACGCCCTCAAAGCCCCAGAACGACGGCGGGAAACTTGGCCACACCATCAAAACCTTGACATTCGATCCTAGCGGCGGGAAAGTTGCGTTCTTTGCCTTGTCGGAGAGCTCAGGTTCGGAGGTGGAAACGGGAAGAGACGATGTCGCTTGCGGCTGGTTGGGGAGGACGTTCAGTCGAGAATCTGGGACAGAGGGCATGGCGCCCCTTTCTAAATCTCTGGCAAATACAGGGCCAGAGTAAACGTAGAACTCCACCCTAACGTTCAACGCATAGGGGCCCATGGCATAGCTGAACGGAGAACTAAACCCGAAGGTCTGCCGCGGTGCCCAGCGCAGCGAACCGTTTCGATTAAGGCGTAGTGGACGTGAGTCTACGCCAAAGGCTCATTTGTGTCATCTGATGTGGGCAGGAATGGTCTGGTCGCGGGTTGCACGATGGACTTCACAGGGCACGGCTTCACAGGCTGGAAAAAATGTCTCTGAACTAGAAAAAGTTATCCCTCAGCGGCTAAAGCCGGACCTGTTTGCAACCAGTCACGTACAGGCTGAAGCCCGTACCCTTCAAAAGCCAGAGTGTTTCCGCAGCCTGTGAAGCCGTGCCGTACCAGGCATCTTTCCCGCGGGGGCTGGAGGCGACTGATTTTTGAAAAGCTCGGGGAAGGGTATTTCTGGAAGGTGAAGGCCTTAGCCCAAGTATGAAACAGACGAGCCTGAATGGGGAGAACGTGGCCGTCCCTGGCGGAACGGCCACCATTTGCTTAACGTCAGTCGTGCTTGTCGCGGTAGATGCGCCGGGATTCCTGGTTCTGTTGTGCATGGATGGTCTGGCGATCCTGTTTTGTCAGGTGACCGTTATCCTGCGCGCGCATACCCCGCTCTTCCCGGTTGATGCCGGCTTCCTGGTGTTCCAGGCGAGCGGTCTGGCCTGCGGTCAGCTTCCCGTTCTTAACGCCGTTGGCGATGCGGTCCTGCTGATCGACCTTGCGCTGGTTGATGTTATAGTCATGTGCGCCAGGAGTGGGTGTTTGGGCGATCATCGCCGCGGGCGCGATGACGAGAGTCGATGCAAGCACAGCCGTGACAAATTTCATGGAAGTCTCCTCTTTCTGGCGGCTGCTGCTTGAGATCAGGTTCTTGCCGCTCGCTCCAGATAGACACAGAGTAGGAGAGCGAGTTGCCCCATCTTTGGTAATGCCCGCGGGCGCGGACTTACCGAAGCGCTCAAAATAAACTGGTGTAGCGCGCAACTTTTTTCGGTAGCGGAACAGTGGTTGTTTTCGAAGTGCGGAGACCAGGAAGGTGACTGCGTTTACGCCGACGCTCTCGAAGGCGGCGCACCAGGACCCGTCCGGCGACCCATCGGCGCAGTTGTGAGGACTACGGCTAAACTCAAAAGAGCATGGCTAGTACATTAAAAAAGAGAATGAAAAGGAACCTGTCACCCTTGCAGAACTCACGCTCCTTTCTCACCCTCGTCAGCTCCTGCCTGTTGCTTCTGTGCACCCTGGGCCTCGGCTCCGCCGCGGCGCAAGAAGCCGGCAAAGATGCCCCAGCGAAAGAGCTCCAGCGAAGGACGCCGCCAAGGCCGATAATGAGCCGGTTATCCCCAAGGACTCCACCACCCAGGGCATCCGTCAACGTCGGCGGCCACACCATCGACTACCAGGCCGTCGCCGGGACCATCCTGGTGGGTGCGACCAACGATGCCGATGCCTCCGTCGGCGTAAATCCGTCTGCCGTCAAGGAGACCCCCGACTCTCCGCCTACGGCGCGCATGTTCTACGTGGCTTATTTCAAGAAAGATGCCGCGCCGGAATCGCGCCCGGTGACCTTTATCTACAACGGCGGCCCGGGCAGCTCCACCATGTGGCTGCACATGGGCGCCTTCGGTCCGCGGCGCGTCATTACCGCCGACGACCAGCACACCAATCCCGCTCCTTATCGAACTGGTAGACAATGCCTACAGCCTGCTCGACGTCAGCGACCTGGTCTTTATCGACGCGCCCGGCACCGGCTTCGGCCGGCTCTTCGGCAAGGACAAGGAAAAGGCTTTTTGGGGAGTCGATCCCGACGCGCATGCCTTTGCCCGCTTTATCGCACGCTTCCTCTCCACCTACCAGCGTTGGAACTCGCCCAAATACCTCTTTGGAGAGAGCTACGGCACCACCCGCTCCGCGATGGTGGCCGGCATTCTAGAGACGGAAAGCCACATCGACCTCAATGGCGTCATTCTGCTTTCGCAAATCCTGAACTTCGACGATAGTGCCGACGCACCGCAATGGAACCCGGGCATCGATGTGCCTTATGAACTGGCGCTGCCCACTTTCGCCGCCACTGCCTACTACCACAAGCGGCTACCCATCGCAACCCGCGGCGCTGCTGCCGTTCCTCACCGAGGTAGAGCAATTTGCCATGGGCGATTATGCTTCAGCCCTGGCCCAGGGCTCGCAGCTGCCCGAGGCCACTCGACAGGCTATCGCCGAAAAGCTGCACCAATACACCGGCCTGCCCGTGGCCTACATTCTCAAGGCTGACCTGCGCGTGAATGTCGGCGAGTTCAACCATAACCTGCAAGGCAGCGACGACCTCACCACCGGCCGGCTGGACAGCCGCTTCTCCGGCCCAACCATCGACCCGCTGGCCCAGGAAGCGGCTTACGATCCGCAGGCTGCCGCCATCGCATCGGCCTACGTCGCCTCTTTCAATGACTACGTTCGTCACCAGCTCAAATTCGGTGACGGCCTCACCTATTTGCCGGAGACGGACGCCATCGACAACGCCTGGGAGTGGAAGCACAAGGCGCCAGGCGCTCCAGCCGACTCATACGGCACCAATGTCATGCCCGACCTTGCCACCGCGATGAAGTACAACCCCAGTCTTAAGGTCATGCTGAACGGCGGTTATTTCGATCTCGCCACACCGTACTTCGCCGCCCGGTACGAGATGAATCACCTGCCGATCCAGGCCAACCTGAGGCAGAACATCGAATTCTCATGGTATGAGTCCGGACACATGGTGTACGTCCACGAGGACTCGCTCAAACAGCTCCACGACAAGGTTGCCGCCTTTATCACCAGCACCTACAAACCGGTCAAGTGAGTTGTGCGCTTGTTTTGGAGGGTGCGGCGGGCAGGGGCTAACGTATCGGCGTGAGAGCCGTCGCACTGGAAGAGAAAGAAACCGCCGTCCCTCCACTCCGCTACCGTGTACGCTCCGGTCGGAGGTTACGACTTTTTTGATTTCTTTCAGGTTTGGTGCCGGAAAGCTCTGAAGAGCATCGGCCAAGAAGCATCCTCGGGGTTCCTTCGGCTACGCTCGGAGGCTGTGACTTTTTAATTTCCCTTGTGGTCTGTGGCCGGAAAGCTCCGAAGAGCATCTGCCAACAAGCATCGCCGGGGTTCCTTCGGCTACGCTCAGGACAGGCTCTTCGACTGCGCGCATAAAACCCTCTGTTATGCGATAGATCTGCGAGGCGCTTCGCTCCCACGGCACGCCGGGGCAGGCAGGATGACGCCTTTCTGGAGGGGATTGAAAAACATCTGGTCGGGTGCAAAAAACACGAAAAGATCAAAAAGTCACAGACGCTCGGGATGACGCCTTTCTGGAGGGGATTGAAAAACATCTGGTCGGTGCAAAAAACACGAAAAGATCAAAAAGTCACAGACTCTCAGGACAGGCTCTTCGACTCCGCGCCAGAAACCCTCTGTTAGCAATAGATCTGCGAGGCGCTTCGCTCGGAGGTTGTGACTTTTTAATTTCCCTTGTGGTCTGTGGCCGGAAAGCTCCGAAGAGCATCTGCCAACAGGCATCGCCGGGGTTCCTTCGGCTACGCTCAGGACAGGCTCTTCGACTGCGCGCATAAAACCCTCTGTTATGCGATAGATCTGCGAGGCGCTTCGCTCCCACGGCACGCCGGGGCAGGCAGGATGACGCCTTTCTGGAGGGGATTGAAAAACATCTGGTCGGGTGCAAAAAACACGAAAAGATCAAAAAGTCACAGACTCTCAGGATGACGGCATTGTGGGGAGTTTGAAAAACTTCAGAAAAAACTGCGAGCGGATGCGTCACTTTGTACAAACCGGGAGTCAAAAGGCTTTAACACGCTGGCCGTACAATGGCCACGCAATGGTGGAGGGATTTCATGCCGAAAATGCGCGCAGTGCAAGTCGCTAAAGTGGGCGGTCCATTGGAACTGGTCGAACTGGAGATTCCCGTGCCCGAGTCCGGTGCGGTACGCATCAAGGTGCAGTCTTGCGGAGTCTGTCACAGCGATTCCGTGACCAAGGATGGATTGTTCCCAGGGATTGAGTACCCGCGCGTTCCCGGCCACGAGGTGATTGGGATTATCGACGCCGTTGGCCCTAATGTTCCGCGATGGAAAGTTGGTCAACGCGTCGGCGTCGGTTGGAACGGCGGCTACTGCGGCTACTGCGACAGCTGCCGGCGGGGCAACTTTTTTGCCTGCGAGACCAGCACCCTGGTCACCGGTCTCACCCGGGACGGGGGCTACGCGGAATATATGGTTGCGCCCTCCACGGCCGTTGCCGTGGTGCCGGAAGCACTGACGTCGGAGGAAGCCGCACCGCTGATGTGCGCCGGGGTCACCACCTTTAATTGCCTGCGCAATAGCGGCGCGCGCCCGGGCGACGTGGTTGCCGTGATCGGCCTGGGTGGACTGGGCCATCTGGGTATTCAGTACGCCGCCAAGAGCGGATTCAATACCGTCGCTATCGGACGCGGGGCAGGACAAAGAGGCACTCGCCAGGAAGCTTGGCGCGCAGCACTACGTCGACAATGGGGTGCAAGATCCGGCGGCGGAGCTGCAGAAGCTGGGAGGCGCCAAGGTGATCCTGGCCACGGTGACCAGCGCCGACGCAATGAAAGCGGTGATCGGCGGTCTTACGCCAACTGGGACATTCATGATCGTGGGCGCCGTGCCTTCGTTGGAAGTGCCCGCGCTCCAGCTCCTGCTCAAATCGCAGCAGGTCAAAGGCTGGTATTCGGGAACGTCGCTCGATTCGCAGGAGACCCTTGGCTTCAGCGTGCTCTCTGGCGTGCGCTCAATGAACGAAAGCTACCCACTGGAGCGGGCGAGCGAGGCTTACGATCGCATGATGTCGGGAAAGGCGAGGTTCCGGGTCGTGCTGACGATGGGGAAGTAGCAAACCGCTTTAACGCATTTTAGCTAATACTGTGGCCCGGTGAGATCGGTTATGTGCGGCCATTCTTTGGCGGAATGGCCGCGTCGAGTTCAGTTTCCTGGTCTACACCAATAGCTAAAATGCGTTAGTGTTTCCAGGAATTGACGATTTTGCCGTCGGCGGTTTTCATGTCCCCTGGCTGCATTTCCGCAGGGCAACTGCCTAGATACTTCTGGTCCATGATCATGGTGGACTCGCTCACCCCGTATAACGGTGGCGTGTAGGTGGCATGGGTCTCAGAGTGGACGGCAGTATCGCCCTGGAAAGTGGCCGCCTCTTTGGTATCGATGACACTATCTGACACCGTGCATCGCAGGGTGGTGGTGATGGTATGGCCGCGTACGTTTTCGTTTGGCTTGTCGCACCCCGGTAACTTGGCTGCAAGGTCTTTCACGTATTGGTCGTAAGCGTGGCTGCGGCAGATGGTCATGAGGCCGCCGCCTCGCCTGTTTCCGGGGTTGTCGATGGTTTGCGTTTGGCTCGACCAGAGACCCTCTTTCACAACGGGTGGACCGGCCGCATCAGCGGGCGCGAAAGAAAGCAACACCGTGGCGCCCACACAAAAGAGCATCTTCTTCATTCCCGCTTCTCCCTGCAGATAGGAAACAATGACAGATCGTTTTTGCAAGGATTCAGGCAGGCTGACGCTCATGCGTATCCGCCGTCCCGATAGGTGCTCGCGGTGGCGGTTTCGGTGTTGATCTTCCAGTCTTCCAGTTGCGGGCCTTTCAGCTTGGCCACCTTTTCGCGGATCTGGTCGAGCTGCGCTTCGTCTAACGGCGTAAACTGCTGCGCGATGCGCACATCGTCTTCCACCTGTCCGATGGTGGTGCAGCCAAGCGCAACGCAGTGCACCGGCAGGCTGAGAGCGTAGGAGAGGCACTCCTTCAACGCAATGGCTTGCAGCAGCTTGGCATTGGCGGTGCTCTTCATTCCCTGGATGCCCATGCCGCGGGCCACGGCTACCGGCAGCACGTTTTTCTCGAAGCTCTGGTATCCGGGATCGGCCGCGTGCAGCGGCATCAGGATGGTGTCGTAGTGATCGTACTTTTTCAGCATCGCCAGGTGGACCTGGGGATCATGGTGGCCGGTGAATCCAATGAAGCGGCACTTGCCCGCTTTCTTGGCGGCTTCGAAGGCTTCGATCGCGCCCCCGGGGGCGAAGATCTGCTCCACTTCGTCGTGCGTGCTTACCTGGTGCATCTGCCACAGGTCCACGTGGTCGGTCTTGAGCGCACGCAGCGACAACTCCAGATCGGCTTCGGCGCCCTTGCGGCTACGCTGCGCAGATTTCGTGGTGAGGAAAATGCTTTTGCGGAAGGGCGGCAGGACCGCGCCATAGACCTCTTCCGATTTGCCGTCCCAGTAAAGGCGGGCGCAATCGAAATAGTTGATGCCCAGCTCGTAGGCGCGCAGGGTGACGGCTTTTGCGTCCTCGAAGGTGCATAAGGGGAAGCGTCCGCCGGCCTGGCCGATGATCGTCAGGCGCTCGCCGGTCTTCCCAAAAGTACGCTTCGGTATGTCTCCCGCCTTGGCCTGCAGGGTCCGGCCGCCCCAGGTAAAAACGCCTAGCCCTGCTGCAGCAGAAGTCGAGAGAAAGGTCCTGCGTCGCATAGTCGATCCTCGTGCTCCAGTATGCTACCGTTGCCCGTGGCCTACAAGATCCATCCCATGACTCATTTTCGGTCGTTGCGCCCGCTTCGCTGGGCCGCATTCCTCTTGCTGTTGCTAGCCCTTCCCGCCGCGAAGGCCCAGCAGAACGCGGGCTTTCGCCTCATAAGCTGGTCTCCGCGAAGCCTGGAAAGCGGTTCGCCCGTGCTCTTCCGGATCGAGGTCGACCAGCCAGCGGATTCGCTGCACGGCACCTGGCTCGATCACCCGCTGGTATTCACCCGGGCTCACCAGGGCAACACCTGGTACGCGCTGGCCGGCATCGACGTGGAGCAGGCGCCGGGAACCTATTCGCTGGAGCTTACCGCGACCGAAGCCGCCGGCAGGGAAGTGCACGCCACCCAGAAAGTGGACGTGTTGCCCGGAACGCTATAAGACCACCACCCTGCACGTAGAGGAAAAGTATGTGCAGCCGGATGCCGCAACGCTCGCGCGCATCGCAGCCGATAAAGTCGGTGAAGGATGCGGCCTTTGCTCACACGCATCAGCGAGCCCTTATGGAACGGCAGCTTTCGCTCGCCTGTGCCCTTTACACCGACCGATTCGTTTGGGACTCGCCGCATGTTCAACGGCAAGTTGGCGAGCATCCATCGCGGAACGGACTTCCATGCCCCTTCTGGAACGCCTGTGGTCGCCGCCAATGACGGAGTGGTCATCATCGCCCAAGGCATGTTCTACGAGGGCAACCTGGTGGTCATCGATCACGGGCAGCAGTTCTCCACGCTCTACATGCACCTGTCCAAAATAGAGGTGAAGGTGGGAGACTCGCGTTCACAAAGGAGAACGACTTGGCCTCAGCGGGGCTACAGGCCGTGTGACCGGCCCACATCTCCACCTGGGAGTCCGTTGGCAAGGCATGTATGTGGACGCCGTGAAGCTGCTGAAAATCACGCTGCCCACGGGTTAAGGCAACTACTTGTTGGTGTCTTCAAGCGCGAACTTTCCCAGCTCGAACGGACGCGAGACGGGCGGCTTGTTCTGCAGGTTGTTGCTGGGATAGGACTGGGGCGCGTTCGTCGGGAAGCCCCAGATTTTCCCGGTGCGCATGTCCACCATCACCTTGCCGTAGACCTGGGTCGTGCCGTCCGGCGTCCGTAACAACTCGGAGCCGGGCTCAATGTAAAGCGGATACGGGATTCCCGGATTGCGCCTCCGCCGGGCGGGGAGCAAAGACCGGCTCGACGGCGATCGCGACCAGGGCAACCGCAATGATCGACAACAAAACGATAGTCAGGTTTTCTCGACGCATGGTTCTCCTCATGGGAACATTTTTCACTTCTACTCCGCACAGGCACGTTCAGCGATGTGCGGCTTTTCTTGAGGAAAAGCCGCGTCGGGAGTCGCCGCTCTGCATACACCAGAAGTGAAAATGGTTGACGAACCAAGTCTATTGCCAGCGACTCCTATGGGGTAGTGGGAGGAGCAGCGGCGGCCGGTGGGGTGGCCGGCTGAATCGAGACCAACTCTACCTCGAAGATGAGCGTGGCGTTCGGTCCACCGGGGCCCTGACCACGATCGCCATAGGCGAGATCCGGGGGAATGAACAGCTGCCACTTCGATCCCACGGGCATCAATTGCAGGGCCTCGGTCCAACCCTTGATCACTCCGCCGACGCGGAAGGTCATCGGCTGGCCGCGCTTGTAGGAGCTGTCAAACTCCGTGTTGTCGAGCAGCGTCCCCCGGTAGTTGCAAACCACGGAATCGTTAGCGGAAGGCTTGGGGCCCGTTCCAGCGACCAGGATTTTGTACTGCAGGCCGTCCGGCAGCGTGACCACGCCTTCTTTCGTGGCGTTCGCAGCCAGGAATGCCGCGCCATCTTTCTTGTTGCTTTCAGCCAAGGCCAGCCTCTTCGCTTCCTGCTGCTGCCGCACCTGGGTCTGCAGCTCGGTCATCACCGTCCTAATCTGGTCATCGGTTAACAGGAGCTTGCCATCGCCAAGAGCATCTTCTAGTCCCTGGAGCACGAACTTGGGTTCGACCTCGATGGAGTCCCGGTGCAGGCTCTTGCCCACGTTCAGACCGATGGCGTAGCTTTGCTTGTCTTTGTCCGTGACCAGTGCCAATGGCTTAGGCGTGGCTGCCGTCGTGGCACTCTTGTGGGTGGTGGTGCTCGGCTTAGCCTTTGCTGGGTGTGTGGTTTGCGTACCGGCCGCCGGCGTCTGCTGTGCCGCCGCGGTCCCCAGGAGAACTATACCCGCAGCCAGCAGGTTCATCTTCGATGCCCATGATTTTTGCATTAAGCCATTCTCGCATTGTCGCTTAAGGCTCCGCAAATCAGGTCTTTTGCAACCAAGGATGTTTCAAATAACAATACTAGTGCGCCTGGGCGATGGATCGTGCGCCTGACAGCTCGGCATCGATGAGCGATGCAGCCTCTGCCCATACTCGCGGATCATTCTCAATTTCAATGTGAGGTTTGGTGAAGGTCCGGGCGAACCAGGGAAATTGGTCGCAATTGACGGGGTGGTCTTTATAGGTCATGTGAAAGTTGCCAATGATATTGGTCCGATCCGGATCGATCGCAGAAATTTCCGGGCGTCCATGCAGCAGGCCATTGGACTGGTAAAAATTGACCGCATGGGCAACGTTCGCGGGGATGCTGATATCTCCCTGGCCCGGTTTGGAAATAATGTCGACCTGGATGGTGAGCAGTACCGGAATATGCTGCCGCTGCAGCGCGCGCGCCAGAAGGACGGTCTCCGTTCCGCCCCAGCTATGCCCAAAGATGATGATTTTCGCTTTCTCCCTTTCGAGCGCGGTGAGGATGCCGTCACGGTTGGTGTCCAGGAGGCCGAGGACGTGGCGGAGAGCCTCTTGTCCAGAATGATTGCCAAAAACACTTACATCGACAGCCGAGGCATAACGGTTACGTAGACGCGCGGCAAATTGCACTTCGGCGTGCTTCGCATCGTCATGCTTCACGAAGCCGCCGACGAAGCCGATAACGATCACTTTGTGGAGGGGAGAGTCCACAGCCGGAAGTGGCATCTCCAGGCTGCGCGCCGAGCTCCATGGCGCAAGGCTGGCCGCGGCCAAAAGAATCAACCGTGGGATAAGATTCCGATACTGGCGCTCTCTCATACCGCCGCCCCTCAATCATGATAGCCCCTGGCGCAAGTCGTATCTGGGTGCCTGCGTGCGGAATAATGGAGAGGATGCAGCAATCAAAGAATCAGGTCCCCGCGGTCGGTATTGACTTCGGCACCACCAACAGCACGGTTGCGCGCGCGTCCGGCAACGGGCAGCTGGAGCTAGTCGCCTTCCCGACCAACGCCGGCGAGACGTTTTCCTTTCGCTCAGTGCTGTACCTGGAGCAGATGAAACATGGGGCCCGGAAACAAACGCATGCCTGGACCGGCCCTTCTGCCATCGAACACTACCTGGCCGCTGAGAACAAGGGCCGGCTCATTCAGTCGCTCAAGTCCTACCTCTCGGATCGCACGCTCACGGGAACGGCGGTATTCGGCCGCCAATACATGCTCGAGGATCTGATTTCCCGCATCCTCGCCGACCTGCGCCGCCACGCGGAAGGCAAGTTCCAGACCCCTATCGGGTATGCCATGGTGGGCCGACCGGTGCGGTTTGTCGGCGCGGAGACGGAAGAGGACCAGGCATTTGCCCTCTCCCGCCTCCGGCAGGCGCTTACGGTGGCTGGGTTCGAGCGGGTCGATTTTGAAATGGAGCCAGTCGCGGCAGCTTACGCCTACGAATCGACGCTCGATCACGATGAGCTCATCTTGATTGGTGATTTCGGCGGCGGGACTAGTGATTTTTCGTTGTTGCATGTTGGCCCTGGAGTGCGCAAGCGCGGCCGCAAGCCGCAGGATTTGCTCGGCAACACGGGTGTCGGCCTGGCCGGCGATGCATTCGACGCCAGGATCGTGCGCAAGCTCGTCTCCCCCGCCTTGGGGTCGGAATCGTTTGCCCGTTCGCTCAACAAGGTCTTGCCCGCCGTGCCGGCATGGATCTATGCCAACCTCGAGCGTTGGCATTACCTGTCTTTCTTGCGTACAGCGAACGTGGTGGAGATTTTGAAGAGCGCTCGTCTGCGCGCTTTGGAACCGGAAAAGATCGAAGCTTTGATCACGCTCATCGATGAAGATCTTGGCTACCATCTGCACCAGGCTGTGCAGCGGGTCAAGTTTGAGCTTTCCCACGCCGAAGAAGCGGAGTTTCATTTTCGCGATGGCAGCATGGACCTCCGCATCGCTGTCACGCGCGCGGAGTTTGAAGGTTGGATCGCTGACGAGCTGCACAGAATTGAGCAGTGTGTCGATTCGCTGCTGGAGAACTCTGGTGTGAGCCGTCGCCAGGTCGACCGGGTTTTCCTTACCGGTGGCAGTTCGCTGGTGCCCGCTGTCCGCGGCATCTTCAGGAAGCGGTTTGGGGAGGAGAGGATACGAACGGGCGACGAGTTTGTTTCGGTCGCCCGCGGGCTGGCGCTGCGTGCTGCAGAGGTACTGGCTGGATTGGGTTAGGGTGGGAGCTCTTCCGGAAGACTTCGTAAGGGGGAAAGGCGCACAGCAGGTCCCTCCACGGCACGCCGGGACAGGTCGGCTTCGCTCGGGATGACAAAGTGGGATGGCAGCTACTCACCTGGAATTCAGTTAGTCGGATCGAAAGAAAAACGCGCGGTTCGTCGCTGAAGGAAGTGTTGAGTGGATCGGGTAAAGAGAACCGCAGGTCCCTCCACTGCGCTACCCCGGATTTCCTGTCGAGGTTGGTGGCGTTGGCGAATTTCATGCGGCTTTCCTTACTGAAAGCCGCACACGTGGACGTTGGTGAGGGCCGCGAAGCAGGAAATCCGGGTACGCTCCGGTCGGGATGACAGTTCTATTTCTAGGTGAAATTTAGCGTCCTAAATAGAATTGCTCATCCCGACCGGAGCGTAGCGGAGGGACCTGCGGTTTTCTCCACCACCCACATCAATCAGCGGCGTGACAACAGCTGGCGGTGTTTTTCATAGGCGGCAGATCGATCACTGGATTCTGGTCGAAGAATCCGGAGGGGGCCAGCGTGAAGCCGCACATCACGCAGGATTGGACCGGATGATCTTCCGGGCGCGGCAGATGATGCACACCGAAGCTGTGCCAAAGCACTACGTCGGTGTTCTCGATTGCCCGGTCTTTGGCGGTCCACGCCGGCAGACCATCATCTCCGGTTGATTGGTTTACGAACTCGCCCGCCGGGTAACGCTCGTTCTCATGGAAGGGCGTCACCCAGAGTTGATGTTGAAGGAAGCGTCCCCGCTTGCCCGATGGGCTATCCGGGTGCGTATACGGATGCACCGCTGACTTGGCCTCGAGCTTATACGCGGTTGGCTTGCCCACCCAGTTGGTGGTGTTTGGGTTGGTAATTCTCCAGTAGCGCATCTTGGAAAAATCGAAGTCGCGTTGCGCCTGGGATTCCGTCTTCAGTGGCGTCTCCTGCACATAGTAGGCATTGCCCCACGGGTTCTCGGGCCCCACCGGTAGAGCGATCGTGTCGCACTCGGTCACGGTATTGTTCGGCCCGTCTACTTCCATATCGAGCCGGGCGGAAAAAATATGCTGATGGATGTGGCCCACAATGCCCGGCGCCACTTCGGTGCCAAATTTCCCGGGGTCGCCGGGAATGCAACCGGCAGTGTTGATAATGCCCGTCGCCTTCATCTCATACTCAATGCGCCCATCCTGGTGCAGATACCAATAGGACGCATATTCGTAATTGCCAATCGTAGAAATAGACGAGATCACCAGCCGTCGAGCCCGGCGCACCTCGGTGCGGTTCGTACGCATGTCGAAATGTTTCCACGACATGCCGGCATCTTCCTCGTGCAGACAGATGCACCTTTCAATAGTGACGCGGATTGCCAAACAGATCCGATACCACGGCATCGAAATAATGGATCACGCCGAGACAATCGCAGCCCAGCGTCAACGAGTTTGCCATGCGGCCGAAGCCGAGTTCGCCGCTATCGAAAACGTTCTTGCGATAGTGGCTTCTCTCCGGCGTGCCGTAAGGCACGACCATTTCAGCGATGGACGCGCGATAGACGATAGGCCGCCGCTTGCCGTCCTGGGTATAGCCGATGGTAAAAAGCACCAGTCCTTCGCGCGCGTTGAAGCCCACGCGAAAGTCCCAGTTCTCCCATGTCACCTGGTTGCCCTGCACAACGAAACCGGCGCCATCCGGCTGCACCACGTCGAGGCGCGAGGACGGCTTGCGAAACTTCTGCAAAAGCTCCGCATCGTAATTCAGCGGCGTGCGCGGAACCGGAATGTAATCTCCGTTGACTGCGAAATGATCATGGACATCCAGCACCTCCAGCGTGCTGACATCAATCAGCGCGTGCAGCCCCTCAATCGGGTGCGCATAAAAATTGTCCAGCGGAAACATCCTCATGAAGACGAAGCAATTGAGAACCCGGCGCCCCTGCTCGATGGGGACGTTGAAGTCGCCCACGCTCCACGGATCGACGCAGACATATTCGAGCTCCGCGAGCAGGCCGCGTCGGCGCAGCGCTTCCTGAAAGCGAGCGTCGGCTTTGACCAATGCTTCAATGTCCAGGATCTCCTGGACGGCAAGCATCGGCCGTGCATCCGCTCTGAAGTTCTTGGAGATCACCTTGGTGGCGCCGAGATCCACCTGCCCCTGCCACACGCCCATAACGCCATGCTGATAGACATGGAAACGCGCGATGCGGGGCGTCGGGTTTTTGGGGTCGTAGTGGCGCACCACATCCTTCGCGGGCTCGTTGATATCGATGGTCTCGACACGCAGGTTTGGGCCCCACTGGAAGTGATCGTGGAGGATGCGTGTGACCTCTGTAATCTCAGCCGCCGAGAGCGGATCCAGAGGATGGTGGACCGCGACACCAGTTCCGTTTGTGGAAACACCTTCTGTTTTCAGGGGCATCTTGTTATTCCTCTCTCGAGTTATTCGCTCAGGGAGGTTCCCAGGCGAGGGGTGAAATCAATGCCGCTTCGGCTGCTGAGCAGACGGTAGCCGCCGATCAGGACCCATGCGATCACGATATAAGGTGCGAGGTTGTAGGGAAAGCTGAGGACCGGCCAAATGGTGCCGCAAAGGGGTGGCAGCAATAGTAGCAAGCAGACGATCGGGACAAGCAGATGCCGGATGCGCGAAAACTCGCTGCGGTGCCGGCGCAGAAAGTAAGAAGGAAGAGCCAGGGAAACCAAAGCGTAGACCAGGATGAGCCCGATCGACATGATAGTGGCCAGCAGTTTAAATGCGCCCCAAGCGCCCAACCAGATTCCCATAGACAGACCGATCAGCATGCACAAAGCAAAGTCGAAGGTGATGGCGGGGAAAGGGACTCCGGAGCGATGGGTGCGTCCCAGGAAGCCCGGCAGCACGCCGGCCCGGCCTAGTGCGAAGAGGTTTCGCACCATCGAGACCTGGCCCGCAATGACGTTGGCAAAGGCGCTGTTGAGCACCGTCAGATCGAGTACCCAGGCCCAGCGATTGCCCCAAAAACGGCGGCATATTGCGTCGTAAGGCGCGGCGTTGTTGGTAATCGCTTGCGCGTCGTTATGGAAGGCAATGTCTCCGACATAAGCGGCGACGACATAAAGCAGGCCAATGAAGAGGACGGAAAAGGCGATGGCGCGGGGAATGTTGTGCGCGGCATCGCGCGTTTCTTCGCCCAGGTTAGCAGCGGCTTCAAAACCGGTGAAGGAAAGGATGCCGAAGATCATGCCGGCGCCCAGGGAACTGATGCCGTGAGGCGCGTTGCGATAGAGGAAGGGCTGCACTGAGTTTTGTGCGCCGCCAAAGATGACGGAACCGAATAGGGCGCTCAGCACGACAACTTCCAGCACCAGGAAGATCAGGGTGGCGCGAGTGGAGTGGCTGACGCCGAAACAGGAGAGCAGGCTTGCTGCCAGGCCGGCAGCGATGAAGAACCAGATCCACGAAACCTGCACCGCGAATTGCCGCTGCATAAATTCGGAAATAATGATCCCGAACCCGGCGAGATTCAGGGGAGCCGCCATGGCGTAGGCGAGCAGCGCGATCCAGCCGGTCATGAAGCCAAATTTCGTCCCTAGTCCTTCGGAAGCATAGGCAAACGCGAAGCTGGCGCTCTGGATTTTGCGGGAGAAGGCAATGACACTGGAGGCGACAAAGAGCACGGCGACCATGGAGAAGACAAAGGAGAGCGGGAAGGCGGCGCCCGCCAAACCTGCCGCGGGCACGGTGTTGTAGAAGACGCTAACCGCAGGGCCCATGAAGGCAGCCGATAGGGCCACGGCTCCGGCAAACGAGACGCTATTATGCTGTAACTCGTTTGTGCCGGGAGTCGGTTTCGAGTCTTCCATCGCGGTGTGTCTCTGAGTACAGCGCTATTGAACTCACCGGGAAATTTATGCTTTTTTCAACCATACCTTAAACGCCGAGCAAGGGGGCTCTGGTGTGATAGAGACTCCGCAGGAACGCTGAAAACAACCCAGTGTGCTGTTCAGGTTCGTCTGCAAACTGGCTTAGAAGTGGAAGGCCAGTTCCGCCGTCAGCGAACGCGGTGTGACATAGTGCGTGCCGCTGAAGGTGGATAGGAAGTTGTAAAGGGCGGTCTTGTTCGCGATATTCACGCCCGTCACCTGGAGACTCCACTTGTAGCGATCGCTACGGAAGAGGTTATCGTCTCCGATAGAAGCGTCAAAGAGATTCCGCTGCCGAATGCGCGAGGGATTGTGGTCGTTATCGCCCGTGCCCGGGGACGGAATCCTCAGCAAGGTTGAGGAATACTCAGACGCTGGGCATGGTGACGGCAGAGGGGTTGTCGGAGTCGCCTTGATCCCTCCGCAAGTGAGACCCGCTTCAAACTGCTGGTCGGCGGTCAAGCCGCTGAGGTCGACCGCGGGCTGCCCGTTGAGGGTAGTCGATGTGTCGGCGCATGCACTGTTGGGATCGTTGGAGAGGAGGTTGTAGCAGGGCGCCGATCCGGCGACCAGGCCGCTGTCGTAACGCCAGTTGAAGCCAACCCAGGGACTCCAGTGAAAGGGCAGTTGATATTGCACGTGCGTGGTTTGGTTGAATCGTTCATCATGATCGATCCGGAAGGGCAATCCGGGTTGTCCAACCGTGGCCCCGGCTCCAGCAACCTGCGGCGGGAAGAAGCGAGCGGCCACCGAGGACATCACGACAAACGCCGAGACATGATGAAAGTTCGGCACATCGGTGCGCAACGCGAAGCCAGGGACCTTTGCATTGTGCCAGTCGATGGGAAAGGTGATGGGAGTATTGCCCAGAACGCTGAAGTCGAATGCATTGTGCGTGTACTTCCAGATGTATTCGCCGCTGAAGACGATATTTTTTCCGAAAGCCTGTTGCAGGCCGGCGTGGAATTCGTTGCGAAAGCCGGGCTGCAGCGTTCCCTGCACTCCGGCCGAGCAAGAGAGCAAGGAGACAGCACTTCGTTGGCGCAGCCCTGGCTCGAGAGCACGAGATTTTCGTTGAACGGCGTCTCCAGGGTCCGGGCATAGGAGATGCGCAGCACGGTGTTGGTGGGTTTCACGCTGTAGGAAACACCCAGGCGAGGCTCTGCCTGAGAGGCGCTGGCCAGACCGTTGTACAGGTCACCGCGTATGCCTAAGTTGAATAGCCAGTTGCCGGCCTTGATCGAATCTTCGATATAAAGAGCCACCTCTTTAATATCCGCGTGGCCGAAGTAGTTGTAATCGCCGCCGCCCCGGGTGAGGTCATAGGGCAACAGGACCGGGTTAAAGGCGGGATTGGGCTGGTATCCCGCAAGCAGCGCATTGCGCGGGGTTGGTGAATCCGTTCACGCCTTTTCCCGCAGCATTCAAGCAGGGCGCATTGAAGGTTGGACTCACGACGCTGAGGCCGTCGCGCTCGCGGAGAAAGGTCTGGGTGTAAAACACTCCGCCCTTGATGCTCTGGTTCCCCTTGTTATAAGTCAGATCGGCATGGGCGCCGGCATTGGTGAGCGTCCGGTACTGAGCGATGGTTTGGTTCTGCAGATTTGGCGGCCCAAGATCCGCCAGCGGGTTCTCGCTGGGAAAGTACTGATAGCTATCTTTCCGGATGTAAGGACCGAAGTTAAATACCGAACTCTTGCCAATGATCCGGGTGTAGGTGGGTGCGATATCAAACGTCTCGATCTTGGATTTCTGATCGGTATCGCCCACGTTATTGCCGAATTGATCGAGCACATTCAGGTTGTCGTAGCTGTTGGGGGTTTGAAACCAGGATCGGCTGTAGTTCAGGTTGAAGTGCAGGGCATCGACCGGCGTGAACTGATAATCCAGGCGATCAAAGGCGTTCTGTTCGTTTCCTTTGTCGTGGAAGACTTGAAACTCCGGAGTATCCAGAAAGCGGCCGGTATTCAATCCATCGAGCTCGAAGAAGTTGCCCCACGTTTGCGAACCATAGCCAATATCGAAGCCACCCGTGGCTGAGCCGAACGACCCGTAGGAGGAGGTAATACTGCCGGTGGGTTTGGTTTGTCCCTGGCCGGATCGCGTGGTTACTTGAATGATCAGGCTGGTCTTGTCCCCATACTCGGCGGGCGGTGCACCAGCAATGACTTGAATCGACTGAATGGAATTGGACGGAATCTGGTTGGAGAAAACCTTGCTTTGCTGATCGGAGATCGGCTGGCCGTCGACGGAAAACGAATTGGAGGCATGATCGCCCAGCCCATGGAAGAGGCCATTGGAATCCGCGGCTACTCCGGGAGTCGAGAGCGTGACCAGCGAGCTGACGGAGGAGGAAGAGCTTTCCAGCGGCAGCTTCTCGATCATGGTGCGGTCAATGTCGGTGTGCAGTGAGGTGTCATTCTCCACCAGGTCGTCGCCCGTGACCGTAACCGTGGTGGAAGCTCCTCCCACCTGCAATGCGACGACTGGTGAGACTGCGACGGAGGAGCGCACCTGTACATCCGCGGTGAACGGTGAGAAGCCGTCCGCGTGCGCAGTAAGGTGATAGGGGTTGAAGGGCAGATTGGTGAAACGGTATTGGCCCGACGCGTCCGTCTTGGCAGTCCGCGATAGCCCGCTAACCGGGTTTTCGATGGTGACCGTGGCGCCGGGTATCACCGCACCCGAAGCATCGGTGACCGATCCTGTAATGGTGCCGGCGGCCGTCTGGGCCTGAAGCTGGATCGCTGGCGACAGCAAAAGAAATGGAAGAAAAAGGAAGACGAAACGTCTTGGAAACGAGTACATACACCAACCCCCGGGGCATTCTGATCGTTGCTTGCTGAAACTGCCTTAGGAGAAAGCAATGGCAACGGGCGGGGGTCTGGTATAGAGCGAAAAGTCCAGGGATTGGCGTGCGAAGGTCGGTTGCAGATCGACGACTGGCGCCGCCATCTGTCTCGACCGCGAGGGGCACCGTCACCGGCGCTGCTGGAGAAATGACTACGTGCGCGGTCGCACAAAGAGCGCATCCGGCGTGAGACAGGTCCGCAGAGGAATGAACGTGCGCAACCTGAACCGTTGCGCCGAAAACCAGCAATAGGGCACAGCAAAGAGCAAGCGCGAGCTTCCAAGGGTGCCGCACGTGATCTTTTGCTTGCTTATAGTGCATCACTCTCACTATAACCTACCCGCTATCCGCAAAGAGATGGAAGGCGCGTTTGTGCGGTCAAAAAGTACCCGCTCGCGCAGCATTCTGGCTCTTAGACGACTTATTTAGACAGAATAAGTACTAGGCGAGCGCCTGGGGAATTGCCTCTTCCCATCTTCCCTGGGCCTTCAGGATAAGTTCCACTACTTCCCGTGCGGAGCCCTCTCCGCCACCTTTGGTGGTTACGTAGTGGCTAATGGCCTTTAGCTCCGGAGCCGCGTTGGCCACGGCAACCGCCAGGCCGGCGCGCTCGGCCACCGGCATATCAGGCAGGTCATCGCCCATGTAGGCCACCTCGTCTGGTTGTACGTTGGCCTTCTGCAGGCACTGGTCAAATGCGGCCATCTTCGTTGCCTGGCCCAGGTAGACGAACTCCACTGCCAACTCGTGGGCACGCTGGGAAACTGCGGGAGATTTCCTTCCCGTGATGAAGCCGGTGCGGATGCCCATGGTGTGTGCGAGTTTCAACCCCATGCCATCCTGAGAATTGAAGCCTTTCATCTCCGCCACGCCGCCATCATTCGGCAGGGAAATGAGGTTAACGCTGCCGTCGGTCAGCGTGCCGTCCACATCCATGAGGAACAGCTTGATCTTCCGGGCACGGTCGAGAACCTCGGGAGCGATGGGCGTAGTCAGCGGCATGAAAACATCATACTTCCCGGATTTCCTGCACTCTTCGCCATTCGGTGACCGCGAGTGCGGCTTTCTTTAAGAAAAGCCGCATGAAGTTCATGAACGCCACCAAACTTCACAGGAAATCCGGGGGGCGATGAGCAAGTATCCCTGTACGCTACAAAGAACGCTGGTATGAGCAGGGGCCTATCCAACAGAAACACCGCCAAAGGCGCATGTAATCTATAGGAACTCCGCCATATGGCAATTCACATTGCGCTGAATCACAAGACGCACTATCGCTACGACCGTCCAGTGATGCTGGGGCCGCAAACCATCCGGCTGCGCCCGGCCCCTCATTGCCGTACTCCGATCCTGGCCTACTCGCTCAAAGTGCTTCCCCAGAAGCACTTCATCAACTGGCAGCAGGACCCGCAGGCCAACTATCTCGCCCGCCTGGTATTCCCGGAAAAGACCACAGAGTTCTCAGTGGAGGTGGATCTGGTTGCCGAAATGGCAATCTTCAATCCCTTCGATTTCTTTCTGGAGCCGTACGCCGAGAAAATCCCTTTCGTCTACGAGAGCTCCCTGGCCCGCGAGCTGCGCCCTTTTCTCGAAGCCGAGACGCCGGGCCCCAAGCTGGCCGCGTTTCTAACCCAGGTGCCGCGGGTCAGCACGCCCTACGCTGGATTTTCTGGTCAGCCTGAACCAGCGGGTGCAGCGCGAGATCGGCTATGTCATCCGGCTGGAGCACGGGGTGCAGACCTGCGAGCAAACGCTGACCCTGGGCACCGGTTCCTGCCGCGACTCTGCCTGGCTGCTGGTGCAGATCCTGCGCAACCTGGGCCTCGCGGCCCGCTTTGTCTCCGGCTACCTGATCCAGCTCACCCCCGACGTGAAGCCGCTTGAGGGCCCCGGCGGAGCCTCCAGCGACTTTACCGATCTGCATGCATGGGCCGAGGTCTATCTGCCCGGCGCCGGCTGGGTCGGCTTCGATCCCACCTCCGGGCTGCTGGCCGGCGAAGGACATATTCCGCTCGCCTGCACTCCGGATGTGGGCAGCGCCGCGCCGATCTCCGGTCCCCTGGAATTTTGCAAGACGGACTTCAGCTTCTCAATGACCGTGCAGCGGATCTACGAATCCCCGCGCGTCACCAAGCCCTACACCGAAGAACAGTGGCAGCAGATCGAAGCGCTCGGCCACCAGGTGGATGTGGATCTGCAAGTGGGAGACGTGCGCCTCACCATGGGCGGCGAGCCCACCTTCATCTCGCTCGACGATCGCAACGGCAGCGAGTGGTCGACCACCGCCATGAGCCCGGCCAAACGCAAGCTCGCGGTGGAACTGCTGTATCAGAATGCGCGACCGTTTCTCCCAGGGCGCACTGCTTCATTTCGGGCAGGGCAAGTGGTATCCCGGCGAGGAGCTGCCTCGCTGGGCGCTGGGCTGTTACTGGCGCAAAGATGGGGTCCCGATCTGGGAGAACCAAAGCCTCTTCGCCGAGGACGGCAAAGATTACGGCTACGCCGCACCCGAAGCGCGCCAAATTTCTCGAAGCCCTCACCCGCCGCCTGCAAGTGAGTTCCGGCTTCACCATCACCGCCTACGAAGACATCTTCTTCCACTTGTGGAAGGAGCGGCGGCTCCCGGAAATCGTCGATCCGCTCGATCCTAAGCTCGAAGACTCGTCCGAACGCGCGAAGCTGGCACGCATCTTTGAACAAGGCGCGGAGCAGCCGATCGGCTATGTGCTTCCCTTGCGCCGCATCCCCACCCGGTCCGGTACGCCGCGCTGGACCAGCCAGCCCTGGTTTCCGCTGTCGAAGCGCATGTTTCTGACTCCCGGCGATTCGCCCATGGGATATCGTCTGCCGCTCGAATCGCTGCCCTGGACCAAGCCGGAAGATGTCACCTACGCCTTCGATCCCGATCCGTTCCAGCGGCGGGACAAGCTGCCCCCGCGGCCCGAACGCCAGATGGGCCGCTTTTTCAACCCGCCTTTCGCGGATGAGCCGGAGTCCGCCGGCGATAAGGCCAAACCCAAGAAGGATGAAAAGCAAGCAGTGACGCTCACCCGGCCGGCGCTTTGCGTGCAGGCGCGCGAGGGCAAGCTCTTTATCTTCATGCCGCCGGTCGAGTATCTCGCGGACTATCTTGATCTGGTCGCCGCCATCGAAGACACCGCCGCGCATCTCTCCATGCCGGTGGTCTTCGAAGGCTATACGCCGCCCAATGACACCCGCATCTCGGTCTTCAAGGTCACTCCCGATCCCGGCGTGATCGAAGTGAACATCCAGCCTGCCGCGAGTCTGGGACGAGCTGGTGGAAAACACCACCGTCCGTCTACGACCTGGCGCGCGAGACCCGCCTGGGAACCGAGAAGTTCATGCTCGACGGGCAGCACACCGGCACCGGCGGCGGCAATCACCTGGTGATTGGCGGACCCACCGCCGACGACAGCGCCTTTCTTCGCCGCCCCGACCTGCTGCGCAGCATGGTCGATTACTGGCAAAACCATCCTTCGCTTTCCTATCTGCTCTCCGGCTTGTTCATCGGCCCCACCAGCCAGCATCCGCGGGTGGACGAGGCTCGCATCGAGTCGCTCTACGAACTGGAAATTGCCTTCGACCAGATTCCGGAACGGGGTGGAACCCCAGTGTCGTCGCGGCTGGCGGATCGCCTCTTCCGTCATCTGCTCACCGATGTGACCGGCAACACCCATCGCGCCGAATTCTGCATCGACAAGCTCTATCCGCCGGAAGGCGCCGGCTCGCGCCTCGGCTTGCTCGAGCTGCGCGCCTTCGAGATGCCTCCGCACGCGCGCATGAGCCTGACGCAGCAACTGCTGGTGCGGGCGCTGATCGCGCACTTCTGGCGGAAGCCCTACCGGCAAAAGTTGATCGCGTGGGGAACCAGCCTGCACGACCGCTTCATGCTGCCCCACTTCGTGCAGCTCGATTGGGAGGACGTGGTGAGCGACTTGCCCGGGCCGGATATGCGTTTCCGCAGCGAATGGTTCGCTCCGCACTTCGAATTTCGCTTTCCGCTCATCGGTTCGGTGAGCGCGCGCGGCATCCAGCTGGAGCTGCGGCACGCGCTCGAACCCTGGAACGTTCTGGGCGAAGAAGCCTCCGGCGGCGGCACCGCCCGCAATGTGGATTCCTCGGTGGAGCGCTTGCAGGTGAAGGTGTCCGGGATGATCGCACCTCGCTATGCCGTGCTTTGCAACGGCCGCCCGGTGCCGCTGCATCCCACCGGGGAAGCAGGCGAGTTCGTGGCTGGCGTCCGCTACCGGGCCTGGCAGCCGCCCTCCTGCCTGCATCCCGACATTCCCGTCCACACCCCGCTGGTCTTTGACATCGTGGACACCTGGTCGGGACGTGCGATCGGGGGCTGCACCTATCACGTGGTGCATCCCGGCGGACGAGCCAACGAGCAGTTTCCCGTGAACGCTTACGAAGCCGAGAGCCGCCGCCTGGCCAGGTTCACCAGTATCGGCCACACCCCGGGCCCAATTACCGTTCCGCCGCAAGAGCGCAATCTGGAGTTTCCCTTGACCCTGGATTTACGCCGGAGCCCGCAAGCCCTATAAAAATGCCCGAGACGTTGGACGACCCGCTACTGACCGCCGACTACCGCCAGGCTCCTGGCGTTTACGACGAGATGTGCGTGGAGCCGGGCATGCTTCGCCCCCACTGGGATCGCTACATCGCTTCCTTATCCTCGCTTGGCGGCAAGGAACTGGCTCACCGCTGGCAAACCGCACGCCAGCGCATCCGGGAAAACGGCGTCAGCTACAACGTCTACGGCGATCCGCTGGGCACCGATCGCCCGTGGAGCCTGGATGCGATCCCGCTGCTCATCCCGGCTGCGGAATGGAGCTATCTCGAAGCCGGCCTGATCCAGCGCGCCCGCCTGCTCAACACCATTCTTGCCGATCTTTACGGCCCCCAGAAACTGCTGCTGAACGGGGATCTTCCGTCCGCGCTGGTATTCGGCAACCCGGCTTTCTGGCGCGCCTGCCATAACGTCGCTGTCCCGGGTCGACCTACCTGCACTTGCTCGCCGTCGATCTGGCGCGCTCGCCCGATGGCCAATGGTGGGTGATCTCCGACCGCACCCAGGCCCCTTCCGGCGCCGGCTATGCGCTGGAAAACCGCATCGTCATGGCGGAGACTTTTCCCGACTTCTTTCGCGAAGCCCAGGTGCACCGGCTGGCTTCGTTTTTCCGCGCCTTTCGCGAAACCCTGCTGCGCCTTTCCCCTTCGCCGCGCACCCATCCGCGCGTAGTGCTGCTCACCCCCGGACCGCTGAACGAGACCTACTTCGAGCATTCCTATCTGGCCCGCTATCTCGGCTTCACCCTGGTCCAGGGCGGCGACCTGACGGTGCGCGAGAACCGCGTCTTTCTCAAGTCGCTCGAAGGGCTCAGGCCGGTGGACGTGATTTTGCGGCGCATGGACGATGGCTTTTGCGATCCCCTCGAGTTGCGCTCCGACTCCTATCTTGGAGTGCCCGGCCTGGTCGAAGCGGTCCGCGCCGGCAACGTAGCGGTTGCCAATGCCCTGGGCAGCGGGCTGATGGAAACCTCGGCGTTTATTCCCTTTCTTCCCGGCCTCAGCCGCAGCTTGCTGGGCGAGCGCCTGGCCCTGCCCTCGGTGGCTACCTGGTGGTGCGGCCAGCCGGCGGCTCGGCGCTATGTGCGCGAGAACCTGGATTTTCTGGTCATCAAGCCAGCCTTCCCGGCGAAGGGCATGGAGCCGGTCTTCGGGGGCAGGCTCGCCCCTACGGAGCGGACGCGCGTCCTGACCCAACTGGAGGAGCGACCCAACGAGTTTGTCGGGCAGGAGCTGCTCAACCTGTCCAGCGTCCCGGTATGGTCGGAGAACACGCCTGATGCCGCGCCGGGTGGTCTTGCGCGTCTACATCGCGGCGTCGGGAGACGCCTGGATCGTGATGCCGGGAGGATTGACCCGCGTTTCCCCATCGCCCGACTCCCCGATCGTCTCCATGCAGCACGGCGGCGGCAGCAAGGACACCTGGGTGCTTTCCCGTCAGCCGGTCGACCATTTCACCCTGCGCCGTCCGCGGGATTTGCCCGTCGAGCTGCATCGCGGAGTGAGCAGCGATCTGCCCAGCCGCGCTGCCGAACATCTTTTCTGGTTGGGCCGCTACGCCGAACGGTGTGAGCATCTGGCCCGCGTCCTGCGCTGCATTCTGGTCCGCATGACCGGCGAATCGTGGGCGCCGGAGACCGCCGGGTGGCGATCGCTGATGCAGTTGTATGAGTGTCTGGAATCTCCCTACTCGCGCCTGGCCAAGGACGACCCGCAAGGCAAGCTCGACCAGCAGGGCGATTTGGAAAAGGAAATACTCTCGCTGATCTTCGAAGAGCAGCGCAGCGACAGCCTCAACGCCAATCTCAGCCGGGCGACGCGCGCCGTGGCCCAGGTACGCGATCGCCTTTCGACCGATCTGCTGCGCATCGTGAGCCAGATGGGCAGTCTTGCCCGGGCCTCGGACCGCGTCGCCTGGGGCTATGTTTCGGCGGCGGACGCGCTGGCGGTGCTCAACAGCTGCATCCTCACGCTGGCTGCTTTGCGCGGCATTGAGGAGGGCAACATCACCCGCGGACCCGGCTGGCATTTTCTCAACATCGGCCGGCGCATCGAGCGCTCTGTGCAGTTGATTGAGCTGCTGCGCGCGATCGTGGTCCCCGTTGATCCGGAAAACTGGCCATCGCTCGAGATGCTGCTGGAGGTGGCCGACAGCTCCATCACCTACCGGTCGCGCTACTTCACCGTCCTGCAGGCCGCGCCGGTGCTCGATCTGCTGATGAATGACGAAGCCAATCCGCGCTCTCTCGCCTTCCAGCTGAAGGATCTGGCCCGGCACTGCGGCGGGCTCTCCAGCATGCCGTCGGGAAGCGGTTGGCCGATCTTAAAGCAGAGGCAGATGGAGGCGGCTGCGGCCAGGCTGCTGAATGCGGATGTCGAATTGCTCTGCGAGGCGCCTCATGGCAGGCGTCGCGCGCGTTTGGATGATCTGCTCGAAGAGCTGGGGGCTGCTTTGCCCGCATTCTCGGAAGCCATTGCCAACACTTATTTCAGCCACGCGGAAATGGAGCGTGCGACGTGATTTACCGTGTCCGCCACCAAACCATCTACGACTACGTACAACCGGTTTCGGTCTCCCATCACGTGGTTCGCTTGACGCCGCGCGATCTTCCCGGGCAACGGCGCAGGACCAGTGAATTATCCGTCTGGCCCGTGCCGCCTTTCCACGCGACCACTCACACCGACTACTTCGGCAACACCGTCAGCTCATTTACGCTGCCCGAGTCGCACACCCGGATGACGGTGGAGGCGAGCAGCGAGTTGGAGGTGCAGGCCGTGCCGCTCCCTCGCTTCTCTGAATCGCCGGCCTGGGAGATGGTGCGCGAACACGCGTGCCGGAGGATCAGAGCCAGGAGGGGCTGAACGCCTATCAGTTTGTCTTCGATTCGCTCCGTGTCTCAGCCAAGCCGGAGCTGGCCGCCTACGCCCGGACCTCCTTTCCCCAGGGGCGGCCGCTGCTCGAGGCGGTCTTCGATCTCACCACCCGCATCCATCAGGACTTCCGCTTTGACCCCAAGGCGACCGAGGTGACCACCCCGGTCGAGACCTTCTTCGAAAAGCGGCGCGGCGTTTGCCAGGACTTTTCTCATCTGCAGATTGCCTGCATGCGCTCGCTTGGACTTCCCGCGCGTTACGTCAGCGGCTATCTGCGCACGCTTCCTCCTCCTGGCCGCGCCCGCCTGGTGGGCTCCGACGCCTCGCATGCCTGGTGTGCTGCCTGGTGTCCCCGCTTTGGATGGGTGGACTTCGACCCCACCAACAACTGCGTCCCCTCCGACGGCCACATCACCCTGGCCTGGGGAAGGGACTACAGCGACGTCAGCCCTATCCGCGGGGTTCTGCTCGGCGGCGCCAAACACAGCCTGAAGGTGGGAGTGGATGTCATGCCGTTGGAGTAACTGCAGACCGCGGTTCTACTCAACCCTTAAACCAATGCTGGGTGCCCCATTCAAGCGTTCTGTTGGCTTGAGCGGGGTACCACGACTCTGTTTCCTGAATCTATTCATGGGCCGCAAAAGCGCCATCCTCTCGGGATGACAAATTTGTTGCGCCAGCGACTGCCAACTCGGTTAACCGGGGCCGAGGCCAATTCCTACGACAGAATTGTCATCCCGACCGAGCGCAGCGGAGTGGACCTGCGGTTTTAGCCTCCTATTTGTTGACCATCCGACTTGAAAACCATCCGCACTACCGGGAGTGAGCCCCGGCGTGCAAAACTGGAAATAGCGCGTCTAAAGAAAGCCACGGGCGAGAATTCCCCATTGGAGAAAATGAAAGTGAAGTTTAAAGCTCTGCTGCCTTTGCTGTTCCTGCTTATCGCTGGCGCATCGCGTCTGAACGCTGCGGACCCCAGTAATGTCACCCGCGCCACGCTGTCCAACGGTTTGCAGGTAGTCATCGTGCGCAATGCGCTGGCGCCCGTGGTCACAGTCGAGCTGAACTTCAAGGTCGGTGGGGATGAGACGCCGCCCGGCTTTCCCGGGTCGGCCCATGCCGAGGAACACATGGCATTTCGCGGCTGCACCGGCATGACCGCGGATCAAACCGCGGCCATCTACGCCCAGCTGGGCGGCCGGGATAACGCCGACACGCAGCAAAATATCACCCAATATTTCACCACCGTTCCCGCCGCCGATCTGGACGTGGCCCTTCAGGCCCAGGCGGCCTGCCTGCGCGGCGTAGACGACTCCGAAGAGGAGTGGGCGCACGAACGCGGCGCCATCGAGCAGGAGGTATCCCGCGACCTCTCCAATCCCACCTATAAATTCATCGATCGTCTGAATGCCGACATGTTTGCCGGCACGCCGTACTCCCATGATCCCCTGGGGACGAGGGCGTCCTTCGATGCCACCACCGGCGCCATGCTGCACGACTTCTACAAGAAGTGGTACACGCCGGGCAATGCCATCCTGGTGATCGTCGGCGACGTGGATCCGGCAACCACCCTGGCCAAGGTCAAGCAGTTGTACGGTGACATTGCCAACCATCCGATACCCGAACACCCTGCGGTGAACCTGACTCCGGTCAAGCCGGAGACCTTCACCCTGGACAGCAATCTTCCCTACGTGCTGGGCTTCATCGCCTATCGCATGCCGGGAACCGATTCGGCGGAGGATTACGCAGCCGCCCAAATCCTGGGGGACATACTGGCGAGCCAGCGCGGCGACATCTACGGCATGGTGCCCGCCGGCAAAGCCCTCTATGCATCTTTTGGCGTTGCCGAGAGCTATCCCAAGGCCAGCGTGGGCTTTGCCGAGATTGCTCTGCCCGCCGGCGCCGATGCTACTGGCCCCATGAACGAGATGCGGCAGATCATTGAAAGCTATGCCCAGAAGGGCTTGCCGCAGGATCTCTTCGATGCCGCCAAGCGCAGCGAAATTGCGTCCGCCGAGTTTCAGCGTAACTCCATTCCCGGCCTGGCTTCGGTGTGGTCGGAGGCGCTTACCGCCGAAGGCCGCAATTCTCCCGAAGATGATCTCGAGGCGATCCGCAAGGTCACGCTGGCGGATGTGAACCGGGTGGCCAAGCAATACCTGGTGGGCTCCAACTCCATCACTGCCACGCTGAAGCCGTCGCCCTCCGGCGAGGCTGTTGCCGCCAAGGGCTTTGGCGGCGAAGAGAAGATGACCTCCGCTCCCACCAAGCCGGTGGTGCTTGCCCGCCTGGGCCCAAGCGTCGCTCTCCCAGCTGAAGGTCCCCGCCGACTACATCGTTGCGTCGGATTCGACGCTGCCCAACGGTCTGCGCCTGATCGTGAAGTCCGATCCCACCAGCCCAACCGTAACCGTCGTGGGTACGGTTAAGAACAACGCCGATCTGCAGACACCCAAGGGGCAGGAGGGCGTCTCCGATATTCTCGACGGCCTCTACTCCTACGGCACGCAGACACTCGACCGCCTGGCTTTTCAGAAGGCGCTGGATGACATCGCCGCCAATGAAACCGCGGGCTTCGACTTTTCCGTGCAGGTGCTGAAGGAGCACTTCTCCCGCGGAGTGGAATTGCTGGCGGACAACGAACTGCATCCCGCGCTGCCGGCCGAGGCATTTGGCGTGGTCAAGGACCAGACGATTCAATTCGTTGCCGGCAATTTGAAGAGCCCGGGCTACCGCACTTCGCGCGCCCTCGATATAGGCTTGCTGCCGGCTGGTGATCCGGAGTTGCGCGAGGCAACCCCGGCCACTCTGGGCACGGTAACGCTGGACAATGTGAAGCAATATCATGCCACCACCGTGCGTCCGGATCTAACCACCATCGTGGTCATCGGCGATATCACGCCCGACGAGGCCAAGGCGGTGATCAGCAAGTGGTTTGGCAGCTGGAAGGCTGAAGGCCCCAAGCCGGAGACAACGCTGTCGGCGATTCCGGTGAACAAGGCTTCTGCCGCCAATGTTCCCGACCCGCAGGCAGTGCAGGACTCCGTGACCTTGGCCCAGCAGTTGAACCTGAACCGATTCGATCCCGATTACTATCCCTTGCAGTTGGGCAATCACGTGCTCGGTGGCGGCTTCTATGCCACCCGGCTCTACCACGATCTTCGCCAGGTGGCGGGCTACGTTTACAACGTCGACGTGAGCATGGAGGCATCGAAGACCCGGGCCAGTTATTCGGTCACGTATGGTTGCGATCCGGATAAGGTCTCGAAAGCCAGGGCTTTGATCCAGCGCGACCTCGACCAGATGCGTACCCAGGACGTGACGCCGGACGAGCTGCACCTGGCCAAGGCGTTGCTTTTGCGTCAGATTCCTCTTGGCGAGTCGAGTGAGGAAGGGGTGGCGCAGGGTCTACTCCGCCGGGCGGTGATTGGGCTTCCGCTCAACGAGCCGATTATTGCGGCGAAGAAGTACTACGAGCTCACTGCCGGTCAGATCAAGGAAGCCTTCGCCCGCCAGCTGAGGTTGGACGACTTCGTCCAGGTGGTCAGGGGGCCTGCTCCGCAGTAAGAGGTCCAAAACCGCTGGCAGTTGCGATAGGGAATGGCGCACAGCAGGTCCCTCCACTCCGCTGCGCTCCGGTCGGGATGACAATTTTACGTTTGACCGGTGAGTTTTGATGATAGTGGCCTGTTGTGAAACAGAATTGTCATCCCGACCGGAGCGCAGCGGAGCCGAGGGACCTGCTGTGCGCCATTCCCTATCGCAACAGCCTGCCCCCCTCGCCGGGCGGCAGGCTGTTAGACTATAGGGAAGGCATTGCCCGGTTGTCCTGCCTGCCATTTCCAGCCAGCGCGTCAACGAACGGCTAGTCAACTCAATCAACCGCTTTCCGCGACCCGGAAGAATAGGAATTCCTCGCCCGTGAGCACGCCCATCAGAAATATCGCCATCATTGCCCACGTCGACCATGGCAAGACGACACTCGTGGATGCCATGTTGCGCCAGGCCGGCACCTTCCGTGCCAACGAAGCCCTCACCGAGCGGGTGATGGATTCAAACGAGCTGGAGAAGGAACGCGGCATCACCATTCTGGCCAAAAACACGGCGATCCAGTTCCACGACACCAAGATCAACATTGTCGATACCCCCGGCCACGCCGACTTCGGGGGCGAGGTCGAGCGTGCCCTGAAGATGGTCGACGGGGTCATGCTGCTGGTCGATGCTTCCGAAGGCCCGCTGCCCCAAACCCGCTACGTGCTCTCCAAAGCGCTCGAAGCCAAGCTGTTGCCTATCCTGGTCATCAATAAAATCGACCGTCCCGACGCCCGCCCCAAAGAGGTTCTGGACGAGGTCTACGACCTATTCATTGACCTGGACGCGGCCGAAGACCAGCTGGACTTCCCCGTGCTGTACACCAACGCCAAGCTGGGCACCGCCAGCACCTCCCTGACCGAGCCGGGAGAGAACCTGCAACCGCTCTTTGAAACCATTCTCTCCACCATCCCGCCGGCTAGCGGAGACCCAGACGGGCCGCTGCAGATCCTGGTCACCAATCTCGACTACTCCGACTACCTGGGGCGCCTGGCCATCGCGCGGGTGTTTAACGGAACCCTGCGCAACGGGGACGAGGTGAACATCTCTCGCCGCGACGGATCGATGTTGAAGACCAAGATCACCAAGCTGTTTACGTTCAACGGGCTAAAGCGCACCGATACCGAAGTGACCCAGGTGGGCGACATTGTCGCCATCGCCGGGGTCACCGGCATCACCATCGGCGAGACCATCACCAGCCTGGAAAATCCTGCACCTCTGCCGCTGATTGTCATTGATGAGCCGACCATCGCCATGCAGTTTTCGGTGAACAATTCGCCCATGGCGGGCAGGGAAGGGCAGTATGTGACCTCGCGCAATCTGCGCGAGCGCCTGGATAAGGAACTGCTCACCAACGTCTCCATTCGCGTGGAAGAGACCGGCAGTCCCGACAGCTTCAAGGTTCTCGGCCGTGGAGAACTGCAGCTGGCGATCCTGATTGAGATGATGCGCCGCGAGGGCTTTGAGCTGATGGTAGGGCGCCCCGAGATTGTTACCAAGACCGTCGATGGCAAAGTGCTGGAGCCGGTCGAACACCTCACTATCGACGTTCCCGACAATTTTGTCGGCACCGTGATCGAGCGGCTGGGGCCCAGGCGTGGGGAAATGGTGAAGATGCACAATCACGGTTACGGGCGGGTTCGCTTGGAATTCCGTGTTCCCAGCCGCGGCCTGATTGGGCTGCGCAGCGAGATGCTCACCGAGACGCGCGGCACCATCGTGATGAATGCGCTTTTCGACGGTTATATGCCCTACCAGGGGGAGATTCCGCAGCGGCCCAGCGGAGCACTGATCTCCGACCGCAATGGGGCCACCACAGCCTACGCGTTAAACGGGCTGCAGGATCGTGGTGTGCTCTTCCTTACCGCCGGAGTTGAGGTCTACGAGGGCATGGTGATTGGGGAGCACTCGCGCGACAACGATCTGGACGTGAATGTGGTGCGCGAGAAGAAGCTCACCAACATGCGCGCCTCGAGCGCCGACGACGCCATCCGCCTGGTGCCTTTCAAGCCCATGAACCTGGAGCAGGCAATCGAGTTCATCGCCGAAGACGAGCTGGTGGAGGTCACCCCCAAGTCCCTGCGCCTGCGCAAGAAGATTTTGCAAGCCAATCGTCGTCCGCGGCGCAACCCGACCCCCGCTTGAGGCCTTCTCAGTTAGGCGTGAAGCGTGCTCATGTGCTGGCCGGCGGCGCCATTGTCGTTCTGATACTTGTGGGCTGCCTTGCCTGGTATGCCGGGGTCAGACATAGCCGGCCGGCGCCGCAGGCAGCGAACGCTGATCTCGGCCAAGCTGTTCCAGCAACTGTTGGAGCGGACGAGCGGAACCCCACGCGGATATATGCCCACAACCTCATGCTGAGAAAAGGGCCGGACTTCCGCATCTACGTTCGCTGGCTCAACGGGCAGATGGTACGGACGAAAAAGAGCGTCAACCCGTCGTTCGACGACCCGGACTCGTTCGTGCTTGAGGTGCAAAGGGGCATCATCCACGCAAATATCGGCGACATCAGCCACTACCTCAACACGGGCAACGTCTCAGGCTCTCCGCTCCAGAACATTTCGCTTACCGGGAACGGAAGCGAGATATCTGTGCACGGCACGATTCACAAGTTTCATATTCCGCTGCCTGTCGGGCTGGATGGGACGATCTCCCCATCGCCAGATGGCCGGATCCACTTGCATGTGGATCGGCTGTCCGTATTGAAGCTTCCGGTCAAAGGTCTGTTGGGCGACTTTCACGTCAGCCTTGCCGACTTGATGGGAAAGACCGGCGTCGCCGGCGTCGAAGTCTCGCAAAACGACATTTACTTCGATACGCAAAAGCTGCTTCCGGCTCCGCATATCCATGGGAAACTTACCAGCGTGCGCGCGGTGAACCCGGATATCGAGGTGATGTACGGCGACGCGCAGAACGACGCAGCACGCACTGCAGAGTGGCACAACTTTCTGGCCTTAAAGGGCGGCACGCTGGACTTCGGCAAGTTGACCATGCACCATGTCGATATCGTCATGATCGATGCGTCCAAAGATGCCTGGTTTGACCTCGATCTCGTGAACTACCAGGCACAGCTGGTGAATGGATACACCCGCATGACCCCGCAAGCCGGACTGGAAATTTTCATGCCGGATCTTGGTCAGGTGCCCCCGCAACCTGCCAATCAAAGCATCAGCGCTGAGTGGCTGAAGAATCGCAATCTTCCGCCGCCGCCCGGTGTTCCGGTTAAGTAAGCTAAACCTTCTCTGCGATCGACTTCGCCTGGGTGAAGAGTAGCAAGTAGTCCGGGCCGCCGGCTTTGGAGTCGGTTCCAGACATGTTGAAGCCGCCGAAGGGATGCGCCCCCACCATGGCTCCGGTGCATTTGCGGTTGAGGTACAGATTGCCTACATGGAATACGCGCCGCGCGTGTTCCAGCTTTTCGCGTGAGCTGGAATATAGCGCGCCGGTCAGCCCATATTCGGTGTTGTTCGCAATCTCCAGCGCGTGGTCGAAGTCATGGGCCCGGATCACCGCCAGGACCGGCCCAAAAATCTCTTCCTGAGCAATGCGCGCCGTAGGCGCTACATCCGCGATTACGGTTGGTTCCAGGTAGTATCCACCTTCCGCAGTTGTAACCGCATGACCACCCGTCAGTAGCCGCCCCTCGCCCTTACCGATCTCGATGTAGGAGAGAATCGTATCCATCGCTGATCGGTTAACCACCGGCCCCATGTTTGCGTTTCCCGAGGGATCGCCCACCCGCAGCTTTTCCACTCGCTCCCGCACGCGCTCCAGAAAAACGTCGTAAATCGAGTCTTCCACAATGGCGCGGGAACAGGCCGAGCACTTCTGTCCGCTGAAGCCAAAAGCCGCTGCGACGACGCCCTCGACCGCGGCATCCAGATCGCAATCCGTGCTCACGATGATCGAATCCTTGCCCCCCATCTCGAGGATGGTGCGCTTGATCCAGATCTGTCCTTTCTTTGTCTGGGCGGCGCGCGCATGGATATCCAGCCCCACTTCCTTGGAGCCGGTGAAGGCGATCAGACGCGTTTTGGGGTGTTCTACGATCGCGTTGCCGAAGGTGCTGCCCGAGCCGGGGCAGAAGTTCACTACCCCGGGCGGCATGCCCGCCTCTTCGAGCACATCGAGAAACCGCGCTGCAATGGTCGGCGATTCGCTCGAAGGCTTCAGGATCACAGTATTGCCGGTCACGATAGCCGCGGCGGTCATACCAGCCATAATGGCGAAGGGAAAATTCCACGGCGGAATCACGGCGCAGACGCCTACGCGGGATATACAGCAGTTGATTGCGCTCCCCCGGCAACTGGATGGGCGTTGTCGCCTCAGCCAGGCGCAACGCCTCACGCGCATAGAACTCCAGAAAGTCGATGGTCTCGGCCACATCGGCATCGGCCTCAACCCAGTTCTTGCCCACCTCGTAGGTCAGCCAGGCGCAGAACTCAAATTTGCGCTTGCGAATCAGCTCCGCCGTTTGCAGCAGCAAGGCCGCGCGCTCCTCCACGGCCACGTACTGCCAGGTCGCGAATGCATCGAGCGCCGCCTGCATCGCTCTCTCAGCGTGTTCCAGGCCGGCCTTCTGGTGCACTCCGACGACCTGCGCGGGCCGGGCCGGGTTCAACGACTCGATCTTTTCCGCCGTACGCGTCCGCTGTCCACCGATGATGAGCTCATACTCGTGACCGAGCATGTCGCCCACCCGGGTCAGCGCAGCTTGCATGGCATGCACGTTTGCCGAGTCGCTGAAATCGATGAAAGGTTCGTTGCGGAAGAGCCCTTGAGGGGCAACAGGCTGAATGACGGTGCTGATCTGTGCGGTTGGCATAACAAAGCCAATTTTACTCTCCTACAGGTCCATTGGTTTTGATCCTGTATCAGAGCACGACTAGAGAGGCTGCGGAAAAACTCTCAACGAGTGGCACGGGTTCAGCCGTGCCACTCTAGCCCCTGAGGTACGGCTTTGCGATGATTTCACTTGCGAATCACTTTACTTCGACGGATTAGAGGCCGCGAAAGGGTGGGCCGATCTCATCTGGAACCCGGGCAAAAGCGTACCTCAGTGGCTAAAGCCGCGTAGCGCGTGCCGCATTTACGGCACGGCTGAACCCGTGCCCTTCGTAAAGAGTTTGTTCCCGCAGCTTATTTAGCCGGGCGTAAAGGCCCGGCAGAGAATTGGTTTCCGCTCGGCGTGGCGATACAAGTTGCATATCGAAGACAACTCTCAGTCGCTATCGCGTAGCGGTGAGGCGCTCGGTCTGTGCTGACATTTTGGCCGTGCGTTCCAGCTTGTCCCAGTTGAAGGGCCGCCCATCGATGGCCCGCTTCACGGTCTTAAAGAGCACCAGCGAAAAGAGTTGGCGATAAGCAAAGCGCTGCAGCCAGATGTGGAAGAGCAGCCACCCGTCGCCCTTGTTGGCAGCGTGCCGGCGCTCCAGGCTGAAGGCCAGGGCGGAAGTGACAAAGTCGATGATCAAAAAGGCCAGGAAGAAGGTCAGAAGCTTTTCGAAGTTGGCGGCGTTTGCCGCTTCCGGGTGGAAGTGGCGGTCGAGCAGGTAATGAAAGACGCCGGCGACAAACATCACGTCGATAAAGGGCGAGACCAGCGGCAGCAGGATCTGGAAGACCAGGATGTTCGGCAATGCAAACAATCCCATCGCCCGGTTCCTGAGGAAGGCGGCCTGGTGCTTGTAGATCGCTTGCAGGGTGCCGAAGGACCAGCGGAAACGCTGCCGCATGAGTCCGCGCGCGGTGGTTGGGGCCTCGGTGAAGGCCAGGGCGCGGTCTTCGTAAATCACTTTGTAGCCCTGCTCCAGCAGATTCATGGTCAGATCGGCATCCTCGGCGACGGTGTTGACCGGATAGCATCCGCCTTGCCGCACCGCATCGGTCCGCCAGGCGCCGATGGCGCCGGGAACCACCGTGACCACATCAAAAAGATCTAAAGCCCGGCGCTCGAAGTTCTGGCTGGTGATGTACTCGAGGGCCTGCCAACGGGTCCACAGGTTCACCCGGTTGCCCACCTTGGCGTTGCCCGCGACCGCGCCGATCCTTGGATCGG
The DNA here is from genome assembly GCA_963746595.1 of uncultured Acidobacteriaceae bacterium. Taxonomy (GTDB): domain Bacteria; phylum Acidobacteriota; class Terriglobia; order Terriglobales; family Acidobacteriaceae; genus PALSA-350. The sequence goes on from CAVVBS010000009.1 coordinate 1,949,886, forward strand.
CAAAATGGCAGACCAGTTTGGACACCGCATCGGCCGCGATTACGGTATCTGCGTCAATGCCCACGTAGAACTCTTCGCTCAGCTCGGTAACGGCGAAGTTGAGCGCCTCCGCCTTGCCCGCATTCGCTTTGCGCAGCACGGTCAACAGGCCGGCTGCGATTTCATCGGGATAGGCTTCACGCGCCACCTCAGAGGTGCGATCCGACGAGCCGTCGTCAATCACAACGATGCGTAGATGGGGATAGTCAGAGTTCAGCACCGACCGTATCGTGCGCACGATGACTTTCTCTTCGTTGTAGGCGGGAATCAGTACCGCCACGCTGGGCAGAAAGCCGCCGGCCACTTCAGGAATATGGCGTCTGCGCAGCCGGTCGATCAAAGCGAAGATGCCCACCAGGATGAGGCGGGCGCTCATCAGGATATCGCCCAAAAAGAAGAGGCTGACGACAAAGTGATTGAAGAAGGCCCAGGCAAAGAAGGCCACCGAATCCACCCGCGCCTGCCATCGTTCTTTGGCGTTCAGTGGGGGCATCACTTCGGCTCGCGTCTTGCCCATCAGGTCGGAGACCTGTTCAAAGGTATAACCATGCGCGCGCAGCCCCGCGATTAACACCGGCAGCGCGGCGACCGTCACGCTGCGATCGCCCCCGCCATCATGCATCAGGATGATGCTGCCGCGAAACTGCGGCTTGGTTTTCATCAGGTCCAACTGGACAAGCACATCGTTGAGGATGCCTTGCGGGGTCTTACGCTGGCGTTCGTCCCAATCGCCGGTATCGATCTTGTTACCGATGATGGTGTAACCCATCTTCTGGATCAGATAGGCCGGCGCTGTCTGGTCGTTGGTGTCCGGCTCCTGATCGATCGAATAGGGAGGGCGGAAATAAAGCGGCTTGACGCCCAGCTTGCTGCCAAACAGCCGCTCGGTAAGGTTCAGCTCCAATTCCATCTGGCGGGGAGATATCTCGCTGATGTCAGGATGGGTCCAGGTGTGATTCCCGATCTCGTGCCCCTCGGCCATCACCCGCTTCATCAAGCTCACGTTGTCCTGAGCCTGTTCGCCGATCATCATGAAGGTGGCTTTGACACCCTCGCGTTTGAGAATGTCCAGCACTTTGGGCGTCCACTTGGGATCGGGGCCATCGTCAAAGCTCAGCGCTACCACCCCAGGCTTGTAACCGTAATACTCGATGGTGTAGGGCGAGGGATAGGTCAGCATGTGCTCGTCGGTCACGGTCCAGTTGTAGGAGTCCATGTCGATGGTGCGCGAGCCCGGATGCGGTTCTCCGGTAATGTGCAGAATGTCGCCCTCCCCGTCGGTGACGACATCGTCGCCGGGCGGTATCTGCTTGAGCGACTGTGGTGCGTTCACATTGCTGGGATGGTCCCAGACGAACCACAGGGAAGGATCCTCGCGGCCCAACCGCCACAAGGCAATCGTCTGCACTCCCATCTGCCTGGCAGCGCGCAGTTCATTTAACGCGGTGACCGCATCCAGCATCCACACCTGGTGACGCACGTGGTTGTCTTCGTCGTCGTAAGCAAAATGGGGATTGAGTTCGTCGCCTGCCAGGCGCACGTCGGCGTTCGCATCGGACGCCGCCTGCCATCCGTCCTGCACTGAGATGTCATCGGTGTTCAGCACCTTCGCCGCGCTGTGCTTACCCTTGGTAGGCAGAGACATGGTCCAGTCGTACCCGTAGTTGCCGATGGCGCAAATCAGCTTCTGCTTAGGAACAATTTTGAGCGCGCGCTTCAAGTTGTCTTCAAACCAGTCTTGCGACGCGATGGGTCCGGGGCCGCCCGTTTCCTCATGTTCGTCGTAATTCATTAACAGGATGCCGTCGGTTTGCTGGGACAGAAAAGCGAGCTCGTCGTCTTCCGCGCCCACACTCTCATTGACAAAGAGGCGCAGATTCTTGGGGTGCATCAGGCCGTATAGTTCGCTAATCAGGGAGTGATAGCCGGGTAGCGCATCGTCGGGAAGATCCTCCAAATCGAGGCTCAGTCCGTGATAGGTGGGGTTGGCGGCCAGAAACGTCAACACCTGGTGCTCAAGGTTGAACCGTGCCGCGGGATTTTCCACCATCGCGGCCGCGTGCTGATCCCATTCCTGCGTCAGCACGTTGTAGTTCTTTAACTCCGGGAAGATTTCCAGTTCCTCGTGTGCGGCCGCAATCAGATCATGCACCTTGTTTTGCGGGTCGACGCTGCGCACGCCGTGCGCATCCACAACCGGGAACGCGCGCAGCGGAGCCTCCGCAATGTAGGCGCCTTCGAGTGTGCCGTCGGACCTGGTCACATAGAGCCAATCCGGGAAGAGCATATCGATCTGGTGGATATGGTTCTTTAACGAGGCAAAGCTGCCCGCGTCATCGTCGACGTAGTAGGCCGCGCGCAAACTCTCACCGGAGTTGAAGGGGATTTCCGAAGGCTTGCGGCTGGTCTTGCGACGCGCTCCCTTGGAGTACTTGGCCTTGATGGCTGCGGCGGCTTGTTCCTGGATCGCCCGGTAATTCCGTTTAGGAGTCGGTAGCAGGAGCTCTGGCAGACGCTGCGTCTTCACCACATTCAGAAAAAACAGCACCAGAATCACGGTGGACACTACCGCCACCGCGTCCAGAATGCGCCGGAGGCGTTTCCAGCGTTTCCGCTGCGGATCGAAGAAAATCTGGCGATTCATGCCTGCTGAAAGCTTACAGGAACTTTTCGAGAGCTACTTCCAAGACTCTTCCCCGAAGTACCCAGGGGTTCTGTCTGAGGACAAGGCCACTTTCCATCCACTGTATGATGCACGTGCATGGATTTACGAGGTCGCCGCAGCTGGCTGTTTCCGCTGGTAGTGCTGGCAGCCGGAGCCGCCCTACGCCTGTGGACAATCCACGCCCACCCGCAAATCCAGGGCGATTCGCTGATCTACGGGGACATCGCCACCAATTGGCTCACCCATGGCATCTATGGCCATACCGTCGGCCACGCATCGGGGCCACCCACCATTGAACCGACGTTGGTGCGCCTGCCCGGCTACCCGGCGTTTCTGGCCCTCTGTTTTGCTGTCTTCGGCGTGGCCAACTACCACGCCGTGTTGTACCTGCAGGCGCTTATCGATTTGGGGACGTGCCTGCTTATTGCCGGACTGGCGGCAAAGATCTGCGGGCCAGGCGCCGGCCGGTGGGCGCTGCTGCTGGCGGCACTCTGTCCCTTCACTGCCAATTACGCCGCCTCCCCGCTGACCGAAACCCTTTCCATCTTCTGCGTCGCGCTGGGCTTTCGTGCTCTGCTGGAGGTGCTGGAAGGTCCGCGGCACGGGTGGACCGCCTGGCTCGTCTTTTCCTCGCTCGTCTTCTCGTGGAGCTATGCCGCGCTGCTTCGTCCCGATGGCGCCCTGCTGGCCGTAGTGCTGTGGATATCGCTCATTGTCTACGGCCGCCACTCGCTGGGGTGGGCCTCCGCTTTCCGCTTAGCCATGCTCGCCGGGGTGCTTTCCCTGCTTCCCTTTGTGGCCTGGACGCTGCGCAACGAACATACTTTTCACGTCTTTCAGCCGCTCGCGCCGCGCTACGCCAACGACCCTGGAGAATTCGCCTTTCCCGGCTTTGTGCGCTGGATCAGAACGCTAACTGCCGACTTTACCTCTACCAACGAAATCTACTGGAACGGTAACAGCGACCGTATCGATCCCGGCGATCTGCCCGCGCGCGCCTTTGACAACCCCGGCCAATACCAGCAGACCCAGCGGCTCCTTGAACAGTACAACGCCACCACCACGCTGACGCCCGAACTCGATGCTGCCTTCGCACAACTGGCAGCCGATCGTGTGCGCGCCCATCCCATTCGCTATTACGTCGGCCTGCCTCTCCTGCGCCTGGCTGACATGTGGCTGCGCCCTCGGGTGGAGACGCTGAACGTTGTTCCCCTGCGCTGGTGGCAGTATGCCCGGCATCCCGCAGCGACGCGCGTGGCTCTTTTCTACGGCGCACTGAACCTGGCGTACCTGGTCGCGGCGTTTTTGGGAGTTCTTCGCTGGCCGCGCTTGGCGGGGTCCATGGTTGGGTTTATAGCCCTGCGCAGCTTGTTGTTAGCCACCTTGGAGGCGCCTGAACCGCGCTATACCCTGGAATGCTTTCCGGTGCTGATTGTGCTTGCCGCAGTTGCGTTCCAGAGCTGGAACGGGATTCATCTCAAACAGAATCGGGTTGGCTTTTGATGATCGCTCTCGAGCATTCGCGTGCGGTCCGGCCACTTCGGCAGAAGCGAATGTGCCGTGGGTGAATCGCCTCCAGGTTCCGTTTTTCCATCAACGCAAACCGCAGGTCCCTCCGCTGCGCTACGCTCCGGTCGGAGGTTGTGACTTTATTGATGTTTGCGCTGTTTGGCAGCACCTAACCTTTTTGTTTTCAGCGTCGGCTTTTGTGTGCAACCAATAAAGTCACAAACTCTCGGGATGACAAATCTGAGGGCGGCGGCCCACCTTGGCATGGGTGGAGATGGATGGATGGAGCTGTAGGGAGTTGTAGGAGGGAAGGGCGCACAGCAGGTCCCCGTTCGACTTCGCTCAGGGCAGGCTCTCGGCTACCTCCGGATTTCCTGTCAGTCTTAGTGGTGTCGGTAAACCTCGTGCGGCTTTCCTTAAAGAAAGGAAATCCGGAGTACGCTCCCACGGCACGCCGGGGCAGGCAGGGCCACGCTGTCGGCCGCCGGCTACTTAACTACGCGGTTGGTTCCGGGCGCCGGCTTGATTGTGAAAATATCGTTCGCAATCGGCTGGTTGTAGCGAATGTTCTTATAAGTAGCTGTCCGTTTATCTCCGCCGGGCTCGTAGAAGATCTGCTGATAGCTGATGCCCTGGGCCGGATCGATCCAAATGGTGACATGGGGGAACATGTCCAGGACTTTCTTTTGCAACGGGACCAGGTCAAGCTTGACCACCGAGACTCCGTTCATTTGCTCAGACCCCAGCAGGCTCACCTTCCAGTTGGCCTCGAGATCCGTGCCGCTGCCCCCGAATCCAAGGGTCAGAAAGCTCTCCAACTGGGCGTGGTTGGGCCCGGCCTTCAGGATTGTCAGCTGCTTGATCATCGGCTCATAAAGCTGGACTTCCGTGCCGTTGAAGACTACGGTCTTGGGCGCGTCTTTCCCGTTGTCCTGCTTGATGTAAGCGGCTGTTTGCGTGCTGGAGCCCTTCTTGCGCTCATAATAGACAGTTCCCGTCTGCACATCGTGTTCGTCTACGACGGCCTGGTATTGGTCCCAAGAGAATTCCGCCTGCGCGCTGGAGAACTTGGTTGCCGCCGTATTCAGTTGGGTGATCACTTTCTGCAGATCCGCGCTATTAGCCGGCTGGGCGGTTTGGGCCTGGGAGTGCCCTGGGAGCAAAAACATCCATCCCAGGCAAAACAGCGAAATCACCTTACCTGCATCAACCATGAATCTCCTTACCGGGTGTTGGACGCCGCCGTCCGGCCCCGGGTTTCTTTATCCGCATAGGGGTGAACCCCAAATTTCCCACTACGCTGCGCTGCGGTCGAAAGCTCGACGATCTGGGTCCGGCACAGGCGGCTCTGCGCGGACTGAAGATGACGCACGTAGCTCTGGCCAGCTAGCGATGGGCCCAGACTCGATATTGGGTCACGTGGCCGCTGGCATCTTTCTCTTCGTGATAGCGGTCGATCTGCACATTGCCGGAAATGGCCTGAATACGCTGCAGCAACTCCTCCCGTAACTTGGCGTCGTTGCTGGTGTCGGCCAGCTGGTCGCCGCCAATCTGGTAGGTCCAGGCATTCGGTCCATTGGCTCGCACCAGGATGTCCTTGGTGGAAGTGAGGGTTTCCTGGGGACGATCGCGGTAGTTAATCAGCCGCGGCGAAACGAAGAGGAAGAGCAGGATGAGGGTCACCATTACGTCGTAATGAAAACTGCCTCGCGGATAAGTCCAGAACAAATAGCTTTTAACAATTCGCTGCATGGTCGTTACTTCCGGATCACTTCTTCGCCGCCCATATACGGCTGCAGTACCTTCGGTACGCGCACCGAACCGTCGGCTTGTTGATAATTTTCGAGGATCGCCAGCCATGTGCGGCCGATCGCCAGGCCGCTGCCGTTGAGCGTGTGCACCAGCTCAGTCTTGTTCTTGCCCTGGGGCTTGTAGCGAATGTTAGCCCGGCGCGCCTGGTAGGCCTCGAAGTTGGAGCAGGAAGAGATCTCGCGGTACAAGCCCTGCCCGGGTAGCCAAACCTCGAGATCGTAGGTCTTGGACGAGGCCGCGCCGGTGTCTCCAGTGCAGAGCAGCATCTTGCGATAGGGCAGCTCCAACCGGCGCAAAATCTCCTCGGCGTGGCCGGTGAGCCGTTCATGCTCCTCGTTCGACTGCTCGGGGCGGGCGAATTTGACCAGCTCGACTTTTTGGAACTGGTGCTGACGGATGATTCCGCGCACATCCTTGCCATAAGAACCCGCCTCAGAGCGGAAGCACGGAGTATAAGCCACCAGGCTCAAAGGCAACTGCGCCTCTTCGAGCACTTCGTCGCGGTAGAGATTCGTCACCGGCACCTCGGCGGTAGGGATCAGGTAGAGGTCCGTCCCTTCGCACTTGAAAAGATCCTCAGCGAACTTGGGCAGTTGCCCGGTGCCAAACAACGATTTGCTGTTTGCCAGAAATGGTGGCAGCACCTCAAGATAGCCATGCTCCCGGGTGTGGACATCGATCATGAAGTTGGCCAGCGCCCGCTCCAGCCGGGCGCCTTGTCCCCAGTAGACGGCAAAACGCGCGCCCGCAATTTTGGCCGCTCGCGTAAAGTCCAGGATGCCCAGACCTTCGCCCAGATCCCAATGCGGCTTGGGGGCAAAGTCAAACGCAGGCTGTTGCCCCCAACGTGATACCTCGACGTTCTCCGCTTCGCTCTTCCCCAGGGGCACGCTGTCCTGGGTCAGGTTGGGAATGCGTGCCAGGAGGTCGCGCATCTGCTCTTCCGCCAGGGCAGCGCTTCGCTCCTGCTCCTCGGTCTCTTGCTTCAGCTCCCGAGTCTGATCCATGACGGCCGCTATCTGGGCCGCATCCACGCCGGCCTTTCGGCTGCGCGCCACCTCCTGGCTGAGCTTGTTGCGTTGTGCCTGCAGGCTTTCGGACTGGGTGATGCGGGCACGCCGCTCCCGATCGAGCTCGCGAAAATCACCCAACAGGGCTGCCGGATCCAGGCCGCGAGCACGGAGTTTCTCTTCCACCAGCTCCAGGTTGGCCCGCACAAAATTCAAATCGAGCATAAGCCTCTACTTTAGAGCATTTTCACTTCTTCGCTGCACAGACGAGTGCAGCGAAGTGCGGCTTTTCTTTGAAGAAGAGCCCTCAGTACTTCCAGCTCATGTCGGCATCGGGTGGGGCGGTCTTCCGGATGCGCTCCATGATCTTGGGCAGGTACATGGTGTTGTAGCGCAAACGTGAGATCGCGTTGGGCAGGTTGGGATCACCATTCCAGCAGTGCTCGGCCCGGTCGCCGTATTTCACCTCGCCCTCGTAGGGCACCCCGTGGCCTGGGGTGCCGGTTTTGTCGAGAAAGTCCTGCATCAGGTAGACGGCGTCGTTGAGGAAGTAGGTGTCGGCGGAGCCGACGTAAAGATGGAGCTTGCCTTGGAGTTGGGGGCCCAGCTTGTCCCAGTCACGCTGGAGAATGGCGTCCAGGTCATAGTGATCGTGCCAGTAGGCTGCGACCTGGTGATCGATGGCCCCGGTCTGCTTGTCGAAGATCTGCGCCGGGTAACCGTCCGGGCCTACCGGGCCATAGACCGCTTGCCAAATGTCTAACTGCTCTCCCGAGCGCCCGTGGTCTCCCAGGGCGGCCTCGTAGGCGGCGTTATCGCGCGCCGACAGCAGCGTCTGACCGAGGTAGTTGCGCATGGTGGGTTGCTCCACCTGCTTGTGCGCTCCCTGGAGGTAGAAGAAATTCGCCTGGTTGTAGAGGTCGGCGGTCATATAGGCATGAAAGTCGACCGGGTCAGGGCAGGCGACGAAAGCTCCGTTGTAGTCCGCGGGATAAAACATCTGCACCGCTAGAGACTCCCATCCACCCGTGGAGCCGCCATAGACGAAGTGCGCCCAGCCGCCGGTTAAGCCGCGAAACTGCTTTTCAATGGCCGGCAACAACTCGGTCTCGATGGCGTCGCCGTAGGGGCCGAGGTTGGCGGAGTTGACCGCGTACGAATCGTCATAAAACGGGTTGGCATGCTGGATTTTGACCACCAGGATGCGGGGAAAGCCCGGGCTGATCCACTGCTTGTACTGGTCATACGCCTCCCGTTGCTCGATGCGGTTGTAACCCGCCAGGTGGAAGCGCTCCGAGTAATCGGGCTTGAGATCAGGGTCGGGTGGCGTGGTGCGAAAGGAGTCCATGTCGTCCGCAAAGTGGTCGTGAAAGATGGCGATAGGGAAGTGGGCGTTGGGGTGCTCGTCGAAGCCCTCAGGCACCAGGACGATGGCGGAGAGATACATCGGCGTGCCCCAGAACTTGGTCAGCAACTGGCTCTGGATACGGAGGTGGCGAATGTACTTGGTGTCCGGCTTTGGAGGAATGGGCGGGATGGTTTCGCTAAGCCGGAGGGTAAGTTTGGTGTGGCCGTCGATGTGCACCTTAACCGGCTTGGAATAAAGGTTCCCGGGGGCGAGGTTCCAGTGCTGGCCTTCACCGCGGTCCGGCGCCAGCTTCACGGTCTTGCCATCCGCCCGGTGGAAGGTTTGGTAGACGTTGAGCACGGCCTGCACGTAGTAATCGCCCACCGGCACCTGGTTGAGCGAGCGGACGGGGTAACCGGCGGCCTCGTTGGTGATGGTGACTGGCTGATCCGGGGCCAGTCCATCGACCGTGGTGCCGAAGATGATCTGCGAGCGAGGGCTGTCATCGATCTGCATCCGCGGCTCTTTGGCAGGATCGGTCGAGAGCAGCAGCAATACCCGGCCGTCGAGCGGCTTGGAGGAGACATTGGCAGGAAAGCTGACTGTGATTTGGGCCGTAAGGTAAGGGCTCATCGCGATGAATACCGCGAGCAGCAAAAAGAGTTTGCGCAGCATAGGTGAAAGTATACGAGTCGCGTGTCGCCGTTTATGGCACATGCCCCCGTATCGAATCGGGAGCACAGGCTCCCGTTGCGCGGATGTTTTGCGATACTAATCAGGGTTGCCATGTCCAAGTTCAAGTGCAGTATCTGCCAGTTGCTGGTTGCAATCCTGGTGCTTCCAGGGACGCCGCTGGCCCACGCCAGCGCCTACGATGCGCGTCCCAAGCTGGTCATCATCCTGGTCGTCGATCAGTTTCGCGCCGACTATCTTGACCGCTACCGCGCCGATTTAAAGGGCCGCGGCTTTCGCCTCTTTATCGACCACGGCGCTTTTTTTGAAGATTGCTACTACAACTACGCCAACACCAAGACCGCCCCTGGCCATGCCACGATCGGCACCGGCGCCTACACGGATGGTCATGGAATCTCTTCCAATGAATGGTGGGACCTGAGCCGCAACAAGCAACGTCCTGTCACGTCCGTCGAAGACGACCGCTACCGCATCGTGGGTGAGATCCATCCCAACAAGACCGGCGGAGCTTCCCCGCTGAATCTTCGCGCCTCCACCATTGGCGATTCACTGCGCCTGGCCACGACCGGCCAAGCCAAAGTGTTCGGCGTCTCGCTCAAAGATCGCGCCGCCATCCTGCCCGCCGGGTACTCCGCCAACGGCGCTTACTGGATTGACCCTGCCTCCGGTTCCTTCATCACCTCCAGCTACTACATGGACGCGCTCCCCGACTGGGCCACCACCTTTAACACTGGGGACCGTATCGCCCAAGCTCAGCAGGAGGCGGGCGTAACCGGCAGCAGGCCGTTCTATGAGGCGGTGGGGTCCACTCCGGCGGCCAACGCCTACGAGCTCGATTTCGCGCGCGCGCTCATCACCGGTGAGCAACTGGGCAACCATCCGGTAACCGACTTGCTGGTGGTAAGCCTCTCCGCCAACGACATTGTTGGCCACCAGTTTGGACCGGACTCGCCCCAGGCGCGGCAAATGGTCGATAGCCTCGACCAGCAGCTGGACAGCTTCTTCTCCTGGCTGGAAAAAAACATCCCTGGCGGCCTGGCGAGCACGTGGATTGCGCTTTCCGCCGACCATGGGGTCGCGCCGGTTCCCGCACAGGCCCTGGCCCTGGGCATGCCTGCGGCCACCATTGACATGGCCAAGTTCACCGCCAACGTCAACGACGCCATGAATGCCAAATTTTCTCCGGGAGAGAAAATCGCCTACCTGCTCCCGCAGCAGGAGCTGCCTTACCTGGCGCTGAATCGCCCATCGTTCGAGGTTGCAGGGATCAACGAGCAGGAGGCGGAGCAGGCCGTTCAGCAGGCAATCCCGGCCGCGATTGAGGCGCTTGCTCTGGCACCGCCGCCGCCGGGTAGCGAAGCGACCACTCCCGCCCCTCCGCCACCTGCCGCTGCCCCTCCGCTGCCCAGCGTTCCCCCGCTGTCCCGAACGCTTCCTCCGACCGGCTCCAAACAGCGGTCGAAAGGTCGCGCCAGTATCAGCGCTCAAGCCAAAACAGTCATCAGCCCGCCCGCGCCGCCCCCGGTTCGCCTGCCTGCCACACCCATCGTGGTGCACACCTACACCCGCGAGCAGCTGGCCTCGGGACAGCTGCCCCCGTCGGAATGGGGACTGCTACTGGCGCACAGCTACAGCCCCAATGGCGGCTGGTACGTCATGGTGATTCCGGCCGCCTACCAGATGCAGACTCTGAAAGGCGGGACCACTCACTTCAGCCCCTGGTCCTATGACCGCCATGTCCCGCTGGCGTTTTATGGAGCCCCCTTCACTCCCGGCATCTATCACGGCCGGGTGCAGCCAGTCGACCTGGCCGCCACCCTGGCCTCCCTGCTCGGAGTGACTCAGCCCTCGGCGTCGGTGGGTAATGTGCTAACCCAGGCAATCCACAATTTGCCGGCTGTGCCCGCACCACGGGGAAGCAAAGCTGCGCGCCGTTCTTCGGGTACGGCTGACGATTCAACCGCCCCTGTGACACCTACGGCCCCGCAGGAGGGCCCGCCCAGCCAGTGAAGCCCGATATGAGCGTTCGCTTCGCTGGCATTCTGCTCCGCAACCCGGTCATCGCTGCCAGCGGAACCTTCGGCTATGGCGTTGAATTTGAAGATGTTGTCTCGCTCAATCGCATCGGCGGCTTCATCACCAAAGGTCTATCCCAGGAGCCCATGGCGGGCAACCAGGCGCCTCGGCTGATCGAGACGCCAGGCGGCATGATCAATGCCATCGGATTGCAGAACATCGGCGTTAAGGCCTTTATCGAGAAAAAGCTTCCCGCCTTGCGACCTCACTCCGGCACTGCCTGCATCGCCAATGTCTTTGGTTACGAGATACGGGACTATGTTGCGGTGATCGAAGCGCTCAACAATGCCCCCGGCATCGCAGCCTACGAGTTGAACGCCTCTTGCCCCAATACCCAGCACGGAGGCATGGTCTTTGGCACCGATACCGGGATCCTCGACCAGCTGGTCACTCGTGCCAAGGCAGTTGCCAAGCGCCCTCTGATCGTAAAGCTTTCGCCCAACGTCACTTCCATCGCTCAAATGGCAAAATGTGCCGAGAACGCCGGGGCCGACGCGCTTTCCCTGGTTAACACCTTCTTATCTCTCTCCATCGACGTCGAGACCCGCCGCCCGCGCATTTTCAACAACACCGGAGGCCTCTCCGGGCCGGCAATCAAGCCCATTGCCGTGCGCATGGTCTATGAGGCGGCAAAAGCCGTTTCCATACCAATCTGCGGTTTGGGCGGAATCACCACCGGGGAAGACGCGGTTGAGTTCCTGCTGGCGGGAGCGACTGCCGTGCAGGTTGGCACGGCCAGCTACGCCGATCCGCGCGCGGTGCAACGTATTGCAGAGTCGCTGGAGCGCTGGTGCGCCCGCCATCACCTCGCCCGGGTCGCCGATCTGATCGGCGGCCTGCAGGTAAATTCCTGATTTTCGTGGTTTCGCGACCAGTCCCGATGGGAGTTCTTCGTGTCATAGCAAAGCACAATAGGAACAGGACGGGTGCCCCACGTTCGCTGAGGCGAACGTGGGGCACCCGTCCTGTTTTAGTTGGATCCAGCTAGGTGACGAACTTTGGGTTTAGGCGACGTTCCGCATCAGCCGCTCGCGCAATTCTTCAGGGATGCGATCCTGGAGCACGCGGGCTTGGGCCATCGCTACTTCGGCAAGATAGACAGGCGGCGGGCGTTGCTACCGCGGCCAGCACCCAGATCAACAGAGAAACCAGCAGCCCGGCGATGGCCGCCGCTTGCAGGCTCAGCACAATTGACATCTGCCACAGGTGCAGATCCACGCAGTGCCCAATGCTGCAAAGGCTGTACCCGGTGAATGACCGCCAAACCGAACAAGAAAGCCGCAATCGATACTGTGCTCAAGCCGATAAGAACCACATCGACGGTGCGATGCAGCCTTTGACGCGAGCGGCAATGCGCGCACTCCACCAGATGCTGTTCGTAATCACGGCGCATCTCCGGAGTAATCCCGGAGATGTCATATCTCCAGCTGGAAAGTATGTCGCCTACCACTCGATCAGTGCATGCTGTCGTTTGCATTGTTATAGTTAGCCGCTTTACACCATAGTAACATCAGCGCCCGGTCTGGCCAGTGAATTCGCATGGCCGGAAACCTCGCGGCCAATGGACCAATACCTAATTATAAGCAAATAGGCTCAAGCGGCGTATCTTGTTCCGCCAGAATCAGCTTATTGGCCAGCAGGCTCATACGGTCTCTTAGAGCCCTTTCCGCCGTAACTCGTGCAAGCTCCGGCAGATTGTTACATTCTGATAGATGCGCCAGAACGACATAAGAAGCGTTTCCATCGTAATTCTTCTCTAAAAAGTCGGAGGCGGCCTCATTGGATAAGTGACCCACACGAGACATGACGCGCTGCTTAACCGACCAGGGGTAGGGTCCGTCGCGCAGCATCTCGAGATCGTGGTTACTTTCGAGCATAAGAACGTCACAGTTGCGGATCGCCATCTTCACGTTGGGCGGCATATATCCCAGGTCGGTGGCGATGGCCATGCGGACCCCGTCCGCTTCAAAAACAAAACCTACCGGGTCGGCCGCATCGTGGGGAATGGTGAACGGGGTAATGGCGATGTCGCCAATCAGGAATCCAGTGCCGGCAGCGAAGTACTCCACCCCGGGGAGCCGGCACGGGTCCTCCGTCTTGGCCTCCTCGGGCAGGGGCTCACCGGAGCATCCTCCGCGCACGAAACGTCCTCATCGGCTGGGGCAACGCTGCCTGCTTCTGGGCCAGATCCTGCTGCCGCTGGGCCAGCCAGGCCGCATAGGTGATCCGCTTGTGCGGCATCATCCACCGCATCCAGGCCCGATGCGTGGCTTGGGTAAAGTAGACCGGCACGCCCAGCTTGCGGGCCAGCACCGCGACCCCCTGCACGTGGTCCTGATGTTCGTGAGTGATCAGCAGAGCATCGATGGCCGCCGGATCCTCATCCGCCATCTGCATCCGCTTGAGCAGTTCCCGGCAGGAGAGCCCCGCATCCACCAGGATGCGCGTCCGGCTGCTGGACACCAGTGTGCTGTTCCCCTTGGAGCCTGAGGCCAGCACCGTCATCCTCATCATGCGAAAAGCATACGCTCCCTGGCTGTTGATTTTAGGGCGGTTGCGCTTGAGGGGTGCCACCCGCGGCACCCCCGCGGCAGCATCCGGGAATGGGCTGAATCAGTACTGGTAGAAGCCTCGCCCCGACTTCCGTCCCAGCCAGCCCGCATCCACCATGCGAATGAGCAGTGGGCAAGGCCGGTACTTGGGGTCGCCCAGGCCTTCGACCATCACCCGCATGATGTCCAGACAGACATCGAGCCCGATAAAGTCGGCCAGCGCCAGCGGGCCCATGGGGTGGGCCATGCCCAATTGGAAGACCTGGTCCACAGCCTCGGGCGTCGCCACCCCTTCCATGACCGCGTACATCGCCTCATTGAGCAGCGGCATCAAGACGCGGTTGGAGACAAAGCCGGGCGCGTCATGGACCTCGACCGGCGACTTGCCCAGCGTTTCGGCCAGCGCCTTGACCTGGGCGAAGGTTTCATCGGTCGTCTCCAGCCCCCGGATCACCTCCACCAGCTTCATCATCGGGACAGGGTTGAAAAAGTGCATCCCGATGACTTGGCCCGGCCTCTGCGTCTGCGCCGCCAGCCGGGTGATGGAAATGGAAGAGGTGTTGGAAGCCAGAATCACTTCTGGCTTTAGCACCGCATCCAGCTCCATGAAGAGTTCCTGTTTAAGGGCGAAGCGCTCCGGCGCCGCTTCGATGACAAAGTCGCATACCGCCAGGTCTTGTCCCTGCAGGGTGCCGCGGATCAATCCCAGGGCTTTCTCCGCCTCCGCCGCGGTCACTTTGCCCTTGGCCGCCTCGCGCTCCATATTCTTGCGAATCGCTTCCAGCCCGCGATCGAGAAAGCGCTGTTCGACCTCACACAGCACCACCTGGAACCCGCTGCGGGCAAAGACATGGGCAATCCCATTGCCCATGGTCCCGGCTCCCACTACTCCCACCACTTGGATCATGCTCATGCGGCTCTACCGCGCCCGCACCAGCACGCAAGTGATGTTGTCGTGGCCTCCCGCCTCGTTGGCTGCCCCGATCAGCTGCGCCAGGGTCTCTTCCAGATCCCCCGCGGCGCGCAGAATCCTGGCAATCTGCTCGTCATTCACCTCGCGCATCAGGCCATCCGAGGCCAGCAGGTACAGGTCTCCGGATATCACCACAAACTCGATCAGGTCCGCATCGACCTCGTCCTGCGTGCCCACCGCCCGGGTGATCACGTTGCGCATGGGAGAGGTCTCGGCTTGCGCCGGGGTGAGCTGTCCCAGCCGTACCTGCTCGTCTACCAGCGAATGGTCATGCGTCAGGCGCTCCAGCTTGCCGCCCCGGAGGCGATAGCAGCGGCTGTCCCCCACGTGGGCTACCCAGGCACGATTGCCGCGGGTAGCCATGGCCACCAGCGTCGTTCCCATGCCCGCCCGGGATGGATCCTGGGCCGCGCTGTCGATGCACGCTGTGGTTGGCCGCGTCCACGGCATGCTGGAAGGTTTCGAGTGTGAGCACGCCATCGTCCATGGCGCGAAGCATGGCGTCGACCGCTAACCGGCTGGCGACTTCTCCCGCGGCCGCGCCCCCCATGCCATCGCAAACCACAAAATTGCAGGCGCCTTCGCTGTTGCGGAGACTCAGGCCATAAGCGTCCTCGTTGGATTTCCGGGTTCGCCCCTGATCGGACGCACCGGCCGCCTCGTACTCCAGCACGGCTTGCTGATTCTCTGGCATCTGCTCTTCCTGTGAGGCTTCCAAACGTAATTGTGCCACCATAATCTGTCCTGAAGCCGCCGTAAAGCGGCTTTTGGCTGCCGCCGTTCAAGCGGCAGCCAATGGGGTGGCGTGTAAGGAGCTTACAGGGGGGCTTGGGGAGAATATCTAACTAGCCAGGCCGAGATCCTTCAATTGATCGAGAGAAAAGATTTGCCGGGCGCCCGTGGCCCGATCAATCAGGGAAGCGGTCAGGCCGGCAACCATGGTCCGGTACATGACTTTCAGGTGGAATGGGGTGCTGCTGGCCACCGCGGACAGGCGGTGCGACAACGGCTCCCAATGGTCGAAGTGGGCCCGGCGTGGCTCGCCCGGTCCCTCGGGCAGGGCAATCAGTTCAACCGCTTGGCTGGCAGAATCGCCCGGCTGGTCCTTCACCAGGCGCAATTGCAATGAATAAAACATAGCGTCCTTGTTGTTCATAGGGTCCTGTGTGAGGGATTGGGTTGTAACAACCCTAGAAAACCACGTTCCCAGGCCCAGGCGAAAGGAGAAGTTGTAGATCCATGACTCTTTAGTGGTAGACGGGTCCGCTTTTGGGTTACCACTTTCCCGTTCCGGAGTAATGAGCCGGCGGTTTGGCTGCTTATGAGATGCTGACTTCCTGGTAAGTGCCCAAAACTCCGCGCATGGCGTCGCAGATCTCGCCCAGGGTGGCGTAGGCGCGCACACACTCCAGCAGGTAGGGCATGGTATTGGCGGAGGAGAGGCTGCCGCGGCCCGTACTCGGATCCAAGTCCGGATCGAGGCTGAGTGCCTGGCGGAGCGCGTTAAGAGCTGCCGGCAACCGCCTGGTTGGAGCGTCGCGCGCGCAGCTGCGCGAGCTTGGCGCGACTGCCAATCGCGGACTGACTCGCCGATGTGGAGGATCTCCGGAGGCTCTTCCTCGACCACGTACTCATTTACGCCGACGATGATCTTTTCCCGGTTCTCGACCGCCCGTTGATAGGCATAGCTGGCGTCGGCAACCTCTTTCTGAGGAAAGCCGCGTTCGATGGCCCGCACCATGCCACCCATCGCGTCCAGTTTTTCGAAGTAGTCGAAAGCGCCCTTTTCCATATCCAGGGTCAGCCGTTCCACAAAATACGACCCGCCCAGCGGGTCGACCGTGTTGGCAACGCCGGACTCGTAGGCCAGGATCTGCTGCGTGCGCAAGGCAATGCGGGCTGCATCCTCCGTCGGTAAGGCGAGGGCCTCGTCGAAGCCGTCGGTGTGCAGGCTTTGCGTGCCCCCCAGCACCGCAGCCAGGGCCTGGATAGCCACCCGCGCGATATTGTTCTTGGGTTGCTGCGCGGTCAGGGAGACGCCCGCCGTCTGGGTGTGAAACCGCATCCAGCTGCGAGCGCGGGTCCTGGGCGCCGAAGCGCTCCGTCATCAGGCGATACCAGACCTTGCGGGCGGCCCGGAACTTGCCGATCTCTTCGAAGAAATCGTTGTGGGCATTGAAGAAGAAGCTCAGGCGGGGAGCGAAATCGTCGATCTGGAGTCCGCGGCGCAAAGCCCACTCCACGTACTCCACCCCATCATAGAGGGTGAAGGCCAGCTCCTGCAGCGCCGTCGAACCGGCCTCGCGGATGTGATATCCGCTGATGGAGATGGGGTTAAACCGCGGGGTGAAGAGCGATCCGAACTCCAGGGTGTCGACCACCAGCCGCATCGAGGGCGCGGGAGGAAAGATGTACTCCTTCTGCGCGATGTATTCCTTGAGGATGTCGTTCTGCAGCGTGCCCGCGAGCTTTTTCCAGTCGCCCGCCCTGCTTTTCGACGGTCACCAGGTACATGGCCCAGAGCACATTGGCGGGCGAGTTGATGGTCATGGAGACGCTGGTCTTTTCCAGGTCGATGCCGGAGAAAAGCGTTTCCATATCTTCGAGCGAATCGATGGCCACTCCGCACTTACCCACCTCGCCTTCGCTCTCGGCGGCGTCGGAGTCATAACCCATCAGGGTGGGCAGGTCGAAGGCGACGGAGAGTCCTCCGCCGCCATTGGCCAGCAGGTAGCGGTAGCGGGCGTTGGTCTCCTCCGGGTGTGGCAAAACCGGAGAACTGGCGCATGGTCCAGAGTTTGCCGCGGTAGCCGGTACTGTGAATTCCACGGGTGTAGGGGGGCTCGCCGGGAAGGCCGGGGTCCCAGTCCTGCGGCAGGTCGGCCTGGGTGTAGAGCCGGCGCACCGGAACGCCGGAGACGCTGGTAAAGCGCGCGTGGCCTTGTGCATCCGAGTTGCTGCCCCCGGGTGCCCCAATGGGCTGCTCCGGGATGGGCCCGCAGTGCGTCGGTGAGCGTGGTCGCGGCCCAATCCTGCTCCGCCTGCGATGGATGACGCTCGCGGAACAGATCTTCAGGGGCTTCCGCGGCTTCCGCCTTCTTGCCGTCACCCTGCCCCATCGCTGCACCTCACCCAGAAGCGAACAGATCAGCATAGGCGTGCGCCGTCGGGCAGAGCAAGGCGGGACGCGCTGGATTCCCGGTCCGCACGCCGCTATTCGCTGCGCGCCTGCTCCCAAGCCTTGGCGTATTTCCAGCTGACGTACGCCGAGTGATACAGGTGCAGCAACAAACCTTCGCGTCCATCGAGAAAGCCGAGACGAAAGAAGTAGTTGTAGACAAAGGTGGCCAGGGGGTTCAGGACAACATTGGCCACGAAGGCCGGCAGAGCGAGCCCGGCCTTGCCGGTCCTCACCGCCTGCTCCGCACCCAGCGTGCTGTAGCGGTCCATGTGCGCGATGTAGGCGGCCAGCGTGGGATAGGCATCGTGCACCATGTCCCCCTTGAGCCGGCCCGCCTGGCCCACAAAGTGAATCGTTTCGTGCACCGGCCGGGCTTCGAACTCGGCGGCTCCGCGACGAAAGAGCCGCAGCTTGGGGTCGGGATAAAATCCGCCAAAGCGCATCCAGCGCCCCAGGAAGAGATTCCGCCGCGGTAGCGCATAGCCGTCGAACGGCGGATCATTCTCCAGCAGCTCCCAGACCTCCTTGGCCAACTCGTCACTCAGGACCTCGTCCGCGTCGAGCGAGAGCACCCAGTCGCAACTGCACTTCTCGAGCGCCGAGTTCTTCTGCGCCGCGAAGCCCTTCCACTCCTCCAGGAAGAACCGCGAGCGAAAGCTGCGGGCAATCTCCTCGGTGCGATCGTCGGAGCCGGAATCCACGACCACGATCTCGTCCGCCCAAGCCACACTGCCCAGGGTGCGTCCGAGATTGGCTTCTTCATTGCGGGTAATGATGGCGACGGAGAGCGTCTTACGCATCGGTCTCGAAAAGGATTTCCTAGAGCTATACAGCGGAGCCACATGACTTTTTCAGTGGAGAGTACTTGGCCCGGAGCCCAGATGTTCCTTGATCACCCTCTCGACAACCGCGGGCAGCGTCTCCCCGGTTTTGGGGAGCACAAAGTTTCCTGCCGCGTCCGACCAGTCCAGCTTGAAGCTGGTAGAAAGCGCGGAAATCCATACCTGGCGCGGCGGAGTGTTGGGGGTGATCACAAACTTGCCTGGCGGCTCCTCAAACAGAATATTGAGCACGCCATTCTGTTCTTCGACTTCAAAGCCGCCCTCTTCCTCGGCCTCGATGAGGCTCTTCTTGAGGGCATCCATCGCCGCATCGCAGTGGCGGCGGAATGTAGTCTCATCTAGCATGAGTTGAGTGTAACAAGGCAAACAAGGCACATGACCAGATCCCTTCTCCCCCTCGCCGGGGCTTTGCTGTTGTGTGCCGTGACTGGCCTTCGTGCGCAAAGCCCGGCCGAATCCGCGCATGACCTGGTCAAGGACGTGGTTTACAACGAGCTCCAGGAACGCCGCCTGGTCAGCTTATGGCAATACAGGGAAGAGAAACGGGTGGGCTCCCAAACTACGATCCAGCAGGAGGTCGAGACCCGCTCAGGGGTTGTTTACCGGGTGCTGGCACGCCAGGGCCGGCCCCTCGACCCGGAGGCACAAAAGAAGGAAACCGAGCGGCTCAACAACCTGGGGCGGAATAACGCGGAGCAGGCGCGGATGAAGCAGGAAGCCCAGGCTGAGGAACAACGCTTGCAGCGGCTCATGACCGCGATGCCCGAGGCTTTCTTATACACCTACAATGGCGTGGCGGAGGGCAACCTACGCCTCTCCTTCCGGCCCAATCCGGCTTACAATCCCCAGACTTACGAGGGCCGCGTATATCACGGCTTGGCGGGGGAAATCTGGATTCAGCCGCAACGCAAGCGTCTGGTGAAAATAGACGCGCACATCATGACCGAGATCGACTTCGGCTACGGCCTTCTCGGCCGTGTCGAGAAGGGAGGAACCTTTCAAATCGAGCGAGAGCAGGTCGCCGAAAACCGTTGGAAGACCAGCCTTCTGGACGTCCACATCTCGGGGCGCGTGGTGCTCTTTAAGGCCATCAGCAAGGATCAACGCGAGGTGCGCTCGAATTTCCAGCCCGTGTCCTCCGACCTCAGCGTGCCGGGGGCGGTCGCACTGCTGAACGCGATGACATCCCCTTAATCCTGATGCTCTGCCGCACGCTCATCACGCCCATCATCCTTTGACCGCGGCACGAATCTTAGGAAAGCCGGAAACACTGGCTTGCAGCTCTGGCTGCTGCTCCAGCAGGGCCACCAGTTTGCGCGTGATCTTTTCGTCCGCCTCGGAAACCTGGTGCAAGCCCACCGGGTAGCCATGTTCCCGTTCATCGCGGACCAGCCCTCTCATTCTTTCAGATGCGGCGCAGCTAGCCATGCGCCACACAACGCTCGTCTTCCCCCGGTCGAACATGCAATGGTTCTTGCTTTGTTAAGATGAGGCTTGGTTACCCGGCGTGAGTTGCTCAAGCTGTCCGGTATGACCGTCGCTTCCGCGGCGCTGGGCGGACGCGCTCAACAAATCGCGCCTGACTACACCATCGACATCGCAGCCTATGGGCTTGAGGTCGCTCCGCGGCGCACTATCAAGACGATTGCGTATAACCGCCAGGTGCCGGGTCCGTTGCTGCGGCTTAAAGAAGGTCAACCCGTCACCATCGATGTGACGAACCAGACGGGCAACAGCGAAGTGGTTCATTGGCATGGCCTTTTCCTGCCCTCGCAGGTCGACGGCGCCATCGAAGAGGGTACACCCCCGATCCCGGCCGGCGGCCACGCGCGATACACCTTTACTCCGCGGCCCGCGGGCTTTCGCTGGTATCACACCCACGTCTTTGCCGGCAAAGATCTCCATCGCGGCCAATACACAGGCGAGCACGGATTTCTGCTCGTCGAAGCACGCGACAACCCGGGTCGCTATGACCAGGAAATCTTTCTGGCGCTGCATGACTGGGACGCCGCGCTCCTTGCCAGCGCCGACGGCGCCATGGACCCAGCCTATAACGTCTCCACCATCAACGGCCGCGTGTTGGGGTTCGGCGAGCCGCTGCGGGTTAAGGCTGGCCAGCAGGTTCTTTTTCAAATCCTGAACTCGAGCCCTACAGAAGTGCACTGGATCGCTCTTGCCGGGCATGAATTCAAGGTGATCGCGCTCGACGGCAACAAGGTGGCCCAGCCGCAGCTGGTGCCCATGCTTCGCCTGGCCCCCGCCGAGCGGGTCAGCGCGCTGGTGGAGATGAACCAGCCCGGCGCCTGGGTCATGGGCGAAGTACGCAAGCACATTATGGCGGCGGGCATGGGGATCGCAGTCGAGTATGCGGGCAGTAGCGGTCAGCCGCGATGGGAGCAGCCCGAGGAACTTTCCTGGGACTATCTGCGCTTTGCCGCGCCGGGGCACATATCCGCGCAAGCAACCGATACGGTTACGATTCCCCTGGTCTTTGCGTCGAAGTTTGCCGGACACGGGGCCATGGATCATTGGACCATCAATGGGAAGTCCTATCCGGATACCGACAGTCCTACCCTGACCGCGGGGCGCCGCTATCGTCTGTCCTTCATCAACCGCAGTAACAACGATCACCCTGTTCATCTCCACCGGCACAGCTTCGAGTTGCGCCGCTTGGCTGGCCAGCCGGAAACCCATGGCATCCTGAAAGACACCGTGTTGGTGGACGCGAAGACCCAGCTCGATGTAGAGTTCACCGCCAACGATCCTGGGTCAACGCTCTTTCATTGCCACCAGCAAAACCACATGGATGCCGGCTTCATGATGCTCTTTCGCTATGCGTGACCGGAAGTGGTGGATCTGGATCTTCGCTCTGCTATGCGGCACGGTGCCGGCTTGTTGGGCGCAGGGCAACTATGAGATTCAGGTCTATGGCGCGGCCACCGTAGAACCAAAGAGCACCATGGTTGAGCTCCATTCCAACTACACGCTGGATGGGCAAAAGTATGTGATCGACGGCGTCTATCCCACCAACCACCAGCTGCACGAGACGCTCGAGATCACGCAGGGGCTGACCAGCTGGTCGGAGGTGGGCTTTTACGTCTTTACCAGCGAGCAGAACGGCCATGGCGTGCAGTGGGTGGGGGACCATATCCGCCCCCGGGTGCGCGTGCCCGACTCGTGGCATTGGCCGGTAGGCGTCAGCTTGTCGACGGAGGTCGGCTATCAGCGGGCGGTCTATTCGCCCGACACCTGGACCTGGGAGATACGGCCGATCATCGACAAGTACCTCGGCCGCTGGTACATGGCTGTGAATCCCGCGCTCGAACGCACCTGGCACGGTCCTGGAGTTGCCCAGGGCGTGGGTTTTTCTCCCGCGGCGAAGGTCAGCTATGACTTCACCAAAAAGATCAGTGGCGGGATCGAATACTACGCCGACTACGGCCGCCTGGGAGATTTTTATTCCCTGCACAACCAGCAGCAGCAGATCTTTGTGGTCACCGACTTGAATGTCTCTCCCAAATGGGAAATCAACGTTGGCGTGGGTATCGGTCCCACCGCGGCCACAGACCAGTGGATCATCAAGGGGATCATCGGCCGCCACTTCAACTGGAGGAAAGAATCGCCGCTGGATTGAGAAACTAGGACAGTTGCGTTAGGGAAAGGCGCACAGCAGGTCCCTCGGCTACCTCCGGATTTCCTGTCAGTCTTAGTGGCTTCGGTAAACCTCGTGCGGCTTTCCTTAAAGAAAGCCGCAAACGTGGCTGGTGGTTGGTGCAGCGTGTAGGAAACCCGGAGTACGCTCGGGATGACAAGGATAGGGTGGCGCTTTCATGGGGACTTAGCTAGTGGCTGAAAGAGTTGCGGGCCGGGACAGTTGCGTTAGGGAAAGGCGCACAGCAGGTCCCTCGGCTACCTCCGGGATGACAAGGATAGGGTGGCGCTTCCATGAGAAGTTAGCTAGTGGTTGAAAGAGTTGCAGGCCGGGACAGTTGCGTTAGGGAAAGGCGCACAGCAGGTCCCTCGGCTACGCTCGGGATGACAAGGATAGGGTGGCGCTTCCATGGGGAAGTAGCTAGCTGGCTTGAAAGAGTTGCGGGCCGGGACCTGCTGTGCGCCTTTCCTGAACGCAACTCTCTCAAGACGCTTTCCCCCTCTAAAACCGCAAAGAAAGGCAACTGAGCCCGCCGTCCATCTTTTGAAACTCTGACATCTCCAACTCCAGCGGATGAAATCCGCGACTCCTGAGTTCCGTCGTGAGGACGGGATACCCCGCCGCCACCAGCACCCGTTCGTTGACCCGCACGCAATTGGCGGCATAGCTCTCTTGTTCAGTGACCCGAACCAGTTCAAATCCCTTGAATAGCTCAAGGCCCGCCATCTCCTCCATCACCACCAGGGTGTTTTCTCCGATGTAAGACACACCGCTCTTGAGGTGAAGAATGCTGCTCATCCCGCGCACATCGATCACCCCGGAGGCGTAGCCCTCCCGAGCGAGATGGGCCGCCAGCTGACGCGCCCCTTCTTCATTGGTGCGCTGCGACAGGCCGAGGAAGAATCGATGGCCAGCCTCGCAGATGTCCCCTCCATCCAGCGTCCCCGGCGCCTCGATCTTCAGCATGGCGGGAAAAAAGCTATGCAGGGCGGGGCGGATCGCGGCCACTTCGCTTTGGCGGCTGCGCGCGCCGGGCCGCGTCAGGATGGCGCTGCGCGTAGTCAGCACAGCCGTGTCCTCTACAAACGTGGAGTCCGGATGATCGGGGTCCGCATCCAGCGTGGTGAGTGTGAGTCCGCATTCCCGCAGGGCTTCGCAGTAGCGTGCATGCTGCTGCAGCACTTCGTCATATAACGGAGCGCCCAGCTGAACCGTGGTGAGCCCCTGGGCAAAATTGGTTCCGGGGAGACGAACAATGGCATGCTTGAACACTAATGATCCGTCCGCTCAGCGAATTTTTCGTAAACCAGTTTTGCCGCGGCGATATCCTCGACCGCTATGCCGACGGACTTGAAGACCACCGGCTTATCCCCCCGGTCAAGCTGCGCGCCGTTTAACAGCTCACCAATCTCCGCGCTCACCTGGGCCTGTGCGAGAACAATATCTCCCGCTTCCCGCATGGCCGCCGCGCGCGATTCAACCACCACCGCGCCGCGCATGGTCTCATCATCCAGTTCGCGGCGATCCGGCGTGGCGGCGCCGATGGCGCATACCATTGCTCCCGGGCTCAGCCATCTTCCGCAGAGAATCGGTTGCGGTGAACTGGTCAGGGCCAGAACAACATCGGCGCCGGAGACCGCTTCTTCCGCCGTGGTCACGCGTGCTCCAATCTCAGCAGCGAATTTCTGGGCATTTTCCCGTGACCGGCTCCAAACCCTGACTTCCGCAAAGGAACGAATCCCGGCCAGCGCGCGCATATGCGAGCGGGCCTGCACCCCGCTGCCCAATATGCCCAGGACCTTGGCGTGAGGATGCGCAAGATGGTCGATGGCCACCGCCGATACCGCGGCCGTTCGCATCTCGGTGATCAATCGCCCGTCCATGGTCGCCAGCGGCTCTCCGCTATCGGCACGGAAGAGTTGGATCACCGCCATATGGGTATGCTTCTGCAGTTCCGCATTGCCAGGATAGAAAGTAACCATCTTTGCGCCCATCACCGAGCCACACACGGCCGGCATGACCCCGAACCAGCCGCCATAGGCAGAAACCGGAATGATGGTGCGCACCGGCTGTTGCACGCGGCCGGCGGAGAAATCCATGAGCGCTTGTCTGATCGCTGGAATCAGCTCATCGTAGGAGAGCAGCCCCCGTATTTGTTCTTCGGTCAACATAGAACTTCATTATCAGCGGACATGGGCCGCTATCGGAAGCTACCATCGAAACATGGATGTCTGGAACAACGTGCAGTCCGCTGATCCACTTGAGTTGTTTGCTTTGTGGCTCCAGGAGGCGGAGCGGAGCGAGCCGAATGACCCCAATGCTGCGGCCTTGGCCACCTCGACGTTGGCGGGGCAGCCAAGCGTCCGCATGGTGCTGGTGAAACGCGCGGACGAGCGCGGCTTCTGTTTCTTTACTAACGCGGAGAGCAGGAAAGGGAGTGAACTGCAGACCAATCCCGGGGCAGCCCTTTGTTTCCACTGGAAAACCCTTCGCCGGCAAGTACGAGTGGAGGGGCGGGTAACGGAGATGGAAGCGGCCGATGTGGACGCATACTTCCACAGCCGGTCGCGCAACAGTCAGATCGGCGCCGCTGTCTCGCAGCAGAGCCGCCCGCTCGCAAGCCGCGAGGACCTGGAAGCAAGCTTCAGGAGATTTGCCCAGGAGCATCCGGGAGAAGTGCCGCGGCCGCTACATTGGTGCGGCTTCTGCCTGCACGCAGAGCGGATTGAGTTTTGGGTGCATGGGGCGGACCGGCTACATGACCGGTTCTTATTTACCCGCGATGCCGGACTTTGGAAGTGCACGCGATTGTATCCGTGAGCACAAGCGGGCTGTAGACAGTCTGCGCAAAGACTCTCTAGACGAAATGCACGGAGTGGTGCGAGGAAAACGGAATAGGCATCACCGTCCGCCCAAGCAAACCGTTCACCCCTGAGGCTAAGAAATTCACAGCCATGTAGCGTTGCCGCCCCTTGTCTTCGCTGCGGCTCCGCGATAGCTTTGGATCAATGCCGCCTCATCCACGCGAGAAGACAGGCCGCAACGATCCGTGCCCCTGTGGCAGCGGCAGGAAGTATAAGCATTGCTGCCTGAAGGCTGCGCCCGCCTCCGATGACAGCCCATGGAGACAACAGCGCGACGCATCGGGCCGGCTCACCCAAGAGATGCTGCACTTCGCCAGGCATAGATTTGCGGACGACGTTCTTGCCGCGTGGCTGGATTTCAATCAGGACGAATCCCCCCTCTCACTCGAGGAAGATATGGCCGAAGGTGAGATATTTCTGCCTTACCTTTTGTTCGAATGGGACCCGGAACCGCGCGCGCGACGGCGCAGCGGCCGGCCAGAGATGGGGCTCGTGGCGAGATCCTACCTGTCGGCCAGAGGAAGCCGTCTAGGGGAACTGGAAGGGCTGATCCTGGAACAGGCCACTACGCAGCCGGTAAGCTTTTATGAAGTGGTGCGCTGCGATCCCGGAGAAGGCATGGTGTTGCGCGACGTCCTGCTCGGCAGCGAGACGGGGGTGATCGAGCGCACAGCATCCCGGATGATGCGGCCAGGCGATCTTGGCTACGGACAGTTGTGCCGGCTGCCTGAGGTTACGACGCTGGGTAGGTGGGCTCCGGTTTGCATCCCTCCAGGGAAAAAAGCGGCGATCGTCGGTCTTCGGGGAAAGTTGCGGAAAAAGATCGCAAAGCAGAATCGCGAGTTGACGGCGGCTGACCTGATCCGTTATCGGGAGAAGATTCGCACCGTCTATCTGGATATCCGGGACGCGATGCGCATACCGCCGCGCTTGACCAACACCGACGGGGACCCGCTGGTCTTGCACACTCTGACCTTTCGCACCGGATCGGCGCATGCGGCCTTCGAGGCGTTGGCGCCGCTGGCGTGGGGGGCTTCCAAAAAGGAACTGCTGCAGAGCGCGAAACTGGATGACGACGGTACTCTGCGCAGTGTGGAGCTTCCCTGGCTAAAGAGGGGAAACCGAATGCACAAGGAATGGGAGACCACCGTCCTCGGCCACATAAGAATCTCCGGCCGGTCCCTGGTTGTGGACGTGAATTCGGAGAAGCGGGCGAGAAGGATTCGCGCTGAAATCGAAAAGCGTCTCGGCATTCTGGCGACTCACCAGAAGACGGTGACTCAACGTCCTGAAGCGATGCTGGAGAAAGCGAAGCGGAGAAGAACCGCGCCCGGGTCAGCCGCCGAAGTGGGATCTGAGGGGCTTTCTGCTGAGCCCGAACTCGACCAGCAGATGCGGGAAGAAGTGCAACGGCACTTCGAGAATTGGATTTTCCAAAAAGTTCCTGCTCTCGGCGGACGCACCCCTGTTGAAGCCGTTGCCGATCCCGACGGCAAAGAAATTGTAGAGTCGCTGTTGTTGGACTGGGAGCGTCAAAACGAACACATAGCCGGCCCGGGAGTTTTTCATCCCGACATTAATGCTATCCGCCGGCTGCTCCAACTGACGCCTTCTGCTCTATTACCAGGACCGGCGGCGGAGGACTAGGACAGCTTATCGGGTCGCGCCGAATCAAGAGGTAGAGACAATAGCTCTTGCACCAACCCCGACAGGCGGCGAATGTCATCGGAGAGTTCGCGGCCCAACATCTTTGGGTCCTCCTTCGCGGTACCTTCCGCGAGGAGGTATGCATTGTTCGTCATACTTTGTAGGGGATTATTTATCTCGTGAGCGAGTCGATTCGCCATCTGAGCGGCGGCCGCTGCGCGTTCTTGAACAATAAGCCGGGCTTGCTGTTTCTGTTGCCGATAGCCCATCGCAGCGAAGTCGGCAAGCATTGTCATGAGCCGCGCATCATTTTCGTCAAAGGCTTCGGTCCGGCCGTGCGCCATGACAAAGATTGTGCCGCGCGTGTCTTCAGTCTTCCATGGGAGGAGAATGCCATCAGTTACCAGCGGTGCTTCCACGCCGAGGATGTCGAAAAACTTCTTCGAGACGGTGAAGTGCTGCGGGTGCCCACGCTCCAGACAAAGCCCGCACGCGCTGGGATTTCGTGGCAGAATGGCGTTCAAGAATCCTGAGTATTGCCCAGCCGTCGCGATCCAGTGGTAAAACTCCTGATCGCTTCCGTCTTCTTTCTCGACGCTGATCCCTGCGCTATCGGCGCCACACAGATCGACCGCAGCGCTCACCAACTCCTGCAGAATGGTGTCGGGCTTCTCCAGCAGGACCCGGGATAGCCGCTGCAGTGCTGCCATTTGGGCCCCAATATCTCGCGTGTGAAGATTCCGTCTCGCAAACGCGCTGTCCGTCCTCAAATCAAGGACTTCAAGACCGGCCTCTTCGACGGGAATCTCCATAGATATCTATTATCGAACCTGAGCCCAACTGCGTCCACCGAAGGCCGGCAAACCAAAGGCCGGTAAAGCATGATCAGGGCAATTGATAGAAACTCAGTTCGGGGAGCGGAAAGTCCTTGCGATTGTCCGTCATTAACGCGAGTCCATGTTCAAGGGCGGTCGCAGCGACCATCATGTCCGCCAGGGAAAGTGTGCGGCCTTTTTGCGCCCATGCGCTTTTTAGGGAGCCGGCGCGGCGTGCGATCGCGCCCGTTATCGGATAACACACCAGGCTCGAAAGAAAGGCTTCAGTCTTGTCCTCTTCTCCACGCCGCATGCCGGAATAGACCTCACCTATATCGATGGCTGAGGTTGCGAGGAGGTGGCCGGCGGCGACCACGTCCACCAGCAAGGATCGCCTGTTTTGGCGAGCACGAAGCACATCGAGCAGAACCGTGGTGTCGAGCAGGAGCATCATTTTGCCCGCTTTCCCGGCACAGGCTCTCGGGATAACAAAGTTGAGGACGGCGGCCCAGCTTGGCATGGGTGGAGGTGGATGGACAGAGTCGAAAAAAACCCAATTTGGACAAGGCTGATCGCTTAGATCGCTCCCAGGCCCGCCGAAGACAGCAGGCCCTCACTTCGGAGTCACGAGTCCGACGTCATCAGGCCCATAAAGCGATGCCGGCTCAGAAGGGAATGTCGTCGTCGGTGATTTCCGTGCCGGCAAATTCCTCGTGGTGCACCGGCGCCCGTTGATCGAAGGAACTGGTATTCGAGCGCGGACCACCGCCGCCACTCTCTCCCTCGCCACGGCCCGACAGCAAGACCACATCGTTGACGATGATTTCCGTGCGGTATTTCTTCTGTCCCGATGCCTGGTCGTCCCAGGAGCGGGTCTGGATCCGGCCTTCGACGTATAGCTTCGAACCCTTCTTCACGTAGTCCCGAATGATTTCCGCCGTTCTCTGGTAGGCGGTCAGATTGTGCCACTCGGTCCGGTCCTGCCACTCGCCGGCTTTGTCTTTGAAGCGATCCGAGGTTGCCAGGGTGAGGTTGGCGACCGGCAAGCCGCTGGGCAAAAACTTGACTTCCGGGTCTTTGCCTACGTTGCCCAGGAGAATGACTTTGTTAACGCTTTTTGCCATGATGTTCCTTCTATTTTGGGTAAGGCTGAAGCATAGCAGAACTCGCTCCGCGGCGTTGCTGGAGCGGGGACTATGAAAAAACCTTAATGGAAACGCTGTTCATCTCATCAGATGATCCCGTCCCCGTGCCAGGCGGCGATTGCGCAGCCACTTGGCCGCTCCCAGCAGCGTCAGCATGGTGCCGAAGGGCAGGCACATCATAGCCAGCAGCAACGAGAGCCAGCCGGAGTTGGTGTGCGGACCGTGCTCGCCGATGCCGCCAAAAACCGTCGTCGTCAATAGCGCAGCCAAGCCGCCGACCAGCAAGATCCAAATGCCGGCCTGCAGCAGTTGCCGGGTGCCGTCGTCCGGCATCAGCTTACCGCCATGCAGCGAGCATGGTGTGCACTACCACCCCGGTGACGGAGACGTAGAGCCAGATGGGCAGCGTAAACCGGGCGAGCTTGCGGTGCTGCCGGAAGCGGCCGCTGAGCGAGAAAAAGAAGGTCGTCAGCACCATCGGCAGCGCCACGATCGATAGCGTGATGTGGCTGAACAAAATCCATAAATAAATCGTCTTCACCACGCCCACGTTGGGAAAGATCGTATCCCCGTGCAGCGCATGATTGATGATGTAGCTGACCAGGAAGAGAGAAGAGAAGACAAACGCAATCATCATCGACACCCGGTGGGCGGGAATATTGCGGCGGCGAATGAAGTAAAACCCGGTCAACAGGGCGACTGTGCAAAGGCCGTTGAGCACCGCATTGAGCGTGGGCAGAAAGCGCAGCCGGGCCACCGAAGCATCGAGCGGATGGTGCAGGTAAATCAGCCATAGCAAGAAGCAAACCGCAGCCGCGCTCACCGCGACAATCAGAGCCACCGGCAGGGCCACGGAAGGGCGCTGGTTGGTTTCTGCCACAACCATCTTTAAGTCTCCTTGATTCAAGCCGACGGGCGATTGGTGCGCCGGTTCACGATCGCCCAGGCGGCGACAAAGGTCAGCAGGCAAAAACCGGCCGTCACGGCCAGGTTGACGGATAGGGGAAATTGCGTCGGCAGTGTCGGGAAACAAGCTGCCGCGCAGTGCTTCCACGCCATACGTCAGAGGATTAAGCATCATGCAGAGGCGCATCCAGCCGGCGGCTCCGCTCAGCGGAAACAGGGCGCCGGAGAGCAGCCATAGGGGTATCAGCAGCATGTTCACGATGGCATGAAAGGCCTGGGTCGAATCCATCGGCCAGGCAATGGCGAAGCCCAGCGCAGTCAACTCAAAGCTGATCATCACGATGATCACCATGCTCAACCCGATCGCCGACGGGGTCATGCGCATCCCCACCAGGGGCCCGAAGACGAGGAAAATGATCCCCTGTACCGCCGCCAGCGTGGCGCCGCCCAGCACCTTGCCCAGAACAATGGACGAGCGGCTGACCGGGGCCGCCAGCACCGAAAGCAGAAAACCCTCATTGCGGTCCTGGATCAGCGACATCATGCTGAAGATCGCGGTAAAGAGCACGATCATGGCTACCGACCCAGGAAAAAAATAGCCCAGGTAGTGCGTGGTTCCGCTGCCATCGCCGGTCCTGAAGCTATGGGCGAAGCCCGCGCCCAGGACCACCCAGAAAATCAGCGGCGAGGCAATCACGCCCGCCACTCGTGCCTTCTGGCGATAGAAACGGACCAGCTCGCGCAGCCACAGGGAATAGGCCGGCAGCCAGATGCCGGGGGACACAGTTTGGCGCGCGCGCGGGGCGGTTGCGGCTAGGGTTGCCATGATGCCTCCTTCTCCGCTCGGGCATCTTCCCAGAAGCGATGGCCCGTGCGTTGAATGAACACATCCTCGAGCGAGGGACGAGCCACTGAGATGCCGTCGATCTCGCCGGGAAAGGCCTCCACTACGCTGGTCGCCAGGCGATGGCCCTCGGGACGCTCCAGCCGGACGGTGCTGCCCAGCACACTCGGCTGCACCGCAAAGCGGGTGGCCATGCGTTCCGCCAGCGAGCGCGCCGCCTCAGGGCTCGCGGTCTCAAAGAGCACCACGTCGCCGCCGATGGCCGATTTCAACTGCGCAGGCGAGCCCAGCGCGACCAGGGTTGCCCTGGTTCAGAATGGCCAGCCGGTCGCAATGTTCCGCCTCTTCCATCAAGTGCGTGGTCACCAGGATCGAGACCCCCTCCTGGTCGCGCAGCGTGCGCAGGTACTGCCACATATCACGGCGCGCGCCCGGATCGAGACCGGTGGATGGCTCGTCGAGCAGCAGCAGTCCCGGTGAATGGATGAGGCCCTTGGCCAGCTCGACTCGCCGCTGCATGCCGCCGGAAAGGGTTTCGACATATTCCTTGGCCCGGTCGGACAGCCCCACCCGGCGCAGCACTTCTTCACTCCGCTTCTTGAGCATTTCGCCGCGCAGGCCGTACAGGTGGCCTTGGTGTTTCAGGTTCTCGGCCACGGTCAACTTGAGGTCCAGGCTTCTGGCCTGAAAGACGATGCCGGTTTGCTGACGCGCCTGGTTCGGTTCCCGGGCGACGTCGAAGCCCTGGATCCGGGCTGTCCCTCCGCGTGGGCACCATCAGGGTGGAAAGAATGCGGAAGAGAGTGGTTTTGCCGCTCCCATTGGGACCGAGCAGGCCGAAGATTTCTGCCGGCTGGACGGCAAAGCTTAAGTTGTCGAGCGCCAGGCGATCGCCGTAGTTATGGGAGAGGCGGTCGAGCTGAATCGGCGCCTGCTCCGAGACATTGCCGGCCGGGATCTTTGCCGCGGGATGTTGGCTCAGCGTCGCCATGGACTATCTCCCTCCGGTTGCGTCCAGCGTCATCACGGTGAGCAGCAGCGGCAGGTAGATCACGCTGGCGCGCAAGAGGTCGCGCGCGTACCCGCGCGATTCGGCCGTGGTGAGCGCCCGGGTGATGCGGGCAAAGCGAATCGTGTAAGCCAGGTAGCCCAGGCCCAGCACATCGCGCTGACAAGGTAAACCTGCCCGGTGAGGTGCAGATAATACGGAACGACGCTAACCGGGATCATCAGTACGGCATAAATCAGTGCTTCGCAGACCGTGGACCAGCCATCCGGCTGAACCACCGGCAGCATACGGATGCCGGCCTTGGCGTAATCATCGCGATAGAGCCAGGCGATGGCCATGAAGTGAGGAAACTGCCAGACGAAAAGAATGGCAAAGAGCGCCACGGCCGGCCACTCGATAATGCCGCGGGCAGCGGTCCAGCCCAGCAGGGGAGGCATGGCGCCGGGAAATGCCCCGATGAACGTAGCCAGCGTGGTGTAGCGCTTCAGCGGAGTATAAATTGCGACGTAGGTAAACCCGGTCAACAGCGTGAGCACCACGGTGACCGGGTTGGTGAACCATGTCAGCACCAGCGCTCCGGCCGCGAAGGAGGCCATGCCCAGAGCAAAGCCGTGCAGCTGGCTGAAGCGGCCGGCGGCCAGTGGGCGTTGTGCTGTTCTTACCATCCGGGCGTCAGTCCTGCGCTCGATGACCTGGTTCATCACACTGGCCCCGCAGGAAACCAGCGCAATGCCGAAAAGCGATTCGACCAGGCCCCAGTGCATGCTGGTGATCCCGGAACGCATCGATCCCAGGTAAAAGCCGGCCCACGCCGTCAGGACCACCATGGAGGTGACGCGGACCTTGCACAGCTCCTGGTAGTCCGCGATCCACGAATGCCTTGTCTTTTCCTGGGGCGCCACCGCCGCCAGCCCGGGCACGTGGTCTACTTGAGGGCCAGCCAGCCCGGTTGCGGCGTGGGCGGTTGGGGTCACAGCGCGGTCCTGGTTTGCGGCTGGGCGGGATGGATCTGATTCTTCAACATGGATCGCAGGCTGCTGCTGACTTCATGATAGCAAGCGGGCACCACGGCCCCGGATTTCCGGTGCGTGCTTTCATGGCGTCGATGAGCTTAAGATGCGTGTTCGGCAGCAGCGGGCTCATCGTTCTTAACCAGGTACTCCTGGATCAGCACCGTCACCAGCACTGCGGTCGGCACCGCGACCATGGCCCCGATCACGCCGGCCAGCTTGGAGCCCATCAGCAGCGCGACCAGGACCCCCAGCGAGGAGAGGTCTACGCTGCTCTTCATGATGCGCGGCGTCAGGTAGGAAGTCTCCACCTGGGCGTAAATGGCGTAGAACACCAGCACGCCCACCATCTTTTCCCAGGAGTCGGTGGCCGCCGCAAGCAGTACCAGGGCCATCGAGATCATCGCCCCCACAATGGGAACGATGTTCAGAGCGCCCATCAGCACGGCAAGAGCGTAGGCGTAGCGGACCTTAAGCATCACAAAGACAATGAGGCTGCAGAGGCCCAGGATGAGCATCAGTCCGCCCTGCCCCAGGAGCCATTTGCCCATGCGCACGTCGGCCCGCAAGAGGGTATCGTTCAGCCGTCCCCGGGCGGACTTGGGGAAGAACGAAAGGACCCAATGATAGGCCTCGTCTCCCTCCAGCATGAAATAGACGGTGAGAAAGATCACCGCCCCGACGTCGGCCAGTTTGCCGGCCCAGCCACTGATGGAAAGAAAGAGATATTCCGCGAAGTTGGACGCAAATCCCTGCAGCTTGGCATTCAGACCGGAAAAATTTAAGTGAGAAGCAATCGGAAGGTGATGCACCTTATCCAGCAGCTGCGGCCCGCGCGTGGGCAACTCGCTGATCAACGCTTGCACGTCGTGCACCACTGGTGGCATGGCAAAGGCGAAAAAGAGGGTGGCGGCGGCCCCTACGCTCAGCAACAGCAAAAAGATAGCCAGCCCCTTACCGGGATGCCAGCTCTTGATATGGAACCGCATAATGCCGTGGATCACGGGGCTAAGCACCACGGCGAAGAGAGCACTTACGTAGAGCAGCATCAGAATCTCGCGCATCAGGTACGCGAGCAGCAGGGCCAAAACGATGGCAAAGGCGAAGACAATGGAGCCACGGATGGAGCGCGTGCGCGCTTCCTGGACAGGAGTGAGGGGAACCGCTTCCACCGCTACTTCAGGACTTGTCATGCGTGCCCTGCCTTTTTCCTGCGTCAACCAGCCAAAGCACGGATACGTGCTCGAGCACTTGATCGGCCACTGCTTGCGGCGCCAACCCGGTGGTGGTTACGGTGATGTGTGCCGCGCGGTAATGCGGCAGGCGGCGGTTGTGGCGGGCTTCTAAAGCTTCCGGCGCAGACAGCAAGGGGCGTACTTTCCCTTTCACGGTGCAGCGGGCCAGCAGTTCGGAGAGTGGAGCTTCAAGGAAGACCAGGCAGTTTTCGGGCGGATGGATCAACAGCGAACGGGTGGACTCGTCCTCCACCGTGCCCCCGCCGAGCGCCAGCACGATCTCCTCCTGGTTGCTTAACTGCTCTACCGCCTGCCGTTCCCGCCGGCGAAATTCTGCTTCGCCATGATCGCGAAAGATTTCCGCGACCGTGCGCTGGCTGGCGGCCTCAATGACATCGTCCAGGTCGACGAACCGCCAGCCCAGCTCCTGGGCCAGAATCGCACCGACGGTGGATTTGCCGGCGCCCATGAAACCGGTCAGGATCAACCGCGAAAGCCGCTGTCGCGCCCGTCCCGTTGGCTTCCGTTCCATCCCTTGCTCCGCCTGCTTGCTCATGCCATCTGCGGATTATAGCGGGTGGGGCTTTAGAGTCTGCGTGACAACAGGGGGTTCCAAAATTGATTCTCGGCGGAGTCTGCGTCTAAGAAAACCCAGTTCCTACTGGGTTTTCTCACACATAGACTCCCGCCGGGCTGAGTTTTCACGCAGACTCTTTTAGCCCCTGAGGCACGCCTTCTGTGCCCTTTGTTGAGCGAGTTTTCTCGAGTCCCGGAGCTAAGTTCCAGAGGCGCGTCTACTCCCTGCGGGAGGGTTCCTTTTTTAGCGCGGTCTGAATGTTCTCCCAGACTTCAGGGCTGGGATCGTGAATCGGCAGCAGCAGCTTGGCTTGTTGCGCAATGTATTCCAGATCACGCACCAGCGCGCTGCAATTTTCGCAGGTCTTCAGGTGTTCCTGCATGTTCAGATCTTCGCCCGACTCGAACAAGCCAGGCAGCTGGTCCTGAAAAACGGCGCAATCGACGGTGGTCCCGTTCGCTGCTTTCCGGACATTACTCATAAAACAGCCTCTTTCCTTTGGCCCGACTTCAAAAGGTCGCGGAGCTTCATGCGCGCCTTGTGTAGCTGCGATTTGCTGTTGCCGATGGAACACTCCAACATACCGGCAATCTCATTGTGTTCGTAGCCCTCAACATCGTGCAATACGAAAACCAGCCGATAGCCGGGAGGCAGATTTTCGATCGCCCGCTCCAGGGTCACACGATCCACGGAGCCGGAGAGCGTTAGATCGCGAGCGCCAATATCCTTGCGGGGCCCGTCTTCCTGCGACGGTTCGAGGGTTTCTTCGAGCGAAACCTGGGGCAGGCCCTTCTTGCGCAGATGCATGAGCACAACATTGACCGCCAGCCGATGCAGCCAGGTGGAAAATGCCGAGTCCCCACGAAAAGTGGCGATCTTGCGATAAAGCTGCAGAAAGGCTTCCTGGGTCAGATCCTCAGCCTCAGCCACGTTGCCCAGCATGCGAAGGCACAGAGAATAAACCCGCCGCTTGTGCAGGGCATACAGCATTTCGAAGGACGCGGCCGTCGCCGGCCTGTGCTTTCTGGATTGCCTCGGCTTCGCCCGCGATCGGGGGATTACGGCGCAAATGCTGATTGGGCGCCTTGGCTGGCGCAGTCGGTCCGGGCGTTGTCGCCAAGTCCTTGCTGGGTAAAGACATTGCTACCTCTAGAAGAGAAGTTCGACCATTGCTTTCCCACGTCTGGGGGCGGATGTTCGCTTTCAGCATTGAACACGCTCATTGAAATTAAAGGGGCCTTGCACTGGGAAGCAGAATAAGGGTCAGAAGTTGCTTCCGTCCCGGCAAAGTAGCCAGTGACTCCTGGTATTCCTTTGGCCCTCCGGGGTACTTTCTTCTAGCTGCCGATGAAGCGCGCATAGAGGCTTCGGGCTAGGGTCACGTCGGTGGTACCCTGCACCAGCGCCCGTCCGTCGGCAAATACCGTGACCGTGTACTCTCCGCGCTCGAACCGCAACAAAAGCCGGTTGAAATTTACCTTGCCGTGCGGCTCCAGGCGGCGCTGCATCTCGGCAAAATCAACCGGGCGATGATGCTCATGGATCTGCACTGAGTTTCGTCCGCAGAGCGTGATCTGGGGGCGGTCTTCCCCGCGAAGATGGGTAAAATCCCGCAGCTGGCAGACCGTGCATCGCGCTCGCGGCGTGGCAGCGCTGATCTCCGCCTGGTCATTGGTCCACAGGTCGCGGCCCAGCAGGGTGCGGCGCATTTTGTCCCGTGCGCCGACGAGAAACTTCAACGCCTCGGTGACCTCCACCGAGGCGGCGAAGTTGACTGCAGTGTTAAGAATGCCGGCCGTGTCGCAAGTGGCCACCATGCCTGCGGGAGGTTTGGGAAAGAGGCAGGCCAGGCAGGCAGTCTCTCCCGGCAGAATATTCATGGTGGCCGCGTAAGCGCCAACGGCGGCGGCGTAAATCCACGGGCGGCGTTGCTCGACCGCATAGTCGTTCAGCAGATAGCGGGTCTCAAAATTATCCGTGGCATCGAGCACGATCGCCGCCTGGCCGAGCAGGGCGTGAATATTGGACGGCACCAGATCGGCCACATGCGCCTGAACCACGGTCCGGCTGTTGAATTGCGCAATCTTGCGTCGTGCGGCTTCCGCCTTGGGCAGTGCTTCACGGGCATCCGCCTCGTCGAAAAGGACCTGGCGCTGCAGATTGCTCTCTTCCACGAAGTCGCGGTCTACCAGGGTCAGGGTGCCCACCCCGGCACGCGCCAGCAGCCCTGCCGCGGCGGCCCCGGTGGCCCCGCAACCCACCACCGCCACATGGCTGGCGGCCAGTTGCTTCTGGCCCCGCTCTCCAATTCCGGGATAAAGCACCTGGCGCGAGTAACGCTCCTCAATCAGTTCCACTGCGCTCTCCCGTACAGCACGACCACGTCTTAGTATAGAGATTCGGAGAGCGAGCGCTGCGTCGGCAATTCCAGGCCGTCGTTTTACCACGTACAGTGTTCGATGGGCGACGCGATGCCTACTTGAGAGGATCTTTGTTGGCTTTGACCCCATTGCTTCCATCCGTGCGCCGGCCGCAGAAACTGGATAGCGATACAAGAAGCCGCTCCCTCGCAGCACCTTTTTTATTTGGCCAACTCGCCGCGGTCTATCGGAACCACGTCGTTCCGGCTTCTGCGCTGGCGCTGTACGCCTCGCTGGTGCTGGGTATGATGGCAACTTCCTCCCGCCGTGCAGCGCCCAGACCGCCGCGATAGGAACGGACACCATTCCTCTTGCGCCCCAGGATTCCCGTCAGGGTCTGCTTGCTTGACTGGGCCGGCTTGCAGGTGGTGAGCGTTTCCTTTGAAGGGGTGAACGAATCTCTGCTGACGCCGCTGCCCAGCCGGCTTGCCCAGCAGGCGGGTGTTCCTCTGGACCCGGCTAAGGTGCGCGAGAGCCTGCGTACCCTCTACGCCACCGGCCTCTACGAAACCATCGAGGTGGCTGGGGTGCGCGCGGGCAACAATGTGTCCATCATCTTCACCGGCGTCCCGCGCCTCTTTGTGGGCCGCGTCAACGTGGACGGTGTGAAAGACGATCGCCTCGCTGCAGTGCTGCAGAGCGCCACCCAGCTTCAGGCAGGAACACCCTATTCGGAAACGCAAGGCGGCTCTGGCAGAGCCGGACGTCAGCAACGCACTCCAGAACAATGGCTATTACCGCGGACAGATCGCCAGGACCACGGTCATCGACCGCGCCAACTCGCTGGTCGACCTCAACTTCGAGATCTTTCCCGGCAATCAGGCCCGGATCGGCGACGTAGAGTTGACCGGCGACAGCGGTCTGACCGAAACCCAATTCCGCAAGCAGAGCAAGCTCAAGCGAAACTCCAAAGTCAACCGCAACACGGTCAGCCGCGCCCTCGGCAGCCTGCGCAAGCACTACAGCAAGCGAGACCGGCTGGCGGCAACCGTAAGCCTTACCTCTAAAGAGTATGTGCCTCCCGTGAACCGGTTGAACTATACCTTTCTTGCCCACCAGGGGCCGCTGGTGCAGGTGAAGATCGAAGGCGCGAAAATCAGCCATGGCCAGATGGAGAAGCTGGTGCCTGTCTACGAGGAGGGTACGGTCGATCAGGACCTGCTCAACGAAGGCGGCCAGAATCTGCGTAACTACTTTGAGAGCAAAGGCTATTTTGACGTAAAGGTCTCCCACCAGCCAGTGCAGGCCGATCCCCAGCACCTGACCGCGCTCTACACTGTCGATCTGGGTAAGCGGCACGTGGTCGACTCGGTCCACATCACCGGTAACAAGTATTTCCCCACACCGCTGATTACTGAGCGTCTGAGCGTGCGGCCGGCCAACATTTTGGATCACGACGGTGCATTCAGCCAACAGTTGGTCGCTCAGGATGTTCGCAGCATCAAGGCGCTTTATCAGAGCAACGGCTTCAGCTTTGTCAAGGTGACTCCTGACTTCGTGGATAGCGACACCAGCGACGGGAAAGCCCGCAAGATCTCCCATTTCAGGATCACCTACGTCATCGACGAAGGGGTCCAGCAGCGCATCGCCAAATATGACATTGAAGGAGCCACCGCGGAGCAATTGAGCGATTTTCACTCTTACCTGAATGTTCAGGTAGGGCAACCGTACTCGGCCGTCAACATCAACCAGGACCGCGATTTGGTCCAGACCTATTACCTGAGCAAAGGCTATGACAACGCCCAGGTAAGCCTATTTCAGCAAAGCGTGCCGGATCACGCGGATGCAGTGGATATCACCATGAAACTGGTACCCGGCAAGCAATTCTTCGTGCGCAAGGTGGTGGTCTCAGGCTTGGATCGGACCAAGCCGTCGCTGGTGAATCAGCGGATCCTGCTGCATCCGGGCGACCCGCTCAATCAGACAGCCCTGCTGCAAATGCAGCGCAAACTCTATGATCTGGCCCTATTCAACGAAGTCGATACGGCGATCCAGAATCCAAACGGGGCGGAGAGTTATAAGAACGTGTTGCTGAATTTGACCGAGGCCAAGCGCTGGGATATCAGCTATGGCTTCGGCTTTGAGGTGCAGACAGGCCAGCCCACGCAGGGCTGTCTCTCCGAGGCGGAACAGATACTGCTGGGGATCTCCAACAGCTACAAATGCAACCCCAACGGTCAGACTGGGGCCAGTGAACGCGCTTCTGTTCAATATAAGCCGCACCAACCTGCGGGGCACCGACCAATCCATCAGCTTGCGTACCAACTACGGATCGCTGGAGCAGATTGCCTTGGTCAGTTATCAGGATCCCCACGTTTTCAATAAGCCATCCCTGAATCTGACCCTCTCCGGTGGCTATAACAACAGCGCGGTCATCAGCACCTACAAGGCCTCGATTCTTTCCGGGGCGCTTCGCGTTTCGCAGCGCCTGACCAAACCCACCACCTTGATCTATTCCTTCTCCTATCGCCGGGTTTCGGTGAACTCCGCCACCCTGCAAGTCAGCCTGTCGGAGATTCCCTTGCTCGCGCAACCGGTGCGGGTGGGGGGTCCGGGAATCACCTATATTCGCGATACCCGCGACGTACCGCTGGACGCGCACCACGGCAGCTTCACTACCGGGGAAGTGTTCTTTGCCGACGGAATATTCGGGTCGCAAGCCAACTTCGACCGGGTCGACTTCAGCAATGCCACCTATTACGACTTTGGCCGGGATCACTGGGTGATTGCACGCCAGACGCGATATGGCCAGGAGCGTTCCTTTGGCAACGGGGATGAGCAATTGATCCCGCTGCCCGAGCGGCTTTATGCCGGAGGCGCCACCTCGCACCGCGGCTTTCCCCATCAATTCCGCTGGACCGCGCGATCCCCAGACCGGGTATCCGGTGGGTGGCGCCGGCGTTTTCGTGAACACCCTGGAACTGCGCACGCCGGCGCCCCCTTTGCGTTGGGTGGGTACGGACCTTAGTTTTGTTCTCTTTCACGACATGGGCAATGCCTTTGAGAAGTCCTCCCAGATTTGGCCCGCGGCGCTGCGCACCAAGCAGCCGCATAGCTGGACCTGCCGCAATGTTTCCGTGCCCTACACCACCTACAACACGCCCGATACCTGCGATTTCAACGACTTCTCCCATGCCGTGGGGCTAGGCCTCCGCTACCACACTCCCATTGGGCCCTTGCGGGGCGACTTCAGCTATAACCTCAATCCGCCCATTTACCCGATTATTTACGACTACACCACGGCAAACGCGGTTCCCAACCCCCACGTCGGGCAGGCCGGTCACTTCAACTTTTTCTTCAGCATCGGGCAGAGCTTTTGATGACCAGAACTCACCAGTGCGGCCTGGAAAAGCGAGGGCGGATCCTTCGGTGTCCAATGTGGATATTGCCCCTTTTTGTGCTGATGGGCGCGGCTGCGTGGGGTCAGCAAACGAGCGCCGCGCCGGCTACCGCCCCCGCATCGCCCGGTCGCCGCCATACCGCCCGCGCCCATGCCAAAGGGGGCTGTGGTTCTCGATCACGTAGTAGCAGTCATTAATGGCAGCGTTATCTTGCAGAGCGATGTGGACGAAGAGATGGCTTATGCCGTGTTGCAGCCATTCAGCATTAACAGCGCACGAAACACGCCGCAACGGGCTCTGCAGCGTCTCATCGACCGCGATCTTATTCTGCAACAAATGCAAACCGCGCAGACGGTTACACCACCCACTCCGGAAGAGGTGCAAGAACGCATTACCCAATTGCGCGGCCTCATTCCCGAATGCAAGCCAGTTACCACTGCGAAACCGACGCCGGCTGGCAAGACTTCCTCCAGGCGAAAGGCCTGACGGAGAAGGAGGTCGAGGCACACTGGAGCCAACGCATGCTCATTCTTTCCTTTATCCAGTCGCGCTTTGGTTCCGGCGTTCGCATCACCCCGGCCGAGATTGCGGACTACTACAACAAGACCCTGCTGCCCCAGTTCCATGACAAAGCGGTAAAGCCTCCCACTCTGGCGGCTGTCTCCAGCCGGATCGAGGAGATTCTGCTGCAACAGCGGGTTAGCTCCCTGTTGCTGGAATGGTTACAGAGCCTCAAGAGTGAAGGCAGCGTCAGCATCCTGGATCCCGCCTACGGGCGGGTAGGAACCACAGGCACCGGCGACGACGATTCCGCTTCCGGAGGGCAGCCATGAGCAGCTTGCCTCCCTCCTCTCCCGCGCAACCTTCGTCGCCCAAGCCCATCGGGGTCCTGGGGTTACTTCTGGAGAGTTGGGGGCTCGTTGCTGCTGCTACTGGTTCTGGTCATCGCCGGACTGCTTTTCTATGCTTCGACGCCGCATTTTTCCAACCAGGTGCGGCAGAGAGTCATCTCCGTTCTCCAGGACGCCACCGGTGGCCGCGTGGAGCTGCAGTCTTTGCGCTGGAGTCTGCGCCATCTCTCCGTGGAAGTGGATGGCCTGACGATCCACGGCCTGGAGGGCCCGGGTGAACTGCCCTATGCCCATGTGGATCGGCTTTATGCGCGGGCCAAGATCCTCTCATTGGTGGATGCCAAGCTTGGTCTCGATTTTCTGGAGGTCGACCGTCCCTCCGTTCATCTCATCATTTACCCCGACGGCAGCACCAATCAGCCCACGCCAAAGGCAAAGGAAAACACCAGCGGGCCGGCGGTCAAGACGATCTTCGATCTGCAGGCGAACCGGGTTGAAGTGCACGACGGAATGGCCTTGCTCAATGAGCGCGCCATTCCCTTTCGAGCTGGCCGCCAACGATCTGGGCGTCGTGATCACTTACGCCCCGGTCAGCGACCACTATCTCGGCCAAATCACTTGCTCCGATCTCACCGCCCAGCAAGGTAAAGCCGCGGTGGTCCGCAGCCAACTGGATCTCAGCATCGAAGCGGCCCACGACGCGGTCGATCTCAAGACCCTGCACTTTACGACTGGAAAAACCAGGCTTCAGGCCTCCGGTACGCTCGTCCACTACTCCAACCCGCAATGGAAGCTTTCCGCAGACGGCACGGTGGAGCTGGCGGAATTGACTGGCGTTGGGTGCGGTCGATGGCTTCCGGCGCGGGAGCGTGGAGCTTGCCGTTACGGCGCAGGGAAGCGGGGCCAGCCAATATGTTGTGGATGGCAACGGCAAAGGTGATCAATGCCGGCTACGCCATCCCTTACGTGCAGAGTATTGATGGCCTGAACGCGACGACACGCCTGCACATCACGCCGGACGAGATCGTCCTCAGCGATTTGGTCGGCCGCCCGCGCCAGGGTGGGATCGTCAATGCCGAGCATTCACTACCTCAACTGGAGTGCGCCCGACAACCCACCACCCGCTTCATCCGCCGCAGACAAGACAAAGCGAACCCCGCTGAACCCGGCGCAACCAAAATTGTCATCCCGCCTGCCCCGGCCTGCCGTGGGACCGGAGCGTAGCGCAGTGGAGGGACGTCCGGTGATGAGCATTCGCGCCCGGGTGCACGGAGTGCGCCTGAGCACCGTACTCGAGAGCGTCGCGGATCGCGGATATCAGGATTATGGCTTCGATACCTTGGGCGAAGGAGCCGTCAACATCGACTGGACGGGCGCCGCGGACGACCTGACGGTCGCCGCCAAGCTCGCGATGAGTGCTCCGCAGTCGTCTGCTCCCGGCCAGCTTCCGCTCAGCGGCACTGTGGATGCCAAGTACTTCCAACGCGGCGGGCGGGTCCAGATCAATCAGCTGGAGGCGCATAGCCCGGCGACTACCCTCAACACCACCGGCTCGCTCGGCGTGTATCCGATCGATGAGCCTTCGAACCTTCGGTTCATCTGGCCACCCGCAATCTGGGCGAGTTCGATCGAGTGTTGAAGGTGCTGGACTTGGGCATTAACGGTAAGAGGGGCATCTCCGGCGTTCCCGTCCGACTACACGGAGACGCGACCTTCGATGGTTCGGCCACCGGTTCGCTGGACGATCCCGCATTCGCAGGTCATCTGACCGCTGAGCGCTTCTCTACCACTGTCGTCATTCCGGCGGTCGCCGCGGCGCCGTCCCCGACCCCACAGGCTTCCGTCGGACCAGTCGCTTTGCCCTCGGCCACTTCGACCGCCGGTCCGGCAGCGCCGCAGTCAGCGACCGGAGCTCACCCGCCGTCTCCGCCGGGGGCTGTTTCCAGGACCATTTCGTGGGACCACCTGGACGCGATCGCGAGCTACTCCTCCAGCCTGATCTCTGTAGAAAAGGCGGACGCTGACCCGCGGCAAGACGGTGATCCATGCCTCCGGTCAACTGCAGGCGCATCGTATCAGCCGACACCGCCAGGCTTTCGATGACGAATCCGCCATCAACGCCACCGCCCAGTTGCAGGATGCTTCGTTGACCGACGTGCTGGCAATTGCCGGGCAAGACCTGCCGGTTACCGGCAATCTGAGTCTCCAGGCTCATGCTGGAGGGACGCTGGGCGATCTGAATGGGGGCGCCAGCCTTACCATGGAAGGCGGCGCGATCGAGGGTCAGCCCTATCACAACCTGGCCGCGACCCTTGGCTTCGCGGGGCAGGATATCAACCTGACCAAACTCACCTTGCTCCAGGACGGCGGAACTGTCGTTGCCAATGGGACTTACAACTTGAAGACCCGAAATTTCCTGGCCAATCTGGATGGCAGCAATTTTGAACTTGCGCATTTCCCTCAGCCCAAGGATCCGAGGCTCTTCGTGGCCGGCGCCTTAAAGTTTGACGCCCACGCATCAGGCACAATCGATGCCATTTCCATCCTGGCGGGGGTGCATCTTCGCAACCTGGTCCTGGGAGGCCAACGCGCCGGCGCACTGGAAGTGGTCGTGCACACCCAGGGAAGCACAGCACATTTCACCGCGCAGAACAGCTTGGCCGCGGCGCAGCTACAGGTTAAAGGCCAGACTTCCCTGGGCGGCGACTTTGAGACTCAGGCCAACATTGTGTTGAACAACCTCAATATCGCCCCTATCCTGCGCGCCTTTCATGTGCAGAGTGTCACCGGCAATTCGTCCATTGGGGGAACGATCGACGTGGCCGGTCCGCTGCGAGAGCCGAAGCAGCTCAGCGGAGACGCGGAGATCGACAAGTTCTCCGTCACCCTGCAGGGAATTCCGCTCCAGGCAGCCGGACCGCTGCGCGCATCGTTGCATGACGGGGTCCTCCACCTCACCCAAGCTCACATCACCGGTCCGGAGACCGATGTGGCGGTTACCGGCACCGCGAATCTCATGGATGACCAGATGCTTGCGGTTACCGGCACCGGCGGTATCAACATGAAGCTGGCGCAGACCTTCGATCCCGACATTACCGCCTCCGGCCACCTGGAG
Source organism: uncultured Acidobacteriaceae bacterium (assembly GCA_963746595.1). Taxonomy (GTDB): domain Bacteria; phylum Acidobacteriota; class Terriglobia; order Terriglobales; family Acidobacteriaceae; genus PALSA-350. Next base: position 1,994,017 of record CAVVBS010000009.1, read on the forward strand.
TTCAATGTCAACGCCGGCGGGACGCTCAGCCAGCCGTCGTTCTCCGGCCAAGTCCACGTCAGCGACGTAGCCCTAGCCCTCAACGACTTCCCCAACGGCATCAGCAAATTGAATGGCAACCTGGTCTTCGACCAGAATCGACTCCAGGTGCGGGACCTGGTGGGCACGACCGGCGGTGGACAGCTAAAGTTTGGAGGCTTCTTAGCCTATCAGCAGGGCATTTACGGAGACTTCACCGCGACCGGGAAGGATATCCGGGTTCGCTACTTAGGCATCAGCGCCACTACCGATACCACGCTGCACTTCCAGGGCTCACCCACCAACATGCTGCTGAGCGGCAATGTACAGATCACGCGCTTCATCATCGGTCCCAACGTCGACTTCGCCAGCTTCACCGCGTCTCCAGGAGCTAGCGCGCCGCCGGATCCTACCGCGCCCTCCAGCCATGTGCGGTTGGATGTGCACATCTTCTCGGCTCCGCAACTCGACTTCCAGAATTCCTATGCGCAGTTGGCCGGCAGCGTCGATCTGCGCATTCGCGGAACCCTGGCCCAGCCCGCCATCCTCGGCCGCATCAACGTCACCGATGGCACCGCCACATTTGCGGGAACGACCTATCGCTTGCAGCACGGCGAAATCTTTTTCACCAACCCGGTGAAGATCGAGCCCATCATCGACGTCGATGCCACCACCCGGGTGGAGGAATACGATGTGACGATCGGGCTGCATGGCAACATCAACCAGCTCTCACCGACCTTCCGTTCGGAACCCCCGCTCCCGCAGGCCGACGTTATCTCCCTGCTGGCGCTGGGCCGCACGCAGGAAGAACAGGCGCTCTATTCGCAGCAGGAGCAATCAGTCGGTGTGAACTCGACCACCAACGCGCTGCTGGGAGGCGCGCTCAATGCGGCGGTCGACGCCCGCGTTCAAAAGCTCTTCGGCGGGGGCAGCGTCAAGATCGATCCGACTTACGTGGGAACGGTCGGCAGCTCGAGTGCCCGAATTACTGTGCAACAGAATATCTCGCGGAATGTCCAGGTAACCTACGCCACGAACGTCAACGCCACCGCGCAACAGCTCATTCAGGCCCAGGTGGATATCTCGCAAAGCCTTTCTATCCTGGCTCTGCGCGACGAGTCGGGGGTCTTCAGCATGGTCCTCAGAGTTCGCAAACGCTATCGTTGACGGGTTTTGGTAGTCGTAGTAAACAGAGATGTGCAACCTGGGGCCATGGTGTGTGTTCATATAGACGGGCTTACTCGCGAAGCTCTTAGGCATTGAGCAAAGGCAAACAGGAGAAAGAAATGAAAAAGGCATCACGAGGTTTAACTTTGGCGCTGGCTGCTGTTCTGGTTCTGGGTTCTCAGGTTTTGATTCCCAAGGCATCGTATGCGGTGGGGCAGAGCGCGCAAACCGATAACAACATCCAGGCAGAGCTGGCGAACAAGTTGAAGAAGTACAAGGATGTACAGGTATCGGTTAAGAACGGAATCGTCGATCTGGAGGGCACGGTCAAGGACTTTGCCACCAAGGAATCGATCGATAACACCACGCACCGGGTTAAGAACGTGGTTGCGGTTCGCAACAAGCTTATGGTGGCCGGCGCCGGCGAGGTTTCAGACGCCCAGCTGCAGCAGGCAATCGTGAAGAAGCTGCAGTACGACCGCGTGGGCTATGGCAATGCGTTTAATGCCATCAGCGTCAATGTGCAGGATGGGGTGGTCACTCTGGCCGGCAATGCCCTGGGGCCGGTTGCTGCTGACTCCGCGGTTTCTTTAGCTAGCCATTTCCCCGGCGTGCAAGATGTGATCGACAACATAAAGGTCGATCCCCTTTCACCTATGGATGATCGCACACGGATGGCAGTCTATCGGGCCGTTTACGGATTTCCCAGCCTGAACAAGTACGCCATTGATCCGGCTCAACCTATCCGCATCACAGTCGTGAACGGCAACGTTACTCTGAATGGCGTGGTGCTTAGCCAGGCAGACAAGAATGTTGCCGGCATCCGCGCCAACAGCGTGCCGGGGGTCTTTAAGGTAACCAACAACCTTCAGGTCGCTAACGGGTCGAACGAGCAGTAGTCTTTAGTCGAACGATTGACACCGATGGCCCGCTCCTTTGCTTTCACCAAGGGGCGGGCCGTGTTGTTTGGATCACCAGCGACTTAAGAGTCTGGTAGAGAAACCGCAGTCGCTCCACTGCGCTTACGCTCCGGTCGGGATGACAATTCTGTTATCCCCGCGATAGCTTCAGCGAGACATCCCAACCGAAGCGACCTGTCCCGGCGAGCAGTGGAAGCGTAGTAGGGACCTGCGGTTTCTACTCACTCACCGCTCAAACCCCTCTTCTCTCAGTCCGCAGAGTTCCGCGCCCAGTACACTACAGGCATGGCTTTGCTGCGCAACGTAGGCACCACCTTGGAAATGATCAAATGGGAGCACTCGATTTTTGCCCTCCCGTTTGCTCTTGCCGGCGCGATGCTCGCCGCCGCCGGGTGGCCGGAATGGCGCAAAGTCTTCTGGATTATCGTATGCATGGTCACTGCGCGCTCTGCCGCCATGGCGTTCAATCGATGGGCCGATGCCCGCCTGGATGCTGCCAATCCCCGCACTGCCGGGCGCGCGATTCCCGCCGGCATGCTGAGCCGCCGCTTTGTCGCCGGCTTTACCGTGGTGATGTCGCTGGCCTTTATTCTGGCCGCCGCGCAGCTGAACCGGGAGACATTATTCCTATCTCCCCTGGTCCTCGCGGTGCTCCTGCTGTACTCCTACACGAAGCGATTCACGCGCTGGTCTCACCTGGTGCTCGGTCTGGCGCTGGGAATGGCTCCCGCCGCAGCCTGGATCGCCATCCGCGGATCGCTGGATCCACGCATCGTAGTGCTCACTGCTGCCGTTCTTTTCTGGGTGGGAGGATTCGATGTGCTTTACGCCTGCCAGGACATGGCTCACGACCGGGAGACCGGTCTGAACAGCATCCCACAAACTTGGGGAATCAGTTCCGCCTTTTGGATTGCACGCTTCATGCATGTGGTAATGCTCGGCCTGCTGTGCTGGCTGCTCCACTTATTCGGACTCAATGCCATCGCCTGGGTGGGCGTGGCCGCGGTCGCTATCCTGCTGCTCTATGAGCACCTCATCATTTCTCCTACCGATCTGCGGCGCTTGAACGCTGCGTTTTTCACCATGAATGGGATCATCTCCATGGTCTTCTTCTTTTTTGTTGCGGCCGCTCTTCTGTTGCGTCATCCCGCTTCGCACTAAGGTGACCACAAATGAGAAACGCACCCGGGTAAGAACCGGGTGCGTCTGATCGCATTGAACTCAATTAGGCTGTCTTGGCCTTCTCGCGTTCGATTGCCTTGTGAGCATCGAGCCTTTCGTTGACGCTGTCATGCACTTCGTCAACCTGCGCACGGACGCCGGCGCGCGCGTCATCCGCTTTACGCTCCGCTTCCTTCTGATGACGATCCGAAGTTACCGCGGCAGCATCTTTTACGTTGCCCCAGGTTTCTTTGGCGGCTCCCTTTACCTGGTCGGCCACGCCTTGATTGGCCATCTTCTGGTTGCCCAAGGTTTCGCCCACACTTTGCTTCACTTTTCCCGCTGCCTGTTCCACTTTGCCCGTTACTTGGTCCTTATTCATGGTCTGTCTCCTTGCCTGCGATGGCACAGGCACCTGTTTGGGTAAGATGCCTCCCCAATCGTCCCGGCATACCTGCCGGGACGGAAAAAGGAAGCTAAGTTCAAATCGCTCGTCTCCCACCGATCAATTGGATTACCAGCACCACCAGCGCAATGATCAGCAGAATGTGGATGTACCAGGCAACCACGTGGAATCCAATGAAGCCGACCAGCCAAAGTACAAGCAACACTAGAAAAATCGTCCAAAGCATCGCGTGTTTCTCCTCACTAAAAGTCTTGCTACGCTGTACTTTGGTGCGTCCTCGTTCAAGTGGGTTGCCGTATGATCAAAATTAAGTCTTTGGGGCAGAGATGCGGATCGCCATTCAGGGAGAGCTTGGATCTTTCAGCCACGAAGCCGCACTTAAGATAGAACCGCAGGCAACCATTGTTCCCTGTGCACTCTCCGCGGAGGTGTTCAAACGAGTGGAGAACGCCGAGGTTTCCGCCGCAGTCATCCCCATCGAGAATTCGCTCGCCGGTTCTGTCGTCGAACACTTCGACCTTCTCTTTCAATCGGACGTGCAAATCGAACGGGAATCCCTACTGCGCATCCGTCACAATCTCATCGGCGTTCCGGGCAGCAAAATCGAAGATCTTCGCCAGGTGCTCTCCCACCCTATCGCTCTGGCCCAATGCCGCCGGTTTTTCGAGCAGCACCCGAAGATGACACCGACCCCCTTCTACGACACCGCGGGCAGCGTGAAGCATATAACGAGCCTTGGAGAGAGAGAGGCAGGCGCCATCGCGAGCGAGCAGGCTGCCTTAGCCTATGGGGGAGAGGTGCTGGCCGCCGGCATCGAAGACAATCCGGCCAACTACACTCGATTTTTCCTGATTCGCAGCCGTGCCCAGGCCCGGCCAGTACCCGACGCCGACAAAGTCAGCATCGCCTTTACCGTCGACAACCGCCCAGGAACGCTGGTCGCGGCGCTCCAGGTATTCGCCGAACACAATACCAACCTGTGCAAGGTAGAATCCCGTCCGGTACAAGGCCAGCCCTGGCAATACGTCTTCTACGTCGACTACCAGGTCTCCGATCCAACCGCAACCAGCGCCGCCCTCGATCAACTTCGCCGGCAGTGCATTCTAGTCAAGGAGTTAGGCCATTATTCGGCGGCTCAGCAACCTTCCTGAGGGCCGGTAGGACGGGTAATGATCGGGCAGCCAGACGGAACCGATGAAGCAGAGAGAGCCGGAGAATGCTTTCCCGGATGAGGAAAGGCCGGAATTCGGCATTTTAGGGACAGCGGCCGGGCCTTTTGCGACTTTAGAGGGATCTGCATCATCTTATAGTCGATAATCTGATAGAAGGATACTCATGGCGAGCGATTTCTTAAGCATCATTAACCCAAGCGATCCCACTCGGCGGGAGCAGGGTGGCCCCCAGGGCAGGGTGTTGCCCATACTGCCCGTTCGCAGCACCGTTTTGTTTCCCCATGCCGTGCTGCCGCTGACCGTTGGCCGGGAGAGCTCCATTCAACTCATTCAGTCCCTGGGAGAGCAGAAGACCATCGTGGTCGTCGCGCAGCGCGACGAACGCATGGACAGTCCGCAGCCCAGCGACTTGTATTCCGTAGGCACCCTGGCGACGGTGCACAAAGTCGTCAAAATGCCCAACCAGAGTCTTTTCGTCTTTACCGAGGGCACCGAGCGCGTAAGGTTGGGCGAATTTGCTCAGCTTGAGCCATTCATGATGGCCGCGGTCGATCATTTGCCTGAAGTCGATCCGGGCAAGAGCGCCGAACTGGAGGCGCTGCAGAGAAATGTCATTGCCCAATTCCAGCAGATCGTCACCACCTCGCCCACGCTTTCCGACGAGCTGCAGACCATCGCGCTCAATATTGAAGATCCCGGGCGCCTGGTCGATTTCATCGCCTCCTCACTGCCGTTCCTGGCCACCACGGACAAACAGGAATTGCTGGAGACGCCGGACGTGACGTTGCGCATGGAGCGCATCAACAAGCATCTGGCCAAGGAAGCAGAAGTTCAGCAGCTGCGGAACAAGATCCAGACCGAAGTCCAGGACCAGGTGCAGCAGTCGCAGCGCGATTACTACCTGCGCGAACAGCTGAAAGCCATCCAGAAGGAAATCGGCGAGCTGGACGAAGGGCAGAAGGATATCGAGGAGCTGCGGCAGAAGATCGAAGCCGCAGGCATGCCGGCCGATGTGAAGAAGGAAGCCACCAAGGAGCTCAATCGGCTCTCGCGGATGTCTCCCATGGCTGCCGACTACTCACTCACGCGCAACTACGTCGAGTGGCTGGCAGTATTGCCGTGGGCCAAGTCCACTGGTGGCGAAGTCGATATTGCCAAGGCGAAGGAGATCCTCGACCTGGATCATTACGATCTGAAGCGGGTAAAGGATCGCATTCTCGACTATCTGAGCGTGCGTCGTCTCAAGCCCGATATGAAGGGGCCGATCCTTTGCTTTGTCGGACCTCCCGGCGTGGGTAAAACCTCGCTCGGCCGCAGCATAGCGCGCGCTCTGGGCCGCAAGTTCCAGCGTATCTCGCTCGGCGGCATGCACGACGAGGCCGAGATCCGCGGCCATCGCCGTACTTACATCGGTGCTTTGCCTGGGCAGATCATCCAAGCGCTGCGCCGCGCGGAGACCAATGATCCGGTCTTTATGTTGGACGAGATCGATAAACTGGGCCGCGACTTCCGCGGGGATCCAGCCTCGGCCTTGTTGGAAACGCTGGATCCGGAGCAGAACAATACATTCCGGGACAACTACCTGGATGTTCCGTTCGACTTGTCCAAGGTGCTCTTTATCTGCACTGCGAACATGCTCGATCCCATACCGGAGCCGTTGCGCGACCGCATGGAGATCATTGACCTGTCAGGCTACACCGAGGACGAGAAGACGCACATTGCTTTTCGTTACCTCATCCCGCGGCAGATCAAGGAAAACGGTATCGAGCAAAAGGAGGGTGGTGAACCCCAGATCGAGTTTCCTGAGGAAGGCGTTCGCTACATCGTGCGCCACTACACGCGAGAAGCGGGCGTGCGCAAACTGGAACAGCTGATCGGCACTGTGTGCCGCAAGCAGGCGCGGCGCATTGCCGAAGGCAAGACTGGCACGTTGGTTGTCGACCGGGCAATCATTCAGGAATTCCTCGGCGGCATCAAGGTACGCGTCGATACTGAGTTGGCTGAGCGCACCCGGCGTGCGGGTGTAGCGGTCGGTCTCGCCTGGACACCGGCGGGTGGCGACGTGCTCTTCATCGAAGCCAACCGGATGAAGGGTAAGGGCGGCTTCAAAATGACCGGGCAGATCGGCGAGGTCATGCAGGAGTCCATGCAGGCTGCGCTAACCTGGGTACGTTCCAATGCCGGTTCGCTGGGGCTGGAAGAGGACTTCACCAAGGACCTGGACATTCACATCCACGTTCCTGCGGGAGCGATCCCCAAGGACGGTCCGTCGGCCGGTGTCACCATGGCAACCACCCTGGTTTCACTTATGACCGACACTCCCGTTCATCCGCTCACGGCGATGACTGGTGAGATTACGCTCAGCGGCAATGTTCTACCGATCGGCGGCGTTAAGGAGAAGTTTCTTGCTGCCAAGCGCGCCGGGGTACTGGACGTGATTTTCCCGGCGGAAAATCGGCAAAACGTGGAGGAAGACCTGACGGCAGACCAGATCGAAGGCGTGCGCATCCACTACGCCAGCCGTATCGAAGACGTGCTGGCGGTGGCGCTTCCTAAGTCGGTCAGCGAAGAGAAGAAAGATGAGGCAGTTCGGGAAACGATTATCGAACATGCCGAGGTCTAAGACCTGCTGCTCCATCTCCTTGAGAAGGCCCGCTAACCAGCGGGCCTTTTCGTATCTCCCGGCAAGGCGGGCACAGATGTTGCTTATGATGCATCACCTGTTAAAATCTTCTCGTGGGGAGAAGGATTCGCCTTCGCAAAGAAATTGATTATGAGACTCGTTTTTGGTGTGCGGGTGGGATCGGCATTTTTCAGCCAGGAGGTCTGGTTCAACGCAAAGGGCGAGGCCGTTCGATACAATCTCGCCTTCCTCTTGCCCCCATGTGTTCAGCGTCGACAATGGCCGTGTACTAGGCTTCGATAACGCACACGGAACCCACGAGCGCCATTACATGGGCGAAGTGACACCGGTTCCCTTTGCCGGGTATTTGGAGACAATGACCCTGTTCTATAGAGAGGCAGAGGCGCTCAGGAGGAGCTATGAAGAATAAGATTTTCTGCGACGGGCTGGAAGGGCATATGCGCCGTTCCCTGGAGGGCGCCGAGAAGATGTCGAGGGGTGAGCGGGTGGAAGCGGAGAGGATCTTCACGTTCGCGGACCCGCTCGACATGATCGAATGCCTGACGGCGCAGCGCATTCGGCTCTGCCAGGCGGTCCGGAAGAAGCGAATGAGCATTTCGGCGCTGGCGGAGGAGCTGGGCCGTAACCGAGGCTCGGTGACCAGGGATGTGAACAAACTCAAGAAGTTTGGCCTCGTGCGTCTGCGGGAAGAGGTAAACCCAGGGCATGGGGTAGTACAGATCGTCGAGCCTGCAGCGAAGAAGTTTGATCTGCGCGCTACTTTATAGCCTCCGAAGATAAGCGTCGACCATCTAACCACGAGCTGGCCTCGGCGAGGCGTAATCCCCAAGGACATCCCCCAAGGACATCGATGATCATTGATTTCGCGGAGCGGGCGCATAACCATAATTGGGATCTAGACCCGATTGTGCGATCCCTGCTGGATACGGATTTCTACAAGCTGCTGATGCTTCAGTTCATCTGGAAGCATTTCCCCACGACGCAAGTGTCGTTCTCGGTGAGCAACCGGTCCTCGTCGCTGCGCCTTGCTGATGTGATTGCGCGCGAAGAGGTATTGCAACAGCTGGAGCACGTGCGCAGCCTGCGCTTTCTCAAATCGGAGCTGATCTGGCTGGCCGGCAACACCTTCTTCGGCCGCCGCGGTATCTTCGAGCCGGACTTTATCGAGTGGCTGGGACATGGCTTCCGCCTCTCCAGCTACCGCCTCACGGTCAGGGATGGAGAATTCCACCTGGAGTTCGACGGGCTCTGGACCGAAGCGACGATGTGGGAGATCTACGCCCTCTCCATCCTCAACGAGCTGAAGTCGCGCGCTGCCTTCAAGGGTATGAGCGAATTCGAGCTGGACATTCTTTACGCCCAAGCCAAGGCCAAGTTATGGGGCAAGATTGAGCGGTTGACGGGGGTGCCTGAACTCAGGGTGGCGGACTTCGGCACGCGCCGCCGCCACAGTTTCCTGTGGCAGGAATATGTGGTGAACGCCATGAACACGGCGCTCGGGGAGCATTGTTCAGGCACGTCCAACACCTATCTGGCCTACAAACATAACCTCGAAGCTGTGGGCACCAACGCTCACGAACTCCCCATGGCGCTGGCGGCCATGGCCTCCAGCGACGCCGAGTTGAAGAGTTCGCAGTACCGGATTCTTGAGCTGTGGCAAAGCACTTATGATCGCGAGATTCGTATCATGCTGCCCGACACTTACGGAACAACACAGTTCCTGGCCGATGCTCCGGATTGGACCGCCGACTGGACCGGGCAGCGCATCGACAGCAAAGATCCCTACGTTGCGGGTGACGAATACATCGACTGGCTGAAGCAGCGGGGCCGGGACCCCAAACAGAAGCTGATCATCGCCTCCGATGCCATGGATGTGGAAGACATTCTCGGCCTCCACGCCTATTTCATGGGAACCATGGCGCCGGGCCTGACGCCCCAGGACTTTCGCACGGCGGCTGATCTCAACGATCCGGCGAAATGGACTCCTGGCCGGCGCATCCGTTTCAGCGCCGGGTGGGGAACGCTGCTGACGAATGACTTCCGCGGCTGCCATCCCAGTGGCCGCAACGGATTCCACCCCGCAAGCCTGATCTGCAAGATGACCGAGGCCGATGGCCGCCCAGCGGTGAAACTTTCGGATAACTTCGCCAAGGCGACTGGGCTGAAAGCGGAAATCGCGCGCTACCGCAGAGTCTTTGGCACCGCGGGAGTGGCCAATACGCCCGTCCTGGTCTGATCCATCCCTGGGTACCGCCGCCATTTTGCTCAGGCCCGAGTCTAACCTCATGTCAGACCCGGATTTCCTGCCACGCTGCGCTGGAAACGATTGTGTGTGCGCCTTTCTCTTAAGGAAAGGCGCATGAGGTTCGTCAACGCTACCAATACCAACAGGAAATCGGGGATGGCCTTCGGATATGCTTTTCCCATGCGGGTCACAGTCCTGTTCTTTGGTGTGCTGAAGGAGATGTTGGCGTGCGACAGCCAGACGCTCAATCTGCCCTCCGGCTCAACCGTGGATGCGGTGCTCGAACATTACCGCCAGCTGCTGCCCCAGCAGGCAAAGTTATGGCCGGCGCTGGCAGTTGCCGTGAACCGGAGCTACGCGGCGCGTGGCTCCGGGTTGCGCGACGGAGATGAGGTTGCGCTCCTCCCTCCAGTCAGCGGCGGCTCTGCTGCCCCGATCGTCTCCCTGGTCACGGAGCCAATTGACGCCGCGTCGTTGGTTGCTGACATCAAGCAGGGGGAGGATGGAGCCGTGGTGGTCTTCGACGGCATTGTCCGCAACAACACTCGGGGCCGGCGCACGCTCTTCCTGGTCTACGAGGCTTACCAGGAGATGGCTCTACTCCAAATGCAGGGGCTCGCGGATGAGGCCATCGCCGTGCATGGCGTCCGGCAGGTGGCCATCGTCCACCGCCTGGGCCGGCTCGATGTGGGCGAAACCAGCGTTCTGATTGCCGTAGCTTCCGCGCACCGCGCCCAGGCATTCGAAGCCTGCCGTTGGCTCATCGATACGCTGAAGAAGACAGTCCCCATCTGGAAGAAGGAGCACTTCGAAGATGGGGCGGTCTGGGCCGATGGCGAACCGTTCCCATCCGGCCTGGGGGCAAATGAACCGGTGCAGAAAGGAACGGCCGGCTCGTGAAACCACTCTGCTATGCGGCCGTTTGCTGCGCACTCACTCTCGGCGGTCCATCCGGCGGTGCGCAGGCCGCGGCGCCCCCGGTGAAGGCCAAAGCCACGGAGCCACCCACCATCAGTGTGAACGTTCGCCTGGTGAATGTCTTCGTCAATGTTACCGATGACAAAGGAGCCCCTGTGCCCGGCCTGACCCGGGACGAGTTTCTGCTCTCGGAAGATGACCACCCGCAGAAGATTGCCGTATTTGAGCGCCAGTCCGAGCTTCCGCTTGAGATTGTCCTGGCCATCGATACCAGCGGAAGCGTGCATAAAGATCTCGGACTCGAGCAAGAGGCGGCCAGGCACTTTGTGCATTCTCTCCTGCGGCCGGTTGATCACCTGGACCTGATGGAGTTTGCCGACAATGTGCGTGAGGTAGTTTTCTTTACGAACAACCTGGGCCGCGTCGATCGCGGGCTGAATGACATGGGGCGAGGCGCTGCCACCGCGCTTTATAGCGGCATCTATCTTGCTTCGCAGAGCCTGGCGGATCGATCCGGACGCAAGGTGCTGGTGATCATTTCCGACGGAGGCAATACCGTCAAAGGCACCACCTATGACATGGCGCTCGAACAGGCTTTGCGCGGAGAGGTCATGGTCTACCCCATCATCGATGTGCCCATCTCCGCCAGCGCCGGCCGCGATCTCGCCGGCGAGCACGCCCTGATTACTCTTGCCCAGGAGACCGGGGGCAAGTACTACTACGCGGACGCCTCTTCGCTGGATAGGACCTTCGCTCAGCTGTCGGAAGACCTGCGGACCCAATACCTGCTCGGCTACTATCCATCCAATCGATTGGGCAGCAGCTTTCGCAGCATCTCGGTCAAGCTGCGCAGTCCGGCTGCCGGTGCAGACTACGTCATCCGCAACCGGCCCGGGTATTATCCCTCCCCACTGCCGTGATTTGTTTGCGGGCCTCCGACCGATCCTGCATCCAAGCCGTGTATGCGTTTTCCTTTGCTGCTCGCTGTAATTTTCTTATCGGTAGTTCCCGTCCGCTCACCGGCGCAAGAGCAACGGATCGTGACCCAGGTCGACTCGGATCGAGACGGCATGAGCGACGCGCTGGAACAAGCTCTCCTGGTGCAGTTCAGGCCAACTTTTATGGTTGGGCGCCAGGACTGCTCTAGCATCCCCGCCGAGTTTCGCCCCGGAGTGAAGAAGCCCGAGCCGGAGACCGACAACGGCACGATCTATGGTCAGGTGTTTCCGTCAGAGACCTCGGTTGGCGCGTTGCCGACCGCGGAGATCCACTACTACCACCTTTGGAGAAGGGATTGCGGGGCTCATGGCCATGCGCTCGACACGGAGCATGTTTCCGTGCTCGTGCGCGCATCCGACAGCCATCTCGCTTCCGCGACATGGAAGGCGTTGTACTGGTACTCTGCAGCGCACGAGAACACTGTTTGCGATGTAAGCCAGATCGCTCGCGCCTCCACATTGCACGCAGAAGATCATGGCGCGCAGGTTTGGATCTCGCCTGGTAAGCACGCTTCATATCTCAACCAGACTCTGTGTCAGGGTGGGTGTGGAGCAGACAAATGCGCAAACATGGTAGCTCTGGCGCCGGGGAAGCTCGTCAACCTGGGGGAAATTGGTCAGCCGATGAATGGCTCCCTGTTCATCTCGTCCACCGCCTGGCCGCTGGCGGCCAAAATGGCGAACACGAACTTCCCGGCAGGCCCTGTGGCCCGTCTCAATCAGCTGCCGGACAGCGATATCGCCTGGTTCAACGCCGGAAGCCACCCGGCCCAAGGAGTTATCGCAGTGAGCAGTTCTACGGAACAAGCCATCGCGAGCGGTGGGCAAAACACTACCTCGGCAATCTCCATCGCGGGCGATTCCAGCAGCACCGCTATTTCGACCGCAGGAGACTCAACGGGCAATGCCTTGGAGAAGAGCTACCGAAACACGAAGCACGCACTCGGAGCGTCGGCCAGGCACGTGGGTGAAGCACTCCATGTAACCCCGAAACCTGGCGCTCCACAGTAACGCCTGGCCCCTTGTTGGGCTGTCAGACTCTTGTAGCAGGAACGGAAGAATTCAAGACCGCGAAACATTTGTTAACGTCTTGTCAATTAACCTCGTCGGAGGTTCCTATTCCTCTGCGGAGTTTTGATGCGTCTTTGGCCGTTGCTTTCAGCCGCACTGCTGTGTCTGCCGGCGCCCCGCGGCCCTGCTACCATGGCATGCGCACAGTCGGTGGCCGTGAGCGCGCCACCCGATGCTCCCCAGCCCCAGACTTTCGGCCAGCAGACTCCGTCGGCAGCGCCCCACAGCCGGGAATCGTTGCCCCAGATCAACCAGCGAGAGGAAGATCAGTCCGACGACCAGCTGAATCCCGCCGTCTTCTCTCACCATCTCATCGCCGATCGCATATGGATCTCTGGTCAGGCCAACTTTATCTTCCAGGCCCACAATCCATTCCACTCCCCCTATTCCGGGACCAACAGCTTCCAGAGCCGGGTGGAAACGACCGCGCTTTCACGTGTGCTCACGCTGTACACGGGAATCAAGCTCACCCGCTGGACCGAATTTATCTTCAATGCGGAAGAGACCGGTGGGAAAGGGCTGAGCGAGGCGCTCGGCATGGCGGCCTTCGTCAATCTTGATGTGGTGCGCAATCCATCCCTGGGCCAGAATGTCTACGCCGCGCGCTATTTTATCCACCAGACCTTTCCCCTCACCGCGGAGCGGGTAGAGGAAGATCCCAATCCCTTCTATCTGCAGAAATCGCTTCCCAGGCGGCGTATCGAATTCATCATGGGCAAGTTGGGGCTGGTCGATTTCTTCGACCTTAACTCCGTCGGCAGCGATAGCCATCTGCAGTTCACCAATTGGGCCATCGATAACAATGGTGCTTACGATTACGCTGCCAACACGCGCGGTTACACCGTCGCCGCGATTCTCAGCTATACCGGACCCAAATTGGAAGCGCGCTTCGGTGAGGCACTGATGCCAACAGTAGCCAATGGCATCGACCTCGAGGCCGATCTGCGCAAAGCTCGAGCCGACAACCTGGAGTTGGACTGGAAACCGGAATGGTTTCAGGGACTGGAGACACATATCCGGCCACTCGCTTATCTGAACCATGCCAATATGGGCGATTATGGCCAGGCCATCGCCGGCTACCAGCAGGGCGTCGACAAGGTTCCTGACATCACCCTGTATCGTCACCAGGATTCGTTGAAACAGGGCTTCGGTCTCAATCTGGAGCAGGAGCTGCCCGCCAATTTCCGCGCTTTTATGCGTGCCGGATGGAATGAGGGGCACAAAGAGTCGTTCGCCTACACGGAGATGAACAGCACCCTGGCATTCGGCTTCGAACTCGCCGGGGACGCGTGGGGCAGAAAAGAAGACCAGATCGGGAGCGCCTTTGAAACTGGCGGCATCAGCACCAAGCACAGGCAGTACCTGGCCCTCGGCGGCCTGGGGTTCATCCTCGGCGATGGGCGCCTGAACTACGGTCGCGAAGAGGTCAGTGAGACTTATTACAACGCGCACATAGTGAGCGGCCTTTACATGGCGGTGCAACTCTCCTTTGTCAACAATCCGGGCTACAATCGGGACCGGGGACCAGTCGTCGTTCCCGGGGTGAGGGCTCACGTGGATTTTTGAGTACATCCGCTGGGCGCGGTTACCGCATCTCTGTATGCAGTTATCATTCACAATATGGCAACCCAGAATCCATCCCGGCGGGGTAAGAAGTCTCCTCCTCTTGGTGAAACCGGCCAGGAGTCCCTATACCTGCGGTTTCTAAGCGAGAAGCAAGTGAGGGTAACGGTCAAGCTCCGTGACGGCGAGAGCATTTCCGGATGGATCGAATATTTTGACGACACCATGATCAGGGTCACCCGCGAAGGGCGGCCCAATCTTTTCATTTATAAGCACCAGATCAGGACGATCAGCGAATGTGGCCGGCGCGAAGAGGACAACGCGCGCACCAGCAACGGCCTGGTGGAGAGAAGTGCGCGTTGAGCAATTTTCCGCAGCAACTGGATTTGGGTTTTGCCGCCGGAGCAGCTGTGATTGCCCTGGAGGCCGGCGAGCTTCTTCGCGGCTACTTCAATCGCGGCGTGACCGCCGAGTATAAAGGCGATGTAGACTTGGTGACCGAAGCCGATCGGGCATCGGAGAAACTCATCGTCAGCCGGCTGAGCGAAAAGTTTCCCGACCACGGCATTTATGGCGAGGAAGGAACACGCTCCGGCCTGGAGCGCGCATACCGGTGGTATGTCGATCCACTCGATGGCACCACCAACTTCGCCCACGGCTTTCCCTTCTTCAATGTCTCGCTGGGCCTCGAACATCGTCCCCCTGGACTAGGGGCAGATCAAGACGGAGAGCTGGTCGCGGGCGTGGTCTACGACCCTGTTCACGAGGAACTGTTCGCTGCTGAAAAAGGTAAGGGCGCCTGGCTGCAAGGGCCAAAGGGAGATGTCCGCCGCCTGCATGTTTCGCCCGTCGGCTCTTTGCAGGAGAGTTTGCTCTCCACCGGATTTCCCAGCCACAAGCGCCACGCCAACCCGAACATTCACTTTTACCAGCAGCTCACGTTGCGCTCTCACGGGGTGCGCCGGGCCGGCGCGGCGGCGCTCGACCTGGCCTATTGCGCGGCCGGCCGCGTGGACGGCTTCTGGGAATTCAATCTGAACCCTTGGGATACAGCGGCCGGCGCGTTGCTCGTGCTGGAAGCGGGCGGCGCCATGGTCCGTTTCGACGGCTCGCCTTTTCGTCTCGACAGCCAGGAGGTTCTCGCCACCAACGGTCTGCTCACCCAGGAGATCCTGGGCTTCTTCATCGACATGTTCGCCGGCCGAGAGATCGAACCGGTGCCCACAGCCGCCGAGTTTGCCGCACGACGCCTGGCGCGTCCATAGCGTAAGCTTGCGTTTCCCATTCCTGCTGTACAATTTGGTTTCAATTATTCGCCTTCGGGAGAACGGTACATATGACTTACGTGATCGCAGAACCCTGCATCGGAACCAAGGACACAGCCTGCGTCGATGCCTGCCCGGTAGACTGCATTCATCCCAAGAAAGATGAAGCGAAGTATGGCGAGACCGACCAGCTCTTCATTGATCCGGTGGAATGTATCGACTGCGGCGCCTGTGTGCCGGTCTGTCCGGTGTCCGCTATCTTCGCTGGCGACGATCTGCCTGAAAAGTGGGCGGGCTTTGCTGACAAGAACTCTGCCCACTTCGGCCGCTAGGCTGGCCGGCGCTGTTGCGCAGCCATGACTGCTCACCAGGTCGAAGCCGTCGTCCTTCGTACCTGGCCAGTTCATGAGGCCGACCAGATCGTTTCGCTCTTCACCCGGGACTTCGGAAAGATAAAGGGTGTTGCCAAGTCAGCAGCAAGATCGCGCCGTCGTTTCGGCGGCGCGCTCGAGCCGATGACCCACGTGCGCGCACACTACGCTGAGAAGCCCAGCCAGGAGCTGGTGCGTCTCGACTCCTTTGAAATCCTCCACTCCCCACTGGCTGAGCCGGTCGATTATGCGCGGGCCACTGCCCTCGCCTTTTTCGCCGAGGTTTTGGAGCAGACCCTTCCTGACCACGATCCGCACGATGTAGTCTTCCGCCTGCTGCTATCGGTGCTGGAGCAGACTCGCGTCGATCACATCTGGATGCCGATCACTTACTTTGCCCTTTGGACGACGCGTCTTATGGGCTGGCTCCCGGATCTGAGCCGCTGTCTCTTCTGCGGCGCTTCGCTAGCCGGTCAACCTGCCTATTTTCATTTTTTCTCAGACGGCCTGGTCTGTGTTGAGCATAAACAGACAGGAGACAACAGTTCTCAAGGGGCCACGCTGACGCCGGATTCTCAGGTGTTGGCGGTGCGCATCTTCCGCTCTCCAGTGTCTGCCTTCGCAGCCGAATCCTGGCCGCGCAGCCGCGGGGCCGACCTTCGCCGTTTCGCCATTCAAAGCCTGGAGCGTCACCTGGAGCGAAAACTCAGGACCGCCGCGGCTCTGTCACGGCTGGCCGGTTCCTAGGAAGGCGCCCTCGCCGACTGGAAGAAACCGCCGGATCCTTCAACCGTTGAGCAAGTCCGGACTTTAGTATCGGCGTGAGAACTGCTCTCTCCAAATCCAGTCCCGAATGGGACGGCTGAAAATTCCCCAGGATGAAATCCTGGGCTACTTCCATCTCCAAACGAACCATTCGCGGTTCCGGGTAGTCAACCCAGGACTACGTCCTGGGCTACTCTCAGCCGTCTCTCCGGGACTGATTCGTTGGCACACGGTAACCCAGGACTAACGTCCCGGGCTACTCTCAGCCGTCCCTTCGGGACTGGATTTGGAGAGAGCAGTTTTCGCCCAAGTGGAGGGACCTGCGGTTTTCTCTTCTTTACGACCCGCTAAGAAGTGAACCGACGATGCCGCCCACAACGCCGCCTTCGGTTCGTTCTCGGGCGGCGGAAGGCATGTACTGCATCAGCTGGTGAGCCAGTTTGGAAATCGGCAGGGTTTGCAGCCAGACCCGTCCAGGGCCAGTCAGCGCGGCAAGAAAGATGCCGTCACCGCCGAAAATCATGTTCTTGATTCCCGCAATCCTGGTGATCTGAAAGGAAACGCTGGATTGGAAGGCTCCCACGTGTCCCGGATGCACGCGCAGCGTCTCTCCCGCAGCCAGGTCCTTGACTATCAGCTCCCCTGACAACTCGATCCAGCAGGCGCCTTGCCCGGTCACCTTCTGCAGCAGGAATCCATCCCCGCCAAAGACCCCGGCGCCCAGGGATTGTTGGAAACCAACTCCGAGCGAGACCTGAGACGTGGCGCAGAGAAAGCCATGGCGGTGGATCAGATACTCCATTCCTGGTCCGACCTGGACAGGCTGGATGTGCCCGGGGACCCGGGTGGCAAAGGCAATCTCGCCGCGGGCGCCTACGGCGCTGTATTCGGTCATGAACAGGCTTCCTCCACCCGCCACTCGTTTCAACGCGCCGAGGAACCCTCCTCCTCCGCCAAACTGAGTGTGGGTCTGCATCTGGATCGAGCTGCTCATCCAAGAGAGCTCTCCGGCTTCTGAGATCACGGTCTCGTTTGGTTCCAGGACGAACTCGAGAACCGGCAGTACGGTGCCGACTATACGGCTTTGCATGGCAGACTCCTCCTTGAACGAATGGGGAAACCAGTTTAGAGCATTTTCCCTCCTACGCTGCACAGGCAAGTGCAGCGGTTGCTTCTTTTGTTACGCCAGAAGGGAAATGCCCCCGCTTCGCTGGCTCCGCTAAGGCAGGCCTGGTGTTTGATTTAGAATCCAACCGTGGCCCTGCAAGTAACCAGTGCTCTTACCTTCCAGGAACTCCTCTTTCGTCTGCAAACCTTTTGGGCCGAGCGTGGATGCGTACTGCAACAGCCTTATGACGTGGAGGTTGGCGCCGGCACTATGTCGCCGGAGACCTTTTTGCGCGTCCTTGACCCGCGGCCCTTCTCCGTCGCCTATGCCCAGCCTTCCCGCCGGCCCGCTGACGGCCGTTATGGCGAGAACCCCAACCGCCTCTTCAAACACACACAGTTTCAAGTAGTGCTGAAGCCCCCGCCTGCCAATGTGCAGGAAATCTACCTGGAATCCCTTACCGCCATCGGCATTGACCTGCGCCAGCACGACCTCAAGTTTGAAGAAGACAACTGGGAGGCGCCCACACTGGGGGCCTGGGGTATCGGCTGGCAGGTCATGCTGGATGGCCTGGAGGTCACCCAGTTCACTTACTTCCAGCAATGTGGCGGTCTCGATCTCGACCCCATCTCGGCAGAAATTACGTATGGACTGGAGCGCATCGCCGCCTTTCTGCAAGACGTCGACTCCGTTTACGACGTCGTCTGGGCGCGCACGCCTGATCCCGTCACCTACGGAGAGGTTCGTCATCTGGAGGAGGTGCAGTTCTCGGTCTACAACTTCGAGGATGCCGATGTGGAGAAGCTGTGGGAGCATCTGCGGCTCTACGAGTCGGAGTGCCAGCAACTGCTGAGCCGCGCCGCGCAGCAGCCGGAGGAGCTTACACCGGCCGAGCAGCGCCGCTTTCCGGTCTTGGCTGCGTACGATCTTTGCCTCAAGTGCTCGCACCTCTTCAATCTGCTCGATGCGCGCGGCGCGATCTCGGTGACCGAGCGCGTCGGCATCATCGCCCGCATCCGCGTCCTCGCCGTCGGCATCGCCAAGGTTTACTCGCGCATGATCGCGCAGACTACTTCTCGCGCATGATCGCGCGGCTATGGCTCGCGCATGATTTGCGCGGGTAATGAAAGATCGATGGGAATCGTATGCCTGAGCTGTTACTGGAAATAGGCCTGGAAGAGATCCCGGCGCGTATGATTGCGGCGGCGGAGGCCGAACTGTCGCGCCGCGTCGAGGGTGTGCTGACACGCGCACGTTTATTGGACGCTGCTGCTGTCGTTACCAGCTACTCCACCCCACGGCGGCTGGCGGTGCGCGTCGAAGGCGTGCTCGCCCAGCAACTCGATATGCAGGAGCAGCTTACCGGCCCTTCCTGGAAAGCAGCCTTTCCCGATGGACAGCCCGGCCCGGCGGCTCAGGCCTTCGCCAAAAAAGCCGGCGTTGCGGTGACCGCGCTCGAAAAGATCACCACCCCCAAAGGCGAGTACGCCGCTGCCACGATCCAACGGCCAGGGCAAAGCGTCGAAAAGGTTCTGAGCGACTCACTGCCCCAGGAAATTGGCGCGCTCTCCTGGCCCAAGACCATGTACTGGCGGCCCAATAAGCCGGAACGCTTCGTCCGCCCGCTCCGCTGGCTGCTTTGTTTGCTCGACGGAAGCGTAGTCCCACTGGAGTTCGCAGGCATCCGCGCTGCTAATTTCAGCTATGGCCATCGCGTCCTCTATGGAGACCAGCCCGTCCTCATCGAGCGCCCAGCCGACTACCTCGTGACGCTGGAGACAGCCTTTGTTCTGGCCGACGTCACCGCCCGCCGCCATCGCATCCGCCAGGCGCTCGATGCGGCAACCCGGACCTTCTCTGGAGCTCGCTGGCGCGAAGACGAGGCCCTGGTGGATCAGGTCACCCACCTTACCGAATGGCCAAGCGTCCTGGCCGGAAGCTTCCAGCCCGAATACCTGGCATTGCCGGAGGAAGTTCTCGTCACCGTGATGCGCGACCACCAGAAGTACTTCGCGGTCGAAGACAAGCAACACGCGCTGGCGCCTCATTTTCTGACCGTGCTGAATACTGAAGTCGATGCCGCTGGCATGGAGATCATTCGCCACGGCAACGAGCGCGTGCTCCGCGCCCGCTTCAACGATGCCCGTTTCTTCTGGAATTACGATCAGAAGGTTCCTCTCCTCGGCAGGCAGGAAAAACTCAAGACCGTCACCTTTCAGAGGGATCTCGGCAGCTACTTCAGCAAGACCGAAAGCAACTTGCTCATGGCGAAAGCCATCGCCACCGCGATCGCTGCCCAGTCCATCCCGCTCGATCATGCAGCCCTCGAACAGGCGGTGCTGCTTGCCAAGACCGATCTCACCACCGAACTGGTGAAGGAATTCACCGAACTGCAGGGCATTGTTGGGGGACTTTACGCCCGGGCGCAAGGCCTGGGCGAAACCGTAGCGCAAGCCATCTACTCGCAGTACATGCCGGCTTCGACCGACGATCCCATCCCGGCCACGGTGGAAGGGCAGGTTCTCGGCTTGGCGGACCGGATGGCAACCATTGCCGAGATGTTCGCCATCGGCCTCGAGCCCAGCGGATCCAAGGATCCTTTTGCGCTGCGCCGCGCCGCCAATGGGGTAATCAAAATCCTGGCCGAATCCGGTCTTCCCCTTACCTTGCCGGCACTGGCGACGATGGCGTTGGACTCTTTGCCGCGCGTCCGCTCCGGGGAGGGCGCCGGTGCGGTGGTGGTGTTTCTCAAGGAACGCCTGGACTTTTACCTTCGCGAGGTGCGCGGTTACGCCTATGACGTGGTCAACGCTGTGCTCTCGACCGGGCTCACGACAGTAACGGATGCCATGGCGCGCGCGCAGGCTCTCACCCAGGTCCGCGGCTCAGACGATCTGGTTGCCATCTCCACGGCGTTCAAGCGGATCAAAAATATCCTCCGCCAGGCAGCTGAGAAGCAGGACCAATACGGCAACTCCATCACGCCCGGCAATCTTGTTGAGCCGGCTGAGCAACACCTATACGCAGAGACCGCGAGAGTCGCCCCCCAGGTGGAAGCCCTTCGCGCCCGGCAGCAATATCCGGAAGCGTTGGAGTGCATTGCTACGCTGCGACCGTCCATCGACGGCTTCTTTGACCAAGTCATGGTCATGGCGCCCGAGGCTCACCTACGCGGGAACCGCCTGGCCCTGATTGCTTCCGTGCTTAGCGATTTCTCCCGCATCGCCGACTTCTCCGAGATCGTCCCCGGCTAACGCATTTTTGCTAATACTGTGGTCGAGTGGGTCAGTTATGTGCGGCCATTCTTTCCACCCCAGGCACGCAAAGAGCACGTGCCCCGGGGGCCCCGGTTTGGCGGAATGGCCGCTTTGAGGTCAGTTTCCTGGTCTAGACCATTAGCAAAAATGCTCTAGCGCCGCCGATTTAGCCGTCAAACTAATCCTTCTCGAAGAGGCGAGGATCAGAGACCGCTCTCGCGATTTCGATGATTCGAATTTCTGTCGCTTCAGGATGATCAGGGTTAAGCAGAAAATTCCATGTGCTGGGCATGATTGCCGAAGGAACGAGGGCTAAGGCTGTACGTTTCGAACGTAACCACTCGTCGCCTAAACCCCTGGTGACGCTCGGCAATCTTTTCCACTCATCCCCGACTGGCATGCTAAGTGTTTCCACTTCCATACCGTCGGGAGCTGTTACTTGCATCAGAGGGTAGAACGCCGGCCAGTTCTTCTCATTCAATTGCAAGGGGACGAGTTGTTCGATCAGGGCGCCGGCAGGGGATTCGGCCAAATAAACGACTCGATGACCCGCCGTGTGCCAACGGGCTGAGTATTTCAGGCCGCCTTCACCGGAAAGCGAATGGAAGACGCTGATGCGCCATAGATTCCGTATCAAGCAAACATGCCGTAGTAGATCTGCCCAAGCATCTCCTCCACCATCCGGCCGCCAAGATCGGTGCGCAGCATCTGAATCGGAGTGCGGTCCTCAAAGCGCTTCTTCGGCTCGCTTAGCCAGTACAGAGCTTTTTCCTTTTCGCCCAGAACTCGAACCGCCTGGTCATAAACGCGAATCAGCCGGACGAGTTTGTCGGACTCGTCCGATGTCAGGGGTTCCTTCCGCGCTTTGCGATGCTTGAGCGTCCGCGCCGGAATGACGACCTCGTAGAGATCCTTGAGCTGCATCCCTGAAGCGGTTACGAACCGTGCCATCGTAGACACGGGCACACCAGCTTCGACCGTCTCCAAGTCGATATGAAGCGAGGTCATGAGCGGGGTCTGCTGTTCGATTGTGCTTGCTGGTTCCACGCGGCCATTATGCCACATAGGGCTCGGCATCATGTACTTGAGTCTCCCGATCGCGTGAATATAAAGCACAGTTGCGGTACAACTTGCGTGTGTGCGACGCCCCCAAAAAGATATGTTAATAGAATGTTAAAGAGGGTATATTAACTCAACGGATCGCAGGTTTTTTGGACCGATAATGGTGCATTTTGCGGTGCGACCCCCCTTAGTTGTCTCATTTCAAAGCAGGACGAGCACCTGGAACGCGACAAAAGGGAGAAATTCATTCAGGAGGCTGACCAGTGACCCGGATATCGTTTCATCAGAAACTCGAGAGCCTTCGTGAACGCCTCCTTCAGATGGCGGGTGTCGCAGAGCAGACACTGACCTTTGCACTCGACGCGCACTGCCGCGGTGAACTTTCCGCGTGTACAAAGGTGCGGTTGAATGAAGTGATCATTAACCGCTCGGAGCGGGAGATCGATCAGATGGCGCTGGATCTGCTCGCCATGGAACAGCCCATGGCCGTGGATCTGCGTTTTGTCCTCGCCGCCATCAAGATCAACTCCGACCTGGAGCGGGTCGGCGACCAATCGATGACCATTGCCTTGCTGGCCGAAGAACTCGCGGGAAGCCAACCGTGCGATTTTCCCGTCGACATTCCCCACATGGCGGAGCTATCGATGACCATGGTCCGGAAGGCGCTGCAGGCGCTCACCGAGCGCGATGCCGAGTTGGCCGCCAGCGTGCTGGCGATGGATGACGCCGTAGACGAGATGAACCGCAGGGTCAAGGGCGTGCTGCTTGATTGCATTGCGCAGGATTCCAGCGCGGCCCACTCCGCCGTCAACCTGCTGTTCATTTCCCGCAGTCTGGAGCGCATCGCCGATCACGCCACCAATATGGCCGAAGACGTCATCTTCTGGGTGCGTGGAGCGGATGTCCGTCACGGCCACATGCAAGTATCCTCAGTTCACTCGCTGCAACCGGGCAATTAGCTTTTGGGCCAGGTTCTCGCCCGAATCCGACCACAACAGGCGGCTGCTGATCCCGCAGTTTTCCTGGATGGCGTTGGTGACTTCCACCAGCTTCTGGACGTTGCGTTTCACGTACTCAGCGCCTAGCTGGTCCAAGTCCATATCTTCCAGCAGAAAGGGCGTGTCCAGGCCAAAATCTACCCGGACTTGCCCGTTCTGCTCGTAGGCCCCCTCGTCGAAGTGCGGGCCGAAGCCAACCACGTGTACCTTTACGGGTTCCTGTTTCCAGACCGGATCGAGCCCGCCCACGGTCTCCGGCACCCACAAATCCCACTTGAGCTCGAACTCGTACGCGAAGTCGTCATGCAGTATCGCCATGGCTTCGGCCACGGCCGTCTCCGGTGCAGACTCCTTCACCTCATCTTCCTCGTAAATCCTCTGGTAAAAGGGGGTCTCGTTCCAGGAAATAGGGTAAGCGGCGGCAGCATGCACACGCAGCGGGTGCCCCGCGCCAGAAAACTGCTTCAGCACCGAGACGATCGCCGGAGCAAGGGCCGGAAGCCGAAAATTAGGAAACCATAGACTCAGGTACAGCCGATCAGCCATCTCACCATTCTAAGCTTCAGATTAAAGTCGGCCCGATAAAGCGAAATGGCGGGTGAGAAGATTAAGACTATGGGGCTAACGCCTGCTGGCTTGCGCACCTGGATTGCCGTAATCGCTGGGCTGCTGGTCGCCGCCATCGCAGGATTTTTTGTCTACGGCCGGTGGCAGGGCCGGCGCCTCGGCCATGACGTACCGGGTGGATTGGGAACGTCGGTCCAGCAGTCCACAGAAGGATTCACTCACTCGGAGTCGCGGGGCGGTCACACGATATACAGTCTGCACGCCTCCAAGGCCGTGCAGTACAAGAAGGACGGCCATCTCGAGCTACACGACGTCAGCATCACCCTCTACGGCGCGAAGGGGGCACCGTCCAACCGCATCTATGGCAGCAATTTCGATTGGGACCCGGTGAACGGCGTCGCCCGTGCCATGGGTGAAGTCCAAATCGATATTCAGGGATCCACGACTCCCGCTTCCGAGGCTGGTAAGGCGCCAGCGGACGAAAGCGAAGGCAAAAATACGGTGCACGTCAAAACTTCCGACCTGGTCTTCAACGAGAAGACGGGCCTGGCTAGCACCACGGAAAAAATCGAGTTCCGTCTGGCCCAAGCAGCCGGCAGCGCGACCGGCGCCAGCTTCGATTCGCAGGCAGGAATCATAATCCTGGTCGCCGACGTGGCTTTCAATTCCAGCGTCGGAGGGACCCGCTGGCCGTCCACGCCCATCATGCGCAGTTCGATCGTGCCAGCCGCCTGCTTTATCTGCTTCAAGACGTAACCGAGTATGCCGACAGTCACAGCTCCTCTGACCAGGCGACGGTCTCTTTCCGCACCGATGGATCGGCCTACCAGATGGAAGCGCAAGGCAATGTGGTTCTCACCGGCAGTGACGGCCAGCAGATCAATACCCGGCAGGCGCACATGGACCTCGGTCCCAAGAGCGAACCGGAGCAGGCGGTTTTGAATGGCGGCCTACTCTACGTAGCCAACAATGCCGCGCGCCTGTTGCACGGGTCGGCCTCCTCGGGGACGCTCTTGTTCGGTCCGCAATCAACCGTCAAGCACGCGCAGTTGCGCGACGCTGTTTCCGTGGTCGACGAGGAGAAGCTACCGCCGGTTCCAAGCGCGTCGAGCAAGTCCAAGCAGAATCCGCCCGAGTCGACCACCCGCCAGGTGGGAGCCACCAAGGTCGACATCGACTTTACCTCCGGCCCCGACCGCCTTCCCATGGCCGAGCACATTCTCGCCGTAGGGGGCGCGCGACTGAACGTGCACACCATCTATGCCAAAACGCCGCCCGAGGACACCACTGTAACCGGCGATCAACTCTTTGCCACGCTTTTGGACGGGGAAGTTCTCTCCAGCCTGCGCGGGACCGGCCACACGGGCCTGGTCGATGTAAGCCCCACCGGAGCAAAGCAGACCAGCACTGGCGACAACTTGCTGCTCACCTTCGCTCCGCCGCATCTTCCTCCCACCAAGCCGGGGGCGAAAGTGGTCAAAGGAAAAACCGAACCACCGACTCCCAGCCGGCCGCTCAGTTGCAGTCCGCGGTGCAAGTGGGAAACGTGACCCTGACCCAGGAAATGACCCAGGAAACGCCGGCGAAGCCAGCCGATGGCAACGCCCAGCCTGGCGCGAGAGTGCCTGCTGTGACCACCGCCGTCGCCCAGCGAGCGGCCTATGACGCTGCTACCCAGGTGGTGCAGTTGTCAGGAGACCCGCGCATCCGGGACGCCAGCGGAGAATTGAGCGCGGCATCCATTGAAATGGAACGCAGCGACCGGCAATGCTAATGCCACCGGTGGAGTCAAGGCGACCTATCGTCAGTCGAGCGGTCAGCAGCAGCCCTTTACGGGAACCGGACCAGTGCACGTGGTCGCCGACCACGCACATCTCGATCACGCAACCGATCTCACCACTTTTTACGGAAAGTCTGGGGAACTGGCCCGCCTGTGGCAGGGAAGCGATTCCGTTTCCGCACCCGTGCTGGAGCTCTCCCGGGTGAAGGCAACGCTGGCCGCGCATGGTCCGGGCGGTGAAGCCGCGGCGGTCAACGCCGTCTTCACCAGTACTTCCAGCAGCGCCAAGGGTCCGGTGCCCACGCCTGCCCGGACCGGTCAAACCTCCGCCCAAACCTCCGTCGTGCGTCTGCAGAGCCGTACTCTCTTCTACGCCGACGCTGACCACAAGGCGGTTTTCAGTGGTGGGGTGGTGGCGCAGACTTCCTCTGGCGTTCTGCATTCGAGTTTCATGGATGTCTACTTCAGCCCCGCACCCGCGCAGACCGCTCATGGGCCTGCGACGCCGGCCGGCAAGACGCCTGACCAGCAGGGCAGCCAGGTCTCGAAGATCGTCGCCCGCGGCGCCGTTGAACTTCAGCAACCGGGCCGCAAGGGGATCGGCGAGGATCTCACCTACACCGCGGAGGATGGCAAGTTTGTGCTCACGGGAACAAGTGCTACGCCTCCGCGCCTCACCGATCAGGTGCGCGGAACAGTAACCGGGGCTGCGTTGATTTTCAATGATCGCGATGATAGCGTCATGGTGAGTAGCGGTGCTTCCAAAGCAGTGACCCAGACCCGTGTTGCGAAATGAATGCAAAAGCTTAGTACAGACGAAATCGGCAAGTCTTATAAGGGCCGGCAGGTCGTTCGGGGGGTAAACCTTGAAGTCTGCCAGGGAGAGGTGGTTGGGCTGCTGGGTCCCAATGGCGCCGGCAAGACCACCAGCTTTTACATGATTGTGGGCCTCATCGCTCCCGATACGGGACAGGTGTTCGTCGACGACATCGATATCACGCGCGTTCCCATGTACCTGCGGGCGCGGCAATACGGCATCAGCTATCTGCCCCAGGAACCCTCCGTTTTTCGCAAGCTGTCGGTGGAAGAGAACATCCTCGCCGTGCTCGAAGTGCAGTCGCTTTCGCTCGAAGTGCGCCGCGCCCGGACGGAAAAGCTACTCGATCAGTTGAATCTGGGCCATATACGCAAGACCCGTGGCTACGCGCTTTCCGGCGGCGAGCGGCGCCGGGTGGAGATTGCCCGCTGCCTCTGCATCCAGCCTTCGTTCATCCTGCTCGATGAGCCGTTTTCCGGCATCGATCCGATCGCCGTCCTGGATTTGCAGGAGATCATCTTCGACCTGAAGGCAAGCGGAATCGGGGTGCTGATCACGGATCACAATGTCCGCGAAACACTCTCCGTAACCGATCGCGCTTACATCATCAACGAAGGGCGTATCTTCCGCACCGGAACCCCGGAGCAATTGGGCAAAGATCCGGAAGTACGCCGGGTTTATCTGGGTGAGGGTTTTTCCCTGAACTAGAGCTGCTCCAGGTTTGCACCAACGTAACCAGAACGGCTCAGCAGCAAACTCTTTAGCATGACTTTAGAGCTTGCGGAAAAACTGCAGTTTTGGAAGGGTACGGGCTTCAGAGTCTGCGCGAGAACTAGCGAAACCGCAGGTCCCTCCACTGCGCTACCCCGATTTCCTGTCGAGGTTAGTGGCTTTGGCGAACTTCCTGCGGCTTTCTTAACGGAAAGCCGCATACGTGGTCGTTGGTGAGGGCCGCGCAGCAGGAAATCCGGGTACGCTCCGGTCGGGATGACAATTCGGTTGTGCCCGCAAGAACTTGTCCAAATTAGCTTTTTTGTCGGGTAGACGTGAGAGGCAGAACAGCCCCACAGAGCCTGCCCTGAGCTTGTCGAAGGGGACGGCTGAAAATATTCCAGGACGGCTAGTCCTGGGCGTCAGGCTTGCGGGACGAGCGATTGTGGGCTCTCACACAGACTCGTAAGTCCTGGGTTTCAACTAAACCCGGCTTGGACCACACCGGCTGAGGAATGGAAAAGCCTTCCACCATAAAGGCTCAGAAAAGGTAAACTAAGGCCGCTAGCAGGATTTTGCACTCCTGGTGTATACAGAGCAATCGCTTCCGACGTGGCTTTTCCTCAAGAAAAATCGCAAATTTGCTAAACTTGACTTTGTAGAGTAGAAGTGAAATTGCTCTAGCACTTGAAGCGGTGAGACGTCCATGGCTCTTCTACAACCAAAGCTAAGCTTGAAGGTTGCGCAGCGTCAGATACTGACGCCTGGCCTGATGCAGATGGTCAGCGTGCTGGCGCTCAACAAGCTGGAGCTGAAGGAGCTGATCAACACCGAGATTGTTGAGAATCCGGTGCTGGAAGAGTTGGAAGAGAGCGTTCCCCTCATCGATGACATCGCTCTCAGAGAAGCCGAGCGTGATCGAAGCGTAGAGGAGGTTGCAGCCCAGGCAGAGCGCGACAAGCGCGACCCCTTCGATGAGATTGATTTTGGATCCTACTTTCAGGATTATCTGGATCCCGGCTTCCGCACGCCCAACGGTTTTGAGCAAACCGACAAGCCATCGTTTGAAAATTTTCTTTCCCAGCCCAGCACCCTCACCGATCACCTCTTCTGGCAACTGGGTTCTCTTAACCTCAGCAGCGACCTCCGCGCGGCCGCCGAATACGTAGTTGGCAACCTGGACGAAGACGGTTATTTGCTGGCCGAGGACGAGGAAATGTTAGCCGGGCTTTGTGCGTGAGTACGAACCTGCTCCGGGCGCCGCACCCAATGCCGCCGCTGAGCTGCTGGCTGAGGCGGTGCACCTGGTGCAGAACCTCGATCCGGTGGGCGTAGCCACGCGCAGCTTGCGCGAGTGCCTGCTGGTGCAGATAGAGGCGCAGCGCCGCGAATTTCAGCTCGCGCTGGCGCGTCACCGCTCCCAATCGGCAGAGCTGCTGCGCCGGAAGCCGTCAACGGCGGGGGAGAAGTCGAAGCGGCCCATGCCTGCGGCGCGCACGAAGACAAATTGCCCGTCTTCGCGCTTGCGGCTCGCATTGTAGATCAGCATTTGTCGCTGTTGCAGAAGCGCGACCTGCGCGAAATGACCAAAGTTTTGGGCACGCAGCCGGAATTGATCCAGCACGCCATCGACTTCATTCGCAGTCTCGATCCCCGGCCCGGGCAGCGATTTAACCGCTCCGATGCGCGGCTGATCGAGCCCGACGTGGCCTTCGTCAAGCGCGGCGGCGAGTTTGTCGTGGTCATGAATGAAGAAGATCTGCCCACCCTGCGCCTCAATCACGGCTATCGCAAATTGCTGTCGCAGGAAGGCACGGAGAGAGACGTAAAGGAATATGTCAAGGAGCGTTACCGCTCGGCGCTGCAACTGATGCGCAACATCGAGCAACGCAAGAACACCATCCTCAGAACCTGCGAAGCGATCGTGCGCCGCCAGGGCGAATTCCTCGAGCGTGGCGTGGACGCGCTTAAACCGATGATGATCAAGGAAGTTGCCGAAGAGATTGGCGTCCATCCTTCCACCGTCAGCCGCGCGGTCTCCAGCAAATATGTGCACACTTCGCAGGGCGTATTTGAGCTGCGCTTCTTTTTCTCCGAGGGCGTCCATGGGCCGGAGGGAGGCAGCACTCCGCTGATGCTGCTCAAACGCAAGGTCAAGAAGTTGATTGATGAAGAAGATCCGCGCAAGCCCCTGACCGATGATTTGATTGCCAGTATGCTGGAGGCTCAGGGCATTGACGTAACCCGCCGCACGGTAGCCAAGTACCGCGAAGATTTGCGCATACCCAGCACCCACCAACGCCGAGTCCGGGATTGAGTTAAGCATTTTTACCTATGGTGTACGCGAGTACACTGAGATGTATGCGGTCCCTTTCCACAAGAAGGGCTGTACCTAGCCAACCTCTCAACAAGACCGCGATTCCAAAATGCTATAGAATCGGGCATCTTGCGGGCCGCGTCTAGGAGTTCTCAGCATGCCGGTTGAATGCACGGGCAGGCAGGTGGCCATCACTAAGCCACTGCGCACATTAGCAGAAGAGGGAATCGAGCGCATCGCCAGGATTCTCGGTAAGATCACCAGCGCCCACGTGGTTCTGACCGCGGAGAAATACCGGCAGATCGCCGAAGTCACGATCAAGACCCGGGCCTGCACGCTGGTCGCTCTCTGCGAGTCCAGCGCCAGCATGGAAACTGCGTTGCGCGACGCGCTGGTGAAAGCCGAATCCCAGGCAACGCGCTATAAAGATAAGCAGCGCACCCGCAAGCGTCAGCCCAAGCAGGAAAAACAAGTAGAGGAAACCGGTGTCGCGCGCAGCGGCCGCGGAGCTGTGGCCGAGAGCAAAGCTGCCAAGGCTGCGACACACCAACGGAGCCACCAACGGCAAGAGCCACGCCCAGCCCGCGATTCCCGTCACCGTACATTCCTTTCCAGCGCGCGTGCCCATCACCGAGCCCCACGTCGTTCGCTCGCTCGACTCGGTAGCGCTGCGGCCGATGACTCTGGAGGAGGCGGTCAAGGAAGCAGAGTTCCGCGACCGGGACGTTTTTGTTTTTCGGGATAACGAAGGTAATGTGAAAGTCCTACATCGGAAGCGTGATGGCAAGATGGAATTGATCGAAGCTCCCTGAAGGTCGATTGCTAAAAGTCCGGATGTTTGACCCATTCGTCGCAAACGCAGTGCTAAATTCCTCCAACCACAGGTCGTCCTTCCACTGCACTGCCCAGGATGGGATCACATATCAGCGACGCGGACGCTTGCGGATTTTCAAGACCTAAGTAACTGCGACCTCGGAGTTTGCCGGTACTTCTTTCAGGGGATATTCCTGCTTGGAAAGCGGCCTTGATACTCAACCTGGGGGCTCTCCGCTGCGGCGATCCAATTATGAATTCAGAAGCTGATGTTGCCGTGCTCACGGCCCAGCAAAAGTTACTCCTCGAAGCTTTGCCCTGTTACGTCTTCGTGCAGCGCGGCAACAGCGTGGTCTACGCCAATCGCGTTGCGCGCGAGATTCTGCACCTGGAGGAAGGTGCGGTGCTCGCGGTGGACGACCTCTTCCGTGGGCAGTTCCCTGGTTTTGCCTATGCCCATCCGGGGAAGCCGTTGCGTGGGTCTTCTCATGTTTTCGGATCCGGCAGCCTGGCCTATTCCTCTGATTTCAATTGCCAGATGCGTACGCCCCTGGACTCGTCGGTGCCCGTGCGCGGCAGTTTCCGCATGCTCCGCGTGGAACCGGAACCTGAGCTGCTGATCGTCGCCCTGCGTTCCCAGCGCGCTCCGGAAAAGGTGTCCGGACAAGCTTCAGGGCACGGGCTCGGAGCACGCTTCGCCGTCTAACTTCCTGGAGCAACTCTTGAATGCCGCTCCGGAAGCTATCATGATCACGCGCGGCTCCAAAATTCTGCATATCAATCGCGAGTTTGAGTCCCTCTTCGGCTTCAATGCCGATGAAGCGCTGGGCCAGAATACGTACGACATTCTCATTCCAGAAACGCGCCGGCATGAGTTCGACATGCTCGAACACACCATGCAGCTTCATGGCCGGGCGTCGATGGAGACGGTGCGCCTGCACAAGTCAGGCGAGCTCATCGATGTGTCGATCCTGGTGGCTCCGATCAGCATGGCGGGGGTGGAAGTGGGCAATTTTGTCAGTTACCGTGACATCCGCGAGAAGAAACAAACCGACGCTCGCCTGCAGCATGACGCCCTGCACGATCCTCTGACCGGCTTGGCCAACCGGGCCTTGTTTCTCGACCGCCTGCAGCTCACCATGGCCCGCCAGCAACGGCACTCCCAGCTGAATTTTGCCGTCATGTTTCTCGATCTGGACCGCTTCAAGGCGGTGAACGATAACCTCGGCCACGCCAGCGGTGACGAGCTGCTGGTGCACATGGCGTCACGCCTGCGGGCCTGCTTTCGCCCCCAGGATACGGTGGCGCGCTTCGGAGGGGACGAATTCGCCATCCTCCTCGAGGACGTCACCAATGTTTCCGATGTAACCACGATCGCCGACCGCGCCCAGCACGATATTCGCCTGCCGGTCGATTTGAATGGCCATGAGGTCTTCGTCTACCGCCAGTATCGGTATCGCCTTCGGCACCCTCGACCACACCAGCCCGGAACAGGTCTTGCGCGATGCGGACTATGCCATGTATCAGGCCAAGTCCAACGGCAACGCACGCCACGAGGTCTTTGACGGCTCCATGCATGTGCATGTGGCGGCGCAGATGAAGAGGGAGCAGGAACTAAAGGAGGCGCTGGAAAAAAAGGAGTTCGAGGTGTGGTACCAGCCAATCTACAGGCTGGCCAATGGCGAAATCGAGGGCTTCGAGGCTCTGC
The DNA here is from genome assembly GCA_963746595.1 of uncultured Acidobacteriaceae bacterium. Taxonomy (GTDB): domain Bacteria; phylum Acidobacteriota; class Terriglobia; order Terriglobales; family Acidobacteriaceae; genus PALSA-350. The sequence continues at coordinate 2,025,839 of CAVVBS010000009.1, forward strand.
TGCGGTGGCGGCGGCCCAACGGCGAGTTCGTGCCCTTGGAGGATTTCCTGCCCACGGCCGAGGAGTCGGGGATCATTGTTCCCATCGGTCTGTTTGTGCTGGAGCAGGTATGCCGGCAACTGAACTCCTGGGCGGAGACGCTGCCGGATGCCAAACCGACCATCGATGTTAATTTGTCCTTGCGCCAGTTCAGGGATCCTCAACTGTTGGGCCACCTCGCAGAACTGCTGGCCAAATGGAAGGTTTCCCCGGGACAGCTGCGGCTTGAAGTGACCGAGGCCGCGGTGAATCAGGATCCGGAGGGGGCGCTTGCGATTTTTAAGGGCTGTGGCTGATCTGAAAATAAACGTCGGCCTGGATAACTTCGGCGCCGGTCTGGCCTCCATGAACCACTTCATCCGCTTGCCGATTGACATGGTGAAGGTAGATCGTCGCCTCGATTGCTTACCTGCCTATTCCGGGTAAGCAGGCAGCGATTCTGCAAACCATCTTCGACCTCGGGCGCATGCTCGAAGTGCGCATGCTGGCCGTGGGCATCGAAAGCAGGGAGCAGTTGGAAGCACTGCGGAAGTACGGCTGCGATCTGGGCCAGGGGCATCTGTTCTCGGCCCCGGTGACAGAGGAAAAGGCGCAGCAGCTGCTGCAGAACGGCCGCTGGTCCATTTAGGTTTGTATCAAATCGGGATTCCCCCTGAACTTGCAGAGGCTCTCGTGAATGCTACGATGGCCCCATGCCACGCAGACGCGCTCCCGCTGAGCAAGTGAAAGCGACCAAGCCCCGCCCTGGTAAATCCACCAAGAAGGCCGCTGCCGTGGTGCCCGCCGGTGGCTTCGGAGTTGGTGATCCTGACCGGTCTCTCCGGTTCCGGAAAGGCTTCCGCGCTCAAGGCATTTGAGGATTTGGGTTTCTATGCGGTCGACAACATGCCGCTGGAGTTGATCCCCGCATTTGCCGATCTGGTTCGCCAATCGGCCGAGATCAACCGTGCGGCGCTGGTGGTCGACGTTCGTGAGGGCCAGCATCTCGACCGTTTTCCGGCGATCCTTCGCCAGGTCAGGAAGGTGCTTTCGACCACGGTAGTCTTTCTCGATGCCTCCGACCCTTCTTTGCTGCGGCGATTTTCCGAAACCCGCCGTCCGCATCCGCTGGGTCGAACGGAAACTGTAGTGCGCGCGATTCATGCCGAGAGAAAGCTGCTTGATCCCATCCGCAACCTGGCCGATATCAGTGTCGATACCTCCAGTTACAACGTCCATGAGTTGCGCGCCTACATCCTGCAGAAGTTTGAGCGCGGCGACACCGACAAGAACCTGCTGGTTTCCTCCATCAGTTTCGGCTACAAGAACGGCGTGCCGCTGGAGGCGGATTTGGTCTTCGATGTCAGGTTTTTGCCCAATCCGCACTTCGTGCCCGAGTTTCGCGCACCTGACCGGCCGCCATCCCAAGGTAGCCAAATACATCCGTGAGTTCCCGCAGACGACCGAGTTTCTGGACCGGATCACGCAGCTGCTGCTCTTTCTGCTGCCCCATTACATCGAAGAGGGAAAGAGCTATCTGACCGTGGCCTTTGGCTGTACCGGCGGCCAGCACCGTTCGGTGATGATCGCCGAGGAAGTGCGCAAGCGGCTAGCCAAGGAGGGCTACCGGGTCAAAGCCGTCCACCGCGACATGCCCCATTAAGGCAAGCAACCAAGCCCCTACCCTGGACGGGTGCCCCTCGCCAAGGCGTACCTGGGCCAAAAAGACGGGCTTCCCCCATGTCCCTACTAGGTGGGCAAAAGGAGCAAGACCGCCCCTAGGCCGGGCGATTACAATAGCCAGATGCGTTCCATGCAGCGCCGCGCTTCCGGGGTTTCCGCTTGAGGAAGCTGCTGCGCCTGATGGGTTATGTGCAGCCGTACTGGCTGCAGGCGTTTTCGTCGGTCATCCTGATGGCCGGCGTCGGTCTTCTGGACGCCTTCCGCATCTTGCTGGTCGGCCCCATCTTCGAACGCGTGCTCAGCCCCGATGCGCCCGACCGCAAGATCTCGCTCTTCGGTCCCCGCTTCAGCATAAGCCTGCAACAGATGGTTCCGGCGCACTTCCACAACGAATGGACTATCGTCGCTTTCGCCTTGGTCGCTTCTACCCTGCTCAAAGGGATCTTCGATTATTGCGGAACGTACCTGGTGAACTATGCCGGTTTCGGCATGATCACCGATCTGCGCGACGATCTCTACGACGCCATCCTGCGGCGCTCCGTTTCCTTTTTCCAACAGCATGCCACCGGCACCATCGTCTCCACCCTGATCAACGACATCGAGCGGGTGCAATTCGCCATGTCGTCAGTGCTGGCGGAGTTCCTCCAGCAGTTTTTCACCTTGATCTTCACCGCCTGCGTGGTGGTGGCCCTGGGCGGCAAGCTTGCCTGGGTGCTGCTGCTCTTTGTTCCGGTGGTTTTGGCTTCGGCCCGCAGGATCGGGCGACAGGTGCGGCAGACCACGCGCCGCGGACAAGACAAGCTGGCCGAGATCCAGAACATTCTGCACGAGACCATCACCGGGAATCGCATCGTCAAAGCCTTCAGTATGGAGCTCTGGGAGATGACGCGGTTCAAGCAGGCAGCCCATCGCCTCTTCCAAGCCAACCTGCGTTCGGTGCGGGCGCAGGCCATCAGTTCACCGCTCATGGATTCGATTGGCGCGGTGGCGATCGCCTTGTTGCTGCTGGTTGGCCGCAACGCAATCAGAGCCCACACGCTCACCGTCGGAACCTTCTTGGCCTTTATCATCGCGGTGTTCAAGCTCTACGATCCGGTGCGCAAATTCGCGCTCTTCTACAACAACTTTCAACAGGCGCTGGGCGCCTCCTCGGAGATTTTTCGCTTTATGGATACCCAGGACGAGGTGCGCGAGAAGGCTGGTGCTCACGTCCTCAAAGAGTTCCGGCAGGAGATCCGGATTGAAAACGTCTGCTTCGACTACCGCAATGAAGAAGGCGAACGCCAGGTGCTGAGAGACATCAACCTGGTCGTCCCGCGGGGCGAGGTCGTGGCGCTGGTCGGTCCCAGCGGCGCAGGCAAGTCCACCCTGGTGAATCTGATCCCGCGCTTTTTTGACGTCACCGCGGGTAGCATCCTCATCGACGGTCACGACCTGCGGGATTTGAGCCTGGCTTCTCTTCGTTGGCAGATCGGCAACGTAACCCAGGAGACGATTCTCTTCAACGATACGGTTCGCAACAACATCGCCTACGGCGAAGCCGGGATCCCCATGAGCCGGGTGATCGCATCGGCCCAGGCGGCCCTGGCGCACGATTTCATCGAGCGGCTGCCCGAAAAATACGATACCGTGATCGGCGAGAAGGGCTTTCGACTCTCCGGCGGAGAGCGTCAGCGTATCGCCATTGCCCGGGCATTGCTCAAGAACGCGCCCATTCTCATTCTCGATGAGGCCACCTCAGCGCTCGACTCGGAGAGCGAGTCCCTGGTGCAGATCGCGCTTTCCAACTTGATTGCCGGCCGCACCGTCTTCGTCATCGCCCATCGCCTGTCGACCGTCCGCCGAGCCTCCCGCATCGCCGTCATCGAAGATGGCCGCATCACCGCCATCGGCCCTCACGAGGAGTTGCTCCGCGTCTCTGCCACCTACCAGCGTCTTTACCAGTTGCAATTCATGGATCCGGCTGAGTTCCCAGGGAATGTGCTTCCCGTTAATCTCGAGCCTGCATTGAGCGCCGAGGTCGAGCTTTGAGTCCATCCGGCGGCAAAACTTCCCCCGTGAAATCCCCCATCTATTCGATGACAGGCTTTGCCCGCGTCGGCGGCCGGGTAAACGACGCTTTGGCCTGGAACCTCAGCCTGAAGAGCGTCAACCACCGATTTCTCGATCTGCACATGCGCATGCCGCCCGGCGCCGAGACCCTGGAGATGCGTCTGCGCCGCCTGCTCAAGGAAAAGGTGCTGCGCGGCCACCTGGAGGTTACCTTGACGGTGGAGCGTGGCCTTCGCGCCAGCGCTCACTTTGACCGCGACCTGCTCCAGGGCTACATCGCTGCCTTCCGCGCCGCCGCGACCGAGACCGCACTCAAGCAGCAGCCGGATCTGAATGCCATCTTCCGCCTGCCCGGGGTGCTGACCGGCGAAACACGCTTCAGCGACGAGGAGATGCAGGCGCTGGAAGAGGACGTAGCCGGGCAAATCGACCCGCTGGTGGAAGCATTGAACCGGATGCGCGGCCAGGAGGGTGCATCGTTGGCCAAGGAACTGGCCGCCACCATGGAGCGCCTGGACACCGCCGTTTCGCAGGTCGCGCACATGCGCCAGGAGGTGCAACGGGCCTACTTTGAGCGCATCAGCCAGCGTATCTCCGGCCTGCTGAACGGCAACGCCGGTGTCGACCGCGACCGCGTGTTGCAGGAAGCGGCCATGCTCGCCGAGCGCAGCGATGTGGAAGAAGAGGTCACCCGCCTGCGCACCCACATCCAGCATTTTCATTCGCTGCTGCAGGCCGGCGGCGAGATGGGCAAGAAGCTCGATTTTCTGCTGCAGGAGATGAATCGCGAGGCCAACACCCTGCTTTCCAAGACCGGCGGAGTGAGCGGAAACGGTCAGCGAATTACTGATTTGGGCCTGGGAATGAAATCGGAGATCGAAAAAGCCCGCGAACAGGTGCAGAATCTTGAGTAACACTTGCGCGGGACTGCGCACGTAGCGGACCGCTGTATCATCAGGTAAACACATTGGCTGGCATTCTGTTCATCATCTCGGCTCCCTCCGGCTCCGGCAAATCGACGTTGGTGAACCAGCTGCGTTCGCTGGTCACGAACCTTGAATTCTCCGTCTCCTACACCACCCGTGCACCCGCGTGGCTCTGAACAGCAGGATCGCGAGTATCACTACGTTTCCATTGCCCGGTTCCAGGAGATGATCGATCAGGGAGAATTTCTGGAGTGGGCCCAGGTCTTCGGCAACTACTACGGCACCGCCCGCCGCTCCCTTACCGACGCCCAGGCAGCAGGCAAGGATTTGCTGCTCGACATCGACGTTCAGGGGGCCGCCCAGGTGCAGGACAATCCGGCTGCGGTGAGCATCTTTGTCCTTCCTCCCAACCCGGATGAGCTGAAGATGCGCCTGCGGAACCGGAGCGTCGCCGAAGGCAGCCTCGACGAGCAAGAGATCGCCCGGCGGTTAGCCAAGGCAAGAGGGGAGATCGAGGCCTACCGCCGATACCGTTATATCCTGGTTAACGATAAACTTGATTATGCGGTTGAGTCGCTGAAAGCAATCGTGATCGCGGAAAGGGCCAGGCGTCATGGAACGCCACCAGACCCTGAGACTGCCCGTATGTTGCAGCTCGCCGATAAATGCCGGCAGGCAAACGCTACCGACCGCTTGGAACCGGTGCTGGCCTCGTTCGGCTTACTCGACATGCACGCCACCCGCGCCTGACTGCCGGCGACAAACCCTGGACAGGAGCCCAAATGACGCTAGAGAACGGACTTGACAGTAATTTTCGCTACGTGGTCATGGCAGCCCGCCGCGCCCGGCAACTTCAGAATGGTTCCCAGCCACTGGTTGATTCCCGCTCCAACAAGGCCTGCCGAGTAGCCCAGGAAGAGATAGCCGCCGGCAAGGTCACAGCTGCTCCGCCCCGGGGGGAGCTGCTGGAAGAAGCGGTAGTCGTAGATCCGCACGAAACGCACGACCCCACGACGCAGACGCCTAAACCGTCCGCAAATGCTGGAGAGAAAGTGCCCGAACGAAGGCCACGGCTTCGGCCGTGCCACAATGCCTTGGCGCGGTACAGCTTTACAGGCTGCGGAGAACTCCTGTTTTGTATCAGGGCACGACTTTAGTCGGGCCGTTAAGGTCTCGCAAATGAGGGCTTTAGCCCCTGGGCTTTTTAGTGGCGAAAAAACGCCGTGCGCTGCTGAAGTTATCCGCTAAGCCTTTCGTGCGGATGCGCCGTAAGCAGGGGCTAAAGCCCGATTCTCTTGTAGTTCTTTTCGGCCCGACTAAACAGTTTGCGAAAAAACACGCTCCACGAAGGGCACGGGTTTAGCCGTGCCACACAGAGCCGCAGAGTATGAGGGCTTTAGCCCCTGAGGTACGCAGTTCCGCGCTCTTCCAGACGATATCGCCATCTTTCGCACTCTGCCTTGCGCTGAAGTGCGGTGCTCAAGAAAAATTTCCCCCGAATCATTGGAAAACCGTACCTCAGGGGCTAAAGCCCTCTCCATTCGCATACTATTTGCGGCACGGCTAAACCCGTGCCCTTCGTGGAGTGTGTTTTTCCGCAGTCTCTAAAGTCGTGCCCCGCCTCCGTCGTACAATCGACGCTATGAAGGTCACTGTCGGTGTCTCTGGTGGCATTGCCGCTTACAAGGCGGCCGAAGTGGTGCGAGCCTTGCAGCGCCAGGCGTTGGATGTGCACGTTGTGATGACCGAAGCGGCCCAGAAGTTCATCACCCCGCTGACCTTTGCCTCGCTCACCGGCCACAAAGTGATCACCGGCCTCTGGCCAGTGCCGGGAAGCGGAGAAGGCGATCTTGACTCCTCCATAGAGCACATTGGCGAAGCCCAATCGACCGAAGCCCTGGTGGTTGTCCCGGCGACCGCCAACATTCTGGCGAAATTCGCTCACGGACTGGCCGACGACTTCCTGACCACCTTGTTTTTGGCCACCCATGCACCTGTCATTGTCGCGCCGGCGATGAACGTGAATATGTGGGAGCATCCCGCTACTCGCGCCAACATGGAGATTCTTGAAGGCCGCGGGGTGAGGGTTGTGCCGCCCGATAGCGGGCCCCTGGCCTGCGGCATGGTTGGGAGCGGACGGTTGGCCGAGCCGGAAGTTATCGTCGAAGCCGTGCTGGGTCAACTCCAACACCGTAACGATCTGCTGGGTGAAACGGTTCTCGTAACCGCCGCCGGAACCCGCGAGGCCATTGATCCGGTGCGCTTTCTGGGGAATCGCTCCAGCGGCAAGATGGGCTATGCGGTGGCCGAGGAAGCGCAGCGCCGGGGCGCGCGCGTGGTCTTGGTGAGTGGTCCCTCGTCGCTCCGTCCACCGGCCAACTGCGAACTGATTTCTGTCGTCAGCGCGGAGGATATGCGCCGCGCCGTTCTCAGCCGCCTCGATCAGGCCACCATCGTCATCAAAGCGGCCGCTGTTGCCGACTATCGTCCGCGGGTATTGGCCGAACAAAAGATGAAGCGGACAGGGCCAATCACTCTGGAATTCGAGCCGACCGAGGACATTCTGCGCGAAGTAGTGCTCTCCAAACGGCCGGGTACTCTGGTGATCGGCTTTGCCGCGGAAACAGAAAATCTCTTAGTGCATGGCCGCGACAAGCTCTTGCGTAAGGGGGCCGACGCGATCGTATTGAACGACGTCTCTCGTCCCGGGTTGGGTTTTGATTCGGATCGCAATGCCGCCACCTTTCTGACTCCCAAAACCGCCATCGAATTGCCGGAGATGACGAAGCGCGAACTGGCGAGTCGCATCCTCGACGAAGTGATCGCCCTGCGCCGGCCGGCTTCGCTGGTCGCAGAGACCGGCCTGGTATCGAGCAACTCCAAGCTGCAGGAGTAAGCAAACAAACAGCACTTCGCTGTGTCGGGATGACGATCTTTTTTTGCGGCAATTGACTGCGACCTGCGGCGTATATCGATCCCCAATAACGGCTGCTGAGGTGAGCGCTGAACCCTCTCCTTTGTCGATCCCGTCGAAGCCGAGGGACCTGCAGTTCAGCGGGACCTTTCGTGGAAATGTTTTCGACATGGCCCAGCGAAGCCGAGGAACCCGCACCTCTCTCTTCGCCCATGTAAGCTATAAGAAATCCGGTTCACCCATGCCGTTCGATCCCCAATCGCAACAAGCCATCGCCGCGCACATGCAGTTCCTGCGCGATCTTGGTATCTACGACTTTTATCGTCGCAGCCATCCCCAGTTTGCCGAGGAGAAGGTAGAGGACGATCCCATCCCTATCTCACTCCCTGCAGAGGAGCCCGTCATTCCCCCACGCAAGCCCGTCCCTTTGCAGCCGAGTGTCGGCTCGTTTGTCGCACCGGCAAGCCGTGCCGAAGCGCTGCGCGCGATCCAGTACGAAATCGGCGACTGTACCCGTTGCGCGCTAAGCCGCGGCCGCAACAAGATCGTCTTTGGCGACGGTGACCCCAACGCTCGCCTCATGTTTGTGGGCGAAGGGCCGGGTGCGGACGAAGACGCGCAAGGACTGCCCTTTGTCGGCCGCGCCGGCCAACTGCTTAACAACATGATCGCTGCCACGGGACTGAAGCGGGAGCAGGTCTACATTGCCAACATCGTGAAATGCCGGCCACCCCAGAACCGCACACCGGAGCCGGAGGAGGCCAACACGTGTTCCCCTTTTCTCTTCCAGCAGATTGATGTGGTCCGGCCGGAAGTCCTGGTGGCCCTGGGTTCAACCGCGGCAACCTATCTGCTTGGCGTCAAATCCTCCCTCAGCGGCCTGCGGGGACGCATCCATGCCTGCCGCGGTACCAAGCTGGTCGTGACGTATCATCCGGCGTTCCTATTGCGCGATCCGCGGCAGAAAAAGGAAGCGTGGCAGGACCTCAAGCTGGCCATGGCAGAGCTGGGCTTGTCCGTCCCATCCCGCTAGGGCATTTTCACTTCTATGCTGCACATTCGAGTTTCAGCGAGGTGCGTCTTTTCTTGAGGAAAAGCCGCGTTAGGAGCGGTTGCTTTGCATACATCAGAAGTGAAAATGCCTTGATGTCCACCTTCTGTGACGTTGTGTTGCCGGTACCGCTCGACCGTGCCTTTACCTACAAGTTAAAGGTCGAAGACGATCCGCCTGTCGGCGGCCGCGTGGTTGTGCCCTTCCGCAACGAAAAGCTGATAGGGGTGGTTACCCGATTGCATGATGAAGCTCCGCCGGTCGAGGCGCGGCCGATCGAGGCAGTGCTCGACCAGGAGCCGATCCTCAACGGCGAGCTCATGGAGCTGGCCGCCTGGATTGCCCAGTACTACGTTGCGCCATTAGGCGAGGTGCTGCGCAGCATGCTTCCGCTCATGGCGGAGGTCCGCCGCTCCACCAGCTATCGAATCAGCGAAATCGGCCAAGCCATCCTGCTCGACGGCGCTCAGCAGGGTTCGTCGCGCCGGTCGCGCCTCACTGCGGACGAACAGAACCTCGAGTACACGGTGCTGAACTATCTCTCCGACGGGCAACCGGCCAAGAGCGGAACCCTGCGTCACGCCACCGGCGCCACGGCAGAATTGTTGGCCGGCATGCTGCGCAAGAAGTGGCTGCTGCGCGAAACCGAAGCCGCGCCGCGCGATGCCCGCCGTATGCTGCGCTATGCGGTGCTGGTAGCGGATGCGCGGCCGCCCAAGCTCAATGCCAATCAACTTGCCATTCTGGCCGAACTTGCCGGCGCGGGCGGTGAGTTGCCCGTTCCTGCCCTGCGCCGGCTGGACCTGCCTGCGACCACCTTGCAGACCCTGGTCAAGCGGGGTTTGGTGACGCTCGAAGAGCGGCCGGCAGCGTTTCATCTTGCCCGCGTAGTGCCGCATGTCCAACACGTGCTCAACCAGGCCCAGAAAGTCGCGCTCAATCAGATCGTGGCTGCGCTCGATAGTGAAGCCTTTAGCGCTTGCCTGTTGCACGGTGTGACCGGCTCGGGCAAGACGGCAGTCTACCTGGCGGCCATGCAGCGCGTGCTGCTGGCCGGCCGCGGCGCCATTCTGTTGGTTCCGGAGATTGGTCTCACCCCAGCGATGGCGGGTCAGTTGCATTCCTTCTTCGGCGCCAGCGTGGCCCTCTTGCACTCCGCGCTTACGCCCGATGAGCGCGCCGAGCAGTGGTATCGCATACGCCGCGGAGAAGCGCGCATCGTGGTCGGCACCCGCTCGGCCGTCTTCGCGCCGGTCGAGAACCTGGGTCTCATCATCGTCGACGAAGAGCATGACACCTCTTACAAGCAGGAGGAGATCCCCCGCTACCACGCCCGCGATGTCGCCGTAATGCGGGCCAAGATCAGCCGTGCCACCGTCGTCCTGGGCTCCGCTACCCCGTCGCTCGAATCCTGGCGCAATGCGGAGATGGGAAAGTACTCTTTGATCGCGATGAAGGAGCGAGTCAACCGGCGGCCGCTGCCGGTGGTCGATCTGGTGGACATGCGCCAGGAGTTCCAGCAGACGGGCCAGGAGAGTATCTTTTCCCGCGAACTCCTGGAGCGGGCCAAGGCCGCCCTGGATCGCGGAGAGCAGGCCATCATCCTGCTCAACCGGCGCGGCTATTCCTTTGCCGTGCTATGCCGCGCTTGCGGGGAGAAGCTGCAATGCGAGAACTGCGCCATCGCTCTCACTCATCACAAGCCCATCCTCCCCGGAGAGACGGTTGCCAGTCCGTCGGGTCAGCGGCTCAAATGTCACTATTGCGGATACGTGAAGACCGTGCCCAAGCGGTGCCCCAAATGCGAGAGCGAACATCTGTTTTACCTGGGCGCCGGCTCACAGCAAGGCGAAGAGCGATCTGCAGGAACTCTTTCCCCAGGCCCGCATCGGCCGCATGGATCGCGATACCATCCGCAACCGCTTCGATATGGAGCACCTTCTCGATCGCCTGCACAGCGGGCACATCAACCTGCTGGTGGGCACGCAGATGATCGCCAAGGGCCACGATATCCACGGGGTCACCTTTGTCGGCGTCGTGGGAGCAGACCATGCCCTCGGCTTACCGGACTTCCGCGCCGCCGAACGCGTCTTCCAATTGCTCACCCAGGTCTCCGGCCGTGCCGGCCGCGGAGATCTGCCCGGCAACGTCCTGGTGCAGAGCTATTATCCGGAGCACTACGCCATCCAGTGCGCGGCCGCGCATGACTTCGAGGCATTTGCAAAAAGGGAGATGCAGTACCGCAAGTGGATGCACTACCCGCCCCACGCGGTGTTGGCCAACATCATCATTCAGAGCCCGCGCTTGGAGGAGGCCGCCGCCTGGGCCACAAGCCTGGGCAAGTGTTTCGCCGCGATGCAGCTGGAGCACGTGCGCGTGCTGGGGCCGGCAAGCGCGCCCATCGTGCGCATCAAGCGCATCTATCGTTTTCATCTCCTGCTCAAGGCAGCCCAGCGGCAAGCCCTGGCCAGAACGCTGCGCGCAGGCCTCGCGCAAGCGGAAGCGCTAGGCATTCCGCGCCGCAACCTCATTGTCGACGTCGACGCCGTAAACCTGATGTAGAAACCAAGGGACGCGGAGCCGCAGAACTCGGCGAAGTCTATATCGTGACGGAGCTCCATTGGAACTGGCGGTAGTTCCTACAGGGTTCTGTTTGGACATGGACTCTGCCGATCTGCGGATCTATTTCTCTACCGAAACAAGTCAAGGATGCTCGTGCCGACAAACGGAGCGGGCAGGAACGTCAGCAACAGAATCGCCAGCGCCAGCACGCAGAGCCAGCGATGCTTGCCGTGCAGGCGTGGGAAATAGGGAACATGGGGATGGCGCATTGCCGGCAGGAACAGGATCGCTCCCCACAGCACCCATCCGGTCCACAGGGTCACGCCCATGATCAGCAACAGTACCGGTACGACGAACGTCAGCCGGCGATGCCATCGGGGCGAAATCGCATAGAGAATGTGCCCGCCATCCAGCTGTCCCGCTGGGATGAGGTTAAGCGACGTGACAAAGAGACCTACCCAACTCGCTATGAGGATGGGGTGGGGAAGCAGGTTGGCCAGCAAGGGCACACCGGGGACCCAGGCCGCGAGGATGCGGTCCAGGAGCGCGATAGTCAACGGCTGGTGAAACTGAACTAACGCCGGAGCCGTTCCGGCGTCAACCGGCCGGGAGAGCAGGATGCCCAAGATCGATGTGGGGAGCGCTACCAGGTATCCGGCAATCGGTCCTGCGATGCCTACTTCGATCAGCGCCCGGCGTGAGGGAATCCGCGAGCGGATCCGGATAACCGCCCCGGCGGTTCCGCTGAGCGTGGGCGCGGGCAATACGTAGGGCCACGAAGCGCTAATGCCATGGCGGCGGCAGAGGAAATAGTGCCCCGCCTCGTGGGCCAGCAAAATCCCCAAGAGCGCCAGCGAGAAAGACCAGCCGCTGGCCAGCGCCGAGGGATGATTCCAGATCCAGTGCAGCGGGAAAAGATCACCCTCGTTGGCCAGCGGTGGCTGGTCCAGGCGAAAGTTGCGCATGAGCAGCGCGCCCGTGCTCGCGGTGGTGAAGATACTCACGACCAGCAGGCAAAGCGGCAGCCAGGCAAAGGAGCGGGTTGTCCGCTGTGGAAAATCCGCGAACTCTTCAGGACGCGGGAGAAGCGGACTATCCCCGGATTTCCTGTCCGCAGTGGTCGGTGCTGCCATGGGCCCGGGTTATGAATCCAGCAGGTGAAGTTCCTTGCCCGGCTTAAAGCGAACAGCCTTGCCTGGAGTGATGGTGACTTCCGCGCCGGTCCGCGGATTGCGGCCAATCCCTGTCTTGCGCGGGCGCACATTGAAGACCCCGAAACCTCGGAGTTCAATCCGGTCGCCCGAAGCCAGAGCCTTTTTCAGGCTTTCGAAAACCGTGTCGACGGCGGCTTCCGCCTTATTGCGCGGTAGTCCGGTCTTGGCGATTACTTGATGGATGATGTCCTGTTTAATCAATGCCTTTACCCCGAGGGATGTGTAGGTAACTGCAATGCCGGAGCTACGTCCTCATCGTATAGCGTGTTTCCTCTATGGTCCAGCGGCTTCAACAGATGCACAAAACTCCGGCTTTGAAGGGTACGGGCTTCAGCCCGTACGTGAGTGCGCTAGGGAACCCTTCCCACACTGGAGCAGTCTGTTCGAGAAGCCAGGCCACTGCAAGTGATTGTCAACGACCCCGGGCTGCCGTAAGATGCAGTTTCCAGCATCAGGCCCCCAATACCTCTTTCACCGCGCTCGGCTCTGCCCTGCCGGCTTGCTCTTAAGGAGTTGCATGTCAATTTACTCTGCCCCTTCGATCCGCGAGCAGTCTTTCGTCACCGTCACTGCCGCTTCGGTTCTTTTCGCTTCCAATCCCTGCGTGCTGCCAAAGTTGTGATGGCTGAGCCAACCAAATCACCTTCCCGTTTGCGGGTGGCGCTGCTTGAACCCGAGCCTATCCGCGTGCAGGGGTTTGTCACCCTTTTTCAGGATCATCCCCGTATCGAATTTGTGGTCTTCGAGCTGCCGCAGTTCCTGGCCGATCACGAATTCAAGCTGGCCTTGATCGGCCTCCACGGAGACAAGCTTCCGCTGCCGTTGGTGGGCACCATCCATGGTCTGCGCCCCGATGTCCGCCTCGTCGTTATGGGCCCGGAAGCCAATGATGAAGTCATCTTGCAGGCGATCAGCTCAGGGGCCAAGGCGTATCTCGAAGCCAATGCCACGCCCCAGCAGGTCGAACAGGCGATAGAGATCGTCAGCCAGGGGTCCATCTGGGCTCCGCGACGGGTGTTGTCCATTTTCGTCGATCGCGCGACCAGGCCTTCCCGTACTGCGGCCCCTGCTTCGGCTCAGTTCACTGCTCGGGAAACAGAGGTGCTCAAGCTCCTCGTCGCCGCTCGATCCAACCGCGAGATTGCCAGGACGCTGGGCATCGAAGAGCGAACGGTAAAAGCGCATGTAGCCAAACTGATGCGTAAGGTAGGGGTGGAGAACCGCATCGCCCTCTCCATCTATGCGGTTACGAACGCAATTGTTACCCCGGCCCAGGAATAGCATCCCGCCCTCGCCAGAAGGGGGTACTTTAGGTCAGGGTACCTTAGTGACATTGCTTGGTTACCCGTCTTGGAAGACAGTTACTTTAGAAACAACGCAGATCTGGGGACGGGGCTTCTGATGGCGAACTTTGCAATCACCAGCCCCCATTTTTTTTCAGGATCTGCACCACATTTCTGCTCTATCCTGCAATTGGCTCAACTTCTTGCGCAATTTCTGCATCCCAGCAACTACGCGTGCCCAGGTCCGCTTTGTCCCCACAGAGCTGAGGGTGGAAGAGTGTCCTGGAAAGTGCGCATCGAAGCGTGATTTCCTCTTGCCTACTTGAATGAAAGTCCAAATGTCCCACCTGGAGATTTGAAAGACCATGAAACAGATTTTTGCAATCTTTTGTGCGCTTGGAATGGCCCTCACAACCTTGTCTGCCTCGGCAGCCGACGATAAGGCGACAATCGACGCGCGCATCGACAGCGCTAAGGACGTCCTGGACGCGATTATGGCGACCCCGGACAAGGCGATTCCGAACCAGATCATGTCTCAGGCCACTTGCGTGGGTGTGATCCCTAGTGTGAAGAAAGGCGCTTTCGTGGTCGGTGCGGAGTATGGTCAGGGCGTCGTAACCTGCCGTACAGGCCACGGCTGGAGCGCTCCTGCCTTTATCGTGATCGCCGGGGGAAGCTTCGGCTTTCAGATCGGCGGCCAATCCACTGACCTGGTTCTCGTTGCCGTCAACGATAAGGGGTTTCAGGACCTGTTGAAGAACAAGTTCAAGATCGGCGGCGACGCCTCGGCCGCGGCGGGCCCGGTCGGCCGCGACTCCCAGGCGGCGACCGACTGGAAGCTTAACGCCGAGTTGCTTACCTATTCCCGTGCCAAGGGGCTCTTTGCCGGCATCGACCTGACCGGAGCCGTGGTAACCGAAAATACCGATGCCACGCGGACGTTCTATGGCGTGGCCCACCCAGGTGCACAGATCCTGAAGGGTGAAGTCGCCACCCCGGAGGATGCGCGGCCGTTTGTGCGCACGGTGGCCAAGTACTTCTCCGATGTAAGGAAATAGCTTTTCCTGCCCCATCTCCCTTTTGCTCGACACTACCTCCTATCCTGGAGAACTGCCCGGCGATCCCGGGCAGTTTTTTTCTCCTTCCGCCGTTTAAACTGAAGTGACTGCTGTATAGGGGTCCCCCGGATTTCCTGGGAGGCGTTTTTGGGCTCGCGAGCTTCACGCGACCATGGATGGACCTGCGTACAGGAAGTCCGGGACCGGGGGCCGCTGTGGAAGCGGATGCGAAAACGACTGGAATTCATACTGGTTTGGACCTTGGTGAAGCTTCTCGGCTTGCCTCCGAGGGGTGTCGCCCGGCGCGTGGGAGCGCTGGTGGGCCGGGTCGCCCTGGTCCTGACTCCACGTCTGCGCCGCGCTGGCCATCGTAATCTCGCCTTGGCCTTCCCCCAGAAGACTGCAGCCGAGCGGCAACAGATCCTGCGCAAGCTCTACCGCAATCTGGGTTGGTTATTGGCCGAGTTCTGCCAGATGCCCCGTTACACCCCGGGAATGACCAACAGCTTTATCCGCTATGAGGGGCTGGAGCACTACTTGGCCGCCCGCGATCAGGGTAAAGGTGTTCTCATCCTCACCGGCCATCTGGGCGCGTGGGAATTATCCAGCTTCTATCACTCGCTGATGGGCTATCCCATGAGCATCGTCATCCGCCGCCTGGATAATCCGCTGGTCGATCACCTGGTCAACCAGATCCGTTGCCTGCACGGCAATCAAGTGCTGCACAAGGATGACTTTGCCCGCGGCCTGTTGGCCTCCATGCGCCGCGGTGAGACGGTGGGCATCCTGATGGACACGAACATGACCCCGCCCCAGGGCGCGTTCGTCGATTTCTTCGGCCACCCCGCTTGTACCGGATCTGGGTTGGCGCGCGTCGCCATGAAGACCGGGGCCCAGGTGCTGCCCGGTTTTCTGCTCTGGGAAGAGTCAACGCAGCAGTATGTGTTGCGCTTCGGCGCGCCCCTCAGCCTGGCAGGCAGCGGAGATGTGGAGGCGGACGCGGTTGCCCACACCGCCTTGTTCACCAAGGTCATTGAGGACTACATTCGCCAATATCCCGACCAATGGCTTTGGGTGCACCGCCGCTGGAAGACCCGGCCGCAGGGCGATGCCGCGATCTACACTTGAGTCGGAACAGGAGCAACCACTTGCCCGCGACCTTCACGCTGAGTCAACTGGCTGTAAACCTCGGAGCGGAGGTCGATCACGGCTCGGCGGACCCGGTCATCACCAGGGTCTCCAGCATAGCGGCGGCGGGGCCGGGGTGCCTGGTTTTTGCTGAAGAAGAAGCCTCCTTGGCGGCCGCGCTCGCCTCTTCCGCCGCTGCGGTTCTTGTATCGTCGCAGGCTGGGATCCCCAACGGCGGCAAGCCGCTCCTGCGCGTTTCCCAGCCACGGCTGGCCTTCGCCCAGGCGGCAGTCTTACTGCGTGGCGCGCCGCCCTCTCCGTCTATCCACGCTACGGCTGTGGTTGCTCCTGGCGCGCAGATTGCCGGGGACGTCTCGATTGGCCCCCATGCCGTCATTGAAGAGGGAGCCAGCATCGGCGCAGCCACAACCATCGGCAGCGGAGCAGTGATCGGCGCCGGCGTCTCTATCGGGAGCAATTGCCGCATCTACCCCCGGGTCGTCATCTACTCTGGCGTCACCCTTGGCGATCGGGTGGTGATTCACGCTGGGGCGGTGCTCGGTGCCGATGGCTTCGGCTACGTCCGCGATCGGGTGAGTGGGGAATACACCCAATTTCCTCAGCAGGGCACTCTGATCATCGAGGACGACGTTGAGGTGGGCGCCAACACCACCATTGACCGTGGCGCGCTGGAAGAAACCCGGATCGCGCGCGGAGCCAAGCTCGACAACCTGATTCACATCGGTCACAACTGCAACATCGGACGCAATGTCGTCATCGCGGCCCAGACCGGCATCTCCGGTTCCAGTACGGTGGGCGACGGCGCGATCCTGGGCGGCCAGGTGGGTATGGGCGATCATGCCCTGATCGGCGCCGGGGTCATCGTCGGGGGACAGGGTGGCATCCTGCCCAAGAAGAAACTTCTCGGGCCGGGAATCGTCTTTTGGGGAACCCCAGCCAAGCCGGTCAGGCAATACCTGAAGGAACTGGCGACCCTGGCCCGGCTGGCAGCCAGAACCGGGGAAAAGTAGATGGCGGTTGTGGTCGTGGGCGGGCACTCGCGTAGCGTAGGGAAGACCTCGGTCGTGGCCGCTTTGATCGCCCGATTGCCCGAACGCAACTGGACGGCCTGCAAGATCACCCAGTTCGGTCACGGTTTCTGCAGCGCCAACGGCGAGCCCTGTGATTGCCAGACGGACGAGCACACCATCGCCATAAGCGCTGAGCGCGATCCCAATACCGGCACTGACAGCGCCCGTTTTCTAGCCGCCGGAGCCAAGCGATCGCTGTGGGTCCGCACCCGCATGGGCCGTTTGGCTGACGCCATGCCGCGCATCCGCCAGGAGATTGCCGCGGCTGAAAACATGATCTTCGAGTCCAACAGCTTGCTGCAGTTTCTGCGGCCTGATCTCTATCTCACAGTCCTGGACCATGCCACAGCAGACTTCAAAGACTCCGCACGGCTATTCCTGGACCGCGCCGATGCCGTGTTGCTGCGTTCTTCGGGACAGGAACTCATCCCGCAATGGAGCCAGGTGTCGTTGCGGCTGCTGGAAGGCAAGCCACGCTTCCTGATCACGCCACCAGATTTGATCGGAGACGACCTGGTCGCCTTTGTGCAGCATTCGATGATGCAAGTAATTGAAAATAAAATATTTAACGGAAAACTGCGCTGACCAGTTGAGGGCTTAGGTCGCATAGTTCGCTTAGTTCGCACATTTCTACAGAGCCTTCCTAACACCAGGATCCGCTAGAAAGCGGACGTGCCCCTCCCGTGGCCCGGAGTTAGGGCTATGTGCGGTTTGATTACGTTTAGCCTCCGGCCGCAGTCCCGCAGGGACGACTGAGAGTAGCCCAGGACGTGAGTCCTGGGTATAGATAGCCTTCGAGACCAGTCCCGTAGGGACGGCTGAGAGTGCCCCAGGACAGCGTCCTGGGCTGCCTCCATTCAAGATTTTTATTTCAGGGGGAAAGGCTCGGCCTTGATGGAACCGTCGCGCTGCTTGAGCAGGATCTGCACCTTGCTCTCCGCGCTATCCAGCTCTTGCTTGCATTGCGCCGAGAGGCGCATGCCTTCCTCGAACATCTTGATCGAGTCTTCGAGCGGCAGATCGCCGCGCTCCAGTTGAGCGACGATGCCCTCCAACTGTTTCAGTGACTCCTCAAACGTTGCCAACGACAGCCCTCTCCTGGGGTAGTACCACCTCTAGAATCTCCACCGCGAGGGGGTAGCGGCCAAACGGCGCGCTGACCTGCACTCCCTGAATCATCGGGCGTGCCGCCGCCAGCATCTCCCGCGCAATGAGAATTCCTTCCGCACGCGCTTGCTCAGGAGTCTCCACCTTCTGCATACGGGCAATGATTTCGTCGGGCATGGAGACACGCAGATCGTTCTTCATAAATTCGGCATTGCGCAGGCTGGTCAGGGGCCAGATCCCCGCAATGACCGGAATGCGAAAGCCCTCAATGCGCTTGAGGAAGGCTTCCAGCAACTTCAGGTCAAACACCGGCTGGGTAATCGCGTATTCGGCTCCCGCTTCTACCTTGTACGCGAAACGCCGAATCTCGTTGTCCATATCCGGCAAGCCGGGATTGGCAGCCACGCCGATCGTTAAGCCGCTGGAGACACCGACGGGATTGCTGCCCAGATCCAATCCGTGGTTCAAACGCCGTACGATGTTCACCAACCCAATGGCATCGACGTCAAAAACTGCCGTGGCATCCGGGTAATTGCCGAGCTTGGGCGGATCCCCGGTGAGGCAAAGAATATTCTTCAAGCCGATCGAAGAAGCCCCCAGCAGGTCGGACTGGATGCTCAGCAGGTTGCGGTCGCGACAGGTATAGTGCAGCAGCGCTTCCATGCCGGTCTGCTGAATCTGGATACACAGGCTCTGCGCGCTCATGCGCGGCGCCGCTCGAGACAGGTCGGGGACGTTGATGATGTGGACCCCGTTTTGCCGCAGCATCCGGGCCGCTGCAAGCTCTTTTTCGCAGGAGATGCCTTTGGGCGGGCACCATCTCCACCATGGTGACAAAGGTGCCGCCGGCAATCAGCCTGCCCAGGCCCGACCGCTCGGCCATTGGCGCGGGCACAATCTCGGACGCAACCGGCGCCTCCTTGACTGCGTGATGGGTGACATCCATCGCGTCCATCGCGCGCAGGGAGGATTTCATCGACCGGATATGACTGGGCGTGGTGCCACAGCAGCCACCAACAAATTGCACCCCAGCCTTGACCAGCTTGCGGGCGAAGCTCGCCATGTATTCCGGCGAGCAGAGGTAAATGTTTCGCCCCTCCACGGCGCGCGGCATGCCGGCATTGGGCATGGCGACCAAGGGCAGGCTGGTGACCGCAGCCATGCGCTCAATTGCGGTCAGCACAGTCGCCGGTCCTACGCTGCAGTTGCAACCGATAGCATCCGCACCCCATTCGGTAAGCCGGGCGGCGGCCGTTTCCGGAGAAGAGCCATCCAGGCAGTTGGCTTCCTCATCGACCGTCACCATCACCAAAATGGGCAGCGACGGAGCCGTGGATTTCGCCGCAAGAATCGCCTGCTCCGCCTCGTTCAGTGCCGAAACGGTCTCGATCAGGAGTAGATCGACCCCGCCTTCCGCCAGGCCGCGAATCTGCTCCGCAAAGGCCGCCTGCGCCTCATCGAGGCCGATCTTTCCCAGCGGCTCAAGCCGTGCGCCCAAGGGTCCGACAGCGCCTGCAATCCAGACCTTCCCGCTTTGTTTGTCGGCTCGCTGGTTCACTGCCTTGCGCGCTATTTCGACCCCGGCCCGGTTGATCTCGATCACCTTGTCTGCCAGGCCATAGCGCTGCAAACGCACGGCATTGGCGCCAAATGTATTGGTCTCGATAATCTCCGCGCCCGCCTGCAAATACTCCTCGTGGACGGTTCGCACCACTTCCGGCTGGGAGAGATTTAACTCGTCGTAGCAGCGGTTGATGAAGATGCCGCGAGCGTACAGACTGGTCCCCATGGCGCCATCACACAGCACGGTTCGCGTCCCGAAGATCTCCGTCAGCCGATTCTTCATAGGGTAAGTCTAACTATGCTAAGCCACCCGCGGCGCGAAAGCCAACCCGCCGCTTTGTTATACTTGGCCTTTCCCGCATGTGCGCCGCGTGGTGATTCTGGTGAGGTCTTAGGTTGAACAAAAGAAGTCTCCGGTCGTTGTGTGCCCTTTTTAGCCTGCTCTGTATTCGTACTTCTGGCCGGATGCGGCCAGAGCTATTACTTTGGCGGCCGGGCTCTTCCCCCCAGCGGGATTCTCAACCGCGTTCTGATCGCGGTGCAAAACCCCGGTGCGCTTACCAAGGGCACGCTCGAGATCGTGGACGCCTATTACGACATCCGCCACAGCTTTAACAACAAAGTTGCTGCCTTCAACGTCGCGGGATACTCGGGAGCCGATCCGCTGACGATCCAAAATATGCCGGAAGAGCAGGCCGGTGCGGTCTACGGCGCCGGGGATGGCAGCTACGCCTTGTTGAGTTACGCATCCGAAAAGCAAACAACCACCGTAAGCTTGCCCGGGGCGTCCTCCAGCGTTTTTATCTCGCGCGACCAAAGGTATGTGTTTGCCGCCAGCCAGACAGCGCACACGCTCACCATTCAGGACCGGGTTCTCGGCACCAGCTATGGATTAAATTTGCCCAACGTCTACCGCGTCTCCACCAACCCCAGTGGTTCTGCCGCCTTGGCCTTCGTGCAGGACAGCAACCTGGTCTACAGCGTCTATAAATTGCAGGCAAATCAACACACGCCCGCCAATGCGGAAGATTGCGAGCCGCAAAACCTGCCTGTGTACTGCTTGCTGCCAGTGCCCGGTAACTTCGATAGGCCCACCAAGGCCGTATTTTCCGCGGATGGCACCACAGCGTTTGTACTCAACTGCGGACCGGAGTGCGGCGGCGTCCAGGCCAGTGTCAGCTTCCTGCCGGTCGCCGGGATCATCATCCAGAGCGGTGCGCCGATACCGCCCGGTGCTCCCACCAGTGTGACCGCCACGGTACCGATTCCAGGCGGCGACACCATTGCCATCCAGAATGCAAATCTCTTGTACCTGGCGGGGCAGCAGTTGCAACCCGATGGCTATTTCGCTGGGTACCTTTCGATACTCGATACCAACGCCAAGCAGGTCACGGGTGCCTATTCGATTAGCGATGGGACGCATCTGAAGATGCTATTCGCCGACAACAATACGCTCTGGGTCGGGTCGCTGCTCTGTACCCAGGGGGAACGCTATCATCAAGGCGCGACCACAGACCTCGGTTGCCTCACCATGTTCAACACTGCGAGCAATTCGGTTACGATGATCGACTCCTACAAGGGCGACGCGACCGGCATCGCCGCCGTGTTAGGCCTGAATAAGGTCTATACCGCCGAGGGTGGGCAGGTGTACATCTACAACACCACCAGTGGTACGGCGATGGACAACTCCCAGGTGACCGTGGTGGGCACGGCTTACGATGTGGCCTACATGGACGCGCCGAGCGATGACGACAACACCACGTATTAAATCCTCCACAGCATGAGCGACCCTGCCCCGGTCGACGTTCTCGCCATCGCCGCCCATCGGGACGACGTGGAGCAGACCTGCGGCGGCACGCTTTTGCGCATGCATTCGCTGCAGTTGCGTACGGCCATTCTCGACCTGACCCAGGGCGAGGCCGGTACCCGTGGTTCTGCGGAGGAGCGGGCCAGGGAGGCCGAGGAGGCAGCCCGCATCCTGTGCGTCGACTGGCGGGGCGCGCTCGATATCCCTGACGGCCGGGTGGAAAATACCTGGGAGAACCGCATCAAGATCGTTCGTAAACTACGCCAGTTGCGGCCTCGGGTGGTGATTCTGCCCTACTGGCAGGGACGGCATCCTGACCACTACAACAGCTCGACGCTGGGGTATGAGGCTTGCTTCCTCGCCGGCCTGACCAAAATCGAGACCGGCGATCCGCCTTTCAGGCCCTTCAAGATCGTCTATGCCAGCCTCTATGCCGACACCCGGCCGAGCTTTGTCGTCGACATCACGCCCTTCATCGAGGAGCGCTTTCGCGCTCTGCTCGCCTATCGCTCGCAATATGCCGACCAGCCTGTCGGGGGGACTCTTTTTGTGCCGCACGATGAGATCCGCGAACGCACCTTCTCCGTCGCCCGCCACTACGGCCTGCTGGGTGGCGTCCGCTATGCGGAGCCGTTCGTGCAGAAGGAAGTGGGGTTGGTCGACGACCTCACGCTGCTCCCGGTGGCCATCGATTTAAAAGCTTTAAAATGGAGCCATGCAGCAGACCTGGGATGCATCCCTTTACGCCGGCAATGGCCGTTTTGTGGCGTTGCTCGCCGGCTCGCTGGTGGATGCGCTGCAGCCCAAGGCGGGCGAACGCATTCTTGACCTGGGGTGCGGCGACGGTTTCCTGACCCAGCGGATTGCCGAATCAGGAGCGACGATGGTCGGGGTCGACTCTTCGCCGCAGATGATTGCCGCGGCCAAAGAGCGGGGATTGGACGCACGCTACGTCAGCGGGGAAGCGCTGCCCTTCGACCAGGAATTCGACGCCGTCTTTTCCAACGCGGCGCTGCACTGGATGGGTGATCAGGATGCTGTTCTCGATGGCGTGTACCGGGCGCTGAAGCCGGGGGGCCGTTTCGTGGCCGAATGTGGTGGTCAGGGAAATATCGCCGCCATTCGCGTAGCATTGCTGGCGGTGTTGACTGCTCGCGCCATACCGGCGGAGCGCATCGAAAACAATCGCTTCTTTAGCAACACCGAATATCGCGCCCTGCTGGAGAGTCACGGCTTCCTGGTTGAGGAGATTACGCTGACGCCGCGTCCTACCCCGCTCCCCTCGGGCATGGCCGACTGGCTCCAGACCTTCCGTAGCAGCGTGCTCGAACAGTTGCCTGCCTCGGAGAGGCCAGCCGCCATCGAGCAGATCGTCAGCCTGCTCAAGCCGGTTCTATGCGATCGCGAGGGGAACTGGACTGCCGATTACATGCGGCTGCGCTTTGTGGCGCGCCGGCCTTAACAGGCTGCGAAAAAGGCCATTCTTTGGTTTTCGCAGCCTCGTAGAGTCGTGCCGTGATACAGAGCAATAGAGCAGCGACTGCCGGAAAAATCGCGCATTCCTTAGACTTGGATCTACCGTCCTCTTCTGATATCTGGAACCTTCAGCGACTGCAAATTAAGTAGCCCACCGCTTAGGAAAGTGGCTGCTGACCGCGGTAGTTGCCCGCGCCCGCCATAGCCGCCGCCGGCCCCAGCGCGGGGAGATATACCCGCACCGCTGCTCCGGGAAAAATGGGGTCCGTGCTGTTGGTCAGTTCTATTTTGCCGCCATGCTTCTCTACGATTCCCCGGCTCACCCACAACCCGAGACCGGTTCCGTGCTCCCCTTTGGTGGTGAAGAAGGGCTTGAAGAGTTTGGCTTGATGGGCTTCTTGAATGCCGGGACCGCTGTCAGTAATCGTCACCAGGGCGCCGGGACGGCTATCCGCCGGGAACGACGACTCGACCATGACCTGCACCCGTCCGCCCCGCCCCGATGCTTCGGCTCCGTTGGTGATCAGGTTGGTGAATACCTGCCGCAACTCCCCGGGAAACCCCTGGACGTTGTCGCCAGCGACCCAGCCTTCGGTCGATCGCGATGGACTGGTCTTTCAACTGCCGGTCGAGCAAGCAGCAACACGCTTTCGAGTAACTCGCGCAGATCCACTTCCACCGGAGCCTTCGGCTCGCGATATAGGCCGAGCATGGCCCGGCTGATCTGCAGGGTGCGGTTTAGTTCCTGCTGGGCCATGGCGAGGTATCGCTGCTGCAGAGCGGGATCGGTCTCGTTCGCCATCAGGTAATGAAGATTGGCGACGGAGTCCAGCGGATTATGAATTTCATGGGCGATGCTTGCGGAAAGACGCCCGGCAACGGCTAGCTTCTCGTGCGCCATCAGGGCCTCGTCTCTTCGCCGCAGGTCGGTGATATCGCGAAAGACCAGCACCACGCCCGCCACTGCGCCCTTGGCATCGCGAATCGGAGCGGCGCTTTGATCGATTAAATACTCCGTGCCGTCTTTGGCGATCAGCAGCGAATGACTTCGTCGCTGCCGGGTCTTTGATCTCCGTCCACGCACCGGGATTCTTTACCGGCTCCCGCGTTTCCTCATCGATCGTGCAGAAGACGGTTTCGAGTCGCCTTCCTTTCGCGTCTTCCAGCGTCCAGCCAGTCAGTTGCTGAGCCACCGGATTCATGAGTTCCACGCGGCGCTGCTGATTGCAGGCAATCAGGGCATCGCCCACCGATTCCAGAGTCGTCTGCAGCCATTGCCGGCTCTCAATGAGCTCATCCGCGCGCTCGTGCGCTTCTTCGAGCGATGCGCGGAACGCCCCGGAGACCTGCCTCATATTCCTTTGCGTGTAGATGCCCAGGACGATGCCCGTTCCAATGGAAGACAAAAGCAGAATCGCCATCAGCGTACGAACCTGCGAGTTGGTGGACTCTACCTCCTCGTCGCGCCGCTTGACCTCGATTTGGGTCATGGCGCCGATCCGGGTCCTTAAGGTGGCCATCAGTTGGCCCCCGTTCAGGTCCAGCGCCGTGTCCCCGAATATCTTCCCTGCGCGCAGATTATCCAGCGCCTTACCGGCAAATCCCATCCATGGCTCATGGCTGTCACGGATCTGGCGTAGCCGCATGAGTTGGTTAGGATCGTCCCGGACCAGGTACAGCAGGCGGTCTAAGGTTCCGTGCAGACGCGCCTTCCGCATTCTGATAGGGTTCAAGGGTAGTCGGATCGTGGGTGAGCTGGTAATCCCTGAGGCCGGTCTCCTGATCGACCACCAGCCGTTCCAACTCATTCAGCAGGGCAGTGATGCGATCGGTGTGGTCAATCCGTCGCTGCTCCCGCAGCGTGCGTTGGAACTGCCAGGCCAGTACCAAGGCCAGGAGCAGAAGCAGGACCAAAGGCAGCAGTACCGTAGTAACCAGGATTTGCCGGAACTGATGAAGATTCACCGGGAGCCGCCTCGTCCATCGGGAGCGTTCGTCTGCAGCATTTCCTTCAGCTTTTCGACCAGGGTGAACGCGCCATCCCCTTTGGTTGCGGAGACACTCACCACCCGCATCACCTCTTCGGGAAGGGCCACATAGGCCGAAAGCATGAGGATCGGTATGTCGGGCTTTCGCTTGCGCAGGATGGCGGCTACCTGGCCCCCGTCCATGCCCGGCATAGCGTAATCCACGACTCACTGCGTCAATCTCCTCGGTATCGAAGAGCGATAAACCGGACACCCCGTCCTTCGCCGTCAGCACGGAGAAGCCCTCGCGCTCCAGAACCATCTTCCGGATCTCAAGGCCGAGATCTTCATCGTCGATACACAAGATGACTGGACGCGACACGGGTTACCGTCCTCGGCAAAGGTCTACTCTATAACTGCCACAACGCAGCCGGTGAGTGCCATATATGAAACTTGCTATTGACAGGAAATCCGGGGGATACCGGGATTTTTGCCAAATGGACAAGGATTCACCGTAGTTTTGCATTCCCCCTATCCAGATTAGGTTACGCTAAACGCATCCGCGCAGAGCGTTCTGACGTGCCACTTAAGTGGGCGTATCCTGTGCGGCACGAAGCTGAGGGAGATCGAGTTGAGTCAAACCGTATGCGTCCTGGAAGATGATCCGGATATTTCCCGCTTGGTACAGCATCATCTGGAAGCCGCAGGTTTTGGTGTACGTGTCTACAGCACCCCGGCAAACCTCGTCCCCGACGCCGAGCGCCAGGCGCCCGTGCTCTTTCTTCTGGACATCATGGTTCCCGGCGGAGACGGCCTCGATGTGTGCCGCCGTCTGCGCAGCAATCCCGCTCTCAGCACCATTCCGATCATCTTTCTCACCGCCCGGGCGGGAGAAAACGATCGCGTCCTGGGCCTGGAACTGGGCGCCGACGACTACATCACCAAACCCTTCGCTACCCGGGAACTGATCGCCAGGGTCAAGGCTGTGCTGCGCCGCTTTGAACGGCCTACGGCGCCCTCCATTATCAGCTTCGAGGAAGTGGTCATCGATGCCAGCGCCATGCAATTGAAGGTGCGGGGAGAGCTCACCACCACCACCGCGACCGAATTTCGACTGCTGGACTACCTTGCCCGGCATCCGGGCCGCGTCTTCAGCCGCGATCACCTGCTCGACGCCGTCTGGGGCGATGCCCGCTTCGTGACCCCACGCTCCGTGGACGTCTATGTGCGGCGCATACGTGAGAAAATCGAGACTGATCCCGAGAGCCCCCGATATCTCAAGACCGTTCGTGGCGCGGGCTATCGTTTCGAGGTCCCCCGGGTGGTGGAGGAACCACGCAAGTCAGCTTCTTAGGCTCCGGATCTAAAGAGGATAGCCTCGTGACGGGCAGGGTCTTCAGCAAGCTGTTCTTCTCTTTCGTGGTGGTGCTCTTCCTGGGCATGGTGGTGCTCGACTTCTCCCTGCGCCAGGTCATGGAGCAGTCGCTGCGCGCGCAGGCAGAGGAGTCCCTGGTAGGCGAAGCCCGCCTGCTGGCGGCGCATCTAAGCGCCTCTGGTCCTGCATCTCTCGATGCCCAGTCTTTGCAGCGAATCGCCCGCATGGATGCCACCGCCACCGGGGCGGAAGTAGCCATCTTCGATGCCCAGGGCCAGGCTGGTTGCCTCCTCCCAAGACGATCCGGCATCCGAGACAATCCGCTCCCGAGATCGCGGCTGTCATTGATCAACATCAGCCCCTGGGCCGCGCCCAGCGCGGGCGCACGCTGTACGTTGCCGTTCCCGCCGGCCCGCTGGTGGTGCGTTTGGCCTACCCCTTTATCGGCGTTCCTGCAGCGGTGCACGTGTTGCGCCGGGGTATTGTGCTGGCCTCGCTGCTCTCGCTGGTGGTGGCGACGCTGCTGGCGGCATGGCTGGCGCAGCGGGCCGCCAAGCGCCTGGCCCGCATCGTGGTCTTCGCCAACCGCATCGCCGCCGGCGACCTTTCGGCGCGAGTGGAAGAGGGCAATCTGGATGAGATCTCCGCCGTCGCCCATGCCCTCGACGTGACCGCCAGCCGGCTGGAGCACAGCTTTCATGCCCTGGAGAGCAGCCGCAGCGAGCTGACGGCGCTGCTGGACAGCATGCAGGAGGCGGTCATCGCCATCAACCCGCAGGGACAGGTGAGCTGGTGCAATGCCGTCATGCAGCGGATCGCCTTGAGCCCGGTCCAGGAGGGCCGCGCCCTGGTCCATTCCGTTCGCGATCCCGAGGTCCTTTCCGCGGTGGGCGCGGCCCTCACCCAACGCCAGGCCAGCCGGCGGCGCGCCACCTCCGTTTCCCCGGGCAAGATCTTTGAGGTCAACGCTGCTCCCATGCCCGGCGGGGGCGCGGTCGCGGTGTTGCATGACGTCTCTGAAATCGAGCGTTCTGAGACTACCCGCAGGGACTTCGTGGCCAATGTGTCCCACGAATTGCGCACTCCGCTTACCTGCATCACGGGATACGTGGAGACCCTGCTCGATGACCCGGCCTGAGCGATCAGGCGCGCGAGTTCCTGCAGATCATTCTCAAGAACGCGGCCCGCATGAACCGTCTGACGGAAGACCTGCTGGCCCTGGCCAGCGTCGAATCCGGCGACTACAAGCTGCGTCTGCAAAAGATCCAGGCTGGGCAGGCTGGTCGAAGAAGCCGTCGGCTCGCTGGCTGGGCTGGTGCTTGATTCAGCGGCGGTCCTCGAAGTGGGCGAGACCACCGATGAACCGGTGATGGCCGATCTCGACGCACTGAGTCAGGTCTTCGGAAACCTGGTCGAGAATGCGATGAAATACGGCAAAGCAGGAGGCCGCGTACGGGTGGGGGCGCGCAAGCAGGAGGCGATGGTCGAATTCTACGTGCAGGACTTCGGCCCCGGCATCGCGTATGAGCACTTGCCTCGCATCTTTGAGCGCTTCTACCGGGTCGATAAAGCCCGCTCGCGTGAATCCGGCGGGACTGGGCTGGGACTGGCGATCGCCAAGCACATTGTTCAGGCCCATGGCGGCCACATTCGCTGTGAGAGCGAACTAGGGTTCGGTGCGACTTTTCTCTTTCGCCTGCCGTCCGTTGCCCCCAGCGCGCCCGCCTTGCCGGTAGCCGGACCCGCTCCAGTGGCATCTACGCAAACTGTTGAAAAATAAATGTTTGCGGCCCTCCCGCGGGAATGCTTTTCTCGCCATATTCATGGTCTTGTAAAGACCATTCACAGACACAACTGAGAATCAGGATGAATTTCCTGAGGTGGAACGTGAGAAAGACAATCTGGTTGTTGGCCGCTGCCATGAGTGCAACGGTTTGCGTGGGCCACGCGCAAAAGCTCAACGGAGCGGGAGCGACCTTCCCCTATCCTATTTATTCCAAGTGGTTTAGCGAGTACAGTGCCTCCCATCCCGGGGTCCAGATCAACTACCAGCCGATCGGCAGCGGCGGCGGCATCCGCCAGGTGACGGCCGGAACGGTCGATTTTGGCGCCAGCGACGTCACTATGACGGACGAACAGTTGGCCGCCTCCAAGGTCAAGATTCAGGCCATTCCCACCGTGCTCGGGCGCGGTGGTGCCGATCTTCAACCTGCCGGGCGTCAATGACCTGCGCATTAGGGCCTGACGTGATGGCTGATATCTATCTGGGCAAGATCTCCAAGTGGGACGATGCACGCATAGCCAAGGACAATCCGGGAGTCAAGCTGCCCTCTCAGGATATTTTTGTCGTCCATCGTTCCGACGGAAGCGGCACCACTTTCATCTTCACCGACTATCTGTCCAAGGTCAGCAAAGACTGGGCAGGCGGTCCCGGCAAGGGCGCGTCGCCGAGCTTGGCCTAGGGGAATCGGCGCCAAGGGCAACGAAGGCGTTGCCGGCTTTGTTCGCCAATCGCCGGGCGCGATCGGCTACGTCGAGCTCATTTACGCTCTGCAGAACAAGATCCCCTTCGCCTATGTAAAGACCGCAGGTGGAAGCTGGGTCAAGGCATCCATCGAGGGAGTGTCGGAGGCGGCCGCGAGCGTCAAGAACATGCCGGCTGATTACCGCGTCTCCATTACCAATGCGCCGGGAAATGCCTATCCCATCTCCAGCTTCACCTGGCTTCTGATTCCAAACCCTGCCAAGGACCCCACCAATGGCAAGGTCCTGATCGATTTTCTCAAGTGGATGCTGCAGCATCAGAACGAGGCCAGCTCGCTTTACTATGCTCCGCTACCTGCTTCGGTCGCGCAGAAGGTCAGTGCCACGATCAACACGCTCGAAGTAAAGCGACTGGATGTTATTCTGGCCCGGCAGCGACTTCGTCCCATGAAGCCAGCGCACCATAATCTTTTTCATTTCAAAAGGTTTGTGCCGTGCGCTGGTTTAACCTCAAATTCACTAAACCCCGCTACGGTATGAGTGGTGAAACCAGAAACTCAGGTGCCGCGAGTGGCTGGCCAGGCTGACGTGACCCAGCGAACAGAAAGCAGTGCGTCTCCAGGCGCTGAGCCGTCGCCCTCTCCCGTCCGCACGTATCTTCTCAACTGCGGCAGTTCCTCGCTTGCCGATCGCGCCTTCAGCTTCCTCATGTTGCTGTGTGCGCTCAGCATCTTCGCCATTGTTCTGTTGATCCTGGTCGAGCTCATTTCGGGCTCGAAGCTCACCATTCAAAATTCGGCATGTCGTTTTTCTTCGGGTCCGCCTGGGATCCGGTGAACGGCAACTTCGGCGCCTTGCCGTTTATCTACGGCACCGTGGTCTCTTCGATCCTGTCGCTCATTATCGCCGTGCCCCTGGCGGTTGGCGTTGCCATCTTCCTCACCGAGATGTGCCCCGCCTGGCTGCGCGGTTTCCTGGCCTTCTTTACCGAATTGCTGGCGGCGATTCCCAGCGTGGTTTATGGTCTGTGGGCGGTTTTTGTCCTGATTCCACTGCTGCGCCAGTACGTGAATCCCTTCCTCATCAAGACCCTGGGTTGGTCGGGGATTTTTGCCGGCCCCAACTACGGCATCGGGATGCTCGCAGCCGGCGTGATTCTTTCCATCATGATTCTGCCCATCATCTCGTCGCTTACCCGCGAGGTCATGTCGGCGGTTCCCTATGCGCAGCGGGAAGCGGTGCTGGCCCTGGGAGCTACGCGCTGGGAGATGATCCGCATGGGTGTGTTGCGCAACGCGCGCATCGGCATCGTCGGAGCAGTCATTCTCGGCCTGGGCCGCGCCCTGGGCGAAACCATGGCGGTCACCATGGTCATCGGCAACCGGCCGGAGATTGCTCGCTCCTTGCTGGCCCCGGGCTACAGCATGGCCAGTGTCATTGCCAATGAGTTCAGCGAAGCCTCGGACGAACTTTACCTGAGCGCCTTGATCGAAATCGGGCTGGCGCTCTTTATCGTCACCATCATTGTGAATGCGCTGGCCCGGGTACTGGTTTGGGCGGTAACCCGGGGCGCGCCGGTTAGAGGTACTTAGCGAATGGCTTCCAACGTCATGCCGCCGCTGCGCGCCGGAACCTCCAACCGGCTATGGCGGGTCTTTGCCAATCATCTGGCAACCGCTGCTGCCGTGGGCGCCACTATCCTGGTCATGGCGCCGCTGATCGCCATTTTTGGCTATCTGCTCTACAAGGGCGCCAGTTCTCTCAATCTCGCTTTCTTTACCCAGATACCCAAGCCCGTGGGTGAGGTTGGTGGCGGGATGGCCAATTCCATCCTTGGCTCGGGCGTCCTGTTGGCGATCGCCAGTCTTATGGGCGTGCCCATCGGCATAGCCGGCGGCATTTACATCGCGGAGTTTGGCCGCAATAAGCGTTTGGCCAACATGGTCAGGTTTACCGCCGACGTTCTCAATGGTGTGCCTTCGATCGTCATGGGCATCGCGATTTATACCCTCATCGTCGTGCCCCAGAAGCATTTCTCCGCGCTTTCCGGCGGCGTGGCGCTGGGCATCATGATGATTCCGACCATTACTCGCACGACCGAAGAGATGCTGCTGATGGTGCCTCTTAATGTGCGCGAGGCTGCTCTCGGGACTGGGTGTTCCGAACTGGCGTTCCGTTCTTTCGATTACTCTGCGCACCGCGTCCCCCGGCGTCATCACCGGCTGTATGCTGGCCTTTGCCCGGGTTGCGGGAGAGACTGCCCCGTTGCTTTTTACCGCCTTCGGGAACCAGTTCTGGAGCACCAGCGTCAATGAACCGATCGCGGCCCTTCCGTTGCAGATTTTTGTCTATGCGATTTCTCCGTACGATGAATGGCATCGTCTGGCATGGGCCGGCGCATTGGTGTTGATTGTGCTTATCGTCGTATCGGTCGCGCTCGTCCGCTATGTGGCAGGCCGCGGAGTTCTGAAAGGGGCAAGTTAGTGGGCGTAGCCATCGAAGTCTCTGATCTGAATGCGTGGTACGGCGCCAACCACACTCTTCAGAGCATCAGCCTGCGGATTCCGGCGAACCATGCCACGGCTCTCATCGGGCCCTCCGGCTGCGGCAAGTCTACGTTCGTGCGCTGCCTGAATCGTATGCACGAGACCAACCCGATTGGTCGCGTCACCGGCACTGTGCGCGTTGGTCAGACGGACATCTACGCCCAAGCCTCGCCGGTGGAGATTCGCCGCCGGATCGGGATGGTTTTTCAGAGGCCGAACCCGTTTCCCACCATGTCGATTTACGACAATGTGGCGTCGGGTCTACGCCTCAATGGATTCCGAAACCGAAAGATTCTCGATGAAGTGGTCGAGCGCTCGCTGCAGCAGGCCGCTCTTTGGGACGAAGTGAAGAACGATCTTAAGAAGAAGTCGGGCGCCAGCCTCTCCGGTGGGCAGCAGCAGCGTCTCTGCATTGCCCGCGCGCTGGCTGTGGATCCGGAGGTCATGCTGATGGACGAGCCGGCCTCGGCGCTGGATCCCGTCTCTACGGCGAAGATCGAAGATCTTATCTTTCAGCTCAAGTCGCAATACACCATCGTGATCGTGACCCACAACATGCAGCAAGCGGCGCGGGTCGCGGAGAATACCGGCTTTTTCCTCAATGGAAAGCTGGTGGAATTCGACGCAACTCACAAGATCTTTACCAATCCAACCGATAAGCGGACTGAGGATTACATTACAGGTAGGTTCGGATGATGCGGATTCGATTTCATCGGAAACTCGACGATCTGAAAGAACGGCTTCTGGTCATGGCGGGCATGGCGGAGCAGGCGATCCAGCGAGCCGTTGAGGCCTACCGCGTGCGCGACCTTTCCCTTTGCGACCTGGTGGTTCGCAGCGAGATTTCGATCAACAGCTTCGAGCGCGAGATCGATCAGATGGCGCTCGATCTGCTTGCCATGGAGCAGCCGATGGCCATCGATCTGCGCTTCATTCTGGCGGTCATCAAGATCAACGCCGATCTGGAGCGCGTGGGTGACCAGGCGGTCAGCATCAGCGATCGGGTGCGGGACCTTCAGGCCTTCCCGGTAGTGGATCTCCCGGTGGACATTCCGCGCATGGCGTCGCTTGCCTCAGCCATGGTGCGTAAAGCCCTGCAAGCCTTTATCGAGGCCGATGCGGAGCTGGCCACCTCGGTGTTGACCATGGACGACAACGTGGACAAAATCAACGACACGGCTTTTTTTGCTCTTTCCAATCTGATCAAAGAGCAGCCCCACTACACTCCCCAGGCACTGCACGCGCTGATGATTGCTCGCAACCTGGAGCGGGTTGCCGACCACGCGACCAACATCGCAGAAGACGTCATCTTCTGGGTTCGCGGCGCCGATGTTCGCCACCACCTTAGCACTTAAAGGCCTGTCGCAGAAATTGTATTACCAACGCATCCCACCAAACCTCGCTCTCTGGACGGGTGCCCCATGTTCGCGAGTCCGCGTACATGGGTTAAATACGATCGGGGCGAAGCCCATCCTTTTTCTATAGATGCCAGGCGAATGGCTTTAAAGCATTGGAAAAAAGTCGTATTCAACCCATGTACGCGGGCTCGCGAACATGGGGCACTCCGTCCAGAGAGCGAGGTTTGGTGGGATGCGTGATAGGCCGCCTCGTCAGACGTCGTAATCAAAAACACAGTGGTGGTGGCTTATACCCGTAGTTCGCTTCTACCGCGGCTGCGATGCCAAGCACCCGTTCGTCTTCGAAGGGACGCCCTGCAATCTGCACGCCAATCGGCAAGCCCTCGGGTGACCAACCTACCGGCACAACGGCGGCGGGTGCGCCCAGCAGATTGAACCACTGCGTGTATCGCATGGCATCTAGATACTTCACTTGCTGTCCTTCCACTTCCCATGCACGTTCCCCATGGCGAAAGGCGGGAATCGCGCAGACAGGGCAAAGAAGAATGGGAAAGCTCTCCATCTCTGCCAGCAGCTTACGGCGCACGTGATCGCAATCCATCCATGCCGAAAGCAGTTCCTGCCCGGATAACGGCGGCTCGCTGTGCGCGATCGACAGGAAGTCAAGAAACGTTGGGCTCAGCTCCGAATGCCGCCGATGTACCAGTGGATCGAGAAGCATGGCGCCGCCGCGGACAAAAAACTTCCACCACAACTGCCGCGCCTCCTCCAGCGCGCGGGGGCGAAATGGCCGGACGTTGAAGCCCTGACTTTCGAGCGTCCGCGCTGCATCCTGCACCGCCTGGCGAGTTTCCGGCGTAACCGGCGTGTGAGCCATCGTCCTCAAAGAAACCGATGGGAACGCGCCGCAGATCTTCCAGCGACTCATTCCTGAGGCCGACCGGCGGGCTCACCGGATCCCGAGCGTCCTGTCCGGAGAGAGTGATGAAGAGCAGCGTGAGATCGCGGATCGTACGTGCCATGGGGCCAATCGCGCCCAGAATGGCAAAGGGCCCATCGCATGGCGGCAGATGACCGCGCGCGGGGATACGGCCTGGCGTGGGCTTGAGCGAGCATATCCCGGTAAAGTGAGCCGGCTCGCGCACCGAGCCTCCGCTATCGCTGCCCAGCCCACCCGCGGAAAGGCCGGCCGCAATGGCCGCCGATTCGCCGCCGCTCGATCCGCCCGCAGTTCGCTCCACATCCCACGGATTCGCTGTACGCCCGTACAGCCGATTGTCGGTTTCGTAGGCCATCAGGAACTCAGGACAGTTGGTCGTTCCCAAGATCAACGCGCCAGCCTGCTTCATGCGATCCACCACGGTTGCGTTTTCATGGGGAACATCGCCACGATGCAGCAGGCTGCCGATCTCGCAGCGGTATCCTGCGGTGGCGATCGAAGACTTGATGGTCATCGGCAACCCGAAGAGAGGGCCGCGAGGGCCGCTGGAGTTCTCCAGTGCGCGTGCCTGTGCTCGCACCCGATCGGCGTCAAAATCGACCAGCGCATGCAGCTGAGGATTCAAGCGTTCGATCTGCTGGATGTATTCGCCGGCCAATTCCAGCGGAGAGATTTGCCCCCGCCTGAGCATCGACAAGAGCTCGACCGCGGGCATTACCGTGAGGCCGTTCACTGCGCCGGTTTGACCACCGGCGGCAGCATCACGCGCGGCTTGTAGTGAAATGCATATTGCTGCACGCCGCGGCCGGAGTCGAAGCGGTCGTTCCACTCCATCTCATATTGCATGCGCTGTTCGTCCTGCGGATAATGCTCGCTTGCGGGATAGGGATAAGTGCTCATGCCGTGGAACGGCATGTCGGCAACGGTGAAGGGACTTGCCTCGTAGAAGTCCATATCCTTGACGAAGCCGTTGGCATAGAAAAAGTAGTCACGCTTCCAGCCCGGCGCCAACGGAGGCAGGGAAGCGGTGCTGAATTCCACGTCAATATCCTCACCGCTGCCAAAGATCACAAAGGATTCGTCGACTGACTTGAGCAAGGGCGTGACTTCTCCGTAGCGGGTATAGCTGCCGCGAGAGCGAGTAAAGGGCCCGGTCTGGCTGATGTGCTGATAGTTGTACGTGAGATCGCCCGGCGTCTTGCCATCGATCTGTTCCGGGTAGCCGCGAAATGCAAGCTGCGCAGAGGCCAACGGTAGCTCGGTCTGGCGCACGTGCTTGTGGCGCCTCGGGCCCATTGTCGATCAATGCCTGGTCCCAGTAGATCTGCAAATTGGTGGTGAGCCGGATGCGGCGCGTACCCGGCGGAAGTTTGCCCGTGAGATCCACCACGATGGTGCGCGGCAGTCCTGCAGGGAAACCCATCTCGTTGATGACCCGCTTCCAACTGCCGTCCGGCAACTGCGCTTCCACATAGGGCGGCATAGGCTCAAGATTCGACTGCCACGCGGCATACATGGAACTCGCCGAAAAATACTCGATGAAGCCGTGCAGCAATAGTCGCAGCGGATTGGCGGCGGTCCACTCGCCTACATCGAGCGTGAGCGTGTGCTGGTTGGCAAAGCCGGCGAAGGGCAGGTTAGTAAAGTCGCGCACGTACTGGTGATCGCGGGTGCGCAGCAGTGCGCTCACGTCGCGGCCCTTGTCATCCCATGCTCCGGCAACAGGGTGCGCGTCTGCGCTCAACACGGCGCGGCCGTCAGCAAAGGGAGGCTCATTGAGAAAGCGCTCGTTGGGATATACCTCGGTGCGCCGCAGGATGATCGACTGCTATCAGGCGAACCTGGTCAAGATAGTTGACCTCTTCCATCGGCTCACCAAAGCGCAGGCTGAGATATCCTCCGCGCGGGCGAAGCTGCGAGCCTTCGACCTTGATCCATTCATCCGGATCGGCATTGTTTTTTGCCGTGGGCGAAACCCAGTGGCCGACCACCGCGGCGCCGATCACGTCGGAGATGAATTCGTACTTCTTTCCGTTCCAGGCAAACAGAGTGGGGCAGGAGCTTCCCCGGCGGTCCAGTTCGGTGATGGCGAGAGAGGTCTTCGTCGCCACCTCTGTTTCGTCCTGAGGAACTCCAGTGGGCCAAAGAATCCGCACCATGTCGGCGTGTTCCGCGCTGCCAATGCCGGCCAGAAGCTGCTGCGCTCCCTGGCTCAGATAACCGGAGGCTCCAGCGATCTCGAACTTCTGCCAGACGCCATCGGCAAAGACCTCTACCTTGGCGCCGATCGCCGATTTGTTGTCGGCAACGCCCTTCATCGAAATCAGCACAGAGTGATTTCGGTTGCCGCCCTGGTTGTGCAGGAGCAAGGGGTCTCCGTTTGGCTGGGTAACGATCAGATCGGCTGCGCCGTCGCCGTCCACATCGGCGGCAATCAGGGCGCGCGGTTGAACCAGCTTCACCTGGTCGAGCTTCACCTGCGCGGTCACATCCTCAAAGCCCGCCGGACCCAGATTCCGCAACGCACGCAACTCCGGCCCATGTGCGGTTTCCACTGCGGCCACCAGGTCGAGCCATCCATCGTTGTCGAGATCGATGGCGGTCAGGCCCCAAGCCCGCGGTCACATTCTGTACCGGTAAAGGGACGCGTTCAAAGCGCTTGCCCTGCACGTTGCGCCACAGCGAGATGCCCGGGCTGCCGGAGTGGGTGAGGGCTACATCCATCCACCCATCCTTGTTGAAGTCGAGCACTACCGCTCCCATCGTTGGGGAAAGGCCGGTCTCGGCAAAGAGCGGAGAAGACTTGAAGTGTCCCTCGCGAGGGTTGGCGAAGAATGTGGGCGCCTGGCCGGAACCGGTGACCAGCAGATCGACCGCGCGATCGTTGTTGAGGTCAGACAGGGTCGCGGCCACGGTTGTGCCTTCGCCTCCAAGGCCCGCTTGCTCCGTCCAGTTGGTAAAAGTGCCGTTGCCATTGTTGCGCCACAGAACGTTGGGCTTCGCTCCCGCCGCAGAGGGTTGGCCGGTCACAAAGAGGTCCAGGTCGCCGTCGTGGTCGTAATCGACGAAGGTGATGCCCGCAGGCTGGTTGGCCGGTTGCACACCGGTAGCCGCGGTCACATCGGTGAATTTGCCACCGCCATGGTTTTTGAACAGCAGCACGCGATCGCTCATGGCCACGGCGACATCCGGCAGACCGTCGCCGTCGAAGTCGCCGACCGTGCAGGCCACGCCGGTACCGTTGGCCACCAGGCCGGTCTGCGCGCTGGGCACCAGCGCAAAGCTTCCGCTTCCGGATTTCGCATAAGTCCGGATGGCATCCTGGCCGGATGCCATCACCAGAAGGTACGCCTGTTCGCCCGCGGGCGTAACCAGGCATGCTCCGCCCTGCGGGCGATCGCCTGGCTTAGCAGCGACAGCGGCTACGTGGTCGATGGTCTGCGCAGTAAAGGTGAGCGGAATCATCGGACCCACTTGCGGGTTCACGGTCAGCGCATCTTGTACCAGCGAGTAGTGGCCTTCATCGCCATAGGTGTGTGCCAGGGGGAATCCGATCTTCTCCTGGTTCAGCGTTTCGAAGCGCTTGAAAGGCAACGGTGGACTCATCTCGCCGGCCCACGCGCTGTAGCGCTTTGGCGAGGCCAAACTGAGCCGATGCATGAATGGGGTTCAGCCGCAAAGCAGTTTGGAATTCGGTCAGAGCCTGCTCCGGTTGATGCAATTCGAGCAGGACAGAACCCAGGAAGTAGTGCGTATCCGCGTCGTCCGGATCAAGGGCCGCTGCTTTTTGAAAGCTTTCCAGGGATTGCGGATACTCGGCTTCGATGCGGTACAAAATGCCCAGCGCATACCAGATGTGAGGATCCTTGGGGTCCTGGGCCGCGGCTTGTTCGAGCGCCTGCTTGGCTTCCGGCATTTTCTGCAGGTAGATCAGCGCGATGCCGCGGTTCACCTCGGCATGGACCAGCGAAGGGTCAAGCTGGTAGGCGTCGGCGAATTTCGCCTGCGCTTTATCCAGCAGCTGCTGATTCATCAGGGCGGTGCCAAAGTTGTTTAGCTTTGCTGCTTCCGCCTGCTTGGACGGGGTAACGTCCGCACTACCAGCAGTTGCGGCGGTAAGAAGTGCGGTCAAGAGTAACAGGCCCGACAGGGCGCTGCGAGACGATGAAGCTACGGCTGGGAGAGGCATTCTGCTCCGGCTGCGATTACACAATCGCTAAAGAATCCATGCTCGACTATAGAACACGGCGCGTGGGTTGGAAATGGCAGATTCAATTCGCTTTAGCAGAGCCGCAAATCGGCTCAATGAGCTTGATTGGGTAACAGCAGCACGGATTCCATGCGGGCCGACCTTCCTGCGTCAAGGGATTGTTGATCAAGCCGCGGAAAGGCACGAAGGTGTTCGGTTAAGAGACGGACGCCTGCGGGACGTGGTTAGGTCGAATTCTCGCGACACCAAGCGCGGAACCCTTCGGCGGTCACAGCAAACGGCCCAGGGTGTTACAAACCGTATCCATTGCTCCGGCTTCGATGTTGTTGAAGAAGGGGAGCGCGATGGTGCGTGCAGCTTCGGCCTCAGTCACCGGCAGGTTTGCGGAATTTCGCCATGCAGCATAACTGGGCTGTAAATGAATGGGAGCGAAGTACCGGCCGGAGGCGATGCCGGCAGCGGCCAATCCGCGCATCACTGCATCCCGGCTTAGGCGAGCGCTGTTATGGAGGCGCACGACGTAGACAAACCAACTGACGCGGCCGTCAGGGACCGAAAGCGGCGGAAGGGTAAGCTCCTGATAACGGCAGAGCCGCTGATGATACGCCGCAGCGACAGCCTCACGCTTCTGCAGGATCTCTTCCAGCCTCGACATCTGCGCCAGCCCTAAGGCGCAATTCATCTCGGAAATGCGATAGTTGTAGCCCAGCTCGGTATGTTGAAACCAGTCGTCGGTTTCGTACCGTCCCTGGTTGCGCAGAGCCCGGATGCGCCGGGCGAGCGCCTCATCTCGCGTGACCACCACGCCGCCCTCGCCGGTGGTGATCTGCTTGTTGGGGTAAAAGGCGAAGACACCGGCATGCCCCATGGAGCCGGCCTTGCGGCCGCGGTGCTCCGCCCCAATCGCCTCGCAGGCATCCTCAATCACCAACAGCCCGCGCCTTTCAGCAATCTCGAGGATGGTCGAAATATCCGCGGGAACCCCAAAGTTGTGGACCACCAGGATAGCTCGCGTCCTGGGCGTGATGGCCTCTTCCATCCTCTGCGGGTCGATATTCAGCGTGGCCGGATCGATATCGGCGAAAACCGGGGTTGCACGTTCATAACGAATGGCATTCGCGGCAGCGATGAAGGCGAATGAGGGAACGATGACCTCATCCCCCTCACCGATGCCCAGCACGCGCATGCAAAGATGCAGCCCTGCTGTTCCGGAGCTGACCGCCACCGCGTGGGGCACGGAAACGAAGTCCGCGACCGCCGCCTCAAATTGCTCGCTCACCGGGCCGAGGCTTAGCCGTGGAGTGCGCAACACGGCCACGACTGCTTCGATTTCCGCCTCCGTTATATCGGGCGCGGACAAGGGTATCTTCATCGAATAATGTCCGCGCGCTTGACGATCAACTCTTCAGAGAGGGGAACCGTGGTGAGCACCTGCACGATCTTCTCCGATGCATGCCCGTCCCCATAAGGATTGGTCATGCCCGCGAGCGACTCGCGAAACTCAAGACTCATGGCCTCGGCAATTTTTGCGAGGATGGCTTTGGTCTCCGGCTCGGCATCCAGCACGTTGCGGGCCCGCTCGCGGCCCTTTTGCCGGAAACCCACATTCACCACCGGCAGAGCAAACGAAGCAGCCTCCATAATGCCACTGCTGGAGTTACCGATGAGCAGGGCAACCTGGCGAAGCAAGCTCCAGTAAGTTACCGAGTCCAGATTGACGTAGACCCTGGCGTCGCTGCGGGTGGAAAGGAAGGCGCGTGTCCGCTCCAGCAGCGCATGGCTGCCCGCATCGGCGTTGGGGTAGCAGAAGAGTATTTGCGCGTCCACGTCTCGCAGGGCGGCAAAGAGGGAATCGGCCTCCTGCGTTGTATCCCGCATGATGGTCACCGGATGATACGCGACCACCACGGTAAGGCGTTTAAGATCGAGCTCGAGTCGTTGCTCAAGTTCGTGGACGTCGAGCAAGCGGCTGCGACGAAGATGGTCGAGCGAGGGAGCGCCGGCGCGATGGACTCTCCACGGCTCCTCACCCATTGCGATCACGCGGGCCAGCGCCCCATCGGTCGACGTGAAATGGATGTGGCTCATTTTGGTAAGCGCGTTTCTCACTGCATCGTCGATGGCTCCTTCGCTGATCTCGCCGCCTTCTATATGCGCGACAGGAATACGCAGCGTGAGAGCTACAGCCGCGGGGGCGAGCATCTCATAGCGGTCCGCGATCAGGAGCAATAGATCAGGCCGCATCTGCCCCAGAAGGTCGGCCAGGGCAAGCACAGCTACGCCCAGTGTCTTCGCCATGCCAACGTCGGTATCCGAGCTGAGCAGACACTCGAGCCGTGCGGCAATGGGCAACCCATCCTTCTCGATCTCTTTCACCGTCTCCCCGAACTGGGGCGAGAGATGTGCGCCCAACACAATCAGCTTCAGGTCGACATCTTCGTGTCGCGCTAGGTCGTGTAAGGGCCAATAGAGGTGGCTGTAGTCAGCGCGGGAACTGGTCACTACGGCAATCGTTCGCTTCATGCCGTTTCCACGGCCGCCGCTTGCACAACTGCGCTCGGGTGATACTCGGGGACGGCGCGCTTTACTGTTGCCAATAGCTGCTCCACGGAGCGTTCCCGGCAGGCCTGCTCGAGTTGTCGCAGAATCTCATTCAGAAGCGTGGCGGGCAGACAGGGACTCTTGACCGCTCGCAGCGGCTGGCCAACATCTGCGTGGGCGACGTACGATTCGCGGTCAGAGAGCAGTGCTTCACTCATCTTGTCGCCTGGCCGCAGCTGGGTGAAGACAATAGGCACCTGGCCAGAGCAGTCCATCAGATGCTGCGCTAGCGCTTCCACCGGTACGAGTTCCCCCAACTCCGGCACGAGGATGCCTTGCGGTGTCTCCGCTAAAGCCGCGTGCAGCAGTAGGGTTACCGCATCGGCAGTGGTGAGGAAGTAGCGCCGAACCTCGGGGTGCGTGACTGTTACCGGCTGACCGGCG
This sequence comes from uncultured Acidobacteriaceae bacterium, assembly GCA_963746595.1. Lineage (GTDB taxonomy): Bacteria > Acidobacteriota > Terriglobia > Terriglobales > Acidobacteriaceae > PALSA-350. The sequence goes on from CAVVBS010000009.1 coordinate 2,066,637, forward strand.
AGTATTTGTCTTAAGAAGAGAGGAACGATACTGCCTTCCGAACCGAGCACATTGCCCAGGCGTACTGCCTTCATCCGGGCAGATGTAGCGCGTGGCGCCAGCATTACCAGCTCGGCGATCCTCTTCGACGCCCCCATGATGCTGACCGGGTCAACAGCCTTGTCAGTAGACAGCAGAATCAACTGCTCAGTCTCAGCGTTGGCGTTGGCAGCCTCCACCAGCAGGTGCGTGCCGATCGAATTGTTCTCGATCGCTGCAAAGGGATTTTGCTCCATCATGGGAACGTGCTTGAAAGCGGCCGCGTGATAAACGATCTGGGGCCGGTAACGACTGAACATCTCAGCCAGCAGGGACGGCTGAGAGACGCTGCCCAGGACGGACACATGCTCGATGGGGCAGGGCAGTTGGCGCAGAGCCGTGTCGATCTCGTAAAGATTCCGTTCCGCTGCTTCCAACAACACCAGCTGATTCGGCGCAAACTCGGCGATGCTGCGGGTCAAGGCCGAGCCAATCCAACCGCCCGCCCCTGTGATTAGAATCCGTTTGCCTTGCAGTGAAGCTGACACCTGTGCTCGATCGAGAGCCAGAGGGGCGCGATCGAGAAAGCTCTCCCATGCGCAGGGCGCGAGATTTGTTGCCCGGGGGCCGGTTGCTCCGTTGCTGCTTGTCATGTTGGCTCTGCCTTCTATTATGCGTTAGCCGGAGAACTTCCCAGGTGGAGGCCACCACCGCTCATCGGGCGGCATCTCTATATACAGCTGGGGAGGGGAGCGGGTTTTCGCGATTTCCTCCGCTTGCCGTTCGGCCAAGGAGAATCGCAGCAACCGACGGACTCTTCCCGCTACAATCCAGGATTTTCTAAGCAGCGAATCCACCCACGACGTTGACCCCTCGAATTATGGAGGGGTGGGGAAAAGCAGAGGCCGGCAGTCAGCCGGCCCTTTCCTTCGTCTGCGTTGCCGTTGTGCACTTTGAGGTTGTATCGATGACTGCAATTCTGCGGGCAACTTCTGATCGGCGTTGCGGGATGAGCTCATGGCGAAAGTAAGTCTGAAAGAAGCCACCCGAACTTCCGAGAACCAAACCGTCGAGACAGATGTGCCTGCCCGCCTGGATCGCCTTCCCTGGAGCAAATGGCATACGCGAATTATCTTCGCACTCGGAACATCCTGGCTGTTGGATGGCCTGGAGGTTACCTTGGTCGGCTCGCTTTCCGGCGTTCTGGAAAGTAAGAACGGGCTCTCTCTCACCGATCCGCAGGTCACCTCGGCAGCTACGTTCTATCTTGCCGGAGCTGTTCTGGGCGCCATTCTCTTCGGTTACCTCACCGACCGGCTGGGGCGCAAGAAGCTTTTTCTGGTCACCTTGGCTACCTATTCACTCGCCACCATCGCGAGTGCATTCTCTTGGAATTTTTTAAGCTTTGCTGTGTTTCCGCTTTTTCACAGGTTGTGGGATTGGAGGAGAATACTCGGCGATCAATTCGGCTGTGGATGAGCTCATTCCCGGCAAGGTGCGCGGCACCGTAGACCTGGTAGTCAATGGGACCTTTTGGGTCGGCGCGACTATGGGCTCGCTTGCAGCGATGTTCCTGCTCCATGGCCATGGGCTATCCGCCGCAACCAGCTGGCGCTATGCGTTCGGGGTCGGCGGCAGCCTGGGCGCGGCGGTTCTAGTCCTGCGGCTTTACGTTCCAGAAAGTCCACGCTGGTTGATGCTTCGCGGATATGAGGACCAGGCAAACAAAGTAGTCAGGGAGATCGAAGACAAAGTATCGAAGGGCAATCCTGGCAGTTTGCCCGCGCCCGAGGGAAAGAAACTCAAAATTATCGTCCGCGACCACACTCCGCTCAAGGAAATTTTTCGCAACATGACGGGAGATAACCGTCAGAGGTCTTTTCTGGCTTTGACGCTCATGGTGGGTCAAGCCTTCTTCTTCAATGCCGTCTTCTTTAGCTATGCGCTGGTGGTGAAAAAGTTCTTTCACGTAAGCAACGACGATCTGCCGCGATACCTGTTGCCTTTTGCAGTAGGTAGCTTTCTCGGCCCCATGGTGCTCGGCCCACTGTTCGACAAAATAGGACGCAAACCGATGATTACTGCGACCTATGGTACCGCCGGGCTTCTCCTTCTTGGCACTATCTACCCGTTCGCTCATGGAATGATCGGCGCCCGCGGAATGGGTATTTGCTTCACCGTGATTTTCTTCATTGCTTCGTCCGCGGCCAGCGCCGCTTATCTGACGGTTAGCGAAATTTTTCCGCTCGAAATACGCGCTTTTGCGATCGCCGTCTTTTATTCGTTGGGAACTCTGGTCGGCGGAGTCGGAGCGCCACTCCTTTTTGGTTTTCTGATCGCCAGCGGCTCCCGGATAAACGTAGGCCTGGGATATCTATTAGGCGGATTGCTTATGCTGGCAGGCGCGGTCTGCGAGTATTTCATCGGAGTAGAAGCAGCGGGCAAGTCGCTGGAAACGATTTCCTCGCCGCTGCAAAGTGCGAAGTGAAGAAAAGCGAGTCGCACCGAGTACGGATATACAGGCCGCCGAAGTGTCGTAAGAATTCCATCTACCAGGGACCTAGGCAGGCAGCTCGGCCGCGCTGGGGAAGTCGTGTTGCTGGCGCCCCAGGTCGCCGTCATACTTCACACTGCTCTTGAAAAGCTCATAGCGGCCATCGTCAAACTGCTTTGCGTAGGAGCGCAGCTCGCCGATCTGCTCCTCGGAGAGTGGCTTGAAATTGCGAAGGATTTCCAGATTCTGATCCATAACACGCATGGAATCCATGCCGCTGATGGTGGTCGATACACCGGGCAGGCTCATGGCAAAAGTCAGCGCCTCGGTGGGGGTCAGGGCCCCCTGAGAGATCATCTCGCCCGACCCACCCATGCTTTTCATCCCGAACACCGCCAAGCCGCGCTGTGCGGCAACAGGCAGTACCTGCTGCTGGAAACTCCGATAGCTATAGTCGAAGGGATTCAAAGGCATTTGTATCGTGTCGAAGGGAAAGCCGCCATTAAGCATCGCGAGATGGATGGAGGGATTTTTGTGGCCGGTAAATCCAACGAAGCGCACCTTACCTTGTTGCTTGGCCGCCGCCAGTGCTTCCAGAACGCCATCGACCGCATAGCATTTCTCAGGGTCGTTGTAATACACAACTTCGTGCACCTGCCATACATCCAGGTGATCTGTCTGCAGGCGAGTCAGCGACTCCTCCAGCATCCGCATGGCGACATCCTTCTTCCGGCCATGCGTGCAGACCTTAGTCATCACGATCGCTTTATCGCGCTTGCCCTTGAGTGCAGTACCGAGGCGCTCTTCGCTGGCGCCCTGGTAGTACTCCCACGCGTTGTCGAAGAAGTTGATTCCAAGGTCCAGGGCTTTCGCCACCATGTTGTTGACCTCCGGTTGTCCTGCCACGGCTCCAAGGTGGTAACCACCGACGCCGAGAATGGAAACCTGAAGCCCGGTCTTCCCCATGGGGCGATGCGGCGCCTGGAACTCCGCAACCGTTCCTCCACTCTCTCCCTGACCGTTGGGGACAACGGGATTCGCTTGTCCGTGGGTCGCCTCGTTCTGTCCCTTCGCGGCCGCCGCGGAGATCATGGAAACAGCACCAGTCATAGCGACACCTTTCAAAAACGTTCGTCGGCTTTCCCAGCCTTCAGCATTGGTCTTCAATCGTGAGCCCTTTACACCATCTTCGGATGTTAGTCGGAAACCTGCGGGAACGGCCGGCCCGTGTTCTGGGTGGCGTAAACCATTTGCTTTACTTCAACCTGTTCCATATCGAGGGGAAACTCGTGGGCTATGCGCGCTTCAGGGTTATCGAACTTGATGGAGGTCTTATAGAGCTCAAAGTGGCCATCGCCGGCATAGGGTTTTGCGCGCTCACGCAGAGCCTGCATTTCCGATGTTGAGAGTGCGGCGAAACCTTGCGCGATCCCTAGATTCTGTTCCAGGATCGACATCTCGGAGACACCAGAGATGGTGGTAGCGACCGGCAGGCTCATGGCATATTGCAGCAGCTCCTTAGCCGTGAAGACGCCTTTCTGTACCGGCTCCCCATGGCCTCCGATCGGCTTCATGCCCAGGGCAGCGATCCCGCGGCTATTCAGTACGGGCAGCACCTTCTGCTCGAAGGAAAAGAAATTGGCGTCGAAGGGATTGAGTGGCATTTGTACCGCATCGAAGGGGAAACCGGTGTCCAGCATCGAGAGGTGAATCTCAGGATCCTTGTGCCCACTGAAGCCAACAAAGCGCACCTTGCCTTGCTCTTTAGCCTTATGCAGCGCTTCTGCCGCGCCATTCGGCCGGATGAACTCCCGCGGATCGTTCTGGAACGAGACTCCATGAATTTGCCAAAGGTCGAGGTGGTCTGTTTGCAGGCGTCGCAGCGACTGCTCGAGCATCTGCATGGCCAGCGACGCATCCCGGCCGTGGGTGCACACCTTGGTCATAAGGAATGCGCGATCGCGCAAACCACGCAGCCCCTTGCCGAGCCAGTCTTCTGACTTACCCCGGTTGTATTCCCAGCAGCAATCGTAGAAAGTGATGCCGCCATTCAGTGCGCGACGGACAATTTCAACCGCGGTCGCCTCGTCTTTAGCTGCGCCGAGGTGATGGCCGCCGAGACCAAGCGCAGAGATCTTCACGTCTGTTTTGCCAAAGTTGCGGAGGGGGATCATCGAACTCACAAGCCAATAGATGCGCGGGCTGTAGGGTTTCGCCGCTTGTTTTCGTGAGCGATAGCATTTCCACATAAATGTCGCGTTTATGCGATGAAAGCGCAGGCTCCGCTCTGCGGCCTTAGTAGTTGTCATCGAAGAGGGGCTGCAGATCGCGCACGAATGCAGTCAGGCCTCCGGCTGAGGTTTCCCGTTATCGGCTCAAGCTCCTGGGATGACAAAGTTGAGGACGGCGGTCCAGCTTGGCATGGGTGGAGATGGATGGACGGAGGTGTCGGGAGTTGTTAGAGGGAAGGGCGCACAGCAGGTCCCTCGGCTACGCTCGGGATGACAAAGTTGAGGACGGCGGTCGAGCTTGGCATGGGTGGAGATGGATGGACGGAGGTGTCGGGAGTTGTTAGAGGGAAGGGCGCACAGCAGGTCCCTCGGCTCCGCTCGGAGGCTGTGACTTTTTAATTTCCCTTGTGGTCTGTGGCCGGAAAGCTCCGAAGAGCATCTGCCAACAAGCATCGCCGGGGTCCTTCGACTGCGCGCATAAAACCCTCTGTTATGCGATAGATCTGCGAGACGCTTCGCTCAGGATGACGCCTTTCTGGAGGGGATTGAAGAACATCTGGTCGGCTGCAAAAAACGCGAAAAGATCAAAAAGTCACAGGCTCTGGGATGACAAAGTTGAGGGCGGCGGTCGAGCTTGGCATGGGTGGAGATGGATGGACGGAGGTGTCGGGAGTTGTTAGAGGGAAGGGCGCACAGCAGGTCCCTCGGCTACGCTCGGGATGACAAAGTTGAGGACGGCGGCCCAGCTTGACATGGGTGGAGATGGATGGACGGAGCTGTAGGGAGTTGTGGTTGGTGCAGCGTGTAGGAAATCCGGAGTACGCCTGGGAAGCCCTTTAAGACGGAGCCTATGGCGTCATTTGACGCTTTCGCCGCCGGGTCCCCTCCGGTACGCTCGGCCCTGTGGGCATCGATTCTCAAGCGGCAACAACTGGTCGTTTTAGAAGGCCCTTCCGAACCTAGGCGCAGAGAGCTCCAGTAAGAAATGAGTGGCCGATGTTACCAGGAAGAGTGATCCCGTTTTTGGTCCCTGGCGATCCTCCTTGCCCCGCTACAGATCAGCCAAATATCGTAGTTCAGATTGGCCGGGACGAAGAACTCTTACGGCTGCGGGCCATGGTTATCAGTTCCGCAGGACTTACCGTCCACTCCATCACTCCGGACCAGGCAACCCGGGAACTCAAAAGGGCCGAAGGCTCCCGGGTTTGGGTCTTTTGTCACACGCTCGAGTTTTATGAATTGGCGCTCTTGGCGGTCGCCATTCGCAAGGAACGGCCCTCGGATAAGCTGCTCCGCCTGACTGGTCTTAATGACATTCGAGAAGTGCCCGGGCTCTTCGATGAACTGCTCGAGCCGGTCATGGGGGTAGACGATTTACTGAGGCTGGTCGCTGCCCTAGCCAGGGCGTAGTCTCCGTCACCCGGCAGCGAAAGCAGGAATTTGCTGGCCGGCCTCATCGATCGGGCCACCCAAAGGTATCGAGACCCAAAAGGTCGTTCCACGACCTTTCCCTTCCGTAGAGCTACGCCAATGAATCTGCCCCCTGTGCTTCTCCACGATGGTCTTGCAAATCCATAGGCCCAAGCCATTGCCTGCTTCGGCTTTATCGCTCTGAAAGGCCTCAAACAGCCTCGCCTTTATGCGCCGCGGGATGCCGCGTCCGTTGTCCGCCACGGTCAGGCGGCCATTGGCGCCCGATGCCCGGAGGCGAAGGCGAAGCACGCCGCCCATGGGAAGCGCCTCAGCGGCGTTGCGTACCAGGTTCGAAACCAGCTGAAGAAAGTCGCCCGGGTAGACCGAGCCTATTAGCATATCCGGCATCTCCTTCCGCACCCGGATCCGCTTCTCTTCGAGCAGGGCGGAGTGGTAGCGCAAGGCTGTGTCCACCAGGGGAACCAGATCCTTCGCTTGGATCTGCGGCGTATCTCGAAAAAACGAAAGGGTTTGCCGGGCGATGTACTGTATCCGAACCAGCTGTTCTTCTATCTGCACTGCCCGGGCGCGGACCAATTCCGGGTGGTCCGCCTCTTTTCCAATGAGGTAGACAAGGTCAGCGATCGCCTGTGACGGATTATTGATCTCGTGCATCACCGAAGCCGCAAGCCGGCCTGCCATGGCGAGCTTCTCCGACCGGCGCAAGGCGGTTTCCAGGCGAAGCGTGCGCTCGTCGCCTGGAGGGTCGCGCGGGGGGGTAGCTGGACCTATCTCCTTCATAGCGAGTCGCCTCTGCTGCAACATGATTATGTAGAAGGCCCCAATGGGTGGGGGGTTGCCGGGCGCGAGGAAAAGGCTGTTACCAGAGAGCCGCTGCTTTACCTACGCCGTGATCCTCGAGAAGTCTTGCTCTGCCCCTTCTTGAGCGGGGCCGGAGTGCCGACTGCCGTTCGTCCGTTCGTTCCGTCCGGCTGGCCGGAGGGAAGCCCGAGTTCGCTCACCACGCTGAGCACAACGCCGTCGATTCGGTTATCCATGGTTCGGTAGGGAACGATGCGCATAATGCACCACTTTCCATCATTGTCCTGGACACTGAATTGTTTCGACTGGACCTCCTGGATGACGTCGAGCAGATTCTGTTCCAAATCGCCCATGTCGATTTTGAGCCTTAACCTCGGCATGGGGCGGCCGATATCGTGGGAGTTAAGACCGAGCGTCGCGGCCGCCTGAGGCGTAAAACGGCGAACACTCAGATCGGCGCTCAGCATAACAATCGGCAGATTTACGCTGTGCAGCAGGTTGGTAAGGTCATTGTTCAGCTGTGGTGAGGAGCTCGTTGCGATGCTGCATCTCCTCGTTGACCGTATGCAGTTCCTCGTTGGCCGACTCCAATTCCTCTTTCGAAGTTTGTAGCTCCTCGTTCGTGCTCTGCAGCTCTTCGTTGCCCGATTGAATCTCTTCATTGGCCGACTGCAGTTCCTCGTTGGTGCCTTCCTGCGACTCGATAATTGACTGTAGATACTCTCGGGTCGCGGCTAATTCCTGCCCCAAATGGATGATCTGTCTCCCCAGCGCGGAGTGTTCCTCGGGCAAGATGGTGTCAAGCACCAGCGAGCTCGCCGGGGTATTCGAAACCCCAGGAGCCGGCAACCGATTCTCCGCAGCCGAGCTGCTTTCGAAGATAATCAGGAAGCTGTACTCCTCCTGGCTGGGAACCTTGAAGGGAATCACCCGGACGGTGACCGTTTTGGTCTTTCCATCCTCTTCCACACGCACTTCCTGCCGTATGGCCTCGAAGCCCTTCTCGCGAGCTTCTTCGATCGCGCTTCGCAGCTCAAACAGCAGCCCGGGCCGCGCCATCTTCAGCAGGTTGAGGCTGGCCTTTCCCGGAGGAAGCTCCAAAAATGAAGCCGTATGTCCCCTGGTCTGGAGAATCTCGAGCTGGTGGTTAATCAGCACCGCGGGCGGCACGTACCTCGACAAGAGCAGGCGGTCAGCCTCTCGCTGCAACTCCATCGGGACCTTTAGCGCTTCTGCAGGCTTCGACGATGAGGCCGATGTTTGCGCTCCACTCGGTTCCGGTTCAGGCTTGCCGACAGAAAAGCCGGAGGCAAGCGGCGTCGACACCAGTCTCTTACGAAAGATTTTCTGCTTTTTGTCCGTCATTTCGAAAAGCTCCGAACCCGCCCCTAGCAGCCCCTCGGTACTTCCCAGCATGAGGAACCCGGTCGGGTTCAACGCGTAGTGAAAAATCGGTATTACCCTTCTCTGTAGGGACTGGCTCAAGTAAATCATCACGTTGCGGCAACTGAGCAGATCCATGCGAGAAAAGGGAGGGTCGTTGAAGACGTTTTGCGTGGAAAAAATGCAGAGGTCGCGGATTCTCTTTCGAATCTGGTAGCCGCCATCGGTTTTGTGAAAAAACCGGCGCAGCCGTTGGGGCGTCACGTCCGCCTCGATGTTTTCTTTGTAGACGGCTGCCCGGGCGCGCTGGATCGAGCTCTCGCTCAGGTCTGTGCCGAAGACCTGGATCGGAATATCGGCTCGCTCTTCCCCCAGGTACTCTACGAGAGAAATCGCGTGCGAGTAAGTCTCTTCGCCGGTCGAACATCCCGGAACCCAGATGCGGATCGGCGCAGAGGCGGAGGTTCGCGCCTGCAGAATAGCCGGATAGACCACATGCTGGAGCGCTTCGAATGCTTCCGGGTTGCGGAAGAAGCTGGTCACATTGATCAGAAGGTCGTGATAAAGAGCAGTCGACTTCCTGGGGCTCGCGCTGCATGAAACCGCCGTAATCCTTGAGTTTCTCGATCTTTTGCAGCGCCATGCGGCGCTGGATTCGGCGCGCGATGGTAGGCGATTTGTATCCCGAAAAATCGACCCTGGTCTTCCGCCGCAGCAAGCGAAAGACCAGCTCCAGATCGCTTTCGTCGCCTAAGTGCTCCGACTCTCGCTTGTGGCCGTCGGCGATATAAGGATGATGGCGGATGCGAGCGATCTCCTGCGCTATGCCGGCGGGTGTCATCACGAAATCGACACAGCCGGACGCGATCGCACTCACCGGCATGCCATCGTATTTGGCTGAAGTTGGCTCCTGGGCAAAGGTGATTCCGGCTTCCCCCTTGATGGCTGCAAGACCATGGGTGCCGTCCGAAGCGGTTCCGGAAAGGATCACGCCGATCGCATCGCTTCCGTGCGCCACGGCCAGCGATCGCAGGAAAGTATCGATCGTCGTATTGGAGGACCTCCGCTCCTGACGACGTCCCAGATGCAGCACCCATTCCGCGATCGTCATTTCGCAATTAGGCGGGATCACATAGACGTGATCGGGCTCAACTCGCATGCCATCTTTCACCTGCAGCACTGGCATCCGGGTAGCGCGGGCCAATATTTCGGTGACCGCGCTTTCCCGGGCGGGGTCCAGATGAAGCACCAGGACATACGCCATACCCAGGGACCAGGAAAGCTCTTTGAACATGATTGTGACTGCTTCAAGGCCGCCGGCCGAGGCGCCAATCCCGACGATGGGGAATCGATTCGAGTGGGCCGGGCCAGCGCCAGCCTCTAAGGCAGCTCCTTCCGTTTGGGGAGGGAGCTGTTTTGGTGTGGCCGGCGTTTTGGGCCTTCTCTTTGCGGCTGTCATAGATGGGAAGACAGGAAAGTTCAGATTACAGATGCCCGGGGGCCTCTCTTGCAGAGAGAATACTCCTCCTTGCAAGAAGTGCAGGTTTGGGGTTGGACATACGACGGAGGCGAATGAAAAGCCTGGCGTTTAGACTGCTTGGACGGGAGCCAAATGCCTCAGGCGATCCGCTTGGATTCTCTGCCCAACGAGGTGGCCGGCGGTTCCTGAGTTGCCCAACCTGGAGGGCACCAGGGAGCCTCCAGAGCATGGTTGCTCAGCCGATCGCAACGCTCGGTCAGCAGGCGGATGGATTCGGAAATCTGTTGCGTCAGCGCATGATTGGCGTCTCGCAGTGCGCGAGCTTTCCGGATGCCTTCTCTGAGGGAGTTGCGCGCGGAATCTGACGGTTCGGTACCCTTAGCAGCCAAATCCCTCACCGCGCCGCGAGCCGAGAAGCGCGTTGCCAACCATGCATCCAGCTCACTGCGATCGAGCAAAACCGCACTCTTATGGGACGCTCCGTTGGGACGGCGAACCGGAAGTCCGAGGTGATGTTCCCAGCGTTGTACTGTGCGGACGCCCTTACCCATGTACCTGGCGATATCTTTCCACGACGACAGTACCGCGGACTCTTCCGGGAGGTTCATCTGATCTTTCCTCGCGATAAGCGATTATAGCCCCCACGATATTTCTCCGTGGAGGTTGCTGCAAATCCCCTTTTACGGGCAGCGACGCTCGAACCGAACTAGATCAGGTAGACGTTCCCACCTTCTAAAAAGTGGCGCCTGCAAGTTATCTGTATGAACTAAATCGACATCCGGGCGCACAAGGACAGCCCCAACCAGTTTTTCGCCGGGAGGGTGTGGTCGTTGACACTCCGGCTTCAGGGCTGAGAGCGCTGTGAAAGACGCATTCGCCTGCAAAGGCGGCCGGTTTGATTGCAGTCCTAGCCATGCAGGCGCGGCCATGGTCACGGCAACCCTCATCAAGTGGGTGCATCCCACCCAATAGTGCTGTGGTGGCCAAAGACGCTTTCCACACCCATCCGGGTACTACACCAACGTTTCATTCATTCGAAGGAGTTGAGAACAATGAAAGTATTTTCAGCCAACATCCAGGACCTACGCGCCCTCTATGTGAGCAATTTGAGGAAAGCGCTTGATATGGAGCAGAAAATCACCAAGGCTCTTCCCGATCTTATCGAAAGATCCACTGACCCCGAACTGACTATCGCGTTCCAAGCTCACCTTGAAGAAACCAAGGGGCATGCCTCCATGGTAGAGAGTCTGCTGCGGCGCAATACCGGCGATAACAAAACCGAAACCTGCAAGGTAATCAACGGGCTTACCACCGAAGCCTCCGACACGATCACGGACGTTACCGACTCTTCTATCCGAGACATCGCGCTCATCGGCGCCGCCCAGCAGGTTGAGCACCACGAGATCGCCGTATATGGAACTCTGCGCCGGTGGGCCGAGATTTTGGGCCTTGCGGATGATGCGATGGTTCTGGAAGCCATCGAAGAGCAGGAAGGCGCTGCGGACGAACTGCTTAGTGAGATAGCCGAGCGCGTCAATTTCCAAGCTGCGGCCTAGGCCAGGACGGCCTGCGCCTCCATGGGCGTAGGCCGCCTTACCGATCCCAGATGTCATCGAAGTCCTAAAGGAAAAACAATGGCAAAGTATGGAAGCGCGGCAGGTAAGAGCGTCAAGAGCGCAGTGCACCGCGAAAAAAGCGGTACCCTCAAGTCCGGCAAAGGCGGTAAGGGTGGCAAGGTGAAGAGCAAGAAGCAAGCGATCGCGATTGGACTTTCCGAAGCCCGTAAGAAGGGCGCGAAAGTGCCAAAGAAGAAGGCAAGTAAGAGCTGACGTAACGACGCCGAACCTGCTTGCGTTCCCACTGACGCGCTTTAGCATTTACTCTTCAGATCCGGTGATAACCAAGGGCCGAAGATGATTCGGCCCTTGCCTTGTCCCTGCCGCCAAATATTGCATCCTAAATGACCGTTGAGTGAATCAGAACGCGAGCCGAAAGATTGATCTAGAGTTGTGCATAGGACCGGAGGCGATCGTGAAGTCTGCCAAAGTTACTGTAAAAGTAACAAAAGAACCGGCTGAAGCAGCTCCAACCGAGACAGTGATCGTAACCGGCTCTGACCGGTTCGGAAAATTTGCCGCCCGAAGCTCGCACTATCTCGGCTCCCGGTGGGCATTTGTGGTCGCGATTGGGGTCATCCTTGTGTGGGGTCTTAGCGGACCAATTTTTCACTACTCTGATACCTGGCAGCTGGTCATCAATACAGGCACCACGATTGTCACGTTTCTTATGGTGTTCCTCATCCAGAATACCCAGAACCGAGATGCAAGAGCCATTCATTTGAAGCTCAACGAGCTGATTCACGCCGTAGACAAAGCCAAAAATCAAATGATCGATGTGGAGAACTTATCCGACCTGGAGCTCGACGAGCTAACCAAGACCTACGAAAAGATCCGGGCAAGTGCTCAGGACCGCCACAAGGCACGGAGCCAAGTTGCTCCGCAGTAAAGACGCGGGCACGAAATCGGGTGAATCCACGGGTAAGATTCATATCGGCATCTCGGGCTGGAAATATGAAGGCTGGCGCGGTGTCTTTTACCCGGAGAAACTGCCGCAACGGCGCGAGCTGGAGTTCGCATCGCGACAGTTCGATACCATCGAACTGAATGGATCGTTCTACTCCCTACAACGGCCTGAGAGCTTTTCCCGGTGGTATGCCGAGACGCCACAGGAATTCATTTTTTCCATCAAAGGCTCTCGCTATCTAACTCATATGCGCCGCCTGCGCGAGGTAGAAGCGCCTTTGGCGAACTTCTTCGCCCAGGGCCTGCTGCAATTCGGGTCTAAACTCGGTCCCATTCTCTGGCAATTGCCCCCCAACTTCCAATTCGAGCCCGAGCGGCTTGATCTGTTCTTTGCCATGCTGCCCAGGACGCGAAAGCAGGCGGCAGAGCTGGCGCGCAACCACGATGAACGTCTAGATCAACGTTCATGGTTCCAGGTCCGCTGCGATGCCGTCATGCGCCACGCCATTGAGATTCGCCACGAGAGTTTTGTAAACGAGGAGTTTATTAAGCTGCTAAGACGGCATGGCGTGGGGTTGGTAGTAGCGGATACGGTGCAATGGCCTTTGTTGATGGACCTGACTTCCAGCTTTGTTTATTGCCGTCTTCATGGCAGCGAGGAGTTATACGCAAGCGGTTATGACGCCGACGCGCTCGATACCTGGGCTCGCCGCATCGTGACCTGGGCGCGGGGCGGCGAGGTCTACGACGGCAGAAGGGCGAGCAAGCGCGACGCCCCAAGAAGAATGCGGCGTGATGTCTTTGTCTATTTCGATAACGACATGAAGGTTCGGGCGCCGTTCGATGCCGCGCAGTTACGTGATCGCGTGCGTAAGCTGCTCGGCGGGTCTGAGGAGCGCCCTAAGAACTGAGTTACTGTGGGGCCAACGTACGGATACAATTCCCCCCATGGAAAAGCCTGCAGAACAGGACCCCAGAGTGTACTTCGCGGCGGAAAGAACCTTTCTCGCCTGGATCCGTACCGGGCTGGGTTTGATGGGCGTTGGCTTTGCCGTCAGCCGTTTCGGGCTGTTTCTTCGCCAGATTAGTGCCGGCGCATCCCACCTTCCCCCCAAAACCACCGGCCTCTCCCTTTGGTCGGGAGTGATGCTGGTCGCTTTAGGCGTCGTCGTAACCCTTTCCGCAGTGGTGCGGCATTTCCAACTAGTCCGCGAGCTGCGTTCAGGATCATGGAGAGCGGGGCGAGTCTCCACCGATGCTGTCATTCTGGGACTGCTACTCGCCGCAATGGGTATCGCTATGGCTCTTTATCTAACCCTTGTTCGTTGACGGAGTCTTGAGATGAACGCAGCTGATTTTCGACGCCTCGCGCTGATTCTGGATGGTGCCGAGGAAGGGTCGCACATGGGCTCGCCCGACTTTCGCGTAGGGGGCAGAATATTCGCTACGCTTGCACACCAAGCCCAGGGATATGGCAATTTGATGCTTTCACCCGAGCAGCAAGCGGCGTTCGTTGAAGAGCAGCCCGAAGTGTTTTTGCCGGTCGCCGGCGGATGGGGCAGGAATGGGGCGACTCATATCTGCCTAGCGGCGGCCAACGAGGACGTACTCGCTGGTGCACTGCACACTGCGTGGAAGTTACGGGCAGAGAAGAACGACAAAGCCGGTAAGACAAAGCCCAAGTCGACGCCGCCTAAGCCTGCCGCAAAGAGCAAGAAAAAGAAAGCCACGCCTCGTTAGCACTTCACCATGCGGAGATGCCGACATGAGCGCACCGTTCCATCCTCGTTAACGGCTGCTGAGTTGAGCGCTGCCCTCCCCTTGTCATCCCGAGAGTCTGTGACTTTTTGATCTTTTCGTGTTTTTTGCACCCGACCAGATGTTTTTCGATCCCCTCCAGAAAGGCGTCATCCTGAGCGAAGCGCCTCGCAGATCTATCGCATAACAGAGGGTTTTATGCGCGCAGTCGAAGGACCCCGGCGATGCTTGTTGGCAGATGCTCTTCGGAGCTTTCCGGCCACAGACCACAAGGTAAATTAAAAAAGTCACAGCCTCCGAGCGCAGTCGAGGGATCTGCGGTTCCCACCAGACCGACCCCCGGACCTCAAAACGGAACGCCGTCAGGAAATCAGCGCCCTAGCCTGGTCCCGGGCGCGCCGCAGCGTCTCCACGATATCGCCAGTGGGGTAGAACTCCATGGCAATCGTCCCCTTGTAGCCCAACTGCGCCAGCTTGCGATAGATGTTGAGGTAGTTGATCTCTCCGGTACCGGGTTCGTGCCGTCCGGGAACGTCGGCAATGTGAATCAAGCCCACCTGATCGATGTGGGCATCGAATTTTTCGATCAGGTTTCCGAACTCCCGCTGCTCGTGATAGACGTCGTACAGCACTCTCACGTTGGGGCTGCCCACAGCCTTCGCGATCTCAAACGCCTCGGTCACGCCATCCAGGTAGATCGTCGGGTTCTCAATCCGGTCGATGGGTTCGATGACCGCCACCAGGTTGGCGCTGCTTAGCACATCCGCGGCGCGTTTGAGCGCCTCGATGGATGCGGCATGCTGGCTTCCGGCGGGGGCCCCCTCGATGCGCTTACCTGAGAGCAGAATGATCTGCTTACAATGCAATCGCTGAGCGGCCGGGATGAGAGCCTTCAGCGCGGAGAGAAACGCATCCCCTCCGGAGGGATCCGCGAAGCCTGGGCCTACGCCAGAGGTTGCGTCCACGGAGATCTTCAATGCCTCCATGCGCGCGAGGATGCGACGATAATCATCCTCGGACCATTTCTTGAATTCCCCCACCAGTTCGACGTGGTGGTAACCGGCCTGCGCAACGCGCTCCAGGTTTTCGTCGAAGGTACCCAGTTTGTTTAACGTCCAAATCATGACGGAAAACTGCGTGCTTGCCTGGCCGGCGTCGGCCGCAGCCTGCGCGGCGAGGTTTCGGGGAGCAAGAGCACGGCCGGCCAAGGATGCTGCCGTCATGCCTACGAGAGTTCTGCGAGTGAGCATGCGCTGCATGGTAGCAGAGAACCCTATCCGCACGCACGGCACTCGCTGGTGACGCTATTTGGGCAGCGCGAAGGCCACCAGGCTGCCGCCCGAAGGCGCGGGGGACTTTCCTCCGCCGGCGGCAATCACGATGTATTGCCGGCCGTTCACTTCGTACGTGGAAGGGGTGGCATTCCCTGCCGCGGGGAGGGTGGTTTGCCACAAGACCTTGCCGGTAGCCTTGTCCAACGCGCGAAAGACCTTGTCATAGCTGGTGGCGCCGATAAACAGCAGGCCACCCGCAGTCACAACCGGGCCGCCGTAGTTCTCGCTGCCCGTGCCCGTGAGCCCCTTCGCTGCAAGTTCGGGATACTCGCCGAGAGGAATCTTCCAGACGGTTTTGCCGCTATTCAGTCAATTGCGGTTAAAGTGCCCCACGGCGGCTGAATCGCCGGATAGCCGTCTTTATCAAGGAATTTATTGTATCCGTCACTGATGTATTTGGCGTCGAGCGGCGATGGCCCTTTATCCTTGACCACCATTTCCTTGCCGTAATAGACATATTCAAAAACGGCCTGCAGTTGATCCTCACCCAGGTTGGCGAAGCCGGGCATGCGGCCGGCCCCTTGCGAGATCAGGTGCCTTACCGTCCCCTCATCGTAGCGATCGGCTACGCCAATCAATGAAGGGAACTCCGGAGGCGCCCCTGTCCTATCGGGGCGGTGGCAAGCGGAACAATTGCGCAGAAAAATGTCTCGCCCATTGGCCTCACCTGTGCGCGGCTTCTGCGGCACCAGCCGCAAGATCCAGGCCATCTCGTTCGCATTCACATACAGCAGGCCGGTCGTCGGATCAAAGGCGCCTCCACCCCACTCCGCGCCCCCATCGTAGCCGGGAAAGATGATGGTGCCCTGCGTGCTTCCGGGGATGAACTGCCCATCACTGCGAACTTTCATGAAACGCTCGAGTGCCTCCTGGTGGGCCTCCGGCGTGCGCGTCGTAATCATATCCGCGGTCAATTTCTGCCGCGCGTAAGGAGCGGGCAGCACCGGCAGCGACTGTTTCTTGGCCGTGACCTCGCCTTCAAGGTCCGACGACGGATAGCTCCGGCTCTTGAGCGGGAACAGCGGCTTGCCCGTCTCCCGGTCAAAGAGAAAGACCCACCCCTGCTTGGTCGTTTGGGCCACCGCATCCACATCTTTTCCTTTGCGTTTCACGGTCACGAGGGCGGGTGGCGCCGGCAAGTCGCGATCCCAGATATCGTGATGAACCAACTGGAAATGCCAAATCCGCTGGCCGGTCTCGGCATTCAGAGCGATGAGGCAGTTGGCAAACAAATCGTCGCCGAGTCGATTGGCTCCATAAAAGTCCGAGGCCGCCGAGCCGGTGGGAACAAAGACAATGCCGCGCTTCTCATCGAGCGACATGCCGGACCAATTGTTAGCTGACCCGCTATAGGTCCAAGCAGCCTTCGGCCAGGTGTTGTAACCCAATTCCCCGGGGTGAGGAATCGTATGGAAAGACCACCGCAACTGCCCGCTGTGCGCATCGAAGGCGCGAATATCTCCCGGGGAGGCGGGGAGTACCTCACTCATTCCGCCGCCGACGATGACCAGATCTTTGTAAACCACTGCGGGGCTGGTCATCGTGACCCAATTCAAGGGTTCGCGGCCCAAACCTTCACGCAGATCGATGCGTCCTGATTTGCCAAAGGCGGTCACCGGCTTTCCAGTTTGAGCGTCCAGTGCGATGAGATATTGGCGCACGCCAACGAAGATGCGCTGATCCTTCCCGTCGGCCCAATAGGTCACGCCCCGGTTGCGGACTTTGCCCACATTCTTGAGACCTTGATTGGCATCGAACCGCCAATGCAATGTGCCTGTGGTTGCGTCCAAAGCGACCACGTCCCCGTTAGGCGTCGTCGCATACAAAACCCCATCTACCACGATGGGGTTGCACTCCATCTCCGATTGAGGATGCTGGTCTCCACTATCGAAGGTCCAGGCGACCTCTAAGGAATGCACGTTATCGCGATTGATCTGGTCGAGGCTAGAATAGTGAATGTTATCCGGCCCCCCGCCATAGACTGCCCAGCTGCGATGGGAGTCAGCAGTTGCCTGGGCGTGACCGTGAACGGGGATGGCCACCCAAAGGGCCAGAGCGATCAAAACAGATTTGGCAAACATGCGTTGATAGTTAACCATAAGCCCGCAGAGTTTACAGCCGCCACCATTCCGACCGTACCTCAGTCCCCGCTACTACTTCCGTCGGCATTCCCGGTTCGGGAGACCAAATCTTCAGATCCTCAGCGGCAAATACCCGCTCGATCGGCTGCCGCCAACCATGCAGCGCAAGCGAGAACAGCCCCCAATGAATGGGCATCATCAACCCCGTGCCGCCCATGGCGCGAAAGGTTCTCACCGCTCCATCCGGTCCCATATGAATATCTGCCCATAGGGGATCGAAAGCTCCAATCTCCAACATCGTCAGATCGAAGGGTCCATACGCTTGCCCAATCTCTTTGAATCCCTCCCACTCCCCTGAATCCGCCCCGTAATAAACGCGGTGCCTGGGGCCGGCGAGAACAAACGAAGCCCACAGCGTCTCGAATCGGCTCGCGAGACTCCGCCCTGAGAAGTGGCGCGTCGGCAGCGCAGTCAACTCCAGATCACCCACCCGCAGGCTCTCTGTCCAGTCCAATTCGCGCACCTCCTTCACGCCCAGCTTCCGGAGGATCTCGCCCACGCCCAGCGCTGTCACCCATTGCGCCCCGGCAGTCGCTTCGCTCTGCGCCAGGTGCGCGATGGTGTGCGCCCCAAGATGGTCATAGTGGTCATGGGAGAGAAGCACCACATCGATCCGCGGCATCTCCTCCAGGCGCAGAGGAGGGGCGAAGAAGCGCTTTGGCCCTGCCCACTCGAATGGCGCGGCCCGCTGCTCCCACACGGGGTCTATCAGCACCCGTACCCCATCGATCTCCAGCAGCGTGGACGAGTGCCCCATCCACGTCACCCGTAACCCACTCGCCGGTGGGTTCTCATAGATCCGAGTATCGGTGCGGAACGGCCCCAGAATTCGTTTTGGCGTGCGTTCCTCCCGGTTGGTCAGATAGGCCCACAACACGTAAAGAATGGTTGACAATCCACCTACCGAGGTGGGCACCGGATTCATATACAGCTTGCCCTTGCGTAACGCCTTCGCGATCATCGCCATCCTTATTGGAATGTTAGCCCTATCGGCCTGCAACACGCAGGCAAGTGTGATGGCGCGAACCTCTATGCCGAGAGTAACCTTTCCGCATCTCCGGCGCACACATAAGATGCCATAGGGAAACGCAATGATGACTGAAGCGAATGGGGAAGCCAACGATCCTTACCATCTGCAGCGCTTCGTCGACGCGCAGGCGTCGCTGCTTTGCTCACGTGCGCTCCGAGTTATTGGCTGGGCAAAAGCAATCCCACTGGATGTGGTTCGTCTTTCCGCAACTAAGAGGTCTCGGTTCAAGTCCCATGGCGCAGCGCTTCGCCATCTCTGGTCCCGGCGAGGCCGATGCCTATCTTATGCACCCGGTCCTTGGCGAACGCCTTCGCGACTGCACCGCTTTGGTCAATGAAGTGAAGGGCCGCGCCATCCACGACATCTTCGGCTATCCCGACCATCTAAAGTTTCACTCCTCAGTCACGCTCTTCGCGTGGGTAGTCGCGAACGGCCCTCCATTTCAAATGCTCGGAAACCACGTCTTTGCCGATGCCCTGGCCAAATACTTCAAGGGAGTGCCAGATCAGGCCACGTTAGATCGACTCGAGCCGTAACGAGCGGGCGAAACTTAGCCGCCACCTTGCTGGCGCTTCAACTCCGCCTCAAATGCCTGTTGCCGCTCGGCCACCGCTGCTCGATAACCTTCCGGATCGATCCAGACCTTCTCCCCCGCCCCGGCCTTCGCTTTCTGCAGTTTTTCCAGCATGTCCAAAGTAGGCGCCGTGCGCGCCGAGGAACACATCGCACGGCAGGCCCTTCAAGGTGACAAAGGTTCGCTGATAATCCGCAGCAATGCCAGGATAGGAAGCGGGTCGTCCCGGCTGATCGACCAAGCGGAATCCTGGGTTCACATTCCAGCTTCCTACAATCACCACATCGCGAAGCTGGCCGGCCACGGGCGCCCGCATCGTCCAGGTGGTGCAGCCGCGGGTGTGGCCTGCCGTCTTATGTGCGACCAGCACTACGCCGCCCAGCCGCACCTCATCGCCATCGTGCAATACGCGATCCACCTTCACCGCTGGATAGAGATCTTTGGTGTAGTAGAAGTCCTTGGCGCCTCCACTCTCCACCACCGGCACATCGCCATCCATCACCATGTACTTTGCGCCCGTCAGCCGCTTGACCTCTGCGCTGCCCGCGTCATGGTCAGCATGTGAATGGCTGATCAGCAGGATCTTGATGTCGCTGAAATGAAACCCAAGCTGCTCCACGCTTTTTTTAATCAGTGGAGGCGAGCTCTCCAGGCTTGAGTTGATCAGGATGTCGCCCTCTGGAGTCACCACCAGGTAAGACGCCAGATCCTTGCTGCCTACGTAGTACAGGTTGTCCGCTATCCGGAAGGGCGCGATCGGCGTCGTCCACTCGGGGGGATCCGCCGCCCATACGCAGCTGGCCGGCAAAAGCAGCAGCAGGCACATCCAGATTTTCAACCAAGGCTTAACCATCAATCCTCCAATAAGTATTTCTACAGTCTTTGGCTGCTGTCGCCATTGCGGCAATTGGTGCATGGAGCCTTGCACCCTGCCTTCCAACAAGACCAATTAAAAAATGGACGGCTGTTAAAAAATGGACGGGTGCCCCAGGTTCGCCAAAGCGTACCTCGGCCGAAAAAGACGGGCGTCCCGGATTTCCTAGCTACGTGGCGCTCACCAACGGACACGTGTGCGGCTTTCAGTAAGGAAAGCCGCATGAGGTTGCAAACGCCACCGAACTCAACAGGAAATCCGGGGGAAGCCCATCATAGTTTTTGGCAACGTTGACCGATGAATCTAGGCTGGGTTAAGTGAAAGCGTTCGAAACATATCGTTTTCGGCCCACGTACGCTGAAGCAAACGTGGGGCACCCGTCCTGTTTCCAATTGGGTTCTGCTAGGCCAAGCCGGCCAGGACTCCTCTACCAGAGTGCAATATTCAGAACCACAAAAACTACAGCGACAACGCCTCCCCAGAATATTGGTTCCTGGTACCAATGGCATTTGTCCTTTGTCGGCAACATGGTGACCCCCATGACCAGTCCTTCCAGTTCACGCGCGTTCCGCGGCTTCGTCACCAGGCTCACCAGTACAGTAACGCCCACACAAACCAACCAGGCCCACAGGGCGCGATATAAATTCTCCGCCATCTCTTTCGCGTCCGGAGAGAGCGCGACATAACGTAAAGCTGAGGGATCTTTCACCACCCAAATCCAAAGTCTGATCGAAGTGATCGTGCCGGCAAGCAGTCCCCAGAAGCCACCCTGGTTGGTCGCGCGCTTCCACAACATGCCCAGGATCACTGTTCCGAAAAGCGGCGCGATAAAGAAGCTGAAGAGTTGCATGGCATAGTCCATGATGCTGGCGGAATGCTGCACCAGGTACGCCGTGCCAACGGATACCAGCACACCCACCAGCGTGCACCAACGGCCCATCGCCACGTAATGCGCGTCTGCGGCCTTCTTGTTCAGGAACGCCCCATAGATGTCGTAAGTCCATACGGTCGAGAATGCGCTCACATTACCCGCCATTCCCGACATAAAACCTGCGATCAGCGCAGTGACGCCGAGCCCGATAAGCCCGGGACCGCAATAGCGCACCAGCATCAGGGGAAGTACCTCGTTATAACTGTGCCCGTTGGTGGCCACGGCCACGCTTTCGGGCACCAAATGAAACGGCAAAACGGCCAACGCCAGCAGTCCGGGAAGGATGACAATGAGGGGTACCATCATCTTGAAAGCTGCGCCGATGATGGGCGCCAACCGGGCGGAGCGCAGACTATCGGCTGCGAGCACCCGTTGCACCACCAGAAAGTCGGTAGTCCAGTAACCAAACGACAGTACAAAACCCCAGCCCAGAACAAGGCCGGTCCAGTGGATCCCCATGGGATTATCTTTGAAATGGCCCATCGTGCTCCAAAGGTGGGTGTAGTCCGACCGCCCTAAATTGGTTTGGATCCGCTGCGTAAGATTTCTCCAGCCCCCCACTTCAATCATGCCGAGAATGGGAACCAGCAAGCCCCCGCCCAGATCAGGACGAACTGCAGAATCTCATTGAAGATTGCGGAACGCAGCCCTCCCAGAGCCACGTAGATCGCGACCACCAGAGAAGAAAGCCAGATACTGAAGTTCAGGTTCCATCCCAGAACGACTTTCATCACCAGGGCCATCGAGTACATATTGATGCCGCTCATCAGGATGGTCATGAAGGCGAAGCTGATGGCGGAGAATGCGCGCGTGGGATTACCGAAGCGCAGATGCAGATATCCGGGAACGGAGTAGACCTTCGAAATGTAGTAGAACGGCATCATTACCAGGCCCAGAAACAACATGGCCGGTATGGCCGCGACCCAGTAAGCGTGCAGTGCAAGTATGCCGTACTGATAGGTTGACCCGGCCCAGCCCATCAACTCCAGCGAGCCAAGGTTCGCGGATACAAAGCTTAATCCCGCGATCCACGCCGTCATCTCCCGCCCAGCCATAAAGAACTCTTTGCTGGTCTTGGTGCCGCTCTTTACGTAGAAGCCGATGAAGAGCACCATGGCGAAATAGACCGCGATAATCAGCACATCCACCGCAGACAGATGGATAAGCTGCGCCCTGGCCGGAACGGCCGCGATTAAAAAGCCAGCGCCGGCGGTCACTGGGTGAAGCAAAACCGTCAGAACGAGTGACTGATCGGGCATACTACGGTTTTCCTCTCTTACAGGGCTTGCGGGCCCGCGGCGGCTTGAGCCACTCTCCTTGTAGCCGGTCAGCAACAAGTTTGTCACCTATATCGCTATTCAGCGCGGGAGGAAATTCCGCTATAGTGAGCCCTCTGTCGCCAAAACTATTTCTGTCTACGTCAAACAGCAGGCGCCGCGGACCCGGATTTTCTGTGAAGCTCGTTGGCGTTGATGAACTTCATGCGGCTTTCCTTGATGAAAGCCGCACACGTGGCGGATGATTGGTACCGCGAACAGGAAATCCGGGGATGATCGCGTAATCTTCACGGCTTGAATCCGAAATAAGTGTGGGGGAAGGTAGATGAGCTTTCGTGGATTGCTGATGAGCTTAGCCATGTTGACCGGCGTTGCGGCCGCGCAATCACTGAATTGTGATCTTCAAGGCTACAAGGCCACGGACGGGCTGAAAGCGGCGACCAGCGGCGGCGTAGTGACGATGACTTGGCAGGGCGAGGACGGCCAGGAGCTTCGGGCGTCGTTTGGCATAAGAAACGGGCAGCCATTTGTTCAGGAACTCGCTGCGCGGGCAGGTTCCGGAAGATGGACTGTGCTGGGGAAAGATCTGTCCCCGGACTTTCAGGTCTCGACCGGAAAGCGGCGCATCTCGCAGGCTCAACGTACACAGTTGCAGGCCCTAAACCTGGACACACCCGAAGAGGAAAGTAAGCGAAAGTGGAACACCTTTTGGGACGCACCCCTGGTGATTCCGGGTCGAGGCGACACCACCGATTTGCCGCGCACCGAAGCCGAAATTACCCATGCCTCCGTTAGCTACCAATCCAGCACCTGCAAGGTAGCTACCGAGGGAAACCAACTGAGCGTCACCTTTGATGGATTGAAGCTGGGCATCTTTGCCGGCGATCTGCGGTTCATTGCCTACAAGGGAACAAACCTGTTGCGCCAGGAAGCGGTCGCCAAGACCCAGGAACCTTCCGTAGCATACATCTACAAAGCCGGGCTAAAGGGCTTTCCCGTTGCGACCGAGACCAAGCTGATATGGCGTGACACCGCTGAGCACACGCAAACCGAATACTTCGGGGGAGCACCCAATACAGAACCGGTCGCGCTGCGGGCGCGCAATCGCATGGCGATTTTGGATGTCGGCCCAGGCTCTCTGGCGGTGTTTCCGTCGCCCCACAAATTCTTCTTTGCCCGCGAGGACGAAGTAAACCTTGGCTACGTTTACTACCGTAAAGACAACGACTCCTCCTTCTCTCTGGGGGTCATGTGGCCTGACCAGGGCGAGGGCTATCATCCCTGGGGTGCAACTGACGCCGAATGGAAGCGGCGCACCGAAACCTCGCGAGGGCATGCTGACAATTACGCCCTTTACAATGCGCCTGCCGGGACTGAGCAGCGCATGGCTGTCTACTACTACCTGAACGCCAGGGACGACCGATCCACACGTGAGTCCGTCCTTGCTTATACCCATAACGATGTTTTCAAGCCCGTGCCCGGCTACAAGGTCATGACCGGCCACTTCCACACCGACTTCAACGAACAGCTGCGCGATCGCAAGACGCTGGATTATCAGCCACCCTGGGTCGCAGTCTTCCGCGCCCTCGGAGTCAACATCCTTTACTTGGCGGACTTCCACGACGACTCGCATCCCAGCGATCCTGGGCCTATTCGCTTCGCGGAGCAGAAAGTCTACTTTGAAGGCTCACAGCGTGTTTCCGACAAGGACTTCTTAGTCATTCCGGCAGAAGAGCCCGACGCCTACATCGGCGGCCATTGGTACCTGATGACTCCAAGGCCGGTTTACTACACACATACGTTGGGCCCGCATGAACCGAAAGCCGGGCCAAGTACAGGCAATAGCCGTCCAGAGGGGCAGCCATTCGAAGAGGATCTCCCCGAGTACGGCCACGTCTACCATCTGGGCTCCGCGGAAGACATTCTGAACTTTGTCAACAAAGAGAATGCCATCATGTGGACCACGCACCCGGAAACCAAGAACTCCGAAGGCTATCCCAAGGCCTATAAAGACAAGCCGTTTTTCCTGAGCGACCGCTTTATCGGCGCCTCGTGGGAATCTCTTCCCGTCGACTTGTCAGAGAAGGAAGAGTGCGAAGTCCGCTGCTTCGGGGTGGAAGACGACATGAGCAACTGGGCTCCTAAGGCGAAATATATGATTACCGAAGGAGATACGTATACCAAGTGGCCGGACGATGAAACCTATCCTCAGCTGGCCATCAACTATCTCAAGCTGGACAAAGTTCCCATGTATAACGAAAGCTGGTCTCCGGTTCTGGAAGCGATTCGGCGCGGAGACTTCTACGGCACCAATGGTGAAGTGCTATTCCACAACTGGGGGGTTCAGGGCAGCGGTGCAAATAGCGTCTATACAGCGAGCATCGAATACACATTCCCGCTCGAGTTCGCTGACCTGGTGTGGGGCGACGGTACCAGGACCGAGCACAAATTCATCGATCTGAAAGACACCATGCCATTCGGAACCAAGGAGTTCAAGATTCCCTTCGATGCCACCGGCAAGAAGTGGATTCGACTCTCCGTATGGGATTCGACGGGAAGCGGTGCCTGGGATAATCCGATCAATCTGAAATAGGCGGGTTACCGTGAGATGCGCATACTTCTGGCAATCGTCGTCGCGGCCGCTTCCGTATTCGCATTCTCACAGAGAACTCCTGAAGCAGGAGACTGGCCGGTCTATGGTCACGATCCGGCAGGAACCCGCCATTCGCCGCTGGCACAAATCAACACCGCCAACGTAAGTCATCTGCAGCGCGCCTGGACTTATCACACTGGAGAAAAGGGCCGGTCGTTTGAGGCGACGCCCATCTTCGTCGACAACGTTCTGTATTTTTCGACGCAAAATCAAAACATCGTCGCCCTGGATCCCGAAACCGGCAAAGAGATTTGGAAATACAACAATCCCAAGCCCACAGGTTCCGAGAGCCGGGGAGTCGCTTACTGGCCTGGAGACAAACAGAATCCGCCGCGGATCCTTTTTGGCACCGGAGACGGCCGGCTGTTGGAACTGGACGCTAAAACCGGCGCACCTGTGGTCACATTCGGCACGGAGGGCTCCATCGATCTGAGAGTTGGCGTGGCGGACAAATATCCTAACGCGCACTTTTCAATCAGCTCACCGCCGGTCATCTATCGCAACGTCGTAATCGTTGGCCCATCGACACAAGAGGCAGGCAGCGTGGGGCCTATCGGCGATCCGCGGGGCTTCGATGTGCGCAACGGAAAGCTGGTGTGGAGCTTTCACACCGTACCCATACCCGGAGAACCAGGCAACGAAACCTGGGGAACGAATGGATGGAAAAATCGTGCCGGCCCAAGCCAGTGGGGTTTGGACACGGTCGATACCGAGCGCGGCCTGGTGTTCTTGCCGGTGGGCAATGCCGCCGACAGCTTTTATGGCGGGGACCGCGAGGGATCAGATCTGTACGCGAATAGTGTGGTTGCCCTTGATGCGCTCACCGGCAAGCTGCGCTGGTATTACCAAATGGTCCACCACGACCTGTGGGACTACGACATGAACGCGCCGCCGGCGTTGATCGATGTCAAACACAATGGTGCGGTCATTCCCGCCCTCGCAGAGACGAACAAGATGGGCCTGTTGTTCATCCTCGATCGACGGACTGGCAAACCAATCTATGGTGTCGAAGAGCGCCCTGTGCCGAAGGGGGACATTCCCGGTGAATGGTATTCGCCAACCGAGCCGTTTCCTGTTAAGCCGCCTGCGTTATCCCGTATGACTATGACGATGGATGACGTCTCGAAACGTACGCCCGAGGCCGAGAAGTTTTGTGGCGATTGGTTTAGTCGCTTGCGTTCTCAAGGAGCCTATACCCCCTTCGGTTCTACCGCCTCGTTGTCGATGCCGGGAACCATGGGAGGAGGGAACTGGGGCGGCGTCTCCTTCGATCCTGAACTTGGCTACATCTTTGTGAACACCAGCAGCCTGGGCACTGTCGGGCAAATGGCGCCGACGGCGGCCGGGTCCGCTCTGCCGTATCACAACCTGGGTGGCTACACTCGCTTCATCGACCAGGAGGGGTACCCCTGCCAACAGCCACCCTGGGGCGAACTCATCGCGGTGAACGCCAATAGCGGCGACATCGTGTGGCGAAAGCCGCTTGGCAGCTATGACGAACTGGAAGCGCAGGGCATGAAGAATACGGGAGCATCGAATATAGGCGGCTCCATCGTGACCGCCGGCGGCCTGGTATTTATCGCCGCAACGACCGACTCCAAGTTTCGCGCATTCGACTCACGAACTGGCGCTGAGCTCTGGGTGGCCAAGCTCGACTCCAGCGGCACTACCGTGCCAATGACCTATCTGGGCCGTGATGGCAGGCAATATGTCGTAGTTGCCGCCGGCGGTACGAACCGCTTCCGGATGATCGCCAACACGGCGGACAAGAATGCAGACTCGCTCATCGCCTTTGCCTTGCCCAAATCTCAACACAGTCGTGTTGCAGCGCAAAATCCATCCTCACCGCCGGCGGCAAATTCGAGCAGAGTGAGCACTACAGCATCATCGGTCGCCTCGGCAAACGCTGCCGTCGCAGTGGCTTTGCCCGAAGGGGAGGGAAAGGCAATTGTCCTCTCGGTATGCACAAAATGCCACGGGCCAACGAACTTCTCGACGCTTCGCATGAGTCGCACCGGCTGGCAAGATGAAGTGGAGGACATGAAGGATAGAGGCGCAATCGGAACAGACGACGATTTCAAGAAGATCATCGATTATTTGGCAAAGAACTTCCCACCTCCGCAGTGAGTAAGCGGACAGTCTGTGTACGGGTGAGGACGCTTGTTGATGGACAGACGCAACCATCTGTATCAGCGAAAGAAATAATTCCGCTCTAATGGACGCCAAAGAAGAGTATCTTCGCCCCTGCCTTCTCGAACGTTGCCTCAATCTTCGCACGCCCGGCCGCGTCTTGTGTAACCGTAACTCCGGCGCTTGCCCAATGCTCGCCGGCCACTTTATGGCTGGTAATGTACTGGTATGTTCCGCGCTCTGTAGCAAAGATCACGACCGCTCCCCGGCCTGTAGCGGAGGAGATCTTTTCGTGAATCTCGGGGCTCGCGGAAACGATACCGCTCACCACAGGATCGCTTTCCGTAATATCGTCGCGAACCTGTTTGTACCTGGCGAGGGTGCTGCCAATGAAGGCGACGCCGGAATCTGAAACATTCAGCAGATCACCCCATATCCCGTTTTGTCCAAGAATGAGCGACGCAACATCCACTTCCTGCCACTGCTGCGGATCATCAGGAAAGTAGTGGGTGAGAAACAAAGTGGATGGGATCCATTTATCAAAGGTCAATGGTGAGCGTGCGATCCAAGTGCGCGCCGGCCCCTGGTGGAAAAACAGGTTCGAGTTCGTTCGCTCTAAATCGATGGGAATGTCATAGTTTTGGTAATAGGGTCCATTGTTGATCAGGAAGTATTTTCCGGAGGAAAGAAACGCCAGACCCACAGCCCGGCCACCCTCTGTCACATCAAAATCCACAATTGCTCCCGGTACGGCAGCGGCAACTTTATCTGCCACCCGGCTCATGTACTGGACGAGTTGGAATGCATAAGAGTCCGACCGCTCCAGCGGAGTGTTGTTTTCGTCACCGTGATTGTGATGCGGGTCATTGCATCCGTATTGAGCGATCGCGTCCCATTTGAAATAAGTAACACCGACCTCTTTGGCAAGGCGGATCAGCTCATCCGCGAAGGTATCGGCATACCCGCTGACCATGCACATCTTGTAGCTCTTCTCCGTCTCCCATACCTCCTCGGGCTCGGCTACTTGTCCATTCCAGGATCTGCGCCATTCAGGATGCTCGCGCACCACCCGGCTGGATGCAGCCGCGGTCGTAGGGCCAAACCATAACCCGAGTTTCATGCCATAGCCGTCCAGCTTCTGCTTCACCGGTTTCAGTCCGTGCGGGAAGCGCTTGCTGCTGACAGTCCAGTCGCCGGTCTTTTCGTACCAGCCAGTGTCCAGCACAAAGACATCCACCCCCATCCGGTGCGCCACGTCAATCTCTTTGAGGATGCGGTCTTCATTCATCGATTCGAGGTAGGGCCTGCCATTCCACCACTTGTTGCGCTCCTGAAAGTTCCAGGTGTTGTAGAAGATGTACGGTTTCCGCGTTGCCGGGTTCTGCGTCATACACTTCAGCACGAACTGGCGATAGGTAGAAGCGAGCTGATCGATCCCGCCCTGCGTCGCGGCCGTCTCCATCCAAATGGTTTGGAAGGGATGATCGGCATCCACCCTTTGACCCGAGACATAGTTGCCCTTAACGGCAGTCAGGCGAACGCTTCGATCGGGGCTGAGTTCGTAGTGCAGAAAAGCATCCGGAACCTGGGAGCCGTGCTCATACGCGAGCAGGAAACTGCGATGGCCATCGCTAGCCGCAAGGATAGGACCCATAAAGGCGCCGCTATCCTGGAAGTATCGGTCTTCAATCGGTTGCTCGTAAAGTGTGTAACTGTGTGTCAGTTGCGCAAAGTTCGAGAGCGTGACTTCTTCCGCCTGCGGTAATTGTTTCAGTGACGTTTGCAGATAGATGAGGTTGTTCGCGCCGCTGAGTGTTCGTGGTTGATCCGCTTCGAGTAGGTAACGAAAGCGAACTACCGGAGTTCTTTGATTGACCTGGAACTGAAGACGCAGCTGGAGGTGCGGGTCCCGCACCAGCTCGCCTGCAAAGACATATTCCGTAGCGCCATTGTCGAGATGGGTCGGAGTTCCCACCGGAGTGAAATGGCGTACTGCTGCAGGAATCAGTTTCCCATCAACAGAAAACGTTGGTGGAGCGAGTTGGTAAGTGGAACCTCCTTGGGTTGCGCCATACTCCCAAAGGCAGTTAGGTCCGCAAGAGAGGGAAATCCTCACCTGGCTGTTCTGGATAGTAACTTGACCTACGGCGTGCAAAGGAATGGCACAGAACACCAGGCTGTAGAAGGCCTTAATCCACCGCGAGGGCATATATGTCTCCACCATGATTACGAGTCAAATCGGTTATTTTCAGCGAGTTGAAGCAAGGTGCCGCCTGCTAACCCATTTCGATTGATGTGAGTCCGGATTCGGCCATTTGTCAAGGCGGTACCAGTCCTCCAGTTCCGCGTCGAGAGGCCTTGAAAGTGAGGTAGCCTATGGCTATGGATATTCAGAGTCGTCCCGAACTTGAGGAGCTGGTAAGGCACGACATTGAGCGCGGCTACCAGTCTATAGAACACGCAGTATCGCTGTTGCATGCTCACGCGTCCTGGGTAGCAGAAGACCGCGCGGAAGTGAACGCGCGGAGTGCGGACAGCGCTACCGCCGAGTTGCTCGACGCGGACTAGTTATCCTCCACTGCGCTATGCTTTAACGGCACGCTCCCGACGGCATGCCGGGGCAAGCGGGATGGGTGGCAACGCGCCAAGCGATGGCAAAGATACAAATCACCAAGACAGAACTGGTATGGCCCGGCAAGTACAACGAGGATGGCACGTTAACTCAAGTGCCACGGGCCAACCTCCCCTTTCAGGCGATCGAGGTCTTCAACCAAAGCCGGCCCACGCGCGAGGCGGAATGGCGAAACAAGCTCATATGGGGTGACAACCTGCTCGTAATGGGGTCGTTGCTCAAAGAGTTTGCGGGTAAGGTCGACCTCATCTACATCGACCCGCCGTTTGCCACGGGTACAGATTTTTCCTTTACGGCCCAAATTGGCGAACAGGAAATAACCAGGCAATCGTCGGCCACCGACGGGACTGCCTATCGGGACACATGGAAGATCGGGGTCGGCTCCTACCTGGCGATGATGGCAGAACGTCTGCGCCTGATCCGCGACCTGCTTTCTCCCAGCGGGAGCCTGTTCCTGCACTGCGACTGGCACGTGGGTCACCTGCTGCGAGCGATCGCCGATGAAGTCTTTGGCGCGGAGAACTTCCTCAACGAAATCGTGTGGTACTACTACAACAAATTTCAAGGCAACGTGAAACGCTTTGCTTCCAATCACGATGTCGTGTTCTGGTACCGCAAGGGCACGTCCTACCAATTCAATCCGCAACTTGAGAAGCGCGCAGAGGGAAAAGTAAAGCAGCTGGTCCGTTTGTGGGACAAGGAGAAGTCAGCGATCGTCAACGCGAAGGGCGTGGATGGAAAGGTGATGTATCGCGAGACCGATGAGCGAACCGTGGATGATGTATGGCGAATCTCCATGCTCCAGCCTGCTGACCGCACAGAGAACTGCGGGTTCCCCACCCAGAAGCCCGAGGCCCTGCTGCGCCGGATCGTACAAGCAGCGTCCTGCGAGGGCGATCTCGTAGCCGATTTTTTCTGCGGCTCCGGCACCATGCTTTCGGTCGCCGAAAAACTCAATCGCCGCTGGATTGGCTGCGACCTCGGCCGCTGGGGCATTCACGCCACCAGGAAGCGCCTGCTGGGGATCAAGGAGTGCAGGCCCTTCGAGATGCTCAGCCTGGGCAAGGATGAGCGTCGATACTGGCAGGGAGTCTCTTTCGCTAAGCGAGACCAGTCCGCGTACCTCGCATTCATACTGCAGCTCTACGGCGCCCAGCCGATGCCGGGCCGCGCGCACCTTCACGGAGATAACGGTGAGGCACTGGTGCACGTTGCAGCAGTGGATACGCCGCTGACGACAAGCGCGATCGACGCCGCCGTGGACGAATGCGCAATGTTGAAGCAGGGCGAATTGCACGTACTCGCCTGGGACTGGGAAACCGGGCGATGCGACCAGGTGGTCGAGAGCGCCCGTAAAAAGGGAGTCCGGCTTCGTCTCTTGCAGATCCCGCGAGAGGCGATGGAGCAGGAAGCGGCTGGCAATGGCAACCTACGCTTCTTCCCACTGGCCTATTTGGAAGCGGAGATCAAGCAGCCGGACCATCTCACCGTGCAAGTGGCGCTCAAGGACTTTGTGATTCTGAATCCCGAACTAATCCCCGAGGACGTCCGCGGCAGAGTGAACGCCTGGTCGGACTATATCGACTACTGGGCGGTGGACTGGGACTATCAGGACGGATACCTTTGTGCAGGGCTGGGCGGCGTACCGAACACGCAAGGAGAGGAGGCTCCCACTCGTCTCCGGCGTGCACTCGTACGAAGAAGCGGGGAATCACCGCATCCTCGTACGAGTGATCGATATTTTCGGGAACGAAACGAACCAGGCCTTCGATGTAGAAGTCAGCAGCCGTAGTGACGGCCCTCTTCTGTTTGTAACTCCCATGGGTACGTCTGCAGGGGCGTAAACGTCCGTTGGAAGAAAGCGTCGTCGACAACA
This sequence comes from uncultured Acidobacteriaceae bacterium, assembly GCA_963746595.1. Classification (GTDB taxonomy): domain Bacteria; phylum Acidobacteriota; class Terriglobia; order Terriglobales; family Acidobacteriaceae; genus PALSA-350. Next base: position 2,098,210 of record CAVVBS010000009.1, read on the forward strand.
TAGGTTTCGCCGTTCTCGCCCTTCACGATCCAGTCGCCCTTTGACACATTGCAGAAGCCGGTATCGGTGGCAATCGTTTTGCCCTGCTCGCACTGCGTGGCGTCTACGACGAGCGGTCGAAGTGTACGGAATGTACTCATCAAGTCCTCCATTGGCCATAACAGCCAATGTCTCTATGAGAGGACTTTTTTCATAAGGATTGCGATGCGGAATTATTAGGGATTCGTAAAGGCCGGTCAGAAGCCGTAGTTCTTCTTCCGTAGCGCATTTTTATACCGGTCCCGTGCCTTTTTTGCTACAGCTTCGGCATCATGGACGGTGAAGCCGGCCGCATCCCACTTTTCCATCTCAACCATGGAGTGGTCGTCGTTGGCCAAAGCCTCTTCGGCTTCAATCGCGGTTACCCAGGTGTCGATAGCCCGCCGGTAATCACTCAAAAGTTGGTCGAAATCTGTGTCTGCCATGTTCAGTGAATCTATGGCAGCGTCAGGGTGTCGTCAATGGGACCGCCATGCGATTCACGAAAGATTGACAGAGAGCCGCATTGCCTGGTCCAGGCGCGATTATTCCGAGGTGAACGTTCCAGCCGGCAGACCGGCGCGATTGTAGAGGAAGGTCGTCACTACGCCCGACCAGTCATACCGCACAAAACGGGGAAACGCGACCTTGGGAGACGAAACCAGGACCGTATCGCTCTCTCCGATTTTTTCGAGTTTTGCCGTGGCCGGCATGAAGTTATGGTCGTCTCCAGCCAGCTCGAAGCCGCCCAATTCCTGACCATGTGTGGTGAGTCCTTCGCCGTGGGTGAACCACACGCGCATGGCGTTCGGCTCGGTGGTCGCTTGCAGAAATTCCGGCGAGCTGTACTCGATCTTCTCCCCATACACCGTGGCGCGGGCGGCCAGCGCCAGGCGGTTGGCGACGGTTTGCTTGTCCGGGTGGATGAACGTTGTCCGGCGTCCCCACATCGAGCGTGACCGCCATGCCGGTATTGCGCAAGGTTAGGGTGCGTCGTTGGGCGTCCCGGACCAGTGGCCAACCAGGAGCGGTCGAATTGAAACTGGAGATCTGTACGAAGAAGAACGGGAAGTCGCCTTCGCCCCATTGATGTCTCCAGTCGGAAATGAGCGTGGAGAAAACTCGAAAGTAATAAGGTGCGCGTTTGGCATCGCTGTCGGTTTCACCCTGGTACCAGAGGACACCTTTAATGGTGAAGCGCGTATAGGGCGCGATCATCGCGTTGAACAGAGTCCCCGGTGTCCAGGCCCCTCCATGATCGGACGGGATGCGTGGGTGAGTCGCGGGCGGTTTTCCCTCTGCCTGCAGAGCGGCATCTTCGCGTGCGTTATTGGCCCGGATCTGGTCGGCCCGTCCCTGCTCCTGGGCGATCGTTCCCGCATCCTGAAAAACTGAGGTGAGATTGAAAGTTGCTAACGCCTCGGGGCTGATCCAGGAGTGGGCGGGTGTGCCGCCCCACGTGGTGTCGATGAGCCCAACAGGGACATTTTCCCGCTCCGAGATCTCACGGCCAAAAAAGTAAGCGACGGCGGAGAAGTGCCGCGCCGTATCCGGTGTGCATTCTGTCCACGGGTCCGATGCTTCGTTGAGCGGGACGGCGGACGTTGCTTTTTTCTGGATAAGCAGGCGAATGCGCGGATGGTTGGCTGCGGCGATCTCCTTTTCCCCATTCTTCAGTGGTGCAGGGACCGTGCCCGTAAAGCCGGCGAGTGGAAACTCCATGTTCGACTGTCCTGAAGCCAGCCACACATCGCCGACCAGGATGTCTTTGCGCTCCAGTGGAGTCGCGGTGGAGTCGCTGCTTATAGTCAGGGTGTAGGGGCCTCCGGCTGACTCCGGTTTGAGCCACGCTTCCCAATAACCAACCGGATCGGCTTGCGTAGTGACGGTCTGGCCATGGAAGCGGACGGTGACGTTTTCCCCGGCCTGACCCCAACCCCAAATACGGACCGGGCGGTCGCGTTGCAGCACTGCGTGATCAGAGAAGAGATTCGAAAGTTGCACTGCCGCCGCAGCAGGGAGCGAAAGGGCAAGCAAGCAGACCGTGGAGGCCAGCAAAAGACGCAAAATGCGCATGGGTAATCTCCGATAGAAGCCAAGGGAAAGTTGCCGGCATTGACTCCGCCACAATACCTGCCATCCCGCGCCCGCTGCAAATCGACCCAGGCATCTCTACCAACGAATCAGATCCTCACTGTCTTCCACCAACAAGACTTCATACTTTTCCAGCATGGGCAGCAGGACGTTCTCCAGCTCTTCCTTCCACACTGCGCCTTCATAAAATTTTGCTTTCATCGGCTTGCGCGAGGCCAGATCGGGAAAGCCCCGCATGAAAAAGAAGGTGTCCGGATCTTCGACGGAATTAAATGGACCCAAGATTTTCATTCCGATTTCTCTGTGCGCCGGAATACTTTTGGAGCGAAATATTTCGAGGAATCGGGACCGCATGCCCGGCTTCGTTTTATACGTCCGCATTTCGATAACCATTTTGACAACCTCCGTGCGTCCGGTTATAGCAGTCCGGTTACCTTTGGAACCTGCAAATCTGCACCACTCAGGCGGCAATCCGGTATTTAGGCGTCTCCCTTTTGATGCCCCGAATAGATATTCACATCTTGCCTTCGCGGGTGGTGTATCTTGGCTCACACGAAAGCAGTGGACCAGGGGGACGTCGCAAAACAGGGAAATAAGTTAACCGGAAAGTTGTGACCAATCTCGGGGTTCTTTCGCTCGCACGGGCCATGTCCAGATGTATTTTGTTCGAAATCGTGGTTGCCCCCAAGTCTCGAAGTTTCCCTGAGAGGCGTTTGCCGTGAAGTCTGCAATCTGTTTGTCCGCTCTTCTTACTTTCGGCTTCTTCTGCCAGTGCTCAGTCTCCTGGGCGCAGGCGAACAACGCCGGTCATCCCACTTCGTCCACCTCTTCCCACTCGCCGTCGCTCACCAAGCCTGCACACGCCGTGGCCCACCCCGCGCCTCAGGAGAATACGGTCATCATTCCCGGGCCCCTGCGGTCTTTCCTGCGCATGGCCGGTATCAGTCAGCAGATATCTCGCGAGGATGTATTGCCTCTGCTCGCGCGCAACGCGTACGCTACCGGCTATCTGAACGGCGTGCCAACGGAGTATCTGCGTTTAGTCGACCGCTATCTTCATCAGGCGAGAGAGCTGGAGATGCTGGCTGGGTCAACCGGCACCATACACGTTGCCAACTGCGCGGAGGCGGAGCCGCTGTTGAGTATCCTCGGTTACCATGCGCGGCCGGCTTGCGGGCAAAAGGACTCCATCCTGATGACCGCGGACCCGGAACGCGCCTTCCTCACCACGGATTCAGGATTTCCTCTCACCGCATTGGAAGAGTCGCTCGAGAAGGGCACGCCTTTCACCTACACTTTCCCTTCTTCCCGCGTTCCTGTGCTTTTTAGCGAAAACGAGTGGCGCGCTCTCAGCAGTGCCAAGAGCAGGGGCGCGCAATCGCTGGTGGACATCCTGCTGCACGAGCCGGCAGTCGATCGCCTGTACTGGGCGCTCGCCAATACCGATAGTGAAACCAGGAATGCGCTCGCACGCGCGCCCGGCCTGGGGAGACTTCTGCCCTATGGGCCGGTTCTCGATTTCTATGGAACCCAGATCTGCATTCGCGGTGGCCGGGTTGTCGTGCCCGGAGGACCCTCCGCGGAAGCCGGTTGGAGAGAGCTGGCGGGCGCCAGTCCAAGGGCCCCGGCGGACTTTGTCCTCGGTCTGGTCGGTACGGATAACGGATGGCTGGCCGTCTATTTCGACACTTTGGCGCGCGTCAACCCCTCCCAGCAGGCGTACTTGACTACGTCTCCGCGCCTCAAACATCTCTACGACGCCTTTCGCGAGCCGGAACCCAACGCCTCTCCCGCCAGGGCCGTCTTTCGTAAGGCCCCTGCCCTGCTGATGCTGTTCACCCGCCTGCAAGTGGGGCCGGATGGGGAACCCCGCATTCCCGGTAGCCTCGAGGTCTGGAAGCAGATCCTGGTCCAGAAGTCGGACTCGAAAATTGCCCACGACTGGGGCAAGCGTGCGCACTCTTGGAAGCATCCCGACCAACTGCTCGAAGGCATGGCTGCGTTGTCTCGCATCGATACCGACCAGGGTCCGCTGCAGATCTATCTCATGCTGAATGAAGTGGACAGGCGGCGCGCTCCCGATAAGCGACTGACCCCGGAGACAACGCTTCTTTTGGCCACCAAGTTCTCGCAGCTTAGCAACTGGTACCTGGTATTTTCTGAATTTGCCGATTTGAACGACGCCTCGATTGCGCAGTTTGTAAAGGTGACCGACGCCATTGACGGAATCCACGACCACAGCCTGCGCGGAAACGCCATGGGCGTCTTTCAGGCGAACCTGGGACTTTGGCAGATTCTTGCTCGCCAGGGAGAATTCCGGGACACCGATCTGAACCAATCCTGGCAGCAGTACGATCACGCCCTTCGCGACCATTAATTCTTCTGCCCAGCTCTTTGACGCCGGCCACGCTTCGCTGGGAACCCTGATGCTGGCGGCAAGTGGCAAATCCGATCTCTCCCAGGGCGAATTGGTTGAGCTGCTGGCAGGCCCTCCCCAGCAGTCAGCTGACGGTCAACGTATTCGCGACGAAATGGCCGCCAAAATACGCTCGGTGCTCGACGATCAGCGCCTGGTGTCGCTGGATTCGCTGTTCACACTGGGCGACGGTCTTACGCGTATGGCGCAGGGTGCGCCCGCAGGCAGCAATCTAGTCCCGCTGGCCAATGAACTAAAGGAATTTGAGTTACCCCGCCCCATCTTCACCGAGAGCGAGAAGACAGAATGGGCGCCGGGGGTCTATGCCAACCGTCATAGCGAGTTGCAGGTACACGTCGACCTTACCAAGGTAATAAAGACACCGGGTTCACGTCCGCAATTGGAAGCCGCCCGCGGTCAACTTACACCGTTTCTCAGGGACACTCTGGTCGGTCTGAATTACGCCTACTACGAGCCGCCCGGCGCCCAGCTCTTGCACAACAATCCACTCTTTGTGCGGTCGCACGATTTTTCAGGAGAAACCATAATGGGCGTGACCCAGCTGTGGCAGGCTCCTGAATTGTTCAACCAGGGATCGCCGGCCGGGGGAGGCGCCTATCTGGTGGGCTCGCTTGCCGAGTTGCCGTATGTACTGGCCACCACCGAGGAAGACTTCATTGCCCCGAAGAACGTCCAGGCCCTGATCTGGAAGGAGGTGACGGCAGACCTGCTGGTCAGCGCGACGCTGCCCCGCTGGTGGAATGTGACCGCCAACGAACTCCATGCCGTAAGTCTCTATCAACGCTCCGGGGAAGAACTCGTTACTGCGGCAGTGACGAATGAGGAACTGCGGGGCAAAGTGACTCGTCATTCTCTCCGAGCGTTTGCCGCGCGCAGCGGTTGGGACAATTGGAGCGGGCGCTTGCATCCGGCGACGCCGCCGCCAGCTCTCTCTCGCGTCACCCCGGCAGATACCTTTCATCTTGCAGCAGAGTTTCGCCAAGCTTATCCCCAGGAGACCGCATCGTGGGGAACTGCGGGTGCGGAATTGGATACGCTCATCCGGCAATATCCGGCCGAAGTCAACCTGCAGCGTATCTCCCGGGACTTTGGCACCCCTCATCCGGTAATGGCCCAGAACTATGCCTGCGAACTCCTGAACGTGCAGCCGTTCCCCGCCTTCGGCGGCAGTTCCAGCCGCTTGTTGGGCGAGTCGTGGGACTCGACCAATCTGTATTGGGCGCGGCTTGCGGATGAGAAGGGTTACTCGCCGGTCATGCTTAATCGCCTGGTCCCCGAGTTGACCCGTCGCATGGTGGCGAACATTTTCGCGACCGATATCGAGGACTGGGTGGCGCTGACGCGCGCCATGAAGGAGACCGGCGAAGACTTCCGTCAGGGCAAAATTGTTCTGCCGCAATTGACCGAAGCCGCCTCCTCCAACCAGGAAGTTGGTGTGCAGCAAGAACAGTCTTCAGCTAGCTCGGCCCCGGTCGGCCACAAATAAACGGGATACAGGACAGACAATGGCAAAGCGATTTCTTCTTATCGTTCCTATCGCAGTTGGCTTCTTGTTCCTCGGCGGCCGTGTAACGGGCGCCCAGGATGACACGACGAACATCCGCGTGAATGTAGACCTGGTGCAGTTAAACGTCGCTGTGACTGATAGCAAAGGTAACTACATCTCCGGCCTTGGCCCGGAGAACTTTGCCATCACCGAGGACAAGATCCCGGAGAGACTTGCCACCTTTGAAGAGGGCAACGAAGGCGACTCGCCAGGTACTCCAACCGGCGCCGAACGCGGCTCCTGGCAAACCGGGCTCGCCTGGCCCGCAACCGGCTGCGAAAACGAAAGTGACGGTAGTGAGCTGCGGTGCCGCCTGAGAACGTCCATCCCGCTGGAATCGGCGAGGATCCTGCAACCTTGCCCGCCCAGATTTCCGGAGCCAATGTCTTTGTTCTTTTTGATACCAGCAACTACATGTACCGGGGCTTTGTGTTTGCGCAGGATGCCATCACCGATTTTGTTCGCTCCCTGGAAGGTGCGAACAAGGTGGCTTTTTATTCCTACAGTCGCGACCTTTCCCGTAATTCGGCCCTCACCTCCGATCGAGCGCAGGTACTGCGCGGGGTGCGGAGCACGGTTGCCGGCGACGATGCTGCGCTGTACAACTGCCTGCTGTTGACCGTCGAGGACGCCGCCCGCTACACCGGACGAAAAGTGGTCGTGGTCTTCTCCAATGGTCCCGATAACGCCAGCCTGGTGCCCCCGGAAGATGTAGCGGAACTAGCCCAATCCACGGGCACGATCATCTACATGATCAGCACCCGGGAAGCGCAGTTGGAGCCGATCTCGACTGCCGTCTTCGAGCGCATGAGCAAGGCCACGGGGGGCAAGGCCTATTTCGCTCGCAGCTGGAGCGATGAAAAGAAAGCCTTCGCATTTATCCAGGAGGACTTGGCACACCTTTACTCGCTCAGCTACTATCCGCAGCCCAACCCCAGCACTGGATGGCGCACCATCACCGTCAAGCTGGTAGGCAAGGACCTGCAGAAGTATCACGTTCGAACCCGCGCCGGATACCGTCTACAACAGGCGCACTCTGCGGCAAACGGCTCAGCTGATCTGGAAGCGGAGTCCGTTCAGAAGTAGCGAAGGACCTCCTACTGGCAACGTCCTAACCACCGAGCGCGGGTGTCTCATCGGAGGCACCCGCGTTAACGCTTCAGCCCTGTGTTGGTGGTGAGCTTTTCGGCACATCCAGCTTGCTCCTCCGCCAATGGTCCACTGCTGAGGGAGTCGCTGCAGGCGAATAGCCTCGGCTCGTTCATAACGGAAGTGGCAGCCTGATCCAGCGTTGCGTTTGCCGCTTCCGGCCGAAATCTGGAACGCTTGTCGTCTTGTTGCAGCGATACGCTTTTGAAGAGAAGGGCATTGCCTTCGAGATGGACGTGGATTGCCGTCAGTTCCCAAAGCGATGGGCCCACCTGTTGTTGTTCGAGTGCAAAGGAGCTGCGTTCCTTCAATCTTCCCAGTAGCCCTCCGCCGAACGTGACGTCGTGGATGAGGTGGCCCTTGATTTTGCAGATGCGGTGTTGCTGGTTATCGACCACCAGGTCGCCGGTCATGCTGCTGAAGACGCGAGCCTCACGTGTGGGCGGATGGAAAGTTGGCGAAGGGTCGAAGTGCAGTGAGGTGGTAGTTGCGGTTGCTCCTGTTTGTGTCCAGACGAAGGCAGCGGGCAGAAGCTTCATCAGGTCATCGATCTGCTGATTATCGTGATTAGCCTCTTCGATCTGTTTCTTCTGGGCTCGCGAGTCATGCAGATATCTTTGAATGAGTTCCTGCTGTTGGGCCTCGGTCAGCTTGCGTTCGTCCTTTTCGAGGACGCGTTCAACACTCCCCCGTTGGGTGGCGGCGACCCACTGCAGGATGTGTTCTTTCGGCTTGTCGCTCTCTTCCAGAAAGATCCAGTTGGAGTGATCGTTCTGGTCTGCTGTCCGCTCAGCGTCGACGGCCTGTTGGATCATCTGTTGCGGGGTTTGTGCGTGCACCGTAGAGAACGAGAGCGCGAGTATCCCGGCCCAGAAAAACCGCGCCTTTTCTTTGCCCATTTTTTCGACTGCCTTTGTCCGTCAAAAGTTACGGCTCTTTGATGCGGGAGCTCTGCCCAACGGTTCGGCAGAAAAGCCGGATGTATCTACCCATTACTGCTTTGGACTGCATCCCAGAAAATAAGGGGGATTGAATGGCTGCAAAAAATTCCAGCAAGACCGATTCGCATCAATCGCGCCGGCAAAAACCTGCCGACGCAGCGGCTGAAGGTTCTCGAAAATGCTAAGCAGCTTTTGCATGAACGAATTGCAGCCGCCAAGGATAAGGAGAAGAGAGCTGCAGGCTAAGGGAGAGCGCACCACACGACGCGCTAAAGGCCAGCGTCGATCAACTTCTGTACAGAACGGCTGGATTTCCAAGATTTGATTTGACGTTCTCGCCGACGGATAGGCCCCGCTGCACCGGGTGCTATGTCATGCCGTTCGCCGTCTCGTTGGGGACCCTGGGAGTGCAGCCTTAAAATCCGACTACGAGACCCTCTAATAGAACGTTCTCCCGCCCCATCTCCGTGACGGCAGGGCTCTCTACCGGAGCGCAAAGGCCCCACGTCACCATTCGTTGGGCCTTTTGTGCTTTTGCACTCACCTACACTAGGAAATCATCGTTTGACTCTACCTTGCGCGTCGATCTGCAGGGTCATCGCTCGAAGGGATGTAATCAGTTCCGGTAGACGGTAGCCGTACTGCGCTTGTTCCTCAACGGCGCTCACATCGATACCTTTCGCTCTAAATTCGTTTACGACAGAAACAACGGGTATGGCGTACTGCTTTCGATAAAGGTCCGACGATTCCTGGAGGTACTTATTTGCAGCCTGGGTGGCGGCTTGCGCCTGGTCTGGAGTCATGTGCTCGGTGGAGTAGCTTGGGAATGTCTTTGAGCGCTTCTCGTCGAAAACCTCTAACTCTCGCGCCAGAGCCAGCGTTCTTTTTCGCAGGGAATCCTCCGGCTCGGGAGCAGGAGGAGGCTGAATCTGAACGGTGACCGGTCGCCCACCTTCTTCCCGAACCACTTGCTGGGTCTTTTCGCCTTCCTTCTGGATCGCTGCTTTAAGATCCTGCTCGAAATTGTTCGAACGGTACGCCTGCACACCGATCAAGACACAAGTAATGATGGCGATCACGATGAACCCGGCCTTCCAAATATTTTTTCGATTTGAGGCGGGCGTATGCAGCGTGAGGTGCACCCCCATGTATGCCATGGCGATTGTGCAAATGCCGAGGGATACGGCGAGGACGATGTCCCACATGATGGTGGATTGTACTGCGCTTCACGCCTTTACCTGGGAGAGCGCTCAGAGCGCAATCAAACCGCGCGGCTCGAAAATAAATCCTCGCCGTAGGGAGACCACATGCGAGCCGGCCCTGCGCTCCTCGCGGAACGGGCTCATATCCATCAACATCCCCGCCCACCCGAAAGTTTCTTCGGCGAAATCCCATTCTTCCGTCAGAAAGAACTCCGGCTCCTCTACCCAGGCGGGACCGGCAGATGGAAGCGTCCGCACAGGTACTCCGCGACTCCGGCGAGCCAGGCACGGCGCTCTGGTGTGAAGCTGGTCGGCGCGCTTGATGATTTTTCGGAACCCCGTATGGCTCTCATCGCCTGCATTGACGGGGTTTTGGATATGGTAGGCACGAGGAGACTCGAACTCCTGACCTCTACCGTGTCAAGGTAGCGCTCTAACCAACTGAGCTACGCGCCTGCGTTTCATCCAACCAACCGAACTATGCGCCTGCCTTTTGCAACCGCCATCAACCTCTGACCTTCCCGGCTTGCCGGGACGCTCTAACCAACTGAGCTACGCGCCTGCGCAGTGCATCTCGCTATCATACCAAAAGCTCATGTACCATCAATCTTCTGGGCTGTACCCAGGAAGACGGGAAACCCTTGCTGAAAGAACTGCGCGCAGCTCCTAACCTGCTTACTTTCCTGCGCCTCTGCCTCATACCTTTTCTTGTCATCGCGGTACTTGAGTCCCACTACAAGACCGCGCTTTGCCTCTTCGTCGTCGCCGGACTCAGTGACGGCCTCGATGGCCTGGCCGCGCGATTGCTCAAGCAGCAAACCCAAATCGGCCAGTACCTCGATCCCGTGACCGATAAGCTTCTGCTCAGCACCCTGTTCCTGGTCCTCATGCACCAGCAGCTCGTGCCGCGGCGGGTCACCGTCCTGGTTTTTAGCCGCGACCTGGGCATTCTCATCGTTGCCGCGCTCCTCTATATCAGTCTCGGCATGCGCGATTTCCGTCCCAGCATCTACGGCAAGGCAAGCACCTGCGCGCAGATCCTTGCCCTGCTCACGGTCCTGCTCTGTCAGATCTATGCTCCGAGACCATTAATCATGCTGCGCACCCTCGCTCTCGATGCCACCGCTGCGCTGACCATCGTCTCCGCCTTGCATTACGCCTGGCGCACCGCCCGGCGTCTGGCCGTCGCCGAAGCCCACTAAAATCCCCCGAATGGCAAAGGTTTGAAAAATTCGCATTCAATGACAAACTATTGCCAGCACTTGGCTCCCGGTTTAACGTTACTGAAACAGTTTGCCCCCTTGCCCCGAAGACATGTCCTCGGGGTAGCACTGTGGTTCTACGAAGGCCCTTATGTCTGAGACGATCCAAGCACGTGTTCTCCGAGTGATTGCTACTACCCAGCGGATTCCTCTGGAGAAGGTTAAGCCCGACAGCACCTTCGAGGAGCTGGGCATCGATTCGATGGACAGCATCAATATCCTCTTCGACCTCGAAAGTGAGTTCGACATCGAGATCAAAGACGAAGACGCGAAGAAGATCCAGACCATCCGCGAAATGATCGACGGTGTCACCTACCTGGTGGATTCCAAGCAAAACCCCTCTGCCCAGGCTGCAGCCGAATAAGCTCGCCGCTATCGGTGAGACGCTGGAGTTTGTTACCCTCGGACAAGCACAATCCTTCTATGAAAACGGTGTAGATGCGAGTTGTCATATCAGGAATGGGCGTTATCAGCGCTCTGGGGCTTGACCAGCAAGGGTTCTGGCAGTCACTTGCAAGTGGTCGATCAGGAATCGGACCCATACCAGAAAACGTCGGGCCCGTCCCCGAGATGGGCATGAGCCAGGTCCGTTTCAAGAACGGCGCCGCGGTGCTCGGTTATGACGCCGAAACCTACTTTCCCCGCAAGACGCTCAGCTTCATGGATCGCTTCGCGCAGTTTTCCGTCATTGCTGCCCGAGAAGCGGTCGCAGCAGGCCGGTATCGAATGGACCGAGGAGTTGCGCGAGAGCGCGGCAGTCATCACCGGTTCCTGCATGGGCGGCAGATTTACAGACGAAATCGGTTATTGGGAACTCTTCCACCATGGCAGGCATCGCGTCCATCCACTGACCATCCCGCTGGGAATGAGCAACGCAGGCGCCAGCCATATCTCCATGGAATTCGGCCTGCACGGGCCGGCGTATACCTTCTCAACCGCCTGTTCCTCGTCGGCTCATGCCATCGGCAACGCACTCTGGATGGTGCGTTCTGGAGCTGCGCCCCTGGCGATTGCCGGGGGGAGTGAAGCGCCGCTTTTTCTTGGCGGATTAAAGGCGTGGGAGGCTATGAGGGTGGTCAGCCCCGACACCTGCCGCCCCTTTTCTGCCAAACGCACCGGAATGATCCTGGGAGAAGGCGCGGCTATGCTGGTTCTGGAGCCGCTTGAGCGGGCTCTGGCGCGCGGCGCCAAGCCACTGGCTGAGATCGTTGGCTTCGGCATGTCAGCGGATGCCTGCCACGTCACCCAGCCCTCCGCCGAAGGCGCCGCTCGCGCCATCCGTGCCGCGCTCCGCGATGGTGGGTTAGTTCCAGAGCAGGTTGGCTACATCAATGCGCACGGAACCGCGACTGAGGCCAATGACCGTATGGAGGCAGCGGCCATCCATGCCGTCTTCGGTGGTCACACCCCTGGCGCTACCGGTCAGTTCCACCAAGTCGATGCATGGGCACACGCTGGGAGCGGCCGGAGCAATCGAAGCGGTAGCGACGGTAATGGCGCTGGGCAAGGGCATTCTGCCCCCCACAGCGAATTTCACTGAGCCAGACCCGCTGTGTGCGCTGGACGTGATTCCCAATCAAGCCCGCGCCGCAAGCGTAGAAGTTGCCCTGTCGCAATCCTTCGCCTTTGGTGGCCTGAACGCAGTGCTGGCCTTCCGCGCCTATCCCTGACAAACCGTTGATGTTGGCTTTGTATGAGGACACGGCTTTGCAAGCTGAGGAAAAGCTCATTTTTCTGAAGGGAACGGCCTTCAGGCCATACGTAAATGCTTTGCCATGAATCCGGCTTTAGCCGCTGAGGGCACTCTTTTCATCCCTCTCCGAGTTTTTCCGCAAGTTGTTTAGTTGGGCCGTAAGGGCCTGAAAAAGAACTGGACTTTAGAGTCTGCGTGAGAACTAGCGAAACCGCAGGTCCCTCCACTGCGCTGCGCTCCGGGTCGGGATGACAGTTTTGTTGCAAGGTGGAGGATTTCTCGCAGAAGCTCGTGCGGGCACAACAAAATTGTCATCCCGACTTGTCATCCCGACCGGAGCGAAGCGTAGTGGAGGGACCTGCGGTTTCACTAGTTCTCAAGCAGACTCTAAAGCCCCTGAGCTTCGTTTTTCTGAAGGGAACGGGCCACCTCGCCGCAAGCGAGCATTGACCCGTACATGCCAGTCCGGTTTTAACTGCTGAGGGTTGAGAGCTCAACTGCAACGACTAACCGAATCTAGTTACGAGCCATCTTTTCGAAGACGTCGAGCGCGTATTCCAGGTCGCTCTGCGTGTGCGCGGCGGTTACACAGAGCCGCAGCCGTGCTGAATCCTGGGGAACTGCTGGGAAGAGTACAGGCGTAGCCAGAACACCATGGTCACGGAGCCGCCGGGCAAAGAGCCCAGTGGTTGTCTCGTCGTTGAGAATCACCGGAATAACCGCCGTCTCCGACAGTCCAGTGTCATATCCCAGCGAGCACAGGCCGCTGCGCAGGAAGTCTGCGTTGTGCTTGATTTTGGCAACCCGTTCCGGTTCGCTCTTCAGAATCGCGAATCCCTCACGGATAGCCGCCACCGCGGCCGGGCTTAGCGCCGCCGAAAAAATGAACGGGGATGCCCCGTGTTGCAGATAGATCGCAAGTTCCTGCGAAACGGCCGCAAAGCCACCGGTGGAAGGAATCGACTTGGCCAGCGAACCGGTCCAGATGTCGACCGCGTCCGTTGGTATGCCAAAATGCTCGTCGGTGCCGCGCCCACAAGCTCCCAGCACACCGGAAGCATGCGATTCGTCGACCAGCAGGAAGAAACCGAATTCCTCTTTCACTTCGAGGATCTCGGGTAGATGGCAAACGTCGCCGTCCATGGAAAAAACACCGTCCGAGATAACCAGCGTACGGTTGGCCTGGGATCCGTTTTGCAGCTCCTGGCGCAAAGATGAGGCATCATTATGACGAAAACGTTGCAACTGCACCCCGGCAAACCGGCAGGCATCCGTCAGGCTGCGATGACAGAGCGAATCCATAATCACGCGATCGGCCGGTCCGAGCAGAGCACCCAGTACGGCGACATTTGCTAAGTAGCCTGAGCTGAACGTGATAGCTGCTTCGGTGCCTTTGTAAGCAGCGATGTCGCGCTCCATCAGGATATGCTGATCCGTGGTTCCGGTGAGCAGGCGAGCGCCGCCTGTACCCGTGCCGTACTTCCGGATTGCCTCGATCGCGGCAGCGTCGATCCGCGGGTCGCCGATCAGTCCCAGGTAGTCGTAGGACGACAGCATAAGCATCGAATGGCCGTCCGCCCGTACCTGGGGGCCGGTCCGTCCTTCCAGGGGAATCTGGAAAGGATAGGCATCGTGGTTGCAGGCCAAGGCAGTGGTCTCGAAGAGACGCCGGGCGCGTGCGTCGATAAGGTCGTTCTTGCGGAAATTCCACCGCTTGTCGGGGCTGAAATATCCGTTAAACGACTTGCCGGAAGAAGAAGGAAATCCTGCTGTTCCCTGCCGAACTTGTGATTTCGTCTCTGTCGGAGTATCCATTGATTTAACTGACTATAGAGCAGGATAAGGGCATTGGGAAGCCCGGAGTTGCTGTCCCGGCACGGTTTAGAGCTTTTTCTTTCCCCGCCCCGATCCGTCACAGGGGCGGTTAAACCTAAGTTTCTTGTTGGAAAAGCAGCGTAAAGACACAAAAATGCTCTAATTGTGCTAGAGATACCGAGCGTGCCCGGCCCAGACGTCGCGGCTTGGACCGAAGCTTACGCGTGCATCCAACTAGATTTACGGTTTACGTTGGAGATCCTTCACCATGTCTTGGAGTGGTCTGCACAGCCCGGCTGCTTACTCAACCCGCCCGTTGGCGCTCGTGAAGGCCCGGGGGCGACCCGCGCGGTCCGCTGTTCGGTTGAAAGACAAATTCGGACGCACCATCACCGACCTCCGTGTCTCCATCACCGACCGCTGCAATTATAAGTGCGTTTACTGCCGCACCGGCAACGAGGGGGCTCAATTTGCCGAGCTCGCCATGGAAGACTACCTGCGGATCATCCGCGTCTTCGTCTCCCTGGGCATCGAAAAAGTCCGCCTGACCGGGGGCGAGCCGCTGCTGCGCAAGGGCCTTGTCCCCCTGCTGGCGGAGCTTGCCAAGCTGCGCACCAACACTGTCGGCGATCCGAGGCCGCTGGACCTTGCCATCACCACCAATGGGCACCTTCTGGCCGAGATGGCTGCTCCCCTCGCCCGCGCCGGCCTTAGCCGGATCACGGTCAGCATGGACGCCGTGGACGCGGCCATCTTCGAGCGCATCACGCGTGTTCCCGGCAGCTTCGACAAGGTGCTGGCCGGAGTGCGCGCCGCTCAGCGAGCAGGGTTGGGCCCAGTCAAGGTGAACTGTGTGCTGTTGCGCGGCTTCAACGAAGATCAGATCGTCCCCTTTGCCCGCTTCTCGCGCGAGGAGGGCGTGATCGTTCGCTTTATTGAGTTCATGCCGCTGGAAGAGGACCGCTTGTGGACCCCCGACGTAGTCGTCCCGCTCCAGGAGGTGGTGAGCAAACTCAACAGCTTTCGTCCCCTCGTTCCCCTGGCTGCCAACAGCCCGGGTGAAACCGCGCGCCGCTATACCTTCGACGACGGCATCGGCGAAATCGGCATCATCGCTCCCGTATCCCAGGCCTTTTGCGGAGCCTGCAGCCGCATCCGCCTCACCTCCGATGGCAAAATCCGCACCTGTCTCTTCTCCCACTTCGACCACGATCTCTATGGTGTGTTGGCGCGTGGCGGCTCCGATGAGGATCTCGCGGAGTTCATTCAAAAGACGGTTGAGACCAAGGAAGCGCGCCACCATATCGGCGAGCCCGGTTTTCTAAAGCCCTCTCGCAGCATGGTTCATATCGGAGGCTAACTGCTGGAATGGTCGATCGATCCTTCCCAGAACGTGAGGCACTACCGAAAGACCTGATGGTCTTTCACGACGTCGCGCGTGCGCTGACCTCCTCCCTGGATCTGGATTCGATTTTGGGCGCCATCATGCTCCAGATGGAGCAGTTTTTCGAGCCCGAATCATGGTCCCTGCTCATCGTCGACGAGGAGCAGCAGAATCTCTATTACGCGGTCGCGGCCGGCAAGTCGTCCGGCGATCGCAATCTGCGCGTCGGTATGGGCGAGGGAATCGCCGGCTGGGTGGCGCAGCACGGCGAACCGGTGATCGTGTCGGAGCCTGGAAACGATCCCCGTTTCACCGTGGAAGGTGACGCGTCGCCGCTTTCCCCGGTACGATCCGCAATCTGCATACCGCTGCGCTCGCGGGATCGCACCCTGGGCGTGATCGAGCTGCTTAACTATCGCGTCGCCACTTTGACTGGGGAAACCATGGCCTTTCTCCAGGTGCTGTGCGACTACGCGGCGATCGCCATCCAGAATGTGCGTGCCGTGGAGCGCATTCAGGAACTGACCATCACCGATGACTGCACCGGCCTGTTCAACTCCCGGCACTTGTTTTCCATCACCGAGGTTGAGCTGGAGCGCTCCCGCCGCTTCAATCTTCCCTTCAGCCTGATCTTCATCGACCTGGATCACTTCAAGCGAGTCAACGACCTCCACGGGCACCTGACCGGCAGCCGGCTTGCTGGCAGAGATTGCCCGGACCATCAAGCACAATGTGCGGGGAATCGATTCGGCCTTTCGCTACGGTGGAGACGAGTTCATTGTTCTGCTTGCCGCAGACCGGAAAAGATGCGGCTCTTGAGGTCACTCAGCGCCTCTTGCACGCTTTGCGCGATACCCACTATCTCCTGGCCGAGGGACTCGAGGTCCGCATGATGGCCAGCTTCGGCATAGCCAGTTACCCGGAGGACGGCAGCTCGATCCAGGAGATCATCGGCGCTGCGGACCAGATGATGTACCTGGTGAAGAATTCTCCCGGGGCAACATCGCCGTCGCCCAGCGCGGTTTTATCCAAGCCTGACAAAATGCTTTAGCATGGATGCCCCGGCGGTAGGAGGGCGAAAGAGCAAAAGATGGATCAACAGAGTAGACGTCTCCGTATGGGGATGGTGGGTGGTGGCGCGGGCTCTTTTATCGGCCCGGTACATCGCATGGCGGCCGAGTTGGATGGGACCATCGAACTGGTGGCGGGAGCGTTCAGTCAGGATGCGGCACGATCGCGGCAGGCCGGCGTAACTTATGGCATCAGCCCCGACCGTGCCTACGCAAATTTTGAAGAAATGATGGAGCGGGAGAGGAAGCGGGAAGATGCCATCGACTTTGTCTGCATCGTTACCCCGAATCATCTCCATCTGCCCATCGCAGCGGCTGCCCTGGAGCACGGCTTCCATGTGATGAGCGACAAACCGGCGACGGCCACCCTGGAAGAGGCGCAAGACATCTGGCGGAAATCGTTCGCCGCACCGGGCTTCTCTATGGGTTGACCTTCACCTACACCGGTTACCCCTTGGTGCGCGAGGCGCGTCTGATGGCACGCGGCGGCAAGTTGGGCAAGATCCGCAAAGCGGTGGTGCAATACTCGCAAGGCTGGCTGAGCACTCGCTCTAGAGACCACCGGTCACAAGCAGGCAGCGTGGCGTTCCGACCCTGCGCAGTCGGGTTTGGGCGGGGCGATCGGCGATATCGGCGTCCATGCATTCAATCTGCTGGAGTACGTAAGCGGACGCGAGGTAGCCGAAATCTGCGCGGATCTCAACCGGGTCGTAGCCGGCCGGGCGCTGGACGACGACTGCAACGTTCTGCTCAAGCTCGACAACGGCGCCCCAGGCGTTCTGTTTGTATCCCAGATCGCAGCCGGCGATCGCAACGACCTGCAGCTTCATCTCTATGGCGAAAAGGGCGGACTCCACTGGTTGCAGCAAAACCCCAATTACCTTGACGTGAGCTGGATAGACCAGCCCAGTCAAACCCTGCACGCGGCCGGTGATTATCTGGCGCCTTCGGTGCGCGGCGACTTTCGCCTGCCCATGGGGCATCCTGAGGGATTGCTGGAAGCATTTGCTAATATCTATCGCGACTTCGCGACCGCGGTTCGTGCTCGCTTTAGCGATCCTGCTGCGCAACTGAGCGACCTGGTCCCCGGCATCCACGAGGGACTGCGCAGCATGACCTTTGTCGAGCGAGCGGTAAACAGCAGCCGGACGCGTGCCGGATGGGTGAGCCTATGAAAACTGTTAAGGGGCCGGCAATCTTCCTGGCCCAATTTGCCGCTGATCAGAAACCCTACAACAACCTGGAAGACATCGCCAAATGGGCCGCGGGTCTGGGCTTCAAGGGCATCCAGATCCCAAGTTGGGATAAGCGTCTCTTCGACCTGAAGCTGGCCGCCGAGAGCCAGGCTTATTGCGACCAGCTGCTCGGCATGCTGCACGGCCTGGGCCTGCAGTTAACCGAGCTCTCGACCCATCTGCAGGGCCAACTGGTCGCGGTCCATCCCGCCTATGACCTGCAGTTCGACGGCTTCGCTCCGCCGGAGGTGGCAGGCAACTCGAAGGCCCGGCAGGAGTGGGCGACGCAACAGTTGCTCTTCGGGGCAAAAGCCAGCCGCAACCTGAAGCTCAAGGCGCACGCTACCTTCTCCGGAGCGCTGGCGTGGCCTTACGTGTATCCCTGGCCCCAGCGGCCGGCAGGACTAATCGACGAGGCCTTTGCCGAGCTGGCACGCCGCTGGAAGCCGATTCTCAACGTCTTTGATGAACAGGGAGTTGACCTGTGCTTTGAGATCCATCCCGGCGAAGACCTGCACGATGGGGTCACCTTCGAGCGCTTCCTGGCTGCAGTCGGCGAGCCATCCGCGGGCCAACATCCTCTACGATCCCAGCCACTTCGTACTGCAGCAGCTTGACTACCTGGCCTTCATCGACATCTACCATGAACGCATCCGCGCCTTTCACGTGAAGGACGCCGAGTTCAATCCCAGTGGCCGTTCGGGCGTCTATGGCGGATATCAGAATTGGATCGACCGTCCTGGGCGCTTTCGCTCGCTGGGCGATGGCCAGGTCGACTTCGGCGGCATCTTCAGCAAGCTGGCGCAGTACGACTATCCTGGCTGGGCGGTCATGGAGTGGGAATGCGCGTTGAAGCATCCTGAAGATGGAGCCCGCGAGGGCGCGCCCTTCATCCGCGACCACATCATCCGCGTCACCGAGCATGCCTTCGATGACTTCGCGAGCGGGCAGGCCGACCGTGAGACCAATCGGAAGCTGCTCGGCCTTTGAGCTGGTATGCCTTTCCGCGCGCGCAGTAGGCCAGAGCCGCTCGACGAGGCCGCTCTCTATCAATACGCCGTAGGCGCTCTAGCCCGGCAGATGCGCACCGTGGCGGAGCTCAAACGCCTGATGAGTCGCCGCGTCGAGCAGGGAGAGGCCGGGGAGAGCAAGATGGCGGCCGTGGTCGCGCGCCTTGCCGACCAGCACTATCTCGACGATCGCGCCTTTGCCTCCACCTACACCCGTCTGCGCCAGGAGAACCAGAGCTTCGGCAAGCGCCGGGTGCAGCAGGAGCTCACCCGCAAGGGTGTGCAAGCCGAGCTGGTCGCCAGTACGCTTGAGACCGCCTATGCGCAGGTCAGCGAAGAGGAGTTGGTGCGGCGCTACGTTGCCCGCAAGCGGATTAAAAAGCCGCAAGACGAGAAAGAAACTGCGCGCCTGGTCCGCCGCCTGGTGGGTGCGGGCTTTTCGTTTGCCATCATCTCTACGCTGCTGAAGAGCTGGGAGCTTGATCTGGATTTGCCCGAAGATGGCTCGGCTGAAGAGTCCTAAGCAGTTTCTCACCGATCGGTCATACAACAAATCCCAGATAAAACAGGGACGGGTGCCCCACGTTCGCCGCAGCGTACGTGGGCCGAAAAAGATGGGCGAAGCCCACCATTGCTTTTGTGATTCGGGTCGTGTAGAAGGCCGGGTGCCCCACACCACGTAGAAGGCATGCGGCATCGTATTTCGCCGCCAACAAAGATTCGTTAGAGTGAACACACTCTCATGCTGCAAAACCATAGCCCTCGCCTGCCTCCTGTCGGCCCTTCCCGCATCCGCTCAGACGCCCGATCTGATCCTGGTCCACGGAAAAATCCTGACCGTAGATGCCAAGGACTCGATAGCCCAGGCGGTCGCCATCCGTCAGGGAAAAATCATTGCCGTCGGTTCCGACAAAAAAATCCTGCAGCTTGCCGGATCCAAGGCACGAGTGATCGATCTGCATGGGAGAACCGCAACACCAGGATTAATCGACAGCCACGCCCATATCGCCACCGGCGGAGTCGAAGAGCTCTACTCCGTGAGCCTGAGCGATGCCGCAACCGTGGATGAAGTAAAACTCCGGGTGCAAGCAGCGGCCGCCAAGCTAAAGCCCGGCGAATGGCTAACCGGCGCCGGCTGGGATGAAGGCAAACTGGCGGAGCGCCGCTACATCGTCGCTTCCGACTTGGACGAGGTCGCGCCTAACAATCCCGTCTGGCTCATGCACACCACAGGACACTATGGTGTCGCCAATCACCAAGCATTGCAGCTGGCGCACATTACCGCAGCAACCAGCAATCCTCCAGCCGGAACCATTGACCGCGATCCGCAGGGTGTACCCACAGGCGTATTGAAGGAGTCAGCCATGGAAGCGGTGGTTGCGCTCATTCCGCCGCCAACGCCGGAGCAGTGGCGCAACGGAATTCTCCGCATGGTCGATACCCTGCACCGCGAAGGAATGACCGCGGTGAAAGATCCTGACATTCAACCGCCGATTTGGGACGCCTATCACCAGCTGCTGGAAGAGAAGAAGCTGACGGTGCACGTCTGCGTGCTCTGGCACGGCGGCACCACCCTCGAATCCGCCCAAGCCGCGCTCGCTCGTATCCAGGCGCTACCCCGGCCGCCGGATTCACTTCGGCGACGGCAACCTGCGTCTCCTGCGGAGCCAAGCTTTACATGGATGGAAGCGGAGGCGCCAGGACCGCCTGGGTCTATAAGGAGTGGAACAAGAACTCCACCGGCATCGATCAGGGCAATTACGGTTATCCCTCCATCGATCCCGAAGTCTACCGGCAGATGGTCCGTCTCTTCCATCAGGCCGGCGTTTCTGTGGGAACGCATGCCATCGGCGATCACGCCATCGACTGGGTGGTGGATACCTATGCACAGGTGTTGAAGGAAAAGCCTACGTCCGGGCTGCGCCACAGCATCATCCATGCCAACATCCCGACCGATCACGCTATCGAGACCATGGCCCTGCTTCAGAAGAACTATGACGCGGGCTTTCCCGAGACGCAGCCAGGCTTCACCTGGTGGATCGGCGATACCTATGCCGGCAACTTCGGGCCAGAACGCGCACTTCGCTTGAACCCCTACCACACCTACGAGTCCCACGCGATTCTCTGGGCCGCGGGCTCGGACTACTCCGTGACCCCTTTACCCGCCCGCTTCGGGCTCTGGGCCATCGGTAGAGCGCGAGACCGCTAAGGGCGTCTACGGAAAGCAGCCTTTCGGAACAGCCGAGGCAGTCGATGTGCATACCGCGCTCCGCTCCTACACCGCCTGGGCTGCCCAGCAATTATTCCTGGAAAGCAAAATAGGCTCCATCGAACCCGGCAAAGAAGCGGACATCGCCGTTTGGGATAAAGACATGTACACCATCCCCTCCGCTGATCTGCGCAACCTGAAGTGCGAGATGACCATTTACAACGGCCAGGTCGTTTACCGGGCTGAGAACACTCCCGTCACCGGCCAATGAACAGAAGAAATGCTCTAGACTTAAGGAATGCAATACCGCTCTGGTTCTGAGATACGGGAAACCTTCCTGCGTTTTTTTGCCTCGAAGCAGCACCGTCGTGTGCACTCCTCCTCGCTGGTCCCGGCGAACGACCCCACCTTGCTCTTTACCAATGCGGGCATGAACCAGTTCAAAGACGTGTTCCTCGGAGTGGAGCGCCGCGACTACAACCGCGCCGTCACTTCGCAGAAGTGCGTGCGCGCCGGCGGCAAGCATAACGATCTGGAGAACGTCGGTTTCACCCGCCGCCACCATACCTTCTTCGAGATGCTGGGCAACTTCAGCTTTGGTGACTACTTCAAGCGCGACGCCATCGCCTTCGCCTGGGAGTTGGTCACGTCGCCGGAGTGGCTCGCCCTTCCTAAGGACAAGCTCTACGTCACCATCTTCAAAGGCGAAGAGGGCGTTCCGCGGGACGAAGAGGCCTACGAGCTGTGGCGCGGTCAGGGCGTGCCCCCGGAGCGCATCCACGAGCTGGGCATGAAGGACAACTTCTGGTCCATGGGTGACACCGGCCCCTGCGGGCCGTGCTCGGAGATTTTCTATGACATGGGCCTGGAAGCGTCGGAGACCGGGGAGGACAAGCCCTTCGGCGAGGACGAAGCGCGCTACGTGGAGATCTGGAACCTGGTCTTCATGCAATTCGATCGCGACCAGCAAGGGGAACTCCACCTGTTGCCCAAGCCCTCCATTGACACCGGGGCCGGGCTGGAGCGCTTGGCTGCTGTGCTTCAGGGCAAGCTCTCTAACTTCGAAACCGATCTCTTTACCCCGCTGATCGCCCGTGCCGGCGAACTGACCCATGTCCGCTACCAGGATGGCGGCGCGCCCACGGATGCGTCGCTGCGCATCATCGCCGACCATTCCCGTGCCGCGACCTTTCTCATCTCCGACGGAGTCCTCCCCGCCAATGAAGGCCGCGGCTATGTCCTGCGCAAGATCCTGCGCCGGGGCATTCGCCACGGACGAATGCTGGGGCAGGAAGATCCCTTCATGTACCGCATGGTCGAAGCCGTGCGCGACGAGATGAAGTCGGCCTATCCAGAGCTGGTCGAGAGCGCAGAGCGCGTAGCCCGGGTCGTCCGCGCCGAAGAAGAGCGCTTTGGCAGAACGCTCGCCCTGGGATCAAAGCAGCTGGATGCCGCCATCGAGCAGGTCCGCAAAGATGGAACGCTGCCCGGTGCGACCGCCTTCCATCTCTACGAGACCTACGGCCTGCCGCTTGACTTCATGATGGACGCGGCGCGCGACCAGGGCATCCATTTCGATCTGACCGGCTTTGAGCAAGCTCGCGGCGAAGAACAGACGCGTGCCCGTGCCTCCTGGAAGGGAGGCGCCAAGGCCTCGGCCAGCCCGGCCTTCCGCTCGCTGCCCAAGACCATCTTCGAAGGCTACCGTCAGCTCACCTCGCAGCATTGTGAAGTGCTCGCCATCGTCAGGGATGGCGTTGGCGTGCCCCAGGCGATTGCCGGCGAGAGCGTCGAGATCGTGCTCGATCACACCTCGTTTTATGCCGACTCGGGCGGCCAGGTAGGGGATACCGGCTGGCTCTATTCCGACGACCACAACGTGATCGTCGCCGATGTTCTGGGTTGCGTGCAGCCGGTGCAGGGCGTTCGCGCGCACAAGGTCTATCTGCGCCAGCCCATCGAACTGGGCAACTTTGTAGACACCGTGGTGGATACAGAAACCCGTTCCGCCATTCGCCGCAACCATACCGGCACCCATCTCTTGCACGCGGCCCTGCGCGAGGTGTTGGGCAAGCACGTCAAGCAGGCCGGTTCGCGGGTCGATCCCGAACATCTGCGCTTCGATTTTTCGCACTTCACGGGCGTTGCCGAGGAAGAGCTCGCCGACATAGAAGAGCTGATCAACCGCCAGGTGCTCGCCAACAACAAAGTGGAGACACTGGAGGACGTGCCCATCGACGTCGCCGTGAACGAATACCATGCCATGGCCTTGTTCGGTGAGAAGTACGGCGAGAAGGTCCGTGTGGTGAGAATCGGCGACTTCTCCACTGAGCTCTGTGGCGGAACCCACACCGGAGCCAGCGGGGAAATCGGGCTGGTCAAGCTGCTCAGCGAAGGTGGAGTATCCTCCGGCGTTCGCCGCGTGGAGGCGGTGACCGGCCTCGGCGCACTGGGCGAATTCCGCCGCGAGCAGCGGGCCGAGGAACTGCGCGGCAAGCTCTCCTCGCAGGAGGAAGAGATCAAGAAGCTGCGTCGCGAGCTCGACCAGGTACGGATGAAGTCAGCGTCTTCCTCGGTGGCATCCGCAGCCAGCCAGGCGGTTACGGTGGACGGAATCCAGGTGCTCTTTCAGCGAGTGGACTCTCTGGATCGGGGGCAGCTGCGGACCCTGGTCGACAATCTCCGCAACAAGCTCGGCTCGGGAGTAGTGATCCTGGGCTCAGCGCAGGAAGACGGAAAGGTCGCCCTCATCGCCGGAGTGACGCGCGATCTCACCGGCCGCCTCTCCGCCGGAAAAATCATCGGACCCCTGGCGCAGAAGGTAGGCGGCTCCGGCGGAGGCCGTCCAGACATGGCAGAGGCCGGCGGGAAAGACGCCTCCGCGCTCAACGCCGCTCTGGCCAGCGCCCCAGAAGTAGTGCGCAATCTACTAGGCGGAACAGCCCTAAGCGCCTAACGGTTATGGACGGGTGCCCCATGTTCGCACCAGCGTACATGGGACGAGAATGGGGGCGAAGCCCACAATGGCTTTCATTGTCGAGAGCGGTTGAGCTCTGATGGGAAAGCATTCGAAAACGAATCGTTTTCAAGCCACATACGCTCTCACGGCAAGCCGGGACAGGTAGGCGAACGTGGGCCAGCCGTCCCCGCTCAAGATGATGAAAGTCGTGGCTAAACTACGGTTTCTGTCCATCCACCTCCACCCATGCGAAGGGTGAGCCGCCACCCTCAAATTTGTCATCCCGGGAGTCTGTGACTTTTTGATCTTTTCGTGTTTTTTGCACCCGACCAGATGTTTTTCGATTCCCTCCAGAAAGGCGTCATCTTGCCTGCCCCGGCGTGCCGTGGGAGCGAAGCGCCTCGCAGATCTATCGCATAACAGAGGGTTTTATGCGCGCAGTCGAAGGACCCCGGCGATGCTTGTTGGCAGATGCTCTTCGGAGCTTTCCGGCCACAGACCACAAGGTAAATTAAAAAGTCACAGCCTCCGAGCGAAGCCGACCTGTCCCGGCGTGCCGTGGAGGGACCTGCTGTGCGCCTTTCCGCTCCCACAACCCTCCCGGCGCAAGTGGTCTTCGATCTGCGGTTTCCCTTTCTCTACGCCTACCTACCGGGGTTACCGAAGCGGCATCCTTCATTGCTGCTCGCAACTAGCCGACCTATAATCGGGTTAGCTCTGGCGGAGGAACGGTTGATCCGCTTCCGCAACTATGCTCCTTGCCGCGCGTTTGCTCCGTGCGTTCTGCTCTCGAAGCTGCATGAAGCCGGCTCGGCAGGCGCGCGTCGTCTGCATCATCCTGGGCGGGTGTCTTTCCGCGCTCGCCGCTTCCTCCACCTCTTTTGAGCGCGCGCAGCACCTGCGTGCGGCCCTCGAAGGCCGTCCTGAGTCGCAGCGTACTCAACTCGCCTACAACCGGGTTCTCGACGCCTATCGCGCCATTTACCACGGCAATCCCGCATCCCCCAAAGCCGATGCCAGTGTTTTCGCCGT
Source organism: uncultured Acidobacteriaceae bacterium (assembly GCA_963746595.1). Lineage (GTDB taxonomy): Bacteria > Acidobacteriota > Terriglobia > Terriglobales > Acidobacteriaceae > PALSA-350. Next base: position 2,123,266 of record CAVVBS010000009.1, read on the forward strand.
CGCTGAGCTCCTCACCGAAGAAGGCCGCCATTTCTCCGAGCCAACACTGCTCAACGATGCCATCGGCCAATACGAATTTCTGAGCCTGCAATATCCTGCCAGCCAATACCGCTTCTCCGCCCTCTTCGCCGAGGGTGAGATCTACCGCCACGACCTGTTCGATCGCGATCAGGCCAAGAAGAAATTCCAGCAGTTTCTCAAGGTCTACCCGCAGCACCCGTTGGCGGAGCAAGCCAAGCTCGAGCTAAACGAAATCCACCAGGAGGAACATCCAACTCGTCAGGCCCGTCACGCTGCGGAAAAGAACGGCGTGTTGGCCGCCGCCATCGAGTCGCAGCAGCCGCATACCGCGCCCGCTGTAACCCCGCCGGCTACCCAACCGCCGCAGTACGCGACGCCATCGCGTCCCCCTCCAGCTGTAACGTCCCCGGCCATCCAGCCGGCGCAACAGGCCTCGATACCGCAAGAAGCCCAACCCACCGCATTCTCCCCGCTGCACCCCGGGCAGGTCTCTCTGGTGAGTGGTATTCGCCACTGGTCGACGCCTGTGTATACCCGCATCGCCATCGATCTGCAAGATCAGGTGTCCTATCAGGCTGCCCGCGTACCCGGCCCTGACCGCATCTACTTTGATCTTTATGGTGCGCGCCTGGACCCGTCGTTGAACGGCAGATCCGTCGAAGTGATCGACGACGGCTTTCTCAAGCGCATCCGTGCAGCGCAATTCTCCAACAACGTAACCCGGATTGTGCTCGACGTAAGCTCCGTCTCCGACTACTCAGCCTTTCTACTGCCCAATCCGTGGCGCCTCATCATTGACATCCATGGTCTGAAGCCAGGCACCACCCAAACTACGAATCTGGCCAGCCTTCCCCAGGCGAGCCCCGCGCACAGCCCGAGCCCAATCGCGAACTCTTTCTCCGCCCAACCACCTGTCGCCAACCCGCAGCAGACGTCAGTGCCCGCAACCCCGTCCGTCTCGCGGCGTGCCGCCACCCAGGACATCGCATCGCTCGGCCAGCAGCCGAATCGCGTCCAGGCCACGGATCATCCCACCACCCGCCCCATCGCGGCCTCAGTGGCCGGAACCGTCCCCGCGCCGCAACCCGACGACGGCTCAATGGCGTCGACCACTCCACCGCCGGTCGTCAGCCGTAAGAAGCCAAGCGCCATGCATCCCGCGCCTCCCAGCCTTGCGGAGAACGATGACAACGGGCCGCCCATGCGCGAGGCCGAGCCCACCGCAGCCGGCGAGCGCTCCCTGGTGCGTACCCTCGGCCTCAAGATCGGCCGCATCGTCATCGATGCCGGCCACGGTGGGCATGACTCCGGTACCACGGGGCCGGGTGGCATTGAAGAAAAGCAGGTGGTGCTCGATGTCGCGTTGCGTCTCGGCAAGTTGCTCAAGCAGCGCCTGGGAGCCGACGTCATCTATACCCGCGATGACGATACCTTCATACCGCTCGAGACCCGCACGGCCATCGCCAACAAGGCGCAGGCCGATCTCTTCCTCTCCATCCACGCCAACTCCAGCCCTGATTCCTCTGCTCGTGGAGTGGAAACCTATTACCTCAACTTCACCACTTCGCCCGATGCGCTCGAAGTAGCCGCTCGTGAAAATGCTGTCTCGGACGAATCCATCCACGAGCTCTCAGACCTGGTGAAGAAAATCACCCTCAAGGACAAAATTGACGAATCGCGCGAATTCGCTTCCGACGTGCAGAAATCGCTCTACGAAAACCTGGAAGAGGGCAACCCGGGATTGCGCGACCGCGGCATCAAGAAGGCCCCGTTCGTAGTGCTGATCGGCGCCAATATGCCTTCCATTCTGGCCGAGATATCCTTCCTCACCAACTCCGACGATGCGCACGAGTTGCAGCAACCTGCTTACCGCCAGCGGATCGCCGAATCGCTCTATCGCGGAGTATCGAGATACATCAGCGGACTGAGCGGCGTTCGCCTGGCGCAGACCTCCGGCCGCCCCAACTGATCGGCCCATTCGACACCCACCGGAGAAATGCTCTAGTCTCTCAATAGGTGCGTATGCTTCGTGCCCTGCGCAGTTCGTTTGCTTTCCCCGTCCTTCGCGTGCTCCCGGCCTCGGTTCTTTTACTGTCTGCGCTGGTCGTTGCCGGCGTTGGCCCAGCCGTCTGCCCCGGCTCGCGGCTCCCCCTTTGCTGCCCACGGACTTTGCCGGCTGGAGCCAGAGCGCGCCCGTCCAGCAAAGCACCGCGCCCGAAGCCGCGGATGCCGCCAACGCGTCCGTCCTCAAGGAATACGGATTCCAGCAGTTCGTCTCCGCTCACTACGCCAATGGAGATAACAAGCTCAACGTCCGCGCCATCCGTTTTCAGGATGCCAGCGGCGCCTATGGCGCGTTCACTTTTTACCGGCGCCCCGGCAGCATCGCCGAGCAGATCGGCCGCACCGCTGCCTGGGACGGTAGTCACGTCTTGTTCTGGAACGGCGCCACCCTGGTGGACGCCACGCTCGATCACGTGACCCCTATGACAGCGTCAGAGCTGCGCGAGCTGGCCAAGGATCTGCCTCAGCCTCCGGGCTCGGCAAATGTGGCTCCTCCTCTGCCCGGCTATCTTCCCCGTCAGGGTCTCGAACTGGGTCTCAGCCACTACTCTCTCGGACCGGAAGCCTATGCCCGCACTGGCGGCGTGCTCCCTGTGTCCCTGGTGGACTTTCCTTCCAGCGCGGAAGCCGTCACCGCGCTCTACTCCGACCGCGCTGGCGACGGACAGGTAACGCTGCTGATATACCCCACCCCGCAGCTGGCAGCGGCCCGCCTGCGCGACATTGACGCCTTCCTCAAGGCGGGCAACGCCCAGGCTACTTGGCCGCAGCCACTGGCAGAGAGCCGCCCTGGCTCCATCCTGACGCGGCGCAGCGGTCCCATCGTCGCCGTGGTCAGCGGATCACTCCCTGAGGCCGTCGCGCACAAGCTCATCAACCAGATCAACTACCAGGCCGACATCGTCTGGAACAACCCCCAGGGCTACATCAGCGATGGCTCCAAGGTCGCTCGACTGATTCTGGGTATCTTCGCCCTCACCGGCATCCTGGGTGGCGCCGCGATCTTGCTTGGCCTCTTCCTCGGTGGTGGCCGCGCCATTTATCGCGTTCTTCGCGGTAAGCCGGCGTCTGCTTTTCAGGAAGAGACAGAGTTCATCGTCTCAACCTGGAGGACTAAAGCGGTTCAACCAATGCCTTGGGGGTTACCCTTTCGGCAGAGATTTTCACCGTGTAAATTGAACAGACTACGGTGCACTTAAGTCACTAAGTGCTCAGATTCCAGCGGCTTGGGACCTTTTTAGGCCTGCAGCCAGCCAGGCCAATGGTTGTATCGTATTAAAACAACGATCCATGTAAGCCATTCATAAATAACGGTTTAAGTGCGTCTTGATTTTGCCTTGACACCCTCGGAAGCCAACCATAAGATTTCGCCAGAAAGTTCTGATGGCTTTGCCTCCGTTGGAACTATTCTCCCTAGAGGAAAGGCCGCCCTGTTGCCGGGTGGCCTTTTCGTTTTTCCACAACCCGGGATGCAGCTGCTCCTCGGCGCTCCGTGGACCCCTTCTTTACGCGTGGCGATGGCGTAGTTACAATCCGACAAGGTACGTGCATCCGGAGCGCGCCGACGTAGCTCAGTTGGTAGAGCAGCTGATTCGTAATCAGCAGGTCATCGGTTCAAGTCCGATCGTCGGCTCCATACGACCTTCATCTTCGAAACGTTTCCTTTCCTTGTTCCTGCATCGAGTTTGGTACCGCTTATCCACTGTTATTTTTCCGTTTCGCTTGCGATCAAGTAAGACCCCTCCGCATAATCGCCACAGAAGCTGAGGTGTGAGGGTGACGGCCTCCAACGAGCACATCACTGTTACCCAATACAGCCGCCAAGATGTACTCCGCATTTTGCGCATTCGCCTCAAACAGCTTTCCTCCTGGGAGCGTTCCGGGCTCATCAACCAAAGCGAAGTTTATTCTTTTCAGGATCTGGTCCAGCTGCGCAAGCTGCGTGACCTTCGCGCCACCCGCCTTTCGGTCGCTAACATTCGCGCCTCGATTCATGCCATGCGCCAGGTCTCCGGCGTGGCCAACCCTTTGCTCGAGTCGAGCACTGTGCGCAACGGAACCCGGCTCGCCTTTCGCCTCAGCGGCGCGATGATGGAGCCGATCGCCCGCCAATTCGTCTTCGACTTCGACTCTCCGCATCACAGTCAGCTCGCCGAGGTGAGTTCGGCCGCCAGCCATCAGGCGGCGCGGGAATCCCGCGTACAAGGCCTCTTCTTCGAGGCGGTGCGCATGGAAGAGCGGGGCAAGACGCAAGAGGCTGTGGCCCACTATGAGGCCATTCTCGCCCTCGATCCGCACCACGCGCCCGCCTGCATCAATCTGGGCACGATTCAATACAACCAGCGGCAGTTCATCGAGGCGGAGAGACTCTACCGCCGGGCCACCGCGGCGGACCCGAATTATGCGCTGGCCTTCTTCGACCTGGGCAATGTGCTGGATGAGCTGCAGCGTCTTCCCGAAGCCATCGCGGCCTACTGCACCGCCATTCGCCTGGTGCCCCACTACGGCGACGCGCACTACAACGTCGCCCTGGCCTACGAACGTACCGGCGACCGGCGCGCAGCCCTGCGCCACTGGACCAACTACATCAAGCTCGATCCCATCGGCCCCTGGTCGAACCACGCCCGCATGCAGGCCCGCAAGATTCTCGAACGGGAAAAACTATCCATCGTGCACCGCGGTTCCTCTGTCCGGCACGACTTCCATGCCCGGCGTGCACGAAGCGTTCCCCGGCTGCTCTCCGTTCCCAAGCCGAAGTTACCTCTGTAAGCGAGCAGCTTTCTCGGCAAAGCTACGACCAGGTACGACTCGGATCGTTTCCTGGATCGATTGTTGGACCGGTTGCTTCATAAATTCCAGAAGTGAAAATCGTCCTGACCTTGCTGGACAGGCAGCCATTTCAACGGATAGCTTTATTCCCGTGGCAGATTCTGTTCTTGCATCGCAACCCGCTTCCCCGCTCACCCTGCTTTCGGAAGATGAACAGCTCTTTCGCTCCACCGTCCGCCAGTTTGCGCAGGAAAATATCGCGCCCCTGGTCCGCACCATGGACGAACAGCAGCACTTTCACCCCGAGCTGATTCCGCAACTCTTCAATCTCGGCCTGATGGGCATCGAAATCCCCGTCGAGTACGGTGGTTCCGGAGGAACCTTTTTCGAGGCCATTCTTGCCGTGGAAGAGATCTCCGCCGTCGACCCATCGGTGGGCGTGCTGATCGACGTACAGAACACGCTTTGCATCAATGCCCTGTTGCGTTGGGCCACACCGGAGCAAAAGAAGCTCTTTCTTCCCCGGCTCGCGACCGACACTGTCGGTGCGTACGCGTTGAGCGAAGCCGGCTCCGGTTCCGACGCCTTCGCGCTGCAGATGCGGGCAGAAAAGCGAGGCGACTCACTACCTGCTCAACGGGCAGAAGCTCTGGATCACCAACGCCCGCGAGGCCGGCCTCTTCATCGTCTTCGCGACTCTGGATCCGAGCGCTGGATACAAAGGCATCACCGCCTTCCTGGTGGACAAGCGCGCGCCCGGATTTTCCATTGGCAAGAAAGAAGACAAGCTCGGCATTCGCGCTTCTTCCACCTGCGAAATCATCCTCGAAGACTGCAAGGTGCCGGCGGCGAACGTGCTGGGCGAGCCCGGCAAGGGCTACAAGATCGCCATCGAAACCCTGAACGAGGGCCGCATCGGTATCGGCGCCCAGATGCTCGGTCTGGCCCAGGGCGCCTGGTCCCATGCCGCCCGCTACGCCTTCGAACGCAAGCAATTCGGCAAAGCCATTGGGGAATTTCAGGCGGTCCAGTTCGCCCTCGCAGAAATGGCCACCGAGATCGAAGCCACCCGGCTGCTGGTCTACAACTGTGCCCGCCTCAAGGACAACGGTCTTGCCTTCCTCAAGGAAGCGGCCATGTGCAAGTACTTTGCCTCCCAGGTGGCCGAGCGCGTTGCCAGCCAGGCGGTCGAGGTCTTTGGCGGCTATGGCTTTGTCAAGGACTACCCGGTCGAGAAGTACTACCGCGACGCCAAGATCGGCAAGATCTACGAAGGCACATCGAATATGCAGCTGGCCACCATCGCCAAGCTGATGCTCGGAAACCACTGAAGAGTTTCCTGTCTTCTCTTCGCGACTGCGGGTGCAAGCTTTTCGATCGTCATCCTTGGCATTCTGAAATTCCATCCTTTCGTGGTCCACAACGACGTTGAGGTTAAGGATGCTTCGTGTAGGAATTCAGGAGTCGATCGCGCTGGAACTGCTCCAGGACTTTACCCGCGAAGTGGAGCTGGTGCGGATTGCAGACGAGCTGCGACGGCGATATGGAGACTCGACATGTGGATCGCGCCCATCAATCTGAAGATTGGGCGGCGCCAGCTTCCACATTTTCGCGGGCTGCGGGTAGTGCAGTCCTTAATGGCGGGCGTCGACCGGCTGCAGCAGCTATTGCCTTCAGGAGTCACCCTATGCGATGCCAAGGGCGTGCATGACGCTCCCACCGCCGAGTGGGCGTTGGCCGTAATCCTCGCCATGCAGAAGCATCTGCCGTTGTATTTCTCCTTGCAGCAACAGGAGGACTGGGGAGGCCGCCGGCAGGCCTCAGAGCTGGACCATCCATCGCATGCCTTGCCGGCGGGGCTTCGTTCCCCGGCGCTGGTGGATGAGATGGAGGTTAAAACGGTCCTGATCGTTGGCTACGGTTCTATCGGCAGCGCCATTGAGTCGAGGCTAGCGCCCTTTGGACCCCGGATCCTGCGCGTGGCGCGCCGTGCCCGCGAGGGTGTAGCGCCGGTATCGCAGCTGGACGAGCTGCTGCCCCAGGCCGACATTGTGGTGCTCATTACGCCACTGACCCCGGAGACCATGCACCTGATGGACGCGGGCAGAATCGCCAGCATGAAGCGCGGATCTCTGCTGGTGAATGCTGCCCGCGGCCCGTTAGTCGATACGGATGCATTGCTTCAGGCTCTCGATGACGGAAAGATCCGAGCCGCCATTGATGTGACCGACCCGGAGCCGTTGCCGACGGGGCATCCGCTGTGGAAGGCGCCCAACCTGTTGATCACCCCGCATATCGCAGGAGCCAGTGCCCAGTTCCTCAAGCGTGCGCTGAAGCTGGCCAGTGAACAGGCGCAGCGTCTTGCCCGCGGGGAGCCGCTCATCAACGTGGTCGAGCCGGGTATTAGCCATTGTCACTCGTGACGCGGTAGTCGCTTTCAACCGAAGTGAATGAGAATATGCAGTCGCTCCACTTCGCTACGCTCCGGTCGGGATGACAATTCATGTTTCTGCGTAGGCCGTGCGGGTACCTCAAGAAGAGTTGTCATCCCGACCGAAGCGCAGCGAAGTGGAGCGACCTGCTGTCTCTCCCGACCAGCCGCTGGATGCAGAGCGGAAGCGACACCCTCCCCTTTGTCATCCCGAGCGCAGCCGAGGGATCTGCGGTTCCGACCCCCACCCTTGTCATCCCGCCTGCCCCGGCGTGCCGTGGGAGCGAAGCCGACCTGTCCCGGCCTGCCGTCGAGGGACCTGCTGTGCGCCTTTCCCGACCTAAGACCTCTCGTGGAAATGTTTTTCGATCAGCGCACCCGGATTTACTGCCACGTGCCGCTGGACATCGCGAACGCCACCAACCTCGACAGGAAATCCGGGGTTGCACAGTGGAGGGACCTGCGCACCGGCATCCGATGCTAAGGAAGCCCCTTCTCATGGCGACCGACTGGCGCACCACCGACTTACCCGGTATTGCGCAAACCGGCCGAAATCCCATTGATCGTCGCCGAGATCGCACGATTGATGGCGTCGGAATCGTCTCCGCCGCGCTTGCGCCGCAGCAAGTCGACCTGGATCAAACTAATCGGATCGACATAAGGATTCCGCAAGCGAATCGAGCGCGCGAGAACCTGGTTGTTCTCCAGCAATTCGGTCTGCCCGGTAATCGCCAGGATGCTTCTCCGCGTGCGATGGAACTCCGCTTCCAACTTGTTAAACACGCGATCCCGAAGCCCGGCATCGGCGACCAGCGAGGCGTACAGCTGAGCAATGCCGAAATCGGATTTAGCCAGTGCCATCTCCACATTGCGGATGAGGTCGATGAACAGCGGGAACTCCCGTGCCATGGTCGCCAGCACCGCCGCCCCGCCCGGCTTCTGCCCGTAGGATTCAAGCGCGTGGCCAACAGCGAACCACGCCGGAACCAGTTGCCGGCTCTGCGTCCAGCCAAAGACCCAGGGAATCGCGCGCAGGTCGGCGAGGCTGCGGCGCCCACCGCGGCGCGATGGGCGGGAGCCGATCTTGGCATGCTCCAGTTCGGCGACCGGCGTGGCCTCTTCGAAATACTGCAGCACTTCCGGGTCATCCAAAATATGTTCGCGGTAGAAGGCGAAGGCCACGTCCGACAGCTCCGCAAAGGCAGCCTCCCACTCCGGCGCCAGAACGCCGGTGAAATGCCCCTGCGGGTCGCGCGCATTAGGGCGCGCCAGCGCATCGAGCGATGCCGCGATCATCAGCTCCAGATTGCGTTCCGCCAGAATCACGTCGGAATACTTCCAGTTCAGCACTTCGCCTTGCTCGGTAATGCGGATCTGGCCGGTAAAGGCTCCGGCCGGCTGGGCATAAATGGACCGGTGCGTAGGTCCGCCGCCGCGCCCCACCGTGCCGCCCCGCCCGTGAAAGAGGCGCAGGCGCACGCCGCACTCGCTTGCCACCTGGTGCAGGGCGCGGTGGGCGCGAAAGATCTCCCAGGTGCTGGTGAGCATGCCGCCGTCTTTGTTGGAGTCGGAATAGCCCAGCATGATCTCCTGCGTGTTGTTCCACGACTCCAGCAGCTGGCGATAGCTGGGCGACTGCCACAGCTCGCGGCAGATGGCCGGCGCATTGCGCAGGTCTTCAATCGATTCGAACAGCGGAACCGGCATCAGGCCCGGGTCGCCCGCACCCGCGCCACTGCCCTCCACGCGCACGCCGCCCAGCCGCGCCAGCCAGATCACGTTGAGCACATCCTCGCTGCTCGCAGCGCCGCTGATCACGTAATGACGAATGGCTTCCGGCGCGCACGATGCCTTTAACTCAGCAATCGTGCGGAAGGTCTCGATCACGTCGGCGGAGGCTGGGGTCAGCGGCGCAGGCACCGACGAGGCGCGCGCCGGGTCACACTTCCACGCCGAGGCTTCTTCGAGCGCAGCGGTATGCAGCCGCGCATGCTGGCGGATATCCAGCGTCTGCAGATGAAGACCGTAGGTGCGCACCTCGAGCAGCAACGGATCAATCAGCGCCTGGGCCAGCCGCGGGCCGCGGTTCTCCACCAGGCTGGCATGCACAATCTGCAGGTCATCGAGGAACTCCTGCGCCGACTTGTAAGGCGGTAGACCAGCCAGCGTCGCATCCAGAATGACCGGCGGGTATCCGTCGGAAAGGGAATTGCCGACCCCGGCGAGCCGCACCCGGACGCAGCTCAGGAAGCGCCGGTACGATTCGTACTCGTAGCGCTCTCCGAAGGCCTGCTGGCCGGTGGTGTTGAGCGCATCGAGATAATTCTGCAGCCGCTGCTCCAGCTCGACGCTGATCGGCGCCTGCTGCGCCGAACTGGTGAGCAGATCGAGGATCAGCTGCAGCTCCTGCTGATAATGCGCCAGCAGATGCTCACGCGCCATCTGCAGCGCTTCCCGCGTGACCTGCGGCGTCACGTAGGGATTGCCGTCGCGGTCGCCGCCGATCCACGATCCGAAGGAAAGCAGCACCGGCATCTCGGCCAGGCTCAGGCAGACGCCGTACTCCGCCTCGAAGGCCGCGGCCACTTCGGTATAGAGACCGGGCAGCGTGGCATAGATGGAAGCATCGTAGTAGTCGAGGCCCATCTTCACCTCGTCGCGCACCGTTGGCCGGCGGGTTCGAACCTCATCGGTCTCCCACAGCGCGGTGATCTCCGCGGTGAGGCTTTCTTCGTATTGCTCCAGTTGCTCGTCGGAGAGCGGGATGCGATCCAGCTGCTCCAGCAAGTCTGCGATGCGGCGCCGTTTGAACATCACCACCCGCCGCGCCACTTCGGTGGGGTGCGCGGTAAAGACGGGGATGATGGAGATCGAGCGCAGCCAATCCACGGCCGCTTCGCCGGAGATGCCGGCAGCGCGCATGGCGCGCAGCGTTCCCCGCAGGGATCCGCGCTGCGCTGTCGCCGGAAAGCTGCAGCGAGAGCCGCCGCCGCTTGCGGTGGTTGGTCTCGGCCAGGTTGATGAGCTCGAAGTAAAAGGCAAAGGCGCGCGCCAGGCGGTAGGCCTGCACGGTGTCCAGCGAGTGGACGCTGCCCAGGGCGCTCGAGAATGGCTGCCCGGCCTCGCCATTCTGGGCTTCGCGGCGGCGGATGGCGATCTGCCGCAGCTCTTCCACTTCGCCGAACAGTTGCTCGCCCGCCTGCTCGCGCAGGACCTGGCCCAGAAGCATGCCCAGCGAGCGGACGTCGCGCCGCAGCGGCGCCTCTTTGATGTCGCCCGTGCGGGCTTCGAGTTCAGCCAGGCGAAGGGGCCAGTTCTCCGGTTTCCAAAGCAGAGTCATTGCCTTTGATTATGCAGGAAGCGACGCAGGCGGAGTGGAAGCGCAAAATATCTGCGACTCTCTTGCGCATTTCCGATCATCTGTTTATTCAATGAAAGCAATGCAGGTAAATCATTCGACGCCAGGGACCGGTACTCATCGCAACCGAGCTGCCGCAACCGGAGCCGGGCGAAGGCGAATTGCTGGTCCGCGTCCGTGCCGTGGGCGTAACGCACACTGAACTGGACTGGTATCCGACCACGCATGCAAAAGATGGAACTCCGCGCAAGCGCGCTGTACCCGGGCATGAGTTCTCTGGTGTCATCGCCGCAGTTGGAAAAAACACCAAGGGCTTCGAGGTGGGTCAGGAAATTTACGGCATGAGCGACTGGTTTGTTGACGGCGCAATCGCCGAGTTCTGCGTGACCCAACCGCAGAGCATCGCGTCCAAGCCTGTGACTCTGACCCACGAAGCCGCGGCTACCGTACCGATCGGAGCCCTAACCGCATGGCAGGGTCTGTTCGAACGCGCAAAGTTGCAGCCCGGCGAGCGGGTACTGGTACAAGGCGGGGCGGGCGCGGTCGGTTTATTTGCCGTGCAACTCGCTCACCTGCATGGCGCGCATGTGATCGCCACAGCCTCCCAAAAGAATCTGCAACTGGTTGCTGAACTCGGCGCAGATGAAGTCATCGACTACAGAGCATCGCGCTTCGAGGATCGCAGCGGCAAAGTCGATGTCGTCTTCGACACCGCAGGAGGGGATACGCTCGACAGATCCTGGAGCGTGCTGAACGCTGGAGGCCGGCTGGTCACCATCGTCTCCGGCCTTCCCGACAATGCAGAGCAGCGCGTGAAGGATGCCTTCTTCATTGTGGAGCCAAGTCAGAACAACTGCTTGAAGTTGCCAGGCTGCTTGACGCCGGAACACTCAAGACCTATGTCAACGCCGTCGTTCCCTTCGAAGAGGCATCAGACGCCTACAGCGGGGCCGTCCGAGGCAAGCTCGGATACGGAAAAGTTGTCATCGTCATCCCAGGGTCATAAGAGGAAGTGGTCATGAATAGACTCAAAGGAAAGCGCACTCTCATCACCGGAGGCACCACCGGCATTGGTCTTGAAACCGCCCGCGAATTTCTAGCCGAAGGGGCACGCGTGGCCATCACCGGCAGGAATCCAAAGACATTGGACGCGGCTCGCAAGGAGCTTGGCCCCGAAGTGTTGGTGATCGACTCCGACGCCAGCGACGCTGCAGCCCAGAAGCAGGTTGCTCAGGCCGTCCACCTGGCCTTCGGCGGACTGGATGTCTTATTCGTCAATGCCGGCGTCGTTGACATGCGGCCACTGGAGCAGTTCGATGTCGACGCCTTCGACCGTTCCTTCGCCATCAATCTGAAAGGGCCCTACTTTCTCATTCAAGCGCTGCTGCCCATCTTCGCGAATCCGGCATCGATTGTGCTCAATGGCTCGGTCAACGCGCACATCGGCATGCCCAACACCACTGTTTATGCGGCCACGAAAGCTGCTTTGTTGTCCCTCGTCCGAACTCTCTCGGGAGAGCTGATCGGCCGCGGCATCCGCGTGAACGCAATCAGTCCTGGGCCAATCTCAACTCCGCTCTACAGCAAACTCGGTTTCTCTGACGAGCAGTTGAAGGCGGTTGCTGCTTCGATCCAGGGGCAAGTGCCGCTGGGCCGCTTTGGAACCCCCTCCGAGATCGCCCATGCAGTCGTCTTTCTTGCCTCGGATGAGTCTGCATTTACAGTAGGCAGCGAACTCCTCATCGACGGCGGAATGAGCAATATCTGAGCAGTCTTGTCTAAATCAGCTCTTCGGTCAGCCAATTCGGACTGCCAACTTGGCTCATTTCCAGGTTCACTTCACGGTCACAACGACGCGCGCGGTGGCGGTGAGCTGGGAATCATAGAATGCGCGGCCTACTTGATCCCGAGGGTTCGTGAATTTTTCAGCCACTAGTCAATTCCTCTGGAAGCGCCACCCCACCCGTCCGCGCGCAACTTAAATTAGCGGCCTACTATGTGCCGACGAAACGGACCGTCGCTAACAACGAGCCGCTGTTTTTTTATGAAGATTCAGCGAACAACTTGATGTCCGACCGAAGAGATCGTATATTAAACCAGACCGAATTGGTCGTACATTTGTAAAGCTGTACTTAACCTAGCCTGACCCAAGTCCCCGCATGCAACTCTTGGCCGAGAGATGCGAGGACCCGGGAAACCTACGACTTGGCAGCCGCAGTGCCTCCTACTATAGGTCTCTGCTGATGCCGCTTTCAAGCCGGTGGCAGGCGTTCCCGTGAACGCTCTTGCGAACCAGTCGCATGAAGGAGACCAGCAGTATGAGAGACCACTCCCGACCCACTCCTCTAACTGCAAAGAATCGGAACGCACAAGTAGGGGTAAGGCTTGGCTCACCGCAGGCACAGTAGCCGCTTATGCTGCCGTCTCAATCAGCAGGGCTATGCCGGCCCGCGCGCAAGACGTCCATGCAGATCCAGCGAACAGTAAGGAGCAGAGCCTGACGGTGAGGCGCTGGGATATCCCTGCCGGGCCTCTCGACGCAGCCATCAGCGCCTACAAGCGCATAACCGGAGTGGACGTCACTCTTTCACTGCCGCCGGAGACCGTTGCCGGTTTCAAATCACCCGGGGTGGTCGGTCTATACACAGACGATCAGGCGCTGCGCGCCTTGCTGGCGGGCACTGGTCTCTCCTATCAGATCGACAGCACCGGCCGCGTGAGCATCTCTGTGAGAGCCAGCGAATCTGTAATCGTCCAGGACTCTTCTCCGCAATTGAGCCTGGACCGCTACCCGGTTCCGCTGCTGGATACTCCGCAGTCGATCACCACCATCTACCCAGGCGACCATCCAGGAGCAGGCCGCGACCACCTTGCGCGACACCCTGCGCAATGCGCCGGGCATCAGCCTGGCAGCCGGCGAGGGAGGTTCGCAGGGCGACAACCTTACCCTGCGCGGTTTCACTGCCCGCAACGACATCTTCCTCGATGGCATGCGCGATTTCGGCAGCTATTACCGCGACTCATTCAACTATCAGGAGGTGGAGGTACTGGAGGGGCCATCGTCCGTGACCTTTGGGCGCGGATCGACGGGCGGGGTGATCAACCAGGAAAGCAAGTCCCCAGCAAACCATCGATTCATCGTCGTCGAGGGCGACTTCGGTACCGACCTCACCCGGCGCTTCACTGCTGACATCAACCAGCCGTTTGGGAATCCCGGCCACGGGGACGCATTTCGACTCAACCTGATGGGCAATGAAGCCAATGTGGCCGAACGCGACGTTACCGAGAATCGCCGTTTTGGTGTGGCGCCTACGCTCGCTCTCGGAATGGGCACGGCGAACCGGCTCACCGCCGAGCTATTTCCATTTCAACGAAAACGATATTCCCGACTATGGCATTCCCTGGTACTTCAATCGCGCGGCGCCGGTCCCGCGCCACAACTACTACGGCTTTCGCGACGGTAACTACCTGCGCACAGACGTGGACATGGTTACGCTCAAACTCGAGCACGACATCTCCGATTGGGCGATTCTGCGCAATCGCATACGGTTTGCGAATAATCAGCGCGATGCGCGCATTACCGAGCCGCAGTTAAACAACGCTAGCGCGGGCTCGATTACGCCCGCGACTCCGCTCAACCAGATCTCCGTCAACCGCAATCAGATTGCGACCTTCAGCAACGAGGGCTTGCTCTGGGATCAACTCGATGCCACCGCCCACGTGAAGACGTTCGGCATCCGCCACGTCGTGGTCATCGGAGCCGAAGGTGGACGCGAAACCTCTGATCCTGTGCGCCCGACTTTCAACTACGTCAACCCCGCCGGGCAAACCATTAATACCGTTCCCACCGCCAACCTGTTGGCTCCCAATGAGAGCCAGAGCTTCAGCGGCACCTCCGCCCCCTCATCCAACGTTCACGTGACCTCGACCAGTTATGGCCTCTATCTACTCGACACCATGCAGTTCGGTACGCCACTGGGAGCTGATCGGGGGCGCCCGCTTCGACCGCTTCCTCACCGACGAAAAGAGCATCGCCTATCCCACGCCGAAGATGGCGGTTGCGGGGGGGCCGATCGTCCAGGGCCCGCCCACCATCACTTATCCCACTCGCCTGGACCGCAAGCCGAGCTGGCGCGCCGCGGCGGTCTACAAGCCCACCAGCTTCGGCAGCATCTACTTCGACTACGGCACATCGTTCAATCCATCGGCCGAGGCTCTCTCACTCACCGTCGGGCCCGCCGGCAGCGGTACCGCCAACCTGGCGCCGGAATTCAACCGTTCGTATGAAGTTGGCACCAAGTGGGACCTGAATAACGCCCGCTTCTCTTTGCGTGCCGACCTCTTTCGCACCACAAAAGAAAACGCGCGCGAAGCCTCGCCTACTAACTCACTGGTCTATGTACTGGCCGGCACACAACGCGTCAGTGGCGCCGAGCTGGTGTTGAACGGCCGCATCACCACTCGCTGGCAGCTCCTCTCCAGCTACACCTACATGCACAGTGAAGTGGTGAACTCGCAATATTATCCACTGGCGGTCGGCTACCGGCTGGCGAACGTGCCCGACAATCTCTTTAACTTGTGGACGACCTACCAACCCATCCCTCGCCTGATGATTGGCGGCGGTGGCAACTATGTGGATAGCCGCACCGCCAGCTCGACGGTTCCGCTCGACCCCACCACCGGCCTGATCAAGCAAGTACCCGGCTACGTCGTGCTCAACGCGATGGGCCGCTACACCCTGACCGACAATATGTCACTGCAGGTGAACGTTTTCAACGTCGCCAACCGCAACTACATCGACGAAATCCATCCCGCGCACATCGTGCCCGGCGCGGGCACCTCCGCTCTCTTCGGTCTCAATTTCAAGTTCTAATCAAAGGTAAACGTACCCATGTTGATTACAATTCCCGATGTCTTGACCGCCGCGCAGATAGCGCACGCGCGGCGAACCTTATCGTCAGCCGAGTGGGTGGATGGCCGCGTCACCGCCGGTCATCAATCGGCCCAGGCCAAAGACAACCTGCAAATCGCGGAAGGGCACCCCGCCGCATTGGAGATTGGCGATATGATCCTCACCGCGCTGGGCCAGAATCCGCTTTTCATCTCAGCCGCATTGCCCATGAAAGTCTTTCCCCCGCTCTTCAACAGTTATGGCGGAGGGCAGTCTTTCGGAACCCACGTAGACAACGCGATTCGCCACGTGAAAGGAAGTTCGCACCGGGTGCGCAGCGATCTTTCCGCTACCCTCTTCCTCACGCCGCCTGAGGACTACGATGGCGGCGACCTGATCATCGAGGATACCTACGGCATTCACAAGGCCAAGCTGCCACTCGGACACATGGTGGTCTATCCATCGTCGAGTCTGCACCGGGTAGAGCCGGTCACCCGCGGCCGCCGTGTCTCTTCGTTTTTCTGGATTCAGAGTATGGTGCGCAGCGACGCCCAGCGTACCCTGCTCTTCGACCTCGATAACGCAACCCAGCGCGTGAACCGCGACCTTCCGGCAAACCCCGCGGCCGTGCAACTTACCGGCATCTATCACAACTTGTTGCGGCAGTGGGCTGAGGTGTAGAGCAGGTGCGCCGAATACTTTTCTGGATGCATCTTGGCGCGGGCGTGGTGGCCGGCGTCCTCATCGTCTACTTCTCCGTCACTGGCGCGTTGTTGGCCTATGAGCGGCCGATCGTGCATGCGGCGGACCGGCGCTCCTACGTAGCAGACCCGATCGAATACCGTGCCCATTCCACTGGACGAGCTGCTTGCCCGCGCTGCTGCGGCACTCCCCGCTCCTGTGGAGGCGGTGACCATATACCAGGACGTGCATGCGCCGGTAGAAATAGAGACCGCGAGCCGCGATGTGTATTTTCGTTGATCCCCACTCAGGCAGAGTGCAGGGTCCTGTATCGCCGCGCCTTCGCGCATTCTTTGCCCAAGTCACAGCGTTGCATCGTTGGTTCGGGCTGAGCAACGCACATCACGCCGCCGCAACCGCCGTAAAGGGCGCGGTCGTCTTGTTGTTGCTCTTTCAGCTTGTCTCCGGCGCCTTCCTTTGGCTGCCGCATCGCTGGAACAGCACCGCAGCTGCGCGTCGGCACGGTGCCTCGGCTCCGCGCGCAAGGACGCGCACGCAATTACAACTGGCACAAGGTCACCGGCTTCTGGATCGCTCTGCCGCTGGCGATCGTGGTCATGACTGGTGTGATCATGGCCTACCCATCGGCCAATGCACTGCTCTTCCGTCTCGCGCGAAGCCCGCTGCCGGTCCGCGGCGGGAACGGAGCGCCGCGCCGTCGTGATGCTGCGAAACACGCCCTGCCCGCGCATCTCGACCAGGCCTTTGTCCAGGCGACAAGCAATGTGAACGGTTGGCGGAGCGCGACTCTGCGTCTGATGCCTGGTACATCCGGGTTGAGCTTTATCGTAGACCGCGGTGACGGCGGCCACCCGGACCAGCGCGAGCAGGTCGTGATCGATCCAAAAACTCTGCAGGTACTGCGTCGCGAACCGTTCGCTGCCATGAGCCGGGGACAGCGATGGCGAGCTTGGGTTCGCTTCTCCCATACCGGCGAAGCCGGCGGCTGGTGGGGAGAGACCCTCGCCCTGGTGACGGCATGCGGGGCCGCCATTCTCTCGATTACAGGGATTGCCTTATCATTCGACCGCCTGCGTCGTTGGCAGCGCAGCGAACGCCGGATGGAACAGCGGATGGAGCACACGCACGTTTAGTTAGCGCCCACGTGCACCGAGGACTCTACCTCGATCGTATTGGCAAGAGCGGCTACGCGTTGGTAAGACTGCAGCCGGTCCGCATGTTCGTAGGTATCCGTCACCACGATGAGCTCGTCGGCGCCTGTATCCGTGATCAGCCTTTCCATCCCTGCCTTCACCGTTGCGTCCGATCCTACGATGGCCGCGCCGAGTTTGGACTCCACTGCCTCCCGCTCCCACTGCTGCCACACGGTATCCATGGAATCTACGGGAGGCAGCAACTCCACCGGTCGATTGCGGATCAATTGCAGAAAGCGCTGCTGCGGAGTGGTGAACAACCGCCGCGCGGCCGCATCGGTCTCCGCGGCGATCACCTGCACGCCCACCATCAGGTGGGGCCGCCGCAGCACCGCACTGGGCTGGAACCGTTCGCGGTACATTTGCGCCGCTACATACAGATACTCAGGAGCAAAGTGCGCGGCAAAGGCAAATGGCAAGTCCCAACATCGCCGCCAGTTGAGCGCTGAATCCGCTCGACCCCAACAGCGTGATGGGCACATTGCTCCCCTGTCCGGGAATCGCTTTGACCGCCTGCCCCGGCTTCTCCGGCCCAAGGTAAGTGCGCAGCTCTTCCAGCAGCGCCGGAAAATCGTCTCCGCTCTGGTGCAGATCCCGTCGCAGCGCCCGCATGGTCGCAAAGTCGCCGCCCGGAGCTCGTCCCAGCCCCAGGTCGATGCGCCCCGGATACAGCGCTTCCAGCGTTCCAAATTGTTCCGCCACCACCAGCGGCGCATGGTTGGGCAGCATCACGCCACCGCTGCCCACGCGAATCGTCTTGGTCGCGGCCGCCACATGCCCGATCAGCACCGCCGTGGCCGAGCAGGCCAGGCCGGCAATGGAGTGATGTTCCGCCAGCCAGTAGCGCTGGTATCCCCACTCCTCTACGTGCCGCGCCAAATCCACCGAGCGGCCGATTGCGCTGCCTGCCGGCTCGCCCGGCCGCATGCCCACAAGATCCAGTACCGAAACGGCTAGTCTCTTACCCATGGCGTATTAGATGAATGATCCCAAAAAGCGACTCAAACCTATGCACGACGAGCGCCGAAACAGCCGGTATCTATATCATTTGAGCGATGATCGCGATCCAGAAAATTGAGTTGCCCGTCCCGGGGATGGAGAGCCTGCAGTCGGAGGCGATTGCCGAGGGCTACGACTTCATCCAAACGCTGGTAGAGCAATGGGCCAGCGCCGAGAACCGCTTCGATGCTCCGGGAGAGATCCTCTGCGGCCATCTGGACCAGGGCCTGCTCGTGGCCGTGGGAGGCATTAACTGTGATCCCTTTGCCGGCCGTCCCGACGTGGGCCGCATCCGCCGTGTTTACGTGCGCCCAGCGTGGCGGAATAAGGGCATAGGAAGAGCACTGGTCATCCACTCTCATTGAGCAAGCCAGCACCCACTTCCGCTGTGTACGCCTGCGCGCCGAGAACGCGAAGGCGGCACGCCTTTACGAGAGGATCGGCTTTGCGCCGATTGCAAACCCCGACGCTACCCACATCCTTTATCTTTGACGAAACCGCTCCGCAGCGCTCAACGTGATCTGGGTCGACGAACAGACCGATTTTTATCCGCAACTTTTAGGTTGCATGTTTCAAGCGATTCTTTTAGCATGCAGACAATATGCAACTCGGAGGTTGCTTGTATGGAAAATCGAATCGAGAAGCAAGTTGAGATCGCCGCCCCAGTCTCGCGGGTTTGGCAAGCGTTGACGGATTCCCGTCAGTTTGGTGACTGGTTCCTGGTCAAAATCGACGGCCCGTTTGTGGCCGGCAAGCCGGTCGGCGGGCAAATCACGCATCCTGGATATGAGCATGTGCGGATGGAGATCGTAGTCAAGGCGATCGCTCCTGAGACGCTGTTCTCCTTCACCTGGCACCCCTATGCCGTGGACCCGAAAGTCGATTACTCGAAGGAGGAACCCACGTTGATTGAGTTCCGTCTGCGGGCCGTTCCGAGTGGGACTTTGCTCACCGTGACTGAGTCTGGCTTCGAAAAGATTCCTGCCGAACGGCGGGCTGAGGCGATTCTCAGGAATGATGGTGGGTGGGCACAGCAGATGAAAAATATTCAGGCATATGTCGACAAAGCGTCCTTACAGCGCGCGGGCTAAGGCCGCGGTTTTCGCGGCATTGGGCGACGAAACTCGGTTATCGCTGCTCGCCAGACTTTGTGACGGGCAGCGATATTCGATTGCTGAGTTGACCGAGGGGACGAAGCTCACTCGCCAGGCAGTGACCAAGCATCTGCGCGTGCTGGAGCGGGTGCGCATCGTGCATGGCACGCGTGAAGGGCGGGAAAGTCTGTTTCAATTCGATCCACAACCGGTGATTGAAATGAAGGAGTATTTGGAACGCGTTTCGAAGCAGTGGGACAGCGCGCTGGCGAGGTTGAAGTCGTTCGTGGAAACCGATCCGCGTTGACCGAGGAGCCACATGGCAAACACCTTTGGTACCGACATACTGATTCAAGCGCCAGACCCGAAGAATGCGGCATCCTTCTACGTCGAGCAACTAGGATTCGAAATTACCGACGAAGTGCCCCACATGGTCAGCCTTCATGGCGAACACATCAACCTCTTTATCGAGCGAGGTCCTCCGTTAGGGCCGGTCTTCGAAGTCACGATGGCGAATCTCGAAGAAGCGAAGCAACGCCTGGTAAAGAACGGCTGCGTAATCGTCAAGGATGAGCCCGACTTTCCCCGCTGCTACGTCAAAGATCCCTTCGGCCTGATCTACAACCTAAGCAGCTAAGCCGTCCTATTGGACGGGGGTGTGGGGACGGGTCCCCGAGAAGACGCTGGTTTTAGCACCTCCAACGACGTTCGCCAGTTGCTCCGGGTAAAGACAGAGGGTACGCGTTCCTTCGCTTTGCGGCAGAAGACGAATGCCCGCGGATGATCTTACCCTGCAGCTCGCCGAATATTCGCCGCAAAACCGTCATCCTGAGAGGATGTGACTTTTTTCATTTTTAGGCTTTTGGCAGAGCCACCCAGAATGTCTTTCAAGCTCCCCACACGGCGTCATCCTGAGCGAAGCGCCTCGCAAATCTATCGCTAACAGAGGGTTTCTGGCGCGGAGTCGAAGGACCCCGAGGATGCTTGTTGGCCGATGCTCTTCAGCGCTTTCCGGCACCAAACCTGAAAGAAATCAATAAAGTCACAACCTCTGAGCGGAGCGCCCGACAGGTTTGTCGCGTAACACAGCGCTTGTAGCGCGGAGTCGAAGGACCCCGGCGGTGCCTATCTTACCCATGCGGCTCGGAGCTTTTCGACCTCCGAAGCCCGTACCGGGGGAAGCCGCGGTCGCCCGAGTTCAAACGACTTGGCACAGGACCTCGGGATGGAAGGCGATTACAGTGCGTGCATCCGCGAATGGCTACTTGCTGGCGGCAAGCTGCCTGAGTCGAGCGCGCAAGCGGTCGAGATCGTCGCGTGAAATGTAGCGTCCATCGGTCACCACGCCCGCAATCGAGCGAGTGTTGGCAATGTTCTCCAATGGATTGGCTTCGAGCAGGACTAGGTCGGCAATCCGGCCTGTCTCGACGGTGCCGAAATCCTCGCGCCGGTGATAGAAATTCGCCGGGTTGAGCGTGGCCGTCTGCAAAGCCTCGAGTGGGCTAAAGCCGGCCGCGACCAGGCGCTGCAGCTCGAGATGGAGGCTGATGCCGGGAATAACATCCACCCCCGCCGGCGTGTCAGTACCCGCCAGAAATGGTACGTTCGCGGCGTGTAGCTTGCGCACGATGTCGAGCTCGTGCTCGACGAACTTCTCCCGCACAGCGAGCGGATCGGTGTCGAGCGACTTGAGGATGGAAGCCTGCGACGCCGGCCACTGCTTGGTCACCCAGTTATGCGCCGCGTAGGCCAGGTCCGGATCCTTGGTGTAGTCGATCGCATCCACCAGCCACTGGCCGCGCTCCCAGAAGAGCGTCGGGCACTGCCATACATGGTGGGTTGCCAGCAGTTGGATGATGCCGGCCTCTAGAGACGGGTCGTAGCTCGCGAGGAACATCCCTGGAGTCTTTTTGCCGGTAAGGTATTTGGTTTCGTCGGGGGAACTGGCTTCGAAGATACCGATAAGGTGTTCAAATGTGAGCTGGCCCGCGGCGACCGCTTCTGAGGCGCGGATTTCGTCGGGTACATGGCCCTCGAAGGGGATACCGTCTTTTTTCGCCTCGTCCGCGATGGCGAAGTAGGCCTGGCGCGGAACGCCTGACTGGACCTTGATGAAGTCCACTCCCCGGCTCTTGAGCATGTCGACCGCTTTGCGCCCGTCCTCCGGCGTAGCGATGGGGATGACGGCTTTGTATGTGGACTTGGGACCGTCGAGCATCGGCCCGGAAACCACCATGCGCGGGCCCAACAGGCGGTGCGCGGCGATCGCACTGCGAGCCTCGAGAACGGCATCCAGTTTGCTGCCCATATCGCGAACGCCGGTTATGCCATTGGCGAGGAAGAGTGGGAGAACGAGATCGGTTCCGTCGGCGGCGGTGTTATCGAAGTACGCGTGGGTGTGCATATCCCACAGGCCTGGGATGAGGTATTCACCCTTGGCATCGACAACCTGTCCTGCGTTGGAATCCCGTCTGCTCGAGGGAGCAATGCCGGCGATGCGGTTTCCCCGAATCGTTACCGTGGCGTTCGGTTGCGTCTTGCCCGTGACCGTGTCGATGACGGTTACGTGGGTGATGGCGAGCGTTTGCGCGCTTGCACCGAGCGTCAATAGAAACGAGGCAAGAACAAGGTCTTTTAGGATGCGCACACAGTGATAGTAATCGACTATCGCAGCTCCACCATGATGGGCGTATGGTCGGACGGTTGTGGCTGAGCCCGCGGCCCGCGATCAATCACGCAGCTCTGCAACCGTTCGGCCACCTTCGGCGACAGCAGGAAATGGTCGATACGAATGCCGCGATTATGTTCAAACGCTTGTCGCCAATAATCCCAGAAGGTGAACTGGCCGCCCTCGTCAGGATGCAGCGCACGGAATGCGTCCGTATAGCCAAGACCGAGCAGCGCCCGGTAGCGTGCCCGCGGCTCCGGCTGAAACAGCGCGTCATGGATCCACGAAGAAGGCTTGTGGCAATCGATATCCTCTGGAATCACATTGAAGTCGCCGCCAATCAACACCGGCAGATCCTCCTTGCGCCACGCCCTCATCTCTTTCTCTAACCTGTCCATCCAGGCCAGCTTGTAGGCAAATTTGTCGGTTCCCACGGGGTTGCCGTTGGGCAGATAAATATTGACCACGCGGATGCCGTCGATCGTCGTCTCCAGGTAACGTGCATGGCTATCCAACTCATCGCCGGCCAGGGTCGTATTGAGCGTCTGCATCGGATGAGCGGGACAAAATCGCGACCCCGTTATAAGCCTTCTGCGTCACGGCTGCGCTCTCATAGCCCAGCTCTTTGAATACTTCTGACGGAAACTCTGCGCTCTTCAGCTCCTGCATCAGCAGCACATCCGGAGTGTGCGCCTTCAGCCACGCCGTGACGTGGTCAAGCCGGGCACGAATCGAATTCACATTCCAGCTGGCGATCTTCATCACTATCACCGTCTCATGATCCGTGAACGGCATCAAGCAAATCGCCTCCCGCAGCTATCATGGGGAGGCGAAGACAGGAGCTTATATGTTTGTTCCCCAGCCGATCGGATTCGTGAGCAGCCCCTACCACCAAACCAGCGAGATTCCCAAGGGCCTGCACGCGAAACATGAAGCCGAGGGTGTACTCAAGCTCCTGCCCGAATTCGAGCCTGGGCTCATCGACATTGAAGGATTCTCCCACCTCTTCGTCCTCTGGGAGTTTCATCGCTCCGGCGACTTCGATCTGGTCGGCAAACCGCCCTTCGACGATCGACCCCACGGAGTCTTTGCCACTCGCTCTCCCCGCCGTCCCAACCCGATTGGTCTTACCGTCGTGGAGTTGATTCGTCAGAGAGAACGCGGAACTGCATGTTCGCGGCGTCGACATGCTCGACGGAACGCCCATTCTCGACCTCAAGCCCTACCTGTCGAGTGTTCCCCCGGAGCTGTTACGCCGGGGATGGCTGGCCGAAGCAGAGTCACGCCAGAAATAAGGTACTCTGCCGGTGTCAGTGCCGGAGAAGCGGCGGAATGTAGGGCAGCACGTATTGAACACCCAGGTGGATTATTTCAAGCACCAGTACCGCAACGAGAATGCGGAAGATCCAGAACTTCGCCCGTTCGTGCATGGTAAGCCGTGCCCCGATGAATCCGCCGGCAACGCTGCCGGCTGACATCACCAGTCCCTCCGGCCAGCGGATACTGCCGTGGCCTGTGAACATCGCGATCGGCACCAGCGTGGTGGCGACGCCCAGCAGCATTTTCAAGGCATTTGCGTGGATCAGGTCGTAATGGAACATCAGGATGAGCACCATCAGCAGATAGGTGGCTCCATCCAGAACGATGAAGCCCATCCAAAATCCAACGAACAGTAGGGCGAACATACCCGCAGGCGTAATCCCGGAGACCCCTGGGGTCGGGTGTTCCAGGACCTTCTTCATCTTGAAAACCAGCAACAAAAGAGCTGCCATCACGGCGGCTGTGATCACCAGCGCCATGCCGCGCCCCGGAATCCTTTCCGCGGCTAAGACGCCGGCCACACTGCCTAGCGTGGCCGGAATACACATCTTAAGTCCGGCGCGCCAGTCCACCTCTGCCTTCGCTTCGAATGTGCGTAACGCCATCAGCGAACCGAAAAGCACCGTTAGCCGGTTGGTCGCGTTGGCATCCAGGGGCGACAGGCCGAACATCATCAGCACCGGGAGCGAGATCGCCGAACCCGAGGAGGCCAGCGTATTCACCAGCCCGCAGCCCAATCCAGCAACCAGCAGAATCAACCCATAGAAAAGGTGTTCAAAGGTGGCGTGCATGCCGCAAGTCTATTTCCTTTGTGGCCATTCTGGCAAAGATTTACTCACTTGGAAGCTGTTTCGGTGGCTGCTGGTCTGGGGCTCACCACCGCGCTCCCGATCCAGGCAGTCTTGCCCCGCAGCCAGTCGGGATCTTTGAACTCCCATCCCACACGCGGCTGTGCCGGGTCGCTATGCACGGTTCCGCTGGCGATGCGCGTCTTGCGTCCGGCGATGACCTCGAATTTCGACTGCGCTCCGCCGGCATTCGTGCCCGGGGCAAACGAGATCGTCAATCCTTGATTCGCATCCGCTCCCGCTGCGGAGTAGTGCAGCTTTTCAATCGACCATGCCCCGTTCGTCAAGGTCGCTTCGATGGCGATCGTTCTGCCGGGCAAATGATCGTCTGTGTCGAGAATCGTCGCATGATCGCCATTCACCGCCTGCACACGCAAGTTGCAGCCCAGGCCATCCTGTGCCTTCAGTTTCCATTCCGCGCCGGCGGCCAGAGCTTTTGGCCCGCTGATCGTTGTCCATTCCTGTGCCGGCCCCGGCGAAGACAGCGATGTCGACGTTCTGAGAGTACGCGCCATGGTAGGCAACAAAGTAGGGCGGCTGGCTGATCTCCGTCCATACATCGGCAGTGCTGACTGTGTTCCCGATCTTGAGCGCCGTGCCTTCGCCCGCGACCGCTGAGCGTTCGCGATACATCAGCACCGGCGGCTCGATACCAGCAGGCGAGCTGCCTCCGCCGCGCTCACTCATGTCAGAACCCTGAATCCACTGCCACGACACCGGCTGGCCCGCGTGATCGACGAAGCGCAATAAATAGGTAGCTCCCGTGCCCGCATTTGCCGGGCGGTCGAGCTGCATGTTCGTAAGGTAGGCGTCCGCGCCCGAGCGCTTGTTAATATCCACCATCTGCTGCTGGTTCGAGTAGTGCACCCGCTTGCCTGTGGCGCGCTCGGTAAGAACCGCCTCATAGAGAGGCGTCGCGCCGCTGCCGGGGTCGACATAAAGTTCAATCATCGTATAGGGCAGCTCCGGGCCGATCCACTGCACAAACTGCTCCGGCCAGTGCCGGTAGATGATCTGCTCGGGAGCTATCGGAGGCGGAAGCACGGGTTCAGCGTTTTGAGCGGCCATCATGGCCGCACTGACGACAAGAAGAGAAGCGGTTACGAAATTTAAACATGGCTTTTCCTTTCAGAAGGTGTAACGGATACCGAACTCCACTCGTCGCGCGGCTTCCGCGGCTAATGGCTGAGTGAACGTAGGCGAGCCGACCACGTTGCCCACCGTCGTCACATTGGTGTGGTTGAGCAGGTTAGCCGAACGCGCATTCAGCGTGATGCTCTGATGCCGGTCGGCCGCGAGGCCATGGGAATGAAACTCAAAGGTGCGGCTCAGGTTGCTGTCCAGATGAATGAGCGCGGGCATGGTTCCTACATTCCGTCCCAGCGAGCCATTCAGAGCCCGTCGTGTTCAGCAAGCCGAACGGCGTCTGGTAGGTGCCGGTGCCCGGTTGTGCAGTGAGAGAAGGGCGGTCGTTAAAGACGCCGTCTCCGTTGTTATCCATGCCGGTGATCACGTTGTAAGGGTCTCCGGAGGAAGCATCGAATTGGCTGGTAAGCGAGAGCTTCTCCGGAAGATTCAGCTGCCCGATCGCGAACAGCCGTATGGGTCGATTCCCAGGAGGCGCGCGCCGTTTCTCCGCTGCTCCGAGTAGCTGGATTGCGGAAACAGCGTGGCCGAGTCCGCATCCGTCTTCAGGTTGAAATATAAGTAACCGACAAAGATGCCAAAGCGCTTGTAGCTGTGCTGATCCACTCCCAGAAAGACCACTTGGCCGTGCAGGTGTCCGGACTGCTCAAACTGGAAGATGTTCTTGCCCGGTGCAATGGGTCGCGGAGCAAGCAGGGGATTGGTCGTACTCTCATTGACCAGCGGCGCATTGATGTTACGCGAGCGAAGCGTGCCCCAGGCTTGCGCGTCAAACAGGTTCGCCTGCGCATGCCAGTGTTGCGGCAGTTCGTGCTCTACGCCAAGCTGAGACTGGAACGACCATGTTTGCCCCAGGCCGGGAGCGAATTGGCGAGTCGTAGCCACGGCGATCGTCGAAGGCGTGGGCACGAGTGGTTGCGTGAACGACGGTGAGTAGAGCAGCGTTTGCGTTTGCCGCACACCATTCAAGCGGTACGCCTCGGTGGTCACGTCCGGCGTGACTGCGCCATTGAAAACAGGCCACCCCGCGCATGAATCACCCACCGCTGCTTGCGGTCGGGCGACCACGCGATGCCAACCCTGGGAACCAGGTTTCCAAAGCTGCCGGGCGAGGTTTGCAGGGCATAGCGCAATCCCAAGTGCAAGCGATAAGTTTGGCCTGAGCGTCCATTGATCCTGCGCGTAGCCTGCCACACGCCATTGTGTAAAGGGCACCAGCGCCGTGCCCTGGGTGACGTTGTAGGTGGTGGGAACCCCGCCGGGCAAGGCGAGCAGGTTCGCCGGTACTGTTCCAATCCCGAGATCGCGATCTGTTGTGTGCCATCGCCGGGAACGGGGGCCAGCCCGCCTCCGAAGACGAAGGCGCCGTTGAATGTATCCGGATCGACGTCGTGAACCAGAATGCCCAGCGAGGCAACGCCAATCTTCACCGAGTGCTTGTGATGGGTCCACAGGATGTCATCATCCACTTCGAGATCGCGCTCGCGATCCTGCAGATGGCCTGCCGTCGCGCCCCCTCCGATAAAGGCGCCGGCCACCTGCAGGCTGGGCGCGGTCGAGAGCGGTACATCCGTGGTGTTCTTCCAGGTGAAGCCGATGTGGGTCTCGTGCAGCAGTGTAGGGCTTAGGGTGAAGATATCGGTCAGCCGCAGATCCTGCTCGCTCACCGTGCTGCCGTAGCCTGCCTCCTCCAGCACCAGGCCGCCGCTGCCTACGTTGTCGGAGTTGTTTATGTTCGCGGAGTACGTCGCCGCCAGCATGTTCTTGGCGTTCAACTGCCAGTCGGTGCGCGCGCTACCAATCCACAGACGCTGCGGCGCCGGAACATTTTCGCTCAGCGGTGTTTCCTCGCCCTCGCTATTGAGCACCACCGCGTTCACCACGTTGAACTCGTTGATGTCGCGCCTCTCCAGGGCGAGAAAGAAATCGCTCTTCTGCTTGCGAATGGGACCGCCGAATTCAAATCCATAGCGCCGCTTGCCGGCCGGCGTGGCGCTCACCGCAAAGGGATCGGTCGCGTTCAGCCCAGACTCGCTATCGGTAAAGAAGAGGGCTCCGTGCAGCGAATCGCGGCCCGGCTTGGTGAAGATCTCGACCCGGCCTCCCTGGTAAGGCGGACGATCATATTCAGACGAGAACATGTCAGGGTTTACGCGGATCGAAGCGATCGAGGATTTCGGAGGCAGCGAGCTGCTGTTCTGGAATCCGTCGACAGTAATGATGGCCTGGCCGGGAGCCCCTCCACTGCTCGCGGCGAGCACTTGAAGCTGCCGCTTGAAGTCGTCGGGATCATCGGCCATGCCTTGGAGGTCCTGGGCTGTCAGCGTATGTGTGCCGGCGCCATGGTCCGTATCGACGGACACGCCATTGTTCTCTCCAACCTCGACCTCGGTACGAACATCCGCAATGCGCAGCTGAACGGTAATATTTGCGAACCCGCGGCCCTTCACCTGGCTCTCCGCAAAACCGTTGGCGTCGACAGTTATCTGGTAGGGCTCATTACCAACGCAATGCAAGACGAAGGTGCCGTGCGGCCCCGTGGTTGTGTCCTGCGGAGTGGCTGCCTGCAGATGCACCGCTGCGCCAACCACCGCAGCCCCGGATGGATCGAGCACCGTACCGCTGATGTTGCCGCCGCAGGTTTGCTGCGAGCAGATCTCCGCCGATGCTCAACGCGACAAAGAAGAAGATGCCAGTCCAGCGATTCATGACGTTGAGAATCGCATCCGGCCCAAGAGCAAAACAGTGCACCTTGTCACAAAAATCAGATGACAACTGTCATCGTCTAATGGCGCAAAGCAATACGGAGGATCGGAAGCAAGAGAAGACTTCGTACTCCACTAGCAAATGCTTCTTGGGTACGCGACTCTACCCTTTTCCGATAGCCTGTGAGGCGCTGCACTCAGAGCCTGTGACTTTATAGATCTTTCGTGTGAAACCCTCGACCTCAAACAAAATCGTCATCCTGAGAGGTTGTGACTTTTTTTCATTTTTGTGTTTTTTGGCACAGCCACCCAGAATGTTTTTCAAACGCCCCACAAGGCCGTCATCCTGAGAGGTTGTGACTTTTTTCATTTTGCACAGCCACCCAGAATGTTTTTCAAACTCCCCACAAGGCCGTCATCCTGAGCGAAGCGCCTCGCCGATCTATCGCTTACAGAGGGTTTCTGGCGCGGAGTCGAAGGACCTCGGCGCTGCTTATCTTACCTACGCCGCTTAGAGCTTTTCAATCGCCGAAGCCCGCACCGAGCGGACCCGCCACGGTCTTGTCCTGAGGCCGAAAAATCAAGCACACAGGTGTACCGTGATCATTGAGCGGGTAACGCGGCAGATCCTGTTCTCCTGCTTCGGTGGTTGAAAAGCCCTAAGCGGCAGTGGTCGGGTAAGACTGACGAGGTCCTTCGACTCCGCGCCACCAAGCCCTGTGTCACGCGCTAAATATGCAGGCGCTCCGCTCAGGATGACGATTTTGTTTGAGGTCGAGGGTTTCACACGAAAGATCTATAAAGTCAAAGGCTCTCAGGATGACGGTCTTGTTTAAAGTCGAAGCAGGGACGAGAACAACATCACAACCACCCCTTACTCCGAGCCAACCGAGCCGCCTCAATACGATTCGCCGCGCCGAGCTTATTAATCGCCTCTGACAAATAATTCCTCACCGTGCCCTCAGACAAATGAAGATCCACCGCAATCTCTGCCCCTGACTTGCCCTCACCAGCCCTCCACAAAATCTGCCGCTCTCGTTCGCTCAACGGATCCGGCTCTTGCGTCCAAGCCTCCGCTGCAAGTTCAGGGTCCACCACGCGCAGCCCCTGGCATACCCGTCGCACACATTCCGCCAGCTCCGCCGCGGGGCGATCCTTGAGCATGTACCCTTGCGCGCCGGCATCCATAGCGCGGCGCAAATAACCAGCCCGGGCAAAGGTAGTAAGAATCACAATGTGCACCCGCGGATATTTGCTATGCACTTCCCCCGCAAGCGTCAGCCCGCTCATCTCCGGCATTTCGATATCGGTTACCAGCACATCGGGCGTGTGCTGCGCCACCAGCTCCATGGCCTCGCGACCATTACGCGCCCGCGCCACCACCACAATATCCTTCTCGATCTCGAGCAAAGCCGCCAGCGCACCCAGCACCATCGCCTGATCCTCGGCCAGGACGACGCGAATCTGTTTACTCACGGCTGCGCGACCTCTGCATTTCCATGGAATTGCGGCAGTTCGATCTGCAGGCGAGTACCGCGATTCGATTCCAGCGACAGACTCCCGCCCAGCTCCTGCACCCGCTCCCGCATGCCGCGCAAGCCATTTCCTTCCTGGCGGATGTCCCCGCGCCCATCATCGGCGATCACCAGTTGCGTGCGATCTTCCGCCGTGGAGAGTTCAATCGAGCACTCGCTCGCGCCCGCGTGGCGCACGATGTTGGTTACCGCCTCCCGTAGCACCAGCGAAAGAGTGGCCTCATGCCGCGGAGTAAGGTACGGCGCCTTAGCCGGCTTATTCAATCGCACTCCAGCGGTTTCCAAAACATGCGCCGCGCGCGCCAGCTCAGAGGCAAATCCTTCGGAACGGTAACCCGTGATGGTCTTGCGCACCTCAGCCCAGCGCGTGCCGCGCGGTGCTCTCAACCTCCGCGATCTCGAGCGCAGCCCGCGCAGGCTGGCTGGCGAGCAAGCGTCCTGCCAACTCGCTCTTGAGCACAATCAACGAAAGAGAGTGGCCAAGAATATCATGCATATCGCGAGCGATACGCTCCCGTTCGGCGGTCTTCGCCAGTTGTTCAATCTCCTCCTGCGCCATGCGCAACTTGGCGTCCGCTCGTTCTTTCTGCTCCATGCGCAGCCGGTTCATGCCGATCAGCAACGTGAAGCCTATACCCATGCTCCAGGTCCAGGCATGGAGATGGAAAAACAAGCTTTGCGCGACGATCGCTCCACATTGCAGCACCAGAAGGCCGATCACCACGTTGGTCGACTCGGACACCTCGGGGAGGGAAGCCGCTATATAGACGTAGATTCCCCAGGCGCCTCGTTGAACGGCACATAGACCATGGCCTCGAGAAACATAACCAGCACCCAGAACCGGCGTGCTCTGCGGGGGCCGAAGTGTGCCAGCCAATAGAAGGAAATGAAGAGAACGAGAGCGACCACCATCCAGACCCACCGCATGAGCGGAGCGTGGTCCATGTACGGTTCAATAAACCAGAAGCCTAAGAAGATCAAGCCAGACGTTGTGGTCATAGTCCAACAAAAACCGCCAGCCGCGTCGAGGAAACTGGCTGGAGTCCCGCCACCCCTCCCGGCAATCGCGGGAGACCCAATCGTGCAGCCAGGCGGCAACACTCCAATGCTGGTGGGGCTCTGGACTCATGCTAGGCCTGGGCCTCCTGCCTGCGGAAGATGAACGCCGCGGCTAGCAAAAATACTACCGTATAGAACGCTAGCAGCGCCCAAGCCAGCAAAGCGGAACTACTGCTGTAGCCAAGGGAGCCGAGTGCCAGGCGGGCAAACCAGAACGACGGTAACCCGTGGGCGATCTGTTGCAACCAATGGGGCAACGCCTCGATCGGCATCCACAGCCCTCCGCAAAACGACAGCGGCAGATAGATCAGGTTGATCACGCCCGGCGCCGCGTTGGACGGCATCAGCAGGCCAATCACCAAACCCAGGCTGGCGAAGGGCACAACACCAACCGCAATCACCGAGAGCAGCCGTAGAGCTTCTATCGCCGTAATTTGGACGCCGGCCATAGCGGTTCCCAGAATCATCAGCAGGATCGTAATGCCCACGGCGAAGGTGATGCTCACGCACAACTTCGCCAGCAGGTAGGCCGCCGCGGGCATGGGGCTTGCGCGTTTCATTTCCAGCCATCCGTGGCCCCGCTCCAGCGCAAGCCCGGCGCCGATGCCGAAGAGGGAAGAGCCCATCGCGCCAAAACATGCATACCCTGCCAGAAGGTAACGGGCAATGGTGTGGCCTTGAAAAACCGAAGCCTTATTGGTGACGCCGAAAAGAAGATAGAACACCACGGGAAAGCCAATCATGGAGAAAAGATAGCTGCGATTGCGCGATAGCTTGAGCAATTCAAAGCGCACTTCGTTGAAGTAAATGCGCGGCAGCGATGGCTGCGTGCGTGGCAGGTTGACAGCGATCGTCGTGGCCATAGCGCCTCCTATTGCACAGCTGCGGTGGTGTTGTTGGTGAGAGCGAGAAAGGCATCTTCCAGAGCTGCGGCCCGCACTTCCAGCCCACTCAGTGCATCGTCGTGCTCCAGCATGGTGCGCAGCACCGCCTCAGGGGTGTGTGTGCGCACCAGCATTGCGTTGCCCTCCTGCTCCACGCTGGTCACTCCTGGCAAATCTAAAACAAATGACGTTTGGAGCGATGTCGTGCAGCGGATAGATCGCGAGCCGTCCGCGGTCTTGAGCTCCTGTGGCGTCCCTTCCGCAATCACTTTGCCTTTTTGAATAACGACGATTCTGCTCGCCAGCGCATCCGCCTCTTCCAGGTAATGTGTCGTGAGCAAAATAGTCTTTCCCCTCGCCGCCAGCTTGCGCACTTGTTCCCACATCGCTCGCCGAGCCTCGACGTCCATACCGAGTGTCGGTTCATCGAGACAGATAAGGTCGGGATCGCCGCATAGTGCGAGAGCGAAGAGCACGCGCTGTTTTTGTCCGCCGGAGAGCGTGCCAAACAGCTTCTCCTCCAGGCCCTCCAGCCCGGCGATCGCCAGCAACTCAGCCAGTGGCCGCGGATGAGCGTAATAGCTGCTAAAGAGCTGCAGATGCTCGCGCACCCGCAGCGTCTCTGGCATGCGGCCCACCTGCAGCATCGCGCCCAGTCGCAAGCGGCTGGATCGATCTCTGGGGTTGCCGCCAAAAATGCGCACCTCGCCCGAAGTCGCCTGGCTCAAGCCCAACAGCAGGCGTACGGCGGTAGTCTTGCCGGCGCCGTTCGGTCCCAGCAAAGCGACTACCTCTCCCCGGCGAAGCTCGAGTGACAGACGATCCAGCGCAACCTGCTGGCCAAATTTCTTGCTCACGCTGCGCAGCGATGCAATCACGGACCCCTCCGGATTGCCGATGCTTGTGTCGTGGCAGGCTTCAATAACGACGCTCGCGGCCATAGCCCCTCCCTTTGCTTCCAAAGACATCGTCTCGTCGCTGGATCACGAACAGTAGTGTCTTTTGTCAAAAGAATCGCTGACATTTGTCATGTAGGGCCGCAAGGCAAATTACTCTAGAGAATTACCAACCAAAGGGGATGGGATTCGATGCGGGGTGGCACTAGGAAGCGAATACCGGGCGTCGTTAGATCAGGGATGCACAGGGCGGGGATAGTCAGCGCACTTCTGGCGGGTTTGTGTACCAGCGGTGTCGGGGCACAGGGTCCACCTCCTCCGCCCCTGCCTGCGGGTTCCCCTCAGGCGGCTGGCCGCCAGATCTTCCAAACCCGGTGTGCATCGTGCCATGGCACCAACGCGGCCGGCGGCGAGTTCGCGCCCGTCGCATTGTCGACCGCGTGCCCCTACGTTCCGATGACGAACTGGTAAAGCTCTTGCACAATGGCATTCCGTCGTCCGGCATGCCGCCCTTTCCCGACATTGTCGATCAGGACCGCGCCAACCTGATCAGCTTTCTGCGCACGCTGAAGCCGTTTGGGGGGAGCGCCGCTGAGCACGCCTCGGTGACGCTGGAAGACGGAAAAACTCTTCAGGGTACGGCGTTGAGCCGTTCCGCAAGCGATATGCAGCTGCTGGGTGACGACCATCAACTCTATCTTCTGCGCAAGACCGAGTCCGGCAAGTACAGAGTGGTCACCTCCCAGGCCGACTGGCCGAGTTACAACGGACAGCACGATTGGCAGCCGTTACAGCGACCTCACGCAGATCACCAGCGCCAATGTTTCGCGATTACAGGCCAAGTGGATCTTTACCGTGCCTGGCGCCAGGAGTTTGCAGACGACTCCCATGGTCGTCTCTGGGGTAATGTATGTGACCTATGTCAACGAATGCTATGCGCTCGATGCGGGCAGCGGACGCCAGATATGGCATTACCAGCGTCCCCGCACCCAGGGACTCGTCGGCAATGCTGTCTCCGGCGCCAACCGCGGCGTGGCCGTGGCCGGCGATAAGGTCTTCATGGTTACCGACAACGACCACCTGATAGCCCTCAACCGGATCACCGGTGCGTTGGCATGGGAGACGCCGTTGGCCGACTGGCATAACAACTACAACGCCACCGGCGCCCCGCTGGTCGTCGGTACGATGGTGATCTCCGGAACCTCCGGCGGAGACGAAGGCGCGCGCGGCTTTGTGGCGGCATTCGACCAGTCGTCAGGCAAGGAGTTGTGGCGTTTTTGGACGACTCCTAAACCGGTGAGCCGGGCTCGGAGACCTGGCAAGGGCCGGGAATCAATCATCCCGGCGGAGCTACCTGGATGACGGGCACCTACGACAAGGAGCTTGACACCATCTACTGGCCGGTCGGCAATCCCGGCGACGACCTGATCGGAGACGCTCGGCCGGGCGACAATCTTTACACCGATTCAGTGGTCGCGCTGGATCCTAAGACAGGCAAACTGAAGTGGTATTTCCAGTTCACGCCCGCACGACGTGCATGACTACGACGCCATGGCTCCGCCGTCGCTGATCGATGCCATGTGGGACGGTAAACCACGCAAGCTGATGGTGCAGGCAAACCGCAACGGCTTTTTCTATGTGCTCGACCGCACCAATGGCAAGTTTCTGCTCGGCCGGCCCTATACCACCAAGCTCACCTGGGCAACCGGCCTGACCCCCGAAGGCCGGCCAATCATCGCTCCGGGCCACGAACCAACCCATGAGGGCACACCCGTCTGTCCCTGGCTGAACGGCGCGACGAACTGGTATTCGGCCTCCTGGAATCCCCTCACCTCGCTTTACTACGTGCAGACCAACGACAAGTGCGGCATCTTCACCCGCACCGACATGCCCTTTCAACTGGGGCACGGCTACATGGGCGGCTCTTTTAGTCCCGACCCGGCCGATCCGGGCCGGCGAGTCCTGCGCGCATTCGACATCCAAACCGGCAAGGCCGTGTGGGAGCTTCCCCAGACTGGATCTTCCGAGAGCTTCGGCGGCGTGCTCAGCACCGCCGGGGGCGTGGTCTTCTTCGGAGCAGACGACGATGCGTTTACCGCCGCGGACGCAAAGACCGGTAAGCTCCTCTGGAGCTTTCAAACCAGCCAGTCGCCCCATTCCTCGCCCATGACCTACATGTTCGACCATGAACAATATGTCGCGGTCGCCATGGGTTCGAATATCATTGCATTCGGCCTGCCCAACTAGTTGGGCCGCGAAACGAAAAGGGGTGTCATGGTGAAACAGTCACGGAGAGATTTCGTTAAAGCCGGTTCCGCTTCTCTCATCTATGGTTCTGCGCTTCTGCAGAGCAGCAAGTCGTACGCCAAGACATTGCATGTACCGTTGGGGCTTCAGCTCTATTCGGTGCGGAGCTTCTGCCCAAGGATTACGACGGCACGCTCAAAGCAGATCGGATCGATAGGCTTTCGCGAGGTGGAATCCGCCGGTTACTACAATCACAGCGCGGCGCAAGTGAAGCAGGCCATGAGCAACGCCGGCTTGCACCTGGTGAGCGCGCATTACTCCTCAGACGATTTGCATCAGCAGCTCGACGAAATTCTGGCGTTCAACAAAGACCTGGGTGTCCATTACATCATCTGTTCTTTCCCTGGCTTCAAAGACCCTTCGCGAGTCAAGAATCTTAGCTCCAAGGATAGGACGAACGCTTTCACCCTGGAAGATTGGCGATGGAACGCGGAGCAATTCAATGACATCGGAGCAAAAGTAAGTGCCGCCGGCCTGCAGTTCGGCTATCACAACCACACCATGGAGTTCCATGCAAATCAGACGGCGTGGTGCCTTACGATGAGCTGCTGCGTCTAACCGATCCCGCCCACGTCACCATGGAGATGGATTGTGGCTGGGTCACTGTTGGAGGGGCGAACCCGATCGACTATCTGCGCAAATATCCCACCCGCATCAGCATGCTGCACGTAAAAGACTTCAAGGGAATCACCGCTGATTCCTCGATCACGAATGTGCCCACGATCGTTGAGCTAGGGCAGGGCTCGATCGACTACCGTCCTATTTTCGAAGAAGCCGCAAAGGCCGGAGTAGTGAAGCACTGCTTCGTCGAGCAGGAAGGCTACAACGTGCCCCCCATGGAAGGCCTGAAAATCGACGCCGACTACATGCACAAACTAGGCATAGGCTAACTACCCTAACCAATGCTCGTGGCTATGGACGGGTGCCCCAGGTTCGCCCCAGCGTACCTGGGCCGAAAAGAGGGGGCGAAGCCCCTCCAAAGCTTTTCTATCGTGAGGTCAGTTGTGCCGCGGGTTTTATCCTCTACCAAGCAATCGCCGCAAACTACCCGGAGCTGCAACCCCCAGCATCCTGGTGAACAACAAATACCCCACCCCAAACGTCGAAAGCACGCACAACCCAATCAGCGGCGGATAATGGAATGGCTGCACCAGCTTGACCCCATAAGCAACAGCAGCCGCTACGAGCGCTCCCGCCCAAAGCCGTGCAACCCGGTAAGGCGGCAGCACGACGGCGCCGATGCGCGCCTGAAGAGCGCGTCGCAGCAAGGAAAACTCCACCCACCCGGCGATTCCCGCTGAAAGCGTGAGCCCCGCGACGCCCCAGCTGGCGATCGATCCCCAGCAACTTAGGCAGCGGCAGAGCGAACAGATAACCCATGACCACGGTCAACACCACGCGAATAATCGCAAAGTTCAACGGCGTGCGTGTATCCCGCAACGCATAGAACGCAGAGGAATACAGCCTGCCGGATGTCGAAGCCAGCAGCCCGACAGCCGAACCCGCCAGCACACTCCACACAAAGTTCACATCGTGGGCCGTGAAGTGCCCCCCTCGGTAAATGGTGGCGACAACCACGTCGCCAAGAACCAGAAAAGCCACCGCGGAAGGAACCACAAAAAAAGCGATATTTTGCAGGCCCAGCTCCAACCGCCGCCGCAGTGCGGCGCCGATCTCCTCCTGCGTTCCCAAAGCACTCGACATAGCGGGCAGCTCGGCGGCAGAAATCGCCATGCCGAACAAGCTCACTGGCAGCGTATTCAGGGTCTGCGCGTAAGCCAGGGCAGATACCGCGCCGGTAGGCAAATAGCTGGCCAAAAACGAGTCGACATACGCGCTGATCTGCACCACTCCGCGGCTCAGAAACACCGGGAAAAAGTTTCGCACCACGGTCCGCACATGCTCGGTGCCGAATGTGAACCGCAGATTCAACGGCCGCAAAAACCCCATCACCGTCGGCAACTGCACCGCAAACTGCAGCGCCGCTGCCGATGACCGAAGCGATGGAAATAATAATGGCCAGCCGCGACTCCCCTACATGTCCACCCTTCCATAACAGAGCAGTGATCATAGCCACATTCCAGATCACCGGCGCGGTATAGGAGAGGAAGAATTTACGGTGACTGTTCAGGATCCCCAGGCACCATGCCGACATCACCAGCAGCGCGGCTCCGGGAAACAGGATTTGCACCAGTTGGATGGCGAGGCGGCGCGTCTCGCCCTTGAAGCCGGGCACAATCGCGTCGATCAGCCAGGGGGCAGCGAAGACGCCGGCCAATGTGACCAGTGACCCGATGAGAAGGAGGATGGCGAAGATCGCTTCGGCCAGCTGCGAGGCTTCCTCGTGCCGCTCTTCCGCCCGCAGGCGGGCATACACGGGGATGAATGACGCGGAGAGCACACCCTCGCCAAAAAGGGTCTGCAGAAAGTTGGGAATGCGGAATGCGCCGCGGAACGCATCGGCAGCAATTGAGTTGCCGAAGATAATGAGCAAACACCCGGTCCCGCACCAGCCCAAGGAGCCGGCTGAGCAGAATGCCCGCGGAGACAGTAAATGCGGACGAGCGTGAAGCAAAGCCTTTACGTTGGGTTGGTGTACTCAAGCCTGTCATCAGACTGGTATGGATGCTGGCTTTACTCTAATGCATGCTGCCGGTCTTCCCCTGCAACTTCCATGGCAACAGGAACCACTTTGTAACGCTCGCTACGCCTGCTGCTCCAGCTGATTCACCAATTCTTCCCATTCGGCGGTGAGCGAGGCATGCTGTTCGCGCAAATTTTCCAGTAGCTGGGTCACGCGCTGCGTTTCCTCTGCGCTCTCATAAACCCCGAGCGACTCTTCCGCATTGGCGATGGAGCTCTCCACCCGCGGAATCTCTTCTTCCACAAAGCTGCAGCGCTCCTGCATTTGGCGCAGCTTGATCGGGTTAAGACGGCGACCCTTGGCCGCCGCCGCGTCGACCTTAACCGTCTCCTGTGGTACTTCCACAGCCACGGCGCCATTCGACCCGCTCCCCTTTGCCTCCGCCATCTGTTTGCGGTGCAGATAATCTTCGTAGTTGCCGGGATAGACGTGCACGTGTCCACCCTCCACTTCAAAGATGCGGGTCGCGAGGCGATCGATGAAGTAGCGATCATGCGAGACCATGACCACGGTTCCGTTGAAAGCAGCGATGGCCTCGAGCAGAACATCCTTGGCCCGCAGGTCGAGGTGGTTGGTAGGTTCGTCCAGCAAAAGGAAGTTCGCCGGGCTTACCAGGATGCGGGCCAGGGCATAGCGGTTGCGCTCTCCTCCCGAGAGCACGCCCAGCGGTTTGAAGACATCGTCGCCGGAGAAGAGGAAGCAGCCCAACAGGCTGCGCAGCTCGGTGGTCGATACCCGCGGCGCGGTGTTGCTGATGTCGTCCAGCATGCGGGCATTGCCCTCCAGCACCTTGTATTGGTCCTGGGCAAAATATTCCGCAGTGACGTTGTGGCCCAGGCGCAGAGTGCCGCTCGATGGCGGCTCCATCCCCGACAGCATGCGGATTAGGGTCGACTTGCCTGCGCCGTTCACGCCCACCAGCGCGATGCGGTCGCCGCGATCAATGGTGAAGCTCACGTCCTCAAGCACCTGCTTCGGGCCATAGTTCTTGGCCAGGTCCGAGACTTCCACTACCGTACGGCCGGAAGGCTGCGGCTGCGGGAAACTGAAATGGATCGCCTGCTCTTCGACCGGGATCTCGATGCGCAGCGATCTTGTCCAACTCCTTGATGCGGCTCTGCACCTGCTTGGCCTTGGTGGCCTGGTAGCGAAAGCGGCTGATGAAGGCTTCAAGATGCTCAATGTGCTCGCGCTGGTTTTTGTAAGCCGCCGCAAGCTGCGCTCGCCGCTCGTCTTTCTGCACCAGGTACTTCTCGTAGTTGCCGTGGTAAACGTGCAGCCCCTTGTTCCATATCTCGATCGTCTTATCGACCGTGACGTCGAGAAAATAGCGATCGTGGGAGATCAGGATGTAGCCATTGGGATAGCCGTGGAGGTAGTCCTCCAGCCAATTGCGCGTTTCCAGGTCCAGGTGATTGGTCGGCTCATCGAGCAGCAGCAGGCTGGGCTTCTGCAGCAACAGCTTGGCCAGGGCGATGCGCATCTGCCATCCGCCGGAAAACTCCTCCGTCTGCCGTGACCAGTCATGCTTGCTGAAGCCCAGACCGCTCAGTACCGAGCCCACCTGCGCGTCGAGTGCGTAGCCGTTATGGGCGCGAAAGTGCGAGTCGAGATGAGAAAAGCGATCGGCCGCCGCGGCGTATTCCGCCGTCGCCGGGTCAAACTCGGCCAGCCGCGTGGAAAGGGTCTCGAGTTCCTGCTCCATGTCGCGCAACTCGGCGAAGACCGAGAGGCACTCGGCAAAAACGCTGCGCCCGCGGAGTTCGAGACCTTCCTGCGGGAAGATAGCCGATCGTCATGCCGCGCGTGCGCTGCAAGGTGCCGTAGTCGAGCGATTCGGTGCCGGCGAGCACCTTAAGCAGAGTGGATTTCCCCGTGCCGTTGGCGCCCACCAGGGCCGTGCGCTCATTGGGCGTAATCAGCCAGTTGGCATCCTCGAACAAGACGCGGGGGCCGAACCGTTTTCCGGCAGCAGAGAGTTGGAGCATAAGAAAGCAGCGCCGAAGCGCTGCTCCCATTGTCGCATTGCTTAACTGCTCCCAGCAAAGGCCGGAAGTTACTCCTGTGGACATTGCAAGGGAGCAATGCTATCTTCTTTGCAATATCCAAGGGAGACATTTGTGACCGCTGAAAGGTCAGAAGTCCTGCAGGGGACGCTGGATCTGATGATCCTCAAAACCCTCCATGTGCTGGGCCCTCTGCACGGATTCGGGATTGCCCGCCGCCTCGAGCAGTTGAGCGAAGAGGTGCTGAAGCTGAATGAAGGCACCGTATATACCTCCCTGCTGCGGCTGCAACAGCAAGGATGGATTGCTTCCGAGTGGGGCGCCTCAGAAAACAACCGCAAGGCCAGGTTCTACTCCATCACCAAGCGCGGGTTGAAACAGCTGGCGGTTGAGACGGAAAACTGGGAGCGTATCTCGGGGGTCATTGGCCGTGTATTGAGCCAGGAGGGCCAAAGATGAGGATCCGTGTTTTCGCTGCCAAGCTGGGCGGATTCTTCGGCCGGCGAAAAGCTGACCTCGATTTCGACGAGGAGATGCGGATGCACCTCCAACTACTTACCGAGCAAGGCATTCGCCGCGGCATGAGCCCGGCAGAAGCTCATTCCGCCGCACGCCGTCCATTCGGCAATATCCTGCAGTTCTCTCAACTAGCATCCAAGCTTCCCATTATCCCGAAGGAACCGACTCCTTAATCACCCGGGCTTTTTGCAACTTGACCTTGACCGCCCTCTTCGCCGGTGGCCCACTCTTGCTGGCGGTATGGGGCGCGAACCGTGAATGCAGAAACGTCTTATAGTCGACCTCGGTTTGGTCGGCATAATCGATTGCGAACTCCGTCACCGCTTCAATAAACCGATCCGACGCGCCGATATATCCAGAAAGCGCGATCGCATCGCCTGAGCGAGCGTGGCCGCGCGCCAGCAGTTCTCCGCAAATCTCAGCGTATTGGTTCAATCCTTCGCCCTTTAGATCTCCTATCTCAATCGACGCCTTGTGATCATTCAACTGGCGAACCAGATAGTGTCGGTTGTGAATGGAGGTCCAGCCGAGAAGGAGGTCGGAAAGAAACTGCATCGACCGCTGGCCCTGGACCACTCGGTGGCCCTGGT
Source organism: uncultured Acidobacteriaceae bacterium (assembly GCA_963746595.1). GTDB lineage: Bacteria > Acidobacteriota > Terriglobia > Terriglobales > Acidobacteriaceae > PALSA-350. The sequence continues at coordinate 2,163,915 of CAVVBS010000009.1, forward strand.
GTTGCGGCGCCCCCAACTCTCCCAGGTACGGGGCATAAGCGGAGTTAGGCTCTTCCTTGATCTGCAGAAACAGCGGATCGTCGCTCCCGTTGCCTTCCATATAGACGATGTAATCGCGCAACCCAACGCTGCCCGTGCCCACCACCCGGAAGGCGACATCGAGCGGCCGATACAAATCGAAGAAATGCTGCCGCTCCGGCAGGAGAGTCTCGCGGTATTGGCCGAGCGAATCGAGAATCAGGCGCGCCTTGGCGCCTGTTAGCCGATATTGCAGAGGCTTGTGCTCGGCGAAGATCCGGTGGGGCGGAGGCGCGTTCTTCAAGGTCGCTTTCGGCTGTTGTGTGAGCTGCTCCTGGTTGTACAGCGGCGTTGCCCGTTCGGCCTTGCGCAGCACTTGGGAAAGCGGCGTAATTCGCTGCAGCCGATGCACCTGGAAGCGGGCCACGTCCATGACCGGCATGCGCGCAAAAGCGTGCATGGAGCGCCGATAGCCTCTCAGCAAAATAGCGGCCGCCTCAGTACAGGTCGCGCTCTTGCTACCCGTTTCGCGGCCCGCCAGGATGATACTGGTTGCCATGCGCTTCACGTCCCATTCGAACGGCCCGCGAATGGTTTCGTCAAAGTCGTTGATGTCGAATACCAGCCGGCCATCGGGTGCCGCGTAAGCGCCCAGATTGCGTACATGTGCGTCTCCGCAGAGCTGGGTAAAGATGCCGGTGTTAGGCAGCACCGCCAGGTCGGCGGCCATGACCGGAACGGCTCCGCGAAAAAAACCAAAAGGCGAAGCCGCCATGCGCTGCCACTTGATAGCGAGCAGCGCCGGCACACGTCCCACGGCGGAGGCGGCAAGCGCGTCGATAGGATCGGTCTGCCGGTCCGAGGCTCTCCATCGCTTATGCTCCTGACGGCGCACCTGCTTGCGCCGGGACTGTCCAAAGGCGCGCCGATCCTGGGGAGGCAGTAGGTGATTAATCGTCATTCCGTTTTCTTTCGCGGCTGGTGGATTCTAACAGGTGCTCCATCTCCACATAGACCGCATTCGTCCAGCCGAAACCAATCACATTTTGATAGCCGGCGATCACATCGACATTCGACGATCCGGTCTCGACATTGTATTTCTCATGGATCGTCCCTTCCTTCTCGAAGCTGGTGCGGACAGTATGGGTGAACTCTTCCGCAACCCGGCGAGCATCGTTGATGTAGCCATTCGTCCACAGGCCGTCGGCCGCGAACCAATTCAGCGGGAGCCCAGCCAAAGGGTAGATCCCACTGCAGACCGCTCTCGTAGGTGCTGCTGGCCAGGCCGCCGGGCCGGTCGAGCACAGCAAGATTCTTATCGACAGCCGCCGCTTGTTCCTTCGTAGCCAAGCCCGCCCAAAGAGGATAGAAGGTCGTCGCGTACACGTAGCTGGACTGTTGCCCGGTGATGAAGTCGTAATCGAAAAACATTCCTTTGCCCGGGTTCCACAGGTACTTGTTGATCGCCTGGCGGCGGGCTTCGGCCAATTCCAGCCACTGCTCACGCTCCGCCTCCTTGCCAACCATGTCGGCAAAGTTAGCCAGGTCCATTTCGTAGTGGTAGAGCAGGCTGTTCAGACAGACGGCCGCGTAATGGTGTGTGGAACCGCTGAACGGACCAAACCGGAACGAAATGTCGAAACCAGACTCGCGCACCGAACGGTCGCCCTTGTAAAAGTCGCGGGTAAGACGATAGCCATGGGCCCAGGCGAGTCCGCAAACGACAGAATGGGTCGCATCGCAACTGGTTTTTGCGAGCACAGCTTGCTCGGCCGGTGACGGGTTTTGCGGCGCAGTGATCAGGTAGCTGGTGTGGACCTCGGGATGAGCGACCAGCCAGTTGATCACGTCGATGTAGTAGCTGCTGTGATCGGCGATATCGGGCACCGGCCCCTCGCCAATATCGAAATACCGCGCCAGCCCGGTGTCCCCGGCGCGGTGGATGCTACTCAGCCAGAAATCGTGATCGCGGCGGGCATACGGGTAAGCGCGCGCTAGCCACTGCCTTTGCCGCGCAAGATTGGCCGGCGACCGGTCGCGGGCACACGCCGCGTCGTAGACGGCGCGAATCATGGAGCTTAAGAACGGCGGCTGCGAGCGAGTGAGGAAGTAGGTGCGGTTGGCGTTGAGCACCGCTCCATAATTCTCAATCTCGTAGAAGAAGTTCTCTACCATGCCGCGCGCCAGATCCACCCGCCCATCGCGCAGCAGGCCTAAAATGATGAAGTAGCTGTCCCAGCCGAACATCTCGTTGAACCGTCCTCCCGGCACCACGTAGCGGTTCGGCAGGTACAGCAATCCAGGCTGCGGAATCTCCGATTCCTTTACATCGCCCAGGTGCACGATGCGATGGGGCAGGTGGGCAATCTGGATCTTGCATTGCGTGCGCAGCCGCAGCAGTTCCGGCGGCGTGGGCGCGCCGAAGGGAAGATAAAGCACCGGCGGAGCGGTGACCTTGGGGTCGACCAGGGATTTGCACTCAGACATGGAGCGGGAGAGGCTGTCCCATCCCTGGTGAATGTAGGCATCAATGGTCAGCGAAGACGAGGGGAGTGCCTGAGCCCAAATCTGCTGACCAACAAACTGGAGCATCAAGAATGCAAGTATCCGAACGGTCATCGCAAGCTTCCCTCCCCAATTGCGATATTCATTGCGATGTTACATGCGGCTCCTGAAGAAAGGCGAGGTCGTGGCGGGTCGAAGACATAGGGCACTGTTCTGGGTAGGGATTGGCGCCCTGGTGATTGCCGTTGCAGCGGCAGCCATCTTCGAAGTCCTTCTCTCCCGGGCGGAGCCAATCCTGCGCGCTCGTCTGATACAAAGCCTTTCCGCCCGCTTCCACAGCCGCGTGGAAATGGGAGCCTTCGAAGTCTCTCTCCTGCGCGGCTTCGAGGTCTCGGGCAAAGACCTCGCGATCTATCCCTACAACATCGCGTCCACCACACCGACGTTCTCGGTGCGGCGCTTCGCCTTTCGCACCGGATATCGCAGCCTGGTGCGTTCCCCCATGCACATCAATCAAGTTGAGGTAGAGGGGCTGCGCATCAATCTGCCGCCGAAGAGCCAGCGCAAAGATTTACCCCAGCTGAACAGCGGCCAGGCCAAAGCCAGCAAGGTAAGCATCTTTGTCGGCGAGATGGACTGCACCGACACCGTGCTCTCCCTGGGCACGGACAAGCCGGGCAAGCTCCCGCAGAAATTTGTCATCCAGAGCCTGACCTTGCGCACTATAGGCGCCGGTCAGCCGATGGACTTCGTCGCTACGCTGACCAATCCCAAGCCGGTGGGCCAGATCGAGAGCCGCGGCTACTTTGGTCCCTGGAATACGGCCCATCCGGGAGCGACCGCGCTGGGCGGCACCTACTCCTTCCACGATGCCGACCTGGGCACCATCAAGGGCATCGGCGGGATCCTCTCCTCCGAAGGGAAATACCAGGGCACTCTGGACAAGATCGTCGTCGATGGCAAGACCGACACCCCGGACTTTCAAGTGAAGATCAGCGGGCACAAGGTTCCCTTGCACACCGAGTTCCATGCCATTGTGGACGGCACGGATGGCAACACCTACTTGCAGCCGGTCAAGGCGCAGTTTCTCCATTCCTTCCTCACCGCGCAGGGATACGTCGTGCGCGACCAGGCAGAGCCAGGCCGCCACGTCTACCTCGATGTAGCCATGGACCAGGCCCGGATCGAAGACCTTCTGCGGCTCGCCGTGCGCACCGATCCGCCGGTCATGGACGGCCAAGTCAAGCTCCACACCAAGCTGGATCTGCCGCCCGGACCGCAAGACGTTGCCCACAGGCTGCGGCTGCAAGGCAACTTTGCCATCATCAATGGGCGCTTCAGCAGCGAAAAGATTCAGCACCGCATCGACGAACTCAGCCTGAGGAGCCAGGGTGAGGTGGAGTTGGCCACCCAGCAAGCCAGGGACGGGAAGATGCAGCTGGTGCGCTCCCAGATGCAGGGCGACTTCAACCTCGCGGATGCGAGCCTGAATCTATCCAACGTGCACTACGACATTCCCGGCGCAAGCATCAAGCTCGCCGGCATCTATACCCTGGATGGCGCAAAATTCAACTTCGCCGGAACCGCTGATATGCAAGCCACCGTGTCACGGATGGTTGGCGGTTGGAAAGGCCTGCTGTTGATGGCTGTCGATAAATACTTCCAGAAAAACGGGGCCGGCACCGAGGTGCCATTCAAGATCGATGGAACAAAGTCAGACCCTCATTTCGGCTTGGACTTCGATCGCCTTAAGAAGAAATGAGGCGTAAATTTGCCTATGCGCAAAATAGCGATCCATTTCGCGATATTTGCCGGCCTCGTCCTGAGCCTTGCCGGCGCCCCGGCGCAAACGACCGCAACTACCCGTGAACCCTGGTGGAAACATGCGGTCATTTACGAGATCTATCCCCGCAGCTTCCAGGACTCGAACGGCGACGGTGTCGGCGACCTCAACGGAATCACCCAGCGGCTCGATTACCTCCAGAGCCTGGGCGTCGACGCCATCTGGCTGTCGCCCATCTATCCCTCGCCCCAGGTAGATTTCGGTTACGACGTTTCCAACTACGAGGCGATCGATCCCCAATACGGCACCATGGCGGATTTCGACCGGCTGGTGGCCGAAGCCAAAAAGCGGAAGATCCGCATCATCATGGACATGGTGATGAACCACACCTCGGACAAGCATCCCTGGTTCATCGAGTCCGAGAGCTCGAAGACCAACCCCAAGCGCGACTGGTATATATGGCGCGACGGCAAGGGGCCCGGAGAACCTCCCAATAACTGGCAATCGGTCTTCGGCCATTCTGCCTGGAAGTTCGATCCCAAAACGTCACAGTGGTACTATCACAAGTTTTATGCCGAGCAGCCCGACCTGAACTGGAGAAACCCCGCGGTCGAGCGAGCGGTCTTTGGAGCCTTTCGCTTCTGGTTAAACAAAGGAGTGGCCGGCTTCCGCCTGGACGCCGTGCCCACGTTGTTTGAAGACGAGCAATTGCGCGACGAGAAGGTACTGCCTGGCACCAATGCGTATGGCGACCCCAATCTTGACGACTGCGATGACCAGCAACTTGCCTCAGGTCCACCAGGTAATGCGCGGGCTGCGCAAGGTGACAAACAGTTATCCGGGCGACCGCGTTCTGATCGGCGAAACCTACCTGCCGAATATCGAGGAGTTGCGCAAGTGGTACGGCGCAGACCACGACGAACTGCAACTGCCCATGGACATGCAGGTGGGCTTCCTCAACAAAATGGATGCTGGAGTCTTCCGCACCCGCATTGACCAGGCTGAGCATGATATCGATGATGACCAGCCGCTTTTTGTCTTCGACAACCACGACAACGCCCGCAGTTGGAATCGTTACGGTGACGGCAAGCACAACCTGGATATTGCCCGCGTGATTGCCACTCTTCTGTTGGCTACGCGCTCCACGGCCATGATGTATTACGGCGAAGAGCTGGGCATGACGACCACGCCTCCCACGCGCGTCGAGGATGTCAAGGACCCCATCGGCAAGATCGGCTGGCCGAAGGAAAAAGGCCGCGACGGCGAGCGCACGCCGATGCAGTGGGACGGCTCTCCCAACGCCGGCTTTACCGCGGCTTCCGCCACCCCCTGGCTGCCCGTGCCGCCGTCCTCCAAGACAGTGAATGTCGCCATCGAATCACGCGAAGACGATTCGTTATTGGCCTGGTATCAGCGATTGATACAGTTACGCCGCGAGAACCCGGCGCTGCATGATGGCACCTTGACCATGCTGAACGTGGATGACAACAACATCCTGTCATGGTTACGTAAAACGGCGATGGGCACGCTGTCCTGGTCGTCTGCAACTTCACCCCGCAGCCGCAAACCGCAGCGTTTGATTTGTCCCCGCAAGGAGTGACCGGAAAGCAGCTAAAGACCCTCCTGGCAACGCCCGGCAGCGCAGATCCTGACGCGCTCACTTCAATCAAACTGCCACCCTACGGCGTCTACATCGGCCAAGTTGAGTAGAGTAGCATTCGCCACAGAAACTCGATAGAAACAAGACGGGTGCCCCAGGTTCGCCGAAGCGTACCTGGGCCGAAAAGACGGGCGAAGCCCACCAAAGTTTTCGCTATATCGACCAGCAAATCCCGATCCCACTCAACAAAGCCTACTGGGCACGCGACCTGTGATTCTTTCAGCCACTAGCCAATTCCTCCTGGAACCACATCCCCACCCTTGTCATCCCGCCTGCCCCGGCGTGCCGTGGGAGCGTAGCCGAGGGACCTGCTGTGCGCCTTTCCCGAACGCAACTGCCCAAGTGAGTACCGCTTTCGATCTGGCGAATCACCTGCAGTCCTCTCCACCCCTCAGCGTCCGTGGCTGGCAAGCACCTCCGCATAGGTGCTATAAACCCCCTCGAAAACCGAATCCCACGAAGCCGACATTGCATACGCCCGTGCCGCCACCCCCATCCGCGCATGAACCTCCGCATCGAGAATAATCCTGGCCACCGCACCGGAAAACCCATCGTCAGTAGCAATCGAACCCGTCTCTCCATCCCTCACAATGTACCGCGGCCCTCCATCAGGCGTGACGATCGCCGGAACGCCACACGCCAAAGCCTCCAGCACAACATTGCCGAAAGTATCCGTGTGGGAGGGGAACACGAAGAGGTCCATATTCGCATAAGCGCGCGCCAGCTCCGCGCCGCGAAGCACGCCGGTGAACTCCGCATTCGGCAAGTGTTGCCGTAGCCAACCCTCTTCTTTACCGTGCCCGATGATAAGAAAGCGAAAATTACCGATGCCCCGTTCGATCAACTCCGTCCGTATGCGCGCCAGCAAAAACACATTCTTCTCAATCGACAGCCGGCCGCAATACCCAAGCACAAATCGCTTCCCCTGTCCCGCTGCGATCGCGATATTCCGGCGAGAAGGCGATCGTATCGACGCCGCGAGGCATCAGGGCGCAGTGGCGGCCGGTGGCTTGCTCCAGCAACCGGCACAAATCGACATTGGGCGCAAAGAGAGCCTCCGCCATCCGGTAAAAACGGGCACAAGCCAGCAGCGACGCCGTCTTCAATTTTCTTTTCCGCGGCCGCTTGTTTGCTACGCGGAAGCATGCGCACAAACCACCCCGAACGCTGCGCCGCATACTCGTGGAGATTGGTATGCCACGACGCGACCAGCGGAACCTTCAGATTCCTCGCCAGCCACGCGCCCAGAATGCCCGGCTCGCTCGGCCCCGTGATGTGGACAATATCCGGGCGAAATGCCCGCAGACGTTCTTCGAGGAATTTCTTATGGCGCAGCAAATGCGGGATCGAAGGTGAGATCTTTTTCCAAACGAAAAGAAACGGCGCTGTCGCGGGGTATATCGAGCGTCGTCAACTCGCCCAGCTGTTGCTCGCCTATCGCACTATCTCTTTTGCCCGGATGCAAACAGAAAAAAGGCAAACCTCTTCGTTGCGCAAAAGCTTCAAAGTGCCGGCTGGTGTGGGCCACCCCGTTGATCTCGTAAAACGAATCTGGAAAGTACGCCACCCTGGGGGTCGCCGAGCGCATAGGCAGAGTGTATCCGCGCGAGCGCGCACCGAGAAGGCTGAACCGCTCGTTAGGCAGCTTTAAAATGCTTCCCGCTCGCCCAGCGCAAACTGCAGCTCATGCGACTCATTCCAGGCAAACCGCAGACTATTGCTGACTGGGTTGCTCCCCAGCATGCGCACAAACTGGATGACCATGCGCATGTAAGCCGGCGCCTCCCCGTAAGGCCACAGCTGGCTGAGGGGGCGATCCACACCGTGCATATCCGGGTGATAGACGCGCTCATCCCAACGCCGCGATCCTTCGGGGAAGTCAGGGTAATCGCGAATGGCATCCAGCGTGGAGCGCATGATGCGATGCTTCCACGGTTCCGCGTATTGCGGCATAAACAGCACGTGGCTGCGATTCTCGCGCCGGATCTCATAGACGAACTCGTTGAAGCTGGTCGCCTGCGTCAGGTTCACGTTGGCGTTTGGCTCCAGGCCATGCCGGTCGCCCCCGGAGATCAGCAATTTGTTCCAGCGAGCGGCCAGCCGCTTCACCAGCCGATTCTCTTCCCAGTTGCGCAGGCCATTCAGCTCCACTGCGTGGATGAAGCCGCTGTTCTGGGTGAGAAACTCCTCCAATCGCTGTTGATGCAACTCCTGGCCGACCTTGTACAGATCCCAGTGCGGGTGATTGAAGACGATGAGCACGTTGGGAAGGTCGTGCAGCGCGGAGAGCATCTCCGTCAACCGCGCGTCGTTAGGGTTTGCGGTGAATTCTTCAAATCGCCGCATCCACTCCGCGCCCGAAGCGCTGGGCAGGTTGTGGATGCCAAGGTGGAAGGCCTGATCCTTGCCGAAGGGCGTCGTCCACTCCACCGAAACCGGGATGTGGCGGGCGCTGGCTACGGTGCGCAGTAGCATCGGTGCCTGGATATCATCGTGATCGGTGATCGATACCAGCGGCTGCACCTGGAGCAGCTCCGCGATCTGCCGGCTCTCCAAATCGAAAGCCAGTCGCGGAGTGAGCGGCGGCGTCCAATAACTCGCCGCATAATTCACCTGCAGGCGATGCTTTTTCCGGCAGCGCTTCTCCTCCCGGGCGATGATGCCCTTGAAAATGCGATGCTCGTTGGCCAGTTTGACGATGAAGTCGAGCGTCTCTTTGGAGCGATTGGTATGACTGTGAAGCGAGACGCCAGAAGCGAAGCCCTTTGCCGCGCGATCGTTATTCCAGAGATACGAGATACGGGAACCTGTCATCTCTTCCTCCATCCGTCTTCTCTACGTTGGAGCAATCGCACCCTGGCCCGTGCTGCCACACAGTAACTGCGTGATCGCTCTCATGTGCCCAGTATGTAGTGCAGTCCATGAACGACGAGTTACTGGGAAGCGAATTGATGTCTAATTTCGGCTGGAACCAGCCTGGATAACCCGTTTTCCTACCACGAAGGTGATCGGATTTCTAACGCATGTGCGCTGATGGTACTGCGCCGGGTAGAAGTGAAATGCTTATCGCGTGCCGGAAATGTCGGGATTGAGGAGAGGCTCCTCTTCCACATTAGGCGCAGGCTGGCGGCGCGCTTCCGGCTCCAGGTGGTGCCGGGTCAGTTCTGCTTTTAGGATTTCAAAGGCCTCTTCCGGAGTATCGGCCATCTGAAAGAGCGCGCGATCCTGCGCGGAAATCGCACCCTTATCGACCAGCACATCCAGGTTGAGAATGCTGTTCCAGTAAGACGACCCGTAAACCACGATGCTGATCTTCTTGGCCAGCTTTTCCGTCTGCACCAGGGTCAGCACCTCGAACATCTCGTCCAGCGTGCCAAAGCCGCCAGGGAAGACAACCAGGGCCTTGGCCAGGTACGCAAACCAATACTTGCGCATGAAGAAGTAGTGGAACTCGAAGTTCAGAGAAGGCGTGATGTAGGGGTTAGGCGCCTGTTCGAAAGGCAATCGGATGTTGAGCCCAATGGACTTGCCGCCCGCCTCGTAGGCGCCGCGGTTGGCGGCTTCCATGATTCCCGGGCCCACCTCCCGAGGTGACGACGAAACGGTGACGGCGCCCCTTGAGCGTCTGCGTCCACTTGGTCACCATGGAGGCCAGTTGCCGGGCGTCTTCGTAGTAGCGGGCCATCTCCACGCCGGCCTCCGCGCGGCGGCGGCGCAGTTCGCTTGCCGTCCCCTTGGCGATCTCCTCATCGGTCGCCGGTTGCTCGGCTTCTGGCGCTGCCGCAGCGGATCCAGGCTTATCCAGTAGTTCGAGCTCCAGCTCCTGGCTGGCGTCCTCATGCGCACGGAAGCGCGCCGAACCGAAGAACACGATGGTGTCCTGGATGCGCTCGCGCCGGAAACGCGCCAGCGGCTCCGAGTACTCAGAGATAATGCGCACCAGCCGCCCGTCGGGGCTGTTAACAAAGGCAGGGTTCTGGTAGGAGAGCGGAGCGCGATGGAGGTCGGGAGGTTTGCCGGTTTTATGCTTCATGCTCTCAGTGGGTGGATCCGCGGAAGTGCACGGCTTCCATGACCGCGATCCACAGGTTCAGCAGGCCGAGGCCCGAGATCATCCCGCGCACTGCGCCGTACATCAGGAACGTGGCCACGTGCGGGAAGTGGTTGATGAGTTGATTATCTGCCCACAGCGGCGCGTACCAGGGAAGCACCAGCACGATAACGCCGATATAGATGCGGATGACGACATAGAGATACAGCTCCACCCGGCGCAGCCAGAGAGGAACCCGGGAGGGTCGTTGAGGCGCGGGTTGCCGTTCTTGCACGGTCGAGCCGTTTTGGGGACTAGACGAAAACAGGTTCGACTGTTGCGGCATTTTCCTTAGGCCAGGGCCAAACGAGGGGCACCCCAGGGTGGTCTAAGGCAACAGTAACACAGCGGCCCGAGGCCCCCATTTCGGACGGCCTTCCAGCCCCTGCGGAGTCAACGTGATAGCAAGATCAGATCGAAGTCGAAGAAACTGGTTTTTGCTAACCCACTAGCCACAGCTCCCACTAGCCCGACAGCTCCTACCCGCCACAAAGGCGTCATCCTGAGCAAAGCGCCTCACAGCTCTATCGCGTGACAGATCGCTTGAGGGCGCGGAGTCGAAGGACCTCGGCGATGCTTATCTCGCGCTTGCCGCTTGGAGCTTTTCAACCACTGAAGCCCACCGCAGGCGGACCCAAGAAGTCGTTAGCCTGTGTATGGCCTTGCACAGACCTGGGGATGGGCAGGTACAGCCTCGCCGGGGCCCCTCGACTCCGCGCCACCAAGCGTTCTGTCACGCGATAGAGGTGTGAGGCGCTCCACTCAGCGATTATGTCGGAGATCTGACGAAAAACATCCTAAAACAGTTAGCGCCTATGGAGTCCCATAGGCGCATCTGCAGAACACCGCAAAAAGGGATCTACGCCGTGCGCATCTGGACCGAGTTGCCAGCCTCGGCCGCAGCCGCCGCCAGGATCCGATGGTGGATCGTAAACAGGGCCAGTTCCAGCCGATCCGAAACCCCTGTCTTGTCATACACGCTGCGCAGGTAATTCTTGATCACCTGTTCAGTGGTGCCCAACCGCAGCGCAATCTCTTTGTTCTTGCAACCCTGCACAATCAGGGCCACGATCTTCATCTCTTTGGGGGTAAGCCGGTCGCGAACACGCGCGCCCACTGAATCTTCTTCCTCGGAACCAATCGCCTCAGCCGGCCGCTGAATCGAAGAGAAGCCCTTGATCACGCGATGCACGCACTCTACCAGCGCCTGGCCGGTGGTATTGCGATAAACCACTCCACGGATGTCGTGGGCGGTGAAAATCTGCGCCGGCTCACCGTTCTCGGCGATCACCACCGCACGGCTTCCTGCTGCCTTTACGTGCGACATCAAATCCTGATATTCGGGCCTGAGCGCCGAAGCAAACAGAACGATCGACGAGCGGTACGCATCGACGGAGAGCAGTAGGCGTTCCAGGTCCGCACACTGTGCGGCTACGCGGAAATCCTCTTCGCTCGCCAGGACCTTTGCAATGCCAGCGCGAAAGATTGCTTGATTGTCAGCCAGGATAATTTTATTCATCGTGCTGCCTTGTGCCTCGTGTCGCTTCGATTCGCAATCTTCTTGCCTCAACTCCGCCGCAGCATGTGTGACGCGAACTGCCCCCGTAATCGGAGACCCGCATAATCACGCTATCGGCCACCGGCCATCACTCGTTCTAAACTGTCCTGTTTTGCGACACCTTTAGTACGTTTCTCTTCGCTGCCGAGCCCGAAGAGTATGAGTTGCTGGTGATCTCAAGCCTAGCGGCTTGGGCAGGAAATGAAACCCCACGAAAGTGGCAGGGGCGCGCTCTCAAGTTGCTGTCGTGACTGGATTTGGGTGTAGCGAAAACGGTGCGAAACGAGACGAACTGACGCGCATTCAATACACTAAAGAAGCATGGGCAAGCCAGTCATCCTCGCGGTAGACGACGATGTAAGTGTCCTGGAGATGGTGGTCCAGGATCTGCGCCGCCAATATGGTGCAAATTATCGCATCCAGCGGGCGGCGTCCGGCCAGGCGGCACTCGACACCTGCGACCAACTAAAAAAGCGCGGGGACACGGTCGCCCTCTTTGTCTCTGACCAGCGCATGCCCGGCATGTCCGGGGTAGAGTTCCTGGGCAAGGCCATGGAATACTACCCCGACGCCAAGCGTGCTCTCCTCACCGCCTACGCCGATACCGAGGCGGCCATCCAGGCCATCAATACGGCCAAGATTAACTATTACCTGACCAAGCCCTGGGATCCGCCCGAAGAGCGCCTCTACCCGGTGCTGAATGACCTGCTCGAAACCTGGAAGGAGGGCTATCAGGCCGCCCTTTGAAGGTTTGCGCGTCGTTGGGCCCCGCTACACCTTGCGCGACCACCAGGTACGCGACTTTCTTTCCCGTAACCAGGTTCCTTACGTCTGGCTCGATCCGGAGCAGAACGCCGAAGCTGTGGAATTGCTCACCCGTTTCAAGTTGGATGACCACAAGCTGCCGGTGGTCCTTTTTGGGGATGGCAGCTCTCTGGTGCAGCCCGGCCAAATGGAACTGGCCGCCAAGATCGGGTTGCGCACCCAGGCGACCAAGGAGTTCTACGACCTGGTGATCGTCGGCGCGGGCTTAGCCGGGCCTGGCGGCGGCTGTCTACGGCGCGTCGGAAGGGCTGCGAACCTTGGTGATCGAAGATGAAGCGCCAGGAGGACAGGCAGGCTCCAGTTCCAGGATTGAGAATTACCTCGGCTTTCCCGAAGGTGTGAGAGGCGAAGACCTGGCCCGGCGGGCCCTGATCCAGGCCACACGGTTCGGGGCGGAATTGCTGACCCAGAAGGCGACCGGCATCCGCACCGAAAACAACTACAACATCGTCCAATTGGCCGACGGCAGGGAAGTATCGTGCCACGCTTGCCTGATCGCCGTAGGCGTCTATTACCGCCGCTTGACCACTCCGGGAGTCGAGCGCCTGACCGGGGCGGGGGTCTATTATGGGGCGGCGATGACCGAAGCCCAGGCCTGTAAAGACGAGAATGTCTATCATAGTCGGGGGGGCAAACTCGGCCGGCCAGGCCGCTATGTACTTCTCCAAGTACGCAAAAAAGGTAACCATGCTGGTAAGGGCCGAGTCGCTTGTAAACAGCATGTCGAAATATTTAATCGATCAGATTGCAGCCACATCGAATATAGAGGTCAAATCGCGATGTCAGGTGGTGGAAGCATTGGGTGAACCCGATTGTCCTGTTTGCGCCTTTGTGGGCCCGAAAACGAGGAAACCGTGCCGGCAAGTGGCTTGTTCATCTTCATCGGGGCGGCGCCCAATACGGATTGGCTTCCGGACACGATCATGCGCGACGCGAACGGCTTTTTGCTTTCTGGTTCTGACCTGAAGGTGGACGGAAAAATGCCTAGGAATTGGAACCTGCCACGAGAGCCGTACTTGCTCGAGACCAGCGTTCCAGGGGTTTTTGTTGCCGGCGATGTGCGCCACGGCTCCATCAAACGGGTGGCGTCCGCAGTCGGTGAGGGTTCGATTTCCGTGCAGTTTATCCATAAGTACCTGGCGGGCTTCTAAGCCAATGACAGACGTTCAGCAAAGTTCGAAGGTAGAGCAGGTTGAGGTAGCGAGCCTCGTAACCCAGTTGCAGAAGGTGCCCGTCTTCGCCGGCGTCTCGCTGCAGGAGCTTCGATGCCTTGACTCGGTCGAGTTGATTCATGCCGACGTCGGCGCTGACGTCCTGGACATCACCCGCACCCGTCGCGGTTTCTGGATTCTGCTTGAGGGCGAGCTTCGCCTGCAAAAGCGTCAGACCGATGGAGAACTAACCCTCATCGGCCAATTGAGCGCGGGTGAGATCTTCGGGGAAATCCCCTTGCTCATGGGTAAAGACAACGACGCGGTGGTCACCGTGCTCAAGCCCAGCACGGTCGTCTACCTGCGAGAAGAGCTATTTTGGAACCTGATGTTTGCCTGCCCCCAAGTGCGCGTTGCCGTTTTGGGAAACGTGGCGCGCAGGCTCCAGGTCTATCAGTCACAGGAGCTGCATCGCGAGAAACTGATTTCGCTCGGCACAATGGCCGCCGGCCTGATGCATGAGTTGAATAACCCAGGGGCAGCGGCACGGCGCGCCGCATCGCAAATGCGAGAAAACCTCAGCCGCCTGCAACAGATCAGCCTGCGCATGTGCGCTAACGATGAAGCCATGACCAAAGGTCAGACCGAGTGCCTGCGCGTTCTGCAAGAGCAGGCGTTGACACCCCAAAAACCAAATGCGATGAGTTCCATGGAGCAGGCAGACGCCGAAGACGAGTTGGCGTCGTGGCTCGAGGCGCACGGCATTGAAAATTCCTGGAAACTAGCGGCGACCCTTGCCGGCATCGGCTTCAACTCCCAGACCCTGGAATGCGCCCAGCACGAGTTCCCCGGCAACACCTTATCCGATCCGCTGAACTGGATGGAAGCGCTCACCTCCAGCGTCCAGCTGGTCGGGACCATTGAAGAGAGCGTCTCCCGCGTGACCGACCTCGTCGGAGCGGTCAAGAAGTACGCCTATGAAGACAAGCCGCAGCGCCATCAGCTCGATGTCCACGACAGCATTCAGAGCACTCTGGTCATTCTGGGCCACAAGTTTCGCCAAAAAGAGCTAACCGTGCAAAAGCTCTTTGCCCCCACTCTGCCGCCCCTTTCCACCTGCGGCATCGGTCTCAGTCAGGTATGGACCAACCTGCTCGACAACGCCATCGATGCCTCTCCACAAAAGGGCGTCGTAAGCGTACGCACCTGGGTGGAAGGCGACAGGGTTGGCATCGCGATTGGGGATGCCGGTCCGGGCGTCCCAGAGGAAAACCGAAAGCTGATCTTTGAGCCCTTCTTTACTACCAAGCCCACGGGGCAGGGCACCGGCTTAGGCCTCGACATTGTTCGCCATATCGTGGTGGACAAGTTCGGCGGAGAAATCCTGTTAGACTCCGTACCCGGAAAAACCGAATTTACTGTCAAGCTACCCGTCGTTTCCTGATCTCCCCATCCGCAGGGCCAACACCGCTCCCCCAAAAAAGATGCCGGCAACCTTCCCGCCAGAGCTGCGTTTTGTCAGGTATGCAGTCTCACGAGGAGCGAGCGATGAACGGAAATGCTAAGAATTGGCGTACTGCGGTTGCGTGCATGCTGATGGGCGGGAGCGCTGCGATCGCGTCTGCTCAGTATGGAGCACCTCCGCGAGATCCCGGCTACAGCGCCTTCTACCACGACTCGGAAGACGCGCCCAACTATGCCGCCCATTGGGGCTTTCACGATGGATTGAGTGATGGCGCCCATGACCGTGAGACCGGCCATAGCTTTCGTCCAACTCACGACAGTGCCTACAAGCACGCACCGGAGTACGGCCACCCGCCCATTGGACGCGACGAGTACAAGAACATCTACCGTGAAGCCTACGTCCACGGATACGAGAAAGGCTACGGCCGCTAGACTTTAGTGGTCGTTTTCGCTCTTGAGCCGGCCGCCATTGGCCCACAACACCAACGCGGCGAAAACAATAAGTGCTCCGCTGATTACCGAACAGACTTCAAGCATAGTTCCCTCGTCAACCATGCCATTCTAAATCGTTTTCTTCTTTCGGTGCTCGAAGAGCTTGGCGTCGATCAGAAAGCGGAACCAGAATGTCTGCAGGGTCCAGAAGATGAACCCCTCCCATCCGTCGAGGAAGCCCAGGCGAAGAAAATACCGGTAGAAAAAAAGCGCGTAGGGACGAACAAAGAGCGGAGCGCGATTGTAGAGCCCGCGCAGAAAGCGTTTGCGCTCCACAGGATTTCCCCCCAAGCGAGGCTGGATGCGCACAGTATCCATCGCCTGCGTCTGCTCCATTACCTCTGCATCGGACCATCGGTTATGCCGCGCAGTCCACTCTGACAGCGACATGCGGATCTCATCGATCATGTAGCCCTGGAGCTGGCCGGCGGAACCCTGCGTCAGGTAGAAGTGCTGGTCGTACTTGCGTTCCTCGCAGCGGCCGGCGCCATTGCGGAAGAGCCGCATATGCCAGGTGGGCGACATGCCTCCATGCCGCATCTGCCGACCCAGAAACTGCACCAGCCGGGCAATCAAAAAGCCGGCGTACTCGGGGTTCTCTGGCAGCGCCTGGACCGACGCGATCAGTTCCGGCGTAAGCCGCTCGTCCGCGTCCAGGTGCAGCTGCCACGGGTAGCGGAGCGGCAGATGGTCGATCGCCCAATTTCTCTGTGCACCATAGCTTTCGAACGCATGCTGTACCACCTGCGCTCCGTGCTGCTGGCTGAGCGCGACCGTGTCATCAGTGCTGAAGGAGTCCACTACGTGCAGGTCATCAGAAATCTGCTGCGCCTGAGCAAGCGTTGTCCCTAACGTGTCGACAGAGTTATAAGCAAGAATGACGACCGATGGCTTCATGCAAGAAGTCAACTATACCGTTAGCTGAACGCACCTGTTGAAACTCCATCCTGACAACAATTCGAGAGCTGGGATTTCGCGAACCTCAACCTCTAGCTTCCAAAGGGATTGCGAGGCTCAAGCCGTATGAGCGCCCAGCATCTCGCTGGTGATGCGCCGCACGCCGGCTTCATGGAAGACATGGTTGGTGGCAGCCACGGAGTCTCTCATGTCAATAGCCCTGCAGGCATCCTCCACCACATAGGTCTCGAAGCCTGCTTGCATGCTGTCGATGGCCGAGTGGCGCACGCAGTAGTCATAGGCCAGGCCCGCGAGAAAGATGCGTCCCAATCCCCGTTCGCGCAGATAGCCGGTAAGCCCGGTACGGGTGATGCGATCGTTCTCCCGGAAAGCCGAATAGGAGTCGACGTCATTGCGACAGCCTTTGCGCAGAATCAGCTCCGCATTGTCTGGTTGCAGATGCGGATAGAAAGCCGCCCCCATGGTGCCTTGCACGCAATGATCGGGCCACAGCACCTGTTCGCCGTGAGCCGTCTCAATGGTGTCAAACGGAGCTCGCCCCGGATGATTCGACGCGAAGGAATGATGATCCCGTGGGTGCCAGTCCTGGGTCATGATCAGGTGGCGAAAGAGCGCGGCAATCCGATGGATCACCGGCACGACGTTCTGGCCGCCCGGCACCGCGAGCGCGCCTCCATCGCAGAAGTCATTCTGCACATCGATCACCAGCAGCACATCGCGGTCAACCAGTTCTATACCCATTCCTTGATCCTTACACAACACCGGCACCAACTCTTATCTAACGCGCGACCCAACCCCTTTTCATGCCGCCCGCCCGGCTTCGTGGTAGCGCACTTTCTAAGTACTGGCTCGACGATTCGCTAAAGTCACCAAGGCGTCGCCGTGCGGCAGATACACCACGATCTTGGGCTCTTCACCGCCGGTGTACACAATAAAAGTCGAGTCAACCAGTATCTCTTCGGGGGATTGATCCTCAGAGGCGAACGTCATGCGCCAACGCGTTTCCACCATCGTGTACGGACCATTCAGTGAAGTTTCGCGCAGAGAAACAAGCTCAGTGGTCTTGCAGCCCATATCATCGAACAGTTTCTTGCGTTTTGGTAATGCAACAGCGAACGCATTCGTTTGCACAACCTGGGCGCCTTGAGGTCCGGCGACCATGAATACATCGGCAAATTGTGAGATGAGCGGCCCGATAGCCCCGCTGTTGCTGTTGCGTTCATGATTTCTAAAGAACGTTTCCATTGCGCTGGGAGATGAATTCATCGAAACTCTCTATGTCGAGATTGGCACAACTAATCCTTTAGTATTATACCAGAAATCAGACACAGAGTCAATTCAGATAGCGTGCCTCCTCCACCGCAGCCGCAATCTCCTCGCTCGAGTAGTCGAGACTCTGCAGAATCTCAACACTATGCTCACCCAGCAGCGGAGGCGGCAGCCGGTACAACACCGGAGTAGCCGAAAGCCGCACCGGGTTGGCGATACTGCGCACCACATCCAGGGTCGGGTGCTTGATCTCCACGATCAATCCCCGAGCCAGCGCCTGTGGATCGTTCACCGCTTCGCCCACCGTATGGATCACAGACGCCGGGATATCCTCCGCGCTCAGTCGCCGCAGCCATTCGCTCGCCGGGGCCTTCTCAAAGATCGCGTATAAGCGCAGGAATCAGCGCCAGCCGATGTTCCGTCCGCAGCGCATTGGTGCGAAAGCGTGAGTCTGCCCCCAACGTCTCCGTCGCATCGATGACGCGGAGAAACCGAAGCCACAGCGCATCTGTGCCCACGGCAGCGACAAAATGGCGGCCGTCTCCGCCGCGAAACACCTGGTAGGGAACAATGCTGGGATGTGCATTTCCCCAGCGCTGTGGAGATTCGCCGGCATTCAGGTAATTGCTGCCTGCATTGATGAGCAACGACAACTGGGAATCGAAGAGCGCCATGTCCAGCGCCTGTCCAGTTCCGGTTTTTTCCCGTGCCAGTAAAGCGGCAAGAATTCCCAGTGCCGAGTAGAGCCCGCAGACCATATCCGCGATCGCGATAGGATAACGAACCGGCTCACCCTCCGGCTCCCCGGTAAAGCTCATGATCCCCGCCTGGGCCTGCGCGATGATGTCGTAGCCTGGCAGGCCCGACTTGGGGCCGGAATGTCCATAGCCCGAGATGGCGCAGTACACGAGCCGCGGATAACGCGCGCAAATCGTCTCCGCATCCAAGCCGCGCCGTTCCAGAGAAGCCCGGTTACGCTGGTTAATGAGGAAGACATCTGCCGTAGCCAGCAGCCGGTGCAGAATCGCAGCCCCCAGCGGCTGATCGTAGTCCAGCGACAGCGAACGCTTATTGCGATTGGCAGCCAAAAAATAAGCGGATTCACTGCCCACAAACGGAGGTCCCCAGCTGCGCGACTGGTCCCCTGTCTGCCTGCGCTCGACCTTGATAACGTCGGCGCCGAAGTCTCCCAGCATCATGGCGCAATAAGGCCCTGCCAAAGCCTCGGTAAGTTCAACAACGCGGATAGACTCGAGAACCGGCATAGTCGTTTTCACCACTGATTCAAACCGCCTTAGCGGCTCTGTCCATCCACCTCCGCCCACGCCAAGGTGCGCCACCACCCTCATCTTTGTCATCCCGCCTGCCCCGGCGTGCCGTGGGAGCGTAGCCGAGGGACCTGCTGTGCGCCTTTCCCCCTCGCAACTGAGAGGGTCATGGGCTCGTACCCAAACCTAAAACCCCGGCGGCTGCTCGTCGCAACATGGAAGCTGCGTTCCATCGCCAAGCCGGCGCTCCCCAACCTGCCCTCATCGAAGAGCCGGCCGATCAGAGTGACGCCATGGGGCACCCGCCGGGGCGGCGAAAACTTCTTCGGCGGATTGGCCGGATCAGGAGCCCAGTCGCTGCGCTCCTCCGAGACCTCGATGAACCCGGCACGCAGGGTGAGCGAGGGATGGCCCGTGGCGTTGGTGATGGTGAGCATCTCGTCGCGCAGGGAGGGAACCAGAAGCAGATCCACCTGGGAGAAGACACGGCTCATCTCGTTGGCCACCTTCCGCCGGAAGCGATCGGTCTGCACGAAATCCACCGCGGAAAGAAACCGTGCCTGGCGAAACGAATTGGGCCACGCGTCCGGCACCTGCATCTTGAGCTGATCGACCCCGTGTGTGAGCGTCAGCTCCTCGAAGGCGGCAGCCGCCTCGGCGAACAGGATCAGCTGCAGCGAATCGTACGGCCAGTTAGGGATCGTGACCTCAACCGGGACCATGCCCAGCCTCTTCACCGTTTCGAGTGCAGCGCGATCGACGTCCGTGGCCGGCGCCTCCTTCATCCATTGCGGAAAGTAACCCACGCGCAGACCCTCTACCTTCGCGGCCGCGTCGTAGTCCAGCTTGCTGGGCACGCTCGACACGTCGCCCGCATCCGGCCCGGTGATCGCCTCCAGCACCAGCATGGCGTCCTCGACGCTGCGGGTCATCGGGCCCAGCTTATCGAGCGACCAGCAGAGCGTCATGGCGCCGGTGCGGGGAACCCGGCCAAAGGTCGGGCGCAGGCCCGTAATCCCGCAGCGCATGCTGGGGCCTATGATGCTGCCGCCGGTCTCGCTGCCGATGGAAAAGCCCACCAACCCAGCGGCTGTGGCCGCGCCCGGCCCTGCGCTGGAGCCTGACGAACCTTCGGCCAGCAGCCAGGGATTCTTTGTCTGCCCGCCAAACCACACATCGTTAAGCGCCAAGGCGCCCATGCTCAGCTTAGCGATCAGCACCGCACCTGCCTCGTGCAAACGCTTGACCACGGTTGCATCCTCCGTGGGCACGCGGTTCCTGAAAGGCTCGGCACCGTAGGTCGTAGGTATGCCGGCCGTGTCGAGCAGATCCTTACCGCCCCAGGGAATGCCATGAAGCGGACCACGGTAGTGGCCTGCTGCAATCTCCTGGTCGGCTTGTTTGGCCTGGGCCAGGGCCAGCTCGCGCGTCGGCGTGATCACGCAAAGCAAAGTGGGATTGAAGCGTCCGATGCGCTGCAGGTAAATGTTGGTGAGCCGCTCAGAGGTCAACTGGCGCTTTTCGATCCAGCGGGATAACCGCGTGACCGGGGCGAAGGCGATCTCCTCGTCACTGGCGGGCAGCGGGCCGGGATCAGTCTTACTGCGCACAAACAGGTTGCGCGCCGGTCCTGACTGCTGTCCGGGCAGAGTGGCTTCGCAGTGCGACCAGGGCGCCAACGTCGCTTCCAGCGCAACTTTGCGTGGCCCGGTGCGCCGCTCGTAGAGCGGAGCCATGCCGTTGCGCCAGCTTTCGACTGCCTCTTTACGCTCGCCCTCACTCAACTCCACCTGCACCAGCTTCTCCGCTTCAGCAAAGGTAAGAGGTGAAACCGCAGGCCCGACTGCCGGCGCCGTCGCGAAGGCGGGAGGCGCCCCGGGAGGCAGCGGAGCAGCCTTTTGTTCCTGCTTGCACGAAGTGACAGCGATTCCCAACAAACTGAGTGAGCCATTAGCCAAAAACTGTCTACGTGATTCGGACATGTCGCCTCTGCAGCGCATTCTAACTTGCCTGAGGGCTTTGGCTTTGTATCAGGGCACGACTTTAGTCGGGCCATAAAGGACGAATAAAGAATTGGGCTTCAGCCCCTGCTATGGCCCACCCTGCCCGAAATGTTCTCGGGAAACACCGGTGGGATCCACAAATGCCGGATACCGCAGCGCTAAATTGCCACCCTAGCGCCGCGAAACGATCTCTTGGGTAAGTGCTAGTCGTTCTCGATGACCACCCCTTCAAACCCTCGAAGCGAGACCCTCGACTCGACCGCATCACCGGAGCGATCCATGTGGGTTGAAGCAACAATGTGGCCGGCGCCAATCGGCGCCTCCACCTGGCTCTGGTTGAAATTGAGCAGGATCGTAAACCGTTGCCCATCATCGACCCTCTCGTAACGCAGAAGTCCCCCGTTGCTGGCGACACCTTCCACCCGTCCGCTATTCAAGGCTGCAGTCCCGTTGCGCAGCCCAATGAGGGCGCGATACAGGCTCAGCACCGACTCGCTCTGACCCGAGAGCGCCGCCACGTTGACCGTCGCATGATCGGCCCCCAGCCGAAGCCACGGCGTCCCTGTGGTGAACCCCGCGAGTCGCGAGCCATCCCATTGCATGGGAGTGCGCTCCGGGTCGCGTCCCATGCCCTTGCCCGGCTCATTCTTCTCCGCCGGATCCTGCACTTCTGCGGCGGGAATCAGAGCGTCCGTCATGCCGATCTCATCGCCGTAGTACATCGTAGGCGTGCCGCGGAGCGTCAGCAGCAACATCGCCGCGATGCGCGCCTGCGCGCTACCGATGCGCGTCGCGATACGCGATTGGTCGTGGTTGCCCATAACCCAGTTCGGCCACGCGCCTACCGGCAACGCGGCCTCGTACTCGGTAATCACCCGGGCAATTGCGTCCGCGTTCCACGGGCACAGGATCAGATGAAAATTGAACGGGAGCTGCGCGCCCTTGAGATCCTGCCCATAGTAGGTCGCAAGCTGATCGAACGGAAGATAGATCTCTCCAATCAGCAAGCCGGTCGCCATACGAGTCCAGTATGGCGCGCATCTCAGCCACGATCGCATGCACCTCGGGACGGTTGGTGTTGTAGACGGCAAGCAGGCGCTGCGATGCAGGAGCATCCGGCGAGCTCGCTGGATTAACCGGGTTATCGCGAAACTGATCGTCCTTGATCAGCATCCACATCACGTCCACGCGGAACCCATCGACGCCGCGGTCCAGCCAGAAGCGAAGCACGTTGTACATCGCTTCCCGCAGCTCCGGGTTGCGCCAGTTCACATCCGGCTGCTGCTTCAGAAACGAATGGTAGTAGTACTGGCTGCCATCCTTGGTCCACGCCGAACCGCCGAAGTTGCTCAGCCAGTTGTTGGGCGGCCCGCCATCGGGAGCAGGATCGCGCCACAGGTACCAGTCGCGCTTGGGATTGGTGAGGGAAGAACGGCTCTCCAGGAACCACGGATGCTGGTCGGAGGTGTGGTTGGGCACGAAATCGAGAATCAGCTTAAGGCCGCGTTCATGGATGGCCGCAAGCAGTTGGTCGAAGTCGGCCAGGGTGCCGAAGATGGGATCGACGTTGCAGTAGTCGGCGATGTCGTAGCCGAAATCAGCCATGGGTGAGGGGTAGAAAGGCGCAATCCATACCCCCTTGATCCCCAACCCGGCCAGGTAATCGAGCCGCTGCAGGATGCCCTGAAGATCACCGATGCCATCGCCGTTTGCGTCCTGGAAAGACCGCGGATACACCTCGTAAAGAATGCCGTACTGCCACCACACCGTTGATTGCATTTCGAGGCCCCCGCCGCCGGAAAACAGACGATACACTGATCGTTATGAGTAAAACGACCAAGCCGCTCAACAAGTACAGCTCTCAGATTACACAGCCCAAGTCTCAAGGGGCATCCCAAGCCATGCTCTATGCGACCGGCCTGCGTGAGCCCGATATGGCCAAGCCGCAGGTCGGGATCGCCAGCGTTTGGTATGAAGGCAATCCCTGCAATATGCATCTTCTGCATCTGGCCGAAAAGGTGAAAGAAGGAGTCACCGCCGCCGGCATGGTTGGCCTGCGCTTCAACACCATCGGCGTCAGCGACGGAATCTCCATGGGCACCGACGGCATGAGCTACTCGCTGCAATCCCGCGACCTCATCGCCGACTCCATCGAAACCGTGATGGGCGCGCAGTGGTACGACGCCAACGTCTCGATTCCTGGCTGCGACAAGAACATGCCCGGCTGCCTGATCGCCATGGGCCGGTTGAATCGCCCCAGCCTGATGGTCTACGGCGGCACCATCCGCGCCGGCCATCTGGACGGCCAGAAGCTGGACATCATCTCCGCCTTCCAGAGCTACGGCCAATTCATCACCCACACCATCACGGATGAGCAGCGGCAGCAGATCGTCCGTCACTCCTGTCCCGGAGCCGGCGCATGCGGCGGGATGTATACCGCGAACACCATGGCCTCCGCCATCGAGACTCTGGGCATGAGCCTGCCTTACAGCTCATCGACGCCCGCGGAAGATCCTTTGAAGCTCGACGAATGTTTTCGCGCCGGCGCCGCCATTCTGAATCTGCTCGAGCTCGACTTGAAGCCCCGCGACATCATGACGCGCGAGGCTTTCGAAAACGCAATGGTGATCGTTACAGCCTTGGGTGGTTCCACCAACGCTGTGCTTCATCTGATTGCCATGGCGCGTTCCGTGAATGTGCCTCTCACCATTGACGATTTCCAGAAGATCAGCGACAAGACCCCATTGCTCGCCGATTTCAAACCCAGCGGTGCTTACGTCATGGAAGACCTGCAATCGGTCGGCGGCCTCCCTGCGGTGATGAAGATGCTGCTTGCCGAGGGGCTCTTGCACGGCGACTGCCTCACCGTGACCGGCAAGACGCTGGCGGAGAATGTGAAGGATCTGCCCGGCCTCCGCGCCGGCCAGCAGATCGTGCGCCCGCTTTCCAATCCCCTGAAGGCGACCAGCCACTTGCAGATACTCAAAGGCAACCTGGCCCCTGAAGGCGCGGTGGCGAAGATCACGGGCAAGGAAGGACTCAGGTTTTCCGGTCCCGCCAACGTCTTCGATTCCGAAGAATTGATGGTCAAAGCTCTGGAGGAAGGCAAGATTGCCAAGGGCCAGGTCCTCGTCATTCGTTACGAAGGCCCCAAGGGCGGCCCGGGCATGCCCGAGATGTTGACTCCGACTTCCGCCATCATGGGAGCGGGTCTAGGTAAAGACGTAGCCCTGATGACCGACGGCCGTTTTTCCGGCGGCTCCCACGGCTTCATCGTCGGCCACGTCACGCCGGAAGCCCAGGAAGGCGGCCCAATCGCGCTCGTGCGCACGGGCGACCTCATCACCATCGACGCCAGCAAGAACGAGATCTCCGTAGCGCTCTCTGATGAAGAGCTAGCCACTCGCCGCAAAGCCTGGACCATGCCACCCTACAAAGCGGAGCGAGGCACCCTAGCCAAGTACATCCGCTGCGTAAAGAGCGCCGCCCTAGGCTGCGTAACCGACGAGTAGCGAAGAAAAATGGGTGGTTACCTAACCGACAAATATGACAACAGGCAATCCTTACCCCTGGACGGGTGCCCCAGGTTCGCTAAAGCGCACCTGGGCCGAAAACGAAGGGCGAAGCCCCACGAACGAATTACGATCCTTCCATCCAACTCACAGAGTTAAAGGTGTGCCACCACCCTCAACTTTGTCATCCCGCCTGCCCCGGCGTGCCGTGAGGACCGGAGCGTACCCGGATTTCCTGCTACGCGGCTCTCACCAACGTCCACGTGTGCGGCTTTCCGTAAAGAAAGCCGCATGAAGTTCGCCAACGCCACCAACCTCAACAGTGAAATCCCGACCGGAGCGTAGCGGAGTGGAGGGACCTGCGGTGCGCCCTTCCCTCTAATAACTCCTACAGCTCCATCCACCTCTACCAATGCCAAGGTGGCAGCCGCCCCTTTGATTTGTCATCCCGCCTGCCCCGGCGTGCCGTGGGACCGGAGCGTACCCGGATTTCCTGCTACGCGGCTCTCACCAACGTCCACGTGTGCGGCTTTCCGTAAAGAAAGCCGCATGAAGCTCGCCAACGCCACCAACCTCAACTTTGTCATCCCGACCGGAGCGTAGCGGAGTGGAGGGACCTGCTGTGCGCCCTTCCCTCTAATAACTCCTACAACTCCATCCACCTCCACCAATGCCAAGGTGGCAGCCGCCCCTTTGATTTGTCATCCAATCAAGAGGGTGTGCCTTTTCATTTTCGTGTTTTTGGCACAGCCACCCAGAATGTCTTTCAAACTCCCCACAAGGCGGCCCTCCCCTTTGTCATCCCGCCTGCCCCGGCGTGCCGTAGAGGGATCTGCAGTTCCACTCGCCCCGCAACCAAGGCCACTCCAAACAAAAAGGGCGCGATACCTTCGGTATCGCGCCCTTTACCACCCCTAACTAAAGAGAGCGTCGTCGAGAGACTGAGACTCATCCCACATCGGCGTAGGCTCAAAGTACCCCGTACCCGGCTTCAAGTGTTGCTTGCAAACCTCGTCATTCAGCGTAACCCCCAACCCCGGAGTATCTGGAACCTTAATGAACCCCTTGTTGATCATCGGCTTATCGAGCCCGTTAACCAGGTCCTGCCACCAAGGCACATCCAGCGAGTGATTCTCCAGCGCAAGGAAGTTACGCGTCGCGGCCGCGCAGTGCACATTCGCCATGCAACTAACAGGAGTCCCCGCAAAGTGCATCGCCATCGGCACGCCATACTCAAACGCCATATCCCCGATCTTATGCGTCCGCAGAATCCCACCCGAAGTCGCAAGATCCGGATGAATCTTGTCCACCGCGTGCGCTTTGCACAGCTTCTCGAAGTCCGCGATCTCATAAATATCCTCGCCGGTAATCGTCGGCGTGGGGCTGGCATCGGTGATCTCCTTTAAGGAGATCGGTGTAGTACCACGGGATCACGTCTTCGATCCATTCCAGGTTGTACTTCTCATACGCCTTGCCCAGCTTGATGCACGACTTCACGCCGATATGGCCGAGGTGATCCATCGACAACGGCATGTCGTAGCCGATGTTTTCCCGCACCGCCGCTACATATTCGCAAAGCCTGTCGACGCCCTTATCCGTTACTTCTGTGGCCATAAACGGATGAGGCTGATTGCGCAGCTCCCACTTGCTCTGGCCCGCCGGCTCCATCACCATGCCCGGCATTCCCTCGAGCACATTGATTCCCAAATCCATCTTCATCCACGTAAGACCCATGGCTACGCGTTCCTTGGCCCGTCTCCCATACTCTTTCGGATCCTCCGACTCCGTCGTATCCGCGTAGATCCGGATCTTGTCCCGCCACTGACCGCCAAGCATCTGGTACACCGGACAGTTGTAGGCCTTGCCCGCAATGTCCCACAGGGCCATTTCAACCGCGGCCACACCGCCCGCCTGGCGCGAAATACCGCCGAACTGCTGGATCTTCTGAAAGAGAAAATCGACATTCAGTGGGTTCTCTCCGACAATGCGGCTCTTCAGCACCATCGCGTATTGATAGCCTGCTCCATCGCGCACTTCACCCAAACCATAGATACCCTGGTTGGTGTCGATGCGAATCACGGGGCAGGGGCTGGGGCCAGGCTTGACGATGATCGCGTAGCGCATGTCGGTAATCTTCAGCGTCGACGGGCTGGAGTTCAGGTTCACGTTCTTGATTGCCGGCGCTTGTTCGGCCGCAGCATTCTCCAGGCTGTAGCGGCTCAGAAGACTGCCACCCAGGACTGCCATCGAAGACTTAAGCACACCACGGCGATTGAATTTCCATCCATTGGAATCTGACATTGTTACCTTCCCCTTCGGTTGTTCTCTCGGTTAGATCTTCTTCATGCTCTTGCGCAGGCTTGTGGCGAGGGTTTCGCTAAGTTGCATCCCTACGTTATGGCGAAGAGAAGAATAACGAATTGTCCAGCGGGGTTGCCGCGTGAAATCCCACGCTGCGCCCGGTAATGTTGCGGTCTCTTGGGACACGAACGTTTGCCGTCCCAGCATCTTTTACCACTAAGGGAGCGCGTAACTTTATAGACAACCGATTGCATTATTGTCAAAGGAAAAGTGGTATACCGCAATGCGGTATCTAAGATGTTTCTTATGCAAACCACTGAAACTTGTCGCATCATCGGGCAGTCTCCTATCTAATCTCCTCCCCGCATTGGCAGACCATACTCATCGGTGCAATATTCTTTACCAAGGCTGACCCATGAAATCTTTGCTGTTGCTGCTTGCGCCTTTTCTCTTCCCCGTGACCGGTTCTGCGGCTTCCACGTACCCAGTACGACTGGACGACCCAGCTGCCGTCTATCTCACGGCCGAGGAATTCCATGCACACGCTGACGGCAAGGGGGACGATAGCGCGCCTTTGCAGGCGGCGATCGACAAGCTGCAGGCCGACAAGGGGGAGGGCATCGTCTTCATTCCCCAGGGTCGCTACCGCATCAGCCGGACCATCTATCTCTGGCCCGGCGTGCGCATCATCGGCTATGGCGTGGAGCGTCCGGTCTTCGTGCTCGGCGAAAACACGCCCGGATACCAGGATGGCATCGCCTACATGTTCTTCTTCGCCGGCGCCCGTCCCCGGCCGCAAGCCGCAGGAGCTCGATCCTTCTATCATCCGCCGCCCACCCCGCGCGGCGTGGTTCCGCCCAGCCGTGCCGTTCCCGACGCCAATCCCGGTACCTTCTACTCGGCCATGAGCAACGTCGACTTCGAGATCGGTCCCGGCAACGCCGGAGCGGTCGCGATTCGTTTCCACGCCGCGCAGCACGCCTTTCTCAGCCACATCGACTTCAACATCGGCTCCGGATTTGCAGGCGTGCATGAAGTCGCCAACGAAGCCGAGGATCTCCACTTTCACGGCGGCCAGTACGGCATCATGGCGCGCAAACCTTCCCCGGCTTGGCAGTTCACGCTCATCGATTCCACCTTCGACGGCCAGCGGGAGGCCGCTATCCGCGAAAACGAAACCGGCCTCACCCTGGTCCACGATGACTTCCGCAACGTTCCCATTGCGGTCTCGATCGATCCGCACTACTCCGATCAGCTTTGGATCAAAGATAGCCGCTTCGAAAACATCACCGGGCCCGCGGTGGTGATCAGCAACGATGCCAGCCGCATGACCGAAATCAATTTTGAGAACATCGACTGCAGCCACGTACCCATCTTCGCCAAGTTGCGCGAGAGCGGCCGCGAATTCAGACAAGTTGCGGATACGTATCACGTCAGCGTCTTCTCCCATGGTCTTGGCATCGCGTATCCGGGCGCGAAAGCAGCCTTCGAGACGCGCTATGAGCCCTCACCACTCGCTGCTCTGCCGCCCCCCACGCCGCCTGCGATCAGTCCGCTGCCGGCAGCCGCCAACTGGGTGAATGTATCCACCCTCGGCGTAAAAGGCGACAACCAAACCGACGACACGGCTGCGCTGCAGAAGGCCATTGATGAGCACCCTGTGCTCTATTTCCCCAGCGGGCGCTACCTGTTGCACGACACGCTCACGCTTCGCCCCGGCACCGTCCTGATCGGCCTCCACCCCAGCACCACGCAATTCGATCTCCCCGATGGAACCCCTGGATATGAAGGCCCCGGCGCCCCCAAGCCGCTCTTGCTCGCGCCTGCCGGCGGAGCCAACATCATCACCGGCCTCGGCATCTTCACCGGCGGTTTCAACCCCCGCGCTACCGCTCTTCTCTGGCGCTCTGGCAAGAACTCACTCGTGGACGACGTCCGCTTCCTGGGAGGCCACGGCACCAACAATCCCGACGGCACCCGCATGAACCCCTACAACGCTACTCATAGCGCCGACCCCAATCCACATCGCCCATGGGACTCGCAATACCCCAGTCTGTGGATCGATGGAGGCGGCGGGACCTTCGCCAATATCTGGACGCCGGACACTTTCGCCCAGGCCGGCATGCAGGTTTCGAACACCACCATCCCCGGCTTTGTCTATGAGATCTCCAGCGAACACCATGTCCGCGCCGAGTTCAAGTTGAAGAATGTTTCCAACTGGCAGCTCTACGCACTGCAGACAGAAGAAGAGAGCGGCGAAAGCCAGAATGCGTCGTCACTTGAAATCGACCACTCCAGCAACCTCACCATCGCCAACTATCACGGCTATCGCGTCACCCACATGGAGAAGCCTTTCCCCTACGCCGTGCGGGTCGCCGATTCCAACAACATCCACTTCCGCAACGTGCATGTGGATGCCAACAGCTCCATCGGCCTTTGCGATGCAGCCGGCGTCTGCCGTCAGGCAGTGCGTTCCAACAAGGTGCCCTTTGAAGACGCCATCGTCGATCAGACGCTGCACGCCCAAGTGCGTGACCGCGAGTTTGCCTACCTTGATATCAACGACGACAACCCGATACCCGCAACCCGCGCAGACGACGCCAACCTCATCGAGAAGGGCGCTCAGGTGCAGCGCCTCGCCACCGGCTTCTTCAACATATCCGGCGCCGCCATCGATGCAGCCGGGCAGCTCTACTTCGTTGACGCGCAGTTCCAGCGCATCTACCGCTGGTCGCAGGACTCGCAATACGCGGCCGTGGTGAGTGATGCTCCGCTCGATCCCGTCAATCTCGTCTTCGACAAGGCAGGTGACCTCATCGTCGTTTCCTCCGGCGGCAAGGAACTCACCGCTTACGCTTTGAATCCGAACTCCACCGATCCCGAAGCGAAACTCACACTCCTGCCTCTCGAGCCCGCGGCCGAGCGGCCTGGTCTTACTCCTGCGTTGCCGGTCGACTACTGGTTCAACGGCGACTTCGCAGAGACGCTCTCCGCCACCCAGCCCTATACGTATACATCGCTGCAACAAATGTTCGAGAAGGGCCTGGGCACCCGCACGACCTATCAGTTCGTTTCCCCCGACGGGAGTCTCTTCATCCCCACGAACGCTCCTATCGTGCAGGGCGAGCCATACTTCGGCACCAAATGGGCCCCCGTCCTCGAAGCTTATGGTTTGGTCAAAGGAACGGAGGGCAAGCCCTTCTACGCCACCAACGAAGCCGAGCAGCGCACCTATCGCGGCCTGCTCAATGCCGATGGCTCGTTATCGCAGATCACCACCTTCGTGGAGCAGGGTGGAGAAAGCCTGGCCCAGGACGCCGACGGCAACGTCTATCTGGCCGCCGGCCAGATCTTTGCTTACTCCCCGGCGGGCAAGCTGCTGGGCAGCATCGACGTCCCCGAGCGTCCGCACGATATCCTCTTCGGAGGCAAAGACCGCCGCACCCTCTACTTGCTCAGCGACCACTCTCTGTACGCCGTCCGCATGCGTCATCCCGGCCTATAGCAAGAAATATTTTCTACAAAGGGAACGAACCTCTACTGAAACGGATCTATATAGGTGTAAAAAAGCCTGCCAGTCGGCGGGCTTGGCCAGCAAATACCAAGATGATCAATTAATTATTTTGATCATCTTGATCATCTTGATGAAACAAAGGACTTAGCCGCCAACCGGGGGGCTTATAGCGCTTATGGCGCTTTTAGCGCTCATTTTATTTTGGGGGAAACCAACAGCCGGGCGTCCAGTGTCTGCGTTCTAGCCGAATTCGTTAGAACAGGAGGGTGCCCCACGTTCGCCGAAGCGTACGTGGGCCGAAAAAGACGGGCGAAGCCCCCCACAGCTTTTGCCACACCGGCAACAAATCCTGGGTGCCCCATTTGCCCCGATTTCCTGCGGAGGCTTGTGGCGTTGATACTTCTCCATCCGCCTTTCGTTAAAGAAAGCCGCAGTAGGTCGCCAACGCCACCGAACTCCACAGGAAATCCGGGGATATGGAATTCCACCGCTCCAGACCAGCAACTCTCAAACGGCCGCTTAAGCGGGTGGCGCCTCACGTTTGCGAACCCCTTCACCCACCGGACCCTGATGCCCAAGCGTGCGGTTGAGCCACTCCGTCATCTGCACCTCCCAGTCGGGCACGCCCGGCAGCTTATGCCAGCCGCCGGTCCCATGCATTCCACCAGGAATACGAATGATCTCGCTCGATACCCCAACCTTGCGCAGCGCCGCATCCAGATTGGTCGCCTCACTGAAAGGGATGTACTCATCCTTATCCCCGAGGATCTGCAGGAACGGAGGATCACCCTTGTGTACATAGGTGATAGGAGAAGCCTCCTTCAGCGCCGCGGCCTCGCCCTTTTCCTTGATCAGCGGGTCGAGCAAGGCATGCACATCCGCATTCAGCGGGACCGTGGCAAAACTACTCTGCGCAAACAGCGTCACCACGGCCTGAACCTGTGCGCTCTCGCGATCCACAGGATCGGCGGCCGAAGGATCACCGGGCAGATTCAAGAGCCCCACCATGTTGCTCAGAAAGCCACCGGCCGACCCGCCGATCAGCGCAATGCGATTCGCCTGTCCGTCCCAGCGGCTTGCATTGTGGCGCAGGAAACGGATCGCCCGTTCCACGTCATACACCATGTAGGGATACGGATATTTCGGAGCCAGCCGATAGTTGATGGAGAAGACCGCGTACCCGGCAGGCGCCAGGAAATCCGCGCAGTAGGCTTCGCTCCCGCTCTTGCTGTTTCCCCGCTGATAGCCGCCTCCATGAATAATGATCGCGATCGGATGCGGTCCAGCGCCCTTGGGCGCGTAGTAGTCCATGGTCAACTGCTGCCCATCGGCAACCCCGTACACGATCCCTTCTTGTGTCGGCGTCCGCACATCCGCGGCCAACGCAGATCCCGTCAAAACCAGTCCCAGCAGCACGCATTGCAGCATTCGAGTCATCGTTATGCACTCAGCGGGCGCTCCGGATGTACCGTCATCCAGAGCCCGGCCCCGGCTACGGCAAGCGCGGCGGCGATCGCGAAAGAAGTGGTCCAGCCGAAGCGCTGCGCCACCCACGGCGTGAGCGATGCGGTCACCGCGCCCCCGATCTGCGCTCCCATGTTGACCATGCTGGAGAAGACACCGGAACTGCGCCCGGCAATATCGGCCGAGACCGACCAGAACGAACTTTGCGAGACATACAACGCGCCCGCGCCGCCCGCGAGGATGACCCCGGCAAGCTGCGGACTCTGCACCCTCGAACCAAGCACCAGGAAGACGGCGGTAAACAGGTACGCGACCGCAGCCAGCCCGCATCGGCCTACGCGCAGCCCGTAGGCGTGCGTAAGGCGATCGCTGAGGGCGCCCCCGCCCAGGCAGCCGACGGTCATCGACAGAAAGGGAAGCATGGAAAACATCGCGCTGGCCTTGAGATTGAAACCCCGCACCTGCGCCATGTAGAGGAAGAACCAGCTGAAGAAGATCCAGGCTGTATAACCGAAACCGAAGTAGCTCAGGATCAGCGCCAGCAGATCGCGGCGCCGCAAGATGGCCGACCAGGATATGACCACTGGAGCGGAACCGTCGTCATCAGGGCTAATCTCTGCGATGCCCTGGCGAATGATCTTTAGCTCCGATGGCGAGACGTTGGGGTCTTCCTCAGGAGTGTCGCGCGCGAACCACCACCACACCGCTCCCGCGACCACTCCGATGATGGCGCTGAACCAGAAGGCGGAGCGCCAACCTTGATGGAGGATGAACCATGCCAGCAGTGGGGGAGTGAGGCCGCTGCCCGCACCCACTCCGGCGAAGATGAGTCCATTGACGAGCCCACGTTCCTGCTCCGGTACCCAGCGGGCGACGAACTGATTGGCCGCCGGGTAAATGACGGCTTCACCCGCGCCCAGTGCGAAACGAATGCCGATGAGCAGCACCACAGCTTGGGAGATGCCGGGGGGTATCAGCGTGGTGAGCGCAGTGGCAACGCCCCACCACACCACCCCCATCGCAATCACCAGCCGCGGACCAAAGCGGGAGGCGAGCCACCCCGCGGGGACCTGAAAGCCGGCGTAGCCAATGAGAAACGCGCTGAAGATCCAACCCAGGTGCTGATTGCCCAGGCCGTACTCGGAGCTGATCTGCAGCCCCGCGATGGAAATATTTGTGCGGTCGAGAAAAGAGATGGCGCTAAGAACGAAAAGCAGGAATGCAAGGAAAAATCTCTTCCGGGTCTGGTGTTCTGCAAGCATTCGGTCATTGCTCCTGAGGACGCGGGCACCGAAGCAGCGGCCGCAAGAAATGATACCCCACAGGGCAGGGAAGCAAGCCGCAGTGCTAACGTATGATTTCGTTTGTGGAGGGGTTACGTGTGCTTCTCAGCTAGCGCGAACTTTATTGGCAGCGCCGTACTGGGCGCCATCGGAGTAGTCACGCTGACCGAGGTCAAACATCGACGAGAGCTGCTCTTTGCGGCCATGCCACTCCTCTTCGCGCTGCACCAGTTCACCGAGGGTTTTGTCTGGCTGGGGCTGGATGGTAGGCTTCCACCCATCGTGACCCATGATGCTGCGGCAGCCTACATCTTGTATGCCCAGGGCTTGCTCCCCTTTCTGTTGCCGCTGAGCGTTTTGCTGATCGAGCCAAGCCGGGGGCCGGCAGCGGCGAATGCTTGATTTTTCACTCTTGGGTGCCGGGCTGACGATTTACTTGCTGTGGGGGCTGATCGCTTATCCCCTGCACGTCTCTGCGGCCGGTCACGGCATCGTCTACATCAACCAGATAACCACCACGACCGTGGTCGCAGTGCTGTATGTGACTGCGACCTGCGGAGCGCTGTTCTTTTCAGGTTTCCGTACCCTGGTCCTCTTGGGGGGCTCAACTTGATCGGTCTCCTCACCGTGATGCTGGTAAAGCGTTATGAATTCACTTCGCTGTGGTGCGCTTATGCCGCGGTGGTGAGCGTCGTCATCTACTTCTTCTTTCGTCAAAGCCGTCCCGATCGGCCGGCCAAATATGCCTTGAGCGCGGCCGCATGAGTTCCCGGGCGCTGAATCTCGCACTGGAACGGCCGATAACGCTCTGCTGGTGGATCTTTGCCGTTCGCGGAGGACTGGCCATTGTCTTTGCCGTGGTCCTCTTTCTCACGAGCATCTTTTTGGGAATTTTCTTCTTCGATCCGGTCACGCTCGTTTATTGAGCCTTCTGCTCGGCTCTTTTGTTTTGAGCAACGGCCTCCTCTTAGGAGTGGCAGCCGGTTTCGCCTATGAACATCGTTTGCATCTCTGGTGGCTGGCCCTGGGTGAAGGTTGTTTCGCGTTGCTTCTGGGCATCTACATTGGGATTTCCCTGATGCTGACTTCCCAATCGCTCGCCTTGCTTGCGGGGATTCACGCCCTGGGATCAGGATGCTTTCAAGTAGCGCTGGCCATCAAGCTCCGAGAGGTTCGGCCCAACCTGCTCATGCTCATCGTAGCTGCAGTGTTCTCTCTTTGCGTCGGCGTAGTGTTTCTCCTGCATTTCCACCAAGCCGCCCGGCCCACAACCCAAGCACTCGCCGGCTACGAGCTTGTGAACGGAATTATCTGGAGCGTACTGGCACTCAGACTGCGCAGATGACGAGAACCTTTTCGCTTGCGGCGGGCATGGAGGCCGACATTGAGAATCGTCGTACTCGGTGCTGGTGTTCAAGGGACAGTGTTTGCCGTCCGTCTGAGCACAGCCGGCCACCAGGTGACGCTGGTCACGCGACCTGACCGGGCCGCAGAACTTCGTCGGGAAGGTGCATCGATTCAGGACGCAGCGACGTCGCTGATCCGCACCGCTGTGTTACCCGTTCTCGAGAAACTCCCGCCGGACTTGGTTGCAGATATGTGTTTGGTCACTGTGCGCCGTGATCAGATGGAGCTCGTCCTTCCAGACTTGGTAGGGGCGATCGCAATTCCGCAGGTCGTGTTACTGGGGAATTACGCTAACCGTACAGACCATCTGCTAACAGTTCTCGGTATTTCGCGCACGGTCCTTGCGTTCCCAGGGATCGCCGGATACCGTGAAGGCGCCATGATTCGATACCTCGATATTCCCCAGCAACACACCGTCGTGGAGGAGCGCGCACCAGCCGTCGCCTCTCTTTTCCAGAATGCCGGCTTTCGTGTGGATTCAGTGCGAGACGTGGATGCATGGTTACAGCGCCACGCTGTTTTCATTACTGCGATTGCCGGGGCCCTTTATGAGAACGGCTGCGACGCACGCCGTCTGGCGCAAAATGCCGAAACGGTTCGCCGCTTCGTCCTTGCCGTGCGGGAAGGCTGGGCAGCCCAGGACCGCAAGGGCGTGGGACCTGCTCCTTTGGCGCTACGAACGATCATGTGCTGGGTCCCGTTGCCACTCTCGGTGATGTACTGGAGTCGCCTTCTCGCTTCTTCTCGGGGTGATCTCTACTTTGCGCGCCATGCCCGTCATGCGCCGGCCGAGATGGCGTCGCTTGCAGACGATGTGGGTAGCTCACTCCGCGGACCTGACGCCCCGAAGCTACAGAGGCTACTTGCGTCAATCAACGCCTGGCAGCGGAAATCCGGTGCTTGAGGGGAATCGGCGCCGGCATCGTATACTTGTGGCATGTCCATTGTGCGAAACATTGCGGGAGTAGCCAAGGGAATGAGCATCACGTTTCGGGAGATGCTGCAGCCCACCGAAGTGGAAAACTACCCGGACGGACCCGGGCCCAACCGCGGCGCTCACTTTCAGGATCGCTTCCGCGGCGCCCATGTGCTGCAGCGGGATGAGAATGGTCTGGAGAAATGTGTCGCCTGCTTCCTTTGCGCGGCGGCCTGCCCAGCCAACTGCATCTATATCGAGGCGGCAGAGAACACTGCGGAGCAGAGAATCTCCAGCTCGGACCGCTATGCCAAGGTCTACAACATCGACTACAACCGGTGCATCTTCTGCGGATATTGCGTGGAGGCCTGCCCCACCGACGCCATCACCCATGGCCACGGCTTTGAGCTGGCTTCGCTCAATGCGACGACCCTGATTCATCGCAAGGAAGACATGCTGGTACCGTCCATCGGTTTGCCGCACAGCGCCGAGGCCAGGTCAAACTCTGTCAAGTAATGGCAAACCTAGGAAATCATCTCCAGTGCTGGTAGCATCTTTCTGATGCAAGCGACAGCCACAGGCAGCAATGGACGGCAGCGGATTTTCCATGTCAGCAGCCGGGAGAACATCAAGGGTTTGCGCGACGAAATTCTTCGCATGCATGGCTTTGAAGTGCGTGTCGACGCTCTACTCGAGCCAGGCACCGGATGAAGTCGCACAGAGAGACTACGACTTGGTCTTGATCGATGTTGAGTCAGATGTCCGGGTGCAGAGCGCCCAGGAGCTCTGCGACGAGATCAAGAAGGTCGTCCCGCAGCAGCACGTTGCCTTTGTCTGCAATTACCGCGTGGCCATCGAAAGCGACTGCCCGGACGAGATCATCCGGGCCGAGTTCAATCCTGAAGCGCTGGTGCGCGGTGTCCAGCAGGCCTTGGGAAAGAACGAAGAAGATGATAAGGCTCGCGACCTGCCGATAGCCTAGCCCAGGACTGTTTCTTTCTTCCCAGCATCTTCAGAAAGTACCCTAGCTGGCCTTCTTCGCGGCTGCGCGGCCTGGAACTCAGCCTTGAGCGCCGCCTTATGCATCGGCTTCTCGTGCAGCAGCAACTGCGTCGCCTCCAGGTGCGCATTGGCGTGGAACCAATCCTGCACAATGTTGTCGTAAAGCAGGTTGAGCACGGCTAGCAGCGACATGCCCTGGTGGTGGGCCATCCACTCCCGCACCAGCTTGGGCGTTTTGAGCGATTCCTGGTAATCGGCCGCCTCATAGAATCCGTAAGCCCCGCTCCAGCCCATTTTCGCCATCCGCTTAAGATTACGCATGGATTCGACGGAGTCGATGCCCAACGCCAGGCAGGTGGAATAGGGCGAGACCACAGGGCCCGCCACCGCGTCCCACTTGAGCGCGATGGGGGGAATGCCGAAGGCCTGGTAGTGGTAGTGACCGTGGTCGTCGATGCCCGCCCAGCCCGATTCAGAGATACCCCACGGGATACCGTGCTCTTTCCCGAAGGCGCGCTGGATCGCCACCACGCCGCTGAGCGTGCGCGAGACCAGGGTGTCAGGGTAACTGCGCATCCAGAGCGACGGCATCAGGTACTCGAACATGGTGCCGGTCCAGGAGATGAGCACGGCGTGCCCATAGGCCATGGTGTGGATGCGGCCAAGCTTGAACCAGCTTTGCTGCGGCGCCTCTCCCTTGGCCACAGTAATGAATGCCGCAATGCGGGCTTCGCTACAAAGCAGGTCATAGCAGGCCTGGTGCAGATGCTGGCGCTCGATTTCATAACCGATGGAAAGTAGCAGGCGCGAACGATCCATCAGGAAGCCGAAGTCCATTTCCGTGGCAAAACGCATCGCCTCCGATGCCAAGTCGTGCAATCCACTGGTGAGCGCCTTCAGGCCTTCCCGCGCCGGCATGATCGCGTGCCGCAACTCTTGCGCCAGCTTGGCCTCCGGCGCATTGGGAGCCAAGCCAGTTGCGGCCTTGGCGATGCGCGCATCCAGATCGACAGCCAAACCGCTGGCAGCGCCCGTCTGCACCGCAATGGCGGTCGCGCGAAGTCCTTGCAACGATGGCAATGCAAACAGCGGCGCGAACTGGGGCAGGAGCCACGGCATGTAATCGCGAACCAGTTCGACCACCGCATGGATCCGCTGGCGCGTTTCAGCAAGCCACCAGGAGGCCTCGCTGCCGTCGGGAACAGCTACGGAAAACTCAGGCGCATCCACTTTAGCCAGAGCCCACGCGATCCATGTATCGGCGTCCGCGTCCGCCGCAGGCGGCTCCAAACCCTCCAGGCCGGCCGGTGCATCGTGCAGGCCCGTAAGCAGGTACCAATGGTCGCGAATACCGGAAAAGAGTCCGGGACTCAGCAACGGCTCGCGCAGCATACTACGGCAACCACTGCGCAAGGTATAGAACGAGGCCGCCAGGTTTCCGCTATCGACGGAGGAGATGGTCACAGGATGGATTGGAATAAGCGTGCGCGTGTCGTACCAGTTGTAGATGTGGCCGCGATACTTCTCCAGCTTGTCGTAGGTTTCGAGACTGCGCTCAGTCAGGGTAATAAATTCGGGAATGGTGAGATAGCCGAAAGTGTTCGCCGCCTGACGGGCATTGAGCAACAGGCCAACGTTGGTGGGTGAGACGCGCGCCGCCTCAAAGAGACCGTCTTCCTCGACATTATCCGGGATGAGGTAGTTGTGGCTCGCCCCCCCAAACTGGTAGAAGTAACGCCACGTCCTCAGCGCCAGCTGGCGGAGGAACGTATCCTCTTCCGCTGTGAGCTTCAGCTTGGTCTGCTGTGGCGAGCTGTTAAGCCAGGCGGTGATGACACCGGCAAAGCCCCACAAGATGAGAATAGGGAGCGCCACCAGCAGGGATTCCGGATGACGTAAGAAGACCAGCACACCGACCACCAAGGCGACCAGTGGAGTCACTGCAAGGTAGCGGTCAACCGGCGTCCGAAGGCTCTTCGTCGCCTCAGCCTCGGCAGCAGTTTCCCATTCCAGAAGACGTTGACCGGTGATAAAGCTGCGCACCAGCGAGCGGATGATCGCGTCCAGGGCAAGCAGCGTCTGGTGGGGTAGAAAAACCAGGGTGAGCAGGCTGATAAACGTGCCCTGTCCAAAGCCGCTGACCGCGTCGCGCATGGCGCCCGGCAGCTTGGTGAAATAGGCGCGGCCCACGCCGAAGACAAACTGAACCAGGGAAGGCACGAACATCAGGAAGAGGGTGACCGCTGTCCAATAGAGCGCGCCGCCGGGCAACCCAAGCCAGCCGGCGAGCAGCAAGGCAAAGGTAAAGACGTCCACCAGCGACCGGCGAAGATTGTCGAAAATTTTCCAGCGCGAGATAGTGGCGATGGGGTTGCGGACATACCGCCCCGATTCATCCGGGACCTTGGAGAAGAGCCACTGGGCAATCTGCCAATCGCCGCGCACCCAGCGGTGTTTACGCCGCGTGTAGGCGCTATAGTGCGATGGGTAATCGTCGATGACCTCGATATCCGTGGTCAAACCGACACGAGCATACGATCCCTCGATCAGATCGTGGCTGAGCAGGGAATTACGGGGAAAGCGTCGATCCAGAACCGCGTGCAACGCATTGATCTCGTAAATGCCCTTACCAGTAAACATGCCTTCGCCATAGAGATCCTGGTAGGCGTCTGAGATAGCGCGAGTGTAAATGTCAAAGCCCGTCTGCCCGGAGTAGATGGAGGCCAGCCGTGAGCGCGAGGCCGATTGCACGCTGACGCCGACCCGCGGCTGCAGGATGCCGTATCCCTCGGTCACGATGCGGAGGTCGGGGTCGATGATGGCGCGGTTGAGCGGATGAGCCATGGCGCCGATCATGGTGTGCGCCGTGCCTCGCGGAAGCTGCGTATCGGAGTCGAGCGTGATGACGTATTGCGCGTGCGCCAGCGCAGTCAGGTTGCCGGCCTTCACCGGGAAAGGATCAAACTGGCCTTTGAGCAGCTTGTTGAGATCCAGCAGCTTACCGCGCTTACGTTCCCACCCCATCCAAACGCCCTGGCGCGCGTTAAAGATCCGGTGGCGGTGCAGCAGGAAGAACGATCCCGCTCCGGCTGAGGCGTAGCGTTCGTTCAATTCGTCGGTAAGCTGAATTGCCAGCTCGACCAACGGGTCGGTGTCGTTTTGCCGCGGGCGCGTGACCGAGTCAGGTAGGTCGGTGAGCAGACCAAAGTGGATGTTCGGATCCTGGTTAGCCAGGTAGCGGACTTCGAGCTCATCGAAGAGCTCCCGCACCTGCTTTTCCTTCATCAGCAGCGTGGGCACCACGACCAAGGTGGTGAAAGTCGCCGGCACACCCTTGGAGAAATCCAGCTTGGGCAGTGCATACGCCTTGAAGACCGCGGTAATGGTGTTGTTTACCAGGTCGACCGCACCCTGGGTGGCGGGGAGCAGCAGGAGCAGAAAAGCCAGGGTAAGACCGCCGAAGATCGGGTAGGTGGGCACCAGGGGCGCCAGGATCAAACCGATGAGCACCACGGTGATGATCTGAATGCCGCCAATATAGAAATCATCGGCGTGGTTG
The DNA here is from genome assembly GCA_963746595.1 of uncultured Acidobacteriaceae bacterium. GTDB lineage: Bacteria > Acidobacteriota > Terriglobia > Terriglobales > Acidobacteriaceae > PALSA-350. The sequence continues at coordinate 2,203,877 of CAVVBS010000009.1, forward strand.
CGCATGGTGAGGCGTATGCGGTCGATGAACCGGGGGCGATAGCCGACCCGCGAGGCAAGCAAGGGAAATCCGCGATCGATGAGGTAGTAGCCGATGTGCGACCGGCGAACACGCAGCCGCGGGTCCTCCACCCGGTGCCTTTCCCGGGATTCCATGGCCAGCGTAAGCGCTGCTTCGGCTACTTCCAACTCCGAGCAATCGGAGTGACGGGCAATCTCGGCCACGCGTTTGCGGTAGGCTTCCCGGCTGTCGAAGTCCATGAACTTGTAGGCATTCGCCGGATCCTTCTGCAGAACTGGGTCATAGATGACTAACGGCTCGATCAACGTGAACCAGTCGGCATAGCCAATGTCGCGCAGGCTTCTCATGCGCGTCTTGAGCAGTTCGGCGCCGGCCTCGGTGTGCGAGTCCGGATCCTGGATGACGCCATTGGCCTGCATGATGACTTCTTCCAGTATCAGGAATTTGAGCACCGGAGCCAAAGCCCACAATTCGTTGAGCTCCAGCGCATCGTACTTCTGCACCTGGTCAATAAAGATCTTGATCGCGTGGGGGTGATATTCCGAGCCGGTAGCCTGCAGGTAGGCATCCGCTACGGTTACGATTCGTGGCTCGTCGTTTTCCTGGTCGCGTATTGTGCGCGGCAGGCGGCCTAATTTCTTGCGTATGGTATGGGTCTCGGTAACAACAGAGCGCAGCAGCCGCGGGTTTTGCCGCAACTCGAGCAACGGGTCCAGCGGCTCTCCCGGAAGGTAAGTTGGCACCGGCCTGGCGTCGAGGATCACGTAGAGCTGGTCGAGTGACTGGGCCGTCGCGTCAATGCGGCGGCCAAAGCTGCCTGAGCCCTTCGGCTTGTGTGCGACATGCCAGCCGGGGGCGACCTTGTCGGCATAAGCCCGCAATGAATCGGCGGTGTAGGTGGAATGCGACTCCGGGTTGGTGTTAAGGGGCTGGCCCGAGCTTTGTAAAGTGTCGGTCATAAATTCTCTTTCGGGCGCTAACGCATTTTTGCTAATACTGTAGTCCGGTGAGATCAGTTAAGTGCGGCCATTCTTTCCACCCCAGGCACCCAAAGACCGTGTGCCCGGGGGCCCCGGGTTTGGCGGAATGGCCGCGTCGGGTTCAGTTTCCTGGTCTACACCATTAGCAAAAATGCTCTAGGGTCAGTTAAAAATCAACGATAGCTTGCCGCCTGCATCTCGAACATACTTGCGTAGCGCCCGCCAAGCGCTATCAGTTGGGGATGCGTTCCTTCTTCCACCAGTCTTCCGCCCTCCAGCACTACGATGCGGTCGGCCATGCGGACGGTTGAAAAGCGGTGGGAGATCAGCAGCGCCATCTTCCCGGTGGTCAGCTCGGCGAAGCGTTCGAAGACTTCCAGTTCGCTGCGTGCGTCGAGCGCGGCCGTAGGTTCATCCAACACCAGCAACTGGGCGTCCCGCAGGTACGCGCGAGCCAGCGCGACCCGCTGCCATTCTCCGCCCGACAGCTCCACTCCGCTCTCGAAGCGCCGGCCCAGCATCTGGTCGTAGCCGCCCGGCAGTTTGGCGATCACGCTCTCTGCCAGGCTCTTGTGCGCAGCTGACTCGATCTCCGCCTGCGAGTGTTCGCTTTCCACCCGCCCTACGCTGATGTTTTCCCGCGCGGTCATCTCGTAACGCATGAAGTCCTGAAAGATGACCCCGATTTCGTGGTGTAAATCTTCCAGCTTGTACTCCCGCAGGTCAATGCCATCGAGCAGAATTTGCCCTTCGGTCGGGTCGTACAGCCTGGTTATCAGCTTGACGACGGTCGTCTTACCCTGGCCGTTTTCTCCGATCAACGCAATCCGCTCGCCAGGCGCAAGAGTGAAGTTGAAGTTGCTCAGCACCCGCCGCGTGGTGCCGGGATAGGCGAAGCTGACATTGCGAAACTCAAAGCCGCGGCGGATCGGACGCGGTATCAACGCCCCATCGGGGTTTGCGGCGACCGTGGGTTTCATCTCGAAGAAGGCCAGCAGATCAGTGAGGAAGAGAGCCTGGTCCGCTATGCCCGACGCGGTAGAAAACACCTGCTGCAGATTGCTGGAAGCTTGAATGATGGCATTGGTCAGGTAGTAGAACTCGCCAATGTTGTCAAAGCCCCCGGTGACCGCGCGCCAGATCACGAAAGCATAGGCGCCATAGTAGCCCAGGGTCGCGATGACCCCGAGCAGGCCGCCGGCCAGCAGCTTCTTGCGCGAGAGGGCAACATTTTCCTCGTAGATATTCTGCGAGAGACGCGTGAAGCGGTTGGTCAGGTAGTCGCTGAGGTTGAAAAGTTTGAGCTCTTTGGCCCCTTCGCGGCTGCCGGCAACCTGGCGCAAATAGTCCATCTGCCGTTTGGCCGGGGTCTGGCGAAAGTTCTTCGCGTATCCCAGGAAGGCGAAGTGGGTCTCTCCCAGGAAGGTAGGGAGCACGCCCAGCGCGAGCAGAAGCACGAGCCACGGCGAATACCAGAGCAGGATCCCGGTCCAGATCAGTGTAGTTAGGGACTGCTGGAACAGACGGCCCATTTGCTGGATCATGGCCAGGCGATCAGTGGCCTGCACCCTGGCCCGTTCCAGCCGGTCGTAGAAGACCGGGTCTTCGTACGTGGTCAGATCGAGCGCCGCCGCCTGACGCATGACCCGGACACTGACGAAGTGCGTATAGCGGTCAGCCAGCAGACTATCGCTGTAATCGACTCCGCGGGTCAGCAGCCCGGAAAACACGTTCAGGCCGGCTTCCAACCCAACCAGCCACCAAAAGTAAGGAACCTGTCCCTGGTGGCTGAAAACGTGCTGCACACCGTTAATGATCTTGGCAGCGACGCCGGCGATCGCGGCCGGTAGCGCAGCCACGAAAATCCGCAGGATGATGCCCCAGGTGACTACAGCCGGGCCCGACTCCCACAAAATGCCGAGCACCGGGGGCACGTTCTTGAGCGCCTGGACGCGCTCGCGCCATGCGTTGCGGGAGGATTGTGGACTGGCTTCCGTCATGGAGTTCCGACTCGGAGTTCCGAATTTTTTGAGCGGACCAGACCCTCCGCAGGCTCGGCAATTGCTTCCTAACTATCTAATGTTACCAATCAGATGCACTTCCCGCCGAGGTTGTTGGCTGAAGACGCCACTTGCGGTCCGCAGGCGACTGTGCTAGAAATCGAATATTCAAGTTTGCTCCTTGTGAGCGAGCCTGAATTTCATGAAGAGTGGCTGAGGGACGGGCCCTGTGACGCCACGACAACCTGCCTGGGCAAACCAGGAGTATGGTGTCAACTCTCTCCTAGGTTCTGAAAAGAATTGGGGAACATGAGATTCGGGGTGCATAGTATGCGCATCTCGCTAATTCCATGCAGTACGTAGTTCAGAGTTCGTCACGCAGTGCCCGTGCATCTGTCGCTCTCGATTTGAGGGCATGATGGCATCATTTTACGAATTGTGCTGTAGGGAATGTGGCAAGCGCTTTCCAAACCAACCGCTTTCCAGTTGCGATGAGTGTTTTTCCTCGCTCGAAGTAGCCTACGACATGGCTGCGGCCAAAAAGACCTTCACCCGCGAGGCAATTGCCCGGGGGCCGCAAAGCATGTGGCGCTATCAGGCGCTGCTGCCGCTGCCGGATGACTACGTGCCCACTACTCCTACCGGCATGACTCCCCTCCTGGCGGCACCACGCTTGGCCAAGCGCATCGGCGCCACCAATCTCTACATTAAGAATGATGCTGTCTGCCTGCCCACGCTGAGCTTTAAAGATCGCGTGGTCTCAGTCGCCTTGGCTAGGGCCAAGATCTTCGGTTTCGATACGGTGGGTTGCTCTTCCACCGGAAACCTCGCCAACGCCGTGGCCGCCCACGCCGCGCGCCTTGGATTAAAAACCTACATATTAGTTCCGACCGATTTGGAGCCGGCCAAGATCTTGAACACCCAGGTTTATGGTGCAAACCTGGTGCGGATCGATGGCAACTACGACCAGGTGAACCGGCTGAGCACGCAGATCGCCGATCGCTACAACTGGGGCTTTGTGAACGTCAATCTTCGTCCCTATTACGCCGAGGGCTCCAAGACCGTAGGTTATGAGATCGCCGAGCAACTGGGCTGGCGGCTGCCCGATAACGTAGTCGTTCCCATGGCTGGGGGCGCGCTGATTTCCAAGATCTACAAGGCCTTTGGCGAGCTGGTCGAGCTCGGCCTGGTTGAGGACAAGCCGGTGCGCTTTTTTGGAGCGCAGGCCACTGGCTGCTCCCCGATTGCCCACGCGGTGAAGAATGGCCTGGCGCACCATGAGCCGCAGCGTCCGAACACCATCGCTCGCTCGCTGGCGATCGGCAATCCTGCGGACGGGCCGTATGCCATCCGCGCCATCCTTGAAAGCGGTGGCTGGGCGGAAGATGTTTCCGACGTAGAGATCGTTTCGGCGATTCAGGAACTGGCCGAGACTGAAGGCGTTTTTACAGAAACGGCAGGCGGCGTGACCACCGCGGTGACCGCTCGCCTTTATGCCCAGGGCCGGATTGCTCCCGGCGATCTTACCGTGGTCGCGATTACCGGCAATGGCCTGAAGACCCTGGATGTGCTGCAGGGCAAGTATGAGCAGAAACAAGCGATTCGCCCCCGCATGGCCGACTTTGAGGCCATGGTCGAGCAGCATCTGGAAGAGAAGAACGCGGTGGAGGAAGTGTATGTCCGTTAAAGTATTGCTGCCGAATGCGTTTCAAAAACACACCAATGGAACCCGGGAGATTCAATCCTCGGCAGCGAATCTGCCCCAACTGATCATCGAGATTGAGACCAGCTTTCCCGCGCTCAAGCCCCACCTGCGCGACAACGATGGCAAGGTGCGGCGCTTCATCAACTTCTACGTGAACGAAGAAGACATCCGCTTTCTAGGCAACGACGAGTACGCCTTTAAGGATGGCGACGAAGTGCTAGTGATCCCCTCGATCGCCGGCGGGTTGTTCGAGAACTAAAGCGCCGGCAACCCGCAGGCTTGATAAATCTTCGACATGTATTGCATGTCGAGCAAGCCTTCTTCGCCCGCCGTTTTCGGGGTCTTATCCTCGAGAATGCAGTCGGAGAAGTAGTCGGCTTGCACGGTGAACTGTGACGGGTCCATGTTCGGGTTCGGCTCGTCGAGAATTGTAGGCTTGCCGCCCGCTGGGTCAGAAAATTGGGCTGTTAAATGGAGCCCCTGATAGATGAACGCCGGCTCTGCGTGAAGAAAACCCAGCGACCCATGCACCCGGTAAAACCCATTCATGGGAGCGCCGTAGGTGGTGTTGCAACTGGCCACCACTCCGGAAGGGAACTTCATCGTCCACGACACGTTCTCTTCTACCGTATCGAATCGCCCGTCGTGATCGATCACTGACGAAAAGGCCTTTAAATCGATCGGCTCTTCGCCGGTGAGGTAGCGGCACGCGTTGAGTGAGTAAACGCCCATGTCCATCAATGGGCCGCCGCCGGCCAACTTGCGGTCGAGCCTCCATTCGCCGGCCCTCGCATTAAATCCATTGGCGCTCTCGATGGCCTGGATCTTTCCCAGCTTGCCGTCGCGGATCAGCTGCATGGCCCGGAGGTTGGTCGGTTCGTAGTGGCAGCGATAGGCAATCATCAGCTTCTTGTTCGCGACCTTACAGGCCTTGATCATGGCTAGCGAATCCGCGACCGTGGTCGCCATCGGCTTCTCGCACAGGACGTGCTTGCCCGCTTGCGCAGAGCGAATCGTGTACTCCGCATGCATGCTGTTGGGCAAGGCAACGTACACCGCGTCGATAGCGGAGTTGTTCTTGATCTGATCCATGTTCTCGTAGTTATAGATGGAGCTTTCCGGAACCCCATACTTGGCCGCCTGGGCCAGCGCCTTGTCGCGATGCCCACTCACCAGTCCGGTGATGCGGGAGTTCTTGCTGGCCAGGATTCCGGGCATGAAGTGACCCATGGAAATGCGGCCCAGGGCGATGATGCAGTAGCCGATCTTGCGATCGCCGTTGCCCTGCGCCAACAGGGGCGAAACCACTTGTGAGGCAGCGCCGGCCAAAGCTAGACGATTGAACTCTCTGCGGGTAGGCATTACGGATCCCTCCATTTGCGATTGCGAAGGTATTTTAGACGCGTTTCTCAGAACGAAAGACGCGAAGGGCAACCATAGCAGACCGGCCAGTCATCCCTTGTCTCTTACAATCGAGCCAGCATGCTGAAATCACTGCTCATACTTGTGTTGCTGGCGATCAGCCCCGGGCTGCAAGCACAATCCAACCCCACAGCGGCAGCTGCGGCGCTTCCGGATGACTTGAAAGCAAAGATCGACGCGGCGGTTAACCAGATTTTGTCATCCACCAAAGTGCCCAGCGCCTCAATCGCCATCGTGAAGGATGGCCACATCGCCTATCTCCAGGCATACGGGCAGGCAAGGCTCTCTCCGGCGATGGAGGCCACTCCGCAGATGCAGTACTCCATCGGGTCGATCAGCAAGCAGTTCACCGCGGCGGCTGTTCTGCTCCTCGCGCAGGAGGGCAAGCTGACCCTAGATGACCCGGTAGCGAAGTACCTGCCCGAGCTGACGCGTGCCCGCGAAGTGACGATTCGCATGCTGCTTTCGCACACCTCCGGATACCAGGACTACTGGCCCGAGGACTACGTGATGACCTCCATGATGGTGCCCACAACCGCCCAGCACATTCTGGACGTGTGGGGGAAAAGGCCGCTTGATTTCGACCCCGGAACGCGTTGGCAATATTCCAACACCAACTATGTGATCGCGGGCCGCATCGTGGAGCAGGTTAGTGGGGTGCCCCTGATCGACCTGCTGGAGAAACGGATCTTCTTGCCCCTGGGTATGGAGAATGTCTACGACGCGGATGCCAGCCGGTTGCCGGCAACTGACCCCATCGGCTACGAGCGCCATGCCTTGGGACCGCCGCGGCCTTCGCCGCAGGAGGGCGCCGGGTGGATGTTTGCTGCCGGTGAGCTGGCAATGCCAGCCCATGACTTGGCGCTGTGGGACATCAGCCTGATCGATCGGTCGCTGCTTTCCCCAGCCTCTTACGCTCAGATGTTCACGCCCGTCCTGCTCAAAAACGGCGACAGCACCGGTTACGGCCTTGGCGTCTTTCTGAAGAAACGCGATGGCCACGCGATGATTGAGCACTCCGGAGAAGTGTCGGGATTCGTCTCAGAAAACGTGGTCTTCCCTGGCCAACGGGCGGCCGTCGTCGTGCTCACGAATGAAATGGCCACCCAGGCTGCGAGCATGATTGCCGATCGAGTGGCGCCGATGATCCTGGGCATCGCGGCCTCCGCGCCGACCGAAGAGGAAGCTCAAGCACTTGCCATCTTCAATGGGCTTGCGGACGGCCACATCGACCGCAAGCTGTTCACCAACTACTGCAACGCTTACTTCAACCAGCAGACGATCGAAGAATTTGCCGCCAGCCTCAAGCCCCTGGGACCGCCGCTCAGCTTCAAGCAGACGAAAGAGGAAGGGCGCGGGGGCATGATCTTCCGCGTCTTCGCCGTCGCCTTTCCTGATCGCGAGCTGAAGGTGACCACCTACGAGATGCCCGACGGAAAGCTGGAGCAATATCTCGTGATTCCATGAGGTTGACGGCCGGGGCATCTTAGCTAAAATAAGTTAGCAGATGAGCAGGTGGCCCCATGATCACAGCGACCATATTCGAAGCCAAGACGAACCTCTCAGAGCTTCTGAAAAAAGCTCAGGCAGGGGAGACCGTGATCATCACCTCTGGCCGTGATAAAAAGCCGATCGCGAAGCTGGAGGCAATCCATCCCACCCCGAAGAAACGTCTGGGCGGTCTGGAAGACCCGAACTTTGTTTTGACCGACGCTTTCTGGGAAGACCTTCCAGAAGGGTGGACGGGAGAGTGAGGGTTTTACTCGATACGCACACCCTGATCTGGGCAAAGATTTCCCCGGAATCGCTGAGCCGCCAAGTAGCGAAAATCATGGCCGATCCGCTTAATGAGATTTTTGTATCCGCGGCAACGGCATGGGAAATTGCTACGAAAGTACGTCTAGGCAAACTCCCTGGGGCCGAGAATCTCGAGAGAAACTTCCTTGAAGCTATAGAAGACTCCGGCTATACGCTGGTGCCGATCGATGCCGAGAGCGGACTCCGCGCGGGGCGGCTCATCGCAGACCACGGCGATCCTTTCGACCGTATGCTCGCTGCCCAGGCATTAGCGAGCGATATGCCAATCCTCAGCAACGATCCTCAACTGGACGCCTTCGGCGTTCGCCGCCTTTGGTAGACCCTTCAGCTATCGGCCTACCAAGGGCTGAAACTCCGGATGCTTCGAAATGTAGTTCGCAACCAGCGGACACACCACGTCCACCTTCAATTGGTTGTCGCGTGCGTATTCCAGTCCCGTCTTCGCCAACTCCCCCGCGATGCCCTTTCCGCGAAGCGCCTCGGGCACCTCGGTATGCAACAGCGTGATCCATCCCGCGCTATCCATATCGAACTCGAGGTATGCCGTTTGTCCCATCTCCTCGAACTCGAATCGGCTCCTGGTAACGCTTCGCTTCTGCTTGCTCATGCGATCTCCGGTTTAGTCTTAATTACGCCGGCTGCAACCAGGCGCTGGGCGTGGAGTGCGCAATCTCCACCTCTTCCGGCGTCATGTCAACAGAAACGTCGGCGAACAGCGGGGTGCTCAGGTAACGCTCTCCTGTATCCGGCAGCATGCACAGAATCGTCGACCCCTTGGGCGCTTCTTCACAGACTTTGAGGGCTCCCGAGAAAGTCGCGCCTGAAGAGATCCCTACAAAGATCCCTTCCTTCTTCGCAAGTTCCTTACTCCAGCGCATCGCCTCCGCGTTAGGGATACGTAAAATCTGGCTGATCATCTTCATGTCCACAGCATCCCCGGTTAGCTTGGGGATGAAATCCGGGCTCCAGCCCTGCTGGGGATGTGGTTTCCAAGCGGGGTGGGGAACTGCCGGCGACCCGTCAGGGTTTCGTTCCTGAGCAATGCCGCTGGAGAGCATGGCCGCGTCGTCCGGCTCGCAGACCACGATCTTGGTTTCCGGCCGCTCTTTGGCAAGAACGCGCGATACGCCCTTCAGCGTGCCGCCGGTGCCGAAGCCAGTCACCCAGTAGTCGAGCCGCTCGCCTTCGAAGTCGTCCAAGATCTCTTTTGCGGTGGTTCGGGAGTGCATGTCGGCGTTGGCTTCATTTTCAAACTGTCGCGTGAGAAACCAGCCATGCGCCTTAGCCAGTTCTACCGCCTTGGCGACCATGCCGAAACCTCTCGCGGCCGCGGGGGTAATCACCACCTTGGCTCCCAGGAATCGCATCAGTTTGCGCCGCTCGATGCTGAAGGTCTCCGCCATCGTTACCACCAGCGGATACCCTTTCTGGGCGCATACCATGGCCAGGCCGATGCCCGTGTTGCCGCTGGTCGCTTCGATTACCGTCTGGCCCGGCTTGAGCTTTCCGGTCTTCTCTGCATCCTCAATCACGCCCAGGGCAAGACGATCCTTGACCGAGCCGAGGGGGTTGAAAGCCTCGATTTTGACAAAGAGGTTTACGCCGGGCGGAGCCAGCTTGTTGATCTTTACGACCGGCGTGTTGCCGACGGTTTCGAGGATATTGGCATATTTGTGTCCCATTCGCTGTTCCTCCGGAGAAACGATCGAAGCCTTCCCAAGATAACGCGTTTCTACGACGACTGGGAGAGCGGTCTCGGTGAGATATGATTCCGCACTGTGAACAGAAGATCCCTGATTAAGAGTCTCGCAGCCGTTCCTTTGGCCTCGGCGTTCGAGGCGGCGGCCCCGCTGGGAAAGGTCAAAATTACCGGCTTTGCGATCCACAAAGTTTCTGTGCGCTGGCGCGACCTGATGTTTGTCGAGGTGCACACCGATGCGGGGATCACCGGACTGGGAGAGGCGACGCTTGAGAGCCGCACCGACATAGCGGAGTCGGTGCTCCGCTGGCTGGAGCCGGAGTACGTGGGGCTCGATCCCGCCGGCCCGGAAGCGCACTGGGATCGCGTTTACTATGTGGCCACGCGCTGGCGTAACGGCCCGGCTTTGATGACCGGGCTCTCGGCCATCGACATGGCGCTTTGGGATATCGAAGCCAAGCGTTTGGGAGTGCCTTTGTACGCGCTGCTCGGCGGCCCTATCCAGGACAATTTGCGCGTCTACTTCACCCACTGGGATGCGTCGATTCCGCCTGGGAAGCGCGATATCGCTGCGGTCACGGAATTGGCTGCGCGCACGCGCGAACAAGGCTGGACCGCAGTCAAATACACGCTGCCCCCGGCCGCGACTGAACTCGAGCGTATCGATCAGGACGTTGCTGAATTGGCCGCGATTCGCAAGGTTTTTGGGTCGCAGGTGGACATTGCGCTCGAATGTGCGGAGACATTTACGGTGCGCTCGGCGATTCAGTTTGCCAACGCGATTGCGCCCTATCATCCGCTGTTTATGGAGGAGCCGACTCTGCGCGAGAATCCCGCGGGCCTTGGGGAAGTAGCGGCGAAGAGCCCGGTTCCGATTGCCACTGGCGAGGGGTTGTTCTCGCGTTTCGAGTTCAAGCAGCTGCTCGACGTGAAAGGAGCGGCGATCATCCAGCCCGATGTGATGCATGCGGGCGGGGTGACGGAGTTGCGCAAGATCGCCAACATGGCGGAGGTGTATGGGGTAGAAGTGGCGCCGCATCAGTGCAGCGGACCGATAGCGCACGTGGCGTCGATGTCCACCATGTCGGTGTGCCGGAATTTCGTGATTCACGAATGTGAGGGCGCGGATAACGACTTATTCCGCGAGATGACCGAAGGCACCTACCCGACACAGAAGGATGGCCGGGTTCGATTGCCGGATGCTCCAGGTCTGGGGATCAAAGTCAACTTCGCTGAGTTCGAACGCAAGTGCCCGTACCAGGCGATTCGATCGCGGGCACAGTTGAAGTTGTAAGCAAATTCGGGAGGAGCCCACCGTGCTTTGGAGGTCCATAGCCAGGAGAGGTGCAGGTATACGGTGCCCGGGTTAAACTAGGTGCAGTCTCCGAGCCGGGATGGCGGAACTGGCAGACGCAGCGGACTCAAAATCCGCCGAGGGCAACCTCGTGGGGGTTCGACCCCCCCTCCCGGCACCAAGTATTAAAAAACCAATAAGAACAAAACAAAAGAGTTACAGGTAAATTCCTTGCCTCCCCATGATGCCGTGCGGGGGACTCCCGGTCGGGTTTCGGGCCTTCGGTACAATTACGGTACAGTGCCGATGTTCCGAACTGTACCGAGGCATATGGCGACCATAACGAAAACTCCTTCCTCCACATGGAAAGCGCTTGTCCGGAAGTCGGGCTGGCCAACTACGATTAAGACGTTTCGCACCAAGAGGGATGCCGAAGACTGGGCTCGTCGCGTAGAGGACGAGATGGTTCGAGGTGCCTTCATTCAAAGGGCTACAAGTGACAGAATGACCGTGAAGGACGCGGTAGAACGGTATCTGTCCGAGGTTGTCCCAACGAAGCGCCCAACTTCGCAGGTTGCTGATCGTAAGCGCTCACGCGTCTTAATCCAGAACCTTGGGAAGTATTCTCTGACGGCACTGACACCCGAGGTCATTGCCCAATTTCGAGATTCTCGCCTAGCGGGCGAGGATCGCTTGGATGGTGATGGGAGGCCTCGACCGAGAACGAACAACACAGTTCGACTTGACCTAGCACTTCTTGGCCACATGTTGACGACGGCGATCAGAGAATGGGGCGTAGGGCTGCCTGTCAATCCGGTTACAAACATCAGGCGCCCGGCACCGGGCGCGGGTCGAAACCGGCGATTGTCTGTTGAGGAGGAAAAGAAACTGCTGGCAGCAGTCAATCAGCACTCCAACCCAATGATGGGCTGGATCGTTGGGATCGCGCTGGAAACTGGGATGCGCTGGTCTGAAATTCTGACCCTGCGCAGAATACAAGTGGACCTCGATCGGCGGATCGTTCGCTTGCTTAAAACGAAGAATACTCAGCCACGAACGGTCCCATTGAGCATGAAGGCTGTTCTACTTTTCCGCGCAGCCGTGAGCAATCCGACGCGACCTGAAGATACGGATTTAATCTTTTTCGGTGAACCGGGTCGAGATGGTAAACGGAGACCTTACCAATTTGATCGGATGTGGCAAGCAATCAAGCGTAAGCAAGGGTTGAAGGACTTTCGCTTTCATGACCTGCGTCATGAGGCCGTGAGCCGATTTGTCGAGGCCGGTTTTTCTGATCAGGAAGTTGCCGCCATAAGCGGTCACAAGAGCATGCAAATGTTAAAGCGTTATACACATTTGAGAACTGAAGACCTCGTTGGTCGGCTGGACACGATGCCGGTACGCAAATAGATCTACGGAAATGAGCTGGTGTCTCTGCAGACGCTGGTTTTTCCTCGATGTTGAAAGTCTGATTCGGGTATATTTGCGACACTTCCTGCCTGCGGTAAATGAAGATGCTCAAGAAAGATCTGACGGTTCGCGAACACTTAAAGACGATCCAATCAGACGGAGGTAAGGCCCGCTGGGCAAAGCTCACTCCTGAGGAGCGGAGCGCCCAGGCGCGCAAGATTGTAGGAGCGCGTTGGGCCAAGAAGAGGGCCGCGGAGGTTGTCCCTGCGACAACATCCTCCGCAAAGCCTTCAAAGCGTGCGCCAAAGAAATCGTCCAAAAACAAATAGCACAGCCCCTTTCATTTCAGAATTTTCTTGCGCCAATCCGTCCAGCGTTTGCTTTGAGATTGGGCTTCCAGGCGGAGATTCTCTGCGTGCCGCTCTTTGGCAAGCTCGTAGATCATTTCCCAGGCAATGGGATACTTGTCCTTGGACCCATTGAGCTGAACGACGGCATATAGTGGCCGACTCTCAACGATAACCTCACGAGCCTTACCGTTCTGTTCCACCGAAGACGCGGTGACGAAGATTACCTGCGTTTTGCGTTCCAGCAAGACTCCCATGAGCAGTCTTCTCCTGTAATCGTAGTAAGATATACAAGCAATTGCTTGTATGGCCGCATACGATCCGTTAGGATCGCCCTGCGGAGTGAGCGACACGATTGAGTTGAGCCAGCGTTATAAACGATTGCACGGCTGAAGTGCTTCTACTACCTAAGCTGGGATGAGATGGCTTTTTTTGACACATCCCGGTAAGTTTTTTTGGGGTCTGCAAATGGGGACTATGGGCCAGACACTTCTGCATCTCGTGGACCGGCGAGGTGAGACTCTCCCGGTGGCTATCCGGCTAGCAGTGGAGGCCGCGCACCGTTGGGTCAGGCGGGAATATCCCCATTTGGACGAAGCTGTAGTTGCTGGATGGGCAGAAGACGTTGGCAAAGCAATGGGCGGCCGCCTCGATGACATTCGGTTTCCCTATCGCTACGCCTTTGCCGCCTTGCATGGAAAGGTCAGGGAGTGGTTCCGAAGCAATGCTTCCAAGGAGATTCCGGTTGGAACTGGAAGCGAGTTGGAGCGGTGGGCCGGCATTGATCGTTCCACACAACGGGTCATTTACCGAGCCGTCCTGTTCGACCAATTGAAGACAAAATTGAGTGAGCGTGACAGGCATATCCTCGTTTTGCTTCAGCAGGACATAACGAGCCCGGCGAGTGTGGCCGCAGCCTTGGGTGTCAGTTATGCAGCAGCGGCAAAGGCGATACAGCGGGTTAAAGAGAGGATTGCTGCAATATTGGTAGGTGACCCAACTGGAGAGCAAGTTCAAACGTCACCACATCCTTGCGAATCGGAAAGCGGAGGCTAACGCTTGGATTTGATGAAGGATTTTTTCCTAGAGGCGAACCCAAATCCTGAGCGGATCGGGTGTCCCGAAGAGCGAACCCTCCGGGCGCTTGCCGAAGATCGTTTGCCAGCTTCCCATCCGGCGCGTCTTCATCTGGCTTCGTGCTCAGAATGCTTCGCCGAGTTCCGAGGTTTCAAAGGGGATTGGGAGCAATCGCGCAAAGCGCGTCGCCGAATCATCGGTTGGGCATTGGCCGCGTCTTTAATCGTCGCCAGTGGTGTCGGGACTTGGGAATACCTGCACTCGCGCGCATCCGGACACCTGGCAGCCGTCCAGATGGCCTCTACGCAACCTGTGAACGCAAATGTCGATCTCTTCAATGCCGGAACGGTAAGGGGAGAGGACGATGATGCGAACGCTCTGAAGCAGGTGTCGTTGCCGGCCGCGATCGTGCAACTTTCAGTGACGTTGCCTCGATTCAGCGAAGCTGGACGCTACGAAGTGCTCGTGTCGAGAGACAAATCCGGAAATGAGGTTGTCGCGAAGGGTTCGGGGGATGCGGTCGCTAATGCCGGCAAAGTGATTGTGGGTGTGACACTCGATCTCCGCGCCGCCAAATCTGGGGCTTACTTTCTGGCGACAGTTAGGGGCTCTGACAATGGCATGTACTACTACCCCGTTCAAATCGCCCATGGAGCTCCTTGAAAAGATGCAGAATTCCCCCTCCCCAAAACTGAAGGACGGCCTGACCTCGAAAACCAAGCATGAGATCTTCGAGAGCGTTCTCTCCGCTTTAGCCAAGAAGTTCTATAAACCAGAACTTCTTGGAAATGGGTGGCACGAAGCCGTTGCGAATCATCGCGCGACTATCGAAAGCGCACCCACCCTGGAAGCATTCGAGCAGGCTGTTACTGCCCTTCTCCAGAACCTCAAGACCTCTCATGTTGGCTTTTTTCATCAGAGTGCGCGGAGAGCTTCAAGTCGTGCGGCGCTCAGCGCAACCTATCTCGCGGGCGAAACCGCCTATGGATCTCGGTGGATTTTCCAAGATGTTCATGATGGCGGTGCAGCGGCACTCGCTGGGATTCAACCCGGCGATATTTTACTGAGGCTCGATGATAAAGAGATCATCCCGCCTGAGCACCCGGTTTTCCCGATGGGAGCGACTACTAAGCTCAATATTGTTGCGAGCGATGATAGCGACCGAACAACAACAGTCGATGTGTCAAAGCCGAAGGGGAAAAAGTTACAGTTCGTGGAGCCGACGCTTGTCCAGTCGAAGATTGTCTGCGAGGGGGTTGGATACCTGAAGGTGGCAATGTTTCCGGGGATGATCGGGGTTGACGTTGCCAACGAAATCTCCAAGGCAGTAATCGGCCTCGGTAAGATTAGAGGGCTAATTATCGACTTGCGCGGAAATACAGGTGGCGGAGCGGGCGCACTCCGTCTCATGAGTCTATTGACCCCGGAGAAGATACCGGTTGGGTTTGCGCCTGGAAAGCGATGGGCGGGCCGGGATCTCGCCAAAGAGAAAATTACATTTCCACGCTTCGGAAACATCCCTTCATCCAAGAGGGTTCTTTGGTTGCTGGCCTTACGCTATCTGCCATCCCTCATCACCAAATCTCCGATTGTCTTGGAGTCTGAAGGGTTTGGTCCGCAATCCTACCAAGGAAATGTCGTGCTCTTGGTCGATCGCCACACTGCCAGTGCGGCGGAGATGGTCACCATTTTCGCGAAAGAAAACAAGCTGGCAACTATCGTAGGAGAAAAGACTGCCGGGAGACTCTTGTCTGCGACTTCCGTGAAAGTTGGGCACGGCTTTCGGCTCGCGCTCCCGACGGGTGCTTATTACACATGGAACGGTACTGCTCTTGAGGGCAGCCCGATTGAACCCGATGTGGTCATCGAATTCGATTGGCAGGACAGAAGACGCGGCAATGACGGACAGCTCGATACCGCCTTGAAGCTCCTTTGCGCCTGACTATTTGACTTTCAGGGCCTTCTGTTTACTGTTTGGTTCGGAAACGGCCCCACTTGTCACAGCGTCCCATTTGGGTCTCCAACGATCTGAAAGCTGGCCCAGAAATAAGGTGGAAGACCTTGATTGAGGAGGTCCAACTGCGCCGTTCGAAGAGCGTCAACTTTGCGGGCATGTTGGGCGAGTTGGGAATAGAACATGGCCATCAGGTGTTCGGTGGCGTGATCCTCTAGCTCCCAGAGCGTGGACACAACAGAGTCAGCGCCGGCTTCGATGAAGGCGTTAACGAGATTCGCAACGCCAGCCTCGCCCACCGGGCCGACGCCAGTATTGCAGGCTGAGAGCGTGACGAGCTTTGCTTTCAGATGCAGGCTACGAATCTCGCGGACCTGCAACAGTCCATCTTCACTCCCCGAAGGATCCGGCGCGAAGATCAAAGCGGAACGGTCTGGGTAGTCCAGATCGGCATAGCCGTGCAGAGCGAGATGAATGACCTCTGTGCTGTTGAGTGAAAGATGTTTGAAGCGAGTTTCAGTGGCATCTGCACCCAGGAGAATCGTGCTCGGTCGCGGCAAATCTGCGGCGATGGTCTCCACTTCTAGCTTGCTGTCCGGGAGCGGGGCAAGCTGGCTCCGCTCTGGTCCGGAGATTGCTCGAACAATGGGATTTCGCGTATCCGCAGGCTGTGTCCACGCGGCGACCCCGATGTATGGCATTGCAGCGGACGCTTCCTGGGCGAGACGTTTGCGAAGCAAGTCGAAAACGGTAGATGAAGGGGCAACGTCTACTGTATGGGTTTTGAGGACATATGAGCCTTTGTCTGCGAGCGCAGCGAAGGGCAACAGATGGAGAGAACTGTCGGGAACGATGATCAGATCCGTCTTCTGGTGGTACTCCTTGATTGGATTTAGCAGTTCGGTGAAGAGGCGCTGGGCGAGCGCCAGGTCCACCTTCTGAGCGCGGATTTCTTTCCGGTAGAGATTCGAGTCCGATTCGATTTGAGTCTTCGCAGGCAGGTGGTAGGGTGTGACCGATGTTTGAGTGATGGCGAATGCATACGAGTTGCGTTCGGCGAGAACGTATTCGATTAGCAGCGCGTTGGGCGAAAGCGCTGCGCTGGACATCGGCTAGATGGACGGGGTGAACCGTTGTTTCCTGTGCCAGCGCACTAGGGCTGATTTTCAGTTCAGTGTTATCAATTTCGCTGATCAGAGAGGCTCTGGCGGCTGGATCGTCAGTGTTTATAAGGGCGAGATTGAGACGGGTCAGTTCTTGCTCATCCGGCGTCGGCGCATGAACTGGCTGACTGGCATGGTGCTCTAGTGCTTCTGTTTCGACACGGCCCCGAACTCTTTCCAGGGCTTGGAGGGCATCATCGTAGCGCTTTTGCGCGCACAATGATGCGAAATAGCCCGAATAAACATCGCTCATCTCCGCGAGGAGCTGCCGCTGGATATTGGTTGTGGCGGCGTGCTGGATCATGCCATCTACAAGCGCGATGCTCTTTTGATAGAGCTCGTCTGCTTCCTTGGCTTGACCCATCTTGTCGATGATTTCCGCCTTAATAGCTAGATTGCGTGGAACGAGGTAAAGCTCATCGGGAATTTTGGTGTTCGCCTCAATAGCGCGGTTTATCGCCGCAAGCGCGTCTGGGAGGTTGCCGTTATGTTGGTACGCTTCGGCGAGAAGTCCACCTGCGTCGGTAACGCCGCGGTAGTTGCTGATCTTGCTTGAGAGGTCGACTGATTGTTGGTAGTCGGCGATCGCTGCGTTCCAATCTCCGCGCTCTTTATTGATTGTGCCCCGCGAAAGGTAAACCTGAGCCTTGTGGGCGTCATAGGGTGTGCCTTGCAGCCGTGCAAGTGATGCGTTCGCGAGAGAAATGGCTTCTTCGTATTGATGAAGGCCTGCCAAGGCGTCTATCTTCGCGTAAACGGCAATTGTAGGGTACGCAATTGCAGGATTTGTTTCAGCAATCTTGATCGCCTGATTCAATGGGGTCAGAGCTTCCTTAAAGCGATGAATCTGCACTAGACCGGCCCCAAAAACGCTCGCATAGCGGACGGTTGCCGCTGGATCATTTTCAACTTTTGAGAGTTCCCAAGCTCGTACGACTTGCGCTTTCGCAGTTTCGGTGTCGCCGAGAATGAACGCAGCTATGCCTTGCTCGCCTGTGGCGCGTGTTGCCAGTTCGTAGTGATGCAATTTGATTGCGAGCGCGGCCACCTCTCGCCAGGTCGATCGTGCTTCTGAGGCGTTGTAGTTGGTTTCGAGCATCCCACGAATCGTGAGGATTCTGAGCCTGGTCTCGAGGTCTGCGGCCTCGGGGCGCCCCAAGTCTTGTGTCAATGCCCAAAGAGTCGCCGGAATGCTCACGGATTCATTCGGGGGGATTTGACTGACCTGGGCATACAGGGCCTTGGAAAGCTCGTGCTGTGAGGTGTATAGCTGCTCGGCCTTCTGGTACAGGGGTAACGCGTCAGTCCAACGATTACCCCATGCAAGGGTGTCGGCACTGTCGAGCAGCCCTGCCGCGGAATTCTGCGGAGCCAAGCTGTGATGCGGTGTGATCGCGTAATAATACGCGCCGCCAGCGACTAGAAAGGTTATTCCTAAAGTCGCGAAGAGCTTCTTTACAATGCGGGGGAGTCGCACGTAGGCCGCTCTCACAAAGTGAAATGATCGTTCGGTAACTGCCACTGCTCGCTTCAAGTGTAGCTGGAGAACGCGGGTTGCTCTAGAGCAGCGGGCTTCCGGTAGAGAAAAACCTTTCGATTCCTCGCTCAACGACTTGGCCGCGACTCGGCCGTAGTGAGCTTGGGTCTGTATCCATCGCTATCATGACCATACGTCGGATATTTGCAGATTGTTCGGACTGATAAAGGTGGGTCGTTACTTTGGTTACGGTGATCTCTGGCGCCGTTTGCCATCGAAGACTGAGATTGTTCTTGCGAGCCAGTTCCTCGGCAAACTCGAGCAGAACAACCTCATTGCCATTGAGAAACGGCTGGATGGAGCCAAGGTGGTAGATGTATGAGGAGGCTCTTATCGCCCATTCCTCGGGGTCGTAACCTTTCAAGTGATTTTCGCGCCCAAGCTGGTCCAACACCGCATTGAGAGACGCTTCCACCGCGGTTGCCGGCCGGTCGCTGGCGTCGGCGCGTCGGAGTTCTCCGGCCCAATCGTAGAGGTCCTGGTAGACGTGATTATGGATCTGCTGAAGATGTACGGAATCGAAGCCGCCGAGTAAAGGAGCTGTTCGAAGTTCGGCGAGTCGAAACGCGGTGAAGTCGGCCTCTGCTGTCGCCAGCCGCTGCGGGTCAGTGATGCCGAGCTTGTTTTGTAAAGTTGTAGTGCCGAGTATCGTTATGTCAGTGTGCTCAATCATTGGTTGTCCTCGCGTTCGCTAAGAGAGAGGCGTAGGCCTGGTCGAGTGTCGAGTTGCCGTCAATCCAAGACGCGAAAAGGCTTTCAAGGTGTTGCGATGGTTGCAGGCCAGCGAGTTTCACTGAGGCGAGCGCGGATTGCGCTGCCTTTAGCCGGAGGATGCGTTCGTTGTCAGAAATAATCACTTCTCAATCTCTCGGGATGGAATGGCGGAAGTGGCTTCCTGTTGCATGGCTTGTAACGTGGGGCCTCGCGGTGATGAGTGCGGCTGTTCCCTACTGGTGGGCTATAGGACTGCTTGCGATTGGGCTTTGGGAGCTCACTTGGCAGATGAGCGGCACGGAGAAGGCTCCAGTGCTTTCGCTGAAGCGAGTGAATGGCAGCTCTCTCCGATCGGCAACACTTGCGGCAATAGCTCTCTTCGCACTGTTCTGGGTATGTGTGAAGCATTGGCATCTTCCCGTCTATGGAGAGGTGCCAGCGGGAAAGGTGTTGTGGTCGGTGCTCGTCTCTCCAATAACGGAGGAGCTGTTCTTTCGCGGCCTGATGTATAACGGCTTTCTCTTTGTAGGACGAGACCTGCACTCGAAACGAGCATTTGAGATTTTCGTCATGCTCCTCGTGGCATTCATATTTGCAGTGGCTCACGCTCGCAGCGGAATTTATCTGGTGTTGACGACCGTTGCCGGCATTGTCTATGGTCTGTGTCGCTGGAGGAGCGGGAGCGTCATTCCACCGATCGTTTGCCATGCCATTTTCAACGCCTCGGTCATGTGGACGTTCGGAAGATAGAACACTCATCACTTCTCCGTTTGTGCATCGGCTGGCGACTTGCGGGCCGCTGCGAGAACGCGGCCCAAATAGCCATTGGTCATCCCTCGCGAGGTGTCTCCGGTGTTGTATCGTGAAATTGCGTGTTTCAAAGCTTCCTGGCCCGGAACATAAGTTTTTTGTTCAATGCGGTAATCGTCCTCAAGGATCGCCCAACCCGCTCGAAGATTCGCGCATGGCTCCAACAGAGACGCGGGCGATATACCCCGTCGTTTAGCTTCTGCCGTACTGACTTGCATCAGCCCCAAGTCAACAAAGATGCCGTAGCTCTGGAAGTACGCGAGCCAATCCAATGCTTCTCTTTGGTTAACGGGCTGGCGCTTGAGGCGTAGTGTTCCCTTGGGGAGTTTCCAACGCTTAAGTAGCGCTTTCGGGAAGTCGATCTGCATGGCATTTGGGTTGGCGCTCGATTCGACCTGGATGACTGCGCGAAGTGTGCTCAGCGGAGCAGTCGGAAGACAGGTCGAGTGCAGTTTGGTGACGTCTGTGCTCTGTGCCCGCACTACTGACGGAAGAAGCAATAGGCTCACTGCGATGAAGGTCTTCATCGGTTCTTTGCCTCATATAAAGGAATTGCCCAAAGGTCAGCCCAGTCTTGAGCAGAGACGTGCTGCACAGAGGGAATAATTGTGCCGGACGCCCAGTACAAATTCGAAGGGGCAAAAAGCATGGCCGGATTTCGCGATAGCGTCTGGAGGGCAGGCCAGACAAGGAGCTGTTCGTAGCAGATGAGGACTCCGGCGCGTCGATCCCAGATGCGGATTGTGGCCGGGTACCCGAGCATTAACGGAAAGCCGTTGCGCCTGTCGCCAAAGTGCCACATGCCGAGAGGTACTGGGACGCGCTGCACGTAGGACAGGCGCTCCGTGTAGCCACGCGAGAGGAGAACATTGTGATTCGCCTGGGTGTTTGCAACGGGGATCGTCGTGCCGATGAGCAGTCCGGTGTGGCGGGATTTCAGTTGAGCAAAGGTCGCGGCCCAGCGTAGATCGTGCGTTGGATTCCAAGTAGGAATGATCGACTCCGGAAAAAGGATGAGCGTATTTGGGTGCGCGAGGGCTATGCGCTGCATGGCCTCTTCCTGGCCTTGCAATGTGGAGCCGATCATGTCTCGTGTCGATGGACCTCCGAAATGAGTGTTCACGGCAACGATACGCGGATCTTGCAGTGGACGGTGGAAACGAGCATGTGCCGCGAGCGACGCTCCTACGAGCGCTGTAAATGTAAACGCGGTACCGAGTCGACGGTACGCGAGTATCAGGACTAAGGAAAGATAGAGGCCGAACCATCGGGTTCCAGGGAACCACTGAGCCACGGAGATGAGCGGGTGTGCAACCGTGACGAGGCTGAACGGTGGGATGCTCAGTGCGATGATGGCCCCGATCGTCGCCAAAGGAAGAAACCGACGATTGTAGAAGGCCATCCACGGTGCTGCACTTAGGGCGACAAGCAGGGTCCAGATGAGCAGGGGAAGGACCAGGTTTCCACCGGTGTCAAAGAAGCTCGCTGAACCTGGAATGACGCTCCATGTGGCCCCCGCGTAATACACCGCAGAGCTGAGAGCGTCGAGTCGGCGCCGTGACTGTAAGTACACAAATGGATATAGCAGTGCTAGGAAGTTCAGAGAAGTCTTGCCACTCCAGCCGGCGGCGCCGAAGACGAAGGCGGCGGTGAAGAGCAGGACTGTTCGAATGTTTGGAGAAATACGAATGGAGAGAGCATGTGTCGCCATCTGCCCTCGCGGAATTGACTCCGTGTTTTTCATGATCCGGTGACTCCATTCGGCAGAAGCCGCGCAAATTTCGTCTATTTCGTAATCGTTTCAGCGCGGTAGTGCTTCTCGACAAGGAAAGGCCGGACCCAGTGCTGTACAGAGCGAGCTGGTATTGGGCCGAAGTAACGGGAGTCGAAGCTCTTTGGGCTGAAGTTGCTGACTACCCAGAGCTGTCCCGGCTGAACGCGGTAGGTCCCATATGTGTAGGGGTGGATCGGATGCCCTGTTGAATCGTGGTCAATGGTCATCGTATGGGCGAGTAATTGCCCGTTGACGCTGACACCCTGAGCCGAGGTTTCGACGGTATCACCGGGCCATGCCACAACAGGCTTGATGAGGGGCGCGAATCCGTCGGGACAGCTCCGCATGGGCTTCCGATAATTGGGCTCC